>NZ_JARADB010000028.1 GCF_028765165.1 Paenibacillus sp. MAHUQ-63 | reverse complement strand
AAAAAACTTAAAATATTAGGAGGAAACAAACCTTTATGAAGAAAACTCTTTCCGTAGTGCTGACATCTGCTATGGCTCTTTCTATGTTTTCATCTTTAGCCTTTGCTGCGAAATCTTCTGCAGATTTCACAGATTTGAAAGACCTGGATGCCGCTACAAAAGCAAAATTCGATGCAATGATCTCCGCGGGTATCTTCGATGGCGTATCGGAAACAACATTTGGCCTGAAAGAAGAAATGAACCGTGCGCAATTCGCAAAAGTTGCAGCTTTGATCATGGGTCTTGACGTAAATAAAGACCTGCAAACATCCAGCTTCTCCGATGTTAGTGTAACCGACGCAGCGAACGGCTATGCACTTCCTTACATCGAAGCTTTGAAAACAGCTGGTGTGACTGACGGTTATGCGGAAGGTCAATATAACCCTGCTGGTAAAGTAACAAAAGAACAACTGGCGACATTCTTGGTTCGCGTACTTGGCCAAGACGAAGCAGCTAAAGGCAAAACAGGCACAGACACAACCGTTTCCGGCTGGGCACAAGGCTATGTAGCTATGGCGCTTGAGTTGAAACTTCTTTCCAATAACGAAGACGGCACTTTCGGCGGCCAAGCGAACGCAACGCGTGACCTTCTGCTGACAGGTGCTTATGAAGCGAAACAACAATACGTACCGGCTGGTAAAGTATCCATGACTGGTGCGAAAGCAACAGGCGCTCAACAAGTAACAGTAACATTCAACAAACCGGTTGACACTGAAAAAGC
>NZ_JARADB010000014.1 GCF_028765165.1 Paenibacillus sp. MAHUQ-63 | reverse complement strand
GACGATTGCTCGTCCTTATTGAAAGCTGAATAGCTCAATTGACTTGCTAGCGAGATTATCAATCTCATGTTTGAACGATTGCTCGTTCTGTTTACTCACTCGTTGTTCAGTTTTCAAAGATCAATGTTGTGTTGCTCGCCCGCCTTCTTTCGAAGACCGGAAGACCAATATACCACACTAAGTTTTTGTTTGCAACTTATTTTTTAAGTTACTTTTTTAAAACTTTTGTTTACGCATCTCAGCGGCAACTTTTATAAGATACCACAGAGCGCATTCACTTTGCAAGTCTTTTCGACAAAAAAATTCGAGGCACCTCACGGCGCCCCGAAATAAGCTTTATTCTCCTTGACGCTCACGCATAAGCGGGAACAGCAGCACGTCACGAATAGACGGGGCATTGGTCAATAGCATAACCAAACGGTCGATACCAATACCTAATCCGCCTGTAGGCGGCATGCCGTATTCCAAGGCGCGGATAAAGTCCTCATCCATTTCATGCGCCTCGTCGTTCCCTTGCTCCTTCTCACGCAATTGAGCTTCGAAACGTTCTCTTTGGTCGATCGGATCGTTAAGCTCTGTGAAAGCATTCGCATGCTCTCGCGCTACGATGAATAGCTCGAAACGGTCCGTGAAGCGCGGATCTTCCGGGTTTTTCTTAGCTAGCGGCGAGATTTCCAACGGATGTCCGTAGATAAACGTAGGCTGAATTAAAGTCTCCTCGACAAAAGTCTCAAAGAACTGGTTCAGAATATGCCCAAATGTCATGTGCGGTTCTACCGGCACTTTATGTTCTTTGGCCAAGCGATGAGCCTCTTCGTTTGTCATATGAACGCCGAAGTCCACACCCGTCACTTCTTTAACGGCATCGACCATGGAGACGCGTCTCCAGCCGACAGCCAAATCCACTTCATGATCGCCATAAGGAATCTTCGTTGTGCCAAGCACTTCTTGCGCAATATGGGCAACGAGCTCCTCTGTCAATTTCATAATATCTTTGTAGTCCGCATAAGCCTCATATAGCTCAATCATCGTAAATTCCGGGTTATGGCGCGTAGAAATGCCTTCGTTCCGGTAAACGCGGCCGATTTCATACACTTTCTCCAATCCGCCGACAATAAGACGCTTCAAGTGAAGCTCGATAGCGATACGCATATACAGCTGCATGTCCAGAGCGTTATGATGCGTGATGAACGGCCTAGCCGAAGCCCCGCCTGCGATCGAATGAAGCGTTGGCGTCTCCACTTCCAGATAACCCAAAGAATCCAAATAACGGCGCATGGACTGAATGATTTTGGAGCGCAAAATAAACGTCTGCTGCACATCCTGATTCATGATCAAATCCACATAACGTTGACGGTAACGCAGCTCCACATCGCTGAGTCCATGGAATTTGTCCGGCAGCGGAAGCAAGGACTTCGTCAGTACCTCAAGGGATTTCACCTTGATCGACGTCTCGCCTGTTTTAGTTTTGAAAACAACGCCTTGCACGCCAACCATATCGCCCAAATCCAATAGATCGAAGGCCTTATATTTATTGGCATCCAGCGCGTCTTCCCGCACGTAAATTTGAATTTTCCCGGTGATGTCCTGAATGTGCGCGAAGCTGGCTTTGCCCATGCCTCTCTTTTGCATAATCCGGCCGGCGATGCTGACTTCATGATGCTCTTCGTCCAGCTCTTCTTTCGTTTTCTCACCGTAAGCGTCCAAAATTTCTTGGGTCGTATGCGTTCTTACATATTTGCTGCCAAAAGGGTCTACGCCCAGACCGCGGAGCTCGTCCAATTTATTACGGCGAATGACGAGCAGTTCATTCAATTCGACTTCCTGGCTCATGCTTTCATCTCCTACATATTTTAGTAAAGGGTGCTTAAACCGGAAAAAAGCTTCCGTAAGGAAGCTTTCCAGACGATTTGCCCATGCTGCGCAAAGGTAAATTGCAACAGGGCTGCGGCTGCACTACTTTTTGATATCAACAATTTGATACTGAATGACGCCAGCAGGAACGTTAACATCAACCGTTGCGCCCTTTTGCTTGCCGAGAATTGCTTTGCCCACCGGGCTTTCATTGGAAATCTTGTTCTGTAACGGGTCTGACTCCGCAGTACCTACGATGACGTATTCCACCAAGTCGCCGAACTCCAAATCCTTCAGCGTAACGATAGACCCAACGCTTACCGTATCGGTATCGACATCGTCGTTATTAATAATCCGCGCGTTGCGCAGCATTTTTTCTAAAGTAATAATTCTGCCTTCAATAAAAGCCTGTTCGTTCTTCGCATCTTCGTACTCGGAGTTCTCGCTAATATCGCCATAACCAATGGCAACCTTGATTCTCTCCGCGACTTCGCGGCGCTTCACTGATTTCAGATGCTCAAGCTCGTCCTCGAGCCTTCTCAAACCCTCTGGTGTAAGAATGACCTCTTTTTCAGCCATTTCCAACTGATCTCCCGTCATGTGAAAGATTTTCATATTGTTGAATCGATGCTTCCTGCTAGGAGTTAGGTCTTTATAGAGCTGATTCAAGTAGTATGAATTCACGGTTATAAAAATAAGGAACTTGCTCGTTTGTCTTTCAATATATGCAGGAACACATTAATATTGACTGATTATATTGCAACCGTTTCAAAATGTCAATCTCAACCATCGCTGCATGATTTAATGCAGTACAGGCGATTGTTCCGTTGCGATTGACGGCGATTGCAGGGCAAGTTGCTCGACGTATTCATTCAGAGCCCGAACCATATCCTCGCGCTTGATCATTTCCATGATCGCATCCTTCACGCGTGCCGCTCCGGTAAGTCCCTTCAGATACCAAGCCATATGTTTACGCATTTCTTTCACGGCCACGTTCTCGCCTTTGAGCGCAATGAGGCGGTCCATATGCAGTATCGCAATGCGGATCTTCTCCTCCGGCGTAGGCTCCGGCGGCAGCTCGCCATTCTCCAAATATTGCACGGTGCGGTACAGCATCCAAGGGTTGCCCAGCGCGCCGCGGCCGATCATCACGCCATCGACACCCGTCTGGTCCAGCATCCGCTTAGCATCTTCCGGAGTTACCACGTCGCCGTTACCGATAACGGGAATCGACAAGGCTTGTTTCACTTCGCGGATGATGTTCCAATCGGCCTTCCCGGTGTACAGCTGCTCCCGGGTACGTCCATGAACGCTAACTGCGCTTCCGCCGCCTCTTTCGACAGCTTTCGCATTTTCGACGGCATAGATGTGCTCCGAATCCCAGCCGATCCGCATTTTCACGGTAACCGGTTTGCTTACCGCCTTCACAACGGTCTCAATCATTTGCTCGATTTTGTCCGGTTGAAGCAGCCAACGGGCCCCTGCGTCGCATTTAGTAATTTTCGGCACCGGACAGCCCATATTGATATCAATAATATCGGCATTGGTATTCCGGTCGACGATCTTCGCCGCTTGAACGAGCGTTTCGGTGTCGCCCCCGAAGATTTGTAAGCTTAGCGGCTTCTCCCTGTCATCGACATACAGCATTTCCATGGACCGGGTGTTCCCATGTACGATCGCTTTGTCGCTGACCATCTCCGCACAGACGAGGCCTGTGCCGAACTCCTTGGCAATCAGACGGAACGCCGGATTGCATACTCCCGCCATAGGGGCAAGCACCACTTTGTTGGGAGCTTCTACATTTCCTATTTTCAGCATCGAAGATGCACCTCTCTTATCTCGCAGCGACTGCAACTAACTCGTCCGGCTCTATATCTAGAACTTGCGAGATTTTTTGAATAATTTTCGTATCTGGTTTACGTGTTCCTCTTTCGATCGCTCCCAGAATGGCAATGGACACACCTAGCAAATCCGCAAGTTCGTTCTGGGTATATCCCTTTAATTTGCGAAAAGCGCGAATACGCTGAGCTACCGAGCTTTTTTCCATAACACGACGCCTTCCTTTCCTTCCAGTTTCTCCAATTGCGCGGAGATGAATTCAAATGCACGATCTTGCCGCTCGTAGAGAACCTCTGAGAGAGGGACTAATACGAAAGCCCGCTCATGCATCCGCGGATGCGGAATGATCAAGTCGGGTGTCGTATGCCGCTCGTCGCCGTATAGAAGCAAATCCAAATCGATCGTTCGCGGACCCCACCGCACGTCGCGCTTTCTTCCCAACCGTGTTTCAATGGCAAGCAGCGTGTGCAGCAATTCCTCTGCAGGTAAATTCGTTTGAATTTGAACGACCATATTAAGAAAAGCAGACTGGTCCACATAGCCGACCGGATCGGTTTCGTACATACTGGAGACCCCAGTCACGACAATACCCGACTCCTGATTCAGCGCTGTAATCGCATCCTGCAAAAATTGTTCACGATCATCTATATTGGATCCTAATGCGACATAAGCTGTAACGCTTCGTTCTCGTACTTCGGCTGTCATTCCTGTGCCCGCTTTCGGTTAATCTCTACTGTAACACCGTCGAAAATAACGGCGAAGGGCGGATGCGGCTTAATGACGCGAACCGTCACTTCATTGATACTAGTATAAGTATGCAGGAGCTCGGATGCAATGTTTTCCGCTAAAGCTTCAATTAATTGGAAAGTGCGCCCTTCGACAATATCCTTCACTTTGAAAAAAACTTCCCCGTAATTCACCGTATCGTCGAGATGATCCGACTTGCCCGGCTTCTCCAATGGAAGCCTAAGTTCCACATCCACATAGAAGCGCTGACCCAGCTTATTCTCTTCCGGAAAAACGCCGTGATTCCCAAAAAACTGCATCCGGGACAGTGTAATTTTGTCCATCATCAGTACCCCCTTCTTCAAGCTCGAATAATAGCATCTGTCATGACGGCAGCCCGTTTGGTCGCTTGTACATCATGCACGCGCACGATGCCGCACCCTTGAGCAATCCCCAGTACGATGGTCGAAAGCGAACCTTCCAGCCGTTCCGCCGGCGGCAAATTCAGCGTCATGCCGATCACGCTTTTGCGCGATGTGCCCAGCAGCACGGGATAGCCCAGCTCCACGATCGGACGCAGACGGTTCAGCAGCTGCAAATTCTGCTCATACGATTTGGCAAAGCCGATACCCGGATCCAAAATAATCCGCTCCTCGCGTACGCCCGCTTCTCTCGCCTGTTTCACATATTGCAGCAGATCGTTCTGCACGTCCGCAAAAAAATCGACATAATTCGTATCCTTTCGATTATGCGTAATGATGAAAGGACAGTCGTAAGCAGCCGCCACTTCCGCCATACGCGGGTCCGCTTGTCCGCCCCATACATCGTTGATGATATGGGCTCCCGCCGCCAACGCTTGCTTGGCGACTTCAGCTTTGTACGTATCAACGGATAGGGGAACATCGATTTCACGCCGAATGGCTTCGATCACGGGAATGACCCGGCGAAGCTCTTCGTCCTCCGTCACCTCTGCCGCCCCCGGGCGTGTAGATTCGCCTCCGATATCGATGATATCCGCGCCGTCCTCCACCATCTGCCGGGCTCTGCGAACGGCGTCCTCCAGCTTCACATAGGATCCTCCGTCCGAGAAGGAATCCGGCGTTATGTTCAATATGCCCATGATGATCGTTCGATCACCGATGGGCAGCTCATGTCCTCTGCAGGATAACACGTTCATCTGCTATTCACTTCTTCCTGTTGGTATCCGTTCGAGCTCAGGTACATGCGGCTAAACTGACGGGTCAACGGTCCTGTACCGCCGCCTGCGCCAACAGACACCGCTTGTCCCGTTGGTGTGTACAAGGTAGTTACCCCTACAATTTCTTGAATCGAATTGACGAGGAAAATTTCATCGGCCTCCACCAGATCTTCCCAACGGTATAAGCCATCCTGAACCGGAATTTGCTGCTGCTGAGCAATCCGCATGACATGCGCGCGTGTAATACCCGCCAAAATACCGGTCTCGAGCGATGGCGTGTAAAGGGTGCCGTTTTTGATGAAGAACAGATTGCTGACGATGCCTTCGGCAACATATCCGTCCTCAGTCATCATCAACCCCTCTGCGCCTGCTGCCCATGCATATTGCCGGAGCTCTCTCTTGGCCAGAATGTTGTTCATATAGTGGAAAGATTTGAACCGGTACAGCCCCTCCGGCGTATTCCGGGGAAGCTTAAGCAGCTGCAGCGCTTTCCCTTCTTCATCCAGCTTCGCATCCCGCGGAGGCAGCGGCTTGATGTACGCGATTTCCACAGGCTGCTCATAATCACCCGCAGGAAGTCCGAGCATGTCGGTACCTGCGGAAACGGACAAGCGGATATAAGCATCCTGAAGCTCGTTCGCCTCCAGCAAGCTGCCTATGAGTTTGTGTACGTGTATCGGATCAGGCGCATACCGGATCCCAAGCTCGCGACAGCCCTCCGCAAGTCGGTTCAGGTGTTCGGGCAGCAGAAAAGGTTCTCCATTATACGTACGGAAGGTCTCAAAGAGACCTAGTCCGTAAAGAAAACCGTGATCGTAAACCGAGACCACGGCGTGTTGTTCGTCCATAAGTTTGCCATTCAAGCTGATGATCATGAATTAAACTCCTGATTTGGCCGTGCGGCGAAGGAAATTGCGCAGCATCTGGTGGCCATGCTCGGTGATGATCGATTCCGGGTGGAACTGAACGCCCTCAATCGGATATTCCTTGTGCCGAAGCCCCATAATCTCGCCCTCTGCGGTTCGCGCACTAACTTCCAGGCAATCCGGCAGCGTCTCGGCTTTAACAATTAAAGAGTGGTAACGTGTTGCTATGAATGGAGAAGGCAGGCCTTCGAATAACGTTTGGCTGTCATGGAAGATCTCGGATGTTTTGCCATGCATCAAGCGTTCTGCGCGAACGACATCGCCGCCGAAGGCTTGTCCGATAGACTGATGTCCCAAGCAGACGCCGAAAATGGGGATTTTACCCTTGAAATGCTCAATCAGTGATAGACTAATGCCGGCTTCATTCGGCGTGCAAGGTCCCGGTGAAATCAAGATGTGATCCGGCGCTAACGCCTCCACACCCGCCAAATCGATTTCGTCGTTACGGCGAACGATCACTTCTTCCCCGATCTCCCCTAAGTATTGAACGAGGTTGTACGTAAACGAATCATAATTATCAATCACTAAAATCATGCTAAGCTCCCCTTTCGTCAGCCCGGCTCGGGCTTAAGCTCGGCTCATGCTCCGCTCGCTAAATTCGATTGCTTTCCACATCGCTTTGGCTTTGTTGATGGATTCGATATACTCGCGCTCCGGAACGGAATCGATGACGATTCCGGCGCCGGCTTGAATATGTCCCATCCCATCCACAGCCACCAGCGTGCGTATAATAATATTAAATTCCATATTGCCGTTATAGTCAATCCATCCCATGGATCCTGTATAGGGACCGCGGCGGACCGGCTCCAATTCTTCAATGATTTCCATCGTGCGAATTTTCGGGGCTCCCGTGATCGTACCTCCGGGGAACGTTGCTGCAATGGCATCGTAGGCGTCCTTCCCTGCTGCCAGCTCGCCGACAACTTCCGAGACGATATGCATGACATGGGAGTAATACTCGATGACCATGAAGTCCTTCACATAGACGGAACCGTACCTCGAGATGCGGCCAAGGTCATTGCGCTCGAGATCGACGAGCATAACGTGCTCGGCGCGCTCCTTCTCGTTGTCAATGAGCTCGCCGGCCAGGCGCAGGTCATCCTGCTCGTCCTTGCCGCGCGGGCGGGTGCCGGCGATCGGACGCGTCCGCAGGACGCCGTCCTCGAGCTGCACCAGCAGCTCCGGCGAGCCGGAGACGAGGGCGAAGCCCGCGAAGCGCAGCAAGCCCATGTACGGCGATGGATTGACGACGCGCAGCGCCTCGTAGATCTCTTCCGGCGTCGTATTCAGCCGCCGGCTCTGTCTGACCGACAAGTTGACTTGGAACACGTCACCTTGGGCGATATAGGCTTGGATGCGCTGCACCGCCGCCATGTAATCCGCTTTGCCGAAGGCAGGCTGGATGCCCGCGATGTTCTCGACATCGATGTGCAGCTGCTCGCGCGCTATCGATGACGCATCCGTGCCGGACCAATTGCTTGCACGGATCGCGTGCCATCGGGTGAGCATCGCTTCCGCCTTCGCGTGAGCCTCCGTATACTGCGTCCGGAGGTAATCGTCATCCGCCGCTTGATCGCCCTGCAGCGGCATATGGACGATGATGTACAGATTCTTGTCGAGATGGTCCAGCGCCCATATCTGATCGTACATCGCGAAGCTGTAATCCGGTATGGGCAGATCGTCCGCCGCTTGCACCGGCAGCCTCTCGATCGTGCGGATCACATCATAGCTCCAATACCCGACGCATCCGCCAAGAAACTTGGGCGCCCCCTCCACCTTGGGACTCCGGTACGCGGACATCCATTGCTTCACAATCGTCAGCGGTTCGCCCTGCCGGACGGTTGTATCGCGACCCGTTGTGATCTCGGCCTTCAGCCCTTTGCCTTTCACGGTCGAGAATGGCTGTAAGCCGAAGAACGTGTACCGGCCGCCCTTCCCGCTCTCCAGCACGAAGGAATTCGGCGCCGCCCCCTTCCAGGCTTCTTCCCAAGATACGATCCGGTCTTCGGCCAGGCCGAGCTTGATCATGTAAGGCAGCATGGTATACGAGGAGGACCAACTGCGCCACTGCTCGAATGTCGTTAGAATCATGCCCGCCCCTCCTTCCGTTCTTTCCGATGATTAGTTGTCCATTAGTATACTCTAACGACACACAGAAAAAAAGCCCCAGCTCCAGGAGCTGAGGCTTGCTTCGGTTGTCTTATTGCTCTTCGAATTGGTAAAGCGGCGTGGACAGGTAACGCTCACCGTTACTAGGCACAATAGCCACAACGCGCTTGCCGGCACCAAGTTCTTTGGCTACTTTCAACGCTGCGTAAATGGCAGCACCGGAGGAAATTCCGCCCAGGATACCTTCCTCTTTCGCTACGCGGCGTGAAGTCTCGAATGCATCTTCATTCTCGACTTGAATAATTTCGTCATAAATGTTCGTGTTCAGAATACCTGGCACAAAGCCTGCGCCGATACCTTGAATTTTGTGAGGGCCTGGCTTGCCGCCGGAAAGAACCGGGGAAGCGGATGGCTCAACCGCATAGATTTTGATGCCTGGGAAGTTTTCTTTCAGCACGCCGCCAGCCCCTGTGATTGTACCGCCGGTACCGATACCCGCAATGAAAGCATCCAGTTTACCGTCATGGCCTTTGATCGCTTCCACGATTTCTGGGCCTGTTGTTTCGCGGTGAATTTTCACATTCGCTTGGTTCTCGAACTGCTGCGGGATGAAATAGGACGGGTTCTCCGCTTTCAGCTCTTCCGCACGCTTGATCGCACCTTTCATGCCTTCCGCTCCAGGTGTAAGAACGAGCTGTGCGCCATAAGCGCGAAGCAGGTTGCGTCTCTCCAAGGACATCGTTTCCGGCATAACCAGAATCGCTTTGTATCCTTTGGCAGCTGCAACAAGCGCAATACCGATACCTGTATTACCGCTAGTAGGCTCAACGATGGTATCGCCCGGCTTCAAGATGCCTTCTTTCTCCGCTACCTCGATCATGGAGATTGCAATACGATCCTTAACGCTGGCACCCGGGTTCTGGTACTCCAGCTTCACATAAACTTCAGCGCTTCCTTCCGGAACCACACGATTCAAACGAACAAGCGGTGTATCTCCAATCAAATCCGTAACGCTCTGAACTAATCTTGCCATTGCTAGGTCCCCCTCCAGATTGAGTAAAGAATGATTTCCGAGTTAATTAGTAGGTATTATTACTTATCTTATCAACGCGCCCACTGGTTGTCAACCCCATTTTCAGGGGGTCACTTGAATGACGGGTCTACAATGGCCACTTGCCACTTCGTCCGGAGTTGGGAGACGTAGTCCTTCAGCGGCGGCGCTTCCTGAAGCGCGAGCTCCCTGCGCACATTCTCGCGGATGAAAGCTTTGTCCGGATTCACCTTCTCCCGCTTATTCCGCAGCTTCACAATAGCGAAGCCTTGAGCGACAGGCACAGGCTTGCTGACCTCCCCTGCCTTCAGCAGCTTAGCCGCCTCGAGAACGGGAGCCGCTACGAACGGATCGTCCCCTTCAATCCAGCCTAGCTCACCGCCTGAATTATTGGTTGCATCGTCCAAAGACCGGTCTCTGGCCAATATCTCGAACCGTTCGCCCTTCGCCAGCTCCGCCAGAACCTTGTTCGCCTGATCCTTGGTGCTGACGATAATCTGCTGGATGTCATACTCGATCTCCTGCTTAAATTCATCCTGATGCGTCTTGATGTAATCATCAACCTGCGCATCCGTAATTACAATATGGATGGTGGCCAGCTTCTCCAAGAGCAGCTTATTCATCACATCTTCTTTGATTTCTTGCTGAGATAGCCCCAACTGATTCTGCATGGATGCATAAAATTGCTCTTCGCTCTCATAGCCCTGCTGCATCCGCTTCAGCTCACGGTTTATCTCCGCTTCTCCAACCGACGTTCCCGTTTCGTCGCCCTCCAGACGGATCACTTCACGATCCAACAGTTGACCTAACAGTTCTGCGCCATAGTGACTTTCCAGCGCCGCTTGAAGTTCCTGCCTCGTGATCTCACGACTTCCGACTTTGGCGATGACCTGCCCGTCGCTCTTCTCGCCTTGCTGCCCAGGACTTGCCTGGGGACTTGGTTCTGGTGGGTTCATGGAACGGATGATCAGCAAGGATGCGAGCACGAGACAACATACGGCCATCACGATGATGGCTCCCCACAACCGCTTTACGTTCTGCATCCTGACTCCCTCTTACTTTCACTTAATGCAGCTGAACTATTGGTTGATCATCTGCTTCAGCTCTTCCTCATTGAAGCGGTACTTTTCATTACAGAAATGACAAACGACCTCCGCAAAGCCCTCGTCATCCAAAATTTCTTGAAGTTCATCTTTGCCCAAAGAAATTAACGTAGCCTCAATTCTCTTCCGGTCACATTTGCATCGGAACCTCACATCCATCTGGTCCAGCTTCTGGAAGGAAGGCAGAACCGTTAGGAGAATTTCCTCTAGGGACAGCCCACCGCCGAGCATCGTCGTAAAGGATGGGATGCGCGAAAGCATCTCCTCGATCTCGCCAATCTCTTCATCCGTTAAGCCAGGAAGCAGTTGGATAACGAAGCCGCCGGCCGCTTGAATCGAGTGGTCGACATTCACCAATACGCCGAGCGCTACCGCCGATGGCGTCTGCTCCGATTTCGCGAAGTAGAAGGTGAAGTCTTCGGCCAATTCTCCGGAAACAATCGGAATACTGCCTCTATAAGGCTCTTTGAGTCCAAGGTCCTTGGTTATGTAAAGAAAACCTTCCGTTCCTACGGCAGCAGCAACGTCCAGTTTACCGTTCTCCTTGAGCGGCGGGTCAACGAACGGATTATCTACGTATCCCCGCACCTCGCCTTTGGCATTGGCGTCTACAACGATTTGACCGATGGGGCCACCGCCTTTGACTTGAACGATCAGGTGCTCTTCGCCTTTGAGCATCGCACCCAGCAGCAGACCTGCTGCGGCCGTTCTTCCCAGAGCGGCTGTCGCCGTCGGCGTCGTTTGGTGTCTTCGGCTAAGTTCGTCCGTGAGTTCCGTCGTTTGCACCGCAAATGCGCGGACTCTCCCCTGCAGGGCTGTTCCCCGAATCAAATAATCGCTCATGTTACGTCCTTTCTTGAAAAAGCCTAAGCATTTTTCTCATAAATCATTTGCAGTCCTTGTAAGGTCAACAAGGGGTTCACGATTTGAATCGTCCGGGATTCGCTGGAGATGAGCTCCGCAAGCCCGCCTGTCGCTATGACTGTAGGATTGACATTATATTCCTGCTTTACACGTTCAACAATTCCATCGACTTGCCCAACATATCCGAAGATGATCCCGGCCTGCATCGCAGCTACCGTATTCCTGCCCACTACGCTTTTCGGCTTGACCAGCTCGATACGCGGCAGCTTCGCCGCCCTCTGATACAGCGCTTCAGTCGAGATCCCGATGCCCGGTGCAATCGCGCAGCCGACCAGCTGCCCGGAAGGATCGATGTAATCGTACGTCGTCGCCGTTCCGAAATCTACGATGATGCTGGGAGCACCGTAAAGCTCCAGTGCCGCCACCGCGTTCACAATACGGTCGGCTCCGACCTCTTTGGGATTATCCACGCGCACGTTAAGTCCTGTCTTGATCCCCGGACCCACAATGAACGGCGTCTTCTTCAAATAATGCAGACAGAGGTTTTCCATGGTGCTCACGAGCGGAGGAACGACAGAGGAAATGATAACCCCTTCGACTTCGCCGAAATGAATTCCCGAATGTTGAAACAGGCTGTGCAGCTGCATTCCGTACTCATCAACGGTCGCCGAACGGTTCGTGCTAACCCGCCAGTGGTGCAGCAGCGTACGCTCCCGATAGAGACCAAGCACAATATTGGTATTCCCTACGTCAATAACAAGAATCATAACGCCGTCCCCTTCCGTTCGTTAAGATCCAATGAAATGTCCAGCGCTGCTACCGAGTAGGTCAGCCGTCCAACGGAAATCACATCAACACCGGATTCCGCCATCGCCTTGATGGTTTGCGTCGTCACCGAGCCCGAGCCCTCTACTACAATATGCGGTGCTTTGTTTTTAATAATAGCTACGGCTTCTTTCATCTTGGCGGGTACCATATTGTCCAGCATGATGATATCTGCACCGGCCGATAACGCTTCTTGCAGCTGGTCGAAATCTTCAACCTCAACCTCAATCTTCATCGTGTGGGGGATTTGGCTTCTGGCCGCTTGCACGGCTTGCGTAATCCCGCCCGAGCCTTTGATGTGGTTATCCTTGATCATGACCGCATCATACAGGCCGAAACGGTGATTGTGTCCGCCGCCCACACGAACCGCATACTTCTCTAGCAGCCTGTGGCCAGGCGTCGTTTTGCGCGTATCGACCAACCTCGTCGGCAGCCCCTCGAGCGCGTTCACGAACTCCCTGGTTCGCGTCGCGATTCCCGACATTCGCTGCATCAGATTCAGGCTTAACCGCTCGCCCAGCAAAATACTCCGGGTGCTGCCCTCCACTTCCGCTAGTATGGTCCCTTTAACTACAGACGATCCTTCGGCGACTTTAGTTTCATAACGAAGAGACGGATCTACGACAGCGAACACTTCACGGGCAATCGGCAGTCCGCAAATAATTCCGTCTTCTTTGACGTGGATAATCCCTTTGGACGCGTGGTCCAAAGGGATCGTTGTCAGAGTCGTGACATCACCTGTGCCAATATCTTCTTCTAACCAAAGGCGTATATGTTTACGAATGAGTTCCATATTTATATCCAGCATGTTATATCCACTCCTCAATGCTATCTTCCCCGCGCTTGAAAACAATATGCTTCTTCCACACTTCGTCATTGCGTTCCGGGAAGTCTTCCCGGTAGTGGCCGCCGCGGCTCTCTTCCCGGGCAATGGCCGCTGTTGTCGTCAGCAAAGCGCAGCTCAGCAAATTCGCAAACTCATACTCTTCCCGTTTCGTCATCAGCGAATCGAAGATCGATAGCTGTCTCGAGAGCTCCTCATACCCTTTCTCGAGTCCTTTGGCCGAACGCCTCAGGCCCGCGCAGCGAAGCATCACCTTCTGCAGCTTCAGCTTCTTCTCGACGACGGCCTGATTCGGAATTTCCGTTCTCGGGGCGGCAGCTTCCGCACGTATTTGAATGTCGCTATTCAGAGGCGGCAGCTCCTGAATGCGCTCAATGATTCTTCTTCCGAATACGATGGCCTCGGATAAGGAGTTGCTCGCCAACCGGTTGGCTCCGTGCACGCCGGTAGACGACACTTCTCCGCAAGCGAACAGCCGGCGAACAAGCGTTTCCCCGTGCAGATCCGTCTTCACGCCGCCCATCATATAATGCGCTGCCGGAGCGACGGGAATCCAGTCGGTGCTCATATCCAAGCCATAATTCAGGCAGTATTCGTAAATGGTAGGGAAACGGTGCTTAATCAATTCTTCGGATTCATGCGTAATATCCAAATAGACGAAGGTAGATTTGCAATTCTCAATCTCATCTACGATGGCACGGGCGACAACATCCCTTGGAGCCAGCTCCAGCTGGGGATGGTAGCGGTCCATGAAGCGCTCGCCTTTGACATTCCGCAGATAAGCCCCCTCGCCTCGCACCGCTTCCGAGATAAGAAAGCGCGGTGCACCGGGGTAGCACAGCGCTGTCGGATGGAATTGCACGAATTCCATATCTTGAATTTGCGCGCCGGCCCGATAAGCGATCGCGATGCCGTCGCCGGTCGCAATATCCGGGTTGGTCGTGTAGCGAAATAGCTGGCCGGTACCGCCTGAACAGAGGATCGTGGCGTTGCCGCGAACGAACACGCGTTGTCCGTTCGGTTTCTGCACAAGGGCACCGTAGCATTCGCCGTCCTGCGTAATCAGATCGATGACGAAATGATCGTCCCAGATCTCGATGTTCGGGTCCTGCTTCGTGCGCTCCGACAAGGCTCTTACGATCTCGGCGCCCGTCGCGTCGCCTTGCGCATGCAGGATACGACGCTGGCTGTGCGCCCCTTCCTTGGTCAGAGCGAATTCCCCGTTCTCCAGATCGAATTTGGTTCCCATGCGAATGAGGTCCTGAACGCCATTCGGACCCTCGTGAACAAGAACGTCGACCGCCTCTGGCGAACAGAGCCCCGCTCCCGCAATCAACGTGTCCTGCATATGATATTCCGGTGAATCTTCATCCGAGATAACGGCTGCTATACCGCCCTGCGCATAGCGGGTATTGCTGTCCAAGAGCGACTTCTTCGTAATCATCAATACTTTCTTCGTCTCACTGGCGCGCAGCGCCGTGAATAAACCGGCAATGCCGGCACCTATGACGATGACATCGGTATGTACATGAGGAATGGAATCTAAATCTATGTCTATGAGATATCTAGGAATCATGCCGCCCACCCGTTCTTTACCATTATTTCTCGCAAGGGAAGGATAGAATCCAAGACGGACTGAGAGATTCCTTCCTTCTCCATGCGAGGGTAGCTTCATCTAATAAGATCAACACGCTGCTTTCCTATCAATTTCAATCCAACAAGAGAGTAGCGCATGCTACTTTACTTGTAACATGCGCTCTAATGACAATCTTGCTCTATCGGCTACATCTTCCGGTACATAAATTTCCGGCTGCATGGTCTCCAGACATTTCACAATTTTCTTCAGGTTATTCACTTTCATATTCGGGCAAACCAAGTATTTCGTAGCAAAATGGAACTGTTTGTCCGGGCTGTCCAGACGCAGTTGATACCCTGTTCCGTCTTCCGTACCGACAATAAATTCCTTGCAATCGGACTCTTTGCAATATTTGATAATCGCCGTCGTGCTGCCTACGAAGTCGCCGAGCTTCACCACTTCCGGACGGCATTCCGGATGAACGACGAATTGAGCGTTCGGATACTGCGCTTTCATTTCTTCTACGTCCTTGACAGTCAGCATATCATGGGTGTTGCAGTAGCCTTCCCAGATGATGACCTTCTTGCTTGTGAATTTTGATACATAGTCGCCCAAATTTTTATCCGGTACCCAGATGATCTCATCCGAGTCGACGGAATTGATGACGTTTATGGCATTTGCCGATGTACAGCAAATATCTGTTTCTGACTTTACGTCGGCCGATGTATTAATGTAAGCAACGACCTTGGCATTCGGATGCTGTCTCTTCAAAGCCCGCAGTCCTTCGACATTGACCATATCGGCCATTGGGCAGCCTGCGCGTTCATCCGGTATAATAACCGTTTTGTTCGGCGCTAAAATCTTGGCGCTTTCCCCCATGAAATGAACCCCGCAGAATACAATCACATCTGCATCGGTCTGTGCCGCCTTCTGCGCTAGCAGGAAGGAATCCCCCCGGAAATCGGCAACCTCTTGTACTTCATCACGCTGATAATAATGAGCAAGAATAATAGCATTCCGTTCTTTCTTCAGTTGAAGCAACCGTTCTTTCAACTGACGGTTCTGCTCCGCTTTGCGCTCTAGTGCTAAAGCTTCCATGGATGCTTCCTCCCCTGTCTGGGACGTAAATGTATTTCATAACTAACTGAACGTAGTATGATCTAAACGTCATGAAATTAGAGATTTACAACTAATTTACACATTCCCGCATCCCCTGTCAATGCGTAAAAAAGCCGAAATAAGCAGAAAAATCCGGGTACACCAAACGTGTACCCGGATTTGCGTCATGCCATTGCTTGTTACTCTTCGGATTGACCCGAATTCGAATCCTTCTCTTTATCGAACCCGAATTTATTGCTATCGTTAGCTTGGCTTTGCGGCTGAATGTTCACTTTGACATCTTCATCGTCGCCTGCATTCAACTTGCCTTTCTCCAAGAGCTCGATAATTTCATCTTTATCCAGCGTTTCCTTCTCCAGCAGCGTCTTCGCTACGAGGTGCATTTGATCCGTGTGCTCAGTTAGAATCGCGCGAGCGCGGTCGTAGCACGTACGAATAAATTGCTGCATCTCTTGGTCAATCTCGTAGGCAATCGCATCACTGTAGTTCTGTTCATGGCCGATATCGCGGCCCAAGAACACTTGGCCTTGGGAGCTGCCGAATTGCATAGGTCCAAGCTTATCGCTCATCCCATATTCCATAATCATGCGGCGAACGATGCCCGTCGCTTTCTGGAAGTCGCTGTAAGCCCCTGTACCGATCTCGCCGATGAAAAGCTCTTCGGCAACACGGCCGCCAAGGAGGCCCGTCACTTTATCCAGCAGCTCGTTCTTCGTCTGCATCATGCGGTCTTCGCCTTCTTTGGGCAGCATCATCACGTATCCGCCAGCGCGTCCGCGCGGCACGATCGTTACTTTGTGCACCATATCTGCGTTCTCCGCATAGTAGCCGATGATTGCGTGTCCGGCCTCGTGATAAGCAACGATGCGTTTCTCGGCTTCGCTGATGATCCGGCTCTTCTTCTGCGTACCGACGATAATCCGGTCGAATGCTTCCTCGATCTCCGCCATGGAAATATCTTTACGGTTGCGACGTGCGGCAATCAAAGCCGCCTCGTTCAATAAATTCTCCAGATCAGCGCCCGTGAATCCGGTTGTGTAACGGGACAAGGAGTCCAGCTTCACGTCCTTGGCGAGCGGCTTGTTGCGGGCATGTACTTTCAGTACAGCCTCGCGTCCTTTGATATCCGGACGGTCAACCGTGATTTGACGGTCGAAACGGCCTGGACGCAATAACGCAGGGTCAAGAATGTCAGGGCGGTTCGTCGCCGCAACGATGATGATGCCCTCATTCGCGCCAAACCCGTCCATCTCAACGAGCAATTGGTTGAGCGTTTGCTCGCGCTCGTCATGTCCGCCGCCTAAGCCGGCGCCGCGCTGACGACCAACGGCATCGATCTCATCGATAAAGATAATACAAGGCGAATTCTTCTTCGCGTTCTCGAACAAGTCACGCACACGGGATGCGCCGACACCGACGAACATCTCTACGAAGTCGGAACCGGAGATACTGAAGAACGGTACGCCCGCTTCACCGGCAACCGCCCGTGCAAGCAATGTTTTACCTGTTCCCGGAGGCCCGTTGAGCAGAACCCCCTTCGGAATTCTGGCGCCGACCGCGGCGAATTTCCGAGGATCCTTCAGGAATTCAACAACCTCAACCAGCTCTTGCTTCTCTTCATCTGCGCCTGCCACGTCTTCGAAGGTGACACGCTTCTTCTCCTCATTATATAAGCGGGCACGGCTCTTGCCGAAGTTCATCACTTTGCCGCCGCCACCCTGCGCTTGGTTCAACAAGAAGAAGAACAAGATGAAGATAATGACAAATGGAATAATCGATGTAAGAAAGGAAATCCAGACGCTATCCCGCTCCATCGTCTCGTAGGTTTCCGTCGGAACGCCATTCGCTTCAATCAATTGAACGACCAAAGGCTCATATGGAGCATGGGTTTCGAAGCTTTTCTTATCCACACCATTAGGAGGGTTAATGTACTTACCCTTAATCAAATACGTGTATCCATCGAACTTCAGGGTTACGGATTCCACGTTTTTGTTAACGACCGCTTGGCGGAATTTATCGTAAGTAATTAATTCCTTTTGTTCGTTTTGGGTACTGATGAAATGGACGATACCTACTGTTACCAAAAATATAAGCAAATAAAAACCGGTATTCCGGATAATTCGATTCATCCCAAGCCTCCTCTCGAACGGCACACTTTTATTATTTTACCATATCCCGGTAAAGCACTACAAATTAACCGCATGGATGAGCCGGTGATATGACATTACGTCGTGTAGATCTCTGGTTTCAATATGCCGATAAATGGAAGGTTGCGGTATTTCTCTGCATAATCCAGACCATATCCGACAACGAACTCATCGGGAAGCTCATACCCTGCGTAATCAGGTTCGAGCTCAACGGTTCTGCGTGCCGGTTTATTAAACAGCGCCACGACCGAGATCGTTTTGGCATTGCGTCGCTCTAGCACATCTATCAGATAACTCAGCGTCAATCCGCTATCGATAATGTCCTCCACGATAAGAATGTGCCGTCCTTCTACAGGTACATCAAGATCTTTGATAATCTTGACGACACCGGATGACTTCGTGGATTGTCCGTAGCTCGATACAGCCATGAAATCGATTTCCAATGGTACGCGGATTTGCTTCACGAGGTCTGCCATGAAAATGAAAGCTCCCTTAAGCACGCAAATAACCAATGGATTCTTGCCTTCGTAATCGTTGGAGAGTTTCTCTCCCAATTCTTTAATTTTCCCTTGAATCTGTTCTTCGCTGTAAAGAACCTCTTGAATGTCGCTGTACAAGGATGAACCCCCTAGATTATATTATGAATCCTTATAAATTTACATTCTAGAAGAACGAAATTTACGCATGTTACTTCAGCACGAGCTTCATATGAAGCACACGTTCTGTGTCGGTTCCGACCAGAGCATGCTTGGACCTACGAAAGCCGGCAATCCAGAGGATTTGCCCGGAAGCATCGACCAGTAACGGGATGACATCACGCCGGCTTAACGGCATTTTGGCATCAATGAACATATCTTTTACCTTTTTGGACCCGTTTAAACCATGTGGTTCCAATCGGTCTCCCGACCTGCGGCTCCTTATCGTAAGAGGCCACCGGAGTTGACCGAGATCCAAATAGATGTCCGTTGCTAACGGAACAATGGAAGAGGCATCTACCGAATTGGCAGGCATCCTGGCGCATAGCAGCTTGGCCCCGGCTTCCGGAAGGTCCAGCTCATCCGTGTCCGCCCCCAGCTCATAAGCATAGGGCTTCGGGACAGGCTCAGATGTCTGAAACAGAATGGCTTCATATTCTCTCACAATATAAAGCGCATCATCGACCTGAAGTACTTGATTCGAAACCTGGTCCTGCGACATCAACTCACGGATACTTTCAATCCTGATAAAGTCCAGCCGGTCCATTCCCAAACAAAGACAGTTTAATATTAATTTAATCAAACGCCTTTGTAAAGCAACGTGCAGTCCGGTGAAATCACTTCGCGTCAAGCGGCAGCCCGCCCCCTGAAAAGTCACTATCCGGCGCAGTACCCGTTCGGTTTCTACTGCCAGATAATCGTCCTCAGCGCGCATCATCTCCGTCAAACGGTTCAGCGATTCCGGAAGCTGTTCATTATACTGCTTCAGCATCGGCATCACATCAAGCCGAATTTGATTACGAAAGTACTTCCGCAGCTCATTGCTGCTGTCTTTACAATAAGTAATTTGGTGCTGAGCGCAATAATTCACAATATCTGATTTGTATATACGTAGAAAAGGCCGGATCAGTTCCACTTTTTTTTCGCGCCTGCGTTCCGGCATTCCCACAAGCCCCGACGGGCCGGTTCCCCGCACAATTCGCATCATCACCGTCTCGGCCTGATCATCCGCATGATGGGCGAAGGCAATCCGCTCCGCCTTGTAGGCATCCGCCACCTGATGCAGGAATTCGTACCGTTTCTCGCGGGCCGCGGCCTGCCCGTTCAGCGATGTCGCCTCTATATAAGCAGGCACATCAATAACGCCGATTTCACAAGGCAGCCCCAGCCGCTCCGCCAAGCGGGCGACGAAGGCGGCCTCGGCATCCGATTCCGCTCCGCGGAATTGATGATTCACATGTGCCACAACCAGCTTCCAGTCGAACTCCTTGGCAAGCGCAAAAAGGACATGAAGCAGCGCCACGGAATCAGGCCCCCCTGATACCGCAACAACCACAACATCTCCCGAAACCGCGAGCTTCTCTTCGATGATTCGCTGCCGCACGCTGGCGGCAAGATCGATGTTCATTGTGTAATCCTTTCCCACTTACGCTTTCCTTATCCATTAACTCAACCAATATACATAAACGGTAGCCCCGAAAATAAAAATGGAAGCGGCGAAACAAATTTTGAGCCACGGCATGCTCAGCGCAGGCTGCGCCAGCTTCTTGCCTGACATGAGCTTTTTCCAGAAATGATAGGCTTCCTCCGAAGTGCGGAATTCCCCCCGCAGCGCTTTGTGCAGAAACGGGGCAAGCTGCGCGGCGACCGGATTCTCGCTGATGATGGCCGCCAATTGATCCAGGTCCCTGTTCTGCGGAAGCATTTTGATATAAGAGGCAAAACGTTTGCGCTGATCGAGCGATTTCAAAAGTAAAATGGCAAATGAAAAAATATCGTAGCTTTCTTCCGCTACCCGCTCCCCCATATTCCAGAAGCCGCGATCGTATACTTCGGTCAATTGCTTAATCGCTCTGCCCTTCGGCGTCACACCGCCGAAATCGATGAGGTCGACATTCCCATAATTGGATACGATCATATTCTCAATCTTCAAATCTCCGAACACGTAACCGCTCTTATGAATCTCGGTCAGCTTGCGGAGCAGATTCGCGCCGATGACATAAATCCAATCCTGGCCGCGCTTCGCAATGAATTGCGATACCGTCATTCCCTCGATATACCGCATGACATAGAACGATATATCCTTCCCGCTGAACGACATGTCGTCGGTATCAATCAGAAAATTTTTGAATGAAGTGTCTGTGAGCGATATGGCAAGCAGCGAGTTGATCTCCGATTGATGGTCGACCGTTTCGTGTCCTGCTTTCAATGCGTACCTCGCTGTTCCTCTTCGTACGAGAACCACGACGCCGTTCGACCCAGCACCTAACAGACGTTCGACCACATAGGTGCGGCCGTTCCATTTGCCTCGGATTTCTGAGCCTGGGCGAAAGGCTTCCTCATACCACGTAGTCACTCAGCATCCCATCCCCGGTCGTTGGTGAGAAAGGCTTCTCCGCCACGTACTGCAAGGTTTGCAGGAGCGCCGGACCTGTCGGAGTCGTACCCTTCATGTTTATTTTATAGAACATCTTGTCCAAATTTGCAAGCTGATTCGTCCAACCGTGGTCCATCTCGAGTTCCTGATCTCTCGTTTTCGTCGAAGGGAAATGGAACACAGCCAGCTCACTCTTGCCGGTGCGGGCTCTGAGACTCAGCAGCAGATCGTGGATCGCTTCCCTTACAGCTGCGAGCTTAGGCTTCATACTAGCACTAGCATCTATTAAAAGCGCAACGCGCAGCGCAGAGGTTTCACTCATCGAGTCAATGACCTGAACCACTTCGGCCCGCTTCTCCGGCGGAAGCTGTTCCAGCTGGTTGATGCCCAGAATGCTTTGCAGCTCCTTGCCTACGGCATGCTGGATGGTTGTGCTTACCGTCTTGCGCGTCATCATCTGAACCGTTTGGGACAGCTGCACGGAATTCACAATCCGGCTCATCCCGCCCCCTGCGGCCGCAATCTCACGAATCTCCTCAGAGCCTAGTACGCCAAGCTCTCCCTGGTCGACGACGCCGATGACGTTCACTGTAACCCCCTCAGCGTGCGCCTCTGCAGCCGCGATAACCGGACTAACGCCGACGTTCGAGCATCCATCTGTAATCAGCAAAATCTGTTTCATCATGACAATTGCCTCCCTAGTGGAACAAAAGATTGATCTCTCTAGCAGTTCTTCTCCTAGTTTTTCCATTTTCGAGAGGCTCTAATCATAGGAAGCGGACAAAAAAGCCCTAACAGCAAATGAGCTGTTAAGGCTTAGGGTCAATTTCAATTTCTACGCCATCTTCTTCTTAAAATGAAGCCCAAAACAATAAGCGCCAGTCCGGCGATTTTCACCGCAGTATGACTGGATTCGCCCGTCACCGGAAGCGTCTCCGGCTGGTTGCCTGGCGAATGATCCACCGCCGGAGGGTTCGGATCCGTCGGGTTAGGGCTGACGGAAGGAACCGGTCCGGTCGATGGCGATGGCGATGGTGTCAGCCCCGGACTCGGACTTGGGCTTGGACTCGGTTTCGCGCTTGTGCCTGGACTCGGGCTCGGTGAGGCGGAAGGAGCAGGCGTCCCGCTCGGCACCGGCGTTACCGAAGCGCTTGGCGTCGGGTCCGGACCATCATCCGAGGTGTCAGACCCCGGCGGCTCGGTTGGCCTTGGCGTATTGGTCGGTCCTGGCGTATTGGTCGGCTCCGGCGGCTCGGTAGACTTGGTATTGGTGACGGTTATCGTTACATTCTCACCGGAACCAAGGGCAACCGGATACTCCCTGGTATTGAGCTCATACCCGGCAGGCGCCGTGCTTTCCTTCACGATATAGTCACCCTTCAACAGGCCGGCGAATTGGGCGATCCCGCTTGCATTCGTGGCCATGGTGCCCACCTTGTCGCGCGTCTGGCCGGCCTTCCGGTACAAGTCAAACGTAGCTCCGCTAAGCAGTACCGTGTTATTCGACGCATCCACCTTCTTCACGGAAAGCGAGCCCCTCACTCCGCTGCCGGTACCGGAGCCGCTGGAAACGCCGACAATAATGTCCTCAACCGTCTCCTTGGTTACCGTCGTTGTATTGTTGCCGGTCAAGCTGACTTGATTGGATACGGTGTCTTTATCATTGGCAGCGATGAGCGATTGGTACTCCAAGATATAGGCGGAATGAATGGGATTTACGAACTTCAGGCGGAAGGTTTGCTTGCCTTTGGCCGTGGTATCGACAACTAGCGTATAGTCGACCCCCTTCGTTAATTCCGCCCCTTTGGTAATATCCCCATTTATAGCAACCGTCGTTTTATACAAATGGAACGTATCGAGCAGCAAGACCTGATTCTCCGTCGGCGTATCGATGATGGCGGCGTCGTTCAGAGTGGACTGCCCTTGGTTGATCGTAACGGTCCAGTTTATCTTATCTCCGCTCTGCAGCCCTTTCTTGGTCACGTACTCGCCCCCGTGCGGGATCGGAACCGTTCCGGTCAGATCATTCGATACAGGCGAGTTCCCATCGAACAGCTTCGCCGTATTTTTCACGGAACCGTTAATTAACTGTCCGTCCAGACTTGTTTTGAAGACGATGGAATAGGGCCCGTCAATCGCTTGCTTAAATGTCACTATAAGCTTATTGGACGCATCCACCTGATACTCATAAGCGGCAGGGTCGATAGCTGTGCCTACGGACTGATTGCCGTTCGCGGCGATAACCATGTTGTGAACGGCAAGCGAGCCTTCGACGAGCTTCTGGTTGGACTCCAGCAGATCTTCCACGATGGCCTGTTGGATCGGTTTACTATTGTAGTTCACACCGACGATCCAGGTAAGCTGTTTGGTCACCGGGTTGTAAGCGCCGTTCTTGAACCCGTTGTTCTTGACTTCATTCCTTGGATTGAAAATATCCGTCACTGTCTTGCTTTGTTCTTCCTCCGCACGATCCAACCAGGCGATTTGGGCCGAATTCAGGAAGTCGGTTCTGCTGCCTGCAGGTTGAATCCAATCCAAATTAAACGATGTTTTGTAATTGATGGTCACCGGTCCGGTTAGCAGATGATTGAACCTGACGAGGAAGCCATCCTCAGGAGCTACCGTACTGTCTAATGTATATTCAGACGGGTCTAGTGTCCCTGTGCCTTGTTTAATGACGAAGGTTTCGGGAAGCAGACGCATGCCCTTATACGGGAACGTATCCGTTACAATCACGTGGCTCATTTGCTGGCTGTCCCCGTTGATCGCAATATTCCATTCAACGATCTTGGTATTATAATCGACATGCCCGTCGCTTTTGACAATCGCCACCTGCGTGATGGGCCTTACAGCCGTGTCACTGCTTCCGCCGCCCGACGTCACGGTGTTGGTGACGGAACCATTGTCCAGAACGGGATTGCTCGACTTAGTCTTATATACTATTTTGTACGCCTGCGAAATATCATGAAGGAACTGCAGCTTGAATCCTTTTTTGCCCGCAGCCGTTTGCGGAGTTACCGTATACTCTGCGTCTGACAGCGGGCTGCCCAGCACCTCGCTGCCGGAAGCAGACAATGTAACGGGATAGACTTGCATGGAGCCTGCAACGAGTTCCTGGGATTCATTGAACAGGTCCGACAGCCAAGCGGCCGACTGTGCGATGTTGGCTTCGTTATAATTGTATTTGATTGCCCAACCTATGGTCTGGGTTCCTGTTGTATAGTCAGTTGTGATTTTATCAAGCTCGCTGCCATGCTGGACGGCAACTGTTGCAGTTGCTTGAACCGGCGCCTTGTTGCTTCCGGCCAGAGTAGCGGTATTCACAAACGACGTTTTGGAAGTATCCGTAATGGGAGTCGCAAATTGAATCCGGTAGGCAGTCGTTATCGGATTATCCGCGAATCGTACCGAAAGTCCCCCTCCAGCCGTATTGATCGTATATTGGCTGCTGTCGAGCAGCGTACCCAGCGTCGTCGTGCCATCCAACTGCACATCCAGTTGATAAACGGCAACGGTGACCGGGGCGGCCAACCCGTCAGGGAGAGGATCCGTAACGATCGCCTGCTGAATGACGTCTAGCGATTTATTGACGTCGACGGTCCAATCGATTCGCTTCGTATTAAAGCCCTCGGCCGTTCCGGATTTGCTAATGGTAGAAGGAACATCCGGCCTGAAGACGATCGTAAACACCTGTTCTCCGGATTGAACCGGAATTTTGATAATCTGCGTCGTGCTGCCTTTTATTTGGCTTTTGTTGAATTGGGTATTGAAAGTAAGGGTACCTCTCACATTATCATGGTTCTCAATAAAATTATTAAATGTAATGGTAACTTTGCGGCTATCCTTATCAACCTGAAAGGTTCCAACCTGATCGTCACCGGCGCTCAATATACCGCTCACGCTATTGTACAACAGAAATTGCTCCGGCAGAGTAAACAGATAGGTGTCGCCTGAGCGGTAACTATGACCGTCCGGCAAAGACCAGGTGTAGTCCAGCCTCACTCTGGCGCCTTGTTCATATACGTTCCCGGTCACGACTTGTCCCGAACTATCGTAGACAGCCATGGTTACGCTGTCCAAGATATTATCGGAGATTGCGGTAGCGCTGGCTTTGGTCGAGAGACCAACTGCATACAGGCACTGCATGAAGACTAACAGAATAACTAGCAAAACTTTCATTTCCTTCTTCAACATGTTCATAATTCCCTCCGTTCCTATTGAGTGTGTGAATCTGAAATAAACAAATATCTTTATAGTCTATGAAACAAAATGTATCAAAATAACCGAAAATATACAATACAAATTGTATCATTTTTAATAATGACAGATACATTTTGTATTGTATACGGCGTAACAGGACCCCTAGGGTCCCTATTTCTCATTAGTCCGATGATTCTACAATCTTCCCTTTAATTATTAATCGATGCGTCGGATTATCCATCGGATGGCAGGTAATTAGCGTAATCTCCTTGTCTGTGCCATTTCCTTTCAGGACTGAAATGTCCGTGGGCAGGACATATTGCTTCTCTTCCACGATGTATACAAACTGTTTGCTGCCGGTCTCTACTTCGATGACGTCTCCCGCTTCGACCTCATCCAACCTATTGAAGTTTTTCCCGTACGTCAAATTTCGATGGCCGGCAATCGCATAGTTGCCAACCTCGCCCGGTTTCCCCGTATTGGCTATACTCGCGACGGAAACTTTCAAATTCTTGACGGTTGCATCCGTCAGTATCGGTAGTTTCAAATTAATTTTCTCGATCTTCAGCACGCCCTCAACGTTCTTGGGCATTGGTGTCGGCTTCGCTGCAGCTTGCATGACCACAGGCTTAACCGGCTTATCGCTAGGCAAAGCTGCCTGCGGACTTGGCACAACAGCGTCCGCTGAATTCACCGCCTCTGCGGCGTGGGCTGCCTCAGCAGTCTCTACGTTCTCTATCGTTGGATCTGTGCCTGCAGGTAATACCGTCTCACGCTCCTCATCCGAAATCTGATCCATGATTTGCAAACTTTCCTGCCACTGGTTCATAATCTTCTGCTGCTGATAACTCTCATACCGATCATTCAGGGTCGGATATAGAAAAATCAAGGCACCAAGAACGATGCATATGAGGGAAAGCATTTTCCTGAACATGCCGTACCGCCTTTCTTCACCTTCTCATCTTCAAGTTCACAGCGAAAGCCGCAACAGCAAATGAGCTGTTACGGCTTCACTTTCCTGGCTAGCTGACGGTCTTCGGACGCTCCATCCGCGTAATTCCCGGCCAGCGGAACGTAGCCCACTCGGGCTGCCGTTTCTCAACGCGCGCGACGAGCACCGTCATATCGTCTTGAATTTCGCCATGATGATGGCGGAAAATACGCTCCAACAAGCAGTCCGCGAACTCCTGCGGCAGGGTCGTGTCGATTTCGTGGATCATCCGCTTCATCCACATCTCCTTATTCACGGCATGCCCTGGCGCATCATAAATGCCGTCGGTCATCATGACGAGGATATCGCCTGGTTGAAGGGCAATCGAAACCAGATCCACATCGATCTCGTTCAAGATGCCTACCGGCAAATTGTTGGCGGAGATCGGGATCACCTCATTTCCGCGTTTAATAAAGCTCGGGGTCGAGCCGATTTTCATGAACGTGGTGTTGGCGTTGTACATATCGATCAAAGCCATATCCACCGTTGCGTACATTTCATCGGAGGAGCGCAGCATCAAAACCGAATTCAGCGACTTGATCGCGAGCTTCTCGTCCATACCCGACTGCAGCAGCTGCTGCAGAATGTTCAGGGCGGTCTGGCTCTCAGCCCGCGCCCGCTCGCCATTGCCCATGCCGTCGCTCAGCGCAACGGCGTACTTGCCATTGCCCAGCTCTACGGTCGAATAGCTGTCGCCGGAGAAAATGTCGCCTCCTTTCGCTGCACCGGCGACGCCGGTTTCCACTACGTATTCCTTGGCGGAGCCGAACACGACCGTGCTGTAGCCCTCGCCGCGCTCATGCATCTCCTCTCGCATCACGGCGACATTCTCGCCAATAATTTCACTCAGCAGCGGCGCAATGATTTTGCGGCATTCATCAAATCCCTTCGTATATTGATGGATTATTTCAATTTCAATATTTCCTTCGTCCAAGGAGATGATGTCGATGCTGTGAATGGATAAGCCCAGTTCCTCCAGCGCATGACGGATTTGCTCTTCTTGAAGGAACAATTCCTGCCCTTCCCGCTTAATTTCTTTCGCCAGGTCCTCCATCACCTGCGATACGCCGGACAGCTGATCCGCCACGAGTTGACGGCTGTCCATAATCTGCTTTTTCCAGTGCAAATCATTCTTATACAAGCTATATTGGTGCTTCATGACATCGAGCACTTGTTCCGTACGGTTGCACACCTTCTTCCATTCCGGCGGTATGTGTTTCTTGCTCATATTCTCCTTCGATTCGATAGAGGTCATCATATCCGTCATATAGGTATACGTTTGATAAAATTTTTGGTCCCAACATTGGCTCTTCTTCCAACAAGAATCGCACGCCTTCTGCGCAACGGCATTCATGAAATGCCCGACTTCCTCCTCCTTGCGGCTGACCGCATCGTCTGACGTTAATTGCTTGAAGCTGCGGGACAACTGGCGGAACACTTCCGAGAACTGTTCCACCCGGCTGGCGGTCACATCGCGCACCCGCTTCGCGTAATCCTGCTGCGACTTGAGATTCTCCTGCGTGCCCGGCACGTATTTCGCCAATGTTTGAATAAGACTTCGCGGCGTCAGCAGGAACAGCGTCACGGCGGCGAGCGACTCCCAGGTTGAATTAATGACATCGGCGCCCGTTCCCATATAGAACGATAGAATCGATGATCCGAGCAGCATCCCAAAGGCAACGGCGAGCCGATTCCCCTCCTTAAGAAGGCCCGCTAACATGCCAGAGAAGGCCAGCAAGCTCATCTGGTACACGGCGTTACTATTCGCAAGGCTTAAGATTAGCCCTGTGATGACGCCAACCGAAGCTCCGAAAGGGGCTCCGCCTACTAGCGCAAACAGCAGAATTAAGTAACGGGAGAGCACGTGCTCCACCGTGACAGGTCCCATGATCCAGCTCACCGTCCCTGTCATAACGGATGCCAGCAGAATAATTAAGCATATGATTTCTTCATGTTTCAGATGATAGTTTCTCCGGGTAAGAGTGAAGACGGGAATAGCTTGTATGAAAATCAGTGTCAGCACCAGACTGAGCAGCGCCTCCACCGAGAGCATCATGAGCGTATACCAGGTTAGGTTCGATACGACCAGCTCGGCAAAGAGCTGAACCAGAAACGTCGAGCTGAACACAAGAATCGGCGCCAACGATACATCGGAGCGCTCGAACTTCTCCAGCGCTTTCTGAATGAGCAGGAATACGATGATCTCTGTCACGAGATATCCGGTGTTGGCGCCTAGCGACAGCAAGCTTCCGGCGAACGCTGCAACCCCAACCCAATGCAGAATATCTCTTCTTGTAAAATAAATAACCGCTATAAAGGCAAGAGCAAACGGGGACAACTGTTCCAAAATCATTGCGCGTCCGAGCAGGAAAGCCATTACGATGAGCAGAAGCGTCCACTTCTTCGCCACGAAGGCTTGAACAAACCGGTTTTCCACTGCTGCGCTGCGTGCACCTGTTTTCGTTCTTTGCCACAATCCTGACATTCCGCCACCAATCACCGCACCTAAGCTTCGTCTTTGCATGTTTTGAACACCATCCATTTCTTCCCTTATTTGTTTCTCTAGTATAGAGACAATCTAGCAGAAAGTTTGTCAGAATGAGTTGATAGATTCAAAGAAATTTCCGACAAGCCGCGCCGGCCGTGTCAGCACGCGCCAACCCTTGCCTCGCCTCGCTTTCTCCGGGTGAGCGCGTATCCAAAAGTCTGATCGCCCCGAACTTTCGCCATGCAGATGGGGGAGATACCCGTAACACCCTGTCGATTCGTATGGGCGGTCCGATGAATTGTAATATGCGGGTAATGTAAACGAAAGGGAAATGGAGTGCGCTATTTGAGCAGATTCAGCCGATTTTCCTGACTTTGCGGAAATACAGGGCCTTATTCACATTCGCTGCCACTCTGTTCAGCCAAAAACAGCAGAATAGAAGATCGTATTTCCCCTTCGAGGGCTAACGAGGCGCATTTGGAGTAAATAAGGGATCGTATTTCCGTTTCATGGCGCCGCGATTCTTTCGGCTTCGTCAGCACAATTCAGCATACACCAGGTACCCAAGCAGCAAAAGCGAAAAAAACCACATCCGCCTAAGCGAATGTGGTTCTTATTATCATCTATTAGTCTCTTCTTCCGCCCCGGCCACCGCGTTTGGACTCAGTGTTCTTCTTCAAGGACGAAATCCGCTCTTCACTATCTTTAAGGAACCGAGATACTTTATCTTCGAAAGAAGCAGGTCTAGCTCCGCCTTGCTGCTTGTTAAAGCCGCCACGGCCGCCACCGCCTCGATTGAAGCCGCCGCCTGGACGACCGCCACCACCCGGACCACCGCTCGGAGGACCACTGCGATCTCCGCCACTGCTTGGGCGGCTGCCTTGGTAACCGCCTGGACGATCTCCGCTAGGGCGTCCTTGATAGCTGCTGCCACCTGTACGTTCAGGACGAGCTGGTCTTTCCTCAACTGGCTTGTCAATCGCTTGCTTGATCGACAGTCCGATCTTGCCATCCTTGTCCACGTTAATCACTTTGACCAATACCTTGTCTTCCAGCTTTAAATGGTCATTAACGTCTTTCACATAATTGTCTGCGATCTCCGAAATGTGAACAAGACCGGTAACTCCTTCAGCAAGCTCGACGAATGCTCCAAAGTGAGTAATCCCCGTCACTCTACCCTCTAACTTGGTGCCAACTTCAATTGCCATAAAGTAAAATGTTCCTCCCTTAAAATGTTGAAAACACTGGCTACGCCGATTATAACCGATGCTGAAACCACGGTCAACACGGCATTAGCCGCTTGTTATTGCTTCGATACGCTTAAAGGCGTCTCTCCCGGTTTGCTATAGTGAAAATCCCGGCGAATAATTTGATCCAAATATTCGTCATTATGAAGCCTTGCGATTTCTTTCTGCGTTTGCTCCTTGACTTTCTTCGCATCGGCGAGCTGCTGCTCTATATTCGCGACGGCATCTCTCTTCTCGTGAAGCTTGGCGAACTGCCCCCAAATGTTAACAGCAGCCCAACTCATAAAACATAGGACAAAGATCAAGAGAAAACGCAGTCTTCGCTTTGAGCCTATACTACTGCTGCGCTTATTTGGTGCGGTTGCTTGTGCCTGCATGAATAGGAATTCCTCCTACTTTGAGAATAACCTGCGGTAGACCGCAATCACCTTGTCCGTCAGCTTCTTCAGCCAGGCAGGGATTACGAAATATTTGTGAGCAGGCCGAGTCATCCAAAGGAGTAGTCTCCACAAAGGATACAGCAATTGTAGCACAATTCTGTAAAGGAATATAGCTACGGCAAGCAAAAAGCCCAAAATTATCACAGTTAGACGATATAAGCCAATGATCGGTTTAAAGATAACAATTTCGACAGTTTTGGCAATAAACTTATATACCGCAATGACAATTCGAATAATCAGGAGCGTCAGACGTATCGTCCAGGTGCTGAGGAAAGCGAAATAAAAGCAGATGCCGATCCCCATGCCGAGAAAAATAAAGACACGAACTTGTCCTTCATTACTGTAAATGAGCAAACGGAACACGAGGATTGTCGCCACAATCCAATACACTATATCGACGAGCGGAATCGTCCACCGCGGCAGCTTCAGCTTGCCGGACAGCACGCGGAACACATCGAACATCGCGCTGATGGCGACCCCGCCGACGAACATCATGAAAATCGTATGAAACTGAACGCTCAGCGTCACTTGAATAACTTACCGAGAAACCCCTTGGATTTCTCCGGGGTGTTTCCGTCCACATAAGCTAATTCGTGAATGAATCCTTCAATGGCGACCAACCCTTGCTCCAAGCTCAAATTCTTAATGTGCAAATTCAGCCCTTTAATCATCAAGTAACCCATTTCCGTTTCAAGGAGGAACTCTTCACTGTCAAAGCTTTCTACGTTCAAAACTCCGGAGATCTCCAAGAGCTTGCGATTCAGCATTTTAATTTCCTGCCGCTTGTTCGTCGTTTTCACGGGTTCAACCATGGCCTGTACCCCTCCTTCATCTATCATTACGATATGGGAGGATGTCCGCTTTTAGAACCTAAAAATAGCCCAAGACCCCTCATCCGGGAATCTTGAGCTATATGTGCATGTTTTACTCCGACTGATAAGCTTCTTCCCCCAGCAAGGTGTACATCTTCGCCGCATCTTCCTTGCGGGTCGACTCCGATAGAAGCTCCACGCGAATCGTCACCTTTTTCTGGCCGAATTGGATAGCCAGCTCGTCGCCGACTTTCACCTGCGTGCTTGCCTTGGCGTCCCGGCCGTTAATCCAGACGCGCCCTTGATCGGACACATCCTTCGCCACGGTCCGGCGCTTAATCAGACGAGAGACTTTGAGAAACTTGTCGATCCGCATTATTTTACAGCGTCTTTAAGCTTGTTGCCCGCTTTGAAAGCTGGAACGTTGGATTCCGCGATCACGATCGGGTTGCCCGTTTGCGGGTTGCGGCCCGTACGGCCGGAACGTTTGCGAGTTTCGAAAGTTCCGAAACCGATCAATTGAACTTTATCTCCGGATGAAAGAGCGTCTGTCACTTCACCAAGGAATCCGTTAAGAACTACTTCTACGTCTTTCTTAGTCAAGCCGCTTTTTTCTGCGATGTTGTTGATCAAATCTGTTTTGTTCATGAGATAGGTTACCTCCTAAAATAGTTGAAGATCATGTCTTCTATACGACATAGGGATCTTTGAATGCAGTTTCAAAGTCTCTCCGCTTGCCATATTTCCATATTCAACCTTACACCAAACTTAGTATTCTTCTTTTTTCGTCAAATTCCTTCTATGTCTAGTGAAGTTTTGTAACTTTTTTTGCTTCCTGCCAATATTTTTCCATCTCTGATAACCCAGTTTGTTCAAAAGAAAGCCCTTTTAAACGTAGCTGATCCTCAATATACGAAAATCTTTGAATAAATTTTCGATTCGTGCGCATGATAGCTTCCTCCGGATCGATTTTGAGGAATCTAGCAACATTGACCATAGAAAACAACACATCTCCCAGCTCGCCGAGACGGGCTGCGGCCGCATCTTCCGACGTATCCGCAATCGCCTCGCGCAGCTCCGCCAGCTCTTCCTCCAGCTTCTGCATCACTTCGCCGAGCTCCGGCCAATCGAAGCCGACGGTTGCCGCTTTCTTCTGCAGCTTGAGCGCCTTCATAAGTCCCGGCAGCTCCCGAGGAATGCCGTCCAGTACGGATTGCTTCGTCACGTCGATGCCTTTCTTCCGCTTCTCCTCCGCTTTCATGGCATTCCAATTCACGAGCGCCTCATCCGCATCTTCCGCTTTATTCTCCCCGAATACGTGCGGGTGGCGGCGAATCAGCTTCTCATTCAGCGTAGCAATGACGTCATAGACGGTAAACGTGCCGATTTCCTCTTCCATCTGGGCGTGCAGCATCACCTGCAGCAGCAGATCTCCCAGCTCCTCGCACATATGTTCGGGGTCGTCCTCATCGATCGTTTCGAGCACCTCGTAAGCTTCTTCGATGAGGTTTTTGCGCAGGCTGGCATGCGTCTGCTCGCGATCCCACGGACAGCCTTCGGGGCTGCGCAAAATTTGCACGATTTCGTGCAAGCGGCCAAAGCTCCGGTAACGGACCTCGTCCTGCTCACTCTTCGGCACCCATACGAGCGAAAGATTGCCGTACCCCTTCACATGATCCAGCTCATGCAGCGGCACCTCGATGATTTGCTCCGCGCCGGCTACGCCCAGAGAGTGGCCCACGACCACGCGGTATTCGTCCGGGTAAGATTCCATGAGCGAGATTTTGAGATCCGATGCGGTGTAGGTATCATACACTTGTCCGATAATCGTATGTAGCTGAGGGTTCAACGTGTAGCGGCTAAGGCTCGTCGCATCCAGCAGTTGGAAACCGTCGATCGGATCGAAACCGAATCTAAGGAAAGCTTGATCCAGGAAGCTCTCGCCCCCCATGATCTGCAGGGTAACGCCCTGCTCCGGACAGCGTTGTTTCAGCAACTGCACGGTATACTCCGCTACCATCGGATGACCCGGCACCGCATAGATCACCTCGCCGGTTGAGCCCATGGCGGATTGGATCAGCGCTTCGGCGATGGATTCATACACTTCTTCGAAGCTTTGGTGGGCGACATAATTCGCGTCAAAGGTTCGGTAAGGAATTCCGTTATTCTCCAGCATATGAACCATCGGATGATCTACCGTCCGGAGAAATACAACGGCTTGCGACTGCGCTGCGCTCTGCAGCTTCTTCCAAATACCCAGCGTAAGCTGGTCCTCGTCCCCCGTTCCGAGCCCGACAACGGTAATCGTAGCATGGGTTGACATATATACAACACCTCCTGAATATGTGCCTGCGAATCGTAATCATCACGCCGCGGCAACGGCCCTACCGGCCGGCCGAACGCCTAGCCGGCCCCAGCTTGTCCAGGACCGGTCCCAGCTTCCGGTCCAGCTCCGGCATCAGCCGCAGCTCCTCCCGGCTGATGCCGCCGCTGCGCAGCAGCGCCAGCCCGTAGACGGCCGCGCCGCCGGCTACCCCAACCAGAGCGATGGCGCTCGCGCTCAATCGCTCAGGGACATGCCATGCCGCCGCAGCGGGCATGGCCAGCCCTTGCAGCGCTGCAAGGACGCCTAACATCGCCGCCACGCCTATGGCGGGGGCGATGGCGTAAGGCCGCAGCGCGAAGCGCGCTCCGGTGCAGCGGCGCAGCTGCACCAGATTCAGCCCCGCCGCAGCGGCGTAAGCGACCACCGCGCTGAGCGCGGCGCCGTCGATGCCCCAGCGGGGCATGAGTGCCACGTTGCCGAGTGCTTTCAGCACGATGGCAACGAGCAGGGCCTTCGCCGGCGTATGAATGGCGCCGGCGCCCTGCAGCACGCTGGCCGAGACAGCGTTCAGCGTGCTGAATAAGGCGGTGAACGCCAAGACAGCCATCGTCAAGCTCGCCTCGCTGCTCTTGTAGAACATGACGTTGATCGGTACGGCAGTCAAGGCTAACCCGAACGAGGCGCCCAGCCCGGTCAGCCAAGAGAGCCTGACCGCCATCTCCGCCCGGAAGCGCATGACATCGAGCTGGCCTCTTGCCTTCGCATCCGCCAACGCCGGAACGAGCACGGCCGACATGGAGGACGCGATCATCACGACCAGCTGGACGAGCGGCAGTCCCCGGTTGTATAACCCGAACTGGCGCATCGCCTCCCATTCGCCGCCATACGACGCTTCCAGCAGCCGCGGCATCGTGAACGTGTCGACTAGCGTCAGCAGCGGCACGACGATAGCACCTAAGCAGACTGGAATGGCGTAAGCCGCAATCTTGACGGCCCACTGCCGGGAGGACGTCCCGTACGCAGACTTCCCGCCTGTGTCCTCCTCTTGGCCCGAGCCAGGCCGCAGCTTCTTCGCTTTGCGCCAATAGACGTACATCACGAGCAGTCCTGCGGCTGACCCGGTGACTGAACCGAATGTCGCGCCGGCCGCAATCCATTCCTCATCGTAAGCAAGCGCAGCCAAGTATAGCAGCAGCGCAACCATCGTGATGACACGAACGAGCTGCTCCAGCACTTGTGAGACGGCGGTCGGCACCATGTTGTGATACCCCTGGAAATAACCGCGGAGCACCGCCAGCACAGGCGCCAGCAGCAAAGCGAAAGATACGCTGCGGATTGCCTTCTCCGTCTGGGCGATGCCAATCCATGCGGCTATCCGGCCCGCTCCTCCATAGAGCAGCAGGAACATAACAACACCAGACCCGAGCAGCACCGCCGCGGAGATGCGGGCGATACGCCTTGCTTCGCGATGATTGCCGTGAATGACGCTCTCCGCCACGAATTTGGAAACCGCCACCGGAAACCCTGCCGTAGCTGCGAACAAAATTAAAATATAAAGCGGATAAACCGCGTTATAAATACCGAACGCCGTATCTCCCGCTACGTTCTGCAGCGGAATCTTCTGCAGCGTGCCAAGCAGCTTGGAGAGCACGGCAGCGGCACCGAGTACGGCGGCACCTTTTAATAGCTTGGGAGCACTCTGAACATGTCCTTGTGCTTGGCTCCGACCTTGCTGATTACTTGCCTCCTGCTGGAGCTCTTCCCCCATCCCATTTCTCCTCTGCCAGAACTTGTTATCTACACGTATTATAACGAAATCCGCCATGGCAGACAAAAAAAGCTTCGCTTACAGATGATCGTCACCTCAGTAAGGAAGCCTTTGTGTTTTCGTATTCGCTATTGTTCCATCTGTTTCGCTAGAAAACCTGCTGCTGTTTCTACCATTTTCACTTCCATATTGCCCATCTTCACACTCTCGTCTTTGGAGATGAGAATGACCGCACCGATCGGATCTCCTCCTGCCACAATCGGAGCCGCTACGAAAGAAGAGAAGGTTTCACTTGCATCCTTAATAATTTCAAACTGGCCTGTGTTGCTTTCAAGAATCGGTTTACGGTTCTCCATACAGGATTCGATAATCGACCCGACAGACTTTTCTAAGAAATCCTTCTTGGACCCACCCGCCATTGCAATAATTGTGTCTCGGTCTGAAATCATAGCAACATGATTGGTACTCTCGTATAACGACTCGGCATATTCTTTGGCAAAATCGCCAAGCTCACCTATCGGCGAGTATTTCTTAAGAATCACTTCACCGTCACGATCCACGAAGATTTCCAAAGGGTCACCCTCGCGAATTCGCAATGTGCGTCGTATTTCCTTGGGAATAACTACTCTCCCTAAATCATCTATCCGACGGACAATTCCAGTTGCCTTCATACCTCTAGATGCCTCACTTTCCGCTCAAGAATTAGATACGACAGGAGCATGTTATCTTGTATGCTAGATCGGGGTTTTGGTGGGACCTTGAATTCTATCCATAGTATTCTTCACTTCCCAATCTTCTATGCAGTCGCGCCTGCTGAGGAATTTACTCTCTATGTAGCTCTGCACCCTGCTGCGATTAGGTTGTCCAAAAATAACAAATAAAAACAGGATGTCCATAATCGGACATCCTGGTAAGTTCTTACTTCGCCGCCGGGCTCGCTGCAGGACTAGCTGCAGGGCTTGCCGCAGGAGCAGGGCTCGCTTCCGGCTTAGGCAGATTATTCGTCTCAATCAAATTCGGATACTCTTTCTCCGCAAACTCAGAGAGGGATTTCTCCGCGAGCTGGGATTTGATTTGCGTCTTGAGCGTATCGTCCAGCTGCTTCGTGCTTCTGGATTCCACTTTCATCACGTGGTAACCGAAGGAGGATTCAACCGGATCAGAAATCTTGTTCAGCGGAAGTGTGCTCGCCGCTTCTTTGAATTCAGGCACCCACTGGTTGATGTCCGCATCTTTGTACGTACCGCCTTGATCTTTGGAACCCGGATCGTCAGAGTACTCTTTCGCAAGCGCCGCGAAATCGCCGCCGCCGTCCAATTTCGCTTTGACTTCTTTGGCTCTTGCCAATGCTTCGTCTTTGGTACGCAGATCTTTCTGTGTCGCCGCATCTTTCAAGGAAATCAGAATGTGGCTGACCGTCGCGATATCAAAAGCGTGCGCCGCCGCTTGCTCGTTGTAGGAGTCTTGAACCTCTTTGTCCGTCACTTTGCCTTCCATGCTGCCCATGGTATAGAAGCTCATTTTCATCAGGGATTCGATATCCTTCAGCTCGATGCCATTGTCCTTCAACTGCTTGTCCATTCCGCCTTCTTGTTTGCCGAAGTAATCCGTGATCGCCTTCATTTGCTCGGTGACTTGCTTGTCGGCATCCGCCTTCACTTTATCGTCGGCTTTCGCGGACAATACGCGGAAAGTGACCATTTGCTTCAACATATCTTGCTGGAAAGCAGGATCTGCCATGAATTGCGCCAACTGCGGGGAAAACATTTTGTTCACGTTGATGAACGAATCGAACTCGCCGCGCGTAATTTTGCCGCCTTCTTTGTAAGTGGCGATTACATCGCTCGCATTGCCTGCAGCTGCTGCAGAAGGTGAAGGAGAAGCTGCCGCTTCGCCTTCCTTCTTGCCGCAAGCGCTCAGCACCGTAAATGCAAGCAGCAATGCCACCATGCTTAATATCCATTTTTTCGAAAAAAGTCGTTTGCTAGTATGATTTGGCAACATCCTTTAATTCCCCTTTCGTTTTCAGAACATCCTTATATTGTACCAAGAATTTCTCCACCAACTCGATGGAAGCTTCTGGCTTCAACCCTTTGCAGCGAATAGCGATATGCAGCTGCGGGTCTGCATTCAGCTTGATGCGATTATCGAAGCCTTTGGTCAGATTAAGGAGCTTCTGTCCGTCCAGCCTGCCATTCTGATCGATATGCACCTTGATTAAGTAATCATCCCCTTTTTGGCTGATCGACTCAATCCGGTACTCCGAGCCGTACGCTTTCAACCGGGCTACGGACAGCAGGTTGAACACAGCCTGCGGCAGATCCCCGAAGCGGTCAACAAGCTCGTCATGCAGATCTGCGGCCTCCTCCAACGTGCGGATAGCGGCCACTTTTTTGTAGATTTCGATTTTTTGCATGCTGTCGTAGATGTAATCGGATGGCAGATACGCATCCAGTTGTATGTCGATGGAAGTGTTCCATTCCGGTTCCGGTTGGGCCGCTTCCCCATCTATTTCCAGCTTCAGCTTAGCAATTTCCTCTGCCAGCATCTGCGAATAAAGATCGAATCCGACGGAAGCAATGAAGCCGTGCTGCTCGGCACCCAGCAGATTCCCTGCGCCGCGAATCGACAAATCCCTCATCGCAATTTTAAAGCCTGAGCCAAGTTCTGTAAACTCTTTAATCGCTTGCAGACGTTTCTCCGCCACTTCGGTCAGCACTTTATCCCGCTGGTAGGTGAAGTAGGCGTAGGCTACGCGATTGGAACGGCCTACGCGCCCGCGCAGCTGGTAGAGCTGGGAGAGTCCCATTTTGTCCGCATCATGCACGATTAACGTATTCACATTCGGAATATCGACACCCGTCTCGATAATGCTCGTGCTCACAAGAACGTCGTATTCCCCATCAAGGAAGTCGAGAATCGTCTTCTCCAGCTCCTGCTCGCCCATCTGGCCGTGCGCGACGGTTACTCGGGCATCCGGTATCATCATGGAGATCTGATCGGCGATTTGCGTAATTCCCTGCACCCGGTTGTAGAGATAGTACACTTGGCCTTCACGCGCCAGCTCCCGCTCAATCGCTTCTCTAACGAGCGCCGGGCCATACTCGACCACATACGTCTGAACCGGGAAGCGGTTCTCCGGAGGCGTCTCGATAACGGATAAATCGCGAACCCCGAGCATGGACATATGCAGCGTCCGCGGAATCGGGGTAGCCGTCAACGTCAGCACGTCGACATTCGTCTTGAGACGCTTCAGCTTCTCCTTATGCGACACGCCGAAACGCTGCTCTTCATCGACAATGAGCAGACCAAGATCCTTGAACTGCACATCTTGGGAAAGCAGCCTGTGCGTACCGATGACGACGTCGACCGTCCCCTTCTTCACGCCCTTCATAACTTCCGTCTGCTCTTTCTTGGAGCGGAAACGGCTCAGCACCCGGACGTTAAACGGATAGCCGGAGAAACGCTCGCGGAAAGTCTCATAGTGCTGCTGCGCCAGAATCGTCGTCGGCACGAGTACAGCGACCTGCTTCCCGTCGATCGCCGCCTTGAAGGCCGCGCGAACGGCCACCTCGGTCTTCCCGTAGCCCACGTCGCCGCAGAGCAAGCGGTCCATCGGACGCGACTTCTCCATGTCGTTCTTAATTTCCTCGATCGCTCTCAGCTGGTCCCTTGTCTCGTCGTAAGGGAACATAGCCTCGAACTCGTTCTGATACGAGCTGTCTTTGTTGAACGCGTAGCCTGTCGTCGCCTGACGTTCGGCGTAAAGCTTGATCAACTCGTCGGCAATATCCTTCACGGACGCCCGGGCCTTGCTCTTCACTCTGGCCCAATCGGCTCCGCCAAGCTTATACACCTTCGGTTCCTTCTCTTCAGAGCCTACGTACTTCTGAATGAGATCGATCTGATCAATCGGTACGGACAGCTTATCGCCGCCGGCGTACATGATATGCAGATAGTCTTTATGAATACCGCCCACTTCGAGCGTACCAATACCGACGTATTTCCCGATGCCATGGTTCACATGAACGACGTAATCGCCGATTTTGAGCTCCTGATAGCTCTTGATCCGCTCGGCATTTTCCAGCTTCTTCTCAACCTTGCGGGCTTTCCGCTGCTTCTGCGTGAAGATTTCGCCTTCCGTAATGACGACCAGATGAATCGAAGGCAGCTCGAACCCCGTCTGCAAATTGCCGTCGACAATTTCCGGCAGCTCGATCTGGTAGTCGTTCAGAACGCGTCTCACGCGCTCAGCCCGCTCCTCGCCGCCTGCGAGCAGAATGACCTTGGAGCCGTTCTTCTTCCAGCGTTCCATCTCCGCTTTGAGCAGATTCATCTGTCCGTGGAAGTTCTGCATCGCCCGGGAGACGAAGTTCACGATATTTTGCGGCTGAATCCCCACGACCTGGCGCAGGAAGAGCGACAGGTATACCGTCGGGAACGGTCTGCGGTGCAGCAAAGTTTCGTAAGATTTGGACAGCACAAAAGCCGGCAAGCTCTTCCCCTCGGTCAGCGCATGCATCATCCACTCCGCCTCATCGCGCTCAAGCTGCTTCGCCGTTTCCAGCAAGCGGGCCGGTTCGTCGATGATCAGCACAGCATCCTTCGGCATGTAGTCCATGAGGGTCTGTCTTTCCGTATATAAAAGCGAAATATATTTATAAATGCCGGGAAACGTCTGCCCTTCGCGGAGCAGCTCAATATCGTGTCCGATCCCTTCGAGCAGCTTGTCTTTGGCCGAGCGGTCGGTCATTTTGTCCAACTGGACCTGCAGCAGTTCGTAAGCGCCCTGCGCAGCCGATTGTAATCGCTTTCTATCCGCTTGAATCTCGCGGCAAGGAGGGATCGTTATGGACTGTAATTTATCTATTGACCGTTGGTCACTCACATCGAAGGTCCGAATAGAGTCTACCTCGACGTCAAACAGTTCGATTCGAATGGCGTTCTCCGACGTCAGCGGAAACAAATCGAGAATGCCGCCCCGAACGCTCATTTCCCCTTTCGTTTCGACCCGCTCCACACGCTCGTAGCCTAATAGTGATAGGGACCCGAGAAGCTCTTCCAAGTTGACGTTATCCCCAACTTGTACGGTGATTCGCGATTCCTCGAACACTTGTTTGACCGGCAGCAGCCTTCGCACCCCAGCGAACGGCGCGATCACAATACCGCGGTAGCCGCTAGCCAGCTTAGTAAGCACATCGATGCGATGCGCCAGCATTTCCGGACTGGAGGCCGCTTCTTCCGCCGTCAGAACCTCTTGCGACGGATACAGCAGGACGTTGTCTTCCGATAGACACTCTAGCAAATCCTCCGCTATCTTCTGAGCGGCAAACATATTATGAGTAACAATGAATAGCGGGCGCGTTAGCTCTCGCGCAAGAGTTGCGATCATCACTTGCTTGGAGGAGCCGGTAAGTCCGGCAACGAGCTGCTCTTTCATCTCGGACCTGATGCCTGACACGATCGTTTGAAAGTCGGTATCCGCAGAAAAAGCCTGAATTAAAGCTTGCAAACAAGTACACTCCTCTCACAAAAAGAAGCCTTGGCACACTTGCCTCGGCTATAAACTCTTCATCATCATTTTACTTCAGGTAGATCACTTTACTGCAAGGGACTGGCCAGCAAGGACAGCTCCGGATTCGCCTCCAGCGCCTCGCGGCAGTAGTCGCACACGACCCTGACCGTAACGTCTCCATTTGCGTTATACGATATTATATCTCTACGCTCATCGGGGGTCAAGAAATGGAAACCCAATTGCTGCTCCGTGATCGAATGTTGATTGATTTCCCCGACAAACGTGTGACAATGTCTGCAAATGTACTTAATCATATATGTATGCCTCCTTCGACAATTCAATTACATCCTAGTATGGCCATTCTCCGGAGATATTAGCCGAATGTGCCATGGACATTTTTGAATGGGACACACATACAATAAGGCAGCGCCTGACCTATTTGTTAAACTTACCCATCGTCTTCTCGAAAGGCTCGTTCATCGAGGACAGCATCGCTTCGCACGTCAAGTCCAGCACGTCCTCCAGCGACTTCATCTCATCCTTGGTGAAATTGGATAACACATAATCGGCGATATTGTAGCCGGGCGCCGGCCTGTTTACCCCTACGCGGATGCGGTTGAAGCTCTGTGTGCCGGCATGCTGAATGATGGACTTAATGCCGTTGTGGCCGCCCGCACTCCCTTGGTAGCGAAGCCGGATCTGCCCGTATGGCGTATCCATATCGTCATAGATAATGACGACGTCCTCCAGCTTGATTTTGTAGAAATCCAGCACCGCTCTCATCGATTCGCCGGAGAGATTCATATACGTCATCGGCTTCAGCAGAAATACTTTCGTGCCGTTCACGTTGCCTTCCGCGAGAAGCCCTTTGCCCTTATTCTGAAACGAGCTTATCCCCATTTTCGCCGCGAAACGATCAATAGCCAGAAACCCGACATTATGCCGGTTTAATTCATATTGTTTTCCCGGGTTACCCAGTCCGATAAAACATTTCATGTTCTTCCATTTCCTCCTAGCCGTAAACTAAAAAATCCTTGGCGGATTCTGCTTTTTAAGGTTATTGTGTACCTATATGTGACTTCAATGAACCAACAAATACCTAGCTGCGGGTGATTCAGAGAATATGTATCTCAACGGACAACAACTAATCAGCGATCACCATTTCCAGGATCATATAGATGCCGGTATTCCCGTCCAAGTATACTACCAAAACTTGCATAAGGATATAGGCTATATCGAAATTTATACGGAACATTTCGTCAAAGTCGGCAATACGTTCTATAACCGCAAAACGCACTTTATCGTCTCGCGCCCCGGTTACTGACCCTGCCTAATCCGAAGAAAAAAAGGATACCCTTCGCTTCTGCCGAGGGTACCCCTTCTTCGCCTTTATACCGGTTGTTCCTCTTTCGCTTCCTCACTAACCTCGTTCGGCTTATCTTCCTTGCCTTGAGCAGCAACGTCCTCCGGAGCCTCTTTCTGTGGCGCAAGGATGGTCAGCACCAGCTCGTTCGGATCCGATTTCACTTCAACATTCCCCGGCACCGTCAGCTCACTGACGAGCATGTTCTCTCCGATGCCGACATTCGATATATCGACGGTAATGGAAGCCGGTATCTGGTTCGGCAGGCAGCGGATCTCCAGCTCATGCAGCTGAATCTGCAGAATGCCGCCTTCCTTCGCTCCGATCGCATCTCCCACGAAATCGAGCGTCACCACGGTTTTCACCGGCTCATCCATGTTGATTTGGTGGAAGTCCACATGAAGCAGTTCCCGGCTCAGTGGGCTGCGCTGGATCTCATTGATCATGACCGGCTGCTTGCCGCCGTCCGGCATGTCCAGATCAATGATCGCATGCGGGTTTTTCCGTAGCAGCGCCATCAGATCCTTCTGATCGACGGTGATGACCGTTGAGGCCACCTTCTTGCCGTACACGACCGCCGGCACTTTGCCCTTTACACGCAGCTGCTTGATATCGAATTTTGTAGTCTCTTTGCGGGCTTCCGCTTTCAATGACATTGCCATATGACAAAGAACCTCCTAAAAATTTTGCTCAGCACAATTACTTCCGTAAAAGACGCCAAGTGGTAACCGCTAGTTCATAGCGTACCCAACCTTAGGAGGTTCCATCCAAATTCATCCTAGCAAGGGAGATTTACCGTGCGGTTATCTCTTGCTATTCTTTCTTCGCTTTGCCGTTTTCCTTCTTCGCTTTCATCCGCGCTTTGATCTTATCCGCATAGCCCGGTTTGTTCGTCTGTCTTTCCCGTGCGATCGCCAAATCCCCGTCATTCACGGCATGCGTGATCGTAGAGCCTGCGACAACGTAGGCGCCATTGCCGATCTTCACCGGAGCGATCAAGTTCACGTTGCTGCCTACGAAGGCATCGTTGCCGATTTCCGTCAGGCTCTTGTTGAAGCCGTCGTAATTGACCGTAATCGCACCGCAGCCAATATTGACGTTCGTGCCGACCACGGCGTCACCCACATAGCTCAGATGCGATACTTTGGTCCCCTCGCCCAGGGTCGCATTCTTAATCTCGACGAAATCGCCGATCTTCACTTGCTTCCCGAGATTGGCGCCAGGCCGCAAATAAGCGAACGGGCCAACGCTGGCTTCGTTATCGACAGTAGCGCCTTGGAGTACGGACTGCTTGATCGTCACGTCATCCTTCACGACAGAGTCGATAATCTCCGTGTTCGGGCCGATCGTGCACTGCTCGCCGATAACCGTACTTCCGCGCAAAATCGTGCCCGGCAGCAGCACCGTATCCGCTCCGATCGTCACACCTTTCTCGATGTACGTATTGGACGGATCGATAATGGTGACCCCATTCAGCATGTGCTCGCGATTAATCCGGGCTTTGAACAAACGCTCCGCTTCCGCCAGGGCGACCCGGTCGTTCACGCCGATCGACTCCGCCGCATCTTCCATGCAGTAGCCTTGAACGATCTCGCCTGCGCCTGTCAGAATGCCGATGACATCCGTCAAATAATACTCGTTCTGGGCATTGTTGTTCGTAACGGAACCCAGCGCCTTGAACAGCTTGCGGTTATCGAAAATGTACGTACCCGTATTGATCTCCTGGACAGCCGCTTCCTCGCTGGTGCAATCCTTCTGCTCGACAATCCGCACCACGCGCCCGTCATCACCTCGAATAATACGGCCGTAGCCTTGCGGCTCATCCAGCTTCGCCGTCAGAATCGTCGCCGACGCGCCGGACCGCTGATGCAGCTCGATCGTACTGCGCAGCGTCGTATCCGAGATCAGCGGCGTATCGCCGCAAATCACGACGGTCATCCCTTCCTCATCGCCAAGCTGGTCCTTGGCCTGCAGTACCGCATGACCGGTTCCGCACTGCTGCTCCTGCAGCGCATACTCGACGCGGTCGCCAAGGTAGCTCTTCACAGCTTCAGCACCGAAGCCGACGACGACCAAAGTTCTTGTTGCGTCTATTTGCTGAAGCGTATCGACAACGTGCCCTACCATTGGTTTGCCGACAACGGGATGAAGCACTTTGTACAGCTTCGATTTCATTCGTTTACCTTGCCCTGCCGCCAACACTATCGCCATAACCTTCAATGCCTATCCAACCCCTTTATTATCGTGAATGCTGTATGCCTGGATTCATGGATTTATAAGTTCATCACCTTCCAATATAGCACCAAAACCACTCAAAAGAAAAGAGAGCCCCTAAGGGCTCCCTTCATATTTTACTTTATGCACCTTCTTCAATAACTTCTTCTTCCACGGCTGCGCGGTCGTATTCAGCCAATACGGCAGCTTGAATTTTCTCGCGTGTTGTGGAAGAAATTGGATGAGCGATGTCGCGGAACTCTCCATCCGGCGTTCGTTTGCTAGGCATAGCTACGAACATCCCGTTGTTACCATCGATAACACGTATGTCGTGTACGACGAACTCGTTATCGATCGTAATCGAAGCGATCGCTTTCATCCTCCCCTCGGAGTTGACCCGGCGGAGCCTTACATCTGTAATTTGCACTTTGTGTTCACCACCTTTTTCCATCTCTGAGACTTGGGTGTAATATTCCACATCGGCGTGCAAATTCCTTCTTCTTTTTTTGAAATTTTCGATAATTTTATACAATCTTAATGTTACTGTTAATTTTCGACAGGAATCACAGCAATTAACTCAATTTCGACAAAAACATCACGAGGTAATCGAGCAACTTCGACAGTCGATCTGGCCGGCTTGTGATCGCCGAAATACGAAGCATAAATTTCATTCAGCTCTGCGAACTGGTTCATATCCTTCAGAAACACCGTCGCTTTCACGACTTGTCCGAAGGAAGAGCCGGCCGCTTCCAGCACGCCCTTCAAATTGGCGAAAACTTGATGCGCCTGCTCCTTCATTCCGCCCTGTACGATTTGTCCGTCCAAGCCGAGCGGGATTTGTCCCGAAGTGAACAGCAGGTTGCCCAGCTTAACGGCTTGCGAATAAGGTCCGATAGCAGCAGGCGCTGCCGTTGTTGAAATGAATTCCATCGCTATGCGTCTCCTTTTGTATGATCAAAATAATTTCCCGGTTCCACGGTAATCTGCTTGGTCTTCGAGTCTACGCCATATAGGCGGGCAAGCGACACGTAATCGTCAACGAGATGCTCCTCGACCTCGCAAGACTCCATGAAGACGCCGACGCCCTGCACGGAGGCTTTGAATTCGGCGAGCAAATCCATCATCCCGTGAATGGTACCCCCGACATGCATGAAATCGTCGATGATAAGCACCTTCGACTCCTCTTTCAAGGCGCGTCTGGCGAGCGACATCGTCTGGATCCGTTTGTTGGAGCCCGATACGTAGTTAATGCTCACAGCGGAGCCCTCGGTTACCCGGCTGTCCCTGCGAACGACGACAACGGGCAAATTCATATAAGTAGCCGTCGCGTAAGCGAGCGGAATGCCTTTCGTTTCTACGGTCATAATCACGTCGATATCCCGGCCTGCGAAGGCTGAAGCGAACGTTTTGCCGATTTCATTCAAATATTGGGGCTGCCCCATAATATCAGACATATACAAGTAACCGCCCGGCAGGATCCGTTCCGGTTGCTGCAGCTGCAAGCACAGCTGTTCAATGAACTTCAGCGAGGTCTCCTTAGGCACTTTGGGCGAAAACTTCACGCCGCCGGCAGCACCCGCAAGCGTTTGCAGCTCGCCGAGCCCCTCTTCCTCGAAAACTTCTTTAATAATTGCCAAATCCTCGCTGATCGAGGACTTCGCTGAGTTGTAACGCTCGGCAAAAGTCGTTAAAGGAATTAACGAATGGGGGCGAAACAACAAGTACTGCGTCATTTCTACCAGCCTAGCGCTCCTTTTCAACTTTTTCATCGCACTACCCCCCACAAAATCCGAATAATATAATGAAAATATACCACTTTTATACGTATTTATTCAAGCTTAGCATGAAAATTAACTTGACACACACCTGACACATACGTTACATACTTAAAAATGCTATACGTTCTCCTGGGCTTGCCCTCGAATTCCTATAGCAGCAAACATAAGTAATCTTAGTAATGCCAAAATCCCTTCGGACTTCCATACGCCGCACCTTAAAAAAGAGCCCTTGCAGGGCCCTCTACACACACTTCCGTCGCTTATGTCAGCATGCGCACCGCATAGACATCCTTGCAGAAGCCGCGCAAGCCGTTATAAATCCGAGGCACCTTCGCTTCCTTGGAAACAAGTCCGAATACGGTCGGCCCGCTTCCTGACATCAAGACGCCGTCCGCTCCCAAACGCTGCATACATTCCTTGAGGTGTCTCACCTCCGGATACAAGTCCAGCGTCACTTCCTCCAGCACGTTGCCGAGGTTCGCGCAGAGCTGATCGAACTGCTTCTCCCGAATCGCCTTCAAGACGTTCTGCGTCGAAGGATGCCGCTTAATCTGGCGGGCGTTCAGCTTCCCGTAGATCTCGGATGTGGACACATTAATCGGCGGCTTGGCCAACACAACCCAGCACTGCGGCGGCGAGACGACCGGCTCCAGCTTCTCTCCCCGTCCCGTGGCAAGCGCCGTCCCTCCCGTTACACAGAAAGGCACGTCGGAGCCGAGCTCCGCGCCAAGCACCTGCAGCTCTTCCATCGGAATATTCAAATCCCACAGCCGGTTCAAGCCTCTCAGCGTCGCCGCAGCGTCGCTGCTGCCTCCTGCCAGTCCCGCAGCTACGGGGATCTTCTTGTCCAAGTGTATGTAGACGCCTTTCTTGACGTCATAACGGTCCTTGATCAGGCGCGCCGCCTGAAAGGCCAAATTCTTCTCATCTAACGGAATATAGCCCGCCTGACTGGATATAATGATCGTGTCCCGCGACATCTCCTGCATTTCGATCCGGTCAGCCAAGTCAACCATCGTCATAACCATCTCTACTTCATGATAGCCATCGGGTCTTTTATGTAAAACATCTAAGGATAAATTGATTTTAGCCGGTGCTTTTTCAAATATTTTCAACCGAATCACCTTCTTTTGCTCGTTTGCCGTTTCAATATTATAACAAAAGCGCAAAAAAAAAGCTAAAGCATTCGCTTTAGCTGTAGGAAGGGCGCTGATCGGCTGGAGATCCTTGCTGAGGGGCCGTGCCTGCCCCGTGAAAGCCTGTTGGTGCCTGATTCGTCATTGCATTCGGTGAATAACCGCCGTAACCGCCCTGGTTATAGCTCGTCTGAGCATACGGTTGCTGAGCAGGTGCAGGAGCTTGAGCATATGGCTGCGGAGCAGGCGCTTGAGCATACGGCTGCCGATAAGAAGCTTGTGCCGGCGGCGCTGAGGCTGTCTGCTGCTTCACCAGCGTTTCCTGGGCAATCTGTATAGCCCGCTTGACCATATTCCCGGCATCCTTGGTTCGAATGCCCTCCCAGCCTTCACGCTGCACCACCTCGTAGAACCCGAGATCTTTGGCGAGCTCGTTTTTGAAACTCTCGGACATAACACTTCTTCTGCGACTCATACTGCGAACCTCCTTTGGCTTGGTTAGCATAAAGTAACGTTAGTATGCACAAGGGGTCTTCGGTCCATTCAATGCAAAAAACAGACCCTCAGGTCTGCTCATTATAGAAACGGTTGTTTAATGTTGGATATAGGTAATTCGCACCTGGCCGTCGTCATTGCACACCGTCACTTCAACAGATTCGGTAAGAATGTCGGCGTAGCTGTAGGATACTCGTTTAAAGGCGTGTGATTCTTGGTCCAGCTTCACAATAAACACAGAAGGGTAGGTTTCTTCTAAAACACCGGAACGCTCGACTGTCTTTCGACGGCCACCATTCGCTCTCAACATGATCTTCTGCCCGACGTGGGGCTCCAAACTGCGTTTGATTTCCAACAGCGCATTTTTTGCCATTGTCAACTACCACCTCTTTCCTAAGTAATTATAACCCATTCTGACAGGCATGTCAAATGAGGTCAAATATTATATCAGCACCTCAATCCAGTTGTCAACGGCATTTTCGCCTAATTCTCGAATTGCCCATTGTACAGGTTGTCTCCAAAGTTCGCAAATTATTCACACTTTTCCAATAAAAAAAGACACTCCCCCGCCAACTCCGCCAAGGAGCCGGCCATTAGGAAAGTGTCATTATATGAGTAAGCACCGTTCACGTATGCTCTTCGGTATGTTGAATGCCAGGAACCCCCATCCGGTAGCTCCCTCTCGTCTCTACGCCTCCCAGTCCGTCCAGACCCGTTACCGTTAAGTCCATAATGTCCAGCATGGATATGGTGTCCTTCACTGACGTATAAGACAGCTTCGCGGCAATACAGAGCGGATCCAGGGCGTGTATGAGGATACGGGCCGGCGAGCTAGCGAAATTCGCCCCCGCGCGCAGCAGCGCCTCGAAATGCGACTGACAGGCACCGGCCACGATAATCATCGAATCCCGATTGCGTTCATACTGCCGGGCCACATGGACCGCGTTGACGAAGTTCTGCGAGTTCTTATAGCTGGCCAAACCGCTCGGACCGGCCGCTTTGCGATGCTTCAGAATGCCGTCATGCCCGGTAATGACCACAATGTCCGGCTTGATTTGCGGAAGCAGCCGGTGAAGTGCGTCAGCCATTTGGGATTCGGGAATATAATAGCCTTCTGCCGGTACCCGCAGCTCTCCGTAAAGCTGCATGCTTTTGCGCAGATAGGTCGGGTCTCCGTCCAAGTGCAGCACCTTGCCGGGCACTTCGAAATACCCCATGCCAGGCTTCTGGTTATGCGTCACGGAATGATGATTCTTCTCCTGCAGCTGCATCTGGGATACTGCGAGTCTCCGCAGCGATTCTCGGAACTCCGGCGAACTCGACCGGGGATGATCCAGATCCGCCGAATCGGCTGGGTTCCTCAACGTTAAATCCACTAAGGGCGCATCTGCAAGCAATCTATAATCGACACCGCGCAGGATAGCCTTCAGTTGTTCAATGCGTTCAATCTTAAACATGACGTCGCCGCCATAGGATTTACGGGTTACAAAATCTCCTTGCCTCATCGCACCAATCCCCTCCTAGGGTTATCCTATGGCGGGACTGGGCATTTGGTGCGGGTTTATTTGCAGCCGTGCGCGCGCAGCGCCGTCGACAGACGCGCGAACTCTGCCATGCTGAGCGTTTCGCCGCGGCGCGAAGGCTCGATCTCACAGCCGTGCAGCAGCGCTTCCAGCTCGGCCTTGTTGTCTTTGGTAAAGAACCGCGCAGCCAGGTTATTGTACAGCGTTTTGCGCCGCTGCACGAAGGAGGCCTGGACCACGGCGAAGAAGAAGTCCACGTCCGCCACCTCGACCGGCGGCGCTTGGCGCACGCGCAGCCGGATGACGGCGGAATCGACGTTCGGCTGCGGCACGAAGACGGTGCGCGGCACGATCGTGACGAGCTCCGGCTCGCAGTAGAACTGAACGGCAATGCTGAGGCTGCCGTAATCTTTGGTGCCGGGGCGGGCGGCCATGCGATCCGCCACTTCTTTCTGAATCATCACGACAATATTCTCCAGAGGGAGCTTCTCTTCGAGAAGCTTCATGATAATCGGCGTCGTGATGTAGTAGGGCAGATTGGCGACGACACTGACGCCATCCACGCCCGCGAAGTGCTGCCGGAACAGCTCCGGCAGGTCGGTCTTCAAGATGTCGCTATGGACGACGGTGGCATGCGGGTACGGTTCCAGCGTCTCGCCTAGAATAGGCAGCAGACGCTGGTCGATCTCCACGGCCAAGACGCGCCCTGCGAGCTTGGCCAGCTGCTGGGTGAGCGCCCCGATGCCGGGGCCGATCTCCAACGCGCCTTTATTCGGCCCGAGCTCGGCGGCCGAGATGATCTTGCTCAGGATGTTCTGGTCGATCAGGAAGTTCTGACCCAGACTCTTCTTGAGCACGAGATTATGCTTCTTGATAATTTGCTTCGTCTTGCTGGGTGTTGCCACGTCCTCTGCTGTTACATTCACGGGATTGCCGGGTATATTCATCCTATAGACCTCATTTATCTATATATTCGTCGTTTCCAGATGCTCCAGAGCCGCCTCGAATTCCTCACGCGAAATCTGGAACATCGCACATCGCTTATAAAATTGCTTGCCATTGCAGTAGCCGATGCCAAGCGCGTTCCCTACAACGAGCCGGCGTGACGCAGCCTCGGGATGGACGATCAGCCCTGCCTTCACGAGATCCTCCATGGTTAGCTGCGAGACAGCCCCTTCGTACTCCGTCCGAAGGTTCTGCAGCGCCTGCCGGATCGTCTCCGGCGACGCATTCTCCACGCCGATGTCGCCCTTGTACTCCGCCTGCTCCTGCGTGATGAAGGCATGCTTGCAGCCCGGCACCTTGGCGGTGACAATCTTGCGGATCCGCTCGCCGGCGTGATCGGGATCCGTGAAAATAATAACGCCTCTGCGCTGCTGCGCTAGCGCAATGCGTTTCAAGACGGCTTGCCCGATGGCGGAGCCGCCGGTTTCTATCGTATCCGCCTCGACAGCTCGGCGGATCGCGGCCGTGTCATCCTTGCCTTCGACGACAATGACTTCTTTGATCATAAATCGATTCCCTTTCCGTACCCCAGATACAGCCATTGCAAGCCTAAAGTATATAATATCTTATCTACGCAGAAAAAGAAGAGGGGACCCCTCTTCTTTCGCCCAGACTGCCAGCCTGGCCACGTATATATGACATTCTTCCCGCTATAACAGACGTTTACACTTAGTTTTCAGACGGTTTTTTTGGTCCTACGACATATACGGTGTACCCTTGTTTCGTTCCGAATTTATTGGCATAGTTATGGTCTTCGAAGTATACGTCAATCATTTGGCCTTTCACACCGCTGCCGATATCTTCGGCACGACGGAAGCCCACACCCTCAATGTAAACCCACCATCCGAGCGGGATCACCTTGGGATCAACTGCAATCGTTCTGCCTTCAGTAACCGTAGTTCCTGTGTATGTCTTACCGTACCCAGGAGTTCCTTCCGCTTTGCCTGTCGAATCAACCCCTGCCGAATAGGCGGTCAGCTTCACATTTTTCAGAATTTGCTTATAGCCGAATGTAACACCATTTTTAGAAACTTCATCCACACTTGGAGATGAGGCCGATAGAACAACAACGGGATTTTTCGTGCCGACGGACACGACTTTATTGACGCTTTCTTGCTTCACTTCTTGGCTTACAACGGCTTCCGCAACGAGTACACCGTCTTCATACGTTTTCTCTTTCTTTTTCAGCAGAACGCCCTCTTTGCCTTCTTGAACAACTTGCTCTTTGCCTTTAAGCATCGATGCATCGTTCTTCTTCTCGGTATCGAATGCAATCGCTTCGGTCACTTCCTCCGTCTCTTTCTTTACGCGGACGATCTTGATCTCATCGCCGGCGTTCAGAGCGGCTGTCGGTTCAGGAGTTAATTTATCTTGCTCCCCAAGTGCAATATGTAAACGTTGCAATGCACTTTCGACCGTTCTTGCAGTTGTGTAAACAGTGGTGGTCTTTCCATCAGCAGTCAATTGAATTGGGGAAGCGTGTTCGATGACGAATTTATCTCCGCCCTTGATCGTAGTCGAAGGCTCTGCAGATATTTCATCGTGTTCACCAATCGTTATGGCTTGTTCATCCAGTAGGCGTTGCAGGACCCATTGCTTCGTGTGCACAACGGTTTCTTGTCCATTCACAACCACGGATACGCTCTTGGTAGCCGTACCGTACAACAACACCAAAAACATGAAAGTCATTGCGATTGAGATAAGAGCCAAACTCAAAATCAAACGCAAGTTTTCATGCTTCCATCGCAATGCGAAGGACATGCTGGATGATCGTTTTACATGGGTCTCGCTTAAAGAGATACTGCCCACTTCTTCGGTCCTCCTTCAAAGCCTCGCCGCCAGGTTACAGCATGATTAGATTTGACGCGACTAAGGTTTAAATTTAACTTAACGTGTTCATCACCGCCAGCCCGCTGAATATAGAGCTGCGAATCGGCGATTCACCCCGATTGCCGGTTCATCCTCCTCTGAGTTCCGGTACGCGAATCGTCGTCCGGATCGGATAGGTCCTTACAGGAAATAAAAAGCCAGCAAGAAGAGGACTCTTCTCGCTGGCTTAGTTTGCATAGTTAAATACACAAAATAGCACGCACGACAATCGTTACCTCTCTTACGCTTACGAGGTTAGCTGACGGATTCGGACGTGAGAGTCGCCCTACTCGGATGTCAACTTACGTTTAACACCCAAGATTCACCCCTGTTACACACTCTGTTCGCTTGATCAGCTTATGCGCTAATCCGGCTTACAGTGGTTCCCCCGTTCCCATAATTGGAACTCAGCGAATGGAAAAATGGCAAATTGGTTATTAAGTTATTATGAAAAGTATATTACGCTGTTAATCTCTGGCTGTAAAGGGATTGACACCTATTAAAAAGGGCTAAATCGATTAAAATTCGCTTGTTTGTGAAATAAAACCACTTTTTATCTACCTTTTTCTCACTATAACGTACGAATACTAGGTTTTTTCGTGTTTTCACTACGAAACTAGGCTTAGAAACTAAATTTGTTTATAATGTTCGTGAAAGAAATACGTTCCGAAATACCAATAATTTGCTATTCAGGGAGGCTATGAGATGGGGCCCATTCTAGAAGTAAACGCTTTATATGGGGGATATTTGCCAAATAAACCTGTACTTCATGACCTCACATTTTCGATTCGACAAGGCGAAATGATGGGATTGATCGGATTGAATGGAGCAGGTAAAAGCACAACAATCAAAAATATCCTCGGCCTGCTTCAACCGCAAAAGGGATCGATCAAAATCAACGGCCTGACGCTGGCGGAGAACCCGCTGCCTTATCGCGCAACTTACGCATACGTGCCGGAAAGTCCGGAGCTGTATGAAGAATTGACGATCCGCGAGCACCTCGAGCTCACCGCTAGGGCTTACGGATTAAACGAAGCGGATTACTTGTCGCGCTCGCAGAAGCTTCTGGAGCAATTTCAGATGCAGGACAAGCTGAACGCCTTCGCCAGCCACTTGTCCAAAGGAATGAAACAGAAGGTCATGATCATGAATGCCTTCCTTATCGAGCCTTCCTTGTACATTATCGACGAACCGTTCCTCGGCCTCGATCCTTTGGCGATCCGCTCTTTATTGGAGCTTATGGTGCAGATGAAACGCCGAGGCGCAAGTTTCCTGATTTCGTCACACATTTTGTCTACAATTGAGAAATATTGCGATAACTATGTCGTTCTGCACAAAGGGCATATGGTCGCACAGGGAGATTTAGTCGAATTGCGTCAGCAAACCGGGCTCCAGCAAGCGTCACTGGACGACATCTTCTATAAACTGGTCAAAGGGGAGTCCTTATGAATGCCATGGACCTAGACACCCGCACCCTGTGGCAGCGCAGATTCGAACATTATATGAAGGAATCCATGGGCTATCTGCAGTATGCGGCACGCAGCAATTTTTTCGGCCTGCTGTTATTTCTTGTCATCGTTTCTTCCTATTATTATGCAAAAATATTACAGCGTCTTCCGACAGATTATCCCTATCTTTGGGTCGTCCTCCTGCTGCTTGTCCCCCTGCTGGCATCAAGCCCGATTCGCACGTTGGTCAGGGGCGCCGACCGGATGTTCCTGCTTCCCGCCGAGCATCGAATGGGCCCTTACTTCCGCAGCAGCTTCATGTACAGTCTGGCTCTGCAGGCTTTCTGGACATTCATTGCCTGGGTCGTCCTATGGCCGCTGTACCACCATTGTCTCGGGTCTTCCGAACAGCACTTTCTCGTCATGCTGGTTCTTCTACTATTAATAAAGGTAGCCAATTTATTGGCAAGCTGGCAGGAGAGCCGGTTCACGAGCGAGCGGGCTAGACGGCTTTCGGCAGGCTTTCGCTGGATCGCTACGGCAGGCCTCGTATCCCTGCAATTCCTGGGCAGCGTATTCTGGGCAAGCGCAGCCGCTCTTCTGCTGACGCTCGCTTGGCTGACCGCCGCGCATTACGTCACCAAATTTGTCATCGGCTGGGATTACCTCATTACAAGGGAAAAGCAGCAGCAGGCACGGCTTTACGCCTTCTTCAACTGGTTCGTTGACGTGCCTCAGCTGGGAACGCGAATAACCCGCCGAAGCTGGATCAGCGGGGTGACGAGATTTATTCCTTTTAAACAGGATGCAACCTATCTCTACATATATATGAAAACTTTACTGCGTACCGAGCTGTTCTCCATCGTGCTGCGGGTTTCCTTGCTGGGAGCACTCGCCATCGCCGTCTCGAGCAGCCCTGCGGCGAGAACGCTTATCTTCTTGATCGCCTTACTTGTCTCGATGATCCAGCTGACACCCTTGGAGCGAGCGCACCGCTACACCTTCTGGATGGAGATGTATCCGCTGGACCGCCGGCTGAAAGCAGGCTCTGTGGCCTTCATCATCTGGGCCGTCCTGCTCTTGGAGCTGTGCATCCTCTCGGTGCCTCTGCTCATCCGCTCCACACCGATTTATTACACAGTTCCGCTTCTAGGGCTCGCTCTCATCTCGCTGGGCTGCGGCGTCATCCTTCGGCGCAAATTCGCGAAGAACGCATCACTTGAGTCCTAGCAAACGAATAGCGTTGTTTGTCGTAATTTCTGCAATCTCTTCCAGCGTAAGCCCCCGTATTTCCGCGGCTGTCTCAGCGACCAGTCGAACATAAGCCGATTCATTGCGCTTGCCGCGGAAAGGATGCGGAGTCAGGTAAGGGGCATCCGTCTCGATTAACAACCGGTCCAACGGAACCTGAGCCAAGACTTCTTTGGGCTGTTTGGCATTCTTGAACGTTACCGGACCCCCGAAGGAAATATGGAAATTCATGTCGAGACATTGCTTCGCCGTCTCCCAGCTGCCCGAGAAGCAGTGCATAATGCCCCCGACCTCGGACGCTTTCTCCTCCTTCAATATGGTCAGAATATCATGATGGGCGTCCCGGTTATGAATGACGATAGGCATCCGCAGCTTCCGCGCAAGTGCGATCTGCTCCCGGAAGACACGCTGCTGTACGTCCCTCGGCGACTTATCCCAGTGATAGTCCAGCCCGATCTCCCCGATAGCGACCACCTTCTCATGCGCGCATAGCGATTCAATCCATTCCAAATCACCGGGCATCATATCGATAGCATCCACAGGGTGCCATCCCACTGTCGTATAGATGAAATCATATTTCTCCGCAAGTTCGATGGAACTGGGAATCGTCTCCCGGTTGAATCCGACATTCACCATCCGCGTAACACCGGCATCGCGCGCACGCTGAATGACCTCCTCCTGATCCTCTTGAAACTGTTCTGCATTTAGATGTGTATGCGAATCCGTCAGCATGGTAACTGTAACTCTCCCTTATCTCTTATGTATACTTTCATAATTCAGCTATTTCCTAATCCCGCTCGCCGAGCAGCTTCCATAAATCCGGGTAATCCCCCGGATTCAAGCGTTCGAGAAACTCCTCCGGATAGTAGACATGATGCTTGCCCATCTGGAAGCCGCTGATCGACTGCACAATCTCCGACCGATGCGTAATTTCCGTCAGCGTCTCCTTATGATCCAGCAACAGAATCGGCAAATTGTCCTCCGTCTCCCCGGGTCTGTACACATCATAGGACTGATTCGTCGGGAAATCAATTTCCATGTAGTAGATCGGATCGAAGCCGACCTCCTCCATCACTTGCTCCATAAGCGGAATAACGCGCTGATTGGACTCATCGAAGGTGCTGTATTTATACAGCTTCCGATCCAAGAACCGCTTGCACATATCGGCCAGTACGAGGTCCTTCTCGCTCATCCAGAACGTCAGCATCGACTGCATCACGGATTCATCCAACAGCAAATAATCGTCCAGCGAAATTTGGTTCTGAATGAGGTGCAGAATCGGGTCGGTCATGAAGCCAAACGTATAATGATCCTCGTATAAATGTTTGGCCCTGGCGAAAATTTTATGCAGCAAAATCTCCGCACTCCGTGTCACCGGATGGAAATAGACTTGCCAATACATTTGATAGCGGGACATCAAATAATCCTCAACGGCATGCATGCCGCTCTCCTTGACCACAATATGCCCCCGGTAAGGGCGAATGACACGAAGAATCCGCTCCAGATCGAACGTACCGTAGTTAACGCCGGTGAAATACGCATCCCTCAGGAGGTAGTCCATCCGATCGGCATCCAACTGAGAGGAGACTAGGGAAACGACGATTTCCTCGCTATAGGATTTGCAGATAACGCCAGCCACCTTTTTCGGAAAATCAGGCGAAACCCGGCTGAGTACCCTGTTGACCTCCGTATCGCCAAGCACGATTTTGCAGGACCAGTCTTCATGCCTCGTACCGAAAGCTTTCTCGATGGAATGGGAGAAGGGGCCATGGCCCAAATCGTGAAGCAGCGCCGCACACAGGCACAACAGCCGTTCTTCCTTCGGCCAGTCTTCATATTGATTGCGCTCGAACTGAGAAATGATTTTGCGCGTAACTTCATATACGCCGAGCGAATGCGAGAACCGGCTATGCTCTGCGCCATGGAAAGTTAAATACGAGGTGCCCAATTGCCGGATGCGGCGCAGTCGCTGAAACTCCCGCGTATTGATTAAATCCCAGATCGTATCATCCTGTACGTAAATATATTTATGAACCGGATCTTTAAACACTTTCTCTTCTTTCATCTGTCCACAACCTCTCTTCCTTCCATTCTACATACTTTCGACATTTCCATCCAACACTTCGACAAGGTATGTCGTATTTTGTCGAATTAGCAAATCCCAATTTTTCTTACCCTCGACCTCTGCGTACCCATTGGCTAATTCATCCTTTTATCGCGGAATGGTAGTAATATATTATTTACAAACCCCTATTCTATAAGGTTTTTCGCTCTTTTTCATGCAAAACGGGTTTTTGAAAAAAAATGAATTTTATGCTTGAAAGAGCGAAAAACCAGTTGACTATTTTGGGAATGGTTGGTATCATAAGACAAGAAGATATGTCGAAACATGACGATATTGATAAAATTTTAATAAAATCGAAAGGGGTTTACATAGATGATGAAATCTACGGGTATTGTAAGAAAAGTTGACGAGTTGGGGCGCGTCGTAATTCCAATTGAATTGCGCCGTACGCTAGGTATTGGCGAGAAGGACGCTTTGGAAATTTATGTAGATGGCGAACGCATCATGCTTAAGAAATATGAGCCTGCCTGCATCTTCTGCGGGAATGCCGAAGGCGTTTCGTACTTTAAGGGAAAAATTGTTTGTCATATTTGTTTAGCAGAGATGCCAACACCTGTGACAAAATAAGAAAAATAGTATATAATAGAAGTAGCACTTATCCTATTGGTAATTCTAACCTTTTTCATATCTCCTCTAATCTCTAATCGTGTTGGCTCCGGCCACAGGTTAGAGATCTTTTTTTGTCCGGAACGCAGGGAACCTTGCTTGCGGTTCCCTCTCCCCACCCCGATCGGCACCCTCGCCTTAACGATCAAGCAAAGCATTGTAGACGTCTCGCTTGGAAAGCCCGCGGTCGCTCGCCACCTGCTTCATGGCTTCCTTCCGGTCGCTGCCTTGCGCCTCATAATGCTCGACATGCTCGGCAAGCGTCTTCGCCTCCCACCAGCCGTCCGCGGCCTCCTTGGCCGCTTCGGCCGACGCGCCTTCGGCGATCAAGCAGTATTCGCCCTGCGGCGGATTCTGCTCCAGGAACGCCAGGCACTCTGCAATCGTGCCGCGCACGAACTCCTCGTACCGCTTCGTCAACTCGCGGGCCATACACACCCGGCGCTCCGGCCCCCACACTTCCGCCATGCGGGCAAGTGTCTTGTCGACGCGGTGCGGCGATTCATAGAACAGCAGCGTCTCCTGCGCATGCTGCAGCCCTTCCAGCACCTTCGTCTGCTCCTTTTTCTCCCGGGGGAGAAATCCAACGAAGGTGAAACGCTCTGTCGGCAAGCCTGATGCAATCAGCGCCGACAGGGCTGCATTCGCGCCGGGCACCGGTACCACCGGCGCGCCCTGCTCTATGGCCATCCTCACCAGGTCGTAGCCTGGATCGGAGATGGCCGGCAGACCCGCATCGCTGACCAGCGCGATGCTCTGCCCTTCAAGCAGCAAGCGGACGAGCTCCGGACCGCTTGCCTGCTTGTTGTGTTCGTGATAGCTGACGAGTCGCGTGGCGACTTCGAAGTGCGTCAGCAGCTTGCGGGTTTGCCGCGTGTCCTCTGCGGCAATCAGGTTCACTTCCTTCAGGATGCGGATCGCCCGGAAGGTCATGTCTTCAAGGTTGCCGATCGGTGTGGCAACCAGATAGAGCGTACCTGCGGCGCTCCCGTCTTCGCGATAACTTTTCTGCACATGCAAGCTCAATGTCAGTTCCCTCTTCGCCTATAGTCTGTTCTACCTTTACGCTTCTGAAAACTCTAACGAGGCTCTGCCCCCGTAATAAATGTCTTTCAGTTCTTTGCAGTACTCCTGGTTCTCATCATAGACGATAAGTGGAGGCAGCGTACGGATTTCGGGCTTTCCATCCTTGATCGCCTCGATCAGCACCATCATCGCCTCTTCGCCGGCCCGGGCATGAACGTAGCGAATCCGCTTCGGCTCCAGGCGGTATTTCCTCATCAAGCATATGATGTCGACCACACGCGTAGCCCGATGCACCATCGCTGTCTTCCCGCCTGCTTTCACCAGCTTCGCGCACGCAGCAACGACATCCTCCAGGTTGCAATGAATCTCATGCCGGGCTGCCGCAACATGCGCGTTCACGTTCTGTTCTCCGTTCGGTACAGGCAAATACGGCGGGTTCACCGTTACGGCATCGAACTGCCCGTGGCCCAAGGTGCCATGAATCGTTTTGAGGTCACCTTGTATCATATGCAGCCTGTCCCCCAAATCATTCAACACGGCATTGCGCACCGCCATATCGGCCAGACGCTCCTGAATCTCAACGCCCCAGATCTCCGCGCGCGTTCGTGTGGATAAGAGCAGCGGTACGACCCCGTTGCCCGTACATAAGTCAATGACGCGGCCTTTCGGCGGCAAACTGCAGAACCGTCCCAGCAGGACAGCATCCATCGAGAAGCTGAACACTTCGTCGCTTTGAATGATTTTCAAATCATAAGTCAGTAAATCGTCAATTCGCTCGGTTGGTCTGAGTGGCACCATTCGTCAATTTCATTCCTTTGCTAAGTCTTGCTGAGTTATGGAAAAAAACCGTAAGGCATACACCCCTACGGTCAATTGCTCTTATTTATTTAAAAAGGATAAGCAAAACAAACAATCTCCCTCAGTCCGAAGGTGACCATAGTACACATTGCAAATATGGAAGCCTTCATTGTACAAGCGGGTCAAATTATCATATCCGGCTCCCGGCATGGACACCGGTTCCTCCGCAACGCCGACAGGCTTCTCGACAACCGTTTCCTCTTGCCGGATCAGTTTGCGCAGCTGCTGATTCTCTATGCTTAGTCGCTTATTTTCTTCAATGAGTATAATGATTTGCTTCTTCAAGGCGCCTAGTTCCGCATAAGTGGCACCCATTCTTTCTTCGATTCCATCTATTTGTCCAAAAATATCCTGTTTATCCACGCTTTCACCTCTAGTGCCATGCATGCTTACTGGCCAGCGCCTCCTTGGATCCTACTGTCGCTATTCTTGTTCAACTACATCGTCGAAAGGTAAATCAAGTGTTTTGCCTAGTTCAAACAGCTGAACTTTGGCCGTACGCTCATTGATGTTTAATCCTAATACCTTACCGTTACCAAAAGAGGTGATTACATGCCTTCCGACGGTTGGCAATGAATCCTTCGCACTTTCATAATTGTCGTGCTCATACTTGAGACAGCACATCAACCTGCCGCATAAGCCGGAAATTTTCGTCGGATTGAGCGATAAATTCTGATCCTTGGCCATCTTGATCGATACCGGCTCAAAATCACCCAAGAACGACGAGCAGCATAAGATCCGGCCGCACGGGCCGATCCCGCCCAGCATCTTCGCTTCGTCCCGCACGCCAATTTGGCGCAGTTCGATCCGGGTCCGGAAAATACTCGCCAAATCCTTCACCAGCTCGCGGAAATCGACCCGCCCTTCAGCCGTGAAGTAAAAAATGATTTTATTGCGGTCAAAGGTATACTCTACGTCCACAAGTTTCATCTTAAGATTATGGTCTTTGATTTTGTCGTGGCACGTCTGGAAGGCATCTTTGGCTGCTTTTTTATTCTCTTCGACCAAATCAGCATCCGAATCATCCGCTATGCGAATGACCTTCTTGAGCGGCAGCACAACGTCGTTCTCTTTGACATTCTTCTTGCCTACGACCACTTTGCCGTATTCCACACCGCGAGCGGTTTCCACAATGACGGCACTTTCTTTCTCGATCGGCAAATCGATCGGATCGAAATAATATATTTTACCCGCTTTTTTGAAGCGGACGCCTACAACCGAATACATTTTACACCCCCTGCATCTCCACGAGCATTTTCTCTATAACCAGCTGAGAATTGGCATTGAAGCGCAGTCGCTTTTGCAAATCTACGGCTTGCTCCATCATACGCACCCAGACCGAAACGTCCCGGCTAAGCGCGAGGGAGCTCATCCAGTCCAGCTGGTCGTTATATACAAGCTTGTCCCTGCGCTCTAAACGCAGCTGCACCATATCTTTAAACCAGAGGATCAACAAGTCGAAAAGACTCGACATATGCTCCGCAAGCTCTGTTTTCACAATTCGTTGTTGAACCGTAATCATAGAAGTAGGAAACCGCGTGAGTGTCTCCTTCGCTAATTGTAACATTACGGTTCTCATTTCTGCAAACCAATTCGCACCGATCAGTTCCCTTGCAGCTTGCAATCCTGCGGTTAAATGCGCGGCGGGCTGTACAAGCGTTGAGGGATAGCCCTCCTCCAGGAGTGCGAGGATCATCTGTTCACGCGGCATAGGCGTGAATTGGATCCACTGCGCCCGCGATTGAATCGTCGGCAGCAGCGCGTTGCCATTCTCCGTAATCAGAATCGCAATGACTCGCGAAGTCGGCTCTTCCAAGAATTTCAGCAGACTGTTGGCAGCCTGCACCGTCATTTTATCCGCGTGATGCAACATATAGATTTTCGTGCCGGAAGCTGTTGCGCGATAAGCGAACTCCTTCTGCAGCTCACGGATTTGCTCGATCTTGATCGAAGCTCCTTCCGGACTCACGATATGCAAATCAGGATGATTCCCGTGCTCCACCTTGCGGCACTCCAGACATTCGCCGCAGGCATCATCCGTCCCGTGCTGACAATATATCGCTTTGGCCAAAGCGATCGCCATGGCTGAACGCCCTGTTCCCACAGGTCCGCTAAATATGTAGGCATGAGACAGCTTATCTTGTCGCAGCCCGTTCTGCAGAAGCTGCTTCGCCGCAGCTTGTCCCGGTATGGATTGGAAGGACATTCGTTCTGGCACCATCCTAGAATAACAAATTAATCAGCATCCCTCGGATTTCTCCGATTTTCTGCAAAATTTCAATGCGCCCCTGCTCGCTCTCCAGCAGCTCATCCGCCAAGGAGAGAAGCTCCAGGTCGATTTCTTCCAACAGCTTATATCGCTTCGAACGGCCGCGTCGGTCCCAGCCCTTCGTATCTCGTAAATTAACGCCGCGGCGAGCCGTTTCCTCCAGGAACTGTTTGATCAACAGCTTATACTGAAGCAGCTCTCTCACCGTCATCGCCCGCGACAGACGGTCTCCCTGCAGCGTAATTTGCTGCACCATTCTGGACAATTGCTCCTGCGTAAACTTCTCATCATGCTGCTGCATGATTTCAGAGAAATTCCGGGGGGCCATCTGTGGCGGCGGGACGTTCTCATTCACTTTGACGTTCTTACCGATGGGCTGCCACCCCGGATTAATTTTCACCGTACATCCATCCTCGTATAGATCTAATTTACAATGCAATCAGTAATGCTCGAAGCGTTCGACCGGCAGTACGAAAACCGCCGCTCCGCCAACTTGCACTTCCACCGGAAACGGAATGTAGGAATCCGTCGTTCCTCCCATCGGAGAAACCGGCGTAACGAGCTGCTCCCGAATCTTGCAATTGGCGCGAATGACTTGCATAACTTCCTGGACTCTCTCATCTTCCGTACCGATCATGAACGTTGTGTTCCCTGCGCGCAGGAATCCGCCTGTACTTGCCAATTTCGTCGCACGAAACCCTTCCTTGATCAAAGCATTGGAAAGACGGTTGCTATCCTTATCTTGCACTACGGCTACGACTAGTTTCATAGGGGTTGCCTCCTCTTATTATAAACTAAGAATGCATTTTCTGCTTTAGGGAGAAAAATGCTCCCTATGCAAAATGTTCCTCTAGCAGTCGGCTGCATTGAGTCCAAATGTCCTCCGCAATCTCCTCCACGCTGCGGTTCGCATTGATTACTCTTACGCGATCAGGATGATCGGCTGCAATCTGATGAAAGCCTTCCCTTACCCGGCTATGGTAATCGACATGCTTCTGCTCGATGCGGTCCAGCTGCTCGGCAGCGCCGCTCGCTCCTGCTGCTCTCTGATGCAATCTGGCCATGCTGACCTCTACAGGAACATCCAGAATGAAAGTGCGCGTCGCTTGCAGTCCGGAGCTGGCATAGCGCGAAATTGCCTTGACTTGCTCAACGTCAACGCCAAGCCCATATCCTTGATACGCAACACTTGCATCGATGAACCGGTCGCATAATACGATCCGTCCTGCTTCAAGCGCCGGTATAATCAATTGGTGAACATGCTGCGCTCTGGAAGCCGCATACAGCAGCACTTCCGCCTGATCCACCATCTCCTCGTTAACCGGATCCAGAATGATGCTGCGAATCTTGTCGCTGATCGCGGTTCCGCCCGGTTCTCGCGTAACGAGGACATCATGTCCTAATTTCCCCAGCTCCTCACCTAATTTCTTCAACTGCGTCGTTTTGCCTGAGCCGTCCGGCCCTTCAAACGTAATGAATATTCCGTTCACTCTTCCTCCTGCATGCTGCTTTACCAGTCGATATAAAATAGTTTATGTGTATATCTTCAACTTGTGTGTCTGACCGAATTCTGTACCTTGAAACTTGATTCCACTTGCTGCAAGCTGCTCCAGCGCTTGGACTATCGATTCTGTGATGATTTCGCCGGGGTAAAGATAAGGAACGCCTGGTGGATACGGGATGACCATATCCGCAGACTTCATGCCCACCGCATCCTGAATGCTTACCTTCCTCACCGCTTCCTCCCCTTGCTTCGCGCCTGATCTTTCTCTCAGATCAAAAGCCACCGGCGAAGAGATTCGTGTGTAGTAGGGTAATTTAAGTATATTCGAGATGGGCGCCTGAAGTTCCTTCTTTTGTTCCGGCGCGTCCAAACAAATGTTATTCAATGCATCTGCGACCCTTAACATCTCCGCACGACTCGTAGCCGGCGTGAAAACGAGCAGCACATGACGGGCATCCGTCATTTCTATGTAAACGCCCTGCTCCTCCAACCGCTCCTTGAGCTCTGTCGGAGTCAGCCTATTCGTTGCATCATATAGGGCGACCTTGAACGGGTCCGCCGTCTCGCGGCCTTCTTCACTCACGTCTGTTGGTTGAACCGCCGGGAATTCCTTCGGGAAATAGTGAAACCTGCTTATTCCATCCAGCAAGGATCTGAATTCTGTCACGACGGCAATCCCTGCTGCCATCCATGCCTGACCTTCCGTATGCATCCTCTTTCTGGCCAAATCCAAAGAGGCCATTATCGGATACGAAGGACTCGAGCTCTGCAGCATCCCGAGCAGCCGCCGGATGGCGCCGCGGTCGATGAGCGGACCTTGCAGATGGAGCATAGCGCCCATTGTCATGGCTGTCAGCATCTTATGCGTGGATTGCACAACCGCGTCCGCACCATGCGAGAGAGCGGAGGCCGGAACCTGCGGATGAAAGCCATAATGTGCCCCATGCGCTTCATCCACAAGCAGCACCTTCCCATGGGCATGCATCAGCTCGGCGAAAGGCGTCAATTCCGTGCCGATACCGTAATAATTCGGATTGGTGAGGAAGAGCCCTTTGGCCTCGGGATACTGCTCCAGTGCTTGTCTTACATCCTCTATGCGTACACTGGCCGCTATCCCTGTTTCCGAATCGATGGCCGGGGCAATGAACACTGCTCTTGCTCCAGCTAACATAAGTCCATGCAGGACTGATTTATGAACGTTCCTTTGTACGAGCAATATATCGTTTCTTTCACAAACGGCTGAAATCATCGCCAAGTTCCCGACTGTACTGCCCCCAATGAGAAAATGCGTCTCCTCCGCTCCGAAACAGTCCGCGGCCAGCTGCTCCGCCTCCAGAATCACACCCTCGGCGTGGTGCAAGTCGTCCAGACCTGTTATTTCGGTGAAATCGACCGACATCACTTGTTGCAAATAATCAGCCCCCTCGCTCAGCAGGCCTTGGCCTGACTTATGTCCGGGGACATGGAGGCTTACCGGGTTCCGTGCTTGATGATCGACCATCGCTTGAAACAGCGGTGCCCGGTGCCGGCTGTCCTGGTGATTGCTTTGAGAATTGCTATCCATTCGCTAGAGGCTCCTTGAACTTTCTACTTAGTACCCTTATAGTAGTGGATTGAAGCCAAAAAAACAAAAAAGCTTCCGAACAGAAGCTTCTCCCATTAATTCATATAATGCTGTTTAGAATTCCCTGTATAAAATGCTTTTTTCATCTGCTTCACGAAGAACGGGTATTTCTGATCGCTCACATTGGTTCTCACAATTTCACCGCTGCATTCATCGCAAATGAAAGCTGTAATAATATGAATGCCGCCAATACGCTGCTGCTCACAGATCATACATATCCCAATTCGGTTCTCCTCCATATGAATCACCCCATGTTCTTTTACTATTAGTATATCCGGCTCGCGATTCTCCCAAACTAGCTAAACGCTCATATTTTGGAAGGAATGTGCCGATATACCCTAATATAAGATTAACCGGCTTACGGAGGTCAGCATCCATGTCCACGAAACAAGAAGCAACTCTCTCCAAGCAATCTACGATTTATAGCTATACTTTAGTTAAACGAATTTATCATTCCCTGTATAAAAAGATCTTATATCTTCTAGTTTTAGCGCTAGCACTCTTCTTCAAATTCGACCCCGAGAACTGGCTCCCTCTCTTGCTGGGCTACCCGATTCTACTTGTGTTTCATACGCTGCTCGTGCGCGTCTATTTTCAATACACCATCGGGATGGCTATGCGAGGGTGGACTTATCGCTGGGGCGTCTTCTGGTGCGGATCGCTGCCAGAGGGACATGCTTCCGTGAAGCTCGTTAATCGCATCCAGCTCCACTTGTTCTGGATCGGACTTTCCATGATCATGCTGCTCTATCCATGGATTCCTCATCCTTGGCTCCTCTACCTCGTGATTTTCCACTTGTGGATGCTCATGCCGCGGCTATGGATGCTTTTTCGTTTCCGTCCATACCGGAAGAGCGGTTTGATCAAAATTACGGAAAAAGAGACCTCTTGCTACCTGCAATAACAGGCGGTAAAGGGTCTCTTTGACATGCAGCCGCTTTGCCGGCAGTTGCGTACATACAAAAAAACCTTCCTGAGATTTCTCTCAGAAAGGCTTTCTCTCGTGCTTGGCAACGTTCTACTCTCCCAGAACCCTGCGGTTCAAGTACCATCGACGCTGGAGGGCTTAACGGTCGTGTTCGAGAT
>NZ_JARADB010000022.1 GCF_028765165.1 Paenibacillus sp. MAHUQ-63 | reverse complement strand
TGCAACTCGCCTGCATGAAGTCGGAATTGCTAGTAATCGCGGATCAGCATGCCGCGGTGAATACGTTCCCGGGTCTTGTACACACCGCCCGTCACACCACGAGAGTTTACAACACCCGAAGTCGGTGGGGTAACCCGCAAGGGGGCCAGCCGCCGAAGGTGGGGTAGATGATTGGGGTGAAGTCGTAACAAGGTAGCCGTATCGGAAGGTGCGGCTGGATCACCTCCTTTCTATGGAGACTCGGGTCTGCAACGACCCAGTCAAGTATCTTCGGATACACAAACGTGTTACTCACTCGTGTTCAGTTTTGAAAGAGCAATCTTTCATCGTTTGGTGATGATGGCGGAGGGGATCCACGCGTTCCCATCTCGAACACGACCGTTAAGCCCTCCAGCGTCGATGGTACTTGAACCGCAGGGTTCTGGGAGAGTAGAACGTTGCCAAGCGAGACCCATGGCAAGCTTTCGAGGAAAGCTTCGAAAGCTTGTAGGTGGGTTTTTATTTTGGAGAGTTTCATCTATACGGGCCCTTAGCTCAGCTGGTTAGAGCGCACCCCTGATAAGGGTGAGGTCGGTGGTTCGAGTCCACTAGGGCCCACTTATAAACTTCATAGTGAGTATCGGGGTCCCCAAAAAGTAATCGGAATTCACCTCGAAGGCATACTTCACTTTTTGGGGTAAATTTGGGGCCATAGCTCAGCTGGGAGAGCGCCTGCCTTGCAAGCAGGAGGTCAGCGGTTCGATCCCGCTTGGCTCCACCAAACATCATTTCAAGACAGAATTTCTAAGAAATTTCGACTTGAAATGAGGTGAAGAGTTGTGATAAGATAACTTTCGCTGCTAAGAGAGGGCGAGGGAATATCGATTACAACGATTCCAAACTTGTTCCTTGAAAACTAGATAACGAAACGAAAGTTAAGTAAGAACTTAGGTAGCATGACTTGTTCATGCGAAATCTTTAATTGTTTTTTTCTAGGTTAAGCTAGAAAGAGCACACGGAGGATGCCTAGGCACTAGGAGCCGATGAAGGACGTGGCGAACGACGAAATGCCTCGGGGAGCCGTAAGCAGGCTTTGATCCGGGGATGTCCGAATGGGGGAACCCAGCTGTGGTAATGCGCAGTTATCTCCATCTGAATACATAGGATGGTTGAAGGCAGACCCAGGGAACTGAAACATCTAAGTACCTGGAGGAAAAGAAAACAAAAGTGATTCCGTCAGTAGCGGCGAGCGAAAGCGGAACAGCCCAAACCAAGGGGCTTGCCCCTTGGGGTTGTAGGACCTCGTGATGGCCCATGTTTGTTAGGCGAAGTGATCTGGAAAGGTCCGGCATAGAAGGTAAAAGCCCTGTAGCCAAAAACAAACGCAAGCCTAGAGGGATCCTGAGTACGGCGGGTCACGTGAAACCCCGTCGGAATCCGGCAGGACCATCTGCCAAGGCTAAATACTCCCTAGTGACCGATAGTGAAGCAGTACCGTGAGGGAAAGGTGAAAAGCACCGCGGAAGCGGAGTGAAAAAGAACCTGAAACCGTGTGCTTACAAGAAGTCAGAGCCCTCTATATGGGTGATGGCGTGCCTTTTGTAGAATGAACCGGCGAGTTACGTTCCCGTGCGAGGTTAAGTCGAAAAGATGGAGCCGCAGCGAAAGCGAGTCTGAATAGGGCGCTTCAGTACGTGGACGTAGACCCGAAACCGTGTGATCTACCCCTGTCCAGGGTGAAGGTGAGGTAACACTCACTGGAGGCCCGAACCCACGAATGTTGAAAAATTCGGGGATGAGGTGGGGGTAGCGGAGAAATTCCAATCGAACTCGGAGATAGCTGGTTCTCCCCGAAATAGCTTTAGGGCTAGCCTCGGATGTGGAGTTGTGGAGGTAAAGCACTGATTGGGTGCGGGGCCCGCCAAGGGTTACCAAGTCCAGTCAAACTCTGAATGCCACAAACTTAAATCCGGGAGTCAGACAGTGAGTGCTAAGATCCATTGTCAAAAGGGAAACAGCCCAGACCATCAGCTAAGGTCCCCAAGTGTGTGTTAAGTGGGAAAGGATGTGGAGTTGCACAGACAACCAGGATGTTGGCTTAGAAGCAGCCACCATTGAAAGAGTGCGTAATAGCTCACTGGTCGAGTGACTCTGCGCCGAAAATGTAACGGGGCTAAACACGCCACCGAAGCTATGGCTTGCA
>NZ_JARADB010000005.1 GCF_028765165.1 Paenibacillus sp. MAHUQ-63 | reverse complement strand
TACGTGTTACTCACCCGTCCGCCGCTAAGCACCGAAGTGCTCCGCTCGACTTGCATGTATTAGGCACGCCGCCAGCGTTCGTCCTGAGCCAGGATCAAACTCTCCATAATAGTTGAACGATTGCTCGCTCATTTATTGAAAGCTGAATAGCTCAATTGACTTGCTAGCGAGATTATTAATCTCATGTTTGAACGATTGCTCGTTCTGTTTACTCACTCGTTGTTCAGTTTTCAAAGATCAATGTCTTCCTTATTAATCCATCGCCTTCAAAAGCGACTTGATCAATATACCACATCGGCCTACCCGATTGCAAGAACTTTTTTTAATTTCTTTCGTTCTTGTGTTCGGCCGCCGAAGCGACAAGGAGTAATATATCAAATCTAGAAACAGAATGCAAGCATAAATTCATTTTTTCTCGAAAAAAGAAAAAGCCCCTTCACAGGGGCATTCCATACCAACACACACTTTTTACACATGGCCAATAACATCTTCTATAAACAAGCTTCTTTCTGTTGCCAGGTTGACGATCGTTCCGTTCACATTCACCCATGGCCTCGTTGGATACGAGCGGTCCGAGAAGACAATTTCTCCTACACGGTTGTCACTAAGCTTCACAAGAGTACCGTTGCTGATTTGCGTTGATTTATGAATAAAGACTTGCACTAGGGTAGGATCCACTTTCCCAAATGACTCTGTGAACAATTGCTCTAATACCAGATAAGGGGACATCGCGGTTTTGTGAAAGCGTTCATTCGTCATTGCGTTATAAATATCAGCGATCGCCACAATCTTGGCGTAGATATGAATCTTGTCCCCTTTGACACCTAGCGGGTACCCGGAACCGTCTTCCCGTTCGTGATGCTGCACGGCCGTTAGCTTCACACCTTCGTTGATGCCTGAAATATTTTTGAGAATTTGATATCCCGCCAGCGTGTGCTGTTTAATCTCATCCATCTCTTCTTGAGAGAGACGCCCTTTCTTCTCCAGGATAGCGGGGTCCGTCTTAGCTACGCCAATATCATGCAGCAGACCGGCCAGAGCAATCTGCATCAAATCTTTCTGCGGCATGCCATGCCATCTTGCTAACGAATAGGCGGTTAAGCTGACCATAATACTTTTGTGATAAATATAGTCTTGCAAATTGCGGTTCTTGGGGGTGAAAGTGAGCACCTTATATGTCTCGATATGCTGAATAAGCGCCTCGAGCCCATTCCGAAGATCCATGATGGGCAGCGGTTGCCCGCCATTCGCCAACAGAAATACGCGCTTGAGCAGCTTTAGCATATTCTGATACTCGATATAAAAAGGAGGTACCGATGCTGCCGATGCCGTCACCGCCTCTTTTACCTTCGTTTCTTCTGCTGCAGCTTCCGGCTCCGCACCGTTCTTGGATTCGATATAAACCGATGGTATGAGGAAGGCCTTCAAAATTTCAATATCTCGCTCGTTAATGACCCTTCCTTTATGAAAAAGAACGTTCCCTAGCTTCGTGATGACTGGATCTCCCAGCTTCTCACCGTATTTCAATTGAGAGACGGCTATAGTTGGCACACTACTCACTCACCTTACGTTTATCATATAGTTCCTATTGTAAAATAAAAGGGATGGGTTTGTAAGCCCCATCCCTGTCATTTATTTTATTCGGTATCGGTCGATTCCGTACTTTCCGTTTCGTCGTCGCCGTCTTCCTCATTATCCGCCTGCTCTTCGTTCTTCTGAACGCGGGCCAGCGTGCCAACTTCGTCGTCTTCCCGGATATTGATGAGGCGCACCCCTTGCGTATTCCGGCCCATAACGGAAATGCCAGCCATACTTGTACGAATGACAGTTCCCGATGCCGTAATAATCATGAGATCCTCATCTTCCTGAACGATTTTCAGGCCGACAACCGGACCGTTCTTCTCGGTGACGTTCAAGGTTTTGATCCCTTTACCGCCGCGGGATTGAATACGGTATTCCGACACAGGCGTTCTCTTGCCGAAGCCCTTGGACGTTACGATCAAGACGCTGTTATCTTCGTGCACGACATCCATATCGATGACAGCATCGTCCTCATCCAACTGAATCCCTTTGACTCCTGTAGCCGATCTTCCCATCGAACGCACGTCTTGTTCCGGGAAATGAATGGACATACCGAGTTTGGTCCCCATTATGATGCCTTGGTTGCCGTCCGTCAGTTTGACGCCGATAAGATCGTCATCATCGCGCAAGTTGATGGCGATCAAGCCGCCCTTGCGAATGTTCGAGTAATCGTCGATCGGCGTTTTCTTCACAACCCCTTGCTTCGTTGCGAAGAACAAGTATTGATCGGTCTCGAAGCTCTCAACCGGGATCACGGCATTGACCGTCTCGCCTTGCTCGATCTGGATCAAGTTAATGATCGGCGTACCGCGCGCAGTTCGGCTCAAATCCGGAATCTCGTAAGCTTTCAACCGGTATACTTTTCCTTTGTTCGTAAAGAACATCAAATAGTGATGCGTGTTAGTCACGAACAAATGTTCCACGAAGTCGTCGTCTTTCGTATCCATACCGACAATACCGCGGCCTCCGCGCTTCTGGTTCTTGTAAGTCGTAACCGGAAGACGCTTGATGTAGCCCGTATGGGTAATCGTAATGACGACATCCTCGCGAGGGATGAGATCTTCGTCCTCGATGCTTTCTTCACCGACGGTGATCTCGGAACGGCGATCGTCGCCGAACTTCTCTTTGATTTCATTGAGCTCTTCGCTAATGATCGCTAGAATCAGCTGCTCATCGGCAAGAATCGCTTTCAGTTCAGCGATTTTCTTCATCAGCTCGGCATACTCGGCTTCGATTTTCTCCCGCTCTAAACCGGTCAGGCGCTGCAAGCGCATATCCAGAATCGCTTGAGCCTGATCGAAGCTCAAATTAAATGTATTCATGAGGCCGTCTCTGGCCTCTTCCGTCGTCCGGGAGGCTCGGATCAAAGCGATGACCTGATCCAGGTGGTCAAGCGCGATGCGCAAACCTTCCAAGATGTGCGCGCGCGCTTCCGCCTTGCGCAAATCGTATTCCGTTCTGCGGCGGATAACTTCCTGCTGGTGCTTCAGGTAGTACTGAAGCATATCGCGAAGATTCAAAACCTTCGGTTGGCCGTTGACGAGCGCCAGCATAATGATCCCGAAGTTCGACTGCATAGCCGTCTGTTTGAACAAGTTGTTCAATACGACATTCGGGTTCACGTCGCGGCGAAGCTCGATTACGACACGCATCCCGTTACGGTCGGACTCATCGCGAAGATCCGTGATACCATCGATCTTCTTCTCACGCACAAGCTCGGCGATCTTCTCAACCAATCTTGCTTTATTCACTTGATAAGGCAGCTCGCTTACGATGATCTTAGCCTTATTGTTGTTCTCTTCAATGGTCGTTCTTGCCCGCATCGTCACAGAGCCTCTGCCTGTGGTGTAGGCTTGTCTGATCCCTTCGCGGCCCAGAATGAAACCGGCCGTCGGGAAATCCGGACCCTTGATGGCCGACATCAAATCCATCGGCGTAACGTCCGGATTCTCGATCAGCATCTGGATACCGTCAATGACTTCCCGAAGATTATGAGGAGGAATGTTCGTCGCCATCCCTACCGCAATACCCGAGCTGCCGTTGACCAGCAAGTTCGGGAAGCGCGATGGAAGCACGACTGGCTCTTGCTCTTCCCCGTCATAGTTCGGTGCGTAATCGATAGTTTCTTTGTTAATATCGCGAAGGAGCTCCATCGCAATCTTGGATAGACGGGCCTCCGTATAACGCATGGCAGCCGCCATATCGCCGTCAATCGAACCGAAGTTACCATGACCGTCAACAAGCATATAGCGCAGGGAGAAATCTTGGGCCATCCGCACCATCGTCTCATACACGGCGGAATCGCCGTGCGGATGGTATTTACCGATAACTTCACCGACGATTCTCGCTGATTTCTTATACGGTTTATCTGGAGACATGCCCAGCTCGGACATCGCATACAGGATACGACGATGAACGGGCTTCAGTCCGTCTCTAACATCTGGCAAAGCACGACTGACAATGATACTCATCGCATAGTCTAAGAAGGATGTACGCATTTCGGTAGAAATGTCAATTTCTCTGACTTGCGAATGTAATTCTTCGCTCATGAATGTTCCTCCTGAAAGCTTACATCGTTAACAACGTTTGAATCGTTTAGATATCAAGATTTTTCACGTAAATTGCGTGTTCTTCGATGAAATCTCTTCTAGGTTCTACGTTATCGCCCATCAAAGAGTCAAAGAGCGTATCCGCTTCAATCGCATCTTCGATCGTCACCTGCAGCAGTGTCCGGCTCTCCGGATCCATCGTCGTTTCCCATAGCTGTTCCGGATTCATCTCGCCCAGTCCTTTGTAACGTTGAACGTTCACTTTGGCGCCTTCGCCGAATTCTTGCATGATGATTTCTCTTTGCTTCTCGTTGTAAGCATAACGAACGGTTTTATTTCTCTCCAATTTGAACAGAGGAGGTTGTGCAATATACACAAAGCCGGATTCAATCAGCTTTTTCATGTATCTGTAGAAGAACGTAAGCAGAAGCGTACGAATATGCGCTCCGTCGACATCGGCATCCGTCATAATAATAATTTTGTGATAACGCGCTTTGTTGATATCGAAATCATCGCTGATTCCGGTACCGAAGGCTGTAATCATCGCGCGGATTTCCGTATTCGACAAAATCCGGTCCAATCTGGCTTTCTCAACGTTCAAAATTTTACCGCGCAGCGGCAAAATCGCTTGGAAATGGCGATCGCGCCCTTGTTTGGCCGATCCGCCCGCAGAGTCACCCTCTACGATGTAGATCTCGCTGATGGACGCATCCTTAGACGAGCAATCCGCCAGTTTACCCGGCAGGGCGCTCACTTCCAGCGCACTCTTACGACGAGTAAGCTCTCTGGCTTTGCGCGCGGCTTCTCTGGCTCTGGCCGCCTGAATGCCTTTTTCAAGGATTTTCTTCGCAGTAGCAGGATTCTCTTCCATGAATTCTTGCAGCTTCTCGGCGAAGAGCGATTCCACAATTCCGCGGACTTCGCTGTTGCCAAGCTTCGTTTTGGTCTGCCCTTCGAATTGCGGCTCTGGAATTTTCACGGAAATAATCGCAGCCAAACCTTCGCGCACATCGTCGCCCGACAAGTTCGAGTCGCTTTCTTTCAGTGAATTCGTTTTACGGGCATATTCGTTCAGAATCCGCGTTAAGGCGCTCTTGAAGCCGGACTCGTGCGTCCCGCCCTCATGCGTATTGATATTGTTCGCGAAGGAGTAAATATTTTCCGTATAGCTGTCGTTGTATTGAAGTGCAATCTCGATGGAGATATTATCTTTGCTGCCTTCGACGTAGATCGGCGTCTCGTTGACAACTTCGCGGTTGCGGTTCAAATGCTGCACGAACGAAATAATACCGCCCTCGTACATATGGGTTGTCGCCATATCCGTACGCTCGTCAATGAGATTGATTTCGATGCCTTTATTCAGGAATGCGAGCTCGCGAATCCGGGATTGCAGGATATCGTAGTCGTATTCTGTCGTTTCTTTGAAAATTTCCGGATCCGGCTGGAACGTGACCGTCGTGCCCGTTTCTTCCGTCTCCCCAACCACTTTCACATCATATTGCGGTGTTCCGCGGCGGTATTCTTGTTGATGAATTTGGCCTTTATTCTTTACTCTCACAGTCAAGTGCTCAGACAACGCATTAACTACGGAAATACCTACACCGTGCAGACCCCCGGATACTTTGTAACCGGAATCCTCGCCACCGAATTTACCGCCCGCATGCAATACGGTGAGTACGACTTCAAGCGTCGGACGTTTGAGCTTCGCATTTTCCCCGACCGGAATCCCGCGTCCGTTATCAATGACGGTAATACTATTATTTTTATGAACAATTACATCGATTTTCGTACAGAACCCGGCTAACGCCTCGTCAATACTGTTATCGACAACTTCCCAAACGAGATGGTGAAGTCCACGGGCACTGGTTGAACCAATATACATACCCGGTCTTTTGCGAACGGCTTCTAACCCTTCCAGAACCTGAATCTGACTGTCATCGTACGCATTTTGATTCACAGACATGTTAATCTCCACCTGCTTTTTTATAGTGAGATAAACCTCTTATACTCTCTTATGTGAACAAAAAAGTTAGTTCGTTAACAAAAGATGCGCTCTTTTTTTGAGCGTCGTAGAGGAAATCGGGGAATAATACACTTTACTCTTCGTAACAACGAGTGATTTGCATTCTTCATCGCCGATTTTTTCTGTTTTTTTATCCTTTATAGCTTGTTGAATGAATTGTTTCGATATTTTTGAAGATTTCTCTATCGAGATATCGAAAATAGCAATCAGTTCGGAAGCTCTTATAATTTTCTCTCCACCCAAATGTATAAACATGCTCCTCAGCTCCTGCCACTTACATTTCCTTTCAAAACATGAAACACGGAAGCATGGTTCAGTTGGTCCAAATGGACACTCTCGAGACCCGTTGTTGTTATGAACGTCTGGACCTTCTCCTGGAACGTGCGGATCAACTGCGTCTGCCTATATTCATCAAGCTCTGAAAGCACATCATCAAGCAATAAAAGGGGATATTCGCCGACTTCCTCCTGGATGAGTTCAATCTCAGCCAGCTTGAGGGATAGCGCTGTGGTCCGCTGCTGCCCTTGAGAACCGTAGGTTTGCACTTCTTTGTCGTTAATGTAAAAAAGAAGATCGTCACGATGAGGACCCACTAACGTAACGCCTCTTCGGAATTCCTGCTCTCTAACCAATGATAACTTTATCATAAATTGGTTTAATAAAACAGATTCATCTTCAAACGACTCCATGTCAAAAGAAGGGGAGTACCGGATGAGAAGCTCTTCGCTGTCATTCGTAATTCCTCGATGAATGGTTTCCGCCCATTGTTGCAGCTTCTTAATAAAGTTTTGACGCTTTTTCATAATTTTAACACCATACTGTGCTAATTGTTCGTTCCAGATGTCCAACATGGCGTCCGGTGTGCTTTTACCAGGGTAATTTTGCTTTAAATAATTGTTCCGCTGCTGCAAAATTTTCTGGTATTGCGATAAATCGTAGAGATAGGAGGGCTGGACCTGGCCGATCTCCATGTCGAGGAACCGGCGCCTAACGCCGGGTGTCCCTTTCACGATCTCCAGATCCTCGGGAGCGAACATGACGACGTTGAGCGCACCGATAAAATTGCTTAGCTTCTTTTGCTCGAGGCCGTTGATTTTCGCTTTTTTGCCTTTGGGGGAAATCGAGAGATCCAATTGGCAAGTGCCGTAACGCTTTTGAATTTGGGCGTGCAGCTGCGTAGTCTCGCCGTTCCATCCGATCAACTCTTTGTCCTGGTGAGTCCGGTGTGACTTGGTCATGGCCAAAACATAGATCGATTCCAGCAGATTCGTCTTGCCTTGAGCATTAGGTCCGACGAATATATTCACATTGCGATCGGTGGTCAGCTCGATCTGTTCGTAATTCCGGTAAGATTTGAGCGCAAGTCTATTAAGAAACATAGGTGGTCATCCTCCTGGCAACACGCGGTCTCAGGAGCTAACGACTTCGAATTGTCCGAAACCCTCCACGGTCACAATATCCTTCGGAACGAGTTTCCGTCCTCTGCGATTTTCCGCTTGCCCGTTTACTTCAATTTTGGTATCCACAACGAAAAATTTGGCTTGTCCACCTGTGGATATACAATCCGACAGCTTCAGAAACTGGCCGAGCGTAATGTATTCCGTGTTAATAGCGATTTGTTTCATGCTGGAGCCCCCTTAGTTGGTTGTTCGATAAGGCAAGATCAGCTGTAAAATGTTCGTCGAATCTTGCGGTTTCATGATGATAGGCTGCATGGCTCCAGTAAATCCGATGTGAATGAACTCGGAATCGAGCACTTTAAGCGCATCAAGCATATATTTGGAGTTAAACGAAATTTTGAGCAGTTCGCCGGCAATATGCTGCAGGTTAATTTGCTCCGTGACTTTACCGAGCTCGGAGGAGCTGGAGGAGATCTCGATCGTTTGATCTTCCAACATGATCATTTTGACGATATTGGTCTTCTCTTCCTTGGACAACAGGTAGGCGCGATCGATCGCTTCCGCCAATTCCTTGGTCGGAACGACCATCTCGGTTTGGAAGGATTGCGGAATCAGCTTCGACGTATCCGGGTAAGTACCGTCCAAAATGCGGGAATAAAATAAAATCGAATGAATCTTGAATAAAACCTGATTGTCCGAAATAACTATATCTATAAGGGAGTTCTGATCAGGCAAAATTTTGCTCAACTCATTCAGCGTACGGCCGGAAATAACAATGTTCGGCAAATTATGCGCATTGTCATTATCGACGGTAACTTCTCTGCTGGCAAGGCGATGACGGTCGCAGGCGATGAATTTGAGCTTGTCTCCGTTAATGTTCCAAAGAACCCCGGTAAGAATCGGTGTCGATTCATTGGTCGAAACGGCATAAGACGTCTGTTTAATCATCGTTTTTAAGAGATCGCTCGGCAGACGAAGCATCTTGCTTTCTTCGATTTCCGGCAGCAGCGGATATTCGTCGGGATCGAGCCCCATGATTTGAATTTCCGAAGAACCTGAACGAATAACGGTTTGGAAATTGTGGCTTACTTCAATCTCAATAAGTTGAGCTGGCAGTTTACGAATAATTTCAACGAAAAATTTAGCTGGAAGCACTACGCTGCCGGCTTGATATAACTGAATGATTTTGTTCGTTCCATTTTCACTAGGTGTGAAGCTTTGAATGGAAATGTCGGTATCGCTGGCTGTAAGGGTAACGCCGCTTACGGTTGCATCTATTTTGATCCCAGTCAGAATGGGGATGGTTGTACGGGATGAGATTGCTTTGGAAACGTGACCAATGGATTCAATTAAATGGTCTTTAAGAATCGTTAATTTCATGACTTCACTCCTGCGGTTCTTTTTTGAGATTCGTTGGCATATCTTTATATAATATCATTCTTTATTAGTAATAGCAGTAGGGCCTCTGGATATGTGGATATGTGGATGAAGCTTATATAAAGCAAGCCTATCCACATGTGCATAGTTTGTGCATAGGCTTATCATAAATCAAAGGTTATTAAGAGGGGTTCTTGATGCGCTCCGTCAGGTTATGAATGACCTTGTAGAGCTCCTGGTCCTCTTGCAGCAGTTGCGATATTTTCTCATGGGCGTGTATGACCGTCGTATGGTCGCGGCCGCCAAAATTATCTCCGATTTTCGGCAAAGAGAAGTCCGTCAGCTCCCGTGCCAGGTACATCGCGACCTGCCTAGGGAAGGCTACGGCTTTTGTTCGTTTGCGCGCCTTGAAATCCTCAAGCTTCAATCCATAGAATTCACCAACGCGCTGCTGAATATCCTGAATCGTAATGACTTTGGGCCGGTTCGACGGAATGATATCCTTCAACGCTTCTGCGGTCAAATGAACGCTGATGTCCTGATTGATCAGAGAGGAGTAGGCCACTACGCGGATCAGCGCACCTTCAAGCTCACGAATATTCGTATCGATTTGGTTCGCGATATAGATCATCGCTTCGTTCGGAATCTCCAAATTCTCGGCTTTCGCCTTTTTCCGCAAGATGGCGATGCGTGTCTCCAGGTCCGGAGGCTGAATATCCGTTATCAATCCCCATTCGAATCTGGAGCGCAGGCGGTCTTCCAAGGTTGGAATCTCCTTAGGCGGCCGGTCGCTGGAGATAATAATTTGTTTGCCTTCCTCATGAAGCGCGTTAAATGTATGGAAAAACTCCTCCTGCGTACCTTCTTTACCCGCGAGGAATTGAATATCGTCAATTAATAGCACGTCGATCGTTCGATATTTGTTGCGGAACCCTTCGCCGCGGTTATCCCGGACGGCATTGATGAATTCATTCGTAAACTTCTCGGATGAAATATACAGAACGCGAGCTCCTGGATTATGCTCCAGCACATAATGGCCGATGGCGTGCATCAGATGCGTTTTGCCCAGACCTACGCCTCCATATAGAAAGAGCGGGTTATAAGCTTTGGCCGGCGCTTCGGCTACGGCGAGCGATGCCGCGTGCGCGAAACGATTCCCGGATCCGATAACGAATGTATCGAAGGTGTACCTGGAATTCATCATGTTGGTGAAATTCTCTTCACCCGCGACGATGGCTGGTCCCTTCGGAGGCAGCACGGTCGGCTGAACGGCAGCTGATTGCGCTTTCTGCTCCTCGGTTTCGATAACGAATTTGACGGATACATGCTTGCCGGTGAAATCGTAAATGGTGCCTTCGATCAGCTTGGTATAGCGGCTTTCCAACCATTCCTGCGCGAAATTGTTAGGCGCACAAATAACGACAGTGGAATCATTGAAGACTGTCGCTTTCGTTGATTTGAGCCAGGTATCGAAGCTCGGCTTACTGAGTTTTGTTTGGATGATCGATAAGATTTGCTGCCATAAGTCCGTAGAATGGCCTTCCACAATAATTCACTCCTTTGAAATCAAACATGTGGCTTAGGGCCAGTTAAATAGAAAAAAGCATCTGTGCATAAATCATTATGTTGAACTCAAACGGAGCGTTCCGCGAGATTTAGCAGCTCAAACGCAATCAGAGTATAGTCTGCACGTTTAACGGCAAAAAGAACCTTAATGTCTGATGGGCTCAATAAAGGACGGATTTTGTCGTTTTATCCACATTATTAAGATTCGGCTAAAATGACTTATTCTTATAGAGGGAATTTTGTTCACAATGTTATCCACAGACTGTTGATAAATCGGAGAAGGATTAGGTTATATCCACAACAGAAACATAATCATCTTATCAAAAGATGGCTTGTTAATCAACGGATTGTTTGGTATTATCCACAATTACAACAAGTTGTGCATAGAAATTGTTCACAACACAAGATATTGTTGATATTGTGTTAATTTTCGACAGAGTTCTGTTTCGCTCGTCTAAATTTTATACACAGGTTATTCTTTTGGGGCTGCGGCTGCCGATTTTGGCAGATCCTTCTGCACGCTCATGTAGGTTGACTTTCTTGCTTGATTTGTGATTTAATGAGTAGTAGAAATTTTGTAGGATGGATATCCTCAGGTAGGGAGGTGCTATAGATGGGTCCGACGTTTAACCCGAATACGAGAAAGCGTAAGAAAAACCATGGTTTCCGTAAAAGAATGAGCACGAAGAACGGTCGTAAAGTTCTGCAAGCTCGTCGTCTTAAGGGAAGAAAAGTTCTTAGCGCGTAAAAAGAGGCTCCGGAAGGGGCTTTTTTTTTTGCATTTGAATGGTCTGGTTTATCTCCGTCCAAATCGGTCAAAAATAGATGGGATATCTATTGCTGATCTAACCTATCTTGAAAGCTAACAGTCTGGAGCGTACATGTCTGTGGAAAAAGAATATAGATTAGCGAAACGGGAAGATTTCAATAAGATATATCGATACGGCAAATCGATGGCCAACCATCAGTTTGTTCTATATTATTTGCCTCAGCCCAAACTGGATCATTTCCGCCTTGGCATTTCGGTGAGCAAAAAAGTCGGCAATGCAGTCGTTCGGAACCGGTTAAGACGTATGATCAAGGAAATTGTTCGTTTGAAAAAGGAGAATATGGCGCCGCATTACGACTATATTCTTCTGGTGCGGAAACCCGCGGCCGATATGGAATATGTGGAGCTTGAGAAGAGCATTTGGCATGTCGTGCGAAAAGCTTCTTTATTAAAAAGGAACGAACCAATAAAAAAATGAAGCTATATTTCCTTGCAGGCTGAAGATGTGATATAGTTTATGTTGGAAAAGATATTTAGGAGGATCTCATTTTGACTCGTCGAATTTATATGCTAGCCGCAATCTCTGCGATGATCTTGTTACTGTCAGGGTGTAGTCCGTCCAGCTCAGCCATGGCACCAATTGATCTAAATACCGCAAATTTTTTCACGAAATATTTTGTGTACCCGCTTTCTGAAACGCTGGATTGGTTTGCCGATCATTTGTGGGGTCAATATGGGCTGTCGATTCTGGTTGTTACCATTATCATTCGTCTCATTATCTTGCCGCTGACGCTGAAACAGTACAAGAGCTCCAAACGGATGCAAGAACTGCAGCCAGAGATGAAGAAGCTGAAAGAGAAGTATAAAGATGACGCAAAGAAACAGCAGGAAGAAACGATGAAGCTGTTTCAACAAAATGGTGTGAATCCATTGGCGGGATGTTTCCCGATCATTGTACAAATGCCAATCTTGATTGCCTTGTACCAAGCGATCATGCGCAACCAAGAAATTCATGGACATAATTTTTTATGGATGAATCTTGGACAACCCGACCATTATTACATTCTTCCATTGATCGCCGCGGCGACAACATTCGTTCAACAAATGTTCATGTCGTCCCAAATGAATCAACAAATGAAAAGCTTGCTATATATTTTCCCGGTTATGATTTTCGTGATGTCCATGAATTTCGCAGCCGCTCTGCCGCTTTACTGGATCTACGGTAACATCTTCACCATTGTTCAGTCTTACTTCATTTATGGTTCTCCTGGAAAACAAAAAAATCCTGGATCTCAAAATAATAAGGGTGGCCTGTCCAAATGAAAAAAATCGTGGTGACTGGAAAAACCATTGAGTTAGCGGTGAAAGCCGGCCTTTCTCAATGGCAAGTTTCGGAAGATCGTGTAAAGATTCATATTTTGGAACAGCCCACCAAAGGGTTGTTCGGGTTTATTGGTTCCAAAGAAGCTAAAGTTGAGCTTGAATTGATACCAGATCCACTTGAGGAAGCCATTGCTTTCTTACAAGATATGTTCGAAGCGATGAAAATTTCCATCACCATAGATACGACTAAGGATCGCGAAGGCTACCTCTTGAATTTGAGTGGTTCGGAGTTAGGGATTTTGATTGGCAAAAGGGGACAAACGCTTGATGCGCTGCAGTATTTAGCTAATATTGTCGCAAATCGGTATGCGAACTCGCATTTTCGCATTGTCTTAGATGCCGAGAATTTCCGCGAAAGACGGAAGAGAACACTGGAAGAGCTGGCTTCGAGGCTGGCTAACCGCGTCATTAAGTCCAAAAAAGAAGTTATTTTGGAGCCGATGAACTCGCAAGAACGCAAGATTATTCATGCCGAGTTGCAAGGGCATCCAGTTGTCAAAACATACAGCAAAGGCGAAGAACCGAATCGTCGGGTCGTCATCGCCGTCAAATAATCGTGGAATCGCAATGACTTAGGATCATGTCATTGCTTTTTCTTTAAGATGAGGTAAATTCGAGGTGCAACTACTATGCTAAACGATACGATTGCTGCTATTTCTACGCCGCTCGGCGAGGGCGGAATAGCGGTTATTCGTGTGAGCGGGGATGAAGCCGTTCCACTTGTGGACCGCGTGTTCCGTTCCAAAACGAAATTATCAGATGCAGCCACGCATACGGTACATTATGGATTCATTGTAGAACCTGCTTCCGCCGAAAAGGTGGAGGAGGTTCTCGTTACGTTAATGAAAGCTCCGCGTTCCTTTACGATGGAGGATGTGGTGGAGGTCAGCTGTCACGGAGGGATCGTGTCCGTGAAGAAAGTACTTGATCTGCTGCTGTTGCAAGGGATTCGACTGGCTGAGCCGGGTGAATTTACGAAGCGCGCATTCTTGAACGGTCGAATTGATTTGACACAAGCGGAGGCGGTAATCGACCTGATTCGAGCCAAATCGGATCGGGCTTTCAAGGTCGCCTTGAAGCAGGTTGAAGGAAATTTGTCGAAGCAAATCAAACATTTGCGGCATGTACTGGTTGAATTGATGGCTCATGTCGAAGTGAATATCGACTATCCCGAGCATGACGTTGAAGAGATGACGAATGCTTTCATAAAGAGTAAATGTGACACGGTTATGCACGAAATTGACCGTCTTTTGGTGACCGCAGAGCAAGGGAAGATTTTGCGTGAAGGGATCGAGACGGCTATTGTCGGCAGACCGAATGTGGGGAAATCGTCGCTGCTCAATGAATTGGCTCAGGAGAATCGAGCGATTGTGACGGATATTCCGGGTACGACCCGCGATGTCATTGAGGAGTTCGTGAATATTGGCGGAATTCCGCTGAAGCTGTTGGATACGGCGGGGATCCGGGAGACCAGCGATATTGTCGAACAGATCGGGGTTGAACGTTCGAAGACTGCGCTAGCGGAAGCGGACTTGATTCTCCTGGTGCTCAATAGCAATGAAGAGCTCCAATTGGATGAGATTGCAATGATGAAGCAATTGGCTGATCGGCAAACGATCGTTATTTTGAATAAAACAGACTTGAGTCGAAGAATAGATGTCGAAGTAGTTCGGAACTATTTCCCTGAAGAGCGTATTGTCGAGTTGTCTCTGATTGAGAATAAAGGTATAGAGAACTTGGAAAAGGCGATTGCCGGCATTTTCTTTGAGGGTAAACTAGAATCAAGCGATTTGACGTATGTGAGCAATGTTCGACATATATCTTTATTGAAGCAAGCGAAGCGTTCCTTGTCGGATGCGCTTGATGCCAATGAGCAATATGTACCGATCGATATGATCCAAATTGATATTCGGGCTGCTTGGGAGCAGCTTGGCGAAATTATTGGGGATTCCGTAGGCGAGTCGTTGATTGATCAGATTTTTACACAATTCTGCTTAGGTAAATGAAAACCGACAGCATTTTCGTTTTCACAAAAGAGGGAGGAATGACTACGATGGGATATCATGCAGGCGAGTATGATGTTATCGTCATCGGTGCCGGACACGCTGGCTGTGAATCAGCTTTGGCATCTGCCCGAATGGGCTGCAATACATTGTTACTTACGATCAATTTGGATATGGTGGCTTTCATGCCTTGCAACCCTTCTATTGGAGGTCCAGCTAAGGGCCATGTCGTTCGAGAGATCGACGCACTTGGCGGTGAGATGGGACGCAACATCGACAAAACGTATATTCAACTCCGTATGTTGAATACAGGTAAGGGGCCGGCCGTGCACGCACTTCGCGCGCAAGCCGACAAATTTTCTTATCAGCACAAAATGAAAGAAACGATCGAAGCGACACCAAACTTGACGCTTCGTCAAGGGATGGCTGAAGATCTCATCGTGGAGAACGGAGAGGTCAAAGGGGTTGTGACAAAAACAGGCGCTGAATATTATGCCAAGGCCGTTGTTCTAACAACCGGGACTTATCTAAGAGGCAAAGTGATCATGGGTGAGCTCATGTACGAGAGCGGACCGAATAATCAACAGCCATCTGTGAAGCTGTCCGAATCCTTGCGCAGTCTCGGTTTTGAACTTGTTCGTTTCAAAACCGGTACGCCGCCGCGTGTGCACAAAGACACGATCGATTTCAGCAAAACTGAAATTCAACCCGGCGACGACCAGCCGAAATTTTTCTCCTACGAGACAAAAACGGGATCCAATGAGCAGCTGCCTTGCTGGTTAACCTATACATCTGAAGAAACGCACCATATTATCAATTCCAATCTTCACCGTGCTCCGATGTTTTCTGGCGCCATTGAAGGTACGGGTCCAAGATATTGCCCTTCGATTGAAGATAAAATCGTACGTTTTGCTGATAAGCCAAAGCATCAAATATTCTTAGAGCCGGAAGGCCGCAATACTTCCGAATACTACGTTCAAGGGCTGTCGACGAGCATGCCGGAGGATGTGCAGTTAGGGATTTTGCGTTCCATTCCAGGTTTGGAGAAAGTAGAGATGATGCGCACCGGTTATGCGATCGAGTATGATGCTGTCGTTCCTACTCAACTTAAGCCATCGCTAGAAACGAAGCTCATTAGCGGCTTGTTCACGGCAGGTCAAATTAACGGAACTTCCGGTTACGAAGAAGCTGCAGGGCAAGGGGTCATGGCCGGTATTAATGCGGCCCGCAAAGTGCAAGGGAAAGAAGCTGTTGTTCTGGATCGCTCCGAAGGATACATCGGCGTCCTGATCGACGATTTGGTTACCAAAGGAACGAATGAGCCCTATCGTTTGTTAACTTCTCGTGCTGAATATCGCTTGCTCCTTCGCCATGACAACGCGGATATGCGCTTGACGCCGATCGGGTATGAAATCGGCTTGATTTCTGAAGAGCGATACGCGGCGTTTTTGAATAAGAAAGCTTTGGTCGAGCAAGAGATTGAGCGGTTGAATACGGATAAAGTAAGACCGGAGCCTCATGTTCAGCAACTGTTGGAAAGCTTGGAAAGCGTTCAGTTGAATAATTCCGTTCCCGCAATTGGCTTGCTGCGCCGTCCGGAGATTGAGTATAAGCATATCGAAATCATGTGTCCATCCCCGCTTGAACTGGATGAAGAGATGAAGGAACAAGTCGAAATCCAAGTGAAATATGCGGGATACATTGAGAAGCAGAGCAATCAAGTTGATCGCCTGCGCAAGATGGAGAAGAAAAAGATACCTGATGATATCGAATATAGTGACATCCATGGGATCGCAACGGAAGCTAAGCAGAAGCTGGCCAAAATTCGTCCGATATCGATCGGGCAAGCATCGCGTATTGCCGGTGTGACGCCTTCCGACATTTCCATCTTACTTGTTTATTTGGAACACTATAACAGAGTCACAGCGGCAAGAGGTTAACGGATGGACGCTATTCAACAACAATTTGTACGTATGCTTGAAGAACACGACATAACGCTGAACGATAGGCAATTAGAACAATTCGAGCAATATTATAAGACACTTGTCGAGTGGAATGAGCGAATGAATTTGACAGGAATTACAGAGAGAGATCAAGTTTACTTGAAGCATTTCTATGATTCTCTTTCCGTCGCTTTCCACTTTAATATGAAATCGGTAAACTCCGTCGCAGACATTGGTTCTGGGGCGGGGTTTCCGAGTATCCCTTTGAAGATTGCTTTTCCTCATTTGAAAGTTACGATTGTCGACTCTTTGAATAAACGCATCTTATTTTTGAAAGAGATCGTTTCCCAGCTAGGTCTAACCGAAACAGAATGTGTACACGGAAGGGCAGAGGATATTGCTAGAATGCCCAAGTACCGCGACCAATACGATCTTGTTACGGCTAGAGCGGTTGCTAGACTTCAAGTTTTGAATGAGTTCTGCCTGCCTTTCGCTAGGAAGGATGGAACTTTCATTGCAATGAAGGGGGCGGAGATCGACGAGGAGCTGCATGCTGCTGACTACAGCTTGAACGAGCTCAGGGGGAAGGTACTGCGGGTGATCCCTATGCAGCTGCCTATCGAGGAATCTATGCGGCATTTTGTAGAAATCAAAAAGCTAGCTCCTACGCCCGCGAAGTACCCGAGGAAAGCCGGTCTACCTTTGAAAGAGCCGCTAGAAAAGCGCTAAGAATGTTCCACGTGAAACATTCAAAGAGAATGGTTCATCGAAGTTTCACAATCATGAAAAGCAGGAAATTTTGCTTTCATGGAGAATTATTATTAAGTAGGATGTATTCGAAATCATGTGATTGCACTTGTCATACTTCGCCGTAATCTTGACAAGCGTTTTCGTTCGTTGATCGGAAAGTAGGATCAGGTACTGCTGGTGCTTTCCATGTCAACTTTGACAAACGCGCCCGCCCCCAAAGGACGACGAAGTCGTTGCCCTTGAGTAGAACGAAGAGGTCGTCTATCTTTGGATCGTTATGGTCGCTTAAACTACGGGAAGAGTTGGTGGTAGGTTTTCCTATGAAAGAGCAAATATCAAAGCTATTTGGACTGGCTGATCGTTCATCGTTGGATGAAGTCAAAAACATACCTGTTAATAATATTATTCCAAGTCCATATCAACCTCGAACTTTATTTGACGATGATCGTATCGATGAATTGTGCCAAACGATTCGAACGCACGGGGTCATTCAACCTATCGTAGTCAGGGTCAAAAACAATACATTTGAACTTATTGCCGGTGAACGTCGGTTAAGAGCGGTGAAGAAGCTGGGGCTTGATACGATCCCGGCCATCGTCCGCGATTTTAACGATTCGCAGGCGGCTTCCATTGCACTTATTGAAAATTTGCAGCGCGAAGGTTTGACTGCTATAGAAGAGGCAGCCGCCTATCAACAATTGATCGAGATGCACGATTTGACACAAGAGAGCTTGGCGCAGCGACTGGGCAAAAGCCAGTCGACGATTGCGAACAAAATTCGTTTACTTCATTTAAGTGAGCCAGTGAAAATGGCCTTAATGGAGCGGAAAATTACGGAACGCCATGCTCGTGCTCTGTTGGCTTTGGATCAAGAAGATTTGCAGGTGAAAATCCTTGAAGAAGTGATCGCCAAGGAATTGAATGTTAAGCAAACGGAGATTAAGATCAATTTCTTAAAGGAAGCAACGAAGATTAAGAAGGCGCGTCGCGTGTCATTCTCGAAGGATGTTCGTTTAGCTTTAAACACCATTCGGCAATCTGTTGAGATGGTGACCAGCTCCGGTTTGAATATTAATACCCAAGAGCAAGATCATGAAGATCATTATGAAATCGTAATTAAAATTCCTAAACGATAATCCAGCATTTATTGCTACCTTAAACGGCGCAAGCCGTTTTTTTGCATCTTATGAGATATCATGAACAAAAGTAGATAAGGTAACTGGTTGATAGATATGTTAAGATAGAGTTATTGCTGTAGATTGGCATTTGGAACATAAGTGATTGAGGTGAAATAGTTTTGTCTAAAATAATAGCAATAACAAATCAGAAGGGTGGCGTCGGCAAGACGACAACTTCTGTTAATTTGGGTGCTTCCCTGGCCTCTCTAGGGAAGAGAGTGCTTCTTGTTGACATTGATCCGCAAGGTAATACGACAAGTGGGATTGGTGTTAATAAAGCAGACGTTGTGAATTGCATCTATGATGTGCTAATTAACGACGTTCACCCAAAAGATGCAACAGTAGATACGAATGTTCCAAATCTAAAAATCGTGCCGGCTACGATTCAGCTTGCCGGTGCCGAGATTGAACTTGTCCCAACGATTTCTAGAGAAGTGCGTCTGAAGAAGTCTTTGCAACTCGTAAAACATTTGTACGATTATATTCTTATTGATTGTCCTCCGTCTTTAGGTCTTCTTACGATTAATTCATTAACAGCTGCAGACTCTGTCATTATCCCAATTCAATGTGAATACTATGCGCTTGAAGGGCTGAGCCAACTGCTGAATACAGTTCGCTTGGTTCAAAAGCATCTCAATACAGGGCTTCAAATTGAAGGCGTTCTGCTGACGATGTTTGATGCAAGGACGAACCTCGGCATTCAAGTTATTGAGGAAGTGAAGAAATACTTCCAAACGAAAGTGTACCAAACGATTATTCCGCGGAACGTTCGCTTAAGCGAAGCACCCAGCCACGGACAATCGATTATTACTTATGATCCTAGATCAAAAGGCGCGGAAGTGTATTTAGAGCTTGCGAAGGAAGTGATCTCGATATGACCAAAGGTCTGTCCAAGGGGTTAGGTAAGGGATTGGACGCTTTAATTACTTCTTTGCATATTGATGAAAGTGATAAAGTTGTTCAAATTCCTTTGGCCCAACTGAGAGCAAACCCTTATCAACCTAGGAAACATTTCAACGAAGATAGCATCAAAGAGTTATCGGACTCGATTAAAGAGCATGGCGTTATTCAACCGATTATTGTGCGTAAAGTCCTTAAAGGCTATGAGATCATTGCCGGCGAGCGCAGATTTCGGGCTTCGCAAATGTCAGGACTTGCTACAATTCCAGCTGTTGAAAGATCTTTCACCGATCAGCAAGTTATGGAGATTGCCCTTATCGAGAATGTCCAGCGGGAAGACTTGAATGCGATGGAGATTGCTTTTGCTTATCAAGGTATTATTGATCAGTTTTCTCTTACGCAAGAAGAGCTCTCCGCCAAAGTAGGGAAAAGCCGTTCGCATATCGCGAACTTCCTTCGACTGCTGCAGCTGCCGGAGTCAATCAAGCAATATGTTTCACGTGGAACATTATCCATGGGACATGCGAGAGCCATTGTCGGTGTCAAAGATGACAAAGTGAAGAAAGAGCTTGCCGAAGCGACTATCTCCAAGCAGTGGAGTGTCCGTGAGCTAGAAGAAGCAGTGAAAATGCTGGAGGAAGCGCCAGGGCAGGAAAAAGAAAAACCGAAGCAAAAAGAAAAGAATAGAGACCCCTATATTAATCAAGCTGAGGATCAACTGAGGGATATTTACCGTACAACGGTGAAAATCAAACATCAGCAGGATAAAGGGAAAATCGAACTGCTCTATTATTCGAAGGACGATTTGAACCGTCTGCTAGAATTACTTCAAGGCAAAATCTCTTAAAATTAGATAGCATACCGATGGTTTTCTTTCGAGCAGAAAGATCAAACTAAGGTATGCTATATTTATGAGTGGAACTTCGATTTCGTAGGAGAGGGTGATCGTAGTATGGAGGGAATTATGTATTTCGATCAAGCGGCAACCTCCTGGCCGAAGCCGCCAGCCGTCATGGAAGCCATGATGAATTGCATGCAGGAATACGCGGCCAATCCAGGTCGGGGAAGCCATCAGATGGCGGTCAAATCGAGCAGGGTGCTTTTTGATACAAGGAGAAACCTCGCTAAGCTATTCAGTATTAAAAATCCGAACGACATATCGTTTGCCTTGAACACAACACAAGCGCTTAATCAAGCGATTAAAGGGTTTGTTAAACCTGGAGATCATGTGATTTGCACGAATATCGAACATAATTCGGTTCGAAGACCGCTTGAACATCTGAGAGCCTCTGGTCAAGTTGAGCTTACATATATTCGCAATGACGTGCAGGGAAATATCCGGTTAGATGAGCTGAAACAGGCTTTGCGTTCGAATACATCACTTGTTGTCGTCAATCATAGCTCTAATTTGTTAGGCACGATTATGCCTGTTGCTGAGATCGGTGAAATATGCCGTATGCATGGCGCTAAGCTGCTCGTAGACGCCGCTCAGAGCGCCGGAATTCTGCCCATTCATGTAGGGAATATGAATATCGATATGTTGGCTTTCCCGGGCCACAAGGGGCTTCTAGGGCCTCAGGGAACGGGCGGGTTGTATGTTCATCCGAATATCGATTTGGAGCCTCTCCTTCATGGGGGGACGGGGAGTCAATCAGAAGCTATTCACCAGCCAACCGTACGACCTGACCGGTATGAGGCGGGGACGCAAAACACGGTAGGGATCGCGGGCTTGAATGAAGGCGTGAAATTCATACTCTCAGAGACGATTGAGAAAATCCATGAGAAAGAGTGGAATCTAACTCAAAGGCTAATGGAAGGTTTACTGGGAATTAAAGGGGTCACGATTCTTGGACCTGCACTTGGACAAAATAAAACAGGGATTGTTTCCTTTAATATTCATGATGCGGATTCTTCGGAAGTAGCCTTTATTTTGGACCAGTCATTTCAAATCGCCGTTCGTTCCGGCTATCATTGCTCACCGCTGGCCCATGAGTCAGCAGGCACGCTAGCCAGTGGCGCGGTTCGAGCCAGTATCGGATATTTCACAACAAATGAAGAAGTGGATGCTCTTATTCAGGCAGTCAAAGAGATCCAAACGCAGTATGCTAAGTAGAAAGAGGGATCAACCATGGGGGAACTGTATGGCTTGGATGGCAGCGTTGTTGTGCTGTCCAGTTATGTGCTTATCTTGATTTTATTTATTTACGTCATTGTGCTTTCCACGAAATTATCATCCTTGCGGAAGCAGTACGTGCGAATGATGAACGGCTCACAAGCAGAAAATATGGAGCAGCTCGTCATTGATATGCAAAGCGAAATCAACGCGCAAAAGGCCGAATCCGCAATGACTTCAGCCCATGTAGAAACGATTCGCCAATCCTTAACGAAGATGAAATCGAAAGTCGCCATTCATCGCTATAATGCTTTTCAAGATGGCGGAAGCAACTTAAGCTTTACTGTGGCAATTCTGGATGATTATCAAGATGGCGTAGTGTTAACAGGTATACATAGCAGGGAGCAGATGTATCTATACGCTAAGCCGATTCAAAATGGTCAATCCACATTTACACTAAGTCCGGAAGAAAAAGAAGCCATTAGTCAAACTTTAAAGCCGTCTTAATGCTTGGCGAATAAGCTTGCGTACGACGCAATGCGGAGTGAAGCGCATCGCCAATTACGTTGGCCATATTCATGACTAAGCTAAGCCTTGTATTTTGCAGCACGAAATATTCCATGAATCCTCCGACGTTGACAATGCCCGTGACGTGAATGTTGCCAACCGGAGGAAGGTCTTTATTCACACCGGCACCAGGCTTGAGGGGGCCATCCGCAACTTGGATGCAGCCGACACTTGAGACTTGACCTAAGCAAGCATCGACGGCTACGATGAACGGGTTATCGAACTGACGATTTATCTTCTCAACCGTATCCGCCAGATTCATGGCGTGAACAGGTTCATCCAGAGTGCCGAACAAATGAAGGTTCCGAAGATTGGTTGTACGATTAAGATGAGAGCCGACTAACGGACCGAGCGAGTCGCCAGTAGAGCGATCGGTTCCTACACAGATGATAACAATAGGTTGATAGGATGGTAGCTTGCTAAAGATGGCTTGCAAATGCTTAGAGAGAAGAAAAGGGGTATCGGCATCTGTATGCTGGATTTTGAGTGGGGCTAGATCCGTATCTTTCATTCCGTCGAAACCAAATTGGAATTTCATTTTATCCCTCCAAGTACTTCTTCTTTTTTTACTAGTATATGGATAGATAGAGACATTTATACGTAGGAGAGGAGGGTTTTTCCTTGAATATTTCGATCATGCTGTTGGCCTTTGATTCGACCCAGCAAGCCCTCCGTGCCGAGATGCTGCTAGAGTACGCGGATATCGAAATCGACATAAGGCCGACGCCTAAGGAGGTCACAGCGGGCTGTGCTTTGTCTATTGAATTCCCGGGGGAGAATCTAGCGGAAGTCAAAGAGATTATAGAGTCTGAGAAGGTAGAAATCAGAGGCATCTATTTTAAAATAGAAGATAAATATGTTACGATGGAATGAAAAAGGAGGTCTAAACCTTGGCCTTTATTACCAAGTATTTTACTGATCTGATGAACTGGATTCGCGAGCATGTCATGAAACCTGAGATGCTGGCATCGCTATTCTGGATTCTAGTGAAAATTATTGTTATTTATATAGCTGCTAGAATATGTATTAAAATAGCGGACAAAACAATAGCACATATGATGGCTGCTAGAGATAGGTCGCCACTGAAGTTTGATAGGCGAAGGACGAATACGATTGGTAGTCTCATACATAATTTAATAGCATATACGGTTAATTTAATATGTATTATGCTAATCTTAGGGCAAATAGGTTTTAATCTGGGGCCGCTGCTTGCCGGTGCGGGGGTTCTTGGATTGGCGATAGGTTTCGGAGCGCAGAGTTTGGTGAAGGATGTTATTACGGGTTTCTTCATTATTTTCGAGGATCAATTCGGGGTTGGAGATGTCATCCAAATTGATTCCTATAAAGGAACGGTAGAAGAAATCGGCATTCGCGTGACGAGAATCAAAAGCTGGACCGGGGAAGTGCATATCATCCCGAACGGAAATATTAAGCAAGTGACGAATTTCTCAACTTACAATTCATTGGCTGTTGTCGATGTGACCATCCCGCATCATATGGATATTGATGAAGCTACGAAAGTGCTGAAAGAAACGGCCAAGCATGTACATGAGTTAACAGACGACGTTGTCAAAGAGCCGGAGGTGCTTGGCGTTCAAGTTGTAGGCTCCACGGATTTGAAAATCCGGATCATTGCCGAATGTAAACCGACTAGGCAGTTTAATGTGACCAGACTTTTGAATATTGAAATTAAGAAAAGGTTGGATACGGTGCAAATCGAGAATAGCTAACTTGAAGTGGAAGGCGGTGGCGGACGAATGGAGAAAAAGCAGTATCAGCTTGGCGATATTGTGCAAATGAAAAAGCCCCATCCGTGTGGCACCAATGAGATGGAAATCATACGGATGGGAATGGACATTCGGATCAAATGTGTGGGATGTAAACATAGTGTCCTGGTACCCCGAACGAAGTTTGAGAGCAAGTTGAAGAAAGTGCTTCGCTCCAACGCAGCGGCGGTTGAAGGAGACGAAGAAACGTCCTCATGAAAAAATGGGACAGGTACTTGCGAGAACACGGATTATTTGTTATAATAAATCCTGTTCTCACTTTTCGTGGAAAGGTACCCAAGAGGCCCAAGGGGGCTGACTCGAAATCAGCTAGGCGTCGCGAGGCGTGCGTGGGTTCGAATCCCACTCTTTCCGTACTGATCTGAATAGTGATTAGAGAGTCTCCTGTAATCGCAGGAGGCTTTTTTTATTCTCAAATAGCTATGTATAAAATCGTTCCACGTGAAACAATTTCGACGCCAATTCCGTTAAGAATAAAACTGTTTAAAAACAAGCAAAATAGTTTATATCTATGTGTATGGGCATCACGAAGGAGGAGTAACATATGAAGAAATGGTTGATCTTGATGGTGACGCTAGCAGCCGTCGTAGCAGCCGCAGGCTGCGCTAAGAAGAATGAAGAGGCAGCATCGCCTAGCCCGACGGTAAGCGCAGGAGCGACCGTACAGCCGTCCGCAGGGGCATCTGCAACGCCTAGCGGGACAAGCGGTGGTACAGGTGGAACAGCGACAGCAACGCCGGCAGCAGGCGGCACTAACACGACGAAGGAAGAGCCTCTTCCGCAGTTGACGCGGGAACAGGCTGATAAAATAAGCATGACAAGCACCTATGACGAAATGGTGAAAGCGACAGGAGTCAAAGGGAAGTTGGTTAAAGAAGAGAACGGCAAGAGGACGTACGAATTTGCGATTTCGAACCAACCCGGCTATTACATGAGAATTGTTTACTTCGCGGACGGGAAGATATCGGAGAAGAATGTATATCAGAAGTGAGGATGAGGCCGTGCAGCTGAGAGATGCTGTACGGCCTTTCCTATCTTGCCCAGAGTTTATACTTTGTTAATATTCCATTTAGAAGGATGCAATAAGCATGTTTTACAATAGAGATAAGGAAACGTTTCCCCCTAATTCGTGTTATTAAAGGAGAACCGAAATGAAACTTAGTAAAAAAGGAATTACGGTACTTTCATTTACGATCGGAGCGTGCTTGTTCGTATCTACCGCTTTCGCCGATACGCTGCTCGGGTCTGGGTATGACCGCTTGAAAGGCTCTGCCAAAACGACGGCAGCCATGATGGAGAAAGGTTTGAATAACTATACGGTTGAGGCTCTGTATTCGTTAAAAGACAATGGCCAAGTTTTGATGCAAGCATCCGAAACTCAGAAGATGGACACGGTCAACCAATTGACCGAGACCAATAGAGTAACTACGACAGATGGCATAACAACGACGAACTATTCCTACGCCGACGCAAAACTAACGGTACGGAAAAACGGTACGGACGATAAGTACTATGTAAGTGAGCACCCGGCTAATATCAAACAACGCGGTCCGGCAGATTTCGATAATCCTTTCAATGAAAAGGGAGCTCCGGAGATTGAGAAGATTGTTGACGCTGTTGTCGGTAACCTCAAAGATTACGTACAAGTCGAAGAGGGGGCTAACGGTAGCAAAGTGTACTCCGGAAGCTTGTCTGAAGCACAAGTACCTGCTATCGCAAACGCCGTATCTTCCTTCGGTTTCAAACAGATGTTGAATGATGGGCAAAGTCTACCGAGAATCGAAAACGATATTTTCGTGAAAAAGGTTGTGGGATCTGCCCTAGAGAATAATGCCGGCTATCTGGAAAATGTGACTGGCGACATCATCTTGTCGGGGAAAGATGCGAATGGCGTTCAACACGATTTAACGCTGAATGTTGTTATGAAGCTTTCCGATGTAGGGAACACGAAGATCGTCACGCCTGATCTAACCGGTGCGAATGTTGAGAAAGTCAGCTACTCAAGCGGATTCAGCAGCAAGTATGTAGGAACATACAAAAACAACATCATCATGGAGAAAGACGGCAAGTTTGTGAAGATCGGTGAGAGAACCATTGAAATCACAAATGTTGACGGCGATAAAGTGACTGGGAAATTCACTGAAACCGTGAAGCCTGGTTACGAGAAGGAATATCCGGATAAGGATGTCTTCAACTTCGAATACAATCTGGCAGCCTCTTCGACCTTCACGTATACCGATGCGAAAGGTGAGCAGAAGAACGGTATGATCCATCCGAACGGCTCCGGCAAGATCTATTTCGATATGAATTTGGAAGTTAGCAACAAAGACACATACAGATCAGATTCGAAACCATTCTATGACGGTCAGTTCGATCGCGTATTCGAATAAAAACAAGAAGTTCAGGAGGCTGCGCTCATGCAGCTTCCTGAGCATGTTTATGAGGGGGATATCCATTGATAGTCAAAGCTATTGAAATCAGCGGGCTAACCAAGTCATTCAAGAATGGCCGGGGTATCAGCGAGCTGAATTTGGATGTAGATCAAGGAGATGTGTTCGGATTTCTGGGTCCGAATGGGGCCGGGAAGACGACGGCGATGAAAATGATGACGGGTCTTATGAAACCGGATCGCGGAGATGTGAAGATTTTTGGCGCGAGCATTACGGAGGACTATGTTAACGCCATGAAACATGTAGGCTGTATGATTGAAACAGCGGAGTCGTATCCGTATTTGACGGCTAATGAGAACTTGAAGCTGTTTGCCAGATATTATCCGGAAGTCGACCAACGAAGAATAGACGAGTGCCTGGAGACTACGGGCATGTTGAAATATAAAAATGAGAAAGCACAAAAGTTCTCGCTTGGCATGAAGCAAAGGTTAGGTATAGCGGCGGCAATCCTGTCCAAGCCTAAGCTGCTTATTCTGGACGAGCCCTTGAATGGACTGGATGTAGAAGGAATGCTGGAGATGAGGAAGCTGATCAAGCAGCTGTCGCAGGAAGGTACGACGTTCTTCATCTCCAGTCACTTGATTCACGATGTGGAATTAACTTGCACAAGAATCGGGATCGTATACGGGGGCAAGCTGGTCAACGTCGAGTACACGCAGCAAATCCTTTCATATTATTCTTCTCTTGAAAATTATTTCGTTAGCGAGGTGGACAGGAATGGCAGGATTTAAGGCTGCATTTGTGAATGAATCCGTGAAGCTGCTCAAAAAGAAAAAATTGATGGCAGCCGCCATTTTATCCACGCTTGCTGTAATCATCGGACAAATTGCCGTCACGACGATTAAGCACGGTCTTGGATTGCGGGTAGTAGGCAGTGTTGAGTTTCCGATTGTCGTATTGTCATTCTTTACGTATACGATATTACCGCTGTTTGCCATCTTCGTGGCTATCGATATGTTTAACGGCGAGTCTTCATCGAATACAATGAAAATTACGCTTTTAAGACCGGTCTCCAGATTTGGCGTATTTAGCGCGAAGGTTTTGAATTTGGCTTTATTCATCGCGGGAAATCTGCTTTTTGTTATGATCTTATCCCTGCTCGCCGGTTTCATCTTTAATCCGTCGTCCGCCAGTTTGGTGGGTGTATTCAAAGTGATCGTATCCTATGGGTTAACCTTCTTTCCTGTATTCGTATTTGCCCTTATCGTCGTGCTGTTGGCGAATGTCATTCAGGGCGGGTTAGCTGTTTTCTTCCTAGCCATCCTCGTTTTTATTGCTTTTAATTTCTTTGGTATTATGTTTTCTTCGTATTCCAGCTTTTTTATTACATCGATGTTTGATTGGTACATTCTCTGGATCTCGGAAACGATCAACTGGTTGAAAATAGTCCGTCAAGTTCTAATCATCTCGGGATGTGGTATCATGTTATTTACAACAGGTTATTATTTGTTTGACAGGAAAGATATCTAGAGAGGAATCTGTATGAATTTCACTAAACGCTTTTTCACGATGAATGCGCTGGCTGTGCTGGCTTCGATCGGTTTGACCGTCCTGGCGGCCATTATTTTCATAGCTTCCTATACAAAAGTTTTCGGCCGTGAAGTCCAGATGAAGGAGTTTCAGCAGTTTATCGAGGTGAGGGCGGCAATCAGCGAACTCCGAAGTGAAGCCCAGACATACAAATTCGAGCAGCTCATGGATACCAAGTTTCAGAAAGAGCTTGCCGGACGGGCAAACGCAGTGGGAGCTCATGTCATTGTGATTAAAAATAGGGAAGTTCTATACGCTACCAAAAGCTTCGCGAAGATCGATATCGAGAAAAGCCTGATCCTGTCGGACGGCTCCTCCGGCTCGGACACGCTGGAGCTCGATGGCAGTATGTATATGTATGCCCGGGCCGACTATACGCTGTCAAGCGGAGATACGGGCGTTCTACTGCTGCTCGCTCCGACCAAGCTGAAATACGGCATTTACTGGAGTTTCGCCATATTCACTTTAAGCTTCTTCACAGTGATATTCCTTCTTATGAATTTATGGGTTTCTTATAGATTCTCACGCGGGATCGTTTCGCCTATTGCCAGGCTGAAGAAAGCGGCGATAGCCATCAGCGAAGGGGATTTGAGCCGCGGCATCCCTGAGGAGGGCGAAGACGAAATTCGCGAGCTATGCCGGACTTTGGAGCTCATGAGGATCAAACTGAAAGAATCGGTCTATTTACAGCAAAAGTATGACGATAACCGCAAGTTCCTCGTTTCCAGCATTTCTCATGATTTGAAAACACCGGTTACTTCCATAAAAGGGTATATAGAAGGCATCATAGACGGGGTGGCGAAGACCCCTGAGAAGCTGGAAGAATACCTGGAGACAGCACGCTCCAAAGCTATTTTGGTGAATGCGATGATCGATGATCTGCTTCTATATTCCAAGCTGGATCTGAACCAGCTCCCGTACCATTTCGAGAGGAGCGATCTACAGGCGTATTTCGAGGATTGTGTCGGGGATTACAATTATGAATTTCAGAAGGCAAATGTTACGATTGAATTAATAAGTGAATTACAAGCCCCTGTTCAAGTATTAATCGACGTCGAAAGATTAAAGAGGGTCATTCAGAACATTTTGGATAATGCCTTGACTTATGTCGAGAAGGGGACTGGGCGGGTTGCCATTATATTAAGAGAAACGCGAACATCGGCGATTATAGAGATAAGAGATAATGGTAAAGGCATACCAGAGAATAAGCTTCCGCACATTTTCGATCGGTTTTATCAGGCGGACCCCTCCAGGAAGATCGGAAGCGGACTAGGTCTGGCGATCGCCAAGCAGATTGTGGAAGGTCATGAAGGGAAGATCTGGGCGACCAGTCAGGTAGGGGAAGGGACCCGGATTATGATTTCGTTGAAGAAGTTCTAGGTGTTTGGGAGGATAGGATGAAGAAGATTCTTATTGTCGAGGACGATCAAAGTATTGCCAATCTGCAGAGGGACTATCTGGAGCTGAGCGGGTACTCGGTAACCATCGTAAACAGCGGATCGGCAGGCTTGAAGGCGCTGAAGGAAGAACAGTTTGAGCTTATCATCTTAGATATCATGCTTCCGGATATCGATGGATTCGAAGTGCTGAGAACCGTGCGCGAAAACGATGATATTCCGGTTCTGTTGGTTTCGGCCAGAGCGGAAGAAATTTATAAAATCAACGGCTTAGGCCTCGGAGCGGACGATTACATCACGAAGCCGTTCAGTTCCGGAGAGCTGGTGGCCCGGGTTAGCGCGCATTTGAAGAAATTTGAGCGGATGAAAGAGCGGTTCGGCAAAGGCAACGAAGGCAGCAAGCTTCAAGTGAGAGGACTTGAAGTGCACAAGGACGCACGAAGAGTGTTCGTGAATGGGAATGAAGTGACACTGGCACAAAAAGAATTTGATCTGCTGCTGTTTCTTCTGCAGAATGCCAACCGGGTGTTCGGCAAGGAAGAATTGTTCGAGCGAATTTGGGGGCTGGATTCATTGGGCGACGCTTCGACGGTAACCGTCCATATCGCCAGAATCCGTGAGAAAATCGAGGAAACCCCGTCCAAACCCCAGTATATAGGTACCGTATGGGGATCCGGGTATAGGTTTATCGTATGAACGTTCCAATACAAAGAACTGGCCCTTAAGTAGAACTCCTACAGAAGGGCCAGTTGTTGTGTGATGGCAGCCATGCTGCTAATAGTTTCTGTCCCGGTTGCGGTAGCTGACCGAGAACCTGTCGATGACATAGCCGACAAGCGCCCAAGTGGCGATCGTCAGTACATAAATGATCAACATCCGGAACATGGAGATTTCATAGACGTTCGTGAACGTAGATGCGAACCAAGCCGGAACGCTCAGCGCATAGAAAATCATGTAGAAAGCATCATGATCGTGAAATAAATAATGCATCAAACAGAGTGCTGCGCCAATGAAGGTAAACAGCCAGGTAAAGGTGGAAGTTCTCATACCTGCAGTCTCCTCGTCATGGCTTTTTGCGATGCCATTTCCGATTGTGATTGCTGTTCTCCGGGAAGCGGTCGCCTTTTTTTAATGTGACGATTTTCGGGTTCTCAATTCCCATGTGGACGGCATCTTCGCCCATCTCGATGTATACCCCGTCGTTAGGAACATGGTCGCCTTCATTGAATACTGTCCATTCACCCATATTGATCACCTCATCAGAAGATTTTCAATCATGTTTAGATTGTCCCAAGACAGGGGAACCATGTACGATAGGGATTGCCATGTTCATCCTTGCCCCATTAGCGATGGACGACAGATCAATTCCTCAAGATAAAAACTTGTAATCCGCCGCGCAATTTGATATAGTATTCAGGTGCGAGTTTTGAAAAAGAATCCTCGCTCCTTGCTCCTTCGCTTGTACAAGCAAGCTTGAAGGGAGCCGCTAAGTCCATAAGGAGGTGACATACATGCGCAAATATGAACTGATGTACATCATTCGTACTGACGTTGAGCAAGAAGTTGTTCAATCTACAGTAGAAAAGTTCCAAGGCATCATCACGAACGGTGGAGGCGAAGTCTCCAAACAAGACCTGATGGGCAAACGCCGTCTTGCGTATGAGATCAATAAGTTCCGTGACGGGCACTACGTGCTGGTACACTTCAACGCAGAGCCTGCTGTTGTAACTGAACTTGATCGCGTACTTAAGATCACGGATGAAGTTATCCGTCACTTAATCACAAACGACGTAGCTTAATTCATGCCAGTATTTTTCGTCAGGGGGAATGTTCGATGTTGAACCGTGTCATTCTTATCGGTAGATTGACCAGAGATCCGGAACTACGTTATACGCCAGCAGGCGTAGCCGTAACGCAATTTACACTTGCGGTAGACCGCCCTTTCACGAATGCAGGTTCGAAAGAACGTGAAGCGGACTTTATCAATATCGTAACATGGCGGCAGCTTGCCGAAACATGCGCGAATTATTTGCGTAAAGGCCGTTTGACAGCAGTGGAAGGACGCATTCAAGTACGGAATTACGACAATAACGAGGGCAAGAGAGTTTATGTGACCGAAGTCATTGCCGATAATGTACGTTTCCTTGAGTCCAGCAACGGTGCGAATCGCGAAGACGGCGGCGGATCGAATGCGAACGCCAACTATGGCGCAAGCAGCGGCAATCGCGGCGGTGGGTCACGCGGACAGCAGGATCCTTTCATCGATGACGGAAAACCGATCGATATTTCCGATGATGACTTGCCATTCTAAAGTAGAAAGGACTGAACAAACTAATGGCTTTCCAAAAAAGAGATAACAATAGTGAAGATCGCGGCGATCGCAAATTTGCTCCTCGTGGCAAAGGCGGTAAAGGCAAACGTCGTAAAGTTTGTTACTTCACAGTTAACAAAATCAAGCACATTGACTATAAAGACATTGAAACTCTTAAAAAGTTCATCAGTGAGCGCGGGAAGATCCTTCCTCGCCGTGTAACTGGTACTTCCGCTAAGTACCAACGTGCATTGACGATCGCTATCAAGCGTGCTCGTACAATCGCATTGTTGCCTTACACAACGGAATAAGTTAGATTAGAAAGACAGCTGATAACCGGCTGTCTTTTTTTATTTGAAATGTGGAGGAGCTGTCGATCAATAATGAAAATTCACAAGGATCAGGCTGACCATTACATATGGGGCGACAGCTGCGATGGCTGGTTTCTGGAGCGGGATGCAGACAGAACGATTATCCAGGAGCGCATGCCTGCAGGAACGAGCGAGATCAAGCATGTGCACGAGAGGGCGAAGCAATTTTTCTTCATTATAAAAGGCGAAGCGGTCATGTGGGTGGACGGTCAGGAAACGACGTTAACCATGCAGGAAGGTTGTACGATTATGCCGGGCGTTCCGCATCAAATACGCAATGACTCCGGGGAGGATGTCGAGTTCCTGGTCATCTCTACACCGACCACCGCGGGGGATCGGAAAGCGCTGTAGAGGCTTTCTTTTCTTACCCCTTTTTTGTGGTATAATTAACATAATAGTCTTTTGGGGATAGGGAGAGATGACGGTTGCTGAATAGGGAGAAAGAAGTTGACCTAGCCAGACGGGCCAAAGTCATTGAGTGGCTCAAGACGGAAGTCGTGGATCATGTCGCACACCTGCTCAAAGGCATATGGGAAGGCAGCCATGTCAAAATTGTAGACGGGTTAGCCAGTTTGATCTCCAGCGGGTACATATTGGGGAGAAGGCTCGGCATATCGTATCGAGATTTGGACGAAGCCATGACAGAGAAAATGAAAAAACACCGCCAAGAGGGCCATCAACTTGAGGACTGGTACGGCGACATTTCATCGCTCGAAGAACATTTACGTAAGAGGTGAGCCCGGTTGGGGAATCGAAGTTGGCATAGCATCATCTGGAGCGCGGTGACCGTTGTTTCATTGCTGTCTCTAATGACGCCTTTTATTATTTTCACATTCAGTTTTCTTATGATTCCTGTACTGATGCTATATGTGAAATCAAGCACCAAACGTTTCGTCATCAGCTATGTGCTTAGCTTGCTAGTCGTCTATTTGCTGACACAGTGGCATGGCATATCCCTGATATCGGTATCGCTGTTCATGCTGCCGCCGGTGCTGGTCATGGGCAACTTGTATAAGCGGAAGGCGCCGGCGCGGTCCGTTCTGACGGCAGGGATCGTCACGATCTTGGCTGAGGCGCTGCTGAGCTTGCTTATCGGATATATGCTTGGGTTCGATCCGGTAGCGAAGTTCAAGGGCTTCATGATCGACAGCATCGCCAGCATGCCTCCGGGCATTCGCGAGGTGCTGCCGAAGGATCAAGACTGGTACGTGAACTTCATCGTGCAAGTGATCCCATTGTACTTGATTTTCGTAGCATTGTTCTTCACCTTCGTAACCCACGGGATCAGCCGCTGGCTGCTGAATAAGACAGGGGAAGGCATCCCGGGCCTGCGGCCGATGCGGGAATGGATGCTGCAGAAATCCCTCGTCTGGATTTATCTGGTCGTGTTCGTATTGGATATGTTCATGAACCCGGCATCCACGGCGCTAATCCCTACGCTGCTGATGAACGCCATGCCGCTATTGATGCTGGCATTCGCGATTCAAGCCATAGGCTTTCTATTCTTTATTGCCCATACCAACAGGTGGAAGCCGGTACTCCCGATTCTGGCGATCATTCTCGTCTGCTTCATGCCTCCACTTTTTATCGTTTACAGCTTACTAGGGGTATTTGATGTTGCGTTTCCAATCCGTGAACGATTCAAGAAAAATTTATAGGATTAGGAGCTAGTTCGAATGCCGAAGTTCCTTTTAAAGCGGTGGCATGGTCAACACATTGTGTGGATTTTCGTCCTGCTCATCCTGATGACCGCAACGATTTATATGTTCAAATGGTGGCTGGGCGTTACGGCCTTCCTGATCTGCGGGTTGTTGGCGTATTTCACCCTGCAGGCGGAAGCGGCTTTCCGCAGAGAGCTGAATACGTACTTAGGGACGATCTCCCATCGTGTCAAGAAGGCAGGCAATGAAGTCATGAGCGGCCTTCCGATCGGGATCATCCTGTACAATGAAGAGAAGCGAATCGAATGGCATAACCCTTTTGTGGCGAAAATGTTGGGGCAGGATTCCGTCATTGGGGAATCGCTCTACGAGTGCTTGCCGGATTTGAAAAGCCGGAAGGACAAGAACGAGAAGGTGGACCTGACGATCGGCAAGCTGATCTATCAAGTGTGGATTCGACCAGAGGAGCGGCTGCTGTATTTCCGCGAAATCACGGAGCAGGCCAACCTGGCGAAGAAATATGAAGATGAGAAGACGGCGATCGGAATCGTTATGATGGATAATCTCGAAGAGTCGACGCAGGGGCTGGACGATCAGACGCGCAGCATTATGCTGGCCAAGGTAACGGGCGAGATTACGGAGTGGGCGCAGAAGCATCAGCTGTACTTGCGCCGGACGTCATCGGACCGCTTCCTGATTCTGATGGACCAGAAGGCGCTGCGTCAGCTGGAACAGACGCGCTTCGAGATCTTGGACGACGTGCGGGATTTGACGATCGAGAACAAGCTGCCGATGACGCTCTCCATCGGGATCGCATCGGGAGCCGAGCAGCTAACGGAGATCGGCCAACAGGCGCAGATGAGTCTGGATATGTCCTTGGGCCGCGGCGGCGATCAGGTCACCGTTAAGGTCGGCCAGCGGTTATCCTTCTACGGAGGGAGAACGAATGCCGTAGAGAAGCGCACCCGGGTCAGAGCCAGAGTCATCTCGCATGCGCTGCGCGATCTGATGAAGGATAGCGACAAGGTCATGATCATGGGGCACCGCTTCCCCGATATGGACTGCATCGGCGCGTCGATCGGCGTGCTGAAGGCGGTGCAGGTCGTCGGCAAGGAAGGCTACATCGTGCTGGAAGGCATTAACCCATCGATCCAGAAGGTGATGGAAACGATCGCCGGCGATGAGCGGCTGCACCGCTGGTTCATTACGCCGGAGCAAGCGATGCAGATTACGACCCAGCGGTCCCTGGCCGTGGTGCTGGACACGCACAAGGCGTCCATGGTCGCCGAGCCTAAGCTGCTGCAGCAGACCCACAGGGTCGTGGTGGTCGATCACCACCGCCGCAGCGAGGAATTCATCCACGATGCGACGCTCGTCTATATGGAGCCGTACGCGTCCTCTACGTGCGAGCTCGTGACGGAGCTGCTCCAGTACATCAATGAGAAGCTGACGATGGAGGTGCTGGAGGCGACGACGCTGCTCGCGGGCATCGTGGTCGACACGAAGAGCTTCAGCTTGCGAACCGGAGCGCGAACCTTCGAGGCCGCGTCTTACTTGCGCCGTAACGGTGCCGATTCCGCATTGATTCAGAGCTTGCTGAAGGAGGATCTCGGCTCCTACATCGAACGCGCGGAAGTGATCAAGCATACGGAAACGATCCACGAGCACGTCGCATTGGCAGTTGCTGAGCCTAATCGCAAATATTCTCAGTTGATGATTGCGCAAGTTGCTGATACATTGTTGAATATGACGAATATTATGGCTTCCTTTGTCATCGCGGAGCGGCCGGACGGATTGATCGGGATCAGCGCGAGATCGCTGGGGCAGATGAACGTCCAGATCGTGATGGAGCGGCTGGGCGGCGGCGGACATTTGACCAACGCGGCAACGCAGCTTGATGGCGTGACCTTAGAGGAAGCAACGACCCGTTTGAAGAAAGTATTAGATGAAATACAGGAAGAGGAGGGACTTTTCGAATGAAAGTAATCTTTTTGAAAGACGTAAAGGGCCAAGGGAAAAAAGGCGAAGTGAAAGAAGTATCGGAAGGCTACGCACAGAACTTCCTGATTGCGCAGGGGCTGGCAGCTCCCGCGACGGCAGGATCGGTGAAAGTGCTTGATAATCAGAAGAAGGCTGAACAGCGCCGCAAGGAGCAAGAGAAGGCTGAAGCGCAGGCGCTGGGCGAGAAGCTGAGCGAAATGACCGTACAAATTAAAGCGAAAGCCGGAGAAGGCGGACGGTTGTTCGGAGCGATTCCGAGCAAGCAGATCGCTGAAGTGCTGGAGAAGCAGTACAAGATTGCCATCGACAAACGTAAAATTGTTCTGGATGAGCCGATTCGTACGCTGGGCGTAACGAAAGTGCCTGTGAAGCTTCACACGGAGGTTACAACAAGTTTGAACGTGCAAGTATTGGAAGAGAAGTAAGTGACAGAGAAAGACCGATGAGAGTCCCTAGGAGGGGCTCTTCTCTATTGTCGGGTGACATTGCCTCACAATCTATTAAACTACGAAAAGAAAGGCGGGTACTGTAGCATGAGCGGAGATAATATGTTTATGGATCGCATACCCCCACAAAATATAGAAGCCGAGCAGGCGGTGCTCGGCGCAATTCTGATCAATAGCGAAGCATTGATTACCGCTATGGAACGAATCACGAGCGACGACTTCTACCGGGGGTCACATCAGCGCATCTTCGAGTCGATCGTCGAGCTGGCGGAAGAGCAGGAGCCGGTCGACCTGGTCACGCTGACGGCGCGCCTGCAGAACAAGCAATTGCTGGAGGAGATCGGCGGGGTCACCTACCTGTCCGAGCTCGCCAACGCGGTGCCGACGGCGGCGAACATCGATTACTACGCGGCGATCGTCGAAGAGAAATCGATGCTCCGCCGCTTGATCCGCACTGCAACCCAGATCGTCACCAACGGCTACGCCAACGAGGACGATGTCGGGTCCATGTTGAGCGAGGCGGAGGCGAAAATTCTTGAGATTTCGCAGCGCCGCAGCTCCAGCGGGTTCGTCGTCATTCGCGACGTGCTCATGGAAGTATTCGAGAAGGTCGAGTCGCTCTACTCGAATAAAGGAAGCTCCACAGGCATCCCGTCAGGATTCATCGACTTGGACAAGATGACGTCGGGCTTCCAGCGCTCCGACCTTATCATTCTGGCGGCGCGTCCTTCCGTAGGGAAGACCGCCTTCTCGCTGAACGTGGCGCAGAACGTCGGCGTGCGCGCCAAGGAAACCGTCGCGATCTTCTCGCTCGAGATGGGCGCCGCGCAGCTCGTACAACGTATGGTCTGCGCGGAGGCGAACGTCGATGCGAACCGCATGCGGACGGGGAACCTGGAAGGGGACGACTGGGAGAAGCTGACGATGGCGATCGGCGCCTTGTCGGAGGCGAATATCTTCATTGACGATTCCGCGCAAATTACCGTCGCCGATATCCGCGCGAAGTGCCGCCGTCTCCAGCAGGAGAGGGGCCTCGGGATGATCCTGATCGATTACTTGCAGCTCATCGCGGGCCGCGGCAAAGGCGACAACCGTCAACAGGAGGTCTCCGAGATCTCCCGTACGTTGAAGCAGATCGCCCGTGAGCTGAACGTGCCGGTTATCGCGCTCTCACAGCTGAGCCGGGGTGTCGAGCAGCGTCAGGACAAGCGTCCGATGATGTCGGACCTTAGGGAATCCGGCTCCATCGAGCAGGATGCCGACATCGTCGCGTTCTTGTACCGTGACGATTACTATGACAAAGAATCCGAGAAGAAGAACATTATCGAGATCATTATCGCCAAACAGCGTAACGGTCCGGTAGGCACGGTCGAGCTGGCGTTCTTGAAGCAGTTCAACAAGTTCGTTAATATGGATCGAACCCATCAGGAAGCAGCCGGGCATTGACGCCCTGCTGCTTTTTTTTATGCCAACTTCATAGTATGTACAATTTCCGAACGATTATACATGTGCATTAATAATTGTTCGTTTTTCATTGACTTTGCGAAAGGGGACTGCTACACTAGAGACGGTGAAAAAAACCTTGTTCGACTGCCTGTACAACTGCATCACGCAGGGCAGCTGCGAGTTAAGGTCGTTTTTCATGCCGATGGGTAGGTCCCCTTCCTGCAGATGGCTGCCGAAGAGACCGAATTGATCCTTCGGTGAACCGTGGACGCTTCGCGCTTTAGCGCTTTAATGAGGTCCACCTTAATCTGTGGTACGAAAGCCAAATCGGCTCATTATGGGTGACTCGTCACCGTACGGAGGTAAGTGCATATGTCAACGGTTGTTGTTGTCGGAACACAATGGGGAGATGAAGGAAAAGGTAAGATCACGGATTTCCTGGCGGAATCCGCTGAGGTTGTCGCTCGTTACCAAGGTGGTAACAATGCAGGCCATACGATCATTATCAGCGGCAAGAAGTACAAGCTGACGATGATTCCTTCCGGTATTTTTTATCAAGAGAAAGCTTGTGTGATCGGGAACGGTATGGTCATTAATCCCGCAGCACTTATTGAAGAAATTAACTACATTCATGATAATGGTTTTTCCACCAAAAATTTGCATATCAGTGACCGCGCGCATGTCATTATGCCGTATCACTTGGTGCTGGACGGTCTGGAAGAAGACCGCAAAGGCGACAGCAAGATCGGTACGACTCGCAAAGGGATCGGACCTTGCTATATGGATAAAGCGGCGCGCAACGGGATTCGGATTGCCGATCTGATGGATGCGCAAGAGTTCGAATTGAAGCTCAGACGCATCGTCGCGGAGAAAAACGTGCTGATCGAGCAAGTGTACGGCTCCAAAGGGCTGGATGTCGAGCCGATTCTGAAGGAGTACCTCGCCTATGCAGAGATCATTCGTCCTTATGTGACAGATACATCCGTCGTATTGAACGAATACATCGACCAAGGCCGCAGAGTGCTATTCGAGGGCGCGCAGGGCGTGATGCTGGACATCGACCAAGGGACATACCCTTACGTGACGTCCTCCAACCCGACGGCCGGCGGCGTATGTATCGGTTCCGGCGTAGGTCCGACGAAGATTCACAACATCATCGGCGTAGCCAAAGCCTACACGACTCGCGTCGGCGACGGTCCATTCCCTACGGAATTGGACAATGAAGTGGGCGCTTGGATCCGGGAGAAAGGCTTCGAGTACGGTACGGTAACAGGCCGTCCGCGCCGTGTCGGCTGGTTCGACAGCGTCGTTGTCCGCCACGCCAGACGCGTTAGCGGCATCACAGGCTTGTCCTTGAACTCGATCGACGTTCTGACAGGTCTGGATACGGTAAAAATTTGCACAGGCTACATGTACCGCGGCCAACTCATCGAGCATTACCCGGCGAGCTTGAAAGCTATTTCCGAATGCGAAGCTGTGTATGAAGAGCTGCCAGGCTGGTCCGAAGATGTGTCCGGCGCGCGTACGCTCAGCGATCTGCCTGAGAATGCGAGACACTACGTGGAGCGCATTTCCCAGCTGACAGGCATCCCGATCGCCATCTTCTCCGTTGGCCGCAATCGCGAGCAAACGAACCTGGTTCGTCCAATTTACGCATAAGCGACAAAATGAATGAAAATCCTCTAGGCGCAATCGCAGCTTAGAGGATTTCTTTTTTTGCCCGGAAGGGATTTAATGGTGCTCAATTCGTCAATACTGGGAAGGAGGAAGCGGTTTATGAGAGGCATTTGATCCAAACGGCAGGAGTGATCAGAAGAATGAAAGTATTGACATGGCTCGGCAAAATTATCATCAGTTCGGTGCTTATTACATCCATCACAATGTTTACGACATGGTATGTGGTGAACATGTATGTTGAAGATATATTTCGACAATATCAGATACCGGCATTGGGTAAAAAGATTCAATTTGGTGAATTTGCAGCAAGATTGGCAGATGACTTGAATATAGTTATGCGTAGAGACGGGGGGAAGCAAGCTGCCCCGGCGGAATCGCCGGCACCGACGCAGCCTGCACCTAGTCCCAGCCCGTCAGGAAGCGTGCCGAGTTCCGGCACGGCTGACCGTGTTAGCCCGGAAACGGAGAGCGGTAGCGGCGCTTCCCGAGGAGCGGAGGACGATGCTGTAGCCGTCATGGGGCGAGTAAGTAGCGAAGCGAACGAGCAGGATAAGCAAATCGTCATGTCGACCGAGGATTTCGCCAAGAAGAAAGAGGCGCTGTCCAGTGATGATAAGATGAAAATATTTTCGCTTGTGGTTGCCAAGCTGCCGCAAGACGAAGTGCAGCACTTGTCTGTTTTGCTGGAAAACGGCATTACGAATGATGAGCTGAAACAAGTGAACGATACGCTCAAAAAGTATTTAAACGAGACGGAATACAAACAGCTGACGGACATCCTGAACAAATACTCGTGATGTTAATGGAGCTGTCCGCCATATTTCACGATGGTGTCTTCCGCTTGGCGGTAGCGCGACTTCTCCACACTGACTGTTAGCGCATAAGCCGGTTCTGCGGCTGCGTAGGATTCAACGGATTGAACGAGGCTGCCTCCAAGATCGACAGCTTGTGCATCGCCGCCATAATTAAATTTAATGTCCAGCACACCCTGAGAGCGAAGAATTTCCGCTGTTTTCTCCATCGTTAGTCGATCTGTGAATGTAGCTTCCAACTGGACTTCCATTTCATCAGTTCCCCTTTCAATTTTCACTCTAATTCGTCATTTCTCGTAATCGGGTGTAAAATCTATTGGATATTTAACCAAAAAAATGAAAATTTAGCGTCTTCTTTTGGCGGTGGACACGAATCTATCACATGGATATCGAGTATTTTGTTGAAATTGGCAGAGAAAGTGTGTTAAATTTAACAAAAGGAAGACATCCTTAATGGATATTATGTCTAATCAAGGTTTATTTATGTATTTTGGAGTAATTAATCATTGGGGTGCTTGTGAATAATTACTTCATGGATGCAAAACCGTTCAAAGGGAGAAGATCATGACAGGTTTCAGGGGTATGCGCTTTGTCAAGGATCTCATTGAGAGATTCAAGTCGAAGCGAGAAAGCTTGACCGGAAATGAATCAATATCAGACAAGCAGCAGGAAGAATTAACGACAACTACGACGCTAACGGTAATCAAACGACATAAATGGTCTCTTGCTCTGGGAGTTGGTGCAGTCGCACTGACAGGGGTTATAACGTTTGCAGGGCATATCTACGTGCAAGCGAAAATGGTAGATGTATATCATGTTATGCTGAACGGCAAAGAAATCGGCGTCGTCAGCGACAGTAAGATAATTGATGAATATAAGCAGCAAAGACCTCTTGAGGTACAAAAGAATTTCCCAGACGTTCATGTCGTTCTTAAAACTAACGGTGTCACCTACAGCTCTGAAAAGGCTTTCAAACCGCAAACGGATGATGCTGCTGTCCTTGCAACGCTGAATAAGGCGTTAGTGCCCCAACCGGTCGGGGTAGAATTGAAGGTAGACGGTAAAGCCATTGCTATTGTGAAGGATCAGCAGACGGCTGATCAAATTCTGGCGCAAGTGAGTGCGCCCTACACGCCCAAAGGCAAGGAAGCCTCTAAGGTTGCTGCGTTGTCGGCTAGTCAGGGCGAGGATATTTCTACGGCTCCTTCGGAGCTCGAGAAAGTAGAGTTCGTTCAGCAGGTGGATACGAAGGAAGTACCGATTGAGCCGGAAGACTTGGCGAAGCCGGAAGATGTAGTGAAGAAGCTGACGACGGGCGATGTAACGCCTGCCAAATATACGGTCGTTGAGGGAGACTGTGTCTCCTGTATCGCGAAGAAATTAGGAATTACCAAGCAGTTCATCTATGATAATAATCCTGGCATCCAGGATGACAAGCTGAAGTTAGGCAGCCAGCTGGATGTGACGGTGCTGAAGCCGGCGTTATCCGTCAAAACGACGGAGAAAATCGTACAGAATCAAGAAATTCAATATGATACCGAGTACATCAAGGATGATTCGCAACGAGTAGGGGTTGTACAGCCGATTTCGCCTGGCAAGAACGGGCTGAAGAAGGTGACGATCCAGGTGACCAAGGTCGACGGTTTAATGACCGAGGAGAAGTTGGTCGACGAAGAGATCATCGATCAGCCGGTGACGGCGAAGGTGAAGAAGGGTACCAAAGTCATCCAAGGCGAGGGCACAGGGAAGTTCGCATGGCCTGTCGTTTCCCCGAGCATTTCAAGCACGTACGGCGTTCGCTGGGGCAAGCTCCACAAAGGCATCGATATTACAGGCAATAAGAATATTATGGCGGCCGATAACGGCAAAGTCGTCGAAACCGGGTACAAATCAGATTACGGCAATTATATCATTATCAATCATTTGAACGGTTACGAGACGCTGTATGGCCACTTGAGCAAAATTACGACCACAGAGGGCACCATCGTCGAGAAGGGCGATAAAATCGGCATTATGGGAAGTACAGGCGATTCCACAGGCGTGCATTTGCATTTAGAAATTCACAAAAACGGAAGCTTGGAAAATCCTTTGAAATATTTGAATCGTTAAATTACATAAGAGGCAAGGTCAAACCGGACAACTCGGGGGGCCTTGTCTCTTTTCAGTTGAATATATGATAAAATAGAGAGTAGTATGCAGCGAATAAGATGATCCAGTGTTTATCCGTTGTTTAACCTTATTTAGGCGGTGGTAGGTTTGTTTGGGAAAATTCTCGTGGTGGATGACGAACAACCGATTGCAGATATTTTGAAATTTAACTTGGAAAAAGAAGGGTATCAGGTCATATGTGCCTATGACGGCGGGAGCGCTGTCGAGCTTGCTTTCTCAGAGCAGCCCGATCTAATTCTATTGGATCTTATGCTGCCCGTGAAGGACGGCATGGACGTCTGCCGGGAGGTACGTTCGAAGCTGAATACGCCGATTATTATGCTTACAGCCAAAGATACGGAGCTGGACAAGGTGCTGGGGCTGGAAATGGGCGCGGACGACTATGTGACCAAGCCGTTCGGCACGAGGGAGCTGCTGGCTCGTGTGAAGGCGCATTTGCGCCGGCAGACGAAGGCTGTAGCGGCACCGCCGAGCGAGGCGGATACGCAGCGCAACGGCATGCGAATTCACGGGCTGTTCATCGACAACGACATGTACATGGTGTACAAGGATGGCGCACCGCTCGATTTGACGCATCGCGAGTTCGAGCTGATTCAATATTTGGCCAAAAATTCCGGTAAAGTGATGACGCGCGAGCACTTGCTGCAAGCGGTGTGGGGCTTTGAATATTTCGGTGACGTTCGTACCGTCGACGTGACGATCCGGCGGCTCCGCGAGAAGCTGGAGACCGACCCGAGCCGTCCGGAGTACATCATGACGCGCAGGGGGCTCGGTTATCTCATGCGCAGCCCGAAAGCCGGAGGCTTCTAAGCATGAAGGGCATCCGCTTCTTTCAATCGATTCAAGCGAAGCTGATCATTGTGTATGTCCTGCTCATTCTGATTGCGATGCAGCTCATCGGGGTTTATTTCTACAAGACGGTGGAGACCTACTTCAAGAATGACTTCCTGGTATCGCGCAACAGCCAGGTGACGCTGCTGGCGGGCTTCGTCGGCTCCTACTTGACGGGGGACCAGGACAGCAAGAATGCGGCGGAAGGCAAGAAAACGTACGCGGATTTGAACGAGTTCGTCAGCAATTTATTTTCTATTAATAATGCGGAGATTCAAATTATAGATGCTAACGGGAACGTGATATCGACGTCGGTTCCCAATCATCTCAAACAGAAGAATACACAGCCCGAGGTCATTCGGGCCTTGCAGGGCATTAAGGAGAATCAACGGATCTTCACCGATGAGGACGGCTACCGCAAGGTGATCATCGCCAAGCCGGTCGGCAGCGGCGTGCGCGTGCTGGGCGCCGTCTACTTGATCGCTTCGATGGAAGACGTCTACAAAACCATCCGGTCCATTAACCGGATTCTAATCTCCGGCACGTTGATTGCTCTAGGCTTGACGGCGATTCTCGGCGTAATCCTCACCAGCACCATCACCAATCCGATCAAGGAGATCACCAGGCAGGCTACGGCCGTCGCGGAAGGGAATTTCGACCAGCAGGTGAATATCCAAGGGACCGATGAGATCGGGCAGCTCGGGCATACATTCAATTTCATGATGAACCGGTTAAGGGAAGCGCTCTCGCTCAATGAAGAAGAGAAGGAGAAGCTCGCTTCGATCCTGACGAATATGAACGACGGCGTCATCGCAACGGATGACAAAGGGCATGTCATCGTGTTGAACCGGAGGGCGAAGCAAATTCTCCAAACGGAGGAAGAGGCGACGCTGGGCCTCGATATCTCCGAAGTGCTCGGCATACCGAAGGAGACGATTGAAGGGCTGCTTCACGGCGAAGTGCAAACAACGCTGCTCGATGTGGAGCTCCCCGATGACGATGAGGCGCTCTCGGTACGAATCACGTTCACACCGATTCATCGCCGTGGAGAAGGGCAGAGCGGGATCATCGCCGTGCTGCAGGATGTCACGGAGCAGGAGAAGCTGGAGCAGGCCCGGCGCGAGTTCGTGGCCAACGTCTCCCACGAGCTGCGTACGCCGCTCACGACGATCAAGAGCTATCTAGAGGCGCTGGATGACGGCGCTATTGAAGAGCCTCAGCTGGCTTCGCGCTTCATCAGCGTGACGCGCAGCGAGACGGAACGAATGATTCGCCTGGTGACGGATCTCCTGCATTTGTCCCGCCTGGACTCCAAGCAGTCGATGATGAGCAAGACGAAGACCATGGTGAACGAAATGTTGGAGGAGGTGGCCGACCGGTTTTCCTTCCAACTGCAGCAGCGCAAAATCGATATTTTCATTCGCGTGGAGCCCGGCGTGACCAGCTTGCGGCTGGACCGGGATAAAATCGATCAGGTACTCGATAACCTCGTATCGAATGCGATTAAATATACGGGAGACGAAGGGACGATCCGCTTGGAAGCGCGGAGGCTGGAGAAGGATATACTGGAAATCTCCGTCCAGGACAACGGAATCGGCATTCCGAAGAAGGATTTGAGCCGGATTTTCGACCGGTTCTACCGTGTCGATAAAGCGCGTTCGCGCAATATGGGCGGTACGGGCCTAGGCTTGTCCATTGCCCGGGAAATAGTCAAAGCCCATGGGGGCACGATCAGCTTGGAGTCGGAGCTGGGGCAAGGAACCCGGGTTGTCTTCACGCTGCCGATTCTGCAAGAGGAGGAAGATGAGCTGTGATTGAAAGTGTAAAGTCTATCTTGCTTGTCGTCCTGATTGGAACCTCTTTGTATCAGAGCTTTCTGCTGGCTTCTTATAATCCTCCGAAGATCGAGCCCATCCAACAGAGCAATTATATGCAAACGGAGACGCTCGGAAAGCAGGCCGAGCTGCAGGATATGCTGTTCCCCGATCAGATTATCGTGCATTTGGGCAACCAGCAGCATTCTGTGCTCTACCCGAGCAACTATTACTATACGCGGTTGCTAGACAACATTAAGCAGCGGAGTTTCAAAGGCTTCCGCAAAACTTCGATGTATTTGGTCAATGTGAACTGGGAGGACGTCAGGTCGAAGCAGCAAGGGGTCGAGATCCGGTTCAATGACGGCATGCCGTTCACTGTGCTTCAGCAATTGCTGCGGATTGAGGGCGAGCTGCCGGCGGATAACGATAAAGTAACCCGGATTTGGATTTATTCCAAAGGGAATAACGAGGATGTTCGTGCCTTCTTCTTTACGGATTCGCCGGGCGTAGGGTATGAGGTCATCGGGGCCGACTTCACGAGTAAAGACGTGGAAAATTTCGCCGCTTTCGGCGATGTGACCAACTTGTACAAATCAACGAACAGCGGAGATTATTACCTGCCGGTGAAACCGCTCAAGCTGCCGAATTTCACATTCAATTATACGCAATTAACGGCGGATCAATTGAAGCAGAGCTTATTCGTCGATCCGGGCATTACCCGGTATCTCAAGGAGCGCGACGGTTCCGAGATTTATACGGACAGCAAGCGCGGCTTCCAGCTGAACCGGGATTTGCGGTGGATTACGTACTCCGATCCCGTAGCGCCGGTGGAAAGCAAAAGCGATGTGCTCGAGAATTTGGTTGCCGGCATTAAATTCATTAACCAGCATATCGGCTGGGATGGCAAATATATGGTGGCGAGCACGCCGGAGAAGCAGCTGTTTGAGAATCAAGCTTTCACGTTCCGCCAGTATTATGAATCTCTGCCGATCGTCACGACGCAGCCGGAGGGGTTCGGTTCAATGAAACTGCAGGTACAGAAGGGAATTGTAACCGGCTTCGAGAGGTCGATGATTATTCCTGATCTCAAGACGGCTCTGCGCCGCGACGGTGAGCTCATGTCCGGCGACGCGCTGGAAGAACGGCTGCAGTATTATCAGCGGCGCTCGAGCATTGTCTCAATCTTCCCGGCCTATCGTCCGGTCGTCGCAGAGAAGACATTGACACTGCTGCCGGTATGGGCGCTTGAGCTGCGGGATGGGACCTATGATTTTATCGAATAATCAAGCAGGCATTCAAACCATTACGGAAAGGTTGGTGAGACCATGAATTGGAGCAGGGCCAAAACGATTCTGATTTGTTCTTTTTTACTGCTCAATATGATTCTTGGCTTCCAGCTGTGGTCTACCAATCGCTCCAACCAGACGGAAATCGCGCTCGATGTCTCGGGAACGCTCGAAGAAATGAACCGGGCGCTCCACAGCAAGAACATTCGGTTAACGGCGGAGCTGCCGACCGATGTGATGAAGCTGAAGGTTATTACGGTGAAGTATGACGATAATTTCAAGCCGACTGAGGAGAAGGCGTTGAAGACGCCGCTGAGCATGAGTGCGCTGCTAGGCAAAGGAGCCAGCAAAGAAGTGCAGAAGCAATCGGAAATCCCGAATTTCAACCTGTACCAGCTGGATTCTGCCGTAAGTAAGAGTGGTGTCTATGTGTTCAACCAGTTGTACGGTAAGCTGCCGCTGTTCGATGTGAATGTCGAGCTCAATGAGAAGAATGGAGAAATTACCAGTTACCGACAAGCTTACGTTGAAGTAGAATCAGGAGTGGAGCAGACGGAGCAGAAGCTGATTCCGGCGCAGCTCGCGGTCAGTTCGCTGGCGGACAATTATTTGAGCGAAGGCTCGATAATTACGGAGGTCCGCTTGGGCTATCACGGGCAGCCATACAACTCGCAGACGCAGCCGATGTTCCCGCACTGGCGGATTACGGTTGATAATCGAGATATTTATTATCTGCAAGCGTTCAACGGCGCAGTGGAATCTCCGCAAAAAGGATCGGACGTCCTACCGTTCGGTACGCAGGGGGACAGCGGGAAGCCGGGGAGCACGATCGGCCCCGGGAATTCCGCCGGCCCTAGCAGTCCGGACAACAAGAAGCAATAAACGATTTACATAGGTTTATAAGCGTGGACATGGAAGCATAGAGGAGCAGGGTAAGATGGGTATAAGATTTACAGTGCTGTCGAGCGGATCGACAGGGAATGCAACGGTCGTTGACAATGGGGAAACGAAGGTGCTGATCGATGTAGGCTTCAGCGCCAAGAAGATGGAACAGCTGATGAAGGAACGCGAGCTCGCGGCCGACAGTATTGACGCCATTGTGATCACGCATGAGCATTCGGATCATATCAAAGGCTTGGGCGCGCTGGCGCGCAAGTATGATCTGCCGATCTACGCCAACGAGAAGACGTGGGTCGAGCTCGACCGTCAAATCGGCGTGATCGCGGATGAGAACAAGCGGGTCATGGAAACCGGAGGATCCGTTGAATTCGGCACGCTGCGCGTGGAGTCCTTCGGCATCTCGCACGATGCTGCAGAGCCGGTGGGCTACTGCTTTTATGAAGGCGAGCAAAAGTTAAGCGTTGTGACGGATCTAGGCTATATGAGCGAGAAGGTGAAGGAGAAGATTACGGATTCCGACGCTCTGGTGCTGGAGACGAATCATGATGTGGACATGCTGCGGGTCGGGCATTACCCATGGAGCATCAAGCGACGCATTCTCGGGGATAAGGGGCATTTATCCAACGAGGCTGCAGGGGAAGCGCTTTGCGATGTGCTGACGAATAGAACGAAGTCCGTCTACATGGCGCATTTGAGCCGCGACCATAATTTAATGGATTTGGCCAGGCTGACGGTGAATAACATAGTACAAGAGCGCGCCCCTGAGTCTAAGCAGCTAAGGCTGATGGATACTTATTTTGACCGGTCTACGAAATGGGATGTATTGGGTTCGCATTCGGATTCGGACTTGGAGTAAGCGCCGCATCGATTTCTTTGGATTTGAGCTGAATTTCTTGGGGGGTTATGATCCCTTTATCAATAAGCGTTTGAATGAGAGATGAGAGTATCAGCGATTGGTGGTACTGGCTGTCTTTGAGATCAGCGAGCTTGCCGATCATGTTGATTTCGTCGAGATGGGATGGAATCCGGTTCATAGGGAGCATCTCCTTTAATTTCCGATTTAAAAGTTTAGGCAGACTCTAGTATTTCCTTGAGAGATTTGGTTTACTATTATTGTAGGCAAGAACGGAACGAAACATTCCTATTTTTTGCAAAAATAGGTTGCCGTGGCGAATGGGGCTGCAGCATCTGGCTAAGTGACTGAGTGACTGAGAAATGGCAGAGACTGCAGTGGCTTTCATACCTGTAGCGACAGACCCCCGACAGCAAAGGAGGGACCCCCTGTGAGTTTGTTTGATGATGATTTTTACTCGACCAAAAGAACTAAGCATCGCCAGCCTGTGTGGCGCCCGAAAGGTTCTGGCGCATTCGCGAGCTTCGCGGAACGCAGAAGAAATGTGGCCCTTGCTGCAGGGGTGGGCGGAGCGTTAGCCATGCTGCTGCTTGTCGGAATCGTCAACGGGTTCGGAGACAGCGAATCGTCTACCGAAGCGACGGCCATACCGGCTGCAGCAGCTAATGCCGAAGTACGCCCTATGAATATTAACGATTCGATCGTAGCGGCAACGGAGAGAATCAAACCGGCCGTGGTCAGCGTGATTTCTTCGAAGAAGGATGATAAGGGCCAAGAAAGCGGCATAGGCATCGGATCCGGTGTTATATTCGCCCGCAATGGCGATAAAGTGCGAATTGTCACGAACAGCCATGTGGTGGAGAACGGCAACCAATTCGAAATGGTCAATTTCCAAGGCGAGCATCGCAGTGCAACCCTGGTCGGGCGCGACCGGGTGACCGATCTGGCCGTGCTTGAGGCGGATGGCAAGGACATTAAGGTGCTTGCGGAATTTGGCGATTCTGAGACGCTGCGCGCGGGCGAGGTGGCGATTGCTGTCGGGAACCCGCTAGGTCTGGGGTTCTCGCCGACCGTAACGCAGGGCATCATTTCATCGCCTAAGCGGACGATTCCTGTAGCGCTGTCCCGCGAAGGTACGGACTACGATTGGGAAATGGATGTGATCCAGACGGACGCAGCCATTAACCAAGGGAACAGCGGGGGTCCGCTGGTTAATATCGATGGGAAGGTCATCGGCATTAACTCGATGAAGATATCCGATACGGGCGTGGAAGGTCTGGGCTTTGCCATTCCGATTAACAGCGCGAAGCCGATTATCGACAATTTGATTACGGACCACAAGGTGAAACGGCCGCTCATGGGTGTGTCTACGCAGGAGCTGCAAGCTTTTAAGGGGACGGATGTATTAAAGCTGCCTGCAGAGGTGAAGACTGGAATTATCGTCTTCGATGTTTCCGGCCCTTCCAAGGAAGCGGGTCTGAAGCCACAGGATGTCATCATCCAATTGGACGACCGGAAGATTGACTCCACGATCGCGCTGCGTAAATATTTATACAACGAGAAGCACATCGGGGACAAAGTGAACGTGGTGTTCTATCGCGGCGGCAAGAAAATGAACACGGTGGTCACCTTAGTGGAAGCAACCGATAAATAAAACAGGAATGTATAATGAGAGGTAGCTGCATGCACGTAGTTTGCAAAGATCATGTCGAAATCGCGATTGATGAATTTGTCGATGAATACGAAGAGGCGCCGGACATTGTGGATTTGCAGAAAACCCACTTCGCCAATTGGGAGCCTCCGACACACTGTGAGCATTGCAAGGAATTAGCGCGATTTCTGGTTGTTTGAGGGAAGGCTTAGGCCTTCCTTTTTGTTTTGGCGATTGGAAGAGAAGGAAAAGGAGTTGGCGTCATGCAGATACAGATTTTAACGGTTGGGAAGCTGAAGGAGCGCTATCTCGTTGATGGGATCGCGGAGTATGTCAAGCGCCTTGGGCCGTATGCCAAGGTCAGCATCGTGGAGGTGCCGGATGAGAAGGCGCCGGAGAACATGAGCCCTGCCGAGGAGCAGCAGGTGCGGGTCAAAGAAGGCGAGCGGCTGTTGGCCAAGCTCGGCTCGGACGTTTACGTCATGGCGCTGGCCATCGACGGTGAGATGTGGTCGAGCGAGCAGCTGGCGGCGTCGCTCGACCGGTTGGCCACCTATGGACGGAGCCAAGTGGCCTTCGTGATCGGCGGCTCGCTGGGGCTGTCGAGCGAGCTGCTGCGCCGTGCGGATATGCGGCTGTCGTTTGGCCGCATGACGCTGCCGCACCAGCTGATGCGGCTGGTGCTGGTGGAGCAGATTTATCGCGCTATGCGGATTAATCGGGGGGAGCCGTATCATAAGTGACAATAAGTTTTTCAAATAAATTTTTTCGTAATGTAGAAATTAGACCAGCAGATACGACATTATAGTAACTAAATTGAGATTTAAAACGGATAAAGATATCTCCAGAGGACACCCAATTGGGGTACCCTCAAAACTTACCGAGGATACTGGAGCCTGTTTTTGTATAGTTGGGGAGAGCTTTCTTATATTCAATATGGGCCGTTCCAGACAACGCGGAGAGTTATATCAGTAATTTATGGTAAGATAGTTGAGTGTGGAAATTATTCCTATTCCTAACTTAGTGGAGGCGCTTACCTATGGACCAACAATTGCAGCAAGAGGGATACTTTGGGGAGTTTGGCGGCAGCTTCGTCCCGCCGGAATTGCAAGAAGTGTTGAATTATTTGAGTGAGCAATTTTACAAGTTTAGAGATGACCCGGAGTTTAAGGAAGAGCTCCGCTATTACCTGCGCGAATATGTTGGCCGCGAGAATCCGCTGACGTATGTAGAGCGGTTATCCAAAGCTTGGGGAGGACCCAAAATATACTTAAAGCGTGAGGATCTGAATCATACCGGAGCGCATAAAATTAACAATGCGATTGGCCAGATTCTGCTTGCGAAGCGGATGGGTGCCAAGCGGATCATTGCCGAGACTGGTGCCGGACAGCATGGAGTTGCTACGGCAACGGCCTGCGCCATGTTTAATATGGACTGTGTCATTTACATGGGTGCTGAAGATACGCGCCGGCAGGCGCTAAATGTGTTCCGAATGGAGTTGCTCGGCGCAACGGTTGTGCCGGTTCATAATGGCCAAGGACGATTGAAGGATGCAGTAGATGCTGCGCTGGACGATCTGGTTCGCAATTATAAAAATACGTTTTATTTGCTCGGCTCCGCAGTTGGTCCACATCCGTTTCCGACGATGGTCAAGCACTTTCAGGCGATTATTAGCGAAGAGTCGAAGCTGCAGATTATGGAAAAGGAGGGCCGCTTACCGGATGCCGTAGTAGCCTGTGCAGGTGGTGGCAGCAATGCCATTGGTGCTTTCGCTCACTACATCGATGAGCCGACAGTTCGCTTGATCGGTGTTGAGCCTGATCAAGCGCCATCCTTAACCCAAGGTGTCCCAAGTATCATTCATGGCTTTAAGTGTTTAGTGCTGTTGGACGAGGAAGGCCAGCCAAAGAAGACCTATTCGATTGCCGCGGGACTTGACTATCCGGGAATTGGGCCGGAGCATAGCCACCTGAAGGTGACGGGTCGTGCAGAATATGCAACTGTCACCAATGAGGAAGTACTGGAGGCCTTCCAGGAGTTATCTCGCACGGAGGGGATTATCCCTGCCCTAGAGAGCGCGCATGCGGTTGCATACGCAAAGAAGCTAGCGTCGACGATGAGTCAGGATCAAATTATTATTGTTAATCTGTCCGGCCGTGGGGATAAGGATGTTGAGCAAGTGTATCAAATGCTCAAATAACACAGGGTATGCATTACTTATTACAATACAATAGAAATAGACATGCAAGAGGGGAAGGGCGTCCAATTTGGGCGCCCTTTAATTTCGCCGTACAGATGTTATGCTGAGCCGAGATACGAAAGCGTCAAAATGAAGTTTAGAATGCATGGCCCAGCCTTTACAAGTTAACGTTCTAGCGAATATCTCAGTTGAACGACATCACCGCCGAGGGGTTTGCAGTCCAGTAATTGCAAATGTTTATACTTATAGTTCTCTTTATCGATTAACAGATTTAACCCTTTCCCCTCCAACACGGGCGCCACGTTGAATATCAATTCGTCTACCAATTCTTGGCCTAAAAATGAATTGTGGATTTCAGCGCCGCCACTAATGAGAACGGTTTGATGACCTTTCCGTTGCAGGTAGTCCAAGGCTTCCTGAGGAGATCTGACGATCTTTACGCCGGGAATTTCCGCGGCACTCCTGGAAATCACGACAATATCTACTTCGCCAAAAGGCCCCCCAGCGCCATTTCCGCGCATACCTTCAAAAGTCCGTCGCCCGACAACGAAGTTCCCAGCCGCTTTCGCTTGTGTGGCGAAGTCATCCAACGCTTCTTTCTTCGGTGGGTTTTCAGGGCCGGATTGAGCATAATTGCCGTTGGCGGTTAAAGTTGCCCACAAAATCGTTTTCATTGAAATACGCCTCCTCTTGTTCTCTTGAATATACTTCGAATGGATGCCGCTACCCGGTCAGGACGATCCTCTTGCACATAATGGGAGGCATCTTCCAGAATTTCGGTTTCGTTCAGCGGAAAATATTTTTGCCATTTAGCCATCTGTTCAGGCGGGAACCCGGCACTGTCTTTTGTTCCCCAAAGAATATGTGCGGGTAAGTCGTTCAAATCTGACAACTTCGATTCAATGCCGGCGAGCCAAGTCCGTGCTTTGCGGATCTGCCTCGGGAATACCCATGTCGGTTTTCTGGATTCCGGGGTGGGGAATGGGTCTGTATAAGCTCTTCGCAAACTATTCGTGACTTTGTCGGTCTGGTATATCCCGTGCGGAACAATAACTTTGGCGAAGAAATTGAACCGTGTCTGAAGCCAATAACCGATAGGCCGGCCCCCCATTGCGAGCGAGAACAACTTCATCGGCCATATTTTTGCAGGCCAAGCCCAAGTGTTCATCACGACAATGCCGCGCAAGTTAGTGCGATGTCGTACCGCGTAGTTCATGCCGATCGGTCCTCCCCAATCTTGAACCACTAATATAAAATCCTTTAAATCCAAATAGCGAATCAGCTCTTGAATGGCTACCGATTGCTCCTGCGGCGTAAATCGGTAGCCAGCCGGCGCTTTCGACATTCCAAATCCGGGGTAATCAGGGGCGATAAGACGAAAATCCTCACGAAGCTCTTTGATAACGTTTCGATAAAGATAGGACCATGTGGGGTTACCGTGTAGAAGAAGAACCGTCGGTCCTTGACCTTCATCGAGATAATGGATATGCCCATCCCGGTAAGACAGCCAATGATCTTCGAACGGGTATTCCGCCGGATCCAATTCAAATGGTCGATCCATGAATAATCACTCCTTTTGCTTGCCTGCATAATTTTCCCACTTCTTGATTCACATCATAACGGCTCTGTGGTACATTTGAAAAGTAGTTACATTAAAGTGCAATAGTTTCAAAAAATGAACTATGGAGGAATCGCGAATGGAAATGGATAAATCCTGCCCCGGCACGGTCGAGCCCATTCTTGAAATACTGGACAGTAAGTGGATGCTCCTTCTCTTGTTCGAGTTGTTTAACGGTAACCGGCGGTTCGGGGAATTGCGCCGCAAGCTGCATCCGATTAGCCCGAAAACATTGACGGATCGGCTACGGCTGCTAGAGGGGAAAGGACTCGTAACGCGCACGTTGTATCCCGGCGTACCGCTGCATGTCGAATACGATTTGACGGCGTCTGGGCAGGGCCTGCAGCCGATATTCGCCGCCATGTGGACGTGGACGCAAGAGCATGGCTCCTATTTACGGAAAGAGACGAACGAGATCAATCAGACGGACTGATAGTTATTTTAGCGAATAGTCTTTACAAGACACCGAAAGGTGTCATATAATCAAAACAGACACCAAATGGTGTCTAATTAATAAGAGGTTCTGAGCGTGAACAACTCTTGTAAATGAATTAAATGACTAGCACTAGGAAATAAAGAGATAAAAGGAGAGATGATTATGTCCTATATCGTTGATTTCAAAAAAGTGTCTAAGGTTGGTTTAGAGTCTTCACCTGTAGTTGAAGCGCTTGCCGGTTTACGTGCCAATGAAGCTCGATACTTTATGAACAAATACAAACATGAATTTACGGTTGTACCCGCGAGCGAAAGCCAGGAGACGCTTAATTATGTGAACCAAATTTTGAAAGAGCGTCAAATCGAATTTGCGGCCAAACCTTTAGAGACATCGCGCTTTCAGGTGGAAAATATTAAATTTGCCTATGTCTTTTATGAAGACGGGCTTGCGCTCAATGTCATGTACACAATTGATGACCCTAAGAAGCGGGCTGTTGGTTTTAAACTGTCGGAGGGGATGGAAGTGCCGCAGGAGTTAGAAGGAAAGTTTAAGTTTGCTAGGCAGAAGTCTGCATTGGCAGGAACAATCCGGGGTTCGTTTTTTGTAATCAAAGGAGAATATTAAAGCTGTAAAACAAGGCCTTCTTATGACAGAAGGCCTTGTTCGTTATCTTTTATTTGACTCCATAAAAGCTGATGGTTCCCGAAACCTCGTCCGCACTCACGAACAGATCTCGCCCGTTCACCTTGTGAATGCCCTCAGGGGAAACGCCGGCGCTAGGGATCAATCCTTGGTAAATCGGCTTAATAGGATCCGTCACGTCAAAGAACAAAATCGCATTGTCCCTCTCGGCGGCTACGGCCAGCAGCTGTTTGCCGTTGATTTCGCCGATCGTGACATTCTCCACTTCCGAGCCGCGGTTAGCGCTGCGATCGTCCGGGTATAAGCCGGCTTGGGCTGCTTTCAAGTCAACCAGCTCCTTGCTGTCGTACACCGGTTTGCCGTCAAGATCCCAGACCATGATGTTCCGCCCGCCGGACTTCACGCCATCCTTAAACTCATCCTTACCCAAATCGCCTTCATTCGCTGTGACCAGGTATTTGCCGTCTGCCGTAAAGACAATGCCGTCCGGTTCAGGGCGGGCTGTCAATTCATCTTGGAAAGACACCTTATCGTCCTTCTTCAGGTCCGCCAAATGCTTGGTTGTCCCGAGACCGAAGGTTTTCGTTATTTTCTTTGTTTTCAGATCTACGATAGCGATCGCATTATTTTCTTGAAGCGTTACCGCTGCCGTCGCGCTGTCAGGACTAATCGCAACATATTCCGGTTGGGGATCGTGAAGGTAAACGGCACCGCCGCCGGTTTGACTCAAATCGATGGCTACATCCGTCAATTCTCCCTTCGTCGCGTCACCTGCCGGCAATGTCAAGATGGCAATCGAACCCGGCCGCTTCGTAGTAGGCATGTCGATTTCCTCTGTAGTCGGGTCGATCTCTTCGTCCTCAATGGCGATAACTGCGTATTGTCCGTCCTTCGAGACAGCGATGGAGTCAGGGCCGATACCTACTTCATAAGTTTTGACAGTTTCTAGGGTGGACAGATCGACTACGGCTACGAAGCCTTTGCTAGGGTTGGATACATGATCTCCCGTCCGAACTGCCGCCAAGGCGAATTTACCGTCAGGGGTTACAGCCACACTGGTAACTTCAGCTTTATCGGAGACGGATTTGAAGCTGATTTGTTGCACATCCGACACCTTCGTTACATCCTCGATGTTCAGTACGCGAATGCTGCCCAGGTTGGCTTCGGTCACGATGAGACGTTTGCCGTCCGGCGTGGAAGCGGCGATTTCCGCCTTCTGGGATGGCATGGAATAGGAGCCGAACAGCTCAAGTCCGGATTGGTTCTGTTCAGCGACCACTTTGTCGCGGATAAGCTTGAAGACTTCCTGCGAAATGTAAGCAGTATCTTTAGAAATGTATGGTTTCTGGCTCAATTTGAACGCTTTGCCTTGAAGGGTGGCATTGTCCTGATCGATAGCGATAGTTGCTTGTATCCCGCTCACGTTAAGGGTGACCGAACGATCTTGCTCATTCCATGTTACCGTACCTTGCATATTCTCGATTGCTTTCCTCAGCTGGATATCGTCGGTATTCGCGCTTGCGGTGCCGATGCTCAGACTCGCGGCTAGCACACAGCCGGTAATGGCAGCGGCAATGTTATTTTTATTAATCAACGTGTACACCCCTCTAAAGTAAAGTTCTATGAAGCTTACTACTATCATAGAAATCTTTTGTAAACTCTATTAGAACTATATGTAAATATTACGTAAAAATAGATGGCTAACATGGAAAAGGGGCACCCCGATCGGGGTGCCCTGGCTGTTCTCTCATCTACTTCCATGCATTTGTATCTTTGTGGCGACTCGTTCGCCAAGTTCGGCTGATGCTTGGTACAGATATCTAAGCACAGTATGTTGCGTCCCGTGTGATACCTGGGCAAGATCACCGGCTAGATGATCGGCCAAGTGCTCCCGCTGCAACGGTGCAAGAGCAAGATAGAACTGACCGGCTTGCGTGAAGTCGTCTTGCTTGGAGATGTCGGACCGTCCGAGACGTCCTTCGACGAATCTGCCGTTACCGCTGGTCACAAGCGATTCAGGCGACCAGTTCTGCTGATGATTGATCGGAATATGGCGGAAGTCCGGTCCCAGCCGCCGCCGCTGTGAATCCGAGTAAATATTGGCACGCCCCTGCAGCAGCTTATCATCCGATAACTCGGCGCCTTCGAGCAGGTTGGAAGGAGAGAAGGCTAACTTCTCTACTTGCTCCTTATAATTATGCGGATTGCGGTTTAAGATCAATCTGCCAACCGGGTGCAGGGGATATTGCTGCTCATCCCATACCTTCGTAGGGTCAAGCGGGTCGTAAGGGAGAGACGCCTCGTCCACAGGGTCCATCAGCTGTACGTAAAGGCCGTATTCAACTGTGTTTCCCGCGTTCAGCGTGTCGAAAAGATCCTTGCCTGCATAATCGGGATTCTCGCCGGCAAGCCGGGCAGCCTCTTGTTGGTCGATGTACTGCACGCCCGCAAGCGGCATCCAGTGATATTTGACATAGGTGCGGACGCCTTGTGCGTTCTTCCATACGTATGTATTGACGCTGTGACCCGAGATGTGGCGAAAGCTCTTGACGGTGCCAACGTCGGAGTAGAGCCAAACGATAAAGTTCGTGGATTCCGGAGTCTGGGCGACGAAGCTCCAGAATCGCTCCGGGTCAAGGAGATTATTGACCGGTGATGGCAGGAGGGACTTGATGAATGCCGGGAAGCGGATGGCGTCTCGGACAGAAAATACAGGGATATGGTTGCAGACAAGATCGAAGACGCCCTGATCCGTATAGAACTTAGTGGCGAACCCTCGCACGTTGCGAGGTGTATCCGGCGTGCCTTTATTGCTGACGGCAAGGGAGAATCTGACCGTGACGGGCACCTGCTGACCCGGATTTTGCAAGAAACATAGCTGTGTGTAGGCCGACATGGCATTCACGGTCTGAAAGCAGCCGAATGCGCCATAACCTTTGACATGTACAGGCCTCTCCAATAAATTCGAATGGACAAAAGTCTCCAGCGTTTCATGCAGGACACTGTCCTGTTCCAATACGGGGCCTCTTTCGCCAACTGTCTGCGAATGTAAAGCCGCCGGTGTATCTCCCGGCCATTGGTCAGGGTGATTCCCCTTATTCCCGTTCATCTCGCAACCTCCCATGCCGCTCTGCAATTTGTATGGACATATTAAAGGTATGAATAGGTTCAATGGGAATATGACAAGGTAGAGAACTGATTCGGACGGAAGCTGCGTTGAATTTGACAATAGAAGATTACACTTGTAATATGGATGTTGTATTACATATGTAATCAATCGATGCAAGGAGGTACAAGGATGAGCCAAATTCCCCAAATTTCGGACGCGGAATGGGAAGTCATGAAGGTTCTCTGGTCTAAGTCGCCCAGATCTGCCAATGAGGTCATAGAGGCCTTAGAAGACTACACGGACTGGAAGCCCAAAACGATAAGAACGCTTATGAACAGATTAGTACAGAAAGGGGCGATTGCTTATTCGCAAGAAGGCAAGGTGTATGCCTACTATACGTTGGTCTCCGAAGACGAATGCGTCAGGTCGGAAACGGCCTCCTTCTTGAAAAGAATATCTGGAGGCGCCTTTAAGCCATTGCTGGTCAACTTTCTAAAAGAAGAAAAATTGTCCTCGGAAGACATCAAAGAATTAAGACATATTCTCGATGATAAAGCCAAGGAGTAAGTGCTCCATGAAGAGCCAAACCGACACTAATAATCTTATTAACTCCAATAGAGAAGGGTAGGGTAAGCGTGATTCGATTACTCACAGAACATCTTGCGGGTCTATTCAATTGGGTTTGCTCTGTCTCGCTCATGGCTGCGATCCTGGTTGCTTTGATTGTGGTGTTTCAGCAGGTATTCAAGAATCGGCTGAAGCCGCGGTGGCTTTATTTGATGTGGCTGCTCGTTATCATGCGGTTAATTCTGCCGTGGGGGCCGGAGAGCGAATTTAGTATCTATCATTGGATTGACTACTCTAATTCCTTTTACTCCGATGTACAACTTAGTCCAGATAGGATGGTTGGGGCGGATCAGGGCGCCACGGACTCATTCACATACCGGCATGTATTCGTGCTTATTTGGGTCGTTGGGGTGTGTCTGCTGGCTGCCTACACCGTCTGGGTGAACGGGATCTTTGCCCTTAAGCTGAAAAGAGACACAGTTGCGGTAACCGACACGCGGGTTCGGGAGCTGTTTTATGAGTGTAAAACAAGGATGGGCGTCCAAACCTCTATCGGTCTGGTTCAATCCAGCCAGTTGGCAAGCCCGGCTCTTTTCGGTTTCCTAAAACCTGTCCTCATCATCCCTCATAACTTGGCCGGCAGCTTGAACGATGACGAATGGCGGCATATTTTCCTGCATGAACTAGCTCATAGCAAAAGAAACGATATTAAGGTCAATGGACTTATGTATGCATTGCTCATTATTCATTGGTTTAATCCCGTACTATGGTACGCCTACCGCCGTATGCGGGACGATCAGGAGATCGCGAGCGACGCTCTGGCGCTCAGCTGCTTGAATCCGGAACAACGACAGGACTACGGATACACGTTGATCAAACTGTTGGAGAGCTTCTCGCAGCCTGCCAGAGCGATGGGCAGTGTCAATTGGATAGGACAAAAAGTGCAATTGCAAAGGAGAATGAGAATGATCAAACAGTTTAAGGCCCAATCCTACCGGTGGTCGTTCCTTGGTGCGGCAATCATGGTATTCATTAGCGGATGTACGTTAACCAATCCCCCAATGGAATCGACTTCTTCGCCGCTGGCGAGCTCCGCAATCACATCGGCGGATAAACCGGCCGGCAGTGAGCAGCAGGTGATGCCGGAGAGTTCCACGAAGCCGGCCGGTGCGGGAGATCAGCTGCAAAGTGTTGCAGACAATTCGGCCCAGTTGTCGGATTCCGCAGGAGCGGACTCAACAAAAACGGAAGCTAAGCCGCAACCGGCAGAAACGCGTCCGGCAGCAGCGGACCAGCGTCCGATGCCTGTAGCTTCGACAAGGGAACCGACAGCGGCGCCGGCAGCTTCAGAGAGACGGGTGCCCGTCCAAGAGTCACGGCCGGCCGCGGCGCAAGCCCAGAAGCCGAGGGCTGTACCTTCGGAACGACAGTCGGCGCCTGCACCGGCACCAAGGGTCATTCCTGCCGGGAGCTCCGTAACCGAGACCTCGCCAGAGCAGTCGCGGCCTGCAGCACCGACAGCGGAGAGCGCTCCATCCGCCCGGTAATTAAATAGGATAATTGAGGGCTGTCCCGTTGCAGGAATTCCTGCATGCGGACAGCCCTTTTGTTTCAACGTGAATCACTCCTGTACCGGGTGCGAGGTAAAATTTGTAAAGCCCGATTTATCTAAGCTAAAATGGAGGAGGAGGACATCATTACGCTATAAATTAAGATTAGTGCCGACAGTATTCTTTTTCGTAGAGGAGAAGGTAAATTGGAATCACTTTGGCTGCAGTATGCATGGACATTAATTATTCTGATTGGTTTAGAGGGCTTACTATCGGCCGACAATGCGCTTGTTTTGGCGGTGATCGCGAAGCACTTGCCGGAAGACCAGAAGAAGCGAGCCATTAACTATGGAATTATCATGGCTTTCGCTTTCCGGTTTGTGGCGCTCTTCGCGATTTCGTTCATCGCGAACGTATGGCAAGTGCAGGCGATTGGTGCGGCTTACCTCTTGTATCTCGGGTTAAAGCACATCATTGCGGCGCGCCTGAACAAAGGAAAGGGCGGCGCTCACGGCAAAGACGCCAAAGATTCCGCCGGACAGGGCTTCTGGCCGACGGTTGGCAAAATTGCGTTCGCGGATCTCGCTTTTGCCATTGATTCCATTCTAGCAGCCGTGGCTCTCGCGTTGGGTCTGCCGGATTCCCCGCTTGGCGATTTCGGCGGTATGGACGGCGGGCAGTTTATTGTCGTCGTGCTCGGCGGCGTCGCGGGGCTCATCTTAATCAAGTATGCGGCGACATGGTTCGTGAAGCTGCTTGAGCAGCGCCCCTCGCTGGAGACAACGGCTTATGCAATTGTAGCTTGGGTGGGCGTGAAGCTTGCCGTCATTACCTTGGCTCATGGGGATATTGGCATTCTGGGCCATGATTTCCCGCATAGCACGGGCTGGACGTTGGTATTCTACGGCGTTTTGGTTGTTATAGCTCTAGTCGGCTGGTTCGCACCGGGCAAAAAACGCTCCCAAGCCGATCCATCCTAGCATTGGATGATCATTGAAGGCACTCTTACGGGGTGCTTTTTTTGAAATTCCCTCTTGCACCTTACGTTACGTCATCTTTTATAATCAAATTACCGGTAAGCAGTTAGCGCTAACGAAGGAGTGGCCATGAAACGACATTGGAAGGTAGGAGATCTTGCGCAATTAACGGGACTCACCGTTCGAACCCTGCGTTTCTATGATCAAATCGGCTTATTCTCGCCGTCCGATCAGACGGATTCCGGTCACAGGCTGTACAACGAATCCGACCTCTCGCGGCTGCAGCAGATCGTATCGCTGAAGGAGCTGGGCTTGTCGCTTGACGAGATTAAGACTCTCCTGACCGGGGGACGGATCAGTGCGCTTGAGATTGTTGACCTGCAAATGGCTCGGATCAAAGAGCAAATTAATCTCCAGCAGAAGCTCCTTGAGCAGCTTCAACACGTATCGAAGTCGATTCAACGAAATGCGCCATTAACTGTGGAAGACTTCACAGGATTGCTGCAAGCGATGAAGAAAAGCCATGAGAAGCTTGTCTTCGAGCGGCGGACGAGCTGGGAGCACAGTCTGAATGCGCTGGGGAAATTCCTAGGCAATGAAACGAATGGAACGAAATCAGAGGAGGATGAATCATGATTGAAAGATTCGTTAAACACGCCACTTTCGTGGTTGAGCGCACCTATGCCGCATCGCTTGGGAAGGTATACAGCGCTTGGTCTGACCAGGCCGAGAAATCCAAGTGGTTTTCGAAGCCCGAAATCTTCGAATTCCGGGTTGGCGGCCGCGAATACAGCAGCGGAGGTCCGCCAGAGGGACCTGTCTTTACCTATGACGCTTCCTACCAAGAGATCGTAAACGAGCAGCGCATCGTCTACACATACACGCTGGATGCGGGCGATACGCGCATCTCCGCTTCGCTGACGACGATCGAGTTCTTCCAGGTCGAGGGCGGCACGAAGCTGGTTTTCACCGAGCAAGGAGCGTTCTTCGACGGACACGATACGCCGGAGATCCGCGAGCATGGTACCAAAGAGATGCTGGATGCGTTAGGCAAGTCACTCTAAGGAGGAGGGCTATCATGGAAGCTATCGCAGGCGTGAATGAGATCATCTCGACGCGGGAGTTTGACTTCCCGCGGGAGCAGGTTTTTCAAGCTTGGGTGAATCCCGAGCAGTTGGTTCAGTGGTGGGGGCCGCAGGGCTTCACCAACACGTTTCACGAGTGCGACATGCGGCCGGGCGGTACGTGGCGTTTTGTTATGCACGGCCCGGATGGTAAGGACTATCCGAATCATAGCGAATTTGTGGAGATCGTCCCGAATGAACGAATAGTCATTCAGCATATGTCCGCCCCGGAATTTCAAGTGACGGCTACCTTCGAGGATGTGGATGGCCGTACGAAAGTCGTCTTCCGGCAGCTTTTCAAGATAGCCAAGCAGTTCGAGAATGCTAAGAAGTACTGCATCGAAGGCAACGAACAGAACTTTGACCGGTTGAATGCGGTGCTAGCGAGTGGAAAGTAAGGGTGCAGGGGCGTCGAGAGGGCGCTCCCGAATAGGATAGCCAATAAGTCTGTAACAAAGCCCCTGTATGGGGCTTTTTTGCTGCCAAGTGATATAATAGATGCATGTCCATTAACGAATTATTGGAGGGTTAAATCATGATTAACGACTCGGATCTGAAATATCTGCAACGCTGTGTGGAGCTTGCGGAGGCTGCTTTGGAGGCTGGCGATGAGCCGTTCGGTTCCATCCTGGTGTCAGCTGACGGGGATGTGCTTATGGAAGATCACAACCACGTGGCCGGAGGCGATCATACTCAGCACCCGGAATTCGCGTTGGCACGCTGGGCGGCTAATCATATGCCGCTGGAAGAACGCAGCCGGGCAACGGTCTATACCTCGGGCGAACACTGCCCGATGTGTGCTGCGGCTCACGGCTGGGCCGGATTAGGCCGGATTGTTTATGCGAGCTCCTCGGCGCAGCTGGCGCAATGGCTGGGAGAAATGGGCGTTCCGGCCTCGCGGGTCCGGAATCTTCCGATTGGAGATGTCATCACGGATACTCCCATTGACGGGCCTGTGCCTGAACTTGCGGAGCGGGTTAAAGAGCTGCACCGCCGGTTTCAGGTGAAGAAACGGTGATCTCATACTTCATTAACACCCACAGGAGGCCGACATGTCCAAGACCATCGTTGAGAAGCTGAATTTGCATAAATACAAAAAAGCCGCCGTCATCGGTCAACCGGAGGGTGAAAACCGGCTAGCCGGGTTAGATCAGTATGACACTGAGCTTCATAGCGGCAGTCGGTATGATCTGATCTTTGCTTTCGTGCTGGATATGGAATCGCTGCAAAAGCTCGTACATACGGTGATAGAGAACGATCATATTAGCAAGAGCGGTTATTTGTACGCCGCGTACCCTAAGAAGGGGAATAAAGTGTACGAGACCTATATTCACCGGGATCACTTGTTTGAAGGGCTCGGTGCGGACGAAGAAGGGTATATCGGGACAAGCTCGCTGAAGTTTGCGCGGATGGTGGGGTTAGACGATGTATTCACCGTAGTGGGGTTCAAAGAGGAGGCGCGGAAGGGCGCGGTATCCTCCAAGCCGAGTCAAAGTGTGGGCGATTACATCGAGATGATCCCGAATGTGGAGCAGGATCTGCAAGATGTACCGGAGGCGCTCACTTTCTATCAGTCCCTGACCCCGGGCTACCAAAAGGATTGGGCTCGGTATGTATACAGCGCCGCACAGGAGAAGACGAGGGATAAGCGGCGGACGGAGATGAAGGAAGTTTTGGGCGCGGGCTACAAAAGTTTAGATCTGTATCGCAGAAGACAGTCCTAGTCTGCCAGCAAAAGAAAATCCCTCCCGCAAGTACCGCAAGGCTTGTACCTTGCTGCACCGCGAGGAGGGATTCATTCTTTTAGTAAGCCGTCCAGCCTGCATCCGCCGTAACGACCGTGCCGTTCACGAAGCTGGCGTCGTCGGAAGCGAGGAACAGCGCGACTTTGGCAATTTCGCCGGGCTCGCCCGCCCGCGGATTCAAGCCCATGCCGGCCATCGCTCTCTCCATCCCGAACGGGTTCGGCGCATTGATTGTCGTGCTGATGTTGGTGCTGACGCCGCCAGGCGCGATCGCGTTGCACCGTATGCCTTGGTTAGCGTATTGGAAGCCGACGTTCTTCGTGAAGCCGACGACCGCATGCTTGGAAGCCGTATAGGCAGCGCCCGCTCTGGAGCCGAAGAGACCTCCGGCAGAAGCGATGTTGACGATCACGCCTTGTTTCTTTTCTAGGAAGACAGGAAGCACCTTGCGGGTGGTCCGCATCGTTCCCGTCGTATTAATCGCAAATACACGTTCCCACAGCTCGTCCGTCAGATCCGCGGCAGGCACGAAGTTGTCCATAATTCCCGCATTATTCACCAAGATATCGACAGTCCCGAAGGTCTCAACCGTCGTATCGATTAATTGCTGCACATCTTCTTCTTTCGCAATGTTCGCCGAGACAGCGATCGCCACCCCGCCACTTGCTTCAATACCGTTCACAACGGCTTGCGCAGCTTCCAGGCGAAGATCGGATACGACAACTTTGGCTCCTTCTTGCGCGTACAACTCCGCAATCGCTTTGCCCATGCCTGAAGCGGCGCCTGTGATGACAGCAATTTTACCAGAGAGTCTCATTGGAATGCCTCCTGATTAATTCGAATTTTCAACAAGTGTTGAATAATGATACATCTGTATATTTAGAGTATAATAAATAATCGATAAGCCCCACAATCAGTAAACTTTCGCGCTTTGTACTGTATCGAACAGAATCGCTCATTTTGTACAATAAAAAGGGTTGGTAAGATGTCCTATATGGATAAAAAGACAGATCGCCGCATCATCCGAAGCAAAGAGGCGCTCAAACAAGCGCTGTTGAACCTGATGGTCTTGAAGGATTATGACGCGATTACGATTACGGAAATCGTGGAACATGCGAACTACAACCGCGGCACCTTCTATGCCCATTATGAGAACAAAGAAGCCTTGCTTGACGATATCATGGAAGAGCTGATCGAGAAACTGCTGGGATCCTTCCGAGCGCCCTACGAGCACGCGGATGTATTCAGTGTGAGTGAGCTTACCGCGGCTTCGATCACAATTTTCGAACATATTTACCAGCATGCTTCTATCTATTCCACGTTGTTGAAAAGCAATGTCATCCCGAATCTCCGGGAGAAAATGTTCCTTGCGCTCAAAGATATCACTTTGGATGAATTGGAACAGCCCGGCAGCGACATAAACTCGGAGCTTCTCGTCATTTATTCGATTCATGCGCTTTTGGGACTTATTTTTCATTGGATTGAAAGCGGGTTTGCTTACTCATCCTCCTATATGCAGGAGCAGCTGGTGAAAATTATTAATTGGCGGCCGGCTAGGACGCGAACGATCAAAAAGCAGTAAGGAGCGGGATATCCATGCATCTCACGACGATATTAATTGCGGATGACGAGCCGGAGATTGCGGATCTGATTGCGCTGCATTTGGAGAAAGAAGGCTATCGGCTCATCAAGGTAGCCGATGGGAAGGAAGCCATGGACGCCGTGAAGTCCCAGCCCGTCGATCTGGCCATATTGGACATTATGATGCCGAAGCTGGACGGTCACGAAGTCACGCGTCAGATCCGGGAAAAGTACAATATGCCGATCATTTTCCTAAGTGCCAAATCCTCCGATCTGGACAAGATAACCGGGCTTGTCATGGGGGCGGACGACTATATGACCAAGCCGTTCAACCCGATGGAGCTGGTCGCCCGGGTGAAGGCGCAGCTGCGGCGGTCGAACCTGTTAAGCCAATCGGCGGCGGCCGGGAATAGATCTCTAATAGAAGCCAGCGGATTAACGATTGATGCGGATCAACGCCACGTAACCGTCTATGGCCGAAGTGTCGAGCTGACGCCGAAGGAGTTTGATATTCTGGTGCTGCTGGCCAGCCACCCCAAGAAGGTGTTCAGCGCGGAACACATCTTCCAGCAAGTGTGGGGAGAGACGTATTTCGAAAGCGGCAACACGGTCATGGTGCACATCCGTACCTTGCGTAAGAAGCTTGGCGAAGATGCCAACAAAGACAAATGGATCAAAACCGTTTGGGGGGTAGGCTATACGTTCCATGGCTAACATCATTCGAAGTTTCCGGTTTACGATGATTATGCTGCTAGGGTTAAGCATGCTTATCTCCGGCGCGATTACGTACATCCTTTACAAAGTGCTTCAATTGTACTATACAGGCGTCCGGGCGGAGGAACCGTTGGCGCAATACCGCCGAATCATTCGTGAAATCGGCGATCTCAATTTCTTCATGATTGTCTTCATCCCGCTGGCGATCCTGTTCTTCTTCTTCCTTACTAAGCCATATGCGACCTATTTCCGCGAAATATCGACAGGGATTCACCGGCTCGCGAACGGCGATTTCAAGAGCCGCGTGCACATCGATTCCAAGGACGAGTTCAGGAGCATCGCGGATGATATCAACATGGCTAGCGAGAAGCTGCAGAAGGCGGTGGAACGCGGCGACTTTGCGGAGAGCAGCAAGGACCAGCTCGTTCTGAATTTGGCCCACGATCTGCGTACGCCGCTAACTTCGGTGCTGGGCTATTTGGATTTGATATTGCGGGATGGACAGTTGACTCAGGAGCAGGTGAAGCACTATACATCGATTGCTTTCACCAAGTCGCGTCGCCTGGAGAAGCTTATCGACGAGTTATTCGAAATCACGCGCGTGAACTACGGGATGCTGACGATTGAGAAGAAACCGCTCGATATCAGCCAGCTGCTTTTTCAATTAAACGAAGAGCTCTACCCCGTGTTTGAGAAAAGCATGCTGCAGGTCAGACTGCATATTAACCCGCACTTGAACCTGTGGGGCGATGGCGAGCTGTTGGCGCGCGTCTTTGAGAATCTTCTAACGAATGCGAACCGGTACGGGAAGGACGGCCACTATGTCGATATTCACGGGTACTTGGAGGAAGGCGAAGTGGTGGTTCAAGTGATCAACTATGGCAACAGTATTCCTCCCGAGGAGCTGCCTCATCTATTCGATATGTTCTATAGAGGGGATAAGGCGCGGACGCATCAAGGAGGAGGCACGGGACTCGGCCTGTTCATCGCCAAAAATATTGTGGAGCAGCACGGCGGATCGATTGCCGCGGAAAGCAGCTTGATTCGCACGCTATTCGAAGTGCGGCTGCCGCAGCAGTGAAATTTAAGAAAAATTTAAAGTTTGTCCCCACTTCTTTTTAAAGAGTTCATCCTATTCTTAAGTAGCAGCAAAGATAAGGAGGAAACGAAGATGAAGAAGTGGGCTTTTTGGCTTGTGATCCTGGCATTGTTAGGTTACGAGGCGTATCAACAGAAATCGGAAGTCGTTACCGGCAATGCTGCTGAAGCCGTTCAATCAGGAGCAAGGCAAGTGAATTCCCAAGGGAAGGATCTATCGATAAAAGTGTCCAAGGATCAGATTTATCAAGGAAATCTGGTATTGGTGAACAATGATTATCCCGTACGCCAAGGCGGTATGCAGACGGATGTGGTGGAACTGGCGAAGCATAAGGAGCTCATTCAAGGATTCGGTCTGTCCGATAATTCCATTCGGTTATCGCAAGATGTGGTGCGGGTTTTCACGACGATGGTGAGCGCGGCACAGAAGGACGGAGTCCGCCACTTCATGATAAACAGCGGGTATCGGGATAACAAGGAGCAGGACCAGCTTTACAAGCAGATGGGGGCCGATTATGCCTTGCCGGCCGGCTACAGCGAACATAATCTGGGCCTGGCACTCGACATCGGATCGTCGCAAGGGGATATGAATCAAGCTGCCGAAGGCAGATGGTTGATCAACCATGCATCCGAGTATGGGTTTATTTTGCGTTATCCGAAGGACAAGACGGCGATCACGGGCATTCAGTACGAGCCATGGCATTTCCGGTATGTGGGTCTTCCGCACAGCGTCATTATGCAGCAGCATAACTTTACGCTCGAAGAATATACGGCCTATTTGAAAGATCACAATAAAATTTCGTCCACGGTGAAAGGAAAGAAATATGAGATAGCCTACTATCCCGTGTCCAAAAGCACGAGTATTCCTATGGGGAGCGCACGTTCCTATGAGATTTCCGGCAACAATATGGACGGCGTAATCGTCACGGTGGCGTTATGATCATAGCTGCAAGGAAAGGGGAGGGAAGCGGGATGCAACCAAAGAAATTGATCCGTGACGTCATCGTGCCGGCGTTTTATGCGTTGTATATGCATGTTGTCTTCAAGATCATTCTGTTTAAGTTCGGGCGGATGGAGTTCGGTTTCCTGCTGGACCGGGTTCATCAAGACGTTGAGCATCCCCGTTATATGAAGGAGCGTTTATTATCCGGCAATTTGCAGCCTTTTGAAACGATAACGAGCACCTTACGCAACATGACCAGTCATAATCTCTATAATTTGATAGGCAATATTGCGATATTCATGCCGCTAGGCGTATTCCTTTATGTGATCTATAAGCAGCAAGGGCTAACTTGTGTTGGTGTGTTCATGCGCGCCTTGGCGTTAAGCTTGAGCTTGGAGGTGCTGCAGGTTGTTTTCTCGATTGGACGGTTCGATGTGGACGATTTGATTCTGAATGTGTTCGGAGGCTTGCTCGGTTACGGATTGATGCTTGGCGTAAGGCTGGCGGGACGGGTGTTTGGTTTGCTGCGCGTTCGCGGTGAAGTGGAGGGGCGGGGTTAGGGTGATGATATTCTCACCGTATTTCCGCTAACGTGATGCGAGAACCCCTTAGCCAATCGCCTCCGGCGCGGTCTCCCTATCGCCACCCGCCTGCAACCACGGCACATCAGCGGCTAAAATTCTCCTCGCTTCAGTCGTATTAGGAGTTTGCTCTCATAGAGGGCGAGGCGGGAGTTGGTGCGGCTGGCAGGTAGATTCGGCTGGAAAGATCGAGCGATAGGATCGAATGGGAAATACAGTTCCTTATTTGGGAATAAACGGTGCAAATGGACGCTGAAGCGGAAATAAGATGCGTTATTATGTTGATTCAGCTGCGAACAAGCCAAATTCAGCAGGGATAACGCATTGTATTTCCGCTTTAACTTCCAAAACGACTGTTCCAGCCGTATTAGCGAATCATATTTCCGCAAGCGCGATGCGAGAACCCCGTAGCCAATCGCCCAGCGTTCATAAGAGCGCAGCCGCAGCTCATAGTTGCAACCGGCGCCACCACCAGAAACTCGTCGACGCCAAAGTGCAAAGCGAGCGCCTCCAGCTCCCCACGCACGCTTGCCGATGTGCCGACGAGCATTTTCCGGCGCGGTCTCCCCATCGCCACCCGCCTGCAACCAGGGCACATCAGCGGCTAAGATTCTCCCCGCTTCAGTCGTATTAGGAGTTTGCTCTCATAGAGGGCGAGGCGGGAGTTGGTGCGGCTGGCAGGTAGATTCGGCTGGAAAGATCGAGCGATAGGATCGGATGGGAAATACAGTTCCTTATTTGAGAATAAACGGTACAAATGGACGCTGAAGCGGAAATAAGATGCGTTATTATGTTGATTCAGCTTCGAACAAGCCAAATTCAGCACGGATAACGCATTGTATTTCCGCTTTAACTTCCAAAACGACTGTTCCAGCCGTATTAGCGAATCATATTTCCGCAAGCGCGATGCGAGAACCCCTTAGCCTATTACGTCGCTCAGCAGTTCATAAGAGCGCAGCCGCTGCTCATAGTTGCAACAGGCGCCACCACCAAAAACTCGTCGACGCGCTTGCCGCTGTGCCGACGAGCATTTTCCGCGGCGCGTTCTCCGCGCCATGGCATCGCCGTCCGCCTGCAGCCACGGCACATCAGCGGCTAAGCTTCTCGCCGCTTCAGCCGACTCGGCGCAGACGACACCGACGGCAACGATCGCCCGGTGGCGCCCGCCTTGCGCGGAAGGTACGAACTTCGCGCGATAGCGCTCAGCACTTCCAGTGCGTCGGCATCACTCATAAACTGGCCGAAAACATAGCCAGCCCCGAGCTCAGCTGCGAAGTCCGCGCATTTGCTGTTCGTGCCGAGCATCCACACCTCCGGCGGCACCTTCGGCACCGGCCTAGCTACAACCGGCTTTCCCTCGCATTCGAACCGGCCTTCGGGCAAGGCCATTTATGACTTCAACGACTCCGGCAGCTGCCGGACGTTCTCAAGAAAGTTCCCGCTCAGCGCGATCGCCGCATTCGCCGACCCGCCCGGAGCCCTACCAATGCCGAGATCGACTCTGCCGGGATACATCGCTGCAAGCTATATGAAAGTTTTCGGCCACTTTCATTGGTCTGTAGTGAGGCAGCAGCAGCGCCCCCGAGCCAAGCCGAATTCGATCAGTCTTCGCACCGACATGCGCTAGCAGCACCTCCGGTGATGTACAGGCAAACCCGGGTATATCATGGTGCTCGGCGGCCCAACAGGGGCTGATCCGGCAGGAATGCTTCGCTAACAAAATGAGACCCCAAAAGAGTCTCATTTTTTGTGTTTACAGCCTCAATAGTGTTAACCCAAATGCACAATGAACGAAGTTTCCTCATTCACCGCGCTTTTCGCCGTAATGCGCCCCTTATGCTGCTCCACAATGGACTTGGCGATCGCGAGGCCGAGGCCGTAACCGCCGCTTTTGCGGGAGCGGGATTGGTTGACCCGGTAGAAGCGGTCGAAGATGTTATCCAAGTGCTCGGGCGGGATTCCCTCCCCGGTATTGGTCACCTTCAGCTGAATATCGTGATGGCGCTTCTGAAGCGTTAGCTCGATCGATCCTTTTGGTTTGTTGTACTTGATCGCGTTGTCCAGGAGAATCATGACGACCTGCTTGATTTGCTCACTGCTGCCGCGCAGCATCAGGCCCGGCTCGATGTCATACGTCAGCGTGATATCTTTCTCGAACATGACGGCCTCCATCGTCAGAATAACGCTCTCTACAGCCTCGCTGATATTGAAATTGACGTACAGCACATTGGCCCGGGAATCGTCCATCTCCGTCAGATACAGCAGGTCGTTCGTCAGTGTTTTCATGCGTTCCGTTTCCGATTTGATATGGTGCAGCCATTTCGCCTGGTTCTGAATCGTATCGTCGCTGTTGGAGAGAAGCACATCCGCATTCGTCTGAATGACGGCCAGCGGCGTCTTCAATTCATGGGAAGCGTCGGCGATGAATTGCTTCTGTTTATTGAAGGCTTCCTTGACCGGCTCGATGGACCGGTTCGCGAAGAAGCGGCTCATGAAGTAGATGACGATTAGCATAATGAAGGCAACGGCGGAGAACGTATAGATGAGATTCGTCAAAATGTTCTGCTGTGCCGTGACGTCCAGGTAAGCGACAGTGCGCCCCGTTTTATTGATTTGCACCATGTAAGCCCAAGTCGTGCCTTCCAGCGTGAATTGGCCGCTATCCTTATTGCCGGAGGCCGCTTCCTCAATCGCTTGACGATAGAATTCGGCGTCCATGTCGAACCGGGAGTTGGTGCCCGTGATGTTCCACTGAGCGTCCGTTTGCAGCTGGAAAGAGACGGATCGCTCAGGCGGCGGGCCGGCGTTTCCCATGTTCTCCTGAGGAGGCACATTCCCTTCGTGGCGGTCTCCTTTCTTATCGGCAGGCTTCTGGAAAAATTCCGATACGCGATGCAGCTCCATATCGATATCGTTGCGCACATTTTGGTACGTAATCGTATAGATCGAGGCGAAAGCCAAGAGCATGATGAAAGTAATGATAACGAGATTGACGATAAGGAACCTGTTGCGCAGCTTGTTGAACATCAGGAGATCGCCTCCAGTACGTAGCCAACGCCTCGAATCGTATTAATTCGCACGGCCGATTGAAGGAAGGTGAGCTTTTTCCGCAAAAATGAAATGTACACTTCCACGTTGTTATGCTCCACATCCGAATCGAAGCCCCAGAGCTTCTCGATGATTTGCTCCTTCGACGTAATCGCATGCTTCCTCGTCAGCAGCAGCTCCAGCAGTTCGCTTTCCTTCAGATTCAGCTTCAATTCCTTCCCTTTACAGGTCAGCTTCAAGCTTGCCGTGTTGAGCTCGATATCTCCCCATTTCAACGCATCGTCTGCAATAACTTCTCCCTTGCGCCGTAACGCCGCACGAATCCGCGCCAGCAGCTCCTCCGTCGAGAACGGCTTGGACACATAGTCGTCGGCGCCGTAGTCCAGGCCGGTAATCTTGTCGGACGTCTCGCCCTTGGCGGTGAGCAAAATCACGGGGGTTGAGTTCCCTTGGCCGCGCAGAGTCTTCAATAGCGTGATGCCATCCATTTCCGGCAGCATGATATCGAGCAGGAGCAGGTCATAGATCCCGCTTAACGCATGGTCCAGTCCGGATTGGCCGTCATACACGGTGTCCACGGAGTAATGATGTTTTTTTAAGATTTGGGACAAAGCTTCCGCTAAATGAACTTCGTCTTCGACGATTAATATTCTCATGGTCGGTTCCCCTTTATCTAGATGAAATGAGTGAGTGATGATCTGCATGCTTTCATTATAGGCGCCTAACCTTTAATCAACCTTTAATCCCAGCCCCAAGATACAGCTTAATAAAAAATTAACATGAAGTCTTGATTTAAGTTTCACTAAAGGTTCGGGGGCTAAGATACAGACATGAACAACAAGCACTCGCAAGGAGAAAGGGGCTGCACCGGATGGCAATCGAAGTCTTTAACCGGTATGAAAATAAGTATTTGATGGACAGCAAAGCCTTTTACGCCATTTATAACCGATTGCTTGCATATATGGAACTTGACGAATTTAACAAGAACGATAAGTTCTACGCAATCAGCAATCTGTATTACGACACCGAGCATGATTCATTAATCAGGAACAGCTTGGCCAAGCCCAAATACAAGGAGAAGCTGCGAATCCGGGCTTACGGAGTTCCGGAAGCGAACGGCAAGGTGTATCTGGAGCTCAAGAAGAAGGTGTTCGGCCTCGTGAATAAAAGAAGAACGGCACTCATGCTGAATGAGGCATACGATTTCGCCGTCTCGGGCGAAGAGCCGGAGCTTAAGCCGTACATGAACAAGCAGGTCGTCCAGGAAATCAAGTACTTCCTTGAACGGTATGACCTGCAGCCCAAGGTGTATCTGGCGTATGACCGGATCGCAATGTTCTGTAAGCACAGCCGCGATCTGCGGATCACCTTCGACACGAATATTAGATCCAGGCGGTATGATTTGAAGCTGGAAGCCGGCGATCACGGAGAGGCGCTGCTCGGCAACGGGCAATGGCTGATGGAAGTGAAGGCGGAGAAGACGGTGCCGGTCTGGTTGTCCAAAATGCTCTCGGAACACCAGATGTTCCGCACGAGCTTCTCGAAATACGGCAATGAATACAAAAAAATGCGCAATGAAAGACTCGCGGGGGAGAGGGTTCAACCATGATAGAAAACATTTTGACTTCGGCTGCTGCAAGCACGGACCTTACGTTCGTTCATGCACTATTGACGATTCTGGTTGCAGTGGCACTAGGCGCAGTTATTAGCTTCACGTATATGAAAACTCAGCCTATGTACAATCAGAGCTTTACCTTGACGATGATCGTTCTGCCGGCCATTATTGCCGTCATCATTCTATTAATCGGCAGCAATATCGCAAGAGCGTTCAGCCTCGCCGGCGCCTTCTCGATCATCCGTTTCCGAAGCGCTCCCGGGGATCCGAAAGATATCGCGTTCGTTCTGTTCACAATGGCGGCAGGTCTCGCTTGCGGTGTCGGCTCCTTCGGTTATGCGGTATTGTTCACCGTCGTCTTGTGTGTATTGATGTTTATTTTGAAAGCCGTCAATTTCGGCGACAAGAAATCCGCACAGAAGATGTTGAAAGTCACGATCCCGGAAAATCTCGGGTATGAGGAAGCGTTTGGTGAAATTTTCAAGAAATTCCATATCTCGTATGAACTGAGAAAAGTAAAAACAACCGAGCTGGGAAGCTTGTATGAATTGGTTTACCTGGTGACGATCGACCACTTGACGAATCAGAAAGAGTTCCTCGATGCAATCAGATGCCGCAATGGGAATTTGGATATTACGTTAACGATGAGCCCGACTGCAACAGAATACTAAAATAAGAGAGGTAGATGACCTATGAAAAAACATTTGATAACGAAACAGGCAAGTATTGTACTATTATGCGCTGTAATAGCATCCGCATGCAGCAGTCAGGCTGCAACCGACACAAGTGAGCAGACTACTGCTTCGGCAACGGCACAGCCCGCGACAGCCGCGCAATCGGCGACGGCCGCGGCAAGCACGACAGCAGCGAGCACCGATGTGATCAAGAAAATTGAATATGCCGCCGATGACCAATATACGGATTGGAGCGCGTCGAACGCGACCCAAATTGAGCTGAACGGGACGAGCGCAGCCGTTACAGGCACAGGGGCTGCGGTGAACGGCAGCAAGATCAGCATCACGGCTGCAGGAACTTACGTCGTAAGCGGTAAGCTGGATAATGGTCAAATCGCCGTCAATGTGAAGGATAAAGGCGTCGTTCGATTGGTGCTAAGCGGTGCGGAGATCGCCAGCAGCAGCACATCCCCGATTCTCGTAGAAGAAGCGGGCAAAACGATCATTTCCTTGCAGGAAGGAACAAGCAACCTCGTGTCTGACGGCAAATCGTACGAGAACGTGGATGCGTCCAGCGGCGAGCCGAATTCGGCGATTTTCAGCAAAGACGACCTGACCATCAACGGGACCGGCAAGCTGGTTGTACAAGGAAACTATAACAACGGGATTACGAGCAAGGATAAGCTGAAAATAACCGAAGGCACACTGGAGATCAAAGCGGTGGACGACGGGATTATGGGCCGCGATCTGGTCGCCGTGAAGGACGGGAAGTTGACGGTGGAAGCAGGCGGTCATAGCATCAAAACGTCCAATGACACGGCTGGTGAGGAAGGATACATCGCCATTGACGGCGGAACGTTCAATCTGACGTCCGGCGAAGATGCGCTGCACAGCAAGGGCGGGCTTCACGTCTTGGGAGGCGATTTGAAAATTAACGCAGGCGACGATGGCATCAACGGCGGCGTTTCCGTAGCGATTGCCGGGGGGACGATCGACATTGCCCAAAGCAACGAAGGAATCGAGGCTCCGAACATTGTCATTTCGGAAGGGAAGACAAGCGTTGTATCCAGCGATGACGGCGTGAATGTCTCCTCCGGCAGCGGCGAAGCGGAAGCGGGCGCAGCTCCGCAAAGAGGAGGTCAGCCAGGAGCCGCCTCCGGCGCAAGCTCCGCCAACAAGCTGACGATCACCGGCGGATACCTGAGCGTAGACGCCAAGGGAGACGGCTTGGATTCGAACGGCTCGATCGCGATGAGCGGGGGTACTGTCGTCGTGAACGGACCGAGCGAGAACGGCAACGGCGCGTTGGACTATGACGGCACGTTCGACATGACCGGCGGCTTTCTCGTAGCCGCAGGCAGCTCCGGCATGGCGCAAGCGACATCCGACCAATCGACGCAGCCGGGTCTGCTGATGACATACTCGAAGCAGCAGCAAGCGGGCACCTTGGTGCATCTGCAGGAGAGCGAGGGGAAGGATGTCCTGACTTTCGCGCCGGCCAAAACGTACCAGTCGCTATTCGTCAGTTCGCCTAACTTGAAGAAGGATGCAGCCTATACGCTCTATACAGGCGGCACGTCGACAGGCAGCGCGGTCAAAGGGCTGTATGACGGCGGCACTTATCAAGGCGGCACGAAAGTCGTTGATTTCACCCAGTCTTCCGTCATTACCTGGTTATCCGAAACGGGTGTTACGGCAGCCAGACAGGGCATGGGAGGCCCAGGCGGGCAAGGCGGAGGTCGCAGAGGCATGAGGAACCCGCCGCAAGGCCAAATGCCTCCTAACCAGTAACATCTTACGTAAACAATCTGTGTCAAAAGGGTTAACTGCAACTTGGTTGGCCCTTTTTTACATGGTATGGTGCTATTTATCTCACGTTAAATCAGGTAATATAGAATTGATGAAAAATACCTAGAATATTGTCGAAAGAAACGGGGGACGACGATGCACCATTTGCATGGCTCTTACGATATGGTTTTAGTTGCATTTTCCTATGTTGTTGCGGTTGTTGCATCGTATACAGTTCTTGATCTCGTAGGGAGAATCAGCAGCTCCAAAGGGATGTCACGCTGGTCATGGCTGCTGTTCGGTGCAGCTGCAATGGGACTTGGCGTATGGTCGATGCATTTCGTCGGCATGCTCGCATTCTCGCTCAATATTGAGGTGTCTTATAATCTATTAACCGTCATCCTATCGGTTGTTGTCGTCATAGCCGCGTCATTCCTAGCCCTGTTCGTCGTCGGCCGAAGCAAGTTGAACGTGCGTCAGCTGCTGGCGGGCGGGTTGCTGCTGGCAATCGGAATTGTCGCTATGCATTATATCGGCATGGCAGCTATGGAGATCGGGATTACATATAAACCCGTATATTTTACTTTGTCTATTGTTATTGCGATCGTAGCTTCCATTGCGGCGCTTTGGCTGGCTTTCTACTTCCGCAAAGGAAGTGAGCCTAGCCGCATGTGGAAGAAGCTGGGGAGCGGCCTTATTATGGGAGCCGCCGTCGTCGGCATGCACTATACAGGCATGTATGCAGCTGAATTCCATGTAGAGGATACGCTAATTCCGAAAGGCATCGTCCTGGATCAGAAGCTTCTGGCTTACATTATAGCGGGCGGTACGCTGTTTACGTTAGGGCTTTCGCTATTCGGCATTTATATCTCCAACCGCTTCTCCAGCAAAGATTCGGAGCTCGAACAACACGAGAAATGGTTCAGATCCTTATTCGAGAACAATCAGGACGGTATCATTTCGATTAACATGGAGTACCGCATTCTGGGCTTCAACTCCGCGGCGGTCGAACTCACGGGGCTGGGCAGCGACTGGTTCCGGAATCAGACGATCGATAAGCTGCTGCCTTACATTGTACCGGAAGAGCAAGCGTATACGGCAGAGATGTTCATGAAGTCCAGATCGGGCGAAATGCAGAACTACCATACGGCCATGCTGCATCACGACGGGCGCCGGGTGGAGCTTAGTGTCGTGAATGCGCCTGTTATCCTGGATGGACAAGTCGTAGGGAGCTACATCATTGCCAAGGACATTACGGAAGAGAAGTTGACGAAAGAGAAAATCCAGCATCTCGCCTTTCATGACGAACTGACTGGGATGCCGAACCGGCGTATGTTTAACGAAGCGCTAAACGAATTCATCGAGAACAAAACCGAACGGTTCGCGGTCATGGTTCTGGATTTGGACCGGTTTAAGCTAATCAATGATTCCCTTGGGCATACGTATGGCGATCTGTTCCTGCAGGAAATGTGCGAGCGGATCCTTCATTCCATCGACGATGCGAAGGTGACGTTAGCCCGTATGGGCGGTGACGAGTTCACTTTGTTGTGCGACAGCAGCTATGATAACCGGGGTTTGGCTGAACTGGCGGAACGTATTATTAAAGCGATAGGCGTACCGTACCGGTTGAAAGAGAATGACTTCTATGTCACAGCCAGCATCGGTATTGCGGTCTATCCGTCAGACGGAACAGACGCCGTACAGCTGCTCAGGAATGCGGACACCGCGATGTACGAAGTGAAGAAGAACGGGAAGAATGGCTATCAATTCTATACCGGCGAGTTGAATGCGCAGCTGCAGGAGAAAATTGAGTTGGAAGTCGATTTGAGACAAGCCATCGCACGCAATCAGCTGTCGCTGCATTATCAGCCGCAAATTCGCGCCGGTGATAGCCGGATGATTGGCGTCGAGGCTTTGGTTCGGTGGCAGCATCCGACGAAGGGCACGATTTCTCCGGGCATATTCATCCCGATCGCGGAAGAGACCGGCATGATTTATGAAATCGGCACATGGGTGCTCCGTGAAGCCTGCCAGCAGATGAAAGCTTGGCATCGTGCCGGCGGGCCGTTGATTCCAGTTTCCGTTAATTTATCGTCCCAGCAATTCCACCAATCGAATCTGGCGGCATATATTAAGGAGATTTTGCAGGAAACGGAGCTAGAGCCGGAGTATTTGGAGCTGGAGATTACGGAAAGCATGATGATGGACGCCTCGGTGTCCAAAGGCATTTTGAACGAGTTGACGGATTCCGGCATTCGCATTAGCTTGGATGACTTCGGAACGGGCTACAGCTCGCTCAGTTACTTGAAGCTGCTGCCGATCCATAAGCTCAAGATCGATCGCTCCTTCATCCGCGACATCACGGTGAGCCCGAATGATAAAGCCATTGTCGCTACGATTATTTCGATGGCCCAGCATTTGAACATGGATGTGATCGCGGAGGGCATCGAAACGAAAGAGCAGCTCGATATCCTGATGGATAACGAGTGCAGCAAAATCCAGGGCTATTATTACAGCAAGCCGCTGCCTGCGGATGATGTGGAGGAAGCGTTTTTCGCGCCCATGCGGTTAGCGGACCGCAACAAATAAGAAGACCCGGTCAACTCTTCGCGAGCCGCCGGGTTATGAAGAGAAATACCCATAGGAATGGAGTCAATAAGATCATGTCGAATTTACCGAACTGTCCCCAATGTCAGTCTGAATACACGTACGAAGATGGAGGTCTCTTCATTTGCCCCGAATGCGCACATGAGTGGAACGGAGATACGGATTCGGAGAACAATGCGGATGTCAAAATCGTGAGAGACGCGAACGGGAATGTCCTGAACGATGGGGATTCCGTCACCGTCATTAAAGACCTGAAAGTAAAAGGCAGTTCTATGGTTATCAAAATAGGCACCAAAGTCAAAAACATTCGGCTGATTGAAGGCGATCACGACATTGATTGCAAAATCGACAGTTTTGGCGCCATGAAATTAAAATCCGAATTTGTTAAAAAGATTTAAATCGGAGACCAGGGAAGCGGACCGCTTTCTCAGGTCTTTTTTGTACAGGAGGGTTTACGGGCGCAATGGCGAAGTAATTACAGATGATTCAAGATTACCGGAGGTGGCATGATGAAAGCGCTATTTATTGGAGGAACAGGAACGATTAGCTCGGCGATTACCCGACAACTGCTGGCACAAGGATGCGAGTTGTATTTGTTGAACAGAGGGACAAGGAACGAGTCTTTACCGGCGGGGGCCAACCTGCTGACGGCGGATATTCGGGATGAGGAGGTCGTCGCGAAGTTAATTGAACACTTGGAGTTCGATGTGGTTGCGGATTTCATTGCATTCGAACCTTCGCAGTTGGAGCGGGATTACCGGCTGTTCCAAGGTAAAACGAAGCAATTTATGTTTATCAGCTCCGCTTCAGCATATCAAACGCCATTATCTGACTATCGAATTACAGAGGGAACGCCTCTTTCGAATCCATATTGGGAATACTCGAGGAATAAAATCGCTTGCGAAGATTATTTGTTAAAGCAGTACCGGGACCATGGATTTCCGATTACGATCATAAGACCGAGCCACACGTATGACGAACGTAATATCCCGCTCGGCGTACATGGCAGCAAAGGCAGCTGGCAGGTAGCCAAACGGATGCTGGAGAACAAGCCGGTTATCATTCATGGCGACGGGACTTCGCTGTGGACCATGACGCATAACAGCGATTTTGCGAAAGGTTTCATCGGTCTCATGGGCAATAAGCATGCCATTGGAGAGTCCGTCCATATCACATCGGATGAGTCGCTGACCTGGAATCAAATTTATGAAGCGATTGCCGACGCGCTTGGCGTCAAGCTGCAGGCGGTGCATGTCGCTTCCGAATTTCTGGATGCGTGCAGCAAGGGGAGCTATAGAGGCGGGTTGCTAGGCGATAAAGCCAACACGGTTGTCTTTGACAATAGCAAGCTGAAGCGGCTCGTACCTGAATTTGTAGCAACCAAGCGTTTCGATCAAGGCATTAAGGAAACTATTGCCCACATGCTGTCGCATCCTGAGCTCCAAAGGGAAGATCAGGAATTCGATCAATGGTGCGATAAGGTGATTGCAGCCTTAGACCAAGCGGTGAAGACCGTATTGGAATAGGGAGAAAAGGTGAGCGCATGAACATAACCGTCGATATCAATGGGCCTTCCCAAGTTGCAATTGTGGAAAGCGACGACATCTTGATCGGCGACGTGCAAGCGGCGCTGGACTTGATGGCGTCGGTTCGCTATACGGCCGGCTGCGATAAAATGCTGATTCACAAAAACAATATTGTGGAAGAGTTTTTTGATCTGAAAACAAAGCTGGCCGGCGATATTTTGCAAAAGTATACGAATTATCAGGTGAAAATTGCCATCGTCGGCGACTATGACGGATACGACAGCAAGAGTCTGAAGGATTTTATCTACGAATGCAATCAGGGGAATTCGATCTTCTTCCTCAAGGACCGGCAAGCGGCGCTTCAAGCCCTGCATAGCGCGGTTTAACACAAAAGCAAAGGCACCGCACCCCTCCATGGCGGAAGGGACGGTGCCTTTCTTATAGCGGCTTAGAAGTTGAAGTTGTCCGGATCCGGGCCGACGCGGCGGTTCTCATTCAGAGCGCCGATACGGGACATTTCATCCTCGGATAACGCGAAGTCGAACACATTGGCGTTCTCGATAATGCGATGCTCTTTGATCGATTTCGGAATCGTCACGATGCCGCGCTGCAGATCCCAACGCAGAATCACTTGGGCGATCGATTTGCCGTGTTTGGCGGCGATGTCACTTAGCACCGGGTGATCGAGAAGCTGACCCTGCATGAGCGGCGACCAAGCCTCCAACTGGATGCCGTTCGCTTGGCAGAAGCTGTGCAGCTCTTGCTGAGCCAGCAGGGGATGAAGCTCAACCTGGTTTACCATCGGCTTGATCTCTCCATCCTTCATGACATCTTCAAGATGATGGATTTGGAAGTTGCTGACGCCGATCGCCTTGACGCGGCCTTCTTTGTACAAGGTTTCCAATGCGCGCCAAGCCTCTTTGTACTTGCCTTTCACCGGCCAGTGAATGAGATACAGGTCAAGGTAATCAAGACCTAGCTTGGATAAGCTGGCTTCGTAGGCGGCGATCGCCGATTCGTAGCCAAGATCGGCGTTCCATACTTTCGAAGTAACGAAGAGATCCTCCCGGGACAAGCCATTTTCTTGAAGCGCCTCGGCGATGGCTTGTCCAACGCCTGTTTCATTGCCGTAGATAGCTGCCGTATCGATGCTTCGGTAGCCGTTCTTAATCGCGGCTTTCACGGAGCTGACAACCTCGGAGCCTTCCTCTACTTTGAATACGCCCAGACCAAACCAAGGCATGCTAACCCCGTTGTGCAGCGTTGTTGTGGATTGTAAATTGGTGATGGTCATTCGTACTTCCTCCTTCAATGAATGTATATGCTGGCGCAGGGCGCCTTCACCGCAAACCATGATCGCCATCCGTATCTTGTCACCGGACAGCCAATGTTATTATGAACGTTCCGGTCGGAATTGAAAAGTACGTACTTTTAAGTAAGATAGTTACCCTTTTGTAACTAAAGCGCTGATGTATATCTCAGGAAGCGCGCGGTCACAATGAAGGTGAATCATAGGACAGACTGAAACGGAGGCACGCCTTGTCGAGAAAATACGGGACATTCGGACTCATAGGCCTGGCATTTATTTTTAGCTATTGTATTATCCAGTTCCTCTCGTCTACATGGCAGATTCACCGCCTGGTCAAGGAAATGGCGGCTGGCGATACCGGGCGCGAAGCCGGTAAACGGGTGATCCTCATTGCGCAAGAGCGGGATAACCCTTTCTGGCGAACGGTTGAACAAGGTGCGAGAGAGACAGCGGCACAGTTAGGCATGCAGATTGACTACATGGGTCCGATCCGCATCAACCCAGCCGAGCAGGCGAATCTGCTGGAGAAGTCGATTGCGGCCAAGCCGGATGCCGTCTTGCTGCAAGGCATCAAGGAGCCGGCCTATGAAGAGTTGATTAATAAGGCGGCAGAGGCCGGAATTCCCGTTATCACTGTGGATGCCGATGCGCCAGGGAGCCGGCGGTTGGCGTATATCGGGACGGATAACAGGGAAGCGGGTCAACGGATGGGAGAGCTTGTTTCGCAAGAAGCCGTAGGGAAGGGCCGCATCGGTGTCATGATCGGAAGCGAGAGGGCGGACAATCAGCTGCAGCGGTTGGAGGGATTTCGCTCCCTACTAGCAGATCGCCGCGGCTTCGAGATTGTCGATGTCCGGTCCTCCAACATTTCCAGACTGCAAGCTGCAAGGCAAACCGAAGCGATGCTGCAGGCCAACCCCGGCATTCAAACGATGGTCGGATTCAGTTCTTTGGACGCCTCGGGGATTGTCGAGGGATTGAAGGCGGCGAACCGGAACGATATCCGCGTCTTCGGGTTCGATGATTTGGAGGAGACCCGGAAGGGCATCGATCAAGGGACGATTAAGGCTGTTGTCGTTCAACATCCCCGGGAGATTGGCGCCAAATCGGTTTATTGGTTAAACGAGTTTTATCAGGGGCACGCGATCCCAGCCCAAAGCTTTATTGCGACGGATATCGTGAAAGGGAAGCCATGAACATACGGAGAATGCTGTTTATTGTCATACCTGCGCTGTTTATTTTCAATAATGCAGTTTCTTATTACATTTTCCACAGCGGAAGAACGGTGCAGCTCAGTTACAATGTCATGCTGGACCGTGTATTATTATACAAACAGATTACACAGCAAACGGAAGATAACCTTCGTGCGCTGAATGCCTATGTCGCAGAGCGCAGCGAAAGTAGCTTACAGGCTTACCTGGGGCTTAAGGAGGAGCTGAATCGCCTTAGCGCGGACTTGTCCGCTCGGAGCGCAATGCCTGGCACAGGACTCGCCCATTCCGGCTATCTGCGGATGCTGGAAACCTTCGCGCGGCAGGAAGACAGTGTCATGAAAGCGTTGGAAAGCCCCGATTCATTGGCTTATATTGCGTTGTATGAGGAGGCGGAACGAACCGCCGTGTTCATCCAGGATGAGGGGCACCGGCTTACCGATTCGGAGCTTAGTTATTACAGACCGTTCTACCGGCAAATTCTGCTTCAAACGGAGGCGATGAACCGCTGGGGCATCGCGATATTTATCTTGAATACATGGATCAGCGTCGTGTTCGCTTATGCCATCTCGCTGGGGATTACGAGGCCGATCCGGCAATTAACGAAGGCTGCACAGCTGATCTCCGGCGGCAATCTGCAGACGGAAGCTCCGGTAATCAGCGCTGAGAACGAATTCGGCGTCCTGTCTGCGGCGTTCGGGCGGATGCAGGACAACTTGCGAGAGCTGATACAGAAGGAGAAGATGAGCCTGGAGAAGGACAAGCTGGTCAAAGAGCTGGAGCTGGAGGTGCTGCAAAATCAAATCAATCCTCACTTTCTGTTCAATTCTTTGAATGTGTTGTCCAAGCTCGCGCTGATTGAAGGCGCTGAACGAACAAGCGACTTGACCGTCTCCATGTCGAATCTGCTGCGGTACAACCTTCGCAATCTGGACCGCCCGGTAACGCTCAGAGACGAGGTGGAGCATGCCAAGGAATATTTCGCCATTCAACAAGCCCGTTTCCGCGACCGGATCCAGTTCGGGACAGAAATCGACGAGCGGGGATTGGATGTCAGCATGCCCACGCTAACCCTGCAGCCGATTCTGGAAAATGTGTTCGTACACGGTATTGAAGGAATGGAGAAGGGGGCGGAGCTGAAGCTGACGGTGTCCTGCGAAGCCGGGTGGGTGCGGGTTGCGATCTCCGACAACGGGATCGGGATGAACGAGCAGGTTCGGGCCGCACTGCTTGATTATGAAGCGGAACCTCCCGGCCGCCGGGAGCACGGGCAATCTACGGGCTTAGGGACGCGCAATGTGTTCAAAAGGCTCGAATTATTTTACGGCAGGAAGAATCTTGTCGATATCGTCAGCAGGCCGGGCGAAGGAACGACAGTTCTTATTAAGCTGCCCGCCGCCGGAAGGGAGGAACCCCATGTACCGTCTATTGATCGCGGATGACGAGGCTCTGGAGAGAGAAGGCATGGAATGGATCGTGAGCCGGATGATGCCGGGTACGTTCGAAATTATTCATGCGGAGAATGGACGGGCGGCTATTCGGAAGGCGGAGGAGTATAGACCCCATATTATTCTGATGGATGTCAAAATGCCGGGTATTCACGGCCTGGAAGCTCTGAAGGAAATTAAGGCGCATCACCCGCAGATCAAAATGGTGTTGGTGACGGCCTATGAATATTTCGAGTATGCCCAAGAAGCGCTGGCCCTGGGGGTCAAGGAGTATGTGGTCAAACCGGCCCGGCGGGACCATATCGTCTCGCTGCTGCAGCGGTTGGTGGCGGAGATTGAGCAGGAGCAGCGAAAGCGCGACGAGGAGCTCGCCATGCGGGACAAGCTGTTCCAGCTGCTGCCGCTTGCGGAAACGGAACTGGCTCTGAACTTTATGTCCGACCAAGTCAGCGAGATGGAAGCGGGGAACTTGGCGGAGCTGCTAGGTCTCTCTATCGATCAAGGCTGCGCGCTTGTGCTCGCTGTGCCGGAATTGGGGCATATCCCTGAGAAGGAATTAGGCTTGGAGAAGAAGAGGATTTACGAATCGGTCAAAGCGATGGCCAAAAGCGCCGTCAGAGACAGGATCGGCTGTGTAGTCAGTTCCATGGTCTATTCCCATATGGTTATTTTCTTTCTGGAGAAACCCTCTGCGAAGGGAGATAGGCCGTCAGACGAGGCGCAGGCTCTTGGCGCCAAGCTGCTAGAGGCGCTGCGCAGCCAACGGGGAATTGAAGCGGCCGTCGGTATCGGTTCCGTGGGAGCAGGGATCCAGGGGATCAAAAGATCATATTACGAGGCTGTATTTGCCTCAACGTATCACAAAACGTGGGGAACCCTCTGCCGCTTCGGCGATCTGCATGAGGTGTCGATGGAAGGGCAGCGGGAGACAGGCGACACAAGCAGGGAACGCACCTATGTGGAATTGGCGATCAAGCAAATTCGGGAGGAGCGCGAACAGCGGACATGGAGTGTTGTCGACAAGGCTGTGACATTCATTAAAGGCAAATACCAAGAGGAGTTGTCGCTAGAGGAAGCCGCGGATCATGTTCATTTGAACCCGTATTATTTCAGCAAGGTGTTCAAGCAGCATACGGGGGAAACCTTTATCGATTATGTGACGGGGCTGCGCATTGACAGGGCGAAAGCTTACATCCGGGAGGGGCAGCTGAGCCTCAAGGAGGTTTGTTATGCGGTTGGATATAAGGATCCTAATTATTTCAGCCGTGTTTTTAAAAAAGTAACCGGGGTTACACCCACGGAGTACCGCCATCAGCCGGGCGATTAAGTTCATGCGCAATAGCATGGACTTTTTTGTCGTGTGCGGACAAGATAGTGCTAGTTTGCGGCAGCGCTTCGCATAGACTGAGGCGGGGGTCAAAATTGTGCTGGATAACGTCAATTAAGTGCAGGGAAAGGAAGCCGAGCATGCCCGGAACCCGTGATATAATGGGCACTGTCACAAGAGTATATCGTTTATTCAGCATATAACATGACTCATACGCGCGAAGTGCGGTGATGTCGGAAAGGATCAAATCAGCATGAAATATGTCATTCTCGTATCGATGGTTGCCGCTTTGGGCGGTTTATTGTTTGGGTTTGATACGGCTGTCGTGTCGGGTGCCGTCGGTTTTATGAAAGAACGCTTCGACCTGAGTGAGATCGAGGTGGGGTGGGCGGTCTCGAGCTTGATTATCGGCTGTATTATAGGAGCTGCCAGCGCCGGTGTGCTGGGAGACAAATTCGGGAGGAAAAAGGTGCTGCTGCTGGCCGCGTTGCTATTCATTATCGGATCGGTCGGATCGGCGATTCCCGATACATTCACCGGTTACATCATTTCCCGCATGATTGGCGGTCTAGGGATTGGGATCACGTCGACGCTCTGTCCGCTCTATAACGCGGAGATCGCGCCCGCCAAGTACCGCGGCCGGCTTGTAGCGTTGAATCAGTTCGCGACGGTCACCGGCATCTTCCTGGTGTACTTCGTTAATATGTGGATTGCCGGCTACGGGGACGACGCATGGGATGTATCTACGGGATGGCGGTGGATGTTCGGCTTCGGTGTTCTGCCCGGCTTACTGTTCTTCATCCTGCTGTTCTTCGTGCCCGAAAGCCCGAGATGGCTGATTAAGCAAGGCAGGGCAGCGGAGTCGCTTCCGATCCTGCTTCGCATTCACGGCGAACAGCTCGCGAGACAGGAAGTGCTGGAGATCAAGGAGTCCTTCCAACAGGAAAGCGGATCGGTCCGCCAGCTGTTCAGCCCCGCCTTGAAGCTTGCTCTCATCGTGGGCGTCGGGCTTGCTATTCTACAGCAGGTTACGGGAATTAATGCGATTATGTACTATGCGCCGGAAATATTCAAACAAACGGGCGCCGGCACCAATGCCTCATTGGTTCAGACGATTCTGGTCGGGCTCATTAACTTCCTGTTTACGATTCTGGCGATTTGGCTGATCGACAAGGTGGGTCGGAAGCCGCTGCTGCTATGGGGAACGGCATTCATGACGGCCTCCCTCTTCATTATCGGCATGGAGTTCCATTCGGGACAGCCTTCCGGGCCTCTGGTGCTGGCCGCTATCCTGCTGTATGTCGCTGCATTTGCGATCTCGCTCGGTCCGGTCGTGTGGGTGCTGCTGTCGGAAATATTCCCGAACCGCATTCGCGGGAAAGCGACGGCGATCGCGTCCATGGCGCTGTGGACGGCAGATTATGTCGTATCGCAAACGTTCCCGCCGATGCTGGGTTCCGCAGGTCCGGCCGTGACCTTCTGGATTTTCGGCTTTATGTCTTTGTTTACGTTCTTGTTCACATGGCGGATTGTCCCTGAGACGCGGGGGAAATCGCTGGAGGAAATCGAATCCTTATGGTCTTCGGATAGTAAAACATATGCGATGAAAGAAATGCCGGATGCTTGATTCCGGCTTTTTTTTATGGTTTAACAAGCACGTGCGAATCCTGTTCTGGAACACTTCTTCTCCTTTTTTGCTTATTCGGTATGATTTTTCGAATACAATAGGCGGAATTACAGTGGAAAGAGGAAATGTATTCTATTTTTCATATAGAATCGCCGATTTTAGTGATTAAGTGATGAATCTATATGATTTTTCATATAGAATCAGAAATTTCGTCGAGTTCTGTGCCAACTCCCGCGCCAACTTCCGCTTGCGGTGCACACGACTCATAGTACCCTCCTCTTATCCTGCAGCTATCCATAAACTTCGACGTTTGAACCTTAACGTTCAAACTTTAAACTTTAAGGTTCAAACGTTAAGGTTCGAAGCTTGAACTTTAAATCTTAAATGTTAAATCTTAAACTTTAAACTTTAAAGTTGATTCCAGAGAAGTGATAAAATTAACGGAAAATTCCAAATACCCTCTGAATCTAGCTCTCTCTTTCGAATGTTTATATAGATACAATTCAAGGTAGGAGAGGGGAATTGACTTGACAAAGAACGAAGTCTTAACCACGACCATCACGCTGTCCATCGATAACGGCAGCAGTCATGTCAAGGTGATTTATGACCATTTGGACTGCAGTTTCATTTTCCCTAATGTGCTGGCACAACCGTTTGGTGAACGATTTCTTTTGATGGAACAAGGTGATCCCCTGGATTTCCTCGACGTACAGATTACATCGCCTGCAATTGAGAGCGACCAATACCGTCATGTTTATGTAGGCAATCTCGCCATTGGTGACGAAGGCATTCTTCATGAAATTGTCGGGGACAAAGCCGTGCAGAAGAAAGCGCAAAGGCCGGAAACGATGGTGACGCTCCTCACGGCGGCGGCATATGCCATTGCCAAGCAGAACGAAGGGGCCATCCAGAAGGGGAAGAAGCGGATCAAAGCCGCCGTCAACCTGGGCACCGGTCTGCCGATTCGCGAAATCACGAAGTTTCGCGATGAATTCGCCCGGAAGATTACGGGTGGCGTGCATTCCGTTACGTTCGTGACAACCCCCGGATTCAAAGGCGTGACCGTGGAAATGGAATTTACGCTGCCTACCGATATTAGCATCGATGACGTCTCCGGCGTATACGATCTGGAAGCGACATCGAAATCGCATCTGTCGCACAAGGGCTTCGGCATTGCCGATGTTGGCGGCGTCGATATGGATATCGCCTTCTTCAGACCAGGTCTCGACCTGGATCAGCGGCACTCCACAGGCGCCAAAATCTATCTCAACGATGCGCTGGAAAGCATTCGTAACGAAGTCAATGCGCAAGGCGAAGAGCTGCTGGCGAGTACGGCGGAGCTGACGCTTATGCTGATCAACAAAGAGTATGAGATTTATGCCGAGGGCAAAGTTGTGTTCGACATGACCAGCCTGATTAATAAGCACATGCGCATATTGGCGGAGAAAGTGCTGAAGTTCGCCCGCAGCTCCTGGAAACACGTTCGCTATGCGAACGAGTTCTGGTTTATCGGCGGGGGAGCTGTCGTGCTGCAGCCATGGATTGAGAAATTGAACGCCGAGCTCGGGCTGCCCATTCGGTTCGATACGGCCGAAACCAGCCAATTCCGTAATGTGCGGGGTACGTTCCTGATGCTGGACCATGCGTTGAAGCATGAGAATGAAGCCGCGGCCGGCTCGGCAGGGAAGGACACTGCTGATAGCGGGAGCGGTTCCGATTGAAAAAACGCCGATCCACTGTTTACGTTCGTTCCGGCAAAGACGTAACCCTGTATATTCCGTCAGATACGCCGCCGGAAGTCATCGACTATTTGAACCAACTGAAAAGGGATGGTTATTTCAGTCAAGGCATTATGGACATTCTGATCCAATACGTGCGCGAGCAGCGATCGGCCATACGGCCGCCGGTCATTCCGCCGGCCGAAACGACAGGCTCTGAGGGGGTTTCCATTCCCTCACCTTGGATGGATGATTCGACAAATACGTTACCCCACATAGACGAAGACAGGATAGACCTGGACAAGCCCTCTGCTGTAAGCGATAACAGCTTGGCGGCGGTTGAGTCGGTACCGCTCGTCCAGACAGCTGCCGCTGAAGCGAAGAAATTTAGTATGGCACAAATCTTCCGGCAGTCCCGGCAAAACTCGGGTAAGCTGGTGCCTACCTCGGATCATGGCAGGGAGCCTGAGTAGGTGAACTCCATGATCAAGATAAGGAGGACATCGAATGGACAATGGTCAAACGAAGGAGGCCGTGCGTCATTTTTCACTGTCGGACGACGTTTTTCGTTATCCCGGCTTGGATATTTATACGCAGATGACCGTCATCGTGTTGAAATGTTTTTCCTCGGAATCGAATTTTCCCGAACTCGCCGAGATTGCGAAGCTGGGCCGCATGAATGTGAAGCAGGTCTCCAAAGCACTGCAGACCCTCGTCGAGATGAAGATTATTTCCCAGAAAATATTCCGCCGTTTGGTCGGTGATTTCCAGGACGATCGGCTGTCATGGGCAGCCAAGGGGCTGCTTGCGTTCTGCAAAGAGCATCCTCAGATTCAGTTGGACGATCTGATCGAGATGTCCAGCGAATCGGGTGAGGACGAGACGAGCATACGCATGGCGCTTCGGGAACTGTATCAGTTCGGATATTTGGATGAATACCCGGTGTGGAGCCAGATAGCGAATTAGGCTCTCAAATGAAAAGCTATCCCTCGAGAGGGATAGCTTTTTTGTGTTATTTATTCAGCCGCACTAGCCGTTTCTTCCAGCGTCTCTTCCAGCAGGAGATCATAGACGGAATTCAGCACATAGTCCGGTTGATAATTGGATTGCGCCAAATCTTCTTTTTGCGTAATGCCCGTCATCACCAAGGCGGTATGCAGTCCGGCCAGCTTGCCCATCAGGATGTCGGTCTCAATCCGGTCGCCTGTCATCAAGCATTGATCGGCGCGCAGCTGCAAGCATTCCAAGGCGGCTTTGGCCATATGCACGGAGGGCTTGCCGATAATGAGTTCGACCTTCTTGCCCGTGGCGCCTTCAATGGCTCCGATCATGCCGCCGCAATCGGGCACATCGCCCCCCTCAACGGGACATGTTCGGTCAGGGTTGGTGGCCAGTACGGCAGCGCCTCTTTTAATGGCCTGATAGGCGAAGTCCAAGTGGGAGTAGTGGAAATCGCGATCCCAAGAGGCGATGACGACATCCGTCTCCTCGGGCGTATTCGCGAACGGAAGGCCGGCTTGCCTGAACTCTTCCTTGATCAAGGGTTCCCCGATGACATAAATAGGTTTACCGGCATAATGCTCTTGCAGATAGCGAATTGTAACCAGCGTAGGGCTTAAAATATGCTCGAGCCCGATGGGAATCCCAAGATCGGTTAGCTTTTTCACATATTTCTCCCGGGATTCGATCGTTTTGTTCGTGAGAAATAAGATCTTCTTGTTCTTGGCCCGCAAATATTGAATGACTTCCGCAGCTCCGTCGATCAGTCGATTGCTCAAATAAATCGTCCCATCCAAATCAAAAATATACCCGTCAAAGCTTTTCATTCTGGTTCCTCCCCAAATTTCCCATGTTATCTAACGTAAAAAAATCCCAAACCCCAGACAGACCTCACCCTGGGGCGCAGTCAATCAGATAGGTTTGGGATTCTACTCGTCTCAGTCCCTTACAAATCATCAAAGCGATATGGTCATTAAATCGAAGCCAAGGCTTATTTTGGCGCTGGCGGCAGGCGGCAGCTTGCCGAGCACGTTCTCATACGGCTCACTATCCGTTATATGCACAGCAACGATCCGGCCGATTCGTTCCAGCGGGTAATAATCGGCAATGCCTTGCAAGCTCGAATGGTGGGCACCGGAACGTTCGGCGGTTGTAGCTTCATGGATGAGAACATCGATATGCGCCCGTTCCTTGATCCAGGGATTGAGCTCGGTATCGGCGGAATAGACAAGCACCTTGTCCAGATACCGGATTGAGAGCCCTGCGGTCGGCCCGAGATGAAGGCTCGGGAATGCCGAGATCGCTATATGCTCTTCCTCAACCAGATGAGACTCCTTCGTCCAATCGAAAGTGCGGATATCGATGGAGAATTGGATAGGCCATGCGTCGATCTCCATCACGTCCAACCACTTCCGAAGCTGAGGCTCCTGCTCCTCGGAGCAGTGAACGGTCAGAGGCTTCATTCGCTTGGCGAGCCACATGCCCCATAAGAGGGAGGGGAATCCGTATACATGATCGATGTGCGCATGGGTGAAAATTACGCGGTCCACCAGATTAACGCCTACGCCCAGTTTAGCCAGCTTGCCCAAAGGGTTGCCTCCGACATCAATCATGGTGTAGGACTCCCCGTGCCTCAGAAGGAGATAGGTGTTGTCGCGCTCAGCCCCGCCAGCGGCAGCGGCGGTTCCTAGTAATGTAATATCCATGTATGCTCCTTTCCTTCCTGCCGGCAACATAAAAAGAACCCCTAAACTACACATGAACCCACGTTCCGCTTGGGACGTGAGTGCAGTGTAATCAGGGGTTCTCCATGGTCTCTACCCGACATACATGCGATTGAATTATATTTACTATACACCACCAAAAATGGAAGCGCAATCATCAATTTTACATAACCTGAACTTTGGAAGCTTCCGTATTTCGGCCCGGCTGGTCGTGCCGCAGCTCCATAGACAGCACCCCTTCAATGCGTGAAATTTGCTCTATGGCCCGATTCAATCGGTCGGCGGGGACCGTTTTGACGCTGATTTTCAGCGCGATCACAGACCCTGGATGCTCCTCCGTTCCTGCCGTATCTAGCTCCATCATCACGTTCTTCACCTGAATATCCTGCTCGGTGAATGAAGATAAAATAGCGTCCATGACATCCATGCGGTCATGGATTTTGATGATGAGCTCCTGATGTTTGCGATGACGGAACAGATGCTTCTCCCATTTATTGAGGACGAATAAGCTGACGAGCACCATGAAGGTAGCCAGCACGGCGCAGTACAGAAACCCGGCGCCTACGCAAAGCCCGATCGCGGCAACGACCCAAATGGAGGCGGCAGTGGTCAGTCCGGAAACGGTGGAACCGTTCCTCATAATCGCGCCTGCCCCGAGGAACCCGATTCCGGTGATGACCTGTGCCGCCAGACGAGCGGGATCGATTCGCACATTCGCTTCATAGACGAACTGGTTGAATCCGTATATCGACAGCAGCATAATGGCGGCGGAGCCGATGCATACCAGAATATGCGTCCGCAGCCCTGCCGCATGGTTGCTCCATTCCCGTTCGAAGCCGATCATACCGCCTAAGGCGGCAGCTGTAAATATGCGGAGTGTTAGCTCCAAATGACTAATCTGCCAAATGCTATCCATGCGGATCCTCCCTCTTTTCTGAAATGAAAAAGGCCTCCCTGAAAAAAGCCGCCGGACCAACGTCCGCTGCAACCTTTTCCAAAGAGGCATTCTCCCATTCTCTTACCGCTTTGTAGTCGTATTCTTATTTACAGCCTTGTATTACCACAGCTCGGATTTGCCCGTCGATACGGCGAGCGCTCCGGCCTGCAAAGCTTCGTCGATCTGCCCTTGAGAATCGACCAGCCCTCCGGCAATGATCGGGTAGGGGGTCATCTCCGTTAGCCCCTCGATAATACGGGGCATGATGCCCGGCATAACCTCAATGGCATCCGGCTGGCTTTGTTCCGCTGCTTTGATTCCCCGGACCACGGCACTGTGGTCGATTAGGAATATGCGTTGAATCGCCATTAAATTCATGTCTTTGGCGATGCGAATCAAGTTGCCCTTCGTAGAGATGATTCCTGTAGGCTGCACGTTCTTCGCGATATAGGATAATCCGGTTCGGTCCGGTACGATGCCTTCGATGAATTCGATGTGAATGAAGACTTGTTTGCCGGCACGCTTCACGCGCGCTACCAATTCATGCACATTGAAGATGGAGCCCATTAACAGGAAAATGATATTGGCTTGACTGTTTATCGCATGCTCTAGCTCTTCCTCTTTCTGTACGGCGGCAATGGTCTGGTGCTCTACAAGATCGATAATCGGATACACGCCAATTCCCCTCTCAGAATAATAAAAAACCCTGACCTCGATGAACACACCCCTCCAGATGAAAGGACATGATCACGGGTAAGGGTTTTTCTCTATAGTCGAACCTGACCGTAGTTCAATAGGTATTGAATCAGTTTGAATTATAGAGAGGGAGTTTGTTTTTGTCAATGGTAAAATGCAGGCGAAGGATGCCACAAAAAGTTCTTGCATTTCCCGGTGTCAGTGACGATAATGGGAGTAATTGCAACCGGTTTCATAATCTGAAACCATCGCGAATGAATGATGTTGGGCGGAGACAATGAGAAACCCAGGTATCTATCATCGCTTGGCGAATGGCGCAGTGTGGCGCGCGTTCGGTCCGGCGGGTGGGAGTCTGAGTTTTTTTGTTGTCTCTTTTTGCATATTCATGCGGACGGGTTCAGAGGAGACAGGTGTGGAAAAAAGGAGGAATACGATGAATCGCAAGACCAAATATGCCGTGAATGCACTGCTAGCCGTATCGCTTATGGCGGGGTCAGCGGGGGCAGGGCTGGGCGCGGGCGTGCCGAAGGCTGCTGCAACAGTGGCTGTACCGAAGCTGCTGATTACGGAGATGGTGCCGAATTCAGTAAATATGTCATCTAATGACGGATATGAATACGTGGAACTGTATAATGCTTCCGATGAGCTTATGGACTTAACGGGATATAAACTGCGCGGGAAAATCGACGGTGTTCAGATGTGGGAGGGGACGCTTGGCAGTCTGCGCATTCCTCCTCGAGAGTCGATTGTTGTCTGGACACAGAACAGCACGATCAGCAAGCTCAATCCGGCCTTGACCCGGGATCAATTCCGGACTAATTACAAAGTGGCCATGTCGGATCTTCCGGATGACCGCATTCATCTGCTGCAGAATGTACCCGGGTTGTACAACGGAAGTTCTACACAGAAGAATATCGGCATTTTCTTGGTAGACCCGTCCGATACAGAAATAACCGTAGCCACCTACTACGTTAACGGGGCAGGGGATACTTTTGAGAATCAAAGTATCACCTTCACCCAGCCTGCATCAGGTAATGCCATGGTGCATACCGGGGGCAACAAAACTGCGACACCGGGGCGCAGCGTGGCCGATGAAGTGCCGGGAACCCCACCCGTCGGTGTCTCCGCAGTGGGAGGCGATCATAGCTTAACTGTCACGTGGACCCCGAGCGGAGAGCCTGGTGTAACAGGCTACCGGATCTATTCGCAAAATGGCCTCCCGACGGCTTCCGTGACCGGTGCAACATACACCTACACAGGCCTCGCGAACGGTGCCAATTATACGTTCACGCTGTCTTGCGTGTATGCGGATGGCAGCGTATCGCCGGCGTCCGCTCCAGTCCTCGGGAAAGCCGGCATCCCTGTGCCTCCGGCGGTCACGACCGGCTTACAGGCGCTGCCGCGCGACAAGGCGATCCGGCTCAGCTGGGATGCCGCTGCGGAGGGCGACATTGCCGGCTACCGCATTTATCAGAACGGCACACAGCTGCCGGATTTGGTGACAAGCCCTGCGTATGTAGCAGAGGGGCTGACCAACGGGGAGAGCGTTACATTCGCTGTCTATGCGGTCAATCAGACCGGCTTGCAGTCGGCGCAGCCCGCAGTCGCTGTGCAGAAGCCTCAGGCCGCGCCGCCGCTGGTCATTACGGAGATGGCGTCGAATACGAAGAATAGCGACTATAAAACCGGCGGAACCGACGCTTTCGAGTTTATCGAACTGTACAACTCAACCGGCACACCGCTCAATTTGAAAGGCTTTACGTTGAAATACATGGCAGGGGCGACCGAATACCTGTATCCGATCTCCGAGGACAAGATCGTGGCTCCGCAGGAAACGTTTATCATTTGGTTCAAGAACAGCAACGTCCTCCAGGTTGGACTGCCTGAGTTCAATACGGCTTACGGCAGTGCAATTACGGAGAATCAACTGTTCGTCGTGGTGAACGGCGGCATGTCCAATTCGGCGCCCCGACGGGTACAGCTTCTGGACCCCGACAATCGTCTGCTGACGGACACGGCCTATGCGGTGGAAGATGTCGGTGAGAGCATCTCCGCGAACTTCATTCCTGACCGGGCTGGCGGGGCTGTATCAACGGAAAGATTCTCGAAGCCGGCGAATCCCGGCTACCTGTATCCGGTTCAGCGAGTGGCTGATCCTGCAGACGGCATGCCGCCGGCAGCTCCTGCGGGTGTACAAGCAATCGGCGGTATTGGCGGCGTGAAAGTTACGTGGAGCAAGGATCTGGAGCCGGACGTTGCTTATGTGAACGTCTATATCGACGGCACTCTCGCGAAGCAGCTGCTCATGCCGGAGAAGGAAGCGGTAATTGAAGGCTTGGCCAACGATAAGTCTGTCACCGTACAGGTTAGCGCCATCGATACGTCAGGCAGAGAATCGGTTCGATCTGCGCCTGTCACCGTAACGCCAACCGCGAATGAGATGCCGGCTCTCCTCATTACGGAGCTTGTTCCCGATACATGGAACACGGAACCTCTGGAGGCTAGAGACGTTTATGACGCATATGAGTTCATTGAGCTTTATAACCCGCATAACGAGCCTATCGATTTGAACGGCAAGTCGGTGAGATTCACGCAGCCCGATGACGCCTCCAAAAATTGGCTGTGGACGTTCCGCGAGCAGACGCTTATTCAGCCGCACCAATCGCTGCAGTTCTGGGTACGTCCGAGCGGACTGGGCTACTTGAAGCCGGATGGCTTTAATTTCTTCTACTATGGTTTTCAGAACAACAAGTACGTGCCGGATTCGGCCATCGTGCTCGGTGACGGTGCAGGCGGGTTGACGAATACGGGAGGTATCGTCGAAATTGTCGAGGCAAGCGGCACTGTGCTCGCCCGAGCTGCCTATACAGCGGGCCAGTTCTTGGAGAAAAAAGGCATCACGTACGCTTATCCGATGTTCGGCGGCACGGAGATGCGGGCTGTCGGCGTCATGCAGACCGGAACGCCGGGCATAGTCGGCGCATCGCAGCTCCCGCGCGAAAGCTCGGAGGATACGACAGCTCCGGCGACGCCGGCGGGCCTTCAGGCGCAGCCGGGCCGGGGTGAAGTGAGCATCAGCTGGCAGCCCGGCGCGGATGAGGACCTGGGCGGCTACCGGCTGTACGTAGACGGTCAATTGGAGGCGACGCTGCCGGCATCGGACGTGTCATATAAGCTGGCGGGACTCCCCGGCGAGGTGGCCGTGAAGGTCGAGCTTAGCGCTGTCGATCATGCCGGCAATGAGTCGGCTCACGCTTCGGCGACGGCGAAGCCGGGCTACCCGCAGATGACGCAGGTCGAGCGGGATCCGAGCCCAGCCAATGCATGGACGTCGTCGCGCTATCAGGAGGCATGGGCGATCGGCGGCAAAGGGCCGATAATTCCAGGGCTTGTTCAGGGCCACGTTCCGCAAGGCATGTCGTATTATGCCGATGGGCAGCGGGAATGGATACTCATGGCCGCCTACCATTTCTCGGGCGATCCGAGTACGCTGGCGATCGTCAACGCGAAGACGGGCCTCTTGGAGAAATATGTCCATCTGAAGGATACCGACGGTTCGATCTATATCGGTCATGCCGGCGGCGTAGCCGTAAGCAAGGAGAACGTCTGGCTGTCTTCCGGCAAGAAGATGTACCGCATGCCGATTCAGACGCTGATTGACGCGCCGAACGAGGGCTTCGCCCAATTCGCCGATTCTTTTGGCGTTGTCACGAACGCTTCGTTCGCAGCGTATGCGGACGGCATGCTGTGGGTCGGTGAATACAGCAATCCGCCATCCTACACGACAAGTCCGTCTCACCAAATGGTAAATAGGGACGGCGAGACACATCTGTCGTGGATTGCCGCCTATCCTTTGGATGAGAATGATCGATTACCGGCTTCCACGCCGAGCTTCCGTGAAGAGAACATGGACAAATACGTGCCGGAGTATATCCTCAGCATCGGAGATAAGATTCAAGGTGTCGCTTTCAACAAGGGCGAAGTGCTCTTGACTTATAACTACGGGCGTCCTTATAACTCCATTCTGCGTTTCAGAATGCCCAAAGTGGCGGACGCGGCCACGCGCAGCGCGGATACGTCCATCGGCGGCGTAACGGTTCCTGTCTGGCTGCTCGACAGCAAGAATAAACTCGGATCCATCAACGTTCCGACAGGCGCCGAGAATATGTTTATCCGTAAGGAAGCGGGCGACGATCACCTGTATGTGAATTTTGAATCCGGTGCGAATCATATGCGCTTCTTATCGTCCTATTCCATGGACCGACTGCTGAAGTTAGATCTGGACCGTCTGCGAAGAGGCGGCAATGACGCTTCAGATTCAGGCAAGGGAGGAGCGGCCGGCCCCGGCGTTCCAGGTGGAGCTGCGAAGCCTGAAAGGTTGCAAGTGACGCCAGAGGAGATCAAGCCCGGCGGCGATGCCGTCGAATTGAAGCTGGACTCGAAGACGACCCAGATTGCTCTTTCGAGCGCGGTTCTGGCAAAGATGAACGGTCTTCCGCTGGAGGTTACGAAGGGCGGCGTGAGCTTGGTCATTGCCGGTGAGACGCTGTCAGCTGCTGGAGCCTCCGCATCAAGTGGGTCACAGCTGGTCGTGACGATTAAGCCTGCCGCAGCGCCTGACGAAACCAAAGAAAGAAGGACGGCGGGCGACGCCTTCACCATCGGCTTGTCTATGGAGTCGGCGGACGGTACGGCGGCTCCGGTGGAAACGTCGGAACATTCGCTTCAGGTCAAGCTTCAAGTAGGCACGGGATACGACCCTCGTTTGGTTGGTGTATATGCTCTTGATGCCAATGGAAGGCTCAGCTATGCCGGCGGGGAAGTGAAGGATGGCGTGCTGACCTTGCAAATCGCGGCGACCGGCACCTATGTCGTGCAAGAGTACCGCAAGTCGTACGCCGATGTGCCGAGCGGCCATTGGTCCTCCGAGGCGCTGCAGGTGCTTGCCGCGAAGCATGTCGCTGACGGCGTCACCGAGGATACCTTTGCGCCGAATACGGCCTTGACCCGGGCGGAGCTCACGGCGCTGCTCGTCCGCGCATTCGGCTTGACCGCAAGCGGGGAGAAGGCTCCGTTCGCCGATGTGCAGCCGCAGGACTGGTATGCGGCGGCGATTGCGGCCGCAGCGGCTAACGGGCTGGTTAGCGGTGTCGAGCCCGATCGCTTCGCGCCGAACGAGCCGGTGACCCGCGAACAGATGGCGGTGCTGCTCGTCCGCGCCTGGGAGCGGAAGGCCGCGTTAGCGGAGGGCGACGCCTCAGCTCAGCCGTTCGCAGACGCCGCTGCCATTGCCGATTGGGCGGCTCCGGCGGTAGCCAAGGCGCGCAGCGCCGGCTTGCTCAGCGGCAAGGAGGGAGACCGCTTCGATCCGGAAGCCGTCACCACGCGGGCTGAAGGCGCACAGGCGATTTACAATGCGCTTTATAAATAAACCGGTACAAAATTTCAAATTTTAAATTAGTTATTGACAAAAAGATGCATCCAGCTTTATAGTAAGCGTATTCATATGAATATACGGCTTAGGCGCGAGTCCTTGGAGAAGACCTTACCCGTAATCATATCTCTTTCCCTATGGGGGAGAGGTGTGTTTACCGGCTTAAGGTCTTTTTGTTTTACCGGCATAAGCGTATGAAAGGAGCGTGGTGACAGGATATGAGCAGCGTATGGCATATTAGCCACCTGGATTTGACAATACGCATTCTCCTGGCAGCCGGGCTCGGGGGTTTGGTCGGTCTGGAACGGGAATGGAACAACCACGCAGCAGGCCTGCGGACACATATTCTCGTCTGTATCGGGGCTGCGGCGATCATGCTGCTGTCGATCTACGGCTTCGCCGACTTCGTGAACGAAGCGCAGGTTCGGGTGGACCCGTCCCGGCTGGCCGCTCAGGTTATCAGCGGAATCGGGTTTCTGGGAGCGGGTACCATCATGCGGACGGGGTTTACCGTGTCGGGTTTAACGACGGCGGCTTCCGTATGGGTGGTGGCGGCGATCGGCCTGTGCGTCGGAGCGGGCTTTCTCTACTGCGCCGTGTTGGCGACCGTCATGGTTCTGTTAAGTTTGTTCGTGTTGAACAAGTGGGAGAAATATCTGATGCGTAACCGGAGGACGAAGGAGGTGGTGATCAAAATTGTCGATAAACCCGGTGTGCTGGGAAGCATTGCAACGCAATTCGGTGAGAACAGCATCCACATTGTGAACGTCCAGATGAAGCCCGGAGGAATGGCGGAGGTGGACGGGGCCATGGAGGCGGTGGCCGAGCTGCACTTCAGCTTGAAAGCAAACCAAGGCGAGACGTTGATCAAGGTGATGAATGCCATTTCAACCTCGAAGCACATTTTATCGACCGAGTACGAAACCATCAGTTTAGGAACGAGCTCTCGGGGGGCAAGAGGTCATGCAGTCGGTTAAACGACAAAAAGCTGCAAATAAATTGGTAATTTTTAAGAGATTGTAAATCAGGCCGCAAATTATTGACTGAAATCCGATTATGTGAAATACTAGTAACAACATTAAGAAAACGCTTTAATTCGTTCATAACGATTGGGTGCGGAGATCACTGAGACAGCCCAAGAGACGAACGGACCGCGTGCGATTTGGCGCGGATCCCTAGTTTCTTGTGTCTTAGTGCTCTCCTTTTTTCATCCTCGAAAATTACTAGTCCTGTATAGGAAAGGGGTTCCTACCGAATGAAACTTACAAAATGGTTACCGACGCTTGCAATCTCCTCTTTAATGCTTTCAACCGTAGTCGGCTGCTCCAGCGGCAGCGAAGAGCAACCTGCAGCTTCCTTACCGCCTGCTGTGGAAGATAATTCTCCAGTGACGATCCAATATTGGCACTCGCATGCAGATGTGCAAATGCCGGCTGTTAACTATATGATCGCTGAGTTCCAGAAGAAATATCCGAATATCACCGTTGAGCCCGTGTTCCAAGGCGCTTACGTGGATTTGCACAAGAAGCTTCAAGCGGCTGTAGCGGCGAAAGAAGTACCGGCCGTCACGAACGTGGAAGTATCCGTGCTTCCGAACTTCGCGGATGGCGGCGTATTTGCGGACTTAACCCCGTACATCGCCCGCGATAAAGTGGATATGAACGATTTCTCCAAAGGGATGCTGCAAGCCTACTCCTATAACAACAAGCAGTTCGGATTCCCTCTGATCGTTAGTACGAGCGTAATGATTTATAACAAAACGATGCTCGACAAGCTGGGCGTGAAGCCTCCGCAAACATGGGCTGAAATTGAGGATTTTAATAAGAAGGTAACTGTGAAGGATAACGGGAAAACATCAAGATATGCCTTCTCCGTCCCGGGGTGGGATACCTGGTACTATGATCCGTGGATTTCCAACGGCGGGGGTACGATTCTGAGCCAAGATCACAAGAAATCGCAGCTGGATCAGCCGGACAGCCTGAAATGGGTGCAAAACTTCCAAAAATGGATGAAAGACGGCTCCATGCACATGGGATACGGAAAAGGTGCTTCCGATACGATGCGCCAAATGTTCCTGGAAGAAAAGGTAGCGATGGTTCAGCATAGTTCCGCGATCATCAAGACCTATTTGGAGAACGCGAAGTTTGAAGTAGGCGTATCCTTCCTGCCAGGGGACAAAGAACGCAAATCCCATATCGGCGGAGCGGGCATTGTGATGATGGACTTGGCGCCGGCTAAACAGAAGGAAGCTGCCTGGAAGTTCATCAAGTTCATGACAGCCGCTGAGAACAATATCAAATGGGCGGAAGGCACAGGCTATCTGCCAACGCATAAATCGGTTCTCACAACGGATGAAGGTAAGAAATACTTCGAGAAGCTGCCGCAATACAAAGCCGTATTCGATAACTTCGACAACGTTGTAGGCCGTCCGCAGCATCCGGCATACCCGGAATTCAGCAAGAAGTACATGGAAGCTCTCGGTAAGATGATTCTGGAGAACGCAGATCCTGTACAAACGATGAAAGAGGCATCCAAAGAAATCGATGCGATATTGCAAGAAAGCTAATTGGAGAGGGGAGTCAACATGAAAGCGACGGAAGGCCAGCAGGCCCATTTACAGCAAGAATCAGCCAGCCTGACGACGAAACGCTCCAAGTCTCGCATGGTGGAGTATTTGAAAGACTTTTCGTTCGCGGTGCCCGCACTGGTCGTATTAGGGATGTTTATTTACTACCCGCTGCTCAACTCGCTATACCTTAGTTTTACGAATTGGAATATGACGAAGCCGATGAAGAAATTCATCGGTTTCGACAACTACACGTACTTGCTGACAAGCAAAACGTTCTATAACGTACTCAAAATCACATTCACTTACACGGTCTTGGATGTTGTGCTCACGCTCGGACTGGGGCTCCTGCTGGCGCTGTTGTTTAATTCCATCTCGAAATTTTTCGGCTTTATGCGAGCTGTTATTTTCATGCCGCATTATATCTCCATGGTTATCGTTTCCATGATTTTCTTATGGGTCTTTAACGGTCAATACGGATTAATGAATGAATTGCTGAAATGGTTCGGTTTGGAACCGGTACAATGGCTGACCAATACGAAGACGGCCCTTTGGGTGCTGGTCGTTGTTGCCGTGTGGAAGGGCGTAGGATTCACGATGATCATCTTCATTGCGGGACTTCGCAGCATTCCTGTCGAGTACTATGAAGCTTCCGGCATTGACGGGGCGACGAAATGGATGCAGTTCTGGAAAATTACGCTGCCGATGCTGTCTCCGACGACGCTGTTCCTGGTCGTTACCCACTTCATTTCTTCCATGCAAGTGTTCCAATCGGTTGACGTTATTACGAACGGCGGACCGCTCGAATCGACGAAGGCGATGGTGTACTGGATCTATGAAATGGCCTTCACGGAATTCCGCACGGGCCGCGCATCTGCGCTTGTCATTATTTTCTTCATTATTATCATCTTGCTGACTGCTGTTCAAATGTATGTCTCCAAGAAGAAAGTCCATTACGAAGGGTAGGTGCCAGTGACAAATGAAAAATCCGCTGTTAACTTCTACCCGGGTCATTGTCGCAATTTGTATTACGCTACTGATGTTTTTCCCGATTTACTGGATGCTCATTACCGCTTTGAAAACGCCGGCTGAGCTTCGCATGGCTACCCCGAGCTTCTGGCCGGAGAAGTTCATGTGGGAGAACTTTGTAACCGCTTTTAAAACAATTCCGTTTTACCGCTTCACCGTGAACACGGTCATTCAGACCGTAGGTATCGTTTTCCTCCAAATCAATATCGGCATTATGGCTGCATATGCTTTCGCCAAGGGTCAATTCCCAGGCCGGGATTCCATGTTCGTGCTGATTCTGGCGGCGCTCATTGTTCCGGAACAAGTCATCTTCGTGCCGATTTACGTGATGATGTCGAAATTCGGCTGGATCAATACGTACTACGCCTTGATCATTCCGCATGCGGCTTCGGCTTATGGCATCTTCTTGCTCCGTCAAATGTTCCGCTCCATCAACAATGACGTGATCGAGGCGGCGAGAGTGGACGGGGCGAACCGCTTCCAAGTGCTCTACCGCATCTTGACGCCGATGGCGATGCCGACGGTCGCCACCTTGACGGTCATCTCTTTCATTCATAGCTGGAATGCCTATTTCTGGCCGCTGGTCATGACGAATTCGAACAAAATGCGCGTGCTCACGGTCGGGATTGCGATGATGCGCGATTCCATCGCGGGCAACGAGGCGCTCAATTTCCATCTTCTTATGTCGGCCAGTATCCTGGTCATTCTGCCGATCGTGATCATGTTCGTGTTCGCACAGAAGTATATTGTAGCCGCTATGGCGAACTCGACCTTTAAGTAAGAGAGGAGCTTCTTCCATCATGTCCAAACAACCACTGCTAGTCATTGCGCACCGCGGAGCGCGAGGGGAAGCGCCGGAGAATACGCTGGCCGCTTTCCGGCTCGGGCTGGAGCAAGGGTGCGACGCCATTGAATTGGATATCCATCTATCCAAAGACGGGGAAATCATCGTCATTCATGACGACACTTTGAATCGGACGACCGATATGCAGGGTCGGGTGAATGATTTGACGCTGGCTGAGATTAAGCAGGCTGACGCCGGCGGCTGGTTTCACGAATCATTCGCAGGCGAACGTGTGCCTACGCTGGAGGAAGTGTTAGATTTGGTGCCGGCGAACATCATGATCAACGTCGAGATCAAGCATTCTTACGGACGTCATACGGAACCGGCCCTCGTGGAGCTCATCCGTCGCAAGAATCGCGTCCACAGTGTCGTCATCTCTTCCTTCGATCATAAAAGCCTGCTGTTCATGAAGCTTCTGGAGCCGGATATCCGAATCGGTCTGCTCTACGATATTAATCCGGGCCAGCACAGCGCGATGGCAGGCACTGTCGGGGCGCCCGTGTACTCCCTGCATCCGAAGCATACCCGCATCAGCAGGGAGGATGTGCGTGCGGCGATTGCCCAAGGGCTGCAGGTATACCCGTATACGATCAATGATGATAAGCGCATGGCGGAGCTGATCGAGCTCGGCGTCTCCGGCATCATTACCGACTACCCGGGCAAGCTGCGGGCTATGCTGCAGGCACAGCCGCAGGGCCAGCCTTATGCAGAGGCGGGTCGATGAAGCGCTTGGCTTTGGCTGTTCTCGCAGCAGCATTGCCGGTGCTGGCTGTGGCGGGCTGCGGCTCCGCCGCTCCCCCGACATCACCGGCGAGTGCGAAGCCGGCTGCAGCCGTGACGGCGGCGGTATCCCCGGCAGCGTCCGCAGCGCCATCCGGAGCGATTACGCAGGAGGAAGCGGGCATCAAGATCCGTGTCGACATGCCGGAGATCAAATCGTTCCTCCAGCGAAGCAAGCAAGGCCCGGTTGTTCCAGCCTTGAAGCAGAATGCGGTGCCCCAAGGTATGGCTTACTTGGAGGACCGCGGCTGGATTCTCGTGTCGTATTATAGGGACGAGGGCAAATCCAGCCTGCTCACAGTCATCGACGCTGCAACCGGCCAGATGGTCAAAGCGCTTGAACTGTACAAAACCGCAGGCGTTCCCTACACCGGCCACGCCGGAGGGATCGCGGCCAGCCGCAAGCATGTCTGGATTTCATCCGATAAAGACGTGAACTACGTCAACATCGATGAAATTGTGAATGCGAGCGACGGCAAGCTTACGTTCGCCGGAGCTGTGAAGAACGATACCCGTTCCTCATTCACGGCTTATGCGGAAGGCGTCCTGTGGATCGGTGAATTCGCCCATGGCACGGAGTATCCGACCGATAAGTCGCATTATATAACGAACCGGGATGATAAGGAGCATAAAGCTTGGGCCGTCGGCTACAAGCTGGATGCAACGTCGGACCTGCCGGTTGCTCAGGCTGGACAGAGCGGTGAACCGGCTGTGCCGGATTACATCATGTCCCTGCCCGACAATATTCAAGGGATGCATGTCGGCCAAGACAGCATTTGGCTCAGCCAATCCTATGGCCGTAACAACGCAAGCACGCTGTTCCGTCATGCCAATAGCGTGAAGTCGGATAAACCGCACGCGAATGTGACCGTTCGCGGCAAGCAGGTACCTCTCTGGTTCCTGGATAGCAAGAACAAGCAAAGCCAAATGGAGACCCCTCCAATGTCCGAAGGGTTGTTTGAAACGAAAAGCCAGCTGTATATGCTCTTCGAATCCGGAGCTGCCAAATATCGTACGTCTTCGAGCTATGCGCTCGATCGGATTCAAATCCTTCCCTTGCAGGATTAATGCCTGATAGTGGCATGCGGCATACATTTTGCGATATGATGATGGGAGTCGTTAAGGTTCTGCTGCATGATCAAATCGAGGAGGTTACGCCGCCATGATACAAGGATTGGCTCATCGAGGTTACCCGAAGAGGGTTCCGGAAAATACGGTCGCTTCTTTTCAAGCTGCTCTAGATTTAGGATACAGCCATCTTGAGTTGGACGTGCAATTAACGAAAGACGGTGTACCTGTCGTCATTCACGATACGACGGTCAACCGGACGACGAACGGCAAAGGCATGGTCGCAAGTTTCACGTTCGAGGAGCTGCGGAAGCTGGATGCCGGGGGCGGACAGCCTGTTCCGACGCTGGAGGAAGTGCTTTTGCTTGCTAAGGGAAAGGCTCATGTCGACATTGAGTTGAAGCAGAGCGGGGATTTGTATCCGGGTCTGGAGCAAAAGGTGCTGGATACCGTGCACGCATGCGGCATGTTGAATGAGGTTTTCGTCTCTTCCTTCGACCACTATTCCATCATTCGGATGCGCGAGTTATCCCCCGATATTGAGCTGGGGCTTGTTCTTTACGGGGCGACACCGTCGGTGTTCCCGCTTGCCAAGGAGATCCGCGCCCGTTATGTTTCCGTCAAATACATCTATTTGACGGATGAGTTTGTGAAGCGCTGCGACGAGCAGGGCATTCAACTGATCGCTTGGACGATCGATGATGAGGCGCATATGAGCGAGCTGCTCAGGAGATATCCGCATGTCTGGATATGCACCAACGAGCTGGAGCGCTGGAAGATGTGCTTGGAGTCGCACGAGGCGCAGGTACAAACCTAGCGTAGATGCAGCTGAATTGAATGGGAAGACCGTACAGGCGTCCTTAGTGGAGTCTGAGCGGTCTTTCTTTGCGTATGGCTCTGCGAAGAAGTACCGGGAGCATCCCGCATGGCATCATTACAGGAGATGTTATAGCCGCGCAGGAGTTCGTGAAGCAAATGTTCAGTTAGTCAGAACTTAAATTTGGCTGGATTGGGAATAATACCTCTCGTATTCGCAAATTGGATCGTTTACGGGAGGTTACACATTGAAAAAAAGCATCGGATTCACCCTTACTTTCGTCGCTGCTTTGACATTAGCAGGCTGCGGCGCCAAAGAGGGGCAGCAGGCGGGGGGGACCAGCGCTCCCACAGCTGCCCCGGCGGCGGAAATTACCATTGGAACCGAAGGAACGTATGCGCCATTCACGTTCCATGATAAGGATGGCAAACTAACGGGATTCGATGTCGAAATCGCCCAGGAAGTGGCCAAGCGCATCGGTCTCACGCCGCGTTTCATCGAGGCGAAATGGGACGGTATGATCGCCGGTCTAGATGCGAAGCGGTATGACATGGTCGCGAACGAAGTCGCGGTGCGTCCGGACCGGTTGGAGAAATACGACATGTCCGATCCGTATATCGTATCGCGGGCTGTGCTCGTCGTTGGGGCGGGGAATACCGATATCAAATCGCTGGACGATCTGAAAGGGAAGAAAGTCGGCCAATCCCTGGACAGCAACTATCGCAAAATCGCGGAGGAACATGGTGCAACGAACACGGTTGTCGAAGGCTTCAATCAGGCGATCGATCTTCTGACATCAGGCCGGATTGACGCAACGCTTAACGACAGCCTATCGTTTCTGGATTTGAAGAAGCAGCGTCCGGATTTGGCGATCAAGACCGTCTATGAGGAGCCTAATGCAACCAGCAACGCCTTCTTGCTGCGCAAAGGCAGCACCGAGCTGGTGCAGAAGGTGAATAAGGCGCTTGCCGATATGAAGGCGGATGGCTCGTACTTGAGCATTTCGCAAAAATGGTTTAATACCGATGTTTCGAAGTAAAGGAACAGCCTATGACAACTGAACGCATGGAACGAATAATAGGAATCCTTAGCGATTCCTTTTTTCCCATTGTGAAGGCGGGGCTGGCCTACACCATTCCTCTTACTTTAATTACATTCACCTTAGGGCTCATCCTGGCTTTCTTGACGGCATTAGCCCGGTTATCCGGCTTCCAACCCTTGGTGCTCATCGCAAGATTCTATGTCTGGGTGTTTCGGGGCACACCGCTGTTGGTCCAGTTGTTTATCCTATTCTATGGGTTTCCGAGCCTGGGAATTACCCTGGACCCGTTCCCGACGGCGGTTATCGGCTTCACGTTAAATAAAGGCGCCTACAGCTCGGAGATCATTCGCGCCGCGATCCTTTCTATTCCGAAAGGGCAGAGAGAAGCGGCGTATTCGATCGGCATGACGAGGTGGCAAGCGATGCGTCGTATTATTCTTCCGCAGGCTGTGCGCGTCGCTATTCCGCCTCTGGGCAACTCGTTCATCGCCTTGACCAAGGATACGTCGTTAGCGGCAACAATTACGGTCACGGAGATGTTTCAGAAGGGTCAGCAATTCGCGTCGGTGACCTATGAGCCTCTCTGGTTGTACACGGAAGTCGCTGCCGTATATCTGCTGTTCAGCACGGTCTTATCCTACTTCCAGAACAGGCTGGAGAGACGGTATGACCGCAGCGTAGCAACGTAAAGGGGGGCTGTTGGTGATTCAACTGGAGGGTCTTCATAAAAGGTACCAAGAGCACGAGGTTTTGAAAGGCATTGATTTGTCCGTCCGCCCGGGAACAACGACTGTCATTATCGGTCCGTCCGGGTCGGGGAAGACGACGCTGCTCAGGTGTCTCAACCTGCTGGAAATTCCCGATCGAGGCAAACTTACGCTGGCCGGGACGGCGCTGGCTTTCACCGGTACAGGCAGAGTGAATCAGGGAGAACTGATGGCAATACGCAGGATGACCGGGATGGTATTTCAGAATTATAACCTGTTTCCGCATCTCACGGCATTGCAGAATGTGATGGAAGGGCAAGTCGTTGTGCAGAAGAAGTCTCGCGCCGATGCCCGGAACGTGGCCTTGAACATGCTGGAGAAGGTTGGTTTGCGCGAGCGCGCCGACAGCTATCCTCACGAGCTGTCCGGCGGGCAGCAGCAGCGTGTCGGAATCGCGCGGGCGATGGCGCTGCAGCCGAAGGTACTGTTGTTCGATGAACCGACATCCGCGCTCGATCCGGAGCTTGTCGGAGAGGTGCTTAAGGTGATGCGGAATTTATCGGCGGAAGGGATGACCATGGTTGTAGTGACGCATGAAATGGGTTTTGCCAGAGAAGTGGCGGACCAAGTGGTGTTCATGGATCAGGGAATTGTGATGGAGAGAGGTACGCCTGAGCAAGTGTTCGAACAGTCGGGCAGCGCAAGGACGCAGCAGTTTCTGCGTAAAATCCGTGACAAGTCCTAAGACCATTCATTTTTCCTAGCAAAAGACGACAAGTTTCCTCGGAATTCCCGAAAAATACATGAATCCTGCTCCCCTCACTTCGACAGATATTACAAGCCGGGTGTTGTACTATTTGAGTACATACATCTAGGAGGTGCAGTTGTTGATTGACAAGAATGTAAAGAGCAGAGCAGTTGCGTTCGTGAAAAGTGAGCTTGAGCGGGTATTAAGGGATTTGGAAAGTGGGATTATTACTAGAGACCAAGCCGTTGGCAGTTTGAATACACTTTTCAATCTTTCTTCCGGAATCGAGGACCCCGCCCATATGCAATTGATTTGTAGGATCACCGCTTACATACGAACGACAAACTTTTATGGCCAACTGAAGAAGATGTATGCGAATAAATTTTTTCACGAGTTTCCTGCACCTGCACCTGAAGAAGTGAAAGAAGTACCGGCAATCAAAGTGTTAGAGAAAATTGTACGTTAGGGTGTCTATGTTGTTACACGGAAAGCCTTCATAACCACGGGAAAAGTGGTGATGGAGGCTTTTTGCGTGTTGGAGATTGTACCATCCGTCCTGCGGCCTTCCCGCACAGGCTCATACCGGCCCGGCGGGCAGCCGATACTATGATGTTATTGGTTCATAGGACGATCCGTGAAAATGTGGAATGTAACGCCGAACTTGTCCGTCACTTGCCCGTATCCTGGGCTGAAATGCGTCTCCGACAGCGGCATGATAACCCGTCCGCCATCCTCTAAGGCATGATAAAGCTGTTTGGATTTATCCGCATCGCTCGTCGAGATGCAGATCGTAACGTTATTGCCTTTCTGAACAGGCATCCCCGGGAACGTATCGGAAAGCATCAGACGCGCCTCGCCGATCACCAGCATCGCATGTCCGATAAGTCCTTTGGCTTCATCCGGCAAAGCAAACTCGGGATTTTCCGGGAACTCGCCGAACGTTTGTTGGAAGACGAGTTGGGCGCCCAAGGCTTTCTCATAAAATTGGATCGCTTCCTTCGCATTACCTTCCATTACCAAATAAGGGTCTAAACGCAGTGACATCATCCATCGCTCCTCGATTAATTTTTATTAAAATTGCCTACTTCTTATTATTACCATAAAACTCACAAAAAATAAAGAACATATGTTCGATGTTTTTGATAAATAGGATTGCTCCGCTTTCATGCTGGAAGTGTGCTCCTCTTGTGTTCATGAGCGATTTTTGGCACAATAATAAACAATGGTAGGCTTCGGCTGCTTAGTAGAACTAGGACTGTGTGCGAAAGTCTTGGAAAGAGGATAATTATGAATAAACCATCCATCTATGGATTAACTTTTGATCAATTGGTCGCCTGGCTTGCTGATAAAGGGTTCAAGAGGTCGCGCGCGCTGCTCGTGTGGGATTGGTTGTACCGTAAAAGGGTGACGGCATTCTCGGAGATGACGGATGTGAAGCAGGACTGTCTGGATGTCTTGGCCGAGCACTTTGAGATTCAAACCTTGACGGAGCACCTGAAACAAGAGTCGGCGGACGGAACGATTAAATTTCTGTTTAAGCTGCAGGACGGCAATTTAATAGAAACGGTGCTGATGCGGCACAAGTACGGGTTATCGGTCTGCGTAACGACGCAAGTGGGCTGCAATATCGGATGCAGCTTCTGTGCGAGCGGATTATTGGCCAAGAGCCGGGATCTCTCCGGCGGGGAAATCGTGGGGCAGATTATGAAGGTTCAACTTCACCTGGACAGCAAGGGCGCCGGCGAGCATGTAAGCCATATTGTGGTCATGGGGATCGGCGAGCCTTTCGATAATTTCACTAACATGGAGAATTTCATCCGTGTGGTGAAGGATCAGAAGGGATTAGACATCGCGGCCCGGCATATTACCGTCTCAACGAGCGGACTTGCCGATAAAATCCGGGAATTCGCGGACTCCGATTTGAAAACGAATCTGGCGATTTCCCTACATGCTCCTACGAATGAGCTGCGTACGCGGATTATGAAAATCAACAAAGCGATTCCGATCGAGAAGCTGATGAGTGCGATCGAGTATTATTTGGAGAAGACGAACCGGAGAATTACGATCGAGTATATCCTTCTCAGGGACGTGAACGACAAGCACGAGCATGCGCTTCAACTGGCCGAGCTGATTCGTCATATCAGCCAGCTGGCGAACGTCAACCTCATTCCTTACAATCCGGTGGATGAGCACAGCCAGTATCAACGGAGCGAGCGTGAGACGATCCGGGCTTTCTACGATACGCTGAAAAAGCAGGGCATATCCGTCAGCGTCCGTCTCGAGCACGGGACGGATATCGACGCGGCATGCGGACAACTGCGAAGCAAGCAGATCAAGAAGTCCGGAGAGGATAGCCTTGTGGCACAGTAAGCAACAAGGGATATAACGAAGAGCGTCAGGCATTGGGCCTGACGCTCTTTGCTGTACGCCCGGCATGAGCGGGAGTTCGGCGGTAAGGCCAGCACTCGTTCAAAGGCTCGTTCCACGCGCTTGTCCGGCTTGCTGCCGGTTTTTTATATGATTTTTCGAACAGAATCAGACGAAGTGCTGTATCCGCCGGCGCAGTAACGGCCATGCAAACCCCGCCTCATGATCCAAGACGGGGCTTATCCAGACTAAAACCTGCTCGTCTCTTTATTGCTGCGCAGGAACATCAAGGAGATCCCCGCAACAATCAGTGCGATAGCGAAGATCGGCTGATGCTGGAAAATGCCCGAGAACAGCGAACCGATCGAGAAAATGGCGAAGAACAGAAGCGACATCACCGCCAAGATGTTGATTGGAATGAGCAGCCACTTGTTGCGCCCGCCGAACCAGTACAGCTCGAACAAGCCGACGGCGACCGCCAGCATGAAGCCCGGCCACATGAGATGCCAAATGTCGAACAGCATGGAGATTTGGCAAACGATACCCGACGTCAGCATAATGCCGCCGGGCACGAGGACACCAACGCCTCTGCGCTGCAAGATGAAAAAATACAGCCAATGAAAGAAGACGCCAACCGGAATAACGAAGAGGGTCGGCCAGAAATACTCGAAAATCGTACCGGTGCTGAACGTGATTTCCCCTTTTAGAAACATGAAAATGCCTAAAAGAATCAAGATCGGACCGAGAAAAGCGCTGCGGTTCATGTTCACTAGATTCACTCCTATTAACTTAGTCATTAAGCTAAGCATATCATGCCGGTAGATGGATGTCCTCCTGCTTAGGTGGAGGACGCTATCGGTCTCGGGGCTGATTTTTTGCCAGAGTCCATTCCGTCACTGTCGCTTCCTTCCTTCTTTCCTGTATGAGCTTCCTCCCTCTTTTATGAATGAAAACGACTCCGCCGTACACAATAAAACAAGCTGTTGATTCCATCTATTCAGAAGGAGACGAATACGTATGCAAGGGAAGTTCATCAAGATTACGCTGCTGTCTCTGTCGCTTGTTCTCAGCGCCGCTCCTCTTCGAGCAGAGGCGCATCATGACATTCCGGCAGCCGCCAAACAGCAGATGTACACGCAATCCATGGTGCAGTTGAAGGGCGATCTTAGAAGGTTGTGGATGGATCATGCGCTTTGGACGCGCAGCTATTTGGTCAGCGCGCTTGCCGGCTTGGAAGATAAAGATAAAACATTGGCCAGATTGCTGAGGAATCAGAGAGACATCGGAAACGCAATAAAACCTTTCTACGGGGAAGCCGCAGGGAATCAGCTGGGCGAGCTCTTGACCCAGCACATCGTCATTGCCGGCAGGGTTATTGACGCGGCGAAAGCGGGGAATGCGGCCGAATATGAGAAGGCGAATAAAGAATGGTTCCGGAATGCCGACGATATCGCGGGATTCCTGAGCAGAGCGAACCCGAACTGGCCGTTAAAGACGGTGCAGGAGTTGATGTACGTCCACCTGCAATTATTGACGGAAGATGTCAACGCGAGAATTAAAAGGGATTGGGACGCAGATATCGCAGCGTTCGACAAAGGTGCAGACCATCTCATGGTGCTGGCCGATACGCTAACGGACGGCATCATCAAACAATTTCCGCAAATGTTCAAATAAGCTCGAAAAAAGGGGTTGTCTCGAAGGTCTTGTCAGATCTTCAGGGACAACCCCTTACTATTTAAAAGAATTTCACCAGCTGCTCTTTGATCGCGTCGTTCGAGCCGCCGACAACCGTTTGGAATTGCGGCTTGTCGAACAGCGCGGTAATTTGCGGCGGATAGGTCTGCTCAATACCGCGGAGGCGAATGGATTCGTCGAATTTGGCCGGGTGAGCCGTGGACAGCGCCACCGTTACTTCGCCGTCAGCGGCGATGCGGTCGGCCGCCGCGACTCCGCAAGCGGTGTGCGGATCGAGCAGATAGCCGACTTCGTTGTAGTAGGCGCTGATCGTATCCAGGCACTCCTCGTTCTGTACGCCGTAAGCGGCGAAATCCGCCTGCACGGCTTGCAGCTTGTCGGCCGGAATGACGATGCGGCCTTCGGCTTTGAACTGTGCCATCAGCGCAGTGACAGCTTCTGCATCTTCGCCGTACAGGTAGAACAGGTAGCGCTCGAAGTTGCTTGCAACTTGAATGTCCATGGAAGGGCTGTACGTGCCGCGGAATTCGCCCGGCTGATACACGCCTTCCTTCACGAAACGCTCAAGGATGTTGTTCTCGTTCGTAGCCAGAATAAGCTTATGAATCGGCAGGCCCATCTTCTGTGCGAGATAGCCGGCGAAGATATCGCCGAAATTACCGGTCGGCACGCTAAAGTTGATTTTCGCCCCTTGGACGGAATCTGCGATTTGGAAATAGGCGTAGAAATAATAGACCGTTTGCGCCAAAATACGGGCGATATTGATGGAGTTGATCGCACGCAGGTGGTAGCGGTGCTTGAACTCTACGTCGGCGAACAGTTCCTTGATGATGCGCTGGCAGTCATCGAAGGTGCCTTCGACGGACAGGTTCAATACATTTTCGCTGTCGACGGTCGTCATCTGCAGCTCTTGGACCTTGCTCACCTTCTGGTGAGGGTGAAGGATACAGATCCGAATGCCTTCCTTGCCACGCACGCCTTCGATTGCGGAAGCCCCGGTATCGCCGGACGTCGCACCAAGAATGTGGATGATGGAGTTCGTCTTGCGGGATACGTACCCATACAGGTTGCCCAGGAATTGCAGGGCAATGTCCTTGAATGCGAATGTCGGGCCATGGAACAATTCGAGCACGAAGGTGTCGTCGTTCAGACGTTTGACCGGTGTAACGGCCTCGTCGCGGAATGTGGAGTAGCTGTCGTCAACGAGCTTCTTCAGCTCGTCGCGAGGGATTTCATTCTCGATAAACAATGAGAAAACTTCAAGCGCCAGCTCCGGATAAGAAAGGCTGCGCCACTTCTGGAGCGTGTCTGCGGACAGCTGCGGGATATTTCTCGGAACAAGCAAACCGCCGTCGTTCGCCAATCCCATCAGGATGGCATCGATGAAGCCGAGGGGTTCTACTTTACCGCGTGTGCTAATGTATTCCATATAAGTCCCCTTATTCGAATGAATTTTCAGTTATTGTATCAAAAAACCAACGGTTTGGACAGTGCGATCAGCCGCGAGGAACGAAGAAACCTCCCTATCGTAAGGGAGGTTTTCATATTTTTACAAGATTTGCGGATCGTTATTCTTCTTTATCCCCAACAACGATTTTCCAAGCGGTGCCGATAGGCGGCAGACTCTTGGTCAAAGCCGGTCCGTAGAAGCCGATCACGTTCGCACCTTTGACAAGCGCCGAAGTGCCCACTTTGTCTCCGTTTTTGTCCACGACAGCCGTATCTTTCGTCAATTGAAGGACGACTTCGTCCGGCGCCGAGTCCGTCAGACCTTGGCCTTTCACCAAAATGCTCAAGTCCTCTTTATTCTCGCTGCGGACTTCTGCAATGACGCCTGCGGTGCCGATAAGGCCGGCTTGCAGCTTCGTATCCAGCACCGTCACTTTGGACGTTGGTGTTTGCGGTGGCAAACTCATCGTCATGATCATGGAATGCTCGCCAGATACGGTTAAGCCTGCATGCAGATCGGCAAGACTAAGTTTAGTACCGTCGAGCATCTGATAGACGGTGTCTTTATCCACATTGAAAACGATCCCCTCGGTGCCAATGCCCTGGATTTGAATTTGCGCATTGTCGCCGTTGGTGCGAATGGCTGTGATGACGCCGGTCGACTGCACTTTCTTAGCCTCCTCCTTCATAGAAATGGCAACGGAGCTGCCCTTGGAGGCGACCGTTCCGCGAATAATCTTGCTCACGAACGTAACGGGAACGTGCAGCTTACTGTCAACCAATTCAGGCGCTGTGCCGAGAGTTGTCAGCCTTTTATTGATCGTGTAGCGGTCTTCGCCGGTTGTTACGGTTGTGAATACGTTATCTTTGGCCAAATCCACCGAATACGTCGCCGGATTCCAAGTGAGCGTGAACCCAAGGCTTTCCGTTACTGCGCGCAGCGGCAGCATAGGTTCGGCGGCGCCCGGTTTCATGAAGCCGTTCTCGGCAAGCATTTCTCCGCCGACGTGTACGGTGATCGGGTTCTCGAGTTGTGTTTTCGCAGGTTCATTAGGAGCGGCATAGGCCGTGCCTGCAGTCATCATAGCGGTCAGGGACAGAAGTGTCAGACTTTTTTTCATCAAACGGTTCATGCGGATCTTCCTTTCTGTATGTAAGAGCTGTCTATAGTCTTTCCTTATAACGGAAGAAGCTTCCTCATTGTTGCAAAATGACAGGAAACTTTGATTAAATCGAACTTCTTCATAGACTTCAAGTGATTGAAACTATAGAATCAATGTATGTGTGCATAAATGGAAAGAGGTGGAATTATTGTCTTTTATCATCAAGCTGCGCTGGTTTTTCAAAGATAGATGGAGGTTTTACCTGCTAGCCATCGGACTTATGGTCGGCGTCAATCTGCTCTCTACAATCCCGCCCAAAATGATCGGCAACACCATTGACCATATTCGCAGCGGCAATCTGACCTCCCAGGACCTGAATCAGACGGTCTGGCTGCTTATAGGGCTGGCCTTGCTGCTCTACATCATGACTTATGTGTGGATCACGACGTTGTTCGGCAACTCGGCACTGGTGGAGAAGGTGCTCCGGGGGCGATTGCTCGCGCACTTGACGAGAATGACGCCCGCATTCTTCCAACGCAACAGCACGGGGCAGTTGATGGCATTGGCGACGAACGATGTGCTGGCGATCGGTCAGACCTCGGGGTACGGGGTCATGACGCTCGTGCATACGCTGGTCGGGGCAACCGTTGTCATTGTCACGATGATCTCTCTCATTTCTTTTAAATTAATGATTGCCGCGTTGATCCCGCTGCCTTTTCTGGCTGTTGTGATTAGCAAATTAGGTCAGAAGGTGAGAGTCCGCTTCCTGGCCGCCCAGGCTTCTTTCGGCAAAATGAACGATCACGCGCTGGAGTCGATTTCCGGTATTCGCGTTATCCGGTCTTATGTGCAGGAGGAGCACGATTTGCGGGCTTTCGATGGCGTTACTTCCGATGTCATGAATAAAAATAAAAGTGTTTCCAAGCTAAACGCGCTCTTTCAGCCATTGACTTCACTAATCGTTGGGCTCAGCTATTCGATTGGCATAGGCTATGGTTCGTATCTGGTGTTCCACGATGAAATTTCACTCGGACAGCTCGTCTCGTTTAACATCTATCTCGGCATGCTCATTTGGCCGATGATTTCCTTCGGCGAATTCATCAATGTCCTGCAGCGGGGAAGCGCCTCTGCGGACCGGTTGGATACCGCGCTGACGCAGGCAGCCGATATCGTGGACGATGCCGCACCGGTTCACGTGAACGTGCCTGATCGGATCGAGATGAGAGATCTCAGCTTCACGTATCCGACGGCTAAGCACCCCAGCCTTGCGCATGTCTCCTTCGAGCTGGAGCGCGGACAGACCCTCGGGATCGTAGGGCGCACCGGCAGCGGCAAAAGCACATTGCTCAAGCAGCTGCTCAGGCAATATCCGGTCGAGCCCGGGAAGCTGCTCATCGCGGATGTGCCGATTGAGCGGATTTCCTTGGCCCAGGTGAAAAGCTGGATGGCTTACGTTCCGCAGGAGCATCTCCTGCTGTCCAAATCCATCCGCGACAATATCGCGCTGGGCAAGCATGATGCGTCGCCGGAAGAGATCGCCTGGGCGGTGGAGATGGCTTCGTTCACCCAGGATATCGAGCAAATGCCGGACGGCCTTGCCACGATTGTCGGCGAGAACGGCGTGATGCTCTCCGGCGGGCAGAAGCAGCGGCTGGCCATTGCCAGAGCTCTGCTCATGCGAGCGGAGATTCTTCTGCTGGACGACTCCTTGTCCGCGGTCGACGCCCGGACGGAAAGCCGTATCCTGCAGAACATCCGGAAGGAGCGGGCCGGCCAAACGACATTGATCACGACACACCGGCTATCGGCCGTCAGTCATGCCAATTGGATTCTCGTGTTGGACGAAGGTCGGATTATCGAAGAGGGGACGCACGAGCAGCTGATGCTGTTCGGCGGCTGGTACCGGGAGCAATGGGACCGCCAGCAGATGGAAGCGAGCTTGGCTGAATAAGGAGGGAGGAGGAAACAAGATGAATAAACCGTCTACCGGAAAAAGACTCATTGCGTACGCTGCCGCATACAAATTCAGGATTATCGGCGCCCTGCTGATCCTATGCTGTGCCGTCGGGGCGGAGCTGGCCGGGCCCTATATTACGAAAACGATCATCGACCGGCATCTCACCGCCGGTACAAGCCAAATGTCGTCAGTGCTGGGGCTGCTCGGCTTATATATGGGATTGCTGCTGGTCGCCAGCGTTTGCAACTATACGCAGGCTTATCTGTTCCAATCCACGGCGCTGCAAATCATCAAAAACATGCGCATGGACCTCATGCGCCATATTCAGCGCATATCGCTGCGTTATTTCGACAACACGCCGATCGGGCAGGTTGTGTCCAGAATCGCCAACGATACAGAGGCCGTTCGCGACTTGTTCATGAGCTTCATGGCGACGTTCGTGGTCAGTACCATGCAGCTGCTGGGCATTTTCGTCGCGTTATTTATTCTGGAATGGCATTTGGCTGTGTACTGCCTGGTGCTGCCGCCGATTTTCGCGTTAATTATGAAGATCCATTTGAAATACTCCAAAGTATTCATCTCCATCATGCGTGCGCGGCTTAGCGATATGAATGCGATGATTAACGAATCTATCGTCGTGATGCCGATCATTCAAGCTTTCCGCCGCGAGAAGGTGACGTTGGACGAATTCGAAGAGCTGAACAAGGACCGGTATGTGAACCAATTGAAGCAGTTCCGGGTATTTTCCTTGTCTTCGCGGAATATTGTCGGAACGATCGGAAGCCTGGTGACGGCGATGGTCATTTGGTATTTTGGCCGGGAGTCGCTGTCGACCGCTATATCCTTCGGGGTGTTTTACGCGTTCGTCGATTACTTGGGGCGAATCTTCCAGCCGATTATCGGCATCTTCGATCAGTTGACGAATGCGCAGAGAGCGTTCGTTTCGGCCGATAAGGTGTTCGCTATTCTCGATACGGAAGGGCAGGAGGTCGCGAAGACGGATCAAGTGAGCCGTCCGGAGGGCAACGTGAAGTTCAATAACGTCACATTTGCTTATAAAGAAGGGGAAAATGTGCTGAAGCATATCTCTTTCGAGGTCAAAAAAGGAGAAACCATCGCACTGGTCGGCCATACCGGATCGGGCAAAAGCTCGATCATGAACCTGCTGCTCGGCTTTTACGAGCCGAATGAGGGCAGCATTACGATAGACGGCCGCGACATCCGGTCGATGTCCAAGCAGGCGCTGCGGAAGCATATGGGTATCGTTCTGCAGGATCCCTTTCTATTCGCAGGGGATATCAAGTTCAATGTCAGCCTCTATCATGAGGACATTTCGTTGGAGCGTGTCCGGAACGCGCTGCGCGATGTCGGTGCATCCTCCTTCATCGAGCAGCTGCCGAATGGCTACGATGAGCAAGTCGTAGAGCGCGGAAGCACGCTGTCATCGGGACAGCGGCAGCTTATTTCTTTCGCTAGAGCGCTCGCGTTCGACCCGTCCATCCTGATCTTGGACGAAGCGACAGCGAGCATAGACAGCGAAACCGAGGGGCTTATCCAACAGGCGCTGAAGGTCGTCAGCGAAGGGCGCACGACGCTCGTCATCGCGCACAGGCTGTCCACGATCCGCGATGCGGATCAGATTCTGGTGCTGCACCGCGGCGAGATTGCCGAGCGCGGTAACCATGAGACGCTGATGGCGCTGGGCGGCCGGTACGCCAAGATGTATCAGCTGCAGAAGGGCGCGTCGGCTGTGGTTTAGGCAGTACCGATGAACCTATACTAGTGAAAGTCGTCCTGTAACAAGTCTAACGGACACCAGGGGTTTTATTTGCTGAATTCGAACCTATATTCGGGTCCATTTCGGGAAATAACGTCACCGGTGTCCGTTAGCATTTTCAAGTGGCCAGATGCAGATTAGGTGCCGACTGATACCAACCAATCTACAGTAGGATATCATCAACTGATCCGCCTTCCGCCAACAAACTGTATACGACACATCAATTCACCACACCAGCAGCCGATCTCATCTTACCGATCTACCGGCTTTAGCATCAGTTCATCTCACAGATCTCTATCAGCACCAGTAACAGATTGCATCTTCCCAAACCCACCGGCATAATTCGGCAGACTCTACACTACTCACCAAATCACCCGCCGCCGCACATAGCCAGCTAGATATCGCCAACCGACCCGCCCGCAGCCAGTAGCAAATTATTAACGGCACATCGACAACTCGCCGGCATGCAGCAAATCTAACGGACACCGCGGCCGTTATTTATGTGAAAGCTACCCCGTTTCAGTTCTAACGGACAACAGGGATCTTATTTACCGATTTCGTGCCTATATTCGGGTCAAATCGGAGAAATAACGTCACCTGTGTCCGTTAGCATCTCAATATGTCCCAAATTCGCAAAATAAGCGCAGCTGTGTCCGTTAGCCCGGGTTAGCCGGTTATAACACGCCTGCCTTGAGTGCTTTAACGTCAGTTGCCAGTCAATGTACCTACTACATTGTAGGCCCCCGACCACATCACAAAATTCTTTTCGATTTTTTTAAAATACCCTGTTGACATTTATCTTAAAATAAAGTATCTTTAAATCAAGACATCGAGCACAAACAACTGAGACATAATAAACAACAAACGCGAGATGAACGAGAGTCACACTAAGTAACGATCTACCTAATGAAGAACGAAATGAGGTGAATCTGATGAGCGAGAAGCGCAATGACAGCTTGGATCTCTACATCGCACTTTCCCGGGCAAGCGAGTGGGTGAACGCCCACGGTGACCGCGACATTCGGAAGCATGGCCTGAACCGCACCGAATTCGGCGTCCTGGAGCTGCTTTACCACAAAGGCGCGCAAGCCATTCAACAAATCGGCTCCAAGGTGCTGATGAGCAGCGGTAACATCACATATGTCGTCGATAAACTGGAGAAGAAGGAATATGTCATTCGCCGCACCTCAACGGAAGACCGCAGACTCATCTTCGCCGAAATCACCGAGAAGGGCAAGCAATTTATCGAGAGTGTTTTCCCACAGCATACGGAAGTGATTGAGCAAGCGGTGGCCGGTCTCACAACCGAAGAGAAGCGGGTCGCAAGCCAGCTGCTGAAGAAGCTCGGCAAATTCGCACAGGAAGGTTTCAAATAGTCAAGTAGTTGATCCTTATAGGAGATAAACTACTTTCACTTTTAGGCAATATCTTAAATTAAAGATTCTTAAAATCAAAACAGAGGAGAGATTGCAAATGAGTATCGCACTAGGTTTGTTAGTCATTCGATTGGTTGTCGGGCTAAGCTTCATGGCCCACGGTTCACAGAAGTTGTTCGGCTGGTTCGGTGGTTACGGACCGAAGGGAACAGGCGGCTGGATGGAGTCCATCGGCATTAAGCCTGGGGTTGCGATGGCGGTTATCGCCGGGTTGATGGAATTCGTAGGCGGGCTGCTGTTCGCCGCAGGGTTTGGCACCGTGTTCGCTTCCTTGCTCATCGCTTTGACAATGATCATGGCGATTGCCAAAGTACACGGCAAGAACGGGTACTGGAGCACCGCCGGCGGTTTCGAATATAACCTTTTGCTAATTGCCGTAGCTGTAAGTGTAGCTTTAACGGGTGCAGGCGCTTATTCCATAGACGCTTTATTATTCTAAGAAACTTTCTGCTCAAGTAAGGAAAAACTAAACTAACTATCTAAAGGAGTGTTTTCAAATGACAAAACAACAAACTGCAGGCATCCACCATATCACCGCTTTCGTTCAAAACGCACAAGGGACTGTCGATTTCTACTCCGGTATCCTTGGTCTGCGTCTCGTGAAAAAAACAATTAACTTCGATGCTCCGGAAGTGTACCATCTGTACTTCGGCGATGAGCAAGGCAGTCCGGGAACGATCATCACCTTCTTCCCATGGCCTCACTCCCGCAAAGGACGTATCGGCGGCGGTCAAGTGGGCATCACCACCTATGCGGTTCCGACAGGCAGCCTTGCTTTCTGGGAAGAGCGTCTGACCCGTTTCGGCATCTCGTACGAGAAAACCGTAAGATTCCATGAAACCTACCTGCAGTTCGAAGACCGCGACGGCCTGAAACTTGAAATTGTCGAACGTGAGCAAGGAGCGCCAAGCACATGGTCTTTCGGCGGTATCCCAACCGATAAAGCGATCAAAGGTTTCGGCGGCGCCATCCTTTACAGTACAGCTCCGGATAAAACGGCTCAACTGCTTCAGCAAGTGATGGGGCTTGAGAAAATCGGCCAAGAAGGCGCGTTCGCAAGATTCAAATCTTACGGCGAGATCGGCAACATCATTGATCTCCAAGTGACACCGATGGCTTACGGTGCGGGCGGTGCCGGTACGGTCCACCATATTGCATGGCGGGCAAAAGACGATGCAGAGCACGAGCTTTGGAGAAGCCATGTGCAGAACAGCGGCTACCATCCAACACCGATTGTAGACCGTCAATATTTCAATGCGATCTACTTCCGCGAAGAAGGCGGCATCCTGTTCGAAATCGCGACAGATCCTCCAGGCTTCGCCAGAGACGAAGCGCCTGAAGCGCTTGGCGAAAAAATCATGCTGCCGGAATGGTTCGAAGAAAACCGGGCTCAAATTGAAAGCAATCTTCCGCCTATCGCGGTCAGAGAATTGGAGGCGAATCAGCAATGACAATGCGACACCTGTATCAACAAGGAACAGATGCTAAAGCCCCGGTTCTCGTGCTCTTGCACGGGACCGGGGGAACGGAGAAGGACCTGCTGCCACTGGCGCAGGCCATTTCCCCGGAGTCGTCGGTGTTGAGCGTTCGCGGCAACGTGTTGGAGAACGGGATGCCGCGCTTCTTCCGCCGGCTGGCGGAGGGCGTCTTCGATGAGGAGGACCTCATCTACCGCACGAAGGAGTTGAACGATTTCCTCGACGCGGCAGCCAAGGAGTACGGCTTTGACCGCCGGAATATGGTGGCCGTCGGCTACTCCAACGGCGCCAACATCGCGGGCAGCCTCTTGTTCCACTACCCGGATGCACTGCGCGGCGCGGTTCTCCATCATCCGATGGTGCCGCGGCGGGGTGTCCAGCTTCCGGATTTGACGGACACGCCGGTCTTCATCGGTGCAGGCCGTAACGATCCGATCTGCTCGCCGCAGGAGACCGAAGAGCTGCAGAAGCTGCTCGGCGACGCAGGGGCTGAGATTGAGGTTCATTGGGAGAATGCCGGACACCAATTGACACGTACGGAAGTCGAGGCGGCAAGAACTTGGTTCAAGGCGAATTTCGCCAGTTAATCCGCGTAAAGCAGGTGGTACACAATGAGAGCCATTGACCCTTCAAGCCAGACGGAAAGGGAGAACTACAAGCTGCTGATCGGCAGCATCATTCCAAGGCCGGTCGCATTCGTCACAACCCTCTCTTCCGAGGGCGTGCTCAACGCGGCTCCCTACAGCTACTTCACGATCGTAACGGCGGATCCGCCGATGATCGCTGTATCCGTACAGCGAAAGCAAGGAGAGCGCAAAGACACTTCGCGCAATGCGATCGAGAAGGGCGAGTTCGTTGTCCATATTTCTGACGAATCGTACATCGGCCAAATCAATCAAGCGGCGGCGCCGCTGCCCCCGGATCAAAGCGAGGTGGCGGCAACGGGTTTAACGCCAGTCGCGAGCGTCAAAATTGCCGTACCCGGCATCGCCGAGGCCAATATTCGCATGGAATGCGTCCTCGAGCAGGCGATACCGCTTGGCGGAACGGAAGGCACTCCGACCGCCGATCTGCTCATCGGCAGGGTCGTTCAGTTTCATATAGCCGATAGATTGTACGACGGAGGCCATATTAATGCCCGGGAGCTGAAGCCGGTCAGCCGGCTCGCAGGCAGCTCTTATGCGAAGCTAGGCGAACAATTCGTGATGGAACGCCCCCTTTGAGGCGTAATAGAGAAACCATTTGCACCTGCAGGTCATGCGGAGCGAATGGTTTTTCTATTATATTTAAAAGCCCAAATTCCGATATATCTAGTATACTAACTAGAGAGATTCACATCAGGGCGGGGGATGTATATGAAAAGTACAAGGGTGGAAACATCGAAGCTGCGCTGGATAAGTGCGGTTTTGCTAATTGCGCTGCTGGTGAACCTTTGGCAGCCTGCGGCATTCGCAATAATGCCTGTCGGGAACGTGTTGACGGGACCGGCTGCGTCCACTTACGGGGAGTCGGTACAGTTTACAGCCGTCATCACGGATGCCGCATCCGGCGGTTCGACCCCGACAGGCACCGTCACATTTTATGACGGGGGAACACCGATTGGCGGTGTCCAGACGTTAGCGGCGACAGAGCCAACCGTTACGTATAAGAACGGAGCGCTCGCCCCGGCACAGCCTGGGAAGAAGCTTTCCTGCGGCGCGAACTGTCCCGTCATCCAATGGGGCGGTTTGACGTATTGGGCTTACGATGATACGGATAACAATTATTACGTGTATTTGTATGCCTATGATGCGAATAACAGCTTGGTCAAATCGTGGCAAATCGGCGGCAACCGCTATGTGAACAGCATCACCGTCGATAATTCCGCCTCCCGGACGGTCGCCTTGAACGGTCAGAGCGGCACCACGACGCGCACATGGGCAGAGCTTGAAAATTTTAACGCGTATGCCTCCATCTCGATCGGCAATCTGCCGGCCGGCTTGCATACCATTACAGCCATATACGCAGGGGATGGCAATCACGAGGAACAATCCTCTTCTCTCATACATACGGTTGATCAAATTCAAACGAATACATCGTTAACCTCGAATGCCGGTCTCATCTACGTCGGCGAAGAGATTACGTTCACGGCAACCGTCGCCAATTCGAACGGCAGTCCGGTTGTGCCCGGAGGAACAGTAACCTTCAAGGAAGGAGCCCATGTGCTGGGAACGTCCGGCGTTAACGGAAGCGGTGTCGCGGTGTTATCGACCTCCTCGCTGCCGGTTAACGGTTATTCCGTCACAGCGTCCTACAACGGAGACAGCCAGCACCATTCCAGCACGTCAAGCAGTTTGACACAATCCGTTCTGGGTATCCCAACGACCGTGTCCATCAGCGCGAGTCCAGGCTCGGCGACGTACGGGAATGCCGTGACGTTGACCGCCTCGGTGGCGAATAGCGCCATTAGTTTGCTGGGGCCGACGGGGACGGTTGCGTTCTATGACGGAGCGAATCTTCTCGGCACAGGGACGCTCAGTTTCGGAGTGACCTCCATAACGGTGCCGGATCTAGATATAGGCTCTCACCAGATGACTGCGCAATACGGCGGCAGTCTTACACACCTTTCCAACAGCTCGAGCTCTACGCCGGTTGTCATTCAGCTCATTCCTACGGCATCCACTTTATCGGTGACGGGAGGCGAGGGAGACGAGGGAGACGCTTCACCCTACGGCACTTCGTTGACATTCACGGCAACCGTAGCGAATACGAACGGCAGCGCCCTTGCTCCGGGCGGTACGGTTACGTTCAAGGATGGGGGAACGATCCTGGGTACGGCCGCTTTAGGCGCAGGGAGAGCGGTCATGACGGTTCCCCAATTAGCAGCAGGCGTTCACTCGTTCAAAGCGGAATACAGCGGTGACGCTAAGCATGGCGTATCCTCGTCTACGGCTGTACCGCATACGGTGAATAAAGCCGGCACTGTGATTACAATAGCGGAGCCAAGCCCGATTGAAGCGGGGGAATCGGTGTCTTGGACGGTCCGGGTTGTAAATACCGTGAACAATAGCTTGATTCCAACCGGCACCGTGACGTTCAAACAAGACGGGCAAGCGATAACTCCGGCCGCGGCTTTGGACGGGAGCTGGGAGGCTGCGATCACCTTAATGGGCTTGCCGGCCGGTGACCGGTCCATCGAGGCGGAATATGCCGGCGATGCGAATCATTTGGCCAGCACGGCCGCAGCTGTCACACAGCCGGTAACCAAAGCGCCGGTTCATGTCCAGTTAAGCTATACACCGCAAACAGGAGAAACCGTCTACGGGCATCTTGTGACGATTACCGTGCAGGTGACGAATACAGGGAGCGGGAGTTCCGTTCCGGAGGGTATGGTTGCTTTATCGAGTACGGGCGGGTTTAACGGTTGGCCGAATGAACTGACATTAACGAACGGGACAGCAACCTGGCAGACGGATCAGCTCGGGATCGGTACGCATACGATTTCCGTCAATTATCTGGGTGATGCCGATCATCACGCAGGCACTTCCGCCGGCATCAGTCTGCAAGTCAAACCGATCCCGGTTGCAGTGGAGATTACGTCATCGGTTACAGAAGCCGTGTATTACGGGACTCCCGTTACATTTACCGCGCATGTGACCAACACCGGAGAAGAGCCGCAGCTGCCTGCAGGTGCGATCGTGTTCAGCGGCGGTAATATATCTGCGGAACCGGTCGTGTTGGACGCCGCAGGCTACGCCGAGCTGAAGACGGCGGCGCTGCTGCCCGGCACCTATACCGTGCAGGCCGCTTATGTGCCCGATGCGCTGCATGAGGCTCAAGTCTCGGATGCCGTAACACAGGTCGTGATGCCGAATACGCAGGGAACGACGCTCATACTGAACCACCCGAGCGGGGTGCTCCGGTTAGATGAACCGGTTCTGTTGTCCGCGTCCGTCGGCGGGATTGTCGGTGATCCGACCGTAACGGGACATATCTCGCTGAGGGAGAACGGGGCGGAAGTAGCGAGAGTGACAACCGATGTGTACGGCAACGCGAACCTCAGAATAACGGGGGCCAGCTCGGGCACGCACCGCTATAAGGCGCTGTATGTGCGAGAAGGGATGACGAACGGGACGGAGTCGCAAGAGGTGGTTGTGGTCGTTCAACCGGCGCTTACACAGCTTGTTCTTGCGAACGGCGAATACAGGCTAACGCTCGCAGCCGGTGAATCCTGGCTCTCAGCAGTCGTTCATGGCGGCAGTTCCCCATGGAACCTTCATCCGGTTTCAGCCGAGGCGGGGAACGCCGTTCAAGTGAAACGGATCGAGCCGGTCAGCGGTGAGGCGGGAACCGTCGTAGACCTGGGTTCGCCGATTCAACTGACGGAAGGAATTAACCGGTTCTGGATCCAAGTGCGGAGCGCGGACGGCACGGCATCGGCGGAGCACATTGTGTCTCTATTCTATCAACAGACGAGATGGGATATTTCCAGTGTCCTGGCTGCGATGCCATTCCGCTATGACATGGATGGTAATCGCACGTTCGATAAGGCGGATTTGATCGAGCTGTTGAAGCTGATCGAACCGGTTTCGGGAGTGAATAGATAGTATCGCCTCCCCGGCATACAAAAGCCTGCCCTTATGCAAGGGCAGGCTTTTGATGTTTTACGAAGCTTTCTTCTTGTCCAAGCGGTAGCTGACAAGCCCAAGCAGTAGGCCGAGCACAGGCAGAAGCGCCCCTGCCCAAGGCAGATAAGTAAGCCCCATGTGCGTGATGATCCATCCGCCGATGAAAGCGCCGCTGGCATTGCCCAAATTGTTCGCCGAATGGTTCGAAGTCGAAGCGAGCATCGGTGCGTCTTTGGCCATGCTCATGATGCGCAGCTGAAGCCCCGGCAAAATGCCGAATGCGGCGGCGCCCCAGATGAATATGGTTATAACGGCGGCCACGGGGATGTGGACGGTAAATTGAAACAAAATAAGAATGAGCGCCAAGGCCGCATAATTGCCAAGCAGAGCGGGCATCAGCTTCCAATCCGCCAGCTTGCCCCCGATGATGTTGCCGAAGGTGACACCGAAGCCGAAGAGAACGAGAATCCACGCGACATGATGCTCCGAGAAGCCGGTCACTTGTTCCAACAGCGGTGTAATGTAGGTGAACACGGTGAACAAGCTGCCGCTGCCCAACGCGCCCATCAGCAGCATGAGCAGCAGCCTAGGTCTGGTTAGTGCACGGAATTGCTGGATAATGCCGGCGCTCTTCTCCTGCTGAATGCGCGGTATCAAGCCGATAATACCGATCAGCGAGACGATCCCCATGAGGACAATCGCACCGAAGGATGCCCGCCAGCCGAGCTGCTGTCCGATGAAGGTGCCGAACGGCACGCCCATAATATTGGCGATCGTCAGGCCGGCCATCATGACGGAGATGGCCCCCGCTCTGCGATCGGGCCGAACGAGATGGACGGCAATCACGCCGCCTACCCCGAAGAACGTCCCATGCGCCAGAGCGGTCACGATGCGTGCGCCCATCAATATGGTGTAGTTGGGGGCAATGACGCTGATGGCATTGCCAAGGATGAATACGCCCATCAGCAAGCACAGCAGCAGCTTTTGCGGCAGCTTGTTCGTGAATAAAGCAAGAATCGGCGCTCCGATCGCGACGCCCATGGCATAGCTCGTGATGAGCTGTCCGGCTTGTGAAATTGTTACATGCAGATCTTCGGCCACATTGGGCAATAAGCCCATAATCACGAATTCTGTCATGCCGATAGCGAAAGCGCCTGCGGTTAATGAAAGCAGGGAAACGGGAAACCGCCCCTTGGGCACCTCTTTCCCGTGGCTGCCCAGTACGGCTTCATGACTCATAACAGTGTTCCAACCTCTCCGATAAAGTAATGGTCTCTATATATTGCTCTCTCTACCATCATCCCATGTTGCGGCATTCCGCCCAATTGGTCAAGATATGAGTCAAAAAAGTCAAAATAACATGATTTCGCCGGTGCCCGATTTCTTTATAATAAGAAAGACAGGCTTTTTTGGCAGGCCGTGCAATCACGCAAGTCCGCGAGCAACGGAAGGCAGCCGCCTTCATAATCTATGAGAAAGTAGGTCGGATGACGGTGAGTGTTATGGTGGATAAATGGGACCTCAAACAGATCAAAGCAGCGCTTCTCGCTGCCCCCGATGTACCGACTAGCCTGCTGTTTCCCGGAGAGACGGCGGAACAAGCGAAAACCCGTTTGCTGCAAGGAAAGGAAACCGGGAAGCTGATCGCGGAAATACAAAGCGAAGGCGCCAAATTGCTGCAGGAAACGATGCCGGAGCTTACGTATTCGTTATTTCATTTGTTTTCCACGACGGGCTCTCGGAGAGAATACGAACTTGTTTATTTCCGCCGGCGCAACCGATTGACGACATTCGGTCTGCTTGCTTGGCTGGAAGGTGCAGACAGCGTCTATATGGATGCGCTTTCGGATACCATCATGTCCATCCTGGATGAATATACTTGGTGCTTGCCCGCCCATGTCTTGCAGGGCCCTGAGATGCGGTCTGACGCAGACACGCAGGGGCAAGGGCTTATGAACCATTCGCAGGAAAGGTTCACGATCGATCTCTTCGCCGCGGAGACGGCTTTCGCGCTGAGCGAAATCAGCGCGCTGGTCGGCGATTCGCTGCCCCAGCTGCTTAGCGTCCGCATCCGCGAAGAGGTGCTTCGCCGCATCCTGCGCCCCTTCGTGACGCAGCCTCCCAGCCACTGGGAGACCGCGACTCACAACTGGGCATCCGTCTGCGGCGGCTCCATTGCCGCTGCAGCGATCTATACGCTGCAGGATGAGGACGAGCTCGCCGCGGTGCTGGCGCGAGCTTTCCCCGCTCTAGCTTCGTACCTGAGCGGGTTCGCCGCTGACGGAGCATGCACCGAAGGGTACATGTATTGGCAGTACGGCTTCGGCTACTTTACGTATGCCGCGGATCTGATTATGCGGCGTACCGGCGGCGCCGTGAACTGGTTCCAATCGGACAAGGTGCGGCAGGTCGCCTTGTTCCAGCAGAAATGCTTCCTCCACGACAGGAAGCTGGCCAACTTCTCCGATTCGCAAGGGGAAGCGGGCATCTTCATGGGCTTGAGCGGCTACTTGAAGCGGCTCTATCCCGAGATGGAGCATCCGGAGCTTGCGCTTCGCGCAGGGTTCCGGGACGACCACTGCAGCCGCTGGGCGCCGGCGCTCCGCAATTTGCTGTGGTCGCTGGAAGATGCGGAAGGGACTGCATGGCACACGGCGACCTACTATTTGCCGGACGCGGAGTGGTTGATTTCCCGGCAATTACAAGAGCAAGGCGCCTATGTACTGGCGGCCAAAGGCGGACATAATAACGAACCGCACAACCATAACGACATCGGGCATTTCATCCTGTATGCGCAGGGCGAGACATTGCTCCCGGATCTGGGAAGCGGGCAATATTCGCGGAAATATTTCGGACCGGAGCGGTATGAGATCCTCTGCAACGGCTCGCAGAGCCATTCCGTCCCGATCGTTGACGGCCTGTACCAGCAGGCCGGAGAGGAGCATCGGGCCGAGGTCGTTGCATTCGAGAGCAGCGCTGAGCAGGACGTTTTTGCTCTGGAAATCTCCAGCGCCTACGGCACGGAGAAGCTGACAGAGCTGGTGCGGCGCTTCACTTGGCGCAAGAGCGAGCCTCCGGTCCTTGAGGTGGCGGACCGCTACGCGTTCGGACAAGCGCCCGCGTCACTCGTGGAGCGCTTTATCGCTTGGCACCGTCCGCAGCTCGCGGAGGATGGGCGAATTATTATCGCGGCATCCGGCGAGGCGCAGGTTTATGTTTCTTATGACCGGAGCCTGTTCGATTGGCAGGTAGAAGCTCTGCATCATGTGGATCATTTCGACAAGCCCCAGACGTGTTACGCACTCGATTTCACGTTGAAACCAGGTGTCGGAGCATCCGGCGCAGCTCAGGGACTTTCGCTGGAAGCGGCGTTTCGTTTTGAATTTCAATAACAAATCTTTCGATCAGGAGTGGTGGAGATGAGTACGACATTGGATTGGGCTCAGGAAGCTTGGGATAAGACGACGGCCAAAGTAGCAAGAACGAGCAAACGGATCGGCGACGGCTTCCCGCACGCCAGCGTGAAGGGTGAATATCAGCTGGAGCCTGCTTCCTGGTGGACGGCCGGCTTCTGGCCGGGGCTGCTGTGGCTGCTGTACCGCGACACGCAAGACGAGCAGCTGAAGCTGCTGGCGGAGTCCTGCGAGCGTCAGCTCGACCAGGTCATCGCGGATTATTACCGATTGGACCACGATATCGGCTTCATGTGGACGCTGACCAGTGTTGCGCGCTACAAGCTGCTCGGCGCGGAGGATTCCAAACGCCGCGCGCTGCTCGCGGCGAATCTGCTTGCTGCACGCTTCAACGTGCAGGGGAACTACATTCGCGCCTGGAATCCGTGGCGTGAAGGGGAAGACAATGCCGGCTGGGCCATCATCGATTGCATGATGAACCTGCCGCTGCTGTATTGGGCCTCCCGGACGACCGGAGACCCGCGGTACAAGCAGATCGCCATCCGGCACGCCGATATGGCGCTCGAGCACTTCCTTCGCCCGGACGGTTCCGTGAACCATATCGTGGTATTCGATCCGCATACGGGCGAGAAGCTGGAAGTGAAGGGCGGGCAAGGCTTCGCTCCCGAGTCCGCTTGGTCCCGCGGCACCGCTTGGGCGGTATACGGCATGGCGCTCAGCCATCTCCACACGGGGGATGAGCGGTATCTGCACGGGGCGAAGCGCGCCGCGCACTTCTTCCTCGCGAACTTGCCGGAGGATAGCGTGCCGCATTGGGATTTCCGCTTGCCGGAAGGCATCACGGCTTATCGGGACACATCGGCCGGCGCTTGTGCGGCTTGCGGTCTGCTGCTGATCGCCGAACAGGTCGGCGGCCAGGAGAGCACCCTGTATCGCCAGGCGGGCGAGCGTATTCTGCAATCGCTCTACGCGAACTACGGCGCGTGGGATTCGGAGACGGAGGAAGGGCTCATTCTGCACGGCACGAGCCACTATCCGGAAGGCAAGAATGTGGATGTGCCGCTCATTTATGGCGACTATTATTTCGTGGAAGGACTGTCGCGCCTGTTAGGGCACGGAGAGTTGTTCTGGTAAAGGGGATGGGGAAGCTGTCTAGGGTCAGAGATGACCTTGGGCGGCTTTTTTCGTGTGCTTGACAGAGCCTTATTCTTCACCCGCCCACAGCATCGCTAAGTGCGTCTATCAATGGATACGTATGTCTCAGCCCGTCGGTTTGTTTGCTCGTGAACCGGGTTGACCGACAACAAGAACCGGTTCACGGAATCATCTACAACCTCAATCTCAATCATCGCTTTCATCCTCCTAAGTCTTAATTATCCCTTTAATTCCACTGTTTTGGTTGCAATACGCTTGCTGAACTCGCTGTCATGCTCCACGAACAGGATGGTAGGCGAATGCTCCAGCAGCAGTTCTTCGATTTGGATCCGGGAAATGACATCGATGAAATTGAGCGGTTCGTCCCAGACATGCAAATGGACGCGTTCGCAGAGGCTCTTCGCAATCAACACCTTCTTCTTCTGGCCTCCGCTATAAGACGCAATATCCTTCTCGAATTGCAAGCGTGAGAAATCAAGCTTTCTCAAAATGGCCTTGAACAAGCTTTCGTCAATCTCGCTGCTTCGGGCGAAGTCCGTCAGATTCCCGCGCAAATGAGAAGTATCCTGCGAAACGTAGGAAATTTTCAATTGGCTCCCTTTGCGAAACACGCCGGAATGGGGAATATCCTCGCCGCAAATCAGCTTGAGTAAGCTGGATTTGCCGGAACCGTTCGGACCTGTCAGTGCGATGCGGTCCCCTTGCTCGATCGTGAAGCTGACATCGCGGCAAACGCTTTTCTCGCCATACCGGATGGCAACATGGTCAAGCTCGGCTAATTGGTGCTTATGATACGCAAGCTGTGTGATTTTCAGGCTTTCCGAGCTCTCGACGTTCTTCAGAAGCTGGGATCTTTCGTCAATCGAAGATTGCTGTCTCTGTTCGATGGACTTGGACCGCTTCATCATTTTGGCAGCTTTGTGCCCGATGTAGCCTTTGTCAACCTTAGAGCCCGAGTTGCGGGTGCCGTTCTTCGTTTTCTCCACTTCGTGCGACCAGTCGTTCGTTCGCTTGGCTGCATCGGACAGACGCTTAATGTCCTTCTTCAGCTTCTCATTCTCGGCCAGTTCCCAGTTGTCCTGCCGCTGTTTGTTCTCCCACCAATCGGAGAAATTCCCTCGTTGGATCTCGATATTGGTTTTGTTGATCGAAAGAATGTGGTCTACGCAGTTATCGAGAAATGACCGGTCATGCGAAACAAGAATAAACCCGCTCTTGCCCCGCAAATATTCGCTGACAAGCTTCCGGGCGTGGATGTCCAGATGGTTGGTCGGCTCGTCGATGAGCAGAAAGCTGTTTTCCTTCAAAAATAGAGCAGCCAACAGTACCTTCGTTTGTTCCCCGTTGGATAACGACTCGAAAGGCCGGTAGAGCACGTCCTCCGACACTTTCAGGAGCGAAAGCTCGCGCATAAGCTGCCAGTGCTCATAATCCGGGTAGAGATCGGTGATGATATCGATGGTATTGTTCTCCTTATCCGCTACATGGAAAGGGAAATAGTCGAAACTTACGCCGGCCGAAATGGTTCCGCTGTAGTCGTATTTACCGAGCAGCAGGTTAAGGAACGTGGTCTTCCCCCGGCCGTTTCTTCCGGTGAAGCCTAATTTCCAATTGGTATCGATTTGAAAGCTTACATCCTCGAAGATGTTGTCGTAACTGCCGTCATAGGCAAACGTCAGGTTCGTTACTTTGATTAATGACATAGCCGAAACCTCCTTTGATGGAAATAAAAAATGAGCTGCAAGAAAGTTACCTTTCTCACAGCTCAAAAAGATACGGCAAAGCCTGCCTGCAGCAGGGCCGGTACCGGATATATTTTGAGTGAAAAGAATAAGGTAACTTCCTTGCTCTGATAAAGAATAAAAGCCTAGCTGCTTTATTCTTTAAATCGGTCGCAAGAAATATTACATTATCCTCTTCAACTCCAATCGTTAAGTGATAGTGCGATTGTAACATACTCACTTTTTCATTTCAAATATATAGACATGATATATATCGGTATGATATAGTAAGGATCGTTATATAACAACGAAACAAACGGAGGAGCTTTCCAACATGAACAGTCAGGACGTCATTCTAGGCACACTTATGAATCGGTCGTTAACCGGATATGAAATTAAACAACTATTTGAGACTTTATTTTCCTACTTCTACAGCTCCAGTTACGGAACGATTTACCCCATGCTTCACCGGATGGAGAAGGAGGGGCTGCTGACGAAGGAAAGCGTTGCGCAGGATGGGAAGCCGAACAAGAATGTGTATACCATTACCGAGAGAGGAAAGGAGCAATTCAACGGATATCTGGACAGTCCGATTGAATCGGACAGCGTGAAGTCGGATTTCCTGATGCGATTGTTTTTCGGCGAGTTTGTCAGTAAGGACACGGTGATCGCGTGGCTGGAGAAGGCGTACCTTCATGTCGAGGAACAGCTGCAGCAGCTGAAAGATATGCGGTTGCGCTTTAAGGATGACATGCAGCCGTCGCAGGTTATATGCATTCAAATCGGAATGAAAGAGTACCAAGCCAAGCTGGATGCGATTCAGGAGGGGCTTGCCCTTATGAAACAAGTTAAGGATGAAGAGAGGGATTAACATGAACCAATCCGGTTCGAATAAAAATTTGATTATTTTGGCCATGGCGCTCGGCCTGCTGATGTCGTCTTTGGATAATACGATCGTGGCCTCCTGCATCAATAAATTAAGCGAGGACTTCAACGTATTCGATAAAATCAGCTGGGTGTTCACCGCCTACATGCTGGCTTCGACGAGCACGATGCTGGTCTTCGGGAAAATGTCGGATTTATTCGGCAGAAAAATGTTCTATCTGATCGGGATCGCGCTGTTCCTCATCGGCTCCGCCCTGTGTGGAATCGCTCAAAACGTCGATCAGCTGATCTGGTTCCGGGTCATTCAAGGTATCGGTTCCGGTGCGCTGTTTCCTATTAGTTTTACGATCATTTATACGATCTTCAGCGATCCGAAGGATGCGGCCAAAATGTCCGGCGTATTCGGCGCTATCTTCGGGCTCTCGTCCGTAGCCGGCCCCCAGCTGGGCAGCTTCATCGCCGAGCACTTGGGATGGAGATGGAATTTCTACATCAATGTCCCTATCGGCCTGGCTTCTATGCTTGTCCTGATGGTTGCACTCAAGGAGACACGCTCGGAGCGTAAGCCGACAATCGATTATCTCGGCACATTATTCCTTATCGTGACAACGGTGTCTCTCATGCTGGCGCTGGAATGGGGAGGCAAAGATTACGCCTGGAGCTCCTGGCAGGAAATCGGCTTGTTTGCCGCAGCGGCGCTCTTCGGCACGGTGTTTATTCTCGTAGAGCGACGGGCGGCGGAGCCGGTTCTTCCGCTCACGATATTTAAGAACCGCATGGTGCTCGGAACCAGCATCATCGTGTTCTGCCAAGGCGTGCTCATGTTCTCGGCCATTACTTATTTGCCTATTTTCACTGTAGCTGTGCTTGGCCATCCCAACTCCAACGGCGTGCTGACGCCGATGATGGCTTCGCTCATTTGCGGCGCCATTCTGTTCGGCTTCCTGCAGTCGAAATTCGCCTTCCGGCCGCTGCTTATGGTCAGCATGATCATGACGGTTATCGTGTCGCTGCTGTTAACGCTCGTAAGCTCTCATGCTTCCGGAGGCTATATGATCGGCCTTATGATTCTGCTCGGCGTCGGCGCGGTGGGACCGCTCATGAGTGTGGCGCAGAACGCCGTTGCCGCGAATGTCGACCCCAAATATATGGGCGTCAGCTCCTCGATCGTGGGCTTCTGGCGCAGCATCGGCGGCATTATGGGGGCGTCGATTATGGCGACGATTGTGAATAACAATCTCGGCCATCTTATCGCTGACGGCGCGGGCAAGGTCGGCATTCCGGCCGACCAAATCGGCACCTTGGCCAATCCCGAGCTGCTGATGCGGGCGGGCGGAACGATTCCGCCGGAGATCCGGGAGTTCCTGCAAGGAGCGCTGGCCACGGCGATCAACCACGGGTTCATTCTCAGTATCTGTGTAGGCGTGATCGGGTTCGTTACGGCGATGTTCGTGGGCTCGAGCCGGCTTCAAGCGGCTAAGCGGCAGCAGGACGTTAGTCCTGTGCATGCGTAAGAGGGCGTAACACGCGAAGCAAAAAAGCTGTTAGTCTCAGGCAGTCATTCTGCTGAGCTGACAGCTTTTTGTTATTTCGGGAGTGGAGCGCGACACTCTAACGGACCCAGCTGCTCTTATTCGATGGAAAAGGGCCTCCTCGAACATTTAACGGACAAGGGAGCTGTTATTTGCTCCTTCCGAGAGACTTATTAGCCTGAAATAGGCAAATAGGGTCCGCTGTGTCCGTTAGAATCGGAACGCGGCGTTGTTCAGGGCAATAGCGGACGTACAGTCCGTTAGAAAGCTGGGTGCTGCACCGGGCTAACGGATCCTAGCACAGCACCCCACGTGATGGCCTACTCCGCTGTCCGCCAAGCCGCAAGCAGCTTCTCATGCTGCTGCGCCGCAAGGTCGAAGCGGTACGAAGCCAGCAGATTCTCCAGCTTCACGGGCTCAAGCAGCGGGTTCACCGGGATGTCGGGCGCAACGGGGAAGGAGAACGCCGTATTCATATAGTCGGTCTGCACCTCGCGGGACAGCATGAAATCGACCAGCTGCTTCGCCGCTGCACTGCTGTTCCCGCCCTTCAGGATGGATACGGCGCCGATCTCCCATCCCGCCTGCGGCGGGATGAAGGAGGAGATGCTGTAGCCCGAATTCTTGAAGCGGAGCTGATCGCTTAAGAAGGAGACGGCCGCGGCCATCTCGCCTTCGGCCAAATGCTGCGCGCTCGTATTGCCCGCGAACGTCATGGCGGCGCTTTGCTTCTTGAGCGCCTGCATGAGGGCGATCGCTTCGCTGTCCCCGCGCTGCTGGGCAAGCGAAGCCAGCAGCGTATAGCCGGTTCCCGACGTTTCGGGGTCGGGAATTTCGATTTTGCCCTTGAGCTCGGGGCGGAGCAGATCTTCGTACCGCTGCGGCAGCGGCAGATCCCGAAGCAAGGGATCCTGCTGCCAGACGGTCTGGTTGACGCCAATGGCGAGCGCGCCCATATAGATGCCGGTCCAGTAGCCGGCGGCGTCTTTGTATTTGGCGGCGATGGAGCCGGCGCCGGCGGGGGTGTACCGCAGCGACTTGCTTTGGAGCTTCAGCTGTTCATGCAGGTCGGCCGGGCCGCCAAGCACCACGTCGATTCCGGTCTTGCCGAGCGTCAGCAGATGATAGCTGGCTTCCCCGCTCGACATCCGGATGATGTCGTAAGGTTGTCCCGTTTTCTCCTTGAAGGTTTCCAGCAGAATGCGGCCGGCGTCTTCTTGGAAGATGACGTAAACTTTGAGCGGCTGATTGCTTTTCTTTTCCCCGAACAGGCGCAAGCCGAAGAACACGCAGATCCCCGCCAGGAGCACGAGCAAGCCTTTTTTCCACATGATGCAATACCTCCCGAACAGCCAAAAAAGGAAACCAAAGTTCCCCTTTTCAGCCCATGCTATGTCTGTTATGTCCTATACGTTCTTCTTGATTAAATGAATTTTATCATTCGCAGCGGATATCGTCACGTTGCCCTGGAAGCGAGTCAGTCCAATGTCGTAGGCATCGACAATCCATTCTTTCATATTATCGTCCAAAATGAAATAACGTTCCTTCTCGCCCAAGAACATGGACGATTTCACGAAGCCGCTAAGGAGCAGATCGCCTTCTTCCGCAGCGCCGAGCCGCATCGATTCCGGGCGCACACAGAGCAGCACGCTCTCGCCGGGCTTCACCGCTTCATCGGTGATGACGCTCACTTGGCGGCCACTCGCGCCATACTCGACTGTCGCCTTGCCGCCGGATAAATCGCGGACAACCGCGTCCACAAAGTTGGTCGTCCCGATGAAATCGGCGACATAAGCGGTGCGGGGCTTATAGTAGATTTCGTGGGGAGTGCCGTATTGATCAATCGCTCCCTTATTGAATACGACGATGTGATCCGACATCGATAAAGCTTCGAGCTGGTCATGAGTCACATAGATGACCGTAAGGCCGAGCTCCTGCTGAATGGTGCGCAGCTCGACGCGAACTTCCTCCCGCAGCTTGGCGTCGAGGTTGCTCAGCGGCTCATCCAGCAGGATGATCGGCGAGTTCATGACCAGCGCGCGGGCCATGGCGACCCGCTGCTGCTGGCCTCCGGACATCTCGTGCGGGTAACGCTCTTCCAGGCCGGTCAGCTTCACTTTGGCCATCGCCGTTTTAACGCGCTCCTGCACTTCATCTTCAGGGCGCTTCTGAATATCCAGACCGTAAGCGATATTATCGAAAACCGTCATGTGCGGGAACAGGGCGTACTCTTGGAACACCATCGGCGTTCCCCGTTTATATGGCGGCAGATCGTTGACAACCTGGCCGTCGATGCGGATTTCACCGTCATCTATGGTATAGAAGCCGGCAATTGAGCGGAGCAGCGTCGTTTTCCCGCAGCCGCTGGGCCCGAGGAACGTAATGAATTTCCCGCGTTCAATCTGCAGATCGATCTGTTTGAGAACGTGGTTGCTCCCGAACACCTTACTGACATTTTTTAAGTCCAACAATATGGATGAACTCATGCAATCTCACTCCTTAGAACGTGCTAGAAATCAAATATTTTAACCTTCGAGCGGAAAATGAGCTTCATAATACCGAGCGTAGCGAGCGTAGTCCCCATCAAACCGACGGCAACGGCGGCAGCCCAGTAGTAAGTTCCGGTCTCTGCATAGTTGAAGATCGATACGGCGGCGACGACCCATTTGGGTGTAATCAGAAAGACGATGGTGCTTAACGTATTCATATTTTTCATAAAAGCGTACACGAAGTTGGCGACAATCGTTTTCTGCAGCATCGGAAAAACGATCGTCGTCAGGGTGCGGCGGCTGTCCGCACCAAGATTCGTGGCGGCTTCCTCGATCGATTTGTCCACCTGCTTGAAGGAAGCGGTGAGTCCCCGGTATCCGACCGGCATCTGCTTAAGCAGCATGGCTACGATAATCAGGATGGCCGAGCCCTGCAGCATAATCGGTCCGTTGCTGAAAGCGACGATTAGCGCCAAGCCCACGAATGTACCCGGCAGCGCGATCGGCAGAACGGCGGTGAAATCCAGCCACCTTTTGCCCGGGAATGGCTTGCGAACAACGACATAAGCCAGAACGAGCGCGAAGGCGACGGCCAGAATGGAGGAAATGAGCGACAGCACCAGACTGTTGAGGACAGCGGGGCTTGACGGGTTGAACACCATTTTGGTGATATGACTAAGGGTAAAGGTGTTGTCGCGGCCGAAATTTTTGGTAAATGCGAACAAGATCGTGATCGCGAACATGGCCAGAATGAAAAGTGCCATCACACTATTGAAAATAAATAGAACGATATCCATTTTGCGGGATGTTTTCACCCGGTTAAGGCCAGAGACAGGCTTCCCCGTAATGGTGGAATAAGAACCTTTGGACAGCAGCTTGTTCTGAACGACGAATACGATGAGTGCAGGGATGACCAGAACAACCCCCATGACGGACGCGAGTCCGGGCTCGTTATTAATGATTTCCCCGTAAATTTCAACGGCCAGGAGGGAATAGTTGCCCCCGATCAGCTTCGGATTCCCGAAATCCGCGAAGCAGTTGATGGCGACCAGCAGGAAGGCGTTGATGACCCCAGGCAGCGCCAGCTTCAACGTGATCGTACGGAACAGCTTGAAGCCACGAGCCCCCAGGTTCTGAGCGGCGATTTCCAGATTCGGCGAGATGGAGCGCAGTACACCGGTTATGGTCATATACGCCAGCGGGAAATAGGAGATCGTCTGCACGATCCACAGCCCCGGCAAGCCGTATAAGTCGAGCTCGACGTTAAACCAGGCTTTGAGCGTCTGCGACACCATGCCGCCGCGTCCGAACAGCAGCAGAAACGCCAGACCCGTCATGACAGACGGCGCAAGAATCGGAAGAAACGCGATGAAGCGGAAAAACTTTTTCCCCGCAATGTTGCTGTAATGAATCGAATAGGCATAAATAAATCCGCATACGGTTGCTGTCAGTGCGGAGAGGGAGGAGCTAACGACCGTATTCAGCAGAGCTGTGCCATAACGGCTTTTGCTGAAGAAAGTCGTCCAATCCGTCGCTCCCGGGAGCGCTATTACATAAATAAGCGGATAAACGACGAAGAGACAGAGTACGGCGAAACTGATGAGAACGAGTATCAGCGAGGAAGGATCTTTCACCAGCTTGCTGATCGAGGTGCCCATGCCTTTTTTTTCTATGATCATAAGGGGCTTACGACCGCCTTCCACATTCATGGTTTAGTCGGGCATTGGCGCCAATATGCGAATCCAATGCCCGGATTGATAACGCTTTCTTATTTGAGGTTTTTCAACGCGTCCTGCAGTTCCTTCCGCTGTTCGGCAGCTTTCCACAGGCTGTAGGTCGTGTTGTATTTCGTTGTTTTGATATCGATGCCGCCTTTAGGAATCGGTACCGTAGGTTTCACGGAGCTTGCAAAAGCAGACTCTGTATAGAGCAGCCCTGGCTCGTTGGTCAGCATGAAGTCCATCAGTTTCTTGGCGCCTTCGGTGTTCGCTCCGCCTTTGACGATCGCGAGCCCGCCCACTTCGTAGCCTGCGGCTTCAGGAACGATGGAGACGATCGGACTGCCTTGATTTTTCATTTTCAATTGGTCGCCGAGGAATGTAATCCCGATCGTATACTCGCCTTTCGCCGCTTTTTGGATCGGCTCGATACCGGATTTCGGTCTTTCCTTCAGGTTCGGCAGCAGCTTGCCGACGTAATCCAGCATCTTGTCTTTGCCCCAGACTTGCGCCAGGGATGCGACGGCCGTATAGGCAGTGCCGGAGGTTGCCGGGTCGGACATGCCGATTTCACCTTTGAATTTCGGGTCAAGCAGCTCCTGGAACGTCTGCGGGTAAGGAGCGGAGGCGTACTTCTCTTTCCAGCGCTGCTCGTTGATGCCAATCGCAATCGGATTCAAGTAGAATCCGGTCCAGAAGCCTTCTTTGTCCTTCATATTGTCCGCAATGTCTTTGGCGTTGGGGGAGATGTAGCTCTCCAGGGCGCCCGCTTTCTTCAATACCTCGTGCGAGTCTGCAGGTCCGCCCATCAAGAAGTCGGCCTGCGGTTTGCCCATTTCATTCTGCACGCGTGTTACCGCTTCCCCGCTGGGCAGACGCAGAACATCGTAGTCGATCCCCGTCTCCGCCTTGAACTTATCCAGAATCTTACGCGCTTCTTCCTCTTGGAAAATGGAATACACGGTAATTTTGCCTTTCGCTTTCCCGCCGAATACACCGGATTTGTACAGGAAGAATCCGGCGACCAGCACGACAACAATGACGGATAAAATCATAATAGAGCTGTTATTTTTCTTTCTAGCCATTTCATCAACCATCCCCTCGATAGGTTAGGAGGCGTCGCTTAACTTGAAATAGGCCTTGTGGTTCGTTTCATCCAGCAAATCGAAAACGATAAAATACGCATTTTTGTATAGATCGATATGAAGCCAATGCTTCCCGCTGACGGTTTCGTCCTTAAGCTGTACGACATAATGGGTGCTGGGCTGCTCGGCCATGAAGTCGAAATGGCTGAAGTCGATCAGGCGGACCGCCGTCGTCATCTGCGCCGTCAAAGCCGTGCGTTCGGCATCGGGCAGCACAGTGAGGAGGCCGTCCTGCAGCCGGAATACTTGATGATTCCGGTTGGCGATCACACTGCCGATCGTTTCGGCGGAGAGCGTTTTGTCGATCAGCATATTTTGCAGCTTGCGGATCTCTGCACTGATGTCCAGCGACCCCGCAATATCGCTGCCGAAGCGGAAGCCGCTGGTTCCGATCTGGAACGGCACATCCTCTTGATCCAAGTAAGCGATCGAGCCTGTCAGCAGCAGCCGGGAAGCGTTTGCACGGGCGGGCTGCCCGCCGCCATTCAATACTCGGGCGAACGCCGCTTTCCAAGCGATCAATTCTTTGGGATCGTCAATGGCGATGGTGCCGATGCCCGGGTATGTGACATTCATACGCATGGGAACGCCGTCGAACATGTCGCGGTTGTTCGGATCCAGCGGGATCAGCCGGACTTCGTCGACGCCAATCCGGAATACATAGGCGAAAATACCGATCAACGTACAACCGATAACAATTTGCAATAAGATGAGACGCAGCCATGAAAGCCCTTTCTTCTCCTCTTGCATGTAGATTACTCTCCTTTTATCTCAGAAAAATCATCGATTTGTATCAATTTTGTAACAGACTTTGCGCCCGCACAGGCTCCATCTGGAAGGTCAAGACCACTTCCGTGCCGCTTCCCTCGCGGCTGTGCACCGCAATATCGCCGCTTTGCAGCTCCATGAATTGTTTGCATAGCAGCAATCCGAGCCCGTGCGATTGGGCGGATACAGGTCGGTCCGGCCTCCGGCCGGAGGGCAGGAGCAGCGTACTGGCCTCTGATGCGCTCATGCCCTTGCCGTTATCCGCGATGCGGACAAGGCACTGATATTCCTGCTGCTCCAGACGTACTGTCAGCTGCGTGCATTCGCTGTGCTTGATCGCATTCTCGATCACATTGAACAAGACCTGCTGCGTCCGCTTCGGATCGATATATACGTCGCACGGCTCCATCTGCACGGCTGTGGTTATATTGGACTTCTGCAGCGTAGGCTCCAGAATGCGCAGACTATCGGCCAGGATGGCTGCCAGGTCCACCCGCTCGATATGTACGCGCCAAGCTTCATCGCCTTTGAGCGAGGATTGCAGCAGTTCCTCGACCATTTGGAGGAGCCTCGCGCTTTCTTTGCGTATATACGTATTACATATTCGGATATCGTCAGTGCGCTCCATTTTGTCAATGAGATCGGAGAAGCCCATGATGGAGGTAAGCGGCGTTTTGAGCTCATGGGTCACGTTGTCGTAAAATTTCTTCTGCTTGCTCTGCTCGACATGCAGCAGCGCAATATGCTCCTGCAGCGCTTCGGACATGCGGTTGAAATCGTCCGCCAGTTCGCGCACTTCATCTTGGCTGCGGACCGTGATTTTGCGGCTGAAGTCCCCGACCGTCACGCGTTTCAGCGCCTGCTGAAGGGCGTGCAGCGGCTTCATAATGAAGAAGGAGAAGGAGTAGCTAGCCAGCAGGGCAAGGAGAAGACAGCCGAGCGCGACGCCAATAAACCAGGTTCGCATGGCGGACAAGGTTTCTTCATGGTTATTCAAATCCAGCAGATAGCGGAACCCGCCTACGATCTTGCCCTCATAAACAAAAGGCGAGGCATAAATCAGCATTTTACTGTTCTCGCCTTCTGTAAGGAGGCTCGCGGTTTGTCCCGCCAGCGCGGCATCGATATCGCTGCGCTTCACCAGATCCTCCTTGTTCCCGCTGTCTCCGATAATCGTGCCCTCGGTATCGAACAGCTGCACCTGGAAATTGCTGTTGGCGGCGAGATGCGAGGCGATGAGTGGAGCATACGTCCCGGAGAACAGCTGCTCGATGCTGATTTTCTTATCGTTTACGATTTTCAACGCCTCGATGCGGTGCAGGTCGTAATATTGGCTTAGCGTCTGGGTATCGCGCTCGATCATGCTTTTACTCAGGATGTAACCTACTACCACATACATCGCGGCAAGCAGCATGACGATCGTTATGGTATGCTGAACGAACAGCTTGTTCCGAAGCTTCATGGTTAAACCTCCAGCTTGTAGCCCATGCCGTGAACGGTGGCCAACACATGATCGTGGGGTTTGATTTTTTCCCTAAGCCGGTTGACGAGCATGTCGACGGACCTGGTTTGTCCATAATATTCGAATCCCCAGACCTGATCGAGAATGTGCTCCCGCGTGAACACCTTCTTCGGATTTTTGGCCAACAGCCAGAGAAAATCGAATTCTTTGCTCGTCGTTTTGACCGGTTTGCCGGCCACCTTCAATGACCTCTCGTTTCGGTCCATCTCGATAATGCCTGCTTGCAGCACGTCGGAGGATGGTCCCGGCGAATCGGTTGCCACGCGCCGCATGACGGCGCGAATGCGCATAATCAGCTCGCGCGTCTCGAAGGGCTTCGTCAGGTAATCGTCGGCGCCGAGCTGAAAGCCCAGGATTTTATCGTTCATCTCATTCTTCGCGGTAAGGACGATCACAGGAATTTCTTTGTAGCACTGCTGAAGCGTCTTCAGCAGCTCGAAGCCGGACTGGTCGGGCAGCATCAGATCCAGCAGAATGAGATCTACGGGCTGCGAGGCGAGCACATCGAGACCGGCAGCGATCGTGCCGGCCACGGTCGGTTGGAAGCCCTCGACTTCCAGACTTAATTTGAGCAGCATTTGAATGCTGGAATCGTCTTCGATGATCAGGATGTGCATAGAACAAGTTCCTTTCCGTATACGATTGGCGGAACTCCTGCACCGGAGCTCTTGAGTATTCATTTTACACAACAAACGGGAAGGGGCAAATGAATTCTAGGACCGATGACTTATATTGGCTTTTACAAAAATCAGTTTCAACCTTATGATGGAGGTGCGGTGTAATCTTTCTTGCCGCAGTAGGGAACTTTATTTCATTCGCAACGTAGTACAACAGTGACAATCAAATCAGAGATTCCGACATAACGCGGAGAGAAGGAGTTCCAACTGAATGAAGCATGAAGACAAGGGTGGGTGGCGTTCCGACATTGCGCCCTACGAAAGACCGCAGATGAAGCACAGCGTTTGGCAAATTATTAATACGGTAGTTCCATTTTTTGCACTTTGGTATTTCGCGTTTTTAAGTCTTTCGGTCTCGATATGGCTTACGTTTGTGATCGACCTGATCGCCGCAGGGTTTTTGGTTCGCATTTTCATTATTTTCCACGACTGCTGTCATAAATCATTTTTCAGAAATAAATGGGCGAATGAGATCGTGGGTACCGTGACAGGGATTCTGACATTTGTTCCTTATCATCAATGGCGTTATACGCATTCGATTCACCATGCTTCCAGCGGTAATTTGGACCGCAGAGGCGTCGGTGACATCTGGACGCTAACGGTTGAAGAGTACTTGGCTTCTTCTTGGATCAGAAGGATGTACTACCGGTTATACCGCAATCCGTTCATTATGTTTATTATTGGGCCTATCTTCATCTTCCTGATCGACTATCGCTTTAACCGTAAGCGCGCGGGGATGAAAGAACGCATGAATACGTACATCACGAACATCAGTATCGTGGGGAGCTTGGCTTTACTTTGCTGGGGAATCGGTTGGCAGTCCGTACTGCTTGTCCAAGGACCCATATTTTTCCTGTCGGGCATGATGGGCATTTGGCTGTTCTATGTTCAGCATAATTATGAAGAGACCTACTATGAGAATGAAGAAGAATGGGATTATGTGAAAGCCGCAATGCATGGCAGTTCTTTTTACAAATTGCCGCGAGTGCTGCATTGGATTACCGGCAACATCGGTTTCCACCATATTCATCATCTAAGTCCGCGTGTCCCGAATTATCATTTGGAGAAGGTTCATAACAAGAATGAGGTGCTGCGCAACGTTCAGACGATTACGCTCTTAAGCAGCTTGGAGTCGCTGAAGTTCCGCGTGTGGTGCGAGGAGAAGAAGAAGTTTATTCGGTTTAAGGATTTGAAGGCTTTCCGTGCGAGAAGAGGTCTTATTAAAGCAGTGGAAGTTGATTGAGTGAGTGATAGGGAGCTGTTAGTTGAAGCGGGAAATCTGCTTTGGCTGGCGGCTTTTTTGGTTATGAGGCATCGTGCTTACGGACACAGGAGCCCTTATTCGATGAAGAAAGGCAGCTTTGAAGATGTAACGGACACACGCGCCGCTAATTGCTTGGTTGGGGTACGATTATTCCGAAATTCATGCGAATAGGGTCTCTGGAGTCCGTTAGCATCGAAACAGGACGTCTTTTGTGAGTATAACGGCTGCTGTGTCCGTTAGCTTTGCTTGGTCTTTGTGCTTAGGGGTGCTGACGGCCGGCTCTTTGATGCAATGCCATACGGTCACTTCGCATCTAAAAAAAACACAAGTCAGTGAAAAGACATTCCATTGTTGCAAGCGCTTTAGGAAGGTACCATAAGGCTATATCATCAACGAAGAATAGTGAGGGGGGCCAGAAGATGGCAGTAGGCGCGCAAGCAGTAGAACAAATGGATAAACGTGCGCAAGTGAAAAAGGGCAATTCCTTTCTGCGAACGTTTTGGAAGTATAAGGCATTGTATCTGATATCGTTGCCAGGGATTATTTATTTTATAGTATTCAAATATGTACCGCTGTTAGGATCCGTCATTGCCTTTCAGGATTACAACATTTTTGACGGCTTTACGGGAAGCAAATGGGTAGGGTTCGAGCACTTTACCCGCATGTTCGCCCATTATGACTTTCTTAAAATCTTGAAAAACACTGTCCTCATCGGGGTTTACGATCTCGTGCTGGCCTTCCCGGCGCCCATCATTTTGGCCCTACTGCTGAACGAGCTGCGGGTCGTTGTGTACAAGCGTCTGCTCCAGACGGTCGTGTACATGCCGCACTTCTTGTCCTGGGTTATCGTGAGCGGGATCGCAATCGGCATTCTCTCGCCTTCAACAGGCGCCGTGAACCAATTTATCACGTGGCTGGGCTTTAAGGAGATTTATTTCTTGGGGGAAGAATCCTGGATCCGTACGGTGCTGATCACCTCGGGGATTTGGCGGGATTCCGGTTACGGGACGATCATTTATTTGGCAGCGCTTGCGGGTATCAATCCGGATCTCTATGAAGCTTCGGAAGTGGACGGCGCGAATCGTTGGAGACAAACGATTTCCATCACCATTCCAGCCCTGCTGCCGACGATTATGATTTTGTTCCTGCTGCACATTGGTAAATTCCTCGATTTCGGCTTCGAACGCGTTTACGTGTTCCTGAATCCGCTGAATAAAGAAAACGGTGAAATTCTCGACACCTACATTTATACCGCAGGCTTGCTGGGCCAACAGTTCAGTTATACGACAGCGATCGGGCTGTTCAAAGCGTTGGTCGGGGTTATCTTCATCGTCGCGGGTAATATTTTCAGCAAAAAAACAACGGGTGAAAGCTTGTACTAAGACGGAGGTGAACGCTTTATGAATCGCAAGCCGACAGCGGGCTGGAAAGTTTTTAATTTATTTAACGTCCTGTTTCTGACGCTCCTTTCACTGGCGATGCTCCTGCCGTTCTTGAACGTGCTGGCTCAATCGTTCAGTTCTTCCCAAGCCATTGTGAATGGCAAGGTATTATTCTGGCCGGTTCAATTCACGGCGATTAACTACCAATACGTATTTAGCGACGCGGCAATCTGGCGTTCCTTCGGCGTAACTGTGTATATTACGATAGTAGGTACGCTCATCAACTTGGTTGCCACCGCTTCGCTGGCCTATCCGGTATCGCGGCCTGAGTATGCCGGACGCAACGTTGTCGTCATCATGGTTCTGATTACGATGGTGTTCACGGCGCCGCTCATTCCGAACTTTATTCTTATGAAAAACCTGCATTTGACGAACTCGCTTTGGGCTCTCATGATTCCAGGTGCGATCAGCGCCTTCAACTTCTTCGTCATGAGGTCGTTCTTCCTGCAAATTCCGAGCGAGCTGATTGACTCCGGCCGCATCGATGGCTGCTCCGAGCTGAGAATGATCTGGAGCATCGTGCTGCCGCTATCCAAGCCGGTCATGGCTTCCCTAGGTATTTTCTATGCCGTGAGCCATTGGAATACGTACCAAAGCGCACTGTACTACATCAATAAACCGGCGCTATGGCCGCTTCAGGTTAAGCTGCGCCAGCTCATTGTCTCTGACGACATCTCTATCGATCCGAATTCCGCACAGTTCAGCGGACTGGCGAATATGGACCCGGAAGGGATCAAAATGGCGACGATTATTATCGCAACGATTCCGATTATTCTGATTTACCCGTTCCTGCAGCGTCACTTCGTTAAAGGGATGATGGTAGGATCCGTGAAATCATAAAAAGATTGTATGGTATGTCTTGTTTTGACACCATTCTAAAAAAAAGACAATTCAAACTAAAGCCAGCCCATATCGACGAATTGTAAACGCTTTTACAATGAGAGTGTGAAAGCGTCATATTTAATCGAAACGAAAAGAGGGGTAGAAATGAAAAAATGGATTCCCACAACGATGGCTGCCGTAATGCTCGCCAGCATGTTGGCCGCTTGCTCTTCGAAACCAGCTGAACAACCGGCATCCAGCGCGGCAGCAGGCACGGATAGCTCCAAGCCGGCGGAGAAAACGAAGTTCTCCATCTCCCTGCGTACACTGGCATTCGGTCACGTTGAGAAATCGCCTGATATTAATCAAGATAAATGGGTGAAGAAACTCGAAGAGTTAACGAATACCGATTTGAATATCGTGCTCGTTCCGCACAAAGAATATGAACAAAAAATGATTCAAATGTTCGCAACCAACGACATTCCTGACGTCGTACAAGGAAGCGGCGGTGTGAACGGGAAAGAAATGGCGGGTTCCGTGAAAGCGGGCGTCTTCATGCCGCTGGACGATTTGCTGAAGCAGTACGGTCCGAACTTGTTGAAAAAAGTGCCGAAAGACGCTTGGGATAACGTAACTTATAACGGCAAAATCTACGCGATTCCAGAGTTCCTGTCCAACCCGTCCCGCCGCGCGATCTTCGTGCGTAAGGATTTGCTGGATAAAGCAGGCCTTGGCGTACCGAAAACGGTTGACGAGTACATGGCGGTGCTTCGCAAGTTCAAAGAAATGGGCGTAGAGAACCCGTTCATGGGACGTGAGAACTTCAAATACGCGGATTCCTTCTTCGGCGCTTATGACGTGTACCCTTACCTGTCCATGTTCGAGAAGGTTGGCGATCAAGTGCTGCCGAAATTCTTCGACACCGAGAATATGACCAAAGCGCTGCAAACGTACAAAACGATGTTTGACGAGGGCTTGATCAACAAAGAATTTGCGACGATTAATGCAACGGTGTTCAAGAACACGATTCTTTCCGGTAAAGCGGGCATGTGGTCCATGAATGCGAACGAAATGCTGCAATGGGAAACACAGCTCAAAACGACTGTACCGACAGGCGACATCGAGATCATCGCTGCTCCGACCGGACCTGACGGCAAAGGCGGTCACTACTTGTACGGACCTGCGCCGCGCGCGTACTTCATTAACAAGAATGTGAAAAATGCTGCGCAAATTATCAAGTTCTACGATTGGATGATGTCCGATGAAGCGGAGAAATTCTTCACATTCGGTATCGAAGGCGACACGTACAAGACCGTTGACGGCAAAATCGAATACAAAGCGCCTACGGATACAGCGGGTGTAGATGAAGAGCGTTATCGTCAATCGTTCTTGTGGTTGGTTCAAGATACAACTTATAATAAGGGCACACTTAGTTTGACGGACGAAGGCAAGAAGTTAATGAACATCTATGATACAACGTTGAAAAATGAAGGACGTGACGGCATCAATTTCGAGCCGCGTCTGGAATCCTTGATGAAAAACCCGGATATTTCCCCGGCTTCCGACCAAGCGCCTCCAGTGATTCTGCAGCATATGGTCAAAATGGTTTACGGCAAAGAGCCGATCTCCGATTGGCCGAAAGTGCTGGAAGAGTGGAAGTCCAAGGGCGGTAACGATGTAATCAAAGAAGCGACAGACAAATTCAATGGCAAAGATCCTGGCACAACGATTTCAATGCCTCGTAAATAAGCTCAGGGTATGAGCATGACCGACTCCTCACGAGCTTAAAGCGCGTGGGGAGCGGGCATTTCATAAGGGTAAGAAAGGAGCGGCGCCTCATGTACCGCATACTGATTGTCGATGACGAACCGATGATACGCAAAGGATTACAGAAACTGGTGGAACAATCGGGGCTGCCGATCGAAAGCCTGAGAACGGCAGAGAACGGCGTTGTCGCACTGCAGCGGATTCAAGAGGACCGGCCTGACTTCCTGTTCACGGATATTCGAATGCCCAAAATGGACGGCTTGGAGCTATGCGCCCGCGTGGCCGAGATGGATGCGGACATTCAGGTCGTGGTTATTTCCGGTTATGGCGATTTCGAATATGCTCAGAAATGCGTATCTTATGGCGTCAAAGAGTACCTGCTGAAGCCTGTGAACATCAAGGGCTTTCAGGGCGTGCTGGAGAAGCTGATCCGTACGAAAACCAAAGTAAGCTCCGAGACGTTCGTCGCGGTAACGAAGCTGGAGCAGTGGGCAAGCCGCATGGAACAAGCGGTCTGGATGCTGCAGCAAGCGGAGTTAGCCGAGTTACTGGATGAAATTCACGGAGAGCTCAAGGAATATAAGCTGAAGCTCAATCGGGTTCACGATATTCTGCAGGAGCTTCATACGCTGCTGTACCAGCGCTTAAATGTGCGGGATGTCTACCTGATGCAAGGAGAGCTGGCATTAACCGGCGCCGCAAGCGAAGAGGAAGCGTGGCATCGTTTCACGGCTGCGGTGTACGGCCATTTGGAAGAACTGAAGAACAAACGCAAAGGTAAGCTTAAGGACCCTGTAGAGGAAGCGAAACAGTACATTGAGACACATCTTGCCGAGGAGGTTTCCTTGGAGGAAGTGGCGGACTTTATCGGACTCAACCCCTCTTATTTCAGCCAATTATTTAAGCAGAGCACAGGGGAGACGTTCGTGCAGTACCGCACGCGCAGACGTATGGAAAAGGCGAAGAAATTACTTGAACAGCCGCAGTGGCGCATCACGGACATTTCGGGTGAAGTCGGATACGCCGATCATCCGCATTTTACGAAAACGTTCAAGAAATATGAAGGGTGTCTTCCTTCGGAATACCGTCAGCAGATGGGGATTCGTTCATGAGGGGCAAGACGCTGTCACGCCAAATTTATTCCTACTTTCTGATCGTGATCATTCTGTCTCTTGTCTCTGTAGGGGCTTTCTCCTATGTACAGTCTTCCAGAGCGCTGGACGGTCAAGTGAAGCAGTACATGGAGCAAATGATCGAGAGCGCCAACTATCAAACGGACAGTTATCTGCAGGCTTATGAGCTGCTCAGCGGCGCCTTCTCGTCTAATTCGGACGTGCGCGCGTTCATGGAGATTAAGCCGGACGATTCGTATGAGTATTATATGTATAACGAGAAGATTAAAGATTTTGCCAGTAAATCGGTTACGTCGGTCATCACCTTGTATAAGCAGCTGAACATGATTTATGCTGTCGGCCAGCATGGGCGTTCCGTCATCTACGAGAATCAGAATTTGCTGAACTTCGACCCCGTGTTGGTGAAAGAGAAGTACGATTATTTGATGAAAATGACACCGGATACCGGTAAAATCGCGCTCTTGAATATGAGCATCCGAGAGGTCGATAAGGGTTCGGTTGTAACTATGGCCGTTAAAGTGAGGGGACCCTCATACGGCCTGAACCGCGGGGTCGTAGCGATCGAGATCAAACTCGATGAACTGGCCAAGACTTGGGATCGGGCGAACTTGGGGAAGAAAGGCTTCTTCTTCATCGTGGATGATGCCGGTAACTACATCTACCCGGTGTCGATGAGCCGGCGGCAGCCGCAGGATGAACTGGCTTCGCGCGTGCTCGCCAGCGGCAATCAGCCGTTCACGTTTAAGTATGACGAGGAGGAGCGCATGTTCGTTTCCCGTAAGTCTGCGTATTCCGACTGGAATCTCGTGGCGTCCCTGCCGGTTGACGAGCTGCGCCGCCCGGCGAACACGATTCGCACGACCACGATCATTGTCGGTCTCCTTACGCTGGGGATAGCGCTGTGGCTGGCCTTCCGTTTCGGCCGCTCCATTATTGCGCCGATCCGGTGGCTCAAAGACAGTATGCGGGAGACTGAGAAGGGGAACTGGCAGTACATTGACGATACCGGCCGTGCCGATGAGATCGGCGGTCTCATCCACAGCTATAACCTGATGGTAACGCGCTTATCCGATATGATCGAGCGGGTGTATGAAGCGGAGCTGGAGCAGCAGAAGAACGCGCTGGAGCTTGGGGAAACGAAGCTGGAGCGGCAGCGGGCGGAGTTCCAGTCGCTGCAGCTGCAGATTAATCCGCACTTTTTATATAACACGCTCGAGACGATCAATTGCTATGCCATTGTGCAGGACTCGAGGGAAATTACCGAAATGGTAGAGGCGATGGCATTCATGCTTCGCTATTCGGTACAGACCAACTTGGAAGAAATCACGGTTGCCAATGAGCTGAATCATGTAAGGAACTACATGATCGTGCTGCAGCACCGCACAGGCAAAGAGTTCGAAATCGACGTGGCGATTCCGCCAAGCCTGCTGTTGGAGAAAATGGTTCGGTTGACATTGCAGCCGCTGATCGAAAATATTTTCCAGCATGCATTTGCGGACGGCGTGGAGCCGCACCACTACATTCGCATCAACGCCAAGAAAGAAAACGGTTTGTTCCAGGTGTTCGTCGAGGATAACGGCGTGGGCATGAAGCCGGACCGGCTTGCGGAACTGCGGGAGAAGCTGGAACAGAACCGCCTGGCGGAGCCGGAAGAGACAGGCACGCAGCGGCGCGGCGGCATCGGGCTGATGAACGTCCACCGGCGCATCCAGATGGTGTTCGGCGAAGCCTACGGGCTGTCCGTTGACAGCGAGTGGGGGCGCGGAACGTGCTTGACGATGACGATGCCGGAGACGACGCGTCCGCGGATGCGGGGATGACCGGGGCGGCTTGGCTCGTTGTGCCGCTCCGTCGCTCACGCTGACGGGCAGAGGCGGGGCCGGTGAGACGCCATCGTTGACGCTAACGGCCACAGGAGCCATTGAACCGTAGCAGGAGGCCTCTCTACACATGAGACACTGGGTCTAGATTGGCCCTGGTGAGACGCCATCGTTGACGCTAACGGCCACAGGAGCTGACATAAGGGTCCTTGGTCCGAGGCAGCAAGCCTCTTCGGTCCAGGGACACTGAGTCCGGATTAGCCCATTGAGAGGGCCATCCGCTGGCGCTAACGGACACAGGAGCCCTTATTGGGGGAAATGATCGCCGTTGAAATTGTAACGGACACCACGGCCCTTATTTGCTTCATTTGCTAATAAAGAAGCGCTTCCAACGGGAAATAGCGGCACTCCAGTCCGTTGGAAGTAAATTGACGCTTAATTTGATGATTTAGCGTCTCTCCTGTCCGTTAGAGCTTTGCGTGATGGCAGAGGGATGATGCATAGACGAATAAAACAAACACACATGGGAGGAATTCATATGAATATCGATTTGACGGGGAAAATTGCACTGGTAACAGGATCCAACGCGGGGATCGGACGCGCGATCGCCTTGGCGCTCGCCAGCAACGGGGCTAAAGTGGGCGTGAACTGCCTGAACAACGTAGCGCAAGGGCAAGAAGTCGTAGCGGCCATTCAAGCTGCGGGCGGGGAAGCCGTGCTGGTACAAGCGGATGTTACTGATTTGGAGCAAATCGACAGACTCGTTAACGAAGTGGAGCAAGCGCTTGGCGGCACGATCGATATTCTGGTGAATAACGCGGGCCATCTGGTGCAGCGCGTTCCGAATTCCGAAATGTTTGAGGATATGTATAACAGAATCATGGATGTGAACCTGAAAAGCACCGTCTTCATGTGCAAAAGAGTATTGGCCGGCATGAAAGCCAAAGGCGGCGGCCGAATCGTCAACATGACGTCCGTTGCAGCACATAATGGCGGCGGGCCGGGATCCAGCGTGTATGCAGCGAGCAAAGCGGCGGTACTGGCCTATTCCAAAGGCTTGGCGAAGGAAGTGGCGGCAAGCGGTATTACCGTCAATAACGTATCGCCTGGTTTCATCGGCAACACGATGTTCCACGCCACATTCACAACTGACGCGGCTCGTGCGGCAACGATTAACGGCATTCCGCTCGGACGCGAAGGCACACCGGAAGACGTAGCCGGCGCCGTACTCTACCTTGTTTCCGATTTGGCGTCTTATGTAACGGGCGAAACGATCGAAATTAACGGCGGGATGATGATGCGATGAGTACCGCGCTGAGACAGGACCGTACTGTACAAGTATTGAAGGAGGAGATCGACAGGCTGCAGCAAGCGGGCAGCCTGTCCATTCCTAAAGAACCTGGGGGCTGGTGGCACCAGTATGTTTGTCCGCACCATCATACCGAACTGGCGTTCGATGACGTGCAAGCGGACGCTACCGCATTCGCCTGCCCTCACGGCTGCACCATCGAAGGCGAAGCCTATCACGGCGCATGGCTCGTGTTCAAGCACCAGTCGCTGGCACGCGTAGCCTTGCAAGCCGCAGCTGTCTTTGCGGCATTGGGCGAATCGGCCTATGCGCAGCTAAGCAAGAGACTGCTCGTTGAATATGCCGAGCAGTTCCCGCTTTATCCGGTGCATCCGGAAGCGCAGAGCTGGATGCTCAAGGGGCGTGCCTTCCACCAGGCGCTGACGGAGGCGATCTGGTCCACGACGCTCATTCGCGCCTATCTGCTGCTGCGTGATAAGGGCGTAGTGTTCGAGGCGAAGGAGCAGGAGGCGATCGACGTCTTCTTGGGTCTGCTGGCCGGCAGTATGGAAGAGTACCGGCACATTCTTATTCATGAGCGCAACAATGCGGAGAACAATTACACCGCCTGGCTGAACGCGTCATTGTCCTGCGTCTATGCCGCGCGCGGCGAGCAATCGGCACTGGAAGCGCTGATTGAAGGCCAAGGCGGCTTCAAGCATCATCTGTCAATCGGCGTCAAGCCCGATCAGTTCGAATTCGAGGGAAGCACGTATTATCACGTTTTCGTGCTTCGTGCCTATTTGATCGCTGCCGAGATGGCACAGCGCTTCGGCATTGACCTCTACGCCGTCACTGGCACAGACGGCCAATCCATGCGCGGCATGCTGGAGGCGCTCGCCGACCTGGCCGACGGCCAGGGCATGCTGCCTGCGCTGCATGACGGCCCGCTCGCGCGGGCTCCCTATGCCCGCGAAATCGCCGAGATCGCGGAGCAGGGGCTCGCGATCTATGGCATTGCCGGCCTCGCGCCGGTGCTTCGCGAGGCCTATCGCCAGCTCGGCGGAGGCGAACAGCTCGAGGCGCTGCTATACGGCGGCACAGCGGAAGCGGCTCCTGCGCCGCGCGGTTCACGGCTCTGGCCGGATGCCGGCTTCGTCATCGGCCGCGTGCAGGGGAACCCGTTGTCCTTCCTCGCCGACTTCGGCGAGCACGGGGGTTCCCATGGCCATTACGACAAGCTGCATCTGACGCTGATGCACGCAGAGCAAACCCTGACCCCCGATTTCGGGATGGTGCCTTACGGCTCGTCGATGCGGAAATCGTGGTTCGCCGAAACGTCCAGCCACAACACCGTATCGCTGAACGGTTTCTCCCAAGCGCCGCATGAAGGGCGCTGCGTCCGCTATGCGGCGGAAGAAGGTGCGGTATACGCATGGCTGCAAACGACAGGAGCCTACGAGGGCTGCACGATGAATCGTCATCTGCTCCTAACGGGGGAGTGGATGCTGGATTGGTTCCAGGTCGAGCTGGGAGCTGAAGCGCCGCAAAGCATCGAGTGGTGGATGCATCCTGCCGTTCAACCTGCCTCGGATGGGATGGCGGAGCGGGGAGATTCATATACGCTGCGAATCCGGGACAAAGATGTGGCGGTATCCGAGCGCGAACTGCCGATCACCGGACAGTTCGCACCGGAGCAATCCCAGCTGACTGTGGCATACCGGCTTGCTGCCGGCTCTGTCGTCAGCCATACGGCTTTGGTTCAGGCGGGTGATGAGCTGCTGGCGGTAAGCACGCCGGGAGACTCGATCGACCCGAGCCAGCCGCTTACGGCTATTCTGCATCGCCGGCATGACCGCAGCGCCGATTTTGTGCATGTCTACCGTGCGGGCAGCCCTGTGGAAATCCGGCGCGTGTCCCCGCAGGAGATTACGGTGGCGGTTCCCGGACAGCCGGGCTCCGAGGCACGCCTTCGACTAACGGAAGATCAAGGTTTAATTTTCATATAGAGAGTTTGGGTTAGGAGCCACATTAGGACTTATCGGGAGGAGATTGGAAATGACAACCCTGTCGCCATTATATGAACCGCAGAGCGGTGTTTTAACCGTACAATACGAACCGAACGAGCACACCGTCCTGCTGGAAAATCCGCCTCGTTTCACATGGATTCCGGCGCAATTAGAGAACGACCGTTATCTGCTGCAAATTTCGCCGTCTTCTGACTTTGCGGGAGGGGAAACGCAGACGATCGGACCAATTCCGTACAACTTATATACACCTGATGATGTGCTGGAGCCTGGAACGTATTATTGGCGTTATGCGCTGATTCAAGAAAGCGGCGAGCCAACGGCTTGGAGCGTTGTGAGACGATTCGAGGTGCAGGCGGGCTTGCCGGCTACACCGCTGCCTAGCCGGGAGCGCCGCTATGCCGAAGCTTCGGCGCAGCATCCGCGCTTGTGGCTGCAATCAGCGGAGCTGGAGGCTTTCCGCAAGCAGCTGGCTGACGATCCTGCTTATTGCGGCTTCGACGTGTTCTATGAGAAATCCGTCAAGCCCTGGATCGACCGCGAGCTGATCGCGGAGCCGCTGCCGTATCCGGGCAATAAGCGTGTTGCTAAGCTATGGCGCCAGATGTACATGGATACGCAGGAAGTGCTGTATGCGATCCGTCATTTGGCTGTGGCCGGCACGATTCTGAATGACGCCGGATTGCTGGACCGGGCCAAAGCCTGGCTCCTGCACGTTTGTAACTGGGACGTGAACGGCACGACGAGCCGCGACTATAATGACGAAGCGTCCTTCCGGATGACCGGCGCGGTTGCCTGGGGGTACGATTGGTTATACGGGCAGCTGTCGGATGCGGAGCGGGAGCTGGTCCGAGGGGTGCTGCTGGCTCGTACGCGTCAAATTGCAACGCATGTGATCGATCATTCCAAAATTCATCACGTGCCGTTCGATAGCCATGCGGTTCGCTCACTTTCGAGCGTGCTTGTGCCCAGCTGTATAGTGCTGTTGAACGAGGAGCCGGAAGCGAAAGAGTGGCTGGATTACACGCTGGAATATTATGCGTGCCTCTATTCCCCTTGGGGCGGAGCGGATGGCGGTTGGGCGGAAGGTCCGATGTATTGGACCACCGGGATGGCTTTCGTCACAGAAGCGATGAATTTGCTTAAGAAATATACCGGCATTAACTTTTATAAGCGGCCGTTTTTTACGAAAACAGGGGATTTCCCGCTCTATGCTTTCAGCCCGGATACACTGCGCGCAAGCTTCGGCGATCAGTCGACCTTGGGCGATCCTGTCAGTTTGAAGACCGGCTTCAATATCCGCCAGTTCGCGGGCGTCACCGGAAACGGCTTGTACCAATGGTACTTCGAGCGAGTGCGGGAAATCGATACCGATTCGGAAATGAAGTTTTACAATTACGGCTGGTGGGACTTCCGCTTCGATGAAATGGTGTACCGCCACGACTATCCGCAGGTAGAGGCTCTGGCGCCGACAGATGCGAATATCGAAGGGGTCAAATGGTTCCGCGACATCGGCTGGGTCGCCTTCCACTCGAACATGGCGGATCCCGAGCGCCATATCATGCTGCTGACGAAGAGCAGCAAGTACGGCTCCGTCAGCCACAGCCACGGCGACCAGAACGGCTTCCTGCTGCACGCTTACGGAGAGCCGCTGGCGATCGAGAGCGGGTACTATATCGCTTTCGGCTCAACGATGCACATGAACTGGCGCAGACAGACGCGCTCGACGAACAACATTTTGATCGACGGGCTTGGTCAATACGCGGAAAAGAACAAAGTGCTGAACATGGCGGCGAGCGGGGTCGTCGAAGTGGCAGAACAGCGCAAAGGCTACGGCTACTCCCGCAGCAACGCGACTGCAGCTTATAAGGAGTACGTTCCATATCTGGAGCGGTATGTTCGCGAACTGTACTTCTTCGGCACTTATGTGGTCGTTGTCGATCATATCGATTTGACGCAGACGGGCACGGTCGATTGGCTGTTCCAAACGCTTTATGAGATGAAGCTGAACGGACAGACGTTCAGAGTCCAAGGCCGCAAGGCCGATATGGACGGCCGTTTCGTTTATTGCTCCTCGGGAGACTTGGAGCTAAGGCAGCAAGAAGGCTTCCCGGATGTCGAGCCGTCGGAGATTGAGGGCCTGCCGCTGCATTGGCATCTCCGAGCCACGACGAAGCCGGCGCGCAGCCACCGTATTGCGACGCTGCTCGTGCCGATCAAGCATGGCGAGCCGAAGTATGTGTCCTATTTCATGGACGATCAAGGGTTCGATACGCACATTTACTTCACCGAAGATGGTGTCACACACCGTGTTGAGGTGCCTAAGGCATATTAATTTACTCCACCTGCCGTTTTGGCGGGTGGTTTTTACTTTGGGGCGGCATGGAGATCGTGCAGTGCAGTCACATTTGGCACAAGGTCGGCCCGTGCGCCGCTCTAACGGACACCACGGCCGTTAATCGGCGATCCGTGAGCGGATCCGGCGCTAACGGACTGGAGGGCCGCTATTTGCCGCTTTTCCTTCGAAATCGTCCATTTTGAAGCAAATAGCGGCGCTGGTGTCCGTTATCATCCTTCTGCCGCCCGAAACTGCGGAATAACGGCCGCTGTGTCCGTTAGCTGGCCGAGGGTTACCTTCGGCACAACTCGCATTTTGTATTTTGCCCGCGCAATGCGCACTTCGCATTCTATGCTGTGCATCGCCGCGCTCCATCACGCTGCGCTGTGCTTCGCGCTGTGTTTCACTGTCCTTCACAGAGCTCCGCAACGCTTAGGCGCATTTCGCCGCGCTCCATCACGCTGCGCTGTGCTTCGCGCTGTGTTTCACCGTCCTTCACAGAGCTCCGCAACGCTTAGGCGCACTTCGCCGTGCTCCACCGTGCTCCACCGTGCTCCACCGTGCTCCACCGTGCTCCGCCGCGTCTCAACATCTTCCCATCCAGCCCCGCCCCATCGGCCATCCCACACATTCCCTCCTTCCATCGCCGCTAATAGCCACACCGCAAGGGAATTCTAGGCGGTAACCAGACGCTAACATGCCCCCGGCAGGCATACCCCGCATGTGTGTAAACTTCAGGTCGGTACTTGATAACCTATAAAAAGTTAACATGAATCCTAAAGTTCGCACATTGTAGAAGATGCCGCTTTCAAGGGATAATAGGGACATCAAGATCACCAACAAACGAGGGGGATTTACCAATGGTTAAAAAATATAAAGCTCTACAAGTAGCGGCAGCTAGCTTGCTGGCTATTTCCTTGACTGCTTGCGGCTCCGGCGCGAGCACGAGCACTCCGGCACCGGGCGCATCCGCGGCACCTAGCGGCGGCAGCACAACGGAGAAGAAGGAAAACATCACCATCACGTTCCAAAACATATATCCGGATCCGACAGATCCAAAGAACGGTATGTTGAAGAAAATCGTCAACGACTACCAAACTAAAAATCCGAACATCAAAATCGAGCTGGACTCCCTGAACACGGATCAACAAAAGCTGAAGCTCAAAACGCAAGCCGCTTCCAAAGAAGTTCCGGATATCACCATCGTGAATCCAGCGGCTCAAATGAAGCCATTCGTTGATGCAGGCCTGTTCGCCCCGCTGAACGACATGGTTGAGCAAAACGGCTTGAAAGGAACATTCCAAGAAGGCATTTTGAACTGGTATACATTCAATAACAACATCTATGCATTGCCTGACGGTAACAACATCGGTCTCGTTTACTACAACAAAGACTTGTTCAAACAAGCGGGCGTAGAAGTTCCGAAAACATTCGAAGAAATGGTCGCAGCGGTCAAAACGCTGAAAGGCAAAGGCATTCAGCCAATGGCGATCGGTGAGAAAGATTCCTGGACGGGTTCCTTCTTGTTCATGAACGTCCTGCTTCGCACAAACGGCGGCCCTGGCTTCCTGCAAGCGGTGGTTGACGGCAAAAAGACGTTCAATGACCCGGCATTCACGGATGCGGTAAGCTCCTTCCAAGATCTTGTTCAAGCAGGCGCATTCCAAGAGGGGGCAACGTCCTTCGACTACAACGCAGGCGAGAACTTGTTCAAAACAGGTAAAGCGGCTATGTACTACATGGGCTCCTGGGCAACAGGCGGAATCGAAACTTCTTCCGTTAACGGTAAAGTCGGCGTCTTCAAGTTCCCAACGGTCAAAGGCAAAGGTAACCCGGATGAGTTCATGCTTGCACCGGGAAGCGCGTTCGCCGTATCTGCTAACAGCAAGCATTTGAAAGAGACTAAGGATTTCTTGAACTACTTCATGCTGAACTTCCCGAAAGAAGCTTTCGCCGTGAAAGGCGCAGTAGGTATCGCACAGAAAGTGGAAGGCGACTTCAAAGCTGCCGGATACTCCGATATGGCCATGGAAGTACTGGGTATGTTCAAAACAGTTAAAGGCGGCGACCTTGCGTTCGATAACACGATGAACCCTGGAACAGCTCAAGGCCACTTAACAAGCATTCAAAACCTCTTCGTACAGAAGAAAGATCCTGCTGAAGTGGCGAAAGAGCATCAAACAGCTTACGAGTCCAACAAGAAATAAGATGAAATAAAGCCAAGTCGGAATTTATCCCTAGCGCCTAAGGGCCCGCGAAGGGTAAGTTCCGCTTGGCATATCCCATGAAGGAGGCGAGCCAAGTGAATGTGTTAAGAGTCTCCAAGTGGACGATTGCCATGTTTGTACTGCCGTGTTTGCTGATCTATGTCGGACTTGTTTTCGTTCCGATTCTCGTATCTCTGTACAGCGGACTGCTTGATTGGAACGGCATCGGGGAATCGACATTTGTCGGATTGAAAAATTTTCACACGTTGCTATTTGAAGATCCTGTTTTCTGGCCATCCGTGAAACGGACGTTAATGTTTGCCGTATTCTCCATGGCGGAGATTCCGGTTGCTTTGGGTGTAGCTATTCTGCTCAACCGTTTTATCAAAAAACCGAACTTTCTCGTTTCAGCCTACTTCCTGCCTGTTATTTTATCGGTCGTCATTATCGGCCAATTGTGGAAAACCATCTATAACCCTGCCGCGATGGGGGGCATGCTGAACCAAGTCCTCGATATGTTGAATTTGCATAGCTGGTCGAAATCCTGGTTGACGGATCCGAAGATTGCGATGTATTCCCTTTATTTTGTGGCCCTGTGGCAGTACTTGGGGTACCACACCTTGATCCAGTTCACCGGCATCCAGAACATCCCGGCCGATGTTTACGAAGCGGCGCGAATTGACGGGGCCGAGGGGCTGAAAGCCGACTGGCATATTACTTTCCCTATGAATATTCCGATTTTCAAAATATCGATCGTCCTCGCCTTCATCGGCTCGCTGCAAGCGTTCGACATGATCATGGTCATGACCGCAGGCGGCCCGGCGCACGCGACAGACGTCATCTCAACTCACATGTACAACATGTCCTTCCTCTCCATGAAATATGGTTACGGAAGCGCGATTGCCGCATTCTTAGTCGCTCTATGTTTACTTGCAACTGTTGTTATCAACTTTATCTTCAACCGTCTGGAAAGAAGATTTACGTAAAGGAGAGGGGTCACCATGAATCATGCAAGTCAAATAGCCGCGGCTAGGCCTGCAGCCGTACGGAGACGCAAAAGCCTCTCTATTACGAAAATCATTGTCGTAGGATTCTTGTCCTTACTTGTTGTAACGCAAGTCTATCCGCTGCTTTGGCTGTTCATTTATTCACTCAAAAGCAATGAGGAAATTTTGTCGGGTAAATTTTTCGCTCTGCCGCAAACGCTGCAGTGGAAGAACTTTACCGATGCGATCGATGCGGGACACTATTTTCAATATTTGAAAAATAGTTTGTTCGTCACCTCCGTCACGATGGTCTGCGTTCTGCTTCTGGCCTCGCTAGCATCGTTCGCGATCGCCAGGTTCCGCTGGAAATATGGGCAAGTCGTCATGGTCATCTTCCTGATCGGAATGATGGTGCCACTGCAAGCGACGCTGCTGCCGCTCATGCTGATCTTCAAAAATCTGCATGCGCTGAACACGCATATTTCGATCATATTGCCTTATATCGCCTTCCAAACACCGATAGCCGTCTTCATTATGAGCGGATTCATGCGTTCGATTCCAGCTGAAATTGAAGAATCTGCGATTATGGATGGCGCAGGGGTTTTGCGGATATTCCGCAGTATCATTATTCCGATTTCTATTCCTCCGATGATGACCGTCTGTATTCTTACCTTCATCAATATCTGGAACGAGTACATTCTAGCGGCGACGTTCATTTCGTCCGAACGGCTCAAAACGCTGCCATTCGGCGTCAACAGCTTCGTCAGCCAGTATTCGGTCAATTACGGGGCCATCGGCGCTTTCCTGGTGCTGGGTGCGCTGCCGGTCATAATCATCTACTTCTTATTAGCGGACAAAATTACAAAAGGCATGGTAGCGGGAGCGGTGAAGGGTTAACTTCACCCCTCGCTTTTTGCTATTTTAGAGAAGGCCTGTGATATGATAGCGAGTAAAGACGACGAAAGGGGACCGGATTCTCACGTGACACGGGGCCTTCATTCCATTCATAACCGGCTGTTTTTGCTTTTCATCTCCTGTATGCTGATTCTGCTAACGCTTGTCAGTGTACTCTACTACAAGAAGACGACGGATATCATTCATAGCAAAATCAGCGACTTGGCCGAGAAAAATATTTCCCAAACCGTCGGCCTCTTCGATCTGCTGCTTCAGGGCTACGACAGCATGACGAAGTCGCTGAACAGCAACTACGAGATGCTTCGGTTGATTCATGACCGGGATATCAGTAAGGATGAAGCAGTCAATATTATTAACGAACGGACGATTACGAACATTTTGGGAGCCGCATATTACTCCCGGGATGATATTATCGGGATTCATGTCATTACGAACGCAGGCAAAAACTATAACTATGCACGGGGCTTTGACAGTGTGATTGAAACCGATTATGCCAACACGGCCTGGTACCATAAGCTGCAGGATTCTTCCGGAGAAATGGTCTGGCTCGGGCTTGCCAGAGGCTCCATCATCAACCGGTTTCAGACGGATTCCGTGTTCGTCTTCGGACGCAAGCTCTATGATTTAACTGACCACAGGTTGATTGGTGTCCTCGTGATAGAAACGAACCCGCAGCCTATTCTTGCCGCGCTCTCGAACGTAACGATCTCCCCGAACAGTCAGGTGTATATCGTCGATAAAGAAGACCATCTGATTGCTTCCACTGCCGAGGAGAAAAGCAGCCTACCTTTGTTCGGAGGACTGCCGCGGCCGCAAACCAATGAAATTATCGTCGATGACCGGACCGATCAATTGATTGTCGCCGCCAAGGCGAAGATGTCGGATTGGACCGTATACGGTCTGACGCCGAAGGAAGATATTAATGCCGAAATTGTGAAAACGAGAGAGTATCTCTACTTCGTCGTTTTGGCGCTCGTATTCCTGTCTCTGGTGCTGGCCACGATTATTTCCCGGAATATCTCCTCGCCGCTTAAGCTGCTCATTCGCGAGATGAAGCAGGTCGAGATGGGGAATTTCAAAGGCTCGGTGACGGTCAAATCATTCGAGGAAATCAACTCGTTGGTGTCATCGTTCAACCGAATGGTGCACCGGATGGATGAGTTGATCGAGCGTATTACCCTCGCGACGGTAAGCGAGAAGAACGCGGAGCTGCAAGCGCTGCAATCCCAGGTTAATCCGCATTTTCTCTACAATACCTTGGATATGATTTATTGGATGCTGGATGAACGCGAGAACGACCGGTTGGGCAAGGTGATTCTGGCTTTGTCCCATATGTTCAGATATAGCAGCGATTGGCAGGAGGCGTCCAAGACGACGCTGCGCCAGGAACTGGATCAGATGCGGCATTATATGACGATTATCGAGAACAGGCTGGAGGGCAGGGTTAGCACCGAGTTGGAGGTCGACCCCGATTGCCTGGATGTGGTCCTGCCGAAGATGACGCTGCAGCCCATCATTGAGAACGCAGTGAAATACGGGCTCGAGCCGCTGAGCCTGGATCGTCCCGGACTGCTGCGCGTCTCGACGGAGATCGGCGACCAGGAGTTCCGAATCGTCATTGCGGACAATGGCGTCGGTATCGAGGAAAGCGCCTTGCAGAGCATGCAGGAGCAGTTGAAGAAGGATGCTACGGATATTGACGGAGCGATGGCTTCCTTGCGGGACGACGACGCGGTAGGCGCTTCCGTGATGTCAGTAGCGCACGACCACACAAGGCGCGGCATCGGGCTGACGAACGTGCACCGCCGCATCGTGCTCATGTTCGGCGACCGCTACGGCCTGCGCATTCATAGCAAACAGGGGGAAGGTACAACCGTTATCATTGCGATGCCGCCTCCCCGGAGAGGAGAGTAATCATCATGGACATTCTCATTGTGGATGATGAAACCGTCATTCGCGAGGGCATTCAACGCACGCTGCATAACCGCTTTCCGGAGTATAGGATACATCTTGCTGCTAATGCAGAACAAGCGATAGCGCTGCTGCGAAGCCACCATATTCATATCGTCCTAACGGACATTCTCATGCCGGGCATGACAGGGCTGGAGATGATGAATCTATCCAGAAGCAAGCACCCGCATGTGAAATGGGTCGTCATTTCGGCCTACTCCGAATTCTCGTATGCACAGGAAGCCGTGCGGCTCGGGGCGAAGGACTATCTGCTGAAGCCGATCGGCAAAGAGGTGTTGAGCGAGATGATCCGTAAGCTAAGCGAGGAGATTGCCCGCGAGAACGAATTGACCGAGGAGGCCGAGCAGCTGAAGACGAACCGCAAATATTTGCAGGAAGCCGTCTTCCAACGTTTCGTGCAGGGCTTGGACACCGGGCGCATCGACATGGCGCCTTTCCTTGAGCAGTACCCGTCTTTCCACCTGATTATGGTCAAAATGGAGAGCGACAAGGCCGTCTTCCTCGAAAACTTCATCATCGAGAACGTCCTGCTGGAGCTGATCGAGCGCTACGGCAAAGGCTTCGTGACGGTTCACGACAGCAAAAGCCTGCTCGGGCTCGTCACATTGCCGGAGACGGGGCACCTGACAGCGCTGGTGGATGAGCTGCGAAGTCATCTTGTGAAATATTTGAAGGTGCCGTTTCAAATCATGAGCACCGGACTCATTGACCGCTTGGAGACAGTGCCGGCGGAGGTGCAGCGCATGCGTCAAGCTTCTACGACACAGGTCTACGAACACCATGCGAGCGGCAGCGACCGGTCCGTCGACGTCGTCCTGCAATATATCCGCACGCATTATCAGGAAGAGCTGTCACTGGAGAAGGTCGCTGCGATCGTGTATTTGAACCCGGTTTACTTCAGCCAGCTGTTCAAGCAGAAGACGGGTCAAGGGTTCAAGGAGTACGTCATTCATCTCCGCCTGGAGCAAGCGAAACAGCTGCTCATGAATCCGAAGCTGAAGCTAGCGGACGTGGCTGAGCGGATCGGTTACCAAGACATGCGCCACTTCTCTCAGGTATTCCGCAAGAAGTACGGCATGACGCCTTCCGAATACCGGCAGGAACACTCGACCAATCCTGTATGATGCGTACCAAGAGGGATGGCAGAGGACTGGTCCATCACAGGCCGCCGTTGTAATTGACCGATGCGTCCCATTAGTGGTATATCTAAGTAAACCGACGTAAGGGAGCAGGACAATCGAGATGAACTTGAACAAAGCGTATGAAGATGTCAAAAAGTTTCATGAAACCTTTGAGCACCCGGTAGGAGCGACCCCCCAGCGTTTGACGGAGAGCCGTAAGGCAGCCCGTTTGGCTTGGATGCAAGAGGAGCTGAATGAGTTTAAGGAGGCGGCGACGCTGGAAGACGAAGTGGATGCCATGATCGACGAATTGTACTTCGTACTTGGCACCTTGGTCGAATTAGGGGTCGAGCCGGGGCCGATTTTTGACATCGTACACGGAGCGAATATGGCCAAAGTTTGGCCGGACGGTCTAGTCCATAAGAACGAATTTGGTAAAACCATTAAGCCCCCCGGATGGCAGGACCCTTTCGACAAAATTAGAGCAGAAATTCGCAGACAGATGAGCAAGTAAACGAGGAGGGACGGGCGTGGCTTTTCATATGAAGCTGAAAGCGTTGAGACAAGCGCAAAATTTAACGCTTCGCAAACTTGGAGAGAAAGCGGGCGTCAGCTATTCCCTCCTTAACTCCATCGAAAACGGTCGAATGCAGCCGTCGAAAGATGTCGCATTGGCGCTGGCAATTGCGCTGAAATTGGAGGATAAAGACGAGCTAATTTCTTTGGCAGCAAATGCCTCCGATGGATAATTGCATTACCCAATTATGTGTGGTACAGTAATATTAGTCTTGAAGGGTAAAACCTAATTGCGTATTGCAAAGGGTTATCATTTTAAAACGGTGAAGCCTTTTCCAATGTGTAATTTTTTTGTTCGAAACAAGAAAAAAGACATGTTAATTAAACTTTTGGAGGTATTACCCATGGCAGTAGGAACAGTTAAATGGTTTAACGCAGAGAAAGGTTTTGGCTTTATCGAAGTTGAAGGCGGCAACGATGTATTCGTACATTTCTCCGCAATTCAAGGCGAAGGCTTCAAAACTTTGGACGAAGGTCAACAAGTTGAGTTCAACGTTGTTCAAGGCAACCGCGGACCACAAGCTGAGAACGTTGTGAAGCTGTAAGCTTTAGCTTGCATAGATAGCAGTTCGGAGAACAACTCTTAACGATAAGTTAAGAGTTGTTCTTTTTTTGCGCATATTTCTTTCTGTGGAGATCTATCAGGCGTCTGGGTTGTGCAGCATTGCTTCTTCTGGATGTGGATGTGGATGCGGGTGAGGAGTCGTTCTAACCGTTGGAGGTTTTTAAGCTTAGCTGGAATTTCTCCTGCTAAATGCTTCAGAAGAGCCTCTCGCATGCCCCGTAGCTGGAATTCCTCCAGTTAATCTGCCCATTGAAGGCGAATTATTGGGAAGATCGTATGAAATAACGGGAGCTTTTCCAGTAATTTGACCAGATCGCGCCCCAACTCGTCCATTTAACAGGAGAAACTCCGTTTACGCCACTCTGAGGCGCCATGGTCACGCCTGGACCACCAAGTACAACGTTAGGATGGATCCATCAGACGGGTTGAATCGTCCTAACCGTAACCGCTGGAGGTGCTTAGCTGGAATTTCTCCTGCTATATTTTCCACAAGAGCCTCTCGCATGCCCCGTAACTGGAATTCCTCCAGTTAATCTGCCCATTGAAGGCGAATTATTGGGAAGATCGTATGAAATAACGGGAGCTTTTCCAGTAATTTGACCAAATCGCGCCCCAACTCGTCCATTTAACAGGAGAAATTCCATTTGCGCCACTCAGTGGCGCCATGGTCACGCCTGGACCACCTAGTACAACGTTAGGATGGATCCATCACATCGAAGTTGAGCAGCATCTTCTTCATCTCGTTCGGTAAACGTCTTATTACGCCAACACCTCCTCGGCGCGAACTTATTCTACCTAGCTCTGCCTGTACCTCTTCCTCTTCCTGACTCACATCTACATTTACTTCCACCTCTCAACCTCAACCTTTACCTTTACCTCTGCTACTTCAACTGCTGCTACTGCTGACTGCTACATGCTAACTGCTCTGCTACTACTACTGCTGACTGCTACATGCTAACTGCTCTGCTACTACTACTGCTAACTGTTACTGTTAACTGCTAACTGCTACTGCTTCTCTACTGCTACTGCCACAGTTACTGCAACTGCAACTGCAACTGCAACTGCAACTGCAACTGCAACTGCTTCAACTTCAACCTCCACCTCCATCTCTCCCTTCCACGAGCAGGGGCTGCCTTTCATGTTCTGGTTTACAGACCATGCGTATCGAGAGTACAGTAATCTTTGTAAGCTTTACAGTTGTACATAAGTTCAGTCAGGAGTGTAGATTGTGCATGGCAATTAAACATATGGAGATGTTCAAAAATTTCTCCAACATAGAATTAGCCAAGCTCTTGGGTAAGCTGGAGAAGCTGGAGCGGGAAGCGGGGTCCGTGCTGTTCGAACAAGGCGATCCCGGAGACCGGATGTATCTGATCGAGAGCGGGAGAATCGAGCTTTTCTCCCAGAAGCCGGACGGCGCCCGGCAATCGCTAGCGCAGCTGCATCCCGGCGATGCGCTTGGAGAGATGGCTTTATTGACCAATGAGCCCCGGTCGGCAACTGCCGTCATGGCTGTAGACAGTGTGTTGTATGAAATCGACAGGGAGACGTTCGAGCGATTAATTATCGATCAGCCGCAGATATCGTCATATTTTATTCGCTTGCTTTCCCAGCGGCTGGTGTCGACCAATGACCGCTTGCAGGCTTCTAAGGAAGCGAAGGCCGCCTGGCTGACGCAGGAGCTTGCGCAGCTGGCGGAGCCTACGCGGGACTTTCTCTTCGCATGCGCCTGCTTGAGAGGGATGAGCGAGAAGCTGGCTGTGCATGTCTTTCAGCAGGAGCTGCCTGCAAATGGCGAGGTCCCGCATGGCTTGGAGCATTTGGTGCGAAGAGCGGACGGTTTCCTTCACGTACGCGAGGAAATGATACGCACGATGCTGGATCTCGTGCCGCAGAACTGCAGCAGCAGCCTACAGCAGCTGTGGGCGGAACAGGCTGCGTCCTTCTACCTGGCCGAGAGGGAATGGGCTGCCGCGATAGAGATTTATACGGAGCGAGGCGAGTGGGAGCTCGCGCTGGAGGTGGCCGCGGCTGCCGGGGCTGCGCTGGCGGAGTCGGATCCGCAGCGGGAGGCGATCGGGCAAGCGCTCCGGCGCTGCCCGCATGAGAGGTTGACCGAGCTGTATACGGTCATGCTGGAGCACCTCCGCTATTGCGCGGAGCACGCGCCGGAGGCGGGCTTGTCCATCGTCGAGGCGGCACTGGACAAGCAAGGGGCCGCCTATTCGGCGCAGCAGCTCATTACGCTCTACGAGCGGGGAGCCGAGCTGTGCCGCAAGCTGGGAAGAAAGCAGCTTGCGCTGGAATATTTGCAGCTGGCAGAGACCCGGCAGCAGGGGCAAGGGCAGCGGGATCGGTCCAAGATCAGCGAGGACCGGATCTATGGGCTGGCTAAGCAGATGCTGGCCAGGAGCAAGAGCGAGTTTCTCGCCGAGAGCGCACGCCGGCTTGCGGGCCGCAGCCGCCTGTTGGGCATTGCGGCGGTCGTTCTTGCCGTGCTGTCCGTGCTCGGCTTCCATCTGGCCGATCCGGTGGCGGGTCTGTCACAGCAAAGCATGGACTTCATCGGCATCGGGCTGGCCGCCGTCATTCTCTGGATCTCGGGGATCATGCCGGATTACATCGTAGCCCTGGGCATGGCCATGCTGTGGGTGCTCGGCGGTGAGGTCGAGCCCGAGGTGGCCTTGTCGGGCTTCGCGACGCCAACGTGGCTGTACATGATTTTCATCATGGCGATGAGCGCCGTCATTACGAAGTCAGGCTTCCTGTACCGCTTCTCCCTACATGCCTTGAAGCGGTTTCCTGCTCATTATCGGGGGCAGCTGTGGGGGATTGTCGCCGGCGGCGTCATGCTCAACCCGCTGATCCCCTCTTCGTCGGCGAAAGTCTCGCTTGGCGTCCCTATTGCGCAGACGCTGTCGGAATCCATGGGCTTCAAGGCGGGGAGCCGAGGCGCAGCGGGGCTAGGATTAACCGCAATGCTCTTCTACGGCTTTACGGCGCCATTCGTGCTCACAGGCTCGTACACGAACGTGATGGCTTACGGCCTCGTCTCGTCGGGCTCGCCGGTCAACTGGATCCAATGGCTCATGTATGCGCTCCCTGCTTTTCTGATATTCGGCGGAGTGCTGCTCGCGCTCCTGTTCTTCATGTTCCGCAAAACGGAGTCGGCGAAGCCGGTTTCGGGCGAAGTGCTGGACGAACAGCTGCGGTTGCTGGGACCGCTGTCCCGCGAAGAGCGCATCGCGCTATGCACCGTACTTGGCAGCATCGCGGCGCTCGTTCTTCAGCCGCTGCACGGCGTGGACAGCGCCTGGGTCATGCTGATCGGTTTCGCCGTGTTAGTCATCAGCGGCGTGCTGGACCGGCGGACAATCTCCACGGGCATTGACTGGACGTTCCTGCTCTTCCTAGGCGTAGCCTTCAGCTTCTCTACGGCAGCGAGCGAACTGGGGCTGGTTGAGGCGCTCTCGGCCTTCCTGGGAGGTCATATGGGGGTTTTCGTCTCATCGCCGATCTACTTCCTGCCCGCCGCGATCGTACTGTCGTTCGCAGTCACATTGATCGTAAGGGATGATCCGGCGGTTATCCTGCTCGTGACAGCGCTGCTCCCTCTTGCCGAGCAGGCCGGGGTCCATCCGTGGATTCTCGTTTTCGTCGTGCTGCTGTCAACGGATCCGTTCTTCTTCGCGTATCAATCGCCTACCTATCTGACAGCCTATTACAGTTCGGAAGGCAAAGCGTTCAGCCATCGGCAGGGCCAGATCATCGCGCTTGGTTACGCTGCGGCTGTTTTGCTGCTCGCGATATTATGTATCCCCTACTGGCAATGGCTAGGGCTTCTCTCCTGACAATAGGTTTCACAAATGCCTCCAACAACGATGCGAAATTCGTAGTATGGAGGTTTTTTGCTGTCTGCTTGTGCCCGATTTCTGGCCTCTGTCAGGAGACCCCGTGTATGTCGGAGCGGTTCCTCCCTCTTTTTGCTCCGAAAATTGGAATTGCTTCTTTGATACGTTTGCGCAGCCGATTTCCTTACGAATTTTTCCATTAAAAAAATTTAGGAATATTAAGACTTCTTGTCAAATGAACTTCAAAAAAATGTCGATGGTTTTATCTTTTATTTCCACAAAATAAATTTTTGGTATTTTCTAACTATTAAATAATCGCTATAATCCAACACTGTATATACAAATAGTTCTCTATTTCTCGGATCCAACCTCTCGATTACCCCGATCATGCTTCTGGTTGCTACTGAAGCAGAAACTTTTAAAATTAGATAAATACGAATGTTTCGTATTTTCTGTAAATTAAAAATAAAAACCAATCTGCACGCCAACCGCCAGTACAGAGCATGCTGCCTGAACGCGCACCCACGTCGTATCGGCATCCTAGTCGACCCTATGCGACGATGGACAAAAGCCTCCAAATTCGCTTGCGCGAATGTTCGGAGGCTTTGCTCATTAACGATCCTGCACGACGGTAATGGATTGTTCATTGCCGACATAGATCCGGTTGTTTTGTGTGTTCAAAGCCATGTTCCCGGCGGATTGGCCGGTTCGCAGCTTCACCGCCAGCGAATTCGTGAGTCCGTTGTAGACGAACAAATCCCTTGTTTCCGTGTCCCCGACATAGAATCGATTCGTCAATGGATTGACAAGAAGTGAGGCGTAGGTCGGGATGGTTAACTTTCGTGCAACAGCATTGGACTGTCCGTTGATGACGAATAGCTTGCCCTTGCTCACCTGCTGCGCGCTAGTGATATAAATGCGGTTTAAGGCGCTGTTGACGGCAAGCTCGCTCTGCAGTCTTCCGAGTTGAACCGGAACGCTTGCGCCCAAGGTTGAACCGGAAATGACCGAGGCATAACGGCTCAAGTTATTGGCCACATAAATCCGGTTCGTCTGGGGGACGATGCCGGGAGTAATGATCGGATTTCGTCCGACTTTGATCGTCTTCACCAATGCCAGTGTCGATCCGTTGATCACATGGACGGAGTCCATGCCCGTATTCGTGACGTAGATCCGGTTGGTTCGTTCGTTAACGGCGATGAGGGCGGGTGATCCTCCTACGCGGAACGTCTTGAGGATGCGGTTGGTCTTGCCGTCAATAACACTAATGGATCCGTTCGTATTGGCGACATAGATGCGGTTGCGCCCGGTATGAACGGCGATGCCGAATGGACGAACGCCAACCGGCACGCTAGTCACGACGTTATTGCTGCCGCCGTCAATGACTGTGACGGTATTCGAGCGGAAATTCGTAGCATAAATCCGATTGGTGAAGGCGTTGACGGCCAAGAACGTGGTGCCGTCCCCAGCTGTTATATTCCGGATGACTCGGTTGGTCGTACCGTCCAACACGCCTATCTGGTTCTCGCTATGAACGAAATAGACGCGGCCAGTTGCGGAGTTGACACGGATGTCGCCGACTTGACCGGCTACGGGTACGATTTTGATGACCTGTGGTAAGGTCTGCTTCATAAGCACTTCTGGTTTAACCTGCCTGACTTGAGCCATTTGCTGGATAAGAGGCCTTGAGAAGTTCGTCATAGGGGTCCCCTTCCCGTTACGATTAATTGCAATAGTATATGGTGAAAAGAAGGATTGGGAACTTGTATGTGGAAAATATTGGGCAATCCCTGAAACGTTTGATAAAAGGGGAATTTCTACAATCGTCCTGAAATGAGGGGTAGTGATGTCCGGGTCTAAATGGAAAGGCAGCTCACTCGTAATTGTAAGTATAGCGATCGTCTGTGTCGGATTTGGTGTATGGGGATTCCGTTCGTTCCCTGCTCGGGGAGGGGCAAGCCAACCGGCAACACCGGAGAACGTTACAACAGGAACGCCTTCCGCATCCCCGGCAGTCGGAAGCTTCGACGAACTTCTACAGAAATACGGCTCATTGCCGCTTGCCGATGCTCACAATCATGATGCCAGTGATTCCAAATATACAAGTATGGGAAATACGTGGAAACGCGATGCCGTGGATCGTGTTGTGATTTTCGGAGATGTCTCGGAGTTCAGCGCCTTTCGAACCGACGCCTACGCGTGGGATGCCTACCTGGCGAAGCCTGATTTCTATATCCCGTACTTCTCCGGCTTCGATTTGCATGCTCCCTCCAGCCTGGAGATGGTTCGGAACAATCTGGAGCGGGGTTACTTCGGGCTCGGCGAGGTGGCGGGAGCCTCCTACAACTCACCGGTCGTATCCACGGTGGAATGGAAGGCGATGGATCCGATGGACGGTTATCTCCCGCAAATCTATGAGCTTTGTGCGGAGTATCAAGCTCCGATTCTGCTGCACATCGATCCTCCGAACGGCTTTGTTATCGATAAATTGGAGGAAGCTTTGAAGGCGCACCCGAAGACGACGTTTATCTTCGGACATGCCAACGCCTACAATTCGCCGCAAAATATCAAATCTTTGTTGGAGAAATATGATAACATCTACATGGATTTTTTCGCAGGCTTCACCCTGTTGAATCCGGATAGCGGCAACAAGCTGGAGGATTTCCTTCCGGTCATTAAGCAGTACCCGGACAAATTCATGCTCAGCACCGACTCCGGATACGGTCTAGCGTCGGAGCATGCTGCGATCGAAGCGATGTATCGCGTTTTGGATGCGATCGGTGATCCGGTCATCATCAAGAAAGTCGCTTACGATAACTTGAATGACATCATCCGCAAAGAGCCTGCTACGAAGACGCAGAAGGAAGCCATCCTCAAGAAGGACCCGTCGCGCGATGTGGCCAATCTGAGTAAGCTGGAGGCGGGAAAGCTGCTCTATGCCCATTAATCAAAAAAGCCTGCTGTCCGCAACCGGAAAGGCTGTCGGACAGTAGGCCTAATGAACGTCTAACGCAGATTAGCGCGCTTCAGCAAGCGCTGAATGGAGCGGTTCGCTTCCGGAAGGACGATCTCCTTATCGATCGTCCGCATGATCCGGTTCTCCATGACGATCCGCCCGCCGATAATCGTCGTCTCCACGTCGGCGCGCGTCGCGGAGTAAACGATGCGTGAGATCGGATCCACGTCGAAGGACGGATACGTGTGGAAATTGCACAGATCGAGAATGGCCAGATCGGCCTTCTTGCCGACCTCGAGGGAGCCGATCTCGTGCTCCATACCGACGGCGCGGGCTCCGCCGATGGTCGCCATGCGGAAGACCGTTTGCGCATTCATCGACGTCGGTCCGTGTACCGGCTTCTGGATCAGCGCGGCCAGGCGCATCTCGTTGAACATGTCGAGATTGTTGTTGCACGGCGCCCCATCCGCGCCAAGCGAGACGGAGATATCGAGCTTCAGCATATCGGGCGTCTCCGCGATCCCGGAGGCCAGCTTCAGGTTGGAGCCGGGACAATGGCTGACATGAACGCCGCGCTCACGGATGATCCGCTTCTCCTCCTCGTCAAGCCAAATACAGTGTGCGAGAATGAGGCGGTCATTCGCCAAGCCGAGATGGTCGAGATAAACCACATTCCGCATGCCGGTCTCCGCTTGCACGATCGCAATCTCGCCCTGATTCTCGGAAGCGTGCGTATGCACCTTTACTTGGTACTGCTCGGACAGGCTGCGGACCTCGCGCAGCAGCTCTTCCGTACATGAGATGACGAATCGCGGTGAGAAGGCATACTGGATGCGGCCGCCGTCATGTCCGTTCCATTTCTCCAACAAGTCGACGCTTTGTTGAAGTGAATCGACCGTATTCTCCTGCAGCGGGAACGGCACTTCGTCGCCTTTGTCCATCATGACTTTCCCGGACAACGCGCGGATGCCGCTGGAGGCAATCGCTTGGAAGGCGTAATCGGTATGGTGCACGGTCTCCATATCGACTATGGTCGTTGTTCCGCTTTGGATCAGCTCGCCGATGCCCAGCAAGGCGGAATAATAGATCGACTCCTCGTCATGGGACGCTTCAAGCGGCCATATCCGCTGCTTCAGCCAATCCATCAATTCAAGGTCATCTCCCTTGCCGCGGAACAGCGTTTGGCATAAATGAATATGCGTTTGAACGAAGCCTGGAATGACCGTGCGGTTCCTGGCATCGATCACTTTATCCGCTTTGGACGGATCTGCGTTCACATAGGGTCCGATTTCCTTAATTTTGTCATCCTCAATGAGAATATCTCCGGTATAAATATCCCCGTCACGGTTCATCGTGACGATCTCCGCGTTTTTAATTAGAATAGTCGCCATGGGCATAAACCTCCTGCTTCTGTTTATTGTATGACGCCAGGAACATAAAAAAACTAGCCACGAAAAATATGCAAATGCGCACATTCTTCGTAGCTAGAAATTTACGGTTTCTAAGTAGAGACCCTTAATCCGATTATTAAGGTTATACGAAAAAGAGTATTCGGTTTTTCCGTTTCAATCGAATGTTCCTGCTTTCTCTAGCGTAACGGCTCCGGTACCGATTTGTCAATGATGTGTTATATATAGTGACATGGACCGCACATCCCCTCCCTCTTTTTACTCGGGATGATTGTTTGTTCCGCTGCCTACGGTATAAGGCGACGTTACGCCTTCATACATCAGATGCATGGTCATGCCGGCAGCGGCGTGCACAAGGTTGTGACAGTGATCCATCCATAGCCCTGGGTTATTGGCGACGAAGGCGACTTCATAGGTATCGCCCGGCTGCACATCCAACGTGTCCGACCACCAGGGACTGCCGGTGGAGGGCTTGCCGTTGTGGGAGAGAACGAGCACGTGATGCCCGTGCAGATGCATCGGATGCTCGACATTGCCGCGGTTGATGATCGTCGTTTTGACGAGATCGCCCTCCTTCACCATGAACATCGGCGTATTGGGGAATACTTCGCCATTGAGCGTGTAAAGGAAATCGAAGCTGCGGTTGAAGAATCCGAGCTTATTGTCCAGAACAAGCGTAAACGCTCTGTCGAACCGGCTGCTTGCGTCAAAAGGCGTTGATGTCGGGCTGCCGTAAGCGATCGGGTCGAAGGCAACGGTTGGCGCGATCGCCGGGATGTCGCCGCTGCCGTCTGCAGACATCAGAATCCCTGCGCCATTCGCCCCTGCCCCGAGATATACCGGGCGTTCCGGCATGATGAAGGTGATGTCGTAGCGGCCGCCGGTAGGCACAATGATATGGGTGTTCGTCAGCACATCCGGCTTATTTAAATCCGTACCGTCAATGGCGGCAACCTCGTAATGCGTGCCGGTCAACGTATACTTCTGATTCACCCAATCGTCGGTGTTGATCAGTCTCATCCGCACAGGAGTTCCCGGAGCAATCGCCATCCGCTCGAGACCGTCGTTAGCTCCGATGGCGATCGAAGCGCCGCTCCAACGATGTGTCATTACGGTGATGTCCTTCACAGGCTGTAAAGGGTCGAGCTTGGGCTCTACGACCAGCGCTCCGAACAGCCCCTTGCTGACGGCTTCCTTAGAGTCCTGATGCGAGTGGTACCAGAATGTGCCCGTTTGCTCGGCGCGGAACCGGTAGGTGTAGGTTTCGCCCGGCATAACGGCATTCTGCGTTGCACCGGCAACACCGTCCTCCGCGTTAGGGACATCCAGGCCATGCCAATGAGCTGTCACACCCTGCTCGATATCCTGATTAACGAGCGTGATTTCGACCAACTCGCCTTCTTTGATGCGAAGCTCGGGACCCGGAATTTGTCCGTTATACGTCCAGGCTTCCACGGATTTGCCGGAGCTGAGCGTGACCGTTTTCTTCTGGGCTGTCAGCGTGAATCGGCGATCCGGCGTCCCTTCGCGGGGACCGGTCAACTCGTCAACGGAGATCGTGCCGCTTGATGAGGCGTTCATGGCGGCCATTCCGCTGTGGTGGTTATGCGGGTTCGTGCCTGCGGGCATGCCCCCGCCATAATCATGCGTTCCGCTCGCCATATCGATTTCGGCAGGCAGCTCGCTTCGCTCCATGGCATACGTGAATAGGTAGTAGCCTGAAGCAGCCAGCACGGCAAGTACGCCGAGCATGGCCAAGCCCCGTCTCCAGAAAGCGGGAGCCGTGTAGGATTCCGTTTTGCTAACCTGCATGAACCGCACCCGGTGTCTCCACCAAAGCGCTGCCGTCGCTACTGCGCCAACGGCCAGCGGTACGGCAATGTCCTGCCACTGGAACGGGAACGGCGGCACAAGGGCGAAATAGAAGGACGTTAATGCGGCCAGCGCCGTCATCTGAAAAGGAAGAATGAGAGCGGGACTCGCCGCTCTTGGATAGATAGCCGGGTCCGCGGGAATAGCCGGCTCCCCTTCCCCGGACAGGGGCTTCGTGAGCGCGCGCAGCTTGATCAGCTTCGGCACCGATACGAACCAGACCGTCAGAAGCGGCAGCACGATCAGCGGCACCCCGACCAGCATGCGGTCGATCCAGAAAGCAGCCTGCATCGTCTGCTGCATCCAAACCGTAGCGCCGATGACAGCGGCAGCCGGGATGATGGGGAACCACGACCAGAAGAGCAGCTTGCGCGCTTTGCGATGCATGCGCTCCGGGCTCCCGCTATATAGAAGTCGCGAAGCTTTGACACTCCCGATCCAGGCGAAAATGAAATAGAATAACGATCCGAGCAAGATGGCTCCTATACTTATGCTGTACACGTTGAATGACCCTCCCAGTAAACTTCATTACCTTCAGTATAGGGACCTCGCTTAAGCCGGCAAACGGTCTTGAGGCTAATTGAAACCTAGACCAAAGTTGGGGCGGCCTGCATAACTTCCCCTTAATTGCAAAACATAAATGTCGGAAAACAACCCTCATGAAAGGAGGCAAACTGTATGAAGCACATCGTTCGGGATCACGTCGCCAAGGAAGCGGGCATTTCGGAGTTTCAAGCGGAGAAAGCCGTCGAGGCCGTCGTTGACTATTTCAAAACGAGGCTTAACGTAGAGGCGAACAATGAAATTCAAGGCGTCTTGTTTGGTGAAGACCACCACGACTAACTCCCGTATGGGAGTTTTTCTGTGCTGTGGAGGGCGATTACATCACTATGTAAGAACTGGAAATAGTTTGCGTTTTCAAATGCGATATGATATGATGGTCGTAATCGACAAAAAGAACCTGAATTCACATATTGTAAAGGGTTTTCATTTTTGTTAGAACCTTTTATAATGTGTGAATTTTTTCTCTTTGAAGAATAAAAAACATGTTAATAATTTTTTGGAGGTATTACTCATGGCTACTGGTACAGTGAAATGGTTTAACGCAGAAAAAGGTTTCGGTTTCATCGAAGTTGAAGGCGGCAACGATGTATTCGTTCACTTCTCTGCAATCCAAGGCGAAGGCTTCAAAACTTTGGACGAAGGTCAACAAGTTGAGTTCAACGTTGTTCAAGGCAACCGCGGACCGCAAGCTGAGAACGTTGTAAAACTGTAATATAATTAAAAAGACTGCCTTACCTTGCGTAATGGCAGTCTTTTTCAATTTAACTAAATGTTCATACACGGAGGAGGATCACCATGTATTCCAGAAAAAAGTCCTTTGAAGAGATGCCTCTAGAAAATGTGACGGTATGGTCTTGTGTACAAGAAGGCTGTAAAGGCTGGATGCGGGATAATTTCACTTTCGAGCACGAACCGACTTGCCATTTATGCCAGTCTGCCATGGTTCGAAGCGTCAAGTTGCTTCCTCTCGTGAACAACACGAGCATTGATCAGAAAGAACCAAAGAAAAGCGTACAGATTTAAACGAAGCCCGGAGACGATGCTGTCTTCGGGCTTTTTATGTTATGATGGACACATATCCATATGAATGAAACCCATAGCCCATTGCAGGACAGGGGGGAATAAATGCTGTGAAACGTGCAAAACGCCGCCGGCAGTGGCCTTTATTGGCAGGCGCTTGTCTGCTTGCCGCTTGTGTTGTGATCTTGATCGGCAAATCGCCGTTCGGTCCGGTCTCCTCCTGGACGAGAGCGGACCCGGCTCCTGCTTCAGCGACTCCGGCCCCTACGCCGCCGCCCAGAGTAGCCGAGACATTCCGCATGGAGGATTTGGAACATGGCTGGGTGCGGTACGCGGACGGCCTCGTCGTGACAGAAGACGGGGGAGCGCAGTGGCGGGAAGGGACAGAGAACGTAGCGGCCGGTGCATTGCCAACACCGACTGGAAGCGCTGCCACTGCAACGGGAGCACTGAAGCTCGAGGAGCTGCTGCGCCTGGAGGGAGATACAGGAGCCTTCCCATCTCCGCAGACCGTTATGTTGGGGGCGGCCGAGGTTCCCGTGAAGATGACGCAGTTCCTGACGCCGCGAATCGGCTGGGCGCTGCCTGTCAGCTCCAAGGATGCGAAGAGCCCGCTGCTCGTTACGGCCGATGGCGGACAGACGTGGTCGGACGGTATGGCCGAGGAGGTCAAAACCGCCATCCGGAAGGAGCAGGACCGGCTTCAGCTGCTGGCGAAGGAGCTTCCGCTTTATCCGACGAAGGAAGCTGCTCAGGGCATCATGAGCGCCGATTGGAAGCTCGTGCCGGACACGGCGGCACCGGGGGATGCGGTGCTGGTGCGGCATAACAAGCCGGGGACCATCGCCTGGCAGAACAAAACCTACACGCTTCAGCCGTACGGAGCGGGGTATTTCACGTATTTGCCGATTCCGATGGCGGTCAAGCCCGGCAAATACCCGATCGGCGATCAGACGCTGACCATCGTGCCGAAGAAGTTCGAGACCCAGTATCTGAAGGTTACGGCTCAGATGGAGAGTATGAAGCAGGATACGGCGCGAATCGCCGCCGATCAGAAGAAGATCGATCTGGCTCGCAGCAAGTCCGAGCCGGAGTTCTTGTTCAGCGGTCCGTTCGTGAAGCCGATCGAGGGGATTTTGACGACGCCGTATGGCTATACCCGTTATGTGAACGGGAAATACGACAGCGCGCATATGGCGGTGGATTTGGCCGCGAAGGAGGGCACGCCGATCAAAGCGACCAACGACGGGGTCGTGGCGCTGGCCGACAGCCTGTACTTGACCGGTAATTCCATCTATCTCGATCATGGGATGGGGCTGTTCTCCCAGTACGCTCACATGTCGGAGCTGAAGGTGAAGACAGGCGACCGGGTGAAACAAGGGGACATCATCGGTTTGGTCGGGACGACCGGATTCTCCACCGGGCCGCATCTGCATTTCACTTTCTGGGCGCATAACGTGCAGGTCAATCCCGATTTGTTTTGGAATACGACGCCGTTTCGTTGGACTGCACCCAAAGGATAAATAAGAAGGACGCCGGCTCTCTGCCAACGAGAGTTCGGTGTCCTGTTTCGTTATGCCCGCGCAGAAATGCGCTGGAACGTGTCCGCGTCGCAAATGACGAAGAGCTGCGCGTCTTCTGGAATCAACTGGTCCAGCTTGCGGTTGATGTTCAACTGATCGCGGTCGGCGATCAGGGTGGCGCCTTCCTCCAGCAGCCGCTCGAAAGCGTCGCGGTACGTGCGCCATTCGCTTCTTTTGCCCAACACATGAAGATTGCTGCTGGATCGCCTGGTCAGAAGCTGCGATACGACGCGGGACGACCCGGGCGAGAAGGCGGAGCGGACGGCTAACTGCGAGATGGTCTCGGAGCCGAGGATGAATTCGTTGACATTGACGTGCTGGAAATTTTGCATGTTTTCACTGTTTTTGATTTCGACGATGGAGTGGACGTTGCGGAAATTGCGCTCAATGGTGGTGGCTACGAGCAGCGTCTTGCCGTCGACGAACGACGGGTCGCGAAGCATCGCTTGATCTTCGGTGATTTCATTGGCGAAAATGAAGACGGAGCGGGCCTTCTCCATATTGGCCATTTCGAGCGTTTCGAGGTGGGTGGGATTGCCGCGGATATAATGGACCCGGTTATGTACGATCGGTGTCTTATCCAGCGTATCGATCAAGACGACTTCCGTTGTCGTGTCCGTATTCAATATTTCCTGAATGGCCAATTCGGCATTTTTGCTCCAGTCAATGATGACAAAATGCTGTTCGCCTTGAAATCGCAATTTACCCTCTTCCTTTCGCTGTCTATAGACGAATAGTGAGTCAATTACTTTGCTGATGGTGACGGATATAAGACCGATGCCGAAGATGTACAGAAAGATGCCGAGGCATTTGCCGGCCACGGTTTTGGGCGCGAAGTCCCCGTATCCCGTCGTCGTCACGGTCGTCATCACCCACCACAACCCGTTGAAAATGCTGCCGAACGTTTCCTTCTCCAGGAGATAGGCGCCGATCGCGGATAACAGAATGAAGAGCAGGGCAAGTGTGAATGTGAATTTGTTGTCCAAGCGAAGCAGTTTAAGGAAGAGTTTACTGAAAAAGAACATAGGAACTTCCTTTCCTGAATGGGTTGGAAAATATTTGAAAAGTCAATGCTATTGTAGCACAGTTCCACTTCCTGAGGGGAGGTGGATATTTGGCTTTGCCGCATGCTACAATAAGGAACAAATGTTCTAAGACGGAGAATGGCTAATGACCCAAATGATCAGCATTTCTGTGCGCTCCCTGGTGGAATATGTATTCAGCAGCGGCAGTATCGATTCCAGCTTCCGGACCAGTGTCGCGCTGACCGAGGGGACCAAGGCGCACCAGAAATTGCAAAAGCAATACCGTGAATCGGACGAGCATGAGGTGTACGTATCGGCGGAGATCCCTTGCCGGGAGCTGTTATTCGTCATTGACGGCCGGTGCGACGGGCTTCTGCAGGAGGCGGACAGCAGCTCGGTAACGGTAGACGAGATCAAATCCACCTCTTCGGACATCGGCTTGATCGAGGAGAATTCGTATCCCGTCCATTGGGCGCAAGCGATGTGCTATGCCTATATGGTGGCCAAAGACCGCGGACTTCATCAGATGCGTATCAGGCTTACGTATATGCAGGTGGATACGGAAGAGACGCGCCGGTTTATACGGGAAGCCTCCTTCTCTGAACTGGAGCTGTTCGTGCAGGATGTGGTGGAGCGTTATTACCCTTATGCGCATGCGCGTTATGAGCATGTGCAGCGAAGGGACCGGAGCGTGAAGGAGCTGGCCTTCCCGTTTCCCGCCTACCGGGAGGGCCAGCGCAAGCTTGCGGCTGCGGTCTATAAATCGATCGGCGAAGGACGCAAGCTGTTCGCCAAGGCGCCGACCGGGATCGGTAAGACGATGTCGACGCTGTTCCCTTCCGTCAAAGCGATTGGGGAGGGGCTGCTGCAGCGGATTTTCTATTTAACGGCGAAGACGATTACACGTACGGCAGCGGAAGAAGCCTACGCATTGCTTCAGGCACGAGGTCTCGAACTGCATGTCGTGACGATTACGGCCAAGGAGAAGGTCTGCCTGAAGGAGGAAGTCCGGTGTACGAAGGAGCATTGCGAATTCGCGGACGGCTACTATGACCGGATCAACGAAGCGGTGCTGGACCTCCTTGGGTCGGAGACGATCATGACGCGAAGTGTCATGGAGACTTATGCGCGGAAGCACCGCGTCTGCCCTTTTGAATTTTCTCTGGATGTCGCCTACGCCGCCGATGCCGTCATATGCGACTATAACTATATTTTCGATCCGCGCATTAATTTGAAGAGGCTGTTCGACGAGCAGAAAAAGCAAACGGCGCTGCTGGTGGACGAGGCCCATAATCTGATTGACCGGGCCAGAGAGATGTACAGCAGTACGTTGACCAAGTCGCCGTTCCTTGCACTGCAGAGGGAGTTCAAAGGTGTGCGCGCCGATCTCCATGATGCGGTCAAAGCCGTTAATCAGTATTTCATCGCACTCCGCAAGCGGATCGGCGAACGGCACATGATGGCGGAGCCGGAGCTTCCGGAGGCTCTCCTGGGGCTGCTCGATGTTTTCCTTGCTAGCGCGGAGAAAGAGCTTGCGGCAGGGGGAGGCAGTCCCGCGAGTCCGCAGCTGCTGGAGACGTACTTCGAAGCGCATAACTTCGTCCGCATCGCGAAGCTGTATGACGAGCGGTACATGACGCTGTATACGTCCGAACGGAACGAGACCGGCGTGAAGCTCATCTGTCTGGACCCGTCCCATCTGCTCCGCCAGATGGGCAAAGGGTACCGGTCGCACGTGTTCTTCTCGGCGACGCTGTCGCCTTTGTCCTACTATATGGACACACTGGGAGCCGGCGAGGAGGATTACTCCGTCAGCGTACCCTCGCCATTCGCCCAAGAGCAGTTGGAGGTGTATGTGCAGCCGTTATCCACGCGGTATCAGGACCGAGAGCGCAGCAGGGAGCCCATCGCCCGTTCGATTTATGACATGGTGACTCGTCATGGGCAGGGCAACCATTTGGTGTTCTTCCCTTCTTATGCTTATATGAGCAGCGTGCAGGAAGCGTTCATGGAGCTTATGGCTGAACAGGGAGGGGATAGCGGACTGCGGATATTGGTTCAGACGGCGCAGATGCCGGAAGAGGAGCGGGAGAACTTCTTGGCCGAGTATCAGGCAGGCCGGGAGGGAACGCTCGTCGGCTTCGCCGTCATGGGCGGTATCTTCTCCGAAGGGATCGATCTGGTCGGCGAGCGGTTGACCGGCGTGGCCATCGTCGGTGTCGGTCTGCCGCAGCTGGGGCCGGAGCGCAATCTGATCCGGTCCTATCTGGATGAGACGGGGAAGAACGGCTACGAGTATGCGTACGTCTTCCCCGGCATGAACAAGGTTCAACAGGCCGGCGGTCGGTTGATACGTTCCGAAACGGACCGGGGCGTGCTGCTGCTGATTGACGACCGCTATCTGCAGCCCTTGTACCAGCGGTTGCTGCCGGAGGAGTGGCGGGGGTACACGGTGCTGCGGTGAGCGGGAGCGGTGAGGGGGGCTGCACCGCGCAAGTTTGCCCGATAGGGAAATACGATCCGCTATTTACCTGGTAAGCGCCCGTTTCGCGGCTCAAGAGGAAATAGGATGCCTTATTCCCGAATTTTGGCTGAAATTGAGTAACTCTGGGGCAAATAAGGCCCTGTATTTCCACATGGCTCATGAATAGGGTGGTACTGGCGGGAATAGCGCACTCTATTTCCCTTTGGGAGGCGTGAATAGTGGTTACACACGCAGGGTTTCGGCTGCTCATACCCATAGAACAGAGGGACTATCCCCATGCAGATGAATCTGCTGGAAGATAGCCCCTCTTTGCGCTTATAGCGACATCTTGTAGATGTTGACGACGTCTTCGCGCGTCAGCTTCTTGAAGTGGCCGAAATCGCCGTACACCATCGCTTTATCGGCCATTTCCTCGATGGTGGAGTCATCGATATTGTAATCCGCGAGCCGGCCTGGCGCGCCGATCGAGGTGAAGAACGCGCGAAGCTGTGCGATGCCTTCCTCGGCGATCTGGCGGTCCGTTCTGCCGGCGTCCTGGACGCCGAAGACACGCTGCGCGAACTGCTTGAACCGCGCTTCGTTGGCATCCAGCGTGTAGGTCATCCAGTTCGGGAACAGGATCGCAAGACCTCCGCCATGCGGGATATCGTGAACGGCGGATACCGCATGCTCCAGATTATGCGTCGCCCAATCGCCGCGTACGCCCATGCTGAGCGTGCCGTTGAGCGCCATCGTGCCGGTATATAGAATGGTTCCGCGATGCTCCAGGTCCGTCAAGTCTTCCAGCAAGCGAGGCGCCGTATCGATGACCGTCCGCAGGATGGTTTCGCAGAAGCCGTCTTGTACCGGCGTGTTGGTGCCATGATGGAAGTACTGCTCGAACACGTGGGACATGATGTCGACCATTCCGTAGACGGTTTGGTTGGCAGGCAGGGAAACGGTGTGAGCCGGATCGAGAATGGAGAACTTCGGGAATGCGTACGGGCTGCCCCAGCCGAGCTTCTCCTTGGTCTCCCAGTTTGTAATGACGGAGCCTGAGTTCATTTCCGAGCCTGTAGCGGCAATCGTCAGCACGGTACCGAGCGGAAGCGCACCTGTAGCGGATGCTTTGCGCGTGACTATATCCCAGAAGTTCCCTTCATACTTGGCGCCAACGGCAACCGCTTTGGCACAGTCGATGACGCTGCCGCCGCCGACGGCCAGAATCAGGTCGATCTGCTGGCTGCGGCATAGCTCCACCCCGCGCTGCACAGTCGATAATCTTGGATTGGGCTCGACGCCGGGCAGCTCGAAAATCGCAGCATCCAATCCCTTCAAGATGTGAACTACCTTGGTGTATAGGCCGTTCTGTTTGATGCTGCCGCCCCCGTACACGAGGAGCACGTTTTTGCCATACTTCGGAATCTCCGTTGTCAGCTTCTCCAATTGACCTTGTCCGAAATGAAGAGTAGTCGGATTATAGAATGTAAAAGTATTCATCGAAATACCTCCTCGTCGATTAGCTATAGGATGTCTTACCCTTCCATTGTATAGATTGAAACTGCAAAAAACAAAATTGAACGATGTGCTGACGACGACAGGAATCTATGCTGGATTGCTTAATGAAGGAGTTCCTGGAACGGTCCTAGAATTCCATGTCACGAAGGACTCCATTTCCAGGGAAGTGAAGGCAGTATGTTCAAAACAAGAAGGTCCGACCACATTTTAGAGATTGCCTATAGTTGTGTAAGGTGGTTTTTCGTACCGACCTCTACGCTTTTATATCTGAAATATTATCAGCACGGGAAGATGGACCTCATTCTATTTGCCGTCCTTTTTTCCGTTGCCGTTTGTTATATGGGAGTTACGGAGTATATTTTGCACCGGTCACCGATTAATTCCGCTTTATACCGTTATATGACAAGGCTAGGCGTGGTCATGGATTACGTCGCCTTCATCATGATTATCTCCCTGACCGGCGGTACGAAAAGCCCATTGCAACCGATTTCATATTTGATTCTTCTGCACGCCTCGCTCTACTGGAGCTTCACAGGCGCTATGGTGGCAACGTATATGGTCCTCATCGGCTATATCGGGGTCGTTTTCGTAGTGGACGGCGGATTCATGGCGGCCGATCTGCCGCGGCATTTATTTAATTTCGCCTTCACCGTCATGATCGGGGTTATCGGCGGGATCATCGTGGCCCGCGAGCGCAAGCATTTCGTAGAGAAGGGGATCTTTGAGAATCTGGCGAAAAAGGACTATCTCACAGGACTCTACAATCATCGCAGCTTTCAGGAGCAAATCCGGGAAACGATTACGCAGCGCAAGCATTTTACGCTTGTGATGTGCGATATCGATTATTTCAAAAAAATAAATGATCGCTATGGCCATCAAGTCGGCGATGCGGTCCTTATAGCGATCGGCCATCTGCTGGAAACCGTCATTCCGGAGGATCAGGGCCGTGCTTTTCGTTATGGAGGCGAGGAGTTTACGATTATTTTGTTCACACCGGACCGCCAGCCGGCCATCGCATTGCTGCAGCGGTTCATCGCGGAGCTCAAGAAGCTTGAATTCGGCTCTGACGATGACAAGTTTGGCGTGTCGATGAGCTTCGGCGCGACAGTTCGCAAGAAGGATCAGAAATCGGAGGAGCTTGTAGCCGCGGCGGATATGCTGCTCTATGCGGCCAAAGAGCAAGGAAGAGACCGTGTCGTCTGGGGATAGGCCTTTACGGATATCCTATATTTTGAGTACATTGAGGAAAATATAATGAAACTTTAGGAGGATTTTTACGATGGCAAAACTGACTCCCTATATATACAGCAGCAGCGCTAGGGCGCAGGCGGATTTCTACGTCAAGGCGCTGGGCGGCGAAATCGTTTCGCTGCGCACGTTCGCAGATATGCCGGGTGCCGATGAGGCGGACCGCAACCGTGTGATGCATTTGGAGCTGCATGCGTTAGGGCTTCGTTTCTTCATGGCGGACTCGGGCACCGACGCGGTGAACCGGGGACAAGGCATGGACTTGTCGCTGGAATTTGCGAGTGAAGCGGAGGGGCGCCGAATTTTCGCGGCTTTATCCGAGGGCGGCAGGGTGATCATGCCGTTCGAGCGTATGTTCTGGGGGACGATGTTCGGGCGTCTGGAAGATCCGTTCGGCATCGTATGGCAGATCACAACGGAGACTTAGCCTTTAACTCCTCTACATCGCCGGACCGATTCGATCCTGTTTATATTCCGTTTAAAATACAGGTGTATAGTTCTTTTTGCCAAGAGAAACTGAAAAGAACATATAGACGAGACGGATCCATATCCGGTCGGGTAAAGGAGTAGATGAACTGTGAGAGAAGCAAGGAACGCGGCGGCTCAGGGAGCGGGCAATTGGCGGGGGTTTTTCCGCTTGATCCTGCAGGCTGAGCCTCCGAAGCTGTTGTTAAGCATAGCATTAGGATTAAGCATTATGTCAACGTTGGTGAGTTTGGTGATCCCGCTGTTTACGAAGAATGTCGTCGACAGCTTCTCGATCGACGCCTTGAACTGGATGCAGATCGGCGGTATGGCGGTCGCCTTCGTCGGTTCGGCCGTCGCATCCGGGGTTTCCGTCTATCTGCTGAATTATGCGGGGCAGAAAGTCGTGGCGGGCATTCGGGACCGGTTGTGGAAGAAGCTGCTGGTGCTGCCTGTCGGTTACTACGACAATCACCAAACGGGGGATACGATCTCCCGAATGACGAACGATACTGCGGTGATCAAAGGGTTGATCGCCGAGCATACGTCAGGCTTTGTTACAGGTCTTATTTCTATAGTTGGTTCAATCGTCGTACTGTTATATATGGATTGGAAAATGACGCTCATTATGTTCAGCGTGTTCCCGATCGCCTTCCTAATCCTCTTTCCGCTGGGGCGGCAAATGTTCAAAATCTCCAAAGGTATGCAGGCCGAGACCGCCAGCTTCACATCGGTACTGAATCGCGTTCTCTCCGAGATCCGCTTGGTGAAGGCGGCGAACGCGGAGCCTGTGGAGTATAAAGAAGGCAGCTCCGGCATTCAAAAGCTGTTCCAATTCGGCCTGCGCGAAGGCAAAATCCAAGCGCTGATGGCCCCGCTCGTTACCTTTGTCATGCTCATGCTGTTTGTCGTGCTGTTCGGTTACGGTGGGATGCGTGTGGCGTCCGGGGCGATATCGGCGGGTCAATTAGTCGCTTTCATGTTGTACTTATTCCAGATCGTGATGCCGATTACGCAAATCACCCAATTCTTCAATCAAGCGCAAAAAGCGATGGGAGCGACCGATACGATCCTGAAGGTGCTGGATTATGAAGAGGAGAATCCGTATGCCGGCGCCAATGTCACGAATGCTTCACAGTCGATCCGTTTCGACGGAGTCACTTACGGCTACAAAGAGGGAGAGTCCGTGCTGAAAGATGTCTCCTTCACGATGGAAGCGGGCAAAGTGACGGCCATCGTCGGTCCGAGCGGAAGCGGGAAGACGACGACATTCTCGCTGCTCGAACGGTTCTATTCGCCGCAGGCGGGCTCCATCACGTTAGGCGCGGATGCCATTGACCGGTTCTCACTCGTCTCCTGGCGGAGTCAGATCGGGTACGTATCCCAGGAAAGTCCGCTTATCGCGGGTACGATTCGGGATAATCTGTGCTACGGCCTGCAGCGGGAAGTGACGCTGGAGGAGATCAAGCAGGCTTCGCAGATGGCTTATGCGGACGCGTTCATTGAGGAGCTGCCGCAGCAGTATGACACCGAGGTCGGCGAGCGCGGCATCAAGCTGTCGGGCGGACAGCGGCAGCGGATTGCGATTGCGCGGGCTTTGCTGCGCGATCCGAAAATTCTTATGCTCGACGAAGCGACATCGAGTCTGGACAGCAAGTCCGAGGTTGTCGTGCAGCAAGCGCTGCAGAACCTCATGCAGGGACGTACGACGCTCGTCATCGCTCACCGCCTCTCGACGGTCGTCGATGCCGACCAGATCATCTTCCTGGACAAAGGCGTCGTCACAGGAAGCGGTACCCATCAGGAGCTGCTGGAGACGCATGAGATGTATCGCGAGTTCGCCACGCAGCAGCTGCAGATTCAGGAGCAGCTGGCTGCGGACGCTTCGCCTGTGTTGGCTGAGGCAGGCAAGGGACCCGCTGCCGCGGGGTCGCTGCAGCGCGAGATTCATTAGCGCTGCGGGAGGCATGGTTTTTGGGGTGGATAGAGTGGCTGGACAGTTGATCTGTTCGGCCGCTTTTTTGTTGGAGGCGTGATGAGGCAGGTGGGGCTGCCTTAACGAAAGTCTCGCTCATAACGGGGATTTCTCCTGTTAAATGAAGTCTGATCGATCCACAAACGATGGATAACAGGAAAAACTCCTGTTAATTTCCCCCAACTTGCTGTCTTTTCGCGAAAAGTGGATGAAATAACGGGAGGAATTCCCTCTATTCGCACAACTGGGCCAATAACCTCGGAAATAACGGGAGAAATTCCAGTTACGCCACGGCCCGAGGATAAGAAAACAGCCCTCCTCAATGAGAGTCTCATACAGGGAGCAAGCATCCCTCGACAAGAGTCTCGCCCATAACGGGAAATTCTCCTGTTAAATGCAGCTGATGAACACCCAAACGATGGATAACAGGAAAAACTCCCGTTAATCTCCCTCAACTTGCTGTCATTTCGCGAAAAGTGGATGAAATAACGGGAGGAATTCCCTCTATTCGCGCAACTGGGCCAATAACCTCGGAAATAACGGGAGAAATTCCAGTTACGCCACGGCCCGAGGATAAGAAAGCGGCCCTCCTCAAGGAGAGTCTCATACAGGGAGCGGGCATCCCTCGACAAGAGTCTCACCTATACCGGAGCAGGCCTCCCTCAACAAGAGTCTCGCCCATAACGGGAATTTCTCCTGTTAAATGAAGTCTGATCGATCCACAAACGATGGATAACAGGAAAAACTCCTGTTAATTTCCCTCAACTTGCTGTCTTTACGCGAAAAGTGGATGAAATAACGGGAGGAATTCCCTCTATTCGCACAACTGGGCCAATAACCGCCGAAATAACGGGAGAAATTCCAGTTACGCCACGGCTCGAGGAGCTCCTCAACGGAGAGTCTCAACCGGAGCGGGCACCGCTCTGCAGGCAACCCGCATGCTCTGCCAGCCTCCCTGTCCGTCGCAACCCACATCCTCCCGCCAGCCTCACTGTCCGTCACAATCTGCGCATGCCCCGCTAGCCTCCCTATCCGTCGCAACCCACATCCTCCCGCCAGCCTCACTGTCCGTCACAATCTGCGCATGCCCCGCTAGCCTCCCTATCCGTCGCAACCCACATCCTCCCGCCAGTCTCACTGTCCGCCGCGAGCCGCAAGGTTCTGCCTCATCAGCGCCGCGATCTGATTCTCATTTTCCCGGTTAAGCTGCTCCAACCGTCGAATGACGAGCTCCTGACGCTCGGCAGGATGGTTTTGGCTCAGCTTCGCCTTGCCTTCCATGCGGGTGATGCCGATCCGGAAGCTTTGAACCCCCTTGCTTAACCCGGCCAAATAGGCGGCGTCCACGTCGGCCAGCTTATACGGGCTATCGGACGCCTCGTATTTGACGACCAAGTCCTGCATGGCAGAGAGGGTTTCTTCGGTGTCATGAACCATCTGGACCCGCCCATAGACATGGACAGCTACATAGTTCCACGTTGGAACCGAGGTGCCGGTCTCGTACCAGGAAGGGGAGATGTAGCAATGAGGTCCTTGGAAAATAACGAGCGCCTCCTGACCCTCCAGATCGGTCCATTGCGGGTTAGGACGCGCGAAGTGGCCGAGAAGACAGCCGTTCTCCCTATCGAGCGTAAGGGGGAGATGCGTAGCGAACGGACGGCCTTGATGCTGGGAGACCAGCGTGGCGAAGCCGTTTTGTTCCATGATATCGTACATCAGACGAACATCCTGTATTTCGAAATGGGCAGGGACATACATGCGTTGGCTCACCTGTTTCGTTAGATTTTCCGACATTATAGCAACATGGGTGGGATAGACATAGTGCCAATTGCAGCGATATCTTTTGTACCAATTGAAATAGGTTCGGAGGAGGAGAGGCGCGTGTGTCGAATGTTATGAAGTAACAAATTGCATAGAGCTGGAGGGAATCGATGTATGGATAAGGTTCGATGGGGGATTATCGGCTGCGGCGACGTGACGGAAGTGAAAAGCGGGCCTGCTTTTCAGAAAGTGAACGGGTCTGAGCTTGTTGCCGTTATGCGGCGCAATGGCGCGTTAGCGGAGGACTATGCCAGAAGGCACGGGGTAGCCAAATGGTACGACGATGCGGAAGCGTTGGTGAATGATCCTGATGTGAACGCAGTTTACGTGGCGACGCCTCCTGGTTTCCATCGGGATTATGCCGTGATGGCAGCGAAAGCGGGAAAGCCGGTCTATGTCGAGAAGCCGATGGCCCGTAATCATGAGGAGTGCCTCGAAATGATCGCCGCTTGCGAAGCAGCGGGTGTGCCGTTATTCGTGGCTTATTACCGCAGGGGGCTGCCAAAGTTTCTGCAGATCAAAAGCCTGCTGGACAGCGGCGTGATAGGCGAGATCCGCTTCGTCCATACGACCTATCTCCAGATGCTGCGAGAGGACGAGGGGCAAGAGCTTCCGTGGCGCATTCAGCCCGAGCTGTCGGGAGGCGGTCTGTTCGTGGATTTGGCCAGCCATACGCTCGATATTCTGGATTATTTGCTCGGACCGATCGGCGAAGTGAAGGGCTTTGCCAAAAATCAGAGCGGACAGCATCAAGTGGAGGATATCGTAACAACCGCCTACGCGTTCGAGTCCGGCGTGATGGGCACGGGCATTTGGAGCTTCAACAGCTACAAGCGCAGCGATGTGAACGAGATTGTAGGTTCCCGCGGGAAAGTGGCGTTCTCGACATTCGGCGACGATCTTCGCGTGGAGACGGCGGACGGCGAAGTGCAGACATATACGATTCCGAATCCGGCGCATGTACAGCAGCCTCTGATCGGGATGGTTGTGGACGAACTGAGAGGTCTGGGCACAAGCCCGAGTACCGGCGTTACGGGGGTGCGGACGAACCGGGTGATGGACGAGCTGCTTCGCGGTTTTTATAAATAGGGATAGCGGAAAGACTGCGCCAAATTATGACATGGTGCATAAAACAATTGACGGAAACACGCGTACCAATTAAACTGTGGTTAATTAGAAAATGGGCTTGGCCTATATCGGTATACCACGGCACTTTGATGAACAAAAGCGTTAAAGTGATGAGTGGACGACGGGTTCAAGCTGGCCAAATGGGTACAAAAGAGAGGGGTAATGAGGTTGAAAAAGAAAGCACTTGCATCACTTGTATTATCAGCAGCTCTTATGGTCGTGGCCGGTTGTGGCCAAAAGGCGGCAACAACGCCGGCGGCAGGAGGCGCATCAGCAGCTCCGGCAGCGACGGCAGCCGCATCGAAGACGTACAAAGTAGCAATTTCACAAATCGTCGAGCACCCTTCGTTGGATGCTACTCGCCAAGGCTTCCTGGCCGCGCTGAAAGATGCCGGTATCGTGGAAGGCACGAATTTGAAAGTCGACTTTAATAACGCGCAAGGCGATCAAACGAACAACTTGTCCATCGCGCAAAAGATCGCTTCCGCTGACAATGATTTGGTGCTTGGAATCGCTACGCCATCCGCTCAAGCGGTCGTACAGCAAGTGAAGAAAGCCCCGATCCTTTTCGCAGCCGTAACGGATCCGCTGGCAGCGAAGATCGTCACGAATGTAGATAAACCGGGAGGTACGGTTTCCGGAGCATCGGATACGAACCCGATGGCTGTCGCTCAATTGATGGATTTCGTAGCAGCTAACATGCCGAAGGTGAAAACGGTTGGTCTTGTCATCAACGAAGGCGAGCCGAACGCAGTAATTATGGCCAAAAATGCAGAGGAAGCGCTGACGAAGCATAACATTAAACTGGTGAAAGCGCCAGTAACCAATACATCCGAAGTGAAGCAAGCCGCTCAATCGCTTGTAGGACGTGCGGACGCGTTCTTGATCACGCTGGACAACACCGTTGTTAGCGGTGTGGACGGCATCATTCAAGTGGCCAACGAAAAGAAAATTCCGTTCTTCTCCAGTGACCGCGATACCGTGGAAAAAGGAGCATTCGCAACGGTTGGCTTCAAATATTACGATCACGGCTACCAAGTAGGGCAAATGGCTGTCGAAATTTTGAAAAACGGCAAAAAGCCTGCCGACATGAAAGTGACGGTTCCAGACAAGCTGGATTTGATCCTGAACCTGAAAGCGGCTAAAGCGCAAGGTATCGAAGTGACGGATGCCATGAAAAATGCCGTCAAAGACAAAGAGAAAAACATCATTCAGTAATGGATAGGATAAGAGGGGTGGACGACACTTTCGTCCGCCCCTTTTTTTCTCTCGTCGGACGCATCTGTGAAAATAATAAGGAGGTTGTTCACCTATGATGGAATCCATGAACGGCGCCGTTGAGCTGGGGCTTCTCTATGCGTTGATGGCGCTGGGCGTTTATATTACATTCCGAATTCTCGACTTCCCTGATTTGACGGTGGACGGGAGCTTTACAACCGGCGGCGCGATAGCTGCCATTATGATTGCTAACGGATACTCGCCGCTGCTGGCTTGCGTGGCGGCCTTTGCCGGCGGCCTTGCTGCCGGTGCTTGTACGGGCTTGCTGCATACCAAAGGGAAAGTTAACGGACTTTTATCCGGTATTTTGATGATGATCGCGCTCTATTCCATTAATATGCGGATTATGGGGAAACCGAACATTTCGCTGCTGGGTGCGGACACGATGTTCACGTCGATTTCTCCTATTGCCGTCGGTTTCATCGTTGTCATTCTGTTCAAGCTGCTGTTGGACGGCTTCCTTCACACGGATCTGGGACTATCCCTGCGAGCGACTGGGGATAATGCCCGGATGATTCGCAGTTTCGGGGCGAATACGGATAATACGACCATTCTGGGCATTAGCTTGTCGAACGGTTTAGTGGCTTTGTCCGGCGCGCTGATTGCCCAGCATTCCGGATTTGCGGACATCTCCATGGGAATCGGGATGATCGTCATCGGTCTGGCTTCCGTCATTATCGGGGAAGCGATCTTCGGCGCTAGGTCCGTATTCCGGGCGACGCTGGCCGCTGTTCTGGGCTCGATTGTGTACAGAATCGTCGTAGCGTTGGCGCTGCGCGTGGAGTGGCTCGACGCTTCCGACTTAAAGCTGATTACGGCGATCATCGTTATCATCGCGCTAGTCCTGCCATCGGTGCAGCGTTCCATCCGCCAGAAAGCAACCGCCAAGCGGCGTTCGGCTGAACTGACGGCGCGGGCCGTGCAATTGAACAAGGGAGGTGGCCGCTGATGCTTCAGCTTTCCAATGTATCCAAGCTGTTTAACCCGGGTTCCGCCGATGAGAAAATTGCGCTGATCGGCATCAACTTAACCTTGAAGCCCGGCGACTTCGTCACGGTCATCGGCAGTAACGGCGCCGGCAAATCGACGCTGATGAACATCATCTCCGGCGTGATGACGCCCGATGCCGGTGAAGTGGCGATCAATGGTGAGAAGATCCACCATTTGCCGGAGTACGAGCGCAGCCGTTGGATCGGCCGCGTCTTCCAAGATCCCATGGCGGGGACAGCCCCTCGTATGACCATCGAGGAGAATCTCGCCATGGCCTATACCCGCGGGAAGAAGCGCGGGCTAAGCTTCGGCACGGGAGCGCGCCGCCGTGCGGTGTTCCTGGAGCAGCTGCAGCGTCTCGGCATCGGCCTGGAGGGCCGTCTGCGCGCCAAGGTCGGCCTGCTCTCCGGGGGAGAGCGGCAAGCCCTCAGCTTGCTGATGGCCACGTTCACCCAGCCGCAGATTCTGCTGCTGGACGAGCATACCGCCGCGCTGGATCCTGCGCGGGCGGAGCTGATTACACGATTGACCGAGGAGATCGTGCGCGAGATGAAGCTGACCACGCTGATGGTCACGCATAACATGGAGCAGGCGATCAGGCTCGGCAACCGCCTGATCATGATGGATAAGGGCCGCATCATTCTGGATGTGAGCGAAGAACGGAAGAAGAACTTGACCGTCGAGCAGCTGCTCGGGGAATTCGAACAGATCAGCGGCAGCAAGCTGTCGGATGACCGCGTAGTGCTGGGATAAGTAGTAAAGCCTTCAACCAGAGGAAATGGTTCCTTGGTTGAAGGCTTTTTGTGTAAGTAAGCGCCCTGACGGCGATGCATATGATCAAGCTTCTTGTGCCGCGGATCGGCGTCTTTTTCTTTGCATGCTTTGTGCGCGAAGGGTTTTGATCGACAGGGTGATCCCTGTGACAGTGAGGACGATCATACTGATCGCGGTGAGATCGACAAGCCATTTCACATTCGTATTGCCGATTCTGCCTTCGTGCAGGTTCTTAATGAAACCGGTAACCCCGGCCTGTCCTCCCGGACCGGCACCGCCGCCAGGAAACGGCCGTTGACCTTGCATTTGGCCCTGCATTTGACCCTGCGTCTGTCCCTGCGATGTCCCTTGTCCCTGAGACTGATCCTGGTTTTGGTTCGGCCCCTGGGCTAGTCCAGCCTGATTTCCGGCATTCATAGTTTGCATCATGCCCTGAGGCGGTTCCTCGGAAGCGCCGGTTAACCACTTCTCGGATAACAGTAACCCCGTTACCGATTGAATGAGAATAAATACCGAGCAGATCATCCCGATCCATAAATGCAGTTGTCGCGTTCTCTTCATATGCTCCCGCCTTTTTCCAATTAGTTTGTTATATAAAGGGAGTATAGAGGCTATCGCTGAAAAGCATCTGAAGCTTCGCTGAGCAATTGCTGAGAAAAAAGAAAAGCCCCTTCCCGGCTGAATGTGCAGCCTAGGCAGAGGCAATGGTAATGGTAATACGCAACCGTCCTTATTATTTGGCAATTTCAGCTTTGACTGCAACTGCAGCGGGAGCGGAAGCTTCCTTCTCGGCCGAGCGTTTGCCGACGAACAAACTCAGCGGCAGAGCGACCAGCACGATGAAAGTAGCGAGCAAATACACGTCATTGACGCTCATTGTGAAGGATTGCATCCCGATGACCGCTTTATCTTGAATCCCGCCGGCGGCAAGATCCGTGGCGTGTTTCGTCGATTGGGCCGCCAGCACCGAGGTGAACAAGGCGATGGCGAAAGAGCCGAACACGTTGCGCACCCAGTTGCTCATGGAAGTGGCATGGCCGGACAGCGTCCGCGGAATTTGTTCCATACCCGCATTGCTGGCAGGCATCGTGGCGAAGGCGATCCCGACATTCCGCACGATCATCCAGAACAGGATGTAGCCGCGGGAGACGTCGACGCTAAGCCAGCTAAGCGTTAGCGTACCTACGGCGATAAGGGCGATCCCTACGAAGATCAGGATGCGCGGACCGACCACACTGTACAATTTCCCGACAAGCGGCATACACAGCGCCATAGCCAGGGAGGCCGGGAGCAGAATCAAGCCGGTATCAAGCGGCGTAACATGTTGAATATTTTGCAGGAAAATAGGGGTTAGGAACGTACCCGAGTATAAGCTGATCGTAACGATACTGGAAATAATCAGCGTCAGCGAGAAACGCGCATTCGTCAGAACGCGAACGTTCAACAACGGGGTTTCCGCGCGCAGCTCTCTCCAGATGAAAAGTCCGAGCACGACGACGCCTGTTGCGAACAGCCCGATAATACGGCCGGAAGTCCAGCCCCAGGCATGGCCTTCGGAGAACGCGACAAGCAAGGTAAGACTGCCGATCACAACGGTGATTAAGCCGATGGCGTCGAACCTCTTCGGTACGGAAAGACGGTAGAACGGAATCAATCGGATAACGAGATAAGTAGCAATAAGGCCGACAGGAACATTTAACAGGAACAGCCAGTGCCAGCTCCAGTTCTGGAGAAGCCAGCCGCTAAGCGTAGGGCCGATGGCAGGGGCCATCATGGCGGACAGGGACCATAGGGAAATCGCAATCGGCTGCTTCTCGCGCGGAATCACTTGGTACACGATAGTCATCGTCGCCGGCATGATGAGACCGCTGAAAGCCCCTTGAATAATACGGAAAGCGATGAGTGACGGGGCATCCCACGCAATCGCGCATAACAACGAAAAGACGGTGAAACCGACGAGCGCCAGAGCGTACAGCCGCTTATAACTGAACCTCTCGCCCAAGTAACCGGTGATCGGCGCGATCGTACCGCTGGCAAGCATGAAGCCTGTGATCGTCCACTGGATTTTGCTCAAATCACTATGGAAATGCTCGCTAAGAATGGGTATAGCAATATTAATGGTGCTCATACTCAGGATCGAAACGAACGATCCGAAGAAGATAGCAATCATGATTGGCCAGAAACGGACTTGCTGCAAATCGTCCTTGCTCACTTTCATCCTCCACTCCATCCATTGAATGTCTATGATTGAACTTATTCGCCGGATTCTCTATAATTTTGAATGAAAATCATCATACTACCAAAGTAGACATATGTCAATTATGACATAACAAGGAGTTTCGTATGAATACCCTTTCTTATGGCTTGCTAAGCCTGTTATCCAAAAACTCCCGAACCGGCTATGAGCTCATGCAGCACATACAGCCTTTCTGGCCCGCGAAACACAGTCAAATTTATCCGCTTCTCGCTCAGCTCGAGCAGAAGGGGTGTGTTGAGTTTGTTCATGTACCCCAATCCGATAAACCGGACAAGAAGGTATATTCTTTGACCGACACGGGTCTAAAGGCACTTCAGGAATGGATCGGCATGCCGACTGACGCACCGGCGACTCGCGATGAGTTTGCCTTGAAGGTGTATTGCATCGGTCTTGTCAGCAAAGCTGAGGCGATGAAAATGCTCGTTGAGCGCGAGGACTACTATATAAAGAGGAAAGTGCATTACACGCAAAGCTTCGAGAAGCTCGTCAAGCTAAGCGAGAAGCCTTTGGAGGAATTGGAGATGGATGAGCCTTTATTCGGCAACTACGTGCTGTTGCGCAAAGCGCTGCATAAATTGGATGCGGATCTGAATTGGTGCGAGTGGATGAAATCGAAGCTGAAATAGGCAGTCGTAGGCAGTCGTATGGCGGGGGTAAAATGGTGCGCAGGCTCTGGCTAACGGACACCAGAGCAGCTATTCAAGTTCTCCTGCGTCTGAATTAGATACTCCCTTCAATCTCTTGTTCTACTTCGGTCAAAATACAGCTTGTCCGCAAGGGGCAGGCCTCTTGGCAATTTTCCCTCTAGCTGCCCAGCTCTTGAATGACCGTCTGGATCTTCTGCAGACGTATATACTCCGACTTCTCCAGCTGCGGGCGGAAATAAGCATACAACCATGCGGCATCTTGGAACTCCAGACCCGGATAACAAACGACTTCCCGCACGACATTCGGGTTGTCCATAATGACCTGCCATTCGCCTGTTCGCTCATTAGCAGCGATGGAAGAGAGAACATGCTTCTTCGCGGCCAGATTGGCGCCCAGCTCCGCCCAGATGCATTCCCACGACGGGCTGAACCGAACCGGCTCGGGAAACAGGCGGGCAGCTTTGGCCAATACCTTCTCCAGCTCAGGGATGTCCCTGTCGGAGGCAGCTTTGATAGCTTCGGTCAGGCCGTCAAGCAGACGGCGGAAACCGGCGTAACCCTCGGCATGCACCTCTTGCTGATAAGCAGCTTCGGCCTCGGCGCTCTCTAAACTGGAAAACTCGGCATATGTATCATGTAGCATACGGTGCGGTCCCCCCAGAAACGATACTTTCTCCAAAATGTATCATAAATATTTTGCCAAAAAAAGCCTTTACATTCTCGAAATCTCCCTCATGGTTTACATTCAGTTTATAAAAATCGCTTAAGCTACTTTCATCTTATGAATTACTAAAATTCGCCGGCCTCATGTTTCGGTATGTAGCGATGACGATAATTGGTGATATTATGCCCATAGAGAAGCGCGGCAAATACAAGGGAGTGGTACAAGATGGCTACAATTCTCATCGTAGACGATGATCCTTATATTCGCGAGTTGGTTCGCGTGTTCATGCTGAACGAGGGCTTCGATGTCGTGGAAGCCTCTGACGGCGAAGAAGCGCTCAAGCAGCTGGAAACCGTCCAGGCGGACATGGTGATCATGGATATCATGATGCCGAATATGGACGGTTGGGAGCTGTGCAAGGAGCTCCGCGAGCACTATGACATCCCGCTGCTCATGCTCACCGCCAAAGGGGAGACGGCGCAGAAGGTCAAGGGCTTCGAGCTGGGCACTGACGATTATCTCGTCAAGCCCTTCGAGCCTGTTGAGCTCGCCATGCGGGTGAAAGCGCTGCTGAAGCGCTACAAAATCGCTTCGTCCCAAACGGTTCAAGTCGGAGACCTCACCATGAACCGCAAAACGTACGAAGTCACCGCAGGCTCGGAGAGCATAACGCTGCCGCTTAAGGAATTCGAGCTGCTCTACAAGCTTGCGAGTTATCCGGGCAAAACCTTTTCGCGGGACCAGCTCATCGAGCAGATCTGGGGGTTCGACTATGAGGGCAACGAGCGCACCGTCGATGTCCATATCAACCGGCTGCGGGAACGTTTTCCGGAGGAGGCTCATGCCTTTCGCATTGCGACGATCCGCGGGCTCGGCTACCGGATGGAGGTGCTGCGACCATGAGCAGAAGGCGGGGGAAGTCCGCACGAAGCAACATGACCCGTCGGCAGCGGGTTCGCAATACGCTTTTCACGTTCGGCATCATTCTGCTCATCATCTTGTATTGGTTGGGAGCTTTTTATGGGACCGGGTGGCTGTATGACTGCTTGAAGAAACGTCCTCCTGACGTCGTCGCGCAGCTGATTAATTGTGTCGGCGGCATGGTGCTATGGGGCTTCACGATGGCTTGCTTGGGGCGCTTTTTCCGCAGTGAGCAGATGAAGTTCTTTCAAACGATGATTGCCGCCATCCAGAGCATGTCCAGGGGGAATTTCAATGTGTCCGTAGACAATAATCCGCACAACGGGCCTTTCGTCGAGCTGGTCGATTCCATCAACAACATGGCCGTAGAGCTAGGGCAGCTGGAGCGAATGAGGCAGGAATTCATTTCGAACGTTTCCCATGAAATTCAATCGCCTCTCACCTCGATAAGCGGATTCTCCCGCGCATTGCAGAATGAGCGGTTAACGCAGGAGGAACGCAAGCATTATTTGGAGATCATTGAAGCGGAGAGCACACGCCTCTCCAAGCTAAGCGATAACCTGCTGAAACTGTCGTCGCTGGAGTCTCAGCACCACCCTTTCGAGCCGAAGAGCTACCGGCTGGATAAGCAGATCCGCAGTCATATTTTGGCTTGCGAGCCGCAATGGGTGGAGAAGCATATCGATATGGACATCGAGCTGGAGCCGGTCACCGTAACGGCCGATGAGGATTTGCTCAGTCAAGTATGGACGAATTTGATTCATAATGCCGTCAAATTCGCGCCGCCGAATGGCACAATCAGCGTCCATGCTGCGGGTAACGGCCAGGAGGCCGTCATCCGAATCTCCAACAACGGGGAGCCTATCTCGGAAGAGGATTTGCCGCACATTTTCGAACGCTTCTATAAAGCGGATAAATCCAGGAACCGCGCTGCCGGCGGGAATGGGCTGGGGCTGTCGATCGTGAAGAAAATTATCGACATGCATAGCGGGACAATAGCTGCGGAGAGCGATTCCGGGAAGACGTCGTTCACGGTTCGGCTGTCAGCACAAGAACAAATAGAAACCTCCGCTTATCGATGATAACCGGAGGTTTCTAAGTTTCGCTAAAGGTATTCAATTGTTCTTTCACACACTCCAATCAACCAACTGACGTTGCAAATTACGACTAGGTGATTACGAATCCTTTCCTCGGAATAAACGCGTAGCACATTTACCGTCTCTGGATTCCCACATGCCCGATGAACGTTACCCGTTCCCGCACCTTTTCTCCCGTCGCTTGAAGATAAAGTGGGCATGTTTCGCTAACGTTGTCCATTGGACTATCCCCTCTCTCAGAGAGTGCCGGCTGCTTTCGGGAGTCCTTACCGCTGTAAGGCTTGTCCGTCAAGTGAGCCTGATACCAATATAGCCCATTATTAAAATTTTGTAAATATTCAGAATATTCGATAAAAAGTGATTTATGCTGACTTTTTGGACGTATTCTTCAAAAATCTCTCGATTACATGGTTTTTAGTGGTTTGGTTACGTGACTTTGGCCTGGAGCAGCGCAAGCAGCTTCTTCGGAGCGGTTCGGGCATAGCCCTCTCTGATGAGATCCGTTATTTCCTCCCAAGGTACCCGGTCCGTACCGATGACGGAAACCCATCCGTGCTGGCCGATATAGGGGGTTCTGCGATAAGCGGTGTCCTCTTGCTGGAGGAGGAACTCTTGAGTCGTCATCTGGGTTTTGATGGCTGTCGAGGGCTGTCCGTCCGATTCGCCCATCATGATGAACGGTTTATCCTTCACCCGAAAGGTGATATGGCCGAAGCCATCTACTTTCTCTTCGACTTCGGGCAGCTGCCGGCAGAAATCCCGTACCTTCGCGACCCAGGCCAAACTTTCGGCGGTCTCGAATTTGTAAGTCATGAACGTATCCTCCTTAGGATAGATGGGATAAATTGCGTGTAAAGCTTTTGAACCGGGTTCCCTGATACATCAGTATGCCCTGATCTCCTTCGACGATATAACCGAATTGGTCGCGCCCTACGCGCAGCTCCAACCGCCTCCGGTCTTCGAATTCGAATGTCGCGTAGTAGCGCGTATTCGTACTGGAATCACCAGAACCTCCGCTGACATGCATGCGCCTGGCTACGACTTTGCAGCTGAGGCTTTCGATCGGGGAAGCGTTATTAGCGGACCATTGCAGGACACTCTTGATGATCAGGACGATGATGAAACCGCCAATCAGCACGCACAGAATCGTAAAAATAAGTATAAAAAGGCCTCCGGTGCCATCCGTAGGGAAGGGGCCTGAGTTTAATCCGGTTGACATGGCATTCACCCCTTAAATATTGATGGTACTGCTGCGGCTGCTAGAGGAATCTCTTAACGAAGCGATACCCCGTTTCGTGAAAGCCGCATACTTTCCGGTTGTCGGTATGGTTCTCTGCGCCAGTGATCCACCACATGCCCGAGCAGGCGTGCTTCAGAGCAAGCTGCTCGGCATAACTCTTCAACTTGTTACCGGCTACCTGCGGACTGTTCGATTCATCTTCCTCTATGGATATGACGGAGATTTCGCTGAATTTAATAATGTCATCCTCAGAATGGCGAATGCGAAACCCCAGCGTGCCCAGAATCCGGTTCTCCTCTTCATATACATAAAGAGATTCATCGGGGTTCTCGCGCATGAAATGCAGCCGGTTCTCGATGTGTAACGGTGAAATCAGCTTGCCCGTTCGCTGGGAGACGAAGCTGCTGATCTCCTCGGTATCCTGGGTTGTTGCTTGTCGAATAATGTACGTCATGCTCTTCCTTCTTTCTTACGGCCTATGATTCTACTAATTATACCATATATTGGAACATGAGTTCTACATTTGTATATAAACATTACGAGGCGATTGCCAAACACGTAAAAAAGCCCGCCAACCGGCGGGCTGTATTTCATGGTTACGCTTGAGCATGAATGGTATTCAATGTTGTGCGGTCGCTCGCTCGCACTAACTTGATGAGAAGCTCCTTGGCAGCGGCGTAGTCGTCTACGTGCAGAATCGATGCGGACGTATGAATGTAGCGCGCGCAGACGCCGATGACTGCTGACGGAACGCCCGTACCGGACACATGCACGAGTCCGGCGTCGGTGCCTCCGCCGGAGATAAAATACTGATACGGAATCTGATGCGTCTCCGCCGTATCCAGAATGAACTCGACCATCCCGCGATGGGTAATCATCGTCGGATCGAAGATGCGCAGCAGCGCCCCGCGCCCGAGCTGCCCGTAGGCGCTGCGGTCGCCGGTCATATCCCCGGCGGCACTGCAATCCAGCGCGTAGAACAAGTCGGGCTGGATGAGGTTCGCGGCCGTGCGTCCGCCGCGCACGCCGACTTCTTCCTGTACGGTCGCGCCGGCGTACAGCACATTCGGGAGCTTCGGCCCGCCGTGAAGCTCCTTCATCAGTTCAATCGCCAGGCCGACGCCGTAGCGATTGTCCCATGCCTTGGCCATAATCCGTTTCGGATTGGCCAAGGGCGTGAACGGGCAGATCGGCACGATCTGCTGCCCGAGCTTGACGCCGATGCGCTGCACATCGGCTTTGTCTTCCGCGCCGATGTCAATGTACATCGTCTTGATGTCTGCGGGCTTGCTGCGTGCCGCCTCGTCCAGCAAGTGCACGGGCACCGAGCCGATCACGCCGGTGACCGGTCCCTGCGCGGTCATGATCTGCACGCGCTGCGCGGGCAGCACTTGGCTGAACCAGCCGCCAAGGGGCTGGAATTTGATCGTACCGTGCTCGGTGATGCCGCTCACCATGAAGCCGACTTCGTCGAAATGGCCGGCCACCATAATCCGCGGACCGGCCTCATCGCCGCGCAGGACGCCGAATAGACTGCCGAGGCCGTCTTGGACGAATTCGTCCGTGTATTTGGCCATTTCCCCGCGGACGAAGCTGCGTATTTCACGCTCGAAGCCAGGCGCTGCCTGAAGCTCGGTCAATGTCCGGAAAAGTTCTAACGTTTCAGTATTCATAAGGAATCCTCACTTTAGCAAGATTAGAAGTAGAGATAGCTTTATTTTACCATAACGGAAAAAATAATTGAGGGTTGGGAGCAATCCCCCTTTACAAAACTAATGCAATTAGTTATTATACTAATATAAATAGTAAACGGGAGGCGTTCGAAGATGAAATTAACACAAATCGGGTTTTTACATCAGGTGGCTTTCATGCCTAATTTTTTCCCAGTGAATTGTTATTTGGTGGAAGAGGAGAGTGAGCTGACGCTCATCGATGCGGCGCTGCCATTCAGTGTCAAAGGCATTCTTGAGGCATCTCGGCGCATCGGCAAGCCTATCACCCGTATCGTGCTTACCCATGCGCATGGAGATCATGTCGGGGCGTTGGACCGGTTGAAGCTGGAGCTTCCGCAGGTGAAAGTCTACATCTCGCACCGAGATGCGAAGCTGCTGGCGGGCAGCAAGGAGCTGGAAGCCGGGGAAGGACAATCGCCGATTAAAGGCGATGTGCCGAAGGCAATCCGGACGAAGCCGGATGTGCTGTTGGCGGACGGCGACCGGATCGGCTCGCTGCAAGCCGTTGCCGCACCGGGGCATACGCCGGGTTCGATGGCCTTCCTTGATGTGCGCAGCCGTGCGTTGGTTGCGGGCGACGCCTTTCAAGTCCGCGGCGGAGTGGCGGTGTCCGGGCTGATGAAGTTGTGGTTCCCTTTCCCGGCGATGGCGACTTGGAACCGTGAGGTGTCGCTGGACAGTGCGCGGAAGCTGAGGGCGCTGGCGCCTTCGGTCCTCGCGGTAGGACACGGCAAAATGATTGAGCAGCCGCTTACCGTGATGGACCGGGCTATTGAAGAAGCGGCTAGAAAGTTTCGCCTGGAGACAGCTAACATTTAGAGTAAAGGAAGAGTGGGATTATGGCACAGCGACAAGGACTGGACGCAGCGAATGTGCTGCAGGCAGCGGTAGAAATAGCGGATGAGACGGGCGTGGAGGGGCTGACTTTGGCGGCTTTGGCTGCCAAGCTGAACGTGAAAACACCGTCTCTTTATAATCATATCAAGGGGCTTCCCGATCTTCGGAAGCAGCTCTCCCGGCGCGGGCTGCTGCTCATTAAGGCTGCGATGGTCGAAGCGGTGATCGGCAAAGCGGAGGATAGCGCCTTGCTGGCGGCAGGCTTCGCCTACGTCAATTTCGCCAGGAAGCATCCGGGTCTCTACGAAGCCATTTCAATGCTGCCCGATTACGAGGATTCCGAGCTAAAGGAAGCGGGGCAGGACGTCGTGCTTTTCCTGCTGCGCATCCTGGAGCCGTACGGATTGAGCGAAGAGGACGCGCTGCATGTGGTGCGCGGCTTCCGCAGTATGGTGCACGGCTTCGCCTCGCTGGAGGGACAGAACGGGTTCCGGATGGATTTGGAGCGGGATGAGAGCTTGCGGAGGCTGCTGCAGACGTATTTGCGGGGGCTGCGGGTTCCGCTGCATGAAACATAAGGCAAAGATTCTGTGCTAACGGACACAGAGGCTAATAGGGTCTCCGGTGTCCGTTAGATTGCATACGGGACAATGATGAGGGGTATAGCTGCCGTGGAGCGTTAGCAGTAAACAGCCGCGCTAGCATGCTAGACGCCGGGCTGACGAGGCTGCGGGAGCCTGGATGCAGCATGAAGTAGCATGACGCAGCACGAAGCGGGCGACCACTGCCTTGCAGCGGCCGAACCCGCCTAGCGTCAAGTCAGCTGCTCTATCGGCAGGCCGGAGTCGACGAAGCCTTGGTCCACCGCCTGCCACAGGTACAGAGAAGCGAAACTGCGGTAAGGCGCCCACGCCGGGGCGATTTGGCCCAAATAGTTGCCGTCCTTGCGCTCGTCCAGCTGGTGCAGCCAACGGGCTGCGCGCTGGAGCCCGGCATCGCCGACGGACATGACATCCGCCCGGCCGAGCGCGAAAATCATAAACATCTCGGCCGTCCAAACGCCGATGCCCTTGACGCCGGTCAGCTGCCGGAGCAGCTCTTCGTTGTCGAGCTCGCGCAAGTTGTCGAGGCGCAGTTCGCCGGCGATAACTTTGCTGCTAAGATCGCGGATGTAGCGGATCTTGGGAAAGGACACGCCGCATTGCCGAATGGCGGCCTCATCGACAGCCAGCACTTGCTCCGGCGTAAATTCCGGCACGGCCAGCTTGACTCTGGCCTTGATCGTGGCTGCCGCCTTGGCCGAAAGCTGCTGGGAAATAATCGACATGGCCAGCGACTCAAAAGGCTGGGCGCTCGGCGTCAGCGTCAGTTCGCCCACAAGGCGAATGAGGCGCGCCAACCGGCTGTCCGTTTCGGACAGCGCCAGGATGGCGGGATGCTCGGAATGAAGCAGGATCGGGCGCAGCGGTGATACGGATGAATGCTCTTCTGGGATATCGGAACCGGCGTCGATGTCAGGCAAGTCAGCCTACCTCCTTAAATATTCATAGATCTAGTATAATAGGAGGACTATGGCTGGTAAACAGAAGGAGCGGAGCTTTCTCATGACTGAGGACAAGGACAAGGGCAAGGGCAACAATCATCTCTCGACTAAGCGAAGAAATGTGGGCATTTTCGCCCATGTCGATGCGGGTAAAACGACGACAACCGAGCATCTGCTGTACCACAGCGGCCGTATTCGCAGCCTCGGCAGCGTGGATAGCGGCACCGCGCAGACGGACTCTATGGATGTGGAGCGGGAGCGGGGGATCTCGGTACGCAGCGCGACGACCGCTTTGATCTGGAAAGATACCTTCATCAATCTGGTAGATACCCCAGGGCACGTGGACTTCCTGTCGGAAGTCGAGCGCTCCCTGAGAGTGATGGACGGCGCAATTCTTATCGTTTCGGCGGTTGAAGGCGTGCAGTCGCAGACGGAAATGATTTGGCACGCGCTGCAATCGCTAGGCATCCCTACGCTTCTGTACGTGAACAAAATGGACCGCGTAGGTGCAGACGCGGCCAAAGTGCTGCACGAAATCGAGACGCAGCTCACGCCGATGGCGGTGCCGATCCAGGCGCCGCTAGGGGCGGAGGACACGTTCCGCGGCGTAGCGAGCGTGTTCCAAGAGGGCGCCTCCGCGCCCGGCTTCGACCTGGCGGCAGCGGTCGAGAAGCTCTCCGAGCTCGATGAAGCGATGCTCGCGAGCTACGTCGAAGGCGTGCCCGTCCCGGCGCACGACGTGAAAGCAGCCCTGCGGCGGTACGCCCGGCAGGGGCAAGCGTTTCCTTTGCTTGCCGGAGCATCGAGCAAAGGAGTAGGTATCGAGGAGCTGCTGGAGGCGATCCTCGATTATTTGCCAGGGCCGAGCGGCAGCGCGGAGCAGCCGCTGTCGGCCGTCGTCTTCAAGGTCGAGCGCGACAAGACCATGGGGAGAATGGCTTACGTCCGCCTCTACGAGGGGACGATCCGCAACCGGGACACCGTGTTCAATGCCACGCGGGGCGTGGAGGAGAAGGTGACCCAGATTCGCAAGATCGACGGCCGCCGGGCCGAAGATATCGGGTTTGTCGGGGCTGGCGATATAGCCGCCGTGTGCGGCTTAGCGCAGGTGCGCATCGGCGACGTGCTGGGGCGGCCTGACGCCGTTCCCCCGGCGCCTCGGCTGGCGGTGCCGCTGCTGACCGTACAGGTGCATGCGGAGAACGACGCGCAGTATCCGGCGCTTGTCGCCGCCCTGCAGGAGCTGACGGATGAGGATCCGCTGCTCGACCTGCAATGGCTGCAGGAGGAGCGCGAGCTGCACGTGAAGGTGATGGGCGCGATCCAGCTGGAGATTCTAACGAGCCTGCTGGCTTCGCGTTTCGGGCTGAAGGCAAGATTCGATCAGCCTTCCGTGATTTACAAGGAAACGCCATCGCAGCCTGGCGAAGGCTACATCGCTTATACGATGCCCAAGCCGTGCTGGGCGATTCTGCGCTTTCGCATTGAGCCCGGCGCACCGGGCAGCGGGCTCGTCTATGCGTCGCAAGTGCGAGCCGATCAACTGCTGGCTCAGTACCAGAGCGAGGTGGAGCGCCGCGTGCCGGAGGCGCTGCAGCAAGGGCTGTTCGGCTGGGAGGTGACTGATCTGAAGGTGACGCTCACCTACGGCGAGCACCACGTGTGGCACACCCACCCGCTTGACTTCGCCGTCGCCACGCCGATGGGGCTCATGCAGGGCCTTGCCCAAACCGGAACGACGCTGCTTGAGCCGATGCTGCAGGTGCGGATTACTGTGCCTGAGGTTTACGGCGGCAAGGTGCTCAGCGATCTGGTGCAGATGCGGGCGACCTTCGATCCGCCGCAAGTGAGCGGCGACAGGTTCGTCGTCGAAGGGCGGCTCCCCGTCGCCACGTCGCTGGACTACCCCGTGAAGCTCAGCGCCATGTCCGGGGGCAGAGGCGTCATCACCTCCTCGTTCGGCGGGTATCAGCCGAGTCCGCCGGATGTGCATGCCGAACGGAAGCGGCGCGGTGTGAATCCGCTGGACCAGTCCAAGTACATTTTAGCCGTGCGTAAAGCTTTGTCGACATCCTAGACGTTTATTCTCATTGACAGGCGGGGCGGGTGTAAGTACAATGGGAGTAAGTTAATAACATGTGACGGAGAACTGGAGAACTCACGGGGATTGCCAATTGCATAGCATTGGTATATCTTTCGTGAGTTTTTTGGTGTTCTTCCCACCGCAAGGGGGCACATGAACGGAGATGATGAGCTTGTCTTTGCAGGAGCAGCGAATTTTACCGGCGATTCGTAAGATGAAAGATCTGGAGAAGCTGCTGAAGTCCCACTATACCTACATTGTGCTGCTGGACAGCCATATCGGACAGCTCAAAAGCATTGTAGATCTGGGGCGTGCCAACGGCAAAAAGCTGCTGCTTCACGCCGACTTAATCGAAGGCCTGAAGAACGACGAGTATGCGGCGGAGTTTCTGTGCCAAAGCATTCGTCCCGCCGGCATCATTTCCACGCGGGGAACGGTCATTACGAAGACCAAGCAGAACGGCCTTCTAGCCATTCAGCGGCTTTTTCTCCTGGACAGCAGTGCCCTTGAGAAAAGCTACACCCTTCTGGAGAGGACCCAGCCTGATTATATCGAGGTGCTTCCCGGCATTATTCCGCACATCATTACCGAGGTGAAAGAGCGTTCGGGCATCCCGATTTTTGCCGGTGGCCTCATTCGTACCTCAGGGGATGTGGAACAGGCGCTGGGAGCCGGGGCGACAGCCGTTACAACCTCGAATACCGAGCTGTGGCAGCATTATCATCAACGATCCTAATCACGTGGGGGTAACTAGTATGGCAGCAGCCGCTTCCTATATTCTTGCGCTCGATCAAGGAACGACCAGTTCCCGAGCGATTTTGTTTGATGCACAAGGGAGCATCGTGCGCACGGCGCAGCAGGAGTTCAAGCAGCATTTCCCGAAGCCGGGTTGGGTGGAGCATGATGCGATTGAAATATGGCAGTCGATCCAGGCGGTAATGACGGCCGTGATGTTGGAGTCGGGGGTGCAGCCGGCGGAAGTTGCGGGCATCGGCATCACCAACCAACGGGAAACGGCGGTAGTCTGGGACCGGCATACCGGGGAGCCGGTCTATCATGCCATTGTGTGGCAGTCGCGGCAAACCGCCGATATTTGCGACGCCCTGAAGACGAAGGGGCTTAATAACCTTTTTCGGGAGCGTACGGGCCTCTTGATTGACCCATATTTCTCCGGAACCAAAATCAAATGGATTCTCGACCACGTGGAAGGCGCGAGAGCGAAGGCTGAGCAGGGGGATTTGCTGTTCGGCACGATGGACACGTGGCTCATTTGGAAGCTGACTGGCGGTCGAGCGCATGTCACGGATTATTCCAACGCTTCGCGAACGCTGCTCTACAATATCCATGAGCTCCAATGGGATGTGGAGCTGTTAGGCCATCTGGACGTCCCGGCTTCGCTGCTGCCGGAGGTTCGATCGTCTTCCGAAATCTACGGATACACGGAGGAAAGCCTGTTCTTCGGCGCAGCGGTTCCGATTGCAGGCGCGGCCGGTGATCAGCAGGCGGCACTGTTCGGGCAGGCATGCTTCGAGAAAGGGATGGCCAAGAACACCTACGGCACCGGCTGTTTTATGCTGATGAACACGGGCAGCGAAGCGATCACGTCCCACAAAGGGCTGCTGACCACCATAGCCTGGGGGTTGAACGGCAAGGTGGAGTATGCGCTGGAGGGCAGCATTTTCGTAGCGGGCTCGGCGATCCAATGGCTCCGCGACGGGCTGCGGCTGCTTCGAACAGCGCAGGACAGCGAGATGTACGCGCAGCGCGTGGACTCGTCGGACGGCGTCTATGTCGTGCCGGCCTTTGTCGGCTTAGGTACGCCGTACTGGGATAGCGATGTTCGCGGCGCGATTTTCGGAGTGACGCGGGGGACGTCGAAGGAGCATTTCATCCGGGCAACGCTGGAGTCTCTTGCTTATCAGACCAAGGACGTGCTGCAGGCGATGGAGGACGATTCCGGGATTGGGCTGACGAAGCTGCGGGTTGACGGCGGAGCGGTGAAGAACAATTTCCTCATGCAGTTCCAGAGCGATATGCTGGGCGCTTGTGTAGAGCGGCCGGTCGTGAGCGAAACGACGGCGCTCGGAGCTGCTTACTTGGCAGGGCTGGCGGTCGGTTTCTGGAAGGACCAAGCGGAAATTGCGGCTCAGTGGCAGATTGACGAAGTGTTTCAGCCTCGCATGGACGCGGAGCAGCAGGATAAGTTGTACAGCGGCTGGAAAAAAGCAATACGGGCTGCTATGGCTTTCAAATAATTCAGGGCAATGATATACTTATGATAACAAGTTAATACGATGGTAGGAGACTAGGAGAAGCCAGAACAACCTGTACGCGAGAGCGTGCCGGGTTTGTTGTGGCTTTTTTCGCTTTCATATTCGAGGGGAGAGATTGGAATGACACAACCATTTAGCGGATTATCAAGAACGGAAAGACTGCAGGCCATGTCTGGGCAGAAGTTTGACCTGATCGTCATCGGAGGAGGCATCACAGGTGCGGGTATCGCGTTGGATGCGCAGAGCAGAGGGCTGCGCACGGCGCTGATTGATATGCAGGATTTTGCTGCGGGGACATCGAGCCGTTCGACCAAGCTTGTTCACGGGGGGCTGCGCTACTTGAAGCAGTTGGACGTGAAGGTTGTAGCCGAAGTCGGCAAGGAACGGGCGATCGTGTATGAGAATGGGCCGCATGTGACGACGCCGGAGTGGATGCTGCTGCCTTTTTATAAAGGCGGTACGTTCGGCAAGTTCTCTACGTCGCTTGGTTTGCGCGTCTACGACTTCTTGGCCGGGGTCAAACGGTCGGAGCGCAGAAAAATGTTTCGTCCCGAGCAAACGCTAAGTCATGAGCCGCTGTTGAAAAAGCAGGATCTGCGTGGCGGAGGCTATTACGTGGAATACCGCACGGATGACGCGAGGCTGACGATTGAAGTGATGAAAAAAGCGGTGGAGCTCGGCGCTCAAGCGGTGAACTACGCCAAAGTGGAAGAGCTGCTGATGGACAACGGCAAGCTGATCGGCGTGCGTGTGGTGGATCAGCTTGGCGGCGAAGGGAAGAAAGCGTCTTACTCGCTGTATGCAAGCAAGATTGTCAATGCGGCGGGACCTTGGGTCGATACGCTTCGTGAGATGGACCGTTCGAAGAAAGGCAAAACCCTCCATCTGACCAAAGGCGTGCACCTAGTCTTCGACCAGAGCAAGTTTCCGCTGCGGCAGGCGATTTATTTCGATACGCCGGACGGACGGATGGTATTCGCCATCCCTCGTGACGGCAAAACCTACGTGGGCACGACAGACACGAACTACAAAGGGGATATCGTGAATCCCCGGATTACGGTGGCGGATCGCGCCTACGTGCTGCGTGCCGCGAACGAGATGTTCCCGACCCTCGGCCTGACGGAAGCGGACGTCGAGTCGAGCTGGACCGGGCTGCGCCCGCTGATCCATCAAGAGGGCAAAGATCCTTCGGAGATTTCGCGCCGCGATGAAATCTTCGTCTCCGACTCCGGCCTTATTTCGATGGCCGGGGGCAAGCTGACCGGCTACCGCAAAATGGCGGAGACGGTCGTGGACAAAATCGCCGCCATGCTGGTGGCGGAGGGAACAGCGCCGGGGGCTGGACTGCCCCCGAGCCGTACGCGCACGCTGCCGATTTCCGGCGGCGATGTGGGCGGCTCCGCGCAGCTGGAACCGTTCGTGCAGCGCAAGGCCAGCCAGGGGCAGCAGCTGGGGCTGGCGCGGTCTGAGGCTGCTCTGCTGGCGCACCGCTACGGGTCCAACGTGGACGCCGTGTTTGCGCTTGTGGAGCAGTACCGGGATGAGGCGGCGAAGCGGGGCATGCCCGCTGCTGTGCTCGCTGCGCTCGTGTACGCGATCGAGCACGAGATGGCTGTGAAGCCGTCGGATTTCTTCATCCGACGTACGGGAGCCCTCTTCTTCGATATCGCGTGGGCAAGGCAGTGGAAGGCTCCGGTGATCGCCTTCATGGCCGAGCGCTTCGGTTGGATCGAAGCGCAGCGGGCGGCTTACACCGCCGAGCTGGAGCAGCTGCTCCATGAGGCGGTCAACCCGTTGGAAGCGTGATGGCTTCCAGGCCGGCTGCTGCTGTAGGCTGCTGGTCGTTGGTGCCGCCTGCGAAACTAAGCTTGCATTACAAGTACAGTAGCATGCAGTAGGCATCATAATAAGGCTGAATGCATGAATTGAAAAAATCCTGTAATAAGTGCCTTAAATTCCGGTGTATCGAGCCGTTAGTGCTCATGCTGTGGGATTTAATGCACGAATTGCAGGATTTTTCTTTGTTTATAGGGGTCCGTGTCTCGTGTGCTCCCCAACCCGCGAAGGTCCCATAGATCGTTTCACGCCTATCTGAGGTATCTACATACGCCAAATTAGCTGCCCGCGAACATTCATGAGAGGAGGCGAGGAGGTGCAGTTGGAAGTCCGAGGGTCCCATACATCGTTTCACGCCTATCCTGTGGTATCTACATACGCCAAATTAGCTGCCCGCGAACATTCATGAGAGGAGGCGAGGAGGTGCAGTTGGAAGTCCGAGGGTCCCATACATCGTTTCACGCCTATCCTGTGGTATCTACAAACGTTAAACTAGCTGCCCGCGAACATTCATGAGAGGAGGCGAGGAGGTGCAGTTGGAAGTCCGAGGGTCGCATACATCGTTTCACGCCTATCCTGAGGTATCTACAAACGTCAAACTAGCTGCGCGCGAACATTCATAGAGGAGGGGAGGTGGTGCAGGTGGAAGTCCGAGGGTCCCCTACATCGTTTCAAGCCTATCCTGAGGTATCTACAAACGTCAAACTAGCTGCCCGCGAACATTCATGAGAGGAGGGGAGGAGGTGCAGGTGGAAGTCCAAGGTCCCGTAGATCGTTTCACGCTTATCCTGTGGTATCTACAAACGTTAAACTAGCTGCCCGCGAACAATCATGAGAGGAGGGGAGGAGGTGCAGGTGGAAGTCCGAGGGTCCCCTACATCGTTTCAAGCCTATCCTGAGGTATCTACAAACGTCAATCTAGCTGCCCGCGAACAATCATGAGAGGAGGGGAGGTGGTGCAGGTGGAAGTCCGAGGGTCCCCTACATCGTTTCAAGCCTATCCTGAGGTATCTACACACGGTGAACTGGGCTCGTAAGCGGCTGCAGCGGGGAGGTTTCAGTTTGAAAGGGAAATCTAATCCCCTATTCGGGCAAAATGGGCGTATTCCGACCGTCTAGCGGAAATACAATACCTTATTCGCCTCTGGATAGGCGGGAAATGGTGTTGAACTGTATAATAGCGAACCGTATTTCCGCTTAGCCTGCTAAAATACCGTTTCCGCCGGAAATAGAGGATTCAATTTCCCTAGCGTGACTCAACTCGCCTTGCCATAGTCTGCTTTCGCGCAGCCCCAGAAGTTAGCCTCCATACTGCCGCCGCTGAGCCGTGACCATCCATCCTGTCGTAACCTGCTTTCGCGCAGCCCCAGAAGTTAGCCTCCATACTGCCGCCGCTGAGCCGTAACCAGCCATCCTGTCGTAGTCTGCTTTCGCGCAGCCCCAGAAGTTAGCCTCCATACTGCCGCCGCTGAGCCGTGACCATCCATCCTGTCGTAACCTGCTTTCGCGCAGCCCCAGAAGTTAGCCTCCATACTGCCGCCGCTGAGCCGTGACCAGCCATCCTGCCATAGTCTGCTTTCGCGCAGCCCAGAAGTTAGCCTCCATACTGCCGCCGCTGAGCCGTGACCATCCATCCTGTCGTAGTCTGCTTTCGCGCAGCCCCAGAAGTTAGCCTCCATACTGCCGCCGCTGAGCCGTAACCAGCCATCCTGTCGTAATCTGCTTTCGCGCAGCCCCAGAAGTTAGCCTCCATACTGCCGCCGCTGAGCCGTGACCAGCCATCCTGTCGTAATCTGCTTTCGCGCAGCCCCAGAAGTTAGCCTCCATACTGCCGCCGCTGAGCCGTAACCAGCCATCCTGTCGTAATCTGCTTTCGCGCAGCCCAAGAAGTCAGCCCCCATACTGCCGTCGCTGGACCGCAACCAGTCACCCTAGTCTGCTTTCGCCGCCTCTGGGCTGCAACCCGCCGCTTGGCCGCAACCAGCTTTCGCGCCAAGCTCGCTCCCGCGCATCAAGTGCAGCCTGCACCTTTAGCAACCCCATCTCCCATCCGAGCATCCTCTGCCCGCCTTAGAGCCAGTGTCAGCAACTGCTCAAGCCGTTCCGCACCGCACCGTCCCGGCTGCACCGGCAGAAACTGCCGCGCTCCAGCAAAATATGCTATCATGCCTATAGAAGGCGGTGTGTCCGCCGAGTTTTATAGTTCAGCAAGGTGGGTGTTGGTCCCTCATGGGTATTTCAGAGTTATTGTCCTACATGACGGAGGAGAATTTGGCGTTGCTGCTCGAAAAGTACCGCTCATTAGGTCCGTTGCCAGGTCTCTTACTTCCATTTATGAAGTCGTTCGTTCCCCCGCTGCCCACGCTTGTTATCATTAGCGTCAACGCTGCCGTATACGGGCTGTGGCTCGGCTTTCTGTACTCGTGGATCGGCATTGTTAGCGGATGCCTGGTGACGTTTGCAATTGTGAAAAAAGTGGCGGGCCACCCCTATCTGGTGCGTTGGTCGCAGAAGCCAAAGGTGCAAAAAAGCCTCGTCTGGGCGCGCAGACAGGCTTTCAATTATGTGTTCCTGCTCAGTTTGTTTCCGGTGGGGCCGTTCGTCGTCATTAATATGGCGGCCGGGTTGGTCGGGATGAGGTTTCGGTCGTTCCTGGTGGCTGTTCTTGCCGGCAAAGCGGTGATGGTAATGTCGGTGTCTTTCATCGGTTACGATATTCACCGGTTTATCGAGAGCCCCGCACGGCTCGTTTATGTGGTGTTATTTATCGGCGTTTCGATGGTGATCAGCAAACAGATCGAGAAGCGCTTCAGCCATACGTAAGTTTATTTTGGCGTTAAGCCGCTTAGCCTTAGTCGCTGGATACTTGAAGCTGAAGCTTCGAGTACAGCGCCGCAGCTGGGCGGTTTGTTCGTTAAGGAAGGAGAAGCTCGAAGCCGCGTTCAAAATGTCCCGATCCGGGAGAAACATCACCGGGTACCCGATTCCGTTACACCGTCGGTCTGCAGCTCGCTTTGGGGGATGCCATGCCGGTATTGTCTCAGCGCGTGACGGTGGGCATGCTGATGCCTTTTGCGCTGCCTGAGCAAGGAAGGCGGCGATGCTGCTCAAGCGGCTCATGCCGGTCAAGACGGCCCGGACACGGGGATACCGGCCAGACGAGCCCCTCAAGAAGGAGGGAGCTCGTCCTGTCCGTTCGTATCCGCTTCGGTGTAGAAGCGCACTTGGTGCTGGTCGTCGATGGTGGCCAGAACGACATCTTGGAGGTCAAGTTGTGCATGATGAACTTGTTCCTCCAGCCACGCCTGGTTCTTCCCCTGCTCGGTCAGCATGGCGGCATTCGTCGTTCCTTCTACCACAACAGGCTTGACCAGTGAGAAGGAGGCGGTAGGGATATTCAAATCCTTCGGCGTAACGGCCTGATACTGGGACTCCAGGAAGAAGGAGATAGTGCCCCCGGGTTCCCACAGGGCGAGAGCGACCTTCTGGATATCTTCGATTTGCTGTTTGCGCAGCTCCGAGAAGAGATGGTCGACCGAAATACGGGCTTTGCCCAAGTTTCGCATGATGATCTGACCGTGCTGGATCAGCTTCAGAGGCGCCGGATCGAGGTAATGCTTCAGGAAGTTCCATTTTAATCCGAGCCATGAGGTGATGATATACAGAGCCACGAGCACAGTGGTGGTTATCATGGAGCCTGTTAACGACAAGCGCTCGTCGGACAAGGGGTGGGCAATAATATTGCCCAGAATAAGCGCAATTATGAAATCTAGAAATCGGAGCTGGGAGATGGAACGCTGCCCCAGCAATTTGGCTACGATGAGCAGGAAGATGTAGCCTACGATGGCCCGCATGGCCCATTCGGCGGCTGTCAAAGTTTCCTGTGTGTGAATAAAGTCGAGCAATCGAGTCACGCTCCGAGCTTAGAATCTTAAGCTCCCTTACTCTTCCCCCACTCTTCCAAATTTATCCCAATCCCCGTGAAGGTCCGTACCGCCCGATTACACGAGCGGCTGCATGCCCCGTTCCAGCCAATCCTCGCGGGTCGGGCCGTACACATCCGGCACGCGCAGTCCGGCTTGGCGCATCAACACGATCATCTCGCCACGGTGATGAATTTCGTGCGAGATCAGCATGCGCAGCGCCAGTGAATTAGGCCACATCTCGCCGTACATGTCGCTGGATTCCGTAAGCTTGGCATCCGTCCATTGGGATTGGATCGCGCCGGTTACCGCTGCAACTTGCGACCGATATGTATCGGCAATCACGCTGGCCGAGGCCGGCGCAAGCTCGCCGCCTTCAGGCGCTTCGAACGATAGGCCGGTACGGGTCGTGAACTCGTGGATCGTCGTGGCGATATGCCAAGCCAATTGGCCGAGCGAACGGAAATCCGGCGCAATGCGCTGGGCAAGGGACGCGTCGGTCAAAGTATCTAGTACGCGCTGAGTCGTTTTGGATTCATGGTTCCACTCGTTAACGAAATCTTGAATCGTAGTAAACATAAGAGAAGCCTCCTTGAATGGGATATATCCTCATTATAGGCACCCTGACTGACAACATCCTGTCAGTGTTAGGAATAGAGCGCTACAATTTTTTCGGCTTTCTCTTTGATCACGGCCGCCAGATGCGAGGGCTCGAGAATGCGTACGCCAGGTCCGAAGCCGAGCAGCATGTTGTGCAGCCAGGGCTCGTTCGGTTGTTGGGCGGTAACGATCATGGAGCCGTCAGGCTGATAGGCAATCTGCTTGGTTTGGAAATAATCCTCGATCTGGGCTCGGATGCTGGGTTGTGCATGGAGCACCATGGTGATCAGAGCCCTAGAGTCCCATTGGCCCCAGCCATGCTGGAGGGGCTGGGCGACGTCGGCTCTTCGTTCGAAGGTTTGGTCCAGCACTTCGATTTCTTTCATCCGGGATAGCCGGAAGGTACGGTAATCCTGGCGCAGCAGGCAGTAGCCGTATAGATACCAGCCGAAGCCCTTGGCGACGATGCTCATCGGCTCCGCCGTGCGAACGGACTGTTCGCTCTGGGATGAAATATACTGGAAGGTAATTTGTTTGGATTCCTTGATGGCTGTGCGCAGCCTGCCCAGCTTCTCTTGGTCTTGGCTGTCTTGACGCCATGGATTCATATCGATAATAAGTTGATTGTCGAGCCGGCTTGCGGTATTCATCTCCGATTTGGCGACGAGCGCGCCGACTTTATCGAGCAGATTGCCGATTTCCTGTTCGCCGACGGTGGACCGGATCCCTTTGAGCCCGACAATGATCGATTGCAACTCTTCCAGGGACAGGAATTGGCGTTCCAGCCGGTACTGGTCCATGATTTCATAACCGCCGCTTAAGCCGGCATAGGACACGATGGGAATCCCCGCCTGATTAATGGCTTCTACATCCCGGTACACGGTGCGCAGCGATACCTCGAAGCGCTCTGCGAGCTCCTTCGCGCTTATTCGGCGGCGATTCAGCAGCAGCATGGTAATGGCAAGCAGACGATCGATTTTCAAAAAGAAGCACCTCACTGATTTGCATTAGATCTATTCAGGACTCCGCTGTCCGGCGATGATGCCGAAGGCCTGTTCCAGGATGGTTTTATCTCGCAACAGCATGAAAGAAGGGGAGTACTGGCGGCATTTGGCCAGGGATTCGCTCATGACTTCCAAGGCTTGGCTTAAGTTCATCCACGTTACGTACATGCCGAGCTGCCTTTCTTTTTTGGTCAATGCGGGAGCTGTGGCAAGATGTTGGGCTTGAGCGATGTAGCAGTAGGAGAGCTGCATGAAGCCGTTGCGGTTCTTATGCTCTTCAATGCGCCCCAGGACGTGTGTGATTTCGGCCTCATAGCCGGTTTCTTCCATAATCTCGCGTAGAAAAGCATCCTCCGGAAGCTCGCCGTTCTCGATGCCTCCGCCTGGCAGCTTATATAGATCTGTTTCCGACATATACATCATCGCGACGTTCATCTCGCGATCCACCAGAACACCTCTCGACGCGTAGCGCGATACGACATCTAAGTATGCAGGCTCGCCGCCGAGGATATCGCTGTCTTTGATTCGTTTGATAAGCTGCAATAGGATCCCCCTCGCTGAACGTGTATTCCATAAATACCCATACACAGAGTATAGTATAACTCAGGTAGCCATGTCTCGAAACTTGGAGGAGGGATTGCAATTGATTGGGAAAGAGAACAAAGATTGGATCGTTGATACTGACATCACCTCTCTGCAACAAGCGATGGAAGCGGGGGAGATCTCCTCGGCCGAACTGGTCGCTATGTATGTAGAAAGAATAGAGAAGCTCAATAACCGCATTAACGCGGTGTTGGAAATTAATCCGGATGCGCTGTACATCGCACAGCAGCTCGATGAGGAGCGGCGGAAGCAGGGCAGCCGCGGGCCTATGCACGGCATTCCGATCCTGCTCAAGGATAATATCGACACGGGCGACAGCATGCATACGAGTGCGGGCTCTTTGGCGCTTGCGGAATCCTGCGCCGCCGAGGACGCCTTCATCGCCGCGAAGCTGCGAGAGGCAGGGGCTGTGCTGCTCGGGAAGGTCAACATGACGGAATGGGCGAATTTCATGTCCGGGCCGATGCCTTCCGGTTACAGCTCCAGGGGAGGCCAAGTATTGAACCCTTATGGTCCCGGGACATTTGAGGTGGGCGGATCGAGCTCCGGCTCGGGGGCAGCGACGGCGGCCAGCTTCGCCGCTGCGGCGGTCGGCACGGAAACGTCCGGCTCCATTGTGAATCCGGCTCACCATAACAGCTTGGTCGGCCTCAAGCCAACGGTGGGCTTGCTTAGCCGGAGCGGCATCATTCCGATTTCCCACTCTCAGGATACGCCCGGACCGATGACGCGGACGGTGACGGATGCTGCGCTGCTGCTAGGCGCAATGACAGGCGTGGATGCACGGGACCCTTTAAGCCGGGCCAGTGAAGGGCGGTATCATCAGGATTACACGGCCTTCCTGGATGCGGACAGCTTGCGAGGCGCAAGAATCGGCATCCCACGATGGTTCTACCAAGATTTGTCCGGTGAGGCGCGGCGTATTGCCGAGAGTGCCGTGAACGTGCTGCGGGAGCAAGGGGCGATCGTGATTGACCCGGTGTCGCTGCCATGCGAGCAAGCGGAATGGAATTACGAAGTGCTGCGCTACGAGTTCAAAAAAGACCTCAACGACTACTTATCGAAGCTGGACGCCTCCGTACCCGTGCATTCCTTGCAGGAGGTCATCGCCTTCAATGAAGAGCATGCCGCACGGGCATTAGTCTATGGGCAGAATACGCTGATTTGGTCGGAGGAGACAAGCGGTACGCTCACCGAAGAAGCGTATCTCGCTAATTTGGCCAAATATCAGGAGCTGACCCGGGCGGGAGGCATCGATCATGTGCTGGCCGAGCACAGTCTGGATGCGCTGCTGTTTCCCGGCGACGAAGGTTACGACATCGCGGCGCGGGCCGGGTATCCGCTGCTTATCGTGCCTGCCGGCTACACCAAGGACGGTCCGATGGGCGTCATGTTCGCAGCGGGAGCCTACAGTGAAGGGAAGCTGCTGGGTTTGGCCTACGCTTTCGAGCAGGCGACCAAGGTCCGACGTCCTCCGATGATGGCATAGTGGAATACCCCTTGGAAAAATTTGAAATAATAAGCCCGAATTCAAATTAAGGTTCAAGGGAGTTAGATGATGGATATGTTGACCAAAAGCGTGAAAACCGCTCTGTGTGCGGTAACGGCCGGCTTACTGGCATGCTGCCTTTCCTTCGGAGGAGCGGGCGCGGTCCGAGCGGCAGGCTATGAGGAGCTCCCTCCGCCGGTCCAGCAGCCTGAACCGGCACAACAGGGGCAGTTGATCCAAACCCGCGACATCGATGTAACCGGAGACGGCAAGCCCGACAACGTCTCTCTCGTCGGTTCGAAGCTGGACATGGGCAGTCCCTACTACGATAAGCTGTTCGTCGTGGTGACCAGCCCTGGGCAGACCCGAGTCGTCATTCCGCTGCAGGGCGGCTACAACCCGAATATGCAGTTCTGCGATTTCATCGGCGACAAGCTGCCGCAGATTTATGTCTCTGCCGAAAACGGGGGCAGTGGCGGATTGTCCAGCTTTTATATGTACTCGCTAAAAAATAATGTCCCGACGGCGATCCCGCTGCCTGTGCCGCTCCGCGTCTCCGCCACGTTCAAGAAAAATTATGTCGTGCTCATGAAGATTCAGGAAACCGGCAATTCGTTCAAAATTGACATTAAGGACCGCAAGGACGACTATGAGCAGTTCGGCGTCTACAAGGATGGGAAGCCCGTTAAGCCGATCATTGTCACTGTAGATGCCTACAGCCTGTTGAAGCCTGTGGACAAGGAAGGCAGCGGCCGCTGTGAGTTGAGAGGCGTTCAGCGGATTACCGGCATCTCGAACGCAGATACGCTCGGCTATGTGACCTCCGAATGGCAGTGGAAGAAAGGCGGATGGGTGCTGAAAAAATCCGCAGTAGTCCCAAGTCTGCCGCCCAGCCTCGCACGATAAAAAAAACCGCCATGTCATGGTGAGGGGCACATTCAATGTTAGATCGAATCTAATCATTGGGGTGTCGTTCATGACGCGGCGGTTTTCCTTTTGGGGTGATCCTGTTTTACACCCAGTTGCCCTTGCGGAACAGCGGCTCCCGGGTGCCGTCTTCCAAGAGTCCGTCAATGTCCATGTCGGCGGAGCCAATCATGAAATCGACGTGGATTAAGCTCTTATTGAATCCGTTCTGCGCCAGCTCCTCAGGCTTCATCCCAGTACCGCCTTCAATAGTGAACGGGTAGGAGTTGCCCAACGCGATGTGGCAGGAAGCATTTTCATCGAATAGGGTATTATAGTAGATCAATCCGGATTTGGAGATCGGCGAATCGTAAGGCACGAGAGCAACCTCGCCCAAATATCGGGCGCCTTCATCCATGTCCAGCATTTTGTTCAGCACTTCTTGCCCCACTTCCGCGGTGGCATTCACCACTTTGCCGTTCTCGAAGGTGAGGGTGAATCCGTCGATCAAGGATCCTTGGTAGCTAAGCGGCAGGGTGCTGCGTACGGTCCCGTTCGTGCCGGTTTTGGCCGGCATGGTGAACACTTCCTCCGTCGGGATGTTCGGGATGAAGAAAGTGCCCTTCTCCGTTTCGCTTCCCGCGGCAACCCACAGATGCTTGGGCGCAAGCTCGATATACAAGTCGGTTCCCTCGGATTTGAAATGGAGCTGCTTATATCTTTTATCGTTCAGCATATTCATTTTGCCGGTTAACGTGGCGACATGCCGGTTCCATGCGGCGACCGGATCGTCGTTGTCTACGCGGGTCAGCTTGAAAATCTGCTCCCACAGCTTCCGAACGCGCTCCTCTTCGCTCAAATTCGGGAATACTTTGGCGGACCATTCCGCCGTCGGGTAAGAAACCATCAACCAGCTTACTTGATTGTTCCTCATATAGTTGAGGAAGCCTTCGCGCGCCGTAGCCGCGGTTTTGGAGGAGACGGCAACCCGTTCCGGATCTACATCTTTCAGCAGATCGGAGTTGGGGGCGTAGATTTGCAAGAAAGCGGCGTCGTTCTTCGCCATCTCTTCCAGCCCTTTCGCCCGCCACATCGGGTACTCGCGCAGTGTGGACTCCGGCGCATGTTTGAGGCGCAGCGCCTTCACTTCATCGTCATCCCAGTCGACGACCACGTCTTTGGCACCAGCCTCATAGGCTTTCTTGGCCAGCTTTCGCACGAAATCGGCACAAGCAATCGGGGTCATAATAACGACCGTTTGGTCTTTTTGTACATTTAATCCTACACGGATGGCCAGTTCGGCGTATTTATCCAGATAGTGTTCGAAAGTCTCCATCGCTCGGGCTCCTTTATATTTTAGTAAGTTTTAGTGTATGATAGAAAATAAAACTTTAACCATTGGGAGAAAGGCTGGCACAATATGGAAACGAAGACTCCTACGAGCACGACGTCCAATTTCATTAAGAACATTGTAATCGAAGATTTAAATTCAGGCAAAGTCAGCCAGATCGTTACCCGATTCCCCCCAGAACCGAACGGATACCTTCATATAGGACATGCGAAGTCGATTGTTCTCAATTTCGAATTGGCGGATGAGTTCAAAGGACTGACGAACCTCCGTTTTGATGATACGAATCCCGTTAAGGAAGATACCGAGTATGTAGAATCCATCAAAGCCGACGTCGCTTGGCTGGGATTCCAATGGGACGGCCTCTTTTTTGCATCGAATTATTTCGAGGAAATGTACAACCGTGCGGTGCTGTTAATCCGCAAAGGCCTGGCCTACGTCGACGACCAAACGGCCGATCAAATCCGCGAGACGCGCGGGACGCTGACACAGCCCGGAACGAACAGCCCGCATCGCGACCGCAGCGTGGATGAGAACTTGGCTTTGTTCGAACGGATGCGCGCAGGAGAGTTCAAGGACGGCGAGCGCGTGCTTCGCGCGAAGATCGATATGTCTTCTCCGAATATCAACTTCCGCGATCCGGTCATTTATCGTGTCGTTCATGCGCACCATCACAACACCGGGGACAAATGGTGCATCTACCCGATGTACGCTTATGCGCATCCGATTGAAGACGCAATCGAAGGCGTTACGCATTCCATCTGTACGCTGGAGTTCGAGGACCAACGCCCGTTCTACGACTGGGTCATCCGCGAGTGCGAGATGCCGAATGTGCCTAGACAATACGAGTTCGCCCGCCTGAACCTGACCAATACCGTGATGAGCAAAAGAAAGCTGAAGCAGCTCGTAGACGAGAAAGCCGTTGACGGTTGGGACGATCCGCGGATGCCGACCATTTCCGGACTGCGCCGCAGAGGCTTCACGCCGGAATCCATTCGCAACTTCGCCCGTGAGATCGGCGTGGCCCGCAGCAACAGCACCGTCGATGCGAAGATGCTCGATCATTTCATCCGCGAGGATTTGAAGCTGAAGGCTCTGCGCACGATGGGCATTCTGAACCCGCTCAAGGTTATCATCACGAACTATCCGGAGGATGGCGTGGAGTATTTGGATGCGGAGAACAACTCGGAGAACCCGGAGATGGGGCACCGCCAAATTCCGTTCTCCCGTGAGATCTACATCGAGCAAGATGATTTCATGGAAAACCCGCCGAACAAATATTTCCGGTTATTTCCCGGCAACGAAGTGCGCCTGAAGAACGCGTACTTCATCAAGTGCAACGACTTCGTCAAAGATGCCAGCGGCAAAGTGGTGGAGCTGCACTGTACGTACGATGTCGAGACGAAGAGCGGCAGCGGCTTTACAGGCCGTAAAGTGAAGGGCACGATCCACTGGGTCGATGCGAAAACGGCTGTGCCGGCGGAGTTCCGTCTCTACGAGCCGCTCATTCTGGACGATGAAGAGGATGAGAACGCATCTTTCCTGGAGAATCTCAACCCGAACTCGCTGACGATCGTGCAAGGTTTCGTGGAAGCGAATATGAAGGATGCGAAGCCGCACGATAAGTTCCAATTTTTCCGCCACGGTTATTTCAACGTGGATCCGAAGCATACGACCAGCGATAAACTGGTGTTTAATTTGATCGTTTCGCTGAAGAGTTCCTTTGAAGTGTAAAATGAGAGGATGTCCCGGACGCCGTTTGAGCGTCTGGGGCATCTTTTTTTGCGGGGTTAGACGGGACGAGGCGGAGCGGAGCGGCGTTAGCCGGGAGGTGGCGTGGCTGCGGCGAGCAGATCTAACGGACTCCACGGCCGTTAATGTGGAGAAAACCGCTGTGTCGTGGGTCTAACGGACACGGGGGCTCCTATTTGCCGATTGCGAGGGTGAAATCGGGTCAAATTGGCGGAATAGCGTCGCAGCAGTCCGTTAGTGTTATAAATCTGCGGGGAATCGCCGAATAAGCGCATCTGTGTCCGTTAGCCGGGAGCGGCTGCGGCGAGCAGATCTAACGGACTCCACGGCCGTTAATGTGGAGAAAACCGCCGTGTTGCGGGTCTAATGGACACGGAGGACCCTATTTGCCGATTGCGAGGGCGAAATCGGGTTGAAATGGCGGAATAGCGTCGCAGCAGTCCGTTAGCGTTATAAATCGGCGGAGAATCGCCGAATAAGCGCATCTGTGTCCGTTAGCCGGGAGCGGCTGCGGCGAGCAGATCTAACGGACTCCACGGCCGTTAATGTGGAACCGCCGTGTTGCGGGTCTAACGGACACGGAGGACCCTATTTGCCGATTACGAGGGCGAAATCGGGTCAAATTGGCGGAATAGCGTCGCAGCAGTCCGTTAGCGTTATAAATCGGCGGGAAATCGCCGAATAAGCGCATCTGTGTCCGTTAGCCGGACGGCGGACGCGGCGCATCCTTGAGATATTAATTTTTTATTCACAAATATCCGGTATGATGGAGTCATAGATCCAATGTTCAGGGGAGTGTGACGTGTGAAAACCGTACTGGTGGTAGACGACGATCTTAATATTTGCCGCATAACGAAGCTGTATCTGGAGAAAAGCGGCTATACGGTAGTGACGGCGCATGACGGGGAGCAGGCGCTCGTGCAGTTCGAGCTCCTTCAGCCCGACTTCATCGTGCTGGATATCATGCTGCCGAAGAAGGACGGCTGGTCGGTATGCCGCAACATTCGCACCATGAGCGATGTGCCCATCCTGATGCTGACAGCCCGGGGCCACGTGGACGAGCGGATCGAAGGCTTGCAAATGGGAGCGGACGATTATTTGGTGAAGCCCTTCGATCCGAACGAGTTGGTCGCCCGCGTGGGGACGATCCTTCGCCGGACGCTCGCCCGGCCCGAAGCTGCGGTGCCGTCTCACATTTATGAAGCCGGCAGCCTGCGGGTGGACGCGCTGTCCCACGACGTCACCGTGGATGGCCAGCTGGTCGCTCTGCCCAAGAAAGAGTACGAGCTGCTGCTGTTTTTCGTACGTAATCCGAATCAAGTGTTCACCCGGGAAGATTTGATCACGAAGATTTGGGGGTGGGACTTCGAGGGCGAGGATCGCGTCGTCGATCTGTACATCAAGCGGCTGAGGCAGAAGCTGACGGCGCCTGGCCAAAGCAAAGCGGACTGGAGTATCCGCACGGTCTGGGGCATCGGCTACAAGTTTGAGGGGCCGGAGTCATGCTGAACTCTTTTTACCGTAAAATGCTGTTCATCTATATGTCCATCACAATCGTGTCGATTATGGCGATTTCCGGGACGATCGGTTATTCCATGAAACAGAAGACGTACGACCGCAGCGAAAAGGTGCTGCTGGAGAAGGCCGACCAGGTCGATGAGCTGGCGAAGGCGCTGTTCGACGGTTCTACGCTGCAGAAGGATTTCCGCAAGCAGATTAGCGCCATCGAGAAGTCTTCCAACGTGCGCGTTGCTGTCATTAAGCATCCGAAGGCCATTAACGATAAAATCCAAACGATCGGCGAGACCCCTGCCCGTAAGGAGTGGCTGGAGAAGGTGCTTGCCGGGAACCAAGTGACGGCGCGGGGCAACTTCGCCCCGAACAGCACGGTCAAAATGCTCATCGTCGGCCGTCCGGTAACGCTGGAGAACCGCGTGGCGGGAGCGATATTCCTCTATACGCCGATCATCAATATCCAAGGCACCATTAACGATATCAACCGGGCGATCTTCGTCTCGGCCATTTCGGTGGCGCTGCTGGCGATAGCGGTGCTGTATTTTGTGTCGCGCCATTTTGTGAGGCCGATTCAGCTGATGAGCAAGACGGCGGAGGCGCTTGCTCTGGGAGATTTCAGCGGCAGGGTGCCCGTCCGGGGGAAGGATGAGATCGCCTCGCTATCCGGCTCGCTCAATCGGATGGCGGGCAAGCTGCAGAAGGTGGAAGAGGGGCGCAAACGATTCCTCTCCGAAATCTCCCACGAGCTGAGGACGCCGCTGACGACGATTCGGGCTTCGCTGCAAGGGATCACGGATGGCGTTGTAGAGCCGGAGGATGCGAAGGAGTTCATCCAGGTTTCGCTGCAGGAAACGCTGCGGCTGAGCGCATTGGTGGATGATTTGCTGGAGCTGTCGTCTTTTGAAGAGAAGCAAGTGAGGCTGAGCTTTCAGCGGACAGATGTGTCCGAGGTCATCGGGCTTGTCGTGACGCAGTTGAAGATGAAAGCCAAGTCCAAAGGGATCGAACTGCATGCGGACGCCCCGGTGCCTTATAGGGTGTCTGCGGACGCCGACAGGCTGAGGCAAGTTTTCATCAATTTGCTGGACAATGCCATTAATCACATTCCGGAAGGCAGCGAAGCGGGGATTCGTGTGAGAACGGTCAAGAGCGAGCGTTGGATCGAGGTCTGGGACAACGGTCCGGGGATTGCACCGGAGAAGCTGCCCTATCTGTTCGACCGCTTCTACAAAGCGGATGAAAGCCGCAACCGTTCGGGAGCCGGGCTCGGACTCACGATCTGCAAGCATATCATGGAGGCTCATGGCGGTTCGATTCGAGTGGAGTCCAGGCTGGGATCGGGGACGGTGTTTAAACTGTTTCTGCCGGAAGCTGCGACGGGGGCGGACACATGACAAACTTATGACATAACTATTCGCTATGATAGGTTCGTAAGGCGAGCATAACCAAATTCGAATCGAGGAGCGATACTTATGCTGAAGAAATTGACAGGATTTGCATTAGCGGGAGCGATTGCGTTAGCTGTTCCGGTGGCGGCTTTTGCTGCGGACTCGCAGGGTTCGGCGTCACATCCGTTTCACCAATTACTGCAGGATAAAGCGCAGGCTTTCGGCATATCGGTGGACGGCAAAACGAACAAACAGCTTAAGGATGAGCTGAAAGCCGCTCTCACGGCTAAGCAAACCGAGCGCTTGAACAAAGCTGCAGCGAAGCTGGGCGTCTCCACGGATGGCAAAACTGCCGAGCAGCTCAAAGCAGATATTAAGGCGGCTGCGCAGGCGAAACTACAAGAGAGAGCGGCGAAGGCCGGGATCTCCACGGATGGCAAAACGAGCAAGGAGATCAAAGAGGCGCTGAAAGCGGCAGCCTTGACGAAGCTGAAGGAGAAAGCGGCCGCCGCCGGCATCTCGACCGATGGCAAAACCGCGAAGGAGCTGAAAGAAGCTCTGAAAGCAAGCAAAGACGCGAAAAGATCGGCCGCGTTGAACCAAAGAGCCCAGAAGCTGGGGATCTCGACGGATGGCAAAACGGCGGACCAAATCTTCGCTGAGGTGGAAAGCGCACTGAAAGCGAAATGGGCAAAAGCAGCAAAATAGGCCGCTGGATCAAAAAGGGACAATCTGGATGGTGGAGATTGTCCCTTTTTGACGTTCATCACTTTGCCGGGACTGGTTTTATGCATTCAAAATATGGAATTCCCTCGAATCCGCATTCGGTGCGAGAAAGGTAAGGAGACGATTGGCTTCGGCTTCTACTGCTTGGAGTTCGTTATCCGGCATGGGACTGAATAGGGTGACGGTCAAGACGCCCGCCTTGCGTTTCTCCGCGAAGGACCAGATGCCGCGGACAAATCCGTTGACTAATAGGGTGGCGCGGATGATCCCATTGTCTGTGAATACGCGATGCTTCAGCTCATCATCCATGATGCGCGCGCGGTTCTCATAGGATAGGAGCATATTATCGAACTCCCCCAGGAACCGGGGCGGAGCAGGGAGGGAGGCGTCCGGTCTGGGCGCCTCCGGCAGGTCGAAGAGCTCCGTCCCCTGCTCATCGCGGAATGTGAGCAGGCTGGGGCGCAGCCGTTCCACGACCTCGCGCAGCCGGGTAAGCCCCGACCATACCTGCATATCCTTCACAGATGCAGGTCCGAAGGCCGCCAAGTAGCGCAGCACCATGGCTTCCAAGCTGGCCGCCTCCGCCAGCGGACGCCCGAGCCATGCCTCCGCCGTCGTATGGACGGCCTGTCCCGATGTGCCCCAGATGCCTCGCGGGGGCACTTGAACCAGCGGCAAGCGGCAGCGCGCCGCTTGCGCCATAGCCGTGGCCTCGCCATGCGGCCACAGCTCTTGGAGGCGCTTGCCGAGCTCACTGAACGTGAGCGGCTGCGCCTCCAGCAGCGCTCGCCCCGCGGAGGCGAGCGCGTCCAGGTCCAGTTCGGCGAGCTTCTTGCCGAACGCGCCTTGCAAGCCGCGCTCCTGCACAGGCTGCAGGAGCGGACGAAGCGTCACGCAGTCGTCTGACGTGACGAGGTGGATGGTAGAGCGCATGAGGGCGATGCGCACGATATGTTTGTCCAGGATGAGCTGAGAGAGCTGATCCTGGTGGAAGTTCCGCAGGCGGGTCCACAAGCCTATGTAGGGCGGATTGGGGGCTTGCGCCTGCAGGCCGACCAGATGCTTAACCGCTGCGAGGACGGGCATGTCCGAACGCGCGAGAAGCAGCTGCCGGGCCAGGAGGGCGCGGTTGAGATCGCGGCGGCTGACGATTTGATTCGGTTGGTTGGTCATGTACAAATGCCTCCAGCGGTTCATTCATTTCCATTGTAGAACATGCATCCTGACAGCTGTTTGTCAGTGATGAAGAGGAAATTGTATTCCTTGTCTCTGCAGCTGTATATTTCTTCAAGTTAATTGTATAATATTGTAAGTTATCTGTATAATATATACAACGTGACGAGGGGATATGGCTGCATATGCACTTATTTATGGCATTTTTTACGATTTGGGCATCGTATCGTTGGGGAGATTGGCGGAATTGGCAGAAGTATCACCCGACGATGATGTATTTCTCGTTAGGCAATCTACTGTACAACTTTCTTTGTGCCGACCATATGCTGTGGTCGTTGACGCCCGACCTCTATAATAACGGGTTTACGGAAATGCTGTACACCTTCATTATATTCCCGGCCACGGCCCTCTTATTTCTGACCAATTACCCGGAAGGCCGGAAGAAAATTGTGTTCCACTACGTGCAATGGATCCTGATCTATGGCGGCATGGAATACATCTACTCTCTGACGAACCGCATTGATTACGATTACGGCTGGTCGCTGGGCTGGTCCGTCCTATTTGACTGCATTATGTTTCCCATGCTCAAGCTGTTCTCGGTTAAACCGTTGTTGGCTTACGGGATTTCGGTTTGTTTGACCGCATTTTGGATGAAGCTGTTTCATGTTCCATTTCTAGGATGAGCGATTGAAGTAGGAGTCTGCAAGGAAGCCAAATGGGCACGGGTTCTGCCAGATAAGGTTTTGGGGGATTCAAGCACAGTTTGAAGGGCCAAACATATGAGGTTCAAGATATGTATTTTGTAACTGTTTTGGAGTAAAGTGTTTTGAAGGCTTCTCCCGCCGTCCCAAACGGCGGGGAGGGGCCTTAGGAGTTATGGATGACTTATTGAATTAGCAGCAAGCAGGTTCACAGCAAGCGACTTGAGTTTGTTTTGATTTAAATAAGGCAGCAGTTCTTTCGAAGATATTACTAAATGGCTTGTGGCGTTGTGGTTGTGGTTCCATGGACTCCTGTTGGTTAACAGGGTTTTCTAACTGATACTGATTGACATACATAAGCTGTGGATTTACATCGTGAAGCAGCATGCGACTACACTCCTTTGATCAAATAATTTTGATTTATTAATTAAAAAAATGATGACCTGTTTAAATGCGCATACACGATCTGCGTCGAAAAGGTTATAATGTTTTTACCTGATCAATTAATCAAAAATTATTGATTTAACGATAATATATACCATAATAAGCCATATTGCAATACTAAATCAAAAATATTTGATCATTTGAAGGTTTACAAAACCTTAACTTTTATATATAACTGAATAATTATATAATCATTTACGAATAAATGGTGAGAAGGCTATAGGAACTCTTAAGAGGTTTGAATGTGCCGATGTAAAGGAGCGTGTAATTTTGACCGATATTGAACAATTATCCGACATGTGTAAGCTGCTTGGGGACAAAATGAGATTAACAATCCTCTCTTTGCTCAAAGAACGTGAGCTGTGCGTATATGAGATTGTTGAACTCTTACAAACCAGTCAGCCTAATGTGAGCCAGCATATGCGTAAGCTGAAAGCCGGCGGTTTAGTGAAGGAAGCCAAAAAGGGGCAATGGGTGTTTTATTCGTTAAACATTGAGGATAAGCCCTATCTGCATGAGTTTTTTCAGCACCTGCCATCCCAAAAAGAGAAAGTGGATGCGGTATCTTGCGCAGATCTCAATTGTTGTGATTAGGAGGAAGCATGACTTACATTGCGGTATTTATTTTTCTGCTTACATTAACATTCGTTATTTGGCAGCCCAAAGGTCTTAACATCGGATGGTCTGCTTCTGGCGGCGCCATCCTTGCGCTTATTTTCCAAGTCGTGTCTTTCCAAGATGTCCTGACGGTCACCTCCATCGTTTGGAATGCTACGCTCGCTTTTGTCGCGATTATTCTCATTTCTTTAATCTTAGACAATATCGGATTCTTTGAATGGGCTGCCTTGCATATGGCGCGAATTGCCAAAGGGAACGGACGGCTCATGTTTGTTTACGTCATTTTATTAGGTGCGGCCGTTGCTGCCTTCTTCGCAAATGATGGTGCAGCGTTAATTCTAACGCCCATTGTATTGGCCATGGTTCGAGCGTTGAAGCTTCCGGACCCTATGATTTTGCCTTTCATCATGGCGAGCGGTTTCATTGCGGATACAACTTCTCTGCCCTTGGTTGTCAGCAACTTAGTGAACATCGTATCGGCTGACTTCTTCGGCATCGACTTTGTCACCTATGCAAGCCGCATGATTGTCACGAGCCTCTTTTCATTAGCGGCAAGCCTTGTGGTCTTGTATCTGTTCTTCAAAAAAGACATTCCAATGAGTTACGATATCAAACAGTTAAAACGCCCCGTCGACGCTATCAAAGATCTTAAGTTATTCCGCATGTCGTGGGTTATCCTCGGTATCCTTCTTGTCGCCTATGTGAGCAGCGGATTTATCAAAATTCCTGTTTCCATCATCGCGGGTGTCGTAGCCTTGCTCTTTATAATCATGGCGAGGTCTAGCAAAGTGATCGAAACAAAACGAGTGATTAAAGATGCCCCATGGGCGGTTGTTATCTTCTCCATTGGCATGTATGTGGTGGTGTATGGCCTTAAAAATGTGGGTCTCACCGATGCCCTTGGTAACGTGATTGAAAACCTGGCGGGACAAGGCTTATTGGCTGCAACAGTCGGAATGGGCTTCTTGTCGGCTGTTTTGTCCTCCATCATGAATAACATGCCGACGGTTATGATTGATGCGCTTGCCATTAAGGGGACGAATACAGAGGGCATGATTCGAGAAGCATTGATTTATGCCAACGTTGTTGGAAGCGACCTTGGACCGAAGATTACACCGATTGGGTCACTCGCAACCCTATTGTGGTTACATGTTTTATCTACAAAAGGTGTCAAAATCACTTGGGGGCATTATTTTAAAACCGGTATTATCCTTACTGTTCCGACGCTTCTCGTTACCCTTATAGGGCTTTATTTGTGGCTCTATGTTATCCATACTTCTAGTGTGAACATTTGGTTGTTCATTGTTGCGATTGCAGTGGTTGCGGTAGTCGCTGCGCTGGTCATAAAGGCAATTTTAGGCACAAAACAATTGAAAAAAGGGCACTAAGGCGCTTAAGCTTGATATGATCTACACAAAAGGAGAAATGAAACCATGGAGAACAAGAAACCGTTAGTCTATTTTCTTTGCACAGGAAACTCATGCCGCAGCCAAATCGCTGATGGCTATTTAAAAGCTCTAGGCGGGGACAAATACGAAGTAAAGAGCGCGGGCTTGGAAGCGCACGGATTAAATCCGCGAGCCGTGGCAACGATGAAGGAAGCGGGTATCGACATTTCGAACCATACTTCCGATGTCATTGATCCTGGCATTTTGGCTCAAGCTGACTATATCATTACTTTGTGCGGCCATGCTAACGATAACTGCCCCGTTGTTCGCAATGATAAAGCGGAAAGATGGCATTGGGGATTCGACGATCCTGCCAAAGCAACGGGCACTGAAGAAGAAATCACGGCGAAATTCCGTGAAGTGCGTGAATCCATTAAGAACCGCATTGAACAATTCGTAAAAGAAGGCAAGTAGGATGACCGGAGTAGCTATCTTCTTATAAAGTGGTGGGAACATGATAACAATTGGACTTGCTGGATGGGGAGATCACGATGACTTATATGAGATTGGAACCAAGCCTCAAGATAAATTGAAAGTATATAACAAATACTTTTCCGTTGTTGAAGTAGACAGTTCCTACTACGCCATTCACAAGGAAAGTTTGTTTTCCAAATGGGCGATGGACACATCCAATGAATTTACGTTTTTAATAAAGGCCTATCAAGGCTTAACAGGACATACGCGGCAGCCTTATACAGCTGAAGAGACAGATGCAATGTTTCATAGTTTTATCGAGTCAATTGAGCCTGTCATTCGTGCAGGCAAGCTAAAAGCGGTTCTCTTTCAATACCCGCCTTGGTTCGATTGTAACAGGGACAATGTACATTTATTACGGTTAACAAAAGAAAGAATGGGCGATATCCCTGTAGCCCTGGAATTCCGCCACCAGAGCTGGTTTAGTTCGGAAATGAAAGAAAAGACATTATCTTTCATGATGAAGGAAGGCTGGATCCACAGTATATGTGATGAACCTCAGGTGTTTCCGGGATCAGTTCCGACGGTCTTAACCCCGACTAACAAGACCCTAACCGTTGTTCGTTTTCATGGGAGGAATGTATCAGGCTGGACTTCGAGCAGCAACGCAAACTGGCGGGAGGTGCGCTATCTTTACCGTTACAATGATGAAGAGCTGCTTGAGTGGAAGAAACAGTTGTTGAAGCTTGAAGAGGAAACCGATGAGGTTTGTGTGATCTTTAATAATAACTCGGGAGGGGATGCTGCTTCTAATGCTATGAGGCTTTCCGATCTCCTGGGATTTGAACAGAAGCACCTACCTCCGGAGCAACTGGATATGTTTGAATGAATTGGAAAAAGAGAAGAAGATGAAGAGTCGAATTCGTTTGCTTTTAACGATTTTGCCAACTTCATCTTCTTTATGTATTTTCATTTTTATTTATACCTATTAATTTCTGTCCGCATCCGCATCAAAACGAACAAAAAGACTGCCCCAAGGTCACTAGACCTTAAGACAGTCCCTAGAATCAACTTACCACTCCGCTACAGTACCGTCCTCTTGGCGCCATACCGGGTTCTTCCAGTTATGCCCGATAGCCGCCATTTCACGGACTTTGTCCTCGTTGATTTCGATGCCGAGGCCCGGCGCCGTGAGGTTCCTGACGAAGCCTGCTTCGTATTGGAACACGGTCGGGTCTTTCAAATAATCAAGCAGGTCGCTGCCTTGATTGTAGTGGATGCCGAGGCTTTGCTCCTGAATGAACGCATTCGGGGAGCAAGTGTCGAGCTGCAGGCACGCGGCCAAAGCGATCGGTCCTAACGGACAGTGCGGGGCCACGGCAACGTCGTACGCTTCGGCCATAGCGGCAATTTTGCGAGTTTCCAGGATGCCGCCGGCGTGGGACAGATCCGGCTGGATAATGTCCACATAGCCTTGGGCCAGCAGATCTTTGAAGCCCCAGCGCGTATACATGCGCTCGCCGGTAGCGATCGGGCAGGAGGTATACCGGGCGATCTCGCGAAGCGCCTCATTGTTCTCCGGCAGCACGGGCTCCTCGATGAACATCGGCCGGTACGGCTCCAGCTCTTTCACCAAAATCTTGGCCATCGATTTGTGGATGCGTCCGTGGAAATCGATGCCGATGCCGATGTCTTTGCCGACGGCTTCGCGAACGGCTGCGATCCGGGCGATGGCCGCGTCGACCTTGCTGAGCGAGTCGATATAGTGCATCTCCTCGGTAGCGTTCATCTTCACCGCCGTGAAGCCCGCAGCGACCTGCTGCTTGGCGGCCTGTCCGACATCGCTCGGACGGTCCCCGCCGATCCAGCAGTACACACGTGTGCGGTCACGGCAGGCGCCGCCTAGCAGGTCATAGATCGGGGCGTTGTAGAACTTGCCCTTAATGTCCCACAGCGCTTGCTCGATACCGGAGATTGCGCTCGTCAACACCGGTCCTCCGCGATAGAACCCGCCGCGGTACAGCACCTGGAACAGATCCTCGATGCGCATCGGATCGGTGCCGATAATATGCTCGCTCATCTCCATCACGGCAGCGGCGACGGTATCCGCTTTCCCTTCCACGATCGGCTCTCCCCAGCCGGTAATGCCTTCATCGGTCTCCACCTTTAGAAACAGCCATCTTGGCGGCACTTTAAACAGCTCTAACTTCGTAATTTTCATGGTTAACGTCCTCTCCCATAACTTAGAATGTCTTACTGGTTCACGGCCGCCATCAGCTGCTCGGCGTAAGTTGTAATCGCTTTATAATTCCCTTTTTCAATTTCGCTAAGCGAAACCAGACTTCCTCCCACCCCTACGGAAAAAGCGCCCGCAGCCAAATAATCCGCTGCATTATCCTTCGTGATTCCGCCGACAGCAAGAAGATTGACATCGCTCAGCGGTGCCCGCACTTCTCGCACATAAGACGGCCCCAGGCTGGAGCAGGGGAAAAGCTTCACGACGGATGCGCCGTAATTCATCGCCTGCACGATTTCGGTAGGCGTAAGCGCACCGGGAATCGGGAGCACCCCGCTCGCCAAAGCCTGTTCGATCATGCCGCCATCGACATTGGGGGAGATCAGGAACTGTGCGCCGGCCTGTATGGCTTCCCCGGCTAACTTGGCATTCAGCACCGTACCGGCGCCGATCATCATGCGGCCTTCGTATTGCTTGCGCATCATCTGGATGATTGGCAGTGCGCTCGGCGTATTGAGCGTTACCTCGGCCAGCTCGATCCCGCCTGCGGCCAGCGCCTCGAACAGAGGCTGAGCCTGAGCGGGCGAGATCCCCCGGATGATGGCAATGACTTTGGCGGACTTCAGCTTGGCCGCAACTACAACGGCTTCATCGCTGCTCATAGGGTCATCCTCCTTTCTACGAATATTGATCGCGATATTCCTGCGGCGTCATGCCGTAGTGCTTCTTGAATGCGTGGTTGAACGAATGCGGCCGTTGATAGCCCAGTTGGGTGGCAATTTCATATATTTTGTCTTGGCCGTTCTTCAGCAAGTAAGCCGCTTTATCCATACGCACCCGGTTCACATAATCGCTCAGGTTATCGCCTGTTTCGAGCTTATAAATTTTGGAGACGTAGACCGGATGCAGGAAGACGTGATCTGCAATCGACTGGAGCGAGACATCGCTGGCCAAGTTCTGGTCGATAAAGGTGCGAATATCCTTAATCAGCGTGACGCGGCTGTCTTTGCGCTCCTGGTCCATATCTTCTCTCATAAGGTGCAGGGAACGAATGGACCAGTCCCTCAATTGATTCACGGTACGAAAGGGGATCCCCTCCGTCATCCGGTTATACTCGCCGCCGATCAACTGGTGGAGAGGTCTGCCGTTCTTATGGGCAATGTAGGCGAAAGCCGACGCCACCGAGAAGTAAACCTCGAGCAAATGCTCCTGTGACTCGGAGAACCGCGCTTCCATTTCATCGAAAATCAGGCTCAGCTTCTCCTCCGTGTCCTCCCAACGCGCGGCCTCCAGCAGATGATTGAGCGTAGGCGGCTCATACAGTCGCTGCAAGGCGGACAACGCAGGTTGGACAGCCTCGTCGCCAAGCCGGATCAACAGCTCATGCTCGCTGCCGATCTGTTTGCGGAACGCGTTCAATGAAGCGTTATACAGCGCCGTAACATCCACCGGGAAGGCCCCCCAACGGCTGAGCAATATGGAGATTTTGCCTTTCAGGTAGTTATTCACGGCCGATTGCAGTCCGGAGGCGGTTCGCTCGAGCCAAGCCGGATCTTCTTGATCCGCGTCCAACGGCTTCTTTTTCATCACAAAAATCAAATAATCATGCGCATCCTTCGTATGCCAGCTATCGAATTTCTCCGCGAACAATTCCTCGACCATATTGCTGATGGCATATTCCATCAAGGACAGCCTGCTCATGTCGTACTCAAGGAAATCCGATTCCAGCCGGATCATCATCAGCACGCAGGTCTGCTCATGGAAGTCGGGAAGCTCCAGCATTTGCATTTTATCCCGCAGCGACTGTTCGCTCAGTTTGCGCCCTTGCAGGAGATCGTTCAGCAGGTTACCGCGGAGCAGAGGCAGGTTCTCCTTGACGGTGTAAGCAAGACGCTGCTTGGAGATGACCTCCTGCCACTCTTGCTCGAGCTTGCCCTTGACCCTGCCGACAGCAGCCAATAGGTCCTGCTCGGTGACGGGCTTCAGCAAATAATCCTCGGTGCCTTGCAGGATCGCTTCTTTGGCGTAATTGAAGTCGGAGTAACCCGACAATAGAATGCATTTGGTTTTCGTCCATCTGCGGTTAATTTCGGCAATAAGCTGCAAGCCGGAGATGCCCGGCATCTGGATGTCGGTAAGGACGATATCAATGGAGAACTGTTCCAGCAGCTCCAGCGCTTCCTGGCCGGAATACGCTTTGAACACCTGCTCGATTCCTATGGATGCCCAATCGATAGTCGTATGAAGACGGTCGACCACATGCGCTTCGTCATCGACAATGAGTAGTTGGATCATAGCCGGATCCCCCCGTCGGCAGCCGGAAGGGACTTGTGCGCTTCGCGTTTCCAGGTTAACACAGCCTTCAAGCCTCCTTGGTTACCGGGTTGGAACGTCAGTCCCGATCCTTCCCCGAATTGATAAAACAAGCGGTGGTGCACGTTCCACGTGCCGCAGCCGATATCGTCGGACATCGGCGATTGCAGCTGGGCGTGAAGGGCGGCCAGTCCCGCCTCGTCGAGCCCTGTGCCGTTATCTTCGACTATGATGCGGTTCCAGTTCTCATCCTGCTCGCCCGTGATGGCGATGCGGTCGCCCTCCACGCTGCGCTCGATGCCATGAAGAATGGCGTTCTCGACCAGCGGTTGGAGAATGAGCCGGGGTACGGGCTCGTCCAGCATCGCCTCAGGGACGGTAATATCATATTTCAGCCGGTGAATGCGAAGATGCTGAATGTTCAGGTAGTGGCCGACGAGGTCGAGCTCATCCCGGAGCCTGACGGCCTGCTTCTCCACCCGTGTCGTATACCGGTAAAATTCGGCCAAATTTTGCGCCATCGCCACGACGGATTCCTTATCCTCCATCTCGGCCGAGTTAATGATGAAGAACAAGGAGTTATACAGGAAATGCGGATGAATCTGCGATTGCAGCTGCTTCAAGGTAGCTTCCCGGGAGCGTATTTTCTCCGCAAAGACGTCCTCGACCAGCACCTGAATGCGCTCCGCCATTTCATTGAAGCGCTGAATAAGGAAGTCGAATTCATTCTTGGCTGTATATTCGATCCGGGCGGACAGATCGCCGCGTTTTACTTTTTGCACGCTTTGAATCATTTTCCCTAGAGGGATCTGGACGTTCCGGTACAGCAGGAAGGAAGCCAACACACTCATGATGAGCAGCAACCCGATGGTGATGTAAAATAGGTTGCGCGTCATCGTAATAGGCGACAGTATTTTCTCCACAGGCACGTAATCGACTAAGTACCAGCCTAGCTGTGCGGATTTCACATAGGAAATCAAATATTGCTGGCGGTCGATTTCGAATTGCACTTGACCGGAGGCGGGCAGGTCCGCTTTCGCGGCCAACTGCGCTTGGATCTCGCCGGCAATCTCCCGGTTGGAGGAGCTGTTCAAGATGAGGCCCGTTCGGCCGTTCACCAGGAAAGGATCGCTGCGCTTATCCTGCTTGTACACATCCATGAGATGCATCATGTTCTGCACGCTGAATCTGACCTGATACAGCACGTTAGCTTGATCCACCGTCTGGGCGCGAATCGGCTCGCTGATCTCCCGGATGAACGATCCGACGCCTTTATCGCTTTCTCGGACTTCATATGTCCAGGTGCGGCGGATTTCCTGCTGCCAGGGCCATACATCGGTACCATTGACGAAAATGCTGGACGACAGCACCTGCTTCCCCTTCGGGATGGCGACCGTAAGCTCATTGACCCAGCCGCTGGATACGCTTTGGAGACTGAGCTTCTGAATTAATCGGGATTGCTCCTTCAGCACGTCATAATCCGGCGAATCGCTGAGGTTGATATACTCTCTCATATAAGGATCGCTGCCGAGAATGACGGGGGACATGGACAGACGCTCCACATCCGCATCCAGCTGATGCATGAAGAAGGAAAGCTGGTTCAAGTTCGATGACTGGATTTGATCCTGTACCACATGGTTCGTAATCCGGTTCGTATAGCTGTACAGCAGCACGATCGGAATAAGGAGCAGGACGAGCAGAATCAATATTTTGCTGAAAATGTTTAGTTTATAGGGCATGCTGACTCACCTTCCGAATATCCGCTAAGCGTTAGTACTTAGAGTATACGCCTACGAGAGAAGTCATCCAAATACATGGACAACCTCTCTCGCAGTTGCATCCTTCGGCAAGCATCAGCCTTTGACGGCGCCTGCGGAAAGTCCGCTGACGACATAGCGTTGGGACACTAGCGCGATCACAAGGACCGGCAAGGTGATGATGCAGGCGGCGGCCATCAAGGCGCCCCAGTTGATTTCGGAGTAAGACATAAAGTTAAAGACGGCGATCGGCAGTGTTTTCGTCTTGTCTCCGGCCAGAATGACCGAGAACATGAAGTTGTTCCACGAGAAGATGAAAGAAAGCAGCGAAGCCGTAATGACACCGGGACCGGAGATCGGCAGAATGATCCGCAGGAAAACCTGATGGTGCGTACAGCCGTCAATCAGGCCCGATTCTTCGATTTCTGTCGGCAGCGCTTCGAAGAAGGAGATCATGATCCAGATGATGAAAGGCAGACCGACGAGCATATGGCTTAGAATAAGTGCGGTATACGTGTCTACCAGATGAATTTTGGAGAACAGAATAAACCACGGAATCAGGAACGTAATCCCCGGTATAATCCGGGCGACGAGAATGAGCAGGCCAAGCTTCTGCAGATGGTGCCTGGCAATCGCATAAGCCGCAGGGAGTCCTAGAATCAAGGACAACAGGGTGGAGCCGAAGGCAACGACGAAGCTGTTCCAGACGAATTTCAGGAAATCGTACTCCTGAAACACGGAGACATAGTTATGAAATGTCGGCTTGAAAATAAACAAATCGCCTGTCGATAAAATTTGCGATTGCGTCTTGAAGGAGGCAAGCAGCATCCAGACGAACGGGAATGCAAAGACGATCAGCACAACGAAGGTGAGCAGCGTTTGCATAATGCGGGGGAACCTTTTTTGCTTCTTCATGATGCCGCACCCTCCATTCGTTTACGCATCCAAATCATGAATAAGGTAAGACCCATGACCAGCGCGAAGAAAATAACCAGCAGCGACGAGGCCATGCCGAGCTTGAAGTATTGGAAGCCAAGTACATAGCCGTACAGGTTCAGCGTCTCCGAAGCGAAGTTCGGTCCGCCCTGTGTCGTGGCATAGATGATGTCAAATGTTTTCAAAACGTCGATTAAACGCAGCATAGCGGCAACGATAATCGTTGGTCTCAGCAGGGGAAGCGTGATGGAAACGAACTTCCTCCATGTGCTCGCGCCGTCTACGTCGGCAGCTTCATAAGGATCCGTCGGCAATGTAGCCAAGCCGGCCATAATAATGAGCGCAATCATCGGCGTCCACTCCCACACGTCTACGATGACGAGGGACGGAATGACCTGATTCGGGGAAGCGAGCCACAGCAGCGGCTCGAAGCCCAGCGATTTGAGCATCATGTTGGCGACGCCGATCGTCGGCTCATAAATCAGCATCCAGACGAGGCCCATCGCTACCGGGGTTGCAACCATGGGGAGCAGGAACACCGTCTTGACGAGATTTTTGCCGCGAAATTCCCTGGACAGCAGCAGCGCGATGGCGATGCCGAGAATTACTTCCAACGACAGTGCGGCGATGGTGAAATAAAACGTGGACCCTGCGGCATGCCAGAAGCGCTCGTCTTTCAGCAGCGCCGCATAGTTGGCGAGACCGACCCACGCGGGAGGCGTAGTCGCCGACATGCTCCACTCGTAGAAGGAGATACGAACGGTATATATGATCGGAAACAGCATCATCAGCATGACGAAGATGACGGCCGGGAGTGTATAAATCCATTTTAAGTTGCGGTTAAACCAGCTGTATTGCATCTGCAGTCACCCTTCCTGATGTTAATGGGGGGAATCCCTTATCTAAGGAATATCACCCCGGGTAAAATCCATTCCTTGCTGGCCAACGGGATTTTACCAAGAATGAAAGGAAAAAGGGTCATCAGATGACCCTTTTCACCCCTGAACTTTCGTTATCTCGTTTTATCTTTATCCATGATCGTTTGCAGCGCTTGGTTCGCTTTGTCCGCAACCGGTTGGATGTTCGTTTCGCCGGACATAACCTTTTGCACGATTTCACCGACAGCATCGCGAGCTTCGCCTACGCTGATAACGGTCGGACGGTCGTGGTCGACGCCTGTTTTGGCGCTTTCCTTGATGATCGGAACGAGCTCGGCCGGGAAGCCGGTTGTACCCTCCGGTTTATCCCATACGGATGCGCGGGCGCCCGGGTTGCCTTTTTGCTGGGTTTTCAACACGACATCTTTGCTTGTAGCCCATTGGATGAATGCCCACGTCGCATCTTTGTTACCGGACTTGGCGTTCATCGCCAGACCCCAAGATGTGATGCTGTATGGCTTGGAGCCTGCTTTGCCCCCAGGGAACAGCGCGAAACCAACTTGATCGGCTACTTTGGATTTCGCCGGATCCGTCGCGTTCTGGTACAAGGAGTTCGCGTCGGTCAAGAACGCAACCTTGCCTTGTGCGAAAATACCGAAGGCTTGCGGCCAGGACATGTTGAGCACGCCTGGAGGTGCGTAGTCTTTCAGTAATGTGCCGTACGTGGTGAAAGCTTTGATCGCTTCCGGCGTATTGATGCTAGCCTTGTCGCCTGTCGTGAAGTCAGCGCCTTCCGAGTAGAGGTAGGAAGAGACTTGGGTGACGAGCGGGGATCGCTGGCCCCTGGCAACGAAGCCGTACATTTCGTTCTTCGGATCGTGCAGCTTCTTCACCGCAGCGTTCAGCTCATCGAGCGTCTTCGGTACGGCGATGCCGGCCTTTTGCAGCAAATCCTTACGGTAGTACAGAATCTCTTGCTCCGTAATGATCGGAATACCGGCCAGCTTGGAATCTACCGTGGTGGAGCCGATCGCCGATTTGGAGAAATCATTAAAATCGTAGTCCTTGGCTTTCTGCGCGTAATCGTCCAGAGGCTGTACCCAGCCGTTCTTGTAGAACAGCTTGCCTTCCTGAAGCGGACGATACATGAACACGTCAGGTGTTGCAGAGCCGGAGGTGAATTGAACCGTTAGCTTCTGCGTCAGCTGATCCTCGAAGAAGCTCTCCACATTCACTTTAATACCCGTTTCTTTCTCGAAGTCTGGCAGCAAAGGCTTGATGGCTTCCGCCCAAGGGTGGTTGGCTGTGACCAGCGAGATCGTTTTGCCTGCGTATGGCTTGGCGTTAGCGGTTGCCGCCGCGCCTGCGCTTGGTTGTGCGGATGATTGCGGGGTATTCGTCGTGCTTCCGCAGCCTGCAACGAACGTTGCGGCCATGACAGCCGTCGTACCTACGCCAATCCATTGTTTGAGTGATTTCTTCATCTAATATGTGACCTCCCGTGTACGCTGGAATGTATGTGCTTACATGTCTAAGAGTACCCCATTCCGCTTTCCGGTTATATAACTAAGATTTAAGATGTATAACTACGGCTGAAGGTAATTGAACTATGTTAGCTTTCCCTGTTTATCTTTTCCAAAACGTATTTCCCAAAGCCACGGACCTGGCTAACGGACACCACGGCCGTTATATCAATAGAAATGACGCCGCTGCGAATCGAACGGACACCAGAGCGCTTATTTGCCGATTTTGATAGGGAATTCGAGTACAAAGTGGCAAATAGCGGCGGTGGTGTCCGTTAGAAATGCGAAACGCTCCATATTCATTGAATAAGGGCAGCTGTGTCCGTTAGCCGGAGCGGGCAGCTCAAAGCGAGCTGACCTGACTGAATTGGTTATCCTACAATTCGTAATAACGTCTACGGAGCGCAAGCAGCTCCTCGTGCATCCAAAGCGCCAACGAATCCGGTGGCATACCCGTGCACTGTCGAGCGCATCTGAAATTCGCCTTTGCGCGGCTCCGCGTTTATCGGGTATTGTATAGGATAAGGCGCGAAATAAAGGAAACGGACGGTTACGGGTAGCGCTCGTTTCAATTCGAGTGACGCCGTAAGCAAGTGCCGACTAGTCGGATTGTTAGGACCTCCTGGAGGTGCCGGAGTGCCCGTCTGCGACTTCTGCTGCCCCGCGTTTCCCAGCTGGAGACTGGAAGACTGTAGGCTGCAGAACGGATAGAAGCGCAGAGCCAAATCATCTAACGGACACAGCGGACGTTAGTTGGCCGATTTTAAGGAAAACGAAATCTAACGGACACACATGCCGCTAATAGGCCGAAATGGACCCCCAAATGGCGCCAAAATGAGCAAATAACGGCTATGTAGTCCGTTAGCTCTATAAGCTGTGCGAATATGCCCAATAGCGGCTCTCTAGTCCGTTACAACAGGGACAAGCTGCTGCGAAAGGAGAGTGAAAGGCATGACAGGTGCCATCATTTTGGGCGTTATCGCCCTTGTCATCATACTAGGAGCTACGTTCTGGGTGACGCGCAAAGCGTACTCCCGCAGATGGGACGAAGAGGAGCACGATTGAGAAGATGGAAAGAAGCGTCTATCAGGCATTAGACAGGCATCCAGACGGGCAGAACAGGCATCAGCCAGACATCTAGCCGGCAAACTGCCGTTCATGCCTCTAGCCAGTTATACGCTTTCTTGCTATGATTGAGGCAGTAAATATAAAGGTGGCTGGCCCGATGAACCGAATGGAGGCCGAATTCAGTAACCTGGTGAAAGCATATCGCAAGAAGCATATGGGCAAAGGGCCTGAACGCGTGACGACAACCTTCTGCAAATGTTGGGCGATCTGCGAAATGGCCGGCAATTTGTCCCCGGTGGAGAAGTTCATGGCGAAGACGGGCGATGGCAGACAAATGCTCCGCACGGCTCGCACGGAAATGGTCAAAGAAATTTACCGGGATCATCCTCCTGTCGAGATGGAGGAGCTGCTCGGAGCGAAGTTCGTTCAGCTGTTCGTCGATATCGATATTGAGCAGGATTTGGGGATGTCGGTGTTCGTATTCGATCAGGATCTGGAGAAGAAATTTGGCGGCAGAGGCCGTTAGGAAATGATGGCCCGCCGTCCAGGAAGCCCTTATTGGGCAAGTTCGGGCGTGTCCCGCATATACATAAGCATAGTGCTTGGCACTTGGTAGCGAACCTGCCGGAGACTAACCACTGTGAAGCGTGCTTGCAGACTTCCTCGCATAGAGGAGGGCTGGAGCTAGCTTTGCGGTGGTTTTTTGCATAAATACACCTAATCGTGCATAAGAGGAGCTGCATAACATGGGGAAAACCAAACACACCGGGCCGATCAAGCTGCCCGCAAAGCCGGATCCGCAGCTGTGGGTCAGCAAAATGCCGTTCGGACTCGGCAAGGTAAAGCCGCAGCACATCCGCGAAACGGCGAAAATCGCTTGGCAAAATCGGGATAACCTTCCATATGCCTACCGAATTCTGACGCAGGGCGTCTGCGACGGCTGCGCGCTTGGGGTGTCCGGGCTGTACGACCAGACGCTGGCCGGACCGCATCTCTGCACGACGCGGCTGAACGTACTTCGGCTGAACACGATGCCCGCGATTCGCGAGGACGTGCTGCACGCCGATATCAAGGAGCTGCGCCGGATGAACAGCACCGAGCTGAGGCAGCTCGGGCGCATTCCGTATCCGCTCATTCGCCGCAAGGGGGAGCGGAATTTCCGCCGCGTCACCTGGGACGAGGCGCTGGACACGGTCGCGGCGAAAGCCCGGGCGATCGATCCGAAGGGGATGGCCTTCTATCTGACGGCCCGGGGAATCACGAACGAGTCGTATTATATGGCGGCGAAGGCGGCGAGGCTGCTCGGCACGAACAACATCGACAACGCCTCGCGCATCTGTCATTCGCCGTCGAAGACGGCGCTGAAGCGTTCCGTCGGCGTCGGCGCTTCGACATGCAATTACAAGGACTGGATCGGCACGGACGTCCTGGTGTTCTGGGGCAGCGTGGCTGCCAATAACCAGCCGGTCTCGACGAAGTATATGTATGCGGCCAAGCGCCGGGGGACGAAGATCATTGTCATTAACCCGTACTACGAGCCGTCCATGGAGAAGTACTGGATCCCCTCCATTCCCGAATCGGCGCTGTTCGGGACGAAGCTTGCCGACGATGTGTACCAGGTGAACATCGGCGGCGACATCGCCTTCATGAACGGCGTCATGAAGGTCTGGTTCGAGATGGAGGAGCGCGAGCCCGGCTCCGCCATCGACCATGCGTTCGTGCAGGCGCACACGAACGGCTTCGAGCAGCTGCGCGCCCACATCGCGCAGCAGGACTGGACGACGCTCACGCAGTCGTCCGGCCTGTCCCGCGAACGCATGCGCGAGTTCGCGGAGCTGCTGGCGCGTGCCGGCAGCGCGGTTTTCGTGTGGAGCATGGGGCTCACACAGCACCGCTTCGGCACGGACAACATCTCGCAGGTGGCGAATCTCGCCCTCCTGCGGGGCTTTCTCGGCCGCGAGCACTGCGGCTTGATGCCGATCCGCGGCCACAGCGGCGTGCAGGGCTCCGGCGAGATGGGCGCGGACCCCTTCTCCCTGCCCGGCGGCGACATGAGCAGCGCAGCCGACCGCAGCCGCATCGAGCAGCTATGGGGCTTCGAGCTGCCTAGCTGGCAGGGTGACATCGTCGGCGTCACCCTCGAGAACGCGCTCCTGCCCGAGGAGCAGGAGCGGAAGCTCCGGCTGTTCTACACATCCGGCGGCAACTTCCTGGAGACGATGCCGGATCCGGCCTTCGTCCGCGAAGCGCTGACGAGCGTCGATGTTCGCGTCCATCAGGACATCCTGCTGAACACCTCCACGCTGTTGGACGCCCGTGAGGCCGTGGTGGTCCTGCCCGCGATGACGCGCTACGAGCAGCCCGGGGGAGGCACGTCCACCTCGACGGAGCGGATGGTGTACTTCTCGCCGGAGATCGCCGGCCCGCGCATCGGCGAGGCCCGCGCGGAGTGGGCGATCTATGCGGATCTCGCCCGCCGCGTGAAGCCCGAGGCCGCGGCCCGGCATCTCGGCTGCGAGAGCGCCGAAGCGATCCGCGCGGAAATCGCCAAGGCCGCGCCGAGCTATGACGGCATCCAGCACCTGCAGAAGCGCGGCGATGTGTTTCAATACGGCGGCGCATGGCTGTGCGAGGACGGTGTCTGTCCGACGCCGGATGGGCGCGCATCGCTGCTGCCGATCGAGCTTCCGCAGTTGCGGAAGCCGGAGGGGCATTTCGCCGTCACGACGCGCCGCGGCAAGCAGTTCAACTCGATGATCTACAGCGACGTCGATCCCTTCAATGAAGCGGATCGCTACGATGTGCTGATTCATCCGAAGGATGCGGCTCCCTTAGGATTAAGCGAGGGGGAAGCCATTGTGGTCTACAACCGGTACGGCAGCATGCACGGCCGGGTCAAATATGCCGAGGTCAAGCCCGGCAACATCGAAGTGCATTGGCCCGAGGGGAACAGCTTGATTCCCAAAGGGGTTTATGAGCAATATGCGGGTATCCCCGAATACAATACGGCCGTTATCGTGGAGAAAGCGGAAACGTACCATGCGCATAAGGATACGCGGTACGTGGAGAAACGGATCGAAGAGCTGGAGTTGGAGGTGGAGTGATGGACAACGATAACGACCATGATAAGGACCAAGTCCGGCGGCAAGATCGGCCCTCCCCAACCGCAGTGTGGCCCTTGTACCGCTACGACGGAACCCGTATCGTTCCTCAAGAGGACACGATTGCCGTAGAGGCGCCGCTCACGATCAAGCTCGATGGCGAGGAATTCGCCACGCTAGTCCACACGCCGACCGAGACGGTCGATCTCGTCACGGGCTTCCTGGCTTCCGAGGGGTTGATTCGCTTCGTCGACCAGATCGAGTCGCTGAAGCTGGACGAAGAGCGCGGCTTCGCCGACGTGAAGCTGCGCCATCTCCATCAATTGAGCCGGGAGATGGTTTCCAAGCGGTTCATCGGCTCCTGCTGCGGCAAAAGCCGCCAATTTTATTTCCACAACGATGCCCGCACGGCCAAAACCGTCCGTTCCCAGCTCCAGCTCACGGTCCGGCAGTGTTTCCATCTCATGAACCTTATGCAGGAGCAGTCGCTGGATTTCCAGGCAACGGGCGGATTGCACAATGCGGCGCTCTGTACGGCGGATGAGCTGCTCCTGAGCAGGTCGGATATCGGACGGCACAATGCTCTGGATAAAATATTCGGCAACATGCTGAGGCAGCGCATTCCTGCCCGCGACAAAGCGATTGCCTTCAGCGGAAGAATCTCCTCCGAAGTGGCGCTGAAAGCGGCCAAGATCGGTGCCGGCATCCTGCTGTCGAAATCCGCACCTACGGATTTGGCGCTGAAGCTGGCTGAGGATCTGGGCATTACAGTCGTCGGCTTCATTCGCCGGGACCAATTGGCGGTGTACACGCACCCGCAGCGTATATCCGAATGTCGATAAATCCTGTTTCTTGTGGGAAAATTTGTGTTGTCTCTCTATGTTAAATATGCTAGATTCTAGCTACTGTCATATTTTGTTAAGAGGGGAAGACCACAAACCATGGGGAATTGGAACGTTTTTAAGAAAAAGGGATTCGCAGCGCTGCTAGCGGCTTTCATGATCGTTACTTGGCAAGGTCCGGCGCCCGCGTCTGCAGCCGAAGTGAATGCGGAGATTCCGAAGGTCATCGAGAAGACCACGCCGTCCGTCGTGGCCATTATCGGCAAGCCTTCTTATGATGCGGATAAAGCGCTGGAGAAGAACCGGTTCAATCTTGCGCACGGTACCGGCGTCATTGTCGCATCCGATGGGGTCATTGTGACCAATGCGCACGTCGTTAAGGATATGAAGAACATTGTGGTCGTCACCTCAGACGGAACAACCTATAACGGGCATGCCACGAATGTGGACGAGGAGAGCGACCTGGCTTTGGTCAAAATCGAAGCTACCGGCCTATCGCCGGCGACATTCGCCTCTTCCTCCGATATTCACGTCGGGGAGACCGTAGCGGCGATCGGAACGCCGATTTCCTTCGCCTTACGGAACTCCGTCACGGTCGGCATCGTCAGCGGACTTGACCGTTCGGTGAGCTCGCAGTACCAGCTTATTCAGACCGATGCCGCCATTAATCCCGGCAATAGCGGTGGGGCGCTGATCAACATGAAAGGCGAGGTCATCGGCATTAATACGATGAAATATGCCGATTTCGGCGTTGAGAACCTCGGCTTCGCCATTCCGGTCGATACGGTTCAGTATGTATTGAAGCATTTCCAGCTGTACGGCAAGGTGAAGCGCCCTTATTTGGGATTGGAGCTGGAAGAAAGTTGGGAGGCCGTCGTCGGTTTGCCGAGCTCAACGGGTCTGCGCGTTGCGTATGTCGATCCGGATTCGCCGGCTGCCGCGGCAGGGATCGAGCAGGACGATCTTGTCGTATCTATCGGACCCAGCAAAGTGAAGACGCTCGTTGATTATAACGAGGCGATCAAGAAGTATTTGCCGGATGAGAAGGTGGACGTGTCCATTCAGTCCGGAGGCTCCGTCGTTACGAAGTCCGTAACGCTTGGCGAGGCGCTCCATACGGAGACGAAGTGGACGCAGCAAGCGGACGGGGAGGACCTCGATGCGGACCGCGGCAAAACGAAAATCGGGGACAGCCACTTCGGCTGGTCCATGAAATATCCGGCCGGCCTTGTGAAGGGGCGGCAGTCCGAAGACGGCGATTCCGTCAACTTCGCGGATGCGAAAGGGGAATTCTCGCTGTCCATTCAGGTGGAAACGGAGAGTGACGAGCTGTCTCCTCCGGCACTGCTGGCGAAGCTGACGGGCGGCGGGGAAGACGAGTACGACTATGACGATTATGGAACGCCATCGACGATTCTGGAGCGACAATACGTGAAGCGGGGAGAGGCTCCTTTCGCCAAAATTGTCGGCCGTTCCGGCGACGACGGCTACATCCAGACCCGCGGGTATCTTCACGAAGGGAAGCTGTACACAGTGCAGCTATTTGTATCCAAAGATGCCTATAATAACAATTTTAAGCAAAATAGCTTCAACGATCTGCTAGATTCTTTCAAGCTCGCGTTCAATGCAAAGGACGAATCGCTCCGGGATATCTCCGTCTACTCGGATGAGAATACGACTTATACGAATGAGTACGGCTTATCGTTCGATCTGCCTTCCACCTGGCAGAGAGCCGGCTATACCGGCGGTTCTACGTTCTTCAGCGACGATTATTCGCAAATGCTCCAAGTGGAAGTGACTTCAGCTTCCTCCGGGGATACGCTGGCCGCATGGGTGCAGCGGGAGCGCGAGCAATTCGAAGCGCAGTATGTGCCGGAGTACCGCAAGGTTGAGAAGCCCGAAGAGCTGACTTTGGCCGGCGTGCCTGCACTGAAGGTAGCCTTCGCCGCCTCGCTGGGAAATAAGTGGAAAGCGGGATATTCTCTCTTTTTCATGAAAGATAAGTATAAGTACGAAGTTCAGCTGAATTACCCGCAGGAGGAAGCTGATGCCGGTCTCCAAGAGCTCTTGCAGACGCTGGTCTCGACAATCGATGTGGATAAAAACAGCATGGATCCGGAATTGGGCTTCATTCAGGATCTCGATGAGCTGATGGACCCGGATCGTACCGTCACGTACAAGAACGCGAAATATAAATACGCACTGCAGATTCCGGAAATTTGGACAAGCAGTAAGTCCTATGACAACAAAGATCAGGCGAGGCAATCGTTCCTCTTCACCGGAGGGTATATGACCATTGACGCGGATAACCAAACTTCCTATGAAGAAGCCGTGAAGGACGCGGACGATGAGCAGAAGAAGAGTCAGGAGAACGATAGCGAGTACAGATATACGGGTTCGGAGACGACGATCCTTGGCGGTCTGAAAGCGAAGAAATATGAGATCAACTACGTAACTTCGAAGATTCCTTACCAGGAAACCATTTATATTTTTAATCAAAATCAAATTACGTATACCGCGACGCTGCGGATGGATGAGGCTGTGAGCACGGAGGCGAACGAAGCCAGACTTGCCAAGGCTTTCGCTTCCTTTCGACTCTTGGAAGCTTCCAAATGAGAAGGAGCCAAGCCCGTTTGCTCTTATGGCTGATTTTCACCGGTTACACGAGTTGTTTGGTGTATTGGATGTTTCTCGGCTTTGGGCGAAGTGTGAGGATGGAGGGATCGCTAGCCTACAATGTCATTCCGCTGCAGACCATCGGTCTGTACATCCGGCACTTCGACTCGTTTCCGATACGCACCTGGACCATCAACGTGCTCGGTAATATCGGCGTGTTCATGCCATTTGGGCTATTGCTTCCCCTCCTGTTCAGAAGGGCTCGGGAGTACCGCGGGTTTCTGCTGCTTTTTACCGGTCCGCTGGCGGGCTTGGAGCTTCTGCAGATGGTGCTGCGGGTGGGCAGTCTGGACGTTGACGATGTGATACTGAATGTGCTTGGAGCAAGCAGCGCGTATATCGTCTGGAAAGTCTCCGACCGGCGCTGGGCGGTCAAGCGGGTTGAAGTGAAGTGAGCGAAACGAAGGGTATAAAAGGGGTGGAAATGCCTCAAGCTAAGTAAAGCCCTTGTAACGATTTCAACTCTGAGGAGGCTCATCAACTATGACCAAGCAAGATTCTAGCCTGCAGTCACAGAATCCGATCTCATCCGCACAAAATTCCGTCGATAATGTCCATCAAGCCGTTAATCATGCCATGTCGCACCCTACGCCGCAAACGCTGCAGGAGGCCCGCAATGCCATAGGCAAAGCGGAGAACTCGCTGGACCAAGCGGCTGATCAATCCGATGCGCCGGCTGTGCAGCAAGCGATCGAATCCTTGAATGAGGATGAAGCGAGACTGCAATCCCTGGAATAAGAAGAAGGGCTATTCCTCAGCAGCTGACTGCTGGCGGAATAGCCCTTTATTCTTATTTCCGGTATAGCGCGTACCCCGGATCCTTCGGGACGTCGATGGCGATGAGACGCATGCCTTGATCCGCATCGGCCTGTAAGCGAAGGGTTTCTCCGCCGGGAAGATCCGTCCCTGCAATGACGAACTCCTTATGAGTCAACGCTCGCGGCGAGCTGCCGTCCGCCGCTGTGCCTTGTCCTCTAATCACGAGGAAGGCCAGTTGGCGGTTCGGATCGAGGGAGTAAGCGAACGCTGAGCCCGGCTCAAGAAGCCAATCGTACATGTTCACATCGGTATCCAGTTGAATAGGCGCACTGCCGCCGATGACAGCCTTCGCGGTGACGCCCTCTTGGCGGCTTACCGGGAATTGGCCGTGGTCGTACTGATTGTAGGTCGCAGGCTTCTTCACCGTCTCGCTGAGGTGGGGCTCGAACCAGATCTGCATGCCCTCTGTGCCTGCGCTCCGGAACGCTTCGGAGTGGAAGACCCCGGATCCGGCCTGAATCACTTGGGCCCCGCCGTTCGTCACCGTTTCCAATGAGCCCAGCGAATCCCGGTGTTCCACAAGGCCTTCAATGACATAGGTGACGATCTCGAACGCTTTGTGGGGATGCATGCCAATCTCCGCCACATCGGTCGCATGGCCCCATGCCCAGTAAAATAGGGGGCCGACGCGGTCAACGGCCGTTTTCTCGCCGGGAAAGCTGATAGCGCGCTGTTCCAGGAATTTGCCTCCGTCAAAAGCCCCTGTACCTTGTTGGTCCGCGGAAAAAGTTTGTATATGCATAGCCATCGCTCCCTTACTTTAAAATATTTAATTACTTATTTTATGTAAGTATTATACCTTGTTTTTCGCCTTATGTAAAGGAGGCAGACAGGAGGGGCTGGTCATGCCTGCTTCCCGGCGATATGTCTTGACTTTCAGGCGCTGTACCTACTACAATTTGTAGTGTAAGGAGTGAGCCTCTTATGAAAATGCATAACTTTAAATATGAAGGAAGCGGGCTTAACCGCTTTTTCGGCCCTCTGGAGGCCAAAATAATGGAAATTCTCTGGAACGAAGCCGGAGAACTCACGATCAAGGACGTCCAGTTGAAGCTGGACAACGATGCGAAGTCGAACAATTTCAACACGGTGATGACCGTGATGAACCGCTTGGTGGACAAAGGCATTTTACAGAAAAAGTCGGTTGCCCGCTCTTCGCTGTACCGGCCTGTCGTGACCAAAGAAGCGTTCATGGAAACGCAGTCGAAGGAGCTTACGCTTGACCTGATCGAGGAATTCGGCTCTTTGGCCGTGACCCACATGGTGGATGCGCTGGATAAAGTGGATCCCGGGCTGCTCGACCAGTTGGAACAAAAAATCAAAGAAATGAAAAAGGACCGGTAACCATGATGATGGAAAAGCGATTGAAATGGCTGTTTGCTGCTTCTTTGGCCGTGTCAGGGGTTGCGCTGGTACAGATGCTGCTTTATGCGTGCCAGCACCTCTTGGGATGGAGATCGCCTTATAACATCTTTGATTTGTGCGTGATTTTATTTGAAAAGCTTCATGTGCCTGCCCCGATTGCCTTCCAGATTGTGAATGCGCTTGTCCTCTATACGCTGAGTGCCGTCGTCTTCTTAACGGCTCGGCAAATGTTCCAGGCATGGAAAGCGATGAAACTGGTTGAGAAGCATCAAGATGCGGCCTTGACGCTGCGTTATCGCGTCGATCATCTCTTGGCTAAGCACCAGCTGCAAGTCATCTCGGCCAAGAAGCCGATCGCGATGACGATCGGCTTGCGGAAGCCGCGGATCATCCTTTCGACCGGACTGCTCAGCATGCTGGAGCCCGGCGAGCTTCAAGCGGTGATCGAGCATGAGAAAAGCCATCTGAAGCATCGCGACCCGCTGGCGATTTTCCTGCTTTCGGTCATCTCCAAAGCGATGTGGTATATCCCGATCTTCGCGTGGCTGGAGCGCAAATACCCGATTATGATCGAGCTCCGTGCCGATCAGTATGCCATCGGTCAAATGAGCCAGACTACGGATTTGGGCAGCGCGCTGCTCAAGCTGCTGAAGCAAACGCCAAGAATGCACTTATCTTTATCCCACGCCTCCTTCGCGGAAACGTCCATGAACCTCCGGATCCAGCATCTTCTGGATCCGCAAACGAATTTGCCCTTGCCCTTGCCGTTCGTACGGCTTGCGATCTCGATATGTATGTTTATCCTGCTGATGGGACTCATCTAGAGTCCTGGCACACCTGCCAAAAGGGGTATCTACCAGATCTTCGGACCTGGAGATACCCCTTTTTGTGATGTGCGTATGTCGATAGATCAAGCAGGCTCGTCCAGCTCCATTTCTTCCAACGTGTAACGATTCTCCCACAGGAAAACGATATCGTACTGTGTCGAATCCCGCTTAATAAACCGGGCGATAAGCGCAACGACACCCCCGATGATGACCCCGAACGCGAATATCCAGCCTATCAATTCAAACACTTGGTCGACCATGCACATTCACTCCCTTGTATGCCAGGTGTACCGCCACATTCTATAAATATGCCGCGCGAATTTGAAACATGTGTGACAATTCGGATAGTTGGTTATAGTCTTTTTCTCCGATTGACACAGGCTTGATTAGGGTGTTAAGATCACCTCTGTAAGCGCAGTTATACAACTTTTGGAAATGATGAGGACGCAAGCGGTTGCGGTCAAGAAGGAGGGTTTCAAGATGATTGTGTTGTTTACAGACGGGCATGTACAGTTGAATCGCCAAGCAACTCACCAACTAATTTCATACGAAGTAACCCGCCTGTCTGCCGGAACGAAAGCGCCTTGAAGGAGTTCGTTCGGCTGCTGCCACCCTTCATATACGCTGATGGAGCGCGGGTTACGAAGAAGTTCGTAACGAGCGCTTTTTTATTGGGAAAAGGCATATCGCTGCGTGCGGTATGCCTTTTTTTGTGCGAATAATCAAGTAAAGGAGTGATTGTCCCGATGTTTACGGTATTGAAAAAATTAGCGTGGTTCTTCCGCATGAATTGGAAAAGATACACGATCGCCATCGGATTATTGATCATCGTCGGCATCATCGATGTTATCCCGCCGAAGCTGATCGGCTACGCGATCGACGGCATTCACATGGGAACGCTGACCGGCAGCAAGCTGTTCCAGCTGCTGGCTTTCTGGGGCGCGCTCATCGTAGCCGGTTACGGGTTGTCCTACATCTGGTTGTATCAGCTGTTCGGAGGAGCCTTCGTGCTGGAACGCGTGCTGCGTTCCCGGCTGATGAGACATTTGCTGCGCATGACGCCAACCTTCTATGAGCGCAACCGCACTGGCGATCTGATGGCCAGAGCGACGAATGACCTGCAGGCGGTCTCGACGACAGCGGGGTTCGGGATTCTGACGTTCGTGGATTCTACGCTGTTCATGCTGACTATTCTGAGTATGATGGGCTTCTTCATCTCTTGGAAGCTGACGTTCGCCTCGATTCTGCCGCTGCCTTTCATGGCGGCCGCGATTACGATTTACGGGGGGCGCATTCATGAGAGATTCATTCGCGCTCAGGATGCTTTCGGCCAAATGAATGACCGGGTGCTGGAGACGATCGCCGGGGTGCGGGTGATCCGCGCTTTCGTTCAGGAGAAGGCCAGTGAGCAAAGCTTCAAGGCGATGACGGACGACGTATTCCGCAAAAATATCGCGGTGGCGCTGATCGACGCTCTTTTTGAACCAACGGTCAAAATTCTCGTCGGTATTTCCTATTTGATCGGGCTTTGCTATGGCGGGTATATGGTTTTTCACAGTGAATTAACGCTTGGGGAGCTGGTCTCCTTCAATACGTTCCTTGGCATGCTGATCTGGCCGATGTTCGCGATCGGCGAGCTGATGAACATTATGCAGCGCGGGAATGCCTCGCTTGACCGGGTGAATGAAACGCTGGGCTACAAGCCGGACGTTCAAGACGCCCCGAATGCGACGACGCTGCTGCTGCCGAACTCCATTCGCTTCACAGATGTAACGTTCCGCTACCCGTCATCGTCCATCGATAATCTCGTGCGGATCTCCTTCCATCTTGAGCGGGGGCAGACGCTGGGCATCGTGGGCCGCACAGGCAGCGGGAAGACGACGCTGCTTAAGCAGCTGCTGCGCGAGTATCCGCTAGGCCAGGGATCCATTACGATCTCGGATACGCCGGTCGAGCAGTTGAGCATCGAAACCGTCCACGGTTGGATCGGGTATGTGCCGCAGGAGCCGATACTTTTCTCCAAAACGGTGAAAGAAAACATCATGTTCGGCCGCAGCGAAGGTACGGAGGAGCAGCTTATTCAAGCATTGGAGCTTGCCGCCTTCCGCAAGGACGTCGAATTCCTGCCGGAGGGGCTGGAGACGATGGTCGGGGAGAAGGGCGTAGCCCTGTCCGGCGGTCAGAAGCAGCGGGTCTCCATTGCGCGGGCGCTGTATGTCGATCCGGAGATTCTCATGCTGGACGATGCGCTCTCCGCGGTGGATGCCAAGACAGAGGCGGAAATTATCCGCGGCATTCGTTCGGAACGCGCAGGCAAGACGACCTTGATTACTACGCATCGCTTGTCGGCGGTGCAGCATGCGGATTGGATTATTGTGCTCGATGAGGGGTATATCGTCGAGGAAGGGACGCATGAGCAGCTTCTGGCGCTCGGCGGCTGGTATAATGAGCAGTATGACCGTCAGCAGCTAGAGGAGCAAACAAAGGTATAACTTTATGCTTGATTAGATGATAGATATCTGGGGAAAAGAAGGTGAGAACCGGAATGAAACAAACAGGATTACGATTATTTCAATACGCCGCGATCTTCAAGAAGCCGCTGCTCATCGCGCTGCTGTGCTTATCCGTCGCTGTTGCGACCGAGCTGGCGGGGCCCTTCATCGCTAAGAAAATGATCGATACGCATATTCTCGGCATCGAGAAGCCGTGGTACGAGACGACATCGGCGGTGCAGACGGAGCATGCGGTGCCGAGAGGCGGAGGCTTCTATAAGCGGAGCGACCACTTCGCGGCAGGGGAGCTGCGCGGGCAGGAGGTTCGCATTCTTCAAGTGGGCACCCAATTCGTATGGGTGAACGGGCCGATTGCCTTCGACGGAGCGCGAACGCTGACCGGAGATGGCAAGCTGGCGATCAGGCAAGGGACGGAACAGGCTAAGTACGATGTCCAGAAGCTGAGCGTTGCCGAGCTGTACACGTTCTACAAGCCGGAATTTATTAGCTTGATGAAGCTCGCCGGCCTTTATTTTGGGCTTATCGTGATCGGAGCGGGTTTCACGTATGGCCAGCGGTATCTGCTGCAATCGGCGGCGAACCGGATTATCCAGCGCATGCGCAGCGACGTATTCGCCCAAATTCAGCGGCTGCCGATCAACTATTTCGACAACCAGCCGGCGGGTAAAATCGTGTCGCGGATTACGAACGACACCGAGTCGGTGAAGGACCTATACGTGCAAGTGTTGGCGAACTTTTTTACGGGTACGATCTATATTGTCGGCATCATTATTGCTTTATTTATTCTAGACTACCGCCTGGCGTTATTTACGCTGCCGATCCTTCCTCTGCTGTATGCTTGGATCATTGTGTACCGCAAGTACGCGTCTCACTATAATCACGAGATTCGCGAACGGATCGGGTCCATTAACGGAATGATCAATGAGGCGATCCAAGGGATGACGATTATCCAGACGTTCCGCAGGCAGAAGGAAACGACGCAGGAATTCGAACAGCTGAACGACGAGTATACGAAGTATCAAAACAAATTGCTGAGCTTGAACTCGCTCACGTCACATAACCTGATGAACGTGGTGCGGAATCTGTTCTTCTTTGGCTTGATTTGGTACGTCGGGGGCAGCTCGCTGCACTCGCTGATCACGGTGGGCGTGCTGTACGCATTCGTGGATTACTTGAACCGCATGTTCCACCCCATGGTCGGGATTGTCAACCAGCTGCCGAACCTGGAGAGAGCCATCGTATCGGCGGACCGGGTGTTCGAGCTGCTGGATGAGCGCGGCTTGGCCGTAGCAGAAGGGAAGGCGGAGCGTTATCAGGGCAACGTGAAGTTCGAGGGCGTCCGGTTCGCTTACAAAGAAGGGGAAGACGTGCTGAAGAACATCTCCTTCGAGGCGAAACAGGGGCAGACCGTAGCGCTTGTCGGGCATACCGGGTCAGGCAAAAGCTCCATCCTGAATCTGCTGTTCCGCTTCTACGATGTGAATGAAGGCCGCATCACCGTCGACGGCCGCGATGTCCGCGAGATGCCCAAACAGCTGCTCCGGCAGCACATGGGCATCGTGCTTCAAGACCCGTTCCTGTTCACAGGGACGATCGCTTCCAACGTATCGTTGGACGATCCGTCCATCACCCGGGAACGGGTGGAGCAGGCGCTGCGCGAGGTTGGCGCAGCGGAGATGTTTCAAAGCCTGCCGCACGGCTTCGACGAGCCCGTGATCGAGAAGGGCAGCACGCTGTCGGCCGGGCAGCGGCAGCTGATCTCGTTCGCCAGGGCGCTGGCGTTCGACCCGGCGATCCTGATCCTCGATGAGGCGACGGCCTCCATCGACACGGAAACCGAGGCGGTCATTCAGGCCGCGCTCGAGGTGCTGTCGAAGGGTCGGACCACCTTCATCATCGCGCACCGCCTGTCGACGATCAAGAGCGCCGACCAAATTCTCGTGCTCGACCACGGGGAGATCGTCGAGCGGGGCAACCACGAGGAGCTGATGGCGCTCCACGGCCGGTATTATCAAATGTACCAGCTGCAGCAGGGACATTCGGATACCGCTACAGCCGCCGATAGCGAAGTGCGGTTGTAGCATAAAGACCGTCAGGCCGAATGAACCGTCCCCCAATTGTTAGACAGAGTCTAACCTTGGAGGTGCGGTTCAGGAGGGCTTGACGGTCTTTTTTTGGGCGCATGCTGCCGATCAAGGCTGCTCGTTATCGCGCCGACATACGGTGAGGCTGCACGCTTTCAGTAAATTATCGGCGTAGGCGCGCTGCAGCTCCTGTACGGACATTGCGTCATATTTCCGGCGCAGATGCTCGATCCGTCCGGGATCGGGCTGCTGCGTGTCCTTCTTGCCGGTCGGTGCGCAGGTCTGGATGAACAATTCCTGGAATTCCACGAGCGGGATCAGCAGCTTGGACCAGATATCCGGCGAAATCTCTCGCTCGATGGCGTGCAGCGCAAATTCGGCGAACAGGAAGTCTACGGCGGGATCCGGCTCCAAATGTCCGGGATATTTGCTGCTGCGCAGCTCCCCGTTTCCATACAGCTCGAAGCCGGTTTGTACGGCTTCATAATCCAGCTGCCCGTCATGGTCGTGAAATTCCGAGTAAAGCTCCAATTGTGCGTCCGACAAGTACCTCAAATCCTGATCATCCAAGGCGGGCAGCTCGCCTGCCTGCGGAATGCGCTTCGATCTGGCAGCCAGCTCCCGCAGCGCAACCCGGGCCTGCAGCGTCTGTTCGGCCCGCTGAACGAGGTCGCACAGCCGGCGCCTTTCTTCCGGCGGGATGCGGCTGATATTGGCCGCTAGAGCAGGGCGGAACCGGCAGGCATACGCTTCGAAAAATTGCTGATACCGGATGATCGTGAAGTCGATGTTCGCAATTTCGGAGCGCACGAGGTGTCCGGCTATATCGTGATCGTTGATTTCGGTCAGAAAGAAGTTGACGGAGGCTCCGCTGTGCAGTTTGATGAAGTTCCACTGATTGTAACGAAGAGGCGGAGAGGAAGCATCGTTCGTAAGCAGGGAGCTCCGCGATAGATGACCGCCCAAATAATAGGGATTCATGTACGTAAGAAAAAATTTGAACACGTGGTCTGTCGTCACTGCCAGTTCAACCCAGCGATTCAATAAATCCGATGACGGCGCATATTTTCTCATGGGCGATTTCTCCTTAGCACAGAATAATCCCAATAATGTATGTCCCATTAACGGAAAATAGAACCGGAGCCGGCGATAAGGGCATTCAGGGCCTCGTTTGTGGGAGATATTCCCCTTACGCACATCGAAGCTCGTTGCTTCGCGTCATACGCAAATGGACGGAAAAGAAGGTACTTTTCCTTTTTCGCGCATGCTACAATATGAAGGTAGAAATCATTTCCTTTGCAGAATGGAGGGGCTATATGCGTTCAGATACGATTCGTTTGCTTAATCTGCTGCAGCTGCTGTCCGAAATTGCTATTGCCGTCGGGTATTTGCTGGGACTGATCCCATTCGTGTACCTGTGGTCATGCGCATGGGTCATTCCGCTCGTGTTCGCCAATCTGGTCTTTGCGATTCTGACTCACAACGGCACCACGATGAAGACGGCTATTAATATCGTCATGTCTTTCTTAAGCTTCATTCCGGTCGTGGGCTACTTGTTCCGGATCGCAGGTATCGTCATTTCGGGGCTGAATCTCGCTGCCTTATCGAAGGAAAGAGCGAGACGCTATTAAAAAAGGATGGAAGCCTTCTACAGGCTTCCATCCTTTTTTAATACGCGATGCCGACCCGGCATCCGACATACTCCCCATGGCAGGCGACCCTGTACGTGAAAGCTGCCGTATCGCCGACCGAGATCGACGTGCCGCCCTCCGGCAGCACATCGCGTGCTGCGCGGTACGTGCCGAGCGCCTCGCCGTCCGGCAGATAGGTCGGACAGACGACCGTCCATGCCAGTCCGGATGCGGCGAGCCGCTCCCACGCCCGGCGGTGCTCCTCTGCGGCCCGCGTGGAGGAGCGTCTGGCGTCCGGCGCCTCGTAGCGGAGCAGCCCGGGATGCGTGGCGCTCTGCAGAATACCGGCTGTGCCGACGGAGACGATGCGGTTCACGCCGCGCTCTTTCATCGCATCGATGAGCAGCGGGATCGCCTCCGTGAGAACTGTGCCGCCATCGGTGCTGAGGCAGCTGATAACGGCGTCTGCGCCCTGCAAGGATCGCCGGATGTCCGCAGCGCTGCGGGCGTCGCCTTGCAGCAAGGTAAGCCCGTCCGAGGTCTGCCGCACGCTGCCCGGGCTGCGAACGAGCGCCGTAACCTGATGGCGATCCGCCAGGGCCAATTCCAGAACGCGGGCTCCTACTCGGCCGGTAGCCCCCAAAATAAGTACATGCATATATAATCTCCTTATTCTTATCATTGTACTCTATTATACGCTTCTTACGGCTGCAGCCCAAATGACAGGTACAAGCAACCGTGGCTATTCATCTATTTGTTGCAGTGCTAGGTTAATAGAGGAGACAAACTGCCGCTAGGCGTCATACGCTGATACATCCCCTTATAAAAGGAGAATGCATATGGCGACTTTTTACGAGGCTTTAAGGCACAATGAGAGGCTTTACCCTATGTTGAGCATGCCGGACGTTACCGGCACAGGCGTAGGCTTCGCGGACCCGGGCAACCCCGGGCGCGGTGCGGCGATTATCGTCTACACGCGCAAAGGCGCGGCAACGACGGCAATCGGCAAGAGCATCGCCAGGATGGTCGGCCCCAGCATTCCCGTGCGTTTCATTGCATCCGGTCTTTTCAAACCGAATACCGTTGTAGAGCCTAAGAAAATCGCCCGGTCGATGAAGTCGCCTGCGAAGCGGTTCCGGGCGGCGCAGTTCAGGGGCAAGCATCGTCCGGTTCCAGGCGGCGTCAGTATCGGCAGAGAAAACCGGGGCACGGGGACCTGCGGACTGATCGTTATCCAGAACGGCCAACTCCTGATGCTCAGCAATAATCACGTGCTGATTACGGAGAACCGTTTCGGCGCTAACATTATTCAGCCGGGGAATCTGGACGGAGGCGTCAATGGAACGGATCGTGTCGGCACGACGTTCCGGTTCGTCCCGTTTAATTTGACAGGCCCTAACTTTATGGATGCCGCAACGGCTATTCCATTCAACAACGGCTTGCTGACACCGCGATATTTGGTAAGCAGTACTGGCCAATTCGTGAACCCGCGCGGCCATTTGCTCAGCTACCGAGTAGGCGACCGCTTCTTCAAGTCGGGGCGCACCACAGGTCTGGTTACCGGTACCGTCGAAAGTATCGGCGTCACAACGACAATTGGGCCGTACCCTGAACTGGGAGGCGCTAACTTGCAATTCCGCAACCAGACGGTCCTTACGTCTTCGACCAACATCTCCCTGCCCGGGGACTCCGGCTCCGTCTGGATGCGAGGACAGTTCGCCGCAGCGCTCAACTTTGCAGGAAGCGGTCCGCGCTCCATCTCCACGCCGATTGCCAGTGTGATGAATACGTTCAATATCCGCGTTGCGGTTCTGGCGAGAACAGGCACATACAAAGCGGGTGCGGCGATTAATCCTGCGCCTGGTGGCAATTATTCATATGTCCGGCCATTGACGCCTGCACAACGCAAATACGTGCGCGTCGTTAAAGCTGTGCCCAAGTCATAGGTCGGCAGGAACCGCCTCATCCATCGGATTGTGGGCGGTTTTCTTTTTTAGAGCAAGCGAACTTGAACCGAAGTAACGAATCCAGCATAATAGGAGTTATCTATCGAATAGGATTACGGCAAAGAAGGGATCTCCCAAGGATGAGAATCAATAAGTATATTAGTGAAACAGGCGTCTGCTCCAGGCGGGAAGCGGACAAGTGGGTGGAAGCGAAGCGCGTTACGATCAACGGTGAAGTCGCCTCGCTCGGAAGCGTGGTAGGACCGGGCGATGAGGTTCGGGTTGACGGCAAGCCGATCGGCGAGAAGAAGGAGCACGTTTACATAGCGCTGAACAAGCCTGTGGGGATTACAAGCACGACGGAAGCCCACGTGAAAGGAAACATCGTTGATTTTGTCGGTCATAAAGAACGGATCTTCCCTATCGGCCGGCTGGACAAGGATTCCGAAGGGCTTATTCTCCTGACGAATAACGGAGACATTGTGAATCAGATTTTACGCGCGGAAAATAATCATGACAAAGAGTATATCGTGACGGTGAACCGTCCGATCACTCCGATGTTTCTGAAGGGGATGGCCGGCGGTGTCCGCATTCTCGGTACGGTAACGAAGCCTTGTGAGATCTATCCGGTTGGTGAGCGGGTGTTCCGCATTATTCTGACTCAGGGGTTGAACCGGCAAATTCGCCGTATGTGCGAAGCGTTCGGATACCGGGTTGTGCGGCTGCAGCGCGTCCGGATTATGCATATCCATTTGGGCAATTTGAAGGTGGGCCGGTGGCGCGATTTGACACAGGGGGAAATGAAGGAACTGATGCAAACGCTCAGTCAGGAAGGCTCCCGGCAAGGCGAAACGCCAGGCCGCTCTAAGTGATAACGGCACATGTCCGTACTTCGGTTGATCCGGGGGCGGGGATGTGCTTTTTTATTTTTATTTTTTGTGAATTTGCAGCAACCTTTTTCCAGTTCGCAGCGTCAAGGAGTATTATGGAAATATTTGCGCTCTGAAGGAGGAAGATTTCTTTGAAAATCGTCAAACAAGCAGGTACGCTTATGCTCGCTTCAAGCTTGCTGCTTACGGCTGCTCCGGCTGTCTGGGCTAATGAAGTCAGCGTCGACGCCAAGACTATCAGCATCCCGGCATATCCAGGCGGCGGCGAAGGCCAAGTGCTCGATGCCAAAATCACCAAGGAACAAGCGCTGGAACGTGCGAAGTCGTACATCGCCCTGCCCGAAGGCTACACGATGCAATCGATCAGTCTGAACGCTTACTGGGGGATGGGCGGCCGTAATTTCCCAACGTGGAACATCAGCTATGTGAAGAAAGTGAAAGAGAAGAACTACGGGTACATGAACGTGTCCATTAACGGTTTGGACGGCTCGCTGACCGCCTATTCCATGAACGACAACGACCCGGACCGCAAGCCCAGCTACCCGCCGAAGGTAGATTTCCAAGGGGCCAAAGCTGTCGCTTCCGCCTTCATTGCCAAAGTAAATCCAGACAAGCAGCATGAGCTTGTGTATAACGATTCGGAAGAGAAGGCGTTCCGTACGCCGTTGAATGGCAATTATCAATACAATATCCGGTTCGACCGTTCCGTAGACGGGGTCCTCTTCGCCATGAACGGGGTTTCGGTAAGCGTGAACGGGGATGGCGAAGTCACGAATTATAACTACAATTGGATGGATAACGTCACGTTCCCGACCGGCGTGAAACCGATTGCCCAGGAGAAGGCGGCGCAGTTGTTCCATGACAAGGCGGCAATGTCGCTGCTGTATCAGATTCCATACGGGGCCAAGGGGAAGAAGCTGCCCATTCTGTCGTATATAATGGGCGGATTCTCGCTGAACGCGGAAACAGGCGAGCCGTGGAATCCGGGTCCCCAGCTGGCGGTAGGGAAGCCCCTCACCGACAAACCGCTCGCTGAGCTGCCTGCAGCCACGCTCAATCTAACGAAGGAAGAAGCGGCGAAGAAGGTAGCGGCAGCATTCAACCTCCCGGCAGACTACAAGCTGCAGGAAGCTAGCTATAATGAATCGACGAATCCGGAAACCGGACAGACCGACTCGTACTGGAATTTGAACTGGACGGTCACCTCCGAGAAGGACCCTTCCGGCAAGCTCGGTTCGAGAGGCGCATGGGCGGGAGTGAACAGTACAACCGGAGCAATTACGAGCTTCAACAGCTACATGCCATATGGACCGGAGGGGGATAAGGAAATTGTTGGGAAGATTTCCCTGGACGATGCGGTAGCGAAGAGCGTGGAGTTCGTCAAAAAGCAGATTCCGGCTTACACCGATCAACTGGTGCTGAGCGTTCAAGCGGAGAAAGATATTCCCGCTGAGCAGCTGAAGCATATGCGGAATTGGAACATCAGCTTCAACCGGGTCATCGATGGCGTGATCGCCGGCCAAGAAGCTGTATCGGTCAGCATTGACCGCGTGACCGGTGAGATGGTCAGCTATCAGTTCGGTTTGAGCAACATGCCGTATCCGAAGCAGAAACCAGAGGTGTTGGCGCTGGATAAAGCCAAGGATCTGTGGCTCTCCCAATTTGACATCAAACTTAATTATGTTCTGGAGGATGGCGGCTACAATGGCCCGATCCCGTTGGAGAAATACAATGTGATGGTGGCAGCCGGAGAGATGCCTCCGACCGCTGCTGCAGCGAACAAGGACGAGAAGCTGCAGGCTAAGCTGGTCTACACGCTCAACCCCAAATTCAACCGCGAGCCCTTCCTGTTGGATGCGCAAACCGGCGTATGGCGGAACAGCCAAACCGGCGAAACGGTGTCCTTGGATAAAGTGACGGTAAGCGATATTGATAATCACTGGGCTAAGAACGAGCTGCAGCTAATGCTCGATTATCAAGCTTTGGATGTGCAGGATGGCAAAGTGACCCCGGATCAACTGATTAAGCGTGGCGAGCTGGTCAAAATGCTGGTCATTGCCATGAACGGCGGCAACGGCGGCATCTATTACGGAGCTGAACGCAAGGCGTCCTTCGCCGATGTGAGCAACGCTTCGCCGTATTTCGCTTATGTGGAGAATGCCGTGGACCGTGGCTTGCTCGAGGCGGGTACGGAGTTCAACCCGGAAGCGACGCTCGACCGTGAAGAGATGGCGCAGCTGATCGTGAAGGCGCTCGGTTACAAGAGCCTGTCGCAATACGACGGCGTGTTCAATTCGCAGTTCGCTGACGCCGCAGAGCTTAAGGATGTGGGCGTGGCGGCCATCGTGCTAGGGCTGAACATTATGACGCTTACGGACGGGAAGTTCGCACCGCAGCAAGAAGTCTCCAAAGCGCAGGCAGCCAGCGCCTTCTATCGCTTCCTTCAGAAGCGTGCCGAGCTGCAAGAGCCTCCTCGCTACTACTACTAGGATAACGATTCGCTGCAAGTGAAGAGGGCTGCCGGAAGTAGTCGTAACTACTTAAGGCAGCCCCTTTCTATTGCCGTATAACGATCTTAGAACAAAGGAAATACATATTGAACGAGGAAGTACAGAATGCCGAAGGTGATGACGATGTAAGCCGCATACTTGATGAAAGTCGATGCTACTAAGCTGGAATCCGATTTCTTCTCCACATGGCGTTCTTCGATTTCATAGTTGCGTGATGGCTGAGTCGACATAGCGATCACTCCTTTGCAGGTTCTTGTTTCTTTAATACCCTCAGGGATGGGATCTGAAACAGAGACTTTTATGAAGCTTGCGGAACCTTTCCAATAATATTCTCGTACAGCCGCTCTGAGATATGCTACAATAATCTTTAAATTTTTCATTCGCATATTTTGGAGAGAAAGGAAGTAAGAGAAGAATGGTTGTTTCCGGAAAAGTAGGTTTGGAAGAAATTATTAGGGCCAATCATATGCTCAGCAAGGTGATCGAACCGTCGCCTTTACAACGCAATGAGCTGCTCTCTAACTTGTATGAATGCAACGTTTATTTGAAACGTGAAGATATGCAGGTCGTCCGGTCGTTCAAAATTCGCGGCGCGTACAATGTCATTCAAAGCTTGACGCCTGAGGAACGCGAGGCGGGTGTCGTGTGCGCCAGCGCGGGCAACCACGCGCAGGGAGTGGCGTACTCCTGCAAGCAGCTCGGCATCGAAGGCAAAATTTTCATGCCGACAACGACGCCCCGACAGAAGATTTCGCAGGTGAAGCTGTTCGGCGGGGCTTTCGTCGAGGTGATTCTGACGGGGGACTCCTTCGACGATTCCTCGGCGCAGGCCAAGGCCTATTGTGAGAAAGAGAACAAGGTGTTCATTCATCCGTTCGATGATATTCGCACGATTGCGGGGCAAGGAACGGTCGGTCTCGAAATTATGAACCAAATGTCGGATACGCCGGACTTTATCTTTGCAACAATCGGCGGAGGCGGGCTTGTGGCAGGCGTTGCAACTTATGTGGACAGCGTTTCGCCGTACACGAAGATTATCGGCGTTGAGCCGGAGGGCGCTGCCAGCATGCAGGAGGCACTGAAGCAAGGCAAGGTTGTGACCTTGAATTCCATCGAGAAATTCGTGGACGGCGCGGCCGTGAAACAAGTCGGTGAACTGACGTTCGAGATCTGCAAGGAGAAGCTGGATGACATCGTGATTATTCCGTCCGGTAAGGAGTGCACGACAATCCTTGAGCTGTACAATAACAATGCGATCGTGATCGAGCCGGCGGGTGCGCTGCCCGTTGCGGCGCTTGATGCATACCGGGAGCAAATTCGCGGCAAGAACGTCGTCTGCATCATTAGCGGCGGTAATAACGATATTGACCGGATGCAGCAAATCAAAGAGCGTTCGCTTATCTATGAAGGCCTAAAGCATTACTTTATCCTCAACTTCCCGCAGCGTGCAGGCGCCTTGCGCGAATTTCTGGAGGAGGTACTGGGACCTACGGACGATATTACCCGGTTCGAGTATACGAAGAAGAACAACCGTGACGATGCGCCGGCTCTGGTCGGCATTGAGCTGAAAAACAAAGATGACTACGAGGGGCTCATTGAGCGCTTGTCCCGCAAGGACTATGGATACATCGAAATCAATAAGGACCCGAAACTATTTAATTTACTAATTTAAGTAAAAATAGCCAAAATGAAAGCCTCTGTGATATAGTTATATAGTCCCGTTTTTTACCTGAATATGGTTAAAGGCAAACTTGCCGAAAGGTAAGGACGCAAAGCTCCAGGTCTTAGGTTGCCTTGCAACGATGACGGCTGAGCTGCCGAGAGGATGCAGTTTACCGATACAGGTGCGCCTACGGCTATTCCAAGTGGAATAGCCTTTTTTGATGATTGAATGGAGGTTCCCCGATGAGAAGCTTACTCTTGAAGTGGATTGAACGGATACAGGTGCAGGAACAGCGCTATGTGGGCATTCTGGCCTTCTTTGTACTGACCGTCAATCTGCTTGCAGCCGCTTCTTTCAGATTTACGCCGCTGCTGTTACTGTGGTTGCTGGTTCAAGCCTTGGTCTGCCTCTTGGTTGCCATATGGATCCGCCAACTGCGGCTGACGCAGAGGCAAGAGGAAGAGAAGAGCAAACAGCTTGCGTATTTGGCCTATCATGATACGTTGACGGGTTTGCCTAACCGCCGGTTGTTCGATGACCGGTTGAAGCGGGCCTTGCTGCATGCGCAGCGCAATGAAGAGCTGGCTGCGGTCGTCTTCCTGGATATGGACCGGTTCAAAGAAGTGAACGATTCCTTAGGTCACGCCTATGGGGACCGTCTGATTCGTCAGGCAGCCGATAGATTGCTAGGCTGTCTGCGCGGTTCGGATACGGTCTACCGGCAGGGCGGGGACGAATTTATTATATTGCTTGAAGCTTTCGCCAAGCCGGAGGATGTCAGAGTGGTGGCCTCGCGTATCCAGGCGGTATTGGATGAGCCGTTCATACTGGACGGGAAGCCGGTTATCATCACGGCTAGCATGGGCATTGCCCTGTACCCGCTGGACGGCACCCAGCCCGAGCAGCTTCTGCAATATGCGGACGATGCCATGTATACAGCCAAAAGTCTTGGTAACAACCGCTTCCAATTCTACGCCTCCGAAATCGATGTCATGGTAAAAAGTAAAGCTCACATGGAAAGTGAGCTGCGCACTGCGTTGGAGCGCCAGCAGTTCGAACTGTTGTATCAGCCGCAGTATGAGATCGCGAGCCGCCGGCTCATCGGGATGGAAGTCATCTTGCATTGGGACCAAGCAGGCAAGCGGCTCTCCTCGCCGGTGGACTGGAGGAAGGCGGCCGAAGAGCTGGGCCTTATGGTCCCGATCGGCACATGGGCGATTCGGACGGCGTGCAGACAGCTGCAAGCGTGGCAGGATGCTGGGCATAAGCCCTTGAGAATGACGCATCCGATTACGGCTTCGCAGTTCAGAGATGCAGGCTTCACGATGGAAGTCGCACAGCTGCTGCAAGAAACGGGCATTGATCCTGGGCTGGTCGAGCTGGATCTGACGGAGAGCATCACATCTTCCAACGTGCAGGAAGCCAGCGAGAAGCTGATTCTGCTGAAGAGGCTGGGCGTGCGCATCGCCATGGATGACTTGAGCACGGGGCTGTTAACGCGAAGCGGTATGGAAGGCTTGCCATTCGACAGTGTGAAGCTGGACAGCACGTTGATCAGGGATTTGGTCGAAGACGACGAGAACAAGCAGCTGGCTGTCGCCATCACGCGCATGGCTGAGCGCTTGGGACTGAAGCTGATTGCGAAAGGTGTCGAAACCGAGGAGCAGCTCGAATATTTGAAGTTTTTGCGGTGTTCGGAAGTGCAAGGACAGTTGTTCAATCCCCCTTTATCCCCGCGCGATTTCCTACGTTTAATGGCCGATTAGATTTTATAATGGGTCATCTAGATTTTATTAACCGATGGTTGTATAATCAGTAATTGGGGCTTTGAACCTATATTGTGGGGCTTTACAAAAAGATCATGTCAACTTGTTTTACATAACGAATTATGTTTAATTACGCGTGGATTTCTTTTCTCCCATCATCCAAAATGATACACTCAATCTATCGTAAGCATTACATAATTGAACTTGATCTGGCCATACTATAATTTGGGATTCAAGGTACAATTTTAAATTTATCTTTTGGGGGTAACATTGATGAAAAAAGTACTCACAACGGCGCTTATGGCAGTAACGGTTTCCGCGCTTGCTTTGGCGGGTTGCGGCAAAAAAGAAGAAACGCAACCGGCGGCCTCTGCGACTCCGGCAGCTAGCAGTGCGGCATCCGCAGCACCGAGCAACAACAGCGGTAAAGATTTCAAAATCGGCATGGTTACTGACATCGGCGGCGTAAACGATAAATCTTTTAACCAAAGCGCATGGGAAGGCCTGAAAGGGCTTGAGAAACAAACAGGCGCAAAAGTGAAAAACCTGGAAAGTAAGAGCGACGCGGATTATGTGCCGAACTTGAACCAATTCGTGAAGGATAACTACAACTTGACTTGGGGAATCGGCTTCTTGATGGGCGATGCGCTTAAAACGGTTGCAACGCAAAATCCGAACGCGAAGTTGGCGATCATCGATAACGTTGTGGAAGCTCCTAACGTGGAATCCGTTACGTTCTCCGAGCAAGAAGGTTCCTACCTCGTAGGGGTTGTAGCCGGTCTTACGACAAAATCCAACAAAATCGGTTTCGTCGGCGGTATCGACATTCCGGTTATCAAACGCTTCGAAGCTGGTTTCGTTGCCGGCGTGAAGGCCGTTAACCCTAGTGCCACGATCAAAATCAACTACACAGGCGCATTCGACAAGCCTGACCTTGGGAAAGCGGCGGCAGCTACGATCTACAACGACGGCGCGGATATCATTTTCCATGCTGCAGGCTCCACAGGTAACGGCGTATTTAACGAAGCCAAAGACCGTGTGAAATCCGGTAAAAAAGTATGGGTTATCGGTGTAGATAAAGACCAGTCCCTTGAATTCGGCGACGAAGTGACATTGACGTCCATGTTGAAGCGTGTCGACAATGCGGTTGCACGTGTGTCCAAGGACCTGATCGACAACAAATTCCAAGGCGGCAAAGTCGTGACATTGGGTCTGAAAGATGACGGCGTAGGTCTTCCGGAAACTTCCAAGAAAAACGTATCCGCCGAAATCTTGAAAAAAGTTGACGAGTACAAAGCAAAAATCATCAGTGGCGAAATTAAAGTTCCTGAGAAACCATAATAGGTGCATACAAGGCATAACGGTTACGAACGATAGGTTTGCTTATGTTCAAACAAGGCTAGTTATACTAACTAGCCTTGTTCTTAGTTTAAGGTAATAAAAAATTGATCCTAGGGTGATCTGATGAGTGAAGTAGTCCCTGTTGTTGAACTTAACGGCATAACCAAGCGGTTCCCGGGCATTGTGGCGAATGACGCCATCTCGCTGAAGCTGATGAAGGGTGAGATTCACGCTCTGCTTGGTGAGAACGGCGCGGGTAAATCCACGCTGATGAATATTTTGTTCGGGCTGTATCAGCCGGACGAAGGTCACATTAAAGTGCAAGGCAAGGAAGTTGCGATTGACAGCCCGAATCGGGCGATTGAGCTGGGCATCGGGATGGTGCATCAGCATTTCAAATTAGTTCAGCCGTTTACCGTAACGGAGAATATCATTTTGGGCATGGAGCCCAAAAAAGGGCTGAATGTCGATTACAAGACTGCGCAAGAGAAAGTGCGCAAGCTCTCTGAGCAGTATGGGCTTCGCGTGGATCCGAAAGCCAAGATCGAAGACATTTCCGTCGGCATGCAGCAGCGCGTTGAAATCTTGAAAACGCTGTATCGCGGCGCCGATATTCTCATTTTTGACGAACCGACAGCAGTACTGACGCCGCAAGAAATTAGCGAATTGATGGTGATTATGCGCAATCTCGTGAAAGAGGGCAAATCCATCATTCTCATTACACATAAGCTGAAAGAAATTATGGAAATTGCAGATACGGTGACGATTATCAGACGGGGCAAAGTGATTGATTCCATCGCTAGCGCCACCGCGAATCCGCAAATTCTGGCCGAGAAAATGGTCGGCCGGGATGTCTCTTTCAAGGTGGATAAGAAAGAGGTCAAGGTTGGAGAGCCCGTTCTTCAGGTCAAGAACTTGGTTGTGCGGAATCAGCAGGGACTGGCTGCGCTCAAGGAGCTTAACTTCGAAGTGCGTGCAGGGGAAGTGCTGGGCATCGCCGGCGTGGACGGCAATGGACAGAGCGAGCTGATCGAAGCGTTGACGGGATTGCGCCCGGTTGATCGTGGACAAGTGCTGCTCGCCGGAAGCGACATTACGAATATGACGCCGAGACAAATCTCGGAGGCAGGTTTGTCGCATATTCCGGAGGATCGGCACAAGCACGGGCTTGTCCTTGATTTCTCCATGAGCGAGAACATGGTATTGGAGACGTACTTCCACCCTGCTTACAACAAGGGAGGATTCCTCAATTATGAGGCGATTGACCGCCATGCGGAAACGCTGATCAAGCAGTTCGACGTGCGGACGCCGAGCATTTACAATAAAGCCCGTTCTTTATCGGGGGGCAACCAACAGAAAGCAATTATTGCCAGGGAAATACACAAGAATCCAAATCTGCTCATCGCCGCACAGCCTACGCGCGGATTGGATGTCGGTGCGATCGAATTCGTGCATCGCCAGTTGATCGAGCAGCGGAACAAAGGCAAGGCGGTGCTGCTGATTTCTTTCGAGCTGGATGAGATTATGAACGTATCGGACCGCATTGCCGTTATTTATGAAGGACAGATTGTGGGCGAGGTGCTTCCGCAGGAGACGAACGATCAGGAAATCGGACTTCTCATGGCCGGCAGCAAGCGCACGGGGAAAGGAGCGGCTCATGAATAAGGTTGCTCGTATTTTTACAAGTGAATCCGCTGTGAATCCGATCGTTGCGATTGTGCTCGGGCTCCTGTTCGGAGCGCTCGTCATGCTGGCCGGCGGCTACAATCCGATAGCGGCTTACGGGGCGCTGTTCGCACGTGTATTCGGCAACTCGTACGACATCGGGGAAACGATCCGGGCGATTACACCGCTCATTCTGACGGGGCTGTCCGTCGCCTTTGCTTTCCGAACGGGCTTGTTCAATATCGGTGCCGAGGGGCAGTTCGTGATGGGCATGACAGGGGCTACCCTCATCGGTGTGAAAGTGACGGGTCTTCCTTGGATCATTCATGCTCCGTTAGCGGTCATCGCGGGTGCATTGCTTGGTGGTCTCTGGGGAGCTATCGCCGGCTATTTGAAAGCCAAACGCGGCGTTAACGAAGTTATTACCACGATTATGCTCAACTGGATCGCACTGTTCCTGTCCAATTATATCGTGAATACGTTCCTATTAGAGCCTAAGCAGCAGCGCTCTTATATGATTCAAGAGACGGCTTCACTCAGCATCGGTTGGTTGTCCGATTTGATGAATCATGCGCGGATTCACTGGGGCATCCTGGTGGCGCTCCTCGCAGCAGTCGTATTCTATGTGATTCTATGGAAAACGAAGCAGGGCTACGAGCTGCGCGCCGTCGGCCATAACATCGACGCCGCGAAGTATGCGGGGATGAACGTGAATCGCAACATTATCAAAGCGATGTTCATTTCCGGTATTTTCGCCGGGCTGGGCGGCGTCTTCGAAATTCTCGGCGTGTTCCACTATCAGGTCGTTGCCGCGGGTTCCCCGGGTTATGGGTTTGACGGCATCGCTGTGTCCTTGTTAGGCGCTAACAATCCGCTCGGGATTGTCCTCGGAGCCGCGCTGTTCGGCGGTTTATCTTACGGATCAGCGGGGATGAGCTTTGGTGCCGATGTGCCGCCGGAGATTATCCGTATCGTCATCGGTTCGGTTATATTCTTCGTAGCTACGCAAGGCATCGTCAAATGGGTGCTCATCCCGTTCTATAGCAAACGCAAGAAAGAGAGGGCGTCGTAACATGGACCTGCTCACAATGCTTGACGCGTTTTTCACGAAATTCAGTGAACTAATTAATACGACACTCGTTTATTCGACGGCTCTGATCTTCGGCGCGATGGCCGGTATCTTCTCAGAGCGTTCCGGTGTGGTCAACATCGGGATCGAGGGGCTCATGGTATCGGGCGCCTTCGCTTCCGCCGTAGGGGCATATTACGCCGAAGAAGCGAATATGGGCGTATGGTCGCCATGGATCGGCTTGCTGACGGCTATGGTCTTTGCGCTCATCTTCGCGCTCATTCATGCCGTAGCGACGATTACCTTCAAGGCGAATCAAGTCATCAGCGGCGTAGTCATCAACTTCCTGGCCGCCGGCGTTACGCTGTTTCTGGTGAAGGTGCTGTTCGAAGGCGCCGGTCAGACGGAAACGTTGAACGATGTGTTCACCAAGTGGGAATTCCCGCTATTATCGAAAATTCCGTATATCGGGTACGCGATCTTCACGGCTTATCCGACAACGTATATCGCTTTAATTCTTGTTGCTTTAACGTACTACGTGCTGTTCAAAACACCTTTCGGTCTGCGCCTACGCTCCGTCGGCGAGCATCCGAGCGCTGCGGATACGGTGGGGATTAAAGTTAAGCGCGTTCGTTATATCGCAGTTCTCATCAGCGGTCTGCTCGGCGGGCTTGGCGGTGCGACGATTACGCTGACGACGACGAGCGCGTTCTCGCATAACACGATCTCCGGCCAGGGCTTTATCGCGATGGCCGCGATGATCTTCGGCAAATGGCATCCGTTCGGCGCACTTGGCGCAGCCGTCTTCTTCGGGATGGCGCAGGCGCTGAATAACTTCATGCGGCTGTTCGATTTCTCCAAGAATATCCCGCAGGAGTTTCTCTACATGCTGCCGTACGTGCTGACGATCTTGGTGTTGGCGGGAGCTGTAGGCCGGGCAAAAGCGCCGTCGGCGCTTGGCGAGCCTTACGATCCGGGCAAACGGTAAAATCAGCACCACCTTGGGAAGAAGCCAACCCCCTGATTACAGGGCGTTGGCTTCTTTTGCTGCATAGTAGGAAGGATATCGGGGGCTGAAGCCCAAAGAGACCGCAACACGTTGTGATGTGGTCTCTTTGTTATGTACGCGTATAGCACGAGATTTCTCACAAAACCACCTAAGTTCCCGGAATGTCGAATAAAAGAGGAATTGTGTCGAACGATGACGAAAATACTGCTTCAGTTATCTCATGCTGCGGCATAGAAATAGATGAAAAGGGGAGAAAGTTATAGATGTCTATATTCAAAACGTTAACGGGAGCGAAGTCGCTTAGGGTCAAAATGCTGCTGCTGCTCCTCACTGTCTCGCTGATTCCACTGCTGGTCTCTATGCAGATTCTTACGAACCAATCCTCGAAAATGGTGGAAACGGGAACAAAAGAACAGCAGATCCACATCGCCGATTTAACGGCCAATGAGGTGAATGCATGGCTGAATGGGAAAATTACTTCGCTGCAGTCTGTGGTCAAAGCGCATCCTGACTTCGTCAATGCCAAATCAAGTACGATTATGCCGATCTTGAAGGTGATGGCGGAGAGCGATCCGGAGATTTACAAAATGGCGTACGTGGACCCGCAGGGCCAATCGACGGACACTGGCGGAGGCAAGGTGGACGCATCGAAATTCGACAATTTCAAGAAGGCTGCCACCGATAAGAAGCTGGCGGTTTCCGAAATTGTTACGGAGGCCAGCAGCGGAAAAAACATCATTATTATCGATTTGCCGATCGTTGATATTAAGGGTGAATTCCGCGGCGTCATCCAATCGTTCCTCCTGCCTGAGCAGATCTTGTCGATCATCAATCACACCAAGTTCGGCGAAACGGGTTATGGTTATCTGTTATCGGCTGGCGGTACTTATCTCGTACACCCTACGAAATCAGGCCAAAAGCTGGAGGAGTCCTCTACATCTGAGAAAATGGAGCTATACAAAAACACCGTTCTTAAGGAGGCAAACGGATACATTTTGTACAAGGAGCCGGACGGCACCTTAAAGTCCGCAGCCTATCAGACGATTGGCGCTACAGGGTGGAAGCTCGTTCTGACAGGCGAGCAGTCCGAAGTGTATCAGAAAGTGGATCAGCTTCAGAACAATGCGCTCATCATGCTGGTGATTTCCGCCATTCTCGTTACTGTACTTGCCATCGTCGTCGCTAGAGCGGTCGTCCGTCCGATTACAACGATCTCTTCGCTGATGCAGCAAGTAGGGGGAGGTGATTTGTCCGGGCGATTGACGGTTCGCGGAGAAGACGAGCTGGCTTCCATGCGCAAAAATATTAATGTCATGCTCGACTCGTTCTCGCAAATCATCGGGAAAATATCGGATGCCGTCGCCCATACCGCGGCGTCTTCCGAAGAGCTGACGGCGATCGCGAACGAGTCGACGAAATCCTCCGAGCATATCACGCTTGCCGTCAAGCAAGTAGTCGGAGGCTCGGAAGCGAATTACCAGGCTTCCGAACAAATTTCGACGGCGATGGTTGAAATGTCGTCCGGCGTGCAAAAAATAGCGGAATCTTCAACCGGCGTGTCGGAAACGGTGCAAGGTGTTGTGCAGCAAGCAGACAGAGGCAACGGGGACATTCAGCAGGCTATCGTTCAAATGCAGGAGGTCAGCCATGTCGTCGAGCATACGGCAGCCTTGGTGCTCGGCCTGGAGGAGAAATCCGAGCAAATTCGCCAAATTGCCGGCTTCATTGCGGGGATTGCCGGGCAAACGAACCTGCTAGCCTTGAACGCTTCCATCGAAGCGGCACGGGCTGGAGAGCATGGCCGCGGCTTCGCCGTCGTCGCCAACGAGGTGAAGAAGCTGGCGGAGCAGACCAGCGCAGCGACGGTGAACATCACCGCAATTATTAGCGAGACGATTGCGGCGACCAAGGAAGCATCCGGCTCCATGCGCGCCGGACTGGACGAAGTGGAGAAAGGTGCGGAGCTGGTGCGGACGGCGGGCGGAGTGTTCCAATCCATTCTGACATCGGTTCGCAGTGTCAATGATGAGATTCAGGAGGTGTCGGCAGCCTCCGAGGAAATATCGGCAGGGACGGAGGAAGTGGCGGCCTCTGCGCAAGAAACGGCAGGCGTCGTGAAGCAAGCGCTGCAGGAGCTGCAGGAGATAGCGAAGCTTTCAAGCGGGCAATTGCAGTCGATGGAGGAGATTTCCGCATCTTCGGAGTCGCTCAGCGTTATGGCTGTGGACCTTCAAGAACAGATCAGCCGGTTTAAACTGAAATAAAGGAAAGGGCTGCCCAGGATCAAGACGATCCTGAAGCAGCTCTTTTTGCCGTTCTTACAGCGATTTGATTTGATTGCGATATTCGCTTGGTGAGACGCCGTATAAGCGGCGGAATTGTTTGGAGAAATATAGCGGATCATAAAAACCGACAGACGATGAAATTTGTTCAATCGTCAATTCCAGCCGCTCGCGCAGCAGCTGGCGCGCTTTATCGACCCGCAGCTTCAGCAGGAACGTCACCGGGGTCACCTTCGTATGCCGTTTGAAGAGACGGGACAGGTAGGCGCGGTTATAGCCCAAGCTCTCGGCCATCATCTCGATGGTGATCGGTTCGGCGTACTGGGTGGAGAGATAGTGGATTGCTTGTTGGACAACGCGGTCGCTTTCGGCTTCAGCAACAAATCCTGCGGCAGTTGAGGCCGATAAAGCCTCACAATATTCGCCTAGCAGTTGGTATAAGTAACCTATCGACTTAAGTTGCGCATTCGTATGCCTAGTGCGCAGCGCCCGCTGAATGTGCCGGAAAATAACGGGGATATGCCGATTGCGGGTGTTATGAATGATAGGCCGCAGGGGATTGATGCCTGCCGATGCGATCAGCTCGGACGCTTGCTCGCCCGTAAAGGCAATCCAGCAGTAGTGCCACGGGTCGTGCTCGTCCGATACATAACTGATCAGCTGCTCGGGCTCGATCACGAAGCTGTCCCCGGGACCAAGCTCGTACTCCTCCCCCCGCGAGGAGAAGACGCCTCTTCCCGAGATGACATAATGGATCAGGTAGTAGTCATACACTTTGGGTCCCAGACGGTGGACGGGCTTCGTTTGGCTTTCTCCGGCAAAAAGGACGGTCAAAGCGCCTTCCCCGGGCGGCAGCGGATTGGAAACGACATAATAGCTTTCCTTGTTAGGCATGGCTTCTCACAACTCCTATCGCGAGGTCCTCGGTTTCCTTTCAATGTACCATATTTGGCGTACAGGGACCATGTGTGAAATCACATTTATCCATGTGGAAATTACATGCCTCCATAGCCAATAGCTGCAGTTTCTCTTATACTGAAGTTACAAACTTGCTCCTGCAGCAATCCTATTAAATACTAAAGGCGGTGCCCGAATGGCAGATTTGCAAGCATTAAAAGACACGTTTATTGAAATTTACGGAGATTCCGGGGCGGCAATTTCAGCGTTTCATGCTCCGGGCCGGGTCAATCTGATCGGCGAGCACACGGATTATAATGGCGGCTATGTGTTTCCGGCGGCGTTAACGTTCGGAACGACCCTGCTCATTCGTCCGAGACAAGACCGCGTTGTCCAATTTGCATCGACCAATCTGGCACTTCGCAAACAAATTTCCATAGACGATTTCGCTTATCGGGAAGAAGACGACTGGATCAACTATCCGAAAGGCATCTTCGTCCACTTGGCTCAAGAGGGCTTTCCGGTAACGAAAGGCTACGATCTGTTGTTCCACGGTGAAATCCCGAACGGCGCCGGCCTGTCCTCCTCGGCTTCAATCGAGGTTGTTACAGCCTTCGCCTTGGAAACGCTGGAGAAGTACCCGGTTGATACGGTCAAAATAGCCCTGTTGGCGCAAAAAACAGAGAACCAGTTCGTTGGCGTCAACTGCGGGATCATGGACCAATTCGCTGTAGCGAACGGCAAGAAGGATCATGCGATCCTGCTGATGTGCGACACGCTGGAATACCGCCACGTGCCGTTCCAGAGCGGCAGCTACAAGCTGGTGATCGGCAACACGAACAAACGCAGAGGTCTTGTGGACTCCGCTTATAATGAGAGAAGAAGCCAATGCGAGCAGGCGGTCGCTTATCTGCAGAAGCAGTTCCCGTCTATCACCCTGCTGGGACAACTGAACCTTGCACAGTTCAACGAATACAAGCACCTGATCCCCGACGAGACGGTTCGCCGCAGAGCGCAGCACGTTGTCGAAGAAATCGATCGTGTGCTCAAATCGATCGAGGTGCTGGAGAAGAACGATCTCGAATCCTTCGGCAAGCTGATGATCGGTTCGCATGATTCTCTGCGCGATCTTTATGAAGTCACCGGCTTGGAGCTGGATACGATGGTTGCGGCTGCGCTGAAGGTTCCGGGTGTGCTCGGAGCTCGCATGACAGGTGCAGGCTTCGGCGGATGTACGGTTTCGTTGGTTCACGAAGACAGCGTTCAAACATTTATCGAGCAAGTCGGCAAGGAATATACGGAAATTACAGGTTTGACGCCGAGCTTCTACGTTTGCGATATTGGCAATGGTGTCGAACAAATTGGGGAGGCGTTGTAAATGGCGATTCTAGTCACAGGTGGAGCGGGGTATATCGGTTCGCATGCAGTAGCTGAGCTGTTGGATAAAGGAGAAGAAGTCGTAATTGTCGATAATCTGCAGCAGGGGCACAAGGAGGCCGTTCTTGGCGGCAAGCTGTATGTTGGAGATCTGCGTGACGGTGAATTTCTAGACCGCGTGTTTACAGAGAATAGCATCAACGCGATCATCCATTTCGCCGCGAATTCGTTAGTCGGTGAAAGTATGACGAACCCGGGTAAATACTATCATAACAATGTGTATGGTACGCTGTGCCTGCTGGAGAAAATGAATCAATACGGCGTGAAGAATATCGTCTTCTCCTCGACGGCCGCCACGTACGGCGAGCCTGAGAATATTCCGATCCTCGAGAGCGACCGCACGCTGCCGACGAACACGTATGGCGAGACGAAGCTGGCGATGGAGAAAATGATGAAATGGTTCGACACGGCCCATGACATCAAATATGTCTCCCTTCGTTACTTTAATGCGGCCGGCGCGCATGCGGGCGGTAAAATCGGCGAAGATCACAGTCCGGAAACGCACCTTATTCCGATCATTTTGCAAGTCGCGTTGGGCCAAAGAGCTCACATCTCTATCTACGGCGATGACTACGCGACGGAAGACGGCACCTGTGTGCGCGACTATATTCACGTCAGCGACTTGGCCAGCGCACACGTGCTTGCGGTGGAGAAGCTGCGCGGCGGAGCTCCCAGCAGCATTTACAATCTCGGTAATGGCACTGGCTTCTCGGTGAAGCAAGTGATCGACATCGCCCGCAAGGTGACGGGACATCCGATTCCGGCCGTCGTTGAGCCGCGCCGGGCAGGCGATCCGGCTACGCTGATTGCCTCTTCCGAGCGGGCGAGAGCGGAGCTTGGCTGGAAGCCGACCCGCGATTCCTTGGAGGAGATCATCGCAAGCGCATGGCAGTGGCACCAGAATAACCCGAATGGTTATGCGGAATAGCCCGGTTTAGGAAAGGAAAGTGACACATGGAACGGACAGTGAAAGCGCCAGCGCACACGGCGCTGACGATCGAAAGACTTCTTCAATTCGCGATCCAGAATGAGTTGATTCAAGGGCTGGATGTCTATACTTCACGCAATGCGTTGCTCGATCTATTCAGACTGGCAGAGCCTTATGCCGGGGAAGTGCCGGAGGAGCGGCTAAGCAGCCCTGTGGCGCTGCTGGAAGAACTGCTCGACGCTGCCTTCGAAGCAGGGCTGCTGGAAGAGAACACGACGACGTACCGCGATCTGCTGGACGCCCGCATCATGGGGATGCTCATGCCGCGCCCTTCCGAAGTCGTCAATCAATTCTGGCATACCGCCAAGACGGTCAGCGTCGAGGCGGCGACGGATTACTTCTATAAACAATCGATCGATTCCAATTACATTCGAATGGATCGTATTCAGAAGAACGAGTACTGGTTAGCGGGTACCGCTTACGGCGAACTCGAAATTACGGTGAACCTGTCCAAGCCGGAGAAGGATCCGAAGGAAATCGCCCTGCTCAAGACGCTGCCCCAAAGCAGCTACCCGGCTTGTCTGCTCTGCGCGGACAACTTGGGCTACGCAGGCCGGGTGAATCACCCGGCAAGGCAGAACCTGCGGATTATCCCGCTGGAGCTCGACAATGAGAAGTGGTACTTCCAGTACTCGCCGTACGTGTATTACAACGAGCACAGCATCATTTTCCATGAGAAGCATATCCCGATGAAAACGACAGCGAACACGTTCTACCGGCTGCTGGATTTCATCGACCAGTTCCCGCATTACTTTATCGGTTCCAACGCGGATCTGCCGATCGTAGGCGGCTCCATCCTGAATCACGATCATTTCCAAGGCGGCCGCCATCAGTTCCCGATGGAGAAGGCGCCGAGCGAGCAAACCTTCACACACGCGGATTATGCCGGCGTGAAGGCTGCCATCGTGAAGTGGCCGATGTCGGTTATCCGCTTGAGCGGGCACAGCAAGCAGTCGATCTACAAGCTGGCCAGCAAGCTGCTTGACGACTGGCGCGCGTACAGCGATGCGGAAGCGGACATCCTCGCCTTCAGCGAGAAGGATGGACAGTCTGTTCCGCATAACACGATCACTCCAATCGCCCGCAATAACGCGCGGGGCGAATACGAGCTGGATCTGGTGCTGCGGAACAACCGCACCTCGGAAGAGCACCCGGATGGCATCTTCCATCCGCATCAGCACTTGCACCACATCAAGAAGGAGAACATCGGCTTGATTGAGGTTATGGGGCTGGCGGTGCTGCCAGGCCGACTGCAAGAGGAGCTGGCGGATATCGCGCAGATCCTCACCGGCGCAGCCGATTACGGCAGCGCGATTCAGAGCGATGCCGCGCATCCGCTGCATAAGCATGCGGCGTGGATCGAGGCGATGCTCGCGCAGTATGGCGCCTCGCTGACGGCGGACGCCGCCAAGGCGGTACTGCAGGCGGAGGTCGGCAGCAAGTTCATGGACGTGCTGCTCGACGCCGGCGTGTTCAAACGCGACGAAGCCGGTCAAGCGGCGTTCGGACGGTTTTTGGCGGCTGCGGGCTTTGCGCAGCAGCAATAGTAAGGAGCTCCCGGTCCGGGTTTGGGCCGGGGGCTTTTTTTGGATTTAAACGAATCGCACCTTTGAATCCCGACCCCGATTCTAGTAAACTAAATTAGGTGGAAGTTGGAAAATCAAGTCACTTGATGCAATCCTTCATGAACAGGGAGGCTAAGCCGGATGGACAGCTTTAAGGCATTGATGCTGGAACGGGCAGAGGAGCGGTTTGCTGCCGAAGTGAAACAACTGCGGATGGAGGATTTGCCGCAGGGTGAAGTGACGATACGTGTACGATATTCAGGAATTAATTATAAAGATGCGCTGGCCTGCAGTCCGAACGGACGCGTCATACGCACCTACCCGATGGTGCCGGGCATTGACCTGGCGGGGACGGTCGCCGCTTCGGCGGATCCGCGCTACCGCGAGGGCGATGAGGTGCTGGTGACCAGCTATGAGCTAGGTACGGGGCACTTCGGCGGGTTCAGCGAGTATGCGCGCGTTCCGGCCGATTGGGTGGTCCCTCTGCCGCAGGGCCTGTCTCATCGGGAGGCGATGATCCTCGGAACGGCAGGCTTTACGGCTGCGCTCTCCATCCATCGCATGGAAGAGAACGGGCTGAGCAAGGAGAAGGGACCTGTGCTCGTTCGCGGAGCGACCGGCGGTGTGGGCAGCAACAGCGTATCGATGCTGGCTGCGCTTGGCTACGAGGTGGAGGCAAGCACAGGGAAGGCGGCCGATCACGCGTACTTGCTGGATCTGGGGGCGAAGCGGGTCGTGCCGCGCGAAGATCTGTCGCCTTCCGTAGTCAAGCCGATCGGCAAGGAATATTGGGCCGGCTGTGTCGACCCCGTCGGCGGCGAATCGCTGGCTTATGTGCTGAGCCGGATGAAATACGGCGGCTCCGTTGCCCTCAGCGGGTTAACGGGAGGCGGCGACTTCAGCGCCACGGTATACCCTTTTATATTGCGCGGCGTGAATTTATTAGGTATCGACTCGGCTTATTGTCCGGCTGAAATTCGCGGACCGATCTGGCAGCGTCTAGCTGGCGGTCTGAAACCGGCTATGCTGGAGCGGATGGTCTATAAGGAAGTGGGCTTAGACGAGGCTGTCGGAGCAGCACAGGAAGTTCTGGCAGGGAAAGTCCGCGGGAGAATACTTATCCGCTTACAGCCCTAAGCGGGAAGGCGGTGACAAGTTCACAAGTGAAGGAGAATGAAGAGATGAAAATGCGCGTTTCGGCGGTTCAGTACCATTTACATACCATCCATAGTTTTCATGAGTTTGCGGCGCAGGTAGAGCATTATGTGAAAGTGGCTCAGGAGTTTGAGGCGGACTTCGTGCTGTTCCCAGAGCTGTTCACGACACAGCTGATGTCGATTGGCGATGAGCAGGGCCAGGCGCTGCCGATCGAGGCGCTGCCTGCGTTCACGGAGCAATACCGGGAGCTGTTCCAGGGGCTGGCGAAGCAGTCCGGCATGCATATTATCGGCGGTACGCACATTACTTCCGAAGAGGGGAAGCTGTATAACACGGCCTTCCTCTTTTATCCCGACGGGCGCATCGCGGAGCAGAAGAAGCTGCATATCACCCCGACTGAGGTGAAGGAATGGAACATGGGGGCAGGGGACTCGCTGCAGGTGTTCGACACGGACAAAGGGCGCATTGCGATCCTCGTCTGCTACGACGTCGAATTCCCGGAAATTGTCCGCATGGCCCGCGCGCGCGGGGCCGACGTGCTGTTCGCACCGTCCTGCACGGACGATCGCCACGGCTTCCACAGGGTTCGTTACACTTGCCATGCGAGGACGATTGAGAACCAGATTTATGTCGTCACGACGGGCACGGTCGGTGCGCTGCCGACGGTCGATTTCATGCGGGCGAATTTCGGACAAGCCGCTGTCATTACCCCGAATGATGTGCCTTTCCCTCCGCGGGGCATTCTGGTCGAAGGCGAGATCAATAATGATATGGTGGTCACGGCCGATTTGGATTTGGACCTGTTGACCGTTGTCCGCGAGAGAGGCTCCGTAACGACATGGCGCGACCGCAGAACGGACCTATACACCGACTGGGCATAGGCAGGCTATGAGTGGGTCAGAAGGAGGTGTCATGCGATGGATGCAGGAGCAGGTGAGAAAGACGCTAATCTGTATTATAAAAAGCTGTTCGTTTTCGACGGCAGCAGGCCGGTCGAGGCGGTCATCCGGCATTACGGCCGAACGGATTTCGAGGCGCTGATTCGGGTGCAGCAGGAAAGCTTTCCCCCTCCCTTTCCGTCCGAGCTGTGGTGGAACGAGGAGCAGCTGACGGAGCATATTACCCGATTCCCCCAAGGTGCGCTTTGCGTGGAGGTCGGGGGGCAGATCGTCGGCTCGCTGACAGGGCTGCTGGTCGATTACCATGAGGAGCATGCGGCCGACCACAGCTGGTCGGCGCTGACCGATGACGGCTATATCCGCACGCACCGCCCGGACGGGGACACGCTATATATCGTCGATATTGGTGTCATGCCCGCGTACCGCAAATTCGGTCTTGGGAAATGGATGATGCAGTCCATGTACGAAGTCGTCGTTCATCTGGGGCTGCGCAGGCTGCTCGGCGGCGGACGGATGCCGGGATATCACCGGTATGCCGCGGCGATGAGTGCGGAAGACTACGCCGACGCTGTCATAGCTGGGGTGTATAAGGACCCAGTCATTACGTTCCTCCTGCGCTGCGGCCGCACGCCGGTCCGGGTGGTACCTGATTATTTGGAGGATGCGGAGTCGCTGAACTATGCGCTGCTGATGGAGTGGCGAAACCCTTTTTGGCAGTGATCGTCTGTTTTTGAAATTGAAAATTTGAAATCGAAGGAGATTGAGCACGTCAATGGACTACATACGGATAACAAGTATCGATAACCCTTTATTTCGCGAGATGCACAATTTGATGAAGGAAGTTTTTCCGCCCGAAGAGGTGCTGGAATTCAGCCTGTGGAAAGAACCGCTGGAAGACCCCGGCATCCGGGTGTTCGTTGCGGTGCACGAAGGGAAGGTCGTCGGCACGACGGAGTATCGGTACTATGACGATTTCCAGGTCGCGATGACGGATTTCACGATCATCGGCCAAGCCGGGCTTGGGATCGGCCGTTTCCTGGCGCGCAAGCGCTGGAGCGATCTGGAGGCGCTGGCTGCCGAATCCGGCAAGCGGATGGTGGGCATGTTCGCCGAAATCTATGATCCATACCGGATCGAGGGCCATGAATTTGGCGGCGTGAAAACGATGGATCCTTACGTGCGGCGCGAGGTCTTGTCGCATTTGGGCTATAAGCGGATCGACTTCCCGTATGTGCACCCGTCCTGGGAGAACAACGGCGAAGCGGTCGAAGAGCTCGATCTTTGTTTCCTGCCGACCGATGAGGAGATGACCGAGCTGGATGCGGCGCTTGTCGTGAAATTCCTGAAGCGCTATTATTCCGTATTGGAGAACAAGCCGCAGGCTTGGCACGCGATGGTGGAGGGGCTAGAAGGAAAAGCTTCGCTCGCTCTATTGCCGTTATAATAGCGAAAGGACAGTCCTTCGAGTCAGATCTGCTGACCGAAGGACTGCCCCTTTTACCAACCGAAGTCTAACGTCTTCCCTGTCTCCGCAAGCGTCTTAATATTGCTCAGAATCATCCACCAGCTTGCTTTCGTACTTTCGAAGCTTGGGTGATTCGGCGTCCATTCATCGTTCACGAGCGTCATCTTCGTGCAGGTTCCGACAGTCTCGAGCGTAAAGGTGATCCGGGACTGGAAATCCGCATGATTCGGATTGTAGGACGGACCCGCGTGCTCCGTACAGGACAGCAGCTTCTCAGGCTCATAGGCCAGAACCTTGCCGTAGACATGGACGGTTTCGTCGCCGTCATTGCCAGGCCCTACATAGCGGTAATCGGAACCGATCTCGAAGGTCGACTCCAGTACGCTGCCGAAGAGAGTTTTCCGTGTTCCCTCCGGTGTTATTAGAATATCCCATACTTCTTTGCATGTTGCGCCAATATAAAATTCATATCTCAGTTCCAACTGAAAGTCACTCCTTCATGAGGTAATGGAGGTAATGTACTTATCATATAGGATTGTATGTTCCCCTGTATTGTAAAAACGCGACAAGGAGGGATGGCACTATGTCGGATCTCATTAAGCCCAGTCTTGGGATTATGAATCTGCAGCAAGGCGTGCGCAAATTCCAGCTTTCCCGGCTGGAGCCCGCGGACGATTTGGCTTATTTTATTCGCCACTTCTGGATTGTGCGTTGGGATTTAAGAGGCGAAGACCCCTATACGCAGCATGTGATTCCCAACCCCTGCGTCAATATGATCGTGGAGCCAGGGCGATCCGCCATTTACGGCCCGGGCAAAGAGAAGTACGGACATGTCCTGCAGGGACAAGGGTGTGTAATTGGCGTCAAATTCAAGCCTGGCGGTTTCTATCCGTTCGTGAAGCGGCCGGTTTCCGGTATGCAGCTCAGCCCGCTGAGCGTGCAAGAGGTATTCGGTGCAGATCCGTTTGCGCTGGAGGAGAAGGTTTTCGCTCAAGAGGACGAGAGGCGGATGGCTGCACTGGTGGAGCGTGTAATTCGTCCGAAGCTTCCCGAGCGGGATGTGCAGGTGGCGTTCATCAACGAGGTGATTGATTATATTAATCAAGAGCCCGATGTCACCAAGGTGGACACGCTGTGCGATCGCTTCCAAGTGAATAAAAGGACGCTGCAGCGTCTATTCGATCACTATGTGGGGGTCAGCCCCAAGTGGGTCATTAAGCTGGCTCGCATTCAGAATGCAGCCGAGACGAGCGATACGAGGGAGAAGCCGAACTGGGCTCAGCTTTCGACGGATCTAGGCTATCATGACCAATCGCATTTCATCAAAGATTTCAAATCCATCATCGGCCAGACACCCGAAGAATATGCCCGTCATGCGCTATGATAAAAGCCAGCTCCGTTGTAGGGGCTGGCTTTGCATCGTTATTGGCGAAGGTTCCTCATCGTCCCGTGCGCTTGAACCAGCGGTGAATCTTCCGCACCGCAAATAAATAAACGATCAGCGGCGTCGGCGCTTGAAGGATGCCCCAGATGCCCCAAAACCACGGATAGCGGGCGCCGCGCCTGCGCGCATCGACGAACAGCCAGGTGCTCTGCGTGAGCAGAATCAGAGCGATGCCGATCCAAGCCCATAGGGGCAGCTTATCCCATTCTTCATGCTTCATGCGAGCTCACCCGCTTTCGGAGGATCAGCCATGCGACGGGCACGACTACTGCGAGCAGCTGAATGGTAAGGAAGGCTGCCGGCAGCGAGGCTGCGGTCAGGAACAGCAGAGCAAGCAGCACGAGCGCAGCGACCCACAGCTTGAGCAGATCGCCAAGCAGCTGTGAACGCTGCTTCGACTGTGTTGCTGCAATCTGCTCGTCAAACCATGCGGCATGAGGCTGATGGGCTGGAAACAGATGATCCAGTGCGTCAAGTCCTTCTTGGAGCCGCTGAACGGCCTCCTTGTCAAGACGGTCGTCCATGTCCAAGTTCTGGCCGCTCTTATGCGGCATTATGTGTTTGTCGTCCATCTACGTCAGCTCCTTTCGCAATTGTTTCAAGGCGTGATGCACGCGCGATTTGGCGGTGCCCTCCGCAATGTCGAGCATCTCGCCGATTTCCTCATACGTGTAGCCATAATAATGCTTGAGAATGACTGGAATCCGGCTGTCCTGGGGCAACTCGGCCAAGGCGTTCAGCACATCGGGCCACGCCTCGTTCCGGCTTGCGGCTTGCCACTGCACCTGGCGCAGGGACAGCGCTTGCTGCTCTTCCTGCCACAGCTTCTCGCGCTTGCTGCGCCTGCTCTGGTCGATCATCAGCCGCGTAGCCATTGTGATAAGCCAGGAGGAGAATTTGGAGGTGCCGTTATACAGTTTTATTTTCTCGATACAGCGGATCATCGTATCCTGCGTGAGGTCTTCCGCCCGGGTCGGATTCAGCGTTATTTTCAGCAAATACTTGTAAACGAAGTCATAATGCTGCTGCAGCAGCCGGGACAGAGCGGTGCGATCTCCCCGCATAGCCAGACGAATCGATTCGTGCTCTTCCACAATAAGGCGGACACCCTCTCTGTGTGAATTCCTAAATAGTACGACCGGATGCTAATAATCGTTCAAAGACTGACGAAACTTTATGTAAAATGATTTATTAACTAACCAGGTCTTAGCTTGTGCAGGTATAATCGAATTCAGGCAATTACTTTTATATCATATGGAGGACAACATTGTGAAACAGGGAATTGTATCACGCGCAGGACTGTCGCCGCAGGAGCTGGAGGACGTTCGCAAGCTCTGGGAAACTTGCAACCGCCATGACCATATTGACATCAAGCTGAACTGGAGCACCCTTGCGGACCGCCCGGCCGGTGTGACGAATGACTTTTTATTTTATCAAGATGACCGGGTTGTCGGTTTCTTGGCGATATACAGCTTTCTGTCTACGGAAGTGGAAATCAGCGGGATGGTGCATCCGGAGGCGCGCAATCGGGGGATATTCGGCCAGTTGGTGCAAACCGCTCTGAACGAATGCAAGCGCAGGGAAGTGCCGAAAGTGATTTTCATCAATGAGCGGGGATCGGCAAGCGGCAAAGCTTTCTTACTGCAGCTTGGGGCGGTATACAGCTTCTCGGAATACGTCATGGAGCTGCAGGAGGATGCTGCCAAGACGTTGGATGCCGAGTCGATATCGATTCGCCCGGCCGGTGCCCAGGATACGGAGCTGCTCGTGAAGCTGAATGTGACAGGCTTCTCCATGCCGGAGGACGAGGCGAGAAGTTATGTGACGCAAACGATGAACGGCGAGAAGGAGCGGACATGGATAGCCGAGCTCGGTGACCAGAGAGAGCCGATCGGTAAGACAGGCGCTATGGTAGGAACGGATGGCGGCGGCTTCATCTACGGCTTCTGCGTGCTGCCGGAACATCGCGGCAAAGGGTACGGACGCCAGATTTTAAGCCAAACCATCGATAAGCTCAAGCAGCAGAAGGGAGCGGGCGACATCCGGCTGGAGGTTGCCGTCGAGAATGAACGGGCTTTGGGCTTGTACGAATCCTGCGGTTTCAGAACGAAGAATGCGAACGATTACTATGTGATGATGATTTAATCGCGGGTTACCCGTGCAGATAAACTAGCCCTCAGGCTGGTTTTTTGTTGTATACTTATAGGTGTAACACACAAATTTTAACATAGAGAGGATGAAATGATGGAGGAAGTTGAAATATCCGGCCCGGACAAAAGGGCGGCGGTACCCCACGATGAGGCTTTTAAGAAGCTTCTGGAATCATTCTTCAAAGAGTTTATCGAATTGTTCTTCCCCCGCTTGGATCAGCTGCTGGACATAGAGCCTGACTTCTTAGCGATGGCGATTCCGGAGTACGATATTTTACGGTTTCAGTTTCTCAAAGTTGAACTGCGGAGCAAGCCTTGGCGGACATTTATCGAATCCGATAATCCGGTCGCTGCTGCGTTGCTGGCCAAAATGGCATATAATACTGATTTATATTTCAAACCCAATAATGAAGAAGAGGAAGAAGCGATACTGAAAGAACTAAGCGAACAATATCCGGAGGAAGGTGAAGCGATTATGGATTTCATGCCCGCTTGGAAACGGTGGGGGTATGAGGAAGGAATGGAAGAGGGATTAGAGAAAGGTATCGAGAAAGGGATTGAAAAAGGCAAGGAAGAAGTCATACGCAAATTTCTGCAAAAAGGCTTCTCCCCGGAAAAAGTGGCCGAGACCATTGAGGTTCCGGTTGCCGAGATTCGCAAACTGATGAAGCAATAGCTCATAGGAGAGAGGCTGCCGGCGGCAGCCTCTTTATTGGCTGGGCTTAATGATACACCAGATTGGATGAGGAGCTGATAATCGTGCCCGTATTATGCCCTGCGCAGATGTCCTTCATGGAGCCGGGCTTGTCGAAATTGAAAACGTGAATCGGAATATGATAATCCCGGGCCAAAATAAAGGCGGACTGATCCAACACCTTCAAATTGTTCCGGATCACGTCGTTATAGTGAAGCGATTTGTACTGCATCGCCTCTTCGTGGTGTTTGGGGTCCTTGTCGAACACGCCGTCAACCCCTTGCTTGGCAACGAGAATCGCTTCGCAGTTCACTTCAATTGCGCGCTGGACCGACGGATAATCGGTCGTGACGAAAGGCTGCCCGTTGCCGCCGGCGAAAATGACGATATAGCCTTTCTCCAGATGATGAATGGCCCGCAGCCGAATGAAAGGCTCCGCTACCGAGGCGATCGGAATGGCGGTCATGACGCGCACCTCCGCATCCGTCTTCGCTTTCAGCACGCCGCGCAGCATTAAGCTGTTAATCACCGTAGCGAGCGTCCCGATATTATCGGCTTCGGCTTTCTCGATGCCCCAGCTTTCCCCCATATTCCCGCGGAAAATATTGCCTCCGCCGATAACTAGGCACACTTCGACCCCCAACGCTACGACGGTCATGATTTCGTTCGCAATATGATCCAACTGCTTGGGGTCGAACCCGAACTCGCTTTCCCCGGCTACGGCACCGCCGCTTAATTTAATGAGTACCCGTTTATATCGCATATCGATCTCTCCTCTCGGTTTTCACAAAGTTTGACGGTCCCTGAAAGAATGAGTGTGTGTATATGTGCGAAAAAAAACACTAAAGCAATGAATGCTTTAGTGTTTCATGTGAATGAGAAATAGGAAAAGACGCTTCTTCCCGGTCTGTCCGATCCGAACTCTCTTCATCCTTCTCACACCTTTCGCTTATGATTAAAAATTATTGTACACGAACTAGGAAGCTGATTGCAATTTCTGCGGCAACCGCATATGCACGATCAATCCGACGACGACGAGCAGCAGCAGGGAGCCCAGCGCGACGCGGCTGGCCGTGTTGCCGGCGGAAGCGAGCGCCAAAGTAATCGATCCGTACAGCGCAGGCCCGACAATAGAGGAGACTTTGCCGGAGAAAGCGAATAAACCGAAAAATTGGCCGCGTTTCTCCTCGGGCGTCAATTGGACGATCAGAGTCCGGGATGTGACCCACATCGCACCCATGGAGACGCCGTACAGGGAGCCGGCAACCCAGAACAAGCTTTGGCTGGTCGTAAGCGATGCGGTGGCAATTGCCAAGATAAGGATACAGGCAACGATGGTCACGGCATGCTTAGCGCCGATGTTTCGGGCCACATAGCCGAAGATGAAGGAGCCGATGATGCTCGATACCGTTGAGACAAGGTACAGGAGAATGAATTGCCCTGTCGTGAAGCCCATCACCGTATTCGCGTAGACCGCCATAACCGCAATGGCAGTAGCGATAGCGTCATTGAAGAAAAAGTAGGCGATCATGAACAGGAAGGCCGGGCGGTACTTGCGCGCTTCCTTGAACGTATCCCATATCTCCCGGTAACCGCTCCACAGGGATTTCTTCCCGCTAACGGGCTTCGCCGGTTTTTCCTTGTAGAGGAACAGGATAGGCAGAGAGAACAACAGGAACATCAGCGCGCTGGGAATGAATGTATTCTCGAAATGATTGCCATTAATTAAAGGATATACAATCAGACCGACTAATGTGCCAACGTAGCCGACGGCTACGCCGATCCCGGAAATAATCGGAATTTCTCGTGCGCTGCCCAGATCCGAGATCATGGAATCGTAGAAGACCAAGCTGGAATTGTAAAAGAATTTGGCGACCATGAAGAAGAAAATGACGCCCAGCAGCGAGGCGTTAAGCCCGAGCCATTGCTTATCCGTATCCCACAGCGCCGAAGCGCCCATGAGCAGCGTGGACAGGATCGCCACCAAGGTGAAGGGGACGAGGTAGGCTTTCTTCCGTCCTGTACGGTCGATCCACACCCCGAACAGGGGAGAGAGAAGGACGAGAAAGAAGCTGGAGACCGCATTGGAATAAGTGATGAAGGTGCTGGCGATCTGATTGAGCTCTTCGCTTTTTCCGAGGGTTTCTTTTAAATAAAAAGGATAAAAGACAGTCACGATATTGGAGGAGAAAATTGTATTCGCGAAGTCGTACATCGCCCATGCGAAGATCGGCAAGGAGAAGAACAAGGTCCACATTCGGCGTGCAGGTATCGGGTTGGAAGCGGATTCAAGCTTTGCCACCGGGGTCACCCTCTCTAACATATGAAATGGTTTTTCTCTAGTATATTGGCTGCCGGGCAAGGAAATCCCTGCGGTTTACAATAAAAAAATCTCTCCCTCCACAAGTCATGGGAAGGAGAGAAGGCTGCATTATGCGCCTGCATTCGGCCTTTTGATCTCGACCTCGATCATATCCTGATTCTCTTTCATCTCCACCACATCGATGCCGTTGCGCTGCAGCGTGTCAGAGAGCGAATCCTTGTCTTGGGCCGGGAAAACATAGGCATTGTTCTTCTTGTTATCAACCAGATTCTTAGCCACTTGAACGAGGCGTTCCATGGTGAACGGCTTTTTGAGATACTTCTGAATATCCCTTTCATGGAAATCATGCGGCTGGTCGAGCGCTGTCGAGACGATGACCGGCGTCTGGTAGTACATCGGATGCCTGGACAAGTCGGCGATGAAGTCCCAGCCCGTCTTGACGCCTTCGAGCAAAATGTCGACGATGAACAGGACCGGCTCGCCTTTGCAGCGGCTCAATGCAATAATGCCCTCTTCGGCGGAGCGAAGCTGAATGGATGGCAGATCGAGCTTGTTCAACGCAATTTGAATCAGCTTGGCCAGATCGTCGTCATCTTCGAAAATGACAATTTTGCCGTCCATCGAGGAAAGCTTGTACTGGTCGAATTCGATGCGGAAGGTGGTGCCAACGCCCATTTGCGATTGATAGGATATGTGTCCGTTGTGCCCTTCGACAATTTCCTTCACAATGGCGAGCCCGAGGCCGGTACCCCCGATTTGGCGGCGGTCGGAATTGTCGACTCGGAAAAACTTCGAGAACATTTGGTCATGAGCTTCCTCGGGAATGCCAAGACCGTAATCCTGCACATCGGCGATAATGCGGCCATTCGCTTGCGACAGGTAGATGTCGACGCGGTCTGTGCCCGGTGAATATTTGATCGCGTTGGAGATCAGGTTGTGCAGCACTTGACGGATGCGGTCTGCGTCAGCTCTTATCCATAATTCGGGCTCTTGATAGTGTACGACGATGCTATGATTTTGCTTGTCCTGCCACTGGTCCACGATATCCTGCACGGTTGGCAGCAGGTTGATCGGCGAGAAGTGGTATAACTGCCGGCCGGACTCCATCCGCTGCAGGTCGAGGAAATCGTTGATCAAATTCGATAAGCGATGCGCTTCTTTATAGATCGTTTCCATGTATTTCTTCTGCTTATCCTGCGGGAGCTCCCGGTGCAGCAGAATTTCAATGAAGCCAAGTACGCTGGCCAGCGGAGTGCGCAGCTCGTGGGAAACAATCGAAATGAATTCGTTCTTCATCTCGTCGACGCGCTCTTCTTCGGTCCGGTCACGGAATACGAATAAATAGCCTTTCTGCTCCGTATCTTCGCTGACGACGGTCGCATAGAGTTCCGCATGCTGCGGCTGATCGTCGAGGAGGAAGCCGAAGCGCTGTGTCAAATGATTATGCGTGCCGTTAATTAACGCTTCTATGGAGGACGCTGCGCTTATGAAGCTCGGCGTTTCTCTGGCGATCGCGTGACAGCGTTCCGCCAAATTGTCGCCGATATGCGCATCCAAGCCGAAGTAACGGCTCATCCGGTGATTCGAGAAGAGGATGATGCCCTCGGAGTCGCACATCATCATACCTTCATGCGCCGATTCCAAAATATTTTGAATCAGGTCGCGTTGGCCTTCGATCAGCTGCTTCTCGGCGATCAGTTCATCGTTCAACTCGGCCAAGTGAGCCGCTTGCTTCACTCGCTCGTCATTCATAACTTGAGCGTAGAACGCTAAGCCGAACTGATGGACCAAGCCCTTGGTCAGGCGCTGATCGTTGTCGTGGAATACGGAGCTCTGATAGCTCGTTAGCAGCAGGAAGCCGATGACCTCTTGCTTGTCGTCTATGAGCGGCACGTAATGATCGACGGCGTGCGTCATGCCGCTATGAATGCCCTTTTCGTGTCCGGCAACATCACGAGTGTGGATGATGGACGTGTTTTCGTCGAAAACGCGCTTGGCCGGGCCGAATAATTCCGTTTGGTGCTCCCGAATATGTTCTTTCGGGTAGCCGATGGAATGAATCACCTCATAGAAGGTATCGCCATGCGCCGACTCCCTTCTCATAACGACAAGCGCCGCATCCTGCATGAGAGAATTAAGGAGCGCAGGCAGCGTGTGTTTGAGGAAATCCTTCAGCTCCACATAGCCCGTCAGTTTCTCCTGATAGGAGGAGATCAATTCCAAGTCGCGCTCCCGTTCGGATAGCTTGGCTAAAGTAATCTGCTGCTCTTCCTGCTGGGCAATGATTTCCTCGTTCTGCGTCTCCAGGCTCTCGGCCATGTAGCGGTACGTTTCCTCGCTCTTGCGAAGCTCCTCTTCCGCATGGATCGCCCGAAAGGAGATGAAGAGCGACATGGCCCCTGCCGCCAAAGCGATGATTCCGCCAATCAGCGTGATCAACCGGGAGGTTTTGCCCGCTCGCGAAGAAGCGTTGTAAGCGTCCGAGGTGATTTGATTAATGGTCTTCTCAATACTGGTATGGATGACCCGGTAACGGTCCATCATCGTTTTGCCGGAGGCGACCCGGGTTCGGGCTTCTTCGATTTTGCCCGCACGGATCAGCTCCAGCTGCGTATCGAAAAACCGCTGCAAGTTCGTTATAGCCGGAATAGCCTGCGTATCCATAACCAGCTGCAGGGTCGGGTATTTGGCATCATATACACGGATAGCTTGGAGATCCGCTTCCAATTGCTTTTTGCCCGTGAGATAAGGTTCCAAATATTGGTCGTTGCCGGTGAGTTCAAAACCGCGAATCCCCGTTTCCTGATTGATCAGATCGGTCAGCAAACTGTTCGTCGTCTTGGAGATCGGAATCGAATCGTTCACGATGGCGTCGTTTTCGTGCTCCATATGGCGGGACGCGATGTAGTTCGATATGCCGACAGTAGCGAGCAGTGCGACGATCAGAATGACATACAGCATGGATATTCGCGATCGCGTGAATGCTTTTATGGCCATGGGTCACCTAAATTCTACATAGAATAAATTGAATTTACATAAAATTCGACAACGCCCAACAAAATTCCTTCAAAAAACAATCGTGTCAAGTTTCCTGTCATGAATTCGTTGCAAGATCCGACAATGTCGTTTAAAATACTATTCATACTTATTCCCGTGTTATGTATGAGAACATGGAGGCTAATTTTGAGGGGGCGCAGACCGTGAGGGTTAAAGACAGCAGGATTCCGCTGCGGCATGAAGTCCGTCCATTCTTTCAGCCTATCCTTTCGCTTCAGACGCAGGAAATCATCGGTTACGAAACGTTGGGCAGGCGGATGAGGGACGGGCAGATCGAAAGTTTGGGACCTTTCTTCAATGATCCGGACATCCCCGAAGATATGCATCTGCTCGTTGACCGGCACCTCAGAGAGCGGGCGATCGAACAGCTTAACGCTGCGAACGTCCCAAGTGCCTTGTTTATCAACTTGAAGCCTTCGTGGATCTACAGGACCTACAAGCGCACAGGTGTGCTGCCGACCCTTGAACTTCTGCGGAAATATCGCATCGATCCTGCACAGATTGTGATCGAAATTACCGAGGAGGAATTCACGGGGAAGCTGCAGGAGCTTACGCAAATTGTGGAATTGTACCGGGAATTCGGTTGTACCGTTGCGATTGACGATGTCGGAAGCGGGTTTAGCAATTTCGACCGCATCGCCAGTCTCGAGCCGAAAATATTGAAAATCGACCTTAACCTGTTGAAGAAAAGCGCCGTTCATGCCGGATACAAAGCGTTGATGCAGTCGTTTTCCATTCTGGCCGGGCAGATAGGCGCGTCCTTGCTTGTCGAAGGGGTGGAAACGAAGCAGGAGCTGCACCATGCGCTGCAAACCGGAGCCCGTTATGTGCAAGGGTATTTATTCTCGAAGGCGGAGCCTTACTTCCAGCACAAGGATGCATTCAAGCCGCTGCTGAAGGAGGAAATGAGCCTCTTCGGCCAAGAGGAGTTCGATCGCTACAGCCGTCTGTTGGCCGTTCACCATCGTTTGGATGCGTTGATCCATACAGCAGTCTCCATTGCTACGGCTGAAGATGCGGATCAGGTTATTGAGCGTACCCTGCAATCCGTGACGGATAATTGTATCCGTATGTACATATGCCGGGAGGACGGCTATCAAATCTCCTCCAACTACATCCGCAAAGCCGAGATCTGGAGCAAGGATGTCAGCTACCGGGGGGCCAATTGGACGTGGCGTCCCTATTTCATCTCCAACATTCTCATGATGAACTTGCAGAAGCAAGGGATGCTATCCCAAGTGTATACGGACTTGGATACGTCGCAGCAGATTCAGACCTACTCTTGTGCGTTGGGGGAAGGCTTTTATTTGTTTTTGGATTTGCTGATTTAGAGGGAGCTTGGGACGGGATAACCTGCAAGACGGACAGGAAATTCGGTAGAAATGGGACCATTCAGCCCATTCCGGGTAAATTCCTGTGCGCTCTGCAGGTTTTTTATATAAGAAAAGACCTGCAGAATACGCAGGTCTTCAGAGTATGGCGGAGCAACCCGCGTGCCCGGCACGCGGAAAGGCATGTACGGCGGCGCCGTTCAAGCATCCGTCTAAGCCTCGACCCACTCGCGGCGCAGCGAGAACAAGTCGCGCAGCTCGTCGGTCGACAGCTCGGTGATCCAGTTCTCGCCGGAGCCGACGATCTGCTGGCTTAGGCCGAGCTTGCGCTCGATCATCTCGTCGATCCGTTCCTCCAGCGTGCCGAGCGTGACGAACTTGTGCACCTGCACATGGCGCGTCTGCCCGATGCGGAAAGCCCGGTCCGTCGCCTGATTCTCGACGGCGGGATTCCACCAGCGATCATAATGGAACACATGATTCGCCGCCGTCAGATTCAGTCCGATGCCCCCGGCCTTCAGCGATAAAATAAACACATTGCGCTGTTCCGCAGCCGGCACGCTGGCGTCTTGGAAATGCGCGATCATCTCATCGCGCCCGGCCTTGGATGTGCCGCCGTGCAGGAACAATACGGGTTCGCCAAGCTCCTGCTGCAGCACGTGCTGCAGCAGGTTGCCCGTCTCCACAAACTGCGTGAAAATCAAGCATTTGTCCCCTTCCTGGCGCAGCTCCTGCACCATCTCCAGCAACCGTTCCAGCTTGTTCGAACGTCCGCTCCAAGGGGCGGACAGCCCTTCCTTGAGCAGCAAGGCCGGGTGGTTGCACACCTGCTTGAGCTTCGTCAGCGCGGCGAGTATGAGCCCGCGGCGCTCCATCGCCGAGAGCTTATCCAGCCGGTCGAACATGTCTTGAATATAGTTCTCGTATAGCGAGCCCTGCTCGGCGGTTAACGAGATGAACGTTTTGGACTCGTTCTTCTCCGGCAAATCCAACTGAATCGCAGGGTCCTTCTTCTCGCGGCGCAGCAGGAACGGTCGAATCAGCTTCTGCACCTTGCCGATCATCTCGCTGTCGCGCGTCTTCTCGATCGCATTCACGTACCGGTGCGTAAATTCGCGCACGGTACCCAAATACCCCGGGTTCACGAAATCGAAGATCGACCACAGCTCCGTGAGCCGGTTCTCAATCGGGGTACCCGTCAGGGCAATGCGATGATAGCCGTTCAACCGGCGGATTGCCGAGGCTTGCTTCGTATAAGCGTTCTTAATATTTTGCGCTTCGTCCAGACAGATGGAGTTCCAGGCGACACTGCCCAGCTCCGTTTCGTCCAGATGCGAAAGTGTATAAGAGGTAAGCACCAAATCGACTTTACTTACGGCGTCCTCAAAAGCCGGGCCTTTCAGCCGCTGCGGACCGTAATGCAAATGCACCTTGAGCGAAGGGGCGAAACGCTTCAGCTCCATCTGCCAGTTCCCGAGCACGGAGGTCGGGCAGATCAGCAGGGAGGGAGCCTCCGGCTGTTCGTTCTCCTTGACTGTGAGCAAGTAGGTAATCCACTGGATCGTCTTCCCCAGTCCCATATCGTCGGCCAGACAGCCGCCAAGGCCGAAGCGCCGCAGGAAGAGCAGCCATGAGATGCCGTCCACCTGATAGTGGCGCAGCGAGCCATGGAAGCTCGCCGGCGGCTCCACCGTAGGTATCGCTGCAGTCTGCGTCAGCTGATCGACCATGTGGCGCAGCTGCTCGTTCAGCTCGACCTCCATCTCGATGTAGCGCATCGCATCGGGGTCATCCTCCGCAGGCAGCAGCCCGCCGGCGTCGCCGGCGAAGTGCAGCTCCAGCACGTCGCGGAAGGACAAGCCTTGCTTCTTCTGCACCTGCTTCATAATCTGTTCGACCTGGGCCATGAATTGCGGGTCGAGCTGAATCCAGTTGCCGCGAATCTGGATCAGCTTGCGTTTCTCTTCCAGCAGCAAACGGAACTCCTCTTCCGTCAGCTCCAGATCCCCCACAGCCAGCTTCCAGTCGAACTGCATCAGCTGGGTCAGCCCGAACATCGTCTCCCGTCCCGAACCGACGGAAGATTTGATCTTCGCGCGCAGCTTCGGCTTCATCTTGCGGATGCGCTCCCACCAGGCCGGGAGGAATACGCTCGTCCCGGCCTCCACAAGCCGCACGCTTCCCTCTGCGAGGAAGCGCCAAGCCTCCTCCTCCGTGAGCGTCTGGCGGAGGACGCCTTCCCCCGCATCCAGCCATGGCAGGATGCGGACCCATTTGGCCGCGTCGCGGGTGACGCGGCTCAGCTCGGCCTGCCACGCCTCCGGCAGCGGCAGCTCGCCCGGCACCGGCTCGCCGGCCGGCGTCACGGTGCGCAGCACCTCCGGCGTAAGCCGGTCCTGCAGCAGCACGCGCAGCTGCCAGCCTGCGCCGTGCGCCAGATCGGGCTCCGCGAGCTGCAGGCACGTGCGCATCGGCGACCGGTCCTGGCGCCAGCCGATGGCGACGAGCCAATCCTCCTCGTCGAGCCAGAGATCGGCGGCGAGCTCGCCCCGGCGCATGAGCGGGTATGCGGATTCGAGCTTGCGCAGCGTATCCTTCATGAGGCCGTCCGCCTCCACCCACTCGGGAATGAGCGCATGAATCCAGCGGGAGACGGCGGGGGACTCCAGCGCTTGCAGCTCTTCCGGCAGCTGCAGCTTCCAGCCGATTTCGCCGGCTTTCCACTTCTCGTAGTCCGGCATGAAGCTGCCGGAGGCCAGCGCCTCGCGAACCGCAGGGGCCAGGCGGATGAAATCCGCACAGTCCTGATGCCAGTTAAGCTGCAGATGCTGGACAGGCTGCGGATCGCTGAAATAGTCGAGCGCCTCCAGCGGCTGCAGCTCGATGCCTTCGCGGTTCTGCCATTCGCTCGGCTCCATGAAGGTGCCGTAGAAGGAGGCGCGATGCCAGGCGAACAGCATATTTTTCAAATCGAGCGCATCCCAGATGCCCCCATTGGCACGGGAACCCCACAGAAACAGGGAACCGGCGGGGAGGGAGCTTACATGTACCGTTAGCGTGCTGGTTTCGATCATCGAATCCATTTTCCTTTCTTCAGCTCTTCCTGGAAGGCACGCAGGCGCGAGAATTTATCCGCCAAACGATACACATAGTGCTCCCAGCGATCGTTCTGGCCTAATTGCTTGTATAGGGCATGAAGCTTCTTCAGAAGCCGGACCGCCGTCTTATAGGAAGCACGGTTCTTCTCCAAAACCGCCCGTTCGGCGGCTTGGTGATACAGAGGAAGAAGCAGGGCCGCATCGTGCTCTTCGATGGCCTTGAGCTCCAAGGCGTACAAATTCAGCGGTGAAATGCGGTTCGCCAGCTGCAAGTCCACCCATTGGCGGTACCTCTTCGTCTGCAGCAAATACGCCGTGTAATAGTAGTAAGACCGGGGCAGCAGGGACTCCATCACCTGCACCCATTCACTGTCGGAGTCCAAATGCTTGGTCGTATCCAGCCAATACTGGCAAAATGTCCGGAAATCATCGTGATTCGCCTGCGCAATGGACTTGAATAACCAGCGGAGCCAGACCAGCATGAGATCCCAGTCCCGGTTGTTGTAGTAATGATTCAGGTATAAGAAATAATCCTTCGCTTGCGGGTGGGCAAGCTGGTTGAGCAGCTGGAAGGCGCTCTCGGGATCCCCCTGAATCATATGGAAATGCGCCCGGGCCGTCAGCAGCGTATCCTTCTTCCGTGATACCTGCTCTTTCTTGGCCAGAAGAGTGTCTAGCCGCTCGCTCTCCTCCTGCTGCGCTGCGGTCTGGCCGGCCAGCTTCCACCAGATGAACCGGTAGACGAACAGCCAGTCAATGGGACTGTCCTTGCCTTGCAGCGCGAATTCGCCGAGCATCCTGAGCGTTGCCAGCAGATGCTTGGGTTCCGCCTCGAAGGCGGCGTTCAGATCCATGTCCTCGACGAAGGCAACGAGCTTATCCTCGCAATTTTTGGCGGCGATTTTGCACCCGTTCTCATGATAATAAGACAAGTAGGAGCTCTTCGTATCCTGATAAAATTGTTCGATTTTGCGCATCATGAACAGCACGATGTGAAGCATGTAGATGCCGCGCACCGTGCTTCTCCATTCGGCGGCGAAGCCGGGCAGCGACTCCAGGGCGGACTCATAGAAGGTTTCGATCGAATGCTGGTGCGAAATCGAAAACCCGTGAAACCGCCCTTCGAAGAAACGGTGCCAGTCGGCAGGCATCGCCTCTTCGACCGGCGTATTCGCCTTGGCCGCTTCTTTGCGCTCCTGTGCCGGAGCGGCGCCGCGCAAGGGCTTTTTCCGTGCGTGTATTTGTTGTTTCAACTGCTGCAGCAAAAGCTCAGGCCGACCATAAGGGGCATACAGGCTGAAGAAGGTAGCGCCGATATGTTGGCAGAAGCCGTCATACGAGCAGCTGCACGAGCTGTCCGGAAAATGTTCCAGATTGACCGTCGTCTGGTGCAGTCTCTTGCCCGCTACAGTCGATTGAATGCTGGTGCCCTTCAGATCGACATCGGCCACACGGCCTTTGTGATAATACTCCCACCCTTGCTCCAGAACGGCAGCGTCGAAATGCAGCGGGATTTGCTTGATTAGGTAGTTCATTCGATTTTTGGGAATCTGCAGTTTCAGCATGTGTGCTTTCCTACCCTCCGAGCGGTACATTCCTTCTTCCATAGTAACAGATTTTTTCCGAAATTGCCCATTTCCACAGTGTATGCCAAAGGGGAATTTTTTATCCGGGGTCGTAAGCGGTTAACCCTGCATTCCATCTAATAATATGATAAAGTGAAGCTAGAAGGATAGCTACCGAAGGGAGACTGAAGGATGGGTATTAAATTCGGAAGAGAGTACAAGGATATTGTGACTGATTTCGTGCGCGGCATTGAGATGGTGAATGGGTTTTACGAGCTGCTGGATATGAGCGCGGACGATTGGGAGCAGCTGGAGCCCAATGAGCAGGAAGAATGCCTGCGTACGTTGGCTGACGATATTTTCTATGGATTAGGGAGCAGCCCCGTCATGCAGATCGGCGTAGGTTCGGTCCGTCATGATCCGGGCAATCACGTTCTGAAGGTTCACGATGGGGAGAAGCTGGTATCCGTCATCTATCTAGTCTGATAGGCTTCGGGCTCGTGAGTTTGGACTGAATTAAAGAAAGGTGTATATAAGCTATGCTGGATGGGGCAAGGAAAGTTTTACAACAAGTCTACGGGTACCCGGAGTTTCGCGAAGGGCAGAAAAATATTATTTCCAACCTGCTCCAAGGAAATGATACGCTCGGCATTATGCCGACGGGCGGAGGGAAATCCATCTGCTATCAAGTTCCCGCGCTGCTGATGGAGGGGGTAACCCTCGTCATTTCTCCGCTGATCTCTTTGATGAAAGACCAGGTGGATGCTCTGAATGCGCTGGGCGTTCCGTCCACATTCATTAACAGCACGCTGGAAGCCAGGGAAGTCGAGCAGCGGATGCAGGGCGCGATGCAGGGCAAATACAAGCTGCTGTATATTGCGCCCGAGCGGCTGGAATCGGAGCGCTTTCGCGCGCGAATGGCAGCGCTGAATCTGCCGTTCGTGGCGATCGATGAGGCGCACTGCGTCTCCCAGTGGGGGCATGATTTCCGGCCCAGCTACGTCGGGATTGCTCCGTTCATTCGCGAGCTCCCCAACCGGCCGATCGTGGCGGCCTTCACCGCTACGGCGACAGCGGAGGTAACGGCGGACATCGCCAGATTGCTGGAGCTGACGGATGCGGGCATTTTCGTGAACGGCTTCTCGCGGGACAATCTCGAACTGACGATTCTTCGGGGAGAGAATAAGCGGGATTACATTATGAATTATGTGAAAGAGCATACGCATCAGCCGGGCATTATTTATGCCGCAACGCGCAAAGATGTAGAGGACCTGTACGAGCAGCTGCGCAAAAAAGGCTATGCCGCGGGCAAGTACCACGCCGGTTTAACGGACGATGAGCGCTCCTATATGCAGGAAGCGTTTATTTATGACGACATTCGCGTCATGATCGCGACGAATGCGTTCGGGATGGGCATCGATAAATCGAATGTGCGCTACGTGATCCACTACAACATGCCCAAAAATATGGAAGCCTATTACCAGGAGGCGGGCCGTGCAGGGCGTGACGGGGAGCCGAGCGAATGCATTCTGCTGTTCAGCGCGCAGGATATTATGACGCAGAAGTTTCTCATCGAGCAGAACCAGCTGACGCCGGAGCGCAAAGCGAACGAATACAAGAAGCTGCAGACGATGATCGATTACTGCTACTCGCCGCGCTGTTTGCGCAACGTGATCCTGCATTACTTTGACGAACGGAATATCAAAGATACATGCGGCAACTGCAGCTCCTGTAAGGATGACCGGGATACGGTGGATATTACCGTCGAAGCGCAGAAAATTTTCTCCTGCATCCGGCGGATGGGCGAGCGCTTCGGGATTTCGATGGTGGCCTCCGTGCTCAAAGGCTCCAAGGCCAAGAAAATCGTCGATTACCGGTTCGACCGCCTGCCGACGCACGGCATCATGCGGGATTTGCCGGAGAAAGAGATATCGGATCTCATCAATGTGCTGATTTCGGAGGGGTACCTGCAGTTGTCCGACGGCCAGTATCCGGTGGTTCGGCTTATGCAGCCGGCGGCTGAAGTGCTTCAAGGCAAGCAGCAAGTATTCCAGAAGGTGCGCCGGCAGCAGGTCAGAGCGGCAGCGGCGATCGACAATACGCTGTTCGAGCAGCTGCGGCTGCTGCGCCGGGAAATGGCGGCGCGGGAGAAGGTGCCGCCGTATATCATTTTCTCCGACAGTACGCTTCGTGAGATGAGCGAGAGCTGTCCGACGACGGAGGCGGCGATGCTGCGGATCAAAGGTGTCGGTGAGGTCAAATACCGCAACTACGGGAAGCCTTTCCTGGAGCTTCTTCGCACCTATGCGGGAGACAATGAAGCCCATGAGCCCGTTTACGAATATGAGTGATGCCGGAAGGAGAGTGCTGACGCATGAAGCTTGGGCAAACTGAGATTACCGAGAGGTTGGAGCGGCTCTCCGGCTGGACGACGGATGATCACAAATGGATGATGCGTAAATACCGATTTGCGGCATTCATGCAGGGGATAGACTTTGTCAACCGGATTGCCGGTATTGCCGAAGCGGACAACCATCACCCGATGATCGCCGTCGATTACAAAATGGTGACTTTGCGCCTGACCTCTTGGCATGCGGGCGGCTTGACCGAGCTCGATTTCCGCTCGGCGGCCAAATACGATGAGGCTTATACGGCTGTGACGGCCGGGGAAACCGGCGTCTAGTCCTGGTCAGGCGCGGTTTCTTCGTACACCATGCAGTGGAACATGGCGGGACCGGAGGGCGTCAGCCGTTCATACGTATCCGTGATGACGAAGCCGGCACGCTGATAGGTGCGGATGGCCCGCTCGTTCCAGACAAGCACTTCGAGATCGACTTCGTTCCCGGGAGTCTGGAGCAGCGCGGCTTGTGTCAGGAGCCGGACGAACTGCGTGCCGAGTCCGCTGCCTTGTCCGCAGAGGTCCGGGCGCAGGCCGAGGCCTAAGCGGGTGACCCCGACGATGGGGAAAAACTGAACAAAGCCGACGAGGATGCCCTCAGCGTCCACGACAGCCCGGTATTGTTCGGCCCGAATGGATGCGTCCGCGAATTCAGCCTGCTCTTGAAGCATGGTTTCCCACGGAGGCCAGTTGTACAATTCGTAAGGTTCAGGGTATTTCCAAGTACATAACGTTATGCAATGTGCGTCAGTTAAGGGGACGATTTTCCATTGTAAGCTGACATTCTGCATGTTGATCACCCTTTCATTTGTGGCTGGAGGTTGGCATGGCTTCGCTTTTACATATCTCGGTTGGTACATGTATTTTATTTTCGATGCTTTTATTAGGACTGCACGCCTTTCGAATCTCCACGAAAAGAAAATGGCCTCTCACGGTAATCCTCAGCATCTTGACCGCTTGTTTATCCGAATTATTCATTTATGTTTTGGGAACCAAATCGTTATCCCCTATGCTGGCTATTATCATCGAAGCCCTGGGGATTCACTATATGTTTCGTTTGCGGAAGCTGCATGCGCTTATGATCGTGCTTCTTGGCGCAGTGGGGTATACCATGCTTCTAGCCGTCGTATTGTTCGTGGTGGCGGTGATCACGAGCGTTCCGATGTACATTTATTTCGATAGTCCCGATGTCTCGTATCGGCTTTTGAAAATTGCAGCCGCCATAATCACGTTGTACTTTGCTCTGTACTTACAGCGGAATCGGCTAGGCTTTACGCTTCGTTTGGTGCTGGGGAACAAGAGCTTGCATCAGCGCCGAAATCAGCGGATATACCCCGTCTTTGTGACGGCATTCTTCATGTACTCTTCCGCTTATTATGGGGTATCCAAGCACTTGACGTCCATTTTCTACTGGGCTGCGGGGTTCTGCATCATGTTGGCGTGGATGCTTTATCTTCTATACCGTAAGGAGATGGACGAGCTGTAGCGGGAGCCGCCGCCCGCCATTTCAATTCAACCTCCAATCTTGCCGACTAAGCGGGATTGGGGGTTTTTGCATTTGCCTGTACGAGTTGGAGCAGCCAAGTTTTAAATCATTATCATAATGCTGGCGTAATCACAAATACTATAGAGGGCTCTAGTAAACTATATATAAATATTGACATATCAGCGAGAAAGGAACATAATATTGTTTCGTATGCGAAATAATTTAGGGGGCTCCATTTGGATAGAGAACAACGCTTTTTGCAAATTTTTTATACTTATCGGGAAGTGAACCAAGCTTTCTATCATGTTGTGGCCAAAGTTGCTCAGCGGCATGGTCTTACCCCGCTCCAGCTTATTGTGCTCCGTATTTTGGAGGAGTTTCCGGACATTCGGCTGGCTGAACTTTCCGAGAAGCTGAATCTGGGAAACAGTACCGCTAGCGGTATTGTGGACCGGATGACCAAAGCAGGTCTCGTTATACGGGAGCGGGCCGAGAACGATCGACGTGCTATGATGCTTAGACTCTCAGAGAAGGGATTGGCGCTATGGGAGGAATCGAATATGACACGAACGAAGCTGCTTCGGCCTTTGATGAGTTTGTCCGATGAGGATCAAGAGCATTTGCTTCGCATTCAGCATCGGATGATTCAGATTCTAAAGAACATAAGTGAGGATGATCTTCATGACTAGCATGGTTCATACAGCGATGCGCAAAGGGCCCATCATGGCTTCCCTGCTGATTGCCGCATTCGTGGCACTATTAAGTCAGACCGTATTGAATGTCGCCCTGCCCAAAATGATGACCGACCTGAACGTGAACGAAAGCACGATTCAGTGGCTGTCCAACGGATATATGCTCGTGAACGGGGTTCTCGTGCCGATCTCCGCCTACCTAATCAACAGGTTCACCACCCGCAAATTGTTCCTGGTCGCCTCGTCTTTATTCGCCGTCGGCACGGTCATTTGCGCCATTTCCAGCACTTTCGGCTTGCTGCTGAGCGGTCGTCTCGTGCAGGCGGTGGGCGCCGGCATTCTGATGCCGCTGATGTCGGTCGTCGTGCTGACGATCTTCCCTGTGGCTGAGCGCGGCAAAGCGATGGGCATGATGGGGATCGCCATGATCTTCGCTCCGGCCATCGGGCCGACGATGTCCGGTTGGATCGTCGAGCACTACCATTGGCATGTGCTGTTTTATATTGTTCTGCCTCTAGCGGTCTTCGCCGTCGTTTTTGGCGCTTATGCCATGAAGGATGTGATCCAGACATCCAAGCCTAACCTTGACGTTCTAGGCGTTATCCTGTCCACGATCGGCTTCGGCGGAATTTTGTACGGATTCAGCGACGCCGGTACGGACGGTTGGGGAAGCGTAGACGTTCTGACCTGTCTCATTGTAGGGGGGGGCGCGCTGCTGATCTTCGTGATCCGTTCCCTCATGGTAGCAACACCGCTGCTGGAGTTCCGGGTGTTCAAATATTCCATGTTCTCGCTAACGACATTGATCAATGCGATTATTACGATGGCCATGTTCTCAGGCATGATTCTGCTGCCGATCTTCCTGCAGAACATCCGCGGTTTCACACCGCTGGAGTCCGGCTTGCTGCTGCTGCCGGGTGCGATCTTGATGGGGATCATGTCCCCGATCACGGGCATGATTTTCGATAAGGTCGGGGCTCGCTGGCTGGCTGTCATCGGCCTGCTGATTACGACACTTACGACATACCAATTCAGTCAGCTTACCGCGGATTCGACATACAACCATCTGATGCTGGTGTATACGCTGCGGATGTTCGGGATGTCGATGCTCATGATGCCGATTCAAACGGCCGGGATGAATCAGCTGCCGCGGCGCTTGAATGCTCATGGCTCCGGGATGTCGCAGACGCTGCGGAACGTCTCCGGTGCACTCGGAACCGCTCTGCTGGTGACGTTCATGACCAACAAAGCGGCTTCCCACGCGAAGGAGCTTATTATTTCAGGCAAAGTCGATCCGAGCAACAAAGCCCAAATGGCGGAGGTCACGCAAGCGGCTACGATCTATGGAATTAACCATTCCTTCGTGATCGCTACATGGCTAAGCGTTGCGGCGCTGGTATTGGCTTTCTTCATCCGCAAGGTGAAGCCGCAGGAGGATGCGGCTGATGAAGCTTCTGCGCTATCGGCGGCACGTGCGCCTGCAGCGAAGCGGGGTTAATAGTACAGACCGTCTCGGCCAATAGGTTGGGACGGTCTTTGTGCACTCGGCCTGTGCGGAGTTTACATGAGCCCGCCATAGCGAACGCGGCGCTTTTGCGATAAAATGGGGGAAGATCATACAGCTTGGCAAACATAACCTGCTCCTCTCATCGGGGGGCTATTCATTGCAGGCAAGGAAGGTGGCATCATCCATGGAAAATATCGTAAGTCAAGCTTGGCTGCTCGAACGGCTGGGCGATGCGAACATTGTGATCGCTGATTGTCGTTTTGCGCTTGGCAAGCCTGAGTCAGGCCGGCAAAGCTATGAGCAAGACCATATACCGGGAGCCGTCTATGTGGATTTGGAAAAGGATTTGTCCGGTGCGCTCATGGCGCACGGCGGCAGACATCCGCTCCCCGACCTCGGGGCATTCTCTATCCGCGTGGGCAGTCTGGGGATCGACAGCACCAAGACCGTCGTCGCCTATGACGACCAAGGCGGAGCCATGGCTTCGCGGCTATGGTGGATGCTGAAATTCCTCGGTCATTCCGAGGTGTATGTACTGGATCAGGGATACGCCGCATGGCAATCAGCGGGTTACCCGGTAACGGCGGAAGTGCCTGCTGTTCAGCCGCGGACGTTCTCGCCGAAAGTGCAGCGCACCATGCTCGCTTCTATGGACGAGGTCAAGGACAAGCTCGGCCGTCCCGGCGTCGTGTTGGTCGACTCGCGCGAGGAGCGCCGCTATCTGGGGCTCGAGGAGCCGATCGACCGGGTGGCGGGCCACATTCCCGGTGCGCGGAACTACTTCTGGAAAGGCGTCCTCGATGAGACCGGCGCTTGGCTGCCTGCGGCGAAGCAGGAGCAGCATTTCGCCGGCTTGCGCAATGCCGACGAAATTATCGTCTATTGCGGCTCCGGCGTGACGGCATGCCCGAACGTGCTTGGCTTGAGCGAAGCGGGATTTGACAATGTGAAGCTCTATAGCGGAAGCTGGAGCGACTGGATCTCTTGGGGAGACAACCCAATTGCGACGGGGAAGGAAGAATAGGCTGGATCCTGCGTTAGATGCAGAGGAGAGGGCTGTGACAGCTGCTGCAAGGCGGCTTGTTGCGGCTTTTTTTGCTTCGTTTTGATCTAATGCCTGGATACGGCTGGTTCACCCGCGTAATTCAGTAATCTATATGATATTTCGAATACAATAGCGAAAATAAGCGCGAAAATCCAAATTGTATACGATTTTTCATATAGATTTAACGATTTTCACCATCATGGGATAAATTCTATATGATTTTTCATACAGATTCGATAATCCAGCTGTCAAACCAAATCCGGACTTTGGATTGGACCCATGTGCTCATAGTAGATGACTCGTCCGGACATGCCTCTTGCCACAGCTCGGAATTTCCCTTTTTCCACTAACTTGCGGCAGTATTTGATAACGGTCATTGTATGCAGCTCCAATTCCTTGGCCGCCTGAGTCGGACGAATAATCCGGTTATGACGAATAGCCGAACGCATCAAGTCTCGTTCGATCCTTGAATAGTGATTTGCGGCTTTAATTTGAACGCCCTCCCCAGCCGGCAGGTACGAGGACAGGCTGCTTCGCAAGGCGGAGAGGATGAATGCAGGATTCTCTTTCAACTCATCCAGAGAGATATAGAAGAGTGTACAGTCTTGGGCCTGAAGAAAAAGTCCACGGTTCAAATCCATCCGGTACTTGGTACGGTCCGTGCCATGCGAGCCAAAGTCCATGATCTCAAAACCAATCCGTACGGCTCCTACAATCCACATGAAATCGACAAAGTATGATCTCCCTCGCCAGTCCTTCACTTCGTATTCTGGATGCAGCCCGCAAAAATGTCCGACAAGCGGCCACCAGATTTCTTCAACGAACTTCCGGTTGCCGTAACCATGTCCGCGTTTTAGGGCATCGAGTCGCCCTCCCCTCCTTCGACTAAAATGAACGCTTATCCATTATCGTGCTCCATTTGATAACTCATTCTCCTTACACCATTCCTCCCTATCATCATGGGCCAAACAACATAAAAAACCCCGACTCCATTCCGGTTTTGGAAAGGAAGCGGGGCATTCTTTGCCGCTTGGCTGCTATTTGTTTGACATCCATATTGTGGCACAACATGGCGGGGGAGGGCAAGATCTAGTTGGAACCATTGATCTGCAAACGGAATTTCCTCTTGAACTGGAGCAGGCCGTGGCGCTGTGTATCCCGTTGGCGATGCAAGGTGCCCTCTCTATTAAAATATCATTCCACTAGTATTTCCCTATCACGGGTTGGAAATACTATATTTATCAACTCGTAACAGGGGTCCTATTTATGATGGAATTTTCCAAAATAACGGTTAGGCAATTTACGCTGCTTGTCGTCCTGTTTACAGTGGGCAGTGCCATACTTTACGTTCCCGGTCTGCTGGCGGGCGAGGCTAAGCAGGATGCTTGGCTATCGGCGTTATTCGGATCGGGAGTTGGCGTACTGATCGCTTTCTTACTCAAGACATTGGCTGCAAGATTCCCGAATCTATCACTGCCCGAATATAGCGAGAAGATTCTAGGCATATGGTTGGGGAGAGCCGTTTCCGCCATCTTCTTTTTATACTTTTTCCTATTATCCGCTCAATTGCTTCGGGATGTCGGGGACTTCATGTTAGCTCAAATCATGCCGGAAACACCTCTGTATGCTATTCTTCTTCTTTTTCTAGCCGTTGTCCTACTTGCTATACATTCGGGACTGGAAACGATTGCCCGGGCGGTGGAAGTCTTTTTCCCTCTATTAGTCTTACTGGTACTCGTGCTTTTCGTGGGACTTTTACCCAAAATGCACATCGAACATATATTGCCTGTACTGGAATTCGGGTACAAGCCGATCGTGAGGGCATCTCTCCCGTTTATAGCCGTACCTTTTTTGCAATTATCCGTTTTCCTGGTTATCATGCCGGCCGTGACCCAAGCGAAGGAAGCGGGGAGAGCCTTAGTGCTTGGAACGTTATCGGGCGCTTTGTTTCTGGTTCTTTTTACAACCTTCTGCCTGTTGGTTATGGGGGTGGGACTTACAGCCTCCAAAGCATATCCCAGTTATGCGCTAGCGATGCAAATTCATATCGGCGAGATCTTTCAAAGGGTGGAGTCCATGATGGCCATTCTTTGGCTCTTGTGCATTTTCTTCAAGCTGTCCCTATGCTTTTACGCATCTATTCGATTTTATGCCAATACCTTCAAAATAACGGAGGCCAAACCCTTACTCCTTCCGTTGGGGCTCATCCTGGTCGTATTAGCTATCATTATTTACCCGTCAGTCGCTTTCACGATTGCCATTGTTCAAACGGCATTTGCTCATTTCCTGCCTATCGGGTTCGTGATCCCGTTAGTCCTTTTGGTAGTAGCCTATGCAAGACGAATTACAGGGAGAGAACGGTTGACGGGATCGCGAAAGGGGGGAGTCCATTGAGGTTTATAAAAAGATTATTATCCGTACATCATGGGGAAAAAGGGAAAAAGGCGGCCCCAATAAAAGAAATCCAGCAAGTTCGAGTAACCTTGACCAACGACTTGCAGCAAAATATAAATAAAATAAAAGAGATCGTCGGAAATAGCAGCGATCTGGTTATCAAGCAATTCCGAATTGCAGAAGATTCCATCCGGATGGCGGTTGTGTATACGGATGGTTTGACGGATAAGAAGGTGTTGGATGATGCTGTGCTGATCCCGCTGATGGTGGGAGTCCGGGAATCGACCGAGCTCACCGCTAAGCTGCGTACTCACCCCGATCCGATTAGCTTCTTGCAAGAAAGCGTGCTGACGGTTAAAAGTCTATCCGATGCACATGATTTCGAAACGTTACTATTGGCCATTCTGTCCGGAGATAGCGTTATTCTCATGGACAATATGGATCGGGCAATGGTTGCCTCCACGCGCGGTTGGGAGCACAGGAGCGTTGAAGAGCCGTCTGCTCAATCGCTGATCCGCGGCCCTCGCGAAGGGTTCACGGAATCACTAAAGGTGAACACGGCGATGATCCGCCGTAAAATCAAAGATCCCCGCCTATGGCTGGAGTCTAGAGAAATCGGCAGTGTAACGCGAACGCAAGTAGCGTTCATGTATCTCGAAGGAATTGCGGATGACAGTGTCGTTGCCGAAGTGCGGCAGCGTTTGGACCGCATTAATATTGACGGCATCCTGGAAAGCGGTTATATCGAAGAATATATTCAAGATGCCACATGGAGCCCTTTTCCAACAGTCATAAATTCCGAAAGACCGGATACCATTGCGGCGGGGTTGCTGGAAGGGCGGGTTGCGATACTAGTTGACGGTACGCCATTTGTCCTCATGGTGCCCGCGCTGTTCGTTCAATACTTCCAATCGGCGGAGGATTATTACCACCGTTGGGATATTAGCACACTGATTCGTTTAATCCGCTATTTATGCTTCTTCATTGCGTTGAGCGGACCTTCCCTGTATGTCGCGATCACTACGTTTCATCAAGAAATGATTCCGACCAACTTGTTGATTAGCTTGGTAGCCCAACGGGAAGGCGTGCCTTTTCCGGCCTTTTTCGAGGCGCTGATGATGGAGGTTACCTTCGAAATTTTGCGGGAGGCCGGTATTCGAATGCCTAGAGCTGTAGGCTCCGCCATTTCAATCGTCGGGACCCTCGTAATCGGGCAAGCGGCGGTTGAAGCCGGTATTGTCTCTGCAGCGATGGTTATTGTCGTGTCCATTACCGCCATGGCCAGCTTCGTTTCTCCTTACTACAATATGTCCATCTCCATTCGCATGCTTCGTTTTCCTTTGATGGCGCTGGGGGCCACGTTCGGGTTGTTCGGTATCATCGTAGGGATGATTGCCATCGTGCTTCATTTATGCGGTTTGAAGTCGTTCGGGGTTCCATACATGAGTTCGTTAGCACCATTTCATCTTCCTGAGCAAAAAGATACGTTGTTCAGACTTCCCCGCTGGATCATGTCACCCCGCACCAATGCGGTAAACCGCAAGGTCAGGCCGCATGACTTCCCGGAATCGGAAAGCCTTCATTAAAGGGGTGAAATCATTATGCCTAGAAAGCTGATTGGGTGCGTGCTTCCCATCCTGCTGCTCGTTCTGTTAACCGGTTGTTGGAACAGCCGGGAATTAAACAGTTTGGCGTTGGCGGTTGGCTTGGGTATCGATAAAGTAGGTGACCGGTATCTGGTCTCCGCCCAAGTGGTTGTGCCGAGTAATGTAGCGAGCAGCAGCAAAGGGGAGGGCGTTGCCGTCACGATGTTTAAAGCGGAAGGGAAAACGGTGTTTGAGGCTCTCCGGCGTATGACAACTTCCTCTCCGCGGAAAATATATTTGGCTCATTTGCGCGTGTTGGTATTGGGAGAGGAATTGGCGAAGGAAGGGGTCACGGGTCCTATTGAATTCCTCTCGAGGGATCATGAGCCACGGACCGATTTCTTCATCGTTGTCGCCAAACATCTGCATGCAGAAGATGTGCTGAAGGTAATAACCTCGCTCGAAAAAATTCCCGCAAACCGAATGTATTTCTCGCTATATACTTCTGAGCGTGTGTGGGCACCTACGAGTATGGTCACGTTGGATGAAGTCATTCAGGATCTTATCACGGAAGGGAAGAGTCTCGCCTTAACCGCTATCGAATTGAAGGGACGCGAAGAGATCGAGGAAAACAAAGCAAATACGGACTACATAGATCCGCCTTCGAAATTGCATTATGCGGGTTTGGCTTATTTCCATAGAGATAAGTTGGTTGGCTGGATGAACGAAGACGAGAGCAAGGTGTACAACTATTTGAGGGATAACGTCAAAAACACCGTTGGCACCATAAGCTGCCCGGGAGGCGGACAGATCGCTTTGGAGGTTGTTCGCTCCAAGACCGAACTGCAAGGGAGAGTGGTGAAGGGGAAGCCGCAAATCCAAGTTGAGATTCACACCGAAGCGAATGTCGGAAACGTAGAATGTGATCTCGATTTACTGGATCTAGCAACGATAGACATGTTAGAGAAAGCGGCAAGCAAGCAGATGGAAGAGACGATAATGGATTCGGCCGGCAGGATGCAGGAGAAGGTGAAATTCGACATATTCGGGTTCGGCGATGTCATTCACCGGAACGATCCGAAGGGCTGGGCGGAGGTAAAGGACGATTGGGAGCAGCACTTAGCCGATCTCGATTTGGACGTAAAGGCGGAAATTAAAATTAGGCGCCTTGGCACCACGGGAAATTCGTTCCTACAGGAAATTAAGGAGTAAACCAATGTGGTGGGCAATTGCAACAATAGGGGTCGTATCCGCTTGTATAGCTGTATTTGAACTGCGGACGTTAACGCGTGAACGAATGCATAAGGAAGCATGGAGCTTCAGTGTGCTGCTGCTCCTTGGCGCGGGACTGAACATCGCGCTATTCCTGCGAATCGACATCCCTAATCCGCTGGAAGCCGTCATTGTCATCTATAAACCGTTTAGCGAAGCCTTACTAAGTTTATTGAGATAATTGGAGCAGGAGGGTCCGGTAGGCTTTTTAGGGCGGTTCCAACCTGCTCCTGCTTTTGGGACTGCTGCTTTAGCAGGTTCTAGCTTCTAGCCGGTTTAGCCGTTCTCCCGGCTCAAGTCCACTTCCAATCGAACCGGGCAATGATCGCTGCCCAGGATTTCGCAATCGATATCGGCGCTAACGATGTTAGGTGCGATCCGGGCCGAGGCGATGAAGTAGTCGATGCGCCACCCGACATTCCGGGCCCGCACGCCGGGCATATTCGACCACCAGCTGTAGACATCCGTACGGTCGGGATACAGGTGCCGGAACGTATCGAGGAAGCCGGCATCGAGCAGCTCTGTCATTTTCCCGCGCTCCTCGGCCGTGAATCCGGAGTTGCCGTGGTTGCCTTTGGCATTCTTCAAGTCGATCTCCTGGTGAGCGACGTTCAAATCTCCGCAGGCGATCACCGGCTTCTGCGCGTCGAGCTGCAGGAGATAGCTGCGGAAGCGGTCCTCCCATTCCAGGCGGTACTCCAGTCTGGAGAGATCCCGCTTGGCGTTCGGCGTATACACCGTCACCAGATAAAAGTCCTCGAACTCGAGCGTAATGATCCGGCCTTCGGGCTCTTCATTTTCTTCGATGCCGTACCGGACGGAAAGCGGCTCGATTCTGGAGAATACGGCGGTGCCGGAGTAGCCTTTCTTGACGGCGTAGTTCCAATATTGCCGGTAGGACTCGTCCAACGCCAGGCTAATTTGTCCTTCCTGCAATTTCGTCTCCTGCACACACACGATGTCGGCGTCCGTCTGCTCGACGTAGCTCAGGAAGCCTTTATTCACACAGGCCCTTAACCCGTTCACATTCCACGAAACCAGTTTCATTCTTCCCATTCTCCTTGCTTATCACAATAATTTTCTCATCCCAGTGTAACATAAGTGCGCTTATGCGGCACAAGTTTGATCCTCCATATATAAGAAAATCACCCCCTCTTATCAGGAATATTGATTTCAGTTTTCCGTAGAATCAAGCTATACTCAACATAACCCAGTAAGTTAATGGGTTTAATGAAGAGGAGAGCGAGGTCATACGGGATGGCGACCATTTACAATAATCTGACGGAGTTAATCGGCAATACGCCGCTGCTCGAGCTATGGAATTACAATACACGGCAGGGGCTGCAGGCGAAAGTGATGGCGAAACTGGAGTATTTCAATCCGGCCGGCAGTGTCAAAGACCGTATCGGTTTCGCCATGATTCAAGAGGCGGAGAAAGCCGGCAAAATAACGAAAGACACTGTCATCATTGAGCCTACCAGCGGCAATACCGGCATCGGACTTGCCTTTGCCGCTGCGGCGTTAGGATATAAGCTTATCATTACGATACCGGAATCGTTCAGCATCGAGCGGAGAAAGCTGCTTAAGGCATTGGGGGCGGAGATTGTGCTGACCCCTGCCGCCGATGGGATGATGGGGGCGATCAAGAAGGCGCAGGAGCTGGCAGCCGGGCTGCCGGACAGCTTCATTCCGCAGCAATTCAGCAACCCGGCCAACCCGGAGGTGCACCGGAGAACGACGGCGGAAGAAATATGGCGGGATACGGATGGGAATGTCGACCTCTTCGTAGCAGGCGTGGGCACAGGGGGCACGATCACTGGGGTGGGAGAGATTCTAAAGCGAAGAAACCCGTCTGCGCAAGTGATCGCCGTCGAGCCGGCGAACTCCGCAATCCTCTCGGGCGGCACGCGGGGCGCGCACCAGATCCAAGGCATCGGCGCCGGGTTCGAGCCGGATAATTTCCACCGTTCCGTCGTCGATGAGATTATTGCCGTATCCGATGAGGATGCGTTTGCGACAGCCCGCGAACTGGCCAGGACGGAAGGGCTGCTCGTCGGCATTTCGTCGGGAGCGGCAGCCTACGCCGCGACGCTATTGGCGAGAAGACCGGAGAACAAAGGGAAGACGATCGTCGTCATCCTGCCGGATACCGGCGAGCGTTACTTGTCTACGCCGCTTTTTGACGAATAAATGCGAAAACCGCCCCCAAATGAACTTCATCCCGCGTGTTAGCTGCACGAACGACTGGGATTATTTCAAAGAGGAGCGGTTTCTTTATGTATGAACCGGTACCGGGAAAGCGAGATTTTCAGGCAGCGGCTTGCTGAAATAGTAGCCCTGAACATATTCGCAGCCGATTCCCTGCAGGATTCGAAGCTGTTCCTGCTTCTCGACGCCTTCGGCGATAACTTCCATATGGATTCGCTGCACCAGCGAGATGATGGATTCCATAATGACCCGGTCTACGGAGCTGTCGTCAATGTGATCGATGAATGATTTATCAATTTTAATAATGTCCGCAGGCAGCTGCTTGATATAGCTGAGTGATGAGAACCCTTTCCCGAAATCGTCCAGGGCAATTCTCACCCCTTGGTTTCTCAAGTAATTCAAGTGAGTCGTCGAAGTTTCGATCGATTGAATGAGCAGAGTCTCGGTCAGCTCCAGCACTAAGTGGCGGGGATCCAGCCCCGTCTCGGCCAATACGGCGAGAACCTGATCGGCGAAATCATGCTGCATTAACTGAAGAGCGGAAATATTGACCGATATCGAAAATTGCGAGCGCGTGGCGTCCTGCCACTTCTTAGCCGTGCGGCACGCCGTTCGCAGCACCCAGTGGCCGATCGGCACGATGAGCCCTGTCTCTTCGGCAAGCTGGATCCATTCGCCCGGCGGGATGTAGGTGCCCTCCGGCTGCTGCCAACGCAGCAAGGCTTCGTACCCTTTGACATTGCCGCTGGGCACATGGACTTGCTTCTGGAAGTGCAGCGTGAACTGATTCTGCGCCAGGGCGTCCTGCAGGGCATCTTCCAGCTTGCGCTTCTGCAGCAGATCGAGTCTCATCGTTTCATCGAAAATGCGGAATTGATGCTTGCCTTCCGCCTTCGCCTTCCGCATCGCGACATCTGCGCAAATGAGCAGCTGCTCGGCCGTCTGGGCATGATCCGGGTATAAGGCAACCCCCATACTCACCCGGAGCGGATAAGAAACGCCTGCGACATGGAATGGCGAATGGCACGCCTCCCAGATCTCATGCACGGTGTTCGTGAAGGATTCGTCATCAGAACCGATCTCTACAATGAGATTGAATTCATCGCCACCAGAGCGGGAGATATGCATGTCAGGCGAGAAGGTATGCACCATCTTACGGGCAAAAGAGCGCAGATATTGATCCCCTGTTGCATACCCAACCGAATCATTGATCATTTGGAAGTTATCCACATTGACCCATAGTACGCAGACACGGCTGTTCCAAGCGGCCGCTTTCTGAATGGCATTATCCAGATGCTCATACGCGGATACCCGGTTAGGCAAATGAGTTAACGGATCGGTGGTCGCCAAATGCTTGATTTGCTCGGCTTTATCTACCGTTTCCTTCTGCAGCGTATAGAAGCGGGCCATGAGCTCCCGGTTGTTGCGAGTCAGCAAGAGCATGCTGATGACGATCAGCAGCGACCAAGTCAGGAGGCTGATCAGCATTTGCGGCGTCGGCGCGACACGGCTCGTATACGTGACGGCGATAAAATACACATTCGCCAATACAGCGAGGCAAATCGCGATCATCATCACGCTCTTGCGCATGAAGATGGCTGCTAGGATAACGATATATAGGCTGCTGAGCGCATTCATGAAGGTGGGTATAAAGCTAATCAGCAACAGTGTGTTCAGAAACTGCCCGAATATCGGGATATAACCGATCCAGCCCGCATCCTTGCGATAGCAATACAACCAGACATAGGCGGTAACCATGATGATATTGGCCGTCATCATATACAGAAAATGGGGAGTGCTTAGCCCTAGACGAGTATAAGAGAAAGATAGACCCATCGTGACTATTGTGAAGTTAAGCAGCAGCATCCGCAGCGCGGTGCCATTGCACTGACCGCGGTTCTCGCTTATTAAGAGATCCATACTGTAAGCCCCTATCAAAGTCTATCAACTGTAGGATATTGTCGAACGATCATTGTTCCTGTTGAAAATTGTAAGTTAAAACGGGATTTTTGTAAACCTTTGGCAAAATCAGCGGGAAATGAAAAACGCCCTTTTCCATGTCGGCGTCATGGAAAAGGACGTTGATATTAATGCGAAGCAGCGGCGAGTGCGGTTTCCGAATCGGTGGGAATGTCGAACTTCTCTCTGCTCATGACGCATGCGGCCGCCAGAGCAAGAACGGCTGGGATAAGTCCCCAGGCGAAGGTTGCCACGATGGACGAGGAGAGACTTGCTGATGTCTGACTCAGTACTCCTTCTGGTATTTGCGCGCGGGTGACCGGATCGAGGAGCGCATGCGGATCTTTAAAATCCAGCCCCTGCGGCAGTGCGGAGCTGCCGCTTACGTTGAAGGCATCTGTCAAGTGCCTGGTCAGCGAGTGGCTTTGGATAATACCGAAGATCGTGATGCCGATCGTCATGCCGAGCGAACGTAGAAAGTTCAGCGTCGAAGAGGCGGCTCCGCGGCGGTTGGCCGGTACGGAATGAATGGCTGCGTTGCTGAGCACGGAGAAGGATGCGCCGATGCCAAGACCGACTAGAATCATGAACAGTGTGACCTGCAGACGGGAGGAATCCGGCGTTAATGTCAGCAGGAGGGCCATCCCCGCGACAAGCAGGATCAGCGTCGGGATGAGAATCGCGCGGTACGTAAATTTGCTGATCAGAAAGCCCCCGGCGGTTGCCGTAACGACCGTACCGAGCATCATGGGAAGCAGGACAAGGCCGGAATTTGTAGCGCTGCCGCCGAGCACACCCTGAATGAAGATTGGTATATAAACCGATGCTGTGATGAAAGCGGCACCGCTTAACATGGCGATCGCATTGCTGGAAGCATAGAGGCGGTCACGGAACATGCGGAAAGAGATAATCGGTTCTTCGGCTTTCGTCTCCGCGTAGATGAAAGCAGCAGCTAGCAAGATAAAGCCGGCGAATAATCCGCTGATAGGAGCGGAGTTCCATGCGAACTGCTTGCCGCCAAGCTCCAGAGCAAACATGAGACAGACGATCGCGCCTACCAGCGTCAGCGCGCCGGCCCAGTCGATCCGCTGTTTGGCATGCTGCAGCGATTCCTTATAGCCTGCCGCCACCATGAGGAAGGCAATGAGGCCTAACGGAAGGTTAATGTAGAAAATCCATTCCCACTTCACATAATCGGTCATATAAGCGCCAAGCAGCGGTCCGAAAATGCTGGACATGCCGAAAACGGCGCCGAACAGTCCCATCAGCTTGCCGCGGCTTTCCGGTGCGACGGCATCGAACATGATTGTGAAAGCGACGGGGACCAGAGCTCCGCCGCCGATCCCTTGGATGGCGCGGTAAATGCTCAACTGTACGATCGAAGTTGCCGTTCCGCACAAGGCGGAGCCCAGCATGAAGACGAGAATGCCGAAGACGAAGAAGCGCTTGCGTCCATACATATCCGAGAGCTTGCCGAAGATCGGCATCCCTGCCATTTCGGCAACCATATAGGCCGAGGTCACCCAAACGAATTTATCCAGTCCTCCGAGGTCTGCGATAATGGAGCCCATCGCCGTGGCAACGATGGTATTGTCCATGGAGGCCATAAGAATGGCCAGTAAAAGTCCGGCAATGACAAAGCCGGTTTGGTTTTTTCGTTTCATGTTATCATTTCCTTTCTTTGTTCGATTGCAGGATATATCCGAATTATAAACAAACAACCCTGACAAGAGATTGTCAGGGTTACGGTGCGTTCTTCATTTTTTTTTTAAAGCTATCGGGGAAAAAGGATCGGAACAGCAGGACGTGCATGGACTGCAAAAACAAGTAAATCGGGAAGGAAAAGTTTAAATGGTACCCGTTCTTGTAATGAAAGACGCCGACCTTCACGCTCAGCCACTCGATGCCGACACTTACGAGGCTCCAAACCAGAATATAAGGGATGGTGTAGAGGCCTTTAATCCGCCACCTTTTATATATATAAATAAATAGATAGCCATAAGGAGCATACATGGCATAGGAGAACATATCGAACAGGGAGTAAGTAGATTCATCCCCGACATCGTAGAGATCGAAGGGAGGTAGAGCCAGTGTATGATCGAGCATAAGGCCCAGTACGATCCCTGTCAGTAAGTTGAACAGGGCTTGCTCCATCGTGAACCTCCTGGGCAGGAGCCAAATGGCAACCACTCCTGCGGCAAGGATGGCAAGGACAAACCATTCGTTGGCATCGAAGGAGGAATCATAGATGATGACGTCACTCATGGGGACATCTCCTTCCGCATGAGCCGGAGCAGCAAACGGGAGAACCCATAGGTGAGCAGCATCATGATCGCCAGGCAGGCGGTTTCATAGAAGCCATTCCAGGACAAATCGGTAATGGCGCCGGTCCACCTCAAGGCTGAGGCGCTCAGATACAAAAAAAGGAACGTGTACAGAGAGATCCCGAGTTTCGTAAGGGGCTTAACGGCTGTGAAAAAGACGTTGGCATACGCAAGCAGCGTAAGTGAGAAGGTGAAGTCCCGATAACCAATGACGGACAAATGCGCCGGAACTTCATTGCTGATGAGGAACAGGTCCCAGACGTCACTCATAAACGTTAATTTATTGATATCTACGATTGAAAGCAGCATGTACAGCAGGACATTGAAGACAAGCGGCAGCTTGTTGGGAAGCCCTGCTAATACATGGATGCTGAGCCAGACGAACATGAGGTTAATGACGAGGACCAAGGTCGAGCTCCCTTTCCGTATGAAATACATATCAACCTTTATCTTTGCCTTTATCAGGTGGTTTCAACCATCCACCAGCCTCCTTAGGGGCAGAATCCGGGCGTTCGGCTTTGCAGCTGCTCCGCGTAACGGGGATCCAGCTTCGCCAGCTCGTGATAATAGCCGCTGATGGCGTGATTCGCGGAGACGGACCCTGCCTGGTAGGTGAGTTCGACCCCTTTCTTGACATGCAGATAGTGGTAGGTTTGATCGGTTCGCGGCGATTTGTAGAGGAAAGGCGGAAGTTCCGGAACGATATCATTCGTGTTATAAATCCGGTAGTGAGGCCCGGTTCTGCGGTTGAACAAGCTGGCGAAAGCGGGATTACCGACTCTCGGCGAACCATACGTATAGATGGAAGGCTCTCTGAATTTGGTAACCGTTGCGAGATCGACGGCGCATAGCGCAGCGAGCGCCCCTCCGAGGCTGTGGCCTGTCAGGTAAAGCGTCTTGCGGGGATTCAGCTTGACGATCGTGGCCATAATCTGCCTGCGGGCGCTGTTATAGATGTCGAGGAAGCCTTTGTGCACAAGTCCGCCGTCCTTGGCGTACGGGTAAGTACTTTGCCTCGCGATAACATCGGATACCCAATCGGAGGCTGTATTCGTTCCCCGAAATACAATTATAATCTGTCCGTCGGACTGGGCGATGAAGCCGTAGGCTTCTTTGTCACTAAGAAAGGAGGTGGCTGTGAAGGAGGAGACCATTTGGTAATTTTGCGGTAAAATAACGCTGTCCGGACCATGTTGAAACAGTTCATAACTCTGGCTGCACATCGCTGCCAGGAAAATAGCGGTTCGCGTATCCAACGAGTTGATAAGCATGTCAGTCCCTCCGCGCACAGATTGCCTTTGAACTATATATATGAGAATAGTGGACAGCTGTCCTCGGGCAATTGCCTATTTTTGGTCTTTCATTTTGGTTTCATGTATACTAGGCGAAGGAGGTGGAATTTCGTGTTAAAGCGGTTTTTCTCATACTATAGGCCTTATAAGCATCTATTTATTTTGGATTTTACCTGCGCTGTTGTGGCCGGATTGTTGGAGCTGGGCTTCCCGCTCGCCGTGAATCAGGTTGTCGACAAATTGCTGCCTGCCGGGAACTGGAGCTGGATTCTGTGGGCTTGCGCCGGCCTGCTTGCCGTTTATGGACTCAACACCGTGCTGAACTTCGTAGTTACATATTGGGGGCATAAGCTGGGGATTAACATCGAGACGGACATGCGCAAGAAAATGTTCGATCATCTCCAGAAGCTATCGTTCCGGTTCTACGACAATAACAAGACCGGTCAATTGATGTCGCGCATGGCCAACGATTTGCTGGAGATCGGCGAAGTGGCCCACCATGGTCCCGAGGATTTGTTCATCGCCGTAATGACGCTGATCGGCGCATTCATACTGATGATGAGCATTAATGTGAAGCTGGCGCTGTTAACCTTCGTTATTGTGCCTGTGCTGCTCTGGATTGCGGTGTACTTCAATCAGAAAATGACGAAGACGTTCCGCCGGATGATGGGGGACTTAGCGGATATTAATGCCCGTGTCGAAGACAACATCGGCGGTATTCGAGTCGTGCAGGCTTTCGCCAATGAGTCCTACGAGAAGAAGCTGTTCGAGGACAATAACGGGCGTTTCCGAATCACGAAGCTGCTATCCTATAAAATCATGGCGTGGAACATCTCCCTTAGCTATATTCTCATGCGTCTTGTGACCGTGTTCGTCTTGATTTGCGGCACCTGGTTCGTGATCGACAAACAAATTTCCTACGGGGAATTTATCGCCTTCGTCCTGCTCACGAATGTGTTCCTGGGGCCGATTCAGAAGATTAATAACGTTATCGAGAGCTATCCCAAAGGGATTGCCGGATTCAAACGGTATTGCGAAGTGATGGACACGGAGCCGGAGGTGTCGGATCGGCCTGACGCCGTGAAGGTAGACCATCTCCAGGGCCAGATCACGTTCGACTCCGTTGCCTTCGGGTATGGCGGCGAAGCGCGCGTGCTGAACGATATCTCCCTGACCATACGGGCAGGGGAGACGGTCGCGTTCGTCGGTCCGTCCGGAGCGGGGAAGACGACGATCTGCAGCTTGCTGCCGAGATTCTACGACGTGAACGAAGGCAGCATCTCGATCGATGGCATGGACATCCGCGACATCGAGCTTCAATCGCTGCGCCGCCAGATCGGCATCGTGCAGCAGGATGTGTTCTTGTTCTCCGGCACCTTGCGGGAGAACATCGCCTACGGCAAGCTGAATGCGACGGACGCCGAGATCTGGGAGGCGGCTCGACGGGCGCAGCTTGAGGGCTACATCCAGTCCCAGCCGAAGGGGCTGGATACCGTTGTCGGCGATCGCGGCGTCAAGCTGTCCGGGGGGCAGAAGCAGCGGCTTGCGATCGCGCGGATGTTTTTGAAGAATCCGCCGATCCTCATCCTCGATGAGGCGACATCGGCGCTGGATACGGAGACGGAGGCGGCCATCCAGCAGTCGCTGGCTGAGCTGTCGCAGGGCCGGACGACGCTGGTCATCGCTCACCGCTTGGCGACGATCAAGAACGCCGACCGTATCGTCGTCGTGACGGAGCAGGGCATTACCGAGCAAGGCGGACATGAGGAGCTTATTGCGGTGGGCGGTGTATACAGCCGGCTGCATCAAGCGCAGTTTAGCTCTTAAAGGGGACCTGGCGCAGGATCATTGGATCTTGCGCCAGGTTTTTTTGGCATTGTGCGCGCTTGATCAAGCGCATCGCTGCTGACAGACGCCAACCTAACTACGGGCGTCGGCAGCTTCTCCTTGCGGGGCCACTTTTTGCCATCAATAAATGGATAGTACTCCCAAATGAATCGTGGTAAACTATGAAAATAGTTATCTACCAGCGGTAAATAATAGGACGAGGTGACCAGAGTTGAAGTCGATCATTCGGTGGCTGTTGCTGGGGCTGTTTACGCTCCTGTGTATCTTCTTCCTAAGCAACATTCGAAACGCGTTCATGTCTACGGAGCCGGATCAGATTCGGATTGCGATCGGCCCCGATACGAGCATCCACGCGATCAGCAGCCAACTGCCGGGCAGCCGGGTGCTGAACGAGAAGGCCGGTCTGCTGTCGGTCCCCTACGGCACGACGTGGGACTATATCGGCAAGACAGCGGCGATTAAAGGGATTTTTCGCGCAAGCAGCGTGCCATTGGAGACGCCCGTGATCTCCTGGAAGTACTACGCGTATACGGTGAAAGACCAGCTCCAAGGCTTCCTGCATGGCGATCTCGGCAAGTTCCGCAATCCATACAACCGCAAGGAATTGTCCGTGCTGGGGGAGCTGCCCGTCATGCTGCTTCGCACATGCACCTATTTCATTCCGGGCTTGCTCTTGGCTATTGCCCTAAGCATGCTTACGGCGCTGGCGGCCTCGATGTGGCGCCGGTTAGGCGCAGTGCTTGACGGTGTGCATGCCCTGCTTGTGGGCTTGCCCGACTTCTTCCTAATCGTACTCATACAATTAGGCGCGGTCTATGCCACGAAATTTCTGGGGCATTTCGTGCTGCTGATCGTCCAGGTCGGCGACAAAACGCCGTTCATGATCCCGTTCCTCACCATCGCGCTCATCCCGTCGGTTACGATTTACGGTACGCTTCGCATCGCGATCGCCCGGGAGCTGGCGCAGGACTACGTCGTCACGGCGCAAGCCAAGGGGCTGACCCGCGGCGAGGTGCTGTTCAGCCACGTGGTGCGCAATGTGATGGCTGATTTGCTGGGCATTCTGCCGAAGGCGACGACCTTGGCACTGGCCAGCATGGCGGTTGCCGAGGCGATCTGCGGAATCCTTGGCCTGGGGGGCTTCATTATCTCGCCTGCCCTGCAAAATGTCTCCTCCATGTCCGTCATCTGCATCGCGCTGGCTCTCGTTGCGCTGGCATTCCATGCGCTGTATGCGCTGCTCCGCAAGAGATGGCTCGTACGCACGGGGGAGGTGCCGTCCTCATGATGAAGCGTTCATCCGCTGCGTTCTACCTCTCGGCCGGCTTGATCGTCCTGATCCTTCTTCTCGCGGTCTTCGGGACGTGGCTGAAGCCGCACGGGATATCGCCCGAGGATAAAATCAACATGATTCAATATGAGCAGGACGGCAAGACGCGCTACAGCATTCCGCCGTTCTCCCCGAACGGTACGTTCCTGCTGGGGACGGACCACCGGGGCTTCGATGTGCTGAGTCTGCTGCTCAACGGGCTTAAATACACGCTGGGTACCGCGCTGGCTCTAACGCTGCTGCGGTTCGCCTTCGCGCTGCCTTGGGGCATGTGGAGCGGGACGACCGGAAGAGGCCGCGGCGTGCTCCATGCGATGCAGTGGGTTGTCGCAGCGGTGCCTGCATTTGTTTTCCTGTTTCCTCCGCTGGCCGGTATGTACTTCGGTCTTCGGTTGGATCAATGGGCGAAAGCCGATCCGGACTACAGGCTGCTTTTCTCGGCAACGTTCATTCTTCTGGTCACCTTCATCGGCATATTCCCTCTAGCTCATCAAATCGCAGAGCGGGCTCGCTACTATAATGACAAGCTATTTATAGAAGCTTCACGCTTGATGGGCGGCTCCGTCGTGCATCGGACGGTCCGGCACTTGATTCCTTGTATGAGAAGCGAAATGATGTTCATCTTCCTTAGCGAGTTCATGCAGGTCCTCTTCTTGCTGGGACAGCTTGCGGTGTTCAATCTCGTACTGGGCGGTACGGAAACGATCGGCGACAGCGACGCGGGCTATTCGATCACCATCACCACTTCGGGCGAATGGCTGTCCATGATCGCTTACGGATCCAGGTATATCAGGCTGCATCCGTGGATTATTTTGAGTGCAGGCACGAGCTTCGCGCTGCTGTTCCTGTCGCTGCAATTTTTCCTGAACATGCTCAAAAAGCGCTATGGCCGCGAGAGACAGCTGATGTAAAATGCCGCTGGCATAAAGAAACCGGGACCCATCCGACGGATGGAGGCCCGGTTTTTTTGTGGTGCTACTGCAAGGAGCTCAGACGGATGTCGAATCTGGCGGCGACACCGGCCGGCATGGTGGCGCTGCGCGGTCCGCCGAAGTTGAAGGCGATGATGACGACATCGTTGCGCCCGCGGCGCAGGAAACGCCGAACGTCGAACGTGCGTCCCGGGTTGTAGAACGAAGGTGTATTCTGCGGGCCGTCAAAGAGCAGCGGTACCCCGTTAATGATAACGACCGCGTAGTTGTCGACGGACAGGAAGAGTGAAGCGCTGAGGATAGCTCTGCGCTGCGAAAGTGTGAAACGCGTTGAGATGATTGCATTCTCACTGTTCAGATTGCCGGAATACCAAACATAATTGGCGTTGGGTACCTGCACCCATGCAGGATCGCGGGGGATAATCTGGGCATTGAACCATGAGTTGTCGGTACCGATCGATACCGTCGTTTGGCTAATAAAGCGCCCTGATCCAGGTTTATGAAACTTTCTCAGTTGGGTACGGTAGAGCTGCATCGCTTTGGCTCTAGGCAGCCCTGCGCTCTTGGGGAGCCGGACAATACGGCTCGGCTTGCCGGCAATACGTTTTTGCATCATGTCGCCATCTCCTATCAACATATGAATATACTTGCTTAGTATTCTATGTCTGATAGAGCGAACTGCGAGGGTTAATGGCTAGGGAAGGTTATTTCAGGAAGCCTAATTTAATTTCGTGAGTGGAAAGCACAAAATATATATTTTTATAACACATAATATATGTTAAAATAACAATAAAAATGAGGGGGTAATGACCAATGGAGGATAAAGCCGATAAAACAAAGAGGCTCTCCGTCTACCTGCCGGAGAAGGTCAAGGAAGATCTGGAGCGCATGGCGGAAGAAACGGGCTTGTCGATGACACAGCTTATTGTGATGGCAACGCATGGTTTGCTCGCCAATTATGCGGAACAGGGCGGAGCTATTTTCGGCGACTTGCTGGCATCCAGAGGAAGAATGCTGCACGAGGTGAAGGAGAAGCAGCAGCAGCTTCATGATGAGAAGGCAAGCATGCAGGAATACTATGGGGCGCGAGCGGCGGAGTATGAGCATATCTATGCGCGGGAGGATGCGGATTACCGGCAGGAGCTTGAGCTCATTGCGGCTGTGGTAAGGAAGCTGACAGCGGGGAGGAGCGTTCTGGAGATTGCTTGCGGCACCGGGTACTGGACGCAGTATGCCGCCGAAGCGGCTGAGCGCATCGTGGGCGTGGACATTCGGCCCGAGGTCTTGCAGATTGCGAAGTCCAAGCCGTGGCCGAAGCGCAACGCAGCCTTTGTTCAAGGGGATGCTTACCGGCTTGGGGATATCGAAGGGGACTTCGATTGCGGACTGGCCAATTTCTGGTTCTCGCATATTCCCAAAAACCGCCTGGACGCCTTCCTGCAAGGCTTCCATGAACGTCTAGGCCAAGGAGCGCACGTCTTGATCGCCGATAATGTATACGTTCCCGGCAGGGGCGGGGAGCTGATCGCGAGCGAGCACAGCGAGGATACGTACAAAAGAAGGGAGCTGGCCGACGGCTCCAAGCATGAAATCCTCAAAAATTACTACACGTATGAGGAATTGAACGAGATCTTTAAGCCTCTGTCCGAGAACTTGCGGATCTATGTCGGCAGCTCCTTCTGGTATGTGAGTTATACGGTGGCCTAACCCCTTATCTCATCGGCCCGCTTGGGGATCGATCAGTGTCCGGATGTGAACTTCAGTCCGAGAACCCCGACAAGAATAAGGATCATGAACAAAATACGCGTCAAACTGGCCGGCTCGTTCAGGAAAAGGGTGCCGACAATGATCGCCCCTACGGCGCCGATCCCTGTCCATGCCGCATAGGCGGTGCCGATGGGGAGCGTCTTGGTGGCGACGGCCAGGAAATAAAAGCTGATGATCATGCCGGTAACCGTGATAACGGACGGCACCAAACGCGTGAAACCGTTGGAAAATTTCAAGGAGATGGCCCATACCACCTCGAAAACGCCTGCTATGACAAGATACAGCCATGCCATGTTGAATCCCTCCTTCATTGCGGGTCATCCTAACCCGGACACAAAGAAAAAAGCCTGGAAGCACTATCGCTGCGCGATATGACTCCCGGGCTTTTCTCCCTCCGTGTTCACAGCGTATTCGCTGTGTGTTTTCTCTCGGACCAGACTGGCGCTGCAGCGTCACGGAACCCTAGAAAACCGATGCCGCTATTATAGGACGGCTTACATGCTATGTCAAGTTATTCTTTCAGCTCGATGCCGTTGCGCGCCACGTGAGCGCGGAACATGGACATCGAATCCGGATGCTCCTGCTCAGGCAGCCACGTATCCTGCTGCCAGACGCGGGCCAGCTTGAGAGCCCGGCTGCAGTGAATGAAGCATTCCTGCACTTCGACGCCGACGCCGACAACAGGCTGCTTGCCGTTAAGCTGCATACCGGCAAGCAGCTCCTCGTCCTGCGTCAGCCATGCCCGGCCGTTAATCCGCAGGACGGTTTCCACGCCAGGAATAAGGAACACCATGCCGACTTGCGGATTAGTGAGCAGATTTTGCAAGGAGTCAATGCGCCGGTTCCCGAGTCTTTCCGGATAGATCAGGCGCTTATCATCGAGGATGCGGACGAAACCGGGCTCATCCCCGCGCGGAGAGACGTCGCACAGACCGGACTGGTTGGAAGTGGACAGGAAGAATAACGGTGATTTGGCCACGAAGGCACGAATGTGATCATCCATGCTCGAGACGACCTTGTGCTGCACGGCCAGGTGTGGTTCGCCTACACGCGGTCTTAGCTCTTCAAGAGACTGGATGATACCGGGGAAAGGCGGGTTGCCGGAGTAGCTTGTTTGCGACATGGCGGGTATCCTTTCTTAAGGTCCGAAATGAATAAAAGCCCTGAAAGCGGCTCTAGGGAGCTGAAGCTATCCGGGCTTTATTCGTGTAAAGCTAGAGAATTACTTGGATTCAGCAGTTAGCTGATTGTAGATATCATCCCACAGAACGCGTCTGGCGGATACATATCTCTTCGCGTAATAGGATTGGCTAAGCTTATTAATCACGACGCCCTCGTTGGATGCCGAATGAACGAATTCACCGTTTCCAAGGTAAATGCCTACGTGAGAAACACCTTGGCCTCCTGTGTTGAAGAACACAAGATCGCCTTTGCGAAGATCACTTTTGTCAATCCAGTAGCCTTCTTTATTTTGAGCAGCCGAACTATGAGGAAGGTCAATGCCGAATTGGTTGAACACGTATGCGGTGAACCCGGAGCAATCAAAACCTCTGGTTGTCGTACCGGCATCTTTGTACGGTGTTCCAAGCAATCCGTCAACCGTTGAGTCCAATGTGGATTCTGACGCAGACGCGCTTCCTAAAGCTACACTCAAAAACAAAACAAGACTGAAAGCAAGAGCAACAACCTTTTTCAACTGCTTGTCTCCTTCCGGTGCCTACGAGGTTAGCTGGAGGGTTCGGTTGAAGGTTCCCTATGATCCCTGTCTTGCAAGATCAATTCACCCGGAATGGTTCCCCCGTTTCCCCAATAAGGACGGGGAATTCGGCATGAAATATTTGGTTTTATGATGCTAGTCACTGTAATTCGTCATAAATATCGAAATTCCTCCTTATTCGGGGCATTTTTGGGCAAAAAAAGTGAATTCGTTCGTTTTCCAGACAAATAAAACCAAATTTTCAAGGAAGTAAACGATTTCATCGGCGAATTAAACCGAAAAAATAGAGGGTTCGTGGTTTGCTGTGGGGTTGGATCGCGCATATTCCGTCGATTCGTGTCATATTTTAAAGCGTGTATTGGGTTTATGCGGCTTTGTGCATGGAGATGAGTGTCTTGTTCATGATATCCATGCGCCGGAGGAATGCCGGAGAGGGAGAGGAAGCAAGAAAAGAAGCGAAAAAAGTGGAAAAAGGTTATCTGCCAAGATCCGAACGGACCTGGCGGATAACCTTGCATACCAGCGGGGAGCTTCACCCTTCGCTTTTCGCTGTAAGCAGCTGGTATTGTGACGAAATCGCCCACATTTGCAGGAAGATGTTGAATAACGGGAAGAGCTGGTAGATCATCAGCGCCGCAAGCCCTGCCCACAGATAGGTTGCCGTGACGGTAATCCCCGTCAGAAGCCCTGAGCTCAGCAGAAGAATGAGCGACAAACCGATAATCGGCAGCGAATGCCGCATGAAGGTCATTAAGGTGGATATAATGCCCATATGGGCTGCGATGGCGAACTGGACATACATAAACAGCAGATGCAGGAGGAAGCCGTAAACGAGCATGCCTGCAAGCCAAGGCAGCAAGTGGAGGACGGCCTCTTCGTAGGAGGTGCTGTGCGCGAATAGGCGCTGCGCTTTGGGCAGCAGCCAGATCAGCGGGAGCAGGGACAGCGCCAGGCGAGTCAAATAGGCGATGAAGAAGGGCAAGGTCAGCTCCTTGATGCCGCGAAAGAAGCGGTAACCGGCGTTTTGATCCGTATGCGTGAGCGAATAGTAGACGCCGCTGTTCAGCACAGGGGTGAGCAGCATGCGAATCAGGAGCAGCACGGCTAGCCACCAGAGGTAGGAGTGGCTGAGGTCAGTTTTGATCAGCTGGAACTGGCTCTCCGCGAGAAAGAGGTGCAGCGATTCCTTCGGCTGGTCGCCGCCGGGATAGCGGTGCATAAGCGGGACGAGCACCCCCTGCACCAGCTTATAGAGCAGGATGCCCCAGCCCATCTGATAGATGAACAAGACAATGGTGGCGAAGGGCTGCCGCAATGCCTCCCTGAAGCCATAGTTGAGATAGGTTTTCACGGGGTTCCCTCCTAAGGAAAACTTGCCTCGTAAGCGTTAATTGAGAGTGGGGCGCCTACCAGGCGACCCACCCAAAGATAGCCTGCAGGAATTGGATGATGCCGAGGTTCCAGCGGATTTTCCACTTGGTGTCCACTTCAGTTTGCATGAAATTATTGATATGTTTGTTCTCCAGGATGAGCGTATAGTTCGGGTCTATGCGGACCCAGTCGACCGGCGTGGTGTGCGTTAATTTGAACTCGATGCTGCTCTCCTTGCCGTCCCACGTTTTGTCCAGCATCGTCCCGTCGGCGAAATGGAATTGAATCGGCACCTCGGGCGAGTTGCCGCCGCGCTTGGAGATGAGGACGGAGCTCTCATAAGGTCCCGTTCCTTTGCTGCCGGTGGCTTTCACACGAATGCTCTCGACGGTGTAGTCCATCATCATCGAACCGTAGACGTAAGCGTTGAAGAATTCGTCCCACTTCGTCTTCGTCACTTCTTCGACGACCGCCTGGAAGTCGCGGGTGGATGGATGCTTGAATTCCCATCGCTGGAAATAAGTGCGCATGATGCGGTCCATCGTCTTCGCGCCAACCTGCTTTTCAATTGCTTTCAGCACAAGCTTGCCTCTCGTATAAACATTTTCCGCATATTGATCGTGGCCTCCGTACGTCCACGCATTTTTTTGCAGGGCAAGGGGGGAAGTGATGTAGCTTGATTCCACAGGCAGATTAGGGGCTTGCCCGAAGTCAGCTTCCATTACTTTGTCCTCGGCATAGGAGGTGAATCCTTCGTCCAGCCACGCCTCCTCGAATTCATTGGTGGCTACGAGTCCATAGAAGTATTGATGTCCGATCTCATGAACGACGACGCGTTCCAGATCGAGGTCCGGATTCTTATCGCTGGCTCCCCATGCGGTTATCAAGGTCGGATACTCCATACCGCCTGCGCCGTTGCCGCCCGGAGGGGGAACGACGATCGAGAGCGTGGAGTAGGGATAAGTTCCGTACCACTGGCTGTACCGGGACAGCGCCTTTTTGGCGGCGATCATATAGCGGTCCTTCAATTCTTGATGATTCGGATCGAGGTAAAGCTTAATCTTGACGCCGGGGATTTGCGGTGTAGAGAAGGGCTCTTCCACATACACGAAATGCGGCGATGCCGACCAGGCGAAATCATGCACGTCATCGGCGTAGAATTGGTACGTCTTCGTACCGTTCTCCGTCACGGCAGGCTTCACCGGGAATCCGGTAGCCGCTACGGTGTAATTGGCCGGTACTTGAATCTTCACATCATAAAGGCCGAAATTGGCGTAAAACTCGGAATTTCCGTGGTATTGATGGAGATTCCAGCCCGGCTCGGCACGGCCCCTTGTGCCTGCGCGCTCATAAGCCGCCACTTTCGGGAACCACTGCCCGGCCATGACGAAGTCATCCACATAGCCCATTCTGGCGAAAGCTGCGGGCAGCTTGACGAGGAACTCCGTCTTGAGGGTGACGCGTTCTCCGGCTCCAACCGGTTTCGACAGCGGGATTTTGAGCAGCGTCTGGTCGTCTTTATTGCCGTCATCGGGCTGCACGAACGCCATACGCGGCGTCAGATCCTCACCTTCGGACGATTTCACGGAAAGCAAGTCCATTCGTCCGGTGCTATCGTCCGTTGCTTCATCTTGGCGCAGCTTGCCGCCGGATTCGCGCATAAATGTCGTTTTCTTAGAAGCGAAAGCGTTCGGATACAAATGAAGGTAAATTTCCTGCACAGGAACGGTGCCGGGGTTCTCCCATGTAAAGGTCTGCTGCCCTTGGAGCTGCCTTGTCTCCGGCGTATAGGCAACGTTCATGTGATATTCCGCAATCCGGTAACTGAGCGGTTCCGGCGTTTGCTTCTCCGGGGGCTTGCCGCGATCCGCGGGCTGCATGTCCGGTGCCGGAGCTGAAGGTTCGTCCCGCGAGACGACGGGCAGTACCGGTTTACTTGCGGATGGGAGCAAAGTTTCAGACAGCAGGACGGCGCCTGCTGCAAGGAGCATAACCACGAACCATTGTACCTTGCGGTTTTTGAACAGAACACTCAATAGATTCACCCCGCCTAACAAGCATCTACAGCATGTATATGTAGACAACCTGGGGATTATTTCTATGAGCTGAAAAGAATTGTTGGCAAGCATGCCGGCACGGCCTGGCGGGGGCAGGATGCACGGCTCTTGTTCTGGAGATGGACTTTAGCTACAATGAAAGCAAAGCGTCATTTTAACATTACGAAGAGTGGAAGGTGTTCTCATGGAAGCGGACAAAAAGAAGCTGGCCTTGAATATAGTAAGCTCCAAAGTGAATCACAAAGGCTTCGGTGCCGGAGCGATCGATCTTAGCAACGTTTCGGGAATTATTATTGACGGCGATGAGGCGTATCTGGATGAGGGGACGCTTCATGCGAAGAGTAAAATCGAGAAAGGGATCAAATTCTCGACGAACAAGGACGACGTGCCGAACGGTCGTAAAGCCTGGATCGTGTGGGTGGCGGTAGACCGCACCGAGGAGGGTGCTTACTATGCCGGCATGTCGGCCTGCGAAATGCTGGTGGATACGGAAGCGCGCAAAGGATGGAAAATTCTTGCCGACCACGTGAACAAAATGGATGCGGCCATGAAGCGCAAATTCATCCTCGAAGGCTTGTCCGATAACGAGCGCGCCCTGCTCAAAGATCGGCTTATCGCCCATAATGTGGAATGGTGGAACCGCTCGGACCAAGCGTTGAAAGATGCCCTTTCCTAATCGCAGCAAGGCTTCATAGAGATTATGAACATTATGTGTCATCCATTGTTACGCACTTGTGAACCGGGTATACTAGACCCTAGTGTATGTTACCTCATATACTAGGACAGCAAAAAGGCAGACTAAGACGCGCTTAGTTCTGCCTTTTTGTGTTTTCCGAAACCGCGCGGTCAGTCGTTCCACCAGCGCTTGAGGTCGTTCCACCAAGAACCGTTTTGGCCCTTGGCCGGGTTCTTGCCGTCCTCGCCGGCGGCCGGCTTGGCGGGCTTGCCCGTGCAGTACGTCGTCGGCTCCGTGCCGGCAAGGAAAGCTTCCAGATGGGCATTCGGGCAGTCCTCATTGGACAGCTTGCCGCTCGCGGGGTCGATATAGACGCTGGTGACGCCTTCCGGAGTTGGGAACAGCTTCGGCGGTATCGCCTCCAGCGTCTGCTCCGTAAATTCCGCGAAGATCGGCGAGGCCAGGTGGGACTCGACGGTTGAGATGTCCCGGCTTTTATCATAGCCGACCCATACGGCGGTAGCGAGCTCAGGCGTGAAGCCGACGAGCCATGCGTCAGTGTCGGTCGTTCCGGTTTTGCCCGCAATCGGCCGCTTGATTGTCCCGGCAACCCGATTGCCCGTACCGCCTTCCTCGAATACGCTCTCCATCAGATTCGTCATCACATAGGCGACGGCCGGATTGAGCACTTGCTCTTCCTTCGGCTTCGCTTCATATAAAATCTTGCCGCCGGCATCCTCAATCCGCACAATCGCCGTCGTTTCCTTATGAATGCCTTGGTTCGCAATCGTGCCGAAGGCGGAAGCCATCTCGAGCGGGCTGACCGGGAAGGAGCCGAGCGCCAGCGACGGCAGTGGCTTCATCGGTGAATCGATGCCCAGCTTGCGGGCCAGATCAATGACCTTCTGGGGTCCGACATCCAGAATCGTATGCACGGCATAAATATTGTCCGACTTCGAGATCGCCTGCCGCATATCAATGTTGGCGTTAGCGTATTGGTCGTTGAAGTTCCTCGGCGTATAGCGCTGCCGGCCCTCGTCGTAGGTGAAGACCGTCGGTTCGCTTTTCACCTGTGTGACAGGGGTATACCCATTCTCCAAAGCGACCATATAAACGATCGGTTTGAACGATGACCCAGGCTGTCTCGTATTCGAGAGCGCCCGGTTGAACTGGTTCTCCGAGTAGTCTCGTCCGCCTACCATCGCCTTGATTTCTCCGGATCGCGGGTCAATGGCGACGAGGGCTGCTTGCAGCTCGGTTTTGCCGTTCAATTGCTTGGCCACCACGTTCTCGGCGATATCCTGCGCTTTCTTATCGAGCGTGGTATAGATGCGAATGCCGCCTTCGTCGAATTGCTCCTCCGAAATGCCCAGCTGTTCTGTTGCGAGCGTCCGCACATAATCCCGGAAATAGGGGGCTGCTGCGGGCTTCTTCTTCGTTAACGGCTGAATTGTCAGCTTCTCTTTGGCGGCGGCGTCCGCTGCCTCCTGCGTGATGAAGCCGCTGCGCACCATCGTTTGCAGAACGACCTTCTGCCGGTCCATCGCATTTTGCAAATCATAGTATGGCGAGTAGTATCGCGGTCCTTTCGGAACACCGGCGATCATGGCGCTTTCGGCCAATGTCAGCTCGCTGGCGTGCTTGCCGAAGAACAGCTCGGAAGCCGTCTCGATGCCGTAGGTCGAATGACCGTAGTATATTTGATTTAAATAATCGGCGAGAATTTCATCCTTGCTCAGCTGCATTTCCAATTGAACCGCATAGATCGTTTCTTTGATTTTCCGCGTCCATGTTCGGTCATGATTCAAATATAAATTCCGGGCCAGCTGTTGGGTGATCGTGCCTGCACCTTGAACCTTGGCCATCGCCTGCACGTTCACGATCGCCGCGCGGGCCACCGCTTTCACATCAACGCCGAAGTGATCGTAGAAATGCTGGTCCTCCACAGCGAGCGTAGCTTTAATGAGGTACGGCGAAATGTCGTTCAACGTGACGACCTGCCGGTTCTGCCCCGAATAAAACGTATCGATCAGCTCGCCATGCGTATCGAACATTTGGGAGGTTTGCAGCATCTTGGTGACAGGGAGGGTCTGAGCGCGCAAATAAACGAAGAAGACGGCCGCAGCGATGAGCAGAAGCACGCAGGAGGTGAAGAAGAAGGAAAACATTTTCTTAATGCGGCGCATCCAGCGCATGGACGCGGGGACCTCTTTCTCCCTTGCTTTCGGGGGTGTGCCTGTATCGGGTTGACGGTTGTTTTCGTTATCGGACATCGTATCCTGCCTCCTTTCATGCCGGTTTAGGCCGTATTAACCAGTATGGAAAAGCATGGCAGTCCGTATTCAACAAATTGTAAATATTTTTTGTGAAATCGGTAAAAGACCTAGGAAAATATTGCATTTTGGGGGTAATGAACTATAATACAATTTGTGCGTATGAAGGGTCGGGAAAGTTGAGCGGATTTTGCATGACTTTTGAGGCCGGTGGAACACTGATTAGAGATAACGAATGTCAGTCATTATTCATCCAATATAGAGGCGAAAGAAGGAATGAACATGGATTTGTGGTACACAGAGAAACAAACGGACAGCTTCGGCATTACAGCCAAAGTGAAAGAGACTTATGTAAGAGAACAAACGGATTTCCAGGATCTGGCTATGATTGAAACCGAAGAGTGGGGCACGATGCTGACGCTGGACGGCATGGTTATGACAACGGTCAGAGACGAGTTCGTGTACCATGAAATGGTTGCGCACCCTGCGCTCGTGACGCACCCGAACCCTGAGCAAGTGCTTGTTGTGGGCGGCGGCGACGGCGGCGTGATTCGTGAAATCATGAAGCATCCGAAGGTGAAGAAAGCGGTGCTGGTCGATATCGACGGCAAAGTTATCGAGTACTCCAAGAAATATTTGCCGACGATTGCCGGTGAGTTGGACAATCCGCGCGTCGAAGTTATCGTGAACGACGGCTATATGCACATTCATGACCACAAGAATACATACGACGTCATCATGGTCGACTCCACGGAGCCGGTTGGTCCGGCGGTCGAGCTGTTCACCAAAGGCTTCTACCAAGGCATTTATGATGCGTTGAAAGAAGACGGCATTTTCGTTGCCCAAACGGACAACCCTTGGTTCAAAGCGGACCTGATCCAAACGGTGAACCGCGATGTGAAGGAAATCTTCCCGATCGTACGCGTATACAGCGCGAACATTCCTACCTACCCAAGCGGGCTGTGGACGTTCACCATGGGCAGCAAAAAGCACGATCCGCTGCAAGTCGAGGAAGCTTCCATTCCGGAGTTCCCGACGAAGTATTACACGGCACGCCTGCACAAAGCAGCGTTCGTTCTTCCTAAATTTGTCGAAGATTTGATCAAATAAAAAGATTAAGCCGCCAGCGCCTTCTTGGAGACAAGGGGAATTGGCGGTTTTTTTGCGCTCGCCGGCAAGGCGTCGGCGGTTGGCGCATTGGCGAGTGCGTCCGCCGTGGACCGCATGCGCGGCTGGCGTTGGCGCCGCCAGCGTGCGACTCGGCCGTGCAGGCGGCATGGTCGGAGACGGGACTCGCCGGGCGCGGGCTCGCTAACGGACACCACGGCCGTTATTTCGGCGGCTACGGCCCCGTCGGCAATCTAACGGACACCAGCGCGCTTATTTGCCGATTTCCAGGCGAAATCTCGCCGAAAATGCGCAAATAGCGTCACATGTGTCCGTTAGCGCCGCGAGGCGGGCCCAAAACGGCGAATAAGCGCCGCTGTGTCCGTTAGCCGGAGCCGGGGGCTCGGCCGAGGCTCCTGGACTCCGGCCGGTCTTCGCCGTGGCGCCGCCAGCATGCGACTCGGCCGAGTCGGCGCTTCGCCGCCGCCGTGTCTCGCCGGGCGCGGGCTCGCTAACGGACACCACGGCCGTTATTTCGGCGGCTACGGCCCCGTCGGCAATCTAACGGACACCAGCGCGCTTATTTGCCGATTTCCAGGCGAAATCTCGCTTGAAATGCGCAAATAGCGTCATGTGTGTCCGTTGGCGCCGCGAGGCGGGCCCAAAACGGCGAATAAGCGCCGCTGTGTCCGTTAGCCGGAGCCGGGGGCTGGGCCGCTCTTCGCCAGCATGAAATTTTCCCCACACTGCCATACTGCTGTCAGTTGTCCCGTGTTACACTAATTCCAAGAGCTGTGCAGAAACGAAACCTCGGAGGGAAAAGAACAATGTTTACTACCGTACAAAGCTTTCTTACCGGATACGGGCAAGAATCCGCAACAACCCAGCAGCTGCTGGACGCACTGAGCGATGCGTCTTTGCAGCAGCCGCAAGCCGAAGGCTACAGACCGCTAGGTTTCATAGCGTGGCACCTGGTCCATAACGATCGGGGCATGCTGCTCGGAGCCGGCCTGAAGTTCGAGGCCCCGTCAGCCGCTGCCACACCGCCGAAACAAGCGGCGGCTATCGCGGATGCGTATCGCGCCACGACGAAAGGGATCTTGGAAGCTGTCCGAACGCAGCTGACAGATGCGAAGCTGCAGGAACAGGTGAATATGTTCGGCCAGCAGTGGACGATCGGCGAGACACTGTTCGCCTATCTGAAGCATGAGATCCACCATCGGGGCCAGCTCACGATTCTTATGCGCCAGGCCGGTGTACCCGTGATCGGCGCCTACGGCCCCGCGAAAGAACAGTGGGCAAGCATCGGAATGCCGATACCGGCGATTTAGCTTGATCGATCTAGAGGATGTTCTTAGCCATGGATGGCAGGGACATCCTCTTTCTGCTTCCCATCTGCGGAGGACCCCGGCAGGCAGACCAACCGGTCATGCATCGCCGTCTTCCTATCGGTGCTGCTTATATACAGCACCTAAAGGGGTCTTTACCGACAGAGATCGACGACATACATTGAATTCATTGGTTCTTTCATATAAACTAATAGCTGACTTGCCTTATTTGCCTGATCTTGGCATGAGGCGCATTAGGACATGGAGAATAGGAGAATGACGAATCATGACGGATAAAACGCGAGTGCGCATTCGCATTGAGAGCCGGAGCGGGAGTGAGACGAACGTGCAGAAGGCGCGGGGAGATCTGTACCGCAAAGGCGATCACACCTACATCCGCTATGAAGAAGAACCGAATGAGCTTGGACGCACAGTGACGCTCATCAAGCTGGAAGAGAATCAGATCCGCATCGTCCGCCAGGGAGACGTGCAAGCGGAGCAAACGTTTGTGCCCGGCGAGAAACGCATCGGATTTTATCATACGCCGCAAGGCCGTCTGGAGCTGGAAGTCGACACGCACGAGCTGAAGAGCGAGGCTGTGCACGGCATCGGCATCACGAGATGGAAATATGATTTGTACGCATCAGGCACGCACGCGGGAACATACAGAATTAAGTTGCTAATTCAGGAGGAGTAAGAGGAATGGACGTACTAAACGAAGTCAAAATCATCGTCAAACAAGCCATCGCAGAAGCCGTTGCGGCTGCGGGCATCGTGGAGGCCGAGCAGGTGCCGGAGATTATTCTGGAGGTGCCGAAGGAGAAGTCGCATGGCGATTTCGCCACGAACATCGCGATGCAGCTAACCCGGATTGCGAAGACGAACCCAAGGCAGATTGCTGAGAAGATCATCGCGAACCTCCAGAAGGAGAAGGCGAATATCGCCGAGGCGGAAATTGCCGGCCCGGGCTTCATTAATTTCCGAATGAACAGAGTGTACCTCTACGCCGTCATTGCGGACGTGCAGAAGCAAGGCGAACGTTACGGGGCTAGAAACGTAGGTCAAGGGCTGAAAGTGCAAGTGGAGTTCGTAAGCGCGAATCCGACAGGCTCCCTGCATTTGGGACATGCCCGCGGAGCTGCCGTAGGCGACGTGCTGTGCAACGTGCTTGATCTGGCCGGCTATGACGTATCCCGGGAGTATTACATTAATGACGCGGGCAACCAGGTCGTGAACCTGGCCAAGTCCATCGAGGCCCGCTATTTGCAAGCGCTCGGCCAAGATGCCGTCATGCCGGAAGATGGGTACTTCGGCGATGATATCAAGGGCTTCGCGGCAGAGCTGGCAGCGGAAGAGGGAGATCGCCTGCTGAGCTTGCCGGAGGATGAGCGACGGGCGTATTTCCGTTCTTACGGGCTTAAGAAGGAGCTCGACAAAATCAAGCGCGACCTCGGCCGCTTCGGGGTTCGGTTCGACAACTGGTTCTCCGAAACGTCGATTTATGAAGATAACCTGATTCCGCCGGTTCTGCAGGAACTGCGCGATAACGGCCATATTTATGAGGAAGATGGCGCAACTTGGCTGAATACCACGCCTCTTGGCGACGACAAGAATCGCGTGCTGATCAAGAATGACGGATCCTTTACGTATCTGACGCCGGATATCGCCTACCACCGCAACAAATTCGGGCGCGGTTTCGATCGCCTGATCAACATCTGGGGCGCCGACCACCACGGCTACATCCCGCGGATGAAGGCGGCCATGACGGCGCTGGGCTTCGAGGCGGACCGCCTTGTCGTGCTGATCGCCCAGATGGTGAGCCTTTTCCAGAACGGGGAAAAGGTGAAGATGTCCAAGCGGACCGGCAAAGCGGTCACGATGGAGGATTTGATGGACGAGGTCGGCGTGGACCCGATCCGATATTTCTTCGCGATGCGCAGCATGGACTCGCATCTGGATTTCGACATGGATCTGGCGGTTTCCCAGTCCAATGAGAATCCCGTGTACTACGTACAGTACGCGCATGCCCGCATCTGCTCCATCTTCCGCCAGGCGGAAGAGCAGGGCATCCAGGTGCTGCCGCTGGAGCAGGTCGATCTGAACCAGCTCTCGTCGGAAGCTGAGTTCGACTTGCTGCGCAAGATCGGCGAGCTCCCGGAGGAGATCGCCATTGCGGCCGACCAGTATGCGCCGCACCGCATGATCCGCTATGTCTACGAACTGGCGAGCCAGTTCCATAGCTACTACAGAGGCCACTACGTCATCACGGATGACGCGGCTTTGACCCAAGCGCGCCTTGCGCTGCTCGGCGCGCTCCGCACGACGCTGGCCAATACGCTGCGCGTGGTCGGCGTATCCGCTCCGGAGCGCATGTAAGCCTCGATCCATACACACAAGGGCTGTCCCGAAAGGTCTTTACCCGCCTTTCGGGACAGCCCTTGTTGCTGTTATCAGAGCTGCTTCGCCGCGCGCAAGGCCCGCCGGGCATTGAGATGCCCAGGCTGCCAGCGCGTGTTCTCACGCCTGTTCAGGCTGATGGCGCAGCGGCGGATAGCCGTTTTGATCTGCTGCGGCGCCATCGGCTTAATAGCCAGCATCAGCGCAATGACGCCGCTGACATGCGCGGTAGCCATCGAGGTGCCGCTGAGCTCGTTGTATTTGCCGTGCAGCCAGGAAGAGTAGACCCGTTCCCCTGGCGCATAGATATCGATTTGCTTGCCGCGGTTGCTGAAGGGGGCGATCCGTCCCTGCCGGGTCGTAGCGCCGACGGAGACGACCTGCGGGAAGCGGGCGGGGTAATCGACCGTCTTCCTTTTGCCGTCATTGCCGGATGAGGCCACGATGACCTTCCCGCGATAATAGGCGTTCAGAACCGCTTGCTCGAGCGCTCGGTTGTACGATTTCATGCCGAAGCTCATATTGATAATGTCGAGATCGTTACTCACACACCAATCGATCCCGGCGATAATATCCGACACATAGGCGCTTCCGCTATGGTCGAAAGCTTTGACCGGATGGATGATGGCCCTCGGCGCTACGCCGATGATGCCGGAGTTGCGTCCTGTAGCTGCGATCGTTCCCGCAATATGCGTGCCATGGCCGTTGTCGTCATAGGGCAGCATGCTGTGGTTCAATAAGTTGATTCCCCGCGAGATGGAGTTTCGCAAGTCCGGGTGATTGTAATCAATGCCGGTGTCAATGACCCCAATCCGGATGTTTTGGCCTAACGACTTGTTCCAAACTTCGGGAGCGCCGATCTGATCGACACCCCATGGGATTGCATGGGAGCCGGAACCGGATAAAGTGGTTGCGCGTTTGGCGATGGTTTTGTTCCCGATGATCTGATGGACGGTTATTTTGGAGTCTTCGACGATCGTCGGGCCGCCAGCGGCGTACTTGAGTTTTGAATCGGGGCGAAGCGTGCAGGAGAAGGCATGAATGATGTCTAGAACGCGGACTTTAGCGAGATTCGCGAGGCGGGGGCGCAGCCGCCTAAGCTCAGCCTTGTAGGCGTAATAGTCTTTAGCCGATGAGAAGCGAATCATATGCTTCTTGCCAGAGTGCTTGGTGAGTGCGATTTCCTCATGAAGCAAATAAAGAAAGGTGGCTATGTCCATACGTGCCATCCCCCCATGACAGCTTAGAATCGAGTCTCCCCTATCATATGTACAGGTCACCCCTGATGACCGTGTGATTGCCTTTATAGAAATAATTGGGTGCGAACCCGTGTCAGATGTGCAGGTTTTACATAGGATAAATAGAGAGGCGCAGGCAGGAGTGTCTCTTCCTCAGGTTCAGGAAGCGGCATTGATTCGCTCATACCGTTTCCTCTGGATACAGTCGCAAGCGGAGGGGGACCTTCGCTTGTATTCATTTTGGGGGCGGGGTAGTTGCATTTTTAGAAAAAATAGGTTTTACTTAACTAAGATATTGGATAAGGTAGATAGAAGAAGTACAGAAGTGAAGAAGACGGTCGAAAGGGATGTGCCTGAATGAGTAGCGAATACACTCTCAAAATCACCACAGAACAAGCTCGCGAAATGCCGATGGTGGATTTGGCGTTTGAATTATTGAAGTCGGCGAATACGCCGTTTTATTACCGTGACCTGATGGCGGAAATTGCAAAAATTAAGGGGTTATCTGAGCAGCACGTCATGCAAGTGATTGCCCAACTATATACGGAAATCAACATCGACGGGCGTTTTGCTTGCGTTGGCACGAACCTTTGGGGGCTGAAACGCTGGTATCCGGTCGAGAAGTCGGACGATGCGGTTGGAAATGCAAAGCGTCCTAGAATCATCAACGATGAAGACGATGATCTGGATGAGGACATTTACGCGGAGGAAGAAGATACATACGCAGAAGAAGACGACTACGATGCATTCGGTACAGATGCCGAAGAAGAAGAGTCGGATGAAGATACGGAGTTCTTCGAGGATGAGGAGATCGAAGAGGATCTCGGCGAAGAAGGTATCGACGAGACGGACGAAGACGAAGAAGACAGCCTGGACGAAGATGAGGATCTGGATGACGATGAGGATTCATTGGATGAAGAGGACGACGACGACAAATAACTTGTCTTGACAGCCACTGTCCGTTCAGAGTAAACTATTGCATGGGCTTTAAAAGAATCTTAACAAATCGCGCAAGCGTTCAAAAAGTGCCCCGTCACTGCGGGTGTCACTTTTTTTGTTTTTTTGGACTGTTTTTCACTATGGGTTTCATGAAAAGCCTTGTTTGGTAGACACTACAATTAGAGCAGTGACAGCAACGACCCTGATAGCGAATGCTTACGGTGTAAGCCTTTTGCATAGAAAGACCGAGGCCAGCGAGCCTGGCGGGAAACGAAGCGTAAATGTACGAGCTGCGTTTTTCAAACCAAATAACCAATAGGAGGCGTACATAGTGACAAAATATATTTTCGTTACGGGAGGCGTAGTATCTTCCCTTGGCAAAGGAATAACGGCAGCTTCCTTAGGTAGACTGTTGAAGAACAGAGGGCTGAAAGTTACAATTCAAAAGTTCGATCCATATATTAACGTGGATCCGGGGACGATGAGTCCTTATCAGCACGGTGAAGTTTTCGTAACCGATGACGGGGCGGAGACGGATCTGGACTTAGGCCATTACGAGCGCTTCATCGACATTAATTTGTCCAAAGCTTCGAACGTTACGTCCGGCAAAGTGTACTCCTCGGTTATTACAAAGGAGCGCAGAGGCGAATACCTCGGAGGAACGGTTCAAGTTATTCCGCATATTACGAATGAGATCAAAGACCGTGTTCTGCGTGCGGGCCGCGAGGCGCAATCCGACGTGGTCATCACGGAAATCGGCGGTACGGTGGGTGACATCGAGAGCTTGCCTTTCTTGGAAGCGATCCGTCAAATGAAAAATGATATCGGCCGCGAGAACGTCATGTACATTCACGTTACGCTGATTCCTTATATCAAAGCGGCCGGCGAAGTCAAGACGAAGCCGACTCAGCACAGCGTCAAAGAATTGCGCGGCCTGGGCATTCAACCGAGCGTGATCGTATGCCGTACGGAGCATTCCTTGACCGAAGACATGAAGCGCAAGCTTGCCTTGTTCTGCGACATCGATCCGGCTGCGGTTATCGAATGCAAAGACGCGGAAACGCTGTATGAAGTGCCGATGATGCTGCGCGAGCAGGGATTGGATGATTACGTTTGTAATCACCTGAAGCTGAAAACGAGCGAACCGGACATGACCGAGTGGGAGAATCTGGTCCGCAAAGTGAAGTCCTTGACGAAGAAGACGGAGATCGCAATTGTCGGTAAATATGTAGCGCTGCACGATGCTTATTTGAGTATTGTAGAAGCCCTCGGACATGCCGGTATCGATAACGATTCCGAAATCGAGATTCGCTGGGTTAATGCCGAAGATATTTATGACAATAACGTCGACGAGCTGCTTTCCGGCGTGCAGGGGATTCTTGTGCCGGGCGGATTCGGGGACCGCGGTATCGAAGGGAAAGTATCCGCCATTCGCTATGCCCGCGAGAAGAAAATTCCGTTCTTCGGCATTTGCTTGGGCATGCAGGTAGCGGTTATCGAGTATGCGCGTTCCGTTTGCGGTTTGGATGGAGCGAACTCCTCCGAGATTAATCCGACGACGGCTTATCCGGTTATCGATTTGTTGCCGGAGCAGAAGGATATCGAGAACCTGGGCGGTACCATGCGTCTCGGCCTGTATCCTTGCAAAGTCGTGCCGGGCTCCCTGGCGGAGAAATGCTACAACGATGAGCTGGTGTATGAGAGACACCGTCACCGGTATGAGTTCAACAATGAGTACCGCGAGCTGATCGAGTCCGCAGGATTGCGTATTTCCGGTACATCGCCGGACGGCCGTTTGGTCGAGATGGTTGAGCTTCCAAGCCATCCTTGGTTCTTGGCAGTGCAATTCCATCCGGAATTCACGTCCCGTCCGAACCGTCCGCAGCCGTTGTTCCGTGAGTTCGTGAAAGCGGCGCAAGGGATCGAACGTTAACGTTTCATGTAAGGTTGCTTCCTGACAAACATCTTTTTTGTAAAAGTTTTCAATTAGCCCCTGACCTCGGAAGGAAAATGGAAACGAATAGCGAATACCTATGTATTCTGAAGTATAGGGAATTTGTTATTCGTTTTCGGGAGGGAGCTAGGCTGATGAAGAAAAAGGTACTGATTGTCGATGATCAAAATGGGATTCGCGTACTGCTAATGGAGGTTTTCAGTAACGAAGGATACGATACTTATCAAGCCTCTAATGGTAAATTGGCTTTAGAGATCGTCAGAAATTCTTCGCCTGACCTTTTATTGCTGGATATGAAAATTCCCGGTATGGACGGCCTCGATATTTTAAAGCATGTGAAAGCGATCGATGCATCTATCAAAGTCATTATGATGACCGCTTATGGCGAGCTTGACATGATCAAAGAAGCGACGGATCTGGGTGCGATCATGCATTTCACGAAGCCGTTTGATATTGACGAACTGCGCATGGCAGTCAATATGCAGTTAAACAATGAATCAAGCAGTGGCTATGCAATAGGATCCTAGAATTAGGGTCTTTTTTTTTGTGGCAGAGAATAGAGGGCTTGGTTATCATTTGAATATATATGTGCTATAATAACTCAGGTATGACAAGAGCGGTCTACGCAAAACTACAGGTTCTAGGAGGAAGAGAAACATGGCATTGGTTTCAATGAATGAGTTTTTACCTAAGGCAAAAGCGAACAAATACGCGGTGGGTCAATTTAACATGAACAACCTTGAGTTCGCTCAAGCGATTGTGGAAGCGGCAATGGAACTGAAATCCCCGTTCATTTATGGTGTTAGCGAAGGCGCACTGAAATATATGGGTATTGAATTCACAGTAGCTATCGCAGAAGCGGCAGCGAAGAAATCCGGTCTGCCGATCGCATTGCACCTGGATCACGGCAGTTCCTTCGAAGTGGCAATGAAATGTATCCGTGCAGGATTCAGCTCCGTTATGTTCGACGGTTCCCACTACTCTTTCGAAGAAAACATCCGTTTGACGAAAGAAGTTGTGAAAGCCGCTCGCGCAATGGGCGTATCCGTTGAAGGTGAGCTCGGAACAATCGGCGGCGTGGAAGACGATATCTCCGTTGACGAAGAGCACGCTAACCTGGCTAAGCCGGAAGAAGCAATCCGTTTCTACGAAGAAACAGGCGTTGACTGCTTGGCAATCGCTGTAGGTACGGCACACGGTATGTACGCTGGTGAGCCTAACATTCACTTCGACATCATCGAAGCAGTGTCCAAAGCGATCCCAGTACCGGTTGTATTGCATGGTGGATCCGGCGTACCGGACGAAATGATTCGTAAATCGATCGCAGCAGGCGTTGGCAAAATCAACGTGAACACAGAGAACCAAGTTGCTTGCACAGACACGATCCGCGCGGTTCTGAACAAGGACGCTAAAATTTATGATCCTCGTAAATATCTCACCCCAGCTCGCAACGCAATGGTCGAAGTAGTAAAATCCAAAATTGAATTGTTCGGAAGCAGCAACCAAGCTTAATAACAATTGTATAGACAAGGCAGGAAATGCGGCAAGGCGCAAACGGATGACGGAAGATGTCGCCCGTTTGTGTTCTTGCGGGCGTTTCCTCTTTCTATTTCTTAATCTTATGCGCTCAGAAGGCGCAGGAAGATTATTCGTGATGCATTTTCATGAGATGTTGTCGTTTTCATAAATCTATTTATGATTTGGTTGGCGGTAGAAGGATTGCGCTTGCAGGAAGGCACCTGGATTTAGGGGGAGAATCATATTGGAGAAATTAATGGTGGTCGGGGGACGTCCGCTGCGGGGGACGGTTCAAATTAGCGGAGCTAAGAATAGTGCGGTTGCACTCATTCCGGCTGCGATTCTTGCTGAAACGCCGGTAACGTTGGATAATCTGCCGCATCTTAGCGATGTGGCTACATATACAGAAATTTTAACGGATTTAGGAGCCAGCATTGATTGGAACGAAGACCGGATGACGATCGACCCCAGTCGAATGAAGTCGCTTCCGATGCCTAACGGGAAAGTTAAGAAGTTAAGGGCGTCCTACTATTTGATGGGAGCGCTGCTTGGAAGATTCGGCGAGGCGACGATCGGTCTGCCTGGAGGTTGCAATTTCGAGCCGCGTCCGATTGATTTGCATATCAAAGGCTTCGAAGCGCTGGGCGCTGAAGTGAGCAATGAGAACGGCGCATTGAGAATCCGTGCCAAAGAGCTGCGCGGGGCGAAAATTTACTTGGATATGGCGAGCGTAGGTGCGACTATCAACATCATGCTGGCGGCCTCACGGGCCAAGGGCAACACAATTATCGAAAATGCGGCGAAAGAGCCTGAAATTATAGATGTAGCAACCTTGTTAAACTCGATGGGGGCGAAAATTAAAGGAGCAGGCACCGATACCATTCGGATCGAAGGGGTTCAGGAAATGCACGGCTGCCGGCATTCCATCATTCCTGACCGGATTCAGGCCGGTACCTATATGATCGCAGCCGCGGCTACGCGAGGCGATGTTACCGTCGATAACGTCATTCCGAAGCATTTGGAGGCCTTGACAGCGAAGCTTCAAGAGATGGGCGTACATATTTACGAAATGGATGAGTCCATTCGGGTTGTCGGCCAGCCGGAATATTCGAGCGTGGATGTCAAAGCGTTGATTTATCCCGGCTTTGCAACGGATTTACAGTCTCCGATGGCCAGTCTCCTGTGCCAGGCAAGAGGCGTCAGCATTTTGACGGATCATGTGTACAGCAACCGTTTCAAGCACATTCCGGAGCTTGTGCGGATGGGAGCCAAGATGAAAGTCGAAGGACGCTCCGCGATTATCGAAGGTTCGCAGCTTAGCTCGGCCAAAGTGCGCGCAACCGATTTGCGTGCCGGAGCCTCGCTTGTGCTTGCCGGACTTAGCGTAAGAACGGGCGGCGTCACGGAAGTATCTGGGGTCGAATTTATTGACCGTGGGTATGAGAACCTTGTGTTTAATCTTTCTTCGCTGGGCGCCGAGGTTTGGCGGGAGAGCGAAGACTAGAGGAATAAAGTTCCAAACAACAGGCAATGCTAGAATCCAATTGAAAATTTAATAGTTTGGTGGTTGAAACATGAGCATGCAGCTTGCTGAGCTTGAAGTACTCAAGCTTACTGAATTATATAAACTAGCTAAGAAACATCAGATTCCATACTACGGTACGCTGAAGAAAAAAGAACTCATCTTTGCAATTTTACGTGCACAAGCTGCCGAAAGTGGCTTATTGTTCATGCAAGGCGTTCTGGAGATCCTGCAAGAGGGCTTCGGATTCTTGCGTCCCATTAACTATCTTCCAAGTTCTGAAGACATTTATATTTCCGCTTCCCAGATTCGCAAATTCGATTTGCGCTCAGGGGACATCGTATCGGGCAAGTGCCGTCCGCCGAAGGAGAACGAGCGCTATTTCGGACTGCTTCAGGTTGAAGCCGTCAACGGCGAGAAGCCGGAAACAGCCGCGGAACGGCTGCATTTCCCTGCGCTGACGCCGCTGTATCCGGACAAGCGCATTACACTTGAAACCGAGCCCCAGAAGATCTCCATGCGGATCATGGATCTGCTGGCCCCTGTCGGTCTTGGACAGCGCGGTCTGATCGTAGCTCCGCCCAAAGCGGGGAAAACGCTGCTGCTTAAGGAAATAGCGAACAGTATTTCTACGAACTATCCGGATATCGAGCTTTTCGTTCTGCTGATCGATGAGCGTCCGGAGGAGGTCACGGACATGCAGCGCTCCGTCAAAGGGGAAGTCGTTGCATCCACCTTCGATGAATTGCCTGAGAATCATATCAAAGTCGCTGAGCTTGTGCTGGAGCGCGCGATGCGTCTCGTTGAACACAAGAAGGATGTTGTCATCCTGTTAGATAGCATTACCCGTTTGGCCAGGGCGTACAACCTCGTGGTGCCTCCTACCGGACGGACATTATCCGGGGGGATCGACCCGGGGGCCTTCCATCGTCCCAAGCGTTTCTTTGGAGCTGCCCGCAACATCGAAGAAGGCGGCAGCCTGACCATTCTGGCGACGGCGCTCGTGGAGACGGGTTCGCGTATGGATGACGTCATTTATGAAGAATTTAAAGGTACGGGGAATCTCGAGCTTCACCTTGACCGTAGAATGGCGGAACGCCGCATATTCCCGGCCATCGACATTCGCCGGTCCGGAACGCGCCGCGAAGAGGCTCTCTTGAGCAAGGATGAGCTTGAGAAAATATGGGCGCTGCGCAAAGGCATGAACGATTCCCATGAATATACGGAATCCTTCATCAAGAAGCTTGCCGAAGCAAAAACGAATCAAGAGTTCTTGGACTCTTTGGCTTCACCATCCGCGGGCGGTCCGTCAGGAGCCAGCAAAGGGAAAGTGAAAAACTCAGCATCCTAAGCGGCTGCCGAAGATGTCTTAACGCATAAAGAGGAGTACCGTTATGAATTTGGTTTATTCAGACTCACAAGGAAACGTCTTTGATCATCCGGATTTCCTGGCGCTTGGCCGGAATGCCGAAATGATCACCGAAATTATGGAGGACGAGCTGATCCCTCTGCCCGAGGGGGCAACGCTCGTCAGTCTGCCGTTCACACGGCCGGTCGGCATTGATGCCGAGACGGGAGAGATGAAGCTGGTCCCCGGCGATTATCATGCTGTTGGAGCGCTGCTCCCGCAGGGGTTCACACGGCTGCTGCTGCCGGGCTATGTGAAATCGGACAAGAGCAAGGCATTGCCGCTTTTTGGTTACACGGCCGTTGTATGGAAGGACGACGCCTTCTACGTCGCCGCCCGTTTGACGGATAACCCGTACTTCTGGAATCCCATTCATTGCGATGTCAATGAGCTGGAATCCCAAGTCAAGTCGTTAACCGCCAAATACCCGGAGAACCGCTTGTATGCGCATCTGTCCAACTGTGCTCTCGGCTACGAGTGTCTGACAGCTTCGAATACGTTCCTGCAGCGGTGGGAGGGAGCCGTACCGGTATCCTATTCCTGCAATGCCGGATGCTTCGGCTGTATCTCGGAACAACCGGATGAGAGTGGCTTCGTGGCTCCGCAGACCCGGATGAATTTCAAGCCGCGGGTCGACGAGATCACGCAAATTATGCTGGAGCATCTGCGTACGCCGGATAGTATCATCTCGTTCGGCCAAGGCTGCGAGGGAGAGCCGAGCACGCAGGCGGCGCTCATTATTCCGGCGATCAAGCAAGTGCGCGAGATCACCAAGATGGGGTACATCAATATCAATACGAATGCGGGCTTGACCGACCATATCCGCGGCATTGTAGACGCCGGACTTGATCTGATGCGCGTAAGCACGATCAGTGCGCTTGACGATCACTACAACGCCTACTATAAGCCGCGGGCCTATACGCTGAAGAACGTAGAGAAGTCGCTTCGCTATGCCACGGACAAAGGGGTTATTACCTCGATCAACTATCTCGTATTTCCGGGCGTTACCGACCGGGAGGAAGAGATTGAAGCGATGATCGAATTCGTACGCAGAACCGGATTGAAATTGATTCAGCTGCGCAACCTGAATATTGATCCGGAAAGTTATCTCGGCATTATTCCCAAAGCTCGCGGCGAGCTGCTGGGCATGAAGCAGATGATCGAGATTTTCGAACAAGAATTGCCGGATGTCGTACTCGGCTCCTACTCGCATACGCCGAAGTTTTATACCAGCGATCGCAATGCGGCCATGATCCTCTAATCGAGAAGATTTCCCGTTGCAATCGAACTTGCGAGTGTGCTACAATGCAAAAGTACGTCCATTAACTCTGATTCAGCACATGATTCAGGGCGGAAAGAGGTGAACCAACATGAAAGCAGGTATTCATCCTACTTATCATGCAACCACAGTGACTTGCGCTTGTGGTAACGTGTTCGAAACGGGTTCAATCAAGCAAAATCTTCGCGTGGAGATTTGCTCGAATTGCCATCCTTTCTACACAGGTAAACAAAAGTTTATCGATGTAGGCGGCCGTGTCGACAAGTTCAAAAAGAAATACGGAATCTAATTGGCATCATTTGTTGTGCTGCCAATCAGCATAAGACGTCCTCCCTTGGTCATCCTAAGCTTAGGCTTAGAGTCCAATGGGAGGTGTTTTTATGTTCAGGGGAATGCTTAGATGGACAGGAGCGATCTTGCTGACGGCAAGCTTGGCCGGCTGCGCGATGAATGCGGGCGACAAGAATCCGCCGGATAACTCCAATGCCCAGTACAAAGCGCAGCAGTACAAGAAGGACGGCTACATGGGTTTGACCAGCGTCAATCCGAATAATCCGCTCAACCCTACGTATCACCACTACGAGGATGATTCCAATCTAATGAAAGCCGTGCTTGCCCAGTTCCCGGAGATTGAGAAGAGTAATATCGCTATGAACGGTACGACTGTACGGGTGAAAGTAAAGCCTAAGGCTTACCTGACGCCGGCACAAGTAGAGGAGCTTCGCTCTCTCGTGCAGAATGCTCTGGACACCAACATGCCGCGTTACGACATTGTGGTGAAAATGACGCCCTAAGAGGTAGATTTTGCCCCTCGGTTGCTATTTGCATGTGAATCGGCTATACTAACTTTACTGTGCTAGACGGGGAGGTAGCGGTGCCCTGTAACTCGCAATCCGCTGTAGCGAGGTTGAATTCCTGTTAGCGGTACTGTGATGTGAGGTCTGGCTCTTACACGTGGTGTTGAGAGTTGGGTCCTTCGCAATGGATGCTCATGAACCCGGTCAGGTCCGGAAGGAAGCAGCCGTAAGTGAGAGGTTCCATGTGCCGAAGGGCTGCCTGACTTGAGCTAACGATAAGAGTTCGCTTGTATCACTTTATCAATAACAGGTGCACGGTTTATATATCGATAATGACTAGAACGCCTTCTTACGAGGCGTTTTTATTTTGCCCATTTTGAGGGACGAATGGCCCTTGTGAGTGATCCTCTATTTCATCCCCAGAGGGGTTATAGTATAATGGATTCAGTCATTCCACGGAGGGATTATTGGAGAGGAACGCTATGGCACATATTGCTCTATATCGAACGTGGAGGTCTCAGACGTTTCGCGATGTGGTCGGTCAGACGCATATCACACAGACGCTGCAGAATTCTTTGCGGGAAAATCGCCTGACGCATGCTTATTTATTCAACGGTCCAAGGGGAACAGGCAAGACGAGTACTGCCAAAATATTGGCCAAAGCCGTGAACTGTCTGAACGGACCGGCGGAGGAGCCTTGTAACGCCTGCTCGGCCTGCGAGCGGATTACGGAAGGCGCTGTCATGGACGTCGTCGAGATCGATGCCGCCTCCAATCGCGGGGTGGAGGAAATTCGCGATATCCGGGATAAGGTCAAGTACGCCCCGACTGAAGTCAGGCAGAAGGTTTATATTATTGATGAAGTGCACATGCTGACGACAGAAGCCTTCAATGCGCTCTTGAAGACGCTTGAGGAGCCGCCGGCTCATGTGATGTTTGTATTGGCTACGACAGAGCCGCACAAGATTCCGGCGACCATCATTTCCCGGTGTCAGCGTTTTGACTTCCGGCGGGTTTCCATGGACGATCAGGTGCAGCGGCTGCAATATATTTGTGATCAAGAGGGAATCTCGATCAGCGAGGAAGCTCTGCATTATATCGCCCGACTATCCGACGGCGGGATGCGCGATGCGTTAAGCTTGCTGGATCAGGCGACCTCCTTCGCCACCGGCGAGGTTCAGCTGTCCGACATCTTGTCCATCACCGGCGGCGTAGCTTCCGATCAATTCAAGAAGCTCGTGCTTTATATTAAGGACAAGAATCTCGGAGCTGCGCTCGAATTGATCGATACATTCATGCAAGAAGGCAAGAGCGCCGACAAATGCATAGAAAATTTGATTAACTACTTCCGCGATTTGCTCATGGTCCGCATGGTGCCGAATTCACCGGTCATCACGGAACGTGTGTTCGATATGCGAGAGCTTAGTGAGATTGCCAGTCACTTCACACCGGCTGAAATGATGGGCATGATCGAAACGCTCAATCATTACCAGAGCGAAATGAAATATTCCGTCCAGCCCCAAACCTTGCTCGAAATCTCCATCATGAAGATGTGCGGTGGCCACCGCGGCGGGGGCGGCCAAGCGGCGGTCAGCAGCTCGGCGGATGCCGGTCAGCGGATGCCGCAGGGCGATCTCATGGCTCAGATGACCCAGAGGCTCAAACAACTTGAAGAGCAGATAGCCGGACTGGTAAAATCGGGAGTAACGGGCGCGGCTGTACCGCAAGCGAAGCCGGCTGCCAAGATTATGTCGGCCTCCGCGCCTTCGAAGAAGTCCGGAATTAAACTGGACGGCTACTTGAAAGCTTCGGAGGGGCCGGAGACGAAGGCGGGGCTCATGAAGTGGAGTCAGGTTCTGGGCCTTGTGAAGGAAAGGAAGATAACGGTTCACGCCTGGTTCGTGAATGGCGATCTGGTTTCCGTGCTGGATGATGTCGTTCTCGTTGCATTCAAGAATGATATGCACCGTAACACGACCGAGAAGCCGGAAAACAAGCTCATTATCGAGCAAGTGCTGGCCTCCGTATTCGGTAAGCCCATGCGATTGCTTACGATTATGCGCAAGGAGTGGGACGACGCCAAGAACGAGGCGACCAGCTCGACGCCTGAAGTCATGGAGCTTGTGGCGGATGAGGGGCATCCCGGAGCCGCAGCGCCGCCGAAGGAAGAATGGATTTCCGAAGCCATTCAACTGTTTGGCGAGGAGCTAGTGACCATCAAAGAAGACTAAATACAAAGGAGCATACCAAACCATGAATAACATGAACCAAATGATGAAGCAAGTGAAGAAAATGCAGGAGCAAATGATGAAGGCTCAAGAGGAGCTTGGCACCAAAATCATCGAAGGCACAGCCGGAGGCGGTGTTGTGACTTGTGTCGTGAACGGCCACAAGAAAGTGCAAAGCATCACCATCAAGCCTGAAGCGGTTGATCCGGACGATGTAGAAATGCTGCAAGACCTGGTACTTACAGCCGTTAATGATGCGATGGCCAAGGCGGAGGAAGTTGCCAATAAGGATATGGGCAAATTCACAGGCGGAATGAATATCCCTGGATTGTTCTAATGCATTACCCTGAACCGATTTCCAAATTAATCGATGCTTTTTCCCGCCTGCCCGGGGTAGGTCCCAAGACGGCGGGAAGGCTCGCTTTTCATGTGCTTCGGATGAAGGAAGAAGACGTGATCGATTTCGCGAAGGCGCTTGTTAATGTGAAAAGAAACCTGCACTACTGCTCCGTATGCTGCAACATTACGGACGTCGACCCTTGCCGGATCTGCCAGGATAAGAGCAGGGACGGGTCCGTCATATGTGTCGTGCAGGAGCCCAAGGATTTGGTCGCTCTGGAGCGTACCAAAGAGTTCGAGGGCTACTACCACGTGCTCCACGGCGCGATATCGCCGATGGAGGGAATCGGACCGGATCAGATTCATATCGCGGAGCTCCTTAAGCGGTTGGGCGATGAGACCGTGCAGGAGTTAATCTTGGCTACCAACCCGAATATCGAAGGGGAAGCGACGGCCATGTACTTATCCCGACTTGTCAAACCGTTCGGATTGCGTGTAACGCGAATTGCGCATGGGCTGCCAGTGGGCGGGGATTTGGAATATGCGGATGAAGTGACATTGTCCAAAGCCATGGAAGGCCGCAGGGAATTATAATAGATACGAGAAGGGAGCCGTGAGGCTCTCTTTTTTTGTGGTTCTATTTGCTACGTTTCTCCCATATGCATAGGGATAGATTAACCCGCAATTGGGAGGAATGGAGGCATGCTTGTGAAACTGGCTTTATTGGGTATGCATGGAAGGAAGAACCTGCAACCGAAAAGTATCAAAGAGGAACAACTGAAGGACAAGCAGTTGCTGCTTCAAGAAATTCGTGCGGCTCACGCGAACTGGGTGGCTGCTCAGGCACATTTTGAATTTGCGTTGGACAAGGACCAGATCGACTATGCCATCTATGCAATGGAAGCTGCGGAGAAAAGATTCGAGATGCTCATCAAGCAAGCCAAGAAGCTGAATTTGAGCATGATCGACACGGATCGATTATTGGAGGTGTAGCTTGTGTATACGCAATATGCGGTATGGGGAGTGCTTATCCTTTCTTCGCTAATGCTGCTTATCGTCGTGCTGCGCAACCGCAGCGGCGGCAGGCTGTTATCGGCATTATGCCTGAATGTTGTTGTGGCCGCCTTTCTTCTCTATGGATTGAATCTGCTAAGCGACTATACGCACGTTGAATTGCCGATCAATACGGCCACGCTAGGGACGGTGACGTTCTTGGGTGTCCCGGGTGTACTTTTGCTTGTCGGGTTGAAATTGGTGCTGATCTAGCTGGTAAAAGTTTTTCGTTCATGCGGGTTGACTCGTTCGTGAGATCTGTGGTATCTTATAAAAGTTGCCGCTGAGACATGCGGGAATAACGAGTAACTTGAGAAAAACAAGTTGCAAAAGATTTGTTAGTGTGGTATATTACTTTTCGCTGCTTCGGAAACGCGGTAGTGAGTGCAAGACATTGATCTTTGAAAACTGAACAACGAGTGAGTAAACAGAACGAGCAATCGTTCAAACATGAGATTGATAATCTCGCTAGCAAGTCAATTGAGCTATTCAGCTTTCAATAAGGACGAGCAATCGTCCACTATTATGGAGAGTTTGATCCTGGCTCAGGACGAACGCTGGCGGCGTGCCTAATACATGCAAGTCGAGCGGAGCACTTCGGTGCTTAGCGGCGGACGGGTGAGTAACACGTAGGTAACCTGCCTGT
>NZ_JARADB010000008.1 GCF_028765165.1 Paenibacillus sp. MAHUQ-63 | reverse complement strand
AAGCACCGAAGTGCTCCGCTCGACTTGCATGTATTAGGCACGCCGCCAGCGTTCGTCCTGAGCCAGGATCAAACTCTCCATAATAGTTGAACGATTGCTCGCTCATTTATTGAAAGCTGAATAGCTCTATTGACTTGCTAGCGAGATTATTAATCTCATGTTTGAACGATTGCTCGCTCAAGTTTACTCACTCGTTGTTCAGTTTTCAAAGATCAATGTCTTTCGCTCACTACCGCGTTTCCGAAGCAGCGAAATGTAATATACCATATCGTTTTTTACTTTGCAACTCTTTTTTTAAAATCTTTTTTCGAGCTGCTTCCAACCGACATGTCCTGCATGTCTTGCGGCCGGAATGACAATATAACATGTCCGATATCCCAAATGCAAATGTTTTATTTTCCCATTTATGCAACAAAAAACACCTGCTAATAACGCAGGCGCAATGGCACATCTAATCTTGAATTGTATAGCTGTTAACGATCGCAGCAGCGAACGTAACGCGATTGTTTCGGAAGAAGTGGAACAAGATCCGCGCTTCCGATCGTTCCTCATCATAGTTGGGAAAGTTAAAGAAATCGTCATCCGCCCACCCATCGCGCCGCAAGCTTTCGATCGACTCTGCAATAATTCCTGGAATCACCGGTTTCATTATGGTTGACATGATCCTCACTCCTCAGCTTTCTATGTATTGTATTCTCAAGTCCCAGCCCCGTTTAATACTCCATCGTTATAACGGGTGTACCTGCAGTCAACCGCCATTGACCTGTCGTCGATTCCTGATGCAGGGCAAGCTGTAGGTTGACCTTGTGGTTCCCGCTTTGGACGGAGGTCTGGAACTCATCCGTTGCCACTGACCTGCTGATCGTGGAGGAATCACTGTAACCTTCAACGATGCTGCCCTTGAAATCACGAGCGAGTTGCGAGACCAGTTCTTCCGCACCATTGTGCCTAGCCTGTTCCTGTTCTTGTTCATTCACATACCCCTGCACCATCACATTCCACTGGCCTTGAATGCCGAGCCTCTTCAACGCATCCCCGGCTTCCTCCTGCCACTTCAGCCACTCCGCTTGTTCGGCTTCCTCAGATGCATCGAGCCGCAAGACGACGTAGCAGCCGTGCTGACCTTCCGGACTTGCCACGGTTAACGATACCACAGCTCCACCGGTAACCCCGGCTTGTACTTTATAAACCGGATGCCCGTTAGACTCACCCAAAACGTTAACCTGCGCTATATCAAAGGCTCGAGAAAGTTTCAAGCCTGTTGGCAGCAACGACGAGACCTTACCGGAACATGCGCCATAGTACCCTGTGTATTTCAATGTGACTTGCTGCTCAGCTGCCATATAGGGTCTAACGGTGTTTAGAAGCTGAAGGGCTTCTTGCTCGCCGCGGGCATCCGCGTGACGAACCCAACCAAAGATAATCCCAAGAATCGATAAGGCGATAATGGCTTTAACCCAGTTCCTCTGCATATAAAAAGCACCCCGTCACTAGAATCTCCAACTCTAGTAAAAGGATGCCCAAATCTATCGAATACTAAACCCTGCGAGAGTTAAGTCTATTCCAGTTCTTTTTCCCGCCGCAAAATCTCCTCCATAGACGTATTAAGCGCGGCCTGCGGCCCTGGGAAGTGCTTTCGGTAATAAGCCAAATCCATCACGATCAGGAGAACGAGCATTCCCGCGACGGCATACCCAGCCATTTGATTCGGAGGAATGACCATGATTACACAGATGAAAATAATCCAGAGCAGCGCGATAACGGAGATCAAAGTGCTGTATTTTCCGAGATTCCAAGGCCCTAAATGCTTCTCTTGAAATCTTCCTTCGGCTTTGGCCCGCAGCTTAAGATAGATAGGAATGCCGTATGCGACATAGAGACCGACAACGCTAACCGCCGTCAGGAACGCAATCGTCGTGTAGGATGCATCCGGATTGACCGTTTTGATGATGTAATCGATGAACGCGAGGAGGAAGGAGAGGATGATGGCGAGCCAGATCGCATGGGCCGGCGTTCGATATTTCTTGGAGATCTGCGCCCATTTCGCGCTGAACGGCATCCCACGATCCCGGGAGAAAGCATACATCATGCGGGAGAAAGAGGTGATGGATGCGAGTCCGCAGAACCACATCGCCGCGGTGACCAGCCACAAGATGACGGAACCGAACGTGCCCCCAAGCGCTTCGGAGATGACGTAGATGAATGCGTTGCTCGAATTGGCGGCAGCACCGGCATCCTTGATGGACAGCGTAACGAAAGCCAGCATGATGAATCCGATGACGAACGAATAGGCGACGGATGTGAAAATGCCCCAAGGCGCGCGGACACGCGGATCGATCGTCTCTTCAATTGTATGCGCCGAAGCGTCGTAACCGGTGAATGTCCACTGGGCTTGCAATAGCCCGATCAGGAAGGCCAGCATATACGGTTTATCCGAAAACGTTTCGCCTACTTGGAACAAATAAGCGACCGGGTTCAGGCTGCCTTTGGTGAAGAAGGCAAGAGACAGGACGAGCACCGCCACCACCGCGATATGATACCAGGCGGAGAAATCGTTCAGCTTGGCAACGATCCGAATGCCGATGTGGTTCAGAATGCCATGCGTCAGCAAGATGATGGTGAAGCAGATCAGCACGGTCGTATCGCTCGACGTATAGCCGAATACGCTCGCGATCAACGGATCGGCGAACAGCGCGACGGAGTAATCGATCCCGGCGACAATGCCAATCTGGCCGATGAGGTTGATCCAGGCGGTGTACCAGCCCCAGCGTTTGTTCCGCAGGATCGCGGCCCAGTGGTACAAGGCGCCTGCCGTCGGAATCGCCGAAGCCAGCTCTGCCATCACAGCCGCGACGCACATGACGAAGAAGGCGACGATCGGCCAACCGAAGCCCATCATACCCGGTCCGCCGTACGTAAGCCCGTGGCCATATAAGGAAACGGCCCCGGTCAAGATGGAGATGATCGAGAACGAGATCGCAAAGTTGGAGAACCCGCCCATGCTGCGCAGCAGCTCTTGAGCATAGCCGAACTTGTTCAAATCGCTTTTGTCCCTGTCGTGATGATTGGAAGATACGCTCATCTTTACTCCTCCTCATCCGTAACTTAACGATGAATGCTCACAAGGTCATTTCCCTAAGAAGCTCTCATGCTTGCTTTCGTCGAATTCGCGAATGCTGCGGTTCGCGATGCGCACAATCCATCCTGCGAATAAGCATGTAATCGCGACAATCACGATTCCAATCGCCAGCCCCATATCGTCCACCTCCTTCATCAGAGTCGGAATCGCAAACGCGTGGACCAGGAACGATGTCAAATGTCCAGATGGACGCCGCTGGTTTGCTGCTCCAGCATCTTCTTCACGAGCGTGCCGATATGCGCGCCCGCTTCCAACGGCGAAGTCCCCCCGCGGTGTATGTTGGAGATAACGGAGCGGTCGCTCTCTACCGTGCCTCTGTGCGGCCTGTAACAAATGTAGGCGCTGAGCGATTTGGAGGAAACGAGCCCAGGCCGCTCGCCGATCAGCAGCACCAGCACCTCGGGCTGCAGCATGTCGCCGATATGATCCATGACCGCCACGCGGCCGCCACGAACAAAAAACGGAGTACCTGTGGATAACTCATAAGCGTGCAGCGAGTCGATCAGCGCCGGATATACATCGCTCAGATTGGCGTCCACTGCGTTCGCGCTCAATCCATCGGAGACGATGATTTGCACTTGCGGACGCATCAGACATCTCTGCCGAATGAGGGCCATACCCTCATCCGTGACGATACGCCCCATATCCGGGCGTTTCAAGTAGTTCTCCGTACTCCCGTAACGTGTTTCAACCGTGAACAAGCCGAATTGATCCAGAAGCGCCTGGCTGACTTGACCGTAGATGGAATCAACGGCAGCGGCATGGTCGCGGCGGAACTTCAGCACCTCGCGGGTGAGCGCCCTCGTCCCCGAGCGCCATACGCCAATGCGCGAAGGTGTGCTGGCGAGCAGCTCATGCATCCCCTCCTCCCATTTGGGACTCGGGATATGGGACTCAGGCTCTTCGGCGGCAGGGATCGGAACATCCTCCGCAGAAGTCGGCGGAAGGCGGGACGCGGACAGCTTCTTCTCGAGCTCCGCCATGACCTTATCCACCAGCGCATCGATGGGGAAAGCATCATTCATTGTGTGCGGCCTCCTTCACATAAAAAGGGTCGGGTCTCCAGCCAGCGGCGTTAGCCGGCCGTTCTCCATAAGGCCCATCTTCACCAGCCACTGTTCGAACGCCGGCGCCGGCCGCAGCCGCATCAGCTCGCGCAGAGTGGCGATATCGTGATAGCTGGTCGACTGGTAATTGAGCATGCAGTCATCCGCCATCGCCACGCCAATCAAATAATTCACGCCTGCAGCGGACAGCAGCACAGCCAAATTGTCCATATCGTTCTGGTCCGCCTTCATATGGTTGGTATAGCACACATCCACGCCCATGGGCAGCCCTTGCAGCTTCCCCATGAAGTGGTCCTCCAGACCGGCCCGAATGACCTGCTTGCTGTCATACAAGTACTCGGGTCCGATGAAGCCGACGACCGTGTTCACGATGAACGGCTTATAGCTGCGGGCCAAGCCGTAGCAGCGGGACTCCAGCGTGACCTGGTCGATGCCGTGATGCGCTTCGGCGGACAGTTCGGAGCCTTGGCCCGTCTCGAAATACCACAGGTTCGGCCCGGTGCCGGTGCCTTCCCGCGCGATTAGCTCATCGGCTTCGTCCAGCAAAGCGACATCGATGCCGAACGCCTTATTGCCATCTTCCGTTCCCGCCAAGCTCTGGAACACCAAATCCGCCGGAGCACCCTGGCGAATGGCGCGCATTTGCGTTTTGATATGAGCCAATACGCAGTTCTGCGTCGGGATCTGCCACTTCGCCATCACCTCTTTGGTCATCTGCAGGATGTTCTTCACGCTGTCCGCCGAATCGATGACCGGATTGACGCCAATCACGGCATCGCCGATGCCGTAGCTCAAAGCCTCGTACAAGGCCGCCCGGATGCCGGGAAGACTGTCCGTCGGATGGTTGGGCTGAGCGCGTCCGGCAAGCACGCCCCTCTGGCCGATAGCAATGTTGCAATGTGTCGTGACTTCCATCTTCGAGGCGGCCTGCACCAGATCCAGATTGGTCATCAGTTTGGCGGCTGCGGCAACCATCTCGCTCGTCAGACCTCGGGAAATCCGCCGAATCTCCGCGTCCCCCGTCTCCTGCCGCAGCAAATATTCGCGCAGCTCGGCCACTGACCAGCCCCTCACCTCGGCGTACATTTGCTCATTCAGGCTCATCTCGATCACCCGCGACACTTCATCGGTTTCCGGCGGCAGCAAGGGATGGTTACGGATGTCTGCGAGCGTCAACCCGGCGAGCACCTCCTTGGCGGCGATGCGCTCCTTCGCGTCCCGCGCGCCGATGCCGGCAAGCTGGTCGCCGGATTTCTCCTCATTCGCTTTGGCCAGCACTTCCTTCAAATCGCGGAATTGGAAGGTTGTGCCGAGCAGCGTTGTTTTCAAGTTCAAGGGCGTCCGCCCTCCCCTCCTCGCTGGAATGCCAGCGTTTTGACGACGACGGGGATCATAATGCCGGATAAAGGTTCGCCGAGATCGATGTAATCCCCGTGCTCCACACGGACTTGATCGATACAGATCACCTTCGGTCGCTGCCCGCACCGTCTCGCCAAGGATTGGCCGAACGCTTGGGCGATATCCGTTTCACAGATGACGACGATGGCATCACTCTCTGGAAAATGACGGCTGTAGCTGGCGTGAAGCAATTCCGCTGCCCGCTGGAGCGATGCGTACGTCAAATGACCCGTCCCCGACATCGCCAGAGCGAACGGGAGCGAGCGCTCCCCCGCGTACAAGCTTGCGCCGGTTACCAATAGCCGTTCCAGCGCCAGAGCAAGCCCGCCATCCGGCTCCAGCAGCCGCGCATCCAACTCCAGCTTGAGCACGGGCAGATTGCGGACCGGCAGCAGCGCTGCATCGGCATGAACGGTGGCGCCGCTGATCTCCGTGCTCTGCATCCCCGCGCCGATGACGGTCGCGCGGACAGTCTGCTCAGCCGCCGCATGGCGGATCGCATATCCGGCGGCGAGCTCCTTCCAGGCTTGCGCCAGCAGCAAGCCGATATCGCCATGCCGCGCCGCCTCCGCCATGCTCTCCGGCGGCATCGCCGCCAGCAGCTCGCCGATGCCTCCCGATACCGTCCATTCTTCTATAGAAGGAACGGACAATAACGGCTCGCCGAGCAGCAGGGCGCGCAGCGGCGCCTCCGGCTGGCTGCGCCCGCTTAAGTGATCCATCATGCACCGGCACATGGATCGCGCGAGCTCCTTCAGCCGCGGCAGGCCGGGCCTGTCGCCGGGCTGAAGCCGGATCCCGCTCGCCGCCAGCCACGGGCGGAGCGACGGCGAGACCTCGCGCACCGTGCCCTCGGCATCGATGCGGACCAGCCTGCCGCCGACGCGGAAGGTCACCGTGCCTGCGAGCTTGCCGCGCCGGAAAACCGCCGCGTTGGCCGTTCCCCCGCCGATGTCGATGTTGCAGGCAGCGCCGCGCAGCTGCATGGAGCGCCGCTCGGCGCCTGCGCCTTTCCCGGCGAGCAGCCCTTCCAGGTCGCTGCCCGCGGTCGCGACGACGAAATCGCCCGCCCGCTCGGCCAGTTGATGAAGAATATGCTCCGCATTCTTGAGGTTCGCGGTCTCGCCGGTAATGATAACGGCGCCGGACTTCACGGCATCCGGCCGAATGCCCGCCTCTTCGTACGCCGCCGTCACGATGCCCCAGATGCGCTCCGCATCGACTTCGTCACCGCTTATGAGCGGTGTGCTGTAAACGGGACTTGCGTAGAGCAGCTCCCGCTCCGCAATGTCGAAGCGCGGCAAGCTGAGCGCACCGGAGGCGCGGACGATTCGCAGCCGGGAGATGACCAGCTTCGTCGTACTCGTTCCAATGTCCAGACCGACACTCGTCATCCACTGTTCAGCCATGCGACCGTTCACCCGCTGCTCCGGACAAAAGGTTCACACCGTCCCGCAGGATGTCGGCCGCCAGCCTCGCAAGAGGAATTCGTGCCGCCATGCTTGCATCGCGCATACGGGCATAAGCCTCCTCCTCATGGACGCCAAGCTGTCGCATAACGAGGCCTTTCGCTTTCTCGATGACTTTGCGCTCCTCAATCGATTGCTGCAGCAGCTTGATATCGTGCTTCAGCGAGTCCATCTTCTCCTTCTGGCTCAAAGCGATCTCGACCGCCGGCAGCAGATCCTCCTCCGACACCGGCTTCACGAGGAAAGCGGCCACTCCCGCCTCACGGGCCTCCTTCACCAGCTCTCTCTGACTGTACGCCGTCAGAAGCAGTACCGAGGTGTCCGCTTGCAGCTTGCGGATGATGTTCGACGCCTTAATCCCGTTCATAACCGGCATTTTGATATCCATAATGGCCAGATCCGGCTTCACACGGGCAATCAATTCAATGGCTTCCTCGCCGTTCTTGGCTTCGCCTGCAACGAAATATCCGCCCTCCTCAAGCATTTCGCGAATATCCATACGGATGATCGGGTCGTCATCGACGACCACGATGGCGTTTCTCATGGCGCTTCCTCCTCCTTCTCCCGCTGGCGCGCTGCCGGAAACGTCAGCTGCACGTCGGTCCCTCGCTCATCCGTCATGATGTCAAGGACGCCGCCGAGATTTTCTGCGATGAGGGTTTCCGTGATTTTCAAACCGAGGTGGCCTTTGGCTTTGCCCGCTCCTCCCCCCATCTCCGGACGGAAGCCGACGCCGTCATCCGTCACCCGGACACGAATGAACGTATCCTGCCGCTGCAGCGAAACTTCGATATGTCCGGCGCGCCGCTCCCCGAAGGCATGCAGCACGCAGTTCTGGACCAGCTCGTTCACCACGAGCGCAAGCGTCGTCGCTACATCGGATTGCAGAACCAGTTCATCTCCGGTAATAACCGGGACGATCGTTTGCTCCGGTTTGGACGAGGAGGAAATGATGTTTTTGATAATCCGGTCGACCACCTCGCTGAACTGAATCGTTGCCAAGCCGTCGAAAGCCAGCATTTCATGAATGACGGCAATCGAATTAATCCGGTTGATGCTGTCGCGGTACACCCGCTCCACCTCTTCGTGCTTCGTTCTGCGCATCTGCAGCCGGAGCAGGCTGGAGACGGTTTGCAAATTATTTTTGACCCGATGATGAATTTCTTTGATGACCGCCGACTGGATGACGAGCTGCTTCTCCTTCTCCTTCAATTCCGAAATATCGCGGAGCAAAATAATCCCGCCGACCTCCCGCTGATCCCTATAAATGGACATGACCTTCAAATCAAAGGTCACCTGCCCGATCTGCAGCTCCTGATGAAGGAGACCCGAACGGCCGGACACCGCCAATTTGCCATAAAACAGCGGAACGACCGGAGAACCGGCAGCAGCGTCGGCGTGGCCGATATCCCTCAGCATGTCGAGCGCGCGAGGGTTCGTGTACGTGACCCGTTCCCTGTCGTCGAAGACGATAATCCCTTCATGCATCAGCGACTGCATGCTGCCTTGCGACATCGCTACGTTAAGCAGCGTTTCGCTGAGCCCCTCAGTCGTTGCCATGAGCCGGGTCACATTCTTCTCCTGCTCCAGCTTGTGAGAAATATCTTGCTCCATGATCAAAGCACCAATGACTTGACCCGTTCTGGAGCGGATCGGGACGACATTCTGCTGGATCGCAATCTGCTCCTGAGAGATGCCTCGCGAACCGATGACCGGTTGACCGGACAGCAAGCAGTACATGACGGCAGGTTCATTTTGCACAAACGCGTGCTGCCCGACGACGGAGGAGGTGTACAAGGAGGAACCTGTGCAAGGGTGCGCCTGGGCAACGACGAGCGCCGAGCCTGGGTCCGGAAGCGGACAATCAATGAAGACATCCGATTCGGAGACATCGGCAATCAGCGGCAGGTGAACCGCCATCTCCTGGATCGTTCGAGCATCCTCTTCGCTCAAACGCGTATACATTGCGCACATTTCCATAATGGAGGCCATGGGGAATCCCTCTTCATTCATTAAGTTCAGCGCCGGACGATTTGCATAAGTTTATGTTTCAACTCCGAAATGCCTTCATTCACAGCAGCGGAGGTCAGCACGATTTCGCCTTCCGGCAGCGACTGCCTCAAGAGAGCGATAGCCCGGTCGATATCGGCCAAGGGATGATCGATTTTGGTCACCGCCCCCAACGTTCGGATAGGAAAGCCCTGTTCGAATCCAGGCGGCAGAAAGCTCCTGTCCCGCGTGGCGTCCTGCACGAGCAGCACGACAGCCGCCTCATGCGAGGTGGCCATCAAGGACCGGTAATACAGCGGGTTCTCGCTGTACTCGCCGGGCGTATCGATGGTCCAATCGCGATATGTAAGGCTTTGCGTCTTGGAGGCCGGATCCCGCTCCCCGAATAAGGCTTTGATGAGGGTGGATTTGCCTGCACCGACACCGCCGATGATCATCACTTTCTTCATGGGCTAAGACCTCGTGACAGGTGCCGTAGCAAACTTCAGCTTCTCCAGCAAAAAAGCGTTCACGGCCGCAATCGCCATCTCCACGGCAGCCACTTCCCCCGTGAGCACGAGCGATCCGGTGAAGCGGTCCAAATAGCCGATGCCCACATCGGCCGCTTTGGTCGCCACATCGGCGGCGATGATTGCCGTTTCGGTCGGCGTCAGCGTGAGGATGCCGATAGCGCTGCGCCCCTCAAGACCAAGCTTCGCGTACAGAGACGGATCGGGGCTGGCGATCACATGAGCGAGCGTCAGCTGCTTGCCCGGCACATATTCTTGAATGACTCTCATCTTCTGCTCTTCCATGTTTCCTCCTCGGCTTCCTTCGCGACCTCGAAGCTGTCGACAATACCTACGATCATCGCGTCGATGGGCACCATTTTATCCGTGAACAACGTTCGGGCCGGACTGCCTCTGGATACGATCACACGTTCGCCAATCCCCGCCCCAATGCGATCTGCGGCAACAACAGGCGTACCGGCCCCGGTCCCGTTGAAATCCATCGGTTGAATGACGAGCAGCTTCAGGTTGTCCATACCGGCTTCCTTCTGCGTCGCCCATACGCTGCCGATGACTTTGCCATAGAACATGGACCTCACCCTTCCCCTATGAATTCAACTGCGATGTTCCGCTCTTTCAACATGTCTTGCGCCAGCGCAGAAATGATTGTCCGCTTGCCGACTCTTAACGTGCGAAACGGCCGTGCCGCGAGCTCCCGCGCGAGCCAATCCGCCGAGACCAATCTCCCTTCGCAGATGAGGGGGGCGGTTGCGGGGGCTGACGTTACATGGGGTTCGGATGCTTCCGGCGCATTGGGTCCAGAAGCTTCGGGTCCAGACATTTCGGATGCAGGCGCTTCGGGCGCCAGGGCCGGGGGTTTGCCGAGCTTGCTTGCCGCTCTTTCGGCGAGCAGCTTCACGGGCGCGAATTCGACGCCGTACATTTGCAGCTCCATCATGTAATAATCCAACAGATTGCGGTAAGGCTTAGGCAGCGTCAATGTTTGCAGCGTGCGCCGGTCAGCCCTCTTCAGCCCTGATATGTCCTCGCCGATGAGGACGAATTTCTGCTGGACAAGCGCGGAGAAAATAATCTCCGAAATCATCGTCCCTTTCAGTCCGAGCGCCGCTCTGGCCGCATTGTCCAGATCAATCTCCGGAATGACGATACCCTCATATTCCATCGGCACTTCGAGCGGGGATGGCGCGAACTCATCGGCGGCAATCGTTCGGCCCCGCCCGCCGCACTCGATCCGGTGCTTGCCCAGCCAGCAGGAGGCTTCGCCGTCCAGGAACAAGCGGTCATGGTCAATGCCGTGAATATTTAAGGTGATAAAATGATCCGTAAACGCCTCATGCGCCGTGCTGTCGTAAAAGAGGTAGAGCACCTTCGGCCTGGGCAGCTCCTGCTTCACAAGCTCGCGAACGATCGCTTCGACCATCTGTTTGATTTCCACCTAGCGCCGCCTCCTCTCGGCATGTGTGCCGGCATCGTTCTCGTCATCGTTTTCGTTATCGCTCCTGCGGATCAAACGAACCATATCGCCCGTGCCGAGCATGGCGGCATTCGCTTCATCCCGGTCGATGTGGAAATCCAACGAAAACTGCGGGCTCACCCGTACCGTCACATGCCCGAAAATAACCGGCCGCTCACCCGCAGCCTGCAGCATAATGGGCTCCCCATGCTGTAGTCCAAGGCGCTGTGCATCCTCCGGAGAGGCATGGACATGATTGCGGGCGACGATTAAGCCTTGGGGAACGACGACCGAGCCGCTCGGCCCTATGAGCGTAATCCCCGGCGTGCCCGCAAGATCGCCCGAAAGCCGCAACGGCGGGTGAACGCCGAGCTCGAAGCCGTCCGTGCGCGAAATTTCCACTTGCGTCGCACCGCGCGAAGGGCCCAGGATGCGTACGTTCGCGATGCAGCCCTTCGGCCCCTGAAGCGTCACCGTTTCGCTGGCGGCGAACTGCCCCTTCTGCGACAGCTCGCGCAGCGGCGTCAGTCTGCGGCCCTTGCCGAACAGCGCCTCGACGTCGCCGGGCGAGAGGTGGGCGTGCCGGTTGGAGACGCCGACCGGGATGAGCACAGGCTCCGCCGCTGAGCACGGATTGGCGGTCGGGCTTGAGGCCGCGCGCTGCAAGACGATTCCCCGCTCCTTCAAGAAATCGGCGGCTGCAGGGGTGAGCATATCCCGATCCGTGATGGGAAACGGATTCGGCAGCCCCCGGATCAACTGCGTTCGGAGGTACGTTTCCGTAATGAGCGCCATCGGCTGCTACCCTTCGAGCTTCGGAAGGATGAACTCGATGTCCGAATGCGGACGCGGAATCACGTGCACGGAAACGAGCTCGCCCACCTTCTCCGCTGCGGCAGCCCCGGCATCCGTAGCGGCTTTGACCGCACCGACGTCGCCTCTGACCATTACGGTTACTAGCCCGCCGCCGACATGAACTTTGCCGACCAGCCTCACATTCGCCGCCTTCACCATCGCGTCCGCCGCTTCGATCGAACCTACCAAGCCCTTCGTCTCCACCATACCTAAAGCGGCCAATTCACCTGCCATTGCGATCTCCTCCTTTGATAATTGCGATATTTTATTTCCGCTGCATCTCGGCAAGCACGTTCCTCACGATTTGCGCAACTTCCTCGCGTGTAATGCCAAGCGGATGGGCACTTGCCAAACTTTCCGCCATTTGCCGGGCGAATGGCTCGGCATCGGAGCCGGAACCGGATCCGGGACGGGGAATCGGAGTCTCTCGAACCGGTTCGGCGACGGGCATCTCCTTGATGCCGAAAGCCACACGTTTGATGTTCAGCAAATGCTGCGGCCCGATATTGTCCGAGGTGATGTTGTTGCCTGCGGTTCCGCAGCCCAGCGTCATCGAGGGAAAGATCCCCGTTGTCGCGCCTATGCCGCCGAACGTCGTTCCTGTGTTAACGACAATTCGAGATGCCGGCTTCTCAAGCCCGAACGCTTCGATCACGGACGCTTCTTCCGCGTGGATGCCGAGCGTATGGCCCAGACCGCCAAGGGTAAGCAGCTCGATGCACCTCTGGCACCCTTCCTGCCAGCCGCTGACTGTATATAAGGCAAGGACGGGGCTAAGTTTCTCCATGGAGAACGGATGTTCGGGACCGACGTGAGACTCCTCGGCAATCAACACCTGCGTCTCCTCCGGGATGGTGATGCCGGCCTCAGCTGCGATGACTTGCGGCGACCGGCCGACGATCCGCGGGTTCATGCCTTTCCCCACGGTGAGGATCGCCGCTACGTTGGCTTTCTCCTGTACGTTCAGGAAGTAAGCGCCTTGCCGCTGCAATTGTTCGATGAGCGCCGGTTTGACCGATTCATCGACAACCAAAGCCTGTTCGGAGGCACAGATCGTACCGTAGTCGAACGTTTTGCTCTGCAGAATGAGGCGTACCGCCCGCTCGATCTGCGCGCTCCGGTGAATATACACCGGTACATTGCCGGGGCCTACCCCATATGCGGGTTTGCCGGAGCTGTAGGCGGCCTTCACCATGGCCGTTCCGCCCGTAGCCAGGATGAGATCCGTCAGCTTGTGCCGCATCAGCTCCCCGCTCGCCTCCAGGGTCGGCTGCGAGAGGCAGTGAATGAGCCCCGGCGGAGCGCCCGCGCTCTCGGCCGCAGCCCGCATGACGGCCGCCGACTCCTGTGAGCAGCGAAGCGCCGACGGGTGCGGGGAGATGACGATCGCGTTGCGCGCCTTCAGCGCGATCATGCATTTGAATAGAACCGTCGAGGTCGGGTTCGTCGATGGGATGATCGCCGCTATGGTACCTACGGGCTGCGCGATGTCCCATACCTGTCTGGCTTCATCCTTGCGGATAATGCCGACCGTTTGCATGTCCTTCATCGCGGAGTAGACCTCCTTCGCGACGAACAAATTTTTCGCCTTCTTGTCGGCTGCCTTCCCGAAGCCCGTCTCCTGCACGGCCAGCGCGCCCAGCCGCTCCGCCTCTTGTTCAGCCGCATGGGCCATAGCCGCCACGATGGCGTCTATCTGCGGCTGGGACATGGTTTCCAGGAGCTTCTGCGCTGCTCTCGCCTCCTGCAAGCAATTGCGCACCTCCTGGATCGCCTGCAAATCGCTGTCCAGCTTCATGTCGCCGGCTCGCCTCCTTCACCCTCCAGCTCCGTGAAGAGCCGGATCAGCTCCGCTTTGCTGACCAGCTGGAGATCACGCCCCGTGAGCGGGAACTTCGGCGTGCTGTGAGCCAGCTCGCGAAGCTGGGCTACGCTCATTTTGCTCCAACGCGCTGCGGGCAGCTCCTGCTTCGCTGCGGTCGGCGCTGGTTTCGGTGCCGGCGCTTGGGAGACCGCCTCCGCTCCCTGCAGCATCGTATAGACGGAGGGGTCCGGGCGCGGGATGACCTGCGTACCGAGCAGCCTGCCTACCCTCGCCGCCTCCGCCGCTCCGGCATCGACAGCCGCCTTGACCGCAGCCACGTCGCCCCATATATAAACCGTGACAATGCCGGCGTCCGCCTTCTCGTATGCCGCCACCTTGACATCCGCCGTTTTCGCTGCGGCATCCGCCGCCGCAATCAGAGCCGGTAAGCCATGCGTTTCAATCATGCCTAAGGACATCCGCTGTTGATCCATTATGCCAAGCACCTGCCTTCTAATAGCCTATTCGCTTCGGGTCGCGCGCGATGCCCCGCACGGCATCCGCGAACGCCTCCGCCGCCGCCGTGCACGCCGACTGGCTGCCCGTCAGCAAGCCTCCCGCGAAATTCGTCTCTGTCGGCGGACCGAAGAATTTGCACATGCGCACATCCGCAGCTTTGAGTGCCGCATCGAGACCGTACACCGCCTCCAGTGGCGGCGCGATCAAGTAGGCCAGCGGCTCGCCCTCGGCAATGTCCGCTTCCTTGGAGAGGTACGCGCCTGTTCGGGAGACCACATGCGCATAGTACGCGTGCGAGCCCTCCTCATTAAGGGCGTAGAAGCAGGCGCCGGTCTCCATCACTTGGATGGCGGCGTCCAGCCCGCTGCGCACCTCGTCCGGCGATGCGCCGCCGATGATGCCGATGAACTCGCCGGACAGCGGACCGGACGCATGACCCGCTCCCGCGTAGAACGAGCGGGCATACACCACTTCGACGGCCGCCTTCTTCGTCGCTTCGTCGATTGCCGTGTAGCCGACATCGTCGATGGTTGAGGTTAGGAGACCGAGGCTGCGGATGCCCGGCCTTAACGACAGCTGCTGCGCCAGTCCGGCGTCGGCGTTCGGGATGATGCGGACGGCGAGCGGTACGGCGCGTATCGGTTTTTGATTGTGGTTCACATGGCTCACATCCCTCACCTCATCGCCTCGATGCTGATAGCAAAAAAGCGCCCCGGTACGGAGAACGGCTCGACGTTCTAAGACCTGAGGCACCTTTGCCTGTTGTATGCTTTTGTTAATGGATATGCTGTGCGAAGGGTGGATATGCCTCCTTATACGGCCGGCAGCAGCTTGTTCAAAGGGGGCGGTGCTCCTCAGACAAATCTAACGGACTCAGCGGCCGTTAATCTGGCAAAAAGCATCACGATGTGCCGCTAACGGACACCAGCGTCCTTATTTGCTGATTTCGTAGGGAAATCAGGTTCAACTAGAGCGATTAACTGCACGGGTGTCCGTTAGATAATCGATGAGCCCATTTTTCTTCGAATAGAGGCTTCTCTGTCCGTTAGCGAGGCTATAAGGCACGTCGCTGCATTCGCCAGAACGTATGCCGGCACGCAGCCCTACGGATCGATCCTTGATCGTTGCTCGGCCATGATCCGCCCCCAAAAAAATAAGGGGCAAGCCCGTTCGCTCGCCCATAACCCAGAGAGGCGCGCAGCCTCCCTCCCTTATGTAATTATTAAGCCCCTACGTCCGTCTGGCCTTTTCTTCGCACCGCACTGATGATCATCGTGCCTACGAACACTGCGATCAGCAGCGAGAAGAAGACCGCATGCGAGATGTGCACGCCAAATGCGCCAAGAATCATTTTGAGTCCAATAATAATGATCAAAACGAAAGCGGCCTTCTCCAGCTCCGGGAACTTCTCGATCAGCCGCAGGAATACTTGCGCCACTCCACGCATCATCAGTACGCCCAATATACCTCCTAGGAATAAGACCCATACCTTGTCGCTCACCCCGAACGCAGCCAGGACGCTGTCCACGCTGAAGGCAATATCCATCAACTCAACAGCCAGCACCGTTCTCCAGAACGAGAAAGCTTTGCCCTCGACCTGCTCATCTTCCTCTTCTTTCTTAAGAAAGAGGTTGCTGATAGCGATCCATAGCAAGTACAGGCCGCCGAGAACTTTGATCCACGTAATTTGGACCAGGAACGTCCCCACGCCAATCGCCAGAAAGCGGAACACATAAGCCCCAATCAGCCCATAAAAGAGAGCTTTCTTCTGCTGCTCTTTCGGCAGATGCCTCACCATCACCGCCAGCACGAGCGCGTTGTCCGCAGACAATAGTCCTTCCAGCACAACCAAGGTGCCGATGATCCCCCAGCTGACTGGGTCGGTAATGGTCGTTTTCAGAACATCCCAACTGAAGAAATTCGTAAAATTTTGAATAAAGCTAGCCAAAAAATCCAACATTGCTTTGCCGATCTCCTTTCATTCGTCCATCAATGATTTGCTGCCTGCCACCCAACGTAGTCCCCGGTTATAGGCTTATCGAGCTCCCGGTGCCCGGAATCATATTGTCACCGTTCCGAACATGGCGACCGCACACATCGGAAACCGGCTGCTATGCTCGTCCATTTTCATGATAATGGGATTGAGCGTTAGGTGGCGGCGACGGTGCTGATCCCCTCACCGCATCCACACCGGAATTGCCAAACAGTGCTCCGAGCCGCCGGAGAAACCTGCAGCTGCCACGTTAAACTTCCACTCGCCATTATATCTGTATAATTCTCTGACGACAATGGTGGTTTCGACCGAGAATTGCTTTCCGATTTTGTTGCCGGCAGCCGGTTAGTCAAGCCAGACTTGACGAGCCGACAGATTCTATTCGAAATTTCATATACATTTCCCGCTAAAATCAGTGAATCCATTATCAGGAGGGGAAGAAACCTGCCGGATACAAAAAAGGTGACCCTCCGGTCACCCTAACTCTTTTTAACGCTCTAATCCCTCCCTACAGTTCCACCCGGAACTCATCCCGCAGCCCCGCCTGTTGGTCGCAAACAAGCTCCCCTTGCACATACACCCGCAACCGTTTCCCCGTCCCCGTCCGGCTAACCTCCAGATCGAAGGCCGTTCCGAACGCCCTCACGTCCCGCAAAGCAGCCTCCTGCCAGCTCGAGGGCAGCTGCGGGTTGCACGTGAAGCTCCGGAAGCCTGTCGGCCTGATGCCGAACAGGCCCTCCGTAAAGACGCGGGCGAAGAGCCCGCTCTCCGCCGACAGCTGGCGCTGATTCCCCTCCGGGTACGCCTCTACGAAATAAGGCACATGCTCCCCGAGCAGCCGTTGGCGTGTGATAGCGGTCAAATGCTGCAAAGCCAAGTCCGGCTCTCCCGCAGCAAAAACACCGCGAAGCGCATACAGCGTCGCCCGGTCCCAGAACGTCGTATCGCCCGCTTGGGTACATAGCCCGTTCTCCGTCCACAACCTGGGCGAGAAGAGTGCCTGCAAGGTCCCCTCCTTCCGCTCGAACAAGCCCATCACCAAAGGCACGCAGATCCATGACCGCAGAATATCGTTGCCCTCATAATAGCGATAGGTTGCATAACCCTCGACATCCGCTGCAAAATACCTCTCAATCGCTCCCCGAAGCTCAGCCGCTTCCTCCAAGTAGTATTTCTCAACCGTCAACGTATGTTTCCCCATTGCCTTGGCGAGCATGGCCGTGCTGCGCAAAGCGTCATACACCAAGCAAGAGGTAAACAGGTTCGCCTCCCCGGAAGGAAAACGGTTCTCCAACTCATCCGAATCGCTGCGGATCACGCCGTGCTCGTTCTTCTGCCGTCTACAATATTCAAGCGACCAGACGATGCCCGGCCACAGCTTCTCTGCAACTTGCGGATCGCCATTCGCCATACAAAACCTGGCCGCCCCATAAGCATACATCGCCGCATCCCCGCGATCGCCTGCTCCGTTCCAATAATCGGTCCCTTCGGCGATGAGGCTGGAAACCAGCGGCTTGCTGAATAACGGGCCCATGTGGTTCATATACAAGGAGTAGCCGTTAATGCTTTGTTCGATCCCTGCCTCATACCCTAGAAAAGGAAAGAACGGATTGATATACTCGCACTGGTCATTGGTCCATAATGCCGCATAATAGTCACCACCGCCGGGTCCATGCATCAAGCCGTTACGGGTTAGGAAAATACTTTCGCTGCCGCGCAGTTTCGCGTAGTTGAATGCAGCGTTCAATGTACGATCCGGCGTTTCCAGCCGAAGGGCGCCGAACCATTGCTCCACCAAATCGAGCCGCTTCCGCTCTTCCGCATGCGCATTCACAACAAGAACCCGGTTCAGCGGGGCCGCACTAAATAGGCAGTAATACGTGTGGCTCTCTCCCGGTTCCATACTCCGATAATTATAGCAGGCGTTATTGGACACATACTCGCTGTCCGAGTTGGCCAAATTCGCTCTAAGCTCGTACGAGCCTGCCACGCCCGCCGCCGGATCTGTCACATGCAGGTACGCCGGCGCGTTCACTTCGACCTCCAAAATTTTGGCCGCACAGTTGCGTATCGTCACTTTCTCGATCACCGCCGCCTCGTCTACGGCCGGCATCAGTTTACGCACGATTTCGAGGCCCTGCTTGGTTATACTCGTAATTTCGAGAAATCCCCGAATTCTAATCAGACGCGGATACTCGCTCTCAACCGGCTGCCCGTCGACCTTTATGACGGCTGAAGCCTCCAAGCCGAAATTGTGCGATAAGCTCCCCCTCGTATCATTAGGAATGGTGCGCAAACCCGGAAAAACCGCATGCCGGTTCAGCTTCAGCTCACCACCGTCGCCCACACCATAACTGACGATGACCGAAACCTGAAACCCGCTCATCTCTATATGATCGTAATGAGGAAGACGCTTATCCTGCGAGATGTCCCACACGATGCCGCCATCCTCGTCCAACACATGCCGTAAGGCGTCCCCATCGCCCGTCTTGCCGCCCGTATCGCACCAGTCGGGGAAAACGCGCGGGCGCTGCTCTTTTGCACGCATAGTTGACCTCCTATCGCCATATCTTTTCATATGTCATGTCCTATTGTATTTAAGGTAACCTCACTTCATGATCGGAAAAATTGTCCGCGCCTCCCCGGTTAGTTAATAACCTCAACGTTAGCTAGTAACATTCGGCACACATACTAAAAGCATTTTCACTACTTACAATGGATTGGAAACTTCGATAAAATATAACTGTCATCACGAACTACTCTTCACAGCATTAGGTTCTACTAAATTTAAGAGGAATGTGGGAGGATGAACCATGAAATACTCATACTTAGGCAAATCGGGCTTGAAGGTCAGTCAGTTATGTTTGGGAACGATGAACTTCGGACCGGAAACTGAGGAGAAAGAAGCTTTTCGTATTATGGATGCCGCCCTGGATGCTGGAATTAATTTCTTCGATACGGCTAACGTGTATGGCGGTGTTGAGAGAAGAGGATGGACGGAAGAGATCATCGGACGCTGGTTCAAACAAGGCGGAGGCCGCAGAGAGAAAGTCATCCTGGCTACCAAAGCCTACGGGGACATGAACGATCCCCATGATGGACCTAATGCCGAGCGGGGATTATCCGCTTACAAAATCAGACGTCATCTGGAAGGCTCGCTCAGAAGATTGCAGACAGACCACATAGAGCTATATCAAATGCATCATATTGACCGCAATGTCACTTGGGAAGAGCTGTGGGGCGTCTTCGAATCCGCGGTCAACCAAGGGACCGTCGACTATATCGGCTCCTCCAACTTCGCCGGATGGCATATTGCGGTCGCGCAAGCAGAGGCCAAGGCCCGCCATTTCTTAGGCTTAGTATCGGAGCAGCATAAATACAGCCTGCTGGACAGACTTCCTGAGCTGGAGGTCCTCCCTGCTTCCGAGAAGCTGGGCCTCGGCGTTATCCCGTGGAGCCCTCTCGCGGGCGGATTGCTCGGCCGCAATGCCTTGACCGGTACAGGCGCACGCAGCGCACGCTCGGCCGAGCGGGTCGCGAAGCACCGCCCTCAACTCGAGCAGTTCTCGGCGCTGTGCAAAGAGATCGGCGAGCCGGAAGACGTCGTCGCCTTGGCTTGGGTCCTCTCGCATTCCGCGGTTACTGCGCCGATTATCGGACCGCGTACGTTCGAGCAGCTTCAGGATTCGCTGCGCGTACCGGAAGTAACCCTGAGCGAGGATGTGCTCAAGAAGCTGGACGAAATCTTCCCAGGCCCTGGCAAACCGGCGCCGGAAGCATACGCCTGGTAATGAAAAAGGCTGTCCCCAAGGTCCAGATAGGACCTGAGGGATGGCCTTTTCTTCTGGGAGAGTGTTCGCCCCGACAACCTAACGGACACAGCAGCCGTTATATGCGCAATGCACTCTGTGCTTCGATTCTAACGGACACAGCAGACCCTATTTAGCCCATTTCGGAGCAAAATCCACTCAAAATGAGCAAATAGATGCGCTGGTGTCCGTTATATATTTAAAAGGGCCCTTTTTCAACGAATAAGGGCTGCTGTGTCCGTTAGCGAGACCCGGCATTAGCCCCTTCCTCGGGCAGCAGTGACGAATCGCAGTAAAAAAGCGGCTCATCCCCTAAAGGATCAGCCGCCTTTTTTCATGCCTGCTCCATCAATTTATATTGAGGCTCCCAGCCCAGCAATCGTTTCGCCTTCGCATTGGAAATCAGCGACGTTCTTCCCTCCAGCGGGGAGCGAATATCTTGGACGCCGGGCAGGTATTTCTCCACGAGCTCTCGAGTCATCCGGTTCGACGAGCTGTCGTCCGCCGCAATAATGAGCGCCTCTGCGCCAAGCCCGTCCGCTTCAATCGCCTTGTGGCAAGCGGAGGCAACGTCCCTCGCATCAATGTAAGACCACAGAATGCGCAGACGAGCGTCCGTATCGTCGAAATTGGCCTTGATCTGTGCATAGCTCTCCGGCACAAGAATATTGCCCAGGCGGAAGCTCACCACCTGCATGCCGGTGCGCCGGTTGAATGCCTGTGCCGTCACTTCGTTCACAACTTTGGACAAGCCATAGCTGTCCTCCGGCAGCTGCGGATGATCCTCATCGATCGGAAGATACTGCGGCTCGAAAAACTCGCTGGCAAAACAAATCCCGTAAGACGACTCACTCGAAGCAATAACGACTTTCCCGATGCCCAAGTTCGCTGCAGCCTCCAGCACATTGTAGGTGCTCATCACATTATTGCGGAAGCACACATCGTTCGTATGCGTGTAGGCCTGAGGAATCGCGGCAAAATGCACAATCCCCGCCACCTCTTTCCGATTCCCTGTGCTATATGGCGACAGCGCGTTGATAACTTGTCCCAAATCGTTAAGATCCGTAATAATCGTCCGGCAGATCGGTTCCGCCGGTGCTTTCACGTCCAGATTAATGACATCGTAGCCATGATCCACAAAATGCTTCAGAATCCACTGACCCGCTTTCCCGCTGCCGCCAGTGATAATGATTCGCTTTTTATCCATTGATCTATAATCCTCCCTTAGCTGTCTCTGCCTCTAACCTCTATAGAAATCCCGAATCCAACGATGCGGCTTCAGCTTCTCCAGCTGTTCCTTAGTCAGCCCTTGCCCGTCGCCAACCCGCATATTCGCTTCCACATTGCGGACCGAGCGCATGCCCGGAATAACGGTCGACACAGCAGGATGGCTCAGCACATACCGCAGAGCGATTTCCGGCATTTGTTCCACGGATGCTTCCAGATCGGATGCGATCTGCTGTACGCGATCATAGACCTGCTGTTTGCGGTCACCCCGGAAATAACCGTTGCGGAAGTCACCTTCGCTGAAAGTCGTATCCGGTGTAATGCGTCCCGTTAAGCCGCCTTCATCCAGCGCAACCCTGACGATGACGCCGACATTGTGTGCCGTACAGGCAGGAAGCAGCTGATCCTCCGGACTTTGCTCGAAAATGTTATAGATCACCTGCACCGTATCGATCAGCCCCGTTTCAATCAGCTTCAGGGCATTGTTCGGTTGATGATCGTTGATCGAAATGCCGAAATGGCGGATTTTGCCTTGTTCCTTCAGCTTGCGGACACCTTCCAGCCAATCGCCCTGTCCCACCCATTCGTCGGACCAGACGTGGAACTGCTGCACATCGATCGTGTCCAGACCGAGGTTGCGCAGGCTTTGCTCCGTACTAGCTATGACATGCTCCGCTGTAAACGCCTCTTCCACCGGCACTCCGTCCCGGGCGGGCCATTGTCTGTTCTTCGGCGGGATTTTGGTCGCCACGTAGATCGGTTGACTGTGAGCTTTCACCACTTGTCCAACCAGCCTCTCGCTATGGCCGTCCCCGTAACCCAAAGCCGTATCAATGAAGTTCAGTCCCAACTCGATGGAACGGTTCAGTGCAGCGATCGACTCATCGTCGGACGCCCCGATCCAGGACGTTTTGCCAATCCCCCATGCTCCGTAACCGATTTCCGATATCTGTAACCCTGTTCTGCCAAGAGTTCTATAGTTCATTGTGAGCCCTCCATTCATGCACGGATTTGCTTTCATTGCTATTATACAAGCAAAGGAAAAACTACATAAGAACTGAAAAAGATGTCAGTTAGTTACGTTGCGGTAAGTAAGGAAATAAAAAAATCCCCCACTGTAGTGAGGGAGAAGATCCGATTCTAGTAATCCGGTTAATCTTCACTTATTGAGCTAAGCGCTTCACGAACGATTTCAAACTTATTGTCTTCAGAAAGTGTATACCCCTGGTGTGCAAATACATCCTGAATCGTCTTCTTTCCGACTGGATCATTCCCTAAAGAAACAAAAGCATCCTGAATTTTCTTCCGCCATTCTGAATCCATATCTGATCGCACAGCGATAGTGTCATTAGGGATCTTATCAGAGAACGCAAGAATACGGGTATCTTTCATTAAATCAGGAAAATCTCGCAGCATGAGTGAGCGAACGTCCTGAAATACTGCAGCAGCATCGACTTGGCCCTTGAGTAAGCCAACAATAGCTCTATCGTGACCTTGAAACATTTTCCCCTCAACATCTTTCACTGGATTTATTCCGCTATTCCTTAGCACCAAACCTGGGTAAACGTAGCCTGCAGCAGAAGTCACACCCTGCCATCCAATGGTCTTGCCCCTTAAATCCTCAATATTCCAAATTGGTGAGTCCGCTTTAACAACGATCATAGATTGGTAAAAGTCAACGAGCTTCTGAGTCGGCTTACCCGTGAACGGATCCACACCATAGCGCAATGCTTGCATAAGTACATCGGCCACCTTAAGATTATCATGCGCATAAACATATTGGGATGGCGGCAGAAAACTAATGTCTACTTTCTTGGTAGCCATTGCCTGAATAACATTGGGATAACTGTTGGAAACGGTCATTTTAACGGGAATCCCTAATCGATCACCAAGTAGTTTCTCGAGTGATTTTGCTTTGGCCTCCAAAGTTTCTGCGTTTTGGGACGGTACGAACTGAATCGTTAATCCGTCGGGCACAAATGTAGCTGATGCTGGTGTGTTATTCTGTGGCAGAGTGCCCATGGCGTGATGTCCTGTATTTACATTTGATGTCATCGTCTTAATCGTAACACTTTGGTCGGCCGAGCTCCAAGATACGCTTGCTCCGAGCGATTCACTTATGAACCTAATCGGAACCATCGTGCTGCCATTTGAAACATATGAACTGGAACTTAAGACAATTGCTCTCTCATTGATAAGTGCAAATGGTGAGCCGGGAATGAGTTGAACCACTACGCCTTCCTTCTCGGCGGTTACTTTGTGATCTTCATCACTCCAAGTCACACTCGCATGTAAGGCTTCGAAGATAGCTCGCATAGGTACCATAATAGTCCCCTGGTTATTAACGGGCGGTTCTTCAAAGCTCACATTCTGGTTATCAACGATAACGACAATATTGTCTCGGTCATTATCTGCCACTACCATCCCACCACTCAAACAAAAGAAAATTAAGATTACAATGGCGGTAATGCGTAACATCGCTTTTTTGGTTTTCATTTTTGTTCTCCTTGTTATTTGGATTAGCTAGACTTCCCTTTTCCCCTTATTTTACCATATAGATATGAAGCAAGTAGGCACAAAAATAAAATTTGAAAGCCCTTGAAATATCTGGTACTATCACACAGTTAAATACTACTAGATTTTAGGAGATGGAAGAATTGAAGTTTAGGCAAAATCCGTTTATGCGCATTCTGGCCGAACGGACGCTAACGGCGGACATAATTGTTCAGCAAGATTAATTTTGCAAACAACACTTTTTATATTTCTAAATAAAAAACAACTAACCCCATCCCTTCAGGATGGGGTTAGCTTATTAATTGACGGACAACTTACTTACGCAAACTGCTTCGGGTTCGGACCATATTTGTTCTCATTAGGCTCACTGTCCATGCAATTAAATACGATAAGAACAATGCTTCCAATAAAAGGGATTAGACCAATCAAGATCCACCAACCGCTTTTCCCCGTATCGTGGAGTCTCCGAAATGTAACGGCTAGTGACGGCAGCAAGACAGCCAAAGAATAGATACCGGTTAAAACGGATTTAATATCCAATATGCGTTCAATAATTGCAAGTCCAATAGAGATAATCAAGTTGAAAAGCACAAACATCCAATATTCCTTGCGCCGTGCTCTTCCTGAAAACCCTACGTAATTTTTCAACACCTTTAAATACCAATCCATCATTATTCCTCCTTCAACATTCATCAAAATCTTTATGTAAAACAGTTGTCAGATACATTTTACAAGAATATGCTCGAATGTCCATAAAGATTCACAAAACTCTTCCTAAAGATTTGATAAAATTCGACATTTACTCCCTCATTTACTCAATAAATGCCATCTCCTTTGTCATTAAGAATTAAGAATCTAATGATGTTCGCATGGGACACGGACATTTCCCCTTTCAACGAAAGATGTCATGCTTTTATATTTATGAAGGTGAGGGGTGTTTGATGATTGGAAAATGAATTCAGGCTGGTCATTTCTTGTTATTCACATACATTTCCACAATGGATGAGCTGATAGCGAATACGAGGGCCGCTCCTACGAAGAACGAATACAGCAGGATTGCATATTCCGATAATAAAAATTCCGGACTTGCTAAATACCCAAATCCACCGAACATATAGGGCACCATTGCCGCGATAACTAAGCTAATTCCTATTAAATATACTGTCTTAAGTAAGGTATTAATTACGAAGAAACGAGTCTTAAAAAGGCGAAAAAATAAAACGATTACAAAATATATGGGAAGTGCTGAAAATAAAAAAAAGATGTTTACCCAGGGATATAGTTGATCCATCTCGTTATTATCAGGTATGGCAAGTAGGTGGTGAGCCGTATTGTAGGACAGGACTCCCGAAAAGTAGCTTAAGACAACAATTAAGGTATAAATCAAGAATCCTTTCATTGTTTGTTGAACTCCTCCCTTCCTAATAGTAATTCCTTCTGGACAAATTCTTATTGTCAAAATACCAAACAGCCTGCTGACTCTGCTCCTTACGGAACAATGTACTACAGGCTTGACTCAAAGGTTTCAACACGTTAGTCATCTTTACTTTTCTTCGATCAGATCCACTTTATTGATCTTTAGATCCTTACCATATTCGGCAACTGCAGTAGCAACTATTTCGGGTGCTGGGCTAACCGCTCCTGGAAGATGGGCTGTGATCTTATTTTTGTCAATGATAAACTGTACGATATCTCCAAATGCCACATTCTCGTTCCACGTTCCTGCTGCCGACTTCTTGTATTCTTTCTTAAATTTCATCCCGTTAGCCTCTAGCTCAACTGTAACTGTTTTATCTCCCTTGGTTATCTTACTTTTAACATTCTTCTTAATAGCTATTATAGGGTTCTCGACTAGAATCTCAGATAAATCCTCCTTTTTTAAAACATGAAGTTCCTGTTGAAGAATGCCCGTTCCATAACCTTTGGTAAGAATTATGGCAATCTCATCTTTACCTCCCGTATAAAAATCTCCAACCGTTATTGTCGGATAATACGTCGGATTTATCGTTGTGCTCCATGAAAAAGTTTTGCTAGGTTCTTTCGTTTGGACCGTAATTCCTTTAAATACGTCACCCTCCGCCGGCTGATATGCGAAGATCATCATGCCACCTGTTTTTGCTAATTCTATCTTCTTATCCATTGAATCGGTTATAGCCATTGGCGTCGGGGATACCTCTTCTGTTTTCGTATCGACGGCTTTTACACAACCCGCGACCACCAGCGTAACCACCAGCGTAAGTCCTAACACGCATAACGTCCTTTTCAACTCCACTCCTTTAGAGACATAATCTATTGACGCCAAGATCAACATGTAATACCCCATGGTCTATATAATGTTAATATAATCTCTATAAAAATACAATTATTACTATATTTTACTTTTGTTTATCTATCTTTATTTAGTTTCTAAGCTTCTCACTGATCTAACTAGAAAAGCCTTATTAGCACGAACAAAGAAGCCAGGCAGTTACAGACTGCCTGGCTTCTACTGCTTCTAAAAAATATAATTCACCTAATATTCGGCGAATTCCATAGGTCATGACTCTTGCTCTTGGGACAGACTCTTGGGATTGCACTTCTAGAAGTACGTTGATCTTCCTTTTATAAATCACGTCTACCTAACACTTCCACAATGGATGTGCAGATTGAAAATAATAAGGCCGTTCCTATGAAAAACGAATAAAGTAAGAGTGCATATTCGGACAATAAAATTTCCGGTCTTGTTAAATACCCAAATCAACGAGTCTTAATAAGGCGAAAAAATAAGATGATTACAAAATATATGGGAAGTGCTAAAAATAAAAAAAAGACTTTTACCCAGGGATATAGTTGATCCATCTCGTTATTATCAGGGGTGAGCCGTACTGTAGGACAGGACTCCCGAAAAGTAGCTTAAGACAACAATTAAGGCGTAAATCAAGAACCTTTTCATTCATTGTTAAACTCCTTCCATTCTACGATCTAGCGTTATAACTTAACATGGAAATTCAATTCTATGAAATGCATTAATTGATCTACGGATCCAATATACACCCCCAACACGGGAGGAATCCGCCCACGTCTTCCGTCGGCAAAGTAAGTATCAACAGCTACATTTTTGTAAGGATGAAACATGCTCCTATCTAATTTAACTCTTTTCCCCTCCGAGTCGACATAGTAACATTCGATAATCCCTGTAATCTCCTCCTTATTCCTCTAGTAATAAATTAATAACATTAAAGAAGCATAAAGATTTTACAAATTTTCTCATATTCCATAGACATTTATTATTTTTTATCGTACGTATGTTGTAATAATTATATTTATTTTACTTAATAAGTAAGGGGTGAAAAATAAAGGATGCATTGATCCTGAATTAACGTATTTACTGTTGTATCAGGATCCGTGGTAGGCTATTGTTCCGGCACATGCCAAAAAGATCCAAGTTCCTATTAATTGATGAAGCGTATAGCCACTTCGTATATGTAAGGAGACTGTTATGAAAAGTAAATTAATAGTAGTTTCGGCTATGGTGTTAAACGTTATCTTCATGTTGTTTGTTTTGTATGGTCAGAGCTATGTAGAGTATGCTCCTACTATCGGATGGTTAGGTGCTTTTATTACATCTCTAGTCATTTTCGTTTCATACCTCATTCAAAATAAGTGAATTACTTGTCAAAGAACAGGGATTTAATATCAGTACATTAAGTCACTCTCTTGCGGGGTGGCTTTTTTCACTTATTGAATGTTGATTTTGAGATTGAGAGGTGTATTTCTATTCGTATAGGATTAAAGAATTATTTTGTCAGACTTTCTGTTATTATATTAATCAGCATTTCCTCTATCTTTTTTCTCCTCACTATGTTTTCAGAGAAGATGCATAATAATCAGGGCATATAACCCAAATTTCATCGTGCCTCGTATTCTCATTGGTATTACTTTTGCATCAAGTCTTTTCTAGAATTTCTTTTTTAGTTCTTGGATTTCTTCAAGTATTCTATTTAATTCTCTACTATTTTTTACGTTATAAACCATAACTATAACTACAACAACAAATAACAAAATAAAAGGTAAAATTGAAGAGAAGAGTCCCCAGTATACAGCCGATAAATTCCACTTTACATCTTCACCCACACAACCATCTCCATTCACTAAATTTGAATTGTTATATATCCCTTGATGGTTGGCTCCAGGGCTGATGCAGATTCCGAATGAGAGGGCTTGCTCGAGGGATAATTACTTTGACATGCATCGCAGAAAATTAAAATCAGTTCTAATAGAACTATTAGGGGCAAAAAGTGCGTTATGACTCGCTCCCGAATTTCAATTTTATAAGTTCCGATCCTCCTAGTTTTACTTTTACTCATTGTAGCTAGCTATAATGCTAATATAGTTTGTGGAAATATACAATTATTACTATATTTCACTCATGTTTACCTTTTGTTTCCTCTCACAAACCAGTTTGAAAACGCTGAAAACTAAAAAAGGAAACCACTCACGTGGCTTCCTCCAAAATCAAACATTATCAAGTCCCATGAAATTGAATCATCGCGTACATATCAAGAAACCCGTGAACCAGAATAATGGGAATAATGCGTCTCTTTTTCGCAAAATAAATGGAGAAAACAAAAAATAGTACCCCGTTTAATATCGCGGGAATTGCACCTTGATACAAATGATACGACGTTTGGATCAGTGTACTAGCCAGAACAGCGATCTCTTCTTTTTTGAAAAAGTGAAGAAACTCCGTTATTCCATAAGCCCGAACGATCAACTCTTCAAAGAAAGGATTCACAAGGATAAATATGAGATAAAATGGTGTCATATCGCTTTTTAAAAACCCAATGTTACGAACTTCAGCATTCATGTGTGGGACAAATAGAAACATTAGTATCTCGAGTATATAGAAGGAGAAATAGAGTAATATCGCATGACCAAGATCGGAGACTTTGAAGGTAATGCCAAGTTCCTTGAAGCTCCTTTGCTGACTCCGGAGTGAGGCGCCAAGTAAGATTAATGCAAGCAGTTCAAGGACCACGCTAAAACCGAAGTCCAAATGACTACCGCCTACCGCCCCACTACTTGGGTGAAATAGAAGATATGTTGAATTAATAATCGGCCATAAAAATGCAAAGCATAGTACGATAATTAACGAGATTAACCTTTTTCTTTCCTCAAAGTTTATCATGAATGTGCTCCTTAAGTTCATTGATCCAATCTGAAAAGATCTACAACCACACAATATTTTACATAATTAAATTCGAATGTCGATGAAGATTTACATAAGTCTGTATAAAGATTTGATAAAGTCCGAGTGGCTTAATCCATTATGCTGGCGCTTCTCCGCAACATAGTTAAGTGGTCCAAGGAAAAGACTTCATATATAAAAAAGACACCGTCCCTCCTGTTAAAGAAGATTACGATGCCTTTCTGCTGATTCATTTATGCATTATTCCCAGCTAAACAGTCTGCTCGCAGACATATGCAAATCTTTGAAAACGAAAGATTGAATTTCCTCCTGCTCCGTATACAGATTCCGTACCTGGTAAGCGCCCTCCTGCAGCGTGTATACATGAATCGTTCGATTCCCAGGATCAACAATCCAATACTCCTGTACGCCATACTTCTGATATAAATTAAACTTTTCATTAAAATCTTTCAACGCCGTGGATGGTGACAGAACCTCAATGATTAACTTGGGGGCACCATAACAACCGTTTTTGGATATTTGATCCTTCGAGCAAACAACCGAGAGATCCGGCTGTGTAACATGATCAGGTGTTTCGTACTCGCCGCTTTCACTGAAATAAACATCGAATGGAGCCACGAACACATAGTAACTCCGATCCTGAAAAAATGTCCGCAATTCAAAATGAAGCTCGCCTACAATAAATTGGTGCAATGAAGTTGGAGCCGGCGATATGTTATAAGCTTTTCCGTTTATTAACTCCCAATTTCCTTCCCAAGTCAACCAATCTTGATAGGTGTGGATTTTCTTCTCATCCGGATTTGACACGATGTTCGACCTCCTTATGTCTACTTCTTGAACCATTCATTAAGCTTACTCACGCTAGATCACTCTTTTTCGATAATGCCGGTTGAAAATAAAATCAATCCTTATACGGATCAAACTCATCCGCTCCAGCCATACAAACACCGATCGGCTTCAGTACATGCATAACCTCGATCGTTTCCGCATGCGCATCCAGCACTTCTTGCAGCTTCCGGTACACGAAAGGACTCTCGTCCGTACCCGCGCCGCGCAGCTCCACACCATAATCCCGAACAGCTTTCATCATTTGTTCCGCACTGATTTGACCGCCGTTTCGGGCGCGGGTTTTCCAGTTCATTTTCCCTGCCGCTTGAGTCCGGCTCATGACCCGCCCCGCTCCATGAACGGTGCTGTAGTAAGCATCCCGGTTCTCCAGGCTATCCTTCCCCTTCACGATAACGGAGATATCGCCCATACTGCCGCCGATGAAGCCAACCTGACCGGGTGCGGACGGAGTTGCTCCTTTGCGGACGACCACGACTTGCTTGCCGTTATGCTCCTCCTGCCAAGCGTAGTTATGATGGTTATGCACTTCCAGGTCCGCTTCCGCTCCCATAATCGACAATACCTGCTTCATCACATAATCCCGCCCGGCATAGGCATAACGCCCCGCCAGCTTCATCGCCCGGTAGTACATATCGCCAAGCTCGCTGCTCAGATCCAGCAGGACAGGCGGCTGATCCATCTTCTCACCGGGGGCGTTCGCGAGAAACTCTCTGCCGGCAGCCAAGTTGATGAAGCCGCTTGCCGTTTTGTGACCGAACCCGCGGCTCCCGAGATGATTCGCGATCCACACACGGCCGGTCCCCGCCTCTTCGAACAAATCTACGAAGTGGTTGCCGCTGCCGACGGTGCCGAGCTGACTTTGCGCCAAGGCTTTCAGCTTTTCGTGCTCCTGTTTGCCCACCGCCTTGAAGACGGCCCAATCCGGATCGTCATAAAGCTCGTGATCCACCTTCTCATTATTAACACGGCCCACGCCAAAAGAGATTTTGCGGGCGATCTCATCCATCTTCCTCGCTAATGCGGGCTTCATAGATTCGGCAAACAAATTGGTACGCACCGCTTTGTTGCCGCATGCAATGTCATACCCCACACCGGAAGGAGAGATTTGTCCGTCATAGACGACAACACCGCCGATCGGTTGGCTGTACCCTTTATGATGATCCGCCATAAGCAGCGTTTGGACGACATTACCAGTGTTCGCACATATCTTTGCTTGCGCTAACGCCCCGCTGTCGGGATTCCCCCAGACACGAACGCCTTCTATATGTTGATACGCCATATCCTATTTCAACTCCTACATCTTGTAATCATACCCGAGTTTAAAGCCCTTTGGCTTAGTAGTATTGTTTTCATTACCTTGTTCCCATACTTGTGTCAGCACGGATCGAAACAACTCGTCAAGCCTCTGATCCTGTCCCCCATCTGACGACTGCATACCCGCTGATATCCGCCCGTAAAACTCCATTCTTTCTTCCAAAAACGTGTTGATCGCGTTAATCCTCGGTTCGTAATCCATCTCATCGCCTGCTCTTTTACGTACAAGCAAACCACCGATAATCTCCTTAAGCTCGCTTTCCCTTGGCAGAATGGCATCAACCAGCCTACCAAATTCTATAGGCGGCATGGTATTGTGCTTTTCTATCCATTCGCATGCCAGAATCGGACGGAGAACATAAAAGTATTTCTTGATTTTCACCAGCTCACCCTGCAGGTACTCCCGATAGTTCCCCTTCGCCATGTGCAAATAGTGATGCATGCATGACCTTGGTGAAAACGTGAAAGGAGCAATACAACGAATTTGATCCGCTACTTCATGGTTCTCCCTATAGACGATCGGGGACTGAAGCCACTCGAGCAGCGGTGGATTGGACTTACGGAATAAGTTCAAAGCTTTGCGCAAATCCCATCCATTGATATCCAGCATGTCGCTAATCGGACGTTCGATCACATCCCGCTTCTCATAGATCGATAAGTACCACTCCACAGGCCGAACATAGAGAAATCTCACGTCGTAATCGCTATCCTTTGATGGGAATCCCCATGCACGGCTGCCCGATTCGCATGCATACAAGATCCGGACGTTCTCTTTCTTCTCGATTTGCCTTAATTCCTCTAATACATGTTCTCCGACATCATGCATGCGGCTATCCCCTCTCCGGTATTTTACGTTATTGTCTAGCCCCACCAAGAAGCGAATTCAACTGCTCCAACAGATTACCCCCGCCGGTCAGCGAAATCGTCCCGATTTTCTCACACATTTTCTCGAGAAATTCAATTTCCTTCAATCGGAAGAGAGTCTGATTCTCATCCATCAGCTTGGCTGTGTTAAGCAGGCTGCGAGTGGAAGCTGTCTCCTCACGACGGGTAATCAAGTTGGCTTGGGCCTTCTTCTCGGCTAGCAGAACCGTATTCAGTATCTCTTTAACGTCCCCAGGCAGAATGATATCTTTGACACCGGCGGAATAGAATTTAACCCCATAATCCTCGCTCATGCCGTTCAGACGGGAAAGTACAAATGCCGCAATCTCTTGCTTCATCCGCAACAGGTCATCGAGCTTCAAAGTCCCTACATATTCACGCAGAATTAACTGCAGAAGAATATAGACCTGATCTTCGAAAGCTTTGATCTCCAGTACCCGCAGCGGGTTGACAATCTTGTACTGGCAGACGAAGTTTAAACGAAGCGTTACCTTGTCTTCCGTCATCATTTCCTGACCCGTCATATCCAGCTGCTGCTGCCGCAAATCGACGGTTTTGATCGATGCCATCACCGGCCCCTTCCAAAAGTAATATTTCCCCGGGGCAAGCACCTTCTGCATGACATTGTTATAAAATAGCACCCCTGTCTCGTGGCTGGCCACTTCGGACGCATAGAGATACCCAGCAATTTTCGCAAATATCGCTTTATCTATATCTGAACCAACCTCTGGTTGGCGAATGTCGACTCGAGTAAAGTCGTGCTTTTTGAGCACAGTCCAGAAAGCATATTTACCGGCTGTCAGCAGCGACACGAACTTGCCATCCTCATAATGAAGCACGTACTCATGATCCTGAACATGGATAACGGTAAGTTCACCGAGCAGACGTTCATCTTGAAGAAACAAATTCAGATCTTTCCCCTGCACGGCAAACGGCTTCGTAACATTCAACAAGACGATCTCATCATCCGAAAATGGAGCGATCCGATAAGCGCCCGGCTGCAAGTGCTTCACATAACTGCCTTTTCTAAACAATAATCCTCTTTCGTCAGCTTTCACAATGATTTTCTTAAACATAATTTATCTCCTCATTTCACGGAACTTTGATGATTTGATGGTGGTTGGTGACCTCTCATAGGGAATCCCCCTGATTCAGGAGCGGAGCCAAGCTTGAGGTTGGGGAAATCGGTACTTGCACACGTAGCTTACGGATAGCGAATGCGATCTCCGTTTCAGTCCGCGCTCGCTCTTCTTGCCGCTACCTGGTCGTGCACCTTATTCCTATCCGGTATCCACTGGCTGCTAAGCTGCGTTCTCAGTGCCTGCTCGATGGCAAACTGAGGATTCCCGCTAATAGGTCTAATAAAATTGATCATCGCTCGAGTGGAAGTCGAGTGTTCTACCAGAATCGCTCATTATGCGATTGGGGAATCGAACCCCAAATAATGGTTTCTTACCGTCCGATCGTACAGGATACCGCAGCATACGATGCGCGGCACTGCGGGACATCTCGATATCCCTGCCTCGTTACGACCGTCCGAACAAGAAACATGTAGGATGGGAACGCCCTTTGGCTTTTATCGTCTACAGGTTCTATCTTCGCTCATTTTCGTAATAACGAACATGGCGAAAGTATTACGACGCCGCATAAACTTTTCCATTCCACCCAAATCCATCCCCTGTTACAATGGAAGAACATGTTACTTTTGAACGGAGGATCCCTCGTGGCCAAAGAGAGCTTTGATAAAGAAATTCAGTTCCTGCGGATGCTCGTGCTTACCAGCGGGGCGTTCAGCAGGCAGCAGTTCGCGGAGCGGCTCGGCATTTCCGTCCATACCTTCGATAAAACGATCCGCCGGCTCAAAGAAGTCGTGAGCTCCATGCACCAGCATTTGCCCAAGGAACAAAGCCGGGAATTAGCCCAAACGATTCGGTTCAGCTACTATGACTCCACCGATCCTCTGCTCTTGTTCCTGTTCCGCGCCAAATCCGTCAAGGAATCCGAAAGCCAGCGCATCTCGCTGCTCATGGCCGCGATGAACGATCAGCCTATGACCACGATGGAACTTTTGGATACGTGCTGCAGCAGCCTCCCCTCCGATCTTCCGATGCCCGACGAGAAAACCATACGCTCCGACCTCAAATACTTGGAGGAGGTTGGCGTCATTCGGAGAGAACCAGGCCCCCGCCCCTACCAATACCGGATTCAAAATGATCTGGTTCGAAGCTTATCGGATGAGGAGCTAATCGATCTTTACGATTTCGTGGATGTGATGGCGAACACGCAGGTCCCTTCGGTCCAGGGCTATCTGCTGCGCGACGGCCTCAAGAAGCATCTGCTGCGCAACCCAGCCCGGCAGGATACGCTCGAACCATTTCTATATAAGTATCATTATCACTCCCGAATCCTGGATGAGGCGCATCTGTTTACGCTCCTTCATGCCATCCGGCACCGGCGCAAGGTCCGTTTCCTATATTTCTCGCCGAAGTCTGAGAAAAGCTACGCTTCCAAGAACACCAATCCCCTCTTCGCACGGGACACGGAGGGCAAAGCCGAGAGGACGCTTCCGCTTAAGATTGTGTACGATCATCAATATGGCAGATGGTATCTGCTCGCTCACGGCAGAGAGGGCCTTCGCAAATACCGCATGGAAGGCATCACCCAAATCGAAGAGGATGAAACCGTGGATGAGGCTTGGCATGAGGACAAGAAGAACGAGCTTGCGGAGAAAATAAAATACAGCTGGCTCATCGATACCGGCTTACCCGTGACCGTGCGCGCCCGATTCTATCATCCGGAAGGCTCGGAGCCGAACTTCGTCAAAGAGCGCGTCCTGCTGCAGGGGCAATGGGGAGAGATTGTGGATGAAGATGAGGAATCATTCGTATATGAAATCCAAGTCAACGGCACGACCGAAATCAAGCCCTGGCTGCGCAGCTTCGGCTCTAGCTGCGAGATCTTGGAGCCCAGCCGGCTGCGGCGGGAAATGATTGCCGAATGGAAGGAGATTCAGTCTTACTATGAATCTGTTTGAGAAAATTTTTAACCACCAGATCATCTCCCGGTTGGAGGACTCCGGCACCTTCATGGTCACCTCGCACGAACGTGCTTGGCTGAAGACGATGCTCGAACAGCCGGCGGCAGCCGATGCCTTCACGGCGGGTACGCTGGATAAGCTGCGCTCCATCCTCGAGCCGGATCCCGTCATGGATACCTCCCGCCACTTGGTGGAGAAAGCCCGCATGTCGGAGAAGCAGGTCTACCACCCGCTCCTGCGAACCTTGCGCCGGCACATCATGAACAAGACAGGCATCCGCCTGACCTACGAAATTAAGGGTGGCCGCGTGAACACGGATCATTCCGGCGTTCCCTACAAGCTGGAGTACTCCATGGTCAAAAGAGAATGGTATCTGCTCTGGTATCACACGCGGCATCACGCCTTCATGAGCACCCGACTGAACAAAATCCAAGCGCTCACGGAAGAGTCCATCGAACCGTCGTCAGTAGAGCGTATACGGAACCAAATCGGGAGAACACTCGATTCCCGCAAAAGCGAAGTGCTTATCGAGATCGTCCGCCTCTATAATCCGGAGCTGTCCCGCATCCTGTACGCCTTCTCCAGCTTCGAGAAAGACGTAGAGTACGATGCGGCGAACGACACCTATCGGGTCAGAATCACGCTGCTTGGGGATGAAATGGAGTATTTGCTCTCCAAAATTCGCTTCCTGGGGAAACGCGTCCGGGTGGCGGAGGGCGATTATTTGAAAAGGCGGATGCTGGAGTCATCGGGGAAGGCTTTGGAGCGATATGGGGTTGTTGCGGGGGAGGATGAGGAAGAACTGCTGGGGTAAGGAGAAATGAACATCAAAAAACTCTACATCAACGATGTAGAGTTTTTTGGCATTAAGCTTATTTCATGTCGTTAATTTGCTTCAGCATACGTACGACAACGGTGACCACTTGAGCTCTTGTGCTATTTTGAGACGGTGCAAAATGGGTATTGTCCACACCATTCAGCAAGCCAAGTGATGTAGCCGCTGCAACGTATTGTTTAGCCCACTCACTTATGCTGCTTGCATCTGCATAATCATTCGGTAGATCTGAAACAATATCGCTCAGTTTTTTACCGGTAACGTTCAAATACGCATTGACCATCATAACCGCCAGCTGCTCTCGCGTTACATAAGCCTCTGGAGAGAAGGTGCTGTCGCTTGTCCCTCCTACGATATTCGCAGCATAAGCGGCGTTCACAGCATCCACATACCATGAATCAACAGCTACGTCTTCAAAAGCTTTTGATTCTGCTTGAGAGGACAGGTGAAGTGCCTTCTGCAGGATGGTAACAAACTGCGCTCTCGTCATGTTGCTGTCCGGTTGAAAGGATTGCTCGTCCATACCATCGATAATCTTTTTGCCGACAAGCTGATCAATGTCTTTTTGAGCCCAGTGCCCTTGGGTATCCGCAAATGTTTTCTCGGCTGCTGCCGTCTTCTCCAAAACGGCATACTTCGAAAAGTGTGATAATGACGCGGTAATTGTTCCGTCGCCATTTATCCGTCCCCCGATATAGGTCCAGGTGCTCGTTGTCTCATCCAACCAATACACACCCAAATTCTTATCGTTCGTTACTTTTGACGGATCGTAGCGGAAAGTTGCCTCAATAGGCGTCTCAAACGTTGTTAGGACCTTATCTTTTTCAGCTAATGAAAGCTCCAGGATCGGGGATGCCGTTGCGAAGTCTCCAAGGATCTGAACGTCTTCAGAAGCAATTGTAAGCTTCACAGTTTCAAATTCGTATGCCCCACTTAAGGAATTAACGGGGAATATGAACTGCACGTCGTTTGCTTTAATGATGATAGGCTTGCCCTTATTCGCCGCAATCTTAGCGATATCTCCCTCGAAGCTAACGGTAGTAATATCAAGATGCTGTTTAGCCGTAGCATCAAGGATAAGCTCCTTCTTGGCTTCTTTGGCGAGATCGATCAACATATCTATATGAGCCGGTTGGAAGGAATAAGTCATTCTGCCGTTGGCGTCACGCGTCGGCAAGCTTACGCCTCCGCCTCCTCCGCCACCACCACCGCCTCCGCCTGCTCCACCGACCCCAGGGGCGGCAGGTTCAGCTGTATAGGTTTTTGCAATCTTCATACTTGGATAGCCGCCGCCATGCTGCACGGAGAAATACAAACTCCCCTCCCCGGACCCTAGCTGAGGAACGGTAAAGCTCAAAGAAGCAGCATCCGGGGCAACTTCTTGACGTAAGTATGAGTTGGCTGACGTGGAATCGCGATACACCCTTACGATATCTCCGTAATTCAGACCCGATACAGTAATCGTATCAGAGGATCCGGTTTTATTATTAGTAATTTGAATTTGATCGGGATTCAAGGATAATCCGTACGTCCGATCAATTATGTTAGTGGTAACAGGAGTGCTCATTCCCGTCGAAGACACGGCATAAACTGCAATCTTCGTTGCTCCTAATGGAATCTGGGTATTCATAGGGATACTAGCCTGATATATGCCAAATCCGCCTCCTGGAATGCTAACCATTGCTTTAAGTTTTTGCAGTTGATCGTTGACGTAATAAATATCGTAACGAGTTGTAGAATAGAAGCTATTACCAGAATAAAAGAGTAGAGTCCCTCCTATTTCCCCTGCATCTCCATCATAATCCAGTTGGTTCACACTAATGGCAGGGGATTGGCTATCCGTCGGCAAGGTAGAAACAGATTCACTCGATATATTATCAACCAGATTATAATACCCCAATAAAACCTCCTCATTTGTCGGATTCACCGCTTTTACCATCAAGCCCCAAGCACCCGCTGGAATTTGCATATCCTGAATAGTGAGGTTATACCGCTGCTGCCCTTTGTTCACCTCAGCGATAGGCTGCCCGATAGTCATTAGATTTAAATCCACAAAGCTGACCACATATTTGCTTACCATATTTTCATTGAAGACAGGAATCCAGTGCAATACGCCATCAATTTCCGAAGCGCGAGCATCTAAGTCCTCAAAGTAATCATTACCTGGATCAGCGTCGATACTGTCCCATAATCCGAAGTAGAGTCCGTCCTTGCCCTCACCTTGACTATTTTTGCCGAAAATCCCGATCCTTTGAGTACCTGCTGGAATTGCAGTCCCGTGCGGCAGTGTAATTTCATAAGACGGATAACCCACCCATTGATTGGGGCGATTAAGGTTATTTCTAGTTATTTCGGCAATGGATTGCAGTTTAACATTGTTCCCGTCGACGAAATAAAGTACATAGCTTGTTGCCGCTCCTTCCGAGGAGGCTTCTCTCCAACTGAACGAACCGCCAATGCTTCCTTGAGATACATCTCTATCCAAGTTTGGACCCATGAAAAGATCCGGGGCGGGAATCGCTGTATTCGTTCCTTCAATAACCGGACTACTTATCGTATTATCAAAAATCTGCATCCGGTACAATTCAGTTCCAACATTCCCAACCAGATCTTTCGGCCTTAAGTCGAGATAAACGGCCCCCTGTGGCACAATATTCTCGGCAACATCAACACGATAAGTTATACCAGGCAATGTATGCTTGGAAACACTGTAATTACCACCGAGCTGTGCTCCAGAAGCATCAGCAAATGATATTTGATAACCGGTATAGTTCATTTCAATTGGCGTGTACCATGAGACCAACGGATGGATGTTTCCACGAACGGTATTCTGATCTTCAAGTGTATAGTTAAAGTAGGAGGGTGAATTCCCTCCGCCTCCGCTACCTGGCGTATTGACATAATCCGAAAGCTCAACCGTCGCAGCGGAAGAACTTTCTCCGTTAGCGTTCTTTGTATAAACGCCTATATACTTCGTTCCCGGCATAATGCTTGTTTGGGGAATTGAATAGTTATAATACCACCGAGATGATTCATACGGAGCATCTCCAATCAGAGGTCCTAGTTTATTCAAGTTTTCATCCAGAAAATAAATCGTATAGCCGGTTATGATGGAGGTGCCTGGCGGCATACTGTACCAAGAAACCGTACCTCCTATTACTCCTTTAGTCGACTCAGTATCGTAAAAGCTTACATCTGTTACTCTAAGCTCCGGAGGATTGAATTCCGGTGCATGATCGCGAAGCGCCTGCATATTAGTGAACATCTGTAGGGTTTTTCCGTCTTCAGATACCACTACAATTTCACCGTTTGGCAAAGGTAATACAATCTTCGCGACGGATGATAGATGGTATTGAATAGCATACGAATCCCGATTCCAGACCGCATCTTTGGCAAAAACGTTGACTCCGTTAGCGGCAATAATAGCTGCTCCGGAATAGCCGTTCCATGAACGGAGCAGCGTATTTTTATCCAAAAGAAAGCCTGCGTAATAGAGGTCGTTTCCACTCAGCGTGAGACTGCCTTTAGGAAAGTCAGGGTAACCGAATAATGGTGAAGCAACCTGCTGTGACATGTCGGTTAGATTAAATTTAAAAACCTGACCTGCTGCGTACTCATTCGCTTTCCCGAAATATAAGGCATTATCAGCTGCACTGAGAATCATTCGTCCTGGAGTATCAATACTCGCAGCATAGGTAGCCTTAGTTCCAGTAGCCGTATCCAGAACCCGAATCCCGGAAAAAGTTCTATCGCTTGCGGTGTAGTACAGCTTTTGATTGCCATAAACAACTTGACTGACAAAACTGCCGATGTCCCAAGAATAGACAGATCCGCTGACACTGGTTCCAGAAAGTGTATCCACTCTAGCAATTTTATTAGCCGATGCGAAGCTAATATATAGTTGGTTATGATCCATGTAGATGGAATTCGGTTGAGAGCCTATCGTTCTGGTTTCTTGAACGGTCATATCGCTTGTTCGTATTCGCATTAATTGATTGTTTTCGGCCGAAATGGCAAACAAATTCGCACCATCGCTGCTATATACGACATCCGTCACTGTTTTATCAAGCACAACCTTCTGACCATCCGATATCGGAGGTTTCGGAGTCGTTGGATCTGCGTGGATGATTTGAATAACATTCGGGATATTCGAGTTCCAAACGTCAGACCCCGTATAGGAATAAATGCGATTCTGACTATCCACTACAACATTTCTGGCTGCAACAGGAAGCTCGGCAATTTGAGAAAATCCGTCCCGCTCATACAAGTAGCTATGGGATGGCGCAGCTGCCCCAGAGTTTCCTGAGTCACTAGTAAACACTTTGTCGCCTGCAATATGCATGACATTATGCTTATAGCTCCCTTCAATGGATGCTAGGTCTGTGGTTTTGAATCGATAGCGCGCATAGAAAACTTGCCCCCCATCGACAAGCACCTTTCTGGCTGGATAACTGAAGCCGTAGCCGTTATCATAACTAGTTTTCGCAATGGGCTGCAGGGTCGTCGTGCTGTACGAAAAAAGATTGGAGCCGCTCATGCTCGACTCGCCAATAAATAGAATATGGTTCATCGCATCGACAGCAAGATCGGGGTTGTAAAAAGTTTTCGCAATTCCTGGACCCAGCATAGACTCTAATTGTGTTGCTATATCGTAGGCCGCCACTCTACACCACTGGTCATATTCTGCATAAAACAACTTGCTGCCATCCATGGCTATTTCGTATGGCTTGATAGAGGTTGTAATCGATCCCACAACTGCCTTTTGCGCAAGATCCACGATAGCAATGGTATTGGAACCAGACAGTGCAACGTAAAGCTTGTCACCAGCCTGTACTAAATCTGAAGGTCCCGAACCGACAGTTAAATACTTTTCAATCTTAAGGTCACTCATTCGGATAAATAGCAGCGTATTGGCTTTAGGGGAAACAGCGTAAATATACCCTCTCGCTTCATCCAAAACCCATTCCCTGATTGGATTTTCAAGTGTAAGGGAAGGAGGGGTTTCACTTCCTGCATATGCTTTGTTTTCATTAATTCCTGGGAAAATGAAAGATGAGAGAAACATAAATATAGCCAGCAAAACTATAGATATTCTCTTATTTAATAACTTCCTGTATGTTCTGGTGTGCATGGAAGACACAATCCTCCTAATTGATCTAAAGTCATTTTTGTCAGTAATATACTACAAATTAATTTCTGTATATGAAGCTGCTGAGAAAACATCCCCCTCTTCATTCAAATTCAGTCCCTGTGTGATCCACAGGGATATGCAAATATTAACTGCTCTTCCAATCCTAATGATTTCGTTTTAAGAAGCGAATCCCCTCTAACTTTGTCAAAACTTAATAATTTGTTCCCCATTATCAGACAAAAAAATATCCCTACATCAAGGATGTAGGGATACTTTCCTGCAAGATCTATTCCGTTGTGCCAGAAACTCTCTACTAATTGATTAAATGCCTTACAACCCGCTTCACAATATCATTCGCAGCTTCTTCAATGGACCCCTTGCTGGAATCAACATCGATAAACGCGCTGCCAATGATCTCCTGCGCCGCAGCCCGGTCATTATCGGACCCGGACACCACCAAAGCGATCAATCCCGCATCGTTCAGCACTTTGCCGCATTAGAAATTAAGGAATTGTCCACGACTGCTCTCATTGATTAAATATTTGATAATTCGTTTCACTACATAATTTGCAGCTTCCTCGATTGAAAACTTGCTTATATCGACTTCGATTTCCGGGTTCCCAGGCGTTTCATTTGTGCCCGGGCTGCCTGCAAGCGGTCTGTTTACATAAACTTCAATATATTCTTTGCCAATGATGTCGCGCGCGGTTTCTCGGTCGTTTTCGGTAGGGGAATCATTCGATACCAATGCAATAAGTCCAGCATCATTCATCAATTTTGCAACCTCTGCTAACCGCTGCAACGATTCTCCCCGGCCATTCTCGAGTAACATGGTATGGTGGCCTGTCGATACCAAACGTTTTTCAACTTCCTTCGCAAGGGTCGATTTATCCGAAACCGAACCGGTGAACCAGAGCGTTAACGGATTCTGCCCTTTTTGCTGAGCACGAACATCTCTCGTCACTTCCGCTTCCAGCCTTACCAAGTTGGCAGAGCCTTGAAGAGCTTCGTCGATGACACCGCAAGCGGAGGTCATATTCGTTACGCGATCGATCAGAATAAATCCGCCAATGCTTTTATATTGATCAAAAGAATCAATAACAATGTTGTCCGATAAAGAAAATTCACATTTTGCCACTTCATTTTTGACGATATGATCGGCTGGAACTGTCTTTCCAGTATTAATATCGATTTTATGCGTAATTGCCGTTACAGTACCAGGCAGAACTTTCGTTCCTACTTTGACCAAATAATTTTTGCCCGGCGTCAGCACGGAGTCATCCATCCATAGAATCGTGGCGGTGAAACTGTCAGCCTCTTTGATTTTATCGTCTTTGGTAAAGACGCAGCCGCGCGATACGTCAACTTCACGATCCAATTGAATCGTTACAGGCTGTCCGGCGTAAGCCACATCGCGATCTTGGTCCGTCACCAAAATCCGCTTCACTTTCGCTTTCTCATGACTTGGCAGCGTCGTCAGCTCATCGCCGACTGCGATGCTTCCGGCCTCAATCTGGCCTTGGAAACCGCGGAACGTATGGTCCGGCCGGGATACACGCTGAATGGGCATCATGAATTGTTTCGTGTCGTCGGTTTGATGAACATCTACCTGTTCCAAATACGGCAACAAAGCAAGATCTTCATACCAAGGTGTGTTTGGCGACTTTTTGGTAATGTTATCCCCTTCTGTTGCAGAAACAGGGATCACTTGGATGGTTTGAAAGTTGAATTCAGCGGTCATGCGGGAGAAATCCTCTCTGATCTCTTCAAATCTCTTCCGGTCAAAACCGACCAAATCCATTTTATTCACAGCTAATACAATATGTTTAATCCCCATGAGTGCGCAAATCCGGGAATGGCGCTTGGTTTGGGTAATGATCCCTTTGGTCGCGTCCACGAGAATGATGGCAAGATCCGCGAAGGATGCACCAACAGCCATGTTCCGTGTATATTCTTCATGCCCCGGCGTATCCGCTACGATGAACGAACGGTGATCCGTCGTAAAATACCGGTAGGCCACATCAATCGTGATCCCCTGTTCGCGTTCGGCCAGCAATCCGTCAAGAAGCAACGAATAGTCGATCTTGCCGCCGCGGCTGCCAAGTCGGCTGTCCAGCTCCAACGCTTTCTCTTGGTCAGCGAACAAAAGCTTCGCATCATAAAGCATATGTCCAATTAATGTGGACTTCCCGTCGTCTACACTTCCGCAAGTGATAAATTTAAGCAGACTTTTCATCTTAGAAATAGCCCTCCCGTTTACGTCTTTCCATACTTCCAGCCGCCTCTTGGTCGATAACCCGGGTTGTCCGTTCGGATGAAACCGCACCAAGCGTCTCTTCGATAATGGTATCCAGCGTATCCGCTTCCGACTCGGCTCCGCCCGTAAGAGGATAGCAGCCTAAGGTGCGGAACCGCATCTTCTTCATTTCAATTTTCTCATGCGGCTCGAGCTTCATCCGGTCATCATCCACCAGGATGAGATGTCCATCGCGTTCAATGACGGGTCTTTCCTTTGCAAAATAGAGAGGCACAATATCAATATTTTCTCTGCGAATGTATTGCCAGATATCCTTCTCCGTCCAGTTGGAGATTGGGAATACGCGGATGCTTTCGCCTTTGTTGATTCTAGTGTTGAAAAGCTTCCACATTTCCGGGCGTTGATTTTTCGGATCCCAGGCATGGTTCTTATTCCGGAACGAGAAAATCCGCTCTTTCGCACGCGACTTCTCCTCATCACGTCTTCCGCCCCCGAACGCAGCTGTGAATCCGTATTTGTCCAATCCCTGTTTCAGCGCTTGAGTTTTCATAATATCGGTATAAGCGGCACCATGATCGAATGGGTTGATCCCCTGCTCAATACCTTCTTGATTCGAGTGAACGATCATTTCGATCCCGAACTCTTTCGCTTTGCGATCGCGGAACTCGATCATCTCTTTGAACTTCCACGTTGTATCAATGTGCATGAAAGGAAACGGCGGCTTCTCCGGATAGAAAGCCTTCAGCGCCAAATGCAGCATCACGGAGCTATCCTTTCCGATCGAATACAGCATTACGGGATTTTCACATTCCGCCGCCACTTCTCTTATAATATAAATCGCTTCAGCCTCGAGTTGGTCCAGATGCGTCATTTCATGTATAGAATCAAGCATCGGTTTTTGCATGGAAAGGTGCCTCCTTTTAATCCTCACTAAATCTATCGGTATTTCTTATATACTATCAGATTCTAGCTTTTATGCAAAGTGGAAGAAAGTAAAAAATCTAATTTTCTGTGCTTTTCGTTGAATCTAACCGAAAATTACCTATCTTATAGGAACAAATTGGGTTTGTTTTATAATGAAAATTGGGGACGCGATGGTTCGCGGCCCTGGGGAGTTGCATATTTTGTTAGCTTTAATTCAATATTGGTGTAAGTTGTGAATAAATTCCTCATCGTTCTGGAATTATGAATAGGATTAGGCATTCAAAGATCCGGATTAAACCTCATGCTCTCCAGTAAAGCTTGAAACTCCTGAATCGATCCTTTATATGTAACTTCGTAGGAAGAATTCCGTATGCTGTAAAATTGAGATCCTGACTTGAATATGATCAGAGTATCAATTCTTTTGTCCCAATCATGTCTATTTACATACGTTAATTGAATAGCATCCAATCCAAACAACTGCACTTGTTTTTCATCAAGAAAATTAAAAGAGATATGGCGGCTTTTGGATACTTGAAAAAAAACCGCAGAAAAGGAGCCCTCCCTTCTCTGCGGTCTTTCTATCGATAGGTGGATTCGAGCTATCCAACAACGGCCAAATTTGCCAACGGCTGCACATACTGACGGCTGTCATAAAGCGGAATTCTGACCTCAAAGGCGCTTCCGACCCCCAGCTCGCTTCGCACGCGAATGCTTCCATTGTGAAGCTCGACAAGCTCTCGCACAATGGCGAGCCCCAAACCGGATGAGCCTTTATGCTTCACGGGTCTGCCTCTCTCCACTTTGAAGAAGCGCTCCCAGATGAGCCCTTGATCCTCCGGTGATATACCGATTCCCGTATCGGTTACCGTGATGAGGACACACCCTTCCGACGGAACCGCCATCGCCTTCAATTCTATCGTCCCGTTCTCGGTGAACTTAACTGCATTTTTGATCAAATTATTAAAAATTTGTTCCAGTCGATCCGGATCGGCGTGAGCCTGTGGCGAATTTTCATCCACAAGGCAGTGAATAACCGTCCCGCGGAGTTCTGCTTCCGGTTGGAATTTAAAAGTCAGCTTGGACAGCATCGCCTGAACATCGACCGCCAACAACACAAGATCGATTTCCTTATTTTCCAGCTTCATTAAATCGGTAATATCATCGACCAGCCGGTTCATATGAAGGGTTTCGTTATACATGATCTCGTAATATCTTTCCCGCGCTCCTTCTTCGATCAAACCATCCTGAAGCGCCTCCAAAAAACCCTGCATCGCCGTAAGCGGCGTTCGCAGCTCATGGGAAACATTAGCCAAAAAGTCATGCCGCAGCTGATTCAGCTGTCTCTTTTCCAGATCAACGCGCGCAAGCTGCTCCACCATGTGATTAATGGTTGTCGCCAGCTCACCAATCTCGTCTTTGGAATCTATTTGAATTCTCTCGCTGTAATCACCGATGGCAATCTTGGCTGCCGCCTTGTCGATCTGTTGGATGGGTCGGGTAATGGACCAGGATAAATAGGAGGATACACCAAATGAAAAGAATATACCGAGCAAGGTAACCCAAAGAATGGTTTCTCTAAGCTGAGCGATGGTCTCATTCATCCCTTTAAGAGGCGAATGCAGTACAATACCACCGTATACGTCGTTGTCTTTTCCCCATGGGACGGCAATCGAAAGCATGCCTTCCTTAAACCCTTCGGATAGATTCCATATGGCGGGTTCACCATTCAGGACTTGGTTTACAACTTCGGTGCTGACGATCTTGCCTACGTTCACCTCATCCTTTGAAGATGTAGTAACGATGTTTCCGTTCAAGTCAAATATCCAAATACGCGAATCAAAGGCTTCATCGAAAAAGCGCAGCTGCTCCTTAAACCCCTCACTCGGTTCAGTCTGATTTTGAATGGCGAGATTAACCTGCTTGGCTTGCCGGATCATCTCTTTACTTTTGGAGTTGACGATATAATCCTTGGCAAACAACGAAATAACGAGCCCCACCGCACATAGCCCAAGAAGCACCGTAACGATGGAGCTGGTCAACATTTTGCGGAGAATGCTTTTATTTGGATTTAGGAACATGCTGCTACCTCAAATTTATAGCCCACTCCCCAGACCGTATGAATGCAAACATGCTGACACGGGCTTAGCTTTTCACGAAGTTTTTTAATATGAACGTCCACCGTTCTCATATCGCCTAAAAAGTTATATCCCCACACCTGCTCCAGCAGCTGTTCTCTTGTAAACACGCTGCCCGGAGATTTCGCAAAAAATGCGAGCAGTTCAAACTCCTTGGGGCGCATGTCAATTTTCAAACTCCCCGCGAGCACCTCTCGGCGGGTCACATGTATGACTAAATTATCAAACTCATATTGGACAGGTGCATCCACCTCAATAATCGACTGTCCCTTCTGCATTCTGCGAAAAATCGCTTTAATGCGCGCCACCAGCTCTCTCGGACTGAAGGGCTTGGTCATATAATCGTCGGCGCCCAGCTCAAGGCCCAGCACCCGATCAAACTCATCGTTCTTCGCCGTCAGCATAATGACCGGCACATCATAACGCTTGGTAATCTCCCGGCACGTTTCATAACCGTCGAGCCCGGGCATCATCACATCTAGTATCACGATATCAGGCTTAACTTCCGCTAACATGGTCAGGGCCGAGACGCCGTCAGGGGCCTCGATTAATTCGATGAGCTGCTGACGGAAATAGAGCCGGATGATTTCTCTCACATTCGGATCATCATCCACAATCAACACTTTCCAAGGCACAAGCGGTTCACACCTTTCTATGATCCTCTCATAGACTTCTGAAATCATTTCCATTTTAAGGGGGTATTCGAAGTTGTATGATTTATATTGCATAGTAGAAATCACATAACAACCTTTAAGAAATGTGTCAAAAAGCCGCTTTGGAAAGCGCGTTGAATGCCGTCAGACCCCGCGTCATACAAGGAATTTTCCGCTTATCTCTCAAAAAAAAGCCCTCTATAAAAATAGAGGGCTTTACCTTCTGAACAAATGTGAATGAAAAGTGACTCGCTGAGGCTAGATGCTTTGAATGTTTCGGAAAGAAAGGAGTTATTTTCACCACGAGGATAGTGCCGTTCTTTTCCATGTATTAGGTGCCACACAAACATATACATACCCGTCATCCCATGCCATCTCCCCCACTTCTCCGGGGGCAGTAGACGAAGCCGGCGTCATAGATTTCCGGATGCGAATGCTGTCATCACTGACGTCCAGCTTGGTCTTGGCGTCCGAGTTTCCAATACCGATATTGCCGTTGCCGCGGTTAATAGTTAACGGATTGTCCAGTGCTTTACCGTCATCCGAATAACGGATAATTTGCAGATTGGAGCCGGCATTTCCTCCTGTTTCCTCGGAAGTATCTGCACGCATCGCCCAGCGAGGCGTCGTCACATTCCCATCATCCGATTTGGCCCAAGTCAGATCACGATTGACGCCACCGGTTCCGGCAATCCGTAAAATCCCGTCCATCACATTGAAATTAGAGGAATGCGTGCGAATTTCGGCCACATCCTGGTCGAACGGAATTTCCAGACGCGTAAACAGCTCATTTGCGTTTTTGCCGTCAGGTGCCATCGTCGTTTCGAACGACATATGGTTATGATCGTGCTGCTCCGGGTTATTCGCTTTGGCATGCGCGATGATAGCCGCCTTGTCCTTTCCATTCTCATCCAGCCAAGCGATAGCCGGCTTCGCTCGGTCTTTCGTCCACTGCAGCCGAATGAGATCCGACAAATGACCTTCCGAGGAGATCCACTGCTTATCGGTAGAAAGATGAATCCGATCATTATGAGGGACTTCAAGTCCTCCTCCCGGTAAAGACGATTCCTGAAAGGTTCCAGCCGTCTCATGGCCGCTTGCGAAAACAAAAGCCACTCCTGAGACACCGAGCGCCGCACCAGCCAACAGAGTGATCACCAAACCCGTTTTTTTCATTTTGCATCCTCCTCCTTCTTGTTCATCGAACCCGTTCAACGATTAGCGTTCAATAGTTCGATCCATCTCACGTAATCATGGACAGCGATGCCGATATAGCTCGGATAAGGGGAGAGGCTTTCCTTGACCTGTTTCAATTCCGACTCCATAATCGAAGCGTCCGACTTATAAAAGGTCGTATAATCGGCTTCCGTACTGGGCAACGTATCCACTGCAATGACCGCCTGTTTCTTCAGCGTAGCTGCTTCTAAAATGATGGATTTGGCTCTGGCAATGATGCCGTTGTTGCCGAGTGCCGTATTACGATAAGCCATAATGACGACACTATCCGCCTTTTCCAGCAGCCAAGCGCTAAAGGAGTAGCTGGATCCCGGAACGGTACAGCTGTTGATCCAAAAGGGAATATCGTAGGCCATCGTCATGCTGCGATCAGAGCTTTTCACTTCCGATTCAATGAATCTGATTGTATCCATCCACCGTTCGAGCACCCAGGTCTGATTGCTCTTCCACATGTCCAATGTATAGGGCTCAATATCAAAGTGAAAGCCTTGGAAGCGTTCTAGCGCACCTGCCGAAGCGTTATATTGCGTAACCGCTGCAATCCATTGCCGGATATAAATATGGTTGCCTTCATATATCCAATCCGATTTGCCGGCCAGCGCCTCAACCTTGATGCCCTGACCACTCGCTCTGCGGATGAAATTCCGATAAACGTCTTGACCCGGATACGTTTCATAGCGCAGATAAATGGAAGTCAGTTTTTGGTTCGCCGCAAACTGGAGGATACGGTCACCATCCGTCTCAATCAGCTTGCTGTCCCAGATCCAAGTGGACTTTTGCGCTTTGTCCGCCGAAGTTATCAGTACCAAATTCCGTTCTCCCACCCAATCGACATCGGCTCCGAGGCTCTCACTAACAGCTCTCAGCGGAACCATGGTTCGATCATTTTTAAGGACAGCCGGAGAGTCTAATTCCACCTGCTTGCCGTCAACCAAAGCAATCTTCTGGCCAATTGTTAATAATGATGTAGCGTGCTGATTGCGAAAGGTTACCTGTTCCAGGGAATTATCCCATTCCACTTCAGCACCCAGTTTTTCGGCAATTTCTCTAGCCGGCACCATCGTACTACCCGTCTCATCGATGTAAGGCTGGACATCCGTAAAGGCTATCTTTTCCCCGTTGACCACCACCCCAAGCTCAGTGATAAGAGAGTATGCCGGGAGAAATAAAGGAACACTTGTTAAAATTTGCAAAAGGACCAAGCATACAATTGTCTTTCTCATAGGGACTAACGGATTAAACCATGCTATATTCAAGCTCTTCCTTTACCACCTCTACAATGCCTTCAATATAACCGGACAACTCCCTTTCATCCGGTCCTTCCGCCATCACACGCACCAGTGATTCCGTGCCCGAAGGCCGCACCAATACACGGCCGCGACCGGCCATCTCACTTTCCACCCGACGGATTGCGGCATCAATTCGGCGATTGCCTTCCAGCTTGTATTTATTCATCACTCGTACATTAACCACCAGCTGTGGGTATTTGACGACAGGGGACACGAGTTCCGACAGAGGCTTCCCTTCTTGAAGCATGACCTGCAGCAGCTGAACAGCCGATAACAGGCCATCCCCTGTCGTCGATTCATCCAGTAAAATGATATGTCCGGAAGACTCACCGCCCAAGTTGTACCCGCCAATCCGCATCGCTTCCATGACATGCCGGTCTCCGACCTTGCTCTTTAACGAGTCGAGACCGATGGTTTGCAGCGCTTGATGAAAGCCAAGATTGCTCATGACGGTAGAAACGACGGTGTTTTGCCTCAGCCGTCCCTGCTTGGCCAGACGAGCGGCAAGGATATAGAGGATGTGATCCCCGTCCAGAATTTCGCCCCGTTCATCAACCGCAATCAGCCGGTCCGCATCACCGTCGAACGAGAGTCCCGCATGGGCTTGATAGTCCAGCACAGCTTTACGCAGATGTTCCGGATGCGTTGACCCGCAATCCTGATTAATATTTAAACCGTCCGGCTGATGATACAAAAGAATGGTCTCTGCACCCAATTCTGCGAATAGCTGCGGAGCTAGCAAGGAAGCCGCCCCGTTCGCGCAATCAAGCACGATCTTGCAGCCTGACAGCGGCGCCGCAGCCGTCGACTTCAAGTAGCTCACATAGTCCTGCGCACCCTGCGGATCATCACGCAGGGTGCCAATTCCCGCTCCCGTAGGGCGGGAAATCCAATGTTCGTCACCCTCCAGGCGGCTCTCTACCTCCGCTTCCCACGCATCCGGCATTTTGAATCCGTCCCTGCCAAAAAATTTAATCCCGTTGTCCTCCACCGGATTATGAGATGCCGAGATCATCACCCCTGCATCCATACCTGAGTGCCGTGTGACATAAGCCACACCCGGCGTCGGTAGTACGCCCAGCCTTACGACATCCGCTCCAGTGGATAACAACCCGGCAGCCAAAGCTGCTTCCAGCATGTGCCCGGAGATGCGGGTATCCCGTCCGATGACGACGGTAGGCCGAGTACTTTCACGGCTGCGGGATAGCATGTAGCCAACAATAAGCCCTAATTCAAAAGCCAGCTCTGGTGTTAACTCGCGGTTGGCAACCCCTCTGACGCCATCCGTACCGAAAATAGCTCCCATATCTGCTTTCCTCCCTATGACTTATTATGCAAAAATCCCCATGTGTTCATAAAAGGCACGATTCGCCTCCTCCAATTGTTCAGGAGTGTTAATCCCCATCACCTCTGTCGGATCCCCGAGGATCATCGCCTCAAATCGCTTTTGGCCGCCGGAAATACCGGTCTGTCGCATCACCTTCACGACATCGGTCAAGTAGTACTCCTGCTGTGCATTATCATTGGCAATGCCAGGGAGCGCTTGAAACAAGCTTTCATTATCGAAACAGAAAATCCCCGTGTTAATTTCGTTAATCCATTTCTGCTCAGGCGTTGCGTCCTTCTCTTCAATGATATCGACAACTTCGCCGCTCGAAGGATCCCGGATAATTCTTCCGTAACCGGTTGGATCCTGAACGATCGCGGTCAATACCACACCAGCGCTTGTGTTTGCCCGCTGGGCCGCCAGCAGCCGTTCGATGGTAGATTGCCTGATAAGAGGCGTATCGCCCGTAAGCACCAAGGTCGATCCGCTGCGGTTACTGAGCAGACGCTCAGTCTGATGAACGGCGTGTGCCGTTCCAAGCTGATTCTCCTGCTGTACGTAGGTAACCCGCGTTCCCAAGCACTTCTTTACCAGCTCTCCCCGATGCCCGATCACTGCCAAAATCCGAGCGATAGGCATCGCTTCCAGCTTGCTCACCAAACGGCTGATCATCGGTACGCCTCCGACGGGATGAAGCACTTTGGGCAGCTCCGACTTCATCCGTGTGCCTTTCCCTGCAGCTAACAAAATAGCGAATGCTTCCATGTGGTGGTTCAGCTCCCATCCGGATGGTTATTCAACCGTCACGCTTTTGGCCAAATTGCGCGGTTTATCAATATCGTTCTCCAGAGCCAGGGAGGCGTAATAGGAGATTAACTGAAGCGGCACGACGGCCAATATCGGTGCCAAAAGCTGAAGGGATGGCGGGATGAAGCAGATTTCATCGACCGCATTAAGCAGCCCCACATTGCCTTCTACCGTAATCCCCATGACATGTGCTCCGCGGGCCTTGACTTCTTTAATATTGCTAACTGTTTTTTCGTATAGATCCATTTGTGTAGCCAGCGCAATCACCGGCGTATCCTTCTCGATCAGCGCCAATGTGCCGTGCTTTAGCTCACCGGCTGCATAAGCCTCCGAGTGGATATAAGAGATTTCCTTCAATTTGAGAGAGCCCTCAAGCGCAACGGCGTAGTCCAAGCCCCTTCCGATAAAGAATAAGCTGTCCGCATCTTTGATCGATTCTGCATACAGCTTCACTTCGTTGGCGTTTTCCAGCACCTTCTCCACCTGAACGGGAAGTGACTTCAAGCCTTTGACCAGCTCCGTATGAAGCTCGGAAGACAGCGTCTGTCTTTCCTGGGCCAAGTAAATGCTGAACAAATAGAAAGCGAGCAACTGAGCGGTATACGCTTTAGTCGATGCCACTGCAATTTCCGGACCTGCCTTCGTTGCGATGACATAGTCCGCATCTCGCGCAATTGAACTGGTTGGCACATTCGTAATGGCTAATACTTTAGCGCCTTGCCTTCTGCTCTCTTGCAGGGCAGCAAGCGTATCCGCCGTTTCCCCAGATTGGCTCACGACGATGACGAGCGTCCGGTCCGTGATGATCGGATCACGATATCTGAATTCCGATGCGATATCGCACTGCACCGGGATTCGCGTTAGCTTCTCAAGGACCGTGCTGCCGACAAGTCCGGCATGATAGGCGGTGCCGCAAGCCACGATAAAGATTTTATCCACATGTTGGAACGTGCCTGCTGCGTGCGCCAATTCCGGGAAACTCACTTCGTCCTGGTCATTGATGCGCCCGAGCATCGTACCCCGCAGCGTTAACGGCTGTTCGTGAATTTCCTTCAGCATGAAGTGCTCAAACGGCCCCTTCTCCACCTGATCTGCGCTCCAATCGATATGCAGCAGCTTACACGCCGCCGGCTCCCCTGTCTCGACCTTCGTGATGGAGACACCCTCCTGTGTAATGACGGCCAAATCGCCATCTTCCAAAATATATACCTCACGGGTATGCTCAATAAGAGCAGAGATGTCCGACGCAATGAAGTATTCTCCCTGACCCGCACCAATAACGAGCGGACTCGATTGTCTGACTGCGATAAGCTTATCCGGCTCATACTCCGTCATGACACCAAGGGAATAAGCCCCTTGCAGTCTCTGAATGACCGCAAGCATGGCGGTGAAGATGTCGCCTTCGTAATGCTCGGCCAGCAAGTGAGCAATCACCTCGGTGTCGGTCTCGGAAGTAAAGGTGACGCCGTTATCCTCCAGCTCTTTCTTCAGCTCCATGTAGTTTTCCACGATGCCGTTATGTACGACAGTGAATTTACCCGACATATCCGTATGGGGATGGGAGTTGACATCCGACGGTCTGCCGTGAGTAGCCCAGCGCGTATGCCCGATACCAATCGATCCTATCAACGGTTGCTTATCCAGCTGAACCGATAAGTTGGCCAGACGTCCTTCCGCCTTGCTAATCTTGACCTGATCCTGCACCAGCACCGCGATCCCCGCGGAATCATACCCTCTATACTCCAGCTTGCTTAATCCGTTCAACAGAATTGGCTGTACGTCTCGCCTTCCAATATACCCTACAATGCCACACATCGTTGTTTTCTCCTCTCTCTTCTAGGATGAGTTTAAACGCCTACAGCAAGCCTCACTTCTTGCTTGCGAATACCCGTACCCAATTTATAAATATTGTCACCTTGAATATCTACAAAAGCGTTGCGCGTATCGATGATCGGCACGCCCAGCTCCGCGAGTTCACGGTTATTGAAGATGCGGTGATTCGTGATCAGAACCATGCAGTCATATTCGGTAAAAGCGGACAGATCATAGTTCACAGATTGTACCGTATCCTCTTCTTTATCGAGGAAGGAAACGGCATGCGGATCATAATAGTCCACATGTGCTCCGCTCTCCCGAAGAAGCTCGTACAGCTCCAGCCCCGGCGATTCACGGAGATCATCCACATCCGGCTTATACGCCATGCCTAGAATAAGAATCTTCGAATTGCGGATGGATTTCGCATACATATTGAGAACCTGCGAAGCTTTATACCGGACATACTCCGGCATATTATCATTGATGGATTGCGCCAGCTCGATAAACTTGCTGTAGAAGCGGAATTCCTTTGCTTTCCACGATAAATACATCGGATCCAGCGGGATGCAGTGACCGCCGATGCCAGGTCCCGGATGAAATGGCATAAAGCCGAACGGCTTTGTCGACGCAGCCTTAATGACCTCCCAGACGTCAATGTCCATTTTGTCGCACATCATGGCCATTTCGTTAATGAACGCAATGTTAATACTGCGAAACGTATTCTCCAGCAGCTTGGACATCTCCGCTACTTTCGGCGAGGAGACAGGTACGACGTCCTTCACTACATGGCTGTATAAGGTTACGCCGAGGTCGATGCACGCTTCCGTCGTACCGCCGATAACCTTTGGCGTATTAAAGGTGTTGAATTTGGGATTACCAGGATCGACCCGCTCCGGCGAGAAGCAGAGGAAGAAATCCTTGCCTACCTTGAGTCCTTGCGCTTCCAGCTCGAACTGGATGAGCTCCTCCGTCGTTCCCGGATAGGTGGTGCTCTCCAGGATGATCAAAGCTCCTCGCTTGAGATTTTTCTTGATTTCCCGGACTACACTCTGAATATAAGAGGTATCCGGATCTTGGTTTTCACTGAGTGGAGTCGGTACGCAGATGCTGATCGCATCCAGCCTTTGAACCGTATGGTAGTCGTCAGTCGGAATAAACCGGCCGGACTCGATCGCTTTCACCACTTCTTCGTTCGGAACGTCTTGAATATACGATTGGCCGCTTTGAAGTGACTCTACCTTCCGGAAATCGAGATCGATGCCGTATACCGTAAACCCGCCCTTCGCCATCTCCATGCATAGAGGCAGCCCTACATAGCCGAGGCCGACGACCCCGATCTCGGCTGTTTTTGTCTGAAATTTATGTTTTAAATTGTTATATGCGTTCATTATGATTCTATCCTCCTATGTTTTACACGTTTATTAGCCCAGACGGGAAATCAGCTTTTTAATTCTCCACTCCAGCTCCGAAATGGAGAAGGGCTTCGTCACATAATCGGATGCGCCCAATTCAAAGGCACGGTCCATACTTTTCGGCAGCTGCTTATCCGTAAGAACGATTACTTGTCCTTCGCTGGCATAATCCCTCTTGATTTTGTCGATCAACTGGTACCCGTCAAGAATCGGCAGGTTCAGCTCCGTGATCACCAAGTTCGGCATTGTTTTCTCAAATTTCTCGAGCGCTTCACCGCCGTCCTTGGCCTCTTCTACCTTGTAACCGTTGATCTCAAGCCGCAGCTTGACAAACTCTCTGCTCACCTCGTCCGGATCGGCAATGAGAATCGATGTAATTCCCTGCTGAAGCCCATGATTCATGAACAGGTGAATATCTCTGCTCTCCCCTTTCCCTTGCAGCGACGTATGGAGCAGCTGTGACATCGACTGTTCCGTCAGTTCTCCACTCTCCGGGAAGCTGGCGACTACCATCTGGCCTTCGAGCAAGTCTTGCTGTTCCAGGAACTCTTTGAGCACGAGCGATGTATAATGGGTATTGATGAGCTTTTGCCCAGACAGAACGACTCCGAGAAGCCCGCTTTGATCCAAGTAGAAGCAATGAAGCGGTATTTCCGGCTCAAAGCCGCTCATATAGGACTGCATTTTTTCCAGCACCTTCTGGCCCACCGCTGCGCATGGCGCAAGAATCATCCCGCATTGAGCACCCTTTTCATAGGAAGCCTGAACTCTTTCTGCTAATTGCAACACTGCTTCTTGAATCGGATCATGAACTAATACCGCCATCTTCTCCACTCCTCTTGTCTTTGTTTAGGATTGCTATTTATTAAAATTGGTACGGACCATCGTTCCCCACGAGTTGTTATTACGCAGGAATTGGACATGTCCGCTTAACCTCCACCAAACACCAATTTGCCGATACCCTACAAACATTAAGAGAGAATACAAGATCATTTTGTTCAGGTCACCCAGCTTGGGATATCGGCTGAAGGCCGTCTCTTCAATAAACAAGGCCCCCAGGCTTAAGGCAAAGCAGGAGAATAAATTGACTAACGAAAAGATAACAACGGTGTACCAATCCGTCATATTCAGCATCCAGTAGCCCAATATCGCCAACAGGCCGCTGAGGCGGAAATACGGGTTCAGTGTTTCAAACACAATGTTATAGGGAAGTGTCAGCATCCCGAATATTTTGTATTTCGGGCGCAGCACCATGTGAATCCCTTCCTCAATCATATTCTTCAGATTTCCCCGCCCCCAGCGCTTGCGCTGGCTGCTCAAGATCCGGTACGAATCAGGGGCTTGTGTCCAGCAAACGGCATCCGGGCAAAACGCTACCCGGTATGGGATTTTATTCTCCAAGCAGTGACGGTGAAGCTTAATCACAATGTTCATATCTTCACCGGGGTAGCCCCCGCGGTAACCGCCGACGGCGATGATCATCTTCTTTTGAAACACGCCGAAGGCTCCCGAGATAATAATGAGACCATTGACGGCGCTCCAGCCGATCCTGCCGCCGAGGAAGGCTTTCGTATATTCGACATGTTGCAGTGCCGGCAGCAGCTTACGAGGAAATTGAACATCCTTCACAATGCCGTCTTCCACCGTGCAGCTGTTCACGATTCGAACATTGCCCCCAACGGCGACCGTCTCCTCGGGGTTCTCCATGTATACCCGGGCAATCCTTGTTAAGGCGTCCTTTTCAAGCAAAGAGTCCGCATCAATCGTGGAGATCAACGCATAGTGGGAAAGGTTAATGCCTGCGTTTAACGAATCCGCCTTCCCTCCATTTTCTTTATCAACTAAATATAGATTGGGATACTCGGGATTATGGTACACTCCTCTAATTTTTCCGGTCTTAATGCTGCTGGAATGCACCGGATGAATCAGCTCCAGCTTGAATTCTTCAAGCATGCACTTCAAGGTCTGGTCCTGAGAACCGTCATTGACGACGATCACCTCATATTCCGCATAATTGAGCGCCAGCAGCGACCTTACGTTCTCAATAATCGTTAACTCCTCGTTATAGGCCGGTACCAACAGGGAAACCGGCGGGAGCTGACTGGAACTGGATAGCTTATTGATCCGATTGTACTGGATTCCCCGCTTGATTGAGAAAATATGCCGAATCGAAAATCCGAAAATAAAATAATAGAGCAGTGTGACGAGAACAACGTAAAAGAGCGCAACGAAGCTGTAATAGAGCAAAAACTCCCTTAGTCCTTTCAGGAATGAATCCAACACCACTTGATATCCAAAAACCCACATGTCTACACAACCCTCCTATACGACACGATATATACGTTTAGACCTGCGAAATATTTTGTCATAGGTGTACATCAGTGTGTTATATTGCATGAGCTTATCCCAGTTGTGCAGCTGCATAGACAGATGCTTGATCTCATCATCAATCAGCTGCTGCATGAACTGCCCGCGTTCCGTACCTTGAACCGCTGCTGCATGATCACAAAGCGCCACCATACCTTCTTCTCCCATACGGAGCAACCCTTTGGCCGACGCATACACGATTCGCTGATCGGTGTCGCTCAGACTGGTTCTCATCAGCTCAACGTAAGCCGTATTTTTGATGTCGGCCAAAGCCTCTATCGTCAATCGGCGAATGTTGAGATTTGGATGACTCAGCAGCTTGCTAACGACGTTTCTAGGCAGCAGACGGGAGCTTTTCAGGTACAAATCCACCGCTTTGATTTGAATGTCTTCATGCTCGGAATCCATGAGACGATAGACCGCAGAGGCCGCTGCCGGATCGGTGTAGACATGGAGCCCGATCAGCCCAATCCGAACGTAAGCCGGATTCTCATGACTCACATAGCCCGTGTATAAGGAACCGGCATCCACTTCCGAATCGGCTATCATATTCACAATCAGCTCGTAGCATTTCTTGTTGTGCTGAAGTAGAATCTGAACCATTGCTTCGAGCTCCTGCTGGCTGCGGGCACACTTGGCGACCGCTCGGGCTACGACAAACAGAGCCGAATTGAGCGGATGCTCCTTTAGCATGTTCAGTAAAGCCGGCACCGCCTCCTTCACCCGCATGCATCCCAAATGATAAGCGGCATCTAGCTTCACCCGATAAGATCGGCTGTTAAAGCGCTCCAGATGGTGCTGCACGAGCCCCAGATCTATGCAAAGTCGCACCAGCTTACGCCGCTGTTCGTCCGAGAAGCATTCCATCATATCATTCAGCTTCTCCTGCATCGCCTCCCTTTCCACCATGTTCATCGTCCAGGGAGGGACCCTTAACGGCTCCATCCCATCCAGATTGGCTTGAACATAAGTCAGGTAATCCTTGAACTTCGTTTGGAATCGGTCGTTCAGTTTTCTCCTTCTAATACTTCTCAACTTGATGACATAAATGATGACCACACAAACCAGATTAAAAGCCAAAATGAGATATAAAGCTTGTATGGCTGCATTAAGATTGGTGTACACTCCTGCACTCTCCTCTGCTTCAGCTGCCCGATTGACCGGTACTGGTAACGGGACCGTTAATCTTATGCAACGCCTCTTTCATCATGTAGTAGCTTTGTTTCGGCCGTTCCACGTAATCAACCTTATCCTCCCAGCGCTGCCATGTGTATAACGGCATAGCGGACACCTGCACCGGCTGCGCCGCGGCCGAGTTGTCCTGGCCAACGACTTGATCATTCTTCACAATCCACGGAACAAGGCGAACTCCTTTCACTTGCGTCACTTCAAATTTATTCTTGCTCGGCGGGTTATAGTTGATAACGCTCAGAGAGCTTGGATCGCTGAATCCCAGAAGCATCCACGGTATACGCATTTCGAGCACCTGCCCTTGAACCTGCCACATCGCCTTCGAATTGTATTCAGGACGCGACGGATCGCTGTAACCTCTCTCTAATATGCCAACCTCTACATCCCCGAAGGGGTGGTTCACCCGGGAGTCCGGATATTCCAGCAGATAATTGACAGCCATCTTCCAAGGCTTGAAAATCCCCGAGTCATCCTGCTTCTCCTTCGGATCGATGTCCGGCAGTCCGGAACGCTCATACAAGCGGGCATGAACATCGTAATTGGAAGCGATCGTCATCCGTCCTTTATTTTCATCCGACAGCTCAATTAATGTTTCCAATCCTTCATCAAGTGTCGTGCCGTGAAGTTCCGGTCCGTGACGATTGCCACCGGGAAGCGTATCCGCCCCGAAATAGATGCTTTCCTTTGACGGGTCAAATGGCTCGGTTAGCTTGGCCATCAAGTAAAGGTAGCCTTCGTCATGCGTGGCCCAAATCTCCTCAAAGCCGGGAACCTGCACATCGAGCTTCTTCTTTTCCTCCAGCTTGTTCCAATCCGTGGCGTCCCCATCGATGTGAATATCATCGTCTTTGCCTGGGAACATCCCGAGTACCCCGAAGAAAGACTCATTCGTCAGCGTGTTATACCAGTACGATCGGCGATCCGCTTCATCGTAACGTTGGGTGTTCCACGTCTTCTTAAACCATTCGTCCTGCCACGTGAACAAAACCGCTCCGGAGTAGCCGGACCCGTGGATCTGCTGAAGCAATTCCGCATCGATCTCTCCCTGCTGCTTCTCGTTATGACCGCCTTGATTGCGGCCGAGCGTGCCCAAGTGGGCTACGCCCAAGGAAGCCGGCACACCATATTCCGTAATCATGACCGGCAGATTGGGATGCGCTTCTTTTAATTTATTCAGATAGGTGTAGTAACTATCGATTTGTCCTTTGCTGTTGGTCATTTCCTGAAACGACTTATCAAATGTAAAGAAATCCGGATAATACGGATACACATGATACGAGGCAAAATAGCCCGCCTCCCAATCCGCCGCCTCAATATGCGTTGGATCGACGCTAACCAAATCCTCTTCAACGAGCGGCTCGCCCGGATGCTTGAGCGGGTCCGTCGTCACCCAATTGGCGAAGGCCACGGGATGCTGCCAGCCATACTGAATTTCCGTTTGCGCCGCCGTGTCGACCATCAAGGCCAGCCACTTCTCAAAAGCGTTCGCTCCCGGTTTATTGCGGAAATATTTCCCCGCATAGTCTGGGGTGTCCGCGTGCAAATCATTGGTCCCCTTCACCATCTTCGGATCCCATTCCGTCCCGACAATCCAGCCCATGAGATAAGGACCTGCATTATATTTATAAGCACCTCCTGCTTTTCCCGAGTGCGGCTCGGGCGTGAGTGTCGTTTGTCCATAAACCGCCGCAACCGCGTCTTTAATCTCTTGCTCGAATTTCTGCTTGATCTTGGGATCGAAGGCATCTTGCCCTTCAATCAGCTGTTCCTCGGGGCTCCAAATGCCCTGAAGGAAGAAAAGCGGATTTTTCTGATGTTTCATGTTGTATTTGGAAAGCGCCTCATAAAACTCAGGCATCATGATCGTATACACACGGATCACATTCGCCCCCATGTCCTGAATCATGCCGAACCATCTCTCGTATTCGTCCTCCGAAATGGCAAGTTCACCGGGAAAATGCCCGGGGATCGTCGCCCCCATATTAATCCCTTTGGCGAAATAGGGCTGCCAGGCTTGATTCGTGTACTCTTCTACATTCGTTCCTACGGTCCTAAACTTGACATGTATGCCGCTAGCCAACGTCGTGCTTTCGATTCTGACCAAAAGCGGACGCAGCCAATAATAAAACGCACCGGCTACAATCGCAATGACAAGACCTATCTTTACCAACAATTTGAGCCACCGGCGCATTCTATTCACCTTCGATAATTTGCTGTGAGTTGTGCTGTCTATTGTCATGTTACGACAGGAAAGTACAGTTTGTCTGTTTTCAAAGTGTTAAACATTATGATCATTTCAAAATCATTGTGTTCCTTATTTGAATTTTGTTATCAAAGATTTAAAAGATTGTGAGAAAATCGTTAAAATATGATAATTTTACTTAAATAGAATAGTTACAGAAAAATATAAGGAGTAAATTTAGCGGATATTGCGTTAACGCTTTTGGCAGGATTGCATGGTGGTTATTATTTTGACAGGGGGCGAAAATATTGGGGGAAGTATTCTATGAGAACGCCTAGCTAAAAAGCAAAAACACCTGATTTGGGCATCAGGATTGGCAATTTCATTATCAGAACCTCTTTTAATGTATACCTTCATATATATCACACGAATGAAAAAATAAAAAAGCCAAAGATGAAGGTTAAATTCCTCTTCTCTGGCTGTTCAAATTAAATTCATTAAAAGCCGGGCTGTGCGCGCATTACCATCAGAAAATGGATGGATATAAACATGAAATTCCGCGGCTAGTTCAACCGGGTGCAATTTATTTTCAATATACCATTGAACCAATTGTTCTATTTTTCCCATTAAATAAAAGCCTCACGCTAAGTAGAATATAAATCCATTTAACTACCTGTACGTAACTTGGAACATATAGAAAAGGTTAAAAAGCAGGCCGGCTTAATTACTCGCTTTGTGTAGTTAAGCTTTTAGCTTATTCTCGAGTATCCCCTTCTCCAGTCTCAAATGAAGCAGCTCCGTCTCCAGGTCCTGCCCGATCGTATGCACCGCGGTGACAATGTCCTCTGCCGTGAGGATGTGAATCGAATCTGCTTTATGAGTGATATATTCTAATATGATGTCGATGAATTCTTTGCAGAGGCTGATTCTTTGGGTTAGGATGGCTTCTTCTTGCAGGGCTTCATCGTATTTGGTTTGGGTTTGTTGCATGAACGTCACCTCATATTTTATACGCATATGCGTACCAGTTTAAGGAATATTATATGGTACGTTATCGCGTATAGTCAACAATTGATCTGATCGAAGGGTGACCAATCATGGGAAAAAAGGTAGTTGTTAAAATATCCGAACTTATTAGGAAACACAACATCTCTTTGCGGGAGCTTTCCAGGCTATCCGATGTCAGACATGCCGCGCTAAGCGAATTGGCGAATGGGAAACGGGAGAATATTAATTTTAGCCATATTGTTAGGATTGCTGAGGCTTTGGAGATTCAGGATATTCGGGAGATAGTGGATTTGGTTGAGGATGAGGGGTAATGACGGAATATTAAGATTTTGGCTCCACTGTTGACTTTGACTAAAAATAATTATATGGTTCACTTTGTAAGTTACCTTGTGCATTAAAGAATCTTTATAAAGCATAATCCTATAAATACTGATAGTAACATTAGGAGGCAAATCATGAAAAAGCTCGTAAAAGTAGTTGCAGCAATTATAGAAAATAACCAAGAAGAAATTCTGTGTGCCTTAAGATCCCCTGAAATGGCGATTCCAAATATGTGGGAATTCCCTGGCGGTAAAGTTGAAGCAAATGAAGACATATACTCCGCCCTTGAAAGAGAAATTGCAGAAGAGTTAGATTGTAGAATTGAGACATCCAAAGAAGTATTTAATGAGAACGTACATGAATACGAAAAATTCATTATAAATCTAATATCAATTAAATGTAGAGTCGTCGAAGGAACTCCAGTCCCCAGTGAGCATTCCAAGCTAATCTGGCTAAAGAGGGAGAATTTAGCATCCCTTAAGTGGGCTCCGGCAGACATTCCAGCCGTTGAGCAACTGATAAATGAAGAGTAGTCCTCTCGAAATGAGAAGACTACTCTTCTTATTATACTCTCTTAGTAAACTCGGTAAATAAGGTTGAGGGTATTTCGTTATCTAGCTTGATTTTAACTGTAATTGGTTTTTCTCCTTCATGGTGAACAGCATCCCCTGTTCCAATATAAATAAAAGGCTCGTTCTTTCCGTCGATTTCTCTGTACTTCCTTACAAACAAATGAAGTTTAATCCCGCGGCGTTTATTATTAATAATATTTTGACCTCTATCCGTGTTCTGAGAGGTGGTATTTGGAGTCTGCCACTGAAAATAGCGCTCATCTATAAACTTATCCTTATAATTTATGCTTTCTTTAATGTCATCTTCCTTGTGAAGATCTATGAATAAGAAATAATCGTTTCCATTTGTAAGAAGCCCTGATCCCCTATATGAACTATGGATTTTACGAAAATTAGAAAGTAATGCAGCATCGACCATTGGGTATTGTTCATAAAGCTTAAAATGTGGGACACCGTAGTATTCTTTTTTATATTCTTTCTCATATCGAAAAATTCCGTAAGAAACAATATCCTCTATGTATTTTCGGTACTCCTCATTAACTAATAACTCTTTAAAAAGCAGGCTCCTAACAAGACTTCCATCGTTGTATTGAACTAATTTCGGCTTGCTCTTTGATTGAACACTATCATAGTAATCTTGATTCAAGCATTCAAATGCATGTAGAATGCTATCGTCATCGACGTCATTAACCATCTTAAGAATCTGGTGCTTTGCAATTTCCAGACTAATTTCCTCGTGGTCTAATAAATATCGAATAATAACAAATTCATAAATCCTTTTAAGCGGCAGTTTACTAGATAGTTCCTTTAAAGTTCCTTCAAATGTTTCACTTTGTAAAAGTTCCTTTAAAGATTCATCTTTCTCTACACTGGCCACGAATTGCAAGTACGTTTTATCGCGATCAATGAACTTAACTGGATCTGGTGCACCATCGAATTTCATAAAATCCATTAATAAATAAGGAACTCTTCCTTGATTTAGCTTTTTAAATTCAAAATACTCTTCCTTTAAATATTTCAATGAATTGAAGTTTTCCTTATCTATCTGCGCCAAAATTCTTTCCTGAGATATCTTATCCATCTGGATATGTGTACACCCCGGTATATTAGCAAACCCAGTAGCTATTGCCACCTTTAAGCTTTCTTTATCATAGTAGCGACTTCCATTCAATGCCAAAGCAATAAGAAAGGTTTTATTATGGTTGCCGATAAAATCAAGAACAGTTAAAAAACTTTATTCTGCATGTTTCCGCAATCCTCTCCCTAGTTGCTGAATAAACACAATCGGTGAATTAGTTGGCCTTAACATAAGTACAGAATTAATTGATGGAATGTCGACCCCTTCATTAAATATATCAACCGTAAAAATAAATTCTAAATCATCATGGTCGCATTCTAATTGATTTATATATTGCTCACGTGTTGCCGGCGAGTCAGAACCAAGCAAACAAACACTTTTATAGCCCCGTTTATTAAACTCACTAGCCATATATTGAGCATGCTCAATACCTGCGCAGAAACCAAGACCTTTTCTTTTTTCTCCATCATGTCCATAGAAATTCATTTTTTCAATAATAAAATCGACTCGTTCATTAACCTTTAACCTTTTTGTGATTTCGGCAATGTCGTCTATATTCACATCACTTAAATCAATACCTTCATAATCGGTTATTCCAAAGTAATGGAATGGAACAACCAGTTCGTCCTCTAAAGCCTCATGCAAGCGGACTTCTATAGCAACATTATTATCAAAGAGATCAAAAACGTTGTAACCATCACTCCGCTCAGGAGTAGCTGTCATCCCCAAAGTAAACTGTGGCTTAAAATAATTCAAGACAGCACGATAAGTCTGACTAGTAGCATGGTGGGCTTCATCAATAATTATATACTCAAATTCGTCCTGCTCAAACTCTTGAAAACATTTAGAGATAGTCTGAATAGTTGCAAACACATAATCCACATTTTTTTGCTTATGATTTCCTGTAAGTAGACCAAATGTAAGACCCTCATTAGGAAGGAGCCATTCAAAAGTATCCTTTGCCTTCTTCAGAATCTCTTCTCTGTGTACAATGAATAGAAGTTTCTTAGGCTTTACGTTTTTTACATCAAACGCTGACATATACGTTTTTCCAGTACCAGTAGCAGCAATAACAAGTGCCTTTTTCTCCCCAAAGCTTCTTAGTCTTTCTAAATTCTCTGTAGCACGCTTTTGCATCCTATTTTGAACAATATATTGTTTATTTTCAAAGAATAATGAGTGATTCTTTTGTGTTTTCTTGAGACTTTTTATAAACTCTTCATACCGCTGAATAAAATCTTTGTCAGCCACTGCGCACCTGTTCCACAGATAGTCATATTCTTTTAACACATCTTGAATAAAGCGTCCATTTTCTTTTGTAATTATCTCGACATTCCACTCAATATTACTTTTAAGTGCACTTTGAGTGATATTTGAAGAACCAATAATTACCTTGTAGTTATCTTTGTTTTCAAATATGTAAGCTTTCGTATGAAAGCCAATCTCTTTATCTGTAACAAAAACCTTTAGATCAACATTATTAAATTCTCTTAGCTTTTCTAGTGCCTTCGCATCAGTAAAATTGAGATAAGTTGAAGTAATAATTCTACCTTTAATCCCCTTTTTCTCCGCTTCCTTTAACGGATCAAGAAGAAGCTGTAACCCACTGTAATTAATAAAAGCAACACTAAAATAAAACCGCTCACACTCATTCATCGATCTTACTAGCTCTTTTAATAAATTACCTTTATCGGAATTAACAATTAGCTTTTCTTTTATGGCTTCCATATAGTTTGCTCCTGCCTCTGTATGCTGTCTTAATTTTATGTAGTTAAATACTTTCGTAAATAATCAATCAGATGTGTTCCCCCGCCGCTCAAAATGAGCATGCAACCTATACTCACAAATCTCCCTCGTCCAAGAATACAGAATCTCCATATCCTCCGGTAAAACATCAAAATTCAATGTAAAAACACCATTCTCAAAAGTGATAAGTCCCTTTGAACTCCCGCTCCACTTGCTCATAGGCATAGTTGCAACAAGCTTCGCCACTCTGTTCTCATCGTAATTCCAAAGCTTTGTGCTCTCTGAATCAGAAAAGTCGATACGTTTACGGTATTCTTTCTCCATATAAAAATGATGAAAGTAAGGCGCAACCTCCACTGAGGTTACAGGCTTCATCCATTCTGTAACGCCACGTTCAAGCATGTAGAGTAAAACCGTCATCTTATAGCTCTTGGTCATGACCGTACTTTCTGCTTCCTTCAGCCAATGCTCGTAACGGAGGAACACCTCCTTTTCCTGAGCATCGAGTTCGTCTGCCCAAGATAGAAAGCCCACGTATGAGCGAAACTCTTGCCAGTACTCGCGGCTTGGTTCTTTGCCTTGCAGATGCAGCTCAAGGTAAGTCGGTCGTCTCCCTAATTCATGTTTCAAATCAAAATAGGCTGCGCGCAGCTTATCCTTACGGGGTTGCTTTTTCCGGGATAACTCCTCCAATAAATTAATTACATTCAAATCGATATGGAGCTCACAATCAACGGGAACCTCGGGGATCACTTTTGATTTACCCTTTTCAACTTCACCACGGCCCGTATCAAAAAGACTCAGCTTAATATCCGCATTCCGATAATTACCTATAAGGTCAATAATCGTGCAGTACTCCTTACCTGCATGCAGCCGTAAACCACGACCAATTTGTTGTGTAAATATCGTAAGAGACTCTGTCGGACGTACAAACAAAAGCGTGTCAACCGCCGGAATATCTACGCCCTCATTAAAAAGATCGACTGTGAAAATGACTTCCAGACTGCCCTTCGTAAGCTTGTCGATCGCCTCACTCCGGCTCATCTCAGAGGTTCGCGAGTGAAGGCTAATACAAGGTATACCCTGGCGTATGAAATAGCTAGCTAGAAAATTAGCCTGTCTTATAGAAGAGCAGAATGCAATCGTTCTGGTCTGTCTATGCTGCTGCCATGCATGATAAATGTTTTCCGCCATCTCATCACGAAGCTGAACCGCAAGCAATTCTTCTTCGTCGTAACGCGAACCGAGCCACGGAATAGCCGAATAGTCAGTTTGATCATACACGCCATAATAACGAAACGGACAAAGCCACTGACGTTGAATAGCCTCTAGAAAATGCAGCTGGACAGCCACATTACCATCACAGAGTGCGAAGACATCTTTACCATCCATCCTGTCAGGAGTAGCCGTTATGCCGAGCATGAAGGCCGGTCGAAAATACTCTAAAATAGACTGATATGTCTTAGCCGCGGCATGATGAAACTCATCGACAACGATAAGGTCAAAGCTGTCTGGCGCAAACCGTTCCCGATGCTTTTTCATGCCAAGTGTATAAATGGAGGCGAAAATGGAATCCGATGTCAGCTCCTTTTCTACACCATTGTAGAGTCCTACAGTTCTCTCCGGCATAACATCTTGAAAACTTTTCTGCGCTTGATGCAAAATCTCCTCACGATGAGCAACAAAAAGTACCCTTCTATACTTTTGAGCAAAAAAAGCCGCTAAGTACGTTTTACCAAGCCCGGTCGCCATGACAACCATAGCTTTGTCATACTGTTCTTCTAGCGTTTTCTCTAATGCCTCCAAAGCTTGCTTTTGCGCTGGGCGCGGTTCAAGAATATGTATATGTGCCTGCTTTTCATCATGTTGATCAGCGACCTGTAATTTTTTATGAGGAAGCATCAACTCTGATTCTTCTATCTCTGTAACGGTTCGGACCAACTCGGGATTCTTCTGTTTATGGGCTTGGTAATCTTTTTCATATAAAGCGATCGACTCTTGATGTAGAGTAACTGTGCACTCATCGTAAAAGTGGTTCATGAACTTATCCATGGCCACCTGGAACGTATATGGCTCCGCTTCGGCATTCATCGCTAAGTTCCACTCAACCCCCATACGAAATGCCGAGCGCGATAGATTGGACGAGCCAACAACCAGTAATCCTTCTCCATTCTCATAGTCCATTAAATATGCTTTTGGATGAAAGGATGCACCTCTGCTATGCCACAGCCTTGCCTCTATTCGATCATCGATATCGACCAAAGCCCGCAGTCCTTCTGGTTGAGTGATAAATAAATAGTCACCGCACAGGATTTTAATATCCGCTCCTCGATCCGCAGCAGCTTTCAAATAAGGGGCAAGAATTTGTACCCCTGACTTCATTACAAAAGAGGTCATGATGTAAATGCCCGTTGCCCGCTCAATCCCAGGGATTAATTCATCCACTAAATTTTCCGTAATCAGTTTAATGTCAGGCATCTTGAACGTCGATAAGGAAAATCTTTTCCTTAAACCCTCCACGTTTCTCTGCTTTATTTGCTCGTATGGACTCGAGTTGTTCCACTGTTGATCCGTGGATAGACGTTAATGCATGGAGAAGCTCAAGAATATCTGCCAGTTCTTCCATGGCGTTTTTATCGTCAGTGGCTTCGAGGTATTCGTTCATTTCCTCGGCTAACTTAGTTCGGAGTTCCGTCTTGTATTCGGCTTCGTCAAGGATTCGGGTGTTAGAGACACTCCCATTCCTCGAGATGATTTCCGGGATTCGGTCGCGGACTAGTTTGTTGTAGATTGGCATATTAAAATTTTCCTTTCGTCTGAAGGTTCATAAGAGGAGGATTATGACTCTAGAAAGAATTCCGAAACATGACTGCGAAGTTACCACGGTTCTATATAAAGTCTTTCATTAGTTTTACCACGGGTAAATTGTACCATGACTTCTGTCTTATCTGGTAGGATTTTGTAAGATGCAAGGAAAGAAAAACAAGTGCATTTGTTTAGATCGCACTTGTTTTTTGGGATATATAAACGATTTAATTTGTAAAAACGCTACCGATCCAACATGCACCGTATGCGGGAACAGATTGGATTCGGATCTGGTCTGTTGTAATCCGCAAAAGCCTTGATTTGACGGGATTTTTGGTAATTGGCTTCCGTTCTGTTTGGGTGCATTCCGATGGTTTCTGTTGATGTTTTACATCAATTTTACATCAACTACAATCCCGTTGAAGTCCTTGTGTTAAAGGTTTCATCAGCTTTTTTTTGACATCGGAAATTGGTCTAGAGACTACAAGCTCAAACCTCGATACCTCATTATCTGATAGCCCTCATCAGCATTCGGACTTGCAAATCTATGTAATCGTAGATCTGTACATCTTGTTTATTTGGGCGATAAGGTGCGCACTAAAAATAATGTACCCAGCCTCGCATCGTCGAAGTTCTCGCCAATTAATTCAAAAAATCGAAAAATCACGAAATCGCCGCCGAGCTTTGAATAGCTAATCGCCTCTGCAAATACGCCTTCAAATGAGGGTCTACGCAGTAAATGAAGCATCCCTTCGTGCCCCAGGTCATTAACGTCCTGTAGGTGTTCCGTATAATTTGATCGGCCACTCGGAGCGCCTCGTCCTTATCCTTCTTATACAAGCTCTTGAAGCCTGAAAGAGACTTGTCCGTTTTCGCACGTCTGAACGGGTCGGTAACAATACGCTATATCTTCGCCAATGATGACCCCGACATAATCAAACTCTAGCCCCTGCGAGGTATGTATATGCAGCCGACGATCCCCAGGTTGTCGTATTGCTAAGGTTCCAGCTCATAAAAAATTGATAACGATCCAATTGAATATCGTGAACGCCAGGGTTGTTTTTTCCATCCTCTTCCAATCCCAGCAGTATCCAGCCAGCATTCTTGCCTTATTATTCATCTGATTCTTGCTAAAGATCTCATCTCGCAATTCATTCGGGTCATCATAGAGTCGAATTTCATAATCGAAATCGAATCCATCCGCATTGAGGGTACAACCGCAACAAACGGCTATTAAGTTAGTCATCGTTGGACAGATACCAGCCGTGTTCACGATGTCTTGCTTTTGCGTTCGGATGCTCCTTTTCGTATTTTTCATTCGACCGTCTAACCATTTCATCGTTTAATCTTTCCATTTCATTGGTTCTGTCGCCGCCACCATCTTTTAGCCATTCTAACCTTCTTGTTTCATACTCATCTGCAAGTTCTTCATCTGACGCTGTGTCAAGCAAGTTTTCGAAACCGCTTTTGAAAAGGTCACCAAATAATCCCATAATATTCTCCTCCATAATACTTTATTGTCTGCAAAAACAAATATGTTGTTGTGACTATATCAGCAAATTATCCCTGTCGCTTTATAAATTCCGCAACAGCCTCAACAATCTCCGGATGCCAGAGATCCGGCCGGTATACCGGGCACCTGTAAAAAGTATATTTCATACCTTCTTTTCCAGTGAGCCAGCCGTTCCCGGTTTTTGTGAGGACGCCCATCTTCTATAAGATCAGATTGAGGCGGCGAACATTTTAAGGTCACAATTTGCCCAATACAGCTTAATCTTCATAGGCACCCCTCCTTGACTTGAGATAATGCTATAAGCTCACAATAGTTTAACCCATGCTGGCTTCAGAGCTTTTTAACTTTTTTTCTAGGATCGATTGAAGTTTTTTAATTCTATCTTCTGTGTCAATGCTTTTATCGCTTTGTGCGATTTCTATTCTTTCGACTTCCACATTTGTAATAGTGTTTTTTACAACAAGCAAGCCTTGGAGAAGAAGCCGTTATTCGACATCCTTAAGCACCTCAAGATACCCACCTAATTGACTGAACCACCGATCCTGCTATTGGTCTGTCCATTTCCATCGCTTTGTCTATGAAACTGCAACAGTCGAGTTATTTACCTAAACTCTCTTTAAATTCAAAGATGGCATTTCCGATCTTATCACCCAACTCATTCACTTTGCCCATAAGTTCATCCAGCTGATCAGTCGTATAAGAAGTATTATGTTCAAAATCCATCATCTCTTTAGCTTCCCCAATAAGATTTTCCATGATATCTACATCAGCTCCAATTGGGGCTCCTGCAATAACTAATGATTTTGCTACACTAAGCATTATCAAGTTTGCTATAAGAATATCTTTATAATTATCGTAGACTTTAAGCAGTTTCATTCGAAGCTCATGTGTAACTTTATCGATTCTACCGTTTCTAACCCATTCACCATATGATTTCGGAAAATATATCTTTGCCACTGCTTCTCCATCTACTGAGCTTAAAAGTACCTGTTCGATATTGCCACTATGATATCCCTGATAATCTCTCAATTTTTTGAGTTCTACAAACTTCCTACCATAAGCATTTAGAGTACTTGATTGAATTGTCGAACAGAAACTCATAAACCCATCGCATTCATAGTAGAGAGTTCTATCAATAATGTCACGTTCATCCCCCTTACCAACAGCGCGGCCGTCTCCATCACGCGCATTTGCAAAATGCTTGCAGCTAATGAGCCATTTAGTTATTGATGCACCTTGTGAATCCGTTGCTAATATGTGATGTACCTCTTGACCAAATGGTTGAACTAACTCTTTCTGTTCGCCATCTTTAATTATTTCTGCTTCGGCAAGCAAGTCTCTCCCTTGATCTGGTCCACGATCCGGGCCATCGATTACTCTCAAACCTATTAAGGGGAGAAAGGCACATGCAAATTTTTCAAATGCTTCTCCGTCTGGAATTTCAGTAAAGTCAAGAATCCCCATGTCTTCACCATCCACGAAAAATTTTCTAAATGAATAATTGTAACTTTTGATAAAAACTTTTTCGTCCAACCTCGAGTTATTTAGCCTTGGTAAAATGTGTTCGAAATCACGACTTAATACTCTTTTAAGTGAATAATTCAGGGAATCAGCCATTCCTAATTCTTAGGCTATGAATACGCGATACTTCTAGAGCAGCGTCGGTACAATTTAATAAACGTTTTAAGTATTGCTGCTGTATTAGCATTGTGTCGGCAACCAGCAGCTATTGCCTCCTAATACATTAAATAATCACGCTCGGCTTCAAACTGACGCTTGTAATTTACCTGCGCAGTTTGCGGCCGGTCGTGATTGTCAATCTTGTGTGCACCATCTGAGCTTTTGTCCCAATTTCACCACTTTGGTTTCCAATCAAAAAACTAACAAGCCATTCCATCCAGAAGTTCTTAGGAATTCGAAGCTGTTCTTGCTACTTAAAGATAAACCGCATCCTTCTCTGTCCATCCGTTTCTTTACAATAACCTGTCCCACCATCTGCAACATCGAATTTATAAAGTAACGTATACAATTGGAGTAATCGATCACCTCACATGGGGGGGTCACATTATGGATATATTTTTTCCCCAACAATCTCAACGTTTCCCTCTCCATACCCGGAAACACTTCAACCTTAATGTATTCCGCACCTGCGGTCGTAAACAGCAGGTACCTCAATGCCTGATTTTGTGTTTCTACATATTCCATATACAACTCATCTTGGCTGCGATGCACCATTTCATCTAAAAAGAGCGCAGTACAAATGGCACCGTATCGAATATTTTCTTAAATAGCTTCCTGACTTCGCCATAAAAATGACTAATAGGAATCAGTATATAATTCGCTCAAATAGTTGTTGAAAAAGCTCCTTAGCTGAACCGGTAGCTCATTGCCTTCCAGTGCTGCAAGTAGTTCCAGGCGATCAGGCATTTTGTCGCTTACACCGTCAACACGTCCCATATGGGATACGAAAAACCTGCCGATAGGCGAATTGGCATAACGATTGTTTTCTCAAAGGAATTCAACAAGCTTGTGCCGACTGTCGTTATGATTACACGCCTCATAGAAGCTTCTCCTTTCGCTACATCAGTACACTTTTCAACGTCGTCATCCCATAAATCTCCTTGAGAATTTCTTTCGGACAATTCTCCAAGAAATAGCTTGCGCAGGCCGGATTGTACACAATGACGTGCACTTGACCGGTATGATATTGGAACGACATATCATCAGGAACCCGCCATTCCCTTTCATGGGTCCAATCAATAATATCCCAAGTAGAATTTTTGGCGTAGTCTAGATTTACAATTCTCCACCACTCGTTTTTCTCAAGAAAGCGCTTTGCAACCTCCGTTTTCTCATACAAGACGGGGCGGCCACCATATGCAGAATAAATATCTGGTTTGATAAAGGACAAGCCGACACCGCAGTAGCGAAGCTTCTCTTTCGGATTCTGTTCTCTACGCTGACGCTCCAATTCAACATTCTGAGCAATTGCGTACAACGGAGCATCCTGGAAGCAGACCGCTTTCGTTCCTCCTACGATATAACCGGAATGTGTCGTGCTTCCATAAATTCTCTTCTCCTTTAGAATAGCGATCAATGCATCAACGGCTCTCAGATTAAGTTCGTCAAAGGAAAGGCCGGTCAGATCGATCCCTTTTGGCTTGGTCAGGTGTGTAAGCCTTCCTGTAAGATCAGATCTGCCCGCAATCCGTTTCTCCCAGTCCGCTTTCGTAATCCCCATTTTGTCTCCTTTTCTGTAGCCCCATGTTTACTCTTCCGCGAGCGAGCGGCAATGCGTACAATCCTGGCAGCTATCTGCATTGTTACAGTTACCGCAGTGCGGACAGATCACCCACATAGATCCGAAATGACTCCGAGATTCACAGAGCGGTGAAAGCATATCACGTCCAAGCAGATTTTCCATCGTGATGGCCGTCCGCTTGTAATCCCCCGGGGAAATCGCCTCCTCCAGATTCAGGCCCGCTACCAGCTTCGGAACTGGCCTGCCGCATCCCGAGCAAAGGCGCATGCCCCAGGATGAATGGCAGTTTTTACAGGTGCTGTCCCCGTCCTCTCGGTGTATATTCTCTGAACTGCACACCGGGCATTCGGTTAGTGGTAGTAGCTGCGCATTGTTCCAAATCGTGTCGAACTGCCTTCTGTCCCTTTCAGCTATCAGACTGACTAGCTTGTTGTACACCGCGCTTCGGGTTCCCGAGGGTCCCGAGGAGAGGATGGAAGATCGGTTCTGCCGCACAAACTGTTTAAGCTCCTGAATATTCGGGTAGGCAAGGAAATGAATGAATGAGAGTAGTGCATCGGCACGATCCATCAGCATCAACTGTTCTCCAGTTGTATGTAATAGCAAAACCCTTCCGAGACGTTCAATTGAGTTGGCGTCCCAAGGAGACAGGGCAAATAGGCCGAGCCTTCCGCCGCCGTACAGGTCATACTCCCGTCTGGACATGAAATTATCTCCAAGCGTCGAACTCAGCCTCACGTATGACGGATCCAGATTATCAGGTAACGCATCAAGGCTGCTTAGGTGGACAATATACCGAACCACCCCGTCCCGTAAATCGGAAGCCCCGTAAAGCGAATCAATCCAATCGCGAGCTTCATTTTCGTACTTGGGAAGCATAGATGCGACGGCCAACAACTCGATTGTTTTATCAGGGATACCGAACGAGTTCTGGATACGAATCCGAATCAGGGGCATTCTTCGTTCTTCCCGTACGGATATGGTTACTTTCCAGTTTCCTTTCATAGCGGTCAATTCTGCCTCGCCCTTGAAGGTTTCGGACCATAAGTCAATCGCGTCATGACCGTTTAGTGGTACGTAATCCAGCTGTTTGAGCGCAAAGAGGATAGCCATGAGGCAGAAATTGAAATAGGCGATTGCCTGCCCCTCCCCGCTGGACTTTTGCTGTTCCTTCTCCATATCCGCATATGATTCGAAATGCTCCCACAGTTGGGCGATTTTCGAGTAATTCGGATCGAAAATAAAAAGGTTAGTCGCTTTTAATGGAGAAGAAATGTCCTGAGCTCTTGACAGCTTCCTATAAAGAGGACTATAGATCGTCTGGATAATCTGATCACGAAGCGCACCAATCCTCTCATTCAGTGCTTTTATCTCGTCTATAGTTGATTTAAGATCGTCATTGCGCTTCCAAAGCTCATGGAGCCTTTGCAGACGACGGAAGTTAAGGAACTCTGTCGCGAAATGCTCGGCTTCAAGCTGACGAACCAGATCAATTTCAATCTTCTCTAGGGCCTCAAGCTTCCTTGACACATAATGAAAAACGCGGTTTACCAGCGTAACCAGCACACAATTCTCATAGATGTCGTATTTTTCCTCGTACACCTCGCTTAACAGCCTCTTCGGCTTCACACCGGTGACTGTACGAGTGAGCCAGTGCTCACTGTGGCTGGACAAATGATGAAGCGTAGATGGCGTTACCCGCTTGACAGCTTCAACTGGTAGCAGCGCATCCTGGGTCATGAGATGCCGCCGAGGGCGATGGCAAATATATAAGATACTTGGCATAGCATCGGCGATTATATCATCCAGCTCGGTCCATTCGGCTGTGGAGCTCAACTCCCTTGAGGCAAAGAAGGAGATGTTTTCGAGTCCTGACCATCGAAACCGGTGCTCCGCGCATTGATTTTTCAGCCGACGGTTAAAGTCACCGATGAAAGCAGCCAGCTCGGTTGGGAGTGCACTCCCCTCCGGCTGCGTCAATTCCCAGGAATGGCGAGTACCCGTCCTATCGAAGCATTGCAGTTCAAACCGCCCCTGAGGATCTGGAAAGACAGGAAGCTCGATAACATCTTCTACGCTCTCAGGAAGCGGAAGGTTAACGTCGTTGTAGACGAGCTTCGAAAGCCCATTATTTCCGGGAATAACCTGCAACAACCATCGCCCCTGTTGAAGCAGGCCTTCGATTTGATCGGAAGAATATGTATGTCCATTTATTCGATCGACGAAAAGCAGTTTCATACTGAGCCACCCAGACGCCTGATCTCCTGTTCGATGACCATCCGGCAATGAACCGGCTTCTCCTTCCATACCCACAGCTGGGATAAACTTTCTAATAGCTTCTTCAACTGCTCAATCCGGTTCGGACGGTATTCGATCTTCCTCAGTACCTTTCGGGCGAGAAGCCAGTCCAGCGGAACGCCTTCGCTGGCCGATCCGGATGCGGTAAACACGGGCACATAGCTTGCAGCCTGCTCGAGGAATCGATTACCAAAGGCCACTTGCATAGATTGCTTCAACTCTTTGCCGAACTGCTCTATGAATGCGGCAGCCTCTTTGGATAATCCCGTATTGGCCGCTTCTTCGAAGGTAAGCTGGAGCGCATTGACATCAATGTCGAGCGGATTAAGCTTGCGCTCAGGTCGGAACGGTTCGTTGATCCCATCAAACTGTAAAATTTGCGCCCGATCGTATACCTTATCGCTGATGGGGAACGTCGACTCGTCTCTGTTAGCCGTACAGATGAACCAAACATTTGTTGGTATCGGAAGAATCCGGCCGTCCCGTAATAAGGACGGCCCCTTGTCAGCCGTCGGGTTGTGCGGCATGAGCTCGACCTGCCAATTTTCCTGATTATTGTCTCGCTCCATCTCCGACAGAATATCAGCGAAATAATACTCCACCTGTGAAATATTGAATTCGTCCAACACGATAAAGAACGCACGGTTACGGTAACGCGGGAGACCGGCCGTATACAACGCCTGTAAAAAGCTTCGCTCCGTATATTTTTTTGTGAAGTCGTTGTAATAACCGAATAGATCGTTTCTATCCCGCCAGTTCGACTGTACCGGAATAACCATCTCATGGCCTCCAATGGCCTTGGCGAAAAAACGCGGGAGACTTGTTTTCCCTGTTCCCGAAAGACCTTGTAGAATTAAGAGCCGTGAAGATGCCATTCCGGCGACAAAAGCTTGAATCACTTCGGGCTCATAGTAGCGTGGCTTGGGCTCTATCTGGGCCATGATCGTCCTTGTCTGTGAGACCAGCGCATGCAGATCGATCGGATGCGTTCTGACCCTGGCTTCCGTCCGAATCTGGTTATCCTCATTATCATCCAATTGTGACAAGGACGGATAGGCACGTTCTACATTGCCTTTCATCAACTCTGTGTTGAGGTTGATTTCTTCGCGCAGTTGCTTGTTAATGATCTCCATGGCTTCCTTCTGTGCCTTGAGGGAGGACATCTCCGTAAGATGAATAGTCTGATTACCAATCAAGCTACGCATCCGGTAAATCTCGGATTGCAAATCCTGGTTCTGCGCCCGAAGAACCGACAGATCACGTGCGGCTTCCCTGAGGCGTGCGGCTTCCTGCAGAGAAGGCAGATTGGACACCTCATCCATCAACTCGCTGTTTCTGGTGCGCAAATCCAGCATTTCTTCAAATACAGATTCAGTGGAGCGACCGCCTAGTAGACGGGAGGATTCGCGCAACTTATTCAGTTCTTCGGACAGCAAACGATTCATCTTTTGCTGCTCCTGCAGCCTCTGCTCCGCAACTGACAACTCCAACTGAAGTCTTTCCACCTCGGCTGGTGACAGCCGCATCTCCCGTTCCTTCAGTGATTGCTTGCTCTCCTCGATCAGACTACGCTCATTATCCAGGTCCTCTTGCATCAACAAAATTCTCTGTTTCTGCTTCTCCAGCACTTGCTTCTCCTTCTCAATCAGCAATTGCTCACGTTCAAATGACTGACGCTCTTCCATCAGCCGCTGGAATTCCTGCTGATGGAGCCTGGTCAATTCCTGCTTCTGCTTCGTAATATCGTCATACCCCTGTGTGATCACCTTCAGCTTCTCATCCTCCGCCTGCTGGAGAAGAATCAACTTTTCCTTCAAGACTTCTTCCTTGATTTTTGAGGCTTCTGACTGTGCCTTCTGCTTCAGCGATTCGGCTTCCTTCTCCGCTTTGGCCACTAGCTTACCAGCACTAATCTCATGGGTGGCGCGTTCTTTCTCTAAGGCCGCCGCAGCCTTTTTGTTTAGTTCCTCCATTTCGACCTTCATGGCTGCAAGCTGTTCTGATTGCTCTTGAAAGTAGCGCTCGTGTTCACGTTCAGCTGCAGCCTTAAGATCGCTCTTAATCAGTTCAAGCTCCGTCATTGCAACAAGAAGCTGGTCCTCCAGAACTCGAACCATTTCACTGTCTTTCGAATCGATAATGGAAACTGCCTCGTCTGACACTATAGCTGCGGCTGCAGCTGTCTGGGCCGTTGCGCGGTTCTGAGCTTGTTGTGCTGACACCCTTCTAGATTTATCTCGATTCTTCGCCATGTTGTTCCTCCGCCAGATTAAATATATTAAATAAGGCCAGTCTGATGATATGATAGACCTTTGCAATAAACGCGGCCGACAATTCCAATATCTGTTCCTTTCCGTATAGGCTCTGTACCTGTTCATCACTGGCGTGAGATTCAGTGTTACGCGCTTCGCAAACGTCCGCGATCTTCCGTAGCAGATCCGGATCCAGCTGGATCATCCGAAACATCGGATGTTCGGGGCTTCGCGATCCCGCAGCATGCAGGATTAGCGCGGTGATTCGGGGAGCCAACGAAACTTTACCGTTGCCCGTTGCCGCGTGGCTGACAGCTCCCGGTCGGGGCGTTCCGAAGCATACAGGAACAGTCGCTGCACCGAGACTGGTTCCATCCTGATCTATAACTCTGATGCGGGTCTCGACATCTTCGGGAAGTCTTCGGATGGTATGACGCCGAAGCTGCAGTGACTTGATCATCTCGTTGAACAACCGCTCAAGCACCTTCTGCCCTCGCGAGACCAAACTGTCGTACTGCTCAAACCCGTTATGAAGATGGATCATATCTGTTTCCATTCGAACCAGATCTTTATGGAGCCGATCGTCATAGTCCTTAATTGAAGCTCCCAAGCTCAGCTCTACCTGATGCTCAGCCATGCTAGTGATAGTCACAGCATCAGTCTTGTCCCGGTTCCTGTCGTTGAACAGGCGTATCGCATCCGTCCGGAACTCCGACCATATCCACTCGACATCCTCACGCTCCCTGGCATACCGCTCGAGCACCTTACGGAAGCGGAAGCCGCCTGCCATACCGAACGGACTTTGAACGAATGGCTCACCCGGCGACGATTGCTCTGCAAACATCTGGAAAATAAGGGCTACAGGCTCGGGCTCTGAAGGTAGAATTAACACTCGGTTGATGTTCATCAAATTCGTGATGTCGGCTCCCATGTGGCTATGTTCGTTTTCTTCCTCCGAGTGCCTCCAATTCTCGGTGTCCTCGATATCCACCGTATAGTCGTACTCCGCTTGCTCACTCGCTACCATCATTTCTGTCAGCTTGAACAATTGTCTGTATCTCCGGATTGATTCCAACACAGGCGTCGGCTCCGGCGGCTTCGGAGGACGCACATAGGCGCTTCCCGGAGGCAGGTGGGATACAATATCTTTAAGCTGGTAATGTCTCGCAAAAGGAAGCTCCCCGATATGAAAGCAAGGAAGCACATCTCCCGAGATGCGGCATGTAAACATCCAGCCCATCTGGCTATCGCTGGTTAGTTCATCGGCTTCTACATCCGCACGGAGCAGCGATTCCCCATCTGTCGTAAGCTTGACATTCTTGTCTATGAGATCGTCGACCTGCAAACCGGCCAGAATGTTCTTGATCAACTTATGATCTATGCCTGTCAAAAACGCGATGCGGACCGCATCTGAGCAGCCGGCTCTGATCAGTTTTAGTACCATCATTTGAAGTGGATCGTACGGATTGTTCCTCGGTGCCGGTGCCATAATCCGCCATGCGAAGGCTGGCCAAGTGAGCGTCATCCTGTGAAGCGCGGAAGCGGGCGGCTGACCAAAGCTAAGGACCGATCCTTCTGGTTTATAATCTAGCGCGACGTTCAAAATAGCCGTCCTCCCCTCTGCATAGGGAATAAAACTTATGAAGAGAAGGAATGAGTACTTCGTCACCCATGCCGGCGACGGTTTCCGCATCCCCGAAAACCACAAGCAGCTTTTGCGCGCGGGAGAATGCTACGCAGAGCCGATTTCTAAGTTCAAGGAAGCCGACCCTTCTCCTAATGTCCTTATGCGGATTCGAACGTACCGTGGACAGTAACACGGCACTGAATTCCCGTCCCTGGAAGGCATCCACCGTTCCAATTTTGATTCGATTCAGCCAATGCTCAGGGAAGACTCGTTTGTCCAGTTCTTCCAACAACTCTTTGACCTGATTTTTGTAGAACGTTATGACCCCGACAGTGAATAACTGAGCGTTCTCGTTAGTTTCACGCAGGATACGCTCCAGGTGTTCGAAGAGCACATGTACTTCCACCTTCCGCCGGTAACTCTGCCGACCTTCCTCTACACCAAGCGTACGGGGGAGGTCGACCCAGGCGATCGGCTTGCCTCCATACATAGGGAGTCCGTGTGATTTCTCTCCGTCGTCAACTTCGCTAAAAATCTCATAATCGTAGAATTGGTCAGCAACAAATTGACCGATCGCCTTATTCATCCGATACTGTGTATTCAGGCGCGCCGTTCTCCGGATTCCCGTAGTCTTCTCGAGCTCAGCAAAGTGCTCAAACAACCGTTCAAACAAGCTTACGCTGATAACATCCTGCGTGGCACCTTCCGACTTCGTCAGCTCACGCTCAATATTCCGTTCTAGCACATGCGGAAGCTGAGCCTGGTCACCGACCAGAATCACTTTCCTGCCTTTCACCATCGGAATGAACAAATCGAGTGGATTCGCGCGGGCAGCCTCGTCAATGATGACCACGTCGAAGGATTGGCGCTCCTTCTCGATATCTTGTTGCGCCGACTGCTGACAGGTTGCCGCGGCTACGGTCGAATAGCGGCGAAGCATGTTCCTAGTTCCCTCAGGATCGGACTTTAACGTCGCAATGAAATCATCTAGAGCTTCGCTAATCCCCACTGTCGTCCGGCTAAGCTGATCCTTCAATTCGTCCAGCATACTGACACAGAACTGCTCGACGAGCGGATGAGGTACGTCGGCCTGTCCTAGATTGATCTCCTGAATCGGCGACTGGGCCCTTTTTCTCAATTGCTCGACGACCATTACGTATTCCTCAAAGCCTTCCTTATTCTCGGATACAGGCACGTCCTCCCATGACGCGGCCGCTTCAACCGCACCAATCAGTCCCGACGGAAAAGCGTCCTTCCAGGACGACAGAAAACGAGATAGTCGGGAGGCCGCGAAAGCACCGTCGTCATCGAAGGCCTTCGCCGTCGTGCGCTGAATGGAGAGAAGCTCCGTCAGTCGTGCTCTTTCCGACTCCGTCATTGCCGGACCCGCATCGTGGTGCAGCATTCCGAATGAAGACAGGCTGCCGAGAAGAGCCTGAATCTTCTCCGGCCAGTGACCCCCAAGATGAAGGACACAGAATTCCTCCAGCTTAAGGAGAAATCTTCGCGTACCCGAAACTCCTCCTGGAGATACGCGCCAGTGACCGAACAACTGCTTCAGCTCACGAAACACCTTCGCCAGCTCATTCTCGCGATAATGGCCCGAGGTCAATGCGAGATCGCGGGATTTGTCTGCAATCCATCGGCCGATATCGTCTTGAAAGTCCTGGGTCATCCCCCTTCGTCCGCCGAAACGTACAGCCGGCATCCCAGCTACAACCAAACCGTCAACGGCATTATCTACTGCATCGTGTTGATAGGATGAAATCAAGACACCGAACTGTGGATTATCCTTATTGATCTCGTATAATCGCTTTACAATGGCCTTTATCACTCGGGTTTTTCCTGTGCCCGGCGGACCTTGAATAATCGCAATATCGGGTGAATTCAACGCGGCATCAAGCGCCTCAACTTGCCCCTGATTCGGCTTCAAAGAAGCGGCAAGCTGCGCATCAAGCGGTTCTTGCCGCCTCGGCTGAATTACCCGAAAATCCGTCATTTCGAGTAGGTTCATCAGGTAAGGAATTTCCGCCTTCCTGTTCAAGATAAGATCCCGTGCAATCGAGCGTCTCCTGATTCGAGGCCGATCCCCCATGACAGAGAGCTGCAAATAACCTTCATGAGGAATATGATCGGCCTCCCCGTCGAGCTCCACAATGATGGTATCTCGTTTGACGGATATCACCGCGCCGATTGGCACAGGTGGCACTTCATAACGGGCAAAGGGATCATCCGACAGCTTTTCCATCATCGGAAGTGCCTCCACATCAAAGAGCTCGCCCTCGATCCAGGCATCGGACGCCTCACCTTCAAGTCCGAAAGCTATTCGCTTCCCTTCGCTTCCTGGAACATTGCGCACCGAACGGTAACGAATTCTCCCCAGATGTGCGAAGCGGTCTTTGATGAAGGTTTCTTCCAAGGTATTGTAATTATCCCAAATAGACAGGTATCCGTTAGCTTCCTTCACGATCTGGTCTAACTGCGAGGTATTGAACACAGCATTCTGCGATGCTTCCGATTCTACCGTAAAGGTGAAGCCAGGTTTGACAAGCGTAATTGCATCCTGGTTCCGGTTATGAGCCTTCAACTCACGCATCTTCGTCACACGCCACGTATTGTTATAATGCTTCTCCACATGAAGCATATAGCCGGCTCCCATGACCGTAAAAGCGCCAGTACTCTTCACATCTTTGCCGTACAGACTGCAGAACGACAAGTTCCCGAATACGAACCGTTCACGAATGAACGTCAGCGGATCCATGTTATGGTCTTTGCGGATATAGGCTAAAGCACGGTCAGTAACCCCGATTTTAATCGATTCCAGCAGGTTAATAGTCGCCGGAAACAGATGACTTTGCACCGTGACTCTATTCTTCTTCTCGTCCAACGATTGAATCCAATGGATGGCTTGATCCGGATAATTGTCAGCATCCTGGACGCTGTAACGGGCGTCAGCGTCCAGGGGTTCAACATAGATATTACCGCTCTTGTGTTGGAAGTAGCACTGCCCGTCCATCATCGTGGTGATACCGATGAAGTCACCAACCTGAAGCTCCGTTAATTGGGCACTGAATTTGCCGATCCGAATTTTACCGAATTGGAGTCTTGCTGCCTCCATACCGTCACTTCCTTTATCTATAAATCATCCAGCACCGAACTGGCTTTTGTGAATGCGGGCCAACCGCCTGGTCATGTGTTGCCCCTCGCCGGGCGCTGGGAACAGCACACGATTTCCGGGTGCGACTGGGACATTCTTCCCCTTAGTCAGACGCTGCCAGCCCTTTCCCCCAAGCACGCGCAGCTCGAGATCTGATACGTTTTCTAGAATAAACTCTTCTGAATCTCGGACGCGATGAATGACGGCGGCCGTCTTATCTCCCCATTCTCCAGAAGCGCCTGGTACACACAGGCGGTACGGAACATAGTTCATTTCATAATCGAGACATAGCGCCCCTACCGTGTCTGTGGCTTTCCACTCGGAACCTTTCTCGCCTTCGACAATTAGACCAGATTGGAAGAGCGCGATAGCCGAACTTTCAAAAGCATAGTCGCACCAAGGACACTCCTTCATGGAGACGGTAACGGCATATTGGGTCGAGTTGCATCGCGGACATCTACACGTCATATAACTAGCCATCCAGAGCGCTTCTTCCCATTCCCCAGGCGTTGGCCGCTTGGTTCGGTCCCTTAATCCATCAACGAAAGCGCGCGTAAAAAGCTGCTGAAGCCTTTTCGATAGAACGATATCGAGGGGAAGACCGGTGGAGAGTTGGTTGCCGGTATCAGTTGGATGGGCGATATAAGGATATTCGCCGAGAAGCGCTTTTTTCTCGAGCTCCGGCGGGCCCTCCTTGACAGCGTCTCCCATCAAGGGATGTTCGAGTGTAAGCAGTTGGAACAGCAGAACCGCCAGCGAATAACCGTCTGAAAGGGAATCCGCCAGATGACTACCCACAAGCAGTTCCGGCGCTATGTACCAAGGTGTACCGATCGCCATATATTTAGCTGCTCCCGGTATGGTCAGGTTGTCGCAATCGATCAGGCAGATCGTCGACTTGTTGGTTTCCTTTGAGATGAGTACATTGTTAGGAGAAATATCGCAATAGGCGAGCCCCGAATACTGAATGTCCGAGAAGGCCCTCGCAATCTTGGCGCCCAGGACAAGCCTTCTTCTCAAGCCTCCTGTCAATCCGTTGTACCATTCATCTAGGCCCTGACTCCCGTCGTAATAGGACAATTCCTTCAGTGCTGTGTGCTTCTTGATCAGCGGCATCACATAACCGATATAAGGTGGGGCGAGTACTGCCTCCGGTTTGACAAGGCTGTCTGGGAGAGTTTTCCGATAGGCCATAGCCTGAAAACGCTGCTGAAATTCGGCCTGTGCCGCAGGATCCTTGCCGGTGTAAATCTTGATCGCAAGCCGATTATTCGCCTCACGAAACACCATTCCTTGTCCGCCTCTTCCGATGACTTCTCCCAGCTTATAGGCACGCCCCTCTACGTCGGTTACAACGTCTCCCGCTTTCGGATGTAAGGTCATAATCACTCTTCCTTTCTGGCGATCCGAAACAGGATAGCCAACGATTTGTCGTCACTGTGGCCTTCCGTCGGCCAGTCACGTAGCCATTCCTGCAGTCGGGCGTTCAGCACCTCAGCTCCGTCTCGGCAAAGATCGTCGTATAACTGATTCAGGAATTCGCTTATCATCTCGGGATCCAGATCATCCGAAATGCCGTCAGTTGCGAGAAAAACCAAAAGCGGAATGTCACCTGCATCGAATATGGACCAGCTCCACTTATCCACCGCATTGGTATCGGATAACGATTCAGTGATGTTGGAGAAAGTGGTCCTCGGTTTACCGACGATACGGTAGTCTCGATCCTCCATTAGTGCGACGGCTAGTCCGTCACCGAGCTGCCCGACGCATACCATTCGGCCGTCTGATCCGGCAACCAAACAGGTACTGGAATAGTCCTTAAGTTCATTCGGCTGAAGCCCGCACCATGCTCGCCACTGTGTCACAATACTAATTGATGCCGCTGAGATCCCAAACCCGATGTTCCAAAGTTCGTTCGTCTCCTTGTCAATTTCCATGATCCTCCTAAAATGCTTACCCAACTGCTCGCAGGCAACCCTCACAGCGAAGGCGGAGCCGATATCAGAGGACATACACGTTCCCAGACCGTCCGCTACCGAAATGGCTAGCCCTTGTACCATGTCATCGTCAATTGGAAGGACGCAGACCGCATCCTGGTTGGGCATGCCGTCATGAACATGCCCAGGGCCGATCTGGGACACAGTGATGGCGCACCAACGGTATGGGGCCACAGGACTAGAGTAAATTACCGAATCACCGTTCATGCCTGCCCCCTAGAATTCGAACTTTGTGTCGTCCCGATCATCGAAAGCAAAGATCGGTTCATCCGGATTCTGGCTGGCAGTTCGTGAGGTTACGGATAGCGTGACCCATTGGAAGAACTCCTTGATCGATCTCGCATCCCTTGCTTTGAACACTCCGATCTTCTCGTCATTAACGAAGGCCTTCAATACGGAATAATCCGCGTCATCGCCGATTCCCATAGCAAGCCGAACCGTTTTCTGGCCGCGAGGGGATCCCATCAATTCGTCCAAAGGCATTCTCCATTCGTCGGTCGGTCGCCCGTCACCGACCAACACAATTGTCGGAATATAAGCCCGCGGCGGAATTTGCTCTGTATCGTTCAAGATCGAATTGAGCAACCCAATAGCCGCCCCGAGGCTTGTCCTGCCATCTGCCTCCAGGGCGGGCATCTGTATGTCCTTTGCCGGGGTCATCGTAATGAATTGGCTCGCTTGAGTCGCAAAGGTTATGACACTTACGTGAATCTCGCCGCGCGCATCGGCAACGGCGCAGAAAGACGAAATCATATCGCGAACGGCAGCATTTAATGATTCGATCTTTTCCCCATCCATGCTGCCGCTGACATCGAGAAGAAGGATCACCGGTAGTGGTCTGGGTTTACTCATCACAAATTTGTTAAAAGACATGCTATACACCTCTGTCTAATGGATATTGGCGAAGCTGTTCCCGATTCTCAGCAAAAAAAAAACATACGAAACGACTGCATTCAACTGCAGCCTGACGTATGCGCATGTGCGAATTTACCAACAAGCTGATTCACCGATACTAATCATGTAGGGATACTCCTATGAATGACTAATTAAAAATGGAGCAGGTAGTACTTTATTCCTAATATTCGACGTAAAGAGACCGTTTCCTCCTAAATTACGATCTTTCAGGTACACTTTTGCTTGTTTTAACTTGATAGAACGTGATCTACAAAAGTAAGTCATGAAAACGCCCCTTTTCAAGTACCTGTAGGATGAAATTAAGGCTGGCGCGCTATTTCAAATAACCTCTGTATGATATTTTAGCCTAATAAGAGATTACAACAATCCTTATAGCAGATACTTTTCTATAAGCGACTTGATCGCCACAGAATCGATACTTCCGTTAATATCATCATATGACACAATCAAGTTTTCACCTTCGATAATGCCGTGTTTTTTGTAAACGGCTTTCTTATCTTCCCATCGTTTTCTATATTGACTATCCGCCATCATCCCGCAATGCTCCCAGTAATACAGCATGCCGCTTTCAGCATCATCAATCGTAAAGTCTGGGATTTTCAACCCATCCTCTTTGAGGTCAAGTTCTTTCTCGTACTCGTAAGCAATTCCGGATTCTTGAAGCATGTTGGCGATAATCACTTCCGATTTTGAACGTACCAACTCACCTTTCAGCGTTTTGTGAATCAGTGAAGCTTCATAATACCGCTTCTTATATTCAACGATTTGGGGCTTTTCAAACAGGCAGGTAAAGCGTCGCGCGATGTCCGAATATACTTTCGAAGAATAGTTTCTCAAATGATAAGCTTCATCGTTATACAAGATAACAAGTCGGTCCGTTTGCCGAGTAATCGCGGTGTAGATCAGCTCCTTAGACAACAAGCCGCACGGTTCTCCAAGAACAAGAATGACCTTCCGGAACTCACTCCCTTGAGCCTTATGAACAGTAAGCGCATAGGCGAGTTCCAGGTCGGATCCGCCTTCGTCACTTACCACAGATGACCAATTGTAATTATGATTAGGTTGTGAACTGAACCGGACTTGATGTGTGTTTTTCTTGTCCTTAGGCTTTTGCCAAATCCGTTCTACGATTCCAACTTCGCCATTGGCGACGAAGTTTTGGCAGTTATCCTCCGGATACCCAGTCAGTTTTTGATTGCGAATGTTAATTACCTTGTCACCATAAACAATACCGTCTGTGCCAAGTACATTTTTCGTACCGCGCTTTTTGAATTCACCCATTGATATTGCTTCCTTTGAACGGTACTGCCCGTGAATATATCTGTTAATCGTAGCTGTTCCGATCGAAGCGTTGTTGCGGTACGCGGATAAGATTTGCCAATCGTCCACCTTTTGCGGTTGTGCACCGAAGTTCATCCATCCATTAGTGATGACACCGCCCAATGACTGATCGAAACCCTTGACATCGTCGACGTCAGACATTCCAGTTTCTTGTGTAATCGTCTCAAGTACGAGTTTTTCCAATTCTTCAGTCGTCTTCCACGTCTTGAATGTAATGTTACTTCCGCACTGATTCCCCTGTAGACGTACGAAGATTTCATCCTCAAGCTCTGCGTTCGTATCAGCGAACCACTCGGACAACAAAGTGTCAGCCCGTTCCACTCCATCTTCATTCTGTTGCCGACGGGTTACTGTTAATTCACCATAACTTTTCCCGACACGAGGAAAATCCTGAATGTCTTTTTTTAAGTGGCGGACAAGATCCACAAAAGGTCTTCCAGCGCCTATAGGAGGCAACTGGTTAGGATCTCCTACGAAAATGATGCGTTGAGCCCTTCGCAAGGCTTGCATAAGCGCGCCGAACATTTCTTCCGTCAGCATCGAGCATTCGTCAATAATAACTGTGAGAGGAACGTCTGTCGCTTCGACATCCGACAACTTATATTGCATGGCATTATAGTCAAATCTGCTGTTCTGGATGAGAAACTGAGCAACAGTCTTGGCATTAAAATGGACACCTTGCTTATGCATGGCTTGGCTCATTCTGACACGAGCTTTTCCCGTAGGCGCCAGCAACAGTACCCCTCCGTCACGAATTTGCGGTGATTTGCACAACAACGACAACAACGTTGTTTTACCGGTGCCCGCGCCTCCAACAAGCACGGAAAGACGAGCTTCGGCAAGCTCTTTTAAAATAGCGGTCTTTTCCTCCCGTGCGCGTCTTTCAGAATCCGTGAGTTCAGATGACTCAAATGCATCGTCAACAATACGCTTCCAATCTATTGAAACCTCATGTCTCTTGGCATTAACTCGCTTATCAACAGCTTTTCGGATCACGTCGTCAAATTGCGCTAGTCGGCTAAGTTGATAAGCGATGCTACCGTCCGCGCATTCGACAATTGTAAGCTCATCAAATAGAAAGCCGTGTATGCTGTTGAAGACATCGCTTGTAACCCGACACCCTGGATCAATCGGCAATTCGTTCATTTCAATAATCAGATTGCTTTGCGGATAAATCGTATGCCCGGATTCGGCTTGTTTTTCAAGGACGCTGACGGCAATTGCGCGTATTCTGCGTTTGTCATTCTCAGAGTCCAATGCTGTAGGGTACGACAGCGGACAGCGATCACGTATTTCTTTGGGTGGGAATATTGCCATATCCACTTTTCGAATCGCAATCTTGTTATTGTCAGCACATTTTCTTGTGCGTTCATAGAGTAGGTATGGATTTTCAATGACCTCTGTGTCGGAACAATCAATCCCTGCTTTCTGGCGGTATTCGGGGTTAAACAGGACATTGGCTTGTTCAACACTTAAGGATAACCGTGACAGCAGCCAGAAAAGGTTTTTTCGTTCAGCTAAGAGGTTAAGGAATGCGCTTTGTTCCGTTTTCCCGATTGAAGCGGGAATATTCCCGCCAAAGTAATCTTTCGGAGCGCGAAGTGCTTCATAAACGTACTCTTCATAGGATACGTTAGTGCCGATCTTGTTTTTGATTTCATTGGCCATTACAAATCCCAACTTGAAGCCCATGGCGCGAAGCATTGCTCCCAATCCGGGGAATGACCCACGATCGAGCCAAACTTCATTTAAGCGATTGTAAGCCCAATCGATGCACTCCTGCCAATTTCCAGGTATGCAGTCTTTTATGATTCCTAAAGCCTTGATGGTTTGCAGCAGAATACTGATAACCGCATCATATGACACATGCTCCGTTGCATATGAAAATTCTTCAAAATAATCATCTTCCGCAAATACAGTTATGGTCCGAATGTCGAAATCGGGATGGGTTATGGCGTATTCCATCATCTCGCGATAGGGAAAAAGGAAACCATTCCTGCGATCATTGCGTATGGAGTGCCCAATCATCGTTTCCCAAAGAATTGAACGTAGATTGCCATCCTCAGTATGATTGTGCTCTGGCGGCTCGGTAACGGAATTCACAAACCCGATGCCCATCACGACGCGTTTGGCATCATCAATGAAAGGAACTTGTTTCGCATAGACGACCACCAGTGATTTGTCTGGGATCACGTCCTGGTAAAAGGATTTAAAAATCGCCCTTTGATTGACGGCGTCCTGTACCCAGTTGGTCGTGAAAGGTAAATTGGGTTCTCTCTTGAGATCATAATCAATGTTGTGTCTTTCTGCCAAACGCTGAATATTCTCGTCGTTCTTATCGTTCCCTTTGCGAAGCATCGTCCAGGCGAATGGACGAGCCGGTAAAGAGTATGGGTGAAAGACCAACTCCGTGTCACGAAAATGTCCGTGTGTGGAAGAGTTAGATTCTTTATATGGGTGAATTGATGTTCTAGAATGCGTGTTTTCTGACATAAAAACACTGCCTTCGGAAACGCAGGGAATGACTTGTTCATGCCCGGCAATTGGAAGTCCAGCAAGCTTTGTTTCAAATTCGTCGTCGCGGCTGTCGGCAATATTCTTCAATCTTAGACAAGCATTGTTATAACAAGGTTTATCGCAAACCAACCCGTGATAGCCGTTATCTTTCCACGGAATACGGATTGAAAGATGTTGTGCCATTTCATTAACCTCCCAAATTATCTCTTTTCTCCGCTTCAATCAATCCTTAATTTCGCCCAAGAACAGCATATACCTTCCAAAATACATCTTGGATTTTATTACGCTCATTGAAGTAATGATTTGGCTTTTTCTCTCGCTACATGACAAACTCGTGTAGAATTTGAGATCACCTTTAACGCTTCAACTTGGAGCCCCTTTTCCGCTATCCAAAATCCAAATCTTTTGCCATTTCCCGTCTCCTTTCGTCATACTGTTGTTTATGGCTTGCACTTGCCACATTTCTTAAATTCATAATGTGGATAGTTATTTTTCGACCATAAAAATGCCTCATCAACGATCGTGAAATCATACCAGCCACCATCGCCTCTGATTTCTCGAATTCCTTTTAGGCTCGTTTCCTCTTGAAGAATATGGCCACAAGTAGGTTTATGAGCTGTACACAGCTTATCGGGGAAATGAACGTTTACCCAAATCATTGTTTTACCCTCCAGGCAAAATCATATTTTCAACCTATAAATTGCTTTATTTTCCAAACCACGAATAACCGATGTCCATTCTTCGTTATCCGCAGTTGTTTGAAGCATGTCCTCTACCATCTGCAGTTTAGCATCCATCGCATCGATATAGTGAAGAGCCACAGCTTCCGGTAATTGCGGTTGAATTGGGCTCACCCATTCACCCAAATTATGATGAGACAGAATCAAATGTTATAGTGCCATTATGACATTCGACTCTAAATCGATGCCAAGTTTTATTGCAGCTTCTGTAATCCAATTGGTAGCCATACTGATATGTCCTACCAATTTGCCCTGGTTACCGTAATCAATGACTATACCGTATTCCGAAATCATTTCTGCTGGTTTTGCTATATCGTGCAAGATTATGCCTGCCTTAATCAAATCCGAATTGAGAAACGGCCGTTGCCGGCAAATAAATTCACCTAATTCAAGCATTCGAACAATATGGTAAGCCAAACCACCGAAATAAGCATGATGATGGGATTTGGCCGCGGGCGCGGACTGTATTGTGTCTTTAACTTTCTCAAAACAAAAAGTAACAATCGCTCGAATATCGTTATTTGTTATGCTACTGACAGCTTGATGAATGACCGGGAGAAGTTCCTCTGCTCCTATAGGAGCAGAACGGATAAAATTAGTAATGGATACCCCGTTCTGCTCCACTGTTTTCCGAATTCGGAGCACTTTATCTTGTAATTTATCACGATATACTTGAACTACACCCTGTACCTTGACAAGACACATAGGAAAGAATGTTTCAATATCGGTTTTGCTTGCATTCCAAAACTTGGCTGAAATATGTCCGCTGGAATCAGCAAGCACAAGGTCCAAATAATCTTTTTTCACCGAACTATTTGTCTGCTTCGCTTCTATTTCTTTTATCAGGTAAAAACCGACAAACTCGTCGCCGTCTTTAAAGCCTTTAATTAATGCGGTCACATTTTCACCTCTATCAAATCTTCCTCTGACACAACTTCCACTTCTTCGTCAAACTCAGCGTCGTAGTCAAAATCTTCTTTATTACCGGTAATATATTTCGATAATGAGCTCAGTACACGCATCGTATACGGAAAAATGGTGTGCTTATCATAAGTCAACCCTAATCGTCTTAGATGATCCGCTAGAAGAGCAAGTTCATCCGACTCGCTTTCATTCTCTGCTCCTAACGGAATGTATTCCACAGCCCGTTGTTGGAGCAATAATTTGGATGGCGATGAAAACTTGGTTGCATCGTTAGCGATTCCTTTCCATGCATTTGGTCTTCCGCCCACACCGTAATAAATACCTACAGGGTCCTTAAAAACTCCTAATGCTTTAGTAAACCTGTTCATCTCATCATCAATAATGATTCGATATTGAGGAATGTCATCCGTCGCGTTAATGCGGATGAACCTTAATCGTGTCTCATTGGCCAAGCTCTCATTAAGATAAGGAACACGATCGCATTGTATTTTTGAATTACCGATAGCCCCCAACCAACCGTTTCTTAATTTAGCGTTGATAAGCACAATGACTTGCCCCGAACTTCGTTCTAGTTCACTGTGAATCTCAGCTGTAATAAATGCTTTAAACACTTCGCTGCTTTTATTTTCTCTTCGAGGATTAACAAGAAATTTAGATTCATCCATTTTCAGTGCCGCTTCTGACAAAGTCATCCACCTATCATTACCTAACAGCTTAACACTGAGATCCGTACCGTCTAATCTTGAAATGGCAGGTAAATATTTACTTCCAGCTTTTATGACAGATACAGATAACAACGTGCCAGACGCATTGACCTTATTGACGTTATCACTAAATAGACCATAATCGTTGAAAAGGTCTACTACAGCATTCAGAATGCGGGATAAATCTCCTTTCTCATCACCTGTTAGTGGGTGAATAAATTGCGATAGTCGCCCTGTCATCTTCAATCCTTCTCGGATAGCTTTCTTTGGATCGGCTCCATCTCTCCATTTACCCTTTTCTTCTATTTCTATAAGAGCTAATACCGAGTGGCTCGGTGATTCAACTTTGGAAAGTTGCTTCACAATTTGATTAATGCGTTTTTCTTGAGCGATCGAGTTATCCTTATATCTATCAATCTCTAGTTCCGATGTTATGATGTCTGAATTACAATGGACAAGTTCAATAATGAATTCTTTATCCGAATTTAATCTAAAGACGGAGTCAGAAATCTCCTCAAGAATAGTTACGTTATCAATTGACTTTTGCGCTGTAGATAGTTCCTTTTTTACTGCTTCAAACATCTCGGGAGAACTATAAATCTCGATAGTTATTCGCTCATTCTTAGGAACAACGATTGGAAAGCGATTGTCATTCATACCTCTAAGAGAAATATCAGGAATAAGTTGAAGTTCTCTTGCACCATAATCCGTTAAGAACCCTTTGGCCAAGTTATACAAACCGCTTTTCTCTGGAAGGCCGATTCCCGCTTTCACACTATTTCCAGTAAATAGATTGTTGTTCACGACATAAGCCGTGATTTCTCCATCCCCATCGGAATAGACCTTGGGATTCACAAGCAACGAATCTGCCTCGAAAGACTCCCCATTCAGCACATCCCAATACAATTCGTCTAATGCGCTCTCCCATGATGTATATGAAGAGTTTCGAGGACGTCTTTCAAATTTCAATTGGGAAAATGAACGATCTAAGCTCGTAACATATGGATTTTGAACAGATACCAAAACCGAACAGGAATGCCCAGACCTCATGTAGCACTTGCCTTCTTTGATTTGTACATCGCTCAAATACCTTCTTGTCCCCAAGGAAACCGTTAGTATGGCTCGATCAGCATCTCCCCCACGAGTCTTCAATGCAAATCGAATGACATAAGAAAATGGATCATGACGAAGAGATTTTCGAATCGGATTAGAAATGCATTCGTGTTTATCATTAAAGATAACATGATAGAATTTCAGCTCTTCACGTAGCTCATTACCTAAATCAAGAAACTTTGATTCCTGGCAGAACTTGACTGCTGCCATGCCGGGAACCCACTGGTAGTTATCAACGAATTCGTGAACATCACCAAACGTAGAAGAAGCCCAAACAAGCTCCGAATCTCTTACGTCTTGCGGTAAATCAGGAATCGAATAATCCTTTAAATGTGCTAGCCATCCAAGCGTCAAATGTTTTATATACGATGAATGAATAGGTTTTGTGGAAACTAGCCAAGGCTGATCATCGAGCAACACCTTGTTGTTTGAACATACGCTTACGATTTCAGGAAAAATACTTTTAAGCTTCTTTCCTAGAGGTTCTACTTTAAATGCAAGCTTAAAGCGATCTGTACGCTCTCTATTAAAGAAGTTTCTCCAGCTCTCCGGCATTTTCATATAATAGATAGTTTCGTTATAAAACAGCGTTTCATCAATCTCCAGTGCAAACAGTTCCATCTTCTTCATCGCAATATCCCTCCAGAATGATATTATTTATTCCGTCGATAAATGGTCCGTACAAACTCAAAAACAAAGGATCCCTTTTGTGCTTCTGCATAATCGCTGCCCAACTATCCAACATGGACATCCCTTCTGGTTTACCAGCAGGCTTTGCATTGAACTTTGAATCGCAGAAAAATACCCTGGCATTTTTACCGCCGCGCAGCAATCGTCCAATCATTTGCCAAATCGGGATAAACGTATACCACGCCATAACTTCTCTTTCAGAATCGTTAAGAATCGACCAGTAGTCAGGCTTTTTATACATCGCTTCGAACTTACCGCTGCTAATTTGGCGTAATTTAGAAACAGCTTTTTCGTAATGAATTCCTTGTCCTGTTATTCGTTGTAAATATTGAGTCAAGTAGGAGTGGAGCGCTTGAACCAAGTAATTCATGTCATTCGGAATAGGATAAGGACGAATGAGGAAAAAGACTGATCCAAACAACGACTCTCCATTTTGATCCAAGATATTGTAACCTCTACCTACAGAGAGAAGCGGTACAATCAATACTTCAGCCTCTTCTTTACGAAAGGATTCAATAATTGTTCTAGGGAATTGATCTGGTTCATAACTTCTTTCCCTTGATAGAACTTTATAACGTCCTTGCCAACTCTGATCACCACGAAAAGCCCTGGCGACTGTGGCAACATCATCATACGAATTTACCACTAAGAGTACCCTTCGCGGATTTCCTCTACTACTCCAAAAATTCAATTCATAAAGAATATCAGATTTAAGTTGTTGAACCATCTCATATAAATTGCTGTTTCTAACCTCTTCATCGCCTATCCCTGAGACTTCAAGAAATTTATTATGGCGAGCGTCAAGAATGGGTTTGAATGTTATTTGAACTTCCGGAGATGTTCGATCTGCTTTGAGCAACCATTTGGATCCCGTGTTCAAATGATAATGCGCGGATTCAGGTGCATGGCTTGTGCCTGAAAGAAAGATAACTGCCGGCCCTTGTTTCTGATCAGAATCTTCATATACACAATGCCAGTCATGCAACAATAATCTGCCTACCCCTGTATATTCGACTAATTTAAATGTCCCTGTTGTTTCCCCATCCTTTAAATCGTATTTATATCCGATCATCGTGCCCGTCATGGCCTCTTTCATGAATGCTTGATAATCTTTCTGCATAGTGAATAACGGAGTAAAATCTGCTGTCATTCCTAGCTTGGCTTGAATCATAGTAAAGGAAGTCAGAATGAACTTGATACATTCTTCCGCTCGGCATAAATAAACAAAAAACTCCAATTGCGCATAAAATAAATCTCTGTTTACACGCGGCCGAATTGTTCCTTTAAGCAGTTTCTCTGTAATCTGAATCAGCAGCTTCTGCTTTTCATCGTGATTTTCTTTTTCTACTAACTCATCAACAATGCTAGATAACATGGAATCTTGATAAGGCTCATTTGCATAATCCAATAAATATTTACGGATTTTCTTTTGCGATTCATCGTCGAAAGTGATCTTCTCGCTTAATGAATCGGCTAGTGCTGCCACTCTAATCAGATTACGACTGATATTCTTACGCAACGTTAGAGAACGATCTAGCTTTTTATATATGCTCCAGATCATATGATCCAATTGGCGAAGCTTATCTTTCCACTCCGTAACTACAGGATCACCTGCTAAATGATACCGTCCATTCGTTAATTGATTGGATTCGTTAGACAGCCGTTCAAAAATATCCTCAACGCTTCCAAAGACATTATATTCCGATAAGAACGTCTCATCGAATTGCTTTTGGACTTCGTCAGCTTCGTCCACGAATACGACATCCATAAGGTCGTACATCGCTTCATAAATAGTCCTCTCTAACGGATCAATCATCGCTGGAATCCTTGTCTTGAGTACACTTGCAGACGTAGCCACCCAAACATCTGCTTCTGCAAGTCGGGAGAAATCACGGTAAATTCCACATTGATCCGCTAATGGACATTTCACAGACTTATTTTCTTGTTTTAGCTGAGTACACGGATAACTACTATTTCGTTCGTAATCTTCAGACAACGCTTTAATAACACATAAGTCCGACAAATGCTTTAGATCTTGAAATTCGTTGTTCGTCCAATCACTAAGCTCGATAATCCCGCCGGCATTTGCAAATAAATAATTCTCTTGATGCGTCTTTCTGGATGACTTGCCGATGATTGGAACAGCATGAATACCCAACTCACGTAGAATTTTGATACGCTCTATCACTTGGGAAACGCTGCCTTCAATAAATCCGACTCTGGCACCTTCCTGCTTCACGAGACGATACGTCTCCATGAGCATGAAAGTAGATTTCCCTGCTCCCAATGCACCGCCTATATGCTGGTTTCCTTTGTAAACAAACTCTATATCCCAATCTATTGACTCGAGTACAACTGCAGTTGCTCTGTTCGCCCAAGATGAAGATTTCCCGGCTATTTCATCCATTTCTTTGCCCAACGAAAGCCCATTGAAGGGCAACACTAGACTAAGTTTCTTCTTCTCACGATAAGAAGGTAATAAACGCTTTTCTTTTACTGCTAAAGCTTCCGGGATGTTGCCATGAAAGCTTTGAATAAATCCTCCTCTTACGATTCTGGAGTATTCGAATTTCCTCTGAGTCGCAAAAGTAGTTGTATTGCTTTGTCTGGGAATCGGTTTTTTAAGTATCTGTTCGTAATTGTTTATTCTATTAGTCAAAAATCGCGGAACCAGTTGGTTAAGCTTTCCCTTTTCATCGATATCAAACAAACGATATTTCATATCAAGAGCTCGATAGGCTTCAATCCGTCTAGCCAGTATTTTCTTACTCCTTAACTCAGGGAATAAAATTCTAAGTCGGACTACGATATCCTTATGTTCGATGTACTTTAAGATCGGCTCATTATAACCGACCAATAACGACCAACCTTGATCAATATGAAGCATCGAGTCAATCAAATGACAGCCCGTCATAAATAGCTCCAGGCTTATTATTGTTGATATGTCGGCTTTGGGCAGTTCTAGCGAGAAAAACTCTTTGTTTATTTCTTCAGTTAAATCCCAATATGTTTTTCTCACCAGAGCACCTTCTTCAACGTTTTTTCCAATTCATTCTCCATAATGATTTTTATGAGTTTCCTTCTGTCTTCTTTTAAAAGTGTTGTTGCTCTCATACCATAATATGGATATAGATCATTTCGGTATTTGGGAATAACAACATACACCTGTTGACCATACTTCTCCAAATACGATAATGATTTTTGATTAAAGAAATTCGCCAGCGTTCTTGGATCCTTGAAATCTTTTACATCCAAAAACATCTTACTTTCACTTTCATTATGTGAAATTGCAAGATCATACTCATCAATATGAGGATATAACTCTACTCCGTACCCTTGCTGTTTTAACCATTCAGCAATTTTCATTTCAGAAATCCCAGGTAACAGCACATACCTCTGTATACCGGGAAGCAGCCGGAAGACTCGTTCATCTTTATAGTTGAACAAATCAAATTTCTCGAAATCAGCTAACGAATGACAGATATTTTCTTTGTTACATCGCCATCGATCATGCTTGTATGTTAATGTCCATCCACAATGAGGGCATTTACGATAGTTATCCATTTGTAAAGTTGCCTCTTCATAACACTGACGCACTAACGTGCTTAATTCACGGTCTCGAATGGACTCAGCAAATTGCGCGAGTTGAAGCGCAGACAATACTGCATTCTGAGGCAAGGACAAGAATGTACGAATTTGAGTATATTCTGCCTGCAAACTCTGGTTTCCATCTCTGCAGAATTGTAAAATAGCCAGCATATTCTTCTGCTGCGCTTCATCAGGGGATGTATAAGTATTAATGAAATCCTCTGCATCAGGTGTTATCCCAATAAACTCTTCAATAAGAGAGGATTCGCCAGGATAATATTCAATAAGCCCTTGAATCCCCCATTCAGAAGATGGTTTATGCAAGATATGAAGAAGCCGGTGCAAATCCGTAGGAATCTCAGCCCCTGACCTTCCGGCTTCTTGTATGAACATAAGCATGCCCTTATAAAGCTCATCTGGGATATGATCATAGTTTTTTGTCCATTGTTGTAATCCGGTGATAAGGTAATAAATCATATCTTGTAGTCTATTCAATGGAACACGCTCCTCGAAAGTGCTAACACTAATTGTAACTTGAGTTTTGGACAACGACCTGTCACCGAATGTATGTTCTATATGCAAAGAACGTGTATTAACCTGGCTTATATGATTTTGCCAAATTAGTACACGTTCTTTATCAATTCGTTCTCTTGGTCAGAATTTGATCAGATATTATCTCGGCCAATTTGTTTGTTAACTCATGACCACTGTCCCCTGGCTTCAACCAGTAAGCCCCCATCTGATATTGCTGACGATACTCATCACCAAACAAGTGAGCGTTTTCCTTCCCAGGTGCCGGTGTAATAATAAAAACTTCCTCAACCACCCTGTTACGATTCGTTTTGCTAACGATTCCGTCACGGTACTTGTGCATCTCTCCAAGCGCCATCGGGAGGTTATGATCAAGACGATATTTGGGATCGAAAATATATAATTTCCCATCTGCCTCGAGTACAATATCGGGCTTCATTCCGTGAGTATAGGTAACGAAATCCTGAGTTGCACTTGTAAACCATCGTTGGTATGCAAGTGTTGCACCGCCGACCATTTTAATCCGGCTCTCTTTCTTTTCGGACAAATTCAAGACTAGACCATCCTGCTCCAGAGCAAATAGATCAGAAGTATCAAGAACAGCGCCGTTTTCCCGGAGTATCTTAACGATTTGCATGAATACCCAAATTTCATAAAGCTGATATGTATCCTTAAGTGGAATCGGACTTTTAAAGCCGATTGAATACTCGTTAAACTGATAAAGTTCATGGAACCAGGAAAACCAATTACGATAGACCGGATGCTTCCGAAAGGCTTGCGAAATAACAACTGGACCAATGTGAGGTTGTATTTGCTGCAGAAATGATGATCGAAGCCAGTAATGGACGCGATCAACATACTGTTCGGCCTTCGAACGTATTGCATCAATCGATATCGTTTGGTATTCACGGAGAAGTCGAAGTAAATCACGCAATTGCCGTAACAGAACCTGGTTTTCAAATACGTTAAAGGTTTCTTCACGCACACCAGACCAAATGAGCTCTGGAACAGGAATCCCCTCGCTCATTCCATGGCCTGCATGTCGTTCTGACCAAGCAAGAAGCGCCGGCGTCACATGCTTCACATTTTCTCTGCGAATCCACTGTTCAGACGCTCTTAGTTTGCGAAGCGGTTCGGCTTGAATTTGACGAAAAATTCGATGTAACCGATGAAAATTCCGATCAATATAGTCCCATTGAGCCAAGGATACTTTTCGTACAAAGCCATTATTGTCAAACTTCAAATGCGCCCCGCAATGCTGAAAACATGCCGCGGCTTCTGAAAGAATATCAACTATCATGTGACTGAAATCGGTTTCCGTTAACTTCCGATTGTCCGAATACAGATAAGTTTGTACGGTTACTCGCTCGTCATGCTCAATCGAAAATGTTAACATGCCGGACTGAAAAGGCGCCATCCACTCGCCTTCCCAGCCAATTTCCGTACGAACCATCGATAATGGTATTTCATTCAATAGAAATTTGAAAGGGGCATTGAACGACGATCTCCAACGATATGTTCTCGCTTCCTCAAAACGCATTTTATCAATAGGAGTCCATGTCCCTGTATCCGGGCAATAAAATTCAAGATTATCTCCAGAACTGGGTAGCGCCATATCGATCCAGTTCCCCTTTCATGCGAAGAAGATGATAGAGCGATTCCGATCCGTCGCCAAACAATGCGCTTGTCCAATCAATCAAATCAATGAGCAAAGCATCAATGCGCTCATCCCCGCGAATTTTAGGCATCACTTTCTCGGCAATAACACGGTCAACCGCTTCCTTCTTCTCCATGCGGATATCCGGATCAAGTTCGGCATTGGCGTACAGCTTTCGGAGCATTTCATTTATTGTTCTATAGCCGAAATGAAGATCAAAACGGCTTAGCTTCAAGTGAAGCTCTCGCAACAGCTTCCATTCATCCTGCAAGTTGGCCTTATACTTTGACTCCGCTGCTTCCCAGAACTGCTCCAAATCGACATCCGACAACGTCATAACAAACGCTCGATCCAGTACCTTATCCGAGATGCCATGCGTAGTCTCATCGACGTTGATCGTGCCGATAACATACAGGTTATGGGGGATTTGTAATTCCTGTGGGACATCCGTAATATGGCTTTCCGTATGCAGTCGAATCGGTTGCCTCGATTCGATCGCACTTAAATAGTCGCTTAAGTAATATTCGACACGAGCCAGATTCATTTCATCGAGCACAATGAACATCGGCTTTCCTTCCTGTATCGCTTGTAAGATGGCGTTGAGGAACGGTGTCCTAACGTATCGCTTTTCCAATGCACTGTAATACCCGAACAAAGAGGTCGAATCTGTCCAGTCCGGACGGACGGGGATGACTTTTAAATTTGGGTTAAGGTCGTCGTATGTCCGTCCGTATACCGCATTGGCATAAAGCAAACAAAGCCTCGTTTTTCCCGTACCCGAGATGCCATTCAAGATAACGAAATGCTTGTCCTCCAAGCTCGTAAGATTCAGATGAAAATCACGGATAATCGCATTTGAGTAAGTAAATGGGCTTTCGCTAACGTTTGACAAAATATTAGCTAAATTGAAATCGTGCTTGTAATCTTCAAACGCTTCAACTTCAACTTCATCTTCAGATCCCTCTTCTTCTAATGATGAGGCAACTGGATGATCATCCTTTGGTAAGTTGATTTTTCTTTTGCTGTCTGCCAGAATCAACGCCGATACGAAGAGCCTCTTCTTTATTTCTTCAATGGATTCCGTAAAATGTCCTGTTTCATTATCCCACGTTCCGATGTAAAAGGAATTGTCTTGTACTTTAAACCCATGCTCGGCCAATGCTTCCATTGCGCGGGATTGATTCAACCGATTGGTCTCCGAGGAATTCTCTTTCCCGCGAGAGTAATAACTCTTGGAGATGGTCCATTCCACTTTGCCTTTACCATGAATTGCACGAAGACTGGCGTATATATCGCCGCGACCATCGGTCTTTACACCTAGCACTTCATGCGGCAATCTTTCAAAATGATGAAACGCTGCTTTAGTCAAAAGCTGCCCTTTATCCGTTATATTATATAATTGTCGGCAGTTTCCCCTCAGGGCGGTTTCCTCCAACTTAACCACATATGTTTTTCCGTAAAGTTCGATCTGAAAATCTTCTTTGTGTTTATTTAACAAATCGAAGAGTTTAAGAGAATTTGAATGTTCTGCGGCTTCGTCTTTAATATATTTCCTTAACGCCTCGAGATCGTGCCAAGTCTCCCAAATCATTCGCAACAATTCTTCGTCCAAAGGCATTTCATTGAAAGGAAAATAGATGCCAAAAGAAAACCAAGGGGTACGATTTTCTTTTTCGCACTTTTGGATATATCCAATGAACTCATGCCTCGGAATGGTAAAGTTCACCTTGTCGATTTCATGAATCGTTAAACGATCCGACAACGATCCAAGCATATCGGTGAATTGTTTAATATTACCTTTCGTACGAATCCCATTCCAGAATGGATAAAAGCTGCTATTCATGATGATCTTTAACGTTTTGTCCATCCCGTTCATTTCCAACGACAACATGCCGATTTCCATACCGAAATAGCTCTTATCTAGAATGGATACGAACGCTTTTTTACCGATATCGGTATTCGCTTTGCTTTCCGCGTATTTCGGATTGCGAGCGTCATGCATGGTTGTCCTAAGTGTCGCTTCGTAAGTATGAACTTTATAATCAAGCAATTCAGGAACTTCGTTACCATATTTGTTCTTAAAATCGTCCATCAATTGACGAAGTACTGGCTGGACCTCATCAAGCACGCGTTGGCAACGTAGCGACGTATCAGAAATCGTTAGGGCTTCTTCAATTTGGGTAATGTTCATGTTAGCCTCCAAATACCTGCTTTTCTAATATACTTTAACGATTATCCCTTGCTCGTCGTACTCAGTTCCTCTAAGGAACGATGCTGCTCTTTTAAACACAGGATAACCCAAACTTCCATGTTTTTCGATTTTAAAAGCTCCTTCATACCACAATTGACCGGTTCAAAAACCAACTTTCCTTCATGGAAAAATCTCAGTCCATAATATTGTCTTGGCCCTGATTTGTATTTGCCCTCAAACTTCAGGTTTCCATTTTCGTAATACTCTCGTCCACTTGAAATAAACCAGTCTTCAAATAGACCGACCATGTGCTTCATGCCATTTTTGTAATACTTGATCCCTTCCCGAAGAGGGATTACATCCTTGAGCCCACCTTCGTAATGAAGCTTGCCGGTATCATAGAACAGTTTCCCATGATTTTCTTGAGCGCCCATTTGCTTATCCCTCATATGGATTTGATCTGAGAGTCATCCCTGGTTTAATAAGGGAAAGCATATACTGAAGCTCTTCAAATACATTCGACAATCTGGACATCAGCTCACCATCCAATTGAATCAGTAACGCTTGCCCCTCTTCAAAAACAGGAACCGCGCCTTCTAAAATTGGAATAGCAGATTCCATTCGAATATATCCTCTATGTCGCCACATCGTTTCAACAACAGGCTCCATCTCGGCCAACCACGTCTTGGAAAAATGGCGTAATGATCAAGGCAAAACCATCAACAAATTGACGGTTATCTCCTAACAGCTTCTTCTGACAAATCCAAAGATAGAAAGGTCCCTTCAAGAGTTTTTTGATTTCTGTTTGGAAATGCCTGAATTGCCGATAAGTATACATTTTGAATATGCTCATTAATTGAGTCTTCATCTTGATTGGTCAATACAGATAGATCAAACTGGTATGCCCAACCCTTAGATTTTAATACTTCCTCAGCCAATACAACAGTTTTCAATGAAATCATCCCCTCTCCTGTTGTTACTCTCAAATATTATAAAACAATCGTTGGGTACATCTATGTCACGAAACATACGTTCTTGTTAAATTTATTTATCGATTACTTTTCATGGATACTTGCATTTTTTTCTAAGTGCAATTTCCGAAATAGTTCCAAATTCCTATATCTTCGTCAATATCCAACAAAATCCTGCTAAGCAATTATCAATAAAAAAGTTCCCCAACATAATAATGTTAGGAAACCAAGAAGTAGGACTTTATTCTTTTGTGCGATTCTTTAAGTTTTATATATTTCAATCAATAGTTGTGAATAAAAGCCGCGACACACAAAGCCTTACATTTGAATAAACGTCGGGAAATCTGTCAGTTTTCTCTCTGGGCGGCCTTCTCTAAGAATTAGCTAGACACACTTGCCACTATTTCACTTTCTATACCCAGGATTCAACTCGATACAATAATAGAAGATGCCAGATCATGTTTATCACTTAAGATGCGACGAACAATCTGCTATAAATTACTATGATGTAAAAACGAAAAACTCCCCTTTCTCAGAGAGTATTACTTACATAATGATGTTTATTTCGCCGCGGCTAAATTATAGTCACATATTTATGTTTTAAGAACTACATTAATTATTCAAAGAAACCTTCAGCTTGTTAAACAATCAGTTCCGATTGTTGCCCATAACTAGTAATATATGCTGTTTCTTGTGCACGGGTTAGCGCGACATACAACAAACATTTTTCTGCTGTTATGGACTCTTCTTCTGCTACGGTATCGGTCGTATCAATAGCAGTATGAAGCGGAACAATGCGTTTGTTCACCGCGGCAACAAATACATGCTTGAACTCAAGTCCCTTTACACGATGCATGGTTGCCACACGAACTCCCTCTATATTTCTATCATCGATTTTATTTCGCTTGATTTCATATGTTCTGATTCCAATAGCTGATAAACCGGAAATATAATCATCAAGCAGTTTATGTGTACGTGCAACTATACATATGTTCTTGAAATCCGTCCCTAATGAATTTAGCCTTTTGATCTCATCTATGATAAAGTCCAGTTCTTCTAATGCAGAATTATAGCTTTTTATTACAGGTTTAATCCCGTGGGTCAATGATCGGCAACTATCACCGCTATCACTCTCAGTATCAAGGTCATCAAAGGGGACTCCTCGTAAAAGCCCAAACGCATACTTTCTAATCTCTTCAGTGGTACGATAATTAATCCTTAAGCGACTGCTTCTTCCACGTACGTTTATTCCACATTTAGATAAGATAACTTTATTTTTATAAATTCGTTGGTGGGCATCGCCAACAATAAACATATCATTTTTATGTTGTTCTCCTGCGATTGAACGTAACAAGCGAAACGCATTTATACTTAAGTCCTGTGCTTCGTCTACAATTACTGCGGAGTATTGGAAGATTCCGGGATTCTTAAGAATCATCAATCTACACTCATACATAGCCGTTTCCAAATCTCTGATCTGTCTGTCTTTCATTAAGGCTTGAAACTCTTCGATTACACTCCAGACTTGGATTCGCAATTTTCGATCCAGGCGGGTACCTCTACCGATGCGAGAAGCTTTCATGTAGGTTTCTTTGGTATATGCTTCTTGCACAGAAACAACCTTTGTCCATTCCTCCATATAGAATTGTGAAGTAAGACCTGAAGAATCACCCGCAAGTATTATGGCCTCATCCCAAATTCTGCTTAGCTGTTCATCGTATGCGATCGAGTATGTAAACCCTTGATCCCGCATAAACTGCATAACCCAAGCATCGAGATTAATCACTTCTATACGTCGCAGTTCATCAACAGTACAAATCTTTCGGAGATTTTCTTTTATATCCCCGGCAAGATTTGTAGTATAGGTGGTAAACAATATTTTCCCTTTACCATCTATTTGTGAGGCTAGATACTTTGCGCGATGCATGGCAACGACAGTTTTTCCAGTACCTGCACCACCTATGACACTGGCAGGTCCGGAATAATCTTTATTTGCAATTTTCTTTTGCGTTGGATGTAGAAAGACACGCCATTTCTCCAGCGGTTCTGCCATGATCCGGCGAAGTTCGTCTTCACCTTCAATGATGACAAAGTTTTTCTGGCTTCTTGCATGATCTAACGCCGTTGCAAAATTATTATCTTTACCCGTCTCGTCAGACCCGTCCTCAAAGAGTTGGGACACTTCCTCTACAGTAAATCCATTAGCAAGCCATTCTAAAGATTCATAAGCATCTTCCGGGAATGATTGTTTCAGTGAGAATAGCATTTCCTCGGACACGATGGATCGGACCAACGGAAGTTGTTCTTCAGGAACCCCTAGCGATAAGAGTTCTTTATCGGAAACTCCAACAAATAGCTGGTCTTCCTCTATTGAACCAACTGGGGACTCCATCGTTATATCGAATACTTGCACGTTACCCGTAGATGGATTGATCGTACATTTTTTCCTCTGAGCCCACGCATATGCGTCATCATGATGGTCCACCCATAAGAGAAGATAAACACCTGTTTCCTCTTGCCGAACAACAATTCCTCTATACGTATCATCGATACGAACAGAGCAAATCTTATTGTCACTCGCATTCTTGATTTTTTCATAGTTAATACCTGGAGACTGTGGATTGTTCCTGAATTTATTGATGAATTCGGTAACTTTACCCTGAATTTGTCTTGGCAACGCCGCAAATGCAGTTAAGAAATCCGAGGATATCGCGACAACCGCTTTCCCCATTAACTTTTACCTCCTTTGATGACGGATGGAATATCATCATTCAAGGTAAACACGGTCCATCCGGCATTTTCAAATACATCCTTACTATCAATTTGCTCCATCAACAATGCGGCAACCTTCTCTGATTCCCAAGCCATTTCGCATTCGGCAATAACTGCATCGTTCGCATCCGTTAGCTCATATCCGACAGATGAAGGAACTCTTACATTCTTGGATTGCAACTTAATGGCAAGTTCTGAAGCTTCATCGTCAAATAGGTTCTGCTTGATTTCGGACCATTCATCAGGTGCAGACGATAACAGTTCATCAACATAATCATTCGCGGGACAAAGTAGATTAAGCAATTTGCTGTAAATCAACTGTTGAATGCCGTCTGTCGTGACACCCACGAAGTTATCCGAAAACTGCATGAGATTATAAAATTGCCAAAATCCGTTCCAATCTGCTTCATACTTGTCGGTTCTCGATTCGCTTATATCCTGCAGCAAAGCACACACGATAGGAAGTGCATCACCCTTTTTCTCTTTCATCTCAGAAGTCTTGATTCCTGAGAAAATCTTGAGGTTAGCGTTTGACATTCGGGGAGTCCAAGTTCCAAATATACATTCGTTCAATATAAAATCGGAATCAAATCCCTGGAAATCTTCAAGTAGTTCTTTGATCTTTCCATACCATTCATCATAAGCAATCCGATCCGTAGCTTTACGTGCATCTAATAATGATAAGGATACCGCCTTGGCATGAACCTTAAACAGCTTCTCCGGTTCTGGCATTTCCAAATAGTGCATTAACAGCTCCATTGGAGTTGCTTTATCTGGCCGCAATGCTTCCGCACCACCGTGTTCAACTGTTCGCTTGTACATTGACGAACCCGAAGGCATATTTTCCGGCAGCAAGGTCAACGTGGCGTAATCCCCCTGGTTATTGAACGCACTTTGAATATCTCTCCAGCTTAGAGTCCATACACGAAACTGATTGCTTCTTCTAATGGCTTCCCTTTTAAGGGTATCATCTGCGCAGTTATCCTTATGAAATAAGAAGCCATCCGTATAGATTGCAACCGGCCGTTGCCCACTGAATTTTCTTCTCGGCCATAATACAAAATCTGCACGAGATTTTACGGATACGCCATATCGCTCGTCAAGGAGGACTTGAGGCTCGATGTCCCATGCACATTCTCCGACTTTCAAGGAATAGCCTTCCTTAAGATTAATAAGAGCTTTATCAATTTTTACAGTTCTATTCTCATTCCCCATCATCTCAAGAGCTTGGATAAATTGACGCTCAAGCTCGCTTTCAAAGAGCGAATTCACAGGGACGTTCCCTAATTTGTCAATTTGTTCAATATTATCTTTCCCGCTAAGTATTTGGCGCAATAAATGAATGGCAGTCTTTCTAGAGATCTCGCCTATATTCTGACTCTGACGATAAGCAAATAAGCAACGGTAGCAACCATCCTTCTGCAAATCTTCTTTACAGCTGCAATTTTCAAGTACCGTGAGGGCTTTTTCGAAGATTTCAATTAAGGCATGATCTTGTTGCAGCAATTGCTTTAAGTAACCTGTTCCGCCAGGTACTGAATCAAATAGTACGAGGTATTGTTTGCGATAACCTGCATCCTGTACTGGAACTTCCGTTAGTGTTGCTCGCAGATGATCGACATTTCCGAAGTACTCTTTCATCCCAAGCATGAACGCTGCAATGAAGGATTCTTGTCTCGTCTTTGTAAAATCGAGGGTTGTTGCAGGAACAAGAATTCTCAACACTTCAGTTGTAAATTCCCGGTATAAGAACAGATACTCCTCATAGGGTTCATGATCTCCCGGTTGCGGATTCTTGGCACGGCATGTAAACGTATGATCTGGAGTACCATTATTCGTTTGTATTCGGCCGCAGTATTTACAGATCCTGAACCCTTTTCTTACCTCTTCTACTCCGGAAACCGTAAGTTTCTCCCCTTGCACGTCACTTTCGCCGAAGTTAATTTCCCGCAGAGTAGCTTTCTTTACGAACTCGTATCCAAATTTAAATTCATCATTATCCATGCGATATGCTTTGACTATATCTTGATCTTCGTCGACATCCACAAGCAATTGCTTACAGTAGAATACCGAGCTGCGATCATCACTTTCATCGCCGATTTGGGCTTTGTCATACGGCATATTGGAGTATACCATCTTGACTTTAAGCATCGTCCTGACCTGACCAGCATCTGCCCATCCAGGGCTCCCACATCTCGGGCATGCGGCAGCATGCGTAAGGTGTGTATTCTCCTCTGCGTGTGAACAGTTCGGACAAAGCCGCCATTTCGCCGGCTGAGCCGTCGTCGTGTCAATCTGATTAATTTGCAGCTTCTTTCCATCCACATAAAAGTTATTGGCTGGTGCAAATTCACTCAGTGCGGATGACGCACTTCTGCTATATTCGAAGACCATCTTTTCGTATTTGCGATTCTTATTCTCCTCTTCGTTGCCCGCAGGCTCTTCTTTTCGAAAGAGTACAGCCTTCAAGACGATTCCTGCTTCCGGAAAAGCATAGTTTGGCAGAAGTCCCTCATCTGACATGAAATTATACACGTTCTTGTTGTTGAGACTCTTGACTACATTACTGAGAGCATATAATTCGCTCTTCAGCTCTTTGATTTCTTCCTCGTACGACGAGTCGTTCGGCCTATTCTCAATAATTTTAGTTAATTCTTTCAATTGCTTTATATTCGTATATAATGAATCTCTTTGCGATAGTAGGGATTCGAACGCCTCCAGAATTTTCATATGCATCGGACTGTCTTCCAGACCATTCCCCTTGGCAAATCGTTCAAGTTCCCGAATCGAATCCTCATCCAGTCCATCATTTGAGCGAGCAAATAGTTGTATGAAGGTTCGAATGAGGCTAGAAAGGTTGCTCTGTACAAATTGCAGAAAGTTAAAAGGATATATATCGGGGGAGCGTTGCGTCAACTTGTTCAGGCAGATTCCCACACGATCCGGAATTGCCTTATCCGGCACCCCCCGTTTGATCCAACTGTCCATGCTATAGGCAACGAATTGACGCTCTAGCACTGCGGAAGCACGAAGATAGATTTTGGGCGGTTGAACCGTACCCTGAATCATCTCCATCGGTTCAGCATAAAAGTAAAGATCATGAGGTCTTGCATTCGATACTACAATCGTCAACGCATTGCCATCTTTACGTCCCGCACGGCCAGTTCTTTGCAAGAATTGGGCCTGCGCAGGGGGCATACTGCACAACACTACGGTAGACAGGTCGCCAATGTCAATCCCCATCTCCAATGTGGGGGTACAGGAAAGTAAATTGGCATCCCATGGCTTCCGTTCGTCAATGTTTCGTTTAAATATGCGTTCCAGCTCTTCACGATTATCCCGCTCTAATAAGCCCGTATGCTCCCGCGCATTAACACGAATCAAATCGCCATTGCTGTATAGTTTTCCATAATAGCCAAGCTCCTGTTCTTCGTCATCAACCAAATTGCCACCACAAGTATGGCGAATACAAGGTGCTCCGACCCACGAGGTCCTATTCTCTTCTGAAGCTGAGACACCTGTGCCGCATTGATCACAAACCAACTGGCTCACATCTGTTGAAATACGAACGGCAGATTTATTAATGGCATAAACTGCGTAAGCGGGCGGTGACGGGAGCGTTTCAACAATACCGCCCCTGATAAGTTCACTCAATATAATTTCTGCAATATGGTCCGCAACATCTTCACCTATTAAGGGTTCGTCAATGCAAGCATCGATCCAGTAGGCGTATTTAGAATTCCCCTTAAGCGCATCAAAGCTCCAAAGCCGTTTCGAACCTTCATTTAGCTTATAAATAAAACGGGGGATATTTCGTCCTGCCGCTGTACCCGGCATCCATTTTGTTTTGTCATTTGAGAGTAGATAAGCTTTCCCCTCATTCATGGTAAATGTATTAAATACGGAATCATGAAAAGCTCCATTTGACCGCATGATATGTAAAAACCCAACAACCATACGTTGGAAGACTTCAGGCTGACACTTGGTTAGCGCGCCCAGCTCATTTATGGTTCTTTCCCTTATCCGATTCGCTATTTCTCCGATTTTGTCCCCATCGAAGCTTAACACTGAACATCCAGACTTTTCCAGTGTTCTGCCGATGCGGGAACTCATTCCATATTCCAACATAATCTCATATTTGATTCGTTTTTCTATTCCTTCCATGAGGCGATTTGCCTCAACGCCATGCCCAAGAACTCCTGCTGTTTTCATTCTTTCATAGGCGCTCATCCAAGTCATATTAGGTGCAATGAAAAAACTAACGAATTCTTCATTCGTCAGGTTCTTGCGCCAGTATTCAATAAACCGCGTTTGAAATTGATCCAGGGATAATCCTTTTCCTTCACGAAGGGCAAACCGTTGGATGGCACCACGTAAACCAAATTTCCACGTACGGGAATTAAAAAATCCCGCTCTGTGTGCAGCATCCTGGACATTATCCGAGAAAGCAAGCAGTTTCTTATCGTCATTGAATTTTGAAGAGTATAGTTGAGTAACCTCCGCACTAATAGCTGTGGCACTCCTCAATCCCATTAGGGACAATCCATGCCTACTGTTGCAGAACGGACAAAAAAATTGCTTGTTATCACCTTTACCTACAATATTATTTAGCGGCAATAGAACCGGAATGCTTCTATTCCCACAAGAAGAACAGTGCTTGCCTCCCTCCCCCAGGTCAAGCTGTAGACAATCCGTACATAGACGGGCTGGAATCATACCCGGTGGTTTGGCTTTTTCATTGGAAGGGTAGACCATTTTCACTTTACTATCTTGGCTAAAATACAAATTATAGAAGGTGTCCAAGTTAACCATTGCCATATTATTTCTTTCATTCAGGACACCAACCCAACCGGTCTCCCCGCAATCCCGACAGTTAACGACAGGCAAATATTGTTTCGCCTGATGTTCATTCAAGTCTGTTGCAAGTGCATACTCAATATGATCTCCACTGACTTTGGCAAGTAATCGCCTGAGTTCCCTCATCCAAAACTGCACCTGAACATCCACTAATTTGCGTAAACTTCCTTCTGTTCCGATTCTTGCATGAGAAATCAAAGCAAATAATGCATCAAGTGCAATTGAGGGATTGCTCAACCTCGAAATATTAGGAAATACCTCTTTTACTTGCCCACAGATATATTCTACTTGAACATAGTTGTTTTCCATGAGACCAAGCATGTGCTGCATGAAGCTGTGCTTCATTAATTGCTTGCCCATTCTAAGCCGTGCGTCGGCAGCCATTATATTCGATTTGTCAAAGCGGTCTTCAAACCAGCTTTCAGCCGCGCATTGCAAATAGGCTTCCAGTTCTCCTTCGTTAATATGAGACACTAGCTTCTGGCAATGTTCTTCCGATGGAAGGGAGAAGTCTTCAATCTCATATCCTGAGAAAAATTCCGGAGCAGTCAGTCTATCTTCGGTAATTACCGCGTTTTCCTCGAAAGCCTCGCCGAAGATGCTGCTTGCATAGTCTCTGATGTATCGCGCACTTTCCTTTGACCCCATCGTTGCCGATGTTCCTACACAGCACAAATAACCTTGCTGCGTATATAATCGAGCTTTCAGACGTCTCAATAAGCATGCTAAATCCGTACCTTGTGCGCCGTCAAAGGTATGAAGTTCATCGACAGCTATATATTTCAAGGTGTCGGGACGATTGGCTGCCCATAGCGACGCGTCTTTTGGACGTACTAATAAATAATCTAGCATTTTGTAATTGGTCAACAAGATATCCGGAGGACTGGCCAACAACGTTTCATGATCGGTGATAATCCGGTCCTTACTCATCGTGCGAGAGGCCTTAGCCTCATAACCTCCAACATACATACCCGCTTTAACATTTCCGCGCAATTCCGGACTTTCATCGATGAGCTCTGCAATGCGTTTCGCTTGGTCGGAAGCAAGAGCGTTCATCGGATAGATGATCAGTGCTTTAATACCAGGTTCGCCCCGGTGACGGTAACAATACTCCAGAATCGGATAAAGGAAACATTCCGTCTTACCGCTGCCTGTGCCTGTCGCAATCAATGTGGATCGCCCGTCTTCGCCCGCTAGCCGTTCGAATGCCCGTTGTTGATGCAAATAGGGTTTGTGTTTGGGATGGATCGCATCAAATTTAACGGACTCCTCCTCCGCTACCCTGAAAGGCAAACGTAGGGCGACATAGGGATCTCGGAATACGGAGTTCTTCGTACCCAGCATGTTCGACAGAGTACCTTTGAATGCGTAATTGGACATTGGGAAAGTCGTGTCGATATAATCGCATAACCCTCCCTGCAATTGCCTTGCAAGTACTGAAGGTATCAAATAGAATCTCCCCCTATGTAACGACGTAGAAAATACTACTGTTTATATTTCTTCTCAAAGAATGCCCACGCTGTCTCGTAGTCCTGCTCCCGATTACATCGATCAAAAGGGGCTACATATTCAAGGGTACGCTCTACAGGGCCACCAGGCATCTTATCATCGGTAATTGTGCTATAGAACGTTTCACCCGCTTGGGCATGCTTAATCGGTTCAAACTCTGTACGGCTGAACCCTACCCCTGTTAGGCTACGGTTATTGGTGAATACAATTCTACCGTTCTGGTCGTACCATGTATCCGCTTCGTATTGTTGTAATACTGGGAATTGGATACGATATATGGTTTTCAGTTGTTCCAGTGTCATCCCCAATGCCATTGCGGTAAGCACATCAATCTCCACTAGTGCCTGTCTGCGTTCGTAGTCTGTTCGCAGAGGTGTGTCCCAAGTCCACTCAGAAGTTAGGGAGCTAAATCTATCTGGATAAAGACGCGGATCTTGTTTTGACCAACCTTCTGCACCAGATAATAATTTGAAAGATTCAATCCATAACTGTTTATATTGTGAATTTAAGTCGTTTAAAAGAACACCTCTCAAGCATAGAGACTTAATTTTATCGTTAAAGTCAAACATAGGAAAACGCTGAACAATATCAGATTGAAGATTCGACTTCCCTAATACCTTCACAAGAAAGTCAAATGGTATTGATGCCCATAGTCCCAATGCCTGTAATGCCACTGATAGGTGCTTAAATGATACACCGAAGATACCATGAATGTGGCCTGTAGACATTGGGGGCATTACTGAAATTAGTGTCCTTTCTCCACTCAAGTTAAGCATTTTCCGTGCAATAATGCGGTAAGATTGAGATGCTTTTTCGCCCCATCCTGTTGACGGCATACGCTGTGAATATTCGCCTGTTGTACAGGCAGGCGAATAGTTACATCTTTGTAGGTACTCCTCTGGAATAGCGGTTAGATCAATATTGTCGAAGTCACTATTTAATCTACATACCCTGCGAGATGCTTTAAACAATGGATTCGCAATACCAATGTGCGGTCCAGAATAGATCATATCCAACGTCGATTCTGGAACATGCACTTTTCGTATAATAGTTCCATCCTTCTGTGCGTTTGTTTCATGCCACATTTCGGTTGTGTAAATCTCATCTCGAATACTACTTAACGTCTCCTGATCTGCAAAACAAAACAAAACCTCAATTAACTTTTGCGCGTGAATTACCGGTAACCGCGCTTGTTTCCAGTTATCACTACCGTCAAATAACTTTGCAAACAGTTCAAGTTCTTTCCTATCAACCTTAACAACACGCCCCGGATGTCCATTTGTATTCCAGTTATTATTTTCGTCCTTGATTCCAGGTAATGCTCCAGTTATCGATTTGTCATAACAATGTTCTATCGTATCTACAGCAAACAGATTTCCAATAGTATCAAATGAAGCGGAGGCCAAATTACAGTAAACATTCAAACTAAAAACCGTATTATGATGGACTTCAGCAAACAATTTTAGCTCATTGGTAAACTGAAAATGCTTCCTCAGCTTCGGATATAGGATTTCCCTCAAAACTCCACCTTTCGGATCATCATAAACCCCATCAGGATGAATAAAGGCGCTCATACCAGTCTTACAACCATACCCCCAAGCTTGCGGTAGGAAGCATTTATATAAATTAGTTTGTTGACCCTTTAATTCAGAATAATTCTGAACAGCATTCAAAAAATTTTGCGTTCCTGACATAGATTCATATTCTTCTAAATAAAGAGCTACTGTTTTTGAATCTACTAGAGCGTTAGCCCTGTGCTGCGTAGTTTGTGTTGCAGTCAGTTCTTTTACCGCAAACATCGGATTCCTATCCGACAAAACAGCCTGTTCATTCCACTCTACTTTTATCCACGGTGGATTACCAATTACTAAATCAAATCCACCACGCTCAGCAAACAAATCAGCAAACTCTAACTCCCAGTGCATAAACTTCTGGTGATCGGCGATTTCTTTAACTAAAGCAAGACGAGGTTGTTGTTGGCACAGCTTTGGAATGTCCACTACGCCCATACCGGAATACAGTTCATTAATATCAATAACCAGCTGTTCATGTTCGGTGGGGAACAAGGACAGCTGACCCATTTTAACAGTTTCGCTAACACCCTTATAAGTTTGAATTGTGCCTTCCAATATCAAATACATATCCGCGATAAATTCACTTCTCGAGGGCATAAGGTCCGCTTTGTCGATGGGCCAGAACCAAAGTGAGCACCAATAGTCCATGGCAAATTTGAGCCTTGCATAGGGCCCTGCATTGATCTGCTCCTCTGATTTATAGAGCGTTTTATAGATCATGTCCTTTTCGCGGATTGTCGTACGAGACGATTCCATTTCCACCTTCTGACCGTAAACGTTAATGGTATCAGATGTTTTATCATTCACTTCATTACGCAACTTTACCTGCTTTTCCCACAATTCATCAATAATTCCGGACAAGCGCAATAGATTTTGGATATCGTCCTCATCATATGGCCGCGTAAACTTCTTGTTCCAATCTTTTATTATCTTCAATTTATCTTGTGCAAGCTCCTTAATGACTTTATCCGTATAGTTCGCCATACCGGGGGCGCCCGTCAGGAAATGATACACCTGCTTTCTGGGCATCCGTTTATGGTCCATGGGAACACGATCCGGTGCATTATCATACCAGCGTATACCGCTTGAAGCGGTTTGCAGCTGTTCGATCCGATAGCACTGTCTTCTTGCTCCAATCAAAGAGTTACCGCATACCAGCTGCGTTCCGAACCATGGCACATAACCGCCTTTATGGATGGTATTTAGCCATAACGAAACCTCCGCGAGCTCTACGGCAATCGGATTCAAGTCAATGCCGTATACATTATGATCGGCTATATACATCTTGACTTTTTGCAGCTCATTGAATCGCTTCTCATGAGATATCGATTCCCCAAGCTCCTTCTGCTTCTTGTCGAGATAAGCCTCAGCCAGCTGGTTGATGGCTTCGTTCAAGAATGCAGCGCTGCCCATGGCAGGCTCACAGATGGTGAGATTTAGAATCTCATCGGCAGTTTTTCTTTCAAGCAATTCGTTCAGCGCATACTTGACCAGACATTTCGTGAGAACTTCAGGTGTGTAGAAGGATGCAGATTTTTCGCGTTCACGTCCGGCAAGACGATAAATAAATGCGCTCTTCTCATATTTGCGCAGCTTTCCATCCGAATAACGAGCACGTTCGTCCTCTGTATAATTCTCAAGTTCATGCTCCGGGACAAAATATCCTACATCCAGTTCATCAATTTCATCACGCGCACGCTTGACTTCAAATAAGGTTTCCTGCGCAATAAACCCTCGATAAGACAATAATGCCTCATATACGGCTCCCATCTGGTTGATGCCAAGAGCCGCATAGGAAATACGACCACGACGGTCGTTTCTTTTTCCTGTGGGACGAGTGATGCTCATCAGATCAATAATCTTTAGCATCACACGATTTCTCAATTTAGCATTCGTGAGCAGAGGTGTATATTCCGGGTCGAATATATGTGCTTTTAGAGGGTCAATCACAAATAGGTGATGTAAGGATTTGAAAGAAGACAATTCCTTCAATTCTTCCTCAGTCTTGGGGTAACCGTTATATATTAAATCGAAAAGCTGCGAAAGCGTTTCCTGCAGAAAATAACCCTCTCCGACTTCGCTAGTTTCTTCTCGAATAGTATCTGAGATGTCCCTCAAGCTCTCAAGGGAATACCCTTGTACATAAGCTTGCGATTTCATAGGAGCATAACCGAGTTCAGGTCGAGCTTCAATAAAAAGCATAAACAACATCCGATACATAAAACGCAAGCATTGAATAGATAAATCTCCAGCATCAACGGGACTATCCCCAAGGTCTAACCCTAGTCTATGTGTCCTATCATAAAGAACTTCGTTGCCAAGCAGTTCGATCGATTCGCGCAATGCATATTTTAAGTCTTGGGAAACCCCACTAGCGTGCTTATGGCTATTTTCTTCAAGGGCATCCAACAGTGGATTCCCTTCTTCAGGACATAGGCTTTCCCTATGCAATAAGACACTCATCGCCTGCAACGTGCTCTCTTCACGGCGTCTAAATATCTCCTCGATGTCGAATTCTAAGTATCTTTTCTCATTCCATTTGTTCCGATCAAGGAGAGCGATTGTATTTTCGCCGATCACAATCAACCACCGGGGGGGCTCTGGCAGAGAAAAGAACAGTTTTGTCGCCATATCTTCGTTAGTAAGATATGACTTATCCCCTTCATGACTTTCAACCGAAGTTGAATCAAAGCAATATTCATGCAACAACGCCATGTCCTCATCTGACTCTGAATGCGACAGCATAATCCAGAGCAACGGTGCTCCGTTGTGCTTTTTTATTTCCGAATAGATATAGGCATGATTCTGCCCATCATCTAATGGTATTGTAAATGATACCGATTTTTCATAACCAAGTGCAGCCATATACATATCGGCCATATCCCGAATTAGAAGGTACCTTTGCGACGAACGTGCACGGGACTTTCTTTCGCGCATGACATAATAGTGTTGTGCAGTCTCGCGCAGCAATGACCATGGAGTCCGAATGTTTTCGTTTTCCTTTGCCGATGTCCGCCAAGTGCTGATCGATTCAGCCGTATTCTCTTCAAAGATCGAATTCAAATAATGGTTGGTATAATACTCGTTCACATTCCTGATTCCAGTTAAATCAATTGCCATATCAGTTCACTCCCGTAAGAACTGCAATAATCCGCAGATATGGATTGTCCTTTATTTCCAGCGTATCTCGCACCCATTCCGTAAACTCATTAAAAATTCGTTCAACTTCTCGTTCTTTGGCACTTTTCCTTCGATCGTCTTCAAATAAAGATAGCTGGTAATCCTTATGCCGCTCCTCGAGCGCAGCCAGCTTATCAATTTCCGCACTAATCTCTGGATTTATTCGATTACGGTACCCTTCGCTATATCGTTTCAGTACTTGTTGGGCCTGGGACACAACAGATGGCAACAGGGCTTGTGCTGCTTCCCTACTTACTTCGGAAAGCCTATTTCTGTTAGGAGTATCACTTCTCCCATAGCCGGACTTGGCTATTACCTGTTCCATCGTCAGTTCTTCCGCGAACTGTCCATTGATGTATCGAAGCCCGAACCATTCATCTACAACCGGAGTTGATTTTCGATTCGGAATGGTTCCAGCCACAATATAGAGAAATTCATTCTCAGATAATTTGCCGGACAGGCCAACTATGGGTGCTTCTCCTCTGCCGTAAAGGAGCCCGGCCTTGTCATTGACCCATTCAAAAATAGGATGGAGCGGCCACAAATATTGGGTTTGGGGCCAGGCTGTATCTTCCATATTGTTCTGCATGCTGCGTTTCATCTCATCCATACAGAACTGTTTGTCTGGACTTAAACGCATGAAGTCGGCTTTCGGCAGTGCTTCTACCGGGAGTACAGCTTTTAATCTTCGATTTAATTCGGGGGTAACGGTTATTTCAAGTCCCGTAACTGTTTGCAGCTCTTGCACCGGATTTTGTTCAGTCTGCGAGAAATAGAGGAGCGCGTTTTGTAAATAATCCTTATCCCCGTACAGAGTCTCCTCATTTACCACAGTTGGAGGCTCTTCATCAGACGATGCACCTTGCATTAATAGTTCAAACGGGTCGAAATCATCTGCAGTCTCATCAATTTGTTTGCTGAATTCATCAGCACCTATCCCCTGTTCAATAGCAGTTGCCGTAATGAGTTCTTCTTCTTCGACATTGAATGTTCCCATCAACAAGGTTGGGTCCCCAATGTTTTTATAAGCCTGTTCCTCCTTGGCAACAAGAATCTCCATTATTCTCATGTCGCCGCGGATCTTTTCATTCTTGCTGTTAATGAGAAAATAGCGAATATCAGGCTGCTCTTTCTGACCATAGCGATCGATACGCCCATTTCTTTGTTGAAATACCATGAGTGACCACGGAATATCAAAATGGATTAATCGATGACTTAGATAGTGCAGATTGATTCCCTCTGAAGCCACATCAGAAGCGACTAGAATCCGGATTGGGGATTCCTCGCGCCCAAAATCTTCAACAATTTTCTGCTGATCGGCATCACTCATGCCACCATACATTTCTTTAATGATATTTTCATCCAATTCAAGATCTTTGCGAAGCTGGGCTGCAAGGTAGCGCATTGTTTCAATTCTTTCAGTAAATATCACAATCCGGTCGTCTTTCCTTTTTACGTTCCATCCATAGTTCTTATCCTGCAACAAGTCCAATAGTTTCTGGTAGCGTGAAAAGGATGACGGTTCTATTCGGAGTAAGGTACTTTTGAGCTTTTCAAGCTTCGCAATATCACCTATAGGGCTTGCATCGTATTTTTTATGAAGCTTCTTTAATCGCTCGTCAATACTCTTTAGACAAGCTACGGGGCTTGAAAACATTGCCTTTTCAAGGCTTGTCTTAAATAATTGCCCGGCGATACGAGTGCTGGTGGTATCCATTTCAAGCTGCATTTCAGCAAACACCTTGAAAGCACTTTCTTCCTCAGGGGATGCATCACACTTTTCAATGCTAACCTTTCTTTCTTTAAAGGAACCTTTAATCTGATCTTTTACATCCTTTTTGAACCGTCGAATACAAAGCCCCTTAATATCCTCCTTGGAATAATCGTGAGGATTGGCTATCGCAGTTGGATCAAGCATATTCATCAAGGAGGCGAAACTTTCACTTCGTCCGTCATGGGGAGTAGCCGAGAGCATGATCAACGTATCGGAGCGCTCTGATAGCAATTTTGCAAGCTTTGCCCTCTGTGCCTGCCTTCCACCCCTTTCGGCTACATTATGGGCTTCATCAATGACAATAATATCCCACCATGCATTCTCCAGGTGCGTTCTATATTCAAGGTCTCGTTTCAAGGTGTCGATCGAAACAATGGTTTTATCATAGTAAAAAAAGGGATTATAGTTAGAAGGCAACTCCGAACGAATCTTGGCGATATGATTAGAGTCAAGTCGCACTAATGGAATCGTAAATCTGTTCCACAGCTCCTTCTGAAATTGCGTCATCATACTTTTTACTGTTACGACCAGAATCCTCTTTCCTTTTCCCCTGGCTATCAGTTCGGCCATCAATATACCCGCTTCAAGCGTTTTGCCAAGGCCCACGGTATCTGCAATGAGTACTCTTTGGCGAGGACGCCGAAGAGCAACTTGAGCCGGCTCAAGCTGAAAATTCATTAAATCCATCGCTGCTTTTCCACCAACGTGAAGCATGGAGTTTGTCGGTATTTTCTGACGCCATTTGCTTTCTACAAATAGACGGGATTTTTTGAAAAACGGTGAATCGTCGATGACTAGTCTAGTTTTTGCAGGATCAACCTGTTCTATTGTTTCGATATCGGTAAGAAAAATCGCTTCCTTATCCTTTACCAACTTAGATATTCCTACACAGTAAATCGTTTTTCGGTCTAAACTATTGGTTTCAACCTTCTTTATCATCCACTCTTCATCTCGGATAATAACGCGCATACCTGGAGCGTAATCTATCATAATATCACACCTCGTTTATCTGGAAGAACTCTTGAATATTTCAATACAGAGATTAAAATCACATAATGATAATTACATTTTTAAGTATACCACTTCGATAAAGTAATTCTCTTAAATCTCACAAAGCCTTTTTCCATAAAAAAGGGTTTAAAATATAGCCAGCCGTTGTCCGACGAATATTACTTGCTAAGCTGAATACTATAGTAGTTTATCAGCCCTAACCAGTTTTCTCGGATTAATATGGGTATGGTGCATGTTCTGTAGTTCATTCATATCTTCTCCATAAGTAAATCTAGTATTGGTAATTTTATGAGCAATTAGTTCATTAGTATTATAAATTCGACTTTTCGAGCAAATTTCCTCCAGAAATTAATAACCCTTTATTTTACTTATTGATTATAATGAATCCGTTTATCCATGAGAATCACGTAAATGTAAGATGGTCCTTTTAAGTGCTTTCCCTTCACTCGTTAAGTAAATTCACCGCCGCTTATTTAGCGAAATACTCCTCCATCGTGGGTCAACACATTTGCCCAAACGTTCTTGATATCTAACACGTTTATCCTCCCACTATAAAGTAATGTTTTCTCCTGTTTTTTTCCTTTTTTCCTATCTTCTCCTTTTTTTCTCACGTAATCTCAATATTTCAACGTCAACAGATTGAGCGATAATAGCGAAGGATGTATCCTGTGCTACTGTTTGATATCAGAGCGTAGGCGGGAACAGAGCTTAGGGTATCAGATTCCAAAACTGTGAATAATTCAATACGATCGCACAGTTGGATATCCACATTCACCCTCGGGGTTTACCCTCCCATGTCACGCTGGGTCTATGCCTCACATTCTTTCGTCCTACCTCTCAAGGGGTGGATGCCGATTCTTGCTCCTAAACGGGGTCGATGCCCTTATGGAATGTAATCCTTCGGCTGCTCCAGTGCTTCCGTTGTCTTCGTTAAAAAATTGAAATGGACAATAAGTTCTACAGTTCTTGCTTTGTTAAGCTGCCACTTGTATCTGGATCTGATGAACCGGCCCCATTACATCATTTGCAACGTATTCTTTCTGCTTGGTTACTAATGTAAAGAGAATTCGAATAAGCCTTCCACATAACGCGATAATGGACTGCTTCTTCTTGAGCGGATTTCGACTTCTCGTTGTATAGTAATGGTGCAATGCCTTGAAGGCAGGATTCTTCGCTACCATCGGCATCACAGCCCGAAACAACAATGCCCGAAGTCGTGATCGCCCGCGTTTACTTATTCCTGTCTTGCCTTTTCTCTTGCCCGAGCTATTCTCTTTCAAGTTCAGACCGGCCAAACGAATGATTTGTTGCCCATGGTCGTATTTGTGGATGTCTCCTACTTCAGCCAGGAACCCTGCTACCGAATGGCCAGTTCCATTCGGGCTGCTTCTACGCCATCTGTAAGTCCGATCGAGGTCGAGGCTGTAGCCACGAGCTTCTCCGCCCGTTTTATGCCTACTCCACGCTTCACATCTGTCTTCCAACGTTCCAGGATGCCTTAGAACCCTTAGCCACAATCTCGGCGGGCAATGAGACTCTCTCAACGTCATAACCGATGCCTTGCCTTCCCAGACTTTGAAGACGCTTGTATACTCCGGGAAGAAGCGGTCAATCACGGGAACCAGTAGTGCCCGGTGGGCTCAATTCCAAAGACGATCTCCGTCTTGGCATGTACTTGTTTAAGCTCTTTCATCCACGTCGCTAACTTCATGAGTCCGCTCGCATTATTGTGAAACGTACAGTCCTTCCCTAGCTCAATGCCGCGAAAATCTACCGCACGAGCCACGTGAACTTTCTTCGCGATGTCTGCTCCAACGACCAACGTGGATTCTTTAATTCGTGTAATACGTTGATTCTGCTTTTGCTTCAGTTTATACTTCATGTTGAGTGCTTCTTTTCGTATGTGGGATTTGTTCTTTGGTCGGAACGTTTCCCAGTATACAAGAGGCGCTTTTTGCGTTCAAAGCTCAAATTACTTCATTACAGGAATAGCTCCTACCTTACAGTTACGTATCTTGGTAAACTAACAAAATACAACCCCGCTTCTTTCACCCTGTAACCAAAAGTTTGCTCCCATTCTGACGCATAAGCCAATACCTGCGGCTGGTAGAAGTCAATGAATGATTGCAGCTTCTCTTCTGTTACGCTGTCCGTCTTGAAATCAACAATAACCCAGCCATCCTCTTCCTCGAAGAGGAAGTCAATGACTCCACGAACATAGGCATACTTAATTGAACCTGTTCCTTCCATTGCGACCGCAACCTCTGACGCGGCACTCCCAGCATCGCTAGAAACGCTGACTTCACCGGCATTCTTTCGGATCATCAGTGGCACCTCGAATAAGCGGCGGCGAGCACGCTGGCTACGCTGCCAGAGTTCGCTGGCTATTACGCTTCTTATAACCCGAGCGGCTTCGCTTACGTGATCCTCATTCATGCCTTCCTCATCCGCTAAAAAGCGTATAGTGTCCTCGAGTTCAGACTCTGGTAAACCCTTGCCTAGCATCTCAATAGTACGGTGAACGACACTTCCGAACGCCATTCCTTTGCCTTCCGCGGACCATTCCGGCGTATCGCCGGCTGCTTTCGTCTGGCCGGTGACAGATAAGACTGCGTAAGTAGGCTCACTAATCGCATTCAGCCTCATCTTTCGAACTTCCGCAACATTTTGCAAATCCGGCCCCTCGGTCAACTCCGTCTTCTTCTCTGGCTTCATCACCGGCACATCAAGTTCGCGTGCGAGATTCATCCCATCTACGAGCGGTGTCCAAGGGCACTTCGCCGGTTGATCGGGATACAAGCTTATAACGAGCATCTGCTTCGGGCGTGTAGCCGCGACATAAAGTAACCGATCTTTCTCTGCATTGGAAAAAGCACGCTCTCGTTCGTTCATCTCACCCCATCCTAAGGGTTGAGCGATCACTTCCGTTTTGAACTCTCCGATTGATTTACTTATCGTAAAGTAACCTGTAGCCGGATCTGCGGAACGATCTATATACTGCGTCGCATCATGATCAGACTCCCCGCAGGGACAGGCTAAGAAGACTACGGGCGCTTCTAGTCCTTTGGCTTTATGCAGATTCATAATCCGGACAGCCTGGTTGCCGCCAGCGTAAAGGCTCGATGTTTCCATCCCTCGATCCGCGAGTATGTGCTCAATCAATCGACACAATTCCGCCCAGCTTGAACTCGCCGCAGGATCTCCATGTAACAGTTGCAGCATTCTCACCAATGTCCCCGCACGAACAGAGCCTGCCGGCAGCGTCGACACGTACGGCAGAACACCGAGATCATCCACGATTCGGCTGAATGCGGTGGCTGCGCTTAACGTGCGAACCCATCCCTTATATTTCTGAAGCTTTCCAAGCACCGTAACAACTGCCTTGGCCTCATCCCTGCAAGCCTCCAATGCCGGTAAGTCAAATAACGAGAACGAAAATCCGCCCTGCTTATACGTCCATAATTGCCGATCACTCAAGCCGAACAGCATTCCGCGGATAACAGAGAGTAGAGCCGGTTTATCTGCGGAATCCTCTAAAAACCGTACCAGCTGTAATAATGCGAGCAGTTCCTCATAGACTGTCGTACTGCCCGAAGTATCAGCCGGTACTCCGAACAAATCCAACTGTTCTGCGTACAGGTGGATGAACTCCCTCGTTTTCGTCAGAATCAGAAAATCACTCGGAACCGCATTTCTGTTTCCTCTATCACGATCTACAATCTGCAAATTACCATTATTACACGCCCACGATATATATCTTGCAATCTGCTCAGCATCTGTTTGTGCGACGGCAGCTTTGCCTCCCGGCATTTTGGGATAATTAAGCACGTATATCCCATGTGGCGGTTTACAAGCGCCTTTGGGATTGTCCGCACGTGTCTCCATATTCACGAACGCAGCCTGGTACTCCGTTTCCGAAGACGGAAATTTGCCGACAAACTGACCATTTATGTAATCGCCGATGGAATGTACAGAACGGAAATTAGCTGCTAGACGACAAACCGCACCGCACTCCTGGATGCGCGCCTTGACTTCGTTATAGATAGAAATATCCGCCCTGCGGAAACGATAGATTGATTGCTTCGGGTCCCCGACCACGAATAAGGAACCTGGCCGTGGTGTAAGCCGCCGCCAGTTTTTCTCGAATACCTCAACCTCAGCGCTCCCTGTGAGTAGAAACATCAGCTCCGCTTGAATCGGATCCGTATCCTGAAATTCATCGACAAGCAGCCTCTGGTATCGTTCGGCGAAATACGCTCTTACTTCACTATTTTCACGTACAAGCTTGGCAGCTTCCATGAGTAAGTCCTGGAAATTCAGTTTTCCCGCGGCGTATCGGCGTGTCTTGTAATGATCAAGTACAGGCCGCACGAAGCGGATCAACTTCGGATACATATATTCACGCCATTCCTGAAGGAACGGAAAAAGTACGTTGATCTGCCAATCGGGAAAAAGCTTTTTCATCTCGCCGGCATGTTCTTTGGATGTCCACCTATTCAGCGTCACGTCGAGCTTGCGGTCAAACTCCTTTGCGATATCGAGAATTCGCATATCATCCGACAAGTCGATGTAGCGCATCTTCTGATGCGTCTGCCTGACAAGCTTCTGAACCGTATCCCAGCCTTTCTCAGGCTCCACCGTCGGAATATAGGGCGCTGCAGCATCGAGCAAAGGAAGCAGAGTTTCCCGAATTCGGTCAAAATTGGGCTGCTCCCGCTCCTCGCAAGGAAGCTCAACATCAGTAAACAAAAACACACGATCAAATACGTCTCTAAGGGTATTAACATCCACACGCAGCGACAATAACTCTTCGAATTGTAACCGCGCTTCTTCATCCAGCTCAGCCATGTAATCATCCCAACAACTCGCGCGGAATTGCTTATCACTTACTTCGTCCATTTCTACAAATGATGGATCCAGCCCTGCCTCAATGGGACGCTCGCGCAATAGCGATCCACAGAAAGAATGGATGGTTCCGATGAAGATCAGATCAAGATTTCCCAGTGCCTCGGACAACCGCTCCCGAACTAAAGAAGCATCCAATGATCTTCGATAGGCTTTCTCCAACGACAGTCGGAAACGTTCTTTCATCTCGTCTGCAGCTTTGTTGGTAAAAGTAATAGCCGCGATTTGACTGACACTAACGCCGGATTCGATCAATGCCAGAAGCCTGCCAACCAAACTGGTCGTTTTACCCGATCCAGCCCCTGCCTCAACAAGCAAAGTCGTATTTAAATCCGTCAGGATCCGATCACGGTCAGATTGGTCTGCAGGTGCCGTAAGGCCGTACGATTCAGTCATGTCCCTCCACCTCCAGCAACGTACTTAGAATATCAGCATTTACAGACGAATCACGTTTGCCCGCCATCCACTCCGCATGAGATCCGCACACGGCTTGGTAATCACACCACCCACAGACCATCGAATCTTTAGCTGGGACATAAATCCCTCGATTCCGAGATTCCAGCAGCTTTGCAATAATAGTAGCCAGGTCTTCTCTGCGATTCTGAATTCGTCTTACCTTCTCGCCGCGTCCACGCTCCGTTGGAAAATAATATTCCGCCTCCGTCACCTTGGCTTCGGGATCCCTCCCTGTTTCGCGGAGCCACTGCTCTACAGCAAACGAATAGATCGCATGCTGCATCTGTGTTCCGCCGCAGAAATATGCTGCAGCCTTGTACTTGCTGGTACTGCCCGTTTTATAATCGATAATGCGGTACTCGTGTGGTCCTATCCGATCGACCCGGTCGACAAAGCCTTTCAGCTTAAAATGAATGCCGCCAGGCAAATCAATCCCTATGGGCTCCCCATCCTGCGCCTCGAGCTCTAATTCGAAGAAGCAGGGTTGATCCGTTCTGCCGACTTCATGGAGATAAAATATTTCCATATCCCGCCGGATTTCTTCACATTCCTTGATGAATACATGCTGATTAGGGGCAGGGATGGATAGCGCATTCTCCCGGATTACGGTTTCCGCGATCTCGACCAGTCGGCCTTTGTCATGCAGGGCCGGTTTCGTCCCTTTGTCCGTAACGTCCTCCAGATACCGTCTGAAAATATCATGCAGCAAGGAGCCTCTCTCGCTTGCTTGCAGCCAGCGGGTCCGGTCGAATTCCGAGACATCCTTCGGACGAAGCTTCAAGACATAGTAGAAATAGTATTGCAGCCCGCAGCTCGCATACTTCTCTAACTGACTCACACTAATAGCATCGCTGCGTTGAACGTCATCTAAGCCATGAGGGCTTGTAGAAGGGTCGATCTCCAGCCAGCCGTCGTAGTCTGATAACTTCTTATCTAATCGGAATGCTATGGCTTTATAACCCGCGGCAAGAGCAGGGTACGTTTCCATCATAGCCTGCCATCCATCCTTGGATTTGCTATTCGGTTCCTGGAGCCGCCCCGCCCAAGCATCGATTCCGTCAAACGGAGCAGATTCACCGGTCGTATGAATGATATCCATCACACTGTAGGGTTCACCTAGTGAGTGCTCCAATGCCCCAAAATCTAATGACGAATCTCCTGACTGCAGCCGCAGGATTTGAAGCATTTCAAAAGAGGGACCTTGGTTCTTTTGCTCCCCTATATCATAAGAGGAGTAGCTTAGCCATATCTCTCCCCGAATTTGAGACAGCCGGGACTCACGTTCGTTCCTGACATTCTTCGCACGTTCCTTGGCAGTCTCCAAGTGCTTAGACAGCGTAATACGTTCTTCATCCAAGAGAAGAGGGTCTTGAACCGCAGATATACTCCAAGTTCTCTCATCCATACCCAAGATCCAAGTCCGCTCTCTTCCGCTCCACCCGCCGTTTTGTAGGGAGCTAATCTGAATCGCACCCGGTTTCGGTGTTACTGAGGCGCGAATACGAATCCCGGCTAACATCTCTTTCACGTACTGGACAGCCAACTCCATCGGCATGGGTTCCGATGGACTTGCTAAATAACGCTTCGTCATCTCCTTCAACGCTGCTCCTACGTTTGCATCATCCGGTGACCGTACCGGCACATGCTTCTGAACAAAATCCGTCACCCACTTTAATAAGTTAAATGGATTCCATTCATTGCCTTCGGGCAGCCGATCAAACCAATCTTTCAAGTAAGTCAATAAAACAGTGCCTAGCTCCCGCTCTTCCTCACTCAGTCGTTCTGGACGAAGTAAAGCAAGATACCTTTCTCTCCCCCAACCAATACCGGACTTCTCCAGCAAGCGAACCCAATCGGTGCGAGACCAGCGTTCATCTGAGAACGAAATATAGCCATGTCGCAGCATTTCCGTAAGCCTCTTTACCGGGAAACCTTCTGCAATCCATTCCAGTATCCCTACAACCGCTTTCCCAGCATCACAAAATACAAGAGGCAACCCGTTCGAGAGCGTACATTCAACGCCCAGTGCTTCTGCATGCGAGTGAATAATGGGTGCATAATGCTCATAATCAGACAAAATGATTTCCATCCGATCAAGAGCCGCGGGGTCCGATAGTATTCTTCGAAATCCCTCTCTGACTTCCGCCAAACTTCCGGTTGCGCAGAACATCGTGAATTTATTGGTTGAAAAATATTCGTTTATATAAAATGGATCATCCGGATCAAGGAAGCAGAGACGATCACCCGAAAGCTTGTGGATCATATTCCGCTCTACGAACGTCCACCCTGTTGGCGCAAGCGCTAGATAGACGGTTTCGTCCCCTCCTGGTTTCAAGTAGTCAGCCAATCCGGCAACATCTGTCCGTCCATTTTCCCGCAGATACGTCTCGTAGAATGCGAGCATTCTTTTCAAATATTCGCCTTTAAGCAGATTTGTAAAACATTCCGCCTTCACTTCATCCGCACGAAGACCGGCCAACCGCATATCGGATATAACACGATTCACCTGATTGACGATACCGGGCTTCAACATCGATTCGTTTATATAAGTCATTGGATTCTCTATGGCCAACTGCTTCATCAACTCACGGACAACCCAAACAGCCTGCCCCTCATCAAGCAGACTGATTTTTCTGCGAAACAGCTCTGGCTTTGTATTTGCGGTCACTATTCCGCGAAGAGTCTGCACTTCTACGTTAAAGACAGCTCCATAACGCTTGCATATCTGCTCGAGTAGTTGGTGTCCTTGGGCATAGGATCTGGCCAACAACACTTTCGGAGACAATGGAGCCTCGTTGATTTTCTGATACAAGCGATCGATCAGATCCATGTTAAAGCCCCCTCACGAATAATCCAATATACCTAAATTCTCTAAAATACACCTACTTCCCTTCCACTAACCGGAACTGAAGGTGAGTCTTATCCTTATTTTAAGACTTCCTATGGGCAGCAGTATGTCAGCGAATGTACGTTCTAGAAAACGAAATACCTCGCTTTGGATCAAGCGAGGTACATCAAATATTGTGATTAATATAGTCTAATTCGCTAGCGTATCTGCAATTAACCCATAAATGTAAACCGTATTTACCGATTTTCGTACGGCTTCTTGACTTACAGAAGTCCCGTTAAGCCGTAAAAGATAATAAGGAAATACTCTCTCAAATTCTTCAAACGTAATCGTCCTGGGCATTTTCAGAGTGGAACTTGGTACGTTATCCTTTGCTTGACTGATGATAAGTGTAGTTCCATCAGTACTGACTCGAAACCATAAAGGTGCCCTTTTATTTTGTGGGACGGTGTGAATCTCAAAAGGTTGGCTATTAGCACGCTCGATAATTCGATCCCATGCCTCTACTACATGCAAGGTCTTGATCCTCCCTAATCATTTCACTTGCTTGAATCAATTTCATAATACATGGCTCTCAGTAACCGGACTAACAGAAAACCTTGAATGTGGTTATAGAAATCCTTGTGCAGCTTGTTTCATGGACTGCTGATTTAATCGATTACATGCCAGTTTCATACAATTGTACGTCAATGTAACCAGTAGAGCGAATCGCAACTTTTCCGTCATTCAGACTTCCAGATTAGAGCAGCACTCTAAGGACACACTCCAAGGATGTATTGACTCTGGGTGCTGACAGTCAGATGCCCTTTGTATCCTTACCAAGACACGTTTTTACCTTCGTTGCTTTTCTTCACTCCTCATTGCGGGGCGAAGGGGATTAATACACTCAAACTAAATTAGAAAAGAGCCAAAAATATTTGGCTAATGATTGTAAATTTCTTCAGTAAGTAGAATTCAACAAACCTCTATGGCTCCCCCAGTAATAAATTACAGAACATGCCTGTCCCAAGTAGAATGGACAGGCCGTCCCGTTAATTAAAAGTGACTTTTACCGTATATCCAATATTCTTAAAGAATTCCTTTAACACTTTTTCTGCATTCTTCTCTGCAGTATCTAGTAAACCACCAGAGATGGCATCTTGACGAATTTGCTCTTGTGCCTTTGCGGCCAGGGTATACCCCTCGTCCCATTTAATATCACCACGGAATAGTCCACCATTGACATAGGTTTGTATTTTATCCATCTGTAATGATGCGTCCTGAACAATCTTTGCATGTGGAAGGGTAATATCTATTTCTTTTGTTTCTTCATTTATAACCATGTCTTTAGAAGTAGTTCCTTTCAAATCAACACCAGCAATAACCGTCCCAGGTACAATTAATAGTAGTTCTCGCTTTGTTCCTAACAGATCAATTGAAATGTCTTTCCCAAAAATTTTATTATCCTCTTCGTGTATAACCGCTTTCGTATAAGCTTTAGCTGTTGCCAATGTGGCTAGCTCTTGAACGTGTTCAACATATGTAACAGACTTATGTTTGAAGGTACTGCCCGAAAATATCGAAATTGCTCCTGAAATGACGATTAAAGGAACAAGAATGGCCAAAATAATCTTAAATACACCAGCTTTTAAGAAAAACTTAAATATTCCTTTCGGAAGAGATAAAGATCTTGAGTTATGTTCTACCGAAATAGTTGCAGCACTTTGCATTTGTGCTTCCTTTAATTCTATTAATTGTCTTTCGAGCTGGGCAATTTTTTCATCTTTTTCTTCGATAATTTCTCTATTTGTATCCATTTTTTCACCTTTCATTTTTACTATTACAATGATTATCCTTTTAATCTCCTTACATATTCTTCAAATTAGGCGATTCTCCTTCTAAATTCAGACCAAAATTCCCACTTTTCGACACTCCAATAGTCCAATCGGACCTGGTTCTTCTGGCTTTGGGGACCATTCACTATTTTCGTTTCATCCGGCGATACTTTTCTTGATGTAGTTCCTTAACTGCCCCCATGCTCCGCAATGCCTTCCATTAATTCTTCATCGAAACCGTCGCCGACGCCCATAGCACTGATCTCGACACCAGAAGAACGGTATTCATTTGCTAAAAACAGCTTCTCGCGATCCGTGATCCCTTCGTTGGCATCGCCGTCTGACAACAGAGTGACACGGTTCACCATTCCATCGGCCTTATTCTTCCGGACATGCTGCGCACCTTCGATCAAGCCCCCGCTGAGATTCGTTGTTCCACCAACTTCAATGGTATCTATGCGCTGCTTGATCAGATCCTTATGCGTCACTTTTGCAGGCGGTAAAACGGTTCTGACTTCATCATCAAATGCAACCAGACTGAGTAAATCATGGACATTCATCTGTTCAGCGACAAACCGGCACGCTTTTTTGCTGTAAATCAGAGGCTCTCCTGACATGGACCCGCTGCGGTCCAATACCAGAGAAAGATTGATCGGAGCGCGGTTTTTGGCGTCTTTCGCCTTTCCTGCCCCATGTGCTTCGATGAGGAGATAAATCTTCTCCGCTCCCCCAGTCGGCAAAAACGGCTTACTCCATGAATGGTTAAACAACACAGGTTGATTCATGTTGCATCTCCTTTCTCCGAATAGATTTCATTAACTTCTTTGCTGCGCGGCTGTTTTTGGCAGTTATATAATTCGCCCATTTATGAATGCTGATATATTCCAGAATTCCAAGGCACGTGATTAAAATAATGGTATTCGTCCTTTCATTTCGAACATAACGCCAATAGGTCTGATCAAAGTAGACTGCAGGTTTCCCTTTCCACTCCAAAAAACACAAATCTTTTCTCGGTACCTTTCGCAATTGATTTTGAAAATGATAGAAGTCGTCCTGACATGTCGCCGCTCTCTCACAATAACGTTCGAAAGCGTGTTTCGTTATGATGAGCTTCATTTAGCCAATGTCCTCCTTCTTTTCGTCCTTGTCCCCCTATATTAAACTTTCCCTTGGGCACCTATTTGTCAGCGAATAGATGTTCGTAAAAAAGAAACCCCGCTTCTTAGCGAAGCGAGGCGCTCTATAGGTTACTTTTATTGATACATCATGATCCACTGCGACAACTGCTGTTTTAACGATTCCCGGACGGTTTTGGGTTCAAGAATTTCCGCCGACGGACCATACTGAAGTATCCATCTCAAAAACTCTTTTTCATTATTAACTGTCACTTCGAAAATAAGGCTGCCGTCCTTCTGATCCTTCATTCTCGGTTGTACGAATAATTCTTCTTCCTTAATGTAACGGGCGACTTCAGCATTGAACCGAACTTTGAACGTGACGTTCTTATCCCCACGATCAATAGACCACGTGTTCTTTAAGTATTTTTTGATATTGAAATCGCCTTTGTCGAACCGTTGCCCGGTAAGCTCCACTTGCTGAAAACGACTAATCCGAAAGGTCCGAATGTCCTGTGCTAAGTGACAATACCCAATCATATAAAACCGTTGATCGCGTGGAACAAGATAATAGGGATCGATTTTGCGCTCCGTCGTTTCATTTCGGTATTGAGTATGGTAGACGACGTCGATTGTTTTATGCTCCAAGATGGCTTGAATGATTGGCTGCAGAAAATTGGGGCTTTCTTGACGGTACGCAGGTGTACCCATTTGAATGACACCGACGATATCCTCAATGATATTATTTTGGCGCGATTTCTCCTTAAGATGAGTGCCCATTACCTTATCATATGCTGTATCGAAGCCTGAAGGCAGCTTGTCCTTGTCCAGCATGGAAGGGAGCAACGAAAACACGAGAGCTTCCTGTTCGGTAAAGTTAAGCGGATACAGGAAGAACTTTCCCATAAACCGATATCCGGTTCCCCTGCCCTCTCTGGAAACCGGAGCAATCAATTCGAGAATATCCATATCTCTATAAATAGTCCGAATATTCACATCGCATTTGAAAGCAAGATCTTTTGCCGAGATTCCAGGGTTCGCTTGTATTGCATTAATAATATTGAATATGCGAATGACTTTATCAATCATAATAATCCCCTCTATTTCCCATAATAGGTAACATCCATTTTTGATTATCGTATCATGGTTAGAGGAACCTATGAAGAAATACTTTAGCTAATATAACAAAAGAACAGGTCTGAATTTCCTGACTGTTCTCTTTATGTCTGAAATCTCTGCTCAATGCGTTCACCCCATTGAGGAATAGAGTCCACACGATAAGTTATTGAACCGTTATCTGCACCAAGAATAATCTTGCCTTCTATATGACTGTTGTCTATAACAATCAGATGATCAATTAAGTAAAGATAAGAAAGCAAATTTCCAATTGAAGTGTCATGTCGTCTGATAATATCCTCAGTAGGAATGTGATGCCCACCGTTTTTAACTCGAGCTGCGACTCTTTCAATATTTAATCGATAATCGCCAAGACCAACATAAAGCATTGAAACTTCAAATCCATTCGCCTTAGCATCACGCATTAAACGAATAACATTGCCCCCAGCCAATGTTGTTTCAACTGAAAACTCCCGTTTGTTATGAATACATTCCCTTGCTAATTTAATAGTTTCTTTACCTGCAGAAACTCTTCGGCCTTCCGGATGAACAGAATCCATAGCGCGAGCCAATGCATCAGGATCAATGTTGATACAAACCCCTATCCGATCTACGATGAGATTTCGAATCGTACTTTTACCGCTTCCATTGTTGCCGGCAAAAACATACATGGTTGGCATCTTATCATTCATATGAGACATCCTGGTCGGTAACGGGGACAATCTTTCCGTCGGCAAATTCCTTTACAATTTGGCCTTTATTAGTCTTATATACAATGTATGTTTCGTTGGCTTTGGCATCCAACTTAGCTCGATCACCTGTGAGTCTAATCAGCTTCTGCAAGTCCTTTATTTGATTCATCCGAACACCACCCTTGTTCCTAAATATTTGGTCTAATTTTAACAGACGTTTCTCATTACATCGGTGTATCAATTATTACATCTATTGGATGACCATCTTCAGGTCGATTGTACATACGGCAAACAGTTAATGCCGTCTTAATGCCAGAGATCTTTCCCTTTAAATATTCATCATCAGGTTTCAAACGCAGCTTTTGCTGTAATTCCACCATTTCCCGTTCAAAACATTCTATCAATCCATCAATTTCCTTCTTCAAGGGCCTCTCCTCCCAAACTAGAGTGCCTGCGCTTTACTTTAGCTAATTATATCAAGCCATTCAGTCAAAAACAGCAAGGAAGACCTCTCGGGGAGAATTTGTATTAGGATTCAGTATTCCCTTCGTCTCTTTTCACAGAAACAATCAGATCTAGCATACCTAGTGACTGAGCGTGTTCCAGAAGTTTTAACAAAGAGGCCATATTTACACTATCAAAATTAAATTGATTTAATTTCTTTACAGCTTCTAACTCTTTTTTTACTTTGGAGTTTTCTTCAATTACGCTTGCCAATTGTTTATGGAGATAAATATTTTCTTCCCTTAAATTTTCATACGAGCGAACCTTGCTGTCAGATTTTCTCTTCAATTCAATTTCATTATTTTCAAAATCCTCGTTGTCTTTTATATTTTTCGGGGTGTTATCAATGTTAAACTTTTTCAATTCAGCTTGATATTTTTCCCTTAGATGTGTATTTAACCGTACAATAGCAGCTCCAACTGAACGGCCAGTTTTTTGAGCAAATTCTTCTAATGCCTTTTTCTGTGTTTTACCCTCACGAAAATATCCTAAGACTAAACTAAGCAACATTTCGTCTTGTTCCAATGTCCAAGTTTCCCTTTTCATATTTTCATTAGAACGAAAGATAAAGGGGCTTAATTCTGCTCTATATTTTTTCTTCAAATGAAAATGAAAGCGTAAAGTAACAGCAGCAATTGTACGACCATTTCTTTTGGCAAATTCTTCAAATGCACATTTTTGTGTTTTACCTTCTCGAAGATACTGAATAATGAACTTTAACAATTTTTCGTCCTGAACCATAGTCCATGTTACATTTTTCAATTTTGTCTCACCCATACAACAATTTACACCTCCATTAAAACAATATAGCCTTGATGTTAATATTTTCATTCATTCCCATTTATATTTGAGTTCATATGTTTTTAATTATGTGAATTCAAGTCATACTCATTTGGGTTAGGCCAATTTTTTTTACACCACTGTTCAACGGCATTTCGATGAAACAGAATTCTTCTTCGAACCCGGAAATGTGGAATTTGTTTCTCTCGAACCATTGCATACACTGAATCTGTTGAAACCCCCAGAAATGACGCAAGATCCCGAACTGAAAAGACAGTATTAACCGATGTCTTTTCACTTACCTGTTCTTGATTCTTACTAATAGGTTCCTTGTTTTCCATACTCACCACCTGCTTCATCCAGTCCTCAATAAGTAAAATCAAGCTATTCCTAACAGCATCCTTATTTTTATTCATAAAAAATCAGCCTCCTTATTAAGGGAGGCTTGACAATTTACATTATTCTACTCGTAAAGACTTCACGAAGTCCAAATCTGCTCGATATTCGGGTGGTGTAATATGAGCTGGATCCCCACCAATGATAGCCAAATTTAGATGGTTAGGAATCACAGTCCGGATAATTCCAGTTTTCTTAACCATAGGCTCGAGTAAATTAACTAACGTTTCAAATGCTCCTAATTGCAGTCCGGCGTCCGCATACTCAAGTAAAAACGAACCATATTTAACTTCCAAACGCAAACGTAACTTACTTCCTCGAATATTTAATATCATCGGAATAACGTCATGATAAGAAACTGATTCAATTCCTTTAATAATCGTCAAAAGCTCATACTCGGTAACAACGTGATGGCCAGTCTTCTCAAAATGAACCGTAGTCCACTCAAGCTCAGGTTCATCAAAAAGAATCCAACTAGGCGGAACCCTCATTAAAATCGCAAAAAATGAAATCACTCTATCATCAATATCGGTTTTAATAATAGGAGTAATATTTCGTATCATTAGTGGCGAAACTCTAACTTCACGTCTCTTTTTTTGCCGTCCGAGAAATTTTCCAGTTAGATCCTTATGAATACCGTAAAAATCATAAAGTTCCGTCTGTGTGAAGCCCAGAATTTCTTCCCTAAGTAGCACTATTCGGCGATGGTGGAGTTTCAGCTTTAACAGAAATCTCCGATATAAATCCATATCGTTATGACGAACCCAAGTTATTTCCGGCCACGGCAGACTATAGTGCCCCCTGGCATCTATTCTTTTGCTGAAATACTCCTCAGCCGCCATATTTCCAACAGTGACTTTTTTAATACATTCGATGCCTTGCTCCAATGGACTTTCATAACTTGGCTTTTCCATTTCCATCACCAAGTTAAAAATATGCCAATAGCAAAGATCAGTCTCTACAAGACTTATACAAGTCTTCTATTTTGTGCTTTAGTTTATGGGATACCCTAAGTAAAGGTTGATAAATATGGAGGCAATAAACCCGAATTGCAACAGAATGAAGGACACCAATTGGTAACACAATTCTTCGGCTCATTTGCACCACCCCTTTCTTAAGGTCAGATTGGGTAAACCATAAACATCAACCACTTCAAATACGAAAAAAAGACTATTCATGGGCAAATGCACCACAAATAGTCCTCGATCACTTTATCTCATTAACGTATTACATCAACAAAAAGAAATTCACATTAATCGCATTTAATGTGCCACTCGTGGAATTAAATGGAAATTTACGGACAAAATAATAATATCCACATAAATACGACTAAACACCTAAATGGTGAATTAAAAATAATTGTCCCTTAAGAGAGACCATTTAGAAATTAGAATTTCCCCTTGCCCAGGCAGGAGACGCGAAAAAAAATAAAAACAAAAGGTATATTAGTATACTACCACGGCATCTGATTCTTAACAATAAATAAATTGGAAGATATTCAGATGAACAAATTAGAAATGAAAGGCGACCTAACTATGAATCAGTTAAAAAAAGAAAACGTTCAATTCCCTATTGAAAATGAATTCCCTAGCAATCCAGCTCTTGTTCGACTCGATGATTATACTTTTCGGGATTACTTACACAACAAAGGATTAGATGCTGACACATGTTCTTTTCACGTTCAATTTTTTTTCGTATTTATGGCTACTATTCCATTCCATACAATCACAATCAATAATCTAAAAATATCAATTCGAAAATATAAAGAGCATCTTGATCGTGTGATCATTTCAAGGCGTGATTTTGTGAGCAAACGTAATGAACTTTTAAAATGCCTTACTTACTATATTCAATACTTGTTTGAGATTAAAAAAATCGACGTTAGGCCTGATTTTTCGTTAGTACAATTTAGTGATCCAATATTTGATGACTTGGGCTGCCAATACTTTCGGGATTACATTCGATCCTTTATAAAAAGGGGGTATTCATATGTATCCGACAAAATTAATTCTATAAGACATTTTTTAAAACGAATTCCAATCCCACCCTGCAAAGTTGAAAAGTTAACTTTAGAACATGTTAAGAATTATGAAAAAATTTATTTTGCAGAACGTGTAAGTCGGGAAGAAATTACGGTTCAAACAGCGAGAAGACAGTTAGATCGAGTCAAACGTTTTCTAAATTACTTAAGAGACACGAAGGTGATTCGCTTTTCCTATACTTTAACCTGTGATTTCGTTGACACGGGAAGTCGAGACAACGAATATGTGAAATCTGAATATCTAATCAAGTTTTACAACACAATTTTGCATTGTAATACCCTTACATCAGAGAAATATTTGTGTATCTTTCTGCTGCTTATTGAAACCGGCTGTAGGCCCATAGAAATATGTAATCTCAGGTATTCTGATTTTCACGAAACTGAGTCCCTCATTTCGTTACATTGTATTAAATCTGATCGTAGACAATTGAAAATTGATCCCTATATAAAACAATTTGTTATTAATTACATCCATAAACAACGCAAATGTCTGCTGCCTAACGAATTCATATTCGTTGACGAAGGAGGTACACCACTAGTTACCAAAGATATTAGCGAAACAATTAGACGGTACAATTACTTAACCTTCGGGCAAATTGTTTTTTCCGCAAAATCTTTACGGCATACATTTATCACCAATGCTTTAGATGAGAAAAATGATTTTGATAAAGTATCAAAAACTGTTGGTCATAAGGACTGGAGAGCTACGATGCATTATTTGCATCGTAGTGTCAAGCGGATGTTGGACAATACGCTACCCTTTAATCCAAATACAAGGAGTTACTAAAATGAGCTTCCAAATGAATTCGACTTACGATTATCATGAAATATGTGAAGAGCTAGGGATCCCCTTCGACAAATTTATTGACTTTATACGCAAAGAGCATGTATCCGAAAACCCTGAAAGCAACCTCACGGTTGCAATCCCAATTACAGAAGCAATCGAATTATATTTATTAAATTTACAACTTAAGGTTGATATTAATAGGAGGTCAAAGGAAACATATACAACATATAGAAGCTTTTTACTGAATTTTTGTGACTTTTTGGAAAACAAATATCCTAACACTAATCTATCTCAGCTTAATGAAATACATTTGGACAAATACCTCAAAAAGATTCAACCGCGAAAAGGTGAATCATCAGTATATACTGCGAACACCTACACAGGTATTCTTCGAAATTTCATTAAACATTGTCATAGAGAGAAATGGATTGACCATGATTTTCGATCACGATTTGAGTGGGAAAAACGTATTTTACTCCCCCGTTATATCCCTGATGAGCAGATGGATGTATTGCTTCGAGAATCTGTACAAATGATCAATGGTTATCGTAATCACGCTATACTAAGTGTATTAGTGGGTACGGGACTTCGTATTCGTGAGCTTACATGTTTACAGATCAAGGATATTGATTTCAATCGCAAAGTGATCTTTATCCAAAAAGGAAAAGGAAGCAAAGAACGATATGTCCCCTTGTATCCTGAAGTAGAACAAATTATCTTGGACTATCTTAATATTACTGGTGTGAAGGAACCCTTAATAAATCGAGAAGGATATGTTTTTGTTGCAACCGATCACGATATAGAGAGAAAAAAGATGATTACCAGAAACGCTATTGAGAAAATGCTAAAAAGATTGTGCAAACGTGCTGGGTTACACGAAGAATTTACCCCACACGCACTACGTCATACTTTTGCAGTTAGATGCTTAAAGAATGGTATGAGACTGGAGTATCTAAGCCAGATATTGGGACATACCAATATTAATACCACGAATATATATCTTCAGCTTCTTCCAAATGATTTAGGCAAAATGTTAACTGATAAGTTTCCATTCCCTTTTCAAGATCTTTTATTTCGTTCACTGGGAGTTGATTAAATTGAGATTGCTTACACGTGATTTATCTGACTTCTTCGCTAAACGTAATTACTCACCTGGGCGATTTTTGGATTACTCCAAACGTGTCGAACACTTCGCCAACTATTTATCCAAAAAAATTAATATACCACAAAATGAAATTGATTTAAGTCAAATAATAAAAATTGTAGATGCACGTGGCGAACTCATCGCTATCCGACCCATTAATGGAAAGATAATGGATGAATATTTCCGGGATCTTTCCATGTCTTATAGTTATTGTACACTGATAAACACCAGGCATGTATTAGTGAGCTTCTTTCAATTCCTTGAAAGAAATTATCGGTTTAAAAATCCATTACGAGAACTCACCTTCGACTTTAAATCTCTTAAACCGGTCTCTAAACAAGGCCTTACACTGTCACGACATGAAATATTAAAATTACTTAACGCAATCGTTGCTCATAGTAACCAATTAACACGAGACTTACTTTTGTTTTCTTTGCTGTTATCTACGGGCAGAAGAATTTCCGAAATTCTTCAACTGAAAATGGGCCATTTTGACTTTAGTCTCAATACATATAAACTCGAGAATACCAAATCTAAGCGGCAATTTGTTGTCCCCATGATATCTGGAATGGGAGACACCATTCAAATATTCTGTCAGAAAAATGAGCTATTACCAACTAGCTTTTTGTTTCAAGGTGTTAAAGGAAGACCCCTTACGCGTGATTATGTCTCCAGATTACTCCATAAATATTGTGATCTTGCAGGGATTAGTAGATTTAGCATACACACCACACGAAAAACATTTGCCACCTTGCTTTATGAAGAGGGGGTAGACATTTCAATTATTCAACAATTCTTAGATCATGTAAGTTGCGATACCACTCAAATATATGTAAAGTCTGGTTATATTCGAAACTACGGTTTAAAACTGAATGCCAACCAAAACCTCTATACTAAATTTAAAAGTTTGGGGTAAAGGTCTAAACAATCATAAGCAACTTCAAGCTCTCGTCAACGGCGAGGGCTTTTTTCGATGAAAAAGGAATTACTTTCGTCCACGTTTCTTCAGAAGCAATAAGGGGAAAAATGTAAGAATACTTTGCTGATTTTCATTCCCAGCAGCAGAGCATTAAACTCAGGAGTTGGAGTGAGTTAAAATGGCTAACATCCAAAAGCGTGGAGACAATTCGTGGTTCTTGACTGTAAGCCTAGGAAAAGACCACCAAGGTAAGTATATACGACGTACAAAAACCGTTAACTGCCGTACCAAAAAAGAAGCTGAAAGCGAATATGCAAAATTCCGTCAGGAAGTTGAGGCTGGTGAATATATCGCACCTCAGAAAATGACATTCGGAGCGTTTGTTAAAGAATGGCGCGATAAATATGCCGTTAAACATCTGGGTTATAAGACATTGTATACATACGAATCGAATCTAAAAATTCGTATCCTGCCTGCTTTCCAACACATGCAGTTAGAGGATATTAAGCCCCTCCATATTATAAATTTTCTCGATAAACTTGAAAAAGAGGGCAGCCGCGGAGATAAAAAAAATGGAGGGTTAGCCTCTGGAACGATCGAGATTAATCACCGTATCTTAAAAAACATTCTAAAACGTGCAGTTGAATGGAGAATCATCAAACGAAATCCGGTTAGTGACGTGCAAAAACCAAAAGTTGATTCAAAGGAGATTATCCCATATGATGAAGTAGAAGTTGAACAAATGCTTCGAGCACTGCAACGTGAACCTTATCACTGGAGGATAATGATTACTTTAGCTCTTACATCTGGGTTACGACGGAGTGAGTTGCTTGGACTTGAATGGAAGCATCTTGATTTTAACACGGGCGTGTTAGATGTTTCACAGAGCATGATCCATGCTCTGAAAGGTGAAGTTATCGTGAAACAGCCTAAGACAAAGAAATCCATTCGTAAAGTTGCATTACCAAGCTCAATGCTTAAAGAGCTAAAAGAATATTACGACTACAGAATGCAAGAACGAAATGACATCGGGGATGCATGGCGCGGCGGCAATTGGTTTTTTATGTTTTCACATACAGATGGACAACCTTTCCATCATGAACGGCCCTATCTTTGGTTTCGACAGTTCGTTAAGAAAAACGGGTTTCGATACATTCGATTCCATGATCTTCGGCATACCTCGGCTACAATTCTGATTAACCAAGGTGTTCATGCCAAAATCATTTCAGAACGGTTAGGACACGGAAGCATTACTACAACAATGAATATTTACGGCCATGCTCTTCGAACTGCAGATCAAGCCGCTGCTGATAAATTCGAATCATTCTTTACATCTAAAACTGCACAAGGACAATAATGAAGACGCCTAGGTATTTCCTGGCGTCTTAGGTTCATTTGGCTGATTTCTGATTTTTTTGCATCAATGCCCGTTGCGATTATTAATGTTAAGCATAAGATTAGCTAATATTCTCGCCGCGGCGCATCAACTCCCCCAACCAGAAGTGTGATATAATGGAATGAGAAATAACATTGTGAGGTGTTATACATGCAGTGGCAAGAGGTTCGGAACATTTACCCTGATCAGTATGTACTAATTGAAATTTTAAATTCACATACACAAGATAGTGTTCAATATGTTGACGAGGTCGCTTTGATCCGAGCAATCCAAGATCCTGACGAAGCAACTCAGGAGTTATTAAAATGTAAAAACAACAACATCGTTTATCACACCGGCCAAGAAAAGATAGCTATTGAACTAAGAAAAAATCCGTTCTACAGGAGCCGGTAAGATGCAAATCGATCTGGTCGATAATTTACTGCAAACTTCAATGGTACTAACTTACAGAGGCCGATCCCTATTAATTGATAATTTGGTCATTGATACTGGCGCTGCACATTCTTTCATCTCCTCTGACATCGTATCAAATATCGGGATCAAGTTTGAAAACGGAGATAGGCTAGTACGAAGTTTTGGGATAGGTGGAGACGAATACTCATTTATAAAGCAAGTTGATCAAATCCAGCTTGGTGATATCGTTCTAAATGACGTTAGATTAGATTTCGGAGTGTTTAATGAGGATATTAACTACATTAACGGCTTAATTGGATTAGATATTCTGAAAAGCGGCAATATGATCATTGACCTTCATCAGATGCAAATGTATCCCGCAAACTCCAAATAACAACAAGCATAAACAGTAATCCCTTGAGCAAATTATTGTAAACGCGGAAGGTGGTAGTTGTTCTTTCCATCAAACCGGAACCAGTGCAACATGGACACGGGAGCATAACCACAACAATAAACATTTATGGCCACGCTTTCCGTACTGCCGACAAGCAGCTGGCTTATAAATTCGATTCTTTTACATCTAAAACCGCACAAGGACAATAACGAAGACGCCTAGGAATTTCCCGGCGTCTTCGGTTCGTTTAGGCAGAGATCAGGTCTATTTTTACATCAATTTTACATCAAGCCTTTTTTTTAACCTCTGTAACACTAATATCTTGAAACTGTACCATACCGAAAAACCCAATAAAAACAAGGGTTTCACTTAGCTGTTTCATTCCTCACCAACAAAGCCACCGATTCTACGTGAACGGTATGCGGAAACATATCCACCGGCGTCACCTCCGCGACACCGTACCCCCCATCCACCAGCACGCGCAAGTCGCGCGCAAGTGTCGATGCGCTGCACGACACATAAACGACGCGTCGCGGCTGCAGCTCCAGGATCGTCGCGAGCAGCGCGGCATCGCAGCCCTTGCGGGGCGGGTCCACCACGATCACGTCCGGGCGAATGCCCTGACGTGTCCACTCGGGGAGGACCACTTCCGCGGGGCCCGCTTCGAAATGCACGTTCGTCATGCCGTTTAACTCGGCATTCTTCCGTGCATCCGCGATCGCCTCCTCGACGATCTCCACCCCATAGACCTGTCCCGCGCGCTGCGCCAGGAACAGGGAGATCGTCCCGATGCCGCAGTAGGCATCGACAACCACTTCATCGCCAGTCAACCCGGCGTACTCCAGTGCCTTCCCGTACAAGACTTCCGTCTGGACGGGGTTCACTTGAAAGAAGGATCGCGCGGAAATTGCAAATTTCACATCGCCGATATAGTCATAGATGACTTCGCTGCCCCACAGGACGCGAGTCTCATCCCCGAAGATAACATTGGTCTGTCTCACATTAATGTTATGGCAAATGCTTTTCACCGCAGGCAGCGCAGCCCTAATGCCATCAACCCACTCATCAACGTGCGGAATCACGCTGCCATTGGTCACCAAGACGACCATGATCTCACCCGTGCGGAAGCCGACTTTAACGACCACATGGCGCAGCAATCCCGAGTGCGACTCCTCCCTATACGCTGTGATACCCAGTCGCGAGCCAATCTCCTTCACCCGGGCAACGACCTCGTCGTTCGCCTCATGCTGAATCAGGCACTCCTCCATATCGATGATGCGATGGCTTCCCTGAGCATAAAATCCGCCAATGAGGCCTCCGCGCTCTTCCCCAAAAGGAACCTGTGCCTTGTTCCGGTACCGCCATGGCTCGGACATCCCAAGCGTAGGATGGACAATAATCCCTTGCCCTTCATCGCCCTCGCCCTCACTGGCGCGTGCACCCGCCACCTCCAGCTTCCCAATCCGCTGCAAGTTATCGACAACCTGCTGCCGCTTCACACGAAGCTGCGCCTCATAGCTGAGGTGCTGGAGCTGGCAGCCGCCGCACTCCTCATAGATGCCGCAATCCGGCATCACACGCTCAGCACTCTCTTCGACCAGACGCAGCAGCCGCGCATACCCATACTGCTTCTTCAAGTGGTCCACCCGCACAAGCGCGCGCTCAGCCGGCAGAGCACCAGCAACAAAAAGGGTAAAGCCGTTCACACGGCCTACCCCTTCCCCGTCGTGGCTGATTCCGATGATCTCAGCTTCGTATTCCCGTCCGATCTGCACCGGCAGATCCGCCATCCAGGCCGGCGCCGCCTTAGGCGCAGCATCCCTTGTTCTGACGGAATTTCTCCCTGCCCGGTCCGCACCATTCCCCGCTCCTTGACCCTCCGCATTCCCTCTACCCTGGGACTTCCCTGACCTTCTATCTTGACCTGGCGCAGAGCCAGCTTTACCTTTTGTTCTCATAGTACCCTCACTTGTTCAAATCACGCTTTTTATCAGTATTACCGCCTTAATCCCATTCCAAAAGGGGCGGTCCGCCTACTCCCGTGGCACCTGCGGCTCCACCTCAGGCTCCTCATCCATCCGCTCCTTCAAATGAAACGGCGTCGTCAAAGTCTCAATCAGCTTCTTCTTATAAATCGACTGGCCCGACTCATCGACGATGATCTGCAGATGGCTCTTCAGGTTCGTCATCACACATGGCAGCGTACCGCCGAACTCCCCATCCAGATTAAGCTGGACGTAGTCCGGAGAATTGATCTCAATATAATTCGTCTGAAAATAAATCAGATTCGGATCATTCAGATGCTCCCCGCGCAGCGCGAGGGTTACCACCCTAATAAACTCTGCAAGGTTACACTTGCGCAAGATCAAAACGTCAAACAACCCATCATTCATCCGCGCTTCCGGAACAAGCTTCTCGAAGCCGCCGACGGAGTTGGTGTTGCCGACCAGGAACATCATGACCTCGTCATGGAATTCCAGCTCGCCCGCTTTGACGTACAGCTCGATAGGTTTCAGCCTAGGCAGCTTTTCGAGTCCCTTCATATAATAGGCCAATTGGCCGATCATCGTTTTGAGCTTGCTCGGGACTTCGTACGTCAGCTCGGTAAGCGAGCCGCCGCCGGCGATGTTGATGAAGTAGCGGTTGTTGATTTTGCCGACATCGATGTCGGTGGTGAACTGCTGGATGATCAGGTCGCACGCCTGCTCCAGGTTCTTCGGAATGCCGAGCGCGCGGGCGAAATCGTTGGTCGTCCCCAGCGGCAAAATGCCCAGCGGCGGCCGCCCCTCCCGCTCCGCCATGCCATTGACGACTTCGCACAGGGTGCCGTCTCCGCCTGCGGCGATAATGAGATCGAAGCCCCGGCTCACCGCCTCGGCTGCGGCCAGTGTCGCATCGCCTTCGCCGATGGTCGCATGCGCCGATGTTTCGAAGCCGCCGCGTTCCAAGCGCTGAAGCACCTCCGGCAGACGCTTCTTCATTTCTTCCCGCCCGGAGGTCGGATTATAGATCAGTCTTGCTCTTTTGATCATTATGTCTCATCACCTGTTTGGCCGTCTGGCATCGCGGAAGCGATCTGCTTCCCGATCCATTTGGAAATTAGCGGACTTGGCAGCAGCGCCCGTCCATGGTATCGGTACGAGAATCCCTCCAAACGGGAAGGGACCACGTGATTGGTAAAATAGCCTTCACTTAAAAACAGCGGCGCTACGATCACGGCATGCTCCGGCTTCTTCTCCGCCCACGCCGTCATCTTGCTGGACACCTGATCCGGCAAAAGCATCGCAACATCCGCCTCGGCATAACCGCCAAGCGCTTTCAACCGTCCGGCGAGCTGTTCCAGTCCGTGCAGCCATTTCTCATGGAACCCTGGCTCCACACTGCCGTGGCCGATCAGCATCACAATTTCGTCGCCGGGCGATACGGATAAATCCTTGATTTTACTATATATAATCTCCGCAATCACGGGATCGTCATCAATCGGCGATGTGAAATGAATACGCGCCTTAATATCGAAAGGCTCCATATCCGTTTCCAATTGCGGCTCGGGGATGACGCCCAGGGCATATGAGATTTCATCGATATGTGTACTCCCGGAGGACACGAAGAGCGGAACGACAATGATGTCGGTCACGTCTTGCGCTTCCAGATTGTATATGCCGTCTTGAATCAAACGGCCATCCACCAGCTCCAGGTAAGAGGCATAGATCGGCACGCCTTCCGGCATCGCCACGGCGCTCACGGCCTCGTCGACCAGCTGCACCCAGCCTGCATCCCGGGATCCGTGGCTGATGACCAGGACTCCGTATTTGTTCATGCCATTATTCCCCACCCGTTCTCACCATACTTACAACCCTATGCTAACGAATGTGTTCCCACATGTCAATTGAGCCATTGATAAACAGGAAAAATCCCGCATTACACTTGGTAACGCAGGATCTTGAACGACTATTTTATACGCTTAAAAATTAACGGCCTAAACGATCTAACGTCAGCACATACCCGTCATTGCCATAGTTCAAGCAGCGCTTAACGCGGGAGATGGTTGCGGTAGACGCACCGGTTTCCGCTTCGATCTGGTTGTAGGTGCACCCCTTGCGCAGCATGCGGGCAACCTCCAGGCGCTGGGACAGCGACTGAATTTCGTTCACGGTGCACAGGTCGTCGAAGAAAACGTAGCACTCCTCTATATCTTTAAGGGTCAGAATGGCTTCGAAAAGCTGGTCTATCGCTTTATCGTTTAATTTCTTTAATTGCATAGGGTATCAACTCCTGGTAGAAATGCATGTTAGCTCCTAATTTAGTAAGCTCAAGAGTATCATTCGACATGTCCGGAATAAATCCTGCCTTTAGGATTGCGAAACGTTAAAATTTCTATGCGTTAAAGAGCTGCATTGTGACAAATATCTAGGACCCGTGACATTCGTCCATACCAACGATAGGCAAGTGACATATCCTGTAGGAGACAAATCTGATAAAAAGGATCGTGAATTCCAGTGACTAACTCTAGAATCATCATTGGCAATGGCGGCAGTCATCCTGAGGCTCAAACCAGAAGTATCGCACTACCTCCGCAAGTTGGTGACAATCGCGCATTTGGTTCCTATCCTGGCCTGGGCGGCGGCGCTCCGTTCTCGGATTTCGCGCAAGGCGGGGGTCTCCCTACGCCTTTCGAAGGAGGAGGCGGCGGTTTCTTCGGCGGCCCTCCGGCCGGCGGGGGTGGCGGTTTCTTCGGCGGTGGCGGTAACCCAGGCGGCGGACTCTTCGGCGGCGGCGGTGCCGGTGCTGGAGGCGGCGGCGGCAATTTCCTCAGCAACCTCCTCGGAGGCGGCGGAGCGGCAGCCGGCGGCAGCTCGAACCCGCTCAGCGGTATTAACCTGAAGCAGATCTCCGGCTTCGTGGAGCGGATGGGCGGCATTGACGGCATCCTCGGCACGATGGGCAAGGTGCAGAAGTTCATGTCTACCTTCCAGCAAATGGCCCCCATGGTGAAAACGATATTCGGCTCCATCGGCAAAGGCAAGGTCGCTTCCGACGATTCCATTGAAGTGTTCCGGCCGAAGCGTAAACGCCGGAAGAAATCCGGTACGGCGCGCAGACGCAAAGGCGGTTATAAATCCGGAACTGCCAAGCGCAGACGCAGATAAAAGGAATGACGAAAGGGCTCCCCGTCTATTCAGACGCAGGAGCCCTTCATTATGTTACTTCAAAGCCCGCAAAATCATAGCGGACGCTTCCGCACGAGTCGTCAATCCTTGCGGTCTGAACGTGCCGTCCTCGTAACCGTTCAGGTAGCCTTTCGCCGTCAAAGCGGCAACCGCGCCTTGCGCCCACTCCGAAATCTGCGCCTGATCGGCAAACGAAGTGCCGGCTGTTCCTTTGGCCAGATGTGCGGCACGAACGATGATCTCCGCCATTTGCTCGCGGGTAATCTGGTCATCCGGTCCGAACGTCGTATCGGTATAGCCGGTCACGATGCCCTGCGCTGCAGCCGTAGCGATGACATCCTTCGCCCAGTGGCTGGACGTGTCGGAGAACGACTGGCCGCCCTGCACGCCGAGCCCGAGCACTTTCACGACGATCGAGACGAACTCCGCACGAGTGATGCGGTTGTCCGGCTTGAAGGTGCCGTCCTCATAGCCATTGATAGCGCCCTTACCGATCAATTCCCGAATGCTGCTTTCCGCCCAATGCCCTGTGATATCGGCAAGGTTCGCTGTAACAGGAGGCTTCACATCTTCTTTCGGATTCGCGATGACGGCGAATTTCGTGAAATGTGTAACCGAGCCTGTGACAGTGCCCTTCACTGGATCCACCTTGATGTCATCCAGCAGTACCCACGCTTTGGTTGTCTCATTGAACCAGTACAGGCCGAGCTGCAGCTTGTTCAAGTCCACTTTGTCTTTATCGAATGGCAAGGTGATTTGAATCGCTTTGGTGAATGCGCCGTCTCGATCCTTGGTAAACTCATATACATCGCCAAGGAGCTGTGCCGATGCGTCTACCGGAAGCGAAGCGCTACCCGATAATTTAACGACCTTAATTTTCACATCGCTTGGAAGAGCCCCGCTCGGAATGACGATGGTCGCTCCCTCCAGGGCAGCGGTACCGCCACCGGCAGGAATCGTTGTCTCCGACGGACTTGCCGGTACGCCTCCGCCTACAGAGCCTCCTGCGCCTGAATCCTCCGAATCATCGGAATCATCAGAACCGCCTGCTATCCCCGTCGTAAACTTCCAAATATCCGACTGTCTCGTACCGCCATACGCATCCTCCGCAACAGCGTACCATTGGTAAGTCGCATTCGCAGCAAGGTTCGGCCACGTTACCGCAGCATTCTGACCGCTCTTCACGCTTGCCACGCTGCCAATCGTTTTGTTCGTGTACACGTTCACCCCGATATAATCGGTAGCTACACGTTTCGTCACGGCATCCAGGTTCAGGTCCAAAGTGAACTCATCTTTGATAGGCTCATCATCATAGAAGGTGTAATCGTCCAAATGCGGCGAATAAGTCTTCATGTTGATTTTGCCATTCTTCATATCGAACTGCATCAAACGGATATACCCAAGTCCGCCTTCCGGCGCGCCCTGGTAGTCCGCCAGCATTTGATACACATTGCGGTCCGCCACGCCGTCACCGTTGTCGTCGATCGGATCGACTTTCAGCTCCGCATCGTGATAGTGGCCGGATAGTGCGGCAATGACGTTCTTATTCGGCTTAATGACGCGCTCGAACACTTTCTCCGCCATCGGAGCGCGGTTGTTGGAGACGAGCATGAACTCGTGGAAGTTCAGAATCGCTTTGCGGTTCGGATACTTTTTCAGCACACTGTCGATCCAGTCGATCTCTTTATCCCCGTAACCCCAACCCATGTAAATGACGATGAAGTCATTACCGTTCGAGGAAACCAAATCATAGTGACCGCGGTTGTTATCGTAGGATTCGCCGTATGTCGGCTGATTTTTGAAGCGATCCTCGCCAAACCATTTGTTGTAGTAGCTGTAATCATTGTTTTGATGGCCAACGTCATGGTTACCTGCGAGCACCCCGTAAGGGATTCCAGCCGCTTCCAGCACTTTCATATCCTTGTCGGCTTCGATCCACTGGTACTCTTGATCGGCATTATCGACAATGTCGCCTGTATGAATGACGTATTTAATTTTGTTATCTTCTTTGTGATCGGCGACCCATTTCACTATTTTCTGATAGATGTAAGGATAGCTCTTGGCGTAGTACTGGGTATCAGACATCCACACGAAGGAGAAGTCATAGTCGCTGCTAGGAGCTTGCTCCTGCGTGACCGCAATTTCGTCCTGCACCATCACTTGAATCTTGCCGTTGTTGGCATAATCGCCTGCCGGTACGCTCGCTTTCAGTTCGAAATCTTCGGTGCCTGCGATAACGGTCTTGAGAACGCTCCACTCCAGTTTGCTCGGGCTCCAAGCGTACAAGGACACTTTGCGTCCTTCGAGGGACTTCCCTTTCCAGTCAATTTCCACTTGGTCCGTGCTTTGAACCGCAGGGTCTAACGCAATCTCGAAGCGCTGGTAAGGGAACTGCTCGACTGCATCATCAACGAGGTAGCTGCCGTCGACGCTGCTGATTTTGCCATAATCTTCTGGCGTCAGAGCGGTTTCACCCGCAGGCTTTTCCTGCTTCGGAGGTTCCGTGTCCGCCGCGCCGCGATAGCCGCTGAACGTCCCTTGTGTGCTTGCATCGTATTTGAAGCCTTGATTGAATGTCACTTTCATATCGTCGTTCATTGGATCGCTTACTTTCACGCTTAGAGCAGCGTTCGTATCCACACCGTTCGCGCCTTGACCCGGAGCGACCAGCACCGGCAGATCCGGCGTCTCGTTCGGTACTTCGAAATGAACGGTGACTTCCTTCACATTGCCTACTTTGTCCGTTGCTTTCACGTTGAAAACGTGCGCTCCAGCCGGCAGTTGTGCGGAAGAAGTCGCCATCGGCAGCGTAATCGGCTGCTCATCCAGCTTGGCTTCCACGATGACTACGCCCGCCAATGCATCGGATACGTTCGCATCGAGCGTGAAGCTGCCGCGGTACATGGTGCCTTCTTCGATGGATGGCTGCACAACCGGAGCTGTGTTATCCACCTGTACGTTGGAAGTAACTGCGCCGCCTACGGTATCGCTGATCGTAATTTGATGGTTACCGTCACTTACCGACGTTGTGTTCCAATCGTAAGCCTTGGATGCCAGCTGAGCGGACGGAACGACGAAGTTGAAATCGATCACCGGCGACAGACCGGAGGAATCCCCGATTTTGATCACTTTGTTCGGATCGCTATATTTGGCGTCGTATACGACTGTACCGTCGGCGAACACGAGGCGCACGTTCTTCACTTCGAAATTATCTTTATTCTCTTCGGTCCGGTCGTCGAACGGCGAAGATTTGGAACCCGCCCGAATCTGGAATTCGTTGCCGCCTTCCTTCAGACGGTCCGCTTTGATCGGTACGGACAGCGTTTTGTAGCTGTTAATCGGGTCTTGGAAAATCGAGAGAATCTCCTGCCCCTGCGTAATGCCGTTTTTGAAATAGTAGTTCACGCCCATCACTTCAAAAGCGAAGAACGCGTCATGCTCCACCGCATGATAAGTCGACTGCGTCAGCTCGCTGCCGTCGATGGACAGCTTCAGGCTATCCGGACTGACGCCCTCGCCTGTGCCTTTCAACACCTTCGTTTGGGCGACAACGTCACCGTCTTTCACATTCAGGCGCAGGCTGGAGTGATCCGAACCGCCCTGGATTTGAACCCGCTTCGTCGGGGAGGTCGTCTCATTCGTGCCGTCGGAAGCTGTGAAATAATAGTCCAGATAAGCGCTCCCGATAAGTTCAGGGGAATAAACCGTATAATGGTACAGCGTATCTGCGAAGCTCTCTTTCAGGTATCTCTTGTTATATTGGGATTGCTTCTCCGTTTTATAGTAGAGCGCTACGGTTTTGAGCGATGTTTCGTCGTGAGCTTCCCCGATGATTTCGAGATCGCTCGCTTGATCGATTACGCTCTCTTTGGTCAAGTCCGTCAGCGTAGGCTTCACGGTATCCGGAGTCACCTTGACGGTCTGAGGCGGAACTTGATCCTGCGTCACGGAGCCCGGTGTTGCTGCTGCGGTACCTGAGCTGGCTTTGATCATCGTGGTGCCGGTCGCCGGGAATTTGTACACAATCCCTTTGTTGGCTTTGGAATCGCCGTTCACATAGTAAGAGGCGGACAACTCAATGCCTGTATTCGTAGCGATAAGGAGACCGCGGTTGGAGCCGTTCGCCATCCCGTCGCTGTGAATGCGCACGATGTCGGTGCCTTCTACGAGATTCGTTCCGTAGTTGGCGTTGAAATCGGCTACCGTCGAGTTCCCGTTCTGATTGTTGATGATCCAAAAGACGAGCGTCCCCTTCGATGGAATGAGCATGTCCTCTTTGTCCGCAGGCCATGGAACGTCTGCATCCGGCCCGGAGTCCGTATAGCGGTAGACGACTTTGTAGTCTTTGAAATTAATCGTTTGATCCGTGTTGTTGTACACTTCAACGAACTCGTAGCCGTCCGCCGAGCCCACGTTCGTGGAATCCGGCACAATCTCCGTCACCATAAGCGGCGGAACTTTGGAATAGTCGGACTGGTCCATCGCGACCGCAACGCCGTATACGCTCGATCTGACCGTGCTGAAGCCGTCATCCGCTTGAATGTAATATTTCATCTGGCTTTCCGTCAGTTTCGCTCTCGGAATGACCGCTTGGTACTGGTTGCTTCCTGTAACGGTCATTGGAACGGAGTCATAGCCGGTCTGCGAAGCCATTTGATAATAAACTGCAGCTGCTACGGTTTCGCCCTGCTCGGCATTGGCCACCTGCGCTTGAAGCACCAGATCGTTCTTCTGATCCGCTTGCGTAACCGGTGTATGCGCGATGGCCGGAGCTTGCGAGAACACCCGTGGAACGGACGGAACCTGCGTAGGATCAATAACCCCCGGGGTCGCCTTCGCCGGGTTGGTATCTTCTCCGGAGCCGTACATCACCATATTTTTCGAACCGTTGGTCGGATAGCGGTAGAATATCCCTTTGTCCGGCAGCGTTTGATTATCGTTCTGGTAGCTGGCAATGGAAATGTCGCTGCCCGTCTTTTCCTGAATAACCAAGTCCCTTGGAGAGCTGTTGTGCATCCCGCCGCCGCCTTCCACGCGGTACAGGTTGACGTTCATCTGCAGGTTCGTTTGGAAATTGGTATTAAAATCGGCAGCCGTCAAGCCTTTGTTCTTCGCATTCATGACCCACAGCACGATGGATGATTGCGCGGGAATCGGCATACTGCCGCCTGGATTCGTGTTTTGATACGGCGCCCAGACGGTATCCGCACCGGAGAACCGATAGACTAGATTGTACTGGTTAAAATCCAGCGTTTGATTCGAATTATTATAAACTTCAATAAATTCGTAGGCATCGGCACTGTCGAAATTCGCCGTATCCGGCACGAGCTCCGTAATGAGCAGCTTAGGCACTTGGGCATTATCTACGGCTTGTACGACGACCCCATCAGCGGAAGCCATCGGCGCTAACATGCTGAACATCATCCCGGCCACCGTCACGCCGGATACCCATCGTTTGAAACTCTTCATAACCAACTTGATAACGTCCCCTCATCATAAAAGTTTGTATTAACTAATCATGCGTTCAATCAACCAATAAAGTCCGAATACACCGATTAGACCGGAAGCATATTGGTTCCATTTGATCTGCCATGGCAGGCGCCGAATCCACAGAAGGACTGGAATCACAATCGCCACGACGACCAGCTGACCGATCTCTACGCCTAGGTTGAAGGAGAATAATGGCAATGCCATCTCACCTGAGAGCGTTCCCCGCAGCACTTCGGCGAAGCCGAAGCCATGCACGAGGCCGAACAGCAGGGTTACAACTTCCCGTGCGCTCTCCCGCTTCTTCCAGATGTTCTCTACAGCAATGTAGACAATGCTCAGCGCAATTAACGGCTCGACGATTCGCGGCGACAAATAAGCAATCTCCAGCGATGATAGAACGAGCGTGATGCAGTGGCCGATGGTGAAGGCTGTGATCAGCCGGACGATTTTCCATGGCCGCTGTTCAGCGGCTAGCAGCAGTCCGAACAGGAACAGCAGGTGATCGAGTCCCGACCAGATGTGCTCCATCCCCATGACGACGTAGGTCTTAAGTGTGGCCAGCCATGAAGCGCCGGCGGTCCCTTGCGCCGTTGACACAGCTGCGATTCCTGCCGTCTTGAAGCCGGAAGGCTCGGCTGGTTTCCCGGCCGGCTTCGAGGCTGCCCCCGGTCCCGGGCCCTGCACCTGTACGATGTAATTCTGGCTGCCAAGCACCTGCTGGATCGTCTGGCCGCCGACCTGAATCGTCGCATAATTGCTGTGATTCGGGTCAATGCCGCTGTACCAGAAGAAGTTGTACTGCATCAGGTACTGTTTCACAGGAGCTGCGAACTTGTAGCGAATATCGATGCCGACCATCTCCATCGTGGCGCGTTTCTCGTGCTTTACGCCGATAATCTCGCCGTTGCCGATTTTGCCGTCCCCCGTCACAACCAAACCGTCGCTGACCAGAGCGGCGATGGCTTTCATAGAGGAAGCCAATTGTTTATCGCTGAGCTTGTCGCCCCCGTCCGGCTTGTCCGGGAATATATGAACGAAGTCGCTCTCCAAGATCCACAAGTGGTACTCAATCGTATCCGAGCCTACCTGAATATCGGAATACCCGGTCGAGGAGAAATGCGCCGATGCCGCACCCGCTAGACTGATGCATGCGATCACGGCCATCACCAACGCAGCGAAGCTTCTTCTCACGATTAACAACGTACTCTTCTGCATGTGTTTCACTTCGTCCTAATCCCCTCTTGATTCAGCTGCGTGCTGCCCATTGGCCATCCTGTTACTTCTCTCCTTCCCATGAGCTGCGTTCGACACATGCCCATCATATGCGGTGCCGGCCGCCTTGCCTATACACACGATTTTGGATCCTTCTCGATTGTTTCGATTGGTTTTTAAAGCTTTTATGAACCCCTCAATCGGGAAAATAGCAAAGCTTCCAAAAAAAAGCCCATACCTTTAACATAGAGAATGGACTACAATAAAACGTATATAGATCGCCGGAAACACAAAGCGGAACTATCAAAGGGAGCCTGCGACTAATGAACTTTTTTGCCATGAAAGGGCCGTTATTTCGAAGAAATGTGCTGGCCAGCTTCATCCTGCTGATTCTTATCTTCGCTTCCTTCAGCCTGTTGATCTTCTGGATGCTGAAGAGCCACCTCCGCAGCGAGATGATCGAACAGAATCGTCTCACTCTGCAGAAGGTGGCTGAGCGTTATCAATTTCAGCTGGATAAAGTCAGAGAAGCTCTCTTCAAACAATTTACCGACAAAGATGTCATCACGCTGAACAATCAAGTCAACGTGCAGAAGGATCCGAATTCCCTGCCCACCCGTCCTGTCGTACTGGACATCCAGAGCCTTGTCGGGGATTCGGACCTGTATGTGGATAATATGATCCTGCTGTTTCACTCCACGAATCTGGCCGTCAATAAGTTCGGGCTTAGTACGAATGAAGAGCTGCTTGCCGGCCAATATGCGAGTTCAACATACCCGCTCTCCTACTGGCAGCAGCAATTTCAACGTGCGGACAATTACGTGCTTCACCCGGCGGCAGCCTTCGGGACGCCATCCCAAAACTCCCCTGCCGCCCGAACGTTGATTCCCTACTCGATCAAACCGCCGCTGGCAGATGATTTGCTGATCGCGATGATCGACGCCGACCGTCTGCGGGACGCGATTCTCAAGGATACGCCGAATCTGGACTTATCTATCCTTGGGCCAGGACAAGCGCTCATTTATCAGAGCAATCCCCGCGCATCAGCGATTCCCGCCCCTTTCTTGGCTCCGCCGGCGGATAGGGATGAAGAACGCGAATACGTCATGGAGAACGGCGTGTATTATGTCGATTATCGCAATGAGGGCGGCATCCATTACATCATGCGGGTAACGAGCCCTGATTTCGCCGCCAAGGTCCTTCGCTTGGACAATCTCATGATCATCCTGCTCGGCATCTCGATCGTCATCGCTTTGGCGGTTTCGATTGTTCTCAGCAAGCGAATCCACAGACCCGTGCGCCGGCTGCTTGAAGAACAGGTGGAGATCCAGCAGGAGCTGAAAGAGCAGCAGTCCGAGCTGACGACGTACCATTTCATGAATAAGCTCAAAAATATTAACCATGAGGCGAGCGAATGGCCGCATATCGAAGGCACGGAGGAAGCTTACACCATCGTTCTCTACGAGCTTCGTTTCCGCCCGGCCGCTTTCGTCGACGTGCCTATGAGCAAGGAACACATCTCGCTGTCGATCGGGACGCAGATCAAGCAGCTAACGGACGAGCGCTTCCCTGACTCCCATTCGTTCCAGATGGAGCATCATCAATTCCTGTCCGTCTTCCCCGGCCATAATCGCGACCGCATTCTCGCCCTGCTGGAGGAACTGAAGCCGCTGCTGGACCGCGACCGGCGCTACGCTTTGGTCACGGCCGCCGTCAGCTCGAACTTCGAGCATTCCATCCAGTTCGGCTACGCATACCGGCAGGTCCGGGAGATGGCGATGCAGGCCAGGCTTTTGGATGAAACGCAAACGATCGCCGAGATTCGCTCCGATCGCGCGTCGTACATCCTGACGCTAACCCAGGAGCAGGAGCTGACCGCAGCGCTGAAAGCCGGGAAAGAGCAAGAAACGCTGCTCTTAGTGGATTCTTGGCTGCGCGAGCTGTATGACGAGGAGGCTTCTGTCGATACGTTCAAGCATTTGGCGCTAGCCGTCACCGACAAGGCCAGAATGGTGCTCGAACATTACCAAGTTCACAGCGACTCCGCCTGGCAGCTGAAGCCCCTCCAGCTTCAACTTGAGGCATGCTGTACCTTGGAGGAGTACCGCCTGACGTTCCATGCCTACTTCCATGCCGTCTCGCAGATTATCCGGGAGAAGAAAGAGGCCAGCGACCCGATCATCGACCGTGTGCTCAGCATCATCCAGGAGCAATATGCCGAGGACCTGTCCCTCGATGTACTGGCGGACCGGTTGAATTTGAGCGCCTCCTACCTCTCTACGTACATCAAGGAGAAAACAGGCGCCAATTTCATGGAACATCTGCACGACCGGCGCGTGAGCAATGCCCAAGAGCTGCTGCGCGCCACCGACCTCAACATACAAGAGATCGGCCTGCAGGTCGGCTACCGCAACATCTCCTCCTTCAACCGGATGTTCAAGAACCGGACCGGCACGTCGCCGGGGGAATATCGGAGAGCCAGGTTAACGAACAAGTCGTCTTGATGGCCCTATGGCCCTCACTATCAGCTGAGTCATTTTAACGGACACAGCGAGGCTGTCAACGTGAACGGACACATGCAGAGTATGCATGTGATTTTTCGAATACATGTACACCATTAGGGCTCAAATTAAGGACTCACGGGACCTTATTCGGATACCCGACAAGCCAATAACACCTCGGAGATCGTCTGGCATCAGCAAGCCACATACAAGAAAGCTCGGCTCCTCCTAGAGAGCCAAGCCTCTACCGAGAGTCTCGCCCATTGCGGGAATTTCTCCTGTTACATGCAGCCTGGCTGATCCTCGAATGCTGAATAACAGGAATTCCTCCCGTTATTCAGCCCGTATTTGCAGCCTTTACGCGAAATGGGGATGAATTAACGGGAGAAATTCCCTTTATTCGTACAACTGGGCTAATTTTCTCGCGAATAACGGGAGAAATTCCAGTTACGCCCTGCGGGCAGAATAAGCAAGCTCGGCTCCTTCAACGAAAGAGCCCGCCCCGCCGCAGTTTAAGAAAAAACGTCAGGGAATTTTTCTATGCAGCAAAAAAACATTCCACAGCCCTTCGTCGATCGTAAATACCACATGTCGATGATTCACCTGGAATACATCCTCTGTAAGTAATCGGCTCCATTCTTCCGTTTCGGGGATCTCCGCAGCCACGAAATGTCTGTACTTCTTTCACTATATGCTTTTCTACAAAGGCATCCCAGTATCGATGCTCATCGAAAAATATTGGCTTCAGTAAGTTCGAGTCGGGGTAAGTTTCGCTCCCCCCAAACCCAAAACCAACCATATAAATTCTTATATCTCAAAAAAACGAAAGCCGGCACACTGCCGGCTTTCGTCTCTTAATGAAGCGTCTTATTGTACTCCGCTATTTTGGCGTTGACGGCAGCCGCCGCTCCGTCAAGAGCCGCCTGCGGCGATTGCAAGCCGCTGAGCGCCTGATCGATGGCATGCTCCGTGAGCTTGCGCGCATCCGGATAGACGCCAAGCACGCCGCCCTGTGCGGCCTGGTTGGACTTGGCGGCGTTATGCTGCTCTATGGCCGTCTTGAACTGAGGATACTTGGCCATGTTCTCCTTCACGGACGGCAGCTCATAGGCCGCTTCCGCAATAGGGAAATAGCCCGTATTGATATGGAAAACCGCCTGCTGCTCCGGCTCAGTCAAATATTTCATGAACGTCCAGGCCGCCTGCTGTTGGGCTTCGGGCTTGTTGTTCATGATCCAGTTGCTCGCCCCGCCGACACCGACGCCTACGCCGTCTTTGACTTCCGCTTGCGGGAAGAAGCCGGTCCCGACCTCGAATTTACCGTCCACCGTCTCCAGAATATCGCGCAGCGCTGCCGTCGTATCGAAGATCATAGCGACTCTGCCCTCAGCAAAAGCTTTCTTCGAATCATCGCTCTTCCCTGCAGCATAGAAGGCGACCTTCTTATCTACGAGCCCCTTCCACCAAGCAAGCGCCTTAACACCTGCTTCTCCGTTCATCTGCCACTGCGTGGCCAGCCCGTCCCGGCCATTGCCTTGATTCACCAGCTCGGCACCTTGATTGGCGAGGAACTGCTCCATATACCAGCTGTGATTGCCAAAATAGGCGCCCCATACGCCGTTCTTCGTCAGCTTCTGGGCAGCCTGCGCAACATCCTCATACAGCACGGGCGGCTTCTCGGGATTGAGCCCTGCTGCAGCGAACATCTCTTTGTTATAGTATAGAAGCGGATTGGACGCATTGAACGGCATGGAATACAGCGTATCGCCGACCGTGTAATAGTCCATGATCGCATCATCCAGCTGCCCAATCGCATACTTCTCCAGATCCATGAAATGCTGAATCGGCGTTATCGCCTGCGAGTCGATCATGAACCTTGTGCCGATATCGTAGACTTGAACCATCGTAGGTCCGATGGTCGAACCGATGGAGGCCTTCAGCTTCGTCAAGGTATCATAATAGGAGCCCTGATAGACAGCCTCCACCTGGATATCCTTATGAGTGGCATTAAAGCCGTTCACCAGCTTGTCCACCACTTTGCCGTTATCGCCGCTCATCGAGTGCCACCACAGAACTTTTTGAACCTCCTGCACGGGCGAATCCTGTCCGTCTCCGGGCTCCGAGCCCCGAACGACGGCTTGTTTGCCCCATATCGAATAGGAGATGCCTACCAGACTGAAGAGCACAATAATAAATAAAAGATACACCGGTATCGAAATTGTACGTTGGAACGGTTTCATGTTATCCCTCCTATGCCTAATCATCATAGGAGTCATATGTTATTGCACTATTAATGCCGTGTAAATGGATTGTAAATTATCCGCTAGAGCCTCAGGAGGAAGAGCGGTCGAGCTTCCTTGAGATACTCCTGCGGAACTCACCGGGTGAAACCCCGTACAATTTGTGGAACAATCGGTAAAAGGATCTTGACTCCATACCAACATTCTCAGCAACCTGTTCAACCGTCATTTCTCCAGCTTCAAGTAAATAAGCCGCCTGTTCCAATTGTACTTTTAAAATATATTGATAAACGGAAAACCCTAATTCATTCTTGAATAATCGATTCAAATGCTGCGATGTGTAGCCGAACATGCGCGACAACTCTTTCAAAGTAGGCTTGCTGGCGTAATGAATAAAAATATAATTTACAAGCTTCTCAATGGTTATTTGGGGATTGCTTACGCTTCTGTGTATACCTGCCGTTTGAAATTTAGCCTCCGCCAATACCGAATAGATGATTTCCGACGTTTGTAATGTCCTGCTTCTGGGGTCGCCTTCAGATCTGCATAGCACATCAATCAACGTTAATAGTCGATTAGGCGAGTTAATCATCGTCAGTTTGTTCAATTTTAAGCGAAATTGCATAAGGAGCGCCAGGTTGCATCCGAATCGTACCGCAGCAATTTCCCACATTTCATCCAGAGGTCGATACTCATAATTGGTTTGAGGCGTGACAATAAGCATCTGATTAGCCTGAATCATACATTCCGGTTCATTGTTAATGCGAATCTTTCCTCTCCCTCGTATACAAACAATGATTTCGCAATGATCCCCTCCCACGTGATATCGCCATGTCGGGTTGAGAACATAGCCTGCCGAGCTCAGGCGGAATGGAAGAGACAGATGCGGATAGCCTAACTCTGAATAAAAATCTTGTGAGAAGAATGGAATGACCCCCCTTATGTAAATACCGCTTTGAAGCTTGCACCCAATCGATGATGTGTCTACCTTTCGTTTAACGAAAGCATAGCATTTTAAACGAACTGATATGGATTCATTTTTATGCAATTATTTCAATTTTTTTCGATTTTCTGAACTTTTTGACCAAATAGATACAGCATGTCTTCTCCGAGACATGCTGTACGCTATTTCTAATTCAATACCATAACATTAATTACTTACGACTACCCTGGTGCTTGTTGTTTTGCCGTTAGGCGCAACTGCTGTCAGCGTAAAGCTTCCGCCAGTGATGCCTGAATTGTAAGCAACATTGACCAGATTATCTACACCTTCCGAGCTCGCTGAGAGACTCACTGTCAATCCTTGTGAAACATCGTTAATTGTATAGATCACAGGAACTATTTCCTTATATATCGCGATATTCTCGTTTTTGAATTCATCGCCGTACTGATCTTTCACAGCCACATCGCCCATAAGTCTCCAAGCGAGTGCGCCGTCGGCACCTTGCGTTTTAACTGTAATACCGTCGGTGTCGATGACCGTTGATCTTGGGAACGTCTTGCTCGCACTGCTTGTAATCGATTGAATGGCGATAGGATCGCTCTTCACCGTTACGGAGGTTGCCAAGATCTTCGACTCTCCTAAGGCATTCGTATATACCACTGTAATATTTGCTTTGCCGGCTTTATTGCCCAGCACATAGGCTTTGCCTGCCGCCACACTCGTACGAGCTACGCTGTTGCTGTCGGACACCGCGGAAGTGATCGTATTGAGAACCTTCACCTCGGCCGCCGATTCATCCTTAGCTGAAAGCGCCAGCTCCGCGGCGAATTTATTCGATGAGCCGATCACTTGAGCTGCAGCAATATTTTTGACGGTGCTATCGTCCAACGCTCCGAACAACTCCCTCGGGCTGTTTAAGCTATAGGTTAATTGGACTTGAGCAGGATCGATGACAGTGAATTTCTTCGTCACCGAAACGACAGCGTCATTGATCACATTTCCGGCAGCGCCTCCCGTGAACTCTCTTTTGCGGAGGTTGAACTTCACGGATAAGGAAGAATTCCTCGCTGAAGCCGTCGGCGTAAATTTAAACTCCTTGTCGCTGAATTGCCCGATCGTCAGCACCTGAGATCCGGAAGCAAGCGTCAAATCGCCCGAGTAGGTACCGGCATAATCCGATGAAGGCGTAACCGTCGCATACACATCGTAGGTAACCGCTCGGCCATTGTCCACGAGCTCGATCATACTTCCCGATTGATTCGTAGCAAGCCCGGTGATTGTATCTCCGTATTGGTCGATCAATTGAAATTTCCCGTTAACGGTGGCTGTGTCTACCACTTTCTCAGCAACATTGGTTGCAGATTTGAAGCTAACGGGATAGCGGGCCGCAACGAGCGGGATATTGATTTGCGATTGGCTGTTGACACCGACTCCGAACATCGCAATAAACACATTAGCGTTGCCTTTCCCTTCCACTTTCTTCACATACAATTTCCCTTTATTCGGTCCTTCCGTTACAATGAGCCCTTTGGTATCCAGCATTGTTGCCGGCACGTCCGTAGAAGGGCCGGTTATCAAGTTATTGGAGAGCGAGATGGTGAACCTGCCGTCCTTCGCATTCTGTGCAATATCATCCGCCGTTAGAACGGCGCCCTCTGCATCATACGCCGTAATTTGGATGTATTTATTGCTGTCTCCATAAGCCCATGTATCGCTCGGTGAAGCTAATTCCACCTTATGTGCTACTGCCGTTGATTTGAGAGCTATTTTGGCCGTAGCTGTCGACCCTCCACCATATACGGATAGGGTATATTCCCCGTTTGTTTCAATTTTTGAAGTTACTTTAACAACTACATCATCCATACCGTCGCCATTCTCGTCCGTGATTTGCGCATTCAACTTCTGTTCATAAGGCGTGAGCGAAACCGTTGGGGGAATTAGCGCATCGGAGTCTTTGGTAATGACAGTGCCGTACTGATCGTATTGCGTTAGGGAAGCAACCGCCGTTTCGCCGCTCGCGGATAATGCTGTTTTCCCGCTCTTGTATGTGAAAGCGCCTAGCTCAACCTTGGTCAGGATCGGACGGTCGCCTATCTTAAAGCTCTTGTTCACCGTCATGTGCTGTTCATTATCATAGATGCTTACAGTCACCTGACTGTTATTCGAGATTAATGCCGAATCACTCGTATTTAATTGAACGAATAATTTCCCATCCTCTGTTTTCAACAACGTCGGTGCTTGGGTTGTAGATGCGATAACCGTATAGTTCCCTGCTTGGAAAGTGGCTGTCTCGCCAAATTGATTCGTTGGTTTCACTTCGACGCGAACTTTCGGAGACTTCGCAATCGTGTCGCTCGCGCTCACGAACTCAATCTTGGTTAATTTCTCAACTTGTCCTTTAAAAGATCCTTTGGCTTGATCTACGGCTTCGGCGTCCAATCCGCCTAAGGTAACGGAATAGTCGCCATCGATAATCTTCACATCCGTGAGCGTCAAAGTTGCAGAGCGCTTATCCTCCGACCATTTTACCGTTGTGGCAATGCTCGTGGTCCCTCTCATTAAAGCTAAAGTTGCTTTCGCGGTATCTATGTCACGGTCGAAAACGACGGATACCGTTTTGGCACCGGCTTGTTTAACTTCTTTCACAGAAGCTTTGGCAGGTTTATTCGCATTGGCGAATACCTGATCTGCGAGATAGGAGCCGTTAACAAGATCGGTTCGAGTCGCGTTCCTGGCACCGTCCGTGCCAAGATCCACCCCGTTTGCCTTCGCAACGTCCAGATAGCCGTTATACCAAGGACTTGTCGACTTTACCTCGGAAGCTTTGCCCAGACCTTTCACGAACAAAGCGGCCAATTGGCCTATTGTCACTTCATCCTTCGGGCTATAGGTCGTATCGTCTATACCGTCGATAATCCCTTTGGATTTAGCCGCTTCGATGAAAGGAATCGCCCAGCTAATCGACTCATCGCTCTTATCGACATCGGCGAAGCTCGAGAAAGCCTTTTCATCAAATGGTAAAGCAAAAATCTTGGCTACGAGTTTGGCGGCTTCCGCCCGAGTCATACTTCCCGTAATGTCAAAGTTTTCGCCTTTCCCCTCCATGTAGCCCTGCTTGAGCAAGACGTCGATTCTCACTCTCAGATCGGCATCTATATTCGCCAGATCTTTGTAATCGGCAGTCGTTTTCACCACCGCTGTCGGTGTAGCATTCTGTGGATCTGCGGCTATCGCGGCAGTTGAAAACAGGGACCATGCTAGCACGACTGAAGTAATAGCTGTTAATCTCCTCTTCATAAACGTGTTCGTTCCTCCCCCATAATGGTTACAACGTCGATATCAAATAAGCGATATTTCGACTGAATACAACAAGTTTATCGAAATATGGGGGTTTACGTTATGTATAGAGTGAGCATAAAAGTGGTGATTATGAAGATGAAATCTTCATTTTATTCATAGAATACCTCTCTTTCTGACATGTTATTTAACTGAAAAGATATCTATAATATGGACATACCTATCGGTATTACAGCGCCTTCTCCTCCTTTGAATGCGCTTTCCCAAACTCCCCTTACAGGGAGTTTTTTTATTATGCTGTCGGACCGAGCCCCCAAAAAAAACTCCTACGAAGTAGGAGGTTTGGTAGAAAACTATTCCATTTTGAGCTTCGTTCCTTCCGGTACGATCTGCACCCAGGTGTTGCCCGGCAGCAGCGGCACTTCCTTGCCGCTATCGTCGAAGGCGCGCAGGAGTCCGTTCTTGCGTTCCCATGTGATCTGCTGGGACTTGCCCTCTTGCAGGATGACGCCTTTGTTCGGGCCGAAAACGTCGACTTCACGGCGCCCCTCTTTGTCTACGATCTTATGCTTGCTCTCCAGAACGAGCAGGTTCTTGGCCTGCAGCTGCTTGCCGCTTTCTTTATCCAGATGAGGCTTGCCTTCCATGGAACGCATATACACTTTCTCTTGCGCATTGTACTCATACGAAGCGAAGTAGCCTTGGATATACGGGATAAAAATATAATGAACGGCCGGCCCGGTCAGCTTGCTTTGGCCGTCCTTGGCGAACGTCAACAGCGGCCCGTTCCACTCCGAGCGGAACTTGCGGGCTTCGGCGCCCTGTTTCATTTTGGCCACGGAGGTGTAGAGATTGTGCGGTGCTTTACGTTCGGTCGAGCGCCAGTAGAAGGCGCCGTCGCCGTACACCTCGTCGAGGTGAGCCAGCTTGCGGCCGGCCATTATGTCCATTGCTTCCTGGCTCCAGCCGGCGTGGACGATGACCGCATCGAGCGCGTCGCCGATCTCCACGAAATACGGCCGGATGCTGCGTACGGGACCGATCACTTCCGCCTCATGGCTCTGGAACACGGACACGAATCTAGTAATCTCGCCCTCGGCGAGAATTTCGTAGACGATGTCCGCTTGATCCAGACCGGTTTGCGGGCGGGCTTGCGGCGCATTCTCGACCATGACCATGAAGGGCCTGCTCTTCACCTCTTGGGCGGACGGAAGTCCGGTCAGCGGGAATTTGTACGGCAGCTCCGGATCCGCCGCCGAAGCGGCGGGCTTGGAGGCGGGCGCTGAAGCTGTCGGAGTCGCTGCAGCCGTATCCGGGCTGACGGAAGGCATCGACGCAGGCGTGTCGCTGCAGCCGATGAGCGTAATCACCGAACAGCCGAGAACGAGCCAGGCGCTGAGGAATTTGGTACGGCGGGATAGGGACAATGATTTCATCGATAGGCACCTCTTCTCTTCTTCTATTGTTCTACGAGATATATATGCTAGGCAATAGATATGTAGAAGTATTTTCGGATAAGTGCTCGAGCTGGGGATGCGGTGGATAACATGTTGATGAGCCTCGTTATGAAACTGGCGTGAGTGATGAACCTGTGGATGGACGCGTACGGCTGCCGGTAGAATCCACTAAAGACCTGCTAACTCATTATATAGACGCTGCTCCGCTGTGTACGGTTGGGATAAGTGTGTGGACGACTTGAGGCGGATGAAGCAGGTAGTCTGGATAACTCGAAGGTCTATCGGGGTCTTGTGATTATGTGGACGATTGGAACTGACGGCGGATGGAGTTATGAACATGTGGATGAGTGCGCCAGCCTCGATAATTAGGTATAGTAAGAAATGTGGATATGTGCAGATGCGGCTAACAGCTCGCCGCCGCGACCGCAACAATCCGGCATAGCGAAATGAAGGAGGCGATGCTCCATGACTGAGCCTGACAACAAAGCCGAAGCCGTCATTCTCTTCGACGGCGTCTGCAATCTATGCAGCGGAGCCGTGCAATTCATTCTGCGGAACGACCCGAAGGGCTACTTCCGCTTCGCGTCGCTGCAGTCCGCTGCCGGGCAGAGGCTGCTGGAGCGGCACGGGCTGCCCGTGTCCACGATCAGCACCATCGTGCTGATCGAGAACGGGCGCGCCTACACGCGCTCCTCGGCCGTGCTGCGCATCGCCCGTCGGCTCCGCGGCGCTTACCCGCTGGCGTACGCAGCCATCGTCATTCCGGCGCCGCTGCGGAATCTCGGCTACGACTTCGTCGCGCGGAGCCGCTACCGCTGGTTCGGCCGGGCCGAACAGTGCATGCTGCCCAATCCGGCCTACAGGCAGCGCTTCCTGGAGTAACGGCCGCTGCTGCAACAGCTGCCTCCCGCGGACGCGGCGGTCGTTCGCGGCTAGCTGGAGCTTAACGCCTGCCGCCCGCCGAACATCCAGCAGCTGAGGCTGAGCGTACTCATCTGGAAGCTGTGATGCAGCAGCTTCGCCCGGCGCGCCTCGTCGGCCGCCCCAAGCGCCAGCAGCAAGGGCGCGAAATGCCCCGGCGACGGCACCGCCTCCGCGGCATGCGGCGCTCGTTCGTCGTATCTCAGCAGCGCCTCGAGATTCCACGTGTCGAGCTGCTCCGCCAGCCACTCATCGAACGCCACCGCCCACAGCTGCGGCACCGGATCGTTCCGGTCCAGCCTCCGCAGATTGTGCACCGTGCCTCCGCTGCCCAGAACGAGCACGTCCGCCTCCCGCAAAGAACCGAGCGCCGCACCGATGCGGTAATGCTCTTCCGCCGCCAGACGCGGATTCACCGAAAGAGCCACGACCGGAATCTGCGCAGCCGGGTACATGTGCGACAGTGGTCCCCACACGCCATGATCCAACCCCCACTCATCATCGAGCTCACAGCCGATGCCTTCCGCTTCGAATAACTGCCGAATCTGCAAACTGAGCGTCAAATCGCCCCGTGACGGGTATTTCATGTCATGAAGCTTTGGCGGATACCCAGCGAAAGTGTGGAGAGTCCGCGGATGAACCGCCGAGCTTATTCGCTGTACAGGGCTCTCCCAATGTGCGCTGAAGACAGCGATAGCTCTCGGCAGAGGAAGGCTCTTCCCCAGCTTCTGCAGAAACTCGGTGTAAGCATGCTGCTCAATCGCCAATCCCGGCGTCCCATGCGCTATATAAAAAGCCGGCAGCATCACCGCACCTCCTCCCGTCTGGAAATTCATTGCCAGTATTCTACATTATACGCTATCCGCCAGAAATAAAACCTCTTCCCGCGCATAGGCGGCGACAGAGGTTTGGTCTGTACAAACACGGGAACCGAAAGTCGCGGCGGAACGGCTCGGCAGACGAGTGCCGTCTGCCCATGCATGAAACCCGCGGCTCCTGCCAAAACTATCCTTAAGATTAACCCTGGGAGGCAATCGCATGAGTAACCTCTGGACGTTCATTCAGCATCACTGGATTTCACTGGCGCTCATCCTCGGCGCCATTCTCGCCGTCTGGTACGTGTACAAGAACAAAGACAAATACATCCGCGGCTCAAGCGGCAAGTAACACTTCAGCACGCCGAAGCCCGCATCAAGCAAAAACACAGCCCCTTTCCCGCAAAGCAATCTGGCAAGAAAGGCACTGTGTTTTTTTTCATTCCTATTTCAAAGCTTTCATCGCAATATCCGTCCGGTAATGCTTCCCTTCGAAATGAATCCGGTCCGCATCCGCATAAGCTTTCTGGCGGGCTTCGATAATATCTTTGCCGATTCCGGTGATACCCAGAACGCGTCCGCCATTCGTCACGATCTGCCCGTTCTCCAGCGCCGTTCCGGCATGGAACACCAAGGCATCCTGCACGTTCTCCAGGCCTGTAATCGGCAGACCTTTCGGATAAGGGCCCGGATAGCCGCCGGAAGCGACGATCACGCACACCGCTGCATCTTCGCTCCACTCGATCGGCTGCTCAGCCAGCGTTCCTTTGTTGATCGCCAGGAAGATATCCAGCAGATCCGTCTTCAACCGAGGCAAAATCACCTGCGTCTCCGGATCCCCGAAGCGCGCGTTGAACTCGATCGTCTTGACGCCGTCCGGCGTCAGAATCAGACCCGCGTACAGCACGCCCTTGAACGGACGGCCTTCCTTCACCATCGCATCCGCCGTCGGCTGCACGATGTTCACAAGCGCTTCCTGTACAATGGACTCAGGAACGTGCGGCAGCGGCGAGTAAGTGCCCATTCCGCCCGTGTTCGGCCCTTTGTCGTTATCGAAAACAGGCTTATGATCCTGCGAAGGAACCATTAAGCGAACCGTCGATCCGTCAACGAAAGCAAGTAGCGACATCTCTTGGCCAGTCAAAAACTCTTCAATCACGACGCTCGCGCCGGACTTGCCAAACACTTGATCCACCATGATGTCGCGCAGCGCCGCTTCCGCTTCTTCCATCGTTTGCGCGACCGTCACGCCTTTGCCGGCAGCAAGGCCGTCGGCTTTGATGACGATCGGAGCCTTTTGTGAACGCAGGTAAGCCAGCGCAGGCTCATACGCGTCGAAAGTTTCATAAGCGGCCGTAGGGATGTTGTATTTCTTCAGGAGCTCCTTCATAAATACTTTGCTGCCCTCGATGATCGCGGCATTCGCGCGCGGTCCGAACGCTTCGATCCCTTTGGACTCCAGGTGGTCCACCAGACCCGCCGCTAATGGATCGTCAGGAGCGACCATAACCAGATCAATCGCCTGCTCCTTCGCGAACGTGCTGATCTCCTCAAATTGCAGTTCCGTAATCGGCACGCATTCCGCCAACCCGGCGATGCCGCCGTTCCCCGGCGCGCAGTAAAGCTTGCTGATCTTCGGGCTCTTGCTCAGCGCCCATACAATCGCATGCTCGCGCCCGCCTCGTCCAATTACTAGTACACGCATCTATGCCACCCGTCCCTTTCATAGGGAATGCCCACGGTCCCTATTGAATCGTGAGCATTCGCTGTTGTTTTAGTGTTTGAAATGACGTACGCCCGTCATAACCATCGCAATCCCGTTCTCGTTCGCCACGCGGATAGACTCTTCGTCTTTGATCGATCCGCCCGGTTGAATGACCGCCGTGATGCCTGCTTTTGCCGCCATTTCCAGCGTGTCCCCCATCGGGAAGAACGCGTCGGAGGAGAGCACCGCGCCTTTGGACTTCTCGCCGGCTTGCTCAATCGCGATTTTGGCCGCGCCGACACGGTTCATTTGCCCTGCGCCTACGCCAACCGTCATATCGTCAGCGACAAGTACGATCGCATTGGATTTCACATGCTTAACGACTTTCCATGCAAAAAGCAGCTGCTTCATCTCTTCTTCCGTCGGCTGACGCTCGGAAACGACCTTCAGATCGGCTTCCGTCAGTTGGTAAGCATCGCTATCTTGCACGAGCATGCCGCCCTCAACCGTTGTCACGACTGGCTCTGCCTTGCGGCCAGCCACTGTATCTAAGCCGACTACTTTCAGCAGGCGGATATTTTTCTTTTTGGACAGGATCTCAAGCGCTTCCGGTGTAAAATCAGGCGCAATGACGATTTCCAGGAAAATCTCATGCAGCAATTGCGCGGTCGCTTCATCGATCGCACGGTTCGCAGCAACGATGCCGCCGAAGATGGACGTAGGATCCGCTGCGTATGCTTTCTTATAAGCTTCCAGTACGTTCGTCCCGATGCCTACGCCGCAAGGATTCATATGCTTAACCGCAACGACAGCAGGCTCGCTGAACTCTTTGACGATTTGGAGCGCTGTGTTCGCATCGTTGATGTTGTTGTAGGAAAGCTCTTTGCCGTGAAGCTGCTCCGCCGTTGTGATGTTGCCGGCAGCCGCGTTCGGCTTGCGGTAGAAGGCCGCGCTTTGGTGCGGATTCTCTCCGTAGCGAAGCTCCTGCATTTTCTCATACGTAACCGTATAACGCTCTGGGTAAGGCTCGCCCACTTGCTTGGACAAGTAGTCGGCAATCAAAGCATCGTAAGAACCGGTGTGGCGGAACACTTTGGCCGCAAGGCGTTTGCGTGTTTCGAGCGTCGTATCGCCTGTTTCCTGCACTTCTTCCAACACCTTCGCATAGTCAGCCGCATCCACGACGACGGATACGAATGCGTGGTTCTTCGCTGCGGAACGAAGCATGGTCGGACCGCCGATATCGATATTCTCGATCGCGTCCTCGTAAGATACGTTCGGCTTCGCAATAGTCTCAGCGAAAGGATACAAGTTCACGACAACCAGATCGATGTAGTCCAGGCCGAGCTCTTTCATGCTCGCTTGGTGCTCTTCGTTGTCACGAACGGCCAGCAGACCGCTGTGAACAGCCGGGTGCAGCGTTTTGACGCGGCCATCCATGATTTCGGGGAAGCCTGTCACTTCGGAGATCCCGATAACCGGCACTCCTTTGTCCTTCAACAAACTTTGCGTACCGCCTGTAGAAATAATCTCAACGCCCAGCTTTGCCAACTCGCTCGCAAACTCAACGATCCCCGTTTTGTCGGATACGCTGATCAGTGCTCTTTTGATTGCCACGATTCTTCCTCCCAGAAAATGAATTTATAGTAGTTAACGATGTGAAATAAATGCTCTTCTCCGCTACAGCCGCACGCTCACCCTGCGGCCATCCAGGCTGACGCGATTCTCGCGCAGCCAGCGGATGACCTGCGGCAGCAGCACGTGCTCGGCCGCATGAATCCGCTCCGCGAGCGATTCCGCCGTCTCGTGCTCGTGAATCTCCACGGCCCGCTGCGCAATGATCGGCCCGGAGTCCAGCCCGCCGTCGACGAAATGCACGGTGACGCCGGTCTGCTTCACGCCGTACTCGACGGCTTGCTCGATCGCCCGCACGCCGGGGAACGACGGCAGAAGCGACGGATGCACGTTGATCATTCGGCCGTAGAACGGCTCCACCAGCACATTCGTAATAATGCGCATATAGCCCGCCATCACGACCAGATCCACCTGCCGGTCCTGCAATTCCTTGAGAATAACCGCTTCATAAGCCTCACGGTTCTCATACTCCTTCGGGCGGAACGCGAATACCGGCACCTTCGCTTCCTTCGCACGCTCCACCACGTAAGCCTGCGGACGGTCACAGACAAGAAGCTCGATGCTGACATCAAGCTTCCCCTTCTGTACCTGATCTACGATGGCTTGGAAATTCGAACCGCTGCCCGAAGCGAAGATCGCTATCCGGTACGGCTGCATTACACCACAGCTCCTTGAAACGTCACCACACGCTCGCCTTCTGTAACGACGCCCAAGCGGTAAACTTTCTCGCCTTGCGCTTCCGCAGCGGCAATCGCCTTCGCCGCGTCGTCGGCCCCAACGATGATGACCATCCCGATCCCCATGTTGAAGGTACGGAACATATCGTTATTGGAAATGGCGCCCTCACGCTGCATCAGCGAGAAAATCGGCAGTATCGGCCATGAGCCGTATTGGATCTCTACGTTCACGCCATCCGGCAGAACGCGCGGAATATTTTCGATGAAACCGCCGCCTGTAATATGCGCCATTCCTTTGATCGCTACATCTTCGAGCATCGCCAGAATCGGCTTCACATACAGCTTCGTCGGCTCCAGCAGCACGTTGCCCAGCTTATCGCCCAGCTCTTCTACATGCCCCTGAAGCGTGTACCCTTTCTCTTCCAGCAGCAGCCTGCGCACAAGTGAGAACCCGTTGCTGTGCACACCGCTCGATGCCAGTCCTAACACCACGTCTCCGGGACGGATCGTTGTACCGTCGATGATCTTTTTCTTGTCGACGATTCCAACCGTAAAGCCGGCAATGTCATACTCCCCTTCTGCATACATGCCCGGCATTTCCGCCGTTTCCCCGCCGATGAGCGAGCAGCCCGACTGCGAACAGCCGTCAGCGATCCCTTTGATGATCGATTCGATTTTCTCCGGCACGACTTTGTCGCAAGCCAGATAATCCAGGAAGAACAGCGGCTCCGCGCCCTGAACGATAATATCGTTCACGCACATGGCGACCGCGTCGATGCCGATCGTATCGTGCTTATCCATTGCAAAAGCAATCTTCAGCTTCGTGCCCACTCCGTCCGTACCTGATACGAGCACAGGCTCCTCATACTTGTCTTTGTTCAAGCTGAACAGCCCGCCGAAGCCGCCGAGGTCAGTCAACACTTCAGGACGGAAGGTCCGTTTGACGTGTTTTTTCATCCGTTCTACTGCTTCGTTTCCCGCCGCGATATCGACTCCAGCCTTTTTGTAAGCATCCGACACTTCGCAACCACTCCTTATTTTTGTCTATGTAGAGGGAGGCCCGCAGGCCATCCCGCTCTATTTAATCGCAAGCACAGCCAACCTTCGTGACATCCACGATTTCCGTCGGATAGCTGTTATCGAAGCAAGCCGTACAATAGCCGCTTTCCGACCCTGCCGAACCTTGACCGATAGAATCTAACAAGCCTTCTTTGGTTAAAAAATGCAACGAATCCGCATTAATCGCTTTGCGAATCTCCTCGATGGAGTTCATCGCGGCGATCAGCTCTTTGCGGTCCGGCGTATCGATACCGTAGTAGCACGGATTCATGAACGGCGGCGAAGAAATCCGCACATGCACTTCCGTCGCGCCGGCTTCGCGCAGCAGGTTGACGATCCGCAAGGACGTTGTGCCGCGAACGATGGAATCATCGATCATGACGACGCGCTTGCCTTCGACCACTTTGCGAACGGCGCTCAGCTTCATTTTGACACCTTGCTCGCGAAGCTCTTGACTTGGAATAATGAACGTCCGGCCCGTGTAGCGGTTCTTGATCAAGCCCAGCTCATACGGGATACCCGTCTGCTCGGCGAAACCGATCGCCGCCGAAATACTGGAATCCGGCACACCTGTTACAACATCGGCGTCGACGAACGCTTCCATCGCCAGTCTCTTGCCCATCCGCTTGCGCGCGGAGTGAATGTTAACCGTATCGATGTCGCTGTCCGGACGAGCGAAGTAGATGTACTCCATCGCGCAGATCGCACGACGGCCGCTGTCCGTGAACCGCTCCGAACGGAAGCCGTCGCGGTCAATCACGATGATTTCCCCCGGCTGCACATCACGGAAATACGTGGCTCCCACCGCATCGAAAGCGCAGGACTCGGAAGCGAACAAGTACGCTTCTCCCAGACGGCCGATCATGAAGGGACGAAGTCCGTTCGGATCGAGCGCCGCAATCAGCTTGTCCTTCGTAACAATCAGGAACGCAAAGCCGCCGATGACTTGATTCATCGCATCTTTGACCGCGTCCACGATATCATCGTGCTCCGAACGGGCGATAAGATGCGCCATTACCTCTGTGTCGCTCGTCGTTTGGAAGATCGAACCCTTGCGCTCAAGCTCACGCTTGATGATGTTGGCATTATCTAGGTTACCGTTCGTCGCAATCGCAAGATCGCCTTCCCGGTATTTGAAAACGAGCGGCTGCGCGTTCGCCAGCTTGCTCTCGCCTGCTGTGGAGTAACGCACATGCGCAATGGCCGTGGAGCCGCAAAGAGGCGACAAATTGTCATTGCTAAATACCTCTTTGGCCAGTCCCATGCCGCGGTAATAATTAAACTTCCCTTCATCTACCGTACAAATGCCTGCGCTTTCCTGCCCGCGGTGCTGCAGGGCGTGAAGCCCGTAGTAGCACAGAGAGGAAGCTTCGGGATGTCCGTACACCCCGAAAACGCCGCACTCTTCATTCAGCTTGTCAAACAATCCGCCATGGCCGCCTACACCTTCGTTGAAATACTCGCCTGTCCAAAGCTCATGCTGTTTGTCCCCAAGTTGTACCTTGGGAGCAGCCGGAAGCTTCAGGGCCTCGGATTGTTTTACGCCATTAGACATGGGATCGCATCCTTCCAGACTTTCGCCAGCTCGCTTACAGGAGACTGGAGACGCTGTTCGTTGTTGATTTTAACGGTCAATTCAGAACCGGTGACTGTTCCAATTTCTTGGTACGGCACGCCTTGGGAAGCCACCCAATGCTTCAGGGCATCGGCTTTATCCGGCGATGCGCTTAGCAGAATACGGGATTGCGTCTCGCTGAACAGCGCGATATCAGGACGAAGCTCGGAAGCGACGTTGATCTCAGCGCCTACGTTGCCGCTGATGCAGCTCTCGGCCAGAGCGACCGCTAAGCCGCCTTCGGACAAGTCGTGCGCAGAAGCGACAAGGCCTTCTTGAATCGCTTTGAGTACCGTATTTTGCAGACGTTTCTCCACTTCCAGATCAAGCACCGGAGGACGTCCTTCGGTTACACCGTGAATCACATATTGGAATTCGCTGCCGCCGAGCTCCGCTTTCGTCTCGCCAAGCAGGATGATGATGTCGCCTTCTTGTTTGAAGCTTTGAGTTGTGATGTGGTCGATGTCATGCACCAGACCGACCATCCCGATAACCGGAGTCGGGTAAATGGCACCCTTCGCGTTCTCGTTGTAGAGAGACACGTTACCGCCGATAACCGGCGTATCCAGGAAGCGGCAAGCTTCCGCCATCCCGTCTGTGGACTTCTCCAGCTGCCAGAAGATTTCCGGCTTATCCGGGCTGCCGAAGTTCAGGTTGTCCGTAACCGCAAGCGGCTCGGCACCGGAACAAACGATGTTGCGCGCTGCTTCGGAGACGGCGATCCGACCGCCGACTTCCGGATCGAGATACACATAGCGTCCGTTGCAGTCGGTTGTCATCGCGAGCCCTTTGCGCGTGCCGCGAATCGTCACAACCGCTGCATCCGAACCCGGACGCACCGCCGTATCCGTACGAACCATATAATCATACTGGTTGTAAACCCACTCTTTGCTTGCTACCGTCGGGGACGCAAGCACCGATTTCAGCGCATCCGTCAGCTTCGTTACCTCCGGGTAACGAGTCGTGTCGATCGCTGCGCCTGCTTCATAATAAGCCGGAATCTTGCTCGGCTTATTGTAGACCGGGCACTCGTCCACGAGCGCGCCGACCGGCATGTTCCCCACGACTTCCCCGTGGTGGATCAATTTCAGGTAACCGTCGTCGGTGACCTTGCCGACTTTCGCGCAGTGCAGACCCCAACGCTCGAAAATGCCCTTAGCTTGCGCCTCATGCTTAGGCTCAACTACGAAAAGCATACGCTCTTGCGACTCGGACAGCATCATTTCGTAAGCTGTCATGCCTTCTTCGCGCTGCGGAACTTCATCCAGGTAAAGCTCCATGCCGTTGCCGGCTTTACTTGCCATCTCGGCGCTGGAGCAGGTCAGACCTGCAGCGCCCATATCTTGAATACCGAGCACGATGCCGGAATTGATGAGCTCCAAGCAAGCTTCAAGCACCAGCTTCTCCATGAACGGATCGCCGACTTGCACCGCCGGACGCTTCGCTTCGGATTCAGCCGTCAGCTCCTCGGATGCGAATGTCGCCCCGTGGATCCCGTCGCGGCCTGTTGCCGGGCCGACGTAGAAGACCGGGTTGCCTACACCTTTGGCCACACCGCGTTGGATTTTGTCGTGGTCGATCAGACCTACGCACATTGCGTTAACGAGCGGATTGCCTTCATAGCTCTCGTCGAACATCACTTCGCCGCCCACTGTCGGAATCCCGATACAGTTACCGTAACCGGCGATACCGGATACAACGTGCTCGAACAAGTATTTCACGCGGTCATTCTGCAATTTACCGAAACGGAGTGAGTTAAGTAGTGCTACAGGGCGCGCGCCCATGGAGAAAATATCACGAATAATTCCGCCCACACCTGTCGCTGCACCTTGGTAAGGCTCGATTGCCGAAGGGTGGTTATGACTTTCAATTTTGAAAACAACCGCTTGGTTGTCCCCGATATCTACAATCCCTGCGCCTTCGCCGGGTCCCATCAGAACGCGAGGTCCTGTGACCGGGAATTTGCGAAGCACGGGTTTGGAATTTTTGTAAGAGCAATGCTCGGACCACATAACGCTGAATACGCCGATCTCCACATAGTTCGGGTTGCGTCCAAGGAAGCCGCAAATTTTGGCATACTCTTCGTCCGTTACGCCCATTTGCTTGTAAATTTTCTGTTCCGCGATTTGTTCGGCTGTCGGTTCCTTAGCGGATAGCTGCTGCGTCATGTTTTTCCCTCCAAGCGCTTAGAATTGATGTGAACATTTTCTTGCCGTCGGCGGAGCCCAGAATTTCGTGAATGGCACGCTCAGGATGGGGCATCATACCAACTACATTACCAGCTTTATTGGAGATTCCCGCAATATCGTCAACGGATCCGTTCGGGTTAGCCCCCGCTTCATAACGGAACACGATTTGATTGTTTTCTTGCAGTTCTTTCAGCGTCGCGTCGTCGCAGTAGTAGTTGCCTTCACCGTGGGCGATCGGAATGTTGATCAGTTCGCCTTCTGCGTAATCGCGCGTGAAGGCTGTGTTGTTATTCTCCACTTTCAGCAGCGCCTGGTGGCAGCGGAACTTCATGCCTTCGTTGCGCAGCAAAGCGCCCGGCAGCAATTTGGCTTCCGTCAACACTTGGAATCCGTTGCAAATGCCTAGAATGTATTTGCCTTCTTCAGCAGCCTTCGCTACGGCCTTCATCACGTTCGTGAATTGCGCGATCGCTCCGCAGCGCAGGTAATCCCCATAAGAGAATCCGCCCGGCACAAGGATGCAGTCGTATTTGGACAAATCGTCCGCCGTATGCCACACATAATCAACCGGTTGACCGATCGTATCTTCTACCGCCTTATAACAGTCAATATCACAGTTTGAACCCGGAAAAACAAGAACCGCAAAATTCATGACGTTTCCTCCCTCTAAGAGTTTTGCCTTTGGCAAAACTTGCTTCGTATGCCTATCCTCTGGTTTCTGTTACGCCAACTCGTAGCGGTAGTCCTCGATCACCGTGTTCGCGAGCAGCTTCTCGCACATTGCTTTCACACGCGCTTCCGCTTCCGCTTTATCCGTCGTTCCCAGCTCAAGCTCCAAATATTTGCCGATACGCACTTTGCCGACTTCCTCGAACCCCATCGAATGAAGCGCGCCTTGCACCGCTGTTCCTTGCACATCCAATACGTTCTGCTTGATTGTTACGTAGACCGTTGCTTTCATTTCCCAATCTCCTCCTCGTATGTGCTTGCTTTGCTTATTATTTTTAATCGACCAAACGCCGCAAAATCTCTTTGTACCGGTTCGCCGTCTCTTCAACAACCGAAGCCGGAAGCTCATCCGGTTCACTGTTCTTGTCCCAGCCGGAATTCGCCAAGTAGGTACGGACAGGCTCTTTGTCCATGGAATCGATCTCGATATCCAAGGCGTACTTGTCTTCCGCCCAGTAACGCGAGGAATCCGGTGTGAAAATCTCATCAATAATAATAAGTTCACCGGCATAGAAGCCGAATTCGAACTTCGTATCCGCTAAAATGATGCCCTTCTGCTCACAAATGGAATGAGCCAGCGTGTACAGCATAATACTGCGCTCTTGCAGCTCGTAGGTCAGCTGTTCGCCGACCAAGCCGATCATCTGCTCGATGGAGATGTCTTCGTCGTGGCCTACATCATTCTTGGCTGCCGGCGTGAAGATCGGATCGTTCAGACGCTGATTCTTCCGCAACCCTTCCGGCAGCTTGCGCCCGTTGATTTCGCCCGTTTTCTCATACTGTCTCCAGCCGTTGCCTGTGATGTATCCGCGAACGACGCACTCGATGGAGATGCGCTCCGCTTTCTTCGCAACAATAATGCGCTCTCTGAGAAGCTCTCTCGCTGCCGCATCCGGAAGCACATCTTGGAGCTGTTCCACGTCTGTATGAACGATATGATTTTTCATATAACCGCTCGTCACGCCGAACCAATACTTGCTCAGCGCGTTGAGCACGTAGCCTTTGTCAGGAACGCCCGGCTTCAGAATATAGTCGAACGCCGAGATCCGATCCGTGACGACGATCAGATAATTTTCGCCCAAATCGTACAGCTCGCGCACTTTCCCTTTGTGAACCAGAGGCGCCTTAACGAAATCAACCGCTGAATCAAGAATGTTACTTGCCACGGACAACCCTTCCCTTCTCTCCCAGAATGCCTTCTATTTCAAACCTAAGCGGTCGAAGATCGTGTCAACATGTTTCAAATGCCAGCTCGGATCGAAGCAATCCGCGATTTCGGCCGGGCTTAGCGCTTCTGTAATCGTACGCTCATTCTCTACGATTTCGCGGAAGGAACGCTGTTCTTCCCACGCTTGCATCGCTCTCGGCTGCACCGTATCGTAAGCTTGCTCACGGGAGAAGCCTTTGTCGATCAGCTTCGTCATCACGCGGCCGGAGAACGGCACATCGTACGTGCTGCGCATGTTGCGCTTCATGTTCTCAGGGAATACCGTCAAGTTCTTAATGATGTTGCCTAGACGATTCAGCATGTAGTTCAAGAGCTGCGTCGCATCCGGCAGGATCACACGCTCAACGGAGGAGTGCGAAATATCGCGCTCATGCCACAGCGTCACGTTCTCGTAAGCGGAAATCATATGACCGCGAATGACACGGGACAGGCCGGAGATGCTTTCGCAGCCGATCGGATTGCGTTTGTGCGGCATCGCGGAGGAACCTTTTTGACCTTTGGCGAACGGCTCTTCCACCTCGCGGAACTCACTCTTCTGCAGGGCGCGGATTTCCGTCGCGAATTTGTCTAACGATGTAGCGACTAGCGCCAATGTCGCCATGTACTCGGCATGACGGTCGCGCTGCAGCGTCTGTGTGGAGATCGGAGCCGGTTTCGTGCCCAGCTTCTCGCACACATATTGCTCAACGAACGGATCGATGTTCGCGTAGGTGCCGACCGCACCGGAGATTTTGCCGAATTGCACGCCGTCAGCGGCAAAGCGGAAGCGCTCCAGGTTGCGTTTCATTTCTTCGTACCACAGCGCCATCTTCAGTCCGAATGTCGTCGGCTCGGCATGAACGCCGTGCGTTCTGCCCATCATGGCTGTGTTTTTATGCTCAATCGCTTTGTTGCGAAGAATCTCGATGAAGTTCTGAATGTCTTTGTCCAAGATCTCATTGGCTTGTCTCAGCAAGTAGCCCAGCGCCGTGTCAACCACGTCTGTGGATGTCAAACCGTAGTGCACCCATTTGCGCTCAGGTCCCAGCGTCTCGGATACCGCTCTTGTGAAGGCAATGACGTCATGACGCGTTTCTTGCTCGATTTCGTAGATGCGGTCAATGTTGAAGCTGGCGTTCTCACGCAGTACTTTCACATCTTCCTTCGGAATGACGCCCAGCTCGGCCCAAGCCTCGCAGGAAAGAATTTCAACTTCCAGCCATGCTTGAAACTTGTTCTGCTCCGTCCAAATGCTCGCCATCTCCGGGCGTGTGTAACGTTCGATCATCGTACCGTTCCTCCAATAATGTTCATTTACTTACTTTCCCAAATCCGGGTGCGTTCTATCCAATTCAGTGCATGCTGGACATCGTCAGCCAACAGATTGATATGTCCCATTTTGCGTTTCTCTTTCGCTTCTTTCTTGCCGTAGAGATGAACCTTGGCGCTTACACCCAGCTCGGTGTCCTCCAGGAAGCCTGGTTGATCGATGAGACCGCTGAGCGGCTCGATATGTTCACCCAGTAAATTCACCATCACAACCGGCGTCAGCAGCTCGGTAGAGCCTAGAGGCAGGTTGCATATGGCGCGAACATGCTGCTCGAACTGCGAGGTGCGGCACGCTTCCATCGTGTAATGACCGGAATTGTGCGGGCGCGGCGCAAGCTCGTTGACGTAGAGCCGGCCGTCCTTCGTCAGGAACAGCTCTACGGCGATCAATCCGATCACGCCGAGTCCTTCGGCGATGCGAATCGCCAGTTCCTCGGCTTCCTGCTGTACGTCCGCCGGAATGCGGGCAGGCACGATGGATTGATGCAGGATGTTATGTACATGTATGTTCTCCGCTGCCGGGAAAGCTTTCACTTCGCCGCGCGGGCTTCTTGCTGCAATGACGGATAATTCCTTGTCGAAATGAATGAATTGTTCGAGAACGAGCTCGGTCTTGGCCTTACTCAGCGTCTCATAAGCTTCTTCCACTTCATCTAGAGAGCGGATGACCCACTGACCTTTGCCGTCGTAGCCGCCGGTGGCCGTCTTGAGCACACACGGTGTGCCGAACTTGACGACAGCGTCCTTCAGCTCAGCCGCGCTCTTCACTTCCGCATAAGGAGCGACCGGTACGCCCGCCGCTTCAATGGCTCTCTTCTCCCGAAGACGATGCTGGGTCGTATATAAAAGCTCGCTTCCTTGGGGAACATAGGATTCATTCATCAGAATGCTCGTCACGTGGGCGTCCACGTTCTCGAATTCATACGTGATCACGTCGGACCGTGCCGCGAGCTTCCGCGCCGCTTCGACGTCGTCGAAGCTCGCCTGAATCTGTTCGTCGGCGACTTGTCCGCATGGCGCATCTTCCGTCGGGTCAAGCGTCACGAACCGGTACCCCATGTTGCGTCCCGCCAGGGCCAGCATGCGGCCTAACTGCCCGCCGCCCAAGATGCCGATCGTGCCGCCCGGCTTGATGACTTTACCGCTTGGTGCCTCCGTCATAACAAGTCACTGCTTTCAATGACCGTCTGCGCGATGCGCTCGCGGCGCGCTCTTACCTTCGCTTGCAGCTCCGGATCGAAAGCGCCGAGAATTTGCGCCGCCAGCAGGCCGGCGTTCGTCGCTCCTGCGTGACCGATGGCCACGGTCGCAACCGGAATGCCGCCAGGCATCTGCACGATGGACAGCAGGGAATCGAGTCCGTTCAGCGTGGAGGTCTTGACCGGAACGCCAATAACCGGCAGCTCGGTCTTAGCTGCTACCATCCCTGGCAGATGCGCCGCTCCGCCCGCTCCGGCGATAATCACTTGGATGCCGCGGCCTGCTGCTGCGGCTGCATATTCAAACATCAAATCCGGCGTTCTGTGTGCGGAGACAACCTTCTTCTCATAAGGCACTCCCAGCTCTTCCAGCATGTCGCATGCGTGCTTCATCGTTTCCCAATCCGACTGGCTTCCCATTATGACACCAACACGTACCGTCATCATTAACCCACTCTCTTCAAATAATGGTTACTATGATTAAACCCTTTAAACCAAAAAATGCCCAGAGCTAGAATACGCGATTCTATCCGCTGGACAGCAAAAGAACCGAATGCAAAAAGACCATCATCTTCCTATGGTTCCCCTCATTCGCTTCCTCGTAGTCCAAAAATTTATGGTTTTTGGGTAGAAACTTTCAGGCCCTATTCCTGATTTTATACGAGTTGTTTCGACATTTTCAATTAGTGCGGCTCTCTAACCCGCTTCCCTAGTTTACTACCAACTAACGTGTCGTGTCAATTTCAAAAAACGAACGATTTGCAACTTTATCTTTTGTATAGTTCGTTTTTTGAAGGTTTTTTCCCAACAAACGACAGTTGTGGACTTTCATCCGCTTTCACTCCTTTCCGCACCGTTATATTCGTTCGGTATTCGGGTAATTCATAGAGAAAAACCGATTATTTTTTTCGACAAAAACGAAAGATGCTGCAAACTTTTCTTGTTGCTTATCGTCTAAGATACTAGATGAAAAACACGAAGGAGCGAGTTCCATGAATAAGAAGATGTTCACAATCAAAGTTGCCTTAGCTGCTGCGCTGCTGGCCGGATTCTCCGGTTCCGCCCTCCTGCCGCAAACGAGCGTTCGCGCTGAAACGTATAGTGCCGATCAAGAGGTCCAATTGGCTCCTCTGCGCATTCAGATCGGCGATCAACTGCTGGATGTGCCCGGCGGCAAAACCAAAGAAGGCGACACCTATGTCGGACTCGCCTTTCTTAGCAAACAGCTCGGTCTAACCACTTCCTGGGACAGTGCGACCAAGACGGTTACCGTCAGCAGTCCCCATAAAACGATGAGCATGCATAACCAAAGCACCGAGTATGCCTTGAATGACCACAAATTTTACGCTCCGCTGCCCCCTGTGATTATTGAAGGCACGACGTATTTGCCGCTGCGTTTGCTTCTGGAGCAGATGGGCTACAAGATTGGCTATATCGATCAAAGCCACATCGTCACGATCGCGCCTATTCAGGAGAACGAGCTGAAATTGACGAACAAATCCGATTCCCTTACGAAAAGCGATAACCGCCGCATTACCTTGCAGTATCCGCAAATTGAGGGTTGGGCCAATACCGCGGCCAGCGACAAGATCAATGCCTTCCTCCAGGCGGAAGCGGATAAATATAAAGCGGCGGCGATCCAGCAGCTGAATGATCTTAGCGAGGTGATCGGCAGTACGGAGCCTGATTTCCCCAATACGTTCGATGTGAATTACAAAATCACTTACAATCAGGATCATAAGCTAAGTCTATACTTCATTGTTTACACGTTTTCCGGCGGCGCTCACGGGTTCTATGCTTGGGATTCCCACACCTTCGATCTGGATACGGGGAATGAGCTGACGCTGCAGCAGGTTGCTTCCAATAATCCGCAATACAAGTCTATTATCAATGAGGAGATTAAAAAGCAGCTGAAAGAGCATGATTATGAGCTCATCGAGCCGTTCGAGTCCATTCGGAACGATCAGGGCTTTTATTTGAAAGATGACACTGTTGTCGTCTACTTTGGGCTGTATGAATACGCGCCTTATGCGCTGGGTATTCTGGAGTTTCCGGTTCCGCTGTCGGCATTTAAATAAGCGAAAGCGCCCCAACGACTACGCGAGGCTGTGAGAGAGCCTTCAGATAGCGTTGGGGCGCTTTGGCGTTTCATTATGAGCTTAAAGCCGCTTCATACTGCATGGAGCTTCCGCTCATGGCCAGTTCCTTCACCAAGCCCAGCTGCTTAAACACATGCAGCGAGCTGTTGATCGTCATCGCATTAATCGTCGGATACTTAGCGACTAACGCTTCGCAGATTTCCTTAACCGTCGTATAGCCGTTCTGGTCATACAAATAAGTTAATAACGCTTGGCGCTGCGGTGTTAAAGGAATATTTTTGGCGCGCATGCGCTGCAGCGCTTGATTCAAATCGTGCCTTGCCATGGTGGAACCCTCCTCTACGGTGTTATATGAAAAGGCATCTCTGCTCTTAGTGTTTCAAATGCTGCAAGTAGCCCGAAATATCGACGTTCAGCCCTGCTGCGAGCGCTTCTCCCAGCTTGGCGTCGGCTCGATAAAAGTTGCAGATCGCGAGCAGCTTCGACTTCTCGTGAACGGAAGCCAGATCACCGACCAGATTGGCGATGAAGTTCGCCTGTTCCTGCTCGCTGAAGCTGCGGAAGGTGTCTCCGGCTTGGGCGAAATCGTTCGTTTTCGCGATCTTCTGCCGGCCAGCCGTACCGGTCAGCGGGATAGAGCTGTCACGATACGCCGGCGCCTCCTTCGGTTCGGCATGGCGAGTCGGCTCGTAGTTGACGCTGCCGGCTTGCGGCTTCATTTGCATGGCGCCGTCACGCTGATTGTTCTGTACGGTGGCGTATGGGCAGTTCACCGGAATCTGCAGGTAGTTAGCGCCCAGCCGGTATCTCTGCGTATCCGGGTAGGAGAACAGCCTGCCTTGCAGCAGTTTATCTTCGGACGGCTCGATGCCCGCCACCAGCACGCTTGGCGAGAACGCCGCCTGCTCGACCTCCGCGAAGAAATTTTGCGGATTGCGGTCCAGCGTCATGGTACCTACTTTGTGCAGGGGGATGAGATCCTCCGGCCATACTTTCGTCGGGTCCAGCGGGTCGAAATCGTACGCATCCAAATCTTCCGGTTGCAGCAGCTGCACGTGCAGATCCCATCTCGGGAAATCGCCGCGCGCGATGGCGTCGTACAAATCTCTCGTGGCATGGCTGAAATCTTCCGCCTGCACAGCCGCGGCTTCTGCTTTGCTCAAGTTGCGTACGCCTTGATGCGGCTTCCAGTGATATTTGACATAAACGTAGTTGCCTACGGAGTTAATCCATTTGAAGGCATGGACGCCGAAGCCGTTCATCTCGCGGTAGTTGGCTGGTGTTCCATAATCGGAAAAGACCCAAGTCAACATATGCGTGGATTCCGGCGTAAGCGACATGAAATCCCAGTAGCGATCCGGTGTCTGCACATTCGTATCCGGAGCCGGCTTCAAGGAGTGCACCATGTCCGGGAACTTCATAGCATCGCGGATGAAAAATACCGGAAGATGGTTGCCGACCAGATCATAATTGCCTTCTTCCGTATAAAACTTAACCGCGAAGCCGCGAGGGTCGCGGGCCGTCTCCGGCGAGCCCTGACCGTGGATGACGGTCGAGAAGCGGACGAACACCGGCGTTTCTTTACCTTCTTCGCCGAGGAAGGCGGCTTTCGTGTAGCGGTTCATCGCTTTCTCTACTTTAAATGTGCCGAAAGCTCCAGCACCGCGCGCATGGACGACGCGTTCCGGAATTCGCTCCCGGTCGAAATGAGCCATCTTCTCTAGCAGATGGTAGTCTTCTAATAATGTAGGACCGTGCTGACCTGCCGTCCGTGAGTTCTGGTTGTCGCCGACGGGGGCGCCTTGGTTGGTTGTGATGTAGTTGTGTGTACGATGGTTATCTGATGCCATTTACATTCTCCTCCGCTATGAGAAATAATAATTCCTTATTTATAATTATTATAATATAGGTTTCATTTTAATCATATCGAGAATGATTGTCAATAGCTCGTTAACGTCTAAGCACTGCTTGCCAGACCCTGATTCTATGCCTTTACCCCAAATCTACTCAAAGCAAATCAAATCTAATCTACTCCAACTACCTCCCCGCACGTCACTCTGCCCCTATCACTACTCACACCGCCCCCCATTTCCACTCGCATCACCACCTGAATCCATTGCACCGTCCCGTATCTATACTCGCATCACCCAGTATCTGATCGGTATCCACTGTACCGTCGTGCATCTACATCGCCTCAATATCCATGCACCTACGTATCTACACTTGCATCCCCCAATACCCACTGCACACACAAACTATACTCGCATTCCCCAATATCCACTGCATCCACGCATCTATACTCGCATTCTCCCAATATCCACTGCACCCACGCATCTTTACTCGCATTCTCCCAATATCCATGCACCTACGCCTAGTACTCGTCCCCTATAACAGGAATTCCTCCCGTTATTTCGACTCGCCCCCCGGCTTCCTGCATGATTACATGGAATTTCTCCCGTTAAATTTTGAATTTCCTTGGGAGAAGAGCTAATCAAGCGCAAAATAACTGGAGCTTTTCCAGTTACACACCCATTTGTGCCTCATTCCCCCCGGAATAACGGGAGGAATTCCTGTTGTCCCCCTGCCACCGGCGGCGGCTTTCAGACTACGCCATCGCTAATTGCTTCCGGGTTCCTCTGCCGACGCTTGCTTCTGGGCTCCTCTATCGCTGCTCGCTCCCGGGCTCCTCTATCCACGCTTGCTTCCGCGCCCCACCATTGACGCCCACCCGTCGATGCATCCCAACTCATGCAGCTTCTCCCCGCTGCACCACCCCAAAAAGCCGATCAACCCCACCGCTCACGCGATGAAATCAATCGGCTTCCTTTTACTCCCGGAGCAGCCTCGCCAGCGGCAGGCCCAGCTCCTTGATCCCTTCAACCACCAAGCGGGCGATCTCTGTCGCGCCTGCTTCCGAGAAGTGCGTATCATCCGTCACACCGTCCGGATAATTCGGGTGCTCCCCGGGCTGCAGCCAGAGGAGCAGTGCTTTGGTCCGCTCTGCGCCCAGCGACTCGAAGAGCCTTTTGCTCTTCTCAGCGAGGTCGATGAGCGGAACTTCCAGCTCCGCGGCTAACCGCCTGACTGCAGAGGGATACTCCCCGTGCGTATCGGCGAGACTGCCCTGCTCATCGAAGCTGCGCCGCTGCACGGGAGTGATGAGTACCGGTAAGGCGCCTCTTGACCGTGCACCTTCCACATACCGACGCAGGTGATCCAAATAGGTCGTATACGGTTCCGTATATCTTTTTTCATCCTCTTTCTGATCGTTATGTCCAAACTGAATGAAGAGATAGTCACCTGGACGAATCTTGCTCCAAATGACGTTTAAGCGCCCTTCTGTGATATAGCTTTTGGAACTTCGGCCGGAAGCAGCCGCATTGCAAACCACAGCCCCGCTTCCAAACCATCGATCCAACACCTGCCCCCACCCCATACGCGGATAAAAGGATGACTTGTAGCTAGACATTGTAGAGTCTCCCGCCAGGTACAGCTTGACCGGCTGGTCCTCCGGTCCCTTCTCCTTCGTATCTATCCTCTCACCTACTCCTATATTCCCACTTCCTGCTCCAACTGGACTCCATCCATCCTGCCCCGCCAGAATGCGATTAACGTCATATGCGGCAGCTTCCTCTTCCGAGAGCTGCTTCGACCACTCCACCCGGCAGTCGGTATCCGCTCCGGGCCCGCTATTTCCGTACTCGGCGTATACGATAGTCGCTACGCTCTCCCGCTCGTTCCACGGGTCCCAGCCTTCCCTCTTAATATGCGGTCCAAGCCAGCAGCGCAAGAAAGCGGTCTTCGCATAATTCCGCCACGGCCGCCCAAGCCCGACGGATTCCGCCGGAGCTTCCCCCGTCAGCTTGCAGCGGACGAACACATAACCGTACGCCACCTCCTCCGGCGTGGATGCCGCCGTCACCCAGCCTTTGCCGGCAGATTCGATCTCGCAATCTTGAAACACGGCCGTCGCGGAGCCGAAAATAAAATCTACATCGCCCCGAATATAGCATCGCTCATAGTATTGCCGAACAGGGCGCGGCGGTACGCCTTCCCGCGGCCCCCCGAAAGTAGAGCGGTCTCTCGGCTTCAGCGGCAAAGGACCGGTAAACAGCGTATCCTGATGCCCAAGGAACCGGCAATCCCGGAAGACGACGCGATCCCCGTCCGCATAAGCGGCCAGCGCTTGTCCGACATCTTCCCCTCGGCCTGCTGTATTCTCGATAGTCAAATGCTCAATGGTCACATCATCCGCACCGACGAAGGCCGTGTAAGAATTGAAGGTATGATACGGCTCTCCATTGGGGAAAAGCTTCTTGGCATAGTCGTCATACGTGACGATCGTTGTCTCCGCTGACTCCCCGATTACCGAAATGCCCGGCTTCGTAATCCGCAGCTTCTCTTTATATACGCCGCTCCGGACATAGATAACGGTATGCCCCTTCCTTGCCCCTTCCTTCGCCTCCATCTCAATTCTCACATCAGTGTTTCCAATTGTCCCCATCTCGATTTTTTCATCCGTCCCTGCCATCACCTCTTGCGCAACCCTTGCATCTATTCTTCCAATCGTTCCCACATCGGTCGTTGCCCCGGTCGTCACATTCGCCCCTACCCTCGCACCTATCTCCCCGCTCGCGCTCCCAACCGCCTCAGCACGATCGAGCGCATCCTGAATACGGGTATAATCCCCGCTCCCGTCCGCAGCTACTATAATGATCATGATCTAACATCCTTTCTCGCGGCTCTAAAACTATCGAATTGTTTCTGAATCTCCGCTATCACATGATTAATGCCTGCATCCTTCAGCTTCACCCTGAAACTCCCCATCGTAGCCGCCCAATCTCCCTTCGCGTCATAGAGCAGCGGCAAATACTCGGTAATAATCACATTGAGCTGGGCAATTTCCGATTTGATCGGAGACAGATCCGGCACGAAGCCCAAGGTCGGCGAAGCCGTCGCCTCCTTATCCCAATTGCGCAGCTCTCCCCTGTAAGCAGGAGAAATATATTTGCTGAAGCGGACATAGCGAATATCGTTCCAGGTCCAGCTGATCGGCATGTACTGCTTCTCAGGCGGGATACCGTCATAATCGATCGCGCCGTCCGGCGTCAATTTATAGTTCACATCCTTGATCCCATATGTAAAAAGATCGTAATTCTCCTGACTGCTCCTCAGCCAATTGAGGAATGCGACGGATTCGTTCACATGCTGGCTCGTTGAAAACACGGACAAAATATTATCCGCCCCCGTGAACAAATATTTCGGTTTCTCCGGGTGCAGATACACGTTCTCCAGCTCCCCGTCGGGGTTCATCGCCTTGAAAGCATCGATCCGTTCCGTCTGCTTCAGCACCACGCTCCAAGTGGCGGCGACCTTCCCCGAGTTGAAGGCAAGCTCCGGATCCGGGTACCGCGAGGTGTCGGAGGGGCCGTACGGCACGTACCCTTTGTCCTGCCACTCGTGCATCTTCTGCATGATACTGCGGAAAAAGTCCGATTCGTACGTGTTCCTCACCCTCAACTGGGGATCGGCCGGATCGATGTATACCGGTGCGTTCAGATAGCCGCCGGCCAAGAACGCCACATCGCCATACTCCCGGAGCAGGAACCGTCCTGTATCATAGAAATAAGGCGTTATCGCCGGCTCGTACTTATGCATCGTCTCCAAATATAAGTCCATATCCGCGACGGTTTTAATTTCGGGCAGACCGTATTTCTTCCGCAAATCCCCCCGGATTTGCACGAAGCTCTGAAACTCCGATATCGGCATGACGCGGGGAATCCCGTAGATCTGGCCGCCTATCGTGACCCCTTGGAAAGCATAGTCCGGCGTACTCTCAACAATGGCCTGGCCATGGTCGCGGAGTGCCGTATCCAACGGGGCAAGCACCTTTTTGGACACATAGTCCGCTATGTTCGAATAAGCCGATAAAGCGATGTCATACGATTCGCCGCTGGCGGCAATTAACCAGACTTTATTCCAATACTGGTCATAAGGGATGTAGGTAATATCCAGCTTAATCGGCAGTCCGTCCTTAGCCAGCTTAGCCTCCACAGCTTGAAGAACTTCCTTCTGAGCGGCGGGCTCTTCCAAGGGGAATAACAGCTTGAGCGTCGCCGGCTGCAGGGCCGTTGTCACCGGCTGCTGACTTGCGCCGCCTGTCCCCTCATCCTCTTGCATGCCGTAGCGGACAGCGAATGCGAGCCCGACGGCAAACAGTACGACCAACCCTACATACAAACTCCTTCTCATCCGCTGCCGCTCCCCTGTGTCTGAAATCGCTTTCCCCTTATTTTACGATAAAAAGCGCTCCGCCGCCGCTCCATTTTTCCCCGCACCTTCATATACGGATAAACACAGCAGGCGCATAATGGCCGCTGTGTTTATTCTTTCTTTATTTCTTGCCGGCGGCCAGATAACGGTCGTACTGCGCCTGTCTGCCTTTGACCACATCTTCGACACCCATGCTTCTCAATGTCTTGATGTAGCTGTCGAACTTATCCAGACTCTCCTTGCCCGTGATGAACTTGATATTCATCTCATTGACATACGTTGTGATATCAGGCATGACGGTGTTCTCGGTGCTGGCTTCCGCCGGCAGGGCATAGACGAATGGGAACGGAGCCTTGATATATTTCTCCATCTCCTTATCGATCTTGGCATGCCACGGAGCTACCAGCACATCGGTTGCTTCGACCGACTGCTCGATCGGCAGGTTGACCGGATTGATGCCGAACTTCTGAATGAAGTCGTTGTCCTTGCCTTTCTCGGTGAACTGCTTCTTACCGTCAACGACCTCATACGTCTGCCCCTGAAGTCCCCATACGTAGACCTCCTTCGCTTCCTCACTGCTCGCGTAATCTAAGAATTTGAACGCCAGCTCCGGATCTTTGGCATTCTTGGAGACGCCGAAAATACCGGTAATCGGGTTACGGCCTACATAATAGGGATCCCCATGCGGCCCTTTGAAAGGCGCAATGCCTTTAATCAGCGGTTTGGCCGGATCGTAATCCTTGAACAGCTTGCTGTACACCATCGATGTGTACCAGCTGAAGTTGAAGGTTGCTCCCGTTATATTCTGGGAGAACTTCGACGTGATTTGATCGGCGGTCACACTCGCGAAATCCGGCTCCAGAAGCCCCTCCTTGTACAGTCCGTTCAAATAAGTGAGATATTCCTTATAATTCGGTTCGTAATAGGAATAATGAACTTTCCCGTCTTTATCCGCATAGAAATTGTTGGCCAGATCCAGCCCGAAGACCGGGCCGAACGCATTCGCCAGCTGGCCTCCCGCCACGGAGAAAGGTATCTCGTCCGCCTTGCCATTGCCGTTCGGGTCGCCGGACTTAAATTTGCGCAGCATGTCGGTAAACTCATCGAGTGTAGCCGGCTCCTGCAAGCCCAGCTTCTCCAGCCATCTCACATTCACCATGAAGGTGGGCATATAGTTTTTGGTGACGGCCAGCTGCGGCAGATAATAGATCTTCCCGTCCGGCGTCGTCAAACTCGCCTTCAGCGCAGGGTACTTCTCGAACAACTTTTTAATATTGACGCCGTACTTCTCGATGTAATCGTTCAGCGGTTTGAACAGGCCGCCTTGAATGTTTTTCATCGTTTGATCCTGATCCAGCTGGTAGATGATATCCGGCAGATCGGCTCCCGCTGCCAAACGCGGAGAGATCGCGTCCTGATATGTGGACGGCGGCAGCAGCTCCCAGTTGACGGTTATTCCGGCACGCTTACTGATTTCTTGCACGATAGGCGCCTGGTTCAAGTCCACATTGTTCGTCCAGGCATTGGTGGCCAGTATGCTGAGTGCAGCCGTTTTATCGGTGATCGGCCCCTTCCCCGTATAATTGAAGCCTGATGGCGCAGCGGGTGCAGCCGTACTCGAACCTCCCGTTCCGGTAGAGACGGCCCCTTGAGTGCCCGTACCTCCTCCACTCGTGCAGGCCGCCGCCACCAGCGTGAACAGTGCCGCAATCAGTGATACGCTTGCCGTTGTTTTTAGCGTTTTTTTCATATTCATACCCTCCCCCTGATGGTGAACGAATCTTCTCAACCTTTGACGGCCCCCAATGTAATGCCGCGTACGAAATATTTCTGAATGAACGGATAAATCGTAATAATCGGTAAAATACTGACGACAATCGAGACATACCGGACCTGCAGCGTTGACACGGCCAGCGCCTTAGCGGCTGTCTCTCCGCCCATTTTCTGCATAATTTCCGGCGATGCCATAATGAGCACCCTGCGCAGGAAAATTTGCAGCGGCTGCAGCTCCGCTTTTCCCAAATACAGCAGGGCATTAAAGAAGTCATTCCAATGAGCGACCGCATAATACAAGGTCAGAACGGCCAACGTCGGTTTGGTGAGCGGCACGGCGATCCGGAACAGGAGCGTAAAATCTCTGGCCCCGTCCATCGTAGCGCTTTCAAAAATCTCATTCGGGATATTCTCGAACGCCGATCGCAGGATCATCACGTTGAACGTGCTCACCAGCACCGGCAGAATCATCGCCCATCTCGTGTTGTATAAACCCAGCTCCGTGATGATCATGTAGAGGGGAATCAGCCCCCCGGAGAAATACATCGTAAAGGCAATGTAGAAATTAAGCTTTCTGCGCAAGAAGAAATGCTTTCTTGACAGCGGATACGCCGCCAAGCAAGTAGCCACCAGATTGAACACGGTACCTACCACCGTATACCAGACCGTATTATAGTAGGAACGCCAGAGCTCCGAATACCCCATCACCATTTTGTAACCGTCGAAATTCAAATCAACCGGAAACAGCGTGACCAGCTTGTTGTCGATCGCCTCCACCGAGCTCATAGAGATGCTGACCACGTACACAAAAGGATACAGCGTCACCACAACCGCGATGATGACCACGCTGTACACAAGCACGTAGAAGCTTCGATCCGTCCACGGTTTCACCATATGGCCCCCTCCTCTCTCCTCTCTCGATCCCGCTACCATAGCGACATATCGTTTACCCGGCGGCTCGCCCGATTAGCGGCATACACTAAGATGAAACTGATAACCGAATTGAACAGCCCCACCGCCGTGGCGAATCCGAAGTTCTGCGACTCGATCCCTTGCCGGTACACGTAAGTAGAGATGACGTCGGCGGTTTCGTACGTGGCTCCGTTGTACAGCAGATACACCTTCTCGAAATTTACGCTCATGATCCCGCCAATGGAGAGCAGCAGCAGGATGACGATCGTCGGCTTCAAGCTCGGCAGCGTCAGATGCCACACTTCTTGGAACTTGTTGACCCCGTCGATTTTGCCGGAATCGTACATCTCCTGATCGATCCCCATAATCGCTGCGATATAAATGATCGAGGAGAAGCCGAAGCTTTGCCAAATTCCCGACGCCGTGAAAATCGTGCGAAACCATTCGGGCGCCATCATGAAGTTGATTTTCTCCATCCCCATCGAACTCAGCAGCGTGTTCACGATGCCGTCCGTCGGAGACAAGAAATTAATGATCATCCCGGCGATGACGACAGTGGATATGAAGTGCGGCAGGTAGGTGACCGTCTGGGCGAAGCTTTTGAACACACGGTTCCTGAGTTCTACGACGCATATCGCGAACACAATCGGGATCGAGAAGCCGATCACCAGCGGGTAGAAGGCCAGCAGGAATGTGTTACGCAGCAGCCGCCAGAAATATCGGGAATGCACGAACTGGTTCAGCCACTTCAGGCCTACCCATTCCCCTCCGAATATGCCATGTCCGGGCGTAAAGTTTTTGAAAGCAATCAGAATGCCCGGCATGGGCAGGTAGCAGAATATCAAATAGTACAGAAACACCGGCAAAAACATGAGCAGCAGCCATCTGTCTCTGCGGATCAGCTTGATCAGCGGCGTTTTGGAATCTCCCACATCGTTCCTCTCCTTTCGTTGGACATCTCCTTCTGCTTCTAAATCCAATTCTAGCAAACGCCGTTCGCCCCCTAAATCCAACATTTTTTCGATATGTGACACTTTCTTATGGATGTTGATGCCAACACGGGGACAACAAAAAACCGGCGCCCAAGCGCCGGCAACAATCATTTTATAGCGGTGTCTCCGCTCTATAGATAGGAAACGTCAAGCTAACCTTCGTCCCTCGGCCCGGTTCGCTATGAATGCGCACCCCGTACCCCTGGCCGAAACGGATCTGGATGCGGTCATGCACATTCCGCAGCCCATAGCCGGCGGTCTCCATGCGCAGCACCTCTTCGGCCAGCTCCGGACTCATTCCGGGACCGTTGTCCTCAATGGTGAAGGTAAGGTCCTCGCCGTCCCGGTACCCCCGCAGCACGATGCGGCCTCTGCCCTCGCCTTTGCGCAGCTTATCGATGCCGTGCTCCAGCGCATTCTCGAGAATGGGCTGGAAGACCAGATTAATCATATCGTAGCGCAGCAGCTCCTCATCGACCTCGTAGTGAAAGTCGAAATTGAAGTTATGCATAATGCTTTGGATGTGCATGTAATCCTTGGCGTTATCCAGCTCGTTCTTAACGGGAATGAAATTTCTGCCTTTATTCAACACCGTCCGGTAAAACCGGGATACCGTATTCGTGATCTGGCTGATCTCCATGGCATCGATTTCGAGCGCCTTCCAGTTAATGATGGATAGCGTGTTGTACAGAAAATGCGGGTTAATCTGCGTCTGCAGCGCCTTCAACTCCGCTTCCTTCTGTGTGATTTTGCTTTGGTACACTTCTTCGATCAGCGTGTTGATATTCGTCAGCATCTGACCGAAGCGGTTCGTCAGCTGCCCGATCTCATCCTTGGAGCCGCTCGACACATCGATCTTCAAATTCCCGTTCTCGACAATCATCATCTTCTTATTCAGCCTGATAATCCGTTTCACGAACGTATTGGAGAACATCCAAATAATGAGCAGCAGCACGGCCAGACAGACCGCCATGATCAGCAGCGTAGCGCTGACGATGCTCTTGGCATTGACCGCAATCCCGTTCTTCGGCGTCACGTAGACGAGCTTCCAGCCGGTCTCCGGCATTGCCTCTGCAATATACATATACTCAGTCCGATTGCTGGTTAGCGTGCCGATCTTCTCCCCGCCCTCCAGCGAGCGCAGCGCTGTCTGCGGAATATTTGCCGCCATACCGATATGTCTGGATAGGATCGGTGTTCCTTCCCGGTCCAAAATGAATATGCCGTAAGCTCCCGCATGAATATCATCCAAATCCTGAAAGATGCTGTCCCCATCGATGCTCAGAAACAACACGGAAGACGGCCTCACGTCGCCCGCTTCATCATCGCCGACGAAGGGCCGGATGGCGAATACCTTGCCGTTTTTGATATGCCACTGCGTCCCCTTCGTCTTCGCGTCCCGGCTCGCCCACTCCAAATCGGCCGTCAAGCCAATCGGCAGTATATACTCGCCGCGCAGAAGCGACTGGTTGTCCGTGAACACGGAAATTTGCAAAATATCCGAATTGAAATCCAAAATATTGCTGAAGAACGGATCCACGTAATCCCGGTACAAGTCCGGGAAATTGCCCTCGCCCGCGATGAAGATCCGTTTGAACACCACGTTTTGCGTGATCGAATTGATGATGGCCTCATGCTGTTTCGCCCGGTAGTTGATCGTCTCGGCAATCTGGCTGATCGCGCCGTCGAGGTTTTGCCTGGCCTGCTGCTGCAGCAAGCTGCTCGCTTGATGATAAGAGAACAGCCCTAAGACAAGCACGGGAATAATGGAAACGATCATATAGGAGATGAACAGCTTCTGCTTGAACCTCAAGTTCTGGAAGTAGGCTAGGAATCGTTTCATATCAGCCGGTCATCTCTCGGAATTTAGCGGGGCTGCAGCCGCGATAATGCTTGAACGTTTTGCAGAAGTAGGAAGTGTTCATGAAGCCCACCTGCTGGCTGATATCGGCAACGGTCAGATTCGTGCTCCGCAGCAGCTCCTCCGCCTTTTGCATGCGAACCAGCGTAATGTATTTCACAATCGTCTGGCCCACTTCCTTATGGAACAAATAGCTCAAGTAGGTCTGGGTGAGGAATACCCGGTCTGCGATCCATTTCAAGCTGATATCCGACATATAGTTGTCCTCAATGAGCTTCACAATATCCTTGATCACCTTCTTGCCGTGTTCCGGACCGTGCCCCTCCTGATCGCTGCCGAGCAATGCCATGACGGCGTGGACCTGCTCCTTTAATGCCGTTAACGATTTACTGCCGAAAATAGTTTCTACAACCGATTTGAACGCCGGATGATCATGCTTCTCAGCCTTTTCCCATATTTTCTTGGCTAGCTCGATGCACATATATTTAATATAGATGGCGGAGTGCTGCCCGCTCCCGTCAATCGTCTTAAAGAACAGCTCCACGCCCTTCCGGAAGCCGAAGAGATCCTTCATCTCCAGATGCCAATACACGGTCTCCATCAGCTTCGGAATCACGTCCGTCAAATCTTCTTTCCCTTGACTCTCGTCGGTATACAGCACCGTGCTTTCTTGGTAGAAGAACTTGTATTCGAGCACGTTCTCCATCACCTTGAACTCCTGTGCAAGATCACCCTCCGCCTCTGTCAGGCGTCCCGCGACCAAGGTGAACATCCCTCCGCGATGAGTATGAAGGCACTCCTTAAGCTTGAGCCCGACAGGCTCCAACTGCTCCTTGCAAAGTCCACGGTCATGCAGGAAAAAGAACAAGCTTTGATGCTCATTCAAATTCACATAGTGAAAAGGCGTCGCTATCGCCGCTTTCACCTGTGCCGGCAGTTCATCATGCTCGGCATCGAAGACGGGCTGCGTGAAATCCACCAGCAGCATCTGCACGGCTGTATGACGCATATCGATCCCGGACAGCGCGAGCTTCTCGGTCAGCCAGCTCTCCTGGCGATATGAGCTCTGAATCAGCTCCAACAAGAGCTGCTCCTTCTCCTGCTCCTGGTCTTTCTCGCAAAGCTCGATAACCCGGTTGAATTCGCGGATGAAATCACTCACATCGACCGGCTTGAGCAGATACGAGAAGATATGGTAATGAATCGCCTTCTGGGCGTACTCGAACTCGCCGTATGCGCTGAAAATCATCATGTGCAGATCAGGATACAGCTCCCGTGCCCTTCTGCACAGCTCCAGCCCGTCCATGAAAGGCATTTTAATATCCGTAAACAAAATATCAATAGGCCGGGACGCTAGAATGTCCAGCGCTTCCTCGCCGTTCTCCGCTTCCAGCACGTTCAAGGGCAGCTTGTATTTGTGAATGAGCCGCTTGATCCCTTCCCGCTCGATGTGCTCGTCATCTACGATGAGAATTCGAAACAAGGGCATCAGGCCTCCTGCGTGTTTTCCCTTCATCTTATCAAACAACCGCCGCCCTGAACATTCAACATTTTTTCGTTCCATGTGACTATTTTATGGAGTTGCTTCTTCGAGATAAGCGCCAAACGTCACTTCCCTGAACCTTTCCTTCCAGGGAGAGACCGCTGCGAGCCCCTCATATAGTTCCTGGGCCTTCTGCACGCAGACCGACTGCACCACTTGTCCGTACTCCAGACAGCCGGAGTTTTGGATCAGCCGGACGAACGCCTCTTCATCGTGCAGCAGCTCATGGACCGTGATGCGGCCGTCGTAGTAATCCTGGAAGGAGCGGAACGTCTCGTCCTCCACCTGCAGCAGATACAGGATGGGGAGCGTGCGCTTCTTCGCATATAAATCGTTCTTCTTATCGTAGCGCAGGAGATCGCGCATATCGTTCTGAATCTGATGGATCAGTCCGATGCAATCCGCCAAATCGTTCAGCTGGCTAACCGTATCCTGCGGGCATTCGAGCGTCATGTGCCCCATGAGGCACGCCAAGCGGAACAGCGAGCCGGACTTCTCCTGCGTCATCTTCATATAGTCGTCAGCCGAATCAGCGGCATTGACGACATCCTTGTGCTGCCCGTTGATCGATCGGCCTATCGCCCTCGTCACCTCAACAAGCCGTTCCGGCTTGACCTGCAGATGTCCCATTTCGCCGAAAAAGCCCATCAGCAGCGCCAGCACGGCATTCAGCGCCTCGGCTTGCGAGACTCGCATCCATGGCTTGTCCTCTTGATCCTGATCCTGCAGGTCGTCGACGATGTCCAGTATCAAATTGGCCAGCTCCGCCAAAGCCGCGTACCGGTCAATCTGCGGCGAATTCCCGCCCAGCATGTAATGGGTGCAGAGCGTAACCTTGGCCCATGCGCCGTTCTCTTCCGCCTTGTCGGCAATGAAAGATTTCAATAGCTCATTCAAAGACATGACATCTATGTACTCATCAACCAAGCGAATCATATGTTCATTTATACTCTGCTTCAAAGTTGGTTCGCTCCGCTTCTGTCTGAGTTCTCACTCATCTCTTGTAGTATTGAATCCGGGTTGATGACGTTGGACGACATTGCTCATGCAGTGATAACCTCCTCGATCGGAATCCACATCTTGATGCGCGTCCCTTGCCCTATCGTTGATTGAATATCGATGTGCCCGCCGATATGGATAATTCTGCTTCTCATTTGTTCAATCCCCATTCCTGATGCGCCGATCTCCTTCTGGGAACCTTCCTTGTAGGTAAAACCGACACCGTCATCCTCATAGTTCAGGAAGAAATGTTGACCGGCTTCGTCGATTGAAAACTGAACTTTCTCCGATTGCGAATGCTTCTTGGCATTATTCAAAAGCTCCTGTACGATTCGGAAAATATGCCGCTTCGTCGGTAAATCTACATGTTCAATCCTAGCTGCATCCTGCGTTTCAAACACAAGATCGAACGGTGCCGTATACGCTTCCTTCTCTATATACATTCGCAGCGTCTGTATGAGCCCAAGCTCCTTCAACAAATGCGGATTAAGCTCAAAACAGCTTTGGCGCAGACTGGCATTGATCATATCTACGAAATTGTTCATATTATGGAGCTGATCGAGGTCCGATTTGTCCAAGGTGCCCTTCTCAGAAATCGAAGAAATTCTTCTTTTCAGGAAAAAGAGGTCCTGCATCGTCGTATCGTGCAAATCATTGGCAATTCGAACCCGCTCCTCTTCCTGCAGCTCGAACATCACCTTCCGAAACCACTGAATGTCCTGCGCGGTCGATTCGTTAGGGAGCTGCGCGGCAACCTGCTGCAAATTGGAGGTTAGTTTGCGAATCAAATGCACATTTTCCAGGCTGATTTCCAAATAAGAAGTGATGAGCTGGAGCCACTGTTTCTCCTCCTTGGAAATTCGCATATTCGTTTTTTTCCTCGACATGATGAGATAGCCGGTATATGCCTCATGCCCCGTCATCTCTATACTTGTATAGTCGGGATGATGAAGCAGCGCGGACTCCCGGACTAGCCGCTCGATTTCAAGCGTATCCACTTCACCATGCGCAATAATTTCGATTTCATCCTTATGTTGGAAAACGATGACGCCTCCTAAGACTTGCAGCGTATTCACAATGTCCACAAGAATAATATCCTTCAACTCTCTCAGCGTGGAGATAGCGCCCAGATTCTTCGAAATCTTCTTCAAAGCGGATTGCAGGACGTGCTTCCTCGGGAACAGGAACGGCTCGAGCCGTGTGGTCCAGTATTCGGCTGCGTAGAGCAATAGAGACACAAGAATAATAGATCCAACGAAAACAAATAGAATTTGCTTCTGATTAACTTCATGGCTAAACAAAAAAGCATACATCCCTGTAAAAAGACTGACCGGAATAAACGACACCAACCCGGCGAAAATAAATCGCCGTATAACCAATCCGATGTCATATAGCTGATTCGAAGCAATTAAGTAGATAAACGAGATAGGAAACAAAATGATCGTCCAACTTGTATAGATTGCATCGATGACCCAGATATCAAGCAGCAATTTCGGTAGAAAAGAAAGACAGATAATCGGAAATATCGAAATAAATAATGAAAAACAAACGCTTTTCACTATGCTGGACAAATAAGTTTGTTGATTGCGAACCTTCAAATACATAAAGGCAATCACACATAGACTTATCAAGAAGCCGATGATAAAAGCGCTTAACGTAACAATCCCGTCAAGATGATATAGATTGATCATGGAGGGCAATAAGTATAGCCCCCTGCACAACGCTACAGCAAGTAAGCCGGCATAAATATATTTGAAATACGTTGTACCGATTTGTATTTCTCCTTTTTCTTGAAAAAAGGTGATGATGAAATGCAAGAACACAAAAGGCAATATCATCATAAAAGTGGATATGACAATCTTACCTAGAACATCGCCCCTTATGGATGCCCCCAGGCTCATATAAATAGCGGCCATCGTAAAAAAAACGACAGAAAGTAATTTGGCCGACGGGGAGTGCCTGAGCCTCAACAGAAGCAAACAAGCCAATAAGAGACAAACGAATTCCTCTGCTAACGGAATCATGTCATACAGCGTTGTGCTATTTTTGAAAATGGCATATTCCAGATCTACGCCGTCCCGGGAGATCAGGATCTGATTTGCCTGTTCGACAGCACCCCATTTGATCACATACTCGGACTCCTCCGGAGGCTTGCCATCGACCAGCTTGACAATGTCACCTACGGCCAAACCCAATTTCTCGCTTACACTCTGCGAATGAGCGCCTATGATTTCCCATTGCCCGTCTTTATTTAAATTTACGTTGATTCCAATATACGGCGTATGAAAGGTCAGGTAAGAACACCAAATTTGCACAATTAAAAAAATAACGACAAAAAAACCAAATAAAAATATTTTTCTAGCATACATGCATTCTGTCCTCCAAACATTTGGTATAATAGTCTAGTAGTAAAAATTTGTTGAAGGGAGTCTTATCATGCTGACAATCCAACTAGGTTCCAAGCTGCAAAATGTTGTTCACACGCTCAAAAATTTGGAATTGGTTCAAGCCGGGAATTCTCTGGCAACTGCGGCTGGCGCACTTTCCAAAGAAGAATCCAACGCGGTCTTGAAAACCTTTACAAACAGAGAGAAGAAACAAACAGAGCCCATTTGCAACTGGTTTTAATGTCTTTGTCTTATTTTACCAAATGGAAAGAAGATTGTATAACCAGCTTTTGGCTGTTATGCAATCTTTTTTTCGTTTCAGCGTACTTTCTTTTGCACGTTTATGCAAATCCTTTGCATCTCCATGCAAAAAGTTTGCGTTCAATCGCTTTATTTTTACGGTGTGATCAAGCTGCTCAAATAATATGATAATTCGTATATATATGGTAATTCATTTCGTATCTACTCCCCAGGAATCGGAGGCGTTCGGGGTATGAAAGACAAAACAATGAGCCGGTGGAATACCTACGATCCCTACTATATTCAACTTGCCGATAAGAAGATCGTCGACATCGTTATCACTCGCCATGCGCACGCCCGGTACTGCGCCCGTATAGGCAGCGAGACCTCCACGCTGGAGGAGATCTGCGCCCTTCTGTGGGAGAAGCTTAAGAACGGCCAAATCTCTTCTTACTATAGAAACGAAGAGGATGTCTATGTGGTCGATGACGATATGCTGTTTGTCGCCCAGTTCCCGCTCGACGAGTCGGAGACGGACCTGCTAGGCAACCCCTTACATAAAATGATCGTCGTCACCTTCCTCGGCCTCATGTCGCAAACGATGGAGCTGCGCGATCTTAGAACTTACTACTCCTGGCTGCGCCATTCACGCCGAATGACCTTGGTCAAAAATAGCCGTAAACGAAAATAACGCGAAAGAGGTAGGAGGAAGTTGCTACAAACATTGAGCCGTCAGGGTCTTATCGATGCTTACTTATCGGCTATGGATCTACAGCTGGAACAAGCCTTCGTGGACCTGCTCCGGCAAGAGCTTCATAGGCGGAATATTGCCCTCGAGGGACTAACGGCCTCCGGCTCTGCGTAGCTTGCAGCAGCGGTGCCTTGCGAAATAAAGCACGGCGAATGGAAAAGCACCCGCCTTAGCGGGTGCTTTTCTTCTTCCTCATCAAACAACCTATTGTGCTCGTACGTCCACTCGGTTACCAAGTAATTCTAACGGACACAACGGCCGTTATCCTCCTGATGACCGCATTGTTTCAAACCTAACGGACACCAGAGACCTTATTTGGCGATTTCAGAGTGAAATTGGATCTGAAATAGGCAAATAGCGTTACTGGTGTCCGTTAGAATCTTCAAACAGCGATTATTCCGCAAATAAGCGCTCCTGTGTCCGTTAGCATTTAACCAAACGAGTCTTGGACGTGCCTTCGCTCGCATCAATAGAGCTTGGAGCAAGTCTCAAGATGACCCTGGCATGCCCGAACCAAGCAGAGGCAGCCTTACCGTGGTCCGGGATCCCCCCCGCAGATCCCGCTGCTGCCAAGCAACGCTCCGGTCGCCAGCACAGAAGACGCAGCTTCATCAGTCTCATCAGCCTCATCTATAGCTCTCTTTTCATCGATAACCCGCATCTTTCCACCGCCCGGAAAATCCCCTCATACCCTGTGCACCTGCACAAATTGCCGCACAGTGCCTGTTCAGCCTCCGCCCTCGTCGGGGCGGGATTGCTCTCCCATAAGGCCGTTAACGTAACGACCATACCGGCAGTGCAATATCCGCACTGCAGCCCGCCCTCCTCCAGCATCGCTCGTTGAACGGGATGCAGCTCATCTCCGCCTGATATCCCCTCAATAGTCGTCACCTGCTTGCCGGCCGCCTGATAGGCCATCAGCAAGCAAGCGTTAACGGGCTTGCCGTCTAGCAACACCATGCAGGAGCCGCATCGTCCGATTTCGCAGGATACTTTGGTGCCGGTCAGCCGCAGGTCGTCCCGCAAAATATCCGACATCCGCTTGGAAGCAGGAACCGGAATGGCGATCTCCTGTCCATTAATGGAACATGCCAGCACATACGTTGTATTAGTCAATGGCCTCCACCCCTTCCAGCCAATCGATGGATTGCACGATCTGTTCCGGTGAGATCGGGAGTCGGTTCACCCAGATGCCGGCCGCCTGCCGGACCGCTGCCGTAATGGCCGGCGCCAGCCCGACGCTGCCGATCTCGCCGACTCCACGCGGACCGAAGGTATCCCCTTCGGGCAGCTCTTCGATGGCATCCACCCGAATCGTATGCGGGCTGTCCCGAAACGTAGGGATCAAATACGTATCCAGATTGTGCCGCACATAAGCACTCTCCTGCATCACGGCATCCTCGGTCAGCGTGAATCCGAGCGCCATCACGCTGCCTCCCTCGATCTGGCCGAGGAAGCCCATCGGATTAATGACAGGCCCGGCGGCAATCACGTGATCGGTGGCGATCACCTTCACCCGCCCTGTCAGCATATTGACTTCCACCTCCACGACCGCTGCGGCGTAGGTGTACAAATAATGTGCCCCGACCTGCCCCTCCGGCGTCGTCGGGTAATCGAACGCCGTCTGCACGGCGATCGGCGTGGCTGCCGCTTCGGCTGCCGCCGCCACCTGCGCGTACGTCACAACCGGTCCGCCCGCTTCATCGCCCTTGCGATGAATGCCGCCTGCGCCGGTTGTCAGCTCGTCGGCGGCGACGCCCGCAAGCGCAGCCGCCTGCGTCAGCAGCGCCTGCATAAGCGGCGGCTTCAGCCGCTGCAGCGCGCGCCACATCATCGTGGTGGCGCGCGACGCCGTGCTCGAACCGCTGCTCGGCACGCGGTCGGTATCGCCGATGACGATGGAGATATCGTCCTTGGCGCAGCCAAAGCAATCCTGCAGCATAAGCGTCAGCGCTGCATATAGCCCTTGCCCGAACTCCTCGAAGCCGAAGGAGGCCTGCAGCTTGCCCTCCGGCGTCAGCTCGAGACGCCCGCCCGAATGATCCGGGATGCCGAGCCCGAGCCCGGCGCCGTGCATCACCATCGAAGCGCCGACGCCCCGCCGAATCCATGGGCCCGCTGCTGCATCCGCTGCATCCGCTGCATCCGCTGCATCCGCTGCCGCCCCTGCTCCTGCTCCTGCTCTTGCTCCCGCTCCCGCTGCGCCACGCTTCGCCCATAACGGCGACTCCTGCACCTTGCTCCAGACTTGGGCGGCGCCTTCGGTCGGGACGATCTGCTGGCCCATCGGTCCCGGATCGTCAGGAGCCCTCAAGTTCAGCCTGCGCAGCTCCCAAGCGTCCATGCCGAGCTTCTCGGCCAGCCGTTCGATCTGGCTCTCCACGGCGAATATCACCTGATTGCCGCCAAAGCCCCGGAACTCTCCGGATACGCCGTTATTCGTATAAACACTGGTCCCCTGCACATCCACATGGGGAATTCGGTAAGGACCGATGGCATGTTCCGTAGCAAAATTCAACACCTCGCAGCCCAATGTCGCATAAGCGCCCGTATCCGCCAGGATGCTGACCTGGTGAGCGACAAGCCGGCCATCCGCATCCGTCCCTGTCTTCATGCGTATCCGCATCGGATGCCGTTTGATGCCGGCGATGACGGATTCGGCGCGGGAATTGTGCATGTGGACCGGAAGTCCGGTCCGAAGCGCCAGGATAGCCCCGAAGGGCTGCAGATTCAGCTCATCCTTCCCGCCGAAAGATCCTCCGATCGGACTGGACACCACCCGAATCCGCTCCTCTTCCATAGCGAGAATGCGAGCAAGCTGCATCCGGTCCTTATAGCCGTGCTGTGTCGGCGAATAGACCGTCAGTCTGCCGTCCTTCTCCGGAATGAATAAGCCGCCTTCCGTTTCCATGTACGTGTGCATTTGTCTAGGCGTATAGTACGTCTCCTCCACGATGTGCGCACATGCAGCGAAGGCGAGCTCAGCCTCGCCATGCTGCAGCGAAGTTCGATGCAGCAGATTGCCCTCCGGGTGAAGAAGCACCGTCCCTTCGTCCAATGCCGTCTCCGGATTATCGACGACGGGAAGCGGCTCATAGACGACCTCGATCAGGCTCAGCGCATATTCCGCAATGTCTTTCGTATCGGCGGCGACAGCCGCCACGGCATCCCCGACATACCGCACCCGGTCTTGACACAACACGGGCTGATGCGGGAAGGCAATCCCGAACAGATTCAGGCCGGGCACATCCTCCGCCGTGATGACAGCACGTACGCCGGGAGTCTGTCTCGCCTTGCTCGCATCGATGGATAGAATCCAAGCATGGGCGTGCCGGCTTCGCAGCACTTTGCCGTACAGCATGCCCGGCGCCGTCATATCCGTCAAATATTGCAGCTTGCCGGTTACCTTATCTTCACCGTCAGGCCGGATGATCCACTTGCCGGCATGCGTCTCACGATTGAGGAGCATCGGCTCCGCCCCCTTTTCGCCAAGCTTTATAGCATTCGGATACGATGAGATTCGCCGCCGTCAACTTGCGGTAGGCTGCGCCGGCATAGTCGTCGGCAACCGCCTGGAAGCTCTCCGACACGCCTTTGTGCAGCGTCTTCAGAACCGCTTTGCTTAGCCTCTTCCCGACGATGTCCTCCTCCAGCTCGAAGAATCTCGCCGGCACCGCATTGCCTCCGCCTGCGCTTAGAGCTATAGCGGTAACCGTACCGTCCCCCTCCAGCTGCAGCTTCCCGGCAACCGTGACAACCGAAGGAGTGAACGCCTCCCGACGTCCCACTTTGGAATAAAACGCATAGCTCCCCGAGTCAAGAACATCATCCGCCTCCTCTGACGGCACAACAATCTTCGTTAGCACCTCGTTGTTCGCAGCTTGCTGAACTTCGAGCCACTCCCTCAGCGGCAGCATGCGTTCATTGTACCCATCCGACCAGACCAGCCCTGCATTCATAATGAGCAGAACAGGAATCAGATCTCCTGTCCGGGTCATCACATTGCCCCCAATGGTGGCTAAATTGCGAACCGAAGGAGCTGCGATCTCGGCACAAGCTTGCACAAGCACTCCGCATCGCTGACTTATCAGCGGATGTTCCATCAAGTCCGCCAAGCAAAGGGCCGGCCCTATATGAAGTTGACCTGAAGCGTCAATCGTTAATCCGGATAGCGCAGGAATACGGCTCAAGCTGATCAAGTGCTTCGGCAGCATGGCAAGACCGCTCTCCCATCGCGTGCGGAGCCAGGTTCCGCCTGAGATCAGAACGGAGGCATCCCCCCATTGGCGCTTCAACTGCATGGCCTCCTCTACGCTTACCGGCTGCCACACGGCTGGCTGCTGCTCCGGCAGCTGGTGCAAAGGAATTGACATGAACCGAACCCCCTTAGCTTTAGACAATATGTTCACGCGCGCTGCTATTATGATCCGCCATTAAATTAGATCAACTATAAACAATCTCCAAATTTTAAGTCAACTAAGTTGACACTACTTTGTGTTTTTGTATAAAAAAATAGCGCACCATTAGTAATAATGCACTTTTCGTTTCCTTTATGTTATTGAAATTTACATGGAATGGTGCGTATATATGCGCTTCGCCTCTTCATACCGTTCTACGGTGTCTACGTCCATGAATTTCAGTTGCTGTTTCTCCTCAATGATCTGCCCGCAGTACTCCGAGGAACGCAAGAGCGCTCGCGCTCCGACATCACCCTCCAAGGCTGCGGCAGCAGGCCACATCCGGGGTCCCATAATGAGCGGTGGCTTCGGCAAACCCCGGTCCCCGCTGGCTACATAGTCAAGCTCCGCGTATCGGCTGAAGGCTTGCGTAAGCCCAAGCAGCATGGGACAGTCGATGAACGGCTGATCGGCCAGCAGCACCATGATGCCCTCAGCGCCCATCGCGGCAGCCTCCCTAATCCCTGTGCGCAGCGAATGGGCCATCCCCTGCTCCGCATCCGGGCAAACGACGAGCCGGCAGCGCCCCAGCATCCCGTGCGTCTCGGCAGCCCCGGGCAGCCAATCTAGCGGGTCGTCCCCGCGCACGACCACAATCACGGCGTACAGCTCGGAATGGAGCGCCTGCAGGAGGGCGGCGCCGCCAAGCCGCACGCCCGGGGCCAGCTCCAGCGACTGCTTCGCCGTCCCCATCCGGCGGGAGCAGCCGGCCGCCAAGTAGACGCCGACGACCTTCCTCTTCGTGAGCGTTACTACCATGGCCGGCAGCTGGGACCGTCACGCATAGGGTCGACCGGCGAATTCCAAGCTCCGTCCGTGCGTATGCCGCGCTTCGTGCGGATCAATTCCGCCACGATGCTGACAGCATTCTCCTCCGGTCCCTCGGAGCCAATGTTCAGTCCGACCGGATAATGGAGCCAAGGGGGGCGCTCCGCTCCATCCAGCAGCTTCTCGGTACGTACTCTCGAGCCCATAATGCCGAGATACTGCAGCTGCCCATTCAGAACTCCACGGACGAAATCCGCATCCTTATCGAACTGATGACTCATGACAACGACATAATCGTCGGGACGCAGCGCCAGCTGCTGCACCAATGCCTGCGGGAAAGCCGCAATCGTCTCGGCCCCGGGGAATCGTTCGGGCGTACAGTAGGCATCCCGCCAATCCGTCACGACCACGCGAAATCCGCTGCCGGCAGCCAACTCCGCAAGCGGCACGGCGTCCGGGTTCGCACCGAAGATGATCAGTCTCGGCTTCGGCAAGAAGAGATGGCTGTACGCCGGAATCGGCATTTTCCGTCCGCTCTCCTCTTCCGCTGCTTCATAGGCGCCGGACAGCTTATAAACAATATCGGAGTACCCCTTCCGGAATACCCGCTTCAAGCGCACAGCCTCCCCGCGCTCCAAACCGGCTCTGATCGCGAGCAGCTGCACCAGGAGCTCACCGGTCACAGGCTCCAGCAGAATGCGAATGAGCCCGCCGCAACCGATCGTCTCTCCCCAGCCGAAATCGTCCGCAGGCCGCATATCGTACTCCACCATTTGCGGCTTGCGCGACTCCCACACGAGAGGCGCGTACCCGGATAGATCGGCTTCCAAGCAGCCGGGCGATATGCTGCCGAGCATGCTTCCATCCGTCATCAGCAGCATCATGGCTCCTTGTTTGCGGTAAGCGTGGCCTTCTACATGAATGACGGTCGCCAGCACGACCGCCTGCTTGTGACGCTCCATCTCTCGTAAAATGTCATAGGCTTCCATCCTGCACCGCACCTCACTTCTCGTCTCGCGTTCCGCCTTCCCGTTACCAGCCTATCGCCGACCCGTCGCCCCGAGGATCAGCAGCGCCGCTCATCAAACCGCTCTCATCGATGACAATGCCCTGCGCCTGCCCCATCATGCCATCCCAAGGGCTCACGAGCTCCACCCGGTGCCCCCACTGCTTAAGGCGGGCATAGACTTCGCCGTCCAAGCGCTGCTCCACCTTCAACGCATCTCCGTCTTCGCCCCACGTCCGTCCGTATACCCACCGGGGGAGCGATATCGCCTCCTGAATCGATAAGCCGTAATCGAGCACCCCTGTCAGAATGGACAGCTGCGTCTGCGGCTGGCCTTCCCCGCCCTGCGTGCCGAACAGCATATGCGGCTTACCCGCTCTGCTCACGATCGCCGGCATCAGCGTATGAAACGACCTTTTCATCGGCTCCAGCACGTTGGCGCAGGACGGGTCGAGCGAGAAGAAAGTGCCCCGGTTCTGCAGGATAATCCCCGTGCAGCCGGGCACGTAGGCAGCGCCGAAGTCGAAATACAAGCTTTGAATGAAAGAGACCGCGTTCCCCTCTCCATCGACCACGGCCGCATATGCCGTATCCTGCCCCATCGCCGGCGACGAATGTGCGCTAGCCACGGGCGGCTCCGCCTGTATCGCCTCCCACAGCTCTCTGGCGTACTCCTTGGACAGCAGCCTATCCAGAGGTATTTCTTGGAACCGGGGGTCTGTCAGAAACTGATCGCGATCTTTGAACGCCTTCTTAATCACTTCCGTCATGATATGATAAAAATTCGCCGAAGCTCTGGGAATCGCACTGACCTCTATGTTTTCCAGCATATTCATCATCATTAGCGCAGTGAACCCTTGCGAGTTCGGAGGCATCTGATAAATTTCGTACCCCCGGTATGTCGCAGAGAGCGGTTCCACCCATTCTCCGGCATACTGCAGGAAGTCTTCCTCACGCAGCAGCCCGCCGTCCCGTTGAACAGCCTCCGTAACGGAGCGCATGATCTCCCCTTCGTAGAAAGCGCGCCGGCCATCCTGCTGAATAAGGCGAAGCGTCTCTGCAAGCTCTCTCTGAACGAGGCGGTCCCCTTCCTTCAGCAGCTGGCCATCGGCGATATACAGCGCGCTAAGCTGCTCCGACGCCCGAATGAGGGCTTCGTCCTTCTTCATCCAGAGCAGCAGATTGCGCGAAACCGGAAATCCGTTCTCCGCATAGGCAATGGCCGGCTCCAGCAGCTGCTCCCAGGGCAGCTTGCCGTATTTCTCCCATACCTGCCACCAGGCGTCAACCATGCCCGGCACCGTAATCGCGCTGAGAACGCCTCTTTGCGGAATCTCCTGCAAGCCTTGGGCTTTATAAGCATCCGGCGTCGCCAGCTGTGCGGATTTGCCACTGCCATTGAAGCCCGAATATATGCCCGTGGATCCATCGTACATCAGGAAAAAGGCATCTCCACCGACTCCCGTCATATGCGGGTAAACGACACCGAGCGCTGCGCTAATCGCGATTGCGCTATCGAATGCATTGCCTCCCTGCTGCAAGATTGCGCTTCCCACACTGCTGGCCAAATAGTGAGGCGTGGCGATCATGGCACGTTCCGCTCGCGGCATGATGTTTAGCATGTCGTTCCCTCCTCTGCGGAAGCATAGCTGCGCAGCGCTGCCTGCAGCGCTTTCCCGACGTTCACATCGGCGGCGCGGTGCCAGAGCAGAACCGCTTCCAGAGCGCCTAGCACGTGGAGGACATTTTTCTGATTGCAGCTGAACCCCATCGTTCCTATCCGCCATATACGGCCTTTCAGCGGTCCGAAGGAGGAAGCGATTTCGATACCGAAGGTGTTCAGCAGCATCGCGCGCACAGATTCTCCGTCGATCCCATCCGGAATACGAATACAGGTAACGACCGGCAGCTTGCAGTCCGGGTTCCCGTATAGCGTCAGTCCCATGGCCTGCAGGCCGGCGACTAGCGCAGCTTCATGAAGGCGGTGTCGTTTGAAGCGCATCTCCAATCCTTCCTCAAGGACCAAGCGCAGCCCTTCCCGCAAGGCGTACAGCATCGAAGTTGCTTCCGTATGATGATTGAGCCGCTTCGGGCTCCAGTAATCCTGCAGCATGCCGAGATCGAAGTAGTTGCTCGCAACGGGCTTCGTGCCGGATGCAACCGAATCTTGCTCCCGCAGGCCGCGTTCGATCGTCTTGCGGCGCAACACCTTCGCCTCGACCCGGCTGTTATAGGTGATCGGCGACATGCCCGAAGGAATGGACAAGCATTTCTGCGTCCCGCCGATGACGGCGTCAAGCTGCCAGGCATCGGTTTCTACCGGGACGCCGCCGATCGTGGCGACTGCATCCACAACGAGCAGCGCGTCCACTTCACGGCAGGCCGCTCCGATGCCGTCGAACGGCTGCATACAGCCCGTCGATGTTTCGCCGTGAACCATCGTCACGATGTTCGGCCGTTCCCGGCGAATAGCGGCGGTGATCTCCTGCGGATCGAATACCGTTCCCCACTCCCGCTCCATGATGACAACATCGGCGCCGCACCGTTCGGAGATTTCGACTAGCAGGTTGCCGAACCGTCCGTAGATCGGGACAAGCACCTTGTCCCCCGGTTCAATGACACTCACCAGTATAGCCTCGATACCTGAACGGGAGGTACCGTCGATCGGATAGGCCCACTGATTGCTCGTTCGGAAAACATCGCGCAGCATTTCCATCGTTTCATTCATTAAGGCCGTAAACTCCGGATCGAATTGTCCCAGAATCGGATAGGACATGGCACGAAGTACCCTGGGGTCAACCTCGACGGGTCCGGGAGTCATGATCGTGCGAAGCGAGGGAGATAAGTCTTTATATGTTTTCATCTGCTTTACCCCCATAGCCGTATTGGTATAACACAAGTACCAGCGTCCGGAAACCCGCGATCAAATCCTCGGCTGCCGTATACTCCGCAGGATTGTGACTGATGCCGTCCGCACTCGGCACGAAAATCATCGCCGACGGACATACCGGCCCGAACATCTGAGCATCGTGACCCGCCCCGCTCGGCAGCCGCATATGCGGAAATCCTTCGGCTTCGCAGGCGGATTCGATCTCGGCCATCATACCGGCATGCATAGCGACAGGCGGTGCAAAAACATGCTGAACCGTATCGATGGTAAGCCCACGTCGCTTGGCAACCTCCTCCAGCTTGGTTAGCAATGTCAGGCAGAACCTGCGCATCGAAGGCTCGTCGGTATGACGAATATCGAGCGTGAATTCCACTTCGCCCGGAACCACATTCGAGGACCCCCGCTTCACTTCCAAGCGTCCTACGGTAGCCACAAGCGGTTCGCCGGCCTCCAGCGCCAGCCGCTCTGTTAGCGCCACCATTTCGGCTGCTCCGGCCAATGCATCCCTGCGCATCGTCATCGGCGTCGTGCCTGCGTGATTCGCGCTGCCTGCAACGACGGCGGTCATGCGAATTTGTCCCACGATGGCGGTGACGACGCCGATTTGTTTCTTTTTATAGGTCAGTACGGCGCCCTGCTCAATATGAACTTCGAGATAAGCGCCCAAATCATCGCGCTTGGCCGGATAATCCCCGGCATCCGCTGCTGGGAAGCCCGCTTGCTGCATAGCCTCCAGCAGCGTGACGCCGCCGGTGTCGGTCAGCTCGCCGGCCAGCCGCATCGACCTTGCCCCGGTCACGTGACCCGAGCCCCAATAGGCCAGCGGGAAGCGGCTCCCCTCTTCTTCGCAGAACGAAACGGCGAGCAGTGTCCGCTTCGGCGGCCCGTATGCCGCGTGCAGGTACCCGAGCGCCATCATCGAGGCGACCACGCCGTAAGCGCCGTCATACTTCCCGCCGTTTTTGACCGTATCGATATGCGACCCGGTCAGAACGGGCTTCAAGCCGGCCTTCGTGCCCGGCAGTTTCCCGAACAAGTTGCCCACAGCATCTAGACTTGCTTCCAGCCCTAACTGCTCCATCCCGGCGGCAACCGCGCGCTGTGCTTCCAACCACGGCTCCGTGTAGAGCAGCCGGGTCACCCCGCCTTCGGCGTCAGCTCCGTAGGCGGAGAGCTCTATCAGCATAGCGAGCATGCGCTCTCCGAAGCGATCCAGCAGCTCCTGTTCCTGTGAATCCGGCATCCTGCTTCACCTCCCGCCGGCGAAGGGTGCCGGACGCAGCCATGCTCCTTGCGGCTGCCCTATCGTCCCTTCGCCAAGCCCATACACCCGGATGCCGCGACAGAACGTCGCTGTCACCCGGCAGCCGAACGTCCGCCCTGCATAGGGACTATGCCGGTGGCGGTACAACAGATCCTTCTCCTGCAGCGTATAGCTCAGGTTCAAATCGACGACCGCGAAGTCCGCATCCGCACCGATTGCGATCGCTCCTTTGCGCGGATAGAGGCCGAACCGCTTGGCCGGCTCCAACGACAGCATCCGCGAAAGCGCGGGCAGCGTCATCCCCCGGCGAAGATGTCCTTCATCCAGCATCAATTCCAGGGAGCTTTGCGCCCCGGAGATGCCGCCCCACGCTTCGAAGAAATCCCCTTCCTTCATGGGCGATGGGCACGGGGAGTGATCCGAAGCGAGAATGTCCAGCTTGCCGGCGGTCAGCTCTGCCCACAGCCGGGCTTGATCCTCCGCCGTGCGCAGCGGAGGCGCGCACTTCGCCACAGGGCCCAGCCGCTCCAGATCCGCGGACGTCAGGGTCAAATAATGCGGGCATGTCTCCACCGTGACGTCCATGCCTCTGGCCTTCGCCTGCGTGATGGCCTCCACCGCCTCCGCGCTGCTGATGTGCACGAAGTGCAGCTTGCAGCCGGTCTTCTCTGCATAACCGAGCGCCCGGTTCACCGCTTCAAGCTCGGCTGCAATCGGGCGCGTCGCCACGTAATCGAGCGCACCGCGCCTGCCTTCCTCCAGCGCTATGGCTGCTCGCTGAGAGGTGATCTCCTCGCTCTCCGCATGGAGGGCGAGCACGAGTCCCAGGCGGCTGATTTCCTGCATCCCCTGATACAGCGTTGGGTCGTCAACCTCAGCGAAAATATCTTCTCCCTCTCCCCCCGGGCAGGACATGAACGCTTTGAACCCGATGACGCCCGCCTCCGCCAGCTCCTGCAGGTGACCGATATTCCCGGGAACAAGTCCGCCCCACAGCGCATAATCGATCAGAGACTGCCCTTCCGCCGCTTCCCGCTTGAGCTTCAGCGCGCTGAGCCGAACCGTGGGAGGGACCCCGTTGAGCGGCATGTCGAAATAAGTGGTGCACCCGCCTGCAGCCAGCGCAGCCGAGCCGGTGACGAACCCTTCCCAATGGCCGAGAGCAGGTTCATTGAGATGGACATGGACATCGATCATGCCGGGCAGGATGTGCAGGTTCTCCGCATCAAACACCGGCGTATGCTCCGAGCACACCAGGTTGTCGCCCAGAGCGGCAATAATGCCTCCGCGAATACCGATATCCGCCTGCCGCACTTCGTCTGCAAGGACGAGAGTCCCCTTGCGAATAACGAGGTCGTAATGTAGATCCATGCGAGCTCCTCCTCGATACGGAATGGTGTTGACCTATATACGAGGTCTGCTAGCTGCCCCGGTATGTGTTGTATCCCCACGGCGCAATCAGAATCGGCACATGATAGTGCGTATCCGCAGAAGCTACACCGAACCTGATCGGCACCCGATCCAGGAAAGGCGGATCCGCCATTTCAACACCGGCTTGCCGATAATAGTCGCCGACATGGAAGAGCAGCTCATACGTCCCCGGCTGGAAAGCTTCCCCGCCCAGCATCGGTCCCGGCAGCCGTCCGTCAGCGTTGGTATGCTCCGTGCGAAGCAGTTCGGCCGCTCCATCATGCAGCCGGTATAAGTCTATGCGCACATTCTGAGCGGGGCGGCCTTGGCTGATGTCCAGTACATGCGTTGTCAGTCCTGCGCTCATAGGCTCTCCAGATCCTGTCTGGTCATGGAGAAGCCTTGGAAACCGTAAGGCGGTCTAGGCTCCGTGAACACTTTGCCTTCCCCTGCCGACGCTTGCTCCAGAACCGTCTCCCACGTCCGGTTGTTGGATTCGAAACGGATTTCTTTCAATTGGGGGAACCTGAGCAGAGCGCGTTGTCCGATGCGGTAGATGAGATTTTGAATCGACGGCGAATGCTGTTCATGGAATACGGTATGCGCAATGTCCCGGATTTGCTCGGCGGCAACGTAGCGTCCCAGATCGGAGTCCAGCGCATTCTCTATCTCTTCGTAGCTCCAGGCGATATCGAGGAAAATAAACAGAGGACGATCATAGGACTCCGGGAGCGTCGTATACTCATCTCGGACGAATCCCGCGAAGGAGCTTCCTTTGACCTTAATCAGCTTCAGATCGGCAACGCCGCCTTCATGGGCCGCTACAGCGATTCCATCATGGGCTCGCGTCAGCTCGACCATGGCCTTCGGATGCTCGTTCTGGCCATAGCGGTAGACGAGATTGCCGCTTTCGAAGCCGCCCTCCCCCGGCACCGGAAGCACATCGAACGAGACTTGATCGGCGGTCATCTTCACGCCCGTCATCTGCGGGTACGTCTCCAGCAGCTTGCGGCACGCGAATGCGAGGAACCCCTCCGCCGTAGCTCCGTCATATTCTCCGGCTTTGCGCAGAATGAAATTTTTCATAGAGTCGGTCGCCACGACCAACGTGTTGTCTCCCGCGGCGAATGAGGTGATAAACGACTCGCCGCTAACTGCAACCTTGATATTCATCCCGAAGAGCACATTGTCCCGCCCCGTAAAACCCGATTCTGGAATTAGCGTCAGATTCGTCAGCGGCTTGGCATAAGAGCGATACACCCATACGTCGCCTTTTCCGTAGTACATCATTCTCTCGGTCCTATTCGTCATTGCATTTCCCTCCCCTTCCTTCGCCAGTATGTCATCCAGACGCAGACGCCCGATTTTGCAAACCTCCTGCAGCGCCTTGCTTCTCTCCTCCTTCGCTTCCCGACGGATTCGAAGCTTCAGCGCTTCGCGAATCGTCTCTTTCGTCTGCCCCTTAACAGCCATAATGAACGGAAAGCGGAAGGCCTCTGTATATTGCTTGTTCAGTTGAAGAAACTGCTCATATTCATCCGGCGTTAGCTGATTAAGACCGGCCCCAGCCTGCTCTTGTACGGATTGGTCCGTCATACGAACCCTCGTTCCCAAGTCCGGATGTGCCCTAAGGAGCGCCAGCTGTTCAGCCGGGTCCGCCTGCCATACGGCCCCTTCCAATGCGCTGATGAGGTCCTGCCGTGCGGCGAAAGGCCGTGAACGATAGGCGCGTTCAGCCACCCATGGCGAGTGCTCAAACAATGGACCGAAAGCTTCGACAAACTTCTCCTCATTCAATTCATTCACTTGCTGCAGCATTAGCGGCACGACCCATCACCTCATTGTCGATGTAAATGTTATCCATTCTCGTTCAAGATTTGTTTCATTGTAAATGCGGCATCCCTATGGGTCAATTTATATGAAAGAAGTTTGTAAACTTTCATAACACACGTAACTTTTTTTGTGAAATAAGCAAAATCGCATCAAACAGTCACAAAAAAGCTGACCACTCGGTCATCCCTGAAACATTCCGATCCTCTAAAGGCAACTGCTTCTCCATGTACACTCATTCTGCATTCTCCTCGGGTATAATTAGTGATCTTGTCCCGCTTGATTCGTCCATACCGAACTCACCCGTATCTCATTTCATATAGAAGATTCATATGAAAGATGGCCTTTACAGTTCCTGTAGTTGCAATCTTCACGGGCGGGGCGGCTTCCGGTGGTAACTCCCAGCAGCGGCAAGCCCGGATGAGATATTGCGCGCTCGAACGAAGCGTGGGGCAGCGGTTTCTCCCCCGGTGTAAGGTGCGGTATGACGTTTACTGCGGCAGGCCGTTTTAACACACCAACTATGATCAACAGCACCACCGACTATGGGCTGTACGGGCATATCGTTATGAGCGACCAGGCGCTAGATACGTACGCGCTTGCGCATGAGGCCGGTCACTGTTTGTTCGGCCGGTTCTTAAACAACAGCAACCCGAACAGCTTTTCGATTAACGATCCATCCAATCCAGGCAACGACCACAGCAATAATCCTCAGAACCTGATTTTCCCAACCATCCCAAACAGGGATCCGTTCATCTTCGCTTCGCAGTGCACCACCGCTCGAAATAGCAAAATCGTCCTGCAAAACGCGTCCAACGCGCGGGGGAAAATAATCAAAAGCAATCTGAGCATGATGAGAAAACTGAACGGCATGATCATCAAAAAAATGAGATCTATGAAAAAAAGCGTCGTGCACATAAGAAAAAATAAAACGACAAGGTATCGCCGTGACGGTGGTACCTTGTTTGTCGTCTAAGACATTGTCCAGCTCCTTCGCCTTAAGGCGCGCTCTCTTATGTACGGCCCCATGATCGGCCATGATGAGTTGCACGTACGAAACGCCTAACAGATAGAAAAGTGCAGCCAGCCCGGCTAATGGACACAGCTGCGCTTATTGGATCGCTGTGGGCGCTAGATAAATCTAACGGACACACATGACGTTATTTGCCCATTTTAGTATGATTTCCGCCTGGAAATCCGCAAATAACGTCCCCCGTGTCCGTTAGATGCGATACGAGGCTGTATTCGCGGCGATAACGGCCGTGGTGTCCGTTAGGATTAAGTGCCGGCATGACCTTCCGCTCCCTTACATCCTCCCCGGCATAAGCCCCTCATACCGTCTTCTCCCGATGCCGCCATACTCCTCGCCGCTCCACTCTGATATCAAAAAAGCTGTCCCAGAAACGTCATAACAGACGATCCGGAACAGCTTTATCAGGATAAGAAGATAGCTCCATACACAAACCCGACTACGATGACAAGCGCAGGATGAATTTTTACCCTTTGAATCAGATAGAAAGCGACTGCCGCTATACCAAAAAACTGCCAGTACCCGATCGCCTTCGTAGACTCTACCAAACTGCTCCAGGTTACCAGCACCATCATGATCGCGATAACCGGCTGAACGAGCAGCGTCATTCCTTTAATCACCGGGGATTGCTTATATTTCTGCAGAATATTCAATAAAATGATGAGAGCAATAATCGATGGTACTGCCGTTGCCGCCACTGCGGCCAACACGCCGATCCATCCGCCGATTTGGAATCCGACGTAGGCAGCGATTTTCGTCGCGATCGGTCCAGGCAGCGCATTCCCCAGAGCCAGCATATTGGAGAATTCCGAGCTGTTCATCCAGCCGTGATTCGACACGATTTCTTGATACATCAGCGGGATAGAGGAAGGCCCTCCCCCATATCCGAACACGTTGGAGAGAAAAAAGCTAACAAGTAAATGCCACCAGTCCATCATGCGCCCTCACCTGTCCCCAACTGCTTCTTCTTCCACTTCTCCTTGAGCTTATGATGAAATGCGCCGTATAGGAGGAAAAGAAAAATAACAATCGCCGGATGCACGGAGAAGGTTTGCAGCAGTAAGAAGGAAATCACGAAAAAGGTAATCCCGGCCGCCCAACCTAACCCTTTGATCGCCTTCTCTCCGAACTCGTAAGCCATTACGCCCAGCATGACGGCCACAATGGGCACAACAGCCGCGATCATCCCTTTGATTACCGGAGACGTGCTGAAAAATTGAATGAACGCGTACAAGCCGACCATCGCCACACAAGTTGGCACAATATGTGCCAGTACGCCTACCGCCGCGCCTCCAACGCCTTTGAGCCGATAACCTAAGTACCCAGCCAGCTTCGTGGCGATCGGTCCCGGCAGTGTATTGGCGATTGCCAGCACCTCCATGAATTCTTCATCCTTCATCCACTGAAAGCGTGTCACCGCTTCGTAACGAATCAACGGCACGATCGACGGACCGCCGCCATACCCCAAAATCCCCGTCCTCAGCATAGCCATGCCAATCTGCATATAGGTATTCCCCACGCGTATCACTCCTATCCCGCACTTATTGTAATATAAGTTTAAATGTTTTTATTGATTCTATCCCTATCTTTGTGAAAAATGACAATATTGCTTATGCCACTTTGGAACGACTTCGCCGGTATTGTCTGAACCGCTGACACAGTCACACAGGGGTAGCAGACGTCCGGTTCTTAATATCCCTTCCCCTGCGTGTTAAAACAAAAAAACCTTCCTGAGATTTCTCTCAGAAAGGCTTTCTCTCGTGCTTGGCGACGTTCTACTCTCCCAGAACCCTGCGGTTCAAGTACCATCGACGCTGGAGGGCTTAACGGTCGTGTTCGAGATGGGAACGCGTGGATCCCCTCCGCCATCATCACCAAACAGTCAAAGCGTGTTTGCGCCCTGAAAACTAGATACGAAACTTACGTAAAGTCGAACATTAGGTATATTAGGATAAGCCCTCGACCGATTAGTATTCGTCAGCTGCATGCATTGCTGCACTTCCACCTCGAACCTATCAACCTCGTCGTCTACAAGGGGTCTTACTAGTTGGGAAATCTCATCTT
>NZ_JARADB010000013.1 GCF_028765165.1 Paenibacillus sp. MAHUQ-63 | reverse complement strand
CTTTGACTGTTTGGTGATGATGGCGGAGGGGACCCACGCGTTCCCATCTCGAACACGACCGTTAAGCCCTCCAGCGTCGATGGTACTTGAACCGCAGGGTTCTGGGAGAGTAGAACGTTGCCAAGCACGAGAGAAAGCCTTTCTGAGAGAAATCTCAGGAAGGTTTTTTTGTTTTTCGCCGAAGTCGCTGCAATTGCATAAGCGATTTCCTAGCTTTGTAAAGGATTCGAAGTAATTGGGAATAGTTCCTTACATACTCTTTTTTTGACATCAGTACAATACCGAACATAAACCCATACTAGCCCTATAAGGAGGGATTCTTGTATGGGTTTTTCAATATTTTCGAAAAAGTTAGCTATTGTCCTATTTGGTTATTCAATGCTTCAAACCGCGACCGCCTGCTCGCTTAAAATGGATGCGGCCAAAGCAGAAGCCGATTCCCTGCAGCCGTTAAGTAATTTGAGTGGAACGATTCCTGCTCCTATCGCAGAAGTAAAGCAAGTTCAACCTGCCGGCCATTCGCCGCTTAAGGCAGTTCAATCTAAACCTAAGCCTTCCAAGCAGGTAGTGAAAGGTATCTACGTTTCGGCTTGGTCAGCCGTAGGCACAAAGTTTGAGCAGTTGATCAAGCTAGTTGATTCAACCGATTTGAACGCCATGGTCATCGATCTCAAGAATGATTCAGGACAAGTTACATATGCCTCCAAGGTGCCCCTGGTGAATGAAATCAGTGCGAACAGCAACATCATCATTCGGGATATGAGCTCGATTTTGCAAAGGTTGAAGGCGAAGAACATTTATACGATTGCGCGCATCGTTGTTTTCAAGGATCCGTACTTGAGCAAGAAGAAAAGCGAGTATGCGATGAAAACCCATCAAGGTCAAGTCTGGCATGATAATAAGGGCGTAGCATGGGTCGATCCTTATAAAGAGGATGTTTGGGATTATAACTTGCAGCTCGCTATGGAAGCAGCTCAACTGGGTTTCGACGAAGTGCAGTTCGATTACGTCAGATTTCCGGAAAACGGCAAGAAGGTGGATGCGGAAGTCAGCTTTCATAATCCGAAGAAATGGACGAAGGCCCAGGTCATTGAAGCTTTCCTCACGAAAGCGAAAGAACGCGTAGGCGGCCAAGCTTATCTGTCGGCTGATGTGTTTGGATTAACGACCTCATCCGATAATGACATGGGTATAGGGCAGGAATGGTCGAAGATCAGCAAGCAGGTGAATTACATTTCCCCGATGCTCTATCCTTCGCATTACTCCAATGGGATGTATGGGGTGAAGTATCCGGACTTACAGCCCTATGCTATTATTCATAAGGCCATCAGCGATGCGAACGTCAAAAATGCCGTACTATCGCAATCGGGAGCTTCTATAGCGGAAGTCAGGCCTTGGTATCAGGATTTTACAGCAACGTGGGTAAAGCCCCATAAGACCTATGGTTACATCGATGTGATGGAACAGATCAAAGCGGCCAAGGAACAGGGTGTGGAACAGTTCCTACTGTGGAATTCCAATAGTATTTATTCCTATCGTTAACCGAATGTTCTTATTCGGATGACGGCCGACCGCTAGACTTGTCCTTTTCCTTGACACGAAAAAAGGGCTTTTGTTAAGATTGCAATCATATAAGCTTAGCAGGGTGCTAGTATTGAAATCTTTTAAAGAAAGATCTAAGGAGGAATAGGTGTTGTGAGGGAAGACAAGTTTGGTAAGGAAGGTTTAACGTTTGATGATGTTTTGCTCGTGCCTAGAAAGTCCGAAGTGTTCGGTAAGGAGATCGACGTTTCGACTGTGCTTGCGCCGCATGTGAAATTAAATATCCCGTTCATCAGCTCGGCGATGGATACGGTAACGGAATCCGGACTTGCGATTGCTATGGCCAGAGAAGGCGGTATCGGGATTATCCATAAGAATATGTCCATCGACCTTCAAGCGGAGCATGTGGACCGAGTCAAGCGCTCTGAGAGTGGTGTCATCACGAATCCGTTCTCTTTGACGCCGGACCATCATGTCTATGATGCGGAGGAATTGATGGCGAAATACCGGATTTCCGGTGTACCGATCGTGAATGAAGCCAATAAGCTGGTCGGCATTTTGACGAATCGCGATTTGCGCTTTGTCCATGACTACTCCATCAAAATTAACGAAGTGATGACAAGAGATGGCCTAGTCACAGCTCCCGTCGGAACTACGCTTCAGCAAGCCGAAGGCATTCTGCAGAAGCATAAAATTGAGAAGCTTCCGCTTGTGGATGACAGTTTCGAATTGAAAGGTTTAATTACGATCAAGGATATCGAGAAGGCGATTCAGTTCCCTAACTCGGCGAAAGACGCGCAAGGCCGCTTGCTTGTGGGCGCAGCCGTCGGTGTATCCAAGGATGTTATGGAGAGAGCAGCTGCGCTAGTTAAAGCGGGAATTGACGTCATTGTCGTGGACTCCGCGCATGGCCATCATATTAATATCGCGGAAACGGTGAAGAAGATTAGAGCGGCATATCCGGATCTGCCGATTATCGCGGGTAACGTAGCGACGGGCGACGGCACGCGCGATCTGATCGCAGCTGGAGCTTCCATGGTGAAGGTCGGTATCGGTCCTGGATCGATCTGTACGACACGCGTCATCGCAGGTATCGGTGTTCCTCAAATTACCGCTATCTACGACTGCGCACAAGCAGCTGCGGAATTCGGAGTTCCGATTATCGCAGACGGAGGCATCAAGTACTCAGGCGACGTGGTCAAGGCAATTGCTGCCGGGGCTAGTGCGGTGATGATCGGCAGCTTGTTTGCCGGAACGGATGAAAGTCCGGGTGAATCGGAGATTTTCCAAGGACGTAAATTCAAAGTATATCGCGGCATGGGTTCGCTAGGCGCTATGAAAGAAGGCAGTAAGGACCGTTACTTCCAAGAGAACGAGAGCAAGCTTGTTCCTGAAGGTATCGAGGGCCGTGTAGCCTACAAAGGGCCTTTGGCCGATATCGTGTACCAACTCGTTGGCGGCCTGCGCTCCGGTATGGGCTATTGCGGTGCCCGTAACATTCAAGAACTGATTCACGATACGCAGTTTGTGCGGATTACAGGCGCCGGTTTGAAAGAAAGCCACCCGCATGATGTTCAAATTACGAAAGAAGCACCGAACTATTCCTTGTAATTGTCACATTATGGAGGCGCGGGTTTTGAACCTGCGTCTTCTTTTTTTTGTCTAATAGGGTGTGTTACAATATAACCTGATATAAAAATTGCTAGGGAGAGTGAAGTTGTGAGATTTCCAAGTTTTACGAAGAGAAAGGTTGCTTTGGTGTTAGGTGTTAGTTTGATCGCTCAATCCGTACTTTTACATATACAACCGGCGTATGCCGAAGATGCAAAGACACCTGCAGCAACAACCGCGGCAGCCACTGGAAGCGAACTGAAGGTGAATGCCAAGTCGGCCATTATTATGGAAGCCAGCACAGGAGCCGTACTGTACGAGATGAATGCGGATGAAGCGCTGCCTCCGGCAAGTATGGCTAAGATGATGACCGAGTATCTGGCTATGGAGAGCATTAAGGAAGGCAAATTCACGTGGGAATCACAAGTTACGGCTTCTAAGAATGCTGCTGATGTTATCGGCTCCGGGCAGCTGATTGCAGAGAATGAGACCTTATCCTTCAAAGATATGTTCAATGCGATGTCCATCTATTCCGCGAATGATGCTTCTGTCGCTTTCGCCGAGCTGCTTGGAGGCGGGTCGGAAGAAAACTTCGCGAAAATGATGAACGAAAAGGCGAAACAGCTGGGGATGTCCGATAAGGCCCATTTCATCAGCGCTACGGGATTGTCTCGCGCGGATCTGAAGAATCCGCCGCAATCCATTGAAGGTGAAACGAAGATGACGGCGCGGGATTCCGCGATTCTGGCTTATAACATTCTCAAGGATCACAAGGAGATTCTAGAGTTCACGAAAATTCCTACGTTGAAATTAAGACCTACCGATAAAACGGCAATGATCAACTGGAACTGGATGTTGGAAGGAAACTCAACGAACACCAATTTCAAAAAATACGCCTATCAAGGACTGGACGGCTTGAAAACAGGTTCCACCGATGATGCCGGCTACTGCTTCACCGGGACAGCGGAGCGCAACGGAATGCGGCTTATCACGGTGGTCATGGGGACCAAAACGGAGCCGGAGCGTTTCAATGAAACAAGGAAGCTCCTCGATTATGGTTTCAACAATTTCGAAATCAAACCTTACCTGAAGGCGAATCAAGAAATAGATTCTTTGAAAATCGTAAACATTAAGAAAGGCGTGGAAACGCAAGTGCCGGTCGTAACCAAAGATGGACTTACCTTCGTTACGAAAAAAGGCGCCAAAGACACGGATTTCAAAATTACGGCTGAAGCTCTGGAAGAAAGCAAATTGGTAGCTCCGATTGCGAAAGGCGATGTGCTCGGGAAGGCGACTGTAGATTACAACGGCCAAGTCAAAACGGTAGATCTTGTAGCCAATAATGATGTCGAGAAAGGCAGCTGGATCCGCTTGTTGTTCCGCTCCATTAAGAACTTCTTCAGCGATATGTTTAAAGGGATCAAGGGCGGTTCCTAGTCCAGATAATGGGTTGTATAATGACCCTCCTTCATGTAAAATGATTGTTTAGAAGTTTACTATCGAAACGTGTAGCAAACTGTAAAATTTGCACTAAGGTATAGGAGGAAATAAAGAATGGAAACAGGAACATCCCGCGTTAAAACAGGTATGGCCGAAATGCAAAAAGGCGGCGTCATCATGGACGTTATGAACGCTGAGCAAGCAAAGATCGCAGAAGCAGCTGGTGCCTCCGCTGTTATGGCGCTTGAGCGCGTACCTGCTGACATTCGTGCGGCTGGCGGGGTATCCCGTATGGCTGATCCGACTATCGTGGAAGAAGTCATGAAAGTCGTCACTATCCCGGTTATGGCGAAAGCAAGAATCGGACACTTTGTAGAAGCGAAAGTCCTGGAATCTCTGGGCGTTGACTATATCGATGAGAGCGAAGTTTTGACACCTGCGGATGAAGTGTATCACATCAACAAGCGTGACTTCACGGTTCCTTTCGTCTGCGGATGCCGTGATCTTGGCGAGGCTCTTCGCCGGATCGGTGAAGGTGCTTCGATGCTTCGTACCAAAGGCGAGCCTGGAACAGGCAACATCGTGGAAGCTGTGCGTCATATGCGTATGATTCAAGGCCAAATCCGCAAAGTTCAAGGCATGTCCAAGGACGAGCTGATGTTTGAAGCCAAAACGCTTGGTGCTCCATATGAATTAATGCTGCAAGTTCATGAAACAGGCAAGCTGCCGGTTGTTAACTTCGCTGCGGGCGGTGTTGCAACTCCAGCGGATGCTGCTTTGATGATGCACTTGGGTTCTGACGGCGTGTTCGTTGGATCCGGTATTTTCAAATCCGACAACCCTGAGAAGTTCGCAAAAGCAATCGTAGAAGCTGTAACGCACTATACGGATTTCAAACTGATTGCTGAAATCTCCAAAGGTCTTGGCAGCCCTATGAAGGGAATCGAGATTTCCAAGCTGCAAGCTTCCGAGCGTATGCAGGAGCGCGGCTGGTAATGAAGAAAATTGGGGTTCTCGCGCTGCAAGGCGCGGTAGCAGAACATATTCGCGGTATCGAGCAGGCTGGCGCCGAAGGCGTTGTGGTGAAACGTACGGAGCAGCTGGCTGATCTCGACGGCATTATTTTGCCGGGCGGTGAAAGTACGACAATCGGCAAATTGATGCGCACGTATGGATTCATCGAGGCGCTTCGGGATTTCTCTGCGGCAGGCAAGCCGATCTTCGGCACTTGCGCAGGGTTAATTGTCATCGCCAAAGAGATTTCCGGCCAGCCGGAGGCTCATTTGGAGCTGATGGACATGACGGTGGCTCGCAACGCGTTCGGCCGTCAGCGTGAAAGCTTTGAGACGGATCTGCCGATCAAAGGCATTGACGAGAACGTTCGTGCGGTGTTCATTCGTGCCCCACTGATTGAGAAAGTGGGACCGGGAGTTGACGTGCTGGCTACGTACAATGGCCAGATCGTCGCGGCGCAGCAAGGCCATCTTCTTGCAGCATCGTTTCACCCGGAGCTGACAGACGACTTCCGTCTGCACAGTTATTTCTTAGATATGGTTAACCAAAGCCAAGCATAAATAATGGTTCAAGCACCTTGATAACTCCGGTTGCTCCGGGAAGGGTGCTTGCTTCCATATTCAACCATTTTGCGCTAACGGAGGAATCTCCTTGTTTGATGTAAAGTTACTTCGAAACGATTTGGCAGCCGTGCAAGCTGCTATGCGAAACCGCGGCAAGCAGATTGAAGAGCTGAACGGTTTCACAGAATTGGATTTGAAACGCAGAGAGCTGCTCCAGGAAACCGAACAGCTCAAGAACCGCCGCAATACGGTCTCGCAGGAGGTCGCGGGCCGCAAGAGATCGGGCGAGAATGCCGACGAACTCATCCAGGAGATGAAGGTTGTCGGAGACCGCATCAAAGAGCTGGATGACGAGATTCGCGTCTTGGACGAGTCGTTGCAGCAGGTACTGCTCTCCATCCCGAATATGCCCCATTCCAGTGTTCCTGTAGGCGGCTCCGAAGAAGAGAACGTAGAATTGCGTCGGGTAGGCGAGATTCCGCAGTTCGGCTTCGAAGTGAAGCCGCATTGGGAAGTTGCGCAGGAGCTGGGCATTCTGGATTTTGAAGCCGCTGCGAAGGTCACGGGCTCGCGATTCGTTTTCTATAAAGGACTCGGTGCAAGACTGGAGCGCGCATTGATCAACTTCATGATGGACCTGCACAGCGATGAGCATGGATATGAAGAAATGCTGCCTCCGTACATCGTGAACCGTGACAGCTTAACGGGCACGGGTCAGCTTCCGAAGTTCGAGGAAGATGTGTTTAAAGTAGAGAATTCGGAATATTTCCTGATTCCTACGGCGGAAGTACCGGTGACGAATTATCACAGGGATGATATTTTGACGGGGGAACAGCTTCCGGTTAATTTCGTAGCGTTCAGCGCTTGTTTCCGTTCGGAAGCGGGATCTGCGGGAAGAGATACGCGCGGCTTGATCAGACAGCACCAGTTCAACAAAATCGAGCTCGTGAAGATTGTCAAACCGGAAGATTCGTATGACGAGCTGGAGAAGCTCACAGCCAATGCTGAACGCGTACTGCAGCTGTTGAAGCTGCCATACCGTGTGTTGGCCCTCTGCACGGGGGATATCGGCTTCTCGTCGGCGAAGACATACGACTTGGAAGTATGGCTGCCGAACAGCGGCGCTTACCGCGAAATTTCCTCCTGCAGCAACTTCGAGGATTTCCAAGCCCGCAGAGCGAACATTCGCTTCCGCCGGGATGCGAAGTCGAAGCCGGAATTCGTACATACGCTGAACGGTTCAGGCTTGGCGCTAGGACGTACCGTAGCGGCAATTCTCGAGAATTATCAGCAGGCGGACGGCTCGGTTGTTATTCCGGAAGTGCTCGTTCCATACATGAACAATGTGAAAGTGATTGCGAAAAAATAGCACTTGATTGTTCCCTGATAAATATGCTACAATGCTTTTTGTCACTGCACGAGGTTGTCTCCGCTACCGGAGACACCTTATCGTGGAGAGGTGGTCGAGTGGTTTAAGGCAGCGGTCTTGAAAACCGCCGAGGTGCAAGCCTCCGTGGGTTCGAATCCCACCCTCTCCGTAAACCGGCAATACCCTTAATAGGGTATCCACAACTGAAACGCATCGGACTGTTGATTACACGGTCTGGTGCGTTTTTTATTTGTACAAGGCACCCTGTAGAGACTTTGCCGAGGCATCCTTTACTGCTGTTGTGCCGCGCTGGAAGCCTCTAGAGGGGCTGCTGCAGGCCGGTATGATTCGGGAACCCCAAGGGAGCCAGTTCGCTCCAGAACACGCCAGGAAGCAGTTACTGCGCTATTACAATCGGTGATGGTGTAAACAGCATCCGAGCAGCTGCCACGATAGCAATTCGTCGTGGCAGTTGTTGTTTTTTTACATGGATAAAAGGATGATTCCTTCCGCATTTTATACTTGTGGAGGTGTTACTTATGAGCAATGAGAAGCTGACGATTGATCAAGCAGAATTGGTACAAGAGTGGATGCGAGTGCTCCCGACGACGCTGCAGCCAACCGATCAAGCGCGTGTATGGGCCGATGAAGCCGATCCTCAGACGGTTCGGGTTCATATTGAGGCGGCTGGACACACCGGCTACAACTTCGATTTCAAAGTCAATTACGTGGACGCCAGAGAGGTTAAGGTCGACCTGACGGACGTTCAGCGGGGGACTACGCACATCGACGAAACCGGGGATGTCGTACAGAACTTGGTGGATGATTATGTTCGCCATATTCATGAATGTGCGCAGGCCTTACACAGAGTCACACACGTTTAATTATGCGAAGGGGAGTTCATGCACATGACGAAGCAGAAATCGCGGGATAAAAATCTCCAAAATGTAGCGAAGGACTTGGAAGCAGCCCCAGTTAACAGTCATCAAGCGCAACAGATGCAGCAGCAAGTGAATGATCACCGGCATCAAGATGCATTAAATCATGATGGAAATTAGAGGGGGACGATGACAATGAAACCAGAAGCTTACGGAGTGACCGACACGTCTCAGAACCAACCTAACGCCGGCGGCAGCCAAGGCAAGCATAGACAGGATCCGTTATCCGGATCGAAAAAGGTGAAAAACCGCAACCATTCGAGGGATAATCAGCAAAGTGAAGGTTCGGGCCACGGTCATTAAAATCTTTTCGTCAATTATGTTTAAAGTTCGACAAACCGGACATACTATATCTTGTCAGTGAGCAGAGAGGTGTGGTTCCGTTGGAGCACTCCGCGAAACAACCCGTTGCATAGAGGACTTTCATACCTGTTAATCAGGCTGGAGGGGATGTGCCAAAGACACGTACCGTGTTTTAGAAGCAGATTTACCTAAAGGTTCGCGAGTAACAAGTTTAAAAGAAATCAGCAATCACTGACAAAAAAAGAACCCTTAGGGGTTCTTTTTTTCGTCGATTTCCAGGTAAGTTTGAGCGGGCCGGTTCACATAGCTCTCATAATCGTCACGGGGAACGAAACGCTCATCAGGCACATGCTGCGTCTTCCGATACAAGAACAGCTTAATGCCTCCGCCAATCAGGATGATCGCGACGATTAACGTTTGGCCGAAGTTATTCACCCAATACATAAAGTTCGTATGCGGGAACAGCTGGTAGAGAAACTGAACGATCACTTCTTTGAAGATATAATAGCCGCCGAGCAGGATCAGCACCATACCGATGGAACGGTGATAGGAGGTCCAGTTCTCGACGATCGGCTTATCGACCAGCGTGCCGTTCTCATATTTGGTAATGCTCTGTAGACCGTCGAAGAAGCTAAAGAACCAGAGAATCGGGACCAGGAAGAGGAACAGGGACAGCCGCAGCACATCGAGCACATAGATCGAGAACAGGAAGATCGCCATGAGCTGAATGCCCCGTTTGTTCATCGACAGATACAGATGAGCGGCTCCGGGGAAAATAGCGATAATCGTTGCTAATGTCCGGTTTTTGCGCCCATATTCATCGCTGAGGTGAAAGTCGTCGAAGATGCTCCGATCGATCACTTCATAGCCGGCTTGCTTGCGCTCCTGCTGCTTCAGCGCATCGAACATGCTGTAGAACCACAACACCGGCATCGCCAGCAGGAAGGCCATGAAGCTGTCGCTTTTGGTCGTCATGGTGATGAAGAAGACGAGCACCGGGACTCCGAAGAACGCGACCATGGCGGTCAGACCGCGCTGCATCAGCCCGAGTTGGAAATGGCCGAGACCCGGAACGAAGGAGAGCAGCATGATTTTCGTTCGTTCCTGCTGCGCGGCGGCGTGTACGGCGTACGGGTTCGGCTCCCAGGAAGGCTGTCCGTAAGAGTCCGCCTCGTAGGCAGCGCCTTGCGGCCCGTGATAAGGCTGCGGCCGCAGCAGGAAGATGATCATATCAATCATGTTGACGATTCCGAAGAAGGCGGCAATGATCAGCATGAAAATGAGAAGATCATCATCGACGTGAGAGAAGGCGACGCTAACGAAAATAAGAAACAGCGGGCCGAAGAAACCAGCCCCGTAGAGCATCGCACGAAATATTCGATTCATATAGAGATGACCCGCTCCGGGTATGAAGGACAACATCAGAGCGACCAGGCTGCTTTTGGTAGGCATGAAGGGTGGAAACCTCCTTATGGTTTAATTATTTTTGCAATGTATCCAGCCAACTTAGCGTTTTATTCAGCAATTGATCGGAAAAAGGTTGATCGTGCGGCGACGGTGTCTGGGCGGAAGAAGCGGAAGAAGGGGGTTGCCCGAAAGCGCCTTGCGGCCCCAGCTCCTGGGACAAGCCGTGAAAGAAGCCGGTAGCGACCAGAATCAGGGTGGCTGCCGCAGCAATGCCATAATGGACGATGGTAGAGCGGTACCAGGATCGTTTGGTGCCCATTGTTCGAGCAAGTATAGCATCTGTGAAAAGTTTGTCGTCCGTTTCCATGACCGGCAGGGCGTCTGACTTCAGGTCCATGCAGAGCATGTAGCGCTCCAGGCATTCGTCACACCTGTATAGATGAAGTTCCATTTCATCGCTTTCTTGGGGAGACAGCTGCCCGTCGAGGTAGCTTTGCCACGCTTGCCCATCGTAATGTTTCACAGGAAATCCTCCTCCTTCCAATTGTTGCGGAGCCACTGCTTGGCTCTATATAGCTTGGATTCGACCGTCTTGACCGTGACGCCATTGGCAGCGGCAATGTCTTGGTACGATTGATGATGAATGTAATAGGCCGTTAAAACTTCATGGTAATTCGCGGGAATTTGATGGAGCTTGCGGCGCACGAGCTCCGTCGTCTCTCTCGTCATGACCTCTTGCTCCACACTATGGGAAGACGAAGGATAGGGACCGGCCGTTGGGTCGGCTTGTATCGAATCTTCCATCTCGGCAGTGACTTCTTCCCTGCGCCTGCTCGCCGAGCGCTTGAAATCGATCGCACGGTTGACCGCAATGCGGGTCATCCATGTTTTGAGCCCTTTCATCTGGTACTGAGGGAGGGAGAAGTAAATTCGGGACCAGACGTCCTGCGATAAATCTTCGGCATCCTTCGTATGGCGTACGATGGCATAGATTGTTTGGAACAAATATTGACGATAAGTGGCAACCAGCTCACGAAATGCCGCTTGATCCCCATTCAATATGCGTTCGACTAACTCTCGTTCCTGAATGTGCTTCTCCTCCTCTCCGCATGAATAGACGAAGGTAACGACGCCAACCCCTGCACATAAGCCCAAATAAAAAGAGCGGATCGCGAAGATCCGCTCTTATCGCTTTAGAGCGCCGCTGTTTTGGCGGCTGGTATGGCCGGTTTACTGCGCACGAACCATTGAGACAGCAGCGCACTAAATACGCCCAATACGCCAAGGATAATGAACCCCTCGTGGAGAGAGAACCAATCTCCGATAACCCCCATCAGCACAGGGCCGACGAACATGCCCAGACCATAGATCGCCTGGAAGAATCCCATCGCAGTCGCCCGCTTCTCCGCCGGCATATGCTTGATGCTCATCCCCATGAGCAGCGTGAACGAAAGGCCGCGCCCGAAGCCGGCAATAGCCTGCGTAATCATAAGCAACCATAAATGATGCGTGAAAGGTATTGTAAATGTAAAAATCCCCATGAGCAGGAAGCCGCTCACAACCATACGCTTCTCCCCGTATTTGGCCGCCCATTTCCGTCCTCCGAACAAGGATGCAATGGCGACCGGGACGTTCGCGAAAAGCGAGAGCAGGGATAAAGAAAATTTATCGGCCCCAAGTTCCGTTGCATAGACGGGCGTAAATCCGAACACGGTGGCGAAAATCAGCACCTGCGACAAAATCGCCAATAAAGACACGAACAGCAGCGTACGGTCCGTTGCTACGTCACTGATGCCGCGCAGCGTAATTTTTGGCGCATCGGGCTCGATTTTCTCAATCAGGAAAAAGGAACCGGCAAATCCAAGCAGCCCGAGCAGCGCTCCAAGTACGAAGGCGGCCTCCCAGCCCATTGCGTCAGCCGCCCAGCCGGCGGAGAGGATGCCGAGCACCTGGCCCAGCGAGTTGAAGAAGGAGATGGTGCCGATCGCTTTCGTTGACTCCTCGTGTTTGTAATAGCTCGTGAATAAGACGGTGAAATCGACCCACGTTGCCGCAGCCGCGCCGGCCAGCGCCCGGAGAACGAGGATCCAGGTGAAATCCTTGGTGATCCAGAGGCCGAGTCCGCCAATCGCCGTGAAGAACAGGCCGAACGTAATAAAGAGCTTTCGTTTATGAAAGCGGTCCGACATGATCCCGACGGGAATGCGCAGCAGCATTTGGGAAATTCCATACATGCCAACGATCCAACCGGCCAACTGATGGCTTCCGCCGAGGAATTCCACGTAGGGGGCCATAATGGGAACGCTCGTATACATGGACATCCAGAACAGCAGGGTGACTGCGCAGAATAAAGGAATGCGATAAGAGCTTGGTATTTTGTTAATCGCCACGGGGAGCTCCTTTCCTACCTATCTAATCTACCGTTTATTATAGATCATTTGGCCGGATCAAGGCTATGACGGGATCATTGCAAAATAAGGCAACGCTTGGAAACCGTCCGGCAATTGCTTGATTTTTCGCCGTTTCCGGGCGATTTCCGCCGTACAAAAATGGATCATTGATGGAAACGGATACGCCGTGTACATTGGATCATGTCACAGGCCAGCACCCGCAGGCCGGCATCATCATAAGGAGAATGGAGGCATACAAGTGGGCGCAAGTCGAATGAAACAAGTCTGGTCAGGCATCGCCCGGGACAAATTTCTATACCTGTTGGCACTTCCGGGGCTGCTCTACTTCCTTATTTTCAAATATGTACCGATGTGGGGGATCGTCATTTCCTTCCAGAACTATTCGCCTTATCAAGGCATGTCGGGAAGCCCGTGGGTGGGATTGGAGCATTTTCAGCGGTTTTTCTCTAACCCGGATTTTTTCACTCTGTTTCGAAATACTTTAGCGATCAACGTTTTATCGTTAGTGCTCTTTTTTCCATTACCGATTCTACTGTCTTTAATGCTGAACGAAGTACGAAATATGGTATATAAGAAAGTCATTCAATCGATCGTCTATCTGCCTCACTTTCTGTCCTGGGTGATTATCGTGGGGATTACCTTCCTCCTGTTCTCAACAGGAGACGGAGCTATCAACCAAATGCTGGTCGCTTTAGGCTTCGATAAGGTCGATTTCCTGACGAACAAGAACTACTTCTGGGGCATGCTGACGGCCCAGTCGATTTGGAAGGATGCCGGTTGGGGGACGATCATCTTCCTGGCTTCCATGGCTAGTATTGATCCTCAATTATATGAAGCGGGCAAAATGGACGGCGCCGGCCGCTTCCGCCAAATGTGGCATATTACCCTGCCGGGTATCCGCTCGGTCATTATCATTCTGTTGATTCTGCGTATCGGTCACATCATGGATGTCGGATTCGAACAAGTGTTCCTAATGATGAACGGTGCCGTCTCCGAGGTAGCCGACGTGTTCGATACCTATGTGTACAGGCTTGGCGTGAAGCAGGGCCAATTCAGCTACAGCACCGCTGTCGGATTGTTTAAGTCCGTCGTTGGTTTGCTGCTGGTCATCGGGGCGAACAAGCTGGCCAAGAAATTCGGCGAAGACGGCGTCTACTAGAAAGGGAAGGAGGAACTCTCGATGTCATCTGAATTTACAGCTACCGCTATCGCTTCCAAAGGTGATCGCGTGTTCAACGCGGTGAATGCAATCTTGCTTGCCGTACTGGGGATTATTACATTCTTCCCGCTTTACTACGTGTTTGTCGTCTCGTTCAGCGATCCGTCGAGCTATCTGTCCAGTGAGTTCCAATTGCTTCCGACCAAGTGGAGCTTGGCCTCCTACAAGTACCTGATGTCTACCGATGCGTTCCTTCATGCGATAGGAAACAGCATATTTCTGGCGGTCGTCGGGACGGCGCTCAGTTTGTTGGTTACATCCTGTCTCTCTTATGCCATTTCCCGCAAAAGACTGCAGGGCCGCAAATTCATCATGCTGCTTATTTTGTTGACGACCCTGTTCAACCCGGGGATTATTCCCCCTTACTTGTTGGTGAGAGACCTGCACTTGATTAACAGCACCTGGTCGCTCATTCTGCCCGTTCTAACCAGCGGTTGGTACGTGCTGTTGATGAAAGGATTCTTCGACAGTATTCCGGCCAGCTTGGAGGAATCAGCCAGAATCGATGGCTGCAACGATATCAGCGTGTGGTACCGCATTATTTTGCCGCTATCACTGCCTTCGCTCGCCGCCTTCGGGTTATTCTATGCCGTGGCTTACTGGAACACGTTCTTCACGGCGCTTCTTTATATCAATGATTTCACCAAGCAGCCGCTGCAAGTATTGCTGCAAAACATGCTGATTGACGCTTCAACGGCTGCAGGCGGCGGCGCCGCGGCGGAAATGATGTCCGAGCAGCGGATTCCTCCGGAAACCCTGAAGATGGCTGCGGTTGTCATTGCAACCGTACCGATTTTGTTGGTATATCCGTTCCTGCAAAAGCATTTTGCCAAAGGTGCGATGGTTGGTTCGGTTAAAGAATAGCAATGGTTTAAACATTTGGGGAGGTTGTACAATCATGGTTATGAAAAAGAAAGCAATTAGCGTAGTCGCATCAACCCTTCTGGTATCCTCCATCCTCGCGGCCTGCGGCAGCAAGGACAACGCTCCGGCAAGCGGTGCGGGAGAGACGGCATCCGCCAAACCGACGGAGATCAGCATCATGACGATGTATTACACGCCGGAGCCTCCGGGACCCGACAACGTCATTGTCAAAGAAATCGAGAAGAAAACGAACACGAAGCTCAAAATTACATGGGTTTCACCGAATAACTATGCGGACAAAATTAACGTCACGCTGGCATCCGGCGACATTCCCGACCTGATACTGCTCGACGATCCGTTCAGCGCGCAAGTCCGCGGTATGGTGGCGCAAGGCGCATTCTGGGAATTGACGCCGATGCTGAAGGATTACCCGAACTTGATGCAGTATCCGAAGGAATCATGGGAGAACACGAAGCAGGCGGATGGCAAAACCTACGGCATTCCGCGTGCCCGTCCGACAGACGGCGGCGGATTCCCTTACTTGCGCAAGGATTGGCTGGATACGCTGCACTTGGACATTCCGAAAACGACGGATGAATTATATACGGTATTGAAAGCGTTCGTTGAGAAAGATCCGGATGGCAACGGCAAGAATGACACCATCGGATATATCGGCTTCGTTGACCAGAACGGCATGTCCTATATGGGTCAGCTGCAGAACAGCTTCACCAAAGTCAACGGCGATTGGAAGCTCGTAGACGGCAAGCTGGTCAACGTCAACGTGCTGCCTGAGGTGAAGGAAGCGCTGACGTGGATGAATCGTGCGTATCAGGAGAAGTTGATTCCTGAGGACATCGCGGTGCTCAAAAATACACAGGCCAAAGATCTGTTGAAAGCAAACCGCGGCGGCGGCTTCCAGGATACGGCGGAAGCGGCGTGGGAGCCGACGGAGGAGCTGCGCAAAACGAATCCGAAGGCGGATTTCATCCCGCTCGTATCGCTTAACGGCTACTCCAACAAAGACAGCGGATTCTTCGGTATGTACGCCATCCCGAAATCCGTGCCTGAGGCCAAAGTAAAGCAGCTGCTGAAATTCATGGATTACGGCGCGACGCAAGAAGGCTATGATTTGGCGAGCTTTGGCTTGAAGGACGTTCACTATACCGAGAAAGACGGCATTAAGACGCCGACAGAGCAAGCGAAGAAAGATATCGTAGCTCAACAGGCGCTTGGCCAAATTTTCTTGAAATACGATCAATACCTGCGTGCATACCGCACAGGCATGCCGAACGACGTATTGGAGCGTAACAAGAAAATCATCGACGAAAAAGTCAAAATCAGCACCGGCGATCCTGCGCTTGGCCTAAACTCCGATACGAACCAGAAAGTCGGCACGGAGCTAAGAAAGAAAATCCAGGATATGAAAACGAAAGTGATTATGGGCAAAGAACCGCTCAGCGCTTGGGACAGCTATGTAGCTAAACTGAAAGCGGATCCGGACTTGATCAAAATCACGGAAGAATTGAATGCCGCTTACCAGAAGCGTAACGGCGGCAAATAAATAAATAGTACCCACCCCCCCGATGCGCGAAAAATTTGCGCCGTCGCGGGGGTTTCGGTATTTGACGAGAGAGGGATTCGCATGTGGATGCGATGGAGACAGCGTTGGTATTGGTGGACGCATCGTTCCGGCAGAGGCAATTTTTATCGTAGAAGCTTAATCTTGGTGCTGTGCATTACCAGCTTGCCTACAGTCATCATCGGGTACACTTCGTACATTACGGGACGAACTCACATTGAGAAAGAGATCATGCACAATCATGACGTCTTGCTGAAGAAAACGATGGATCGCATGAATGACAATCTGGCTCAGCTTGAGCTGGCCGCTACGCAGTGGTCGCTGGATAGCAGAATGGGTTCGCGGCTTGCAGAGATCAATTTGAAAGATGAGTACAACACCACACAGAACTTATACCGCTTCTTAGGTCTTATGAAGGGAGCGTATCCCTTAATCGAACAGGCGCAGCTGTACTTGGACAGGCAGGATCCTGTCATGATCTCGGATATTGACGGCATCGTGCCGCTTACGAGCGAGCAGGACCGGGATATCTTTCACACGTTGATGGAGCAGAAGCGGGGCGTATTCTGGTGGGAATCATTGCCGAAGGTCAATGGAAAGCCGGGCGCTTCCTACATTGCGTTGATTGAGAAGCTGCCTAGTGTGGGAGAGCCGTATGGAGCGCTGATTCTCTACTTGGATCGTGAAAAATTGGTCCAAATGGTTGAGGAAATGACTATTGATAACAACGGTGCGTCGTTCCTCATGAGTAAGGACGGACATATTATCGTCTCGCAAAAGAACGCCGGCGAGGCGCATGCCGAATTGGAAAGCGCCGTACGGGAAAGCGTCGTCGGACGAACCGAAGACATCGGCTCGCACATTCTGGAACACAATGGGGCGTCCTACTCTGTCTCCTACGGCCAGTTCTTCCGTTCCGGCACATTGTGGAAGTTCGTGACCGCCACTTCGTTGTCGGAGCTGACGGCTCCCGTCGAGTTTATGTCGAGAAGCATGCTGAGCATCGGGGGCATAGGGCTGCTGGTCGCCGTGCTGCTCTCCTGGGTAGCTTCCAAGCGCATCTATAAGCCGATCATGCGCTTGGTCAACGTCATCAAGGATTACAAGCCTACACAGGAAAGCCAAGGGGATGAGCTGGCGTTCATCGAGCGGGAATGGAAGCACCTCAGCCAAGAGAGCAGAGCGCTGGAATCGAAGCTGGATCAGGCTTACCCCGCGCTTCGGTCGGCTTTCCTTCTGCAGCTCGTACAAGGTCATTTCTATTCGCTTAGCGAGACGGAGCTGAGAGGCCGGCTGGAGAGCTTCGATTGGCCGACGGACTCCCAGTGGTTCGCGCTGCTGCTCGTACAGATTAGCGGATTTGCCAAGGGAGACGGGCGGTTCCTCGAGAATGAGGAGCAGCTGGCGACGTTCGCTGCTGCGAACATCGCTCAAGAAATGGTGAAGATGCGAAGCTACAACGCGGAAATTATGAACTTCCAGGATATGACCGTCGGCGTCCTAGTGTCCTATCCGATGGATCGCACGAAGCAGCAGGTTAAGGATGAGCTGTATTTGTTAGCCGACGATATGGGGCATACCATCAGCTCTCTGCTGAAAATACAGACCACGGTGTGCATGGGGAATCTGACGTCGCAAGTGCAGGATCTTCCGCAGCTGCTCGTTTTCCTGCGCAGTGCCATTCGCTACCGGGATCTGAAGGCCGATCACCAGGTATTGGATTTGGAAGAAATGCTACCGAGCGCCAATGATGACGTACATTACCCGTTCGCCTTGGAGAAGGAGCTCATGCAGGCGATTCGGATGGGGCAGAACGAGCAGTCACTGCAGCTTATCGAGTGCTTCGTTCAAGAGCTCGTCCGCCAGTCCAGCAAGGAGAAGCTGCTGCAGGACGGTGTCATGCAGGTACTGGGCAGTATGCTGCATACGATGCTGGAATCGGGTTATAACCCGCATCACTTCTTCGAGGGATATAACTTGTATGAGCAGCTTAACCAGCTTCGCGAGCCGGAGCAGATCGTCCGTTTCTTCCAGCAGAAGGTGATAACCCCTTATCTTGCAGGACTGAACGAATATCAGGATATTCATATGAGGCGTCTGGTCGAACGCGTGACGGACCGGCTGCATGAACGGTTCATGAACAGCGATATTTCGCTCGAGGAATGTGCGGAAGCCTTCAATACGACCACCTATGCGCTAAGCAAGGCGTTCAAAATGATCAATGGCGTCAATTTTATCGATTACTTAATCTCGCTGCGCATGGATAAGGCGAAGAAGCTGCTGGTCGAGTCCGATCTGAAAGTCAACGAGATTGCCGAGATGATTGGCTACCAGCCGTCCTATTTCATCCGGCTCTTCCGGAAATATGAGAATATGACCCCCGGGCAGTACCGGGACAAGGGGAGGTGAGCGAAACCTCCCTCTTTTTGCTGTCGATTTCTGCAATTGCGTGTAAGCGAGCCGATAGCAGGTCCAGCGCGGGCTTGAGCCGCCTCCTCCCCTATCGGGAGCCGAGCTTTCGACTGCTTTTTTGACTGTTTATGACTTCATGCACCGCACAAATTGTCTGGATTAAGCGGTTGGCGAACTTATCAACCCTCTTTATTGTTCTTGCAAGGATTTGTCCACTTGTCCGCAGCGATCCTCCCTCTATACCGCTGTTCATATCGAAAAGTGCCAATTTGTGCTCATGTTGATTCGGCTTCTTTAACTGTCGGGACAGGCCGATTTCATCCACATGTGGATAGCGCAGAAAGCAGCCAGTAACGGGAGAAGATCGAGGAAGCCCTGAAGTGCAAAGGTTGTCCGGGAGAATTAGCTGATAAAACAAAGAAGGCTGCCCTCCAAAGCAGATGATCTGCTTTGGGGACAGCCTTCTTGACGCGCCCGATACGATTCGAACGTACGACCTACAGTTTAGGAAACTGTTGCTCTATCCTGCTGAGCTACGGGCGCATAGCAACGTTTATTTTAACACGGATGCTTTGCCCTGCGCAACGTGACTATTCCTTGCCCCGCAGCTTGCGGAAAAATTGCGTCAGCATCGTCGCGCACTCGGACTGCAGCACACCGCTGACCACATCGACCCTGTGGTTAAACCGGTCCTCCTGCAGGAGGTTCATCAGCGTGCCCGCGCAGCCGGCCTTCGGGTCGGTCGTGCCGTAGATGACCTGCGGGACCCGCGCCTGCACGATCGCGCCTGCACACATCGGGCAGGGCTCCAGCGTGACGTAGAGCTTGCAGTCGAGCAAGCGCCATGCCTGCAAATGCTCGCTTGCCTGCTTAATTGCAATCATCTCCGCGTGAGCAAGGGGATCGAGCGTCGTTTCACGGAGATTGTATCCGCGGCCGATAATTTGGCCTTGATGGACGACGACGGCGCCGATCGGGACCTCCCGAATCGCCTCGGCTTTGCGCGCCTCTTCAATAGCCGCCCTCATCCACCGGATATGCTCATGCTCGCTTTCACTTTCACCTGTAGAACCTGTTATAGGTTCATGTTCCAGATGAGCACCCGGCTCGTTAACACTTTTATTTTCATCCACAAAGGGACACCTCGCCAAAAAAATGTTTATCCACATGTGCATAAAAAAACGAACAAGCATTCGTTGTTAACAACCTGTGGATAACAATGTGTATAACTCGAAAAATTGTGGATATGTGATTCTTTAACATTCTTACACTATATACCGCTTGTATGCAAGGGATTTTGTTGATCATCTAGACAAACGTCAGTATAATAAGAAATATACATAGGTCTTTTTGACCAATTTAGCGACTAAAGTATGATTCGATAATGGCAAACTTGCCGAAAGGCAAGGACGCAAAGCCGTGGGTCTACCGTTCCGAAGGAACTATGACAGCCAGGTTACCGGCAATCAAGCTTTTTTAGGTTTGCGGTAATAGGCTGTCCCCGGCAGAGGGGCGGTCTATTTTAATTTTATGGCGGAACGGAGGGTTCCAGAGGGTGAGTACCAGAGCAAAAGAAGGCAAATATTATGGCGGCAAGGAGGGGTATGATGCCGATGTCATGCTTGAAAGCAAGGCGATGCTGAGCAAGGAGGACTATGTGGCCACGGGCGTGCTGACATACGCGCTCGGCGACATTATTGAGGTGGAGCTGACGGAATACGACAAGTTTGCGCTTGGGGACAAATGCAAAATGACCGTATACACCAAATCCGGATTGTTCGTAATGGAAACCGCGGTTGTCGCCAAGGAGCAGGGCTCCGTCATCGTGTTGAACCCACCGGAAAACCGCAAGAAATTTACGGAGAAAAGGGAATTTCCCCGCGTGGATGTGAAGAATGAGGGTTTGCTCTTCGCCCTTCAGGACAAAAACAGAAGAGATAAACATCGGTTCGACGACCCAATCCGATTCGCGATCCGCAATATTTCTGTCAATGGATTAGGGTTTACCATTCCTGAGAATACGATGCTGGAGAAAGTGATCCAAAAGCAATCTCGACTCGAAGTGGAGCTGATTCTGGGTTTCCTGGTCCCCTGTACCATGGAGATCGTCCGCCAGGAAAAGACGAATGAGGGCTGGTATTACGGAGCGAGCTTCGTCCGTATCCCGGATGCGAAAACAAACGCGCTGCGCGGCTTTATTTTAAAAAATCAGATCGAAACCTACTTCGTTCAGAAGCGGGAAAATGAGACGAAAAAAGCACTGGAAAAAAAGTCTGCGGCGAATCAGTAGCCTTCAGGCTTTTTTTTGCGTTCCAAGTACTATATAATAAGAAGGATGAGTTTCTATAAATTAAGGAGTTGTAACTACAATGGCTTTGAAAGCAGGTATCGTCGGTCTACCGAACGTAGGAAAATCGACATTGTTTAATGCAATTACACAGGCGGGCGCAGAGTCTGCGAACTATCCGTTCTGTACGATAGATCCGAATGTCGGGGTAGTTGAAGTGCCGGACGAGAGATTGCACAAGCTGGTAGAGATGATTGTCCCTAAGAGCATTGTTCCAACAGCCTTCGAATTCGTGGATATCGCGGGTTTAGTGAAGGGCGCGAGCAAGGGCGAAGGGCTTGGAAATAAATTTCTGGCGCACATTCGCGAAGTGGATGCTATTGTGCATGTTGTCCGTTGTTTTGAGGATGATAATATTACCCACGTTTCCGGTAAAGTCGATCCGATCGGCGATATCGAGACGATTAATCTCGAATTGATTTTGGCCGACATTGAGTCCGTCGAGAAGAAAATCGAGCGCTCCCGCAAAAACCTGAAGAGCGGCGACAAGAAAGTTGCGGCCGAGGTTGAAACGCTGGAACGCCTCAAAGAAGTGCTCTACAACGATCTGCCTGCGCGCAGCATCGAATTGAGCGATGACGAGAAGCTGTTGATTCGTGACCTGCACTTGTTAACGATGAAGCCGGTGCTGTATGCCGCGAATGTGAGCGAGAGCGAAGTCGCCAACGCGGACGAGAATCCGTACGTGAAATTGGTTCAAGAATACGCGGCAAAAGAAAACAACGAGGTTGTTTCAATCAGCGCCAAGGTTGAATCCGAAATCGCCGAGCTCGAAGACGAGGAAAAAGCGATGTTCCTGGAAGAGTTGGGACTTCAAGAGTCCGGCTTGAATAGATTGATTAAAGCGGCTTACCGCAAGCTTGGCTTGTACACGTACTTCACAGCCGGCGTGCAGGAAGTAAGAGCCTGGACGATCCGCAAAGGAACGAAAGCTCCGCAAGCGGCAGGCGTTATTCATACCGATTTCGAGCGCGGATTCATTCGTGCCGAGGTCGTATCCTACACGGATCTGGTTGCAGCCGGTTCAATGAATGGCGCGAAGGAGAAGGGCCAAGTTCGCCTGGAAGGCAAAGAATATGTCGTCAACGACGGCGACGTTATGCATTTCCGTTTCAACGTATAAGGCAATTACAAATCAAGAAAGGAGTGATCCTCTATGTTGGATCGACTTCAGTCCATTGTGGACCGCTACGAGAAATTAAGCGAGCTGCTGTGTGACCCGGATGTAACGAGTGACACGAAGAAGCTTAGAGAATATTCGAAGGAACAATCCGATCTTCAGGAAGCCTACGATGCTTATAATGAGTACAAAAGCGTAACACAACAGCTCGCAGACGCGAAAGCGATGCAGAACGAGAAGCTGGATGATGAAATGCGCGAAATGGTCAAAATGGAGATTGAGGAGCTGAGCGAGCAATCCGCTAAGCTGGAAGAGCAGCTACGGGTGCTCATGATGCCGAAAGATCCGAATGACGACAAGAACGTCATCGTGGAGATTCGCGGTGCGGCAGGCGGGGACGAGGCTGCGCTGTTCGCGGGCGATCTCTACCGGATGTATACGCGTTATGCGGATGCTCAAGGGTGGAAAACGGAAATTCTTGATGCTTCCGTGAACGATTTGGGCGGATTCAAAGAGATTATTTTCATGATCACGGGGAAAGGCGCCTACAGCAAGCTCAAGTTCGAGAGCGGGGCGCACCGTGTACAGCGTATTCCTGTAACGGAGTCCGGCGGACGTATTCATACGTCCACGTCGACGGTTGTCGTCATGCCGGAAGCGGAGGAAGTGGAGATTGTCATTAACGACGCGGATATTCGCGTTGATACGTTCTGCTCCAGCGGAGCGGGCGGTCAGTCCGTTAATACGACCAAATCCGCCGTTCGAGTGACGCACGTGCCGACGGGGATTGTGGCGACGTGTCAGGACGGGAAATCGCAAAACTCCAATAAGGAGCAAGCGCTTCGCGTACTGCGTGCGCGGATTTCCGACAAAATGCGTGAGGAAGAGGAAGCGAAATACGCGGGCGAGCGTAAGAGCAAGGTTGGAACAGGCGACCGTTCGGAACGGATTCGCACGTACAACTTCCCGCAGAGCCGGATTACCGATCACCGCATCGGCTTGACGCTGCACCGCCTGGACACCGTGCTGAACGGGGACATGGGGGAAATTGTGTCAGCGCTCACGATTGCCGCACAATCGGATGCTTTGGATAAAGGGGAGCAGGCGATGTGATGCCGACTGCCTCGATGACGATTAGAGAAGCCTATGCAGAGGCTTCTTCTTTTTTAGGGAAGCTGGGCGTGGCGGAGGCCGCTTCCTGCGTGGAGCTGCTGCTTCAGCATCTGCTGGGCTGCAGCCGGACGGAACTGCTGTTCCGCTTCCAGGAACAGTTCCCTGCCGAGCTGGCGGATTCATGGCGCCAGCTGGTGGAACGGAAGGCCGCGGGCGAGCCGGTGCAGTACATTACCGGCGAGCAGGATTTCTACGGCCTTCCGTTCGCGGTAAGCCCGGCCGTACTGATCCCGCGGCCGGAGACGGAGCTCCTCGTGGAGGCGCTGCTTCACGAGGGCTCGCGTTTATTCCCGCAAGGCGCTCCGCTGCTTGCGGATGTCGGCACCGGGAGCGGCATCATCCCGGTGACCGTCGCTCACGCGCGCCCGAATTGGCGCGTGGCCGCCAGCGACATCTCCGCGGCAGCGCTGGAGATGGCCCGCGCGAACGCGCAGCGCCACGGAGTGGCTGCGCGGGTGACGTGGCTCGAGGGCGATCTCCTCGAGCCTTATATCGAGCGCCGGATCGCTCCGGATATACTGGTGTCCAACCCACCGTATATCCCTGATGGCGAGCTCCCGGCGCTGATGCCGGAGGTGCGGCTGTACGAGCCGCACACAGCTTTATTCGGTGGTGCCGAGGGACTCGACCTCTACCGCCGGATGATTATGCAGCTGCCGCAGCTGCCGCAGATCCCGACCGTGGTCGGGTTCGAGGTCGGCATTCGGCAGGCGGAGGCTGTGGCGGCGATGCTGCGGGCCGCCGCCGAGTGGGAGGAGATCCGGTTCGTGCCGGATCTGCAGGGCATTGATCGCCATGTGTTGGCGATTCGGGCGCGGGAGTAGGGGGGCCTGCTCGGAGCCCGTGTGCGAGTCCTTGTTAGGGTCCCTTGTTGCCCTAACGGACTGAGCAGCCGCTAATGCCGGTTTGCACGGCTCGTCAGTCCGTTAGCGGGTATCAAGCTCCAAGCTCCATTTCATTTCTCCCAAATCTATCTACTCTATCAACTATAAATTTTAATAGATTGCTAGGTTTAGCCTCTCCTCTTTTTGCCTATACTGGCTAGTAGAAGCGAAGGGAAAGGGGCTATTCCTCATGGTAAAAAGAACGGAACGCCATTCATATAAGAGTTTATTATTAGTTGCTTTTGCACTTATTGTGATGATCGCTTGTTGGGAATCGAATCGTACGAATGCGGCGGTAGTTTCCCCTGTCATTCCGGAAGAATCCATTCGCCTGCGCATTCTAGCAAACTCGGATTCCGCACAGGATCAAGCATTGAAACGCGAGATTCGCGATGCCATTATCGCGCGCATGCAGGAGTGGGTTGTGGGCCCGCAATCGCTGGAAGAAGCTAGAGCGGTTGTGACCGCTCATTTGCCTGAGTTCGATGCGCTGGTCGGACAAATGATCGAAGAGCGGGGTTACCGTTATACGCACACGGTCGAGCTGGGCCAAGTGCCGTTTCCGACGAAAATGTACGGCAATCAAGTATATCCGGCAGGCGATTACGAAGCGCTTCGCGTGACGATCGGCAGCGGGGAAGGACAGAATTGGTGGTGCGTGTTGTTCCCGCCGCTGTGCTTCGTAGATTCCGTATCGGGTGAAGCAGTGGCAGCGGCAGCCGTTGTCACGAAAACCGAGCAAGCAGAAGCGCCTGCAGCAGCTAAAGCAGGCAAAACGGCCGAGCCTTCAGCGAAGCCGTCCAAGGAAGCGAAAGCGGATGGGACAGCCAAACCGGCGGCGGATTCCGCTGACGCTAAGCAAGCGAAGGAAACGAAGGACGCTCAGCCGGAGGTTAAATTTTTCGTCTGGGAAATGGTCAAGAAAGTAGTCAGCTGGTTCAGTTAATCATTAACTTAGAAGTAAGGATGATCATATCGTGACAACATACTGGAGTGTGGAACCGGGCACAGGAGAGAGATCCACGGCCCTCATAGAAGCGGCGGCTATGCTGCGGGACGGGGAGACGGTCGCTTTCCCGACGGAGACGGTATACGGGCTTGGCGCCGATGCGACGAACACGCGTGCGGTGGAACGCATATTCGCAGCTAAAGGAAGACCTTCGGACAACCCGCTAATCGTCCATATCGCAGATCCGGAGCAGCTCGCAGGACTCATCGATCCGGCGTCCCTCACGCCTGACCACCGAATGCTAATGGACACGTTCTGGCCTGGTCCGCTAACCATCGTGCTGCCTGTACTTACAGGCAGCATTTCGCCGTTAGTGACGGCGGGATTAACGACGGTAGGCATACGAATCCCCGACCATCCCGTTGCTCTGGAGCTGCTTCGGGAAACCGGCCTCCCTATCGCCGCACCTAGCGCCAATAGCTCCGGCAGACCGAGTCCGACGATGGCCTCTCATGTTCGCGACGATCTGGACGGCCGCATCGGCGGCATCGTGGACGGCGAAGGCACCGGGGTCGGGGTGGAATCGACAGTGATCCAGCTCGCAGACGGCGAGTTATATATACTGCGCCCCGGCGGCGTGACGGCGGAGCAGCTCCGCTCTGCGCTTCCGCATGTCCGTGTGCATGATCAGGAGCGGGAAGAGGTGCGGGCCGCCGAAACGCCGCGCGCGCCAGGCATGAAGTATACGCATTACGCCCCGAAGGGATATATGCATATCGTGTACGGCGAGGATTCGGAAGCCGTGGCCGCCTGGATCCAAGAAGACGTCCGCGCTGCCAAGGAGAGAGGGGAGTCAACCGGCATTCTCACGTATGAGGAGAGAGCCGGGCGATTCCAGGCCGATCTCGTCATTGCCTGCGGCTCGCTGGCCGAACCGGAAACGATTGCTCAGGAGCTGTATGCTGCGTTGAGGCAATTCGATCAGGAAGGCATCCGGTATATTGCCGCAGAGGGCTGCCCGGAGACGGGGATTGGCCATGCCATTATGAATCGGCTGCGTAAGGCTGCCGGTCACCGGCTTGTACGCGTTTAGCTAGCATGATTCCCTGTTTGTCCGCATATCTTGGAGAAGAAAGCGGACAAGGGGGAAAGCAAGATGCTGGGGACTGACGTTGAATTAGGGCAACTGATCACAATACTCATTATGGCGGTTGCTTTGGGGCTGGATGCTTTTTCCTTAGGGATCGGCATCGGTATGAAGGGCATTCGCTTGCTCGATATTCTGAAAATCAGCATCGTGATCGGTATTTTCCATATCATCATGCCTCTGATGGGCATGTTCATGGGACAATATGTCTCGCTGCTGCTTGGCAATGTCGCCACTGCGGCGGGGGGCTGTCTGCTTATCCTTCTGGGCTCACATATGGTATATAGTTCGGTTCGCGGAGAAGAAGCGGTTTCCTTCGATCATCGAACGCTCTGGGGGCTCACGATTTTTGCGCTTAGCGTCAGTATCGATTCTTTCTCCGTAGGAGTCTCATTGGGCATGTTTGCGACGGATATCCTGCTGACCGTGTTTGCATTCGGTTTGTTCGGGGGGCTGCTCTCCATTGCGGGCTTGCTGGTTGGACGACGGGTCAACGGCTGGGTCGGGGAGTACGGCGAGGCGTTCGGCGGATTGATTTTGCTCGCGTTTGGGATCAAGTTTTTGCTATGATACAATAGAAGAGGTAGAGACGAATTAACGGAAAGTGAGGGGTTCATGTTGCGAATTCTATTTGTTTGTACGGGAAATACGTGCCGCAGTCCGTTAGCCGAAGGTTTGCTGCGCATTCGAGTGCACGAAGAAGGACTAGCGGCGGAAGTTCGTTCAGCCGGTGTATCTGCGGTAACGGGCGCTCCCATTTCCCGGAATAGTGCATCGCTGCTGCAGGAGGCAGGTTTCAAGGAAGACATTCGTTCGTTAGCGATTCAGGAGTCCGAGGTGCAGTGGGCCGATCTCATTCTGACGATGACCACGGGGCACAAACGGTCGGTGATTCAGCGGTTCCCGGACGCCGTAGACAAGACGTTCACCCTCAAGGAATACGTAGAGGACGACGACCGGATCCTACAGGCCATCGAAGAGAGGGAGCGGCTGGTGACAGAGCTTCAGCTCAAACGGGCGCTATCCCAAACTGTAACGGTGGAAGAGAGAAACCGCATTTATACGCTTGAAGATGAAATTCCCGACTATGACATTTCCGATCCGTTCGGCGGCTCCTTGGAGGTTTACCGGAAGACGGCGGAGGAAATCAGCCGGAGTTTGGATAAATTGGTGCAGAAGCTTCGCGAAGGCGGAGAAGGTCCGAAAGCCTAAGAATGGCAGCAGGATACATCTTTACACCTCGGTCAGAATGCGATATGATGAATATATCAATCAAGACTCAATGTAACTGGCGACGAGTGGGATTAACCACAATGGAGCATTGAGCTATACGGCCGGTCGCCTGGGCAAAAGAGCAACGCGCTATTTCTAGCGTGTTCGCTCTTTTTTTCGTTTTCTGGTGGACTTTGGGATATAATAGGATGGTCGAATTCGAACAAGCAAAGGAGCGTTTTTACATGAAAATTGCCTTAGGTGCGGATCATGCTGGCTATCGTTTGAAAGATGTTATCATTCCTTTTATTGAATCATTAGGTCATCAGGTTATCGATTATGGATGTAATTGTGCGGATTCGGTGGATTATCCGGATTATGCGCTGCAGGTTTGCGAGCAAGTCGTATCGGGAGAAGCCGATAAAGGGATCTTGATCTGCGGAACGGGCATCGGTATGTCCATTGCCGCCAATAAGGTTCCTGGTATCCGCTGTGCCTTGGTGCATGACCTTTTCTCCGCAAAAGCGACACGTGAGCACAACGATACGAACGTGCTTGCGATCGGCGAGCGGGTCGTAGGGCCCGGTGTGGCGGAGGAAATCGTGAAAATTTGGCTGGAAACCGAGTTTTCGCAAGGCGAACGCCACCGGAATCGCATTAACAAAGTGCAAAGCATCGAAGATCGCTTCGCGATTCATCCTTAAGCAGGAGCGGGTGAGACGATGACAGACTCCATTCTTCACACGGTTGCAGAGGGCGTGGAAACGAATCTTCGCGAGTTGGTCAAGGTGGGAGGTCTTCGGCCGGGCCACATTCTGGTTATTGGAACGAGCACGAGCGAGATTCTCGGGCATCGGATCGGCACGTCGGGGACACTCGATGCAGCGAAGCCGATCTTCGAGACGGCGCAGCGCATCAGCCGCGAGTTCGGGCTGCACTTGGCTTATCAGTGCTGCGAGCATTTGAACCGCGCGCTCGTGATCGAGGAGGAGCTCTTGGCGATCTCCCCTCAGCTTGAGCCTGTGTCGGTCATCCCGGTGCCTAAGGCCGGCGGCTCGATGGCATCGTACGCGTACCGCCACTTCGCCAAGCCGGTCGTTGTCGAGACGATTCAGGCGCACGCCGGCATCGATATCGGCAGCACGTTGATCGGCATGCATTTGCGCAGGGTTGCCGTACCGGCCAGACCGCCCGTACGAAATATCGGCCACGCTTATGTGACGATGGCGTTCACCCGTCCGAAGCTGGTCGGCGGGACGAGAGCCGTTTATACACCTGAGGCTGCTGAGCAGTTATATCGGCAAGCCGCGCCGGATGCGGATTGCTAGGGTTTTATTTTAGACAAAAGATTATCTTATAGGAGGAGTTCCATATGACAAACTTTTTGAGCAAACAAGATCCGAAAATCGTAGAGGCGATGAACCTCGAGCTAGGCCGTCAACGCGACAAAATTGAATTGATCGCTTCGGAAAACATCGTAAGCCAAGCCGTTCTTGAAGCGATGGGCACGGTGCTGACGAACAAATACGCTGAAGGCTACCCGGGCAAAAGATACTACGGCGGCTGCGAGTACGTAGACATCGTGGAAGATATCGCTCGCGATCGTGCGAAGGAGCTCTTCGGAGCTGAGCACGCGAACGTTCAACCGCACTCCGGTGCGCAAGCCAACATGGCTGTTTACTTGGCGGCATTGAACCCTGGCGACACGGTGCTTGGGATGAACCTGGCGCACGGCGGTCACTTGACGCACGGCAGCCCTGTCAATGCATCCGGTATTCTGTACAACTTCGTTGCTTACGGCGTAAGCGAGAAAGATTTCCGCATCGATTACGACGATGTACGTAAAGCGGCATTCAAGCATAAGCCTCGCATGCTCGTTGCAGGCGCAAGCGCGTATCCGCGCACTATCGATTTCGAAGCGCTGGCTTCTATCGCTAACGATGTAGGCGCTCTGTTCTTCGTCGATATGGCGCATATCGCAGGTCTGGTAGCTGCCGGCTTGCATCCGAATCCAGTGCCTCACGCACATTTCGTAACGACAACGACGCACAAAACGCTTCGCGGTCCTCGCGGCGGTATGATTCTTACGCGCAAAGCGTGGGCGGCGGCGATCGATAAAGCCGTATTCCCTGGTTCCCAAGGCGGACCTTTGATGCACACAATCGCTGCGAAAGCCGTTTCCTTCGGTGAAGCGCTGCAGCCGGAGTTCAAAACTTACGGTCAGAACGTGATCAACAACGCTCAAACGTTGGCAACAGCGCTGACAGCGGAAGGCATTAACTTGGTTTCCGGCGGTACGGACAACCACTTGATGCTGGTTGACTTGCGCAACCTGAACATCACCGGTAAAGATGCCGAGCACGTGCTTGACGAGATCGGTATTACAGCGAACAAGAACGCGATTCCTTTCGACCCGACCAGCCCGTTCATCACAAGCGGTATCCGTCTGGGTACGCCGGCTGTAACTTCCCGCGGCATGGGCGAAGAAGCGATGAAAACAATCGCGAAAGTCATCGCTTTGACTTTGAAAAGCCCGAAAGACGAAGCTGTGCTGGAGAAAGCTCGCGGCATGGTGAAAGATTTGACGGCGCAATATCCGCTATACCCAGGTTTGACATACTAATCAAGGAAAGAGCAGGGGATTCCCTGCTCTTTTTTGTCCGCCTGCTAACGGACTCTAATGGACAGTAGAGCCGTTATTTAAGGTTTTCGGCCTATATTGCTGTTGTAACGGACTAGAGAACCTCTATTTGCGGAATTAAAGCCTGATCGGGAACATTTTGGGTAAATAGCGTCATCTGAGTCCGATAGGGTTAATTTTGCCCATGGAAATCGTTGAATAGCGGCGTCTCAGTCCGTTAGAAGCGGAGGAATTCCAAACGAACGGAGTGTCGTATCGGAAGATGGCGTTCGCTCGTGGGTCTCTTAAATACGAACAAAAAGCCTGGTCATGAATGACCGGGCTTTTTCATATGGACACTATCCCTATGGTGCAGGAAACAGCGGCAAGCCGCCAAATAGCACGCGGCCCGGTAATGGAAGAATTACGGCGGGAACGCGGAACGCGGGCTGACGCCGAAGTCCGGCCTTTCGCTCACAACGCGGCATGCCGCACATGTTCTTCTTGCTTAAGGCTTGGCAGAATGGACGCCATCATGCCTATTCCGATGACACCGGTCAGCAGGATGAACACCGCCATAGCACCGGTCGGCAGGAAGCCGCCGATGATCATGTTCAGGCCGCTGACCATGATCCCAACGCGATTGGTCATGGAGCTGAGCGCCATGTAAGAGCTGCGGGCATGATCGGGGACGAGCTGCACGAGCATCGCCTGCTTGAGCGGAACATAGGTGATCTCCCCGATGGTTGCCACAAGCATAAGCAGCAGCAGTAAGGCCGGCTGGCCGCCGAATACGAGGTACGAGTAACCGGCCACATTCAGGAACATGGCAAGCAGCATGACCCTGGTATCGGAGCTGTTCTTGAGCAGTCGGCCGACGAAAAGGGAGAGGAGCACGACGGCGATCGTGTTCTCTGTACGTAAGATTCCGACGAGCGGCAGCCCGTCCACGGCTGCGGATAATCCCGGAAGCCACGGGGTGTGCTGGATATCCTGGGCAATCCGTACGCCGATATATCCGCTTAAATTCATCTCTACCGACACGATGAGGACACTGGCGAGTAAATAAATCACGAACCGGCGGTCCCGCAGCACCTCCTTGTACCGTTCGAGCATGGACACCTGCTGCTTCCGTGCGGCAGGCAGGTCTTGATCGGTCTGGGTCCGGTCACGGTCAGCTTCCGGCATCGTCTCCGACATGAAGAAGGCGGTAATCAGGAACGCTAGAAGCGACATCAGGCTCGCTGCAAGCAGAAGCTCGAAGAGATAGTCGCTGAAGAAAAAGCCCCCGATCATCCCCGCAACGGAAATGGCCAGGTTATTCGACCAATAATTAATCCGATAGATCGCTTTGCGCGTATCCGGTCCGGACACATCGATCAGCATGGCCTCGACGGCCGGTTTGCTCAGTCCCCACGAAGCGCTGGAGATCAGCGTCATGATCAGCGTCAGGGCTGCTGAATGCCAGAGCGGCGAATTGGCGAAGGTCATGATGGCATAAGCGAGCAGTGCGACGCCTTCTCCGATCAGCATCATTTTTTTGCGGCCGACCCGGTCGGCGTAATGGCCCCCGAGGGTGGCGCTGAGCAAGGCTATGATGATGGATATCGTTGTCGCCGTACCGGCTATCGTCGTGCCGAGCGTACGTGCGATATAGATCGACATGAACGGAAGGATCATGTTGCTGAGGATATTGGTCAAAAAACTTAGCGCAATGCGCAGCCGTACATTAGGGTGGAATTGGAAGAAAGTCATGCTGCATCACCTGTTTCGTAGATTCTGGCCAAGCTAGGTACACCCATCATACCAAATGACCGTAAGTTAAAAAGTGTACATAGCTTTGGAAAACTTTCACCTTTTCCTCCCTCGAAAGGATGTTGACGAATGTCTGGCGCGCCACTATACTCTTTGGTAATTCGTGTAAGAGGAGGGTAATTTCATGCAGCTTGCCTTACAGTATGCGCAGTTGAAGTCATCGGTAACGCGCGCCTTACATATCCCCCACACGTATATGGACGTGCCCGTTTCGGTTGAAGAAATTGCCGGCTACCTTTTTTGTACGGAACGTAACGTGAAAATATTGATCCGCAAAATGAGCGAGATGGGCTGGATCGTCTGGACCCCGGGCCGCGGTCGCGGGCACCGTTCCGCCATCCGGTTCTTGGTTCCTGCGGAAGATCTGCTGCTGGCGGAAGCGAAGCTCCTTGTCGAACAGGGCAACTTGAACAGCGCCATGAGCATGTTTCAAATGGATGGCTTGGACGGAGCCGTCATGGACCGGTTCTTGGCTTGGCTGGGCAGCTATTTCGGCTACAGAGGCAACTGCGAGACCGGCAATGCCGAGACGCTTCGGCTGCCGATGCAGATCCGCGTGCTGACTCTGGATCCTGTGGACGTGCTCTTCTCGCGCGATCTGCACTTCATTAAGCAGGCCTTCGACACGCTGCTTTATTACAATCCGGTGTGCCGCGAGGTGGTGCCGGGTCTAGCCCATGAGTGGGCCAGCAACGACGATGCCACGGAATGGACCTTTTATTTGCGCAAAAGGGTACGGTTCCACCATGGCCGCGAGCTGACGGCTGACGATGTGGTGTTCACGTTCAATCGGCTGCGGACCATTGGCACGGAAGACTCGCCGAACCGCTGGCTCCTGCAGTCGGTGAAGGAGATTCGCGCTCTCGACCGGTTAACGGTTCGTTTGGAGATGCATGCGCCGAATTATTTGCTGCCGCACTATGTGAGCTCGTATCAGGCGGCGATTGTGCCGGCCGACGTATACAGCGCGACCAAAGTGGCGGATGCCAGCATGCTGCCTGTCGGTACGGGACCGTTCCGCATCGTGAGGCACGATGCCGGGGGCGTGACGCTCGAAGCGTTCGAGGATTATTACCGGGAAGGCGCCCATCTCGACCGGATCGAGCTGTTATATGTCCCGGACGATGTCAGCGAGCGGAGATGGCAGCAGCTGAACTTCCAGATGGGGAAGCTCAACCATTACAAACAGCCGGCTCCTGCCCATTGGTACAAGAAGGAGATTATGATGCTGGGCTCCAGTACGATCGTGTTTAATTTGCGGAAGCAGGGGCCGCAGCAGCAGCTAAAGTTCCGCCAGGCGGTAGAGCTCGTTCTGAACAGGTGCGGGCTGATTAAGGAGCTTGGTCTTTACCACGCCAGACCTGCTGCCGATTTCCTGCCGCCCGAGCTACCGGGGCCGCAGCCTGACGATAATCAACCTGAGCGGGCGAGAGAGCTTCTGCGGGAATGCGGCTATGCCGGCGAACCCTTGAAGATGGTCTTCACCCAGAAGAATTGCGCCCAGGCCGAATGGATTCAGGCCGCTTGCCGGGCCATTGGAATCCCGGTCGAGCTGAAGCAGTACACGTTTCAACAAATGACGAAGGTTCCTCTCCTGCTGGAGGCCGATGCCATTATGGGCGGCGTCGTGGCGGACGATGATGAAGCCCGCTGCCTCATCGAGATGTACAAAGTCGGCAATCTTGCCGTGCGCACTTTCGCAACGGACGATCAGCGCCGAATATTCGACGAAACGATCGCTTCGATTGAAGCGGAGCCTGACGCCTTCAGGCGAATGCAGCGGATTCGCGCCATGCAGTCGCTCGTGTCGGAGAACTATGCGGTTCTATTTTTGCTGCATACCACCCAACAATTGGTATACAGCCCTCATCTGCAGGGCATAACTTTTAATACGCTCGGATGGTTTGATTTTAAGAGCATCTGGTACCGGACGGATTCCATGGAAGAAGAAAACTCACTTTCTGTGTAACTAAACCGCTTGAGAGCAGCTCTCAGGCGGTTTTTTTAGGATAAGTTGGATAACATATGATATAATAAACGAGGTTTGTCGTACCTTGACGCTAAATGGGTAACATACATATAACGTGTAGATTTTTAGGAGGATATTTATGGGGAAGTTATTTATTTGTGATCATCCGCTGATTCAGCATAAGCTGACGTATATTCGGGATGAGAACACGAAGACCAAAGATTTTCGGGAGCTTGTAGACGAAGTGGCTACGTTAATGGCTTACGAGATTACGAGAAATATTCCGCTTGAGCATGTGCAGGTGAAGACACCGGTAACGACGGCGGATTGCCGCATCATCTCCGGAAGAATGCTGGGCTTGATTCCGATTCTGCGCGCGGGCTTGGGGATGGTCGATGGCGTATTGAAGCTGATTCCGGCTGCGAAAGTCGGACATGTCGGTCTTTACCGTGATCCGGACACGCTTCAGCCTGTCGAATACTATGTCAAGCTGCCGACGGATGTGCAGGAGCGGGAATTGATTGTGATTGACCCGATGCTGGCTACAGGCGGCTCTGCCAATATGGCGATCGAAGTATTGAAGCGCAGAGGCTGCACGCAGATCAAGCTGATGTGCTTAATTGCTGCGCCGGAAGGGGTCAAAGCGGTTCAGCAGGAGCATCCGGACGTTGATATTTACGTCGCTGCCGTAGATGACTATTTGAATGATCATGGTTATATCGTACCTGGATTGGGAGACGCAGGAGATCGTTTGTTCGGCACGAAATAATAGGCTTACGATGGGGGAGAAGAACGAATGGAACGTTTGAAGGTCATTACGATTTTCGGGACAAGACCCGAAGCGATTAAGATGGCTCCGCTGATTAAGGAGCTGGAGAAGCATCCGGAGCATATTGAATCTCTTGTTTGCGTAACGGCGCAGCATCGCCAAATGCTGGATCAGGTGCTCGATATTTTCAATATTAAACCGGACTATGACTTGAATGTCATGAAAGACCGCCAAACGCTCAACGAAATTACGATCCGCGTGCTTCAAGGCTTAGAGCCCGTCTTCAAGGAAGCGAAGCCGGACTTAATTCTCGTGCATGGCGATACATTGACTACGTTCCTTGCCAGCTACGCCGCTTTCATGCAGCAGATTCAAGTCGGCCATGTCGAAGCTGGCTTGCGCACATGGAACAAAATGTCGCCCTATCCGGAAGAAATGAATCGTCAGCTGACAGGCGTTTTGGCCGACTTGCATTTCGCGCCGACACAGCTGTCGGCTGATAATTTGCGCAAAGAGAATAAATCGGAGTCCCAAATCTATGTAACGGGTAATACGGTTACGGATGTGTTCCAATATACGGTGGAGAAGGACTATCAGCACCCGATTCTGGAGTGGGCTGCAGGACGCAAGCTCATTCTCATGACGGCGCACCGCCGGGAGTCGCAAGGCGAGCCGCACCGCCAGATATTCCGCGCTGTGAAGCGTATTGCAGATGAGTTTGAGGATATCGCCATCGTTTATCCGGTCCATCTAAGTCCTGCTGTGCAAGGGCCAGCTCATGAAATATTAGGCAATCATCCTCGGATAAAACTAATCGAACCTCTGGATGTCGTAGAAACTCATAATTTTTATCCGCATACCCATATGATCCTGACGGATTCCGGAGGCATTCAAGAAGAAGCACCTTCCTTTGGGGTGCCCGTGCTGGTGCTTCGCGATACGACAGAGCGTCCGGAAGGCATTCAAGCCGGCACGCTCGAGCTGGTTGGAACGGACGAGGAGAAGGTCTATGAGCGTGCTCGCGCGCTGCTTACCGATCCTGTTTTATACAATAAAATGAGCCAAGCCGCCAACCCTTACGGGGACGGCAAAGCGTCGCAACGGATCGTTCAAGGGATTCTGCATCACTTCGGCAAGGTCTCGGAGCGTCCTGAAGCATTCTAACCGTGACAAAATCATGACAAACGCTACAGCGTACAGTTCGACTGTTTGGTTTGGAAACTCGCAAACCCTAGAGCCGCAAGGCTCTCAGGTGTTTGGGGGGGCGACACTTGTGAAGTTCTGTCAATTGACAAACCTTGCATGGCTTCGATACAATAAATGAGGATTCGTAGCATGATGTCTATGAAACGGGTTTTCCCAGGCGGAAAGCCTTCAGGAGGATGCGATGAAACGGCAAAATCCCAATGATAATCCGTGGCGGGCAGTTGCGTTAACTAGTGCGATCGGCATAGACCTCGTGGTCTGTTTAGGAGCCGGATATTTGCTCGGCGATTGGCTAAGCCGGACACTAGGTGGACAGTTCTGGTTGCTAGGCGGATTCTTGCTAGGGCTTGTAACCGGAGTCATAAGCATTTACTTCATGATTAAGCAGTACGGAGGGCTATGATGGATGAATTTTCAGCCACTCTGAAAACGGTTCAAAATGTGTTTCTTTTCTTTTTATCCTTTTGTTTGGCTGCATGGGCGCTTCTTGTTGATTACCGGATCTATTTTGCCGGGATTATGCTCGGCTCCGCTGCGAGTATGATCAATGCAAGGTTTCTGGCCTGGAAAATTAACAAGTTGGGAGCAGCTGCGATAGAGCAGAAAGGGCGCAAGGTGACCCTGGGTTTTCTGACAAGGGCAGCAGTTGCTGGCTTCGCGGGCTTAGTTGCCGTAAGGTATCCGGAACATGTCGCGTTAACCACGACGATCGTGGGATACTTTTTTGCTCAATTGGCAACACTCGTACTGGGTATTCTTTCTATTAGGAAGTCTAAGAAGTAATTCCATTCGATGAAAGGGGTGAAATTGGAAAACATGGAACATCACGCACCAGGATTTGAGTGGTTAGGTATTCACTTCGACGCATCTGCACTATTGATGATCGGAATTACCTCCATTATTGTGCTTATCCTCGCAATCGCAGGGGCCAGCAAGGCGTCTGTTACAAATCCTTCGAAATTGCAGAACTTCATGGAGTGGACGATCGAATTCGTAGAAGGAATCATCGGAAGCACCATCGGGTCCAAGCATGGCAAAGGATTCATCGCGTTAGGTCTATCGCTCATTATGTACATCTTTATCGGCAACATGCTCGGTCTTCCTTTCTCTATCGTGACGGAAGATCATACTACTTGGTGGAAATCGCCAACAGCCGACATCGCTGTTACAGGAGCGCTTACGGTTATCGTAATCGTATTAAGCCATTACTTAGGGATTACGCGTAACACGAAGCATTACTTCGCGCACTATTTTGAGTACAAAGGGGCAATGTTGATCCTTCACTTGATTGAAGTCGTATCAAAGCCGCTTACGCTCGCTTTCCGTCTTTACGGTAACATTTATGCAGGTGAAATTATGATATCTGTCATTATTGGAGCAGGATGGTTTGGAATTGCGCCTCTCTTCGTATGGCAGGGCTTCAGTGTGTTCGTTGGCGCTATTCAAGCCTTCGTATTCACAATGTTGACAATGGTTTACATCTCACAAACGTTAGTCCATGAAGAAGAACATTAGAAGCAAGACTTACCTCGGGAAGTCTCGAGTCAACTTATACAACTAAAATAAACTTAGAAGAGTTTAAGGAGGATTTTCACAATGGGAGCAATAGCATTAGTAGCAGCAGGTATCGTATTCGGTTTGGGAGCACTTGGTGCAGGTATCGGTAACGGTTTGATCGTAGGTCGTGCTTTGGAAGGTATTTCCCGTCAACCAGAACTTCGTGGTACGCTTCAAACAACAATGTTTATCGGGGTAGGTCTGGTAGAGGCAATGCCGGTCGTTGCATTGGTTCTTGCGTTCATCTTTATGGGGCAAGCTTAAGAAATCGTTCGGCGGGGATGGCGAAAGTCGCCACCACGCCTTCATTTTGCCCACCTTATCAGAAGGGAGTGACGTTACTTGCATATTGAATGGTCCACATTTTTTATACAAATTATCGCGTTTTTGATTCTGTATCTGTTGCTTTCCAAGTTTGCGTTCGGTCCTCTGTTCGGCATGATGGAAAAACGCAGACAGCTGGTTAAAGAACAAATTCAAACGGCTGAAACAAGCCGCAAGCAAGCTGAACAACTGTTAGAGGAACAAAAGCAAGTTCTGCAACAAACGCGCAAGGAAGCTACCGATATCATCGAGCAAGCGAAATTGACAGGTTCCAAACAAGCTGATGATATTCTTCGTTCTGCACAAGCAGAAGCGATTCGTCTGAAAGAAGAAGCTTTGAAAGATATTGAGAGCGAGAAGAACAAAGCGGTTGCCGCACTTCGCAGCCAAGTCGGCGCGATGTCCGTTCTGATTGCCTCCAAAATTATTGAAAAGCAAATCGACGAAAAGTCACAAGAGCAACTGGTTGAGCATTACCTCAAAGAGGTAGGAGGCAACGTATGAGTGACATCGTCGTAGCGAAGCGTTATGCCAGAGCTCTCTTTGAAGTAGCGCAAGGCAAGGGAATAATTGCCCAAGTCGAAGAAGAGCTGAAATCTGTAGCTAGTGCGATTAGGGACAATGCGGACTTGCAGAAGTTCCTGAACCATCCGAACATCGGGGCGACCGTCAAGACGGACCTGCTGAAGCAGATTTTCGAGGGCAAAGTTTCCGAGCCGGTGTGGAACACGCTGCTGGTTTTGATCGATAAAGGAAGACAAGCGATTCTTTCCGCTCTGGTGAGCGATTATGTGAAAATTGCGAATGAAGCACTCGGCCAAGCCAGTGCAACCATTTATTCCGCCTTCACACTGACTGAAGCTCAACAAGCGGAAATTGCATCGCATTTCAGCAAACTGACGGGAAAAACGATTCGCGCAACTGCTGTTGTCGAGCCTAAGCTGCTCGGCGGCATTCAAGTACGCATCGGTGACCGTTTATATGATGGCAGTTTGGCAGGCAAGCTGGACCGCCTGTCCAAAGCTCTGGTTTAAGAGACCGGTTTTTAATAACATGCACTGTAAGAATAGGGGTGACGTTCGTTGAGTATCAAACCTGAAGAAATCAGCTCATTGATTAAACAACAGATTGAAAACTATAAATCCGATATGCAAGTGGTTGACGTAGGTACAGTCATTCAAGTCGGGGACGGTATCGCTCGTGCTCACGGTTTGGAAAACGTCATGGCAGGCGAACTGCTTGAGTTTTCGAATGGCGTTCTTGGCTACGCGTTTAACCTTGAAGAAAGCAACGTCGGTATCGTTATTCTCGGACCTTACAAGGATATCCGTGAAGGCGATGCAGTAAAACGTACTGGACGTATCATGGAGGTTCCTGTTGGGGAAGCCCTTCTCGGCCGTGTCGTTAACTCCCTGGGTCAACCGGTCGACGGTTTAGGTCCAATTGCTTCTACGGAATTCCGCCCTGTAGAGAACATGGCTCCAGGCGTTATGGCTCGTAAATCCGTTCATGAGCCAATGCAAACAGGGATCAAAGCGATTGACGCGATGGTTCCAATCGGTCGCGGTCAGCGTGAGTTGATCATCGGTGACCGTCAAACAGGTAAAACAGCGATTGCTATCGATGCGATCCTGAACCAAAAAGGTAACGGCGTGAAATGTATTTACGTCGCTATCGGTCAAAAACAATCCACGGTTGTAGGCGTTGTTGAGAAACTTCGTGCTGCCGGCGCTTTGGATTACACAATCGTTGTAACAGCATCCGCTTCCGAGCCTTCACCTATGCTTTGGTTGGCTCCGTACTCGGGCTGTGCAATGGGCGAGTACTTCATGTACAAAGGCGAGCACGTATTGATCGTATACGATGACTTGTCCAAACAAGCGGCTGCATACCGTGAGTTGTCCCTCTTGCTCCGTCGTCCACCAGGTCGCGAAGCTTATCCAGGGGACGTATTCTACCTGCACTCCCGTTTGCTGGAGCGCGCTGCGAAATTGAACGATGAGCTTGGCGGCGGTTCGATTACGGCTCTTCCATTCATCGAGACTCAAGCGGGCGATATCTCCGCATACATTCCTACGAACGTAATTTCCATTACGGACGGTCAAATCTTCCTTGAGTCCGACCTGTTCTACTCCGGTCAGCGTCCAGCGGTTAACGTTGGTAACTCTGTATCCCGTGTAGGGGGCTCCGCTCAAACGAAAGCCATGAAAAAAGTTGCCGGTACGCTGCGTGTAGACTTGGCGCAATACCGTGAGCTTGCTGCCTTCGCAGCGTTCGGTTCCGACCTTGACAGAGCGACGAAAGCTCGTCTGGACCGCGGGGTTCGTACACTTGAAATCTTGAAGCAAGGCGTGCATCAGCCGCTTTCTCTTGCCAAGCAAGTTTGCTCCCTGTACACCGTTGTTAAAGGTCACTTGGATGACATTCCGGTACAAGACGTAACTCGTTTCGAGCAGCAGTTCTTGGCTTACCTGGAATCCAACCGTCCGGAAATCTTGAACAGCATTAATGATACGAAAGATATTACTGCGGATAACGATAAAGCATTGGTTGATGCGATCGTTGCTTTCAAGAAGAGCTTCGCAGTTTCTGAATAATATCTGAGTTTCCCCGGCGGAACTTCAGGTCCCGTGTTAGCCTGAGATTGGGCAGCGAACAGGCTGCCTGAGATCAGGCCTTCGAATGAAGGCTTTCCAAAGCCTCAAAAGAGAGGTGACAGGTATGGCAAAAGGAATGCGCGAGATTAAGCGCCAGATTAAATCGACTCAAAACACGAAGCAAATTACGCGCGCGATGGAGATGGTCGCAGCAGCGAACCTGCGCAGAGCTCAGCAAGCAGCGGAAGCAGCCCGTCCTTACTCGGATAAGCTGAAAGAAGTGGTTGCAAGCATCGCAGCAGGCTCCAAAGGTGTGAAGCATCCGATGCTGCAAACGCGCGAAGTGAAGAAAACCGCTTATTTGGTTATCACTTCGGACCGTGGTTTGGCTGGAGGCTACAACGCGAACGTATTGCGGAAGGCAATGTCGGAAATTAACGAAAGACACAAATCTGCGTCGGAATACGCGGTTTTTGTTATCGGACGTAAAGGTAGCAATTTCTTTAAGAAACGCAATGTTCCGATCGTTCAGGAAGTAACAGGACTTCCGGATTCTCCGAAGTTCTCGGATATTAAATCGATTGCCGCTGCTGCTGTTGCCAACTTTGAGAATGGCACATACGACCAATTGTTCTTGGTGTATAACAAATTCCAAAATGCAATCAGTCAGATACCAACCACGATTCGCCTGCTTCCGATGGAGGATGTGAAAGTGGCTTCTACAGCTAGCTATGAATATGAGCCATCTGCGGAAGGCGTTCTGGAAGTGCTGCTGCCGAAATATGCGGAAACCATTATTTACAGCGCAGTATTGGAAGGTAAAGCAAGTGAGTTCGGTGCGAGAATGACAGCGATGAACTCGGCAACGAAAAATGCAACGAAAATGATCAGCAGTTACACATTGGCATACAACCGTGCACGTCAAGCTGCCATTACGCAAGAGATTGCGGAAATCGTCAGCGGCGCGAACGCGAACGCTTAATTGATAAAACGCCTCGGTCAGAGGCGAAGCTTTTCTTAGGAGGGAAACCATGAGCAAAGGGCGCGTTGTGAATATTACAGGGCCTGTCATCGACATCGAGTTCGATCGCGGACAGCTCCCTGAAATTCTGAATGCAATCAAAATTGAAAAAACGGAAGGCGGACAAACGGTTACCGTAACGGTTGAAGCGGCTGTTCACCTTGGTGACAACCTCGTACGTTGCGTAGCGATGTCTTCCACGGACGGACTTGTGCGCGGCGCCGAAGCTGTTGATACAGGTGCTCCAATTACCGTAGCTGTAGGTCCAGCAACTTTGGGCCGCGTGTTCAACGTAGTCGGTGACCCAATCGATGGTAACGATACAGTTGACCGCACACTCAGCAGTCCGATCCACAAAGAAGCACCTGCTTTCGAGAACCTGTCCACCAAATCGGAAGTTCTTGAAACAGGGATTAAAGTTATCGACTTGATGGCTCCTTACGCAAAAGGTGGTAAAATCGGTCTCTTCGGGGGTGCGGGTGTAGGTAAAACCGTAACGATGCAAGAGCTGATCCACAACATCGCGCAAGAGCACGGCGGTATCTCCGTATTCGCAGGTGTAGGTGAGCGTACTCGTGAGGGTAACGACCTTTACCACGAGATGAAAGATTCCGGCGTTATCGCGAAAACAGCGATGGTCTTCGGTCAAATGAACGAGCCTCCTGGTGCGCGTCTTCGCGTAGCCTTGACTGGTTTGACAATGGCTGAATACTTCCGTGACGTTGAAGGCAGAGACGTTCTTCTGTTCGTCGACAACATTTTCCGTTTCACACAAGCAGGTTCCGAGGTATCCGCTTTGCTTGGCCGTATGCCATCCGCGGTAGGTTACCAACCAACCCTGGCTACAGAAATGGGTCAATTGCAAGAGCGTATTACATCCACGAAAAAAGGTTCCGTAACATCGATTCAAGCGATTTACGTTCCTGCGGATGACTATACGGATCCGGCTCCAGCGACAGCGTTCGCTCACTTGGACGCTACAACGAACTTGGAGCGTAGCATCGCGGCTGCGGGTATCTTCCCAGCGGTAGATCCGCTTGCATCCTCTTCCCGTATCTTGACGCCTGAAATTCTGGGCGAAGAGCACTATAAAGTAGCACAAGGCGTTAAACAAGTTCTTCAACGTTACAAAGAGCTTCTGGATATCATCGCGATCTTGGGTATGGATGAGTTGTCCGATGAGGACAAACTGGTTGTTACACGCGCGCGTCGTCTCCGTCTGTTCTTGTCTCAGCCGCTTCACGTTGCTGAGCCGTTCAACGGTTTCCCAGGCTTGTATGTACCATTGAAAGATACTGTGCGCAGCTTCAAAGAAGTTCTTGAAGGTAAGCACGATGACCTTCCTGAAGTAGCGTTCCACAACGTAGGTACGATTGAGGACGCAATCGCGAAAGCGAAAACGCTGTAAGGCTATCTTACGCGTAAGCTGAGGAAGGAGAATCCAAGTGAGTACATTCCTACTTGAAATTGTTACTCCTGAGCGCAAAGTGTACGCTGAGCAAGCGAACATGCTTGTAGCGAAGGGTGTTGCAGGGGAGCTTGGAATTCTGCCGAACCACATTCCACTCGTCACGCCATTGAAAATCAGCTCGATTACTGTGAAGAAGCAGGGCTCCAAAGACGAGATCATCGCAGTGAACGGCGGTTTCATGGAAGTGCGTAAGGACAAAGTGGTTATACTGGCGGAAAGCGCCGAGCTGCCAGCAGATATTGACGTAGAGCGCGCAAGAGCAGCCAAAGAACGTGCGGAGAAACGTCTTGCTGAGAAGCAAAGCAACGTTGACTTCAAGCGTGCGGAAGCCGCTTTGCAAAGAGCTTTGAACCGGATCAGCGTATCCGGCAAATAATAGATGCAGGACCGAAAAAGCGAGGGAACCCGAGTTCCTTCGCTTTTTTTCGCATATGTCGATTATTTTATGATAATTATGGAAAATCTACACACTAGGTGTGACAAACGGGGGCTTGGAATTAGTCATCGACGCCCCTGTGTACTTTTGGTATAATATTGAAGGTGAATATTGCCAAATCTGATAGGTGTTAAATGACAAGCAAATAAGAATGGAGGCGGTTACATTCAGATGATGTACACAAATAACTATGTAATCGTAGCGATTTTTCTTGGGTTAGGTATTATCCTCCCGGTGGCAGCGCTTACGATCGGCAAATGGTTAAGACCGAGCAAACCCGTCGTGGAGAAGTATACGACATATGAGAGTGGGAACGAGCCTGTTGGTGAAGGGCAGATCCGGTTTAACATTCGTTATTATTTATTTGCTTTGATGTTTGTCATCTTTGATGTAGAAACCGTGTTCCTATACCCTTGGGCTGTTGCTTACAATCAGCTTGGATTATTCGCTTTAGTGGAAATGTGCATTTTTGTAGCCTTGCTAGCCATAGGATTAATATACGCTTGGAAGAAGAAGGTGCTGCAATGGACTTCAGTCTAGAATCGATTTCGCCGGAAGAACGTGAAGAACTGAACCGCAATGTATTCATGACAACGCTGGAGCAAGTGAAAGCATGGGCTCGCAGTAATTCGCTTTGGCCGCTAACGTTCGGCTTGGCCTGCTGTGCCATCGAAATGATGGGAACAGGCGGGTCTCATTATGATTTGGACCGTTTCGGAGTCATCTTCCGTACGTCGCCTAGGCAATCCGATGTGATGATTGTCGCAGGTACCGTCACGAAGAAAATGGCTCCTTTGCTGCGCCGTCTGTACGAACAGATGCCGGAACCGAAATGGGTGATCGCCATGGGATCGTGCGCGACGGCAGGAGGCCCTTATGTGAAGTCGTATTCCGTTGTGAAGGGTGTCGATCAGATCGTGCCGGTTGATGTGTACATACCGGGTTGTCCGCCGAATCCTGCGGCACTGATATACGGGATCAACAAGCTTCAAGAGAAGATTCGCTATGAGGCGAAAACCGGGAAGCAGGTGATCCATCGATGAGCGAAGAGAAGAAGCCGGAGGAGCAAGCCGAGCAGAAGCCATCTGCGGAGGGGAAGAACAAAGGGAGCGAAACGCCGTTGGAGGAGGCTGCAGCCGATGTCGGTAAGCTTTCTCCGGAGGCCCGCGTCAGCAAGACGCCGCTTAGCCCGGATGTTCAGGCCGCTGTAGACCAAGCCGCGCTGAATCAAGCCGCCGACCCGAAGGTGCAAACGACGAGCGAGCCTAGCGACTCGCCTGCGGCGGAGCTCGCCGAACGGGCGGCTCCTGCCGAACCGGCCGCTGAGCGGGAGAAGACGGCCGAGGAGAAAGCGGCCGAGCGCGCTGCGGCTAGAGCCGCCCGCCTGGCGGCGAAGGCGGCCGCGGAAGCCGGCGATTCTGCGCCGGCGGAGGCGCCCCCTGCGGGCGCTAGCGCCGCAGGCGATGACGAGAAGGCGGCCAAAGCCCAGGCCGCCGCAGAAGCCCGTGCCGCGCGTGCCAGCGCGCGCGCGGCGAAGACCGACCCGGCGGAGCCTGCCGCGCCGAAGGAGCCTTCGCCGAACCAGCCCTTGCTGGACCGGCTGGTGGCGATCTTGAAAGAGGCTGTCGGCGACGACGCCGTCATCGAGAGCTTCATCAACGAAAGGGATGCGCATCGCCCTTACGTGGTCATTCACAGCTCCCGCTGGCCGCAAGCCGCGGTAACGCTGCGGGATCATGAAGAGCTGCGCTGCGACTACTTGCGCAATCTCTCCGGCGTAGACCAAGAGACGCACCTGGAGGTGGCGTATCACCTTCTTTCCCTGACACATAAGCGAGAGTATTGTGTGAAGGTGAAGACAGACCGCGATCAGCCGATCATCCCGTCGGTGACGCCGGTATGGGCGACCGCCAATTGGAATGAGCGGGAAGTGTATGACCTGCTGGGGATCGATTTCCCGGGGCATCCCAACCTCGTACGAATCATGATGCCTGACGATTGGGTCGGCCATCCTTTGCGCAAAGATTACGAACCGCTTGACCCGGAGGTGTAGGATTTGTTACGGACAGAAGAGCTCCTGCTAAACGTTGGTCCTCAGCATCCGAGTACGCACGGCGTATTTCGCGTCATCGTGAAGCTCGATGGAGAAATTATCAAAGAAGCTATCCCCGTTATGGGGTATTTGCATAGAGGAACCGAGAAGCTGGCTGAGAACTTGAGTTATACCCAGATTATCCCTTACACGGATCGCATGGATTATGTATCGGCCATGACGAACAATTACGTGCTTGTGCATGCCGTGGAGAAATTGATGGGGCTGGAAGTTCCGGAACGGGCGGAATTCCTCCGCTTGATCGTAATGGAGCTGCAGCGGATCGCTTCTCACATGGTTTGGTGGGGGACGTATCTGCTCGATATCGGCGCTATGAGTCCATTCCTGTATGCATTCCGCGACCGGGAAATGATCATCGACATGTTCAATGAGCTCTGCGGAGCCCGGCTGACCTACAACTACATGCGTGTAGGCGGGGTCAAATGGGACGCACCGGACGGCTGGATCGAGAAAGTAAGAAGATTCATCCCATATATGTACGGGAAATTGGAAGAGTATCATACCCTTGTTTCCGGTAACGAAATCTTCCTTTCGCGGATTAAGGGCGTAGGGAAATACGATGCGGATACGGCCATCGCGTATGGGCTGAGCGGCGCTAACTTGAGATGCACCGGCATTGATTGGGACATCCGCAAGACGCAGCCTTACAGCTTGTACAGCCGCTTTCAGTTCGACGTACCCGTAAGAAGCGGCGGAGATTGCTATGACCGCTATTTGGTACGAATGGAGGAAGTGAAGCAGTCGCTGCGCATTCTGGAGCAAGCTGTGGCACAATTTCCGGAGCAAGGGGAAACGATGGGCAAAGTGCCCCGTGTCATTCGTCCGCCGGAAGGTGAAGTTTACGCCGCGATCGAGTCCCCGCGCGGGGAGATCGGCTGCTATATCATCTCGCGGGGCAAGCAGGAGCCATTCCGCCTGAAATTCCGCAGACCCTCCTTCGTGAATTTGCAAATTTTGCCCAAGCTGCTGGTCGGTGAAACGATGACCAACCTGATTACGATTCTGGGCGGTATCGATATTGTCGTTGGGGAGGTGGATGCCTAATGGTGAATTTGCTGGAAGAGAGCCTGACATGGACGAACTTCTTCGTATTCCTGTTCTGGGGCGTTGTTATGCTGCTTCTGGTGCTGGGCTTCGTGACGTACGCCATCTACTTCGAGCGGAAGGTCATCGGCTGGATGCAGCTGCGGATCGGACCTAACCGGACAGGGCCGTTAGGACTTCTGCAGAGTGTCGCGGACGTCTTCAAGCTCCTGATCAAGGAAGATACGATTCCGAAGAAGGCCGAGCGGGAGCTGTTCATTCTGGCCCCGATCATTACGTTCATCCCATCGTTTACGATTATCGCAGCGATCCCTTTCTCGGATCGGATGTTTAACGCTAACCTGAATGCGGGTCTCCTCTACTACGTGGCCCTAACGGGAATTTCCACGATCGGAATTATTCTCGGCGGATGGGCGTCGAATAATAAATACGCACTGCTCGGCGGCATGCGCTCAGCGGCCCAGATGATCAGCTACGAAGTGCCGCTCGTCATCTCCGTCATCGGCGTTATCATGATGACAGGCAGTCTGAATCTGCATACGATCGTCGATCATCAAGCCGGGGGCTTCTGGCATTGGAATTTCATTCCTCAGATTCTGGGCTTTATTATTTTCGCCATTGCCGGCGTTTCGGAATTGAACCGGACGCCGTTCGACCTGCCGGAAGCCGAGTCCGAGCTGGTCGCCGGGTATCACGTCGAATACAGCGGCTTCCGTTTCGCTTTCTTCATGCTGTCGGAGTACGTGTATGTATTCATCATCGCTTCACTGACCGCATTGATTTTCCTGGGAGGGTGGCATGCACCGTTCCCGTTCCTTGATTTTATCCCGGGAATTATCTGGTTCCTGCTCAAGTTCTCCTTCGTCGTATTCGTGCTGTTCTGGCTGCGCGCGACGCTCCCTCGGGTGCGAATCGACCAACTGATGGGCTTCGGCTGGAAGGTGCTGCTGCCATTAGCCCTGGTCAACATGCTGGTGACGGCCATTGTCATGGCCATTTTCTAATGAAGCATGCGCTCGACGAGTAACTATCCTACGGAAAACGCTGGCCCCGCGCTTGGCGATGACCGTTTTGCATCAGGCAAAACGCTAAGGAGTGAATTGGAATGAAGGGCATAATGAAAGGCTTGGGCGTTACGTTGAAAAGCATGACACAGAAAAAAATCACGTACGCATACCCTGACGTCCCTATTAAGATGCCGGATCGCTTTCGCGGTATTCAACATTTTGATCCTGAGAAATGCATTGTGTGCAATCAATGTGCGCGGATCTGTCCGACCGAGTGCATTACGCTGACAGGCAAGGCCAACCCCGACCCTGAGAAAAAAGGAAAAGTCATCGATACGTACGACATTAACTTCGAGATCTGTATTCTATGCGATCTGTGTACGGAGGTTTGTCCGACGGAAGCGATCGTCATGACGAACAATTTCGAGCTCAGCACCTACAGCCGGGACGATCTGTTCAAAAATTTGCAATGGCTGAACGAGAATAATCAGAATATCCGCCAGGAGAATAACTCGGCCATGCCGAAAGGAGGGGCCAAGAAGGATGTTTAACGGAATCGGCGATTTCTTGTCAAGCGGTTCAAGCTGGGCTTTCTTCATCTTCGCTCTCCTCTCCATCGGCGGGGCGATCTTCATGATTTCTTTCACCAAAGTCGTGCATATGGTCATTGCCGTTGCGCTTACGTTCATCAGCTTGGCCGGACTGTACATTCTTCTGGAAGCCGAGTTCGTCGCTTTCGTGCAGGTATTGATCTATGCGGGAGCCATTTCGATTCTGATGATTTTCGGGATTATGATGACGAAGCACAGACAAGGGGAAGAAGAGGAGCCAAGACGTCCTTGGCATGAAGGGTTGGCGATTGTCGGCGCTCTGGGCTTGTTCGGCGTGTTGTTCTATGCCATTCAGAAGACGACCTTCGTTGCTTCGGGCACCCTTGATGCCGGCAAAGATAATACGTTAGAAATCGGAAAACTGCTGTATAACGAGCATGTGATTCCGTTCGAAATTATGTCCGTGCTGCTGACGGTGGCCTTCATTGGCGCGATCGTCGTAGCGAAGAGAGAGGAGGATTAGCTTTGGGCAACATTATTACTCCCTACCTTACGCTGGCAGCGATCCTGTTCTGTATCGGATTATACGGCGCCCTGACGAAGAGAAACGGGGTCATCGTGCTGCTTTCCATCGAGCTGATGCTCAATGCGGTGAACTTGAACCTGATTGCCTTCGCGAAGCTTGGCGATCATCCGGCGCTGACAGGCCAGATTTTTTCACTGTTCAACATTACGATTGCAGCTGCGGAGGCGGCGGTCGGGATTGCGATATTGATTACGATTTACCGTAACCGAGGAACTGTAGAGGTAACGGATTTGGATTCTATGAAGCGCTAGGAGGCTAACAAGGATATGGTATCGGACTATTCACAGTACGCCTGGCTCATTCCGTTGTTTCCGCTGATTGCTTTTCTAGCGCTTACGGCTATGGGACGTCAATTAAAAGACTTGGGCATCTATATCAGCATTGCTGCGATGCTGGCTTCCTTCATCGTCGCCCTGCTGATTTTCGTGGAACGGCTTGGAGGGAACGTCGAGGATTACACCTGGGATAAGCTGAACTGGCTGCAAGTAGGGGATTTCACCCTGAACATGGGGTTTGAGGTGAATAACCTGAACGCATTGATGCTGGTCATCGTGACGCTGGTGTCCTTGCTGGTGAATGTTTATTCCAAAGGTTATATGAAAGGCGACGAGCGGATCCACGTATTTTTCGGCTATATCGCGCTGTTCTCCTTCTCCATGCTGGGCCTGGTTATCTCGGAAAACATGCTGATGCTGTACATTTTCTGGGAACTGGTAGGAGTGTGCTCCTTCCTGCTCGTCGGGTTCTGGTACTTCAAACCGGAGGCGAAGGCAGCGGCGAAGAAGGCGTTCATCGTCACCCGGATCGGGGACGTCGGCCTGTTCCTTGCCATTCTCCTGCTGTACTGGTACATGCCGGGGCATGCGCTTGATTTTACATCGATACATAACGCTTTTACGACGGGCAAAATCGATCCGACCATCGTCACCTGGATTGCCGTTCTGATCTTCGTCGGCGCAATCGGCAAATCGGGTCAGTTCCCGCTGCACACTTGGTTGCCTGACGCGATGGAAGGACCGACGCCGATCTCGGCATTGATTCACGCCGCAACGATGGTTGCCGCAGGCGTTTATTTGGTCGCACGGACGTTCGATATTTTCCAGGCATCGCCCGACGCTTTGCTGGTCGTCGCTTATGTCGGCGGGTTCACAGCCATCTTCGCGGCAACGATCGGTATTGCGCAGAACGATATCAAACGCATTCTCGCGTATTCGACCGTTAGTCAGCTCGGTTACATGATGATGGCGCTCGGTATCGGCGTCTCTTACACATCGGGGATGTTCCACTTGTTCACGCATGCATTCTTCAAAGCGCTGCTCTTCTTGGGTGCAGGCAGCGTCATACACGCTGTCCATACACAGGATATTAACGAGATGGGCGGCTTATCGCGCAAAATGAAAATCACGACCTGGACGTTTGCGATCGGTACGCTGGCGTTAGCCGGTATTTTCCCATTCGCGGGGTTCTGGTCGAAGGATATGATTCTAACAGAAGCGTATGAGCATAACCAGCTGCTCTTCTGGATCGGCGTCATCGCGGCTTTCTTTACAGCGTTCTACATGTCCCGCCTGTTCTTCCTCGTCTTCATGGGCTCGCCGAAGCATAACGGCCATGGCCATGAACCGCATGAATCGCCGGCATCCATGACGACGCCGCTCATTGTTCTGGCTGTGCTGGCCGTTGTCGCAGGCTTCGTGAACACGCCGTTCAACGAATGGCTGGGCCATTGGTTAACGGGCCAAGAGCATGACGAGAAGGCGAACTGGATGGTGATCATTTTATCGACGCTGGCCGGACTGCTTGGTATCGGGCTTGGCTATCTCATTTATCTGAAACGCTCGATTCCTCGAGATGTGGTGTCAAGCAAAGCACCGTGGCTGTATACGCTGCTTAACCGTAAATATTTCATCGATGAAATCTACGGCGGCGTATTCGTCAGACCGCTTCGCGGATTGGGCTTGGTGCTGGAGCTGATCGATATCTATATCATTGACGGTATCGTACGATTGGTCGCCTTTACTGTGGTGAGTCTGGGACGTCTGGGTTCCCGCCTCCAAAACGGTCAGCTGCAGACCTATGGCGTCATCATGATTGTGGGGATGCTGATTCTGGTGCTCGCCATTGCAGGAAGGAGGTTCATCCATGCCGGCTAATCTGCCCATCCTAAGTCTGATTGCGTTCTCGCCTCTGTTGGGTGTGCTCGTTCTGCTCTTCATCCGCAGCGACAAGGGCCGATTGATCAAAACGATCGGTATTGTCACGACAGTGATTCCACTCCTGTTAGCGGCGTGGCTTTATGTCGACTATAACTATCAAGGCGATCCTATTCAGTACAAAGAACAGCTGAGTTGGATCAAAGTGCCGCTCAATCACGAGGGCATTCAGCAAATTACATCATATTTCTTCGAGTTCAAATACAATATGGCGGTTGACGGCATCTCGCTGCCGCTCGTGTTCCTGACGGCGCTGGTCTCGTGCATGGCCGCACTGGCTTCGGTGTATATCAAGAAGCGTTGGAAGACGTACTACATCCTGTTCCTGCTGCTCGAAACCGGCATGTTCGGCGTCTTCATGGCGCAGGATCTGTTCTTGTTCTTCCTGTTCTTCGAAATTACGCTCGTGCCGATGTTCTTCCTGATCGGCATTTGGGGGTATATGAACCGAGAGCAGGCTGCTAACCGCTTCTTGCTCTACAATGGGCTCGGTTCGGCGATTATGCTGATCGCGTTCCTGATTCTTGTCAGCACGGCAGGCTTCAATCAAGATCCTTCGCAAACAGAAGCTATCATTTACTATAGCGGGGATATTCATACGATCGCGCACAATTTACTGCAGGATCCCGCCGCCTATGTGAACCAGGAAGGATCGCCGTTCTTCTTAAGCGCAGCGATGAAGTGGACTGTGTTCATCATGCTGTTGGTTGCCTTCGGCATCAAGCTGCCGATCTTCCCGTTCCATACGTGGATGCTTAAGGTACATACGGAGGCTCCGCCTGCCGTCGTCATGATTCACTCCGGCATTCTACTGAAAATGGGAGCCTACGGCTTAATCCGCTTCGGCATCCTATTCTTCCCGGCGGAGGCGAAGCAGTGGGCCTGGATGCTGGCTCTCCTCGGCGTGATCAACATCGTGTACGGCGCCATTCTCGCGATGGTGCAAAAAGACTTCAAACTCGTGCTGGCCTACTCGAGTATCAGCCATATGGGCATCGTCCTGCTCGGTCTTGCCGCTTTCAACGTGTCCGGCCTGCAGGGCGCCGTGTTCCAATTGATCTCCCACGGTTTGATCTCGGCCCTGATGTTCCTGCTCGTCGGCAGCATCTACGAGCGGATGGGCACCACCGAGCTCGATCGCTTGGGCGGTCTCGCCTCTACGATTCCCTTCATCAGCGGAATTCTGCTGATTGCGGGCATGGCGTCGCTCGGATTGCCGGGCTTGTCCGGCTTCATCAGCGAGTTCCTCGCGTTCCTCGGACTCTTCGAGACGCACCGCGTGTACGCTATTGTCGGCACGCTGGGAATCATTCTTGCAGCGGTCTATGTGCTGCGCGGGGTCCTAAACATCACGTTCGGTCCGAAACAGCCGAACCTCGTGCTGCAGGGCATTCGCGACGCGCGCTTCATCGAGGCGGTGCCGATGATTACGCTGGTGGCGTTCATTCTCCTGCTCGGGGTGTACCCCAGCGTACTCAGCCAGCCGCTTCAGCAAACGATAGGCAGCTTGGATCAATTGATCCAAAGCGTAGCCGGGAAGATAGGAGGTTAGTCCGGTGGAACAGCTTCGACTCCATGTCGCCGATTTAGTGCATCTGCTCCCTGAGCTTTCGCTGGTGGCCACCGCGATCATCCTATCTCTCTTGGATTTGATCCTGCCAAGCAGGTTAAGTCGTTCCATTATTGGATGGTTGACCTTGGTCGGCATTGTGATTTCCGCCGTATTCGTCGTGCTTCAATTGAATCCCGACGAAGCGGTTCAACTGCTGAACAACAGCTATCGGGTGGATGATTTCTCGAATCTGCTGAAATTGTTCACGCTGGCCGGCACCGGCTTCGTCGTACTGATGAGCTTAAGCTTCGTGAAGGAAGACGAAATCCCGCATGTCGGCGAATACTACTACTTCTATCTGCCTGCGGCGCTGGGCGCGATGGTGATGTCGTCATCCGGCGACCTCATCACGCTATATGTGGGATTAGAGCTGCTCAGCATTACCTCATATCTGCTCGTAGCGATGAAGAAGAAGGAAAGCAAGTCCAACGAAGGAGCCTTCAAATATTTGGTCATGGGCGGCGTTTCCTCCGCGATCATTCTATATGGCATGTCCTTCTTGTACGGCATGGTCGGATCGAGCAATCTCTCGCAGATTGGCGCTGCGCTCCCGTCACTCGTTGCGGCTTATGAGCCGCTGCTGTACGTCTCGTTCTTCCTGCTGCTGGCGGGCTTCGGCTTCAAAATCGCCGCCGCTCCGTTCCACAGCTGGGCACCGGATGTGTACCAAGGCGCACCGACGCCAGTGACGGCTTTCTTGGCCGTCGTTTCCAAAGGTGCGGGGTTCGCCATCCTATTCCGGGTATTCTACTTATTGTTCGGCTTTAGCTCCTTCGAAGATACGAAATTCCAGTCCGATGTGTTCCTTGCGATCTCCGTCATGGCTGCGATCGCGATGGTAACGGGTAATTTCATCGCGTTGAAGCAAACGAACATGAAAAGGCTGTTAGCGTACTCAGGTATCGCGAATGCGGGATATTTGCTGGTGCCGATCGGCACATACTTCTCAGGTACCCATTACGCGAACTTCTCTGAATTTATTTTCTATCTGATCGCGTACTTGTTTATGAACATCGGCGCGTTCGCCGTGCTGATGATTATCGAGCGTGCGGAAGGCCACACCGAGGCCAAAGGCTTCAGCGGCTTGTATTACCGGGCGCCATTCACAGCTGCCGCTATGGTGCTGATCGTGCTGTCCTTAGCCGGGATTCCCGTCTCCGGCGGATTCTTCGGAAAGCTCTACATCATTCTCGGCACGATGCAGACGCAGCAGTATTGGCTGGGCTCTCTGATGATCGCGACCAGCGTGGTCTCCCTCTATTACTACTTCGGCATCGTGCGCCAGATGTTCATGCGCAGCGATTATGAGTCTACCGAGGTGAAGGTGCCGGCAGGTCTTGGCATCACCGTCTGGTTATGCGCTCTGATTGGTATAGCGCTAGGCTTCGTGCCGCATCTGGTGCTCAAAGGAATCGAGTCCATATTCATGCTTACGAAAGATTTTCTGATGATGTAATTTTTAAGCTTTCCCCGGTTCCGGCTGGGGAGAGCTTTTTTGTTTTTCACCTGTTATTTCCCGGGAAAAGCCCCTCGCTTGCATACTTCTTTCACCCTCTGGTAATTGCGTCCAAATTAAACACAAAACCCACAATTCCATGTAAAATAGACTGAAGTGGAAAAGCCCCTAATTTATTTTCAAAAGTTCTGAACTTTTTGCGAAGAAAATCCGTTATATGTATCGAGAACACGGGTAATGTGGTATAGATAGAGAAGGTAAAACGACCAAGACCATTACGAGAAAAAAGGAACTGTGATTTTCATGAAATTCATTCGACACGTATGGCTCATTGTTCTGATGGCGCTCCTAATGGAACTTGCCGTGATGGTCACGAAAGCGGAAGCGGCTTTCCCGGTATCGACGGATCCCATGAGGGTCAAACAGACCTACTTGGATATGATCCATATCGATCAAGCATGGGCTGCTGCAGGAGATACCCGTGCACCTATTGTTGTGGCTGTGGTGGATACAGGCGTTGATTTGACACATCCTGATTTAGTAGGAAATTTGGTGGAGGGCGTGAACTTGCTTCAGCCTTCGAAGAAGCCAATTGACGATAATGGACATGGAACGAATGTCGCAGGCATCATCGCAGCGTCCATGAATAACGATAAAGGGATTGCCGGCATCGCGCCTATCGCGAAGATCATGCCGATCAAGGCGCTGGAGGCCGATGGCACTGGCGGCGAAGCGAAGCTCGGGGAAGGGATCAAGTACGCCGTAGATCACGGCGCGAAGATCGTCGTGCTTTCCTTGGGTTTGAATAAATATTCCGATTATATGCAGGGAATTGTTCAGTACGCGGAAGATCACAATGTGCTGTTGGTAGCGGCTGTCGGGAATGAAGGCACCAGTGTCAAATACCCTGCTGCGTACCCTACGGTGCTGGCCGTTGGCGGCGTTACGGCCGACAAACAAGCGGATTCCCGGTCGAATTACGGACCGGAGCTGGATTTGGTAGCCCCGTGGGATGTATATACGACGGCGCTCGGAGGCGGCTATCAGTATCAGGACGGCAGCTCGATGTCTGCGCCGCAGGTGGCCGGAGCAGCCGCATTGGTGTGGAGCAAGTACCCCGCCATGAGTGCGTACCAAGTGCGTTCGCAGCTTGAACAAACGGCGGAGAATTTGACTTCCGACGGTTGGGATTCCAGAACCGGTTACGGTCTTCTGAGAGTGGATTTGGCGCTGACACAGCCTTATAATGAAGATCGTTTCGAACCTAATGATCATCAGAATCAAGCAGCTAAGCTTCCCGTACATACTTCCGTGAAAGCGGCGCTTTCCTCGGGGCGGGATGAGGATTGGTATGTCATCGATGCCGCCTACGACGGCTATATCGAGTTCTGGCTGCAGAACACGGACGCTTCGGGCATTCGGGTACGTTTTGATTCCGGCGAGACGTTCGTATCGAACAGCTCATCGGACGCGAGCCAACCTTACCGGGTGAAAGTAACGAAAGGTCTTACGTATGTGCAGCTTCAGAGCGTAGACGCTGCCCGGCAGACCGGGATCAGTTATAGCTTGCGAACGAATTTTGCCATTTATACCGATCCGTTCGAAGATAATGACAAGCAGTACAAAGCATTTGCATTGCCTGAACGGAGTCAAACGATTCGCGGAACCTTTCATGCGAAAGGGGACATCGACTGGTTCGTCCTGTCATTGACGCACTCAGGAACGATGCGGTTGAAACTGTCCGTGGATACGGGGCGCATCGATCCGATGCTCCTTTTCCAGAAAGAAGGGGAGAAATCGATCACGCTCGATCAAGGCGGCGACGGCGGTATCGAGGTCAGCTCCCAAATGGACGTTTTCCCGGGCCAGTACTATATTCGTGTCAGCAATGTGAAAGACTATTCGGAGCCGATTACAGGCGAATATACGCTTGAGATTGATTACGATCCGAAGCTGATCGATCCTAACGAACCTAACGACAAGTCGTATCAAGCGACTTTCGCCGCAATGAATTCGGTGTATGAAGGTTTGTTTAACAACAATGAAGACTTCGATTGGTTCCAATTCCGGATGGCTAAGAACGGACTCGCGCAAGTACGTCTTACGAACATTCCGGCATCCCGGACCATGTATGCCACACTGTACGACAGCTCTATGAAGCAATTAGGCTATTACCGCAATGAATACGGAACGGAACAGCTATTCGTTGAGAAGACGCTGGATGCTGGCACTTATTATATTAAGCTTCAAGCCAGCCAATGGTTCATGAGTCAGATGTACCGTCTCAAGATCGGCAGTTATACGCTGATTAGCGGCTATGCCGATATTGAAGGGCATTGGGCGCAAGAGGCCATCAGCAAGCTAACGGATCAAGGCGTGATTGGCGGATACGGCAATTATCGCTTTGCTCCGAATCAACCGATTACGCGCGCTGAAGCGGCGACAGTGCTTACTCGAGCTTTGAAGCTGACCAAGCGCAAAGAACTGAAGTTCAGCGACATGGACGCTTCGCACTGGGCTTACGAATACGTAGCCAAAGCGCTGCAAGCGGATATCGTGTCCGGGTACCCGGGCGGCACCTTCGGACCTGACCGCACCCTGACCCGCATGGAAATGACGCAAATGCTTGCCCGCAGCATGAATATGACAGGGAAGAAGCGGGGCAACTCTCCTTTTAGCGATGTCGATGAGTCCTATTGGGGGGTTGGGATCTTGAAACAAATGTACGCGGACGGTTGGATTACCGGCTACGCGGACGGAACTTTCCAGCCCGACGGGCAGGCTTCGCGCGCCGAGTTCGTCTCGATGCTGGCGAAAGTCTTGAATCGGTAGAACCGAGAAGGAGTGACCTATGGGAGAAACGGACAAATGGAATGAAGCGGCGAAGTATGCTTCGGTCATGAATATGGTTGATATCGTTGTGTATATTATCTGCATCGGTTTGGCCTGGTGGGCGCTGCAGGCGTTCCGCTTCGATGTGCTGCTTAAGCAGCCGAAAGGTGCCCAAGCGATCATGCTGCAGATCCTGCTTGCGATCGGACTCGGGCAATTGGTAGCCAGCTTTTTCATTCAGTATTTGGGTCTCTCCATGGGCTTCGGCCGGATGTTTTAATTCCAAAACTCGAATAATGCATTAAAATGTTGTCAACAATGGATAGTAGAACGGATCGAAAATGAAGATCCTGTTCGAACTCTATGTAGATGTGCGCGAATGCCAAAAGAACACAGTTGTAACTATGTAGCTTGAGATGATAAACTTAGAAAATGTGTGAGACCTTGTAATTAAAATAAGTGCGCGGAGGGACCATGATGAGCAAAATTATCGTCCGCGGTGGCCGAAAGCTAGCTGGCAATGTGAAAATCAACGGAGCGAAAAATGCGGTTCTGCCGATTATTGCAGCTTCCATTCTGGGGTCGGAAGGTGAAAGCGTCATCCACGATGCGCCTCCCCTTGACGATGTACTAGTCATTAATAAAGTATTGCAAAGCTTAGGCATTCAAGTGGCCTATGACCGTCAAGTTATTCGTGTTTGTGCAGAAAGCATTGACACCTGTGAAGCATCCTACGATTTAGTCCGTAAAATGAGAGCCTCTTTCCTTGTGATGGGTCCGCTTCTCGCCAGACGGGGCCAAGCGAGAATTTCGCTGCCGGGCGGCTGTGCGATCGGTACGAGGCCAATTGATCAGCATCTCAAAGGCTTTGAAGCCATGGGCGCCGAGATCGAGCTTGGACAGGGGTATATTGAGGCCAGAGTGAAGGGGCGCCTGAAGGGTGCCAAAATTTATCTGGATGTCGCCAGCGTAGGCGCAACCGAGAATATTATGATGGCAGCCACGCTCGCGGAAGGCACGACCATCATCGAGAATGCCGCCAAAGAGCCGGAAATTGTCGATTTAGCGAACTATTTGAATGCCATGGGCGCCACGATTCGCGGCGCGGGCACAGGCGTTATTCGCATTGAAGGCGTAGAGAAACTTCGTGGGGCCGTACATACGGTAATACCGGATCGCGTAGAAGCAGGTACATATATGATCGCTGCGGCTATTACGGGCAGCGAGCTGTACATGGAAGGCGCTATTGGTGACCATCTTCGTCCCGTCATTTCCAAAATGCAAGAAATGGGCGTCGTCATCGAGGAAGATGAGAATGGCATTCGTGTGCGCGGAGGCGGAACGCTGCGTGCGGTTGACGTGAAGACGCTGCCGTACCCGGGCTTCCCGACCGATATGCAGTCGCAAATGATGGCGCTGCTGATGGTGGCGGACGGAACAAGTCTTGTCACGGAAACCGTGTTCGAGAACCGGTTCATGCACGTGGAGGAATTCGCGAACATGAACGCGCATATTAAAGTCGATGGCCGCACTGCTATTGTCAGCGGGAACGCCAAGCTGCAGGGCGCGAAAGTATGCGCGACCGACCTGCGTGCGGGAGCTGCGCTTATTTTGGCGGCGCTGGCAGCGGAAGGTGAAACCGAGATTACCGGGGTTCACCATATTGATCGCGGATATGTCGATATTACCGAGGTATTGCGCGGTTTGGGCGCCGATATTTGGCGGTCGGTTCCGCAGCAAGTGGAACAGGAAACGGCGGAGCTGGGATTCTTCAATATCCAGCCGACATTAGCATAGGATGAATAGAGAACCGTCGGAGGAATCCGGCGGTTTTTTTGTTGGGATAGATCATCCCACAACTCCTGCACGAAAGTGCGGTGGTACGAAACTATTTAGCCTGCAACGATGTCAAATACCGTTGCTACGTGGTGCGAGCGGCCGCAGTATGGATGGGAGCGGAAATGTGATGCGCTATTTTACTTCCAAACAGCTGTTTGGGTAGGGAAGGGGAAATAGGATACGTTATTTCACCGTTTTGCGCTATGATGTCAGCTTTCTTTGGCAAATAAGACATTGTATTTCCGCTTTGATGCCGATAATCGCTGATTTGATCCAAATAAGAGCTTGTATTTCCGTTTCACGATCCATAACCGTACCGGAAACGATAGGACTCCGGAAGGTATGCCCGGAGAAGACGCTCGAGGACCGCGGACCAAATATGCCCGGATCGTTTGAACTTTTTGCCAGCTGTTCTATTCCCGTTTCGACCATTGTATGTAGAATCCTATACTCAATAGACAAGCAAATTCATATAAATGTTGCATTGCTCCATGAAGAAATCCCCACTTAACCAGGCCTATCATCTAATCCCTATGTTGATTCCCCCCTTTGTTCTATTCTACCAACACCTCTCATAAGCTAAGTCATACCAAAATACCTGCTAGCAAACGCGCTTATGGAGGCTGCTGAGACGATGTTGAAGAAGAAACGTGTTCCTGGCCGCGGGGTCATCCTCTGGATGGCTGTTTGTTTATCTTCTATGCTTTGTGTCACCATTCTTGTTCCCGGATTGCTAGTCAAGAAGATTCCGGACGATGATGTCGTGCCCCCTGTCAGGGTGGCGGCGGATCAAGAGACGGTTGCGCAGCAAGGGTTGATGATTCCTGTTTATTTGACGAAGAAGTCGGTTGTCGAGAAGGTACCGCTGGAGCAGTATGTGCAAGGCGTCCTGGCTGCGGAAATGCCCGTCGAATTCGAGCTGGAGGCGCTCAAAGCGCAGGCGATGGCCGCCAGAACGTATGTGGTTCGCCGGGTGCTGGATAAGGATTACAGCAATATGCCTGTCGATGATGCGCTTGTCACCGATACGACCGCTCATCAAGCCTATCTCACGGATCAAGAGCTGAGAGAAAGATGGGGCTCAGGTACCTATGAAACGAATATGGCCAAAATCGCTAGAGCGGTGAATGAGACGAAAGATATGATTCTCACCTATGAGCATAAGCCTATTAATGCTACTTTTTTCTCGACAAGCAATGGATTTACCGAGAATTCAGAGGACTATTGGCCGTTCATGAGCCCTTATTTACGCAGTGTGCCCAGCCCCTGGGACGTAAAGCTCTCGTCGCGTTACAAAGAAACGGTAGATTTCACTTATAAAAGCCTACTGCAAAAGCTAGGGGTTACGAGCATTGCCACCACAGGGACTGGGGCGAAAAGCATGAAGGTACTGGAATGGTCGGCGGGACATCGCATCAAAAAGATGGCGATAGGCGGCAAGACCTTCACCGGCCGAGAGGTGAGAGAGAAGCTAGGCTTGGCTTCCTCGCAATTTGCTTGGACATGGTCCGGCTCCAAGATTACCTTTACGACGTACGGCTACGGCCACGGCGTGGGTCTCAGCCAATGGGGGGCTAATGGAATGGCCAAGGAGGGCAAGACGGCGGAGCAAATCGTCACCTACTACTACACGGGAATCTCTATCGAACGAGCGACGCCTTTTCTGCAAAAATCCTAATTTCACATGTTTCTATAAAAATATCTTTCTTCAAGTATAAAACCTTTAAATGTGTCAAGAATGGTTGATGAGGTGATAACCATGAATGATCAAAACAAAGGTTTTCAAAAAGAAGAAGCTCCTAAAACTGTTCAAGGAGCACAAGGTAGTCCATCCGCATGGAAGAAGTTGCTTGCTAAAAAATGGGTATTCCCAGCGACGTATGTGGCAGCAGCGGCAATTATCTTAACCTTAATGTGGGTGTACCAGGACGCAGGCACCAAATCAGTCAGCCAAGAAGATCTGGGCATTAAGGTTAGCAGCAACGATGAGCAAGCGCCGGACAATGCGAAAGACGGAGCGGTTGCCGTTAACGCTCAGGCAGAGACCATGCAATGGCCGGTAAAAGACAGAGCAGCTCTTGACGTTTCCGTACCTTTCTACGACACAAATGCAACCAATGAAGTGAAACAGGCGGCTATGATTCAGTATGGCGATCAATTGACGCCGCACACAGCCATCGATTTGAAAGCCAAAGATGGTTCCGCATTCGACGTATTGGCCGCTCTGAGCGGGAAAGTAACGGCAGTCGAGCAAAATCCGGTTGTCGGCAGCCTTGTCGAAATTACACACAGCAACGGTTTGATCTCCGTGTACCAAAGCTTGGCTGAAGTGAAAGTAACCAAAGGCGCTGAAGTGAAGAAGGGCGACGTCATCGCGAAAGCGGGACGCAACGAATTCGAGAAGGAAGACGGCGTGCACCTGCACTTCGAAGTTCGTCAAGCGGCCGACAATGCAGCGGTCAATCCGGAAACGATTTTGAACGCGAAACAGTAAGAGCCTACATAGATGGAGGGCAGCGGGTATATCCCGCTGCTTTTTTGTATTGCCTAGGCGTGATGCATCTCCTCGGCTTTGGCCCCGCGGCGAAGTGCGAAATAGCTCGTCCTTCCGAAATAAGACCGCAAAAGCCCTTATTTCCTGATTTTTTCGAAAATAAATATGGGAAATGGGCTTGTCAGGCTTGGTTACGTAGAATATCTAGTCATGCCCCTCATATACTTTACCAAACTATCTCGAGTAGGGAGGCGAGGGGATTGCACGATTACATCAAAGAGCGGACCATTAAGATTGGGACCTGTATCGTCGAGACCAAGAATACGGTTCGCACCATTGCGAAGGAATTCGGCGTTTCCAAGAGCACGGTGCATAAGGATCTAACGGAAAGACTTCCGGAAATCAACCCGGACCTGGCCAACCAGGTGAAGCACATTTTGGAGTATCACAAGTCCATCAGGCACCTTAGAGGAGGAGAAGCGACGAAAATCAAGTATCGGAAGACGCGTAACCCGAAGCATTCCGAAAACCTGGTCACTGTTAAATCCTGAATATACCTTCATCCCGGCGGTTTCCTATAACTGGACATGTCGAAATTTCACGGAAAAAGAGGAAATAATGCATTTGCAGCGAATTTAGCTTATAATTAGAACTATCTATAAGAGAGCCGGTTCTTCGCGGGATGGACGGTAGATTTAGGGAGGATTAACTTGAAATGTTCAGCAAGGATATAGGAATAGATCTCGGCACGGCAAATGTGCTCATTCATGTGAAAGGACGCGGCGTTGTGCTCGATGAGCCATCTGTAGTAGCGATTGAAAGCGATACGAAACGCGTGCTTGCTGTAGGAGAAGAAGCTTTCCGCATGGTCGGTAGAACTCCGGGCAACATCATCGCGATTCGCCCATTGAAAGATGGCGTTATCGCTGACTTTGATATTACGGAAATGATGTTAAAGCATTTTATTGCCAAAGTGGGGGGCAAGAACTGGTATTCGCATCCGCGCATCCTGATCTGCGCCCCTACCAACATCACCTCGGTCGAGCAGAAGGCGATCCGCGAAGCGGCTGAGCGCAGCGGCGCCCGGGAGGTATTCATGGAAGAGGAGCCGAAGGCGGCGGCAATTGGCGCCGGAATGGACATCTTCCAGCCTAGCGGCAACATGGTTGTAGATATTGGCGGAGGGACGACGGATGTGGCCGTGCTGTCCATGGGCGACATCGTCACCTCCTCCTCCATTAAGATCGCAGGCGACAAGTTCGACATCGCCATTACGAAGTATATCAAGAATAAGTACAAGCTGCTTATCGGTGAACGGACAAGCGAGGACATTAAGCTGAAGATCGGTACGGTATATCCACACGGCAGAGATCAGGAGATGGATATTCGCGGCAGAGATATGGTTTCCGGATTGCCTCTTACGATCACCATTCATTCCAGTGAAGTGCAAGAAGCGCTGTGGGATCCGGTTTCATCCATCGTGACAGCGGCGAAGAGCGTTCTGGAGCGCACACCGCCGGAATTATCCGCGGATATTATCGACCGCGGGGTCATTCTGACGGGCGGCGGCGCCTTGCTGCACGGTCTGGATCAATTGTTGGCGGACGAGCTGAAGGTTCCGGTGCTAATCGCGGAAGACCCGATGTCCTGTGTTGTGAAGGGCACAGGGATTATGCTCGATAACTTGGACAAGGTGTCCAAACGTAAAATCTGATCCGATATTAACCAAGAGGTGAACACATGTTAAGAGGACTGTATACCGCGGCGGCAGGCATGATCTCCGAGCAGCGCAGACACGATACGATTACGAATAATATTGCCAACATTAACTCCCCTGGTTTTAAGCAGGGCAATGCCTTGTCACGCTCGTTTCCGGAGATGCTGATTTCCACGATACGCGGTGGACAAGGTGCCTCGACGGCTCCCCTTGGGCGGATGAGTTTAGGCGTATTCTCGGAGGAGAGCATTTCCGTTCACGCGCAAGGCGACCTGCAGGAAACGCAAAATCCTTTCGATTTCGCCCTCGTCTCCAACATCCAAGTGCCGGGTATGACGTTTGACGCATCCGGCAAGTACGTGAACGGGGACGGCGAGCGCACGTTCCAGCCGCAAGCGTTGTTCACGGTGTTGAACGCCGAGGGAGAGCAGCGTTACTCCTTGAACGGTAAGTTTACCGTGGATACGACCGGACAGTTAGTGAATGCGAACGGCAACCAGGTACTGGGCCGCGATGGACAACCTCTGCTCCTTATTGACGGAGCGGGCCAGCCGATTCATTCCTTCAAGGTGACGGACAAGGGCGAGTTCCTTGATGCCAACGGCCTGCCGCTGCTGAATGCGGCCGGGCAGCCAATCGCGCTTATGCTCTCTCGCGCGGAGAATCCGAATTTGCTGCTGCGGGAAGGCAATGGCTTGCTGCGGATTAATCCGGGTGATGAAGCTACGGTGACGCAGGTGGCTGCAGGCGATCAAGTTGAAGTTCGCCAAGGCTTCATCGAGCGTTCCAACGTCGATTCTGCGCAATCGATGGTCGACATGATGTCGGCGCTGCGCGCTTATGAAGCGAACCAGAAAGTCATTCAATCTTACGACAAAAGTATGGATAAGGCCGCGAACGATGTAGGACGCGTCTAATCCGGCTGGCGAAGGGGCTAAACCATGAACAATTCCATGATCAACTCATCGGTATCCATGCACAGCTTACAGCAGAAGCTGGATATTCTATCCAATAACATAGCGAACGTCAATACGAACGGCTTCAAGAAGAAAGAAGCTTCATTCGAGGACGTTCTTACGAATGTGAAAGCCCAGCCGGAGGGCTTCCGACAGCAAGGCCGGTTCTCTCCGCTCGGCTTCAACCAAGGTTGGGGTTCCAAGCTCGTCCAGATCCAGACGAATCTCGCACAAGGGCCAATGCAGTCTACGGGCAACGTAACGGATTTCGCGATTCAGGGCGACGGATTGTTCGAAGTGATGATCAGCAAGCTGGATGCGAACGGCAATTCCGTGCTCCAGCCGGCATGGACACGCAACGGTGCTTTCGATTTATCGCCTGATGCGAATGGCGACACGGTGCTAACGACCAAAGGCGGACATCTCGTTACCGGTACCGACGGCAATCCGATCCGTATTCCTGCCGGGTTCCGACCTGTCGTTGAGCAGGATGGCTCCATTAAGGGATATAGCGAGCAGGATCCGAGCGCGGAGCCGCTTAATTTGGGCCAGATCAAGCTGGTGCGCGTTGTGCGTCCTCAGCTTCTGCAAGATGCGGGAGATAACCTTTATGCGCTTCCGGCGGGGATTACAGAAGCAGAGAAGGCGAATATTTTGCAGAACGTGAATCCGGGTCTGGATACATCGAATAATCGGGTTACTCTGATGCAAGGATATTTGGAGCAGTCGAACGTCACGCTGGCCGATGAAATGACGGATCTGGTGATGGTTCAGCGAGCGCTTCAATTGAATTCCCGCGCGATTACATCGTCCGATCAGATGATGAACATCGCCAACAACTTGCGCGCCTGATTGTAGAAAGGGAGGGATAGGGCTTCATGTCAGACAAGCCTGCTCCGAACAAGTCGGCTCCAAAGAAGAAGGCAACAAGGCCGAAATGGCAGAACATCATATGGCGTATTTTCAAAATCATTCGTATACCCGTTCTTTGCGTGCTGGCCATCTATATCGGATTATGGATCGGCTATACCAAGCTGGGTCATCAGCCGGCCGCGGAGATCTTCCATATCAGCACTTGGCGGCACTTATACGATTTGGTATTTGCGAATTAATTCAAACTCCCGCATTGGGAGTTTTATTTTTGTGTCTGCAAATGTATAATGAATGAAGGCTCTTTGTCAGATACCAGATATTAGGCGCAGGAGGGGTACTTTGAATATACCGAACATGCTCACCATCAGCAGGTTTGTTCTGATCCCTGTGTACCTCGTCATCTTTTTTGGCGGCCATATTCAGATTGCTTTCCTGATCTTATTGGCAGCGGGTCTTACCGATATCTTGGACGGATATATCGCCAGAACACGCGGTTTGATTACACCTGCTGGGGTTATGCTGGATCCTCTAGCGGATAAATGCATGATGATTGCGGTCATTCTGTCTCTGCTCATCACGGAGATGATTCCGTGGCAAGCGGCGGTTGCCATATTTATTCGGGATCTAGGCATGATCATAGGCTCGGCCTTCTTTCACTTCAGGGGCAAATTGACCGTTCCTGCCAATGTGATGGGGAAATTAACGACCGTACTGTATTATCTCGCTATTCTCTTCATCGTTTTCCATTTAGAATTCGCGATTACCTACTTGTGGTTTGTGATCGGCGTTTCCTTCTTAACTTCCTTCATCTATATTTTTCAATTCCTGTTGTTAAACCGGGGGGCCAAGTCCAAATAGAGTCAAATATAAAAAGAGCTTATACACCGGACTGTGCACAGTCCTAAGGATATAAGCTCCTCCTATATGAACCTTCACTTCTGCAGTTAATGAAGGGACACTTGTATTGTAAGTGATTACCTTGTATTTTATACAAGCAACTTGAAAGGAGCATGAATTACTATGCTAGATATCAACCAAATCCAGGAGATCATTCCACACCGTCCTCCTTTCCTGCTCGTCGACCGCATTCTGGAAGTAGAAGAAGGCGTAAGAGCGGTAGGTATCAAAAATGTAACGATCAACGAACCGTTTTTTGCGGGACATTTCCCAGGCTACCCGGTTATGCCGGGGGTTCTGATTATCGAAGCTTTGGCACAAGTCGGCGCTGTGGCCGTGCTCTCGATGCCGGAGTATAAAGGCAAGATCGGCTTGTTCGCCGGCGCAGACGGCATTCGGTGGCGCCAGCAGGTCGTGCCGGGCGATACGCTAACGTTAGAAATGACCATTACCCGGGTCAAAGGAACGATTGTCAAAGGACAAGCTGTAGCGAAGGTAGGCGAGAAAGTGGTAGTCGAAGGCGAGCTTATGTTCGCCCTTGCTAATAAATAACCCATAGATAAAAAGGAGATGAACCTGACAACTATGACGCGTGTACAAACTGAGTATGAATTATGGCTAAACGATCCAGCAGTGGATGCCGAAACAAAGAAGGAACTGCAAGCCATTCGGGAAGATGAGAAAGAAATTGAGGATCGCTTTTATAAAGATCTCGAATTTGGAACAGGTGGACTTCGCGGCGTGATTGGCGCTGGAACGAACCGAATCAATGTATACACCGTTGGACGCGCAAGCCAAGGATTGGCCCAATATGTGAATGGTACAGGGGTACCAAGCCCATCCATTGTCTTGGCTTACGATTCACGTCATATGTCGCCTGAGTTCGCTTTAGAAGCCGCCCTGGTCTTCGCAGGCAACGGTATCAAGGCTTATTTATTCCAGACGCTGCATGCAACGCCGCAGCTGTCATTCGCCGTGAGGTATTTGGGAGCAACAGCAGGTGTTGTTGTGACAGCCAGTCATAACCCGCCGGAATATAATGGATACAAAGTATATGGATCAGACGGCGGACAGCTTGTCCCTGAATTTGCGGAGCAAGTCATTGCGCAAGTGCAGAGCATCAATTCCTTCGATAAAGTGAAGAAGCTGAGCCGGCAGGAAGCCGAAGCGCAAGGTCTTCTTGTTTGGCTGGGCGAAGATGTTGATCAAGCCTACATACAAGCTGTATCCGCGATCAGCCAGAATCCGGACGTAATTAAGGAAATTAACGATGATTTCCGTATCGTCTTCACACCGCTGCACGGAGCGGGTAACATCCCGGTAAGGGAAGTACTGAAAGCCGTAGGCTTCGAACAAGTTCGCGTCGTTGCCGAACAGGAGCAGCCGGATGCGCAGTTCTCGACCGTGAAGTCGCCGAATCCGGAGGAGCGGGAAGCCTTCACGCTGGCGATCGCCCAGGCGAAGGCGTGGGATGCCGATATCATTATCGGAACCGATCCGGATGCAGACCGCATGGGTGCGGTGGTCAAAGATTCGAACGGTGAGTATTTCGTTCTGACCGGCAACCAGTCCGGGGCTATTATTGTTAATTATCTTTTATCTTCTTTGAAAGAACGCGGGAAATTGCCGGAGAACGGCGTAGTTGTCAAAACGATCGTCACGAGCGAGATGGGTGCGGTCATCGCTGGGCATTATGGTATCCCTACATTAAATACTTTGACCGGCTTCAAATATATCGGGGAGAAAATGTCCCAATTCGACAAGACGGGAGAGCACACTTTCCTGTTCGGGTACGAGGAAAGCTACGGTTATTTGGCAGGCGACTATGCCCGTGACAAGGATGCGGTTATCGCTGCCATGCTGATTGCTGAAGCGGCTGCTTACTATAAGAAGCAAGGCAAGACTTTATATGAAGTGCTGCAAGGGCTGTACGAATCCTTTGGCTACTTTTTGGAAAAGCTTGAATCAAGGACGCTCAAAGGGAAAGATGGCGTGGAACAAATTGGACGCATGATGGAAGCTTGGAGAACCAACCCTCCGGCCGAAATCGGCGGCACGCGCGTAACCGAAATGGAAGACTACGCCAAGGGCGTGAATGGCCTTCCGCTCGAGAATGTGCTGAAGTTCAAGCTGGAGGACGGCTCTTGGTTCTGCTTACGCCCGTCCGGAACAGAGCCGAAGATCAAGTTCTATTTCGCGGTGAAAGGGTCGAGCGCTGCAGAGGCCTCGAACCAAATGGAACGCAACGTTCGGTACGTACTTAGCCGTGTAGACGGATAATGAAATAGGATCACTGGAACCTCTTCAGAACCTAAGTCAGGGATAGGTCGTCTAATGAATAGATGGAAACAATCCGCATTCATTTGGCCTGCTTGCCCGAGAGAAGGTGCTGGAGGGGTTTTCGAGTGTGTATGGGTGTAGGGAGGATGTAGGGCCCAGGGCCTGAATGTGCAACAGGAAAGTAAATGCTCTAAGGAGTGGACAATTGGTGAATTGGTATAAAACTTGGAATAACCCGCTCAAAAACGTGCTGTGGTGGCTCGTCATTATCGGCATGTTGGGTTCTCTGCCGCTGGCGTTTACCCGCAACCAAACTGAGACATCGACCAAGAACGTGGAATTCGTTTTCGATTACCGCGACTTGTTAGATATTTCTGATGTGCAGACGAATCCCCAGAGCTTCGTCACGGAGCAGCTCAAAAATATGAAGGCTGCGGGCATTGGCTCGATGGCAGTCTATGAGAGCACGCTGGCTGAATTCAAAGAAAGCCGGCATATTGAAATGTTCAACTCCCGGGACGCTGCAGCTCTCATGCAAACCTTCGGCGACCCGAACGAGAATTACACGTACGTATTGTTTAAGGATAGCGCGACGCAGCAAAAGCTGGAGCCGCTCATCCGGAAATCGTTCTCCGATCTGAACGTCGGCCTGAAGCCGTGGAGCTTCAAGAACCGCAACGGACTCATCATCCAAATGAGTATGGACGAAGCTTCGATTAAGGGGATGGACCCGGATCCGATTGCGCTGCAAATGCTGAAGGAGCAAGGGTTCCAAATCGTTATCCGCCTGTCGAACCGCCGTCCGTTCGTCACGAACGAGATGGATAAGTTCTTGAAGTCGATGTACGATCTCGGCGTCAGACGCATCATCGTGGACGGCAACGAGGTTCCAGGCTATACAGAAGAGGACACGGAAGTTAATCTGAACAAAATGGCGGATCTCCTCAACAAGAACGGTATCGGCTTGGCCGCTATCGAACTGCTGAAGGAACCGCAGAAAGGGTTCAGCACCTTAGCGAAGCAAACGAATTACAATGTCGTCCGCCTGCACTCCTTCACAGAGAAAGACGGTGAGAAATTAACCGAACCGCTGAAGAAAGCGGAGCTGGAAGACCGCATCCAGGGCGTTGCGGACCGTTTCGTGCTAGCGGTGAAGGACCGGAATATCCGGATGGTGTTTCTAAACGCGAAGCCGGTGAAGAGCTTGGATAAAGGCAAGCTGGTAGATCCGCTCTCCGCTTACTATGAGAGCTTGCAAGGCAAGGACGGAGCGATACCGCGCATTCAGAAGGCCGGATTCACATTGGGCTCGGCAAAGCCGTTCGAAGTGGAAACGACGGGTTGGCAGAAAGCGGCCAGCGCGTTCATGCTGATTGGCGGTCTTAGCTTGATCGTGCTTATGATCTCCTTCTTCATTCCCGAAGCTACACTCATATTCTTCGTGCTTGGCTTACTGGGACTAGTAGCGATCCATACGTTGTCGGCGAATCTGTATGCGCAGGGTCTCGCCTTAGGTGCTGCAATCTCCGCACCGAGCATCGCGATTATGATGGCGATCCGTACTGTTCGTTCCGGAGCCGCGGCGAAGTGGAGGTCGGGTATTGCCTTCGCGCTCTGGACCCTGATCAAAACCTCGGCGATATCGCTGATCGGGGTCGTCTATGAAGTAGCGCTTCTCAACCACGTTACGTATTTGCTCGTTCTGCAGCAGTTCCGCGGCGTAGGCGTGCTGCATTTGCTGCCGATCGCGATTGCAGGCATCTACCTGCTGTTCTTTAGCGAAAACAATACGTATAGAGATAAAATCACGCAAATCCGCCGTATCCTGAATTCGTTCATTAGCGTTCTGTGGGTTGTCATTGCAGGCATCGGCCTGGCGGCGATCTTCTATTACTTGTCCCGTACAGGCAATGAAGGACAGGCCTCCACGGTAGAGAAGCTGTTCCGCTCGTTCCTAGAGAACACGCTGGGCGTGCGTCCGCGGACGAAAGAGTTCCTGGTCGCTCATCCGCTGTTCTTCCTAGGCGCCTATCTGGCGGTGCGTTATAAGCATGCCGTGTACTTGATTTTCATCGGTGTTATCGGACAACTGTCCATCGTTGACACGTTCGCGCACTTGCATACACCGCTTCATATCTCATTGATCCGTATCTCCTATGGGATCTTCTTCGGCGCCATCATCGGCCTGATTCTGATTGCAGCATGGGAAATTATCACAAGGAGTTGGAAACGTTGGGTGCCAGAGTTGTCAAAATAGCGCTATCCGGCTACTACGGCTTCGATAATAGCGGAGATGAAGCTGTGCTTCAGTCGATCCTGTTCGCATTGCAGGAGCAGGGGCGGGAGCAGGGCTTACAGATCGAGCCGATCGTGCTGTCGGCCGATCCGGAGAAAACATCGGCGATGTACGGCGTTAAGGCTTACCATCGCATGAAGCCCGGCGCGCTTCTTCGCGCGCTGCGGGAAGCGGACGGCCTCATCAGCGGCGGCGGCAGCTTATTGCAGGATGCGACCAGCTCGAAGACCATCCCTTATTACTTGGCTGTACTGAAGATCGCCCAGTGGCTCGGCAAGCCCACTTTCATCTATTCGCAGGGCATCGGCCCGGTGAACCGCCGGATGTTCGACGGCTGGATCCGCAGCGTGTTCAAGCGCTGCGCCTATGTATCCGTCCGCGACACGGAGTCCGCGGAGCTGCTGGCCTCGATGCGCCTCCCGCGGGAGCGCATCACGGTCGTGCCCGACCCGGTCATGGGCCTGCCGCTGCGCGGCGGGGCTGGAGCTCACGGGTCGGCGGAGGGTGTGCGGACGGTCGGCGTGTCCGTCCGCTTCTGGAACGAGGACCGCTCGGAGCTGGAAGCTCTCTCGCGGTCCTTGGCAAAGCTGCTCGCAGCCGACACCGGTGTGCGGCTGCGGTTCTTGCCCTTCCACCTCCCGTCGGATGAGGTGGCCTCGCAGTACGTGATCGATCGGCTTGGCGATCACGGAGGGCGGGTGGAGATGGTGCCGGGCATCGTCCATCCGCAGGATATGCTCGCGCAGGTCGCGGCGTGCGACCTGCTGATCGGGATGAGGCTGCATTCCTTGATTTATGCAGCCTCGCAGTATGTGCCTATGGTGGGCATCTCGTACGATCCGAAGATCGACCAGTTCCTCCATAGGCTTGGCATGAAGGCCGCGGCATCGACCGTGAGCTTCGATGCCGACGCCCTTGCCCAGGAGGCGCTGGGCCTCCTGAACGGCTCCAGCGCTTGGGCGGCGTCCAAGCGAGCCGCGATTGAGGAGCTTAAGGCGCAGGCTCAGCTGCCTGCGAATCGGATCGTATCATTTTACAGAAAATAAAAAGCAACCAAAATTCGTTTTCCAACGTCATTTAAAGGAAGAGATATTATGAGCTCAACGACAACAACGACTCGTTCTGAGGCTGTACCGGCCCAAGCTGTGCCCAAAGTGCGCATTTATGGCGTGCCTGTTTCCAAGCTGAGCATGCGCGATACGGTCGCCTATCTGACGAAGGCTATTGAACAGAGACAGCCTCATCAAATCATCACCGCCAACCCCATTATGGTTATGGCTGCGCTGGATGATCCCGCTTATATGAGCATGATGCAGCGCGCGGAGCTTATCGTGCCTGACGGTACAGGCGTGGTCTGGGCCGCGGGTTATGTCGGCGAACCGGTTGCCGAGCGGGTGCCTGGCTACGATTTGCTGCATGAGCTGATGAAAGTCGGCGAACCGAAGGGCTGGAAGGTTTATCTGTTAGGAGCGTCCAACGAAGTGATTCAAGCGGCAGCCGATCGAATTCGTACGGCATATCCGGGAATTCAACTCGTAGGTGTGCGCGACGGTTATTTCACCGACGAACAGGACGCCGAGGTCATTCAATCCATCGTGGATGCGGCGCCGGATCTCCTCTTCGTAGGGCGAGCGGCGGCGAATCAGGAGCCTTGGATCGGCAAGTATAAGGATCAGCTAGGCGTTCCCGTTATGATGGGGGTTGGGGGAAGTTTTGATGTACTTTCGGGCAAACTAAAGAGGGCACCTGTTTTATTCCAAAAACTGCGTCTTGAATGGTTCTACCGCCTGTTACAGGAGCCGTGGAGATACAAGAGAATGCTGTTACTCCCCAAATTCGCGATGAAAGTGATGCGCGACAAAGAGAAAGTCACAAAACCGTGAAAATTTTTATGAAAACTGGCTGAAAACGGTCATTTCAGACAAATTTAGCAGTAGTATTTGTGAACAAATGGGAGTATAATTCTCTTCGGCGGATCACCTGCCACCAAGACAAGAGGAGCTGTGAAGAAGACATGTATGGATTATATGCGATTGGGTTCATCGCCGCTTGCGTTATCGCAGTGCTGCTGACACCCCTGGTCAAAAAATTTGCCTTCTGGGTAGGAGCTGTAGATGCCCCGAATCATCGAAAAGTGCATACCCGCATTATGCCGCGTCTTGGAGGCTTAGCCATTTTCCTTGCATTCGTCGGGGCGTATTTCGTCATCTCTCCAGCACTTGATGCTATTAACTCCAATGCAGCCTATGGTTTGCTGCTTGGCGGGCTGGTCATTGTCATCACGGGGGCCCTGGATGATCGGTTTCAACTTTCTCCCAAATGGAAGCTGCTCGGACAGCTTATTGCGGCGTGCATCGTCGTTTCCTTTGGACTCAAGATCGATCTCGTGAACATACCATTCGGAGAGACGAACCTGCCGATCGGCTGGTTAAGTATTCCGATTACGATATTGTGGATCGTTGGCGTATCCAATGCCATTAACCTGATTGACGGGCTTGACGGTCTGTCCGCGGGCGTATCCGGTATTGCGACCACTACGATTCTTATTCTAGCGCTTATGATGAACAATGTAACTGTTGTTTTACTGGCTGTGATTTTGCTAGGAAGCATCGTTGGCTTCATGTTCTACAACTTCCATCCGGCCAAAATTTTCATGGGCGACTCGGGGGCATTGTTCCTGGGCTTCGCATTGGCAACACTTTCGATCCTCGGCTTCAAGCAAGCCGCCGTTGTATCTCTGCTCATTCCGATTATGATTCTTGGCGTGCCGTTATCCGATACCTTCTTCGCGATTATGCGCCGCTATGTGAATAAATTGCCGATCTCGGCACCGGACAAAAGCCATCTGCACCACTGCTTGCTGCAGCTCGGCTTCTCCCATCGTACAAGCGTGCTGATCATTTATGGAATTGCCGCTGTCTTCGGCGGCAGCGCGGTCGTCTGCTCGGTCTTCATCTCGCAAGACTCGACCTGGGGATTGATTATGATCATCGTCGCCCTATTCCTCGTCATGCTCGTGGGAGCAGAGGCTATTGGGATCATCAGCAAGAGCCGTAAGCCGGTCTTGAACTTCTTGCAGAGGCTTGTCCGCAAGCCTGTACAGAGCGACCGGATGGGTAAATAATATTTATATGCACTTATGATATAGTCATTTCATTGACGAAATCCAACCTTCGGGTTGGATTTTTTATTTTTTGCCATTTTGTGAATTTATTTTCTTTCCCTAAACATTTGACGGCTTTCGACCGATAAGTATGGTACGAGAACTTTTGGCCTTTTGCCGCGTCTAACCATGTAGAAGTTTAGCAGGATTTGGGAGGAGATGTCGAAAGGCTGCGTTTAGAAGATGAAGGAAGAATGGCTGATAACATGACATAAGGAGGAACTAGCTTTGAAGACCAAGCAAAGAAACAAGTGGATCAGCATTAGCCTTATGGTTGCTATGCTGTTGGCTTTGTTACCGCCACTTACGGCTTCGGCCGCGCCCGTTATCAATATTACGAATTACTACGTACATACGGATCCGAATGATACGACTGTCGTACAGGACCCCGTTGCATTCTCGGATGCGGCAGTTCCAAGAATTACGGCAAACCCAATTACGCTTAGTGCTGATATTGGCGGAATTTCCGACGATCAGATTACGAACATTTTCTATGAAATTAAAAATATGAATACCGGGGTCACGACGCCGAACAAAACGAATCGTGCGATTAAGAACCCTAACAACAGCAACCAAATCACGTTTGAAAATATTCAATTAACCGAAGGCTTGAACAAAATCATCGTGAAATATGGAAGCACGTCGACGGTTGATTCCAAGCCGGCTTGGGTTTATTTCACACCGGTTTCCAACATCACGAACTTGAAGATCAATGACGTTGATTTCCAAGATGGCGGCATGTACCCAGCTACGGGCCCTTATACGAATCTTACAATTACGGGTAATTCCAATAATGCTTATCAAATAGACGCAACTGTCTCTGGAACAACCTATGAAGCAACCAATTTCTCCGGTGGTATCTTTACTTTTCTGATGAATACCGGCAGAGCTTCGGACTTGACGCTGGCACCGGGTGACAACCAAGTTACCTTTGTAGCGAAGAACCCGACAAACTATTATACGACAACGAGAAATTTCATTTATAATAATGGTCTTGGCTTCGCGTTTAACGGTAAAGTCCGTTTTAAAGAGGCGGCGGGGAATACGGATAAAGCCCTGGTGACTGTTCCTAGCTTAGAGAGCAATACGGATAACAACATTGTATTCACAGCAGATTTGAAGAATAGTAAAGGGAATATTACGCCTGGGAGCCCAGACTATTTGTATGCCGATATCAGCGTTGCGGGTAGCGGTACAACATTGCGCTATACCTTCGCGGACAGTTCTGTGTCGACGCCTTTCGGTGGAAATTTGAATCTGAATACAGTCGTTACTACACCAACTCCTCCTAGTCTGGCGGTTCCCGCAACTGTGACAGGGGGGACGGGATATGACGTGCATCACATTTCAGCTATTCTTCCGTTAAGCGGTACGTCTACCTCTCAAGAAATTAATGTAAAGTTCGTATCCAGCCTTGGCGGCGAATATACGACGAAATACTCTTTCAATTATGTGAATCCTGATCTGCCTTATATCGATTATACAGCACAGTATTTCGCTCCAGCCGCTGGTACAGGCTTCGAAGTCAAGCTTACTGAACAAGGCACGAATCAAATTAACGAGTTTCCTGCCAAGCTTAGATTCCACGTTAATGGGAATGCGAATAAAGTTAAAGTGACTATCCCTGGCTTTGCCGATAATGGAGATGTAGCAGTCACTGCAGGAGTTGCAGAGATTGATCTTCACGATATTCCGGATGGGGCTACGAAGATGACGCTCGTTCCATGGAATACGACAACAGGTTATAATATGGCAGGTTCCAAAGTGTATCTGCTGAATATTTCGAGTGCGCCATATGTTATCGTAAACAGTCTTTATAACGGTAAGGTAGTCAGCAACCCAGCCCAAATTACTTGTGCCAGCGGCGCTGCTCCTTGTATCACAGGTAAAATCGTTAACATGCCGGCAACCGGGTATGACGATGTAGAAGTATCCGTAAATGATACGAATATTGCATTAGGTACGTCGATCAACAAAATAGATGGCACGTTCAATATCCCATCTACCGCTTTCAATACGCTATTTGATGCCGATGGTAAGAAAACCATTAAGTTTTCGCTTTATTTAAGACCAGGTGGCGTCAAAACACTTGTTACACAAACCATTTATGAAATCTTTGTATTGAGTGATTTTGCCCCGATGGTTGAAGAGTTGGCTCTTGATCCAGCTGTAACGCCTTTCACCGCTAGCTCAATACCTGGCGCATTTTTGACGACATCTAATAAGCTCCAGTTAACCGGTACGGTGTTGAACGCCAAATTGAACTCTTCTGACCCGACATCGTCAGCTGTTCTATATGTAAGAAGCGTTCCTAATGGTTCTGCGCTTACAGTTGGTTCCACACCGCAGTTAGCTCAGCTGTCTCAAGTCGTAAATCCGTTAGACGGGAACCAAATTACTACGAAGTTCAATTTGACAACAGCTTTGAATCTGGATGCGTATGGTGATTACGTATTGGAGTTAGTGGCTAAGAATAAAACGGGCCGCACTACTAGCAAAATGATCACTGTTACGAAACAGCCGGTAGACTATCTACTTCTTCAACCAACGAATTTTGTTAAAAATGCGGATAAAATCGATCAAGCCAACGTCAATACGAACTACCAAACAGTAGTCATTCAAGCTGACGGTGCGGATTCGATTATTTACAACAAGACAGAAGCAAAATTGACTTCTCCGGGCGTTTTCCGTTTGGATGTACCGAACTTGAAAGCCGGCAAAAACACGGTAACGTTCGAAGTGATTCGAGGCAGTGCCAAATCGAAAGGCACATTCATTCTCAATAATTTGAATACGCCTATCGAAGGTGCGCAGTACCGCACGACTCTTGCAGCCAAGATGAGCTTATTCGATGGGGATCTCTCGCTGACGTTCCCGAAGGATACGAAGTTGATGAGAAATGACCGCACACAAACGGAACAGTTCATTACTTCCGATCGTAAATTAGTATTTGGTATCGCCAACCAGGATGATGGCCGCGTTGACAAGGCTTCCGAGACGCAAGCCGGTTCCCGTTTCCTGCAAGAGCCGACAGGACGTTTCCGACCAGCCAGCAAGTTGTTCTGGATTGATGGCGGATCCATTGACGTTAGTGCATCCAGTACCAATGACACATTGAAAGAAGCATTGCAAGGCAGTGGGAATCTCCCTTCACCGACAATTCCCGGTCCAGGTGAGGTTGCGTTCTACTCCCGGTACATTAAGAATCTAGTTGTACCTACTGAGCGTGGAACACTTACCATTAAGTATGATGAAGAAATCCGTAATGATTCTTGGAAGTACCTTACCGTTTATCAGTTTGGTACATTCTTAGATCCAAGCGGTACGGGTAACCAATATGTGGGCTGGAAAAACATCGGTGGTGTTGTAGACCCGAAAACGCACACGATCAAAGTACCTGTAGAAAATTTCGGTTACTTCCAAGTGATGTATATGGATAACAGCTTCAATGATGTAACGAACCATGATTGGGCGAGAGATTACCTGGATATTCTGTACTCCAAAGGGATCATGAACAACAAAACACCGGCTCAGTTCTTACCGAACGATGCGATTACGCGCGGCGAATTCGTAACAATGCTCGTGAATATTTTCAATATTCCGTTAGTAAATGAGGATACGACGTACCATACGAATGATCCGACGAATCCTAATTTCCAAGGTACATTCGCCGATGTACGAAGAGGTTTGGGATTACCGAACAGCAGTAGTTTGTATGACTTCATGCATATCGAAGCAGGAGCGCGTGCTGGTATCGTTAGGGGTAATTCCAATGGTCTGTTCCTTCCTACGAGTTCTATCAGCCGTGCAGATGCAGCTGTTATGATTGAGAGAGCAGCAAACATGAAAACTAGCACGGATATGGCGAAATCGTTAACGAACCTGAAAAAGCAATTCACAGATGCAGGTGATATCGATACGTATGCATTGGCATCAGTTGAAGCAGTTATTAAGGCAGGATTAATGGATGGCATTGAGAATGCACCTGTACAAGGGCAGAAGAAGCCAACCTACAGCTTTGATCCAAAAGGAAATATGACTAGAGCTCAGGCTGCAGCTATTGCTAATCGCGTGCTGAAACAGCAAAAGAAAATTCCATAAGACTTAAATGAATGAAGACTGTATCCGAATCTATCGGATGCAGTCTTTTTCTTATTCTTGCGAATTGGAAATTTCTTATCAATGAAATAATGTATACACTCACGTATACTTAGTCATGTAGACGAGGTGATAGACGCGTAGCTACACGGATCATCTAGCAAGATGGTTCGAATGTCGTCCCGTTGGTTATAAGTTTTTATAACAAAAAACTTAAAATATTAGGAGGAAACAAACCTTTATGAAGAAAACTCTTTCCGTAGTGCTGACATCTGCTATGGCTCTTTCTATGTTTTCATCTTTAGCCTTTGCTGCGAAATCTTCTGCAGATTT
>NZ_JARADB010000001.1 GCF_028765165.1 Paenibacillus sp. MAHUQ-63 | reverse complement strand
TTTAAGTACCGAAGGTCATGATTTCACACTGCCAAGAAAAGCTTCTAACCAGGCGAAGGTGCCCGTACCGCAAACCGACACAGGTGGGTGAGAAGAGAATTCTAAGGCGCGCGGAAGAACTCTCGTTAAGGAACTCGGCAAAATGACCCCGTAACTTCGGGAGAAGGGGTGCCTCGGTAGGGTGAATAGCCCGAGGGGGCCGCAGTGAAAAGGCCCAAGCGACTGTTTAGCAAAAACACAGGTCTGTGCGAAGCCGCAAGGCGAAGTATACGGGCTGACGCCTGCCCGGTGCTGGAAGGTTAAGAGGAGCGGTTAGGGGTTAAACCCGAAGCTGTGAATTGAAGCCCCAGTAAACGGCGGCCGTAACTATAACGGTCCTAAGGTAGCGAAATTCCTTGTCAGGTAAATTCTGACCCGCACGAATGGCGTAACGACTTGGGCGCTGTCTCAACGAGAGATCCGGTGAAATTTTAATACCTGTGAAGATGCAGGTTACCCGCGACAAGACGGAAAGACCCCATGGAGCTTTACTGCAGCTTGATATTGGACTTTGGTACGATCTGTACAGGATAGGTGGGAGCCTTTGAAGCCTGAGCGCCAGCTTGGGTGGAGGCGCCGTTGGGATACCACCCTGATCGTATCGGAGTTCTAACCTGGTACCGTGATCCGGTATGGGGACAGTGTCAGGTGGGCAGTTTGACTGGGGCGGTCGCCTCCTAAAATGTAACGGAGGCGTTTAAAGGTTCCCTCAGAATGGTTGGAAATCATTCGCAGAGTGCAAAGGCATAAGGGAGCTTGACTGCGAGACCTACAAGTCGAGCAGGGACGAAAGTCGGACTTAGTGATCCGGTGGTACCGAATGGAAGGGCCATCGCTCAACGGATAAAAGCTACCCTGGGGATAACAGGCTTATCTCCCCCAAGAGTCCACATCGACGGGGAGGTTTGGCACCTCGATGTCGGCTCATCGCATCCTGGGGCTGAAGTAGGTCCCAAGGGTTGGGCTGTTCGCCCATTAAAGCGGTACGCGAGCTGGGTTCAGAACGTCGTGAGACAGTTCGGTCCCTATCTGTCGCGGGCGTAGGAAATTTGAGAGGAGCTGTCCTTAGTACGAGAGGACCGGGATGGACGTACCGCTGGTGTACCAGTTGTCTCGCCAGAGGCACCGCTGGGTAGCTATGTACGGAGGGGATAAGCGCTGAAAGCATCTAAGCGCGAAGCCCCCCTCAAGATGAGATTTCCCAACTAGTAAGACCCCTTGTAGACGACGAGGTTGATAGGTTCGAGGTGGAAGTGCAGCAATGCATGCAGCTGACGAATACTAATCGGTCGAGGGCTTATCCTAAGCTAACCCAAGAAAGTGAAGAAAAGCTTCGTAGCTTATTCCGAATACTTTCTCGGGGCCCAAAGAATATACCTAAGGTTCAACTTTACAAGTTTCGTATCTAGTTTTCAGGGCGCAAACACGCTTTGACTGTTTGGTGATGATGGCGGAGGGGACCCACGCGTTCCCATCTCGAACACGACCGTTAAGCCCTCCAGCGTCGATGGTACTTGAACCGCAGGGTTCTGGGAGAGTAGAACGTTGCCAAGCCGTATTCCCTGATAGCTCAGTTGGTAGAGCACTCGACTGTTAATCGAGTTGTCACAGGTTCGAGTCCTGTTCGGGGAGCCATTGCTTCCATAGCTCAGTCGGTAGAGTGCATCCATGGTAAGGATGAGGTCACCGGTTCGATCCCGGTTGGAAGCTCCAGTAAGTTTTTGGCCCGTTGGTCAAGTGGTTAAGACACCTCCCTTTCACGGAGGTAACAGGGGTTCGAGTCCCCTACGGGTCACCATCTTTATTAGTTATGGAGGCTTAGCTCAGCTGGGAGAGCATCTGCCTTACAAGCAGAGGGTCGGCGGTTCGATCCCGTCAGCCTCCACCATCTTATGAATATGCCGTTGTAGCTCAACTGGTAGAGCAACTGACTTGTAATCAGTAGGTTGGGGGTTCAAGTCCTCTCGACGGCATGCTTCATTGGGGATTAGCCAAGCGGTAAGGCAACGGACTTTGACTCCGTCATTCCAAGGTTCGAATCCTTGATCCCCAGTTCTTCATGAGTCATTAGCTCAGTTGGTAGAGCACCTGACTTTTAATCAGGGTGTCGTAGGTTCGAATCCTACATGACTCACTTTTAAATCATATGCGCGTATGGCGGAATTGGCAGACGCACTAGACTTAGGATCTAGCGGGCGACCGTGGGGGTTCAAGTCCCTCTACGCGCATCAAATCCTCAGAAGTTACATAACTCCTGAGGTACTCTGCGGAAGTGGCTCAGCGGTAGAGCATCGCCTTGCCAAGGCGAGGGTCGCGGGTTCGATCCCCGTCTTCCGCTCCATTATTTGCGCTCTTAGCTCAGCTGGATAGAGCATTTGACTACGAATCAAAAGGTCGGGAGTTCGAATCTCTCAGAGCGCGCCATTTTAAGTACCAAGATCATATCGGGACGTAGCTCAGCTTGGTAGAGCACCTGCTTTGGGAGCAGGGGGTCGCATGTTCAAATCGTGTCGTCCCGATATACACTCGCGGGTGTAGTTCAATGGTAGAACTTCAGCCTTCCAAGCTGGTAGCGTGGGTTCGATTCCCATCACCCGCTTTAAACGAGAAAGATCACCTTCGGGTGGTCTTTTTTGTTTATAGTGAGGCATTATACATAAATTACCACGCCATTATAGGCTCTTTTTTTATTTTAAGACTATGTGCCGCGGGCGGTTTGTGGTAAAATATTCTGAAATGAGTTTTTCTAACGTCTAGCTTTTATAGAGAGAAGCATTAATGCAACATAGTGAATAGATGAGGTGGAGAGTTATGATAGAGAATGTAGTCGGCCTACAGAAGCAAGGCACGAATAATCTGCTCCGCAGGGACGTACGTTTCTTGGGGCACATCTTGGGTGAAGTGCTTGTTCACCAAGGTGGCAATGATCTGCTGGATGTTGTTGAGAAAATTCGCGAGATGAGTAAATCTTTAAGAGCAACCTATGTCATCGAAATTTATGATGAGTTTAAGCATACGATCTCTTCGCTAGATCCAGAAATTCGTCATCAAGTGATCCGGGCTTTCGCTATATACTTCCAGCTCGTTAACATTGCCGAGCAAAACCATCGGATTCGTCGCAAAAGAGATTATGAGCGCTCATCCGGAGAATCCGTTCAACCTGGTTCTATTGAAAGCATTGTTCAAGAGCTTAAGAACAACGATACACCCTATGAAGAAGTACAAGAAATTCTGAAGTCCATTTCCTTGGAGCTTGTCATGACAGCACATCCTACGGAAGCGATGCGTAGAGCGGTGTTAGATATTAACCTGCGCATTTCCGAGGATATGATGAAGCTGGATAACCCGATGCTGACGGCACGCGAGCGCGAGCAATTGCGTGAGAAGCTGCTTGGGGAAGTACTCAACCTATGGCAAACGGATGAGCTGCGTGACCGTAAGCCGACAGTTATCGACGAGGTTCGCAACGGTTTGTATTATTTCGACGAAACGTTATTCGACGTCTTGCCGGAGATTTATCACGAGCTCGAGCGCTGCTTGAACAAATACTATCCGCAGGAGAAATGGCATGTACCGTCTTTCTTGAAATTCGGTTCATGGATCGGCGGAGACCGCGACGGCAATCCGTCCGTTAGAGCGAATGTGACTTGGGAGACGTTGGGGCTGCACCGTCAACTCGCTCTACAGAAGTATGAAGAAGTACTGAAGGAAACGTTGGAGCATATGAGCTTCAGCAAAAATATTGTGACGGTAAGCGATGCGCTGCTGGCATCGATTCAGCAAGACCGCGAAGCGCTCGGTAATGTCCAAGATGTATGGCGGAACGAGAAAGAGCCGTACCGCATCAAGACAACGTACATGATCGAGAAAGTACACAATACAGGCAACCCGAACATACCTGCCAGCCAGAAATACAACAGCCCAGACGAGCTTATCGCCGACCTGCATATTATCGACGCGAGCTTGAGATCCCACTTTGCGGATTATGTCGCTGACAAATATACGAAGAAATTGATTCGTCAAGTTGAGCTTTTCGGCTTCCACTTAGCCGCTCTGGACATTCGTCAGCATAGCAAAGAGCATGAAGCTGCGATGACGGAGATTTTGGCCAAAATGGGCATTACGAACGATTACAGCAAGCTGACGGAAGAAGAGAAAATTGCGCTTCTGACCGAAGTGCTGAATGATCCAAGACCTATTACGTCTACGTATTTGGATTACTCCGAAGGTACGCAGGAGTGCCTGGACGTATACCGTACGGTTGGCAGAGCGCAGAAGGAATTCGGACGCAACTGCATCAACAGCTACCTCATTAGTATGACGCAAGGAGCAAGCGATCTCCTTGAAGTTGTTGTATTTGCCAAAGAAGCCGGCTTGTACCGCAGAGAGAGCGACGGCACCGTCACAAGCACCCTGCAGTCCGTCCCGTTGTTCGAGACGATCGACGACTTGCACGCGGCTCCAGGCATCATGAGCACGCTGCTGGCGATCCCTGCTTACCGAGCAAGCCTTGACCCGGTCACACAGCTGCATGAAATCATGCTCGGGTACTCCGACAGCAATAAAGATGGCGGTGTGATCACGGCGAACTGGGAGCTGCGTATGGCGCTTCAGGACATCACGGAAGCGGCCCGTAAGTTCGGCGTGAAGCTGAAGTTCTTCCATGGCCGCGGAGGCGCATTAGGCCGCGGAGGCATGCCGCTGAACCGCAGTATCCTCGCGCAGCCGGTAGAGACGCTGGGCGGCGGCATTAAGATTACGGAGCAAGGCGAAGTGCTGTCTTCCCGTTACTCGCTGCAAGGCATTGCTTACCGGAGCTTGGAACAGGCGACATTTGCGCTGATTACCGCATCCAAACTGTCTCGCTCGCCGCAAAGGCTTCCGCAGGAAGATAAGTGGGAGACCATTATGCGCGGCATTTCGGAGCAAGCGCAGACGAAGTATCAGGATCTTATTTTCCGTGATGAGGATTTCTTGACGTTCTTCAAGGAGTCCACACCGCTTCCGGAGATCGGCGAGCTCAATATCGGTTCCCGTCCGTCCAAACGCAAAAACAGCGACAGATTCGAAGATCTGCGCGCAATTCCATGGGTGTTCTCATGGACGCAAACCCGCTATTTACTGCCTGCATGGTATGCGGCTGGCACGGGGCTGCAAAGCTTCTATCAAGGGAATTCAGCTAACCTGGCAACCTTGAAAGAAATGTATGAAGAATGGTCATTCTTCCGTACGATGATTGACAATCTGCAGATGGCGCTTGCCAAAGCCGATCTCCAAATTGCCAAGGAATACGGCAACCTGGTGAAGGAATCGCAAATCGCAGAGCGTATTTTCAACCTGATTCGGGAAGAGTATGAATTAACGTCCTCGATTATTTTGCAAATCACAGGACAACAAGAGATTCTGGATAACGTTCCTGTTATTCAAGAATCCATCCGCCTGCGTAACCCTTACGTTGATCCGCTGAGCTATATGCAGGTCGAACTGCTGACAGAGCTCCGCGCGCTGCGTGAGAACAACGAGGACGATGCGATCTTGCTGCGTGAAGTTCTGCTTACGATCAACGGCATTGCAGCAGGTCTGAGAAATACAGGCTGATATTCATGTATAAAACATAAAGTCATAAGACAGGATGATAAAGTCGGGGGCCTCGAAATCGAGCGCAGCTCGACTTTTCCTGTACTTGTACATAAATGCCCATAGACGGAAGGTGTGTAACAGCATGGGGCGTTGGGTCGCGATTGTTCTTGTCATTATCGGTGCATCCAGTTACGGGGTGCTTTCTTCTTTTATCAAAATGGCCTACGGACAAGGGTTCACGGATGGACAAATTACACCGGCACAAATGACGATGGGGACCTTACTTGTATGGCTGGTAGTACTTTGTCACAGACGATCATGGGTTAATCCTTTGACAGGACCCTGGATAAAGCTAAGCCTGATCGGGGTATTCGGATTGGCGCTAACGACGGCGTTTTACAACATGGCCTTGGAGGCATTGGATGCTTCCTTGTCGATTATTTTGCTGTTTCAATTTACCTGGATGACGATTGCCATGGACTGTTGGCGACAGCGCAAGCTCCCTTCGCGGAGGGAATGCATAGCGATCTTGTTCATTCTGCTGGGAACATTGCTGGGGATGAACGTTTGGGAAATGAATTTGGAACAGCTCAGCTACACAGGAGTGTTATTCGGGCTGTTGTCGGCTCTAACGTACAGCGGATTTCTATTTTTCACAGGTCAAGTCCAAAGCACGCTTCCGCCGCTCATGAACTCCGCCATGATGCTGACCGCTGCTCTTCCCGTGATGTTTATCGTATATCCTCCGACCGTATTCTTCCAGGAAAGTGGAAGGGTGCTGCTGCTCTGGGGGCTGCTTCTAGGCTTCCTGGGTCAGGCCTTGCCCACCGTCTCTTTTAATATCGGAATTCCACGTATTGGCAGCACGCTCGCCGCTATGTTAGGATCGATAGAGCTGCCCGTGGCGATCATCGCAGCCTTTCTAATTATTGGGGAGCCGGTTAATGGGATACAATGGTTAGGGATGGGGTTCATTTTGGGTGGTATTCTAATTTCTGAAAACAAAACGTAACTTGCTGCGTATGTAATAAGAAGGGAATCGAATTGCCTAAGAAGCCGGAGGAAAACGAAATTGAATTTTGTAGAGGCACGTCTGGCTAAACTGGCCAGGAATGGGGATCGGAATGCTTTTGCAGAGCTTGTGGAGCTCTATAAGGATAAGATCTTTCACTTGGCTTACCGCATGCTGAACAACAAACAAGAAGCCGAGGATGCGGTGCAGGAGACGTTCTTGCGCGTATACACGAACTTGCACCGATATGATGAGAATCAGAAATTTTCTACATGGATTTTCCGCATAGGGACGAATCTATGCATCGATAAGCTGCGCCGCAGGAAAAACACGTATTCCCTGGATGCGGAGATGCCGGATGGCGAAGGCAATGACTACTATGCCATGCTGCCCAGCAATGAAGACACACCGGAGAAACAAATCATGGTATCGGAGACGCAGGAGCAAATTCGCAGGGCCATTGCCACACTGCCGGAAAAATATAAGTCGATTGTAGTATTGCGCTATCTGCAGGATATGTCCCTCCAGGAGATTTCCGAAGTGCTGGATATGCCGGTTACCACGATCAAAACCCGCGTACACCGCGGACGTGAATACTTGCGGAAACGACTGGAGCAGGAGGAACAAGATGCCAATACAAATCCTGTTCCAAGATGAAACATATTTGAATTCCAAACGTAAGGTATACCACAACATGCAAAAGTCTAAGAAAGGGGTGGCTGCACGATGAATTGCAAAGAGGCCCTCCCGCTCATCCATGAATACCTCGACGGTGATTTGCAAGGACCGGAATCCCGGCAGTTAAAGGAGCATTTGATTGCTTGCCAGGCCTGCAACGCGTTGTTCAAGCAGTTAGAGAAGACGGAAGCGCTGGTCAGAATGCTGCCTCCCGTGAAAGCTGCCGACACACTGACGGCACAGATCATGAACGGTCTTCCTCCCATGAAGCAGAAGAGCGGCTGGATGGACTTTATTCGCAGACATCCCGCTGTATCTGTAGCTGTCGTGTTCGGCGCCGTGATGTTCGGAAGCTTCATGTCCATGTGGAATGACGATACGAACTTAATGGTCAAGGGCAGCAACCTGCAGGATGTCGTGATCCAAGGCGATACGGTGATCGTGCCGAAGGGACATACGGTGCAAGGGGATCTCGTTGTACAGCGCGGTAAGCTTCAAGTGGAAGGCGATGTTACTGGAGATTTGACCGTCATTGACGGTTCGTTAAACTTGGCATCAACAGCGCATATCTCGGGGGAAGTTACGCAGGTGAATGAAGCTCTGGGCTGGGTTTGGTATAAATTGGGCGAGTTCGTGGGCATGCTATCGAAATAGTCTTCAACGTCTTCTTATGGCAGTAAGCCGAAGGGGACGTTTTTTTTGTAAATCTATAGGTACATGGAACCAATTAACCTGGGAAACACTCAGATAGAGATAGAAAAATAGAAGTATACCTAGGTTTATGTTATGATTCTAGATATAGAGAGATCACTGTGTTCAGTCGCCTGGGGGAGAATAATAAATGGACTTACTCACGAGCATCTCGGCAAAGGATATCGTTGATATTCTGATCGTAAGCTATGTGATTTATAAACTGATCCTATTGGTGCGGGGAACGAGGGCCATTCAGCTCATGAAAGGTATCCTTGTAGTCGTGATCACCTGGGTATTCAGTATCTGGTTTAAACTCAGCACGCTGCAGTGGATGATGAATCAGACCTTTACGTTCGGAGTTCTAGGCGTTATCATTATCTTCCAACCGGAGCTTAGACGAGCTTTGGAGCAGTTGGGCCGCGGCAAGCTGTTCAGCCGGTCATCCAGCGAGGAAGATCAAGATGTTAACAAGCGTATCAGTGAGGTCATCCGGGCAGCGAATTATTTGGCGAAGAGAAAGATTGGGGCCTTGATTGTTTTCGAGAAAGAGACAGGCTTAACGGACTATGTAGAGTCCGGGATTGCCATAGAGAGCAAGATCAGTGCGGAACTCTTGATTAATATTTTCATTCCGAATACGCCGCTGCATGATGGCGCCGTTATTATTCGGCAAGGCCAGTTAATGGCTGCCGGCTGCTATTTGCCGTTGTCGGAGAATCCGTTTATCTCCAAGGAGCTGGGGACCCGGCATCGTGCCGCCATCGGGATGAGCGAGGTTTCGGACGCCATGTGCATCATCGTCTCGGAGGAGACGGGACAGATATCGTTGACGATGAACGGACATATTGTGCGGGATATCAAAGAAGAGTCTCTGATTGCGAAGCTGTTCGAAGAGCTGAAGCCGAAGGCGAAAGCGAACGAGAAGAACCCTTTCTTGAAATGGAGGGGCCGTTCGAATGGATAAATGGTTAAGGAATACGAATGTTGTAAGGATCGTAGCACTGGTTATCAGTATTTTACTCTGGGTTGTCGTACATATGGAAGAGACGAACATATCGGGGAGCTCACCACTGAGACAGCGCGAAGAAACGATTAATAACGTGGCTATCACGACGAAATATGATGACACTCATTATCACATCCTGTCTATGTCTCCATCGAACGTACAGGTGATTCTGAGCGGCAAGGAATCTGCGGTGAAGAAGGTTACCGCCAGCAATACGTACCAGATTGAGCTGGATTTGACCCAAGTGGGCAAAGGAGATCACCAGCTCGCTTTGAAGCCGGTAGGCTTTCCTTCGGATGTCGAAGTGCAGATCATTCCAAGAACCGTTCATGTGGTCATTGAGGAACTGCAGATGAAGGAAGTGCCGGTTGTCATTAATGTCAAGGGCACGCCGGCAGCCGGGCTGAAGGCGGGGCAGCCGATCGTGAAGCCGAACAAGGTCTATATCACGGCGCAAACGAGCAAGCTCGAGCAGATTGAGAACGTTCGCGGCGAGGTATCCGTTGATAAAGCGCAGGCTGCGGTGACGAAGCAGGTGAAGCTGCAAGCATTTGACAAAGACGGCAAGGAGATCAATGTCAATATGAATCCGTCGGTCGTGGATGTCGAGGTTCCGATTACGAGCCCATTCCAGACGATTCCGCTGCAGTTGAAGATCAGCGGGGAGCCGCCGAAGGGCTACGCGATCTCGATGGTTACGCAGAATCCGGACAAGGTTACCGTCTATGGCACACAGGACGTTGTGGACCGGTTGGAGTTCTATCAAGGACCGCAGCTCAACATTCAAGATTTGAAAGAAACGAAAGAGTTTTCACTGGACATTCCGCTCAGGAATAAAGTAACACAACTGGATTCTGCCAAAGTCACGGTGAAGGTGGAGATCGTTCCGTCCATCACCAGGGCGCTGGAGAATGTCCCGATTACGATCATCGGGGGCAATGAGAACTACGTAACGAAAGTGACGACACCGGAGTCTGCGCAGCTGAACCTATCCGTCGAAGGAGCTCCTGCCATCATCGAGCAGTTGAAGGTTCAGGACGTGCAAGCGATACTGGATGTCAGCAATTTGCCGCCGGGCAAGCATGAGTTGAAGGTATCGTTGAACCTTCCGACTTATGTGAAGCTTAGTGCGCCGCAAGATGTGAAGGCAGTCGTCGAGATCAGCGAGAAAACGCCTGCGTCACCTGCAGCGTCCGCTGCGGCAGGGGGAGCAGGAGCCGCAGCGACAACAGGACCCGCGAAAGTAACAAATCCATAATGGGAATAGAGAAAGAGGAGAATAGAGACATGGGGAAATATTTTGGTACGGACGGTGTGCGCGGCGTCGCCAATGGCGAACTGACACCGGAATTGGCATATAAGGTTGGCCGCTGCGGCGGATATGTACTAACAAGACAGGCGAAGCATCCGAAGGTCGTGATCGGGAGAGATACGCGGATTTCGGGTCCAATGCTGGAAGCTTCCTTAGTAGCAGGTCTGCTGTCGATTGGCGTAGAAGTGATCCGCATCGGTGTCGTCAGCACACCGGCGGTCGCTTATTTGACGAAGAAGCTTGGAGCGGATGCGGGCGTGATGATTTCCGCTTCCCATAATCCGGTGGAGGACAATGGGATTAAGTTTTTCGGCGGCGACGGCTTCAAGCTGCTCGATGAGACGGAGAACGAGATCGAACGGCTGCTGGACGCGGCTGTGGATGAATTGCCTCGCCCGGTAGGCGGCGAGATCGGTACGGTTTCAGATAACCCAGACGCGAAGCTGGCGTATCTGGCGTTCTTGAAGGAGACGGTATCCGAGTCTTTCGCTGGATACAAGGTGGTTCTGGATTGCGCGAATGGCTCCGCTTATGAGCTGGCGCCAATGATCTTCCGCGAGCTGGGAGCGGAAGTAATCACGATCGGCGCGGAGCCGAACGGGCGGAACATCAACGATGCATGCGGCTCCACACACCCCGAGAAGCTTCGCGAGGAGGTCGTGCGGCATGGCGCAGCCATCGGTCTTGCATTTGACGGCGACGCGGATCGTTTGATCGCGATCGATGAGACAGGAGAGGAAGTCGACGGCGACTTCATCCTGAGCATTCTGGGCGATGCGCTGAATCGCGCCGGGAAGCTGAACCACGGCACCATTGTGACGACGGTGATGGCGAATATCGGCTTTTTCAAAGGCATTGAGAAAGCGGGCTTAAAGGCGCTCCAGACGGCCGTAGGCGACCGTTACGTGATGGAAGAGATGCGTAAGGGCGGTTACAATCTGGGCGGGGAGCAATCCGGTCACGTCATCTTCCTCGATTACATCTCGACGGGTGACGGCATTCTTACGGCTCTGCAGCTTGTGAATACGTTGGTACAATCCGGCCGCAAGCTCAGCGAGTTGAAGGGAATTATGCGCAAGTTCCCGCAATTGTTGGTCAATGTTCGCGTCGCGGACAAGAGCAAATTGAAGAACAATGCGGTGATTGAAGAGGCGATTCGCAAAGTGGAAGAGGAGCTCGGCGACAACGGCCGCGTGCTGGTTCGTCCATCCGGAACGGAATCGTTGATCCGCGTCATGGCCGAAGGGCCGGACAAGGAGCAGGTTGAGGCGTACGTGCATGATATTGCTAAAGTCATTCAAGAGCAATTGGTTTAGCTAGGCGGGAGCTTCCCCGGAAGTTGGAGATTACGACATCTTTTCCGGGGAAATCTGCGCCCATTTCGTGCTTTTCCGCGCTGCTGCATGCCATTATCGGGCGATCAGGGACATTTTGCTAGAAAAAAGAAGTTGCACGATGAGACAAAAATGAATATGATGTACTTACTCAAGAAGGAAGGGCAGGGCAGAGGTTGATCTCATAAACAATAGCGCCAGAACTCGCAGGCGGAACGGAATGTAGCCGGGAAGGTTACGACGCAGGTGAGTTGACGAGGTGAAGGTGTTCGAAACATTCGGCGGGGACCTTCCGGTACGAGGAGTGCCGTTAAGTTGGAGAGCAAAAACGCTTGGGCGACCGGGCTGACAAGGATCCAACATCCCTTTTATTTTTCATGCAAATTTTTGGGTTTTCGTTGATATAGAAGTTTATTTGTTGTGTGCTTTTATCGGTTTATTTACTATGTGCTTACTTGAACAAGATCTTTGAAAAACAGCCTATCGAGGCTCATAAAACTATTGGAGGTACTACACTATGTGCGGAATCGTTGGATATATTGGAAAGCGTAACTCTCAGGAAATTTTGCTGGAAGGGCTGAAGAAGCTCGAATACCGGGGTTATGACTCTGCGGGTGTAGCTGTGTACACGGCGAACGGTTTGCAAATCAAGAAAGCGAAGGGCCGCATCGCGAATCTGGAATCCAAGCTTGAGGAGACTCCTCTGAACGGAAGCGTTGGAATCGGACATACGCGTTGGGCGACGCATGGCAAGCCATCCGATGTGAATTCTCATCCTCATACGGACAATTCCTTGAAATTCTCCGTTGTGCATAACGGGATTATCGAGAATTACATCACCCTGAAAGAAGAGCTTATGGCCAAAGGTCACCAGTTCGTTTCGGAGACGGATACGGAAGTCATTTCGCATCTGATCGCTGACCTGTATGAAGGCGATATTTTGAAAGCAGTGCAAAAGGCCGTGAAACAAATGACTGGCGCGTTCGCGCTAGGCGTACTGACGGAATATGAGCCGGATCGCCTTGTAGCGGTACGTCAAGCCAGTCCGTTGATCATCGGTATCGGCGAAGGTGAGAACTTCATCGGTTCGGATATTCCGGCAATTCTCGAGTACACGCGGAACGTTTTCATTTTGAACGATGGCGAAATGGCACTGTTGACGCGTGAAGGTGTCGAATTAATGACTTTGGAGGGGAATTTTATTTCCAGGGAAATGTTCCATGTCGATTGGGACATTGTAACGGCGGAAAAAGCCGGATTCGATCACTTTATGTTGAAAGAAATCTACGATCAACCCAAAGCTTACCGCGACACGATGGGCAGCCGCATTGCGCCGGACGGCCGCAAGGTTGCATTAAGCGAATTGACGATTAAGCCTGAAGCGCTTCGTCAAATCAGCCGCGTGCATATCGTTGCCTGCGGTACGGCCTACCATGCCGGTATGGTTGGGAAGTATGTGATTGAGAAAATGGCACGCATCCCGGTTGAGACGGATGTTGCCTCTGAATATCGTTATCGTTCCCCGATTATTACGAAAGATACGCTTGTGATTGTGGTAAGCCAATCGGGTGAAACGGCGGATACGCTGGCAGCTCTGCGCGAAGCGAAGCGCTGCGGCGCGCACGTGCTGGCGATCACGAACGTGGTGGGAAGCTCCGTTGCTCGTGAAGCGGACGACATTATTACGACGTGGGCAGGTCCTGAGATTGCCGTAGCTTCGACGAAAGCTTACACGTCTCAGTTGATTGCGTTCTACTTGTTCGGCATTCATTTGGCGCAAACGCTCGGCACACAGTCGGAAGAAGAAATTGCCGAGATGATTACAGCATTGAAAGAGCTGCCGGCTCAGGTTGAGGAGATTTTGGCGCAAGCCGAAGATCTGAAAGCTGTTGCCGAGGAAATGGCGAAGCATGACAACCTCTTCTTCATCGGCAGAGGCTTGGATTATGCCGTAGCGCTTGAAGGCTCCTTGAAGCTGAAAGAAATCTCTTACATTCACTCCGAAGCTTATGCAGCCGGTGAGTTGAAGCACGGTACGCTTGCTTTGATCGAAGATGGCATTCCGGTCATCGCGCTTGGCACGCAGCTTGAGCTGCTGGAGAAGACCGTAAGCAACATCAAGGAAGTGAAGGCGCGCGGCGCGAACGTGCTGGGCATCGCAGTGGAAGGCGAGCATGAGCTGCAGAAGTCAGTAGACAGCACATTCGTCATTCCGAAGACGCTGGATGTTCTGTCGCCGGCCTTGTCGGTCATCCCGCTGCAGCTGCTGTCCTACTATGCGTCCTTGGCGCGTGGGAACGATGTTGATAAGCCGCGGAACTTGGCGAAGAGTGTAACGGTGGAATAAAAGGGAAGGACCCGATGCGATATCAGCATCGGGTCCTTTTTTCATAACGAATTCTTATACTCCGTAGGCGTTAAACCAGTAATGAATTTAAACACCCGGCTGAAGTAATACTGGTTGCTATAACCGACCCTAGCGGCAATATCCTTGAACTTCATGTGGGGTTCATGATCGAGCAGTTGCTTGGCTTTGGTAATCCTGAGCCGCGTAAGGTACTCGATAGGCGCCACCCCTTTATATTTCTTGAATTCCCTGCTCAAGTACGAGATGTTCAAGCTCATGCGGTCCGCAATGTCGTTGATCGAAATCTCATCGGCGATATGCTGCTGCAAGTAAGCATCGACCTGGATCATGATGTCTTTCACAACCTTCGGGTTCAGCTCGTCATTCTCGATATAGAGGAACAGGTTCTCAAACAGAAAGGATAAATTTCGCAGCAGCGAAGGATAGTCCATGGATATCGATATGATCTCATCCAGCTCAAGCCGAAGATCGCTATCGGGGTAGGGCTTGCCTATGATTGCTTTGTTGCATAAGTGTGTAATTTTATATAAATAATCCTCGATTGCGTTTTGCGTCATCCCGCTCTCTTCCCAGCTCTGCAGCATAGTAGCCAGTTCGGTGAAAAAAGCTTTTTTCTTCTTTTGTATGAAAAGGCAAGCGAGCTTCTGCTCATCGTAGACGGGATTGCGCTGCGGACCGGGAGGTGTATGCCACCGGTTGTCCTTCGCGAAGACGATGCTCGATTGACCGAACATCAACTGCTTCCGCAGGGCGATTCTCGTGGTTTGGTATTCGAGCTTCAATTGGGACAAAGCAGAAATTTTGCGACTGATAGTGACCGTAGCAGGAGTATCTGAATCGTCTAACTGTTCAATAATGCCAGCAGCCACAGCCTGGAATTCGATCTCTTGTCCGCTCGTTAAGCCGAAGACGATAACCGCTTCGTTCATCGACTCGCCTTCCAATATCCAATAGGATGGAAGCTCGGGGAACTTGGCCGACAGCAGGTCCGCCAGATCATGGCGAATCCATACATCGTGCAAAGGGCAAGCGACATCAATGAATAACTTCGAGAATGAGCCGGCACACACCAGCATGACGATATAACTTTCGTAGCCCAAATGTTCATATTCCGATGGCCAAGCGGTATTCGGGCGTTTGATCGCCATAGCAATGATGCGGTGTTCTTTCTCCTGTGCGTGTCTGATGATTCCTGGTACAGTTCTGCTCAATATACTGTTAATCGAAGAATCTGTAACAGGCTTCAGCAAATATTCCGATACACCGAGCTGGATAGCTTGCCGCGCATAATTAAACTCTTCATACCCGCTTATAATGATGAACATCGTCTCAGGCACATGTTCTTTGGCTTCTGCGATTAATTGCAGCCCATCCATGCCGGGCATCCGAATATCGGTAAACACAAGGTGCGGCTTAAGTTCAAGGATGGCTTGGAGCGCGGACCTGCCATCTGTGAAGGTGCCGGCCACTTTCAATTTCGGACTGTAATTCTCGATTTTTCTTACAATACTGCGCAATATCGGGTGTTTATCTTCCACCACTACCACACTAATCATGCTGTTCCTCCTCAAGTGGTCCCTGGACACCCATATGAATCTTGCAACCTCGTTCCTCCAAATTCGTAATCCGCAAATAAAAACGGTTACCGAAATGAATAAGCAATCTTGCATATGTATTTAAAATGCCTAATCCGCCGATCTGCAAATTGGCCAGCAGCTTGCCTTTCTCGAAATTATCGCGGTATGCGCTTAACTGTCGGTTGATTTCGGCCAATTGATTCGGCTTGAAGCCGGAACCGTTGTCTTCGATCGTGATTTCCCAGTGGTCATGACTGGCGAAGCTGCCCCAAATTCGGATGCGCCATGGCGGCAGTACATGTTCGAAGCCATGATCGATGCAATTCTCCACGAAGGGCTGGAGCGTGAGCTTGGGAATTCGAAGGTGCTTCAATGCTTCGGGCAGGTGAATGTCATACGCTAGACTATCATCATACTGCAGCTTCATCAGCTCCAAGTAATCGACTGAATGTCCGATTTCCTCGGGCAGGGGCACATCTTTGGATACCATAGAGGCGGTATATCGCATCATTCCGGCCAGCCGAACGCACATCTCCGCCGCGACTCCGGCATCGCTGTCTTCACAGTGAGCGGTGATTACACTAAGCGTATTGTAAATGAAGTGAGGATTAATCTGCGCTTGCAGCGCGGACGAGTGCGCCTCTGTTTCCCTGATTCGCGATTCATATTCGTTATTAATCGATTCCCGGATCTTATCGACCATGTCGCTGAACGATTGATGAAGCAGCTTAAATTCGTTTGGTTCCGCAGTTGTCACCGTCATGGAGAGATTGTCCAGACTGATGGCTCTTACCTTTCGAGTAAGCTCTTTAAGCGGCCTTGTCAATCTCTGTATGAGAATATAATACAAGGCGAGGATTGCCGCCAATAAAAGGGAGCTCGATAACGTAATGATAACGCCATAATCGCGGACCGTCTGACGGAGTATTGTTTCGTCATCGGTGATAACCGTCGTCCACCCGGCGCTGGCTGAGCGGAAGGAGCTGAACAGAAACGACTGCTTATCCAAAGTAATTTCGCCCGAGCCCTCCCCATGGTCTCGGATGGCTTCGATCAGCCGAAGCGCCATGTCCCTTTGAAGTCCGTCCGCTTCCCCATAATAAGGAAAGAGCAGAGAGCCCTTATCATCGAAAATGAGCACCTTTTTCCCGGTGCTGTTGTGCTCCATGAGGCCTATCTGTTCGAGTGCTTGATAAGGAAGCTGAAGCTCAATCATGCCGAAATCTTTGTAATAAGGCGTACTGAATTTACTAACAACGGAAATGACGGTTTGAGGTGAGGTTGACCAGTCATCGGGATGAGGCGGAATGCGTGTGAATCGCTGGCTGACAGCTTGAACTGGATGGGCATATCGTTCCGGAATAGTCGGTACAAGCGGTTCATCCCGAATATAAGTGAAGAAGACATCCTTCTCCGGAATAAAAATAACGATTTTGTATAACTGGCTGACTACAGAGTAGATGGCGTTCAAATTTTTGGCCAGCTTTGTTTTGTAAACCAAAGGGGCTGCAGCGCTTTCATCGGCTTCGTGATACAAATCGACCATCAGCGCGAGGTTTTCCTGATTGTTCGTGTAATTGATAGCTGCATTGCCCAACTGCTGGTAAAGCATATCGATCTGATCAGATATTTTATGAACAACAGGGGCAAGATTCGTTTGATTGGTGCGAATCAGGGAACTTTTCATATAAACGTATAAATAAACGGCAAAAAAAGTGACTAAACTAGCAAAAATGACGATGAAGATGAGAAGGATCTTACCTTGAAAGCCGAATTTATTGAACATCATGTACAGCTCCGAGTTTAATCTGGAATAGTGATAGTATATCCGCAATTGTAAGCGATTAAAAGATCAGTAAAAATTGTATAAACGTTTAAGTCAATTTTGTGTATTTATGTGCGAATAAACACCGCCTATACTTGAGATGAAGAAATTTAACCACATTAACTTTTCCTTCACATCTTGGAGGAGGGAGAATGAGAAATTGTTGAAGAAGTGGATGTTAACAGCAGCAGCAGTCTGTATAGTGGCAGGTTTACTCGCATGCGAACGAAGCGCCGGTCCTCCTGAATTGGGTGGGAGGGAAGGGGACAAGGCTCAGCGAGAGCCTGCCAACCGAGGAGAGAATGAGCCCTTCACCATCCGCTATTTTTCTACGGCAAGCCATTTAAACTACGGCGGTATTGTAGATCTGATAGCGAACTGGGAGAAGATAACGGGTCACGTAGTCCATATCCAATCCATTCAAGATGATCAATACGACAATGTGGTGAAAGCGAAGCTGGCTGAAGACGGTCAGGTGGACATTTTCTTGGGTGAGTATCAGAAGTACGATGTACCGAATCAATTATTAGAAATTCGTGGCGAAGAATTTGAGTCCAGGCTGCATGAGTCCGCATTGCAAATACTGAAGTATAAGGACGGCCATATCTATGCGTTCCCGGGTCCGATGGGCTTAGGCGCATGGGGGGTGTTCTATAATAAGCAGATTTTCAACGAACTGGGGCTGTCCGTTCCTAAGACAATGGATGATTTCAATAAGAATCTGGCTGTCATTCAAGCAAGAGGGATAACGCCGCTGTTTTTTGCTGCCCAAGAAGGATGGACCCTGCTGCAGCATAGAAATGCGGTTATCGGAGCGGTGGGCGGCATGGATCCGGCGCTGTGGGATCAACTAAATCACAACCTGACGCAATGGAAGGATATTCCCGCTTTCAACTACCAGTACAAGCAGGTTGAGGAATGGGTGAAGCGAGGCTACCTGAATCGAAATCTAACGGCAACATACGATCACCAGAAGCAAGCTCTGGCAACCGGTAAAGCTGCGATGGTCATCCAAGGGGTTTTCTTCGATTCCGAGGTCTCGAAGGTGAGGGCGGACGTCTCCATCGGCTTCTTCCCCCTTCCGAACAAGGACGGCACGGCGAGAATGGCGCTAAGCGGCGCTTCGCAGATGTATATTGCCAAGAATAGCCGGCATGCGGAAGCGGCCAAAGATTTGCTGCGGTATTTGTCGGAGAAAGAGCAGGTGAAGGCCTATTTAGAGAAGTCCCCGGGCATTAGCGCGTTCAGGGATGTTGACGTGTCGGCCCATCTGTCATCGGCCTTGCTGGATGTTCAAGCTGTCATCCGCGCTGGAAACACCGCCAATCATGGTGACGACGTGTATGTAGTGCCGATACCCTATGAGGAATTGGTCGCGGCCTATACAGAGCTGATGGCAGGGCGGATGACTGCGGATCAATTCGTGCAGACATATAGCGAGGCCTATGTGAGGAATGGGAAAACAGCCCAAATTCCCGGATTTAAATAATACCAACCCAATGCAAATGGAGAAAGGCCCGTCGTTAGGATAAGAATGATGGGGGATAAGGAAAGGGGAATACCATGGAGGAGACAGCCGGCGATACGACTATACTGCGAGTATCTCAGTACGGTATGAAGCCCGATACAGGCGAAGACGCTTGCGAGGCAATAGGAGCGATATTAACCATAGCAGGAGGAATCGATCATAAGGTCATTATCGAATTCGAGAGCGGCAGGTATGATTTTTATGATACATATGCAACCAAGGAACAATACTGTATATCCGGCACGGCTTCTATGCTGGATATTCGGGATCATACGAAACGCATCGGAATGCATATCAAAGGGATGTCGAACATCACGATAGAAGGTAACGGGGCCTTATTTGTTTATCATGGGAAGATGGTCCCGATTGTCGTTGACGAAAGCCAGGATATCGAAATCAAGCGGGTATCGATCGATTATGAGCGGCCAACCGTATCGGAAATGATCGTTGAAGCGGTTCATGAGACGGCCGTTGATTATGCGATTCATCCGGATTCCTGGTATGCCATCGAAGGTAATCAATTGGTTTGGATGGGCCAAGGCTGGAGGTCCTCATCAGGTCCTGCCCAAGTAACCGATCCGCACACAGGCCGCACTTGGCGAACGGGGAATCCGGTAACGGAGGCCTCTCACGCGGAGGAGCTGGAGTCTTACAAGGTCAGACTCCATTATAACCGGCGGCATGAAGCTATGCCTGGACACATCTATCTGATGTGGGAGGACAGCAGGGATCAGGCGGGGACGATAGTCGTCCGCAGCAAGAATATTGTGTTCGATCAAGTGCACTATGGCTATGCACCAGGATACGGCTTGACCGCCCAATATTCGGATAACTTGACCCTGCAGCACCTGCATTTTGCCCCAAGGGAGGGTACAGGGCGCACGGCGGCGGCATTCTCCGCTTTTGTTCGGATGATTCATTGCACAGGCAAGCTTGGTATTTATCATAACAACTTTAGCGGTTCGCATGGCGATGCCGTGCAAGTGTATGGCATGCGGGGAAACCCGTGCGTTGAAATCATAGGGAACCGCTTCGCGAGTGTTGCGATGCGAGGGGTTCGTATAGCTGCTGGAGGCAAGACCGTCATTCGTTCTAATGCGTTCCACAGAATGCCGCTTAGCGGCATTCTGATCGACAACGGTGCAGATAGCGGAATGGCCTCTCCGAGTGAGGGGGGCGAGGTGACGATTGACGAGAACTATTTTATCAAGTGCGGCGACCCTGTTGTTTTCATAGAACAGAGGAGAGAGGAGATGCCAGCTGCCGATCATATAGCCGTTAGCCGTATAGCTATTAAGCAAAATTTTTTCTATTTGGATGGCACCACAGTGGTGGATGCACAAGGAGCCCAGGATTTGGTTATCCAAGGAAACGAGGTTGTCGGTACCAGTCCGGCCCGAAATCCGATTTACAAGCTGCAGGCCTGTTCCCGGGTGGTATTGAAAGATAATGCGCTGCTTCTGCCGAACAAGCTGTTGAGTATCTCCCAAATGCCGGTAGAAACTGTCAAGATTGTCGGCGATCCAATCCGAATCGTAGAGAAATCGGAGGCTGGCTATAAACGGCTAAACCAATAGGTCAGATCGAGCAAAGGGGGAACGGTTATGGATTGGAACAAGTTCAACACGCTAAGCTTCAGACTCCTGTTGTCGTTGGCAATAAGCATTATCTTGTGCGCCTCGCTGTCAGGGTATCATACTTATGTTTCTGCAAATCATCAAATGGAGGGAAATAAGGAAGAACTGCAACACGTAACGGAGACAGCCGTAGCCATTTTCCCACAATTGGGATATAGAGGTTAAGGAGTCAGGGATTTCCTTGGGGGAGGCGCAGGCGACGGCTAAGGATACGCTGGCGAAGTGGACGGAGCATATTTCGGCGAATGCCGAGCAAATCAGCGCGACGAACGAGATGGCCCTCGAGGTGGCGAAGGGCTTCTCGGACGGTACGTCAGACGTGCTGAAGAGAGCCAATGAACAAGTTGAAACAACAGCCCAAATTCAGCAGGAAGTAATGACGCTCGGGCAAATGACAGAGGAATTGACTGCGCGTGTACATAAGTTGACTTAAGCGGCCGCGTGCGGCATATAGAAGACTCGGACACCACAGTCCGGGTCTTTTCCTATTACTGTGTTCAAATCTATGAATAGATGTGTTCATTCGTCTCATTTTAGAACAGACCCGCCCCTATTATACTTACACTAGAAACAACATCAATGAAATGAGGTGGGCCGGTACGATGAATACAAAGACAACGACCCTATCCCATAAGCAGGTTCGCAAGCGTACTTCCGCTTTTTCACTGAAGGGCCGATGGGAGTCGCCGATTGCAGGCTATTTATTCATCTCCCCGTGGCTGCTCGGACTCCTGCTGTTAACGATGTGGCCGATGCTGCAATCGCTTTATTATTCCTTCACGAAGTTTACGCTGCTGGATGTTCCGGAATGGGTAGGCATACGAAACTATGAACGCATTTTTGTGGATGACGACGTATTTCGCCAATCGTTGAAGGTGACCCTGCTCTTCGTCGTTTTCTCTGTTCCGATCAAGCTGTTTAGCGCCCTCATGGTCGCGATGCTGCTCAATAAAAATATTAAGGGCATCTCGTTCTATCGAACGTTGATTTACTTGCCTTCCCTGATCGGCAGCTCCATTGCCGTGGCCGTATTATGGAAGAACATATTCGGCATCGACGGGATCATTAACAAAATTTTGGGGCTGTTCGGCATCCAAGGTGTAAGTTGGATCAGCAGTCCAAGTACCGCGCTGGGTACGTTGGTTGTGCTTGTTGCTTGGCAGTTCGGCTCATCTATGGTCATCTTCCTAGCGGGTTTGAAACAAATCCCGGCAGATCTGTATGAAGCGTCCTCCGTTGACGGCGCTTCCAAGGTGAGACAGTTTTTTGCGATTACGCTGCCTATGCTTTCCCCCGTACTGCTGTTTAATCTGGTGCTGCAGACGATCGGCTCTTTCCAGATGTTCACGCAAGCCTTCGTCATCACGAAGGGCGGGCCGATCAATTCAACCTATATGTACGCTTTGTACTTGTACGATCGGGCTTTCTCCCGGTATGACATGGGTTATGCCTCTGCGCTCGCCTGGATCCTGCTGGTCATTATCGGTATCGCTACGGCGCTAATCTTTGCCTCGTCCCGCTATTGGGTGTTCTACGAGACCGAAGGGAGCAAAAAATGATGAGTCACACACAAAGAGGATCACTCAAGACGCACGTCTTCATGACCATATTCAGTTTGCTTATGGTGTATCCCATTCTATGGTGGGTAGGAGCAGCGTTCAAATCCAATGAGGAGATGAGCTCCCCTGGCTTATTTCCTTCGAAATGGCTGTGGACCAATTTCACCGAAGGCTGGGTGGCACTGCCCAAATACTCGTTCACCCACTTCTATATCAACACGTTCGAGCTCATTCTGGGCGTTCTGATCACCTCCGTGCTCTCCTGCTCCTTGGTAGCTTTCGGATTCGCGCGGCTGCATTTTCCGTTCCAGAAAGTTTGGTTCGGCATTCTCATGGTCACCTTAATGCTGCCCGGCCAGGTTACCATGGTACCGCAGTACATCATGTTCAACGCATTCGGCTGGGTCAATTCATACCTGCCGTTCTTCGTCCCGCATGCTCTGGCAGGCGGTGTCGGCGGCCCGTTCTTCATCTTCCTGCTCATTCAGTTCATCCGGCAGCTGCCCAAAGAATTGGATGAGTCGGCCAAAATGGACGGCTGCTCCTGGCTCGGTATTTATTGGAGAATCATTCTGCCGCTCACGAAGCCGGCGCTCGTCTCCGTTGGGATCTACTGCTTCTTGTGGAATTGGGACGACTTCTTCGGACATCTGCTGTACATCAACTCCGTGGAGAAGTATACCGTCGGCTTGGCGCTCAAGCTGTTCGTCGACAGCCAGTCCGCACTCCCGTGGGGGCAATTGCTGGCCATGTCGCTGGTGTCTATCGTACCGGCCTTGATCATTTTCTTCCTGGCTCAGCGCCATTTTGTCGATGGCATTGCTTCGGGTGCCGTGAAGGGATAAAATATGTAGAAAAAAAGAGCTGCTGCCGGCAGCTTTTTCCCGTTTGTTGCAGAAAAACGGAGATAAAGGAGATCGCCCGAATGAGTCTGTTCAAGAACATCCGCATTGACCGGCTATTATTCGGCAGCTTCGCCGCTTTCATCGCCGCCTTGCTCATGCTGTTCACATGGATCAGCTATACCCTGACTTCCCGCGAACTGGCGGATAACACATTCTTGTACCAGCAAGACGTTCTGAACGAGCTGAACAAGCAGCTTGATATTCAGCTCCGGTCGATCGAGCAAATGTCGCTGGCCGCCTCGCGAAACATGGTCACGATCGGCTACGATCCGTTGGAGAACGATGTCTTCGAGCGGCTTCGCCGGAAGGACGATCTGTACAAAATGCTCGCCAGCATTACCTATAGCACTACGATGGTACAATCGATCTATGTGTTCATGGAGACCCCGCCGCAGAGCGAGCCGCAGGGACCTGTCCAATTCATAAGCCTGCAGAGGGTCCAGCAGCAGAGTTGGTATCCGCAAATTCAGAAAAACGACTTCGCCTGGATTCCCGAGCATACGCTGCAGACGAATACAGGACCGCAGCGGTTCATCAGCTTCGTGCGGAAGATGTATAATAACTCGGGAATCTATGAAGGGCTGCTCATGTTGAATGTGAAAGCAGCCGAGATCGAAAACTTGATACGCGGGGAAACGACAGGCCGCAACCGGGTTCTGCTCGATAATAGCGGCACCACGATCGCGATGACCGGAAATCCGGTCTTCGATGCCGAGGAGCTGGAGAATATTCGGAGCCAGGAAGAGAAATCGGACTATATTCGCATGCCGTCCGCGCAAGGAGAAGATGTGCTGCTCGTCTGGAACAAAGCGCGTTCCGGTTGGATGCTGGTGGAAGTCACGCCATGGAGAAATGTCATTCACGGCAGCGTGCGGTTAGCCTATATCCTAGTCTTCACAGGATTGTCCGCCATCTTCTTGGCCTCTTTCTTCACGTTATTCATTTCGCGGCAATTCACGAAGCCAATTCGGCAGCTTGTCTCTATTATGGGCAGGGTCCCTGCGAAGGGAGCGATGGCAGATCTGCCGGGGGATTATAAGAATGAGTTCGGTTATTTGTTTAACGGCTACCGCAGGCAAATGGAGCGGATCGAGGAGCTTCTGCGTTCCTTGGAAACCCAGCACAAGCGTCAGAAAGAAGCCGAAATCTTGGCGCTTCAAGCGATGATCAATCCGCATTTTCTGTACAATACATTGGATCAATTGAATTGGCTTGCCATCGAGTCCGGGCAGGAGAAGATCAGCAGAATTCTTTCGTTAGTAGGTAAAATGTTCCGAATCGGCCTCTCCAATGGAGCGACCATGATTCCGGTTCAGGACGAAATGACGCATGTCGAATGCTATTTGGAAATTCAGAAGATTCGCTGGGGGGAGCGGCTCACCTATAGCATCGTCATGGATGAGGCGATGAAAGAATTGTACATGCCGCGAATCACGCTTCAGCCTTTCGTTGAAAATGCCTTCATTCATGGATTCCATGGCAGGAAGTCAGGAGAGATCCGGATCGAAGCCCATGTGCGGGACGGGGATATTATGTTTGATATCACGGACAACGGCGTCGGTCTTCAGCCGGGCTGGGAGCGGGAGAAGCCGCGGAAGACAGGCGGCTACGGCATCCGGAACGTCAAAGAGCGAATTGCCGCCTATGTCGGCGCGCCCTACGGAATTACTATACGGAACTTGGAGACCGGGGGGACCCGGGTTACGATTCTTTTGCCGATCATCGAGCATAAACCGGAGACGGAGGAACGGATACATGTGGAAAATTCTGATTATTGACGATGATTTCCAAGTGTTGGAGGGTATGAAGAAGGCGATCCCGTGGGAATCGCTTGAAGCCGAATGGGCCGGTGAAGCGGTGGACGGCAAGGAAGGTTTGGCGATGATTCGGGAAACTTCACCGGATATTGTCATCACCGATATTTATATGCCCGTGATGAATGGTATGGAAATGATCGAACAGCTGAAGAAAGAGAACTTTCCCGGAGAGGTCATTATCCTGAGCGGCTACTCCGACTTTCAGTATGCCCGTCAGGCTCTGCGTCTGCAGGTCAGCGACTATTTGTCCAAGCCGGTGACGATGGAGGAGCTGCGCGGCGTGCTGGAGCGGGTCATTAAGGAGCTGGAAGCCAAGGAGCTCAGAAAGCTCGAGCAGGAGGAAGTACGCCGCCGGCTGATGATGTATGAGCCATTCGTACAGAAGGAATGGCTGAAGTCGGTTGTGACAGGAACGCTGGACCCGGCGCTCGCCGGCGAGAGCTTGGCGCTGGCGGAGCGGACGAATTGGCTGGAGCGGGACCATCTCGTCATGGGGATCGAGCTGCTCAGCACGAGCCGCCTCCCGAATCTGACGCTGACGGATTGGAGTCTGTACCGGTTCGCGCTCGCGAACATCATCCGGGAGATTCTGGCGGAGGATTGGCCCGACGCGCAGTTCGTGGAGCTGCACAGTCATCATGCGGCCGTCTTGTTTCATCTGGCGCCCGGCAGCAAGGAATTAGCGAAAGTTCAGCTCATCGGCGAGAGGATTATGGATTGCATCCGCACCTATCTGAAGTTGGACGTTCGGATCGGCTTCGGCGGTGTGAAGACAAGCTGGACGGCAATCTCGGATTCCACCGAGGAGGCGTTCCACCAGCTGCTTCGGCAATCGATCGTTCACGAGCAGGGTGGCCCCTTGCTGATGAATGCGGATAAGGCGTTCGCGATTAGGCCCGTCAAATTTTATCAGGAGCTGGCTGAAGCGATCGTGTATTCTAAGGAGGAGACGACCGACCGGATCATGGACGATTATGTGATGCAGTTGGAAGGCATGCAGAAGGAAGGCGCCGTAACGCCGGCTTACTTGCAGTACTTGTGCCGGGAACTATGGACGATTCTGGCGTACTCGTTATATAGTACGGGGGTCGTGCTCGATGACCTGTTCCCCGGTATCGCGTTATCCCAAGAGATCGCCGCGATACACACGATCGACGGCCTGCGCGGCTGGTTGAAGGACAAGCTGCAAACCATCGCCTCCAGCCGCACTTGGAGTGAGAATGCCAAGCATAAGGATGCTGTCGATTTCATGATTCAATACGCCCATGAGCATTATGCGGAGGAGATCAACCTGGAGGACCTGTCCAAGGAGCTGTACTTATCGCGAAATTATTTGAATCAGATTTTCAAGAAAGCGACAGGCGAGACGTTCACCAACTATGTCATCCGGGTTCGCATGGAGAAGGCGAAGGCGCTTTTAATCGAAGGCAAATATATGATTTATGAAATCGCGGAGAAAGTCGGGTATAAGACGGTTCCGTATTTCAGCTCTATTTTCAAGAAGTATTACGGCAAGAATCCGAGTGAGCTGGGGAAAAAGTAGACGGCCCTGTCAGGATTGATCATTTCTAATAGTAAGTGTGTTCATTTCTCTCATTTGTCTAGCCACCTCCTGTTTATATAATGAAGATAAGAATAAAACGCTTTCAGGAAGGGGTTTATAGATATGAAATTGCATTTGAAACGATGGGGACTGCTCTCCATGACAGCATTGATAGCGGCAAGCCTGGCTGCTTGCGGGGCTAAAACGGCAGGAAGCGGAGACAAACCTGCAGCTTCGGCAGCCTCCAATAGTACGAAACCCGTGAAGCTCCGTATCGTATGGTGGGGCTCGCAGACGAGACATGACGCTACATTGAAGGCGCTGGACGCCTATACCAAGAAGCATCCGAACGTGACGTTCGAGCCGGAGTTCTCCGGATTCGACGGCTATGCGGACAAGCTGGCGACGCAAGCGGCCGCGAAGAACGCGCCTGATATTATTCAGATGGACCCGGTGTGGTTGTCCGAATACGCAGGACGCAATCAATTGGCTGACTTGTCCCAAGGGATCAATGTGGCCGATGTCGACAAATCGCTGGTGGACTCCGGCAAGTATAAGGACAAGCTCTATGCCGTTCCGTTAGGCAACAATGCGATCGGCGAAATTTTCAACAAAAATGCGGTCGATAAACTCGGCATTCAAGGACCGGCGAACGGCTGGACTTGGGATCAATATTTCCAATTCGGTAAAGACGCCAAAGCGAAGCTGGAGAAGGACAAATACGCGCTGCAAGACAACACGAAGGATTACACGTTCTATGCGTCCTATCAAATCAGCCAAGGCAAAGGCTATCCGGTAACGGCGGACGGCAAATTCAATTTCGATAAGGAAACATGGCTGAAGTTCGTGAACAAGTATGCAGAGCTGCGCAAAGAAGGCGTGGTTCCGCCGGCGGATATCACAGCTACGGATAAAGAGTCGGATGCCCAGATGGATCTCATGAACAACGGCTCGATCTTGGCAAGACAAGGGTTCGCGGCATTGTTCCCGGGATTCGAGGGCGTGAAGCCGGGCGTTTACAGCATGGTGACGCTGCCGAAAGGGGCTCAATCCGCAGGCTTCCTGAAGCCTTCGATGTTCTGGTCGATCAGCAGTGATTCCAAATATGTGGAAGAATCCAAGAAGTTCATTGACTGGTTCATTAACGACCAGGAAGCAGCCGACATTCTGACGACGACCCGCGGTATTCCCGTTTCCAAGAAGATGCTCGATTACTTGACACCGAAGCTGACTGCGGCCGACAAGCTGCAAATCGATTTGATCAAAAATGTGGCTACCGACGCTCAAGCGTTCAATCCGGGCGCTAAAGGTTGGAGCAACTATACGGCCAAGGACTATCCGGATATCGCGCAGAAAGTGATGTTCGGCAAGCTGACCCCGGAAGCGGGTTATGACGAGCTTGTGAAGAAGGCCAAAGAATACCAGTAAAAGAGGATGGAGCCCGCTAACCAGCGAGGCTCTTTTCATTTTTCTGGCAAATATACAAGTATTTCTAGCACTTCATTCTAGCAATTTCACATTATGCACTCATAATTACTGGCATTTGATAGCACACTAGTTGTCAAAGAACGAATTGATAAGGAGATAACCGTTATGGAAAAGCTGCTACTGAGGGGGTTGTTTCTGGCTTCTGCGGCCTCAATCCCATTTGTTTTAAAGCGTAGGAACTTGTTGATGCTCTTGGTTGTGTTCTTTGCCAAATGTGTGCTGTCGGTGACGCTGGACTCCTATTTTATCAAGCGAAAAAAGATTGCCTATCCGGCTCGGCCGTTCGCCCGAATCTTCGAGGCGAATATCCTGTACGACTTCCTGTTCTATCCGTTGTTAAGTGTGATCTGGGTCAGAATGACTTATCATTCCAAACCCATGGAAATGATAACCAAAAGCCTTTACTTCAGTGCACCGATGTCTCTCTTGCAATGGGCGCTGGAGAAGAAAACCAAGCTGTTCGAATGGAAGTCATGGACCGTGCTGCATACGTTCGCTTCGATCAATTTTACATTGTTTACGATTCGCGGTTTAGTAGGCTTGCTTAGAAGAATAGTGCCTGCAGAGAGGCTGGCTAGCGTCGGTTCGGTTCATCCCGGACTGGATGAAAATCGTTATCCGATGTACGTGGAAAATCGGGTTGATCGTGCGGAGATCTCTGCCGAGAGATGATTTCGCTGAGAGAACATTTCGATGGGGCGATCGAAGTGTTCTTTTTTTATTGACAATGTGCGACCGGATCGTATAGTATACAAATATATTTTAGAATGATCATTCCCGAATGGCGAGATCTTCATTGCGATTCACGAATATATCGTTCACGATAAAGAAAGGTGTGATCGTTCATGTTGCAGGAACAACCGAAGTCCAAATTTTACTATGGGTGGTTCGTCATCGGGATCGTCTTCCTGACGCTGCTTGTATCCGCGGGAATCAGCTCTTTCCCAAGCGTTCTTATTCAATCGTTGGAGAAGGAATTCGGCTGGGACCGCGCTGCCATATCGGGCGTTATTTCCATTCGCATCCTGCTCTATGGATTCATCGGTCCATTCTCAGCCGCGATGCTGGCTAAATTCGGCGTGAGGCGAACGATGATCGTCGCCATGCTGTTCATGGTGCTTTCCCTGGGATTAACCCCGCTTATTACAGCCGTATGGCAGCTGATGCTGCTGTGGGGCGTCCTTGGCGGACTCAGCACCGGCGCGTTAGCCAACGTGCTGGGGGTTACCGTGGCGAACCGCTGGTTCGTCAAGCATAAGGGCTTGGTTGTCGGCTTGCTGACAGCGAGCGCGGCGACAGGGCAGCTGCTGTTCCTTCCGCTGCTCGCCAGGATCACGAGTGCGGACGGTTGGAGGTATGCCGTCTATACACTCATGGGCGCGGTCCTGCTCTTGCTGCCGATCGTTGCCATATGGATGAGGAATCATCCGTATGACGTTGGGGCTGCCGCGCTTGGTACGACGGATGTCGTGAAACCGGCACCGTTCCAAGGAAATCTGTTTATGACTCCAATTCTTACACTTGTTTCCGTGATGCGGAGCGGGACGTTTTGGCTGCTCGCAGGGACGTTCTTCTTCTGCGGCTTTTCAACGAATGGTCTTATCGGCACTCATCTGATTGCAGCCTGCGGAGATAGCAATATCCCGATCGTTACGGCTGCAGGTCTGCTTGCTTTAATGGGCATTTTCGATCTTGTGGGCACAACGTTCTCGGGCTGGTTATCGGACCGTTTCGACAGCAGATGGCTGCTATTCTGGTATTACGGGCTGCGCGGACTTTCGCTGATTTTCCTGCCTAACGCACTGGGCAGCGGTTATACGCAGCTTACGATATTCGCAGTCTTCTATGGCTTGGATTGGATTGCAACGGTTCCGCCGACGGTGAAGCTGACGTCGGATGCGTTCGGCAGAGAGAAGGCCGGCATGATCTTCGGCTGGATTCTTGTCGCTCACCAGGCCGGCGCTTCAACGGCCGCTTATGGCGCGGGCTTCCTGCGCGAACTGCTTGGCAGCTACACGGTGCCGTTCGTGGCCGCAGGCTTCGTGTGTCTGCTGGCTGCCGTCATCGCACTGCGCATTCATAGAAGCAGAGCCGCAGCGGCGGCAGGATCCGTCGCTTAATAATTCAGCCGGTATAAGGAGAAGGTAACAAGGACGATCTTTCGTGATGTACGAAATTTGGAGGGAAACCGATGAGTATGGTTTACAAGCAATCCGTTCAATCGTTATTTCAGCCTTTTTCGCTTAAAACGTTATCCTTGTCCAACCGGATCGTCATGGCCCCGATGACCCGCAGCTTCTCGCCTGAAGGCGTGCCGGGGGCCGACGTAGCCGCCTATTACCGCAGAAGAGCCGAGAATGGCGTTAGCCTGATTGTGACGGAAGGAACCGTTATCGATCATCCGGCCGCAACGGGCGACCCGAACATCCCGAACTTTCACGGCGACGCCGCTTTGGACGGCTGGGCCCGCGTCGTGAAGGACGTGCATGCCGCAGGCGGCAAAATTATGCCCCAGCTCTGGCATGTCGGCATAACGAGGAGAATTCGGTCGGAGCCGAATTTGGAGGCGCCCTCGATCTCCCCTTCCGGCATTGATCTGATGGGAGAGAAGGCGGGAGAGCCGATGACGGAAGAGGAAATTGCCAAAGTGGTCCGAGCGTTCGCCGATGCCGCAGCCCATGCCAAGAAGCTGGGCTTCGACGGAGTCGAGCTGCACGGGGCGCATGGCTATTTGATCGACCAGTTCTTCTGGGACAAAACGAACCGGCGCACGGACCGTTACGGAGGCGACTTAGTCCGGCGTACCCGGTTCGCCGTTGAAATCATCGAAGCTTGCCGCCAGTCGGTAGGGCCGGACTTCCCTCTCGTACTGCGCATCTCGCAGTGGAAGACCGGTTCGTATGAGGCCAAGCTGGCCAAGACGCCCGAGGAGCTCGGCCAGTTTCTGGCTCCGCTAGTGGAAGCGGGCGTCGATATGTTCGACTGCTCGACGCGCCGTTTCTGGGAGCCGGAGTTCCCGGGATCCGACCTGAATCTGGCCGGCTGGACGAAGAAGCTGACTGGCAAGCCGACGATGACGGTCGGTTCCGTGGGGCTTGAAACCGAGCCTTACGGACAGCATGAGGAGCATGGTTTGATCGATAAGCTGTTGGAGCGGATGGACCGCGGCGAGTTCGACCTGGCTGCGATCGGGCGCGCCATCTTGGCGGATCCGGAATGGGCGGTCAAAATTCGCGAAGGAAGGGATAACGAGATTATTCCTTACACATCCGACCGCTTAACCGAGCTTTTCTAGTGATCATGCGGCCTGAAATGCTATACTAATCTCTGTACAAAGGAGGTCGCGTATGGCTAGAAGCAAAGAATTCGAGATTAATACCGTACTTCGCAAAGCGATGGACGTATTCTGGGAGAAAGGCTATGAGAAGACGTCCATGCAGGATCTGGTCAACGGCATGGGCATTCATCGCCGCAGCATCTATGATACGTTCGGAGACAAGCACGAATTGTTCATGCGAATCATGGACAAGTATGATGAATTAATGGATACGGCTATTCTCCGTCGCGATGCCGATGATCGCCTTTCACCGAAACAAGCGATTAGACATATGTTCGAACATACCATTAGCAAGAGTGAGTTCCCGTCCAAAGGATGTCTGATGGTCAATACAGCCGTGGAGCTGGCGATTCACGACGAGGAGGCGGCAGAGAAGGTCAATCAGAGCTTCTCCAGTACGGAAGCCCGGCTGCTTGAGCTTATTCAGCGCGGGCGGAAGAGCGGCGAGATCACCAGCCGCCATGAGGATGCTCAGCTGGCGCAATTTCTGAATAATGGGCTGCTCGGGCTGCGGGTACTGGTGAAAACGACGGGGGACCGGGCCAAGCTGCAAGCCATTGTGGACACTACGCTTTCTCTGTTGGATTGAATGAATGACAGAAAACAATCATTGATACTTTAGGCCTGCCAGAACCTTATGGTATGATGAGAATCATGCATTAAGGGAGAACCGTCATGGCAAATGATCAACCATTAACGAAAGAGGCTATTCTTGAGGCGGCGGAACAAGTGCTTCGGCGCTACGGCCCGGAGAAGACGTCTGTCGTCGATGTTGCCAAGGCTTTGCAAGTGAGCCATGGGACGTTGTATCGGCACTTTCCGAGCAAAGCGGCGCTGCGCGAGGCCGTTACGGAGCGTTGGCTGCTCAGGATCGCCGACCCGCTGCAGGAGATAGCGGAGCGAGCGGAGGGCAGCGCGGCGGACAGGCTGCGGCTGTGGCTGCGAACGCTGATCCAGAGCAAGCGAAAGCATGTCATCGAAGATCCCGAGATGTTCGGGATGTATACCTCCGTTACACTTGGAGCCGTGGAGATTGTTGCGGCGCACGTCGATCATCTGATCGGCCAAATGACACGGATCATCGCCGACGGGATCGGGACCAAGGAGTTTCGCTCCGGTCAGCCGGAGGCGATGGCTAAGGCGGTGTTCATCGCGACGACGCGATTCCACCATCCGTCCCATAGCTACGAGTGGTCTTCGCCTGACATTGACACGGAGTTCGAGCTCGTGTGGGAGTTGATTCTCACGGGGATTCGCGAGTGAGATTGAGCGGGCGCAGGAGATGGACAGCCGAAGAGGATGAACCTAGCGAGTATTCGCTAGGTTTTTTTGGTTTGTCTGAGAGCGATTGTGATACCAGATGCCATATTGATCATCTATATGATTTTTCGAATAGAATCAGCTGGGATGCAAAGCATTCGATTGAATGGATTCAGGAGGTGGGTAATCGCGCCCCATTGGACAGGATAGATGTGAATTAAACCTGTGAATACCGGGCTTGAGAAGCGAACGTGTACAAGCGGCCCGTTTTGGTAAATCGGAGGGGACATTCCTATGCGACGAAGAGCCGGGGGGAAGATGGACGGTGAGAGAGGCTGAAGATGGCTTTTTGATTATCAAATGACAAAATTATAAATTTGTCACTTGTAATTTGTTGTGGATATGCATATAATGAAATCAACAAGACAATCATGAATTAATAAGGAGGATTAATCCCATGAATCATTTATCCGGTAAAGTAGCTATCGTTACAGGCGCATCCCGCGGCATCGGGCGCGAAATCGCAGAAAGGCTGGCCGGCAGCGGCGCGAAGGTCATCATTAATTTCGCCAGCAACCCGGTACCGGCGGAAGAGGTTGTAGCTCGTATCAAGGCGAACGGCGGGGAAGCCATCGCGGTCAGAGCGGACGTGAGTCGTGTTGCCGAGATCGAGAAGCTGTTTCTGGCGGCGCTCGAGGCGTACGGGCAAATCGACATTCTCGTCAATAATGCCGGGATTATGGTGACCAAACCGCTTGCCGCTGTGACGGAGGAAGATTATGACCAACAGTTTGCGATTAATGCCAAAGGTACGTTTTTCGCTTGTCAGCAGGCATTGAAGCATATGAATAAAGGCGGGCGCATCATTAATTTCTCAACGTCCGTCGCCGGCATGATGTTCCCGACTTACAGCGTATATGTAGGCTCCAAAGGAGCCGTTGAACAGTTCTCGCGCCAGCTTGCGAAGGAATTCTCTCCGGCAGGGATTACGATCAATACAGTTGCCCCCGGCCCGGTGAATACGGAGCTGTTCACAGCCGGCAAGTCCGAGCAGCAAATTCAAGCCATTCAAAATCTGAACGCTTTCGGAAGATTGGGAGAACCGGAGGACATCGCAGGGGTCGTGCTGTTCTTGGCCAGCGAAGAGTCGCGGTGGATTACGGGCCAAACGATCCGAGTGAATGGCGGAATGGTTTAATCCAAAGCCTACGATGTCTTGCATTATCCGCAGGGATCATCTATACTAAGCTCAGATAGTGATTGATCAATTACTATCTGAGCTTTTTAATTTGCAAAGGAGGTCACTACGATTGGTTAAGGGTGTCACGTCTTCCGATCGGCGCAAGGATATCATCTCCGCCGCCGTCGAGATATTTGCCGAGCTTGGCTATTATCGCGCGACCACGGCACAGGTTGCCGAACGCGCAGCGATCTCCCAGCCGTACGTCTATCGGTTCTTCACCAAGGAGTCGCTGCTTGTGGCGGCGTTGGAAGTCTCCTGGCAGCGAATTCTCGAAACGTTCGGGCAGGTGAAGATGACGTCGTCGGCCGACCGGCTGGAGGAAGGCTTTATCCGAGCCTATGAGGCTGTCATGCAATCGCACCGGAATGAGATTTTGCTGCAGATGCAAGCGCAGACGATCCAAGAACCGCCGATCCGCGCGGCCATGAGGAAAGGGATGGAGGACGTGAAGCAGTTTGTCCTGCAAGCTTTTCAGGAAGCGGGCATGGAGCAGGCGGAGGAGCGTACTTCCAACTTTTTGGCAAGAGGCATGCTGTGCAACGTTTCTTTAGCGTTGGATATGCCGGATTTGATGCTAAAAAAATAGCATCAAATTTTTTTGAATATTGTTGATTGTTCGATCAATAATTTATGGGGTCGCCGAAAGGCGGGCCTCTTTTTTTTCGGAAAAGTCCAACATGTTCTCTCCTTTGGGCAAATATCGGCGGCATCATATTTGTTACAATGCTTATGAAAGCTTGTTAGCACTTCGACCCATGCTAGGATAGAAAAGTGAAAGGACAGGTAGCCCCATGATCATTACGAACGTAGAAACGTTTATCGTCGGGAACTCGTGGAAAAATTGGCTGTTCGTTAAATTGCACACGAAGGATGGCGTTTATGGTATCGGAGAAGGCACCTTGAACGGATTCGCCAAAACGGTGGAGGCGGCGGTTCACGAGCTGAAGCATCTGTACATCGGGATGGACGTTCATGATGTGGAGACGATCGCCCTCAAGATGACGCGTGACGTGTACTCGGATGGCGGACAAATCCAGGGCTCGGCGCTGGCCGCAATTGAAACCGCTTGCTGGGATATTATCGGCAAAGAAGCGGGGCAGCCGCTGTATAAGCTGCTGGGCGGCAAATGCCACGAGAAGCTGCGCTGCTATGCGAACGGCTGGTACCGGGGGCCGCGCGATCCGCAAAGCTTCCATGACAAGGCGAAGGATGTCGTCGCCAGAGGCTATACGGCTTTGAAATTCGATCCCTTCGGCAACGCTTGGCGGACGGTGGAGCGCAAAGACTTTCAGACCGGCCTGGAGATTATCGCGGCGGTTCGCGAAGCGGTCGGCCCGGAGGTCGACATTTTGATTGAAGGGCATAACCGGTTCAGCGTCCACACGGCGCTCCAATTCGCAGAGGCTATGCTGCCCTATGAGCCGGCTTGGTTCGAAGCGCCGGTGCCGCCGCAGCGGATCTCCTCCATGGTCGAGGTGGCGCGGCGCAGCCCGGTGCCTGTCGCTTGCGGCGAGGACTATTATAATCGCGAGCAGTTCGCCGAGCTGCTGAAGCACGACGCAGTACATATCATTCAGCTGGAGCCGCAGTATCTGGGGATCTCCGCTTCGAAACAAATATGCGGCATGGTGCATGCGCATAACGGGGTGACGGCTCCGCACAGCGCACAAGGCCCGATCTGTTCGGTCGTTTGTGCGCATTTGAATATGGCGACGCCGAATTTCTATATCCATGAAATATTCGATGAATTTAATGAGCCTTGGGAAGAAGAGCTGCTGACGCCTCCGCTCAAAGTGAACCGCGGATATTTGCTGCCGCCTGAAGGTCCGGGTTTGGGGATCGATCTGAACCTGGAGGAGATTGCGAAGCATCCCTATGATCCCGGTCATTGGCTTCCCTTGTTCAAGCAGGGCTGGGAGAAGCGCGAGAAGCATTGAATAAGCTGAGAGCCTGTTAAGGAGGGGTGCGCGTGAAGGCTTTAGTTTACGAAGGGCCGAGCACGATGATCATGAGGGAAGTGGAGCAGCCTGTGCCCGGACCGGATGAAGTGTTAATCCGCGTGGAGCGGGCTGGCATCTGCGGCTCCGAGCTTGGCGGCTACTTGGGACACAATTCCTTGCGGAAGCCGCCGCTCATTATGGGGCACGAATTCTCCGGCACCGTTGCACTGGCCGCGAGCGGCAGCAGCCGGCTGCGCCAAGGGGACCGGGTGACGGCGAATCCGCTCGTCTCCTGCGGGCGCTGCCGCGCCTGTACGAACGGGGCTGCGCAGCTGTGCCCGGAGCGCAAACTGATCGGGGCGCACCGTCCCGGAGCATTCGCGGAGTATGTTGCGATTGCGGAGAAGAACGTGTACCGGCTGGAGGATCATGTTTCAATGGATGAAGGCGCTTTCGCCGAGCCGTTTGCCTGTGCGGTGCACATCTGCAAGCTGCTCCGGCCGCTCCCGACGGACCGGCTGCTCATTATGGGCGGAGGGCCGATCGGCCTGCTGGCGCTGCAGGCGGCGAAGGTGTACGGCCTGAGGCATATCATGGTCGTCGACATCAACGAGCAGCGGCTGGAGATCGCCCGCGAGCTGGGGGCCGTGACAGCGGCGAGCGTCACCGGCGAGACGTATGACGCCGCGATCGATGCCGTCGGCATGGAGCTCACCCGCCAGGCCTGCGTGGAGTCGGTCAAACCGGGGGGCCGGGTCATCTTCACGGGACTGCATGAAGAAGCAAGCCGGCTGCCCATTAATGCCATCATCCGCAGTGAAATCCAAATGACCGGCGCTTTCGCCTATCACACCGACGATTTCGAGACGGCTCTTCAGTGGATCAGCGAGGGACGTGTATCCTTATCGCCATGGACACAGCTCGCTCCTCTCGAAGACGGGGGCGCTTGCTTTGAGACGCTAATCAAGAGCCCGGGCAAAATCGCCAAAATCTTATTCGCGCTGAACGGGGAAGGGGACAGGATGCGATGAGCTTGGATATATTCAAATTGGATGGCCGCATCGCTTTGATTACTGGCGGAACAGGGGGGCTGGGCTACGTGATGGCTGAGGCTCTAGCCCAGGCCGGGGCTGACGTCATCGTGACGAGCCGTGATCTGGCGAAGGCGGAGGCGGCGGCGCAAAGTATCGCCGCGGCAACTGGCAGGCGCGCGCTCGGTCTGGCCGCGGACGTCACCTCCGCCGAGCAGGTCGAGGCGATGGTCGATGCCGCCGTCGGGGCGTTCGGCCGGATCGATATTTTGATCAATAACGCCGGGATTAACGTGCGGAAGCCGATTGAGGATTTCGATGAGGCGAGTTGGGACCTCGTGCAACATACGAATTTGAAGGCGCCGTTTCTGTGCGCGCGCGCTGTGGCCAAAACGATGAAAAGCCAGCGCTACGGCAGAGTGATCAATATGTCTTCCATGCTGGGCAGCATCGCGCTTCCGGAGAGGGGAGCCTACTGCTCCAGCAAGGGCGGTCTCATACAGCTCACGAAGGTACTTGCTCTGGAATGGGCGCCGTACAATATTACAGTGAACGCGCTGTGCCCCGGTCCGATCGCGACCGAGCTTAACACGGTTGTGATGAACAATCCGGAGGCGAACCGGTTCTTCGTGGACAATATCGCACTCGGACGGTGGGGGAGACCGGAGGAGATCGTCGGCGCCATTATTTATATGGCCTCTGACGCTTCCAGCTTCATGACGGGGGCTTCAATGGTCGTTGACGGCGGTTGGACGGCGCGGTAGCGGCAGGAAGCCGCTTACCGAGGAGAGGGGAACGGGTATGAAACTAGGTCTTGCCGTATACGGCACAACGTTCATGATGGGCATTCATCCGCAAGCGAAACGTCCGCGCATTAAGGCCTCCGAGCTGCTGGATCAAGCCGCACAGTACGGACTCCAAGGCATAGAGCTCCCCCTGTCGCTGCTGGAGGGGGAGGATGCCGCCAGCTTGGCTCGCACGGCTCAGGCTCGCGGCCACTATCTCGTTATAGCCTCAGGGGGCTATGACCCGCAGCCGCTGAAGCATGCGATCGAAGCGGCTGCAAGGCTGGGCGCGAAGGTCGTAAGGACGGTCGTCGGCGGTGCGGATTTCGGCGGCGACCGGCGGCGGATGGCTGGGCGGTGGCACGATTTCATGCAGGAAGTGCTGGCCGGATTGGGAGAGGCGGCGAGAGCGGCAGAGCAGGCAGGTGTTACGCTCGCGGTAGAGAACCATCAGGACCTCGCTTCCGAGGAGCTGATCTGGCTCTGCGAGGAGATTGGCTCGCCGAGCTTCGGCATTACGCTGGATACCGGCAATCCGCTCGCTACGGCGGAGGAGCCGGTTGAATTCGCGAAGCGGATCGGCCCCCACCTCAAGCATGTTCACTTGAAGGATTATTGGATCTATTTAAGCGATGAGGGCTACCGGCTCGTGCGCTGTCCGCTCGGGCAAGGCGCGGTTGATTTCTCAGCCTTATTCGACGTGTTCGCTGTATTTTGTCCGGAGGTGTCTATGTCGATGGAGCTCGGGGCGCTGGAAGCCCGCCATACGCGAGTTCTCTGTGACGATTATTGGCGGGACTACCCGCCGAGGTCGGCGTCACAGCTGGCGAAGCTGCTGCGGTTCGTACAGGCGGAAGCCAGACCGGCAGGCGATTGGCGCACGCCTTACGAGAAGCGGGCACCGGAGGAGGACGTCGCCGCCTACGAACAGCGGCAGTTGTTATCGAGCTTGGCCTATATGCAGCATACACTCCAAGAACGCAGCCGGGCCATTCGGCAGACATTGTGAACGGAGAGGGGACGGAAGGCCATGCACATTGATTTAACGGGGAAAGTTGCCATTGTCACAGGGGCCGGGCGGGGGATAGGGCGAGTGATCGCTTCTGCGCTGGCGCGAGAAGGCGTCGTTACGGTTGTCACCGACATTAAGGAGGCTGACTTAGCGGATGTTCAGAAAGAATTCGACCGGGAAGGGTACAAGGGAAGCACGTACTTGTGCGATGTACGCGATGAGCGGCAGATCCAGCACGTCGTTGGGCAGGTGACGGATACCTACGGGCGTATCGATATTTTGGTCAATAATGCCGGGGTCGCCGGAGGAGCGCCTGTGGATGTGCTCTCGGAGGAGGTTTGGGATCTGAACCTCGACATTAACTTGAAAGGCACCTTCCTGATGTGCAAGGCCGTCGCACCGGTTATGAAACGGCAGAAGTCGGGACGCATCATGAACGCAGCCTCCTTCGCGGCGATCGTGCCGAGCTATGGCAGTGCCGCGTATGCGTCGTCCAAGGCCGGCGTAGAGCAATTCACCCGGGTATTGGCCGGTGAGCTGGGGCCGTGGAACATAGCGGTGAACTGCTATGCTCCGGGCATGATTCCGACGGATATGAACCATTTCGCCGAGCTGCAGGAGCCCCAGCAGCAGCGGCTTCTGGACACTCTGACGCTGCGCCGCTGGGGGGAAAAGAGCGATGTCGCTCACCTGATCTGCTTCCTTGCTTCCGACTATGCCGGTTATATTACCGGCACGATGATCGATATTAGCGGCGGCAAGCTGGCGACGCAAATTCCGCGAGTCGCTTATGAGAAAGCTGCCGCCGAAGGCGCTTACGAATTCCAGGAGAGGGGGAGAAGCGATGAGCGATCAGGTTAGCTACCGCTATATCGGCAAGACCGTGCTCGTGACGGGAGCGGCCAAAGGGATCGGAGCGGCGATCGCGGGCGAATATTTACTCGCCGGTGCGAGCGTTGTGATCGCGGATTACGACGAGCAGGGCGAAGAAGTCGCCGCTCAGTGGCGCCAGGAAGGCTACCCCGCCCAATTCGTCCGCTGTGACGTGGCGAAGGGCGACGAGGTGGCGCACATGGTCGCTTATGCGGAGACGGCGTTCGGAGGCTTGGACATCGTCGTGAACAATGCGGGCATATTCCCCCGCGCCGACTTATTTCAGACCGATGAGGCGTTCTGGGATAAGGTCATGGGGGTGAATCTTAAGGGTGCATACCTCACCTGCCAGGCTACCGTACCGGGCATGATCCGCAGGGGCGGCGGCAGCATCGTGAACATCGGCTCGCTGCACGCTTCCAAAGGGGCGCCGGATACGTTGGCCTACGCGATATCCAAAGGCGGCATCGTCACGCTGACGCGGAATCTGGCGGGGACTCTCGCGAAGCATCGCATTCGTGTGAACTGCATCCACCCCGGCTGGGTATCTTCGGAAGGGGAGCTGGCGCGGCTCGCATCGCTCGGCGAGGACGGGAAGTCGCTGGAGCAAGCGTCTCAGCGGATGCCGATGGGCCGGATGCAGAATGGCAAAGATATTGCATCCGCGGTGCTTTATATCACCTCGGATGCCGCCGGTCAGGTTACCGGGCAGCAGCTGACGGTTGACGGCGGTCTAGGTTTGTGAGGTTTGTGAGTCGAGTGAGGAGTGTGATGCCGGTATGACGAAGATTGCTTTCATTGGTGCAGGCAGCTTGGTATTTACCAAAAATCTGGTTCGCGATTTGCTGACGTTTCCCGCTTTTGAGGCTTGCACGATCGCTCTGATGGATATTTCGGAAGAACGGCTGGCCTATGCCAAGACAGCTGTAGATAACATCATCGCCGCGGGAGGATATCAGGCTACCGTGCAGGCGACGACCGACCGGGCGGAGGCGCTGACGGGAGCGGACGGCGTCGTCTGCACGATCCTCGTGGGCGACTTGGAAGTCTGGCGCACGGATATCGAAATCCCCAAAGCGTACGGCGTCGATATCAATATCGGCGATACCCGGGGACCGGCGGGCATATTCCGGTTTCTGCGCACCGTGCCCGTCATGCTGGAGCTTTGCCGGGACATCGAACGCTATTGTCCTGAGGCGATATTCCTGAACTATTCCAACCCGATGGCCATGCTCGTCAGAGCGATGCAAAGTCAGAGCAGCGTTCAGGTCACGGGCTTGTGCCACAGCGTGCAGGGAACCGCTGCGATGCTGGCCGGCTGGATCGGTGCGCCGATGGAGGAGATTACTTATCGCTGTGCGGGCATCAATCATCAAGCGTTTTATTTGGATTACAAATGGAAAGGGCAGGATGCCTATCCGCTAATTCGGGAAGCGGTGATGAGCCGGCCGGAAATTTACAACGAGGAGCAGGTTCGCAACGAGATGTTCCTGCACTTGGACTACTATGTGACCGAATCCAGCGGTCATAACTCCGAGTATAACGCGTGGTTCCGCAAGCGGCCGGATTTGATCGAGAAATACTGTACCCACGGCACGGGCTGGAATCCGGGACACTATGGCGAAATTATCCATTATGCCGAGAAGCTGCGGGGGAATTGGCATAAGCAGATGGAGACGTGGCGCGATAGCCCCGTCGATCTGAGGCGCGGCGAGGAATATGCCTCTTACATCTTCAATGCGACCATTGGAGACGGTACGCTCTTCGAGTTCAACGGCAATGTGCGGAATATGGGCTACATCGATAATTTGCCTCGCGGCTGCTGTGTGGAGGTGCCGGTGTTGGCATCCAAAGGGCGGCTGAGCCCGATTCACGTCGGCCCGCTTCCGGATCATCTGGCGATTCTCGTGAACACAAGCGCCCGCTGCGAGGAACTGGCCGTGCGAGGGGCGCTTACCGGGGATCCGCGGGACATTTTCCACGCGGTCTGCTTTGATCCGCTAACGTCAGCGGTGTTAAGCTTGGCCGAGATTAAAGAGATGGTCGACCGCATGTTCGAGGCGAACCAGGCTTGGCTGCCTCAGTTCCGGCACACACAGTAGTGAAGTGGTGAGGGGGGACCTCTGTCGAGCGAACGGTTGCCCGGAGAAAGCTGTGCGATAATCGGATGGTCCCTGATTTCCCGTTGAATGCCGTGCTCCTTCAGGACGGTTTGGCCGATAAGCGCTATGCCCCCCATCCAGGTGATCCTGGTTGGCCGTCAGGGCTGGATTAACTGGAATTTCTCCTTCTATTTCTTCCTAATGATGCTCATACCGGCGTGATAACTGGAAAATATCGTGTTATTTTGATAGAAAATGCCGTATTTTCCCCATCAACCGCCATTTTAGCTGGAGATATTCCTGTTATTCTTCTCGGCCGGCCATTTGGGCATTGAATTAACGGGAGTTTTTCCAGTTATCGCAGACAAATGGGCGCAAGTGGGTTGGACTGGGAGGAAACGCAGTGAGGGTGAGCGGGAATGAGGATTATGATGGTGAATGAAGTCAAATGATCGAGAGCGGGTGCAAGCGGAAGGCAGGTGCAAGTGGTTAGGATCAGGAGACAGGCAGCGGAATCGCTGAATAAATAACATATAGCTCAACCCTCGCTCCCTTGAGGTTGGGCTTTTTGCTATAAGCTCCATAAAAAAAAGCGCTTCCATTGTAGATTTAGTACACTTGTAAGCGCAACCAAATTTGATATGATTAACTTGTGATACATTCTGTTACGAACAGAAGACATGCAGGGTCATCACTCAAACATGCAAAGGGAGGATTCGTAAAAATGAAAAAAACATTTTTAAGCGTCGCTGCCATGATGCTCACGGTGTCAGTCGTCTTCATGGGCTGCTCCAGCCGGCCAAGCTCCGGGACATCGACCGACAGTCCGGCGGCGACTACGAAACCGACAACGACGACGGCAGCCAGTACCCCAGATGCCAAACCGAGCGGGGATAAAATCAAGCTGACGGTTTACAGCACGATCTCCGAGCTGCCCAATCAGGAAATGATGAAGGGGATTGCAGCCGATTTCACGAAGGAGAACCCGAACATCGCTGTTGAATTCCAATTTCCCGGCGCAGAATACGAGAATATCCTAAAGGTCAAAATGGCGGCAAACGATTTGCCGGACGTCTTCGATACGCATGGTTGGGCGATTATCCGATATGGCAAGTACTTGGCCGATTTGCGCAATGAGCCATGGGCTAAGGATATGACCGACACGATCAAGCCCGTCGTCACCGACAAAGACGGCAAGGTCGAAGCGCTTGTCATGAGCGAAGCCAAAGACGGCATTTCCTACAATGCCGAGATTCTTGAGAAATACAGCATTACTCCGCCCAAAACGTTCGACGAACTGATGGCGGCAGCCGAGAAAATCAAGACATCCAGCAATGGCGCCGTCACGCCTTTCTTCATGTCAGGTGTGGATAACGGAATGATCGGCGGCTTCTCCGATCTGTACGCCACCTCGATGTTCATCTCGCCGGCGACGAACGATGCCAAAACGCTGCTTGACGGGACCTTCGATTGGAACAAATGGACGCCGCTTGCTCAGAAACTCCAGGATATGAACAAGAAGGGGTATATCAACAAGGATGTGCTGACCGCCAAATACAGCGACATGCCGCAGCTGTTTGCGCAGGGCAAAGTGGCTTTCGTATTCGGGGCGCCTTCCTTCGCGGACGAAGTGTACAAATACAATAAAAATGCGAAAATCGGTATAGCTCCGCTGACCTCCATGGTCGATGGCGACAGCCAATCCTTCTCCGGCGGCGAGCGCTACACGATGGGCGCCTGGAAGGACGGCAAGCATTTGGCCGAATCCAAGAAGCTGATCGCTTTCTTCGCCAAGCCGGAGAACATGTCCAAAATCGCCAACGCCACCAAGCTTCCGGCCGGACTGAAGAACATCGAATCCAAGCATGAATTCTCCGAGTACTACAAACAATTCGAGAATATTCGCGTATTCCCTTATTTCGACCGGGTCTACCTACCGAACGGCATGTGGGACGTCATGTGCAAAACAGGCGTCGCCCTGCTCGCCGGAACCGTTACGCCTCAGCAATTCTCCGATAAAATGAAATCCGAATACTTGCGTCTGCGCAATCAGTAATAGCTGACAGAAGGAGGGTGACAGCTGCCCTCCTTTCTCTCTTTTATATGAAGGAGGAAGGTGATCTTATGGCTGAATCAAGGACCGCACTTGTACAGACCGGTACCCGGAAGAAATCGGAAACGGCTTGGAACCGCCTCGTGCGCAGCGGAGCTCTGCTGAATTTGCTCTACATTCCGGCGCTGATCTTGTTTATTATTTTCATTTTCTATCCGTTTTTCAAAGGGGTCAAAATTTCGTTTACGAACTGGGATGGCTACAATCAGGATTACAAATGGATCGGCTTCACCAACTACAAGCGCATGTTCACGGATCCGGAAATTATTAAGGTCATCGGCAATACGGCCATATACGGTATCGGCAGCGCTGTGTTTCAGAACGTTATCGGGCTGCTGTACGCTTTATTTTTGAATATGAACATTCGAACCCGAGGACTTGTCCGCACGGTCATTTATTTGCCGGTTATCATCTCGTCCTTAATTATGGGATATATCTGGTACTTCTTCTTCCAGTTTCAGGGCGGAGCCATCAATGACATTATTTTGTTGTTCCACAACGAGCCGTCGAACTTGCTGGGGGATCCCAAGCTCAACGTGTGGATTATTACATTTGTGAATACGTACCAGTATTTGGGGATTGCGATGGTACTCTATTTGGCCGGCCTGCAATCCATCCCCCGGGACTACTATGAGGCTGCGACGATTGACGGAGCGGGCCCCCTGCAGCGATTCGCTCATGTGACATGGCCGCTGATTGCGCCTGCTTTTACCGTCTCCATGGTATTGAATCTGATCGGCGGTCTCAAGCTGTTCGACGTCATCGTCGCGTTGACGAACAGCGGTCCGGGTTATGCATCGGCTTCATTATCTTCGATTATGTATCTGCTTTACTTCGGGCGTGAGGATGCCGGTTATGCGGCGACGATCGGGATCTTGATGTTCATCATGATTTCCATCGTCAGCATTTCAGCGCTGTTGTTTCTCAGGAAGAGGGAGGTTAACGCATGAAAAACAAACGGAAAAGCCTGTTAACGTTCGTCTCCCTCCTCATCTGCTTGATTCATATTTTACCGTTCTATATTTTGATTACGACCTCGCTCAAAGCATTCGACGACCTAAGCTCCAAATGGATGTTTCCCGGTTACTTGTATCTCGACAATTTCCGGGATGCTTGGAAGGAGGCGCATTTGGCGGAGGCATTCCGGAGCAACTTCATCGTAACCGTCATCTCCATCGTGCTGATCGTCATCGTCGGCGCCATTGCGGCTTATCCGCTTGCCCGGCGCCAAACGAGCTGGAACAAGTTCATCTATGCCGTTTTCGTTTCGGCGTTAATCGTTCCCCCATTGACTATTTTGGTTCCCTTGTATAAATTTATGGTAGATATTGGCGGCATGAATCAATACTGGGGCATTATTTTATTGTTCATTACGTTCAATCTGCCAATGACTATTTTCTTGTACACCGGCTTCATCTCCACCATACCGCGGGATTTGGACGAAGCGGCGATGATGGACGGGGCAGGGCGCTTTCAGCTTTTTTTCACCGTGATCCTGCCGCTGCTTAAGCCTGTCACCGCGACTGTCATTATTTTGTCCGGCGTTGCGGTGTGGAACGACTATCAATTCTCGATTTTCTTCTTGCAGAAGCCGGAAATGAGAACCATTACGGTAGCGCTCTCAACGTTCTTCGGCCAGTATACGAGCAACGTGGGCTGGGTGGCCGCGGGTTCTTTCATGGGCGCGATTCCGATGACGATTGTTTATTTATTTTTGCAGCGCTACTTTGTCTCAGGACTGGCTTCCGGCGCCATCAAAGGATAACGCTAGGAGGATGATACCATCAGACAATCGATTCGATTCCGGTTATCCTTGCTCTTCTTCATCACGATTGTTATTCCGATTGTCGGTATTGTCGTGAAACTGCCTTCTTATTATCTCGATTTGATCAAAGAACAAGAGTCCTCTCTGCTTGAGGGGACTTTAACTGCTCTTACGTTCGATATCCAAACGTACTTGGACGATTTGGAACGAATGACGGTCACCCCTTATTTGAACAATGAAGTCATGCTGGCTTTGAAGCTGAAATCAACCTCACAATGGCAGCTCCTCACCCCCTATGAGCAGTACGAGGCGGAAGAGGTGCTGAATAAGACACTCCCCAACTATTTGAAAAATATGCGCAAAGACATATTGGGAACCATTCTGCTGCCGATGGATGGTTCCGTTTATATTACACCGCCGGGCAGCTACTCGGATCAGGCGGTGAAAGGCTTTCCCTTCGCCAAGCAGGACTGGTATATCAAGGCGGTGCGGGCGGACGGGAATGTGGCGTTCACCGGCGTTCACAAACAGGACTATTTGAATAACGCGGATAGCGAGGTCTTCTCCGTCGCGCGTTTGATCAAGGACCCAGATTCCAGCCGCCCCCTGGGCATTATCATGGCGGATGCGGACACCGACCTCTTGGATCAAATGATGAAAGGCATCCGGCTGAGCAATGACGCGAAGGTGGTCATCCTTGACGATAACCAGCAATTGATCTATGCGAATCATGCGATTTCGACGGACATGCTGCAGCAGCTTGCATTCGGAAGCAAGACCGTCACGGATGCGAAGGAATCGTATTCGGTCGTCCGCGAGCAGATCTCTCGCGCTAACTGGGTGATTGCGATCCTGTCGCCGGAAGCATTCATCCAAGCGCATTTGCAGCGCGTGTATTGGATCGGGTTCGCTTTTGCAGCCAGCGGCCTGTTGATCGCATTGATTTTGTATTTTACCGTGTCGCACTGGATCGTTACGCCCTTCAAGCGGATGATTCAAGTGATGAAGCGCGTGCAGCGCGGGGATATGGATACCCGGTACCGGGTTAAGGGCAACGATGAAATTTCCCAGCTGGGCGTCAATCTGAATACGATGATCTCTAAGCTCGGGGAGCTGATCGACCGGGAATACAAAGCCGTGCTGGGCAAGCGGAACGCGGAATACCGGGCCTTGCAGTCGCAGATTCAGCCGCACTTTCTGTACAATACCTTGAACGGCTTCATCGGTCTCAACCGGACGGGGCAGAGCATGCAGTTGGAGCGGGCGATTCTCTCGCTGAGCGGAATGCTGCGTTACACCCTGGAGCATAACGATTGGGCGCAGCTGCAGGAGGAAATCGATTTTATTAACAAGTACTGCGGACTGCAGCAGGTTCGTTTCGCGGACAAAATTCAGGTGCACCTGTCCTGCGATCCGGATGCGCTGACCATCATGATCCCGAAGCTGCTGCTGCAGCCGATCATCGAGAATGCGATCATTCACGGAATTGAGCCTTGCGATCACAGCTGCGAGCTGCACATGGAGATCCGTCTTCAACCTATGGACGGCGGGGAAGACGAAGAGTTATCCATTCTTATCCGCGATAATGGGGTAGGGTACGATGTGAGCGAGGTGCAGGAGGGCCTTGGGATCCGGAATGTGAGAGAGCGGCTGCAGCTGTCCTTCGAGGGGGCATCGATGGCTGTCCGGAGCGCCAAGGATGAAGGGACGAGCGTTCAGATCCTAATACCTGTAAAGGATGTGAGACGAGGATGAAATTGATCATAGCGGACGATGAGAATTTGATTCGGGCGAGCATTCGCAGTATGGTGCAGGATGTGGAATCCTCCTGGCAAATTGTCGGCGAGGGAGCCAATGGGGAGGAACTCCTCGAATTGGTCAAAGAACATAAGCCGACCGCAGCGATCATTGATATCCGAATGCCCCGGATGAACGGGCTGGAGGCTATGCGTCTGGGCAAAATCATCTCCCCGTACACGAAATGGATCATTCTGAGCGGATTTTCCGACTTTGCTTACGCACAGGAAGCACTGCAGTTGGGAGCTTCCGATTATTTGCTGAAGCCCTTGAATCCTTCGGATCTGGAGCGGGCGCTGACGAACACGGCCAAACATAATCAGGAATTCATTCAAATGCATAATCAGCAATTCGAAAACAATTTATTCGCTCTATGCAACGGCTTGACAAGTTTACGATATGAGGAGCTGGATAGCGTCTATGTGCAGGGGTGGTTCATCGGGGCCGTCTGCATGTTCGACACAACGCTGACCGGGAAGTCCTTGTCGGACATGACATGCGCCTTCTATGACGATCTCCGTGCGCGGATGGCGGGCAGCCTCGTCTATGGGATCAATTATGCCATTGTGTCGCTGCCTGACGGCGAATGCGCAGCCATCGGGTCATGGGATCCGGCCAAAGGCGCGGACAGCGGAGAACCGGTGAAGCAATTTTTTGAGGAGCTGGCCGGGATTGCTCAACAGCACCGGCGGGAAGACTGGGCAGTAACCGTGATGCAAACGAACGAGTGCCGGGGATTCGATCAACTGAATGCGCAGCTGGGACAGCTTGGCGAGTGGAGCTGCCTGCGGGCGGTGAGGGGCATCGGGCGCCGGATCGGGTACGGGGAGCTGGAGGCGGAGGCCGGCGTTGCGGACAACGTGAGAATCAGCCAGCTCCTCTGCGCGATGAAGCAGCATCTGCATTTCAGAGCTTACTTGCATTACCAAACGGCGGTGAACGAGCTGGAGGGCGTGCTGCAAACGGGCAAGAGAGGAGCTGGAGGCGAGCTTGTGAAGGAAGCCGTTCAGCTGTTTATCCGCCAGGCGCTGGGAGTGGGGAATTCCCAGGCCGGGCCGCTGCCAGAGAGCGAACTGATTAGGGAGCTTCGCCTGATGGGCGAGAGCAAGCTCCGGGAGAACAAGACAAGGGAGCCGGTTGCGGCCGACCTCATCGATCAGGTCATCCGCTATCTGGAGCAGCATTACATGGATGATATCGGTATCGGCTCGATCGCCCAGCAGCTCAATGTCTCGGCCAACTATTTAAGCATGCTGTTCAACAAAAAAACAGGCACCCCGTTCGTCAAATATTTAACGAACATCCGCATGCTGAAGGCGAAGGAGCTGCTCCTCAATACGAATTTGCAAGTGAAGCAAATCGCCGAGAAGGTCGGCTACTACAGCACGCGGCATTTTACCAAATTGTTCGTGGAGAACTGCTCCAGCTATCCGTCCGATTACCGCAAAAGCCATGCCTAATCAAATGATTTGTGAGAATTTGCGGTACTGCTGCGCCGACATGCCTTCCCACTTCTTGAACACGCGGCTGAAGTAGTGGAAGTCGTCATAGCCGATTTCCATCGCGATTCGTTCGATTTTATCATCGGTTTCCCGAAGCAGTCTCTTTGCCTGTTGGTGCCGGACCGATTGCAGGTACTTATTAGGGCTCATGCCCAGCATATCCTTAAAAAGCTTACTCATATAGTCTTCATGAACATTGATGAAAGCGGCCATTTCACCATTGGTCCACTTTTTTCGGTAACTCGTTTGGAGTTCATGGGCTAGATGCAGTAAGCTTTCTTCGTATTTGGGGTGGAGCGTGCGGTTCGTTTCGGCTTGATGCCGAATGAGCAGGGTGAGCATTTGCAGCATGAGCCCTTTGCACACCATTTCATAGCCCTGCCGTTGCTCGGTCATTTCGTGGATGGTTGCTTCCATAAGCGAAACAATGCTAGGAGGCAGCATGACGGCATAGTGCTCTGGGAACAAGGCTGTGCCGTCGACGTACGGCATTGCGCAGAAACAGTCCGGGTGGAGGTTGCTCTCATCGACGACAATATCGTTCTGCTTCAACCGCAGGTCGCTGAAGAAATCGAAATGAATGCCCAGCAGATGTGCGTGCGGCGCCGATAACACCTCGATGCTGTGAAAGATACCCGCAGGCAGGAACAACAAGTGCCCCGCGGGGACCGGTATCGTCGTCCCCATCAGTGTTGCCCGGAGTTCGCCTTGGATCACGTAGAGGAACTGAAAATCATAAATGCGCCGCGCCCATTTGAACTGCGGCGTTCTCTGATGCAATTGCGCCCAATGGACGCTTGGCGCTAGTTCGCGAAAAGCCGTATGCCGAATCGGAGATGTAACGGTCATGGTCATCACCATCCAACGGGTAGACTAAGTCAGCTTCATTTCCATTTTATCACAGGATGCGGTCGGCTTTTGTAGAAGTTTGGCATAACTTTTTTGGTTCTTTTATGGGATGACAGGGTAATTTAAGGGAGAACTCCAACAACAGGTGGTGGGATCATGCTGTCAGCCTTGAAACGCTTTTTGATCGGTCAGCCATTGAAGTCAGCCGAGCTGGGAGAGCAGAAGCTGAATAAAACCAAAGCGCTAGCGATACTGTCTTCCGATGCGCTCTCTTCCGTCGCCTACGGACCCGAACAAATTTTGATTGTCCTGATTACGGTCGGCGCTGCGGCGCTCTGGTACTCGGTACCGATCGGTGTAGGCGTATTGATTCTGTTATTAGCTTTAATTTTGTCTTATCGGCAAATCATTTACTCCTATCCTCATGGCGGCGGCGCCTATGTCGTATCTAAGCAAAACCTGGGCGTCAATGCCGGGTTGTTGGCAGGGGGCTCTCTGCTCGTGGACTATATCCTCACGGTTGCGGTCAGCATCTCGGCGGGCACCGACGCGATTACGTCGGCCTTTCCAAGTTTGCACCCGTACAATGTGGACATTGCAACCCTGCTCGTGATCGGCATCACCATCCTAAACCTCAGAGGTATTACGGAATCCGCATCGATTCTGGCGTATCCGGTCTATTTATTTATTTTGGCGCTGTTTATTTTGATCGGTGTCGGTCTATATAAATTGTCGACCGGCTCGATCTCGCCGGAGGTGCCTGTAACTATGGGGACGCCTGTGGCCGGGATTACGCTGTTCCTGCTGCTGAAGGCTTTCGCTTCCGGCAGCTCCGCTCTAACCGGTGTGGAGGCGATCTCGAACGCGATCCCGAATTTCAAGGACCCCGGTCCGCGCAACGCCTCCAAAACCTTGGCGGCCATGGGGCTGCTGCTTGCCATCTTGTTCGCCGGCATCGTATATTTGGCGTTTGCCTACGGCATTGCGCCGAAAGCGGAGGAAACCGTTGTCTCCCAGATTGCCTCCAAGACGTTCGGCCGGAATTTCATGTATTACTTCATTCAGGGCACGACGGCCATGATTCTGGTCCTTGCCGCGAATACGGGGTATTCGGCCTTTCCGCTGCTCGCCGTTAACTTGGCCAAGGATAAATATATCGCCAGAATGTTCACCATTCGCGGCGATCGGTTGGGTTATTCGAACGGCATTATTTTTCTGGCGATCACCTCGATCATTCTGATTATTGCGTTCAAAGGCCGGACGGAGCATCTGATCCCGCTGTATGCGGTGGGCGTGTTCATCCCTTTCACACTGGCCCAAACAGGGATGCTGGTGAAATGGGTGCGCGAGAAGCCGGAGAAATGGATCGTGAAATTGACGATCAATCTGGTCGGCGCACTAATCAGCTTCACGGTTATGCTTATCTTCTTCATTACGAAGCTCGGGCAGGTCTGGCCGGTCTTCATCTTCCTGCCGCTCATTGTGTACATCTTCCACAGAATCAAGAAGCACTATGAAGCGGTTGGGGAGCAGCTGCGGATCACGACCTGCGAGCCTGCGCTGCCGATCGACGGCAACATTATGGTTGTGCCTGTCGCGGGAATCACGCATGTGGTCGAGAATTCGCTCAACTATGCCAAATCCTTGCTGCCGCCGCAGCAGATTATTGCAGTGTATGTGGCTTTCGACCGGGAGACGGAGAAGCAGTTCGAGGAGAAATGGTTGAAGTGGCAGCCGGAGATCCGCTTGGTGACGCTGCATTCGCACTACCGCAGCATCATCCAGCCGTTGACGAAGTTTATTGACACCGTTGAGCATAAAGCGATGGAGTCGAACTATCGGGTGACGGTGCTGATCCCGCAGTTCATCCCGAAGAAGAATTGGCATAACATTCTTCACAACCAATCCAGCCTGCTGATTCGGGCGTTTCTGCTGTATCGGAAGGATCTGATTGTGACGACGGTGCCGTATCATTTGAAAAAATAGCCCGCGCTCGGGCTGCGCGCGCAAGAGGCGCAGGCGGCGAGCAGATGGGCGCACGTACGGCGTCTAACGGACACCACGGCCGTTAATGCCGCGAAAAACGGCGCGAAATGCGATCTAACGGACACCACAGCTCTTATTTGCTGAATTTCTGGCGAAATTCGCCGGAAATGAGCAAATAGCGGCTCTGGTGTCCGTTAGATTTTCAAAGCGGCGGAAACGGCCGGAATAGGGTCCGCTGTGTCCGTTAGCCAGGCGGGGACGCGGGGCCTCATCTTAATAGTTAGCTGGTAAAAGAGCGCAGCAAAGTGTCTTCATCCACTCGAAGCAGAGTGGGGGAGGCGCTTTTTTGCATGTCCAGAACATTTTTATACTTTTTTTATACGGCGGCGGGGATTCTTTACCCCCTTTTTATAGGAATCGGACTTACAATGAGTCAGGAAAGGAAGCGATGAACGTTTATGCGGCACCGACCAAAGCTGGGAAGAAATTCATAAGTGAAGTTTCTCCTGTCCTCCCTGGGTGCAAGTAAGAACAGAGATTTCGGCTGATGCTGAAGGAGGTGCGACGTTGCGATGTACAACGATGTCACGATGATTTTATTAATGGCATTAACGTTTCTGGGATTTTGGGGATTTTTCAAATACTGTGACAAAGCGTAAGCACCGCAAAGGAGGCGTTATAGGTGATCGTTATGGGTGTAGTTGCCGTCGCCGTCATGATCTATCTGGGCTTTGTCTTGGTGAAGCCGGAGAAGTTTTAGAGCTTGGATAAGCAGGGGGAGAACCTACTATGGGTATGGGATTGTTGCAAGTTGTCATAACACTCGGGATCGTCATGATCTTGGTGAAGCCGATGGGCAGTTACTTGGTAAAAGTATTTGGACGGGAGAAGACCGCTCTTGACCGTCTGTTTGGCCCGATTGAACGAATCGGTTACCGGCTGGCCGGCGTTCGGGAAGATGAGGCGATGGGCTGGAAGAAGTATGTAGGAGCCGTACTGTTAGTCAATTTTGTGATGCTCGTTGCCGTCTATGCGGTATTCCGGCTTCAAAAGTACCTGCCGCTGAACCCGGACGGCATTGATAATATGCCGCCGGCTCTTGCTTTTAATACGGCTGTTTCTTTTATTACGAATACGAACTGGCAGGCCTACAGCGGTGAAAACACACTTAGCTATTTCTCACAAATGGTGGCGATCACGTTCCCGATGTTTACGTCGGCGGCAACCGGCTTTGCCGTAGCAATAGCCTTCATTCGCGGTCTCGTAGGCCGTCAGGACGATCTAGGCAATTTCTATGTAGATATGACGAGGGCGATCACTCGCGTCTTTTTGCCGCTCAGCTTCATCGTTGCCTTAGTGCTTGTGTTCCAAGGTATTCCGCAGACGCTGCAAGGAGCGGTGCAGGCTACGACGCTGGAAGGCGCCCAGCAGACGATTACGCGCGGTCTCGTTGCCTCGCTGGAATCGATCAAGCACATCGGGACGAACGGTGGTGGTTGGTTCGGAACGAATGCTGCGCATCCTTATGAGAATCCGACCCCGGTAACGAACCTGATCCACATTGTCTGCATGCTGCTGCTGCCTACATCGCTGGTGTATGCCTTCGGTCTCATGATTAAGAATAAGAAACAGGGCTGGACGCTGTTTGCAGCGATGGGCATCATTTTCCTGGTGATGCTGACAACGGTGTTTTATGCGGAGTACAAAGGCATTGCCGCCATTGACGCTATGGGCGTACACGGGAATATGGAAGGCAAGGAAGTTCGTTTCGGCCTGTCCCAGACGGCGCTGTTCGCCGCTGTAACGACGGCAGCTACGACGGGGAGCGTCAATGCGATGCACGAATCGCTCACTCCGCTCGGCAGTATTGCGCCTTTTGCCGAAATGATGCTGAATAACGTGTTTGGCGGCAAGGGCGTCGGGCTATTGAACGGCCTGCTGTATGTGATATTATCCGTCTTCATCTGCGGATTGATGGTTGGCCGGACACCGGAGTTTCTGGGCAAGAAGATCGAGGGCAAAGAAATCAAGCTGGCGGCCATCGCGATTCTGATCCATCCGCTCATTATATTGGCTCCGACTGCATGGGCGCTGTCCCGGCCGGAATCGGTGCATTCGATCGCTAACCAGGGGCTGCACGGATTGGGCGAAGTGCTCTACGCTTTTACGTCCGGCGCGGCGAATAACGGCTCTGCCTTTGGCGGTCTGACAGCGAATACGAATTTTTACAACTTGGGGATCGGGATGGTCATGCTGTTCGGGCGCTATATGTCCATCATCGTCATGTTAGCTATCGCAGGATCTCTGGCAACGAAACGGATTGTTCCGGTTACGACAGGAACCCTTCGTACGAACACGCCTTTATTTATGGGGATTATGATCATGATTATTTTAGTTATCGGTGCTCTAACGTTCTTCCCGGCGCTGGCACTTGGGCCGATCGCTGAACATCTGGCGGCGCGCTAAGGATAGACGGGATAGAGAGGGAGGATTACTATGGCTATGGCTGCGGAACGCAACAAAACGATGTCCAAAGAGATGCTGAGTCAAGCGGTCTTGGACGCATTCAAGAAATTACATCCATGGGTGATGATGAAAAATCCGGTCATGTTCGTCGTAGAGATCGGCACGGTCATTGCGCTGCTGCTGACTCTGGCTCCGGATCTGCTAGGCGCAACAGAGGTAGGACGCGGTTATAATGCCGCCGTGTTCCTGATTCTGCTCTTCACGTTGCTGTTCGCGAATTTCGCGGAAGCGCTGGCCGAAGGCCGGGGCAAAGCGCAGGCGGATACGCTGCGGAAAACGAAGTCGGATACGAAAGCTAGGCTGGTTGGGAAGGACGGCACGTTCCAGGAAGTGTCCTCGACTTCTCTGCGCAAGGGAGACATTGTACGTATCGAGGTTGGCGAGATCATCCCTTCCGACGGGGAAATCGTCGAGGGCTTGGCCTCGATTGACGAGTCCGCCATTACGGGCGAATCCGCGCCGGTCATTAAGGAAGCGGGAGGCGATTTCTCCTCCGTAACGGGCGGGACGCGGATAGCTTCCGATTACATTGTGATTAAGGTAACGACGGACCCCGGCGAGTCGTTTCTGGATCGGATGATCGCGCTTGTCGAAGGCGCCAAACGGCAGAAGACGCCGAATGAGATAGCACTGACCACGCTCCTTGCGGTGTTGACGTTGATTTTCCTGATCGTTATTGTGACGATGGTGCCGATCGCGCAGTATTTGGGTGTGAAATTGGAGATTTCCACCTTAATCGCTCTGCTTGTCTGTCTCATACCGACGACGATCGGGGGACTCTTGTCGGCGATCGGGATCGCGGGGATGGACCGGGTCACGCAGTTCAACGTGCTGGCGATGTCGGGGAAGGCCGTTGAAGCGGCAGGCGACATCGATACGATGATTCTCGATAAAACGGGTACGATCACCTTCGGGAATCGAATGGCCGCAGAATTCGTGCCGGTGCAGGGCGTGCCCGTCAAAGAGTTGATTTTCGCAGCGCTGCAAGCTTCTGTCAAGGATGAAACGCCCGAGGGCCGCTCGATCGTGGAGTTGGCGAACAAGCTGGGCACGACCTGGCAGGCCGGCGACTACGAAGCCGCACAAGTGGTGGAGTTCACGGCCGATACGCGGATGTCCGGTCTTAATTTGGCGGACGGTACAGCCATTCGCAAAGGTGCCGTGGACGCCATCCAGAAATATGTGACGGCACTTGGCGGTAAAGTCCCTGCCGATTTGGAAAGCAGCTCCAACCGGATTGCCAAAGCCGGAGGTACGCCGTTGGCAGTCGCTGTAGGAGGACGCATTTATGGCGTCATTTATCTCAAGGACACAGTCAAACCAGGACTTAAGGAGCGATTCGCCGAACTGCGTGCCATGGGTATCAAGACAGTCATGTGTACGGGCGATAATCCGCTGACGGCAGCGACGATTGCGCTCGAAGCCGGTGTAGACGAGTTCATTGCCGAGGCGAAACCGGAGGACAAAATTGCGGCGATCAAGAAGGAGCAGCAGGAAGGCAAGCTAGTCGCGATGACCGGAGACGGTACGAACGACGCGCCGGCGTTGGCGCAAGCGGATGTAGGACTGGCCATGAATTCAGGGACGATGGCGGCCAAAGAAGCGGCGAACATGATCGATCTGGATTCCGATCCGACCAAGCTGTTGTCGGTAATCTCTATCGGCAAACAGCTGCTGATCACGCGCGGTGCATTGACGACGTTCTCGATTGCCAATGATATCGCCAAATACTTCGCCATCATCCCGGCGATGTTCATTCTGGCCATGCCGCAGCTGCAAGCGCTCAATATTATGCAATTGGCATCTCCGGAATCGGCCATTTTGTCGGCGCTGATCTTCAATGCCATCATCATTCCGCTGCTCATTCCAATCGCAATGAGAGGCGTGAAATACAGAGCGATGTCGGCCAACAAGCTGTTATCGCGGAACGTCTTGCTTTACGGACTCGGCGGTGTCATTGTACCGTTCATCGGCATCAAGATCATCGATTGGGTGCTGTACGGTCTAAATATCGTATAAAGAGGAACGAGGAGATCATGATATGAAATCGGTTGGGATTGCTATTCGTATATCGGTACTGCTAATGGTCGTCTGCGGGCTGATTTATCCGCTCGTGACGACAGGCGTTGCGCAGCTGTTGTTTCCCAAACAAGCGAACGGCAGCTTGGTGGAAGCTGGCGGCACCGTCGCCGGATCGGAGCTGCTCGCGCAAGGGTTTGCATCGCCGAAGCTGTTCCATCCGAGGGCATCGGCAGCCGGTTATAACCCGGCGGCTTCGTCCGGCTCCAATATGGCCGTGGCTTCAAGCGACTATGCTGCGGCTATGGCGGAGAAGGTTGAAGCCTGGAAGAAGGAGAATCCCGCGCTTACCGATATTCCGGCAGAGCTTGTGACGGTATCGGGCTCCGGCTTCGACCCGGATCTGTCGCCGGAAGGAGCGAAAGCACAGGTGCCTCGCATCAGCAAGGAGACGGGGATCGGTGAGCGTCAGCTGAACGAGTTGGTCGACCGGCTGACGAAAGGGCGCCAGCTCGGCGTATTCGGGGAGCCGAGGGTCAACGTGACCGAATTGAATATGGAATTGCTGAAGCAGGTGAAAATGTAAGAGGCAGGCGCCGCTCTCCTTCCATGGTGAGTGGTTTCTGCGCATTCAAGGGCAGAGGAGAAGAATACCTGTGGATAACTTCAAACGGAAAACGCCGGAGGAGATTTTATTATCCATCTCCAAATTGCACCGCGGTTCCTTGAAAATATATATGGGGGCTGTCAGCGGATCGGGGAAAACGTACCACATGCTTCGGGATGGACAGAACCTCAAGAAACAGGGCATCGACGTCGTGATCTGTGCAGTCTCAACGCTGCAGCGGCCGGAAACGATGGAACAGTTGGGTGACTTGGAGCGGGTTCCAAGTATTCATTGGTTCCGGGGGGACGTGGAGCAGAAGGATTTGAATGTCGAAGCCTTGGTGATTCGAAATCCGGAGGTTGTCCTCACGGACGGCCTGGCGCATCGGAACCGCCCGGACGCGCGCTTTCCGACAAGGCTGGAAGACATTAAGTTCCTCCTCTCCCAAGGCATAAGCGTCATTACGACAGTGAATGTCTACGAATTGGAGGAGGCGAAGGATGTCGCGCATAAATTAACGGGGATTGAAGTCCCCCATTGCGTGCCTTCGGACACTCTGGAGCTGGCCGATGAGGTGCGCCTGATCGACGCGACCCCGGAGACGATCCTGAGCCGGTTGGCGGAGGGGCATCTCAAGGGCCGTCAGGACGAGGGAGTCTTCAAACGCGGCAATCTGGGCGTGCTGCGAGAGCTGGCGCTGCGCCTGGTAGCCGAAGATGTGAACGACTCGCTCGAAGAACACCGCGATCAGATGGGCTTCTCCGGTCCCTCCGGAGTGACGGAGCGGATCATGGTCACGACGCAATATCACTGGAACGGCTCGATCTATGTTCGCCGGGGACAGCAAATTGCCAAACGCTTGAACGGCGAGCTTCTTGTCGTTACGTTACGCTACAAGAATAAGCTGTTAACGAAAGAAGCGGCCGCTTTTCGCAAATCCATCATGAAGCTGGTGGAGAAAGTCGGCGGCACCTTCGAGGAGCTGCCCTTGCTCTTTCGCCGGTGCATCCCGCGAATTTTGGTGGACTATGCCACCCTGCATAAAGTGACGCGCATCGTGCTCGGCCACTCGAAGCAAACCCGATGGCAAACATTGTGGCAGGGTTCCGTCATTAACGGCTTGCTGCGGAGAACGAAGACGATCGACTTATTTCTGGTGGCGGATCGGGCATCTATGGAAGGGGAGCGGATTCTGCCGGCCCATATCCAGGCGGTGAAGGAGCCCCATAAGTATAAGCGTCTCAGCAGGCAGGAAGTGGAGGCGAAGATTGAGAAGATCAGCCGCGGACGCTTCAAGGTGTATATCGGTGCCGCCCCCGGCGTCGGCAAAACATATACGATGCTGCGGGAAGGCGACGATCTGCTGAAGAAAGGGATCGACGTGAAGATCGGGCTGCTGGAAACGCATGGACGCCATGAAACGATCCAGCAGATTGGCGAGCTGGAGACAATTCCCCGGGCGAAGCTGTATTATCAAGGCGTGAGGCTGGAGGAAATGGACACGGAGGCGATCATTCGGTTAAGACCCGAGGTCGTCTTGGTCGATGAATTGGCACATACGAATGTTCCCGGGAGCAAGCATAAGAAGCGGTATGAGGATGTGTTGGATATTTTGGAGGCGGGCATCTCGGTAATTGCGACGCTGAATGTGCAGCACCTGGAGAGCTTGAACGACGCCGTAGAGCAGATCACGGGGATCCGCGTGCGGGAGACGGTGCCGGACAGTCTGCTGCGGGCCGCCGATGAGGTGCAGCTCATCGATGTTGCTCCCGAGGCGCTGCGGCAGCGCATGCGGGAGGGTAAGATCTATGCGATGGCGAAAGTGGAGCAGGCGCTGGGCCATTTCTTCAAAATAGGCAACTTGATCGCCCTGCGCGAGCTCGCCCTGCGGGAAATTGCCGATGATGTCGACGAACGCTTGGAGTCGATGGAACGTAAAAGCTCGCTCCGCGGACCGTGGCGCCGCAAGGAAGTGATCTGCGTAGGCGTGACGGAGCTCGCCCAGGCTGACCGCTTGATCCGCCGGGGCTTTCGGATTGCGCACCGGCTGAAAGCGGCTTGGCACGTCTGTTTCATTGATCCGGGTCCGGCAGACGGGCTTCGACTGGACACCGATAAGATGGAGAAGCTGAGGAGACTAACCGTCACGCTGGGCGGCCATTTCTCTTATACGGAAGCGGGAAGCCGCAAGCAAGTGCCGCGCGTATTCGCAGAATTGGCCGGCAAGGCGGCGGCGACGCAGATTATCGTTTGGAAGGATACAACGGTTCGAAGGCTGCTCCCTTTAACGAGCCATATGGATGTGCTCATCGTAGCGGATTACGATATATGGCAAACCGCAGGAAATAAGGTAAAATGAGGACATGATGAATAAACCAACGGAAATTCCGGTTAGCTGGCAATCCTATGGCGTGACGGCTCTGTTTATTGCAGTGCTAACCTTATGCATGCATATATTCAGTGCAATGGTGGGTTTGGTCAATATCGCTCTGCTCTATTTACTACCGGTCCTGTTCAGTGCGGTGCGCTGGGGAAGAGGCCCGTCTTTCTTCGCGGCATCGGCCGGTGTGCTGGCTTTCGATTTCTTGTTCGTTCCCCCGGTTTTCAGCTTGTCGGTTGCCGATTTGCGGTATTTGCTATCCTTCCTTGTTTATATTTCCGTTGCGGCCTTAACGGCAAGCTTGGCTTCCAGGCTGCGCAGCCAATTCCATCAGGCCCAAATGAGGGAGGCCAGCACCGCCGCGCTCTATGAGCTGAGCCGCAAGATGACGGCAATCTCGGACGTCGATGTCCTCCTGAAGCAGCTCGTGCAGCATGTGTCGGACACGTTGGAGGTGAAGGCAGCGATTTTTCTGCCGAATGAACAAGGTGAGCTGCGGATGGAGGCATGCTCCGAGGAAGGTTGGGACGACGCCCAAGAGGAGTCGCAGGTGTCTATCGCTGCATGGGTGTACAGACATCATACGCTGGCCGGCCGGGGCACGTCGTCCTTGCGGGAAGCCACCCATCTCCATGTCCCGCTGCTTACCGGCAAGCAGGCGCACGGCGTGTTGGCTGTCGATGCACGGACGTACAGCCAGTCCGGCATGCCGGAGCTGATCCGGACCATTGAGGCGCATGCCGATTTGGCGGCTGTCGCGCTGTCCCGCGTCAAGCTGGCCAATGAAGCGAAGGTCGCGCAGCTTACGGCGGAATCGGAGAAGCTGCGCACCGCGCTGCTCGATTCGCTATCGCATGAGCTGCGAACACCGCTCGCCGCGATTATCGGGTCGGTGACCGGCTTGCTGGAGGGCGATGCCGTGTTCAGCCCTGAAGACAAGCGCGAGCTGCTGCTGACGATCCGGGAGGGCTCGACCCGCATGAACAGGCTCGTAGGCAACTTGCTGGGCATGGTCAGGATCGAAAGCGGCATGCTTCGGCTGAACCGGACATGGAGCGGCATCGACGATCTGATCGGGGTTGCGCTCACCCAGTTGAAGGATGCGCTGCAGAGCCGGAAGGTAAGTGTCCGGCTGGCGCCGGATCTGCCATCGCTCCCGCTGGATGATGTACTGATGGAGCAAGTGCTGATCAATGTGATCAGCAATGCCATCAAATATTCGCCGGAAGGCAGCGAAATCCGTATGGAGGCGGAGTTCGACCGGGATATGCTTCACTTATATGTGAAGGATGAGGGGATAGGCCTTGCACCTGGCGATGGCGAACGGCTGTTCGAGAAGTTCTACAGAGGGCAGCTGACGAAGCATATCCCAGGTACGGGCTTGGGGCTCGCGATCTGTAAAAGCATTGTAGAAGCTCACGGCGGACAGATAGCCGCAAAGCCTAACGAGCCCAAGGGGACGGCGGTTCGTATAAGCTTGCCTCTGCATGTTCCTTTAAGAGAGAGGGGTGAAGATAGAGATGGAGATGCAGATGGAGAGGACACCTACAGGGGCGAAAATATTAATTATTGACGATGAAGCGCAAATCCGTAAACTGCTTCGGGTCACCCTTAATGCACACGGTTATGAAGCGGCGGAAGCGGCAACCGGGCACGAAGGGATGCTGCAGGCGACGATGGTGCGTCCAGACCTGATCGTCCTCGACCTTGGATTGCCCGATATGACGGGGATGGAGGTGCTGGCTCACATTCGGGAGTGGTCGAAGGTCCCGATTATTATTTTGACGGCCAAGGATCAGGAGCAGGATAAAGTCGCTGCATTGGATCAAGGGGCGGACGATTATGTGACGAAGCCGTTCGGCATGGGCGAGTTCATGGCCCGCATGCGTGTTGCGCTGCGGCATACCGCCAAGACGCAGGATGAACCGGTACTGCGGCATGGTCAGCTCGTCATTGATCTGGCGCACCGGACGGTTGAGCTGCAAGGGGAGAAGCTGAAGCTGACCCCGACGGAGTACGATTTGCTCAAAGTGCTGGCGTTGAACGCGGGCCGCGTCATGACGCACCGCCAGCTGCTCAAGCAGGTGTGGGGCGGTTCCCAGTATGAGTCCGACAGCCAATATTTGCGCGTATATGTCGGCCATTTGCGGAAGAAAATCGAAGCGGATTCGACAAGGCCGCAATACATTCTTACGGAGCCGGGGATCGGCTACCGTTTTGCATATCAGGAGTAGGCAAGTTCGAGCTGCTCAGCCTCCCACGCACTCCATTTGTCATAAATGGAAAAACTCCTGTTATTTCAGCGTTCAATTGGCTCGTGGAGCGAATAACGGGAATTTCTCCCGTTAAAACTCCGGATGCAAAACAAATATGGACAATTTTCATGGAATTAGCTGGAGAAAATCCAGTTATCACCTCAGCAGGAGTGCTATTACGCCGAAATAAAGGGAGAAATTCCAGTTACGCGTACCTCCTGCGCAGGATCCTCCTAATAGCACCAGCACCGCCGCCTCCTGCGGGACTCTCCTAAACATCAGCTCCGTCACCTCTGAGCGGATTCTCCTAATCGCACCAGATACGTCGCCTCCTTCGGGATCTTCCTAATCGCTCCAGCACCGTCGCCCCCTACGCAGTACTCCCCTAATCGCCCCAGCTCCGACATCATGCGCGGGATTTTCCCACCCCCCCCCCTAACAGGCTAGCCTTCCAATCCTAAAGAACTCTGCTCGCAACCGTTAAGTTCCTCACCGTCAGCGATCCAGAAAGATCACGATCGTTTGCATAGGGAGCTGCCATCCGCGGAAAATTAAGACAAAGCAGAATGTCACATAGGGGGTAAAAGATTTTGAACAAGCAGGATCAGCAATTATCGGTCTTCTCTTTAGGCGGCATTAACGAAATTGGCAAAAATATGTACGTCGTCCAGCATGGAAACGATATCGTCGTAATCGATTGCGGCTCCAAATTTCCGGACGAAACCTTGCTCGGCATCGATCTTATCGTTCCTGATATTACGTATTTGCTCGAGAACAGCGAGAACGTCAGAGCGTTAATCGTGACTCACGGGCACGAGGACCACATTGGCGGCATCCCTTATATTCGCAGACAATTGAATATGCCCATCTATGCGACCAGGCTGACGCTGGGTCTGATCGAAGGAAAGCTCAAAGAGTCCGGGCTGCTGGCCGGCACTCAGCTGAACGAGATTACGTCCGATTCGAGCTTGACGCTGGGCAGCATCACATCCACCTTTTTCAAGACGAATCACAGTATTCCGGATTGTTTGGGGGTCGTGTTCCGTACGCCAGCAGGCACTGTCGTTCATACGGGGGACTTCAAGTTCGATCTCACCCCTGTCAATCATCAATACCCGGACATCCACAAAATGGCCGATATCGGTTCGAAGGGCGTCACGCTCCTTCTATCGGAGAGTACGAATGCCGAGCGGCCAGGGTACACGCCTTCCGAAAGCCATGTAGGCAAACATATCGAAGAAGCATTCCATAGAGCGAAGCAAAAAGTGTTCATCGCCACCTTCGCGTCTAATGTGCACCGGCTCCAGCAAGTTGTGGACGCCGCCTCGGCGACGGGCCGCAAGCTGGCGCTGCTGGGACGCAGCATGGTGAATGTCGTGAAGGTGGCTTCGGAGCTCGGCTACTTGAATGTGCCGGAGGGCATGCTGGTGGATGCGGCAGAGGCGGGCAACCTGTCTTCCGACCGTATTGCCATTCTGTGCACGGGCAGTCAAGGGGAGCCGATGGCCGCCCTTTCCCGGTTATCCCGTTCCAACTACCGCAATGTCGAGATTCAACGGGGGGACACGGTTATTCTCTCCTCTTCGCCGATTCCCGGCAACGAACGCAATGTCTCCAAGACGATCGATAATTTGTTCAGTCTGGGCGCAGAAGTGATCTACGGATCCAGCTCGTCGACAGGGATGCACGTCTCCGGCCACGGCAGTCAAGAAGAGCTGAAGCTCATGCTGACGCTGATGAAGCCCAAATATTTCATTCCGATCCACGGCGAATACCGCATGCTGCACCAGCATCGCATTCTGGCGGAATCGGTCGGGGTCGAGCCGGACAATATTTTCATTCTGAATAATGGGGATGTCGTGGATATCCAGGGGGAGACGGCGGTCCAAACCCGCAAAGTCACCGCGGGCAATACGTTGGTCGACGGCTTGGGAGATGTCGGGAACATCGTTCTAAGGGACCGGAAGCAGCTGTCGGAGGAAGGGATCCTCATTGTAGTTCTTTTGCTGAGCAAGGCGGATGGCAAAATTTTGTCAGGACCGGACATCATCTCCAGAGGGTTCGTATATGTGCGCGAGTCCGAGGATCTCATTGACCAAGCAAGCATCCTGGCGGCAGATACGGTCAACAGAATGCAGGCCGAGCAAATGAATCAATGGAATGTGCTGAAAATTAACGTGAAGGAAGTATTGGGGCGTTTCTTCTATGAGAAAACGGGCCGAAGACCCGTCATCCTCACCATCATTACGGAGTTTTAGCCTTGCGGATATATTAAACAGGCAAGATCAGCACTTTGCCCGAAGTCATATTAGCTGCATACTGATGGATCGCATCCACCGTTTGCGGGAGCTTGAACGTTTGGGAGATTTCCGTCTGGATGTGCGATCCGACGGATTTCTTCATCGAGCCCTGCAGGGAGAGCAGTTCGAAGATCGATTGGGTCTTCACCCAATCGGAAGCCCAGAAGCCCGTGATCTGCTTCCGGCGGAAAACGAGATCGTTGGCGTTAATGGTTGTCGTATGGCCGCCTAGCAGGCCGTATTGGAACAGCGTGGAGCCATCCGGGAGCGCCGAGAGCACGGTACCCGTCAAGTCTCCGCCTACGGCATCGAAACAGACGGTAGCTCCGAGCTCGTGGGTCTTGCGCCGCAGCGTCTCCTCGAAGGCTGGGGCGGCGCTGTTCACGATATGCAGCCCGCCGATTTCTCGCAATAGCTGCTCATGCTCACTTTTGCGAACTACACTGATGACGGCGAGGTTATGCGCTTTGGCGAGCTTCACGAGTATTCGGCCAAGCGCGCTGGCGCCGGCTGTCTGTACGATCGCCTTGGATCTGTGCTGCTTGGCGATCTTCACCATGGCCAGGGCACTCGCGGGATTTACGAAGAAGACCGCGCCCTGCTCGTCCGACACGTGGTCCGGCAGAACCATGCAGGTCATGGCGCTGGCTTTGGTATACTCACTCCAAGAGCCGTACACTTCCGAAACGAAGGCTACGCGCTTTCCTTTCAGCATACGGGCGACAAGACTGCTGCCGGTTGCAATGACCGTTCCGCAGCCTTCCATGCCTCCAACCGAAGGGAGTGCCCGCTTTATGCCGTAATTGCCGGAAAGAAATAATAAGTCCGCAGGATTAATGGAAGCTGCATGCACTTTAATGAGGACTTCATTGTTTCCGATTGCCGGAATCGGCGTTTCGCCGAATTCTATCCCCGAAACCCCGCTGTACTGCTTGATCAGCGCGGCTTTCATCATTTTCGACATACGTAATGACCCACCCGTCCTAGATGAAATGTTTACTAATGTTCACTGTATTATATAATACAGGGTGATTGGGTGGGAATAATGGCTAACATCAAATTTGCATAAAGATTTGATTAAGTGGGTGCCTTCGAGGCACCCTTTTGCATGAAATTATAATTGCTTCATAAAGCCATGGGCGATATTCAGGTCGGAGGGCATGAATTTGGCGGTGCCCGATTTGATCAGGCCGGCAAGCACAATGCAATTCGAGGCGATGGCGCCGCGCATCCAGTTGGGATCGAAGGGAGAGTTCGCTTCAAGCGAGCCGAGATCCAGCATGGCCAGCTGCTTGGTGAATAAGGTGAAGTCGCTTCTCAGGCAGTATAAGTCTTGTTCCAGCTCGATCTGGAAATGCTTCAGGTAAGTCTTCTCGCCGCCGGTATATGCAAATGGGCCTAACGTAGCGGGGAAGCGGGAGGATAGCCATTTGATGCATGTGGTTATTTGCCTCTGGTGCGGGGGGCAGAGCAAGTTGAATTGCTGATTCAAATCGGAAATCCCGAAGGGGATCAGATAGGGAGCCTCGCACTCATGCGTAATAATCTGGATGCTGCCGCTTCCGGCGTGGATGACGTCGAGATGGCTGGGGATATCGGATTCGGCTATCGCTTTGCGCAGCAGCTCGGCTTCTTCCTTCTGGGAGATCGTCCGGTAAGCGATGCGGAGATTTCTGCATATTTCCTCCATATGCTCGCACAACTGCGGCGACCTCCGCATCGCATCGGTCCCGATCGCCTCGACGTGGCCTTGCAAGTCCCCGTCCGGCATGGAGCCTTGGCTGGACAACAGCGATTTGATCTGGTTCTCAATCGCCGGCAGACAAACCTCGCTCTCTAGCAGTTCCCACGTAAGAACATCGATTTGCTCAATTCCCTCATCTGACTTCCTGAATACTTTGGCGCTGTGACTGCCCAGATCCAAAATTAATTTATCACTATGCATAAGATTTCACCCGTTTGTTCCTTTGTCATGGTTTACGCGTCTGTGAATCCATGTTAGTTTGCTAGATGCTGTATAATTGGCATTCTCCTGTAAAATAAAGGCTCTCAGAAGTCCAATCATATATGATAAATGTTTCCTGTGTCAACCAGTTTTTGCTAAAAATTAGGATAAGTTCCGATAAAAGAAATTCCAACAAAATGTAAGTATTTCCGACATCGGGCAGCTGATTAGGAGGGGGCGGAACGCAAAAAAAGACCCGTTCCAAGAAAGGACCGGGTCGTTATTTTATAGAACAAATTTATAGCCTACACCCCAAACGGTTTTGATATATTTGGGCTCTTTGGGGTTGACTTCAATTTTCCTTCGCAGGTTCGTAATATGTACATCAATGGCGCGATCGTTGACGTAAGAGTCGAAGCCGCGCAAGGCATTGATCAAGTCCTCCCGGCGGTAAACGCGTTCGGGATGCTCGTACAGCAGCCGCATCAGTTCGAATTCGGAGAACGTCATATCGACGGATTCGCCGCGTACGTAGAGCGTTCTTTTCTCCAAATTGATGTTCAAATCCATGGGCGGCACCGTCACAGGCTGAGGAGCCTGCTGGTCTTCGGACGGTTGGGTTTGCTTGAACCGGCGTAAGAGCGCCTGGATTCTGGCCTTCATCTCATGCATGCTAAACGGCTTGCATAAATAGTCATCGGCACCGACGGTAAATGCCTCGATCTTCTCGCTGACTTTGGAGTTGGATGAGATGATAATGATCGGAACGGGTGTCAAGCTGCGCAAAGAGTTGCATAAGTCCGTTCCTTCGAAGTCGGGAAGCATGAGATCCAGAAGAATCAGATCCGGGTTAAATTCTTGCAGCGCTGCGAGGCCGTCTTGACCATTGTGGGCTCTCTGGACGAGGAAGCCTTCTTCCGTCAGATACATGCAGACCATTTCACCGATTATATCGTCGTCCTCAATTAACAGCACTCTGTCCAATTATAAACTCCCCCAGACTAAGCTTATTTGTAATTCTAAATTGTGAATGAACAGAGGGATCTTAAGTCCTAACAATTAACTCATTAATTCTATTATAAGGTGTCGAAAATTAAGAGTAAACCGCTCACACACATATTTTATCGGGTATTTGTTAGTAAAATGTTAGCGAAAAACCGCTGAGAAATCATACCTTTTAGGTAAGTAACCTAATAAGTGGAAGCTACAATAAGAGACAATACGGCTTTTATGGAAATTTGCATGCAGGAGGTGTTAATGGAATGGGTCTTATGGATAGGTATGGAGTCCTGATTGTAAGTGACTCAGTGGAACTGAGAGAGAACCTGCTCCCCGTCTTCGAACGGGATGAACAGTTCCGGGTTACCGGGCTCGCCAAGCACGGCAACGCCGCACTGGACGATCTGTTGGCAGGGAGACCGGACTTAGCCGTGATCGATCTGGCAATGCCCAATCTTGGCGGTCTTACGGCGCTTCAGCTTATTATGAATCATAGTCCAATTCCAATCGTTGTGCTTAACACGCATACACCCGAAAGTACCATGCAGACCGTCCAAGCTATGCGGATGGGGGCTGCGGATTATTATCATAAAGATATGCTTGTAGGGCCATCCTCGCACGAAATGATGATCTCCTACTTCTTGGAGCGCTGCAAAATGGCGGTGCTGAACGGCATTCAAGGCGTCTATGAATCTCCGGTCAATACGGCTGGAATTGCGGAGGCTGCGCTTACGGACACGCTGCAGGTGAAGCGGCAGCAGTTCCAGAAGCGGATGGACATTGAGTTCCATCTGCGCAAGGCGATCGCCAATCAGGAATTTTATCTGGTGTACCAGCCTGTTGTGGATGTCTATATGAACCGGATCGTGGGATTGGAGAGTCTGATTCGTTGGCGCAATCCATCGCTGGGGCAAGTGCCGCCTTGCGATTTCATACCGGTGGCGGAAGAAAGCGGCCTGATTCATGAGATTGGGGAGTGGGTGCTCCGGGAGGCCTGCACGCAGAACAAGAAATGGCAGGATGCAGGCCTGCCGAAACTGTTCGTAGCCGTCAATTTATCCCGGCGCCAGTTCAATGACAGCGGATTAAGCGTGACGATCCAGAAGATTTTGGAGGAAACGGGCTTGCAGCCGAAGTATTTGGAACTGGAAATTACCGAGAGCATGAGCATGGAAGTGACGTTGGCCGCAGATGCGCTCAGTCAGCTGAAAGGGCTAGGCGTACACGTAGCGATGGATGACTTCGGCACCGGGTACAGCTCGCTCGGGTACTTGAAGGATTTCCCAATCGATAAGCTGAAGATCGATCAATCCTTCATTAAGGGTTTGAAGCACAGACAGGTGAATGCGGCTATCGTGAATACGGTGATTACGATGGCCAAGAATTTGAATCTGCTCGTCGTAGCCGAAGGGCTGGAGAGCGAGGAGGAGCTGCAGGTGCTGCGGGATTGCGGCTGCCGGTTCGTGCAGGGCTATTATTTCAGCAAGCCGGTACAGGCGGATCATATCGAGGAGCTGCTGCACACGGATACGCGCGTAGTCAACAAATAGGGTAGGCAAGATGAAGATAGGCAGGTGATCGTTCTGCTGCGCGATCTGGTTACGAATTTCGCCATTATTACGGTTTTTGTATTATTCGTCGAACAGTTTTTCATCATGACGAAGCTCGATGAGAAGCCGTCATGGTATTATAAGATTTACGTCGGGATCACGCACGGCATTCTCGTCCTGATCCTGATTAATTCCGGGGTGACGGTTGACGGCCAGTTCTCGCTGAATTTACGTGGCATTGGGTTTCTGCTGGCCGCTTACCTGGGAGGATATCCGTCCATTATCATTGCCTTCGTGGTGTTATGGCTATGGCGCTTCTTCACGGATAGTTTCAACTCACTTCCGGTCATTTTCATCGGACTGGCGGCGATTACGGGCACAGCGTTTATTTTTGCCAGAACGCGTACGTACTGGTTCAAGTGGTTATACGGTGCCACCTTCTTCTATACGTTCTATTACGGGATGATTTGGCTTGTTTACCGAACCCCCGCGACAATCATTTGGAGATACGTGTGTTACCAGATGGTGTGTGTAGCGGTAGTGGCTTGCTTTCTCGGCTATCTGATCCGCGCGCGGGAGTACAAGCAGCAGATTCGGCAGGTGGAACAGGAGCTCATCGATATGCTGCGCTTCCAGCCGGGCTTAACGTTCAAGTACCATAAGCACCGGGAACATTTTATCTACATATTAATCGAAGGTCAGTTACTCTATCAGCTCGGCATGAGGCCAAACCAATTCATCGGTAAAAGCATACAAGATATCCAAGCGCCAGGCAGCAGCTTCCTGGAACCGTTGCATCCGTTCTTCGAGCTGGCTTGGCAGGGCGAACGGGTTACCTACGAGTATGATTTTGACGGCACCACGCTGCTAGTGACACTGCAGCCGATTAGCAGATTCGGCAGCGTAGCGGAGGTGATCGGATCGGTCGTCGACGTGTCGGAGCACCGGGCCGTTCAGATGAAAGCAAGGGTCAGGGACGAGCAGTACCGGACATTGGTGGAGAATTCGGAGGACTTCATATTCAGGTTCTGGCTGGATGGGAGCATTGCCTCGGCTAATTATAAAATGTATGAGACCTACGGCCTCAAGCCGGACCTGGTCAAAGGCAAGCAATTGACCGAAGTGATACAGATGAACGATCCGCAGAAGTGGGAACGGGCTTTCACACAGTCGATTGCCCAAGGCAAGACACAGCAGTTCGATATGAACCTTCTGCTGCCGGACGGCACCGAGCATGCGTACAATGTCACGCTATCTCCGCTATTCGATGAGAAGCGAACCGATATTATCGGAGTGACCGGTACGGTCCACGATATAACGGACCTGAAGAAGCGGGAGGAGGCGGATGAGTCCAACCGGGCGAAAAGTCAATTCCTGGCCCGGATGAGCCATGAAATCCGCACGCCGCTGAACGGCATTATGGGACTGTCGCTGCTGCTGCAGAGAACGGAGTTAACGGCGGTACAGAAGGATTATTTATGCAAAATGGATGCTTCATCCAGCGTCCTGCTCGCTGCGATTAACGATATTTTGGACTTCTCGAAGATCGAAGCCGGCAAATTGATTTTGGAGAAAGCGGACTTCTCCCTGGAAGAGTCGCTGCAGAAGGTGGCGGATCTGATCAGCGTTTCCTTGGGCAATAAGCATATCGAGATTTTGCTGGACACGTCGGCCGATATGCCCGATTTGGTTAACGGCGATTCCTTCCGCTTGGAACAGATTCTGATTAATCTAATGAATAATGCGATCAAATTTACGAATTACGGCCATATCCGGCTGCAGGTTCAGCTGGAGGAGTACGTGGAGGAAGGCGTCGTCATCTCCTTCGCTGTGGAGGACACGGGAATCGGCATCTCCAAGGAGCAGCTGGCTTTGCTGTTCCAGCCATTCTCGCAAGCGGATACATCGACAAGCCGTAAATATGGCGGCACGGGACTTGGCTTAGTGATCTGCCAGCACTTGGTGCAGTCTATGGGCGGCGTTCTGCAGGTGGAGACGATACCGGGGAAGGGCAGCTGTTTCTATTTCAGCTTGATCTTCGGGCACGATCAACGCGCAGAGGAAACGCTTCGGCGGCAGGGGCTCCCTCCTGCCGCACACCGGCCCGGCAATAAGCTGGCGCTGGTCGCCGAGGATCATCCGATCACCGCACGGCATCTGTCCGGACTGCTTGCCGATTGCCGGCTTGAGGTGACAGCTGTGCCGGCGGCAGCGGACATCTTCACTGCGTTGGAGCAGCAGCATGTGCCCCGTTATCTGTTCCTGGATATGCAGATGTCCGCTATGCAGGACCCGTCCGTATGGCAGCGGCTGGTGGATTCGGCCGACCGCTCCCGGACCCAGTTGATTGCGCTAACAACGCTGCAGGGACGTGAGGACATGGCAGCCTTGCCGGACGTTCTGAAGGCGGATGCGGTTCTCGTGAAGCCAGTGAGCAGACTGTCGGTGCGGAAGATGCTTCAGGCGCTGGATACGGACTCGCCATACATGGGGACGGCTGGCATGCCAGCGGAGCAAACCAGGACAATAAGCCATTGCCCGCCCTCCAAAGGGTATATCCTGGTTGCCGAGGACAATGAAATCAATCAATTGGTGATCACACAGCTTCTGGATCAATTGGGGTACACGGCTGTCATTGCGAATAACGGGCATGAGGCGTTGTCGCGAGCGGAGGAGCAAGCGTGGAAGCTGATTCTCATGGACATTCATATGCCTGAGATGGATGGTTATGAGGCGACGCAGAAGTTAAGGCAGCTGAAAGCGATGAAAAGCGTGCCGATTGTTGCTCTGACGGCAAACGGTTTCGTGAAAGAGCCGATGCAAATGCTCAAGCTCGGACTCAACGATATGCTGGTTAAGCCGGTGAACGAGCAGCAGCTTTCGAATATGCTGGAGAAGTGGCAGGATTTAAGCTGGTTGTTGAACCTGCAAGGGCTCGATACGGAGCGCGTGCTGCGCAATATCGATGGGAAAATACATATTTATCAATATATGATCGAAAAATTTAAGCTGGATTACCGGCATTTCGCAGAAAACCTGCTCGCCTGTATGGTCCATCGCGAGGATGCGGCGGCACGCCGTATGGTGCATACGCTCAAGGGGGTTGCCGCGAATTTCTATGCGGAATCGCTGCACAGTGCCGTGATCGCTTTGGAGCAAGAGATGGAGGAGGAGATCAGGCTGGAGGCCTGCAAGGAGGGCATTGTGCGTGTTCAGTACGAGATCGATCAAATTCTGGGAGTGGCGGTAGGCGGCCGGATAAAGAAATACTAGGCTGGATTTCGTGGTATGATAGCAGAAAAAGGAATCGGAAGGTGATTCATAACAAATGGTCACAGTTCATCATTACGATGCTTTCAGCCAAATTCCGAATAAGGGGAATCCGGCTGGTGTCGTGCTTACGGGAGAAGCGCTGACAGCGGATGAGATGCAGCGTATCGCCGCGCAAGTCGGCTTTAATGAAACGGCGTTTCCGCTGAAGTCCGATAAGGCGGATCTGCGCATCCGCTTTTTTACTCCTGGTCATGAGATTAACCTGTGCGGACATGCCACGATGGCTACGATCTATGCTATGCATGCCAGAGGTTTGTTGAACGGTCAAACCGAACTGACGATTGAAACCGGAGCCGGTGTTTTGCCGGTGCACATTCAGGCGGCGGACCCAGCTCCGGCTGAAGCCGAAGCCGGGCGAACAGACGGGGGAGTCATCATCAGGATGCAGCAGGCTCCGCCGCAATTTCAAGCCTTCCATGGCTCTATGGGCGATCTTGCGGCATCTATGGGCATTACCGAAGACGACATCGAGACTTCTCTCCCCACGGTGTATGGCAGCACTGGAACATGGACTTTGCTGGTTCCCGTCAAGTCGCTGGCCGCATTCCGGGCGATGAAGCCGGTTAACGAGCAATTCCCTGCGGTGCTGAAGGAGATGCCGAGGGCTTCGGTCCATCCCTTTTGCTTGGCAGCCTATGACGCCCGTGCGCATATGCATGCCCGCCATTTCTCATCGCCCTACTCCGGCACGGTCGAAGACCCGGTGACGGGGACGGCGTCAGGCGTAATGGGGGCGTACTATGCCAAGTATATCGAGAGAACGACGGGCTCGTTGTTGTCGCTGACGGTTGAGCAAGGCCATGAGATCGGCAGAGACGGGCGTATTGGCGTTTCGGTCGATACCCGGCGTGAGCCGTGGGAGATCGCAATTACGGGGACGGCGGTGCACGTGAAGGATTTTGAGGTGTAGCCGGCAGGCAGCCGCCTAACTGTTCGCAAGGTAAGACAAACCGAACGTCAGCCACACGAAGTGATACACATTAACGGCTCCATAAATAAGAACGGTGGCGGTCAGTGAGGGCTGTACCCAAGCTCTTCTGCGGATATAAGGGTAGAAGGCCATCAGCAGCAGAGGAAGGATGGTTTTTAGCAGATAATACCCTCCGACATGCCACTCGTAAACACTTCGTATCAAGGGGTTCAATTCCTCAATCAAGCGAAGCTGGAGTCCGATGTCCGTGAAGATGGCATCGCTAAGACAAAAAATAAGCAGCCAGACTAATGTTCTACTCTTGAACAAATGCCGAAAGAAGGTCATAGGCGTCCTCGCTTTCCGATCGAAGGAGTGAGTGGGGCGTTCTGGCATATCTTTTATGATACACTTCGTATCGTGGGAATGCAACCGATGCAGCACGCGCGCTATGCCTGGACCGGACAGGACCCGACGAGACCAGACGAGACCAGACGAGACCAAACCCGACGAGACCAGACGAGACCCGATGAGACCCGACGAGACCCGACGAGACCCGACGAGACCAGACCCGGTAAGGCTCTTGTGTCCGCAGCCGGTTAACGGTTCTAACTGTGTCCGCAACTCTCCACCTGGGTGGGGCGGTTAAGCGGAAATATGGTTCGTAATCAAGCCGGAAACAACGGTTTTTGAGGCTGAAGCGGAAATACAATGCGTTATTTGCATTGATTATGGGGGGTTGACGTTAAAATCAACCCAATAGAGCATCCAATTTCCGCTCAGGTGACGAAAAGGTCAATGTGGGGAGCAATAAGGATCTGTATTTCCCTTTGGCAGAGTGAGCGGCACAACAAAAAGGCCGCCCCGTGCAGATCCATCTGCAGGGAGCAGCCCTTTTTATTTTTTAGAACACTTTTGTTGTCCAGGACTCACAATTCCATGTCTCGGTGACCACGTCGCGATAGAAATCCGGTTCGTGAGAGATGAGCAGGATGCTGCCTTTGTACGCTTGAAGCGCGCGCTTCAATTCATCCTTGGCATCCACGTCCAAATGGTTCGTCGGCTCATCGAGCACGAGCAGGTTCGTTTCGCGGTTGATCAGCTTGCAGAGGCGCACCTTGGCTTTCTCGCCGCCGCTGAGCACGACCACCTTGCTCTCGATATGCTTCGTCGTCAAGCCGCATTTGGCTAGCGCTGCACGTACCTCGAACTGCGTGAACGAAGGGAACTCGTTCCAGACTTCCTCAATACAGGTGTTATTGTTGGAATCTTTGATTTCCTGCTGGAAGTAACCGATTTGGAGGTTATCTCCCTTTTGAACGGAGCCGGATACCGGTGTGATTTCGCCCAAAATGCTGCGCAGCAACGTCGTCTTCCCGATTCCGTTCGCTCCGACCAAGGCAATCTTCTGGCCGCGCTCCATGCGCAGATTCAGCGGTCTGGACAACGGCTCGCCGTAGCCGATCACCAGATCCGTCGTTTCGAAGATCAACTTGCCCGACGTACGGCCCTCTTTGAAATTAAACTGCGGTTTCGGCTTCTCCCGCGCCAACTCGATGACTTCCATCTTGTCGAGCTTCTTCTGTCTGGACATCGCCATGTTGCGTGTCGCTACGCTCGCTTTGTTGCGGGCAACGAAATCCTTCAGCTCGGAAATTTCTTGCTGCTGGCGCTTGTAGGCTGATTCCAGCTGCTGCTTTTTCATTTCGTACACCTGCTGGAAGTGATCATAATCGCCGACATAGCGGTTCAACGCTTGATTCTCCATGTGATAGATCAAGTTAATAACGCTGTTTAGGAACGGAATGTCGTGGGAGATCAGAATGAAGGCATTCTCGTACTCCTGCAAGTAGCGTTTCAACCATTCGATATGCTGCTCATCGAGATAGTTCGTCGGCTCGTCGAGGAGCAGAATGTCCGGCTTCTCGAGCAGCAGCTTCGCCAGCAACACTTTGGTCCGCTGTCCGCCGCTCAAATCGTTCACGTCTTTGTCCAGGCCGATATCGGTAAGACCGAGACCGCGAGCGGTTTCCTCCACCTTGGCATCGATCATATAAAAGTCCTGATTCGTCAGCATATCCTGAATCGTGCCGACATCCTCCAGCAGCTTCTCCAGCTCTTCCGGCGTGACGTCGCCCATGCGGGCGTACATATCGTTCATTTCCTGTTCCATGTCGAACAAATATTGAAAAGCGCTCTTGAGAACGTCGCGGATCGTCATCCCTTTGCTAAGCACCGCATGTTGATCCAGGTAACCGACACGCATGCGCTTGGACCATTCGACTTTGCCGTCATCCGGCTGCAGCTTGCCTGTAATGATGTTCATGAAGGTCGACTTGCCTTCGCCGTTCGCACCGATCAGTCCGATGTGCTCGCCTTTGAGCAGGCGGAATGAAACGTCGTTGAAGATGGCGCGGTCTCCAAAGCCGTGGCTTAATCTTTCTACATTTAATATACTCATGAAACGACACCTTTTCTTTTAAACTTTGTCTCGTTTTATTATAAGCGCTATGGGATGGAAAACTCAATGAACGGCGGGTAAAATTGTTGCAAATCCGCGGCCCCGGGGCTTGGTCCTTACGGCAGTCGCACAGACGCCCGGTACAAGGTGCTGTTCCAGTCCACCTTGCTGTTCAGCGACTCCGCTACGAGACGGAGCGGAACATACATCCGGCTGTCCGCCATGATTTGCAGCGGGACGGGCACGGCGACGCTCTTGCCATTGAGCGTAGCGGTAGAGCTGCCGTCCTTCAGCTTCAACGTGACGCCGGCGCTGGTGATCGTTGCGGTTCGCGCAGCGGCGTCCCATTGGAAGCCGGCGTTCATCGCGGTGATGAACGGGCGGATCGGAACGACCGCCGTCTCCTTGACGATGAAGCCGCTGTAATCATACACGGGCTGCCCGTTGATATCGATCTGCACCTTCGGCTTGTCCAGCTTGCGCACGACAAGCGCATTGCTCAGCTCGCGGCCGGGATAGGTCATCATCGTGTTATTGGCATACAAGCCGGAGCTGGCTCCGCCATCCATGTTCATCGCTTCCTTCAGCCCCAGCTGAATGGCGATGGCGGCGAGCTGGGAGAGCGTTGCGCTGGGCACCGTTCCCATCACGAGACGGTCCGAGCCGTCGATGCCGATGAAGCTGCGGGCGGCCGCGGATTGCGTTACTTTGGGATCGGAGAATCCGTCCCGTTTGACATCAAGGTCGACGGCGCCGCCGGTCACCAGCTTCGGTCCGACGCCGATCGCGGCCAGCCACGACTTGGCGTTCAGCGAAACGCCGCCTTCGCCTTTGGCGACGAGCTCCTTCGTGACACGGTCGCCGACGTCCAGATTCGGCAGCACGTGCTGCCGATTGTTCGCGCTGTTCCCGACGAACAGCACATACCCGCCGTCCGGAACCTGGACGGAATCCGTCGTGATGCGCGTGATGAGCCCGTCCTCGATCACGACTTTGGTGCCGTTCGGGAAGCCGATCCAGCTCCCGAAGTCCGGCGTGTACCAGACGACTTGGTCCGTGCTGGCGTCGCCGAAATATTTGTTCACACCCCAGGGGCTAATGGGGTATGTGCCCGATCCTTCGCTGACCCGAACGGCGATGTCGAGGTCGACGAGCTGAATGTCCGGCACCTTGTCCCGGTTCAGGATGAAGGTTTGGTTTTCGCCGGAGTGCACAGCTTCTCCAGCCTCCACCAGGGCTCCGTTCGGATAGCGGACGTACGGGTCGGATTCGTACGCGTTGAAGAACGTGCCGTTAATGGCGGCAACGGCGCCTTCGCGTTCGGCTATGGCCTGCAGCGGTGCATCGTGGCCGATGCCGCCGTCTGCCAGGGCGGGGGTGAGCTCCAGCGTCGGATCCGTCAAGTCGACGGTGACGACGTTGACATTGAAGCTGCGGCCGGAAGCGGAGACCGACTTCGTGACGGCGTTCACGGAGGGGGAGTACAGCGCCGAAGCGGGGGAGCCCCCGGCGAACAGGGCGGCAGTCAGCAGCAGGGCGGCACCGGTTTTCATATATCTATAACGGAACATGTGCGTTAATCTCCTTCTTCGGTCGAATGCTGCCGGAATTCGTTCCGGCTATTTATATTATTCGGCCGATTGAGCACGATTTGTGACGTTTGGAGGCTCAATCGCGCCTAGGAGATTGATGGCAACAAAAAACACCGGCTCAAGATGAGCCGGTGTTAGAACGCTTAAGCAAGTTTGGTCAAGTATTCATCCAATTGGCTGAATGTGCCGCCGAAGCCTTGCTGCATGCTTAACTCCATGGATGCGAAGAAGGCAGCTTCCTCTTCGGTTGGGTTGACGGGTGCTCCGTGGACCGTGATAACCGTCTTGCCGTCTTGCTCCTCGAACGTCACGGTGTTCATCACTTCCAACGGGAAAACGGGGCTGAACGGAGCGCGTACCGTGTTGGCATCTGCATCGGAGAACGCATTCGTGTAGACGAGCTTCTCCGGCGGCGTAATTTCGTAGTAGACGAACTTCGCCCACATTTGGAATCCGTCGGGAGATGTCATGCTGAAGTGAAAGGCGCCGCCGGGACGCAGCTCGTGCGAAGCGATGGCCAACTCCATCCCGGTCGGACCCCACCACTGCGCAAGATGCTCAGGCCGAGTCCAGCATTGGAAGACGAGCTCACGCGGAGCGTTGAAGGAACGGGTGATGACGAATGGCTTGGCCGTTGTTTCGGACATGGGTAAATACCTCCCTATTTGGGTTATAGGATAGTACGGAGCGCGGCTGGCGGCGGCAGCGCTATGGCTTGCCGCCGGACTTTTTGTCTTGTTCTTGGAGTTCCTGCAAATAGGCATCCAAACGGTCGAATCGCTCTTCCCATAATTGGCGGAAAGACTTCACCCAAGCATCCAGCTCTTGAAGAGGCTGGGGCCGCAGCTTGTAGATTCGCCGGTTGGCAATCGGTTGTACCTCGACAAGTCCGGCCTCGCTGAGAACGCGAAGATGCTTGGAGGCTTGAGGCTGGTTCATCCCTAGTCGATCGGTGATTTCCCCTACGGTCAGGGGGCCGTCACGCAAGAGTTCGACGATGTGTAATCGGTTAGGCTCAGCGAGTGCGCTCATAGTCGAATTCATAAATGTAATATACCTCACTTGGAATATTCCAGTCAAGGAATACTTAAAATCAAGCCGGCGGGAGCCGGCATCGTATGTCCGAAAGATCCTGACGTTATTGGAGAAAAGGAGGGATCTTGGGTATCTCTCTATCATACATCAAAAATGCAATGCGAGGTATCAGGGCAGTTGAAATGAACGCATAGCAAAAAGGCTGCAGCCTGTGCAGCCTCCGTCCATTCGCAGATAGGCTCATCCAACCTGCCTACCCTTTAGCATGGCTTCAAATTCATCGATGATGAACAGGAATCTCTCTGCCTCCCGGAACACGTGGTCAGCGAGCAGAGGATGGATGATGCTTTTGATCCGGCAAGCTTCAATGAGCTCCCGCGCCGTCTTCTTGAAATCCCGGAGAGACACGACGGATACGCGATTCTGATCAAGGAACTGGCCGAGCAGCGGTTCCGTCTGAGATTGCGGACGCATACCGCTCAAATCAATGGCTTGAAACAGCAGCTGATCGAAATCGTGGCTGAAATTGCGCGCTTGCTCCACGAGCTGCCGTTCCGACGGGTCGAGCAAATGACCGATGAATTTGGCGTGGTCCGCCATAATGCGAAGGAAGAAAACGTTTTCGTTAATAATAGCATCAGGAAGAGCATCCAGGTTCCCGGCGTTCAATTCCTCCAGCCGGTTTCTGAAGTAGTTGGCTTCCCTGCTGATATGATCGACTAACAGAGGGAAATTGTTCCCGCCGGGCAGTTTGCATTGAATAATCAATCCAAGCACCTTGCGTTTGAACGCCCAAATGTGCGTAGCTGCCGAATGCACCTCCAGATTGAACCGGGCTATCTGATCCGGATCCGCCGCCTCCGTAAAGGCATGCGATCTGGCTTCGATGTGCTCGAAAATCTGATAAAACTGGTTAGCCTCCTGAATTAACTGCGTATCCTCACAACGAAACCCGAGCTTCAGAAAGAGGGAATGTTCTTTCATAATCCGTGACCAGAAACGAATTTCCTCCAATGAACGCGCAACAAACTCGTTTGACAAGGTTAGCACTCTCCCCACGGTCATATGTTCATAAAATATGTATAGTAACCTGTGGGGACGGATATGCCAGATCCGTTACATTCGCATGAATCGCCGCCGTTATTTCCGCCCTTCGCCGACCATTTTGCGGTAATCCTTCGGGACGATTCCTTTGCTTTCCCGGAAAATACGGGAGAACGTTTTGTACGATCCGTAGCCCACCTCGTGAGCGATTTCCGTTACGCTCATGTCCGTGGATACGAGCAAGGAGCAAGCATGGCGCAGGCGCAGATCGTGCAGGAAATGCACGAAGGTCTGCCCTGTCGTCTGCTTGATTACCTCGGAGATGCGGGAGATGCTCATTGAGAACCGCGAGGCGAGGTCCGATAAAGCAAGCTCCTCCTGGTAGTTGCGGTGAATGTAGTGGATGATCGGCCAGACGGCATGGCTCGTCTTCGCACCGGACTGCGGCTGAAGTTCCCGGGCGGCCTGAGCCTCCGCCTCTTTCATAGGGCCGGCCTGTTTCCAACGGTGCCGGTCGAAGCGAATGAGAATTTCTTTGAGTCTGCTCTTCAGCAGCGTCTGTCTGTAACGTTCGCTGCCGCTATACTCCTGGTACATCTCCTCCAGGAGAGCCAACATAAGCTGTTGGTCGCCACCGCTCAGCTGTACATAGGCCGGCAGGGACGTGATATCGTTCAAGAGGCCGGACAGACCGGGATCGTTCCCCGATTCCATGAGCATATCCATGGGAAACATGCAGTTGTACAGAACGAGCTTCTGCCCGGGATCGGTAAATATTTCATGCACCTGATAGGGCAGCACGAACGTGAACGTGCCGGTCTTCATATCATGCTTCACATCGTTGACGCTCTCCGATCCCGTTCCTTCGATAACATAGGAGAACTCCAGGAAATCATGGCGATGGGCCCGGAAGCCATGCTCCAGCGTGTTTTTGCTGAGATGAAGAGGAAATGCCGAATGCATATTTGGATACGTTTTCAGGTAATCGGGGAAGTACGTCATAACCAGGCTAAGCTCCTTCGAAGAAATGGGACGTTTTCCGAAATATAAGGTACGTTTCTTTGCTGGCTTTATTTTAACATAAAAGGAGATCGAACATGATGATCATATGAGGAGGAACGGGCAGTGGGTAGCGATAACAAAATCAGAATCGGCATTATTGGTGCCGGTAATATTGGCGGCGTGCATATTAGGGAGTTCTCGAAACTGGCGGATTCTTGCGAGATTACGACAATTACGGACGCATACCTGCCTCTGGCGGAAGCGAAGGCTAAGGAGTACGGCATTGCAACCGTTGCGGCCACTCCGGAAGAGCTGATTCGAAGTGCGAATGTAGACGCTGTCATTATCGGCGTTCCTAACCAGCATCATGCATCCTTGGCTGTACAAGCCATTGAGGCCGGCAAGCATGTACTGATCGAGAAGCCAATGGGCATTCATGCTACGGCGGCCAAGCAAATCTTGAAAGCCAGTGAAGCATCGGACAGAGTCGTCATGATCGGTCACCAGATGCGCTGGGAAGCCGTGCCGCAGCTGATCAAAGAGCAGGTCGATGCCGGCGAGCTGGGCAAAATTTATACGGCCAAAACCGGCTGGTTCCGCCGCAAAGGCATCCCGGGCTGGGGGACTTGGTTTACGAAGATGAACGAATCGGGCGGGGGCCCGTTGATTGATATTGGGGTTCACATGCTCGATCTTGCCTTGTATTTGATGGGCAATCCGAAGCCTGTGTCGGTATTCGGCGCCACGTATGCCGAATTCGGCCCGCGGAGGAAAGGGATCGGCACTTGGGGGACACCGAACTGGAACGGCACGTATGATGTCGAGGATCTGGCTACGGCGCTCATCCGCATGGAAGACGGCAGCACGCTGACGCTGGAAGTCAGCTGGGCGGTTCACATGGATACGGACAATACGCCGTTCATTCATCTGATGGGCTCGGAAGGCGGAGCGAGCTATAAGGGCGCGACCGGCAAGCTGCTGACGGAGAAGTTCAACCGGGCGATTGAGACGGATTTGAAGAAGCCGGAGAATGATGAAGGCGAACGTCAGCGTCTTAGCCGCCACTTCTTGACTTGCATCCGCGAAGGCAAACAGCCGATCACTTCCGCTCTATCGGGGTACACGAACAACCTGATTCTGGATGCGATCTATGAATCTTCCCGCACAGGAAACGAAGTGAAGCTGAACTGGGACATTTAATTCATATTGGGGAGGAATTACGATGCTAAGAGGGTTAACGGGAGCAGGACTCGGTAAGCTGGAAAGTACGGAGCAATTCTTGGAGCTGGCGGCTCGATACGGCTTCGCGGCCGTCGATCTCGACGCGTTGGCGCTGGTCGAGAGCCATGGCGTTGACGGAGCGCGCGAGCTGCTGAGCAAGCACGGTCTCGTCATCGGCTCGATCGGCTTGCCGGTGGAATGGCGCGGCAGCGAGGAGACGTTCCGCGCCGGCCTGCCGAAGTTGACGCAAGCCGCGGCTGCGGCTGCGGCACTCGGCTGCACGAGCTGCTGCACATACATTCTGCCGTCCACCGATTTGAATGCCGCGCACTTCATGGCGCTGGCGACGCGGCGGCTGCGCACTTGCGCGCAAATTCTCGGCGCTTACGGCATCCGCCTCGGTCTGGAATTCGTGGGACCGCATCATCTGCGCACACGCTGGAAGCACCCGTTCATCTGGACGGTCGAGGAGACGTTGGACTGGATCGATGCGATCGGCGAGAGCAATGTCGGCCTCCTATTCGACGCGTACCATTGGTACACGAACGGGCTCACCGTGGCCGACATTGAGAAGCTTCGCCCTGAACAGATCGTCCATGTCCACATCAACGACGCGCCGGATGTGCCGGTGGAGGATGTGCTGGACAATGGACGCGTGTATCCGGGCGAGGGTGTGATTGACCTGGCGGGTTTCCTGCAGGGCTTGGCGCGCATCGGGTATAAGGGCGCCGTTTCGCAGGAGATATTGACGGCGACTCCGCCGACGGACGCTCCCGAGAGCTTGGCGCAGCGTTCCAAGGCCGGCTTCGATAAAGTTTACGCGGCGGCGGGCCTGTAGACGGATGAACGATGCCAGCGGCCGGCTAAGTCAGCTGGGGAATTCGCGGTTCATGCATAGCAGTGAGCGGAGGACAGGTGCCGAAGCTTGCTAACGGACAGAGAAGCCCCTATTCGGCGAATAGGGGCTTCTTTAAGCATGTAACGGACACCACCGCCCGTTCCCTGCCCATTCGACAAAGGTTCCTATATTCCATCCACACGGTCCGACAACATTTTCAGGCATTCTCGTATACTATGGTCCTGTCCTCTTAAATATGCCTATTTTTAATGAAAAGGAGACTGGATCATGCAAATTAAGAAGAAGGATGACATTGGCCTGATTTTGGACAACTTTTCGTCGTATGCTAAGTGGGATCCTTCGGGCCAGAAATTATACCTTGTGTTTGCCGATAAAAAACGCGGAGGTCAATGGACGCTCATGAACTACGCCGATGACCGGTTCAGTGTGCATGGGCGGGGGCAAGACTATTTGGACGAAGACGAGGCCTTTTTTGACGAGCGCAATAGCGTGGTGTCGTTCCTATGGAACAACCGCGCTGCCCTGAAAGCGGCCGTAGAGCCGGGCGAATAGCGGCAGGGAAAGAGGCAGAAGCCTCCGAAACCACCAACGAACGATCGTGGTGGCTCCGGAGGCTTTTGGCGTTTTGGCGGGCGTCTACAGGCTTTGTGCGGCGCCGCCTTCCTTTTGCTTATCGCGGTACTGCCCGGGCGTAAGGCCCTCCTGCTTGCGGAAGGAACGGATGAAGTTCTGCGAGTTGTTATAGCGCAGCTTCGAAGAGATGTCCTTGATCGGCATATCCGTTTCCGAGAGCCACTTCTTGGCCATGTTGAACCGGTACGTCGATAAGTAATCGCTGAAGGAGCAATTCGTCTCCTTGCGGAAAATGCTGCTCAAATAGTTCGCGTTATAGTGCAGTCTGGAGGCGCAGTCCTCCAGCGTCAGGTCGGTGTCGTAATATTTGTGCACGAGATCGATAATCTTCTCGGAGATGTTGTGATACTGGGCATCCTGCCTGTCGCGGTAAATGCGGATCAACGGGTGGACGACCTCCGTCCAGAACCAGTCCTCAATCTCCGCCGTCATATGCAGGCCCAGCAGCTCCTCGAACAGCGAGCCCTTGTTCGGATGAATCTGATTCAGCGAAATGCCGGATTCCTGCATCACCATGAGCAGGTTGTTGAGCAGCCGCGCCAGCGGAATTTGATATTCCTGCGGCGAGAGCGGAGCGGCGAAGACGGCTTGCAGGAGTTGGCGCAGCAGCTCCTTGGACTTATCCTTCTCGGCGAGTTTGATCGCGTCGGTCAATTCGTTCTCAAGCGGCTTCGGATAGTTCAGATTCAAGAAATGCTTGCCGGAGTTGATGTTCTCGTACTGGATGATGATGCCCTCGCCAAGTTTGATGCGGTGCTTCAGCGCCTCCAGCCCTTCCTTGTAGGCAATCGACATTTGCGTGAAAGTATGAATCGGCAGACTCATCCCGATGCTCACATGCAGGTTCAGGTAACTGAAGATATGCTGCTGCATTTGCTCGGTCAGCGCATACACTTTGTTGCGGAAAGCTTCGGCTTCGCTGTCCGGACTGCCGATGAGCGTAACGACGGTCTGATCGATAATGACCGGAGCGAGACGCTGGTCGGAAGGGATAAGCTCCTCGATCATGTTGTGCGCGGCGAACAGCAGCAGCTCCATGTCTCTCTTCTCGTATCGCGTATTGTCGATCGAGTCGATCTGCAGCGTAATAACGGACATCGTTTTCCACTCTTCAATGTGCTTCGTATAGCCGAATTGGGCCAATTTCTCCAGCAGCTCGCTCGGTTTGATATGCCCTTGGAACGCTTTGATCAGGAAGAAGGTCCGCACTTGCCCGATATGCTGATGAACCTCGCGTTCCAGCTGGGACTTGGATTGAAACAACGTATGGACATGCTCGCTGATCATCTGGAACTCGTTGGCCTTCCGCTTCTGATTCACGGTGACAAGGCCTCCGATCTGATTGAGCAGGAGCTGGATCGGCGAGTACATTTTGCGCGACCCGAGCCACGCCAGCAGCATGGACAGGAGCAGCATCAGAATACACACGTAGATCGTGTAGATTCCGATTTTGCGGGATTCCTTGGTCAGACTGTCGATCGAAGTCAAGGACAGATAAGTCCAATTGTTCAGATTGGAGTGCAAGAAGCTGACGGAATAGCGCTTTTGGTTGATATCCGCAGTGAATCGCCCCGTAGGAGCCGCGAGCTGGCTCACATCCTTCAGTCCCGCCTCGGTGATGGATTTGCCGATCAGGCTGGCGTCCGGATGCACGAGAATCCGGTTCTGCTCGTCCAGAATGAGGATATCGTCCAGATGCTCGGTATCGTTGTGGATCAAGTCCTGCAAGGAGCAGGCCGGAATATTCGCCATCGCCAGACCGTATTTCTCCAGGCCTGTCGTCGGCAGCTTCTTAACCAGCGAAATGCTGTAATCGCAAGTCACACTCCGCGCATTTTCCTCGGTGAAAAACCACTTCGACGGATTCAGCACCCACGTGCTGTTCTCCTGCGTATTCGTCAATTCCAGCAGCTTGTCGTAGAAGGGGTAGCCGTCGAAACGGTACAACCCCGAATTTTTGATCATCCAGTTCTCGCGGGCATTGATCAGGATGACATCCTCGAGCTTCGTGTCAAAGGACTGCATATACCGAATCTCGCTGCGCAAATCGTCATACATCATGAAATCGTTTACAGTTAAAGGCATATCCATCGCCTTTTTGAGAACGGTGGAATTTATGACCTGATTTAGCGTATGGTTGACAGTTGTTAATTTCTGCTCTACATTGGAGTTGATTTGGGTAATCAGCTGCATTTTGCCATCGCTGACATTCTTCTGAATCTCGTTTGACGAGGTCATGAAGGCGAAAGCGCCGATAAAAATAACCGGGAGCGTGCTGAGCAAGAACCCGAAGATGGTCATTTTGCTTAAGAAACTTAAATTGGGCATCGCATCCAACACCTTATCTTAGGATGAACATTTCTGTATCTATGTATTGTAGTCAAGTCTGGCGTTTTGGGCAATAATCATCTATTGGCAGGATAATCATTATCTCTGATTATGGCCATGAAACGCTGCTGCAGCAAGGGAAAGGGGTCATGTGAATGGTTAGTCGCTCGAAGCTTCGGCAAGGTTGCACCGTCCTTATCATCCTTATGTTAATAGCCGTATTGGCCGCCGGCTGTACCAACGGAAGCACCCGGGAGGCTGCTTCGGACAGCGGTGACCGCCCGGTCATTTCGATCATGGCGCCGCTGCATTTTCCGCATCCGCCGATTCCGGAGCTCGTTCAGGAGATCGAGAAGCGCACGAATACGAAGCTTGAATTGAACTGGGTGCCTGACGGCATCTATACCGATAAAATGAACACGGCACTCACCACGAACTCGCTCAAAAAAGCGACGTATGTGAAATATACGGACTACATGCTGATGAAAAACTCGATTCGTTCCGGCGCATTTTGGGATATCGGCCCCTATTTGGCAGCATACCCGAACCTGAAGCGGCTGAACAAGGAAATTTTGGGACAAGCTGCTGTCGACGGCAAAATCTACGGTTTATATACGGAACGGCCTTCGTCCCGCCAAGGCATCATTATTCGCGAAGACTGGCTGAACAATTTGAAGCTGGCCAAGCCTACGAATGTGAAAGAGCTGTATGAGGTACTCAAAGCTTTCACATACGGCGACCCGGACCGCAACGGCAAGGACGACACGATCGGGCTGACCGACCGGAACGATCTGGTGTTCGGCGCTTTCAAAACGCTGAGCTCCTACTTCGGCACGCCGAATAATTGGGGGATGGCGGAGGGCGGGAAGCTGATGCCGGAGTTCGAGACGCAGGCCTATATCGACACCATGGATTATATGAAAAAGCTGTACGACGAGAAGCTCATCAACTCGGACTTCGCCGTGACGAGCAAGGAAGTGCAGCGCGATAAGCTGATCCGCGGCATCGCGGGCGTTTATATCGGCAGCATGCAGGATGTGCAGCGGCTGTCGGACGAGGTCCAGCTCATCAATCCTGCGGCGAAATTTACGCTTGTGAATCATATCGAGGGACCGCAAGGATTCCGGATCTGGTCGATTCCGAACTACAGCGCCTTATACCTGTTTTCCAAGAAGGCCATTCGCACGGAGGCGGAGCTGAAGCAGGTCCTGCAGTTTTTTGACCGGACGATGGATAAGGACGTCGCCAATCTCATGAAGTATGGGCTGGAGGGGCGTCACTATAAGACCATTGGGGACAAAGTCCAACTGTTGGAGGAGACGTCGAAGATTCGCGTGAATGAAGTGAATGCGCTCTATGCGCTGATGATTGCGGATCTGAACAATCCGCAGGTGAAGCAGGTGGCGGAGAGCGAATCTCTGTCCCAGCTGGCGGATAAGCTCAGCTTGGATAATGAGAAATATGTCGTTAAAGATCCGACGCTGGGATTGGAATCGAAGACGTATGACGAACGCGGCGTGGAGCTGTACAAAATCATTTCCGACGCTACGTACAATTATATGCTGGGCAAACTGGACAAAGCAGGCTTCAAGCAGGAGATCGAGCGCTGGAAGCGAAACGGCGGCAGCCAGATTGTGAATGAATATAACGAAGCTTATTCGACAAAATGAAAGCTAGGAAACCGCATGCGCTGGAACGCTGCGGTTTTTTTATATAACAATACGCCAAGTTTTCACACGCAAACGGAACTATAGAGCGTTATTTAGGCAGAATCTGCAGCTTTGGGGGTTGAAGCGGAAATATAGTACCTTATTTGTTCGATGACGGAGGAATTTCCACCAAAAAAAGCAAAATAACGCTCCCTATTTCCGCCTCATCGGCTGAATGGCAGCCTTTCGGCCAATTAAGGGCCTGTATTTCCTTTTCCGCCGAACTTTTGCAAACAAACAAGTACCATCTACCATGCCATCCCCTGAACTGTCGCGAACCAGCACCATATATCTCCCCTCACCGAACTTGCCCCCCTAGAAACAACTCTACTATACCGCCTATCCACGTGCCCCATCCTGCATCTTCCCGCCTGTAACCGCCATTCAATAACCTTCAACCGCTCGTAAACACCCGATGCAGCGCCTTTGCGCCACCGCGATAATCATCTCCTTCGCCAATAATCATCATCTCATATCCCTGGTAGAACTAGGTCCTTATGAGTAAATGATTATTTCGGCACCTACCTTGGACCCTGTACTGTAGAACCTGTAGCACACCATCAATTCACGGAGGTCTAACAAATATGAAGAGAAAACTAGTCTCGATTCCGCTTAGCATAATGCTCCTATCCAGCTTTGCGCTGGCCGCTTGTTCAGACGGAGGCAAGGCAACTCCAGCAGCTACGACCGCGGGGTCAGGCACAACGGCACCGAAGGCGACGGACAACTCACCGACAGCGATCACCATCATGGCGCCGCTGAATACGGCACAAACGCCGCCGGATACGATCATTAAAGAACTGGAGAAAATGACGAACACGAAGCTGACCTATCAGTTCTTCCCGGCTGACACATATGAAGAGAAGCTGAATACGACATTCGCAACAGGCGCGCTGCCGCAAGTCACGTACCTGAAAAACCAGGCGACATTCATTCAGATGAAATCCGCCATCCGTGACGGTCAGTTCTGGGAGATCGGGCCGCTGCTCAAAGACTTCCCGAATCTCAGCAAGCTGAAATCGACAACGAATACCAATACGATGGTCGACGGCAAGCTGTACACCTTGTACCGCGGTGTAGATATCGCCCGCCAAGGACTTATCTACCGCAAAGACTGGGCGGACAAACTGGGCCTCAAGCCGCCGGCCAACACAGAAGAACTCTATGCGATGGCGAAGGCATTCACGGAGAAAGACCCGGACGGCAACGGAAAGAAAGACACGATCGGCTTAACCGACCGTAATGATCTGATCTACGGTTCTTTCAAAACTATAGCGGCTTGGCTCGGCACTCCGAACAACTGGGGCGTCAAGGACGGCAAGCTGCAGCCGGAGTTCATGTTCCCTGAGTATGTCAAATCGATGGATTACATCAAAAAGATGCGTGATGAAGGTTTAATCAATAAAGACTTCGCCGCCACAAGTAAAACGGATCAGCAAAAGCTGTTCACCAACGGTACGGCAGGTATGTACATCGGAGCGATGACTGACGTTTCGTCCTTGAACAAAGATTTGGTCAAAAACGTGCCGACAGCAGTTGTAGACGTACACAGCATGGTTGCCGGACCGGATGGCAAATTCGCCGCATGGGCGCTTCCGGGCTACGCGAACGTGGTGCTGTTCCCGAAATCCGCCATCAAGAACGAAGCTGAGCTGAGAAAAGTTCTCGCCTTCTTCGACAAAATGATGACGCCTGAAGTTGCGAACATTGCCAACTGGGGAATTAAAGATGTGAACTACAGTGTTGTTGACGGCAAAGCGAAGAAGCTGGATGAAGAGAAATGGACGCGCGAAGTGAAACCGTTCACGGATGCAGCGATCGGTGACGAAGATACGACAGGCAGATTGCTCGGCATTCCTTCCATCCCGGCGCAAGGCAAAGCGGATGAGTTGAAAATCGCCAACCTGAAGTACGCGGTACAGGATCCGGCAGCGGCGCTCGATTCCAAAACAAACTTGGAAAAAGGTGTACAGCTTCAAGATGTGATCAAGGATGCAACGAACAAATACATCTATGGCAGCATCGATAAAGCCGGCTTCGATAAAGCGATCGAGGATTGGAAGAACCGCGGCGGCAACAAAATTATCGAAGAGTACAACGCACAGTATAAAAAATAAGAAGCGGACAGGAATTCAAACTGGTTGAAAGGCGGGGGGCTGCGGCCATGAGAAGCGGTCCTCCGTTTTAAAGAAACACCAGGAAAGGAAGAGAACTATGCAGGAAGTACATGCCATGAAAAGCGTGGTGGAGAAGAAGCAAAGCAGTGAGCTCGGCAGGCGTCTATGGAGAAATAAATGGATTTATGTCATGCTGCTGCCGGGCATTTTATATTTTATCGTCTTTAAATACATCCCGATGTACGGATTGATTATTTCATTCCAGAACTACAAGCCGTTCAAAGGAATCATGGGAAGCGAATGGGTGGGTTTCGAACATTTTCAGCGCCTGTTCACGGAGCCTGACTTCTTAAATATTTTGAGCAATACGTTAATTTTGTTCGTGATGAACATTTTGTTTTATTTTCCGATTCCGATCATTATGGCTTTGATGCTGAACGAAGTGAAAAACGATTTTTTCAAGAAAACGTTTCAGACCATCGTCTATATTCCGCATTTCATGTCTTGGGTCATTATTGTTTCGATTTCTTTCGTTATGCTGACGATGGACGGCGGGATCATCAACGACATTATCGAGTATTTCGGGTTTGAGAAAATTAATTTCCTGTTAGCTCCGGAATGGTTCAGACCGATGTACATTCTTCAAGTCATCTGGCGGGAAGCCGGGTGGGGCACGATCATTTACTTGGCGGCGATCGCTTCAATCGATCCAGGGTTATATGAAGCGGCGCGTATGGACGGCGCGGGACGCATGCGTCAAATGTGGCACATTACGTTGCCGGCGCTGCGCAGCGTGATTATCGTTTTATTAATTTTGAAAATTGGTGCGGTTCTCGAACTCGGTTTCGAACATGTCTACTTGCTGCTCAACTCTATGAACCGAAATGTTGCGGAGATCATTGATACTTATGTATATACGGCAGGTTTAAAACAAGGCCAATTCAGCTACAGTTCTGCGATCGGATTGTTCAAATCGTTCATCGGACTCGTTCTGGTCATGATTGTCAACCGCATTGCGAAGAAGATGGGCGAAGAAGGCGTGTACTAAGAAAGGCAGGAGGGCTGCAGCATGGTAGAAGATAGAACATTAGGCGGGCGAATGTTTAGCATCATAAATTATTTGCTCTTAACCATAATCGGTTTAATTACATTAATTCCTTTCGTGCACGTCGTGGCAGGCTCGTTCACGACCAGCGCGGAGCTTGCGGTGAAGAAGTTCGTTATTATTCCGACCGATTGGAGCCTGGAGGCATACCGGTTTATTTTCTCGACGAATACGATCTTCAAAGCGATGGGCGTTTCCATCTGGACAACCCTGCTGGGGACGGTAATCTCGATGTTCATCACGGCGCTAATGGCGTACGGCTTGTCCCGCAGAGATGTGGACGGCCGTAAAGTGATCATGTTCCTGGTTGTTTTCACGATGCTGTTTCATGGCGGTCTGGTGCCGACGTTCCTCGTAGTGAAAGAATTGGGGATGATTGACTCCTATATGGCGCTCATTTTGCCGTCGGCGGTGTCTGCGTTTAACTTGATTATTTTGAAAAACTTCTTCCAGAACATCCCGGAAGGGCTGGAGGAGTCGGCCAAGATCGACGGCTGCAGCGATTTCGGCATTTTGTTCCGTATCGTCCTGCCGTTGTCGATGCCGGCGATCGCCACGATCTCGTTGTTCTACGCAGTGACGTACTGGAACACGTACTTGAGCGCCATCCTTTATTTGAACGAAAGCGCCATGTGGCCGATTCAGGTTCTCCTGAGACAGATTGTCGTACTGGCCAGCGGTATGGATCATAGCGTAGATCTCGACAGCGTGACTCCGCCTCCGGCGCAATCGATCAAGATGGCGGTAATCGTTGTCGCGACGCTGCCGATCCTGGTTGTCTATCCGTTCCTGCAGAAGCACTTTGCCAAAGGAGCTATGATCGGTTCCATCAAAGGGTAATAAGAAAGGACACCACCATGCAGACGCATACGCACATCGATGAAATCCGCGGGCTGCTTGCGAACATGGACGAATTGTTTGCCGGTTTCCGCGGTTGGTTGAAAAGGCAGTACGATGAAGACAGCGGCGGCTTTTATTACGCGCCAAGCTCCCGAGAAATGCCGGGCACCGGGCCGGACATTGAATCGACCGCGCAAGCGCTGGGCATCCTGGAGCGTCTGGAGGTGCCGCTGCCGGCAGAGATGAAGCGAGGGTTGATCCGCTTCTTCCAGCGCCGGCAGGATGCCGCCTCCGGGTACTTCTACGACGCGGATCCGCTCATGCGCGAGGATGAGGTGATGGTCTCGCGGGCCATCTCCTATAGCGTCGGCGCGCTGAAGAAGCTCGGCGGGCAGCCGCTGTATCCGCTGCCCTACGAGGCGAAGCAGGCCCCGGCGTACATGGATTCGCCGGAGAACTACCGCGCGTGGCTGCAGTCGGTGCCGCTCGTGAACAGCTGGCGCGGCTGCGACCGGCTGTCTACCTCCAGCGAGTATGTGCGGCAGGTGGAGCCTGCGGCGCGCCGGGAGGCTTACGCCAGAGCCGCGTTCGAGTTCTTCGCGCACACACAGCATCCGCAGACGGGGCTCTGGGGCGAAGGCTCGTATTATGTGCGGATATCGGGAACGTTCAAGCTGCACATTTTCTATGACCGCTTCGCCGTGCCGCTGCCGCGGGAGGAGCAAATATACGAAAGCATCCTAACGGCGCTTCGGCAGGAGGAAGCGGCGGATATGTGCTATATCCGCAATCCGATTCACTTGCTGTCGTACATGAAGCTGGACATCCCTGCGCACGAGCTGCGCGAAATCATCGGGATCACACTGACGAATATGCGCAAGCTGCTTCGCGCGGATGGCGGCTTCTCCCGCGAGCTCGCGCATTCGCCGACCGCCCCGAATGTCGCGCAGGTCAAGCCGGGCGAGTACTATCCCGGCATGCCGGAGGCAGTCCATATCGGCGGCGGCAAGGTGGAAGGCGATATGAATGCGGGGACACAGGCGCTGTTGATCCGGGCGGTCTGCTACCGGCTGGCGGGAATTGAAGCCCCGCGCCTTCTCTAAGCTGGATCCCCACTGAATCATGGGTGGGGTATTTGAATATTAATCGAGAGGAAGATTCACGATGATCGAACGTTCTGCCAAATCACCGATAGCGTGGGCGCGTGCCGCCTGCGATTCCATAATGAGCACCTATGCACCGATGGAGCTGCCGCCCGCCGGGCGCTGGCATTATCATCAGGGTGTGTTCCTGTGCGGCATGGAGATGCTCTGGGAATCGGATCGGGACGACCGATATGATGCATACATTCAGGCCTATGTCGACGGTCTGATTGACGATAACGGCAATCTGTACTTCGCGCGCGATGAACTGGATGCCGTACAAGCGGGGCTGCTGCTGTTCCGTTTGGAAGCCAAGACGGGGCGTAGCAAATACAGGATCGCCGCCGACAAGCTGAGAAACCTGCTGAACACGCTGAATCTGACGTCCGAGGGCGGGTATTGGCATAAAGACAAGTATGCCTATAACGTGTGGCTCGACGGCTTGTACATGGCGGGCGTCTTCTCATTGAAGTATGCCAACGCCTATGGGGATCTCGCGCTGCGCGAGACCGTACTGCATCAAGAAGGCCTGATGCGCAAACATATGAAAGATGACGCAACCGGCCTGCTGTACCATGCGTGGGACGAGAGCCGCAGAATGCCGTGGGCGAATCCGGAGACCGGCTGCTCGCCGGAATTCTGGGGCCGTTCGCTCGGGTGGTACGGTTTGGCGCTGGCCCAATTCCTCGATGAGCTGCCGGCGGAAGAGCCGGGACGCGCCGTGTTGGCCGACTCCTTGCGCGAGTTCGTTCATGCCTTGATCCGCTATCAGGATGCGGAGAGCGGTCTGTGGTACCAGGTCGTGGACAAAGGCGATCAACCGGACAACTGGTTGGAATCCTCCTGCACGAGCCTGTTCGTTTATACGATCGCCAAAGCGGTCAAGCATGGCATTGTCGGCGGGGAATGTGCAGCGGCAGCGGTGAAGGGCTATGAGGGGTTGATCCGGACGTTGAAATTCGACGAGCAGGGACGCGTCATTCTGCCGTTAATCTGCATCGGTACGTCAGCCGGCGACTATGAGAATTATGTGACTAGGCCGACCAGTGAGAACGACCTGCATGGCGTGGGGGCTTTCGTCATGGCTTGTGTGGAAGTAGAATCGTTCGTGAAACAGACGGTATAAGGGAGCGTTCAGGATATGGCTAACTACGACATCTTGGCGTATGGTGCCGTTGGCGACGGTCTAACGGACAATAGCGCAGCCATTGCGGCCGCCATTGAAGCTTGTGATGCCGGCGGCGGAGGCACTGTAGTCGTGCCTGCCGGCACGTACGTAACGGGCAGGATTGAGCTCCGCAGCCGCATGACGCTAGAGCTGGAGGCGGGCTCGCTGCTCTTGTTCGATACCGACTTCGAACGGTATCCGGTTGTCCCGACGCGGTGGTCGGGCTATGAATGCTACGGCGTTTCGCCGCTTATTTACGGCAGAGGCTTGAAGCAGGTCACGATCAAAGGCCAAGGAGTCATAGACGGTCAGGGCAGCGCCTGGTGGCAGGTCTACCGGCAGCTGCGCCGCGGCGAGAAGGTAGATAACGCTTTAACGCGCGAGATTGCCGCCAAGAATGCGGTTCTTACAGAAACGGTCAGAAGCAACATCGTGGAGTGGGATTCGCAATTTCTGCGGCCGCCGCTGCTGCAGTTGATCGATTGCGAGGAGGTCAGCTTGGAAGGGGTTACGCTGCAGAATTCACCGTTCTGGAATACGCATCTGGTGTATTGCAAGGACGTTCACATCCATGGCGTTAAAATCAAAAACCCGAGCGACACCCCTAACGGTGACGGCATGGATATCGATTCCTGCACGAATGTGCGCATCTCCGACTGCTTCTTCGATGTCGGCGATGACTGTCTATGCATCAAATCGGGAATCGACGAGGACGGACGCCGGGTGGGCAAGCCGTCGGAGAACATCGTCATCACGAACTGCACGATGCTGCGAGGCCACGGCGGTGTCGTGCTGGGCAGTGAAATGGCGGGAGGCATACGCAACGTCGTGATTTCGAACTGCATCTTCCTCGGCACGGACCGCGGCATTCGCATGAAGACGAATCGCGCTCGCGGCGGCTATATTAAGAACATTTTGGTCAGCAACATTTATATGGAAGATGTATTCTGTCCGTTAACGATTAATTCGTTCTATCGCCATGGTGTGGATGAGAGCAACCCGCTCATTGCTTCACCTGCGGCTGTTGCCGTTACGGAGAGCACGCCCGTCATCGATCACGTCCGCATCCAGCAGGTGACGGCCAAAGGCTGCCGGGCTTCGGCGGGCTTCATCTACGGCCTGCCGGAGATGCCGATTCGGGATGTGCAGCTGAGCCATGTGCACATTGAGATGACGCTGGACCCCGAGGAGAAGGGGGATGAGCCGGACATGGTGCGCGAGAAGATCATCATGGCGGGCGACGGCATGCTGTGCAAGCATGTGGAAGACATGGAGCTGCATCATGTGCGGATCGAGACGCGCCAAGGGCCGGCGCTCCGGTTAGAGAATGTTAGGGATATGGAAGTGCATGATCTGAGAATGAAGCGGCTCCACCCGGATACGCCGGTTATTGCGGCAGCTCGCGCAGAGGGCTTGTTCGTTACGGGCCGGCAATCGGCGGAGAACGGTTACTTGCAGACAGAGAACGGAACCGTCAGCTTCTGCGGCTAGCCTGTCCCACGCAGCGAAGAGAAACAGACGATAAGCAGATGGTGAAACGCTGTGACACGTCTGTTTCTTTGTGTTCGTGGGAGCGACGGATGCTAGTATTGTAATGTAAGCGCATACATAAATTGATATAAAGGGGACATGTAACTTGAATAACATACGTCGTGTGATTGCGATAATGATGTCATTGGTTTTGATGTTTGCGATGCTGCCTGCGGCATGGGCTGCGGATCCTCCTCCCATGATCAGCATTCCGGGCGGGAGTGAGTGGAAAGGCAGCGTGTTCGGAGATATAGGCGGAACGCCGACGTCAACGAATTTTGGGATTACGGAGAATGCCGGAACGGGTGCCGTTACGCTGACGGCCAAATCCGATAAAGGCAAGATTGCCTCCTCTTCGAGTGCATCCGAAGGCATCGCCTACTACTTCAAAGAAATAAGTCAGAACGATAACTTTGAACTTTCGGCCCGAGCGACAGTGAATACGTGGACGGCTAATAATCAAGTTTCTTTTGGCATCATGCTGCGAAGCAACGTTCTAGAGAATACGTCGACAAGCGGGTACACCGGTGACTATGTAGCTGTCGGCGCCCTGGACCAGAAAATGGAGGCGTTTCATAAACAAGGAGCTTTCAATGCGAGTACCAATCCTGTGAAAAAAATAACCTCGTTCACGGCGGCTCCACCGGCCAAGGACATTGCTTATCATTTAAGCATTAAGAAAACGGGCAATGTTTATCTGATCAAGATCGGGAACGAATCCACGATCATCGATCATTTTACGGGGACTCTTGCCTATGCAGGACTGTATGCGGCTAGAAACACTGTCGTCACCTTCACGGACATCACTTTCACAAAAGACTCTAGAACACCTAGCGGGCTTAAGCTCAATACGTCAGCGATGAAAACGGAGTATTACGTCAAGGATAGCTTGAACCTCACAGGTTTGAAAGTGACTGCGGTATACCCGGATCGCCATGAGGAGTTACTGTCGGCTAAGGATTACATCGTCACTGGCTTTGACAGCACGCAAGCAGGCCCCAATACCATGACCGTGCATTTTAACGGTCAGACGGCATCCGCCTCATTGGCCATCAAACCTCTAGTCGTCACCGCCATGGACATCCGTTACAAGCCGGCCCAAACCGACTACTACCTCCAGGAGTCCTTCGATCCTCAAGGATTAGTCGTGCGGGGGCAGCTCAATGGCGGAAGCGACTGGTCCGACATGGCCGATACGCAGTATACGCTCTCCATTCCGCCAGCGGCTGCAACGGTAACGGGCGCAACTTACAAATTTACGGCTGCAGGAACCCATACGGTAACCGTAAGGTCCACTGTGACATCAACGACCTATGCAACGTTTGATGTGCGAGTGAGAAGTGCCGAGCTAACGGGGCTGGAGGTCAAACAGGGGCCGCTGAAGGCGGGCTATTTCATCGGGCAGACATTCGACCCGGCCGGTTTGATCGTGGAGGCCCAATATAGCGATGGTTCCGCTGTTCGTCTGTTAAACGGCGATTATACGCTGACTGCGCCGGATATGAGCACGGCAGGTACGAAAAACATCACAATATCCTATAAAAATGTTCCGGATAAGACGGTGACATTCCCTATCACGGTAAAAGCGAAATCCATTATAGGCAGCCAAGTAACCCAATATCCGCAAACGACCTATCCGATTGGCGAGCCCTTCAACCCGGCCGGTCTGGAAGTGAAGACGGTGTATGACAGCGGAGAGACGGAACTGTTAAGTGCTGGCGACTATGCGATAGATACATCGGCTTATGACAATTCCAAGGCTGGCGTCTACGGGATCGGGATCCGTCCTGCTAGTGCAGCTATTCCGCCGACTGTACTCCAAGTGACGGTCGCCCAGCCCAGAGAGCTGGAATGGAAGACGATCCGGTTCGGACAATCGACCTCCAATACGAACAACACGGTGACGGTGAACGACGATCCATCCTTCATCAAGCTTGTCGCTTTGGAGGGCGGAGGCAAAGTAACCGGAGATCATGACGGGATCTCCTTCTATTACACGGAGCTGAACACAAAGGCGGATAACTTTGAACTCTCGGCAGATATCAAAGTGCTTGCATACGCCAAAGATCCGCACGACGGCCAGGAATCGTTCGGCCTGATGGCCAGGGATGCGATCGGCACGGCCGGCGACTCCGCTGTCTTCGCTTCCAATATAGCCGCCGTTGGCGGATACAGCGGCGGTACAACGAAGCAGAATGGCACGCAGCTGTTCGTCCGAACCGGCGTAACGGCGCCGAACGGTACGGGCAGCCAAGGCATCCAAAGCAAAATGCTGAATCCCGTGAAGCCTTCACCGGATAACACGTACCCGGCAGCCAATTATCGATTGACGCTGCGGAAGACGAATAGCGGCTTCGAAGGGCGGATCAACGATGGGATAGCGGAAAAAATTTTCGCTCCTGACATCATGACCGTTCAGGATGGCGACAACATGTACGTCGGCTTCTTCACAGCCCGGCTGGCGACGATCGAAGTGCATAATCTCCGTCTGAAAGTGACGTCAGCGCAAACCGATGCGCCGATGGAGGAGCCCGAGCAGCTTCCGGTCACGCCGAACTTGAGCTTCACCGGGCTTGCTAGTACGTCCAGCACCGCATACGCCTTAGGCGTAAAGTCGAATGTAAATGGCGTGGTGACGATCAAGCAAGGAGAGAACTACCTTGTCCGGGATGCCCAAGTGCAAGCGGGGGTTAAGCTTGTTTATAACACGACCGTTACAGCCAATACGTATACGAACTTTAGCGCAGCTTTCATTCCCGATAACACACAGAAACTAACAGGTTACGATAAAATCGTCGAGAATTTCACCGTGGATATGCATACCTTCGCGGATAACGGCGATATCTATGTCTCGCCGACGGGAACTAGCGGCGGAGACGGTACGGTCGGCAGCCCGCTTGATCTCGATACGGCCGTCGATTATGTGCAAGCAGGCCAGTCGATCATCCTGCTCGACGGCCGGTATGTACGCAGCGCCAAACTGGATATTCAGAAAGGCAATGACGGTACGGAGGCAGCTATGAAGTCGTTGATGGCGGCGCCAGGGGCGAAGCCGATTATCGATTTCGATAAGAAGTCGGAGGGCGTTGTGCTCAGCGGTAATTACTGGCATGTGAGAGGGATCGATTTCACGCGTTCCGGCGCGAATACGAAGGGCTTTACCGTAGGCGGGAGCCACAATATCGTCGAGTTGAGCAGATTTTACGAGAATGGCGACACAGGCTTGCAGATCAGCCGTACGGACGAGGCGGATACGGATATCTCGTTATGGCCCTCGTACAATTTGATTCTGAATTGCGAATCGTTCGATAATGCGGATCCGTCCAATAACAATGCCGACGGCTTTGCGGCGAAGCTGACTTCGGGCGTGGGCAATGTCTTCCGGGGCGATATTTCCCATAACAATATTGACGATGGCTGGGATCTCTACACCAAATCGGGCACGGGTGCGATCGGCCCCGTTATCATTGAGAACAGCATCGCGTACAATAATGGTACTTTGACGAACGGAGCGGTTGGTGCCGGAGATAAGAACGGCTTCAAGCTCGGCGGCGAAGGCATCCATGTGCCGCACATCATCCGGGGCAGCATCGCATTCGGGAATGGTGCGTACGGCTTCGCGAGCAACAGCAATCCGGGCGTTATCGCGGAACGTACGAACATCGGCTATAACAATGCCAAGGGGAATATGAACTTCACGACATATACGGGAATTCAGACCGATTTCCGCATCGATGGCTTTATTTCCTACCAGAAGAATTATACGGCCAAAGACACCTACCCGGCAGCGTTGAATTCGGCCTCCAACTATATGTTTAATGGGGTTAAAAGTGTCAACGCGAATGGCGTGCAGTTAAGCGACGCCAACTTCGCCAGTCTGGTTCCGGTACTTCCTTACCGGAGAGATACGAAGGGCGATATCATCTGGGGCGACTTCTTGCGCCTGGTCACTCCGGATACGTCGTCGGACTCAGGATTAGGCGGTTCGGCTTCGGGCGGCGGGGCGGCGCCAAGCAGCGCGGTTCAAGAGGTTGCAGGCGGAGTAGCCATCACAAGCGCCGTAACGGACACCGTCATAGAAGGTACCAAGGTCGCGAGAGTTGCCGTCGGTGCAGATCTGTTGATGAAGGCGATCGACCTCCTGGTCAAGAGCGATAAACAAACGATCATCGTTGATGTTCCAGGTGAGGGGCCTGCCATGGTTGATATTCCGGCAAGCAGCGCTCAGTCGGTGGCACAAACCATACCCGATGCTGAACTATCGGTTAGAGCGGGCGGTATCATCTACAATTTGCCTCTTCGCGCCCTGGATGTGAGTACGTTAGCCAAGCGTCTAGGCACAGAAGCAGCCCATGTGACCATCAGCATCACGTTGCAACAAGTAACGGGCTCAGCTGCTGACGGGATCACGGCCAGAATGAAAGAAGCCGGCGTCTCGCCTGTGGCAGCTCCGGTGGCATTCAACCTGGTGGCCGAAGGCAACGGGAAGAAGGTTGTGGTTACCGATTTCGGCAGCACATATGTGTCTCGGGTTGTGCACTTACCGGGCACGGTAGATGCGAGCCGCACCACAGCTTTATGGCTGAATCCGGCGACCGGAGAGCTGAGCTTCGTTCCGGCTGTATTCAGCACGGAGGAAGGCGGGCAATCGATCGTGACGATGAAGCGTCCGGGCAACAGCCTGTATGCGGTCGTTGCTTCCTCGCAATCCTTTGACGATTTGACAGGCCATTGGGCCAAAACGGATGTGGAGCTGCTTGCCTCCAAATTCGTCGTGAAGGGTGTGACGGCGCACACTTTCGCACCGGATGCGCCGGTTACACGGGCCGAGTTCGCCGCCCTGCTCGTGCGGGCGCTTGGCTTGAATGAATCGGCGCCCAACGGTTTCACGGATGTGCCGGCGGACAGCTGGTTCGCAGGGGCCGTTGGGGCTTCGGCGAAGGCCGGCCTCATCGAAGGCTTCGAAGACGGCTCATTCCGCCCGGGAGACCGCATCACGAGAGAGCAGATGGCGGTCATGCTCGTACGGGCGCTGGCTTTCGCCGGCGTGACGGCGGCGCCGGACCTTGCACAGCTGGCGTCATATACCGACAGCTCGAGCATTCAGGCATGGGCCCGCGCGGCCGTATCCAGTGCGGTGGGCGCAGGCCTCGTGAACGGCGTCACGAATTCGACGTTCGCGCCGGGAGCTGCTGCGACCCGCAGTGAAGCGGCGGTTATGCTGGTAAGATTGCTGAAGGCGGCGCAATTTATAAATTGAAAGAAGGACGCCCGTGAGGGCGTCCTTTTATGCTATATTATAGTAGAATATATCAAATCTAGAAATAGGAGGGTAATTTGACGAACGAAAATAATAGGATGAAAGTAGGGAATAAAGAGGCTGTGCCTCATGATGAGGCATTCAAAAAGTTATTGCAAACCTTCTTCAAGGAATTTATCGAATTGTTTTTTCCCCACCTGGATTTGCTGCTTGATCATAGTCAAACCAGATTTCTTATGCAGGAGCTTCTGGTTGATATTGTCGGTGAGGAGTCACGAAACCTTGACTTGCTGCTGGAAACCCGATACAAGGCGACTGATGCATATGTGCTGGTTCACTTTGAGCCGCAGTCTTACAAAGAGTCTGATTTCCATGAACGGATGTTCATCTATTACAGCCGTTTGTTCGAGCGCCATCGGAAAGAGCACAAGCTTATCATTCCAATCGCTATTTTTACGGGGGATGAGGCCCAAGACGAGAGAGATTCTCTGTTAATGATGATACCGGATCATGTCATTATGCAGTTTCAATTTCTGAAAGTTGAACTGCGGAGCAAGCATTGGCGGTCATTCATCGAGTCTGATAATCCGGTGGCTGCTGCGCTATTGGCCAAAATGGGATATAATAAGAAGGAAGAACGTGATGTAAGAATTGCCTATTTGAGGATGCTGCTAAGATTACAAAATAAATTGGATAGTGCCCGGTTGGCGCTCATTATGTCAGTGGCGGATTTATATTTCAAGCCCAATAAAGAAGAAGAGGAAGAAACGATATTAGCATTACTTCGCGAGCAGTATCCAGAGGAGGGAGAAGCCATTATGGAATTGATGCCTGCATGGAAACGTTGGGGATATGAGGAAGGCATGGAAGATGGGATAGAAAAGGGAATAGAGAAGGGAATCGAAAAAGGAATCGAGAAGGGGATCGAACGGGGAATTGTGCAAGGGAAAGAAGAAATCATTCGGAAATTCCTTCATAAAGGATTCTCTCCGGAGGAGATTGCCGAGACCATTGAGGTCCCCGTGGAAGAGGTTCGGAAGTTAATGAAGCAATAGGTTGAGTATGCGCGGCTGCCTCAGAAGGGCAGCTTTTTTGCTGCGCTTTTTGTATCTTCCTGCGACTTCTTCGACTCAGACAGGGAATCCCTATGCTACAATAGAATCATAGAGTAGAGTCCATAAGGTGTAAAGCCTGACATCAGGGGGATCGTAGATGAAGAGAACTTTAGTGATTAGCGATATACATGGCTGCGTCGATGAATTCAAGCAATTGCTCGAGAAAGTCGAGTTCAATGAACACGAAGACCAGCTCGTTCTGCTGGGCGATTATGTAGACCGGGGGCCGAACAGCCGGGAAACGGTCGAATATGTCATGGGGCTGGTGCGGGACAAAGGAGCGATTGCGCTCAAAGGTAACCACGACCAACGGTTCGTCGATGTGCTGGGCGAGGTAGATGCTTTGACGGAGATGAAGTTTTTTGAGCATGGCGGCATTCAAACGTTCAAAAGCTTCTGCAGCGGGGAGAATCTGGATTTGAAGCAGTCCAAAGAGCACATCAAGTCGGCATGCAGCGATCATGTATCGTTCTTGAACAGCCTCCCGCTCTACCACGAGGACGAGGGTCACATATATGTGCATGCCGGATTGAATCCGGCCTACGTCGATTGGAAAACCCAGCCGGAGCGGGATTTCCTATGGATACGGGCGCCTTTTGTCCAGCAGCGCACAGTAGTGAAGAAGACGGTTGTCTTCGGTCACACCCCGGCCAAAGATATTCACGGCAAGGCGGACGTCTGGTTCGACCGCGATAAGATCGGCATCGACGGCGGCTGCGCCTACGGCCTCCAAATCAATTGCCTTGAGATCAAGGGCAAGAATCAGTACAAGACGTACGCCGTCGCTTCCAAGGGCAGCTGGAAGTAGAGCTGCGGCATGGCTTTTAGCAAGAAACATCAAGAATCGGCAGACGGTGATGCGTACACTTGAGTAAGTGGGGGGACGTGGGAGGTGCGAACGATGAGCGCGGACTATTATGGGCAGATCCAGAAAACATTGGACTATATTGAGGAGCACCTTGCCGGGCCGTTGTCTGTGGAGGTGCTTGCTCGGGTGGCATGTTTCTCTGAATTTCATTTCCATAGAGTGTTCCAATCGATGGTGGGAGAAGCGGTGATGGACTATGTCCGCAAAAGACGGCTCGCCAGAGCAGCCTACCAAATCGCGCATTCGGATCAGAAGCTGATCGATATCGCCTTCGACCACGGGTTCCAGTCCCACGAGAATTTCACCCGGGCATTCAAGAAGGTGTTCGAGCGTACGCCGCTCGCCTATCGGAAACAAGGCATTGCGACACCGCTCTACGCCAAGGTGAATGTGCTGGGGAAGAAATTTAATCCCTATTTAGGAGGCATACGCATGGAATATCAATTAGTCACGAAGTCGGATTTCAAGCTCATTGGGTACGAATTGAGAACGACCTGCAAGGAGGGGCAAAATCACCGCGATATCCCCGCATTCTGGACGACATATCTGCAAGAGAACAAAGGAAGCCGTATCGGCAATCGCGTTCATGAGGATTCACCGGTGGAGCTGGGGATTTGCACGGATTTCAATATGGAGACCGGTGAACTGACCTATATCATCGGAATGGAAGCGACAAGCTTCGAGAATGTGGCGGAGGATTTGGTCTGCCGTGAGTTTCCGGAGGCTCATTATGCGGTGTTCACAACGCCGAAGGTGCCGGCGGAGCAGTTTTCGGCGTCTATTCAGAGCACGTGGAAATCGATTTTCGAGGAATGGTTCCCTCATTCGGGGATGGAACATGCAGGAGGCGTAGAATTTGAGTTGTACGATGAGCGCTGCCACACTGCCCTGCATGAGCTCGTGCAGATGGACATCTACATTCCAGTGAAGCCTAAATAACAGCTTGTAAACAAATATCCATCTTTTGTAATCAAAATGCAATCTTGTTTTCAGCTTCATTTAAGGTTCGGGGCCTATAATGAAATTCGACCCCCTTTTAATATATATATACCTTAAGACCCGCAGCCCGTTGCTGTGGGTCTCTTTTTGTCAAAATAGTTAGAACGACACAGCCAAATAACTAAGCGACCCGAGCTCATAGCTGCGGTGAATAACTTGCGGCTTGCGAGCCGGGTCACCGCTGCCCATCGCGATATAGAGCGGAATGAAATGCTCGGGCCTCGGCACGGCGAGGCGTGCATGGGGAGCTTCCGCGGCGTAGTTGAATAAGGCCTCCAGGTTTCGCTCCTGCATGTTGTTCACGAGCCAATCGTCGAAAGCGACCGCCCAGGCGTCTGGTTCCGCCGCTTCCCAGTTGAGCGCACGCAGGTTGTGAACGGTCGCGCCGCTTCCGACGATCAGAATGTCCTCCTGATCGAGGCCGCGCAGCGCTTCTCCGATGCGGTACTGCTCTGCAGGAGGGAGGTAAGGATGGACCGACACTTGAATGACCGGGCAGACGGGTGTAGGGAACATGCGCAGCAGCGGTACCCAGGAGCCGTGGTCCAGTCCCCGCTGGGTATCCAGATTCACCTGTATGCCGCTCGCTTGGAACCGTTCGGCAAGCTGGCCGGCGATCGCTTTGCTGCCTTTGGCCCCATATTTAATCTGGAACAGCTCCTTCGGGAACCCGCCGAAATCATAGATGGTCTCATACTCATCATCGGTAGAAGAAATGGTTAGAACTTCGGTCTCCCAATGGGCTGTGAAGATAACGATAGCTTTGGGGGAAACGCTGCGGCCATACTCGGATAGGAACTCGGTGCATGCTGTATGCTGAATAGCCATCATGGGGGAGCCATGACCTATGAAAATCGGTGAAATCATTCGAATTCGCTCCTTTTTAGTTACATTTAATAACTTAGTTACTTTATGTAACTAATAGTAAGCTATTATGGGGTGTGGGTCAAGTAAGTAATTTACTTTTTGTAAGAGGTCATACCCCTTGGATCGCTTCATCCTATTATCTCCGTTTCTCACGGCAAGTACGCAAAGGTGGGTATACGAAGTCATTTGCTTACAACAAGAAAACCTGGCCCCATAAGGCCAGGTTCTCATGAATCCTGTTTCGCAGGATCAACTAACTCCAGCGGGGAGAACGCATTCCCGCCATTCTCGTCGTCGGACTCCACGAATCTTTTCAATGCGTTTAATTTGTTTTCCCAATAACGCTCATAATAGGAAAGCCAACGCTTCAGCTCCAGCAAGGGCTCGGCCTCCAGCCTGTAGCGAGTCTCGCGTCCGACCTTCCGCTCCTTCACCAAACCCGCGTCGGCCAGGATGCGCAGATGCTTGGACACCGCGGTGCGGCTCATGGGGAAATGGCCGGAAATCACGGTAACGGGAAGCTCCTGTTCATGCAGCATCTTCAACACCTGACGCCGCGTCGGATCGGCAATCGCTTGAAACACGTCATGTTTCTGCGATGGAATAGGCATGTTAGGCCTCTACGTAAGCGCTCAGCTTCTTCACGATGCTTGCCCAGCCGTTAGACATCGTCTCGCGAACAGCCGTGTGCGGTTGGCCGAATTCCGTCACCTTATCGATATCCCAGCCGGAGTGGATGAGAGTGAATTCCGTCCGGCCATCGAGATCCTTCAATTCGAACGTCAGCGACCAATCCTTGCCCCAGGAGAAGGAAAGGCGGTTCGGAGGCGTGATGTCCGTCACTGTACACGGGGATTTGCCGAAAGGACCGGCTTCCAGATGAAACTCGTAGCCGGTTTCCGGCTTGAAGTTGTTCGGCATGAACCATGCCGCGATGCCTTCGGATGTAGCGACGGCATTCCATACTTTCTGAATCGGCGCACTGAATACAAGAGTTTGCCGAATATCCGGCAATGTGTTTGTCTGATTTGCCATAATTGAGATGACCTCCAATGAATGTTCTTGCCAATTGTGAAACCAAATGGTTGCATAACAAATTATACGAAACCTTTTGGTTTCATGTCAAGCGATTGCCCCGACGCTGCTCGTGCCAGCATATTTATAAATTTTCCTTTTTATATAATGGGACTTTATAATGTAGGTATATCAAGTTTGTGAAGGGGATCGGCAAATGTATCTTAGGAAGGTAACCGTGCTGAAGAAGGACATGCCCAATCATCGGTCATATCCGTTCTCGCTGCCCCTCGTGCAGAAGTTGGAATCCTTGGAGCTCCGGAGCAGCGTAACTTTCTTCGTAGGGGAGAATGGGTCGGGCAAATCGACGCTGCTAGAAGCTATCGCTTATCAATGCGGGTTCCATACGGCAGGCGGGGGAAGAAACAATGCTTATTTCGTCGAATCATCAGAAGCGGCGCTGGGGAATTACATTCGGCTATCGTGGCTGCCCAAGGTAACCAGCGGCTTCTTCTTGAGAGCGGAATCGTTCTTTGAGTTTGCGACGCACATCGATCAAATCGGACGGTACGATGCCTACGGTGGCCGTTCGCTGCACAGCCAATCTCATGGCGAGTCGTTCCTGAATCTGTTTAAACACCGCTTCCAAGAGAAGGGGATTTATTTACTGGACGAACCCGAGGCCGCGCTGTCGCCTTCCAGACAGCTCTCCTTGCTGCGGATTATTAAAGATTTGTCAGGCTACTCGCAGTTTATTATTGCCACTCATTCGCCGATCCTCATGGGTTACCCGGATGCCGAGATTTTGAGTTTTGACAACGACACGATCTCGCCGATGGCCTATGAGGATACGGACCATTATCAGGTTACAAGAAGATTCCTGGAGAACAGGAAGAGCATGCTTCGGTATCTGTTTGACGATAGGGAAGACGATGAGCAGGAAGAAGGATAAAATCCTGTATACCAAATACATATTTATCCTTCCACTCGCAAATGAAATCTGTTAAAATAACACTGAAATCGCTTACAGTTTCTATCAGGAATGTGAGCTAATCTGAATATGTTGAGGTGAGAAGGACATAAGCTCATAACGGACAGCAGGCATTCAACATGAAAATCGGCAAAATTGAAGCTTTTGTTAGCAGCGCTTAATACTGTGTCATGTTTTATCACGCATCATCCGCCAGATACATCTTTTCAGGGCCTATTTTTAGAATATTTTTGTATACAATGTACCGAATATCTATTCACAAGGCAGAAAATAGGGTATAATTTTCATCGATGGTCAAAAATGTTGAAAATGGGGGATGCGGATGATTACCTTATCACATGTAATGTATGCTTTAGTGACATTAAGTGTTATTGTCGTTATGCTTTTGAAACGAGGAGTCGTCATTCCCACATTAATCGGTACCTTCTTAATCGGATGGATTTACAAGGGGGATGTGATCAGCGGATTCAAAGCGGTGTACAATGCCAATCTCACTGCTGCCAAAGAGTTATTCACGATTTTCTTGATTATTACGTTTATGGTTGCTCTGCTTTCTTCCCTCAGGGATATCGGAGCAGACAAGCGCATGATTCAACCTATTCAGAAGTTAATGGTCAACGGTCACATCGCTTACATTGTTCTGGCAGTCGTTACATATGTGATTTCTCTGTTCTTCTGGCCGACGCCTGCGGTTCCGCTAATCGGAGCGCTGCTCATTCCGGCGGCCATCCGGGCGGGCTTGCCGGCCATGGGGGCGGGGATGGCGATTGCTATAGCCGGGCAGGGGATGGCGTTGTCCTCGGACTATGTCATGCAGGTCGCGCCGATGCTTAGCGCCAAAGGCGCTGGCGTCGATACCGCCGCGGTAGCCGACAAAGCGATGGTCCTGTCGCTGATCACAGGCGGAGTATCGCTTGTTGGCGCTTACCTGATGAACAGGAAGGCGATCCGCAAGCCTGAGCAGATCTCGCCGGAGGCGCGGAATAACGTACAAGCTCTCCGCAGCGTACAGACGGCTGCCGAGTTTCCTGAAGCGGCGGCAACGGTGGAGACGCTCAGTCCTGCGGTCGTGCGATGGTCCAAAATATTCGCGGTCCTCGTGCCGCTTTCCATGCTTGCCGTTATGGTTGTCATGATCATGAGCAAGATGGGCCATGAAGGCATGAGCGGCTTCGAAGGCGGTGACGGTGCGGCGTTTATCGGCGGTGTAGCCGTCATCTTGTTAATCCTGTCCTGCACCCTATTCTCCAAGGTGCAAGCACTGGATAAGATCAGCGAGCATTTGACGGAAGGCTTCGTCTTCGCGTTCAAGGCGATGGGACCGGTCATTCCGATCGCAGGCTTCTTCTTCCTCGGGAATGAAGATTTCTCGAAGAGCATCCTTTCTCTGGGCGAAGGGGATAAAGCTCCCGCCATTCTCTATGATCTGGTCATGTCCGTCCAGCACTTGATTCCATCCAGCAGCATCCTGACTTCGTTCGGCTTGCTGATCATGGGCATCATCGCCGGTTTGGAAGGATCGGGCTTCTCCGGACTTCCGCTCACTGGATCGCTCTCCGGTGCATTGGCGCCTGCCGTAGGGATGGAGCCGTCCACACTGGCCGCGATCGGTCAGATGGGCTCGGTATGGTCCGGCGGCGGTACGCTCATCGCCTGGTCGTCGCTCGTGGCGGTTGCCGGCTTCGCCGGCGTCTCGGCGATCGAGCTCGCACGTAAAAATTTCCTGCCCGTAATCATCGGTCTAAGTGTTTCAACGATCGTTGCCGTTATCATTTGGTGATAATAAAGAAGAGCGCCCGGCCATTTACGTCGCAGACGATAGATGGTCAGGCGCTTCATTAGCAACATCCGGAACCGGCAGCAGCCCGGGGATGATGTCTTGACACGATTTGACGAGAATCCGGCTGATTACGGCCGACATCTCATTCACGAACGTAAGACTCGTATGCTCCATGACTTTATGGTTGAGCAGGCTGTGATTGTTAATAATTCCTTTCACATGAATGTGTCCGATCGGCGGAAGTTCTTTGTCCATCGAGATACCGGGCTGCAGCGGCTCCTCCACCAGCTGAAGCGTTCCGATCTTATAGAACTGGCCCAAGGCGGCATCGACGGCAATCATGTAAGCTTGTTTGTGCGTTTTGCTAATATGTGCAATTGTTTTTTGCAAATTAAGGGCGTGCACAGGCTGGTCCAGCGTTCCATACAAGTGAACGTGCCGATGGCCTTCGAATCGTTCGGATAACCGCGTCCCGACCATCGGGCCGAGTGAATCCCACGTATAACGGTTCGTACCGACGCAGATAATGACAATTTCCGTGAATTTCGGTGTCGCATAATAATGGTTCGTTAAAGCTTCGGACAAGTAAGCGACAGATTTCTTATCCAGGTAATGAATATGGCGCATCATGAGGTCTAATCACCACGCTTTCTGTAAGTAATATACTCGGCAAACCTGTAAAATATTAGAGGATCTCCGCAAATGAAAAAATCATAAATCAGGCCATACCCAAATATAATTTGGTATACAATATACAATGGTAGTCATGAAGGAGAGTGGAAGTATGTCGAATGCCTATATTTTAACACAAATGACATGGCCAGAGGTAGAAGAAGCGCTCAAAACCGTCAAAATTGCTATCATTCCGCTTGGAGCTCATGAGCAGCACGGACCCCATATGGTGGAAAGCTGCGACGCCGTCCTTGCCGAAGAAATGGGCAAGAGGCTGGCAGCCAAGCTGTATCCGCAGGCTCTGGTAACGCCTACGATTAATATGGGAGTCTCGCCGCACCATCTTCATTTCCCAGGGACCATTTCGTTGGAGCCGTCAACGGTTATTGCCATTCTGCGCGATATGATCAAATCGTTAAAAAGCCAAGGCATCGATAAATTTCTCGTCATCAACTCGCATGGCGGCAACCAAGCGACATTAGGCGTCGCTGCGGATACGCTTACAGCGGAGCTGGGCGTCTCTTTATTTTACGCGAAAACAACCGCCTCCGCCAAAGACGTGATGGATCGACGCATCACATCCAAGCTCTATGGGCACAGCTGCGACCGTGAGGTATCCGAAGCGATGTATTTGGCGCCGCATCTGGTCCGGACGGAATTGCTGGAGAAAGGGGATATTCAAGAGGGAAGATGGCGCAAGCTTCGCCCCGGCAGTCCGATTCAAGGCTTCTATTATTATGAAGAAATGACCCGTAACGGCTGCATCGGCGATGCGACCCAGGCAAGCCGGGAGATCGGAGAGGAGATTGTTGAGACGGCTCTGGATCGGTTGACGCAAGCTGTCAGAGACATGATATAACCCTATGAAGCAAGCACTTTCCCTTGCAGCTGTCGCAACCTATCTGATTTCGCAGATTTATCCCGCCGACTGGCTTACCTGGGCTCAATCCGTGCTTAGTCTGGTCATTATCTTCACGGTGTTCCGTTCGGTCAAGCCGTTCGTCCGCATCCTGGGGGCAGCGTTCATAGGCGTTGGCGTTATCCTTCTTGCGGCCAATGGGGCTTCATGGACGAGTTACATACTTGGGTTCGGCAGCATGCTGGGTGTCTTAAGCTTATTCGTATTAATCCCGATGATCGCTCTTCCGATTGAACTGGGGCAGTATGCGGTTAGCATTCAATCGATGCTGTACAGCAAGGTGAAGCATTCAGGCGTGCTGTATTGCATTACCTCCTTATTGTCGTACGTGATGAGCTCCTTTATGAATTTGGCTACGCTGCCCATGGTATACCACAGCATACAGCCCTCTTTGCAATATTATCCGATCATGCATAAGGAGCGGTTCATTAGCCGTGCCATCACTCACGGGTACAGTATGCCGATATTGTGGACGCCTGTCGCACCGATCGTAGGGATCATCGTCGAGATGACCGGCGTAAGCTGGAGCTCTATTCTGCCCATTGTCATTCCGTTCAGCTTGCTTGGGCTTGCTTTGGATTGGTTCATGGCGGTCTGGGTCGCCAGCCGCAGGCTGAAGAAGCTGAGCTTGAACACGCTCGAGGAAATATCGGCCGCCAGGGAAAACGCGGGGGGGCATCAAGGAGAGTGCTCCGATGAGAGGAAGGGGCATCATCCGGGGCAGATCGTTGCCGCCGTTCTCGCCCTGAACCTGCTTGTCTTTGTGCTGGAGCCTTTGACGCATATGAGCTTTCTGCTGCTCGTCTCCATCATCGTGATTCCGTTCGCCTATGCGTGGTCCCTCGTGCTGGGGAAGGGGAAAGCGTTTCTAGCCAAGAGCAGGACCTTACTGCCGTCCCACGTGCTGAAAATGAAGGATCAGTTCGTCGTCTTCCTGAGCGCCGGCTTTATGATTTTCGCTATGAAATCAACCGGAAGCACGCATGCCATCAATGAAGGCATTATGGCTGTCCAGCATGTTCTCGGATCCGACCTGTTTCTGCTTATCATCCCGCTGATTCCGCTCACGTTGGCTTTTATCGGGCTGCATCCGGCGGTAGGACTCGCGCTGGCGGCGGAATCCTTGAATCCGCAGGCATTGGGCATTTCCGTGCAGTTAATGGCTATCGCCATGCTGACAGGGGCTTCCACCGCATTCTTAATGGGGCCTTATAACGCTACCGCAGGGATGATGTCCAGTCTGATCGGCAAGAGCGCGTATAAAGTATCTAACTGGAATGCGCCGTTTACAATAGCCTATTTGCTACTGTCCATGCTGCTGTTATTGATTCTAAAAAAAGTGGGTTGACAGTTTAGCCCAAACTAAGTCATAATAAACCCAAGATAAATTTTTGGTATACCATATACCAAATACCAAATAACCAAAAAGCTCATCTACTACAACACTTTACATTTTGAGAGGAGAGTTTTATATGACAGCAACAGCATCTGAATCCCGTTTGATGAACAAAGAGGAATTCCGCCATGCACTCGAGCAAGCAATCGAAGGTAACGCCGTCGCGAAAGCTCCTTTTACAACAATGTGGGCGAACGGCGAACTGAAGAAAGAGCATTTTGCCAGATGGGTGGAACAGCATTACGCCTATGTAGGTCCTTTCGCCGAGTATCTGGCCTACATCTATGCCAACTGTCCGCATGAAGATGCAAGAGACTTCATCCTCCAGAATATGTGGGAAGAAGAGCTTGGCGGTGACCGTCATACCGATCTGTTAATCCGCTTCGGCGAAGCTTGCGGGACGACGCGCGAACGTATTGAATCGATGGATCATTTGCTTCCCGAAACAATCGGTTTGCAATCGTGGTGCTACCGCATGGCGTTCAAGGAGAACTTTCTGTTCGCAACGGCTGCCCTGGTTGTGGGACTGGAATCCCAAGTGCCTGCCATCTATCGCAGACAAACGCCGACACTTCGCAATCACTACGGCTTCACCGATGAAGAAGTGGAATTCTTCGATCTACATATCGTATCCGACGAGATTCACGGCGAGCGCGGCTACCAAATCGTACTCGAATATGCGAGAACGGCGGAAGATCAACAACGCTGCATCCAGATCGTCGAAGAAGCTACGAAAATGCGCAGAATGTACATCGCTGCCATCTCACGCGAGTTTTGCCTGGAATAGTCCTCATACCTCATACCATACATGTTCATAGAAAAAAGATGTCTGCACGGTTCCCGGGAAGTCCGATTCTCGGGAATTGTTTCTAACTTGCAGGGGAAAGGGGAATGGCATGACAGCGACGGAGACGGCAGTTCAAACTTATAAAAATCTGATTAACGGGGAATGGGTAGAGGCGGCAAGCGGTGAAACCTTTACAACTGTGAACCCCGCTAATGTCAAAGACATTGTGGGGCGGTTTCAGGCATCGGCGGAAGCGGATGTCATCCAGGCGATGGAAGCCGCTCAGCAAGCTTTCGCAGCGTGGCGTCAGGTTCCTCCAACGAAGAGAGCCGAGATTCTGTATCGGGCGGCCGATTTGCTCGAGGCAGGTTTAGAGCAGTACGCGGAAGAGCTGACCCGCGAGGAAGGGAAGACCATCGCAAGCTCCCGGATGGAGGTCAAACGTTCCGCACAAACCTTGCGATACTACGCCTCCGAAGGATTGAACGTTGCCGGTGAAACCCTCCCATCCGATGACGCTACGACGTTCGTATACACGCGCAAGGAACCGCTCGGCGTTATCTCGGTCATCACACCGTGGAACTTCCCGATCTCGATTCCGGTACGCAAGATTGCGCCGGCACTCGTCACAGGCAACACGGTGGTATTCAAGCCGGCATCGAACACACCGCTGATCGCTTACCGCCTGGTGGAGGCGCTGCATCAAGCCGGACTTCCGGCCGGTGTCCTCAACTTCGTCACAGGCTCCGCCTCGAAGACCGGTACCCCGCTGGTCACGCATCCTGCGGTCAAAGCCGTTACCTTTACGGGTTCGACGGGCGCAGGGGAGAAGATCAACCGCCAAGTGCGGTTATCAACGCGCGTTCAGCTCGAGCTGGGCGGGAAGAATCCGCTGATCGTCATGGAGGACGCGGATCTGGATTACGCCGCAGGGCTTGCCGTGAAGGGCGGCTTCGAGCTGACGGGCCAAGCCTGCACGGGCACGAGCCGGGTTGTCGTCATGGACGCCGTGCATGACGCGTTCGTCCGGAAGCTGGTGGAGAAGACTCGGCAGCTGACGGTTGGCAACGGCCTCGCCAAAGGCGTGGAGGTCGGACCGATGGCGAATGAAAGCCAGCTGCGGAATGTGCTGGATTACGTCGCAATCGGCCAAGCCGAAGGCGCGGAGCTCGTCATTGGCGGCGAACAGCTGACCGAAGGCGAATACGCGAACGGCTATTATGTGACTCCTGCCGTGTTCACAGGCGTAGCGCCTGATATGCGGATTGCCCAGGAGGAGATCTTCGGTCCGGTCATTTCCGTGATTCGCGTGGCGAGCTTCCAAGAAGCGATGGACGTTGCGAACGATGTGGAGTTCGGTCTGTCGGCTGCGATCTGCACATCCGAGGCCGGCCAAATTCAGCATTTTATCCAAAACATCGAAACCGGCATGGTGAAAATCAACCGTCCGACGACCGGTAATGCCTACAATGCGCCGTTCGGCGGTATGAAAATGTCCAGCACGGCAACGTACCGTGAATCCGGTCGCGCAGCGTTAGATTTCTATACGCAAATCAAAACCGTATACCACGGCATATAAACCATAGACGCCTAATGGAGGAGCATACATGAAATCGGTATTGAAGCTTGAGCTAGAAGAAGCAAAGGTGATGATCGAAGCTGCCAAGAAAGCGGCTGCAGCCGTGAACGCGTTGGAATCGATCTGCATCGTGGATGACGGCGGGTACGTTATTGCGCTGGAGCGCATGAACGGCGGGCGGATTACCGGTCCGGAGATCGCGACGTCTAAGGCTTTCACAGCGAGCGGTCACAAGCGCTCTACGCATCTGTTCAACCAGCCGGGCGGACCGGCCTCGACGACGGGCGAAGCCTTCGGCATTCATGCGATGCTGCCCGGCAAATTCGCGATCTTCGTGGGCGGATTCCCTATCGTGGTCAATGGCGAGGTCATCGGCGGCGTGGGTGTCAGCGGCGGCAACGGGGAGCAGGATACGGCTGTCGGAACGGCGGCGCTCCAAGCGCTGCAGCAGCACCTGGGCGGCGAGTACGAAGTCATGACACAGGCGGATATCAAAAAATAACGCGTTCGTTCCTTGGATAAAGGAGCTGCACATGGAGAGGAAAGAGGGAAGATGGTTTACTGGAATCTGTTCCTCGGCTTTTTCCGGATCGGGCTGCTCGGCTACGGCGGCGGGCCAACGATGATCCCTTTGGTTCATGCGGAAGCTGTCCAGAAGTACCAATGGATGACGGACGATGAGTTCACCGACGTGCTGGCTATGGGCAATGCGCTGCCCGGACCGATAGCCACGAAGATGGCCGGCTATATCGGCTACAAGGTGAAAGGCTACTTGGGTTCGTTCATCGCCATAACGGCGATGGTCATCCCCGTGCTCGTCGGCATGATTCTGCTGCTTGGACTGATTTATAAATTGAAGGATTCCGGCATCGTCGGCGGCATGACGCACGGTATCCAGCCGGTCATCGGCGTCATGATGGCGGTAATGGCCTACGATTTCTTCAAGAAAGCCTGGCAGAGCTGGGTGAAGAGCAAGACGGTGGCATGGACGCTCATTTCCATCATCGCGCTTGTACTGCTGAAGCTGAATCCCGGCATACTGATCGGCGTCGCGCTTGCTTACGCATTCACAGAGTCCACCTACCTCACGAATAAAAAGAAGCGCAGGCAAGAGCGCGAAACGGACAGGGGTTTTTCCGCATGACGCTATTCGAAGTTTTCTGGGCGTTCTTCGTCCCGAACATCTTGGGCTACGGCGGCGGTCCGCCGATTATCCCTTTGCTGCAAGCGGAGGTCGTGGACCATTATGGCTGGATGACCATAGAGCAGTTCGGCGATGTGCTGGCTCTCGGCAATGCGCTGCCAAGTCCGATCGCCACCAAGCTTGCAGGATATATCGGCTATCAGGTCGCCGGTATTCCCGGAGCCATCGTTGCGCTGATTGCTACGATCCTGCCTACGGCGCTAGCCATGGTCCTGTTGTTCAAGTTCATCGACTTCTTCAAAGGAGCTCCGCAGGTGACGGCCATGACACTGATTGTCCGTCCGATCGTCGCCGTGCTTCTCGCCACATTGGCGCTGCAGTTCTTCACCAGCGCGTATCAATCTGCGGGCATCTGGCAGACGGCCTTGCTGGCGGCAGTCAGCTTCCTGGCATTGGAGAAGTGGAAGATCCACCCGGCGGCCGTTGTGGGATTAGGGCTGGTGTACGGAGCGCTCGTACTGGGTTGATCCGGTGGAAGACTTGGTTGATTGGTTGTCGCGTATCGATTACACTGTAAGAAAACGCATACGCGGAGGTATACCATATGCCGGACAATCCAGTCATTTGGAAAGATGAGGAATTAAGCCCGATTAGGGATAAAGTGTATCAATATATTAAGCAAGCCATTGTTCAGGGGATTTATAAATCCGGTGACCGCATTATCGAGAGAGAGCTGGCCGATCAATTGAACGTCAGCCGTACGCCGATCCGGGAAGCGTTGTTCCGGCTTGAATCGCAGGGCTTCGTCAAGACGCTTCCGCGCAAGGGCGTGGTCGTCTCCAAGCTTTCGCCGGAAGAAATTATCGAGATCTTCACCATTCTGTCTTCGCTTGAAAGTTTGGCGGTGAAACTGGCCGTGAAGAAATTGGAGCCGGCGCACCGCGAAGAGCTGGGGCGGATCGTAACGGAGATCGATCATGCCGTAGCCAAGCCGACGTTCGAGCCGTCGGACTGGAAGTATCATTTTGAAGCGAATGAAGTGATCTTCCGTGCTGCTCGGAGTCCGAGATTGACGCAAATGCTGGACGGCTTGTCCGATTACATCCGTGCATTCGTTCACGTAGGCTACGAGCTTCCCGGACGCCAGCGCAAAGCGATGGAAGAACACCGGGAAATTATCAAAGCCGTGCTGAGCGGAGAGGCGGAGTTTGCCGAGAACTTGACGAAGATCCATGTCGAGAACTCGAAGAAAGCCTATATGGAAGCCTTGGAAAGAGAATAATTGCCGTCATTGCCTATTTCGTGCGGCTGTATGGAGGTTGGGACATGCCGAATGTGACTTTGCACCAGAATGGCCAAGTTTATCAGCAAGAAGTGAACGCGAACAGTAACTTGGTAGTTTTAGCGGGAATTAAAAAGTTCCCCCATCTAAAATACGGCTGCGGAATGGGGAAGTGCACAAAATGCATGGTGCAGGTCGTTGCCGGAGCCGATAAGCTCCAGGAGCCTAATTGGAAAGAAAATAAAATGCTGGGCGAGAAAATCGGGGAAGGATACCGCTTGGCCTGCCAGTTATATATTTCGGAAGATATTGAGCTTCGCCAGGAATAGGGAATAGGGACAGTCAGATCAACCGTACATATGGGGGATGACCGACGTGCACGCACATGGACAAGCTGAAGCCAAGCTGGAGGAAATGAACATCCTGTTGGGAACGCCGCCGAAGCCGAGTGGAAATTATTTGCCTTATACGATGCTGCCGCCATTCGTCTATTTGAGCGGAGTGACGCCTAAGGCGGAAGGCGTTCTCCAGTATAAGGGCAAGGTAGGCCTGGAACTCACGAAAGAGGAGGGCTACCAGGCGGCCAGGCTATGCATGATCAACCAGTTAAGCGCATTAAAGTCCGCTTTGGGAGACTTGAACCGTGTCACAAACATCATCAAATTGGAAGGCTTCATTAATGCCGATCCTGCGTTTGGGGATTTGCCCTATGTATTGAACGGGGCTTCGGACTTGTTAGTTGAAGTGTTCGGAGACAAAGGTTTGCATGCCCGTTCCGCCATCGGCGTTGCCGCTTTACCCGGCGGAGCTGCTGTCGAAGTCGAATTAATTGTCGGATATAAGTGAAGTGGAACATATAAAACAAGTAGCGGAGGGTTTCCTATGAGCGAATATATTTTGGTATCCACAACTGATCGTTACCGGACGGTTACAAATAATCCGAATCTAGAGCTAGTGGCCGCTTACGAGTATCAATTCTTCGGGAAGAAGAAAACGCTGTTTGAAATATGCAAAATTGTGGCCGACGATGCCAGGATCATCATCCAGGGCGTCTCCGAGAAGTTCGCCGATAACAGCATTCCGATCAAAGTATTTCCGAAGTTTGAATCCACGGCTCAAATTGAGAAGGAAATCTATGAGCTGGATATCGATAAGGACAGCAAGATCGTTAAATTGTCATAAGGAAAAGCGCAGGCTCTGGGGCCTGTGCTTTTTTTTATGTGGCGTGAAGTGAGGGGGTGTGATGAGAAGTCGTGTGATGAGAAATGGCGTGAGGTGGGAGTAGTTTGATGAGAAGTAGGTGATGGGAAGTAATGTGAAGTGAAGTAGAGTGATGGGAAGTAGTGCCTCGTGGGAGTAATGTGTGGGTGTGGGACGATCCAAGGAGCTCCCGCTTGGGCATGGCGCTGCTGCACCAGGCGATGTACCAAATGCTAAACCAATTGAAGCACCAGCGGTACACCGATTGCTACGCAAGTTTGAGAACGGCCGGGGATTCCCTGGACAGTAACGTCTAACGGACACAGCGGCCGTTATAGTTGATGTTTACCAAACGGATTGAGGCTAACGGACTGAGGAGACGTTATTTCTAAAGTTTTGCTCTTTTTTGGGGTTGGAATCGGCTAATAGCGGTAACTGTGTCCGTTACATCCAAGAAATGCTTCAAAAGTGGCCAATAGCAGCGCTGCAGTCCGTTAGAATAAGCGTTACTGGAATTTCTCCCTTTATTTTAAGCAGATGATGCGCGTACGGGCGAGATAACTGGAAAATCTCCTGTTAAAACCGCGAAAAGTAGCGCGTTACGCCGTTATCTTCCTTTTTTAACTGGAGCAATTCCTGTTATTTGCCCAACAAGTCAATTAGACGCTAGAATAGCGGGAGTTTTTCCTTTTATCCCCATACTAGAGAGCTGGAGTCCAGCAAGACTATACAAAAAAAGCAGTCCACTCGGACTGCTTGCTTCTTGCTGCGCACCAATGCATCGCACAGCTCACTTACTGAGCCGCGTTAATTCTACGCTGAGCAATTTTGTTGAGACGGCTTAAATCCTCTTCGCCCCAGGATATGGTCACATCGCCGGTCACGAACGTCTGGCACGCAAGACGGAAGCCTTGATCCAGCTTCTCTTGGCCGAGCCGGTCCACTTCCTTTTTCATCACTCTGCTCAAGTTCTCGTGTCCGTCCACAATTTGCACACGGCAAGTTCCGCAAAGGCCACCACCGCATTTGTAAGGGACAGACCCTTCGTAACGGATCGAGGTTCTTAAGAGATTCGCGTCTTTCTCGACTTCTATCGTTTTCCCTGACGTTTGATAAGTCACTGATGGCACTTGGCATCCCTCCATGTTTTGATAGCGTAAGTATATCACAAGTTTTTGGTTTATGGTATACCAAATACAGTTTTTTTGATATGATAGAGAAACAAAGAGGGAAACTTGCTACCTTCAGAGGAGGAATGAACACGTATGCTGCGAGTTGGCATTATCGGTTATGGAACCATCGGTCAGGATGTGGCGCATGCGATTGTGCAGGGGAACGCCGGGGCCGTTCAATTGAAAGCGATTCTAGTCCGTGATGAGGCCAAATATCAGGAAGCAGGCTCCCTTGCGACTGTGATGACTTCGAGTGAAGAGGTGTTCTTCGCCCAAGATCTCGATGTCGTCGTGGAAAGCGCCGGTCACGGAGCGGTAGTCCGGTACGGCGAGAAGGTATTGGAGAGCGGAGCGGACCTGATTCTCGTCAGTGTCGGCGCGTTGGCGGACGAGTCCCTGCAGCGCGACATCATGAACAAAGCGCGGGAAACGGGACGCAGAGTGCTGGTGCCCTCAGCCGCCATCGGAGGACTCGACCGAATCGCCGCAGGGAGTGTCGGCCCTATGGACGAGGTGACGCTTGTGACAAGGAAACCGCCGAAAGCCTGGAAAGGCACGATCATCGAGCAGCAGGTGAATTTGGCGGAGCTGTCGGAACCTTACTGCGCTTTCGATGGGGTAGCGAGAGATTCCGCCCGGTTGTTTCCCGAGAGCGTGAACGTTTCGGCTGCACTCAGCCTGGCCGGTGTAGGATTTGACCGTACCAAAGTGAAAGTGTTCGTAGATCCTCACATTAGCCATAACACACATGAGATTGAGGCGAAGGGGAAATTCGGGCAAATCCGTTTGCAAATCAGCAATACGCCTTCCGCCGGAAATCCCAAAACGGGATACATCGTGGCGATGAGCGTGATCAAAGCATTAAGGGATCTAACCTCTCCATTTGTCATCGGCATTTAAATTAATAGAGAAGCGGGGATATGGATATGGCCTATAACAGCATCATTTTGCGTTTGGAATTGACTCTGGGGCGTGTGGATTTCGGCCAAGTAGCCTCGGCAATCAGCTCGGCTGGCGGAGATATTACCTCCATCGATATTATTCGCCCGGGGCATGAAGTGACGGTCCGCGATGTAACGGTGCATGTTGCGGATACGGGTGAGTCCAAAGTCGTGGAGGCCCTTCAAGCGCTGGACGGCATACGGCTCGTCAACGTATCGGACCGAACCTTCCTGGCTCATCTCGGCGGCAAAATCTCCATCCAACCAACGCTTCCAATCAAAAATCGGGACGACTTGTCCATTGTCTATACGCCAGGCGTGGCACGTGTGTGTACGGCCATCCATGAAGATCCCCAGAAAGCGTATTCCTTAACGATCAAAAGGAATACCGTTGCCGTCGTCACGGACGGGACCGCCGTCCTCGGACTCGGCGATATCGGGCCGCACGCTGCCGCTCCGGTGATGGAAGGGAAAGCGATGCTGTTTAAACAGTTGGCGGGGGTGGACGCATTCCCGATCTGCTTGGACACGCAGGATACGGAGGAGCTCATCCGCACGATCAAAGTGATGAGCCCGATCTTCGGCGGCATTAATTTGGAGGATATCAGTTCTCCGCGCTGCTTTGAAATTGAAACCAGGCTGTCCGAAGAGCTGGATATTCCGGTGTTCCACGACGATCAACATGGGACAGCCGTTGTTGTCATCGCGGGCTTGCTCAATGCGCTGAAAGTAGTGGGCAAGCGAATGGATCAGGTTCGGATCGTCGTGAACGGCATCGGAGCGGCAGGCGTATCGATTTGTAAAATGCTGCTGGCTGCCGGCGTGAGAAGGCTTGTCCCCGTCGACAGAGACGGCGCGATCGTTCGCGGAGGGGACTACTCCCATCCGATGTGGACGTGGCTGGCCGAGCAGCCTCAGGTCGAAGCCACCCCAGGCGGGCTGCGTGACATCATCGGCGGGGCCGACGTCTTCATCGGGGTGTCGAGAGGCGGACTCCTCAGCGGCAGCGATGTGCAGAAAATGGCCCCGAACAGCATCGTCTTCGCGATGGCCAATCCGGTGCCGGAGATCGATCCGAAGGAGGCGCTCCCGCATGTCCGCGTGTTTGCTACCGGACGGAGCGACTATCCGAACCAAATCAACAACGTGCTCGTGTTTCCCGGTATTTTCAGGGGGGCGCTCGACTGCCGCGCCCGCGTCATCAATGAGCCGATGAAGCTGGCGGCGGCGCGTGCGATCGCTTCGGTCGTGTCCGAGAACGAGCTTAATGACCAATACATCATACCGAGTATATTCAATGAGCAGGTCGTGAGCAAAGTACGCAATGCCGTCATCGAGGCAGCCATACTAACAGGCGTCTCCCGCCGAATTCCGCCGGACTTCAGATAGCACCTGTATGGGACTGTTGACAATGGTCAACAGTCCCATACAGGTGTTTTTTCCTATCTGAATCAGGTATAGTAGAAGCATTCGAAGATTAAACAATATGGAGGCATCTATGATACGTTTTGCCGTAATTGGAACCAACTGGATTACCGAAGAATTCATTCACGCAGCCCGCGAGACGGGAGAATTCGACCTGACAGCCGTGTACTCCCGGACGGAGGACAAGGCTGCGGAATTCGCCAATAAATTCGCTGTCCCGCACCGTTTTACAGATTTGAACCAGTTCGCGCAGAGCGATACGTTCGACGCGGTGTATATCGCGAGCCCGAACTCGCTGCATGCCCAGTATGCGGTTCACTGCATGAATCACGGCAAGCATGTGCTGTGCGAGAAGCCGGCCGCATCCAACGTGACGGAGCTGAGCGCGATGATCGAGGCTGCGCGCAGCAACAAGGTCGTCTTCATGGAGGCGCTGAAGTCTACGCTTATGCCGAACTTCCGGGCTATCCAGGACAATCTTCATAAGCTTGGCCCGATCCGCCGTTACTTCGCGAGCTACTGCCAATACTCTTCGCGTTACGATGCCTATAAGCAGGGGACGGTGCTGAACGCGTTCAATCCGGTATTTTCCAACGGCTCCTTAATGGATCTGGGCGTTTACTGCATATATCCGCTCGCCGTGCTGTTCGGCAGCCCGGAGCGTGTACAGGCAAGCGGCGTACTGCTGGAATCCGGGGTCGACGGCGAGGGCAGTCTGCTGCTTAGCTATAAAGAGATGGATGCCGTCATTATGCATTCCAAGATCTCCAGCTCATATGCACCGGCCGAAATCCAAGGCGAACACGCCACGATGATCATCGACAAAATCAACCAGCCGGAGAAGGTGGAAATCCGCTACCGTGACGGCTCGGTAGACAACCTGACGCGCGAGCAAAGCGCAAGAACCATGCGCTACGAGGCGGAGGAGTTCAGCCGCTTGATCCGGAGCGGATCGCTGGAGTCGGAGACGAATTCGCACCGCAATTCTACGATCGCTCTGCAGATCATGGACGAGGCGAGAAAGCAGATCGGGCTTGTGTTCCCCGCAGACGCCAAGTAAACAAGAAAACCGAGCGATCCCAGCAGTTTCCATAATAAGCTGCTGAGTTCTCTCGGTTTTTCTTTACTTCGTAGGCGTCAGGAACGGTTTGCCGGATACTGCCGGTGCGGCGGAGCCGGCTTTTTTGCGAATGAGGTGATACACGATGCCGATAAGGAGCCATACCCCGCCCATCCAGAGGGCGTCACGATCTAGCAGCGACAGCAGATAGCCGATGAAGCCGGCGCCAATGAGCGGAAGCGCGAGATACAGGAACGTCATCTTCACGGACCGCCTGCGCTCCTTCATATACTTTTGGGCGATGACCGAGATGTTGACGAAGAAGAAAGCCGTTAATGCTCCGAAGTTGACGAATTTCACGGCATTGTCGAGCGAGATGACCAGCGCCAGCAAGGAAACGCAGGAGACAATCACGATGTTGATGACAGGCGTATTTAACTTCGGGTGCAGGAAGCCGAACACCCGTTGCGGCAGAATGGAATCGCGGCCCATGACATACAGCAGGCGGGAGACGCTCGTTACGGACGACAGCCCCTGAGTGAAAATAGCGAGAATCAGCACAGTGATGAAAACGGTGCTAAGCAGGGCGCCGCCAACCAGCTGGACAATCTCGAACCCGGCCGAATCCACATGGACGAAGGTGAGGTGCGGATAAATGAGCTGGGTCAGTACGGACGGCACCAAGTAAAGGATGCTCGCGGTGATAATGATGATCATGATGGCGCGAGGGATCGTTTTCTGCGAATTCACCGTTTCCTCCGCCATCGTGGTTACCGTATCGAAGCCCAGGAAGGAGAAACAAATGATCGAAGCCCCGGCCAGTATAGTGGAGAAAGGGACGTCATTTTGCAGGAAAAGCCCCATTGGATGCTCATCGCCCGTCAAATTGCGGAAAAGGAACAAGCAGAAAACCGCGATGAACAGAATCTGAATCCATACGAACAGCTTGCTGATATTGGCGGAAAATTTGATCCCTATAATATTGACGATACCTAGTACGATGTTAAGCCCGACGATCCAAATATAAGCCGGGACGGACGGAAACTGCGCGTGCAGATAAATGCCGAAAGTGAGACAAGCGATGATCGGGGAGAAGAAGTAGTCCAGAAGCAGCGCCCAGCCGACGAGGAAGCCGAGGTACGGGTGGATGCTTTTTTTCGTATAGGTGTAAGCGGAGCCTGAGGTGGGATAAGCCTTGGACATGACACCATAGCTGTAGGCCGTGAAGAAGATCGCGATGAAAGCCAGCAGGTAGGCCTGCGTCAGCATCCCATGGGCATTCTCGTACGCAATTCCGTAGATGGAGAAATAGATCATTGGCGTCATCCAGGCCAGCCCCATGTAGACGACTTGATACAGGCTTAAAGACTTCTTTAGAGTAACTTGCGTTGTCATAATGGCGACACTCCTTTAACGTTGGTTCCTGTGGTCGGACAGCAGGGGCTGATATGCAAAAAAGCCAAGGAGATATCTAATAATCCAGATATCCTCCCGGGCTTTTGTCCCTCCGTGAACACAGGTGCGCTGTGCGTTTTCTCTCGGACCAGCTGAGCATAAGCCGCCTCACGGAACCCTAGAAAACTATGTATGTCATATATCATTACTTGCACTTTGAAAAGTGAGAACCATGATGTCGAAATGTTAACTATGCGTGATGCATGTAAGTTAATATAACACAACATTGATGGAGTGGGAAGTATTTTGAGTAAAAAAGGAAAAAATGCTTGAAACGATTGACACATTCATTAGTCGGTGTTATGTTTAATAACACAAACGAATACGATTGTTTACTAGGGTTCCGCGAGATAAGGCCACGAACGATTGCCTTCTGTCTCGGACTGGTCCGAGAGTAAACCGTTCCTGTAACGGGAGCGACACGGAAGGATAAAAACCTGGGAGATATCATCAAGACGATTTATGTCTTGTGATGTCTCCCTTTTTGTTTAACCAGATAACGAAGGAGATGGCAGAGATGGCGAACGTGTGGCACAAGACGATAAGCCCGGGAGGTAAGTGGTCGGGAGTGATTGGCAAGGGGAAGTTGATCCGTTTTACGGCGCTGGACGCGGGTGCGAACGTGGCGATACAGCTGTTCCATGCGAGGGATTTGACGGAGCGCTACAATATGCCGGATACGCTGAAAGCCCAATACACCGCACATCTGACCCGAGGACATGTGCTCATGAGCGATAACGGCAGGGTGCTCGCAAGCATTGTGGAGGATAGCGTCGGCTGGCACGATCCGCTCGGCGGGTACACGAGCCGTGCAGCGACGGACGCCAAATACGGGGCCACGAATTATCAGCAGCTGCGCAACGAATGGCTGCGTAGCGGACAAGAGAACTTCGCCGTGGAGCTTGTGCGAAGCGGACTTAGCATGAGAGATATGATGCCTGTGCTGAATTTGTTTTCCAAAGTGTACTGCGATGAAGAAGGGGATATGCATTACGGTTTGGATCATTGTCCGGCGGGAGCGACCGTGACGCTGCGGACGGAGATGGATACGCTGCTCGTTTTGTCCAATACGCCGAATCCGTTGGATCCCAGGACGGTTTATCCTTCCGTGCCCGTTCGAATAGAAGTGCTGCAAGCCGAACCTGTAGGTGAGGACGATGTTTGCGTTAACTTCCGTTCGGAGAATCGCCGGGCTTTTGAGAATACATGGGAATACCACGCATTGCTTGGACAGTGAAAACACGGAGGAGGAACGGTTATGGCGGTATTTAATCGAGTGGAAAGCCCTCGCGGCGTCGAGGAGGCCATCTATAGCGAAATCATTCAAGCGGGGGACGGGTGGATGCGCGAGCTGAAACCGGGCCAAGTGCTGCGTATTGTCGATCTGGAAGGGAATCAGGCGGCGGATACGCTGTTCTACGATGCTGAGAATCCGGAGGATCATTACAGTGCGACGGCGACGATAGCGGGTCAAGGGAACATCTATCTAACCGCAGGCTCCGTGCTGCGGGCGGAATCGGGCAAGGAGCTGCTGCGTATCGTAGCCGATACGTGCGGACGTCATGATACGGTCGGCGGCTCGTGTTCGGCGCAAAGCAATACCGTGCGTTACGCTCACGAGAAGCTGTCGATGCACAACTGCCGAGACACCTTTATGCTGCAGCTGGCTAAGCATGACGGCAGATATACGAAGCGGGATTTGGCGCCGAATATCAACTTCTTCATGAATGTTCCAGTAACGGCGGAGGGCGGCCTGAAATTCGACGACGGCGTATCTGCACCGGGCTGCTATGTGGAGGTGGAGTCGCTCGGCAGCTCCATGGTGCTGATCAGCAACTGCCCGCAGCTGAACAATCCTTGCAATGCGTACAATCCGACGCCGATTCAGGTGTTCATTTGGGGGAAATAGACAGGACGAAGGGGAGTGGGTTGGATGTTTACCAAAGTGCTTATCGCGAATCGCGGTGCCATCGCCGCTCGTATTGAGCGTACGTTAAAGAAGCTGGGAGTCCGATCCGTGGCGGTATATACGGCTGCGGACCAAGATAGTTTGCATGTGGACGGAGCGGATGAGGCGGTTCTGATCGGTGAGGGGCCGGCGAAGGACAGTTATCTGAATATGGAACTGATACTACGAACGGCGCGGGAAACCGGCGCGGAGGCAATCCATCCGGGATATGGCTTCCTGAGCGAGAACGCCGACTTCGCCAGAGCTTGCCGCGAGCAGGGAATTGTGTTCATCGGGCCGACGCCGGAGCAAATGGAGATGTTCGGTCTCAAGCATTCCGCCCGGGAAATCGCAGAAAGAGCGGGCGTGCCGATGCTGCCGGGAACACCGCTGATTACGGAGCTCGAAGAAGCGCTGTCCCAAGCTGCGCGGATCGGGTATCCGGTGATCCTCAAGAGCACGGCCGGCGGAGGCGGCATCGGAATGCGCGTCTGCGCGGACGAGGCGGCGCTGCGAGCCGCTTATGACGGCGTCCGCCATTTGGCGGAAACGAATTTCAAGAACGGCGGCATGTTCCTTGAGAAATATATCGCCCGGGCGCGCCATGTCGAGGTGCAAATATTCGGCAACGGCTTCGGGGAGGTGGTGGCCCTTGGCGAGCGCGATTGCTCCATTCAACGCCGGAATCAGAAGGTCATTGAAGAGAGCCCGGCGCCGAACTTGTCGGACGATGTCCGCGAGGCGATGTTCGCTTCGGCGAAGCGCTTGGCGGCGGAGGCCGGTTACCGCAGCGCGGGCACGGTGGAATATTTGTACGATCCGGAGACGTGCGAGTTCTACTTCCTGGAAGTGAATACAAGACTTCAGGTGGAGCACGGTGTCACGGAGGAAGTGCTGGGAATCGATCTGGTTGAATGGATGGTGCGCGAAGCGGCGGGTGAGCTTGCCGATCTGCAGTCCTTAGTCCGTAAGCCGTCGGGACACAGTATTCAAGCGCGCATATACGCGGAGGATTGCCTGCAGCAGTTCCGCCCGAGCGCGGGACAGCTGGACCGGGCGGTATTCTCAAGCGGGGCGCGCAACGAAACGTGGGTCAGGGACGGTCTGACGGTCACGACCTTGTACGATCCGATGCTGGCCAAAATTATCGTCCACGGCACGGATCGCCGGGACGCGATCCGCAAGCTGATCGCAGCGTTGTCCGAGACGCGCATGTATGGCATTACAACGAACCTGCAGTATTTGCAGGCTCTCCTGCAGGAACAGGACTGCGTGGACGGCAACGTCTACACGCAATTATTGACTGCGTTCGAGCCTGCCATGCGGGCGCTCGAAGTCGTCGACGGCGGCATCCAGACGACCGTGCAGGACTTCCCGGGGCGCATTCGCCATTGGGATGTGGGGGTGCCGCCTTGCGGACCGATGGATCCGTTCTCGTTCCGGATCGGCAACAAGCTGCTGGGCAACGCGGACGATGCGCCGGGATTGGAGTTGACGCTGCGCGGAGGGTCTTACAAATTCCGCAGCGGGATGTGGTTCTGCGTTACCGGGGCGGATATGCAGGCTCAGCTTGATGGAGCTGCTGTCCCGATGTATACCCCGGTGCAAGCGGCTCGCGGCCAAGTGCTCAGCTTCGGCGAGGCCAAGGAAGGAATGCGGACCTATCTGTTGGTCAGCGGAGGCTTCGATATGCCGAAGATTCTCGGCAGCTCCTCGACATTCACGCTCGGAGGTTTCGGCGGGCACGGCGGTCGTGCTCTCCGGACAGGAGACGTGCTCGAGGTGAATGCCGGCGGCAGTCCGGTACAGGAAGCGGCAGTGCTTGCAGGGCGGCATCGTCCTGCGATGACCCGGGAGTGGACGATCGGCGTCATTCCGGGACCGCACTGCACGGGAGAATTCCTTCGTGCGGAGTACCTCGAGCAGTTGACGGCAACGAGCTGGGAAGTGCATTTCAACTCCTCGCGAACAGGCGTTAGGCTGAAAGGTCCGGCACCGCTGTGGACGCGGGAAGACGGAGGCGAAGCGGGGCTTCATCCTTCCAATATTCACGATAATGCCTATGCGATCGGTACATTGGATTTGACGGGGGATATGCCGATTCTGCTAGGACCGGATGGTCCTAGTCTAGGCGGGTTCGTATGTCCGGTGACGACGGCTTCGGCGGAGTTCTGGAAGCTGGGACAGCTTCATCCGGGCGATACGATTCGGTTCCGGCTGCTGACGCTTCCGCAAGCGGAGGCGCTGCGCGAGGAGCAGGAGAGCCTGCTTGCGGCTATCGGCAGGGGGCAATTCGAGCAGCTGCCGGCTATCGACCTGCCTGCTGTTCATGGTGACATTACGCCGGAATACCCTCGTCTCTATCACAGAGCCGCAGGACGCAGGTTCCCGATCACGATCCGCTGCTGCGGCGATCAGAACTTGCTCGTGGAGTACGGCGAGCTGGAATTGGATCTGCTGCTGCGCTTCCAGGTGCAGGCTTTGATGCAAGCCATTGTGGAAAGCGGTGTGATTCCTGTCCTGGATCTAACGCCTGGCATTCGTTCTCTGCAAATTCATATTGATCCGTCGCAAATCACCGTCAGCGAGGCATGCGCCAAAGTTGTCGAGATCGACGCCGCGCTGCCGCCGCTGGAACAGTTCCGCGTGCCGTCGCGTATCGTGCGGCTGCCGCTTTCGTGGGACGATCCGGCGACACAGCTGGCCATTCAGCGCTATCAGCAAGGGGTGCGCCCGGATGCGCCGTGGTGTCCGAGCAATCTGGAGTTCATTCGCCGCATTAACGGGCTGGACACGATTGATGACGTGAAAAAGATCGTCTATGACGCCAACTATTTGGTCTTAGGGCTTGGTGACGTTTATTTGGGCGCCCCGGTAGCCACTCCGGTCGATCCGCGTCACCGGCTGGTTACGACGAAATATAATCCGGCACGCACCTGGACGCCGGAAAACGCCGTAGGTATCGGCGGTGCCTACATGTGTGTATATGGAATGGAGGGTCCGGGCGGCTACCAATTCGTCGGACGGACGATTCAGATGTGGAACCGACTGAGGTCCACAGAGAGCTTCAAGGCGGGGAAACCATGGCTGCTCCGGTTCTTTGACCAGATTCAATTCTATGAAGTTAGCCCCGATGAGCTGCTGCAGCTGCGTGAAGATTTCCCTCGGGGCAGGTTCGAAGCCGACATTCAGGAAACGACTTTCGATCTCGGGGAATATCTGCAATTCCTGACATCCATTGAGGACGGCACGGAAGAGTTCCGCAAGAATCAGCAATCTGCTTTCAGGGAAGAGCGTGAAAGCTGGAAAGCGCAAGGTCTCGCAGAATACGTATCCGAACAGGAGAGCGTCAGCGTGCAGCCGGAGAATGAGCTGCCGGCAGGCACGGTCGCCGTGCGGGGCATCATGCCGGGCAGCGTGTGGAAGGTGCTTGTTGCTCCGGGTGAGCAAGTGAAGAAGGGCGACCAACTAGCGATTCTCGAAAGTATGAAAATGGAATTCCCGCAGCATGCGCCGTGCGACGGGTATGTGTCGATGATTCAAGTGAAGCCGGGGGATCAAGTCCATGCCGGGCAGCTGATTCTCGGCATCGCCCAATCTGCTTAAGGAGAGGTGTTCATAATGACGAAAGCCGATGAGAAAGAACTTCCCGAGCAGCTGACGATCCCATGGCTTCGGGATAACTATGAGCTTGGCGCATGGTCGCCGCTAGAGGTTGTCGCTGCGATCATTCAGCGGGCGGAGAGTGAAAGGGAGATGAATATCTGGATTACGCCGCCTTCCCTGACGCACATCCAGCCTTACTTGGACCGATTGATCGATATAAATCAGGCGGATGCACCGCTCTGGGGCATTCCATTCGCCATCAAGGACAACATCGATCTGGCCGGCGTGCCGACGACGGCAGGCTGCGCGGCCTACGCCTATACGCCGGAAGAACACGCCGGCGTTGTGGAGAGATTGATTGCCGCAGGAGCGATCCCGGTCGGCAAGACGAATCTAGACCAGTTCGCGACGGGTCTGGTCGGTGCGCGCAGCCCTTACGGAGATACGCATAACGCGCTGCGTCCCGAATTGATCAGCGGCGGCTCGAGCTCCGGCTCCGCCGTTGCCGTGGCACGCGGCCAAGCAGCCTTCTCGCTTGGCACGGATACGGCAGGCTCGGGCCGCGTGCCGGCCGCATTGAACCGGCTGGTTGGCTATAAGCCGAGTCTCGGCGCTTGGCCAACCACAGGAGTCGTGCCGGCCTGCGCAAGTTTGGACTGCGTCACCGTCTTCGCGCACAGCCTGGAAGATGCGCTTGCCGTGGACGAAGCGGTGCGCGGTCTTCATGCTGACGATCCTTGGTCGCGCAGCGTTGACAGGGAAGCTTCACGACTGCCGCAAGCTTTGCTGCTGCCGGACGGGCCGCTTACCTTCTACGGTCCATATGCTTCTGAGTATGAAGCGGCATGGGGCCGCGCGGTGGCTCGACTGAAGGAGCTGAATCTGCCCATCGCTTACGTGGATGTCGCTATGTTCGCCCAAGCGGCGGCCATTCTGTACGAAGGGCCGTGGGTTGCGGAACGTTGGGCGGCGCTTGGTGCATTCGTCGATGAGAACCCGGACGCCATCTACCCTGTGACAGAGCGAATTCTACGCTCCGGCGCGGCTGCTGAACACGATGCCGCATCGGTATTTCGGGCGATGCACCGGCTTCAGCGGATCAAGCTGGAGACCCGCAAGCTGCTGCGCGGAGCCGTGCTGGCCATGCCGACCTGCGGCGGGACGTGGACCCGCGAACAGGTGCTGGCTGACCCGATTGCGACGAATCGGGATATGGGGCGCTATACGAATCATTGCAACCTGCTCGATTTGTGCGGGGTGGCCATACCGGCGGGCGAGGCGGCGCCGCACACGCCGTTCGGCATCACCCTCTTCGGGCTTGCCGATGAGGAGAGCTTGATCTGCGGCGCGGCCGAGCTGATCTTGGCGGAAGCGAGCGCATCGGCGGAGGCGGCAGCGGTCGCATGTGCGGGCGCTGCTCCGGCGACGACGCTCGTCGCCGTCTGCGGCCTGCATATGCGAGGCTATCCGCTGGAGCGGCAGATGCTAGGCTGTGGAGCGCGGTTCATCCGTGAGGATGAAACCGCCGCGAAGTACAGCCTCGTGAAGCTGCCGACGACGCCGGCGAAGCCGGGGCTCGTGAAGCGGGAGCAGGGCGGCGCGGCGATCGCCCTGGAGGTTTGGGAGATGCCGCTGGATGCCTTCGGCGGCTTCGCGGCGGCGATTCCGGCTCCGCTCGGGATCGGCAAGGTTGAGCTCCGGGACGGTACGGAGGTCCCGGGCTTTGTGTGTGAAGCTTACGCGGCTGCGGGCGCGGAAGATGTGACGGCGCTTGGCGGCTGGCGCCAAGTGGTGCCGCTTTAGGCCGGCGGGCGGGACCGGTCCGCTTCCTCTAACGGACTTCACGATGGTCACTTACTGGTTTTGTGCTGAGTGCAGCCGATTTCTAATGAAAAGCCTCCATATCCACGAACTGTGGACTTGGAGGCTTTTGTCATAAGGTCCAGAGCTTGTGTTGCTTCGACTGCGACGGACGGGCGAATGACATAACAGGTTAGGCTCAAGGTCAAAATAAATGAAAAGAGGTTGGAGTGCGGCATTATTATTTAAGTTGACACTTAATTAAGTATATGCTAAATTAATGCCATGATCGATAAAGCCATCCACGCAATAACGGAGCCAAGGCGCCGGGACATTTTACGTCTCGTCCGTGAAGGGGAGCTGACCTCCAGCGCCATTGCATCGCATTTTGACATTTCAGCACCGGCAATATCACAGCATCTCAAAGTTCTTGAAGAGGCCGGACTCGTCGTTGTCAGACGGGCCGGTACCAAACGATTCTACGGCATTAGGAGGGAAGGATTCGCCGAATTGATGCAATATATCGAGAGCTTCTGGGACGACAGCTTGCTGCGTCTGAAGGAAGCCGCGGAAGAGGAAGAGAGGAGAAAATATGGAAACAACGAGCAGTCAAAACACGATTAAGAAGGAGATTTTCATCGAATGCCGGCCGGAGACTCTGTTCTCTTTTTTCACGGATCCGGACAAATTGGTTCGTTGGATGGGCCGCCACGTATTGCTCGATCCAAGTATCGGAGGCAAATACCGGATCGATGTCAATGGAAGCGACATCGCGATGGGAGAATACAAAGAGATTATCCCCAATGAGAAGATTGTTATGACTTGGGGGTGGGAACGATCCGGAGTCGTTCCTCCCGGCTCCAGCACCGTTGAATTTCGGCTGACACCCCAAGACAGCGGCACACTGCTGGTTTTGACGCACTATAACTTGCCTGCGACAGAAGTTGCTTCTCACGTACAGGGTTGGTCGCATTACATGCCTCGCTTGCAGTCGGCGGCGCAAGATCAGGATCCGGGTAAGGATCCGTGGTCTGAGAAAGCTATGCACTAAACACTAATAAATTGAATGTGGAGATAAGGAGAATGAATAGGATGAACACATTAGTTTGTAACTGCGGATTTCAAATAACGGACGATAACAAATATAAAGTCGAGGCCGCGATGTGGCACCACGCTATCCAGGATCATGGCGATATGTTGAAGAGCATGACGGTTGAGATGCTGGAACAATGGCTGATGAACAAAGACGAGCAGCTCAAAGTCGGTGCCTAGGACGTACGTGGTCGACGTTTTTACGGAAATCAGGATTAATCGCCCTGCCGAACAGGTCGCTGCTTTCGCCTCGGATCCGGATCATGCTCCAGAATGGTATGTTAACATTCAATCAGCCGAGTGGCGAACGCCGAAGCCATTGAGAGCAGGCTCGAAGGTTGCGTTCAAGGCAGCTTTCTTAGGCAAGGAGCTGTCTTATGTGTATGAATTTGCCGAGTATATACCTGGCAGCAAGCTCGTGATGCGCACGGTTGACGGCCCTTTTCCGATGGAAACGACGTATACGTGGGAACCGGTTGGCGAGCGGATTACTCGAATGACGCTGCGCAACAGGGGGAATCCCTCGGGGTTCTCGGCCGTCTTCGCTCCTTTCATGTCTTTGATGATGAAGCGAGCGAACAAGAACGATTTGCGAAAGCTGAAGGCTTTGCTGGAGAATTAAAGAACTTGCATCTCATCATTAAACAGTTGGGAGGTTCACGTGCCGCCGCAAGGTGTCGGGTGCCTCCCTCTTTTTCACGTTTCGACGTTTCCGGTCGTACCTGTATGCTAAACCACGTCCTCCGCGGGCTCTCCCCTCATCTACACGCCCGTTCACTCCCTCCTGCAGTACGAACTACCCTCAATTTGCCGTCGCCTCTGCAAAGCCCTCACCGCACCCGCTGCATCTTTACTCTTTTACTTGTTGATGATGTTCGCCGCACATTCAGTTTCCCGCACTTGCCTCCGCATCTTCGCTCCTTGATGTACGTTCACCGCCTCGCCTCCTCAGGGCCTTCAACAGATCACTCCAACCTGCCTGCTTCCTCCCTCTTTTTTCCGGCTCCACTCACAAGCAATACACATTTATCCACAAAGTTACTCACAGTATCAACAAGTCCACAATCCCCAGTACGGAAAAGGTGTGATCCGCGTTGTACACATATCCACAGAAAGGGTTATCCACATGGGGGTACGTGTTTTTCGGGAATTGCGAACAAGCGGTTTGCATGCGTACGAACGACTCCGGTTACATTAATAACCAAATGCCAAGGGATGGTGGAGCGCGATGAAAAAAGTTTGGAGCATCTATCGGACAGATTTGACCAACTTGTGGAGGGTGCCTACAGGTCTTCTCCTCATCGTTGCGCTTGCTATTCTGCCGTCTGTGTATGCATGGATTAACCTTGAGGCGATGTGGGATCCGTATGCGAATACATCGGGAATCCGAATTGCGGTAACGAGCAACGACAAGGGGGCAACGGTCGAGGGCAAGACGATCAATATCGGTAATGAGGTTGTGGATAATTTAAAAAACAATCATACGCTCGGCTGGACCTTCGTGGACGATCAGACGGCGCTGCGCGGCGTGGAGCACGGCGATTACTACGCCAGTCTGATTATTCCGGAGGATTTCTCGCGCAAGATCACGAGCATTATCGACGGATCCTTGGAGAAACCGGAAATTGTATATACGGTGAATGAGAAAATCAATGCGGTAGCGCCCAAAATCACAAGTAAAGGCGCATCCAGCGTCACGGAGCAAATCAGTGAGAATTTTATCAAAACGGTAAGCACTTCGATTCTGACGCGCATGAAAGAGATCGGCGTCGATTTGGAGAAGGAGCTGCCGACGATTCGGAATATAGAGGGCAAAGTCCTGGAGCTGGAGAAGCGCCTGCCGGATCTTACAGCAATGGGGGAAAAGGCGCTGGCGCTGGAGCAGAAGCTGCCTGAGATTCGCGAGAAAGGGCAGAAGATCGTCCAGCTCGAGCAGAAAATCCCGGATATCAACCGTGCGGCGGACACGGTGCTGAAGATCGAGGAACGTTGGCCGAAGATTGCGGCTGTCGCACAGGAGGTGCTGGTGATCCAGCAGAAGCTGCCGGACATCCAGAAGGCTGCCAGCCGCATCGCGGAGCTGGACCAGAACTTCGGCCAAGTCGAGGAGGTGCTGAATACCGCCGTCGACACCTCTCGAAGAGCTGACGAAATCGTCAGCTCGGCCTTGAATACGCTGCCTAGAATAGAGGCGATTGCGGAGCAAGGGGGCGCTTTTGCCGAAGGGCTCGCGAATTTTTTGCAAAAGAATGAGGGCGCCTTCCAAGCTTTGATTCCGGTGGTCAAGCAAAATTTGATCCTGCTGCAGCAAACGGCGGACGCGGTCACTCAACTGACAGGCGTTCTCCAGGATGCCAATGTCGACCCTCAGAAGGCGCTGGCTGCGCTAGCTCTGGTTACCGAGCGATTGTCGGCAGGCTCATCTGTACTCGACAGCATGATTGATCTGTTCACACGCTTGAACGCGTATTTGCCCAATAGCCCGTTCACCGATGCGATCTCACGGCTTAAGAGTGTGCAGTCGAATATAGCGAACCAGATTCAAGCTGTGGATAAGCTGCAATCCGCCATCAGCCGCGGCGAACAGCCGGCCAAAGAGCTTGTGAATCATTTGAACCTGTTATCCAAAGAGGCTAGCGCAGCTCTTGGCGGCCTGCTCGCCAAGTATGACACGGAGATCGTGCCGAATATGACCAAGGCGCTGGCTCAACTGCTGAGCATCGCCCAGAACGCAGGCAGCACGCTTCAAACGTTGAAGGGGCAGCTGCCGAACATCAAGCAAATTTTGACGGATGCGCAGAACGGCATTCATTATGCCCAGACCCAGCTCGATGCCCTGCAGAAAGAGCTGCCGCAAATCCGCGCCAAGGTGCATGAGGCGTCTACGGCGCTTCAGAGCAAGCTGGACGCCTTCGTCACCGGTATGAACGAGGCGGCCCCGTTCATCCGCAATGACTTGCCCCGCATTGAGCAGAAGCTGCATGAAGCCGCGAATTTCATTCGAAGCGATCTGCCCGCAGCGGAGGAAGACATCCGCAGGGTGGCGGATCTTTACCGGACGAAGCTGCCGGAGGTGGAGGATGCCGTGCATCTGGCGGCCAATCTCGTGCGCAGCGATCTGCCGGAGTTCGAAGCGGCCGTGCACAAAGCGGCGGATCAAATCCGCAAGGTGCAGGGAAGCGGCAGTGTCGAGGAGATTCTCCGGCTGCTGCAGAACGATATCCAGAAGCAGAGCGATTTTCTTGCGAGTCCGGTGCTCATTAAGGAGGACAAGAAATTCCCCATCCCGAACTACGGCTCGGCGATGTCGCCTTTTTACACGACATTATCCCTGTGGGTGGGGGCGATGCTGCTCGTCTCTCTGATGAGAGTCGATGTGGATAACTTGGATGACTCGTTCAAGACGCACCATGTATATTTTGGGCGGATGATGATTTTCCTTACGGTCGGCTTTTTTCAAGCTCTCATTGTCACCATTGGGGATATGTATCTGCTGGGAACGTATGTTGTGGATAAGGTTTGGTTTGTTCTGATCGCGCTGCTGGTCAGCGCAGTGTTCATCACGATTACGTACACGCTTGTCTCCGTGTTTGGGAATATCGGCAAAGGGATCGCGATTATTTTCCTTGTCCTGCAGTTCTCAAGCTCGGGAGGGACGTTCCCGGTAAGCACGGCTTCGCCTTTCTTCCAGAAATTGAACCCCTTTGTGCCGTTCACTTATGCGGTCGGGGCGATGCGTGAGGCTGTAGGCGGAATGCTGCTTGGGGTTGTACTGGAGGATATCCTCTATCTCTGCCTGTTCATCCTCGTCTGCTATGTGTTGGCGTTAGCCCTGAAAAAGCCGCTCAGCGGCTATACGAAGCGGGTTGCCGAGAAGGCGAAACGAACCAAACTGATTTCTTGAATATCCTGCCCTCACCATGCAACAAAGCGTGCCGGATTGCGTCTTTGATGGTAGAGGAGGGTGATGTGATGAGAATGAGATTCCACATATTGTTGATTGCTATGGTCATCTGTGCCGCGCTGCTGCCTGACCGGGCTTTCGCCTTATCCTGCGCGGCTCCGCGCTCCATTGAAGAAAGTTATGCGTACTATGATGCGGTTGTGGTGGCTAATGTCGATGAGGTGCATGAGCGGCGAAGCGGCAAAGAGCTGAAATTGACCGTGCTCACCAGCTTCAAAGGGTTGGAAGAGCGAAACATTACCGCCATGGAGGATCTTACTTGGGGAACGAGCCGGCGGGGGACGCAGTATCTTTTCTTCTTGAAAAAGAAAGACGGAGACTGGGAACATCCCTTATGTTCGCCGACCAAAATGACGGCAGATGCTGCCCGGGAGCTGGAATATCTGAAGGAGAGGGAAATTCCCATTCCGGACGACGCCAAGCAAGGAACGGCAGATGGGAATACGCCTATGAATGGCGCTGTGGTGCCTATCGTTGCCGCATGCCTGCTGGGGGCGCTGTTATATGGAGGTGTGCGTTTCATCAAGCGAAAGTAAGGGAAGAATGGTTAGCGAGAGCACGGAATAACCCGAGGTATGTGCCTTGGGTTTTTGCTATGCGAAGGCTGCCTATATGACTTGTCCGGGCATTTAGAACTTAGCCTTTGGTCTAGGTTTTATCAAGACTTTTGGCTAAAGAAAGACAGTACCTTAGTGCGTTTAGATGGCGGCGGTTCTCCTTTATCATGAAGATAATATGAAGGAGAGCGAGTGATTGGAGTGAGAATAAGTTCGTTGTGGTCTTATTGCTTGGCCTGCAGCATGCTGCTGCTGATCCCGTTGGTAGGCCTGATCTATGTGGAGCTGAACCACGGCGGGGATGGTGCTTACAGCCTGGTCACGGACCTGGATCGGCAAATCCCTTTTCTGAAAGCTTTTGTTGTCCCTTATTTGTCCTGGTATCTGTTCCTGTTGGCAGGATTTCTGTATATGGCGTACAAGGATCGCCGGAATTACTATAGAACAGTTGTAGAATTCGTGATAGGCTTATTGCTTTGCTATGGCGTGTATGCCATATATCAGACTACTGTACCTCGGCCGGAGCTAACCGGCAGCGATTGGCTGCTGCGGATGGTAGAGTGGGTGTACCGGGCGGATCAGCCGTTCAACTGCTTCCCAAGTACACATGTGCTGACCTCGTACCTGATGATGAAAGCGTATTTGCGATCCAGACAGGCGGCGAGAATTTCAAAAATAATAGTTTCTTGTATGGCGGTGCTCATTATCCTATCCACGCAATTCGTGAAACAGCATGTTCTGCTGGACATTGCAGGAGCCATTCTTGTAGCGGAAGGCGTGATCTATATCTTGGAACGTGCAAGACGAGGCTGGCTGGCACAGCCTTCTATTCCGGCCGCAACACGGCAAAGCAAGCTTGAAGGAGGACTAAGAAGATGAAACGCAGGGACAAACTCTTGATCCTGACAGGCAGCCTGGGGGACGGACATAATAAAGCGGCGCAAGCTATTCTCGAGGCGACTCGCTTTCATAGGCCGGATGCGGATGTGAAAGTCGTGGATTTCCTGGAGTGGACACACCCTTATCTGCATGGGGTAGGCAAATACTGCTATATGCAGTGGGTGAAGAGCCTGCCGTCGCTCTATGGCTTCTTGTACCGCAAGACGCGCGAGGATAACACCATCTCCCATCTCTTCAAAAAAATGAAGTCGTTCAGCACGGACCGCATGCTGGAGCTGCTGCACGAAGAGGAGCCGACGGAAGTGGTCTGCACATTTCCTGGAGCCGCCGCGGCGATGTCGTATTTGAAATGCAACGGATGGACTACGGTACCCACGGTGACGGTAATGACCGATTACACGGATCACAGTTATTGGGTTCATCCGGGAACGGATCGCTACCTGGTCGGAGCGGAGCATGTGAAGAAAGCGCTGCTGCGCTACCGGGTGCCGGAGCAGCGAATTGTCGTGACGGGCATTCCGCTGCGAATGCCGTTCACTCGCGAGTACGACCGGATGGCGCTCCGCGACAAGCATGGGCTGCACCGGGAGATGCCGACTGTGCTCGTCATGGGCGGCGGACACGGCTTGATCGGCAAGCAGTTCAAGTCCGTGCTGCAGTCGGAGGAGCTGACGGCGCCGGTACAGTTTATTTTCGTATGCGGACGCAACGAGAAGCTCAGGCTGCACCTGGAGGAGGAGCTGGGCAGTATGAAGATGCGCCATCATGTGAAGATAACGGGCTTCGTTGATTACGTTCACGAGCTGATGGCTTTATCGGACCTCATCATCACGAAGCCCGGAGGCCTGACGATTTCTGAGGCGATGGCGCTGGAGCTTCCGATGATGCTCTATAAGCCGATCCCCGGACAGGAGCAGGAGAACGCTGCCTATCTGGTTGGCCTCGGAGCGGCGATTCAAGCGAAGAACGCGGAGGAATTGAAAAACCAGCTGCTTGAAGTGATCGCGAACCGGTCCTTGTTGTCCAAGTTGAAGGAGAACGTGAAGATGAGCCAACAGCAAGGGGATGCCATTCATATGTTGAATGCGATCTTCGAAACCCGGCACCACTTCATTCCGCAATCGGAAGACATGCGCTTCTCCTATGCCAATGGCTGATCATTGACTTTTTGGCGGTTCCTCCCTCTTTTTGTCCTGCAAAACGATGCGAGATGTTGGCGAAAATACTCGGTTGCTTGGTGCTGTCAAGTTTGCTGTCAACAAGTCATTGTGGGGCGGGAAAAAGAGTTTGGCGGGAATCGGCGGCTGTTGTACTTGACGATTATGGGTCGTAAAGCTTATTTGTCCTCATGCATCGAGACGACGATATCCTGTGCGTAGTTGCCGAAGCTTTTGCCGAATAAGGTGATGCCTCCGCAGTTGGCGGAGCTCTCCAGCGACGCGATGCGGAAGGTGATATCCTTGCCGAAGGCGACGGACAGGTCTTGGATCGTCGTGTCCGATATTTGGGTGCCGTCCAGATAGGAGCCTGTGGGGCTGACGGTGATCACTTTGAGCAGACCGTGCTGCGTATTGCTGCTGCTCCACCAATCGGGCGTCAGAATTCCCCGCTGCGCCCCGAAATCGCCCGGACTCGTCCAGTAACCGAGGGGAACGTCATTGATATAGAACGAGATGTCCGACGGCCAGTTCTCGTTGTACCCCGGTGCTTCGGAGCAGATTTCGAAGGAGATCTCCAGCGTGCGCAGCTTCTGATTGCTGTGCAGGAAGTTGGGAATGCGGTACTCCACGTAGCCGCTGGCGAACCACAGAATGCCGGCGTGCACATGACCGGGATCGGCGAAATACCGCGGATCGTCCAAGACGCCGATCAGTTGGGTCGAAGAGGCGAGTCCGCAGGTGGGCTTGACCTCGAAGGAGGCGTACTGGCCGACCGGGATGGCGATCGTGTTGGTCGGGAGCTCGCTAGGCTTCTTGGGCCTGAATTGCAGGACCGCTTGCTCCAGGTTAAGGTGGCAGATCTTCTGGGTTCCTCGAATGCCCGTCGTATTCTCGGAGACGAGGATGCCGGCTTGCTCGAGCTTCTGAACGTGCTTGGTTACGATGGCCGAGGAAATATCGAGCTTCTGCGAGAGTTGCTTGATATTGAGAGACTCGTGCTGCAGGAGCTCGATCATTTTTACGCGTGTTTCCGAGGAGAAACATTCGAGAAAAGCCATATTTTTGGTAGAGACTTCGATATGCATAGAGATAACCTCAATCTTAATGTTTTAGTTTATTGTATAACTTGCAGGTTAATTTAACAATGGCCGAGGCTTTAGAATCACTGCCCCAAAAAAAGAACGTCCCCCGCGCATAGCCCGAGGGACGTTCTTCGTAGTCTCCGCCTGACGATCAGATCCGCCGGCAAGAATCCCGCTCGATCAGCTCGCCGAAGACGGCTAGTTTCGCCGGACTGCCGCCATGCTCGAGCTTCCGGATTAGGACGTCCACGGCCTCGCGGCCCAGCTGCTCGCGCTGCACCCGGATGGTCGTGAGCCGGGGCATGATAAGCTGCGCGGATTCGATATCGTCGAAGCCGGCGACGGACACATCCTCCGGCACGCGGATGCCCTTGGCCGATAGCAGCTGAATGAGCGCGATCGCCAGCCGGTCATTCGCGCAAAACCACGCGGTAGGCAGGTCGTCGGGCTTCAGCGCATTCACATATGAAGCCAGTTCCTCTCGCGCTGCGTCCGTCATTTCGTACGCTCTGGAGGCAGAACCGGGATGGCAGTGCGCTTCATCGGCGGCCAGTCCGGCATCGGCGAGAGCGTTGTTGAACCCGTACCAGCGGTCCCTGATGCTCTTCGTCATCGGGGATGCGCCAATGAAGCCGAGCCGCCGGTGGCCGAGCCGGATCAGGTGCGACGTCATCTTGTAGGCTTCGTCCGCGTTGGCGGTTACGACGGCGTCCAGCTGCAGGCCGTCATAGCTATGATCAACCGTGACAAGCGGCAATCCTGCGGCACTGAGTTTGCGAATATAGTCCGGGTGGAAGGCGCCGACGATCAGCATGCCGCCGAACGCGATCTCGTAATAGAGATCAGGCAGGGCAAGGCGTTGTTCCATCTCCTTGGTTACGCCGCTAATAATGGCGGTATAGCCGAGGTCTTTGGCTCTCTGCTCGATCGACCAGAACACTTGATAGTAACAGCTCTTATCGTTCTGGATGGATTCGGGCACCAAAACGAGCAGATGGCTCATTTTCTTCTTGGGCTTGGCCTCAGCCGGATAATGCAGCGCTTGGGCGGCTTCGAATACCCGCATCCGCAGCTCCTCGCTGACGCCTGGCTTATGATTCAAGGCCAACGAGACGGCATTCTTGGATATGCCGAGCCGATCGGCAATGTCTTGCATGGAAGTTTTGGCGTTCATATGAATAATAGCCCCTTGAGCAGAAAGATTTGTTACTTGAATTTTATCCGTCATGAGGAATTTTGTAAAGTTGAGTTCTAGGATGATTGCTTTACATTTATTGTATTGTCAATTTAAATGTCAATCTTCCTGGGACCGATTCTTTTGTCCGTCCCATTCGTCCATCCCGCCCATCATTTCCCAATAAACGTTTCGAGCTTTGCAAGCTTGTCCGGCGAATACGGTCCCGAGTTGTCAAAATAGAGCAGCGATGCCGCATCTAGCGGCCACTTGATTTCATTTCTCTGCAGCGCAGGCCGGAACTGCTCCCAATTGTCCAGCTTCCAGACGTCCAAGGCCGAGCCTCTCGCGCGAATTCGCGCTTGGTAAGCTTCGTCGGATGGAAGGTAAACGTATATGGCCTTCACTTCAACCGCTCCAGCCGCTGCAGCCCCGATGCGCGCAAGCTCCCGGTCGAGCCAAGCGGGATCGCCGATTTCGCGGGTGAAAGGTCCGATCACGATGGCGTCCAAGCCCAGGGCGGCATTCTCAAGCGCAGCGTCCATCGTGATGCGATAGCCCAAATCGCGGCAGTGCTGCTTATAAAACGGGGAATCCCGGTCCTCGGGATCTTTCCCGGCCAAGGTCATAATGGCCGCCGCCGCCGGACGCAGCAGCGTGTCCATATCGAGAAAGGCGCCGCCATGCTTGCGCGCCCATGCCTCCGCCAGTGTCGTTTTGCCTGCTCCCGCAGGTCCTAAGAAAAAGATCAGTTTGCTCATGTCATCCTCCGAAAGGGTTCCCGTGACGGGAAGTCGTTACGCATATTGTAACATAAGAGCGGTTACGGCCATGATTTCAGCTTATGTTCAGCTTAAGTTAAGGTTTTATTAAGCTTTTCGTCATATTTGCTTCATACTTTTCATGTAAGCTAGGAAGAAAAGAAAAAGAGGGTTAAATCCAAACGGAAGGATAGATAGAGATGTCCGGAACCCCGCAACCTACATGGAAGTCGGAAAGTAAAACCATACTGTCATCAAACGCACAAAAGTCGACCGCGGCATATTGGCCAACCGCAGGTTGGAGAACGAGCACGCCGGAAGCGCAAGGCATGTTCTCAGGAACGCTGGCCAAAACGTTGGAGATGTTCGGCAGCCAAGGTGTACATAGTGTTGCTGTGATCCGCAACGGGTATTTGGTTGCCGAGGCTTACAATGCGAGCACGCAGGAGGATGTGCCGCAGGATCTCAAATCCGTAACCAAGAGCGTGACCTCCGCGCTGGTCGGCATTGCTTTACATGAACGGAAGCTTATTAGCGCGGACCAGAAAGTGGCGGAGTTCTTCCCGGAGCTGGCCAATGACCGGTTGAAGTCCAGAATGACGATCAAGCATCTGCTCAGCATGACGTCAGGCATAGCTTGGGATAATACGAACGAAAGCTCCTCTACCGAGATGATGTATTCTCCGGATTGGGTGCAGTACATTACAGGACGCCCGGGCTATGTCGAGCCAGGCTCGCTATTCAATTACAGCAACGGCGATGCGCACTTGGTGTCAGCTGTACTGTACAAGGCAACGGGCCAATCTATGCTGGAATACGCGAAGTCCCGCTTGTTCGGTCCGCTGGGCATCGATCAGGTGAGTTGGAACGAGGATCCGCAGGGCCGAACCATTGGCGCGTGGGCGTTGGCTTTAACGCTGCGGGATATGGCCAAGATCGGCTATTTGTATTTGAAAGAAGGCGAATGGGACGGTCAAACGATCATTCCCAAAGCGTGGATTCGGGATTCGCTGCAGAAGCGTGTCACCCTTAATTATAGCAACGGCACACAGGGCGGTTATGGATTGTATTGGTGGTCCAAAACGCTCGAGAAGGGACTCGTACGAGGAGGCAAGAAGCCGTACAATCTGTACTATGCCTCCGGCTCAGGCGGCAGACGGATCTTTGTGATCCCCGAGCTGCAGCTCGTCGTGGCGGCCACCGCCAATTCGCCGGACGTGGATATGCCGGAATATTTGCTGCTTCATGTGCTGCAGGCGATCAGATCGGATAAGCCGCTGCCTGAGAACCAAGAAGCCTGTGCCAAGTTGGAGCAGGCTGTGCAGTCTTTTAGACATGAATGAAAAAGGGTAGAGAGAAAACGGAGGGGCTGCCGCGGCAGCTTCTTTTTTATTTGACTAAGCAGAGGCTCGTGTTCTACCAAGATAAAAGTAAGCGGAGCGTGGAGGCGATGCGGTGAAGCCGCGCGTCGAGCGCGATTACGCCATCGACCGCAAGCGGCAGGCGATACTCGGCCACTCGCTGGGAGGGCTATTCGTTCTGCAGACGTTGTTCACAAGACCTCAGACGTTCCAGACATATGTGGCCGGGAACCCTTCGATCCATTGGAATCCCAGGCTGATCCGCGAGCAGGAAGATTGGTTCCGAATCTATGCGGAGCAAGTCGATGAGAAGCTGAATTTGCTGATCACGGCAGGCGAACTGGAGGGCGCGCACCCTAGCCGTATGACCGAGAATACCAGGGCCCTATACGAGCGCCTGGTGCTGCTGCCGAAGGATGCGCTGCAAGTGGCGTGCAAAGAGTTTGAGGGGGAAGGCCATGTATCCGTTCTTCCCGGACTTATCAAGCCGGGCATTGCGGCACATGTGACAGATATGAAGCCATCCGAAGCGCGTTTGCTGCTTCCGGTGGCTTTTTTGGCAAGATTATGAGATAGTTGGGAAAAATAAAGATGATTCCGGGGGAGATCATGATGGATGAATTTACGAAAAGACGTCTCGATAGCATACTAAAAAGATATGTTGACCAGAAAATACCCAAAGCTTATAGAGATCAGATAAGGCTGGCGTACAAGTTTAGAGGTAACAGTGTGACGCTCGTCGAGGAGAGACCTCCTTATATAGGTACGGAGTGGACCAAAAGAGATTTCGCGCAGTTCAGAATGGAAACCGATAAATGGTCGCTTTATTGGAAAGACAGCAAGAATAAGTGGCATTATGTTGATCATATCGCGCCGGATTCTGATTTTGAGAAGCAGCTGCAGCTCGTCGATCAGGACAACACGGGTGTTTTTTGGGGCTAAGGCCAGGTTATAGAAGAAAGGGCGTTCATTCATGGCGGTTAGACGTTTTACAGACTACGGTTTGAGCGAGGAGATCATCCGCGCGCTGCACAGTTTGGGCTATGAGGAGCCGACTGACGTGCAGCATGAGGTCATTCCCGTTGTGCTGCGGGAGAAGGATGTGACGGTCAAGTCGCGTACAGGAAGCGGGAAGACGGCAGCGTTCGGCATCCCGGTCTGCGAGCTGGCGGTGTGGGAGGAGAACCGCCCGCAGGCGCTGATCCTGACGCCGACCCGGGAGCTTGCGGACCAAGTGAAACAAGATATAACCAACATCGGCAGGTTCAAGCGCGTGAAGGCGGTGGCGCTGTACGGCAAGCAGCCTTTCGCCCGGCAGAAGCTGGAGCTGAACCAGAAGTGTCACGTCGTCGTGGGGACGCCGGGACGCGTGCTGGATCATATCCAGAAGGGCACACTGGACCTGGAGAAGGTGAAGATGCTCGTTATCGATGAAGCGGATGAGATGCTGCGGATGGGGTTCATCGAGCAGGTGGGGGCGATCATCGGCGAGGTGCCGGAGGACCGTACGACGATGCTGTTCTCTGCGACACTTCCGCAGGATGTGGAGCAACTGTGCCACCGATACATGATGGATCCTATCGATATTGAAATTCAGACGCCGGAAGCGGCCAAGGTCCAGATCGAACACGCCCTGGTTCCCGTAACGGAAGGGGAGAAATTTAACGTCCTTAAGGATCTGTTGGTGACGGAGAATCCGGAGAACGGCATCATTTTTTGCCGTACCCAAGAGCGGGTGGACGACCTGTTCCGGCAGCTGGATGGCCTCGGGTATCCCTGCGATGAGATCCATGGGGGCATGGTGCAGGACGACCGCTTCCTCGTGATGAACGCGTTCAAGCGGGGGGAGTTCCGGTTCCTCGTCGCTACGGATGTCGCGGCGCGGGGCATCGACGTCGAGGACATCACGCATGTCATCAATTATGACCTGCCGATGGAGAAAGAGAGCTATGTCCACCGGATCGGAAGAACGGGCCGCGCCGGCAAGACGGGCAAAGCCATCACCTTGCTCACACCCGGCGAGGAACGGTACTTGCCGGAGATCGAAGCTTATCTGGGCTTCGCCATTCCGCGCAGGAACGCTCCGACCGAGGAAGAAGTCGCTGCGGGCAGACCGGCCTTTGACCGGAAGCTGCAGGCGACTCCTGTCAGGAAGCGGGATCGCAGCGATGAACTGAACAAGGGCATCATGAAGCTCTATTTTAACGGCGGGAAAAAGAAAAAAATCAGAGCGGTAGACTTCGTCGGCACGCTAGCCAAAATTGAAGGCGTGACGGCAGCCGATATCGGAATCATCTCGATCGGGGATACGGCGTCGTATGTTGATATTTTGAACGGCAAAGGTCCAATGGTGCTCCAGGTTATGAAGCATACGACGATCAAAGGCAAACTATTGAAGGTGCATGAAGCGAATAAGTAAGGGGAAATATCCGTTAAGCCGGCCTAGGCTTAGCGGATTTTTTGCTGATTAGGTCAAAATAAGATTCGTGCCAGGTTAAAATTTTACTCAAATGAGTCAAAGAATTGACTTACTCGATTCCCGTGCAGAGGGTAGACTAGAGAAAACACGACATTTGGGGTGAATAAAAGATGGCCAACAATACACATACACACTCACACTCGAGCACCCTTTCTACACCAAAAGTAAAAAGGAAAATCTCCATGCAGCAGATTCGTGAGGATCTGACCGGATATGCCTTTGTCGCTCCAATGGTACTCGGGCTCTTCATTTTCACGTTATTTCCTATTATTGCATCCTTCTTTCTGAGCTTTACGGACTGGAACTTCGTTGCCGGCTTCTCCAAGGTGAAGTTTCTCGGATTAGATAACTTTATCAAGCTTTTCAAAGATACCGTCTTCCTCTTGTCACTGAAAAATAACATGATCTTAATGATCGTCGTTCCTTTGACGTTAATTTTCTCGTTGATTCTGGCTGTCCTCATCGACAAGAAAATCTATTTGAAAGATTTCTTTAAAGTCGTTTACTTCATTCCGTACATTTCGAGCGTCGTTGCCGTCGCGATTGTGTTCCAAGTGCTTTTCCACCCGACTTACGGCCCGATTAACCAAGTTTTGATGGACATGGGCTTCGCGAATCCGCCGAAATGGCTGGCAGATCCGGACTTCGCACTGTACTGCGTGATGGGTCTTATGATCTGGATCTCGATCGGGTATAACATGATTATTTTCATGGCCGGCCTGCAGTCGATTCCCAAAGATCTCTACGAGGCTGCGGACATTGACGGAGCATCGAAATTCAAGCAGTTCATGAGCATCACCGTACCGCTCTTATCGCCAACAACGTTCTTCCTGCTCGTGACCGGGATTATCGGCACATTCAAAGCGTTCGATGTCATCTCCGTCCTCACAGGCGGCGGTCCGGCGAATTCCACGAGCGTGGTTGTTTACCGCTTATACGAAACGGCCTTCATTAACCTGCAATCCGGTTACGCGTCTGCCATGGCTATTGTGCTTCTGGTGTTTGTCCTTCTGATTACATTGGTGCAATGGGTCGGACAGCGTAAATGGGTGAACTACTAAGAGGAGGAGGAAAACCCGATGGACAAGAATCAAAAGTTGAAAAAAATTCTCCTTACATTGGTCATGCTTGTAATTGGCATACTATTTATGTCGCCGTTCCTCTGGATGATCTCCGCTTCTATGAAGCCGGAAGCCGACGTGTTCGTTTATCCGATCCAGTGGATCCCGCAGCATTGGAATGTGATTGAAAATTATAAAGCGGTTTGGGAAACAAAATTCTCCCTGTATTATTGGAATTCCATTAAGGTTTCGGTACTGACGACGGCGTTATCCGTGCTGCTGTCTTCCATGGCGGCGTACGCTTTCTCCAAAATCAAGTTCCGCGGCCGTAACGGACTCTTCGTTCTTATCTTGGCGATCTATATGATTCCGAGCCAAGCGATTCTCGTTCCACAGTTCCTTCTGTTCCGTTGGATTGGCTTGTTCGACAGCCATTTCGGCTTGATTCTGCTAGGTTCCTTCAGCGTACTGGGCACATTCATGCTGCGCCAATTCTATCTCGGTATTCATGATGAATACATGGAGTCCGCACGGATCGACGGTGCCGGCCATCTCCGGATTTTCTGGTCGATCTGTACGCCGCTTGTTCGTCCGGCTATCGCGACATATGCGATCCTGCGTTTCATCTGGACATGGAACGACTACCAGAACCCGTTGATCTTCCTGAGAACCAAAGACTTATTCACTCTTCCGCTAGGTATTCGGTCTTTCGCCGATTTGAACGGTGAGTTCTACTCGCTGATCATGGCGGCATCTGTATCCGCGATCGTGCCTCTGCTGATTATTTTCATCATCGGTCAGAAGCAGGTTATCGAAGGAATCTCGATGGGCGGCGTGAAAGGCTAAGTCGAAAGATGTCAAAATATGAGTGCATGAGGTTAAAAAAGTGCCTCGTGTGCTCCCCCCAAGTTTGATACGATCGGTCATGTAAAGGTTTTCAAACAAAATGCTTATTTGTGGAGGGGTTCCTATGAAAAAGAGTTTATTAGTACTTAGCGGCGTGTTGGCCATCAGTGCTGCGCTTGCAGGCTGCGGTAATAAAAGTGAAACGCCTGCGGCTAATAGCGGAAATGCTGCGGGCGGAGCGAAAGCTCCGGTAACGATTAAAGTACAAGCTTGGTACACGGAAGCTCAAGGCAACTGGAATGCGACGGTAGAGGCTTACAACAAGCTGCATCCGGAAGTCAAAGTCGTCTATGAAAGCATGTCCGAGAAAGGCGATTCCCAAGAAGGGATGAAGAAGCTTGATCTTCTGGCTGCTTCCGGCGAGCAAATGGACGTAGTGATGTACTCCAGCGCATCCGATTTCGCACAGCGTGTAGGCGCAGGCATCCTGGAGCCGCTTGATGAGTACCTGAAAAAAGACGGTATCGTGGTGAAGGACGAATATAAGCTGGATCCAGTCGTGAACGGCAAGTACTACGCTCTTCCAGGTAAAATGATCGAATGGTTCGTTCTTCTGAACAAAGACAAATTGGATGAAGCGAAGCTTCCGGTTCCAACGGAATGGACATGGGATCAATACGCGGAATATGCGAAAAAGATGACAAAAGGCGAAGGCGCCGCCAAGCAATACGGCTCTTATTTCCACAACTGGAAAGACTACGCCCTGCTAGCGCTTAACAACGATATGGAGAATCCGTACCTCGTGAAATCCGACGGTACCCAAAATATCGACAACCCGAAAGTCCGTTACTCCCTTGATCTGAGAAACAAAATGGAGAACGTGGACAAAACATCCGTACCTTACTTCGAAGTCGTATCGCAAAAAATGGCTTACCGTGACGTGTTCTACGCCGGTAAAACAGCGATGCTTGCAACAGGTAACTGGATGGTGGGCGAGCTTTCCCAGAATGCGAAATTCAAAACTGTGTTCGCACCGTATCCGAAATCGGATGCGACGGCTGAGAACGGTCTGACTGAAGTAGGCGCTGACTTCATGGGTGTCGCCGCGAACTCCAAGAACAAGCAAGCTGCCTATGACTTCGTGAAATGGTACACAACGGAAGGGATCCAAACGCAAGGTCTGTTCTTCTCCGGTTGGAAAAAAGCCGATATCAACAAGAACGTTGATGCGATTCTGAAAAGCGGCAAACCGGAACAAGTGGCTATGATCGATAAAGACTCCTTGCTGGCTACTTTGAAAGTGAACAAGGCGACGAAACTGGTTGTTCCTCCGACTTATGCTCTGCAGCAAGAGAAAGAGTACTTGACGCAAGTTGAGCTGTTCCTGACAGGCAAACAAGATTTGGAGAAAACGATCCAAACTGCCAAAACGAAGATCGAAGATATCCGTAAGAGCAACGCCAAGTAAGCAATCGCGATTGCTGGTATAATGAAAAGAGGTGGCCCTGGGCCCCTCTTTTTCCCATTTTTCCGAAAGGCAGGCGAACGCGGTGCCGGGCTGGCTTCGAACCTTATCTTTACGCAATAAATTGGTGCTCACGATTCTCGTCTGTCTCGTGCTGCCATCGCTGGTCTCCATGAACGTATCCAACTTCTTCACTCGCGATGCGGTCAGGACGCAGGTAACGGAAACCTCGCGCGAATCGATGCGGATTGTCAGTCAAATCGTCAACAGCCAAATGAAGAATATGATTTATGTGATGAACTTCATTCAATTCGACGAGGAGCTGCAGCCGTCCATTCGGGAATTAGGCAAGGCCAATGAGGGAACAGATAAAGGTGATGTTCTGCAATATAAGCAAACGATCGCCAAGCGAATGACCACCGTCATTGATCCCTTCGGGAACATTAATGTGACCGTGCTGCTTCCGAATCAGGAGTATGTGGCCTCCTATACGACTTTTGCATTTGATCCGAAGGATTTTTTCAAGAAGAGTTGGTTTGGCGATGTGGAGAAAGTATCCGGTTATAATGTAAAATGGATCGGGGCTGAGCCGAACTACAGCCAGGAGACGAATCAGCCGTATTTGCTGTCGGCGGCCAAGCCGCTGCGCAAGAACGACGTCACCTACGGGTATGTGATCGTTGGGCTGGAACCCCGCGTGCTGCAAGATTTATTCAATCAATATCAAAATAATGAAATCATGGCGATCGTCGATCAGAAGGGGCGCATTCTGGTCGATAAGGATTCCTCCACGATCGGCACACCGTTTCCGTATTTCGACCAGCTGCCGAAGGAGGACGGCTCCTCGTTCGTCAAGGTGGCAGGCGAAGATTATATTCTGCTGAGCAGCCATGTGACGCCGGAATGGCAGCTCGTCAACATGAGCCCTTACAAAACGGCGGCTCAGAAAATCGAATCGTTCCGCAAGACGGACTTCTTCGTTCAGCTGTTTTTCTTAGTTTTATTTGCCGTCGTGCTGCTGTATATGGTGCGTACGCTTACGAAGCCGATTGCGCGGCTTGTCCAGACGGTCGTACGGATCGAATCCGGGCAGCTGGGCGAACGGTCGAACATCAGCGGTGTCGATGAGGTGGGACGGCTCGGCTATGTGTTCGACCGGATGATCGACCGCATCGAGCTGATGTTGGAGGAGAACCGGCGCGAACAGGAGCTCAAGCGAATGGCGGAGCTGGCGATGCTGCAGGCGCAAATCAATCCGCACTTTTTATTTAACGTGCTGAATTCCATCCGCTTGAAGATCATGATGAAAGGCGATTCGGAGAATGCGGAGCTGATCTCCTCCTTGTCGTCACTCCTGCGGATGACGATCAATCGCAATAATGAATATATCCCGCTGCATGAAGAGATTGAGATTATCGAGCATTACGTCCGGCTGCTGAATTCCAGGCACGGGGACCGGGTGGAGCTGCGCATCTCGGCGGCTTCCGATACGCTGCTGATTGAAATACCGCGATTCCTGCTCCAGCCGCTGATCGAGAATGCGTACATTCACGGGCTGAAGAGCAAGCCGGGCACGATCACGATCGCCTCGCGAATCATCGAGGACGGACGGCTGCAGCTGGAGGTAAGGGATTCCGGTGTCGGTATGGCTCCTGAGCGTCTGGCGGAGCTGCGCCAACACCTCGTGTCGGTGCCGGCGCACCACCCGCATGTGCCGCGCAGTCCGTCCTTGTCGGGGATCGGCTTGCATAACGTATTTGAACGGCTGCGTATCATTTACGGCCATCGCTTCGATTATGAGATTGAGAGCGGGCCGGATCAAGGAACACGGATTCTGCTGCGCTTCCCGCAGCAGATTGGGAAGGAGGGGTAACGATGTATTCCGTTATGATTGTGGATGATGATTTGCCTGTGCTTGAATTCCTGAGCACGGCGATTCCATGGGATAAATTAGGGTTTCGTCTGGCGGGAACCTACGAGAACCCGCTGGAAGCGCTGGAGGCGGGCCGGCGGGCCAAAGCGGACGTGCTGATCAGCGATATCGGCATGCCGGAGATGAACGGGCTGGATCTTATTCGCTCCCTCCGTGAGGAGGACCCTCATGTGAAGGCCGTCATTCTGTCCTGCCATGACGATTTTCATTACGCGCAGAGAGCGATGAAGCTATCGGTGAGCGAGTATATTTTGAAGGAAACGATGAATGTCGGGAATATTTCCGAGGTGCTCTCGCGGCTGAAGGAGCAGCTGGATGCCGAGGATAACGTGCTCTCCAAGAGCCGCAAGCTCGAGAAAGAAGCGGCGCTCCACCGGAGCTCGTCGAAGCGTCAATTTATCCGAAGCACGGTGAATGAGCCTTTGTTCGATTCGGAGGAGTGGATTCAGCAGGCGGCAGGGTTCGGCATTCGGCTCGGGCAGCACGGATTGCTTCCTGTATTCGGTTACGCCAACCGGGTGAAGGAGGCGAATCAGCGCTTCCAATCCAAAGATTTGTTCGACTACACGGTGCAGAATATCATTGAAGAGCTGCTGGTGGACCAGAAGGAGACGACGCTGTTCACGTACGATACGGGTGAAATTGTTTTGTTATTTCCGCACTATGGCAGCATTCACGTTAACAATACCCAGAAGATGGAGCAGACGCTGCGCCATTTGCAAAGCTGCTTGCAGCAATTCGCCAAGATTTCCTTCTCTTTCCTTACCGGCAGCCCGGCCAAAGATGTGCGTTCGCTCAAGGATCAGTTGAAGCGAATGGCTGAAGCCCGGAGTTCCCGCTTTTATTTGCCGGAAAGCTCGGTGGTGAAGCTGGAGCATATCCGGGAAGGATTCGGCGACGGGGGGCTGCTGTTGGCGGAATACGCCCAGACGCTGGATGAGTTCCGCAGCGTCGTCTTCGACGAACGGTCGGACTTGATCGACAGCACAGTGTCCAAATGGATCGATTTCATCCAGTATCACCGGTTTCGGCCTATGGAGGTCAAGGAATGGCTGTTGAAGATGATACTCGATGTGCGGATGCGCCTCAAGTCCCTGCAGCATTACCAGTCGACCTTCTCCTCCGAGCTGCTGCACCATGACGTGCATGAGCTGTCGTCCGTGCGGGAGCTGGAGCTGTGGCTGAAGGATTACTTGCGGCAGGCGATCCAGTGGGCGGGACAGGTGTACCGCGAGTCGCATAACCGCGAGATTCTGGAGTGCCAACGGTTCGTGTACAACCATCTCCATACGAAAATATCGCTCGAAGATGCCGCCGCGCATCTGCACCTGCATCCGAGCTATCTGAGCCGGCTCTTCAAGAAGGAAACCGGCGAGAATTTCGTGGAGTACGTGACGCGGATGAAGATGGAGAAGGCGAAGGAGCTGCTGGAGATTACGGACAAAACCGTGGAACAGATCGCCGACATGCTTGGCTATGAGAATAAAAACTATTTCGGCAAGCTGTTCAAGGCGCATACGGGCATCGTGCCCAATGCGTTCCGGGGGCATAACAAGGGGACTCAGCCGTCGTCGTAGTTTATGATGTCAGGCTGCAGTAATGGTGACAACAGCGGGAACAGCGGGAACAAGCGGAACAGCGGAAACAAGCGCAACCCATTCCGTTCGTGATCACAAAACTTACGTTCCAGATTGGGTGTGGGGAACCCATTAAGGGGAAATATAAGCCGTTATTCTCCCCAAAACAGCCGATTTGGCGAGGAAGAGGAAATACGATTCGCTATTTGAGCGGTTTCGGCTGTATTCGGCGGCTGATCGGGCTAATAAGGGCCTGTATTTCCGCTCGTTGCTGATAAGAGCTGATTTCGCTTAAATAGCGACCTGTATTTCCGCTTAAGTGAGCGTATGACATATGTGCAAAGCAAAGGAGCCTCTTTGCGTAGAAGCATCTACGCTGGGAAGCTCTTTTTTGCTAGGATGGTAACTCTATCAGTAGTTCGTTCACGTAAAGTCGCGTCGCTCTTCGTTGATGCTGAGTTGGAGGCGTTGATGACTTCGAGTCGGAACACGAAGTTTGGTCTCAGCTTTCTTGGATATTTGTGTAAGCGATTACATGTAAATTAAGGTGATATTCGTGAGCTTATGCTTGTGCTAAGAGTGGAGTTTTGCGAACGGAAGTCAACATACTGACGGTTTGCCAACTCGAGTACTTCGACAAAAAACCGAATACCTTTGTAGTCTTGCACAAATTCCCTTATCTTTACAAAAAAAATGCACTGCGCCGATTTGAACCATGGTAAAATAAGGGGCGGCATACAGCTTGTCTTGTCTTAGAAAAGCTAAGGAGGAATTGTTATGCGTAGGAAAGCAGGGTGGAAAGCAAAAGCGTTAAAAGTCGCATTAGCCTTGACGGTAGCGCTGCCTTTGCAAGTGCTGGCGACGAGCAGTTGGCAGGCGGTCATGGCGGAAGGGCCGGCGGATCCGGCACCTTTCATCGAAGCGAAGGTGGTCAATGAAAACGCAGGGAAGAAAGTGCTCTTCGACAACACCCACGAACAAACGGCCGGAGCGGCGGATTGGGTTATCGACGGAGCGTTCTCCGATTTTGCCAATGCATTAGCGAACGACGGTTATTATGTCAAGGAGCTGCGCAAAACAACACCGATCACACTCAGCGATTTGAGCGGTTACGACGTTTTCGTCGTTGCGGAGTCCAATGTTCCTTACAAGACTAGCGAACAAGATGCCCTGGCGCAGTATGTACAGGGCGGCGGCAGTATTTTCTTCATCGGCGATCATTACAATGCCGATCGAAATAAGAACCGCTGGGACGGTTCCGAGGTGTTTAACGGCTACCGCCGTGGCGCGTGGACGAACCCGGCCAGCGGCATGAGCGCGGAAGAAGCCTCATCGTCGGCGATGCAGGACGTCGCCAGCTCCGATTGGCTGGCCACGCAGTTCGGCCTGAGGTTCCGCTATAACGCGCTAGGCGATATCAACGCGAACCAGATCGTTGCGCCGGAGCAATCGTTCGGCATTACGGCGGGGGTATCCAGTGTAGCCATGCATGCGGGTTCCACACTGGCTATCATCGATCCTGCCAAGGCCAAAGGGATCGTATATTTGCCGCAAACGAACGAAGCATGGGCGAATGCGGTCGATCAAGGGGTATATAACGGCGGCGGCGTGGCCGAAGGCCCGTTTGTCGCCATAGCGAAAGCAGGCGCAGGGAAGGCCGGCTTCATCGGCGACTCTTCGCCGGTTGAGGATGCGACGCCGAAATATTTGCGCGAGGATACGGGCGCGAAGAAGACGACGTATGACGGCTTCAAAGAAGTGGACGACGGCGTCCTGCTCGTCAATATGGTGAATTGGCTGGCGAAGAAAGAAACCTATACGAGCTTCTCCGAAGTGAGCGGCATGCAGTTGGATCAGCCGACAGCGCTGCTTCCGTTCGAAGCGCCGGCTGCCTCCACGGAGCCGCAGCCCGAGCCTTGGGCTGCGCCGAATGCCGGTTACAAATGGTATGACCGCAGCACGTTCAAACCGGGCTCTTATGGCGGACCTGCGGCGACGGCTAGCGCAGCGTACAGCTTCGTACACCAGGCGACGCTGCCGAATGCGGTGGAATTCCCACTGCGGGTGGCCGTGGATAATTTGCCTCCGTCTACGACCGTCTCGGGTTTGAATGTAGGGATTTATTTGGCCGGGGGAACCCAGGTTGGACAGGTCCAGAATGCGGACGGCACATGGCCGACGGCTTACGGCTACAGTACTTCATTCTCCGTGACCTCGGATATCAACGGGCATGCGTCCAAGGACTTGACCGTTCGCGTGAAGGCGGGAACGGCAGGATCGGCGAATTTGCGCCTGCGTCAAGGTTCTACGAATTTGAAAACGGAGACGGTTACTCTCGGCGACGTTCCGGCCGAGCCGCTGCCGGGAGAGGAGAACCCGATTCCGGAGCAGATATCCATCTCGGAAGCCCGCGGTCAATCAACCGGCACTTTGGTGACGGTGGAGGGCGTTGTGACGACGGAGCCGGGTGCGTTCGGCGGTCAAGCTTTTTACCTGCAGGATGAATCCGCCGGTATTTATGTGTTCCAGAGCCAAAGCGGCTTCCATCAAGGAGATAAGGTGAAAATAACGGCTTCCACGGCGGTATTTAATACGGAGCTGGAGCTGGCCGACCCGGTGGCGATTGCCAAGACCGGCGTATCGGCGCTTCCGGTGCCTGTGCCGGTGACGGCGGTTACCAACGATAATCAGGGGCAGCTGGTCGAGCTTAGCGATGTAACGGTGACGAACATCATCAGTGCGACGCCGGCGGGATCTTTTGAATTCGATGCGGTCAAAGGGGATGTGAGCAACCATATCCGCGTAGATGGGCGGACAGGTCTGACCTTGACTTCATTCCCGTATCAAGCGGGCCAAACGGTGAATATCCGCGGTGTCGCTGCGATTTTCAAAGGCGTATTTCAATTGAAGCCAAGAGGGCTGAGCGACTTTACGGCTGCTGCGGACACCACAGCGCCTGTGACAACGGCTGTGCTGTCGGGCGAGCCGAACGGTGCAGGCTGGTATAAAGATGATGTTACGGTTACCTTGACGGCGGCGGACGATCGTGCAGGTGCCGTTACGACGCAATACAGCGTGAATGGCGGGACTGCTGCAGCCTATGAGGCGCCGGTGGTCATTCAGGCAGAGGGAACGAATGAGTTCGGCTACTTCTCCACGGATACGGCGGGGAATGCGGAAACTCCGAAAACGCTGGTCGTGAAGCTGGACAAAACGGCTCCGGCAGCCGTGCTGACACAGTCCGGTCATGCAGTAGGGGATGTAACGGAAGCGGATGCGTTGACTTTCGTATTGGCGAGCACAGATGCTCTGTCCGGTGTGGCAGAGGAGGCATTGACGCTTGACGGAGCAGCTATTCGCAGCGGTCAGACGCTTGCGGCCGGCAGCTTGGCTGTAGGCACCCACACGGTAGAGTACCGTGTAACTGATGCGGCAGGGAACATGGTGACAGCGGCTGTGCCGTTTCAAGTGAAGACGCAAGTCAAGCTAAACCAAGCGACGCTGTCTGTTGACGCGAATTCGCTGAAACCGGGCGATACGACGTCCGCGCATGTGGCCGGCACGTTAAGCAATGGAGCGCCTGCGGATTTGAGCGGGGCTGCCGTCGTGTACAGCACTAGCAACGGGGCTGTAGCGACGGTCGATGCCCAGGGCAAAGTGAGCGCGGTGGCGGAAGGTTCGGCGGCACTTACGGCTGCTGTTACTTTGAATGGAGTGACCGTGCAAACGAACGCCGTGACAATCACGGTGGTGAAGCCGTTGTCCGTCGGAGTACCCGGCAAGCCGGTGCTGTCCGATAACAGCGGACATGCGACTGGATTGAAAGACGGCAACTACACGGTGACGATGAATATGTGGTGGGGCAATAACGGTACCGTGTTCAAGCTGTACGAGAATGGCGTGCTCATTCATACGCAAACGTTGACTGACGCATCGCCGGCCGCACAAACGGCCAAAGTGGAAGTGAAAGGCAAAGCGAACGGCACTTATACGTATACGAGTGAGCTTACGAATTCTTTCGGCACGACAACCAGCTCTCCGCTGGTCGTGAAGGTAACGGATGCCGCACCGGGCAAGCCGGTATTGTCCCAGGACAACTGGGACGGCGACGGCAGCTACAAGGTGAGCATGAACATGTGGTGGGGGACGAACGCCACCGAGTACCGCCTGTATGAGAACGGCGTGCTGATCGACACGCAGGCGCTAACAGCGGCTACGCCTGGCGCGCAAAACGCGGTTACGGCGATAACGGGCCGTGGCGTTGGCGTGTATGAGTACCGCAGCGAGCTGGTCAATGCGGGGGGCGTTACCTCTAGCGAGAAGGTGACGGTTCGCGTGACGAAGTAGTCGGTCCTTTAGGCAGCGAGGCTGCTGGATGAAGCGGGCCGAGGGAGCCTCTAACAACCGTTGGTTGTTAGGGGCTCTTTTGATATGTACCCGGATTTCGGCAAAAAGCCGAAATGTGCGCTATTGTTCGAATAGAATTATCGACTTTGCCCTTTTTTGAGGGAAATCTATATGAATTTTCATATAGATTCAGGAGGAGGGGGGGCACACGCAGCCTGAAGGGATGTGCTTCGTCGCGTTAATCTGCCTAATATCTAGACAAAAATACACCGCAGTGATAGCTTATATGAACTACACTAAAATGAAAGTTTGTGATTCTTATGTCTAATCGAATGGCCTCCCAAGCCGGGCTCGCCAAAGGGCGCAGCGGCCGGTTATGGATGGTGCTCGTGCTCGGAGCGCTCGCGTCCTTCGGGCCGCTCTCGCTGGATATGTACCTGCCGGCGCTGCCGGATCTGGCCGGCGATCTTCACACCAGCACTTCGCTGGCCCAAATGAGCCTCACGGCCTGCATGCTCGGCATGTCCATCGGCCAGCTCATTGCAGGGGCGGCGAGCGATGTGCGGGGAAGAAGGATGCCGCTGCTGATCGGGCTCGTGCTGTACGCGGTCTCGTCCGTGCTCTGCATGCTCGCGCCGTCCATCGGAGTGCTGCTCGGCCTGCGCTTTGTGCAGGGACTCGCAGGAGCGGCCGGCATCGTCATTTCACGGGCGATCGTCCGCGATCTGTATGAGGGGGTAGAGCTGACGAAGTTCTTCGCCCTGCTCATGCTGGTGAACGGGGCTGCACCCATTCTGGCGCCGATAGCCGGGGGGCAGATTCTGCAGTTCACCTCGTGGCGCGGCGTATTTCTCGTCCTCGGTGCCATCGGCCTGCTGATGCTTGCAGCCGCCACATGGGGGCTGCAAGAGACGCATCCGCCGGAGCGCCGCTCCAAGGGCGGACTCGGCAATACGCTCCGCACATTCCGCAGCCTGCTCACTGACCGGCTGTTCATGGGCTACGCACTGACGCAAGGGCTCGTCTTCGCCGGCATGTTCGCTTACATCTCCGGCTCGCCGTTCGTGCTGCAAGACATTTTCGGCGTATCGCCGCAAATGTTCTCCGTCTGCTTCGCCGTCAACGGGCTGGGCGTCATCATCGCCGGGCAGGTGACAGGCCGACTCGCCGGCAAAGTGAGCGACCCCCGTCTGCTCGCCGGAGGGCTGGCCATGGCCGCGTTCGGCGGCCTGCTGCTGCTTATCGCGACGCTGCTGGGCGCGGGGCTGCCGGCTATTCTGATCGCCTTCTTCTTCATCGTATCCAGCGTCGGCCCGGTATCCGTAGCGACGACATCCCTGGCGCTGCAGAAGCAAGGGAAGACGGCAGGCAGCGCCGCCGCATTGCTCGGACTGCTCTCGTTCATCATCGGGGGCTTGATTGCGCCTGTAGTGGGACTGGGAGGCAGCCATACGGCGGTTCCGCTCGGCATCATCATTGCCTGCATGGAAATCGGGGCTATACTCAGCTTTGTGCTGATGACGAAGGAGAAGAAAGCGGCATAACCGATTTTTTTGCGAAATGGATGAAGCGCTTCAAATTTCCTTCACAATTACCCTTTATACTGAAGGAAAATAGTCCATTTCATGAAAAAGGTGGAGTTCAACGATGAAGCTTATTCCTAAGAAAGTGTTGGTCGGCACGCTCGCAGCTGGATTGCTTATTGGCGGCGGCCTCGCGCTTCAGCATAACCTGGTATTCGCGGACGAAACAAGCGGTACGGCCACACCTGCGCCGCAGAAAGACAAAGGGAAAGAGCGCCAAGATTTCCGCGGTTCCAAAGACTTCCATGGCCACGGCTTCCAAGACCACGGCCGCGGACCGGTCAAGGGCGGATTCGAATTCGGCAACAAAGGCGGCGCAATGGATTTCGCTGCTATCTTGGGCATTGACCCAACTGTGCTGAAAGAGGAGATCAAACAAGGCAAAACGATCGTCCAAATTGCCCAGGAGAAAGCGAATCTGACGGAAGAGGCGCTCTTGGCGAAACTAACGGAAGCCGAAACGAAAAAAATTGACGTTGCGCTCAGCAGCGGGAAAATCAAGCAAGAACAAGCGGACAAAATGAAAGCAGGTCTCGCTGACCGCTTGAAGAAAGTCATCGAGATGAAGCCGCAAGTGATGAGCTTCGGCCATTCCGCGCCAGCACCTTACGGCGGCGGATTCTTCGGCAGCTCCAAGGAAATTGCAGAGATTCTAGGCGTTTCTGAAGAAGAATTGAACACGCAGCGCAAAGCCGGCAAGTCGCTTGCCGAGATTGCCCAAGAGAAGGGCATCACCGAAGATCAGCTGATCGCTAAGCTGAAGGACAATTTAACCGACGAGCTCAAAAGCTTCGTCGAACGCAAAGGCGGCGCGCCGCAAGCGAAGCCGGGCCATGAAGGCTTTAAGTTCAAAGGTAAGCCGGGCCAACCGGGTACGCCGGCCCCAGCCCCAACGGCCACGCCATCAACGTAACCGCCCCATCAGTGTAACCGCTCCATATAAAAAGGTTGCCTCTCTCGATCTGACAAGACCAAAGAGGCAACCTTTTTTTTATATCCCTCATATGAACCGTTTCCGCCATTTGAACAAAAGAACCCCCGCCAGCACGGCGCATAAACCGATCATCGCATACATTATGAACTGCTCGACCCATACGAATATGGCATGCCACTGATCTCCGAACACATACCCGATCCCGAAAAAAACGATTACCCATAGGGCTGATCCCGTAAAAGCGTATACCGCAAAAATACGGTACGGAATGCGTATAATGCCTACGAAGTAGAAAATAAACTGCCGGATCCCGGGCAGAAAGAAGCTGAACAGCAGCAGTTTGTTGCCGTATTTCTCGTAATATTTGCGCGTTTTCTCCAGATGGCTTGGCTTCAGAAACAGCAGCTTGCCGAATCGCTCGATGATCGGTGTCCCCAGCTTATATCCGATCCAATACGTGATCGTCATCCCGACGATCGATCCAACCCATGCCGCCGCCATAGCCGGCGCCCATCGGAGCACCCCTTTATAGGCCAAATATCCGGTATAGGTCATGGTCGTGTTCCCCGGCGGGATCGGGAGTGCAATGACGTCCAGCGGCAGTCCGAGCAGCAGAACCAAATACCCGTATTGTGCGAATAACTGTTCGATTAATCCCAGAAATTTCACGGTGATCGTCGCTCCTTCTAAGCGCTAGTATAGAACACGCCATAGGTAAAATGTAGCGTAGGCCTCCCAGCCTTTCCATCCCTCGGCCAGCCGGCGAATCTCCGGCAGGGTCGGTTTGGCCTCCAAGCCCAGCACATGCTTAAGCGCGTTGTGCAGGCCGACGTCCGCAATGGGGAAAGCGGCGGGATTGCGCAGGCAGCGCATGAGCACATAATTGGCCGTCCAAGGGCCGATGCCCCGGATGCTCAGCAGCTCTTGCTCCATAGCTCCATAATCGCCTCGCTCCAGCAGAGCTTCTAAGCTCAAGGTGCCTTCCGCCATCAGGCGGGCGACGCCGATCAAGTACTCGGCTTTCTTCCCCGTGAATTGAAGAGCGGTCAAAGCCTCGGGGGCCAGTCCGGCAATCCGTTCCGGCGCGGGGAACGCCCAGTATGTCCGGTCCTGCCAGGTAAGCGGCGTGCCGTATGCTTCAACAAGACGCCTTTTGAGCGTATAAGCAAAGGTTAGATTGATCTGCTGCCCGATAATGCCCCAGCTCATCGCCTCGAACAAATCGGGGATGCCGAGCAGGCGCAGCCCGTAGAAGTCCTGCGTGACCCGGCTGAGGAGAGGATCGCTGCCCGCCAGCTCGTAGAATGGCTCCAGGTCGGTCTCGAGGTCGAACCACCCCCACACATAGCGGGCTATCGCCTCATGCAGGAGCGGGCTTGAGAGGTCCTCCGGACCGGACAAGATGCGAATGTGCAGCTCCTTATTATCCGGACTGTTGACAGCGATCAGCACGAGGTTATCCCCAACGGGGAGGAGCTTGTAAATATCGGAGTTATCCACATGGAATAGACACTCATTGGTAGAACGGCTTAAGTATCCGAGATTGTGCTCGTAATTGAAAATAGCAGGTAGCGGCAAAGTAAGCGTGCTTGTCTGCTCGCACCATGGCAGTGTTCCTGGCTGATATGACGGCATCGTATATGTCTCCTATTATAGGTGATGGGGGCTTCCCTTCCGCTATTATCGCCGAAAGCGGCTTTCGTAATCTTGCTTTCTCATCTCGCAGCCCTTACAAGAGCGAATTCGTTTGGGTATACTGAGTTTGTAAACATCAAGGTGCGGAAGAGGAGCGGGAGCTATGCAAGAACGATATTGGCAAGCGATTGTATCCAATGATGCGGCTTATGACGGCACATTTTATTATGCGGTTACGACAACGGGCATCTTCTGCAGGCCTTCCTGCAAATCGCGGGTGCCGAAGCGGGAGCATGTGCGTATCTTTGGCAATCGGCAGGCCGCGGCCGCCGAGAACTTCCGTCCATGCAAAAGATGCAGGCCCGACGGCATGCGGCTGCCGGACGAAGAGTGGACGGATCTCATCGCCGGTTATATAGCCGAGTCCTATGCCGAGCCGATTACGCTCGCCGTCTTGGCGGATCATTTCTACGCCAGCATTTATCATTTGCAGAGAACGTTCAAGAGAGTGAAAGGCGTTACGCCGTTAACTTATTTGCAGCAGACGCGAGTGGACGCCGCCAAGCGGCTTCTCCTGGAAACGGAAATGCCGGTGAGTATGGTCGGCGGCCGGGTAGGGATTGGGAACGCGGCGCACTTCGCCACGTTATTTCAGAAGAAAACCGGACTCACCCCAACGGAGTATCGTCAAACGGCTGCTATTTAAACATAACCGAGGAGGTTCCCATATGCAAACGAAAGAAGCCGGACCCGCTTTGAAATCGATCTATTGGGGCAGTGTACGACTGGCGGATAGCGGGTTCGTGATGGCGGCAACGGACGAAGGACTTGTCTATCTGCAATTTCATGAGGGAGCGGCGGAGGAAGGGGCGGTGAGCGAGGAAGCTTGGCGGGATTTATTCACATGGGGACAGCGCCATTTCCCGAATTATCAATGGATCCAAGATCAGGCCATGCTAGCCCCTTACACACAGCAGTTGGAGGAGTATCTGCAGGGGATGCGCGAGACGTTCACGCTGCCGGTCGCGCTGCGCGGGACGGCCTTTCAGCAGGCGGTATGGCGGGAGCTTTACCGCATCCCGCACGGGCGGACGGCCAGTTATACGGAGATCGCCCGGCAGCTCGATAAGGCAAGCGCGGTTCGGGCCGTAGGCACAGCCATTGGCGCCAACCCGGTGCTCATCGTTGTCCCGTGCCACCGTGTCGTCGGGAAGAACGGCGCTTTGACCGGCTATCGCGGAGGTGTGGCGAATAAGGACAGGCTGCTTCGTTTGGAAAAAGGGGGCGTCTATTCTGCAGATCGAGGTTAACCGCAAGACGGCCAAAGGGCTGCTCACGAAAGCAAGCGGCTTCCTAGAGGGTTATACACATACGTTAAATCCGTACATCGGCTGCGCGTTTGCCTGTTCTTATTGTTATGTGCGGCAGATGCCGGTGGCTTTGTTTCGCAGCGAAGCATGGGGCTCGTGGGTCGATGTGAAGGAGAATGCGGCGGCCTTGCTGGCGGAGGAGCTGGCCAAGGCGAAGCGCCGGGGACCTGTGACCATTTTCATGTCCTCGGCGACGGACCCTTATCAGCCCCTGGAGTATCAAGAGCGGCTTACCCGCTCGCTCCTGGAAGCGATGATCGCGGAGCCGCCGGACTTCGTGTTCGTCCAAACCCGCAGCCCGCTGGTGAAGCGGGACGCGGACCTGCTGCAGGCGCTCGGCTGCCGGGTCCGGGTCAGCATGACGGTGGAGACGGACCGCGAGGACATCCGCCGGGCGTTCGCTTCGTCCGCGCCGCCGATCCCGGCGCGGCTGGCGGCGCTGCGCGAGCTGGCCGCACGCGGCATACCCGTGCAGGCCGCGATAGCGCCGGTGCTGCCGAGCTCGGAGCATTTCGCCGAGCGGCTGGCGGGCATCGTCGAGCGGGTGTGCATCGACGATTACTTCATGGGCGACGGCAGCGGAGGCCGCCGCACGGCGCGCATCGGCGTGCGCGCCATCTACGACGCGCTGGGGCTGCCGGACTGGTACGGTCCGGACGCGTTCAAGCGCGTGCACGAACAGCTCCTGCGGCATTTCCCGCAGGAGCGTGTGCTCGTCAGCCAGGAGGGCTTCTTGCCCGGCTGACGGGTTAATCCGCTTGCGCGAGCAGGGGCGGCGCCCCTGCCTGGCTGCGCATGCGCTGTTTGAATTCTTTGGGCGAGCATTGATTATGCCGCTTGAACAGCTTGTAGAACTGGGCCATATTCAGAATGCCCACTTCGAAGCTGACATCCATCATGCTGAGGTCGCCTGTCAGAAGGAGACGCTCGGCTTTTTTGATGCGTTTGTAATTGACGTAATCCACGAAGGATATCCCCATCACTTTTTTGAAATACTTTATAAAGTAATGATAGCTCAGATTGAGCAGGGTGCAGACGTCTTCCACGGTAATTCGCTGGCTGAGATGCCGATCGATGTAGTCAAGCGCCGGCCGCAGGCGGGCGATCCCGGACTCGTCGGCATGCGCGGACAGGTTGCGGTTATCGCTGCGCAGCAGGAGCAGGAGCAGATTTTTGACCGCCGCACTGATGGCGAGCTCGTAGCCGATCTTACGTGATTGCGACTCTTCATAAATCTGATTGATCAGCTCATAAGCGGCCTGTTTCACGTCCGTATGGGTACGGAACAGCTCGTTGAACTCCTCCAGCGGATGCGTGAGCTCGGAGAAGCAGTGCAGATAGGGCATCGTACTGAGGTCAAAATGCTGCTTGAGATCGATTTGGAACACGATCTGCCGTAGAGGTCCGGCGGAATATTTGTAGGTCCGGTGCGGTTGGGACGAGCCCAGAACCATGACGTCGCCAGGCGAAAGCACCGTATGCTCATGCTTGGTTTGGATGCCGAGCAGGCCTTCCGTGACGACCAGAAACTCCACCTGCTTGTGCGAATGCCAGCTCCAGGGGCTGGGAGGCCCGAACTGCGAAGAGTCGAAGCTGAGCTCCCAGATTTTCAGGAACAGCAGCGGATTCTGATAGATGACTTCTTCATTGATAATTTCGGTGAAAGAAGTGGTTACAGGTTCCATGGATATGTAGACCTCGCTAGGTAAGGACATTTTTGAATATGTAGAACGTGCATGGAAATAAGATTTATCAACCAAAAGTATAGCATTGTTTAACCGGAAAGGACACTATTGCATAATAACTAAGCACAATCTTGTCTTTCATTCCCGGCAAGGACTGACTATACTCAGAATTAAGAATGAATACGATTTCTTGGAGGGAATAGATGATGAGTCAGAAGCTGAGAGTTACGGTTTGGAATGAGTTTCGTCATGAGAAAGAAAGTGAAATCGTACGCGCTGCCTACCCGGACGGCATTCATACTGCGATCGGCGAAGGAATCAGCGGGGATGTCGCTGTCACTTATGCAACCTTGGATGAGCCTGAGCACGGCCTGACGGAAGAGGTTTTGAATCATACGGACGTTCTGATTTGGTGGGGACATAAAGCGCATGGCGACGTGCAGGACGAAATTGTAGAGCGCGTTCAGAAGCGCGTATGGCAAGGCATGGGGCTTATCGTGCTGCATTCCGGACACTTCTCCAAAGTGTTCAAGAAGCTGATGGGCACATCCTGCGACCTCAAATGGCGTGAAGCGGACGAGAAAGAGCGCATTTGGGTCGTGGCGCCGGGCCATCCGATCGTAGAAGGCATCGGGGAGTATATTGACCTTGAAGCTGAGGAAATGTACGGCGAGCACTTCGATATCCCACAGCCGGATGAGCTGATCATGGTGTCCTGGTTCGAAGGCGGAGAAGTGTTCCGCAGCGGCTGCACGTTTAACCGCGGGAACGGGAAGATCTTCTATTTCCGCCCTGGTCATGAAACCTACCGTACGTACTATAACGAGCAAATTCGCCGCGTGATCTCCAATGCCGTTCATTGGGCTGCTCCTTCTACGCGCGAGTATCCGAAATACGGCAATCACAAACCGCTGGAAGAGATTAAAGCGAAAGTGAAAGCTTAGGTTATGAAATGAAATAAGCTGTTCCGGATGAGGTCTTAGGACCCGACGGGAACAGCTTTTTTATTTGCCTGTAAGAGGGACGCGATAGTAAATGACTAGAAAGACAACGCTTATCAAAGAAACCAGCAAGCCGGCCTTACGCCTCGTATGGAGCAGCCGGATCGTGCCGAACATGGTGAAATAGAAGGCGATTGACCAGTAGATGTTCCATCCATGCTCATAAGCAATGCGGCCAAACGCGTGCCAAATGAATTCAATGGTCGAGAACCCTGCGACCCAGATAAAGTAGTAGATCCTTTTGCTGAGCGCAGCGGCAGGATAGAAATGAAGATAGAGAAGCACGGCGCTCGGCAGCAAAATGAATGTATTTAACAGATCGGCGGTCTTATGACTCAGCAGGAAATCAGGATGAAACGCCCAGATCATATAATCATAGCACAAGAAGTTATATAGCAGATTGCAGAGCGACACAAAAAGCATCACATCATAATACTTCTGCCATTCTTTACGAGCACCTGTCGCAAGTGCCGCAGCCAAAAAGAGTAAATTAGTAATGAGTATCACGCAGAACAAGCCCCTAATAATGAGAGTAGAAAGCTATATGGTTCGTACGGTTAGTGTAACCCCCAGTTGGCAATTCTAATCGACGGCTGGCAGCTATTCTCTTAAGGCCGCGAGTGAGTGTTCAGGGGAGCCGCTCAGCTATATCGATTAACCGCCTAATCCCTTCACGGAGGCGGTTCTCATTCACGAAGGAGTAGCTCAAGCGGATACAGGACGACATCTGCTTAAGAGGATCGCAAATGACGCCGGGAATGAAAGAGACGGACTGCCGCAAGCACTCTTCCAGCAGCTCCTGTACGGGAACCTGCGGCGGGAGCTGCAGCCATAAATTGAAGCCGCCTTTGGGACTCGTCCAGTTCCACCCGGTCCGGCGCAGCTCCTCTTCGGCGATTTCTTTCCGAATCTGCAGAGCGATGCGCAGCTTCTCCAAATGCTGCTGCATGCGATCGGATTGGAAATAATGCAGGAACATCTTCTGGTTGACCAGCGGCGTACCGTTGTCAGCTAACGACTTGGCCGTGATTAGCGGCTTGAGCGCCATGGGTCTGCCCATTACGGCACAGATGCGCAGACCAGGCGCGATATATTTGCTGAAGCTCCGCAAGTAAATAACCCAGCCCTCGGTATCATAAGCGAAGAACGGCTGAGGAGGAGGCTCCTTCAGGTACATCTCGTGAATCGCATCGTCCTCAATCAGCAGGCAGCGATGCCGCTCGGCAAGCTCAACCAGCCGCTTGCGCTGCGGCGCAGGAACGGTATACCCCGTCGGATTATGAAAGGTTGGATTCATATAGAACAGCCGCGGCTTGAACTGCTTCATCAGATGCTCGACCTGATCCAGATCGTAACCGTCCCGCGTGATTTCCACGGGTAGGAGCCGGGCTCCTTGCTGCCTGAAGATATCAAGTGCTGCACTGTACGTGGGCCTCTCTACCAAGACGGGATCCATAGGCCGGAGATAGATCCTTGCAAGCAAATCGATAGCCTGCTGGCCGCCCGTTGTGATGAGCATTTCGTCTGTCGTCAGCTGCAGGCCATGTTGTTTGGCCATATAGCGGCATAGGTACTCACGAAGCTCCTCATCCCCTTGTGCGCCGGAGTAAGTGCCCATCAGTTTGGGATAAATATCGAACACCTGCTTCACATGCTCGGATAGAAACAGATTCGGGAGCAGATTAGGGTCGATCAACGCTTGCGAGAATTGGTAAGAGACAGGAACTTGCTGAATGTCCGAGAGGGCGTTATGCAGAGGGGATGAGATCGGGAGGGGGCTGCTCCCGGAGCCCGGACCGGCATGATCCGCCCATTCCGTTCCTTCCTTCGTTACGTTCGGACTTACATAGTAACCTGACTTTTCTTTCACATAAGCCCTGTTCGATTGCTTTAGCAGCTGATAAGCCCGAAATACAGTCAGCCTGTGTACCTGAAGCTCTTGGGCGAGAACCCGGACGGAAGGGAGCTTGTCATGCGCTCTCCATTCGCCCCGATCGATTCTAGCCGTTATGTGCGCGTATACTTGCTTGAAAAGCAGGTTCTTCTCAGTGGCGGATTGCGTACCAAACCGTTTCATACGGATTCCTCCCTCCATCTATGTATCTATAACTATAATAACCTAAACCACGGTTAACTGTTCTATAGATTGGCAACTGTTCTGTTCTGTCCCTTGTATGATACTTACCAAGAGGAGGCAGGGCTATGATTATTTTGAACTATTTGCTTGTTTGTTTTATTTTCGGCACGACGTTTCTGGCGATTAAAGTGGGGGTGGATGCATCGGCGCCGCCATTTTTCTCAGCGGGCTTGAGATTTATAGTAGCCGGTTTGATATTATTTGGCTGGATGGTATGGCGGGGGAAAGCCAGGTTCGCTCACCTGTTCCGCCGGGAAATGCTGCTGACGGGAATCGGACTGACCTTCGGTACGTTCTCGACTTTGTATTGGGCGGAGCAGCACGTTGCATCCGGCATTGCTGCGGTATTATCGGCCACGGGGCCGATGATGATTCTCGTGCTGCAAACCTTCGTGCTGCGGCTGAAAGCGACGAGGCTGTCCGTATTCGGCTGTATGCTGGGCTTCGCGGGCATTGTCATTCTGCTGCTTCCGAATGTGGCGATTGCGGCTAATCTCGCTTGGGTGGCGGGATGCGCAGCGATTCTCGTCGGGGAATTGTTCTATTCTTCCGGCGCTCTCTATGCCAAGCGTGTTATTCAGCAATTCCCCGAGGCTTCGCCGATCGCCCTGAACGCTGCCCAGATGATATGGGGTGGAGGCCTGCTCCTCATCCTGTCCTTTTTCACGGAGCCGTTCGACGTCTCAGGCCTGTTGAATGCGAAGGCGGCCGGTTCTCTGCTCTATTTGACCGTCATCGGATCCATGGTCGGCCACAGCTTGTTTTATTGGCTTGTAGCCAAGACGAATCCAGTCTTTCCGGCTACATGGCTGTATGTCTCGCCGCTCATTGCTCTCGCGGTCGGGGTTGTCTTTTATGGGGAAACGATCACATGGCTGACCGCAGCGGGAGTGCTGACGGTGATCGCCGGCACCATTTGTGCCAATTTCGACAGCTTGAGGGCGCTGCTTAGAAAGAACAACCGGGGGAAGCAGGTCGCGAATGCAAGTTAACCACTGTATGATTCATACGAAACAGCCATAAATGGAATACTAAGGTATCAAGCAGATGAGTGAACTTGCAGGAAGTAAAGCTTTATGAATGGAGTTAATCGATGGGTGACGCAGCAGCCTTTTTTCGTTCATCTTTACCTATAGCTATGGCCCTGCTGTGCCTGATTTCGGCGTGGCGTTTCGGGGATTGGAGAAACTGGAGAACCTACTATCCCACTATCTTGTTCGCCGTTAGTGTGGATTTCTTCATTTCTCTGCTCCTTTATAAGCACCAACTTTGGCAGTTTCATAAAACGTCGACTATTCCCAACCATACATTGGCGGATTTCATGATCGCTTTCACGAATCTCCCCTGTATTGTGCTGGTCTATTTAACGCATTATCCTTTGAAGTCGCGGATGTGGAAACAGCTTGTTTATATAGCGGCCTGGTCAATTGCTTTTACCGGCGTCGAAGCGGTGTTCTTCTTTGCGCATTTAATGACTTATCACAACAACTGGAGCTTCGCTTGGTCCATCGTTGTCTGGGTATTCATGTTCCTCGGACTCCGGCTGCATTTCGCGAAACCGCTGTGGGCTTGGTTACTTTGCTTGGTTTGTACGGCGTTCCTGATTGTGTTTTTCCATATTCCGGTTCTGGAGATGAAATAGGCTGCCGCTTTATGGCGGTTCTTGCAGATATGTCTTGCAGAAAGATGTGCAGAAATGTATTGCCAGTTAAACTGTAACATGTTAAGATACACTTCAATAGAAGTTGAACCTTCGGGGCAGGGTGTAATTCCCTACCGGCGGTGAAGATACGTCCGTTGTATCTCAAGCCCGCGACTCCCGGCCTACAGGCTGGGACTGACTTGGTGCGATTCCAAGGCCGACGGTTATAGTCCGGATGGGAGAAGGTGAAAAGCAGCTTGTCAAAAACTTATGTTTTTGGCAGGTCTGTTTGTCGATGCCCCCGCTGAATGCCAGTGGGGGCATCGTCTCTTTTCAGAAGGTTCAATTCAAAAAAATCCTTAGGAGGTTTTTGAATTGGAGAATGCATTCGAGTTGAGAAGTAAAAGCGCGGAGGTCCTGTCTACGCGCAGTCGCGGTATCAGCGGCATCTGGTACGTCGCTCTCGGCGCTACGTTATGGGGGCTTGATCCGCTGTTCCGGATTTTGCTGTTGAAGAGCTTTACCTCTGCGCAGATCGTTTTTGTCGAGCATCTGCTGCTGGCTTTGTACGCAGTGCCGGTACTGGCGAAGTACCGCAAGACACTGGCCGGCAAGCTGACGCTTGCCGTCATCGGCGCCCTGCTCTTTATCTCATGGGGCGGTTCCGCCATCGCTACGATCCTGTTCACGGCGGCTTTCTCGCACGGTAATGCCAATGCCATTTTACTTTTGCAGAAATTACAGCCCTTATTCGCTATCCTATTAGCCCGCGTGCTGCTCAAAGAAACGTTGCCCTCCAAATTTGCTGCCTATATCCTTGTTGCGCTGTTAGGCACTTATCTGTTGACGTTCGGCTTTGCTTCGCCGCAGTTGGGCTTGCATGACCTCGGCACCGTAGCTTGCCTATTCTCCATTCTGGCGGCTGCCCTGTGGGGCGGCTCGACGGTCATGGGGAAATATCTGCTCCATCAAAAGCTGGATTTCCCTGTTGTCACTTCGCTCCGCTTCCTGCTGGCAATCCCGCTGCTGACGGTCGTCCTGCTGTCGAGCGGCAATGCGTGGCATGCTAACGGATCCGGCGGAGCCATGGCGCTGATCGCGGTGAACCTGCTGTTTCAGGCGTTTTTCCCGGGGCTGCTCTCCATGCTGCTCTACTACAAAGGGCTTTCGTCCACGAAGGCGTTCTTCGCCACATTGGCTGAGCTTGCGTTCCCTGCGGTAGGGGTTCTCATGAATTGGCTCGTGTTCGGACAGAAGCTGACGCTTGGCCAGCTCGCGGGATTTATCTTGATTTGGTTCACGCTGTGGGCGATGAGCCGCAACTCCAATAAAGCGAAGGCATAAGAGTTCCTTGCTGAGCGCATGCACAATGTTCCTTTTGTGCGAATGGGAAATAGGAGGCGCTATATGGGCAAATACGGATGCATTCTTATGCCGAGCGGAAATCCAGTATCTTATTAGCCTCGAAAAGCTGCTAGTCCGGTCATTATTGGTAAAATAGAGGATTGTATTTCCCAATGCACTCGCTGCATGCTTGGTTTCAGACATCATAGCGCACTCTATTTCCTCATCCTACGCATACGACAAAGAAGCTATCCCTACGGTCTGATTATAGACCTTCTGGATAGCTTCTGTTATTATGCCTGCCCTAAGATACTTTCGGCATGGAGGCATCGCTGCCTTTGTCGGGCTCCTCAACCCCCCGCTCAATAAAAAAGGATACGCCGTCACGCTCGTTCGCAGCGCGAACCGTCATGCCGTGATGCTCAACAATTTGCTTCACAATGGCCAGTCCAAGGCCGAACTCACCGTCACCGCCGGAGCGAAACGGCTCGAACAGGCTGTCCGCTACAGCCAGTTCGATAGGCGGACCGTCGTTGCTGAGCCGCAGCAGCGAGAAGCCGTCCGCAGCCGCCGTGCATTCGCCAACTGGATGTGGCGTAAGCACAATCCGTATACAGCTCTTGGCATAGCGCAGCTGATTGTCGAGCATATTCTCGAGTGCGATCTTCCATTGATCGGGATCGCCGGTCAGCGTTACGGGGGAGAGTTCCGTCTGCCACTCGATTTCCGGGCGCCGGTAGCGCAGGCGCTCCATCACATCCTCCACGACCTCCTGCAGCGCAAAGGAACGGAACGGCTTCTCTCTGGCCGTTACATAATTCAGCTTGTTCAACAGCAGCAGGTCGCGAATCCGCTTCTCCAGCCGTTCGCCTTCTTTCATAATGACGCCTACGCTTTCACTCAGGCTGCCTTTGGGGAAAACACCGTCTTGAATCGACTGCGCGTAGCTGCGAATGACCATGACCGGCGTTTTGAGCTCATGCGAGGTGTGCTGCAGGAAAAATTGCTGCGCCCGGTCCTGGCGCACAAGGCGCTGCCGCATCGCCTCGATCGCTTTGGCCAGACGGCCGACTTCATCCTTGCGGTCCGTCTCGATCGGCTCATGCCAGTCGCGCTCGGCCATGCGTCCGACATGCCGCTCCATCTGCACGAGCGGGCGGGTGAAGTAGCGGGCGATGATCAAGCAGGGCAGCCATGAGAGGACGATGAGGCCGACCATCATCAGCATCAGTCTGCCGAACATCGTCATCACCAGATCGTTGCGGTAATTGCCCCAAGCATAGGACACGATGAAGCTGGGCTGGCCTTGGATCAATTCTTTGCGGATGACGTAGAACACGCTTTTGTTATCGATGCTCGTTGAATATTTGGCGACAGGCAGCTTCTGGGCGAAAGCATCCTGCTCCATGGCTTGCAGGAAAGGCTCACTGCTCCCTGCCGCCGTGCTCAAAGTATCTTGAGCACCCGGGGTTCCGATAATCGTAAAATGCCGAATGGCCGGAGCGCTTAATGTCGCCTTAAAGGGTGAAATGACGCGGGCGGCGATTGAGGGAGAATCCAATGCGGCTGCTGGGGCGGGTGCTTCTCCAGATGCGGCCGCTTCGGACATCGGTTGAGGCACGGGCTCAATCTGAGAAGACTCGGTCGCCGTGCTTGCTCCGATGTGGATGCGTCCTCCTTTGATAATCGGAACCGCCTGTACGGCTTCCGTATTCTCCGCCTCAGCGGAGGGGATAACAGGCTTCATATCCGTTACCAGGGAATTTCCTACCTTTGTCATAAGGGTGATGGTGGGGGATGGTGCTGTCAAAGCGGCTGCTTCCATATGAAGCCCGCTCTGCGTATCCAACAAAATATCGTAAAGCTGTTCCGTGAAAAAGTCCTTTAACGTCCAAGGGAGCAGGACGGCCAGCATCGTGAAGATCAACAGCGTCAAGGAGGCAAAAGCGCTCCATAGCTTCATGACCAGCGGCCATTGTCCGAATCGCAGCGTCATAATTTCACCATCCTATACCCGTATCCGTATACAGTTTCCAGACGAAGTTCCGGCAGCTTGCGGCGAAGTCTCCGCACCAAATCGTCCACGACGCGGTCTGTTCCGAAATAGTCGATGCCCCATACGGCTCTAAGCACCTGTTCGCGTTCCAACACCTGCCCGTGATGGCCGGTCAAGTACAGCAGCAGCTCAAACTCCTTGGAGGTGAGCTCGAATTTGCTTCCGTCCTCCCCGGTCACAATGCGCGCCTGCTCATCGATCAGATAGGGGGGCACGTTCAGCTTCGTACGGCGCTCCAGGGAAGCCGGCGCCATGCCGGCGGGATGCCCGGCATACACGCGTTCCAGCAGCTTGCGCGTGCGAATCACAAGCTCCCGGGGCAAGAAGGGCTTGGCTAAGTAATCGTCGCTCCCCATCTCCAGGCCGATAATCCGGTCAATATCGGCATCCCGGGCCGAAATGAAGATGACGGGCTGCGCAGGCTGGTCCGCTTTAATCTCACGCATCAGCTGGTACCCGTCTACGCCGGGAAGCATAATATCGAGGACCCACAAGTCCGGCCGCTCGGTAATGGCGGATCTTGCCGACGTTCCGTCAGCGAACGAACGCACTTGCCACCCCTCTTTCTCCAAATAGGCGCCTAGGACGCCTCTCAAATGTTCTTCGTCTTCGACTAAATAAATGCGGTACATGGGCCGCATTCCTCCTTCGCGATCTGTAAATGGGGAAAGGTGGAGCCGCATGCCTTCATAGGCCAATGCGGTCCACCGGTTTATTGTTACTCTTCTGCTTTGGTCGCTTGATCTTTCAACTTTTTGGCCAGGCTGCGGATATTGTCCGTCTCTTTCTTGTAATCCTCCAGCAGTTGGGGCAGAAGGCTTTGGATTGCGGCTGCGTCATCCGCTTCGACGGCTTCGGTCAGCTTCTGCTGCCGAACGAACGATTCAGGAAGAGGTACAGGCTCGAATTGCATTGACTCCATTATATCACCGGATACGGGAGCTCCCTCAAGAGGGATTGCTTGGATAAGCTTGGTGCTTTCCCCGCTGCCGTCCTTCGAGATGATGATTTTCTTGACTCGAGGCGCGGAAGAAGGTGCTTCGCCATCCGGAACGGCAGCAGGTGCAGCTTTCAGCGTGAATGTTTTCGTTTCCGCCGGATTCATCGGAGCGGCAACAGCTTCGCCTGCTTTCGTCGATGGGATTGGGCCGCCGATTGTAAGCGTAGGTTTCGGCAGTTCACTCTCCGCTTGCTTGCGGTCCTCGAGCGCTTGCTTCCATGCATCCAAGCTGTCGGGCGCATAAGCGCCGGCGAGCAGCTTCAGGTAGTTGCGCTCATGAGCCGGCTGAAACAGCAAGCCGGAGCCGATATGTGCTGCGGCAACGGTCTTCACCAGAACCGGCTTCCCCTCGGTGATGGCTGCGGCAGGTGCGGCAGTCGGTTTCGTTTCTGAAGCGGATTCATCGGCAGCCGATGCGCTGACGGCTCCGAATGCTGTGGTTAACATGAAAGCTAATAGAGTAGCTTGGCTTACGCGGCGTTTCAATTGTGTTCTCACGATGGAAAACTCCTTTCGAATTGAAGGTATGTAGGTGAGTGTCTCTCCCTTACATCCTTACTGTACCGAAACATTATGGACATCCTATCGCAACATTGTGGGAAATTATGTGTAAGAATAGCGAGATTGCAGTAAACTGAATGCAGAACGACCAACATAGGGGGAAATGCGATGAAAGAGGTACAGCTAGGATCGGAGCAAAGCTTCACCAAACTGCCGGCGGAAGTCGTGCATGACAAAAATTTGTTTTGGTTGATCCAAACGGAGGACGGACAAGCATACAAGCTTCTATCGAGCCGGTGTCCGCATGCCGGTGCGATCGTTGAAGCGGAGAAGGGTGAGTTCGTGTGCCCCATGCACGGATGGACATTCGATCTTCATTCCGGGGCGTGTCTGAATGTGCCGACCAAAAGCTTGCTGTCGTACGACGTTGTGGTCAAAGAAGGCCAACTGATCGCGTATATGTAAAAAAGAAAGGGCCTGCCTTGTCCGCGTGCGGATGGGCGGGTTCTTTTCGTTTATTGCTCCCAGACCCACATGAGCAGCAGGTTCAAGACATAAACGGCTCCGAGAAGCACAGCCAGCGAGTGTTTGCCGGTTGCGTAAAGCGCAAGGACCGCGACGGTGAACAGCGCGGCTTCCAGGGCCAGCCGGAACGGCAGCGCTATGGCAACGGAAGCTTTGGGGGAAAGGAACATGCCCCAGATGAAGGCAGTTAGCAGCGGAGTGCCGATGCCTAGAACGATTTTGAGCAGAAGTCCCCTGTCCGTATGAAAGCCCCAATAAGAAAGGGAAGCGAGCAGGCATAACTCCAGCAGAAAGCGCAAACCCAGGTTTGCGGCTTGTAAAATGGTTATCATGATCGTCGTACTCCTTTACTGAAAACTAACTATATTAGAATAATAACTAATAATATTAGTTTTGGCAAGAGGATAAAAAAAGAGACCCACAGCAACGGGCCGCGGGTCTAAGTCTATATATTTTAAAGGGGGGTCGACTTTTATTATAGGACGCGTTCATTAAAAACAGATGAAAATCACATTTCATTTTCATTACAAATTGGCTAATGGTAAAATAAAGGGATGAATGAAGACCGGAGGTACGCCTTTGAAGCATTATTCTATGCGTTCGCATTTAACCGTAACGTTCGCCATTATGGCGATGATCCCGATCTTAATCCTGGGCACCTTCCAGGTTTCGCAAATTATGCAAATCACGCAAGAGTCCAACCGGAATCAGCAGGTCACGACGTACCGGCTTGGGGATGCCGTGCAGGATTACATGTACTACCACCGCAACGCCGTGGAAACGCTGGCCGCTACGATTTCAGCCTCGGACGCTCCGTTCCGCACGCGGGAAAGCTTGACGCTTAAGCTGCAGTCCTTGCAGCAAAACTTGGCGGGCTTCGCAGGCATCTATGTGGTGGATGCAGGCGGCTTCGTCAAAGCGACGCAAACGATGGCGGATAACGGTTTGATCGGCAAGGATGTGGGGGGCCGGGATTATGCCAAGCGGGTGCAGTCCGCGCAAAACACGGTCATTTCCTCGCTGTTTCGCGGGCCCGAGGGGCTGAACCGCCCTGCCGTCGCGATTGCGGTGCCGGTCTACAAGGGGAGCAGGCAGCTCGACGGCTTCGTCCTCGCCGTGCTGGATCTGGCGCCGATCAAGGAGCTTGTGACGAAGTACGATTACGGTCAAGCGGCTTATCCGGTCGTGCTGGATCATGCGGGGAAGCCGATCTATCATCCGGATGAGCAGCTGACCGAGACGTTGGCCGATTTATCCGGGGAACCGGCAGCCCAGGACGCGCGGCAGCAGCAGAAAGGCGAAGGCACGTATCAGCTGCATACATCCGCCCAGAAAGAGCTGATTACGTACAAAGTCATTCCGGAAATCGATTGGATCGTCTGGGTCAGCAGGTCCAAAGCGGCTGCGAATGCCGCCTTCACCGAATCGCTCAGCATTACCGTGCTGCTGCTAGTCCTTACGCTCATTGTGACGGTCTTGCTGGGCAGTTTGCTGGCCAAACGATTGAACGGCACGATTCATGCCTTAGTCGGCTACACGCAGCGGCTTGCGGGCGGAACCTTCGTAGAGCCGGACAGCCAGGTCGTTCCCAAGGGAGCGCCGTTGGAGCTGCAAATGCTGGCTGATCATTTCTTGCGGATGGCCGGGCAGATCAAGGATAATCAGACGGCGCTGCTCCAGCTTAACAGCGAGCTGGAAGGGCGAGTTGAGGAGAGAACGCAGCGGCTGCAGGACGAGCACGCCACACTGAATGCGGTGCTCGAGAGCATGTCCGACGCGATTGTGCTGATCGATATGGAGCATCAGGTCGTGTACGCCAACCATCGTATGGCCGAGCTGTTCGCAATCCCGATGGGGGAACTGGCTGTGATGAGGGAGGCGGCGCTTTTTGATCGCATTGCGCAGCTGCTTCCGCAGCGTCAGGACGAGCTGAACAAGCTGAAGACGGGGGCGAGCGTGCAAGGAGCCTTCACCGTACAGAGCGGCCAAGGCAAGGAACAGTTCATCATGGTTTCGGCGTTTCAGGTAGCTAGAGACGGACGTGTCTTTGGCCGGGGTTACGTGTGGCGCGATATGACCAAGGAGCATGAAATCGACGCGTTGAAAAATGATTTGATCTCCCTGGCGTCCCATGAATTCAAAACGCCGATCACGAGCATACGAGGCAGCGTCGAAACGCTTCTGCGCGTCGATGCGCAGTGGGAGGAGAGTTTTAAGGAGGAGCTGCTTGAGGGCATCCACGAGGATATCGGACGCATCCAGGATCTGATCGATGATTGGCTCGACATATCCAAAATTGAATCCGGCGCGATGCGGATCACCCCGCAGCCGCTGCGTGTGCAGGCTGTGATCGAAGGGGCGATGCGCAGGCTTCCGCAGCAGGCTAGCGATGCGCATACGCAGTTCGAAGTGAGGGTGCCCGGGGATATGCCGCTCATCTATGGAGATAAATTGAGATTGGAGCAAGTGCTCGTGAACTTGTTCACGAATGCCGTCCGTTATAACGAGGGGCACCCGGTGATCCGGGTTTCTGCGCATGCGGACGAGCGGTATGTGCGGGTGGATGTGGAGGACAATGGCATCGGCATTGCCGAGGAGCATCTCGATAAGCTGTTCGACCGGTTCTACCGTGTCGATGTATCGTCCAGCCGGCAAACCGGCGGTACGGGACTGGGGCTGGCAATCTGCCAAGGCATTATGCAGGCGCATGGCGGAGGGATTCACGTAAAGAGCAAGCTCGGCGAGGGGAGCACATTCACGCTGACGATACCGAGATTTGCAGGGGAAAGGGATGAAGAGCGGAAATGAACAAGAAAAAAATCATGATCGTCGATGACGAGCCCAAAATCGTACGCTTCGTCGCTGCGAATCTCAAATCGTTGGATTTCGAAACGATGACGTGCCAGAGCGGAGCGGAGGCGCTGGAGAAGGTGGAGGCTTTCGACCCCGATTTGATTTTGCTTGATTTGATGATGCCCGGGATGGACGGTTTCGAAGTATTGAAGCGGCTCCGCTCCTATTCCGGCGTACCGGTCATCATGCTGACCGCGCGCAGTAACGGTGCCGACAAAGTGCAGGGGCTCAACCTCGGGGCGGATGACTATTTGACGAAGCCGTTCTCCCTGGACGAGCTGTTCGCCCGCGTGAACGCTGTGCTTCGCCGCATGGATGGGCGCATGGCACCCCCTGCCGCAGCCAGCGAGATCACGCTCGGGGCTGTGACCGTGAACCTTGCCCAGCGGCGCATATGGCTTGGCGAGACGGAAGTGAAGCTGACGGAGACCGAGTACAACTTGTTCGCGCTGCTGCTGCAGCATGCCGGGAAAGTCATGACGCACGAGCAGCTGCTCAGCGAGGTGTGGGGCAGCGAGTACCGCGACGAAGTCGAGTATCTGCGGGTCACGATCGCCCGGATCCGCCAGAAAATCAAGAGCGCTGCCGAGGGCCAGGAACTCGCGGCAGCTGAGCTTATCGTGACGTACCCGGGGGTAGGGTACATGGCGAAGCATGCTTGAGGGCGGTGCGGGAGTGGGGGTAGGAGCAGCAGCGCAAGAGTAAAGTGGAACAGAAGTAAGAGTAGTAGCAGGACAGAAGTGGGAGAAGTAGCAGGAGTAAAAACGGGGAGCGGGAGTAGAGGTAAGAGCAGCAGGGGCAGTAGTAGTAGTAGGAATAAAGTGGAACGGAAGTAAGAGCAGGACAGAAGTGGAGTAGAGCTAGGAGCAGGGGCAGTAGTAGTAGTAGGAATAAAGTGGAACGGAAGTAAGAGTAGTAGCAGGACAGAAGTGGGAGTAGACTGTGACTGGCGAGCAATAGATTACGGAGGATTGTGCAGAAATGCTAGTGGCACATACTCGCACGGTCGTCAGACAAGGCACTGCGCTTGGCTAACGGACAGAGAGGCCCTTATTCGGTGAATAGGGGCCTCTTGAATATTGTAACGGACACCAGCACCGTTATTTGGCTTATCAGGGGCAGAATTCGCCCCATATGAGCCAAATAAGGTATCTGGTGTCCGTTAGCCGCGAAACGCGGCGCTTTTCGCGCGAATAGCGGCAGCTGTGTCCGTTAGTTTGGGACGCGCTCCCCGTTGTCCGTTTCGGGAGACGATGATATCCCAAGTTAGGTGACGTTCGCCGCGGATACGCATGACTAACGGACACCAGCGCCGTTATTCGGCTGCGCCCAATCCGCGAGACAAAGCCGGCTTACCCTTCCGGAAGCAGTTGCACATCCAGCGGATAATCCGGCACCTCGAATTCGCGGACCTCGCCCGTCGACAAGTCAACGACGCTCATCCCGTTCCAGCCCGTATCGGCGTAAGTTACACCGCCTGTCAAATAGGCGAACCGGCCGTCCTTGCTGACAGCGGCCATCTGGTGCATGCGGGCAAGCGGGATGATCCGCTCCGCATACGTATCCGCATCGACCACCGTCAAGTTAGGCTTGCCGGTAGCGCTGCCGGCCGCGCCAATGCCGACGATGAACAGCCTCTTGCCGTCAGATGTCATCGCGACGCCTTCCTGATGCGTATTCCCAGTCAACGGCTTCACATCATAGCTGCCGCGGGCAGGGTCAAGGACGACGAGTCCGCGGCCTTGGTAAGGCAGGAGCAGACGGCCGTCCGCGCGAACGGCTGCATAATGCGGCTTCTCGAAGCCGCCTTTGCCATAAGGAGCCGCCTCGAACGTGCGGGTTTGAAGCTTGACTGGATCGACAGCCGTCACGGAGTAGGAGTCATGGTCGATGCTGTAAACTTCCCGGCCGTCCGGGCTCGTCACGACATCGAACGGGCGGATGCCGACGGAGACAGATCCGGTCATGGCGAGCTTCTCCGTATCCAAGATTTCGAGCTGGCTTGCCCTGCCGCGGCCGCCGGTCAAATAAACGCCGACATAAACGAATTTGCCGTCCGGGCTTGAGGCGATCCCCATGCCTCCGGGGCGGTACTCGCCGTACTGCGGCTTGCCGATTGCATCAGCTCCCAGATAAGGCACGAGAGCCAGCCGCTTGCGCTCCCGGGTGTCCACAACAGCAACGCCTTCCGCCGTTGAAACGTAAGCGCGATGATCAGTTCCCACCGCAATAGCGAAGGGCGCCGCCCCGACGGTCAGCTTCTCGAAGCCCCCTGTGGCAGGATCGAGAAAAGAGATGTAATCGCTCTTGGAATGCGTGACAAGCAGCGTCGTTTCAGGGGAAGGCATCGCAACTCCCAGACCGGGCGTAGCGGCTGGCGCCGCGCTTGGGCCGGGAACGGCAGAGCCGGCCACAGGTGAGGAACCGGCGGCCGCCGGTGGTGACACCGTTTGGGACGTACTGCATCCAACCAGCGCCAGGAACAAGGTTAGCGGGCTGACAATCGCCAAAAACGTTTTATTTCGAATCAGCATCATCATAACACCTCGATTTCGTAGTAAAAATAGGGAAACAAAGGAGCACCTTATAGAAGGTACTCCTTGTGCCTAAGCTTTATTTAGCGGCAATCAGGTTGACGCTTGTTGCTGTGGCCCACTTGCCCACCGGAGCGACGGTGTAGGTCATGCCCGGCACCAACTCGCTGTTATTCAGCAAAGCGAATGTACCGGTAGCGCCTTTGCGCGTAGTCAGCGTATATTCGGCCGTCAGCACGGAACCGTCAGTTCCAGTTAGCGTTACACGGCGTGAAACGAAGATTTCATCCTGCGGATCTTGCGAGAGCGTTACGCTAATCGTCTTCGCATCCACAGCAGAGGCGGATTGAATCGTCAGTGGAGCGATGTCTTTGGCGGTGAAGGTCGCATGCTTCAAAGTCGCCCAATCGGCGGAAACCGTGTACGTAACGCCCGGTTTGAACGTTGCCCCGTCAGGCAGCAGGAACTTAGGCGCTTGACGGCCGTCCGTTGCTTGTGTGAAAGGTAAATATTTGGCGGTCATCGGTGTACCGCCTTCCGGTGTAATTTGCACCTCGCGGTTACGCATGGAAGAAAGAATTTGGTACGTCACGCCATTGTACGTATTGCTTTCATCCACGATGAAGGAGCCCGGACGACCTTTGCTGTAAGCCGCAATGACATAGCCGTAGTCAGCCACGCCATCCGCGAGATGGGATTCAACCTCGAACGAATCGTTGGACACCTGCTGTGTGGAGTCCAAGGCAATTCTCTCCGTGCTCGCAGTGAATGTGCCCGCAGGCTGGCCTTTATATGTTAACGTGTAAGTCGTACCCGCTTTCTGTGTAGGCACAGGAACGATGTATGTCGAAGTGGCGCCTGTTTTCAAACGAGGAACGTTATTGATGGCCAGACCGTTGTCAAAAACGAAGTTTTTGGACGCTTGATCAAGCTCCAAATCGGCTGCCGGAAGGGGTGCGGAGAAGGTAACCTGCAGGGTAATGGCATTCAATGCCTCCAGTTTGGTTACATGAATAGAAGCTAATTGCTGCGCCTCAAATACAAACAGTGCGGCCTCCCCGCGGGTGATCGGGCTGCTTGTCAAAGCAGCAAAGCTTGGCAATTGCCGTATAGCGGCAGCGTCAACCTTCAGCACTTTGGCTACGATGTTCGCGAGCTGCTCGCCCGACACGGTGCTGCGGCCTTGGAATTGTCCGTTAGCCCCTTCAATAGCTCCGGCTGCTTCGAGAGCGGCAGCGTAAGAATAGAACCAGTCTCCCGACGCAACGTCTGCGAATTTGGATACAGCTCCAGAGTCTACGTTCACATGCAAGGCCAAGGTGACCATTTTGGCAATTTCGGCGCGAGTAACGGCCTGTTCAGGGTGGAAGCTGTGATCTTCATAACCGGACAGCACGTTCTGCTGAGCTAGCTGTTCAATCGCCGTTTGTACCTTGGCGGAGCTTGCGGAGTCGGAGAACGGGCTGGCGGCCAGCGCGTTGAATGGCAATATCGCGGACAAACCGATGGTTGCTGTGATTGTTAGTGCGGCTAGTTTTTTGTTCGTTGTCATCTATAACACTCCTGTTCGATAGAATGTAGTTGCTCTTGGAAAGAGCGTGAAGTTACGGTGCTGTTGTCTACATGAACTAGCTTACAGGCTGGGGCATTACAATCGAATAAAAAATAGGGCCCGCACATTACAAAATCGTAAAAATTCGCAAATGGTATAAAAAAAGCCTTACCGCCCGCGAAGCATGGGCAGTAAGGCCGTAAGTTACACGCTTAAGTCGGTATTGCGTACAACGCTATGCGATGAGGAGCCGGTAAGCCGGGCCGGCGGAAAAACTTGCCGAACCGGAGCGATAATGAGTGCAGCGACGACAGCTTTGATCGCATCGCCCAATAAGAACGGATAGCAGGCTGCGGCCATAGCTTTGTCGAACGTATAGCTTGGCACTTTGTACATCAACCAAGGCACGCCGGCCAGGTAGAGAACAAGTGATCCGAAAATTTCAAGCACGAGGAACGCAGCTACATAGCCCATAAAGCCCTGTACACGAATACGCGGCAAAATGATCCCGATGAGCATAGCGGATATCGGCCAAATCATAATGAACCCGCCCGTAGGTCCGAGGACGACGCCTAACCCGCCATTCCCATGAAGCATCGGGAAGCCGATAGCGGTCAAGATGACGACAAGGGCCATACTAAGAAAGCCATAGCGGGCTCCCAGCAAGCCTCCTGCGAGCATAACCGCCAGAGTTTGCAGGGTAATGGGCACAGGTGTGAAAGGTAAAGAAATCTGCGCAAAGCTGAATAGAACAAGAATAGCTGCAAATAGGGCACTGAAAACAACGCCGCGCAAGGTGAGTTTCATATTGTTCATCGCTCCTGTTTCTGATATTGTTATTATTGTTAACTAATATACCGGAATATTGGTTGACATATAATTTTATTCAGATCATAGCACAACTTTTTGGAAAGTGGAAGGAACATTTTACATATGGCAATGAAGGAAGAACGTGAAGTCGTGGCTTCGCTGCATCAGGCTGCCGTCGTCTATCGAACGGAATCGGGAGGCGGCAGACGGGTATGGTCGAATGTCGATTTGAATATTTATAAAGGCGAATGGTTGATGGTTATCGGGCCTAACGGCAGCGGCAAAAGCACATTGGCCAGCGTACTGCTGGGCTTGAGTCCGCTCTCAAGCGGAGAGCTGCTGCGTAATGAAGCGAGGCATATCCGAGGCGTACTCCAGCTGCCTGACGCGCAGTTCGTCGGCGATACGATCATGGAGGAGCTGGACTACCTGCCGGCAGCGCAGGAGATGTCCGAGGAGGAGCGCCATGCGTGGTACCGGGAGAGCTTGTCAGCCGTCGGCTTATCGCTTTCGCTTGAGCGACAGCTTGCCACACTGTCGGGCGGACAGAAGCAGCTCGTGAACCTGGCCGCGGCGCTGGCCGTGCAGCCGGAAATTTTGGTACTGGATGAACCGACGGCGATGCTCGACCCGGCCTCAAGGAAAGAAGTGCGCCAAGCTGTTCGCGAGGCGCATAAGCGGGGGACGACGATCGTTTGGATCACGCACCGGCTGGAGGAAGCGGCCGATGCTACGCGCATCGTCGGATTCAGCGACGGGAAGATTACGTTCGACGGGGAGCCGCGGGCGTTCTTTTACGGGGAGAATGCGGGCGATTTGCCGGTTCTAACGCCATGTATGGAAATGGGGTTCGATTCGCCCTATGTCGTCAAGACAGCGATCGGCCTGCTGCAGCAAGGCTGCAGGCTGCGGCGGCTGCCCTTGGGTATGGAAGAACTGGCTGAGGCGGTGATGGACGCATGCCCTTAACCTTACATCATGTTCAGGTTAGTGCGCCCGACAATGCCGATCATCCGCTGTTGAAGGATATCAGCCTGGATCTTCCCGACGGTTCGGTCACCGTTCTGATCGGGCGGACCGGGTCGGGTAAATCCACTTTGCTGCAGATTATGGGAGGCATTCTCGAACCTGCTGCCGGGACCGCCCTGCTGGATGGACAGCCGCTCTGGCACAAGAGGAAGGTTGACCAAGCGCATCTGCTCCGCCTAGGGCTCATTTTCCAATTCCCAGAGCAGCAATTGTTTGCGGGCAGTATCCGTCAGGAGTTTGCCTACTCCTTGCGGCCATACCGGCTGCCGGCTGCCGAACGCGAGCGGCGCATGCGATCCGCCAGTGCCGATCTCGATCCCCGCGGCGTCTTCGCCCTAGAGCGGTCGCCCTTCAGCCTGAGCGGCGGCGAGCAGCGCCGTTTGGCGCTTGCTACGACCTTCGCCACAGAGCCGGATTGGCTCCTTATGGACGAGCCAACCGCCGGCCTCGAGGCGGCGGCCGTCCGCGAATTGGTGCGCCTGATTCGCGGGAGACCGCGTGGCGGCTTCGTCATCGCCACGCATGATCTGGACACGTTCCTGCCGCTGGCTGACCGTGTCCTTGTCCTGGACCGCGGCGAGCTTGTCTTCGACGGCTCGCCGGAAGCGCTGTGCCGCGCGCCGGAGCTGCTGGCGCGCGCGGGTGTCGGCCTCCCGAGCTGTGTGGAGGCCGCTCAGGCGTTGGCGCGATACGGCATCGCCATCGCGCCGGACTTGCTGGCGCCGGCACAGGCCGTGCCGGCGATTGCGCGGGCGCTGCGCGAACGCGGCAGCGCCATGGCGGCCCCGGCGCCGCAGGCGGCAGCGCCGGAGCGCGCGCCGCGCGAGGAGCCTGCGCCGGCGAAGGCAGCCTGGCTGGCGCGGGATCCCCGCGCCAAGTGGCTGCTCTATCTGCTGCTCGTCATCGGGACGATGCAGCAGACGGGGTGGAGCGGCCTTGGGGCAGCGGGGCTGCTCCTGGGCCTCTCGTTTGCCGGACTGCCGCGCCCCGCGGTCCGCGGCAGCTGGAAGGTGGCCGTGCCGTTCTTGATCTTCATGTTCATTTCGATCGTGCTCGCCGGCCTGGAGTGGAGAGCCGCGTCCGGCGGTTATCCGCTGGGCTTCTCGCTTGCGAGCGGCTGGGGCGCGGCGTTCACACTCACCCGGCTGTTCCTTGTCCTAATGGCCGGCTATTGGTTGGCCGTGTCCACCCCGTATGGACAGCTCGTACAGGGGCTGAACTGGGCCTTGGCTTTTCTCCGCAGGCTGAAGCTGCCTGTGGAGTCGTTCGCCTTGGCCGTCTCGCTCATATTCCGCTTCATTCCGCTGATTATGCGGGAATGGCAGCGCTTCTCGGCGGTCGTCCGGGCCAGGGGCAAGGCGGCGATCCGCCCGGGAACCGTACGGATGCGGGATGTTCCTGCATTGGTCGTTCCGCTGCTGCTGGCCATGTTCCACAAAGCGGAGCAGATGACCGTAGCGATGGAAATGAAACGAATCGACGGCAAGCGGCAGCTGCAGCGAAAAAGCACCCTGCGCTGGCAAAACAGGGATACGCTGCTGGTCGCGGCGAGCGCTTTGGGGTTTGCGCTGCTGCAGATGACACGGTCATGGCTATGAGGAGCGGCTCACGGAGTGGGCTGCTTTTTTCTCGGACTGGCGTGGCGGCGGACTGGCTGTTCGCTGCTCACACTGCACTTACACTTACATAGCAAAAGTGCAGGACGCCTGTCATCTTGAGGCCGACCGTTCGCGTATACTATACTTTGACTAAGACATATCGACGATCGGCGGTGAGTAGGGATGGATACGGCTTACACCATCTATGAGCAGCAAATGCTGCGGCAAGTGAAGCGCTGGGAAATGAGGCAGCAGAAAGCGCCCAATTTGCTCGAAAAAGCATCCAAATCCGTTTCGACGAATATTAACAAGCTGATTCCGGAGAAAGTGCACAAAACAATAACTGCAACGGTCAAAGGCATGTTCCAGACGACCTTGTTCGGCATGAATTATATCCCTCAGAATGATCCGCTAACGGGAGCAACCTTGGCCGAGTGCGATGCCCGGGCAGAGGAGCTGCTGTCGCTGTACAAAAAAATCGCCGCCGCGGAGGGGGCGGGAACGGGGGCTGGAGGTATTTTGCTGGGCTTGGCCGATTTCCCGATTCTGATAGGCATTAAGCTCAAATTTTTGTTTGAGCTGGCGCATGCTTATGGCTATTCAACCAAGGACTACAGAGAGCGGTTGTTTATTCTGTATGTGTTTCAGCTAGCCTTCTCCAGTCCGCCGAAGAAGCCCGATCTGCTGGAGACGATCCGGAACTGGCATACGGTTGCCGGCTCTTTGCCGCCTGCTGAAGATTATACGAATCAAGTGGATTGGCTGCAGCTCCAGCAAGAGTACCGCGATACGATCGATTTCCGCAAAATGCTTCAGCTTGTCCCCGGCATAGGCGCCGTTGTAGGAGCTTGGGCGAATTTCGGCCTGCTGGAGGAGCTGGGCGTGGCGGGCATGAACAGCTATCGCCTGCGCCGGCTGCAGGATAAAGCAAGAGCCGGCGGGGGACCCGAGCCCGGCCGTTGATTGCCTGTCCAACAGCCGCCATTCTCGCCAAATCTAACGGACCACAGAGCTCTTGGCCTCCATTTGCCAGCTAGCAGCTGCTCTGTCCGTTAGCCGGCTAAGGTTGAAGAGAGCTGCCGCACATGTCCGTTTCTCCGCGGATGTTTCTTTTTATGCTGCTGGGTAAAGTTATGGTGATTTTTCGTACGCAAAGCCATATACTTTAAGTAGAGCCAAACCAGCCGCGTAACACGAACATGAATGTGATTTTTTTCACAAATAACTTGCCGCACTCACCCTAACTCGTCCCATACCATCCAATTCAATTTTCTCCAATGAACGAGAATTCCTAACCCAACGCGCATCCAACACAGGTCGGCAGGTTTGGTCCATCGTTTCATCAGCCTATCTATTCATAGAGCAAAGAAGAGTTAATCGGAGGAGTGAATGGTATGAACAAGAAACCGAAGGTCGTGATCCTGGGGGCAGGCTACGGCGGACTAGTGACGGCGATCCGACTGCAGAAGCAGATCAAGGCGGACGAAGCTGACGTTACCCTGGTGAACAAGCACGATTATCATTACATGACGACCCATCTGCATATGCCGGCTGCCGGGACCGATCATCACGAGAATGCGCGTGTGGCGATCAAGGATTTGATCGATGAACGGAAAATTCAGTTCGTGAAAGGGACGGTTCAAGAGATTAAGCTGGAGGAGAAGGAAATTGTTCTTCCCGACCATGTCCTGTCTTACGACTATCTGGTGATAGGTTTGGGAAGTGAGACGGAAACCTTCGGGATCCCGGGGCTGCGCGAGCACGCCATGTCGATTAACAGCATTAACAGCGTGCGATTCATTCGCCAGCATATTCAATACATGTTTGCGAAGTACAAACTGGACTCCAAGCATAAGGAATATTTGACCTTCGTTGTGGGGGGAGCCGGTTTCACGGGGACGGAATTCGTCGGAGAGTTGGCCGACCGCATTCCCGTGCTTTGCCAGACGTTCGATGTCGATCCTTCGCTTGTGAGAATCATGAATGTGGAAGCTTCGCCTACCGCGCTGCCGCCGGGACTTCCGAACGATCTGGTGGAATACGGCATGGAAGTCATGCGGCGCAAAGGGGTTCAGTATAGATTGTCAACGGCGATCAAAGCATGCGAACCGGACGGCGTCCTGCTCGGAGACGGCGAATTCATCCGTGCCGGAACAGTAATCTGGTCGGGTGGGGTCCGTGGAAACTCCTTGCTCCAGGCGGCTGGTTTTCACGTGCAGCGCGGCCGGGTGAAGGTAGACGACTATTTGCGCTCCATTCAGTATCCGGAGGTGTTCATTACGGGAGACTGCTCGATTGTGATGAGTCCGGAAGGGACGCCCTACCCGGCGAACGCCCAAATCGCGGTCCAACAAGGCTGCAACACGGCCAAAAATATAATCAACAGCTTGCGTGGAAAGCCCTTGCGTCATTTTGCTTATGATTACAAAGGAACTGTCGCTTCATTGGGCCGCGGCGATGCGGTCGGGATTCTGAAGGTGAAGAAAGTGAAGGGCAAATTCGCCGCTTTCCTCAAAAAGTTGATCGATGCCCGCTATCTGTTCTTGATTGGCGGACTCCCGCTTGTGTGGAAGAAAATGATATTCAAGCAAAAACAAGCGACGCGTAAGCATCATGTTAGAAATTAATTAGGTCCTTAAACCTAAAAATATACGTACGCCGACGATACGCCTGAAAATCAAAGAAAATGAAAGATAAGATTAATTGTAAGCGAATTATCAAATGAATGAGAGGATGGAGTCGACCTTTTTAGGTTTATTCCATCCTTTACTATGTCTCGATAAGAGAGTAGTATCAACAACGTACAATATACAGTTGAATATTTCGCTTAATTCTCTAACCGGAGAAGCGGGGGAACCACAGGTTTCAACGGGGTGAATAAGGTGCGCGTCATCTGGCATGGCGTAACTTTTAGGGCAGTTTTCTCGCAGCCCGAACCCGGCAGCTAACCTCGTAAGCGATCGTGAGAAAGGAGAACATGTGATCCCAAACACAAGGTCTATCCTTGTGTTTTTTTGCGTCCAAAAACAGACATTGAAGTTGAAATCAGGTTATTTGGGGGAATTTCGCAGCATGACAAGTGATTCATTGAAGAAGATTATGTTCGGTAAACCGCTGAAGTCCGATGAGCTGGAATCCGAAAAAATGCAGGTGTGGAAGGCGCTGCCGATCCTCTCGTCCGATGCCCTGTCGTCCGTGGCCTACGGTACGGAGCAAATTTTGCTCGAGCTGGCGACGGTCGGGGTCGCAGCATTTGCCTTCTCCCTGCCGATCGCGATCTCGATTATCGCCTTAATTATGCTGCTTGTACTCAGCTATCGCCAAGTGATTGAAGCCTACCCGATGGGAGGCGGGGCTTACATGGTGGCGAAGGAGAATCTGGGCATGATGTGGGGCAGGCTCACAGGCGTTTCCTTGCTGATCGATTATACGTTGACGGTTGCGGTTTCGATCTCGGCAGGCGTGCAGGCGATTACGTCGGCCTTTCCGTCTACGGTGCCCTATATCGTCCCGATCGCGCTGGCTCTCGTCTGGCTGATGGTGTGGCTGAACTTGCGCGGGACGTCCGAGTCGGGGACGGTATTCGCGATACCGACGTACTTTTTTATTTTGTGTATTTTGCTGCTTATCGGCAAAGGGATTTTCGATATGATGACGGGTTCGTTGAATACGCATCCGATCCAAATCGTTCCCAGCTCCATGACGAGTTCATTAACGTTGTTCGTTATTCTCAAAGCGTTCTCCTCCGGCTGCTCCGCGGTCACGGGGATTGAGGCGATTTCCGATGCGGTGCCGCATTTCCGGACGCCTTCCGTGAAAAACGCCAAGAAAACGATGGCTTCGCTCGGTACGCTGCTGGCTGTCATATTCGGAGGTGTCACCTTGCTGAGCTTGGGTTATGGGATCGCACCCGACCCGCACGGCCACACATCGGTTTTATCGATGGTGACGGAGCAGGCATTCGGCAGAGGGGCGATGTATTATGCAACGCAGATCGGCACGATGCTGATTCTGGTGCTGGCAGCGAACACGAGCTTCAACGGCTTTCCGATACTGGCGTCCATCATGGCGCAGGACAAAAACTTCCCGCGCATGTTCTCTTACCGGGGAGACCGGCTGTCGTTTCATTATGGGATTGTCACATTAGGCGTTTTGGCAAGCATTTTGCTAATTATATTCAAAGGAAAAACCGATGCACTTATTCCTCTTTATGCGATTGGCGTATTCTTGTCGTTCACGCTGGCCCAGAGCGGTCTGGTCCGCAAATGGTTCAGAGAGCGTCCGGCCGGCTGGCTGGGCAAATTCGCCATCAACGGCTTGGGCGGGCTCGTCTCGTTCGCCGTCTTGATCGTGTTCTGCATAACCAAATTCAGCGAAGGCGCGTGGATTGTCATTCTTGTGACGCCGCTGCTGCTATGGGGCATTACCAAGATCAGCAACCATTACGATGTCGTGGCCAAAGAGCTGCGTATCGACATCACACAGGAGCGCGTATGTACGAAGGAATCATTGATCATCGTGCCTGTCGCGGGCATTCACCGCGTGGTTGCGCAGTCTCTGAATTATGCCAAATCGTTGTCACCGAACGTGATTGCCTTCTACGTGGCGTTCTCGGATGAGGAAGAGGAAGCGATGCAGGAGAAATGGGACAAATGGGACCCCGGCGTCCGGCTCGTTGTGTTCAAGTCGCGCTACCGCACCATTTTGAAGCCGCTGGCTGAGTTCATTGAACGGATTGACACGCACGTATCGGAAAAGCAATCGATCATGGTTATCCTGCCGCAATTCATGCCCAAGAAGTGGTGGCATCGCCTGCTTCACAACCAGTCCGCCGCACGGATCCGCTCCAAGCTGCAAGCTGACAAAGATATCGTCGTCGCGACGGTGCCCTATCATTTGCATGAGTAGAGGTGTACAATAAAAGGGATTGCTGATGCAGAATTAGGAACAGAGGTGAACCTTTTATGGCGAAAAAGAAATGGTCGTCCGGCGCATCCGAGACCGGCGTGCAAGATAAACCAGCGACACTCAAAGATTTGCTGAGCCCTGATGTCGTAGCGGGTCTGAAAGCTCAAGCCGACAAGATGAAAGCGGAGGAGCAGGCGCGCAAAGATGCGGCCAGAGCGGAAGCGGAAGCCGCGCGGAAGGCGGAAGAGAAGCGGTTGGAGAACGACTTCGGCCATTTGCTCGAGAAGAGCAATCTGGATTGGAGAAAGCACAAATGAGGAAGCACGAGATGTGCTTCCTTTTTTGATTGCGCAGGCAAAGGCTACCGTTTCTTCATCTCAAAAAACTCGCATTCATCGCGGTCATAATAGGCCAAATCGGCGACACGAGTCTGCAATACAACGGTCTTATCGCTAAAACGCAGGACGACTGCATTCGAGTCTACGATATGATCGTCTTTGAACACGCGGACGACGGCCCCTCTCTCCACAGCCTCCTGAAAATCGGTATCCGTCACCAAACGTTGATTTCTAGCCATCCTGGCATGCTCCCTCCCTGATTCAATGGATCCTTCCATTGTACCACAAGGTGCATCTAATCTCCGAAATCCACGAACGCCTAGACTCCGCCCAGCATACAATGTAGCACCAAAGAGTCATTCTCAGGAAGCAGGACTGACTCCCAAACGCTGCGTGGGCAGAGAGGATGCGTGATCCCGATGGACATTCAATTATTGCCGATTCATTGGGTGTATTTAGTATTTATTGGTTTTATTCTAACCCTTCTTATCAGGCGCAGAGACACCACGATGATTTGTGTGGTCGGTATTTTTGCGCTCGGTTTGTTGGCGACAGAGACATTAAGCGGTTCGGTTTCAGGGGTGTTCAACAGCTTTATCTATGCCACCAAAGAGTTGATGGGAACAATCATGATTATTTCCATTATCGTGGCGATGAGCCGGGTGCTCATTCGCACAGGCATTAACGAAACGATGGTCGCGCCGTTGACCCGTTTTCTGCGGACGCCGGCACTAGCGTTCTGGGGAATCGGGATCATCATGATGATCACCTCCTGGTTCTTCTGGCCGTCTCCGGGCGTTGCGCTCATCGGTGCGGTGCTGCTGCCTGTTGCGGTGCGCGTCGGATTGCCTGCCCTAGGGGCGGCGATGGCGATGAACTTGTTCGGTCACGGGATTGCCCTTTCCGGCGATTACATTATTCAAGGAGCTCCTAAGCTGACGGCGGATGCGGCGGGGCTGCCGGTAACCTCCGTCATGGAAGCCTCCGTGCCGCTTGTGATCGTCATGGGTCTAGTTACGACCGTAACCGCTTTCTGGATGATGCGCCGGGATATGAGAAACGGCACCTGGCGCGATGGTTTGGTGGCTAGCGGAACAGGAGACGGCGGTTCGCTGCTGTCTTCCGACCAAGATGCCAAAGCCAGTCTGTCGCCGAAATTGCGCCGGATACTCGCGGTCTTCATTCCCGTGCTTTTCGCACTGGACGTCATCGCGATGTTCGTGTTGAATTTGCAAGGGGGAGACGCAACAGCGCTGGTGGGCGGTACCGCCGTGTTCATCCTTATCGGGGTGACACTGCTCGCCCATCGGGGCCATGGGCTGGAGCAAACGACGTCCTACCTCATCGAAGGCTTCGTTTTCGGCTTTAAAGTATTCGGCCCCGTGATCCCGATCGCCGCCTTCTTCTATCTCGGCGACTCCGCGTTCACGGAGCTTTATGGCAAAATCCTGCCGGAAGGCTCGCACGGCATCGTGAACGACCTCGGCGTCGCGCTTGCCGGCGTTGTACCGCTCAACGGCGCGATCGGCGCCGTTACGCTCACCGTCGTCGGCGCGATTACCGGCCTCGACGGCTCCGGCTTCTCCGGCATCTCCCTCGCGGGCTCGATCGCACAGCTCTTCGCAACGGCGATCGGTTCCGGCGCTGCGGTGCTGACCGCGCTCGGGCAAGTGGCCGCCATCTGGGTCGGCGGCGGCACCTTGATCCCGTGGGCGCTCATTCCGGCAGCGGCGATTTGCGGTGTCAGCCCCTTCGAGCTGGCGAGACGGAATTTGCTGCCCGTGCTCATCGGTCTTGCGGTGACAACGGTTGTGGCGATGTTTTTGGTCTGAATTAGCGCCTCTGGGGGCTTCGCTGCCGAAGCCCTTCAGAGGCTTTTATTCGTGAGAGAATGCAAGACAAGTGCAGGAACCATCGTCTCCAAGCTTCCCCAAGAGCGGAGAACGCACGGGATCGGGCTTGCCTATCGTCCATCAGTAGCAGTAAGCTTGACTTACAATATGCGAAGTTGGGGATGAGACGACGAATGGAAGCTAAGTTTTGTATGAACTGCGGTTCACCGATGGAAGTTCGCGATGTGGATGGTACGATGAGAAGAGCCTGCACGGCTTGCACGTTTGTCCACTGGGGCAACTATAGTATTGGCGTGGGTGCGCTTGTGACCAGGGACGAGAAAATTTTGCTCGTACGCAGAGCGCAAGAGCCGGGTAAAGGCCGGTGGACGAATCCCGGCGGATATATCGAGCAGCATGAGCTGATCCAGGACACCATTGAGCGTGAAGTGCTGGAGGAGAGCGGAGTTACGGCCAAAGTCTCGCGGTTGGTGGCGGTGCGTGATTTGCCTCGAAGCATTCATAATGTATACATCGCATTCGAAATGGATTATGTCGGCGGCGAGCCAGTGCCTGACGGGGTAGAGGTGGATGCGGCCGGCTTCTATAGCTTGAAAGAGATGGAGGAGCTGCCGGTGGCCGATTTTACGAAGTGGCTTATCGATGTGGCGCTGCACGCCAAGTCGACGGGCCTAGTTGAAGATAAGGAGCCCATTGTTTCGATGGACGGTTACGGCTTGTACCGTGTTCCCAAAGTATGAAGCAGCCGATCGGCCTGCGGGGGCATCATTTGCTGTGTTTGTTAGGGTATCGCGGGATGGGATATTCCAAAGAGTTTTGCGAGAATATGACCGGCGTCTACGAGACGCTGCGGGCTCACCCGGAGACAGTCATCCGCGTCGTGCTCGGACCTGACGACCTGTGCGCCGCTTTCCCCGCCGATCAGGTCGCGCATTGCGAGAACAGGACGGTCTATGACCGCGATGCGGAAATCGTTGCCAAGCTTGGCTTGCAGGCTGGCATGGAGCTGAGCTGGTCCGCCGTTTGCGGGAAGGTGGCGGCGCAGGTGACGCCGGGGGATATCGGCCACCTGTGTGCTACATGCCGCTGGGAGTCCTACGGCGTATGCGCCGATGGGGTGCGCATCATCCGGGAGGGCGGCGAGCTGCCGGATGTGAAGCGGGCTGGGGAGTAGTGCAGCCGGGAGGGGGACCGGCGGGCGGCGCGGGTAGGCGGAGCAGGGCAGGCAACGGAGAGTGGTGCCGGTAGGCGGAGCGGGGCAAGAAAACGGGAACGGAGCCGTGTCCTTGTCCGGCAGCGACACTGGCAGTCGGCGCCGGGTCTCCCTCGCGCCCGGCTAACGGACACAGCAGCCGCTATTTGCCGATTTTGGGCGGCAATTGGATTCTAACGGACACCAGCGCGGTTATTTGCCCGTTTGGGGCACGATTTTGCCCCGAAAACGGCAAATAAGGTCTCCAGTGTCCGTTAGAAACGGAACACGGCGCAATCCAGGGCAATAGCGTCCGTGGTGTCCGTTAGATGCACGGGACCGCGGCGAAGCGCCACCGCAAGGCCGCTGGTCGAAGAGGACGCGCCCGCGCAGCCCGGGGACTCGGGAACGGAACTCATGTCCTTGTCCACAACGGCACAGACGGTCAGAGCGCGGTGCCTCACGCCCGGCAGCGGCACTGGCAGCGCCGAGTCTCCCTCGCGTCCAGCTAACGGACACAGCAGCCGCTATTTGCCGGTTTTGGGCGGCAATTGGATCCTAACGGACACCAGCGCGGTTATTTGCCCGTTTGGGGCGCGATTTTGCCCCGAAAACGGCAAATAAGGTCTCCCGTGTCCGTTAGAATCGGAGCACGGTGCAATCCAGGGCAAAAACGTCCGTGGTGTCCGTTAGATTCGCGGGATCGCGACGAAGCGCCATCGCAAGGCCGCTGGTCGAAGAGGCAGCGCCCGCGCAGCCCGGGGATCCGGGAACGGAGCCATGTCCTGAGCCCGGAAGCGGCACTGGCAATCGGCGCCGGGTCTCCCTCGCGCTCAGCTAACGGACACAGCAGCCGCTAATTGCCGATTTTGGGCGGCAATTGGATTCTAACGGACACCAGCGCGGTTATTTGCCCTTTTGGGGCACGATTTTGCCCCGAAAATGGCAAATAAGGTCTCCCGTGTCCGTTAGAGTCGGAGCACGGCGCAATCCAGGGCAATAGCGTCCGTGGTGTCCGTTAGATTCGCGGGACCACGGCGAAGCGCCATCGCAAGGCCGCCGGCCGGCCAACACCAACAAAAAGAAGATGTCCCACCCGCTAAGCGGTCGGGACATCTTCTTTTTTTAAGCCAAAGCGTGAACGTCCTTGCCCGCGTCCAGCTTCTCCGCAGGGGAAGCGAGCACATTCGCCACCATCAGCAGTTCGTCCGCAGGACGCAGCAAGGAGCGAAGCAAGCGGCTGTCCTCCACGTCCGACTGCAGCCATTTCTCGGCCTGCTGCTGGTCGAGGATGGCGGGCATTTTGCCAAAATGCGGTGAGACCAAGTCATTGGCTTCCGTCATCAGCATCATGCAGGTACGAAGCTCGTCCTCGCCGTTCGGCGCATGCCAGACATCGTACAAGCCGGCGATCCCGAAAGTGCCGCTGCGCATTTTAAACTTGATCCATTGGGTTTCCTTGCCCTCGGTCACCTTGATATAGAAGCCGCTGCAGGGCAGAATGCACCGCTGCTTCCGAATGATACGCTCGAAGGCTGTGTTGGTGAAGATCGAATCACGCTCGCCGCAGACGGCGTCCTTCGCCCAGAAGGGCATCAAGCCCCAGCGGAATTCGTCAAGGAGACGTTCTCCCTTCTTGTTCATCACAACCGCCGAGACGGATTCCGTCGGTTTGACTTCGTAGCGGTTGGCTGTATAGGACAACAGCCTGTCGACTTGGAACTGGTTCATAATTTCATTGACATCGGCAAGAATGGATATCGAATGGCACATATGGTTTCACCTCATTTGATTTTGACTATTATTTGCCTGTTCCGCCAAAATCATGTATGAGGATTACAACTTTTTTCCAGCCGTGCCCGATCAGCTATACGACCAGCAGTTTCATCATCGTTTCCTTCATATTGCGCTCCTGAAAAGGTTTGGAGACGAACTCCTTCGCCCCCGCCTGTATCGCTTCGATAATCAACGACCTTTGCTCGAAAGCCGAGCACATCATGATGTTCGCCGAGGGGTCGAACTCTTTAATCTTACGTATAACATCTATTCCGTTCATGTCCGGCATATTGAGATCCATCGTGGTCAAGATCGGAGAATTCATTTGGTATGAAAGAATCGCTTCGGTTCCGCTGCTTGCTTCAACGACGTCGTAACCCATGGTTTGAACGAGTTGGCATAGAATGCTTCGCAGGCTCTTGACCGGATCTACGACGAGAATTTTAGGTTTCATGGGGTGTCAGATCCTCCAGTTCCTGCATAGGGTTATGTCTCTATATCGGAGGAATATGCCGGTTTCATGAGAGTCGAATTTCTGGTAATTAATTACACGGCATGCTGTGGTGCGCATAATCAAAAAAACCGAAAGCTCACGCTTCCGGCTACAGCTGGTATTGTTCGGATAAATAGGAATGAATGCAGTTTTTACCGTTTCTTTTGGCGATATATAAGCACTCGTCTACCTGCTGGAACCATGCTTTTTTCATCGTATTGCGGTTGTACGGCGCGAGTCCGATGCTCATTGTAAGAGGCTGCTCCGGCATCTCCGGAATTTGCGTATCACGAACGACTTGCATGAATTTCTCGCAGATCGCCAGCACTTCCTCGTGGGGCTTTCCAACGAACAGCACGGCGAACTCTTCGCCGCCATAACGGAACGACATATCGTCCGGGCCCAGCATTTCTTTGAGCAGGCTGCCTATCGTTTTGAGTACGACATCTCCGACCCAATGGCCGTAGGTGTCATTGATTTTTTTGAAATTGTCGATATCCATCAAAGCGAGCTCGAGCGGTGTATCGTAGGGCATATGGGAGATAAGATGGTCCGTATGCTCCTGGAATGAACGATGGTTGAATAAATCGGTCAGCGCGTCCACTTTGGATAGACGGTCGATCATCACATTGCGAATGAGCAAATCCTGCTCGCGCCTGACGGAGTCACTCAGTTGGGAGACCAGGGAGAGACCTTTGCGCATGATGCCGAAGCAGACAAGGGATGTTGCTGTCAGGACCGTGACCGACACAATCACTTCGGATGATGTGATGAGATAGCCTTTGAACAACTGGCTGAGCAGCAAGCTTGTTAAGCTGACAAGTCCCAGACTGTAAGCAAAAATAATATATTTCCGCTGGAAATAAGCAGAGGATAAAATAATCGGAATGCTCAGAAGTTCGAAGGAGCTCGCCAGCTCCGGAATACACATAATATAGATACAAACCATGGTCATGGTCCATAGGATCATGATAAAATCACTGTATCTTGGCAGCAGGTAAAACGCTGCGTAGCCGGCGCCCATCAGGGCAAGCTGCAAGCAGGTCGGGATAACCTGAAATTGAAGGAAGCCGTCGAACCATTGCGCTGGCTTATGATAGATATCGAAGAGAAAACCAATCATCGCCGCAATTTCGTAGACGAGCAGGATCCACCATAACAGATGGATAAGTTTTCGATTCCATCCATGATCGTTCGCCGGAAGTTGTTCCATCAGAAGGAGGCCACTTTCCTTTCGTGCCAGCTAAAATAGTAAATGTGTTGTGCGCTCATAAGCATGCATGGACACAAGCGCGCGCCTGAAAGGACAACGAAGCCGTTGATCCTTGCCTGTGAGAACATTGTAAAGAATAACCACCTGTTTAGGCAAGCGGGGAAAATTAAAGATCGCATCATCAGGAGGATTATGGCTGCTCAAAGTTATATACATGCATGGGAGCATTATAAGGACGAGCTCGTCTTGTTGGATAAAAAGCTGGAGCTTCTCTATAGACGCAGGCAGAAGTTTACGCCGGATCCGCAAACGGACTCGTTTCGCGGAATGTTCGTGTCCGAAGACGAGTTTATCCGGCTGATCGGCGACCACGGCGCGGACGAGGAGCTGTTCGGAGAAGAGGCGGATCTCTTGGCGGAGATCGCCAGGCTGGAGCGCTTCATCGGCCTGAGGCTGGAGGAGAGCCGGCATCAAGGCGTATTCCTGCCGCTTCTTTATGTGGCGTCGGTATTCGGCTTATCCGAGATCGAGCGGCGAATCGTTATGCTGGGGCTTGCCGTCGAGCTGGATCGCAAATACGAGCGAATCTTCGGCTTTCTGCAGGACGATCTGACCAGCAAAACGCCGAATATCTCGTTAGCGCTGCAAATCGCGTGCAGCAGTCCGGAGGAGATGCGGGCTGCACGAACGACGTTTATTGCGCCGGAGGGACGGCTCGCGCGGTATTTGCTGCAGCGGGAGGAGCGGGACAGAGGACTGTCGCTGCTGTCCAGGCCGCTGCTGCTGGATCAACGAATCGCCCTGTTCCTGCTCGATTCGGGAGAGCTCGATCCGAAGCTGAAGCCGGCGGTTGAGATGGCGTATCCGGACGACGAGCTGCCGCCCCTGCTTGTGCAGGCGGATTTCCAGGAGCGGCTGCGGGGCTTCGTCCGCGAGTCGCTCGGGGTGCCCGCAGCTGAGCGCCAAAGGCTCGCGTTCCACCTGTGGGGGAACGCGGGCGCAGGCAAGAAGCTGCACGTCAAGCATTTCAGCAGCCACTATAAGAAGCCGCTGCTGCTGGCTAATCTGGCGGAAGTGCTGCTGCACGCCGCCAGCTTCGAGGAGCAGGTGAGCGCCATCGTCCGCGAGGCGATTCTGCACCAGGCGGTGCTGTGTTTCACACGCCTGGAGGCGCTCTACCCCGAGGAGCCGGACTTCGCGGCACAGCAGCGGCTCGGGAAGTTCCATGAGCTGCTGGACGGCTACGGCGGCATGGTGTTCCTGTTAGCCGGCAAGCATCACCGGCTGAGCTGGAAGCCCAAGGAGCGGCTGCTTCTTGAGCATGAGTTGAAAGTGCCGGACGAAGGCGAGCGTGAGCGCCTATGGACGGCATTCGCGCGCGAGCTGGGCGTCAGCGCGGGGGTGAACTTCCGGGTGATGAGCGGGAAGTTCCGCTTCACCCCGGGGCAGATACACCGCGCGCTGACGCTGGCGCGCGGATATTCCGCCTGGCAGGGGGCCGGCGATGCGGCTGCTCAGGCCAGCTTGCGGACCGACGCGCTCTACAGGGCGTGCTACCAGCAGGTGCAGCACAAGCTGGAGCGCAAGGCGACGCGCATTGAGCCCCGCTATCAGTGGGGGGATATCATACTCCCTTCCGAGCAGAAGGATCAGCTCCGCAATGCGTGCAATCAAGTGAAATACCGTGGTGTCGTATATAGTGACTGGGGCTTCGAGAAGAAGCTGGCCTACGGCAAGGGGCTCAGCATGCTGTTCGCCGGTCCGCCGGGCACCGGGAAAACGATGTCGGCGCAGGTGGTGGCCGGCGACCTCCAGCTCGAGCTGTATAAGGTCGATCTCTCGCAGGTCATTTCCAAATATATCGGGGAGACGGAGAAGAACCTGCATGAGATTTTCGAAGAGGCGCAGCTCAGCAACGCCGTGCTGTTCTTCGACGAGACGGACGCGCTCTTCGGCAAGCGTTCGGAAGTGAAGGATTCGCATGATAAATATGCGAACATCGAGACGGCCTACCTGCTGCAGAAGATGGAGGAGTATCAAGGCATCACCGTGCTGGCTACGAATCTGTTGAACAATATTGACGAAGCCTTCCTGAGAAGGATCAATTATGTCATTAAATTTCCGTTTCCGGACAGCGAGTACCGGGAGAAGATTTGGCAGTCGATGTTCCCTCCTTCCGCTCCGCTCAGCGATGACGTCGACTTCAAATATTTGGCGCAGCGCTACGAGATTGCCGGAGGTAATATCAAAAACGTCGTGCTGTCCTCAGCGTTCCTGGCTGCGGAAGCGAGCGAGCCGATCCGAATGAATCATATCATCAAGTCGATCCGCCATGAGCTGCAGAAGTCCGGCAAAATTCTCGCCCGGCAGGAGTGGGAAGATTACTAGATTAACTAGATTACTAGACTGCTAGATTGAAAGTTAAAATTTGCATTAAATAAATGAAATCCTATAGTCACCGTTGCGTTTTGCAATTATAATAGAAAAAGGTACACAATGTGACATATTATCTACCGTTTCTACACATTACATAGGTATTTTGAGGCAGGAAGTGATTCCTATTGGCGATTATTCCGTAATTGCTGATGTAAGCGCATCTTTATTGAAGCTGCTTAGAGAAAATATGACACCGGATCCCATTCCCCAACCGGAGATGATCGGGCTCGCTTCGCCTGTCGATAAAGGGGATTTCTACTTATCTCTCTATTTATACAACATTCGCGAGAGCGGTAATAACCGCCAAACCCACATGATTGCCCGAGGGACCAATGCGATTCAATTTCCGCCGATGGTGGTGGACCTGAGCTATTTGTTGACCGTACAATCCCCCGCCGAGCTTCAATCCAGAGCGCTGGACGAGCACCGGATTCTGGGGCGGGCCATGCAGGTGCTTTACGATCATTCGATCCTTCGGGGCTCTATGACCGTAGGAACGCTTGCGGAGAACGACGAAGAGGTCCGCATCGTGATGGAGCCGATGAATGGCGATAGCATTCTGAATATGTGGAATTTCGCGGATACCCCGTACAGACTCTCTGTCAGCTATACCGTAGGGCCAGTCAATATCGATTCAACGCGCATCAAGACAACCAAAAGAGTTTCGGAAACCGATTTTCGTATACAGGGTTAGGGGGCTTAAGTTGTGGATCCTATTCGAATATCACAATTGAGAACCCGTGTATCCTTGGTTGTGTGCGTAGTTGACGCCATTACCTCTAGAGCTCCTCTCGGCAATACGACCACCGTTTACTTGGAAGGCACCCGTTCGAAAGCCATTAATAAATCGAATGGTTCCTATATATTTAATGATTTACCGCCCGGTGAATACCGTCTCAAGGTGAGCAACGAGCACTATTTTGAAGAACAAACTCTCATCGCTGTAGGAACCGACAATTTCATAGTGGTTGTTCAATTAAAACCGCTTCCATCCTACCCGTTTTCCTCCGGCACAGGACTTATTCGATTCATGCTGCAGGATGCGGCCGGAGCTCCGGTACGCCACGCCGGTTTGCAGGCTACGGTTGTCTCGGAGGAATGTGCCTGCGCTCGCGTCATGGCGGAGCAGCTGGATAAGGGAGCGGAGGTTATAACGCTGGGTTCGTTTACTGGCGTTATTGCAGCAGGCGATACATATTTACTTCGGGGACGAAGCGTCCAAGCCACGGAGGAGCTCATCCGGATTGCGGAAGTAATCGAGCATCAGAAGCGGTTTCGTTTAGACCGGAAATTGTCTGCAACGTTTGCGAGAGGCACGCTCTTGCTGCCCGTTCAGGAAACCCGTTCGACCGAACGCGGAGAGGCTGTCATTGCTTTTCGCGGAAACCGGATTGCCGCCTTTCAGTCTGAATTGCTCATTACATATGGCCCTAATGGGAGGCATGTCGTGAAGGACGTTCAGGTAGCTGAAGGAACGACAATGAATCTTGGCATCATCCGTCTGAACTGAACCTAATTAGTAGAATGGACACGTCCATCTTCTATACAAAAATGACAAGCAGAAAGGAGAGAACTGGTTTCAAGTCGATGGACTGGCAAAGTTATAACGCCATCTGACGGAACTGGGGAACAATGGCTGACTATTTATCACCTGGAGTCTATGTGGAAGAGTTTGACAGCGGTGCACAACCGCTTGAAGGTGCAAGCACAAGTACGGCCGGGTTTATAGGGCTTGCGCAAAGAGGGGAAATTGAAGGTGTCCCTCAATTAGTTACCAGCGTAGCTGATTTCCATCGTTTATTCGGCAGCTATTTGTCCGAGAACGAATTCGGCGAGTATCGCTTCCTTTCTTATGCCGTTGAGCATTTCTTCTTAAACGGAGGTGCACGCTGCTACGTCATGCGTGTAGCGCCAACCGATGCCAAAGTGGCGACGAACAAAGCGGAAAGCAACAAAGAATCCGCGATTCTGAGCATTGCCTCCAAAAACCCTGGAACATGGGGCAACCAAGTTCGCATCGTGGTCGTACCTTCCAGCAAAGCCAAAACACAAATCTATGAAGTGCTCAGCGAAACGCAATACCGTGTCAAGAATAACGCTGGTTTCAACGTAGGCGATGTGGTGGCTTTCGAAGCTGCAGGCCAAAAGCAATACAATAAAGTTATCGCTTCTCAGGATAACATCATCGAGCTTTCTGCGGAATTGGAAGGCGACGTCGTTGACGCAGGCCTGCTCCCATCCAAAGTATTGACGACTTGCGAATTCACGCTTCATGTCTTCTATGGCGACGAGGCTGAGACGTACGAGAAAGTTTCCTTGAACATCTCTGCAGCGAACCATGTGGAGAAAATCGTTTCCCGCTCGAACATCATCACGGTGAAGGATTTGACCGAAGGCAAAGATCTCGGCGCTGTAGCTCCTTTCGAGGTGCTTTCCGGCGAGGACGAGTCTGCAGGCAAATTCCAAATCGCTCTGTCCGGCGGAAGCAACGGTTCCATTGCTCAAGTAACGCCTGACATCTTCATGGGTGTGGACCGCGGACCTGGCAAACGTACAGGCATCCAGTCCTTCATCGACAACGACGTTGTCAGCATCATGGCGATCCCTGGTGTGACTGAGCCTACGGTTCAGCTTTCCCTCGTTGCACATTGTGAGAACTTGGGCAGCCGTTTCGCAGTGCTGGACATCCCGCGTGAGAAAACGAAAGTTGCCGATGTTATGACGCACCGCAACATTTTCGATAGCTCCTACGCAGCGATGTACAATCCTTGGCTTCAAGTGTTCGATCCATTAGACAAGAGAAACATTTACATACCGCCATCAGGCTCCGTCATCGGTATTTACTCCCGTTCCGACCAAACGCGCGGCGTTCAGAAAGCGCCTGCGAATGAAGTCGTGCGCGGTGCCGTCGGTCTTGACTGCCAATATAACAAAGGCGAGCAGGATATTTTGAACCCGCAGGGCGTGAACTTGATTCGTGCGTTCGCCGGACAAGGTATCCGCGTTTGGGGCGCACGCACAACGTCCTCCAACGGCTTGTGGAAATATGTGAACGTTAGACGTTTGTTCATCTTTATTGAAGAGTCGATCAAGAACGGTACGAACTGGGTCGTTTTCGAACCGAATGACGAGCAGCTCTGGGCTCGCGTACAGCGTACCATCGATGCGTTCCTGACACGCGTTTGGAGAGACGGCGCCTTGATGGGCGGAAGTCCTTCCGAAGCGTTCTATATTAACATCGGGCGCAGCACGATGACGCAGGACGACATTGATAATGGCCGACTCATCTGTGTGATCGGGGTAGCGCCGGTGAAACCTGCCGAGTTCGTGATCTTCCGCATTACTCAGAAAACAAGAGAAGAATAATTGGTCGAATCGTTAGATATTTCTCAGATTAGGAAAGGGGTATAACATGGCTGGCGAACGTAGGGATCCATACCGCAATTTTCGATTTAGAATTGAAGTAGAAGGTATTCAGCAAGCTGGATTCAGCGAAATCTCCGGATTTGACGCATCTTTGGCGGTAATCGAGTACCGTGAAGGAAATGAAACCATTACTCCCCGGAAGCTTCCGGGACTTGCGAAATACGGTAACATCTCACTGAAGTGGGGTGTAACGGACTCCATGGATATGTACAATTGGATGTCGGAGTCCATCCAAGGGAAGGTTTCCCGCAAAACCGTTACAATTATTGCGATTAATGAAGAAGGCGGCGACGTAGCGACGTGGCAAGTCATTGAAGCATGGCCGACGAAGTATTCGGCGCCAAGCTTCAAAGGAACGGGCAACGAAGTGGCGATCGAAAGCTTGGAGCTCGCCCACGAAGGCATGACTCGCACGAAGTAATGCAATGTTAGAGTAGGCGCCGGAGCCGCAGTCTCCGGCCCCTGGCTCTTCTTTTTTTCAGCTCAACGCTAAGGGGGAAAACATCATGGCTTTCAAAACCGAATATGAATTCGAGCTGCCTAGAGGTTATGTGGATGAGAACGGCAACCTGCACAAAAGAGGGGTTATGCGGTTGGCGACGGCGGCGGATGAAATCTTGCCGATGCGCGATCAGCGCGTTCAACAAAACCCGGGTTACTTAACGATCATCCTGCTAACGCGTGTCATCACGAGCCTCGGCGATTTGCGGGCTATCGACACACGGGTAGTGGAGAAGTTCTTCACGGCCGACCTTGCTTTCCTGCAAAACTTTTATCGCCAAATTAATGAAATGGAAGTGCCGAGAGTGCACACGAGCTGTCCGAAATGTGAGCATGAGTTCGATGTGGATGTGTCTTTTTTGGACGAGATGGCGGGGGCATAACGGGATATCCCATTGACAAGATCTATGAGGAAGCGGGTTTTATCGCTTACTATTTTCATTGGACGCATGATGAAATCATGTCAATGGAGCACCGGGAACGCCGAACGTGGTGTGAGGAAATATCCCGCATCAACCGCAATCTGAACGACGATGGCAAGAAGCAGCCAGACAATCCGTTCGATGTGTTCGGTAAGAGGTGAGTAACAGGTGACCAAATCGCATACGGTAGGCGGCGCTTTCCGGTTCGTCGTCGAGCTTGACGGGCTCATCGTCGGAGGGTTCTCCGAGGTAACCGGTATGAAATCGGAAACGGAAGTTAAGCCGTTATGGGAAGGCGGCGTGAATACGCACCCGCACTATATGATCGAACGTACGAAGTACCCGAATATTGTCCTGAAACGGGGCATCACCACATCCAGCGAGCTGTGGGACTGGTATGACAGCGTTACCCAGGGTACGATCAAACGCAAGAACGGCTCCATCATTCTGCACAATCAGGCGGGAACGGAGATGTGCCGTTGGAATTTCTTCAGTGCTTTTCCGGTCAAATGGAACGGGCCTGATTTGAACGCAACCAGCGGAAATGTGGCCATTGAATCGCTCGAGCTGGTTCATGAAGGCTTGAAGACGATTTTCAAGAAATAGTGTAAGCTTATGGAACTCTAAGGGGGATTGTTTATGAAATCTCGACAATCGCATAATCCCCGGGGGAGACGCAAGAAAGTTAAGAAGGCTGTTTTGCAGACTTCGGTGAAGAACGGCTCCTCGGCAGGTCGCACAGCCAGAGAGTCGAGCCTGTTTGCAGCGGGAATCGCCGGCAAATACGGCTTTGGGCGGAACAATTATTTAGGACTGCTAGCCCTTATATTCAAACAAAACGGTTTGAAAGGTCCTAAACAGTTAGCGGCATTAACGAACGCTAGCGATCAGGCCTGGAACATCCAATTGCAATTGCAGCTGCGCAATTTGCAGCATCCTGAGTCGGCACCGCTGATTACGAAGAAACAAACGATCCATCAGATTCAGCAGCTAATGGTGAATTCCGGATACAACACGACGGAAGCCCGTACCGGAAAAGATACATCCAATCCTTCGCCCTCATCTCCTACACAGGCGCAAGCGCCGGCGGAGAAGCCGAAAAAGAGAGGGCGCAAAAGCAAGAAAGAGCTTCAGCTTGAGACGGAGGTATCCGTCAAGGCGGGCGATCAGCAATCCGAGAAGCCTATCTCGCACAGCGAGCAAAGGACACAACCAGCAGTACTTAACCACGTTAATAAAGGAAGCTTACCGTTAATCAGCCGTTCAATCGGTCATATCGCCGCATCCGCCCGGATGTTAGGGAGCAGTCGGCGAAGTCAAGAAGAGAGAGGGCCGGTAACGGGAAACGGACATCATCATACAAGTCATCATGTGAACATTCATCAACAACATGTTCATTTATTGCATACAAAGTCATCGAAAATTAGTCATACCCAAGTAGCCAATCATGTGGAGGCCATTCATAGAAGCTCACAATGGCTGCAGCACTTCCAGGAGGGGAAACCGGCGTCGGCAAATCTTCCTGGCAACGGCTATACGGTACACGCAGGAACAACAAGTTCAGCGGAACCGACAGTTTTGCAAGCGGCCAAGCAGTATTGGAATGAAACGGTGCAGCCGCCGTTCATAAGTCGGGTTCGGCAGCCGTATGTTTTTGAGGGGCATGATGCAGGGGATGACCAAGCAGCTGCAGCTTCAGCTGCGGCAGTTAGGTCGCTTCGCAAGTTGGGTGAAGGTCCGTTTAGCGCTGAGGCAGCGCCGGCGTCCATTCAGTTTATCCAAAGCCTGCTTGTCAGGAATGCTGGACAGGATAGCTCCGCTATGGAAGTTCCGCAATCGCCTCAAATCGCAAGCGAAGCAGACTTAGAATGGAAGCCGGAGAGATCGGCTGCCAGAGGTTTTCTGACAGGAAACCGGCTCCCGCTCGCCATTAACACGGCCCGCTTGACGTCGAGCTTGCCCTTTGCCATGCATGCACAGGCACAAAGATCTAGCGGCAAGGCAGCAACGGCATGGGAAAGCGCCCCGGGGTCACAGCGCGTGTGGAGGAAGCCGCAGAACGGTCAGAGTACAAGTGCTGCCGACCAAGTACCCGGGCAGAGACAAGAACTGGAGCAGGTGTATGCGCAAGCGCAAGCAAGGATCGAAGAGCTGGCGCTTGAACAAGAGCGTGCTCAAACCCAAACGCTGATACAGGAAAAGGCAGCATCGCAGGCGCAGGATTTGGCCATAGCCCAAGCGGAGGAACTGGCAAGCGTACAAGGGCTTGAATTGGCTAGAGCGCAGGAGCGGGAACTGGCAAGAACGCAGGCAGAGATAAGAACGAAAGAACAGATAATAGCGCAAGAACAGATAAGAACGCATGAACAGATAAGAACCCAAGCAGATGTTAGTATGCAAGAACTGGAGAATGCCCGCGTACAGGAAGAGATGCACGAGCTGAATGTCACGGAGCTTGCACAGCAGATGCAGCAGTTGCAAGAACAGCTGCATGAAGGCGCGGAGAAGGGTGCAGAGAATGGGCCGCAGGCGTTAACCGGGGAGCGAGAGAACCGAAGGGCGCAAGAGCGCCGTATTAGGCAGGAACAGCATACTGCGCATCAACAAGAGGCCGAGAGCAAATCATTGCCTGGAATCGAACAGGCAAGAGCGCAAGAACAGGACAACACACGGGAACAGGATCACGAGCGAGTTCGGCTTCGTATGGAATCAGCGAACCGACTTATGCAGTCAGCCCGTGAAGAAGGGGAAACTGAGGGGCACATTCAACGCCAGCACAGGGTACAGAATGGAGTGCTTGCCGAGGTACACCGGCAGCCGGCGAATCTGACGCATAGAGAATCAAGCGCAGCAGATCAACGGGGAGAACGGCGAACGAATGGGCGAAGTGAAGTCAGTCGGGATGGTAAGGAAGCTTCCGCAAGAACGGTTCGCCCGATTGTGCCTGTAACAGACAGCAGCGGGCAGCGGCCGTTACTCGGAAGCATCGCTCAGCTTGCCGCTGCGCAAGCGGCCGAACAGGGGCTTCCCGCATTCCGGCCTCAAGAGCGTGCCTCTGTGTTTGTCCATAAGAAGCCCGGACTAGCTCGGAGCGCAGCTGAAGCCGCACCCAAAATTCAAAGCAATGAATGGTTGCTAGACCGGCTCGTTCACAAACAAAGACAGCAATCTTCTGATCATTCATCGATTGGAAGTACATATATAAACAGGAACCAAGCACGTATAGTAAGCAGAGGGCAGTCACCGGTTTTGGGAACGGCGATACGGACCAAAGGGACCGGTGTTAACTTGCCGGGCAGTTTACCGGTGAGCTTGCCAATAAACGTATCGACGGGCTTACCGAAAAGCATAATGGCAAGTGCACAGTCGGGCTCGCAAACGAGTATGCAGGTAAGCTTCGCTGCACCCGGCACCCGGCGCGTTTTCCGCAAGGCTGCCTCAACAGCGGCGCAAGCTGACGACATCCGAGAAATGACGGGGAACAAACCGGCTGGGGCAGGGACTGTGATAAACCCGCAAAGCTTATCTTCTGAGATATCTGCAAAATTATCGAGCAGCAGCATGAAGGAGCTACCCGGCGCAAATCCACCGGCAAGCGGCTTCCAAAGTGCTGCCAGAGCCGGCGTGCTAATACACGGGACTGAACGGATATTCCATTCGGCCGCAGATAGCAGTCAGGCACACTCCGCTAACGAGCAGGCCGTTGTTCGGCAGGAGGATAAACTAGCCGGCGAGGCACCAAGTAAACAGCCTTCTGCCGATTTAGCTTCTGAGATATCGGCAAGAGTTGTCGGGAACAGTATGACCCAGATCGGTTCGATCCTCTCGGCAGCAAGCAGCAGTAACGAAGAGCCGGTGAAGCGTTTAATAACGAACGGAGTTTCAGACGGTGCGGCACAGAGCGGCCGCACGGCAAGCTCGATCAGGAATGTTGCCGGTCAGTCGATGGCTACGGTTTTCCGCAGGAGGATGGTTTCGGAGGCGGAGGGAGAGAATGCCATTCCGGTCCGCAGTAACGGTCAGATTCAGCTTCCTGACGCGAAAGAAGCTGGATCCGGCTCGAACGGCAGTTTGGTTTCCGGGCATCTTGCAGCGGCAATTGCAGCCAAGATAACGGAAAGTTCGTTGAAGAGCATCGGACCGAGCCTTACTCCGGTTGCTGCGAACATCGGCATGCTGGGCAGCCTGCAAGGGGATTCTTCAGCAAGCAAGCCGACAGCAGCTGCGGTTCGGGTCGTTTGGAGAGAAAGGGAGCTTCCAGGCTCGCAGGACCAAAGAACGGAGATGGCAGAGGCAGCGGGCTCGGAAGGTACTGCTGACACAACAAGTTCGGCCGAGAGAACCAATGAGCCGTCACCGGCTTCAGTGACGACCGTTCAAGCTTCTACAGTGCCGGCAGGAACTACAGGAGCCCAAATGACGCCTGTTCCGTTGATTCGGCACAACGCTGATCGTTCGCCGAGCGGGAGTATTCATCCGCAAGTCAGAATGGGCGGATTGAGCCGTACGAATCGTTCTGACAGGGCGAACGGGGCGGGCAGCTCGAACGTGTTGTTTAGACCGAGCGGTCAGAGTGCTGCTAATCAAGCGGCTCTTGTCAATCGAATGGTTGGCAGAAGTCGGCTGGAGGAGACAACCATACGGGCTGAAGCGGAAGCGAAGCTGAAGCTTCAAGGTCGGGCAGGAAGCGGTTTGCCAACGCAGGCGCAGCCTGCCAGGGACGCTTGGCGCGGGGCGCAAGTGGAGCATCATCAGCGGCGGTCCGCCGGCGGCGAGAGCGAACGCGCGCAGCGCGCGGGAATCGGTTCGTGGCATCAAGGGGAGGCCATTGGCATCCCGTCCGATGCGGCGGAACGAACCGCGGGGGCGGGCGCGCCGGAGGTAACGCGCGCCGGGGAGCAGCCCGCTGCCGCTTCACAAGCGGCGGCAGGAGCAGACGCGCGCACGAAGCGCGCGCGGGCGGCTCGCCAGCCCGTCAGCATGACACCGCGTGTCATGCCGCCGATGCTGGCGAGCTTCGCAGGAGCCCGCACAGCGGCTCCTGCGAGCATGGCTGCGGCTTCGCCCGCCGCAGCGGTACACCTGCTGCCCGCCCGCGGGACGGGCAGCATTACCCAGGCGGCTGCCATCGGCAGAGCCGCCGCTACGGCAGCCGGCGCGCAGCGCAGCGCCGGCATGGTCCACGGCAGCAGCCCGAGTCTGGCTGCTGCAAGTCACACCCCGCTGCCCCAGCAGGTGCAGCGGCTGCTCGCCGCCGGCGCATCCGGCGACGGCATAACACAAGCGGTGCTGCCTCCAATCGGCAGCATCGCCACGCCCGCGAGGCAGGACCACCTGGCCTCGCAGACGGCGCCGATGGAGCACAAGCTGGCTCCATCGGCGCCGGCGAACAGCGCCTTGGCGGAGGCGCCGCTGGAGATGGATTGGCTGCGCGCCAAGATGGCCGCAGACGAAGCGCCGCCGCCGGCGGCCACGGCACCACAGGCGCCTCCGGAGCTGAGCCAAGAACAGCTGCAGGAGCTGGTGAAGCAGATTCCGCAGCTGGACGTCGCCAAGATTGCGGACAAGGTGTTCCGCGAAATCGAGAAAAGAATGAAGTTCGAACGGCAGCGCCGTGGACTATAGCATAACGTGGATATTATGAGAGGAAGGGACTGACACCTGTGGCGCTCAAGAAAGCGATGATCATCGTAGACAAGGGAAACAGCAAAGAGAATGTGCAAGTTCTGTTCAATCCGGGTGAGTATACCCTCGATACGAGCAACAGCTATTCTTGGAACACCGTGCCGGGTCTGTCCATGCCGATCGGTCAGTTCGTCAGTGGCGGAACGACAACGCTGACGATGGATTTATTTTTTGATACTTACGAAAAAGGGACGGACGTCCGCGAGCATACGAAGAAAATATCCGGGCTGCTCGACGTCGAGAAGGAGTTGCATGCGCCGCCGATATGCCGGTTTGTGTGGGGCTCCTTGGACTTTAAGGGCGTTGTGGAGAAGGTTAACCAGCAGTTCACCATGTTTCTGGATACCGGCGTGCCGGTGCGCGCCAAGCTCAAGGTAACCTTCCGCTCCTGGCACAGCAAGAAAGAGCAGCTGCAGACGATTCCCCGCCACTCGGCGGACAGAACGAAGCAGAAGATGCTGAAGCAAGGGGAGCAGCTATGGATGATTGCAGCGCATGAGTATGAGGATCCAAGCCAGTGGCGGGAAATCGCCAAAGCGAACGGGATCGACAATCCGCTCAAGGTCGTAACGGGGCGCCGTATATCCGTCCCTAGATTGGACTAATGTATGCCAAGTTTAAGCCTAGAATCCAGCTCCTCTACTTATGATGATTTGGCCAAAAAATATAAAGAGTTTTTCGCGCCGGGCTATGTGATTACCGTGGACGGAACGAAAATTTCCGACAATATCGCAATCTCGACGCTTCGCGTAGAAACGTCGATCGACGGAACGGCGGATTCCTTCGCATTTCGGGTGTCGAACGCCTATGATGTCACGAAGAACGAGTTCCAGTGGTTGAACGAGTTCACACTCGGCAAACCGATCGATATCAGCCTTGGCTACGTTGACAAGTTTACACCGGTGTTCACAGGCTTCATCACGTCGGTCGTCGTCGATTTCCCCGAGGATGGCGCTCCCGGTATCATTGTGCGAGGGATGGATCTGTCGTTCTTGATGATGAAGGGCACGAAATCCCGTTCGTGGAACCAAAAGAAATATAGCGATATCGTCCAGGAAATTGCCAAAACATACGGCGCGCAAGTGCATGTGGATGCGACGACGACGGTCTACCCGACGATTTCGCAGAGCCAGATTAACGACTATCATTTCATTCAAAATATGGCCAATCTTATGAATTACGATTTCTTCGTAGTCGGCAAGCATTTGTATTTCCGCAAGCCGCTCACCGAAATGAATCCGGTCATGACGCTCGAGATGGGCAAAACGCTGCGCAGCCTGTCGATCGATATGAATCTGGCTGAACAGATTACCGGTGTCAAGGTACGCGCCTGGGACAATAAGGAACTCAAGGTGATTGAAGGCGAGTCGGCGGCCATTACGAAGCTTGGCGGGAATGCCAAGACCGGGAAAGATATTCTCGCTGCCAAAGGCGATTTCCTGGAACATGTGTACACCAACGTAACTTCCGTAGAAGAAGCCAAAACTTACGCCACGGCGATCCTGGGCAGACATGCCATGAAGCTGGTCAGCGGGACGGGAGAGTGCATCGGCATACCGGAAATACGGGCGGGACGCTACCTGAAGCTGGACGGCATAGGTGAGAAGTTCAATCAGCCTTACTATATTACGGGAGCTACGCATCTGATGGACGACGGCGGCTACACAACGCGCTTTCAGTTAGGAGGGAACGCGGTATAATGTTCAAACTTCCCGATGTTACTCTAGGCGGTGTCACGAATTTTGATTCGCAGAAAATCGGCGGTGTGATGGTCGGCGTGGTCAGCAACAACAACGATCCCGACAAGCTGGGGCGCGTGAAGCTCAAGCTGCCGCTGCAGGAAACCGAGACGGAGACGGATTGGGTTCGCATCGCGACCATGATGGGCGGCAAGGATATGGGCAGCCTGTTCATACCTGAAGTGAACGATGAGGTGTTGGTTGCCTTCCATTTGGGGGAGCTGCGGCAGCCTTTCGTTATCGGCATGCTGTGGAATCCGAAGAATAAGCCGCCGGCTCCGGCCGACAAGAACGATTTGCGGATGATCAAATCACGCTCCGGTCATGAGCTTTCGTTCAATGACAAGAGCGGTGACGAGAGCATTACCATTAAGACCAAGAAGGGCCAAATCATTGAGCTGAAAGATAAAGACGACAGCATCTCGATCGCCGACCAAAGCGGCAACAACAAAATTATGATCAAAGGCGGGTCGGCGAACGAAATCTCGATCGTCAGCCAAACGTCCAAGATCACCCTGAATGCCAAAGGGGACATCGGAATCGAGAGTACGAAAGAGATTAAAATTAAATCGACGATGATTAACATCGAGGCTTCAGCCAACATGGCGCTCAAAGCGGGGGCTATGCTGGATATCAAGTCGGACGGCATGATCAATATCAAAGGCAGCATGGTCAAAATTAATTAACGTTGGGAGCGTGGCAGGGTGTCGGAAGCATTTTTGGGACGAGGCTGGAAATTCCCTATTCAGGTCGATCCTGCGACAGGGCGAATTCGGATGTCCGAGTATGAAGAAGACATCGCCGAAGCGATCCGCGTGATTCTGGGCACGACACAGGGCGAGAGGGTCATGCGTCCGGGCTTCGGCTGCGGCGTGCAGGAATTTATTTTTGGCTTAACGGACGATACGTCCTTGCACCTGCTCGAAAGCAATATCCAAGAAGCGATCCGCAACTGGGAGCCCCGGGTACACGAAGTCGATGTGAAAGCCATACCGGAAGCGGACGACCCGGGGAAAGTGATGATTCGCATCTCTTATCTCGTGCGGACAACGAACAATTTATTTAATCAGGTATATCCTTTTTATTTATATGAAGGCTCCAAGTAGAAAGGCAGCGGAAACGATGACGATACGTGCAAGAGAGGAGGTGGAATCGAGCGATGCAGCCTCCCAAAATTGATCCGAGAGAAATCCCCGATCTCATAGCGCAAATGAAGGAAATGGCGCCTTATTACACGCCGGAATGGCGGTTTACGCCGGAGAATCCCGATCCGGGATCGGCTTTGTTCCTGATGTTCGCGGATATGTTTCATGACAACATCAAGCGGTTGAACCGGGTGCCGACGAAAAATCTCATTGCGTTCCTCAACATGTTCGACGTCACCCTGCTCCCGGCGCGTCCGGCAACCGGGTACTTGACTTTTGCGCTCAATGAGGGCACGAAGGAATCGGTGTTTATCTCCGCAGGGACACAGGTGGCGGCCTCCAGCGAGGACGGCAATATTTTGTACGAAACGGCGCGCAGCGTATTGCTGACACCTGCTCAACTAACGGATGCGTATGTGACAAGCCGTAAACAGGATAAGATCGTTCGCGTTTCCGAAGATTTCCTGGCGGCGTCCAGACAGGGCTTGGCTTCTCCGACGACGTTATTCCGGTTGCAAGGCGATAATTTGCAGGAGCATGCCCTATTTCTGGAGCACAGCGCTCTCTTCACCTTATTCAGCACCGCGCGTATCGAAATCGAATTCCGCAATTCCAAGAGGCGCTTCGACGAGCTGGCGATGTCCAGCCAATTGGCGGATGGCACGCTGACGGAGTGGTTGTATGCCACGGCAGAAGGATGGGTGCCGTTTGACCGGGTCGAGGCCAAAGGCAACAAAGTGATTTTGTCGAAGTCGCGTGACGGCGAACTTGTCGCGAGCGAAGTCAACGGAGTCGAAGGGCACTGGATTCAGTGCCGTCTGAAACCGCTGCTGACCGGCGGGAAGACGCTGGCGGACAGCCGCTTGTCCATGGACCATATTTCGTTCAAAACGGATTATGAAGACGCGCTCGATGCCGGCGGCATTCAACCGGATCTCATGTTCTATAACGACATTGCTGCTGATCCGGGCGGATTTTATCCGTTTGGCGATCAGTTCGCACTGTACGGCTCCTTTTACATCGGAAGCAAGGAAGTATTCACGAAGAGGGACGGCGATATTCAGCTCAGCTTCGGACTTCGGGCGATTGAGAACCGTTTCGGACCGGACCTTACGGAAAATATCGATTGGAAGCTGGTCATGAAGAAGTCCAAGTTCGATAAGCCGCCTGTTGTCCACGTGACCGTTCTGCAAGTTGTCTGGGAATATTGGAACGGAGCGACTTGGGTGCGGCTTGAAGTAGGCAAGGAAGCGGAGAAGTTGTTTTACTACCCGCAGCAGGAGAAGGTGCGCAAGGAGATTCAATTCCGCTGTCCGCAAGATTTGGAGTCCACCTACGTGAACGGTAATGAGAACTTCTGGATACGGGCGCGGGTTCTGCATATTGAGAATGCCTACGTTGCGCAAGCGGTATATTTATCCCCGTGGATGGATGACGTCTCCATGACATACCGGTATGACGACCGGCTGTATCCCGCAGAGCGCTGCTTGGCACTGAACAACACCGTGTTCGAAGACCGGACGAGACACAGCAGGCAGTTGGATGGCGGGTTCGAGCCGTTCCAACCGCTGGAGGGCAGACATCCTGCTCTGCATCTGTGTTTCAACACGGCTCCTGTGAAAGGACCGATTTCCCTATACGTCTCGGTGAAGCAGCAGCGGTTTGCAGAGCAGGATTTGCCTATGCTGGAATGGGAGTATTTGCGGTCGGGCTTGATGCCTGGACAGCCTTCCGAATGGGTCGCCCTCAAAGTTATCGACGGAACGAACGGGATGACGCAGAGCGGAACGGTGCAGTTCGTAGGACCTTCGGATTTTGCCGGCGAAGCTTTGTTCGGCAGCGACGGATACTGGATTCGCGCTGTGAATCGGGACGATAAATACGATGATAGCGAAGGGCGCATCCTGATTCCGACGGTACGCGGACTCTATATGAACACCGTACAGGTGCTCCAGCAGGAGACGATTACCGGGGAAGTTCCCGAGGCGAAGGGACTGGATGAGACGGAGTACCAGCTCAGCCGCACCGGGATCGTAAGCGAGGAAGTATGGGTGGATGAGACGGAGTTCGTGACGGAAGAGGAAATCGCCGAGTCCGAACGCAGCGGCATGCCGCTTATGGATATATCCCGCGACTCCGAGGGGAATTTGCTGCAGGTCTGGGTGCGCTGGACACCGGTTCGGCAAATGGCGGATTCCGGCAGCCGGGACCGGCATTATAGGATTGACCGGACCTTCGGCCGCATTCGCGTGGGTGACGGGGTGCATGGCATGCACCCGCCCAAGGGCGGTTTGGAGCAGCTGAAGGTCACCTATCAGGTCACATCGGGCCAAGTCGGCAATGTCGGCGCCCGGGAGATTAACCAGATGCAGGATTCCATCGCTTTCGTCGGCGAGGTCTACAATCCGGAGCCGGCTTCAGGCGGCTGTGCGGCTGAGAAGCTGGAGTCAGCCTTGCAGCGCGGGCCGGAGATGCTGAAACACCGCGACCGTGCGGTCTCGGCCAAAGATTACGAATGGCTGGCGCGCGAAGCGTACCCGAACATTGCCAAAGTGAGTTGTATCGCGAACCGGAACGCCTATATGCAGAAGGAAATCGGCGCCATGACGCTCGTCGTGCTGCCGAAGGAAGGCCAGCAGGGAAGCTCTGCCTTCCCGGAGCTGAAGAAGCAAGTCGAAAGGTATATCATTGAGCGGGCTTCGAGTCTCGTGGCTTTCCCCGAACGGCTTCAAGTGATCGAGCCGGTTTATATGGAGATTTCCGTATCGGCCATCGTGGCCGTTGAAGGGATGGACGCCGTCGTCGCGACGGAAATTCAGGCGATGGAGAAGCTGACGCGCTTCCTCGATCCGCTTACCGGCAATTTCGACGGGAAGGGCTGGGCGATCGGTCAGCAGATTCATCCGTCCGTCTTCTATGCACTGCTGAAGACGATTCGAGCGATCAGTCATGTCGAGAAGCTGTACATGACCGTTTATAAGCTGGAGGACGGAGAGCGTACCGAGCTGGATGTGAACCGCCTTCCGGCGCTCCCGCACGGCATTATCGTCAGCGGTAAGCACAAAGTGGTTGTGAATGCTTTGTAGTGTTGGCGTGGGCGTTGGCGGTGTTGGCGGCGGAACGCATGGAGACGAAGAGACTAAGTAATCAGGGGAGGTGAGCACAAGTGCTGCCAATTCCAAATTTGGATGACCGGATGTTTGAGCAGATGGTGATGGAGGCGCGGAAGTCGATTCCGAAGTTATATCCGGAATGGACCGATGAGAACGAGCATGACCCGGGCATTACGCTGCTGGAGTTGATGTCATGGATGACCGAGATGCAGCAGTATTACTTGAACCGGATTACGGAGCGCAACGAGCGGAAGTTCCTGAAGCTGCTCGGCATTCGTCCGCGAGAGGCGGTATCGGCCGTTTGCGACGTAGCTTTCGCCGGGGTGGAGCAGCTTCTTGTGCTCCCTAAGGGCACGCCGCTGCAAGCGATGGATCAGCGCTTCGAGACGCTGCGCACGGTGCAGCTTGTGCCCGCTGCGCTGGAGAAGGTGCTGGTGCGCACGGAGACCGCTGCCGCCGATTATTCCTCGAATAACCATGCGAGAATCGCTTATTATGCTTTCGGGCCCGAAGCGGGCAAAGGGGCGCATCTGTATTTGGGCTTCGACCGGCCGCTGCCGGCAGAGACGGAAATTTCTCTGTCGTTCAAGCTGTATGACCGCTATCCGGTCAGCTTGACTCATGGGATGAACCAGGCGGCGCCGATCATTTCGTCCGCCAAAGTGGCCTGGTCGTTCGCGGGAGCGGGACAAGTCGCTGAGGGGCGGCATGGGCAGAGCGAGAGCTGGCTGCCCGTCGAGCTGATCAGCGATACCACGGTCCATCTGTCGCAGAGCGGCGAAGTGCGTTTCCGCGTCGCTTCCGAGATGAAGCCGATGGCTCTATATCCGGCGGATGACCGCAGCCGGTACTGGGTGTGCTGCACGCTGGAGGAAGAAGGCTATGAGCTGTCGCCGAAGATCGAGCGGGTAAGCCTGAACGCCGTGCAGGCGGCGCAGCAGGAGACGCTCAGCGAGGTGACGGCGTTCAACTCTTCCGGCGAGCCGGATCAGAGCTTCGAGGTCAGCACGCACCTTGCTTATAACGGCCTGCACACCGTGCAGGTGCAGGATGAGCAAGGGCGCTGGCGCGATTGGCATATCGTCGCCGAGCTGGAGGATTACGGACCGGACGATCTCGTCTGCCTGCTGCTGCAGGATTCGGTCCGGCGCACGACCCGTCTGCGGTTCGGCGACGGGGTGAACGGCAGTATCCCGCCGCAAGGCGCGCAGCGGGTGCGGCTCATCGCCTACACGGCCGAGTTCGATTACGCCCGTTACGTCGGGGGCAGCAAAGGTCTGCCTGCGCAGACCTTCGAGATCATGCGCGGCCGCACGTTCAAGCCCAGCAGCATGCTGCTGCAGGTCGGCTACCGGCCGCGCGGAGAACACAGCGTCGTCTGGGACGACTGGCAGTCCGTGGATGACTTCGACAATTCGAAGTCCACGGACCGCCATTACGTCTACGACGCCGCCGCAGGCACGATCCGCTTCGGCAATAACGAAGCGGGGCTTACCCCGCCCAAGTCCGTGGAACCGAACATTCGGTTCATTGCGCTGCAAGCGGGCGGGGGCGAGCGGGGCAACGTGAAGGACGGTCTCGTGACCGGCTTCACGGAGGAGCCCGGCGTGAGCGTGACGAATCCGTTTCCGGCGCGGGGCGGCCTGGAAGCGGAGACGCTCACGCAGGCGAAGCTGCGCGTCCGGCGCGAGCTGGACACGCCGACCCGGGCCGTGACCGGCGAGGATTATGAGCGGATCGCTTCGGCGACGCCGGGGCTGCGCGTGGCGCGGGTGAAGGCGATTCCACTGTATAAGCCCGGCATGCGGGATTACCCGAAGGTCAAGGCTCCTGCGCAGATGACCGTTGTGGTCGTGCCTTATAGCGAGAGCGATAAGCCGAAGGCGAGCCAAGGCTTCCTGCAGACGATCAAAGGCCACTTGGACAGGCATCGGCTCTTGACAACGGAGCTCCACGTCATTCCGGCGGCATACATCAAAATTACCGTACACGCCGTCGTGGTGATGGAGCCCAAGTACAAAGGCGAACAGCGCCGCATCATCCAAGAGCTTAGGCTGCTGCTTCAGCCGATGGACCATGGCCAAGGCTCCGAAGGGTGGCGTTTTGGCCGAACGGTGTTCAAAGGCGATATTTACGGGGTGATCTCCCGCATCAAAGGCGTAGTCTATGTGCAGGACCTGTGGCTGGACGCCGAAGGGACAGGCTTTCATAAGGACGGCGCCGGCGATATTCATATCCCGCCCTATGCGCTGGTGTACTCCGGCAATCATGAGGTGGAGACGATCAGTCAGGCCGATTTGTAACAAGTTCGGCAAACAAACAGATGAGCGGTTCAGTGCCAAGCATGGGGGTGCTGGGGCATATGGGCCGCCATGTCGAACGCGCAAGTATTACATAGAAATCAGAAGCGAGGTGACGAACGATGCAGGATGGGCAAACGTTTTTCTCATTAAATAAACCGCTTGACTGGGAACAGGGCTATGAGGCTAACATTCATATGCAGCCCAATGGCTTTTCGATCCGGCAGACGGAAAAATACAGTATTCATCGCATCGTTCGCACAGACGAGCTCGAAGGCGTTCATCCGGTCTTCGAGATGACGGTCGGAGGCGGCAGGAAGCTGATCATGCTGGACGAGGCTGCGAATGTGTGGGTGTACGATGATCAGAGCCGCCATCTGGAATCGTTGTTCCGTCACGGCCATGGACTGTTCAGCAACAAAGCGAAGCTGGCTTCCATGTCCGATCTTCTCGTGATAGCCGACAGCGACCGGGCATCGGAAAGACGGCTGGCGGTCTACTCTCTCTCCAACGGTCAAACGATGTGGGCGGCGGGGGACTGGCAAGGATTGGAACTGTTACCACTTACGGTGAACGCGAAGCTGGGGTCGAAGATTACGTTCTATGTAACAATTCCTTTGGATATTGAGGTTGGTATGAATGGAAGTCCGGTGATTCCCAAGGGCGGCAGGATCGGCGTCCTGGAATGGAGCTCGGCAGGGGAAGTCATTCGCGTATATGAGCATGACTCGCTCCGAATGGAAGAAGCGGTGGAACCCGCTGCGCTGGAGGGGCGTTATTTTACCGCTGCCGCAGACGGCACACTGGCTCTTCTGGACGCAGAACTCAGAACGGTTACCGTTTTTCATGAGGACGGCCGGGACCCGCTGCACTTTCCGTTGGAGCAGGAAGGGCGTTATGCTGGTATTTCCATTGATACGAATCATAATCTCTATATAGGGGACAGCGGATATGCCCAGCAGGAGGGGGTAACGGAGCGCTTTATTCTCAAATACCGCGGGAATGGCGAGCTCTTCGATAAAGTGACGAATTTCCGGGGACGTACGGATACGCTGATGCATGACAGCCGGAACAGGCTGTATGTGTTTGACCGGATGAGCGGTCAAATCACGCTGCTCGACCTCCGCAGCCGCACGATGCTGCTGGAAGGAACGCAGCTGCCGGAGGCCGTCTATTTCTCTAGCGAGCTGGATACGACCGAAACGGAGACGGAATGGCACAAAATTAGGCTGGAAGCGGACATCCCGGAGGAGACGCAGGTTCGCTTTTCCTATTTTACCTCGGATGATAGCGAAGGGTTGGTTGACGGGGACTACGTAAACTATACAAGCTATTTGACGGATCCGGACATTAGCGTGAGGGAGAAGCTGCGGGCTACGCGCGATCTCTGGTCGGAGCCGATCCTCAATCCGAAGGATGCGCTGCTCATGAACGCCAAGGGACGCTATCTCTGGTTCAAAATGGAACTCATCGGCAGCGAGCAAAAGTCGCCATACATTCGTAAACTGCGGGTCTACTACCCGAGGACATCGCTCATCGCTTATTTGCCGCCGATCTATCAGCAGGATGAGGAGCATAGTCCTTTCTTGGAACGCTTCCTCGCGATGTACAGCACATTCTTCGATGATATGGAAGACCAGATCGACCATATCTCCGCTCGTTTCGATCCGGACGCGGTGTCCGGGACGTACTTGGAGTGGCTCGGCAGATGGCTGGCCATCACCGACCATGAGGCGTGGGGGGAGAAGAAGCTGCGGGAGCTGATTAAGATGGCTCCTGTGCTTTACCAATTGCGCGGCACCCGCGAGGGGCTGATCCAAATGCTGCGGATTTACACAGGCACGGACCCCTTTTTGCTGGAGTATTTTCAGTTCAAACAGATGCAGGAGTCTTCGGAACTGCGGCAGCTTTTTGCCCAGCTGTATGGGGATAATCCCTATTGTTTCTGTGTTATGCTGAAGCCGGAAGTGGTGCGCACCGACGCGCAGCGGCTCACCATCGAGCAGATTATCGAGGACCAGAAGCCGGCCTACACCGAAGGCAAGCTGATCGTTCTGCAGCCGTGGATGTACGCGGATATGCATACGTATCTGGGCATTAATACTTACTTATCTGAGCCGACGTTATTGACGCTCGACCAGCGCTCCTCGATGCCTTACAACACGGTGCTGATCGATGTGGATCGCGATAAACGCATGGATATACATACACGTTTGGAACTGGATTCGGAGATCGAGTAAGCGACATCCACTTTGAATCGAAATCGAAATGAGCCTAGGAAGGTGAGGGGAACCGTATGAAGAAAACACGCTATTACCCGTTTGAACGCAACCGGTATTTTTATGGAAAGCTGCTGACGGTCAGGGATTTTGAGTCGGAGCAAAAGTATTTCAATGACAAGCGCAGAATGATGAACCGTCTCCTGCACGGATCCGGCGTGTTGACCGGACTGCAGGTCGTAGCCGTTGACGAGAAGTCGGTATCCGTCGAAATGGGAGCGGCGATCGATGCGCTTGGCCGGGAAATTGTCGTGCCTTCGCCGATGACCTTGAAGCTCTCGATGATGGATGGATTCAGCAACAACGAGTATGCCAAGAACGTTTATCTCTGTATTGCTTATGACGAGAAAGAAAAAGAACCCGTTCACGCGGTCGCCAACTCCTCCGTCCGTTCGGATGAAATTAACGACTACAATCGCGTGCTCGAGAGCTACCGGCTCTTCATCCGCGAAGATGCGCCGGACCCGGCTCAGCTGCCTCTGGCCAATTTGACGGATCAGACGATTGTGCTGTATCAAGATAAGCATCTGCGGGTGCTCCAAACAACACCGCGTTACGTGAACCCGGGCCAATTGTTTGAGATGAAGCTGCGCTTCGAGAAAACGTTGAAGGCAGGGCGCATCTCATTCCAATATGAACTGGCCGCTAACCGCGTTGAAGCGTTGGAGGGCAATTCGATTCAGTTCGAAGAGCCGCAAGACGCGCAAGAGAGCGAGTACGAAATGAAAGTGCTCCTGCGTGCGGACAGTACGGTCGGCGTGAAGGCTTCGGTTGGCGTGCAAATCGGCACGGCCGCGTTGAAGCTGGACGATAGACAGTTAGAACTGCACGCACAAGCAGCAGGAGAGATTCAGATTATCGGCGAAGCCTTGCGGGAGCGCCTGATGACCGATTTCGTGAAGCAATCGCTGGAGGCTTCCTTGGAAGCGCCGTCGGAGCCGTGCATTTATTTGGCCAAAATTTGCCTCATCCAAGTCGGACCGACGTACGTAATCGAGAGCGTTGAGCAAGTGCCGTTCGGCGAGTACGTATACAACTCATCGGTGATGTACAGATTGGCGCAATCCAATGAGTACCGCGATGAGACGGCCGGCCAGTTCGTGACGAAGTCCAAGGTGAAAACGTTGGCCCCGGGACAGCAGCCGGAGTTTAAAGTGAATTATAATAAAGCGATCAGCGAGCTTTCGTTCGATCTTGGCATTCCGGCAGGCGGTGGAAGCGGTATTGCCGGTATCGTCAGCGGTGTCGTGGACATTCCGGTGGAGCCGTTCACGAAGATTTCGGTATCGCCATTCGGGAAGGCGACGAAGAGCTTCTTCTCCGGCGAAATCGCGCATGGGCTGGGCGAGGGCAATGTGCTCATCATTACGAGCCTGGAGGAGAGCAGCGATGACGCATTCTCTGACATGCTGTCCAGCGGAGCGCGTGTGTATGGCGGGGCTTCGGATGTGTTCAAAGGCACCGAGTTCGAGCCGGATGCGCCGGAAGTGAAGATCGGCACGATCGCTTATCCGCAGAAGGGAACCTTCCGGATCGGTGTGAAGGTGCAGCAGTCGTCCGAGCCTGCGAACGTGCGGGTACGCTGGTGGGCGTACAGCACGGAGATGGCGGGAGCGGCCTCCGCGGGCAGCGGCTCGCTGGACGAAGCGTTGTCTGCACTGCGTGAAGCGGCTTCGGCTGGGAGCAACGAGGCGGAGTAATTTGAAGGTGTTGCCGGGCTTTGCCGGCTTTTGCGCTAGCAGAGATGGGAATTGGAATGGGGACCTCTAGTTGAGAGGTCCCCTTTTTATTCTGATTTAACAGTGGCTCATATGCAGGCTTGCGGATAATCTGTGCGATATTTCGAATAGAATTGCCGGTTACAGCGGGTTGAGGGCAAATTGTATGCTGTTTTTCATATAGATTTATCGATTTTATCGTTTTAAGGGGAAATCTATGCGATTTTTCATATAGAATTCAGGCAGGGGTGTGCGGGAAGCAGGTGTGCATGAAGATATTGCAGAAACTGCGAGCCTGAAGCAGCCAGCGTGCATGTAGATACCGCAGAAACTGGCGAGCCCGAAGCAGGCAGCGGTGCATGTAGATAGCGCAGAAACTGGGTGAACTCGAAGCAGCCAGTGTGCATGTAGATACCACAGAAAACGGGTGAACCCGAAGCAGGCAGCGTGCATGTAGATACCACAGAAACGGGGTGAGCCCGAAGCAGCCAGTGTGCATGTAGATACCGCAGAAACTGGGTGAACTTGAAGTAGGCAGCAGCGCATGTAGATACCGCAGAAACGGGGTGAACTTGAAGCAGCCAGCAGTGCATATAGATACCGCAGAAACCGGGTGAACCCGAAGCAGGCAGCGGTGCATGTAGATACCACAGAAACCGGGTGGACCCCAAGTAGCCAGCGGTGCATGTAGTTACTACAGAAACTGGAGACCCCGGAGCTAGCTGCAACACAATCCAGAATTACATGGAAGCCGATCTAGCAGGGTTCTGGGCTTGAGCGTTTGCGAGATGACCTCTCGTTCCTTCGCGTCTCCCGTCAAATGTGAAATAAAAAACGACGCAAATAATCGCGGCGAGCCCGGCAAGCACAAGGCTGATGTTGCTGAAAACAGAGCCGACCGCATCCCGATATAGCGGATTCCAGCTCGGCATCCCGCCGGCTCCAAGGTCGACGGCTTTGCTGTACAGGCCAATTGCAATGCCCTGTGCGATGAAGTTAACCATGGCGAGCATGCCCATGCCTACTCCGGCTTGTTCGGGCGGCAGTGTTCGGGACACCGAGTTCGACACGGCGATGACCATGAAGGACTGTCCGACGTTACCTAGAATAAGCAGAGCGGCGATCACAAGCGGAGAGCTTCCGGTGAACGTCGAAAGCAGTACAAAGCAGCCGAACAGCAAGCCTGAAGCGGTATAGGCGACAAAACTGTTGCCCCGAATATCCGCAAGCTTGCCGCCTTTGCGTCCGAAAATAGCGGCGGCCGCAGCAGCCGGAACCATGGCGAAGCCGATCCAGATGGAAGGCAGCTGCTGCACATGGGTCAACAGCAGCGGGCTGAGCACATAGAGGGAACAGCAGGTCCCGTTCACGAGGAAGGAGATGCTCAGCCCCAGCGTATATTTGCCGTGCCGGAAAAGCTGCGGCGCAATGAAAGGGTCCTTCGCGCTGCAGACGCGAGCGACGAAAAGGCCCAGGCCCAACGCTCCGCCGAGCAGCAGCCAAGCGCCTTCGCTCACGCTGAGCAGAAGCATGGCGATCGTAATGGCTAGCAAACCGCCGCCGATCCAATCGAAGGTACCGGCGATGACCGGGCGCTGCTCATCTTTCAAATATTTGCGGTATAGCGGGAGTACCGCCATCACGAGCAGCGGCACCGCGAACAGCCAGCGCCAATGGAAGACGCTGACGATGGCCGCTGCGACGACGGGACCGAGCGCGTTGCCGAAGGCCAGCCCGACTGCGGTCAAGCCCAGGGCGGCACCCCGCCGCTCCGGCGCGAAATAGCGCAGCGGGATGATCATCGCAATCGCCGGAATGACCGCGGCTCCCGCAGCTTGCAGGCATCGTCCGGCGAGGGCCATGGCGAATGATTGCGAAGCCAGCCCAAGGAGCGAGCCGGCTCCGAATAAGAGCAGCCCGAAGGTGACGAGGCTTCGCAGCGGATACCGGTCGGCCAGCTTCCCATAGGTGACGGCGCCGACCGCGTAGATGAGAATATAGGCCGAGGAGAGCCAGCTCACCTGAGACAGGCTTAGCGAGAACTGTTCGCTAATCTTGGGCAGAGCGATGTTGAACATGATGCCTGTCATCATGGAAATCGTCAGTGTGAACATCAGAACGCGCATTAATTGCTTACTGTTGTTAGGCACCTGAAACCACATCCTTATCTTCAGTATGACTGTCAGTACTGACTGACAATTTGGTCTTAAAAAAACTAGGGCTTCAAGGCCCTAGCAAAAACTTTGACACTCTCTTCAATGAACGGCTCGAGGCCGATGGTGGAGTAGTTCGTGCGGCTGTCAAGATCGTTCATGAACGCGCCGAACTGCATCATCATGAAGGAGAAGGCGTGCATCTCCGGTTGGTCGGATCGGATGCTGCCTCTTGCGGCCATCTCGATGAAGTAGTCCGTCAGGAACTCCAGCAGCTGGCGTGGGTGCCTCTGGGTTCGTTCGCGAAAACCGGGCAGGTCCTCTTTGAGGGAGATTTGGATCATTTTACGGTTGCGGTTCATAATGTCGTGATACGACTTCGTAATAAGCAGCAAATCGTCCTCGAGCTCCCATACCAGCTTCTCCGCGAAAAGTTTTTTCATCTCCTCGGCATAGTGGTACCGATCAAAGGCTGCTTCCAGCAGCTTCTGCTTGCTGCCGAAGTGACGAAACAGCGTCTTCTCGCTCAAACCTGCGGCCGCCGCGATCTCAAGGGTCGTGACGCCGTTATAACCTTTCTCAGCGATTAAATGGATCGCGGCCATTTGAAGCTTATCGCGGCTACCGAGGTTGCTGGCGTCCATGAAATTCCTCTCCCGAATCAATGTCAGTGCTCACTGACATCATCATATGCGTTGCGATCGGCGCTGTCAACCCCAAATTCCGATGAGCAGGATCCCGATTGTAATTAAGATCGAGCAAATAATCCGCAGCCTGCCCTGCTTTTCTTTGAGGATGACAATGCCCAGTATCGTAGCGAATACGGTGCCGATCTCCCGAATCGGTGAGATATGGGCGACCGGCGCATATTTCATAGCGAAGAGAAACAGCAAGTAGGAACCGGGATTCAGAATCGCTCCAATCAAAATAATCCGAAAGTTCAGCTTCCATTCTAGCTTCAACTGCTTCGAGGCGATGACGATGGGGGTCAGCGCTGCGACGAAGCCGATATTCGTAACCTCGAGTAGAGAGATCGCGGAGATATGCTGCAGATTCAGCTTATCGACCAGTACATAGCAGGTCGTGCACAGGCCGACGCAAAGCGCCATGAGGAATGGCTTAACTGTGCCGTATTCTCCAGCTTGGTTTGCATGTCTGCGTGAGAAAATTCCGCTCAGTGATAGAAACCCGGCGATCATGCAGAGGAGCCCAAGCCAACCGAACCACGATAAGGACTCGCGCAAGAATAGTACACCGACAATAGGAATTAATAATGTGCTGGTACCTCGCATAATCGGATAAATTTGTGATAAGTCCCCCATATTGTACGTGCGCGAGAGCAAAAGCGCATAAATGCTTTGTAAAGCCGCCGACAGCAGCAGCAATCCGTAGGAAGGCAGAGATAAGGGATGAAGCCATAGCTCTCTTATCAGGTACGGCAGCAAAATAATCGTGGTCACCATGAGGATGGACCACAGGAAGACGCTTTTGTTGCGGCTTCTCTTCGTAAACAAGCTCCAGATGGCATGTGTGAGGCCGGAAGCTATGACAAGCAGTATTGATACGATAACCAAGCCATCATCTCCAAACGAATCAAATCCATCAAGCGCCCGGCTTATGCTCGGGCTGTTCTCTTACGACGGTGCCGTCTTCCAGACGCAGCCATGTTTCGAAAGCGCGCTCGTCCTGCCGAAGCCGGATCATGCGAGCGCCGCGCGGGAAGCCTTCCTGGCCGTATGTATTGTAGCCGGTCGCTCTGCCGTAGCACAGCCGGATGCCGTGCAGCTCGCCCCAGTAGTCGTTGATGTGATCATGCCCGCAGAACGTGCCGATCACATCGCCTCTCTCAGCCATCGCAGCGAACAAGCCCGAGTTAACAGGCGGGCAGCACACATTCTCCAGCTTGTTCCCGTAGCAGGTCGAGGCGTACCATGCTTGCTGATATTCCGGCAGCGGAATATGGAAGAATGCGAGCGCCGGCAAATCTCCGCCGGCATGCGAAGCTTCCTTATACCAGGCGATTTGATCGCTGCGGATCCAATCGTAACCTTTGATATGGGACACTGGGGACATTTCGCCTGAGTCCAAAAAGACCAGCCTGGCGGCGTCCTGCCCATCGGCTCCGCGAATCGTCAGCGTATAGTTCCCTACGCCGTGAACCTCAACCGGACCGCGTTGAGTAACGGTATGCGGCAGCTTCAGCACCGCGTCCATCAGCTCCTCGCGCGTGACGATGGACTCCGTGTCGTGGTTACCGAACACGACGGCCCACGGAATGCCACGGTCGACCGCAGCCTGGACGGCTTCCCGGAACGCTTGGAGCGGCTGCTTGCAGACGGGCTCGCCGGGTTTAACGTAGCCGGTATATATAACGTCGCCCGTAAAGACGACCAAGTCCGGCCGCTCGCTATCAAGCACATCGTCCATCAATCTGCGCGTCTGCTGATCGAGCGCGCCGCCGTCCTGCCAATGCAAGTCGGTAAATTGTGTAATGGTGAAAGTCCGGTCATCGCGAAAGCTAAGTGAATGCTGCATGGAAATAACCCTCCGTTTGCCTATTTGGCGATTGTTTTCTTGTGGTTTTATATTAATTTGTTGTTGTTTGTTGACAATTGTATATGCGGTTTCCTGTACTGTCAATGAGCAATTTTTGCGCCGTCCTAATCACAAGAATCGTCTATTTCGTCAAAAAAGATCATTTACTATTTGGTCCAAATCCCATACTTTTAAAAAAGGACTAATTCTGCTTTGAAGAGAGGATGAACGCACTGTGTCAGATCTTAAGTATGAATTGCGCTGCCTGAATTCGCTTGCGAAAGTGCTGGCTCACCAAGAGCCCGATTCCCGTTATGAGCTTCAGAAGGCCTCGCTTCTCGGCAATGAAGTATTCTCGTTTCAAGTCGCTTACCGGTCGGAGAAGCTTCTGAAAGGTGTTGTGCTGGCAATTGCAACCCCACTGTCCCCTGCTGTAACGGTCCGTCAAGTCGGACTCGCTCCCAGCGAACTTACCATGTATGGGAATCACGATGGGTATATTCTCAGCGAGCAGCCGGGGCTGTACCCGGACCCGTTGCTGCCCGTCGAGGCGGGCGGGGCTACGGCTCTACCCGGATGCTGGGGCTCCTTCTGGGTGACGATCGACCTTCACGGCCAGTCGCAATCCCCGGGCTTGTATCCCGTGGTTCTCTCGCTATCCGCAGCGTCTGGCATAGAGCTGGGCACAGTCTCTATCGAGCTTGAAGTGTTAAGCGCTTCCTTGCCGGAGCAGAAGCTGATCCGGACAGAATGGTTTCACACAGACTGTTTGGCAAACTATTATCAGGTAGACGTATTCAGCGAAGAGCACTGGAGAAGGATCGAGCAGTATGTGAAGACGGCGGTCAAGCAAGGCGTCAATATGCTGCTGACGCCGCTGTTCACGCCGCCGCTCGATACGGAGGTCGGAGGCGAGCGGACGACCGTGCAGCTGGTCGGAGTGGAGCGGGACGGGCAAGCGTACCGGTTTGATTTCACACTGCTGGACCGATGGATTGCGCTCGGTGATCGCTGCGGGGTGAAATATTACGAGTTCTCGCACCTGTTTACACAATGGGGCGCACAGTTTGCCCCGAAGATTATGGCGACAGAGCAAGGGCAGCAGAAGCGAATTTTCGGCTGGGAGACCGATGCCATGGGAGATGAATACGGCTCCTTCCTCGAAGTCTTCCTGCCGGAGTTGGATCGCTACATCCAGGAGCGGGGGCTTGCAGGTCGGGTATTCTTCCACGTCTCGGATGAGCCGTCGGTGGAGCAATTGGCGTCATACCAGGCAGCCAGCGCCAAACTGAGTCAATTCCTTGGTCACTATCCGACGTTCGATGCGCTCTCGGACTATGAATTTTATGCGCACGGTCTCGTAAACACGCCGGTTGTGGCGAATAATCACATCGACGAATTCATTGCACAGGGCGTCGACAATTTGTGGACTTACTATTGCTGTGCGCAATTTAAGCGAGTGTCGAACCGCTTCTTTGTTTTTCCATCGGAGAGGAACCGGATAATCGGTTTTCAGCTGTATAAATTTAAGATTAAAGGTTTCCTGCATTGGGGTTATAATTTCTGGTACTCCCAGTACGCCCGCAAGATGGTGAATCCGTTCGTTCAGACCGACGCGGACCGGTCGTTCCCGTCCGGCGATGCCTTCCTGGTGTATCCCGGCGAAGACGGCCCTATTGAATCGATTCGGATGGTCGTCTTCTATGAAGCTTTGCAAGACGTAAGGGCGCTGGAGAAGCTGGAGAGCCTGATCGGCCGCGAAAGCACGGTCAATTTGATCGAAGAAGGTCTTGATCAACCGCTCACCTTCAGTGAATATCCGCATGATCCGCAGTGGCTCATCGGCAAACGTGAGCAGATCAACCGGCTGGTCGCCGCACGTTAACGCGTTGACAGCATAACCTCCTGCTTATACACTAGATGAAAAACAACATGAATCATCACCATGTTGCCATCATCGGTCATAGGCGGGAGGTTATTTATGTCGTTAACATTCGAGGACCGCAGGGTGAAGATCCTGAATCACTTGGAGTTGGAAGGGAAGGTGCAGGTCCTTCATTTGTCGGAGCTGCTTGGCGTTTCGACGGAAACTGTCCGGCGGGACTTGGACCGGCTGGAGAAGGAGGGCAAGCTCCGCAAAGTGTACGGGGGCGCGGTCAAAATGCGCATGGAGCTTGTCGAGCCGCCCTTCGTCAGACGGACGCAGATCATGAAGAAGGAGAAGGCGGCGATCGGCAGGGCAGCGGCTTCGCTCGTGCAGGACGGCGAAACGATTATGCTCGATAACAGCACGACGACGATCGAGATGCTGCCTTATTTGAAGGAGCGCAGCAATGTTACCTTAATTACGCATTCCGTGCCCATTCTGAATATGGCGATGGAGCTGTTCGAAGGCAGAATCATCTTCCTGGGCGGCGAAGTGAATGTGGAGTACAAGGCGGCAACCGGCGCGCTGACCGACCAAATGCTCGATCAATTCAAGGTGAACAAAGCATTCATTTCTGTAGGCGGCATCTCGCTGGCAGACGGCATCACGGACTTCCATCTGGCGGAAGCGGTCATCTCCAGGAAGATGATGCAGCGCTCGGAGGAGGCGATTCTTATGGCCGACCATTCCAAATTCGGCATGTCGACCTTCGCCCGGGTGGCCAAGCTGGACGAAATCTCAATGCTGATCACCGATTCGGGTTGTCCGAAGGAATGGATCGATACGATACAAGGGCTGGGCATTGAAGTGCTGATCGCCGAATAATTCATAGAATCGCTACCGAACCGTGGGCTGAAGCGGCGAAGGAGCGATTTTTTCTTTGTCCGGAAGGGCATTCTCATAAAAAGAAGATGCTGCAAATAGAAGCGATACTCACCATTCCTAAGAAAACAATACGACTCAAAAATAAGCGATATACGGCAGCCGCATGGGCCATGTATGCTTCATTCACAGGGCTAATCCGCAGCGCGGCTTAAGCGCCGGACTATTAACCAACATCAAGGGGAGTGTTTCTATGAGAAGAAATACAGCATGTAAAGTGCTTCCTGTACTTGCCTCCGTGCTCGTACTATCGCTTGTAACCGCTTGTGGCAATTCAGGAGCTAATAAAGAGACGGGCGGGAGCAATGCTCCGGCTGCTACGACGGCTTCCAACAATCCGGTGAAGGTGACCATGTGGACGCCGATGAATCCGAATGCCAAAGCGGTCGTCAAGAGCTTGAACGAGCTTCCGATGGTTCAGGAATGGGCGAAGAAAACGAATGTGACGTTCGAATTCCAGCATTCCTCCGGGAACACGCCGCAAGATGACGTTCAACAATATGGCGTTATGGTCGCTTCCAACAACTTGCCGGACTCCATGCTGTGGAACTGGAACAGCGTGCAGGGCGGTACGGCCAAAATGTTCAAGGATGGCACGATCATTAAGCTCAATGATTTGATTGAGAAAAACGCTCCGAATTTGAAAAAAATTCTCGACGCCAACCCGCAGATCGCCAAACAAATTAAAGCGGACAACGGCGACATCTATGCCCTGCCTCACCTGAAGGTCGGCCAGTACGGTCAGTACAAGACGTTCAGCGGCATGGTGATCCGCCAGGATTGGCTGGAGGAGCTTGGACTTCAAGCGCCGGAAACGATCGATGAGTGGGAAACGGTGCTGCGGGCATTCAAAGAGAAGAAGGGCGTCATTCCTTTCACATTGAATAAAAGCTATCCGCTTTCGTTCGCTGATTTCGCAGGTGCGTACGGCGTCGCGGGTATGTCCACGATTGCCAATGCGAGCTCCTTCTACGTCGATGGCGGCAAAGTGAAGTTCGGCCCTACGCAGCCGGAGTTCAAGCAATATTTGGCGACGATGCAGAAATGGTACAAGGAAGGTCTGATCGATCCGGACTTTGCGTCCAACGATACCAAAACGATGGATGCGAAGATTACTTCCGGCAAAGCGGGAGCGTTCTACGGCTTCATCGGCGGCAGCATCGGCACCTACACGCCGGCGCTGCAGAAGACGGATCCGAAAGCGAAGCTGGCGGCCGTGCAGTATCCGGTCCTTAAGAAAGGCGACGAGCCGAAATTCGTGCAAGCTTCTTGGGAGTATGACAATATCGGCACCGTCATTACGAGTACGAACAAGCATGCGGCGGAGACGGTCAAAGCGATCGACTACCTGTACAGCGATGAAGGTGCGATGCTGAAAAATTTCGGGATCGAAGGCCAAACGTTCACGAAGGTGGACGGCCAGCCGAAATATACCGACCTGATTTTGAAAAATCCGGACAACCTGCCTATCTCTCAAGCGATGGCCAAATATTTCATCGCGAACTATGGCTTCTCCGGTTTGGATGACGACCGCTACAACGACCAGTACTATCAATTGCAAGCTCAGAAGGACGCCGTCAAGCTGTACGCCAAATATGCAAACAACGCCTATAAAGTCATGCTGCCGCCGGTCGTTCTTTCTACGGACGAAGCCAAAGAATCCGCCAAGATCTTGAACGATGTGAGCACGCTGCTGACGGAGCAAATTACGAAAGTCGTGATGGGCGCCGCCAAGCTGGAGGATTACGACAAAACGATCGAGCAAGTGAAGAAGATGAACATCGACCGCGCAGTGGAGATTTACCAAGCAGCGACGGATCGTTATAACAAACGTTAATTGCAGGACATACGGGGGAGCCGAGTCTCCCCTGTTTCACCACACTCATAAGGGAAGTGAGACCATGGCGAATGCCATTCGGGTTCTACTCGACGACGTCAGAAGAAATCGCGCCATATACCTGATGGTACTGCCGGTTGCGCTGTACTTTTTCATTTTCAAATATTTCCCGATGTACGGCGCTGTGATCGCCTTCAAGGATTTCAGTCCCGCCAAAGGCATTTGGGGCAGCGATTGGGTAGGCTTCGAGCATTTCAAGGATTTCTTTCAAAGCTATTATTTTTTCCGCGTACTGCGCAATACGTTCCTGATCTCTTTCTATAATCTCGTCTTCGGCTTCCCGGCGCCGATCATTCTCGCCATTCTGCTGAATGAAATTCGCCAGAAGCTGTTCAAATCGATCGTTCAGACGATTTCCTACCTGCCCCACTTTATATCCATTGTCGTCATTTCCGGATTGATTATCGATTTTACGAACCGCGGCGGTATTGTGAATTCCTTCATTATGTTTTTCGGCGGGCAGGACTCTGCGCTCATGAACGATGCCGGCAATTTCCGGACCATTTTCGTTTCCACATCGATCTGGCAGGAGCTGGGCTGGTCGTCCATCATTTACTTGGCTGCGCTCAGCGGGATTAACCCGGAGTTGTATGAAGCGGTTCGCGTCGACGGGGCCGGACGTTTCCGCCAAATTTGGAGCGTCACGCTGCCCGGACTGATTCCGACGATCATGATCCTGCTTATTCTGCGGATCGGGGGGCTTATGGAGGTCGGTTTCGAGAAGATCGTCCTGCTCTACAACCCGAATACGTATGAAACGGCGGATGTGATCTCATCCTTCGTCTACCGGGAAGGGCTCGCTCAAGGGAATGATTACAGCTATACGACGGCTGTCGGACTTTTCCAATCCATGATCAACTTTATTCTACTGATTAGCGCTAACAGCATATCCCGCCGATTCTCAGGCAGCCGGTTGTGGTAGCCGACAGGAGGAACTCACAATGAAACTAAGCGCCACGGAGCGTCTATTTGATATCGGTAATGCCATTCTGATGCTTTTGCTTATCGTCTGTACGTTGTACCCGTTCTACTACGTGTTCATGGCGTCGATCAGCGATTCGAATCTGCTTATTCAGCACACGGGACCTTTGCTCGGACCGCTAGGGTTTAACTTGACGGCGTTCGAGAAAGTGATCGCGAATCCGAACATTTTGAGCGGATATGGGAACACCTTGCTGATCCTCATCACGGGTACAGCGGTTAACCTGTTTTTCACGACGCTTGGCGCCTACGCGCTGTCCAGGAAGTTCGTGCTCCGCAAGTTCATTATGATCTCCATCGTCTTTACGATGTACTTCAGCGGCGGCTTGATTCCAACCTACCTGCTCATTAACAATTACCTGCATATGGGCAACAGCTTCCTTGCGCTGATTATCCCTGTCGCGGTTTCGACGTGGAACCTGATCATTATGCGGACTTCGTTCGAAGCGATCCCCGAGGGACTGATGGAATCCGCCAAAATTGACGGCGCGGGCGAATGGCGGATTTTGTTCCAGATCGTAGTGCCCTTATCGATGCCGGTCATTGCCGTGATGGTGCTGTACTACGGTGTAGCCCATTGGAATTCCTGGTTCAACGCGATGCTTTTCCTGCATGACCGGGATAAATTTCCGCTGCAGCTCATCCTGCGGGAAATTCTCGTCCAGAACAGCACGGACTCGATGACGACCGGAACGGGCAATGCCAACGATACGCAAGCGATCGGAGAAAGTATTAAATACGCGACGATCATGGTCGCGACCCTGCCGATCCTAATCGCTTATCCGTTCCTGCAGAAGTATTTCGTGAAGGGCGTAATGGTCGGAGCGATTAAAGAATAGCAGTATGATCCCAGGGCCTGTCTTCTTTTTGGTTATTCCAAAAGAGGGCGGGATATTTGGGTTTGCGGCGTTGGCAGCATGGATATACCTAAAAAAAGACGATCGTGCAAAAATCGTAGATGTACATGCGGGGCTGAAGATGGGATAATTCGCATACAGCATGAGTAAGGGAGGGGCTTCTTCATGAAGCGCAGCGTATTTCTTTTCTGGCTATATTCGAATTTGACCATTCTCTGTATCCCCATCGTGATCACGATGCTGGTGCTCTTTCAATCGCAAAATTTGCTGAGCTCGGAGGTCATCCGGTCCAATAAAGCGCTGCTTAATCAGGTGAAGCAATCCCTGGACAACCAGTTCAAAGATATCAAAAGAATGGGTCTGCAGCTCTCATTGGACCCGAAGGTGATCAAATACGTCAATCAATCGGAATTTACTTCTTCACAAGTGAAAATCGACACGCTCGATCTTATCACGTCGCTGCGATCCTATGCAGCCTCGAACGGGGATATTACGGACCTGTATGTATACCTGAAGAAACAGCATTTCGCCGTAACCACGTCGACAATGAATCAGGATGAGCTGCTGTATCAATTGCTTCACGCCGGCAATCCGGGCCTGACGTTCGACAAATGGCAGCACAGCGTGGAGAACATTTATTTCGGCAATTTCCTGCAGCTGGCCGAGAACGACTTGGTATATTTGCAGTCGCTGCCGATTCAGAACGCCGACGAGGCGCCGGCGACGCTTGTCGTGATGCTGAATGCGGAACGGCTTAAAGCGGCTATCTCGAACATCCAGCTCGCCCAGGCCGGCACGGTGCTCATTCTGGATTCCAGCAATAAGCCGCTCATGGTCGCGGGCGAATCCCAGCATGTGCCCGATATCGATTATGCCCAAATTGCCGCCTCGGAAGGATCGTTCAGCCAGCGATGGGGCCGGGAAGAGGTGACTGTTTCCTACGTATCCTCGGTGGAGAACGAGTGGAAATATGTGTCTATCGTGCCGACCAAAATTTATTCCGCGAAAGTAGACCAACTGCGCAGCTGGATTTATGCGGGGTTATTCATGTGCATCTTCGTCGGCGGACCGATGTCCGTCTGGCTGACCCGCCGGCATTATATGCCGCTTCGCCGCATGGTGGATATGGTGTCGCCGAAGGTGAAGTCGAACATGCAGGGCATTAAGGACGAGTTCCTGCTCCTGCAGTCCTTCATGTCCGAGAACGCCGCCTTCCAGGACACGGCGAACTCAACGATCCGGAAGCAGCAGAACGTGCTGCGCAGCCACTACCTGGCGCGTCTGCTAAAGGGGCGTGTAGAGAGCGGGTCGGCGCTATCGCAATCAATCGCTTCTTTCGATCTGCAGTTCGACACGAACCGGTTCGCAGTGCTGCTGTTTCATATCGGCGATTATGAGCAGCTCTTTAACGACAACTCTTTGCGTGATGCCGAATCCAAGCTGCAGTATGTGTACTATATTGTGACGAACATTACCGAGGAATTGATCGGGCGCAAGCACAAGGTGTTCACGACGGAAGTGGACGGCATGGTCGCTTTCCTCGTCAATATCCAGCATGAGGATGAAGCCCAGGCGAAGCAGGATCTGATCGAAGTCGCCCAAGAGGCGCAAGCGATCATTCAAGGGAAGTTCTATATCCAGCTGACGATCGGCATCTCGGATATTCATCCGACGCTGGCCGGCATCCCGCATGGATTCGACGAGGCGCTGGAGGCGCTCGAATATAAATTCGTCATCGGTCCCAGCCAGATCATTCCGTTCGACCGCATCAAGCGTCCGAAGCACGAGCTGTACTATCCGCTCGATATGGAACGCCAGCTCATCAATCATATTCGGACGGGACAATACGAAGAGGCGATGGAGGCGGTCAGTGAGCTGATCGTGACGAACGTCTCGGACGGCACCTTGTCGCTGCAGCTCGGCAAGCTGCTCATGTTCGAGCTGATCGGGACGATTCTTAAGGCGATCGAGCCTCTGGATCAAGGGCCGAACGAGCTGGCCGTGGAGAAGCATGCGCTGATTAAACAGCTGACACAGTGCGAATCGTTCGCGGAAATTGAGGATGAAATCTATAAGTTTCTGAGAACGGTATGCGAATACGTCGATTCCAAAAAGAAAAGCCACAATACGAATCTGAAAGATCACGTATTGCGTTATATCGACGGCAATTTAGCGGATATGGATTTGAGCCTGACGTCCTTGTCGCTGAAATTCGAAGTGAATGCCCCGTATTTATCGCGCTTCATCAAAGAGCAGTCCGGGGAAACCTTCATCGACTACGTCAATAAGCAGCGGGTGGAGCTCGCCAAAAGGCTGATGCTCGACACCGATGATACGATTACGGAGATCACGACGAAGGTCGGATTCTCCAACAGCAATATGTTTATACGCGTTTTCAAGCGCTATGAAGGGATAACACCGGGTCAATTCCGCAAAGGCGAGCACGGATAGAAAGAAGATCATGGCAAATACTACCCGTATAGTGACAAGACGGGGGGAAGCGGTATGAATTTGCCTCAGGATTTGCCTCAGGATGGGGCCCGGATCTCGGTAGAGATGAATACGAATAGGCAGAAGCTGTTCGAACGCTTTCATTCCTCCGATGACGTACGCACCCGTGAATTTCGCCTGCATGGCGCACAGGGTGCTATTCTTTATTTGAACGCAGCGGTTGACCGGGCCAAGCTTCAGAACGATGTCTTGAAGCCGCTGCTCCAGTCGACGGAGGGCGAGCTGCAGGATATTCTTCCGATCCTTGATATGGAGACGGCGGCCGATCTGGAAGCGGCAGCCGACGGTATGCTGCAAGGCAAGTGCGCCATTCTGCTGGATGGGAGCGCGGCTATCGTTCTGGCCGATGTGAGCGCGACGATCGAGCGCAGCATCACCGAATCGCAGAATGAGCAAGTGATTCGCGGCTCTCACGAGGGCTTCGTCGACGACGCGGATATGAATATGCAGTTAATTCATAGGCGGCTTAAGAATCCCAATCTCATTGAACGGAACTTTACGCTGGGGGCGAAGAGTCCTGTTGCCGTGAAGCTGCTGTATATGAGCGATATCGCCGAGATGACCATTGTCGATGAGATCATCGCCAAGCTCATGACGAATGAAGCCGTCTTCATCAAATCGCCCGGACAGATTCTGAACCGGATGGAGAACAGCCGCTGGTCGCTGTTTCCGCAAATGCTGTATGTGGAAAGGCCTGACAGCACAGCCGCTCATTTGATGGAGGGCCGGGTCGTCCTGCTCGTGGACGGCAGTTCTTTCGCCGTCATTCTGCCCGTGACGTTCTTCATGTTCTTTCAAGTCGCAGACGATTTCAATGTCCGGTGGTGGAACGGGACTTTTTTTCGTTTCTTGCGGCTTCTGAGCGTTGTCATCGGAATCGGGCTGCCCTCGGTTTATATTGCGATCGTATCCAACCATTTCGAAGTGCTGCCGATCGATCTGCTGTTCTCACTGAAAGCCTCGCTGGAGAATGTCCCTTTCAATCCTCTTATCGAAGCCATGTTCATGATTACCGTGCTGGAGCTGCTGCGGGAAGCGGCGATTCGGCTGCCCAAACCGATTGCGTCGACATTGTCCATTGTCGGAGGTCTCGTGATCGGCAGCGAGGTTGTCAGCGCCGGGTTGGTATCTACGACGATGATCGTCGTCATTTCCTTGACTGCTGTCGCCTCCTTCAGCATACCTTCCCATGAGATGCGCCTGGCGGTTCGGCTGATCTCCTTTCCGCTCATGGTTGCGGCGCTGCTGCTTGGCTTTGCCGGAATCGGGTTCGGCTTTTCACTGCTGTTCATGCATTTGAGCAAGCTTGAAACGTTCGGTGTTCCGTATTTTTATCCGTTTACCCCCTTTGAGCCCCGCCGCATCTTGACTGCGCTCATTCAGTTTCCGAAGCGAATGTTCAGCCGCAGCGCGAAGGATGGGAGAGCGTCATGAGTCGAATGCAGCTATTTGCTTTTATTTTGCAGACACAGGTAGGCATTGGCGTGTTGTCTTTTCCGAACGTGCTGCACGAATCCGCCGGTGTGGACGGATGGATGTCCGTAATCTTGGCGGGAGCGGTCGTCCAGCTCATACTTCTTGTCTATATTGCTTTGTGCAAAAGATACCCGGGGTACAATCTCTATACGATGATGCCGGAAATATTCGGCAAGTGGCTCGGGAATGCGGTCAATGCCATCTATCTGATCCATTTCATCTTCATATCGTGTGTGATTTTGCTGCTGGAAATGGTGTTCGTCGAGCTATGGGTGCTGCCTTTCACCGATCCGTGGATGATTCTTACAGCCAATTGTCTGGTGTTCCTCTACTTCGCCGGAGAGAGTCTGCGAATCATTGCCCGCTACCAAGTCATGGTCTCGTTGCTGCTCGTCGTCATGATTGCGCTCCTGCTTACTAGCTTTCAAACGATGGATTACCGCTATATGCTTCCGATCGGACAGCAAGGCTTAATGGCGATTATGGCCGGAGTCAAAAGCTCCATCATTTCCTTCCTCGGCTTCGAGCTGTTCCTGGTCGTCGCCTCCGACGTACAGACGGAAGGGAAGAGCATGATCGCACCCGTTCTATGGGCTAACGGCATGGCTACGGTTTTCTTCCTCGTCGTGGTCGTGCTGATCTTCTTGAACTTCAGTCCGGAATCGCTCAGCTTCATTCCGCAGCCGGTGCCTTATTTCCTGAACGGGATAGCGCTGCCTTTCCTGGAGCGGATGGATTTGATCTTCCTTTCGGTGTGGCTCGTGAAGGTGACGGCTACCTTGATCAGTTACCTGTTCGCGGCAGGGAAAGGGCTGGGCTATTGGTTTCACCGCAATGAGCATAAGCGAAGCATCTACTATCTGGCCCCGGCGATCTGTCTGGCCGGTATGTTATGGCGCTCGGAGGAACGCATCCTGTGGCTTCAGAAAATCGTCGAATACGAAAGTTATGTCGTCATCGGCCTGCCGATGCTTATTTTCCTGTACGTATGGATGAGAGGCAAAAAAGGGAGGCCGGCAGTATGAAAAGACGGGGATTCTTCGGCTTGTTTGCCGTTCTGCTGCTCGCGGGGTGCAATTATCATGCGGATTTGAAAAATTTGCAGCTGATTTACGCAACCTCACTGGATACGAATGAGAACAACGAAATCGTCACGACGGTAACGATTCAATCGCCCGGCGGGGAAGAACGAACCGTACCGATTCACGAAGTGCTCTCCGCTTCCGGTCCGACCATGCAGGACGCGCTGTATAAGAAAATCGGCCTGCAAATCTCAGGCCCTATCGGCACCTCCAAGAATCAAGTGATGCTGATCAGCGACAAGCTGGCCAAAACCGATCTCTTGGGCATCCTTGATTCCACCTTCCGCAGTTCCACCGATCCTATGCTTGCCAAAGTCGCCATTGTTCACGGTACGGCAGCCGATTTGGTCAAACTGGATCGGATCGGTTCCGCTACAGCCGGGGAATATTTGCGCAAAATTCTCAAAAGCGCCCAATATGAGACGATGGTTCCGAAGGTTACCGTGCATTCGATCTATCCGGCTCTTCACGATCAAGGCAAGGATATCGTCATTCCGATTCTCCGCAAGGGCAACAGACTATCGAAGGAGTCGGATAAAGACAAAGCTGTTATTGACGGTTTGGCGCTGATTCATAAGCGCAAGTATTCAGGTTATGCCCTCACCCCGGAGCAGTCGTCCTTATTTCTGTTGATGAACGGTAGCCTGGGCAAGATTTGTGTGCTTACCCGCCAAATAGAAAAAACCGAGGGAAAGAGCGAACCGACAGACTTCTTGTCGCTGAGTATCGCCAGCTCCAAACGCAGTAAGAAGGTTACGGTTCTGCCTTCCGGGCAAATTCAGGTCAACATGCAGCTGAAGCTGAAAGCGAATGTGATTGAATACGCCAAATTCAAACTTCTGGACAGGCCGACCATCGAGCGGCTGAACGATAAGTTCTCCGAGCTGCTCACACAGGAGGCTCAGGACATCTGCAAGCTGCTGAAGCGGGCCCATTCCGACGCCTTCGGCATCGGGCGGGATCTCATCGCTATGCATCCGCAGGAATGGAAGCGATTGGATTGGGAGACGGCGTACCCGGAGACGGACTTCCAGGTTGCCGTGAAAGTGGAAATCGTAGCGCACGGGATTATTAATTGAAGAGGATGTCCGGCGGACATCCTCTTCAATGTGTTGGCCGGGGGAGACGGCCAGAACAAGCCGGGCGAAGCGCGTAGTTATTGCGTCGTATGGTGGCGCGGCTTGAATTCGCTCGGCGACTGCCCGGTCCAGCGCCGGAACTGCCGGGAGAAGTGGCTGGCCGAGTGGAAGCCGAGCTTCTCCGCGATCTCCGTCATCGGCAGATGCGTCGTGACGAGCAGCTCCTTGGCCAGCTTCAGCTTCTGCTGGCTGACGTATTGGCGGGGGGAGAGGCCGTACACCTTGGCGAACAGCTTGCTGCACCAGCTGCGGCTGAGATTCATCTCCTTCGCAACCCCCGCCACAGTTGCCTCCTCGCATAGGCCGAGCGAGAGCTTCTCTTCGATCATGTGAGCGACATCGGCGGCGAACAGCGAAGGATCTTTATCGGGAGCGGGACGGTTCACGCTCGTTGAGCCGTGCTCCCGCAGCAGGCGGAGTACGTCGTGAATGATGAGCAGCGTGTACGACTGCACCAGCAGCTTGTCCTCGAAGCGCAGCAAGGAGGGCTCCGGCATCGCTTCCTCTCCGAGCTCGCCTCGATTGCGGCGCATGACCGCCTCCAGCTCGTCTACGTAGAAGCGCAGCTTGCTGTGCCCGGCAGCTTCGCTGCGGATAAGCCGGTATGGCGTCGCGGCCAGCAGGCTGCGGATTTCCGGATCGTCGAGATCGAAATGCACGTTGAAGAAGCCGTAGTCCGAAGCCGCAAGATTCGTCGACTGGTGCCTGACGCCGGATTTGATGAGCAGCCAATCGCCTGCCTTCATCGTCACCGCATCGCGGTGCATCTCTTGCACGACCTCCCCTTGGGAGCAGTACACCAGCTCGAACAGATGATGGTGGTGCCGCGGATAGTGCCAGCCCGAAGGCTTCAAACCGAAGTGGCAGCCTATCACTTGCAGGGTGTTGACAATATTGGGGAAACGATATAATTCCTCCACCGGCGGTTCCTCCCGATTCACGTATATTTGTTTCATCATAACACGCAAGAGAACACATTTGGTATAGAAAATGACACATATGGGGATGGAGATCGGAAGGGCTTTCGGCGATGATGAATGTAACGCAAGAACGAACAGCATTCATCGTCCGGAGGGATCATTGTGGCTATTTTACTAGCGAAAGACCGACAGTTTCTATTAGATGGGAAGCCGTTTCAAATATTGTCCGGGGCCATTCACTATTTCCGTGTTGTGCCTGAATATTGGGAAGACCGGCTGCTCAAGCTTCAAGCGTGCGGTTTTAATACCGTCGAGACTTATGTGCCTTGGAACTTGCATGAACCGCAGGAGAACGAATTTAACTTCGCAGGCATCGCCGATCTCGAAAGCTTCGTAACGCTGGCGGGTAAACTCGGGCTGCATGTGATCGTGCGTCCCAGCCCTTACATTTGCGCAGAATGGGAGTTCGGCGGTTTACCCGCTTGGCTGCTGCAATATCCGTATATGAAGCTGCGCTGCATGGATGCCGGCTACCTGCAGAAAGTAGACCGTTACTACGATGAGCTGATCCCTAGGCTGGTGCCGCTGCTTAGCACGAACGGCGGGCCGATCGTGGCGATGCAGATCGAGAATGAATATGGCAGCTATGGGAACGACACCGCTTATTTAACGTACCTGCGCGATGGATTGACGCAGCGCGGGGTCGATGTCCTGCTATTCACCTCCGACGGTCCCGAGGATGGGATGCTGCAGGGCGGGACGGTTCCCGGCACCCTGGCTACCGTCAACTTCGGCTCCAGACCGGAGGAGGCGTTCGAGAAATTCCGCGAATACCGTGCGGACGAACCTCTCATGTGCATGGAGTATTGGAACGGTTGGTTCGACCATTGGCTGAAGCCGCATCATACGCGCGATGCGGGCGATGTGGCGGACGTGTTCGACCGCATGCTGCGCGCAGGCGCCTCCGTGAACTTCTATATGTTCCACGGCGGGACGAACTTTGGCTTCTATAACGGGGCGAACTATGGCGAGAAGTACGAGGCGACGATCACCAGCTATGACTATGACTCGCCGCTATCCGAATGCGGAGATGAAACGGAGAAGTTCAGAGCCGTCCGCAGCGTCATTGCACGATATTTGGGTCAAGATGAAAGTGAGTTCCCGGCGTTCCCGGCACCTCAACCGAAGAAGAACTATGGCGCGGTGCAATTATCGGAGAAAGCCGATCTGCTTGGCAGCCTGGAGCGGCTTGCCAAGCCGGTCCGGCGCACCTCTCCGGAACCGATGGAGATGATAGGTCAGAGCTATGGCTTCATCGTGTATTCGACCCGCGTCTCCGGTCCGCGTACCGGCGAGAAGCTGCACTTGCAGGACGTGCACGACCGCGCGCAAGTTTTCCTGGACGGCGTCTGCCAAGGCACCGTGGAACGCTGGAATCCGCGTCCACTGGAGGTGGACATTCCGGCCCAAGGCGCGCAGCTGGATATCGTCGTCGAGAACATGGGACGCGTGAATTACGGACCGAAGCTGAGGGATTACAAAGGCATAACGGAAGGTGTGCGTCTGAACAACCAATTTCTGTTCGACTGGACGATCTATCCGCTGCCGCTTGATCATACGGACGCCATTCCGTTCACTGGAGATAACCGGGGAGACGAGCAGACTGTGGAGCGTCCCGCGTTCTACCGCGGTTCGTTCACGGTAGAAGAACGGGGAGACACTTTCCTTCGATTGGACGGGTGGACCAAAGGCGTCGTTTGGATCAACGGCTTTAATCTGGGGCGCTATTGGGCGGAAGGCCCGCAGCGCACGCTGTACGTGCCGGCTCCGCTGCTGCGGGACGGAGTTAACGAGATCATCGTTCTGGAGCTGCACGGTACGGAGAAGCCGGTTGTTGAGCTGTCGGATACACCCGATCTGGGATGAGTCGGAGGGATGAACATGACAAACAAGAAGATGAGGCCCGAAGCAGGCGTCTCTAGTCGCTCGGATTCCTCGTATCAATCGATTCAAAGGGTTATTATTCTGGGGATTGATGGGGCAGGGGCGTTCGTCCGGGAAGCGGCGACCCCCATTATCGATGTGCTGCTGGCAGGGGGCGTGCAGACGTATGGAGCGCAGACGGTCTATCCGTCCAACAGCGGAGAGTGTTGGGGGTCGCTGCTGCATGGGGTAACGCCGGAACGGCATCGCTCCCATCTGCATATTCAGCATAATGCCAATTACCCGGCGGGCTCCCCGGTTCCATCTTTGTTTGACATGCTGTGCACGGCGCGGCCCGGCAGCGTCATGGCTTCCTTCGTTTCATGGAAGCCCATTCTCACCGGCATTATCGAGGATGTGCCGGATATCAGCAAATTCAGCGCTCCGGATGAAGAGCTGGTTCCTGCCGTCACGGCATATATCCGGACGAATCCCGGGCTTCAGCTGCTGTTCGTGCAGCTGGACGATGCGGATGCCGCCGGGCACCGGCATGGATACGGCTCGCCGGATCATCTGCAGGCGATCTCCCGGGCGGACCGGCAGATCGGCGACATCAGCCGCGCGCTGTTGGAAGCCGGGATGCTGGAGGACAGCCTGATCATCGTCACGACGGATCACGGCGGCGGCGGCCTGGATCCGTTCGAGCACGGGAGCGACGACCCGCTGGATATGACCATCTTCTGGGGCTGCCGGGGCCCCGGCATTCGTCCGGCCGCGGACTTAACCGGCCTGTCCATTATGGATACGGCGGCTGTCGCCTTGCACGCCTTGGGTCTGCCGATCCCGGGCGATTGGGACGGCAAGCTGCCGGAGGGCCTGCTGGAGTAGGCACGTCCCCCTGCCCGTGAGCGCTCCGATCCGCCGGAGCGAGAGACACCTTTACTTTGCACTTTGTGCATCGTAAAGGTGTCTTTTTTGATGCCGAAGCACGATGTTGCACAGTTCGTCTCAGTGCCGCCAGGGACAATCCTGTTTCACCCCTGCCCAAGGCGGTTAAACACATAGAGAATCGCTTGGTGTCCATACTTTATTTTTTATCTCCATGTCGGATTGTATAAGATTTCATAGTTCGACTATAAGATTTAAACACATCAAGTGTAAGTTAACATGACAAACAGTTTACATTGTTAAGTTCTTTTTAGAGCGAAGGGGGGGTTCCGTTGATCTCATTTCGGCAGGTAGAGAAGCATTACGGAGAATTTCATGTGCTCAAGGGAATTGAATTGGGGATCAAGCAGGGAGAAGTCGTTGTTGTCGTCGGACCGTCGGGTTCGGGCAAAAGCACACTGCTCCGCTGTATCAACCGGCTCGAAACCATCACCAGCGGGGAGCTGGTCGTGAACGAGTTCAAGGTTAGCGACAAGAGGACGGATATCAACAAGCTGCGCAGAGATATCGGCATGGTGTTCCAGCATTTCAATCTGTATCCGCACAAGAAGGTCATCGACAATATTACGCTCGCCCCGATGAAGGTCCTCGGCCTATCGAAGCAAGAAGCGGAAGAGACGGCGATGTATTATCTGCAGAAGGTGGGTATAGGGGATAAAGCTCAGAGCTATCCGTCCCAGCTATCCGGCGGCCAGCAGCAGCGCGTAGCTATTGCCAGAGGTTTGGCGATGAAGCCGAAAATCATGCTGTTCGACGAGCCGACCTCGGCGCTCGATCCCGAGATGGTCGGCGAGGTGCTCGATGTTATGAAAGCGCTAGCGCACGAAGGCATGACGATGGTGGTGGTCACCCACGAGATGGGCTTCGCCCGTGAGGTGGCGGACCGGGTTGTTTTTATGGACAAAGGGCAAATCGTCGAAGAATCTCCGCCGGAGCAGTTTTTCGTGAACCCGCGAGAGGAAAGGGCGAAGCTGTTTCTCAACCGCGTGCTTCGCCATTAGAACTTATAACCAATAGGGAGATGATACCGTATGATCTCAAAAAAATGGAATTTTATCGTCATGTTAACCGCCGTATTCGCACTGGCAGGCTGCGCTTCGACGTCTTCCACGGGCGGGGCGTCCAGCTCGCCGGCCGGTACGGCCGCAGCCAGCACGGCTCCGAGCAGCGCCAAGCCGGCAGGCGGAGCATCCGTTCTGGATGAAATCAAGAGCAGAGGCAAGCTGGTCGTCGGTGTCAAATACGATACGAAGCTGTTCGGACTGAAAAATCCGACCGGCGGCGAAGTCGAAGGCTTCGACGTAGATATCGCCAAAGCGCTGGCCAAGGACTTGCTCGGCGACGAGAAGAAAATCGAGCTGAAAGAAGTGACGTCCAAGACGCGCATTCCGATGCTCGACAACAAAGAAATCGACATGATCGTGGCGACGATGACGATCACGGATGAGCGCAAGAAGCAGGTGGAATTCTCGGATGTGTACTTCAAAGCCGGACAGTCCCTGCTGGTGAAGAAAGGCTCCCCGATCAAGAGTGTGGCGGATGTCAAAAAAGGCACGAAAGTGCTGGCGGTCAAAGGCGCTACATCGGTGGCGAACATCAAGGCCAAATCGCCGGAAGCAACGGTGCTGGAATTCGACAACTACCAGGATGCGTTCAGCGCGCTGAAAGCGGGGCAAGGGGACACCTTGACTACCGATAATGCGATCCTTTACGGCATGATGGCACAGGACCCGAACTTCGTCGTCGTGGGCGAGCCTTTCACGGATGAGCCTTACGGCATTGCGATGAAGAAAGGCGAGACAGCGCTGCAAACAGCGGTCAACGACAGCTTGAAGAAGCTGCAGTCCAGCGGTGAGTACGACAAGATTTATAAGAAATGGATCGGCGAGGCGCCATCCAAATAACAAGAATGAGATGGGTGGCCGCAAGCTGCCCATCTTCTGTCTATGAGGAGGGAACATAAGCCGATGCCCGATATCTCCATTTTCACGGATTACATCGATATTTACATGAAAGGCTTCGTCAATACAATCTGGGCCAGTGTCATCGCCTTGATCGGCAGCTTCGTGCTGGGCACGATCATCGCGATTTGCCGCATCTCCGCCGTGAAGCCCTTGCAGTGGTTCGGGACGGCTTACGTGGAGTTCATTCGGAACATTCCGCTTCTGTTAGTCGTTTTCGTGTTTTTCTACGGCTTGCCGTCCCTGGGCATTACGCTTAGCGGCTTCGTTTGCGGTACTTTAGGACTGACGGTGTATACGGCGTCGTTCATCGCCGAAGCGATTCGCGCCGGCATCATGTCGGTGCCGATCGGCCAAACGGAGGCGGCGAGATCTTCCGGCTTGACCTACGCGCAAACGATGCGCCATGTCGTGCTGCCGCAGGCGATCAAGATCGTCATTCCGCCGCTGAGCAATCAATTTATTAACCTCGTTAAAAATTCGTCGGTGCTGGGTGTCTTCGCCGGCTTCGATCTGATGTACTTCGGCGATCAGGTTGCCAGTGAAACCTATGCGACTTTCGATACGTACATTTTCGTCGCATTGCTGTATTTGATTTTAACGCTGCCGCTAAGTTACGGCGCTCTGCGTCTGGAGCGCAGGCTGGCCAGGGGGTGAACGGGAACGAATGGATATCATACATGCTTTCTCACCGGATAATGTGAGATTTATTCTTGAAGGCTTTTATATGACGCTGAAAGTCGCTCTGATTTCAATCATTCTGAGCTTTATCGTCGGCTGTGTGGTCGGGACGATCCGGTACACGAAGATGCCGGTCATTTCGCCTGTACTGGGCGTAATCGTGGAGCTGATCCGCAACTTGCCTCTGCTGCTCATCATCTTCTTCGCCCGGTTCGCGCTGCCGGACGTCGGCATCAAGCTAGGACCGATGAATGCGACGATCCTCGCGCTGACGCTGTTCGAGGGCGCGATGATCGCGGAGGTCGTGCGAAGCGGGCTTAACTCCATCGACAAAGGGCAGATCGAGGCGGCGCGTTCTTCCGGCCTCAGCTACCTCCAAACGCTGCAGCATATTGTGATGCCGCAGGGACTGCGGCGCATGGTTCCGCCGCTTGTGAGCCAATTCATTTCCCTGCTCAAGGACACATCGCTTGCCATCGTTATTTCCTTGCCTGAACTGATGCATCATGCGAAAATAGTAATTGGACAAAGCTATAGCTATACGCTGCCGATCTTGTTTGCAGTGGCTGTGCTGTATTTTGCAGTTAATTACGCACTTTCGCTCGCAGCGCGCAGGATGGAAGCGAAGATGGTCTAGGCGAATTATGAGCAGGAAGAGGAGTTATTGACATCATGATACACTTAAGTTGGGAAATGCTGCTGTTCGTCATTATGGGCGGATTCCTGGCAGCCTACGTCGATTCGGTCGTAGGGGGAGGCGGGCTGATCGCGCTGCCCGTTCTGCTGGCAACGGGCTTGCCTCCGGCAGTCGCGCTGGGAACGAACAAGCTGGCCGGCACCATGTCGTCGCTGACGAGCACCATTTCCTTCATGCGCTCGGGCCACATCGATATCAAAGCGGTGAAAGGCTTATTTCTTTTATCTTTATTGGGAGCTGTTAGCGGAACGCTGGTGCTGCGGCAAGTTCCTTCGGACTTCTTGAGGCCTTTGGTTGTCGTGATGCTGATCTTGATTACGATCTATACGATTTTCAGGAAGAGCTGGGGCGAGAGCTCCACGTTCCGCAGCTACACGACCAAGACCGCTCTGCTTATGGGGGGCGCAGCCTTCGGTTTAGGCTTTTACGACGGTTTTTTCGGACCGGGTACAGGCTCCTTTCTTATATTTGTATTTCTGATGCTGGGCTTTGACTTCGTGAAAGCGGCCGGCAACGCCAAAGTGTTGAATTTCGGCAGCAACATCGCCAGCCTGGCAACTTTCATGGCCCTCGGTTCGATTCATTACGGAATCGGGATTCCCATGGGCATTGCCATGATCTGCGGCTCCTACCTGGGATCGCGTATGGCGATCCGCAAAGGGACGGCCTATGTTCGGCCACTATTTTTGACCGTTTGTATACTCCTGATCGGAAAGCAGATATGGGATTTACTGTAGGGGGTGAGCGGCTGAGACGCTTACAGAACGAAGGCTTACAAATGATTCTCATCGCGATCGTGACGGCGATTGCCGGAGAGTTCAAAATCACGCCTTTCAGCGGAGAAGTGTTTCGCATCGGCCTGGGCAGCAGCGCATTCCTTCTATGCCTGCTATTGCTCAAACATTTGCCTTACATGTATACGGGCCTCATCACGGGGGTGACCGTTCTCCTGTTCCGTTCCCTGGAGGACGGCGTTACGATGCACGGAACGGTTTCGCTCGGTTGGTGCATACAGGTTCATCTGCCTGCGATGCTGTATTATATGGCTTTCGCTGCCGGAATGAGCCTGGTGAAACCGAGATTGGGGAAGTCACATCCCCTTGTCCTTGGATTGTTCCTTTCCCTTATTGACCTCATGTCAAATGAGATCGAGCTGCTGGCGCGCAGCTTTATCTTCGATACGCCGTACAAATTTTCGGAGCAGCTGGTCTATATCTCGGTGATCGCGCTCGTTAGAAGCTACTTCGTAGTGGGCATCTACAGCAGTGTGACGATTCATCAGATGCGCGTCCTTCACAACGAGCAGCAGAAGCGTATGGAGCAGATGCTGAATACGAACAGCGGGCTGTACGGCGAAGTCTTTTATCTGCGCAAGTCCATGGAGACGATCGAAGGATTAACGGCCAAGAGCCACAATTTATATGAAAAAGTGAACGGCTCGGGGTTGAAAAGCTACGCGCGTACGATACTGGAGATTACCCAGCAAATTCATGAAGTGAAGAAAGATTCCCAGCGCATCCTTGCCGGCCTGCTCAAGCTGTTCGACCGGGAATTCGCCTCGGACATGAGGCTGGCGGAGATTGTGGATTTCGCAATCAAGTCCAATCTCGGATACAGCAGTATGCTGGGCAAGCACATTCAGTTCACGACCGACTTGCGAACGGATTATGATTCGGATCACTATCTCCCTTTGTTAACGGTGTTAAATAATTTGCTCTCCAACGCTGTGGAAGCGATCGAGGAACATGGGCGGATTCATGTCAGTGTACGCGAGCAAGGGGCCGAAACGATATTGACCGTATCGGATACCGGGATGGGTATTGCGGAGCTGGAGCGGGAGATGATTTTCGCACCGGGCTATACGACCAAGTTTAATCAGGAGGGCTTTGCCGCGACCGGAATCGGGCTGTCCCATGTACGGGATATTGTGCATTCCTTGGGCGGCGACATTCATTTGCGCTCAGACGAGCCGGATGCTCAGACGACATTCGTCATTACCTTATTGACCGATACGTTGAAAAAAGGAGCGTAGAGATCATGCTGTCATTCGGAATTGTAGACGATGATGCGGTAAGCAGGCTGATGCTGCACAAAATTATCGAAAAAGGCGGATTGGGCGAAGTCGTCGGAACGGCGGGGAGCGGGATCGAGGGGGAACGCGTGCTGCTCGAAACGTCGCCCGATGTCGTCGTCATCGACCTGTTGATGCCGGATCAGGATGGCATTGAAACGATCATCCGGCTCAAGGAGCAGGGGTTTCAAGGGAAATATGTCATGATATCGCAGATAGAAAATAAGGAAATGATCGGCAAAGCTTACCAAGCCGGCGTTGAATATTATATTCAAAAGCCGATCAACAAAATTGAAGTGGAAGCGGTGCTCTCCAAGGTGAACGAGCAGTGGAAAATCAGCCGTTCCCTGCAGGAGATTCAGCAATCGTTAACGAAGCTGAGCCTGCTTGGCGCAGCCCCGGAAGCCGCCCGCAAGAAGCGGAGTGTCCGCGAGATTATGCAGCCGATCCTGATGGATATGGGGATTGTGGGGGAGAGCGGCAGCCGCGACTTGACCGACATCGTCGAGCATCTCGTCCGGCATCACCGGGGCGACAGCCTTCCTCCGCTCAAGGAGCTGTATGAGACGGCGGCCCGCAGCCATAAGCTGAAGGAAGCCGAAGCGGAGAAGGAAGGGAAAGCCGCCGAGCAGCGGATTCGCCGTGCGGTCATGGCGGCGCTGACCCATCTGGCCAGCATCGGGCTCACGGATTACAGCAATCCGAAGTTCGAGCATTATGCGCCGCTGTATTTCGAATTTCAGGAAGTCCGCACGAAGATGAAAGAAATCGATGAGAATTTGAAGACGGAGAAAAGCAAGATCAATATTAAGAAATTTCTCCAGGTTCTGCATTTGGAAGTCATGGACAAAATGCGCAGCGAGCAGTAGCCCGGTTTTTTTGAGATGTAGGGCTGTGGGAGCCGCAGCCGCTGGTTTGCGGCGACCGAAAGGTTACCCATTACTTGAAAATAGAATGGGGCGGAAATAGGGTGCGTTATTAAGCCTCCAAACAGTTGTTTGACCGGGAGGTGGAAATGAGATGCGCTATTGCGCGGTGATGGTCGAAGATGTCAGCTTTTTGGGGCAAATAAGACACTGTATTTCCGCTTAGAGGCTGAAAATCGCTGAGTTGGCCCCAATAAGGGCCTGTATTTCCGTTTCAAATCTCAATAACCCTGCTGGAAGTGTTCTTAGCTATGACTAGAAGAAATTGTCGGTCTTCGTCATACCCTAAAGGACAGGCAGCCGGCAGGAAGCATTTTCTCTAACGTTTTTTCTTACGTATGCTTGAAGAACAACTTGGGTGATCCTCATCTTGCGAATTAACCAATGGTTATGGTACTATTTACTACATATGACGAAAGGAGGTGAAGGTAGGATGAATCGAGAGTTCGTGAACAACCGTGTGAGCCAGTTACCCATCGCGATGGCTGGCATCGTTCATGCTTTTGCCGTCGACGGGAGAAGTCTGTCCATTTTCACTCATACGGTACCACAACTCACGAGAAGACACCTACCTTAACCTCAGACGGATGAATCCGCGAAGGCCGTAGGCATTTTCCTGCGGCCTTTTTTGCTGCGTTCAGGAGGGTCTCTCACAACCAAGGAGGATCCTTAACGATGTTAATTATAAACGGTCAAAATATGAAGAAATACTATGGCGCCCAACTGGTGCTGGCGGATGTTACTTTCGAAATTCATCAGGGGGAGCGCATCGGGCTGGTCGGGCGCAACGGAAGCGGCAAATCGACGCTGCTGAGGCTCATCGCCAGAATGGAGAAGCCGGACGAAGGGCAGCTGACGGTGCGCAAGGATACGCGGATCGGCTATTTGGCGCAAATACCAGCGGAATGGGAAGGCGGCACCGTGTACGATGTGCTGGCTTCGAGCTTCGCGGAGCTGCTCGCTTGCCGTGCCGCGATGACGGAGCTGGAGCAGCGCATGGCGGATCCCGCAGCCGGCGGGCAGCTGGAGCAGCTGCTGGGGCGGTATGCGCAGCTGCAGGAGCGCTTCGAGCGGGAAGGCGGCTATGAGCTCGATGCGCGGATCGATCAGGTGGCGAACGGGCTCCGGATTGCCCGGGAGACGTACGGGCGGAGCTTCGCTTCGCTGTCGGGCGGCGAGAAGACGAGGATCGCATTGGCCTCCCAGCTGATCGGCAAGCCGGATCTGCTGCTGCTTGACGAGCCGACGAACCATCTCGATCTGGCCGGTGTGGAGTGGCTGGAAGAGTATTTGACTCATTATGACGGCGCCTGTTTCATTGTGTCGCATGACCGCTACTTTTTGGACCGTGTCGTAGAGAAAATCGTGGAGCTGGAAGACGGGGAATCTGCGGTCTACTTGACTTCGTATAGTGGCTATGTGAAGGAGAAGGAGGCGCGGCTGCTGCAGCAATTCGCCGATTATCAGGAGCAGCAGAAAGTGATCCGGAAGATGAAGGAGACGATCAAGCAGCTGATGGAGTGGGGGCGCATCGGCGGCAACGAAAAGTTCTTCCGCCGGGCGGCGTCCATGCAGAAAGCGCTGGACCGGATGGAGAAGCTGAAGCGTCCGGTGCTCGATCCCAAAGCGGCGGAGTTCGCCTTGAAGGTGGATGACCGTTCCGGGAAGCGGGTCATTGCTTTCGAGAACGTGAGCAAGCGCTATGGGAACAAAGTGCTGCTGCAGCAGGCGAGCGGGCTGCTGGAATACGGTGAGAAGGTGATGCTCGTCGGACACAACGGTTCCGGGAAAACGACGCTGCTCCAGATGCTGCTTGGCGAAGTGGGCCCGGATCAGGGCAAGCTGGAGATCGGCGCGCGCGTGGACATCGGATACTTGGCGCAGCAGGAGTATCCGGAGGACGGGAAGATGACGGTTCTGGCATACTTTTGCGAAGAAGCGGCGATGGAGGAAGGGGAAGCGCGGGGCAGGTTAGCTGCTTACTTGTTCTATGGCGCGGACGTGTTCAAGCCGGTCAGCTCGCTCTCCGGCGGGGAATGGACGCGGCTAAGGCTGGCGCTGCTTGTGCTCCGGAAGCCGAACCTGCTCATTCTGGATGAGCCGACGAATCATATGGACATCGCCTCAAGAGAGGCGCTGGAGGAAGCGCTCGAGGAGTTTCCGGGCACGGTGCTGGCGGTCACGCATGACCGGTACTTCATGAACCGGCTGTCCCGGAAAATCTGGGAGCTGGATCAGGGGCGCATCACCGTCTATCTGGGCAGCTTCGACGATTACAAGGCGAAGCGTGCGCAGCTGCGCGAGGCGCGGGAGGCGGCGGCACTGCCGAAGGCCGCCGCCAAGGCGGAGCCGCGTGCGGAAGCGGCCCCGCGCGGGAAGTCGCGCAGCACGGCTGCGTTCGCGCGGGAGAAGCTGGAGCAGGCGATCGCGGAGGCGGAGGCGCGGGTTGGCGAGCTGGACCGCGCGCTGGACGCGCTGGAGATGGAGCAGCCGGATGGCGAGCTGAGCCGGCTGTGGACGGAGCGCGAAGCGGCGCACGCGGGGTTGGAGCAGCTGTATGCGGAGTGGATGCAGCTGGAGGAGTGAGTGAATCGGCGCCACGGGGAAAGAGCCAAATGTGGAAATGTATATGAATTTTGATACTCTGGTGAAGGAGCGATGCGATCTCCGGGCGCTTTTGTGGAGAATGTATATGATTTTTCATATACAATTCATGGATTTGGCGCTCCGATGGAGATTCTATATGATTTTTCATACAGAATCAGGGGTGAGCTGCTAGGCCCCCGCCTCAACACGAAGAGCCGCGACAAGTCGAATGACCTGCCGCGGCTCTTTGTGTTGAGGCGGGATTCGTTCTTACCAGGCTGCGGTCCCTGGCTGCAGCGGAGAGCAAGCTCTGGAGCTTAAACCTCCACCCACTGCACCGGCACTTCAACGCGCTGCGGCGTGTACTTGCCGTTGCACTGCTCCAGCAGCATGGAAACGGCGGACAGCGCCATCTGCTGCTCATCCTGCAGTACGTGCGAGATGCCCGGAATTTCCGGGTCATCGAAGGAGACCAGCACGGTGTGCGGGTTGAGCTCGTCCTCCACATGCAGCGCATGGTGCGTGATTCTCGCCATCTCGGCGGTCAATGCAAAAACAGCCGTAATGTTCGGATGCTGCTGCAGAAAGCTGACGACATAAGCCGAAGTGTCGCCGGTTCTCAGGATGTCGATCGGGACGTGGCACCATAAGCTTTTATCAATAAGAATGTTGCTGTCGATATAAGCTTTCTCAAAGCCCTGCGTCCGGTCCTCGATGGTCGTATTCGTATTATCCGGCGAGATGAGCGCGATTTGCCGGTGGCCTTGCTGCAGCAGCTTGCTGACGGTCTCATAGGCGCCGCCGCAATTATCGGAGGTAATCCGATAGGTATCGATATTGCGCAGATAACGGTCAATGAACACGAAAGGGTATTTATCCAGGGACAGGCGAAGCAGCGATTCGTTATAGCTCTCATCTTCCGTAGGGAAAACAATGATGCCCCGGACTCCCTGCGTATTCGTCAATTGTTGGACGGAATGAGATTCCTCCAGTGAAGATTCCCTGGTAATATGCAGGATCAGCTGGTAACCGGCTTCCTTCACATATAATTCGACATAATCCACAAGCCGCTGAATGACTTTTGTTTTCATGGTCGGAATAACCAGCCCGATATAATCGTGCGACGCAGGGGAGTTCCCGTTGGCGACTGGCCCGGCAGCTCCGACATAACGGCTTTTGGCATCCGGTATCTGGGATGTGGGATTGGAAGCTACGAACGTTCCCTTGCCTTGTATGCGTGTAACCAGTCCTTCGTCTACAAGTGCAGCCAAGGCGTTCTTCACGGTAATTTTGCTGACCATGAATTCGTCCATGAATTCCTGTTCGGAAGGAACGCGGTCTTTGGGACGAAGCTCTCCGGTCAAAATTTTATCTTTAATGGATAGATAGATTTGTTTATAGAGCGGAATTTTGTTCATTCGCGCACCACCCGATTTCTCGTTTTATACCCTTATTGTACTCAGTAAATGTCGAATTGGGAATATGTTAAATATAATAAACATAATTTTATACTGAATTGGTTATATGATTATAGGTTTTTATGTACTATAATTCGATATGTAAAGCGCTTACACGATAATCTAAGGTTCAACCAGCACTGAAACAGCCTCACAGCCTCAAGAAATGTCATCCCATTTGTACCATCAATAACTCCATCATCACATGCGACCTTCGTTCATTTTAAACGGGCGCACTTCAGTCCCATCATCAAACCATCATCAATCCAAATCCAATCAAGGGGGATCCATCGTATGAAAAGAAAGCTGCAAGTTACATCTGCCGCCGTTCTGGCATCCATGCTTTTATTATCCGCTTGCACATCCAGTCCAAGCACCTCGTCCAATGACAGCGCATCCAAATCAGGTGCGGTGAAGCTGAGCTTCTGGACGTTCAACGAGCTGCATCAGAAGTTTTTTGAAAGTATGGCGGAATCATGGAACAAGGCGCATCCGGAGCAGACGATTCAATTGGAAGCAACGACGTTCCCTTATGACGATAACCACAACAAGCTGCTGGTCGCGCTGCAATCCGGAACGGGCGCACCCGATATGGCGGACATCGAAATCAGTAAAATCGGCAATTTCTTAAAAGGCGACGTCCAACTGGTCGAATTGAACGATATCGTCGAGCCGGAGAAAGCCAACCTCGTAATGTCCCGACTCGATAACTATGCCAAAGACGGCAAATATTACGGAATCGATTACCACGTCGGAGCCCAAGTAATTTACTACAACAAGGAAATCCTCGATAAAGCAGGCGTCAATGCGGATAACATCAAAACGTGGGATGATTATGAGATAGCCGGTAAGCAGGTGCTGGAGAAAACCGGCAAGCCGATGACGACGCTCGAAACGACGGATCAATGGAGCTATTGGCCGCTCGTTGTCCAGCATGGCTCGGACTTCCTGGATAAGAGCGGCAACGTGAAGCTGAACGACCAAGCGAACAACGAAGTGCTGTCTTACATGCAGAAGCTCGTGAAAGAGAAAGTCGCTGTCGTGGCTCCTGGCGGCTTCCACCATGCGGAAGAATACTATGGCTTCATGAATAAAGGCGGCGCTGCTTCCGTTTGGATGCCGATGTGGTATATGGGCCGTTTCACCGACTATATGCCTGACCTCAAAGGCAAGATCATCATTAAACCGATGCCGGTCTTCAAGCAAGGCGAAATGCGCTCCTCCGGTATGGGCGGTACGGGAACGGTGATTACGAAGCAGTCCAAAAATCAAGATGTCGCGAAGAAATTCCTGTCCTACGCCAAATTATCCAAAGAGGGCAACATCCAGATCTGGTCACAGCTCGGCTTCGATCCGATTCGTTCGGACGTTTGGAACGATCCGGCGCTGAAAGCGGACAATAAATTTACGGCTTATTTCGGTAAAAATTTATGGGATGTTCTGATTTCCGTGAAGAGCGAGATTGCGCCTACCAATATTAAAGAGAAAACGCCGGCGGTCTCCGATTACCTCAAGACGAAAGCGATCTTCCAAGCGCTTAATGATTTGAAAGATCCGAAACAAGTGCTCGACGATGCTGTGAAAAATATTAAGTAATCCGAACATCGTTGCCGGCTTTGCCTGGGACCCTTCCTTCGGCAAGGCTGGCAGCGCTTCTAGAGAGGAGTAGCGATAAACGATATGAATAAATTTCTGTATTCCTCCCGTTTAGCTCCATATGTGTTTGTACTGCCATTCGTGCTTTCATTTCTTATCTTTTTTGCCTATCCGGTTATTACGACAATTGTGATGAGCTTTCAAGAGGTGCTCCCGGGCCAAACTCATTTTATCGGATTAAAGAACTACCAAAATTTATGGAGTGAGTCGTTCTTCACTGCGCTATGGAACAGCAGCCGTTATACGTTCTGGACGCTGCTGGTGTTAATCCCGCTGCCGCTTGTGCTGGCTGTATTTCTGAATGCGAAGCTTACCAAGGCGAGCGCGTTTTTCCGTTCCGCTTTGTTCATTCCTTCCCTTACCTCGGTTGTTGTGGCAGGGACTATATTCCGGTTAGTTTTCGGCAGTCTCGATGAATCGGTCATGAACGGGTTCCGCCATTTGCTCGGTTTGCCGAGCATCAATTGGCTGGCCAATTCGGCGACGGGCATGTTCGTGCTGATCGTTCTGGCCACTTGGCGCTTCACCGGCGTTAACATCATCTATTTCCTGTCTGCTCTGCAGAGCATCCCGCATGAATTGTACGAGTCGGCAGAGATCGACGGCGCGAACAAATGGGACCGCTTCTGGCGCATTACGCTGCCCTTATTGAAGCCGGTCGCCATCTATGTCATTACGATTTCCATTTATGGCGGTTATTCCATGTTTACGGAAAGCTTCATTCTATGGAACGGCAACCGGTCGCCGAATGACATCGGCTTGACGATGATTGGTCTGCTTTATCGGGAGGGCATCGAGCGCAACAATCTGGGATTCGGGTCCGCCATCGGGATCACGCTGTTAGGGCTCACCATGGTATTGAATGTGATTCAGCTGAAATTTTTCGGTTTGTTCCGGAAGGAGGACTAGGACATGCAAATCGAGCGACATAAGTTCCTGCAATCCTCTTTGCTGTTCCTGCTGTTCGGGGTGCTGGCCCTGCTGGCGCTGTTTCCCTTTTACAGCCTCACGCTGGCTTCGCTGAAGCCATCCAAGGAGATGCTGCGTTACGGGCTGAATGTGAGGCTGCAGCCGGAGCTGCTGTCTTTCCATAACTATTCGTTCCTGTTCTCCGCTGCGGCGAAGAAGTATCTGATTTGGTATAAAAATAGCGTTCTCATCTCGGTCGTCTATACGGTATGCTGCTTGCTCCTGTCCTCGATGGTGGGCTACGGGCTTGCGATGTACCGGTTTATCGGGAGGAACATCATCTTCCTTCTAGTGCTTCTGGTCATGATGGTTCCGGTGGAAATCATTATGCTGCCCCTGTACAAGCAGATGATCAGCTTTCATCTCATTGATACGTATGGCGGCGTCATCCTGCCTTTCGTCGTGGCGCCGCTGCCGATCTTCTTTTTCCGGCAATATGCGGCCGGTTTACCCAAAGATTTCCTCGATGCAGGGAGGATTGACGGCTGTTCGGAGTATGGCATCTTTTTCAAAATCATGATGCCCTTGATGGCTCCGGCTTTCGGGGCGATGGCGATCCTGCAGGCGCTTGCGAGCTGGAACAGCTTCGTCTGGCCGTTGATCGTACTCAAAACCGGGGAAAAGCTGACGCTGCCGATCGGACTGTCCAGTCTGGTTACGCCTTACGGCAATAACTACGATATTCTTATCGCGGGTTCCGTGCTGGCGATCGTGCCGATTCTAATCGTGTTCATTTTCTTCCAACGGTTCTTCGTATCGGGCCTCACGGTTGGCGGTGTGAAGGGGTAATGGCTTTCTTACGGGGAAGAAGAAAGCTGCTGCTGTGGACGGCGGGCTGCGCGCTCGCCATAACTGCAGCGGCAATAGCGGGGGCTGCTTATTTTAAAAGTACCGCTTCCGCTCTTGTGCAATTTCCGGAAAGACCGATCCAGTATCCGATGTATGATACCGCAAACGTTAATACCGAGTCAGGTTGGCATACGATGAATACGCACGATCCTTCTATTTACAAAGAGGGCGATACGTATTATGTGTTCTCTACAGACTTTAAGGTTGGCGCGAATAAAGATCCGCTAAGGCCGGGCATTATGGTCAGGCGATCCAAAGATCTGATCGCTTGGGACTTCGGAGGCTATGCGCTGGACGGGATTCCGAAGGAAGCCGCAGCGTGGAGCCGGGCAACGAATTTGTGGGCGCCCGATGTGTTTAAGATGGGGAAGACCTACTACTTGTATTATGCGGCTTCAACCTTCGGCAGCAATCAGTCCATGATCGGCCTGGCAACATCCGCTTCGATTACCGGTCCATGGACCGATCAAGGAGCCGTCGTGAAGACGGCCAAAGGGGATGAAGCCAATGCCATCGATCCGAATCCGGTGTTTGACGCAGAAGGCAAGCCTTGGCTTGCGTACGGCTCGTTCTTCGGCGGCCTTTACATCGTCAGGCTCGATGAGCGCACGGGCAAAGTGAAGGAAGGGGAACAGCCCGTCCTGCTTGCCCGCAGAGACAGCGGGACTGTGGCCGGAGCCGTTGAGGCGCCCTATATCATTTATCAGCCGCAGCAGCAGATGTACTACTTGTTCGTTTCCTACGATTCTTTATCCTCGGATTACAGTGTGAGGGTAGGGAGATCTACTTCAATTACGGGCCCTTACGTGGATTTCAATGGACATAAGCTGACGGATGCATCGTACCAGCCACAGGCGTTTATCGGCAATAAGCTTATCGGCAGCTACGGATTCAGCGGCAAGGAAGGCTGGATCGCGCCGGGTCATAACTCGGTGCTGAAGGATGGCGACCGGACCTTTCTAGTCCATCATGCCCGTGGCGAGAAAGATAAGAATTGGTCCTATCTCCACATCCGCGAGCTGCTGTGGACGCGCGACGGTTGGCCGGTTGCTTCGCCAGAACGCTACGCGGGAGAGAAGGCTCAGCCTTTGAACGCGAAGATGCTGACAGGGCAGTGGGAAAGATTGCCCATCCCGATGGCGTGGACAGGGACGGAACGCTCTGAGCCGATCCGCCTGCTGCGTGGCGGGAAGCTGGAGTCTGCGCATGGCGCCGGCAAGTGGACGTTCCGGGAGCCGAACGAGCTGACCTTGCAGTGGGAAGCAGGCGTCGGCAAGGAAGGGTCGTCAACCGAACGAGTGTTGGTCACACCAGCGTGGGACTGGGAAAATGATCGGCCTACGCTCGTCTTTACAGGCATGAACGAGAAGGGTATTCATATTTGGGGCAAATACATGGACAGCATTAAAGGAGACTAACGAGATGAGAAACTTGGAAACCAACGCAATCAAACCGCTTCTGGAGCAGCGAGCCGATCCATGGATATATAAGCATACGGACGGCTGCTATTATTTCACTGCATCGGTACCGGAGTACGACCGCATCGAAGTGCGTCGTTCGGCGACGATCGAAGGCTTAAGCGAGGCGCAGCCAGTGGTTGCTTGGCGAAAATATAACGAAGGACCGCTGAGCGCCAATATATGGGCGCCGGAGATCCATTTTGTGGAAGGCAAATGGTATATTTATTTTGCTGCGGCCCGAACGACGGAGACGAATGAGGGGCTTTTCGACCACCGAATGTTCGTTCTGGAGAATGGTTCCGAGAACCCGTTGGAAGGGGAGTGGGTGGAGAAAGGGCAGCTGCGCACGGAGTGGGAAAGCTTCGCACTGGATGCGACCTCCTTCGAGCACCGCGGTATCCGCTACCTGGTCTGGGCCCAGAAGGATCCTGGCATTCCGGGCAATTCGAATCTCTATATTTCCGAAATGAGCAGCCCGTGGACCTTGCAGGGTAAGCAGGTGATGATTACGACGCCGGAATATGATTGGGAAATCATCGGCTTCAAGGTGAATGAAGGCGCGGCGGTGCTGAAGCGGAACGGACGCATCTTCATCTCCTTCTCGGCAAGCGCGACAGACTTCAATTACTGTATGGGGCTGTTAACCGCAGATGAGGACGCCGACCTCCTTGACCCTCAATCGTGGTCGAAGACGAGTGAGCCTGTGCTGACGACGGATGAGAGCATCGGGATGTTCGGACCCGGACATAACAGCTTCACGGTATCGGAGGACGGTACGCAAGATATCCTCGTTTTCCATGCGAGAAATTACAAAGACATTGAAGGCGATCCGCTCTATGATCCGAATCGCCATACCTTTGTCCGCGTGCTGAAATGGCACCCGGACGGCACGCCGGATTTCATCGGTTCCGTGCTCGCCGACTAATGCGCCAAGGGCTGTCCCGGAAGGTCAGAGATGACCTGGGGACGGCTCTTGGCTTTTTTCCCCGCAATTAATCCGCCACCGTTCCGCCATGGATGTCTATGATCCGAATATGATAAGCTAAGAGTAGATATGAAGGAGGCGATAGCTGTGATACAAGTATATCCTGCACATACGCGGCATAGCTCGGATTTGGGCTGGCTCAAAGGTTACAAAAGCTTTTCATTCGGTGATTATTTTGATGAGAATAATACGGGCTTCGGCGTGATGCGCGTGTGCAACTATGACGAAATCGCAGCGGGACGCGGCTTTGGGCCTCATCCGCACAGCGATATGGAAATTGTCAGCGTCGTTCTTAGCGGGGCGATTAAACATGAGGACAGCTTAGGGCATGTCGCGGTGACGGCGGCGAACGGCGTTCAGCGCATGTCTGCAGGCAGCGGCGTCATTCACGCCGAGTACAACGCTTCAGAAACGGAGCCGCTGAGCTTGTTTCAGCTCTGGTTTATGCCGGCGAAGCGGGGGACGGAGCCATCTTTTGAGAATGTGACGTATGTGCCCGAAGCGATGCATAACGCGCTGCTGCCTGTCGTTACGCCGGAAGGCGGCGAGCATCAAGCGAAGATTCATCAGGACATGAGCATCTATCTAAGCAAGCTGGAAGCGGGCAAGGAGCTTGTCTTCCGCCAAGGAGAGAACAGACGCATCTTCCTGATGGTGATCAGCGGCAAGCTGGCGGCCAATGAGGCCGAATTGGCGGAGATGGACAGCGCCCGTATTGAGGGCGAGTCCACGGTTGCGCTGCGGGCTGTTGAGGACGCGCATTTCATGTTAATCGATCTGCCATAAGGAGGCTGCGGGGATGAAGGAACAATTTCTGGTGAAACATGCGGTCGGCGGCCGGGCGTTTATCGATACAGCCAAGCAGCCGGTAGATTACACGTGGAAACAGGTGGGGGATCAATGGATTTTCACGGTGAAGGCGGAGAAGGAGCAGGTTGCTGAGCTTCTGAAATGGAAGGATGAGTTGAATGTTTTCATCTTTCAGGCGTTTGAGAACCAGCCTACTCGGAAAGTATGGTTTTATGTCGGCGATGACGCTGTCCGTTATTCCGAGGAACAAGGTGAGCTGACGATTGTTGCGGTCTCTCAGATTGCCTATGTGCCGGAGCAGTTTAGCGCGCAATTGTAAAATAGAGAGGAAGTCCGGCCGCTGATGCTGAGTCAGGTTCAGGGTCAGGAACTTCCATCAAACGGGTTTGAGAGATGGAGTTTTTTTGGAGATTGGAGCCGTACCTATGAAAGTTCAGGACCAGCTGTTAGAGAAGGCCGTCCCTTTTATCAGGGAATGCTATAGCGAACTCGGGCTCAGCGAGAATGAGACGGAAGCTCGTATCGTCGAAGTGACTCGTTCCATCGTGCATCAGGGGTATTATGAACATACCCGCCAAGAGCTGGAGCACGGGGCCAAAATGGCATGGCGCAACAGCAACCGCTGTATTGGCCGGTTGTTCTGGGAGACGTTGTCGGTTCAGGATGCGCGGCACGTGACAACGGAGGAAGAGATGGCGGAGGCGCTGTTCCGGCATATCGCCATGGCGACGAATGACGGGAAAATTCGCCCGCTCATTACGATTTTCCCGCCCGAGCGCGAACGTGGCGGGACGCCGCGCATTCACAATGCGCAGCTCATCCGCTATGCGGGATACGAGACGGAGCACGGCATCGTGGGCGACCCGGCGTCCGTGCAGCTGACGGTGCGCTGCGAAGCTCTCGGCTGGCGGGGAGCGGGGACGCCGTTCGACGTGCTGCCGCTGCTGCTGCAGATCGGGGACCGTGCGCCGAAGTGGTTCGACATGCCGAGCGGGCTCGTCATGGAAGTGGACATTACGCATCCCGATATGGCGGGATTCGCGGCATTGGGGCTGAAGTGGTACGCCGTGCCGATCGTCTCGAACATGTACCTGGACATCGGCGGCATCCGGTATACGGCGGCCCCGTTCAACGGCTGGTACATGGGCACGGAGATCGGGGCGCGTAACTTCGCCGACGAGATGCGGTACGACATGCTGCCGCGCGTTGCGGAGGTGATGGGCCTCGACACCCGGCGCGACGCCTCGCTCTGGAAGGACCGGGCGCTGGTCGAGCTGAATGTGGCCGTGCTGCATTCGTATCAGGCGCGGGGCGTGGCCATCGTCGATCATCACACCGCGGCGCGCCAGTTCAAGCGCTTCGAGGACAACGAGGAGAAGGCGGGGCGCGACGTCACGGGCGATTGGACGTGGCTGATCCCGCCGGTTTCTCCGGCGACGACGTCTATTTTTCATCATCATTATAATGATGAGGTGAAGCTCCCGAATTTTTTCTATCGGGAGGAGTAGGCGGCGGGAGCTGGCTGGGCGAGCAGGAGCAGGTGGGCAGGCGTGCGAGTGGCAAGCGGGCAGGAGAGCAAAGCAGGTGGGGCGCTTAGGCGCCCTGCTTTTTTGTTGCGTGGGCGCTGCCTGGCGCATGTGGTGCCGACGAAAGAGGCGAGCGCTTGGCGAGCTGCCTGCGCCAGAGGCGTCAGCGAGAGCTAGTGCCTCGCTAACGGACTGAGCAGCCCTTATTCGAGGGCAGAGGGCTGCTTGGCAAATGTAACGGACAAATGCGCTGTTATTTGCCGATTGTGGGGCAGATTTCGCCCCGAAACCGGCAAATAAGGACTCTGGTGTCCGTTAGCCGCGAAATGCGGCGCTTTTCGCGAGAATAACGGCCGCTGTGTCCGTTAGATCTGTGCAGCGGCCACTGAGCTCCTCGCGCTCACGTCCATTGAAAGAGAGCTGCCGCTAATAGCTGGAAATTCTCCCGTTAAATGAGGCCTGGTAGAAGGTTGAATCACTAATAACAGGAATAACTCCCGTTAATTAGCACGATCCTGCTGCACGCAGGCCGAAAACGGATAAATTAACTGGAGAAATTCCAGCAATTGTTGGTAGAGGGTGCGATTTTACCGAAAATAACGGGAGATTTTCCCGTTATCCCCGCGCCCGCGCCAGTCTCTCCCTATATACTTACCCCTCACCTCTGTAGTATGATTTGGCAAGAATCCCTCCACAAACTACGATGCGAAAAGAGGAATCCCCCGTGTGGCAGAAGGTGGCTCAATGGAACACGCTGCGCAATCAGATGCTGGCCGGCTTCGTATCCGTCATGATCATCGTGCTCATATGCGCCGGGATCATTACGTTCAATTCGGTTTCCACCCTCCTGAACACGAAGGCGGAAACACAGATGAAACAGATCGCCTCACAGGCGAACGGCCGGTTGGAAGCGCTTATAACACAAATTGACACGCTGACGCTGCAAGCAGTCAACGATACCTACCTGCAGCAGCTGCTGCTCTCCGGCGTGCTGGGCAACGAAGTGAGCTTCAGCGAGCGCCAAGCCTTATCCAAAATCGCCAACCACATTCAAGCCTACAGCGGCGTCAGCAATGTGGAAGTATATACGACCGACTTCGTGCGGCTGTTTCCGCTCGATGAACAGAGGCTGTCCGACAGGGTGGAGCCCAATTGGATCGAACAGGCCGATAAGGAGAAAGGCAAGCTCATCTGGATCGGGAACGATCCGAAGGAGCCCGGTTCCGTGCTGGCCATTCGCCGGGTCAATTTAATTGACCGTTGGTTTTCGAATGGCGGGTATTTGCTGGTGCGCATTAATGGCAGCTATTTTGATTTCCAGAACCAAATGCAGGACACCGGACAGCGGCAATTGCTGCTGGCCGACTCCGCGGCAAGGCCTATCGTTTCCGACGGAAAGGTTCTTGAGAATATCAGCGAGCTCATGCAGACATCGTCTCAGACCGTGACGATCGGTCAGAAGCGGTACATCTTGGTCAAGCAGCCCTCCGAGCAAACCGGCTGGACGCTCATGATCCTGTATCCGGTCAGCGATATTACCGACGGGATATCCGTGCTGCGCTGGGCGATTATTGTATCCGGGGCGATCGGTTCCGTGCTGTTCATCATCCTGTCATTCCTGCTCTCGATGATGATTACCCGGCCGATTCTCAGACTGATGCGAGCGATGAGGAATACGCGGCAGGGCGTGCTGACGCCCAACCGAACGACGACGTACACAGCCGAACTGAACGATTTGAACACGACGTATAATCAAATGGTGGACCATATCAACGGACTCATCAAGCTCGTGTACGAGAAGGAAGTCATTCAGAGCAGAACGGAGCTGCGGGCGCTTCAGGCGCAGATTGATCCGCATTTTTTGTATAATACGCTGGAAGCGTTGTACTGGTCTTTGCAGGACAAAGACGAAGAAGAGCTGGCTGACCTCGTAGTGGCGATGTCGGATTTGTTCCGCTATGTCATCGACAATCCGAATGCGGATGTCTGGGTGACGATGGGGGAGGAGCTCGAGCACATCAAGCGGTATTTGAGCATTATGAGCTTCAGATTCGGCTCCCGTCTCGTTTGGGAAATGCAGGCCGATGAAGCTTACCATCATGTGCAAATCCCGAAGCTGCTTATTCAACCGCTGGTGGAGAATGCGATCCTGCACGGCTTGGAAGGAAAGACAGACCCGGGTCTCGTCTCCATCCGCGTAGAACCTTCGCCTGTGAATGCGGCGGAGCTGCGTATTACCGTCAGCGATGACGGTCCGGGGATGAGCGCGGCGAAGCTTCAAGCCGTCAAAGGGGCGGTGGATCGCGGAGACCCGACGTCCGGCAAAAGGAAGGGCGTCGCCATATCCAATGTGCAGCGCCGCATTCAATTATATTACCCGGCCCTCCCCGAGGGCGGCAGAGGCCTTGATATCCATAGCGTGCAGGGGCAGGGGACAAGCGTCTCCTTTGATATTCCGATGCATAAGGAGGAGAACGATGATTCCATCAGGTAAAACGATTTTGATTGTGGACGATGAACCGCTAACCCGCGAAGGCATTCGCAAAACGTTGGAAGCTTGGTCGGTAGGGCGTTATCAGATACTTGTCAGCAGCGGCGGCGCAGAAGCATTGGAGGTGCTGAACAGCCGTCCTGTGCATCTGCTCATCACGGATATTCGCATGCCGGAAGTGACCGGTTTGCAGGTGGTTGAGGGCACGCGCGCTTCAGGTCATAAGCAGCCAGTCGTCATTATTATTTCGGGGCACCCCGATTTCCAATATGCCCAAACGGCGATCCAACTCGGTGTCGTGAACTATTTGCTGAAGCCGATTAAGAAAAGCAAGCTGCTGGAAGCCGTCGAGCAGGCGCTGCAGATTGAGGAAGAGCGCGGGCGTGTACAAACGATGGAGAAAATGGTAGATACGCGGCTTATGCAGGCCAAGAGCGTTTCCCATAACTACAGTCCGCCGGTGCAGCAAGCCGTGCTTTATGTGGAGGAGCATTTGCAGGAGCCTCTGGGGATGAGCGAGGTGGCGGCGCATATTCATTTGAACCCGAGCTATTTCAGTGCGCTTTTCAAGGAACAGACGGGCTTTACTTTTAGCGAATATGTGACGAGAAGCCGTATCCAGAAGGCGAAAGAGCTGCTGCTGCAGACGAGGTTGACGATCGCAGACATATCCGAACGAGTCGGCTACCAGACATCGAAATATTTCATCAAGCTGTTCAAAGATTATGAAGGATTCTCGCCGAATCAATACCGCAAGATGACCGGCGGAACGGAAGAGCAGGTCAATTAGATACCTAAAAATTGTGGTATATTTCCCGATAGCCGTTACTCCCTGCTGTCTCGATGAAAGCGCTACAATAAGACTCGTAGCAAGCAAACATATAGTTTAAGGGGGAACAGCGCATGTCAAGAAAAACGCTTACATGGACGATGACGACGATGCTTAGTCTCGGTTTGGTTTTATCCGGGTGCTCCGCAGCTCCTAAGGAAAACGCCGCACAGCCGGCTCAACCAACGGCGAAGGCAAGCGGAGAGAGCGCACAACCGGCTAAGAAAGTGACGATCAAGATGATGCACCTATGGCCGACTGGAAACTCCGCAACGCAAAACAAAATTGTAAACGATATCATTAAAGAGTATCAAACCGCTAATCCGAATGTCACCATCGAACAAGAAGTGCTCGAGAATGAGCAGTATAAAAATAAAATGAAGGTATTGTCCACTTCCAACGCGCTGCCGGATGTAGGCTTCACTTGGGCGGCAGGGTACATGGACCCTTACGTGAAAGGCGACATGTTCGCACCGCTTGACGATTTGCTGCAGGGCGATCTGAAGGACAAATTCGTGAACGGAACGACGAACGCTTATGCCTTTGGCGGCAAAACCTACGGGCTTCCGGTAGAGCTCAACATCGTGCCGGTATACTATAACAAAGCGATTTTTGCGAAATATAACCTGCAGGTGCCGAAAACGTATGACGAATTCAAAAATGTCGTCAAAACGCTCAGCTCTAACGGCGTAGCGCCGATCGCGCTCGGCAACAAGGACCGCTGGACCGGCTCTCTATGGTACATGTATTTGGCGGATCGCATCGGCGGACCGGAAACATTGAAGAAAGCGATCGACCGTTCCGGCTCCTTTAACGATCCGGGCCTAGTGCGCGCCGCTTCCGAAGTGGCTCAGCTCGTCGATATGAACGCCTTCAACAAAGGCTTCAACGGCTTGTCCAACGATGAGGGCAAAGCGGAATTCATGAACAGCAAAGCAGCGATGTACATGATGGGCACATGGGAGCTGCCGAACTACACGACGAACAAGGATGTTCCGCAAGCATTCAAAGATCAAATCGGCTTCTTCAAATTCCCGACGGTCGAAGGCGGCAAAGGGAATCTGGACAGCTGGGTCGGCGGACCGGGCGTAGGCTTGTTCGTAGCGAACAACTCGAAGGTAAAAGAAGAATCCAAGAAATTCGTTTCCTTCTTCGTGCAGAAGTGGGGCGAGCATGCGATTTCCGAAGCGGGCGTTATCCCGGCGACTAAGGTCGATACGTCCAAAGTGAAGCTGCCGCAAATGTATATCGATCTTTTGAATGAACTGAATAAAGCGAGCAATATCACGCTGTTCGCCGACGTCCAAATGAAACCGGCATCCGCCGAGGTTCACTTGAACATGATTCAAGCGCTGTTCGGCAAAGCGGCATCGCCGGAAGAATTCGCGAAGAAGCATGAGGAAGCATTGGCCAAAGAAGGCAAGTAGAACGAGTGGGAAGGACATATCCCGACACGATACGGCGGCGGTATGTCCTTTTTCCTTATCGGTTGCCGGTAAGAAAGGGGAAGTCAGTTATGAATAAAGTCATGTCCAATAAATCCATGATCGCTTTGTACGTCATTCCCTCGCTGCTTCTGGTTGTGGCCCTGATCTACATGCCGATCGTCATGACGGGCTATTACGGATTAATGAAGTGGGACGGCGTGGGCAAAATGAGCTTCATCGGCTTGCAAAATTACATGGAGCTGCTGCGCGACGAATTGTTCTGGAGCAGTGCGAAGCATTCTTTCCTGCTAGCGATTTTCTCGGCGCTCAGCCTGCTCGTATACTTGCTGGTGGCCCTGGTGCTGTCGGCGAACCTTCGCGGGGCGAATCTGTTCCGCAAAATCTATCTCATTCCGATGCTGCTATCATCTGTAGCCATCGCCCAATTATGGTTGAAAATTTTCCACCCCACGAACGGGATGCTGAACCATATTTTGACGGCGCTGGGGGTCGAACAAGCTCCCGAATGGCTGTCGAATCCGTCGATCGTCCTGTATGCGATCTTCATACCGATTCTATGGCAGTATGCGGGGTTCTATATTTTGATCTACTATGCAGCCTTAAAAAATGTACCGACCTCGCTGATCGAATCAGCGCGCATCGACGGCGCCTCCCCGTGGCGCATCGCCCTATCGATTCGGGTTCCGCTGATCGCCGAAGTCATGAAAGTAACCGTCGTGCTGGCGGTTGTCGGTTCATTGAAATATTTTGACCTGATCTATGTAATGACAGGCGGCGGACCGAACGGAGCCAGCGAAGTCATGGCATCGTACATGTACCGCAAAGCGTTCAAAGGCTATGATTTCGGCTATGCCAGCGCCATCGGCTTCTTCCTGCTGATTATCTGTCTCGTCATGACGTGGCTGATCCGCAGAGCGACGGCAACCAAGGACAACATCCAATACTCGTAACGAAAGGAGCTTGATACTCAGATGAAGACACAAGCAATCGAGCGTCAGGCACAGCCTCAGGCCGTGCGCAGCAAGCTTCCGGTACAGATTGGGTATGGCGTGCTGTATGTCGTGTTAGCGGCGGTGGCCGTCATTCAGATTGTTCCGCTGCTGTGGCTGATGCTGTTCTCGCTCAAAAATAACGAAGAAATTTTCAATCTGGCGCCGATGGCTTTCCCGGAACGTTTGCGCTGGGAGAACTATGAGAAAGTGTGGACGCAGGGCCATATCAGCAGCTATTTCTTCAATAGTGTATGGATGACGGTAGTATCCGTCGCAGTAACGGTGATCCTAGCCAGCCTGGTGACCTTCGCGTTGACACGGATGAAGTGGAAGCTGCAATCCTTCGTACTTGGGCTGTTTATGGTGGGGTTGATGATCCCGGTTCATTCCACGCTCATTCCGTTGTTTAGCTTTTTCACGAAAACGCACCTGACGAACCATCCCTTGTCCATTATCTTATCGTACATCTCGTTCAATCTGCCGATTACGATTATGATTATGCTGGGCTTCTATTACACCCTGCCGCGCGAAGTGGAAGAGGCCGCCGTCATGGACGGCTGTTCGGTGAACCGGATGTTCTTCAGCATTACGCTGCCGATGACCGCTTCGGTACTGTCGACCGCTGTGATCATCAACATGATCTACAATTGGAATGAGTTCATTTTCGTGAACACGTTCATTTCCTCCGAGAAATACAAAACATTGACGGTCGGGGTGCAAAATTTCGTCGGTCAATACACGACGGATTGGGGCGCTATCGGTGCTACGCTTATGATTAGCATTTTGCCGATTTTGGTGGCTTTCATGCTGCTGAGCAACCGCATTGTGGAAGGGATTGCCGCGGGCTCCGTCAAAGGCTAAAATTAAATATCGCTATCGATTTGAACTCTCGTAGATCGGGGGTTTATTTTTTTGAGCGGAAGAATACTGCGATGTGGAATATTATGGTATAGTTTATGTTGCGTTATTCGCCATATTGGGAGGAATTTAATGAGGGTAGAATGGTCTGTATTTATAACAAATTCAATTATTTATCTTTCAATTACACTCCTGATTTTTCTTTTAATTTACAGATTTCTTTCGAAAAAAAAGTGAAATATAAATCATTTGTCACAGTAAACAGAGCTGGCTGACAACGGTCTTCAATCGTTGTCAGCTTTATGATTTGTCATCTATTTTCCTTTTACAAAAGCTTTGTGCTGCATTACAATAGGAAAATGCCTAATTGACCTGCGGACAAAATGATAGAGTTCCTGGCGTCGAGTTGTGCGACTAGATATTGAAAGAAGGATTTTGCTATGAAAAAAGGGCTCTGGTATGCTATTTTGGCGTACACCGCTTGGGGCTTGCTGCCTATTTATTGGAAGTCGTTCGAGACGCTGCTGGCTGGAGAAATTTTGGCGCACCGGGTCACGTGGTCTTTCGTCTTTATGGCGATTCTCATGCTGGTCGGGCGCGGTAAAATGGAGCAGCTTCGCCAGATGTTCACGAACCGTAAGACATTGGCCGTCGTTGCGGCAAGTTCCATCCTGATCTCTTCCAATTGGCTGATCTTCATCTGGGCCGTCAATAACGGCCATGTGATTGAGACGAGCCTGGGGTACTATATTACACCGCTTTTTAACGTGATGCTGGCGGTCCTGTTTCTGCGTGAGAAGCCTAGCGCCGGCCAATGGGTGGCGATTGCATTGGCGGCAGCCGGGGTTCTGGTCGCGACGGTCGACTACGGCCGGTTCCCGTGGGTGTCTCTATCGCTCGCGGCTTCATTCGGGGTATACAGCCTCGTGAAGAAGAAGGTGTCCTACGAAGCGACGATCGGATTGGCCGGGGAAACCGCCGTGGTCTTCCCGATCGCTGTCGGGTATATCATCTATCTGCACCTGACGCACCATGAGGGCGCGTGGTCGCTGCCTCCTGTCCCGTTCGTGCTGCTGCTATTGTCGGGTGCGGCTACTGCGATGCCGCTGCTCTGGTTCGCCAAGGCGGCGGTTCGGCTGCCTCTGTCGATGCTCGGATTCATCCAATACATCGGACCTTCCATTACGTTGATTTTAAGTATTTTCGTATTTAAAGAGAATTTCACGCCGACCCTGTTCATCTCCTTTACCCTGATCTGGGGGGCGCTGATCGTTTACGCGCTGGCTTCGGTGCGGGTGGCGAGAACGGCATCCGCCGCTGCGGCTGCGTCGACGTCGGCTGTGGAAGCGCGGTAGGCGGTTTGCGAGAGTATAATTGAAAGCATTTGTCCTCGTTTGGACGGTGCTTTCTTTTTTTATGGCTTTTGGCCGAAAGCCATGGCGTTAGAGGCTGAAGGCTCGCCGCCATGATTGAATAACAGGAATTCTTCCTGTTAAATCCCACCATTATGCGCAGTTAGAGCGTCATAACTGGAAATTCTCCCGTTAATTAGCCGTCCCGCGCCGTACAGAGGGAAGTTTCGGCAGAAATAACGGGAAGATTTCCAGTTACCCGCCAGGAAAACCGCGATTACAAACATATTAACGGGAGATTTTCCGGTTACCGCCAACTGAGAGGTTTAACCTCTTGAGTCGCTGAGGGGCATCCCGATTGGAAATAAATTTCATCCAAATTCACAAATTTTGAAATAAAACTCCTTGAATTGATGATACGAATACGGTAGGATGGAAGAGAATCATCTTGTATTTTCAAATAAATCTTCGTATGATGATAGTAATTTTAGCTGAGAGAATATAGAGCGGGTAGGGAAGAGCGATGTCAATTAACGATAATATTTTGATCAAAATTCGGGATATGAAGGATAGTTTGACACCCGTAGAGAAATTGGTAGCGGAGTATATCTTAGAGAATTTGGAAGAGATCCCTCATTTATCGATTAAGAGTCTTGCTCAATTGACCAAAACAAGTGACGCCTCCGTGCTGCGCTTCTGCAAAACGATGGGCTACAAGGGCTACCGCAACTTCATCGTCAGCATTTCCGCATCAATCGGATCCATGGACGAGGAGCAGAAGGATCAGTATACGGATATTCAACCCGGAGACGATCTGTCGATCATTATCTCCAACATTTCCCGCAATAATAGCAAATCGATTGAAGATACACTCAGTGTGATTGATAAGAATGAAATCGCCCGTGCCGTCAAGGTGCTCCGCGAGAGCAACCGGCTCGTTTTCTTCGGAATCGGCGCCTCCGGATTGGTCGGCATCGATGCGGAGCAGAAGTTTTCGCGGATTAACAAAATGTGCCACACGTACACGGACGGCCACAGCCAGCTCACGGCCGCGACGCTGATGGACAAGTCCGACGTGGCGATCTTTATTTCGAACTCCGGCAACACGATGGAAATTCTGGATGCGCTGGACATCGTGAAGAAGAACGGGGCTTGCGTCATTGCCATTACCAAATATAACAAAAGTGAGCTCGCGGAGAAGGCGGATATCGTCCTTAGCATCTCCACGCCGGAGGTGACCATCCGGAGCGGCGCCATGGGATCGCGCATTGCCATGCTGACGGTCGTGGATATATTATTTGCCGGAGTAGCCAGCGCGGAGTATAAGAAAGTGAAGAAATATTTGACCAAAACGCATGATATAATCGCGAGCAGCAAGCATCGTAAATAATAAAAAAGACAGCGGATATCCTAAGAGAATAACCGTTGTCTTTTTTTGTCGTGATCAGAAATAAAAATTCAAAAGTTTTTTGTAAAATAAAATAAAATTTCAAAAAGTATTGACCACGATGAAATTTTTCGCTAGTATGAATTTAGTAAGCTTAAAGAAACAAACGGGATAGGAGGATGGGACTATGGATGAGTATCTGTCGGGGTTGACTACGGAAGAGATTAATGAGAAAACACAGATGATAGACGAAAGTACAACAGAGCAAATGTTACGTCTGATGAACGAACAGGATGCGACGGTACCTGCTGCCGTAGAGGCGGAAATTCCGCAGATTACGAAAGCGGTTGATATTTTGCATCAAGTGCTGAAAAACGGCGGCAGAATGTTCTACGTAGGGGCCGGATCTTCTGGCAGACTCGGTGTGCTCGACGCTTCTGAATGTCCTCCTACTTTTGGAGTAGATGCCATGCTGGTGCAAGGTCATATAGCCGGTGGCGATGTGGCCCTAAGATTTGCGGTTGAAGGATTTGAGGATAACGCAGAGGAGGGGGTCGCACTCATTGAACGTTGTGGAGTGACGGAGAAGGACGCGGTCGTTGGCATTACCGCCAGCGGAAGCGCGCAATTCGTCATTGCCGCTTTGAGGAGAGCCAAGGAGATCGGTGCAGCGACTATCGGCGTTGTGAATAACAAAGCTTCGAAATTAGCACCTGTCTGTGATGTGTGTATTGCGCCTGTCGTAGGGCCGGAAGTGATTATGGGATCCACCCGATTGAAAGCGGGGACAGCACAGAAGCTGGTTCTTAATATGCTGACGACGTGTACGATGGTGAAACTGGGGAAAACGTATAATAACTTGATGGTGGATATGAAGGCTAGTAACATCAAATTATACGACCGCTCCATCCGAATCATTCGGGCGGCAACGGGCGTGGACGAAGCGACGGCAATTTCCCACTTGGAAGCTGCTTCCATGAACTGTAAACTAGCAATTATGATGATCAAAACAGGCATGAACGCCGAAGCCGCTGAGCAGGCGCTGCAGCAATGCGACGGCAGTTTGAAGAAAGCCATACGTACCTTTGTTCAAGTTGTGTAAATAACTGAAATTATTAGGAGGTCTGTTTTTCATGAAAAGAAAAATGCCCGTATTAGCATCGGTCGTAGCTTTAACAATGGCTCTAACAGCTTGTGGTGGCGGTAACTCCGGCACGAAAGAAACAACTTCGCCAGCAGCTTCCGCTCCGGCGGCAACAGCCGGCGCATCGACAGCGAAAGACACCATTACGGCTTTGCTGCCACCGGTATCTCCGAACTATCAAAAGCAATTCGAGCAAATGTCCAAAGATTTCACTGCGCTGTATCCGAACCTGACGCTGAAGATCGAACCGGCCAGCTGGGAAGATATGAAGCAGAAGCTGGATACGCAAGTGAATGCGGGAAGCCCTCCTGACATCGCTTTCGGCGGCTCGGACGGCATTCCGAAGTACATTCAGCAAGGCTTGCTGATGGACATCTCCGATGTAGCCACACCTGAGATGGTTGGCGACTATGACAAAGCGCCGCTGGATTACATGAAGAACGGCAAAGGCCTCTACGGCTTCCCGGCATACATGGAAGTTCACGCATTGGGCGGGAACAAAGAATACTTGGAGAAAGCCGGCATCGATTGGAAGAAAGTACAAACGAACGGTTGGACCTACGATGAGTTCCGTCAAGCGGTCAAAAAAGGCGTAGTAACGGAAAACGGCAAAACGCGTTATGGCTTCGTATTCGCCGTGAAAGGCGTTGCCGCAGTTGACTACTTGGGTATTATGGCTAAGAATGCCGGTATGCCGCATGCCTTTAATAAAGATTTGAAATATGCGTACACTAGCAAAAACTACCTTGGGCTGCTGAAAGATCTTCGCGCACTGATCGACGACGGTTCCATGCCGAAAGAGCTAAGCTCTGTTGATGCCGGTAAACGTTGGAACATGTTCTTGACCGGCCAAACGATGATCACAGGTAAAGGTCTTGCGGTGTTCGAGAATTCGGCGAAAACGAACAATGCCAAGCTGAAAGCGAACGACGCAAGCGCAGTGAAAGATTCCATCCCGGTCGATTATGTTGTATTGCCTGCTCCGACGTTCCAAGGCGCTAAGCCTTCCTTCGCTACGGTCGTTGACGGTTACATGACGTTCCGCGGTAAGAAAGAGCCTACGGCTGAGCACAAAGCGAACGTTGTGAAAGCGGCGTACTTCCTGGCTAGCGGCAAAAATGCAGCAACGACGAACAACGACCTGTTCGCTGCACACATCACGCAAAGCGCGAAAAAAGCGGCTGAGAGCATGAAAATCGAAAGAAGCCCTGAGAACGTAGCGGCTGTTGATTTCATGCTGAAAAATGCAACGCCGGCTCGTTCGGACATCCCGACAGAACTGGGCGCTAAAGCGATTAAATTGGAAACGGAAGTTATCGTACCGAAGTTCCAAGGTCTGATCGCAGGCGAAGTTACGCCTGAACAAATGTATGAAGCTGTGAAAACCGCTGCGATCGCCGCGTTTGGCGCAGACGGCATCGTGAAAGATTAATTTATAAAAAGCTGAAACTTCGGATAGTCGTGAAGGCAAGTTGCGCGGCTATCCGAACTATTTTAAAACCGGTTTTTTTGAAACGGGGTTAGGGGGTTAGACACAAATGGCTACGAATATCGCTAAACCGATGAAGAGAAAAGGCATCAGAGGAGAAGGGTCTTGGGGATATGCGTTCATTGCCGTCGCTTTGGTTGCTTTCGCGATGTTCACCGCGTATCCGGTCGTCAGCGCGTTCATCATCAGTCTCCAGGAATACAAACCTCTTGGTTCCACTTATGTCGGCTTAGACAACTATACCGCTACGATTAAAGACGGTTTGTTCTGGCAGGCTATGCGCAACACGGTCGTCTATACGGTACTGACCGTCCCTGTCAACTTGTTTCTTTCCTTGGTAATCGCCGTCTTGATCCTTCCGCTTAGGAAGAAGACGCAAGGGTTCTTCAAAGGTGTATATTATTTGCCGGTCGTTGCTTCCGGCGTTGCTTTATCCGTCGTCTGGCTCTGGATTTTCGATCCGATGGAAGGCGGAATTCTGAACCAACTGATTCATTTCTTCGGCATCAGCAATCAGAACTGGCTCGGCTCGAGTAAAACGGCGATGTTCTCGTTGGTGCTTATGTCATGGCTTTCCTCACATGGTACGAGCATTATCATCTACTTGGCAGGCTTGCTCGGCATTGACGATACGTACTACGAAGCGGCTGAAATGGACGGGGCGAACTTCTTCCAGAAGCTGTGGCACATCGTTGTTCCGGCACTGAAACCGGCTACGCTGTTCCTCCTGGTGACAGGCGTTATCGGCTCTTTCCAAGTGTTCCAGAATGCGTACCTGATGACGGGCGGCGGACCGAACAATGCCACGACGATGGTCGGTTTGCTCATTTTCAACAATGCGTTCACTTATTTCGAGTTTGGTAAAGCCGCGGCGCAATCGCTGATCCTGGCTGTGATCATCGCTTTGATTTCCGTGATTCAGTTTAAATATGCCGGCAAAGACGTCGAGTATTAAGAGAGGGGGATAACAACCAATGGCTTTGTACAGCAATCATACAGGAAACCCGAAGATTAAAACCATTCGCAACTCCATTATTTTTATCGCCCTTCTACTTTTTGCTCTGGCGACTATTTTTCCGATTTACTTCATGATTATTTCGTCTTTTGCCGATCCGGTTGAGGCCGGAGCCGTCGATTATTCCATCTGGCCGAGCAAGTTCACGTTCGCTTCTTTCAAATACTTCTTCGATTATAGCGAGTATTCGTACCGTTGGATTCTGAACTCGCTCATCGTGGCGACCACCGTCATGGTGTCCAACGTCATTTTCGCCAGTATGGCGGGGTATGCATTTTCCAAGCTTCGTTTCAAAGGCAGAGGCGTGCTGTTCGCTATCTTGCTCGTCTCGATGATGATTCCTTACCAAGTTACGCAAGTTCCTTTGTATATTCTGGTCGTTAACGTGTTCGAATTGCAAAATACGTACAGCGCGTTAATTATGCCGGGTATCGTGACCGTATATAATATTTTCCTGGCCAAACAGTTCATGAGCAGCATCCCGAACGAGATTATGGAGAGCGCCAAAATCGAAGGATGCAGCCAGTTTACGATCTACTGGCGGATTATTCTGCCATTGTCCAAAACCGTGCTTGCCGTTATGGCGATCCTCACGTTCATGGATAGCTGGAATACGTTCTTCTGGCCGCTGCTTGTGACCAATACGATGGATATGCAGACGATTCAGGTGGGACTGAAAAACTTCCGCTTCGCCAATACGACGTTCATCGCACCGATGATGGCGGGTGCAACCATCTCTGCATTGCCGATGTTTATTCTGTTCTTCAGTTTGCAGAAGTACTTCTTGGAAGGCGTTACGGTAGGAGCGGTCAAAGGCTGATCCAAGCCGCTCGCGGGGGAGGTATCGTTACAGTATGATCGTGTCATGGGATGAACAATATGAGCAAGCTGTTATTGATTTATGGAACGAGGAAGCCGTGAAAGAAGGATATAAGGAGCTTACCGAAACAAGCTTTCGGAGCATCTTCACGGCGAATCCGTACTTTGATCGGCAGAACGTTTTTGTCTTGTTACAACAACATGAGGTCAAAGGCTTCGCCTGCGGCTGCACGGGAGACGATCTGCCGCTCGGTGAAGTGGCGGGGTATATCACCTGCATCGTGCTGGCCGAAGATTGCAAGAACGACGAACATTACCAGGGCATGCTGGACGCTCTGGAGCACCGCTTCCAGCAGCTCGGCAAGAAGCAGGGCGATGTTTTGTTTTTTAATCCGATGTTATTGCCGTGGTACATCCCAGGTACGCCGAAGCATGAGCATAACAATGCGCCGGGTGTGCCGGTCGAAAGCGGGCTGTATGCATTTCTGCTGAAAGCCGGGTATGTGGAACGCGCCAAAGAATGCGCGATGTACTTGAAGTTGGACGGCTTCGTCATGCCCGAAGAGAGCAAAGCCAAGGAGGCCAAGGCGCAGGCCGAGGGTTATACCGTGGAGTTGTTCGATTCCGGCAAGCACAGCGGCGTTCACGAGATGCTTCAAGGTTTCAACAATCTTTTGTGGCAAAAGGAAATCGGGCAATGCACGGCAAGCGGTGTGCCAGTCGTCATTGCTGCATATAGAGATCAGGTCATCGGATTTGCCGGACCGGTCATTCGCCAAGATAACGGGCGCGGCTATTTTGCGGGAATCGGCGTGCTTCCCGAGCATGAGGGGCATGGCCTGGGCAGCATCCTGTTCTATAAGCTGTGCGAAGCCTTTCGTTCGATCGGAACCGAATATATGTCGCTCTACACGGGCAGTACGAATCCGGCGATCCGCATCTATGAGAGGGCCGGCTTTAAGACCGTCAAACAATTTTCTGTCATGAGAAGGGAGTTTGTGTAAGGTATGAGCGAGCAAAAGTTAACGATTCTGGCCATTGGCGGCCATGTAGGTGACGCGGAATTAACGGCGGGGGGCGTTCTGGCCAGCCACTTCCTGAAAGGGGACCGTATTGCCACCCTTGCGCTGACAGCAGGCGAACGCGGCGTTCCGGCCGGCCAAGATATGAACGAGTACCGCGAGCAGAAGGTGCGAGAAGCCAAGACGTTCGCTGAGATGCTCGGCGGAGAAGCGTTCGTCTTCGACGATATTCCGGACGGCGAGCTGCCGGATAGCCAGGAGCTGCGCTTCCGTGTATGCGATATCATTCGCCAAGTGCGTCCGAACGTCATTATTACGCATTGGAAGAACAGCATGCATAAGGATCATATGACAACGCACCGCATCGTCAATGATGCGCGTTTTTTCGCCGCCTTGCCGACGTTCGAACGCGAGCTTCCGGCTCACTTCGCACAGCGTCTGTACTATGCCGAGAATTGGGAAGACGCCGTCGACTACCGTCCGTACGTGTATGTCGATTACGATCAGGAAGCCTTCGATCTGTGGGTGAAAGCCGTTTCTACGCACTGGTTCGTAACCGGCAGCAAGTCGTTCAAGTACTTGGATTACTACAAGAGCTTGATGCGGGTTCGCGGCCTTGAAGCCAGAAAAGAATATGCACAAACGTTCATGATTCCAGAAGAAAATATGCGGGTGCTCAAAACTGAATTATAGCAATCATCTGACCTCTACACGCAGCCGCTTACTTGGATAAGGCTTAGGTAGAGGTTTTCTTATCATAAAATAAGGAATGAGGCGAAACATTATGGTTCTTAACGGCATTGATCGCATCGGGCAATATGCACATTTGTTCCAAGGGAAGCGGCTGGGGCTGATTACGGCGCCTACCGGACTGAATAAGGATTTCGTATCCACGATTCAGATTTTGCATGACAATTTCAATCTGACCGCATTATTTTCCCCGGAGCATGGTGTGCGTGGAGATCTAGCAGCCGGCGCTCTGGTCGATACCTACCTCGATCCCATTACGCAAGTGCCGGTATACAGCTTATACCGCAAAGATTCCAAGCGCCTGACCCCGGAGATGCTGGATGAGGTCGATATGATCGTCTATGATATTCAGGACGTAGGTACACGATATTATACATTTATTTATACCATGCTATACGCCTTGGAAGATTGCGCGAAAGCGGGCAAGTCCTTTGTAGTGCTGGACCGGATCAACCCGCTTGGCGGCGTGAAGGTGGAAGGTAACATATTGAAGCCGGAATACCAATCTTTCGTGGGCAACTATCCGCTCGCCGTACGCTACGGTCTGACGGCCGGCGAGTTGGCGATGATGGCGAACGATCAGATGAACTGGAACTGCGAGCTGCATGTCGTCCCTTGCGAGGGCTGGGAGCGCAGCATGCTGTTCCCGGAGACGGGCAAAGAGTGGATCCTGCCTTCACTGGGACTTCCGAGATTCATCTCGGCATTGTTGTACCCGGGAACGTGCATTTTCGAAGGGACGAACCTGTCGGAAGGCCGCGGGACGACCATCCCTTTCGAAGCGGTCGGCGCTCCGTTCATCGACGGACAGAAGCTGGCGGATGAAATGAACGCCATGAAGCTTCCGGGGGTTGTATTCCGTCCGGTATTTTTCAAGCCAAGTTTCTCCAAGCATCAAGGGGAATCGTGCAGCGGCGTGCAGATTCATGTGCTGGATATGCAAGCGGTACAGCCCCTGGCAACAGGCGTCAAGCTGATGTATACAATCCGGAATAATTATGAAGAGTTCGCGTTCCTGCCGCCATTCCGGGAAGGCTCGAGACCTTTCATGGATCTGCTTTGCGGGGATAACGCATACCGGCAAGAGAACGTAGACGTTGCGGCCTTACTGGAGCAGTTCCGTGAAGAAAGCCGAACGTTCGCGCAAATGAAAGAGCAGTACCATCTGTACAAATAGATCGGACGATATATGAGGAATATTTCTATGCCAAGAAAAGAGATGGGGCACCTATGAAAACATACGTAGCGGGGTTAGATGGCGGCGGAACCAAAACCGCAGTGAGAGTGGCCGACGAATCCGGTGTTGAAGTCCACAGCTTCACGTCCGGCGCCATTAATTATAACGGGCAGGATGCCGACAGCATCCGGCGCAGCTTTCTGGATATTTTCGCGGGGATCGCAGGTGCCTGCGGCGGACTTGAGCACTGCGCACAAATCGTCATCGGCGCGGCTGGCGTCAGCAATCCGGCCGTCTCCGCTCGTTTGGAAGCAAATTGCAGGGAGAGCGGTTATTCCGGGAAGCTGTTCATAACCGGTGACCAGGAGACGGCACTATGCGGCGCGCATGACAGCGAGTACGGCATCATTATGATTGCTGGCACAGGCTCGATTTGTTATGGCAAAGGCAAGGACGGACGCATTCACCGCTCCGGCGGTTACGGCCACCTCATCGACGACGAAGGCAGCGGCTACAGTATCGGCCGGGATCTGCTCGCCTCGTTGGTGAAGGCGCATGACGGGAGAATCCCGGAGACTGTAATCTCGGGGATGGTCTATGAGCAGCTGCAGCTGACCACCGTGCAGCAGATCGTTGGCTTCGTATATAGCAAAGAAACGAACAAAAAGGACATAGCCGCCTTGGCGCCGATTCTGTCTCAAGCTTGTGCGCTAGGGGACGAAGCCGCATTCGCAATTGCGGAGAAACAAGCCGCCTCGCTGGTGGAAACTGCCGTTCCCGTGGTGGAGAAGCTGTCGATGCAGCAAGGAGCTCTTGCCATGGCGGGCAGTGTGCTGCTCAACAATGACGAGATCAGGCGTTCGTTCGTGGAGAAGCTGAAGGAGCGTTATCCGCAGCTGACCTGCATGAAGCCCATCAAAGACGCGGCCAGCGGAGCGGTCCTCATGGCATTGAACCGATTGCAGGCGGACCAGGCTTAGATTGGCGGCATCAAGGGATTTAACGGCAGCATTTATGAAGTTCTAGTGAGGGAGAGACATCGATGATGAAAGACATGAAGACGATGACGCTGAGAGAGAAGATCGGGCAGATGCTCCTCTGCGGTTTTGAGGGTACACAGGTCACGGATCAATTAAAAGAGCTTATTGCCGAGCACCATATTGGCGGTGTGATTTATTTCGCCCGGAATGTGATGAATACGGCGCAGGTCGCGGAGCTATCCGCAGAACTGCAAGCGATCGCCGGACAAGCGGGAGTTGTGCCGTTATGGGTATCGATCGACCAAGAGGGCGGCATGGTCGCGCGGATTACGGAAGGCGTGGCACTCATGCCGGGTCAGATGGCTCTTACGGCTGGTGCGCTTGGAGCGGCTGATGGGACAGTAAATACAGAATCCAACGTAAATACAAGTGCAACGGGCTCCAACGAAGGAGCAAATACAAGTACAACGGACTCCAACGAAGGAGCAAATACAAGTGCAAGTGCGGACCCCAACGCGGCCTATGAGGCTGCATTGATTTCGGGGAAAGAGCTTCGTTCGCTGGGCATCAACTTGAACTTCGCACCCGTGCTTGACGTGAACAACAATCCGGATAATCCGGTGATCGGCGTACGGTCCTTCGGCGAGTCGGCAGAGCTGGTCGCGGAGTTCGGGCGCCGCGCGGTGCAGGGCTTCCAGGATGCGAACGTTGTTGCAACGGCCAAACATTTCCCGGGACATGGCGATACGAGCGTGGACTCCCACTTGGATCTGCCGACGATTGTGCATGATCAGGAGCGGATTCGTTCGTTGGAGCTGGTTCCTTTCGTGCGGGCGATCGAGAACGGCGTCGATGCCATTATGTCATCGCATATTTATTTCCCGGCGTTCGAGGCCGAGAAGCTGCCTGCGACACTGTCCAGATCCGTGTTAACCGGACTGCTGCGCGAGGAGCTGGGCTACGAAGGCGTCGTCATGACCGACTGCATGGAGATGAACGCCATCGCCGAGCATTACGGCACGGTCGCCGCCAGCGTCATGGCGATCGAAGCGGGGGCTGATCTCGTGTTGATCAGCCATCGTCTGGACCGCCAGATCGGCGCGATTGCGGCGATCGAGCAGGCTGTGCGCGAGGGGCGCATCAGCGAAGCGCGTATCGACGCTTCGGTCGAGCGATTGCTCGCGCTGAAGGCGCGCCGCGGCTTGCTGGAGCCGCAGGCGGGCGAAGTCGGGACCGCGGACCACTGCGCGGTCGCACAGCGTCTCAGCGAAGCCAGCATTACGCTCGTCAAGGACGAGCGGGGGCTGCTGCCGCTGAAGCGGGTTCGGACGCTGGCGGTCACTGTGGCCGCAGCGGTTTCCTCCGGCGTGGACGAAGCGTACGCCGGACCGGCGAGCCTCGGCGCGGCTTTGGCGGCGCGCGGCCTCGACGTGATCGACCGTGTGCTGCCGCTGGCCGAGGTCGGCGCGAGCCTTGACGCTGTGCTAGCTGCGGCTGAAGGAGTCGAGCAGATCGTTGTCGGGACGTACAACGCCAGGTTCCACGCCGCACAGGTCGAGTTGGTGCGCGCCCTGCAAGCCCTGGGTAAGCCGCTGGTCGTCGTTGGGCTGCGCGTGCCCTATGATTTACTTGAGCTTTCTGAGGTATCTACATTCATTGCGGCGTACGAAAGCCGTCCGCTGGCGCTGCAAAGCACGGCGAAAGGCTTGCTCGGCGAGCTCGAGATGAAGGGACGTCTGCCGGTTAGTTTGGGCTCCGGTTACCCGGCAGGCTGGAGATGGGAGGGCGGACTGTGATGCTCCGTACCCTCCTGAACCGGACCTCGCTCACCGTAGCGGGGCTTATGTCAGGCACTTCCTTGGACGGCATCGACGTTGCGATTGTCCGGATCGACGGCTGCGGGTTCGAGGCACAAGTGAAGCTGCTTCATTTTGAGAGCTTCCCCTTCGATGCGGAATTGCGCGAGAAGCTGAAGCGCCTGTGCTCTGTCGATCACTCCGATGTCGCGCTGCTGTGCGGCATGAACTTCGCCATCGCCGAGCGTTTTGCCGACGCGGTTATGCGCACAGCTGCGGCTGCGGGGATGGCTATGGAGGAGATCGATCTTATCTCCTCCCATGGCCAGACCGTTTGGCACATTCCGGTGGCGGATGAGGCCGACCCGTTCCTGCCGAAGTCGACGCTGCAGATCGGCGATCTGTCCGTTATTGCCAAACGGACCGGCCGCCCGGTCGTCGGCGATTTCCGCACCGCCGATATGGCGGTTGGCGGTCAGGGCGCGCCGCTCGTGCCTTACGGCGACCTCATCCTGTTCAGCGATGCCGTCAAAGGGCGCATCCTGCAGAACATCGGCGGCATCGGCAACTGCACGGCGATTCCCGCCCGGAGATCGGCCGCAGCCAGGGCCGACGGAAGCGATCTTATCGCCTTCGATACGGGGCCGGGCAACATGGTCATGGACCAAGTCGTCTATGAACTGTCGGCTGGCGCGCTGACCTATGATTCAGACGGCGCATGGGCGGCTCGCGGCCAAGTTCATGCCGAGCTGCTGGAGGAGACGCTGGCGCATCCGTATTTCGCGCAGCTTCCTCCGAAGACGACCGGCCGCGAGCTGTTCGGCAAGGCGTACACGGAGGCGTGGCTCGCATCCGACAAACAGCGAGGGTTGGCCGCTGAAGATATCGTCGCTACCGCGACGGCCTTCACCGCGCATGCCATCGCTCGTGCTTACCGCGACTTCGTCTTCCCGCAGTGTGACATTGCGGAAGTCATCGTCAGCGGCGGCGGCGCGCGCAACCGCACATTGATGAGCATGCTCCAGCAGCTGCTCCCGGACCAGACCGTCCTCACCTCCGATGAGGTCGGCATATCCGGCGACGCCAAGGAAGCCATCCTGTTCGCCCTGCTGGGCAACGACTGGATTCATGGCGTGCCGAACAACCTGCCCTCGGCCACAGGCGCGGAGCGCCCGACGGTGATGGGCAAGCTGGCTTTGCCTTAAAAAGCTGAGTTGAAAAACCTGCATAACCTGCATCAAATTCACTCTTTATAACCATAGTCGGTTATTGTAGTGAATTTGGATGTAGGAAAGGCAGGTTTTTTTCTTTATATGGCTCTTCGTTTTGCAGATGTCTCAGAAAGATCCCTGAATGGTTTACCCCTAGGGGGAAGGATAAAGGGTTTGTCCTTGGTTTAATATTCGTCGCAGAATAAGTAAAGAGCTAAGCAATTAGAATTGCTTAGCTCTTTATTTATTTCGTAGAGCTTACCTGCAATAGGTGAGCCTCTTTGGTTTGGTTAAAGTGCGTCAAGGTGAACAAGAAGTCACCTTTGTAGTAGCTGTTTGTGTAGGTGCCGATACCGGCTCTTACGCCCGTTTCCATCACGGTGTAGCCGGCATCGTTGGGCTCGCCGGGCTTGGTGACGGTCTCGATAACCGGCTGCAGCTGCGCCAAGGGCTTCGAGCCCCAAATGCTGAGGGAGGTGACGACAGCCTCCTTCGGGTTGGTCTTCGACGGTTCGACCAACAGCGAGAGTTGGTAAGCTGGATAGTTCAGCAGCAGCTTCACGCTGGCACCGGCACCGGCTGCTGGCACAGCGCCAGCGCCGCCGGTACCGGCCGAAACCGCCCCGGCTGCTGCCGCCCCGCCCGAGCCGGCGCCCGCGGCCGGCGGCTCCACCGCCGCACCTGCCGCATCGCCGGCAGGGTCAACTGCCGCGGAGGCGTCCACCGCCGCCTCCTGGCCCGCAAGCATGACGCTGTCGTCCAGCAGCGTCACTTCCCCCGGTTTGCCCAGCAAGTCTTCGACTTTTTTGCTGGACAAACCGATGAAGCTCTGCAGGCTGACCTGGCCGCCTGCAAAGAAGCTCCGCAGCAGCGGCGCGCCGTCTGCGTCAAACAGCGTGCCAAGGCCGTCATAGACGCCGACCTTGAAATCCCCTTTGTAGACGAGTTTGCCTAACTCATCATACGCTTCGCCGGCGCCGGTCAAGGCGCCGTTCACGTACGTGCCCTTGAAGCGGGGCACGGCCTTCTCATCAAAGGCGGTGCCTTCCCCGCCGTAGAGGCCCGCAAGGAACTGGCCTTTGTACCTCATGAGGCCGCTAGCGCTAAACTCAGTGCCCTCGCCGGAAAAGCTTCCGCCCAGGAAGCCGCCTTCATACACGAGCTGGCCTTTCGTATCAAAAAGCTTCCCGGCTCCGTTATACTGTCCGGCTGCGAATTCACCCTCGTACTGGGTGATGCCCCCCGAGTAGAACAGTTTGCCCGCACCGTTATACAGACCGCCGCTAAACGCGCCTTCGTAGAGAATTTCGCCGCTCGGGGCGAATAATTTGCCGGCACCGCCATACTTGCCGTTTTGGAACTCGCCGATATACAGCACTTTCTGGTTGGCATCGTATAACGTGCCGGCGCCATTGAAGGCATCTCCGGCAAAAGCCCCTTTATACAGCAGGGAGCCGCGCTCGTCATAGAGTGAGCCCGCGCCGGACTTCTGGCCTTTGTCGAAATCGCCTTCGTAGGCGAGCACGCCGTTATTGTGGTACAGTTTGCCTTTGCCGGCATACAGGCCGTCCGCCAAGCCGCCTTCGTAGCGGGCTGCCTTCTCGGCGCCAACGACTTTGCCGTTTCCGGAGAAAGCGGTCAGCTTCGTCGTGTTTTCCTGCAGCACGGGCACCCGGCCCAGCCATCGGTTCACAATCGCCGGCGGCCGGACGAAGATGAAGAAGAGGACGACAAGGATGAAAAGGACGATGAAAAGCAGCAACCTCTTGGAGACGTAGTAGGATCCGATCAGAACATAATTTTTTAACGAAGTCTCCCGCGTTTGCAGAAAGACCCGGAGCATTTGTTGGAACTTGATAATGGCCAGCTTCGGCAGCCTTCCAAGGGTTTGGATGGCTTTCATGACATGGCCGATGAACGGTGCTACGACAGGCCTTAGCACTTTCTCAAGGGTTTTGACCGGCTGAATCTCCAAATGATTTCACTCCTAAGAGGGATTGTAGGTACTGAACGCGGCCGAGAAGGTTAAGGCACTTGAATGGTCATTTGACCCGGCTGCTGAATTTGGATGACGCCGCCCCAGTTGCACATACATTTGGAAGTGTTGTTCAGAGCGGGCATGTTGGCGACGAGTACCGTCGGCGAGCCGGGTACCCAAGGGGCTGCCGTTACCGGTATGCAGGGCATGGGGGTGAGTACGCCGAATGCAGCCGCCGTTGCCGCGGCAACCATAGGGTTGGCCATTGAATTGCACATGCCGAACGGCAAAATGTTCACCATCGGCTTATTATCCATAATGTTGGCGATCGGCATGGAGGTCATCACCATATTCGCCGGGAGCACCATCAAGGAGCTGGGGGCTGCGCCGAACGTGCATTGCAGCATCGCACCGCCGCAAACGATGTTTCCCATGGGCAAATCTCCTTCCTAAATACCGGAAAACTCTATTACTTTTATACTACTAGAAAAGAAGTTAACCATCAATCTATTACTTTATTCGATTGTATTCGCTAAGTTTCTCCAAAAGATGGGTGCGAGAGAGTGGGAGATATTGTACTATAAAGAAAGAGAGATTCGTGAGCGGAGGGATTCATCATGGCAAGGGGAAATGCGGTGAAGCTGGGCCTTGCGCTGCTGCTGTCGGCGACTCCGGTGCTGGCTGCCGGGCCAAGAGCGGAAGCGGCGTCAGTGAAGGCTTTGACGATGAAAGAAGCGCTGGATCAAGGGGTGAAAGTCAGTTCCGTGCTGCGGGATGCGAAGACGGATATTGCCAAGAAGAAGCTGGAGCTGGAGCAGGCTCAGCATGCCGTGAAGAGCGAGGAAGCGAAGGCTTCCGGGCTGTTTGCCAAGCCGCGTAATTTGAGCCAGGATTTGACGACCCGGATGAAGGTGCCGGAAGCCAGGAAGCAGCTGTATATCGCACAGGAAACGCTGCGCCAGTCCATGAATACGGTTCGTTTCGACGTCATGAAGGCGTATTTGACGGCCTATCAAGATTCGGCGGCGGAAGAAGGTGCCCGCAAGCGCTGGGAGAATGCGAAGTCGGCAGTCGACACGGTCCGTACGAAGCGGAAATACGGGCTGGCGGACAGCGCCGAACAGGAGAAGGCGGATAAAGCGCTCGAGAAGGCCGCATCCGAAAATAAGCAAGCACAGCTGACGGCCAAGACGAGCCGGTTGGCGCTAGGCAAGCTGTTGGGCTTAGATATGGAGAACAAGGTCCAATTATCTTTCGAGCCCGATTATGCGAATCTGGATCAGAAGCAGCTGCCGGGCTATATCGCCAGCGCGCTGAAGTCGACGCTTAGTCTGCTGAAGGATACGGAGGACCGGCGGCTGGCGGATCACAAGCTGAGCACGGCCCGCGATCTCTACAGCTCCAAGTTCGGCAGCAGCCGAATGAAGGTCATGGACGGCATCTACAAGTCCAAGGATATCGATATGGAGATGTTGGGCGCCAGCTATGAAGCGACGCTGGCCAGAGTGAAGAAGGATTGGGAAGGGTATTTCCTGCTGCTTGGCTTTATCCCGATCCCCAAATCGCTGCTGCAAGGGGAGTTCGACGGACTGCGCTATTTGGACGATCTGCGGGATGCCCTGCCGATTGCGACGATGGAACAGAATAAGGCGGCCCTGCAGGAGAAAGAAAGCCGGAGCAGCGTCATCGCTGCCGTGCGGGCTTCCTATATGGAAGCCAAAGGGGCGGAGGAGGGCTATGCCCAGGCTTTGCGCGATAAGGAAAGCGCGGTGAGCGCTTTGGATAAAGCGTCCCGGAAGGTGAAGCTCAGCCTCATGAAAGCGGACGAGCTGCTTCCCTATCAGGAAGCGGTTGCGAAGGCTGACGAACTCATTCTATCGGCACAATTAAGCTACAAAACAGCGCTCGGGAAGCTGAACGTCGAGACCGGCGGAGCCGTGGACAAAACGTTGAAAAAGGGGATCCTCCCTTACCGGAATCTGGATGACGGGCTTGCTGCCGTCAAGCCGCAAAATCCGCAGCCTCCTGCAGGCACGTGGAAGCTGAAGTCTGCGGTAGGGCCGCTGCTTAGCGATTTCAGCGTGACGGTGAATCGGAAGCTGGGCGCGACGGAGTATGCCGTGTTCACCAAAGAAGGCCGTCCGGTCGGGAAGAAGACCAAAATCAATAAACCGGTGCGCAATCTGACGCTCAAATTCGGCCAAACCGACAATTTGAAGGTCGTATTGTATGCGAAGGGAACGCCGATCGGCGAACTGCTGCTCGAAGGCAAAGGAAACGCAGGACAGCTGGCGGCACCGGCTGCGGAAGATGCTGCGGCAGGCGGAGGAAGCGAAGGCAGTGCCGGCGGCGTAACGCAAGGTGGCGGGACAGCCGGTTCAAGCGGCGATAGCGGCACATCCGCAGGCAGCGAGGCCAAGGGACTCGGAACCGTCATTATCGGCTCCTACCAAGTGCAGCTGGAGGCGCTGACCCCGGAAGCTTACAATGCGGCGTCGGCTACGATGTCGGCATCGGGGCAAGGGATTTATTATAAGGCGGATGAGCCGGGAGCCGTCTGGTTCGGCCTGGATAATGCCGTGGAAGCCAGCGCGCTGGAGGATCCGGGCAGTGCTTCGGCGCTTTCCAAGGAAGACGAGGCAGCTTTGAAAGTTACAGTTGAAATAGCCAAACCGGGAGCGATCGCATCTTTGCAGACACCTGCACAATTGCAGCAGCAAATCGATACGCTGAAGAAGGATATCGAGAAGCTGGAGGCTGCCAAGGAAGCGGCCGTAACGGATATGAAGCTGAGCGAGATCGCCGACCTGGCGGTTGAGCTCAAGGATGCGCAGGCGCAGCTCGGCATGCTGGAGGCGCTGCAGAAGGGCGACAGCCAGGCAGCTCTGAAGCAGATGGAGCTGGTGAACAACCCGGACGCGCTGATCGCAGCGCTGGCCGAGGAAGAGCAGGCCTCGCCGGGCGAGCCGGGCGGGGAAGGTGGCGCCGACGGCTCCGCGTCGCCGGGTAAGGATGCAGCCAGCGAGGATGCGCTGGCTGCCCAAGCGGAGCTCCAGCAAGCGAAGCTGGAGCAGGCCCTTGCCGCCGGCGAGCCGGAGGCAGCGGCAGCCCTGCTGCCGCTGCTCCTGGCGACGCAGGCGGAGCTTGCGGATGCGAGGGCAGGCGCATCCGCAGGGCAGGCTTCGCTCGCCGAGGCGAAAGCGAAGCTGGAGGCTGCGCTGAAGCAGGCGCAAGCGCAGGGGGATGCGGAGCGGGCCGAGACGCTGACCCGCTCGCTGGAAGCCGTCGCCGAAGCGCAGCTGACGGCGAAGAAGGATGCGCTGTTCGCGCAGCTGGACGCCGTGGAAGAGCTTGCGGCAGCGCTGCCGCAGGAGGCGGGCGGCGTTCAGGCGCTGCTCGAACAGCAGGTAACGAAGCTGCTGAAGGAGCTGCAGCAGCAGGAGCAGGCCAAATACGCGCCGGAGGAGAAGCAGGCTCTGGCGGAGGTGTCGCAAGCGCTCGCAGGCATCACAGCCATAGACCCGGGCGCGGTTCTTGATGTGGGAACGGCGGGGGCGGACGTCCCATCGGACCCGGTACCGGTGTCCATTCAGCCGGTTCCGGCGGAGAATGTGCTTTCGCCCAATATTTTCATCAAATTCGACGCTCCGCCTGTTATAATAAACGGGCAGGCCTATTTGCCTATAAGATCCGTATCCGAGTCATTCGGTGCGGCCGTGGATTGGGACCAGGATAGTCTCACAGTAACGGTAAGTACAGAGTATACGACAATCACAAGCCGCATCTTTGAAGACCAAGCTTACGTTGACGGCGATCCCATGCAAATCGATGGACCCGCTTATCTGCTGGAAGGCCGGACGTATGTCCCACTTCGATTTATTGCAGAGTTTCTGGGGCTTCAGGTTGATTGGCATGCGCCTACGCAAATCATTCAGATTTCAAATTAAGAGGGGATTAAAGAGCGATGAAGAAATCGATCGCGGCATTGTTGATCGTATTGCTGCTGCTGGGGGCTGCCGGCACTTATTTGGGAATGAACCGGGATAGCTTCTCACTATGGCCTTTCCACAAGAGCATGCCTTTTGACGGCTTATCGAAGGCGGTCTCGGACGGGCACAACAACTTGTTCGTCATCGATAATGCGAAGAAGACGATTCACAAGCTGGACGGCAATGGCGTGCTTCAATACTCCATCACCAGCGAAACCGGCAAGAACGGCGAGGTGTACCGCTTTAACGATATGGCCGTCGACGATCAGGGCTATCTGTACACGATTCGGACCCTGCTCGATCCGTACGGCATTGCCGTGAAATCCGAGCAGATCGTCCGGTATACGCCGGACGGCCTGTTCGACCGCAGCCTCTTCACGAAAGAATACGATTCGCAAACCCAGCGGTACCGGCTGGGCTCCTTGCGGAACGTGCAGGTTCGCGAAGGGAAGGTTTACTTTTTCAATGACGACGTTCAGCAATTGACTCTCTATCAAGCTCCGGCGAATGTGGCCGTGCCGGCGGATCCGCAGTCCGTTCTCACGATTAAACTGCCGCAGAACAAATTCGTGTCCGAAGCGGACGGCTATAAACCGGGGGAAATTTATTATTCTACACGCAGCGGCGAGATTTACCGGGCTTCCGGCGACGGCCGCTCCGAGCTCGTGTATCCGCTGGACGGATTGGATCGCACAAGGCGCAATTTCCCGGAGAGCATGCATTTGGACAACGAGGGACGCCTGATTTTCATCGACTTCAACAATAAGATGATTTCCCGGCTCGATCCAGCCCATCCTTACACAATTGAAGGTCTGGTGACGGAAGAGAAGGTTAAGGCGAGCGGCGTAGAGTTAGCCTTCGATGCGACGACAAGCTCCATCTCACAGGATGGCAGTTTGATTATCGTGGAATCGGCGCAGATCAACCGCCTTCTGCCGGACGGCACGATTACGCCTTCCATGGTGGAAGCGTTGTTCAGCCAATCGGCGAAGACCCGGGCGATTCTTCTCTGGTCAGTCGCCGTAGCCGGCGTTATGCTGGTGCTGTACGCGCTCAAAATCATCTTCTTCAACCTGCTGCAGCGCCGTCTGCCGCTCATGATGAAACAAATTCTCATCCTGGTGCCGGTGATTGCCGTATCTATGATTCTATTGTCTACAGTTATTTACAACAGCTTTTCGAAGAAAATGGAAGAGGAAACGTTCAGCGAGCTGATTCTGCTGGCGAGGAACGGGCAGAACCTCGTGGACGGCGACAAGCTGGAAAGCCTTACGTCGCCATCGGATTATAACGGTGCGATTTATCAATCGTTCCGCAAGAAGATTCAATCCGTCTTCGAGAACAACGCGCAGGACGACAATCAAGGCTTCTACAAAGCCGTTTATAAATACGAGAACGGCGTCATCTACCGTATTATGGAAGATGATGACGGGATGCACATGTTTAATCCGTTCCAGCAGACGCCTGAGAACCAGCAGGTCGTCTTGGAGGGTAAGCCGGCTACGGGACAGTGGCAGGACTTCTCCGGGGAATGGCGCTATGCGATTGCACCGATTTTCAACTCCGCGGGCCGAATCGTCGGCGTGTTCGAAACAAGCAAAAATCTGGACGGCATCCTCAAACACCGCCAAACCGTATTGCAATCGATTATTCGCAATATCGCTCTCATATCGGTCGGCTTGCTGCTTGTGTTGGTGCTGATGACGTACGTGCTGCTTTCCTCCATTCGGAAGCTGCGCAACAGCGTCGGCGAGATCGCCAAGGGCAATTGGGATACGGTCGTTAGGATCAATACGAGGGATGAAGTGTCGGATTTGGGCGACAGCGTCAACACGATGGCGGCGCGCCTCCGGGACTACATCACCAAGGTTGAGAATTTCAGCCAATCTTACTATCGCTTCGTTCCCCAGCAGTTCCTGCGGTTCCTGAACAAGGAAAGCATTCTGGAGGTGGAGCTTGGCGATCAAGTGGAACAAAATATGTCGATTCTAATCTTTAACATCCGTGGCTTCTACCAGATGTCCAAGCGGCTTACGCCGGAAGAGAACTTCAATTTCGTCAATTCGTTCCTCAAAAGGTTCGGTCCCTATGTCCGGAACCATCAGGGTCTTATGAACAAGTACCTGGGCGCAGGTTTCATGGCGTTATTCCCGAACCAGGCGGATGAAGCGCTCATGGCGAGTATCGAGATGCGCAAGGAGCTGGAGCTGTACAATTCGCACCGGGCCAAAGTCGGCTATTCGCCGCTCGATTTCGGCATCGGCCTGCACAAAGGGCCGCTTCGTCTCGGCATTATCGGCGAGGAGCAGCGGCTCGAGGGCAACGTGATCTCCGACGGCGTCAATGTAGCGACAGTGCTGGAGAAAATGACGGAGCCGCTCGGCGCGTCGATCCTGATCACCGATCATGTGGTGCAGTCGCTGCAGCAGCCGGCCGGCTTCCAATTCCGGAGCCTGGGATTGATTCAGGTTGAAGGCGTGAAGGAGCCGCTTCGACTGTTCGATGTGTATCAAGGCGATCCGGACACGATCCGCGTCCTCAAGGAGAAGACCAAGGCGCTGTTCGAGCAGGCGGTCACCTACTATCAGGTAGGCCGTTTCTACGATGCCCGTGAAGCGTTCCTGATGGTCATCAAGCAGAACCGGCAGGATAAGGCGGCGCAGCTGTACTTCTATATTTGCGACGAATATTTCCAGAATGGCACGACGGCGGAATGGAATGGCACACTATCTGTTTCTTGATGAAAGAGGCGAAACCTGACATGCAAGTCCAAGAGCTAACGAATGAGAAAGACGCACTTCGCATTACCGAGTTTTATTTATCCTCGTCATCGTTTGACGACCAGCGGCATACGCCCGGCGAGCTGGATCATTTTCGCAACGCTCCCCTGCAGAGCCTGACACAGCGCAATCACCGGCACTGGTTCATTGAGAACGAGGACGGAGAGATCATCGCCGTTACGAGCTGCAAAGAAAATGAGCATCAATCCGGCGGATTCTTGTGGGATTATTTGGCTGTGCATCGCGAGTACCGCAGGCATGGGTTTGCGAAAATTTTGTTCCAAACGCTGGAGGCGTTCTCCAGAGAAGCGGGCGGGCGCTACATCCTTACTTATACGTGTGACTTGCCGGAATATCAGCCGATTCAGAGAATGTTCCGGGCGAACGGCTTTGAACTCATTGGCACTTATCCGAATTATTACTATGAAGGCGAAGCGAGACTGGCTTTCTACAAGCCGCTTGTGCAACACAAATGAACTTAGATTGGACCTGATGATATGCAAGGAAGCTTAACCAGATGGATGGGACTGCGCACAGAGGATATCCGCAAGCTGTGGATGATGCTGCCGATCTTTTATTTCAGCGGGATCGCGGAATCGTTGAATTATACTGCCTTCATGGCGCTGTTCAATCAAAGATTCGGCGTGCAGTATTTGCCCTATATCTACATTGTGGAAGCGGCGATCATGCCTCTGGAGGGCTGGCTCTTGGCTAAGCTGGCTGAACGGATGCCGAAAGCCCGGATGATGACGACGCTCTACTTGATTATGATGGGGCTGCTGCTTCTGAACGGGGCGGTGCTGCTCGGCTTCAAGGCGGGCGGCATCGATTTCCGCTACTACTATCCGATTCTGTTCCTGTCCTCCAATTTCGTCGTCAGGCAGCTGACGCTTCTTCTCTGGAGTACGGCCTTCGATCTGTGCCCGACCCAGCAGGCCAAACGATTGATGCCCGTGTTCATCGCCTCTACGACGACAGGCGGCATTACGGCCGGGCTCATCGCCCATCAAGTCGGCAAGCTGCTCGGTACCGAAGCGGTCTATGCGCTGGCTCCCGTGCTGATGGTCGGCGGCTTTCTGTTCTTCCGCAAGGCGCTGGCGCGCTACTTGGCGCCATTAACGCTGAAGGAAGATTTGCGGTCCAAACAGGGAACCGGCACGGAAGAGCAGCAGATGCCTGCCGGGTATTATTTCAAAGAGATGCTGCGCAGCCCGTTTCTGCTGTGCGCCGTCGCGTTGATGACGCTCATGCCTGCGGTGTATTTCATGATCGAATATCAGTACTTTACCGCGGCGGAGGCTCATTTCCCGGCAGAGGGCGATTTGACCTCGTTCTACGGTTTAATAACCGCTATCCAGTTTACATTCTGTCTGCTGCTGCAGACGGTGTCGACGCGTTTAATGAATTGGCTGGGTGCCAGCAATATGCTGCTCGCGATTACGATTGTATTCTTCGGCGGCTTTGGCTTGACGGCGTTGTTCATGAATGAATCACTCGGGCTGGCGATGGTGTCGGGTTCCTATGCCGTCTTTTATATTTTGCTGTATTACATTGCAGAGCCTTGTTATCAGCTGTTCTTCAAAATGATGCCCATCGCCAAGCGGGACGGCTATCGTTATTTCGCTCAAGGCGTAGCGGCCTCGGGCGGCATTCTGATCGGTTCGCTCTTGTCGCTGCTGCATGCTTTCGGTCTCATCCGGCTGTCTCCGCTGGCTTGGCTAGGCGTGTGCGTAGCGGCCGTCCTCATCCTGGTGGCCTGGTACGGCCGGCATTTGTACATTCGCGAGCTGGTCAAAAGCGTGCAGTCGCTGCACGCCGATCTGTCGGACATCGCCGAGTCCTTCATCGGGGGGATTCGCAGTTCCAAGGCGCTGTCGGCTATGCTGGGCTATTTGAAGCATCCGAACGATTACGTGCGGGAGCTGGCGCTGGAAGTGATCGGCAAAGCGAAGGATTCCGCGTTCCTCCCGCATTTGATCGGGATGATCGGAGAGGAGAGTTCGCGCATCCGCATTGCTGTGCTGCGGGCGATGAATTTGCAGAGCGCAACGATCCAAGATCTGGTGCAGGTCGCTTCGTTCCTCGAGGATGAAGATCCGGAGGTACGCGCAGAGTCCGTGAAGCTGATCTCTCGGGCTTCGCATTTGCGCAGCCAATCGCATTTCTTCATTCGCGTCAAGCTGCTGGATAGCCATCCGAAGGTGGTTCATGAAGGCGTCAAGGCGCTTTATGCACTCGAAAGCGAAGAGAGCTATCAGGCCTGCGACGAGGCGATCATCAAAATGCTCGATAACGGTGGAGAATGGGCCGTATACGGCTGCCATACGGTAGCGGATCTGAAGCTTGAGACGTACGCAGCTTGGGTGCTGTCGCTGCTAGACGATCATCGCCCGGCGGTCAAGGTCGCAGCTGCGCAATGTCTCGGTAAGCTTCGTCACATCGAAGCGATTCCGCTGCTTCTCGGCATGGTGCCGATGGCGGACCAGGAGCTGCGCAAGGCGATTCTCCAAGCCTTCGTGGATATGGGAGATCGGGCTTTACCGGCGCTGCTGGGCAGCATGGATCATGCCAATCCGTTTATATGGAACGCAGCGGTGACGGCTCTCGCCGAGCTGCTCGACGAGAGCGGTCTGAGGACGCAGCTCGTCGACCGCTCGGTTGCCCGCATGCTGGCTTCCACGCAGGAGCGCGCCCTGCCGGCAGCGCTGCAAGCGCTTGGCATGCAGGGGCTTGCCGAGCTGGCGAACCAGCGCTGCGCAGAGCTGCACAACGCGCTCGTCGGCGGCGCGTGGGCGGTGATGGCGAAGTTCGTCGACGAACGGGTCGTCGCCACGCTGCGCGAGGTGACCCAGGATGAAAGCGAAGAGGTGCGCGATAACGGGCTTGAAGTGCTCGCCGAAGGCATCGGTGACCGCAAGCTGGCGCTGGCTTTGCTGGAGTTGTTGAAGGACGATGCGCCAAGCGGCGAAGCGGAGGCGGCGGAGCCGCTGCTGCTTCTGAAGGAAGCTGCCGCATGGTCGGACAGTTGGTTGAGAGAGATCGCCGTTTATGCATTAAGTGCACGGGAGCGTGATGAGATGAAAGAAGAGCGCAAGTTTCTGACAATGCTCGATAAAGTCATTTTCTTGAAGCAGGTGTCGTTATTTGCCGACCTGTCGGTGGATGAACTGGGCTTGATTGCCGGCATTGCCACCGAGGAGGTCCATGAAGATTTAACCTATCTGCTGCGCCGTGGGCAAAGCAATTCGGCCATGTACTTGATCATCGAGGGCAATGTGGAGCTTAGCAATGAAACCGGCAGCGGCGAAACGGGAACGATCGGCGTGCTTGGACCGAAGCAGGCTTTCGGGGAAACGACGGCGCTCGACGGTTCGCCTTCCTCGATTACGGCGCAAGCGATCTTCGATGAGGTGCGCGTGCTTGCTCTGCAAGGTGAAAGTTTGTCCCGCCTGGTGAGACTTTATCCGGAAATCGGCATCGGGCTGCTTCATGCGTCCAGTGCGCGCGTTCGTTTGCTGGAAAATATGCTTTTGAAAATGGCGTAATAGGAAAAAAGGGGGGAATGGCCGTGGCCGTGTCATCGTCAGAGACGCTTGTCATGCGCAACGATCTGCAGGAGCTGGAGCGGCTCGGGGCCTTCTTACGCGGCTTGGCGCAGAGGATGGAGATCGATGAGCAGACGCTGTTCCAAATCAATTTGGTGTGTGACGAGCTTGTAACGAACATCATTCTGTACGGTCATCCCCCGGAAGAACGCGGCTTACACGCTATTCGGCTGATGATCGGGAGCCATTCGGGCGGATGGGAGCTATGTTTGTCGGATCACGGCGTCCCTTTCAATCCTTTGCTCCAATCGTCCCCGCGCGTCGATCTGGATATAGAGGAACGAGGCATCGGCGGGCTGGGCATTCATTTCGTCAGACAAGTGATGGACGATATCCGATATGAGCGCGTAAATAAACAAAACGTATTATTAATGACGAAACGCCGTATCCAGGAGGAGGGAATATCATGAACATAACGGAGCAGTTGCAAGGAGAGATCGTGCTGCTGGGCATAAGCGGCAGGCTGGATGCCAACACATCCGGAAGCTTGGAGGCCGCTTTTGCGAAATTGACCCAACAGGGGAACGGGAAGTTTGTTTTCGATCTGCAGGGGCTTGAGTATGTAAGCTCCGCAGGACTGCGAAGCCTGTTATCAGCTGCCAAAATGACCAAAGTCATCGGGGGCAAACTGGCGCTGGCGCGCATGAACGAGCACGTCAAAGAAGTGTTCGATATGTCGGGGTTTAGCTCTATTTTTGCGATCTACGCGACGGAAGCGGATGCGATCGATGCCATTTCCTAGATCCTGTCATACATGCAACGGAAAGAGGAGGCGCGCAGAATGAATGCAGCTGTTGGCGTACTTCTTCTGATCTGTTTGGCGGTCGGGACCGTCTGGCAGCTGAGCGAACGCAAGCGCAAAATCGCCGAAGCGGAGCTGCAGCGGACGATGCAGTTGTTCGATGTCAGTCTGGAAGTCAATTCGACGATACAGAAGCAGGATTTGCTGGCCCAAATAATGGAGACTTCGTCCCGCGTCATGAATGCGGAGGCTTCCTCCGTCATCCTGGTTGACGAAGCTAAGGGCGAGCTGTTCTTCGACCTTGCGCTCGGCGAGAAGGGCGACGAAGTCCGCGAGATTCGCCTCAGAATCGGCGAAGGCATCGCCGGTTGGGTCGCCCAGACCGGCCAGTCCGTCAAAATCGACGATGCGGCGCAGGACGATCGGTGGTCGTCCAAAGTCGCCAAGCGGGTCGATTACCCGACACGCAACATGCTCTGCGTGCCTCTCGTCAGCAAAGGCAAAATCATCGGCGTCCTGCAAGTGCTGAATAAGCGGGATGATGCGCATTTCACCGATCGCGATTTGCAGCTGCTGGAATCTATCGCGTCTCCAATCGCCGCTTCGTTAGAGAACGCCATGCTCTATGATGCGCTCGAGAAGACGACGAAGGCGAAGGAACGGATGGAGAGCGAGCTGCGCATTGCGACGGATATCCAGATGGGCTTCCTGCCCCGGGAAGGACTGCAGGCCGCGCACGAATCGGCCGCAGCCGAGACACGCGCTTATATTCGGCCGGCCCGGGAGGTCGGCGGGGATTTCTATGATTATTTTCGCATCGGTGAGAATAAGCTGTTCTTCGCTTTGGGCGACGTATCCGATAAAGGGATTCCGGCAGCGCTCTTCATGGCGGTCACCATGACGCTGTTGAAAGGAAAGATGGCTCCGGACATGTCGCCCGGCGAGCTGCTCACGTCCGTCAACCGCGAGCTGTACAAGGATGACTCGACCATGTTTGCTACCATTTTCTGCGGGGTATTGGACGTAAGCACAGGGAGCTTGCATTACAGCGACGGGGGGCATTGCCCGCCGTATCTGGTGCGGGAGAACGGGGACGTCGAGCAGCTCAAAGGAAAGAAGGGGCTGCCGCTTGGCGTCATGGATGACATGATCTATGCGGACAATGAGGCCTTCTTAGGCCTGGGAGACCGTATCGTCTTGTATACGGACGGCATTACGGAAGCGGAGGACCGGAAGCAGGAGCAGTACGGGTATTCGCGTCTGCATGAACGATTGAAGCGGGAGCTTGCAAGCAGTCAAGCCGAGCTGCTCGAGCGTCTGGTGCGGGACGTGGATATGTTCGCAAACGGGGCGGTTCAATCCGATGATATCGCGGTGCTCGTCGTCGATCGGAAGCGATTCAACATGTAACCTCAAACTTACAGCGGTATGATATAGTGGAATTATAGACTTCGTTGCGCTCAGAAACGGATGAGATAGGGGGCGCAAGCCATCCCCGATGGCATTTTTCCCAGCATTATCAAATCTAGGAGGGTTCATATGCCAATGCACCAATCGCGTATTAACAGGCAGCCAGATACTTCCCTACAGCGCCATCCTAACAAAAACAATGCCCAGCCGCAGCCGGCAGGATCGGACCTTATGAATATCCAGCGGACGATCGGCAACAAAGCGGTTGGCAGCATGCTTTCGATTCAGACGAAGATGACGGTCGGACCGGTTGGCGATGCCTATGAGCAGGAAGCGGATCGGGTCGGGAAAGAAGTGGCGGATCATATCGCAGCATCGGAAAGCAGCGGTGCATCGGCTGCCGTGCAGCGCAGCGAAAGCCCAGAAGCGGAAGAGGAAGAGCTGCAGATGAAGCCGTCGTCGGAGACGATCCAGCGGATGGAGGGCGAGGAAGCGGAAGAGGAAGAGCTGCAGATGAAGCCTTCGTCGGAGACGATCCAGCGGATGGAGGGCGCAGAGGCGGAAGAGGAAGAGCTGCAGATGAAGCCTTCGTCGGAGACGATCCAGCGGATGGAGGGCGCAGAGGCGGAGGAGGAAGAGCTGCAGATGAAGCCTTCGTCGGAGACGATCCAGCGGATGGAAGGCGAGGAAGCGGAGGAGGAAGAGCTGCAGATGAAGTCGTCGTCGGAGACGATCCAGCGGATGGAGGGCGAGGAAGCGGAAGAGGAAGAGCTGCAGATGAAGCCTTCGACGGAGACGATCCAGCGGATGGAAGGCGAGGAAGCGGAGGAGGAGGAGCTGCAGATGAAGCCTTCGACGGAGACGATCCAGCGGATGGAGGGCGAGGAAGCGGAAGAGGAAGAGCTGCAGATGAAGCCGTCGTCGGAGACGATCCAGCGGATGGAGGGCGAGGAAGCGGAAGAGGAAGAGCTGCAGATGAAGCCTTCGTCGGAGACGATCCAGCGGATGGAGGGCGCAGAAGCGGAAGAGGAAGAGCTGCAGATGAAGCCTTCGACGGAGACGATCCAGCGGATGGAAGGCGCAGAGGCGGAAGAGCTGCAGATGAAGCCGTCGGACGGCGGAGCGTTTGAGGCGGAGTCCGGCATCGAATCGCAGATTAAAGCCAAGCAGGGCAGCGGCGGCAAAATGGATGCTCACATCCAGGCGAAAATGGAATCGGCTTTCGGGGCGGATTTCAGCAACGTCAATATTCATAACGACTCGGAGTCGTCGAAAATCAATGAATCCTTAGGAGCGGAAGCGTTCGCGACGGGTAATGATGTTTTTTTTCGCGAGGGACGTTATAACCCGGATTCCCGTGAGGGCCAAGAGCTGCTGGGGCATGAGCTCACCCATGTTATTCAACAAAGAGGCGGCAAATAAGCCGTAACGTATGAGCAGCAGGGTTGCGTATACGCCGCCTGTTGCTTTTTTGCATGCAGAACCACTAGCACTTAAAGGAGACACGTTTGATGGCACATATGAGCCAAAATCCATTGAAAAAATCAGCAGGCCGCTCACAACAGACGGCTAGTCCCTCCATCGCATCACAGACCGGCAATATGGTGTCGTCACAAGCGTCTCCGCTAGCAGGGAATTTCTTCATGCAGATGCAGCGGACTGCAGGCAACCGTGCGACGCAGGCATATACGAACCAGTTGATCCAAAGAAACACACCGTCTGCACAAGTTGTAGCCGCACCGGCAACGCAGTCAGCGCCAGCGACGGCCACGCAAGCGGCGGCTGCGCAGTCAGCGCCAGTGGTGGCTACGCAGGCGGCACCAACGGCGGCTGCGCAGTCAGCGCCAGCGGCGGCTGCGCAGGCGGCGCCAGCAGCGGCTACGCAGTCAGCGCCAGCAGCGGCTGTGCAGTCAGCGCCAGCTGCGGCTACGCAGGCGGCGCCAGCAGCGGCAACGCAGGCGGCGCCAGCAGCGGCAACGCAGTCAGCGCCAGCAGCAGCTACGCAGTCAGCGCCAGCAGCAGCTACGCAGTCAGCGCCAGCAGCGGCAGCGGCTGAAGCGCCGGGCTCGACAGTGGAAACAGCTTCCGAGGTTATTTCTGTTTTTAGCGACAGCTTCGGCAATAAGTCGGATGATTTGAAGGATGCCTATGATTCGACCAACGATGCCAGCCTGGCGCAGCAGTCGGCCTCCCATGGTGCGGTTGCATCGACAGCGGACTTGATTGGCGGTCCTTTTCAAATTTTAAGCGCGATTCGGGAAACCCTCTCTATTTCGGAGGATAGCGACCGGACAGGTCATAACAAGCGGTGGAACTACGCAGCCACAGGCTCATCTATGGTCGAAGCCTCGGGGAAAATGGTCAGCGGGTCAGCGGGACTTGTCGATAATGCCGCCAAATCTACGGGGCATGAGGACGGAGTTGGGGCATCTTCATCCGTTAGCGATTACACAGGAACGGTTGGAGAAGCGATCTCTGCTGTGAAAAGCACGATTATGGCGGTTAAAGCCATTTATGATATGTACAGCAAGCATTCCGAGGATGGCGGGCTGGATAACCCGCAGAAGGCCAAGGGCGTTATCGAGATTGTAAGCAATGCGATCCAAGCGGCTCAATCCGGCCTCAAAGTAGCCAAAGGCATCATGGAAATCATGGAGACAAGCACGGCCAGCTTGACCACCGTTATTCCAGGAGTCAGTATCGCTGTCAGCGGTGTGAAAATCGCCATCAAAACCGTCGATGTCATCAAAGCCGGCCTGAACCGATCGGCCATGACTACGTTGAAACGCAGCTTCAAGGACAAGCATGCCGGCGCCTCGTACATCAAAGCTAAGCGATGGTTCCGCAATGCCGGGGTAGATAAAGAGAAGCTCAAACTGCATAAGCAAGCGCTCGAAACCAGAAAAGCGCAGGGCGATGCCCAGGCTGAGCAGGAACTTGAAGAAATCACACAGTACGAGCTTGCCAAGGAAATGAAGAACATCAACGTAAAACGCACGAACCGCGGTGGTCTGCAAATCGGTATCGAGTTGACGAAAATCGCCGGAGATATTGCGACATTGACCGGTGTCGGGGCGCAAGTCGGCACGCCGCTCAAAATCGTAGCGGCAGGCGTCGGAGCCGCTATGCCTGTAGCCCGGTCTTTGAAGCAAGCCGGGCGCGATCGTGCCGCGAGGCCAGGCGCTTGGGGAATCACGAAGGCGGTCTTCAATGCGGATAAATCGACGGGTAAAAAGCTGGAGCGGCGAGGGAAAGATGCGGATCTCATTATGCATATGATTCGGACGCTTCCTGCCTTAACTCCTGCTGCACCGGCAGCACCGGCACCGGCGGTACAAGTGCCGGCAACGCCAGCACCGGCAACAGCAACGCCAGCGACAGCGACAACGACGCCAGCGTCGGCAGCAGCAGCGCCAGCACCAGCAACGGCAGTATCCGCAACGGCAACGGCAGCACCTACAGGGCCAGATCTAGCTGTTCTTGCCCGGTACCAGCAGGTTAGAGACTATGTCGAAGCAGCAGGCGTAAGTTTGCCGGCCCTTGAGAAATTTAAGGGCGATCCGGATAAACTAAGAAGCAGATTGATTGAAGCAATGGGACAAAGAGAGTAGGAGGGCGGTAACGAATGCTGCCAGATCATGTACATGCGCGCCATTTGGCGCAGTTAGGGCTTTTGAAGGAGATTTTGGACGAGACGGGTCTCGCCACTAATTTGTTGGAGAAATCAGACGCAATACCGCTTCACGTGCTGATGGCCGGCTTCCAGGAGGACAAGAAAGGACGGGAACGTTTCCTGCATTTCAGCTTCCTGCCGTTAAACGACGAAGAAATCGCAGCGATCCAAATGCTGCAAATTTACAGCACACTGCCATTCCATCTCCAAGATGACAAACGTGATGAGGTTGCGGCTGTTTTACTGGAGATCAATACAAGGCTGCCGCTCGGCCACTTCGGCATTAATGAGCAAAATGAGCTGCATTACCGTTATGTTTATAGCATTTCGGCTGCACGCTCCTTTGAGAGCGATGAAGTATTGGAGATTCTGAGCTTGTTCGTCTACATGTGCGATATGTTCGCCGATCATGTGGAGTTGGTGGCCAGCGGTGAAGCCGGCAGCGAGCAAGTTGTTCAAGCATTGAGGGGCTAACAGGAAGGGCTGTCCAACATGTAGTGGAATCTACATGTCGGCAGCCCTTTTGTGTTTGGCTACAGCGAAAGGGAAATGGAGTACGCTATTTCCGCTATATCCCGCCTTCCCGCTGTTTAAGCGGAAATACAAGCGCTTATTTGCGGCAGGAACGGCACATTTTGGCCTCAACTAGCTCAATAGCGAATCCTATTTCCCATTCCTTAGGAAAAGTGCTCATAATCAGCTAAATAGCGGCCTGTAGTTCCTCATGAACCCGACCATAGGGCTAACAGGTGATTGGCTACTTCACTCTTTCCTGCAAAAGCTCCACAAGCTGCTTGCCGGGATCTCTCATTTGCCCGCCAGCACCAGCGCCAGCCCCAGGCCCGTTCCCGCCGTTTCTGCCGCCGGGGGCCTTACCGTCCGTCTTGCCTGCGTTTGTGCCAGTACCATTGCCGGCCTCAGTACCGCTTCCGGCGGAGCCGGTTGCACTTGGCGATGCGGACGGCCGCGTCGAAGGCTTTGCTTCGCGATTGCCATTGCCTGGTCCGTTCGCGCCATTCCCTCCGTTGCCTCCGCGATTGGCCATTCGGGTCGCCGCGTCTTCGACGAATTTCTTCTGCGCGTCCGTCAGCTTCTCGAGCAGTTTCGTCTTGTTCTCATCGCTGAGCTCCGATTTGCTCACGATATCCTGTGCAACGGGCAGCATAGCTGTCGCTTGCTCTTTCGTGATGGCGAGTCCGCTCTCTTTATCCATCATGACCAGCGTTTGGAAGGTAGAGAAGAGCTGACGCTGCGCCTGATTCATGGCAGGTCGGTCTGCATTATTTTGCTTGGTGGTGCCTGCTGCAGCTTGCGTACTTGCTTGAGGCTGGGAGGTGCTTGCAGCCACGGGTTGGGATGAGCTTTGGTTTCCGCAGCCGCTGAGCAGCACGGGGATCAGGACGCATAGTCCGGCGATCTGATTCATTTTCATATAGGTATGTAACACTCCTATCCTTGGATTTCATCCCCATTGTAAGCCGCAATTATGAAAATAAAGCGAAAGAAAGCTGAAACGCAGGTAAAAGTTAGCTGAAAAATTGCTGAGTAAAAGGCGCCACGTGTGCTGATGAACTTAAGATGGATTGGGACGAATAGGGAAGCTACTTTAAAAGGAGTGTTACTGACGAGCGGGGATGGGGATGCTGCTGAACTTACAGGAATTCCAGTTGAGGTCGGCCATGAGCTAGTTAAATGCGGAAATATCCGGGGAAATTCCGGTTATGGTTGCCTTCGAGCCAACGTAGTGGGGACGATTTAAAGTGGGCGGAAAGGAGTCCGGCGAGTCTGGATAGGGAAATTCATTGCACGCCGAATAGCAGCAAGCGTAACAGGGATTTCCCCTGTTAAATCGGCTCTTTGCTCCTGCTACCGTGTGATAACTGGAAAACCTCCCGTTAATTTCGCAGAAAATGCCGGATTCGTGCCTCGAGCGCAATTTTTAGCGGGAGAAATTCCAGTTAAGGTCGGGTGCGAGCCAATTAGACGTGGAAATAGCTGGAGGAAATCCAGTTATGGCTGCCTTATGGTTACCATAGCGGGGCCTTATGAATGATCGCCTTATGGTCACCTACGACCCAATCGAGTGTAGCGTAGCTGGAGAAACTCCAATTCGCCCAGTGGGCGGCTGGAGTCATGCAGGTCTGGAATCGGCAGCTCCTAAAATTAAACTTGTTTAACACCGTTCATCGTTAGCTCAGGCATATCGCGTTTCAAAGCATATCTGCGGTTCAGCAAATAGCCGAAGAGCGAGGCCAGCGATTGCTGGAACAGCATCCCGAGGACGACGGGAATCGCTACCGGCGGCGGGAAATAAGCCACAGCAAGCACGGCGCCGGCACTAATGTTGCGCATACCGCTGTTAAATGTAAGCGCCACGACTACGTCCCGGTCCCATCTCATCAGCTTCGCGACCAACCATCCCAGCATGTACCCGAGGGAAGCCAACGCAAGCACAAAAGCGGCCAGGCCGAGCAACCCGGCGTTCAAATCGCGCAGATAAGGCGCAATGACCGAGCTGTTGATGGCGACGACGATGCCCATGCATATTTTGGAGAACGGACCTAGACGGCCGCTCCACTTCTCCTTAATGCCGCCTTGCGTCCATTGATTCAACAGCATGCCCAGCAAGGAGGGGACGACGATCATGAAGAACAGCCCTTTCATCATAGCGAGAGAATCCATCTGCACTTTGGTGCCGACGAGCGCGGATAAGGTGTAAGGACGACAAAAGGCGATAGAACAGTATCCACAAGAATGATGGATAAGGTGAGCACAATATTACCGCGATAGATAGCTACCCACACGAAGCTCGTGATCCCGGTCGGAATAGCTGCGGCAAGGATGAGTCCCGTAATGGTCAGCGGTTCGTTACTGTACACGGCATGGCCAAGGCCTAGTGCGATCAACGGCATCCCCACATGCAGAACAATTAGTGTAACGATCAACGGGAGGGGCTGTGTGACCACCTTAACGAATTCCCGGAAGCTGGAGCTAATGCTGCCCGAGAATGTCATGAAGGCGAAGAGCCAAGGGGATAAGTAAGTGAATCCCGACAAATGACTGCCCAACAGGACACCGATAAGAACGCTGATTGGCGTGATGAGGGGCATGATTTTTTCTAATTTCCGATTCAATTGTGGCAGCATCTGGGTGAACATCCTTCCTGAAGTAACACATGATAGAAGTCCGAGTTAAGCATTCTCCCCATTATAAAAGCAATTTGCAGGAGTGACTAGGATAAATGTGGTGGAAATTTTTTTATTTCCAAGCGCTGGATACCGTGTTATGATAAATGACAACTGAATACCAATGTATCCCTAGGGGCGCCGTAAGGCTGAGACAGAGCAATCTGAACCCTTTGAACCTGAACTGGGTCATACCAGCGGAGGAAAGTGGAAACCGGACTTTGACGCCACATCTGTGCATGTGATTTATGCGGCTACCTGCAACCACTTTTCTTTGGAAAAGTGGTTTTTTTGCGTCTTGTACGCCCATGAGGGATGCGGCTGCATGAAAAATTACATGGCAAGGAGGCGGATTTCACCATGTCCGGGCACGAATTGCACGTCATCTCCAACGACAGGCTGGCATGGAGCGAGCTGGCGGCAATTGCCGCTAAGATTCATCCGTATGTCACGGCTATCCATATTCGAGAAAAAAAGAAGCCCATGGATGAAATTTTCATTGGTCTACAGTACTTGCTGGACCAAGGGGTGCCAGCGCAGCGGCTATGCGTTAACGGGTTTCCTTGGATGGCGGCGGCTGCCGGGCTCGGCGCGCTGCATATGCCGGAGAGCTCGCCGCCGTTCCCGGCGATTCGCGAAAGCTGCGGCGGCGGTTGGAAGCGAGCCGGCATATCCGTCCATAGCGCAGAGGAAGCGGTTAAACGGGAGCGCGAAGGTGCGGATTACGTGCTCTTCGGCCATATGTATGCGACGAATTCGAAGCCGGGCCTGCCGCCTAGAGGGCTTGAACAGCTGCGTGAGCTTGCCGCTCAAGTGAAGATTCCCGTTATCGCAATCGGCGGCATCACGCCTGAGCGTACACGGGAGGTGTTGGATGCCGGAGCCTCCGGTATTGCGGTGATGAGCGGCATTTGGGAGGCGGCGGATCCCGTGGCTGCAGTAAATGCGTACCAACATGAATTGCAACGTGATGAAAATAGAGGTGAGCTGAATGCAGCATACAAGTAGCGTCATTATTGTCGGCGGCGGTGTTATCGGCGCTTCCATCGCCTATTATTTGGCGAAGCGCGGCCGGTCCGTCACGCTGCTGGAACGGGGCAGGCTCGGGACGGAGGCTTCGGCCGCCGCAGCCGGCATGCTCGGCGCGCAGTCCGAGATGGAGGATACGGGCCCTCTTTTCAGACTGGCCCGCGTGAGCAGGGCGATGTTCCCGCAGCTGAGCGAGGAACTGAGAAGCCTCACGGACATCGACATCGGCCTCGTCCGCGAAGGACTGCTGAACGTTGCGCTCAGCGACGTTCAGGAAGAGGAGCTGCGCGCCAGAGCGAAGCTTCAGCGCGCAGCAGGCCAAAGAGCGGAGTGGCTGAGCGCAGCGGCAGCCGCAGAGCTCGAACCCGCGCTGAGCAGATCGACGCGCGGAGCCCTGTACCTGCCGGATGACGGGCAGGTGGAGGCGCCGAAGCTGGCGGCGGCGTTCGCGCAGGCAGCGCGGGCACTCGGGGCGAAGCTGCGGGAGTTCGCCCAAGTGCAAGGGCTGCTGACGGAGCGGGGGCGTGTCGTCGGGGTTATGACAAGCGAGGGCCCGCTGCACAGTGAGCAAGTCGTCGTGGCAGCAGGAACGTGGAGCGGTCACCTGCTTGCTGGCATCGGGGTCGATCTGCCGGTATATCCCGTGAAAGGGGAATGCTTCTCGGTGCTGGCCGGGAAGCGGGAACTGCACAAGACCCTGTTCACGACGGGCTGTTATATCGTGCCCAAAGCCGGAGGGCGCTTGCTGGTCGGCGCGACCGTGGTACCGAACAGCTACGACCGCAAGGTGTCGCTGGCCGGGCTCGCCGATCTCATGGAGCGAGCCCGGGGGCTGATGCCGGCGATCTCCGCTGCGGAGTGGGAGACGGCTTGGTCCGGTCTGCGGCCCCAGACCCCCGACGGACTGCCGTACATCGGCCGAGTGCCGCAGTACGAAGGGCTGTATGCGGCTTGCGGCCATTACCGCAACGGTATTTTGCTCAGCCCGGCTACCGGGCAAGCGATGGCGCAGCTGATGAGCGGCGAAGCGGATGCTGCGGTTGGGACCGAGGCTAACGCAGAGGATGCAGCCTTACAGGCGGATCTGAACGCGTTCAGCCCGGAGCGGGCCGGCGGCCGATTACAAGGAAAGGAGCTGCAAAGCCTTGAAACTGCACATTAACGGTCAACATGTGGAGGTTCCCGATGCGATCCGAACGGTCGAGGAGCTGCTTGCCCATTTTGAGCTGCAGGACAAAATGCTCGTTGTGGAGCATAACCGGAACATTTTAGAAAAAGTAGATCACAGGAAAGCGGAGCTTTCCGAAGGCCATCAAATCGAAATCGTCCATTTTGTCGGAGGGGGATAATTTTAACCATGTTAAAAATCGGTCCATATGAATTTCGTTCAAGACTTTTGCTAGGTACCGGCAAATTCCCGGATTTCCATATACAGAAGCAGGCCGTTGATGTGAGCGAGTCGCAGATTCTGACGTTTGCGGTGCGGCGGATGAATATTTTTGAGGCGAGTCAGCCGAATTTCCTATCCATGCTGGATGTGTCGAATTTCACACTGCTGCCGAACACAGCCGGGGCCAAAACGGCGGAGGAAGCGGTGCGCATCGCGAAGCTCGCCAAAGCTTCCGGTCTCTGCGACATGATTAAAGTCGAGGTCATCGGTGATGAAATGACGCTGCTGCCGGACCCGGTCGAAACGTTAAAAGCTTCCGAGATGCTGCTGGAGGAAGGCTTCATCGTACTGCCATATACGTCGGATGACGTGCTGCTTGCGAAGCGCCTGCAGGCGCTCGGGGTGCATGCCATCATGCCCGGTGCATCGCCGATCGGCACAGGTCAAGGGATTATTAATCCCCTTAACCTTAGCTTCATTATCGAGCAGGCGACAGTGCCCGTCATCGTCGATGCCGGCATCGGCGCGCCGTCGGACGCTGCGCTCGCGATGGAGATGGGAGCGGACGGCGTGCTGCTGAATACGGCGGTCTCCGGCGCGAAGGATCCGGTCAAAATGGCGTATGCCATGAAGCTTGCCATTGAGGCTGGCCGTGCGGGCTTCGAAGCGGGGCGCATTCCGAAGAAGCGGTATGCTTCGGCGAGCTCGCCGATGGAGGGTTTGAGCCGCGTTTAATGGGATTCCGAGCGGGGGCGGACACTGGTTTGGGATTGAGCGTGTGGGAGAGTTGGAAGAGCGGAGCGGAGAACCGGAGAACCGGAGAACCGGAGAACCGGAGAATCGGAGGGGCCGGGAAGTCGGGAAGCCGAAAGAGCTGGCTCTATTCCCGGAACTGTAACGGACACCAGAGCCTTTATTTGGGGGGAAATGACCTGGGATTGGAGCTAACGGACACCAGTGCCGTTAATTGGCGGATTCATAGCTGAATCAAGCGTGGAATGAGTGAATAGGGGCTCTGTGGTCCGTTAGAATCTCAAAACGCAGCAAAATCGCGAAATAAAGTCTGCTGAGTCCGTTAGACTGAGGTTAGACCGAGGTAAGACAAGAACAAGGCTAGATTAGAGCTAGATTAGATCTAGATTAGATCTAGATTAGAGCTAGACCAGATCTAGACCAAAGTTAGACCAGATCTAGACCAAAGCTAGCCCAAAGCTAGCCCAAAGCTAGCCCAAAGCTAGCCCAAAGCTAGCCCAGATCTAGACCAAAGTTAGACCAGATCTAGACCAAAGCTAGCCCAAAGCTAGACCAGATCTGGACCAGATCTAGACCAGAGTTAGACCGAAGCTGGATCAGATCTAGACCAGATCTAGACCAGATCTAGACCAGATCTTGACCAAAGCTGGACCAGATCTAGACCAGATCTAGACCAGATCTGGACCTAAAGCTAGAACTTACCGAACTTTGACGGGGACCTGTACATGACAGTCGAAAGGGGGATTGCGAAATGTCCATATCAAAAGCGCTGACGATCGCAGGGTCGGACAGCGGCGGGGGAGCCGGGATTCAAGCGGATTTGAAGACGTTTCAGGAGCTTGGCGTTTACGGAATGTCGGTCATCACCGCAGTGACCGCACAGAACACGCTGGGCGTACAGGGCGTGTACCCGATGAGCGTGGAAGCGGTTGAGCGGCAGCTTGCCTCGATCGGCGCGGACTTGCGTCCGGACGCTCTCAAGACAGGGATGCTGTTCTCCTCCGAAATCATCCGGGTTGTCGCCGCAGCGATTACCGGATATAAGTGGGGGCGGGTCGTGGTCGACCCGGTGATGATTGCCAAAGGCGGGGCCTCCTTGCTTCAGCAAGAGGCGGTGGAGGCGATGATCGAACATTTGCTGCCGCTCGCCGACGTGATCACGCCGAACATCCCTGAAGCGGAGGCGCTCAGCGGGATACGCATTACGGACGACGGAACGCGTCGGCAGGCGGCGAAGCGCATCTATGCATACGGTTGCAAGCACGTCATGATCAAAGGCGGCCACGCAGCGGATCCGGAGCATGCGACCGATTTGTTGTACGACGGGAAATCGTTCACGGAGTTTTCTTCCCGTCGTCTGGATACGGTGCATACGCACGGAACGGGCTGCACGTTCGCGGCAGCCGTCACATCCGGGCTGGCGCAGGGGTTAGCCGCTCAGGATGCGTTGCGCATTGCCAAGCATTTCATCCATTCGGCGATTGCGGAGCCGCTGAACATCGGCAGCGGTCACGGCCCGACGAATCATTGGGCTTATCAGCGCAGCAGAAGACAGGGCTCGGCAGGCTCGCCGGACGCCATTGTTGTAAGCAGCGGCGCTTACACGGGAGGGACGCGATGAACAGCGAGCAACTGCGCAAGGCGCTGCAATTGTATTTGGTGATGGGCAGCCCCAATTGCAACGGGGCAGACCCCTACACCGTGCTGGAGGAAGCGATTGCCGGCGGCATCACGATGTTTCAGTTCCGCGAGAAAGGCGCCGGCGCCCTGCAAGGGCGAGCGCTGCTCGAGCTGGGCGCGAGGCTGCGCGGCTTATGCGCGCAGCACGGGATCCCTTTCATCGTGAACGACGATGAAAGGCTGGCTCTAGAGCTGGAGGCCGACGGCATTCACGTCGGCCAAGAGGATGTTCCAGCCGCCGCTCTGCGGCAGCGGCTGAAGCATTGGATCGTGGGCGTGTCGGCTCACGATCCGGCAGAGGCGCAGTCGGCGCTGGCCTCAGGCGCCGACTATCTGGGCGTAGGCCCCCAATACGCCACGCGCACGAAGCTCGATGCGCGTGATGTCCGGGGGCCCGCCATGATAGCCCGGATACGCGAGAGCGGTATCCGGCTGCCTTTGGTCGGCATCGGGGGCATCGATGCCGCGAACGCCGCGCCCGTCATCCGCGCAGGGGCGGACGGGGTCGCGGTAGTGAGTGCGATCGCCGGCGCAAGATCGCCCCGCGAAGCGGCGGCGGAGTTGGCGCGCACGCTGATTTCATTAAGCTAGTACGGCTATCACCGATCGCTGTTCGGCGCACGATGCGCTACAGCTCCCAAGCAAGACGGCACGCCCTAGAGGGTTAGTGGCAGATGCACTTGGGAACGCATTTCAAACACACGAAGGAGGTAATCATGTGACAACAAGCAATTCAGTCAGTCCAGTGAAAGACGTTCAGGTTTCAACGTTTCCAGGCAGTAAAAAGGTGTACGTACAAGGCTCCAGACCGGATATTCAAGTTCCGGTAAGAGAGATAACGCTAGGGACATCTACGAATATTCAGGGGGAAGAAGTGGCGAACGAACCCGTGCATGTGTACGATACGAGCGGGATTTACACCGATACGGAGCGGCAGACGAACATCCGCCAAGGACTTCCGCCCAATCGCTTGGCTTGGATCGAAGAGCGCGGCGATGTGGAAGCTTACGAAGGGCGCGAGGTGAAGCCGGAGGATAACGGCCTTTCATCCCCGGATGCGCGAGGGGCGGCGGAGGTGTTCCCCGGTTTGCAGCGGAAGCCGCTGCGGGCCAAACCAGGCTGCAATGTCACGCAAATGCATTACGCCCGCCGAGGCATCGTTACGCCGGAGATGGAGTATATTGCGATCCGGGAGAATCTCGACGCGGAGTTCGTGCGTAAGGAAGTTGCTCAGGGGCGTGCGATCATTCCTTCCAACATCAACCATCCGGAAAGCGAGCCGATGATCATCGGGCGCAACTTCCTGGTGAAAATCAACGCCAACATCGGAAATTCCGCCGTCGCTTCTTCGATTGAAGAAGAGGTTGAGAAAATGACATGGGCAACCCGCTGGGGCGCAGACACGATCATGGATCTATCGACCGGCAAAAACATACATACGACGCGCGAATGGATCATTCGCAACTCGCCCGTTCCGGTGGGCACCGTGCCGCTGTACCAAGCGCTTGAGAAAGTGAACGGCAAAGCCGAAGACCTCACATGGGAAGTTTACCGCGATACATTGATCGAGCAGGCGGAGCAAGGGGTCAGCTATTTCACCATTCATGCCGGCGTACTGCTGCGCTATATTCCGATGACCGCTAAGCGGGTCACGGGCATCGTTTCCCGGGGCGGCTCGATCATGGCAGCCTGGTGCTTGGCTCACCACAAGGAGAACTTCCTGTACACCCATTTCGAAGATATTTGCGAAATTATGAAAGCTTACGACGTCGCCTTCTCCCTCGGAGACGGTTTGCGCCCCGGGTCGATCGCCGACGCGAACGACGAGGCGCAGTTCGCCGAGCTGGAGACGCTCGGTGAACTGACCAAAATCGCTTGGAAGCACGACGTCCAAGTGATGATCGAAGGACCGGGACACGTGCCGATGCACCTGATTAAGGAAAACATGGACCGTCAGCTGGAAGTGTGCGATGAAGCGCCGTTCTACACGCTGGGACCGCTGACGACGGATATTGCGCCGGGTTACGACCATATCACCTCCGCCATCGGGGCGGCGATGATCGGCTGGTTCGGTACGGCGATGCTGTGCTACGTGACCCCGAAGGAGCATCTCGGCCTCCCGAACAAGGAGGACGTCCGCGTAGGGGTCGTCACCTACAAGATCGCCGCGCATGCCGCCGATCTGGCCAAAGGGCATCCGGGCGCGCAAATCCGCGATAATGCGCTGTCGAAGGCGCGCTTTGAGTTCCGCTGGCGCGACCAGTTCAATCTGTCTCTCGATCCGGAACGGGCGATGGAGTATCATGATGAGACGCTGCCGGCCGAAGGCGCCAAAACCGCGCACTTCTGCTCCATGTGCGGACCGAAGTTCTGCTCCATGCGGATCACGCAGGATATCCGGCAGTACGCGCATGCGAACGGTCTGGATGAAGAAGTTGCGGTGAGCAGTGGGATGGAGGAGAAGTCCCAGCAGTTCCGCGAGGCGGGGAGTAAACTTTATAGTTAAAAATTACGGGACGTTTTCCACCTTTCTTGGTGACAGAAACGTCCCTTTTTGCTACCATATAGAGTAAAGCTTAACTTCGGTAATTCGTTAACGCGTTGAAACATTTAAGCGGGGAGGATGTCTATGAGCCTTGCAGAAACCGCAATTGACATGATTTCTTTTTCGCATTATGATACGGTTAAAAAGATTTGACCGTCGTTTAATTAATCTCGTTAAGAGATTAGAGTTGACCATCGCGCTTGATTTTACGGCTGTAATGGTACATTAGAGGGAGGTCGAGTCCAAGATGAAGCTGCAACCGGTTTATATCATTGAAGAGCTTGAACAACTAAAAACGATAAGTGATCCACTTCGCGCCAAGGTGCTGCTTTATCTGATCGAGAAAGCGTATACCGGCCAACAATTGGCTAAACTGTTAGGAATGGCGCGCGCCAAAGTTCATTATCATTTGAATGAGCTGGAAAAGCATGGCTTAATTTCGGTCGTACGTACGGAACTCAAAAACGGTATCGTGCAAAAATTTTACCGCGCCGTCGCGCGTGGCTTTGTGCCTAGCGAAGCGCTGCTCCCCTATGTTTCCGAAGTAGAGAATTACTACCGCGAGACGACGCTCAACGTGCTTGCCCGCGCAAGGCTTCGGGCGATCGCCGCACCGGAGGAGGCTTTCCAGATTCCTTCCTCGGACCGTGCGCAATGGCACCGGATGTCGACCCAGTTGGAAGTGAAGATGAGCAAGGAGAAGTTCGCGGAATGGCTGACGAAGTTCAGGGCATTAATTTTTGAATTGGACGGTCAGCAGGAGGAGAACGGTGAATGGTTCTATTTGACCACGGTTGGGTTTCAAATCAACGAACCATCATTTGCGGTGGATGAAGAAGAGGAGAGATAAGGATGCTAGACCCAAGACTAACCAAATTGGCTGATGTGCTCGTGAATTATTCCGTTAAAGCGAAGCCGGGGGAAAATATTTTGATCGAAGCTTACGGCATCGATAACGCTCTGGTGAAGGAACTGGTGAAAAAAGTTCATGCCGCAGGCGCGCATCCTTTCGTCAACCTGCGCGATCATGCGGTGATCCGCCAGCTCGTGATGGAAGGAACGGAGGCCCAAATGCAGACTTGGGCGGAAATCGACGCTTTCCAAATGAAGCAAATGCAAGGCTACATAGGTGTGCGCGGCGGAGCTAACATTTACGAGCTGTCGGACATTCCGGCGGACCGGATGAAGCTCTATAATTCAATTTATTATCAACAAGTGCATTTTGATGTTCGTATAAAAGATACAAGATGGGTCGTTCTGCGTTACCCGACTTCTTCGATGGCACAGCTCGCCAGCATGAGCACGGATGCTTTCGAGGAGTTCTACTTCAACGTATGTACGATGGACTACGGCAAAATGTCCAAAGCGATGGACGCTTTGAAAGAACTGATGGATCGCACGGACAAAGTGCGTTTGGTCGGTCCCGGAACGGATCTTACGTTCTCGATCAAAGGCATCGGCGGCGTCAAATGCGACGGCGAGCTGAACATTCCGGACGGCGAGGTATACTCGGCACCGGTGCGCGATTCGGTGAACGGGGTTATTTCCTTTAATACGCCGACGCCGCATGACGGTTTTATTTTCGAGAATATCGTCTTGGAATTTGAAAACGGCAAAATCATTAAAGCGACGGCCAACGATACGGATCGTATTAATGAGATTTTCGATATGGATGAAGGCGCGCGTTATGTCGGGGAATTCGCCATCGGCGTGAACCCGTACATTCAGCATCCGATGAAAGATACGCTGTTCGATGAGAAAATCGATGGCAGCTTCCATTTCACGCCAGGCAACTGCTATGACGATGCTTACAATGGCAACAAGTCTTCGCTGCACTGGGATATCGTGAACATCCAGCGTCCGGAATACGGCGGCGGGGAGATCTGGTTTGACGACGTGTTGATTCGGAAGGACGGACTTTTCGTGCTGCCGGAGCTGCTTCAGTTGAACCCGGAGAATTTGAAGTAATCCGCTTGTTAGGCTAGGGCTGAGGCTCCTATGAACCTGCTTTTTGCAGGGGAATGGGGGTCTTTTTTTGCATGTGCGCTTGGTGACTGGTGCGCTATGGAGGAGCAGATGCTGGTCAAGTTGGAGCTGGTTAGAGCAGATCCTGTACTAGCGGGAGCGAACCTGGCAGGAAAGAGCAGAACCTGTCCGAGCGTGAAGCGGACCTGGCAGGAAAGAGCGGATCCTGACCCAGCAGAAGCAGCCCCGCCTAAAGGCATGCGTAACTGGAATTTCTCCTGTTATTTCAGCGAAATGACGTTCCCGCAGACGCGACAACTGGAAAATCTCCTGTTAATTCGGCCAAAAGTGACCAAACTGGCGCCTTGTTCGATTTTTTAACTGGAGAAATTCCTGTTATTACGTCTCAAGAGCCAGTTGAGAGCTGGAATAACGGGAGTTTTTCCATTTATTGCGCCTTCATGGACACCGAGTTCGGCAAGCAGGTCCGGCTCCGACCGGTCATGATCTAATCCCTCATAAAAAAATGCCCGCAGCCATAAATGGCCGGGGCAGCACAACCTATTGTCAGACCCGCCGCTGCTGCGCTTGGTATTGGCGCGGAGGGAGGCCGACGGCTTTCTTGAACGTGCGGATGAAGTTGGAGTAGTCGTTGAAGCCGGCAAGCTGGCATGTATCGGTGACCGTCGAGCCTTCCCGGAGCAATTGCTTCGCTTTATTAATGCGTTTAAATAAAATATGCTCGTGAATGGTGCTTCCCGTATGTTTTTTGAATAATCGGCAAAGATAGGAGCGATTCATGAATACGACATGCTCCAGCACTTCCAGCGACAAGTCCCCGTCTAAATTTTCGTCGATATACGTGAAGAGGGCGGAAAGTTTGTCGGGAATAATCGTCTGCTCCTCTTGTTTGCCCTGATTAAGGAAAATCCGGTTGATAAATACAAGCAGCTCGATGAACGCGGCCACGAAGAGGATATCGGAGCCGGGCAGCGCCTGAGGCCGGGTATATTGCTCCATGCGCTCGTAAATTTTCATAATGTCGTCGATCTGCTGCGGATTCAGCCGCATCCGGTTCTGCTCGCCGAACTTGCGGTTATTGAAGCAGTGCAGCAGGTCGAACTGCGAAGAGTTCAAACGGTCGAGCAGCGCTGGCGTAAAGTGGATGACGCAATTCTCGTAGCGCTGTTTCTTGGATTGAAAGTTAGGCCGGTGCAGCTCATTGCTATGCATGATCAGGAGGTCGCCATACTGCAGGTGGTAGACCTGCTTTTCGATGAAATAGTGGACATCCCCGGTCAGGAAAAAATAAATTTCATACTGATCGTGGTGCTGATGAAAGTCCATCGGATGAGGCTCGTTCGTCACAGTATGCCGGAAATTGATCATGCGATGCAGATTGTGATATAGATCTTGCATGAGAGGTTCTCCTCTATTAACTCAGTCAATATTAGCAAACTTTCGCCCAATTAATGCAATGAATACGTTTTTATTATACTGCAAAATAAAGAAGAGATAAACAAACAAGCTGTTTGAAGCGAAATTGTGAGAATGATGATCAATACTCTAAGGAGGATTCAATATGAAGTTGTCTATTTTTACCGTATCTACACCGGATTTGACACCTGAAGAGCTGGCCAAAGCCGCTGTGGCAGCCGGGATTGAAGGAATCGAGTGGCGTTTCAAGGACGTTCCTGCGGAATTGAAAGGCGAGAAGCCTTCTTTCTGGAGAAACAATCTGTGCTCCATCGATCCAAGCGCTTCCGACGAGGAGCTGGAGCGTTTTAAACAGATCTCCCTCAGCAATAACCTGGTGAACTTGAGCGTGACGCCTTATTTGAACAACTGTAATGTCGAAGAGACGGAAGTAGCGTTCAAAGCGGCGAAAAAAGTAGGAGCTTCTTTCATCCGCTGCGGTGTGCCTAACTACGATAAAAGCGTGAATTATAACGATTTGTTTGCTAAGGCTACGGACTATCTGCACCACGTGCAGGAGTTTTCCCAGCAATATGGCATCAAAGCTTTGGCCGAAATCCACCATAATACGATTACACCTAGCGCAGGGCTTGTCCACCGTCTGGTGTCCCAATTCAACCCGGATCATATCGGGGTTCTGCACGATGCAGGCAACATGGTTCACGAAGGCTTCGAGAACTACCGGATGGGCCTTGAGCTGTTAGGGCCGTACCTGGCACATGTGCATGTGAAGAATGCGCAATGGGTACCGACAGGCGAAACGCAGGACGGCATTAAGCTGTGGAAAAGCGAGTGGTCCCCGATCGATGAAGGTATGGTGAACTGGAAGCAGCTGCTGGCTGATTTGAAAGCGGTCGGCTACGACGGCTATATCGGTATCGAGGATTTCAGCAACCAATACGGATCGCAAGAGATGCTGACCAACTTCGCTACGAAGGTAAGACAGTGGTTGGCGTAGGAAGCAAACGGGGTTCATGACGAAGCCTCGCTGAGCCACACCCTCGGGTGGGACTAAGCGAGGCTTCGTGCTGCGTAGTGAGCTGGGTGTTCGGCCATCTTGACAGGGGGCAAATCCACGTGTGACAATAAGAGCAGGTATACTTCATATTTACAAAAAAACGAAAAAAGCGAGTGAGCGCGATGAGGGATCGGCGGAAGCAGGATACCGGACAATCGCATAGAACCCTCTTTTTTAAAAAGGGACCGTATGGAAGAGAACATCTTCCGTACGGTCCCTTTCTTTTGTTAAAGCGAGAAAGGAGTCTGATCGGACATGGCGATGGTATATAAGGAAAAGCAGCAGCAGGATGACGGGGGCGGCATGAATCCTGTCTGTTTGGATGGCGAGCGGCTGACGGCGGATCAGGTAGCCGCGGTTGCTTGGGAAGGCGCGCCGGTGGTGCTGGCGGAAGATGCGGTGAGACGTGTGGCGCAATGCCGCCAGGTGGTGGAGGAGCTGGTTGCGTCAGGTCAGGTGGTGTACGGCGTCACGACGGGCTTCGGCAAGTTCAGCGACGTGCACATATCCCCGCAGGACGCCTTACGGCTGCAGCTGAACTTGATTCGCAGCCATGCGTGCGCGGTGGGCAGGCCGCTGCCGGAACCGGCCGTGCGGGCATTGATGCTGCTGCGGGCGAATGCGCTGGCCAAAGGGTACTCCGGCATTCGCCCGGAAACGCTGCAGCTGCTCGTTGACTGCATCAACAGCGGCGTGCATCCGGTCGTGCCGGAGCAGGGTTCGCTGGGCGCAAGCGGGGACTTGGCGCCGCTGTCCCATCTGGCCCTCGTGCTGATGGGCGAGGGCGAGGCCTTCTACCATGGGCAGCGTCTGCCGGGCGCTCTTGCGCTTGTCCAAGCAGGGCTGAAGCCGATTACCCTGCAGGCGAAAGAAGGGCTGGCCTTAATCAACGGCACGCAGATTATGACCTCCATCGGCACGCTGGCGTTGGTCCGGGCGGAACGCCTCGCCCGGATGGCCGATGTGATCGCGGCGATGACGGTAGAGTGCTTGCGCGGCATCCCGGATGCATACGCAGACGAAGTGCAGCGCGTGCGCCCTTATCCGGAGCAGATCGGGGTCGCGCGCAATCTGCGCACGCTGCTGCAGGGCAGCAAGCTGACGACGCGGCAGGGCGAGCTCCGCGTGCAGGATGCGTACTCCTTGCGCTGCCTGCCGCAGGTACACGGCGCGACGCGCCAAGTTCTTGGGTATGCAGGCGATAAAATCGCCATAGAGATTAATGCAGCGACAGATAATCCGCTATTATTCGCCGAACAGGGGCTCGTGATTTCCGGGGGGAATTTCCACGGGCAGCCGATCGCTTTCGCCATGGATTTCCTGAAAATCGGCATGAGCGAGCTGGCCAATATTTCGGAGCGGCGCACGGAACGGCTCGTGAATCCTGCACTGTCCGGCGGCTTGCCGGCATTTCTGAGCCATGATCCCGGCATCGGCTCGGGCATGATGATTACGCAATATGTCAGCGCCTCGCTCGTTTCGGAGAATAAGGTTCTTGCTCATCCCGCAAGCGTAGACTCAATCCCTTCCTCGGCGAACCAGGAAGACCATGTGTCCATGGGAACCACATCGGCGCGCCATGCCGCACAAGTGATCGAGAACGTGTCCAAGGTGCTCGCGATTGAACTGATCTGCGCCGCAGAAGCAGCTGAGTTCCGCGGGGCGGAGGGGCTGGCGCCGGCTACTCGTGCGCTGTATGAAAAGGTTCGGGCGGTTGTCCCTGCGGTCACGCAGGACCGGTCGACCTCCCAAGATATTGAGAATGTCGCTTCCGCGCTCTTGGAAGGGAAATGGCTGCAAGCGGTTGAGGCGGTAACCGGTTCGTTATTTTAAATCGAAGGAGATGGTGGGATGACAGGCGCAAACGAACATGGACAGAGAGCAGTCCGCGCACCGCGCGGCACCGAGCTTTCTTGCAAGGGGTGGGTGCAGGAGGCGGCGCTGCGCATGCTGATGAATAATCTCGACCCGGAGGTGGCGGAGCGTCCGGAAGATCTAGTGGTCTATGGCGGCATCGGCAAAGCGGCGCGCAATTGGCCGGCATATGACGCGATTGTGCGGGAGCTTCGGCGTCTGGCAGACGACGAAACGCTGCTCATTCAATCCGGCAAGCCCGTCGGCGTATTCAAAACCCACACGCGCGCACCGCGGGTGCTGCTGTCCAACTCGGTGCTCGTGCCCAAATGGGCGAATTGGGAGCATTTCCGTGAGCTGGAAGCGAAGGGGCTTATGATGTACGGACAAATGACGGCGGGCAGCTGGATCTACATCGGTACGCAGGGCATTCTGCAGGGAACCTACGAGACCTTCGCCGAGGCGGCCAGGCAGCATGCGGGAGGAACGCTCAAGGGTACGCTGACCTTGACGGCGGGCTTAGGGGGCATGGGCGGCGCCCAACCGCTGGCGGTCACGATGAATGAAGGCGTCGTGATTGCGGTCGAGGCCGACCGTTCGCGCATCGAGCGCCGTATCCAGACACGGTACTGCGACGTGCTGGCCGAATCGTTGGACGAGGCGCTGCAGCTTGCGGAAGAAGCGATGCAGGCTGGGAAGCCTCTGTCCATCGGGCTTCTCGGCAATGCGGCGGAGGTGTACCCGGAGGTCGTGCGGCGCGGGGTGAAGCCGCAATTCGTAACGGATCAGACGTCGGCGCACGATCCGCTCATCGGGTACATTCCCTCGGGCTTCACGCCGGAGGAGGCGGCTAAGCTGCGGGCGAGCGATCCCGAGCAGTATGTGCTTTTATCCAAGCAAAGCATTGCCGGCCATGTGCAAGCGATGCTCGATATGCAGCAGATGGGCTCCGTTGTATTCGACTACGGGAACAATATCCGTCAAGTCGCTTATGACGAAGGCGTCTCCGGAGCCTTTGATTTTCCCGGCTTCGTCCCAGCCTATATTCGCCCGCTCTTCTGCGAGGGCAAAGGGCCGTTTCGCTGGGCGGCGCTTTCCGGCGATCCGGAGGATATCCGCAAGACCGATGAGCTGGTGTTGAAGCTTTTCCCGGACAATGCGCACCTGCATCGTTGGATCCGGATGGCCGGAGAACGCGTCGCCTTCCAAGGGCTTCCGGCCCGCATATGCTGGCTCGGCTACGGCGAGCGAGAGAAGTTCGGGCTCGCTCTCAACGAGATGGTGCGCAGCGGAGAGCTGAAAGCACCGATCGTCATCGGCCGCGACCATCTGGATTGCGGCTCCGTCGCCTCGCCGAACCGGGAGACAGAGGCGATGAAGGATGGCTCCGACGCCGTGGGCGATTGGGCGATTTTGAACGCGTTGATCAACACGTCGGCCGGAGCCTCATGGGTATCGGTCCATCATGGCGGCGGCGTGGGCATGGGCTATTCGCTGCATGCGGGCATGGTTGTGGTCGCAGACGGAACGGATGCAGCGGCAGAGCGGCTGAGCTGCGTACTGACGTCAGACCCCGGCATGGGTGTCATCCGCCATGTCGATGCAGGATATGACGAGGCGGTGAAGACGGCGGAGAAGCATGGCATTCGCATCCCGATGAGCGAGCAAGGCTAGGAAGGAGGCTTACGATGGAACGGATTGATCTGCTTATCACAGGCATCGGGCGCTTGGTCACACCGCCGGGCAATGCGCCGCGTTGCGGACAGACGATGAAGGAAATACGTGAGATCGAAGATGCGGCAATTGCCATACGCCAAGGGCGTATCGCATGGTTCGGCCCAGCCCAAGAGGTTTGGCAGAGCCTTGAAGGGGTCGCCATTGCCGAGACGATCGATGCCGGCGGGCGCTTGGTCACTCCCGGCCTCGTCGACCCCCATACGCATCTGGTGCACGGAGGCTCGCGTGAGCACGAGCTGGCGCTGAAACGGTCCGGCGTGCCTTATTTGGATATTTTGGCGCAGGGCGGGGGCATTCTGAGTACCGTGAAAGTTACCCGGGCTGCCGGCGAGAGTGAACTGTACCACAAGGCGCGGCGCAGCCTCGATGAGATGCTGCTGAACGGAGTCACAACCGTTGAAGCGAAGAGCGGATATGGCCTTACCGTGGAGGATGAGATGAAGCAATTGCGCGTTGCGCAGCGCTTGCGGAGCTCGCATCCCGTCGACGTGGTGCCGACCTTCATGGGAGCGCATGCCGTCCCGCCCGAGTTCAAAGGGCGGACCGAAGCGTTCGTGGACCACATCGTGGAGGATATGCTCCCACAGGTAGCGGAAGCGGGGCTTGCGGAGTTCTGCGATGTGTTTTGCGAGGAGGGCGTTTTCTCGGTGGATCAGTCACGCCGGATACTGACGGCCGCCCTGCGGCTTGGACTGCGTGCCAAAATCCATGCCGACGAAATTGTCCCGCTCGGCGGAGCCGAGCTCGCCGCCGAGGTGGGAGCGATATCTGCCGAGCACTTGCTCGTCGCTACAGACCAAGGGCTTGCGGCGCTTCGGGCAAGCGGTGTCGTGCCGGTGCTGCTGCCGGGTACTTCGTTCAATCTCGGGTTGCTTTCGCACGCGCGTGCACGTGACATGATCGACACTTACGGGCTGCCGGTGGCTCTGTCCACAGACTATAACCCTGGCTCTTGTCCGACCGAGTCGATCCAACTCATTATGATGCTGGCGTCGCTTAACTTGAAAATGACCCCAGAGGAAATCATAACCGCCTGCACCCTCAACGCAGCGAATGCGTTGGGCCGCGGTGACGAGATCGGCTCCATCGAGATCGGCAAAAGAGCGGATCTCGCCATCTTCGACGCACCGAATATCGCCTATTTGCCGTACCATTTCGGTATTAATCACACGTTCGGCGTTGTGAAGAACGGAAAAGTCGTCGTGTGGAACCGTTCGCTGACGGATAAGGAGGCGGTAGAATGAGCCAGGACATTCCCTATCTCCGGGCGCCCGACCAAGCCGCCTTCCGCGATCGGATGGAGACGAAAGTCGCTCATTGGCTCCGCCAGTGGGACGGCAGCGAGCCGCTGCTTGCCGGCATCATCGGCGTTCCGCTCTCGAAGTCGTCGATCTCCCACTCCGGCGCTTCCGCGACGCCGGCCTCCATACGGGCGGCGTTCAAATCTTTCACGACGTACTCGTTGGAGTACGGAGTCGATTTGCAGGATTTGGCCGTCCGGGATTTTGGCGACATCCAGATGCATGTCACCGACATCGCAGAATGCCACCGCCGCATCGAGGAAAGCCTGCGCGCGCTGTATCGGAAGCAGCCTGCGCTGATCCCGATCATCGTCGGCGGCGATCATTCGACGAGCTGTCCGTCGCTCAAAGCTTTCGCAGACCGCTATCCCGGGCGCAATGTCGGTATCATCCACTTTGACGCACACCATGATGTGCGCAATTTCGAGGATGGCGGGGCGACGAACGGCACGCCGTTTCGGGGCATTCTGGAGTCAGGTGTCGTGCAAGGCCGGCACATCGTACAGATTGGCATTCGCGGGTTCATGAACTCGAAGCCGTACCACGAGTATGTGATAAACCAAGGCGTGCATGTCTTCACCTCACGGGATGTCAGACGCATGGGCATCGATGCCGTGCTGGACCAAGCGCTTGCGCTTGCCGGACAGGAGACGGATGCGCTCTATGTGAGCTTCGACGTGGACGTCATCGATCAGGCTTATGCGCCTGGCTGTCCCGCCATCGGCACCGGGGGCATGCATCCGTGGGATGCCATGGATGCGCTGCACCGACTTGGAGCGCTGCCGCAAGTACAAGGGCTGGATATGGTCTGCATCGATCCGACCGTCGATGTGCGGAATGTCACTTCACGGCTTGCGGTGCAGTTCATGCTCAGCTTTTTGGCCGGCGTTGCCCTGCGTCCGGTGTAGGAAAGAGGCACCTGCCAGATGAACTGGCAGGTGCCTTTTTATGGCTAAATCGGTAACGTTGATGGAAACTAGTGGGAAACTCTATCCCAAACGGCGGATAAATTGTACAATGTATGGAGCAAATTGAAGATGCAAATGTTTTTCTTGTTGGAAAGGATGAAGGAAATGGACAAGCGCCAGAGCGCAAAACATCAGAATGAGGCTGCTGTAGGGGGGGGATTTTATCCCGAAATGACAGTTCCGCTTTCACTCGCTGACCGTCTTGTTCGATTATCGAAGGGCGAATTAACGGAAATCCGTACGAATTTGGAGATTAAAGGCGTAAGCTCACTGAAAAAACAAGATTTGGCGATTGCGTTGGAAAGGCATATTCCGGATGCGCTGCCAGTTCTGCTTCATAAAATGGACGAGACCCGTTATCAGATTTTGAAACAGGTTGCCGGACGCGGAGGCGTCTCTCACACGCCGATAGACTTCTTTCAGCTGCATTATTTTGAGAGCAGAGGGCTGCTGTTTGCCGGTATTCACAAGGGGAAGTTTACGTTGGCTATGCCGCAGGAAGTGCTTCATAGCTTTCAGAAGCTGGACGTCAATGCCTATCGTGAGAAGTTCAAAAGGAACGCGGAATGGATCAAGCTGACGAGCGGCATGCTGTTTTACTACGGGCGGCTGAACGAAGATGAAATGTTGAACCTTGTCAAACAGCATATGGGATCTGACGTACAAGTGAGCGAATACTTGACGGTTATTAAGGAAGCCATTCCTTTCTATCAGCAAATCGTGCCCGATTCCAAAGGCTATCACAACATTGAGTTGATCAATCCGAAGCAAGTGCAGTTGGAGCAGGAATCCAGACTTAGCATCTCGTTGTATCCTTTTACCAAAAGCCAGCTGCTTGCTGCGGGAGAGCCTGGATTTGTTGACCGGAACCAGGTGCACAAAGCTTTTATCGATTTTATCCGCAAGAACTACTCCGTCGGATTTGAGGATGCTGATTTGATCGTAGAGGATTGTGTGGATCAAATTCGTAATGGCGCTGCCGCAGGTGTCATACTTCAATCCCTCCAGCAGCAGCTTGAAATCGATGATCTGGAGTTGACCAGAGGCTTCATGAGCTGCATTGCAGCACTCAACAACGGGACGCGTATGTGGGCCCTTAAGGGCTACTCGCCTAGCGAGCTCTCTGCGGCAATCAAGCCGGCGGGTGTTATGCAGCAAGCTCCCGCGCAAGCGGATGTCATCGATATGAGAACGCGGACGAAGATTGGCCGGAACGATCCCTGCCCGTGCGGCAGCGGCAAAAAGTTCAAGAAATGCTGCGCAAGTTAATATAACGGCGTGAAGTACTGGAGCAACACGTTTAACCGAGTAGACCGTCAGGGGATTGTTCCTTGCGGTCTATTTTGTTGTTGTGGCACTATCCCGTCGGCTCAGGCATCTTCCTGCTAACTTCCGGTACCGCTTTGGTCCAGCCTTCAGTCGGTCAGATGCCCGAAGTCTTGGGCCACTATCCCGTTGGCTCAGGCAGCTACCCGCTTAGTTCCGATACCGCTTGGTCCATCCTCCAGTCGGTCACGCACCCGAAGTCTTGGGCCACTATCCCGTTGGCTCAGGCATCTTCCTGCTAACTTCCGGTACCGCTTTGTTCCAGCCTTCAGTCGGTCAGGCGCCCGAAGTCTTGGGCCACTATCCCGTCGGCTCAGAACAGTCTCCCGCTAACTTCCGGTACAGCTTGGTCCAGCCTCCAGTCGGTCACGCACCTGAAGTCTTGGAGCACTATCCCGTCGGCTCAGCTACAACTTATGCGTCTTAAGGTCTCCGCATTTCTCCTTTGTACATATTACAGAATTAACGAGTTTAAACATTAATGCCTCTAACGAAAACAGAGCAGCTTCAAATGGAGGTGCCTATAGATCATTTGCATTTAAGTTCACTCAATCCGGATACGCGAGGGTAGCGCCAGTGTAGATACCACAGAAAAAGCAAACCAACGATACGATGCGTCAATGAGCGCCCTAACCGTAACCATTGGTGGCAGCGCAGTGGGTTGGGCAAGGAATGTGAGGTTGCGCCTATAGACTCATTTGCATTTGAGTTTACGGGGGTAGCAGCCAATGCAGTAGCAGTGCGGCGGACGATTGGAGACGAGTGCGGTCCAGAAGCCCGTCTGGATGCCCTAGCTCACATTTGATATTGCTTCCGGTGTTTTGTAAGATGGAGAGCAGATGAGAGACATTGGCAATGCTTGGAGGAGGGAACCCATGGCGCGCTCGAAGTCGCTTTGGTTATTGATAGGATGGTTTCTGGCCGCCGGCGCGGGTTTGCTCGTGCTGCAGTGTACAGGTATTTTGAAGCATATGGATTTAAGCCGGCTGACGGAGTGGCTGCGGGAGTCGGGTCCGCTCGGCGGGTTGTTGTACATTGTTGTGTACACGCTGCGCCCGCTCGTTTTGTTTCCGGCAACGCCGCTAACGCTGTATGGCGGTTATGTATTCGGAGCTTTCTGGGGGACGATCTACGATATTATTGGGGCCGGCGCCGGGGCGCTGCTTTCTTTTTATATCACGAGAAAATGGGGGCGTCATGGCTTTCAGCATATTTTGCGCAATAAGAAGCTGCAGTCGTTCGATCAAAAGGCTGAAGAGAGAGGCTTTATGGTCGTGTTGTACATGCGTCTGATGCCGTTTTTCCCGTTTGACGGTGTTAGCTATGGGGCTGGACTGTCCAAAATTCGTTTTTGGGACTATACATGGGGAACGCTGATTGGTATAATTCCCGGTGCTGTGGTGTATAACGTATTCGGTGCGTCGCTGCAGGATATCGGTTCAGGCAAGTTTTACGCAGCTGTCGGGATGTATGCGGTGTTTGCGCTCGTTCCGCTGCTTATTAAGCGAATGCAAGCTGTAAGAGCCCGTAAACGGGCGTAGCTGCAAAAGATATTAATTGGGGGAGAGTTCGGTCATGCAGGGGAAATCTTCGTACAGAAATGCGGTTTGGGGAACCGGTGCGATGGTGGCGATCTGTGCGCTGCTCATTGTATTTGTGGTAATCGCTTTAAGTTTATCGTCCGGTTGGCTGCAGGTCTTCGATATGACGCTAGGGCGCGTTGTCCAGTCTTTAAGAAGCGACGGGCTCACGCCGGTAGCCAAAGGGATTACGGTGCTGGGGAAAAGCAAAGCGGAATTCGCCGTTTTCGTCGTCGTGGCATTGATCTTGCTGTTCAAGCTGAAACAAAGAGGCGAGACGCTCGTGCTGCTTGTCGGCGTATTGACGGCGTGGGGACTGAACACCGCGCTCAAATATGCGTTCGGCAGAGAGCGCCCGCCAGGCCCTTGGCTGATCGAGGAAACGGGCTTCAGCTTCCCGAGCGGACACGGGATGGTGTCGAGTTTATTCTACGGGCTGATCGGCTATTTGTTCTGGCTGGCTGTGCGCGAGCGCTTCAAGGCGGCCTGGCTGATTCCAGCTGCGACAGCCGTACTGGTCGTCTGCATCGGACTGAGCCGCATTTACTTGGGCGTGCATTATCCAAGCGACGTGTTGGCTGGATTTGCTGTCGGCGGCGCCGGGTTCATCGGATGTATCATGACGGTACAGCGTATTCGCGACCGCAGAACGAATGCCACCCCAGGTGTGGATCGTTCCAATTCCAATCCCAATTTGCCAGCATAGTGGAAAAAGAATGGCATAAAGTTAAGCCGGAGCCATACACTTGTAGTAATTGCAGATCTATGTCGTAATCGAGGACAACGCCTTCAAGGGGTTCGTCCTTTTTTTCTTTTGTATCCGGGACGTTGTATAATCAAGATCATCGGCAGATGACTCAGAAAGAAGGGATGACTATGCTGAAATTAAGTATTCTTGATCAGTCACCGGTATCTTCCGGTTTTACACATAGCGAAGCGCTCCGGCAGACGATTCAGCTGGCGCAGGCGGCTGACCGCCTAGGCTACACGAGATTCTGGGTGTCGGAGCATCACAATTCGGTCGGCCTTGCCGGCTCTTCGCCGGAGGTATTGTTGTCAACCTTGGCGGCCCGCACCAGCCGCATTCGCCTCGGGTCCGGCGGCGTGCTTCTGCCGCATTACAGCGCCTACAAGGTCTCGGAAAATTTCCGCATGCTCGAAGCGCTTTACCCGGGGCGCATCGACCTGGGCATCGGCCGCGCGCCGGGCGGCACGCCGCACACGGCCAAGGCGCTGCGGGGCGTCGGCGCCGATCTGTTCGAGGGACTTGAGCGGTTCCCGGCGCAAGTCACGGACCTGCTCGGGTTCCTCACCGACTCGTTGGAACCCGGGCACGTGTTCGAGGGCATCCGCGCGACCCCCTTGGTAGAGGGAGTGCCCCAGGTATGGCTGCTCGGCTCCACCGGACAGAGCGGGGTGTACGCCTCGCAGGCAGGCGCAGCGTTCTGCTTCGCGCACTTCATCAACGGAGCGGGCGGACAGCATGCGGTGCGCAGCTACCGCAGCTCATTCAAGCCGTCCGCGCTCAACGTCGTACCGCAAGCGACGGTGTGCATCTATGTGCTCTGCGCCGATACGCAGGCAGAAGCCGAAGTGCTCGCTACTTCGATCGATTTGCGCATTCTGCAAATGGAAAAAGGCGAATTCACCGGAGTGAAATCGCCTGAGGAAGCGGCTGCATATGTGTACTCCGATTGGGACCAGACCCGGATCAGGGACAATCGGTCGCGGATGATTATCGGCGATCCGGGACAGGTCAGGGAGCAGTTGTTGAATTTGGCCGACAGCTATCAAGTCGATGAAGTCATGGTCGTCACAGGCGGCTATAGGCTGGAGACGAGGCTGCGGACCATCGAGCTGCTGGCTGACGCCTTCGGCCTGACCTAGGCACGACGAGCACATTCGCCATATTAACGCTACCGTTTGTTTCGTTTCTCGATCTCCTGTGTGACAACAAAGGCAAGCTCTTCGTTACCGAAGAGAGAGAGAACGCCCAGGACGGTGGCATCTTGGACATCACCGGCCTCCTCTTTGGGCACAGTCAGATCAAGCGCCTGCTGCAGGGCGGCATTGTTGGGCTGCTCCGGATAAGCGGAATGATACAGCGCAGCGGGATCCAGATCATGGTTAATGCACCACTGGGCAAAGACGAGAATCATCATATGTTCCTCGCGCTTATAATTTTCAATCATTTGTTCTTCCAGTTGTTTTCTATTCATACGAGGTCAGACATCTCCTTCAAACGGCCTAATCAGCTTTATCATACAGATGGGTTCATTATAACGAAAGTTCAGGTGCAATCACAATGATTAAGAATGACAAAATCAAAGCCTCCGAAGTTCAACTCACCGGTATGGACGGTGAAGACTTAGGCGTCATGTCCACGAAAGAAGCGCTGCAATTGGCGAAACAGCTCAAGGTCGATCTGGTCTGTACGTCGCTGATGAGCTCGCCGCCGCCTTGCAGGCTGATCGGCTCGGGGCAGGCGAAGCAGGAAGCGCTAGCCGAGAAGCAGCAAGCCCGCAAGCGGGAGCAGGGGCCTAAGGTTAAGGAGCTGCGTCTGACGCCGCAGATCGAGGATCACGACCTGGATACGAAGCTCGGTCAGGCGCAGCGGATTCTTCAAGGCGGCGATGCCGTCCAGTTCGTAGTAAAAATATCGGGCAAAGAAGGCGCCAAAGCGAAGGAACTCCTGGAGTCGCTCATACGGGACTTGAGCGCATACGGACGCAAGCAAACGGGCATCCAGCTCAGCGGCAAGCAAGCGTCGGTGCAGCTAGACCCGGTATAACAGCAAGCATGAACGCAGCTCCGGAGCAGGAGCGGACGTTCGTGCTTTTTTTCGCTGTCATACAAGCGCGGTCAAGCCGCATAGGGTAGGAAGGCGGGAGAATCGCGCGGGGCTTGTGCGCAAATAATGATAACCGCGTGGGGCATCCTCTCATAGAATAGGGTAAAATGGTAGATAATACCGGCTTAACGGATATGAGGGAAGCTTATGAATAATCATGAAGATGAGAAAAAAGCGCTGGAACAAGCTGCGATTGATATTTTCCTGGAAGTATACAATCTCAATAACGATGTGCCGCTGCGGATGATCAGACAGCAGGAGAAGCCCGATGCGCTCCTGGAGGGCGCGGATGCTCAGCCTGTGGGGCTGGAAGTGACGCATCTGTTCTACGATACGGAGGAGGCCAGGCTCATGATGTCGCGTTCCGAGCTGACGAAGCCGGGCTCCGAGGTGATCGACAACTTCATTAAGGTCATTAATGACCGGATTGCGATTAAGGAGCTGAAGTTCCAGGATTACTCGCATGAGTATCCTTGTATGCTGCTTATCCGGAATGTCTCCTTGCTCTTCGGCATGTCCGATGTGCTTAGCCATAAGCATAAGCTGGTGCAGCCCAAGGGATTGTTTACGCAGGTGTGGCTGTTGTCCAGAGATTTCACACCGGACTGGTTGTTAATTAATCTGAATGATGTAGGGAGCGGGGGATGAAATGAAACGGCTCTATCTGCTGCTTGGCGCAGCCTTCGGCCTGTATGCGTTGGGGATGATCGTGTATTTGCTCCAAGGAGATCTGTTCCGAATTCCGAATGACCTCATCGGCACGAGCGCAGACCCGCATACGTTCATGACACACCAGCAAATGGCGAAAGCCGAGTCGTTATCCCGCATCCGCTCCTTGGCCTATTTCTTAAGCGCACCGCTGCAAATCGGACTGATCCTGCTGTTCCTGGGCGTGGCTGTGCGAATTCGGAGTCTGGCGGAGAAGCTCTTCCGCGCTTCCTTGCTGCAGCTCACCGTATTTGTGCTGTTGTTCACGCTGCTGATGGACGTGCTCTTCCTGCCGGTGGATGTGTTTCTGTTCAAAGTCGATCAAGCCTACGGGTTATCCACGGAGACGCCGGCCATGTTCCTCAGCGACCAAGCCAAAGATTATCTGATTGGCAGCCTGGGGACCATCCTACTGGTTTGGCTGTTCAGAGCTGTCGTGCAATGGAGCCCCAACCGCTGGTGGTTCTGGTTCTGGCTGCTGTCCGTTCCGCTCATTGTATTCGTCACGTTCATTCAGCCTGTTGTGCTCGATCCGCTTTACAACGATTTCAAGCCGCTCCAGGATCAGGAGCTCAAAGCGCAAATTCTCCGGCTTGCCGCCGAGTCGCACATCCCGGCCGATCAAGTGTATGAAGTGAATATGTCCGAGCGGACCGCTGCGATTAACGCTTATGTGAACGGAATCGGCGGGAACGCCCGCATCGTGCTGTGGGATACGACACTGAAGAAGCTGCAGTCGGATGAGATATTGACCGTGATGGCGCACGAGATGGGACATTATGTGGAGAAGCACATCTATCTCGGGCTCGCCTACGGGATCGCGCTCAGTTTGTTAGGCCTGTGGCTCGCCTTCCACGCCTACCGCTTCTTCCTGAGACGTTGGGGCGCCAAATGGGGCATCCGGGGCGAGAACGATCTCGCCGCATTGCCTGTGCTGCTGCTGCTCATGACGCTGATGGGCTTCATCTCCGCTCCGGCGCAGAACGCCTTCTCCCGGGTGCTCGAGCATAGGGCGGACGTCTACGCGATGCGTATGACCGGAGACGGCGATGCAGCCATCCGCGCGTTTCAGCAGATTGCGATAGAAAATCTCTCCCCCGTGGCGCAGCCCAAGCTCGTTCAGTGGTTTCGCGGCTCGCATCCGGAGATTGCGGAGCGGATCATGTATTTCAAACAGTTCGAATAGCGCCATGTTCGCCGACTCGTTCGGAGAGCAGGCGCTTTCTTTGTCTGAAGCAATGCCTTATTGACAGTAGAAGCGTTTATTGACTAAGATAAACTATCTGCGGAAGATCAGATGACCAAAGGGAGGGACATTCTTGAAAGGGTTTACATACAGGCCGTTTTTTAACCGTTCCTTATTTCGCAAGCAGCTGCTTTCGTATTTCATAACCGTGCTGATCCCTACGCTAATGATTGTATCCGTATACTCTTATACGATTAGTGAAGATTTGACGTCCCAACTGGAGCAATCCTCCGACAGCAGTGTACAGCGCGTTTCCAAAAATATAGAGACGCTTATCGATCAAATCAGCTATTTCTCCTTGCAGCTGTCGTTTCTGCCGAATATGAACACGATGCTGCAGGATCCGTCCGCTTTTAACATGTACGACTACTATCAACTGAAAGAGCAGCTTCGTACGCAGGTCGTTTCGAATAAGCTGTTCTCCTCCGTATACATTTACATGGCGCTGAACGGCCGGTTTATGACTTCGAATGAGGGGTTGTTCGACGCAGGCGCTTTCTACGATAAAGAGGCATTGGAGCAGATTAAGCTGCATAGCGGTGCAACGTTCTGGTATCAAGTAAGGGAGAACGATCTGACGTTCTACAAGTCGATCCCCGTCACGGCAGCCAAGCCGCTCGGCACGCTCGTCATCAACATCCCGAAAGCGCTGTTTCTGAGCACCATCTATAACATGAACAGCGGCGGCGATCAGCGGATTTTCATCGTGGACAGTAATGCGCATGTCATTTCCCAATTCAGCAACGAAGAGAATGAGGCGATTAACAAGCTTCTGGCAGCGAACGCAGCTACAGCTTCGGATACCCTGCAGAAAATTCAAATCGGAGAGACCGCCTATTTCGCCCATACCCAAGCTGTCAAAGGCAACGGTTGGACGATCGTGAACTTAATTCCCTATGTCCATTACAAAGAACGGCTGTACGAGAAAATGTCCAAGCTCCTGCTCATTGTCCTTGCGGTTTTCTTTATCGGACTGGCCGTAGCGTACGCCTTTGCCGTGAAGATGTATAATCCGTGGAAGAAAATTATTGAAGCGCTCTCCGGCTCCGGGGACAATAAGCATGCGGCCGACGAATACTCCGTCGTGAGCGGGGCGATCTCCTCCATGATGGATACGATCAAACAGAACGAGCCGATGATGAAGGCTCATCTCATCTCGGACATTCTACGCAATAATATGACGGACAAAAGTACGATTCCGGCCCGATTGGAGCAGGTGGGCCTTACGTTCCACGAGCCGTATTATGCCGTCATCGTGGCGGTGGTCGATCCCTTGACGCAAGAGGATGCCGAAGATCCGCAGCGCAAGCTCGTCATCTACAGCATGGTGTCGGAGACGCTCAAGCGTTACTTGCCCGTGGAAGGCACCATGCTGGACGGCAGCAGACTCGGCTTTATCGTGAATTTGCCTAGAAGCCGCTGGGACGGCGAGCTGCGGGAGCTGATTCAGCGCGGTTGCGCCGACATGAACGCCGCTCTGCAAGGACAGCTGCAGGTGTCGCTGCAATTGGTCGTCAGCGGCTTGGGAGCGGCCGACCGCCTTCACGCCGCCTACGAGCAGACCCGCCGAATTCTGAATTATAAAGCGGTCATCACCAGGGGCGATGTCGTATTCATTGAGGATCACCAGAGCGAGCTGAAGTTCGTGTATCCTATGTCGCTGCAGAAGCAGCTGATTCACTCCGTGACCTCGATGAACCGGGAGAAAGCGGTCCAGTGCGTGGCCGATTTATTTGAACAATATTTATACAAGTCAAAGTATCCGCTGGAGAAGCTGCAGGGCATGATCGTCGTGCTGATGAGCTCCGTCTTGAATGAACTGCTGAAGGAAGGCCACGATATCGGCAGCTTGAACGAGGAAGTGGATATATTCAAATTGCATGAATGTCAGAATAACGATCAACTGCATCAGTTCATGATTACGCACATCCATAAAATCATCGCTTTCCTGGAAGGTCTGCAGGACAAGCAGGTCACGAATCTGTATGTGTCCAAGACGATCGCATATATGGAAGAGCAATATGCCCGCAATATTTCCATCACCGACATTGCCGATCATATCGGAGTGAGCAGCGGCCATCTGAGCCGCACGTTCAAGGCGGAGACGGGCAAGTCGATGCTCGAATTCCTCACCGAATACCGCATTAAGAAAAGCAAGGAGCTATTAAGCAGCCGAAGCGATTCGCTCCATGAAATCAGTCAGGCCGTTGGCTATAACGATGTGCAGAGCTTTATCCGGTTCTTCAAAAAATACGAAGGCATGACACCCGGTGAATACCGCAAAACGATCTAGAAAAACTGATATCAATGCGAAATTTATAACATCCGGCGTGCAATGATCATAAAATCCTCATGTTTATTGCAAACTGAGGATTTTTTTCATTCCCTTTCCCGGCTAGGATGAAAGCGTACACAACAACATGTGTAACGCTTCGGCGAAAGGAGGAGACGCTATTTGGATAAATCGGTCAAGGCTTCGGTACGTACGGGGATCGCTCCGGCGGCGCATGCCAAATCATCGGCATTCCTGAGAGGGTTTCATAAACACAAGTATTACTATTTATTGCTGCTGCCCGGGATCATTTATTTCGTCATTTTCAAGTACATCCCGATGGGCGGAGTCATGATCGCTTTTCAAGATTTCAAAATTGCCGGCAGCATGTTCACAAGCCCTTGGGCAGGGCTGAAATGGTTCCGCATTCTGTTCGAGTCGCCGGATTTCTGGGTCGCGCTGCGGAATACGGTTATCATCAGCTTCTATAAGCTGCTATTTAATTTCCCGGCACCGATCATTCTGGCCTTGCTGCTCAATGAGGTTCTGAACGGCGCTTTCAAGCGGATCATTCAGACCATCGTCTATTTCCCGCATTTCGTATCCTGGGTAGTATTGGGCGGGATCCTGTTCTCCGTATTTTCCGTGGACACAGGGCTGTTGAAGCTTCTGGGACTCTCGACGTCTCCGCTCATGAATCCGGAGGTATTCCGGGGATTCCTAGTCGGTACGGAGATGTGGAAAGAGGTGGGCTGGGGAACGGTTATTTACTTGGCGGCGATTGCCGGCGTCAATCCGGACCTGTATGAAGCGGCACGGATGGATGGAGCTAACCGCTTCCAGCTCGTTCGCCATATTACGCTGCCGTGCATTACGTCTACGATCGTTGTTCTGCTCATTTTGCGGACCGGCCAAATCCTCAACGCAGGGTTCGATCAAGTATTTATTCTGTACAATCCGCTCGTATATGGCGTATCCGATATTCTGGACACTTATGTGTACCGCGTCGGGTTAACGATGGGCAGATATTCCTTTGCTGCAGCAGCAGGACTGTTCCAATCGGCAGTAGGGCTCTTGCTGCTGATATTTACGAATTGGCTCGTCAGACGAATGGGCGAACGAGGACTTTGGTAAGGGGAGGGGGAGTGGCATGATCAAGAAAAGCATGGGGGAACGCCTATTTGAATGGTGCAATTATGGGTTTCTCCTAATCCTTAGTGCCGTGACGTTTTATCCCTTATGGCACGAAATATCGATTTCGCTGAGTACGTCGTCCTTGGCGATGAGAGGCGGCCTGTTCTTATGGCCGAGGGGGTTCAGCCTTGACGCTTATGGCCAGGTGCTGTCCTCGAGCTTTATTTGGCTGGCCTACCGCAACAGCATCATTGTAGCCGCAGCCGGTACCGTTCTTCACGTGCTGTTCACGGCAACGACGGCGTATCCGCTTAACCGCAAGAGCCTTCCGGGCGTGAAATTGTTAACGATCTTAATTATTTTCACGATGCTGTTCAGCGGCGGCTTGATCCCGACGTATTTGCTTGTCAAAAGCTTGGGCATGATCAACACGCTGTGGGCGCTCATGATCCCGGGACTGATCTCGGCATTCAACGTCATCGTGATGCAGAGCTTCATGCGTTCGATTCCGGAGGAGATCGAGGAGTCGGCGACGATGGACGGAGCCAACCCGCTGCGGATCTTTTTTACGATTATTTTACCGTTATGCAAGCCTGTACTGGCGACGATTGCCCTGTGGGAATGCGTTGCCCTGTGGAACAATTTCATGCAAGCGCTTATTTACCTGAATGATAAGTCATTGTACACGCTCCCGTTGCTGATCAAGGAAATTATTGCGGGTCAGCAGACGGCTTCGGAGTCCGGGCAATTCACGGTGTTTTCCGCCGAATCCGCCGTAGCGGCTACGATTATTGTCTCGATAATTCCGATTCTCGCAGTCTATCCGTTCCTGCAGAAGTATTTCATGAAAGGCACGATGCTGGGTTCCGTCAAATCCTGATATGACAATAGTGGAGGGGTCTTAGGATGAAAAAAATGAGCAAAATGCTATCGTTGGTCTGTGTCACATGTATGATGGGAGCTGTTCTCGCAGGCTGCGGCGCCGAGAATGAAACGGCGGGCAGTTCCAGCACGGGGGCGGATAACAGCGGCAAGGCTGCCGGCAGTAAGTCCCCGGTGACGTTTAACATTTTCATGAACGCGGGAATCCCTGAATATCCTGAAAATGGCGGGGAGGCCAAAGCCAAAGTGATCGCCCAGATGGAGAAAGCAGGCATCCAAGGCGTCGATTATAAGGTCAGTCTCCTTGCCGGAGACGAGTTCAAGACCAAACTGAACCTGCTGGCTTCCTCCGGGGAGCTGCCGGATTATTTCAGTGTCGATTCGACTACGCTGGCGCAGTATGTCAATCAAGGGCTGGTGAAGCCGCTCGACGATCTGTTGGCGAAGGCTCCGCACTTAATGAAGGTTGTGCCGAAGGAGCGCTGGGAAGGCGTTAAGTTCGACGGCAAAATCTATGCCATTCCATACGGGGTTCGGGCGGAATCGTTCAATTCCCCGAATGTCTCCGGCTTGCTGTTGCGGCAGGATTGGCTCGATAACTTGGGCCTTAAGAAACCGAAGACGCTCGATGAGCTGCACGATGTGCTGAAGGCTTTCTCGATGAACGATCCGGATAAAAACGGGCAAAAGGATACCTACGGGTTAGGCGGCAACAAAATGTCCATGTTCAGCTCCATTTTCGGCGCTTTCGGGATAAGCCTTGTCTCGCCGGGGACGACAGGACCGGTGTACTGGACGGAGAGGGACGGTAAAATTGTGAAAAGCTTCGTACTGCCGGAAACCAAGCAAGCGCTTGCCCTCTTGCAGTCGTGGTACAAAGAGGGCTTGATCGACCCTGAATTCCTAGTTATGGAGATCAAGCAGGGCGAATCCAGAATCGTCAATTCCAAGATCGGCGCTTATGAAGGCGATGTGTTCCATGTGGATCCCAAAGGGCATCAAATCCCTGAGGCGCTGGTGAAAGCGACGCCGACGGCGAAGCTGACGATGGTCGCTCCTCCCGTGGGGCCGACAGGCAAGCAGGGCATGCCGGAAGTGAATCCGTTCGCCGGGGGCAGCTTGCGGGCCGTCAGCGCCAAAGCCAAGGATCCGGAGAGATTGATGCAGATGCTGGATTGGTCGGTGAGCGAGGAGCCGAACGGCGGGATCAACCTGGTGACTTATGGGGAAGAGAACGTGGACTATACCTTCGATGCGGCCAAAAACTTAATTACGCAGAAATCCACGTATACGGAGCTGTATAAAAAAGGGTTCTCGAATCCGATCCGCTTCGTTCAGGTGACGGACCGCCGCTGGACGAACGAGGACGTTCGCGGGGCGCTCGATATTTCCTCGAAATATTTGCTGAAGAACGCGCTATGGAAAACGGTGCCTGCCGAGCTCGATTACCCGGATCTGGAGAAGAAGCTGTGGACCGAGTACTTCGTGAAGATTGTCACCGGCGTCTGGTCCATTGATAAGTTCGATGAGTTCGTACAAAAGTATTATCAGCAAGGCGGACAGAAGATTGAACAGCAAGCTAATGAGCTGTGGAAGAAGGGCTAAGGAGGGAAACCGCGGATGGCAGGCAGGGATGAGAGAGGCGCAGGATCGCAAGCAGGGATAGGAGCAGTTTCGGAAGCGGAATTAAGAGCTGGGGCAGGCGGAGAGAGAAGGGCAGAGGTGCAGGCAGAGACGGGCTCGAAGGCGCAGGCGGAGAGTCAGACCGGGACTGGGGCAGAGACTGGGAGCCAGGCTGGGGCCGAAACTGGGACCAAAGCTGGGACCAAAGCTGTTACCAAAACTGATACCAATGCGGGGACCAAAACTGAGACCAAGACACCAACGGGGAGGAAGCCGAATGTCATCGTCTTCTTCACGGATCAGCAGCGCTGGGATACGGCCGGGGTGCATGGCAACCCCCTCGATTTGACGCCGAACTTCGATCGCATGGCGATGGAGGGGACGCACGTCTTCAACTCGTTCACATGTCAACCGGTATGCGGTCCGGCGAGGTCCAGCCTGCAGACCGGGAAGTACGCCACGGAAACGGGCTGCTACGTGAACGGCATTCCGCTGCCGCAGGAGTCGCGGACGCTGGCCCATTACTTCCGGGAGCACGGATACCGAACGGGCTATATCGGCAAGTGGCACTTGGCTGACCGTGAGCCTGTTCCCCAGGATCAACGAGGCGGCTATGACTATTGGCTGGCTTCCAATATTCTGGAATTTTCCTCGGATGCGTATGACACCGTGATGTACGACAACGACGAGAGACCGGTTAAGCTGCCGGGCTACCGGGTGGATGCGCAGACGGATGCGGCGATCCGGTATGTGGACCGGCATCAGGACGATCCTTTCTTCCTGTTCCTCTCGTACATCGAGCCGCACCATCAGAACCATGCCGACAACTATCCGGCACCGATCGGGTACGAGGGACGTTACAGCGGCAAGTATGTTCCGGCGGATTTGGCGGCGCTGGGAGGAACGGCACACCAGCATCTAGGCGGCTACTACGGGATGATCAAGCGGCTCGACGAAGCGCTTGGCCGCTTATTCGACGCGCTGAGAAGCCTCGGGCTGGAGGAGGACACGATCGTGCTCTTTACTTCGGATCATGGCTGTCACTTCAAAACGAGGAACAGCGAGTACAAGCGCTCCTGCCATGACAGCTCGATTCGTGTGCCGACCGCGCTGACCGGCGGCTGCTTCCAAGCCGGTGGCCGCTTGCAGGAGCTGGTCTCCTTGGTGGATATCCCGCCGACGCTGCTGGATGCCGCAGGCATTCCGGTTCCCACGGATATGCAAGGCCGTTCCATCCTGCCGCTGCTGCGCGGCGAACGGGCGGACTGGCCGGAGGAAGTGCTCGTCCAGATCAGCGAGTCGCAGGTCGGCCGGGCGATCCGGACGAAGCGCTGGAAGTACAGCGTAAGCGCGCCGCATTTGGACGGCAACCGGATCAAGGGCTCGGAAGCGTATACCGAGGAGTTTCTCTACGACCTGCAGGCCGACCCGCACGAACTGTGCAACTTGGTCGGGCTGGAGCCGTACCAGGGCATAACCGCCGATCTGCGGGAGCGGCTCATTCGCAAGATGCAGGAAGCGGGAGAGTCGGCACCGTCGATCGAGTCCGCGCAGCCGAGAAAGCACGGCGCGCGGCGCGTTTCGGTGGAGGAGCTGCGCGTGAAGCTGTAACGTAAGGCTGCCGACCAGGCGGCAAAAAAGGCTAGTGAAGAGCGGAATCGCTGCTTCACTAGCCTTTTGGTGTATATCGAAGGGATCCGGCCTGCGGGCTAATCGACTAACGGACACACCAGCTCTTATTCACCCCAATCGAGCGGTTGTGAAATTGTAACGGACATGGCAGCCGTTATTCTCTCATTTCCGCGTGATTTCACCTTGCCATCGGGCAAATAAGGTCCCTGGTGTCCGTCAGATCTGCAGCGCGGCTGAATTCAGGGAATTAACGGCCGCGGTGTCCGTTAGACCTGAATGATGCAGACCGTTTACAGCTCATTCCGCCGCGTCATTTGCTGCCATACGGAGCCCTCGGCGGCATGCCCGCCTTCGATCCGCTCCAGCGCGATCTTCACCTGCATGCGGACCTCGAACTCGGGGTCGTCCGCCGCTTCGTGCAGGTCCTTCAGCACGGAGCTGTCGCCGACTTCGTATAAGAAGCGCGCGGCGCGCCAACGGACCAGCTTGTTGCGGTCCTTGAGCGCCTTCGCCATGGCCGGCATAGCGGCCGGGTCGCCCAGATCGGACAGCGTATCGCCCGCTGTCCGGCGCACTGAAGCCGTATCGTCCTCCAAGGCGCGATACAGGTAAGGCAGTACCTCGGGCTCCTTGATGTCCCCGAGGTACACCGTCGCCAGCCGCCGGATCGACGTGTTCTCGTCCTGCAGGGCATGGACGAGAAGCGGCAGCGTCTCCAGCGACGGCTGAATCCTCTGAAGCGCGGCGTAGCGCAGCTTCCAGTCGCTGTGGCGCAGCTGCTCCAGCACTGCGCCTGCTTCCAGGCCGGCTTCGGCATCCGCGGAAGCCGCGGCCGGGGTCTCCTGCATCGCCATGGAGACCAGGGATTCGACGCGGGCGGTGTCATAAGAAGCGTCCAGTTCCTGGACGACTTCGCCCGCGATGTCTTTGAGCTCGCCGTAGCGCACGCCGAGCTCTTCGAGCTTCCGCTCCTTGATCAGGTTCGGCGATGCCGTACCTGCGCGGACCGCCGCCTCGGTGAAGCGTTCGGGCATGGCCGCCCGAACTTCTTCACTGCCGGCGCGCACGCGTACCTGGAGCGGGATGCCGCGGAACATCTGCACGAGGACTTGGGCCTCGCCGAACGAAACATCGGCCTGCGGTTGTTCGGCCATCAGTCCGGTTCCGGACGCAGCCCCCGCAGCTTCGCCGAAAATGTCCCGGGCCTTGGCCAGAATGAACTGCCAGTCCCCTTTGGAGGTGCGGTCCAGCGCGATGAAGTCGGCTGCATGGAACACGCTGATGACGCCTTGAACGGCCATCAGTTGGCGGATAGGTTCCGGAGCCCCGGCGATGTTATCCTTGGTATAGGTGGTACGAACCCCTGCGGGCAGGGATTCATCCATGTTCAGCTTCATGGAATTCGGGCTTGGTGTAGGTTCGATAGAAATGATTTTCATAACGAAATGCTCCTTTCCGTCAATTGAAAAGACCCGGACGCATGACGTCCAGGCCTGTTATAGGCTGTATGTTAATCCAGATCAACCAGATTCCGGTTCAAATATTTGTCCAACGTCTTGGTCAGATCAAAAACGGTATGGGCCAGATCCACATTCTCGAAGACGTGATCGCACTGATCGCGGTAAGCCATCTCATCTTCATAATGAGAGAGATATTTCTGAATCATGTCTTCGGAATCTCCGCTTTCTCTCATCCGCTCCTCGAGGGTATTCCGCTGCGCATAGATGAAGACAAGCACGACGCGGTCGCCATACAGCTTCTTGAGCGTCTCCGCACCGAAACGGTTCAAGATCAAATAAATGCTGCCGCTATTCTCGAACATATGTTCAATATCGGCGCTTTTGATGCCATATAAATGATCATTGACGGTACTGACCTCAATGAATTCACCGTTTGCCTGCGTCTGGACGAATTGGGCAGGGGAGATAAAGTGATAATCTTGACCGTCTTCCTCGGTTGCTCTCGGAGGTCTGGTGGTGTAAGAAATCACTTGCTTCATGCCCAGTGTAGATCCCGACATTTCAGCAACTGTTTTACGACCAGCTCCGTGCGGACCGGTGAATACAAAAATCATTTCCTTGTCCTTTAATGCGTACATGGAACATACCTCCTTATTTGTGAAAAGTGGGGGGTAAATCCTACGTGCCTGCAACGGTGTTGAAACGATTTTTGTCTAAGTAGGATCATTTTCAACCATAGTTATATTTTACATGGTTCAGGTTGTTCGGTAAAGGTCTGGCTTTGAAAACGCTTTTTCGACTAGCGGTTTCTGCCGCGTCCGCCTTTCGGCGCACCGTCTCTAGATGCAGATCCGCGAGGTGCTGATCCGCGGGTTCCACTGCCGCGAGGCGTGCCGCCGCGTGCGCCGAAGCTATCGCTGCGGGAGCCGCGCTCCGCACTGCCGCCGCGTGCGCCGAAGCTATCGCTGCGGGAGCCGCGCTCCGCACTGCCGCTGCGCGCGCCGAAGCTGTCGCTGCGGGAGCCGCGCTCCGCATTGCCGCCGCGTCCACCGCCGCGGCCGCCGCGGGAAGCACCAGCGGCATCGTTACGTTCCGTACCGGCGTACTTGTTGTACGGCGAGAAGGAACGATCGCCGTTCTGTACGGTGCGCTTGCGGTCTGCACCTTCGCTGCGGCCTGCTGCGCGCGGAGCGCGCTCATCGCCGCGGCCCCAAGTGACGCGCGTCTTGCCAGCGCTTCGGCCGTCACCGCGGCCCGTTTCCACGCCTTCGGGTTCCTTGCTCACGGCGCGGCCCCATGTATTCGGATGGCGCTCCGAATTCACCTTCGACGGCCGTGCGCCTCTAGGCGCATCGCCGCGGCCTGCGCGGCCTGTGCCGTATTGCACGCCGGCTCTGTCTTCGCGTGCACCTGATCGGCCCCGGCTCTGGCGGCCTTCTCCGGCTCGCTCGCCGCGGCCTGTGCGGGAGCTGCCGCCGCTGCGGCGCCCGGAACCTCTGCCGCTGTGCTCAGCGAATTCCTCCGAAGTGGAGCGTACGCGGCGCTGTTGAGACTCGCCGCCGCGCAGCGACATTTTGATGCCTTTCTCGATCAGCTCGATCGTCGGCATATCCCGCTGCGTTGCGAAGGTAACGGCAACCCCCGTCTCACCGGCGCGGCCCGTACGGCCGATTCGGTGAATATAGCTCTCGGCATCCTGCGGTACATCGTAATTGAACACATGCGTAACGCCTTCGACATCCAATCCGCGTGCGGCAATGTCCGTTGCAACCAGGAGCTCGACGCGGCCATCGCGGAATCGTTTCATGACTTGCTCCCGCTTGGCTTGGGACAAGTCCCCGTGCAGCTCGTCGGACATTAGGCCCAATTCCTGCAGGGCTTCATTCAAGGCGATGGCTCTTGCCTTCGTACGGCAGAAAATCATCGCCAGATAAGGTCTGTACTGTTTGATGGCCGCAACCAAAGCGTCTAGCTTTTGGCGGTCGGTCGTCGGTACAAGCACTTGCTGAATTTCCGTCAATGTGACTTGTTTGCTTTGAATTTTGATCTCTCGCGGTTCTTTCATATAGGCCTTGGACAAGTTCATCACTTGGTCAGGCATGGTAGCGGAGAAGAGCAGAGTTTGGCGATAAGGAGACGTCTGGGCAATGATATCCTTCACTTCATGAAGGAAGCCCATGTGCAGCATCTGATCCGCTTCATCCAATACAAGTACTTTCAATTTATAGAAATTGATAGAACCGCGGCGAAGATGATCCAGCAGCCTTCCCGGAGTTCCTACTACTATATGTATGTTCCCTTGAAGTTTTCTAAGCTGTTTTTCTACATCCTGGCCGCCATAGGCCGCAAGTACCTTAGCTCCCGTAACGGGGGCTAGTGTTTTCAATTCGTTGGTGATCTGAATCGCGAGCTCCCGCGTAGGCGTCATAATCAGAGCTTGCACATCCGTGCTTTCTACATCGATGGTCTCTAATATCGGAAGAACGAAGGCTAATGTTTTGCCTGTACCTGTCTGTGCTTGTGCAATAACATCCGTGCCTTGCAGCAGCACGGGGATAGCTTCTCGTTGAATGGGGGTCGGTTCTACGACGCCTCCTGCTTGTAATACTTGGACAAGACGTTCTCTAATTCCTAATGAGGCAAATCCATTTGACATGGTAAATTGGCCAGCTCCCTTTTTCCTACTATTTATAGGGAACTTTGGTCATTGACCAAAATCTCCCCGGTGTAAGACGATTCCCCCATTGTACAGGAATGCCAGACAAATGAAAACAGGAGCCGGCCTACATGCAGTAATTATCTTCTTTATATATAGAAGAAATTCATCAGAACGTTGTTTAATCTTCCGGCAAAACCTGCGCCGTACCGAAAACCCGTGATACGGTCTGGTTGAAATCCGTTAAAAGCGGCATCAGCGAATGCCCTTTCCAGCTTTCTTGCGCATAGTTGTTCATTTGGTTAAGAAAATCACGGTTGGCGGAAATGTAAACATCCATCACACTTGGTTGAAGCAGACGAATTTTCTCAGCCATAGCTTGTTTGAAACGATGGGAGAGAAGATCGTGATGAATCGCTGTTTCATAACTATTATATCCATTGCTTAGATCATTGGAGGGCAGATAATCGTTGAACGGGGCATTATCATTATAGAAGCCTTTCAGCGTACCTTGGTTGTTTGCTTCCTTGGTCGTGCCTTTGGTGCCCGTTGCGCTGCTGTCGATCATTAGGGCGACATAGGCGTTTTTATCCGTTGTCATAACGATGGCCGTATTCACACCATTCATGGCATTCAGCTGATTGGATAGGAATTGGTTGTATTCCAGCTTCGTATTATCGTGCTTGACCGGTCCGTAGAGCTGCTGCGTTTGGTAGGCTCTCTCGGAATCTGTCGATTTGTCGACAGGGGATCCGAAGTTGGTATGGTCCGGGCTCTTGCCATATTCCCTTCCGCCTTCCGTACATCCGGTTAAAGCCAGCATGAGGAATAGCATTCCAGAAATAGGAAAACCTAACTTACTGAGCATCATAAATGACCTCCCTTATCACGTGTAATGTCTATTAGGATGGGATGTTTCTCTCCTTTTATTCGTGTTCACAAATATACACTTTTGTGCATAGAGAGGTGGGTGTATGGAAATAGCCATGGAGGGAAAATATATCGCTACAGAGCGGTTTAAGAACAATTTGTGAACTCTGCTCCAGCGATTGACAAAAACTTTTCACGAATTTATAGTTAATAAAGTGAATTGACATGGGCATGGCCATCGTGGTAAAAATAATGTTTTAAAAGTGGGGTTGATACAATGAGTCGATTGAAAAAGTTATGGCGTCTGCTACCCCTTCTAGCGGTAATGACGTTCTTGCTAACCGGGTGTGGAGACCCAACTCTGTCTGCTTTACAGCCAAAAGGTCCTGTTGCATCAGAGCAGCTATTCCTGATGAAATTAAGTCTCTTTATCATGGTTTTTGTCGTAATTGTCGTTTTTGCAATTTATGCGTATGTTTTGGTTCGCTACAAGAAACGCGATGGCGACAACAGCATACCGAAACAAGTGGAAGGAAGCCACGTGCTTGAGATCATCTGGACCGTCGTTCCGATTCTCTTGCTGTTAGTGCTTGCGGTGCCGACAGTATCCTACACTTTCAAACATTCTAAGAATTACACGCAGGACAAAGCCGCCGTTCACGTCAAAGTCACTGCACATCAATTCTGGTGGCAGTTCGAATATCCGGATCTGGGTATCGCAACAGCTCAAGAGCTTGTTGTACCAAAGGATAAAATCATTGCATTCGAACTCGTTTCCGCGGACGTTTCTCACGCATTCTGGGTACCATCCCTGGGCGGTAAAGTAGATACGAACCCTGGAATCTCCAATACGCTTTACTTGCAAGCTGATGAAATCTCCACGTTCCAAGGAAGATGTACAGAGCTTTGCGGAGCTTCTCACGCCTTGATGAATTTCACAGTTGAGTCTAAGAGTCAAGCTGATTTCGATGCTTGGGTAGCGAAAATGAAAGCGCCTGTTACTGTGCCGGCAACTGCACAGAAAGGTGAAGAACTTTTCAAAGAAAATTGTATGTCTTGCCACGCTGTTACAGCTAACGGCCCTGGTGTTGCTCCGAACCTCAAAGGTTTCGCAGACCGCGATACGCTTGCTGGTGTTCTGGAACATACGCCTGAGAAAATGGCTTTATGGATACATAATCCACAAGAGCAGAAGCCAGGTAACAAAATGCCGGCCTTCGGCAAAGAAGCAGGCGGCAAGCTTGACGATGCCCAAATTAACGATATCGTTCAGTACTTACAGACTTTGAAATAAACTTCTCAGGTAAAGGAGGTTCATACGTTGGCTCACTCTCATCCAGTAAAAAAACATACCGGACTTATGGATTGGCTTACAACAGTCGATCATAAGAAAATCGGTATCCTGTACTTACTTGCGGGCGGGTTCTTCTTCCTCGTAGGTGGACTTGAAGCCATTCTGATTCGGATTCAGCTGGCTTACCCCGACCAACATATTTTCGTCGGCGATGCATTTAACCAATTAACAACGATGCACGGAACTACGATGATTTTCTTTGCGGCGATGCCGGTCATCTTCGCATTCATGAATGCCATCGTTCCTCTACAAATCGGTGCAAGGGACGTTGCGTTCCCATTCGTGAACTCGCTTGGTTTCTGGCTGTTCTTCGCGGGCGGCATTCTGATGAACACAAGCTGGTTCTTGGGCGGTGCACCGGATGCCGGATGGACGGGGTACGCTCCGTTGTCCTCGATCACGGACTCCGGTTGGGGCCAAACGCTTGAAAATAACTTGCAAGGAACAGACTTCTATGTACTCGGTCTGCAAATTGCCGGTATCGGTACGCTTATCGGGGGGATTAACTTCCTCGTTACTATCATCAACATGCGTGCACCTGGTCTGACATATATGCGTATGCCGATGTTTACATGGGCTGCATTCATCACATCCGGTTTGATCGTTCTTGCTTTCCCTGCCATTACAGTTGCCTTGGTTGAGCTGATGTTTGACCGTGTCTTCGGCGGAGCATTCTTCGATGCAGCCAGAGGCGGTAACAACGTACTATGGGAGCATCTATTCTGGATCTTCGGTCACCCCGAAGTTTATATCTTGATCCTTCCTGCATTCGGTATCATCTCCGAGATCGTTTCGACGTTCTCTAAGAAACGTCTTTTCGGATATAGCTCCATGGTCTTCGCAACTGTGTTAATCGGTTTCTTGGGCTTCATGGTTTGGGTTCACCACATGTTCACAACAGGCTTGGGTCCCGTTGCCAACTCGATCTTCTCGATTGCAACGATGGCGATTGCGGTTCCTACAGGCGTTAAAATTTTCAACTGGTTGTTCACGCTATGGGGCGGACAAATCCGTTTCACAACGGCGAACGTCTTCGCAACGGCTTTCATCCCGACATTCGTTATGGGTGGAACGACAGGGGTTATGCTCGCGATTCCAGCGGCTGACTTCCAATATCACGATACGTATTTCGTAGTAGCTCACTTCCACTATGTTATCGTTGGTGGTCTGGTACTTGGCTTGTTCGCAGGTCTGTATTACTGGTGGCCCAAAATGTTCGGCCGCATGCTGAGCGAAGGTTTGGGTAAATTGCATTTCTGGTTGTTCTTCATCGGCTTCCATTTGACGTTCTTCCCGCAGCATTTCTTGGGTCTGATGGGGATGCCGCGTCGGGTATTTACGTACCAGCCAGGCTATGACCTGGAAGTAGGGAACTTGGTTTCTACAGTAGGCGCATTCTTGATGGGTCTTGGAACTATCGTGTTCTTGATCAACATCATCTCTACAATGAGAAAACCGGTTACAGCTGCAGCCGATCCATGGGATGGCCGCACATTGGAGTGGGCAATTCCTTCACCTGCACCTGAATACAACTTCAAACAAACTCCGCTCGTTCGCGGATATGATGCACTTTGGAAAGAGAAAATGGCTGGTAACAAACAGATGACTCCGGCTGAACCTGTTGGTTCGATTCATATGCCGTCCGCGTCGATCCTGCCGCTCGTTATGTCCATCGGCTTGTTCATTGCAGGTTTTGGTTTCATGTACAAAAACTACATTGTTGCAGGCGCGGGTTTGGTCATCACCCTGATCGCGATGTTCTTGCGTTCGGTCTATGACGACCACGGTTGGCATATTGAGAAAGAAGAGCTTGAAAATGACAAGGGGGTAAAGGCATGAGTAGTCATCACACGGGCGCACTGCCTGCTAATCCGGAAACGGCTACCCTCGAAGGGAAAAATAAGGTCCTCGGATTCTGGTTATTCCTTGGCGCCGAGGTTGTATTGTTCGGTTGCTTGTTCGCGACTTACATCGCGCTTCGCAACTCTGTTCCAGATGGTCCTACAGCAGAGGAAATTTTCAAGCTCAGCACAGTGGGCTGGTCGACATTTATCCTCTTAACAAGTAGTTTGACAAGTGTATTCGCGATTATCGCGATGCACAAACAAAAGCTAGGCCAACTATTGTTCTGGCTGTTGATTACGGTATTGTTCGGTCTTTCGTTCTTGGGTCTTGAGATTTATGAGTTCGTTGAGTATGTTCACGAAGGTCATAAGTTTACAACAAGTGCTTTCTCAACTTCGTTCTATACGCTTGTCGGGTTCCACGGAGCTCACGTAGCGTTCGGTATTTGCTGGATTACGCTGTTGATTTTACAAGGACTGAAGAAAGGTCTTACCGTTGTTACAGCTCCTAAGTTCTATGTAGCAGCACTGTACTGGCACTTTATTGACTTGGTTTGGGTATTTATCTTCACAGTCGTTTATCTGATGGGGAAGGTGGGTCACTAAGATGAGCAGCAACTCTCATGATACACACGCACCTAACAAACGAGTCAAACATGAATCTCCTTTGAATCACTACTTGTCTTACATTATCTCGATCCTGTTGACCATGCTTGCATTCGCAGTCGTTCTTTACGGAGACTTGGATCGTTCGTTCATTCTCATCTTTATCGTGACTTTGGCCCTTGTGCAAGCGGTCATTCAGTTGTTCTTCTGGATGCATGCCAAAGAAAGAGGTCACTTATTTCCACTGATCTTCATTGCGGGTGGAGCTTTCGTAGCTCTGACTGGTGTAATTACAGCCGTATATTGGATGTGGTGGTAAGCCATCAAGGAAGAGGCAACTTTGTCTAGGCAAAGTGCCTCCTCTTTGTTTTCAAGCGAGTTGAAAGGAGAAAGAGATCAGCTATGGGCCAAATTGGTGGATTTTTCGAGTTGTGGAGTCCTGTATTACTATTGGTGGTCGTTGTTGTCGGATATGTATATCATCGCTTTGTCACTAAGGGGAATGGGCAGCCTGCAAATTTCGAGACGGTTTCGGCCAGCCAGCGGATCTCTTTCTACAGTGGACTCGCGCTATTCTACATCGGTCAAGGCAGTCCGATTAATTATATCGGCCATCACTACTTGTTCAGTATGCATATGCTTCAACAAACGCTTCTGTATTTAGTCGTGCCGATTCTGATCTGGCAAGGGATGCGGGGATGGATGCTGCAGCCGCTGATGAAGAATGCTATTTTCCGCGTTGTGCTTACCTTTTTTACCCGTCCGCTCATTGCGCTTTTCTTATTTAACATGCTCTTCTCGATTTATCATATGCCGGTGATTATGGATTACTTGATGACCAATGATCTGGCATTGTTCGGCTACCATACGGTACTGCTGTTTACAGCGTTCATGATGTGGTTCCCTGTCTTCTGTCCGATCGATGAGCTGAATCGCTTGAACGATCTGAAGAAGATGGCCTATATCTTCGGTAATGGCGTCTTGCTGACACCGGCCTGTGCGCTTATTATTTTCGCAGACACGATCATTTATGACATGTATGCGAATGTGACGGTGCCGTTCCCTCATTTGTCGCCTCTTGATGATCAACAGCTTGGCGGTGTTCTTATGAAAATCGTTCAAGAAGTCGTCTATGGCGGTGTTCTTGCGTATATCTTCTTCCGTTGGTATCGCAGAGAGCGGAAGGATGACGACGATATGGAGCTGACGGAAGTACAAGAGGGCTTGAATAATCAGGGCGGGAACTGGAATCGCGCTTAGAAGAAAGGATTTAGGGAGATGCACATTTTACCGACGATTTCTACGATGTTTATTGTGATCAGCGCCATCTTTGTCGGGTTCGGCTGGTATCATATTGTGAAAGGCAACCGGGACACGCATCAGAAGCTGATGGTCCTGGGAGCGATCTTCGCATTGGCGTTCTTCATTATCTATATGTCTCGCACGCTGTTCGAAGGCAATACTTCATTTGGCGGGCCCGAGAGCTTGAGGCTGCCATATCATTTATTCCTATTCTTCCATATTGCTCTGGCAACGCTCGGCGGTGTTCTTGGTTTGATCACGCTGTGGCTGGCTTATAAGAACAAGTTCCTGAAGCATAAGAAGGTTGGAAGAGTGGCGGCGATCGTGTGGCTGCTTACAGCGCCTACCGGTGTGATGGTGTATGTTCTGCTGTATCTGATGTATCCGGGCGGTACGACGAAGCCTGTGATTGATGCGATATTTGGTTTATAAAAGAAAACCGAGCCTGTGGATGTTCACGGGTTCGGTTTTTTTGTTGTGAGCAAATACTAACGGACACACGGGCCTTTATTCATTGAAAAGGGCTTTTTGGAACGTCTAACGGACACACGTGCAGTTATTTGCCCATTTGGGGCGCGGTTTGCTTCAAAAACCTGACAATAAGGTACGCTGTGTCCGTTAGAATAGGCAAGGTGAGGTTTGGCCTTAGCCGGTGGCAGCCAAAACGGGTCGGCCAATTCAGCGGGGTGGTTGTCATATTTTACAAGATGACGGTGGTCAATTATTTAGGTAACCTAATAGAATCAAGATATAGTTAAGGAGTGCATCATGAGTAATCATCAGACATCATTGCAAGCTTCAAGCAAGAAAGCAGGGGCGGCGGAGCGGTTCACCTCTACCGGCTTTATTTTGGCTGCGATCGGCAGTTCGGTCGGGCTGGGTAACATGTGGAAGTTCCCTTATATTACGGGCAAGTATGGGGGGGCTGCTTTTTTCCTGCTTTTTATCGTGTGCTTAATCATAGTCGGGCTGCCGATTCTGCTGGCAGAGATGACGATCGGCCGCGGCGGCAGAGGGAACGCATCCGTGTCCTTTGTGAATTTGACAGGCAAAAAATACTGGGGAGCCTTCGGGTTACTGTCGATCATCACCGCTTTCATGATTATGTCGTACTATGCCGTCGTTGCAGGCTGGACGCTTCATTACACAGCCCAGTCGTTTACCGGACTCTTGTTCCAAAATGGCTCGGATTATAAAGAGAAGTTTGTATCGTTTGCCGGCGGTTACTGGCCAATTTTCTGGCAAGCCCTCGTTATGCTCATCACAGGCGGAATTATCGCCAAAGGGATATCGGGCGGGATTGAGAAATTCAACAAAATTTTGATCCCTGGATTTTTGGTGATCTTACTGGTGTTGATGGTCCGCTCGCTTACACTACCAGGGGCTTCGGAAGGGGTATCGTTCTTCCTGAATCCGGATTTCTCCAAGCTCAATGCGGAGTCTGCGCTTGTTGCGCTGGGACATGCCTTCTTCTCCTTGTCGTTAGGCATGGGTTGTATGCTGACGTACGGTTCCTATGTGGAAAAAAGACAATCGCTTGGCGCAGCAACGCTGGCCATCGGCTTTGGCGATCTGCTCTATGCCTTCATTGCCGGTTTGGTCATTTTCCCTACGGTGTTCTCCTACGGGCTGAAGCCTGGCGAAGGTGTGGGCTTAGCGTTCATGGCGCTGCCTGCCGCGTTCTCGCAGATGCCTTTCGGTGCTTTCTTCGGGGGGTTATTCTTCCTGCTGCTTGCTATTGCGGCCTTGACGTCGGCAATTTCCATTCTGGAAGTGCCGGTCGCCTATGCGATGCATAAATGGCAGTGGAGCCGTAAAAAAGCAGCTACGATTCTTTCCGTTCTGTGCTTCTTGGTAGGGGTTCCATCCGGCCTATCCGTCGGAGGGGTTCTCGGCAATTTCACGCCTGGCGGCAAAAGCATTTTTGACTGGATGGATTTCACCACCTCATATGTTTTGATGCCGTTCGGCGGGTTAATCGTGACCTTGTTCACTGCGTATGCGTGGAAAAAGGCGGGGGAAGAAGCCGGCCTGACGGGCTTCTGGTATAAGGCATGGATGTTCCTGCTGCGTTATGTGGCACCGATTCTCATTATCTTCGTTTTCTTGTACTCGGTAGGTTTGATCAAGTTTAACTAATGCACGAAGGCAAAAGCGGGCGCGTCCTGCTTTTGCCTTTTTTGCGCGGTGGCCGCAGCATTTCAGTTATTTTCCAAATTCCTGTAAACTAGGGATAGGCAAGTTACTTCGACAGGAAGGCAGGTGCAGAACGTGACATACCCGCTGACGGTAGACAACGTCTCCAAGCAGTACGGCGAGAAGACCGCCGTGAACTCGATTAACCTTCGCGTGAAGCAAGGCGAAATTTACGGGCTGTTAGGCGCGAACGGAGCCGGGAAGACGACAACGATGCGCATGGTGTTAGGCCTTATTTATCCGGATGCCGGAAGCATTATGTGGCAAGGGCGCGGTTACCGCGAGGAGCTGACGCGTTTGATGGGCTATTTGCCGGAAGAGCGCGGCTTGTATCCCAAGATCAAAGTAAGCGAGCAAATCATTTATTTAGCCGAGCTCAGGGGCTTAACCCGCAAGCGAGCGGAGGCCGCGCTCAAGACTTGGCTGGAACGGTTCGAAGTGCCGGAATACTATCATAAAAAAGTCGAAGAGCTATCCAAAGGGAACCAGCAGAAAATTCAATTCATTGCCGCCGTCATACATAATCCTGATATCTTAGTTCTGGATGAAGCTTTCAGCGGGCTTGATCCGGTGAATGTGGAATTGTTGAAGAAGATGGTCAAACTCTTGCGCGACGAAGGAAAAACGATCTTGTTCTCCAGTCACCGCATGGATCATGTGGAAGAGCTGTGCGAACATATTTGTATCCTGCACCGCTCGAATACGATCTTGCAGGGCAGCTTGAAGGAGATCAAAGCGTCTTTTCCGAAGGAGCATATCGTGCTGGAGACGGAGGAGCAGGTCGAAGGTTTGGAGCGGCTTCCGGGCGTAAGGGCGGTCGAGCGGCAGCAGAGCGGGTACCAATTGCGCATCGATTCGTCAGCTGATCCGCAGTCTATTTTGCGGCATGCCATGGAGCAGTCCAGCATCCAACGCTTTCAAATTATGGAGCCCACACTGAACGAAATTTTTATTCAAAAGGTGGGAAACGCACATGAATAGCACGCTAACCGTTATCAAATTTACGTATATGACCCGTTTCCGTTCCAAGTCGTTCCGCGTGATGTGTCTGATCCTGATCGTCCTGCTGTCCGTGCTCATCCATCTGCCTGCAATCATGGCCAAGCTATCTTCGCAGGAGGCGGCCACGGTCGGCGTCTTCCCGGGCAAACAAGCGGAAATTGCGAATAAGCTGGCCGCTTACTACAATACGCAGAATAACCCGGACATTAAGATAGTCCCGTTACAGGATGCCGGCAGCGCTGCGGGAAATGAGGCGCTGGCCAAGCAGCTCATCGCGGACAAGAAGATCAAAGGCTATCTGGAATTTACAGATGCGGCGGCAGCCGGCTTCCCCAAAGCCGTCTACAAATCTCCAGGCGCAATGGAGTTCTCGCTCAAGAGCAAGCTCCAAACCGGACTGCAGCTTGTGAAGACGGATGTCGCCCTGCAGGGCGCAGGCATAGCGTCTGAACAGAAAGCGATCATTCAGGCGCCCGTTTCGCTGGAAACCGTGCAGATCATGCTGAATGATCAGGGGGCAGCAGGCAAAACCGAATCGCAAATGGTGATGTCCTATGCGCTCGTATATGTAATGCTGTTCATGCTGTACATGGGTGTTATCGGTTTCGGCAACATGGTAGCGATGGAGATTACCGCCGAGAAGAGCTCACGGGTGATGGAGCTGCTCATTACGAGCGTAGCGCCGCTGAAGCAGATGTTCGGGAAGATCGTCGGCATCTGCTTGCTGGCGCTCACGCAAATTGCGCTATCCATCGCTGTCGCCGTCGTCAATCTCAGCTTGTCGAGCGGCAGCCGGCTCGTCTCGCAGATGAACTTGAACTGGGAAGACATGCAGATCTCGCTTATCGCATATTTCTTGATCTTCTATCTGTTGGGCTTCTTCATCTATGCCACGGTTTTCGCCGCGGTGGGCTCCTTGGTCAGCCGAACGGAGGATGTGGGGCAGGCGATTATGCCGGTTACGATGCTGATCGTTGCGGCCTTCATGATCGCGATCTTCGGGCTGAACAACCCGAATGCCGGCTTCGTCGTCACGATGTCCTTCGTGCCGTTCTTCTCCCCGCTGATCATGTTCCTGCGGATCGGCATGAGCTCTCCCGCTATCTGGGAGGTGTGGCTGTCCATCGCGATACAATTGGTTGCGATCGGCGTTATGGCGTGGATCGCCGCCAAAATATACCGCACAGGCGTACTGATGTACGGCAAGCGGCCTACCTGGCGGGAGCTTAGGAAGGCGATGCGGGCTTATAAGGTTTAGACAAATGAAAACCCTAGAACATTCATCCTTGAATGATCTAGGGTTTTTATCATGAAGTCGCACGGGGGTTCGTTCCCTTCATGATCCATGTGATCCATGTCACAAGCCCCCCTGAATGGGTGTGACATTTTTCACTTACAGGGCTTATGCATTTGATTAAAGTAAAGTTATACAAACTTGATTAAGGGAGAGTGATGGTGATGCTTACAGGAGTCATTTTGGCCGGTGGAGCGAACCGTCGGATGAAGGGAGAACTGAAAGCATTGCTTCCGTTTGGCGGACAGCCTCTCATTGTCCGGCAAGTGGATCGGATGAGGACGGTGTGTGATGAAATTATCGTCGTAACTAACGATCCCAGACCATATCTTCCGATTCTGGATCGCTCCGTACGCATTATAACTGATTTTTTCGCTGGTCATGGGACACTCGGCGGCATGCACGCGGCATTATCGTTAGCCAAGCATAACTCTGTATGGGTCGTAGGCTGCGATATGCCATTCATTTCATCCCAAGCCGCTGAGCTTATGCGGTACAGAAAGCAGGATGGCTTTGAGGCTGTGATTCCGCTCGTGGCGGGTAAGTTAATTCCCCTTCATGGCATTTATGACCGCGCATGCACAACGAGAATTGTTCCACTGTTGGATAGAGGTGAAACCACGCTATCGGCTTTACTGGATCATATCTTCTGGAGCGAGTTAGCGGATAGATACTTTCAGGAGAACGGAGTCGATCTGAATTTCATTTCCAGTATGAAGACTATGGAGGAGTACGAGGCTTTGCAAAACATTTGGATGCCGGGGATGTAACCAAAGATTCCGTTTTTAGTTGAGCGGATGTGATATGAATCACAGTGGTTGCGGGAGAATGCTTCTACAATAGGGACATAGCACAGCTAATTGAAAGTTGGAGGCGGGTCTTATATGAATGCTAGAAAGTTAGGCAATGAACAACCAGATCGAGTAAGGACCGATAAAGCGGATCAGGAACCAGCACTGAAGGGCACATTTGCCGCAGTCATGCTGCTAGGTGCATTTCTGGCCATAAGCTGGGTTGCTGTTTTCATATTATTCCTTGCAAGACAATAGTACAGATCATTATTCATTAAGGTGGGGTAGGCCATGCATATTCATAAACTAGAGAAAATTTGGCTAACAATTGGAATCAGTATGCTATTCGTGTTTCTCGGCGTATTGGGTGTCTCCGCATTTGCCATGGGGGTAAAGCCGCCGAGCGAGCATCATCATCAGATTGATCCTTCCAAGGTCCAAGAGACGGCTCCATTCGACAAACCCGGTTTGCATCAGACAGGGGAGCAAGAGTACGAAGCGGTGATGACCGCTTTTACCTTCGGCTATGCGCCGGATAAAATGGAAGTGCCTCTAGGAGCTACGATTAATTTTATCGTCACGAGCCAGGATGTCGTACACGGCTTTGAGATTCCGGGGACGAACGTCAATATGATGATTGTTCCAGGGGAAGTGAGCCATGTGAGCCATACATTTACGAAGCCGGGCGAGTACCTCATCTTATGCAATGAATATTGCGGTGGGGCGCACGAATATATGAAAACAACCATTATCGTAAAATGACAGCAAGTTACACAGAAGGGAGGATATCCGCATGAAGTTAGAACGTTTGGATAGGTTTGAACACAAATTCGATCTCAAAGACGGTAAGCTTGTCGTTGCTCATATCATCGTCGCTTTCATTGCTTTGCTCATTGGGGGAATCGCCGGGCTGCTGCAAACGATGGTGAAGAGCGGGACGATTAAACTGCCATATGGCATCGGCTATTATGAGTTGTTGACGGCGCACGGTGTTTTGATGGGGATTGTGTTTACGACTTACTTTATTATTGGTTTTCTATACTCCGGCATCTCATATACGTTGGGCGGTAAATTGCTGCCGATTGTACACCGTATGGGTTGGCTTGGGTTTGCTTTAATGACGGTGGGAACAGCCCTCGGAGTCGTTATGGTTTTGACGGGAAAAGCGAGCGTGCTCTATACGTTCTACGCACCTATGAAAGCTTCCCCTTACTTTTATATCGGTTTAGCCCTATTAGTGGTGGGCAGCTGGATTAGCGGGTGGGGGATCTTCTACCAAATGAAGTATTGGAAAAAAACGCATAAAGGCAAGCACTCTCCGCTGTTCGCTTTCATGGCGGTCATCACGTTCCTGATGTGGCAAATTGCTACGCTCGGTGTTGCCGCCGAGGTTCTGATTCAGCTCATTCCATGGTCCTTCGGATGGGTGGAAACGATCAATGTGATGCTCAGCCGCACCCTGTTCTGGTATTTCGGCCACCCGCTCGTGTATTTCTGGCTGATGCCTGCGTATATGTGCTGGTATGTGATCATTCCGAAGATTATCGGAGGCCGCATTTATAGCGACTCGCTGGCTAGACTGTCCTTTGTCCTACTGCTGCTCTTCTCGATTCCTGTAGGCTTTCACCATCAGCTGATGGAGCCGGGGATCAGTTCATTCTGGAAGTACCTGCAGGTTGTCTTGACCTTCATGGTTGTTGTTCCGTCGCTCATGACGGCCTTCTCGTTGTTTGCGACATTTGAGCTGAATGGCCGTGCCAAAGGAGCTAAGGGGTTGTTCGGTTGGGTCAAGGTGATGCCATGGAAAGATGTGCGGTTCTTTGCACCGTTCATGGGGATGTTGATCTTTATTCCGGCCGGTGCGGGCGGTTTAATTAATGCCAGTAACCAAATGAACGCAGTCGTCCATAATACACTTTGGGTGACCGGACATTTTCACTTAACCGTCGCGACAAGCGTGGCGTTAACGTTCTTCGGGATCACCTACTGGCTGCTGCCGGCTGTAACAGGCCGAGTGCTTACGCCGCGAATGAATAAACTTGGCATCATACAAGCCGTCATTTGGTGTGCAGGCATGTTCCTGATGTCAGGCGCCATGCATCTAGTCGGACTCTTCGGTGCGCCGCGGAGAACCGCATTCACGACCTATGAGGGGCATGCGGATGCAGCAGGCTGGATGCCGTATTATGTGTTCATGGCGGTTGGAGGCACCGTATTATTCATTGGCGTTCTGTTGATGGTGTACAACGTCTTCGCACTGCTTCGGGCGCCGAAGGGCGTAACCGAGTATCCGGTCGGCGAAGCCATGGAACAGGCTGAAGCGACTCCCGCTTATCTGGACCGATGGAGTGTGTGGATCAGTTTGTCGGTGGTGTTAATTTTGATTGCTTATACGATACCGTTAATGGATATGATGATGCAGCCAGGTGTCGGCTCCAAAGGTTTTGTGACTTGGTAACGTGAACTTGAGCACCAGTTTGAAGTGGGAAAAGGCTGGTGCTTTTTCTTCCAATTATGTTGTGAAATATTTCACAAAATATTCGTGGAACTGTTACTCCGAAAGTCCCTGATTGTGACATTTATCATAGTTGCAAGCAGGCCTTGAAGATTAAGCTAAGATCAGAAGACACAACCAGCGGCAACTCATCACTTAACTATAGAGGAGTGGATCGGCTATGGCAATGAAAGAGATGAAGATGAAGGAGCAAATCTCCGCGCAGGATGAAGTGGATCAGTTGGTTGCAAGAGCTAAGCTTGCGCAACAAGCTTATATGGAATTGGATCAAGAACAGGTGGATGCCATCGTCCAGCAAATGGCGCTTGCCGGGATCGACGCTCATATGACGCTTGCCAAGCTGGCTGTCGAAGAAACGGGCCGAGGCGTCTATGAGGATAAAATTACGAAAAATTTATTCGCTACGGAGTACATCTATCATAGCATCAAAAACAACAAGACCGTCGGCGTGATTGAGGAAAATACCTTTGAAAGCTACCGGATGGTAGCCGAACCGATTGGCATTATTGCCGGGGTAACGCCCGTCACGAATCCGACTTCGACGACGATGTTCAAGTCATTAATAGCAGCCAAAACCCGAAATCCCATCATATTCGCATTCCATCCGTCCGCTCAGCAATCCAGTGCCGCGGCTGCTGCAGCGCTGCTGGATGCCGCTGTGAAAGCAGGAGCCCCCGAGCATTGCATCCAGTGGGTGAAGCATCCGTCCGTGGAAGCTACTCAACGGCTGATGAATCACGCGGATGTCGCGTTGGTTCTGGCTACAGGCGGATCTTCCATGGTGAAGGCCGCATACAGCACAGGTAAACCGGCACTTGGTGTCGGCCCCGGCAACGTGCCTTGCTTTATCGAGAGATCGGCGAATTTACCTCAGGCCGTCAATGATTTGATTTTGTCCAAAACATTCGACAATGGCATGATATGTGCGTCCGAGCAGTCCGTTATTATCGAAGAAGCCGTTTACGCGGAAACGAAAAAGCTCATGGCGGATCAAGGGTGTTATTTCCTGGGCAAGGAGGAGACCGAGGCCGTATCCAAGCTTGTCATCAACTCGGACAAATGCGCAGTCAATGCCGTTATCGTCGGTCAATCCGCTGTGAGAATCGCGGAGATGGCAGGCGTCAAAGTACCGGCAACGACGAAAGTACTGGTCGCTGAGCTTACTGGCGTAGGGGAAGCCTTTCCTTTATCTGCCGAGAAATTAAGTCCTGTGCTTGCCTGCTATAAGGTGAAAACGGCGGAGCAAGGGATAGATCGGGCGGCCGAAGTGGTCAGATTCGGCGGTATGGGCCATTCCTCGGTCATCCATTCGCAAAACAAGGATGTGATCGAAGCCTTCGCAGCTAAGCTGCAGACAGGACGCGTAATTGTAAATTCACCGTCTACGCATGGCGCTATCGGGGACATCTATAACACCAACCTGCCTTCGTTAACCCTTGGCTGCGGATCTTACGGACATAACTCCACAACCTCCAATGTGAGTGCCGTGAACCTGATCAACGTGAAGAGAGTTGCTTATCGGACGGTTAATATGCAGTGGTTTAAAATACCGCCCAAAATTTACTTTGAGAAGGGCGCTACGCAATATCTGGAGAAAATGCCTGACATCACGCGCGTAATGATCGTTACGGATCCTATGATGGTGAAGCTGGGCTACGTAGAGCGGGTCGAATATTATCTGCGTAAGCGTAAGCTGCCCGTCTACATCGAAGTCTTCTCGGATGTTGAACCGGATCCGTCTGTTGAAACCGTAGAGCGAGGCAGAGCGCAGATGGCAAGCTTCGGGCCAGATTGTATTATTGCCTTGGGCGGCGGCTCTCCTATGGATGCAGCCAAAGCGATGTGGCTTTTCTACGAATATCCGGATACGAGCTTCGATGCCTTGAAACAGAAATTCATGGATATTCGGAAACGGGTTTACAAGTATCCGCGGCTAGGACGCAAAGCTAAGTTCGTTGCGATTCCAACCACTTCGGGTACAGGATCCGAAGTGACTTCCTTCGCGGTCATCACCGATAAGGAGAAAGGTAATACCAAGTACCCGCTGGCGGATTACGAGCTGACTCCGGACGTTGCCATCATTGATCCTGACTATGTCTACAGCTTGCCGAAGACAGCTGTTGCCGACACCGGCATGGACGTTCTGACGCACGCGATCGAGTCTTATGTATCCGTCATGGCCAATGATTACTCGGATGGTTTGGCCCTGAAGGCGATCCAGCTGGTGTTCCACAACCTGGAGAAATCCTATGCCACCGGCGATCCTGTCGCACGGGAGAAAATGCATAATGCCTCAACGATAGCGGGGATGGCTTTCGCGAATGCGTTCCTTGGCATTAACCACAGCTTGGCTCACAAATGGGGCGGCGAATATCATACGGCTCACGGCCGCACCAATGCGATCCTGATGCCGCATGTCATCCGCTATAACGCCAAGCTGCCGACAAAGTTTACATCGTTCCCGAAATACGATCACTTCGTGGCGGACCAGCGATATGCCGAGATCGCCCGGATGCTGGGGCTTCCTGCCCAAACAACGGAAGAAGGCGTCAACAGCCTGATCGAAGCCATTCGCCAATTGAATCAGAAGCTCGGTATTCCTGAGAAATTCCAGGATCTGGGCTTCAATCCTGAACAATTCGAGGCACGTGTCGATTACTTAGCGGACCGGGCTTTCGAAGATCAATGTACGACTGCGAATCCACGGATGCCTTTAGTCACAGAGTTAGCAGATGTTTATCGCAATGCGTTCTACGGCAAGTTCGAGTAAATGGAAATCAATCATCTAGCGAAATGCGGAGGTGCCGACAATGGCTGTACGAGAAGCAGATGTGCATATGAATAGTTGGAGAGGCTTTACGAAAGGCAAGTGGGAGCATCAGGTTGATGTCAAAGATTTCATTGATACAAATGTGACCCCCTACACCGGGAATCATGCCTTCTTAGCTGGTCCTACGGAAGCTACGGAAGAGCTATGGCGAATGGTCAGTGAATTGACCCGCAAGGAAAGGGAGAACGGCGGCGTTCTGGACGTGGACGTCAATACCGTATCCACAATTACCTCGCATGCGCCGGGTTATATTGCCCGGGAGAAAGAACAGATCGTCGGGCTGCAAACCGACGCTCCTTTGAAGCGCTCCATACAGCCTTTTGGCGGCATCCGTATGGCCGTAGATGCATGCGAAGCTTACGGTTTCAAGCTGCCTGAAGACATGGTCCGTCTGTTCACAGATATTCGCAAAACGCATAACCAAGGCGTATTCGACGCTTACACCACGGAGATGAAAACAGCCCGCAAAGCGGGGATCATCACAGGTCTTCCGGATGCATACGGACGTGGACGCATCATCGGCGATTATCGGCGTGTGGCCTTATATGGCGTGGACCGATTAATTGAGGAGAAAAAGAAGGACCTGCTTCAACTTGAAGTAGACGCCATTACCGAGGACGTCATCCGGCTTCGTGAAGAATTGTCCGAGCAAATCCGCAGTCTGCATGAACTGAAGCAGATGGCGAAGTCTTACGGCTATGATATTTCATCGCCGGCGGCTAATGCCCGCGAAGCCGTACAGTGGGTGTACTTCGCTTATTTGGCTGCCATTAAGGAGCAGAATGGCGCAGCTATGAGCCTTGGCCGCGTATCCAGCTTCCTCGATATATATGTCGAACGAGATTTGCAGGAGGGTACTCTGACGGAAGAGCAAGCGCAGGAACTCGTTGACCATTTGGTTATGAAGCTGCGTATCGTTAAGTTTTTGCGCACGCCGGATTATAATGAACTGTTTAGCGGAGATCCGACTTGGGTAACGGAGTCGATCGGGGGGATGGGACTGGACGGCAGGCCGCGTGTTACCAAAAATTCCTTCCGCTTCCTTCATACCTTGTACAACTTGGGTCCCGCCCCTGAGCCAAACCTAACGGTACTATGGTCTACGCAGCTTCCCGAAGATTTCAAAGCGTTCTGTGCGAAGGTATCGGCGGAGACCAGTTCGATTCAATATGAGAATGATGATCTCATGCGTCCTTATTATGGAGACGATTACGGCATCGCCTGCTGCGTCTCGGCGATGCGGATCGGCAAGCAAATGCAATTCTTCGGCGCCCGCGCCAATCTAGCGAAAGCATTGCTGTATGCCATCAACGGCGGTGTGGATGAGAAGCTTGGCATTCAAGTCGGACCTAAACTGGCTCCAATCGCTTCTGAAGTTCTGAACTATGAAGAAGTGGCAGAGAGATTCGATACTATCATGGAGTGGCTGGCGAAGCTGTACATGAACACGCTGAATGTCATTCACTATATGCACGATAAATACTGCTACGAGCGGTTAGAAATGGCATTACATGACCGCGAGATTCTACGAACGATGGCCTGCGGCATTGCCGGATTATCCGTAGTCGCCGACTCGCTCAGCGCCATCCGACATGCCAAAGTGCGCCCGATCCGCAACGACAAGGGGATTGCCGTCGATTATGAGATCGAAGGGGATTATCCGCAGTACGGGAACAACGATGAGCGCGTGGACGCAATTGCCGTCCAGTTGGCCGAAACGTTCATGAATAAGCTCCGCAAGCACCAAACTTACCGCGGCGCGGTTCCGACGATGTCCGTTCTGACGATTACATCCAACGTCGTCTATGGCAAAAAGACAGGAAGCACGCCAGATGGACGGAAAGCGGGCGAGCCATTCGCACCGGGCGCGAATCCGATGCACGGACGCGACCGTAAAGGGGCTTTGGCCTCACTGGCATCCGTATCCAAAATTCCGTATGAGCATTGCCTTGACGGTATTTCCAATACGTTCTCCATTGTGCCGAAGGCGCTCGGGCGTGAAGAAGATACGCGCATATCGAACCTCGTGGCTCTGCTGGATGGCTACATGGCGAACCAAGGGCACCATTTGAATATTAACGTATTCGACCGCGCTCAGCTGCTAGATGCCATGGAGCATCCGGAGCAGTATCCGCAGCTCACGATTCGCGTATCCGGTTACGCGGTTAACTTCATCAAGCTGACTCGCGAACAGCAGCTTGATGTCATTCACCGTACCTTCCATGGGACGATGTGAGAACAGAAAGGGGTGCAGACCCGATGAAAGGACGCATTCATTCCTTCGACACCTTCGGCACCGTTGACGGTCCGGGCATCCGCTTCGTGCTTTTCATGCAGGGTTGTGCGCTGAAATGTCAATACTGCCACAATCCGGATTCATGGGAAATGAACGCAGGAAGGCAGATGGACGTAGAGGAGATATTAGCGGAAATAGAGCCTTACTTGGCGTATTATCAACGATCCGGAGGGGGAATTACCGTGACAGGGGGGGAGCCGACCTTGCAAGCTCCCTTCCTGGCTCGTCTGTTTGCCGAGTGCAAACGACGTTATGGCTTGCATACGGTATTGGACACCAACGGTTTCTGTGAGCAAGGTCATGCCAATGAGCTGCTGAGCGTTACCGATTTGGTCCTGCTGGATCTGAAACAAATAAATCCTGACAAGCACATCGCACTTACGGCTCAGCCGAATGACCGGATCAAGCGCTTTGCCGTTCATTTGAACGAGATCCATAAACCCGCTTGGATCCGTCATGTTTTAGTCCCCGGTTGGACGGATGACTACTCGGATTTACTTGAATTGGGCAGGTTCATTGGGTCTTTGGACAACGTGAAGAAAATAGAGCTGCTCCCCTATCACAGGATGGGGGTGTATAAATGGCAGCAAATGGGCAAAACGTATCCGCTCGAGAGCTGCCCCATTCCAACCGATCGGGATGTTGCCCGTGCGCGAAGCATTATGGATCAGGGCATTCAAGCCAGCCCCAAAGAAGTGATCATGGATATCCATACAAATAGCGCCGGACTTTGATCCGGCACTATTTGTTATGTACTCTTACACTTCGAGTCTCCGATCGGGGATGATGTGATGTAACGCACAGCAAGAGTCAACGGTTGAATTTATACTATAGTTAGAAGTAAACGCCGTACTTTGGAGGGATTGTAAATGGCCATACATGCAATAAGCTCCATTTTGGGAATAGCCGCCTCGAACCCGTCTGAACTTGAGTTTGCCACCGATCGATTGCGGGAAGAGCACGATCGGCTGCGATACCAATTGAGAATTCTTGAAACAAGCGCCAAGGAAGTGGGATTGCTGAACGATCCTGCGAAGGGAATCCAAGTTCTGCATGATTTAAGGCAGCAAACTTCAGCGTTTGTTCAAGCTCTGGAGCGTCACGCCGAGTGGGAAGACCAGGAGTTGTTTCCCTTCCTGCAGGATTATTTCGACAGACAACCCGTTCCATCGATCACACCCTCTTTCTGGGTACTTGAAAAGGATCATCAATTGGCGCTTTTATTTATTCAAACGTTTCATGAAGCTGTTATCGATTTAACGCCGTTAGTCGCCAAAAAGCAGCTCGTTGAGGCAACGGCACATCTGATCCAGGCTTGTTTGATCCTTAACGACCACTTGACCATGGAGGAGCAGCTCGTATTCCCTTTGGCAGAAAAAGTGCTAACCGATTTAGAATACTTTTTCTCATAGGTGAAATAACGGCACGCTACACAAGGAGGAGATATTCAATGATTATTGAGCTCGGTTATCCCATTCATGAGATGCAAACCACCCCTTTCAAGCAGGTTGTACAACGATTGAAGGATGAGCACGATGCGTTAAAAAAGGAGCTCGACCTTGTCCAGGATAAAACAAACCATTTACGCGGTTCAGATGAATGGACGGATCTACTTCGAGAAATTCGGAAACAAATGGCCGCATTCATGACACAGCTGGAAGAGCACGAGCATTGGGAAGAAGAGGAAGTGCTTCCTCTCCTTGCACGATATGCCAATCAGGGCATGGAGCCGTCTTTTATAACTTCGACATGGGTCATGGAAGAGGATCACAAGCAGGCGGAACGCTTCGTTCGCTCGTTCAATGAAATTGCGGATCAATGTATGGCAACGAACGGCAAGGAGTTGAAGAGAGTGATCTCGCTGCTTCGTGTGGCATGTTCGGTATTGAATGAGCATCTCCTCGCGGAAGAGGAAATGTTCTTCCCAGTAGCAGATCAAATGTTAAATGAACGATAAGATGAGGTTCTTCTGAGGCGCTCTCATCCCGGTATCATTCGGGGAGGGCGCCTGTTATTTGTGAGCAAACGGGATTGAAACTTCAACAAAAAAAAGACCGCTCAGATTGAACGGTCTCTTCCTGGTTTCATCATTTTTAAATATGTCTCGGACGTATGGTTCCGGTAGGTTTGTTTTTTGTGCCTTCTTTTTTGTGAGTGAGTACATGGCGAAGCAGCGGCAGGAGGTAGTGGTCGACGCCGAATTTGCCTGTATTTGCTCCCCCTAGGAACAAGATCCCGCCAATGAGGATGAACCATGGGTTCGTGCTTACGGTGCCGGCGAACATGAACATGAAGTTCATGAGAAGTCCGCAAAACGCTGCCGCGGTTGTGAAAGCTCCGAGAATTAAGCCAAGGCCGACCAGGAATTCACCTAGCGGGATCAGGAAGTTAATAATCTTGACATTCGGCAATGCGAAGTTGGTTACAAAAGCGGTGAAAGTCGGATAAATAAGCTCGTTCGTCGCTTTGTCGATAACCGGGTTATTCACCGCATTATTGAGGAACCCTCCGGCATTGAAGTTCCCCATCAATTTTTCCCATCCGTGCGTAAGCCATTCATACCCTAGATACAATCGAACGAATAGAAGAACTGCAGCAGCGTACTTATTCTCTCTAAGCCAGTTCACTAACATCACAATCATCTCCTAAGTGAAATTTTCCACAAGAATCCTGACAAATGTCTTTCCGTGCATCCATAGAGATCGTTTCATAAACATTATCGTCTCTTCGGTTTATTTGCTGTCTCTCTACACTTTTATCTTACAATGTTCTGTGGTAACTGGATGTGATCAATGTCACAAGGAATTAATTTTAAATCCCGGTATAAGTCAGTAGCGAACGGTCACAATAGATAAGCAGGAGGTGAATATCTCTGTGGATTGTGATCAACCAGGTAAAGAATGTGGAATCGATAAAGAGTCATTGAAGGAAATTCTTCAGCAAACATTGGAACAGGAGACGGAACTGCTCCGTACTTATACCCTTACGTCAGAAAGCCTGCATGACAATGAGGAATTGAAAATTAGACTGCAAAATTTTGCAGAAGGAAATGCAAAGCGGTCTCGCCAGCTGCAAGATGAGTTGGATCGAATTTAGGCATATAAGAACCGGAGGCCTTATGCTAGATGAGCATAGATTTCCGGTTCTTCTACATACGGCAAATTTCTTTAGGGCAGTTCTCGCAGTGGCAGATATCGCGGAGATAGGTCAAATCTTTGATCACGATCTGTCCATTTTGGATCTCAACGGCATCCTCCTTTTTCATATCGCTCAACATCCGGTTGACGCTTTCCCGTGTAGCTCCGATCATATCCGCCATTTCGGTATTATTGATCTTGTAATTAATCAAAGTATGCGGACCTTTTGGAACGCCGTACGAATTGCTAAGTCGGATAAGCAACGAACAGAGTGCGCCTGGTTTCCCGTACATCATCAAATCGCGAAACTTCGTTTCCGTCATGCGGTGCATGAGCCCCATCCATTGCATAAACTCGATGGCCATATCCCCGTGCTGCCAAAGTAATACCTCGAGGTCTTTCCGCTGCATCACGCCAATCTCGCAATCGGTTGTGACTTCCGCGCTGAAGCTTTGTACGGAGTTCTGAAACGGATCCATCTGTCCGAATAAATCACCTGCTTGGTGCAGATATAAGATAAAGCTTTTGCCTGTTTCCGACAGCTTGGTGATACGGACTCCGCCTTTGATGATATAGTACAATTTATCCGCGACATCGCCCTCCCAGAAAAGATAATCGCCCTTCACCGCATGCTTGAGATACATAATGCTTTGTAGCTTATGGAAATTCTCTTCGGAGAAAAACTTCGTAATCCCTTTGTTATCTTCATTCCATTGACACTTAACGGCCATCTGTGCCAGCTCCTCAACGATTGTTTGTTAGCTATATCATAACGAATTCGAATGGATTTGATTATCGGGAGTTCTCCTGATCTTTGAAGGGTAAAACCCTTATATTGGAGTGAGAAAAATCACAGGTTCATACCTGATTTTCCTGATAACAGCCTGAGGGAATCCAAGGGATAGCCGGCATAAAACCCTGATCTTGAAATCAGGGTTTTCCCCGACTTACAAGACGAGTTCAAACGTCTACAATGGAAAGTAGGATAAATCTGCTCTGGTGCAGAATGGGAGGTGGCCAATATGGCAGATGGCGATGCAGAGATCATAGAGGAGCTGGAGCGCTTGCGAAGCCTGACGTCAAGTGATTTCATCGCGCTGGCGCCATTGAATGGCAATGTTAATGCCCATAACATACGTTGGAAGTATGCTATAGGCTTCAGAAATAAACGCTATCAGCAAATGGTGATTAAATCAGGTCAAGGCTTAGCAGGTTCTTCCCTGCGTCTGGGCAGATGGGTGAAAGTGGATGACACCCATTCGGATGCGGATGCCGTTCGACGCAGCTGTCCTGTTATACTTGCCGAACAGCTGCAAACAGCGGCTGTATTTCCGATCCTCACGGATTCCGATCATCCGCGTTCTTGGATAAGAGGATTATTGTTCATAGGGAAAAGAGCGCAGCTAAGGTATGAACAAGAGGAGATCCTGGCCGTTCAAGAGAAGCTTCATGTACTGGCATGGCATCTTAGGAAGCATAAAGGTGAAATAGCGAAATGAGTTCCATTACCGGAATTCATTCTTTTTTGTTATGATTAGGGTAATAATGATGGCGGGCCGTACTAGCCGATGAATTGGAGGATGGATATGCTCAAAATCCTGGTAGTTGATGATCATGCCGTAGTCAGGTCAGGCTTAATGAGTCTGCTGCATGGTAAGCATAACATAGAAGTGATCGGAGAGGCAGCTGACGGAGAAGAAGGCATTCAAGCCGCTCATCTGCTTAAACCGGATGTCGTATTAATGGATTTAAATATGCCTCAAGGCATGGATGGGCTTACCGCGACAGCGGAGTTAAAGCGGCTGATGCCGAATTTGGCCGTATTAGTCCTGACGATGCATGATGACGACGAATACCTGTTCAGAGCTATACACGCAGGCGCTTCTGGGTATATTTTGAAAAGCGCCCCGCACGAGGAGCTGCTGACCGCCATACGCTCTGTTGCTGCCGGCAACGCCTATCTATATCCAACAGCGACCAAGCGGCTCATGAGTGAATATATTGAACGTTTGAAGCACGGGGAAAATACGGGAACTTACGAATCTCTCTCGGAACGGGAAAAGGAAGTATTGGCGCTGATTGCCAAAGGATTCTCGAATAAAGAGATAGCCGACCAATTGATTATCAGCGTCAAAACGGTGGAATCGCATAAAAGCAACGTCATGGAGAAACTTGGGCTAAAAACGAGACCTGAGCTGGTGAAGTTTGCCGTCAAGAAAGGATTGTTGAACTTTGAGTAAGGATCTAAGCAGGGAGTATCCGGAAGTGATTGGCGAGAATGTAGCTGAGCTTATCGCACACCTGGACGATTATATTACTGACTCTTTGTTTCAAGATCACCTGAAGCAGTCGCTTAAACAACTGTCAGATGTTAAGTTTGCCCTAGATGAATCTTCCATTGTGGCAGTCACCGATCAAAAAGGGAAAATACAATATGTGAACGATAAATTTTGTGCGATTTCCAAATATTCACGTGCTGAACTGCTCGGTCAAGATCATCGCATTATTAATTCGGGTTATCACCGCAAAGAATTCATGACCTCGTTGTGGCAAACGATTTCTTCCGGCCAGGTGTGGCATGGAGAGATCAAAAATAAAGCGAAAGATGGCACGTATTACTGGGTGGATACGACGATAGTGCCATTTGTGGATGCACAAGGTCATCCCTACCAGTATCTTGCCATTCGCAATGAAGTAACGCAATTAAAGCGTGTCGAGGAAGAACTGCAGCTTATGATGTCACAGGTCATGCAAATTCAAGAAGAGGAACGAAGGAAATTTTCGCGTGAGCTGCATGATGGCATCGGTCAGAGTCTCTTCTCCCTATTGATACAGATGGATAAACTAATCGGAGAAAGTGAAAATTCAAATACTGAAATCACCCATCTACGGCAAGTTGTCTCCGGAATCATTGAGGAAGTTCGTAATTTGGCCTGGGAGATCCGTCCTTCTGTTCTGGATGATCTGGGGGTCGTGCCTGCCATTCGTACTTATATAGAAAATTATATGGAACATTACGGCATACGTGTAATCCTTGATAGCAATCTGCGTAGGCGATTAGGGGCGGTCGAGGAAACGACGATTTACCGTGTTATTCAAGAGGCTCTTACCAATATAGCCAAGTATGCCGATGTTTCCGAAGCTCATGTATCCGTTCATGATAAAGATTCGGTTGTTGAAGTGCGCATCGAAGATCGGGGACAAGGGTTTGTTCAAAGCGATGTCACGAAAGGCGTCGGTCTGTTCAGTATGGAGGAAAGAGCCAAGAGTGTTGGCGGACAATTCGATATTCGTTCGGCACATGGCCAAGGAACATGTGTCACCTTGATCATTCCGAAGAAGTGATTGTTTTCGCATCCGCTCATCAGATAGGGAACGTAATAATGGACGTATAGCCGGCGAGGCTATACGTCCATTTGTGTTTTATTGCGAAAGCATCGCTGCCATGTCCTCTTGAGCATCGCTGATTAGTTTAAGTCCGAAGGTCTCCACAAGCACATTCATCACGCCTGGATTGATGAATTCCGGAGGTTTAGGTCCGATGCGAATATCTTGAATTCCCAGGCTGAACAAACCGAGAAGAATAGCAACGGCTTTCTGCTCAAACCAGGAGAGGACGATGCTGACTGGCAGATCGTTGACGCTGCAGCCAAATGCATCGGCCAAAGCCATGGCGATTTTGACGGTGGAACCCGAATTATTGCATTGGCCAAGATCGATATAGCGAGGGATGCCCGTATCGGCCACCGTACCGTAATCGACATCATTGAAGCGGAATTTACCGCAGGAGGTCGTGAGAATGACGGTATCGTTAGGCAGTGAGGTGGCGAGCTCGCGGTAATATTCGCCGCCGGTTCCGGGCGCATCGCAGCCGGCAATGACGAAGAAGCGCTTGATTTTGCCTGCTTGCACAGCTTGAATGATTTCGGGAGCGAGCCCGATCACCGTTTCATGATGGTAACCGGTCGTAAGAACCTGCTCCGATTCTATGGTGACAGCGGGCAGTGACAAAGCTCTGTCAATCAATGGGGTGAAATCATCGCCCTCGATTTTGGTAACGCCTTCGAGACCTGCGATATCGTACGAAAAGAAGCGGTCGGCATAGGTGCCTTTAATTGGCATCACACAGTTGGTTGTAGCCAAAATGGCTCCTGGGAACTTCTCGAAAATACGCCGTTGGTCAAACCAGGCTTTACCTATATTTCCTTTCAGATGCGCATATTGCTTCAGTTTGGGGTAACCGTGGGCCGGAAGCATTTCGGAATGGGTATAGATGTTGATGCCTTTGCCCTCCGTTTGCTTCAGCAATTCCTCCAAAGCATAAAGGTTGTGCCCGGTTACGACGATGGCATGGCCTTCGATTTTGTTCTGAGATACCGTAATTGGCTGCGGCACTCCGAAGTGAGCCGTGTGAGCGCGATCAAGAACATCCATGATTTTAATGGCAGCAGAACCGACTTTCATAGCCATATCTATATGTTCCTGAAGATTGAAATTAGAATTCGTCAAAGTCATATACAAGGCTTCATGTGTAATGCGATCTACGTCAGGGTCGCTATAGCCTAGCTGTCTGGCATGCGTAGCATAAGCGGCAATACCTTTTAACGCAAATATCATAGTGTCCTGCAGGCTGGCGATATTTTCATCTTTTCCGCAGACACCGATGACCTTGCATCCACCTGTCGGGGTTTGCTCACATTGATAACAAAACATGGAATAATCCCTCCGTACCCATTTAGTAATATCCTCAGAACATAGATTAACAGATCCCCTTGAGAACATATGTGATCTATCTCACAACTGGATCAGGAATTGTCATAAACGGAGGTTAAGGGCACGGAGAGAGGAGATCAAAACCTGCCCCCTGCTGGTGTCGCCTCAGAGAGTCTACAGAAAACTCATATTCCCCTGACACTCCACGAATAAAAAACCAATTGAAAGACTTTCCGCAGGTTGTTGTTTTATCGGGGCACTCGCACTTGAATATTAACGACGAGCGTTCCATTTATCAGAAAGACTATACAGCACGCCGTTACCTTTTTATAAACTCTTAATGTTCGACCAAACTGCTCAGAGGCACTTCTTGTTCTTGCTCAGGCTGATCTAATGGATAAATGGTTGACGTTCGTTTCAATTTCCGAAGTATGAATTTTGATACACGTATGGACTAGTCGGTTCTTTTTGCGTATCTATCGTTTTTGCAACGATCGTTAATACGTTTTTACCGTCAAACATGCGTTTTTCGATGGTGCCGAGGGCGACCGCATACGCATTGTTATGCCATAGTTCGGGGGTATCGGTCTCGACGAGAATGGCAAGCGGCACAGAGTCTGTGACACAGCACCGCATCGAGAACCGTCCCAAGGCGAACTGGTTTTGAAGACCGGGCCGGCCATCATAAACACGATGCCGATATAAGGCGGCATGCCTTTGCGGATTAGCCGATGCACCACAGGGATGATTCCGCATTCGCAAAGCGGGAAGATGATGCCAAGCAAACAACCGAACAGGATGCCGGGAATCGTTTTTTTCGGTATCCACCGCTGTAGCGTCTGATCGCTAATAAAGGTTTGCAGCAGGGCCGAAATCGCGACGCCAAGTAAAATGAAAGGAAAAGACTCCAATAAAATGCCGATGACCATGATGCGAGAGTCGCTTATAAAGCTCATTAAGCTCATAAAACATAAAGTCCCCCCCTCTTGAGAATATGATAATGTCTAAAAAAAAGTGTTTTTCGTTTGTTTAATGTGTGTTTCGTTTGATATTATCATTGAAATGTTAGAACTACAATATCGATTTGTTAAAATAATGTAAATTATGACTGAAAATCAAGCTTGTTTGTAAACTATGTGTAAACTTACTTGACTTAAATGAGGTTATTTTCTTCAGTTTTTAATGATTCAGGATCAACTTTCAATAAAACCATAAATAATGTTATGAATTATGACATAAAGATCATTGACATACAACAAAACACAACATATAATCTGCGTATGAAAACAACTAAAAACAATTAATTTCAATTTATGAGTGTTGTTTTTGAGTTTGTTTTTGTGCTAATAACGATGCGGGGGGGATCTTTGATCGAAGATCGATCATCGAAAACGACTTTAGCACCTGGAGAAGACAAAATGAAAGCAGAGAGAAGAGTGCGGATCATCGGATAGGCCAGATCTCAGGAGAGGGAGAGGAATCGATACAATGAGAAAAAAATTAACTAAAAGTTTAGTCGTTGTGGCCACATTGGTATCATTACTGTCAGCGTGCGGAAAACCTGCAACCATGAATGAGGCGACCCCCGGGACGGCAAGTCCGGCAGGAACCGGGAGTTTGGATACTGCCAGCAAGGAATTAACCGTCTATACGGCTCTGGAAGACGATGCGATCAAGAACTATTTGGCCAGCTACAAGAAGAAATATCCTGATGTCAAAATGAACATTGTCCGGGATTCGACAGGTGTGATCACGGCCAAGCTACTGGCTGAGAAAGAAAATCCGCAAGCAGACGTTGTCTGGGGATTAGCGGCAACAAGCTTGCTGGTGCTTGATCAGAACAATCAGTTGGAGCCCTATGCTCCGCAGGGCGTAGATCGTATACTGCCAGATTTTAAAGATAAAAATGTACCTGCGCACTGGGTTGGCATCGATGCTTGGGAAACAGCTTTCATCGTGAACAAAAGAGAGATGGAGAAGCGCAAGCTGCCAATTCCCGAATCCTATGCGGATTTAATTAAACCGGAATACAAGGGCCTTATTACAATGCCGAATCCGTCTTCCTCAGGCACAGGCTTCCTGACCGTCTCCGGATTTATTCAACTGGATGGCAAAGACAAGGCATGGGACTATATGAGCAAGCTGCATGACAATATCGCCATGTACGTCCATTCCGGGTCGAAACCGGCTAAGCTCGCCGGCACAGGCGAGTACCCGATCGGCATTTCTTTCGGATACCGCGGTTTGCAAGAGCAGAAGAAAGGTTCCCCGGTTGAGGTCGTATTTCCGAAAGAAGGCTCAGGCTGGGATGTAGAAGCCAATGCGCTTATTAAGAAGAAATCGATCAAACAAGTATCTCAACAATTCCTCGATTGGGCCATTACGGATGAAGCGATGCAAGAATACAACAAAAATTTCGCGATCTTGGCTATCAAAACGGACGCTTCCAAGCTTCCTGAAGGTTACAAAGTAGACCCGATCAAGCAGTTAATCAAGAATGATTTAAATGAAGCTGCGAAAAATCGCGAGAGTATTTTGACTGAATGGGATAAGCGGTATAACACGAAGAGCGAGCCGAAATAGTCAAGCGAGTTTCCGGGCGGCTGCTCATTCATCCGTTGCTGTGAGCAGCCGCTTGCTTCTCAATCTAAGTTCAAGGAGGCAGCTTATGCCAGAAGCCTATTTATCCATTCAAGGTGTGAACAAAACATTCGACTCCTTTACGGCGCTTAGAGACATCAACATCGACATTCGTAAGAACGAATTCATTTGTTTGCTCGGTCCGAGCGGCTGCGGCAAAACGACGCTGCTGCGCATTATCGCCGGTCTTGAGAAGCCGACACGCGGGCGAATTACGGTTGGGGGCAGGGACATCACACAGCTGCAGCCGTCCAAACGCAATTTCGGCATGGTCTTTCAATCCTACGCCCTATTTCCGAATTTAACAGCCGCTCAGAATGTGGCTTATGGGCTGCAAGGAAGAAAGCTCACCAAGCGTGTAACCGACGAAAAAGTAAGCGAGGCGCTGTCGCTGGTCGATCTTCTGCACTTGAAAGACCGTTATCCCGCCCAGCTTTCAGGCGGACAACAGCAGCGCATTGCCCTAGCCAGAGCGTTCATCTTATCGCCGGATTTTCTCCTGTTGGATGAACCGCTATCGGCACTGGACGCCAAAGTTCGGACCAAGCTGCGGGAAGAAATATGCAATTTGCAAAAGAAGCTGGGCATTACAACGATTATGGTCACCCATGATCAAGAAGAGGCTTTGACCATGGCCGATCGGATTGTCGTCATGAATAATGCTGAAATGGTGCAAATCGGAACCCCTCAGCAGGTGTACGATCAGCCGGAATCGCCTTTTGTAGCCGATTTTATAGGATCCATTAATTTCCTGGCCTTCGGGCCGCACAAAGGGAACCTCCCGCTTACCGATTTTGCTGTCAGACCAGAGCATATCCGCATTTCTTCTCCAGGCTCAGGCTACCAAGCTGTCGTCAAACATATGGAGTTCAGAGGACCGTTTTACAGATTGCTGCTGCAGCCGATTCGCGAGCTGAAAGATCTGATCGGGAATCAACTGCTGGCCGTGGATGTATCTGCCGGGCAAGCGCATAAGCTGAGCTTGATGAAGTTCTCTGAAGTATCCGTTGAGTTCCCGCAAGAAAGGCTCATAACGTTTACGCCGGATGCCATGGTGACTGCATGATGGAGAAGCCGACTGCCACATGGATGCCGCCTGTTCGCCATAACTACCGAGAACTTTTTAATTTGCAAAATACCCTTATTGCCGTACTTGTTGTCACCCTGTTAATCACGACATTCGTGCCGCTCTGTTTATTGTTCAGTAAAGCTTTCTTCAACGCCAAAGCTGAATTTATCGGGATTCAGAATTTTATCAAATATTTTACTACGCCTTCTTTGGCGCAATCGTTATGGAATACGATAAACGTTTCATTGGCATCAACCGGCATTGCCGTCACGCTGGCTTTTCTGTATGCGTACGGAATTAGCCGAACGGCCATCCGCGGCAAATCCTACTTGTACTATGTCGCGATGCTGCCGCTTTTTGAACCGACGATGATGCACGGCATAGCCTTAACGTATTTATTCGGCAATCAGGGGCTGCTCACCAATGGCTTGTTCGGATTATTGCCTAGCGGCATTCATATCCAGATATACGGGCCCGTGGGCATCATCATATCCGAAGTGATTTACTTGTTCCCGCAAGCGTTTCTTATTTTCATTACCGCCCTGTCCATTACGGATCAGCGTCTGTACGAAGCCGCGGAAACATTGGGAGCGAGCAAAGCGCGGGTGTTTTTGACGGTTACGCTGCCTTCGGTCAAGTATGGTTTAATCAGCGCGATCTTTGTTTGTTTCACTGCCTGCTTTACGGATTTCGGAGCGCCGCAAGCGATCGGCGGCAAATTCAACGTATTGGCGACGGATATTTATAAGCAAGTCATCGGACAGCAAAATATGTCGATGGGTGCTACGGTTGGCATTTTGTTAACGATACCCGCTATTCTCGCCTTTGCCGTTGACCGGATGGTTGAACGAAAACAGCGTTCCATGCTTTCATCCAAATCGACGCCTTACCGAATTCATGCCGGTAAAACTCGCGATACGCTATATCAACTATTTGGTTTGATTATTTCTACCGGAATTCTTATCCCATTAATCACGATTGTCTGTGCTTCATTGATGAAAGTTTGGCCTTACAATTTAAGTTTCAGCTTCAAGCATTATGACTTTTCCAACGTCGCAGGCTCCGGCCTCGACCCGTTCTGGACCAGCTTGCAAGTGTCGCTGTTTACGGCGATAGCAGGAACGTTCATCACCTTTTTATTTGCTTATTTGATTGAGAAATCGCGTCATTTGAACGGTCTTCGGCAGATAGGCTATTTTCTGTCCGTATTGCCGCTTGCACTGCCCGGTATGGTAATTGGTCTGGCCTACATTTTCTTCTTTAACAATCCGGGCAATCCCTTGAACTGGATTTACGGAACGATGGTGATCCTGGTGCTGGCGAATATCACTCACTTCTATGGCGTGCCGTTCGTCACAGCGATGACTGCGCTGAAGAAGCTGGATAAAGAATTTGAGCTCGTTTCCGAATCGATGCGCGTCCCTTTCTACAGAACATTGCTAAAAGTAACGGTTCCGATGTGTCTGCCGGCCATTCTTGAAATTGCTATGTATTTCTTTGTCAACTCGATGGTTACCGTTTCAGCCGTTGTGTTTCTGAGATCTGCGGATTTGAATCTGGCTGCGGTTGCCCTGGTGAATATGGAGGATGCCGGCGACGTTGCAGCGGCTGCGGCCATGGCGGTACTCATTGTGCTTACGAATATTATCGTAAGACTGCTGTACACCGTACTTTCGAAGAAAATAAGAAGGAAGACAGAGGCATGGCAAATTCGAAAGTAACGGGCAAGGAGGTTACTGTGCGTGTCATTAATCGGGGAAGAACGTAAAGCGTATATTCTTCAACTCATACAATCGGAAGGCAAGGTCATTACCAATGAGCTTGTGGAAGTGCTGCAAGTCTCTTCCGAAACGATCCGCAGGTATCTGGAGGATCTCGAAGAGGCTAACAAGCTGAAACGGGTCTATGGAGGGGCGGTGAGGGTGAACCGTTCTCGCGAAGAGCCCTCCCATTTGATAAGGGAAGTGCTGCATGCGGACGAAAAACGAAGGATCGGCAAGGCCGCCGCAGCGCTCGTCCAGGACAATGAAGTGATTTTCATCGATGACGGCTCAACGACGCTGCAGATGATTGAACATTTACTTGATAAGACAAATCTCACGATCTTGACAAACTCTTTCCCTGCGCTTTACTCGCTCATTGATTATAAGAACAGGGAGCTTTACACAGGGGAACTATTTTTTATTGGCGGTAAAGTCAGTTCGATGCAATTCAGGGTGGTAGGCTCGCTAGCTGAGAAGCTGGTAACTAATTTTTATGCGGACAAAGCGTTTATCTCCATTGATGGGATGATGATCGACAAGGGAATTACAGCGTTCGATGAGGAGCGCGGAAAATTCGCACGGAAGTTGATGGAGCATGCCAAAACGAATATTGTGGTTTCCGACCATTCCAAAATCGGCATGGTGCAATTTCATAAAATGTCGGATTTGCAGGACATTGACATCATTGTCAGCGGAGTTCCCGCACCGGAAGCCTGGAAACCTGAATTAGAGCATATGGGTGTAGCGTGGATCGCATCCGAATAACGATAATGAAGAGACTTGGAAAGGGATGGTTTTAGTGGCGAAAAGTATTGAAAATCAGATTCAAGCGGTTATTTTTGATTGGGCAGGTACGATGGTGGATTACGGGTGTTTCGCGCCTTTGGACGTGTTTCTCCGAATTTTCGAAAAACGGGGGATTGCCATTACCGCCGAAGAGGCTCGCGGCCCGATGGGGCTTTTGAAATGGGATCATATCCAAACCTTATGCCGCATACCGCGAATCGCTCAATTATGGAAGGATAAATATGGCGCATTGCCGATAGACGCAGATGTGGATGATTTGTATGCCGATTTTGAACCGATGCTCTTTGATATTTTACCGGCCTATACGGATCCAATTCCTGGCGCCTTGGACTTAGTGAAAGAATTGCGGGCAAGAGGGTTGAAAATCGGTTCAACGACCGGATATACCGCAGAAATGATGAAGGTCGTCAGCCGGGAAGCCAAAAGGAAAGGCTATGAGCCGGATTCGTTGGTGACTCCTACCGAAGTGATCGCAGGTAGGCCGTATCCTTGGATGTGTTACGTAAATGCCATGAATTTGGGGGTTTATCCTTTTAAGTCGATTGTCAAAGTTGGGGATACAGTCAGCGATATCCAGGAAGGCGTCAATGCCGGCGCATGGAGCGTTGGCGTCGTGAAGGGCGGAAGCGAGCTCGGGCTTACCGAGGAGGAAGTGAACGCTCTGCCTGCCGAAGCATTGAAAGCGAAAATGAATGTCGTTGAGAAACGTTTCTTCGAGGCGGGAGCGCATTATGTAATCCCGTCGATCGGCGATCTTGTGCACGTCATCGATGACATTAATGCCCGTATGGCAGGAGGCGAGCAATAGATGAACAGAACAAATGTGACTGCAACGATGAATATGGATCTGATCGAAGACAACCCGTATTTGCTTTTGACGCCCGGACCGCTATCGACGAGCAAAAGGGTGAAAGCGGCCATGCTGAAAGACTGGTGCACATGGGATGACGACTATAATCGAATTGTTCAGGATATTCGCGGCAGGCTTGTACAATTAGCGACGAAAGAAACTTCGCTTTATAGCTCGGTTCTGATGCAAGGCAGCGGGTCGTTTTGCGTGGAATCCGTCATCGGAAGCGTGATTCCGCCGCATGGCAAGCTTCTCGTCATGGCGAATGGCGCTTACGGCCAGCGGATGGCGCAGATGGCAAGAATGCTGAACATCCCGCTCGTTCTTTTGGATAACGGAGAGGTTGCTCCGCCTGACTTGGGCCAATTGGAGCAATTGCTTCTTAAGGAAACGGATATCACGCATGTAGCGGTTGTTCATTGCGAAACGACGACAGGCATGTTAAATCCGATCAAAGGCGTCGGTGTAATTGCTAAAAAATACAACAAAACCTATATTGTGGATGCGATGAGCTCTTTCGGCGGAATTCCGATGGATATAGCGGAGCTGCAAATTGATTTTCTGATCAGCAGCGCGAACAAGTGCATCCAAGGCGTACCCGGATTCGGTTTTATCATCGCCAAAATTGATGAGATGAAAAAATGCGCAGGGTGGGCCCGTTCTCATTCCCTCGATCTATATGACCAATGGGATAAAATGGAAAATTACAATGGAAAATGGCGTTTTACATCGCCGACTCACGTTGTCCGGGCTTTCTATGAAGCGCTGAAAGAGCTTGCAGACGAAGGCGGAATCATCGCCAGACATAACCGTTACAAAGCAAACCAACGGGTGCTCGTTCGCGGGATGAAAATGCTCGGTTTTGAAACGCTGCTGCCGGAGCCATTGCAATCGCCGATCATCACCTCGTTTCTTTACCCGGAAAGCGAGGCCTTCCAGTTCCAAACGTTATATGAGAAATTGAAGCGCAGAGGCTTTGTGATTTATCCGGGCAAAATTACGAATGCGAACACGTTCCGGATCGGTAACATCGGAGAAGTGCAGGTAGAAGATATGATTCGTCTTGTCGATGCGATACAGCAAGAAACGTTTTGGACCTAACTAAAGGAGATGAATGAGTATGATTATTGGCGTGCCGAAAGAAATAAAGAACAATGAAAATCGGGTTGGCCTGACACCTGCCGGTGTCGTCACTTTTCAACATAACGGGCATGAGGTTTGGGTAGAAGCTAGCGCCGGTTCTGGGAGCGGCTTTGCAGATGAAGATTATATCGCAGCAGGTGCGATAATCGTTCCTTCCGCCAGGGATGCTTGGTCGGCTGAAATGGTTCTTAAAGTCAAAGAACCGCTTGCCGAAGAGTACGCGTATTTTCGCGAAGGATTAATTCTGTTTACTTACCTGCATCTTGCAGCGGAGCCGGAGCTAACTCGTGCGTTAACCGAAAAGAAAGTGATCGCTATCGCCTATGAAACCATTCAATTGAACAACGGCTCGCTGCCGCTTCTGACGCCGATGAGTGAGGTCGCCGGCCGGATGTCCATTCAAATCGGCGCCCAATTTCTGGAGAAGTCAAAGGGCGGCAAAGGGATTCTTCTCGGCGGCGTTCCTGGCGTAGCGCCGGCTGAAGTTGTCATTATCGGTGGCGGCGTCGTAGGGACGCAAGCGGCGAAAATGGCCGTCGGCTTAGGCGCAAGCGTGACGCTGCTTGATGTCAATGCGGAGCGCCTGCGTGAGCTGGATGATCAATTTCAGGGACGTCTGCGCACGTTAATGTCGCATGGAAGCAATATTGCGGAGGCGGTTAAGAAAGCGGATCTGCTTATCGGTGCCGTATTGATACCGGGGAGCCGTGCGCCACGGCTCGTGACGGAAGCGGTTGTGAAAACGATGAAACCCGGTTCCGTCATCGTGGATGTTGCGATTGATCAGGGCGGCTCGATTGAAACGATCGACCGAATTACAACCCACAGCAATCCGACGTATGTGAAGCACGGCGTTGTGCATTATGCCGTCGCCAATATGCCCGGGGCGGTCGCCAAGACATCGACAGTGGCATTAACGAACGTGACGATAGGCTATGGCTTGCAAATTGCGAATAAAGGCTATCGAGAAGCCGGACTGCTGCGTAAGGATTTGGCCAAAGGTTTCAACACGATTGAAGGCAAAGTCACGTATAAAGCTGTTGCTGAAGCGCACGGGTATCCCTATGTGGAGATCGATACGGTATTGAACGATCTGTCCGTTTCCGTATAGCCTCGCGCGTACTGCAAGAAGCGAGAGGAAAGGAGTGGGGAAAATCGGTGTTGATGTCTCCCTTTGTTATCAAGCTGGGTATTGCTCTATTTCTGGGCATGCTGATTGGCATTGATCGACAGCTAAAGCATAAGCCGGTGGGCATGAAGACGAACATGGTCATTGCCGTTGCAAGCTGCTTAATTACGATGGTCTCCATTGAGTCTGTAAGCAAGTTCTCTATGCCAGGCCACACCAATATGGATCCGATGCGGCTCGCTGCGCAAATCGTAAGCGGGGTCGGATTCTTGGGTGCAGGCGTTATTTTAAGAAAAAGCAATGATGAAATTTCCGGGCTGACCACAGCGTCTATGGTGTGGTCGGCTTCGGCGCTTGGCATAGCGACAGGCGCCGGATATTATATGCAGGCATTTGTAGCCGTCATCTTCATTATTCTGTCCGTCAATCTGTTTCCTGTCATCATCAAGTTGATCGGTCCCCGTTCACTCCAACAAAGATACCTGGAAGTAAGAATTGTTTGTTACCAGAGCCAGGACCCCAACCGGATTTTCAAAAGGCTGAAGGAATTAAACATGCAAGTGGAACGCGTCAAAGTGAAAGATGTAGAAGGAAGCTCCAACCAAATGGAATTGAAGTTGTTAACGTATGAAAAAGTGCAAGTAACGGATATATATGCTTCACTGAAATCCGTTGAGCATGTTTCTTATGTGGAAATTGAAAGCAGGTAAACCAAAACTGATGCATCGTTTGTGGTCGAAATCTTCTTTCGAGCTCAGCACAAGCCGGTATATTTACAAAACCATCAAACGCAAGTAACACTCCAATAACAAAGAAACAATAAAATGCAATTAAACATCGTGTAAATCAACGATTGCGTGTTGTTTTAAATTTGTTAAGGGGGTGACGACAGCTAATGTTACCCATACATCATTGATTTGCTCGCCGGCTCCATGCATGAAATTATCCATCAATATGTTTGAAGGAGGCTCCACATGTTGAATGCCAAGAAATTCGTGTCCGCACTCATGGCTTGCACCATCGCTTGCTCCGCTGTGTATTCGGCAGGAGCGGGATTTACTCCACCCGTATTCGCCGCAACCACTATCGACAAGCCAATACCCTCCATGCCTGCAGGCCGCTACGAACATGCCATCCAAGTTACACTCACCACCACAACCCCAGGGACAGACATCTATTATACGCTAGACGGCACATTGCCTGATGAAACAAGCCTTAAATTTACAGGGACTCAGATCGCTCTCTCAGAATCCACGAACATTTCGGTCATTGCCGTGAAAGACGGCGTATGGAGTACTGCCGGGACGTACGGGTACATCATCAAGACGGCCGAACAGCCGCTGCTGAAGTTCGCTGCATGGTCGGATGTCCATCTGGAGCCGGGTACGCCCGAAAGTGATGCCAGAACGCGAGCTCTCTATGAGAGCAATTTCGATGTCCTTTCTTCCATTTTCCCGAATCCGGACGCTATTGTCATTGCAGGAGATCTGATTAATGACAACAGCAATGGCAAAGGCGCCCATCATACGTTTGTTCGCGATGTAATCAATGAGCAGATGGCACGCAAAAACTGGTCCAACCTGCCTGTTCAAGTTGCCATAGGCAACCATGACGCTGCGGTTTCCAATGTCAGAAACGGTTATCCTGCCGAGTGGTTTACGGATCAGCCGGGCGGCTACTATGAGAAAACGATCAAAGGCTATTCCTTCTTCTTCCTCAATGGGAACAGCTATAATGGCGACACAGGGCAAAGAAATTGGCTCAAGGGACGGCTGTCGGAGTTAACCTCAGACCCGGCGAATCGGAATAAGCCGATCTTCATTACGCTGCACCACCCGATTTCCGGCACGGTCATGGATGGACAGCAAGCGACCAATGCGAATTTGAATACGGATTTGAAAGACTTTCCGCAGGTTGTTGTTTTATCGGGGCACTCGCACTTGAATATTAACGACGAGCGTTCCATTTATCAGAAAGACTATACAGCGGTCAATCTGGGATCCATGTCTTATATTGAGACCGAATCCGGGTATTTCACTGTAACGCCGGAGGGACTGGTAGATGAGGATCTAATGCCTCAGATGCAATCCCAGTTCATCGAGGTGTACGCGGATCGTATTGAGATTGAGCGAGTAGCTTACAATGGCGATCCGGGTTGGATTACGCTCGGAGGCGTCTGGCAGCATCAAAAAGCGCCTTTCAACAGTGCAGGAGCGTTGGCAGGAAAGAAGTGGGTTGTGAAATTAACAGGCAATACCAACGAAGAAATCAAAAGCAATTTTACGTACACAGCGGCCAACCGCAACAAAGTAGCGCCGCAATTCATGGCGAATCCCGACATCAAGGTGCTGCCAGGAGAGAATAACGTACCTGTGCTCTCGTTCAGACAAGCTAAGGACGATGAGGCGGTGCATCATTACGCCGTTACCTTATATGATCAGAGAACGGCTCAACTAGTCAAAACCTATAACGTTCTGTCGGACTTTTATTTTTCCCCGATTCCGAACAAAATGAATATTCCTATGTCGGGACTCGATTCGTCCAAGTCATACGTTATAAACGTACGGGCCGTGGATGCTCTCGGAAACATGAGCAATCCGTTACAAACGTTCTATCGCAGCAGCAGCACGGGGCCGGTGCTGACGCCGATCGACCCCGCTACGATGTGGAATCAGCTCGTGTCGGATATGAAATTTGACGGCAATCTGAATGAGGATGCCGCCGGTACAACCGGCTTGGCTGCCCAAAGCGGCAGTGTCACATTCGTCACGGGCAGATCGGGGCAAGCCGTCCACATTGCGCCCGGGAATTCCAATTACGTCGACCTGGGCGATAGAACCGATATGAAGTTCGGAAGCGGCGACTTCACAGTCTCGTTCTGGCACAAAGGCAATTTGGCAGGGGACCAGACCGTTCTAGCCAACAAAAACTGGAATTCAGGCGGGAATGCAGGTTGGTACATCGGTCCTGCGTCTACGGGCAACATGACGCTTAATATGGCGAACGGGACCGGAAAACGCGTCGATTATTCAGCTGCAAACGTGGGAGTGGAGTGGCATTCCTTCACGATATCGGTAGATCGGACGAACAAGAAGGCTTCAACATATGTAGACGGAGTTTTGGCGCAAACAAAGGACATATCCGTATTGGGCTCAGACAGCCTGGATGCCGGCTATAACATTATTCTTGGCGCGGATGGCAATAAAGGCAACGGAGGTGCGGATGTTACGCTGGACGACTTGAAAATATGGAAGCGCGCCTTGTCCGCAACCGAAGCTAAGGCGCTGTCCGATTCGTACAAGACGGCCGCTCTGTACACCTTTCACCAGTTGACGGCAAAAATTCAGGAAGCGGAGCAACTCGTTGCCCTTGTTACGGGATCGACCGGGGTATCGCTTCCCGCAGAAGCGCAAAGCGATTTATCGGCCCGGCTTGCTGCGGCCAAAGCATTGACGTTAAGCTCCGGCGAAGCCGAGATCGATCAGGCGTACATCGACTTAATGTGGGCTTTGCAAACCGCCCAAAGCAGCATCGTGTATACGTTTATTCCGAAATCCGCGTTCACGATCGATTCATACAGCTCGTATGCAGATAATGAGGATGCTGTTGCGAGCAACATGTTGGACGGTTCGGAATCCACGATTTGGCATTCCAAATGGGAAACGCCAACGGCTCCATTCCCGCATTGGGTCATCATCGATATGAAAAACACGTACAAATTGGACGGTATTCAAAGAAAGAGCCGTCTCCGACAAAATGCCTTGGAGTTTCCGAAAACATTTGAATTGTACGCTTCGGATCATAAGGCCGACTTAAGCGATCCTGCATTCCTCGGCAATGCAGCTAACAAGACAACCGGTACGTTCGGCAAAACCTGGACAGGTTCCGTGTATGCGGATTATGCCGCTTTGGACAAACCTGTGCAGGGACGCTATGTGAAATTCGTCGTTACCGGTACGTATAATACAAATCCATCCTTCACATTCACCAGCATGAGCGAGATCGATTTTACCGGCAAGCAGACTTCCAGCAGTAATGCAAGCTTGACGGATTTGAAAGTAAACGGCGCCACGGTAAGCGGCTTCGCTCCGGACAAGCTCAGCTATGCAATGTCTGTGCCGTATAGTACGACAACCGCGACCGTCACCTACACAGCGGCAAGTTCTTCCGCAATTGTTGCCGTGACCGTCGGCGACAGTCTGGTCGTCGGCGACAATCCGATCACCGTTACGGTGACGGCACAGGACGGTACGACGAGCGTGTACACGATCACGGTTGCCAGACCGGCTCAAGCTTCGGATGCGACGTTGAGCGATCTGAAGGTGAACGGAAATACGGTACCGAACTTCGCGCCAGGCAAGTTCGACTATGCAGCGTCCGTTCCTGCCAACACCACAACGGCAGCGGTCACTTATACGGCTTCAAGCCCCAATGCACAAGTAAACGTTGAGGGCGACGGAGAGTTCAACGGCGATAACAAGACGATTACCGTTACGGTGACGGCGCAGGACGGTACGAAAAAGGACTACCGTATTGTCATATCGAAACTAGCGCCAGCCCCGGCCAAATTCTTAACTATTACAAACGCCAATAAAGGCGTAGACTTAAATCAAATGACATTTACCGGCAATTGGAGTTTTGGCGGCGATTCATGGGCAAGTAAAATCGACAGCTATGTAGAGGTGCCTTTTTACGGAAATCAAGTGAAGGTTTATGGTGCCAAAGATCGTTCGCACGGGATTGTCGGGATTTCCATCGACGGTCAGCCTGAAACGAAGGTTGATTTATATGCGTCTGCTAGAGTGAAAGAAACTTACTACACGAGTCCCGAACTGCCATCCGGTTTGCACACGATCAAAGTGCGCGTTACTGGAGAGAAAAATCCTAGTGCCAGCGATGTGTTTGCGGTAGTCGAAAATGTTCAAGTGTCTGTCGATACCAGCTACATGAACATGACCGGCCCATCCGGTGTCCTGTCCGAAACCGAGAATATATTCGACATCAACTATGTCGGCAATCTGGATCAAATCGTACCTGACAGTGCCATCGTTCAAATTGATCCCGATAAATTTGAAGTAGCCGGTGCAGAATCTTCGCTACCTGGGGGAATCGCCCCGCAGATTGAGGATTTGGGTAACGGGAAGATTAAACTTTCGTTTACAAGCATTCAAGCCGTTGCTGCAAACATCGTCGTTCCGATTGCCAAGTTGAAACTCAAAGCAAAAGATGTCGATAAAACCGCCGCTAACTTGACGCTCGAGAATTTGACTGTAACCACGCCGGAAGGTCAGCAGGCAGCGGTCACTAGCCCATTCACCAAAACGGTGGACATTTTTGACACGGAAGAAATTACGCTCGATCGCGAAACGCTTTCCCTGAAAGCAGGAGGCTTCGACCTTGTCAGTCTGGATTGGACCCCGGCCATTGTCCTCAATCCGAGCATTCATTGGATTTCAAGCGATGAAAGTGTAGTCAAGGTTGAGCCTATCCAGGGCTCCAAGAAACAATTTAAAGTCATGGGGCTGAAGGCGGGTAAAGCAACGATTTCGGCCTTATCGACGAATGAGAAATCCGTCAAATCCATGCAAGTAGAAGTGTCCAACTCTACGGATGTCAATAGGGACGGAACGCTCACGCAAGAAGATAAAGATTTGGTGCAACAACTGTCAGGCTCCGCAACGGGCGATTTCGGGTGGGCGCAATCCGCCAAAGCAGACCTGAACGGAAATGGCAAAGTAGATGAGCAGGACGTACAAACGATTGAGCAACAATTAGCCAAGCATAACGGGACCCCTTATAAGCATGTATTTATTATCGGATTAGACGGCGCCGGAAATTTCGTGCAAAATGCGAATGCTCCAAGAATGAAGAAGTTTTTCTCGGAAGGCGCGGTTACTTATAATGCCAAAACAGAAAACTATTCATCGAGCGCACCGTCCTGGGGGGCCATACTGCATGGGGTCGGTTACGATACGCACAAAAGAGATAACGGGAATGTTTACTCTCCTTTTCCGGAACATGTCTCGTACCCTTCGATCTTTAAGCTCTTAAAGCAAGAACGCCCTTGGGTCAACATGGCGGCTATGAATCACTGGAATGAGATTTACATTGGATTAATCGAACGTTCCGCCGAGGTATATAATGATTTTGGCAGCGACAGTGCCATTACGCAAAAAATTGTTCAGCGGATCAAAACCGAAGGGAAAAACACGCAATTAATGTTTTTCCACCTAGACGACATAGACGGTGCTGGTCATTCCAAAGATTATGGCAGCCCGCAATACTATCAACAATATACAATAACGGACGGGTATGTAGGGAATATCCTGGATGCCATTGACCAAGCCGGTTTGACGGACGACAGCCTTATCATCATTTCAACGGACCATGGCGGGCATAACTATACCCATGCCACGACCGACCCTAGAGATACGACGATTTTCTGGGCGGCCAAAGGTAAAGGCATCAAGCCGGGAACGGTCATTACAAGTCCGGTCCGCGGTAAAGATACGGCAGCCGTCGTTGCCAAAGCATTAAGGCTGGATGCTCCGGCAGCGTGGGAAGGGACAGTTCCCCAAGGCATCTTCGAGGAGAATGATCCGTTAGCGTCCAACGCTTCCTTGAAGGATCTGCAAGTGAACGGAACGGTAGTGAACGGCTTCGCATCGGATAAGTATGCCTACACATTGACCGTACCGTATGAAACAACGGTGGCGGAAGTCACTTATACGGCAGTGAATCCTGCAGCGCGGGCCGTGGCTGTAGGCGGCGGGCCATTGGCCGTGGGACCGAACCCGGTCGCCGTCCATGTGACGTCGCAAGACGGAACGGCCGCGAAAGACTATCGCATGGTCATAAACAGGCATCCTCAAGCTGGGCCGTCGGACGCTGCTTTGCTCGATCTGCGCGTGAACGGGATGACCGTGGAAGACTTCGCTGCAGACAGATTTGGCTATGCTTTGTCTGTACCTTATGGAACAACGGTTGCAAGTGTCACCTATAAGGCAGCGAATCCGGCTGCATCCGTTACGGTGAACGGCGGCGAGAGTTTGCATGTCGGAGCCAACCCGATTACCGTTAAGGTTATCTCGCAGGACGGCACGACGACTAACATGTATACCCTTATGGTAACTCGGCAGGGGCTATCGTCCAATGCTTTCTTGCGCGAATTGAGCGTGAACGGATTGCAAGTGGCGGGTTTTGCTCCCGATAAGCTGGCCTACACGATGCATGTATCCAACGGCACAACAGTCGCCAATGTGACTTACGCCGCCGAAGATGGTGCGGCCACAGTCGTTGTCACCGGCGGCAACCTGATGGTCGGTTCCAATGTGATCTCGATCGACGTTACAGCGCAGGACGGCACGTCCAAGCGATATATCATTACGGTTCACCGCTTGGCGGATGACTCGGATGACTCAAGCTCTTCAGGTTCAATAGGAACACCGGCGCCGAATCCTCCGGTTAAGCCGGAGCAGCCTGCCGACACGGCATCCATTCAGGATGAAGACTTGGCATCCGGCTCCCCATCTGTTTCCGTCGCCTTGACGGAAGAGAAGAATCGCCTTGTGATTCCGATGGAGCAAGCAGAGAAGCTTAAGGGACGCCTTCTGCAGGTTCAATCGAAGAACGTCAAGGTGAACATTCCCGGCGACCTGTTGAAAGCCATCAGCGATTTACTGCCGAAGCCGGACGACTTTGCGGCGGTGGCCGTGCAAGTCGATTCGATTACGGCGGCGCAAGCGGAGCGGACATTGCAGGAAGCAAACCGTAAGGACAACGGCTTCTACAAGCTGGGCGGACAAATAATCGATCTTTCGATCTTCGCGACGGACGCTTCCGGCAAGCCGTATAGCATGGACAAACTTGCAATGCCAGTAACGATGACGTTCCCTATTCCCGCAGGCATGGATCCGAAGTTGGCTGGTGTTTATGAGATGAAGGAAGATGGAAGCCTAACTTATTGGGGCGGTAAGCGCGTTAGCGGAAATGCCGCCATCGAGGTCGAGGTAGATAACCTCAGCTCATATGCCCTGCTTTCCTTGGAGAAGAGGTACAATGATGTAACGGACGACCATTGGGCTTACGCCACAATTCGCGAGCTGTCCGCTCAACATATCGTTAACGGGGTGACAGACGCTGCCTTTGCGCCGGGCAAAGAGATTTCCCGCGCCGAGTTCGCAGCCTTGCTGGCGCGGACGCTCGGCCTCGCATCAGCAGGTACGACTCCGTTCGGTGATGTGACGGGGGATGACTGGTTTGCCAAGGAAGTGGGGGCCGCCTATCAAGCGGGCATCATTGCCGGCGATGCGCAGCACATGTTCGATCCGAACCGCAGCATCACGCGAGAAGAGATGGCGGTTATGCTCGTCCGTGCTTACGAGCACCGAGTAGGATCCAAGCTGGAGCCATTCTTGGAAGCGAGCTCGAAGGATGCTTCCGAGATTAGCGGCTGGGCTCTGCCTTATGTCAGCAGCGCGCTGAGAATGAACCTGCTGTCCGGACGCCAGGAAGGGCTGTTCGCCCCTGATGAACAGACAACCCGTGCGGAAGCGGCGCAAGCGATATACAACTTGCTGCAATAAGCATGATAAGTCGCCAATCTCCTGTACATGCAGGAGGTTGGCGGCTTTTTTGGCTTCCTTTTTCGGGGCAGAATGGCTCCCTAGGCTTATTCATTATATAATGACAAGTAAAACTTGCTGAGAACGAAGGTGTATGGCCTTGACTTTACAACAATTAAGATACGTCATTGAGGTTGCGAACCGCGGGTCCATTAACGAAGCCGCCAAACGGTTGTTTATTACGCAGCCCAGCCTCTCGAATGCGATCAGAGACCTGGAAGAGGAGCTGCAGCTGTCCATTTTCGATAGATCCAATAAAGGCATAACCCTCTCGAAGGAAGGGATCGAATTCCTCAGTTATGCCCGGCAGGTCGTCGAGCAAGCCGACTTATTGGAGAGCCGTTATTTGAATGCCAAGCCGGCCCCGCAGCATTTTTCGGTATCGACGCAGCATTATGCCTTCGCCGTGAACGCTTTCGTCTCCCTGGTCGAAGAGCACGGACAAGATGAGTACGAAATGGCTCTGAAAGAGACCAAAACCTACGAAATTATTGAGGACGTTAAACATTTACGCAGTGAAATAGGCATCTTGTACCTAAATGACTTCAATGAGAAAGTGATCAATAAGATGCTGAAGGAGGCCAATTTACAGTTTCACCTGCTGTTTACGGCCACGCCGCATATTTTCATCTCCATTAAGAATCCCCTGGCCAAGCAAAAGCTTGTGACGATCGATCAGCTTGCGCAATATCCGTATCTCTCCTTCGATCAAGGGGAGTACAATTCGTTCCATTTCTCCGAGGAAATTCTCAGCACGATTTCACATCCCAAAAGCATTCGTGTGACGGACCGGGCGACGCTGTTCAATCTGCTGATCGGACTGAACGGCTACACCATTTCGACCGGGGTGCTCAGCGCCGACTTGAACGGCAACGAAATTATTCCGGTGCCCTTGGATTGCCCGGAAAGCATTCATGTAGGGTGGATTTCGCATAAAAATACAGTGCTGAGCAAGCTCGGAACCGCTTATATCGAGGCGTTGAAGGTTGCTATCGCCCAGTGAGAACGATCACCTTGCAGCGTGATTAGCATGCAGGCTTGGTATATCTTTTGGCTATAACCAGCTATACCTTTATCGAATTACGCTATATCTACGAATCTGTGGTATTTTTTGTATAACATATTGCAGAGGAGTTATGGTTATGGTGAGAAGCAGTCATTTGGGATATCCGCGCATTGGTGCCGATAGGGAATGGAAGAAAGCATTGGAAGCGTTTTGGGCCGGCAAAATAGAAGAGGCTGCGTTCCAAGATCAGCTGCAGGAGATTCGGTTGAACCATCTGCGCAAGCAGCAGGCAAAGGGCATTGATTTGATCCCTGTAGGGGATTTCAGTTATTACGATCATATCCTGGATACGGCCGCCATGTTCGGAATCGTGCCGCAGCGGTTCGCCTATGCGGGGGGCGCTGTTCCCCTGTCCGTCTACTACGGCATGGCGCGCGGAACAAAGGAGGCAACGGCCTGCGAAATGACCAAGTGGTTCAATACGAACTACCACTATATCGTGCCTGAGCTGACGGATGCCGAGCCGGCATTGACGGAGAATAAACCGCTTAGCGCCTATCGCGAAGCGAAGGAGAAGCTGGGCATCGACGGGAAGCCGGTAATCGTTGGACCGCTCACGTTCCTGAAGCTTTCCAAAGGGTATCTTCAATCGGAATCCGATGCTTGGCTGGACCGGCTGCTTCCGCTTTATGTACAGGTTCTTCAGGAACTTGCCCAAGAAGGAGTAACGTGGGTGCAGATCGACGAGCCGATTCTTGTGACGAAGCTGAACGATGCGGATCTTCAGCGGCTGCGGCGCATTTATGAGACGTTCGCCGATGCGGTGCCGGGGTTGAACATTCTGCTGCAAACGTATTTTGAATCGGTGGATCATTATCGCGAGATTGTGGCGCTGCCGGTGAAGGGGATCGGTCTTGACTTCGTGCATGGCTTGGCGGGGAATCTGGCGTCAGTCCAGTCGCTTGGTTTCCCAGCGGACAAAATTCTCGCCGCCGGCGTCATCGACGGACGCGGGATCTGGAAGGCGCCGCTTCGCGAGAAGCTGCAGCTGCTGAGCGAGCTGGCTGAGACCGTCACGCAGGATCGTCTTATCGTACAGTCCTCCTGCTCCTTGCTCCATGTTCCGGTAACTGCGGAACGCGAGACGAAGCTTATAGCCGAATTAAAGGATGCGCTTGCGTTCGCCGATGAGAAGCTGGACGAGATCGTTCTTCTGGCGAAGGCAGTCGCTTCGGGCCATACTGCGGTTGCCGCCGAGCTGGACGCGAACGAGCGGGCGCTTGAGGCGCTCCGGCAGTCCGATGAGCGTCGCCGCACGAGCGTACATCAAGCTGTTGCCGCAATTAGCGCGGAGGAGCCGAAGCGCTCCCGCCCGTTTGCCGAGCGCCATGCGGCACAGCAGGCGAAATGGCGGCTGCCGCTGCTGCCGACAACGACGATCGGCTCTTTCCCGCAATCCGCGGAAGTGCGGAAGGCGCGCCAGCTTTGGCGCAAGGGCGAGTGGAGCAGCGAAAGCTATGCGAGCTTCATTCGTGAGCAAATCGATATCTGGATCAAGCTTCAGGAAGCGATCGGCTTGGACGTCCTCGTGCATGGCGAGTTCGAGCGTACCGACATGGTGGAGTTTTTCGGCGAGAAGCTTGCGGGCTTTGCCTTTACCCAGAACGGGTGGGTGCAGTCGTATGGTTCCCGCTGCGTGAAGCCGCCGGTTATATTCGGGGATGTCGCTTTCAAAGGAGCCATGACCGTCGAGGAGACGAAGTATGCCCAATCGCTGACGGAGCGCCCTGTGAAAGGCATGCTGACCGGACCGATTACGATTATGAATTGGTCGTTCGTCCGCGACGATCTGCCGCGCGAGCAAATCGCCTATCAATTGGCGTACGCGCTGCGGCAGGAAGTAGAGGCGCTTGAGCAGGCGGGTATCGGGATGATTCAGGTCGATGAGCCAGCGGTACGCGAAGGACTGCCGCTGAAGGAAGCGGAGCAAGCCGGGTACCTGGCTTGGGCGGTCAAGGCTTTCCGCATCGCGACATGCACGGTGCAGGAGACAACGCAGATTCATACGCATATGTGCTATTGCGAATTCCACGACATGATCGACTCGATTGACGCCATGGACGCCGATGTGATCTCGATCGAGACGTCCCGCAGCCACGGCGAGCTCATTCACAGCTTCGAGCTGAACACTTACAAGCTCGGTATCGGATTAGGCGTGTACGATATTCACAGCCCGCGCGTTCCGAAGGTGGAGGAGATGACCAACATGATCGATCGCGCCTTGCGGGTATTGGATCCGAAGCTGTTCTGGATCAACCCGGACTGCGGTCTGAAGACGCGCGGGCAGGAAGAGACGATCGCTTCCCTGCGCAACATGGTGGATGCGACGAGGCTGGCCCGCGCGCGGTATGAGGTTAACGTTTGAGAATGAAGATACCAAAAGAATAATCGGAGAAGCCTTGGCTCTTGAAGAGCCGGCAGGAACGGAACGAAGCCCCCAAGTAGGAAACTTGGGGGCTTTTTGTCGATCCTTACAATTTCTTAACCTGAGCATTACATAGCATTGACCCTTGCAACTTGGCATCAAGTTAGACTGGTTCCATAGCACGAATAAGCATTTCAAACACGCCATGTCTTCATGCCAAATTCAAGGAGGCTTCGATGAAAGTAGAGTTGCATTGCCATACCCGACTGTCAGACGGCTCATTCACGTTTGAACAAATATTGGAGCAAGCTGTGCAAGAAGGCGTCGTCCAGATCGCCGTAACGAATCATGATACGACCCGTGAGCTTGAGCTCATGATGCGTCAAGGACTGGAGCGGGGCATTGCGATCATCCCCGGTATCGAGATATCCGGCTACGATGAGGAGAGGCGGCGGAGAGTGCACATTCTCGGCTATTACATCGACCCCGGGAGCCCGGAGATCGAAGCGCTGTGCGGCCCTTTGCTGGAGAGGCGCCACCAAGGCTGCCTTCAGGCAATCGCCAGGCTGATGGAAGCCGGATACGCCATTACGCTTCAAGATGTCATGCGGTACGCGGAAGGCGGGACAGGCATCTATAAGCAGCACATCATGCATGCCCTGATCGACCGAGGCTATACGAAGTCGATCTACGGCGATTTATATAAGAAGCTATTCGCTCGCGGTCAGAACGGCGAGCAGCCGGGGATTGCCTATATCCCCACTGAATATGTCGATGCCCGTGAGGCGGTCCGGGTCATCCTGCAGGCGGGCGGGGTGCCGGTATTGGCGCATCCGGGGCAATACGGGAACTTCGAGTTCGTTCCGGAGTTGGTGGATGCCGGCTTGCAGGGCATTGAAGTGTGGCACCCGCTGCACAATGAGGCAGACGAGCATAGAGCCCGCGAGCATGCTGCAGCTTATGGCTTGATCATGACCGGGGGCTCGGATTTCCATGGCTTCTATGGAGAGAGAGAAGTCCTGCTGGGGAGTAAGAGTCCGGGCTTAAGCGTCGTGGAGGAGTTGAGGGCCCGGAGACAGGTGCTGCACGGGGATTCTATTGTCACAATCAAAGGAGATGTCACATCATGAAGCCTATTCACCAAACCACTTCCAGCCTCCCCTTGTCGACAGAGCCGGCGATAGCGGCTAGCAGCCACATCCTGAACAGCCATGCAGGAGCCTGGACCTCCATCGGCCCGCACAACAAAATCATCGAATCGCGCATCGGCGATTACACCTATACGATGGATGACGTAACCATCAACTATGCGGAAATCGGCAAGTTCACATCGATTGCTTCCCACGTCTGCATCAATCCGGTTGATCATCCCATGGACCGGGTCACGCAGCATCATATGACTTACCGGCGCGCAGCTTTCGGCTTTGCCGAGAGGGACGACGACTCGTTCTTCGAGTGGCGCAGAGGCAACCGTGTCACGATCGGTCACGATGTCTGGATCGGACATGGCGCTATCGTCATGAAGGGGGTTCATATCGGGACCGGCGCCGTTATTGGGTCGGGAGCGATCGTGACGAAGGACGTGGAGCCCTATTCCGTTGTTGTCGGCGTACCGTCCAGACCGCTGAAGAAGCGGTTCTCCCAGGAAATCATCGACCGTTTGTTGGCCATTGCCTGGTGGGACTGGCCTCGCGATTTGTTGGAGACGAGATTTCATGAATTGAACGATGTCGCCGCTTTTATTAAGCAATACGGCTGACCTTACCAAGGAGGCGTCTGTTATGTCTGAAGAGATGGATATTATGGATCACCTGATCGCATCGATTCAATCCGGCAAGTATGAGCCAGACGATAAGCTGCCTTCGGAGAACGAGCTTGCGGATACCTTCAAAGTTCCGCGCATTACCGCCCGCAAAGCGTATGAGCGCCTTCAAGAGCTCGGTTACATTTACTCCAAACAGGGGAAGGGCAGCTTCGTGCAGGACAGAAATCTGCGCATTCCCTTAGTGCTTAACGCCGATAAGAGCTTCAGCCAGAAAATGACCGAGATGGGGTATGCGTACCGGTCTCAGAACATATTTTGCGAGCCCATCGAATTTAATAACAAAATTTACGAGTCGCTAGGCGTCGGCGAAGAGGATCGCGTGTTCAAAATCGGACGCCTGCGCAGCATCGACGGAAGGCCGATCGCCCTGCATATTTCGTATGTGGCCGAAACGGTGTTTCCGGATATCGGGAGCGCGGGCAAAGCGATTACTTCCATGTTTCACTATTATCAGAACCGGGGCTATCATCGCTTCCGGTCGAACGAGACATTTCTCCGGTTGACGCATCCGACCAAGTATGAGCGGGAGCTTCTGGCTTGTTCGAGCCTGATTCCTCTGCTGGTGCTGGAGTCCGAATGCATCGACAGCGATTCCGGCCGAACGTTGGAATACGGCAAAACGATGTACCGGGGCGACGTATTCACCTACGTCATCTAGCTTTTACACAATCTTAACGGCTGCCGGCCTGGCAACAAGATAATGTAAGTGTCGAGGAGCGGATTAGTCGCAAGGAAGGAGTCTATGACCTTATGAAGCAAGAGACGATGAGTCGAAAGGTGCGGACGGAAATATTGGTGGACGGCTCGCTTAATCTCGCTGCCGCCTTAGCCGGCGAGATCAAGAGCAGCTATCCGGTTGCACTTATCGAAGAGCCGAATCATGGCCTGGTTATGGTTCGGGTGCGGGAGACGGCGAAGATGAGCCTGTTTTATCTGGGCGAAGTGCTGGTCACCGAATGTAAAGTTCGAGTCGAAGGAGCTTTGGGAATCGGTATTGTGAAAGGCGACGAGCCGGAGAAAGCCTATGATCTGGCCGTCATCGATGCGGCTTATGCGGCAGGTCTGGTGGAGACTGCGGCATGGTTCGGCCGTTTGCAGGCGGAAGGGCAGCGAATCGCCGCCGATCGCCATGCGCGCCATATGCAGGTTCTGCAAACGAAAGTGGATTTTGAAACGATGGACATCGATTGAGAGGATTTGAAAGGAGGTATCCCCTGATGCTGGATAGGGTTCATGATATACAAACCGCATACCGCAGAGTGGTCGACGCCATGGCACGGCCAGGCACGATTGCCGACCTGTCCGAGGAAGCGGCGAAGCTGGATGGAGTACAAGGCTGCTTGCCGGCGACCTTCTTGCTCGCTCAGATGCTGCTTGATACAGAGGTCACGTTCAAGGTGGTCTCGGAGCGGGAAAAAGAGACAGCCTACTGGTTAAGCCAGTTGACGTATGCCAAAGAGGCGGCGCTGGAAGAGGCCGACTTCATCTTCGTCCTGCAGGACGCTTCACCCGAGTGCCTGCTTCAAGCGATTGAAGCTGCTAAAGTTGGCGAACTGAAAGATCCGCACAGCTCTTCGACCGTCATTGTCGAATCGGCCGGTGTAGCCGGAGGCGGTACGAAACTGCGCTTCACCGGGCCCGGTATTCAAAGCTCGGCAGCAGCGCAGCTCGCAATCGGCGGCGATGAGTGGATTGACGCCAGAGCGGAGCGCAATGCGGAGTTTCCGCTGGGACTGGATCTTATGTTCACGGATGCTTCCCACCGGCTCCTTGCTGTGCCCCGAACGACTCAGGTTGTGAAGGAGGAGAAGCAGCCATGGGTTATGTAGCGGTCAAAGGCGGAACGCGCGCCATTGAACAATCCTTGAATCGCATCCGGTTCGAGCGGTTGCGGCAGGGCAGAGCGTTGGATGTGGACAGCGTACAAGCGGGGATGCGAAGTCTTGTCGACCAAGTGATGTCCGAGAGCAGCCTGTACAGCGAAGAATTGGCGGCTCTGGCGATCAAACAGGCGGAAGGCAGTCCGGAGGAAGCGGTATTCCTGCTTCGGGCCTACCGCTCCACGCTGCCAAGGAAGCATTACTCCAGAACGGTGCGCTCCGAGGAGATGCGCGTGGAGAGACGGATTTCCGCATCGTTCAAAGATATTCCCGGCGGGCAAGTGTTGGGAGCGTCGACGGATTATTCCCACCGGCTCCTGGATTTTGACCTGATGGATGAAACGGCGGAGACCGTCGCTGAGTGGCTGCAGGCATATGAGAGAGCGACGGTTGCTCCCGATGAAGGTCATGCGGAAGAGTCGGAGGGCCGTTTCCCCAAGGTGCTGGATTATTTGCGAAGAGAAGGCCTCATCTCGGAATGCCCGGTCGATCCTGCCGAGCCGGACGACGTTACCCGGACGAGTCTGACGTTTCCGGCGTCGCGCAGCGAGAAGCTGCAAGTGCTGACCAGAGGGCAGACCGGCGCCGTCACTTCCTTGGCATATGCGGTAATCCGCGGTTACGGCATGGTCCACCCGACGGTAGGCGAGCTGCGCGTCGGCGACATTCCGGTCTATATCGACAGCCCGCTGCAGGCTTCCGAGGATGAGGACGAAGCCTATTACATCGGAGATATCAAAGTGACGGAAGTCGAGATGCTCGTTCCTGCCACCGTAGAGAAGGAGAACGGCAGGAAGGAGCTGCAGCTGGATTTCGGCTACGGGCTCTGTTACGGGCAGAACGAGACGAAAGCGATCGCCATGAGTATTCTCGACAAGAGCCTGGAGAGAGGCGATAAGTCGGTTCCGACACAGAATGAGGAATTCGTTCTGTTTCATATCGATTCCGTCGAGTCGACCGGATTCATTTCGCATTTGAAGATGCCGCATTACGTGACCTTCCAAGCGAAGCTGAACGATGTCCGCAAGTCAAGGAAGCAGCCGAAGAATCAGCCGGGGAATCAGCCCGCAGATACGAAGCAGAAGCAAGAGCAGGAGGTGTGAGACAATGCGAATTTCATATCATTTCGCCTTCTTGGATGAAGGGTCCAAACGCGAGATCCGCAGAGCTACGCTGAAGGCGATCGCCATTCCGGGGTATCAGGTGCCGTTCGCCTCCCGGGAGCTGCCCATCGGCCGAGGATGGGGGACAGGCGGATTGCAGCTGACGTTGTCGCTGATCGGCAGGAACGATGTGCTCAAGGTGATTGACCAAGGCTCCGACGAATCCGTCAATGCGGTGAGCATCAAGAAGCTGATCGACAAGACGACTGGCGTTCCGACAGTCGATGCGACACCGGAAGCGACGCTCATTCAATCCCGCCACCGGATTCCGGAGATTCCGCTGACCAAGGAGCAGATTCTGGTCCTGCAGGTGCCGATGCCCGAGCCGCTGCGGATGTATGAATCGAGTGAGCTGGAGACGAAGAGGCTGCACGGGGAGAAGGATTATAGCGGCGCCTGGCTGATGCTGTTCGAGCAAATTATGAAGTATCGGGGAGTCTCCACGGGTGCCGATCATCCGGTTATGGTACATGACCGGTATGTGATGGCGCCGAGCCCGATACCGAAGTTCGACAATCCGAAGATGAATCATTCGGAAGCCTTAATATTGCTGGGGGCCGGACGCGAGAAGAAGATTTACGCCGTACCTCCTTATACGAAGGTCGTCTCTCTGGACTTCGAGGACGTTCCGTTCGCGCCGGAGTCTTTCCCCGGCCAATGCTGCAGGCAGTGCGGGGCGAGCGATGTGTTTATGGACGAACTATATGACCGGGAGCTGGATACAACGTACTACCAATGCAACGATACGAGCTACTGCTTGGATCGCATGAACGAGAAGTCTTCCTAGAAGGTAGAGGTGAAGGAAAAATGAGTCATATCGCATCCCCCATTATGAGAGTCAACCGTCTATATAAACAGTTCGGCGCAGGCTGCGAGCATTGCAGCGATCCGGCGAGCCGCCATCTGGACCGCAACTATTGCCGGTCCTGCGGAACCGTCTATTCATGTCAGGACATCACATTCGACCTGTATCCCGGAGAAGTGCTGGGCATCGTGGGCGAGAGCGGCAGCGGCAAATCGACGCTGATGCGGTGTCTGTACTTCGATCAAGAAGTGAGCGGAGGCGAAGCTTATCTGGAGCCGTACAAAGACGGCGGCAGCAACATGTTTCTGGAGTCTTCCCAGCAGAAGAAATATATCCGTAACCATTTGATGGGCAAAGTGTATCAAAATCCGGTTCTGGGATTAAGGATGGGCTTCTCCTCCATCGGCAATATCGCTGAGAAAATGATTGCCGCCGGCAATCGCCGTGTCGCCGCGATGGAAGCGCGGGGGAGCGAGCTGCTGGAGCGGGTTCATATCCCGGTATACCGGATGAAGGAAGCGCCGAAGAACTTCTCCGGCGGGATGCAGCAGCGGGTGCAAATTGCCAAAGCGCTGTCGAACAATCCGCCGATCCTGTTATTGGACGAAGTGACGACGGGATTGGATCTTTCGGTGCAGGCGAATGTGTTGGATCTGATCAAGCATCTACAGAGAGAGCTGCAGATCAGCATGCTGCTCGTCTCGCACGACCTTGGCGTGATCCGCATGCTGGCGGACCGGACGATGGTGATGCTGGACGGACGCGTCGTCGAACAGGGCCTAACCGATCAGATTCTTGAGGATCCGCAGCATGCCTACACCCAGCAGCTCGTTCATTCTCTGTTATAGCCAAAGCGAATACCTGGGAGGAGGACTTAGGATGTATGTAATAACGAATGGCATCATTATCACGGAAGAAGCGATATTGGAAGGATACGAGATTCTGGTCGAGGGGGACCGCATCTCCCGAATCGCCCGGAGAGGAGAGCTCCTCCGGGATGAAGGCACGGAAGTCATCGACGCGTGCGGAGGCTATGTGACGCCCGGGATGATCGACATTCATTCGGATTATATCGAGCACATGACGGCTCCGCGGCCTACTTCGCTGATCGACTTCCGGATCGGTCTGCGCGAAACGGAGAAGGAGCTTATCTCCCACGGTATTACGACCATGTATCATTCCCTGTCCATCTTCAAATCCGTGGATTATAAATACCGGCCGATCCGTGAGCCCGAGAACGTGCGCAAGCTGATCGATCTCATCGACCGGACACACAACAGCAAACACTTGATCCGCCACCGGTTTCACGCCAGATTCGAGATCGACAACCTGGATCAGATCGATAACTTGAAATCTTACATTCAAGAAGAGAAGGTCCATTTGGTATCCTTCATGGATCATACGCCAGGCCAAGGGCAGTACAGGGATTTGGAAGTGTACAAGAAGACCGTCCGCGGCTATGACACCATCAGCGATGAGAACATCGCCGTCCTGATCGCTAATCATCAGACGAAGGAGAAGATGACGGTCGAGGCGATCCGGGAAATCGCGGAAATGGCTAGAGTCAGAAATATCGCCATCGCTTCGCATGACGACGATTCGGTTGAGAAGCTGGACCTGGTGCAGAGCTTCGGCACCGCAATCAGCGAATTCCCGATCACACTAGCCATTGCCCGCAAAGCGAAGGAGAAGGGACTTCACACGGTGGCCGGCGCGCCCAACGTCATTCTGGGCGGCTCGCACAGCGGCAACCTGTCCGCCGCCGAAGCGATTGAAGACGGCTGCATCGATATTCTATGCAGTGATTACTATCCGGCAGCGATGCTGCACGCGGTCTTCCAATTAGCGGCCTCTTCGCAGCAAGCTCTTGTGGAGATGTTCAAGCTGGTGACGCTGAATCCGGCCAAAGCGGTCAACATTGCGGATGATTACGGCTCGATTGAGGCAGGCAAGAAAGCGGATCTGTTGATCATCGAACGGATTGAACCGGATGATTTCCCAGTCGTGACGACCGTGTTCGTTGACGGCAAATTGATTCAAAAAACGAATTACCGCATCTAACAGGAGGTGATGGCATGGAGTACTTGCTGTCGATCGAACAGCTGTCCAAGTCGTTTACGCTGCACAATTTAAACAAACATATTTCCGCGGTGGATGATGTCAACATGTATGTGAAAGAAGGCGAATTCGTCGGGATTACCGGCAAAAGCGGCAGCGGCAAATCGACCGTTCTGAAATGCATCTACCGCACGTACTTGCCGAATGGCGGCAGCATCTGGTACGACTCCGCGAGATTCGGAACCATCGATTTGGCGGCCGCTTCGGAGCGAACGATCATCGAGCTGCGCAAGCTCGAGATCGGCTATGTGTCCCAATTTCTGAATGTGATGCCCCGGACGACAGCCAGAGAGCTGGTCCGCAACGCCATCGTCGAAATGGGGCAGCCCGCAGACTACGCCGAAGCGGAGACCGTCCAGATGCTGGAGCATTTCGAGCTGGACCGCAGCTTGTGGGACAGTTACCCGGCTACGTTCTCAGGCGGCGAGAAGCTGAGATTGAATATCGCGAGGGCGATGGTCAAGCGGCCGAGACTGCTGCTGCTCGACGAGCCGACGGCCAGTCTGGATCACAGCTCGAAATTGAAAGTGAAGGTGCTCATCGAGCAGTTGATGAAGGAAGGCACGACGATGCTGGGCATCTTCCACGACCTGGAATTCATGGAGCATCTGTGCCATCGCGAGTATCAAATTCGGGCAGGGAGATTCTTCACGGCGGAGAAAACGAGCTAGCTTACAATATCTTAAAATTATCAGAACATTCAGAAAATAAACGTCGATTATACTCATAGTGTTATGTTCCAATTAATGAAGATGGTTATTATCGGGAGGGGTTTCCACGTGACAAAGCTCAAGACTCTCATCATTTCTTTATGTTTGGTTGCCGTAGCCACCGGCTGCGCAGCGAAGACCGGCGATACACAGAACGCCGCCGCATCTGCCAAGACGAAAGACACCATCACGATTGCCTGGTACCCGAATGAATCGGGAGCTGACTTGAAGAACGCCCGGGAGGAGCTCGGGAAAGTGATCGAAACCGCCACAGGCAAGAAAGTCGAACATAAAACAACGACGGACTATATCATCGCCATTGAAGCGATTGCCAGCGGTGGAGCGGATCTTGCTTTCATGGGACCGCAAGGCTACGTTGAAGCGAACGCGAAGAACAAAAAGGTTCAGCCGCTCGTCGTGGCGAGCGGGGAGTCGGGCACCCTGGACGACGCCGTTTATTACAGTTGGTTGAATGTACGCAAAGGCGAGGAAGGCTCGTACAAGAAAGGCGAAGGCTTCGCGATGGACGCGATTGCCGGCAAGAAATTCTCTTTCGTTTCCAACTCCTCAACGTCCGGGTTTAAAGTGCCATCCGCCGGAATCATCGGTTATTTCAACAAACAAGAGAAGTTCAAAAGCCTGACGGTCGACGACCTGCTGCAAGGCGGCAAGGACAAGTTCTTCTCCGAGGTGCTGTTCGGAGGCACTCACCAGGGCGCGGCAGTGAACCTGCTGACGGGCAAAGCGGACGTCGCCGCTTTCTGCGATACGTGCGTGTCTAACTACGTGGAGCTGGAGTCGGGAACGGCCAATAAGCCGGGTGCGGTCTATAAGGTCAAACAAGGCGCGGCGGAGCCGTTCAACACGCTGATCGGCAAAGAGTTTACAATCATTTCGTCCACGCCTGTATTGAACTCGCCTTTTGCCATCAACACCGATACCATTAGCGCCGAAGACCAGAAGAAGCTGAGAGATGCCTTTATCTCCGATGAAGTAACCAAGAATCCGAAAGTATTCCTGCCCAAGGATTCCAAGGAGTCCGGTCTGTTCAAGCAAAAGACAGGAAAAGAAAAATTCCTTCCCGTTGAGGACGCTTGGTTCAATCCGGTCAGAGATCTTTCCAAATAAGCGAAACACTAGCAGGACATAACCGATCGAGGGAGTAACCATGACAACGTTATTGGAATTCAAACAAGTGTCCAAACAGTACGGCACGGATACAAGAGCGTTATCGGACGTTAATTTCGCAGTGAAAGCGGGAGAATTCGTATCTATCATCGGACCTTCCGGAGCCGGCAAATCCACGCTCCTTCGCTGTATTAACCGGATGATTGACGCGAGCAGCGGAGAGATCATTTTCGACGGCGCGAGCATTATGGATTTTAAGAAAAGCGACTTGAAACGGCTGCGTACGCGGATGGGGATGGTTTTCCAGCATTACAATCTGGTGGACAGGCTGACCGTGGTCGAGAATGTGCTGCACGGGAGGCTCGGTTACAAGTCCACGCTGGAGGGCGTTCTGGGGCTTTACACGAAAGAAGAGAAGCGCCAAGCTTACGCCATTCTGAAAATACTCGGGCTCGAGGACCATGTGTATAAACGCTGCGACCATCTGAGCGGCGGTCAAAGACAGCGTGTGGGCATCGCGCGGGCGCTCATCCAGGCTCCCAAAATGCTGCTGTGCGACGAACCGATCGCCTCGCTGGATCCGAATGCATCCAAAGTCATTATGGACCATTTGCGCAGCATCTCTACGAAGATGGGGATCACCGTTATTGTCAATTTGCATCAAGTGGATACCGCCCTGCAATACTCGGACCGGATTCTTGGCGTGAACAAAGGAACGATCGTGTACGACGGCCCTCCGTCCGGGATCAAGCGCGAGCAGCTGTCCATGATTTACGGCTCAGCTCTCGAAGAGCATGCGGGGGAGCTGAAGGCTGAGCTGGAGGCATCCTATGCCTGATACCTTCTTCCTCCGCAAACGGATGAATACGCTGGCCTTTTGCCTCTTGCTGCTGGCCGTTACGCTAGCTACGATGATCATCACGGACTATGATGTGGTGAAGGGCTTTACGTCCATACCGAAAGCGGCGCAGTGGGCGGCAAGCAATTTTTACCCGACTGAGAAAGCGATGGGCAAACTTTCCGATATCGTCGGCTCCCTGACGGAGACGCTGCTCGTCTCAATTGCCGCCACGACGGCGGCCGCCGTGTTCGCAATGTTATTCGCTATCCTAGGCTCCCATACGACCGGAGTGGGGGGCGTCTTCAGCTTTGTAAGCCGCTCTATCGCTACATTGTTCCGCAATATCGATGTTGCCGCATGGTCGATGATTCTGCTCATCTCCTTCGGCCAAAATGTACTGACCGGGTATTTTGCCCTCTTCTTCGGCTCCTTCGGGTTCTTGACGCGCGCCTTCATGGAGTCGATCGACGAAGTCAGCTCCTCCTCCGTTGAAGCGCTGAAAGCGACGGGGGCCAGCTACTTTACGATCATTTTCCAATCGGTCATCCCTTCGAGCATGCCCCAGCTGCTTAGCTGGATGCTGTTCATGGTGGAGACCAACATCCGCCACGCCACATTGATCGGCATTTTGACCGGTACCGGAATCGGATTTCTCTTCAGCTTATATTACAAAAGTCTAAATTATAGCGCCGCCTCCTTAGTCGTTATCGTCATCGTCGTTGCAATCTTCTGCATCGAAGCCGTCTCCAACTATGTCAGGAAGGTGATCTTGTAATGGATTTACATGAAACCGTAAGGGCCGTCTATGACAAGGGCAGCGGTCAGGATGCGGTATTCGGCACGCGGACGCGAGTGATGAATAAGCAAAAGATCGTGATTCGGCTTACACTGGGCGCTTTGGCAGCGTTGACGCTATACGGCTTTGCAACGTTCGACTACAAGGGCGTGCAGCTTGGGGAGGCCGTGTCTTCGACCCTGCAGACGGTCAGAACGATGTTCCTCCAGCCAAGGTTAACCCACTTCACGTTCGTCGAGGCGCTCGGTCAGATTGCCATTACTCTAGGGCTGGCGTTTCTGACGACATTGTTCGGCGCAGTGATCGCCCTGTACCTAGGCTTACTGGCGGCACGGAATTTATCCCATCCGCGGCTGTCGGTCGTGATTAAGGGTGCCGTCGCCTTTATTCGGGCGGTTCCTACGGTGTTATGGGTGTTGATTTTTGCGGTTGCGGCGGGGCTAGGCAGCGTTGCGGCCGTCATCGGGATGACGTTCCACTCCATCAGCTATCTCGTGAAGGCTTACTCGGAATCCTTCGAAGAATTGGATCAAGGTACGATTGAAGCACTGAAGGCGAGCGGGGCGAACTGGTGGCAAATCGTTTTCCAAGCTGTCCTCCCTTCCTCGGCCTCCTATTTGATTTCATGGACTTTCATGCGCTTCGAAATCAATTTCGCCGTCGCCGTCGCGATGGGGGCGGCAGCCGGAGCAGGGGGAATCGGTTATGACATGTTTATGGCGAGTTCGTTCTATTACGATGTCAGGGAGATTGGCGCTATCACGTACTTCATCTTGGGCTTTGCCATCCTGCTCGAGATCGCGGCTTCGGGGATTAAGAGGAAATTGCGAGTCCATAACTAATGCAAACGGGTTGAGAAAACGCAGACCATGCGAATTCTCAACCCGTTTATTCATTGGCTGGCGGTTTACTCGCTGACCATGCGGTTCGTTAAGCTGCCAAGCTTCTCGATAGTAATCGTCACGGTATCGCCGTTCTGCAGGTACACGCGTTTGTCCACCGGATCTCCGAGCACGACGCCTTCCGGCGTTCCCGTGAGAATAATGTCTCCCGGATACAGTGTCATATGCTGCGAAATGTAGCTGACAATCTCGTCGCAGTGGAAAATCATATCCGCCGTGTTCGAGTTTTGGCGCACCTTGCCGTTGACGGTGGTCGAAATGCTCAAGTCGTTCGGGTTGCCGACCTCGTCCGCCGTAACCAGGTAAGGTCCGAGCGGGCTGAAATCATCGCATGATTTGCCCAGCAGCCACTGCGCCGTACGCATCTGCAGATCGCGGGCAGACAGGTCGTTCACGCAGCAGTAGCCATAAACATGGTCCAGAGCGTCCTCTTTGGAAATATATTTGGCCTGCTTGCCGATGACGATGACGAGTTCAGCCTCATAGTCGACTTCTTTGGTGACGCGCGGAAGGGCGATATCATGCCCATGACCTGTAAGCGTATTGTTGAATTTATTAAAAAGAATCGGATACTGCGGAATCGGCGCATTCGTTTCTTCCGCATGCTTGCGATAGTTCAGGCCGACGCAAATGATTTTGCCGGGATCCGTTACGCAAGGACCGTAGGTGACAGACGATTCGCTGAGGAGAAGGTCCGCGCGGTCAGCGCTTTCCAACGCAAGGTTGACGAGCTGGCGCAGCGCTTCCGTCGCTGCTGCTCCGCCTTGAATCGCTTCGTGCACATTGGCGGGTACAGCGAAAGCGGGATTGAAGCGGCGAACGGCGCCGGCGACGTCCAGCACACCCTGATCGGTCAGCACGCCGAGCGCTAAAGTTTCGTTTTGATGGAATGTGAGCAATTTCATGTGGGAGCCTCCTAATGATTATATAAAATTCAATAATAGCTGTGGATAACTTCATCTCGCCGTTAGGCGTTCTTGCCGAACACGACGCCTCCGTCAATATACAGCGGTGAGCCCATCATGAATTTGGAATCGTCGGAGGCCAGGAACAATGCGGCTAAAGCCACGTCATCCGGGCGACCCAACTCGTTGCTCAGCTGCCGGGTTTTGAGCGATGCGATGGCCGCTTCCGGATCGTCATACGACGTGCGAAGATAATTCTCCACGAACGGCGTCATAATCGTTCCCGGCAGCAAGGCGTTCACCCGGATGCCGTAGGGGGCATAATCCACCTGCATGGATTTGGTGAGGGCCAGCACGGCGCCTTTGGTTGCGGCGTAGGAGGCGCGGCGGGCCAGTCCGATTTCGGCGATGCAGGAAGACATATTAATGATAGACCCTGACTGGCGTGCCATCATATGGGGAAGAACGTGCTTGGACGGAAGGAATACGCCCTTCACGTTAATGCTCATGATGCGGTCCCAAGCGTCCGGCTCCAGCTCATGCAGCGCACCGACACCGCTGATGCCGGCGTTGTTGAAGAGCACATCGATCCGGCCGAACTCCTGGATGATCTGCTCAACCATCGCCTGGACGGAATCGGAGTGGGTCACATCCGCCCGGATGAAGCGGGCCGTTCCGCCGGCTTCGGTGATGGCGTTCACCGTCTCGATCCCCTTCGCTTCGTCGAGGTCGTTCACGATGACCTGGGCGCCTTCCCGCCCGAATAAGAGAGCCGTGCTTTTGCCGATACCGGAAGCAGCGCCTGTGATGAGAATGACTTTGCCTTGCAATCGCATGTTCAATTCCCCTTTGCTATTCGGATAATTGTTGAGCCAGCTTGCATACTTCATCTATACAGATCTGCTTCTTCTGTTCCCACTGAGGCAACATCATGGAGCAGCTGACAGCGGCGATTACGTTCCCTTGCGCATTGCGAATCGGAGCGGCCGCACAACTGAAGCCGAGGACGGCTTCCTCCAGATCCAGCGCATAGCCTTGCTTGCGGATTTGTTCCAGAGAGCTTCTCAGCGCCTGCAGCGTCGTGATGGAATGCGCGGTGAGCTGAGGAAAAGGCTCCTGCTCCTTCGTGTACAGCGAGTCGAGCTCCTCATCCGTGAGACCGGCGAGCATGACCTTGCCGAGCGCAGTGGCGTGTGCGGGCAGGCGCATGCCGGGTCCGGAAGCCAGCCGGACAGGTGTAAGCGCTTCCTCTTTGGCGAGGTAGAGTACTTCATTGCCGTCCAATTTGGCTAACTGGAGCGACTCCCCGAGCCTAAGCTTCGTTAAGGACGCCTCTTTGTGGAAGGACTCGTTCAGGTCGCGGTGCTGGTTAGCCGCATGTCCGAGCCGTGAAAGCTCGCGTCCGAGGCGGTATGTTTCGCCGGCTTCCTTTTCGATCCACCCGAGATTCTCCAGCGTCAGCAGCAGGGAGTACATCGAGCTCTTGTTGATTTGGAGCGCGCGCGAGATATCGATGAGCTTCAGCTTGCCTGGCTGGCCGGCGATTTCTTTCAGGATCAGGTGTGCGCGTTCAATGGCTGGAACGCGGTATTTATCGTCCAATCGGGGGCCTCCTAGATGTCGGTGGTTTATTATAGAAAACCGAGTTTATGTATTGGAACCATCATAGCATAATTTTTGGCAAATGACGAGGGGGAAAACAGGGGAGTCACTACGAAGTGTGTCTCGCTCAACGAGAGTCTCGCCCATAGCGGGAAATTCTCCTGTTAAATGAAGCCTGATGGGGCCTCGAATGGCGAGTAACAGGAAAAACTCCCGTTAATCGGCCCGTATTCGCTGTCTTTACGCGGAAAAGGGAAGAATTAACGGGAGGAATTCCCTTTATTCGTAGAACTGGGCTAATATTGTCGGGAATAACGGGAGAAATTCCAGTTACGCCCTGCAGGAGAATGAGATAACAAGCCTCCCTTTACAGGAGTCTCTCCCATACAGTGGTAATTCTAGTTCTGTCTAGGGCGAGAACGAGAAAACTGGCCACCCTTCACGAGAGTCTCGCCCGTAGCGGGAAATTCTCCTGTTAAATGTAGCCCGATGGGCCTCGAATGATGAGTAACAGGAAAAACTCCCGTTAATCGGCCCATCCCGCGGTTCACGCGGAAAGGGGACGAATTAACGGGCGAGCAGCTCCTTATCTGCTGCCCGGAATGAACTGCTTCAGCCACCCGCCGAAGCTCTGCGGATTGCGCGTCTGAATGAGCACGACGCCCTCGCCGCGGAACCGGCAGACGACGCCTTCGCCGCTCGTAAAGCTGGAGAGCCAGCCTTTCGAGGCTTTCTCGATCGTATACGCGGTATAATCCGGCCAAGCGACAAGATGCCCGTTGTCGATGACAACCTCTTGCCCGGGCGCAAGATTGATGGCATGAATTGCGCCGTAAGAGGAGAGGAAGACCGTGCCTCTGCCGCTAATCTCCACAATGAAGAAGCCTTCACCGGACATGAAGCCGCTCATGAGATTTTGCATTTTCGTATTCACCTGAATGCCTGAGGTTCCGGCAAGGAAGCCGTCCTTTTGTACATAAAGCTTGTACGATCCGTCCAGCTCCACAGCCTCGATATCGCCGATGACGGCCGGAGCCAGTAAGACTTCGCCAGACCCCCGAGTCGGCGTCAGCTCCTGGAAGAAAAATTTCTCGCCGCTCAGCATCCGGCCCAGCCCGCGCATGATGCCGCCGTCCACGGTGCCCTTCAGCTCGATATTCGGCGACATGGAGACCATGGCTCCGGCTTCGGCTTTGATGTTCTCACCGGCTTCCAGCTCCACGCGCAGCATGGGAAATGCACCTTTATACAAAATTTCGTGTTTCATGAAATGTCCTCCATAAGTAGATTAGATAATTGGCTATGTAGGGGCTGTTCTCGAACCCTCCAAGCTGCGGTTGAAGTAGACAAATACGGCGCTCAGCAGCAATATACTCATCGTGACGATGAACACGGACCTGAACCCGAACTCAGCGGCAAGGTGACTGCCGAGCAGCGGCCCCAACAGGTTGCCGAGAAACAGCGACGAGGTGTTAAAGCCGTAGGCAGTCCCTTGAATCTGCGTCGGGGCGAGCTTTCTGACCAGCACGTTGAGGGACGGAATCATGCCGCCGATGAACAGTCCCAGCAGGAATCTTCCGACCAGAAGCATTGTGATGCCTGTTGCGAAAGCCTGCGGAATGAAAGCGAGTGCCGCCATACAGAGCGCGATGACGAGCGTTTTGCGCTGACCGATCCGATCGCCGAGACGTCCGAGGGAAGGGGCGCCGAACAAGTTGGCGATGCCCGTAATCGCAACGACCAAGCCGGAGAGCAGCTCCAGATGGCTCCCGGTGTAGATGTTCTTCGCATATACGGTCACGATCGGCTCGATGCTCATCATCCCGACTTGCATGATCAAGGATGCCGCGAAGACAGGGAGCAGGGGCCGGAACAGCCGCCATTCGGTGCGCTGCTTTGTTTTTTTCGGGGCAGGGGCCTTGCGCTCCTCACGTATGAAAATCATCACAATCAGGCTGGCGCAGAGCATGAGAGCGCCGGTGATGAAGAACACATGGCTGTAGCCGATAATACTGGCCAGCAAGCCCCCGACTAGCGGGCCGATCAGCGAACCGGCAATCGATCCCGTCTGCAGCGTGCCGAGCGATTTGCCGGAATGCTCCGCCGGTGTCAGCGAAGCTTGCAGAGAGACGGCCATCGAGATGAACCCGGAGAAGAATCCGTTCAACAGCCGCAAGGCGAGCAGCTGCCACGGATCCGTGACAATTCCCATCAAGGCGGTCACGACCGCCATGCCGAAGCCGGCGCGAAGCAGCATGATTTTGCGGCCACGCCGGTCCGCGATAGCTCCCCATAGGGGCTGCGTGAGGAACGAGGTAATGAATTGGGCGGCGACGATCCAGCCTGTCCACCTGACGATTTCCCCTACGTCGTGAACGCCCAGTTCTTCCACGTAGAGCGGCAGGAACGGAAGGATCAGATTCATCCCGCACATGATGGAAAAGTTAGCCCCCCATAAGATCCATAATGACTTCTTCCAATGTAAGGGTGCAGGCATTTCGAGGGCTCCTTTTCTTTTTTTACAGTATAGCATACTTCGAAAGAACGACATTTATGGGGAAACGCCAAAAAAAGCTATCCTCAGCGGATAAGCCGCTTAGTGAGGATAGCTGCAGGAGACTATGTATTCATACTGGACATCATCGTGCCGAAGATGATGACGACGAAAACGAGATAAATGACAAGCCCGATCGCTGCCCAGATTAAGCTGGCTTTGGCGTAGTTCGATTTTGTCGGGTTTTCGCTTTTGCTGAAGGCCCATACGAACAGCAGCACGATATTCACGATCGGAATGGCGAGCAGAAGGATGGTAATCATCCAATCCTTCACACTTAGCACAGGCGCCTGTTGTTCTTGCATACGGTTCAACTCCCTCTCAGTCATTTACCTTACTGTATTGCAAGCCGCCTTCCGTTATGACTTTTAGTTTACATAACATGGCCCAAGAGGGGAGGTCCCGCACTCGCGCCCGCACTCGCATTCGCACTCGCACTCGCACCCGCATGCGCATGCGCAGGACAGCACGTTCTCTATCTGCGGTAGGTACGAAAAACGATATCCCGGTTATAGTTGCCAAAGCTTTCACCGTACAAGGTCAGCCCGCCGACATGCGCCGCATCCGCCGGCACTTCAAGCCGCAGTGTCCACTCGTTGCGCGACATGCGGATGTCCTTGATCGTGACTTCGGACAGACGCTGCCCGTCAAGGAATGTGCCCTGCTCGGTGATCCGGATCACTTTCAACCAACCGTATTGGTTGATAGAGTCCGGCCACCAAGCAGGGGTTAACAAGCCCCGGCCTTGCCCCGAATCGCCGGGACTGGTCCAATAGCCGAGCAGCGTATCATTGACGTAGAAATGGATATCCGACGGCCAATCCTCGGCAACTCCCGGCGCTTCGGAGCCAATTTCCAGCGAAATCTCGATCTCCTCCAGCGTTTGGCTGGGGAGCACGTAATTCGGGATGCGGTATTCCACGAAGCCGCTCCCGAACCACAGGATCTTCGCATGCATCCGCTCAGGCTCGAGAAAATAGCGCGGATCATCGTACTGCCCGATCACATGGTCGGCTGTGGCGAGACCGCACGTAGGCTGTACCTCGAAGCGCGTGTAGTGCCCGATGGGGACGGACACTTCGTCGAACGTGCGCTGCGGCTCGCTTTGCTGCTGCGGCAGCTGTAAGTGCACGCTATCCGCGGCCAAGGTGCAGATTTTGTGCGTGCCGCCTTGTTTGCGCACAAGGGCCGTGCGAATGAGCCCTCCGGCTTCCAGCTTTTTGACATGCATCGTCACAATGGCGCTGCTCAGACCGAGCGTTGCGGCAAGATCCTTCACATTCATCTCCTGCACCGCGAGCAGCTCCAGGATGTGCAGCCGCACCTCGCTGGCCAAAGCCTCATAGAGCGGCAGCCATTTGCGCTCCGTTGTTGCGTATATCATGAGATCGACTCCTTCAGCGACTGATTCATATAAATATAAATCCAAAACATCCGCAAGGAAAGGGTTGAAATCGGGCGGAGTTTATTGTTTAATAAAGACAATAACATTGTATTTATATTAATTGATTTATATTTTTATTAATTATACGACGAGGTGAAGGTAATGTCTATGAAAGCAAGCATGATTATTGACAAAGATTTCAAAGTTGGCGAAGTGGATTCCCGTATTTACGGATCCTTTATCGAGCATTTGGGCCGCGCTGTCTATGGGGGCATTTATGAACCCGGACATCCGCAAGCGGATGAGCAGGGTTTCCGGGCGGACGTATTGGAGCTGGTCAAAGGTTTGGATGTGCCGATCGTTCGATATCCGGGGGGGAACTTTGTATCCGGCTATAACTGGGAGGATGGCATCGGACCGGTGGAGAAGCGCCCAAGAAGACTGGATCTGGCATGGCGCACGATTGAGCCGAATCTGGTCGGCCTTAATGAATTTATGGATTGGTGCCGTAAGGCGAACACCGAAGCTATGATGGCTGTGAATCTCGGAACCCGCGGACCGGATGAAGCCAGAGATATTATTGAATACTCCAATATTCAAGGCGGGACGTATTGGAGCGATTTGCGTATTTCGCACGGGTACAAGGCTCCCCATAACATCAAAACGTGGTGCCTAGGCAACGAAATGGACGGTCCATGGCAGACGGGAGCCAAAACGGCGCTCGAATACGGCCGCGTTGCTTGTGAAACGGCCAAAGTCATGAAGTGGGTGGACCCGTCGATCGAGCTTGTAGCTTGCGGCAGCTCCAGCTTGACCATGGCGACCTTCCCGGAATGGGAGGCGACCGTGCTCGAGCATACTTATAATCATGTCGATTACATTTCGCTGCATCAGTATTACGGCAACCGCGACAAGGATTCCGCTAACTTCCTGGCCCAGTCCATGGGGATGGACCGCTTCATCCATACGGTTATATCGACGGCGGACTATGTTCAAGCTAAGAAGCGCGGCAAGAAGAAAATCAACCTGTCTTTCGACGAATGGAACGTGTGGTACCACTCTAATGAAGCTGACCGCCGCATCGAGCCGTGGTCCATCGCTCCGCCGCAGCTTGAAGACATATACAATCATGAAGATGCGCTGCTCGTAGGGTGCATGCTCATATCCATGCTGAAACGGGCGGACCGCGTGAAAATGGCCTGCTTGGCACAGCTCGTTAATGTCATCGCACCTATTATGACAGCAAACGGCGGGGCAGCTTGGAAACAAACAATCTATTACCCGTATATGCACGCCAGCGTTTTCGGGCGCGGAACCGTCTTGGTGCCGCTGATCAAATCGCCGAAGTATGACGCGAAAGACTACACGGACGTTCCTTATCTGGAGGCTGTAGCGGTACATAATGAGGAGAAAGATGAAGTCACCGTCTTCGCCGTTAACCGCCACTTGACAGAAGCGCTTCCGCTGGAGCTTGATCTGCGCAGCTTCGGAGCCTCTCAAGTCATTCAGCATATCGTGATGGAGCATGACGATTTGAAGGCCGCGAATACGATCGATGCCCATGACCGTGTGAAGCCCCACAATGGAGGCAGCGCAACCGTCGATGGCAACGGCCGTATTGTTGCAACGCTTGGCAAAGCATCATGGAACGTGATTCGTCTCAAATTGGTGTAAGCAGCGAGTTGATATGAAGTTGAAATAACCCGAGACATGGTCAGGAGTATAAGCTCCGCCATGTCTTTTTATTTTGTGCACGTTACACATTATTTACAGCCTGACGCCGAAATAAATCGATTATGCGTTTCACATACTATCACTATCACTCAAGCAGGCAGCGGCATCCTCTAACCCAAGGTTAGAAGCAAGCCCAGGGTTTACGTCTATGACACTCTAGTGAACTTCTTTCTTCTCCAGCCTTGGCTCTGTTATGATGAAGGGAAATATGTCGTTAAGGAGTTTCCTGCACATGAAAACTAAGCTGCTGATTGGAAGCATGATGATTGTGGCATTGGGGTTATCCGCCTGCGGAAATGGAAATGAGAGCCACAAAGAAGCGCAAACCACACCTGCCAAGTCGGATCCGCAACAGGTTTATCAAAACTTTTGTATCTCTTGTCATGGTAATCAATTACAGGGCGGAGAAGGTCCGAACATTCAAAAAGTCGGCGAGCGCTTGACCGAGGAGGAAATCGTGAAGCGCATACAGAAGGGTGGCGGCGGAATGCCACCGTTTCAAGTCGCACTCAAAGAAGAGGAACTAAAGGCGTTGGCGTCGTGGTTGGCCGGCCTTAAATAATGGAAGGAAATGGGTTCCCTAAGGTTCCTTTAAGGTTATCTACATATTTTCTTCATAATTGGGGTTTACAATAGGGGCTAGAGGAGAGTGATGCAAGATGCACCCCAATGTGAAGCCCCGGAGCCGTCTTCGGAAGAAACCGAGTAAGAAGACGAGAACACAACGTCTGGGAGCGACGATTTCCCTATTGCTTTTTTTCATTCTGTTGCCTGTCTGTTCAGTAGCCGGTATGGAGCTGTTAGAACGCGGCTCGCTGCAGGATACGATGAAATGGATATCCTCCAATGAACCGCTTTTTCTATTAAATGTAGGAATTACTTTCTTTTTCCTGGCTTTTATTTACGCTTTGGTGGGATCCTTGGCGATCTCCGGAGCGATCTCCACCCTGCTGCTTGGCCTCATGGCCTTGATTTCTTACATGAAGGTGACAATGATCGGGGAGCCGTTCTTCCCGTGGGATATTTTGCTCAACAAAGAAAGTATGGATATTGCATCCCTAGTTACAGGTAAAGCGGCACTTCTACGAATCGGTGCAGTAGCGGCGGCGGTTGTCATCGTTCTAGTATTAAGATGGGTGATACCGCGCTCTACCCTTCCAGTCATCTCCAGAATTGGGTTAGGGCTGTTTTCGCTCTATGCCTTATATGCATTTGGGATTAAAACACCGTTAGCCGGCAAAATTCTGGATCATGCGGGCGTGAGTGAAATTGTATGGAACCAGCAGGAGAATTATGCGAATAATGGAACGGCGCTGGCTTTTACGTTGAATGTGAAAAATTCGATCGTGCAGAAGCCGGAAACGTACAGCAGTGAAGCGATAGCGACAGTCGCGGCTTCGATCGGAGAGGTATCGCAGAAGGAACCGGCACCTGCGGCGAAAGTGGTTTCGGCGAGCGCCCAGCCAAGCAAAAAGCCGAACGTTATTTTCATCATGAGCGAAGCCTTCTGGGACCCTACGCTGCTGCCGAATGTCAAATTCAGCCAAGATCCTCTGCCTACCGTTCATCGGCTGCAGAAGGAATCATCCTCCGGGTACTTGCTGTCCCCGCAATTCGGCGGGGGTACGAGTAACGTCGAATTCGAAGTGCTGACAGGCAATTCCATGAGCTTCCTGCCGGGCGGATCCATTCCGTACCAGCAGTACGTCAGCAAGCCTGTTCCGAGCTTGGCGAGTTATTTCGCCGATCAAGGCTATAAAAGCATGGGGATTCATTCTTATGAAGGCTGGTTTTGGGACCGGAACTCGGTCTATAAGCAGCTGGGCTTCGAATCTTTCAAAAGCAGCGAGCATTTCGTGAATCCGGAAACGAAGGGGTACTTCATCTCCGATGCCGAGGTGTCCCGCAATATTATGAATGAAGTGGACAAAACGGAAGAGCCGATGTTCATCTATACGGTCACGATGCAGAATCATGGCCCTTACGATGACCCGCGGTACGGCGAAAATCAATTCAAGGCTGAAGGCAACCTGACGCCGCAAGCCAAAACAATTCTCGAAACCTACACGCAAGGCGCGCATGATGCCGATCAAAGCTTGCAAATGCTCATCGACCATTTCAAAGATTCGGATGAGCCGACGATGATTGTTTTCTATGGTGACCATTTGCCTATGCTGGGTCTGGATTATCAGGTGTATAAGGAAGCGGGCTTCCTATCTACCAGCAACGCCAATGATTGGTCACTGGAAGAAGTGAAGAAAATGCACAGCATTCCGCTGGTCACCTGGTCCAACTTCGATATGCCGAAGCAGGATATTCCGCTCTTGAGCGATTCCTTCTTAGGCGCTCACGTACTGGATATGCTTCATATGGAAAAGACGGCGAATTTCACGTTGAACGCGGAGTTGGCTGACAAGGTGCCGGGATTGCTGAGCAATCTCGTTGTAGATCAGGACCAAACGCTTCATGCCGAAGCGCCAGAATCCGTGAAATCGCTCTTGGACGACTATAGGAACGTGCAGTATGATTTGCTCTTCGGTAAGCAGTATTTGGCCGAACATATTGATCATGATTATTTGACGAAGTCGTCGCAGCCTAGCTACAATGCCGAGTTCGACGACCCTGGCACGAAGCTGCGGGCAGAGGAGCAGAGCAGTACGCCTCCTGAGGCGAAGCCGGCAAGCGTGCAGTAGATGAGGAAGGATGCCCTGGGGGCATCCTTTTTTTGTTTTGGCGGCGTGCCCCGCGGGAGCCGGAAGGCGCTAACGGACACAGCGGCCGCTAAATGCGCGAAACCGCCGCATGGCCGGATCTAACGGACCCACGTGCGCTTATTTGCCCACTTTTCGACGATCGCACGCCGAAAAGGGACAAATAAGCGCAACCGTGTCCGTTAGAAGTTGAATTCGGCCCCGCCCGGCCGAATAAGGTCCGCTGTGTCCGTTAGCCGTGCCACGCGACCCACGTGTCCCCCGGGGCTCGAAAAAAATCATTGCCATCCCCAGGGCATATTTGGTAATATGGAACTCCGTCTCTACGCTGCGGCTGCAGTAGAAAAGTTTTTTAGGCATTAAAAAACAGAGGAGGTGTTTTATGCTTTTCGCGGTTTTGGCCCGCAAGGCATACGCAAAAAATTTGCAGTTCCGCGGCTCGCATCTGCTGCATAACGCTGTAAGCGCGGTTTTCGGCTTTATCTACGCCAGCATTTGGACGGGACTCGGGTCCGACTCGTCGCTCGGCGAATACGGTGTAAGAGGCATGGTCGGCTATATCGCCTTCAACCAGGCGATCCTCTGGATCACGCAATTCACGACGAACGGACTTGGGCTCGAACAGTCGGTGCGCACCGGTCAAATTGCGGTCGATCTGATGCGGCCCGTCCACTTGTTCTATCAAGCGATGAGCAAGGAATGGGGCCAGGTGTGGTACCAGTTCGTTTATAAGTTCATCCCGATTTACACCCTCTACTACTTCATCTTCTCCTTACAGCTTCCGCACAAGGCTTCCGTATACGGCTGGACGGCGCTCGCGCTCGTATCAGCAGCTTATATCTCCATTTGCATGAATTATCTCATCGGTGTGGCCGCCTTATGGACCACGGAATCCCGCTGGCTCTACTGGCTGAGTTACTCGCTGAGCACGCTGCTCTCCGGATTCTTCATTCCGCTGGAATGGCTGCCAGGGTGGCTGCGAACGATCAGCCAATATACGCCATATCCGTATTTGCTTTATTATCCGACCCGAATTTATATGGGACTTGAAGAAGGAACAGCCATGCTCGGAGCCCTCCTATGGGGCATCGGGTTTACTTTTGTCTGTCTGGCCGCCACACACCTGGTCCGGAGGAAGCTGGAGGTGCAGGGCGGATGATGTCCGTGAAATTATTTATGATGTTAATTAAGGCGAGCTTGCGCAGCAGGATGCAATACAAGTTTAATTTTCTATTCTCAACCGCTATGGCGGCATGCATACAAATTTCGGAATTTCTTATGGTGGCGCTGGTCATGATGCGTTTCGGCGATATCAAAGGTTGGTCGCTGTATGAGGTGTGTTATTTGTACGGAGTCATCATGATCTCCAAAGCGATCTACCGGACGCTGGCTTCGGATGTGCATCATCTCGAGAAATATCTCGTATCCGGCGATCTGGATGCGCTGCTGATTCGTCCCGTTCCGGTACTGCTGGCGCTGATGACCCAGAACTCGCGGGTACTCTTCGCCGAAATCGGGCAAGGCCTCGTGCTGCTGGCCATTTCGATGAAAGCGCTTATGGCATTGGGGCAAATCGGCTGGCCAGCGATTCCGTTAACGGCATTAATCATCGTCAGCGGAGCGGTCATTTTATTCGCCATCGGGCTGGCAACAGCCGCTTCCGGCTTCTGGCTGACACGGATCGAATATTTGCAGAATATGACGGAAGACGCCACGCATACGGCAGCGCGCTACCCGCTCTCGCTGTATCCCAAATGGCTGCAAGGTGCGCTGATGGTGCTTGTACCCGTCGCTTTCGTGAACTATATACCGGCTTTATATGTGATCAGGCACCAGGGCGGTATCTGGCTGCTGCTAGGTACGACGGCTGTCGCGTGTGCAGCGCTGTGGCTGGCGATTCGGTTCTGGAAGCTTGGGCTATCCCGCTATCAAAGTACGGGCAGTTAATGACATGAAGGAGGAAGGGAACCTATGATTACCGTGACGAATTTGCGAAAAACATTCCAGACCCCGATCATTCAGGAAGGCCGGTTTGCCGGTCTTCGAACGTTGTTCTCGCGGGCTTACAGAGAGAAGGAAGCGGTGCGGGATCTGAGCTTTGAGATTGAATCCGGCGAGTTCGTCGGGTATATTGGACCTAACGGAGCTGGCAAATCCACGACGATCAAGATGCTGACCGGCATCCTTCATCCGACTTCGGGGGAAGTACTGATTCATGGCTACAGCCCGCAGAAGCATCGAAGGCGCGTGGTTGGCAAGCTTGGGGTCGTCTTCGGCCAGCGCAGCCAGCTGTGGTGGGATCTGCCGGTGAAAGATTCCTATGAAATTTTAACGGCCATGTACCGCGTTGACGAGAGTGTCGCCCGCCGGAGGCTTGGTGAGCTGAGCGAGCTGCTGGAGCTGAAAGAGCTGCTGGATATGCCGGTGCGCAAGCTCTCGCTGGGCCAGCGGATGCGGGCGGATCTGGCGGCTTCCATGCTCCATGATCCCGATATTTTATTCCTCGACGAGCCGACGATCGGGCTTGACGTTGTAGCGAAGAAGAACATTCGCGGCTTCCTGCAGACGTTGAACCGGGACTTCGGCAAAACCATTTTGCTCACGACGCATGATATGGACGATATCGAGCAGCTATGCCGGCGGGTGATTGTCATCAATCACGGGCAGATCGGCTATGACGGCTCAATCGATACGTTAAGAGACAGAATCGGCTTGCCGACGATCTTGAAAATTACGTACCGCGGCGATATTCGTATCCCTGCGGACTGGGAGCAGCCGTTCCGGCTGGTATCGCAAGAAGCGAATGTGCTTACCGTTGCGTGCAACCGCCAGGAACTGAAGGCGATGGACGTGCTGAGAGTCGTCAGCCTCTGGGGCGATATGGATGATGTACATATGGAAGAACCCGAGTTTGAAGAAGTGATTCACGGGGTATACAAATAGGCAGGAGGAAGATACAGATGCCAATTGATCATGAAGAAAGAGAACGGGAAGCGCGGCGTGTTTCCTCTGTTCGCTCCCGCATTCAAGAACGAATCGTCGATTTAGGCGAAACGGTGGATCAACGCCGCGCCGAAGTGACGGCCATCGGCCGCAGCTTCTGGGACGACATCTCCGTCAATGCGGACAATGCGGACGATGTGATCGAGACGGCGGCGAGCATGGCCCAGCAGGAGCATGTCCTGCTCGGCCAGAAGCGCAGCTATCAGGTCGCGCAGGATGCGCTGTATAAGCTGCAGCGCGTTGTCGATGCGCCGTATTTCGCACGCATTGATTTCCTGGAGCGCGGGGAGCAGGACCGGGAGAAGATCTATATCGGTCTTACCTCCTTCATCGATCCGAATTCGGATGAAATTCTAATTTATGACTGGCGTGCGCCGATTGCCAGCTTATTCTATGACTATCCGCCGGGGCCGGCAACGTACCGCACGCCGGAGATGGATGTCAGCGGCGAGCTGCTGCTCAAACGCCAATACATTATTAAGGCCGGCGAGCTGCAGGACGTGTTCGACACGGGCATTTCCATCGGCGACGAGATGCTGCAGAAGATGCTCAGCCGCAGCGCCGACGAGAAGATGCACAGCATCGTGACGACGATCCAGCGCGAGCAGAACCAGATCATCCGCGATGACCGGCACAAGGTGCTGGTCGTACAGGGCGCGGCCGGCAGCGGCAAGACGTCGGTCGCACTGCAGCGCATCGCGTATTTGCTCTACAAATACCGGACGACGCTCAGCTCCGACAATATGATTTTGTTCTCGCCGAACTCTCTGTTCAGCGATTATGTGTCGCACGTGCTTCCGGAGCTCGGTGAAGCGACGATGCAGCAGACGACGTTTCAAGACTATTTGAATCACAAATTGGGCAGCACCGGTCTGAAGCTCGAAGATCCTTATGATCAACTGGAATTCATTCTGACGGGCACGGAGCAGGACTCCGACTACCGGGCGCGGCTGCAAGGCATTCAGTACAAAGCGTCGGCGGCTTTCCTGAACGTTATCGAAGCTTACGGCGAGAAGCTGAAGAGCGGCGGCCTCCGCTTCGTCGATCTGGCGGTGGGCCAGAAGGTGCTGATAACCGCCGGTGAATTGAGCGAGCGCTTCTACAGCAAAGCTTCGATTCTAGCGCTCGGCGAACGCATGGAACAGCTGTCCGAATGGATGCTGGAGAAGCTTGATGCGATCCAGGCCGACGCCCAGAAACGCTTTTACCGCAAAATGGTGCGGGAACCCAAATATATGGGCACGGAGCCGGAGATGAAGAAGCTGAGCAAAATCAAAGCGCACAAGGCGATTGCTCCGCTGAAGGAGAAGGCGCGTAATCTTGCTTACGTCGACGTGCTTGGCATGTACCGCGAGCTCTACGCGAACCAAGAATTGCATCAAGAGCTGACGGGCGGGCAGCTTCCGGAAGATTGGGACCGCATCTCCGCTTTCACGGCCGGCGCGCTGGATGCAGGGCTGCTGCATTACGAGGATGCAACGCCGCTTGTTTATCTGAAGGGCCTTGTGGAAGGCCAGCTGCGGGTAGGAACGATCCGCTACTGTCTGGTGGACGAGGCGCAGGATTATTCGCCTTTCCACTACGCGTATTTGAAGAAGCTGTTCCCGCGCGCCAGATTTACGCTGCTGGGCGACTGGAACCAAGGGATTTTCACGCATGCGAACGCTTCTGACGCGGACGCTCAAGGCTCCAAGAACGAATACAGCTCGATCAGCGAGCTGATGAAAGAAGAAGAGACGGAGACGATCCGTCTCGTGAAGAGCTATCGGTCGACGCGTGAAATCGTCGATTTCGCCAGCCGCGTGCTGCCGTTCGGCGAGCCGATCGAGCCGTTCTCGCGCAGCGGCGAGCCACCGCGCATCCTGCGTGCGGCGGACGAGAACGAGCTGCGCCGCCTCGTGGCGGACGCGGCGCTCACGCGGCAGCGCGGCGGCGCCGGCTCCGTCGCGATTCTGTGCAAGACCGCTCGCGAGACGGAATCGGCATATGCGGGCTTGCTGCCGCTGCTGCCGGGTCTGGCGCGGATCACGAAGGAGACGCTGCACTATGAGGCAGGCGTCATGATCATGCCGGCGTATCTCGCCAAAGGGCTCGAGTTCGACGCCGTCATTCTCTACGACGCCGGGGCGGATATCTACGCGGAGGCGAAGGAGCGCAAGCTGTTTTACACGGCTTGCACCCGTGCGCTCCATCACCTGGATGTCTGCCATTTAGGTGAATTAACCCCTTTTCTGGCGCAAAGTTAGACATTCGTCCATACCCATCCGCCCTGCCCGGCATAGGATATACCAGGCTATAACGCAAGATTCGACGGGCAGGAAGGAGGAAGTCGCCAATGTCAGGAGTTGGATACTCTAGCGCAGCGGTTGTTCTGGTACTGTATATTTTGTTGGTTATCATTCTGGCAACATTCTAATAGATGCTTTCTGAGAAGCGCCTTTCGGATCGTCCGAGAGGCGTCTTTTTGCGTTCGGTCCCTTCTGCATAAATCCACCTGGATTGGATACCTTAACGAAGAAACTATTGCCACCTTATCCCAAAAATGGGGGATTTCCCATGCCGGTCATGCATAAGAAAATTACGGCGCTTCAACTGTATTACGTCATCATTATTTCGATTGCGATAACGGATCACGTGCTCTTAATCCCTGTTCTGCTGCATTACGGCAAACGGGACTCCTGGGTCGGAGCGGGGCTTTCCCTTCTGCCTACGCTCGTATGGATTTGCTTGTTGTTTATCGTCATCCGGCGGTCCGGACAGCAAAATATGCTGCTCTGGGTTCGCCAGAGATACGGAAGCTTCCTCACGTCCCTTCTGAAGCTCATCATCATCGGCATTGCGGGGACGCATGCAGCCATTACCCTGCAGGATATGGTGACTTGGACCCATATTTCTTATTTGCCCCGAACACCGCCGCTTATGATCTCTCTTGCGTTTATGCTGTTCTGCTTCTTTGCCGCGCGTGAAGGGATTCGGGCCATTGCGATTACTTCGGGCATTCTGCTGCCTGTCGTTGTATTGCTTGGTTATTTTGTCATGGGGGCGAACTTTCAGTACAAAGATTACAGCCTGCTTACCCCTCTATTTACGCATGGCTATGGTCCCACCATCCAAACGCTGTATTTATCCTGCGGCGCGTCCTTCGAACTAATCAGTATCGTTTTCCTTCAACACCACGTCGATACCCGCATTAAGCTTCCGGCGCTGCTCATCATCGGGGGGTGTTTGGTAGGACTGACCATTGGTCCGTTGATCGGGGCCATTGCCATATTCGGTCCTTTCGAAGGGGAAGAGCTCAGATATCCGGCGTTTGAACAATGGCGCATGGTGACGCTCGGGAAATATATTTCTCATTTGGATTTCCTGTCTATCTTCCAATGGATCTCTGGTGCGTGCGTCCGGATGTCTATGCTTATGTTTATCATCATCGATGCACTGATGATTCGCAAGAAAAGCAGCCGTACGCTGCTGCTGGTCGGTATCAGCCTCCTCTTCGTATCCGTATGTCTCCTGCCGATCACAGACAATCAGATGGTGTATTTTATCCAAACCTGGTATTACCCCATGATGTTCCCTGTAGGCGCCGGGCTGCTCGGTGTCCTGCTGCTGCTGTCCATCTTGCCTGGTAAGCGAAAGGAGAAGGTGACGAAGTGAATGAACAACAGGTAAGGGAATGGTTCGCCGAATCGGCCGATGTAATCGTGAAAAGCTATGCTTTAACCGAAGATGAACCCGGTCATAAGGTGGTGCTTCTGTACTGCGACGGTATGATCAACAAAGATCATATTGAACAGCGGGTGGTGCCTCATCTTCAGCGGTTTATTTACCAACGGAGAGAGAGAGGCACGTCCGGGCTGGCGCTTCCGACGCTGCTTCAAATGCAGGAAATTACGGGGTCTGATGCGGTCGCAACGATGACGCTTCAAGTCTATTCAGGGTTCTTGGTTATCTTATTCGAAGCGGAGCAGCGTTTCTTCAGCCTCGATCTGTCCAACCCGCCGAACCGCTCCCCGGAAGAATCCAATACGGAGACTTCCATTAAAGGACCGCGGGATGCGTTCACGGAGAACATTACGACGAATATCGCGCTCATTCGCAAAAGACTGTTAACACGCAGTCTATGCTGCGAACGGATGACGCTCGGCAAACGAAGCCATACATCCGTAGCTCTTATGTATCTGGGCGATGTGATCGATTCGGATGTGCTCGAGGACGCAAGACGCCGGCTGCAGGCCGTCGATCTCGATGCCTTGATTTCCAGCGCTCAACTGGAGGAATTGTTAACGGAGCAAAAGTTCAATTTCTTTCCCTTGCTCGATTATGCGGGAAGACCTGATTTCATAGCGGACAGCCTGCTGCGCGGCCGCTTCGCCATCCTTGTGGACGGATCGCCTATGGTTCTCATGGCTCCTGCGAATCTCATGTTCATTTTGAAGTCGCCGGAAGATGTGCATTCGCCCTATTACTATGTGGCGTTCGAACGCGTGCTTCGGTTAGGGGGGTTGGTCGTCGCCACACTGCTGCCAGGTTTCTGGATATCGCTATCCGCCTTCAACCTGGATCAAATTCCGTACTCGCTTGTCGCCACCATCTCAGCGTCCAGACTGGGGCTTCCGATGTCAGGACCACTGGATTTTGTGATCATGCTGCTGCTGTTTGAGCTGTTCCGTGAAGCAGGTGCGAGACTGCCGAAAGTCGTGGGACAAACCGTGACGGTTGTCGGCGGGCTAATTGTCGGGGATGCGGCGATACGTTCGGGGATAACAAGTCCGACGACGCTCGTCATTACCTCAATCTCGACTATCTCGATGTACACGCTTGTCAATCAGGCACTTGCGGGTACGGTGACGATCTTGCGGATACTTATCTTATTTGAATCGATGATCTTTGGCATATACGGGTTCATGGTCTCTTTGATCGGGCTTATCCTGTATATGTCGACGTTAGAGTCGTTCGGAGTTCCCTACTTGTCGCCGTTGTCGCCGCCTCGCTTCAAGGAAATGATTCCGGCTATACTCGCTAAACCATTCCGCAGTATGAAGCATAGACCGAAGATGCTGAGTCCGAAAGATGACACGCGTCAGAACGGGGGCGCCTCATGAAGATGGGACGCTTGGTTCGGATGGCGGCCGGGTTGCTGATAATCGTTAGCCAGACAGGCTGTTGGGACATCAAAACCATCCAAGACACCAATTATTTGACGGCCATCGGATTTGATTATCAGAAAGGCCGCTACATCGTCTACGGTCAAATGCTGGATTTCGCTTCTGTTGCCAAGCAAGAGGGGAGCAAAGCATCCCAACCGCCGCAAATTTGGGTAGGCCGCGAAGAAGGAGATACGGTTAACGATGCTTTTAATAAATTGTACAAGACGACTCAGCAGCGCGTTTTTTGGGGGCATGTCAGCGCCTATTTGTTCTCAAGCAGCGCACTTAAGCAAGGTATCGGCAAATTCACGGACGGCTCCGTACGATACAGCGAAACGAGGTTCACACAGTGGATTTACAGCACGGATGAGTCGATCGAAGCGATATTTACGATCATTCCATTTTTCAATGTCTCGCCAATGTCTTCCATCCTCATGAATCCGACAGAAAATTATCGCCAGCGGTCTTATATTCGTCCATTCCGGTTGTATAAAGTGGCGGCTTTGCTGCGTGAGCCGGGTTATACCCTCATGATACCGACTTTGAGCATCCGGGACGACGTCTGGACGAGGAATCAGAAGCCGGACCCTAAATTGGAAGTGAACGGCGTTTACGCTATTGGCAAGCATGAACGAGTGAATTGGTTATCCGAGAGCCAGTTTACGGGGGACCGGTGGATGGAGAGAAACACGGCTCGTTCCCCGCTTGTCATTTACAAGGATAATAAGCCAATCCATACGTTGTCGATCAATAAACCGAAGGCTCGTATAACCTTGCACAAGAGCGATGCTCTGGTCTTCGATGTCCACGTGAAATGCAAGGCAGTCTCGGTGGAAGTCACGGAGAATGTACCTGAGGATTTTTTGCAGAAACAGGCTGAAAAGCAAATAGCGGAAGAAATTAAAATGACCTTCGAGCAAGGCAGGAAACGCGGTGTCGATGTGTACCAGTTAGAGCATGCCCTGTATAAGCAGGACTTCAAGTCGTGGGCGAAGCTGACCTTGAACGGTACGCAGCCGCTGGAAGGGTACCAGCTGGGGGATATCCAAGTCGAAGTTCAGCTCAGGCATTCGGGGATGCTCAAATTAAAAGACAAGGAACCTCAATATTGATGAAAAGGGTGAGCGGGCTGCTTGCCTTTTTTGTGCGGGGTGATTTGTTGCGCGGATTCGTCTACTGTGAGCGGGCGGTTATCGGCGAAATTTTCCGCGTTGAGCGAAATCTATATGATTTTTCGAATAGAATGAGCGGGTTGTCGCCGAAAAGGGGAAAATGTGTTCTATTTTTCATATAGAATGTCGCTCTCCACCCCGCCCGCTGTCCGCTCACACGCAGATCATCCACGGCCGGTTCACACCCCGCCTTTCACTCACACGCTGATCATCCGCCGACGGATCGCGCACCGCATTGCGTTCGCTCGCTGATCATCCACCGCCGTTTCACATCCCGCCTTTCACTCATTCGCTGATTATCCACCGCCGGTTCACGTCCCGCCTTTCACTCGCTGATCCTTCGCCAACATATCGCCCCGCTCACATACTGCTCCCCCACCAGCCTCCTCTCACTTTAGAAATATTTAAGAATTGTTTTAGGGTGAATTAATAGGTGATTTAGTGGCTATTAAGATCGAGAGGATAAGGTGGTTACATGGAAGCGAGAGACGCATCCAAATCAGATATAGCGTTAGAGAACGCGGAGGCCAAGAAGATATGAATAAAAAGTTAGCCATGATGGGATTGGGTGTAGCGGTAGGCAGCATGATGCTGGTAACGAGCGTATATGCGGGAGTGGGCGACGCCCCGGGATATGAAACGTTCAAGTCGGCAGTGAAGCAGACGGCGGCCGTTCATAATGTCACGCGCCAAGTCAACGTAACGCTTCAAGATAACGGCGCTGAGCTGTTGAACGTCAAGTCGACGATCAAGAGCAGCGGCGACAACCAAGCGGGAAGCGCTGCGGTTACCGTGAAGAGCGGCAATGACGAGCAGACGATTCACTTCTACAACCAAGACGGGAAGCACATCATCAAAACAGACGACTCCGAGACCTACAAATTGCTGGAAGGCGAAGGGATGGGCCGCAAGTTCAAAGATCGTGAAGCTCACACGCCAGACCCGCAGATCGTTAGCGAAGTGGAAAACGTCGTCGACGCCCTCGTAGGCAACCTGAAAAACTATGTGACCATGGATGAAGCTGCGGGCAATGTGAAAGAGATTCATTTTAAATTGTCCGGCAGCCAAATTTCACCTGTGATGAACACCATCGGTTCCCTTGCCATCAAGCATGCAACCATCGAGAACGGTCGCCATCCGGTGCCGGCCAAGGCGGATACGCTTGGCGTGGATATAACGACGCTCAAGAACAGCCTGCCGCAATTGACCTCCGACATCAAAATGGATGAAGTCGAGGTGAACGCCAGCGTTGACGCGGATAACCATATTACGAACCAAACCGCACAAATTCATATTTCCGGCAAAGACGCACAGGGAGCGGCGCACGATGTGGTGCTGAGCGTGGATATGACGCTGTCCAGCCTGAACTCGACAACGCCGGATACGGTGGATTTGACGGGCAAACAGCTGGAAACCGTCAAGTTTGATCACGAACAATCCCACAAAAACTGGGGCGGCAGCAACTAATTCGCTTCACCAAGGAGGCTGTGCGAAATCTGGCGCTCACCTCCTTATTTCCTTGAAAGGCGGCTAACGCATGAAGCCAGTCGTTGAAATTATGAATCTGACGAAAGTTTACAATAACCAGCGAGGTATCCATGATGTCCATATGACGGTACAGCAGGGCGATATATACGGGTTCTTCGGGCCGAACGGCGCCGGCAAAACAACCGTCATGAAAATCATGACCGGCCTTGTCCGGGCGCAGCAAGGCACGGTGAAGCTGTTCGGCTACGACGTCTCCGCGCAGTACGAGCAGGCGATGGCGAAGGTAGGCGTATTGATCGAAACCGCCGAAGCATACACCTACATGAGCGGCAGACGGAATTTGGAGCTGGCGGCGCGGTTTTATCCCGGTGTCTCCAAGCGGCGCATAGACGAAGTTCTGGACATCGTCGGGCTTACCCCGTATCAGCAGGAGAAAGTGGCGGGCTACTCGCTCGGCATGAAACAACGGCTCGGACTTGCCGCGGCCATGCTGTCGAAGCCGGAGCTGCTCATCCTCGATGAACCGACGAACGGTCTCGACATCGAGGGCATGGTTCATATCCGCGAGATCATTATGCGCCTGGCACAGGAAGAGCGCATCACCTTCCTGATCTCCAGCCATCTCATTCACGAGATGGAGCTGATGTGCAACCGAATGGGCATCATTCATCAAGGCCGTTTGGTCCGCGAAGGTCTCGTGTCAGAAATAGCCTTAGGCAGCGCGTCGCTGGAGGAAGCGTATTTGCGCGAAATTCAAGAAGTTAGGAGGGCGGTCGCCCATGCATAGCTTAACAGCCAACCTGTGGAACGAATCGCTCAAAATCACGTACAAGAAGAAAACGCTCTTCTTCCTGGCCTTCACGCTGCTGCTTCCCCTCATCGCAGGGCTGCTGCTGTCCAGGTTTCAGAGCGGTATCGGGATTGGAGCGATCGCCTCACAGGATTTTCCCATCATTATGTTGGGACTCTTAAGCAGTATCTTTCTGCCGCTCTTCATTTTCATGGGCGCCGCGGACGTCTTCGCCGGGGAAATGGGCGACCGCACGATGAAAAACACGCTCACGCGGCCAATCACGCGCATCAAGGTGTTCGCATCCAAACAGCTGGCGCTGGGTATTTTCATCGCGCTATACTTGGCTGCCGGATTGCTGGCGTCCGTCGTGTCGGCGCTGTTTTTCCAGCATTTCGGGGGCTTATCTGCGATTGCCAAATGGTTCCTCGCCTACGGCGCAGCTTTCCTTCCGCTGCTGGTGCTCAGTATGGGCGCTGTATTTCTGGCGCAATTCTTCTCCAGCTCCTCCTCGGCGCTCACAGTCAGCATTCTGCTCTATTTAGCCTTCAAAGTAGCGGCCTTCTTCATCCCGCAGATCGCCATGTATTCGCCTACGGCTTACACGGATTGGCATATGCTTTGGATCGGCAGCGGACTAGCGCTCGGCAAGGTGAGTAGTATCTTTATGTTTTTGATAGCGTGTAGTATATTGTTTTTTACAGCAGGTTATTATGTGTTTGATAAAAAGGAGATCTGACTTCGATGTCGATTCGCTTACGGCTGGTACTTTCATATATCGCCATGCTGCTCGTACCCCTTGTCCTTCTGGGGCTGGCCGTGATCCTAATCTCCATCGCGACGTTCGGCAGTTTGAAGTCGGGCTTTCAGGTCGATTTCTCCCAAGGCAATCCGATCAAGCGCGTTGTCGAACAGGAACTGGACAATGTCGCGTACATGAAAGCCAAAACGGAAACCGATCCTGACGCATTCCTCGACCCCGTGTTCATCAAGGACCTGGAGGATCGATTCCACAAAATCAATATGGGCATCATCATTCGCAAAGACAAAGAGATTACGTACAGTTCCCCCTATCTCAAAGAAGGTGAAGCGGAGGATACGTCCAAGCTCCCGGCCTTCGGCACTTCATCCGGTCAATTCCACCGGAATCAGGCTTCATTCTGGGTAACCCGGCAGCAGGATTTTCTCTTCTCCGATAAAAGCAAAGGATCCGTCTTCGTGTTTCTGGACGGGGGCCCTTTCCAGAAATATTTGCATCAGTTTTCCAAATCGGTCATTTTAACATTCGTCATTATTCTCGTTGTCACGAATGGGGTGCTCACGTACTTCGTTTCGCGAAGCATTATTCGGCCTCTTCGGGCGCTCAAACGGGCGGCGGAGGAAATCAAGGACGGCAACCTCGATTTCGAGGTCGTGCCGCAATCAGACGATGAAATCGGCGAGCTTAGCCGGGCTTTCGAAGAAATGCGCCGCAAGCTGAAGAAATCCGTCGAAGTTCAACTGCAATATGAAGAGAACCGCAAGGAGCTCATTTCGAATATTTCCCATGATTTGAAAACGCCGGTGACCGCCATCAAAGGCTACGCCCACGGCATCATGGACGGCGTCACGAATTCCCCCGATAAGCTGGAGAAGTATATTCGTACGATTTATACGAAAGCGGCGGATATGGACCGGCTCATTGACGAACTGTTCCTTTTCTCCAAGCTGGATTTGGGCAAAGTGCCGTTTCAGTTCGAGTCCGTAGATCTGGGTCAGTATGTGCTGGATTGCGCGCAGGAGCTGCAGTTCGATATGGAGAAGAAAGGCGTCCGCTTCACACTGGCTGAGCTGCCGAAGGAGCCGCTGATCGTAACGGCCGACCGGGATAAGCTGCGGCGGGTGCTGCTGAACATTATCGAGAACGCGATCAAATACAGCGATGAAGGCAACTGCCATATTACCTTGACACTTCGAGAAATCGACGGCAATGCCGTCATTCAAATAAAAGATACCGGACATGGGATCGCGGAGGAGGCACTGCCTCATATCTTTGACCGGTTCTACCGGGCGGATCCTTCGCGCAACACGGCGACCGGAGGCAGCGGGCTTGGGCTCGCGATAGCCAAACAAATCATGGAAGAGCACGGCGGCCGTATCGGCGCAACGAGCATGATCGGCATGGGCACGACCGTCTACATGGCATTGCCGCTGAACCGGCAGGAGGAGAATCAGGCATGAGCCGCATACTAATCATTGAGGATGAACAAAGCATTGCCGAGCTGGAGCGGGATTATTTGGAGATCAGCGGCTATGAAGTCGATATCGAGAACAGTGGCGATAAGGGGCTGCAGATGGCCCTGGCCGCGGAGTATGATCTCATCATTCTCGATTTGATGCTGCCGAAGATCGACGGCTTCGAAATCTGCCGGCGCATACGCAGCGAGAAGGACATTCCCATTCTGATGGTTTCCGCCAAAAAGGAAGACATCGATAAAATCCGCGGCCTCGGCCTCGGCGCCGACGATTACATCATCAAGCCCTTCAGCCCCAGCGAGCTGGTGGCCAGAGTCAAAGCGCATCTTGCCCGTTACGAACGGCTGATGGGGCGGCGCGAAGCGAAGAACGACGAGGTTCGCATACGCGGCTTGATGATCGACAAGACTGCACGCCGCGTCTTCGTGAACGAGAAGGAAGTCGTCTTCACGACGAAGGAGTTCGATCTGCTCGCACATCTTGCGATGAACCCGAATCGGGTGTACAGCAAAGAGCAGCTGTTTGACCTCCTGTGGGGGATGGACGCCATGGGCGAAATCGCGACCGTGACGGTGCATATCCGCAAGCTGCGCGAGAAGATCGAGCAGGACCCTTCGAATCCGCAATATATTGAGACGATCTGGGGAGCGGGGTACCGGTTCCGGATTTAAAGCCTGGCCAGAGTGGGAAACTCTGGTTGGGCTTTTTTTGTCTATGCTTTGGTGAGGGGATTTAAACGCAGTTAAATACCCAGAAACCGGATCTGTTCAAGCCCGGTCTTTTTTTGTTTGCACACATGAAAAACGTGGTAATTAACTTATGGTTATTTACAGATTGGAAATGTTAAGATATTGTAAATGCTAACTTTAACATTCGATTTGACATAGAGGAGACCACAACGATGGTACTAACTGTAGATGCTCAGGACTTGATCAAATTAGGGATCGCAGCTGTTTTTGGCTTAATTATCGGTCTTGAACGGGAAATCCGGAATAAGCCGCTCGGGCTCAAAACTTCGCTAGTCATCTGCTTAGCCAGCTGTTTGTTGACGATCGTATCGATCGAATCTGCGAATAAATATGCAGTCGCGGGGCTGCATGTGATGGACCCGATGCGGCTTGCGGCGCAGGTGGTGAGCGGGATCGGCTTCCTGGGCGCCGGGGCCATTCTGCGAAAGCATAACGATGTCATTATCGGGCTAACGACGGCGGCGTTGATCTGGGGCGCGGCGGGCCTGGGGATCGCGGTGGGAGCCGGGTTTATTATAGAAGCTTTCTTCGGCCTGCTGCTCATTATGGTGAGTGTTGTCGTCTTGCCATATTTCATTAAGAAAATGGGGCCAAGACCGCTATTGATGAAGGATTTGCGGGTGAGGCTCGTCGTCAACCACGAAGCTAATTTAACGGAAATTATTAAGGCCATTATTGCCAAAGGTTATAAAATGAAGAGCGTTCACATCAAGGAATTGAACCAGGAGCTGCAAGAGCTCAATTTCATCGTATTCATTGACCGTAAATACGCTTCGGAAGTATACGATGAGTTGAAGAGTATGGCGTATATCGAAATCGCCGAAGTGGAGACATTGTAAAAGAAGGGATCGGGCTGGCGTAGTTGCCGGTTTCCGGTCCTTTTTTTTTGCGATGCCAAGCCAAATGCCGCTTGCAATTACTACGAATGTGTAGTAAATTAGGGGTAGTCAATTTAATACGATATCGTAGTTTATTCGAAGAAAGGGATGCCCATGCAGCAGCTGTTCGAGCTTTTTTTCAAAAATGGTCTGCGTCCGCTTAGTGTGTTCCCCGACACGTCACACCTGGAATTGCAGCTTACGAGTTCGGATTTTGCCGCTCTGCTGCTACTGAAATTCCATGAACAGCTGACGATGTCCCAAATGGCAGATTTCTTGGGAGCCCCCCTCAGCACGGTGACGAGTATCGCCAAACGGCTTGTGCGCAAAGGTTACATCTACAGAGAGAAGTCGCAGCAGGACCAGCGCATTATCGTCAATCGGTTGACGGAAGATGGGGAGTTGATCGCCGAAGAGGCGCTCGGCACGATGAATAAGATGTTCGGCCGGATCGAAAGCGCGCTGTCAGCCGAGGAGCTACAGCAGTTTATTCGTCTTTCGTTGAAGGTGGCCAAAGCGTTACAGCATAACGCGGAACCGGAGGAGCCGGTGAAATCTCCGAAATTGAGATCCATTGAGATCGAGTAATTTTTTTATTCAAATACTACGAAATCGTACTAATGGAGGGATCCGTCATGCGCATTATTATCTATACGGGTAAAGGCGGCGTCGGCAAAACGAGCATCGCCGCAGCGACAGCTTACCGGCTGGCAGCCGAAGGCCAACGAACGATCGTTTTGAGCACGGATGCCGCTCACAGTCTGTCGGATTCATTGGGTATCCAGCTTGGGCCAGAGCCCATGCTCATCCATGACCGGCTATGGGCGCAGGAGATCGATAGCTTGAAGGAGACGGAGCGGCATTGGGGAAGTGTGCGCAGTTGGTTCACGAGCTTCATGCAATGGGCCAACTTGGATGACATCGGTTCGGAAGAGCTGATGATATTTCCGGGCTTCGAGGAGCTGTTCTCTCTGCTAAGAATCAAGGAGCATGCGGAAAGCGGACTGTACGATGCGATTATCGTCGATTGCGCGCCGACAGGAGAGACTTTACGGCTCCTAAGCTACCCGCAGCTGCTCAAGTGGTGGGTACGCAATATTTTCCCATTCGAGCGCAAAATTCTGAAGCTGGCCCGTCCGGTTATGAAGGTTACCAAAGGCTTGGAACTGCCCGGAGACGATGTGATGGATAGCTTCAGCCAAGTCGTCGAACAGCTGGAGAAGCTGCAGCAGGTCATCGCCGACCCTGAGGTTACAAGCATTCGCCTGGTCGTCAACCCGGAGAAGATGGTGATAGCGGAAGCCCGGAGAGCTTTGACGAGCCTGAACTTATACGGCTTTCACACCGATGCGGTTATCGTCAATAAAGTGTTGTCCGAAGAGGCGGCAGGCGGGTATTTCGCGCAGTGGAAACAAATTCAGAACCGGTACGAGGAAGAAATCCAGCATTGCTTCCATCCGCTTCCGATCTTGCGGGTGCCGCTTATGCCCCTTGAGGTGGTGGGCAAGGATATGCTCGAGCGTGTTGCTGCTGCGGCTTTTGATGATCGGGCCTGCGGGGCCATTCTGCATCGGGGAATCCTGGAGGAAGTGAAGAAAGCGGAGGCAGGCTATGAGCTTCGGATTTCGCTGCCTTTCACCGAGAAGAAGCAGCTGCAATTGAATCAAAAAGGCGATGAGTTAACGCTGCAGGTCGGCGGCTATAAGCGCATCGTTGCGCTGCCGAGAGTTTTGCTGGGGCGCCAAGTGCAAGCGGCCCGGCTGGAGGACGGCGTACTGACGGTCCGGTTTGGTCTAGTGGAATAAAAAAGAGGAGGAAACGATTATGAGCGCACGCACGAACCTGCAAGACCTTGAGGATATCGTAAGCTGTCTGGAGGAAGTGAAGAATATCGTGGTGGCAAGACTCGTTCCAGAAGAAGCCAGAACCCATTTCCGGCAAGCGGAGAAAGAGGTGCTGCTCGGAGTCCGCTCGCTGCTTGATGCGGCGATTGGACGTTTGGACGACGAGCAGCCCCGGAAGAAAGAACGGTCGAAGCAGATCCCGGTTGAGGAATAAGTTTGTACGAGAAGGGGGAGATGAGCATGGGGATTCAAAAACACAGCGGGTGGATGCTGGAGTGGACTGCTTATCTACACACGGCGATCGGGTTAATTCTGTTCTGGAAGCCGGTCAGTGACATCGCCGCAGCCGGAGTATGGAATGCGGTCGGCCGGGATATCGACAGATCCAATGCAATCTGGTTCCTGTTCTTTGGGGTGCTTCTATGGAACATTGCGCGGATGCTGCGCTGGTTGACCACTCGGCAAAGCATTCCGATTCCTCGTTTCGTCGGCTGGCAGATACTCATTTTCTCCATAATAGGCGCGATCTGTATGCCTGTCTCCGGGTTCTGGCTTGTAATTCCCCAAGCGATCTATATGTTGAAACGATAGGCGAATTCTCCGGCCTCCGCGAGGATCAGTGAAGCAACTATAGGCGAATGTCTAACGGAAATGGAAGACGTTATTTAACGAAATTAACGATATTGCAGAATCTAACGGACACAGGAGGCGCTATTTGCTCCGAATATGCATGCTAGCCATGTTTTTAACCCAAATAACGTCTGTGGTGTCCGTTAGACTGGAATAAGCAGCTTTTTTGGCCAAATAGAGTCCTTATGGTCCGTTAGGATGTGGAGAGTTGTGGGGATCGCGCCAAGCCCAAGCCCGAACCCGAACCCGAACCCGATCCAGATCCAGATCCAGATCCCGGCGGAACAGCAAGCCCGCCCGTATTAAGCCGTAACACCGACGGCGGCAGCAAATTTCGCGCCGATCTCGCGACACATTTGTTTTTCCTCTTTGGATGGGTTCAACTCGATTTTGATCCCGTCGAACACTTTATCCGTCCCCCGTTCAGCAAGCTTAGCTTCAATCGTATCTACGGCTTTGCCGAAATGATCGTAAGACGAGTCCGCTGATCCGAATGCACCGGATTTGCGGCCTTTAAGATCCAGGCTGTCCAGCTCATCGTAGAAATCCTCGAATTCATCCGGCAGATCGCCGTCGCCCCACGTGTAAGCTCCAAGCAAAATGCCGTCATACGCCTCCAATTCCGCTCCGCTGGCGTCCATAACGGATTTCACGACAGGCTCAATGCCTGCTTCGCGAATGCCATCGGCGATTTCTTCAGCAATTTCCTCCGTATTCCCTGACATGCTGGCGTACACGATAATAATTTTTGGCATGAATATCCCTCCATAGGAACGATGTAGTTAAATGATAACGATTATCAATCTCATAATAAGTGATAATGATTTTCATTGTCAACAAAAAACGCAATGAAAAAAATTCATTCTTACGCTGCGCGAGCCAAGAGCCGAGAAGGACAATGCAGCCTGCAGGAAGAATGATACAATATCGCAACAATGCACCGATGTTAAAGGGGGAGCTGGCATGGAGGATGTGCTGCAGCATTTGAAAAATCTCGGCTTCACGGATCTGGAAGCGAAGTGCCTGCACGTGCTCGCCGAATGCGGCACTCAGACGGGCTACGAAATCGCCAAGCAGCTTGGCGTTTCGCGCTCGAACGTTTACTCCGCGCTGCAGAAGCTGGCGGAGAAAGGCGCGGTGCTCACCAGCCATGGGGAGCCTACGCACTACCAAAGCGTGCCGATCGGAGAGATCGGCGAGCGCATTGAAGCGGAGCTGCAAGCATCAATCCGCTACGTGAAGGAGCACATGCCGAAGCAGGATGCGCACCGGTCGGAATACTACAGCTTGGAAGGCGACGCCAAGGTGATGGAACGCATTCGGAAGGAGCTGCGCAAGGCGAGGGAGGAAGTGCTCTGCGACCTGTGGGCGCAGGAGGCGCAGCTGCTGAAGGAAGAGCTGCGGAAGGTGCCGGAGCAGGGCGTGCGTCTCTTGGTCTCGTCGGTCGGCGATACGCCGCTGCCGGGCAGCGTTCCGCAGTTCCCGCATAAGCGCGATGCGGCGTGGAACGAGCGCAAGGGGCGCAAATTCACGCTATTAATCGACCGCAAGCTGGCGATCGTCGGCACTCGCGGAGGCGATGAACAGACGCTCGCAATGCTGACGGAGCATCCCGCCATGGTGGAGCTGCTGCTGAACAGCTTCTGGCACGATGTGGTGATTCACGAGCTGCAGCAGGATATGGGCGCCAAGCTGGAGGATAAATACGGCAAAAACTTCAAAAAAATCATTCAGAAATACACAACGGGAAAAGATAAAGACGCTGCTGCTGCGGATTCGCCGAAGCGACCGATTGACAGAGCGGGCGAGGGGAAGCCGGCGGACGACAAGTCCGGCGAAGGCTTGACGCCAACAGGCAAGACCCGCGAGAACAAAGCGAGCGAAGAGAAATCGACGGAAAACAAACCCGGTGAAGGAAAGAGGAAAAAGAAGAAATGACGTATCAGCATCAAGGAGAACATGGGATGAGCGAACGGCAAGAGGGCATTCTACGATCGGCGGAAGCGCTGGTGAAAGAGAAGCTGGAACGCGATAGCAGCGGCCACGACTGGTGGCACATCTACCGCGTCGTGCAGACGACGAAGCGCATCGCCGCCCGGGAGGGCGCCGACGCGTTCGTCTGCGAGCTTGCGGCGCTGCTTCACGATGTCGCGGACGAGAAGCTGAACGCGGATCCGGCAGCCGCGCAGCGCGAGCTCGAAGCATGGCTGGCTGACAGCGGCACGCCGGCAGCCGCGGTGGACCACGTGCTCGAGATCATCGGCACGATGTCGTTCAAAGGCGGCGCGCGTCCCCCTATGCGCACGCTGGAAGGCCAGGTCGTGCAGGATGCCGACCGGTTGGATGCGATAGGCGCGGTGGGCATCTCGCGCGTATTTGCCTATTCGGGCTGGAAGGGCCGCCCGATTCACGACCCTTCCGTCATGGTGCGAGAGCACATGACGGCTGCGGAGTATCGCTCAGGTAACGATACCGCGATCAATCACTTCTACGAGAAGCTCCTGAAGCTGAAGGAGCTGATGAACACGGCCTACGCGCGTCAGCTCGCGGAGGAGCGGCACCGGTTCATGGAGCAGTATCTCGCGCAGTTCTACGCGGAGTGGGAAGGCGAACGATGATCGGCCAGCCGCGGCCGGTGTCCCACGTCATCAAGCCCAAAGAAACCGTCCAGCCATTGGCTAGACGGTTTTTGTTATTCAAAAGAAGGCTTCGTGAGCGGACAATTCGGCAGACCCAGAATCTCCACATTATAAGCGGCCAGCTTGCGCAGGAAATAGCACGTCTCCGGGATGTGATGCTCCAGGAACCGCAGCGTCAGCTTGCTGAGCAGCTCCGTATGCTGAAAGTCGTTGATCACCTTCTCCACCACGTGATAGAAGCCGATCGTCGTTTCGGCGACCTGTCTGGCGAACTTCTGCTGGACGGGGAAGCCCGGCGCCGTGAAGCGGAGGAAGCCGCGCATGGCGGTATTTTTGACAATATGGGCGGAGAACTGCTGCCCGTACTGCTGCGTGCTTTTGAGCAGCTCCATTTCCGTTGGATCCAGATGGTTCCCCAGAAGCACCGTGTGCCCAAGCTGATCCTCCATCCACATCTCGATGAGGGCAACGAGCGGGAGGGGCTCATAGTTGACGCCGTTCATCCAAGCGTGCAGAATCCGCAGGTACTCGCCGTTCTCCAGCAAAGTTCCGTTGAAATAAACCGGGGTCATGGAGATCACGACTTTATTTTGAATGCGTAAATGCTGCAAGTGGCCTTCGAACTGGTAATAACCGTGGGCAATGGGGTATATATCCTTAGAGAGCTGAATCATGGTTTCCGATGAAACCGGCAGCGACGGGTCTGTTCGTAAAATCCGGTTCCGCAGTTCGGTGAAGGCGGCGATGTACCTTTTGGCGACGGTGATCCACTGAACCTCTTCGTTGGCCAGCGCCTCGTCCACAAAAATGGCGTGATCCTGCAAAATTTCCACCCAAAACAAATGTTCCTGCCAGGGCGTGATGGTTTCATTTAGACTCATGGAAACGTTCCTCCTAAGCATCTTAACTTCATTCCATTCCCTGCCGATACTACCCATACCGAAATGTATTCGGCAGTTTCAGGATCGAGAACAGCTTTCGTCGGATTTTGTGGTAAAATAGAAGGAATGGTTGATGAATATGGAGCAGAAAGAGATGTTATGACAATGAAAAAAGAAGCTAAGTATATAGCGACGGTCTCCTTAGGCGTGATGGGAGCCGGCTTCCTGGCCACGCTGCCCGTATCCTCCACGGTGTGGGGAGGCTTTCTGCAAGGCGGTTTTGAAGCCGGTGTGGTAGGCGGATTGGCGGACTGGTTCGCCGTTAGCGCCCTGTTCCGTCACCCGCTGGGCATTCCGATTCCGCATACGGCCCTGCTGCCGAAGAACCGCGAGAAAATTACGAATGCGCTCGTGTCCACGGTTCAGAATGAGCTGCTGTCCAAAGAAACGATCCGTGCCCGCTTGCAGCAAATCCGTTTCCTTGAGAAAGGGCTGGAGCTGGCGGAAGGTCATCTGGACAACGCGTCGCTGCACAAAGGGTTGAGCGCTCTCGCCACACAGGCCTTGCTGGCCATCGATCTTGAGAAATTAACTCCGCTGCTCGCAGAGGAGCTGCGCCAGGCGCTGCTGGACGTCGATACGGGCAAGCTCGTTCGCACGCTGGTCGATACGGTGGTTGAAGGCGGCTATGACAGCAAAACGTTCGATTTCGTCCTCGATAAAGTAGAGTCTTGGGCGTTCAAAGCGGAAACGCGGGACCAGCTCGGCGCGATGGCGCTCAAAGCGTTCGAGGGACTGCAGTCCAACGGGTTCATGGCTTTCGCCGTGAATGCGTTCATCGGCATGGTCAACGAGGAGAAGATCGGCGGCATCATTCAGAACTTCCTGCTGTCCTACATCGAACAGCTGCGCATGAAGCATCATCCCCGCAGGGAAGCCGTGCTGTCGTTCATTCGGGGCGAGCTGAACAAGCTGGAGCGGAATCCGCAGCTCTTGGCGGAGCTCGAGGCGCTCAAAGCGAAGCTGCCGGACATGTTTGAGCTGGACGCGAAGCTGTCGGGGCTGCTCGCACGCATTAAAGAGAAAGCGCTGGCTTTCGTGGAACAGCCGGATTTCGTTCCTGCGCATGTGGTGCCGGTGATCCGCAACGTGCTGGCAACGGTCAAGGCGAACGAGGCCTTGCTGCAGCGCGGCGAGAGCTGGGTACAGGATCAGATCGCTTCTTATTTGGAGAAAAATCACAGCAAAATCGGCCAGCTTGTCAAAGAAAATCTCGACAAATTCGATAACGAGAAGCTGACGGAGCTGATGGAAGATAAGGTCGGCAAAGATTTGCAATGGATCCGGGTGAACGGCGCCATCTGCGGCTTCATAATCGGACTGGGCTTGGCCGGAATCAAGATGCTGTTCTAGTTGCAAGGCTGACGGGACATACCCGGGGGAGGGGAAGCGGTTTGATCGAAATCAAAGGAGTCAGCAAGACGTTCGTTCAGAGAGTCGGAGGCAGCTACAAGGCGCTGGACAACATTACGCTGACGATCAGAAAAGGGGAGTTCATCTCGATTCTGGGACCGTCCGGCTGCGGTAAATCTACCGTGCTGAATCTGGTCGCAGGGTTCGACACGCAGAGTGAGGGCACGATCGAGGTGAACGGCAAGAAGGTCACGGGAGCGGGGGCCGACCGCGTCGTTGTGTTCCAGGAGCACGGCTTGTTCCCGTGGCTGACGGTGCTGGACAATGTGGCCTTCGGCCTCAAGCAGAAGGGTATCCCCAAGAAGGAGCGTCATGAACGGGCGATGGAGCAGATCAAGGCGGTGCATCTCAGCCGCTTTGCGGACCGGTATCCGCATGAGCTCTCTGGGGGAATGAAGCAGCGTGCGGCGATTGCCAGAGCGCTTGCGATGGATCCGGAGATTTTGCTCATGGATGAGCCTTTTGCTGCATTGGATGAGCAGACCCGTCTAATTTTGCATAAAGAACTGGAAGAAATATGGATGCGGACTCGTAAAACGATTCTCTTCATTACCCATAACATCCGTGAAGCGGTCATTCTCTCCGACCGGGTTGTCGTGATGTCGACACGTCCCGGCACCATTAAGAAAGAGTTTGCCGTGCAGGCGGCGCGGCCGCGGGATATCGCGGATCCGCTGCTGCACCATGTGGAGAATGCGGCATTGGATGCCTTAGCGGATGAACTGGAGAAGGTGGTCAGAGAGGAGACGGGTGATGAGTACCGCATTAAGAAGAACGATTTTTCTGGTACTGCTTCTGATAGCTTGGGAGGCGGGATTTAGGCTGTTTGATTGGGGGTGGAAATTCCCTTCGGTCACCCAGACGCTGCAAGCTTTCTACGACGGGTTCGTCCACGGGGAACTGCTGGAAGCTTCCGTCGCTTCGATGATCCGCTTGCTGGTCTCCTTCGTCATATCCTTGGCAGTCGGCACGACGCTAGGCTTCCTGTTCGCACGTTACCGTCTGCTGGACGATACGCTAGGGTTTCTAGTCGTGTCGCTGCAGACGATTCCGAGTATCGCTTGGCTGCCTTTCGCCATCATTTGGTTCGGTCTTAACGAATCATCGGTTATTTTCATTACGACGCTGGGCGCAACGTGGACGATGGCGCTGGCGAGCCGCACCGGGATCAAGAACATCCCGCCGATTTATTTGCGGGCGGCACAGACAATGGGAACGGGGAGCGGCTTCAAGCTGTTCGTCCAGATTATGATTCCGGCATCGTTCCCGCATCTGATCAACGGGGTGCGCACGGCTTGGGCTTTTGCTTGGCGCGCTCTCGTGGCCGGGGAGCTCATCGCCAAAGGGGCGGGTCTCGGCCAGCTGCTGCAGGACGGACGGAACCTCGGCGATACTTCGCTGATGCTCTGCATCGTCATTATCATTGCTGTGCTCGGGACGGTTTCCGACCATTTCTGCTTCAAGAAACTGGAAGATAAAGTGCTGGAGCGCTACGGCCTCGCAGGCTCGAAATCTTAAGCAGGGAGCGGTCGCATGAGAAAAATAGCATGGATGCTGCTGCTGCTGTTCATTGTCACGACGCTGAGCGCTTGCGAGGAGAAGCTGACGGCCACAGGCAAGCCGGCAACGGTTAGGGTTGGCGTCTTCAAAAATGTCACGCACGCCGCTGCCTACATCGCGTTGGAGAAAGGCTACTTCGCCAGGGAGTGGGGCGACGATGTGAAGATCGAAGTCACCGCCTTCGATAACGGCTCGGATTTGTCGATTGCGATGGCCACAGGCGATATCGACATCGGCTTCGTCGGCCCGGGTCCGGCAACGACGTTCTTCCTGAAGAGCGGGAACTTCCGCGTGGTGTCCGGTTCCAACAACGGCGGTGCGGTGCTTGTCGCCCGGAATGGCGCAGGAATTAACGGGGTTAAAGATTTAGTGGATAAAACGATTGCGATCCCGTCCAAAGGGAATACGAATGAAATCTCGCTGCGGATGCTGCTGCAGCAGGAAGGCATCACGATCTCGCGCGATGCGGGAAGCGCGCATCTCATCGTGCGCTCTCCGTCGGACGCGCTCATTTCCTTCCGGCAGAAGGAAATTGACGCGGCGCTCGTCCCCGAGCCGTGGGGGACGCAGATCGAGAAGGCCGGACTCGGCAAAGTCGTCGTCGACTGGCAGGCGATCCCGCCGAATCGCGGTGACTATCCGACGGTTATCATGGTGGCGAGCGATAAGCTCATTCAGCGGCACCGGGATATCGTCAAGGGCGCGATCAAAGCGAATATGGACGGCATCGCGTTCATACGGAAGAGCCCGGAGGAGGCTTACGGGCTCATCAACAACCAGCTGAAGCAGTACAGCGGCAAGGGAATGGAGAAGAGCTTGATTCAAGCCTCGCTCAGCCGTTTGAAGCTGACCACCGACGTCGACGTCAAGGTGATGGAGGATATGGCGAAGGTGTCGATTGCCGCGCGGTATTTGAAGGGGATAAAGGCGGAAGAATTGGACTTGAGTCCGTTCGTCGACCTGTCGATGCTGGCGGAGGTAAAGAGCGGACAATAAGGCGCATGATGAGAGAAGCGGCCGGTATCTTACGGGATGCTGCCGGTTCTCTTGCTGTCTCCGTTCTATATTCATGAAAGCGCTTAAAAATTCATATTGTCAAATGGAAAAGTTAGCTATATACTAAAAACCAGAACCATGATGAACAATATGGAATCGGTACCAGAATGAAATATGGTTTTTCTAGTTTTTTAAGAGAGGAAGGCATGATCAATATGGAATCGATACCAGTGTTTGTGAACAAAGTTGGGGAAGGTGGTTAGACCATGCAAACAGATCTCTCCACAGCGAAGGCAGGCAAGGCAGCGAAGAGGAAGCATGCAGAATTAAGAAAAAGAATCATCCAGCATAAGTACATGTATCTGATGCTGCTTCCTTGTATTGTTTTCTTTATCATTTTCTCGTATATCCCGATGGGGGGCCTGCTGCTGGCTTTCAAGGAGTACCAGTTCAATAAAGGCATTCTTCTCAGCCCATGGGTCGGCCTCCGGTATTTCAAGACCTTCTTCGAGAGCTATGAGAGCGGCAAGCTGATCGCTAACACCGTGATTATTAGCTCTATGAAATTATTTCTCGGCCTTCCGTTTCCAATCATCCTTGCGCTTATATTTAACGAGGTTAAAAGTAAGCGTTTTCGGGGGATAACCCAGAGTATTGCGTATCTGCCCCATTTCTTATCTTGGGTGATCGTCGTAGGGGTTATCCAAAGAGTGCTGGCTCCGGATACAGGCTTACTGAACGAAGCTATTAAAGCGTTTGGCGGTAATGGCGACACCTTTTTCCTAATGGAACAAAGCTATTTCTACTCGATCATGTTCGGCAGCCATATTTGGAAGACGGTCGGATGGGATTCGATTATTTACTTGGCGGCCATTGCGGGGATCAATCCGGAGCTGTACGAAGCCGGAAGAATTGACGGCGCAAGCAAATGGCGCGAAATTTGGAACATAACGCTCCCGATCATTAGGCCTACCATCATGATTTTGTTTATCTTATCGCTGGGCAGCATATTGTCTGCCGGCTATGACCAGCTCTATCTGCTCAGAACGCCAGGTAACATGGACGTCTCGGAAATTCTGGACACCTACGTCATCAGCGTTGGCCTACAGAGCGGACAATATGGTTATGCAACGGCAGTCGGCATGCTGCAGGGCGTCATCGGACTGATTCTGGTCGTTGCGGCTAATCGCATAGCCCGCCGTTTTTCAGAAACGTCAGTATGGTAGCGATACCATATGAAGTCTGTTGAAAAGCGCCAACCTTGGCGGTTTCATAAAAAAATAGGTGAAATGGGGAGTGCTCATGAGCAAGAAATGGATGAAATGGTCATTGTTTTCGTTGGCTTCCGTCATGCTGCTTGTTGGCTGTCAAGACAATGTGGATCAGGCGGCTACGAAGGATAGTCAACCGGCTAACGAACCAAGCGCAGCCGGAAAGCCGGCGACATGGATCGCCGACCGCACGATCAAAGGCCGGCTGTTCATTGACAGCGACGACCTCTCTAAGGATATCAATCCGGAAATCGCCAAGAAGCTTAAAGAGATGACAGGCATTACCTTGCAGCTCGAAGGGGTAACAGCCGATCACGCCATCGATGCGTTAACGGCCGGACTTGCGTCGAACGATTTACCGGACTTTATCCTCTATTACTTAAACAATAGCGGCCGGAAAGAAATGTCCGTCATCCTGAAGGGCGCTCGGGAAGGGATGTTCACCGACTTAACCCCATTGATCAAGAACAGCAGCATCTACAGTAAGTATTTGCAAGATAAATACTTGCCTTTGGATACGCAGTATGGGGTGATGTTCCGTCCCGAATTTAAAGGCTCGTCGTATTTCATCCATATGAACATTCCGCGGGAAGGCGGTTACCAGGAAACCAAGTATGTAGGCGGCCCCTATATCCGCAAAGATATCGTAGATGCGCTTGGGATTGATCCCAAATCGATCCAAACCTCGGATCAGTTATATGAGCTGGCGAAGAAAATTAAAGCCGGCGGTTTCAAGGATAAGAACGGCAAGGACGTCTATCCGATCGGACCGAGATATTGGGGCGGAAGAGAAGTTGGCGCTCTGTATAATGATTTGGTCTGGGGAGCTGATGAGCAGCGGATTCACCAGACGAAAGACGGCAAGATTGTTCACGAAAGCAAGACGGAATATCCGATGAAACGAGTCGCCTATGTGCAAAAGCTGCTGAGTGAAAAATTGATGGTTCCGGAGTTCTATACCATGGAAGAGAATCGCGGAACGGAAGGCATTCTGAACGGTTCTTACGCGATCATTGCCGATATGCACAACTATCTAGAATTTAATAAAGACGCGCACTATGTCCCGCTAGGCCCCATGAACAGCGTGGATGGTCCTTACCAAATGCAGCTGGATTACAAAACGGGCTATATGGCCTGGTCGATTCCGAAAACGACGAAAAATCCGCAAGATATCGTCAAGCTCGCCGATTTCCTGGCAAGCCGCGAAGGCAAGCTGCTTTGGCAGTACGGGATTGAAGGAAGGGACTATACGCTGGATGCCAAGGGCAATCCGATCGTGAAGAAAGAAGTGCTTGAACTGAAAAATAAAGATCCGAAAGCCGCGAAAGCCCTTGGCTTCGATGGCGTTGGCAACTCTTGGGGCAGCTACCTGGGAAGCACGGACTTGAACCGCCAAGCCGATTTTAATGAAATGCAGTACGGGGACGCCGCTGCGCCGGAGGCGAATGCGGGACCGCTCAAGATTGTCGAGATGTGGGGATACGAGGAGAAACGCAAAAATGCCAAGCTGAACGATGGTTATCAACCGCTTGCTTTCCTAGGCGAATTCGAGCAAGAAACGCAATTAAAGGATGCGCTGAAGAAATACGATGACAGCATGATCCGTGCATTCTACGCGAAAAATCTGGATGAAGCGAAGAAAATCATCGATGCGGCCACGGCTCAGCTGAAGTCGGCAGGCCTGGATAAATATGAAGAACTGCTAATGAAGAAAAATGCGGATCCCAAAACAAAGGTCATTGTGAACTAGAACGGTTAGGATGCTTGGGAGGATCGGGCTGCTTCCCCACATTACCATGGAAGATGGAAGCAGCCTGCTTCCAACGAGCATGGAACGCTCAAAGGAGGTTCAAGGATGGGCAACACATTCTACAAGCTCACCACTGGAGAGAAGCTGTTTAAGATCGGGGTCTATTGCGTCATCATTGTGCTCTGCTTGTCCATTGTAATTCCATTTCTTAATATCTTTGCGCTTTCCTTTAATGCCGGTAAGGATGCGGAGCGCGGAGGCATTTACTTCTGGCCGAGAGTATGGACGCTAGAGAACTATGAGGAAGTATTCTCATCTTCTAACATCATACAGGCATTTCTGATTTCGATATTCCGTACGGTAGTCGGAACGGTATCCAGCGTTTATTTAACGGCAATGGCCGCATATGCATTGAAGCGTACGACAATGCCGGGATCACGCTTTTTCACATTGCTTATCGTATTTACCATGCTGTTCAGCGGGGGCATTGTTCCCTACTATATGCTGCTTAAGAGCTTACATTTAACCAATACCATTTGGGTATATCTTATACCCGGCATGTACAGCGCATGGAATATTATCATCATACGAACCTTTTTTCAACAGATTAGCGTTAGCTTGGAGGAGTCGGCGAAGCTCGACGGCTGTAACGATCTGGGGATCTTCCACCGCATCATGCTGCCGCTGAGTAAACCGGTTATCGCCGCCATTTCGCTATTTACTGCGGTAGGGCATTGGAACGATTGGTTCACCGGAGCTTTTTTCGTACAGAAGATGACGCTGCGCCCGCTGTCCACCTTAATGCAGGAGATGTTGACGAGACAGGACGCGATCCGGGAGGCGCTTATGCAAACGGCAGGAACAACGCAGTATCAAATGCTGGAAAACATGCAGCTGACCGGAAATTCTTTGAAAATGGCAACGATTATGGTCGTTATCGCACCGATCGTTTGTGCCTATCCTTTTGTGCAAAAATATTTTGCCGAAGGCGTCATGATCGGTTCGGTGAAAGAATAGAAGGAACGGAGGAATTCACGATGACCATAATCAATCCCTATGACAAGCAAGGCGAATGGCTGCGAGGCAGCTTTCATAACCACACGACGAACAGTGATGGGCATCACCCGCTTTCGACGGTGTACCGCATGTATCACGATTATGATTTTCTGGGCATTTCCGACCATGATGTGATGACTGAACATGAGGGGGATCACACGATTGGAACTGTTTTCGAGGCGATTGAGGTCAGCAGCTCTCAAACGCACATGCTGCTGGTCCACCCTCCCAGGTCGCTGATGGACGGGTATTCCAACGTCTTTTCGATCGAGAATTATCAGAGGCTTTCCGATCTATGTGTGGACCATGGCGGTTTATCTATTCTGGCCCATCCGAACCGGTACTTCTCGCATTATTGGCGGCATGAGGATATGCTGCGTATGCAGCGGTACAATGGCATTGAGGTTGTGAACGGCGACGGAAATCCGGAATATGACATTGCTTTTGATAAATGGGATTTTCTTTTGTCCGCAGGGCGCAAGGTATGGGGCTTCGGAAATGATGATTTCCACGTTTACGGACAGGAGAAGCGTGCCTGGAACATGGTTTTGACGGCTTCTAATACCAAAGAGGCCATTCTAGCCGCGATTCGCGAAGGCAGCTTTTACGTTTCAACAGGCTATGGCTTCGAAGGCATTCGGGTCACAGACGGTCAAATTATTTATGATCTTCGGTCGAGCCCATTATATGATAAGATGTATAAATATGTAACGCTGATCGGCAAGGATGGCCGTATACTCCACGAGGAAACCGGCAGAATGAAACAGGTGAAGTATACGTATAAAGGAGATGAAGGCTATATCCGTATCGCCGTCTATTTGGAAGGCGGATTCGGAGCTTTCTCTCAGCCCCTTTTTGTCGAATAACGCAGAAAAATGTTCGTGCTTGCGAGTAAGGAAGGATGATAATCATGGCGCCCAAAATTAAAGATGTAGCCAAAAAAGCGGGAGTATCCGTCACCACGGTGTCCAGGGTTTTAAACGGAGAAAAGTACGTGAAGGACGATCTGAAGGCCAAAGTGAAACTTGCGATTGAGGAGCTTGGCTATGCGCCCAGCCATATCGCGAGGAGTTTGGTGCGGAAGAAGACGAACCTGATTGGTGTCATCGTTCCCGATCTCACCTCAAGTTTCTATTCGACGATCTTGAGCAGCATCGAGGAGACGGCAAGCCTGAATGATTACAACCTGCTGGTTTGCAATATTATAGAGGATACAGATAAAGAGCTGAAATATTTAAATGTCTTTCATGAGATGCGGGTAGACGGCATCATTATTATGCATGAGAAGTTAAGCGACGACATTCGCAGCTTCATCCATAAACTGGATATCCCGATCATTTTTTCAAGCGTAAGACCTGTAGATCATAAGTTCATTTCGGTTATTATCGATGATTATGAGGCAGCCTATGATGCGACGAAGTATTTAATTGAGCTCGGACATGAGCGGATTGCCTTCATAGGCGGGGATATGAGAGACATTACCTCAGGTCAGAACCGTTATGTCGGCTATCGCAATGCCCTTAAAGATCAGCGGGTTCGCATTGTGAATGATTATATCCGGTTTGGCGACTATAAAATCCAAAGCGGATACGACATGATGAAGGAACTGCTGGCATGTGAGCCCCGTCCAACCGCTGTATTTGCCGTGAGCGACGATATGGCGGTAGGCGCTATGAATTGTATTCATGACCATGGGCTTAAAGTGCCTGACGATCTATCTATTATCGGATTCGACGGAAGCCAATTGACCGAGCTCGTACGACCGCGGTTGACTTCGATGGAGCAGCCTATTCAGGACATGGGCAAAATTACGGTGAATACGCTGATCGATTACATCTCAGATCCTGCGTCAAGTCCGCGTGAAGATTTGATATTGGTTCATAAGCTCGTCGTACGGGACAGCTGCAGGGCATATCAGGAAGAGAGATAGGCAGAGAACAGAACAGAGCGGAAGAGGGAGTGCGGAGTGAGTACAAAGTTTGATGTCGTTGTCATCGGCGATGCCAATATTGATCTCGTGGTAGTGGGCTGTAATCAAATTCCTCAGCCCGGACAAGAAATTTTCGTTGATCAAATGATGACGCACGTTGGCGGGGGGGCGGCGTTATTCACAATCTCATTGGCTAAGCTTGGGCTGCATGTCGCGTTTGACGGTGTTCTTGGTGATGATGGCTACGGCCATTATATACGGGAACATTTCACTCAATATGGTATCGATACCAGTATGATCAAGACTAGCCAAACGAGCCGTACAGGCATCACGATTGCGATTAATCCTGAGCTGGACCGTTCGTTCATTACGTATATAGGATCCAACGCCGAGCTGCAAGTCGGGGAGCTGGATGTCGAGCAGATCGCATTAGGCAGGCATGTTCATGTGACCGGTTATCGGGGACGCCGCAACCATGACGAATTCGTGGCAATGGCTCGGAAATTGAAAGAAGCGGGAGTCACTTTGTCCTGCGATGTAGGCTGGGACGATACCGGAGAATGGTATGCAGGCGTTTTCGAGTTGATGCGTTATATGGATGTATTCCTGATGAACGAAACGGAAGCGCTTCATTATACAGGCTTTACTCGCGTAGAAGACAGTTTAAGCTATATGTCAGGGTTCTGCCGCCATGTCGTTGTTAAACTCGGAGCCCAAGGAGCCGTTGCGATGAAAGACGGTCTGCGAACGGTAAGCCCCGGATTCTCGGTCGAAGCCGTGGATACGACGGGAGCAGGGGACTCGTTTAACGCCGGTTACATGTATGGCTTTTTGACGGGGCTGAATGTGGAGACCTGCCTGCTGTATGGCAATGTATGCGGAGCGATGTCTGTTGGCGCCTATGGAGGCAGTACAGGAACCCCGGACAAGGAAGGGCTGGAAGCTTTTATCCGTCACAACAAACCTGCAGACCTTCTTGTTGAAACGACGGCTGCCGACGACAAGGCTTCAGGGACATAGAGTCCGCATCATTCCATGCGAAATCGAATCGGACGTTCGAAGGAGAGCAATCATAATGAACTATATGCATATACAGGGTGTGAACAAGGCCATCTCCCGCATCCTGATGGGGACGGGGGATTTGCGTAAACTGGAGGAGCCTGAGCGTTTGATGCTGGATGCTTATCTGCGCGCGGGCGGCAATACCTTTGATACGGCTCATCAATATAGAAATAAAGAAGTCATTCTCGGCCGATGGCTGGAGGAAAAGAAACTTCGCCAAGACGTCGTCATTCTCACCAAGGGAGCTCATCATGACGACGGTAGTCCAGGCCCGAGGGTGAATGCGCAAGCGATTCGCCACGATCTCATGGAAAGTCTGGAGCGGCTGGGCACGGATTACGTCGATCTGTACGCTCTTCACCGCGATGATCCGGATGTGGCGGTAGGTCCGATTATGGAAGAATTGAATGAACACATTCGCGCTTCGCGCATCAAGGCGATCGGGGCTTCCAACTGGTCGTACCGCCGCATTCAGGAAGCGAATGAATACGCCGCGGCCCATCAGCTAACCGGGTTTACATTTAGCAGCCCGAACCTCAGCTTGGCCAAGCCGAATGAGCCTCGATGGGAAGGCTGCGTGTCGGCGGATGCAGAGACCTGCGCTTGGCATACAGGCAATCAGCTGCCGCTCCTTGCGTGGTCGTCGCAGGCCGGAGGTTTTTTCTCAGGTGCTTTTACGCCGGATAATCGGGCCCATGATGAAATGGTGAGGGTTTATTATAGCGAAGCCAATTGGGAGCGCTACCGGCGTGCGGCCAAGCTTGCCGCGGACAAAGGCGTCACTCCGATTCAAATTGCTCTAGCCTATGTGCTGAATCAGCCTTTTCCGACCGGTGCAATCATTGGTCCGAAAAATCATGAAGAGCTGCATGCTTCCATAGACGCTATGCAGATTACATTCTCATCGCACGAGCTTGCGTGGCTGAACTTGGAAAGGGAGGAGATCGCGGAATGATCAGACACATGCTGGCAGCCCAGTTATATACATTAAGGAACGAGCTGAAGGAGGACTTTCCAGGTGTACTTAAGGATCTGAAAAAGATGGGCTGGGCAGCCGTCCAAATCGACGGATTGCATGGGTACCCCGCGGCAGACATTGCCGCCGTTATGAAGGAAACCGGACTACGCACAGCGGGGATGCACGTTGGTTTAGAGCGGATGAAGCACGATCTTGAAGCGGTATTGGAGGAAGCCCGATTGTTCGATACCCAAGACCTGATTTGCCATTCCCTGCCGAATGGACTGCAGAATCCGGAGGGCTATCTCAGCGTGCGAAGCGATTTGCAGCAAGTTGCCGCTCAAGTAGGCGGACGGGGTTACCGGGTCGGTTATCACAATCACGATTTTGAATTTCATACGACCATTCAAGGAAAGTTTGCGCTCGAATATTTGCTGGAAGATCCGGCCGTGTATCCAGAGATCGATACGTATTGGGTGCAAAAGGCGGGTCAGGACCCACTGGCCTTCATCAGCCAGTATGCCTACCGGATGCCGATCCTGCATTTGAAAGATATGACCTCCGACGGACGGCAATATTTCGCTGAACTCGGTACGGGTATCATTGATTTTGCTCCGATTCTGAAGTGGGGCTTGCAGCATGGCGTGGAATGGTTCGCTGTGGAACAGGACTACTGCCCGGGAAGTCCGCTCGATAGTCTGGCAACAAGCTTAGCCTACTTACTGGAGCTCGAGAAGAATCTCTCTTTTTCATCATAAAAAGGCCAACGGGACCGCTTAGTTGACCTCACACCAGTAGAAGAAGCTGCCCCTCAGGTCCGAAAGGACCCCAGGGACAGCTTCTTTCCTTAGTTGCCGCCGGAAACCGCTTGCTGCTCGCTCTTCTGCTGCTTATGCGCTTTCGCATCGATCACCTTGCCGCCGCTGCCGCCGGCCTTATCGCCCACCGCCGAGAGCTGCATGGCGCTGCTACCCTGGAAGACTCCGCCTTCCTGAATGACGAAGGAGCGGACATCGATGTTCCCTACCAGCACGCCGGAGCTGGTGACGATGAGCTTGCCTTTGGTTTGGATGTTGCCTTTGACCTTGCCGGCCACGATGACATCGCGCGCTTGGATGTTGGAGTGAACGACGGCATTCTCGCCGATCGTAATGTCGCCGGCGCATTCGATGTCGCCCTGCATCTGGCCCTCGATGCGGAGGCTGGCCTCGGACATGATCTTGCCTTCACAGATCGTGCTTCCGCCGATTAGCGTATCGGTTGTTTTGGCATCGATGCGCTTCGATTTCGAGCTTCCGAGCATTAGCGTTCATCCTTTCTGTTCGTTATGAGATAGGGGGTCGGGTCAATGGGGACGCGGTTCTTCTGCACTTCATAATGCAGGTGGGAGCCTGTGCTTCGGCCCGTGGAGCCAAGAAGTCCGATCTGTTGACCTTTCGTTACTGATTCTCCGCGTTTCACGAGAATTTTATGCAAGTGCATGTAACCCGTTTGGATGCCACGGGTATGATCGAGGATGATCCGGTTGCCGAACTCGTTGTCGAAGCCGGCCTCCGTCACTTTGCCGGCGGCCGTCGCATAGACGGGATCGCCGATCTCGCCGTCGAGATCAAGCCCCGTATGCATCGAGGGCTTCCCCGTGAACGGATCTCGGCGCATGCCGAAGCCCGAGGTCTGGCTGTGGGCCGTGACCGGCCATAGCGTCGGTGTGATGCTGCGCAAATAGTCGGCCTGCTTCAGCCGAGCCTCGGACTCGCTGAGATTGACCAGCAGCGTGTTGATATCGCCGACCAATGTGGAAAGCCCTTGTCTGGTAGAACTCATCAGCTGCGACACCTCTTCCGAGGTAACGGGAATGTCGGTGCCGCCGACATCCGGTCCGCCTCCAGCCGATTCGCTTAGAGCGGACAGCTTTTTGCTTGTCCTGTTCGGCTCTTCGGACTCGCTCATCAGCTGCAGGACATGGTCGAGTTTCTTAATTTCCTCGAGCTTAACCTTAAACTCATCCGCTTGGTGAGACAGGTCAATCAAATTGGCTTGCAGCAGTTCCAGTTCATTATTTTTAAGTGTAATTTGATTAACCAGTTGCCGTTCTTGTCCATCGAATGCTTGCTGCATGTGGTCCTTAGTGCGGTGGGCGTACGTATTCATCAAGTAAATCGTGACAAAGAAACCAAACAGCACGAGCAGGATCACGCTGGGCACAATATACAGGCTACTGTGCGGAAGCTTGAATCTTACGGTACGGCGGTTGGCGCCAGGGATGATCATCAACGTGAATTCCTTCTTATCCCACATAAGTCTTTGGCCGATTCCTCTTCCTTTCCGTATCAAAGTCCCCCCTCCTTGATTGGATTGTATTCATGAAGAAGAGGAGTCATGCCTACTTTCTATTTTCGCAGGGAGGCGTTTGGGTAATTTGCCCAGATGGGGCATACTAAAATTGGGTATAGGAAGAAGCCTGGCAGCCTCAACTTTTTGATGAAAGATTACGTCAGTAATAGTGAGGGACGAAGGTTATTAAGCGCAAGGAGTGAAGATCATGTTGAAGAAAAATGTACCTGTTGTGGCCCTGCTGTTCATGCTGGCTCTTACCGGCTGTAAATCCTCGGGAGCAGCGAACGGTGCCGCGGACGTTTCGGCAACGCCGCAGCCTACCGTGCAAGCGACGGAGACGCCGGCTGCAACCCAATCGCCGCAGGCTTCTCCGGCAGGAACGCCTGTTGCGGGAACCAGCGATAAACCAACCAAGGTTGCGATGACCGGCGTAACGGCTGTTCGTTTGGCGGATGCCAAATCCGGCTGGATCGGCGGCAAAGGATGGATTGCACATACAACCGATAGCGGCAAGCAGTGGCAGATTCAATATGAAGGAAACGGCGAGATCAAGCAATTGTTCGCGCTGAATGGGCAAGAGGCTTGGGCAAGCGTCGGACAAGACGGCAAGCTGCTCAGCACGAAGGATGGCGGGCAGCATTGGGCATCCGCCGGTAAAGTGCCGAATACCGCATTCTTCCATTTTATTTCCAAATCGGAAGCGTTCAGCGGCAACGCTCATACAGTGGATGGCGGAGCGAACTGGAGCACGATGCCGGTACCGGAGGGCATTGCAGGAGACGCCTATTTCCATGATGCCAAGAATGGATGGGCCGTCAAACCGGGCAAAGACACCGTGGAGGTGCTTCGCACCCAGGATGGCGGGAAAACGTGGAACAGCGTGATGTCCCGCAAGACCGCGGCCGGAATTACGGGAACCGTGATCCGTTCTGCCGGAGCGAACGATGCTTGGGTGGAGCTCATCGGCGAATCGGGGATGACGCAGACCTCGTACTCCTTGTTCCACACCAAGGATGGAGGCAAGATCTGGCAGACGGTGCTCGCGAACAGCACCGCCGGCGGCGGACCGGCCCCCGGCTTCCCTGCGGGAGACACTTCAGGGCCGAAGAATACGGGCTCGAAGCCCGGTCCGCTCTACGTCGTGAGCCCCGACGTCGCGTTCATGGGCGGCCAGTGCCCGGCTTGCGACAAGCCGAACTCCGTCGGATGGACGAAGGACGGCGGCAAAACATGGGTGAACGGCCAAGAGACGTTCACCGGCTACGGCGAGCTGCTGCTGGCCATGGCTGACGCGAATCAAGGCTGGATGATTACGAATGACAACGAGCAGCCAAGCGTGATGTATACCACCGGCAACGGCGGTGTTAACTGGACGAAGGCACATACCTTCGATGCACCGAAATAACAAGAAGCCTTACCGGCAGTTGAACTGCGTACGGTAAGGCTTTTTTTTCCTGCCTGTCAACCCCCTGACCTTGCCGTCATGCCGAGAATGGTATGGGTATACTTGCCACATACAGGAGGTTAGACATGTTAGCCCCCAAGCATATGTTATCTACACTAGTGATTGCGCTTGCAGTGCTGATCGGCTTTACTTTGCAGAACCCGGAACAAATGACGCTCAGCGCGGCATACTTCCCGTCGAACAATACGGATAAGGCGACTCCGCCGACGATAGATGATTCAGCCCAGCCACTTGGCCCCTCTCCCGTGATGGAAGAGAGGGTATCCGCTGCGACAAGTGGGCACAAGGAGGCGGTTCATACCGCTATGCCTACACACTTACCGGAAGTGCCGGCATCCATGAAAGCACAGCCAACTGCGCTGCCTGCTCCGACTGCCGCCGCGCCTCTGGAGACGGCTGCAAGTCCGGAGCCGTCCGGGAACGCGCCGGAATCCGAAAAGGCTCCTTCCGCAAGCAGCTCGGCGCCGCCTGAGAAGAAGCCTGTGAAGGAGTATATCGGCGATGGAGACGACCCCGTCGCGAATGTGAAGAAAGTGAATCTTCCCTCCGCAGAAATCATGAAGATCAAAGCCCGGTTCGAGCTCTTGGCCGCATCGGGCGAGAAGAAGCCGGATTGGAAGCGCAAAGCCGAACGGCTCATTGCCAAAGGGATGGACTATCTGGGAACCCCTTACGTATTCGGTGCGAAAGCGGGGCAGACCGAATCGTTCGACTGCTCGTCCTTCTTGCAGTATCTCTTCGGCACCCAAGAGGTCAAGCTGCCTCGCGATTCCAGACAGATGAGCCAGCGGGGGACCGAAGTGTCGATCGGCGAGCTGCGCGAAGGCGATCTCATCTTTTTCACCACGCCCAAACGAAGAAACAGGCAAGGCACCGAACGGATCGGCCATGTCGCCGTATACATCGGTGGCGGGCTGATGCTCCATACGTTCCGCCCGGGGATAGGCGTGACCGTATCGGAGCTGGACGGTGCCTGGAAGGACCGTTTTATTAAAGCTAAGCGCGTGCTGTCTTAATGGATTTTGGCCGGAATAGCCTTGTTATATGACAGAAGCTCGGATACGGTGACCATTTTGTAGCCTCGGCTGTGTAGCTCCGGAAGAATGACCTTGAGGGCTTCGATCGTCTGGGTCGGGCCTTCGATATAATCATGGAACAGCACGATGTTGCCGTTCTTCACATTTTTGAGCACACTGTTGACGATACGGCGAACCCCGGGGGTATCCCAATCTTTCGTATCCAATTGCCAGCTCCACATAATCATGGTGTACCCCTCATCCTTCACAGTGGAGACAAGCCGCTCATTATAGAAGCCTCCGGGCGGACGAAACAATTGGCTGCGCCGTCCCGTCTTCTCCACGATGAGCTCCTCCGTCGTGGTCAGCTCTTTCTTGATGTTGGTCTTCCGGCTTAGATAAGCATGGCTGTATGTATGATTGGCAATCTCATGTCCAGCCTGCGCCGTTTGCTCCAGAACATCCGGGTAGAGCTTGATCTTGTTGCCGACAACGAAAAATGTGGCCTTCGCCTCATACTGCTTCAGAAGATCGAGAATTTCCGCCGTATATTTCGGGTGAGGTCCGTCATCGAACGTCAGGGCGATCACCTTCTCGTCCGTGTTCACTTCCCACACAATATCCCCACGCGTTTCATAATAAGTGCGGTCCTTCTTCGGAGCGGCGCTGAGAGCGACGGGCTGCATCAAAAACAAACAAACACACAAAGCTGCAAGTATTTTCATGATGTCTCCTTAATGGGTGTAGTACACCTAGCGTTTCCAATTCCCATGAAAGGAATTCACGACTTCGGCGGCGCTCCATCACTGCTCCCATTCCCGTTTCCATTGCCGTTCCCGCCGTTATTTCCATTCCCATTCCCGTTGAAAAATGTTGTCGTAAGGGCTTTGATTTTCTCCATGAACTTGCCGTAGCCGTATCCGGTCAGGAAAGCCACCGATATGCGCGCTGACATGGAGTCCCCGACCTGCAGAAGCAGGATCCCGCTTTCGAACAGAATGATCGTCATGATCGCCGAACCGAAGCAGAGGATCGGTCTCATGAAATACCAGTACATCCATTGGACGGTAAGATCGTGATAATGCTCATGAAACATGCGCAGCCCGTAAAGCGCGCCGCCGAGTGCCCCGGCGAAGCCGAAGCTGGCGTAAGCCCGATAAGCCTCCAAGTGAATACCCAGAAACTTACCCTGGACTTCCCCGCTGCCGAGAATCGCCATCATCCAGAGACTGCCGACGAACCATACGAGCAAATACACGAAAATGGACGGTTTGCCAAAACGCTGAATGGGATTCAAAAAAAATCACCGCCCTATACATGGTTAATACCATTGTATGAGCGGTGTTGTTGATGATGCCTGCAGATAAGGGCGCTTCTCCGATAACTTCAGATATTGCATGATCGCTTTGGAGCAGTCTTGCGCTCCGAATTTTCGACTTTTGCGGATCGAATTCCGGCGCTGCGACAGCTCCGGGTACTGTTCAAGCAGCAGCTTGAACCAATGATCGATCATCTCCAGCGATGTAATCATTTGACCGTAGCCCTGCTCTTGGAAATATTGGCAGTTCATCTCTTCCTGACCGGGAATGGGGCTGTAGAACAGCATCGGAATCCCTTTGGCCATCGCTTCGGTACAGGTCATTCCGCCGGGTTTGGTGATAAGCAGGTCCGAAATGTCCATGAGCTTATTAATTTCGTTCGTATAGCCGATCAGGTGGATGTTAGGCTTGCGGAAGGCTTCTTCCTCCATAAGCTGCCGGCGCGCCTTCTCGTTCGTTCCCAAACAGATGAGAAGCTGAATATCTTTGCTCCAGGAGGCCAGATAGGAGAGCAGCTCTTCTTTCTCCTCCTTCTTGAAGACGCCCCAGCCGCCGCCCATCACCATGACCGTTGGCATTGCGCTAAGCCCGAATTGCTTGCGGGTTTGCACTTTGCTGTGTTCGAGGTGAAAGTTCGGATGAACGGGGATGCCCGTTACCTCAATGTGCGTCTCCGGCACGCCGCGGGCAATCAGCCGCTCCCGAACGAGCGATGTGGAGACGAGATATTTATCCACGGCGGGATCGACCCATGTGCCATGCACGTCGTAATCCGTAATGACCGTGAACAAGGGCACCTGAAGCCCGGCACGTTTCAGACGGGAGACGATGATGCTGGGGAAGGGGTGCGTGCACACGATGATATCCGGTTTGAGCTGCTGGATGATTGCCTTGGTTTGCGAATAAAACATCCGGTGCAGCACAAGGCCTGCCATACGGCTTAACGATTTCTTATATTGATTGCGGTAAAGCATACCATAGAGTTTGGGCTGTGAAGTCACCGTGCGGCGGTATGCCGAGAAGATCCAAGGTGCGATGGTAGGGTGCAAAAAAGCGCCAAGCTCGATCACTCGCGTGATGATTTCCGATGAGCTTTGTCGCAGCTCGACGGACAGCGCATGTGCGGCTTGTGTATGACCTTTCCCGAAGCCCTCAGATAGGAGCAAAATCCGTTTTTTTCGCAAGGAACTCACCTTTCTTTGACAACCATTTCGATAGTTTAGACGCTGACTGCGAGGAAATCCCTGCAGCTAGGCGCCTAAAGTTGCTTTACGTTTGCCTGCATAGCATTGGCGGCAGACAGGAACATAGCTTTCATTCCCGCCGATTTGAATTTGTTCGCCATGGAAAATAGGTTCTCCGTCCTTACAGCGCATATTCATGATCGCTTTCTTGTCGCAGTACCAGCAGACCGTTTTGATTTCTTCAATCGTGTCGGCCGCAGCCAGCAGCGCGTTGCTTCCTTCGAAGAGCTGCCCCATGAAGTCAGCCCTGAGTCCGTAGGCGATAACGGGAATGTTCAAATCATCGACGATCGCGATGAGCTGGGCGACCTGCTCCTTATTAAGGAACTGCGCTTCATCGACCAATATGCAGTTAGGGAGCTCCTTCTGCGCTAACGCCATCATATCCAGTTGGTCGTCTACGACAATGGCGTTCTTCTGCATGCCGATGCGGGAGACGACTTTGCCGACGCCGAAGCGGTCGTCTACGACCGATGTCAACAGCAGCACTTTCTTGCCTTGTTCTTCATAATTATGCGCCACGCGCAGTACTTCAATGGATTTACCGCTGTTCATCGTGCCATAACGGAAATATAGTTTTGCCAAGCTGGGCCAGTCCCCTCTGAAGATCTAAGTATGATTATATCGTAAAAAAATAGGTGGCGCTTAGGGAATCAAGCTCCGCCAATTTCACGGCACATTGGAAGCTTGCCTCGGAAGCGGGTTTATCGCCGATTAGCGGTTGTTTTTTATATATTTTGCGAATATTCACTTCGATACTGCCCTTGACCGGTTCGTTCATAATCTGGATGCGATGCGGCTCGTACATCAGGACATGCATGATGTCTTTGGCGACGGGATTCGTACTTCCCAGCAGCTCTTGCATCAGTTCATGGTCGACAAGGGAAGGCAGGAGCTCCCTCATGCCCGGATTGGACTCGCAATGATGGGCGGCCGCTTTGGCCAGCAGCGCATCCATAGCAAGGAACGGCGGACTGAGGAATATCCGGTGGTCTTCCACGACGGCATGAACGAGTGCGGCAGCCGTTTCTTCATTAGCTTCTATATAGTTCCCGCGCAGGCGGAGTTGTCGGACCAGCTCGGAAGGCGGCAGCTGCTGCTGGCCGGCGTAATATGTATCCCGTAGAAAGCTGTCCAAATGGTCCAAACCCATGAGGGGCGTTTTATTCGTTAAAGGACTGTCCTGATGCAGGATGGACACAATCGCTGCCGGAGAAATGCCATGCTCCGTCAAAATATCGGCAATCGTTCCGTTCAAGATCAATCGCTCCGTGTGCAGGTGATGGTCGTAACCGAGCGTTCGTTCCACCGCATGAGAGAAGGGCAGGTGCCCGATATCGTGCAAAAGTGCCGCCACGCGCAAATGAAGTTCGTCCGGGCAAAAGTGAGCCATCAGCGACCATACGCCGACGGTGTGCTCGAACCGCGAATGGGTCATTGGCGAGAATAACGCCGAAGCTCCGAAGTGATGCAAGAACTTCAAGCGGCGAACCGGCTGCGATCGGAAAAGCTGGACTTCAACCGGATGGGCTGGAATTTGCCACTGATATAGGGGCTCCCAAATCATCCCAGTCGAAAAAGTATGCTGTAGACTCAAAGCAGCGTTCCTCCTAGGCTGTGAAATCTGGATGAATGTTTCAATGCAGCGCATTAGCTATCATAGCATGAAACATAGAAAGTTTGCTATCTTGAGCGTATGAAAAAGATGCGTAAAACATGCACGACAAGCCCCCGGAGCCTTGGCGCTTGCGGCGTCGCCAGGCAGGTGGAGGTCGCTGGAAAAAGGGGAAATATGCGGTATTGGCGGATATCGGGCGAGTAAGCGTTCCTTCATTCGATAAGCCGGCCGAAGCGGAGAATAAGGCAATTGCGTCACGAAGGCCGGCAGGCGGATCGCGGTGACGGCGGCGGACCTTGAGCGGGGGCAGACTAGTGAAAAATGATAAAAATATTAAAATGAAAACCTTTACATTTTCATTGAACTATACTATTTCTGGTGTTAATATAATATAAAAAATATTGAGACTATTTCATCAATTTATATTCTCCTATTTTTGATGAAATGCGCGCCATCACGTTTCGACAATTTAATACTTTAAAGCGTACATTGGACAAAGCGCGTCCAAAAACCAGAAAAGAAAGGTTGCACAACATGACCAAAAACGGGTTACCTCCCAAGCAAGGATTGTATGATCCTCAGTTCGAGCGTGATGCCTGCGGTATTGGCTTCGTAGCGAATATTAGAGGCGTGAAATCGCATGAAATCGTCAAGCAGGCGCTTCGTGTGCTTTGCAATTTGGATCATCGCGGCGGTCAAGGAAGCGAGCAGAACACAGGCGATGGCGCGGGGATTCTGATGCAAATTCCGGATGCTTACCTCCAGGCGGCTTGTGAGCAGGAGAATATGAAGCTCCCGGCGGCGGGTCACTATGGTGTAGGTATGGTCTACTTGCCTCAAAATCTGGAGGAGCGCCAGGCATGCGAGAGAATCATCGAACGCATTGTCGGCGAGGAAGGTCAGCAATTCCTGGGCTGGCGGACGGTTCCCACCGACAACAGCTCGCTCGGAGAATCCGCGAAGTCGGCAGAACCCTATGTACGCCAGGTATTTATTGGAGAAGGCGCGGGCATGACGAGCAACCTGGATTTCGAGCGGAAACTATACGTCATACGTAAAGTATCTGAGAACGCTATCAAAGCGTCGCTTTCGCATGCGCAATTTTACTATTCTAGCTTGTCTAGCAGAACGATCGTATATAAAGGGATGTTGACGCCCAAGCAGGTCGACGCCTACTATGTCGAGCTGCAGGACGAGAAAGTGGCTACGGCGCTGGCGCTGGTGCACTCCCGTTTCAGCACGAACACGTTCCCGAGCTGGGAGCGCGCCCATCCGTACCGTTATTTGATTCATAACGGCGAAATCAACACGTTGCGCGGCAACGTGAATTGGATGTACGCACGTCAGGCGATGTGCGATTCGGAGCTGTTCGGCGAAGATTTCAAACGTATTCTTCCTATTATTGATACGGATGGCTCGGACTCGCAAATGTTCGATAATACGCTCGAATTTCTCATGCTCTCCGGGCGTTCGCTTCCTCATGCGGCCATGATGATGGTTCCTGAGCCATGGTCCAAGCATGAGTCGATGGACGATGCCAAGAAGGCGTTCTATGAGTATCACAGCACGCTCATGGAGCCATGGGATGGCCCGGCGGCCATCGCGTTCACGGACGGCAGCCAAATCGGCGCTATTCTGGACCGCAACGGTCTGCGCCCGTCGCGTTATTATGTGACGAAAGACGATCTGATCGTGCTGGCTTCCGAAGTCGGCGTGCTGGACATCGAGCCGGAGCGCGTGCTGTACAAGGATCGCCTCAGACCGGGCCGGATGCTGCTCGTGGATACGGTAGCAGGCCGTATCGTCGCGGATGAGGAGATCAAAAGCGGCATCGCCGGCGAACAGCCGTACCGCGACTGGTTGAACGAGCATCTAATTTCTCTGGAGGAGTTGGAAGAAGCCCCGATCGTGCTCGGTTCCGATTATGAAACGGTTCTTCAGCGCCAACAGGCATTCGGCTACACGTTCGAGCAGCTCCGCAAAATTCTGGAGCCTATGGCTAAGACGGGGGTAGACCCGATCGGCTCTATGGGGACGGATGCGCCGCTGGCCGTATTGTCGGACCGTCCGCAGCTGCTGTACAACTACTTCAAGCAATTGTTTGCCCAGGTGACGAATCCGCCGATCGATGCGAACTTCGAGGAAATTATTACGGCGCAGGGTACGACGATCGGACCTGAGCGCAACCTGATCCGGCCTGAGCCGGCAAGCTGCCGCCAGATCCGGCTGACAACGCCGTTCATCACGAATGAAGAGTTGGCGAAGCTGCGCCATATTCAGCGTGACGGCTTCAAGACGGTCACGCTGCCGATTCTGTTCGAAGCGGGGCAAGGAGCAGCCGGCTTGGAGGCGGCGATGCAGGCGCTCTATAACGGAGCGGATCGAGCGATTCAGGATGGCGCTGCGCTGCTCATTCTCTCCGATCGCGGTGTTGACGGCCGCATGGCGCCTATTCCGGCGCTATTGGCTACATCCGGACTGCACCATCACTTGATTCGCCAAGGCACGCGGACGAAGGTCAGCTTGATTGTGGAGTCGGGCGAACCGCGCGAAGTGCATCATTTTGCCTTATTGCTGGGCTATGGAGCCGGCGCAATCAACCCGTATCTCGCTTTGGAGACGCTGGACGATATGATCCGCCGCAATCAGCTTGTCGGCGTGGATCGGGATAAAGCGACATATAACTACCTGAAGGCGGTAACCAAAGGCGTTGTGAAAGTGCTTGCCAAAATGGGCATCTCCACGATTCAAAGCTATCGGGGAGCGCAGATCTTCGAGGCGATCGGACTCAGCCAAGAGCTGGTCGATGCGTATTTCACATGGACATTTACCCCGGTTGGCGGTATAGGTCTCGATGTTGTGGCCAAAGAAGCCGAGCAGCGCCATCACCGTGCTTTCTCGGAGCAGGAGGGGCGCGACAAGGTGCTCGATACCGGCGGCGACTTGCAGTGGCGCAGAGACGGGGAGGATCATCTCTATACGCCGGAGACGGTGCATGCCCTTCAAACGGCGGTGCGCACGAATAATTACGCCATGTACAAGAGCTTCGCGAAGCTGATCAAGCGCGAAGATGAGAAATATATGGCGCTGCGCGGGCTGCTGACGTTCAAAGCGGGGCGCCAGCCGGTTCCGCTCGATGAGGTGGAGCCGGTCGAGTCGATCTTCAAGCGCTTCAAGACGGGAGCCATGTCCTACGGCTCCATCTCGAAGGAAGCGCATGAGACGATCGCGATCGCGATGAACCGCATCGGCGGCAAGAGCAACACCGGCGAGGGCGGCGAGCATCCGGAGCGTTTCACACCGGATGCGGGCGGCGACCTGCGCCGCAGCGCAATCAAGCAGGTGGCCTCGGGCCGCTTCGGCGTCACCAGCCATTATCTCGTCAATGCCGACGAGATTCAGATCAAGATGGCGCAGGGCGCGAAGCCCGGCGAGGGCGGGCAGCTCCCGGGCACCAAGGTGTACCCTTGGGTGGCCGAGGTTCGCGGCGTTACGCCGGGGGTAGGCTTGATTTCGCCTCCGCCGCATCATGATATATATTCGATCGAGGATCTCGCTGAGCTGATCCACGATCTCAAGAATGCCAACCCGCGCGCCCGGATCAGCGTCAAGCTCGTCTCCGAAGTGGGCGTCGGCACGATCGCGGCCGGCGTTGCCAAGGGGAAGGCGGACGTTGTGCTGATCTCCGGCTACGACGGGGGGACGGGCGCGTCGCCGCAGACGAGCATCCGTCACGCCGGACTGCCGTGGGAGCTCGGTCTGGCGGAGACGCATCAGACGCTCGTGCTGAACAATCTGCGCAGCCGGATTACGGTAGAAACGGACGGCAAGCTGATGACGGGACGCGACGTCGTCGTAGCTGCGCTGCTGGGCGCCGAAGAATTCGGCTTCGCGACGACGCCGCTGATTACGATCGGCTGCGTGATGATGCGCGTGTGTCACCTGGATACATGTCCGGTCGGCGTTGCCACGCAGAATCCGGAGCTGCGTAAGAAATTCGCCGGCGATCCGCAGCATCTCGTCAACTTCATGACCTTCATCGCGCAGGATGTGCGTGAGTTAATGGCTGAGCTCGGCTTCCGCACCATCGAGGAAATGGTTGGACGCACGGACGTGCTGGAATCCAAGCAGGTTGTCGCTCACTGGAAAGCGAAGGGCGTCGACCTTGCACCTCTGCTGCATCAGCCGGACGTCGGCGAAGACGTGGGCCGCTTCTGCCAGATTGCGCAGGACCACCGCTTGGACCACTCCTTGGATATGACGAAGCTGCTGGAGCTCTGCGAGCCGGCGATTGAACGCAAGGAGCATGTGCATGCGATTCTGCCGATCGCCAACACGAACCGTGTCGTCGGCACGATTGTCGGGAGCGAAGTGACGCGCCGCCACGGCGCGGACGGACTGCCGCACGATACGATCCGTCTGCACTTTAACGGCTCCGCCGGTCAAAGCTTCGGTGCTTTCGTGCCGAAGGGGATGACGCTGTCCCTGGAGGGAGACGCCAACGACTATGTGGGCAAGGGATTATCCGGCGGCAAACTGGTTATTTTCCCGCCGTCTGAGGCTTCTTTCGTACCGGAGGAGAACGTGATTATCGGGAATACGGCGTTCTACGGCGCCACGGACGGCGATGCCTATATCCGGGGGATTGCGGGCGAACGCTTCTGCGTGAGAAACAGCGGCGTGCGTGCGGTTGTCGAGGGCGTCGGCGACCACGGCTGCGAGTATATGACAGGCGGGCGCGTCGTCGTTCTCGGCTCCACAGGCCGCAACTTTGCCGCCGGGATGTCCGGAGGCATCGCGTACGTGCTGGATGAGAAAGGCGATTTCGCCGACAAGGTGAACAAAGAGATGATTCTTCTTGAGCAGGTAGAGGAAGCATTTGAAATGAACGAGCTGAGAACGATGATTCAGCATCATGCGACATTTACGGATAGCAGCGTGGCCCACCGCGTCATTCAGCACTGGGATGAATACGTTTGGAAGTTCGTGAAGGTGATTCCGAAGGACTACAAGCGGATGTTTGATGCCATCGAGAAGGTGAAGCGCTCCGGACTTGGCCAGCAGGAAGCGATCATGGTTGCTTTCGAGGCGAATATGCGGGATGTTTCCCGTGTTGGCGGAAACTAACGAATCAGATCAGGCTTATGACGCAAGCTTTGCTGAAGCAAAGCTTATAGGAGGGACTATACGTTCATGGGTAAACCAACCGGTTTTATAGAGCATCGCCGTGAAGTGGCGGCTGAAGCCCAACCGCTGACTCGAATCGGCCATTGGAAAGAATTCGCGACGCCGCTGACGGATGATAAATTGCAGACGCAAGGGTCTAGATGTATGGATTGCGGCATTCCGTTCTGCCACACGGGAGCCATGATTAGCGGCATGGCCGCCGGCTGTCCGGTGAATAACCTCATTCCCGAGTGGAATGATCTGGTATATCGCGGGCAATGGCGGGAAGCGTTGGATCGTCTGCACAAGACGAACAACTTCCCGGAGTTTACAGGCCGCGTGTGCCCGGCGCCATGCGAGGGCTCCTGTACGGTGGGCTTGAAGGACACGCCGGTAACGATCAAAAGCATTGAGAAGGCGATTATCGACAAAGGCTTCGCCGAAGGCTGGATCAAGCCGGAGCCGCCGGAAGTTCGCACGGGGAAGAAGGTGGCCGTGGTCGGCTCGGGGCCTTCCGGACTCGCTGCCGCCGCGCAGCTGAACAAAGCCGGACACTGGGTCACCGTCTTCGAGCGCGCCGATCGCGTGGGCGGACTGCTCATGTACGGCATCCCGAATATGAAGCTGGACAAAGCGTATGTCCAGCGCCGGGTAGACCTGCTTGAAGCGGAAGGGATTACGTTCATCACCGGCGCTCACGTCGGTGTGAACTATCCGATTGAGAAGCTTCAAGAAGAGTTCGACGCCATCGTGCTGTGCGGCGGAGCCACCAAGGGCCGCGACCTTCCGATCGAAGGGCGCGAGCTCCGCGGCATCCATCTGGCGATGGAATTCCTGGGCAAGAATACGAAGAGCTTGCTGGATTCCGAGCACGCCGATGGCGAGTTCATCTCGGCGGAGGGCAAGGATGTCATCGTCATCGGCGGCGGCGATACGGGAACGGACTGCGTGGGCACGTCTTTGCGCCATAAGTGCAAGAGCGTGACGCAGTTCGAGATCATGCCGAAGGCGCCGGAGACGCGTCAGGCGAACAATCCTTGGCCGGAGTGGCCGAAGGTGCTGAAGGTCGACTACGGCCAGCAGGAAGCGGCGGCGGTGCAGGGCGAGGATCCGCGGACGTACTTAATTAACACGAAGAAATTCGTGGGAGATGAGGACGGCAATCTGAAGGAGCTGCATACGGTGCTGATCGAGTGGCAGAGGAACGAGAAAGGCGCGTTCGTTCCGGTGGAAGTGCCGGGCAGCGAGAAAGTGTATCCGGCGCAGTTGGTATTGATCGCGATGGGCTTCACAGGACCGGAGAACACGGTGCTGGATCAGCTTGGCGTTGTCCAGGATGAGCGCTCCAATGCGAAAGCCGAGTACGGCAAATTCGCCACAAACGTGGAAGGCGTGTTTGCCGCCGGCGACATGCGCCGCGGACAGAGCCTTGTCGTTTGGGCAATTAACGAGGGGCGCGCAGCGGCCCGTGAGGTTGACCGGTATTTGATGGGAACGTCGAATTTACCATAAATAAGGAAAACCCCAAACCAGATTTGCTGGCTTGGGGTTTTTTGGTAGCTTTCAGGGTGTTTGAACGATGGCTGTATTTCTCGCCGTGTTACTGGAACCGCCGTATTGCCGGCACGCACAGCACGCCCCCTACGATGACTAGGCCGAGCAGGGCGAAAAGGGTGATCGTGATGGTACCCCCAATTTGATCGGCGATCCAGCCCACTAGCGCATAGCTCAACGGCAGCAGGGCGAAAGAGCCAAGCAGATCCAGACTGACCACCCGCCCGAAAGCTTCCGGAGGGACAAGCTCCTGCAGGCTGGTCTCCCAGATCAGGCCGAAGATCATGAGCCCGAAGCCTTCGATCGCCATGAGCAGCGAGAGCAGAACGGGCGAAGCTGTGAAAGGCATGGCCAGCAGCGCAGCACCGCTCAGAATGACAGCGCCGTAGGCCAATATGCCCCGGTGCAGCCACTGCGTTCGCGACCCGAAAATAACGGCGGCGGTAATGGCACCAGCCCCTGAGCAGGTGATCCCGATCCCGTATATGAGCGGATCAAGTCCTAGATGGACCTTGAACAGCCATGGAACAAGGATGACAATAATACCGTTGTAGCAAATGTTGACGAAGCAGAAGGCCAGAATCGTAATCCAAAGCCACGGATGTCCTTTGAGGATGGTCACTCCCTCCAGCAGTTCCCGCTTCCACGAGAAGGAGGCGTTCGATTGGACGGCTTCATGCTTGGATTTTAACTTATATAACGATTTTTTCACAAGCAGCAGCAGGCATAGATAGGAGATTAAATAGGTTAGCGCATCCAAACCGAACCCGTAGCTGGCGGATACCGTTGAAACGATAAGTCCGCCGAGGACCGGTCCGATAATCCGGACGCCTTGATGGCTCATTTGGGTCAGGGCGTTAGCCGCATTGCGGATATCCGGTGTGAACACTGTTGCTCGCACGGCGGAATAGGCCGGATGAAACAGCCCTTCCATCAGACCGTACATGGCGACCAGTCCGAAAAGCACGGTTATGGACAAGGCCCCGGTGAAGATAAGCGCTGCAATCGCCAACATGACGATGAACCGAACGATGTCCGTAAGCATCATGATCCTGACGCGATCATACCGGTCTACAATCCATCCCGACAGGGGAAGCATGAGGACGTAGGGCAGCATGTAAGCGGTCATGACCAGACCCATCATGGTCGTCGAGCCGGTGATGGAATAAACGACCATGGGTAAAATAACGGTTGTGACCGAGCCGCCCAGCATGGATATCAATTGGCTGAGCCATATATAAGGGAAGGCACGCGACTTCGCGAAAGGAATGAGGAACTGCTCCAGCATGCGCGGCTTCTTCCGGATCGGAGCTTCAATGTGCATGGGAAGCGCACTCCTTCAGGATCGAATCCTAGGTTTAGTCGAATATGAATAATGAATAAGCCCAAGGATAGTGGATGCGTCTATGGAAGTCAATGGGGTGGTCGATATTCATCACGGGTCCGCAGTTGAAAAGATTCAGATAAAGGTGAACATTTCTTCAACTTCATGTACAATAGGATGAAGTAAGCGGCAGCCGGGGAAGGCTGCATGAAACGGAAATGGAGGGTGCACATGAAGAAAGAGAAGCTCATGACGCCTGCAGAGCTGAGTGCGCTGCTTGCAGAGAATGGCGAGGACTCTCTTGAGTTTGACGCAGATGAACCGCTCGGAGAACGGCATGTGATGGCTTTGCAGAAAGCTGTCAGACTGCTTGCAGCGCAGGTGGCGGATCTGCAGGCTCAGCTTCATGAGCACCTTGAAATCCATACGAAGCAGGAAGAGTACTTGATGCGGCAGATGAAGCATCAGATGGAAACAAAGCTCTATGAGCAGATCATCCATCGGGTTACGGGCAGGCAGGAGGACGCGCAGGCAGACGCGGAGCGGGTGGTCATACAGGGGATACATGAGGCTCCGTTCACCTCATTGACGCTCATGGGCGAGGGTCAGACTGTCGAGGAGCCGCAGCCGACGTATTCCCGTGTGAAAAGCTACCGGAAGATTCGCAAAAGGAAAAAGGGCTTCCTGGAGAGGCTCTTTGAATAGCCAGGGCGATTTGGCAGAAGTGGAAATGCAGTGCGCTATTCGAGGGAAACAGCTGCAATTTGGGTAATCGAGAGGAAAATATTGTTCGCTATTCCCTCGAGTTAGGCCCAAAATGCAGTGCTGCGTAACGAATAAGGTACTGTATTTCCATATGGGGCTTCGGACAGCGGAGTTGGCGTAGATAAGGTCGTGTCATTCCGCTATGGTGCGGTTGTGGTCGAAAGGACCTGGTACCTAAATATGCCCAAAAAAGCGGTGCAAGATGAGCTAGGGCTCATCCTGCACCGCTTCTTCGGTCTTACAGCATTCCTTCCTCGTGAGCCTTCTTGGAAGCTTGCACGCGGTCGCGGACGTCCATCTTGGAGTAGATGCTGGAAATATAATTTTTGACGGTTCCTTCGGAGAGGAACAGCTTCTCGGCGATTTCCTTATTGTTGAGGCCGTCGGCGATGCACTGCAGCACCTGCACCTCGCGCTCGCTGAGCCCGTAGGCGTCGGTGCGCGAAGCCTCCTCGCCCGCCGGCTTCGCCTCGGCATCGCGCGATGACGGTTCGGCGGCGCCTCTGGCCTGCTCAACGAGCATGCGTGCGATATCCTGCGGGATGAGGGTGCCGCCTTGATGCACCCACTTGATGCCGGCCGCCAAATCCTTCGGATGGATCGCTTTGAGCAGATATCCCTCGGCTCCGGCGCCCAACGCGTCCACGACATAGGTAATCTCCTGGAAAGTCGTCAGGATGATGACGCGCGTTTGCGGCCAAGCCGCTTTGATCTGACGGGTAGCTTCGACGCCGTCCATCACGGGCATGTGGATGTCCATCAGGACGACATCCGGGCGATGCTCTTCGCACTGCTGGAGGGCGATGCGGCCGTTCTCGGCCAAGCCCACGACGTCGATGTCCGGGTCCATCCCCAGCACGATGTGGAGGCTTTCTCTTATTAAATCCTGATCATCGACCAGGAGCAGTTTCAGCGGTGTTTGACTCACGCGGGTTCCTCCTATGCATGATAAGCATGTGTATCCATATTGTACCACCGTGTACCACCGCCCGCTAGCCGTGCTAAAGCGCATGGATTCAAGCTAGGGGGCAGCATCGCGATAGCGGCGTGCCAACAGGTAAGGCTCAAATCGACGGCAGGCGCTTGGCGGGAATGGAGCATTCCACGATCGTCCCTTGCCCGGCGGCTGAGCTGACCTGCAAGGTGCCCTGCAGCGCGAAAATCCGCTCCTGCATCGCATTGATGCCGAAGCCGACTTTGAGCTGGTCCGTCCCGACACCATCGTCTTCGATCCGGATGCCGACCCCGTCACCCTTGTAGCTGAGCGTAACTTCGACCGAGGTGGCACGTCCGTGCCGCTTGGCGTTCGTTAACGATTCCTGCAAGCAGCGTATGAGGGAGAGCTTGGTTTGCTTCGGAATTTCGTATTCTTCGCCGGCCGTCGTGAACCGGATCTGCGTCCCGGTATGCAGGGCGAACTCGTTCGCCAGCCTCGTTAATTGTTGCGAGAGCAGCATATCGCCCTCTTTGGGCACCATCTGATGAATGCTGCGACGGACTTCTTCCAAGCCGTTGCGTGTAACGCCGCGCAGAACGTCCAGCTTCTCTTTGGCTTTGTCGGGAGCCGCTTCGATCAGATAAGAGACGGCATCCATGCCCATGATCACGGAGGTGAACGTATGGCCAACCGTGTCGTGCAGCTCGCGCGCCATCCGATTGCGTTCCTCGAGCAGCGTCAGCTGTTCGATTTGGTTGGCGTACTGCTCCAGGGCGTTATTTTGCTCGTGGATGAGCAGGTATTGACGTTGGTTCTCCGCCAGCAGCTTCTCCGTCTTTTCATTCGAAGTAACCACCCGCTGTAAACTTAAACCGATCGCGTAGAACAGCACGGCATTCAGGATGACGCTGAACAATTCGCCGACCCCCATGCCCATGTGAAGGATCAGGAAGTAGGCGACAGGCATGGCGACGAGCGAGATCGGGGCGGCCCACCAGGCATTTTTTCGATCGGTTAGGAATCCGATGACCATTAATGGGCAATTAATAGTAAGGTAAGCGTCTTCTTGCATCCAAGATAGATAGATTTGTAGAGGAATCCCTGTCAGCAGAACGGAAATTGGGTACAGTGTTGTATGGATGTAGTTAGGTCGCCAGAACAGAAACGGCAGGCCGTAGGAAAGCAGCAGGGCACACAGGGTAAGAAAAATGTTGCTATGTTCATTCTCATTCATATGGAGCAGCGCATAGAGCAGGCCAAGCAGTACGGAGCCGGTCAACACGATGAATAATGACCACTCTACACCGTGCCAAGGTCTTCTTTGAATCATAGAGGAACTCCTTTACCGGCGAAATTGTATGAGACCATTGTACATAAGATTTGGATAAAACTATAGTGAGCGCAGTCATATTGTGAGCGTGACGCCGTATGACTCGAAAGAATGAATGACTTGAGTAACTTGAACGACTTGCCTAAGGAGTGAGACAATGACAGCAGCCCAAACGCCGATTGTGCAGATTGAGCATGTAACGAAGCGGATCGGCAGTAAAACGATTATTGACGGTTTAACGTTCGATGTGCCACGGGGCGAAGTTTTCGGCTTTCTTGGACCTAATGGAGCGGGCAAAACGACAACCATTCGCATGATGGTCGGCCTCATGGCGATTACAGAGGGGGATATCCGGATTGGCGGATACTCCATTCGGACGCACTTTGAGAAGGCGATCCGGCATGTCGGCGCGATTGTGGAGAATCCGGAAATGTACAAATTTTTGAGCGGGTATCACAACCTGGTCCATTACGCGCGGATGATCCCGGGTATTGGTGCTGAGCGCATCGGCGAGGTTATTGAACTCGTAGGCATGGAAAACCGTATCTACGATAAGGTGAAGACGTATTCATTAGGCATGCGCCAAAGGCTCGGCATCGCCCAGGCGCTGCTCCACAAGCCGGACGTGCTCATCCTGGATGAGCCGACGAACGGCCTGGATCCTGCCGGCATACGCGAGCTGCGCGATCATTTGCGCCAACTGACTCGGGAGGAAGGCATCTCCGTTATCGTGTCGAGTCATCTATTGGCCGAGATGGAGCTGATGTGCGACCGGGTCGCCATCATTCAGAACGGCAAACTTGTGGACGTCAGATTGATTCACGGGTATACCCAGACAGAAGGCAAGCTGCATGTCGCATTCGAAATGTCGGCCTCCGATCAAACCAAAGCGTTGGAGCTGGCGGCCGCTCAGGCCGTGCAAGCCGAAGCCTCCGAAAGCGGACCGGTCCTCCTGCTGGATCGCGAAGAAACGGCGCTATGGAACAAACGGTTCGTTGAAGCCGGGCTGGCCGTGTATGGGATTCGTGCGGCGAAGAAATCGCTGGAGGATCAATTTTTAGAGATGACGGGAAGTGACCCGATTGCTTAATTTAATAATGAATGAACAGATGAAAATTTACCGCAGGCTGCGGACGTGGATACTGGGGCTGCTGCTTATCGTGATCGTCGTTCTGGCCGCTCTGGTTTCACACCCGGGGGCGGACGCGAGCTCGCAAGAGAATTGGAAAGCCCAGGCAGCGGATACAATCGAGCATAACAAGAGGGAGCTTGAGAACAACGATATTCCGGAGAAGTTCAGACAGCAATTGAAGGAAGAGTTAGCGATTCAGGAGTATAGGCTGGCGCATAACTACCCTCCGACGGAGAATACGTTATGGGGCGGCGCCCTGCGGGCCTCGGGGATGATCGTACTCGTGACGCTGTTTACCGTCATTATTGCAGGCGACATGGTCGCCGGCGAGTTCACGTGGGGGACGATCAAGCTGCTGTTGATACGTCCGGCCAGCCGGGCGAAGATTCTGCTATCCAAGTATGTGACCACGCTGCTTTTTGCCGCCACATTATTGGTTGTCATGTTTATTGCGTCGCTTATCGTGAATGGCTTTCTTTACGGGTTTCAAAACCTCGGTCTTCCGCATTTGAGCGCCGTTGCCGGCGGGCAAGTTCATGAAAGCAGCATGCTGGGGTTCACGTTCGCCACATACGGACTGAAGCTGATTGAACTCGTTATGATCGTCACGTTAGCTTTCATGATTTCGACCGTATTCCGAAGCGCTTCCTTGGCGATCGGGCTCAGCATTTTTATTATGTTTGCCGGACAGGTCATCGCTATGCTGCTGCTTCGCTATCCTTGGGGCAAATATTTCCTGTTCGCCAACACGGATCTGACACCTTATCTGGAAGGTCAGCCGCTGGCGGAAGGGATGTCGCTCGGCTTCTCGGTTACGGTGCTCGTGTGCTACTTCGTTGTGTTTAATCTGCTTTCTTGGGAAATATTCCGCCGGCGCGACGTAGCGGCATAAGACTACCACACGGCGGGCAGGGATGCTCCTCGCCCTACAAGCTATTTGGACAATGGAATAACAGGAGTTTTTCCGTTTATTTTCGGTTCGGCTACTCGCCCCTGCTAAATAGCTGGCTCGGCTGAGTAACAGCAGGAAAAACTCCTGTTATTTCTGTGTTCCATCGCGGCTTCTAAACGTTTAACTGGAAATCATCACGTTAATTCAAGCGAAATTCCCCCTTTGAAGGGGGCGAGAGGGCTGATTAACGGGAGAAATTCCAGTAACTTCGCTCCAACCGCTCATTTCACCGAAATTAACAGGAGGATTTCCTGTTAAGAGCACCCGACTCTGTCAAGCCAATCCATACAAAAAGACGATTCCCAAGGCTGCATATCTGCATCCGGGAATCGTCTTTTTCATTTATTTGGCAATATACGTTTGAATCGTCGATGGAACTTCCTGCAAGGAGCCGAGCTGAAAGAAGGCGCCTTGTGGCGTTATGTCAATCGTTCCCGTATTGTAGGCCCAATCCTGCTCCACGGGAATGTGAATGGAATGGATACCGGCATGCAGGGCTGGCAATACATCGGTTTTGACCGAGTTGCCGATCATCCAAGTATGTTGGCGGTCGAAGCCTTGCTCGAGCATGATCGTTTCCATGAATTCCTTCGTTTTGTGCACGGTGACGAAGATTCTGTCGTGGAAGTAGGTGTCCAGACTGAGATCGCGGACTTTCTTCATCTGAATCGAAGCATCGCCGCCGGTGTACAGATACAGCCGGTGTCCGGCCTGCTGCAGCTGCTCGAGCGTTTCGTTCATCTGCGGGTAAGGCTCTACCGTGTACTCATAGACCGTATGGCCGAGCTGCATGAGCCAGGATTCTTCTTTGGCACTTCTCTGCCGGTTGAACCGCTCGCTGAACCATTGGTAAGTCTCAACGAACGATTGCGGAAAACGATCCGGCATGAAGCCGTGAATATGGATGCCCGCAAGATCGATCTGCAGCTGCTTCTGCTTGATGTCCTGTGCGGATAGCCCGTGGCCGGCGAACCAAGTGAGCATGAGATCGACGAATTGGTCGATCACAACGTCGAAATATTTATTGCAGTGCACTAACGTATCATCAAGATCAAAGAGTATCGATTGTTCTCTCATAGGCGTGTTCTCCTGCATCAGTTAGAAATGAGTGTCCAACTATTATACCATGCAAGAATCGCATCTCCTAGGGGCGTTTTCATTTCGTTTTCAAAACAGTACCCATCCATGCTGCTCCTGTCTCGTCCCATAAGTTCATCCCATACGTTCGTTACATGGCGATAGTGTTGCCTTTATAAGCACCACCGGCGGGTGCCGGCGCAGGCGGATTGATGGTATCCAGATCTCCTGTTGGCTGGGGAGCTGCCGCCGGTTGGGCCGCTTCCATCTTGCTGTTCCCCTGGAAGAGCCCACCTTCTTCGATGATGAAGGAAGCGGCGCTAATGTTGCCGTACAGGGAGCCTGTTGATGTAATCGTTAATTTGCCCTTCGTTGTCACATTGCCATGCACATTGCCGGCCAGAATGACATCCCTGGCGGAAATGTTGGATTTCACGACACCGCGTTCCCCAATGATGACGTCGCCGGCGCAATCGATATCTCCAGTAATGCCGCCTTCAATGCGAATGCTCGCTTCGGATTTAATGCGTCCTTCGAAGGTGGTTCCTTCGCCAATCAACGTATCTGTCGTATTCGGATTCATCAGGTTTTTCTTCCCTTTAAACATGGTGTCTAGTCATCCTTTCGATTCGCTTTAAGATAGGGTTTAGGATCGATGCTTTCCCCGTTTTTGAGAACTTCATAGTGAAGGTGGGGCCCGGTGCTGCGGCCCGTGGAGCCTACCAAGCCGATCGTACTTCCTTTGGCTACGGATTCCCCATTGTTGACGAGTATTTTATTTAAATGCATATACCAAGTGCGCAAACCCTTGGAATGCTCGATGACGATGTTATTGCCGTGATAGATGTCTTTGCCGGTACTGACGACTTTCCCATCGGCAGTCGCGAAGACGGGATCGTTCTCCCTGGCGCCGAAATCAATGCCCGAATGAAAGCTCGGGCGGCGGGTGAAAGGATCCGTTCGATACCCGAACGTCGAAGTGACGATCTTGGTGTTCGTCGGGAAGAGCGTCGGCGTGATCGCGAGCAGATGCTGTTTGTCGGCAACCTTCTGCTTCGTTTCGGTTAAGCTCGTTTGCAGCTCTTTCACTTCGGTATGCAAGGCGGTGAAGGAGGCTAACGTTTGCTCGCCAAGCTTCATTATCGCTTCCTGCGAAGCGGGGTTTGGGCCACCGCCAATACCGCTCCCGAGAGGGGATGCCTGCTCCTGAACGGTTTTGTCCGGCTGCCCCGAGTCAGCACTGGCAACGGCTTTGCCGGTTGCGCTGGCATCCAGCCCGGCAATCGATTTGAGATCATTTTCGAATTTCTTCATTTCTTCCACTTGCGTTTTCATTTGCTCGGCTTGCTGGGAGAGCTGAATCACTTCATTCTGCAGTTCTTCAATGGCTTTATCCTTGGAGGTTAACGTTTCGTTCCATTGCTGGCTTGCTCCGCTTAACTTGGCCTGCAGAGCACTGGCTTTCTGCACGGTTCGAGCGTGTACGGCGTATGTAATTATCATAATAAGGAGCAGCAGAGCGAAACATGCTGCAGCGGTATAAGCGAATAAATGGGGTACTCGAAACCTGACGACGGATTGATTGGCATCGGGAATGATGACCAGCGTCAGTTTTTTGGGCTTCCATTTGAGCTTCATAACGGCAAACTAGTCTCCTTGTCGTGGTTTAATTTGGTAATGGTGTCATTCGTCATATTCCGTCAAAAACCTTCCTTATACCTAATGGTCCTACATAAAATGAGTCTAAAGTAGGAAGGAATCGTGTCGGATATAATCGAATCTTCTTTACAATTACAGGAAAGACCTCAGATTTGGAGTGGAGAACGCATGGTTAAGCTAGCAGGTATTGATATTGGTAACGACAGTATCAAGCTCGTATTGGATGGTTCCAGGGAACCGCTTGTCATCCCGAATATAATCGCCCCGGGGTACGAAAGGCATATTTTGCAGGAAGAAGATTCCCCATGGAAAGCGCTCGATGTCATGATTTACAGTCCGTCACTTGCCCAGAGAAACCAGCGCTACTTCGTCGGACAGCTTGCGCTGGAGCACGAAGATAATCTGGAATTGGAAGACACCGACAATAAAGCGGTTTCGGATCAATCGCTGATCGTTGCGCTCACGGCACTGGCCTATCAAGGTCTTGCAGCGCAAGCCTTCAACAGCGGATACGGCAATGTGGACGAAGTCGAATATACGCTGGGAACGGGTCTGCCGGTCCGCGCCTTCGCTAAGTACAGTCAGCTATTCGAACAGAGGCTGCTTGGCGAGCATGAAGTGACTTTCCTCTCCACACCGCAATTCCGGAACCGCAAAATCAAAGTCATTGTACGCAAGGTCGCAGTCTCCATCGAAGGAGCCGCCGCCATTTTCCATTTGGCTACGCACGACAGTCTGCAAGTCAAGGACGAAGAAATATACAACGGCTGCATCGGTGTCTGCGAGATCGGCGCCTTGACTACCGACTTCCCGGTGATCAAGCGGATGGCGATTGACAACCATTTCAGCCATGGCGAGCAGATCGGGATTGCCACGTACCTCGACGCGATCATTCGCGATGTGGAAGATGCGTACGGCTACGTATTTCCCAGCCGCGCGAAGCTCGTGCAGCGGATCAAAAGCCGGGACTTCACCGTCCAACAGCTAGGCGAAGGCCAAGTCGACATCCGGTCGATCGTTGATCAGCATTTCCGCCGCGCTGCGTCGCGGATGATCGAGATGATTAAAAAGCGGTGGCGCAAGTACCCGGATATCCAATGCTTCTATGTCATCGGAGGGGGCGCTTCGGCCTTAAGGCCATATATCCAGGAAGCGGCCGGCTCGCTCAAGTTACGGTTCGCTAATGAAAGTGAATTTCTGAATATGTACGGTTACCTGAAAGTGGCCAAAAGCCGGCTTCATCAGAACGTACCCGTCTAATCGGCAGCAAGCACCTGTTTTACGGGTGCTTTTTTATTTACTCGCTTCCGCTTGCTTCAGCAGACTCACCTCCATATAAGTTGTTAACGTGGTGAGTATCATGCAGATCGCGAAAATAACCGCACAGATCGTTCCGATGGTGGAATGATACCTGCTGAAGATGAACCCTGTCAGTAAGCAAAAGGTTGCCAACGCAACGAGCGTATTGCCAAACCAAAGCCATTGTTTATACGAGTAGCGCTGACTGAGCTTGCCCATCTTTTGGGACGGCCGCACGGCGGGAGGCTGTCCATCTGAGGCAAGATGGCCTGCCGAAGGATCCTTTTTCTTTTTCCGGGCAACGGCAACAGTGAGAATAATCATGACCAAAGGCTGGTAGGCAAGCACAATGATCGGAGCGCTGTAATTCGAGAAGGTCAGCAGCTCCGTCGTGCTTTTGAATGATAAATATGTCGTAATCATCATGAACAGCGCAACCGGCTTATTGATGGTCGGGTAGTTGCGCTTATCCATCATGGAGCTGATTCCTAGGAGGAGCGCCATGTAGATCGCGATGATTTTGCAAGAGATGGTCGGATACCAGATCATGAGGATGATGAGGTCCACACGATCAAGGAAGTCTGTAACGTGAATCGTTTGAACGAGATTATACAAGGGATACAGGAAATTCCCCGGCATCTTGGGCCCTAGCACGACAAGAATTAAGAAGATGGACAGCGTCAGCAGGAAAATGCCAAGCAGTGCTCCGTGCCGAATGGATGAACGGACTTGATTGGAGTTATATATCATATGCAGGAAGGCGCCAAGGATAAAGATATCTCCAGCGCTTCCGATTGTGAGCAAGGAGCTGACGGCGACATGCTGGATGGGCATGGTCATAGCCGGTGTCACAAGCCGGAAATAAAATTCGTTGGATAGCAAGAGCGGCATCATAAGAACGGTTATGACGAATAGCGGGTAGAACAAGTCATTCACCCGGGCGATGACCTCCACGCTGCTCTTGCCGAAGTAGATGAGCAGCAGACAGGGCAGCAGGATCAAGATCTCAAGCGGCGTATTGTGCAGCAGCAGCGTTGTACTGAACCTCGAAACGGACGATATGTCGCGGATGACGATTTGCCAGAAATGAAACAGCATGATCAAATTAATGACCGTGCCGCCGAACCGGCCGAGCACCTCTTTCGATATTTCGAAAATATGCTTTTGCGGATATACCTTCGTCATATAGGCGAAAAAGCTGGCAACCCCAAATACATAGAAAACCGAAAGCAAGTAGCTGTACCAGGAGTCCATCTGGGAAATTCGGATCAGCACGTTCTGCAAGGTAAGGACCCCGCCGCTTGTGATAACCGAAGAAGCCAGCCAGGAAAACTGCCGCTGATTAATGACTTGTTTTGTATCCATGGAATATGAAACCGCCTTTTATCATTAGATCCTTAAGCCTTCAGATGCCCATCATCCGCGCGAACCATGGCGATACTGTATGAATGAAGAATCGCGAAGGCATTGGAATTTTCCAATGCAGATATTTGCTGATGAAGAGGCCTAAGGTTATGCAGGTGAATAACCCGTAGGTCAGTTTGATCACGCCCGTCTCTTGCCTAAGCATTCGGCGGTCGATGAGCAGTGAACCGGCTAGCGTGCTCAGGAAGCTGAGCATGAAGATGCCGTCCATATCGCAAGTCAGATCCCTTCTTCAATGACATTTTTGTTAATCAACCCGGTTTCCGGTATCGAGGCGTTCACATGCAAGCGAAATTCCGCCTCTTTGAAATAAGTATCCCAATTCGCTTCGATCCGCTTATACCATTCGTTAGGGTGACTCCGCCAAACGATTAACCCCAGCTGCGCGGAATCCGTGCCTTCCTTCTGCATCTGCTTCACGGCAGCATGAATGGATTCGCTGATCTGCTTGGCAAGATCCCGCTCTACCTTCCGCATCACCTCCGCCTTGTTCAGATCCAGCACGGAGAAGTTCTCCCGAACCGAACCGCTCGCATCGATGATCACATCGAAGATCACTTTATCGCTTTGAAGCTTCGGTTTGATCTGTACCTGCCCCTTGGTCACCAGGATGGAAATGTCTTTGCCTCCCTCCGCCGGAAAGGTCAGGAGATGCTCCTTCACCTGATTGCGGAGCCACATGATCCCCTGGGATTCTTTCTGCTGGTAAATGCCGATGAGTCGATCGCCTTTGAACTGCCCGTAACCCATCATTTGAATCTCGCTGGAAGGTTTCTTGGAACCCTCCGACTCCTTACGTACCAGGTAGGTTAAGATCGGGTCGCTCTTGAAGCTTAACGTCATGCCGATATCTTTGGTCGAGGTGGCCATCGATTGCCGGGATTTCGTCAGCTCCCGGATGACCTCAGCCGGGAACCGCTCGAATTTGGGCTCGGCGTTCAGCAAGTCGTAGCCTTTGCCTTTGGTAATGACCAAGAAAGACGTCATCCGGCTTTCGGGCGTGCGGGGGACCGTATCGAATAAAACGGCAATGCCTTTCTTGGCGAGGGCCTCTCCGATCACAATCGTCCGCCGGTGGGAAAGAAACAAGCGCCGTGACATGCGCATCTGCAGTTTGGAAGTCGCTTCTCGCATCGTGACTCCGACTTCGGAATCAATGTAGTAGCTCTTGCCTCCCGAGGTCCCCCCGCCGCCCCCGCTGGCTCCGCCCATGGAGCCGGGAAGCGGCAGCAAGTAGGATACACGGTATCTGCCGTCTTCTTCCAGATCGACGGAGGAGGTGAGAACGAAGGCGATATCGTTCGTTTCCGTCCGGTCCCAACAACCGGTCAACAGCAATGGGAGAAGCAAGAGGATCAAGGTGAGCAAGCTTAGCCGCTTAGGATGAACCATTTTGATTGCCCTCCTCGCTGGAATGGTGCACATGCTGAATGGAGCTTCCGTCTAGGCCTCCGTCCTGCATAATTTGCTGGGACAGCTTGTCGTCCATGCGCTGCTTGTCTTGAATCGACATGAATTCAGGGCGCTTCTCCAGCTGCCACCATGGGGCGCGCATGAAGACGTCCTTGATATCGCTGGAGGACAGCGGTCCGAGCGGCGATAAGTACGGAACGCCGAAGGAGCGCAGATTCGCCATATGGCCGATCAGAATCATGAGCGAGAAGAAGATGCCATAGAAGCCGAATACCGACCCCGCCATCAGGATGGGGAAGCGCAGCATCCGAATGGCGATCGCACCGTTGAAGCGCGGAATCGTGAAAGAGGCGATTCCTGTGATCGAAACGACGATAACCATCGGGGCTGATACGATACCGGCTTGGACGGCTGCTTGTCCGACGACGAGCGCCCCCAAGATGGAAACGGCGGAGCCGACCGCCTTAGGCAGCCGAATGCCCGCTTCCCTTAACGCTTCGAATGTGATCTCCATGATGAAGGCTTCGACGACAGCGGGAAACGGAATGGCTTCCCGCGAGGCCGCGACACTGAGCATCAGCGTCGTCGGCAGCAGCTCTTGATGGAACGTCGTGATGGCGACATAGAGTGCCGGTGTCGTTAACGATAAGAAAACGAAGACGTACCTCAGGATGCGCAGCAGCGAGCCGATCTGGAACCGCTCATAATAGTCCTCGCTCGTCTGCATCGTCTGAATGAAGACGAACGGGACGATAAGCACGAACGGCGTTCCGTCCGTAATGATGGCTACCCGTCCTTGCATAAGTGCGGCGGCCACAACGTCAGGACGCTCCGTATTCTGCATCTGCGGGAACGGAGAGTAGGCATTGTCTTGAATCATCTCCTCGATCATGCCGGACTCCAGAATGGCATCGATCTTGATCAGCTCGAGCCGCTTCACAACTTCCTCGACCAGAGAGGGCGTAGCCAGATCGTCCATATAGCACACGACGACATTGGTGTTGCTTTCTTTGCCGATGCACATGGACTTCATCTTGAGCCTCGGCGTCTTGATCTTCCTGCGGATCATCGAGGTGTTCGTGCGGATGCTCTCCACGAACCCTTCCTTCGGTCCGCGCACGACGGTCTCCGTCTCCGGCTCTCCGACGGAGCGTTTCTCCGTTCCGCGAATGCCCAGCAGGATCGCCTTGGCGTTGCCTTCTACGAGCAGGGCGACGTCACCGCCAAGCACGGATACGAGCAGGTCCCCGTAATTGTCGGAGACCTGCGTCTGGGACACGGGCAGAATCGCGCCGACGATGCGTTCAATGGCGGTTTCGCCGCCACCCAGCAGCATCAGCGATTTCATCGTTTCGTTGAGCAGTTGGGTGTTCGTGAGCCCGTCGACGAACAGCAGCAGCGCGGGAATGTTCGGCTCGATTTCGAATTCGCGGACGACGACGTCGGAGCAGTCCTGGAAAATGGTTTTGATGAAGGCATGATTGTCATCCAGGAGCAAGGAGAGCGGCGTTTTCTTCAGCTCATCAATGAAATGATAATCCAGCGAATCCTGAAGACCCGCCGATTCATTGCCGCCATCTTCCTGCTTGTCGGATGGGCGCTTGCGCAGGATGCTCTTCATCAAGGGATTGGATGTTTTGGCCAAGCGATTGGCACCTCCTGCCAGGCAGCGGAATGAAGATCATAAGAATGCGAATATTATTCTCTGCGAAATGAAGGATTTTATTACGAAACTTGGAAAATTTTATTCCGCTCCTCTGTCGGCGGCGTGTGAGTATAGCGGAGAAGGCGTTGGCAAAAGCTAACGGGACAAGGCACAAGGGACGATACGCACCTTGTGGCGGTAGAGGGGATGGAACCATGATTTGGGTTGTATGTATACTGCTGCTTTTCATATTTCAGACGGCCACAATCCTGATTGGGGAATACAAACGACCGGCCAAGACGGTGGCGTGGCTGTTCGTTCTATTTATTTTTCCGATTATCGGATTCATCATGTACTATTTCTTGGCGAAGGAATACACGCAGCGCAAAATCGTACGGCGCAAAGGGCGGCGTAGAGTAACGGAAATCAAGCATCAATGGGTTGGCTGGAGCCGGCAAGATGAGGCTCGGAATGAGCTCGTCTATCCGCTCTACGAGGATTCCCGCTTGTTCGGGCTGCTGCACAATATTCCGGGATCGTCCATTTCGCCGCACAACCGGGTCGAAGTGCTGACCAACGCGGATGTGACCTATACAGCTATGCTGGAAGCGATAGAGAAGGCGAAGCGGCATATCCACTTCGAGTTTTATACGATCAGGCATGATGAAACGGGGAAAAGATTTCAAGAGGCATTGATCCGCAAAGCGCAAGAGGGCGTCAAGGTCAGAGTCATTTATGATGGAATCGGTTCCTATACACTCTCAAATGCATACATAAACAGATTTAAAGAAGCGGGCATTGAGGTATACCCGTTCCTGAGACCGCTGATCGCCTTCTTCGATAAACGGATGAACTACCGCAATCACCGTAAAATCGTCGTCATCGACGGCTTGGTCGGCTTTGTCGGGGGCATCAATATCGGTGACGAATATGTGGGAGCCGATCCGAAGCTGGGCTTCTGGCGGGATACGCACTTGAAGCTGTGCGGCGACTCCGTTTATTATTTGCAACAGACATTCATGACCGACTGGCTGTTCGTTAGCGGGCAGCGAATTGTTGACGCATCCATGTTTCCCGAGCACCATGTGCCCAAAGGGTCTTTGGTGCAGGTCATTTCAAGCGGTCCTGACGCGTATTGGGATGCGATTCAGGAGATGTTTTTCGCAGGGATCATTGCCGCCAAGAAGCGGGTGTATATGACGACACCCTATTTCATTCCGGACGCGAGCATCATGATGGCACTCAAAACGGCCGTCATCTCCGGCGTGGATGTCCGCATCATCCTGCCCTACAAGGCGGACTCCCGTATTGTTCAATACGCTTCGCGCTCCTATTTGTTGGAGCTGATGCAGGCGGGGGTCCAGTTTTACCTGTACCGCAAAGGCTTCATGCACGCCAAGGTCATGCTCATCGATCACACGATGGCGACGGTGGGGACGGCGAATGTGGATATGAGAAGCTTCTTCAGCAATTTCGAACTGAATGCCGTCATGTTTAATCAAGATGTGATTGAACGGCTGGAGGCCGACTTCCTGATGGACCTTAAGGATTGCGACGAGATGAAGCTATCCGAGTTTGAACAGAGATCCAGGCTGGAGAAAGGGAAGGAAGTGATCGCGCGGCTGCTCTCCCCTTTGTTCTGATTTAACGGAGTGTCGTGGGGTACTACTACAACGGTATGCTATTGCAGCCGGGCTAGGATAGCGTCCAGATTCTGAAGAGGAACGCCTTCGATGAGATCGCCGTGCCGGCGCAGCCGGTCCATGACGGTATGCAAATTGAATTCACGCGGACTGGGACGCAGCTCGACCTCTTTCCATAACAGGGGAGTGGAGACCGAGGCGTCTTTTCTGGCGCGGGGCGTATAAGGTGCGGACAGCGTTTTGCCGTACCAGTGCTGGAGGTAATCGATGTAAATGTTATCGCCGCGATTCTTCTTGAACCGCTCGATGGTGAACAGCTTCGGGTACATCTTCACGGCATAGGACGCAATGAAATGACCGATCTTGCGCAGCTGCTCGAACGTGTAGCCGTGTTGGATCGGGATGTAAATTTGCACGCCGGTAGCTCCGGAGGTCTTGGCGATCGATTGGATGCGCAGGGAGTCCAGCACTTCACCGATGATATGCGCAGCTTCCATAATGCGCGGCTCTTCTTCCAAGCTGGGATCGATATCGATGATCCATTCCGCAGGCAGCGTCTCGCCGATCCGGTGGAAGGAAGGATGGAATTCCAGGCAGGCCAAATTGCCCAGCCACAGCAAGGTTGGCAAGGAGTCCAGGTGGACATAGTTGATCCCGTCGAGCGGCGCCAGCTTCACGAAGTCGGGAAGCGGATCAGGAGCGTTCTTCTGATAAAAGGATTTCTGATCGTACCCGTTCGGGAAACGGATGGTCGTCAAATGCCGGTTGCGGCAATAGCGCAGCAGGTAAGGGGAGAGCTCGGACAGCTTGGCGAGGTAATCCGCTTTGGTAATCCCGGCCTCCGGCCACAACAGCTTATTAGGGTTAGTGATCGACAGCTCATGTCCTTCCACGAGCAATGTTCCTTTGGTTGAAACGGCCATATGGATACGCCTCCGAACGTCATATTCGTTCAGTAGTATTCCCTGCCGGAGGGCGTCTCAAACTTTTTTCACAAAGCGGCAAACCGCCCGCTCGTTCCCTTCGTTACCTTAAGTAGAAAATGAAGGAGGCGTAGATAAATATGATCAATGTTAAAAAAGCACTCATCTCATCCCTGTTATTAGCGGGTATCGCAGCAGCTACAGCGGCATGGTCGGCCGCTGCGGCCGAACCGCTGAATGTGAAGTCCGAAGCGGATATTGCGGGCGATTTGGGCATTCTGCAAGGCGAAGGCAGCGGACTGACCGCGGAATACTTGAATAAGTCAACGACGAGACTGCAAGCGGCCGTGATGTCTCTCCGGTTGAAAGGGCTGGAAGCGGAGGCGCTGGCGTTCCAGGGTACTGCGAATTTCGCGGATGCCGGTACGGTCTCCAAGCAGAATCAAGCGGTTCTCGGTTATTTGAAAGCGCATCCTGATCTGGGCTGGCAAGGGACGGGGAGCGATGCCTTCGAACCGCTAGCTGCGATAACGGCTCAGCAGTACTATAAAGTATTGCTGGAATCGCTAGGTTACGCGCAGGGCACTGATTTCCAATATGCCGAGACCATTCCTTTCGCCGGTACTAAAGGGTTAACCCGGATCGCCGGTGTGAAGACGTTCAAGAACCTGCACATCGCGTCAGCCACGCTTGAAGCCTTGAAGGCGCAAGTGAAGGGATCGACCCGCACGTTGGCTGCGGATTTGAGCGGCAAGGGCAGGATCAGCGCCAGCAAGCTGAGCGAGCTGGATGCTCCGGCGCTGGGGTTGAAGCAGAGCGATCAGCTGGGCAGCTTCTTGACGGATACCAAAGGCATGACCCTGTACTATTTTACGAAGGATGCTGCGGATGTGAATTCCTGCGTTGGAGCGTGCTTGAGCGCATGGCCGATCTTCAATGACAGCAGCTTTACCGTTCCGGCTGAATTCAGCGCCGCCGACTTCGGGAAGTTTACGCGTACCGACGGTAAGGATCAGCTTACATATAAGGGATGGCCGCTCTATTATTTTGCGAAGGATAAGCAGCCTGGAGACACGACGGGTGATAACGTCGGCAAAGTATGGTTCGTCATTAAGCCGGGGAACGGCGGGATTGCCATCGGCACGAAGCCGGATCTTGGCAACTATTTGACCGATGCGAATGGGATGACGCTGTATTATTACGATAAGGATACGAAGGGCGTGAGCAATTGTTCCGGCAAATGCCTGGAGAAATGGCCTGCCTTCTACTCGGATGCGATCTCCGCGCCGACCGGCGTCAATTCCGCTGATTTCGGCACGCTGACTCGAGCGGACGGCAGCTTGCAAACGACATACAAAGGCTTCCCGCTGTACTATTGGGTAGACGATAAGAAGATGGGCGACACGACTGGGCAGGACGTCGGTCATGTCTGGTATGTAGTTGATCCTGCGGCATTCAGCGGAACGAAAGCTTCGCAATAGTTCCTAACTTCGCTCCGGCGAGCTGGCACGTTCAGCTTCCGGGGCTTTCTTTTTCTATAAATCTATTGCCAATACATCCTCCGAGCGATATGGTAAACGTATAAACTTAATGACGACTCGGAGTGTGCCGAATATGCGTAATCGAACAGACGCGGAGCTCATGAAGCTGGTTCTCGGTAAGCATCAGCCCGCTTTGGAAGAGCTTTATGATCGTTATGCGAAGCTTGTGTATTCATTCGCGCTGAAATCATTGAAGGAAGAACAGGCTGCCAGGGAAATCGTTCAGCTTGTGTTCACGCGTCTGTGGACGACGGAGAAAGGCTATGATCCCGGCAAGGGCGGGTTCGTCAACTGGATCATCACCGTTACGCGCAACATGACCATTGATTATTTGCGTAAAAAGCGCCGGCTCGAGCAAGTCGTTCGCTATGAGCCTAGGGAGTGGGAGCATGCACTTGTCTCCGATGACCCGGATCCGGATTCGGTCCTATCGCGCAAATGGATCGGGGAACAGATTCACGAGGCGTATGTGCATTTATCGGAAAGTCAGATTCAGTTGATCGATATGATGTATTGGCAGGGCTATTCACTGAGCGAAATCGCAACCCGCACGAACGAACCGGTCGGTACGATCAAGAGCAGGCTGCATCAATGTTTGAAAATACTTCGCAAGCATCTGACATCGTTGAGGGAGGGATGACGTCATGAAAGAACATGAAACCATAGACTGCGGTTACTTGGTCAACTATGTGACCGGCGACTGCACGGAGCTTGAGCGCGCGGCTTTCGAACGGCATCTGCGAACTTGCGTCAACTGCCGCGAAGAATGGAGCGAATTGCAGGCGGTCTGGCAGGCGCTGCCTTTCCAAATGGAAGAAGTGGATGTTCCGCCGGACTTGAAGCAGCAGGTGATGGATGCGATCGTGGCGCCGCACCCTAAGGCTGAGGCCGTCAAGGATGCAATCGTGCCGCCACGCCCTGAGGCTGAGGCGGTCAAGATGAAGAAGAAGCGTTCCAACAAGTGGATATATGGCTGGACGGCGGCGATTGTTGCAGGCTTAGCCGTCGGCATTTGGTGGAGCCAGGGGTCGAAGGATACCGTGCTTTCGGCAAATCCGGGGCTCGGCAGTCCCGCTGAAATCAAGCATACTTATCAATTAAAGTCCGTTGAAAGCTCGATGCCAAGCGCTTCGGGTACGGCATGGATTCTGCAGAACGGAGACGTTCATAATGTCGTCATCAATTTGCAAGGTCTCAATGAAACGGAAGGAGAGTCCGCTTACCAGGTCTGGTTCAACCGGAACGGGAAGCGATATAATTGCGGAACCCTTCGCGTGGATGAGAAAGGAACGGGCGTACTCACGTACAGTATTCCGGTGAAAGGAAGCGACTTCCAGGTCGATTCCTTCGGCGTTACACTAGAACCGGATGCGAACGGGCAGCAGCCGCGCGGGAAGAAGATCTTGGGGACATCTTGAGATTGAAATAAGGAAGGAGCTGAGTCCGAGCAAGTGTTGTTTTCAATATTGATTTTCATAGCTGCCGGACTTGCCGAAATCGGCGGAGGATATTTGGTCTGGCTCTGGCTGCGGGAATCCAAACCGTTATGGTATGGGATTGCGGGCAGCATCGTGCTCATCCTGTATGGTATCATACCGACCTTGCAGACCTTCCCATCGTTCGGAAGGGTGTATGCAGCTTATGGCGGCGTATTCATCGTTCTGGCCGTGCTGTGGGGGTGGGTGGTCGACAAAAAAACACCCGACATTTACGACTGGACCGGTGCCGTCGTCTGTGTCATAGGTGTCTCAATCATGCTGTGGGCGCCAAGAAGCTGATGCTAATCCGCCGCGGGCTCCCGGTGCCGCTTCCAGCCCAGTATGCACATGCTTAGGGCGGCTCCGGCCAGACCGAGCCCCATATCCTTTTCTGAGTCGAAAGGGTCGCCCTGCATGCCTACATACTCTTGCCCCGCTTGTCCCGCAACGAGTGCCGCTATCATTTCTATGATTTCGAAGAGTGAACTGAAGCCAAAGACGATGGTCACGGGTAAGACGTAGGACCAGATCCCCTTTCGTACCGCCGTCACGCGGGTCAGCCACTCGCGGGCCGGATAGGTCCAGAACAGGCCGAACAAGAAATGCACGACTCTGTCGTAATAGCTTCTGTGCGTATGAAAAGTTCCCTTCAGCCATGCGTCAAACGGCGTGCCTTGGTACGTATAGTGTGCTCCATAGGCATGGAAGCAGAGGAACACGAAGATAAACCAATAGGAAATCATCGAGAATTGAAATCTTCGGTATGTGCATAGAAGAAGCGTCACGGCGGCGACGAGCAGCAGGTTCTCCATCAGCCACTGGATCCGGTTGGTCGGCGAGATCGCCAGGACGGCCCAGTACACGGCAAAAATAAAGAGCATGACTTGCAATTGCTTAACCATAAAGTCCACCTTTCTGCATGCAGCAATGAAAAACAAAGGAGCCGGTTTTCATAGTGTGGACATAAATGTAAACATCATGCGTCGCTCAGGCAATAATCTCCAACCACAGGGCTAATCCCAGCAGGGTGATCAGCAAAGTAGGGATCGTCAGCACGATGCCAATTCTGAAATACGTTCCCCAAGTGATTCTCACGCCTTTTTTGGCCAAAACATGGAGCCACAGCAGTGTCGCGAGTGATCCGATCGGCGTCATTTTCGGTCCCAGATCGGAGCCGATCACATTGGCATAGATGAGCGCTTCGCGAACGATGCCAGAGGTATGGGTGCCATGAATCGCCAGTGCACCGATCATTACAGTCGGCAAATTGTTCATAACCGAGGAAAGAACGGCGGCGAGGAAGCCCATCCCCAGCGAAGCGGCCCATAAGCCATGCTTCGAGATCACTTCAATCAGTTCGCCGAGCGCAGCGGTTAAACCGGCATTTTTCAAACCGTAGACGACCACGTACATCCCGATCGAGAAGATGACGATCCCCCAGGGAGCGTCTTTGATGATTTGCTTCGCCTGAACGGCTTTGCTGGTGCGGGCCATCAGCATAAATACGAGGGCAGCGGAGCCGACGATGAAGGAGACGGGCGTATGGGTGAATCCGCTGGCCAAGTAAGAGGCGAGCAGGATGCCCAGGATGATCCACGATAACCGGAAAAGCCGCATGTCCTTGATGGCTGTAGCGGGTATTTTCAGATGAGTCCTATCGTAATCCCTTGGAATGTCTTTGCGGAAATACAGATACAGCACAAGTAAGCTCGCGCCTAGCGAGAAGAGACTTGTGACGAACATCCGGCTGGCATAGGTCGCGAAATCAATGCCGAAGAAATCGGCGGATACGATGTTAACCAGGTTGCTGACAACGAACGGAATGGACGTCGTATCGGCGATAAATCCGCTTGCCATGACGAAAGGCAGGACCATGCGGTCCGGAAATTTCAGCGCGCGAACCATGGCGAGCACGATCGGCGTTAAGATGAGCGCGGCACCGTCGTTGGCGAAGAAGGCGGAAACGGCCGCCCCGAGCACGATGACATAGATGAACATGCGTTTGCCGTCGCCTGCGGCCATACGCGCCATGTGGAGGGCCGCCCATTCAAAAAATCCGATGCTGTCGAGAACGAGCGAGATCAGGATGATCCCGACAAAGGCCAGCGTGGCGTTCCAGACGATGCCCGTCACCGTGACGACATCCTGCAGGGACACAACCTGGCACAGCAGTGCCAGCACGGCGCCGGCCGAGGCAGACCAGGCGATGTTAAGACCTCTAGGCTGCCAGATTACAAACGTAATCGTAAGAATAAAGATAAAGACGGCTAAATAGACCATATGTTCCTCCTAAGTGCAGTTCTTCAACATTTTCATAGTTCCCTCGCTATTTGTCAATGCTTGAATGGAGCGTACCCTTCGATCCGTTTCGTATGATAGAATGGAATATCATGATCTACAAGGAGCAGCGTATGTCACAAGAGCGATTACCCAAGGCGGTCTATGAGAAGTTAGCGTTATTTCGGTATCAACTCCGTAAATTTATACATTTCAGTGAGTCGGCGGCGCGGGCGAAAGGGCTTACTCCGCAGTATCATCAGCTGATGCTGGCGATCATGGGGTTCCCGGGACGCGATTACGCAACCCCGAAGGAGCTTGCAGAACGTCTGCGGATTACACCGCATGCCTGTGTGGAATTGATTAAGCGCTGCGAGCAGCTTGAGCTCGTATACCGCGTGCCTAACCCGGACGATGGGCGGAGCATCTTCATTCGGCTGTCGGAGTCCGGGATGCGCATTTTGGAGGATTTGTCGGAGATCCATATGAACGAGCTCAAAAGCATCGGATTTCTGGAGTTTCCGGATTACGAGGAAATGCGGGACGAGGAGCGGACGGAGGAGAGCTAAGGGTGAAGGTGACGTAGAGAAGCGAAGAGCGTAGAGCGTAGAGTGTGGAGTGTAGAGCGTAAACCATAAACCGTAAACCGTAAACCGTAAACCGTAAACCATAACGTTGACGCTCGAATCCATGTGGAGGCAGCGTGCTGGTCATAGAAATCGCCATTTACTTTGCGTTCAGGCAAAGTGAGTGGCGATTTTTTGATGGTGAGGCTGCGTAAAAAAGGACTTTGCGAGCCGTATCGTCATTACGCAACATCTAACGGACACCACGGCAGCTATTGGCGCGAAAAACGGCCCGATGCGATTCTAACGGACACAGGGGCGCCTATTTTGCCGATTTCGGCGCGAATTGGCGCTGAAACATGCAAGTAACGGCGCTGGTGTCCGTTAGAATTCCGCCACGGCCCAAATACGCGGAATAAGGACCGCTGTGTCCGTTAGCCCAACGGGGGAGGCGCTGGCGTCACCGCCGCCGCCCGCACTAACGGACATCACGGCCGCTATTGGCGCGAAAAACGGCCCGATGCGATTCTAACGGACACAGGGGCGCCTATTTTGCCGATTTCGGCGCGAATTGGCGCTGAAACATGCAAGTAACGGCGCTGGTGTCCGTTAGAATTCCGCCACGGCCCGAATACGCGGAATAAGGACCGCTGTGTCCGTTAGCCCAACGGGGGAGGCGCTGGCGTTCACCACCGCCGCCCGCACTAACGGACACCACGGCCGCTATTGGCGCGAAAAACAGCCCGTCACGATTCAAACGGACACAGGGGCGCTTATTTTGCCGATTTCAGCGCGAATTGGCGCTGAAACAGGCAAATAACGGCGCTGGTGTCCGTTAGAATTCCGCACCGGCCCGAATACGCGGAATAAGGACCGCTGTGTCCGTTAGCCCAACGGGGGAGGCGCTGGCGTTCACCACCGCCGCCCGCACTAACGGACACCACGGCCGCTATTGGCGCGAAAAACAGCCCGTCGCGATTCCAACGGACACAGGGGCGCTTATTTTGCCGATTTCAGCGCGAATTGGCGCTGAAGCAGGCAAATAACGGCGCTGGTGTCCGTTAGAATTCCGCACCGGCCCGAATACGCGGAATAAGGACCGCTGTGTCCGTTAGCCGCAGGAGGGGGCTCACTTCTTAAGTCTCAAACATCACGCGCCCCGTCTGGGACAGATCATATCCTTGGATAGGGCGCAGCTCGTTATGAAACGCCTCCGATTGCAGCACGTCCTTGACGCGCTCGATCCAAGCCAGGTTTTCCGGCTTCTTCAGCATGACAAGGTCGACACGCTCCTGGATGAGCGGAACGAAGTCAACGCCTCCGACCATCGAAGCCGCCTTCTCTATGCCTACCCCGAAATCACCTTCGCCGGTAGCGACTTTCCCGGCCACGCCCATATGATTCGATTCCTCCTGATCGTATCCGAGCAGTTCCCTGTACGAAATGCCATGCAGGCGCAGCTGTTCGTCCAGCAGGACGCGGGCGCCGGAACCTTTCTCCCGGTTAATGAGACGCAGTCCCTTCTTGCCCAGATCGGCCCATCCGTGAAGTCCTTTCGGGTTGCCACGCTGCACATAGAGACCGGCCGATCTGGAAACAAGCCGGATGACGATATAAGAAGAACCGATCAAAATTTTGCGAACATAAGGAATGTTGTACTCGCCTGTATCGCCGTCCAGCAGATGGGTGGAGACAATATCCGTTTCCCCCCGGTACATCGCGATCAGGCTGTCCAAACTTCCTACATAGGAACGCAGCGGTCTGCTGCCAGGCACCTTGCGTTCGATATGTTTGGCCAGAATGTCCAGCGAAATATCCTGGCCGGTGATGACGAGAGCGCTTTTGCCGGAAGGTGCGGCACCGGGCGGTGAAACGGCAAGCGCAGGTCCCGCTGGCGGATCGAGGACAGGCGGATCGACGACACGTGAGGAGCTCGTCATCCCGCCTTTGGCGCGGACTTTATACGCTTCGAGATCAGAAGCGTCTACACGCATTTGCTTGCCTACCCGGTAGGCGGGCAGGTCTCCTTTTTTGATGAGGTCATACACGGTCAGTTTGGAGATTTTGAGGAGCTTGGCGATCTCTTCGGTTGTATAGGAAATGTCAGCTGTCATGGTATCCTCCGTAGGCGGTTTCAATAACTCCTATGATAAGCTGATATAACGAGTATGACAATCTGAATATTTTCCTAGAAAATGTACGGTTTATGTAATAGAATATAACAAGATTATTCTATTTATATCTAAATAGATAAATAAATGAAAGTGGTGGGGTTACCATGCTCAAAAGAAGACTGTTTAATCATGTTTCGTTATTATTCATTGCTTCCTCCATGCTTTTCACGGGATGTGCAGCGAAAACCAATGAAAGCGCGGGCGCGACTCCGGCAGCGGCATCCATGGCACCATCTGCGGCGCCATCGGCTCCAGCAACACCGGCGTCCAAGGAGAAAGTGGAGCTGACCATTTCCGCAGCCGCCAGCTTGACCGACGCACTGAAAGAAATTCAAACCAACTACGAAAGCAAACATACGGGCATCAAGCTCAACTACAACTTCGGCGCCTCGGGTGCGCTACAGCAGCAAATCGAGCAAGGGGCTCCGGCGGACATGTTCCTGTCGGCAGCGGCCAAAAATATGAAAGCACTCGTGGATAAAGGACTCATCGACGCCTCCAAGCAAAGCAATTTGCTCCTCAATGAATTGGTGCTGGTCGTTCCTGCGGACGGCAAAGCGGCCGTGCAGAAGGTGGAAGATTTGACGGGCGACGCGATCAAACACATAGCGGTCGGTGAACCGCAAACCGTTCCCGCAGGCGGCTATGCCAAAGAAGCGCTGACGCAAGCGAAGCTATGGGACACTCTTCAAGGCAAAATTGTGCAAGGGAAAGACGTGCGTCAAGTATTGACCTATGTGGAGTCCGGCAATGCCGAAGCGGGTTTCGTCTACAAGACCGATGCGTTAAGCTCCAAAAGTGTGAAGGTTGCGCTTAGCGTCGATCCCAAGAGCTACACGCCGGTCGAATACCCGGCAGGGGTCGTGAAAGCGACGAAGCACAGCCAAGAAGCCGCTGATTTCCATGCCTATCTGCAAACCAAAGAAGCGCAGGACGTTTTCGTGAAATACGGCTTCACCATCCCGGCGAAATGATGGAAGACATCACCTGGGGGGAATTCGCCGCTCCCATTGTGCTTTCACTCAAAGTGGCCGCGGTGTCCAGCCTATTCGTCCTCCTGCTCGGCGGCTTGGCGGCTTGGCGAATGTCGCGGCGTAAATTCCGCGGGAAAGCCTTCGTCGAAACGGCAATTCTGCTGCCCTTGGTGCTGCCGCCTACCGTTGTCGGCTTCATCCTGCTTGTGCTTCTGGGCAAGAAAAGCTGGATCGGCTCCTTATTTGAACGGCTGTTGGGTCTCCCTATCATTTTTACCTGGGGAGCCGCCGTTGTCGCCTCGGTTGTGGTGGCCTTCCCGCTCGTGTACCAAACGATGAAAACAGGGTTCTCGGCCGTCAGCAAAGACCTGGAAGACTCCGGTCGGTCGAACGGCGCGAACGAATGGCAGGTGCTGCGCTATATTACGCTTCCCTTGGCCCGTCGCTCGATTACGTCTGCGTACATTCTGGGCTTCGCCCGGGGACTCGGCGAATTCGGCGCGACGCTCATGATCGCTGGCAACATCCCGCATAAGACGCAGACGCTGCCGACAGCCATCTATATTGCCGTAGAATCCGGCAATCAGACGCTGGCCTGGCTCTGGGCCGGAGCCATTATCGTCATCTCCTTCGGACTTGTGCTGATCGTCAGCCGCAAAGCCGAATAAATAAACCCTCCGGCTGCCCGTTCAGGATATAGAGCGGAGGGTTATTGCTATTTCGGCGGGAGGAGTTGTCTGCTCTGGGGCTGGGCGGTGACCAGCTTCCGGTTTGTCTTGAGGGGCCACGTTGACGCCGTCGCGGGACTGCGCAGCCTCATGTACTTCGGCGGCAAGGGCGCTTTGAGCCAAAGTCTGTATGTGCTTGGCGGCATGGCGGCGGCAGCCGCTTAACGATATGCCGAACACGGACATCTGACCATCAACGTGGCGTTGATGGTTTTTCTTTTGCCGCCGATGGTAATAATGAGAAGTATCCTGCAACAGATGGAGACGCATATGGAACTCTCACTCAACCCGGTCATCCCGTTCGAGCCGGTCAGCACGGAAACGATACCGGAAGGCAAGCAGTGGATCGCCCAAATCAAATGGGACGGGGTCCGGATGCTGACTTATGATGATGGGCACAACGTTCGTCTGGTGAATCGAAGATTGAACGACCGGACGCTCCAATATCCCGAGATCGCGAGTACACGGTCGTATTGCAAGGCGAGCTCCGTCATTCTGGACGGGGAATTGATAGCGCTCAAAGACGGCAGGCCGTCTTTCCATGAAATTATGCGCCGGGACGGCGTCCGCAACGCCAAAAATTTGCCCCTGGCGATCAAATCGGTTTCCGTCGTGTATATGATCTACGATATTTTGTTCCTTAATGGCAAATGGCTTGTGGATGAAGAGCTGCAGGAGCGGCAGCGAATATTGTCGGAAGTGATTCATACGAACGAAACCATCCAGCTCGTTCCGAATTACCCGGATGCCGATGCCTTATTCGCCGTCATGAAGCAGCATGATATGGAGGGTGTCGTGATCAAGGATTTGCAGAGCAAATACTTAATCGGGGGCAAGGACAAGCGCTGGATGAAAAAGAAGATCGTTCACGATCTCATCGCCGTCGTAGGCGGGGTAACCAAGCGAGGCCAATTGGTCAATGCGCTGATGCTGGGGCTCTATGACGCTTCCGGCCAGCTGTGGTACATCGGACACGCCGGGACGGGCAAGCTGACGCAGCAGGATTGGCGATCGCTGACGGACGTCGTGAACGGGATGACGATTGGCAGCAAGCCGTTCGTCAACGTGCCGGAGAGATCCAAAGATGCCATCTGGATCGAACCGCGCATCACGGTGAAAATCAACTACATGGAATGGACGCGGGACAGGAACTTGCGTCAGCCGAGCATACAGGCAATCGTGACCGCCTCTCCGGAGGAATGCGGCTTCAACCAGCTCTAACAAAGAATAAGCGCCTGTCCAGGGGCCGCCTCGGCTCTATGGATAAGCGCTTATTGATCGTTATGAGACAGGTTCTTTCACCTTTTTGGCCCGCGACTTCTTCGGTTTCTTCTCTTCTTGAACGGTTGCATCCGGGGCTAGCGTCACCTTGCCGTCGTCATCCGCCGATTTCGTGGCATCGAGGCTCGCTTGCAGCGCGGCCATGAGATCGATGACGCTCGTTTTCTGCAGAGCAGGCGCGGCTTGCACTTCTTCGCCGGCGATTTTGTGCTCGATGGCCTCGAGCAAGCGTCCCCGGTATTCGTCCTTATATTTCTCCGGTTCAAAAGGGGAGGACAGCTGGCTGATCAGCATCTTGGCCATTTCCAGCTCGCGTTCGTTGACGGTCACCTTCTCAGGCAGATTGGGAACCTGCGAGATTGGCCTGATTTCATCGGGATAGAAGATGGTCTCCAAGGCCAGGCAGTTCTCGATGACGCGGATCGCAGCCAGTGAGCTTTTGGAGCGAATGGATACTTTGGCGACGCCGATTTTGCCGGTTTGGCGCATAGAGTCCAGCAGCAGATTATAAGCGCCTGCTCCCGTATCCCCGGGGCCTAGATAATAGGTTTTTTGAAAATAAACCGGATCGATATCCGTCAAGTTGACGAAATCCAGAATCTTGATCTCTTTGTTCGCCTCTCCGGAGATGCTTTCCAATTCATCCTTCTCGAAAAGGACAAAACGCCCGGGCTCGTACTCGTAGCCTTTCGTAATTTCGTCCCATTCTACTTCTTTCTCGCAAGTCTGGCATTTGCGCACATAAGCTAGAGGGGTAATGCAAGTTTTATGAATGTATCTCATGGAGATGTCTTTATCTTCCGTAGCCGAAAACATTTTCACTGGTACATGGACGAGCCCGAATGAAATGGCGCCTTTCCAAACCGTATGCATCGCGTAATTCCTCCCCAATGATATTCGTTATTGTACTAGTATTCTCTTGATTTTCTGCCTTTATACGGCAGTGAATAAGAGAATGGATTTCGGGCGGCGTGGGCACGTTAAAGATGCAAGTTGATTGCCATAGGGCTTGTCAAAGTACGCTTAAGGAGGGATTTACGGATGGCACAAGATTCAAATGCAACCCAAGATACAAGCGATCAAGGAAAAGATGAGCATTTCATGGACATCGATCGGATGATTAACGAAGGCTTGGGCGGAGGCAACGTTACCATGCATAACGGATTGATCGAATCCACGACCACGGATACGATGGATCATCCGGAATCCGTATTGGACGAGCCATGAACCTTCATCGCGCTCAAGAAATTTTAGCTGCCGACGAGAAGATTACGGTTGAACTGAACGGCGTTCCGGTATGGATCGATAGTGTCGATCCCGGCAAAGCGCTGGCCAAAGTTCATGCCGAAGAGAATCCGGCCGATGCTAAGCTGGTAGCCGTGCAGGAGCTCGAAGAGGTCCGCTAAGGCGTCAGGAAGCCCGTTCCCTATGTGGGGAGCGGGCTTCCTGACGTTCGTGGGAGCTAACGGACACAGGTGCCGTTGTTCGCTGAAAATCGGCCGCTTGGACAATGTAACGGACACAGATGACGTTATATACGCCTATGAGCTTGATGATGTCCGATATATCGGCATATAAGGTCTTTGGTGTCCGTTAGCACGGAAACAAGGCGCTTCAAGCTTGATTAGCGGCCTCTGTGTCCGTTACAACCGGGGCTCGGTCAGAGTCGCTGTTCCCTTGGTTGATCCCCGGGGCCCGGCCCAACCCAACCCAACCCGGCCCAACCCGGAGCATGGCGAGCTTGTACCGGCCGGGAAACCGCCATTGCTATCGCAGTAAGACGAAGGCTATAATAGGAGCAGCACGCGCATTCGGAAAGAAAGGGATGAGATCACTGGCTCAAACCGCATATACGTACTATTCCCGGCAGGAGGCAGATACCGACAAGCTGGGGCAGCTGCTGGCCGGCTGCCTGCATCCCGGAGCTGTTCTTACGCTGGACGGCGATCTGGGAGCAGGCAAAACGAGGTTCTCGCAAGGCTTCGCTAGAGCGATAGGCATTCAGGAAACGGTGAATTCGCCGACGTTTACGATTATCAAAGAATACGAGGGAGCGCAGCTTCCTTTCTATCATATGGATATGTACCGCATTTCCCAAGAGGAGGCGGACGAGCTGGGGCTCGAAGATTATTTCTACGGGGCAGGCGTTACGCTGATCGAATGGTCGAGCCTTATCGAAGATCTGCTCCCGGCAGAACGGCTTGCGATTACGATTTCTTTGCAAGAGGATCAAACCAGAGTGTTTCACCTGACGCCATACGGGGAGCCGTACGGCAGTTGGTGTGTACAGATGAAGGAGAACGGACAACTACAATGACAGAACGGACAAAGCATACAGGCCGATGCTTAGCCATCGACACATCCTCCTCGGCAATGACGGTAGCCCTATTAGAAGACGGCAACCTGCTGGGCGAGGTCAGTTCGCACGCCGAACGAAACCATTCCATCGGGCTCTTGCCCCATATCGAGGAGCTGCTGGCCTCCCGGCAGCTGAAACCGAAAGATCTGCAAGCTGTCGCTGCCGGCGTAGGCCCAGGCTCTTATACCGGCGTCCGGATCGCCGTCTCCGTGGCCAAAACATTCGCCTGGTCGCTGGGTCTTACTCTCATCGGCATATCCAGTTTGGAAGCGATGGCGCTGGGCGGAGCCGACAATCGGCTTGAAGTTCCTGCGGACGGTCTCACATGGGTCGTCCCGCTCCTGGACGGACGGCGCAAGCAGGCGTTTACAGCCGTGTATGCGTACGAAGGCGCTTCTCCGCTTGCTGCAGAGGGAGATCCCGATGCATCATGGCGCGAAGTGCTACCGGACGGCATTCGCGTCATCGGGCCGTGGCTGGCACAGCTGCGCTCGGCGGCAGCGCAGGCGGGGCCGGGACAAGCGCCCCGCAGCATCCTGTTCGTAGGCGAAACAGAAGGCTTCGAGGCGGAGCTTGAGCAATTCGCGCAAGACTGGCCAGGGAACTGCGAACAGCTTAGCTACGGAATCGAAGCCCAATATATCGGCAAGCTGGCTAATCCGCGCTTGGCTCGCGGGGAGCGTGCGGACGTGCACACCTTGGTGCCGAACTACACCAGACTCCCGGAAGCGGAGGCGAACTTACTGGCCGGCGTCCAAATGAAGAAAGGGGAGAGTTGATTCGTGGAACAGCATCAACCGCATACGACGGAAGAAACGTTGGTTTTTCGCTCCATGCAATTGGAGGACATCCCCTACATTTGTGAAATCGAACAAGAGGCTTTTACAACCCCATGGACTAGAGGGGCTTTCGAGAACGAATTGACGAACAATCAGTTCGCTCATTATATGATTATGGATGCCGGCGGCGAGGTCGCCGGTTACGGCGGCATGTGGCTCATCATGGAGGAAGCGCATGTGACGAACATTGCCGTCAGGAACACGTATAGAGGGCGCAAGCTCGGGGAGCGTCTGCTGCGGGAATTGATGAAAACGGCAGCCTTCCTGGGAGCGATCCGGATGACGCTGGAAGTGCGGGCATCGAACTATGTCGCGCAGAATTTGTATGAGAAAGTCGGCTTCCGCTCCGTCGGTGTGCGCAGGGGTTATTATACGGACAACCGGGAGGACGCCGTCATCATGTGGGCGGATTTGCCCAAGAGAAGGAAGGATAGTCTCGGATAATGAGGCTTCGGCAGGTGAACCATTGTGACTATACAGAATGAACAACAGATGAATCAGGCAGGTCAGGAGCCTGTCTATATTTTGGCCATAGAAACGAGCTGTGACGAAACTTCAGTAGCGATTGTCGAAAATGGCAAAATCATCCGCTCGAACGTCGTCTCGAGCCAAATCGAAACGCATCAGCGCTTCGGCGGCGTTGTGCCGGAGGTGGCTTCCCGGAAGCATGTGGAGTCGATCACCTGGATGCTGGAGGAAGCCGTGGAGAAGGCGGGCGTATCGCTGCAGCAGCTGTCCGCGATTGCCGTAACAGAGGGCCCCGGCCTGATCGGGGCGCTGCTGGTCGGCGTCGTCGCGGGCAAAGCGCTCGCCTGCGCCTTGGGGCTGCCCTTGATCGGCGTGCACCATATTGCCGGACATATCTATGCGAATCAACTCGTGCATGAGCTGGAATATCCGCTCCTCTCGCTCGTCGTGTCCGGCGGACATACGGAGCTGGTGCTGCTGGAGGAGCCGGGCCGATTCCGGATCATCGGGCGCACACGGGACGACGCGGCAGGCGAAGCGTACGACAAGATCGCCCGTGCGATGGGCCTGCCTTATCCGGGCGGCCCGCACGTGGATCGGCTCGCGCACGAGGCCGATTCCGAAGTGAAGCTGCCTCGTTCGTGGCTGGAGGCGGATTCCTACGACTTCAGCTTCAGCGGTCTCAAATCCGCTGTGCTGAACGTCGTCAACCAAAGCAAAATGCGCGGCGAAACCGTCCAAACCGCGCAAATCGCCAAAGGCTTCCAAGCCTCCGTCATCGACGTGCTTGTCGAGAAAGCGGCCCGCGCCGTGCGGGAGTTCGGCGCGAAGCAGCTGCTGCTCGCGGGCGGCGTCGCTGCGAACAGAGGCTTGCGCACCGCGCTGGCCGAGCGCTGCGCGCAGCTGGACGTGCCGCTGCTGGTGCCGCCGCACAGCCTCTGCACGGACAATGCGGCGATGATTGCCGCCGCTGCGTTCCTCAAGTGGGACAAGCAGGAATTCGATACGATGGAGCTTAAAGCCGAGGCACAGCTGAAGCTGGAAGAGTGGTAAGTTCCACGCTGCTCAGCAAAATTTAACAATTTTCAGATAACTGTATTGACTTTGCCGTGAACGCATATTATAATCACAATCAATACTTTTGAAACGCTAAGAACGGGAATAGTACGGACCCTCAGTTTCGCTCAGAGAGCTGTGCGCTTGGTGAAAGCACAGACGAAACGTGACCAGAACTCGCCCGGGAGCGGTAAGGCTGATCAGGATGCCAAGGATCCGGCACCAAGTAGGTCTTGACGGTTGACCCCCGTGATCGGGTACACGAGTGGTTTCGAGCTAACAGCTCGGATCAATGAGAGTGGTACCGCGGAAGGTTCAGGCCTGTCGTCTCTTTTATAGAGATGGCAGGTCTTTTTGGTCGTTCTAGACGGCTGCCCCACCGCCATGCACCTCTGCCTTAGCTGCATCTCTTTCCGTGCAGTTCCGCCGATTGAGACTAGTCAGCCGCAACATACGGCGAATTTACCGAATTTTCTTGAAATTGAACGCGGGAGCCCGTATTTACTGCAGGAAATACAGGGAACTCTACCGAATCGCAGCTATTCGTCAATCACACCACATATCAACCATCTGAACATAGAATAAACGCAATGAACAAGAGTAGTAAGGGCTCACCTCCACGGTACAGAAAGCTGCGGGTCGATGCGACGCAGACCGGGAATGCCCCGAACTCGCTTGGAAGCGGTCATGCTGAGCGGCATAGCTAATGCTGTTAGGCATGAACGGATGACCTCCGTGATCGGGTGACATGACCGGCTGCATCTTGGCCGGCAATGTCTGAGGTGGGCTCCGCACGCGGAGTCAACAAGAGTGGTACCGCGCTGGGTGAAGACCCGTCGTCTCTTATATGGAGATGGCGGGTCTTTTTGTTGTTGTAAAGTACAAAAGCGAGAGCGCCTGTCGACCTGTTGGACTTGTCCATAAGGCTGCTCTGACATTCATCATCGCCAGCAGCGTCTGGCTCACATTCGAGGAGGAATATAACCATGGAACATCAAACTAACCGCCGCATTCGTATTTTCGATACAACACTGCGTGATGGAGAGCAAGCGCCGGGCGCTTCGCTGTATCCGGAGGAAAAGATTCGCATCGCCAGACAGCTGGCCAAAATGGGTGTCGATACGATCGAGCCCGGCTTCCCGATCTCGAGCCCCGGCGACTTCCATGCGGTCCAGCAAATATCCCGCGAGCTGCACGGCGTCGAGATTTGCGGATTCGCCCGCGCGATGAAAGCCGACATCGACGCAGCGGTCAAAGCAACGCAGGATGCCGCATCGCGCCGGATTCACATGTTTCTGTCTTCGTCGGACATCCACCTGGATTTCCAACTGCGCAAATCGCGCCAGCAGGTCGTGGAGATGGCGCGCACGATGGTTGCGTATGCCAAGAAATTCGTGAATAACATCGAATTCTCGCCGATGGACGCTACGCGGACAGGGGATGAATTCTTGTTCGAAGTTCTGGAGGCCGTTATCGCGGAGGGCGCCACGATTCTCAACATCCCGGACACCGTCGGATACGCGCTGCCGGAAGAATACGGAGCGATGTTCCGCCGAGTACGCCATAGTGTAAGAGGCGGCGATACGGTCGAATACAGCGCTCATTGTCACAACGATCTGGGGCTTGCCGTTGCGAACTCTTTGGCTGCCATTGCCGCCGGCGTTACCCATGTGGAGGTTACGGTCAACGGCGTCGGTGAGCGTGCGGGGAACTGTTCGCTGGAAGAACTGGTCATGGCGATTGAGACCCGTAAGCAAACGATGGGCGTCGAGACGGGCATTGTGAGCAGCGAAATTTTCAACACGTCTAAGATGGTTTCCCGCATCATGGGCTTCCCGATCGCCTACAATAAACCGATCGTCGGCCGGAATGCGTTCCAGCACGAAGCGGGTATTCATCAAGACGGTTTGCTGAAAAACCGCAGCACGTACGAAATCATGGATCCGGAGAAGCTGGGCATTCCACGCTCGATGATCATTCTGGGCAAGCACTCCGGCCGCCATGCGCTGAAGCACCGCGTAGGTCAATTCGGTATCGAGCTGACCGGTGAAGAGCTGGATACGCTGTATACGAAGTTCAAGGAAAAAGCCGACGAGCAGAAGATGGTTACCGACGATCAGCTGCTGGAGCTTGTAGGTACAACGGTTGAAGGCCAGATGGAGCCGTTCACGCTGACGCATGTGCAGGTCGTATCCAGCAGTGACCGCAACCGGGTCGCTTCCGTGGCCGTCAGGAACAACCAGACGGGAGTCGAGAGCGTCTACTCGGGCACAGGCGAAGGACCGATCGAAGCGATCGTGCAAAGTCTTCGTCAAGCGGTGCCGATGACCGTGGAGTTCTCCGATCTGGAGCTGCATTCGCTATCCACAGGGGAGAAAGCAACCGGTGAAGCGGAAGTGACCATTTCCGTCGATGGCCAGACGTATAAGAACACCGGTATCGACCAAGATGTGCTCGTTGCAGTGGCGAAAGCATTCATCTCGGCCTGCAACCAAGCCATTCGCATGCAGGGACAGGGCGCTCCGGAATCGACATCCGAGGTCACAACGGCTTCTTAAGGGGACAGATTCACTTGAATTGTGAGAAAACTTAGTTATATACACAACTTGTGAGCAAAGTTATCCACATACCCTGTGTACAATGTGAACAACTATAAGAAATCCCCATAGATCAACGATTTTAAGGGGGAAAAAAATCGGATAACTTTTGAACAGGTTTTTGGGGATAATGTGGATAAGTTTGTGGAAAAATGCAAAAAATCGCAGGGGGAGGCGGGTTTAGCCTCCCTTTTTTCATGTGGATAACCATGTGTGTAAGAATTGGGGGTGACAAATCGTCTCCTAAATTATCGGAACAATTCGGCATTGGATACTTTCACCGCTTGAGGAAAAAGCTATAACCAAAAAACGGGCGGGAGAATTCGTATGAAATTAAAAATAATGATTTGTCTTGTGGGTATCTTGAGTTCCGTACCGGAGTTGTCCACATACGGGATAGCTGCCGGCGCCGAGGCGACTTCAACGATTCAACGTGCACAGGGAGTAGCGGCCGAAGCCCAAGTGTCTTTCAGCCCTAATGAAAGATTCAAGAAAGTGACGGTCATTGCCATTCCCTGCTTTTCGTTCCTGGAGCTGAGGCCCGAGCGGTTGGGAGCTCTGCCGCATATCCGGAAGCTGACAGAGCTCGGAGCTATCGGCGGGATGAATATTCGAACGGCTGCTCGTTCAATGCGGGATGTCTACAGCTCGCTTGGGGCTGGGGAAGCGCTCACCGGACTTCCGGAGCTGCAAGCTTTGGAAGCTGAGGATATGAGGCTTGGCGTCCGTGCTACACAGCTTAGGGAACGGTATATGGGCCCGGCGCAAGAGGATGTGCTTGGCGCCGCAGCAGCAGGGGCACTGCTAGTTCCCGATCTGCCCAAACTGAAGAGGCTGAATCAAGATCAACTGTATGGGGCGGGGATGCTGGGGGATTTGCTGAAAGGATATGGGATTCGGCGCACCGTCCTCGGCAGCAGCGATTTGGACCAAGGCGCCCATGTTGAATTCAAACAGCTGCGCCGCTATGCGCCTCTCATGCTGATAGATTCCAATGGGATTGTGGATAACGGGACTCTGGGGGATGAAGCGACGGCTGCGGCTGTGGATAGACCCTACGGGATGCGTACCGATTATGCACAGCTTCTTCAGTTGTGGAAAAAAAGAATGCCATCCAGCTTCACGCTCATTGAATTAGGCGATCTGTACAGGCTGAACGCTGACAAAAGTCATTATGACACGGACCGCTGGGAGGAACTGAAAGGTAAGGTGCTGCAAGAGATAGATGCCTTTCTGGGCCAGCTAATGGAGGAAGTGCAGACAGATCAGGACAGCTTGTGGGTATTCTCGCCGGAGGTGAGCTCGGAAGCGGCAAGGGAAAAGGCTTATCTATCGCCGCTTATTCATTACACGGGGGAGAGCGGCATGCTCGTATCGGAATCTACCCGCCGCAAAGGCGTTGTGACCTTTCAAGATTGGACAAGCTCACTGCTGGACGAGTTCAAAATTCCGCAGCCGCCAGGATTGAGCGGCATCCCGCTGGCAGCTTCCTCCGCAACCGGGGGGCTCGCCGAGCTGCTGCTTGATCAGAACAGCATGCGAATGATTTACCGCAGCCGTCCGTATTTGCTGTATCCATTCGCAACTTATGAGATGTTCGTTTTACTGGGAAGTTTGCTTTATGCGGTTTGGCTGAGAAGGCGCGGGGAAAGCCTGGGGCAATTCAGCGGGTATGGACTGATCCGCACGCTGCTGTTATCGCTGCTGACGGCGCCGGCCGTCATGCTGGTCCTGGGCTGGGCCGCCGCTCCTCTGACGGCAATAGCGGGGATACCCGCGGCAATGGCTATGCTTGTGACCTATTTCGTGCTGGGGAGCTTGGCGCTTGCCCTTTTGCTCCAAAACTGCACGGAAACTAAGGCCATGATGGGCATCGGTCTCGGGCTTGCCGGAATCATTACGCTCGATACGTTCACAGGGGCGCAGGCTATGAAATATTCCGTGCTAGGCTACGACCCGATGATCGGCGCCCGTTATTACGGCATCGGCAACGAATACATGGGCGTCCTCATCGGTGCGCTGGTGCTCGGCGTGACCGCCGCCTTGCAGCGCCGTCATGCCGCAGGCGGCGCTGTAAGGCGTGGGGCCGGCGCGGCTGCCGGCACCGCGTTCCTGCTCGTGACGGCCGCCTTGGCGGCACCGTCACTCGGAGCGAACGCGGGCGGCGCCCTGAGCGCTGCGGTCGCCTTCGGCATCGCCGGCGTGCAGTGCTTCGCCGGCAGCCGCTGGCGCGAGCTGAACCTAGGCAGGGGCACGGCCCTGCTGACGGTGCTGCTCGCGCTCGGGGTCGGGGCGCTGTGGCTGCTCAACAGCGCCGATTCTCCCGCGGCGTTCGCGCGGGAGAGCCATGTCGGGCGCGCGTTCCACGCGCTGCGCGAAGGGCGGTTCGATCAGATCGGGCATCTGATCGTGCGCAAGCTGCGGATGAATGTGCACCTGCTTCGGGCATCCGCTTGGAGCAAGGTCCTCCTCACGAGTCTCTTCGTGATGGCGGTGCTGGTGCTTCGCCCGCGCGGCAGGCTCCGCGTGTGGCAGCACGAAAACCCGTACTGGATGTACGGGTTCTCAGCCAATATGATCGGAGCCATCGCAGCGCTGCTGCTCAATGACTCCGGTATTGTGGCCGCAGCGACGATGATCGTCTTCGTCGCCGTGCCGATGCTGCTGCTGCGGCTGCGGGAGCTGGCGCCGTCTTCTTAGACGAGCAGCGCCTCCCACTCCTCATAGCAGCCTGCTAGCATACTCTTGCGCTTATCCACCTCGGCCTGCTTCTCCTGCACGAGGACGTAGTTGTTGTACACGTCCGGATCGGCAAGCTCCGCCTCCAGCGCGGAGACTTCGTCTTCCAGCCGGGCGATGTCGAGCTCCAGCTGCTCCAGCTTGCGCTGGCGGCTGCGTTCCTCGCGCTTGGCCGCTTTGTCCGCCTCGTACCCGCCGGCGGCGGGTTCATTCTTGGCCGCCGCTCCGCCGGCCGCCTTCTTCTCCGCCTCTTTGGCCAAGCGCTTGGCTTCAATCTCCGCCAGCTCGGCTTTCTTTTCCACATAATCGTCGTAGTTGCCGAGATAAGCGGTGAGCCCGTCTTTTTGCAGATCGAGCATGCTCTCCGCCATTTTATTCAGGAAGTAGCGGTCATGGGAGATGAACAGAAGCGTTCCCTCATAGTCGATCAAAGCCGACTCCAGCACTTCTTTGCTGTACAGATCAAGATGGTTGGTAGGCTCATCGAGGATGAGGACGTTCGCTTTCTGCAGCATGAGCTTGGCCAGAGCGACCCGGGCCTTCTCGCCGCCGCTCAGCGCAGCGACCTTCTTGAACACTTCCTCGCCGCTGAACAGGAAATTCCCCAGCACGGTGCGAATGCGCGCCTCCTCCAGATGAGGGTACGCGTTCCATACTTCCTCCAGGACGCTGTTCGCCGGGTTCAGCCCTGTCTGCTCCTGATCGTAGTAGCCGATCGTGACGCCTGTGCCCCACTTGAACGTGCCGGCATCGGGCTGGTGTTGACCGATTAAAGTTTTGAGCAGCGTCGATTTGCCGACCCCGTTGGGTCCGATGAGCGCGGCCGTCTCCGAGCGGCGAAGCTGGAAGGAGACCCCGTCGAGCAGCCGGTTTATCCCGTCATAGGAAATCGCCAGACGATCGACCTGCAGCACTTCTTTGCCTGATGTATGCTCGATTTCGAAAGAGAACGAGGCGCGCTTCAAATCGCCCATCGGCTTGTCGAGCCGGTCCATCTTCTCCAGCTGCTTGCGGCGGCTCTGAGCTCTCTTGGTTGTCGAAGCACGCACGATGTTGCGCTGCACGAAATCTTCCAGCTTCGCGATCTCCTCCTGCTGCTTCTCGAACTGCTTTAGTTCGATTTCGTAATTCGCTTCTTTAATTTCGATGAACCGGGTGTAGTTCCCGGTATACCGCTTGGCGGCATGACGCTCGATTTCGTAGATGGAAGTGACCAGCGCATCCAGGAAGAACCGGTCATGGGATACGACGAGAATCGCACCCGGATATCCACGGAGATATCCCTCCAACCAGGTTAAGGTTTGAATGTCCAGATGGTTCGTCGGCTCATCGAGCATGAGCAGGTCGGGCTCTTCGAGCAGCATTTTGGCTAGGGCCAGCCTTGTTTTCTGCCCGCCGCTCAACGTTTGCACGAGGGTATCCGGCGAGAATTCGCCGAAGCCCATCCCGTGAAGAATGCCGCGAATTTTCGCTTCGATTTCGTAGCCGCCCTGCTCGCGGAACCAATCGGAGCGCTGGGCGTACCGGTTCATGGTGGTCTCGTATTTCTTCTCGTCGTTGATCAGAGCAGGGTCGGACATCTGCGCCTCCAGCTCGCGCAGCTCCTTCTCGGTCTCCAGCAGGGTACTGAACACGCTGAGCAGCTCGTTCCAAATCGTTTTGTCCGTTTGGAGTCCGCTATTTTGTTTGAGATAACCGATCTTCGTTTCTTTGGCTTTGAAAATGTCGCCGCTGTCATAGGACATCTCACCGGCAATAATCTGTAGCAACGTAGACTTCCCGGCGCCGTTCACGCCGACGAGACCAATGCGTTCTTTATCTTCGATTTGAAGCGTTATATTGGAGAGTACGGAACGTACTCCATAGCTTTTGGAAATGTTCGAAACTTGTAATAGCATCTGCTGCTGCCTCCTGCTTATTAATGAAGGAATCTGTGTGAGCCCGCCGTCTGGCGGCTGATAATCCCATCAATTCACTAGTATACACCATGCGTGAAGACATCGTATGCTTAATTTTGCATAGATGTTGGGGGGATGGGGAATGGCGGTTTCCAGGACGCGGCTTGCCAGATTTGCCGGTTTGTTCGTTCTTTTCTACATAATTAGTGCGCCGAATGCAGACATCGGACGAGGCTATTCTTCTGCGCTGAGTAAGCCGGCTGCTCTAGCCCAGGCCTCTTCTCTCACAATTATGACATTTAATATGCGCCACGGCCAGGGGATGGATGATAAAGTCGAATTAAGTCGAATTGCGGATCTTATCCGCGAATCCCGCGCCGACGTCATCGCCCTGCAGGAAGTTGACCGATTCCGGCTGCGCAGCGGGTTCGTAGACCAGGCCGAGGAGCTTGCGAAGATGCTGGGCATGGATATGCGCTTTGCTCCAAGTCTAACCTACACCGTTGGGCAATATGGCAATGCCATTCTGAGCCGTTATCCGATTCTGGACAGCTCCTGGACGCTGCTTCCGGGCAGCAAGGAAAGGCGAAGCCTGCTCACGGCAACGGTTAAGATCGGTTCGGAGGAGGTTCATGTCGCGACGACCCATCTGGGTCTTTCGCAAGAGGACCGGAAGCTCCAGCTTTCCCGAATTGCGGACGTGTTAACCTCCACGGAAGGTTCGCTTGTCGTCGCCGGCGATTTTAATATGGAAGAGGATGCTTTTCCGCTAAAAATGAACAGAATAAACATAATGAGCGTTCCGCTCGGCCAAACGGAGCACGGCACTTTCGCAGACGGTGCAACGATCGATTACATTTTCACCAATCTGCCGAATGCCGGTTCCGCATGGACGATTCGGACGAATGTCTCGGATCATGATCCGGTCATTGCGCGCGTCGAACTGGGGTCCGCAGCGCGAGTATAGTTTTTTTCCTTGTTTATGTTAAAATGGGGGAAACACTCTTCGTTAGGAAGGGCTGAGCCTGTTATGAATATTCGTGAAAGAAAAATTGAATTGCGTAAGGACATGGAACAAATCCGCTCCTCGATTACGCCCGAAGAACGGGAAGAGAAGCAGCTTCGCATACATGAACGAATGACCAAGCTTTGTACCGAGAGGCTTCTGGGGGCTCGGCATGAAGAGGCGTCCGTTCCTTCAACGATTATGACTTATATGCCATTTCGGTCCGAGCCTGACGTTGCCCCGCTCATGGAATGGTGCTGGCAGCAGGGAATTCGTGTACTTGTGCCGAAGGTTGTAGCAGATACGAAGACAATGAATTTGCATATCATCCATACTTACGATGATTTGGAAAGCGGAGCTTGGGGAATCCGAGAGCCGCGCAGCGATGTTCCTGTAGAGGATGACCTGTCCACGATTTCCATGATTGTGGTGCCGGGTCTAGCCTTCGATATGGACTTCGGCAGACTGGGCTATGGCGGCGGCTTTTACGACAGGTTCATGCAGCTGTTCGCTGCGCGCGGGTTGAAGCGTCCTTTCGCGGTCGCGGCAGCCTTCGACAAGCAGCTGATTCCCGCGGTTCCTTCTTCCTGGCATGATTTCCGGGTTGACGGCATTGTCACGGAGAGTAAAATGGTGTTCAAATCCCAATCCTGAAGAGGTGAAACAGTTGCCGGATTCTCCATTAACGCATTTTAACGACCAGGGACGAGCCCGCATGGTTGATATTTCCGATAAAGCGGAAACGAAGCGCACGGCGACGGCCCGCTCTACCCTAGTCATGCAAAGCGAGACGCTTGCCTTGATTAAGCAGGGTAAAATGAAAAAAGGCGACGTGCTGGCCGTCGCGCAGGTGGCCGGTATCATGGCTGCCAAGAACACGTCAGACTGGATCCCGATGTGCCATCCTATTGCACTATCGGGCGTCGATATTCAGTTTGCCGATAATGGCAACAATGAACTCTACATAGAAGCTACTGTGCGTACGACGGGGCCTACAGGCGTGGAGATGGAAGCCCTGACGGCGGTATCCGCGGCAGCGCTGACCGTCTATGACATGTGCAAAGCCGCCGAGAAGGGCATGATCATCTCTTCCACGATGCTGGTTACCAAAACAGGCGGCAAAAACGGGGATTTTCACCGAAACGAAGCTTGACGGTTTGATAGCGTCGGGCGATGCTTAAGAGGTAAGGGGTTATCTCATTCAGTTAACAAGGGAGAGGTGACGAAGGATGCACTGGAAAGTTGGGATTTTGACAGCCAGTGACCGCGGTTACCGAGGAGAACGAGAAGACACTAGCGCTCAGGTAATCCGCGAGCTCATTGAAGAGGAAATTCAAGGTGAGATCATCGAGTACCGGGTGGTTCCGGACGAGATGGACGAAATTATGGCTTCATTAATCGAAATGACGGATTATTATCAGGCCGATCTGATTCTGACGACGGGCGGTACGGGGCTCGCTCCCCGGGATGTGACGCCGGAGGCGACGCTGAACGTGATCGACCGGGTTGCACCTGGCTTTGCGGAAGCGATGCGCATGATCTCGATGCAGAAGACGAAGAAAGCGATGCTCTCCAGAGCGGTATCCGGCATTCGCGGCCGCACCCTGATCATTAATTTGCCGGGCAGCCCGAAAGGCGTGCAGGAGAATCTGATGGCGATTATCGATCAGCTTCCTCATGCGCTGGGCATTCTGACAGGCAAAGAAGGTGACCATGGGTGAGTGAGAGCAAAGTCGGTTCCATGCTGCGCGAAGTCAAGGTGGAAGATGCGATCGGCATGATTCTGCCACACGATCTGACGCAGATTCTGCCCGGCGAATTCAAGGGACGCTTGTTTCGCAAAGGGCATCAAGTGACGGAGGCGGATATTCCGGCGCTGCTCAGCATCGGCAAAGAGCATATCTACGCAATGGAGCTTCAGCCCGGCTATCTCCATGAGGATGAGGCGGCGCTGCGCATGGCCAAGGCGGTCGCGGGCGACGAGCTGATGCTCACCGAGCCGCATGAGGGCAAAGTGAACGTGAAATCGCCGATTCACGGCTTGGTCCACATCGATAAGACGTTCGTCGACAGCGTGAACGCCATCGATGAGGTCGTGATGTCCACGATTCGGACGAACACGGTGGTGAAGGAAGGCGCTTCGCTCATCGGGACGCGGGTGATCCCGCTTATAGTGGACGAAGCGAAGGTGCTGGAGGTGGAGCGGATCGCCGCCGCTCGCCGGGCCGAGGGCTTCACCCTGCTGGCGGTGAAGCCGTTTCGCAAGCTGCGCGTAGGCGTCGTGACGACGGGCAGCGAGGTGTACAAGGGCCGAATCAAGGACAAGTTCGGCCCTGTCGTCAAGGAGAAGGTCGCGCAGCTCGGCTCCGAGGTGGTGGACCAACGCTTCGCGCTGGACGACAGCGAAGCGATTGTAGGCGAGATCCGCGCGCTGCTGGCGCAGAACGTGGATCTGGTCCTGGTCACGGGCGGCATGTCCGTGGACCCGGACGACCGCACGCCGGGCGCGATCAAGATGGCCGGCGCCCGGGTGGTCAGCTACGGCACGCCGATGCTGCCGGGTTCGATGCTGATGATCGCCTATCTGGGCGATGTTCCGATTATGGGCTTGCCGGGGTGTGTCATGCATGACCCGTACACGTCCTTCGATGTGCTGCTGCCGCGCATATGCGCAGGTGACACGATTGTGCGCAGCGACATTACGGAGATGGGGTATGGCGGGTTTTATCAGTGTTAGAGAATTGTGGGATATAACCTGCAGTAGCTGCAGGTCATATGGATATTGCCATACTTGATGGAGATGAAAGACATGTTCCAGAATATCGGGTTCACCGAAATATTATTAATTGCAATTATTGCGCTTGTTTTATTCGGGCCGCAGAAGCTTCCCGAGATTGGCCGCGTGCTTGGACGCACGCTGCGGGATTTCAAGAAGGCGACGAGCGAGCTGATGAACGATGAGCCGCGGAAAGCGCCTGCGCCGGTGATTGAGCAGGCGCCGAGCGCTGCTGTAACGGCACAAGCTGCTGTGTCTGCGCCAGTACCTGTGCAGCCGGAAGCCCAGCCGTCTGTGGAGGCGGAGCCGGCACAGGCCGAAGCGAAGCCTGCGGTGGCCTTCGTGTCGAGCGCGCCACAGGCTGCCAAGGCAGAGCCGGACAGCGAGACGGTAACCGGAGCTGCGGCCTTCAGGCCTGCGGTGACGTTCGCTTCGAATGCGCCGGAGCTGCCGGAAACCGAAACGGCGCCGGTCTCTGCTCCAGCGGCTGCGCCATCAGCTGCGAAGTCGGCACAGTCACGGCGTCTGCCGGACTAGCCGTTTCTTTTTTTAGCATATCAAGAAGAGTAGCTCAGCCTTTCCGACAAAGTCTGCGCTACGGGAATCAGGTTGGTGAAATATGTCAGCAAACGATGAAATGTCGCTCGTGGAGCACTTGAGCGAGCTCCGCAGACGGATCATATGGATTTTGGCCGTGCTCGTTATCGGGATGGTAGCGGGACTGGTTTCAGCCAAGCCGATCATCCGGTATCTCAAAAATATTCCGCCGGCCGATACGATCGGATGGAATGTTTTCTCCCCTTGGGACGCTTTACGCTTATATATGAATTTTGGACTGGCCGTTGGGATTTTGATCACGCTGCCGGTCATTCTCTATCATATATGGGCTTTCGTGAAGCCGGGACTCCGGGAAGCGGAGCAAAGAGCTTCGATTATTTATATTCCTTATGCGTTTCTGCTGTTTCTGGCCGGATTATCGTTCGGGTACTGGGTCGTTTTTCCGATGGCCTTTTATTTTACGTCCTCCATCAGCCACAGTCTGGAAATTACAGAGATGTATGGGGCGGCGCAGTATTTTACGTTCATGTTCAATATTCTCATACCGCTGTCGATAGTGTTTGAGATGCCGATCGTGGTGATGTTTTTGACGAAAATCAGGCTGCTGAACCCCGCTCGTCTGCACAAGTTCAGAAGATATGCGTATATGCTGCTTGTCATTTTGTCTACCGTTATCACGCCGCCGGATGCGATTTCGGCTATTCTCGTGGCCGTGCCGCTTATCATTTTGTATGAATTCAGCGTCTGGATGTCGCGCATTATTTACAGCAAACAGCTGGTGCAGGATGCCGCTTGGGAGCGGGAATTCGGCGCCAAATAAAAGAACAGTCTGCTCATGACGTGCAGGCTGTTTTCTTTTGAGGGCAGGGAATATTTGTTTATCATTTGGGTAGAATGAGGGGGGTGCTCGAAAGTACGAAAATTGTGTAAAAGGACTTGCAAATTACTCCCAGAATGAGTATCATAAGAATTGTTGTTAGCACTAAACACATTCGAGTGCTAATAACCCCTGAAAAACACCATTTCCAATTTTCTAAAGGAGGCTATTTTTCCATGATCAGACCGTTAGGTGATCGAGTTATCATTGAAGCCGTTGCGAAAGAGGAGACTACAGCAAGTGGCATCGTGCTGCCAGATACAGCGAAAGAAAAACCGCAAGAAGGTAAAGTTGTAGCCGTTGGCGCTGGCGCGTTGAAAGATGGCGTTCGTGTTCCGCTTGAAGTAAGCGAAGGCGACCGTATCATTTTCTCCAAATACGCAGGAACTGAAGTGAAATACGAAGGCCGCGAACTGTTGATCTTGCGCGAAAGCGACATTCTCGCTGTATTAGCCTAATTTAGCAGGATATAGATCGAATAGATCGGCAACACGACGGTTTACTTAGGTTTTCCGTTTTACTACTTACTATGTACCGTTTTTAATAAGAGGAGGTTTCCTAATCATGGCAAAAGATATTAAGTTCAGTGAAGACGCACGCCGCGCGATGCTTCGCGGGGTAGACGCTTTGGCGAATGCCGTTAAAGTAACTTTGGGTCCTAAAGGCCGTAACGTTGTTCTTGAGAAAAAATTCGGCAGCCCGCTGATCACGAATGACGGTGTGACAATCGCGAAAGAAATCGAGCTGGAAGATGCTTTCGAAAACATGGGCGCTCAACTTGTTAAAGAAGTAGCTACCAAAACGAACGATGTTGCCGGTGACGGTACAACAACTGCAACGGTTCTTGCACAAGCGATGATCCGTGAAGGTCTGAAAAACGTAACGGCTGGCGCTAACCCAATGGTTATCCGCAAAGGTATCGAGAAAGCTGTTAAAGCAGCTGTGGAAGAGCTTCAATCCATCGCGAAGCCGATCGAAGGCAAACAATCCATCGCACAAGTTGCAGCTATCTCCGCTGCTGACGAAGAAGTAGGCGAACTGATCGCTGAAGCTATGGAGAAAGTAGGCAAAGACGGTGTTATCACAGTTGAAGAGTCCAAAGGCTTCTTGACTGAGCTTGAAGTCGTAGAAGGTATGCAATTCGACCGTGGTTACACATCCCCATACATGATCACTGATACGGATAAAATGGAAGCTGTCCTTGACAACCCATACATCCTGATCACTGACAAAAAGATCTCCAACATCCAAGAAATCTTGCCTGTTCTGGAGAAAGTCGTTCAATCCGGTAAACAACTTCTGATCATTGCTGAAGATGTTGAAGGTGAAGCACAAGCAACGCTTGTTGTGAACAGACTTCGTGGAACATTCACTTGCGTAGCGGTTAAAGCTCCTGGCTTCGGCGACCGTCGTAAAGCTATGCTGGGCGATATCGCTGCCCTGACTGGCGGACAAGTGATTACAGAAGAGCTTGGATTGGATCTGAAATCCACGCGTCCTGAGCAATTGGGTAGCGCGCGTCAAATCCGCGTAACCAAAGAGAACACAATCATCGTTGACGGTGCCGGCGACGCGAAAGATATCGCTGCACGCGTTACACAAATTCGTTCCCAACTGGAAGAAACAACTTCCGATTTCGATAAAGAGAAACTGCAAGAGCGTTTGGCTAAGCTTTCCGGCGGCGTAGCGGTTATCAAAGTCGGCGCAGCTACAGAAACTGAGCTGAAAGAGCGCAAGCTTCGCATCGAAGACGCTCTGAATGCAACTCGCGCAGCGGTTGAAGAAGGTATCGTATCCGGTGGTGGTACTGCCCTTGTGAACGTCTACAACGCAGTAGCGAAAGTGGCTGCAACTGGCGACGAGCAAACAGGTGTGAACATCGTTCTTCGTTCCCTGGAAGAGCCGGTTCGTACGATCGCAGCTAACGCTGGTCAAGAAGGCTCCGTTATCGTTGAGCGCTTGAAAAACGAGCAAGTTGGCATTGGTTACAACGCAGCATCCGGCCAATGGGTGAACATGTTCGAAGCAGGTATCGTTGACCCTGCGAAAGTTACGCGTTCCGCTCTTCAAAACGCAGCTTCCGTTGCGGCTATGTTCTTGACAACTGAAGCGGTTATCGCTGATAAGCCTGAGAAAGACAAACCAAGCATGCCTGATATGGGCGGCATGGGCGGTATGGGCGGCATGATGTAAGAGGTTTGAAAAAAACCTTATAAATGCAGGAATGACGGGCTCCTTCGGGAGCCCGTTATTATTTTAAAAATCACATTTCTTGCAATTTTACTGCTCCAAGAATTTCGCCATGCGGCAAAGGATGGACAGAAGAGGATAGGAGAAAAGCAGATAGTACGATTAATGAACTTAGAAACAGAATCTACATTCAGCATCCAGCTGGGTTTAGAGTTTTTATTACATCTGCAGAAGAAAAACATTTAATGGAGCAACTAAAAATGTTTCGTGCTTTCAACAAACAAGAGAAGAAATAGCAAGCCTTCCTGGCGCTGCAGGAAATACAAGCGGCACAATTTAGTGTGAAAATGGAGCTTTCGCGGATAGTCGAGTGAAAAGAACAATATCAAAAATGAGAAAAATCCGAACATGGGATATCCCAACGTCCGGATTTTTGCTTCCGTTCCTTGCTTACATTTTCCTGCTTACTCATTGATTAATGAAGATGTTTCATGTCCTTTTCGGTCATAGTCAAGCCTGGAAGCGTAGAAGCGCTTGCATTGATCGCAAAGGTATTTGCTGTCACATTTAAGTGAGCCGGAAGAATAAGACGAATTTCATAATGAAATTGTGCTAAAGCTTGGCTAAAAGACATGAACGTATTAGGCAGCATAGTTAGAGACTGGTTGAAGAGAATAACCGGCGAACCCGTATTCCAATCAATAACTAAAATTGTCACATTAGCACTTCTATGAGCTTCTAGGTTTACAACTTCAATATGTGCTGCTGTTTGACCAACGACTGTGTTTAAGACACCAGTCGTTAACATTTTCGGATGGCTTAAAGGATGTGGCATTTGAATCCCCCCTCTCATTCGCTTATTTGAACCAATCGCTAGGTTCATAGAATAATATATTCTAGTAAAACAAATTTGGAAAAGACAAACAAACACTATCATCAGTGGAAAAATATGAAATTTTTAGGGGGTCTTAAGCGCGGGGGCTAATAGTCAGATAATGTTCTTGTCATCCGACATCAACTGACAAATGTCTGATGACAAGAACTTGAGGACATTCCCTTATTATCCTTCACCATTTCAATAAGGTGGATGTAGACCGTTTAAATGAGATGGTTCAGCGTCATAAAAATGGAAAAGGCGACGATCTGTTGCTCATCCCACCGATTATCGACGGTGGTTACTAAATACTTGATGTGCAATCAAACGGCAGGGAGGAGGTTACCTATATCGTTCGAATACGATAACTTATTGAATCTCTAATAAAATAATCACAAAAAAATCACGGAAGCTCCGTTTTAATATGAATTAATATGGACAATCGAATTCGTAATCTAGGTATTTTCCTTTAAAGTAATAAGGAAATGAAGCCATACGTTCGACTATAAACCCAGCTGTTAAATGGGCGGCATCATCATGCAGCTCGAAAAGGCCTCTCGGATTCTAAGGAATCCGGGAGGCCTTTTTTTGCTTGTGTCATGCCGTCGGATGAAAGGATCCGAACCGGCTATGGGACTTTGTCTTGTGTAATAGCGTCAGCCCCAATGCTAACGGACTCAGCCGCCGTTATTTTAGGTTATTGGCCATTGTTCAAAATCCCCTAATCTAACTCCCAAGCCGCCACGACCTTGTTCTTCCCCGTCCGCTTCGCCATAATCTCGGCCGAATCGGCCTGCTCGATGAGCTTCTCGACGGAGCAAGGCCGGCACAGCTCCAGGGAGGAGACGCCGATGCTGACGGTGATCTTGTAAGGCCGCCCATAGGCGAACTCCTTCTCGATCTCCTCCCGCAGCTGATGGGCGATGCGCAGAGCTTCCTTGCCGTCTGTCTTCGGCAGAATGAGAATGAGCTCCTCGCCGCCATAACGGCCGGCGATGTCGCTCTTCCGCAAATTAAAGCGGAAGATGTCGGCGATTTCCCGCAGGACGCGGTCGCCCTCGGGATGACCGAATTCGTTGACCTTACGGAAGTTGTCGACGTCGATCATGATCACGGACAGATCGAGTCCGTAGCGGCCGGACAGCGCGAATTCTTCCCGCAGCTTGTCCATGTAATAGCCTCGCAAATAGAAGCCTGTCAAGTTATCGATGACCATTTCCCGATGCAGGAGCACGTTGATGATGTGCGGCTTGATGAACGACAGGAAATGCTCCATATGCTGCTGCTTCGTGCGGGTCATGCCATCGACATGCACCTTCAAGGTGATCTCTTGATCGCCGCGCTGGAACAGCGTGAAGGCGAGCGCACTGCTCTCTTCGCCTCGGGAGGCGTAGGGTGTCAATTCGTCATGATCCCGCAGCCCGGAGGCCGTGACGAAAACCTTCTGTTTATAATGCAGCAGCTTGTAGGTGATGGCGAGTTGGAGGACCGGGAAATAATCGAACAGCGCTTTCGTCAGCCGCTGCATGGTAGTCGCCAAATCCAACGTTTCCGTCACCTGCTCGCTGAGCTCAATGATGATTTGCAGATCCAGAGACAGGAGCAGCCAATGTTCGCGTTCGGCGGCCATCTTTCGAACGTAGTCGTCTTCTAGGATATGAGATGATGCCGGCTCGTAGGCAGGCTTGATAGCCATCTCGATACAAGCCTTCAAGTAAGGCTGCCAAGCTTCCTTTTTAATAATCTGATAGCCGTTCAGGGCTCTTCGCAAGTACAGCAGCGCTTGCTGGATTTCCCCTTCGTACAGGGCTCTTTCCGCCGAAAGCCGATAGTAATCAGGCCAGAAAACATCATACGAGCAGCGCTTCAAATATTCCGCGAACTGTTCGAACGAATCGTTCAACCGTTCCGAACGAAGCTCAAGCTGCAGGGTCAGCAATTCCCGGTAAGCCCAGCCGGCATAGAGGCCGGAATTATTTCTCGCAATGAACTGTTCAAAAAGCTCGCAAGCGCTCCGTTTGTTTCTCAACTGGATCTGGCGCAGAGCCTCCAAGAATACGCCATGATTCTCGTTGTCGAGGTAATGAAGCTCAGGCACAGGCTGATGCAGGCGAAATGCGGCATAACCTTGATAGAAATGAAGCAAAGCCGAGCCCGATTCCGTCATATGCTGCTCGAGCAGCTCCTCTTCCACCTGCCGGTACAGAGACCAGTCCTGCCACTCCAAAGCGTACAAGAGCTGAATGATTTGATAATTCTCGGCCAAATCTTTGCGCCTGAGTTCGTCGATCTGAAGGACCCGTTCTTGATGATACTGAAAACTGGCGATATCGCCTTGATTCAGCGTGAACTCCATTGCGTTCAGATGACCGACCTGCTCTTTGATCGTATAGCCCGACCTTTTGGCACCTTCAATGCCCCGATAGACGTACGTATTAATGAGCTTGTTATTGCTCTGATAAGAATAAACGTCGTAGAGCCGAAGCATCAGATCCGTATGCGGTGATGTGTCCAAGAGCGGCTCCAGCTTGGCGGCAATCGATAAGGCCAATTCTTCCGTTTCAGGGAAATGAATAAGCATATTAATCGTGTAATAGTACGTAATCTCTCCGAAATGACGCAGCGAGAGCCGGTGCCGATTCGGATAGATAACCTCCTTGTAGAAGAGGTGCAGCGCATGCATGTCCTCATCCTGCAGGGGAAAGCACAGGTTGCTCGTATTCAGCAGGAAGGCCGCCCGAACCCGATCCTCCAAAGGCTGATCTTCGTCAGCGATGAAAGGAAACAGCGTCTCGCGCAGGCGATGGACGTCTACTTTATTTTGAAGCGTTCGGATATAAATCCACCCGAATCTGTCGGATGTTCGGCCGGTTTGCTCGTAGACGGTGAGAGCAAGCTGTTCGGACAGCGCGAATTGGTTGAGCAGATGATAGATGCGGCTTAGCAGCCGGTCTAGGAAGATGAGATAGGGTCTTTCCAGCTTCTGATGCAAATATTTGATGCGTTCCAACAGCTCGACCTTCTGGCTGTAGGAGAGCAGGGAGCGAATTTGCTTGTAATATTGGAGCAGCAAATAGTATTCGACCTTATATTCCCCCGCCTGACTAGCGAGCGTTATGAGCTGAGGCAGCGCAAACGGGCGAAAGCCATGCATGTAATCGAGCGCCGTCCGGTAGTAAGATGCCAGCTGATCTTCCGCCAGCTGATCCAGCACCAAATGGGCGATGTCGTTTGCAATGAACAAGCTGTCATTGCGGCTGACATGGATCAAGCCTTGCGCCGCAAGCTTTGTGACCGACAGCAACATGGTGCCGACATCGACCCCATTGGCCGTGAACAGTGAAACCATGTTCACAGGCATGGGCAGACAGCTAAGCAGTCTGAGCAGCTCGAGCTCCTTGGTATCCAGCAGCGCGATGCGAGCCGCGAACAGCCGGCCCGGATTCAGTTCGTCGGCATGAAGCCGGAACTTGGCGGTTGGATGCCAGCCGTTGCGCGTCAGCTCCAAATAGCCGGCCCGGATCAGCTCCTCCAGAACGATTCGGCAGTGGCACACATTGATGTCGTGGGCTTGGAGCCAATCGGTCAGCTCGCGAACGAGCGCTGAATCAGCCCGGCCGAGCTGCGAGGAGAGCATCCGCTCATAAATCGCCGGATCGCAGTGACGGATCTCCAGCACTTGGGACGTTACGCTAGCGAAATGGACGGGCATCCGGCTGCCGCTAAAAATGAAATGTAAACATTTCATCTCATGACCGTGCTCCCGCCAGAAGTTCAACAGGATGAGCTGCGAATCGGTATCGAAGCTTTCGCAATTCTCGAAGGTGAAGACAAAATTATGCACCGGGAAGAGCGGGATGATCGAGTTGAAAAATTGATGCAGCCATTCCGTCAGCAAATAGAGGATATCGTCCCCTTCATAGTGCTTTTTGAGCAGCTGATCGAATTTCCGGGCTAGATTGCGCAGCATCGTAATCGCTTCAGGCAGCGTATCGTAGGCTTTGTGCAGCGTTCTCGAGACAACCTCGCGCAGGGTGGAATACGGAAGCTCCTGGGAGACGATTTTGAAGAAAAAGCCTTCCTCTACGACCTCATTGATATATTGGGCGTATAAATCGAAACGAACAGCTTCATCCTCACAGATTAGACCTAAGAGACGGTCGTCCTGCGATTTCAGGAAAGCGCGAAAAAGCTCCTGCTGTTCCTGTGAAATTGGCGCAACGGCCGGATACAGCTCCTTCGCGAGCTGTAGGTCAGCCGGACGCCGTTCTGCAGACAAAGCCAGGGCGTCCTGTATAAGCTCTGCAATTTCGCTTGCAGACAGGAAGGTTTCCGGTTTGTCGCGCAACCGATCGCATACAGGCCGCAGGGCGGAAGGAACGGCTTCACCGAAGAGCCATTTCATCATCCGATGGACGCATTCGAAATCGGCGACTTGCGAGAGAAGATATCTTCGCGCATAGCGCGGGAATAAGGTGTATGGATAGTCCGGCACCAGGTGATTAACGAACTCTATAGCGGAAGGAAACGGTTGCACATCCAGGAGGACAGCCCACGTTCTCGAATGAACAAAGCAGTGTTCCGGGAGCAGGAAGCCCAAGTAAAACTTGCCGGCATGTAAACCGGTAAGTGCGTTACACAGCGATAGGAGCAGCTTCCCTTTGGCTTCATCCGTCAGGGAATCCATCGCCAATTGCGATAGCGGGACGTATCCCTCCGGCAGCGCAGGAAGCTGAATTCGCAGATTCCCTTCGAACGAATCCCAGCTGAGCGGCCGGCGGAAATAGTTGCCTTGGGCGGCGTCCGTCCAGGCATGCAAGCGGTTTTCAATTTGTTTATAGTGAAAGTATTGCCACAGGTTATGGTGGATGCGCATTTCCGAATAGTCACAGGGTTGAGAGTAAGTTAGATGACGAGTATCCGAATAAGTGGTAGAAGTTGTATGATTCATCTTACTCTCTCTCCTTCAAATGTGTACAGTGTTCCGTATGGAAGATAATCCAAATCCCAATAAGTCCGATCCTCCAATTGTAACAAAAAAAATAGGTAAATGGCAGGCAGATAGTTGGAAATTCATGTTTGGTGCCTGGCTTATTGGCGCCTGTGTGGACAGATACCTGCTTGGCCCGTCTGAACCCGCCTAATTATTGGAAATATAGGCATTGGTACATTCCTAGGACTAGGGATAAACGTATACTAACACAAACCTAATGAGGAGTTGACCTTACGAATGGCTTATCAACCGAATCAACCAACAGGAAAACAATTCCAGTGCCCCCCAGCTGACCCGATAATGACAAGTCCGGAAAGAGTGGTTAGAGACTTCTATCACCCGCAAAAAGTGCAAGTTATCCATCCGATCCAAATCGTAAACAGACATCACTGTGTTCCTGTTTATGAGCATGTATACACATGTGAGGAAACGGATGAGTATTGCGGCACTCACCCGCATCCGCATCAAGGCATGCTGCGCGACAAATAATAGCGGCGGCCCTGGCCCCGGCAAGAATCGGCGACGATTCCTGCCGGTTTTTTCTTATCGGCCGGGAAGGAATGCCCTTGCCTTTTCCTGTATAATGGAGGGACAGGCAGATGTCGATGGAGGACCGTGGAATGTTGGAAATGGAGTATTTTGAGCACCGGGGCGGGATTAAGCTGCCGAAGCCGGCAGGAACGTGCGCGGACTGGATGGCTTATTTTGATAAACAGTATGGCAAGTCGAAGGTATATAACGCTTACAGCGTAGAAGAGCTTTATAATCGCGCCTGGAGGCAGCTGAATCAGTTGGCGGATGATTGGGAGCCGACGATTCGGGGGATTTATGATATTCTGGTCGCGCTTTACCTTAAGCAGCTGGTCGATGCCTTGGTTGATTCGAAGAGGGACAGCGGCGGCGGTGCTCCGGATTTCTTTTATCAGGCAGGGTACTATTTCGCCAAAATTGCGAAGCACAGTCAGGATCAGCTGACCTCTGTTCTTGAGAAAATCGATAACGGTAAGGCTCAGAGGGCGTACAGGGCGCGTTTGCAGGAGCTTGCGGCTTATGCGGCGGAACAGTTTGCCAAGGAGACCGTGGAGACCGTATATCGTGACTGGTCTTGGTTCAATATCCATAAGCTTCTCTGGTCCGGATTGCTTAACGAGAAAAGTCTGATTGCGGACGAGTTGGTTCGGCTGCGGCAAGCGGCGGCGAATTCGGGCCCCGGGCAGGCAAGGGATGCGGCGGTCAAGTCGCTGGCTCATTTTGATTTGATGGCTGGCGATGATGAGAACGCATGGGACCGGATAGCAGCTATGCTGAAGGAGATCGATCCTAGGGATTGGTTGGGCTATTTGGAGGATTATGTCCGGGCGCAGCAGTGGAATCGGTTGTTGAAGTGGCTGGAGTGGCTGAGACCTGTCATCCGCGATAAGGCGCAGGACTTCACGATGGCTTACCTTGATTTGTGGCAGGAAGCGGTGAATGACGTAGAGGTGGAGGGAGCTTTCAGAGAGGCGATGGTGAGTTTGCTGCCTTCCAGCTATGGGCACTATTCCCGGTTCCTGCTGGACAAAGAGGAGTACCGGGCATGGGCCGATCTGCATCTGCTGCTGGGGTATACGCCTGCTTCGATCGAGTCCGCCCAGTTAAAAAAAGTGGAGAAAGCGGATCCTCCTGTCCTTCTTCCGATCTATCACTATGCGGTGGAGATGTGGATGGGGGAGAAGACCCGGCTGGGCTATAAAGAAGCGGTTAAGCTTCTGAAAAAGCTGGAGGCTGTTTACAAAAAGCTGAGGATGGCGCCGCGCTTCGAAAGTTATCTGGCTGAGCTGGTGAAGAAAAGCTCGCGTTACCGGGCGTTTCAAGCCGAATTGCACAAAGGAGGTCTGCTGCGATGATCTCTTTGTCACAGATCCATATCCGGGTCGATAAGCTGCCCGGAGGGAGCTTCGTCTTCTTCGGTGAAACGGAGGAGGCGAACCAGGTGCACGGGACGGAGCTGCGAAAGCTGCTTTTTGCCTGGCATGAGCGGTCGTTCTATGGGACCGGGATCCAAGACGTTCAGGTCGGGTACCGGATAGGCTTGGAGCTTTCGCCGTATATGGCGTTGGATTACTTGGCAGCACCGGGTATTTTATTGCATGGGAAATTATCTTGGGATGAGGCTGCGATGAGGCTGAAAAAGGGAGCGGCACTGTTCAAGGAGGCGCTGGCGTCCGGCTGGTACAAGCCGTCTTTCGAGCATTGGCTTCGTGGGAGTGCGGGCTGGAAGCCGCAGTTCCCGGGTGCGAAGCTGGGAGAGTTCGAAAGGCTTTGCGGCGGTTCGCTGGATGAATCGTTCTGGCTGGACTGGTTTAGCATTGCGGCATTGGAATTGGTTCGAGAAGAGCCTGAGTCGGCGATTGGCTTGGCTTGGCGGCGATTGGCGGAAAGCAGCCCCCTGGTGACCCAAGGGCCGTCTCCGAATGTGAACTGGATGCGGGAGGACGATTGGCTGCTGGCGATCGGCTGGAAGCAGGACGGTATGCCGTACAGGATTTGTGTGCAGCTGCTGGAGCCCTATGCCGAGACTTACGTGGACGGCACGACTTCGGCCCAAGATAATGGCGCCGATTGGCGGCTGCGATTCATTGCACAGGACCGCAAGGATGCGAACCGGATCGTGGAGTTCAGCACGACGGGGAATTGTCTGGTGGGGAGAGTGCCTGAGGCTTGGCAGGATGGCATAGCCGCGAGTATACAAGAGCAGAGTGAAAGGATTCTGCGGATACTGCCGAGTCTGGAGAGCGAGTTTCAGAAGGGGAAAATCGTGGAGCAGCTGTCCGACGACGAGGCGTGGGAGTTCCTGACGGAGTCGAGCCTAGCGTTGGTAGCGGCAGGTATTTCCGTATTCCTTCCCTCCTGGTGGGGGGAGGTCAGCCGTGCCCGGCCGCAGCTGCGGGCCAAAGTGCGGAGCTCCGTCGGCGGTTCGCGCAGACCGATGTTCGGCATGGATCACATCGTCCAGTATGATTGGCGGATTGCCCTGGGCGGGGTGGTGCTGTCTCAAGAGGAGTTCTATGAAATCGCCCTTCAGAAGAAGCGGCTGACTTATATCCGCGGCAAATGGGTGCAGCTGCATCCAGCGGATTTTGAGAAGCTTAAAGCATTGATGATGAAAAAGGAGCGGCTGACGTTTCGGGATGTGTTGGATGCCCAATTAACGGAACCTCCTGTGACGGAGACGAAGCGTCTTCAAGCTTCCAGCTTCGGCCAAGGGGAAGGCGAAGGCGCGTTTAAGGCTCAGATTGAGCTGAATGCCTCCCTGCGAGCGCTGCTGAAGAAATTGAACCTGCGGAAATCCATTCCCCTCGTTGAGCGGATCGACGGCTTGGAAGCGAATCTGCGGCCTTATCAGACGGAAGGGGTGTCCTGGCTCCTTTTTCTACGTGAGATTGGTCTGGGCGGCTGTTTGGCCGATGATATGGGGCTTGGGAAGACGCTGCAATTTATTGCGTACTTGCTGGCGGTGAAGAATGTAAAATCCGAAGGACTTATAGCTGAGACTCCCTCTCTGCTGATTTGTCCGACGTCCGTGCTTGGTAACTGGCAGAAAGAGCTTGCCCGGTTCGCGCCATCCCTTAACATTCATCTGCACTATGGGGCTCAGCGCGCCAAAGGGGATGCTTTCGAAGGCTCTATTGCCGGAGCGGATCTGGTGCTCAGCTCCTATAGCACGGCTCTGCTCGATGCAGAGGAGCTATCCGGCGTAACATGGAACGCTCTTTGTCTGGATGAGGCTCAAAATATCAAAAACGCCTACACCAAGCAGTCTCAAGCTATACGCGGACTGAAAGCCCGTCAACGCATTGCGATGACGGGGACCCCGCTTGAGAACCGGCTGACCGAGCTTTGGTCGATCTTTGACTTCATCAATCCGGGGTATCTCGGGACCTTGCGGCATTTCACCCATCACTATGTAGGGCCGATTGAGAAAAGCACCGATGGCGCGCCGGAAATTACGGCAAGGGTACAGCGGCTGATTCAGCCCTTCCTGCTGAGGCGCGTGAAGAAAGACCCGGCCATCCAGCTGGATTTGCCGGAGAAAATCGAGTCCAAGACGTATGTGACCTTAACGCCGGAGCAGGCGGCACTGTACGAGAACGTCGTGCAGCGCATGATGGAGCGGATCGACAGCGTCTCCGTGATGGAGAAGAAGGGATTGATCCTGGCTTCGCTTATGAGGCTGAAGCAGATATGCGATCATCCTTCGTTGATTTTGAAGGATGATGGGGGTGTGGGCTTGAGCAGGGATGCGGATGCGGTCGGAGACGGAGGAGCCAGTGCGGGAGCAAGGGCAAAGGCGGTCGAAGCCGGTGCCGGCGGCTCCGCGGCGGCCGGGCGTTCAGCGAAGCTGGAGCGCCTGCTGGAAATGATCGACGAACTCAGAAGCGATGGAGGCAGCTGCCTCATCTTCACCCAGTTCGTCGAGATGGGGCTGCTCCTGCAGCGCGTTATCGCGCAGGAGCGGGGCGAGCCCGTGCAGTTCTTGCACGGGGGCGTGCCTGCGGCGAAGCGCGATGAGCTGGTCGCGCGCTTCCAGGACGAGGCGCTCCCGGAGGGCGAGCGCTGCCGGATCTTCGTCCTCTCGCTGAAAGCGGGAGGGACGGGGTTGAACCTCACGGCGGCGAACCATGTGTTCCACTATGACCGTTGGTGGAACCCCGCCGTGGAGAACCAGGCGACGGACCGGGCATTCCGCATCGGTCAGTCGCGCGACGTGCAAGTGCACAAGTTCATTGCACTTGGCACGCTCGAAGAGCGCATCGACGAAATGCTCGGGCGCAAGCAAGGCTTAAGCGACCACATCGTCGGCACGGGCGAGAGCTGGGTCACGGAGCTGTCGATGGGCGAGCTGCGTGAGCTGTTTGCCTTGCGCCGGGAGTGGGTGGAGAAATAAAAGAAGAAGCGCCGCGATGATGCGACGCTTCTTCTTTTATATCGTTGCCCATCTGGATTAGGGCATTATTTTGGGAAATTTGTGGCCACAATGGCCTCGATGTTTTGCTTCTCGGCAGGATCTTTGGCAATCAGATTGTTAAGCAAAGCTTGGTCCTGTTTGCCATCCTTCTGCAGAGCGGCCAGATACCAGCGGATCAAACCGCGATTCGTTTGATCATCGAGATTATCTTTGATATGTGGTTGAATCGTAGCTGCAGCAGCGACATAGTCTCCGCGCATGTAGTTGATTTGTCCGACATACAGTGCCATATTTGGCGTGACCGCAAATTCACGGCCTTGTGCCTGTTCTTTAGGCAGATTTTTCAGAGATTCCACTCTATCGAGCACTTGCTGATACGTGGCTAATGCGCTATCCAGTCTAGACTTATACTCTTGGATATTGTTCTTGGCGCTTGCTTGGTTAGCCAGATCAATGTTCAAAGAAATACTTTTCTCATACATTTCGGTGTACCAAGGATAGTTAGGAATCTGGGCGTTCGACCAGTCCAGCGCCTCTTGGTGCTTTCCTTTGATGAGATACATGTTAAGCTGCTGCATCGCCGCTATGCGGTTATGCGGTTCCTTTGCCAGAAGCTGGTTCAGAAGATCTTGGGCTTGAGTGAAAAACGGTTCTGCTTTCGCAGGATCTTCTTTCTGCATTTGATTATACACCTGAAGCAAAATGCCGATTCGGCTCACTTGCCCTGTCAACACATAGTCCGGATGAGCAGGGTGCAGCGAAATGGCTTCATCCAGAGGCTTCACAATCGCGTTGTAGTCCTGACTTGTTTTGATAACCTGCAGCGTTTGCTTATAAGAGCTGTTAGCCGAAACGAGCTGAGCGGAGATATAGAACATCACGATCGATAAGACGGCCAATAGGGCAGGGAATGATTTATGAACAGCCATAGATTCCGATTTCAAACGCAGCGGAGCTGAAGACGCATTGCTGAGCATTCCGCCAAGCGCAAGGAACAGAATAGCGCCTAAATACACATAGCTCAAGTCAAAGTCAATCATACTGTGAATCAAAAGCGAAATCGTCACAATGAAGAATAGGAAGTGAAGATCCCTCGACTCCTTGTTACGGATATAGCTTCGAATGTAGTAAATGAAGACAGCAAGCACAAAACCGACAAAAATAAGGAACCCAAGCGCTCCGACCTCAACCAAATACTGCAGGAAGAAGTTGTGAGCTTGGCGGCTCGTATAAGGGTTATTCTGATATTTCTCATATAGGGAAGCCCATGCGCCACCGCCGGCACCGATTATCGGATAATCCGACCACAGCTTCACGGCATCTACATAAAACGTACCACGCTCCAACACACTGTGCTGCTGGAAGTTAATATTTTCGATCCGTGTTTTCACGTTTTCAGGAAGAATATTTTTAAAGCCCGTATCGCTCAGGATAAGGATAGCTCCGATCATGCCTACAACAATCGCAGCGACCGGGAGAATGAAAGTAGCATACTTCTTTGCTTCAAGTCGAGCTGTAATGCGCTCCAACCACGGTGCAACGAACAACTGAATAACGATAGCTACCACTGTGAAAACTACAGAAGCAATCAGTAGAATTGACCAGCCGTGCCATGATTCTGAAGCACTAGGCTGCTTCTGTAAGCCGATCCCGATGTCTGTCACTTTTTGCAGAATGAGAAGAGACGTTATGAAAGCTAGTCCGAACTGAAGGAGAGCTAGAATCTGTCTGCTGATTGAGAAGAAGAACAGCATGATCAGGAAAATAACCGGAATCACCACAATCGCGCCGCGGGAGAGCGTCAGCCAGAATGAAACGAGCACCGGCACGATCAGGAACGCGTGTGGGAGTATCGATAACCATTTGCGAGACTTCACTATGTAAAATAGTGCAGCAAGCGCCAACATGATGAGGAACGCCGCATACGTATTCGCGTATTGGAACACGGAAGTTAACCGGTAACCGTTCGAGTCCACCATAACTGCGTCGCGGTACAAGGTTGGGTTCGTTCCATCCATAAAAGCAAACCATCCAACGACGGTTCCGGCGAAATTGCCGTTGCCCAGCCAGTAGAAGAGTCCGAACACGACAATAAAATATCCCGAGATCATCAACAAACTGGCAACAATCGACGTTCCAAGCTTGTTTTTTGTCAGAAATACGCCTAAAATGAAGAAGGTTGCATACAGCATTTGGATGTACACCATATTGGTTGCCAAATAGTGCGAGGCGGCATTCGACAAAGAAATGACATAGGTAAGAGGTATGATGAGTACCAGAATCGTTAAAACATCTTTGTGCTCTTTAAGCTTAAAAACAAAGAAAGCCAAGATGGCAATCAGCAGCAGGATGATGGAGGACCATACCGAACCCGAGTAGATGGAGCGCTCGAAATCGAAGGTTCCCCCATTGAACAACGCCCGCTGAAACGGCGCCCAGAACATGAAGAGGCCCGCAAACACAACCAAGATCCAAAAAATAACAGAGCTTTTCTCTGTCGTCATCGTTCCATTCGCTTTTGCACGTGATGCCGCGTAGGCATTTTTCCTTGCACTCATGAGAAAATAGTCTCCTTCTTCGCTAAAGTTCGACTTTATTTTAGCATAGATGGAAGGGAGTTTCCAAATAAGAAATATAATTAAATAACATAAGGAAATTCATATATGGTAACTGTTTCAATAATAGTTAGAACGTTGAATAGAAATTTACTACTGAAGCGTACGATTCAGTCAATTAGAAGCCAGACCTATCGTGACTGGGAAATTATTGTTGTTAATAATGGTGGCGACAAAGACGAATTAGAAGAGACTTTGCAAGATGATGTAGTACTAATGCGTGACAAGTTGAAAATTATCCATATGAATAAATCCGAGTATATGGAAGTTGCAACAAATGTAGGGATTAAGAATAGTATTGGTGAGTATATAACTTTATTGGATGATGATGATACTTGGGATCCAAGCTTTTTAGAAAAGTGTGTTGCTAAACTGGAAATGCCAAACATTTATGGAGTTGCAACCCGAACATCATTAATATATGAAGTTGTTCAAGATCGTGATGTGCGTTTCATTAGTTTAGAAAAGTTCAACGGCAATCTTAAAAATGTATCTTTATATAAATTAGCACGCCGAAATTTATTCACAACAAACTCTTTTATGTACAAAAGGAGTTTACTAAATGAAATAGGGTATTATAGAGAAGATTTGCCGGTATTAGGTGACTGGGAATTCAACTTAAGGTTCAGATTAAATTACCCCATATATGTTATTCCGGAGTATTTAGCCAACTATCACAAGCGTTTGCCTCAAGATAAAATTGGTTCTTTAAATAATACTCAAATTAAATTGCATCTACAATATGATAAGAAACTACGATATAACTATTTATCTAAAGGATTTCGAGGAGAAATTCCTTTTTGTTTTGGCCTTTTAATATTCTTCTACATGTATCTGAATTTTTCATTTAGAGGGTTGAAAAAAATGATAGGGAGGGGATAAATGATGGAAGGGTTTGACTACAGGAAAAGTCCTGGCCGAGTACGTTTTGAACGTAATGTCATTAACGATGGAGTGCCATTAGTAAGTATTGTCACTCCTTATTATCATGCAAATGAAAATTTCATGGAAACGGTTAATAGCGTTCTCAATCAAACTTTCCCATACTTTGAATGGCTGATAGTAAACGATGGCAGTACTAACGAAAAAGATATTGATTTATTAAATAAAGTGGAAGCATTAGATTCACGCATTCTTGTCTTACATACTGAAAATGGCGGGATTTCAAAAGCAAGGAACTTAGCCATAAAAAAATCAAACACTGAGATTATTATTCCTTTAGATGCTGACGATCTAATTGAGCCAACATATGTTGAATGCATCTACTGGACATTATATACGAATCCTGAGGCAAGCTGGAGTTACACCGATTGCGTGGGTTTCCATAGGCAAGAGTATTTATGGAAACAACCATTTACTGTAAAACGAATGAAGTATGAAAATTTGCTTACATGTACGGCGGGAATACGCAAAAGTGTATTGTTTGAAGTCGGTTTATATAATGAGACGGAAAAGCATTATAACGAAGATTGGAATTTATGGTTAAGGTTGTTAGGGGCAGATAAAATACCAGTTCATATGGGTTGGTATGGGTTTTGGTATCGTCGAACGGACAGTGGAATACTAAATCATGTTAATTCTAGTAAAGAAGCGAAATATCGTTCAAAACAGATCATTTCTGAAGCGGCAAGAGGAGTAAATATAGGGCTGGAGGCTATTGAATTTCCTCGTTACAAAGCCAAAATGCATTTTTCCAAACCGAATATCTGGGAGTGGAACCGTCCTCCATTACTGGGAAATGAAAAAACAAAAGTGTTAATGCTTCTTCCGCATATGGAAATGGGAGGCGCAGATGTATTTAATTTAGACATCGTTTCTAAAATAAATAAAGAAGAATTTGAAATGTCAATTATAGTAACCAATCCTGCTGATTCAACGTGGCGTCAGCGTTTTGAAGATCATGTAATTGATTTATTTGATTTAACAAAATTTTTGGATATAAACCAGTGGGCATCGTTTATTCATTATTTTATTAAGTCGCGGGATATCGATATTCTGTTTTTGTCCAACAGCTATTATGGTTATTATTTAATTCCATGGCTTCGTAAACACTTTCCAAATCTCATCATCCTCGATTATGTACATATGGAGGAGTGGTACTGGAGGTCAGGAGGATATGCTAGGACTTCAGGAGCGCTTGGAGACGTGATTGAAAAAACATACGTATGTAATGAGCATCTTCGTCAGGTCCTGATTCAATCGTTTAATAAGCAATCAGAAAAAGTAGAAACTTTATATATTGGTGTGGATGAAGAGGAGTTTAATGTTAAAAATGTGAAAGGTAACATTCATCAATTATTAGGGATACCTAACAATCGGAAGATTGTCTTATTTCCTTGTAGAATTCATCCTCAAAAGCGCCCTTTTTTAATGCTGAAAATCGCAAAATTATTAAGAGCAAAACTGCCTGATGTTGCCTTTGTTGTTGTGGGAGATGGTCCGCAATTAGAAGAACTGGAGCTTGCAATTCGAAAAGAAGAACTTAATCAGACGGTTTTTTGCGTTGGGCGTCAAAGTGAGTTATCAAATTTCTATAGTGATGCCGAAGTAACATTAATCTGCTCACTGAAGGAGGGGCTAAGTTTAACCTCATATGAATCGTTGGCGATGGGAGTGCCTGTCGTAAGTTCTGATGTTGGTGGTCAAAAAGAACTGATCAGCAATGAGGTCGGGAGAATTTTACCCCTTTATCAAGATGAAACTCGAGACCTGGATAACCGTAATTTTGCTAACGAAGAAATTGAATTATATGTTAACGCCCTTCATGAGGTCCTAACCCTTGATGGCAAAGAAAAAGAGTGCATTCGAAAAGCCTGCCGCGAGAGAATTGAACAAGGTTTTACAAAAAAACATATGATAAGTAAATTGGAAGATGATTTCCGTTCATGGATGGATGGTAAAGGTAAAGAGAAAAGGAAAGAAATCTCTAATGCTCTTAGGCTGCTGCCGAACCTTGTTGACGATTATGTTGCCCTGTATTGCGAGTATGAAGTGAATATAGTTATGAGCAATAGAGCCGTACAATTAGTACAATATTTAAAAACTATTATTCGGCTTCAAAAATCTCCAATAGCCATACTGCGAGACTTCAAAAGATTGAGTAGTCGTTATTTTATGCAGCGTGCGATCGCAAGATTAAAAGTATCAAGTATAGCAGTAATTATGAGAAGGGCGAAAAATGCGATTTTTCCAAAAAAGCTTACAACAAAGAGAAGGTGATTCTAATTAATATTATAGGTGTGATTCCTGCTCGCTTAAACTCCACTAGGCTTCCCAATAAAGTGTTATTAGATATTGGCGGTAAGCCGATGATTCAACACGTTTGGGAGCAGAGCACAAAAACGCTATTAAACAAAGTGGTTATCGCAACGGATTCAATTGAAGTTTATGAAGCCTGTTCAAAGTTCGGGGCGACAGTTGAAATGACTTCGAGTGATCATCAAAATGGGACAGAAAGAATAATTGAAGTAGCTAAAAAACACTCGGCTGACTTTTATATCAACATTCAAGGCGATGAGCCATTTATATCTTCCAGATTAATTAATCAGATTGTTGAAAAAAAACAAAGCCACCCACATGTAGAGATTATAACTGCTGCGCACTTGTCTACGGATGAGAGTGAGTGGGTGTCTCCGAATGTTGTTAAGGTTGTACTCGATAACAATGAAGACGCCATATATTTTTCTAGGGCAATGATCCCCTTTAATCGAAACAATCCTGACGAAATCCAATTCTATAGACACATAGGTATTTATGGGTATAGTTATGAGGCATTAAAACTGTATATGAGATTTAATAATTCAACATTAGAGAAAATCGAAAGCTTGGAGCAACTCCGTTTTATTGAAAATAACATTAAAATCAAAGTTGTTCTTACAGATTACAAATGTATAGGTGTAGATACCTTCGAAGATTTAGAGAGGGCAAGGCTGATTTATAAGGAGATTAAAAAAGATGCAAATCAAGATAAATGAGATCGAATTAAGAGAACGTTTAAAAGAAATAAAGATGGTTGTTATGGATGTAGATGGCACTTTAACAGATGGTCAAATTATTATTGATGATAATGGCATTGAGACTAAATGTTTTAATGTAAAAGATGGCATGGGTATAAAATTACTTAGAGATGCTGGGGTTAACATAGCAATTATTTCTGCGCGATCGTCTAGAGCTGTCGAAATGAGAGCCAAAGAATTATCTGTATCTAGACTATTCCAAGGTGTGGCAAATAAATTTGAATCTTTTCAAGAACTTCTTTCCGAGTATCAAATTCATAACAAAAATACTGTTTATATTGGTGATGATATTAATGATATTGAAGTCGCCGAAGCCGCGGGAGTAAGCTTTGCTGTTAATGACGCCTCCCGTACCTTTAAAGATAAAGTTGATGTCATTCTAGCGAATGATGGCGGTAAAGGGGCTATTAGAGAAGCGGCTGAGTTAATTTTGACTGGTTTACTTGAAACGAGGAATCAGAATGGTTAATATCTTGCAATTATTGCGTATTATAGGGAAGAATAGAGAGCTTGTTCAACAGTTTGTAAAGAGGGAAGTCATAACAAAATATAAAGGTTCATATTTAGGCATGATGTGGTCAATCATCACACCATTAATTATGTTAAGTATTTATACTTATGTATTTGGATATATTTTTAAGTCTAAATGGGATTTTGCAGTAAGCTCAACTAAACAAGAATTCGCAATAACCGTATTCTGCGGAATGATCATTTTTGCAATCTTTAGTGAAACCATTACCAAATCGCCTTCGATTATAACGAATAACCCCAACTATGTGAAAAAAGTAGTATTCCCATTGGAAATTTTACCCCTAAGTTTATTGGGAGGGGCAGTTGTAAATTTTTTAATTGGACTAGTTATTCTACTTGCAGGTAAGGTCATTTTCATTGGTCCATTGAATTGGGAATTTTTCTATATTCCAGTCATTCTACTTCCCTTATTGATTGTGTCACTTGCATTATCTTACATCTTTGCCTCCTTGGGGGTTTACCTTAGAGATTTAGAGCATACTATTGGCATTACAGTTCAAGCATTATATTTACTTACGCCCATTTTCTATCCAATAAGTGCAATTCCTACACAGATTAGAAGTTTATTTTTATTCAATCCTATTGCTGGAATTGTCGATAATATGCGGAAAATCATTATCTGGGGAATGAAACCGGATATGGCTTTATGGGGTTATCAAATTATTGGTTCCATTATTTTACTGCAAATAGGATACTGGTGGTTTATGAAATTAAGGAAGGGTTTTGCCGATGTCATCTGATACGATAATTGAAGTAAATAATATCAGCAAATGTTACCAGATATTTGATAACCCTAAAGACCGATTAAAACAAATCATGACTATAGGTAATAGAAAATATTATGATGAGTTTTGGGCGTTGCAAGGTGTAGAATTTCAAGTGCAAAGAGGAGAAGCTGTCGGAATCTTAGGTAGAAATGGCAGTGGGAAGAGCACTTTACTACAGATTATTTCGGGAACTCTTACTCCAACCTCGGGCAATGTTAATGTTAAGGGGAGAGTGGCGGCTTTACTCGAATTAGGTAGCGGGTTTAATCCGGAATACACGGGTAGAGAGAATGTTTATTTAAATGGAAATATATTGGGTTTATCAAGAAAAGAAATGGATACTAAGTTTGATGACATAGCAGCATTTGCAGATATCGGCAATTTTATTGAACAACCTGTGAAAACTTATTCAAGTGGAATGATGTTGAGACTTGCCTTCGCCGTACAAGCATGTATTGACCCAGATGTACTAATTGTTGATGAAGCTCTGGCTGTTGGCGATATGTTATTTCAAAAAAGATGTTTTTCTAGAATGAAAGCCTTAATAGAAAAGGGGACAACCCTTTTATTTGTTACTCATGATGTAGAAATGGTGCGTACATTCACATCAAGAGCCGTTTTACTTGAAAGAGGGAAGATGGTCAATATTGGTCCATCTGCAAATGTAGTATTAGACTACCGCAGCAGGATGCATCAAGAAGAGTCTGCTTATTATCAAAGTCTATTGCAGACAAATAAAGAACAAGAACCCGTACAAAATAATGAGTTGATTAAAGAAGAAAATTCAGAAAATACTATGAATGATTCTGAGAAATTCCAGGAGTCTCAAAATAGTGAAAATGACTTCGGAGATAAAGATGCAGTTATTACACAGGTTAGAGTTCTGGATAATCAGAATAAAGAAAATAATTTGTATTACCCAGGGGATGAAATTAGAATTGAAATTCAATGTAAAGTTCGAAAAACATTGAATAATTTAAATATTGGTGTTCGGCTTCGTAATAAAACAGGAGCGAAAATTTATTCTTGGGGAACATTAAACCAGGATGTAGCGATATGGAGCGGTAGAGCAGGCGGAAAAGAGTTTTGGTCCGAAACCATACAAGGGGGTACAGTTTTAACGACAAATCTAACCTTTAGTTGCAGTCTAGGTACAGATTTATATGAGATTCAAGCTTATGTGACACAAGAAACAGACCGATTCTTAAGGGAACAGAGAATGCTACATTGGCTCGATGAGGCAGCATTTTTTCAAGTTAGCCAAAAGCAGCACGAGTACTTTTTTGGCGGAATTTGTGATTTGCGTATGAAAGCTGAAGTAAAGAGTTTAGGTGGAAGTACACTTGAAAAGAAAGGGTTTGTTATGTAGTGAATGATTCAGTACTTAATGATCTGGATGAAATTGAAGATTATAACCGAATAATTTGCGACTCGAAATCTAAGGCACACGATATTGCTGATGAAATCATTAAATTATGTGGGACTGGATCTATTTTAATTTTAGGAGAAAGTGCTGATTTTTTAGAAAGGGACTTGCTTTCAAGAGGGTTCTCTGTTGAAGTGGGTTCATTCTCTGAGTTATTTGATAACAAATTCGAAGATAAGACTTTTGAAACAATTGTTTGTATTGGATCTTTGGTAAATCTGTCAAAAACAGATCTGGAGAAATTAGTTCGTACTATGCATAAGGTTGCAACCAGATACTTTTATTGTAGAATATTTAGTTCGAAAGACAGAGCATACTGGGAGCGCTTCTTCTTTCAAGGTGGATTCCGTAAACATCCATTGTTACTACAATTTATCGGTTATGAGTCTTTTGAATTTGAAGGCGGTAAACTTTCACTCATTTTCGAGAGGATTCCACATGAAGCTTTTGAACAATATACGCCCGAAAATCTGCTTGAAGAACGCTCTTTACACATGGATATGTTAAGAGAATCGGGTAGACGTTCAGACGCACATGTCGCAAGGTATACTCAAGCTCTGCAATTTGTAAGGCCTAATGATGTAATTTTAGATGTAGCATGCGGGCTTGGTTATGGCGCGGCTGTACTATGGGATGGCTCTTTAGCTCAAAAAGTTATTGGTGTTGATAATTCTACATATTCAATAAATTACTCAACAAAAAATTATACTCAACATCGGGAAGGATTACTTTTTGTACAAGACGATGCCCAAAATTTATCTTTCATTGAACCTGAAAGCTTAGATCTAGTAGTTTCAATGGAAACCGTGGAACACTTAGAAGATCCTGGAGCATTCTTTGAAAGAATAACTAGGTTGCTGAAACCTGGCGGAAGGATAATCCTATCTGTTCCGAACGAATGGGTTGATGAACATGGAAATGATCCCAATCCGTACCACCTGCAAGTATTTAATAGGAAATCCATACTAGAATTAGCTAAACGCTATTTCATGGTGGAAAGAGTATTTGGTCAAATAGCCGGCGGTGGAATGAAACATACAGATTCAGCTAGGGCTTGGTACAATAGTGAAGATATGTCTGATGAAGCTGAATGGTGGATCGTCGTCGGAATGAAAAATCCAGTTGTTCAGCAGCCTGCCTACAAAGAAACTGTGCTCTGGACAGAAGAAAAAAGACCCGATAATCTATCTCGTAATTCATATGATTATAATCAACAGTATAACTTTCCTTGGATCCAACATTCTCTGGTTTCAATCGGTTATAGGGCTTCTTCCGAACAATTAATTAGAGAGATTATAGCTGATGTTCTTGTCCGTGCGGACAAAAATACGGCGGATTATGGTGCGGCTCTTTGTGTACAAGGATATAAAATGTTAGAGAAATATAATTGTACTGATCCTGAATTTAAAGAAACTATTCAAAAATTAAAAGAGTATGTTTCTAAAAATCCTACTACAGGTATGGAATTAAGATGGAACATTTCTTGTTTATACGTGTTAGCTACCATGTACTTACAAAGCGGCAAGCAGGTTCTTGCTATGGAGACTTATAAGACATGTTATGAGTCAAATTATTTGAAATACTCCCCAACTTTGGCAACGAAAATAGTGAGTGCTGGTTTCATTGTTGGAAATTTATATTCGATTCAAAAAGACTTTCCTGAAGCAAGAAAATGGTGGAAGCGAGTTATTGCTGAAGCGGATAAATGTCTTAAAGTTGATATTAACGAATGGATAGGTTGTATTGAAGAACCGCTGACTTTTGGGCTCAAAGAAGCTAATATGGTGCTTGATATTGCAAGCCAAGCTGCATATGCGCTATGGCTAACAACCAAAGGGAAGTTTAGAAGACCTTCAGATTACCAAGCAATCAACGAGTTTTCAGAACTAGCTCAAAAAAAGTGGTTCCAAAAACAAGTAGAATTATTACAGAATGTTGATAAAAACTCTCAGAAAGTTGGCGCTTGGGCATCAAGGGTCGAAGAATCAAGAATATGGGCCCAAGAACACATTGAAAATTTGGAGAAGGAAAACGAAAAATGGAAAGAAGACAGTACATCTCTCAAAACGTGGATAGATGAGCTGCAAAAATCTAAAGATTGGTTATCCGACAAAGTAGATTATTTAGAAAATTCATTGAAAGAAAAGGAAAAAATTCTTCTAGAACAGATTGAATGGACCAAGCAATTAGAGAATGGAAAGAAGTGGATTGAGTCTAAGCTGATTGAATATGAAGAATTGTTAAAAGAAAAAGAAGCTGAGATTGAAAAATTAAAAAATATTTAGTCTGATTCTAATTTTGATAAGAAATAAGGTGGATTTAATGGAAAAGGATATTTTCCTTATAGCTGGACCATGTGTTGTTGAAGATGAAGGACTGACGCTAGAAATTGCGCAGGAACTAAAAAAAATATCAATGAATTTAAACATTAACATTACTTTCAAAGCATCATATGATAAAGCTAACAGGTCATCGATTCACAGTTTTCGTGGGAATGGAATGAAATATGGATTAGATATATTAGCAAAGGTTAAATCGACTACCGGATTAAGCATTCTATCAGATGTTCATGATGTCTCTGAAGTAGACCCGGCTGCCGAAGTGTTAGATGTTATTCAAATTCCCGCATTTCTAAGCAGACAAACTGATTTATTACTAAAAGCAGCATCAACAAATAAAATTATTAATATCAAAAAAGGTCAATTTCTAGCACCGTGGGATATGAAAAATGTGGTTGATAAAGTTGCTAGTGTAAATAGGAATTTATGGATAACTGAAAGAGGTACAACTTTTGGATATAATAATCTTGTCGTTGATTATCGTTCTTTAGTCATTATGCAGGAATTCGGTTACCCGGTTGTATTCGATGCAACACATAGTGTTCAGTTGCCAGGAGGTTCGGGAGACAAATCTTCCGGACAGAGAGAATTCGTACCTTACCTGGCTAGAGCTGCCGCCGCGTGTGGCGTGGATGCTATTTTCATGGAGGTTCATCCAAATCCAGATCAAGCACTTTCCGATGGCCCCAATACACTTCATTTAAAAGATGTCGAACCTCTTCTTAAAGATGTAATCGCCATTCACAAAATACAGCAAGGTCAAAAAAAATGAGTAAGTATAAAAATTTTTTTTCACAAGTAATGGAAGCTGAAGCAAGAGGAATTCTTGAAACTATTCAATATGTCGATTTGGATCCAATAATAGATGAAATTTTAATTTGTAAAGGGAAAATTGTCCTTACAGGTGTTGGAAAATCGGGAATCATCGCACGTAAAATATCGGCAACAATGTCTAGTCTTAGCGTTTCTAGTTACTTTCTCCATCCCGTTGAGGCTGTTCATGGTGATATTGGAAACCTTAAAGCTGAAGATTTGCTAATAATGCTTTCAAATAGCGGAGAAAGTGAAGAGCTTATTCATTTAATTCCCCCTGTGAAAGAAATATCTTGTAAGCTAGTTGTTATCACTGCAAAAATTGATTCAAGCATTAGTAGAGCTGCAGATATAGTCATTACCATCCCACCGCTTAAAGAAGCGGATCCGTTTTATTTAGTACCTTCGGTTAGTACAACGGCGATGCTTGCGCTTGGAGATGCGATTGCGATAACGATCATGCAATTAAAAAAATTCAATAAAGAGGATTTTTCTATCAATCATCCTGCCGGTTCTATTGGCAAACGCTTAAGTCTTAAAGTAAAAGATATAATGAAAACTACCTCAAGCATTCCTGTAGTTTATTTGGAAAGTACTGTACAGGACGCAATTTTTGAAATATCCAAAAAAGGATTAGGCGCTACATTAGTTACCAATGAGTTAAATATTTTGGGGATCATTACAGATGGAGATATAAGAAGATCTTTAGAAAAGAACAATGAAGTTTGGAGTTTAAATGCTAGCGAAATTATGACGAGAACACCTACAACCATTGAAGAGTCGAAGGAAGTTATCAAGGCTCTTGAAATAATGGAAATGAAAAAGATTACTGTTCTACCAGTAGTTAACTCATCCAGGGAAATAACTGGAATCATCCATTTACATCAAATTCTTCAAATTCTATAGGGCTGCAAAAATATATAGGGAGGTCTCTATTTGTTTAATGACTTTGACTTCAATAAAATACCCGGGAGCTCGCGGCTCAAACGCGTTGTAATAAATAGCGGAAAACCTTTAGTAAGCATTATTACGCCTTTCTATAATTCAGGGAAATATTTTCAAGAAACAATCAATTGTATATTAAATCAGACGTTCCCTTATTTCGAATGGATTATTGTTAATGACGGCAGTACGAATACAAATGATTTGGATGTATTGAAGACTATAGAGAAGCTAGATTCTAGAATCAGTGTGTTTGAAAAAGAAAATGGTGGGATATCCTCTGCTAGAAATTTTGGTATAAAAAAATCTTGCACAGATATCATTATTCCTTTAGATGCTGATGATTTAATCGAACCTACATATATTGAATGTATTTATTGGTCGTTATATACAAACCCCGATGCCAGTTGGAGTTATACGGACTGCATAGGTTTTTTTGAACAAGAATATTTATGGAAAAAGCCTTTTATCACTCAAAATTTAATAAAAGAAAATTTTTTAACATGTACTGCTGGCATAAGAAAACAAGCCTTATTAGATGTAGGGCTATATAATGAATCTGAGAAACACTATAATGAAGACTGGAATTTATGGTTAAAATTAATGGGCCAAAGGAAAATACCGGTTCACATGGGTTGGTATGGCTTTTGGTATAGACGAACGGATCAAGGTGTTCTTGGTATAGTTAAAACGGATAAAGATATTCAGGCTAGATCAAGGCAAGTAATTGAAAGTGCAGCGAAGAAAGTAGATACGAACTTGCAAGCAATTGAATACCCGCGATTTAAAGCTGCAAATTTTGCACAACCAAAGAAATGGGAATGGGACAGACCGCCAATCTTCAATGACGGGAAGATGAAAGTACTTATGCTTTTACCTCATATGGAAATGGGTGGGGCTGATGCGGTAAATTTAGATATTGTATCAAGGATTAAAAAAGAGGAGTTTGAAGTATCCATTATCACAACAAATCCTGCTGCTTCTGCTTGGAGACAGCGATTTGAGGAGAATGTAACGGATGTTTTTGACCTTACCACTTTCTTGGATGTAGACCAATGGAGTGCATTTATCCATTATTTTATAAAATCTAGAAAGATTGATGTTCTTTTCTTATCTAATAGCTACTATGGATACTATTTGGTGCCATGGCTAAGGAAAGAATTCCCAGAATTGAAAATAGTGGATTTGATTCATATGGAAGAGTGGTATTGGCGCTCAGGGGGTTATGCAAGAACATCGAGAGCTGTTGGAGATATTATTGAAAAAACCTATGTCAGCACAGGTCACTTGAAGAATGTCCTGATTCAACATTTCGGCAAAAATGAAGAGGACGTTGAAACTATATATACAGGCGTTGACTCTGATGTATTTGACCCTCAAATAATCGAAGAAGGACAAATTCGAAAACAGTTAAATATAGAAAACCATAGAAAGATAGTGCTTTTCTCATGCCGAATGCATCCACAGAAGCGTCCTTTTTTAATGGTAGAGATTGCAAAAGAACTAAGAAGAAAAATGCCGGATGTCGCTTTTCTTGTTGTGGGGGACGGACCGCAATATGATGAACTAATAGATAGAATAAAGAAAGAAAAATTAGAAAAGACAGTATATATGGTAGGAAGACAGCAAGATCTGCGTCCTTACTATAAAGATAGCGATATTGCATTGATATGTTCAATCAAAGAAGGCATTAGTCTCACAACCTATGAAGCTTTGGCAATGGGAGTTCCAGTTATAAGTTCTGATGTAGGAGGGCAAAAAGAGCTTATAAACACTACTAATGGCAGAATACTAAAGGTATTTCAGAATGAAGAAACTGACTTAGATAATCGGCAATTTGAAAAAGAAGAAATAATGCAGTATGTAGATGCACTTGAAACTATCTTGAATTCCGAAGATTTAAGTCAAATAAAAAGTAACTGCCGAACGCATATTATCAATAATTTTACCAAGAATCAAATGGTTCAGCAATTTGAAGAAGAGTTTCGTGCATGGGCAACTGGTAAAGGAAATGCAAAGCGTGCTGAGATATCGAATTCTATCCAGATGATGCCAAATTTAGTTGATGATTATTTGACTATATATCATGAGTATCTAAGTAAAGATCTGGAATCGGAACAGATTTGGAATGCAAGAGTATATTTTGAAGAGTTATATAAAAAAAATATAAGTGAATCACAACACATACAACCCATTAGCGGAGATATTAGTAATACTATTGCTATTCAAGAGCTCAATAGGATATACGAAATGCGTTCTTGGAAGTTAGTTCAAAAATACAGGCTTTTTATGGATAATACTCAATCAGGAAAGATTGCAAGGAAAATAAGAAATCTTTTTTTGAGAAAGTAGAATAAGGGTGAGTGGAAATGAAAAATAGTAGATGCCTATTATTTGGAGGCGGCGGCTTTATAGGTGCTAACCTGATACCGAGTTTAATCAAAGAAGGGCATCAGATTACTGTTTATGATCGTAATTTACACAAGAAACACCAGATTCATGGTGTGAATTATATCGAGGGTAATTTCTTTGAAGAAAATAATTTCATTGAATTGCTGAATGGACAAGATGTCGTCTTGCATCTAATTAGTGGCAGTCTTCCGGCCACTTCAATGAATAATATCTACTCCTCCTATGAAAATGACGTGCTGAAGACATTGCAAATGGTAGAATCTAGTAGAAGTGCGGGTGTTAAGAAAATTGTTTTCTTTTCTTCTGGAGGAACTGTATATGGAAATACATCAAATTCGCCAGTAAGTGAAGAAAGTCAAAATTACCCGATCAATCATTATGGCATATCAAAATTAACAATTGAAAAAATGTTAATTATGTACAATCATCTATATGGTATGGATAATATAATCTTAAGAATATCTAATCCATATGGATTAGGTCAAAACATAGCCAAAAAGGTAGGAGCGGTTTCAACTTTTATCGATAAAATTCTTAGCCGTGATGAAATTATCATCTTTGGTAAAGGCGATATTATAAGAGACTACATTCATGTGGATGATATTTCGGCAGCTGTTGTGATGGCATTGCAATATCAAACAAAGAACGGCATTGAGCCAATATTTAATATTGGTACAGGTATTGGGACCGGTTTACTAGAGTTGGTTCGTAAGCTTGAATATAATATTGGCTTGGAAGCTAACATTAGTTTCCAAGAAAAAAGAAATATTGATGTTTCATATAACGTGCTTGATATTTCAAAGGCACAGAGAGAGTTTGGATTCCATCCCAAGTTCTCTTTGGATCTTGGAATAAAGGATATTATAGAATCAATAAAGTCTTGTAAAGGGGTAGGACAATGAAAGGGATTGTACTTGCTGGGGGAAGTGGTACGCGATTATACCCACTTACTAAAACTATTTCAAAACAACTACTTCCGATTTATGATAAACCAATGATTTATTACCCTTTATCAGTGCTCATGCTCGCAGGCATACGTGAAATTTTAATTATTTCTACGCCAATTGACACACCTCGATTTCAGCAGCTGCTTGGATCAGGCGAAGAACTTGGTCTTGATATCTCTTATGCAATTCAACCTTCACCGGATGGTTTGGCGCAAGCTTTTATTATTGGTGAAGAGTTTATCGGTGAAGATAACGTAGCCTTGATTTTAGGGGATAATATTTTTTATGGTATGGGGTTTACAGCAATGCTAAAAAATGCAAGTCATCGAAAAGATGGAGCAACCATATTTGGTTATCGAGTTAAGGATGCAGCGCGATTCGGTGTAGTTGAATTTGATGAAAACCAAAAAGTGATTTCTATAGAAGAAAAACCTGAGAGACCAAAGTCTGATTACGCAGTAACCGGTCTTTATTTTTATGATAAAGATGTTATAGAAATAGCTAAAAATCTTAAGCCTTCAAAAAGAGGCGAGTTGGAAATTACCGATGTGAATCTCGAATACTTAAATAGAAAAAAATTAAATGTGGAACTTTTAGGTCGTGGATTTGCTTGGTTAGACACCGGTACCCATGAATCTCTGCTTCAGGCTTCGCACTATATCGAAACAATTGAAAAGAGGCAAGGGCTAAAAGTTGCTTGTCTCGAGGAAATTGCTTATAACATGGGTTATATCAGCAAAGGTCAATTAATCGAGTTAGCAGACTCTATGAAAAAAAATGAGTACGGTCAATACCTCTTGGAAATAGCTAATACTCAGATTTCACATAAAGAGAATCTCTAAATAGTGCATTCGAGGTGTTTTATGAAAATAATTGGTACGAAACTTGAAGGACTATATTTCCTTGAGCCAAAAGTTCATAGCGACAATCGTGGATTTTTTATGGAAAGTTATAATAGAAATAATTTCTCTAAATTAGGTATGAATTACAATTTTGTTCAAGATAATCATTCCCTATCTTTGCAGGCTGGTGTGTTAAGAGGCTTACATTATCAATTAAGTCCTAAGGCCCAGACTAAATTAGTTCAGGTCGTATCAGGTGCAATATATGATGTGGTGGTAGACATTCGTAAAGATTCGCCTACATTTGGGCAATGGTTAGGAACAATTCTTAGCTCAGATAATAAACGCCAAATTCTCGTACCTAAAGGATTTGCTCACGGTTTCTGTTCAATCGTAGAAAATACACAAGTCCTATATAAGGTGGATGAGTACTATTCACCTGAACATGACCGCGGCATCTTATGGAATGATCCTAAACTTTCTATTGATTGGCCTACTACTAATCCTATATTATCAGAAAAGGACAAAAAACATCCTTTGCTGAAGGAAGCAGAGATCGTTTAAGATCATAGAATGCTCAGTTAACATAAGTAAATGTTTTGAACGGAGAGATGTAATTGGCTAAAAAATTTACAAATCATAATGTTATAATTTTTCTGGCTTTAATGATAATAGGTTTAACTATTAATAGTTTATTTTTAGGAAATCACTATTCTTTAGATGCCTATTTTGTTGAGAAAAACCAGGATGAAATGATGATTAATATCCAGTCTTCCCTAGGTAGACCGTTGATCGTCTTTTTTGGAATCTTATTCAAATTCTTGAATATAAAAGTGATGGAACATCAAGTGCTATTAATGATAATAGCACAAGTTTTTCTATCATTATCAGCTTTATTAGTAGTTACAAAAATCTTACCTGACAATAGAGAAAAAAAAAGTGCGATTATTATTTTGATTTGTGCCTCCCTGTTAATTACAAATAATATTTTTAATATAGAACTATTATCTCACATTTATTTAGCAGTATTTAGTTCTCTGGCTGTCTTATTGAATGTATTAGCAGCAAGGATTGTATCGGAGAAGCAAACCCTAACAAAGTATTTATTGTCATGTGTTCTTGTAACTTGCTCTTTATGTCTTTACCAAGGATGGGGAGCTTTATTTTTGCCCTTGGTTCTAGTATTTTATTTGCTTGAAAAAAATTATTCAATAATAATACTGCTTAAAAGGATAGTGATTTTTACCAGTATTTATTTATTTGCTTGTATTATTAATTTAATATACTTGAAAGTGATACATCCTCATTTTTTTGGGAATATAGAACATAGAGCAGAAAATAATATTAATATCATAAGCAACATAATAACTATTATAAAAATCCAAAAAAATATTTGGCTGTATCATGACTATCTCTTGCCAAAATATTTCTTTATGATTAGTGTGATAGTTTTAATTCTAATATCTATATCAATAATAATAAAAAATAAATTAAAGCTTACATTTAACTTATTAATTTCTGCATTTATAGTAATGTTAATTTGTATTTTGCCCTTTATGCCTCATTTAATAACAGCTACGGTTTGGGCTGTTCCAAGAACTATACCTGTAATATCTGCTTTACCTGGATTTTTAATTTTGATTTCATTAATATTCATTCAAGATTCTTCCAAGACTTTCAATAACAATATGCACTCTATAACATTATTAGTATCAGTTATTATTTTTATGAGAATTATTGTTTCAACCACCCAAATTGAGAGCGATCAAATTGCAACAAATAAGATTGATGAAGAAATGGCTACATTGATTGTAAACACAATACAAGTTAAAGAGAAAGAATTAAACACGACAGTAACTAAACTCTCATTTATTCAAGATAAAAATCCGAAATATATGTATAAGGATATTAAGGGATTTGGCGATCTCAACGTAAGGGCAATGGTTATTGATTGGACAGCAAAAATTTTGATAAGTAACATTTCAAATAAGGCATACCAAATTACTGAATTTGACAAAGATATCTATGATGATTATTTCAAAGATAAAAATTGGGATTTCTTTAGTCCAGACCAAATTATAATTAAAGATAATGTGGCTTATATTGCTATGTTCTAATATGGTTATAATGGAACTATTTTCGTAAAGGATGAGCCTTATTAGATATTTAATCTCAAGATTTGCTCAGGAACTTAAATTTGCAATTGTAGGATTAATAAATACAGGGATATCTTTTATCATTTATGCTATATTGGCTTTTTATAATGTTAATTATATAATTGCACTTATTATTTCATACTTGGTTGGGATAATATCCAGCTTTATGTTAAATAGTAAATGGACTTTTAAAACAAGTGATAAAACCCAAATTAAAGCTATCTTGAAATTTGTTATGGTATATGTATTGAATTTAGCCATTAATTCATTACTATTAATAATTTTAGTAGATTATTTCGGAGGAAATAAAATACTGTCACAATTATTAGCATTAGTGCTGACAACTGCTTTTAGCTTCTATGGACATAAATATTGGACATTCAAAGGAGATTATGACAAGTGACAACAATAGGTTCTGTTATAAAATTTGGTAATAAAACTGCTCTGGTTCTAGAGAATACCGGCAATAATAATTTGACATTAGTAGATCTCGATAAGCATTCAAAGTTAGACAGTGATTTAACAATTACTTTTGAGGGAGAAATTTATTCGCTAGACATTTCTAGTAAATATTCGGAAAATAAAAGGGATTTTTCTTTTATCGGAAATATTACAAAAAAAGAATTAGAAAATGTTATGCGAAAAGAAATTTTAAATAAAGTAAACAGCTTCTATCATCTTTTTCATAAAAATAAAGATGAATTTATTCCAGGAACTTCGCAAGTGTCCTACGGTGGTAGGGTTTATGACCATAATGAAATGGAGAATTTAGTCGATTCATCATTAGATTTCTGGCTAACGGCAGGAAGGTTTTCAAAACAATTTGAGAAAGAATTCGCTGAATTTATTGGGGTCAAATATGCTCTTTTGACGAACTCTGGATCTTCAGCAAATCTCCTGGCCTTTTCAACATTAACCTCTCCAAAATTAGGAGATCGAAGAATTCTTCCAGGAGATGAAGTTATTACAGTTGCAGCCGGATTTCCTACTACAGTGACTCCGATTGTTCAAAATAGAGCAATTCCAGTCTTTATTGATGTTGACTTAGGAACTTATAACATCTTAGCAGATAAAATTGAAGAAGCTATCACTCCAAAAACAAAAGCCATTATGATAGCTCATACAATGGGGAACCCTTTTAATTTAGAAAAGGTAATGGAAGTTGCAAGGAAATATAATCTTTGGGTTATTGAAGATAACTGTGATGCATTAGGCTCTAAGTTTGATGGGAAGCTAACAGGAACTTTTGGGGATATTGCAACTTCCAGCTTTTACCCACCTCATCATATGACAATGGGTGAAGGTGGAGCGGTATATACGAATAATGCCCAGCTTAAAATGATTATCGAATCTTTCCGTGATTGGGGAAGAGATTGTTGGTGCCCTTCTGGATGTGACAATTCTTGTAAAAAGAGATTTGGTTGGGAATTAGGAACATTGCCATATGGCTATGATCATAAATACACGTATTCACATATTGGCTATAACTTAAGAGTTACCGATATGCAAGCAGCAATTGGTTTAAAACAATTGAAAAAAGTTCCAAGTTTTGCTGAATCAAGAATTAATAATTTCAATAAATTACATGCCGGCTTGAAAGACTTAGAAGAGTATTTTATTCTTCCTCATGCAACATTTAATTCGGAACCAAGTTGGTTTGGATTCATCCTCACACTTAGGGATAATCTGAAGTTTACTAAGAATGATATTGTGAATTATCTGGAAGAAAATAAAATTCAAACAAGAATGTTGTTTGCTGGAAATCTGACCAGACAACCATCATTTTCAGAGGTTGAATATAGAATCCACGGTGACTTGAAGAATACAGATAAAATTATGAATGATACTTTCTTGATTGGCGTCTATCCAGGATTAACAGAAGAAATGGTTAATTATATGATTAAAAAAATTAGAGAATTTATTCAATTAAATAAATAATTATTGAAGGGGATTTTTTAGAATGAAAGTCGTTATTTTAGCAGGGGGCTTTGGAACACGTATTAGTGAAGAGTCTCATCTTAGACCTAAACCTATGATTGAAATAGGAGAAAGACCTATTTTGTGGCACATTATGAAGATATATTCATCATACGGCTTTAATGATTTTGTGATTTGTCTTGGATATAAAGGGTATTATATAAAGGAATATTTTGAACATTACTTTTTACATGAATCGGATGTAACTTTTGACTTTAGGAATGAAAATGAAAGAATTGTTCATGTTCATAAAGCTGAGCCATGGAGAGTAACGCTTGTCAATACAGGATTAGATACAATGACCGGTGGCAGGGTTAAAAGGATTCAAAAATATGTTGGAAACGAACCATTTATGCTTACATATGGAGATGGAGTTTCTGATATTAATATTCGTCAATTGGTTGATTTTCATAAATTGCATGGGAGAATTGCAACGGTTTCTTCTGTTCAACCCAGCGGCCGATTCGGTGCACTCGACGTGAACGTTAATGATCAAGTTTTAGGTTTTCAGGAAAAACCAAAAGGCGACGGCTCGTGGATCAATGCTGGATTCTTTGTATTAGAACCAGATGTTTTTAATTATATTGACGACGATAGTACAATTTTTGAACAAAGACCACTTGAAAATCTAGCGAAAAATAATGAGTTGATGGCCTATAGACATTCAGGATTTTGGCAGCCTATGGATACTTTGAGAGATAAAACCTATTTAGAGAACTTATGGAAGAAAGGTAATGCTCCATGGAAAAAATGGGACTAGTAAACAGTTTTTTTTGGAAAGATAAAAAGGTCTTCCTGACTGGTCATACCGGATTTAAAGGATCATGGTTAAGTATATGGCTTCATTCTATGGGTGCAAAAGTTACAGGTTACTCCCTTAATCCGCCTACGGAACCATCTCTTTTTTCTTTATGTCAAATAGATAATTTAATAGAGAAATCTATTGTTGGTGATATTCGCGATTACGAGAAATTGAAACAGTCCGTATCTCAAGCAGCCCCAGAAATTATTATTCATATGGCAGCCCAGCCTTTAGTTCGAGAATCGTATAAGGATCCAATTGAAACTTATTCGACTAATGTGATGGGTACTGTTCATCTTTTTGAAGCGGTTAGAAGTTGTTCATCTGTAAAGGCTGTTTTAAATGTTACTACAGATAAGTGTTATGACAATAAAGAGTGGGTATGGGGCTACCGCGAAGATGAACCATTGGGCGGATATGATCCCTATTCCAGTAGTAAAGCATGTTCAGAGTTAGTAACTTCGGCATTTAGAAGTTCCTATTTTTCAAAAGAAACGTACGCTGATCATCAAGTTGCATTAGCCTCCGCTAGAGCTGGGAATGTGATCGGTGGCGGCGATTGGGCCAAAGACCGCTTGATTCCAGATATCATTAAATCCATTACAACCAATGAAAGAATTCTTATTAGAAATCCAAATTCGATTCGTCCTTGGCAGCATGTACTTGAACCGCTAAGCGGATATTTGCTCTTGTGCCAAAATTTATATGAAAATGGAACGACATATGCAGACTCCTGGAACTTTGGTCCGAATGATGAGGATGCTAAACCAGTTGAATGGATTGTCAATAAGATATGTCAAAAATGGGATGGTTACAATCTAGGTTATGAGGTTGATCGTGCTAATCAGCCGCATGAAGCACATTATCTAAAACTTGATTGCTCAAAAGCTAAACAGCTGCTTCATTGGCATCCACGTTGGAGCCTTGATAAGACCTTGGACAAAATTGTCGAATGGACGAAAGCATATGAAAGTGCCAGTGATATGTATAAAATTTGTTGTGATCAAATAATGGAGTATCAAAACTCATGAATATTTTGATTACAGGGGCTACAGGATTCTTAGGCAGTTATGTTACCCATCATTTTTTAAAAGAGGGTCATAACCTTATTATTTTAAAAAGAAGTTACTCAAATACGATTAGGATTGACTCTATATTAAATGAGATTACCTCCTATGATATAGACCAAGTATCTATTGAGACGGTATTTAAAGAAAATAATATTGATATTGTAATTCACGCGGCTACCAATTATGGGAAGACTACTGCTGCTCATGAGGTAATTGAGTCAAACGTGGTTTTTCCTTTAAAATTGCTGGAGTTGTTGACCGATAACAAAGGAATTGCTTTTATTAATACGGATTCTTTTTTTAATAATAATAATGCTGTTAATTATGGTTACCTGAACACTTATTCATTATCAAAAAAATATTTTTTAGAGCTTGCCACTATTTTTTGTGGAATGAGAAAATTCAAGTTTATAAATATGAGGTTGGAACATCTCTATGGGCCAAATGATGATTTATCGAAGTTTACGATGGAAACTATTGATAAGTTATTAAAGAATATTGATTCAATGAATCTAACTCCTGGAAAGCAAAACAGAGATTTTATTTATGTTACTGATGCAGTGGATGCCTATTCATGTGTTCTTGGGAATATTGGCTCTTTAGAAGATTCGATTCATACTTTCCAAGTTGGGAGTGGAGCTGCAGTTACAATTGAAAAGTTTGTAATAATGGCCAAGCAATTGACTGGCGCTAAGACACAGTTGAACTTTGGTTCAATTCCTTATCGGGATAATGAAATCATGCATTCATTGGCAGATAATGAGCCTTTACGAAGGTTAGGATGGGAAAGTAAGATTGGGTTAATGGATGGAATAGGGTTAATAATTGAATCCATTCAAAGAAAATAAGAAAGGGCAGTGTGAATGAATTGTCCTCTAAAAAGATGATTTCATATATTGTTCCTGTATATAATGAGGAAGATAATGTTAATCCTTTATACGAAGCTGTAATAGATATAATGGACTATCTGCACAATTATGATTTTGAAATCATATTTACAGATAATCGAAGTACAGATGGGACGTTTGGTTTGTTGGAAAGCATCGCTAATAAAGACAAACGTGTTAAAGTAATTAGATTTTCTCGTAACTATGGATATCAAAAGTCTATTTTCACTGGATATTTACATGCCAGTGGAGACTGTGCCATACAGTTGGATTGCGATCTGCAAGATCCAATCGCATTGGTACCGGTTTTTATTGATTATTGGGAAAAAGGTAATCAGGTCGTCTATGGAATTAGACGATCCCGCAAAGAATCCTGGTGGATAAATAATATACGTAAAGTATTTTATTGGATGATTGATCGTCTGAGTGAAGATCAATTACCAAGAGATGCAGGTGATTTTAGGTTAGTTGACAGGAAGATACTTGATGAATTAAAGAATATCCATGACGAGCAACCCTATTTGCGAGGTACTATATCATCTATGGGGTTTAAACAGATTGGAATTCCGTATGACCGGGATGAAAGATTAAGGGGAGAGAGTAAATTTTCATTCAGTCAATTAATCAGACTTGCATTTGATGGTATATTAAATCACTCGTTGGTGCCTTTAAGGCTGGCTTCATATATTGGTCTTAGTGTGAGCGTAGCTACTTTTATTGGACTTTTAATTTATTTTGTTGGTAAATTGCTTGGTGCAGATTGGCCTGCAGGTTTTGCAACTACAACTATTCTCATACTCATGTCGCTTAGTTTGAACGCCCTTTTTCTTGGAATAATCGGCGAATATCTGGGAAGAATATACCAACAAGTCAAGAAGAAGCCATTAACAATTGTTGATAATAAAATTAATTGTGATGAAGAATTGGCTGTTGAGCAAAGTAACCCAATTAGATTCGTTGCGAAATAAAAAGAATGAATTCACATACTACGAAGGATTATATATTATAGAGCCCGTTGTCCACTGGGACAATCGGGCTATTTTTATGGGAGAGATTGGTGCTGCAACAGAAGTTCATTTCTAGACTACTATACTCTTTTGAGTATATTACGTGTATACTTTAAAATAGTGTGGATCTTTATGGCAAATAGCAAGCATTGAAATTAATGCAAGAGAAGCCGGTACAATAAGGAACTAAACTTTTAAATTGGAGTGGAGTTATACCGATATGAAAATACTCGTAACAGGCGGAGCCGGATTCATCGGCAGCAACTTCGTTCATTATATGCTTGATCGTTATTCTGATTATAAAATCATCAATTTAGATGCATTAACTTATGCCGGAAATTTAGAGAACCTTACATCTATCCAAGAAAACAGTAATTATACGTTCGTAAAAGGCGATATCACTGACACAAAGCTAGTCAACTCACTGTTTGAACAGGGAGTGGATACTGTTGTTCATTTCGCCGCGGAATCGCATGTGGATCGTAGTATCTTGGAACCTGATGTTTTCGTGAAAACAAACGTACTTGGTACCCAAGTACTGCTTGAGGCTGCACGCAAGCACGAGGTTAAGAAATTTGTCCATGTTTCTACAGATGAAGTCTATGGAACACTTGGTGAAACAGGTCTTTTCACGGAAGAAACGCCTTTATCACCAAACAGCCCGTACTCGGCTAGTAAAGCCGGGTCCGATCTTCTCGTTCGTTCTTATCATGAAACTTTCGGGCTTCCGGTTAACATTACCCGGTGCTCTAATAATTATGGTCCCTATCAATTCCCTGAAAAGTTAATCCCGTTAATGATTGCAAATGCTTTGGGCAATAAGTCTCTTCCCGTGTATGGGGATGGTCTAAACATTCGTGATTGGTTATATGTTGAGGATCATTGCAGTGCGATTGACCTAGTTTTACATAAGGGTATTGATGGTGAAGTTTATAATATTGGTGGAAATAATGAGAGAACGAATATTCAGATCGTCCAAACGATTCTGCGTGAATTAGGAAAACCGGAATCACTCATTCAATACGTTAAAGATCGTCCTGGACATGACCGTCGATATGGGATTGATGCAACGAAGATTACGAGAGAATTAGGTTGGGCACCTAAACATAATTTTGAGACTGGAATTCACGAAACGATTCGTTGGTACCTGGATTATCAGGACTGGTGGAAAAGAATTCAGACGGGTGAATACCAACAATATTTTGCTAAACAGTATGGCGATCGTCTAGGTGTATAGTGATGAAAATTACAGTGACAGGGGCTAATGGCCAATTAGGACAAGATGTCGTTAAAATTTTAGGTCAACACCATGTTGTTCATGGTCTTGGAAGAGAACAGTTGGATATAACGAATGAGCTCCAATGCCTAGAGGCTGTAGAGTCTTTACAACCAGATGTTATTATCCACAGCGCTGCTTATACAGCTGTAGACTTAGCCGAGACAGAAGAGGACATGGCCTATAAGATTAATGCAATGGGGACAAGAAATCTTGCTGTTGCTGCTGAGAGGGTAGGGGCAAAGCTTTGCTACATCAGTACGGATTATGTTTTCGATGGGACAGCGGCTATACCATATAGAGAATACGACAATACGAATCCTCAAAGTATTTATGGGAAATCGAAGAGAGCGGGAGAACTGTTGGTTCAGTCGCTTTCGACGAAATATTTTATAGTTAGAACATCGTGGGTTTATGGTGTAAACGGGGCGAATTTCGTGAAAACCATGCTCAAATTAGCACAAGATCGTGATACTTTGAAGGTAGTAAATGATCAGTTTGGGTCACCTACTTATACAGTTGATCTTGCGAACTTCTTAGATGAGCTTGTGCAAACGGAGCGTTACGGTATTTATCACGCTTCAAACTCTGGAGTATGCTCTTGGTTCGATTTTGCCAGCGCTATTTTTGAAGAAAGCGGGAAACAGGTCAAGGTTCTACCTTGTTCCACGGAAGAGTTCCCGCGGCCTGCGCCAAGACCTAAGTATTCGGCAATGGAGCATCTGGCGATTCGTACGAACGAGTTTGAGGATTTAAGACCATGGCGTGAAGGACTTAAGGCTTTCTTAGAGGAATTAGGCGTGAGCAATGAACTCCGCTAGCATCCACATCGTAACCTATAATAGCTCCGAGCACATCGATGACTGCCTGGAAGCCGTTCTAAAACAATCCTATCCCATTGAGCAGATAGTTATTATCGACAATGCCTCGAAAGATGAGACGCTAGAGAAGCTCCGAAAATGGTCAAATAAGATTAACCTTGTTAAGAATTCGAAGAACAATGGTTTTGCAGGTGGACATAACCAAGCGATACGAATGACGGAAACGGATTATTGCTTGATCTTAAACCCTGATGTGGTTCTCGAGAAAGATTACGTGCTGAATTCAATCAAAGCTATGAAGAACACCCCGCGGGCAGGAAGTGCCACCGGGAAGCTGTTATTCAAGGCTGATCCAACTCACATCGACAGCACAGGGCTTGTTATTAATAAAGCGCGTAGAGCTTTTGACCGCGGCGCTCATCAGTCTAGCGAGCAATTTCAGCAGTCGGAGGAAGTGTTTGGCGTTTCAGGGGCTGCTGCAATGTATTCCCGTGAGATGATTAACGACATTAGTTTGAATGGCGAGTTTTTTGACGAGGATTTTTTTGCATATAAAGAAGATGTAGATGTAGCATGGCGGGCGCGGTTGCTTGGCTGGAAGGCGCTCTACGAACCATCTGCTGTCGCGTTTCACGAAAGAGGATGGAAAGAGGGCGGCAGAAGCAGCAAGCCTCTGTTTGTTCGAAGATTATCCTATATGAACCGTTATAAAATGATGGTGAAAAACGACCGAGTTTCTTTGATGCTGAAAAGTTTTTTTCCGCTGTTCATATATGAATGCCTTAGTCTTGCCTACGCGATCCTAAGAGAACCTAAACTTCTGGGAGCATGGGCTGACTTCTTTCGCAAGTATTCCGAGCTTAAACAGAAACGAAGTTGGATCCGCAACAAGACCAAAATTAATGCAGCAGAATTAAATAAATGGTTTCGCTCATAAGATTAGCCACAAGCTAGTCTTATTTTTTTAGGCTTATTTTAATATTCGCATGTTATAATAAAAGTAACGAAGTCAAAATCAGTGAGGTTTTCCCTTGGATTTATCAATTATTATCGTTAACTACAAAACGCACGATCTAACCATCGCCTGTATAAAGTCAGTTTTCACGTCAGTTACATCTTACAAATATGAGGTTATTTTAGTCGATAATGCCTCAAATGACGGTATCATCGATTCCGCTAATGATCTGTTTCCGCAGGTGACCTGCATTGCGAATAAGGAGAACGTCGGCTTCTCAAGAGCGAATAATCAGGGTATTCGCGTCGCACAAGGCCGTTACATATTGTTACTCAACTCCGATACGATTGTGCAGGCCGATACATTAGACACCATGCTTCGTTTCATGGACGAGAATCCGACAGTGGGAGCCAGCGGCTGCAAAATCGTTCTGCCCGACGGATCACTCGATAAGGCCTGCAAACGCGGCTTTCCGACGCCGTCAGCGTCCTTTTACTATGCTTTCGGTTTCTCGAAGCTTTTTCCCAAAGTACCGCGGTTCAATCAATACCAGCTGGGTTATTTGAATCCGGATCACGAATATCCCATCGACTGCCTTGTTGGGGCCTTCATGTTAATCCGCCGCGAAGCTATTGATCAGGTCGGTATGCTGGATGAGGAATTTTTTATGTATGGTGAGGATATAGATTGGTGTTATAGAATTAAGGAAGCAGGCTGGGTGAATTACTATTATCCCCGCACTCAAATCGTACACTACAAAGGCGCCAGCAGTCGAAGGAAGCCTTTCAAAATTATATATGAGTTCCATCGTGCCATGATCTTGTTTCATAGGAAGCATTATCGTAAGAAGTATTCCTGGGTGACGAACTCGATCGTTTATGCAGGGGTTGGCGTGAAATTTTTACTTTCGTTAGCACGAAATAAATTAAGACCAGCGAGGTGATGCACATTGATTCGACAGAGTCAAGGTTTCCTAACCCAACTTTACGCACTGGCCGACTTCATATGTATCCAGCTCGTATTTCTGTTTTCCTGGTGGCTGAAATTCAAAAGCGGCTGGATTCCGTTCGATTCACCACTGCCGATTAAGCATTATTTGATGTGGAGTGTCAGTTATGCGCTCATCGCCGTCTTCTTAAGTTACATGACGAATTTCTATACGCCGAAGAGGAAAAAGCAGTTCTCGTACGAGGTTTTTAAAATTATCCAGGTGCATATTTTCAGTTTGCTGCTGCTTCTCAGCCTTTTGTTTATTTTAAAAGAACTCGATGTATCTCGGTCTTATCTTTTGCTCTTTCTTGTAAACAATATTCTGTTCATTAGCTTTTACCGCTATCTGATCAAGATTTCACTCAAACGTGTGAGGCAAAAGGGATACAATAAACAGTTCATCCTGATCCTTGGTGCCGGCTCTTTGGGACGGCAGTTTTATAATAAGCTTCGGCAGCATCCCGAACTAGGGTATGAAGTCGTTGGCTTTCTCGATGATTATCAAGAAAAGCATGAAATTCCGCATCACAACTATAAGCCGATTATTGGCAAAATTGACGATCTGGAATCCGTTTTGAACGAGGTTATTATCGATGAAGTCATTATCGCGCTGCCGTTGGATGCTCACCGGAAATTCGGCCACATCATTAATGTTTGTGAGAAAATTGGTGTCAAAACGTTAATTATTCCCGATTTCTATGATTTCCTGCCGTCTCGACCATACTTCGATAATTTTGCGGAGATGCCGCTTATCAACGTGCGAGATATTCCGTTGGATGAGGTCCGGAACCGGATTTTCAAACGGGCATTTGATATTGTGTTCTCTCTCGCAGCTATTGTGATTACAGCGCCGGTTATGCTGGCATCCGTCATTGCGATCAAGCTAACTTCGCCAGGGCCGGTTATCTTTAAACAAGAGCGTGTAGGGCTGAATCGCAGAACATTTATGATGTATAAGTTTCGCAGTATGAACGTGCTGCCCGAGAATGCCTCGAATACGGAGTGGACGGTGGAGAACGATCCGCGGCGAACGAAGGTGGGGACATTCCTGCGAAAGACGAGTCTCGACGAGCTGCCGCAGTTTTTTAATGTGCTCTTCGGGCATATGAGCGTCGTTGGGCCACGGCCGGAACGGCCTTATTTCGTGGAACAGTTCAAGGAAGAGGTTCCGAAGTATATGGTTAAGCATCATATTCGACCGGGAATTACCGGTTGGGCGCAGAGCAATGGCTTGCGGGGAGATACCTCGATCGAGGAACGCATTAAGCACGATATTTTCTATATTGAAAATTGGACTTTTCTTTTTGATATTAAAATTATTTGGCGAACGATTATTAATGGATTTATTAATAAAAATGCATATTAATGTGATGTGATCACTCAGGGGGAAATATGAAGATATTAGTTACTGGTGGGGCAGGTTTTATTGCTTCGCATATTGTTGATTTGCTCGTAGATCTTGGACATTATGTTGCGATATTGGATAATTTCTCAACAGGCAAGAATGAGAATGTAAATGCAAGAGCTAAGGTTTATAAGATGGATATTCTAGATGATCGTACTGCAGATATCTTTCTAGAATTCGAACCAGACATTGTTATTCATCATGCAGCTCAAATTGATATTCAATCTTCGATAAAAGATCCTGCATTCGATGCCACTACTAATATCGTGGGAACTGTTAAATTGCTCGAAAATTGCAAGAAAACAGGTGTTAAAAAGATTATTTACGCCTCATCGGCAGCTGTGTATGGAGACCCACGATATTTGCCGGTTGATGAATACCACCCTGTACGCCCGCTGTCCTATTATGGTATTTCCAAGCATACTCCTGAGCATTATATTGAGGTTTTCTCCACACAAAATGACATTGATTATACAATTCTTAGATATGCTAATGTCTATGGAACTAGGCAAGATCCAAAAGGTGAGGGTGGAGTAGTTTCAATATTTATTGATAAAATAATGGATAAAGCTCAACCGATAATTTTTGGAGATGGAGAACAAACAAGAGACTTTATTTATGTCAAAGATGTAGCGCGTGCGAATATTGCTGCATTGGATAAAGGAAGCAAAGGGATTTACAATATTAGCTGTAATACACAGACTAGTGTTAATGAATTGTTAAACATGATATCCGAAGCAAGTAATGTCAAAGTTGTTCCTGGTTATAGAGAAGTAAGGTCTGGAGACATTCTTCATAGTTTTCTTGATAATACTTCCGCAATGAAAGATTTGAATTGGGAACCGCGATACTCACTTAGAGACGGTTTACAAGAGACTTGTGATTATTACCTGACTCATAGTATAAATAATAATTAAATTTTTCACTTTAACCGCATGATTCGTCAACATCTTCCCCATACTAAGCATATACTATGTAGTGCGGGGAGGTTTGCGTATGATCGATCATGATGATGCATACCAGGATGAACGCTTGTCGATTGGCAAAGGTTTAATTGTGGGCGTGGTGTTCGGTTCCCTGCTGTGGGCAGGTATCATTACCGGGATTGTGTATATGTGGTGAAAGCAAAGATATGACAAAGACTGCCAGGCTATTTAAGCCTTAGGCAGTCTTTTGGTGTTCAGGGTATATGAAGACGATGCGAGAACGCCCTTTAACAAGGAGACGAGCGGTTTCTCAGCAAGTTTGTAAGCTAATAAGCACAGCGGAATGACTACTACCACAATGATCAGATCGGTGAACCAATACCCCAAGCGACCGGCCAAATGAGAAACAACACTCAGCTTCATCAAAACAGAAATGAATAAGAGATGTGTTAACAAAATCGTATACGAAGCATCTCCTAGCTTGCTGAGCCTTATGCCCCAAGCAGGTAAACGAAAGTCTTCAGGGATCGATGAGGCACCGATCAGAATACATACAGACGGAATCATATATAACAGGTAGCTATGGTAGGGAACGAACTGAACTTTATTATTGATCCAGATGAACACAAAGCCAAGAAAGCCCAAAACAATCCATGGCTTAAAGCGCACAGGTTTAACATAGGCCACGCATTTCGCCACTAAGCAGCCCAGAAGGAACTCCAGATTCACATCGCTAAACAGAAAGTTCAAATAAAAATGACGGTCAATATCCGTACTAATGAACGGCACTTGTAGAACATGACACAGGGTCAGAACAATCCAAATGGATGCGAGAATATAAGCGGACTTCTTCTTAAGAGCCATTAGCAGGCCGAACGCGACGTAAAAAAGGATAAAATAACTCAACGACCAAGCAACAGGCAGAATTGGCCCGTGCGTTTGGGGGAGCAGCATAAACGACTTGACTATCGTATCTTTGTGGGTCTCATACCCATAGCCGAAGCTTGGAACAAGAAAATACACGGGCAGAACAATAAACGTCATTAACCAATAAAAAGGATAAATCCGAATGATACGGTTGGTTAGATAAGGAATGATGTTCATTTTCGAACCGATTTTGTGGCCGTATGTATGAAAGAGAAGAAAGCCTGTAAGTATGAAAAAGAAATCGACGCCGCCCGATCGTCCAATGGCGCTGACACCCAGGAAGTCGTATTGATAATACTTATAAGACATAGCTGAGATATGGAACAGCATGACGAAGAATGCCGCCGCTCCTCTTGAGGCTTGAAGCCCGATTTTTGGGTTGTTATTCAATTTTACTTCCTCCGGTCTTCATGAATGATTTTAATCTAACAACCATCATGCCAGATCAATATGAAAAATTGATGTATACGAGCTGAAAGAATGCTGAAAGTAAATAAACCGCTCTAAGATTTAACTCCAACAGAGCTAGTCTTATTTTTTTGACCAAATCGGTCCAAGCTGGTAGCTTGGCTGCATAATCGGCCAAGTCCCCTCATATGCATGTACTATGTTGATGTTAATCATGAGTGAGGGGATGATCGAATGCGCCGGGTCACATGGGTGGTAACAGTGATGATGTGCTTAGCATTGGTTCTCGCAGGGTGCGGGATGGGTAAGAAGGATGCAGGATCTATCGTAAAGGATTTGGATCATGTGATCAGCAAAGCGGATAGCTATCAGGCTTCGGGAAGCATGATTTTGCACACGGGCCAGCAGCCGCAGGAGTATCAGGTGGAGGTGGCGTTCTCGCCGGAGCATTTCTACCGGATCTCGCTGACGAACGCGACGAAGGATGTTACGCAGATCGTGCTTCGCAATGAAGAGGGCGTGTTCGTACTGACGCCTCACCTGAAGAAGAGCTTCCGTTTCCAAAGCGACTGGCCGGAGAATCAAGGACAAGTGTACTTGTTCCAATCTCTAGCCAAAAGTATTATTGCGGACAAGGATCGCCAGTTCACAACGGACAACGATCATTATGTGTTCGATGTCGCGGCGAATTATCAGAATGAACAGCTGTCCCGCCAAAAAATTTGGCTGAATAAGAAGACCCTCGCACCTGCGCAGGTACAGGTATCCGATGCGAACCAAAACGTGATGGTGCAGGTCAATTTCACGAAGTTTGAGTTTGATGCGAAGTTCGATAAGGATTTCTTCCAAATGGAGCGCAACATGACCAGCTGGAACATGCAAACTCTGCCGACGATGTCCAATGTTGCTGTGACGGATGCCAATCACCCTGCAGCGGGTGTTACAGACAAGAACTTGACGGCAACAGGCGGCCAATCCGACCAAGCTGCCACAGGCACGAAAACGGATGCAACGAAGCCGAACGCCGCGGCAAGCAAACCGCAAAGCATCGGCATCATCGAGCCGAATTACCTGCCTAAGGATGTCGTGAAGCAGGACATTACGGATATGAAGCTGGGCGAAGATGCGGCCGTTCTTCTCAGATACAAAGGGAAGTACAACTTCAGTATCGTTGAGGTCAGACCTCAGTCGAAGTCGGTCTCCTTGCAGCCAGGTGATATTGTGGATCTTGGATTCACGATCGGGGTACTTACCGGAGAAGACCAAAAGACGTTGACATGGACGAATGACGGTGTCGAGTTCCGTATGACAACGGCTGATCTCCCGGCCTCGGAGATGATTAAAGTGGCAATGGCGACGGAAGGACAATCCGGTAAATAATTGAATGATGAAAGGATCTGCTATTAGGAGCAGGTCCTTTTTTTCGCACATCTGAGCCGCGAAATGAGCGGTATTGCACCATTTATCAGAGAAATTTAATGTACCAAAATGTGGGGAGACAGCCAGGCGGCAAACCATGGATAAGTGATGAGGTTGACGGAGGAAGATGCCGCAAATGTGCGAGGAGAGGAGCATCCGGCAGTTTATCAGCGTATCTCGGTGATGCGAACGGACAGGCACATGCTGTAGGGCTTAGGAAGATGACGCGATTTTGCCTTATTTATGGGAGAAAGGTAGGTTGACAGCTTTTCGTCATTCGGATTAACATAGATTTATTGGTCCGAACGGGTTCGGCATTAGGTTGACATTATTGGAAGGGGAGTCCTGCTTGCACGTAGAGCGGGCCTTCCCTTGTCCTTTGCATTTGGAAAAAGAGGTGAACGCTGGTGGATGCTTTTTATCGTCCCACGTGGGTTGAAATTTCGTTAGATGCTCTGCGAAGCAACATTGAAGGTTTTCAGAAGATACTGCCGGCCGGTATGAAACAGATGGCAGTCGTAAAAGCGGATGCGTACGGACACGGGGCTGTGGAAGTATCCAAAGAGGCTCTAGCCGCTGGTGTGGATTATTTGGGCGTAGCATTCTTCGACGAAGCGCTGGAGCTTAGAAATGCGGGTATTACGGCGCCCATTCTAGTTCTCGGCTACACGCCTCCTGAAGGGGTGGAGAGGGCCCGTGAGCTGGATGTGACGATTGCCGTCTACAGCCGGGATGTCCTGGAAGAGCTGCAAGCGCAGCAGCATCGCAAGAAGCTCAAAATCCACATTAAGCTGGATACGGGCATGGGGCGGCTAGGCTTGCATACGGAAGCGGATGCGATTCCTTTCATTGAACAGGCGCTTACGATTCCGAATGTGGAAGTGGAGGGTCTGTTCACGCACTATGCGAATGCGGATGAAGTGGATAAAAGCTATACGCTGGAGCAATATCGCCGCTTTGAGCGGATTGTGAGCTATTTTACGGACAAAGGCGTATCGTTTCCTTATATACATGCCGGCAATAGCGCGGCGGCGATCGATCTGCCGGGGTTAACCTATTCGATGGTGCGTCTGGGCATCTCGATGTACGGCCTGTATCCTTCCGCGGATGTCGATCAGGCGAAAATCGATCTGAAGCCTGTACTTAGCCTCAAAACAGGAATCGTTCATCTCAAAACGCTCCCTCCGGGCTCAGGAATCAGCTACGGCACGATTTATCATACGAAGGGCGAAGAACGAATCGGGACGCTGCCGATCGGTTACGCGGACGGATATTCCCGGATGCTGTCGGGCAAAGCGGAAGTTCTCGTTCGGGGCAAAAGAGTCCCGATTGTCGGACGCATTTGTATGGATCAGTGCATGATCAATGTGTCCGAAGTGGAAGACGTCAAGGCGTTAGATGAGGTTGTGCTTATCGGGGAGCAGGACGGCCAGTGTATACGGGCTGAAGATATTGCAGACCAGCTGGGCACCGTAAATTACGAAGTGATCTGTATGATTTCTCATCGCGTTGCTCGTGTGTATGTTCGCGGCGGCGAACGCGTGGATGCTATCAATCCGCTGATGCGTCATCGCTATTAATTGCTTGGCTACATGAATTTACCATATAAAAATTATCCTTCCTATAGAGGAATTTCGGTGGAAGCTATCGAATAGGTAGTGTAGAATCTTATATCTATAGGTGTAACATATTTGATATACGCGTTGCATATATCTATTGTATAATTTGGTTTTCATTATGACATACTGGTAATATTGTCTTTGTATCGTTTCTGGGGGTGCGAGAGTGTGAGCAATGCGCATAATACGAAAAGGATCATGATTAGCTTGCCTGACAATCTGTTGCAGGAAGTCGACGGCATTGTCGAGAAGGAGAACTCCAATCGCAGCGAGTTCATTCGCCAGGCAATGAAGCTGTATTTAATTGAACGCAAAAAGCGCAGTCTACGCGAATCCATGCAGCGTGGGTATATGGAGATGGCGAAAATCAATCTCAGCATGGCATCTGAAGCTTTTCAAGCGGAGGAAGAAGCGGACGGTACGCTTGATCGCTTAGTAAGCGGGGTGTAGGGTAGTGATTGTGAAACGTGGCGATGTTTTTTTCGCAGATCTTTCGCCGGTAGTAGGGTCGGAGCAGGGAGGAGTTCGTCCTGTTCTAGTGATCCAAAATGATATCGGCAACCGCTTTAGCCCAACCGTGATTGTAGCAGCGATTACAGCTCAAATCCAGAAGGCGAAGCTTCCCACGCATGTGGAAATCGATGCGGAAACGCACGGTTTCGATCGTGATTCGGTGATTCTGCTTGAACAAATCAGAACGATCGATAAGCAACGGCTTACGGACAAAATTACGCATTTGGACGAAGATACGATGCGGAAGGTTGACGACGCTTTGCAAATTAGTGTGGGACTGATAGAATTTTGAATAAGATCTGGAACGGACGAGGGTAAGTGGTTCCCTCGTTTTTTGGTTTGCATACATACATAGAAGTGAGGAATGACAGTGACCTTATTGGATATGATCATGAACAAACAGTTCAATGCCGCCGGCGAGGCTTCGGGCCAAACCGTGGAAAAGACCGATGAGCCGAAGGTGAAAATCGTTCTCTCCGAGGAGAAGAAAGCGGAAATTCAGGAGCGGATCCTCAAGCAAATCTCGGCCGAGCTGCAGCTGCCGGCAGGCAAAGTGAAGACGACGATGGGGCTGCTCGACGAGGGCAACACGATTCCTTTCATCGCCCGGTACCGGAAGGAAATGACAGGCGAGCTGGATGAGAACCAGCTCAGGGATATCGAGGAGCGGCTGCAATATTTGCGCAACCTCGAGGATCGCAAGCTGGAGGTTGTTCGTTTGATCGACGAGCAAGGGAAGCTGACAGACGATCTACGCAAATCGATCGAAGGCGCTTCGAAGCTGCAAGAGGTCGAAGACTTATACCGCCCATACCGTCAGAAGCGGAAGACGAGAGCAAGCGTCGCTAAGGAGCGTGGCTTGGAACCGCTGGCGGAGTGGATTTGGAAGCAGCCGCGCCAAGGCTCGCTCGAGCAAGAGGCGGAGCGCTATGTGAACGCGGACAAGCAGGTTGCAACCGCCGCAGACGCCATTCAGGGCGCGATGGACATTCTGGCGGAAAATATCGCGGACGATGCCAAGATCCGGGCTTGGGTGCGCCGATATACGCAGGATCAAGGCATCATCCGGACGGAAGCGAAGGATGCGAAGCAAGAATCCGTGTATGAGATGTACTACGCGTACCAGGAACCGGTCAAACGTCTGCCACCTCACCGTATTCTCGCGATTAACCGCGGGGAGCGGGAGGAGATTTTGAAGGTCAGCATGGACGTGAATGCAGATAAAATACACGAGTATATGCTGAGACAAATTGTGAGAGGCGACTCTGTCGTTCGCGATGTTTTGCGGGCGGTTGTAGAGGATGCATACAAACGGCTGATTGCCCCGTCCATCGAACGCGAAGTGCGCGGAGAAATGACCGAGATGGGCGAGGAGCAGGCGATTAAGATTTTCGCGGAAAATCTGCGCAATCTGCTGCTCCAGGCACCCGTCAAAGGGCACGTCGTGCTCGGTGTCGATCCCGCTTACCGGACAGGCTGTAAGCTAGCCGTCATCGACGACACCGGTAAAATGCTTGAAATCGCCGTGACTTATCCGACACCTCCGAATAATAAGGTGGCGGAAGCCAAGGCGAAGTTCAAGCAGCTGATCAGCAAGCACGGCGTAGAGCTGATCGTCATCGGGAATGGGACAGCTTCCCGTGAAACGGAGCAGTTTGTTGCGGAGCTGATCGGGGAGATCAAGGAGCGGAAGCTCAAGTACTTGATCGTCAACGAAGCGGGGGCGAGCGTGTACTCCGCGTCGAAGCTGGCGCAGACGGAGTTCCCGGATCTCGACGTGGCCGAGCGCAGCGCGATTTCGATCGCGCGGAGGCTGCAGGACCCGCTCGCGGAGCTGGTGAAGATCGAGCCGAAGGCGATCGGCGTCGGGCAGTACCAGCATGACGTTTCGCAGAAACGTCTGGATGAGAATTTGAAGGCCGTTGTGGAATCGGCCGTTAACCATGTCGGCGTGGACCTCAACACGGCGTCCCCGTCTTTGCTCTCGTATGTGTCGGGCGTGAACCCGACATTGGCGAAGAACATCGTCAAGTATCGCGAGGACAACGGCAAGTTCAGCTCCCGACAGGAGCTGTCGAAGGTTCCGCGCCTCGGCGCGAAAACCTTCGAGCAGTGTGTCGGGTTCATGCGGATTCCGGGCGGACGGAACCCGCTCGACAACACCCCGATCCATCCGGAGTCTTACGACGTCGTGGATCGGCTGTTCAAGGAGCTGCGCCTGGAACTGGCGCAGCTCGGCTCGCAGCAGCTGCTCTCGCTGCTGCAGACGCTGGAGCCGGAGCAGCTGGCTCCGAAGCTGGGCGTTGGTGTCCCGACGCTGAGGGACATCCTGGAGAGCCTGCAGCGCCCTGGGCGGGATCCGCGGGACGAAGTCCCTGCGCCGATCTTCCGCACGGACGTGCTGCAGCTGGAGGATCTGGTGCCGGGTATGGAACTCACCGGCACAGTGCGCAATGTAATCGACTTCGGCGCGTTCGTCGATATCGGGATCAAGAACGACGGCTTGGTGCACATCTCCCAGCTCAAGAACGGCTTCGTCAAGCACCCAATGGACGTCGTGTCTGTTGGGGACATCGTTCAAGTGTGGGTGCTGAACGTGGACCAGAAAAAGGGCCGTGTAGGCTTGACTATGAAGAAGCCGCAGCAATAGGTTTGGAATCAACAGTTGGCAGATTCGTCTGCCGGCTGTTTTTTTGGTTGGTATGCAGCTTATGCGGAAATACAGACCGCTATTTCTGCCAATCATGCCTATTTCGCTTAGGAGTGGGAAATAGGATGCTCTATTTACGAAATTTCGTTAATAAATAAAGTGAAATAGGCCTAATAAGGTCGTGTAGTTCCGCTAAGGCAGGGAATTCGTACTTTTTGAGTATAATAGCGGAATGGATTTCCCTTAGACTGTTGAGGGGCAAGGATGTCGAGGCCATAGCCCGGTTAGGGGCGAGTGCGGCATGAGCAGGTTATGGTTTCTCGTGTTCTCGCCATCCCAGCTCCACATCATCCTCTCCCCGTGTTCTCGCCAACCCTAGTCCACATCATCCTCTCCTCGTGTTCTCGTCATCCCTATCTCCACATCATCCTCTCCTCGAGTTCTAGCCATCCCTGATCCACATCATCCTCTCCCCGTGTTCTCGCCATCCCTATCTACACATCATCCTCTCCCTGTGTTATCGCCATCCCAGGTCCACATCATCCTCTCCTCGTGCTCTCGTCATCCCAGGTCCACATCATCCTCTCCACGAGTTCTCGCCATCCCAGGTCCACATCATCCTCTCCACGAGTTCTCGCCATCCCAGGTCCACATCATCCTCTCCACGAGTTCTCGTCAACCCAGGTCCACATCATCCTCTCCACGAGTTCTCGTCATCCCAGATCCACATCATCCTCTCTTCGTGTTCTCGTCAACCCAGGTCCACATCATCCTCTCCACGAGTTCTCGCCATCCCTTGTCCACATCATCCTCTCCCTGTGTTCTCGTCAACCCTATCCCCACAAACGTCGTATAACCTGCTGCGGCGCACCTCACTTGGCCAGCGAGGAAGCGGCAGACGACTACTGCTCAAGCCCCATCTCCTTTACAGCGTATATGGCTCTGTTGTGCTGCCAAGCAATAATGGTAATAAGCCCCTCCAATAACATGCGATGCAGCCACAGGGCGGCGGTACCAATGTTGACATTGCATTCGGATGCCACCTGGCTAACGCGAATGACACCGTTATGGCGCTTGGCGATATGCAGAATAGCTTGTCGGCGCATATCCCAGATGTGGCCGCCGGGAGCAGACGAGGCAGCATGATAAGCAGCTCTCCTTTCCTGAAGCCAATACACATTCCGCTGAACATTGTCCCTGCTGAGCGGAAATAACTCGATGACCGCTCCGGAAGCCCCCGCGTTATCTTTCCGGTTCATCAGCCGACTCATCCAATCCCATTTCCTCGCTTTCAACAACCCATTTCTCCTTTTGCGACGGCGCAAATCTGAAACCTCCTTCACATGGTTATAAAAGAAAAAAGCACACCGACCGCAGAACATTCTGCTGATCGAGTGTGCTTCACTCAAACGAGTATGACATTTATTTACAGTATAGAGGGCTCATTTCAAATATGCAATCATTTTTTGAAAAAATGTTTACTCGTATGTAACCACCAAGGCAAAAAAGCCAGCACCTGTCTTACACAAGTACTAGCTCTTTGATTAGAATTTACGTTTGCCCGGTCCGTCCGTCGATTGGGTGTCAGGCCACTCCTCTTGTGAGCGGCGGGTGCGGTAAAAGTACCAGCTATCATTCAGTAATCGGATTTGTCTGCGGTTTTTGTTCTGGAAGGCCCGCATTAATTGATTACAGAGCCATTGCGGCATATGCCCATCCCCTTCTTCGCCATGTACTTATATCATATGAAGATGAGGGGAGATGGGTGCAGGTCCTTAAGGGATTTAACCTTCAAATTCCTCTTCGTACCACTGTTCCAGCTGCGCTTGCAGCGCGCGGATTTCGGTCAAGAGCGAGATCAGAGGATAAGATTTCTCCTGAATGCCGGCAAAAGTTTGCTCCAACCGGTTCAAATAGTCCAGTCCTTGAATAAGGGTATGCGACGTTCCGATGAGCTCGAGGTCATCACACTCGGCAATAACGCGCGGAAGCTGAGGTACGTCGTCAGCCGTCAGTTTATCCAGTTCTTTGTGCAAGCGCTGGTTCAAGGCAGTTAATTGATAGGAATAGGAAGATGGCATGGCAACGAATTCCAGTTGCTGGTCGAGCTGAAGGATGGCATAGCGCATTTGCGGCATAAAATTGTTTCAATCCTTTCTACGGGAAGCCTACGTTCTTAATATACATACTTGACAGTATAGCTGTACATACGGTACAAATTCAAGTGAGAACTTGTCTAAACCAAGCTAATTGTTGCAAGTTTTCCCTAGAGCACATTGAGGGAGCGTAGAAGATGGAGGACCGGGAGCTTCAGGAATGGATCGAACAAATTTCTTTGGCCTCATTCGGCAGGCCGTTTGTCCATCAGGCGCGGTTTAACCGGAGATTAAGGTCGACGGGCGGGCGCTATTTTACCAAATCGCATGATATTGAAATCTCCTGGGCGCAGTGGGAAACGTTCGGTCGGGAAGAGATTGAGAAAATCATCAAGCACGAGCTGTGCCATTATCATCTGCATATACTTAAGCGCGGCTATAAGCACCGCGATAACGACTTCAAAACGCTGCTGGCCCAAGTGGGCGGATCCCGGTATTGCCAATCGCTGCCGCAGATGCGTCCTAAGACAGCCTATAAGTACCGTCTGGAATGTGTCAATTGCCGCACGGAGTATTACCGCAAGCGCAAAGTGGACATCCGCAAATATGCCTGTGGAAAATGTAAGGGAAAATTGAAATCGTATACACTTGACTTACCATCGCCTTCATAATAAAATAAAAATACTTCATTCCCTGATAGCTCAGTTGGTAGAGCACTCGACTGTTAATCGAGTTGTCACAGGTTCGAGTCCTGTTCGGGGAGCCATATTTGGAGAGATACCCAAGTGGCTATAAGGGGACCCTCTGCTAAGGGGTTAGACTGCGTAAGCGGTGCGAGGGTTCGAATCCCTCTCTCTCCGTACGAAGCTTAAAGAATAAGCTCTGATGGCATTTTTGCCGTCCGGGCTTATTTTTTTTGCGGGAATTATCTAACAATTGCCTAATATTTAATAAACGATTATGAGATATAGTGAGTAAAACTACATATAGAGTGACAGGGGTTGAACGTATGGCACATCTTTTATCCATCCGAGTACGATTGATTTTGCTGCTTCTTGTGCCTTCCATGTTGTATTTAGCCACAAGCATTTATTTAATGGGACAAAATAAATCCAATACTGAAGTATTGGCATCGTCACTTTACGAGACAACGGATAAAAGCACATCATTGATTTTGAATGCCGATAGAGACATGTACCAGGCGTTAACGGCTTATCAGATGCTCGTTTCCGGGAAGCTCGGCGCTGAGGAGAAGACGGAGCAGCTCAAAGTGATGAAGGAGAATATCGAGCAAGCGAATATGAGAGTGGAGCAGGCCGCTGATATTATGAAAGCGAAAGGTCTGCACCAAATGGTTCATCCGGCAACGAAGCTGACAATTGAGCAAAATATTGCCGGTTTTCACGCATCATTTGATCAGTGGGCGAAGGAAGCGGATGCAGCAGTACAAACGCAGGGCAGAGGGGCTGCCGCCGGCAATGATCTGAAATTGATGGCTGAGTTCGAAAAAGGCCGGGAAGGCATGAATCAGATCGGAGAAATTTTGGATGCGTACGCCCAATCGAGCATTCAGGACATCGAGGCTGGGAATAAACAGACCGAACGAGGTGTTTACATCTCCGTTGTAATGATTATTGCTTTGCTTGCAGCGTCCGGTTGGCTTGTAATCAGTAAAATTATGAAGACGGTCACAACGATTCAGACGGTAACCTCTCGAGTTGCGGCAGGAGATCTCCGCCATGAACCCGCTAAGAAATATGCCAAGGATGAACTGGGCAAAATAACGGAATCCGTCGATTCGATGGTGCTGAACATCAAAGGATTGATCGGTACGATTGCCGCTAATGCGCAATTTGTTCAGGACGCATCGGTCGAGCTTTCGGATAGCTCGAAGGAATCAGCTACGGCTGCCGAGCATGTGGCCGGCAATATTCAAGAAATGTCCCATGACGTCGAGGTGCAAGTCAGAGGGAGTGAAGAAACGAGCCGAGCCATTGAAGAGATGGCAATCGGCATCCAGCGGGTAGCCGAGAATGCCAGCGTAATGGCTGATCATTCTTCGCACACCTCCGAGCATGCGGCACTGGGCAACGATCTGCTTGGCAAGCTTCAGCAGCAAATTGTAAGTATTTTGAAATCGGTAGACCAGCTTGCAGAGACGGTGCATTCATTGACGCGAAAATCGGACGAGATTGGACTTATCGCTTCCAGCATCACAACGTTCGCCAATCAGACGAACCTGCTGTCGCTGAACGCTTCCATCGAGGCAGCTAGAGCGGGAGAACACGGCAAGGGCTTCAACGTGGTAGCGAATGAAATCCGCAAGCTGGCTGCGCAGTCCATCGCATCCGCCGATGGTATCAACCAGCTGATTCATGAGACACGGACGGAGATCGCCAGCGTATCCCAGTCCATGCTTACGACGAAGCAAGAAGCCGGTACAGGCTCGGCGATGATGCAGGAAGTGAATCAAAGCTTCCAAACGATCCTGGCGTCGGTCACTCATATTGTTACGCAAATTCATGAGACATCGGCGATTACCGAGCAAATGTCGGCAAGTTCGCAGCAAATTTCCGCGACGATGGATCATTCGGCTGCCAGCTCGGCGCAGATGCTGGTGAAATCCCAGACCGTTGCCGCGGCAACGGAGGAGCAGCTGGCGATGATGCAGAACATCGCTGCCGCTTCCGAGCAGCTGCGCTCGGTCGTTAATACGCTGAATGAATCCGTAGCTTTCTTCAAAATTGTTTAGGTATTTAACATACAAAGGCACCCCCTGCGATACACGATGCAGTGGATGCCTTTTCGTTTTTTAGAACCAATGCTTGCGCTTGAAAAAATACCACATCGCGCCCCCCATGCCGATCATCAGGATCCACACGTACAGGTAGCCGTGCTCCCAACCAAGCTCAGGGATGTTTTTGAAGTTCATGCCATATAGCCCGACGATGAAGGTTAGCGGCAGGAAAATGGTGCTGAAGATGGTCAGTGTCTTCATAATTTCGTTCATCCGATCGGACTTCATGCTCATCTGCAGCTCCAGCAGTCCTGTTAGCGATTCCCGGAAAATGTCCAACGAATCGACGATGCGCGTAATATGGTCGATAATGTCCAGAAAATACACATCGTCTTCCTCCCGGGTGTAAGGGAAAGAGTGATGAGCGATCGCAGTGAGTGTGACGCGTTCCTCCATAATGACCCGGCGAAGCTGATGCATCGTCCGTTTCAGCTGGAACACGTCCTGCGCGATCCGAATCGCCGGATTCATATAGACGGACTGCTCCATGCTGTCCAGGCGGTCGTCCAGATGCTCCACGATGATGGTATAATCGTCGACGCATTGATCCAGGATAGCATGCAAAATAGTGCCGGGATGGCTCAGCCGCTCAGGGATCTCCTGGCAAGTCAGATAGAGCTGGTCCAGGAAGGGAAGTTTCTCTTGGTAGACCGTGATGACGAAGTTCGGACCGATGACAATGGCAATCTCCTGCGGTTCCAGCCGCTCGGATACGGCGAAGAAAGTCAGGAAAGCATGGTCCTTGTAAGTATCCATCTTCGGCCGCTGATTTAATTTGATGGCGTCTTCAACAAGGAGCGGGTGGCAGTGGAACATATCGCCTAGAATGTGTTTCACTTCATGGGGCGAAGCATGTTCCAACCGGACCCAGACGACTTCGTTTGATCCGGGCGGGCGTACAGCATCCTCACGGAGTGTTTCGCTGGCGGAATCATAGATAAGCATGGATGACAAACCGAACACCTCGAGTTAGGGTAAGTTGGTTTCAGCATATCATATAACACCGATTGCGTTCCATATTTTGTGCTTGTCAATTGTAAGAGTATCCTTTATAATAACAATTGTCGTCAAAAGGGCTGCACAAGCTACTGACATTTGCGGCCCGTTGGTCAAGTGGTTAAGACACCTCCCTTTCACGGAGGTAACAGGGGTTCGAGTCCCCTACGGGTCACTTTTATATCCTCTTATGCGGTCGTGGTGGAACGGCAGACACACCATCTTGAGGGGGTGGCGCTCACAAGGCGTGAGGGTTCAAATCCCTCCGACCGCATCCCAAGAAAACTCTTACTTCGGTAAGGGTTTTTTGTTATTTTTACGGACCTTACGGGGGATGGCTAAAGAGCCTAATGCGCGGATTAGGAGGCGCATCTATTGACCTGCAGCTGAACAGCTTGTAATCGGCGAGGGAAAAGTACAAAATATACTTAATTAGCAAAGCTAAAAGATAGAAATGTCAAGAGCTTAAGCACTAGGAGGAATTGCGAGTGGAAATAGGGATAACGACTTTCGTAGAGACAACGCCGGACCCTCGAACAGGCGAAGTGATAAGTCATGCGCAGCGATTGCGCGAAGTGGTTGAGGAGATTATTGCAGCAGACCAAGTAGGATTGGACGTCTTCGGGGTGGGCGAGCACCATCGCCAAGATTTTGCGGCGTCATCGCCTGCCGTGCTGCTGGCGGCCGCAGCGACCCAGACGCGTAAAATTAGGCTGACAAGCGCAGTAACGGTACTGTCTTCCGATGATCCGGTGCGTGTCTTTCAGGATTTTGCAACGCTGGACGGGCTCTCGAACGGCCGTGCGGAAATTATGGCGGGGCGGGGCTCCTTCATCGAATCGTTCCCGCTATTCGGTTATGATTTGAACGATTATGACGAGTTATTCGATGAGAAGCTGGAGCTGCTGCTGGAATTGCAGAAGTCCGAGAAGGTGACCTGGCAAGGCAAGCACCGTCCTGCCATCAACAATCTGGGCATTTATCCCCGCCCGGTTCAGCATCCATTGCCGGTGTGGATTGGCAGCGGCGGCAATACGCAATCGGTCATTCGCGCAGGCTTGCTGGGACTGCCGCTCGTTCTGGCTATTATCGGCGGAAGTCCGGTTCAGTTCGCTCCGCTCGTGAAGCTATATAAGCAAGCGGCGGAACGCGCAGGCCACGATGCCTCCAAGCTGCCGGTTGCTTCGCATTCGCATGGCTTTGTTGCCGCGGATACGCAAGTCGCCGCGGATAAGTTCTTCCCGCCGACGCAGCAGGTTATGAACGTGCTGGCGCGTGAACGCGGCTGGGGACGTTATGACCGCTCCAGTTTCGATGCGGCGCGCAGCTTCGAGGGCGCGTTGTACGTCGGCGATCCGGACACGGTTGCGCAGAAGATCATCCACCTGCGCAAAAACGTAGGCATCACACGGTTCATGATGCACGTGCCTGTGGGCTCGATGCCGCATGAGGATGTGATGGAGGCGATCCGCTTGCTCGGTACGGAAGTCGCGCCGCGCGTGCGGGCCGAAGTGGCGGCATGGGAAGCGGCCGGCCAAGGGTAGGGATCAGCTAACGGTCACCACAGCCGGTAATGCCGAACTTATGGCCCCGTTACTAAGCTAACGGACACGAGAGACCTTATTTGCCCGGTACGGCGCAAAATCACGCCTGAAATGAGCGAATAACGGCGCCGGTGTCCGTTAGCCATTCACAACGGCTCCATTCCCCCGAATAGGAGCCGCTGTGTCCGTTAGCCATCCGCCCGGGCGCAGCTAACTGGCTGTTCCAGGCACAGCTTGACGAACTTTAATGTAACTGATATAGTTACATTAACATCATTGCCAAGGAGGTATCCCATGATCAGCAGCCGCTTTTCCGTAGCCATTCATATTCTGGCTTTAATCGATATGAATGATGGGAAGATCACTTCCGAGTATATAGCAGGCAGTGTAAATACGAATGCCGCTGTCATTCGCCGCATTATGGGGATGTTAAGCAGAGCCAATCTGATTGCTTCCCGTCCAGGTGTTGTCGGCATTAAGCTGATTAAGCCTATTAAGGAAATTACTTTTTTGGACGTATATCGGGCAGTGGACCTTCCGGAAGAGCACGAGCTGTTCGCCCTGCACCAAGACACGAATCTCCAGTGTGAAGTAGGGAGAAATATACAGTCAGCGCTGGAAAAGCCGCTTCGCGAGGCTCAAAGCCAAATGGAACGTGTGCTCGAAGGCACAACGGTCGAGCAGATCGTGCAGGATATCAGGAGTCGGAGCTAATTTTTTTGAGCTTAAATGTAATGTTAGTAGTTACATTACATTTACAATTCACAAGGTATACTTTAACATGCAGCTACAGATACTTCGAGTTGGTGGTGTGACTTGCTCCAAGAGGGGTAAGCTTTATCATAAATCATTTTTTTAGGAGGAATTACCGATGAATCATTTAATCGTATACGCACATCCGCATGAAGGGAGCTTCAACAGCGCAATTCTGGAAACGGCTGCAGGAGCATTGAAATCCAAAGGTCATGAGGTTACGGTGCGTGATTTGAACAAATTAGGTTTCAATCCTGTTCTCTCGCCCGCAGATACGGCTGCGCTTAGAGAAGGGAATGCCCCAACCGACATTCGAACGGAACAAGAGTATCTGGCTAAGGCCGATGTCATCACGTTCATCTATCCGATCTGGTGGACGGGGCTGCCGGCTATTCTGAAAGGCTATGTAGACCGTACATTTTCGTATGGCTTTGCCTATCAGTACAATAGCGAAGGCGGAATCGACAAGCTGTTGACGGGCAAAAAAGGGATCATGATCAACACGTACGGCACTCCCGGCGAGATTTATGAAGCGATTGGCATGAATGCTTCTTTGAAGCAAACTTCAAGCGCAGGCATTTTCGAATTCTGCGGCATTGAGGTTGTGGAGCATCTGCTGTTCGGCGGCGTCACTTCGGTCGCGACGGATGAGGACCGCAAAGGGATGCTTGCGCAGGTTGAGCAAACGTTCAGTGCGCTGTAACGGCTGCAGCGGCCAACAGATAACCCTGACTCTTGAAGCGGAGTCAGGGTTTTTCGCGTTTGAGCACGGTTTTCATAACATAACGGGTCGGTTTTCTCCCTATTCGCGCCATGGGCTGTGGGCTATGCTTAGTAGCATCGGGATCACGATGGAGGCGAAAGATGATGAAGCCGAGAGAACATGTTCCGGATTGGCAAGAACTCAACGTGCTGGAAAGAAATACGGAGCCGCCGCATGCAGATTTGCTCCCGTTCGCGGATTGGGAGAGCGCGTTGGCAAACGAGCGGGAAGGCTCGGCCTATGTACATGTATTGAACGGAGAATGGGATTTCTCCTATTACGCATCTCCTGCTGAGGTGCCGCAGGATTTTCATGCAACAAGCTTTATAGCGGCAGATTGGGCCAAGCTCCCGGTTCCTTCCAACTGGCAGCTGCACGGCTATGGACGACCGCATTACAGCAGTTGTCCGTATCCATTTCCGATCAACCCGCCGCTCGTGCCGAATCAGAATGCAGTGGGCTGCTACCGGACACAGTTTGAGCTCCGCAAAGGCTGGGAGCATCGGAAAGTCCATCTGACTTTCGAAGGGGTGGATGCTGCCTTTCACCTGTGGGTGAACGGACAATTCGTCGGCTACAGCCAAGGGAGCCATTTTCATTCGGAGTTTCATGTAAGCCCTTACTTGCGTGAGGGGACGAATTGGATTACCGTTCAGGTGTATCAGTGGTGTGACGGCAGCTATCTGGAAAGTCAGGATAAATGGCGGATGAGCGGGATTTTTCGCGATGTGTATTTGCTCAGCTTGCCGCACGTGTCAGTTCGCGACGCCCGCGTAAGGACGCAGCTGCATGACGGGCATAAAGCGGCGAATCTTCAGGTGCTCGTTCAATTAAGCGAAGGGGCGGCACGCACGGAAGCCGCCGACTCCACGGTGATGCGAATATCGCTGCTGGATGCGGAGCGCCGGATTCGCTGGGATCATTACCACACTCTGCAGCCGGATGACCGCGTCGTGGAGCTGGATGAACAGGTGGCGGAGCCCCGTCTTTGGACGGCGGAAACCCCTTATTTATACACGCTGCTAATCACGTTATATGATAACGAGCAGCAAATCGTAGAAGTCACAAGCGTCAACGTCGGCTTCCGAGAGGTCAGAATCGAGGAAGGGCGCCTGCTCGTGAACGGCAGCCCGATTATTGTGAAAGGCGTCAATCGCAACGAGTTCGACGCGGAGCTCGGCTACGTGACGACGATGGCGTCAATGGTGCAGGATATTACGCTCATGAAGCAGCATAACATCAATGCCGTTCGTTTGTCTCACTATCCGAACGATACGCGATGGTTGGATTTATGCGATCGATACGGTTTGTATGTGATTGATGAGACGGATCTCGAGACGCACGGGTTTCATTTCTACGGGAATGAAGGTTATCTTGCCCAGCAGCCTGAGTGGCGAGAAGCCTTCGTGCAGCGCGCGAGGAAGATGGTGGAGAGAGACAAGAATCACCCCTCCGTCATTATTTGGTCGCTGGGCAACGAGTCCGGCTATGGCCCCAATCACGATGCTATGGCGGCATGGGTGCGGGAAGCCGACCCTACGCGGCCCATTCATTATGAACGGGCCTACGATGCCCCGGTCGTTGATATTGTCAGCTCGATGTATCCTGCGGTGGAGACGATCATCGAGGAGGGACGCAAGGACGATCCGCGTCCGTATTTGATGTGCGAGTTCGGGCACGCCATGGGCAACGCCGTCGGCAATCTGCAGGAATATTGGGATGCGGTATATACGTATCCCCGGCTGCTCGGAGGCTTGATCTGGGAATGGGCCGATCAAGGCATACGGCAGCGCACAGAGACAGGCGAAACCTGGTACGCCTACGGGGGCGATTTCGGCGAAGAGCCGCACAGCGGCCACTTTTGTCTGGATGGGCTGCTGTTCCCGGACCGGTCGCTCAAGGCTTCCATCTTGGAGTACAAGAAAGCCATCGAGCCTGTGAAGATCGAAGCCGTCGATGTGCTGCGGGGCCGGTTGAAGGTGCGGAACAGGTATGACTTCGCGGCTCTGTCCCATCTGCACGGCACGTGGAGCTTGCTGCGTGACGGGATCGTCATCGACGAAGGGGAGCTTCCGCAGCTGCACACGCCGGCCGGGCAGTCGGAGGACATCGTCGTCCCGCTGAGGATGCTCTTCAACCATAAGGGCGAATACTGGCTGCGCGTCCGATTCACGCTGCGGGAGGCGGAGGTGTGGGCGCAGGATGGGCACGAGATCGCGTGGGCGGACATCCCACTTACGGTCGTTGCGGAGGAAGCGGACGCGGCTCTTTCCGCCACCGGCGGAAGGCCGCTAACGCTCCGGCAAGCGGGTGACGAGATCACGATCGCAGGCGAAGATTTCGAGGTGCAGTTCAGTCTAGCCCGCGGCACGATGATGGGCTGGACGTACCGAGGCGCTGCCTTGCTGGAAGAAGGACCCAAGATCAATCTGTGGCGGGCTCCGGTCGACAACGATATGCATCTCGCCAAAGAATGGGTGAAAGCCGGGTACGACCGGCTCGTTACCGATGTGCGCGAGGTGAAGGTAGACTCTCTGGCGGATGGAGGCTGGCGCATAACCGCCGAGTCCTTGCTTGGCCCGCGCGGCGGCAAGCTTGCCTTCCGCGCAAACGCCGTCTATACCGTCGACCCGGACGGAGCGATTGCGCTCACGGTGCAGCTTGACCCGCTGGAAGAGCTGCCGCCGCTGCCCAGGTTCGGGGTCGAGCTGGTCATGCCGGGAAGCTTCGAGCGGTTCGGATGGTTCGGACGCGGTCCGCACGAATGCTATGCGGACCGCAAAGAGAGCGGGAAGCTCGGCATCTACAGCGGCTCCGTGGAGGAGCAGTTCGTGCCGTATTTGAAGCCGCAGGAGAACGGCAATAAGACGGATGTGCGCTGGTCGACGCTGACCGATTCGCAGGGAATCGGGCTGCAGTTCACGGGACAGCCGCTATTCGATACCAGTGTTCATCACTACACGACGGCGGATATGACACAGACCAAGCATGTCCACCGTCTGACGAAGGTTGATTCAACGATTGTGAAGCTGGACGCCCGCCAGAGCGGGCTTGGCAATCACAGCTGCGGCTATGCGCCTACGCTGGAGACTTATCTGATTCAAGCGCAAACGATGAGCTTTACGATTCGTCTGAAACCGGTCGTGCTCTCGATAACACCATCAACGGAGGGTTCCTTATGACATTACGAGTTGCTGCTTGTAAAACCGAATACAGACATGATCCTGTCGGTCTTGACGTTCTGGCGCCGCGTCTTTTCTGGCAAGTGCAGGATGACCGGCAAGGGGCGAAGCAAACCGCCTATCACATCCAGGTCGCCTCTTCCCGGGAGGCGCTGGAGCGCGGCGAAGCGGATATGTGGGACACGGGCAAGGTCAGCTCCAGCCAGTCGACGCACATTCCGTATGCGGGCAATCCGCTGCAAGCCGATGAGGACTATTATTGGAGAGTCCGGGTCTGGGACGACGGGAACGAAGCGTCGGCGTGGAGCGATACGGCCAGCTGGACGATGGGGATTTTGTCGCGGGGCGATTGGAAAGCGAAGTGGATCGGCCGGAAGCCGGAAACGGACTTGCCGATGCAGCCTTCTCCTTACTTGCGCAAAACGTTCGCGGTTCACAAAAAAGTGCGCCGGGCCACCGTCTATGCAACGGCACTAGGCGTATATGATCTGCATCTGAACGGCGAGCGGCTCGGCGACTATTTAGCCCCGGGTTGGACGGATTATAACATTCGTGTACAGGTTCAGGCCATGGATATTACAGAGAAGTTAACGGAGGGCAACCATGCGTTCGGCGTTATTCTAGGAGATGGCTGGTATGCGGGGACGGTAGGATTTCTGGGCAGTAAAGTGTATGGCGAAAGGCCCTTTTTCCTCATGCAGGTCAGCATTCATTACGCGGATGGAACGAGAGAGCGAATCCTAACGGATTCGAGCTGGCGAACAAGCCGGGGACCCATTCAATATTCCGATATGATCAAAGGGGAAACGTATGACGCAAGGGAAGAACTAACCGGGTGGACCGAGCCGGATTATGAGGATTCGTCTTGGGAGACGCCGGATGTGCGCGCCGGGTACAATGGCCTGCTGGTCGCGGCGATCGAGCCTCCTATCCGCATTACGCAGACCATGAGGCCGATCTCCATCCAGCGGACGGAGGCCGGGACCTACATTTATGATATGGGTCAAAATATGGTCGGTTGGACGGAAGTCCGCGTCCAGGGCGAACGCGGGACGAAGGTCACACTCAGCCATGCGGAGATGCTGAATCCGGACGGTACGCTGTACCTGGATAATTTGCGCGAAGCCCGCCAGCAGGATCATTACATCCTGAAAGGGGAGGGGCTGGAAAGCTATGAGCCTCACTTCACGTTCCACGGATTCCGCTATGTCGAGCTGATCGGCTACCCGGGTGAGCCGGATCTGGACACGATCACGGGGAAAGTCGTCCATTCGGATACCCCCGTGACGGGCACGCTGGAGACATCGGACCCTATGGTGAACCGGCTCTACGCCAACATCACGTGGGGGCAGCGAGGCAACTTCCTGTCCGTGCCGACAGACTGCCCGCAGCGGGACGAGCGGCTGGGCTGGACGGGGGATGCGCAAATCTTCGCCCGTACTGCCGCCTATAACATGGATGTCTCCCGCTTCTTCAGCAAATACGTGTGGGATATGGTCGATTGCCAGCAGCCATCGGGCGCTTTCACGGACGTTGCTCCCGATGCGGGTTGGATTCGGCACAAAAACTGGAACACGCGGCTGAACTGGTTCGCTCCGGACAACTCCGGCTGGGGAGACGCCGGGGTCATCATTCCGTGGACGATCTATCTGATGTACGGCGATGCCCGCGTGCTGGAAACCCATTACGAGGCGATGGTGAAATGGGTGCAGTACTTGCAGAACACGACCGACGGCCTGGTAAGGCCGGGCTATGCCAATTACGCCGACTGGCTGTCCATTGGGGCGGATACGCCCAATGAGGTGCTGGCGACGGCATATTTCGCCTACAGCACGAAGCTGCTGGCGCAAATCGCGGGCGTGCTGGGCCGAAGCGACGACGAAAGCCGGTACAGCGCGTTGTTCCACGACATCGCCGCCGCCTTCCGCACCGCTTTCGTCGGTGAAGACGGCCGTATTCACGGCGATACGCAGACGGTCTATGTGCTGGCTCTGCAGTTCGGCTTGCTGACGGAGGAGCAGCGCAAGCAGGCGCTTGACCGCCTTGTGGCGGACATCAAGGCGCGGAGCGACCGCTTGTCAACGGGCTTCCTCGGCGTGGGCTACCTGCTGCCGGCGCTGACGGACAACGGGCGTTCGGATACGGCCTACCAACTGCTCACGCAAGAAGCTTTCCCGTCCTGGATGTATTCCATCAAGCACGGGGCTACGACGATTTGGGAACGATGGGACGGTTGGACGGAAGAGAAGGGCTTCCAGACGCCGTCGATGAATTCGTTCAATCACTATTCCCTGGGGTCTGTCGGCGAGTGGATGTTCAGATATATGGCCGGCATCGAAGCGGATCCGGAGGCGCCCGGCTTTAAGCATGTGATCATCAAGCCGAAGCCTGGCGGCAATCTGAGCTATGTGAAGGCCAGCTACGAATCGTTGTACGGCACGATCACAGTGGCGTGGAGCCGCTCCGGGGAAGGCGCGTTCCGGCTCGAAGTGACGGTACCGGCCAACACGTCGGCAACCGTTCATCTGCCGGATGCTTCAGGCGCTCCGATTCATATTGATGCAGGAAGCTATGTGTTCGAAAACGTTTCTATGCTAAACTAAGGGCATATTCCAGGATACAGTCCGGGACCGGAAGGCGGAGGGGCAGGCGCTCCATCGTTAATCCGGCTCCGGCTGTTGTTGCATAGAAGAGAGGCAGGTCATCAGGATGCGCCGGATGGAAAGCATAAGAAAGCTGCTAGTCACTTTATTTCCCAGAATTCGTACCGTGCTGTTATTGAGTTATTTCATCATCATCCTCTTCTGCATTACGTTGATCGGCACCGCTTCGTTCTACATCTCCTATAACTCTATGGCGGACCGCGTGGAAACCGCTAGCGCGCAGATCGTCAGACAGATTGAATTTAACATGGATAACGAATTCCATAACAAAAGAAATCTGCTCCTCGCGCCTTACTACAACCAGGAATATATCGATAACATTAATGCCTATCCGGCCATGGACAGCCAAAATAAATTTCTGTTCCGCCAGAAGCTGGGCGATTTATTTCTCAAGAGTTTCAATATTACCCCTATCCCGGATTTCGTTCGGTTCCAAATTTATTACAGCAACGGGGAATTGTTGAATTCCTCAGACAATACAACCTATGGCAGCCCCAGCCAAGTGCTGAATGCCGAATGGTTCCAGCAAACCGTGGCCAAGGACGGGCTGGTGAACTTCTTCAGCTCACCGCCGGCAGAAGGCACGCAGGAGAGTCCGACGGCTTACTCCACATCGATGCTCATTCGCGATTTCTCCAATCCGATCGGGTTCATTGTTGTTCGCGCCGACTATAACTACGGGCTATTCACGGGGATCGGGCAGCGTGCGGATCTGACGACCAACAGCCGTTTTCTCATTCTTAACGACATTAACAATGCCATCTTCGACTCAGCGGAGGGACACGCTCCCGACTTGGACGCGCCAACGCTAGCCCAAATAAAAGGAGACAACGGCAAGTTCTGGACAGGGACCGGAGACGCCACCATGCTCGTGTCCTACACACGCTCCCAGTATTCCAACTGGAAAACGGTGCTGATCATGCCGAAGGAAGAAATTTTTTCCTCGCTGGACCCTATCAAAACGGCAGCCATTTGGACGGCGATCGCCGCTTTCCTGGTCAGTGCGGTCGTCTCGCTCTTGTTCGGACGCAGCATCACGAATCCTATTCTGCATCTGTATAAAACCGTTAACCACATTAAACGCGGTGACTTCTCCGTCCGAGTGGATATTAAACGGAAGGATGAAATCGGCCGGATCGCGATGAACTTCAATGCGATGCAGGACGAGCTGCAGAAGCAGATCGAGACGAAATACGTGTATCAAATCAAGCTGCAGCAGATGGAGCTGGCCATGCTCTACTCTCAGATTAACCCGCACTTCCTCTATAATACGCTCGACAGCATCAAGGCGATGGCGGACTATTATGATGTGGAGGAGATCGGACAAATGGCGCAATCTTTGGCCGATATGTTCCGTTACAATACGAAGAATTCGGATGAAATCGTGACGCTTCAGGATGAGCTCGTGCAGATCGAGGCGTATATTAATATCCAGAGCATCCGGTTCGAAGGGAAATTCGATTATCGCGTAGAGATTGAACACGAGCTGTACCCATTCCCGATGTTGAAAATGACGCTCCAGCCGCTCGTGGAGAATGCCGTTTTCCATGGAATCGAGCGCAAACGCGGCAAAGGGACGATCCACCTCAAAGCTTGGAAGGATAATGACTCGGTTTATATCCAGGTGAATGATGATGGTGTGGGCATATCGGAGACAAGGCTGGAGCAAATTCTCACTTCCTTAAGGCTGCCCCTCTACCAGGAAGAGTATAAGCTCTCCGCCTCAAGCGGCGGGATCGGCGTCCAGAATGTGTATGCGAGGTATACGATTCGGTATGGCGAGCAGTTTCAATTCAGCATTGCCAGCAGGAAGGGAATAGGGACGCAGGTAACGTTAAAATTAACGAAGACCTGACCGGGATCGCAGATGTAGGATTATTCAACATAGAAAGTCGTTATCGTGCATGGGGGACAGGTAAGCGCTTGCAATATAATCAGATATGTAAGGAATATTGAAGGAGGGGTACAGAAAATGAGGAAAATGAAAACGGTAACACTGTCCGCATCCCTTGCGGCAGTTATGGCATTAACGGCTTGCGGAAGCGGCGGCACGGACTCAGGCACGGGCAGCTCTACACCGGCAGCCTCCCAGGCACCGGCGAACGCATCGACGCCTGCGCCGGCGAAGAAAGATCCGGTCACGCTCACATTCGCCATCGCCAACACGGTTGACGCCACGCCTTTCAATAAAATATTCAAGGAGTTCGAAGCGAAGACGGGCAATAAAGTCGAGCTGCAGGCGCTGCCAGGCGGCGACTTCGATAACATGATGAAGACGCGCTTCTCCACCGGCGACTTCCCGGATCTATTCCTGATGCAGCCTGGCCCTAAGCAGTACGTGAAGCTGAGAGCTTCGGAGACGCTCCGCGAATGGTCAGGGGATCAAGCGGTATGGGACCGCATTATTCCGACGATGAAAGATTTCCAAATGGATGCGGGCAAGAAAATCTACGGTGTTCCTTTCGGCGCTACCGGCATGATGGGAATTTACTATAACAAGGATGTATTCGCCAAAGCAGGCATTCAGCCGCCCAAAAATTATGCCGACATGATCGAAGGCGCGAAGAAAGTGAAAGCCGCAGGCGTCACCCCTTTCTACGAGGGAGTGAAGGACGGCTGGCCGCCTCAGGTGTTCTACTTCACAGGTTGGGTATCGAACGTCGATCCGGCCATCGGCGATGCAGGCGTGCAAAACCTCGAGAAAAACGCGCTCAAGCTGGCTGACATTCCGGCACTGAAGGATCTGTTCGCCAAGCAGAAGGAATTGAAGGATCTGGGACTCATCCAGTCCAACCCGCTGGCGGGCACCTTCGACGAGCTGCAAAACTTGATGGGCGAAGGCAAGGTGGGCATGGCGTTCATGCTGGACGGCATTATTCCGCAGCTGGAGAAGAAATTCGGGAAAGATTTCGTCACGAATAAAATCGGCTTCTTCCCGTTCCCGTCGGCAACCGATGCGGGTACGGCCATGATCACCCCGCCGAATCAGCTCATGATTCCGACGAAGGCGAAGCATGCCGACGTGGCGGCAGATTTGGTGAAGTTCATGATTACGCCGGAAATGGTCGATCTGTACTACCAAACAAGCCCGGGCATTCCGATCTTCCAAGGCGCGAAGAGCTCCTTATATCCCGTACAGCAAACGGTGAAAGACTTGATCGACGCGAATAAAGCGAAAATCAACGTGCAGAACCGCCTGACACCGACATTCGCCGATTTCCAGAAAACGCTGCAAACGTTCTTCATCGACGGCGATGTCGACAAAGCGTTGAAGGAATTCTCAGCGAACTATGAGAAAGACGGCAAGTCCAAGCTGCTTGAAGGCTTCAAGTAAGCTGTGCCTTTACCCGGCCGGAAACTCCATGCTTCCGGCCGGAACATTACATGAAGCTGAAGGAGGGGGGACGAGATGGGGAAGCATACGTACCCGCTATATTTTTCATTCCCGGCTCTCGCCGTTTTTCTCTTATTTTTTATTACGCCGACATTGATTGGGTTCTACTATAGCTTCACCGATTGGAATATTAACGCCGAGAGCATCCAGTTCACGGGGCTCGCGAATTATATCGAGCTGTTTCAGGAACCGAGATTGAAAACGGCTTTGATCAATACGCTCATCTTTGCCATTGTCGTCACCTTGATGCAAAATTTTCTCGGCTTAGGCCTAGCCCTCATCTTGAACGAGGCGCTGAAGCTGCGCAACCTGCTGCGAACGATTTTCTTTCTGCCGTATGTGATTGCGCCGATTGTCATCGGGTATATTTTCCGGGCTATTTATCATCCGGAACACGGCATTGTGAACACGCTGCTAAGCGGGATAGGGCTTCAATCGCTTGTGCATGATTGGCTCAACGATCCCAAGTACGCCTTGTTTTCCATTATTGTGACGGATCTATGGCGTGTGGCCGGGTTCTCGATGGTCGTTTACTTAGCCGGTTTGCAGTTCATTCCGAAGGATCTGATCGAAAGCTCGTCGATGGACGGAGCCCGGTACTGGCAGCGTTTCCGCTCGGTGGTGTTCCCGCTTCTGGCTCCTGCTCTGACCGTTAATGTGCTCCTATCCATGATCGGTTCGATGAAAGTGTTCGAAATGGTCATGGTGCTGACGGAAGGCGGCCCCGGCTATACGACGGAAGTGTTCTATACCTATATTCGAAGCATGTTTAGTACGGGTTTATTCGGTTATGCGACTGCTGTGAATGTGGTGCTGTTCGTACTCGTTACGATCGTCGGCGTTCCCGTGCTCATGGCCATGAAGAAGAGGGAGGTCGAGATGTGATGGCGCCAAAATGGAGATTATGGATGCTCGAAATTGTCGCTGTCATCCTGGCATGCCTGATCTTGATCCCTTTCCTGATGATCTTGGTCAATTCGTTCAAAGGCATTCGGGAATCCGCTTTATTCGGACTATCGCTGCCTTCTGAATGGCAGTTCACGAACTATAAGGAAGTATTTCAGCAGGCGAACATTTTGCGGGGGTTCAAAAATAGCATTCTGATTTCCGGCCTGGTCGTGGTATGCGTAAACTTGTTCGCGTCTATGGCGGCCTTCATTATCCAGCGAAGAGACGACCGCTTCCTGCGGGGAGCTTACTACACCTTCATTATGGGGCTGATCGTTCCGGTGTCTATCGTGCCGACGATTAAGCTGTTGGGCGACCTGCATATTAAAGGCACGTATTTCAGTCTGATCATGTATTATACGGCGGTGCTGCTGCCATTTGCGGTGTTCCTGCTGGTCGGCTTCATGAAGTCGATTCCGAGGGAGCTCGATGAGGCGGCCTTGCTGGAGGGCTGCGGCTATTTCCGGTTATACGGGCAGATCATCTTGCCGCTGCTGATGACGGTGCTCGTGACCGTATCCATTGTCGTAATGGTATCGGTCTGGAACGATTTCTTCGGGCCGTTCTACCTCATGACGGACAGTACGAAATGGACGATTGTATTGCAAATTTTCAACTTTGTGACGATGTACAGCACGAATTGGGGCGTCGTGTTCGCCTTCATGGTGCTGGTCGTATCACCGATTCTCATCGTGTATCTGCTGCTGCAGCGCTATATCATTGACGGGCTGACGGCAGGATCGTTGAAAGGATAATGATAGGAATCGAGAGCCGAAGGAGGAAAAGGAAATGCGAAGAGTCATCATTGTGGACGATGAGAAGTGGATACGCAGAGGATTGATTCAGTCCATTTCCTGGAACGAATGGGGCTTGGAGCTCGCAGGGGAAGCCGGCGACGGCGGCATCGGCTATGAGATGGCATTGGAGAAAAAGCCGGATCTGCTCTTCCTCGATATGCGCATGCCGGGCTTCGACGGCAAGCAGCTGCTGGGGCTGCTGAGCCGGGAGCTGCCGGACCTGCTGACGATCGTGATCAGCGGATACTCGGATTTCGAATATACGAAAGAAGCGATTCGCCATAAAGCTTTCGATTATTTGCTCAAGCCGGTCAAGAAGGAAGAGCTTGCCGCCGTAGTGGAGAAGGCGCTGCTGGAGCTGGACCGGCGCGAAGACGAGAAGCGCAAAGCATCCGGCGGTCACGGGGAGGATTGGCTGCGGCAGCTGCTGCATGCGGCGGAGGGCGAGCATGCGCCTGCAGGCGCGAGCTTCGTGCCGTCCGCTTGGCAGACCGGCGAGATTGCGCTGCTGGTGGGGCATCCGGACGCCTTCGAGCCCCCGTGCGATCAGGCTCGGTTGCTGCCTGCCGTGCAGGAGCAGCTGGACCGGATGCAGCCTTTCCTGTTCGGAGGGCGCTGGACGTATGAAGTGACGGCGCTGCAGGACGGCTCCAGGGACATGGTTATCGCGCTGTGCGGACCTTGCCTGGATGCCAAGGATATCGGCAGGCTGCATACAAGCGCGCAGACAGCGCTGAAGCAGGCGGGGAGCGCGAGCATCAGCTTCGGCGCGGTCATCCGGAAGGAGGGCGCCTCCAAGCTGGGAGAAGCGCTTGGCGAAGCGAGGAAGGCGCTGGCGGGCAAAGAGCTGACGGCTGTGAGCGCACTGCTCTTCGCCGAGAAGAGCAGCGGCGTCCACCTGTCAGGAAGCTATCCGCAGGATAAGGAGAAGACGTTCTTATGGAGTCTTCAATCCGGCAACGGCGAGGCTGCGAATCAAGAGCTGGACCGCTTGTTCGACGCGTTCGCCGGCGGTTCCGCGACGGTCGGACAACTGCAATGGCGAGCCGATCTGCTCCTGCATGCCGTAGAGAAGCAGCTTCAGGCGAAGGAAGCGAGACTGGAGGATATCAGCGGCAAGAATACGCTCGCTTATTCGGAAATGATCTATGAGCGCGGCGATGTCAGCGCGGTGAAGAAGATTTTCGCAGAGGAGCTGATCCCCGCCGTGCTGGCGTTCTACCGGCAATCCGGGGAGAAGCAGGGAGAGAAAGTCGTCGGCGAGCTGAAGAAGTGGATGGAGAACAATTACGACCAATCCGTCTCGCTTCATCAAATCGCCAGCAGCTATTATTTGAATCCGGACTATTTGAGCCGGGTGTTCAAGAAGATGACGGGGAAAAACTTCGTCGATTATTTAACCGATATTCGCATGCATAAAGCCAAAGAGCTTATGAACGTATCCACATACAAAAATTATGAAGTCGCGCAAAAGGTCGGCTATGAGGATTACCGGTACTTCAGCCAGATTTTCAAACGGAAAGTCGGCATGACGATCGGTGAATACCGCAAAGCAATCGGCCAGGCGGACCAATAAGGAGAGAAGCACGCATGACGAAACGACTTATTCCCGATACGCTGATGCTGGAGGAACGCGCTGCACATGCCATTAATGCGATGATCGGCATGGCGGACCATGATCATAACTATATTCCCTTTTTTGCCGCTAACTTAATGCATAAGCCTGCTTTCGTGACGCACGGAGACTGGGATTACGGCTCCTCTCACGGGCGTATGATCGACGGACTCATTCTTGCCCGGCATATGTCCGGGGAAACTTACGGCCAAGAGGTGGAGGCGCGCTACCGGGAGAACCTCTTGTCCTTCTTCAAAGAAGACGGGATGAGCTACCGGCAGAAGAACCCGACCCGCGATTGGGAGCCGAATGCGAATCTGATTGATCAGCGGGCTGTCATTCTATCGCTGACTTCTTGGTATATGGAATCGCGTGACGAGAAGGTCAAAGAAGCGGCGGACCGCCATGTGGCGGCGCTGAAGCGAATCGCGATCAAAGAGCGTGATGTCTGGTACTATCCGGCTTCCGAGTATAAGGAAACGGGCTGGCCATCCGCCAATGCGGTGCAGCTGCGCCTTGCGCCGGATCCAGCAGCGTTCTGCGGCCGGCTGGTGATGCCGCTCCTGAAGTATCACGAGCTGACGGGCAACGAGGACGCCTTCGAGCTGTGCCAATTCTTCACCGCGTTAATTATGGAGCGCAGCGGCGTGTTCAATAGCGACGGCAGCTTCAACGATTCGCTCGCTTACCGCAGCGGGCACTTCCACACGCGAATCGGCACGCTGGACGCCATCGCAAGGTTCGGCGTCTTCACGGGCGATGCGGCGATGATCGCCTGGGTGAAGAAGTGCTACGATTGGGCGCTGACCAAATGTACGGCCTTCGGCTGGACGCCGGGCGACCTGCATGAGCAGGCGTATGAGCATGAGACGTGCTCGCTGGTCGACTTGATCGCAACCGGCATTACGCTGGCGAGAAGCGGCTATGTGGAATATTGGGGGACCGTGGAGCGCTTCCTGCGCAACCATTTGGCCGAGTCTCAGCTGCTTGACCTGGACTGGGTGGAGCAGGCTCATGACAAGTCGAATGACATCCTGGCGAACAAAAGCTTCTATAAAGTCGCAGAGCGCACGCGCGGTTCATTCGCTGGCTATTCGGCGCCGAACGATTTCGTCTGCGATGTGAATGAAGGACGCGGCCATACGAACGATTTGCAGCTATGCTGTCTCGGTTCGGGGACGCGCGGCCTCTTCATGGGCTGGAGCAATACCGTTACGGAGAAAAACGGGACGATCAGCGTCAATTTCCTCTTGAATCGCGGATCCAAGTGGCTTGATGTCAGCTCCTATTTGCCGCACGAAGGCAAGGTTGTCCTCGATATTCATACCGATATTTCCCGTCTGCAGATTCGGATTCCGGAATGGGCGGGCTTTACCAAAATCAAGTTCGTCCGCGAGCGGGACGGAGAGGTCATCGAAGGCAGAGGGAACGAAGCCAGCCGTTGGGTGAACAAGCACTTCCTCATGCTGGGGGCGGCAAGCGCCGGAGAGCGAATTACCGTGACGTTCCCGCTGAGCTTCCGCAAAACATTGGAGAATGCGGTCGGGCAAACCTTCGAGGCGGAATGGCGCGGAGACGATGTCATAGGCATCACGCCGAAAGGCAAGAATAAGCCGCTATATAGCGGGCGGCAGGTTTACGAAGAGGCGCCTCTGAGAGAAGGGGATTACCGGCGTTTGGATAAGGAGTTCGTCTGGTAATAGGTTGGCCGATGGCTGCAGTGGATAGGGCCAGCGGGTACGGGATGGCGTGAGAATGAGGGGGCTGGATAAGTTTGGAACAAATGTCAGGAGGGACTCCGATGCAAACTGTCGTTGCGATCTATACGGGCCAAGGGTTGGCCGATCCGTTGAAAAAGGTGTTTCAAGAGCTGCTGCCGGACGTGCGGCTCTACAATATTATCGATGACAGCCTGATCGGGGATGTCGTGCGTGCCGGGCATATTCCGGAGGTCGTGTCTAAGCATTTGATGCAGTATTACCGGCATGCCGAGGAGATCGGCGCCGATGTCATTCTGAATACATGCTCCTCCGTCGGAGACGTTGCAGACGAGGCGCGGACGGCGCTGAGTGTGCCAATTGTTCGGATCGACGAAGCCATGGCGGGCGCAGCGGTGGCCGGCTATGAGCGAATTGCCGTATTGGCGACGCTGCCGTCCACCCTCGAGCCGACCCTAAGGCTGATCCAGCGCAAGGCGGATGAAGCGGGTGCTGCCGTGCAGCTGGTCAGCGGGCTGGCCGAAGGCGCGTTCGACGCCTTGGTCGGAGGCAAGCCGGAAGAGCACGACCGCCTGCTGCTGGAGACGGCGAAGCGGGTGATGGACGGCGCCGATGTGCTCGTCCTGGCGCAAGGCTCGATGGCGCGTATGGAGCAGGCGCTGGCTGAGGCAACTGGCAAGCCGGTGCTGTCATCGCCGAGATTCGGCGCTCTGCAGGTGAAGGCTGTGCTGGAAGCGGCTAAGGCGGGTTCGTAGGAGGAGAAGCGGAATGAATCAAGATCGCGTAACGGCTGTTTATTTGGTGGAAACTGCGTATTCGTTGGAGCAGGCTGCCGCTTGTATAGCCGGGGAGCAGTCCACCGGGACGTTCACCGCGGTTCCCGGCGAGACGGACGCTCTGAAGGAGCGGCATGGGGCAAGAGTGGAGCGCATCGAGCCGTTGGAGCCGGCTGACCGGCCATCGCTGCCCGGTGCCAAAACGCCGCCGAATCACGATGGCAAGTACCGCCGCGGACGGGTGAGCGTGTCGTTCCCGCTGCTCAACTTCGGGCCCTCGATCCCGAATCTGATGTCGGCTGTCGCCGGCAATCTGTATGAGCTGCAGGAATTGTCAGGGCTGAGACTGCTGGATTTGGAGCTGCCGGAAGCTTTCGCCGTGCGCTACCCCGGGCCTAAGTTCGGCATTGAAGGGACGAGGAAGCTGACGGGCGTCTACGACAGGCCGATTCTCGGGACGATCGTGAAGCCCAGCGTCGGCTTGTCGATGGAAGAGCTGTCGGCGCTGGTGGAGAAGCTGGCTCGGGCGGGAATGGATTTCATCAAGGATGATGAACTGAACGCCAATCCTCCCTATGCGCCGCTAGCGGATAAAGTGAAAGCCGTCATGGCGGCTGTCGAAAGGGCGGCGGACGCCACCGGCAGGAAGCTGATGTATGCGTTCAATATCACAGGCGATTATGACGAGCTGCGCCGCAATCACGACTTGGTCGTAGGGGCGGGCGGTACTTGCGTGATGGTGAGCATCCTGAGCATCGGGCTTTCGGGTTTGTCCTATTTGAATTCGTTCAGCGAAGTTCCGATTCACGGACATCGTAATCAATGGGGAATGATGACCCGTTCTCCGCTGCTCGGCATGGAGTTTACGGCTTATCAGAAGCTTTGCCGGTTGGCCGGGGCGGATCAGCTGCACGTTAACGGATTGAACAGTAAATTCTATGAGAGCAATGAATCGGTCGTACGGTCCATTGAAGCTTGTACGGCGCCTCTGTTCGGCGGCTATAAGGCGATGCCGGTCGTATCCTCCGCCCAGTGGGCGGGAACGGCGCCGGTTACATATGCGGCAACGGGAACGGTGGACGTCATGCACTTGGCCGGCGGTGGTATGCTGGCCCACCCCGACGGGCCGGCGGCCGGCTTCGAGAGCATGAAGCTGGGCTGGGAGGCGGCGGTGCAAGGCATTCCGCTCGAGGCGTATGCCGCGCAGCATCCTTCCTTGCGGAGGGCGATCGAGAAATATGGGAAGGTGTGAGGGTGATGAGCGGGGAGGACGATCTTAGGGAAAGGCAGCCTGTAGCGAAGCGTGCCAGACGGCCGCTCTGCTATTATGGGGACGACTTCACGGGTTCGACCGACGTGCTGGAATCGCTTTTTCAGACAGGGCTTAGAACGGTCCTGTTTCTGGAGCCTCCTGCGCAGGAACTGCTGGAAGCCAGGTTTCAAGAGATCGACTGCTTCGGCGTGGCCGGTGTCGGACGGTCGCTGACGCCTGAGGAGATGGAGCGGGAGCTGCGCCCCATATTCACAACCTTGAAGGCGGCTGGAGCTGCCGTCGTGCATTACAAAATATGCTCGACCTTCGACTCCTCGTCCGGTACGGGCAGCATCGGCAAAGCGGCGGAGATCGGACGCGAGGTGTTCGGCGGCCGTTATATTCCGCTGCTGGCCGGTAGTCCTTACTTGGGCCGGTATACGCTGTTCGGCCATCATTTCGCTGCCGGCGGCGTCGGCAGCGCCGGTGGCGCCGTGCACCGGCTGGACCGCCATCCGACGATGTCCGCGCATCCGGTCACGCCGATGGCGGAGGCGGATTTGCGCCGGCATCTGGCTCAGCAGACAGAGCTGCGGGTCGCGCTGCTGGATATTTTGGCGCAGGATGGCGTGGCCGAAGAGGTGCGCGAGCGCTTGGAGCGCATTATCGCGCAGGAGGCGCCGGATATGGTTCTCTTCGACGTGCTGGATGAGCGGCGCTTGGAGACGGCCGGGCGGCTCATCTGGGAGGAGGCGGCCGGGCAGGACGGCTTGTTCGTCATCGGATCGTCGGGCGTGGAGTACGCCTTGGGGGCGGTATGGCAGCAGGAAGCGGCAGCGACAGCAGGGCCTTCAGGGCCTTTAGGGCTTCCTGTGCCTCAGACGCCCCCGGGAGGCGCTTCCGGTACAGCGCCGCTGCTGGTCGTCTCGGGCAGCTGCTCGCCGGTCACAGGGGCGCAGATCGCGTGCGCCCTGGAGGCGGGCTTCGCAGGCATCCGGGTCGCGGTGGAGGAGCTGCTGAGCGCGGAATCGCGGGAGGCGGCGATGGCCGCCCTGCGGCAAGAAGCGGCGAAGCAGCTGGCCGGCGGCAGAAGCGTCATCCTCTATTCGGCAACAGGCCCGGAGGATGCAAGTATCGCGCATACTCGCCAAGCGCTCGCTGCCCGGGGAATCCGCTCCGAGGACAGCAGCCGTCTGCTGGGTATGGCGCTCGGTTCTCTCACGAACGAGCTCGTCAGGGAGCTCGCCTTGCCCCGTGTTCTGATCGCGGGGGGAGACACCTCGGGGTATGTGACGAGAGAGCTCGGCATCTATGCGCTGGAGTGCAAGGCGCTGCTGGATCCTGGAGGACCGCTCTGCCGGGCGTATGCCCATAATCCGCGTTTTGACGGTCTGGAACTGGTGCTGAAGGGCGGTCAGGTCGGCGGGGTGGACTTTTTCGAACGGGTAGCTGCTTATGTATCGTAATAAAACCGTGAAGCGGGCTGCTTCACGGTTTTTTTCGCGGTTTCTTTTTGACCAGCTTAGGCAGATGCTTGATGCTCTTCAGCATGCCGCCTTTGCACAGCGGACATTCCGGCGACGGAGAGGCTGCCAGCTCTTCGCGCATCCATGCCTTACATTCGTTGTTCTTGCATCTCCAAATAGGGACTGGGGATAAGTCCGGCTTGGTCACTTCGGCATCCAAGACAGTAACACCTCCTGCTGCCTTAACCTGCCCGAATGCCATTATCTTCATTCAACGTCTTGAATCTGTAAGCGGTATACCTGCTCGGCATTCGCGCGGCGCCCGCTCCATATCATTAACTAGATCGGCTATAATAGTAGATGACATATTTCAAAGGAGATAACGAATGATGAGATACAATCGAAGAAGTCGATTAGTGGATGTAAGCCGGCAGCTAGCGAAGGTCGCAATGGGTCATGCGTTCGCGGATACGGTTATCAAGAACGGAACGCTCGTGAATGTGTATTCGGGAGAATTGCTAGCGAATATGGACGTTGCGATCGCCGCCGGGCGAATCGCCTATATCGGAAACGCCGATCATACGATTGGCGAGCAAACCGTTATGATCGATGCCGGCGGCAAGTACATCGTTCCCGGCTTTTTGGACGGACATATGCATGTCGAAAGCACGATGCTCTCGGTAACCGAGTTCGCCAAAGCGGCGCTCGCCAAGGGAACGACGGGCATCTTCATGGATCCGCATGAGATTGCCAATGTGTGCGGGGTAGAAGGAGTGCGGTTGATGCATGAAGAGGGGCAGGGACTTCCGCTTAAGGTGTTTACGACCTTCCCGTCCTGCGTACCCGCTACAACGGACTTGGAGGATGCCGGAGCAAGCTTGGGTGTAGCGGATATTGAGGCGGGTCTGAAATGGGATCAAGTCGTCGGACTTGGCGAAGTGATGAATTTCCCGGGTGTCGTGTACGGCGATCCCACCATGTGCGGAGAAATCGAGGCCACCATCCTTAGCGGCAAGACGGTCACGGGACATTTCCCCAGCGAGGATGACCGCATGCTGCAAGCCTATATCGCTTCGGGCGTGACTTCCGATCATGAAACGGTCACGCGGGAGCAAGGGCTGCATAAGGTGCGCATGGGCATGCATCTGATGATCCGCGAAGGCTCGGCATGGCATGATGTCAAGGAAGTCATCAAAGTCGTCACCGAGGATAAGGTGAACACCTCCAATATCTCGCTGGTGACGGATGATGTAAGCCCGCAGACACTTGTGGAGCAGGGTCATCTCAACCACGTCGTGCGCCGCGCGATCGAGGAGGGTGTCGACCCGGTGACCGCGATCCAAATGGTAACGATCAATGTGGCGCGCTATTTCAATCTGGAGAAGGATTTAGGCAGTATTACGCCGGGCAAATGTGCGGACATTGTGCTGTTGGATGATCTGTACAAGGTTGAACCGGCTGTAGTGATAACGGATGGGACCGTCATCTATGAGAACGGCCGGCTTGCAGCCGAGTTCCCTGTCTACACATATCCGGAGCAAATTCTCCATTCAATGCATGTGAAGCGTGCGCTGGCAGCGGAGGATTTCCGCCTTGCGAGCCGGTATCAAGGGGAGCGGACGCGAGTCCATGTTATCGGGGCTATCGAGAATAATGCCCGCACGGCGAAAATGACGGCTTCGCTAAAGGTTGAACAAGGCATTATCCAGCCGGACCCCGGCCAAGATATCATTCGGCTTGCCTGTATAGAGCGGCACCGCGGGACAGGTCAGCTTGCGCTTGGCTTCGCGCATGGCTTCGGGCTGAAGTCGGGTGCGGTCGCTTCAACGGTGGCTCATGACAGCCATAACTTAATCGTGATGGGTGTGGATGAGAACGATATGGCTTTCGCAGCCAATGAACTTGTGAGAATCGGGGGCGGTATGATCGTCGTCGAAGACGGCAAGGTGCTGGCTCAAGTACCGATGGCGATCGCAGGCCTGATGTCTGATAAATCGTTACAAGAGGTTGTGCAAGAAGTCGCCGAGCTGGAATTGGCCTGGAAGCAGCTGGGTTGTCCGCTCCATGCTCCGTTCATGACGTTCTCGCTGATTGCACTGCCGGTTATCCCTGAAATTCGCATAACGAACCGCGGCATCGCAGATGTTACACAGTTTGCGCTGATAGAAACGGAAATAGGGGAATGACCGAAGAGGCCAAACCCGGAATTATACCACAAGTTAAGTCTGATAAGTAAAAATTATGCAATTCTTATCGGAATTTTATTGAATTCGACACCATGCAGCAATTATTGCTATGTACAGTTAATTTTTTTGCGAACTATAATAAGAACAGACTGTATGAAGACGGAAACAATTAGATACTACCAGATTGATAAAGGCAAATCATTGGAAACAATGAGACGCAAAGCCGTGGCCTAAGGCATACCATTTCACTGTATGCTATGGTTGACAGGTTACCGGGTAGGGAGAGACCATCCTGTATTCGGGGTGGTCTTTTCTTTATTAACCATTGGATAATCCATCCAGGGGGGCTTTTGTTTGAAAGAGCTTATGCAGCACGAAGTCATAACTGACGCTTCCATGCTGCTTGATTTCTTTATCGCCATCCCGATCCTGCTCGTCATTATCGGCTTGATATTGTCCCGTCTGCACGCGGTGAATGCCTGGATTCCGATGATTCATACGCTTTCGCTAACCATGTGCAGCATGTCGATCATCGCCGGAGGCAAGGGGATATTTGAGTATCATTTTTCAATTTTCATGGTCCTGGCCATTCTTATTGCCGTTCAACATCTCGCGGGATTCGTGTTATTTCCTGAACTGGTGTGTGGCTCTCCGGGAAGTACGCTTTCTCGATGGTAGCGATTCACTTGATTTTCGTCATCTTGTTTTATTGGGGCCTTGATCTATCAAATTATGGCCAACCGAAAAGCTGCGGCGCTATTCGAAGATCAGCAGAATCTGAAGCTTCAGCAAACCGTGAGGTCGATTGTAGAGAGTCTCTCGCACACAATATCCGTCCTCTCGGTACAATTAGCCGACAATGTGAAACATGTAAGTTAACGAACCGACGAACAGGATCAGGTCATGTCATTCACCGAACATCGAAGCCGGCCGACAAACTCGAGGGGCATAGTGATCAATTGAATGAGATCGTGCATACGGCGAAGATCACATTCTCCTTACAGTAATAACGAAATGAGGCTTGTCTATGCATCATACGATTACGGAAAGCTATAATGTCGTCCTTGTTCTCCTCTCGTTCAGCATAGCGCTGCTCGCCTCCTTCACGGCGTTGAACCTCGCGCGCAAAGTTTTGTCTACCGACGGATGGCAGCGGACAAGCTGGTTGATCTGCAGTGCGGGCGTTATGGGTGTGGGTATATGGTCGATGCACTTCATCGCCATGCTGGCGTATCAATTGCCTGCTGGGGTGACCTACGATATCCGGATCGTAAGCGCCTCTATTGCAGTGGCGATCGCGGGTACGCTCATCGGATTTGCCGTGACGTTCCTGGGCACATATTCCCGCGCCAGGCTTATCATCGGCGGGACTTCGATGGGGCTGGCGATCAGCGGGATGCATTATATCGGCATGGCCGCTTTGCAGCAGATCAGCATAAGCTATCATCCGCTGCAGCTCGCTTTGTCGATTCTCATCGCCGTATGGGCGGCTGTAACTTCGCTGCATGCCTTATTCAAGAGGAGCCAGAACATTGCGTTCAGCGGCTTCATTATGGCGGTCGCCATTACCGGGATGCACTATATGGGGATGTCTGCAGCTGTCATGACATTCCCGGAAGGCTATCATTCCGGCGGCGCGCACGGAACCAGCATGGATTTCTTTGTAGTGGCCATGTACGTAGCCTTCGGTACGATTCTGATTTTCGCGGTGAGCTTCATCAGCTCCTTGTCGGCCGATCGGCGGTTGGCGGAGCAGATTGCGCTCAAGGCATCGATTCTGGAGTCGGCGATTGACGGTATCCTCATGTTCAAATCGCAAGGCCGGATCATTGAATTTAATCCCGCGGCGGAAGCTATTTTCGGGTATACGCGCAGCGAGGCGATTCATCGTACGATTTTCGATTTGCTCTTTCTAATTGACCAAGACGGGGAGGAAGCCGCTTCTCTATACAGGCAGCTGACCCAGCTGGCCGAGACGATCATCGGCAAACGCTTTGAAGTGACGGCTTACCGGGCCGACAGGACTCCGTTTCCAGTAGAGATTATTATAACGAGCCTCGTTAATGAGGGGGAAATGATATACACGGCCTACTTGCGCGATCTGACCGAAAGGAAAAAGTCCGAGGAGCTCATTCAGCGGCTGGCTTATTATGATCATTTGACGGGACTTCCGAACCGCAATCAGTTTAATCAGCTCATCGAAGCCGGCTTGGAGCAAGCCAGAAGTCAACATCGGAGCTTGGCCGTGCTGTTCCTGGATATTTACAGGTTCAAAGGGATCAACGATTCCTTGGGCCATCAGACTGGCGACCAGGTTCTGCAGCAGTTTTCGGCTCTGATTGCCAATGGCCTGCCGGCCGGAGGGTCCACTTCCAGGCTTAGCGGGGATGAATTTGTCATTTTACTGCCTGTGGGACCGACGGGAGAGATGGAGGCTGTGACCAAGCAAGTCCAACAAATCGTGGGTCGGCTGGAAGCTCCCATGCGGATCGGCAGCGGCGAGATCTTCGTATCGACGAATATCGGCATCTCCTTGTACCCGTCTGACGGGGAATCGCCGGAGCAGCTGCTGCGCAGCGCTGACTATGCCATGTACGCGGCTAAGGAGCAGGGGCGGAACAATTACCAATTTTTCAATCAGGATATTAAGCAAAGATTATCTCAATCCGCCGAGATCGTACGGCAGCTAAGCCAAGCCTTCGTGGGACAGGAGTTCAGCCTCGTGTATCAGCCGAAGTTCGATCTCCGTACGGGCGATATTGCGGGTATAGAAGCACTATTAAGGTGGGACAACAAGCTGCTGGGCCGCGTTTCACCGCTGCAGTTCATTCCTGTGGCGGAGGAGTCCCGGCAAATCAACGAAATTGGTGGTTGGGTGCTGCAGACCGCCGTTCGGCAATTGAAAATCTGGCATAACGCTGGCTTGGAGCGTATTCCGATTGCGGTCAACCTATCATCGATTCAGCTGGAACAGGATCACTTCGTTGGGACCGTGCACGATGTTTTGCGGCGAAGCGGGCTGGAGCCTCATTACCTGGAGCTCGAAATCAAAGAGAATCAGAGCTTCGATTCTGAAGGCATGCTGGAGAAGCTTGAGGCGCTTGCCGGGATGGGGGTGAGGCTGTCAATCGACGATTTCGGCACAGGTCACGCTTCCATCCGTTATTTGCGCAAATTGCCGTTTCATGCCATCAAGATTGACAAATCGTTCATACATCGACTCACCGGTCCGGAGCCTGATCCTTCTTTCCTTGAGGCGGCGATCGCGGTTGCCGGTAATTTGAAGCTGGAAGCGGTAGCTGAAGGTGTGGAGTCGGACGAGCAATTGGCGTATTTGAAAAAGCACGGGTGCCGGTATGCCCAAGGTTATTGGCTTGCTGTTCCCGTACCTGCCGATCAGTTCGAGCGGCTTTATATGTCACGCGCCTGCAAGGCCGGGGAGCAGGATGTTTTTATTACGCCGGCTTGAGCGTGCGTGATGGCGGGGGAAGCGCAAGGGGCTGTATTTTATTGTCGTCCGCAGGTCTGCTACAATAGATGAGAAAGCTTGGGCATTTCTCGCTAGGGGGCGAACGGTTTGACCAAATATAAGATCGACGACGTCGCCAAAGAGGTTGGGTTGACGAAGCGGACGATTCGTTATTATGAAGAGCTTGGCTTGCTTGAAGCACCTGAACGGAGCGAAGGCGGGACCCGTCTATATGCCCGCGAGCACATTGAACAATTGAAGCAAATTGTGAACGCCCGCGATGTGTTGGGCTTCTCGCTCCAAGAGATTCAGGAGTTCGTGGCCATAAGCAGGAAGCTTAACGCGCACCGCCAGGGCTATTTGCAAACGGAAGACAAAGCACTGAAGAGACAGGAGCTGCTGGAGATGCGGCAAATCGTCCAGAACCAGCTTGAGCTCATGGATCAGAAGCTTGCCAAAATTGCGGAATTCCGCAAGACCACGGAGCTTCGCTACCAGCGTTTGCAGGCTGTGCTGGATAGTTTGGCAGATTAAAGAAAACCGTCAGTGGGCTTCCCTGACGGTTTTCTTTAGTTGAACCGAAGCGCCGCCTCGGTTCTAACGGACACAGAGGCCGCTATTGCCGGGCGAATCGGCTTGTTCGGAATCTAACGGACACAGATGAGCTTATTTGCCGGTTTTGGAGCAAAATCGTGCTCCAAACGGCCAAATAGCGTCACCGGTGTCCGTTAGATTCTCGATTCGGCGATAATTCGCCGAATAAGCGCTGCGGTGTCCGTTAGCGGGGGGCGGCCCTGCGCTAGGCCGTAGACCCGCACCCGGCTTCGCCGCCGCCGCGGTTCTAACGGACATGGAGGCCGCTATTGCCGGGCGAATCGGCTTGTTCGGAATCTAACGGACACAGATGAGCTTATTTGCCGGTTTTGGAGCAAAATCGTGCTCCAAATGGCCAAATAGCGTCACTGGTGTCCGTTAGATTCTCGATTCGGCGATAATTCGCCGAATAAGCGCTGCGGTGTCCGTTAGCGTGAGGCGGCCCTGCGCCAGGCCGTAGACCCGCACCCGGCTTCGCCGCCGCCGCGGTTCCAACGGACATGGAGGCCGCTATTGCCGGGCGAATCGGCCTGTTCGGAATCTAACGGACACAGATGAGCTTATTTGCCGGTTTTGGAGCAAAATCATGCTCCAAATGGCCAAATAGCGTCACTGGTGTCCGTTAGCGTGGTGCGGCCCTACGCCAGGCCGTAGACCCGCACCCGGCTTCGCTGCCGCCGCGGTTCTAACGGACATGGAGGCCGCTATTGCCGGGCGAATCGGCTTGTTCGGAATCTAATGGACACAGATGAGCTTATTTGCCGGTTTTGGAGCAAAATCATGCTCCAAATGGCCAAATAGCGTCACTGGTGTCCGTTAGATTCTCGATTCGGCGATAATTCGCCGAATAAGCGCCGCGGTGTCCGTTAGCCGCCCGCGCCCGCGCCCCGCGCCCGCGCCCCGCGCCCGCGCCCCGCGCCCGCGCCCCACGCCACAGCTCTAAGCCTGCACCACCGGCAGCTTAAAGCTAAAGACCGAGCCCAGGCCGGGCGCGCTCTTCACCTCCAGCGACCCGCCGTGGTCGACGGCGATTTTCTGGCAGATGGACAAGCCCAGACCGGTGCCGTTTTCTTTGGTCGTATAGAATGGATTGAAGATTTTATCCATATCGCTCTCCGAGATACCGCCACCGCTATCCTCAATTTCAATGATCGCAAGCATGTCCTCCTGTTTTATGCGCACGTGAACATTGCCGGGCTGAAGCATCGCCTCAAAGGCGTTCTGGATGAGGTTCAAGAGAACCTGTACGACTTTGTCCCGGTCAATGAAAATATAGAGCGCTTCCTTCGTATCTTCAAAAATAATGGTATGCCCCCGGTATAAAGCGTCAGACTCAGCCAATGACAAGACGCGGTCCATGCAATCGGACACCGATTCCGGCTTCATATTGCTGATATGAGGTTTGGAGAATTGCAGGAACTCCGCCGTCAACTCGTTCATCCTGCGGATTTCGCTCATGATGACATCGAACCAGGGACGGATATTGTATTCGCTCTTGGTCGCAATCTGCATGAAGCCCTTGATGGTCGTAAGGGGATTGCGAATCTCATGCGCCATGCCGGCCGCCAGCTCACCGATCATCTTCATTTTCTCGGAACGGAACAAATGCTCCTCCCGCTTCAACCATATGGCCCGTTTGCTCTGGAACATGCGTTCCTCGGCCAGTGAGATCAGCTCCTCCGTCGTCGAAGCCTCGAGCGGATACTGAGCGAAGCTGTACGTAACCTGGAAGCCTAATATACTGGAGCCCAGGGACTCGCTAATAGATGCAATGAGGTTCTCTTTGGCAGGCAAAATAATAGCGAACCGGTCGCCGGCATAGCGCGACATGGCGTGCGCATCGCCGAACATGCTGTCGAGCAGCAGCGAGATCTGGTTTAACGTTTCATTCCCGTTATGAATATTTTCGTAGTTCACCGATTTGAAATCTTGGAAATCCAATAAAACCAAAGCGAAATTTAAGCGCTTAATTATTAAGCTTTCGATGGTCATCACATAGCCTTCATAGTTGAGCAGCCCTGTCAGCGGATCATGCGTGGTTAAATAATCGTTCTCTTTCCGCAAACGTTTCTTCTCTAATTCGGAACGAAGTACATATTGAACAAGGAGTACGAAAATAATGCAGCACATGATGTCGTAGACGGAGACGGTGAGATTGTAGAATGTAAAGGGCATGTAGAGTAGGCGTATGACCGTATATAGGCAAATATAGAGGAGGGCGGTCCGCAAGGTATGCGCGTAGGTTAGTCTGTTCTGAATGGCGAAACCGATTAATACATAATACAGAATCAAACACCAATTCAAATGGCTGGACCAATGGAAAAGGGCAAGGAGCACCAACTGAATTTTGGAGGAATAGGGAATCTTCTGCTCGAAGACAATGCTGAGGTAGAAGGAGCAGCCGAGTAATAGAAGGGCGGCCATACTGGGCGCCTTGTCCATGGTGATGGATGAAACTATCGTCAAACAGCATATGAAGGGGATACCTACATGTTTGATAACCTTGATGACCAACAGTAACACTCCCGACTCATTAATAAAATTAGCTCGAAATAGCAACCATTCTAGATTATAAACGATGAAGGTTTAGATAAATGTCGGTTTATGTCACGGTGATCGTTAAATTTTGATGTTTTTTTTTAGCTTGTTGCCACAGCAGCTAGAAGCCCATTAACGATCATAGATCGCCAATAGGCATATCGCTTTTACCGGTGGTTCCGATATTCTTTGGGAGACATCTGGAATTGCTGTTTAAAGACGTTGGTGAAATAGTTGGGCTCATCGAAGCCAATGGCGCAGGCAATTTCGAATATTTTCATGTCGGTATTGCGCAGCAGCAGAGCCGCCTTATCCATGCGCAGACGCGTTACGAAGCGGGTGAAGCTTTCGCCGGTCGCTTTCTTGAAGAGGACGCTGAAATAACTCGGATTAAGATGAAGGTGGGCTGCCACGTCCGTTAATCGACATTCCTCGCTATAATGCTCTTCAATGTATCTTGTCGCCCGTTCGATGACATTGTCGCTTTTGGACGCCTGCCAGTTATGGAACAGGTTCAGGAAATGCTTCACTTGTCCGTCCGCCCAGCGCGTTACATCCGAGGCCGTCCAATGGGCTTGCGGCATGTCGGTCGGGATTCTCGCCATTGCTGCGGTTTCCTGTCCCTCAGGCTCAAATTCCTTCTGAATTGTGCCCAGCATCGCAATGGAAAGCGTTAATGCCTGGATTTTCATTTCTTCCGGAGGCTGCAGAGCCAGATCCTTCAATACTTGCTGCAGCAGCTGACCAAGGGCGGGTTCTCCGCCAATCAGAATGGCCGACATGAGCTGCATTTCCAACTCATTGACTTTGGCTTGATTCAGGGACAGCGTGACCCCGGAGCCCGAGCCCGCTTCCGGATCCAAGTGCGCAGAGCCTGCTCCCGGGGATTCGCCATGCTTGAATTGTTTGTACCACTGGGCTAACTGCTTGTAGGAGGGAGCGGCGCCCATGCTCTGAATATCCACGCGAATGCTCAAATACTGACGGGATGCGTCGGACAGCGCCTGCTGCAAGGCGTCGTCCATTCCCTGTTCTCCGGCGGCCACGGCGACGAAGCAGTCATGCTCGACTAGAACGAGCCTGGCGTCGAGGCCGTCTCTCTTCAGCAATTCTTCGGCAATATTGGAGAAGGCGAATTGGACCAAGCTCCGGTCAGCTTCGCTATACTTTTTGGCCGCCAAGTCATCGCCGTTCAGCTGCAGCAGCCACAGCGATTTCCCGGCAAGCACTTCATCCATGCCCTTCATCGCTTCGTAAGAAGAGGGCAGGTTCAGGAGTGCGGCACGCAGCTCTTGATCCTGCTGCAGGTGGCGCTGAGCGAGAAGCTGCCTGCGCTGTCCGAATTTTTCGTAGAAGCGCTCGGACGCTTTATTCATCACGTTCTTCACATCTTGCTCCGTACAGGGCTTAATGAGCAGATCCAGCGCTCCGAGCCGGACAGCCGCTTGGGCGTACTCAAAGTTTTTGTAGCCGGTCAAAATAATGACAAGCAGATCGGGATAATGCTTCCTCAAATGGGTGACGAACTCGATACCGTCCATGACAGGCATACGTATATCCGTAAGCACGAGATCCGGCTTCACCTCATCCACCAGCGCTAGCGCATCCTGGCCGTTGCTGGCTTCGCCGATAACGTTCCAGCCGAGCTGCGCGTCTTCGAACATTTTGATCAAGCCTTTACGGAAGTTGGGCTGATCCTCCACAATGACTACATTACCCTTCAGCATGATCGCTCAGCTCCTTCCTTTCGGTAATTGGCAGTATAAGGCGCATCGTCGTTCCGCTGCCTACTGCGCTCTCCACCTCAAGCCGGTAAGGCCGGCCGTGCACGAGCTCGAGCCGTCGGACGACACTGCGTACGCCAAGACTTTCCCGTCCGTCCGAACGCTGCGGCAGAGAGGTGCCCTTCGGTCCGAGCAGCAGCGTGATTGCGTCCTGATCCATCCCGCAGCCGTTATCGGTGACTTCAATCTCCAGATGATCCTGAAGCTGGCGTGCCCGGATAATCAGCACTTTATGCCCCACCTTATTTCGGAAGCCGTGCACGAATACATTTTCTACGAGAGGCTGGAGCAGGAAACGCATCATTTCACTGTCCAGAGCCCCTTCATCGGCTTGAATGATCGTTTCTAGTTCGGGCTCGAACAATTCGGTTTGCAGCTTCACATAATTGCGAATTTGCTGAAATTCTTCCCTGACCGTCGTGAGCGTCCGCACCGGCATCAGTGAATATTTGAGCATTTCCGATATGGCGGCAATTAAGGCGGCGGTGTCCTTTTCATCCTGCAAATACAGCTTCCAATAAATCTCGTTAAACATGTTATGCAGAAAATGGGGGTTGAGCTGTACCTGAAGCGCTTTAAGCTCAGCCTCTCTCTCACTTAACTGGGTTAAATAAACTTCTTTGATAAGCCGGCCGACCTGCTCCGCCATGGCATTGAAGCTTTCGGCGATATACGCGAGCTCATCTTTGGTGCGAATTTCTATCCGGGTGTCGAAATCGCCGGACCGCACTTTGCGGAGCCCAAGCAGCAAGTCCTTCAGCGGCCGGAGCAGCTTGCCCGTAAAGATCACGATGAGCAGGCTCGTCAGCGCAATGCTGCTTAAGCCGGTATAGATGATACGCTTGGACAAATTCTTGTTCTTCGCTTGAATGTCCGAGAGCGAGGTCGAGCTGACGAGCTTGAAGGAGGTCTCTTTGGACTCGCCTTGTACGTAGAGATGATCGTCCATCACGCGGGTTTCGTTCATATCCTTCAGCATTTCGGCTTTCTCGGAGGTTCCTTGCACGGCATTGCTAAACAATAATTCTTTATTATCGTTAAATAAATAGACCTCGCCTGTGCCGTCTTTCGTTAACTCCTTGAGCGAGCCTGCGAAGAAGGATTCATCGACGGCCATCACTAGAACGCCGTAAGTATTCAGCGTGCTGTTCTTCATATACCTGGCAATAATAATCGTCTGCCGGAAGCCGCTAGGCTCAAGCGAACTCGGAAGCGGCATGCTCGTCCAAACCAAATTGCCGTAGGTGTCGCTCAGCTTGGTCTGGATCTTCAGAAAGGTGGAAGCATCCAAATTGTTGATGGCCGATGTCGTATATTTGAAATAAGATGGATTCCCGTTCAAATCATACAAATACATGGCCGTAATATAAGGCGCGTCCGATTTGATCTGGAAGATCTGCTCTTCGATTTGTTTCTTATCATAATAAAGATTGAAGGCGTCCTCATCTTCTTGCGAATTGATTCGCCGGATTAACATCTCGATCTGCGGATTGAAGACGACCGTTTGCGAGACGCGGACGATCTCCTGGACCTTCATTTCGATTTTGGCCAAAGCTTCTTCGTTCGTGCGGGAGAATTGCTTGGAGATCTCCTCTTCGAACAGCTTCAAATTGTATTGATACGTCAAATAGCCGGTAATCCCGAAGGCCAGCAATATGATAGCGGACAGACTAAGAATCAGCCTGATCCGAAAGCTTCTATTCATGCCTATAAGCAGCTGCCGCCAAATGCTCATTGTTTCATACCCCGGTGTGTGTAGTTTGGCCTTGATGAGGTCATTATACAATATTTTTAGGGGATAGAAATCGCTTCCACCGATTACCTAACGAATTTATAGAATGTTCTATAATTTTTTAAGGGTTTTAAATGTCGAAGAAGATAAGATAAGTGACATACCAATTGATTAAAGGAGTGAGCAATCATGAGCAGCCGGATAGAAGAACCTCCTGTCTCGATGTCATCCGTGCCACTGCCGAACTCCGCTTCTTTAAAGAGAAGCAGACGGCTGAAACAAAATATCCCTTTGTTCATTATGCTGATCCCCGTCTTCGCTTTCTATATTCTGTTCAAATATTGGCCGATGGGCGGACTTGTGATCGCTTTCAAAAACTATAATTTTGCAGACGGCATTCTGCACAGCCCTTGGGTGGGCTTGAAATATTTCAAGCTGCTGTTCTCCAGCTCCAACACCGTGCAAATTATATGGAACACATTCTGGCTCAGCTTCCTGAATCTGATCTTCGGCTTCCCGGTTCCGATCGTGCTGGCGGTATTGCTGAACGAGGTGAGAAAAGCGAGCTTCAAGAAGTGGATACAGACGATCGTCTACTTACCGCACTTCTTCTCTTGGGTTATTGTCTCCGGTATCGTGCTCTCCTTGTTCGCTACCGATTACGGTTCGATCAACAAGGTGCTCAAATTGTTTGGGATGGAACCGGTTACGTTCCTGTACGAATCGCATTCATGGATCGCCATTTTCATTGGCTCCGGCATTTGGAAAGAGATGGGCTTCAGCACGATCATTTACTTAGCGGCATTAACGACCATTGATCCGGCGCTGTACGAGTCTGCGGGGATGGATGGCGCCTCCAAATGGCGGCAAATTTGGCACATTACACTGCCCGGTATCCGGCATACCATCATTCTGCTGCTCATCCTGGCGATGGGCAGGGTGATGGAAGTGGGCTTCGATCAGGTGTATAACCTGCAGAACAGCGCCGTTGCCGATTCATCCGAGGTCATTAGCACTTATATTTACAAAATCGGTCTGGGCAGCTCGCAATTCAGCCTTACGACTGCGATGGGACTGTTCGAATCGGTCATCAGCTGCAGCCTCGTGCTTCTCGCGAACCGGATCGCCCGCAAATTCGACCAAGCCTTATTCTAGCAGGAGGAACCGACATGAAAACGAGTCAGGGAGAAAAAGTATTCTATGCTGCCAACTATGTCGTCTTGTCAGCGATTGCCTTAACGTGCTTGCTGCCCTTCATTCATATCGTGGCGCTGTCGCTAAGCGACCGTCCCTCGGTTGAGTCCGGTCATGTATTCCTCTGGCCGGTGGGCTTGCAGCTGACCGCTTACAAAATATTTTTCATCGCCAGCCCCGCCCTTGAGGCATTCAAGAATAGCATTATCATTACGGTAATCGGTGTCGTGATCAGTATGCTGGGAACAATTTTGGCCGCTTATCCGTTGTCGAGGGGATATTTGTACGCCCGCCGGTATCTGGTGATGGCAATGGTATTTACGATGTTATTCTCAGGAGGGCTCATTCCCACCTATCTGGTCGTCAAAAACCTGTCGCTCATCGACTCTTACTGGTCCATTTGGTTAACAGGGTTCATTAGCACGTACAACATGCTCTTGATGAAAAGTTATTTCGAGAACATCCCGCATGAAGTGCAGGAGGCCGCACGAATCGATGGCTGCAGCGATACATGGCTGCTGATTCGGGTGATCCTGCCGCTGTCGCTGCCGATGCTGGCTACGCTGGCTTTATTTTATGGCATTAATTACTGGAATGCTTTCATGAGTGTTCTGATGTACATTAACAAGAGTGAAATGCAGAATCTGACGGTCATCGTGCAAGCGATGCTGCAGAAGAACGATTTGTTGAACTCGCCTAGCTTGAATCCAAGCGAACAGCAGATGGTTGTGACGGAGATGGTGAAATCCGTTGGCGTCGTGGTGATGGTGGTGCCGATGCTGCTTGTGTATCCGTTCCTGCAGAAGTATTTTGTGAAAGGCGTTATGCTTGGCTCTGTCAAAGGTTAGTTCACCGTTATTGAAGAAGGCATCTCAGTTTATTTCAAACTTTTACAATATACTCTTGGGGGGAAAAAGTATGAAAAACTTGAAGCTATGGTTAGGCGTAAGTTTGAGTGTGGTAGCGGTAGGCGCTACGCTTGCAGGTTGCAGTACGGAGAAAAAGGAAGGAACGGCGACGACGGCTGCGACCGGCAAGCCGGGCGAGGCAACGCCAGCCAAACGCGGAGATGTAACCGTATCCATGTATGACCGGGGGGGAGTTCCGGCTTCGGAAGGCAACTATGAAGAAAATCGCTGGACGAAATGGATTAATCAAAACGGTCCGGCCAATGTGAAGTTCGTCCCTATCCTGCGCAGCGATTCGACGAAGAAATTGAATGTGCTTTTCGCTTCAGGCTCAGCACCGGATATCGTGAACGAGTACAACACGCCGTTCCGCGGAAGCTTGTACGATCAGAAGCAGCTGCTCCCTCTGGATAATATTTTGAAATACATGCCGACCTACTCCAAATTGCTGGAGCAGTATCCGCAGCTTAAGAAAGCGGGCACGAAGCCGGACGGTAAGCTGTACGAGATCGGGAAAGTGAAAGAGGCAGTGCCGGCGCATATCCTGCTCATTCGTTCGGACTGGTTGAAGAAACTGAATCTCTCCATGCCGACGACGACCGAGGAGCTGTTCCAGGTTGCGAAGGCGTTCGCCGATCAAGATCCTGACGGCAACGGCAAGAAAGATACGTACGGCATGAATATGAGCACATATTCCGAGCAGGCGATCAACGAAATGTTCGGCGAAGGCTCGTCCAGCACGCTGCTGGCATGGGGACTGAAAGACGGCAAAGTGATCCGTCAATGGGATAACGAGCTGGCTTCCCTGACCTTCAAGAAGATGCTTTATGACGATGGAATCATCGATAAAGACTATATCAACGATAAAGACGGAGCCAAAGCGAAGCAGGACTTCCTGAACGGTAAGATCGGCATCTATGTGAAATTTACCGGAGGCTGGTACGATTTCGTGATGAACGATATGGTGACGCTGAAGAAAAATGTCGCCGGCGCCGAGATCGCTCCGCTCGGCTATCCGAAATCACCGCTCGGCACATTCACGGGTGCGATTGACAACCCTGTCCAAATGACGACGGTCATTAATGCCAAAGCCAAGGATCCGGAAGCGGTCGGACGTTACCTCGACTTCATGATGAAGCCGGAGAACGCGATGAAAATTATCGCCGGGGATGAAGGCACGCACTGGAAGAAAGGCAGCAACGGCTGTCCGCAAACGATCGACCCGGCTAAGTCTAAGAACGAGGTTGGGTATGCGCTCGACTATACGATGTTCTTCTCTTCCGGTACAGACAAGTGCAACTACGTCCTGAACCAGTTCTCGCCTGATGTGCCGGAACAGAAAGCGGGCATGGACATGTACAAAGAAGTACAGAAGCTTTATTTTGATCCGCAAAGAGAATATCCGGGTATCACGCTTGGAGACCATATGCCGGTTTACAGCGCCGATCTCAACATCATTAATACGACGATTCTGAAAGAGAAAGGCGATCTGTTCGTCAAGGCGATCATCAGCGGCAGCAAGTACACGCCGGAGCAAGCGATCAAAGACGCGCAAGCAGCTTGGGATAAAGCAGGCGGCAAACAGCTCGAGGACTTCATGAATAAATGGTATCAAGAAAACAAAGACAATGCGTTCATGGCGAAAGACGTGAAGGAAATCGTCAAACAGCAAATGGAAATGGTGAAGTAATTCAAGAGGATTCAGGAGGCAAGCATCATGAGGAAACTGCAGGTTGGCATTATCGGCTGCGGCGGCATTGCGACAGGTAAGCATCTGCCCAGCTTGAGTAAAATTGAGCAAGTGGACATCGCGGGATTCTTCGATGTCCGTCCGGAGAGCGCGAGACAGGCGGCGGAGAAGTTTGGCGCTCCCGATTCGAAAGTGTACGACAGCTATCAGGCGCTGCTCGCCGACGCTTCGATTGATGTGGTTCATATCTGTACGCCGAATGACACCCATGCGGAAATATCCATTGCGGCACTGGAAGCCGGTAAGCATGTCATGTGCGAGAAGCCGATGGCCAAAACGGCGGCCGATGCCAGACGCATGGTGGAGGCGGCGAAGCGCACCGGGAAGAAGCTGACGATCGGCTACAACAACCGGTTTCGCGCAGACAGCCAATATCTGAAGCGCGTTGTTGAGGAAGGCGATTTGGGCGAGATCTATTTCGCCAAGGCGCATGCGGTTCGCAGACGCGGTGTGCCGACATGGGGCGTCTTCCTCGATGAGGAGAAGCAAGGCGGCGGCCCGCTGATCGACATCGGTACGCATGCCCTTGACTTGACCTTGTGGCTGATGAACAATTACGAGCCGAAGGTGGTACTCGGTACGGCCTACCATAAGCTGTCGCGCAAGGAGAATGCCGCCAATGCCTGGGGACCGTGGGATCCGGCGAAGTTCAAGGTGGAAGACTCGGCTTTCGCGATGATCGTAATGAAGAATGGCGCAACCATTATGCTGGAGTCCAGCTGGGCGCTCAATACGCTGGATACGAAAGAAGCGAAGACCACTCTCTGCGGAACCGAAGGCGGCGCGGATATGCAGGACGGCCTGCGCATCAACGGTGAGAAGCATAGCCGCCTCTATGTGAACCAGCTGCAATTCGAAGCGAAGGGCGCGGACTTCTATGAAGGCAAGAAGGAGAGCATGCAGGACAAAGAAATCCGCTTATGGATCGATGCGATTCTGCATGATAAACAGCCGATTGTAACCCCTGAGCAATCTTGTGTCGTATCGGAGATTCTCGAGGCGATCTACGAGTCGAATCGGACAGGGGAAGCCGTTTATTTTAATTAAATTCACGAAGGAGATTTATGCCGCATGATTCGAGTCGCGATGTTAAGCTTCTGGCATGTGCATGCCAAGGACTATGCCCGCCAGGCGCAAATGAACCCGCACACGCAGATCGTCGCAATCTGGGATGAGGAGCCTGAGCGGGGACGGCAGAAGGCCGAGGAGTACGGCGTCACCCTCTATGAGGATTTGCACGAGCTCTTGGCGGATCCGAACATTGATGCCGTCATTGTGTGCACGCCGACGGCGATGCATCCCGAGGTGATGATCGCTGCTGCTCAAGCGGGCAAGCATATTTTCACGGAGAAGGTTGTCGCCACGACCGTGAGGGCTTGCAACGACATCCTGGCAGCCGTTCGGACGGCAGGCGTGAAGCTGACCGTTTCACTGCCCCGTGCGTACACAGGCTTCGCAGATGCCATCTTGCGGGCGATTCGCGAAGAGGAGCTCGGGACCGTGACGACCGTGCGGATCCGGCTTGCGCATAACGGCGCGCTTCCGACGGAGCAGCATCCGAACGGAGCGCTGCCCGCTCACTTCTTCAATCTGGCGCAATGCGGCGGAGGCGCGCTGATGGATTTGGGCTGCCATCCGATGTATTTGACCCGCATGTTCCTAGGAGTGCCGGAAAGCATCAGCGCCTCATTCGGTTATATTACACAGCGCGAGGTCGAGGATAGCGCAGTCGCAATTCTTCGCTATCCCGGCGGTGCGCTGGGCATTGTGGAGGCGGGCTTCGTCAACGCCTACTCGCAGTTCGATATTGAGGTGCAGGGAACGCAAGGCAGCATGAAGTACAGCAGGACGGATAACACCTTGTTCGTCCGCCAATCCAAGCTGGCCGGCGAAGGCTGGCAAACCGTGACGGAGCTGAGGGATGATATCCCGATGCCTTTCGAGCAGTGGGTCTCTCACATTCAGCATGGAACGACGGCATCGGAGAACTTGGCGCTAGCTCTTGACTTGACCCGCTTCATGGAAGCGGCGACGATATCGGCAAGATCGGGGGCGGCCGTTCGGCTGCAAGACCTGATGGAGTGAGGCATCCGCCTGCGATAAGGCCAGTTCATCCCCTGCATAGATGGTATGGGAGAGCTGGTCTTTTCAGTATTTTGACACAGCATTCGACATAGGGGATTCATAAGGAGGCATATATTCAATGATCGACAAAGGGGCGTATTCCTTTTCTACGTGTTGGAATATTAAGAAGCATTCGATTGGCCGGGAAATGATCGAGGAGATTAAAGCGCTTGGCTTTCGTAACGTGGAGCTGAACTACAATGTAACCGAAGAGATGATGACGACGATCGAACCGATGATCGAACGGGGAGAGATCGGCATTTCGAGTGTGCACAACGTGTTTCCGTTCATTAACGATCCAGATTACGATACGGATTCCGTTATGCTCGGCTTTGATGATGAAGAGAAGCGCAAGCGTTCCGTAGAGCTGCTGATCCGGTCGATGGAGTACGCGCACCGTTACGGTGCCAAGGCCGTGGTCGTGCATCCGGGGGAAGTGCCTTTCGCATCTAATATCGATCTGGATCTCAAGAGGCTGTACCGGGACTATGGAAGAAATTCGGCGGAGTATCAAGGGTTATGGCACAATATGCTGGAGCGGAGAGATCAGCTGAGCCCCCGGTATGTGAAGCGCATCCAAGACAGCTTGGAAGAAGTCAGCGAGCATGCGGCGAAGCAAGGCTGGAACATCGCCATCGGCATCGAAACCCGCTCCAGATCGTACCAAATGCCTACATTAATGGAGGCTAAATCCATTTGCGACCATTTGCAGGGCAGTCCGGTCCGCTTATGGTACGATATCGGACACGCCATGATGATGGACCGGATGGGCTTATATGACAATTTGAAGGAGCTGCAGGAAGTGAAACGCTATATATATGGCGTGCATATTCATGAAACGCTGGAGCTGTCCGACCATTGGTGCCCGTATGTGCACAGCAAGGATCTGCATTTCTTCGATCATTTTCTGGAGGTTATCGATGCGGCGGCATGCAAAGTGTATGAGCTGAAAGCCTTGTGCCAGCCGGATGAGATCGAAGAAAGCCATCGGCTGATTACAAGTAAAATTGCCGCTATGAAAGGTTAGAGGTGAGGAGCATGGACCCTATTTATAAGCAGTTAGTTGACCAAAATGACCAGCTTGCCGCTGCAGCGCTGGAGAAGCAGGTACTGGACCCCGCATCGAAGTATTACGGCGGCGTCATCGACGAAACCGGCATCGCCCGAGCCAGCCATCACAGCACGCCGGTGTATATCGCCGCCTGGGCTGCCGCGCTCGTAAATCCCGATTCCCGCTATTACCGGGATCCGGCATTAGCCGCCTCGCTGGACATGGCGGCGGATTTCATGCTGAACCGGCAGCATGCGGACGGGACGGTGTCGCTCGGCTCCACGAATTATCATTCCCCGCCCGATACGGGCTTCGTCATCGGCGGCGTTGCGCAGATTTATCAGCTGCTGGCCCGTCAGGAATGGGCGGACGTGCAGCCGGCCGCCGCCAAGCTGAAGCTGTTCCTGGAGCGCACGATTCCGGCGATGCTGAGCGGAGGCTGCCATACGCCGAATCACCGCTGGGTGATTACAGCCGCTCTTGCGATGCTTCATGAAATCTTCCCGCAGCCCGAGCTGAAGGAAAGAGCCGAGGCATGGCTGGCCGAAGGCCTCGACATTACGGCGGACGGCGAATGGACCGAGCGAAGCAACGGCATCTATAATGCGGTCAGCGACCTTGCGCTGTATCATACCGCTCGTGTATGGGGCCGCCCGGAATTGCTGGATAGCGTCCGGCGCAATCTGCGCATGATGGTCTATCTCATTCATCCGTCAGGCGAAGTCGTGACCGATTACTCGGGCCGGCAGGATTTCGGCCAAACGTACAACATGGCGACGTACTATACCATTTACCGGCTGATGGCCGCTTACGACCAAGATCCTGTATTCGCCGCGATGGGCGATTATGCCGGCACCTTCCTGAAAGGGCCGGACGGTGTGAACAATAACGGGCTGCTGCACATGCTGCTCTATCCGGAAACGGAAGCCGCGGTCCGCGAGCTGCCGCGTGCCGAGCTGCCCGATTCGTACGTTCGCATTCTGAATCTGTCGCACCCTGTACAAGAGCATCTGAGCCTGATCGATGCGGTGGGCCACCATATGCATATTCAGCATAGCTCCATGCATCTGGCCTTCGGCGCGCCGGTCGTACGCATCCGCGAGCAAGCGCAGAGCGTAACGATCATGCCTCGGACGCCGTCTTTCTTCTCGCTGCGCCACGGAGATGCGAGATTGCTCGGCGTAAAGCTGTCCACCTCCTTCTCGCCGGGCATCGTGAAATTCGATGAACTGACGGCGGAAGATCATGTGTACCGATTAGACGCGACATTAAGCAAGGGCTATAACGGGCCTATCCCGCAGCAGCATCTGCCGCTCACGTCCCAAGGTCCTGTAAGCCCATGGTATTTGCTGCCGCACCAGCATAGACCGATGACGCATCTGCAGACACTCGAACTGCAGGCCGAAATTACGCGAGGCGCGTCCGAGTGGAAGATTCGTGTCCAATCGGATCAGCGCGAGGATGTGTTCGCGCAGCTGACCTTTATTTTGGGCAGCGAAGGAGAGCTCGAAGGCAGCGGCTTGGAGAATGCAGTTGACGGGAAATATTTCCTGAAAAGCGGTTCAGCCGTCTATACGGCGGGGAATGACCGCATCGAAATATCGGACGGGGCTTATGAGCATCTCCTGCCAGGCGTGCGTGAAGATGCGCATCCGGCAGGCTGCACATATGTCCATGTTAACCTGATGACGCCGTTCGACCGTACGTTCACGGTAAGGCTGTTATAGAAAGGATTGTGGAGCTATCATGACGACTTATTTCCATGAGCAAGAGAGCATCCGGGCCAGGCTGGGCGGGGATGACGTGCGTACGCTCAAAGTGCTCGCCGACCGTTATATCGGGGCGAACCCGCCCGTACCGTTCGCGTTCCGGGCGTTTAACCGGGATGGCATTCTGCAAAATGAAGAGGGGCTGTTCGACCTGGACCTGGGACGCCGGTTCCCGGAAGCGAAGCAGGGCCAAATCTCTTACGCCTACAGCCTTGTCTGGAGCGATAGCGATCGCAATCTGGATGTCCTTCTACGCTGCCTGGGGCCTGTCCAGTTTTATTTCAACGGGGAGCTGGCCTACCGTTCTAACGTGATGGATGAGCTGAAGCCGGATGCGACGGTCAAATTGAATCTCGATTTCGCCAAAGGCTGGAACCGTCTCTGGATCAAGGCGAAGCACACGGCGGCCGGCTTCGGATGTCTGTTCGGCTCCGACGAGGCGAAGGTACGCATCCTGAATGTGCGCTCGCCGTTCGCAGAGCGGTTAGGCCAGGCCGGTTGGGTGTACTCGGCGCCCGTCGACGCGGATGTGTTCGAAGGGATCGCGCTGCCGAATCCCTTCTCCTCCGAGCGGGAGCACGGCTTAGCTTGGCTGCCGGAGGGCCGGTGGCGCGAGGAAGAGCTGGCGCTGCTCAATTGTGAGCGCATGTTCGGTGTCCAGCCCGGCAGGACGGCCTATGCCTGGAGCGTGCTCCACTCGGACCGCCCTGGGGCTGCGCCTTATGTGCTGAAGGGAACGAGCGCGGGTCCGGCAACCGTCTGGGTGGATGGCCGCCTAGTCGCGGATGTTCCGGCGGCCGGCAGCTTCCAAGCGGAGGTGGAGCTTGTTTATGGCCGCCACGACGTGCTGGTATGCAGCAGCTGCGGTCCGCAGTCGTGGGGGTTCACATTGGAAGGATGGGCAGGAGGAGAGCCCGCTCCATTCCGGGCGCCTGCTGACGTGCACGGGAGCAGTGGGGAGGCGTGGTTTTATCTAGGTCCCTTCGATGCTTCGCATGACCTTGATGTCAACGAGCTGCTTACGATGAAGCGGGTCTTCCATAACCAATATTGGCGGCTGGACCGTCCGCAGACGTGGATCCGCCCTTATTATGAGAATGCCATGCTGAGCAACAAATGGACGGTTGGGAACGCCACCAATTTCGGCCGTTGGGATTATCCGCTCGGCGTGACGATCTATGGCCTGCTTCAAACAGGGCGTTTGCTCGGTCGGCCGGATATAATTGCGTATGCGCTGGAGCACGTGCAAAGCTGTACCGACATGTACGAATACTCGTTATGGGATCGTGCACAGTACGGATTTCCGGCCATCAACCAGCAGCTCGTCATGATGAAAATGCTTGATAACTGCGGCTCGTTCGGCTCCGCGATGCTGGAATCGCATAAGGATGATGCGAACGCCGGGTACATGCCTATTGCACAGCGGATCGGAAACTTCATGCTGCGGGAGCTGGAACGGAAGGAGGACGGAGCCTTCTATCGGGTATGCCAGGATGAGTATTCGGCGAATACGATGTGGGCCGATGACCTCTACATGAGCACGCCTTTCCTATGCCGGTATGCCGGTATGACAGGAAACAGCGAGGCGTTAGACGAAGCCGCCAGGCAGTTTCTTCTATTCCGCAGCTACCTGTACATGCCGAAGCAGCGCATGATGTCCCACGTCTTCGACTTCAAATATGGAATGCCGACACGCATTCCTTGGGGGCGCGGAAACGGGTGGACCTTGTTCTCCCTCACGGAGGTGTTGGAGGCTCTGCCGGAGGACCATGTGCATCGCGCAGAGCTCGTTGCGTTCTTTCAAGAGTTGTGCGCGGGCTACGCGGAGGTGCAAGCGGATAGCGGGCTCTGGCATCAGGTGCTGAACGATCCCGATGCGTACCAGGAGGCTTCCTGCACCGCGATGTTCGCATACGCTTACGCCCGGGGCGTCCGGTTCGGCTGGCTTCGCGAGCCTGAGAGATTCGTCCGTGCGGCGCTGCGCGCGTGGGACGGCTTAACCCGTTACGCCATAGACGGGCAGGGCAATGTGCACGGCGTGTGCAGCGGTTCGCGTTATGCATTTACAGCTGATTATTATAAGAAGGATCTGCTGACGGTTACGAATGATAACCACGGTGTTGGGATCATGATGCTTGCAGGAACTGAGCTTGTGAAGCTGAAAGATTGGCTTGGCGGGCGGGGCACGATTGGAAGCGCCGGGCTTGCCGACTAGTTCTGTTTGCACCGCCCCATAAAAGGAAGTCCGGCATGTTCACGTCGTGTGAATGCCGGACTTTTTTAGTGGCTGGGAACCGAGGTTCCGCTAATGGACAATGCGGACCTTATTCGGCGTAATTGCGCCGGTTTGATATTGTAGCGGACACCAGCGCCGTTATTTGGCCGTTCGGACCGGAATTTGGCAATAGCTTTGCATAGAACCTAACATTCGTTAAATAGTGTGTGTGTAGGTGCCTCGTACCCCAGTACGAAAATCTCCCAAATCTAACCGGCTTAGACATGCTTCGATTGGGAAGCTTGGCGCGCGGGAGCGGAACGGAAATACAGGCCCTTATTTTAGTATAACGAGGGCCAATAGCCGCCGAAGCGGAAATAAGATGCGTTATTATGCTGATTGAGCTGCAAAACGACCAAATTCAGCAAGGATAACGCATTGTATTTCCGCTTTACCTTCCAGAACCGCTAATTCAGCCGTGTTAGCGAACTGTATTTCCGCTGGCGTGAGCGAAACGGAAATACAGGCCCTTGTTTCAGTATAACGGATGCCAATAGCCGTCGAATCGGAAATAATTTGAGAGGTATGCAATCAGGGTCAAGTAAATTTGGTTCCATACAGCTGACGCTTTGGTGTTGTAGAGCTTCTTTAAATTCACATTTTCCTTCAGAGATCGAAAGAATATTTCAATCTTCCATCGGTACTTGTAAATATCACTAATCTCCATTGCTGTCAGATCCCATCGATTCGTTAGCGCCCGAATTCGAACTAGCTTTTTCTTTCGATCGACAAACGTATACTCCACCAGACGTAGGCGAACAGCTTTCTTCGATGTTGGTACCACAATGTCCACATCGGCATTTAATATGACGGTAGACTGACCTGTTACTTTTCTCGTTTCCACGATCTTACACTTGCTGTTCGACTTAATGCGAGCCATGAAGCGAGTACCTCCTTCTGCCCATTGCTGGTACTGGGCGTAGTTGAGATACACCATTGGTCAAACACATATGTATACGTCGGTTCAATCATCAGTCTTGAAGCAACTTCTTGGTCCGAGACAGCGGCGGTAGATAAGACGACTTTTGCAGGGCATACACTGTCGTTGTCCGCGGCAACAAGCATGGTCTGCATGTTGACGGCATTTTGCGTCTCCGAAACATAGGCCCACTTACCGTAAACTGGAGGAAGCGAGATTTCCGAAGAGTCTAGAATGGCCAAATGTCCCAAAGCGTCCAGAAGATTTCTTTACATAATGCGTCCGTTAGAGAGAGTCTTCCAAATAAAAATGGATACGGGAACCCCGTATCCATCTCTTCTCCGATTAACAAGTGAACGAATCAATGAAGCGCAAGTCAATGCCGAAGTACATCCATGAGAAGCCGTTCCAACGGAAGCCTGCGATGGAGTTGCGGCCCACGAAGATCGGATAATACCAGAACTGCTGGCCATTGCTCAGCCACACATACGTGAAGCGGAACATGCAGCGCCGAATGCCGCCCGGATCTACCGCAAAGGTGGTACCGCCGCCCGATTTAAGCGGCTTCTGCGGTGTGAAGGCCGGAGGCGCAGTTGTCGGAGCTTGCGCTTGGCCGCCTCCAGGCGGCATGCCTGGGCCTGGTCCGGGGAAACCAGGCTGCCCGGGGAATCCGGGCTGACCGGGAAATCCCGGCTGCCCAGGGAATCCAGGCGCACCCGGGAAGCCGGGCTGTCCTGGGAAGCCCGGTTGCGGGAACCCCGGCGTCATGCCGCCTCCGGGAATACCCGGGAAGCCGCCGCCCGGCATACCGGGGAAGCCGAACATGCCGCCTAAGCCGCGCGGGTCATAGACAGGCACCCAAGTATAGGCTTGGGGGACGGGATAACCATATGGATAAGGGAGAGATTGCGGATAGTCGGCAGCGTAGACCGGTTCCGAATCGAGCTGCTGCTGTTCAATCGTATGTTCTTGTTCGATATTCCGGGTCTCTAGCTTTTTGCTTGACGTCATAAACAGTTGTTCCTCCTTAGGTAAAAGCGGATTTGTCGATACTTACTATATGCAGGGGGCTAGACGGATGTCACGGTTGCAAGGGGGTCTAGCGATATCTTTTACCAATACGCACCAAAAGTCCTAAATCACATTGGGTTTATATGGGTTTTAGGTTTTTTATCCTAGGTTAGGATGGATAAAGACGGGAAAAAGATCCCATGGTTGTAGCTTATTTTGTCGTATATAATAGAAAATGGTTATATTTTGAAATAATGGGGCGAAGGCTATTGAGAGAGCTATTGGGCAAGATGCTGAAATACGATGTAATGACAAGCTATGGACTTGTATTGGCACCTAGTAAAACCGTACTCACCCAAGAGCACTTGGATTTATTTCGACAACATCGTATTCACTTCATGGACATAATAACGACAACGGTACAGGATGATGAAGATCAGCCGGTCTTGGAAGTTGTCAGCTCCCCTAACACCTCCGAGCTTCTAGTACAACAAGCTTCCGCATATGCCAAGCAATTATTCGAACGGATCGGGACTGAGCAGAAGATTCCGCTGACGGAAATCAAGAGCGAGCTCCTCCCCATTGTGCAGCAGGCTGCCGAGCAACCTAATTTGTTTAAGCTGTTTCAAGCTGTCAGAGCGAAGGATGAGTACACACATCAGCACAATATCGGTGTAGGAGTTCTGTCGACGCTGATCGGCAAATGGTTGAACATGGACGAGCAAGAAGTTGAATTACTGACACTTGCAGCCACACTGCATGACGTAGGCAAAGTGACCATCTCGCCGGACATTTTACAGAAACCGGGCAAGTTGACGCCGGAGGAATTCCGGGAGATGAAGCAGCATACGATTCGCGGGTACAATTTGCTTCGGGAGACCGCCGGCATCCACTTTCGGGTAGCTCTTGTGGCCTTGCAGCATCACGAGCGGGCGGACGGCAGCGGGTATCCGATGGGATTGAAGGAAAGCCAGGTTGATCGAATGAGCCGGATCGTCGCTGTTGCGGATGTGTTCCATGCCATGTCTTCGAAGAGGCCCTACCATCCCATGATGCCGTTCTACGAAGTGGTAAGACGCATGAGGAGCGGACTTTTTGGTGAATTGGATCCCCATATCGTGTCTGTTTTTCTGGATAATATGATTCGCAACCTAATTGGCAAGAAAGTGAAGCTCACCGATGGTCGTTGGGGAGAAGTGATTTACATCAATCCGACGGATGATACGAATCCGCTTGTGAAGATAGAAGAAGCCTATGTAGACCTTAGTCGAGAACGTCACATTCACATAAAGGAAGTTGTTGTATAATGCAGAATTCAATCGCAGATAGTCAGGTGCTGCAACAATTTTTCAACAAGTATGGTTTGACCCAACGTGAATCGGAAATTTTAAGCCTTATTGTCACTCACGGGTATACGAACAAGGAAATTGCCGAGAATTGCTGTATCAGTGAGAAGACGGTCAAAATTCATCTGGCGAACATTATGAACAAAATCGGCATCGGCTCGATGAGGCGGCTGTTAGCCTTGCTTCTACGGCAGGCGCTTATGGTTTCGGCACTGAAAAATGAGAAAAATATCGTGACCTCCATGGCGATAAATTAGGGACAAAGAAAGGGCCTTTTCCGGGCCTTTTCTTTTTTTTTCGCGCGATACGATTTGGAACTTCTTGCCGTAACATCTTATTGACATGATACAAAAAGTATCTTAAAGTAGTAATTACAAGAAGATACAAATAGTATCATTGAAAATGAAAAGAGGACTTCTCACGGAGGGGAAACATGGAAATTAATTTAAAGGGATATCTGACCATCATCTTGAAGCGCTGGTGGCTGATTGTAATGATTGTGCTAGCATGCACCGTACTGACAGCGCTATATACAACGTCGAATTATGTTCCTATTTACCAGGCATCCACGAAGCTGATCGTCAATAAAACCTATGAGCAGGACCAGCTTGGCACGGAGCAAATCGATTATGGAGCGATCGGCGTGAATATGGCGCTCATTAATACGTACAAAGAAATCATCAAGACACCCGCTATTATGGACAAAGTCGTTCAACGCTACCCCGATCTCAACGTCTCTACGGATCAATTAATCTCCATTGTCAATGTGTCGAACCTCAATGAAACGCAAGTCATGTCGATAACTGCAAGGCATGTTTCACACGAAAGAGCCGTTAGAATTGCGAATGCGGTATCCGATGTCTTCCAAACCGAAATCCCCAAGATTATGAAAGTCGATAATATCACGATTCTGAACAGAGCCAAAGTGCAGGACAATCCGACCCCCGTGAATCAAAAGTCGAATCAATATATCATCTTAAGCTTCATTGTTTCGTTGGCTGCTACAATTGGTATCATTCTGCTGGTGGATGCGCTGGACGATACGTTGAAAACGGATGAAGATATTCGAGAGGTTATGGAATTATCCACATTGGCCTACATACCGAAAGTGAAGAATAAAGAACTGAGAGCCAAGCTAAGGTCCAAATCCAGAAAAAAAGCAAAGGAAATCGCCTATGCCAAAACCATCCACTAATTCGCCAAGCCTGATGCACATGCACCTCGATTCTCCGATATCGGAAGCTTACCGCTCCTTGCGGTTCAATATCGAATGCTCGGTCTTCGGCCGCGAAGCCAAGACGATTACGATCACATCCTCAAGCCGTGGGGAAGGGAAAACGACAACGGCCGTGCATTTGGCAGTAGCTTATGCCCAGATTGGGAAGAACGTGCTGCTGCTTGACGCCGACCTGCGCAATCCGTCCGTTCACCTTGCATTCGGCGAGAGCAACGCCAAAGGGCTAACCAATTATCTGGTTGAGCATTATACGGCGAGAGAGCTCGTGAAGAAAACGCACATCGAGCATCTCTCCATCCTGACTGCGGGACCTGTCCCCCAGAATCCGTCCGGGCTGCTTGCTTCGAAGCAGATGGATACTCTGTTGGCGGAGCTCAGGGAAGAGTACGACATTATCATCGTGGATACGACGTCGGTGCTGCATATTACGGATGCCAAAATTATAGCTACGAAGAGCGACGGCGTTCTGCTCATTGTTGAATATGGCAAAGTGAAGCGCAGCGTCGCCAAGAAAGTGAAAGAAGAACTGCAGCTGGCCAATGTCAAATTGATCGGCGTCGTACTGAATGAAATCAAGCACAACAGTGCCGAGGCCTATATGTAACCGATGATGTGAAAATTCATGGCAAGGGGAGCGAATTCATAGCCAATGAGAAGAAAACGACGAAAGCCAAAGCGGCAAGCGATGAGAATGGTCGGCTTGATCACGCTGAGCATCGGCATCCTGGCGGGCTGTTCCGATACGGTGGTAAATCCGGAGGCGAATTCCGTGTATACGGATCAAGCGCTGAAGCCCGTGAAGGTCTTTAAGGTGATTAAGCAAAAAATCGGAGATCCGGTGGAACGCGCCGCTGAAGTACAGTCCTCCGCGCAATTCGGCGTTACGTCCAAGGTTGCCGGGGATATTGAGCAAGTACTGAAGAAGCGCGGCGATATGGTGCAGGAAGGCGAAGTGATCCTCCGCTTGAGGTCGGCGGAGGCGGTGAGCCAGAGAGAAGCGGCCGAACGTGCCGTCGCTACGGCGCAAGAGGCTATTGCCAAAGCGAAGGCCCGGGCGATCAAAGAAACGGAAAGCCAGAGGCTGGAAATGAGCAACTCCATTCAAAAGATGGAGTTAGGGATGACCGGTCTAATGCGTAACTACAATAAAATGAGGAACGATTACGATATCGGGCTGGTCACGAAGGCACAGCTGTACCAGATGGAAAGTCAAATGATGAGCGCCCGCTTGGATTTGGACCAATTGAAGAAGAAGCTGAGCCTGCTGGAGCCGGTCGATGCGACCTCGGAATTGGAGCCGCAGCTCAAGAACGCACAGATTGCGCTGCAGCAAATCGATCAGTCCATGAAAAATCTCGAAGTGAAAGCCACGGTCAGCGGTTTATTGACTGAGATGCCGCTGGAAGCGGGAATGACACTGCAGCCAGGCGCTAACGTCGGAGTCATTCAACGGCTGGATCCGATCAAAATCAAAGCCCAGTTGAACGAAACGGAAGCTAAGCAAATCGGCGACAAGAAGGAACTGACCTATTATGTGACAGGTGCGAAAGACAAGTATAAAGGCGCGATCAGCTACCTGTCCAAAGTCATCGATCCGGAAACGAAGTCGTATGAAATCAACTTGGAAGTACCGAACAAAGATCTGGCTTTGAAGCCCGGCTCGAAGCTGCGTCTTCAACTGACGGAGGAGCAGGATCAGATCGTTGTGACCGTTCCAACTTATAGCATCGTGAAAGAGGGAGACGACGCTTTCGTCTTCGTGCTTGCGGGAGATACGGTGGAGAAGCGGAGCATTCAGCTGGGAAGATTGAATGAACCTAACCAAGAAGTGCTGTCGGGTCTCAAAGAAGGGGAGTTGGTTGTGAAAACCAGCCCGAATGAGCTCAGCAACAAACAGAAGGTTCAAATGACGGCTGTGGAAGAGCAATAAATAAAATTGGAGTGACTTGAATTGAAAATAAAATGGAAACATACGATGGTCATGTTCATCTTGTCCGCCTCCCTCGTGATTCCATCAGCGGCTTTCCATGTGGCAGCCGATGAGAAATATACGTATTCCTCATCCGTAACCAGCTATTCATTGACCGACGAGATCAAGGTGGAAGTAAAAAGTGTATTGAACGAATCCACCCCGGAGGGCACTAGAATCGGCGCAGTTGTCCGCTTATTCAACAATGGAGACCGCTTGACCGGAGTCCCTGAGTATGAAGTTCGCGTCAAGACGCAGGACGGCTTGGAATACATTCTTCGCCCGAGTCTGGCGAACGCCAAAAATATTCAGCCCAAGGAGACGGTCGAGCTCAGCTATATGAATGTAGTGGAGCGTTACGATGTCTTCGCTTTGACGGAGCTTTCCTTCTATGATGTGGATGAATTCGTTTATCCGAAGCAGGAGAAGAGAATCATATCTCTGCCTGTATCCGCCATAGAATGGAAAGGCGAGAAAGCTGTCCTCACGGATCCTGCGGCACTGAAGAAGTGGGAGGATTCCTTCAAGATTCCTGTTCTGTCGGATACGCTGGAGTTTAAGCCGGTTAGCCTGAACGAACAGAATACGTCCGATGGAGCAGTGACCATTGCCACCATGCTGGCTGTGAATACCGGAGATAAGAAGACAGCAATCCCTGACTTCCGGTTGAACGGAAAATCCGAGAATAAGGTGTACGAAGCCAAAAGATTGGAGAAGGATCCGATCTTCCTGGAACCGGGAGAGAAAAATTATCTCCACTACGCCATTCCAATCAGGAACAGAGCGGATTTGAAAAGCTTGTACGTGCTGACGCCGGAAGACTTCGTGGCCGAGGATAAAACGCATACGACTTATGCGATCGGCAGATTGTCGATTACGCCGCCGGCAACGAACAGTGCGCGTTACGATATGAACCAATTGCTGCCCTACGAATTGAACAAGCCGATCAAGATCGATCCGTTAACGAAGCTCATTCGACCTGATATCGAAGTTTCGATGACCGACCTGCGCATGTACGAAAGTGCCGGAGGCGGCTTCAAAGCAGCGGTAGCCAAGTTCAAGCTGCTCAACCGCAGTGAGAACCCGCTCCAGGTTCCCCAGTTCCAGACCGCTCTGACAAGCCTTAGCGGGAATAAGTATGTGGGGACAAGACAGAGTACGCAGGTAGATACGCTTATCCCGAATATCAGTTACGTCATCTACTACTCCTTCATCATTCCGAATGCAGAAGCGAGCGAGCAGCTGGCTATGGAGATTACGGATGGCAAGAGTGTGGAGCCATATCATCTTCCACTGGCCGCCTTCAAAACGAAGATCATCGAAGAGACGGACGATATGTCTTCGGCGTTCTATCCGTTCCAAGCTACGCTGAACGATTGGACAAGAGGAGTTAACTACAGTATGGGCGGAGGAAGTCTGCCCTACGCCTATAAGATGAATTTGGATTTCACGATCAAGCTGCAGGATGAAATCGTTGTGGACCAAAGCTTTTCCAAAATGAGGGTAGAGTTCGCTGACGAGAAGAACAGAATCATGGCCTCCAAAGTATTTTCATTTACAGGCGAGAACAAGCTGGTAAGCGGCACACAAACGGTCGAATTCAGTTTGGATCGCCTGGAGACAACGGTATATATTCGTATATACGAAATGATTGATACACCCTTCGGGGAAGCAAGACGCCTTATCCAAACCTTGAAACGCTAGGAGAGTGAGACGATGGAGGACAACGCGAAGCGGGAAACCAAGCCATATGCGCGCCCCATGGTTCTAAGCCAACAGCCGGTTCGTTTTGAAACGGCTCAAAGCTGGAATAAGGGCCGAGGTAACCTGGATCATCCAGGTACGGGGAATGGCGGCATCAATTATCCGAACCCTCCGTACACCGGACCGCATCACGGCGGCAAGAAGAAGTAAGTGGTCTCCACAGGGTCAATGGCGGGAGCCGTTGGCCCTCCCAGTAAAAAGTGAATAACGCCCAAGGGGATGCACCATGGATACGATATATACGACAATTGGCGAGCAGGCCATTCAAATCAATTGCCATTCGGAAGCGTTAACAAATTGGATAAGCAGGAACTTCCCGGAGACGCCTCCCGGGAAAGCGTCTGCCGATCTCATGATCGAGCTCTATGACGGATATGGGACTCCTTTTGCCGATTATCACGTCGCGATCACCAAGGAGGCGGATACGATCCGTTTCGGCAGGGCTGATTATTTGATCGAGACTGATGCAAGGTATCGCCACGCCATTGTTTCCGTACATAATGACCTGGCACTCAAGCATGCCCTCATGAATTTATACAGCTCTTATGCGGTACGTCATCAGTGGGGATTATTAATTCATTCGTCTTGTGTGATGGATAACGGGAAGGCGTACCTGTTCGCCGGGCATTCGGGGGCGGGCAAATCTACCGCCGCTAAGCTGTCGCATCCCCGGGAGCTTCTCTCGGATGAAGCGACGATTCTCCAGATTACTCCCGAAGGGATCACCGTCCATAACTCTCCTTTCCGCAGTGAGTTGGACACCTCAGATACGATCGCAGCCAGTCCGCTGGCAGGCATATATTTATTGAATCAGGCGATTCAGAATCGCGTTGTTCCTTTCAGCAAATCGAACGGCTTCCTTCAGCTGATGGATAAAGTGTTCCATTGGTCTCACAATGCGGAAGAAACCGGATACGTCCTGCAATTAATGCAGCATCTTGTGAATACAGTTCCCGTGTACGATCTGCATTTTCAGAAAAATAATACATTTTGGGAGTTGATTTCCTCATGACCCGATACCTGCGGATGAACGATTATGAATCGATTCAACTGGATGCGGAATGGATTATTTTGAATACGGACGAATATACCTTAACCAAGTTAAACGGCGTGGGCGGATTCTGCTGGTCGCTGCTCGGTGCGGCGCAAACCGTCAGCTCGCTGAGCGAAGCCGTTCGCCAGGAATACGCCGGCGCGGACGCAACGGTGGAAGAGGATGTTGAAGCGTTCCTCAGCGACATGGTGGCCCGAGGCTTGGTTCAACATGCCGTTTCCTAAGGAATCGATTCAGCTTATTGCTCGCGTCATTCGCAAGCAGGGCTGGATCGAACTGCCGGCACGAGGAACGAGTATGTATCCCTGGATTAAGAAAGGGGATGTATGCCGGTTCGTCGATGCGGAAGCCGCTAACATCAGGAAGGGCGATATCCTTCTCTATCATACGCCGTATGGAAGCATGGTCGCACATCGGTTCTGCCGGCTCGAAACGGGCAAGCAAGATCGCGAGCATCGCTACGTATGCAAGGGGGATAGTAATCTTGCGGCTGACGAACCCATTACGCGGGATCAGCTGCTCGGCAAGATGGTCTGGACGGAACGGAACGGGCGAATTATTCCTGCAACGGGACTGGTCGCTGCGATATGGGGGCGGACGATTCTTGCGGTTCCCCTGTTCTCGCTGTTCGTTAGAATGTACTTAAATCGAAGAGAAAGCAAGCTCGGATAGCTTTCTATGGAGTGACCGTATGATAGGCATGATTCGCAACTGCATAATCGCCGCTAAGGAATATTTAACATTGAAAGAGATTCGGAGAACCTACGCCTTGTTAACCCCTTATATGCTAAGGTACTGGAAGGTGTACACGGGTCTCTTTTTTTTACTGTTTACCGATATCGGGCTCACCTTAGCCTACTCGTGGTTTTTCGGAAATTTGACGGATGCGGCGATTCACAGCGATTTCGTGCGGATGAAGCAGATTATGCCCCTCGGGGTCGGTCTCGTGCTTACCAGCATTGCGTCGGCGTATCTGAATACCGTTCTCGAAACCATTGCGACGAATGCCGTGAAAAGGGATTTCTCCGTTCATTTGTTTAAGCATATGTTGTTATTGTCGGGGAAGCATTTGTCCGCCCATCACTCCGGCGAACTGATGTCTCACTTCGCCAATGACATTCACAGCATGAACGGCGTAGTCGGGAGAAGCCTGCTCGATCTCGTGCGGCTCCCGTTCATTTATCTCGCCGTGTTGATTTACTTGGTGCAGATCAGTTGGAGCCTTGCGCTTCTCTGCGTCCTCATCGCTCCGGTAGCGATGGCGACCGGCGTTATCTTCGGTTTCCTGCTTCGCAACAACGGCAGATTAGTGTACAGCTTGATGGGAACTATCAGCTCGCTGCTTAGTGAAACCTTCCAAGGCCTGCCTGTCATTCGGGCGTATATTATGGAGAAGTCCATTTTCGCTCAATATGTCAATAAGAATCAAGAATTGTATGAACTGGAAATGAGCAATGCCAAGCTGCGGGGCTGGTTCTATGCAGGGGGCCATGCGATCTCCTCGATCACCTTCCTTGTCAGCCTTTGCGTAGGTTCCTACTACGTATCTTTGAGTGCAATTACCGTGGGCTCCTTGCTCACTTTCGTTAACCTGGTTAATCATCTGGTATATCCGATGACAGAGCTTGCCGGACAATGGGCAGGTTTCCAACGATCGGCCGCAGCATTGGAGAGAATCCACAAAGTTCTGGAAGAGCCCCGGGAACAAAAAGGGCTGCCGGAGGCAGTTCCCGCCAAATCGCTGGAGAAATCGATTCGTTTTCACGACATTACGTTCAGCTATGACGGACAACACCACATTTTCGAACAATTCCACTTGCAGATTCCGGCCGGTAAGGTCGTTGCCATAGTCGGCTCGAGCGGTGCGGGGAAAACGACGTTATTCAACCTGCTGTTGGCCTTATACAGACCGCAGACCGGCACCATCTTCCTGGATGACAGCTCCTATGAGGAATTCTCGCCATCCAATCTTAGAAGTCTATTCGCTCATGTTTCGCAAGAAACCTTTCTATTCGGCAGTACGATCAGGGAGAACCTGCTATTGGCGCGGGAGGGCATTACCGATGAGGAAATGATGCGGGCCGCTACCATTGCCAATATCCACACGTTCATCGCTACGCTACCGCATGGCTATGACACCGACATCGGCGAAAGAGGAATTCGGCTGTCCGGCGGCCAGAAACAGCGTATGGCCATTGCGCGGGCCGTGTTAAAGAATGCTCCGATCCTCCTGCTGGATGAGGCTACCTCGGCCCTGGACAATGAGACCGAACAGCAGGTGCAAGAAGCCTTGTACCGATTGATGGAAGGACGTACGACACTTGTGATTGCCCACCGGCTATCGACGGTGCAGCACGCGGATCTTATCCTCGTCATGGATCAGGGCCGTATTGTGCAGAAGGGATGCCATCAAGACTTGATGCGCCAGAATGGCCTTTATCGCAATTTATATCGGAAAGGGTTGCAGAAAGGGGATAAGCTCGTTGATCATCACTTTGATACAAGCGCTGTATGATCCGCGAATTCCTATGCCCCAGGATCAGCAGTTCTATGAACAGGCATGGGAGGATGCCGAGTTTTTCGAGATATCGCCGCAGATATACGGGCTATTGAAGCAGCGGGAGCAGCTTGAGCGTACGCCGTTGTTTTTTCAGGAGCGGCTGCGGCATAAATTTAATAAGGCCGTCTATCAAAACATGTTCATCCGGCATCAAACGCAATTGCTATTGGCAAAGCTTGAAGAAGCGTGCATTGAAACCATTCCGCTCAAGGGGACGCTGTTCGCTGAGAAATATTTCGGTCACCTGGGAGCCAGGTGCACGTCGGATATTGATCTCCTGATTCGCCCGTCCGAGCTGGAGAAGGCCATTCTTTGTGTGAAATCGCTGGGCTATACGATCGAACAAGAGCGAATCTCCGGTCATTTCCATTGGAGCTTCAGCAAACCGATACCCGATTCGGTGATCCCGTTAACGGTTGAGCTGCATTGGGATTTGCTGAAAGAGAACACATCGAATTTAAGAATCGAAGAGTTCTGGGAGCAGGCTGCGCCTTTGGGTGCCTATAGGTACATGAAAGAATTATCGGACTATCATACGTTCTATATGATTTGTTTGCATGGCTGGAGGCATAATCTTAACTCCCTTAAATATTTTCTCGATATCATTCAGATCATTCACCACCTTAACGGCAAGCTGAGCTTCGACCGATTGCAGAGGGACGCCGCTGCTCACCGGACACAGAGGAGGATCGGCCGGACTTTGGCCATTGTGTACGCCTATTTCCCGCATCTGACGAATACGCTGGAGCTGCCCGAGGCATGGAAGGTGCGTCTATGGTGGGAGTACAGTTCGCTAAGGTATAAAAAGCGTTCGCTGCAGGGGTATTTGAATTGGGTTTATTATCATATTTTTGATTATGACAAGGTTCAGCATACGTGCGGAGCGCTGTTGGAATGGCCGTATCGTGCAGCGGATCGGGTGGCGGCAGGCAGAAATAAAAAGCTGCAATAGACAGTTGACAGGCAAGAACTTCGATGGTATTCTGATATTGTTCTCGATAAAGAACAACCTCGAAGCTTTAAAGAAAGCAAAAGTAAACGTAATTTATGTAAACAGTGAATCCTGTCGTTCTTTAACGAGAACGACTGCGCGGGGAATCCCCCTTATCTTGTGGCGTTGCGGAGGAAAGTATGAGTGCCATTACCGGACTAATTCACTTTAATGAAGAACCAGTAGCTTTGGCGCATGGCACCGGCTTGATGGAAGCCCTGCGAAAGTATCCGGCGGATGACGTTCAAGTCTGGTACCAGGAGCGCATCTTTCTCGGCTGCCATGGACAATGGATTACCCCGGAGTCGATCGGCGAGCGGAATCCTTATTATGATTCCGAAAGGCAGCTGGCGATTACCGCAGACGCCATTATCGACAACAGGAATGAATTGTTTGATCTGCTGCAGGTTGAACACGGTCTCCGGCGAACGATGCCTGACAACGTGTTGATCCTGCTGGCCTACGATAAATGGGGGGAAGAGTCCCCGAAGTATTTGATCGGCGATTTCGCTTACATGATTTGGGATGAGAGGAAGCGGCGGTTGTTCGGGGCCCGGGATTTCTCGGGGAGCAGGACGTTGTACTTTCACCAAGCGGGGAACCGGTTTGCGTTTAGCACGACCATCGAGCCTTTGTTCTCGCTACCTTATGTGACGAAGGAGCTTAATGAACAGTGGCTAGCTGAATACCTAGCTATATCCTCTGTGGTTGAAGCGGTAGATGCTTCTATAACGCCTTATCAATACATTGAACAAGTACCTCCATCACATAGTATCTCAATCGCTAGCGGTCAATTAAGGTATACAAGATACTGTACACTTACTGCTGGTGAGCGGTTAAAACTAAAGTCAAACGATGAATATGTCGAAGCCTTTCAGGATGTCTTTCGATCAGCTGTACAATCACGTCTGCGGACTTATCGCGGGGTTGGCGCTCAACTGAGCGGAGGATTAGATTCCGGTTCGGTCGTTAGCTTTGCGGCTAGCTCTCTGAGCAAGGAAGATAGAAGACTGCATACCTTCAGTTATATCCCTCCAAAAGATTTTAAAGATTATACGCCTAGACATTTAATGCCGGATGAAAGGCCTTTTATTCAGTTAACTGTGCAGCATGTGGGAGGAATTAACGCCCACTATCTAGAGCTCGAGGGTAAAAACTCATATTCGGAAATTGATGACTTTCTGGAAATGACGGAGCTTCCTTTTAAATATTTTGAAAATTCATTTTGGATCAAGGGGATATTTGAAAAGGCTCAAGAAGAAGGAATAGGCGTGCTGTTAAGTGGTGCTAGAGGTAACTTAAGCATATCTTGGGGATCCGCTTATGAACATTATGCCCTGCTTCTAAAGAAAATGAAATGGGTTCGTCTTATCCAGGAACTCCATCACTATAGTAATAATATAGGGGGGCCAAGACTACGAAGGCTTCCGGAAGTAGCAAAAATAGCGTTTCCGTTGATCGACCGTATCTTTCCATCCAAGTATAAACCCTATGTTTTTCCTAGATTAATTAATGAGAATTTTGCGAAAAAAACAAATGTTTTCAGCAAATTAAAAGATTATGGAATCGATCATACGGGTTGGTATTCCACTAGTGATCTATATGAGCTAAGAAGAAGACATTTCGAGGAAGAATTCCACTGGAACACAACAAATACTTTAATGACAAAGTTGTCCTTACGCTACTCATTATGGCAGCGTGATCCAACTAACGATTTACGTGTAATTCGTTTCTGCCTATCTGTTCCCGAAGAACAATATGTTCAAAATGGATTGGATCGAGCACTTATAAGGAGATCCACAAAAAAATTGTTGCCAGATAAGGTCAGATTAAATTTGCACTATAGAGGGGTTCAAGGTGCAGATTGGGTTCATCGGATGACTCCATATTGGAATGAATTCAAAAATGAACTGAAATCCCTTAGTAAGGATGATCGAGTCTTAGCCTATATTGACGGAGAAGTGTTAAATGCTGCGTTGGGAAAGGTAGAGGCTGGGGCTATACCGGAGAATGCGACTGATGCAGATTATAAAATTTTAATGCGCAGCTTAATTTTCTATCGCTATCTGAAAAAGTTTGCTTGAAAGGAGGTGATTAGGGATGAAAAAAGAATGGCAAAAACCTGAACTAGAAGTGTTGGATGTAAACCTGACAATGCTTGATCCTAAGAACGGTAATAACCTCGACCATACTTATCCGACAGGGACACCACGTGACCAATTAACTTGGAGTTAAGAATGATTTGTAGATTCTAGCTAGATTGCTTACATATGTTAAAGCCCTTATACATCTTGACCGTATAAGGGCTTTAACATAATCATGGTAATATTGGAGTGAAATAATGTTAGATATTAAACAAAAACTTATTTTTAAAGCTTTCGGCTTAACCATATCCAGCGATATGGATTTGCCGGAATTGATTAAGATGAACGATCAGTTAGAAGTAACGGATATTGAGATCTTAATTGATCCGGAGCTCACTTCATTATTTTTTGAGTTATCCGATAATCCCCAAAAATTTCTGATCAAAGAAAACTTAATTATGTTCCATTTGCCTGAAATAGCAACCTTCTCCATAAAAGAAGGAAGAAGGATTACAGTTTCGCCGATGATAGGTGCAGAAGCTGGTGAAATTCGGCTACTAGTTCTAGGAACATGCATGGGTGCAATCTTAATGCAGAGAGGGATATTTCCGATGCACGGAAGTGCAGTAGCTATCAATGGCAAGGCCTATGCTATTGTTGGAGATTCCGGTGCGGGCAAGTCTACACTCGCATCAGCTTTCTTAAACCAAGGATATGAGCTTCTTAGTGATGATGTGATAGCCGTATCACTCCAAGAGGGAAACAGTCCCTATGTAATCCCATCATACCCTCAACAGAAGCTATGGCAGGACAGCCTCTCTAACTTTGGAATGGAGTGCAGCAATTATCAATCTTTGTATGGAAGAGTGAATAAATATTATGTCCCGGTAGCAGCTCGATACCATCAAGAACCCTTACCGCTTACAGGTGTGATAGAACTAGTAAAGTCGGAGGCGGATACAATAGAAATTCGCCGAATTGAAAAGCTCAGCAGATTTTCTCCTCTTTTCTATCATACGTACCGCAATTTTCTTATCCAGGGTATGGGATTAACGGAGTGGCATTTTAAAACATCCGTTTGCATTTTGCAACATATCAAAATGTTTCAATTAAGCCGGCCGGTATCCGGATTTACGGCTCCTCAGTTAGTATCGACTATCTTGGAAACGTTAAATTTGGGGGAATGAACCATGATTACAAATGGAATGGTGTCAATGAATGATTATGTCGTACAGGTCAAAGGGAACATTGTAAGTGATATGGGTGGAGAAAAGGTCATGCTAAGTATTCAGAACGGAAAGTATTATAATCTCGGGGAAATGGGCGGGATCATCTGGGATTTAGTTGAGGTTCCGATTTCAATTGGACAGTTAATTACAACATTAATGACAGAATACGATGTGGAACAAAGTGAGTGCCAGCGGCAAGTGGTATCCTTTCTAGGACATTTATTAGAAGAAGGGCTAGTTCACTTAGGAGCCGATGTGCATCGTGAATAAAGTTAAAGTATTCCTCTCATTGGATATGAAAACAATGCTTTTATTTATAGAAGCTTATTTTTATTTAGGCTGGGCACGGATTTTACTCTTTTTTCCTTTTGCTAAAGTTGTACCATCTTTAGGTAATCAGATGGAGGAAACAACAGAAGCACGGGTACCTACGAATACAACCACTTTGCGTAAAGTTCATGATGTGATTCAGATTATGAGTCGACATACTTTCTGGGAAAGCAAGTGCTTGGTAAAAGCTATAGCCGCGCTGAAAATGCTTGAAAAGCGAAAAATTGAAAGCACACTATATCTTGGGACTGGTAGGGACGAATCCGGAAAAATGGTGGCTCACGCATGGCTCCGCAGCGGTCCCTACTATATTACCGGTGCCGACGGCATGGAAAGGTACGTAGTGGTTGGTAAATTTGCAAAATTTATTAGTGGGTAAAAAGGAGATTAAAGATGGATAATGATTTCCGTGTGGATTCTGCTCTCTTTTCTAAAGAATTGAATCTATTGCTATCTGTCATAAGAAATGAGCATGAAAAAATAAATGAAGTCGAGTGGGATACGTTTCTTCAGCTAGCAAGACATCATCGGGTATATCCCATTCTGTATACACGTCTTCGTAACTTCGAGCATGGACAGATTCCTTTGGAAGTTATGAATGAACTGAAAAAGGAATATAAGCGCAACACCCTTGATATGTTGCGCTTGAGTGCTATAATGGAAGGCCTGTTTAAAATGCTCTCTAGTTCCAGCATCCGCGCTATTGTTTTGAAGGGACCGGTTCTTGCGGCTGATCTTTATGGCGATATATCACTTCGAACCTCACGCGATTTAGACGTCCTGATTCCAATACAAGATGTGGAACAGGTTGAGGAATTGCTAGAAGCACACGGATATGTCAAGAAAGAGGAATATAAGACCATATTGAATGACTGGAAATGGAGACATCATCATGCTACCTTTACCCACAATGAGCTTGGAGTTACACTCGAGATTCATTGGAGATTAGGTCCTGGTCCAGGGAAAGAACCCAACTTCGATGATCTGTGGGAGCGAAAACGGATAAGCACGATTACAAGTAATCCTGTCTATTATTTAGGGAGAGAGGATTTATTTTTATTTCTTGCTGCGCATGGGGCTCGCCATGGGTGGTCGCGGCTTCGCTGGTTGGCTGATATGGACAGGATTATCCTTCAGGAACTTGATTTCGCACTTCTTTATCGACTACTTAAGAAGTACGATAAGCTTCACATTGGGGCACAAGCACTTATTTTGGCAAAAGGTATTTTCCATACTCCGTTGACAACGGAATTGAGATCTCTAACCGCAGCTAAGCGCGCAAACCGTCTAGCTTATGATGCACTATTTTATATTCGCCAAATGATTAATTTGCACACTCCTCCTTTACCAGAGTATGTGTCCATGTATCATAAACGTCATTTGTTTTCACTGATGTCGACTCAGCAAAAAGTACTCTTCGTATTAAGTTTCTTATATCCATATCCGGAGGATGCCGAGACATTAGCGTTACCCAAACAGCTTCAATTCCTGTATTTTCCTTTAAGACCCTTTCTATGGCTTTGGAGAAAAACAAGAAAGCATAACTTATCACAGGGAGAAGTTTGATGGAACATCTTTACTATTTTATAAAACAGTTGCATGCCTACGCGGGTAAAATTTTGTATGTGAATCTTCTCGGAATGATGCTTATCAGCTTTATTGAAGGAATGGGGATATTCTTATTGCTCCCATTACTCGGAATTAGCGGAATTATGGACATTAACACGGGTTGGAGTTCTCATCTAAGTTTTATTGAACAGTTAAATCAGCTTCCTAAGGCAGTGTCGCTGCTAGTGATCGTGGGCGTATACGTTGTACTTATAACTGGTCAAGGGTTAATCCAGCGAAATCTTAACCTTCGAGATATCAAGATTCATACTGGCTTTATTAATCATGTAAGAGCAGAGACATATAATGCTTTGCTGCAATCAAATTGGAATTTCTTCATTAAGAAAAGGAAATCAGATCTAATCAATTCATTAACTGGGGAACTAGGTAACGTAACTACTGGATCATATGTCTTTTTGCAGTTCCTGACATCCATTATATTTACATTGATCCAAGTTGGGATTGCATTGTGGTTATCCGTTAAATTAACAATCTTTGTCATATGTTGCGGACTGGTCATATCGTTCTTTTCGCGAACTTTTATTAAAAGAGCCAATAAGATTGGAGCTCAGTCGTTAGAGATTGGACGAAATTATATTGGAGGAATCACAGATCATTTCAATGGGATTAAAGATATCAAAAGTAATATGTTGGAGGAATCTCGTCGCAACTGGCTGATAAACTGGTGCCAACAGTTCGCTCGGGAACGATTCGAGGGCGCTAAAGTAAGCGCAAATTCGCAGCTATACTACAAAATATCATCATCATTGATCATTGCCTTTTTTATTTACGCGTCCGTTATGCTCTTTCATACACAAGGTCAACAGTTAATGTTGATCATTCTCGTATTTTTTAGACTGTGGCCACGGTTTCAAGGCATTCAGTCGAGTCTGGAACAAATCGCTATGGCCATACCTGCTTTTAAATCGTTAAAAGAGTTGCAGCACGAATGCAAGTTAGCCAGGGAAATTAAAGATGAAAGTCACGACCATCAACAAGCGAAGCCGATGAATATTGAGAAATACCTCGAGTGTCGTGATGTATCTTTTCGTTATAATCGCAATGATGAAATCTGTTCCCTTCAGGATATTAACTTGAGAATTCACTCTAAACAAATGACAGCAATCGTCGGCCGCTCAGGAGCGGGGAAGAGCACTTTAATCGATATCCTGATGGGACTGCTTCAGCCAGAGAAGGGGCAAGTTCTGGTGGACGGTGCTCCTCTTACAGGATTGAATTTGCTAGCCCTGAGAAAATCGATCAGCTATGTGCCCCAAGACCCCTTCCTTTTCAACGGAAGTATAAGAGACAATTTGCTGATGATTAATCCGAATGCAACGGAGCTACAAATCTGGGAAGCACTAGATTTCGCTGCATCAGCTGAATTCGTCAGCAAGCTTCCACAGGGGCTAGATACGCTGATTGGGGATCGAGGAGTCCGTTTGTCCGGTGGAGAAAGACAGAGGCTTGTATTGGCACGGGCGATATTGCGTAAGCCTTCAATTCTGATTCTGGATGAGGCAACCAGTTCATTAGATACGGAAAATGAGGCAAAGATTCAAGAAGCACTTGACCGACTGCATGGAAACATGACAATAGTTGTAATTGCCCACAGATTGTCAACCATACGAAATGCCGATCAGGTCATTGTATTAGATCAAGGAAGAATTGTTCAAGAAGGTGGGTTCAGCCAACTAGCTGGGGAAATAGGAGGATTATTCTCCAACCTATTAGGGAACCAGTTGAACGATTTTACAGTCATAGTCGCAACAAAAACTTAAGGAACGAATTCATTGACATGTTCTTTATAAAGAACTACAATTAAAATGAGACATATGAATAGCGGGATAAGTTAAAAATACCCATAAATATCTATGTCCCATTGTTCACTATAATGAACGTTTGACTTGTCGGATATATACGGAGGCGAATACGATCCTTGAATAACAAGAACTTCAAAATTCCAAAAGTTATCCATTACTGTTGGTTTGGTGGAAATGAACATCCGGATATCGTTAAGAAATGTATTGAAAGCTGGAAATCGAATTGTGCCGAGTATGAAATCATCGAATGGAACGAGCATAACTTTGATGTTCATTGTAACGCATATGTAAGGGAAGCTTACAAAGCCAAAAAGTTTGCCTTCGTGAGCGATTACGTAAGAGTATATGCTCTTTATCATCATGGCGGCATATATTTGGATACAGATGTTGAACTATTCAAACCTTTTGATGATTTGCTGCATCATGAATCATTCTGGGGATTTGAGCAGGGAAATTATATTGCAACAAGTACGATCGGCGCCGCGAAGGGGAATAAGCTTATCGAAACCTTCTTGGCCTCGTATAAGGATATTACCTTTATTAAAGAGGATGGGACTTACAACGATCTGACTAATGTAGCCTTGCTTACTCAACTCTTACAGAATAAAGGGCTCCAATTAAATGGCGAGTATCAAGTAATTGACGGTGATGCGGTATTTTATCCTCAAACTTACTTCTCACCATATGATTATATTAACTGCCGTAAATTCATCTCAGATAACACCTACGCGATGCATCATTTCTACAAAAGCTGGCTGCCGCCGGCTGTAAGATTTAAAGGTAATATCAAGAAGACCCTGGCCAAAATTATTGGTGGCAATAATATTGCAAGGCTAAGGGCTCTTTTACCAAAATAGCTGGAGGAACTGATTAATGACTCTTCATGTTGTGTACTCAAGCGATAACAATTATGCGCAGCATGTAGGCGTATCGATGGTATCGCTATTTGAAAATAACAAAGAATTCGATCACATCCATGTTTATTTAATTCAAAATGCAGTATCACTGGATAACAAAAGTAAGCTGGAAGAAGTTTGCAAGAAGTACAAGCGAACAATTACTTTCATTGGATTTGACGAAATATCGGCAAAGTTAAACCTAAATATAGGTAACACAATTTCGTTAAATGCTTATGCTCGATTGTTTTTGACAAGCGCTTTAGAAAACACTATCGATAAAATTATCTATTTCGATTGTGACTCCATCATAAATGGTTCACTCCATGAGCTATGGCATACGGACATAAGCGATCATTATGTAGCCGGTGTCTGCGACACAGTGAGCGACAATACCAAAATTAAAATTAACATGCATATAGATCGCCAATACATCAATTCTGGCATGCTACTGATTAATCTTAAAAAGTGGAGAGAAGATGAGATAGAACGAAGATTCATTGAATTTATCAGTGCTCACCACGGGCAAGTATTTCATCACGATCAAGGGACCATTAATGGTGTACTGAATGATAAGTTTGTTATCCTTCATCCAAAATACAACGCCATGACGACATACTTCACAATGAGTAGAAATGAAATCATTCAGTATTACGGATTAAGGTACTACTACAGTGAGGCTGAGTTAGTTGAAGCGGTTAACAATCCCGTTTTTATACACTATACGCCTGCCTTTGTCAATCGCCCCTGGATTAAAGGTTGCAAGCATCCTTTAGCAGCACGCTATCATGATTACTTGAAGATAAGTCCATGGAAGGAAAGTGAACTTGGTGAGGATAAAAGAAAAGTGGGAGAGAAGTTTGTAGCGTATCTATATAATCACTTTCCGTTTCCGGTGGCTCGCGGGATCTGTAATCTCATATTTAAATAAAGATGCTTATATCAGGAGATGTGTTTGAAGTATGAAGAAAAAAATATTGATAAGCATGTATTCGTTGCATATTGGCGGAGCTGAAAGAAGTCTAATCGGTTTGTTGGAGAGTTTCGATTACCAAAAGTATGAGGTTGATCTGTTTCTATATCGACACGAAGGGGAGTTCTTGCAGTTTATACCAAAAGAAGTGAACTTGTTGCCAGCTATTAATGAGTATACAACGTTTGAAAGACCAGTGAAAGATATTATTAAAGAAGGCCACATATTTCTAGGTGGAGCTCGTGTTCTGGCTAAAATTAAAGCTGCCATTAAAAATAAAGGCGCGCATAAAGAACAAAGAACCTACAAACAAATGCAATATTCTTGGCATTACTCGATGCCTAAATTACCAAAGTTAAAAAAGCATTATGACGTAGCGATCAGCTTTCTGGGACCTCATAATTTTATTCTTGATAAAGTAAATGCAAATATCAAATTCGGCTGGAACCATACAGATTATTTTGCAATTGTTAATCCTGATATGGATTTAGACGAAAAAATGTGGAATAGACTGGATTTTATTGTTAATGTGTCGAGTGACTGTGAAGAATCATTCCTGAAGGTATTTCCGAAACTTAACAGTAAGGTGATTGTGCTTGAGAATATCATTTCTTCTACCTTTGTACACAAACAGTCCAATGAGAATATATCAGGTGAAATGCCTGAAGATGGTTCAATCAGAATTTGTTCTGTAGGTAGATTCTCCAATCAAAAAGGCTTTGATATGGCTGTTCTAGCGTGTAAAAGGTTAGTTGAATTGGGTTACAACATTACTTGGTATATCATCGGATATGGTACAGAGGAAGAACAAATTAGGCAGATGATCCATGAGAATAATCTTGAAAAAAGATTTATTTTACTTGGTAAAAAAATAAACCCTTATCCGTACATCAAAAATTGTAATATTTACTGCCAACCCTCAAGATATGAAGGCAAAGCCGTAACCGTTAGAGAGGCACAAATACTAGCTAAGCCTGTTATAATAACAAATTTCCCCACCTCAAGTAGTCAACTTGAAGATGGAGTAGATGGTCATATTTGCGAGCTATCAATAGAAGGAATCGTAGAAGGGTTAGAAAAACTGATAAATGACGCCGAGTTTCAAATCCACTTTTCTGAAAATTGTAAAAAAAGGGATTACAGTAACGCAAGTGAAGTTCAAAAGCTATATAACTTAATAAGTTGATTTCGAACATAGGGTGGAGGTTCTAATGTCCCCAAAAGTAAGTGTTATAGTACCGGTTTATAACTGTGAGAAGTACATATCTAATTGCTTGGAGAGCATAATCAGCCAAACTTATTCCAACATCGAAATTATATTGGTTAATGATGGTTCAACCGATGGTAGTGAAAACCTAATAAAAAAATACTTGGACATCGATAAGAGGATTTTTTATTGCTATCAAGATAATAGTGGTCCCTCTACAGCCCGTAATAAGGGCATTTCCAGTGCTAGCGGGGAGTATTTAGTATTTGTTGATTCCGACGATACGATAGATAAGTTGTATATTGAACATATGTTGGATAACATGTTGGTCTCCCAGGCTGACTTGGTGTGTTGTGGTTATAAGGATATTTCAATTTACGGAGTATTGAACTGCACAGATTTTTACTTTACGAGCAGTGATTCTAAACACAATTTTATGGAAATGGTTTGTGAAGGTACGGGAGGCGTATTATGGGGAAAGATTTATAAAGCAGAGATCATCAAGAAAAATAACCTCCAGATGGACAAAAATATCTTCATGTCTGAAGATTTAGTTTTTGTCCTCCAATACGCTACATATTGTAGCTCCTTCGTTGCCATACGTGAGTATTTGTATCATTACAATAGACTTAACCAGAATAGCATTAGTTCTAATATATCAGTAAGTTATTTGAAGAATTATATTTTAGTGTGTAAACATATGGAAAACATATTCCGCACTGTTAATATGACGGAACATCGAATAAATCAGATTGTTACAAAAAGAATCCAAGATGTTGTAATAAATTTAGTGGAGCAGCAAAGTATCAATCTTAAATTAATTGGAATTAAAAAAGCGATTAATAATGTCAAGCAGCTTGTTACAGCACAGTACATTGAAGAGTATAAGAATAATTTTGAAACAAACAGTACTTGGTATAAACCATATATCTATTTAGTTAAAAATGATCTTGTCAGGACCAGCATAGTATATGGCGTTCTATTAAATGCGTTAAGAAACTTTAAGAAGAAATTCACTAGAAGGGAGGTACAGAAAATATGAATAAAAAGAAGCTTCTCTTTGTTATTGACTCATTAACCATCGGGGGAGCAGAGAAAAGTTTATTGTCTTTATTAAACATGATAGATGCAACTAAGTTTTCTATTGATTTATTGTTATTTAAACAAGGTCTCGATCTCGAAAAATATGTCCCGAACCATATCAACATTTTACCCGTTCCAGAATATTTCAGGTATCTAAATAAAGAGCAAGTTTCCGTTAGGAAGAAGCCGGTATATCTCTTTTATCGAATTCGAACATCCGTCAATTTAAGACTGAATCAATATAAAAGTACCCCGATCCACAGCGAACAAGTCGTATACAGATCTAGTGGAAAAGTCATCCTGCCAACTTCACCCAAAACGTACGACATAGCTATCGCATACAGTCAAGGTATGCCCACATACTTTGTTGCTAATAAAGTAACAGCGTTAAAAAAATTAGCTTGGATTAATACGGACTATGTCAATACACTCTATGACAAAGAAATTGACTATGAATCATACAAAAGGATCAACAAGATAATTGCTGTATCACAACATACAAGAGACTCTGTTTCGAAGATTCGAGAAGAGTATAAAAATAAAGTTCAAACCATATTAGATATAGTTAACCCGGAGATAATTAACCAGATGGCTGAGGAACATAAGGTTGAGGACTTCAATAAATCGATAACCAATATACTCACTGTAGGGAGACTTGCATCTGCCAAGTCCTATGATAAGGCCATAGAGACAGCGAGATTATTAAAGCAGCACGGGTATTCCTTCAAATGGTATGTTATAGGAGAAGGCCCCGAGAGGAATAAACTGGAAGAGTTAATTGCCAAATATCAGTTAGAAAACAATTTTATTTTACTGGGGAAAAAAGTGAATCCCTACCCTTATATGAAGAATTGTGATTTATATGTACAAACGTCCATCAAGGAAGGTTTTGGACTTACGGTCTGTGAAGCAAAAATACTCAAAAGACCCATTGTATGTACCGATTTCCCGACTGCTAAAGAGATTATAACCAACAACAAAGATGGTCTTATTGTCCAACATGATGTTAACAGCATATTTTCAGGAATCAGACAATATTTAGATGATGACACGTTTAAAGACAAAATCGTAAGAAATCTCGCTGCTGACAAGCTATATAGTTCCGTGAATCAGCTGGATAAGTTCTATGAACTTATAGAAAAATAAATGGAGTTTGGGGATATAGATGATGAAAATATTCGTGGATATTTATTTAGCATTTAATCTGGGGGACGATTTGTTTTTAGATATTCTTGCAAAAAAGTATCCTAACTGTGATTTCACTGTTAATCACTTAGGGGGCAATTATGACCAATTTATTTCACAATATAATAATGTTAGGCGCAGGGAATATACGTTATTGGATAAAATTAGCCGGAGGCTTAAGTTTTCAGATCCAATTACCTCTTACGATAAAATAGCGAGTGAACATGAAGCGCTTATCTTTATTGGGGGGTCCATCTTTAGAGAAGAACAGTATCATGAAGCATTGTACCAAGATAGAATGAAAATGGTTTTAGAGTTTAAAAAATTGAATAAGCCCGTTTTTATTCTTGGTGCGAACTTCGGCCCTTTCGAAACTGAACAATTTTATAATGATTACAAAGAGCTCTTTAAAATTTGTGATGATGTTTGTTTCAGGGATTTATACTCCTATGAATTATTTAGAGCACTACCTCAAGTTCGTTACGCTCCAGATATCGTCTTTCAAATGAATGTAGATGAGTATAAGGCCACCTCAACGAGAGAAGTCATTGGATTTTCCATCATAAATGTGAGACATAAACAAGGGTTATCAAAATATTATGATGATTATATGACAAGTACAACAAAATCAATAGAGTTAATGGTAAGCAAAGGATATGAGTGCTGCTTAATGTCCTTTTGCGAAAGAGAAGGGGATTTAGAAACAATTGAAGCAATAAAATCATTACTGCCTAATGAAACACTGCGAAGGGTAACAATATATGAATATAAAGGGAATTTGAAAGAGGCTATTCAGTTGATGGCTTCTTGTAAACTGTTTATTGCCGCAAGATTTCATGCAAACATATTAGCCCTTTTATTGGGTGTTGGGGTTATGCCGATTATTTATAGCTCCAAAACAACGAATATGCTTAAAGACATCAATTTCGATGGCTATTTAATAAACATGGAAGAGATTCAGCTGCAGTATGATGAGCAGCATGTAAATAGATCCTTCCGAAATAAAGCAAACTTAGCTCAGGTTTCAATTAAAGCAAAGAATCAATTTGAACGACTAACCCATTTTATAAATGCCGTATAACGCTGGAGGCACATGAAAAAGAAACTTATTTTTATGATGATAAATATGAATGTAGGCGGTACTGAAAAAGCATTACTTAATATGATCGAAGCTATTCCAAAGGAACAGTTCGACATAACCATATTGATGCTAGAAAAGTATGGCGGTTTTCTAAATTCAATACCCCAAGAGGTGCACATTGAGTATTTAGAGGGGTATAAGGAAATGAAAGAAGTACTTAACAATCCGCCTCAGAGAACGGCTCTTGGCCTATTGAGGCAGGGAAGAGTAGTAAGGGCAATTAACATTATGTTCTTACATTTAATCTGTAAGTTAATAAAAAACAGAAAATTTTTCTTTAATTATGTACTAAAGAATCATTCGCTAATTAATGATCAGTTCGATGCCGCGGTAGCTTATGCAGGTCCTATGGAGTTCATAAGCTTCTTTGTCTTACATAAGATTAAAGCTAAAAAGAAAATTCAATGGGTTCATTTCGATGTTACGAAGATTGGATTTAATCCCCAGTATGAGTCTGCATCTTACAAGAAATTCGATCAGATCTGCGTTGTATCCAATGAGGGTAGGAACAAATTGATTCAGTTAATCCCTGAATTGAAAGATAAAACAGAGGTATTCTCAAACATAGTCTCATCTGAGTTAATCCATCGTTTGGCGGATGAGGGACCTGGATTTAAAGACAATTTTAATGGCTTAAGAATTTTAACGGTTGGCAGATTAACATCCGAAAAGGGCCATGATTTAGCTATTCGGGTCATGTCCAAGTTGGTTCAAAATGGGTATAAGGTCAAGTGGTATTGCGTTGGGGAAGGCAGCTCTAGAAAGAGGTATGAGGAGTTAGTTAAGGAATACAGCATACAGGATAATTTTATTTTTCTAGGCTCTGATCCAAATCCATACCCTTATATGAAGCAATGTGATATATACGTCCAGCCATCGAGGCATGAAGGATTTTGTATAACACTAGCTGAGGCCAGGTGTTTGAAGAAACCAATTGTGACAACTAATTTTACCGGTGCGAAGGAGCAGATCAGAGACGGGGAAACTGGACTCATCGTTGGCGTTGATGAGAATGAACTGTATGAAGGGATTGTTAAATTGATTAACGATAACGAATTATGCGATAGGTTCAATAGAAATCTTGGTATGATAAAAATTAACCATCAAATGGAAAGCGATAAGTTATATAAGCTTCTTAGCGTGTAATGATATGTTACATATGGAAAGGTAGCTATTAAATGAAAAATCAATTAAAAGCCGGAGCTGTTTTGTCATATGTAGCATTGTTTATAAACAGTGCTATTTCTATACTGTATACTCCAATAATGTTACACCAATTAGGGCAGTCAGAATATGGTCTATATAGCTTGGCCACTTCAATAATGGCTTATTTAGGTGTATTAGATTTTGGATTAGGTAGCGCGGTAATTCGATATACAGCGAAATATAAAGCACTTAATGAACAAGAAAAGTGCTCTAATTTGTATGGAATGTTTTGTGTGATGTATGGAGTCTTAGGTTTTATAGCACTAATATGTGGTTGTATTTTGATTTTCACATCTCATCATATATTTTCAAACTCTATAACCACAAGCGATATACAGGCTTTGAAAATAATGATGACTATAATGGTAGTTAACTTGTCTACAAGTGTAGGTTTAGGTCTTTTTAGTGTTCTTATCCTTGCGCATGAAAGGTTTATTGTACAAAAGGTAATTGGTATAGTGAGTTCTGTTATTAGTCCGCTAATTATGCTGCCGTTACTCTTCATGGGCTATGGATCTATTTCAATGGTTATAGTTACAACATCTCTAAATTTACTGACAATCTTCATTAATATGTATTTTTGTTTCAGAGTTTTGAAGATAAAAATTGTTTTAAAAAAGTTCGACTTAAGTTTATTTAAAGAAATCCTATTATTTTCCTCACTGATATTTTTAAATTTATTGATTGATAAAATATATTGGTCTACTGATCAAGTTATTCTTGGTATCTATAGTGGAACAATTGCGGTTTCGATTTACACCATAGGAGCTTCATTCTCTGGATACTTCTCAGCCTTTTCATCCGCTATCTCCAATGTGTTCCTAAGTAAAGTAACAGGAATGGTGACCAAAGAGGTTCCTGATAGAGAAATATCAGATCTATTCATAAGGATCGGCAGAGTTCAATATATCGTCATCTCATTTGCATTAAGTGGATTTATCGCCTTTGGGCAGGAGTTTATTAATTTATGGGTTGGAACTAGTTATAGCAGCTCTTATCTGATTGCTTTATTGATACTTATTCCAATGATTATACCTCTCATCCAAGGAATGGGGGGGATTATCCTTCAAGCAAAAAATATGCAAAAGTTTAAATCGTTTGTGTATATTGCTATTGCCTTAGCAAATGTTTTGTTAAGTATACTTTTCGTACAATGGTGGGGAGCTGTAGGATGTGCCCTTGCAACGGCAATAGCTTTTACCACAGGAAACATCATCATTATGAACATTTATTACTGGAGAAGGATTAAAATTGATATACCTAAATTTTGGAGGAACATTCTTGGTATGAGTGTGCCCCTATTGAGCAGTCTCATTTTTGGAATTACGTTAAATAAATATATTCATGCTGATAATTGGATCTTTTTCTTATTCAAAATTAGTATCTTTTCAATACTATACATGGCCTTGATGTGGTTCGTTGCAATGAATAAGTATGAGAAAAATCTCTTTAAAGATCCAACAAAAAATTTAATAAATCGATTTAGAAAGCGAAAATTAGTTGAGAGTCAAAAAGTTGAAATCTTATGATGTTACCTGCTCACAATCGCCCCTAACATCCATTCGTGAATTATTCAGATGGAGGTTAGGGCTTTTATTTTTCAATGTCAAAGCCAATATTATAAAAAACTGGGATGTATCATTTGGAAAATAAAGGGTTGAATCGATTGAGGAATAAGTTTAAAATACAGAAGAGTGTTCTTAATAAAGAATTTTTTGGATTGGGGGGATAAACTCAAAAAGAGGATAAATGAATTAGAGCGTTCTCAAATCGGCCGAATTAGTTTTTGAAATTTGAGGTAAATTATAACATTGGTGTAGTTAAGTTGTTGGAATCAATCGCATACCTGTTCAATCAACCAGCTAATTAGAAATGAGGATAACAGAAAAAATGAGAAAGATATTAATACCAATATTATTGACAGCATTGTTTTTACAGCTTATTCAATCTACGGCGTTTGCAGTGACAAATGCAAACACAAACACAAACATTGAAAGTGCGGTAAATGTCAAGGTGGATAACATTTATAATTTAGAACTCTCAAGATGGAACATTTTTAATGATGGAACGCATGCAGTAGAAACAACAAATGGTATTAACAAAGCCTTAAAATGGGCACAAGATCAAGGTTATAAAACGTTCAAAGTGCCCGCTGGAACCTACTTAATAGCAAAAGGAAAAGTGGAGAGAGAACCGACGGCAAGAATTAACATGGTTTCCGATATGACCTTCCTGGTTGATGATAGAGCGATTATAAAAAAAGAAACAAGCGGTTTTCAAGGATATCAAACCCTATATATGGGGCGTGAAGTTCATAACGTCATCATTAAAGGTGGCGTCTATCAAGGAGATAAATTAACACACGACTATACAACAAATAAGGGAACACATGAAGGTGGTCATGGCATCGTCATTGAAGGTGCAACTAACATTACGATTGATGGTGTGAAAACAGAGAACTTTACAGGAGACGGTATGTTCGTGGGAGGATGGGCCGAAGGGATTGGAGGATTTGTAGGTCAGCATTTTCAATCAGGCGCCATTGACGATAAAGGCAATCTAATAAACGATTCAAAAAAACAACGCACTGTAAAGAGAATTACGCTTGGCACACAGAAAACCATCACATTCAACCAATCTCAAAATCTTCCGAATCAATTTCACATTTATTTCTACAAGCAGGATGGAACTTTCATATCATCAGAAAAAAATAAAAAACAGGAAGAATGGATCAATGTTCCCGCGGGTGCTAACTATTTTTCACTTGTATTTGACAAACCCTTTGATAATAAAGCCTATATCCTAGGTTGGACCAAAGATGTGTCCAGAAACATAACGATTCAAAATTCTGAATCCTCTTTTAACCGTAGGCAAGGTATTACTATTGCTGGCGTGGATAGCCTGCTTGTAATAAATAACAAAATACACGATACAAAGGGAACAGCTCCAAGTGCGGGAATTGATGTGGAAAGCGAAGGTTTTTTTCCAGACACCAAGATGGTATTTAGAGGAAATCATATCTACAATAACAGCGGTCCTAGCATTGTAGTTTGTGATGGATCTGACGTAACTATAGATGGGAATCGCTTGGAATCCACGGGTGTTACTATTTGGGGCTATATAAAAGGGGCAACTGTGGTAAATAACACATTTGAGAACTCTGGACTCCATACCATGACAACAGCGTCAATACGTAATAATACACTAATTAATTCTAATATCACTGTAGACGCGGCAGGAACGGTTGTTGATGGTGTAAAAGGTACAGATGGAATAATTGGAGTTAATAGCCCGGCCCCATTTACAATTGAAGTGTCCAATGTCAACATCAAAAACACGGGAACCAAGGATGCAGGATTAGCAATATGGAAAAATCCTGTACGTATCAAAAATGTTACGTTCGATGGTCCGACAAAGAATTCTCCTTATCTTGGTGACGCAACAGCAGAGAGTATCTTCGAAAACTTTAAGATTTTAAACAATAATCAAGGCGTGAATGTACTGCCTGGGACATATACCAACTGTACCTTTGAGTTGACAGGAGGCTTACAAGTCAATAGAGATGGGAAATTCGTGCTAGACAACTGCACAATAAAAGGCGGTACGAATATACTTCGCGTGAACACAGCCTCTCCTGATGTGACCGTTCAAAACTCCAATCTTTCGATGACAGGTAATGCACATTGGGTTGCTGCTATATATGTGGAGAAGGCAAAAAACTTTGTGTTTAAAAATAACACCGTAAATGTCAACAGCCTAACACAAGGAGCATCCGTTCTTCGAATCAGCCCTGTTGGTGGGTCAAAACCTACACAAGTATTAGGTGCAGCCCTAACAGGTAATACGATAACAACAAACATGCCTGTGCTTGGGATTGATATTGGTAATAACCAAATCAATGCACCTTCGTATCAAGTAGGCAACAACAAATTGTACAATGCAAAGATAGCTGTAAAGACAAATGATGTTAATGAGGGTAATCAGCTGCTCACGCGTTGATTTAGTTTAACCCTAATAAAGAGAGGAATCCGATTAAAACGGATTCCTCTTTGCCGTTATTAACTTGACTACTAATTTTACAGGCGTAGGTAGTCGGATGATGTCTTCTGGTTGTTCTTAATAGTTGATGCCACTTTATCAATTAATTTTACTATTGGTTTAAATAATAAATTAATAAACCATGATGATATCAAACACAATATTAAGAGCCATGTGAATATTAGAACGGGATATTTGGGAGCGAAGACTAGCGATTGGAATAACGTGCCGTAGAAAAACATATGAGTCAACCAGATATTAGTGGAGTGTTTCCCGAAAAACTCTAAAGAGTTTTGAACTCGTTTTCCTTTTTTTATAATAGTAAATAAGCATATAAAGGGGATGGCTGTAAATGGAGCGATAAATAACGTTTCAATTCGTGAATGTATGAAAACCAATAATAGTATTCCAAGCAGGCATATTGTATTTTTGAAAGGGACTTTATGAATAAGCAGGGACATCTTTGTATATATTTTTTCTTTTGCAAAAACGGAGCCAATAACAAATGGAAGTAATGAGGTTCCTAGAAGAACAATAGAGTTCACAACTGCATTGATATAGACATTACCCCCAAAGTCATATATGTGCTTAATTCGCTGAATATAACTCAGTAAGTAAATGACTCCTGTTATTGAAATCAATAACAATGTATTGTATTTCTTTATTAAGGATACTAACAACGGTGCAAGCAGCACTAAGATGATATAGGTCTGTAAAAACCACCATGCGCCGTTATACGAATAAGATAAAGTGAAAAAGTTAAGAAGAAATTTACTCAGACTACCAGGATACAGATCGCTTTTACCAACTAAGAATCCCACTATAACAAACATAACAAGGATTATCCAATAATTAACGAGCAACTTAAATATTCGCTCAAGATTTCTTTTGAGTACAGATTTTTGCTCGTTATTAATACTTATGTAAAGGCCGTATCCGCTTGCAAAGCAGTAAATGGACACACATGCATCACCAAATAATCCGATGTAGTATACAAAAGGTATCCCATTTATTGTTGGATAGGTTTCATATAACCCATTAACATCTTTCCTGCAGAAGAGGTGTAGCAATAGCATGAATAAGATAGCTACTCCTTTAAGTATGGTCATGTCACGTTTTGAAAACTCCATAATTGATGAACACCGCCTTCAAAAGTAATAATGGTATAATGGTATTATAACACACTTGTTCTTTATAAAGAACATTCATTTAAGGGAAGAAGTGTTATTCATAAAAGTTTGGTATTGTAATTTCTCCTTATTCTTTGCTCCGAAACGAATTTTCTTACGTAAAGGTTCTTCATATATCAAATATATTAAAATACTCAAAAGAATAGATCCAAAAAAGGTAATTAAATGATTAAGTAAGCTTCCCATCGGATAAACTCCAACATAGTTAATAACTAATAAATGAATCATGTAAAACGAAAAGCTGGCTTCTCCTAATAATACAAACAATCTATTTGATAACGCTTTGGAGACAAATCCACCTTGATATGCAAAAATATAAATTAATATACACCACATAGGAACATAGTAAATACTGAATCTAAAAACTTGACTAATATAAGGAGAGAGACTAATCCAAACAACCAATAGACATAAAGAGAATATCTCCAATAAATTAAATAATGACTTATTTATATGATTTTCTTGAACTTTTTTTGTTGCAAACAACATTCCAACTAAAATACCAATAACAAAATCAAATGCTCTAAAAATAGGGAATACATAATAGTACCAATCATCTAGTTTTGCTTCACGATAAAGTGTAGAGAATGTTGTAAGGAATATCATACAGATGAAAGCTAATATTATTATTAAGATTTTTAATGCTCCAGTGTTGATCTTAAGTTTCTGCAACAAATAGACTACAAACGGAAACATGATATAGAAAAATAATTCGTCTGATAAGCTCCAAGATACTGAATTAAATGAATAGGGCATAGTGCCGAAGGGTAAGGGAAAAAAACTTTGTATCATTAATAGATTTGCAAATAAACCAGTAAAGAAATCTCTATCTAAAGTTCTTGCTGAGATCAATAAAACATACGGAATTGAAAGGCCAAGGGTTAGAAGATGGACTGGGTAAACTTTTGCTAATCTTGCAATATAAAAATTTTGAATCGTAGTTTTATTTAATTCAGTGAATTTTGAATGGTAGTTATAAGCTAGTATAAAGCCCGACAAGACGAAGAAAAAAGATACCCCGATATAACCGAATTGAAAGTTTTTAAATAGACCAACACTGTGATAAAGGTAAACCATGAAAGCAGCAAAAAATCTAAATGAAGTTAATGACTTTAGCACGATATCGCCTCCAAATATTGTGTTGTTCTTTTTAAAGAACAACTATTTACATCTTATAAAATAGTTCCATATTCTTCAATAGGAAAATTAAAAGCTTAGTCCTTAGGTTGTGTAATTAAATGATTTTTAGCCTGTTACTATCCTAGTAATCAGAATTAAAAATAAGTAGCATTTTAGAATAGTCTCTGGTACATTCTTAATAAAGAACAATTACATTCTTCTTAAAGGACTTTAATCTAATGAAAGATAGAGGGGCTTCTACATGAATTCACGTTTTGACTAGCTTGATTCAATTAGAGGATTAGCTGCAGTATCAGTAGTTATTTCGCATTTAACTTTAATACCCCAAAATATTGGAATAGTCCAGAAATTGAAGAACACTCCTTTGCATCTAGTGTGGGCTGGACACGAAGCTGTAATTTTATTTTTTATTTTAAGTGGTTTTGTTCTTTCCTTGCCTTATTATAATAAAAAGAACTCTAAGTATAAGGATTACTTAATAAAGAGGATTTTTAGGATTTATCTCCCCTATTTGGTATCTGTTTTTTTAGCGATTGCTTGCGTTTTTGTTTTTTCGCGGGGAGGAATACCAGAATTGAGTAAGTGGTTTAATGGAACGTGGGAAAGGCAACTTACCATTAACCAATTACTAGAACATATACTCATGTTAGGTGATTTTAAAAGTTATAATTTCAATGGTCATTAGTTCATGAGATGAGAATTTCAATCTTATTTCCTCTCTTAATGTATGTTGTCGTAAGAATAGATTGGAAAAAAAGTGTAATAGTAGCGCTAACTTGTTCTATAGTTTATTTTTTTATTTGGTTAACTAGTAACAAGTTATTTAATTATAATATAAGTAAATTTGATACATCTTATATCTTAACAATTCATTATCGGGTTCTTCATCTTAGGTGCTGTATTAGCAAAACATAAAGAGCAAATTCGGGATTTTTACGTGAACTTATCAAAATCATTCAAAATTTTATTATTGTTAGCGGGTATACTTACATATACATATTCTTTCTGGTTTTTTCCAAATACATTTTATGTTCATTTTGTTATTATTAATGATTGGGCCATAGCAATTGGAAGTTCATTGTTTATCATAAGCAGTCTTGGATCAAGAAGCATTAGTAAGGTATTACTGATGCAACCTATTCAATTCACGGGGAAAATCTCTTACAGTTTGTATCTGTTTCACACGACAGTAATATTTTCGATGATGAATTTGTTGTATGATAAATTGCCAATGGTTATCATCCTGTGTACATCATTCGTTCTTTCAATTATCGTTGCAACTTTCGGATACTACGCAATAGAGCAACCATCAATTAAGCTTGGTAAATTACTAACTTTTGGGAAAATGAATAAACATAATAATCATAAGTTAACAGTAAAAAAATACATCTAAGAGTATGACGAACAAGACGCTAGCCTCATTTTTAAGAACATTTTTATGCTTTAAGAGATCTCCCATTGCGATATCTCAAAAATGAGATTGTTAGGAGAAGACTATCATTTTTTGCTTTCATATGAAGGATGGATTCTTTAGGAGCTGCGGAAGTGTTTAAGAGTATATAGATTATTTATAGTTCAGTAAGGCACCATCAGACATAAATAAGATGACTCCTACTCATATAGAAGTCATCTTATTTCATTTAGTATGGAACTGCTGAAGGAGTTTTAGTAGAAAAGCTTCCAATAAAAGGATGACCAAATATCTCGGATTAATAAGTATTATGTACTTAGAAAAGGTCAATACATTATGAAATTTTCGAAATAATATTAAATAAGTATTTCCGAGGTAGTCTTTTTTTGTACATAGTAAGACCCATGTTGTACAAGAAATCTATATTTTTAGTACTAATCGCGGTTAAGTACTCTTTTGAAAAGACTTTTACAGAACCTTCTGTGCTAAGACACTCGATTAACTTATCATTATTTACGTATTCTTCAATTAACGTTTTAATCTCAGATTTACTCAATTTACCGTTAAATAAATTATAAAGACACGTTTTGAATGTATTTAGCAGCATTACACTTATACCATTCAATCGGGAGTTTTTACTATCTTGATAAAACTCGTCAATTACTTCCTTTTGGATCTGGTATCCATTTATCATATCTTCAAACAAGTAGGGCATGTATTTACTTGTAAATCCTCCCGCTCTGTAATAATAAAGGGTTTTATTTATAATTTTAACTTTATCCGCACGTAATAATATTTCTAAATTATAATAAAGATCATCACCCAAAAAGTGAATTCTATCCAAATATTTACCGCTGGTTACAAGGATGTCTTTTCTATATAATTTCGCAACTAAGTAGGTTGGAAAAGGATGACCGTGTAGATACGCTGCCGCTAATTCGTTTTTTATTTCATCTTTATTGTATATTCTATCATTATTAAAAAAGTGGCTCTTATTTTTCCGCTTTATTAGTTTACCATTTCCCAAGACTTTGAAGTCATTACATACTGTAATGTCCACACGCTCTCTCTCAGACTCATTGTATAGGATTTCGATCGTATTTTTATCAATCCAGTCGTCAGCATCTACAAACATAATGTACTCTGATTTTGCGGCTTGAATACCTCTTCTTCTTGTAGCAATGCTCCCTTCGTTTGTTTTGCTAATAGTTACAATTCTTCTATCGAGTATTTCATACTTTCTACAAATCCCCAAACTGCTGTCCGTTGACCCATCATTTACCAAAATAAGCTCAAAGTCCACAAATGTTTGATTAATAATAGATTTAATACATTTATGAAGCTTTTGTCCTGCATTATAAATTGGTACTATAACACTTACTTTACTCATTGATAAGACCCCTTTCGAGACATTCTTAATAAAGAATATCATATTCTCGATAAAGAACATAGGACCGAAATAAATATTTATGTCAAAAGTCTTATGGTTTTTTATTCTATCTAGTATAGTAGCCCTAGCAAATAACCCATCTAATGAATAATATGCAATATTAGATTAAAATGGAGGTGTTAGCTATGGCAAAGATTCAGGTCACAACGGCATTGAAAGCGAATTTGCCCGTATTAAGTGAAGGTGAGTTCTGTTTTTGCACGGATACAGGTGAATTATTCATTGGTGCACAACAAGGGAATGTTCAATTGGGTACAATTCAGGACATTGGGATTAAATCCAGCCAGTTGGACAGTACCAATTGGGCTGAAGGCAAGACACTTGAGGTTGATTCAAATGGAAAGCTCTCATTTGTTGATAAGCCAACAGTTATCACGAGTCTCAGTGACCTAAGTGATGTTGATCTAACTTCTGCTCCTCCACTTAACGGGAGTGTTTTGCAATTTGATAATGGTAATTGGAAAACAGCAAATTTAGCAGAGACGAGTTCCACTACTAATAGTTCAATCTATATTATTGAGCTAGGTCGTTGGGGAATTAATAATGATGGAACCAATGGGGCAAAAACGACACAAGGTATTAATAATGCTATTGTCTGGGCAAAAGCCAATAGTTATCAGCAAGTTATTTTGCCGCAAGGAACTTATCTTATTGATAAAAACTCGTCAGTCAAACTTTTGAGCAATACAATCTACACGTTCTATGGATGCGTATTTATTAAAGAAGCTAATAATCTTACGGGATATAATGTTTTGCTGTGTGATAGCATAAGTAACGTGGTCATTCAAGGTGCAACGATTAAAGGTGATAGAGAATCTCATATTTACACAAGCGGCAGCACACATGAATGGGGTTATGGTATTGAAAGTAAGAATTCATGCTATAACATTGTTGTTAAAGATTGTGATGTGAGTGAATGCACAGGAGATGGATTTACGACATCAATGGATTTTTCAGCTATTGGCGGGGCTCAGCACCCGGGTCATTTTGCAAAAGGGGATATAGACACTAAAGGTAATGTGGACAGCACGAAGGTGGATTATACCACAGTAACTAAGTTTTTCGATGTTACTGGAGATCTCGTTAAATCTGAAGGTTATTTCTATTATTCAGGCGATGGATATGGTGGTTATGGTACTGGAAGTAACCTGAATAAAACAGTAATTAAAGTTCACTTTTATAAAACGGACGGTTCGTACTTGGGGTTTAGAACTACTAGATCTTATGAATTCATTTATTTAGATTCACTGCCTGTAGGGACAACTAAAGTAAGGTTCTCGTTCCCTCAGAACTATGATGCTATGAATGGCAACCTACACTATGTGATGTGTGCCAAAATCCCACAATATATAGATATTGTTAATTGTAAATTGCATAAGAATAGAAGACTCGGCGCTTCAGTTGGGGGAGGAAGATTTGTAACCTTTGATAGTTGTGAAATATATGATAATAGTAATCCAATGAGCATTTCTTCCGGTACTAATCCTGGCTATGGCGTTGACATCGAAGACGGATACATGGCCAATCAAAAAATTACGTTTAGAAACTGTAATTTTTACGATAATAGGGCGGGTGCACTTATATGTGTTAGTACTAGAGGTGTTTACCTAGAAAATAATAAATTCCGGGGAAATGTTAATTTAAGTGGTAGCGGTGATGATTATTTATCTTTGAATAACATGTATTACGGTAGTATTACGGGCAGGTCAATCACAAGCGGCACTGAAGCTGATGGTACTTTCTGTACCTTTAGAAACGATTCAGTGTTCAATGGAGACTGCAGTATTAATGCTGGTAATACAACACTTGAAAATTGTGTATTCTCTAAAAGCAACCTCATTTTAAGTGGAGAGACGGCAAAAATTATCAATTGCAAGCTGACATTTGATGACCCTAATAGAGCAGCAATTGGTTTTACAAGTAAAAATACAGAAGTATATAACTCAGTATTTGATATTAGAAGAAGCGGGCCATGGGCCGCGGCTTACAATAGCAGTGAAAACGTTATCTTTTCAAACGTCAAGTTCATTACGAATTTACCTGGTGGATCCTATGCGGGTGGAAATTATGTAGGTACTAAGAATTTAGTAGTTTCAAATTGTGAATTTATCCATCTAGGCACTAGTATGAATTATAGTGGAATGACCGTATCGGAATCAATGTTAATTGAGAATTCTACGTTTAAGAATCAATCGCTAAGAATCGATGGAGGTGGATTATTTTCTTCTGAGAAGTTAGCTGCAGATCCGGGTTATGTTACACATGCATTTAAGAATAACAAAATTATTTGGGATGTGCCATTTAGTTCGGCGGTCCATGAAACCAGGGGGCCTGGAGTCTCTTTCAGTTATATACCGCGGTTAGAAGTAAGTAATAACAAAATACGAGTTATTGATCAAGGTGTTGCACTTGGGCAAATGTACACACTGCGCATATTCACCGAGAATCAGCTAACACTTTCTAATAATAGCATTACGACTGCCAATTACTCCGGTACTAACACAATGGGGACAATTACTATTGAAGGAGCTTATCGAATAGCTAATTCAGTGATACCCAAGCCTAAGTCAATTATTGTAGTACAAAATAATAGTCAAGTAAATTCGGCGATTGTTTTTACAAGTAACGTAAATATGCAGCTTGAAAAAAATATTTTGGGTAATATCTTAATGCCTTCTTTAGCTTCATCTGTACCGAGTTTTGGTTCTTATAGTGTTGGGGAGCTGTTGTATAATACTGCACCTGCTCCTGGCGGATACATTGGATGGGTTTGTGTAACAGCTGGTACAGCAAATAACAACTCATGGACACAGAATAAAGCATACTCTATTAATGACTTAGTAAATGCAAATGGAAAAGTTTACAGAGCAACTACAGCAGGAACAAGCGGCACAATACCTCCTTCCCATACAACAGGTGTTGCTAATGATGGAGGCGTATCGTGGGCATATGTAAATGGATTGGCTGTATTCAAACCATTCGGACTAATTTCAAATTAGGCTTATAAGCCAGAATAAACCTTTCGTTTTATTCTGGCTATTTTACTAAAGAGGAAAACGTTCTCATGTCTAGAAACGAAAGCACTACAACTGTATCTGTGAAAATCGTGCGTTATAATGAAAAAATAAAGTTGACACGTTCGTTATGAAGAACTAAAATGAGAGATAAATACAGTTAGCAACTTAAAAAGGTCATTATTTCTATAATGTCGTTCTTTATAAAGAATAATTGTTTTGTAGAGTATGTATTCATTGATTATAACATATTCGCCACGACAGTTAATCATGATGAGAGCATGAATTTTTATTGTCTGTTTGTTCTTTATAAAGAACGGCCCAGGGATCTTTATTATAGTTTCGGTGATGCCTCCTAACCGTTATCAATGGAAGCACTCGACCATGCTGTGGGTTGAAATAGACCTTAGACGCGAGTCGTCGATAGTGTGGTGCGAGGAGGGGTTAGATGCCCTGAATGAAATAAAGTTTTTAATTATACGGTCTTTTCTACAAAAGGCCATATACTTAAGTACTTTATAGAAAGGGTGGAATGATCTTGTCGTACCGTCAAAGATTATCACTGTTAATCGTTGCGGATTCCTTTATCGTATTGACCTGTATTTTCTTTAGCCGGTTTTTATTAAGTGCGAAGTTCGACGTCATCACTTTGCCATTAGTGATAAGTTCAATTACTTTGTTGCTCAGTCATCACTTATTTTCATTGATGTATAAGCTTTATAAGAAGGCCTGGGAGCATGCAAGTGTCGGAGAACTGTTAATTATTCTTAAAGCAGTTACATTCTCCATTATCACGGCTGCATGTATTCAACAAGTCATCGTACAGGATATCTATTTCCGTTTGCTTGCCGTTACATGGATGCTGCACATTTTACTTATCGGGGGCTCCCGGTTCTGCTGGCGGCTACTTAGGGGCTCATTTAATAGTAAGACTCAGAATAAGAGGCGAACTTTAATCATCGGTGCGGGTTCAGCGGGGACAATGGTTGCAAGACAACTTATTAAAAATTCCGAAACAGAATTGTTACCTATTGCATTTATTGACGATAACGTGAATATCCACCAACTTGATATTTTGGGGTTACCCGTGATTGGAGGCACTAGTCGTATTGAACGGGCAGTAAAAGATTTACATATAGAGAATATTATTATTGCAATTCCTTCTTTAGGGAAAAAGGAGTTAAACACTATTTTTCAGGAATGTGCGAAGACGAATGCGAAAACACAAACTTTACCTATGTTAGAGGACATTGTAACAGGAAAGCTATCGGTTAGTCAGTTCCAGGATGTACAGGTTGAAGATTTATTGGGACGAGAACCGGTTGAGTTAGATATTGAGAGTGTATCGGATTTTATTACAGATAAGGTTGTCTTGGTGACTGGTGCTGGTGGATCAATTGGCTCGGAGATTTGTCGCCAGATCACAAAGTTTAACCCGCGACAGTTAATTTTATTAGGACATGGTGAGAACAGTATTTATTCGATTGAAATGGAATTAAAAGACGAGTCATTACATAAGCAAATCGAATTTAGTACTGAAATCGCAGATATACAAGACGCTCAAAAGATGATGTCTATTATGAATAAATATCATCCTGATGTCGTATATCATGCTGCAGCTCATAAGCACGTACCATTAATGGAACGAAACCCTGAAGAAGCAATAAAGAACAATGTAATCGGAACCATGAATGTTGCTAAGGCAGCGAGCAAGTATGGGGTAGATACATTTGTCATGATTTCGACCGATAAAGCCGTAAATCCGACAAGCGTGATGGGTGCAACTAAAAAATTGGCCGAAATGATTATTCAAGATATGGATAGAAATAGTGAAACGAAGTTCGTTGCAGTTCGATTCGGCAATGTATTAGGAAGCCGTGGAAGTGTAATTCCCCGTTTTAAAAAGCAAATTGAAAAAGGTGGACCGGTTTCGGTCACTCATCCCGAAATGATTCGATATTTCATGACCATCCCGGAGGCTTCAAGGTTGGTCATTCAGGCTGGGGCTTTAGCTAAAGGCGGAGAGATATTTGTTTTAGATATGGGGGACCCCGTAAAAATTGTCGATCTGGCCAAAAACTTGATTAAACTTTCTGGAAATTCAATCGAAGAGATCGGCATTGAGTTTACAGGTATGAGACCAGGAGAAAAACTTTTTGAAGAGTTATTGAAAGCGGATGAGGTCGGTGAGAAGCAAGTTTATCCAAAGATCTATATTGGTAAAACGGCGGATCTTTACGTAGATGAAATCTTAGAAATACTATCGACATTCCATACACTTGATAAAGCAAATATAAGGGAACAATTGTTGAATTTAGCAAATGGCAATGTGATAGCTATACCGAAAAAACTAATTTCAATTGTTTAAAGAGAAGGAGAATGCAACCATGAAAGTAAGAAAAGCCATCATTCCAGCCGCTGGTCTGGGCACTAGATTCCTTCCCGCAACGAAGGCCATGCCCAAAGAGATGCTGCCAATTGTCGATAAACCGACGATTCAATATATCGTGGAAGAAGCTGTAGAGTCAGGGATTGAGGACATCATTATCGTGACGGGCAAAGGGAAACGGGCGATCGAGGATCATTTCGATAATTCGTTTGAGCTGGAGCAAAATTTATTCGAAAAGCAGAAATTCGATCTGCTAACGGAAGTACAGAAATCCTCCAAAGTCGATATTCATTACATTCGGCAGAAAGAGCCAAGAGGTCTGGGACATGCCATCTGGTGTGCGCGCAAGTTTATTGGCGAAGAGCCTTTCGCCGTGCTGCTCGGCGATGATATCGTTCGGGCGAATAAGCCTTGTCTGAAGCAGATGATGGACCAATACGATTACCGTCATTCCTCCATCATTGGCGTGAAGCATGTCGCTGACAGCGATGTGTCCAGATACGGAATCGTGGACGGTCATACGATTGAGAAGGGCTTGTACAGCATCAACCATTTAGTTGAAAAACCTAAGAAGGAAGAGGCACCGTCGAATCTGGCGATCATGGGCCGTTACATTTTGACGCCGAGAATTTTCGATATCCTGAATAATCAGAAACCGGGGGCCGGCGGGGAAATTCAGCTTACGGATGCCATTGAGGAATTGAACTTGCTCGAGTCGGTCTACGCTTATGAATTTGAAGGAGAGCGGTTTGATGTAGGCGAGAAGTTAGGGTTTATCCAGACGACGATTGATTACGCCCTGCAGCGGGACGATCTCAGATTCGAGCTGCTGAAATATCTCTCCTCCGTGCTGGAGAAAGAATTGATTAAGTAGGGGATGCGGATGTCTAAGAAAGTGCTGTTATGCGCCACGGTCGATTATCATTTCAAAGCGTTTCACTTGCCCTATATGAAATGGTTCAAAGAGCAGGGGTGGGAGGTCCATATTGCCGCCAAAGGGGATATGGACCTTCCTTATGTAGATGCGAAGTTCAATATTCCGATCCAAAGATCGCCTTTCCATCGTAATAACTTGCTTGCATATAAGCAATTAAAGTCCATCATTACGGAGAATCAGTATGATATCGTCCACTGTCATACGCCAATGGGCGGGGTCCTGGCGCGGTTGGCTGCGCGTGAAGCGCGCAAGCAGGGAACGAGGGTGCTGTACACGGCGCATGGCTTCCACTTTTGCAAAGGAGCTCCTCTCCTGAATTGGTTGGTCTACTATCCGCTTGAGAAAATGATGTCCTCATTGACGGACTGTTTGATCACGATCAATCAGGAGGATTATGATCTTGCGATCAATCGCCGGTTCCGGGCGGGGCGAATCGAGCATGTGCATGGCGTTGGCGTAGATACCCATAGATTTCAACCTACAAATGAAAAGCATAAACATGCGCTGAAAACGATGATGGGCTATAAGCGGGATGATGTTCTCCTGTTCTATGCAGCGGAATTCAATACGAACAAGAATCAGCAAATGATTCTTCATGCTATGGCGTCATTGAAGGATAGTGCTCCTAACGTCAAGCTATTGCTCGCCGGTCAAGGGCCGCTCAAGGAACAGTGCCAAGCGCTCGCCAAAGAAATGGGTGTGACGGATCGCGTGGATTTCCTTGGCTATCGGGACGATATCGACCGTCTCCTGCCAATGTGTGATGTGGCGGTTGCATCCAGTATGCGGGAAGGCCTTCCGGTGAACCTTATGGAAGCAATGGCTTGCGCGCTCCCGATCATCGCTAGCGACAATAGAGGTCACAGAGAGCTGGTCCGCAATGACCATAACGGCTGGCTTATCGCGCCTAATGACCAGGAGGCAATGGCCGCCAGGATCAAACAACTGGCCGGCGACAAGGAGCTGCGGGAGAGTCTGGGCAAGCAGGGACGGGAAATCGTCGAAAGAAGGTATGCCATTCATCAAGTACTGGATGAGAAGCGTACGATCTATTCTTTATTTATGAATGAAAAGGCGGATGTCATGTGGGCAATCCAATAAGAATTTTGCACGTAGTGGTCAATATGAATCGCGGCGGGGCGGAGACGCTCCTCATGAATTTATACCGCAATATCGACCGCACCAAGGTTCAGTTCGACTTCCTGACCAGCAAAGCCGGTGTCTTCGATGCGGAGATTACGGAGATGGGTGGAGTGATTCATCGGATTCCGTATGTATCGGATGTCGGTCATGCGAAATACATTCAAGCCCTTGATCATTTCTTCGCGGCTCATTCCCATTACAAAGTCGTGCATGCGCATATGGATAAAATGAGCGGATTCGTCTTGCGCTCCGCGAAGAAAGCGGGGGCTCCGATCCGTATAGCGCATAGTCATAATACGAGCAGTGAAGGCAGTATGGCGGCCAAGGCTTATAAGTGGGTTGCGGGGACATTCATTCGTTCTTGTGCGACGCACTTTTTGGCATGTTCCCATAAAGCGGCCCAATGGTTGTTCGCCAACCGAGGGAATCAAGCGGTGATCCTCAAGAACGGGATTGAGAGCGAGAAGTTTGCGTTCTCCCTAGAGGTTAGAGAGCAAGTAAGGCAGGAGCTGAGCCTTCCTCTAGATCATTATGTTGTAGGGCATGTCGGGCGATTCGCTCATCAGAAAAATCATGCCTTCCTCATTGAACTCTTCGCAAAGCTGAATCAAGAAAAGAAGAACACGGTGTTGGTCTTGGCGGGGGACGGTCCGCTTCGCGCGGAGATGGAGAAGAAAGTGATGATGATGGATCTCCAGCATCAAGTGAGGTTCTTGGGTGTACGCAGCGACATTACACGACTGCTTCAAGCTTTCGATATGTTCGTCTTTCCTTCTCTGCACGAAGGCCTGCCTGTAACGCTCATTGAAGCGCAGGGAGCCGGACTGCCGTGCCTCATCTCGGATGAGATTACCCAAGAAGTGGATATGGGCATCCACTTGGTCGAACGGCTGCCTTTGAGGGATAAGTCGTTATGGGTCGACCGAATGAAGGCTGTTATGACGAAGAATTCACCTAGACAGATTCCGCAGATGTCTTTATCCAACAAAGGTTATGACATTAAGAATACAGCTGGCTGGACAGAGGGGTTCTATCTAGGCATATTGAGGTGATCGTATGAAGAAGCTTACTGTGTTTACTCCGACTTACAATAGAGCATATTGCCTTCATATATGTTATGAAAGTCTGAAGAGACAAACATCCAAGGATTTCATCTGGTTAATTATTGACGATGGCTCGACGGATCGGACAGAGGAATTGGTGGCCGGCTGGATGGCCGAGAACAAGATCGAAATACGTTATCACCGGCAGGACAACCAAGGTATGCATGGGGCCCACAATACGGCCTACAGCCTTATCGATACGGAATTGAATGTATGTATCGATTCAGACGATTACATGCCGGATCGTGCCGTAGAACAGATCAACGCATTCTGGGAGAAACACGGGAATGAACGAGTCAGCGGCATCATTGGGCTGGATTCTTATACCGATGGGCGCATTATCGGCACAAGGCTGCCTGAAGATTTGAAGACGTCAACTCTATTTCAACTGTATAACAAGCATCGTGTTACGGGAGACAAGAAGCTTGTCTATCGAACGGAGTTAACCCGGAACTATCCGTATCCGATTTTCGAGAATGAGAAATATGTAGGCTTGGCCTACAAGTATTACATGCTGGACCAACAGTACGAAATGCTCCTGATGAATGAGGTGCTGTGCTGCGTCGAATATTTACCGGACGGTTCCTCCATGAACATGTTGAAGCAGTACCGCAGGAACCCAAAAGGTTTTGCTTTTTACCGTAAGGAGCTGATGAAGCTGCCGTTTGCCGGCTCGCTGTTCAAATTCAGACAATCGATCCATTATGTATCCTCCAGCATGACTTCCGGCAATCGCAGATTTATGGAGGAAACGCCGGCGAAGCTGCTCACCTTCCTCGCCATTCCATTCGGTTTCCTGCTCTACTGGTATGTTATTCGGAAAACAAGAATCTCGTAAGCAACGAAAGGAAATCACTTATGGCCATCTTGTGGGCTAATTTGGTTGTCGTCTATGTCGCTTCCCTATTTTCAAGATATTTGGCTAAACCTGTGGCAATCGGCTCCGGACCTCCGATGGTTAAGCCTAACAAATGGCTGACGGTCATCGTGATGGCAACGTTCGCCTTGGTAGCGGGGCTGCGTAACAATATCGGCGATACTTATTTTTATATGTATACTTACAGGATCACTGATTTTACGTGGGTACAAATTATGTCTGAAAAAGATATAGGATTCGGAATCTTACAAAAAATTTTGAAGTCTTACACAGAGAATCCTCAGTTATTGATATTCCTAACGGCATTAGTTACCAATGTACTCATCGTCTATGTGCTTTACAAGTATTCCAGACTATTTGAAGTAAGTATCTATATATACATCACATCGGGTCTTTACATCGTATCCATGAACGGCGTCAGACAATTTTTGGCCTCTGCCATCGTTTTTGCGGCTACGAAGTTTTTATTCGAAGGAAATTGGAAGAAGTATTTCCTGATCGTTGCCTTCGCTTCTTTATTCCACGGCAGTGCTTTGATCCTTATTCCGGTCTATTTCATCGTGAGAAGAAAGGCCTGGACATCATCCACGTTTGTTCTCTTGGCTTTGGCTGTTGTCCTGATCATGGGCTATAGCGTTTTGTCGGATGCCATCTTCTCAGCAATTGCGGACACGCATTACAGTGAGTATCAGAATTTCCAAGAAGGCGGGGCTAGCATTATTAGGGTAATCATCGGCGCAATTCCGTTGATACTTGCCTACCTAGGAAGAAACAAGCTGAGAGAAATATTCCCGTACGGCGACTACGTCGTCAATATGTCACTGCTGAATTTCGTCGTGATGGCCATTGCCACACAGAACTGGATATTCGCAAGGTTTACAATCTATTTCGGTCTGTATAATGTCCTTCTGATGTCCTGGGTCATCAGCCTATTTGTTCGAAGAGAACAGAAGTTCATGTATTACGCCATTCTGGGTTTTTACTTGATTTATTTCTACTTTGAGAACGTAGTGACTCTAAATATCATTTATAAAAGTGACTACTTGAAATTTTAAACAAGGTGAGGTCTAAAAATATGCCCATCCTCATAACAGGCGGAGCCGGTTATATCGGCAGCCACACCTGCGTAGAATTGTTAAATGCGGGATATGAAATTGTCGTTGTGGACAATCTGTGCAACAGCAGTGCGGAGTCGTTACGGCGGGTTAAGGAGTTAACCGGCAAAGATTTTCAGTTCTATCAGATGGATTTACTGAATCGGACTGATCTGGAGAACGTGTTCAGGCAGCACAGCATTGAAGCGGTTATTCATTTTGCTGGGCTCAAAGCAGTAGGCGAATCTGTGCGTTTGCCGCTTCGTTACTACCATACGAATATTACGGGGACGCTGATCCTCTGTGAGCTCATGCAGCAATACGGAGTCCATCGAATCGTATTCAGTTCCTCGGCTACCGTGTACGGCTTGTCCGAACGAGTGCCGATTACGGAGAATACGCCGTTAGGCGCAACCAACGCCTACGGACGAACGAAACAAATCATCGAAGAAATCATGCAGGACCTGCACGTGTCCGATCCATCATGGAGCATTGCGCTTCTGCGCTATTTCAACCCGATTGGAGCTCACAGCAGCGGCAGATTAGGCGAAGACCCGAACGGTGTGCCGAATAATCTTGTGCCCTATATTACACAGGTGGCCGTGGGCAGATTGAAAGAAGTGCAAATCTACGGCAATGATTATGCAACGCCCGATGGTACGGGCGTGAGGGATTATATTCACGTCGTCGATCTGGCACGCGGTCATTTGAAGGCATTGGAGAAGGTGATGGCTGCTACGGGAGTGGAAGCTTACAACCTGGGGACAGGACGCGGATACAGTGTGATGGAAATGGTCGCTGCATTCGAAGGCGTAACAGGGAAACGCATCCCCTACAGAGTGACCGAACGAAGAGCCGGCGATATCGGGGTTTGTTACGCCGATGCCACGAAAGCGCAGCGGGAGCTGGGATGGGTCGCGGAGTTGGGCATTGAAGAGATGTGCCGGGACGCTTGGCATTGGCAATCGAGAAACCCGCACGGATACCAAGAAGCGGCACCAATCGTACACGCCAATTAAAGGAAAATACCTAATACGAGGTAGCGGATATGGATATATCGGGTCTTACCCAAGAGCAGATGAAAGAGATCCTATTGAAAGCTTACAAAATTGGCCAGGAGAAAGAAAGCATGGAAGTCAAAGAATTAATTGAAGAGATCAAGCAACAAATTTTAACTGTGCTAGTGAAATGATAGATTAAGATTGCAGGAGTATGATTGCGAATGAAACGACTTTTCGATTTGCTGGTGTCGATAACGCTATTGCTGCTTTTATCTCCCGTGATCGGGATTGTTGCTCTACTAGTCAGATTCAAGCTGGGCTCGCCCATTGTATTCAAACAGCAAAGACCCGGGCTGAACGCGAAGCCTATACATATTTATAAATTCCGGTCTATGACTGATGAGAGGGACAGCGAAGGGAATTTGCTGCCGGACTCCATCCGGTTGACGCCTTTCGGGGAACTTCTCCGGAAGTACAGTCTGGACGAATTGCTGCAGTTGGTCAACGTCATCAAAGGCGATTTGAGCTTGGTAGGCCCAAGACCGCTGCTGATGGATTATTTGCCGCTCTACACCGAGGAGCAAGCCAAACGCCACCAAGTACGGCCTGGCATTACAGGCTGGGCACAAGTGAACGGCCGAAACGCCATTTCCTGGGAAGAGAAATTCAGGCTGGATGTTTGGTACGTGGAAAATCAGAGCATGCTGTTGGATTTAAAAATTTTGCTGTTAACTTTTATCAAGGTTATCAAGTCGGATGGCATTAGTCATAGTAACCACGTGACAATGGAGAAGTTTTCGGGCTCCAATCTCTCATGAAAGTTGTGATGCAGGTTGAATCTGGTCATTATCGGTGAAGGCGGCCATAGCAAAGTCGTCAGAGATTTGATTCATGCCAGGAATGACATGAAAGTTACGGCTATATTGGACGACAAGTATGAAGAGCTAATGCTTCGCGAAGGCATTCACAAAGGTCCGGCATCTTCCGCGCATCATCTATTAAGCCGATTCTCGGACTTGAAATTCGTGATCGCGATCGGAAATAACGAGATTCGCAAGTCCATCGTGAAGAAGCTCGGCCTCCCTGCTGAGTCCTATGGTTCGTTAGTTCACCCTACTGCGATCATAAGTCCAAGCGCTTCGATCGGTGTTGGAACGGTGATCATGGCGAATACGATTGTTAGCGCCGATACATACATCGGCGATCATGTGATTATTAATTCAGGCGCTATCGTTGAGCACGATAATCGCATTGGAAATTATGTTCATGTTGCTCCGAGAGCGACATTAACCGGTGCTGTCACCGTGAACGAGGGGACTATGGTCGGAGCGGGAGTAACGGTCATTCCAGGGAAGCGCATCGGTGAATGGGCTATGATCGGAGCGGGTGCCGCAGTGATCAGCGATATTCCGCCCTATGCAACCGCTGTGGGAACACCTGCAAGAATTATTGCCAAACAGAAATTTGCTTAACGGCGCATCGGCGCTTTTTTTGTGCATAAATAACCAAGAAGGAAGTGGCGACAAGCATGTTCAACGCGAACAAAAGAATATATCTATCCCCTCCGCACATGAGCGGGAATGAACTTGCCTATATTCAGAATGCATTCGATACGAATTGGATAGCTCCGTTAGGTCCGCATGTCGATGCATTCGAGAAAGAGCTCGCCGCCTATGTCGGATTGAACGACGCGGCTGCGGTCAGTTCGGGGACGGCGGCTATCCATTTGGCGCTGCAGCTGCTGGAGGTGAAAGCCGGGGATACCGTCTTCTGCTCGAGTCTCACCTTCGTGGCGAGCGCTAACCCGATTGTGTATCAGGGAGCCAAGCCGGTATTTATCGATTCGGAGCCCGATACTTGGAACATGTCGCCTCAAGCGCTGGAGCGTGCATTGTACGAAGTGGCGCGCGAAGGGAAGCTGCCGAAAGCGGTTATCGTCGTTCATCTATATGGCCAGAGCGCCAAAATGGACGAGATCATGACACTGTGCAATGCATTCAACATCCCTGTCATTGAGGATGCGGCAGAGTCATTAGGCTCTACATACAAAGGGAAAGCGAGCGGTTCCTTCGGCAAGTACGGCATTTACTCTTTCAATGGCAATAAAATCATCTCGACGTCGGGCGGAGGGATGCTCGTGTCCAACGATGTCGAGGGCTTGAATAAAGCGCGCTTCCTGGCTACGCAGGCACGCGACTATGCTTTGCATTACCAGCATAGCCAGACGGGCTACAACTATCGCATGAGCAATGTGCTGGCCGGCATCGGAAGAGCCCAGCTGGAGGTGCTGAATGAGCGGGTTAGCGCCAGAAGAGCGATTCAGGCACGATACGAGCAAGAATTGTCACAAATTCCGGGCATCCGAATGATGCCGGAGCTGAAGGAAACACGCTCGAACCGCTGGCTTACGGCTCTAACCCTGGATGAACAGGAGGCCGGTGTAACGGTCGTGGAGCTGCTGGAGGCTTTGGCGGAAGAAAATATCGAAGCTCGTCCCGTTTGGAAACCGCTTCATCTGCAGCCTCTGTTCCAAGGAATTGCCTATTATCCGCATAGCGATAACGAGAATATCTCCGAACAGTTATTTGCAAGCGGACTATGCCTGCCTTCCGGATCCAATATGACGGAGGACGAACAGATGAGGGTTATCGAATGTATCAAGAAGCTGGTCTTGAAGGCCAGAGGCATTAGTGCCTAATGATGCGAAACTTGGTTCCATCGTACATTTTCCGTTTATGATGCTCGATCTTAGCCAATAAAGCTACTTTCATTTCATTGTCAAGACAGTCCCTATAAAGGATAGAGTTGTATGCATGCATGACCTTATGGTAAGTACGCTGCGTCTTCTTCCATATATGAGTCGAACGTGGATACATGACAAGATCCCTCCTTTTGTAAAAACTTATGAGCGAAGCAGCAAATGTATGCGGTCTACACCCAATTATTACCTTATTGTTCTTTATTAAGAATTTAAATCATTAGAGGAGGATTTACCGTGTGTGGAATTGTAGGTTATATCGGTAATCAGGACGCGAAGGACATCCTGGTCAGAGGATTGGAGAAGTTGGAATACAGAGGATACGATTCCTCCGGAATTGCGGTAATGAACCAGAGAGGCGTGCACGTATATAAAGAGCAAGGGCGTATCTCGGCACTTCGGGAAGTAATCGATGAGAATGAAACGGCAGCGATCGGCATCGGGCATACCCGATGGGCGACCCATGGCAAACCGAGCCGACGCAATGCGCATCCGCATCAAAGCAACAGCGGCCGCTTCACGATCGTACATAATGGCGTGATTGAGAACTTCGAAGAATTGAAGCAGCACGATTTGCAGGGAGTCCCCTTCGCAAGTGACACGGACACGGAAGTGATCGTGCAGTTGATGGAGAAGCTGGTGGCGGACGGGCTGCAAGCAGAGGAAGCTTTCCGGCAATTGCTTATGAGTTTGAAAGGTTCATATGCTGTTGCGCTGCTCGATGCGCAGAATACCGACACGATCTATGTCGGGAAGAATAAGAGTCCGCTGCTCATCGGTCTCGGAGCGGACTTTCATGTGGTCGCCAGCGATGCCATGGCTATGCTGCAGCTCACCCATCAGTTCGTTGAATTGATGGATGAAGAAATGGTCATTCTCCGCCAAACGTCGTTAACGATCAAGAATTTGAACGGGGAGAGCATTAGACGGAGACCTTTCCAAGTGAAGCTGGACGCCAGCGATATCGAGAAAGGGCCTTACCCGCATTACATGTTAAAGGAAATCGATGAACAGCCTGCCGTTATTCGGAAAGTCATTTCCAAATATCAGGATGCCGACGGCGAGTTGATGATTGACCGTGACATTCGCGCCAGCCTGAATGATGCGGACCGTCTCTATATCATTGCTTGCGGAACCAGTTATCATGCGGGTCTGGTCGGCAAACAGTTAATCGAGAGAATTGCCGGCATCCCGGTCGAGACGCACATTGCGAGCGAATTTCTGTACAACCGCCCTATTCTGTCGGAACGGCCTCTCTTCATTTTTATTTCCCAGAGCGGGGAGACGGCGGATAGCCGAGGGGTACTGGTGGCTGTCAAGCAATTGGGCTATCCAGCCTTGACCATCACGAACGTACCTGGTTCGACGTTATCCCGTGAAGCGAACTTCACGCTGCTCACACATGCCGGACCGGAGATTGCGGTAGCATCGACCAAAGCCTATACCGCGCAAATTGCCGTATTGGCGGTGCTTGCCTTTGATTGTGCCCGCAGTAAGGGAAGAGTATCGGGTGTGAACCCTATTCACGAACTCAGTATTGCCGCTAATGCGATGGAAATTATGATTAACAAGAAGGAGATGATGGAAGAGAGCGTATGGAAGTATCTGAATACGTCACGCAACTGCTTCTTTATAGGCCGGGGCGTTGACTATTACGCGTGTCTGGAAGGCGCGCTCAAGCTGAAGGAAATTTCATATATTCAGGCGGAAGGCTTTGCCGGCGGGGAATTGAAGCATGGGACCATCGCTTTGATTGAAGAAGGGACCCCTGTCGTAGCGCTGCTGACACAAGCTCATATTAAGGGAAATATCAGAAGCAATGTGCAAGAGGTTATGGCGCGCGGAGCCCAGGTTTGTATGATCAGCATGGAAGGCATGGAGGCGATGAACGACCAGATCGTCCTGCCGTCGGTGTATGAGCATCTGACCCCGCTCGTGGCCGTCGTTCCGTTGCAGCTTATTGCGTATTACGCAGCCGTGTATCGCGGATGTGATGTTGACAAGCCAAGGAATCTTGCCAAAAGTGTCACTGTGGAGTGATGATAACGATGATTGGTCAAAATATTTCAAGTATCCGCAAGCAAAAGGGATACACATTGTCCGAGCTCTCCGAACGGACGGGGATTTCCAAATCGTATCTAAGCAATATTGAAAGAAATCTGAAGCAAAATCCATCCATTCATGTGATGGAGAAAATTGCCGAGGTCCTCATGGTCGATCTCAAGCTGTTATTGAAAATTACCGTTGATGCGGAGACAGACCGACAGCTGGATCAAGAATGGATGGATTTCATCGATGATCTGAAGCAATCCGGCATTGATAAGGGACGACTCCATGAGCTTAAAATTTTGATTGAATTTATGAAATGGCATAATGAGAAGCTGATCAAGTCAGATTAACAAGCCCCGCTTGGGGCTTGTTGTTTGTGCCGTTCTTAATATGGAACAAATTTGTTCTTTTAAAGAAATCCTGATATAATAACAAGAGGAACCATAATTTTATTATAAGGGAAGATCTCGCATGATTGGAAAACGTGTTCAACAACTGAGAAAAGAGAAGGGCCTGTCATTGACGGAGCTGGCTGAACGTGCAGGCGTAGCCAAGTCTTACATTAGCAGCTTGGAACGCGATATTCAGAAGAACCCTTCGATTCAGTTTCTTGAGAAGATTGCAGCTGTTCTGAAGGTACCTGTCGAGAGGCTCATCGATGAACAAGATGCGGCGGCACAGGATACGCTTGAGCTTGATCAGGAATGGTATGACATTATCAAAGAAGCGATGTCATCTGGGGTAGATAAACAGCAATTTCGGGAGTTTTTGGATTTCAACAAATGGAGAATGAAGCGACCGAACGACGAGTAGTAAGATGAATCCAGAGGATCTATGGGGACATACAAGGATTATTTTCAGTTGGCACCGGTAATTTTTGTGCCGGTTGGAAAGGGCTTCTTAGAAATGCACGGATATCTTCCGTTGTAAGACCCATCTTACGAGCGCGCATAATAAGATCGACCCACTCCACATCATACTCTTCGATATTTATCTGATTTATCTTAGTCACAAGCGACCCCTCCAAAACCGTTCTGGTGTGATACAATTCGTATCTCGTAATTTATTATCGCACGTTTTTTCAGCGAAATCAATCCTGCTAATATTAAAATTATACAAAATGTATCGGTGCTTGTGTGAATCCCCCTCGACAAATACCGCGTGAGCATCCGACATTAGGACACAAATATGGAGGAGCGGAGGGGATCATACCGTGAACGAGAAGCCTTTTAGCCGGAGGCAGTTTCTCAGATATGGTCTGAAAACCGTCGGATCTTTGGGGATTATGGCGGGAATCGGCGGTCTCTACGGCATTTGTGGGGAGCGTTATTGGATTCAGCTGCAAACGGTGCGACTAGCATACCGCCGGTATCCGGCAGCTTTGGGTGGCGTGCGAATCGTTCAGTTCAGCGATACCCATCTCGGCAGCTATTACAGCCTGGGACAAATGGAAAGAGTGGCGGGGCTGATTCAGAAGCAAAAGCCGGATATCATCTGCTTCACGGGGGATCTGTTCGATTCCAATCACGGCGAAGTGAATGAGGATGTCATCCCGATCCTGTCGCGGCTGCAAGCTGGTTTGGGGAAATACGCGGTCCTCGGCAATCATGATATGCGGCTGTCGCCCGGCAAGGTCAAGGATGTACTCGAACGATCCGGTTTTACCGTCCTGGTCAACGGCAACCGAACGATTGAGCGAGGGAATGGACGCATGCATGTGGTCGGGATCGATGAAATCTTTCATGGCAAGCCGGACTTGCGTCTCGCACTCCAAGGCGTTCATAAAGACGAGTTCGTCCTGCTGCTTGCGCATGAGCCGGATTTTGCCGATATGGCATCGGCCTATCCGGTTGATCTTCAGCTCTCGGGACATAGTCATGGCGGCCAGATTCGAATCCCCTTGTACGGCAGTCTCTTTACACCGGACCTAGGTCAAAAGTACCCTATGGGGCTTTACGCATTCGACAATAGAGAATTTTACGTTTACACAAATCGCGGGCTAGGGACAACCTTGTTCCCGATTCGATTTAATTGCCGGCCTGAAATTACCGTATTCGAACTGGCGGCGAGGCCGACATAAACGCACACAACTCCGGCAGTTGCTGCCGGAGCTGCGGTTCGTTGAGCATGAACCTGCCTCAATGCGCTTGTCCTGAAGAGCTTATCCTTATTTAGTAGCAGAACCACTTTTTCCAAATATCATAGGAATCGAAGCAATCGAGATCCTCCCAATCGATGTCGTCCCAACAGTCTTCCCAGTCTATATCGTCCAAATCCCAGTCTTTGTCATCGTTGTTGTTGTTGTTGTTGTTGTTGTTGTTGTTATTATTGCCGTTGTGGGAGTTGTCGTTGCTGTTGTGGTTATTGCTGTTATTATTGTTGTAGTTGCTATTGCTATTATTATTGCTGCTGCTGTAGGTACTTGATCCAAATAGCTTGCTTAAATCGAAAAATGAAGTAATCTTCGATAGAATGCTAGAATTTTGCGAGCTTCCCGAATTGTAGCCTGAGGCATAGGCGGATACGGGAAATGTGACGACACTCAAGAGCATGACAATGCATAGTAGTCGTACCAGTTTGAACAATATACATGGCCTCCCTTCATGATTTATTCACAAACTAGCGTTCTTTATTAAGAATTATATCGCAGGGATCGGGATTTGAGAACAGGAAAAGGCATAGATCATTTATCAAATTTGTGATACAATATGTAACATAAATAGGAGGGAGGATTGATAGAGCCATTATAGTGTCCAGCTACAGCATAAATACATAAGTAACATACAAGGTACGCGAATAAGGTTATGTGAGGTGCTATTCATGCAAGTAGTACAACCTATTAGAGATCAAGAGAAAATCGAGCAATTACAAGAGGTTTTGAAAGAACAGTCGATTCGGGACTGGCTGCTCTTCACGATCGGCATTAACTCGGGACTCCATCTTAGCGATCTGCTCTCTTTGAAAGTAAAGGACGTGATGGACCGCAACGTTGTCAGCGTCCGGGAGGAGAAGACCGGCAAAATCAAGTCATTTCAGCTCTCACCGCAACTTAAGACCTATATCAAAGAATACATTCAGTACATGGACGAAGATAATTACTTATTTCCGTCCCAGCGTACGGGCAATCCGATCAAGAGAATCCGTGTTTACCGTATTTTGAATCAAGCGGCCAAACAGGTGGGGTTGACGGATATCGGCACGCATACACTACGTAAGACCTATGGGTATCACTATTATTTAAAGACAAAAAACGTCTCCGTGCTCCGTGATTTATTCAATCAGTCCGCTCCTTCAGTGACCTTAAAGTATATTGGCGTGAATAAATAGTGATGAAATGAATGTGAGTCGACTTGACATCCAGGATACATAATGTATCATAAAAGATAAAAAAAGCTGGTGCTTTTTAAGAAAAGCTGAGCGTTAGGAGTAGTGCGTTATATGAAACAGGAATCGAAGATTTCCGTCGATATTGAAGAGATTCTTGCCCATCTGGGAATCGACATACAGAAATTTCAAACTCAAGATCACAGCGGCTCTTCCCCATCTACTCCAAAGAACGCTCAGCCCTTACAAAAGCAATGAATCGTTTGGCTTCTTCAGGCGATAATTTGCGGCCATCCACCGTCAAAGAAAACTTTTGTAAAATCGTTTCATCCGTTAAATCCAAATTCTCAACAAAGTCCCGGACATCGTGGTCGAGAACGGTTTGCTGCTGGTTCGTACGCCCAAGCAAATAGTCGATAGAAACGTCAAAGAAGTTAGCAATCTTGTTAATGGTTTCGTAATCTGGTTCACGGCGGCTTGTTTCATAATGAGAAAGAGATGCTCTAGATATTCCGATTTTGATGGATAGTTCTTCTTGCGTCAGTCCTCTTTTTTCACGTAAAAGAGCAATACGGTCTCCGTACTTCAGCATGATCATTCCTCACTGTAAGTTTTTTCTACCATTATATCCATTGGCTTTAACGAATTATACCAGAAAACTATTATAACAAAGCAGTGATTCATTTGACTAGATACAAAGTGTATGATGAGGTGCGTGAAGCTATGGTTTTCCAAAAAAGAACGAAATTAGGTTTGGTAACCCCTCTGCCAGGAAGACTGACCATCATTCAAATCCGCCAGAAGCCCATTCATACGAAACAAGCGATGATTCAAATTATGGAATTGGAGAAATCGCAATTTACTTTTGAAAGTTCATTGATACTGCCGACAGATCGTGAAGTGCTCTACGGTTTTGAGTTTTCGATGATAGGCCGAGTGTTTCGGAGCGAAGGCTGCATCAGACAGGTAAATCAAGTGAATGACAGCTGCATCTATACGGCCCATCTTCAACCTGTGAATTATGCAGAATTTGAGATGCTATATGCCATTAACCGGCTGGCTTCGATACAAAATAAAGAATTCGGCAAGTTGGCCAAAAGCTACGATTACGAGCATCTGCAGGATGACATGCTTGTTGATTATAGCTGCTAAATAAACATCTCCTTGATAAGTTACATAATGTATCTTATAATCTTTTATATATATACATATTGTAACGTGACGTGGCATATGGATGATTAAGGGGTGAAATTTATGGGCAATTTGAAAAAGGTGTTTTGTATCGAGTGTCATTCCATCATGGCTGAATGCTATGCCAAAAAAATATTTAAAACAGGCTTCTACCAAACGACAATTCCTCTGGCTCATTGTATAAAGTGCGATTCATTACGTACGGTCTGCATACATAGTTATGACGAGATAACTTCGGAGCGTTGGATTTGATGATTAAGGCGGGATTAGCTTGCTAGTGTTAGAACGGAACTATGGGAAATACGGGAGCCTCCATGATAACGACAAATAAAGCCGCTCTTTCTTGAATAAAGAAATGAGCGGCTTTTTATTTTTATTGCAATAAATGCTTATATGCGCTGTAATCGATCCGTTCTTTCTCCAGGAAGCTTGTTAAGCTCCGGTAATCGCGGCGCGGCGTCGCCAGAATGTAGCCCTCGATACAGTGCTCTCGCGTGACTTCGCTCGCTTGAGCCTCCAGCGCAACCTGTCCGATCCGGGCGGCGATGGAATGCTTGGCAATATCCCGGAAAGCCGTCGGTACCGGCGAGACAAGCTGGTCGAGAAATGCTTTGGACTCCTCCGTCCATAAATGGCGGGAGCTGTCGACATAATGATTCTGCCAGTCGAGCTTGGACTTGCCGTCTTCCTTGGGCAGCACCTTCAGAAATTTGCGAAACATGAAGTATCCGCCTACGCTCATGAAGAAAAGCAGGACGAACACCCAGAAAATAATGAACCACATGAAAAAATCGTTGGACATATATCGGTCACCTCACTAGCATCCAGTCATCTGTGATAAGAATTATACCTTATTTCTAGATTTCTTGCGACAATCCGAGTAAAATAGGAGGGTAGTAGACAGAAACTCATAAAGGAGTTAAAGATCATGCCCAAAATCGGTTCACACGTTTCGTTTTCGGATAAAGGCTTGTTAAATGCAGCTGAAGAAGCAGTTTCATACGGTTCTTCCACTTTTATGATATACACTGGCGCACCGCAAAATACACGCCGCAAACCGATCGAAGATCAATTCATCGAAGAAGGCAAAGCTTTGATGGACAAGCATGCCATTAACGAAATCGTCGTGCACGCGCCTTACATTATTAATCTCGGTTCTTACAAAAACGATACCTTCGAACTCGCCGTGCGCTTCCTGCAGGAAGAAATTCGCCGGACCGCGTACATCGGCGTGCGCAATATCGTTCTGCATCCGGGTGCCTACACGGACAAAGATGCGGAATACGGCATCGCCCGGATTGCCGAAGGTCTGAACGAAGTGCTTGCCGGTGTCAAAGATACGGATGTGAACATCGCGCTCGAGACGATGGCCGGCAAAGGGACGGAGATCGGCCGCAGCTTCGAGGAAATCGCCGAAATCATGGAGCAGGTCGAGTTCAACAACAAGCTCACCGTATGTTTGGACACCTGCCACGTGCATGACGCCGGTTATGATATCGTGAACGATCTCGACGGCGTACTGCACCATTTCGATAAGGTGGTCGGCCTCGAGAAGCTTGGCGTCATTCATTTGAACGACAGCAAGAACGCCCGCGGCGCGGGCAAAGACCGCCATGCACCGCTCGGCTCCGGCTGGATCGGCTTTGAGGCGATGAACAATGTGGCGAGCCACGAGAAGCTGCAGCATCTGCCGATGATTTTGGAGACGCCATGGATCGGCAAGGAAGACAAGACGCAGCGTCCGATGTACGAAGCGGAGATTGCGCTGCTGTCCGGCAACCTCAAAGGCCGATTCGGCGAAGAGTTCTTGGATCATGTCGAGCGCATAGACCACATGTTCGGCAAGAAGGATATCCATTTCCGCGACTATGTCCTGAAGACTTGGGATATCCTGAAGAACGACGCGAAAGCGAAAAAAGCCGACGGCCGCGAGCCGCTCGAGCGCTTGTACGACATTTTGCATGAAGAGAGATTGCTGGCTGACCTCAGCGAGGAGCAGCTTAACCAGCGTCTGATCGTGTGGCTTGCCGGCCAGGAAGTACTCAAGAAAGCTTAAAGACAACATAGGGGGATTCACATGGAACGGAGTAGTACGAACAGCTCAGCTCGCAGGGAGAGCGAATGGGCGAATAGAGCGAGAATGCTGATCTCTTGCCCTGATCAGCCCGGCATCGTGGCGGCGGTGTCGCAGTTTTTATTTGAATACGGCGCGAATATCGTGCAGTCCGATCAGTATACGATGGACCCGGAGGGCGGCATGTTCTTCATCCGGATCGAGTTTGATCTGGAGCAGCTGGAAGAGCGTGTGGAACAGCTCAAAGCCGCTTTCTCCGCGGTTGCGGACAAGTTCTCCATGGAATGGAGCTTGTCGCTGGCCAGCCAGAAGAAGCGGATCGCGATCTTCGTCTCGAAGGAGGATCATGCGCTGCTGGAGCTGCTCTGGCACTGGCGGGCAGGCGATTTGAACGCGGATATTGCGATGGTGATTTCCAATCATCCGGATATGCGTTCGCTGGTGGAGCCGTTCGGCATCCCTTACCACCATATTCCGGTTACGGCCGATACGAAGGCTGAAGCTGAGCGCCGGCAGCTGGAAGTTGTTGGCGATAAGGTGGATGCGATTGTTTTGGCGCGCTATATGCAGATTGTTTCGCCGTCCTTCATCAAGCACTACACGAATCGAATCATTAATATTCACCATTCGTTCTTGCCTGCTTTCGTAGGCGGCAAGCCGTATGCCCAAGCGCATAACCGCGGCGTCAAAATTATCGGCGCAACGGCTCACTACGTAACGGAAGAGCTGGATGGCGGCCCGATTATCGAACAGGACGTTCAACGGGTCAGCCACCGTGACAATGTGGAGGATCTGAAGCGGATCGGCCGTCATATCGAGCGGATCGTTCTCGCCAGAGCGGTTGCTTGGCATGTGGAAGACCGCATTATTGTTCACAATAACAAGACTGTAGTTTTTAATTGATGGGAAAGCTAGGCTGTATCCGTTAGGATGCAGTCTTTTTTTTGTAGAAGAAGCGAATTGTTTAGCGGTTTATTGTGGCAAAGCCTGAAAGCAAATGGTACAATAATGCAAGCGAGAAAAGTCACTTGTATGTACAAGTTAAAGACTTAGGTTAGTAAGATATATAGGAGGGAAATTTCGAAATGACAGCAACGAACAAAACAATTGAGCAATTAGCGGTCGACACGATTCGCACATTAGGAATCGACGCCGTTGAGAAAGCCAAATCCGGTCACCCTGGAATGGTCATGGGGGCTGCCCCAATGGCTTACGTATTGTGGAAACAGCATATGAAGCATAACCCGGCTAATCCGAAGTGGGTTAATCGCGACCGTTTCGTGCTTTCCGCGGGGCATGGTTCCATGCTTCTATATAGCCTGCTCCACCTGTGCGGCTATGACCTCCCGCTGGAAGAGATCAAGAACTTCCGTCAGTGGGGAAGTGCGACGCCAGGACATCCGGAATACGGTCACACCCCGGGCGTTGACGCAACAACAGGTCCGCTTGGACAAGGGATCGGTATGGCAGTCGGTATGGCAATGGCTGAGGCTCACTTGAGAGAGACTTACAACAAAGAGAACTTCCCGGTAATCGACCATTATACATATGCAATTTGCGGCGATGGCGACATGATGGAAGGCGTTTCTTCCGAGGCTGTTTCTTTGGCCGGTCACCTGAAATTAGGCAAATTGATCATGCTTTACGATTCCAATGATATCTCGCTCGACGGCGAGTTGAACATGGCGTTCTCCGAGAACGTGCAGAAGCGTTTCGAAGCTTACGGCTGGCAAGTGCTGCGCGTAGAAGAGCAGAACGATCTGGCTGCGATTTCGGCCGCGATTGCCGAAGCGAAAGCAGACACGACGCGTCCTACGCTGATCGAAGTGAAAACGACGATCGGTTTCGGAAGCCCGAACAAAGGCGGTAAAGGCGGTCATGCAGGTCCTCACGGTTCCCCGCTTGGCGGCGACGAAGTGAAGCTGACGAAGCAAGCTTACGGCTGGCCGGAAGAGCCGGACTTCCTCGTACCTGACGAAGTTCGCGCACACTATAACGAAATCGGCAAAGAAGGCGCTGCGGCAGAACAAGCTTGGAGCAGTCTGCTGAACGACTACATCAAGGCTTATCCGGAGCTTGGCAAACAATTCAGCGCAGCTGTGAACAATGAGCTGCCTGCAGGCTGGGATGCCAACCTGCCGGTATACAGCACGTCGGACAAGCCAATGGCGACTCGCGTAGCGTCCGGTAACGCCATCAATGCGATTGCGCCTCTGCTGCCGCAGTTGATCGGTGGTTCCGCTGACCTTGCGAGCTCCAATAACACGATGATCAAAGGCGAAGGTAACTACAGCGCCAGCAACTACGCAGGCCGCAACCTCTGGTTCGGCGTTCGCGAGTTCGGTATGGGTACGGCGATGAACGGTATGGCCTTACACAGCGGCGTAAAAGTATACGGCGCAACGTTCTTCGTCTTCTCCGACTACCTGCGTGCCTCCATCCGTCTGGCAGCGCTGATGAAGCTGCCGGTCATCTATGTTCTGACGCATGACAGTATCGCTGTCGGCGAAGACGGTCCGACGCATGAGCCGATCGAGCAATTGCCGGCGCTTCGCGTTATTCCGGGCATCACGGTTATTCGTCCTGCGGACGGTAACGAGACATCCGAAGCTTGGCGCTATGCGATTTCGCAATCCGAAGGACCGGTTGCACTGGTGCTGACTCGCCAGAACCTGCCGATCCTCGAAGGAACCGTAGAAGGTGCCAAAGCGAACCTGAGCAAAGGCGGATACGTTGTATCCGATGCAGCTAACGGTAAGCCGGATGCGCAAATCCTGGCAACGGGCTCTGAGGTGCAGCTGGCTGTCGCGGCGCAAAAGCTGCTGCAAGCCGAAGGCATCAACGTACGCGTTGTCAGCTTGCCAAGCTTGGAACTGTTCGAGAAACAGTCCAAAGCTTACAAAGATTCCGTCATTCTGCCTGACGTGAAGAAGCGTCTTGCAGTTGAGATGGCATTCCCGCTTGGCTGGGAGCGCTATGTTGGCGACGAAGGTTCCGTTCTGGGGATCAACACGTTCGGTGCGTCCGCGCCTGGCGACCTGGTTCTGAAAGAGTACGGCTTCTCGCCTGAGAACGTAGCTGCCAGAGTGAAAGCACTGTTGGCTTAATCCAGCCACTCCGTTTAGGTTAGTAACCATGCCATAGCCCGCCTCGTGCGGGCTTGGCATTATTCATATTAGAGGGGGAATTATTCATCATGTCCAGCTTTGAAAATGTAACGGTTTTAACGAAAGCTAACGTTTATTTCGACGGTAAAGTCACGAGCCGCACGGTTCAATTCGCCGACGGCACGAAGAAAACACTGGGCATCCTGCTTCCGGGCGAGTACGAGTTCGGTACGGATACCAAAGAAATCATGGAAATTCAAGCCGGCGAGCTGAACGTATTGCTGCCAGGCAGCACGGAGTGGATATCCATCAGCGGTCAAGGCGAGTTCACGGTCCCTGCGAACGCGAAGTTCAAGCTGGATGTCAAAACCGTCAGCGATTATATTTGTTCTTATATTAGCGAGTAAAATAAAAATCCCATACACTTGTGAACCTGGTTCACGGTGTATGGGATTTTTTGTCGTCTGGGGAGGCTCCGCTCAACGATACCAAGCGCGTACGTCCATCTGCAGCACTTCTTCAATATCGCTAAGGCGCAGCCACAGCTGCTGGATGTCGGAGAGCTGACCCTGCTCAGCGGAATGCCGCTGCTTAATGCGGGCGAGCGAGATGCCGATGGCATGGGGGCGCTCCGGATGCACGAGCAGGTCCTCCAGGAGGACCGTGATGCCTGCATCGAATTCGCCTAACTCTTCCATGGCCAGCTGCCGAAAGGGGCCCCCAAGAGGCACGTAGAGCGAGCTTTTGCCGAAGTCGAGCTCACCTGGCCGGAACCGGAGCGACAGGATCATCGGCGCGATGCCTTCTTCGTGATAATCATAGAAGACGGTTAGCTTGGCCACTGGACATCGCTCCCTTCGACTTCAATTGCTCCAGCTTAGCCATAATGGCGCAGGTTGCGTCCGACCAATTGGCCGGATTGTAGGTGCTCGTCCGGCTCTGGGCATATTGCTGGTATTCATAATCCAGTAGGCCCTGCAGCACACGCCGCTGAATCTGATCGATTCGCGCCTTGGCCAGACGGAATGTGACATGGAACTCCTCGGAGAGGTAAGCGATCATTTCATTCTTCTGCTCGGGCAGCGGCAGTTTCTTCAGCATGGAGAGAGGAAGCGCCGCGTAGAGCTGGAAAGCCGTAGCGTCCTGCTCCTGCCAGTTCACATAACGGTCCGGCATAACCATCTGATTGCCGGCGTGCCGGAGTACATGACACAGCTCATGCAAGAAGTCTTCCCACTGCTCCGTTGGGGACAGCCTTCGGTCCACATTGATGCTGAATTGCCCGTTATTCTCGATAGCCATGCTGTTCATATCCAGCGTGTAGACCCATATACGCAATTTGGCCGCCAAATGGGACATGCAAAGCTGAGCGGGGGATGTGATTTCATACTGCTCATATAAATCTTCGACCCACTGCTCCAGAGGGGTAGTTTGATAGTGTGTAAACATGACAAACACCTCGGTCTATTTGATAATGGGAATATATGTTCGGTACAACGCCATAAAGAAAAGCCCTAAGGGCCTGACTTCATTGTTGATGTTATTGTTGTTCACTATCGGGTGTACGATGCTGCTGCTGACTCTTGATAAAATGCCAGAAACGAAGCATCTCATCCCGCCGCTCTTTGGGGGCGCTTTGGAAATCCTTAAAAAATAAACTGACCTCAGGATCATCCGCATCACCAGCCCTGATCTCTGCCGGAGCCTCCAGCGCTTCTTCTTCGGTCGGAGCGAATCCGGCGAGCAGCAAGAGCTCGTCCTTGTCGGCACGGTTCAGCGCATCGGCGAGTGCGATCACCGTTTCCCTCGATGGATTGAAGCGGTTGTTCTCTATGGAGTTAATGAACGAATAACTGACACCCGACCGTTCTCCAAGTTCTCTAAGGGTTAAATGGTTCTGCTTCCGCAGCTCCCGGATCTGGCGGCCGAACTGGACCATATCTTTCATAGATTCATCACCTGTTACTTATTTTAAAGCTTGCGGCACAGAAAAAACAAGGCCATTTTTTTGTGCTTCAAAACTTTTGTGTTGAAATATTGAACAAACGCAAGTATGATTTGTTTAGAATCCCAAAACAGAAAAATAAGGGAGATGATCAGAATGTTGGAAAAATGGCTGGCGATCGGGCAGGATGAAGTGGACAAGCGGGCGACCCGCAAACGGGTGGAGAGCCTTCTCGAGGCCGTTCGGTTATCGCAATCTCTTCGTGCCGTGAGGCTTGGTCAGAGCCCATCTGCGGAGAAGATCGCGGAAAGCTCCGGCGGGTATGAAGACGCCTCTGAGGAGCTAGTATGCGCGCAGGTTGAGCAGGCATTGTTACAGTTAGATGAGCAGGAGCAGGCTGTCATTCGCGGAAGGTATTTGCATAAGAACCAGACATTCGATTACATGCTGTGCTACGAGCTTCATCTGAGCGAGCGCACCTATCGCAGGGTGAAAGCCCGGGCGATGGACAAGTTGGCCTACATGCTGCGGGCGGAGGTGATGCGGGAATCAATTGGCCGTTAGTTGGCAGTCCGCTTCGGCTCAGCCATGGTAAGATCATGACATGAACCATGAGAGAGGGTGACGCCGCTTAACAGGACGGATGTGAATCGCTCTAAAGGATCCGATAGCAAGGCCATCCAGGAGCAGGGACCGAAGGAGTGGTCAATAAAAAAATGTTTTGAATTTCAAAACAACATGGAGGAGATTACTTCCATATGCAGAGGAGTGAGCATAGTGAATGATTAACATGGCCAACCAATTGGCGATGTATTTGCAGAGGGAAGGCGAGGGCATGCCGGGCTACGATCTGTTCGTAGACAGCGATTCGCCGGCACCCGATGAAGCGGTCTTCATCAGCCATGCGGGCGGCAGCTCGGCATGGAGGCTGGATGCGCCGGGCAGCTGGCGCAAGCTGAGCCTGTTGGTTCGAAGCGCGACCCCCGGGGAGGCGGAGGCACGTATGTGGCGCATCATCGGCAAGCTTCAGGAGCCGGCGACAGGCCTCATCGAGGGGGAGGGCGGGCCGTACACGTCGCAGATTACTGCGCTACCGGCCGTGCAAGCTTTGGACAGCGCCGGCAGGTATGCGATGAGAGCCGTCCTGACGCTTAGTCAGGTCAAGCCTGTCGCCGAGTCATGGCTGGAAGCTCTGTCGCAATTCACCGAAGGTGCGCTTGGCGGGCAGTGGCGCGTCTATCGCGGCTTCAATGGCACCTGCCGGCCGTCGGTTTCCTGGCAGTGCACAGGCTGGCACAGCGCAGCCGCTTCCAGAGGGGCTTACCAGTTGTCCAAGCAGTTCGCCGGACAGCTCGCCGCAAGATCGGCTAACGAGGTGCAGTTGGCCGCTCAGTTGCTTATGCTCGGGCTGTCCGAGCAGGTCAAGCTGCCACTAGGCGGCCCGGGCTCCGGCGGCCGCTGGTTGACGGTGCTGAGCGCAGAGGCATCGATGCGTTCGGGGGATCTGTCTACGGCTTCGTTGACCGTAACATTGACCGGGGCTGCGCAGGGTGCGGGGCCTTTGATAGACAGAGCGGCCGGGAATCATCACATGCATAGGAAGGAGACATTCATTTGGCAACACCACCCCTCCAATCACCAATGAAAGGAGCAAAAAGTATGAACCAAATCATGTTCAGTTCAATCCTAGCTGTGCTCGGCGCCTGTGTGTCCTATGGCTTCGGCGGATGGAGCGAGCTGCTCTCCCTCTTTCTGATGGCGATCGCTGTCGATTACATCACGGGCATTGCCGCTTCGATGAAGGAGCAGCACGGTCTCCGCAGCCAAGCGGGCTTCTGGGGCCTGACGCGCAAAGGCTTGATGCTGCTCGTTATTATGCTGGCGCACCGGATGGATCTTTTGCTTAATACGGATCTAGTCATGACCGGAGCCATCTACTTTTATTTGGCTAATGAGTTCATTTCCATCACGGAAAACTTCGGACGGTTAGGGCTGCCGATGCCGGCGTTTTTGAAGCAGGTGATTCAGGTGCTGCGCAGCAAGGGTGAAGGGTTGTGAGCGATTGGGGCGGCCGCACAGGGTGATATGCGGGAATTTATCATACTGGTTAGTACGGACGGGGCAAGTCTTGATATATCCGTTTTGATGAGGGTACGGTGTCCTTCATACCTAACGGACAGGGAAGCCCTTATTTGACGAATTTGAGCAAATTCTGATTCTAACGGACACCAGCGCCGCTATTTCGCCGATTCCAGCACATTTATGCCCTTGAATCGGCAAATAAGGGCTCCTGTGTCCGCTCGATTTCAAAAGGGGCGATTTTGCCCCAAATAACATCCGTGGTGACCGTTAGATTGATCGGCGTCAACGAGACGCCTGGAAATGCCCCATCCCAGTAGGCGTCGCATCTGAATGTTCAAAAAACCCACACCATTCATTTGAATAGTGTGGGTTTTGCACTACAAAGCATGCTCAATATGAGCCTGAATATAATTCTCCAGCTTGATCCGCACATAAGGCGGCAGACCCGAAAGCATACAGCCGTAGCGGAACTTGTCGCCATCCGTCTCAATCCGGATCACCCGGCCGGTGATCGGCGGGAGCTCCGCTTCCTGCGGGAAGTGGATGACGATGAACATGTCCGGCGCCAGCGGCGCAGCGGTCGTAATCTGCAGGCCGCTCTCCGACAGGTCGAAGAGGGTGCCGTCGATGTTCTGGCCGGAGAAGGAGCCCTCCTGCTCCCATTGATAGATGGACAGCTTCAAGTTGATGTCCAGCTTCACGCGCGTATTCCGGCGGCGTTCGCGGCCGGACAATGGGGACGGTGGAGCCGGTGTTTCTTCGGCCTCGACATCGGGCTCGCCAGGCTTGGCGACCTGCCGGCCGATCCACTCTTCATAGACCTGGATGAGGGAGCTCATATCCTCGTCGCCCAAGCCTTTGCTTAGGCCCATCTGGAATAAGCTTGCCGTCGTTTGCAGCATCGGTGCCGGCAGTTGGAACGCTCCGGTGAGTCCCTGCGCGATTAAGAGATCCTTGAGCATGAGCTTCAGGGAGAACTGATTGCTGAAATCGCGGTTCAGAATTTTATCGCCTTTGAGATCGACCATGCGGCTGTTCGCGCCGCCGGATCGGACGATCTCCAGGAATTGATCAAGGTTAAGCCCTGCTTTCGTTGCGATCGATAAGCCTTCGGCAAGTCCGGCGAGATTAATGCCCACCATCGTGTTGTGGGCCAGCTTCGCGTAAGAACCGGAGCCGGAGGGTCCGAGGTAAAGCGCTTTGCGGCCCAGCGCAAGGAAGAGATGGTTATGTTCTTCGAACACTTCCCGGCTGCCGCCGACCATGAATGTAAGCGTGCCTTCTTCGGCATGAGGCTTACTGCCTGTAACCGGTGCATCGAGGAAGTCGACGAAGTGCGCCGCGAGCTCCTCGGCCAGCTTTTGGCTGGTTTGCGGGGAAACGGTGCTGCAATCGATAATCGTCAGAGCCGGATGAATGCCGCTCAGAATGCCCTGCTCGCTGTAAAAGGCATCCAACAATGCAGTGTCATTACTAAGCATGGTGAAAAGTACATCCGACTGACGGGCAGCCTCCGCAGGGGTGGAAGCGACTTCCGCTCCGAGCCGGGCCAGCTCGTCCGTTTTGGCGGCAGTCCGATTATATACAGTTACCATAAAACCTTTGTGAATAAGGTTAGCAGCCATGGGTTTACCCATCGTGCCAAGTCCGATAAAGCCGATACGTTTCATGATCATTCACCTCTGGAATCATTTTAACATGGGAAATCTAACCTGTGAATGCCTTCTTTACTTGCTTTTGTAGGAGCAAATAAGTATGCTAGGAAAAGGAAAAATATAGAGATGGAGGCGAGCATATTGAGCTCTAAGCTACAATTTGACTACAGCAAGGCGTTATCCTTTTTATCCCAACATGAGGTTGACTATTTGTCGGCTCAGGTAGAGTTGGCGCATAATCAACTCCATAACAAGACAGGTGCAGGTTCTGATTATTTAGGATGGGTAGACCTTCCTGAGAAGTACGACCGCGAGGAATTCGCACGCATTCAAGCGGCAGCGAAGCAGATTCAATCCGACTCCGAGGCGCTTGTCGTGATCGGAATTGGCGGTTCCTACCTGGGGGCGCGTGCTGCGCTGGAGATGCTGTCTCATTCTTTCTATAACGTTCTGCCAAAAGATAAAAGAAAAACACCTGAGATTTATTTCGTAGGAAATAATATCTCTTCTACATATGTAACTCACCTGATCCAAGCGCTGGAAGGCAAAGACTTCTCCGTCAACGTCATTTCCAAATCGGGCACGACGACCGAGCCTGCGATTGCTTTCCGTATTTTCCGTGAATTGCTCGAGAAGAAATACGGCAAAGAAGCCGCTCGCAAACGTATTTACGCAACAACGGACCAAGCAAGAGGCGCTCTGAAAACATTGGCGACGGCGGAAGGCTACGAGTCCTTCGTCATTCCGGACGATGTCGGCGGACGTTACTCCGTGCTGACGGCTGTCGGTTTGCTGCCGATTGCGACAGCAGGCATCAACATCGAGGCGATGATGAAAGGCGCAGCGGACGCACGACGCGAGTACTCGAATCCGAAGCTTAGCGAGAACCAGGCGTATCAATACGCAACAGTACGCAACGCGCTATATCGCAAAGGCAAAACGATCGAAATTCTCGTTAACTACGAGCCGTCCCTGCATTTCGTTTCCGAATGGTGGAAGCAATTGTTCGGCGAAAGCGAAGGCAAAGATTACAAAGGCATCTACCCGGCTTCCGTCGATTTCTCGACCGACCTTCACTCCATGGGTCAATTCGTTCAAGACGGCAACCGCATTCTGTTTGAAACGGTCATCCAAGTGGATCAAGTGCAGGATCATATTACGATCGGCACGGATGCGGACGATTTGGACGGGCTGAATTTCCTAAGCGGGAAAACGATGGATTTCGTGAACAAAAAAGCATTCGAAGGCACTATGCTGGCGCACACGGACGGCAACGTTCCGAACTTGATCGTGACGCTGCCAGATATGACGCCTTATACATTCGGATACATGGTTTACTTCTTCGAGAAAGCATGCGGCATCAGCGGCTACCTGATGGGCGTGAATCCTTTTGACCAACCGGGCGTTGAAGCTTACAAGAAGAACATGTTCGCGCTCCTGGGCAAACCGGGCTACGAGAAAGAGAAAGCGGAGCTGGAAGCGCGCCTGCAGAAGTAAAACGAACAGCAATGACAGACAAACGATCGATCCTTACGGATGGGTCGTTTTTTCTAATTTATAAATTTCCATTATTTATGTGGTAAATTTTCTTTCTATATTGTCGAGATCATTAGATGTGTGTAGAATGTAATGAAACAGTTGTTTCCTTCTACCAAGAAAGGTCGGCTATGCTAGCACATTTCAAAACAGTCCAATCGTACGGATCGTCCGAAATCATCATCAAGAAGTCGCGTTTCATCGGTCATGCCAAGCCCGTAGAGTCAGAAGAAGAGGCTATAGAGTTCATTGAAGCGATCAAGAAGGAGCACAGGGCGGCAACGCATAACTGCAGCGCCTATGTCATCGGGGAGAGAGACCAGATTCAGAAGCAGTCTGATGACGGGGAGCCGAGCGGCACGGCAGGCAAGCCGATTCTGGAAGTGATCAAGCATCAAGGGCTCAAGAATGTTGCGGTCGTCGTTACCCGCTATTTCGGCGGTATCATGCTCGGCGCGGGCGGACTCATTCGTGCTTATACGGATGGAGCCGTGGCGGGCATTGAAGCTGCACAACCGATTTACCAAGTGAATCATCAGCAAGTAATGATCGAAGTGGATTACACGTGGTATGGCAAAATCGAGAACGAGCTCAGGAACCAAGGCATGCTTCTGGGAAATATCGATTTTACCGACAAGGTCACGGTCACCTGCTACCCATTGGCTGCGGCGGCGGATGCTTTTATTCACTGGGCAACAGATTTTACGCAAGGTCAAGGCTTGATTATCACTGGAGAGAACGAATACATCGTTCACAAGAACCTGCCGGAATAGGCAGGTTCGAGACTAGAGAAAAATTACATAGGCTAAGGATGCGGAGGGATAGGAATGGCTAGAAAAGCAGTCGCGCAAGAGCTTAGCAGAGAACGAATACTTTCCGAGGCGCGGGAATTATTCGCTACTTTTGGCTATCGCGCTTTAACGATGCGCAGCATCGCAAAAGCAATGGGGTACAGTCATGGGGCGTTATATTATCATTTTAGCGAAAAAGCGGAGTTGTTTTACGCGTTAATTAAAGATGATTTCTCGATGCTGATGCAGCGTCAACGGGAAATGATCGTTCGCGAGCATGGGTTTAGCGTGAATCTGCTTCAGAAGTTAATGATGGAGTTCATCTGGTTCGGCCTTACCAATCCGAATCACTATGAAATGATGTTCATGCTGAATGAACCTGAACTGCAGCAATATTCCCGAACCGAGCAAGCGCAATGCCTGGAAATGTTCGCCATCGTCATTCGTCAGGTCGTTGCGGACCAGCCAGGTTACGACAGCCGGAAGTTTACACTTCCTTGGAATTTGTTTATGTCATTACACGGCCTTATTTCCTATTGCATTCAATTTAAAATTTCCTACGAAGAAGCCCGGAAGCTCGCCGAGGAGCATGTTCGTCTGATCTGCGTCAGTCTGGATTTGGATTCCTATGAGCAGCAGCGCCCGCTTGTCAAAATGGTGGGGCCGAATCTGCCGATTTCGAACGTCATATAAAGAAGGTGTGGAAGAGAGATGAGAGTCTTTCTTCTTTTTTTGTCCCCATTTTATTTTACATTAGCTCCCGCGTGCATTAATATAGGGAAAAGAGAAGCAGGGAAGGATGAAGCGATTACGATGGATTTGAACAACTGGTCGGAAGCGAACGTGGAATTTATGTTTGAGGAGATTAAGAAGAAGCTGCGCATGGCGACGGGAGGCTCAATTAAGGCGTCGAATGTGAGTGCGGAAGCGTACGAGGATTTGAAAGATTTGTATGACATGGTCGCTAGCAAAGATAGATTCAGCATTAGCGAAATTGATGCCATTACGACTGAGCTTGGGAACATTCGTAAGGGATAATCCGCAGCAATAGTGCCGCTTTTTCGGGCTGACGCCTGGAATAGCGGCATTTTTATGTGGACAAACGACTATTTTTGGGAGGAGGATGGACAGTTATCCAAGCGATGTGACCTACACAGGAGTACACTGTAGAGCAATGTATCTCTGGTGGCTAAGGAGGTGGACGCTCGTGTCCCCAGTTCGTAAAGAGGATGTTCGTAAATTGGTCGGTAAGCAAATCGTGGCTCTGAAAAAAGACGGAACCCAAGTATCCGGCAAATTGGTGAGAATTAGCGGTAACACGTTGATTGTTGCTCCACAAAAAGGGAAAAAGGTTCAAGTCAAAGCGATCATTCCATTGGTGTTGTTTGATCTCTTGGCAATTGGCACTGCACCTTATGCGTACGGTGGTTTTGGTGGCTATGGGCCTGGCTTTGGGCCTGGGTTTGGGCCTGGCTTTGGCTTTGGCGGCTTCGGCGGCGGCTTTGGCGGTCCAGGATTCTGGTTCTAAAGCAAAACAAGAGGTTGTATCGAAAGAGGACTTTCGGTACAGCCTCTTTTTACATATCAGAGGGACGTCTCCGATAAACCATTCGTACACCAAACCGGCTGCTGTTGAATAGGCTAGGGTACAGGAATCATCCCATTGCTTTGTCGACCAACGATGGAAGTGAGCTGTGTGCCGAGCTTCATTGTCTTCAAGCCGGCCGCTACGAATTAAGCCTGATAGAAGGATAGGTGACTTGTATGTGCATGCAGAAGCCCCCGGTACCGCTGGATGAAGCGCCGCTCATCCAATTCGATGCGATCCATGTGAATGCGATATCCGACGCATCCGGTATTTTCATTGGCACCAATACGCAAGTCAACTGGTCGTCGAGCGCGAAGGTGAACATGGGCCTTGGTGAAGTAAGCGGTGAGAACAACTACGTGGTCAACAATTTCAATACGATTTATGATAATGATATTATAGACGCGCCTTATACCAAAGGTGATTTCGTGATTGGCCGTCTCTAGCCCTTATAGTCTGCACGCAATGGCAGCTCACTCTGCCGTTTGCGGCGCTTCCCCGGCTTCTTCGGACTTGACGGGAGTCTGTACGGGCGAATAGGCGGAAGCCTGCATGGTAATCATCTCCTGCAGCCATTCGGGCGTTTCGCCATCGCCGACATTGAGCATATCCAGGAAGTCGGAATCGTTCAGCATGGAGCGGGTGCCGACCAATTGATTGTGATCGCCTTCCACAGCGCCGAAGCCTTGTACGGTCTTCTGATTGCTTTGGAAATCGGTGGGCCAGTTATTGCCCATGTTGATACAAGATGCACTTTCAACCGATCCGATGCGGATCGAGCCGATGATGAAAGTCGGCGACATGAACGATGGCACCTGCGAATCCCTCATTTCGTTTTGGATTGTGGCGTAAACCGGTAGCCCGTCGCGGTTCGTTCCGCAGCAGGCCCGGGCTCGGGCTGGCGTCCGGGCGCGTACTCACGACTAGGTCCGGGCTGGATCCCCAAATCTGTCTCCTGTTCAGCTTCGTGCCGGAGCCCTGGTTCCGTCTCCCGCTGAGCCTTCCGCTCATGCTCCGCGGTGGAGGGCGCGCCGTCTGCCGCTGTACGCGGCTCACGCCGCAGTCCCTCACGGCCGGGGACGGATTTCTCAGCCGGCTTCGTTCCGAAATTGTTCCCCAAATTCAGAGAGCCGCTTAACTCCTTGATATCCAAGGCGTCCAATCGAAACGTCAAGTTATCTAGGACAGGCTGATGAATATGTACGTTATCAATATGAATCTGCGGATGTTTGGCGCTAAGCTGCGACAGCTCCTCCTCCAGCTTCTTCAGACGCCTCTCCAGCTGCTGAATGGTCTGGGAAGAGGTAGTTTCCGAGCGAGCAGAGGCTGCCTTGGGCGCGGGAGGAGGTACCGCAGCAGCGCGAGCGGGAGCAGGGGCAGCAGGAGCGGCAGGCGGCGATTTTTTCTTACGAAACCACATACGGTTTCTCAGCTCTTCCTGGTCCAGGCCTGATAATCCACTTTATCGCCATCGCGGACAGCATGTTTACCGCCAATCACAACATTGCGCTCACCGCCGATGCTCCCAAGTCCCCCGTTGATCTTCGCAGAATGACGCCTTCCGACGATCCGGTTCGTTCCTTTGTTCACACTGGATGTATCTGCAAGATTGTCAATATGAATGGATTGAAAATGAATGCGCACCACAGGTATCCCCTCCATCTTCGCGTCTGCGGACAACGTCTCCCCACGAGCTCTTCTCCCCATTATATGGGGACAAAGAGCGAATCATTTCATTTTTTCCCTAAAAAACAAATAACGCTCAACCTGCCTGCTTAGCGGCTGAACGTTAGGTGAACTGAATAGGAACAACCTTCTCGCCGCCTTCCGGAGCGAGTGGGATTCGAATGATCAACAGCCCATTGTGGTACTGGGCCCGCATCTTGTCGGTCAAAGCCCTGCCCGGCAGGCGAAGCACACGCTCGAAAGCGCCGAAGAAGCGCTCGGACAGCCTCATCTGTTCATCGGTCACTTGATAAGGCCGGGCCAGCATGCCGCGGATTAACAGGGATTGATCTCTGAAGGAGAGCTGGATCTGCTCAGGGGCGGACAAGCCGGGAACCTCAGCGACAACGACAAGCTCCTGCGGTGTCTCGTACATATCGATTCTTGGTCCCGTGAGCGGGATGATGCTGGCAATGTCCTGCCAAAATTCAGGACCCAGCACATCGCCGGCTGTAGCCGACAGCCCTTTCCAATCGGGCTTTGGCGGACGGTTACCTGGTGGATTCACGGCCATCATCACCTGACTTTGACATAGGAAATAGCGCTGCAAGCAGCATGCTATTAGTCTATGTGCAGTCGCCGCGGATTATGGCTACCGCCGGTTCTCATTGCTGCGGAGGACGCTGGTCCGCCAGCTGCTGCTGCGCCATGCGGATGAGTTCCCGCACCATGGCACCGCCGATCGGACCGCCGATCTTGCCGGCATCTTCGGAGCTTAGCTGGCCGTTGTAGCCCTGCTGAAGGGGGACGCCAAGCGTTCGGGCAACTTCATATTTGACCAAATCCGGCCGCTGCGGATTGACATTATAGCCTTGATCCCGCATCACTTGGGCTTTGAGCACTCCCAAGCCATGTTCGGATCCGGGCACGATGGCCCGGTTACTTCTTCTGCGCGCCATTAGGCATCACCTCTCGGTGATTAGGATGCCCTGCTGCCGGCTTGTACATGAGTGCGGAATGTAAAATATTTGTGTCCCAAATAATTGCCAATCGTGTAGACACCGTTACCGACAAGAATAGCTCCATTATGGAGCCAGCCGGCAGGTATACCCGGCCAGATGGCGGCAGCAGCTTCCGCGAGCAGCAGACTTCCGCCATAGGACAGGCCGTAACAGATCATAATCACAACGGCGAACTTCCACCAGGAACTGCCAACCGTTGCACGGGAGCGAAACGTAAAGGTACGATTGAGGAAATAGCTGACGATGGCGCCGATGGTGTTGCCGATGAAAGTCGACGCCCAATAGTTCAAATGCAGCAAATTAAACAAAGCGAAACTGGACGACAGACCGACCAGCGTATTGAACAGCCCGACGAGCAGGAAGCGCGCGAAGCTGCCGGACAGGATGACTCGTAAAGACTTCATCTTCATAAGCGGCGAACAGAAACGGCGGCGGGGGCCTGCACGGACGGAGCTTGGCTTCCAGCCTGCTCCTGAGCGCTGCCGTTCAGCGCTTTCTCAACGACGAATAGCGGCCGCTGCTTCACCTCTTTGTAAATTTTGCCTATGTATTCGCCGATTAATCCGAGCGCTAACAGCTGTACGCCCCCGATGAACCAAACGGATAAAATAAGCGAAGTCCATCCGGTCACGGTAGCGCCGAGCAGCTTGCCGACGATCGCATAGATGCCGGCCAGAACGCTGAGCAGAAACAAGAGGAAGCCCATTAACGTTACGAACCGGATCGGGGTTACGCTGAAAGACGTAATGCCGTCGAATGCAAAAGCGAGCATTTTGCGCAGCGGATACTTGGATTCTCCGGCGAACCGTTCCTTACGGTCGTAATACACTTGCGTCGACGGGAATCCGACCAGGGGCACCATCCCGCGAAGGAAGAGGTTGACCTCCTTGAACTTCTCCAAATTATCGAGCGTGCGCTTGCTCATTAAGCGGAAATCCGCGTGATTATAATGAATTTTGACCCCCAGTGAGGTCATGAAGCGATAGAAGCCTTGAGCGGTAGCCCGCTTGAACCAAGTATCGGCCGACCGGTCCTGCCGGATGCCGTATACGATATCGTAGCCTTCACGGTACTTGACGATAAATTCCCGAATGGCATCGGTGTCATCCTGCAGATCGGCATCTATAGAAACGACACAATCGGAATAAGCCTTGGCATGGAGAAGTCCGGCGAGCAGGGCGCTTTGATGTCCGGCGTTTCGAGCCAGCTTCAGCCCGGTAACGAAGGAATTGGCGGCATGGAACCGCTCGATGAGCGACCATGTGGCATCTTTGCTGCCGTCGTCAACGAACAACATCGTGCTTGTGCTTGCAACCAGCTGGTCGGCGATCAAGGCGTCCAGGACACCGCTAAGCCGAAATACCGTTTCCGGGAGGACTTCTTCTTCGTTATAACAAGGGACCACAATGGTCAAAATGGGAGTAGCCACAATTCCTCGTCTCCATCCTAGGGTAGGTAATGATTACATAATTGGCTATAGGCTTTCATTATAGCGTAAAAGTTAACCAAAAAGTAAGCGACCGGAACGAATTTCGTCGTTCGGGCCGCTTGATGAGTCATTACCAGCCAAATCCGAAGGTACTGAGAACGATAACCAAGAGAATGTATAAAACAAGGACAACAGCTACAGCATTTCCGTATCCATAACTCATGTCTATCCCTCCCTTCTCAAAATTACTATATGTCATTCATCTAGAGGGCGTATGGATGAATGTCCCGATTACACACAAATTCCCCCCTCGTTCTCCCCGGATAGCTGATTTTCATCAAGATAGAGCTTCCCATTTGGCCCACATCTCGGGCGGGTTCAGTTCATAGATTTCGTTCTCCCGGAACATAAATTGATGCATGATAAATTCCCGGCGAATCGTGGCAAAATCGGGATGGTAGCTCTTAATCCACTCATTGAGCTCTTTCTCGGTATAGGTGCGCCCCTTATCAAGCTGACCAATGAGATGGGTAAGGACGATCAGTTTCTTCTTAAGCTGGGCGGGTATCGATTTCAGCTTGCCGTCCGGCGTGAAGAAATTGCGAATAACGGATTTCGCGAGAAGAAGATTCATGTCTGCATCCTGCATGGCGGTTGTGTCTCCTTTCCGGTTTCTGAAAATAAGCTCGGCTGTCGCGGTGGCGTTGCTGCGAATAAAATATTCGTTCAAAGTGAAATAAATCGTATTCTTGTCCCTGCGTTCATGAATAAGACTCGCTTCGCGGAGCTTGGCGGCATGATGGGTGATCGTTGCAGGCGTGAGCCCCAATTTCTCGGCCAGCACTCCGCCGCTCAGCTCGCCTTCCCCCAGCAATATGAGCATCCGGACCCGTGTCGCATCGGAGAGCGCCTTATGGTAGGCGATGATTTTGTCCAACTGCATGCGGAGGCCTCCTTGTCTTTATTGGATTAGATATACATCTAATTAGATGATATTCTAATTAGATGTGTGTGTCAACGGGCTTATGCGGAGCGGGCGCCCAAAAGTTTCTTATTTGTTGATGGTCATGTACAATAATAACTAATGTGTTTATTCTCGTTATGAACAATGAAGGAGATTGGCCTTATCATGCGTGTACTTATAATGACCGCAGTTGCGCCCGAGAGAGATGCCGTGCAGCGGGGGCTTGGCCACGACAGCAGGTTCGAGTTCGCCCTGGCCGGCGTCGGGCTCGCTGCTGCCGCTGCTAACGGCGCGATGTCGCTTGCCGCTGCGGATTATGATTTGGTGGTCGTTGCCGGCATTGCCGGCGGATTTCCCGGCGAAGCGGAGATCGGCTCGCTGGTGGTAGCTAGCGAGATCGTCGCCGCCGATCTTGGCGTGGAGCTGCTGGACGGCTTCAGCTCCTTGGACGAGCTCGGCTTCGGCTCGACGCGGATCGGCGTCGATGCCGGCGCAGCCGAGCGGCTTACGGCGGCGCTGACCGCCGCCGGCCTCACCGCGCGCCTCGCGCCGGTGCTCACGGTAGCGACGGCCACGGGGACGGCCGCTACCGCCGCCGCGCTTGCCGCGCGCGTGCCCGGGGCTGCCGCCGAAGCTATGGAAGGCTTCGGCGTTGCCACCGCCGCTGCACTGCGCGGCGTGCCTGTGCTGGAGCTCCGCGCAATCTCGAACGCGGTAGGTCCGCGCGACCGCGATGCCTGGCGCATCGGCGATGCATTGAAAGCTTTAGAAGCAGCAAGTTCAGTCCTAGCGGAGGTGCTTTAAGATGAAAATTGCGTATTCACCCTGTCCGAACGATACATTCGTATTCCACGCCTGGGCGCACGGTCTGATTCCCGGCGCTCCGGAATTGGATGTCCTCTATGCCGACATCGATATCACGAACAAGCTGGCCGCCGAGGGCTCCGGTCCCGACGTGCTGAAAATCTCCTACGCCGCCCTGCCTTGGGTGCTGCAGGAGTATGCCCTGCTGCCGTGCGGCGGCGCTCTGGGCCGCGGCTGCGGTCCGCTCGTGCTGACCAGGTCCGGCGGAGCTTCGCCGGATCCGGCCCAGCTGAGCGGCCGCCGGGTCGCCGTGCCGAGCGAGCGCTCTACCGCGTATTTGCTGTTCCGCCTCTGGGCGGCACAGCATGTGCCCGGCGGCGTGGGGGAAATCGTGGTCATGCCGTTCCACGAGATCATGCCCGCCGTGCGGGACGGCCTCATCGATGCCGGCCTTGTGATCCATGAAGCGCGCTTTACGTACCCGTCGTACGGGCTGGCGCTTCTCAAAGATCTTGGCAGCTGGTGGGAAGAGGACACCCAACTGCCGATTCCGCTCGGCGCCATTGTGGCGCGGCGCTCGATGGATCTTGAGGCGCTTGCGGGCTGGACCCGCGCCTCGGTCAAGTACGCGTGGGCGCATCCGGAAGCTTCGCGCGACTACGTCATGCAGCACGCGCAGGAGATGGACCCGCAGGTGGCGCAGGCGCATATCGACCTGTACGTGAACGAGTTCACCGCCGATCTCGGCGATGACGGCTATGGCGCCGTCCTGACCTTGCTCCAGCGGGCCGCAGAAGCAGGCATCGTGCCGCAGATGGATTATGCGGCACTGTTGAAATAGCGGCAGCTCCGTGACGGGAACTGCTTTCCCCTTGGCCGGACGGTTCCGGGCAGGTGGAACGTAGTTCTGTCCGTCTGGCGTCGCCATTGCCGCTAATTAACGCAAGGATTCTCGTCAATAAAGGGGACCGACCTTCCGTATGGAAGGCCGGTCCCCTTTTATTCATGCTTGGTGCAAGCCCCGATTCACGTTCCTGTACTCAGTCGAATCATTAACACTCCGTCTTGACGCTGCCTGCGCCATCTCCTATGCCCTTCATTGTTATCGATAGTAGTGGCGGATAACCCGAATCCAAAATGTATGCTATTTTTCATATAGATTTATCCGATTTTACTCAATCAACGAAAAATGTAGATGATTTTTCATATAGAATCAGGCGTGGGAGGCCGCTCAGACCAAATTCGCGGTCGATCATGCAGTTTGGCGTGAGTTGGCGTGGGAGACAAGAGCCGCCCTGGCACCCGCTAACCTCCGCTTCGACACATCTGCTATCTCCTTCGTCCGGCAGAGGGTTCCCGATGAAGGAAGCTTGGCGTTTACGAATCCTTGACATGGCTTGGAGTTCGATATCCGTAGCTTGAAATACGCTATTCAGCAAAGGGATTGTGGAGAACGGCCGGTTCATGTGGACGGGGAACACGAGCAGGGGAGGGGTGCCTGTTCTTGTCCGGGCGCGGGCCTAGCCTGGCCCCGGACCTCTCTAACGGACACAGCGGCCCTTATTCACCGAAAAAAGGCCGCTACAAAAATGTAACGGACACCAGAGCCGCTATTTTGCCTATTTCAGGAACGTTTCGCCCGAAAATTGGAAAATAAGGTCACTGGTGTCCGTTAGCGAAGAAGCTCGGCGTATGTTATGCGAATAGCGGCGCCTGTGTCCGTTAGACTATGGCGGGGATCGCCGATCCTCAGCCGATCACGTTCTGTGGCTGCCCGTCGATGTAGGCGCGCACATTCGCCACCGCCGTCGCCATCAGCCGGGCGCGAGCCTCCTTGGTGGCCCATGCGATATGCGGAGTGATGAGCACATTGCGCGCATGCAGCAGCGGATTGTCCGGCGTTGGCGGCTCTACCGTCAACACGTCCAGCCCGGCACCCGCCAGCCGCCCGTCATTCAGCGCCTGCGCGACATCGGCCTCGTTCAGCAAGCCGCCCCGGGCCGTATTCAGCAGCAGGGCTGTCGGCTTCATCAGCGCCAGCCGCTCGGCGTTAATGAGCTGCTGCGTCTCCTCTGTCAGCGGACAGTGGAGGGAAACGACATCGGCCTGCCGCAGCAGCTCTTCGAGCCCTGTCCAGGCAATGCCCTCCACCGGTTCCGGCGTCCGCCGTCCGCTGCCGGTGGCGATGACGTTCATGCCCATCGCCCGGGCGATGAGCGCGGTTTGCTTGCCGATCTGTCCCAGGCCGACAAGTCCCATCGTTTTGCCGCTAAGCTCGGTAAGCGGAGCAACCGTATAGCAGAAATCGACGGAGCGTTCCCACGCCCCGCTTACGACGCTGTCGCTATGCCGCTGCACCCGGTGGGCAAATTCCAGCAGCAGCGCAAAAACGAGCTGCGCCACGGAATGCGTGCTGTAAGCAGGCACATTCGTTACGAGGACATTGTGCTCCTTGGCAGCCGCAAGGTTGATGATATTGTAGCCGGTCGCCAGAACGCCGATATAGCGCAGCTTGGGCAGCTGCCGGATGGTTGCGGCAGAGAGCGGCGTCTTGTTCGTTAACACGATGTCGGCATCGGCCGCCCGATCGGTGATTTGGGCTTCGGCAGTCCGGTCATAGACCACGATGTCCCCCAGTTGATGCAAGCCATCCCAATCCAGGTCGCCGGGATTCAACGTATAGCCGTCAAGCACAACAATTCGCATGGTGCAATGACCTCCTAGTCCCTTATTCTTAAAAATTGCTTAATTTCCTTATGCAACAGCCAGTCCTCTTGTAACTATCCTCAGCTTCACAGCCTACCGGCTTCACTTCTTGGAAGGCGCATCGCGAAATGGCTGCAGGAACACCTTCGGAATGTTCGTCTCGAAACGCAAAGTTTCGCCGGTGGTCGGATGCACGAAGGCCAGTACGCGCGCGTGAAGTCCGAGGCGGCCGATTTCCTTCGATTTGGAGCCGTATTTCTTATCCCCGACGACGGGGTGGCCGATGTCCTGCATATGAACGCGGATTTGATTCTTGCGCCCGGTTTCCAGATTGACCTCCAGCAGCGAGTAATTCCGGTTCGCCTGTAACGTTTTGTAATGCGTTACGGCATGCTGGCCGTCATTCGGATACGGCGTGGAATACATTTTGAGCGACTTCGCATGTTCCTTGAGCCAAGAGGAGATCGTCCCCTCCGGCTTCTTCACCATGCCTTCCACGAGAGCGACGTAGGTTCGCTCTTTGACACTGTCCTGCCAGGTGTTCTGCAGATGCTGCTGAACCCGTTCGCTCTTCGCGAACATCATGACGCCCGAGGTGTCGCGGTCGAGCCGGTGCACGACGAAGATTCGGGCCTTCGGATCATGATTGCGCACATGCGCCGTAAGCTGGCGGTAAGCGGTTATTTGTTGTTCTTCCGGATTGGTGGCGATCGAAAGCAGGCCTGAATCCTTCTGAATCACGATAAGATCCGCATCTTCATGCAGGATGGACATACCCGCCAGAGGTATTTGTTCGACGATCTTCTCTTTGTTAATGGTCACTATCTGCTCGGGCTGCAGCGGGTGATTGTAAGCGGTGACGACCCTGCCGTTCACGGAGACTTGTCCGCGGGCGAGGATGGCTTTGACCGAGTTCCGGCCGACGCCGGACAGCTTTTCCAATAAGAAGGGCAGGAGCTCCCCCGGTTCTTTGACCGTATACTGACGTGTATTGGCTTCTTGTCCGTCTTTGGCAGAGACGGGTTTATGGGATTGTACCTTGCTGATTTTAAGTTTCGGATGGTGATTCTGGCTCTTGCCAGGGCGTTGATGCGGCTTGCCTGGATTTTTGGGCATTGTGATGACCTCCTGTTTCAACTATCGATAATAAGTCCCGGCCCGATGATGTTCCTTCCACTATATCACGTTCGCCCAAGCTTAGAAACGACGCTATCCCATTTCACTGTTCTCCGCAAGTGTAACTTTTGTGTAACCATGCAAAGAGTATAGTAATAGCATCTTATATGAATGAAAGGCGGGTACTTTTATCATAATGGGACGTTCTGATGATTTCTTATCCTTAAACTACGCGCGCAGGCTCTTCCTGCAAGGCATTCAATTGGTGCACAGACCGAAGACAACCTTCTTCATCCGGCAGCAAACGGGAGAAACGCCGCTTTATTTGGCAGATGCCATCTGCCCTGAAGCCGGGCGGGGGACGCTTGCCGTGACGAATCATTATATCGTATTCCTGGATGGAAATAAAAAAACAGTGAAGCTTTTTCCGCTGCTTAGTGTTGCCGCATGGGGCGTCGATACGGACGGGCAAGCGCCTTTCTTCTGGCTCGAAGGGATTTTCGAGCAGGGCAAGGGCAGCAGCAGCACGCATAAATGGTATACAGCCAGCCACAAGGATATGCTGGAGACGGTGACCGCGCATATGGAGCAGGGTGCGGTGGCGAAGAAAAGAGCGGCTCTTGCATGTAGCAGGGAGAAGCTTGATACCTATATGGCGGTTGTAAATACGATTTTGAACCAGCAGAGCGAGGTGATTTTGCTCGAGGGCAAGGCCGCGCTGGACGATCAAGCGGATACGCTGCTGCAGAATACCCAGGTCATGCTGGATGCGCTGTGGGAGTATTTCTTGACGCGAACGTTGGCGCAGCTGCTCGGCATTCAAGATGATGTCGTCGGGAAGCTGAAAGATCAGGTGATGTGCTACGCAGCGCTCAAGGGCAATCGGATCGCCAAAATCGTGCTCGAGGCAAGAGGGTATGCACTGCCTGCCGCAGATGTTTTCATTGATTCGGATGCTTTTATCGATGAGTATTACCAGGCGGTACTGCCGCCGTTTGAAATTTTGGAGAAGGTTCATGAGGACGTATTGGCTTTATCCGGGAAGCTTCTTCCCGAATTCGGCCGGCATGCTGATTCCCTGCGGTTTTTGGTGTCGGAAGCCGTTCAGTTAGGCTACAGGGTCACCATCGCCAACGCGATGGTTGTGGTCAAAATGTCCCGACGAATCGCGTAACTCTGGATGAGAAGAGAAAAATGAGCTAAAGTGCAATCTGCGGATTGCGCTTTTTTTCCATTTTGCCTGCGCATATTGTTTCTTGGCCGCGTTCCTTATATGATAGAACCTAACATAGCATGGAATGGAATGGTGGTGCACCGGTGGCTTTTGCACACGTCAATGGAGTCAGCCTATACTACGAACTTATACCTTCTACGAGCTGCTCCGAGGAAACAATCGTTCTCCTGCATGGAAACGGTTTTGACTCTTCACGATGGGGGCGCTTGGTAGACGGGCTGAAAGAGGATTATCGTCTTCTGCTTGTCGATTTGCGCGGATGCGGACAAAGTGAACCGACCTTGGACGAAGTTTCATGGGGTCTATTTGTCGATGATGTGTATGTCTTGACCCGGCAGCTGCAGATAGATAGCTTCCATCTGCTGGGTCACAGCTTTGGCGGATCTCTCGCCGTAGCTTTCGCCATTCGTTATCCGAATCTCGTACAATGCTTGATTCTGATCTCGATGAATATGCTTTTTCCCGAAAAGGACGGGAGTGTGGCCATCGATAGCTACTTGAATCTGATCGACTCGCATGGCCTTCCTTATACGCTTGAGAAATTTCTGGTGCCCGCCCTGACGGTCGCTCCCTTCGAGCATGAGGAAGCCCAGCGGCTTTACCATATGTATTTGGGCGTTTCCATAGCCAATTATACGAAGCTGTTTAAACTGCAAGTCCTCAGCCGGCAGCTCAGCGAGCTCCATGTGATCCAAAACCCGACCTTACTCCTTGCTGGGGAATTTGATACAGTTTATCCTTCTTCTTTCCAAAATATGACGGCTGAACGTATTCCCGGCGCGACGTTTTATATCGTTCCGCATGCGGCCAATGCCGTCTTTATCGACCAGCCCGGCGTAACGGTACAATGGATTAAGGGCTTTATCCGGCGTAAAATGGAAGGAGCTCCCGTGGTCAGAACGGCCAAAGATCTGGCAATTGCGGGATCGCTTCAGCAGATGCGGAATTCGTTCGTCCAAACGTTTTTTGCGGATGAGCGTCAGGACGATCCCGTGCTCAAAGTGGAGCTGATGTACGGCTTCCGTGTGTTTGTGAACGGTCGGGAGCTGCTGGACGGCTGGAACAAACGGTATGCCACCAATATTATGGCCTACCTTGTGATGCATCCCTCTTCCATCAAGGAGGAGCTGTGCGATGCGGTTTTCCCGAATGTTCCGCTGCCGGCAGCCATGAAAAACTTGAAAGTCTATATCAATTATTTGAAAAAGCTGCTTACGCAGGACGGGGTCTCCTTGTTGAAATCAGACCACAAACGTCTCTATTTCCAATGCAAGGTCGAATGCGATCTGGTTGATTTTCTTGAAGATTTGCAAACTGTGAGACTGATGGAGGATCGGGATGAGAAGAAATACGAACTCAGCCTCCGGCTCATCCGCTCGATGCGGCAGAAGCAAATCATGTCCGGCTTGTACGACCAATGGTTTATCGATATGAAGGCAAACGCCGAGTTCAGGCTTGGGATGCTCATGGCATGGATGTCCGAGCGGGAGGGACAGCGGGGCGACACCCGGAAGGCCGAAGAATTGCGCAAACTGGCGAATTACTATTTGAGTTCGGACGAGTGAGTGGCATGAAGTCGAGCAGAAGGAAGGCAGGGCATGCACGGAAGGACCGTACGGGATTGACGCCTACTTTCAAAGCTTTGAAATAAGCGCGGAGCAGCCCGCGTCCAGGATGCGAGGTACCGCTATCCAACAGATGAACAAACCGCCAGGAAACTTTCCTGGCGGTTTGTTCCGCTTCCAAGGCTCACTGGCCATGCTCATACGCGAGAGATTGTACTTCCTGCGACAAAATTCCCTTGCAGGCGGACGTGCTCATGCGGCAGATGCGGATTGGCGATCCGCCACAGCATCCGGTCTGCCGCACGGTAGCCCGATTCGCGGATGAACAGCTGCGGGCGCGAGCAGAGGGGGAGCGTGTCCACTTGCTCGTTGAGCAAGGCGACGAACGAGCATGTCTGCGGGATCCCCACACCCATTGCGCGCAGGGTATGATAGACAGGCGCCGCTTCCTCGTCGATGCCGCAGATCACGGCCGTCGGTTTGCGCGCCCGATACAGCGCCTCGAAGTCCTTCAGCCACTTCTCGGTGCCGTCCCGCAGGATCGCATGCTCCTCGGGATGGACCGTTCGGCCGGCTTCGTTCATCGCTTCGCAGAAAGCTTGCCAGCGAAGGACGAAGCCCCGCTGATCCCGCGTATCGCCTACGTAGAGGATGTTCGTGTGCCCCATGCGGACAAGTCTTCTTACAGACTGGAACACAGCTTCGTACACGTCCCAGATGACGCTGTCGACCCGGGATTCCGGCGGCGGGAAATTGAGCAGAATCCGCGGCAGGGGCAGCTCCAGCAGCTGGCGCTCCAGCAGGTCGTGATTCATGCGGGGCGCGATGAACACGCCTTCCGCGTACAGCAGCTCCTGCTCCTCGGCCCAGGCTTCGAACTGCGAGGGCTTCAGATCCGGCGGGATGAGCAGCGGCTGCACGGTGTGGCCGAACTCCATGAACCGCTCGTGAAGGCCTTGCAGCAGCAGGCGGTTGAAGTTCAGGGACAGCTTGTTCTGAACGAGTACGAAACGCCGCTGAACGACCGGAAAGGGAGAGATATGGTCCAGCTGCAGCGTCTGCTTCTGGTCTTTGGTCATATAGCCGAGCTCACGGGCAAGCTTGAATACTTCGCTACGGGTCTGCTCGGACATGCCGGGCAGCCCGCGCAGCGCCTTGGATACCGTCTGAATCGTCAAACCGAGCCGATCCGCTAAATCATGCAGCGTTATTCGTTTGCGCATAAGGCTGGAAGTCTCCTTTTTAAGCGTTCTATTACCGATAATTTTAAACTAATTTTAAACTAAATTGAAAGTAAATTTTAAACTATACTTGAGGAAAGCGAGGATGAATGTACAGAAGAAGGAGCGAACTTAAATGAACAAAAGCATAGAAGCGGATATCGTAGTCGTAGGCGGAGGGCCTGCCGGCGTGAACGCAGCCATTGCCGCGGGGCGGAGCGGGGCGAAGACGGTTTTGATTGAGAAATACGGGTTCATCGGAGGCATGTCGACCGCAGCGCTCGTCTATCCTTGGATGACGTTCCATACGACGGAAGGCAAACAGGTGATCAAAGGGCTGGCCCAGGAAATCATCGACCGCCTCATGGCGATGAATGCTTCGCCCGGCCACTTGCGGGACACAGTCGGCTTCGTGCACACGATTACGCCGTATCATCCCGAAATTTACAAGGTGCTGGCCGTCGACATGCTCAAGGAAGCGGGCGTGAAGCTGCTGTTTCACAGCTTCGTTGATCAGGTGGAGACGGTGGATAACCGCATTCAATCGGTGCAGCTGACGTCCAAGTCCGGTAAAATCAACGTGCGCGGCCAAGTGTTCATCGATACGACGGGCGATGCCGACCTCGCGTACTTGTCCGGCGCTCCTTGCCTGCAAGGCCGGGACGGCGATAGGCTGACACAGCCGATGACGATGAAGTTCCGGATGCGGGGCGTTGATTTGGCGGCGGTCAAACAGTATATGATCGATCATCCGGACGAGTTCTATAAGAAAACGCCGTTCGCCGAGCTGGCGGAGCTGCCGTTGTCCGGTGTGCTCGGCTATTTCAAGCACTGGAAGGAAGCGAACCTGCCGATCAACCGCGATCAGGTGCTCTTCTTCACGGGGCCGGAAGCCGACGAAGTGCTGGTGAATACGACGCGCGTGCAGGGGCTTGACGGCACCAACGTGGAGGATTTGACCGAAGCGGAGGAGCTCGGGCGCAAACAGGTGCTGATGGTGGCGGCCTTCATGCGGGATCATCTGCCGGGCTTCGAGAAGGCTTCGATCTCTTCGGTCGGCGCCCAGATCGGCATCCGCGAGACGCGCCGCATTGACGGCCAGTATGCGCTGCAAGTGGACGATGTTGTGCAGGGACGCCATTTTGAAGACGTCATCGCGCGGAGCGGGTACCCGATCGATATTCACGATCCGTCCGGCAAAGGTGTGACAGCCGCTTGGGTCCAAGGCGATGGCGCGTATGATATCCCATATCGCTGCTTGCTCCCGCAAAAAATTGAGAACCTGCTCACCGCAGGCCGGTGCATATCGACGACCCATGAAGCGCTGGCGACTACGCGTCTAACGCCAAGCTGCATGGCGACCGGTCAAGCGGCCGGCTCGGCGGCGGGCCTCGCGGTCAAGCACGGCGTGCTGCCGGGGCAAATCGACGTTGCCGAGCTGCAGGCAGTGCTCGTGCAGGATGGAGCGCTGTTGTCCTAGGACGGCGCTCGGCGGATGGAGGCTGAAGCCGGCAAGCTTCAGCCTCTGTCCGAACCTTCGCCCGTATGCCGGGCCCTCCTATAGGGAATACTGGATCTTACTCCATATGTAAGAGAAGGTGGAATTCCTATGCTTTTATATCAATTGACCCAGTGGTTCGAGGAGCGCTCCTCGTTGCAGCAGGCGCTGCATAACGGTGAACCGGAAAGTCACGGCGAGCTGCAGCAGCGGATTCAGGAGGTCGAGCAGCAGCTTCACTCGCATGCCGAACGGTGGAAAAATGCGATCCAGGAAGCCTCCTACCTGCAGTTTCCGTATGAAAATCCGATGCTCGACGACGATATGGTGCTGTAGATATGCTGCAGCTGCATGCCCGCGCCTTTGTATTTCCTCGGTTTTCGTGTAGAATTAGATAGAACGATAAACGAGAACAGAACGAGGTCTTTTTACTATGAAAGTACTTGTCACTACACTGAATGCCAAATTCATTCATACTTCCTTGGCGCTGCGCTATCTGAAAGCGTTCTGCGAGAAGGATTTCGATGTGGAAATAACCGAGTATACGATCAAAGACCCAGTGATGAACGTCGTCTCCGACCTGTATCAGAAGGCGCCGGACGTGCTGGGTTTTTCCTGTTACATTTGGAACATTGAAGAAACCATTCACATCATTCGGATGATCAAAAAAATCAGGCCGGAAATGATCATCGTGCTGGGCGGTCCCGAGGTTTCCTACGATACGGATTACTGGATGAACCGGATTCCGGAGGTCGATTTCATCGTCATGGGCGAAGGGGAGGAGACCTTCCACCAGCTGCTGACGGAGATCTCGACGACGCAGAAATATCACTTCGTGTACGGGCTCGCTTACCGCAAAGGTGACGAAGTCGTGCTGATGCCGGGCAGACCGAAGCTGAATCTGAACGACATCCCGTCCCCGCACCGGTTCCAGGAGGATTTGCCGAGCTTGCCGAACCGCGTCGTGTATTTCGAGACGAGCCGCGGCTGTCCGTTCTCGTGCCAATTCTGCCTATCCAGTATTGAGGTCGGCGTGCGGTACTTCGATATGGAGCGGACGAAGTCGGATCTCCTGTACTTGATTGATTCGGGCGCCAAGCTGATCAAATTCGTAGACCGGACGTTCAACATCAAGCGTGACTACGCGATGGAGATTTTTGAGTTTCTTATTGAAAATCATCGCGGCGTCGTCTTCCAGTTTGAGATTACGGCGGACATCATGCGGCCGGAAGTGCTGGATTACTTGGCGGAGAATGCCCCGCCGGGCACGTTCCGCTTCGAGATCGGCGTGCAGTCGACGAATGACACGACGAACGAGCTCGTGCAGCGCAGACAGAACTTCATGAAGCTGAGCCGGACCGTCTCGAAGGTGAAGAACAGCCTCAAGATCGATCAGCATCTCGATCTCATCGCAGGTCTGCCGGAGGAAGACTACAACTCCTTCCGCAAAACGTTCAACGATGTATTCGAATTGGGACCGGAAGAGCTCCAGCTCGGCTTCCTCAAAATGCTGCGCGGTACGGGCATGCGCAAGGATGCGGACAAATACGGCTACGTGTATATGGATCATGCCCCTTATGAAATTCTGGGGAATGACATTTTGCCGTTCACCGATTTAATTCGGATCAAGCGCGTGGAGGACGTGCTCGAGAAATACTGGAACGCACACCGGATGGACCATACGGTCAAATATTTGATTGCGAATGAATTTACGTCGGCCTTCGATTTTTTCCAGGAGTTCGGCGACTTCTGGGAAAGCCGCGGCTGGCAGAAGATCGGGCATCAGCTCGAGGATCTGTTCACCCGTCTGCGGGACTTCCTGCAGCATCGGGGAACGGCCAATATGCCGGTCATCGAGGGGCTTATGAAGCTGGACTATTTCCTGGGCCATAAATATAAGCCGCGCAAAATCTGGTGGGACTTCACGCTGGACAAGTCCGAGCAGATCGCCTACCTCAAGCTGCTGGCCGAGCAGCCTGAGCGCGTAAGCGGAGATTTCCATAAGCTCCGCATTCATGAGAAAGACATCCACAAGCATGTCATGATTGAGGTGCTGCCTTTCGGTTTGCAGACGTATCTGCAAACCGGTGAGCTCGACGAAGCCAGCCGGGAGCTGCTCGTCGTGTACTTCCCGCCGGATGCGCAGCAGCCGGCGAGCTACTATACGATGCCGCTGAACCAAGCGTTAGTGGTGTAGCATCAGGGGGTGTCCCCAGGTTGAATGACCTGGGGACACCTTTTTTTCATCCGCTAACCGGTTCCGCCCTACTTTGGGTCGGCAAATGTGGAAACAGGGTGCGCTATTTCCGGGAAAACAAGACATCAAGACTTGGAAGGGACTGGGAGCCTCTTTTTTGCCCATACAGCCCCATTGATTGAGTTTTCAACGAATATAGGGCACCAAATTTCCGTTTAAGGCCCATAAACAGCGGTTTATGAAAGAATAGCGCATCTCGTTTCTCTTCCCTGTGAGAAGCCGGCAGCCAAGCCGTGCAAGCGGCTCTGCATCCGTATAGAAGCGTCCCTGATCAGGGTAATCTAGGATAGTTGAGAGAGTGGAAATTGACATTACACCTGAACCTAACCTGGAAGGAGAATTACGCATGATCGGAACCCATAGCAGCAAGCTCGAGGAGCAAATTGAGAAGGTACTGGAGGCTAACTCCATCTGTTCGTTCGCAACTGTGGAGGGCAGCAAGCCGAAAGTTCGGTACATGGCGCTTTTTCACGAAGGATTAACGATATATCTGGCTACGAACCGCAAAACCGATAAAGTAGACGAGGTTAGGGACAATCCGAACGTTCATATTCTCGTAGGATTCGACGGGAAAGCGTCCTCCGATATTTTGCAAATTCAAGCGACGGCAGCGATCAGCAATGACAATGCGCTTCGCGAGAAGTTGTGGACGGATGACATGGCCAAGTGGTTCGACGGTCCTCACGACCCGAATTACGTCGTACTGGAGATTACTCCTTCGTATATGGAATACTCAAGCAAAGGATCCGAACCGCAAATCTGGAAAGGATGAAACGGGCATTTCCTGAAAAAACCATTGACCACAGGTAAGGGTTAGTGATAAGATTGAAAAAATTTACCTATGGATCGATGAGGAGGAAAACGTAAAGTGGCCACGTATTACATGGAACCATCCCGTACCTTCAGCGAGTTTCTGCTGATTCCCAACCTGACAACGAAGGAATGCACGCCGGCGAATGTGAAGCTCCGAACCCCGCTTGTGAAATTCAATAAAGGCGAGGAACCTGCAATCTCGCTGAACATCCCGTTTTCATCTGCAGTCATGCAAGCTGTATCCGATCATGGAATGGCGATCGCTTTGGCGCGTTGTGGCGGGATTTCATTTATTTATGGCTCGCAGTCGATTGAGTCGGAAGCACAGATGGTGCGGAAGGTTAAGGGGTATAAGGCCGGCTTCGTCGTCAGCCGTTCCAACTTGACACCGAATCATACGTTAAGCGATGTGCTGGCACTGAAAGAAGAAACGGGCCACTCCACTGTCGCCATTACGGACGACGGGACGGCGAACGGCGTGCTTCTTGGTATTGTAACAGGACGTGATTACCGCAAAAGCCGCGACACGCTGAACCGTCCGATTCATGAGTTCATGACGCCGTTCGAGAAGCTGATTTACGGCAAATCCGGCATCACGCTGTCCGAAGCGAACAACCTGATCTGGGATCACAAGCTGAACTGTCTGCCGATCGTCCATGAGCAGCAGCGCCTGGATACGCTTGTTTTCCGCAAAGATTACGATGAGCATAAAGAGAATCCGATGGAACTGCTGGACGGGAACAAAAGCTACATCGTCGGAGCGGGCATCAACACCAAGGATTATAAAGAGAGAGTTCCAGCGCTTGTAGAAGCGGGCGTCGATATTCTCGTCATCGACTCTTCGGACGGTTATAGCGAATGGCAGCGTGAAACGGTGCAGTACGTGAAAGAGAACTTTAATGTGAAAATCGGGGCAGGCAACGTGGTGGATCGCGAAGGCTTCCTGTACTTGGTGGAATCCGGCGCAGATTTCGTGAAGGTCGGCATCGGCGGGGGCTCCATCTGTATTACCCGCGAGCAGAAAGGGATCGGCCGCGGTCAGGCTTCCTCCATCATGGAAGTCGTCGAGGCAAGAGACCAGTATTTCAAAGAAACAGGCACGTATATTCCGATCTGCTCCGACGGTGGTATCGTTCACGACTACCATGTGACGCTCGCGCTCGCGATGGGTGCGGATTTCGTAATGCTCGGCAGATACTTCGCACGGTTCGATGAAAGCCCGACCCGTAAGTTGAAAGTCGGCAACAATTTCGTCAAAGAATATTGGGGAGAAGGCTCCAACCGCGCTCGCAACTGGCAGCGTTACGATACCGGGGGCAAGAACAAGCTCTTGTTCGAGGAAGGTGTCGATTCTTACGTTCCGTATGCTGGAAGCCTGCGTGAGAACCTGGACAAAACGATCGGCAAAATCAAGTCCACGATGTGCAATTGCGGCTCGGTAACTTTGGAAGAGCTGAGAAGCAATGCGCGAATTGCGCTCGTATCGGCGACATCGCTCGTTGAGGGCGGCGCACACGACGTCATCCTCAAGGAAAGCTCTTTGTCGGAAGAATAGGAAAGAACAAAGCGCTCCACCGCATCGCAGATGACGGTTGGAGCGCTTTGTTGTTTATTAAGGCAAGTAGCTGCGGATCACTGTCATGCCGCCTTCGAGCGCATACGTGCCCAGATTGGCCGGAAGCAAGAAGCAATCTCCCGGTTTGGCGGAGATGCTGCCATCTTCCCATTGGAGCGTTCCGCTGCCTTCGGCAATGACGAGAATGACGAAGCTTTCCGGTGATGTGCTCAGCTCCCATTTGGGTCCGACAAGCCCTTTCTCCACCGTGAAGAACGGAGACTTGGCCAGCGTCAGCCATGTGCCGGTTTCGTTCAAGTTCGTTTTCATGCGGGTCGAGCCCGAGCCTTCATACGCGATCACATTCAATGAATCTTCGATGTGAAGCTCGCGCAGCTTGCCGTCTAGTCCCGGACGGTTGTAATCGTACAGGCGGTAGGTTGTGTCGGAATTTTGCTGAATCTCCGCAACCAGCACACCTGCGCCTAACGCATGAACGGTTCCCGCCGGAATGTAGAAGGAATCGCCGGCTTCTACAGGAACTTCCTGCAGGCAGTCCAGAATGCGGTTCTCTTCAATCGCTTGCGCCAAGTCTGCGCGGCTTACGCCATCTTTCATTCCGTATATAATTTTGGCGCCCGGTTTGGCGTCCAGAATGTACCACATTTCCGTTTTGCCCAGCTCGCCCGGAGCCAGGTTCTCATAATCGTCGTTGGGATGAACCTGTACGGACAGATCGTCTTCGCAATCCAGCAGTTTGATGAGGAGCGGGAAACGTCCGTTTTTCTCGGAGAAGCCTTTGGTGCCGAATAGCGTCTTGCCGTATTTCTCCCGGATTTCGTCCAATCCAAGACCGGCCAGCTCACCGTTGATCACTTTGGTCGTGCCGTTGGGATGATCGCCGATCATCCAGCCTTCGCCAATCGCGCCTTCCGGCAGCGTGAAGCCGAATTTCTCCAGGGCTCTGCCACCCCAGACACGTTCTTTCATTTCGGGTTGAAATTGAAGCGGGTATGATTTCACTATTCTCCCTACTTTCTCTATGTAATAAAAAGCTACTAGCATTATACCATGCTCTATCTTTTTTCTACAGCTAACAGGTAGGGAGCGTGTGCGCTCGTGTTCATGAACTGGTACTTCAGTACTTGATAAGAGACGAGCGGCAGCTGCTGCGCCCAAGCTTCGACGGCCGCCGCTTCTTCGGAGCCGCCGGCGTGCCCGCTGTACAGCACGATCGTGACGATGCCTCCTTTGCGCAGCAAACGAAGGGCTGCTTCCAGCGCAGGAAGGGTTGATTCCTGCGTCGTGATCGTCGCCGGATCGGCGCCGGGCAAGTAGCCGAGGTTGAACGTAACCGCGGCTACCCGGCCATGGCGGTCCTGCGGCACAGCCGCCTCCATGAGCGCATGGCTGCATAAGCTCATATGTACAGAAGAAGATGCGTCCGGAAGCTCCTTCTCCAGACGCATCTTGGTTTGATCCAGCGCTTGCTGCTGGATGTCGAAGCCGTACACGCAGCCGCGGCGGCCCGTCAGCTTCGCCAGAAAGACGGTATCGACGCCGTTGCCCAGCGTGGCGTCGATGACCGTATCTCCGGGCTGTACGCGCTGTCCGATCAGTTGATGCGCATATCCTAGAACAGAAACAAAACCCATGCTTACTTAAGCCTCCATGCCTTTGAGACAATTATTTTTTGGCTGCCAGCCATGCGGCCAGCGTTTCGATCTCTTCGGCCTTCAGCGAACCTCCGAAAGGCGGCATTTCGTCTTTCCCTTTGACGATCTGCTGTGTGATTTCCTCTTTGGTTTTGCGCGAACCGACCTTCGTCAGGTTCGGGCCGAAGTCTCCGGCAAGCCCTGCCCCGTGGCAGGCCATGCAGTTGTCCTTGTACAGCGCCTGCGCCGCCTCGGCGCTGACCGTGTCAGCCGCCTGCGGCTTGGCTGACGGCGTTGGCGACGCGCTCGCGGGCGCGGGCGTCGGTACCGGCGTCGGCGTCGGCTTCGCCGTAGCCGCCACGGGCGCAGCGGTCGCGGCCGCTGCGGTTGGTTTCGCAGCCGCTGCGCTAGGCTGCGGCGTGCTGCTGGCCGGCGCTGCTGTCGCCGGCGCGGGTGTTGCTGCGGCAGGCGTCGCCGCAGCGGGTGTGGCCGTCGGCGCTGCCGCTGACGGCGTCGGTGCAGCCGTCACGGTCGGTGACGGCGCTGTCGTTACGGCGGCGGTCGGTGCAGCCGCCGCCGGCTCCGGCTTCGGCGCTCCTTCATTCGCGCTGCAGCCGGCCATAACGAGCATGAGTCCGAGCCAGGCAGCTCCCCATCTTACATCCATCGCAATCCTCTCCTTCATATAAGCTCTCGCTATATATTAGGAAACGATCACCATGGGCAATGGGTTTGATGCCTGCGAAAATTTAATTCGCCCGGCCTTGCCAATATTTGCCCTGCCAGGTGTTTCTTTCTTTCATAAGCTTATCGAACGCGTTGAGCACTTCCCATTTCTTAAGACTCCACATCGGCCCGATCAGCAGGTCGCGCGGCGCATCCCCCGTAAGGCGATGCACGATCATTTCCGGAGGCAGCAGCTCGAGCGTATCGACGACTAGCTTCACATATTCATCTTTTTCGAGGAATTGCAGCAAGCCTGCTTCGTATTGCTTGACCATCGGCGTTTTGCGCATTAAATGAAGCAAGTGAATTTTGATGCCCTGAACGTCCATTTGAGCGACGGCTCTGCCGGTATCCAACATCATTTCGTGCGTCTCACCCGGCAATCCATAAATAATGTGCGCACAGGTACGGATGTTATGTTTGCGCAGCTTGGCCACGGCATCCAGATAGCACTGCGTATCATGAGCGCGGTTGATGAGCGTCGAAGTGGATTCATGCACGGTTTGCAGACCCATTTCGACCCATAAGTAAGTACGCTCGTTCAGCTCGGCCAAATATTCGACGACATCGTCCGGCAGGCAGTCGGGACGGGTTGCGATCGACAAGCCGACAACGCCGGGCTGCTGCAAAATCACTTCATAATATTCCCGCAATTCTTCAACGGGAGCATACGTATTCGTATAAGCCTGGAAATACCCGATGTATTTGGCTTCCGGCCATTTCTGATGCTGAAGATCTCTGATCTTGTTGAATTGGGTCACAAGATCGTCACGGCGGCTTCCCGCGAAATCGCCTGACCCCCGCGCACTGCAAAACGTACAGCCTCCGGTGGCAATATTGCCATCGCGGTTCGGACAGGTGAAGCCGGCGTCCAGCATAACCTTGAATACTTTCTCGCCGAAAACTTCGCGCATCTCGTAATTCCATGTATGGAAACGTTTGTCCCCCCATAGCAGAGGAGACTCATGAATTGTAGTAGACATCAAGTGTTAAGCTCCTTTCCTTCCCCCCTATTGTAGCGAAAATCAAACATGAAAGCGACCCCTGCCTTTCCATCAACTCCCCCGTTAAAACGGATCGGATCGGAGCATCATAACTTTGCACGACGAACATATGCCGAGAGGGGAAATGACAACAGTGAAAAAGTTTCGTACATTGACAATGGCGGTAGCTTTGACGACAGCATTGAGCTTTGGGGCAGTTGGGGCGTATGCGAATACGAATATGAGTACATCGACGATGAATACTCATACGGGGACATCGGGGACTATGGGGACGGGGACTACGACAACATCGGGTTACACGGGGAGCAGTTATGACGCAACAACGGGGACAAGCACCGGTACCGGCTTGATGAATGGCGCAGGGACGATTGACGGCAGAACGTCAGGTACGGGAACCATGGGAACTGGTGCTACAGGAACCACGGGTGCCGTTGCTCCTTTTGTCACCTCATCGCCGAATGTAACGGCTACGCCAAACACAACGACAACAGGCTCGTACGGAACTTATGGCAACACGTATACAGGCAGAAGTACTAATGCCAACGGCACTGGCACTGGCGTCCTGGGCCAAATTAATGGCTATGGCAACAATATGATGGAACGGATGAGTACAACCGGAACGGCTTTGACGAACAACACCCATCGCGGCAATTATGATACTTCATCTTATCGCGCCTATGCCACTACCGCAAACAAGAACCATATGGACTGGGGTTGGTTGGGTCTTGTCGGTCTGATTGGACTTGCGGGTCTGAGAGGAAGCAACCGTCGCAGAGACGAGAGCTATAAGTAAATAGCGGCGAAAACCGAGACGTCCTCCAATATGGAGGGCGTTTTTGGTGTTGGGAAAGTAGGTACGGCTAATGGACAGGGAGGCCCTTATTCCATGAAAAAGGCATCTCTGAACGCCTAACGGACACGAGTGCCGTTATTTGCCCATTCATGTCTGTTTTTGAGCGGAAAATGGCCAAATAAGATCCCTGGTGTCCGTTAGCCCCAAAAATGCGACGTTTTTTGCCCAATAACGGCCGCTGTGTCCGTTAGCAGGTAAGGGCTTTGCTTTTTGCCCACACAGCAGCCGTATCCTATAGCCGCGAGAACCGCGGTGCTGAAATTCCACGCAGCTTTCCTGCAGCGTTTCGCAGCTGTCACGCACTTTCCTGCAGCGTTTCGCAGCTGTCACGCAGCTTTCCTGCAGCGTTTCGCAGCTGTCACGCAGCTTCTCGCAGCTTTTCTCAGCTCTCCCGCAGCTTCACCGCAGCTTCACCGCAGCTTCCCGCTGTTCCCCGCACTTTGCTGTCATCATGTCCAAGACACAATCTGCCATTCATAAAGGAAGGGAATCTAACCGAAACTATCATTAAAAATAGCAAAAGGAAAGAAGGTACATCTACATGGTGATAACTCGTTCTCTTTCCACAGATACGCTCTCGGTTGAATTGACGATCAATGAGGCTTTGGCGCTGAGCAGCGGTGTGAGGTTTGCCGCCTCTTCCCACATCACCGAAGAAGCAAAGCGCAAAGTGCTCCGATCCCTGGACCGGAAGCTGTTCCCCGCAACGTCCAAAACGATTGCTTATCACGAGCTGGAAGTGTAAATCCTTTGATTTTTTCCTTCGAATGGTCTATGATTTGTATTCGATAGCTTGTACGTGTAGGAGGCAAATACTAGATGCGGTTACGGGGAAGAAAAGGAATTCGGGAAGATATAGAACGTCAGAAGGAACTCGTTGTACTGAATGCCAAAGATCATCAAGGCAAATGGGCTGAGCTGTTTGGCAACAACAACCCGATTCATGCTGAGCTTGGTATGGGCAAAGGGCGTTTCATCAGCGAGATGAGCAAGAAATATCCGCACATCAATTTCATCGGTGTCGATATGTATGATGAGCTGATCCGCAAAGCGAGCGAGAAGGCGAAGGCCGCTCATGACATCCAGACATCGGATGAAGAGGACGATGTGCTCAGCATCCCTAACTTGAGACTGATGCTGTTCAATATCGAGCATATTGAAGAAGCATTCGCTCAAGGAGAGCTTGAGCGCATTTATTTGAACTTCAGCGATCCGTGGCCGAAGAAGAAGCATGCCCGCAGAAGATTGACACATCCGGGCTTTGTGGCCAAATATCAGCAAATTTTGAACGCTAACGGCGAAATTCATCTGAAAACGGACTCGCAATCATTGTTCGAGTTCTCGCTGAACTCGTTCGCGGACATGGGACTGCGGATGCGCAACATTTCCTTGAACCTTCATGCGGAAGGGTTTCACCCGGATCATGTCATGACGGAATACGAGACGAAGTTCGCTTCGCAAGGCATGAACATTCACCGCTGCGAAGTGGTGATCGGTCAAGAGGCGCTTGCCGCGCATCTGGCTGACTTGAAGAACGCCAAAGCTGAATAATACTCCATAAAGGCTCACCTTCGCTGCATCCCGGCAGTCGAAGGTGAGCCTTTGATGTTCCCGCGCCCGTCAGCCCAGCAATTGCAGGATGACCTCCGAACAATCTGCGGCCGGCATCCTTCGCCTCTGGTGATCGATGGAGCGGCGGATCGCTTGTACATCGGCATACCGGCTTGCGAGCATGGTCAGCCAATTCGCGATCGTATCCGCAGAGCGTATGCGCTCGCCGAAGCCTTGCTGGGTGAAATAGTGTACATTCTCTTCTTCCTGTCCGGGAATCGGATCATAGAACAGCATAGGAACCGATTTGGCCAGTCCTTCCGAGCACGTCATGCCGCCCGGCTTCGTAACCAGCAGATCCGAAACCTCCATTAATTTATCGATGTCCTGCGTAAATCCGAGAAGGCGGATATTAGGGTGGCGGTAGCGCTCGTCTTCGGCAAGCTTCGCCAGCATTTTCGCATTGCTGCCCAAGCAGAAGATGAACTGGATGCGGTCCCGCCATGCGACAAGATGCTCGCTCAGTGAATCGCCGCCGATCAAGCCCCAGCCGCCTCCCATGACGAGTACGGTCGGCATGGCGGATAACTGGAATTGCTGCCGGATCATGGCTTTGTCGTGCTCCTCGCGAAAGCCGGGATGCACGGGAATGCCCGTTATTTCAACCTGGGCGGGCGATATGCCGCGGCCCAACAGTTTGTTTTTGACATCTTCGGTTGAGACCATATATTTATTCACTTCGCGGCTTACCCAAGTCCCGTGTACGTCATAATCCGTAATAACTGTGCACAGGGGGATGTTAAGGCCGGATCGCTTAAGGCGGGAAACGACGACGCTGGGAAAAGGATGGGTGCACACGATCGCATGCGGAGCCCAACCTTGAATAATCGCCGCCGTCTGCGCATAACAGATGCGGTGCAGCGCTAGTTGCGTAAGACGGTTCAGCGATTTCTTGTACTGGGAGCGGTACAATCGCCCATAGAGCTTGGGGCTAGCGCTGAGCGTCTTCTTATAGGCTTGGAATACCCAAGGGGCGATGGTCGGGTGAAGGAAGGCTCCCAACTCCAGAACGCGTGTTTCAATCGTGGAACCATGTTTCTCCAGGCTGCGGGCAAGTGCATACGCTGCTTGCGTATGACCGGCTCCGAAGCCTTCGGAGAGGATGAGCACACGTTTGTTACCGTGCAAGGCATTCATTCTCATTCGTTTACCCCCATAATGCTGGTGTGAGGAGCGCGGCCGCCGTACCGATGAAACAGCCGACGATACAATCGGACGGATAGTGCAGCCCCAGATAGATGCGGGACAGGCCGACGATGAAAGCGAGCGGCAGAAGAATGGCGCCAAGGACAGGCATGGCGGCTATGAAGGGAATGATGATCGAGAAGATAGCGGTCGTATGCCCGGACGGAAAGGAGTGATCCGTGAGCGGGTTTTTGTAGGTAATGGTTTGGGGAAGTACCAGATAAGGACGAAGGCGCGGATATTTCTTCTTGATGACGGCGACCGGAATATGGCTTAGCGTCAGCGCAATGAGAGCTTGAATGCCTGCGGTTCGCATCACGCCTTGCCCGAACAATGCGAAGCATAAGGAAATGACGATCGTCGCCGTAGCTCCTCCGAGGTGGGTGATTCGGGAGAAGAAATGGTCCAGGAAGAAGTGCTGGATACGTTGATTCACAAAGTGGAACATGCGAGTTTCATGATGCTGAAGCCAGTTCACGACTTTGCTCATGAGTAGTAGCCTCCTTCAAGTTTGAGAATACCTGCTGGTTCCAAGTATAGAGAACTTTTATTAAAAGGGGATTAACGCAGTAATAAATATGAAATTAGGCGCGTTTACAAATTCAAGTTTGATGAAATCATGGAAAGTAAGGAAGAGGCTTCCTTTTCCATTTTACCCCAATCGGATGCTGGATATCCCAATCCATTGTACCTATATGGCAGACAATGGAAACCCTTACAATTTGGGATTTTTTAAAATCGTTGTCGATGAGGGGCGTTTCCGGTTGAAAGCACGCGAACAAAAGTCAGTGCTTAGGTCGTATGGCATCGATCCCGAGAAGTCCGTTATGCTGAAGGTCGGGCAGTTCAGCCCCTATCCGGAGGAAAAGCTTGGCAACGGACTTTCCGTACGGAAGAGGCTCGAATGGTATGAAGAGGAAGCCGCAGCGGGGGTCCGAGAGCCGTAATCAGGCAAGCGCGGCAAAAGTTGTCAGCGGCAGTTCAGGTGAATTATAATTAAACCCGTATCATCACGAGGGGTCACAGTCGTCTAAATGGTGAACTTTTTGTACACAATAAAATGAAAAACGTTGAAAACAGGACTTTAACGTTCTGATTTCAAGCACATGCCGCAAAGTTTGTGCGCCTTTCCCTTAAATCTCAAAGAACGGGCTATTTTTCGGACTTTGCAGACTTTGACAAACAAGGGGAAAGAGAGGAAAATCAAGAGCGGTTAATTCACCTGTACATAACTGCGCACTATGCGTATACAAAGATAGCTTGTGTGCATAAAAAAAAGGGGGACTTTGCTTCATGCTTGACAATATTGTGCTTACGTTTCAGATTGGCTTGGCGCTCGTAGGTGCGTATCAGTTTTTTCTCACGTTCTTCGGGTGGTACCGTCCAAGAAGCAAGAAGCAATTTGCGCCGCAGAAATCGTTTGCGGTCTTGGTCGCCGCACATAACGAAGAGCAGGTCGTCGGTGCACTGATCGAGAATCTGAAGGCGCTAGACTATCCGAAAGAGCTGTATGACATCTTCGTGATTTGTGACAACTGTACTGACAATACGGCCGCGATTACCCGCAGCCACGGTGTCTATGCGATGGAACGCCACAACCCGAACCTGAGAGGGAAAGGGTATGCGATCGAATGGATGCTGAAGGAGCTTTGGAAGCGCGAGCGCCAGTATGACGCCGTCGTGATGTTCGACGCCGACAACTTGGCCAGCCCGGACTACCTGCTTCACATGAACAATGATCTTTGCTCCGGTTCCCGCGTTATTCAAGCTTATCTGGACAGCAAGAACCCGAACGATTCCTGGGTTACCGGTTCCTATGCGATTTCGTATTACTTCGCCAACCGTTTCTGGCAGATGCCCCGCACGAACTTGGGTCTGGCCAACTATTTGGGCGGAACAGGCATGTGCTTCGAATCCAAGCTGCTGAAGCAGATTGGTTGGGGAGCTACTTCGCTTGTCGAGGACTTGGAGTTCTCCATGCGCTGCATCAAAATGGGCATCAGACCGACTTACAACTACGATGCGGTTGTGTACGACGAGAAGCCGCTGACGTTCAAGGCTTCCGCCAAACAGCGCCTGCGCTGGATGCAAGGACACTTCGACGTGGCCAAGCGCTACTTCTTCCCGCTGCTGTGGCAAGGGATCCGTGAAGGCAGCTGGACGAAGATCGACGCGGCGATTTATTCCGCCAACGTTTATAACTTTTTCTTCGGGGCGATCATTACCGTCATGTTGTGGATCAAATCCGTCACGCCAGGCTGGTCGGAGACGCCGATTCTGGCCGATGTCAATCCGGTTTTATTCAACACCGTGAGCTTTGCGACGTTCTTGATGCTGCCGTTCTCCATGATGATCGAGAAATCGCCGCGCGCCGTCTATAAATATTTAATTTTGTACCCGATATTCATGATATCCTGGTGGCCGATTACGTTCTATGCGTTCTTCACGCAAAACAACAAACAATGGAGCCATACCGAGCATACGCGGGTCATTCGGCTGGACGAAATGAAAAGTAAACAAGTCAGTTGACTTTTCAATTACAAGATGATATTATACTTCAAGTAAAAGCAGAAGCGCCCGCTTCTCACCTGACCGACTGTGCAGTTGGCTGGTTTGAATGAATCATCATGAATGCTCAATAGGTTGTTCATAACCTGTTATTGATGAAGATGTGGGCCGCTTTGCGCCCGCATCTTTTTTACATTCCGATAGAGAGTTACATACTTTATGGAGGTGGAATACGATTAGCAAAGACCATATGATTAACGAGGAAATTCGCGTGAAGGAAGTACGCCTGATCGGGGCGGACGGAGAACAACTCGGCATTGTGCCGATTCGCGAAGCTCTGCAAATCGCACAAGACGCGAACTTGGATTTGGTGAATGTGGCTCCGACGGCTAAGCCGCCTGTATGCCGCATCATGGATTACGGGAAATTCCGTTACGAAACGCAGAAGAAAGAGAAAGAAGCTCGCAAGAACCAGAAAGTTGTGGATATCAAAGAGATTCGCTTAAGCGCGACAATCGATGAGCATGACTTCCAAACGAAGCTTCGCAATGCGATTAAATTTCTTGGCGACGGCGATAAAGTGAAAGCCAGCGTCAGATTCCGCGGGCGCGAGATCGCGCACTCGGAGATTGGTCGCAGAGTGCTTGAACGTCTGGCTGCTGAAACAGCGGACATTTCCTCGCAGGAGCGCGCTCCTAAGCTTGAGGGAAGAAGCATGATCATGATCTTAACGCCGAAGGCTACAACATAGCTACAACATTGGCGAGAGTATACTAAATTAGGAGGAACAACACATGCCGAAAATGAAAACACACAGCAGCTTGAAAGGCCGGTTCAAAATTACGGGCACAGGCAAAGTGCTGAGATACAAACAAGGTAAGAACCACTTGCTATCCGGTAAGTCTTCTCGTACAAAACGCGTTTTGTCCACGAACCCTGTTATGGCTCCTGGCGATGTACGTCGTTTGAAACAACAACTCGCTAACATCAAGTAATTTCTGAATTCGAACATTATTTATACATCCCAGGAGGTAGTTAACAATGGCAAGAGTCAAGGGCGGATTTATTCGCGCTCACCGTCGCAAGAAAATTTTGAAACTGGCAAAAGGTTACTTCGGTTCCAAACACCGTTTATTTAAAACAGCTAAAGAGCAAGTTATGAAGTCTTTGGTGTACGCATACCGTGACCGTCGCACAACGAAACGTAATTTCCGCAGACTGTGGATTACACGTATCAACGCTGGCGCTCGTCAAAACGGTTTGAGCTACAGCAAATTGATGCACGGCCTGAAATTGGCTGGTATCGACATCAACCGCAAAATCTTGGCTGATTTGGCTGTAAACGATGCGAAAGCATTCAACGATTTGGCTACAGCTGCAAAAGCAAAAGTAAACGCGTAAGCTTCGCTTCGCGCTTCAGAAAGCTTGTCCCTTGGAGGGGCAAGCTTTTTTTATTTGCCCATGATTGCGGCGGTAAAAAGGTGGAATGTATTCTAAATTTCCTACAGAATCGTTAGCGGCGGACTTGCTGTATGGCCCACGGGCGACCAGGCCTACATGGCCGGCATGCAGTGCCGCCATAGAACACCGCACTGCGTCATATGGCGTTACCGGTGACATCCTGCCCGCGTACGGCGGGATCAAGTTGCCGGCAGCTCCTTGCTCTCATCGGGAGAAGGCCGCTTCTTCAGCTTGCGGAGCAGGATCGCGATGAACATGGCGAAGGGGAGCGCCACTTGGAAGATAGGAAACAGCTTGACGCTGACCGCCAGTCCCAACCACACATGGAAGGTATAGCTAGGCTCAAAGAAGGAAGAAATGAAAATCACGATACCGACGAAGCATACGGAATACTTGCTGTTCCCTCTCATCAGCTGAGAGACGCCATAAGCAGCGGCCCAGTAGAAAGCCGCCAATTTAACGAACAGGCCGAGAAACAGCAGCAGAGTGACGAATACATCCAGCCTCTCGAAGATATCCCCGACCTGAATGAGCTGCACGGTTTGCAGGAAGGGCAGCGTGCTGTTGCCGATGAGGGAGGGGCCAAGCACTAACAAATTAATTATATTCATGCCAATAAGAAATAGGGCGACCCCAAGATAAGAAATGGTACTGATTCGGTTAATCTTCTTCTTGTCGGCCATGAGATGCCAGAACATCAGGAAGACGACCATTTGACCGAATGGAAAGGAAACCAAATCAGGAAAGGCCGCCTTCAGGATAGGCGTGAGGCCCTTCTCCATCACCGGCTGAATATGTTCCAAACTCATCAATCTGGAGCCGAAAATAAGCAGGGAGAGTACGCCATAACTGATAAGCACAGGCAGTATCAAGCTTTCGACGACGCGGCAGAAGGTCTCGATCCCCATGATAATCATATAGGTGGCCAATAACATAACGAGCAGCATGACGACGAACTTCGGCGTTTGCGCGAGCAGCGTTACGCTCGTAATTTCGCCGAAGTCGCGCACATTACGCATGGACTCGTAGGCGAAGTAAATGGTGAAGCAGATGCTTAGAATGCCTCCGGCAATTTTGCCGAAGCACATACGCAGGAGAACGATGAGCGACTGGTCAGGGGCGATGCTTTGGATATAGAGAAACAACCGCAAGAGAAGCAAACCGAATACCGCCGCGCAAAGCATGGCGATCCAGGAATCCTGCTTGGCTTTGCTGCCGATGGCGAACAGAGGCGTGCTGCCGATTTGGAAAAGAATGATCATAACGCCTATTTGGTAGTTGCTGATTCGTTCCATGCCGATCCCCCTTCTTCCGTCGCCTTATGGATTATCGCTTTCAATAAGCTGCTTGACCGATTTGTTGTTCATGCCGATGTTCTCGATCTCGACCCGAATCGTGACATCCATCTGAATTCGCGCGAAATGATCGCCCCAGTCAGGCTGTAACTTCGCCCAGGCTTTGGGATCTTTCCGGTGGATGAGCCCTGCGAATCCAAGAACATCCGCTTTCATGGCTTGCGCTTTATGCAAAGAATTTTGCATCAGATCGGAGATGGTACCGCTGATGAGTTCCTCCAATTTGCGGGTTCCTTCCGGTTTGGAAGCATCGACCATACAGCCGTTCTCGACCAGATTCCCGCTCGCTCTAACCTCGGCCTTTATAAGCCATGCTCCTTGGTTATAAACAGGAACAACCTTGGTTGAAGCTTTGTTGATGCGAATAGCCGAGAGGGATTGCTTACTGTCCTTCGTACAAGCGAAAAATAGAATGGATTGCTTAATATCGCCCTTAATCCAGTTGAGGCCATAGCCTTCATGCCCTGTCATCCAACCGATGAGCTTGTCTTTTTGGAAAATGCCGATGCGGCCCATTTTCAGCTTCGTATCGAAATTTGTGTTTTTTAATTTTTCGATGGAGGTGGACTCGTTGCCTGTTCCTGAGATATACACTTCGGGCAGCATACTATAACCGGAGTCTCCCTGCATTCCCATTGCGAATTGATAGATCATCACTTGTTTCAGGTTGCCGTCGGTTTTGTCCTCGTTAAGCACCATGTTCTGCAGGGCAGCGCCCGGGATCTTCTCGAGCGGCAGCAGCTGCTCCAGCACATTGCGGCCTTTGTCTCTGCTGACGAGCAAGGTGACCGTTTCCCGGGAATTGGCGCTTCGCAAGTAGACTTCAATGATCGGCGAAATCCCTTTGCGGGCGGCGCTTTCGCCAATGATCACAGCCCGATTGTGCGCGAAGAACATTCTTCGAGGCATCTCCAGAGAAGCTCTTTGCACGGCTTCCTGGATGGAATCTCCGGTTGTGGAGAACACCATGACAGGCGCTTGCTGCATGCCGGTTCCGCTCATATTGGAGATGGATTGAGGGATGACGACCTGGTAGGAGACCTGCCAGTGATCTTCGACCCAATCGATAGCGGTAGCGGAAGCGATTGCGATCTTATTCAGTTCTTTCCGGTCCCAGCAGCCCGTGCACGAGCAGCAGATGACGATAGCGATGATGATGGTCCATACCGCCCGGCGCTTGAAGCTCATGATTTCCGGCCCTCCGTGTTATTTTTTCTTTGACGTTTTGGCGGGAGGAGGCTGTCGGTACACATTTTGGCTCAGTCCTTCAGGCCTTGTGAGTAATCTCCGCCAAGGAAGCCGGATGAAGATATCCTTCAAATTCGCCGGAATCAGCGGAGAAACCGGCGCCATATAAGGGACGCCGAACGATTTAATGGAGCACATGTGTATAAGAATGAACATGCATCCGAATAAGATGCCGAAGAGTCCCAGCAGTCCGGCCATCATCATGAGCATGAAGCGGATCAGTCTTGCCGCAACCGCAAGATTAATCGCCGGTGTGACAAAGTTGGAAATCGCTGTAAAAGATACCACGATCACCATCGCCGCTGATACGAGCCCGGCCTGCACCGCCGCCTGACCGAGCACCAGAGCCCCTACAATGGAGATCGCGGGGCCAACGACGCGCGGCATCCGTACGCCCGCCTCACGCAGCACCTCGAACGTAATCTCCATCAGAAACGCTTCCACGAGGGCAGGGAAAGGAACTCCTTCCCTTTGGGCGGCGAGGGAAATCAGCAGGGTGGTGGGCAGCATCTCCTGATGAAAAGTCGTGATCGCGATATAGAGAGACGGCAGCAGCATGGAGACGAAGAAAGAAGCATACCGAAGGAGACGCACGAATGAAGCTATATCATACCGCTGGTAATAGTCCTCGCTGGATTGCAGGAATTTGTAGAAGGTGATGGGCGCCATCAAAGCGAAGGGGGTACCGTCGACAAGGATCAACAGCTGACCTTCCAGAATTCCCGCTGCCGCCGCATCGGGGCGTTCGGTGTTCAGCAGGGTAGGAAAAGGCGTATAGCCCTTGTCCTCGATAAATTCCTCAATGTAAGAGCTCTCTAGTATGCTGTCCGTATCAATAAGCGAAAGCCGTCTGCGCGTTTCATTCAACACCTTTTCATTCACGATGCCGGTGATGTAGGTGATGATGATTTCGGTACGGGTCAGACGACCGATCTTCATGCTTTCAAAGCGGAGGTCCGGAGACTTGATCTTCCTGCGCAGCAAAGCCAGATTCGTCCGGATATCTTCCGTGAAACTTTCCTTGGGTCCGCGAATCACTGTTTGCGTCTGCGGTTCTTCGATTGCGCGCTTCTCCCAGCCGGTCGTACAGGCGATGAAGGCTTCGTCGAAGCCGTCGATCAAGATGGCGGTGCCGCCTTCCAGAATGGCGCTGAGCACCTCAAGCTCATGCTTAGCCTCAAATAGCTCGCTGACGGTAATGGTTTGCTGCAGAATTTCATGAATCCCGCAATATTGTTCACTGACCGATTCCGTGGCTTTGACGTTTAAGAGAGGTTGGATGAGATGCTTATGAATAGATTCGGATTGCGCGAGCCCGTCGATGTACATGAGCGCAAGGGAGTAGTGATCCTGCGTTACCTGCATATCGAGCAAGCGAATAATGATATCGGGAGAATCGCCGAGCATTTCCTGCAGTTTCGAAAGGTTGGCGTGCAAATCCTGTGATAATGGGATGGCGGGTTTCAGAGAAGATTTCATCAGCAGAAGCCCTCGTTTCCTGAATTGGTAGTATCTTCCCACACATTCGAGCGTTTTATTCGATAAGCCCTATTGACTAATGCTCCGGCGATGCATATAATAGTCCTTAATCATCTTATCTGATGAGCTACACGAATGAATCGGCTATGAAGAGGAAGAAGTCATAAGGGCACTTATGCGCAGAGAGCGTTGGGCTTGCTGAAACCATCGCCTTAATCCCTTACGTACGAAGTCACCTCGGAGCTGTTTTCCTGAAACTTGCAGTTCGGCTGCAAGCAGTAGGGAGAATCGGAAGAGCACACGTTATCGTGCTGAGGGTATGATTCATGACGAACATACCTGCTAAGGCTATGTGCTGTGAGGCGTGTAGCAAATTTGGGTGGTACCACGGAAGCTTAAACCCCTTTCGTCCCGTTTAACACGTTATACGCGTGTCCGGGATGAATGGGGTTTTTCTCATTCTCTAAAGAAGCACGATGTATGACAAGTACTTATTTTTTGAGAGGAGGATCACAATGAATGTTCAAACTGAACCAAAGAGGTCTAAGGAAGAACTAATTGACAAGCTGACGAAGCCGGACCTGATCACAGGCTCCGAAATTCTGCTAAGAAGCTTATTGCTGGAGGGTGTGGACTGCGTCTTCGGCTATCCGGGCGGCGCTGTTCTGTACATTTACGATGCGATGCATGGCTTTTCCGATTTCAACCACCTGCTGACAAGACATGAGCAAGGAGCCATTCATGCTGCCGACGGCTACGCGCGTTCCACAGGCAAAGTTGGCGTATGTATCGCTACATCAGGACCGGGGGCGACGAACCTCGTCACGGGGATCGCGACGGCTTACATGGATTCCGTTCCGCTTGTTGTCATCACAGGGAACGTTGCAACGAACTTTATTGGTACGGACGCTTTCCAAGAAGCTGACATTACAGGCATTACGATGCCGATTACGAAGCACAGCTACCTGGTTAGGGACGTAAACGATCTGCCGCGCATCATTCATGAAGCGTTCCATATTGCGAACTCCGGTCGTAAAGGTCCGGTTCTCATTGACATACCAAAGGATGTCTCCGCTCATAAAACGATATTTAAGCCCGTAACGGAAGTCAACATCCGCGGCTACAATCCGACGGTACAGCCGAACAAGCTGCAAGTCGACAAGCTGCTTAAGGCGATTGAAGAATCGGAGCGTCCGGTCATTATCGCAGGCGGCGGCGTTGTATACGCAGACGCATCCAAGGAATTGATCGAGTTCGTGAATGCGACGCAAATTCCGGTAGCAACGACGCTGCTCGGACTGAGCGGCTTCCCAAGCGCGCACGAGCTGTGGCTCGGTATGCCGGGGATGCACGGAACTTACACAGCGAACACCGCTATCCAGAATGCGGACCTCATCATCTCCATCGGCTCGAGATTCGATGACCGCGTAACGATGAACTTGAACGGTTTCGCTCCTAAGGTGAAAACGATCGCTCATATCGATGTGGATCCTGCGGAAATCGGCAAGAACGTGAAGACGGACATTCCGTGCGTCGGCGATGTGAAGACCGTTCTGGCTCTGGCGAATCAGAAAGCCAAGCCGGCTAAGAGCGCAGCATGGATTGCCGAAGTTCAAGCGAACAAAGAGAAGTTCCCGCTGAAGTACGGCGATACCGAGACGGAACTGAAACCGCAATACGTTGTTGAGATGATCAGCGAGACAACGAAAGGCGAAGCGATCGTAACGACGGACGTCGGTCAACATCAGATGTGGGCGGCACAGTTCTACAAATTCAAGAACCCGCGCTCCTTGGTAACGTCCGGCGGACTTGGCACCATGGGCTTCGGCTTCCCTTCCGCGATCGGCGCGCAAATGGGCAACCCGGACAAACTGGTTGTATCCATCAATGGCGACGGCGGCGTTCAAATGTGCGCGCAAGAGCTTGCGATCTGTGCGATTCACAACATTCCGGTGAAGATTGTGATTCTCAACAACCAAGTGCTCGGCATGGTTCGCCAATGGCAGGAAATCATTTACGATAACCGCTACAGCCACATCGATTTGGCCGGCAGCCCGGATTTCGTAAAACTTGCGGAAGCTTACGGCGTCAAAGGTCTGCGTGCCACGACGAAGGAAGAAGCAAGAAAAGCTTGGCAGGAAGCGCTTGACACACCTGGACCGGTCTTGATTGATTTCGTCGTGCCAAAAGGAGAGAACGTGTTCCCGATGGTTAAAGCAGGCGATACAATTAGCGACATGTTAATGGGGGATTCGGAATGATGACGACAACTAAACATACGATTTCCGTACTCGTAAACAATCAGCCCGGTGTTCTGCAGCGCGTTTCCGGATTGTTCGGACGCCGCGGCTTCAATATTGAAAGTATTACCGTAGGAGAGTCCGAAGAACTCGGACTTTCCCGGATGGTTATCGTCACGACGGGGGATGACAGCACGCTGGAGCAAATTTCCAAGCAGCTGTACAAGCTGATCGACGTAATCAAAGTCGTTGACCTGAGCTCGAACCCGATGGTAGCGAGAGAGCTCGCGCTGATTAAAGTGAATGCGGAGCCGATCATGCGTCCCGAAATTCTCGGAATTGTAGAAACATTCCGCGCCGCAGTAGTCGATATTGGACCTTCTTCAATCATCGTGCAAGTTGTGGGAGATTCGGATAAAATAGATGCAATGGTAGAATTGCTTCGTCCTTATGGCATCCGCGAGCTTTCCCGTACGGGAGCTACAGCCATGATTCGCGGTTCCGTCAGATAAATAGTTTGAAATTTTAAAATAAAGCAGCAACAAAGCAGCAGGCAAGGCTCCTTGAGTGGGGCTTTGAGCGGCGGACTCTTTAGCGCTTGAAAAGGGTAAACCGTTGAAACACCCACTCAAGGGGTAGACAAAACGGATTCATCATATCAAAGGAGGATTTATACGAAATGGCAGTTACAACTTACTATGAAAAAGATGCAGACTTAGCGGTACTTAAAGGTAAAACAATCGCAGTTATTGGTTATGGTTCCCAAGGACACGCTCAAGCCCAAAACTTGCGTGACAGCGGGTTGAACGTTATCATCGGTCTTCGTGAAGGCCGTTCCTGGAACGCAGCGAAAAACGACGGTTTCGAAGTCGTAACCGTAGAAGAAGCTGCTACACGCGCTGATGTGATCCAAATCTTGATGCCGGACGAAACACAAGCTCGCGTTTACCGTGAGTCCATTCAACCGAACATGAAAAAAGGCGCAGCACTTATGTTCTCCCACGGTTTCAACATTCATTTCGGCCAAATCGTAGCTCCTGAAGGTACGGATGTATTCTTGGTTGCTCCTAAATCCCCAGGTCACATGGTACGTCGTACTTATGTTGAAGGCTTCGGCGTTCCTGGCTTGATCGCGATCGAGAAAGACGCTACTGGCAACGCGAAAGCAATCGGTCTTGCTTATGCAAAAGGTATTGGCTGTACGCGCGCAGGGGTTATCGAAACTTCCTTCCGTGAAGAAACAGAAACTGATTTGTTCGGTGAGCAAGCCGTTCTTTGCGGCGGTGCATCTGAACTCGTTAAAGCAGGTTTCGAAACATTGGTTGAAGCTGGTTATGCACCTGAAATGGCTTACTTCGAGTGCTTGCACGAGCTGAAATTGATCGTTGACATGATGTATGAAGGCGGAATCTCCTCCATGCGCAGTTCCATCTCCAACACAGCGGAGTACGGTGACTATGTAACAGGACCTCGCATCATCACAGCTGAAACGAAAAAAGAGATGAAAGCTGTTCTAGCTGACATCCAACAAGGTAAATTCGCTCGCGACTTCATCTTGGAGAACCAATCCAACTTCGCGTTCATGAACGCGACTCGCCGCAACGAAGCTCAACACCCAATCGAGGTTGTTGGTTCCCAATTGCGCGAAATGATGCACTGGATCAAAAAGTAATTGAATGCTTGATTGAATCATATAGTTATTCATCCCCACAGGGAGTGATTGCGGAGAATTTCCCAGTCACTCCCTGTGAATACTATTTAGACGAGTAAATATTTAGGAGGTGACCATGGTGCGCAAAATCTACATCTTTGATACAACACTCAGAGACGGAGAACAATCGCCAGGCGTGAATCTGAACACCCAAGAGAAGGTCGAAATCGCGCTTCAACTAGAGAAGCTGGGTGTCGATCGGATGGAGGCCGGCTTCCCGGCTGCATCACCTGGTGACTTGGCGGCCGTCAATGCCGTGGCGAGAGCGGTGAAGAACGCCTCTGTCATCGGTCTGTCCCGCTCGAAGGAGACGGACATCGAGGCGGTCCGTGAGGCGCTGCAGGGCGCTCAGGATCCGTGCATTCATTTATTTCTGGCGACTTCCCCGATCCATCGCAAGCATAAGCTGAAGATGGAGAAGCACCAGGTGCTGGAAACGGCGGAAGCCGCAATCAAATATGCGAAGAAATATTTCAGCAAAATCGAGTTCTCGCTCGAAGATGCGGGCCGTACGGAGCTGGACTTCATCGCGGAAGTGACGGCAATGGCTGTACGCGCCGGGGCTTCGGTAGTGAACATTCCGGATACGGTCGGTTATATGACGCCGTACGACTACGGCAATATTTTCAAAATGCTGAAAGAAACGGTCCCAGGCATTGAGAAAATCCAGCTGAGCGCACATTGCCATGACGATCTCGGCATGGCGACGGCGAATGCGCTGGCGGCGGTTCTGAACGGTGCCGACCAAATCGAAGGCACCATCAACGGGATCGGTGAGCGGGCAGGGAACACCTCGATCGAGGAAGTCGTGCTGGCGCTGGAAACTCGCCAGGACTTCTACCAAGCGAAGACATCGCTGGTATTGAGCGAGATCTACCGCACCAGCCGTTTGGTCAGCAAGCTGACCGGCATGGTGGTGCCAGGCAACAAAGCGATCGTCGGCGCGAACGCGTTCGCTCACGAGTCGGGCATTCATCAGGATGGCATGCTGAAAGAGAAAACGACTTACGAGATCATTTCTCCGGAGACCATCGGTGTCAAGGAAAGCAAGCTCGTCATGGGCAAGCACTCCGGCCGCCACGCCTTCCGCGAGAAATTGATCGATCTTGGCTACGACCTTGCCGAAGAGCAAGTGAACGTAGCGTTCGGCAAGTTCAAAGATTTGGCCGACCGCAAGAAGCAGGTTGAAGACGAAGATATTCGCGCACTGATCGAAGAGAAGCTGATCGAAACGCCGGAAATCTTCGCGCTGGGCACGCTGCAAGTGGCGTACGGCAACCAAATGACACCGACGGCGACCGTACATGTCCGCTTCCAAGACGGCAGCGAAGTGGCGGAAAGCGCCGTGGGCAACGGTTCCGTCGATGCGATCTATAATGCGATCGACAAGGCGACGAAGGAAGAGGTCGAGCTCGACGACTATTCCATCAAGTCGGTTTCCCACGGGAAGGATGCGCTCGGTGAGGTGCATGTCGTACTCAAGCAGAACGATGTGTCCGTTCAAGGACGGGGCATTTCGACCGACATTCTGGAAGCAAGCGCCAAGGCTTACTTGGACGCTGTGAACAGGCTCATTGATAAACGCAAGACGCCGACAAGCAACAGAAGCAATGTGACGCTGATTTAATCAGCCGATCATGATATGACGGAACGATCAGGATAAGCACCTCACCTCCAAGCTAGAGGAGGGGTGCTTTCTACAAATGCGAAAGGATGCGTCCATATATGAAATATCGATTTTCTAAATCGCTAGAAGGTTTCTCATCCTCGGCGGTACGAGAAATTCTCAAGCTGACTCAAGGCAGCTCGATCATTTCTTTTGCCGGCGGACTGCCTGCCGAAGAGTTTTTCCCATTGGACGCGGTGAGCGATGCGTTTAAACGCGTTATAGGCGGCGGGAAGTCAGCGCTGCAGTACGGCCTTACAGAAGGGTACAAGCCGCTGCGCGAGTCCTTATGCAAACGGATGGCCGCCAAGAACATGCAGGTAACGCCGGATCAAATGCTGCTCACGACGGGCTCTCAGCAAGCCATTGATCTGCTGACCCGCGTCTATATTGATGAAGGCGATATCATTCTGGTGGAAAGACCGACCTACCTAGCGGCGATTCAAGTTTTTCAGGCCAAAGGCGCCAAAATCATTTCCGTCGAGAGCGATAACGATGGCATGATTCTGGAAGATCTGGCAGCTAAGGTCGCGCAGCATAATCCGAAATTGGTCTATGTGATCCCGACGTTCTCGAATCCGGCAGGCCGTGTATGGAGCTTGGAACGCCGCCAAGGGCTGCTGAACATTTGCCGCGAGGCGGATGTGCTGATCCTGGAGGACGATCCGTACGGAGAGATTCAATTCGACGGCGATGCAACCTATCCGTCCGTCTTCTCGCTGGGCGGTGCGGCGGAAGGCGGCAATGTGGTGTATACCAGCACATTCTCCAAAACAGTAGCGCCTGCATTCCGGACAGGCTGGGTCATGGGCGACGAAGAGATTATTCGCCAGCTTGCCCGTTTCAAGCAATCGGCCGATCTGCACTCCAGCACGATCGACCAGCAGACGCTGTATCACCTGTTGGAGCACTTCGATCTGGATGCGCATATCGCGTTGATCCGCGAGCAGTATCAAGACCGCATGACTTTCATGTCCGGCTTGCTGAAAGAACTGAACTGGCCTGGCCTGAAGTGGGAAGATCCGAAGGGCGGCATGTTCATCTGGGTCGAGCTTCCTGAGCATATTCGCGCAGAGGAGCTGCTCAAAATCGCCGTCAAGGAAGGCGTGGCTTTCGTACCGGGCTCGACGTTCTATGCCGAGAATCCGCAGTATAACACGATGCGCTTGAACTACACGCATACGGATCGCGAGAACACGATTCTCGGGATGCAGCGGTTGGCGAAAGCGATGGAATCTTACTTACAAAGCGTATAACACAAAAAGCATCGGCAAGTGTCATCACTTGCCGATGCTTTTTTGTTATGGCCAAACCCTACATATTGATTGCGCGCACTTGTAAGCCCTTGAGTGCGACTTTGTTACCCGACGGGTCGCTGATCTTCACGGTGACTTGCTCGCCGGCCAGTAAGTCCATGAAGTTATCGCTGAAGCGGATGTTGCCCTGCGGAACGTCGATCTTCACCATGCGGGCGTGAGCGCCTTGCGCCGTGATTTGCACCGTTTGCGCAGCTTCGTCCACGATAACGCTCAGCTTGGTCTGCGGCAGCTGGAGATCCTTCTGATCGCGCAGATAGAACAGGTTGTCCGGCGCCGCCCATGCCGTTGTGCTCAGCTTAACGACCACCTCGCTTGGCGAAGCGCCTCCCAGCACATCGGCTTCTTCCAGGCTGCCGAGCATGACGGCTGCATTCGCCGCTACTTGAGCCGGGAACGTATGGCTGAACAGCTCCTCGCCTGCGAAGTTCAACACCGTCAGCACGACATCTCCGGCCAGCACGTCCAGCGTGTCGTTAACCGCCCAGACGCGAAGCGGTTGTCCTGGCTCGTGATCGAGTGAAAGCAGCAGCGGGTGATAAAACTTTTTGGCATAGTAGAAAGAAGCTTTCGGCAGCAGCTCATAGTCGATCAGCGACCAGCTCGTTCCCGGCCAGCTGTCGTTGAGCTGCCATACGAGCGATCCGCTCGTCCGGTGCTTGTTGCGCCGGTAGTGCTCGATACCGTATTTCAAGCCCTCGGCTTGGGTCAGCATGGAGAAGTTCATATACGCCTCGATGTCGGACGGAATGCCGGTGTAGCCTTCCATAAGCAGGATGCCCTTCTGATGATTCGTATCCTTGTTCCGATACGCCATTTCTACGCTGTTCCAATAAAACTGGCCGTCCGGAATATTTTTCTCCAGCGTGTACCGGTTCGCGGAAGCGTGCATGCCGAATTCACTGCTGAAGAGGGTGAAGTCTTTCTTGTAATTTTTGAACGTGACGCCTTCGATACTGTAATCCAGAAGCGGTGCATCGCCGAACTGGCGAGGATAGACAGAACCGTGCCACACCTGCCAATTATGCCGGTCGCCGACATCGGGATCGTTCGCGTCATTGCCGCCGAATGGGGAGGAAGGCCAGTAAGCGCGGCTGTCATCGAGCAGCTCCAGCGCCTCCGGGATCAGTTCATGATAGATGATTTCCCCCCAGAACGGGCAGTCAATGTCGCCTCCGGACGATTTCATATCGTAGAGCCAGTCAATTTCGTTGTTTCCGCACCATAAAGCCAGGGACGTATAATTGCGTAACCGCTTGATGTTGTAGACGACTTCTCGGCGTACGTTCTCCATGAAGTCATGGTTATAATCAGGGAATAACGCGTTCGCGAAGGCAAAATCCTGCCAAACGAGCACACCGCGCTTGTCGCACTCTTCATAGAACACGTCTTTCTCATAAATGCCGCCGGCCCAAATACGCAGCATATTCATATGGGACGTGACGGAGAGATCGATCAAATCCCGGTAGCGCTGATCCGGAATGCTGCCGATGAAGTGATCGGCAGGAATCCAGTTCGCACCTTTGGCGAACAGCTTCACGCCGTTGAGGATGAAAGCGAACGCGTTCCTGCCTTGGTCATCCTGCAGCTGGAGTTCGATCGTCCGAATCCCGAAGGCTTTCTTATAACGGTCTACGAGCTCACCGTCGGCATAGAGCAGAACCTCCAGCTCGTACAAGTACGGCTCGCCGAGATCATGCGTCCACCATAGTCGGGGATTCGCAATATCGAGCGTGAAGGCATGGGTGGATGCCCTGCTCCCGCTTGCTTCAATCGCGCTCGCCGAGGCGGCAACTTGGCCGTCATGCGCTAGCAGGCGCACTTCATATTCCCGCTCAATGCCCTTACGGAAAGAGATGGCATCCACGTCGACCGCAATCGATGCGGCGGACTCGGAGCGCGATACCGTTCTGGCGAACACGCTGTCCAGCTTGGCCAGGCGCTTGCGTTCAAGGCGAACCTTCCCCCAGATGCCGACAGTAACCATGCGCGGACCCCAATCCCAGCCGAAATTCATCGCGGCTTTGCGCAGCCAAGGCCGTTCCTTCGTATAGGAGGACCATTGAACAAGCTCTTTGTCCCGGTTGTGCAAATATAAAGGATCGAATTTGACGGCGATCGTATTCTTGCCATCCACAAGCACACGCGTCACATCGAACGTATAGCCCATGAGCATATTGTTCGTCGTGCCGATTTCCTTACCGTTGACATAAATCGTGGCGAAGGTGTCGAGGCCTTCGAACGTCAGTTCGTGCTTCTCGCCCGGATTCGCTTCGAACGAATAGTTGAAGGCGCAGCGGTACCACCACTCCTTCTTCTCGATCCATCGGCTCTTCGCATCGTTATGTCCGAAATAAGGGTTATCGATAAGCCCGCGCTCGATAAGGGCGGAATGCACATCGCCAGGTACCTGCGCTGTAATCCAGAAGCGGTCGTCCAGTCCGGCTGCCGCTACTTCGAGCGGTTTAGCCTCGCCAACCTCGAATTGTTGAAGTCTCCATAAGCCTGATAATTCCATGTGTTGTTCTCTCCCTTGATTGTTGGTGCCTTATGATAGAGGAGTCAGCTTAACCTGTTTGACAGCTTCCTCCCTGAATTCGCTTGGCGTTTTCCCCGTGAACTTTTTGAACACTTGACTGAAATACTTGATATCCTCGAATCCTACCGCGCCCGCAACTTCGGCGACTTTGGCCGGGGATACCGCGAGAATTTCCATCGCCCGGTTGATTTTCTGCCGGGTCACATAGTCGCCGAAGGTAATGCCGGCTTCCTTCTTGAACACTTCGCTCAAATGGTTCGGATGCAGATGAACGAATTTGGCGACCTGCTGCAGACTCACGTCTTTGCCCAAATTTTGCTGGATGTAAGCCATCGCTTTCTGGGTATGCGTCGCTTGGCCTTCCCCAAGCCTATGGTGGTAGAGCTCCATGAGGGCGAGCAGGTGCTGGAACAGCACGTCTTTCAGCCCGGTGCCGCGGTGCAGGACGAGCGGACCCACCTGTTCCTCGATGCTGCCGGTGCGCCCAGTAGCGGCCATCACGCGCTCGAGCCAGCGATGCGCCGATAGCGCGGCGGAGCGGGTCAAGGACTCCAGGGATTCGATCGTCATCTGCGGATCTTCCAGCTCCGGCTGCATATACCGGTGCACCCAGTTTTTCAGTGCAATGGAGTCGTTCTCGAGCAGAATGGCGGAAAGCTCCCGTTCCTCCTCATGGGAACAGACCGTCTTGCCTCCTTTGCGAACGACAATATCCGAATAATCCAGGATGGATGTCTCCAAAAGCGGTTTATAGCTATGGGCATATTCAGCTGCTGTATAAGATTCATGCAAATCTTCAGCCCGATGAACCGGCTTTCCGATCGAGAGGCATACTTTGCATTTGAGCAGCCGCTCAATTTTGTCCAGCGCCGCCTGAGGAGGAGCGTAAGCCTCGGAGCCGGCTTTCTGCTGCATAGCGACAACAATCCGCTGCTTGTGAATCAAAGTCTCGCAGCGGATCAGCTCATGCAGCATATTATCTACGGCGAATAAGAGCAGAGAGGTCGCAGCCGCCGACTCATCCCAGCCTTCCGCGGTCACCATGCAGACGTGAAAGAGGCTGCCCTCTGCATCCGGTTGAGGAAGTAAGCGCGGCAAATATTCGGATAACAGATTGGCATCCATAGCTGCCGTCGCGCCTTCAATCACCAGCTGTTCGAATAGCCGGTTGCGGATCTCTTTATTTTTGTACTGATCTTGGTTATGGTGCTTCCACTTCTGTTCAATGCTCTGCTTGACCTTGAGCACGGTCTTCATGATTTCTTCGGGACGGCTGGATTTCAGCAAATAGTCGCTGACGCCCTGCCTGATCGCCTGCTGCATATAGACGAAATCGTCATAGCCCGAGAGAATGATCGTTTCGATTTCCGGCAGCAGTTCTTTGGCCTTGGCGGCAAGCTCCAGACCGTTCATATGCTTCATGCGAATGTCGGTCAACAGAATATGAGGATGCTCCTCCGGCATACGCCGCAGCGCTTCTTCCGCCGAGGCGGCCGGTGCCAGCAAATCGATCCCGATCTCTTTCCATTTGATGACTTTCGCAAGTCCCGTACGAATGATGACTTCATCGTCAACGATCATGATTCTCATGGCGTTCCTCCAATATTGGTATGACAAATGAAACGCAGGTGCCCGCTTGCCATTTGCTCTCGACCGTCAGGCCGGATTCAGGTCCATAATGCAGCTGCAGCCGTTCATGCACATTGCGCATACCGTAGCTTGCATCGGCTGCAGGCAGGCCATGCTGCGGATTCAAGCTGGCCCGGACTGCGTTCAGCTGCTCCTCGGTCATCCCGATGCCGTCATCCATAACTTTGAAATGGATCATAGATCCTTTTTGCTCGATATAGATGGCTATGTTGCCCTTGACCTCTTTCTTCTGAATGCCATGAATCATCGCATTCTCCACCAGCGGTTGAAGCAGCAGCTTCAGCATATAGGTGTTATTCAGCGCAGCGTCGACGGTGTAGGCAACCTCGAATTCATCGGGGAAGCGAATCGACTGCACGAGGACATAATTCCGAATATGGGCGATCTCTTGAGCGACGGTGCAGTATTCCTTGCCTTTGTTCAAGCTGAACCGCAGGAAGTCGCTCAATGCCCCGACCATCTCGGCAATGCGTTCCTCCTCAGCGAGCAGTGCGATCCAATGAATGGACGACAGCGTATTGTACAGAAAATGCGGATTGATTTGCGCCTGCAGCGCTCGCATGTCCGCTTCCTTTTTGCGCGTCTCCTCATGAATGAGCTGCTTCTTGAGCGCTTCGATATGCGTGCCCAGCATATTGTAGCTCTGTGCGAGCCTTCCGATTTCATCCCGCGAATCCGCTGCATATTGCGGCAGGGGCTCGTTGGGATTAATTTTGCTGAGCAGACGTGTTAGAACGCGAAGCGGATTCGTCACCCGTTGAATCACGAACAATGTCAGCACAACGTTCGTCAGCACAGCCAGCACGACGGCGATGCCGGATAGCTGCAAAATATACCTGTTTTGTGCGCGATAGAGCTGAGAGGGGATGATACCGAGCAGCGTCCATCCGATGGAAGGCTCCCGGTAATACAGCACATTCTGCTTGTCCTTCCCTTGGCCGTAGGTCCACTCGCCGGAAGGCTTCGCTTGGATGTTCTTGCTGACGCCGGGGAAGATCGACTCGACAGGCAGGGTAAGCCAGCTCTTGTCGGTCGCCGACATAATGTCATTGCGTGTGTTGAGCAGCGCTACCTGCCCGTGGCCTTCGGCCAGCTTCGGTTCGGACCAGATGCGGGACAGCACCTGCTCGTCGAGCGTAATCGAGAGCCATCCCAGCGTTTGATAATTGTTATAGCTGCGGTAAGGACGAATGAAGGAAAACACCCGCCGATCGCCTAAATAATTTTGGATATGATACAGATTCGTCCACGTTTTATCCTTGATCTGACCGATATCGACCATTTCAAGCATGTTCGTTTTGTAAATCGTCGACGTGGAGAGAGGGTCGCTTGCATTCGGATTGTTTGAAAAGATCGTAATGTTTGAAATGTAATCCTTGGAGTAAACGAGATTGGTCATGAGGCCTAAAATTTTGATTTTGGCCGTTTCGTCCGGTCTATTCATATACGCCTGAACTTCGCTTTGTCCGATGAGGAAGAGCGACATGTTCTCCACATCCTGCAAAATGAAACGGAATTTGGCGTCCATCTGCGCCAGTGTGTCCAGGCCCGCCTGCTGGGCCTTCTCCTCCGTAATGTTGGAGGAGATGACGAAGGCGAACGTACCGAGGAACAGCAAAGGGATCAATGTCGTCATGAGCATAATGACGGATAGTTTGCTTCTCAGCGAATCGCCGAACCATTTGACCATAACGCTATTGACCTCCTTAGCTGTGTGTTTCGATCCGAATTAGCCTTTCACGGCGCCGGCGGTCATGCCTTTCATCACCTGCTCTTGGAAGCCCAAGTAGACGGCGATGGTCGGAATAACGGCAATTGTCATGGCGGCAAGCGTCAAGCCGTAATCGGTTTGATAGCCGTCAGCAAAGTTGGCGATGCTCAGCGGCAATGTTTTCATGCTGCTTTTGGAAATGAAAACGAGCGCGAACGAAAAGTCGTTCCAGAAATGCAGAAAGCTCAAGATGATAACAGTTGATAGAGCCGGTAGTGAAATTGGCAGCATTATGCGCCAGAATACACCCCAAAGCCGTGTGCCGTCAATATAGGCGGCTTCTTCGATCTCTTTGGGCACCGAGGACAGGTAAGCCGTCAGTACGAAGATCGCCGTTGGCAGAGCGAAGGCGGTATAAGGCAGAATAAGTGCCCAGTACGAGTTCAGCAGGCCAACCTGCTTCAGCAGAATGAAGAGCGGAACCAGCGTGCTGTGAATCGGAATCAGCATCCCGATCACGAAGAACGTCAGAATGAGGCCTTTGAAACGGAACTTCAGTCTGGCAAGCACATAGGCGGCCAGGGAGCTGACGAATAAAGTAAGTGCCAGCGATACCAGGGAAACAATGACGGAGTTTAGGAAGGCCGTCCCCATTTTGGACGATTTCCAGGCTGTAGCGTAGTTGGCGAATTGCCAGGAAGTCGGAAGCCCGAACGGACTGTTGAAGAATTCCCCTGTCGTCTTGAAAGAGGAAATGATGAGCCAGAGCAATGGAAATAACGTTAGAACGGCGTAGATGGTTAAAAAGGTCCACAGCACGCCTTGCTTGATCAGCCCGAATGACAAGGCTGTTTTGGATGATCTTGCTTGTACAGGTTGTGCGGCAATAGGTTGCATGCGCGCGTTCCTCCTTTCATTATGCTTTCGATTTGCGGCTGGTAATCCATTGGCTTAAGCCGATGAAGATCAAGCTGATGAGGACGATTGACGTAGAGATCGCACTTCCGAAGCCGTAACGGTAAGAGGAGAACGTCGAGTTATACATATACGTTGCGAGCAGCTCGGTCGCGTGAGCAGGACCGCCCTTGGTCATCACATAAACGAGATCGAAGGATTTCAAGCTGCCGGAGATACATAGAATGATGGCGATTTGCACGGTCGTCCAGATCATAGGCAGCGTGATCGAGAACATTTTGCGGGCTCCCTCAGCGCCGTCGATTTGAGCGGCATCGTGAATTTCGCCGGGAATGTTTTGGAAAGCGGAAATGAAAATAATGAGATATAGTCCTACGAAGCTCCAGATGAGCGGAGGCGCTAGCGCGAAGATGGCGATTTTCGAATCCGACAGCCACTGCAGCTTCCAGCTAGACAATCCCAGCTTGTCGAGCAGGAAGTTCAGGATGCCGATTTGCGGGTGATAAATGTACTGCCAGATCATCCCGATGACGACGGAGGAGAGGACCATTGGAACGAATACGGCCGAGCGGATGAACCTTTGCAGCGCATTGCTTTTATGAAGCAGAATAGCCAGTATAAGCGCGATAGGAAGCTGGCCGAAGACGGATACGATCAAGAAAATAAAGTTATTTTTCAATGATCTCCAGAAAATCGGATCGTGGATGATCTCCACATAGTTTTTCAGACCGATAAATTTCGCCGCTCCGATTCCTTTCCAGTCAAAAAAGCTGTAGTACGAGGACCAGATGACGGGGACGAATACGAATAAAGCATAGATTAAAATGGCAGGCGCAAGACTTAGTATAACGAACCTGCGGACATAGGATGCATTCATTATGCTCACTTCCTTTGCATGTGAAAGTATCTAGCCCTGCCACAGATGTGGAGGGCTGGATATTTTTAGTATAAGTGTTTATTTACCGACTGCGCTTGCTTGCGAATCTTGAATCTTCTTCGCGATCGCTTCGGCGTTACCGCCCATCAGCAGCTCTTGCAAGCTGTTATTGATGACTTCAACGGTCGCTGAACTCAATTTGGAATCGTAAACTGGCGTGATTTTCGTCGTTTTCATCAGTTCGTTCAACTCAACGAAGAGCGGATGCGCTTTGCTTGGGTCCAGATCGATCTTGTAGCTCACGAGCGTAGAGCTGTTAAGCGTTGCTTGCTGGCCTTCCGGTCCGGATAGAGCATAGAACAGCTTAAGCGCAGCGTCTTTCTTCGCGCCTGTCAGCTTCTTGCTGACGCCAAGGCCTGTTCCGACGACGCCGGACGTTGTTTGAGCTTCGCCCTTACCGCCGTTAACCGGAGGCAGCAGCGCGATGTGCGTGTTCGCAAGTACATCTTTCGGTGTGTTCTGCACAACGTCGGCCATCGCCCAACCGCCGTCGATGAACATAGCGGCTTTGCCTTGGAAGTACAGCTGTCTCATCTGATTTTGATCGATGCTGTTGAAGCCGTCTTGGAACGCTTTGTTGTCGCTGAGCGATTTGAGCGTATTCAAGGATTGGATGAATTCCGGATCGGTGAATTTGGCGCCATCTTGCTTCGCCGCTTTCAGGAACCAGTCCGTGCCTGTCGTCCGGTCGGCAATCGCACTGAAGATCGTGGATTGAACCGCCCAGTTGGCTTTGTTGCCAAGCGCGATCGGGATGATTTTGTTGTCGTTGAACGTTTTGATCGCCGCGTTAAGCTCGTCCCACGTTTTTGGCACTTGTACCTTATATTGATCGAAGAGCGCTTTGTTGTAATAAATGAAAGAAGTCGGCGATAAGTTCATCGGAACGGAGTACACTTTACCGTCAACGGTATAGCCGTCCAGCGCGTTCGGAATGAAGTTGTTTTTCCACTCCGGCTTGCTGTCCAGGAATTCATTGATCGGCTGCAGCAGGTCTCCGCTAACGAATTCCTTCGTCATCGCATCCGGCCACATCACGAACAGGTCCGGCATTTCGTTTGCCGCGGCTACCGTTTTCAAACGGGTTTTCAAACCGTCTGTCGGAAGTCCTTCAACCTCGAGCTCGATATCGGTGTTTTGCGCTTTGAAGTCGTCGAGAATTTTGCGCATCGCGATCGCTTTCGCATCTTGACCGGACCAGTTATGCCAGATGGAGAGCTTGACTTTCTCTTTGGAACCGCCGGCTGCAGCTGTTGCCGCTGCGCTGTCTGCCGCTTTCTCGCCGCCGCCGCAGCCTGCAAGCAGGACGCTCGCCGCGAGCAATACAGTTGATATTTGAGTGAATTTTTTCATGGTAGACCTCCTAGTTATGCATCTATTTGTATATTTTACGGATTCGGTGGAATTTAGTAAGGAGAAGAGGATAAGGAGCAGGGTAGAAAATGATCGGATTATAGCTAGGTCTTAAGAACTGGTGGCGGGACTTCAGCTCCTTATGCTTATTCTTATAGGTGGTACCTATTAAAGCAATAGCTTTTATATCTAATGACCAAGGCAATCTTATGTTACAATGAGAGCATCATATAGTCGATAGAGATGCTGATCTAGCAGCTTTACTAATTGAAGGAGTGAATGACAGTCATGGCAGATGTGAAGAAAATCGCCGTCATCGCTGGAGACGGTATTGGTCCAGAAGTCGTTGCAGAAGCGGAAAAAGTGTTGAAACGTACCGAAGAGCTTTTCGGTTATCAATTTGAAACGGAACATGCGTTATTCGGCGGAATCGCCATCGATCAAACAGGCACACCGCTTCCGGAAGAAACATTGAAGGTTTGCCAATCCGCAGACGCTGTTCTTCTAGGTGCTGTAGGCGGACCTAAGTGGGACAACAACCCGAAAGAAACTCGCCCGGAGACAGGACTTCTTGGTATTCGTAAAGCGCTTGGTTTGTTCTCCAACATTCGCCCGGCTTTCATTTTCGACTGCTTGAAAGAAGCTTCCACGCTTAAGCCTGAAGTTCTCGAAGGCACGGATTTGATTGTTGTTCGTGAATTGACCGGAGGCATCTACTTCGGTGAGAAATTCCGCCGTGAGTCTGCGAACGGTCAAGAAGCCGTCGACACTTGCACATACAACGTGAACGAAGTTGAGCGTATCGCCCGTCAAGCGTTCGACATCGCGCGCACTCGCCGCAAGAAGCTGGCTTCCGTCGACAAGGCGAACGTCTTGGAAACATCCCGCCTGTGGCGTGAAGTGGTTAACCGTGTAGCGGTTGACTATCCGGATGTTGAGCTTGAGCACGTGCTCGTCGACAACTGCGCGATGCAATTGCTGCGCCGTCCGTCTTCCTTCGACGTCATCGTGACGGAGAACATGTTCGGCGACATCCTGAGCGACGAAGCAGCGATGCTGACAGGCTCGATCGGCATGCTGGCGTCCGCTTCCCTGGGCGAAGGCAGCTTCGGCTTGTACGAGCCGGTGCATGGCTCTGCCCCTGATATCGCGGGTCAAGGCATCTCCAACCCGATCGCAACGATTCTTTCCGTTGCTCTGATGTTCCGCTTGACGTTCGGTTACCACGACGCTGCGGATTCCATCGAGCGCGCCGTGAAGGAAGTGCTGGATGCGGGTCACCGCACAGGCGACATCGCCGTTGATAAGAGTAAAGCGATCGGTACGTTGGCTATGGGCCAACTGATCGTTGACGCTATGCGTAAATAAGGAAGAGAGCTTGCCTGCTGAACTAGCGGGCAAGCTTTTTTGTTTTTGCTTGCTGAGCTGGAGCTCGTAGACGGCGTAGGTGCAAGTGCGGCGGTGGGCGAGGGTGCCGAAGGCGAGTGGGGAGGCGGAGTTCCGGCGGTGGGCGAGCGTGCTACCGGTGAACGAGGCACTGGCGTGCTGGCAGGACATCGACTCGTAAGTACTCCTGATGAGAGGGGATAGTGGTGATAGTAGCGGTCGCGAAATGACAGTGGGGTAGGCCAGCCGCTGCTAATCTGTATGATTTTTCGAGTAGAATAGCCGTCGCAGTTACGACAGTGCTCCTGACGAGAGGGGATAGTGGCGATAGCGGAGGTCGCGGAGTGACAGTGGGGTAGGCCGGCTGCCGTAAATTACGCTGAAGGCTGATTGTAAGCTATTTTTCATATACAATTGCTGCTTTTTACCCTTATTGCGAAGATTCTATATGAAATTTCATATAGAATGGGGCGGGCTGGTACTCAGCGACCGTGTCATGAGTCAGGCAGAGTGAGATAGCGAGGAATCGCAGTTACGACAGTTCTCCTGACGAGAGGGGATAGTGGTGATAGCGGAGGTCGCGGAGTGACGATGGAGTGAGGTTGCTCAGGTGAAAAAGCAGCTGAATCATGCACGTTCATAGAGCTTTCATATATTAAAATAATTATTAATTAATATGGTCTCTAATTATTGACTTTCACCTATTCGGATGATACCATTTTATACGAATAAGATAGATTTGAGGAGGAATTATACACATGGCAGAGCGTTTAGTTGGTAAACAAGCTCCAGACTTTACAATGGAGACAGCTACCGGTGACGGTAAAGGATTTGGCAAAGCATCTTTGTCCGACTACAAAGGCAAATGGTTAGTATTGTTCTTCTACCCGCTTGACTTTACATTCGTATGTCCTACAGAAATCACAGCGCTTAGTCAAGCTGCTGATCAATTCAAAGAGCTGGACACTGAAATTCTTGGCGTGTCCATCGACAGCATCCACACGCACAAAGCATGGATCAATACACCAGTCAACGACAACGGTCTTGGCCAATTGGCATTCCCGCTTGCTGCTGACATCACGAAATCCGTTGCACGCGACTACGGCGTTCTGATCGAAGAAGAAGGTATCGCGCTGCGCGGTCTGTTCATCATCGATCCAGAAGGCGAATTGAAATACGAAGTTGTTAACCACAACGACGTAGGCCGCAGCGTGGAAGAAACACTTCGCGTTCTTCAAGCTCTGCAATCCGGCGGATTGTGCCCAATGAACTGGAAACCAGGCGACAAAAACCTTGTCGTAAAATAAGCTTTTCATACATAGAGAAGCTCCTCTTAGCTGGCATGCGAATGCGGGCGGGGGAGCTTTTCTTCGTCAGAAGGAGAACGAAGGCATATGACCGTACCTGCGCAACTGCGCTATACAAGGGACCATTATTGGATTCGTCAGGATGGAAATGAGGCTGTCATCGGACTGACGGAACTCGGATTGATCGAATGGGGGATGATTCTGTTCATTGAGCTTCCGGAGCGCGGTGCGGTACTGGGACAGGGAGATTTCCTCGGCTCCATGGAAACGGCTGAGGACGAGATGGACTTGCTCGCACCGCTGTCCGGAGAAGTGACCGCTGTGAATATGCTGCTGGAACGAGCGACAATGATGCTGATCGAATCGCCTTATGACAAAGGGTGGTTAATCAGAATGGCCTTAAGTGATCTAGCCGAGTTGGAGGAGCTGTGGGACGCTCCGACGTATGAGGGCGAATATTCGCTGGAGTAGGGTGAGCGCAAGCTCAATAAACAAGAAACCGCAGGGCTGGCACTTGATCTAGAATCAAATGACGAACCCTGCGGCTATTCCTATTTGGTCATGTTACGATTTTCCTGCGAGCTGCTTATACTTGTTCAAATATTTGACAACCGCCAGCACGTACGTCGCATGCGACCATGTAAGCGGAGCGACCGACACCGGATCCCCGTTGAAAGGGTCCAGCTGCTCGGAAAGCACGCCGCTCTCCATGGCATGCTTCACGACCCATTCCAGCGTTTGGCGCGGCGCTTCGAGATCGGCGAGCGATTTGGCGTATTCGATTTCCCACTCTGCGATCCAGAGCGTACAGATGATCCAGGGGTTGCCTGGCACATTCTCGATATCGGTGGAGCGTTGGAAGTAGTAGTCATGATGATAGCGGGCAATGCCGCCGATATCGGTTTTGATGGACAGTCCGGCTTTATTCGCTTTCATCGTGCCAACGACGCGCTCATCATCCGCAGGCAGCACCCCGAATTCGAAGATGCCGTAGACGGAGCTTTCGAGCGTCATGTCTTTGACCCATACGCCGTCCTCCATATATAAGCCGCGAACGAAGCGGCCTTCGTTCTCGTCCCACAGATGCTTGAGGATGCCGGCTTTAATTTTCTCCGCCGTATGCTTATAGCGGTTGCTCCGCTCCTCATCGCCGAACAAATTGCTGAAGTTGGAAGCGGCGATCAGTCCGCCATAGACGGCTGACGCGGTAAATGTATAGATGCCGTAACGCTCTTCCCATAGATCATAGCTCGGCTTCGGCAAGTTCAGCTCCTGATCGATGTATGTGGACATGAATCTGGCCGCCCGGCGGATGAGGTTGCGGTAGAGCGACTGCGCGAACTCTAGGCTGCCGTTTTTCTGAAAGTCGGCCCATAGCGCGAACAGCACAAGCGCGGTTTCGTCCTCCTGGATTGGCAGCTGAACGCGTCCCGAATGAATGTACGGGTGCCAACTGGAGCCTACGGTGCCGTCCGGATTGTATTTATGATGCAAGTAACCTTCGGGTGACAGCACGTTCGCACAGAAGTTGAAGAAGGGAATGATCATCCCTTGGTAGCCGGCCATGGACATGGAGTAGGCGATTAAAGCGCCGTCCCGAGGCCACATATAGCTGTAATGATCGCGATTGCTCTGCATAATGTCCGAATCGTTGGCGGCGATGATCGCGCCGTTCACATCGGTCTGCGTACGGACGAGCAGAAGGCTCTGTTTGAAGAGGCGCTGTACGTCTCCGTTCAAATCGCCGTAGTCCCGCTCGATCTTGTTGGCCCAACGCTGCCAGTAGACGGTTACACGGTCCAGCAGCTTGCCGGGGTGGCTGTCTTTGACGTAGGCATCGAGCTTCTTGACTTCCTCCAGCGTTTTGCCGGCGCCCATCCAATAGTACATCGTTTGGTTGGCGTTAGGAGGGACGAACAAGCGAAAGGAGATGGTGCTGTCCACGGAACCCTGCGCGATGGCATTGCCCATGAGATGTCCGTCTTCCGCGTCGCGCCAGGTGCCTTCGGCATTATAGAACCTTTTGACCCCTGTAGAATACTGATAAATGCCTTCCGTTCCGGTGCTGCCGTTGAACATGAAATACCGGTCTTTTTTATAATGGAATACCGTATTGGTCAAAGGGTAGAAGGCAGCGGTATCGCCGACCTCCGTCTCGTTAATGAGCAGGTCCTGGTTGAAGAACATCCGGACTTCCCGCACGGTATTTTTATGATTCGTGATTTGGATTCTTTTGAGGTAAATATCTTCCCGCTGGTGAACGCCGTCATTCATAAGCAGCGTGATCCCAAGTCCGGGATGCGTTGCCGTAACTTCGGTAACCAGGGAATCTTCTACATAACCCAGTTTAAACTGCCACTCCGGGGAATTCAGCCAGGCAAAGTCACCGTCCACCCAAATACCTACACGGCACTGATAGCCGCCAATATGGTTAAGCTGGCCGACGAAAGGATAGTACAGATCTCGCATGTAGGAATGCTGATCGAGATTAATAAGAAATTTTCCGTTTCCGATGACCAGATGTCTAGGCAATACAATCACTTCCCCACTCGTTTGTTTAATCGCACCCTCTGAATGTACGCAAAGGCCTGCCACTAGGTTACCTAATAATTACCAAGGAATCAATGATTCTTTGAAAAATATCTGAAAATTTCGACCGGTTGCGCTTTCATTTGGTATAGTTACCCATATTATTTGATTATTTCCTTCTGATGCGGGAATATACCTGATAATGGTTCGCAGGAACCTTTCATTTGCGAATAGATGCCGGAAGTGACGGCCGCAATCTGCTCCCAGCGGTAACGATTCGTTACCTCGAACAAAGCGCCGGAAGCCAGCCGAACGCCTTCGGACGGATGCTGCAAGAGGCGGACGATTTGCGCTGCCAGCAGCTCCGCATTGCCGGGAGACACGGTGATCCCCGTCACTTCATGCTTCACAATCTCGGACAAACCTCCCGTATCCGATACGATCAGAGGCGTACCGCTAGCCATCGCTTCGAGTGCAACAAGGCCGAACGGCTCATAGAGGCTGGGAAAAATACAGAGCTCCGCCCTGTGCAGCAGCAGTCCTTTGTCCTTATCGTCCAAGAAGCCTGTGAATACGACGGCATCTCCAAGCGGAGCCGCCAGCTCCTGCAGCCCTCCCAGCTCCGGACCCGCACCGGCGATTATAAGCTTCGCCTCAGGGACGGCATGCAGCACATCACTCATGGCAGCCAGGAGAATGTGCACGCCTTTCTCATAGACGAGCCTTCCGAGGAAGGCCAGTATGCGCTGCGGAGGATTCCCCGGCACAAGAGAAAGCGCTTGAGCAAGTGACGGGTTATCCCCTTGATGATCGGCGGCCGTAACCCGAAACGGCTTGACGCCATTGGGAATCAGATTCACTTTATGGGATGGAACCTGGAACAGTCGAGCCACCTCCTGCTGCATCGCCTGACTGCAGACGATGAGACGGTCGGCGGTTTCCGTTAATTGCTGCTCGAGCTGATGAATACGCTTCTGTACCGGAGTATCCAGCTTGCCTTGGTTCCGTCCGGCTTCGGTCGCGTGGATGGTTGCCAGCAGAGGCACACCGAGCGCCTCCCGGCATTCCTGAGCTGCATGGTACACGAGCCAATCGTGCGCATGCACGATATCGAACCGGACGCCTTGCCCGGACAAGCGCAGGATGGTGTCGGTGAAAGCCAGGTTCATTTGAAACACCCAGTCCAAGAAAGGCAGCGTTCCGGGTGCGGAGAGCACTTCCACACGGTGGACGTGCACGCCGTCCGCCACTTCATAGGGCGCGCAATCCGGCGCCAGGCACGTGACGACATGAACGTCGTGACCGTCGGCCGCCAGCGCTTCGGATAAGCCGCAGACGGCTCTGGCGAGCCCGCCGATGACCCGGGGCGGATATTCCCAAGCAAGCATGAGAATCCGCAGACGCGACGCTCCTTCGGGCAAGGCGGAAGGGGATGGAGCAAGTATGGAAGGGGGCTGAAAGCAGCGATAATCGACCTCGGGCAGCAAAGGGGATTTCTTCTCCAGTGCAATGACAAGCTCAGAGAGCTCGCGAGCTGCCGAGTCCTGTTCAGCCTCCGTTAAATTTAGCAGATTGTGGAAATTATCAATATGAGTCTTTATGCGCATCACCGCATAGCTTGTTACCGTCTCAGCGTCCAGAATGAACGTCCAGTCGCTGCTTTGGGCCAGCATGAGCTCGCGGACGGCCTGATTGAGCGCGCGGAGCTGCAGCGGCTCGGGCTTGCGGTGCCGCTGCGCGGCAAGCACCATGCGGTCCTCCGCCGCGTGCAGCAGCGGCTGCACCCACTGGCTGCGCGGCTGCAGCCAGACCTCGGCATAGCCGCCGCGGCCCCAGCTCGACTCCGGCAGCACCGCTGCCGCAGCCGGCGCATGAGCGGCGGCGTAGCCGCCAAGTGTCGTCATCTCGATGGTGCCGACACCGGCATCGCGCTGCGCAGCGAACCCGCGCAGCACTGCTTCCAGCCACTGGTGGCCCTCATGCCACCAGTGGCCGAACAGCTCGGCATCGTAGGGACATACGATGACCGGAGGCTGAACCGCGCCGTCGGCGATGCGGCTCAATTGCGCCACCCGGGAGGCCACGAAATGCTCAGCGTGCAGCTGAGCTTTCTGCGCGGCCCGCGCCGGGTGGTAGGGCGCCTTGGCGTCACCGCTGCCGGTGACGCGGTAGTACTTGAAGCCCGTGTGGACGCGTGCGCCGTCCGGCAGCACATAGGGCTTCAAGTACTCCCACTCGGCCCCGCCGTCGCGGCCGAGGTCGAAGCCGATATCGCGGTAGTACTCGCGATAGTCGGCATCGCCCGGGTACCCGGACTCGGCGCTCCATACTTGAGCGCCGGCTTCATGGTCCCGGGCGAAGACGCAGGCGCCGCCTGGCGAGCGCAGCGGCAGCCCCTGCCCGGCGGCGGGGTGCGCGTGCGCGTCGACGACGAAGTAGCGCAAGCCGAGCGCCTTCAGGTGGGGCTCCGCCGCAGGCGTGTAGCCGCACTCCGGCAGCCAGATACCGGCCGGAGGAGACCCGAAATGCCGCCGGAATTCACGGACGGCGGCTTCCAGCTGTGCGCGCAGCGCGGCGTCTTGCTTGATCAGCGGCAAGAATGCATGCGTCGCAGCGCACGTGATGAGCTCGAGGCAGCCTGAGAAGCTTAGGCTGCGGAATTTCCCGATGAGATCGCCCCGCAGGCGGTCGTACAGGACAAGATGCCGGTGATAGCGGTCGGCGTAGCTTCGGGCCACGGGGCCGAAGTCGGCGTGGCCCCACAGCCGGATGACCTCGCGCTGAGCCAGCTCGCAGAGCGTAGCCAGATGCTTGCGCGTCCGGCGCTGCATGCGCGGATCGTCCAGCATGGCGAGCAGCGGCGGAGACAGGGATAATGTAATCCGGAACGGCACGCCCTCCTCGAGCAGCCGGTCCATCATGTCGATCAGGGGAAGATAGCTGTCGGCAACAGCTTCGAAAAACCATCGTTCTTCCAGAGTGACGGTCGCTTCATCATGGCGAACGTAAGGGATATGGGCATGCAAAAGCAAAGCTACATAACCGTGTACGTCAGATCTCAATCGCAATCGCCTCCGAATTCGGTTTCTGCCGTGTACGTACGCTTGGGGACGTACACCGAGTAGGCAGAGAATTGCTCATCGGCTTCAGGCGCCAGGAGCTGTAAGGGAACGGCCGCAGGCCGATAAGTTACTTGATCTGTCAGGTTGGATGGAAATACTTGATGCGTATGTATATGGGGAGTCTGAATCGGATTAGAACGCAGAAGCGGAAGAAATTGTCCCTGTCCATTCCGAATGCCGAGTTCTGCGAAGTATCGCAAGCCGGGTTCAAAGCCGCTTAGGAAACAGGAATCTCCTTGCGGCAGCGGCAGCTCATACGCTTGAAGGGAGGGCGGCTCGCATCCAGCCTGTTCATCGATTTCATAGAACCGCAGCAGCGGCTCTAGCATAAGCCAGTCCCGATTGAAGTGCTCCTGCACCATTCTTTTTTTTCTGGCGGACAGCTGCCAGTAAGCGAACAGGTTGGTAGGAGTTTGCACGAGCAAGTGGAGGGCGTCCCTGTCACTCAAGTGGGCGTTGAAAGCTTGGGTTGGAATCTGACTCACCTTTTCTCAGGATAATTATGGCAAATAACCGGGAAAACCTGTGGACAATATTGTAGCATATGCACCCGCGAAACGAAAAATCTCCGCCTTTTATACAAAAGGGGAGATCTCCTGTATCCTCGCTACTTCGCCGGAGGCTGGTCTTCCATAAAACGGGTTTCCGTCAGTCGCATTAAAGAATCATATCGGTTGACTGAAGATAGGATCGACAGATAGTCATCCTGTTTAATGTTCGTATAGGATGCTTTGAAACCGGTATGATATTGAACCGTCATACTAGAAGACTGATCGTCATACTGGATAAAAGCAATCTGCCTGGAAACGCTGGGAATCATATTCACGCCGCTCTCCCCTTCATCTTAAGACTTCGAAACACCCGGTTTGGATATGTCTGTCATATCTTATGCTTATTGCAGCGCATTTAGAATGTGGTTTCGATAAGACTGTACAAGCTCCCGGGCTGCCGTCCGGTCTGCGGATTGGGCGATGAGCTGAACAACGGGATCGTCGCTGTCAGGCAGCAGTAGAATCCACCCGTTATCGTGATAAAATTTGATGCCGTCAACAAGATCGACGGGCGTATTTTTGGATCGTTCCATCATGCTGCGCATCACCTGGCCCTTCGCTTCCCAAGGGCAGTCGATGGCTTCGCGGTGCAGATAGAAGCTCGGAATCATCGCCAGAAGCTCGGAGAGCGGTCTTCCGGTTCGATTCAGATGAAGGACAACGAGTCCAATGGCCAGAAGCGAGTCGAACAGCGGGTGCATCCGCGCTTCAGGCGTCGCTTCCAAGATGGCGCGCTCCCATTCTTTGGTTCGCACGATTGTCGCTCCCAGCCCTTCGGCCATGCTCTCCAGGAGCGCGGGGGCGCTGACCGGAGCACCTATCGTCGTGCCAGGGCGGCCGTGCAGGTAGCACAGGTAGAGGAAAACCGTCTGCATATCGGGATCGACGATTTCCCCTTGCTCGGTAATGAGCTGCAGCGTCCGCCCGTCATCGGAAATATGGAGCCCGAGATCGGCTCCGGTCATCGAAGTGAAGACGGGAAGCGGCTCCTGCAGCGCGGCGGCAGATACATGGACCGTTTCGCTGCCCAAATTCTCGAAGAAGGGCAGCAGGTACGGCTGCAGCCAAGCACTGGCTTGGACAACGATACGCAGGGCAGGGGTGCGCGAGCTGTCGGCTTCTTCGGCGATTTCCCGGGAGAGCGCATCCACATACGTTCGCAGCCAATGCGTTTCATCCCGGTAGCTGCCCAGCTGCTTCATGGAAGCGCGTCCGTAGTCCTCCTGCCAGAAGCTGTTCTCCACCTTGCGTTCGGCGGCTCTGGTGATGGGCAGTCCTTCGGCGTCCATGCACGCCAGCCGGCAGGCTTCGTTCTCGCTGCCGGACCAATCGAGATGAATGCCTCCGGCGGCGCCCAACTGCCGGATCGCGAAGGAGGCGGCGGGCGCGAGGCAATCCCCGAGATCAATCACGTGCGTCCCCACGGATTGGAGGCTGGCGGTCAACGTTCGCTTCAATAAGCGAGTGAACGCATTCGGGGCGCAGCTGACGGTCAGCGTATGGCCGGAAGCTAGCGTGGCCCCGTAGGCGGTGCCGAATCTGGCGGCCATTTCGGGAGTGAGTTCCAAGTTGGGTAAGCCGCTTACGCCGCTGGTTCGGTATAGCGTTCTAGCGGCGTGATCTCCCCATATATAAGATGAATGAAGACGGGATTTATCGCGAATTTGTTTATGCGGCCATATTTTCACGTGAGGCTCGACGCGGCTGTTCGCCCCGATGATCACGTGGTTGCCTATGACGGAGCCTTCACCGAGGAAGGAGGCTTCTTTGCAAATGATTCGGCTGGTTAGCGTAGAACCGGACAATTCATTGTTCGGCAGCAAGTGGTTATGATCCCACAGCACGCTGCGGGTAAGCTTGCTTCCCTTGGCCAGCCGGTTATTGCTCCCTACGATGCAGTACTCGCCAATCTCCACCTCATCGCCGATGTGACTTCCAGGACCGATGTAGGCCGGACCGACGATGCGGGCGGAAGAGCTCGTCTCTACGCCGTCTGCGATGTAGACGCCGGGACGCAGCTCCGTACCATGAATGTCAAGCTGCACTTTGCCGTCCAGCATATCGAATTGCGTTTGCCTGTACTGCTGCAGGTTGCCGATATCCATCCAATACCTGGGGGAGACATAGCCGTACAGCCCTTCTTGATCCTGAAGCAGGGCCGGGAACAGCTGCGTGCTGAAGTCGAATTCCTGATCGAACGGCACCCTGTTCAAAATTTCCGGTTCGCAGATGTAAATGCCCGTATTGACGGTATCGCTGAATACTTCCCCCCAGCTGGGCTTCTCGAGAAACCGGGTGATGCGGCCGCTCTCGTCGGTCATGACGACGCCGTACTCCAGCGGATGGGAGACGCGGGTCAGCAGAAGAGTGGCTTTGGCTTTCTTCTCCTTATGGAAGGCAAGAGCCTCATGCAAGTCGAAATCGGTCAACGCATCCCCGCTGATGACGATGAACGTATCGTTCAGAAATTCATGCGCTTGCTTGACACTTCCGGCTGTCCCCAGCGGGGTCGTCTCTTCATAGTAGTGAAGCTTCACGTCATACCCTTCGCCGTCGCCGAAATAGTTGCGGATCACTTCGGGCTTGTACTGCAGCGTGACGGCGATGTCACGAATGCCGTGCTTATGCAGCAATTCGATAATATAAGCCATGCAGGGTCTTCCCAGGAGAGGCACCATGGGTTTGGGAAGATGGCAAGTAAGGGGACGAAGCCGCGTGCCCTTGCCTCCAGCCATAATAACAGCCTTCATATGGGAACCTCCTTATTTGCAGCCTAGTGTTTAAGTGACGACAAGTTCATAGGTCAGCTTCCTGTATTCCTCCTGAATCTCCTGAGCGATGCGGTCCCATTGATAACGCTTCTGCAGTAAGTTGTAGGCGCTGTCTGCCAGCTTGACAGCCACGCGGGGCTGCAGCAGCAGTTCCGTAATGTGCCAAGAGAGCGAGTCCGCATGTCCAGGCAGCGCCTTGTAGCCGTCCACACCGTGCCGGATAATCTCCGCCAGACCGCCCGTATCCGAGAGCACGAGCGGCTTGCGGTGTGCCATGGCTTCCAAGGCAACGATGCCGAAAGGCTCGTAGAGGCTGGGAATGACGCAGACGGAGGCAGCTCGATAGAGCTGTGCCCGGTAGTCGTCATCGATGAAGCCGGTAAAAAGTACGCGATCGTGCAAGCGGGCGGCGGCAGCGCGCAGCTCAGGCTCCATCGGACCTGATCCGGCGATGACGAGCTTCGCTTGGGGCACCTGCGCGAGGATCGAGGGCATCGCCTCGATGAGCACGTGAACGCCTTTCTCATACACGAGTCTGCCGATATAGAAAATGATCGGATCCTCTCCGGCAAGAGCGGGAGGACGCTCGCTTGCATCGGTTGGAGCGGGAAGCCGAATCCCGTTGTGATGAACGCTTACCTTCTCCACCGGGAGCTGGAAGATGCGCACGATCTCCTCTTTCATATAGGAGCTGCAAACAAAAACGCGGTCGGCCTCATAGGTCAGCTTCCATTCGATCTCATGAATATTTCGCTGCAGCTCCGAGTGCAGATGGCCTTGGTTGCGTCCCCATTCGGTCGCATGGATGGTCGCAATGAGCGGAATGCCGTAGCTGGTCTTGATTTCTCTAGCGGCATGGAACACCATCCAGTCATGCGCATGCAGCAGGTCGATGCGGCCGCCGCTTTCATGCCAGCGGACGAGGTGGTCCGTCATCGCCAGATTCAGTTCGAACGTCCAGTGGTAAAAAGGTGTAGGCCCCGAATGTTCCACAGGGAGCCGGTGAACGTATACGCCGTTCATCTTCTCGAAGGAAGGTGCGCCGTCATGGGCCGTCGTGACGACATGCACAATCTCACCGCGGGCGGCGAGCGCCTCGGCCAGCTCATGAACCGCCTTGGATAAACCGCCGACTTGCTTAGGCGGATATTCCCAGGCGAGCATGAACACATTGGCGCTGTGCTGCGTCTCCGCCAGCACAGCGTCCCAATCTTGGCGGCGCTCCATAATGGGAACAGGGGAGAGCTGCCGAATACTTACATAGTCGCGATAGTGAATATCCGGCAAGCAACGGTCCGCCTCTTCAATGGAAGCCAGCCAACTCTCGTCTACCGTCTGGCGTTCGATCTGGTCGCATAGGCGGTGGAAACAGCCGAGATGTGCGGTCGTCCGTTCAGCGGCATACTCGCTTAGAACGGATTCCGGCCGCATCATGAGCGCCCAATCGCTGGACTGCGCCAGCATCAGCTCGCGTGCCGCCTGATTCAAAGCCCGCTTGAGAACGGCGGCATCCAGCTTGCCGTGACGGGCGAGATGCTCATGACTTGTCGCCAGCTGAACCATACGCTTCTCGGCTTGGTGCAGGTGCCGGTAGATCCAATCACAGCCGCCGTGCAGCCATGGGTGAAAGAGCGACTCCCGGCCCAGGCTGGATTCGTTCAACTGGGCGGTACCTGCGGACTCGTATTCCTCGAGGTATTCGCCGGGTGTTACCATTTTGACCCCGGAATGTTCGTGGAATAGTTTGCGGCAGAGCTGATCCAGGAAGAGCGGGCCCTGCTGCCGCCCTTGTCCGAACAGCTCCGCGTCATAGGCAGCCGTAATAAGCGGCTCCCGGTCCAGCCAGCGGCACCCCCGTACGGCCTGCCTGCCCAGCTTGGCGATGTAGGCATCGGCATCGTCTCCGGCCTTCTCCAGGGCAAGCAACGGATGCAGCGGAATACCGGCATCATCTTTGCTCGCCCTGCTTGCCGCTTGCCCGGCTCTCTCCATGGCGGCGGAGCCGCAGGGAAACGCCATGACGCCATAGGGCGTCAGGGTCGGTGCCAGCAGTCCCCGAAGGGGCTGCGGCGATGCGAATTGCACGGCGAGGGCATCCGTGAAGAAGTAGCGGATGCCGGCTTGCTTCAGAATCCGCTCCAAACCAGGCGTATAGCCGCAGCCGGGTAACCACATGCCGCGGGGCTTCAGCCCGAAGTGGCGCTCGTAGTCTCTGACGGCCGTCAGGACTTGAGCACGGACCCCCTCCGCGGTGCTCATCAGCGGCAAATAGGCGTGCGTCGCGGCGGATGTGACAATCTCCACATAGCCAAGCTCTTGATAGTGCTTGAAGGCCGCAATCAAATTACCCTGGAAGCTTTCGTACAAGGTCTGGAGCGTCTGAAGCTGAAGCGCATGCTGTTTGGCCAGCGGCAGGAGCGAGGGGGTCATTAGCGAACGAACCTGCTCTTCGGCCTGCGCGATCCGCTCGCTGAGGGCTCGACGGTACTTGGCTTGCAGGAGCGGATCGCTGAATAGGGAGAGAAGCGTCGGTGTCAAGGCAAGGGTGATGCGGAAGCGCGTTTCATCCTGTACAAGCTGTTGGATAACGTCCAGTATCGGTAAATACGTTCCTGTCATGGCTTCAATGAACCATGGCGCTTCTAATGTCTCCTGTTCCCGAAGGAGGAGATAGGGAAGATGAGCATGCAGCACAAGTGCGAAATATCCCTTCGGCTCCGGCTTCGGCTTGATGCGATCGATCAAAGCGTAAGTCACCTCGCATAAGGAGAGTAGGCTTGAATGTTTTCGTAAACGAGCGGCACGCTTGGCGAGGCCCCCGTATCCGGCTGAGCCGGTGTCTTCGGGCCTTCCCACGCTGCTTCGGTATCTCTTGGCGTGACAGCGCAATTGGAGCGCAGCAGGGGAATGAATTCGCGCTCCCAGGTATAGGTGCCGACATCCACGATGTAGCTGCGATTCGCGCTCAACTGATGGAAGTACCAGTTATTCGTATCCGGCTGCGCCTGCATATCCCAGCTGGCATGAGCGTTATCGCCGCCAAAGATCACATCGGTGACGTCGTACAAACGCAGGATGCTCGGCATGTCCCGGTAATCGCACTGGAAATGCTGCGAGACCAGCCATTTGCGCCTGTCGGAAATTTCCCAATATGCATAGAGCGAATGCGCGCCTAAGGCCATAAGATGAAGGAAGTCCTTCTGATATCGCACCGGAATTTTATCGTCCTGAGCAGGTGAAGACTTCAAGCCGGTTCCTCTTTCCTGACATAATTTTCAACGGCTGATTGACTGTAAAAGTATTCGCCCCCACCCAGCAAAATATGCGCGGATTGCTAAAATCTAGATGTCCCGCAAAAAAGGAATTTCAACCTTTTCCGGCGAATATATTGGACTAATCCGGGAAAACGAAGATGATACTGACGATGCCGGCTTTCCTCCGCGGAAAGCGCTAAGGAGTGATTACGATGAGTTTTTGTTGTGGAGCTAGTATGATAGGCACGAAAGGCACGCTCAAGCACATTCGTACGCAAATTCACAATGTGCCCATCCTCTTCTGCCCGGTATGTCACCGCATTGAGGTTCATTATCTGGTGGAAAATGAATATGAAATATTGGCGGAGTATGCCCACGGGGATGGCGCTGCTGAAGTTGATTTCGTTGAGTATGTCGATGGCAAAGACCATCTGCTGCACGATAATTGTGTGAATCATGAGGGCGAGGAGCCTTTGGATATTGTACGCAGCCAAATTGATATGGCGCTTGATCTGCTGGGTGTGGCCAAGTCCTTGAACGACGCCGAGTGGGAAGACCAGTTGATGAAACGGTTGAAGATGCTGAGTGTGCGCCGGGATAAGCTGAAAAACAAAAAAACCTCCAAGAGGATGTAGGGACCCCAAAGTTAAACACGTTTAACGATCGAGGGGCCGTGCGGTCTTGAGGTTCTTGCTAGTAGATAGGGCTGCTTCTTCCTTAGTTGGAAGTTAGCAGCCTTTTGTTTGGCTCCAGATGTTCAGTTCTTGACGGCCATGTTCTGCAGCAGTTGTCCGAACTCTTTTTGCAGGCTGCGGCTTAGCGGAACTAATACCGGTGTATGATTCAAATGGATAAGAAACCGGCGGGAAGCGGGAAATCCGCTTTCTTTGACATAGGAGACAACGTGCCGCAGATTGACGAGAAATCCTTTGAACGGGCTGAATATGAGGGGAGAGCTCTGGGCCGCGATTTCCGATAAATTCGTGCTGGTCTCCACTTGGGCGCCGTTCATCAGATGAACCCGGGTCAACCGTTTATCCTCCTTCTCAACGAAGAGGATCGATTCCTCCGAGATCGGCAGATGCGATTTCTGATTTTTGACAGTAATCCATGTTGTTGGCACGGGAGTCGGCATTGCGCTCAACTGGCTGCGTTCCGACTGTATTTCATCGATGGCTTTGCGGATAGCCGCTTGAAATTTGGGCAGCAGCACAGGCTTGGACAAGAAGTAAAGCGAATCCAGGTCGTGAAAGCTTGTGAGGATATGCTCGATATTGGTCGTACCGCTGACCATAATGACCTTAGGCCGGTAGCCCGCGCTGTGTAAGGACCGCACCATCGCAATGCCGTCCAGGGAGCCTTCGAGTCCGATATCGACAAGCAGGATATCCGGACGCAGCTGCTCATATTGGCTGATGAATTGTTCGCCGTCGGAAACGACCGCAGTTACGCGCAGCCCGCATTGCTCGCTATAGCTCTTGAGCAGCTGGCCTACCCAATAATTATCTTCGACGATGGCAACCGTGAAACGATGCCCCATACGATCATCGCACTTCCTTCCTCCGCTCATTCGCCAATGCTTGCTGTCAACTTATGCGCAGAAACTGCCATCTTAGTCCACATTAAACGATAAAGCTTCGTTATGCTGTATAATTACCAGATGTAGATAAGTGAGTGTAATCTCCTGGAAGCAAGCTTAGAAATGAGGGGATTGTAATTGTTAACATGGGCGGAATATATACTAACCTGTTTTGATTTTGTTCCCATGATCCTGCTGTCATTAGTACTGTTCAGACAAAAAGTAAAACCACATTGGCTGGCTGTATCGCTAGCCGCTTGCGCCGGGGCGATCGTAACCAGGTTCGACCAGTGGCCTATCTTGTACATAAGCATTCTTGGTTTCCTGCTCATGGCCGTTTGGAAATTTCGTCTGATACCTGCAATCGTTATCGCCGTATCCGGCTATGTGGTATCGATCATCGTATCTACGGGCGTACTTCTCCTCTGCCAATGGGTATCTCTTACCCCGTATACCGAATTGCTGGCGAATCCGCAAGCATCCGTTACCGTTCTGACGATGATCCTCATCGCCAAATGCGCCGTCCTGATCGGCATGCGCAAGCTCCGGCTGGGATTCACCTTTCTTACGCACTATACCCGGATTCCGTTATCCAAAGAAAATGCGGGCTTCTACTTATATATCGCGGTTGTGATCGTCGGAATTCTCCATCGGCATGCCTCGCCCGAGAACGTCATCAGCGCTTTGATGCCTGTTCAATTGTTAGGGATGGCGACGGTGCTATTCGTTTATGCGATGTTAAGTAAGGAATTTCGTTTTCAAAGATGAACGGCGGGAGCCGGCTTCAACCTCTGCGGGAAGACCGTTGTTCCTGGCCTCGTACTCAAGCAGTGTCTGATGGTATTTCATTTGCGGCAGTGCGGCAATACCGACATAATGATCTGCATGTTCATCGAAATAAAGTTTGCCCTCTGCGGGGGCATACTTTTTTATTTTGTTCAGATTCACAAACAGATGCATATCCACTTTCGCAAATTGCTGCTCCATCAGTGCTTCTATGAAACTCGTAAAAGCTACGAGAGATTCTACGTTTTCTTCCACGACACCTTCAGCCGAATAATATTTAATAGATTTCGCGCCGAACTCCACGTACCATATATGCTCCAACCGGATGTCCCGATTCGTTTGCATGGACGACGCTTCCTCCAAATAACCCGCTTTCATCAAAAGATCTGTATATGGATACTGATAAGCTTGCGAAAGCTTACGCAAGGTGTCAGGAGATGGCTTGATGATGTCATTCGTGGTACGATTACGTCCTAGCTCCAAATCTCGTATATAGGCATGGGAAAGGCCGCTTTTGCTGGCAACTTTGCGCAGGGACATTTTCCCCCGCAGCGACTCGAGAAACTTGCCAAGTTGATTTCCATGTTCCAACGGAAACACCTCCTCTCCCTAATTGTAATGGATTCTATGCTAAAATGAAATCGCAGCCAAAGGTTTTATTTGCCAGTAGGTGCTCATTTGAACATCTATGTTATAATAAATTTGCTTTTTATTTGTATTTTACTTGAACCGTACCCCCCGAATCAGGATACATAAGGACGAAACTACTATATTGTGAGGTGGAAAGGTGCTACTGGTACTATTCAAAAGATTCCTTGGAAAAAAGGAATCCCCGGGACAAAGTGAACCCCATGCCTCTTCCCTTGAGGTTACCATACATCAAATTCAAGCAGGAGACCTAAGACTTAGGAACCAATTTATTTCCGATTACCAGCCTTACGTTGCCAAAGTGACAAGCAGGTTCTGTAAAAGATATATAGACCCGGCTCGTGACGATGAATTCAGTATTGCTTTGGGGGCGTTTAATGAAGCTATTAATCAATATTCCTCCGTGATGGGGAGATCCTTCCTCGGGTTCGCCGAAACCGTCATGCGAAGAAGACTTATTGATTTTCTGCGGAAAGAACAACGTTTCAAAGGACAGATTCCTTACAGTTCATTCGATCAGGAAGATGATGAAGATAATCTACTCAATCCGATTGAGGTTCATCAAGCCATTGAAGCTTATGAAAAACAAAAAGGACTTGAAGAACGGCGAAGCGAAATTATGGATTTCAGCCGCTGCCTAAGTGATTTTGATATCGATTTCTCTGAATTGACGGAAGCATCACCTAAACATGACGATTCCAGACAAATGCTATTCGGCATCGGTCGGACGCTGGCACAGGATGCGGAACTTATGCGGACTCTTCTGACGAAACGGCAGCTGCCCATTAAAGAGCTGCTGGAGCGAGTACAGGTATCGAGAAAGACATTGGAGCGCAACCGTAAATATTTGATCGCAATTGCTCTCATCTATAACGGTCCATACCCTTACTTGCGGGATTATTTACAGATTCGAGAATGAGGACAGCATAAAGAAAGGAAGAACAGCGCATGAACAAGGGAATCGTAATGGAAATCAGCGACAACTCCATTATCGTCATGGGTCCAGAGGGTCGATTTGAGAAGCTTCCTAGGGGGACGCGAAGTTGTGAAGTAGGGGAAGAAATTTTGTTTGCGCCTGCGCGCCGGCGCTTCCGTGTACCACAGATGGCCATTCTTTCCGGATTGGCGGCAGCAATGATCATGTGCTTCGTCTTGGTGTCGACATTGACGGGAGGCTTGCCAAGCGGCCAGGTGGTTGCATACGTCACTATCGACATTAACCCAAGCATCGAGATCGGCATCGATAATGATGAGCTGGTACAGGACTTGAAAGGGTTAAACCCCGACGGGGATGCGTTAATCAGCACGCTGGAGTACAAGGGCAAGCCGCTGGAAAACGTGACATCGGACATTCTCGATAAAGCCGAGCAAGGCGCCCTGGCCAAAGGGGAAGGGGACATCATTATCTCTTCCACCATCGTAGAGACGAGAGCCAATGTTGATGATGAAGCTATCGCCACCAAGCTGAAGGCTCAGGTCAGCAAACATATCGAAAAGGCTCATCCCGATCAAGTCCAAAATTATGAGGTGACAGCGTTCGCCGCCCCGCAAGAAGTGAGACAAGAGGCGAAAGCGAGCGGCGTGTCGGCAGGGAAATATGCGATTTATTTGAACGCTGTCAATAACGGAGCCAAAGTTTCCCTCGACGATATCAAAAGCGTCTCTATTCACCAGCTGGCCAAAGATAACGGAGGCCTCGACAAGCTCGTGACGCCGTCGAAGCCGATCGACAAATCGTCCCTGTCCAAACTGGTCGCCGAAGAGAAGTCCGGCAAGCTTAGCGAGCGCCTGCAGCAAATGCAGAGGGAGCAAGAGAAAGATAAGAACTCCCAGAGCAATGACAAGAACGCGAAGAGCACGCCTAAGTCAGGCAAGAGCGATGACGGTAACAACGGCAACAGCAACAACAACAAAGTCAGCTTTAAGCCGACGCCGACGTCAACGCCAAAAAATGCCCGCAATGACAGCAGGAATGACAACAACAAGAACGACAATAAGAACGACAACAAGAACGACGACAGGAATGACGACAAGAACGACGGCAAGACCGATAACAAGAATGGCAGATGGAATGATCGAGACGATTCGAAGGATCGTGACGATAAGAACGGCAAGAGTGACGACGACGATAAGAAGCCGGCACCAACGCCAACATCAACGCCAAAGACGGACCGCAAAGATGACGATGACTCCAAGAGTGGGTCATCGTCAAAGCCGCGAGAAACACCAAAACCTAGTGTAAAGCCAACCGTCAAGCCGACGAGCTCGAGCAAGCCTACGGCCAAACCGACGTTGAAGCCGACGCCGAAGGACGACCGGACCCCCGATTTCAATTGGAACTGGGGCAATCGTGATTGGGACTCCAAAAAAGATGATGACAATGATCGATGATCGGATCGCCCCCCCAAGTCTCTCTGATGAGCGGCTTGGGGTTATTTGTGCTGCCTGAACGGTAGAGCCGTCTGGCGGGACGACAACAGCTCGGCATGTTAGGGGACTCTGCTCAAACCCCACTTGATGGATCCCCAAAATTGAACTACGTTACCCTCATCAATTGCAATCTCTGCTCAACACCCACTTGATGGATCCCCAAAATTGTACATATAACAGAAAGAACAAGGGCGATGGTGGTTATAGCGCAGACTGTGATCCCAATGATTGGAGTAGATGGAATTTCTCCCGTTAATGGAGTGAGATGGGAGGCGATTTGGTCAAATAACTGGAAAGGCTCCAGTTATTTCATGCGATCTTCCACACTATTTGCCTTAAACGAGCAAATTAACGGGAGTAATTCCTGCTATGGGGCTTGTGAGAGGCGCTACAGATGAATTTAGCGGGAGAAAATCCAGCTAAGCGGTTCCGCTTGCTGCCTTCCATGATGGTTAAGCCCATACAGGAATCAGTCTGGCAACACCTTGGCAACACCTTGGCAACACCTTGGCAACACCTTGGCAACACCTTGGCAACACCTTGGCAGAGCCTAGCAACTCCCAAACAGATTTAGCCGCAGCAAGAGCTCAATGGACCGACTGCTTGAGGCACCTCTGGATATGTAATTGCGATGGAATTTCGCCATGTACATTCCTTATCCTGCAATTTTCCCCACATAGCTGCCAATAGCTCCCTGTAGTTCCGTGTAGTTCCCTTTACCGCTTAACGACTGCATGGAAAGTAGGACCAAGTTGTATTACAATGGTTGCATGTGCAATTATTCATATACCCGTTAACTGACAAGGGAAGGGAGCTACTCGCTTGAGATACTCTAGATTTGGAAAATCCGGCTACAACGTATCGTCACTTGGATTCGGTGCTATGAACCTGCCCGGCGTACCGCTGGAGCAGGCCAGAGAAACGCTTAATTATGCCTTGGATCACGGCATTAATTATATCGATACTGCTGCGGCGTACCGGAACAGCGAGGAAATTATCGGCGAATGTATTTCGCATCGCCGGGATGAATATTTTCTGGCGACCAAAACAGGCGCCCGCGATTATGCAACTGCAAAGTCGGAAATCGAGCGAAGCTTGGTGCGGATGAAGACGGATCATGTGGATCTGCTCCAAATTCACTATGTGAACTATGTGAGCGAGTTCAAGAAAGCGATGGACGTCGAAGGCGCATATAAGGCCGCCCTGGAGGCTCAGCGCGAAGGGAAGGTGCGCTTCATTGGCATCTCCGGACACAGGCCCGATTTGCTGACGCAATGGATTCAGAAGTATCCTTTCGATCAAATTTTGTTTCATTTGAACTTGGCGCAGCCCTTCGCCTTGGAGGAGCTAATCCCGAAAGCAACTGAGCTGGATCTGATGAAGGTGGCGATGAAGCCGTTGTCCGGGGGATTCATTCAACCTGTCGACCGGGCCATTCGCTATCCGTACAGCCAGGACGTGCATGTCACTATCTCGGGGATGGTCAGCATTAAGGAAGTACAGGAGAATTTGGCAGCCCAGGAGCAAGAGGTCGGTGTCGAAGAGCGCCGGGAGCTGGAGCAATTAGCGCTTGAGCTCGGACAACACGATTGCAGACGGTGCAATTACTGCTCCTGCCCGCTCGAAATTGCGATTCCGGATGTGATGATTGCGAGCCGGGTTCGGGAGAAATTTGGTTTGCTGCCGAAGGGCGATGCATTTTTTGAGCGGCAGAAGGAAAGAATAATAGGCTGTGCAGATCACGACCCTTGCAAAGAGCAGCCGCTCTGCGAACAGAAATGCCCGTATCATCTGCCTATGCAGTCCGTCATTCAGAAGGCGGCATCTTTTTATTAATGTGACAGGGAGAATGCCAGCATGTTTGCCAAAACAACGATCATCACAACGGACGTGTTCACGTCCTTCACGGATAACAAACACGGGGCAGACGCCATCCTCGTCTGCCTGAGCGAAACCGAGCTGCGCGAGGACACCGTCCTCGGCCACCCGCAGCTCGATCAGGCCCTTCAGCGCATGCGCGCCAAGGGCCTGATCACCGGCGCTTCGGGCGAGCTCGAGGCGCTGCCCACCCACGGCTTGCTGCCGTACGCGTACGTGCTCGTGGCCGGGCTCGGCCCGCGAGCCACGCGCGAATCGCTGCGCGCAGCCGCCGTCTATGCAGCGCGCGAGACGCTCGCGCTGAAGCTCGAAAGCTTGGCGCTGAAGCTGCCAAGCGGTATCGACAGCCGGTCCGCCGTCATGGCGCTGACCGAAGGGCTGCTGCTCGGTACATACCGCATCGCGGTGTACCGCAAGAGCGAGCCGGCGCGCGATGAGCTGCGCCGGGCGGTGCTGCTGGCCGAAGCAGCTGCAGATGCAGCGCTGCTATCGGCTGCGATCGCAACCGCCGAGACGGTTGCGGAGGGCACGAACTACGCCCGGGATCTGACGAACCTCCCGGCCAACAAGCTGCTTCCGGCTACGCTTGCCGCGGAAGCCTTGAAGCTCGCCCAGCACTACGGCTTCGCCTGCGAAGTGCTGGACGAGCGCGAGATTGCCGCCAAGGGCATGGGCGGCCTCATCGCGGTTGGCGCAGGGAGCGCCAACCCCCCAAGGCTGATCACCCTGCAGTACAAGGGTGATCCCGATTCCGCCGACGTGCTGGGCCTCGTCGGCAAAGGCGTAACCTTCGATACCGGCGGCATCTCGATGAAAAGCCCCGACGGCATGGAGGAGATGATCAGCGATATGGGCGGAGCCGCCACGCTGCTCGGAGCGCTGCATGTCGTCGGTCAGCTGAAGCCGAAGATCAACTTGGCCGTTGTCATACCGGCCGCGGAAAATATGACGTCCGGCACCGCTTACCGTCCCGGCGATATCGTCACGCTGCTCAGCGGCCACTCCGTCGAGGTGCTGAATACGGATGCGGAAGGCCGCATCATCTTGGCGGAGGGCGTGACCTACGCCAAGCAGCTCGGCGCTACGAAGCTTATTGATGTAGCCACGTTGACCGGCGCGATTCTGATCTCCTTCGCCGATGTGGCGACAGGGGCTGTGACGAACGACGACGAATTCCTGAAGCCGCTGCTGCAAGCGGCCGGTGAAGCGGGGGAGAAGCTGTGGCAGCTGCCGAACTACCCGGAATACCGCGACATGCTGAAGAGCGATGTAGCCGATGTCAAGAACTCCCCTTCCACCGACCGTTGGGCAGGCGCCATTACCGGCGGCTTGTTCGTCGGCTACTTCGCCGAAGAGACGCCTTGGATTCATCTCGACACCGGCGGCACCGCTTGGCTGTGGTCGGCCAAAGGCATCGAGCCCAAAGGAGCGACAGGCGTGATGGTTCGTACACTAGCCGCTTACTTGTGTGATTTGTATAAATAAATAAAAACACCTGGCTTTGCGATTTCCGCAAGGTCAGGTGTTTTATGTTTGTTAGGCGCCCACACTGCGTCCGGCCGCGGCCTGTTTGGCTGATGGGCCTTGCAACAGCTCGGCGATATCGGACATCTGAATGACGATCCGGTTAATTTCGTTCGTTGTGTAGGAAAGCTGGGCCATACGCTCTTGAAGCTGGGTGAGGGAGATACCGACCCAGTTTTTCTTTCTACGGTGCGGGAACAGGTCATATTTCAACACCGTCATTGTAGCGGCGAACGGATCAGGCTTAATATATACGTCTTTCATCACGTCGTCCAGATTGAAGAACAGCTTGGAGTTCTTCCATTTGACATAGCCGGGCTCGAATAAGATGACAAGAAAGTCCGACCCGGACTTGTCCTTGTTCTCCATCGTAATGAGCCGGACGGCGCCTTTGGCTTGATTCGGCTTGATGTACTGACCCGAACGGAGATCGGGCAGGAAAGGGACGATCAGTAACGGGCAGAAGCTGGCGATATACAAATAAACGGTTGACTCAAACAAAAGAGAGAGTACAATAAAAGTCAAAAAGAGCAATATACTTGCAATAAGGCCAATACGGTTTGGTTTCATAGTATTTCGATGATCCCGCCTGACATGATAGATTAGGTAGACTGTCCTATTTTAACATAAGCGCCCTATATCTTGTAAACTATTAGATCAGTCACGAGGCTTTACATTTGCAAAATGGAGGCGTCAGCTTATGAAAATGCTGGATAGCGTGTGGAAGCCTAGGAAAAAAATGTCTTACTACCGCAAAAGTCTGCTCATCGCCACGTTGGAGGGATTTCCGGCTGTCGTCATCTTCCAGCTTCTCGGCGGTCCGTTTTTAACCGGGTATTTGCTGTACCTTGGTGCGACATCAACGGAGATCGGATTTATTTTGGCCATTACGACCGTAGTGAACATCATCCAGATCGGCATGGCCGTCCTCATGCAAAAGTTCCGTAACCGCAAGCGGATGCTGCTCATCTTCGGCTCCACGCATAGACTGCTGTGGGCTTCCGTCGGCTTGATCCCTTTCCTTGTTCCCGAACATCTGTGGGTTGTGACGTATATCGTGCTCTATACCGTCGCTCATTTGGGCAATGCCGCAGGCGGCGTGGTATGGACCTCGTTGATCAGCGACGCGGTGCCGGGACCGGTTCGGGGGCGCTATTTCGGGCTGCGCAATACGATACTCGGTGCAGTCAGCTCTCTAGCTCTGTTCGTCGGCGGGCAGCTGTTGGACCGGTATCCCGGCGGGCAAGGGTTCCACTATTTATTCGTCATTGTCGGTGTCTGTGCGCTGCTCAACGTGCTGGCCTATTGCTTGTATCCGAACCCGCCGTTCGAGCCGTCGACGGCATCGAATCCGCTCGGGATGATCGGTAAACCGCTCAAGGACAGCGCTTTTCTGAAGGCGATTATTTTTCTGGCGGTGTTCTTATTCGTACAGAGCTTGACGGTGCCGCTCTTTTCGTATGTGATGCTCAAGCTGATGGCTATTAATTATGAAACGGTTTCCTATATTACGGTCGTTCATACGCTCGTGATGATGGGCAGTTATTATGTTTGGGGTAACCTAAATGCACGTTATTCCGCACAGACCCTGCTTCTGTGGTCGCTGCCGGTCATCGCCCTGGCCTGCCTGTTGTGGGGGGCGATTGCGTTCATTCCTGCGATTGCCGTGCTGTATGCGGTACATATTGTGCTGGGGGTCGGTTTGGGCGGCTTTAATCAAATGGTTTTTACGTTCACCATCGGCGATACGCCGAAAAGTGAAAGACCCATGTATATTGCGACGTATTCGGCGATTACCGGCGTTGCAGCATTTCTGGGCCCGATCGTCGGGGGCAAGGTGTATGCCTTGATTGCGGCAGCCCCGATCTGGATGCAGATTTATGGCGTTTCGACGCTCGTCGGCGCCGTGCTGCTCCTGCTGGCCTTGGTCATGGGACGCAGGGTACTTGGGAAACAAATAAGGAGTTGACGAACGAGGTATGGCAAAAAGAAGAATCGGAATCATCGGGCTAGGCGACATTGCCCAAAAAGTATACCTGCCCCTTCTTTCGGTGAATGAACAGGTAGAGATCGCAGGAATCATGAGCTTCACGCCGGCAACGGTTGAACGGATGGCCGCCAAGTACCGGATACCGTTCGGTACGACGCAGCTGGATGAGCTGCTCGCTCTTGGCTTGGATGCCGTCTTCGTACATAGTCCGACTCCGACGCATTATGAGATTGCCATGAAGTGCATGGAACGCGGTATAGCCGTCTATGTCGATAAGCCATTGTCCTATGACTGGGCGCAGTCCGTGGAGATGGCTTCTTACGCGGAGCGCAGAGGGGTGCTGCTGGCGGCGGGCTTTAACCGCAGATTCGCTCCGCTCTATATGGAAGCGCGCGACTGGCTTCGCAAAGCGGGCGGCTTCGACTGGTGCTCAGCCGTGAAGCACCGGATCAAGCAGCAGGGGCACAGTGCCAAAGAGACGCTGTATGACGATTTGATCCATATGCTGGATGTGCTGCTATGGCTCGGCGAGACTCCTTACGAAGTCGCCGTCCGTCATCAGCAGGTCGATCCCGAGGGCAGATTGCTTCATGCGTCAGGTACGCTTGCGTTCGACAGCTCGATGGGTACATACAGCATGGTGAGGCTGGCCGGCGTGGATTTGGAGAAGGTTGAGCTGCACGGAAGCGGGCGTTCGGTGGAAGTGACGAACCTGGAGACCGCGGTGTTCTATGAGCAAGGGGCCGCTCCGCGCGTGCAGACCTTTGGGAGCTGGGACACGGTGCTGGAGCGCCGGGGCTTTGCCGGTGTTGTGCAGCACTTCCTGGATAGCATAGATAATCCCAATGCCTGCACGATTCGCGGCGACCTTGTGCTGCCGTCCCATCAGCTGGTTGAACGTTTATCCGAGTAAGTAACGAGAGGCTGTCCGAAGTAGCGGAAACTACTTGGGATGGCCTCTTTTAAGTTGCGGAGAGCAGTAAACGGACAGTAGAATGATCGGCAAGAGAGCCGGGAACATGCTATGATGGAAAAAATGGAAACCACACCCAAGGAGGACTGCGCGGCGTGTCCAAAGCGGATCAAATGCTTGCCATATTATGGCTCATCAAGTCACACAAGCGAATCACGGCCAAGCAGCTGGCCGACAAGCTGGAAATCCATGTCCGAACCGTATACCGGTACATCGACGCGCTATGCGCGAGCGGTGTTCCGATTATTGCGGACTCCGGCCACAACGGCGGCTACCGCCTGCTCGGGCAGTTTAGCGATGCTCCGCTCGTATTCGATCTCGATGAGCAGAAGGCGCTCATTCATGCGGCGGCCTTCGCCATGGAAGCCGGTTATCCGTATGGCGAGAAGTTGAGTCAGGCCGTTGCCAAGCTGAAAACATACACGAATCAAGAGCAGCTGGAGCAAATTCGTCTGCACGAACAAGGGCTGGACGTCATTCAGCCGCAAGCGGATGCAGCGGAGGCTGCGCTGCTGCAAGAAGTGGAGTTGGCGGTTGCCCAGCGGGCTACGCTGCACATGCGGTACCAGAAGGGCTACGGCTCGGTGGCTGAGGACCGCGATCTGGACCCGTATGGCTTAGTCTGTTGGAAAAACAAGTGGTATGTTGTAGGCTATTGCCGTTTGCGGCATGCAATCCGCAGCTTCCGCGTCGATCGTATGAAAGAAGTGTCCCGAACGGAGCTGACCTTCGAGAGACCGGCCGATTTCTCGGCCCGCCAATTTATTCTCGACAGCGTACTTCCTGACCGGGATACCCCGGAAGAGCGGATCGATGTCGTCATTACAGGCCAAGAGCAAGCTCTGGACGATCTGTGCGGGCATTGGTACCTGGCTCATACGCTTGCGGAGCGGACAAGGCATGAAGCCCGTTTTCAGTTATCGGAACAAGCGATACGCGCCCAGCTGCCCTATTATTTGCTGAGTTACGGGGGCACCGTCCAAGTGAAGGAGCCGCAGCTGCTCATTCGGCTTCTCTTGGACATTACCCAAAATTTGCATCAATTTTATGCGTCGTCGTTGATTGACTGACCGTTTCTGTCAGTGAAGAGGAGGTACAATGTCGTTATCAAGCAACAACATTTCAACGCCTCGTTACTTCGGAAGCGGGGGTTCATTCTTAAGGAGGATGACGTATAATGACGAATCAAACGATTAAAACGTATAACTATCACGTGTGGGCGAATCAAAAGGTATTCGCGCGCTTGCAGGAGCTGCCGGAGGCCATTGTGCATCAAGAGGTTAAGGATGTATTCCCGACGATTCACCATGGACTGGTGCACATTTACCATGTCGACAAGGTTTGGTTGACGGGGATCCAAGGGGGCAGCTACGAGCAAATCAAGGAGCTGGCTGGCGTCACCCAAGCCAAGACCTCGGGCAAGAGTCTACAAGAACTGGAAGCGGCCTATGCGGAGTTGGCGGGTGAATTTCGCGATTTCCTCGAAAGCGTCGGCGATTTGCAAGCGGTGCGGCAGTTCAACCATCCGACATTCGGCGTGCTGAACGCTGAGATCGGAGAGTTGGTGCAGCATGTCGTGAACCACGGTACGTATCACCGCGGCAATCTGTCTTCGATGCTTCGTCAACTGGGACATGCAGGCGCTCCGAGCGATATGGTTTACTATTTATATGAAGTGAATAAATAGCTTTATTTGCCGAATGGGGTGTGTCGAGATCGGCCTCCATTGAGTAATTAACAACGCCGGTGTCCGTTAGCGCGGCGCAGGACCGTCAGCTCGGCCGGTTAGCGAGCGAAACAAGGGGCTGCCATCGAGGCAGCCCCTTTGTTTTATCCGCACGAACAGTTGAGCACAGGCTTGCGCGCGGCCAATGCTTCGTCCAAGCGGCTGACGACCGTGGTGTACGGCGCATTTTTGACGATATCCGGATTCTCCTCGGCTTCCTTGGCGATCAGGATCATCGTGTCGATGAAAGCGTCCAGCGTTTGCTTGCTTTCGGTTTCGGTCGGCTCGATCATGATGCACTCTTCCACATTCAGCGGGAAGTAGATCGTCGGCGGGTGATAGCCGAAGTCGAGCAATCGCTTGGCGATATCGAGCGTGCGGACGCCGAGCTTCTTCTGGCGGTTGCCCGACAGCACGAATTCATGCTTGCAGAAGCGCGGGTGCGGCACATCGAAGTACGGCGTCAACCGAGCCAGCATGTAATTGGCGTTCAGCACGGCGAACTCGGACACTTTGCGCAGACCTTCCGGACCGTACGTCCGGATGTACGTGTAAGCGCGCACGAGGATGCCGAAGTTGCCGTAGTAGCCTTTGACGCGGCCGATCGATTGCGGATAGTTGTAGTCGAAATAAAAGCTGCCGTCCTCCTTCTTCGCCACAAGCGGCGTCGGCAGGAACGGAATGAGCTTCTCTTTGACGCCGACGGGACCGGCTCCCGGACCGCCGCCGCCGTGCGGCGTGCTCATCGTCTTGTGCAGGTTAAGATGCACGACGTCGAAGCCCATGTCGCCGGGACGCGTGATGCCCATGATGGCATTGGCGTTGGCGCCGTCGTAATAGAGCAGCCCGCCGGCTTCATGCACGATCGCTGCGATCTCGACGATCTGCTCCTCGAACAGGCCGAGCGTGTTCGGATTCGTGAGCATCAGCGCGGCCGTATCCGGTCCGACCGCTTGGCGCAGCTCATCCAGATTCACGAGGCCGCGTTCGTCGGACTTGATCGTAACGGTCTCGAACCCGGCGACCGTAGCGCTGGCCGGATTCGTGCCGTGCGCAGAATCGGGGCAGATGACCTTGGTCCGCTTCTCGCCGCGGCTCTCATGGTAGGCGCGGATCATCATGAGCCCGGTCCATTCGCCGTGAGCGCCGGCCGCAGGCTGCAAGGTTACGCGATCCATTCCGGTGATGGCTTCAAGATCTTGTTGGAGATTGTACAGCAGTTCCAGGGCGCCTTGCAGCGATTCTTCCGGCTGGTACGGATGTATTTTGGCGAAGCCCGGGAAGCGGGCTACGTCTTCGTTGATTTTGGGGTTGTATTTCATCGTGCAGGAGCCCAGCGGGTAGAAGCCGTTGTCGATCCCGAAGTTGCGCCGGGACAGAGCGGTATAGTGGCGGATGACGTCCACTTCATAGACTTCCGGCAGCTCCGGGGCGCTCTGGCGCTGAAATTTGGCCGGCAGCGCTTCGTTCAGTTCCACTTCCGGGACGTCGGATTCCGGTAAGGAATAGGCGACACGGCCGGGGTGGCTCATTTCGAATATGAGCGCTTTGCCGTCGCTACTCACATTCACGTTGTTGTTATCGCTCATCGTCATACGAGTTCCTCCAATGCGGCTGCGAAGCTGTCGATTTCTTCGCGGGTTCTTTGCTCTGTGACGGCAATCAGCATATGGCCGGCGAGCTCGGGATCATCACGGCCCAAGTCATAGCCGCCGATGAAGCCGCGCTGCAGGAGCTTACGGTTCAGCTCCTGCACATCTGTGCCGTCAGGCAGCTTGACGGCGAATTCGTTGAAGAAGCTGCCGGTGAAAGGCAGCGAGAGCTTCCCGCCGGCTGCGAGACGGTTCGCGGCGTAGTGGGCTTTCTGGACGTTCAGCTTGCCGACGTCCTGTATGCCTTGCTTGCCCATCGTGGACAAGTACACGGATGCGCAGAGCGCGAGAAGCGCCTGGTTGGAGCAGATGTTCGACGTGGCTTTCTCACGCCGGATGTGCTGCTCCCGCGCTTGCAGCGTCAGCACGAACCCGCGCTTGCCCGCGCGGTCTACGGTTTGCCCGACGATGCGCCCCGGCATGCGGCGCATCCAGCTTTCGGCGACGGCGAAGTAGCCGCAGGTCGGCCCGCCGAGCGCGGCCGGGATGCCGAGCGGCTGGCAGTCGCCGACGACGATGTCGGCGCCGAGCTTGCCCGGCGCCTCCAGCAGCCCGAGCGTGAGCGGGTTCGCGCTCACGACGAGCAGTGCGCCCGCGCCGTGCGCGATCGGCTCTGCCGCCCGGATATCCTCCAGACAGCCGAAGAAATTCGGCGATTGGAGGATGACGGCGGCCGCGCCTTCGGCCTTGGAAGCGAGGTCGGCGAAGTCGGTCACGCCCTCCGGCGTGAGGCCGATCTCGACCACTTCCAAGTTCAGCCCGCGGGCGGTCGTGCGCAGGATAGCGCGCGCTTCCGGGTGCACCGCGCGGGAGACGAGCAGCCGGCTGCGCTTCGTCGCGCCGCTGGCGAGGGCGCCGGCTTCGGCCAGCGCCGTGGCCCCGTCGTACATCGAGGCGTTCGCTACGGCCATGCCGGTGAGCTCGCAAATGTACGACTGAAACTCAAAAATCGCCTGCAGCTCCCCTTGGGAGATCTCCGGCTGATAAGGCGTGTACGCGGTGTAAAATTCCGACCGCGAGATCACATGGTTAATCACCACAGGCAGGTGATGATCGTAGATGCCCGCGCCGAGGAAGCTGGCGTAGCGGTCGAAGTCGGCGTTGCGGGAGGCGAGACCGCGCATATAGCGCAGGAGGCCCTGCTCGTCGAGCGCCTTCGAAACGTTCAGCTCGCCCTGGAAGCGCACTTGCTGCGGAATATCTTGAAACATCTCTTCCATGGAAGAGATGCCGATCGTTTCCAGCATGTCTTGCTGATCCTGCTCGGTAATAGGCAAATAGCGATGGCGGTACGTCATGATAAGGGCTTGCTCCTCTCTGGTCACGGCTTTCTTTTGTAAAACGGGGTGGCGACGACCTTGGCCTTCACCTGTGCCCCGCGAATTTCCACAAGCAATTCCGTCCCCGGCGCGCTGTAGGCGGAATCGATTAAGGCGAGGCCGACATTCGTTTTGAACGTAGGGGATTGGGTGCCTGTGGTCACCTCCCCGATCGGGCTGCCGTCCGTGTTGAATACTCGGTAATGCGGACGCGGGATGCCACGCTCGATCATCTCAATACCGACGAGCTTGCGCGGCGTGCCGTTTGCTTTCTGCCCGGCAAGGACCTCGCGCCCGATGAAGTCGCCCTTATCCAGCTTTACGAAATAAGAGAGACCGGCCTCCAGCGGCGAAATGTCTTGGGAAAGCTCCTGTCCGTAGAGGGGAAGACGCGCTTCGAAACGCAGCGTATCGCGGGCGCCTAAGCCGGCCGGAACCAGGCCATGTTCTTCGCCGGCCTTCAGAAGCAGCTTCCACAGTAAAGCGGCGTCCTTGGCGTCGATATACAGCTCGAAACCGTCTTCGCCGGTGTAGCCTGTGCGGGACAGCAGAGCGTTAATGCCGGCAACGTCTACATTGGCGAGGAATCGAAACGTTTTCAAAGTATGAACGGGAGCCTTCGTAAGTTTGGCTATAATGCGCTCGGCATGAGGACCTTGCAGCGCGAGCATGGCGGTTTCATCGGAAATGTCCGTGATCGTGACATTGTCCATGGCGTTTTGCCGCATCCAGGCCACATCTTTATCGATGTTGGAGGCGTTGATGACGAGCATGTAGTCATTCGTGCCTAATTTGTAAACGAGCAGATCGTCTACGACGCCGCCGTCGGGATAACACATAAGGCTGTATTGGCAGCTGCCGTCTTCTAGCTTGGCAACATCGTTGGTGGTGATTAGCTGCAGGAAAGGCAGGGCGCCTACGCCGGTAACCTTGACCTCCCCCATGTGCGACACATCAAAAAGCCCGGCTTGCTGCCTGACGGCGTCGTGCTCTTTTTGAATCCCCGTAAACTGCACCGGCAGCTCCCAGCCACCAAAATCAATAACTCGCGCTCCATGCTCCGCATAAACCGGAAAGAGCGGTGTTCGTTTCAGCATGCTTTACCCTCGCCTTCGATAATGTACTTACCCTAGGTTGCCCAAAATCACCAAAAATTGCAGGCACGCAAAAAAGAGCAAAAGATATGCAACACAAACATACCTTTTGCCCTGTCCTTTGTACCTGAGAGTTACCTCGGCCGCTCGCCGAGTTTCCCCTTGGGTGTCCGACTCCCCGCTGCCTGCGGTGATCGAAGCTCTCCAGAGATGCGTCCGATACAGGTCCTTTTGCCTGAGAGATTCACCACATCCGGGCTTACTCCTTCGGCGCCGCTAGCTTGCCTTGCGGTCTCTCCCTGTACCATCATTCGCCAATATTCAATTTGTAGTATAGTATTAATATTTGCCTAGAGTGGTGTGAAATGTCAATTGTAAATTTGAATAAATTTTTAGCCGAACCAACCAAACGGGCTTGTTCCGTACAGGCTTGCGCCGCCGGTTGTCCTTGCCTATGTCCGCCTTGACATGGATGTTCCCGTTAGATTAAGCTATAAGCAAAATTTGGATGTAAGCGAGGGTGTAAACGATGAGTAATGTACAAGCGAATTTGTTATATACCAAAGAGCACGAGTGGGTAGAAAAGCTGTCGGACACGGTAGTCCGCGTCGGTATTACGGACTTCGCCCAGGATCAATTGGGGGATATTGTATTCGTCGAGCTGCCGAAAGCCGGCGCATCCATTACCGCGAACGAAAGCATCGGCAGTGTTGAATCCGTCAAGACGGTTTCGGATATTTTCTCGCCTGTGTCCGGTAAAGTGACGAACGTGAACGGAACCTTGGAAAGCTCTCCGGAACTGGTCAACAGCGCACCGTTCGGCGAAGGCTGGATGGTCGAGGTTGAGGTTTCCGGCGCTGACGCTCTTGAGGGTCTGCTTACAGCGGATGAGTATGCCGCTTACATCGGCAACGAGTAGGAGGCCGTCATGCAATTTGGTCATAAGCCGTCACAGGAACATGAACAGAATGACCGTATACCGCCTGGGCAAACGCTGACCCAAGGCTTCCCGGTGCTTCATTACGGATCCGTGCCTTATTATAACGATATGAGCAAATGGGATTTGCGCATCTTCGGCTTGGTTGAGGAGGAGGTCACGCTATCGTATCAAGAGTTCCTGGCCCTGCCGCGTCAGGAGTTCACGAATGATATCCACTGTGTGACGACGTGGTCTAAGCTGGACAACGTCTGGGAGGGCATCGCGGTTGCGGAGATCATGAAGCGGGTGAAGCTGAAACCGGAGGTAACGCATGTGATGCTGCATGCGGAGCATGGCTGGACGACGAACCTGCCGCTGGAGGACTTCCTGCGGGAGACGTCCTTCCTTGGCGTCCGCCACAATGGCGCGCTGTTGACCCCGGACCATGGCGCTCCGGTGCGTATGGTCGTGCCGCATCTATATTTCTGGAAGAGCGCTAAGTGGCTGCGCGGCATTGAGTTTATGCCGAAGGATAAGCCGGGCTTCTGGGAGCGGAACGGGTACCATATGTACGGCGATCCCTGGGCGGAGCAAAGATACGATTTTGATTAATTGCAGCTTCCAAGCACTGGGCGGATGGACGGCTCGGTGCTTGGGAGCTTTGTTATTTCAAGGCCTATGGATCGGGAAACAGCAGCACGCCTTCATGCGTCTTCCACTCACTTCACCAACCGCAGCAGTTCCGCTTTCACACTCTCGTAAGCGTTCCGGTCGTCTTTCTTGGCATAGAATCGCAGTCCGTCGATGCCTTTGAAAAGCAGGGCGCACTTCAGCCGATCTTCGAAATGGGGGATCTCCTGCCCGCGGTCGGCCCAGGCGCTGCGCACCATGTCGGGAATTTGCAGCTGCGGGGTCCAGAGGTGCTGGGAGGCCAAATCGAAGACGAAGTCACCGTAGAAGGCCATCTCCCAATCGACAATACCGGTTACCTTGTTACCGTCCGAAAGCATGTTCCCCAGATGAAAATCCCCATGTACGACATAGCGCTGCTCAGGTGAATGCTTGGCCAGCTCCATCATGACGCCATACAGCCTGTCGAACACTTTCTTTTCCAGGAAGGTGGTCTCGAATAGCGCAAACCACCCCTCCCAGAAGCCGGTCTGCTTCTCGAGAAAGAAGGATGCCAGGAAGTCCGTCCACGTATCGTGGGAGCCGTCGCCGGATGGCTGAATCCAGCCGTATCCTTTGGTTCCCCCTAATTGTAAGCGGTTAATTAATGCGAATTGCTCAACGACGTCCGGAAGGATCCTCCGGATATCCTCAATCGGATACGAAATGATCGTCCGTCCGGGCACTTTATCGGCAATGGCATAACATAAATCTTCGTTCGCCCGGCCGATCTCGCGTACGCGAGGAGCCGGTACGCCTTGTGGCGAGAACGTTGCGTGGATATATCGCTCGCGCACGAAGCCATCGCTGCCGCTATTGAAATGAACGATGAAGGACTGCTGCTGCTGTCGGAAACTGAACACTTTGCTAACTTCGCCTTGGTCTATCGGCTGTACGTCGGTAACCGGGCTTTTTAAGATTCGCTCCAGTAGAGCTTGGGCTGTTGCCGTATCCATAATCGGTTTAATTGGTGCCATGTCATCTTCAGCCTCCTTCGTCCATCATAAGTCCATCCTATGCTTGGATTGAACGGACTAGCCATGGTAAACAGGATACTAAACAGTCTAACACGAATTAGCGCTTATTTACAGGTATTCCCATCCCCTTCGTTCCCTCGATTCCCTCCATGCGACCTTCCGGACACTCTCCCATCGGCTCAGGAAACGGCTGCAGCTTGAATGTTGGTGAGCCGGAGAAGAGGAGTGCGGCATGCATGCAGGTTTGAGCAGCGAAGGCAGGTTACTTGTGCGCAGCTTTAACGCTAGGGGAGCAAGCGGAGAAAAGACTTCGACGCGGCTGATAGCGGAACGCCTCTTAACGTTGCGATGCCGATTCGCCGCTCGGGAATCGGCGGAGATAGCGGCACCTCGAAGAGCGCGCCGGCAGCGATCTCGTCCGCAACGTATTCGCGGATGACGAAGGCGAGGCCGAAGCCGCTACGTGCGAATTGCCCGAGCAAATCGAGGCTGCCCAGCTCGAATTCCGGCTTAAGCCGCACACCGTGCGCAGCCGCGTAGTCATCGATATACCGCCGCGTGCTGCCTCCCGGCTCCAGCATAAGCAGCGGGTAATCCATCAGCTCGCTAAGCGGCAGCGGCTGCCCGGAACCAGCCGCAGCGAACCGTTTGCCGCCGACGAGGCAGTCGTGAATCGCGGAGCTCTCGCGAAATTCGATTGCTTTGTCTGCGGCGGGCAGGTGGACGAGGCCGAAGTCGATTTTACCGTCCTTGAGCAGCGCAAGCGTCTCAGGCGTCGTTCTGTTCGTGACGTGAATGCGGATCGCCGGGTAGCGCTCATGAAATTGCTCCAAATAGGGCAGCAAAAAGTGTCTGCACAGCGTATCGCTTGCACCGATGTTGATCTCCCCGCTGTGCAGGTTGTGCATCTCCGCAATCGCCTTTTCGCCGCTCTCCATGAAGCTGAAGGCTTGTTCCACGTACCGGAACAGCACTTCGCCCTCCGCCGTAAGCTTAACACCCTTGGATGTCCGAAAAAATAACGGACCGCCAAGCTTCTCTTCCAATTGCTTGAGCGTGTGGCTTACCGCAGGCTGCGTGATGTGCAGACGCTCCGCCGCCCGGGACAGGCTGCCTGACCGGGCAGTCCAATAGAAGGTGCGGTACCACTCCATGTTAACGTCCATTTAGCATTACTTCCTTTTATATCAAGTATTAGTTATATCAATTTCTCTAATGCCTTATCTAGACATTATAATTAGCGATGTAATCAATAACAAGGCTGGGAGGCGAATACATTGACAGTAAAGGCAATTGTAGGCGCGAATTGGGGCGACGAGGGCAAAGGGAAGGTAACGGACGTGCTGGCGGCAACATCGGCTTATGTCGTGCGGTTTCAAGGGGGGAGCAACGCAGGCCATACGATCATTAACGACTATGGCAAGTTTGCTCTGCGGATGCTGCCATCGGGTGTGTTTTATCCGAAAGTGACGAATGTGATCGGTCCGGGAGCGGCGCTCGACATCGAGGTGCTGTTAGGCGAGCTGCAGGAGCTCGCATCCAGGGGAGTGCCGCAGCCGCAGCTGTGTGTTTCGGAGAGGGCGCAGGTCGTGCTGCCGGTTCATCGCCTGTTCGATGAGCTGGAAGAAGCGCGGCTTGGCGAGCGGAGCTTCGGTTCGACGAAGCGCGGTATTGCGCCATTTTATGCTGACAAGTATGCGAAGCTCGGCATTCAGGCCGCCGATTTGCTGGACGAGAAGAGGCTTCGGGACCGGCTCGATCACCTGCTTCCGGCCAAAAATACGCTGCTCCAGCATCTGTACGGTCGCCCCGCGATGTATGCAAGCGAGATGCTGGACCACCTTCTAGGGTTGGGCCAATCCATAGCGCCGTATCTGGGCAATACGACGGAGCTGCTACATTCGGCAATTCGGCGGGGGGAGCCGATTCTGCTGGAAGGGCAGCTTGGAGCGCTGCGCGATCCGGATCACGGGATTTATCCGTTCTCGACGTCTTCGTCAACGCTGGCCGGCTTCGCGCCTGTCGGAGCGGGCATTCCCGCGCATAGCATCACGGATGTGGTTGCAGTGGTCAAGGCGTACGCCAGCTGCGTTGGAGCAGGGCCCTTCGTGACCGAACTGCAGGGCGATGAGGCAGAAGAGCTGAGACGCCGGGGCGGGGACGCAGGCGAGTACGGCGTAGTGACAGGCCGCCCTAGACGCGTGGGCTGGTTCGATGCGGTAGCGACCCGGTATGGCTGCATGATTCAGGGGGCGACGGAGGCCGTGTTGACGAATCTCGATGTACTAGGGTATCTGGATGAGATCCCTGTTTGTATCGGTTACGAGCTGGAAGACGGCACGGTTGTCGATCGGTTCCCCGTAACCGCGAAGCTGGCCGGGGCGAAACCGGTTATCACGCGGCTGCCTGGATGGAATTGCGATATTACGCAAGCCCGGACGCTGGATGACCTGCCGGAAGCAGCCATTCAGTATATCGACTTCATCGAGTCGGCGGTCGGCGTCAAGTTCAAGACCGTTTCTGTTGGTCCAAGGCGCGATCAGATGATCGCCCGCGTGACCACCTAACATTGTGGAGCCGGCCACTGACGGGCTAGCAGCAGGAAACCTAGAACTCCATAGCGAAGATCTGGGAGAAGGTAAAAGCTGTTAATTCCCTACAGGACGGAAGGAGTGGCCCATGCAGCTGTATCATTTCAGTGAGGAAAGCGGAATTGAAGTTTTCATGCCGAGAGTGAAGGACAATCGCCGAGATATGCCTCCGGTCGTCTGGGCGATCGATGAGGAACATGCGTTTACGTTTTATTTTCCGAGAGATTGTCCGCGAATTGTGTACACCAGGAACGGGGGCATGTCCGCTGCGGATGAAAAGCAATTTTTCGGCCTAACTTCCTCCAATATTGTCGTGACGGTTGAAACCGGCTGGTATGAACGAATTCAACGCACAACACTTTATAGATACAGGATGCCGGAGGACACGTTTCAATTGTTCGATGCTTGTGCGGGCTATTATATTTCCCGGGAGACCGTCGTGCCGCTTGAAGTTGAGCCGATGACCCGGCTCCTGGACCGCCTCATGCAGCTGAACATCGATGTCAGATTTACACCGAATCTGCATCCGTTAAGGGATGCCATACTCGCCTCGTCGATTACAGACTTCGGCATTCATCGTTTCGGCAATGCGAAAGCGGTGAGCGGCGAATGAATGAGCAAAGCGCGCTGAATAAGAGAGCCTGGGAATATCGCGCCTATGAGTTTTGGACGAAACACCATGGTTCGCCGGAAGAGAAAGCGGCTGAGATCGTAAGGAACCCGCTTGCCTGCCTCAAAAAGCACCAAACCTATCTGGCCCATGCGGCGGGACGCAAGATTGCCAATCTGTGCGGTTCGAACGGCAGGAAGGCGGTTCCTCTCGCTTTGTTAGGTGCGGATGTCACCGTTTTCGATATATCGGAGGAAAACCGCCGATATGCCTTGGAGCTGGCCGCACATGCCGGCGCGTCGATCGATTATGTGGTCACGGATATTTATGAAATTGACCGGGAGAAGTATGGCGGGTATTTCGATATCCTATATTTAGAGGGCGGCATTCTGCATTATTTCCATGAGATCGGGACCTTCATGTCGATTCTGTACGCGCTGCTCCGAACGGGAGGCCAGCTGGTGCTCAGCGATTTCCATCCCTTGAGGCGGTGTCTTGGAGCTGCGGGGCCGGAGGAAGTGAAGTATTTCGATACGGAGCTGCGCCGTGGGGATCTCGCTTATAAAGGCTTCTTCGAGGAGGAGGAGCAGGAACAGTTTCCCCCTGTCATGCTTCGCTCGTTCACGCTCAGCGAAATTATCAATGCCGTTATAGAGGCGGGATTTGCGCTGGAGAGATTCGACGAGCATCGCGGATGGAACAAGGAGAATATCCCATGGGAGTTTACGATCGTGGCGGGGAAAAAGGCGGGCGCTGCGGAATAGGCGGAACTTACGCGAATTCTATGTTTCGTGGAAAATAAGAAAGATCAGCCAAATCTGTTGATTTAGCTGATCTTTTTGTTAGTCAGGAACCTGTGTATCCTGGAACGGTAATCGTGGCGGAACGGTAGCCGACGTCGGAGCCATGCGTAACTCTGAAAATGACCGTTACGTACTGGGTAGTAGCACCTAGTGTAATAGCGCCGCTTGGCGATATTTTCAGCACATCGTTGCTGCTATCGATAGCGACTGTATAGCCGGATGGAACTGCCGGCATGGCCAATTGCTGCTGTCCTGCGGCAGGCTGTGGAATTTCCATTGTGTGAGCTATTTGCTGTGCCGTGTATTCCAAGCTGAAATTCAGGAAAAACGGAGCCGCGTTCGTGTCGACGGTGAACGACTGCGGCGCATATTGGCCGGATCGGGAGGCAGTCACCGTGTAGGTTCCGAAGCTCAGATCTTTAAACCGGTAGAAGCCGCTGCCATCTGTATATGTCGTAGCCGTTGACGCTCCGCTTAGTTGAACCGATGCCATAATCACCGTCTGATTGTCAAACGATCTTACGAAGCCGAAAATATCGCCATAATCGACCTGCCTCACGTTCGTCCAGCTCAAGGAGGACGCCGCAGGCAATGTGGCTTGAACGAACCGGTCCGTGCCGCTGACGATGCTGACCGGACGGGACGGGCTGACGATTTCTCGAGGCTGTGTACCGGCGATCGATTGGTAAACATAAATGGTGCTGACTGTCGGATCGAGCAGGGCTGCGTTCAGTCTGTCCAGATCGCCGACGAATGCAATCTGGTTATTCGGTTCATCCAGCCTCTCCGAAATCAGGTACGAGTACGTCGAATAGCTTCGCCGAACGGGGCCGGCGTAGCCCCCGAGGTCGACGTTAAAGCGATCGACATTCACGCCGGCGGCATATGCAAGATCGTGATCCGTACGGACGGGAGTGTGGCTTACCGTTAGGAAGTACCGGTTGTGGACGTCGGTTGGACTCGAAGCCATGAGTGTCATGGCAGCATCCATATACCCCTGCTTACTCATATGCCAAGTGAAGGTCATCCCCTTGACGGCGTTCGAGAAGGAGAATGTGCCGTCAGCTGCCGAGGTCGTCGTCGTAACGAGATTGCCGTTAGCCGTCACCATCGTAATCTGCGCATCGGCCAGCGGGGTGTAATGGGAATCATAGGCAATGCCTGTGACGGTCACATATTGAGCCCCTATGATCGTGCTCGTGTCATTGGCGCCTTCCTGCACATTTACACCGAAGGCGGTGAAGCCAAGCGGCGAGCTGGCATAGAAGCTGCGCTGGCCGACAGGCACATTCGCCATGCTGAAGCGTCCCTGGCTGTCCGTGACGGTAGAAGTCGGCGGTTCCGATACGGAGGATCCGATGCCTAATGTCACGGTGACGCCGGACATAGGAATCATGTCAGCGTTGTAGACGGTGCCCGTCACAGTGCCTGTAGGCAAGGTCACTTGAAGGGGGGCTCTCAATGAGGTCGTTTGCCCGGCCAATACGGCGAAAGGGGCCGACTCCGCGCCATAGACGGCCGATGTAACGACATTGCCTGTGGATGCGGCGATGTCCGTAATCGTATAACGCCCCTCCGTATCGGTATATGCGGAAGTAGTCGTTCCATTCAGAGCGACGGCTAATTGGGCGAGCGGCAGGCCGGTTTGATCGACCGCGAGACCTGTGACGGTGCCGGTAGTGACAGCGTGCTCCGTGCTGACAGGCGAGACCTGCGCGAGCATCGCAGATACATCCCACCGGTTGTTGAGTCCGTCCTGGTTCACGTCGGCAAGGCCGTTGGTTTGGATATGTTTCACGAGATCGTCTATGTGAATTCCGTTGCTATCCGTATCGAATGGCGCTTGAGCCTGCACGACTGAGCCGCTAGTGCCGAAGAGTAAAGTCAATACGACGAGCCGGCGCGTTAAAAGTTTCAACAATTTCACGTCCTCTTTTGGTAATAATGGCATTTGACAAATTGATCAACCTACACATGTTTCGCCATAAACCGACAAATTCCTGTTCGGCCGTAGGACGTAAATCTAATTTCCCGGAAATTCGGGAAGATCGGGAAGTCCGGGAAGTCCGGGAAGTCCGGGAAGTCTGGAAAGTCTGGGAGGTGCGGGTAGTGCGGGAAGTGCGGAAAGTGCGGAAAGTGCGGAAAGTCTGGGGTGATCGGATGACCTGCTGACTGGTAACCGGCGACCGGTGAAAGGTGACCGAACGAACGGTATTTTGAGAAAAAAAGAAGCCCGTGTTCTTTCACTGACACTATGTTGTCACTGTACCTACCTTATAATGAAGATAAGTAAGATCGATGAAAGGGAGCGATACGGATGCTGCAAGGTGCACAAGAAGTAAGAAAGATGTACGATTTCCATGTTTGGGCGAACCAGACGATGTTGACACACCTGAGGAAGCTTGGTGAAGACATTTACAGGCAAGAGGTTCAAAGCGTCTTTCGAACGGTGGCCCAAGCGATGGCGCACATCTATATCGTGGATGCAGGCTGGCTGGATATGATGAGCGGCAAAAGCATGCATGAAGCGATGGCCGATTCCCGCGTGCTGACGCCCGAAGTGGAGTCGAAGACCATGCAAGAGATCGAGGTCATGTATGCGGAATTGGCGGATCGGTTCCAAGCATTTCTGAGAAGCCAAGAGGACTTGGGACGGACGATTGTGCTTGATAATCCGTATGCGGGCGTGCGGGATACGAGTTTGGCCGAGATGATTCTGCAAGTGGTCAATCATGGCACTTATCACCGCGGGAACGTAACGGCGATGCTGCGGCAGATGGGCCATGCTTCCGTGATGACGGAGTATGCGCTGTTCTGGTATGCGGGGTAGATAGCGAAGCCGCGATATCCATCGGAATTTCCGCTAGAAGCGGAAAAATGTATGCGATAATTCGAATAGAATCACCCGATTTCCCGCCACAAGGGGAATTGTATATGATAATCCGAATACACTCACACGAGTATTCACAAGAAACAGCCGAGGCGCTAGCCTCGGTTATTTCCTGTTGGCGGGGGGAAGGCCGCCTATCCAAAAATCGTATCCCTTTATCCATAATTAATGGATGTGAGATCGGTGCAGCTGTATTACAATATGGTACATATTTCAATATTTAAGCGCTTACTCGGCACGCAATGTAGAAGGTGGTGGATTCGCTCGCATGAAGCACCGTTTGGTCCTCCAATATATTAATCAGCATTTTAAAGTGAAATTAATTTTGACTTTGTCAGTGATTATCATTGTGTGCTCCGTGGTGACCGGGTATGTGTCCTACCGTGTTTATTTGAATTTGTTCGAAAGCGAGATCAGCAAACAATATCAGAGTACAAGCGAGCAAACGATGGAGCAGATCGGCTTCAAAATCCAGGATATGTACCGGATTACGGACTTTATCTTCTTCCATCCGCTCGTGGAGCAGATAGTCCAAGCCATGAACGCGGAGCCCGCGGAAGGGGAGAGTATGGCGTACCGAAGGTTCGTGCTGGAGCGGGATTTGGCGGATATTTTGCTTCCCTTGAAAAACGAGACGCCGCAAATACGCGCGCTGTACATTGTCGACCTGCAGGGCAACAACAATTATTTCAGCCACACCAATGCTTCGATGCAGGTGACTTTTCCGGAATTTTATAAGGCGGTCAAAAAGGGAATGAACAACAATACGGCGGAAATCGTCTGGCAGCGGATGTACATCCCGGATACTTCGGATCCGTCGGGCTCGAAGAGCAATCTTGTCGCCGCGCGCGTGCTGAAATCAACGAAGCAGCAAGCGGTGTATGGGATGCTGATCATGGTTATCGACGAGTCCTTCCTCGCAAGCACGCTCGAACCGCTCATGAAAGGCCATACCTCCGGAGCTTATATATTCGATCAATATCAGCGTCTTCTCTACAGCAGAGAGCCTGAAGGGCGATCCGGGTTCGTGCCGGAATGGGGGAACCGGGAGAAGACCTTCATCGAGCGTGACGGAGGGGACGACTATTTGTTCGTGAAAAGTGTCTACGAAGCCCGGTCCTTTACGCTGGTGAGCGGCATATCCCTGGCCGATATCGAAGATAAAGGGCGGATCGTGTACCAAGTGGCGCTCATCTCCGGCCTTGTCAGCGTCTTGCTGATGGCGCTCAGCGTATCGTTCTTCAGCGGCAGGCTGCTTCAGCCGCTGCATAGGCTCGTACAAGCGATGCAGCAGCTGCGTAAGGGCAATTTGCAGGTGGAGATTGCCAAGACCTCCAACGATGAGTTTGCTTTTCTGGCAGAGAGCTTTAATAGCATGGTCGCGAACATTCAATCGTTAATTCAGGAGGTATATATCAGCAAGCTGAGCGAGAAGGAAGCCGAGCTGAAGGCGCTGCAAGCCCAGCTTAATCCTCATTTTCTATACAATGCGCTCAATTCGATCTATTGGAAAATTATTCTGCTCTATGACGATGCGGAAACGGCTTCGCTTGTCACCTCCTTATCCGAGCTGCTGCGCTATTCGTTAGCTTCGGTTTCCACGCCGAGCACGCTGCAGGACGAGTTGGCCCAAATCCGCAACTATATCACGATTCAGGAAGCGAGGCATGGCGAAGGGTTGTCGGTAAGTATCGAAGCGGAGGAAGGGCTGGCGGGCTGCCGCATGCAGCGGCTTCTGCTTCAGCCTCTGGTGGAGAATGTGTTCGTTCATGCTTTTCGGGACCAGCCGGACAACAAGTTATTATGGATTCGGGCATACCGGCGGGGGGAGGATGTGTGTATCGAAATCGAGGATAACGGCTGCGGTATTGGGCCGGAAGCGATACAGAGCATTGCAGCCGTCCAGTCCGTCTATGACCCGGGCAGAGAGCGGGAGAGCATCGGGATCCGCAATGTCATCCGGCGCATCGATCTCGTGCACGGCGAGCCGTACCGTTTGGACGTAGAGCGTCTGGAACAGGGGACGTTGATGCGTTTGAGTTTGCCTTATGAAGCTGGTTATGCCCCTATAGGAGGTGCTGATGTTGAATCAGTTGCTGCTGGTTGAAGACGAGCCGTTATTTCGCAAAGGATTGGCCAAAATGATCGCCGATTCCGGGACGAACTGGCAAGTATGCGGGGAAGCGGAGAACGGCCTGGAAGCCGAGAGCTTGATTGCGGGATGTCAGCCTGATCTGGTCATCACGGATATTCGTATGCCGCTGATGGACGGCTTGGAGCTGCTCAAGCGGATGAAGGTCCGATTCCCGGATATAACGTTCGTCGTGATTACAGGCTATCAGGATTTCCAGTATGCCCAAACCGCGCTGCGTTACGGGGCTTTCGACCTGCTGATTAAGCCATGCAGCAAACAGGATATTTATGACGTCCTGGACAAAGTGGAGATCGCCCTACAGGAGCGGCATGCCAAGTTAAGGCAGAAGGAAAACGAGCATCAGCTGTTACTCGAAAATACGCTAAGGGGAATGTTCCTCAGGTTCCCGTACAGGTTCGAGGTGGCGGCGGAGCTGGAACATGCATGGATCGGCACGAGGCTGTACGTCTTATCCGTCACGGATTTCTATCCGGCGCACAAACAGTATCATAAGCGGGATGTGCCAGTGCTGCAGTTTGCGATGCTGAACATCATCAGCGAGGTGCTGGACGCCCACGGCGTTGCCGGCAAACTCCTGCTGATCGAATACGGGCGCTTTGCGCTGCTGCTGCCGCAGGCGGTGGATGGGCTGCATGTCGGTCAAGCCGCCTCTGCGACGGTCCAGCGTCTGCTCGGCATTGCGATCTCTCCGCAGCCGGCCGGCACGGTTATGAGCCTGAACCGATTGGCCGACTTATATGAGGCTGCGGTGGCCGGGAACGGGCTGCCGGCGGAGCCGGAGCAGGAGCCGTCTAACGGTCCTGCTGGGGAATACGGGATCAACCGCGTTCGCCAGCAGCTGGTCTCTAACCAAATCGCAGCTTATATCGCTGCCGGACAGATAGAGCTATTGAAGCAGTATTTGGAGATGAGGCTGCTGGACGTGCAGGGAATGCCGCCGGAAACGGGCAAAATCGAAGCGTTGTCGCTGAGCTTCGCCCTGCAGGATACGGCCCGCAAGCAGTTCGAAGGCGAGCATGAGCCCTATCTGCTGACGGAGCGCATCGGGAAGCTCCACAGCCTCTCCTCCGGAGACGAAGTGTACGCCTGGGTTCGACAGGAGCTGGAGCGGTTCCTGGGCAGCTTCTTGAAGTGGCAGGACAAGTACAGCGAGACTGCCGTCAAGAAGGCGGCCCGGTACATGGAGGAGCATTATGCGGAGCCGCTGCCTCTGCAGTTGGTCGCCTCGCAGGTTCATTTGAACGCGACGTACTTCAGCCATTTGTTCAAAAAGGAAACGGGGCGGAGCTTCGTCGATTATCTGATCGAACTCCGTATGGAGAAGGCGAAGCAGCTGCTGGCCAATACCGATCTGAAAATTACGGAAATATCCGGCATGATCGGCTATGATTTGCCGAACTACTTCGCGAAGCTGTTCAAACAAACGACCGGTCTGACACCGAAGGATTACCGAAAGCAGATGCAAGGATCCACGACCTAAAAATAATCTCTGTTTCCCCATAAATTGTGAATGTTAGCGCTTTCTCCACTCCTTACAATAAGAGCATAAGGTGCTTCAGGATGCCCGAAGCGAAAAGGAGATGATAGCGTACTCTTGTGAGCAGAAAGGTGGAAACCGCATGCCAGCTCGATGGCAACGATTATTCCTGCTACTGTCGCTCTCTGCATGTCTGCTGGCCCTGGCTGCGGGCTGCTCCGGCCGGCCTCCCGGCCAAGCGCCGGAGACGCCTGCGGGGAAACGCCCCCACATTACCGTCTCCATCTACGACCGGGGTAATATTACGTCCGGCGAGGGGACGATCGACAATAATATCATGACGCGCTGGATTAACGATGCCGGGCCTGTCGACGTGAAGTTCGTCCCGGTGCCAAGGACGCAATCCGAGCAGAAGCTCGCCACCTTGTTCGCCGGCGGCGGGGCGCCGGATCTTATCTTGGAGTATGCGCCGCAGATCAAGAATCCGCTCATCGACCAGAAGCTGCTGCGTCCGATCGATGACATGATCGAAGCTTACAGTACCGAGTATAAGGCGCTTCTGCAGAAATATCCGGCTCTGAGGAAGGCGGGGACGGGAGCCGACGGCAAGCTGTATCAATTCGGCCGCATCAACGAAACGATTCCGCAGCGCGGATTGTTTATCCGGATGGATTGGCTCCGGAAGCTGCATCTGGACATTCCGACCACGACGGAGGCGATGGTTCAGGTAGCGAAGGCGTTCACCGAGCAGGACCCGGACGGCAACGGGCGGGACGACACGTATGGAATGGCTCTGTCCTATAATGCCGGCGCCAGCGTGGACGAGATGTTCGGCATCACGTATCCCGGCTTCATCGTGCATGACAACGAGCTGATCCATGGGTGGGACAATATTGCGGCGGCAACGGCTTTTAAGAAGCAGCTGTACGGCGCTGGTTCGGTGGATAAGGATTATTTGAGCGACAAAACGGGCTCGAAGGCAAAGCAGGATTTCATCTCCGGCAAAATCGGCATCTACATGGATCAATTTAATGTTCCGGTCACCTTTTACAATGATTATTACGTCAAATTGAAAAAAAACGCCCCCAGCGCAGAGCTTGCGGTTATCCCCTACCCGAAGACGCCGGTCGGCCGGTTTAACCCGATCTTCGTGAATCCGGTGCAAATGACGGCCGTGGTGAATGCAGAAACGAAGAACCCGGAGGCGGTCATGAAATATGTTGACTTTGCTTCCTCCGAGACGTTCATGAAAACGATGTATTACGGCTTCGAAGGCGTGCACAGCCGAACATTGCCCGGGCAATGCCCGCAAGTGACCGATTTGAGCCGCTGGCAGCGGGAGTTCAATTACGCATCCGGCGATTTTGCGATGCTGACCTCCCCGACCTTGGCGGGCAAATGTTATTTCGGCACGGAGAAGCTGGATCCGAACGATCCACTGCAGCAGCAGGTGAAGACCATGTTCGAGCTGAATTCGTCTTATGTGAACTTCGACCTTCCGGTTGCGGGCCCGACCCACTCGGAGCAAATGCCGCAGCTGCCGAAGGAGCTTCAGGCCATTATGACGAACACGACAAGGCATGTCGGCGTAGGCGAAGGCGATATATGGATTAAGTCGATTGTGACGCCGGGCTACAGTCCGGAGCAGGCGAGACAAGATGCGATTGCTGCCTGGGAGAAGGCCGGAGGCCAACAGGTGGACGACTGGTATCGAAGCTTTTATGCGAAGAACAAGGACAGCATCATTTTAACGAAAGATATTTATGACATTTTCCGGGAGCAGCGCGCGATTCAGCACAAGTAAGCTAGCCGAGTCGTTAGATATCCCAGTCAGGCGGTGGTACACAGTATGGCATCTTTATTGGCCAAAAACATGAAACTTACGCTGCGTTATATCAATAAGAAAAAGTATCTATATCTGCTTCTGATCCCATGCGTCATCTATTTCCTGATCTTCAATTACGTTCCGATGTACGGCATCATCATTGCATTTAAAGACTTCAATTTTTCCAAAGGAATCCTGGGAAGCCCGTGGGTCGGCCTGGACAACTTCAAGTATATGTTCGGGCTAAGCGATTTCTATACGGTGTTCTGGAACTCCCTATATTTAAGCTTCCTGAGGCTTGTGTTCGGATTCCCGTTTCCGATCCTCCTCGCTCTGCTGCTGAATGAAATGCGCAACCGCACCTACCAGAGGGTGACGCAGACGATCATTTACTTGCCGCATTTCATCTCCTGGGTCGTGATTGGCGGCATTCTGGTTAATTTCCTGTCGCCTTCCTGGGGAATTGTCAACATATTCATCAAGCAGCTCGGCTTCGAGCCGATCTTCTTTCTCGCCGACACCAACTACTTCCGACCGTTGGTTATTCTCAGCAGCATCTGGAAAGAGTCCGGCTGGGAGAGCATTCTATACCTTGCCGCGATGGTCGGCATTAATACGGAGCTGTACGAGGCTGCCAGCATTGACGGGGCGGGCCGGCTGCAGAAAATCCGCTATGTCACGCTGCCGGGCATCAAGTCGACCATTGTCATCCTGCTCATTTTGCGGCTGGGGCACATTATGGGGAACGGCTTCGAGCAGATCTTCGTGCTCCAAAATCCTTTGAATCTGGGCGTTTCCGAGGTGTTCGAAACCTATGTGTACCGCGTGGGCTTGCTCGGCGGCAGGTTCTCGTTCGGGACGACGGTGGGGCTGTTCACGTCCGTGATCGGTTTAATCTTCCTGCTGGTCAGCAACCAGATCGCCAAATGGATGAAGGAGGACGGGATATGGTAAAAGGAGGTGGTCCGAGTGGTTATCCGTTCGTTTGGCGATAAAATTTTCGACGCTCTGAATTATATAATCGTCACCTTGTTTGCTCTGGCTTGTTTATTCCCATTTTTTTATGTAGCCTCCTTCTCCATCACACCTTATTCGGAATATCTCGAGAACCCGCTCAAGCTCATTCCCAATCAAATCGAGCTTTCCGCCTATAAGCAGATTTTGCAGATGCCTTTGATGTGGACGGGGTACAAAAACACACTCATCATCACGATTGTCGGCGTAGCGCTGAATATTACCCTACTAATCATATCGGCATACCCGCTTTCGAAGAAGGACCTCAAGGGCCGAAATGTCATCATGGTTCTGATCACGTTCACGATGTTTTTCAACGGCGGGTTGATTCCGAATTTTTATTTGATCAAAACTTTGGATATATACAACACGCTGTGGGCTATGATTTTGCCCGGTGCCCTGGGGGCTTACAATCTGATTTTGATGAAAAACTTTGTAAGCGCTATCCCGGCGAGTTTGGAGGAGTCCGCTTTCATGGATGGGGCCAATGAGCTGAAGGTGCTGTTCCGCATCATCGTACCGTTGTCCAAGCCGGCGATTGCCACCTTCGTCATTTTCCATGCCGTTACGCAGTGGAATACATTTTTCTCGGCGATCATTTACACCTCCAAGCGGGGCTTGTGGCCGCTTATGCTCATATTGCGAGAAATGGTTGTGGACGACGGCGGGATTGCCAAAGATGCGATGGATATGAACAATACCGGGGTGACGGTGTTCACGATTAAGATGGCGATCATCATCTTCGCGACGCTGCCGATCCTACTGGTGTATCCGTTTATGCAGAAATATTTCATGAAGGGCGTTCTCGTGGGCTCGATCAAAGGGTAATCGGTTTCGGTTCGGTTTCGGTTAAATCTGCACAGTCCCGCAGTTTTAATACAAGCTTTCATACAAAGGAGATGTTGAATTTGAAACGGTCCGTCAAAAACATTGCAAGCAGTTTGGTTTGTGTTGGATTGCTGTCTTCACTCGTCGTCGCCTGCTCCAATTCCAATGAGCCGGCCAGCGGCACAGCGACTTCGGCTCCGGGCGGCAGCTCGGCCGCACCGGCGGCAACGAAAGCGGCGGCGCCTACCACGATCCGGATGTTCAACAGGGTGAACGCGCAAGTCGTCATCGACAACAACCCGGTTATTGCCGAAGCGGAGAAGCTGGCGAATGTCAAATTGTCCATAGAAGCGCCGCCTATCAACAACTATGTCGATAAGCTTCAGGTACTGATGGCCTCGGGCGATTTACCAGACCTCATTTATAACTGGGGCGGCGCCGATGCCAACCTGGAGAAATGGGCGAAGGACGGCTTGCTTACACCTCTCGACGACCAAATTGCCAAGTATCCGAATTTAACGAAAAATATCTCCAAAGAAATGTGGGACGCAGTCAAATCGATTAACGACGGCAAAACCTATCTCATTCCGAGAACGAATGTGCTCAATCATTGGGGATATATTATCAATCAGCAATGGCTGAACAAGCTGAACCTGAAGGCTCCGACTACCTTGGATGAGTTTACTAACGTATGCAAAGCATTTACCGCGAACGATCCGGACGGCAACGGGAAAGCGGACACGTACTGCTTAAGCATGTCCAATCCAGCGCTGGGCAGCAACACTGTCTGGAACTCCACCTTCTTCCTGGCTTCCGCGTTCAATCTGCCGATCATCAATGGCGTCAAGGACACCGACGGCACCTACAAAATCAGGGAGAAGATGTCGGGTTACATTCCGTACCTGACGTATATTAAGAAATTGAACGATGAGAAACTCATCGATCCCGAGTTCTTGATTAACAAAATTTATGTGGATCAAGAGAAACAGAACCAGAACCGCGTCGGTATCATTTATGGTCACCAGTATGCGGTGATGGCGAACTTATCGAAGGACAAAGAATCGGATAAAAAATATTCGTATCAACCGGTGCTGAAAGACAGCAAAGGCGTCGCCACCGATTTGGTATCACCGGCGATGTGGGGCGGCTGGATGATTCCGAAGTCGACCAAAAACGCGGATGCCGTGCTGAAATTCTTGGATTGGGGAAATACGACGGAAGCGAATGCGCTCTTCCAGCTCGGACTGAAAGGCGTGACGTTCGACAATTACGATCCGGCGACCAAAAATATCTCTCGTACCGCCGATCAAGCGACGAAGCTTGCCGCTGTCACGAGCACGTACATGACGCTGGCCAACGCCATTGACGGCAACGGTGCGATCATTGAAGGCGCCGATACGCCTGAACGTTTGAATACGTATAAATCGCAGCTGGATGCTGCGTTGAAGCAAGTGACCGTGGTTAACGTGCCTGCGGTTCGTTCTCCGAAAATTTTGAACCTTAACAGCACGATCCCGGATTTGGTGAAAAAGAAAGATGATCAGGAGCTGAAATTCATCATGGGCCAAATTACGGAGGCGCAGTTCAAAGACTTCCTGTCCAAAGAATGGTACCCGGCAACCGCGGATGCCGAGAAGGAATATGTTGACTACATGAATAAGCTGGGGAAATAAATGAATGGGCCTAAGGGGGCGTTCCCTTAGGCTTTTTTTAGCTTGTCTGTCGGCGGACGAGTGGTAGGAGTGGCGGGGGGAGGCAGTGTAACGAGTAGTGTAGCTGGCAGGGCGGCAAGCAGGGGGCAGGCGGGTTAATGGCAGGGAGGCCATAAGTGGGGTAAGAAGTAGGTAGCAAGTAGAGTAGCAAGCAGGGTAATAGGTAGAGTAAAAAGTAGAGTAACAAGTGAGGTAAAGAAGTAGAGTGATAAGTACAGTAGCAAGCAGAGCAAAAGGTTGGGTAACGAGTACGGTAACAAGGGGGCAACAAGTAGAGTAACAGGGTAACAAGCATGGCAGCAGGTAGGGTAACAAGTACGGGGTAGAGTAAAAAGTATGGTATCAAGCTGGATAAGTGGGGGAAGAAGTAGAGTAACAAGTACAGTAGCAAGCAGAGCAACATGTAGAGTAAAAAGTACAGCAACAAGCGGGGCAAAAAATGACGTGTCCCTATTGGAGTACGGGTGGACCACGAGCGGAAAGACCAGCAGGGCAGCCTGATAACTGGAAATACTCCCGTTAATTATGGCTAATTGGCTGGCTGCAGTCGCTTTAGCTGGATATACTCCTGTTAATCCAGCTCACTTCGCGGCTCCCAAGGGGAAATGGGCGAAATTAACTGGAGGAATTCCAGTTAACTGTGCCCAACCCCTTAGGCGGAAAGAAATTAACGGGAGGAATTCCCGTTAAGGTTCCATAGTCTCAGATAAGCTGCCGAACGTCTGCTTCACGAGTAGGCTAACCAGCCGGATAGAGAGTTCAGTTCTTCGAGCGGCACCCGGCTGGGCTATCCAGCCGAACGCCAGCACGTTGCTTTACCCCCATATAGAAAAAGCTGCCCCCTTTCTTGAATTTCTATCATGTCGAACAAGGTTCATGTGCACTATAATAAAATAGGTAGAGTCTGTATTTTCGCAACAGGAAGGGTGCATGAAACCGCCTATGAATACATTGTGGCCGTTGTTGTCCCGCATGTTTCATTCGTTCTCGCTGAAGCAAAGAATATGGTTGACGTTCGTTGTGCTCATCACATTGGGACTCATGGCAACCGGGAGCATCGCCTATTTGATCGCTTCCAAAGAGATTGGGCAGAGGACGCTGCAATCAAGTCAAGATACGGTGAATCAGTCCTCGCAGATCGTGAACGAGAGGCTGAAAAATATCGGCATCGCCGTCAGAGCGCTGATGTTTAACGATGCCTTCAAGCAATTGATGAAGGATGTGGAGAGCCGGGACAAGAGCACCTACTACAAGTCGCTGACGGCTTTGCAGAATGTGTTCTCTCAAGTGAAATTCAATGAATCCATGATCGAGAGCATCTTGATCGCGACGCCGATCGGAGATTTTTATCCGACCTCCTACGTGAGGAATACGGCGAACTCCTTCTATGACTCGGAGATGTACGAGCATTTCAAGCAGTTGAAGCGGGGCTTTTGGAGCAAGGGGCATGTCGATCGGTTTTTTACCGGAAATCAGAAGGTCATCTCTCTCGTCGTTGAAGGCGTAGGCGATTATTCCTTCATGGGGTATGAGCCGACCGGCGTGTACGTCGTGGTGAATGTGAAGGAAGAGGCGCTGCGCGAGCTGTATATGGCCAATTTGTCCAAATCGAATAAAAGGTACGCGTTCATTGATGCCGGAGGCGAATCTGTGATCTACGGCGATCAGCCCGAGGAAGGAAGCTTCATTCAGGATGCTGCCTTTATGGCTCAATTCAGCGGAGAGATGAAAGGGTCGTTTTATTATAAGGATAGCGGCAAAGATTTCCTGGTGAATTATTCGCGTCTGGAGGCGAAGGACGATTGGATGATGGTGTCCATCCAGGCGAAGGACGATTTGCTCGCGAAGCTGAACAATATTAAGAAAGTGACGACCTACGCGATTCTTGGCTTCATCGTTCTCTCCCTGTTCATTGCGAACAATTTGACGCAGCTGCTGCTGAAGCCGCTTTACCGTTTGCAGAAGCTGATGAAGAGGGTAGAGGATAACGATCTGACGGTACGCTTCGAGAGTGCTTATCAAGACGAAGTGTCGCAGGTCGGGTTCCGGTTTAACCGGATGCTGGACGAAATTCAGCAGTTGATCGAAGACGTGAAGAACCGGGAGCGGGACAAAAGAAAGGCGGAAATCAAGGCGTTATCGGCGCAGATGGACCCGCATTTTTTCTATAATACGTTGAATACGATTTATTGCAAATCGGTGTTGGGCGAAAACGAGGACGTCAATGAAATGATTTTGGCATTGTCTCAGATGTTTCAGTTAAGTTTGAGCGGAGGCCGGGATCTCATCACACTGGCCGATGAATTGGACTATGTCCAGCAGTACTTGGCGATCCAGCAACGCTCGTATGAGCGCTTGTTCGAATGCCGCATGGAGGTCGATGAAGAGCTGCTTACTTGTCTTGTGCCGAAAATTATCATTCAACCGCTTGTCGAGAACAGCATTTTGCACGGGTTCAAGGATATGACCGCCGGCGGGGAGATTGCTCTGACGATCCGGCTGGATGGGGATTGGCTGCATATTATGGCGGAAGACAACGGGCATGGGCTTGTTCCGGAGAAGCTGCTGCAGAGCATGACGCACCCGGCTGCTTCGAAGCACGGCTATGCGCTGCGCAATATATTTACGCGATTGCAGCTATATTATGGGGACCGGCAGCGGATGGAGATTACGAATACGGAGAAGGGCGGAGCTCGTATTGAGCTGTGGCTGCCCTGCTATGGAAGCGAGGAGGAGTTTCATGAGCCGGCTGGTTAAGCTGTGTGTGGTGGATGACATTCGCAGTGTCGTCGAGATGATTGCAACCAAAATTCCGTGGGCGAACCATGGGATTGAAGTCGTCGGCAGCGCGACGAACGGCGAGGAAGGGCTTGCGATGATCCGCGAGAGCCGTCCGGACATCATTCTGACCGATATTCGCATGCCGAAAATGGATGGTTTGGAGATGACCCGCCGTATTCTGGAGCTGCTGCCCGGCAGCAAGGTCGTCATACTCAGCGCGTATACGGATTTTGATTATGCCCAGAAGGCGATTCAGTACGGCGCGCTGGACTATGTGAAGAAGCCGTTTTCCATCGATCAGATTGTGGCAGCGGTGGTCAAAGCCAAAGAGGTGTGGGAGCAGGAGAACCTGAACCGCAGCCATGTTCTGGCCTTGGAGCAGAAAATGAAAGAAAGCATGCCCGCGCTGCGTCAGGAATACTTGTCGCTGCTTGTGCATCACCAGATGAACGAAGCCGAGCTGGCGAAGCTGACGAGCTTTCTGGACATTCATGCCCTGAAACCGCCCATGGTCGTGCTGACGATCCAGATCGACCAGTTTACGGACAAATATGCTGAGGTTCCCGTGAAGGAGCTGGAGCTCGCGCGATTCTCCCTGCAAAATATCGTAGAGGAAACCATCGCTTCCTATACGTCGGCGGTCGTTTTCCGGGAAGCGTTCAACCGGTATATTTGCATTCTGAATATGGGGAATAGCGAGCTTCCGATGACGATTGCGGATCAATGCTGCGCCAATATCGCACGGCATACGAAGTTCACGATCTCCATCGGCATCGGCCTCGCAGCGGGGAAGGTGCAGGAGCTGCCCAAGAGCTATCAGCAGTCGCTTAGCGCGCTCTCTTATCATTTCTATACGGGAGGGAACGGGGCGTTCAGCTATAAAGCGGAGACCTCCGACCTTCCGGTTGAATGGATTTATACCGAGGAAAGCGAGAACGAGTTCATGTTCGCGTTCCGCTCCGGCAATCAGGATAAATGTATGGCCTGGATTCAGCATATTTTCGCCGAAATGGGAAGGGCGGCCGCCAGGCCGCAGCCGGGGATGGTGGAGCGATTGCTGCAAGGACTGGCGCTGCGTATGCTGCGCGTGCTTTCGGAGAAATTCCCGCGTGCTTCCTTGGCGGAGTTCGAGGCGGGCATGCAGGCGATCCGAAGCGACGGCGGCGCGGATTGGCAGGAGTATCAAGAGTGGTTCGTCCGTCTCTGCGCAACCGGCGGCCGGATGATTCATCAGGAGCGCGCCAGCGAGTCGCAGAAAATCATTTACCGTTCGATGGACTATATCAAAGCGAATCTGCATCAGGATTTGACGCTGGAACATTGCGCCAAACAGGTGAATTTAAGCTGGGGATACTATTCCAATTTGTTCAAGAAGGTGACAGGCACGCCATTCCAGCAGTTCGTCACACAGGCGAAAATAGAACGGGCGAAGGCGATGCTCATCGAGGATTTTCAGGTGCAAGAAATTGCACAGGGGCTTGGGTATGAGCACAGGCGCTATTTCAGCGAAGTATTCAAGAAGCAGACCGGCATGACGCCGACGGAATTTAAGGAAACGGCTCTGGGCAAGCCTTCTCCGTGAGGAGGGCTTGCCTTTTGTTTTAGGAGGGGCTGTTCAGCCTTATGGGAGGTCCTCTCCCGATGCAAATATAGAAAAACCTGCCCTCGTTCACGAGTCCACCACATTATCAGAGGATGCGAATTCTTTTAGTATAAGAAGTGTAAAGAGAAGGCACAATCGCAGCTAGCGCTGCGGGTTCGCAAACCAAAGGGAGGATTACAACATGGTAAAAAGATTAGGGACGGTCACGTTAAGCGTACTGCTCGCAAGCAGTCTGGCGGCATGCAGCTCCGGCAACAATGCCGCAACTACCCCGGCAGCTTCCGGCAAACCGGCGGAAGGAGCCGCCAGCTCAGCGCCTGCGAAGAAAGATAAAACGAAGCTCCAATATTGGACGGGCGACCGCCACGATATGGATTATATCAAAAGCGTTGTTCAGAAATTCAACGAAACGAACACCGATAACATCGAGGTCGAAATGGTCGTTAAAACGGAGGATTTCAACCAAGCGATCGACCTGGCCTTCGCTTCCGGACAAGCACCGGATGTTATGCGCGTGAAGGAAAATACGATCCAGCCATTCGCGCAAAAAGGCTATCTGAAGCCGATCGATTCGTATCTAACCGACGATATGAAGAAGAAATTCCCGATCATCGACGACTTTAACCGCATCGACGGCAAAATGTACAGCCTTCCGAACTACGGTTCCACGCTGCGCCTCGTGTATAACAAAGAGCTTTTCGCGAAGGCCGGCATTACCGCTCCTCCGAAAACTTTGAAAGAAATGGTCGAGGATGCGAAGAAAATAACGGCAGTCGGCAAAGCTTCCGGCTCCTACGGCTTCGCCCTTAATTTCAAGAGCCCGGAAAGCGCGCTTGGCCGTTCGGCCCGCGTGATCGCGGAAGCAAGCGGATTCGGCGGATTCGGTTACGATTTTAAAACCGCCAAGTTCGATTTCACGGGTTACAAAGATATCATTCAATCGTTCAAGCAAATGGTGGACGACGGCAGCACGCTGCCAGGCATGGAATCGCTGGATATCGACCCGCTGCGCGCGCAGTTCGCAGAAGGCAAAATCGGCATGTACATCTCCTTCTCCTCGGAGCCGGGCGTATATGCGAATCAATTCCCGGCCAAAATCGAGTGGGCCGCGGCACCGGTACCGACGATTGACGGAACGGTCAAGGGCGCAAGCTCCTTCTTGGGCGGCCAATGGCTCTCTATCTCCAATACGACCAAAAACGCCGACCAAGCATGGAAATTCATGCAGTTCATGTATGCCGACGAAGTGTTGAAAACGTACCATGAGAAAGGCTTCGGCTTATCGATGGTGCCGTCGATCTCCTCTGTTGCCAAAAAACCGGAAATCAAAGGCATCGAGGGCTTCCTGCCGACCGGCAACGACGGCACTTGGCCGCTGCAGCCTACGGTTACGGTGGAAGGGATGAAATACAACGATGCGTTCTTCAAATATATGATCAGCGGCGGGAACCTGGATCAAATTACGCAAGATTTGAACAAACGCTACAACGAAGCGCTCGATAAAGCTGTGGCCAAAGGCACTGTGAAAGTTCAGCCGAATCCGAACTTCGATCCAATGAAATTGATGGCGAAGTAAACCGCATAGCCGGATTTGCCGCGAGGGTGGAGTGATGAGCTCCACTCTCGCTCTCTAATGACAGAGATAACAGGAGGGGAATGGGATGAACCGGACTCGTCAGATCGGGTTTTCATATTTGTTTTTGTTTCCAAGCTTTCTGCTGACCATGGTGCTGGGGGTCTATCCGATCGCTTGGGCGATCCGTTACATGTTTTACGATTACAAAGGCTTTGGGGAAGCCTCGTTTATCGGTTTGGATAATTTCCGAAGGCTGATGGAGGATTCGCAGTACTGGCATTCCGTATGGAACACGTTCATTTATGCAGGCGGAAAGTTGATCATTACACTGCCATTATGCTTGGTGCTGGCCGTTATTCTGAACGGGAAGCTCCGCGGCCGCAACTGGCTGAGGGCGATTTATTTCATGCCGACGATTATTAGCTCCGCCGTTATGGCGGTCGTTTTCTTCATTATTTTCAACTCATATAACGGTATCTTGAATCAATATTTGCTGAAGTTTCATATCATCTCCGAAAGAATCGATTGGCTCGGGCCTCAACACGCCATGCTGACGACGATCATTATCGCCGTATGGGGGGCTGTCGGCAACTACATGCTGCTGTTCCTGGCCGGTCTTCAAAATATTCCTAACGACGTTTACGAAAGCTCATCGCTCGACGGTGCGAATAAATGGCAGCAGTTCTGGTATTTAACGATCCCGATGCTGGGTCCGGTGCTGCAGATCGTGATCATGCTGGCCATCATCAACTCGCTCAAGGGGTACGAAAGCATCATGGTACTCACGGAAGGCGGACCTGTCGGCAAGACGGAAGTCATGTATCTATACGTATACAAGCTGTTCTTCCCAACGCCATCCGGCACCGTGACGGATCAGCAGTTCGGCTATGGCAGCGCGGTCGGATTCGTGACAGCCGTTATTGTAGGCATCATCACGCTGGCATACCACGCGATGTCCAGACGCTTGAACAAACTTCAATAGGGAGGAAGCGGGGATTATGGAAGTTATGGAAACGGCTCCGGGGAAGCTCGGGGTCAACAAGAGAACGCAATCCTTCTCGATCGGCCAATTCGGCGGAAGATGCCTGCTTTGGATCTTCTTGCTGCTTACGGCGGTGCTCATCGCCTTTCCGGTCGTTGTCACTTTTCTGGGCTCGCTCATGTCCAATCATGAGATTACGAAAGGGGGCTCGATAATTCCGGCCTCCTGGCAGTTCATGAATTACAAGGAAGCCTGGATACAGGCGAACTTCGCCCGTTTTACATGGAACTCTCTGTTCTTAAGCGGCATGACAACGATCGGCACGCTGGTCGTGGCCTCGATGGCAGCGTACGTGGTAGACCGGATGAGCTTTCCCGGCAAAAAGCTGTTCGTCGGCATACAAGCCGCCACGATGTTCATCTCCATCGGCGCTGTCGTCATCCGGCCGCAATTCGAGCTGATGGTGAAGCTCCACCTGCATACGAATCTTTGGGGCGTCGTCCTTATTCTCGTAAGCGGACATGCGTATATTTTCTTTATTTTGCTAAGTTTCCTGCAAGGTATTTCCCGGGAATTAGATGAGGCTGCGCGAATTGACGGCTGCAGCAGCGGCGGCATATTCTGGCGGATCATTTTGCCGCTGATGCGTCCGGGGTTGGGCGTAGGCGCCTTGTTTACATTTTGCGGGGCATGGAACGAATATTTGCGTCCGCTCGTGTTCACGATGACGAATCCGAAGCTGCAGACGCTGACCGTAGGCCTGTCCTATTTGCGCTATGGCGCGTCGGCTGCGGTCCAAACACACTATATGCTGGCGGGCGCGTGCTTATCGATCCTCCCTTTGCTGCTCGTTTATATGGTTGCGAATCGATCATTTATGCAGATGACGGCAGGATCGCTCAAGGGTTAGAGCGAATCACTCCCGTATTGAAGGAGGGAAGGGTATGGATAAGAGAAGGTTGGACCGGCTCCGCGCCAACGCGGCGCGGCCGGAATTCGATGAAGGAATCGCTCTTCTGCGGAAGGAAGCGGAGGAGGCTTCGCGCATTACGTATACGATTCGAATGAACGAGCAAGGCCAGTGGACGCACTATTACTACTGTCATGAGGACGGGACGCGGCTCAGCTTCGAGTGGCATTCGCCGTTCAGTCATCAATGTCCCACCTGCGGCAAGGAACGGACAGGGGAGCCCTTCAATTCTGCATGGACGTCCATTGCGCATACGCAAATCGGCCGTGCCGTGTATCATATCGCGCTGCTGACGGCGATTGAACCCGACGTCAAGCGAATCGGCATGGTGAAGTCGTATTTAACCGCATACGCGGACTGCTATGAGTCCTATCAGACGCACGGAGACATTCCGTATAACGGTCCGGGCAAATTGTTCGCACAAACGCTGGATGAGGCGCATTGGATCATGGATCTTGCCTTGGGCTTCGATTTGATTCGGGGCCATCTGACCCCCGCAGAGGAAGCGCATATTCGCGGCGGGCTGCTGGAGCCGTGCGCCCGGTTCCTCATTCTGCACAAGGAGAAGCAGATTCATAATCACGCCGTGCTGATCACCTCCGCCATCGCAGCCATCGGGCTGCTGCTGGACGATCAGGCGATCGTGCAAGCGGGGCTTGCGGGCGAATACGGCTTGGAGGATCAATTGGCGCGCGGCGTTTATGAGGATGGCTTATGGTACGAGGGGAACGTACAGTATCACTTCTATGCCTTCCAATCCCTGCTCCACTATGCCTTGATCGCCGAAGGAACGCCATGGGAGGTGTGGTCGAACAAGGCGCTGAAGGCGATGTTCGACTACCCTCTGCATCTTGTGCTGCCAAGCGGTGCAATGCCGACGTTGAACGATGCGGGCTTGGGGGACAGCATAGGGACGTATACGAGGTACTACGAAATTGCCTTTGATGTGTACGGGGATCAGATTTATAAGGAACTGCTGCTGACAGCTTACGGAACAGAGTGGGCGGATCCGCGATTCAGCGGTGTTAGAACCGTGCGCAGGGATTCGGTGTATGCGCTGCTGTTCGGGCGGGAGCTGGAGCCGTTGACGGAACAAGTGCAGGAGCAGGAGCAGGTGCCGAGACAAGAGCAGGCGCCGGCAAGTGCAAGCGACAGCGGCAGGCTAGCGCTATGGGAGACTACCCACCGTACGCAGTCGTTCCCCGCAAGCGGGTTAACGAAGCTGGTTAACGGAGCGGGCTGGCAGGCGATCCTGAAGCACAGCAGGTTCGGCGGCGAGCACGATCATATGGATCGTCTGGGTTTATCCGTCGTATGCGGCAGCACGCCTCTTCTAGTCGATCCGGGAACGACGGCATACGGCATACCCGCGCATTACGGCTGGTTCAAGCATACGTATTCGCACAATACGGTAAGTATCAGCGGCGCCGACCAGCCTCCGCGTGACGGCAGGCTGGTGCAGCTTGTCCGGCAGCCATGGGGAGCATGGGCCGAGACAGCCGTGGATTGGTCCGGGGACGATTTCTATATGAAGGATGCGATCATCCTTCCGAAGGAACTGAGCCCGTGGGATGTGGAGGCGTACGCCGGGGTACAGATCAGGCGGGTGAATGTGCTGGCCGAAGACCACATGCTCGATATCGTGAGCGTGACCGTGCCGGAGCCCCGCGACGTGCACTTGTGCACGCATATCAGCGGCGAGCTGCGCAGCGATGCGGCAGCTTCATGGACACGAACGGAGGAGCGGCTGAGCCGGCTTGATCAGAAGTGGCTGAGGGACAAGCGGCGTCTGGCAGCCGGCGAGCGGGTGTTCCGCTACGAGCTGCGCGAAGGCGAGCTTGCACAGCTGATCTGGTGCTCGCAGCCGTCGGACATGTACGCCGCTCTCACGCCGGACAATCCGCCGAGCGGGAACCGCACTTCGCTGATCCAGCGGGCGGCTGCCGAGCGCGCCGTGCTGTTCATTCAGGCGCTGCACTATGAGCCGGCGAGCGGGGATTCGCGATCCGGGGCGCCAAGCAAGCTCCTGGTCGAGGAGCTTGGCGGCGATGCGTATCGCATCGAGCTGACGAAGCCGGGCGGCCGGCTGCGGTATGATTTGGATCTCAGCCGGGCGGAGGCCGGGCTGATCCGGGAATGAAGCCGCAGGGCTGCTTAGCACTGCTCCCGCCTTGCTGCTCCACTGCCGCTCAACTTTGCAGCGGCTCAGCCTCCACTTGCTGATTTGCCTCTTTCACCTCGAATAATCTTATGTATAATTCCAATCGTCTATTTCATGTAATAGATAGAGAGAACGATTGGAGGGGGCTGTGCAATGAGAGGGGCATGGAGGAAGCTGGCGGTTTTTACGTACCAAGAAGCAATGTGCTGCATATTCCCAGTCGGCATCTTCATGCTGCTGGCCATCACGAAGTTTGTGGATGTGCCGGGGATTTCCAGGTATGACCTTATCCTGGCAGGGTGCATCTTGATACAGATCGGCATGTTCGCGAGCAAGCTCGAGACGAAGGACGAGCTGCTGGTCATTTGTCTTTTTCACATCATCGGCATTGTACTCGAGGTATTCAAAGTCCATATGGGATCGTGGAGCTACCCGGAGGAAGCCTACAGCAAAGTATGGGGAGTGCCGCTCTACAGCGGTTTTATGTACGCTAGTGTAGCCAGTTATATATGCCAGGCTTGGCGGAGGTTGGATCTGACGCTCATCTCCTATCCCTCCAAATGGGTCTGCATTCCGTTTGGCGCCTGCATCTATTTGAATTTTTTCACGCATCACGCCGTGTACGACATCCGGTATATATTGATTGCCCTGCTGTGTCTTTTATTTTTTAAGTCGCACATCCAGTTTCGGTTAGACCGGAGCCTGTACCGAATGTCGATACCGGTTGGTTTTCTGTGTGTCGGATTTTTTATATGGATTGCCGAAAATATCGCGACCTACTTCGGAGCCTGGAAGTATCCTAATCAAAGCCATGCGTGGCATGTGGTGCATCCGGCCAAAATCGTGTCCTGGTTCCTGCTCGTCATCGTATCCTTCGTCATTGTCGCGGAGCTGAAACGGTTGAAAGCAAGAACCCAATAACGCCCGCGGGCAGAGGTGTGAATAACTTGCCATTATCCTTCTTAAGTCTATGGTCCATTAATGATGCCCTGCATCTGAACACACTGCAGGCGCAGCTTGATGAGCTGCGGCTTGCGGGGCTGGAAGGCGTCATATTCCATCCCCGGTTTTATCCGGACAGCCCTGCTTATCTTAGCAGCGGGTACTTGGACATCGTCTCCGAGCTGATTCTCTACGCCAAAGCGACGGGCATGTCGTTCTGGATCTATGATGAGAACGGCTGGCCCTCCGGCACGGCGAACGGCGAAGTGCTGAGGCGGCTGCCGCAGTCTGCGTGCGCCTGGGTGGAGTGGGTTCCACAGCCCTCCGAAGCCGGCGGAGGCCGTATCGCTTTCGGCTCGAAGACGGCCGTCTCCTCCTTGGATCCGTTGGCGGCTCAAGCCTTCCTCGACATTACGTACGAAGGCTACCGCCAAGGCTTAAGTGCAGAAGCGTTCGACTATGTGACGGGCTTCTTCTCCGACGAAGTCGCCTTCCTTGACGGACACGGCCTCACGGTCAAGACAGGCGCAATTCCGTGGGATGACCGGTTCGCCGAGCAATATGAGCGGCGCTATGGGGAAGCTCTGCTGCCCTTGCTCCATCTCCTATTCACCGAGGGAGAAGGATACGAGATCGTGCGGGTCCGCTACTGGGAGATGCTGACGGACGCAATTATCACCGGCTTCTATCAACCGGTCGCAGCTTGGTGTGAGAAGCACGGGAAGAAATTCACCGCTCACTTGAAAGCGGAGGAAAGCCCGTTCTTCCAGCTTGCCTACAGCGGATCCGCTTTTCAGGTGCTGAAGGGCGTGGAAACGCCTGCCATCGATGCGCTAGAACGCTTCCCGGGCAACAACTTCTATCCGCGGATCGCGCATTCCGTGGCGGTGCAGCAGGGACGGAGCGCTGCGCTGGTCGAGGCGATGGGCGGAAGCGGCTGGGGCATCTCTCCGCAGACGTTCACCGACTATTGTCTGTGGTTGGCCAGCCACGGCATCGAGATGTTCGTGCTTCATCTGAACCAGCTGAAGTTGACAACCAAAGCCGTACAGGACTGGCCGCCATCCATGCCAAGTCATGTGACTTGGAAAGCGGCGTTCCCGGCTCTGCTGGCTTCGATCAAAGAGCAGGCGGCGCGGCTTCCCGATTTGAAGCAAAAGCCGGATGTGCTCATCGTGACGCCGACTCGCGGCGTTATGGCTGCCTTCGATCCGATGGACTGTATGGTGATGAACGAGCATGACGGATCGAATATTCCCTCTACGCCGGCAGGTCTCTTTAATGCGAAGCTGCTCGCCTTGGTCGAAGCTAGCTATGCCGCCGGGGTGCATTACGAATTGACCGAGGAGCGGGTGATCGAGGAGGAAGGCGTCCTCCTGGACGGAATGCTGCGTATCGGGAAGCGAGATTATGATTGCGTGCTGTTGGCCGACGGCTGCAGATGGGAGGCAGAGGGCTATCCAGGGAAGCTCCGCGCTGCCGGTGTTACTGTTCGTGAAGCCCGCGACTGGCTGCGGGAGCTCCCTGCGAGAGCCGCTGAACAGGCGGACGCCCGAATCGCAGCTATTGTCTTACAGCAATCGCCATGGCGCGCAGAGCCTTTGACGACGAACCGGGTTTACGTAGAGCTTATTCCTGTACCGGAAGGGAGGCTTGCAGCCCAGCTGACGCTGGAGCAGCCTGACTTGATCGGCGGCTTGACGCTGCTGCTCCTCGATCCCGTCCAGGAAGCAAGGGTGAACGGTGAAATACTTTCCCTTGAACGAAGGGAGAACGGCTGGGAAGCGCAGCTCCCGAACCAAATGGCCGATTTAAGCGGCACGCTGCTTATTGAGGTCACCCCTTGTGCCGGCGGGGAGGCGCGTCCGATTGCTTTTGTGAGCGGGGGCTTTGCCGTCAAAAGCCTATCGCCCCTTATTGCCAAAGATGAGCGGCAATGGTTGACGGACGGGCCTTTCCGGCTTGTCCCGCTGACTGCCGGCGTTGACGCGGCGGATCTCATCGCGTCGGGCTTCCCGTTCGCCGCTGCGCCCGCAACCGTGACGAAGACCGTCACGCTTAGCGCTGCAGACAGCGCTGCCGCCATTCGGTTGACGGATGTACAAGGTGATGCGGCCTATGTGCGGCTGTCGGGTGAGGAGCTGGGCTGGTGCTGGGGACCGCATTGGACGGTCGCCTTGCCGCAAGCTGTGACAGCCGGGACCTGGGAGCTGGAAGTCAGCTTGTATCCGAGCACATTCAATTCCTACGGCCCTCATCGCCATTATGAAGGCGACCGTTACTTAACGAGCCCTGATCAATATCGCGGAGTCAGGAATTTCGCCGATCGCCCCAATGCCCCTGAGCATACGAGCGTGAGTTCGCTGCATTTCGTCAAATGGGGAATTTCCGGCGATGTAGAGCTTGTGCGAAGCGAATAGAATCGGATTTGCCGCATGCCGGCATGAAGGCAGTGGCCAGCGCCATGGTCCTGGTGCAGGTTCAATTCAAAAGATGTCCCAGGCTGATTCAGGCTCTTGGGGCCTCTTTTTTTTCATAAGGGGGTCTGTTAGCGGAATTGTCATTATTTTCAGTGAAAATGATTCTCAAACTCATTGACAACGGTTATCATCACCTTTACACTTAGATTGTAAAGCTAATTTCTCCTATAACTTGTACATAAACGAAGATGTGCGACATGTTCGTTTCTCAATATATGACCCTGGGAAGGATTGATACCGATGCATGCGATCGAGGCTCAAGAATTAACGTTAACCTATGGAGAATCCAGTATCTATGAGAATTTGGATATTGCGATTCCGAAGGGAAAGGTCACGGTGTTCATCGGCAGCAACGGCTGCGGGAAATCGACGCTGCTGCGCTCCTTGGCCCGATTGTTGAAGCCTACGAACGGCAGCATCCTATTGGACGGTCAAGCCATCGCCAAGCTTCCGACCAAAGAGATTGCGAAGCGTCTGTCCATTCTGCCGCAAGGTCCGGTAGCTCCCGAGGGATTGACGGTGCTGCAGCTGGTGAAGCAGGGCAGATATCCGTATCAGAGCTGGCTGCAGCAGTGGTCCGCCGAGGATGAGGATATGGTGAACAAAGCGCTGAAAGCGACGAATATGCAGCAGTACGCCGATCGCACGGTCGATTCCTTATCCGGGGGGCAGAGGCAGCGCGCTTGGATTGCCATGACGCTTGCCCAAGGGACAGATACGATTCTGTTGGATGAACCTACGACATACTTGGATATGTCGCATCAGGTCGAAGTGCTCGACTTGTTGTTTGACCTGAACATGAAGCAGCAGCGCAGTATAGTGATGGTCCTTCATGATATCAATTTGGCTTGCCGCTACGCGCATCATATCGTTGCTATTCACGATAAGAAGATCGCCGTTCAAGGTAAGCCGGAAGACATCATTACCGAAGAGACCATCCGTACGGTGTTTAATATGGAGTGCCAAATCATTCAAGATCCGTTGTTCGGCACCCCGCTATGCATTCCATTCGGCAAAGGCAGGAACGTAAACGGCCTTCAAGAGAGTCCGTTCAAGAAGCAAGCCCAAGCCGCCGCGCTTACGGTTTAACGGGAATTATAGACGAATCAAAGCCTCTATGTACGCTTCACGCGTACGTAGGGGCTTTTTATTTGTTTGGGGTGGCTTGCTCGTGTTTTCAGGGGCTTAACCAAATATACCCCATTTGGGGTATGGTGCTTAGGTCGCATAAACATGTATTTTTATAATTGAAAATGTGACATATTGTCGGAATCTGGTACTTGCCTACATAGAGAAAGGCCAATAGCGAATAGGAGGTATGTATGAGAAAAATAAGTTCATTACTGCTGGCGCTTATCCTTAGCTTTATAGGTATTATGCCTAATCCGAATCAGGCCCAAGCGGCTACGGCTTTAATCCCGGCGGCTATGAAGCAGCCGATCGCCGTGCGGAATATGAGTTTTAGCGCCATCGACCCGCAGACGAACCGATTTTTCCTCAAGGCGGGCGATTTGGGACTCCTGCGTGTGGAGTTTGAATCAGGAGGTTATGTGCTGTGTCATAGGGACAGCATCCTCATGACAGAGTCGGGGGGAAGCGGCAAAACGACGCAAGCGGCATTCCGCACTTCGTTGGATCCGCAAAGCGTGAAGGATTATATACCTGACTTTGTTTATCGGGTAGGAGCCTCCGACGCATCAGGGCGATTGACCCTGAAGCAGGGTCCGGAATTATGCTATACGAATGGCAAGCTGGATAATTCTTGGCATTCGTTCCCGAATTACAGAACGTACTTCAGCGACGGTACATCGATGGACAACGTGACTTACTTCAAGAGCTTGCTCAAGGAAGAGGTGTACATCGATAACGACGCGCCGGTGATCACGTTCGGACAAGCTTCGAATTCAAGTTACCTAAGAAATCACGCGGTTACGATCACGACAAAGGACCTGCCGGCAGAAGGCAAAGTAACGACTTATTACAAGTGGACGCAAGAGGCTGCCCCGCCTGCTCCAGGGGATATCAATACGGTCATTGCGAGCGGAACGTCCGCACCGGATCCGGAAGGCAACGGCGCTTATTATTTGCATGCCCGTGCGGTCGACATTGTCGGACACGAGACGATCTCAACGGCAGGGCCGTTTAACTACGATCATGAACCGCCGACGATCACGTTCGGGCAAGCATACAATTATATTTTCAAAAAGAGTCATGCCGTTACCGTAACGGCAGCGGACACACCGTCGAACGGAAATATCGCGCTGTTCTATACATGGACGCCAAGTTCCCTCGCACCGCCTGCCGCCGAAATTACGACGAGCATGATCAGCGGAGCGCCGGCGCTGGATCCGGCAGGCTCAGGCGTATTCTATCTTCACGCCAAGGCCATCGATGCCGCCGGGAACGTAACCGTTCAATCGACGGGACGTTTTTTCTTCGATAATGATCCGCCTGTTTTAAATCTGACGCCTTTATCGGGCAAGGCCAAGACAAGCCACACGATTTCGTATCAGATGTACGATAATCTTTCGTCTACGAAGTTGGACTATGCATGGCTCAAGGACGGGGCGGCTTATTCGACAGGCACAGCGACGGCGAGTTCGGGAACGCTTCAGGTGCCTAACAGCCTGGAGGGCAGCTACAAGTTGAAAGCGACTGCGGCGGACGATTCGGGCAACACCAAAACGATAGAGACACTGGCGTATATTATTGACAAATCGCCGCCTGTCGTGACGTTCTCCGAGCTGGGGAACAATACGCCGGCCAAGAGCCGTCAAGTGAAGGTCACCTTGCAGGAAGCTGGAGGGGGGCTGGCTCAATCCTCCTACATCTGGTCGAACAGCGTAACCGTTCCGCCCTCGAGCACCGCGGGCTGGATGCCGTTCGCGGACGGAGGCGGTACGGCGACGACGCAGAGCGCTACGCTCACTTCACCGGCAGGAGCCAATACCACGATGTACTTGCATCTTAAGACGGCTGACAGCGCAGGGAATGTCGGATATGGAACGACCACGCAAGGCTTTGTACTGGACAACACGAAGCCGACGGCGGTTTTCAGCAAAGCAAGCACATCGTCCTACAGCCATTCGGTGACGACAAGCTTGACCCTGTCCGACAACGTTACAACAGCGCTTGGTCAATATGTCATCAAATATCTCGTCTCGGATCAAGCAACCACAGACGGCACCGATGCCGATTGGAGCACGTCAACGAGCGGCGCCTTTACGATCACCGGCAAATCAGGCACTTATTATATTCATGCCAAAGTATACGACCAAGCCGGCAACTGGCAGCTCGTCAGGGGAGGACCTTATCTGCTGGATAGCGTGGCTCCTGAAGGAACCATCCATATCCCGGCCGAGCAGACGAATCTTAAAGCGGTTCCTGTTGAACTGACCGCGACGGATGCTCATGGGCCTATCGACATGAGTTTCTCCGTGAACGGCGGATCGACTTGGAGCAGTTGGGAGCCTTTCGCCGCCGCGAAGACGGTAACCATTCCGGAGACGGAAGGCACACGGACGATATCGGTTCAATACCGCGATGCGGAGGGCAATATCTCTCCCGCATATTCGGACACGGTCATCTACGATCTAACGAAACCGGCTGCGGTGAAGATCACCTACAGCACGGCGCAGCTTACGAACCAATCGGTCACAGCGACGCTGCAAGCTTCCGATAATATAACGGCCGCGGGCGACATCGACGTGCTCAATCTCACCGGCTTCAGCTATGAGTTTCAAGCGAATGGCACCTACACCTTCGTGTTCCGCGATAAAGCCGGCAATGAGAACACGGCCGTCGCTACCGTAACATGGATCGATAAGATCAAGCCGCAAGTTCAATTCAGCAGCGAGGGTGTTTCGGATAAAAGAAAAACGGCAAGCTCCGTTATTACCGCGACGGACAACGTCTCCGGAGCTAACGAGATGACGTACGCGTATGCCTGGTCCACGAGTGCGAACACGGAGCCCGAGACATGGACGGCGCTCCCCAGCAATCGCCAGGCCGATCTGAGCGGGGCGAACGGCATCTGGTATTTATGGGCCAAAGTGAAGGATAAGGCCGGCAATGAAACGATACGGCACACGAATTCGTTGTTCCAGCTGGACAATACAGCACCGGTCGGTACAGTCGCTTACAGCCCTCCGGGGCGCACCGCGGGCAACGTCAAAGCGGTCTTGTCGACCAATGAGTCCGTTCGTGTGACGAAGCCCGTTAGCGGCAGCAGAGAGTATGTTTTTACAGACAACGGAACGTTCGAATTTGAATTTGCAGATGACGCAGGCAACGTCGGCAGAGCGACGGCTGTTGTAACGGGCATCGATCGCAGCCTGCCTTATGCGGAAGTGACCGTAACGCCAGAGGATTGGACCAACGGACCGGTACGCGTAACGGTGGATGCCTCCGGCAATTCGGCTTTATCGTTACGTGGAATCGTCGTTCCGGAGGACGCGATACCGGTCTCGCAAACCGTCCAGAAGGTCGTCTACGATTTCGTATCCAACGGATCGCTGAGATACACGCTGCTCGATACCGCAACCATGTTGACGAGCGAGGATGAAGTTATCGTCGATCATATCGATGTGACGCCGCCGACCGGAGAGCTCATCTACAGCACAGAGAGCAGTACGAATGAGGACGTTACGGTAACGCTGGTTACGTATGATGAGAATCACGGTATCGTCTCCGTGGTCGGAGACCGAACCTTCACCTTTACCGACAACGGCACGCATACGTTCGTTTTCGCGGACGAAGCAGGCAATGTGTCGCAATTGACGGCCGTTGTGGATTATATCGACAAGACGCCGCCAGTTCCCGTTGTCACCTATAGTGCGACGTCATGGACGAAGGAAGACGTCAAAGCGACACTAACCTTCACAGGCGAGGATGCGCCGGTCAAGATAACGAACAACGGAGGCAGTTCGCAATATACGTTCAAGGAGAATGGAAGCTTCGTATTCTACTACCGCGATGCCGCCGGCAACGAAGGCGAAGTGACCGCTCAGGTGACGTATATTGACCGCACGCCGCCGACAGGGACGGTCACGTACAGCGAAGCGGGGTGGACGAACCGGGATGTGATCGCCACGCTGACCCCGCAGGACGACTCGGGGCAGCTCCCGACCATTGTGAACAACAGCGGTTCGACTGCCTTTACGTTTGTGCAGAACGGAACGTTCACGTTCGTCATGGAAGACGCAGCAGGTAACAGACGCGAAGTCAATGCGGCCTTTGACCGGATCGACAAGACACCGCCGGTCGCGATCGTGCAGTATTCGACGCCGATGTCGGCGAAGACGAATGCGGATGTGCGTGCGACTGTGGAAGCGAATGAGCCGATTGTCGCCATCAATAATAACGGCAGCATCTCGCGTGATTTTGCGGCCAACGGCAGCTACGGCTTCCGAGTGGCGGACCGCGCAGGCAATGAGGCGACCGTTACGGCGAATGTGTACAATATCGACCGCACGCCGCCTGTACTGACATTGTCTTACAGCACGGCTGCGCCGACCAAAGACGATGTTATCGTGACGGTAAGCGGCTCGGAAGCCGTACAGGTGCTGAATAATAACCGGGCGAAGCAATACGTGTTCAAAGAGAACGGCACGTTCAAATTTGTCGTTCAGGACTTGGCGGGCAATATCGCCGAGGCGGTGGCTACGGTAGCGAACATCACGAAAGCTACGGCGAAAGTAACGTATACGTTCAGTGAGACACAGCCGACACGCAACAACGTTACCGTTACATTCAACGCGGACCGTCCGCTTACATACGCAGGTATCACAGGCAATACGGTTACCTTCACGGAGAACGGCACCCGCTGGATTGAAGCGACGGATCAGCTCAATAACCAATATGTGCTGCGTATCGATGTGAATAATATCGACCGGGAAGCGCCTAAGCTGACTTTCCAGAAGGGGGACCAACTGCTGCTTGCCGTTGGCGAAGCCGTTAATCCGGGGGCGGACGTCCAAGTGTCGGACAATCTCGACGGCAGCTTGAACGATAAGCTGACGGTCACGCATGCGATCGATACGCGAACGCCAGGCGAGTACGACGTTACCTATAGCGTAACAGACCGTGCAGGCAATGTGGCTCGTATCGTGCGCAAAGCGATCGTCATCGCGCCTACCGCATTCTCGGTGTTCGTCAACTCCAAGCAGCTGCAGGAGACGGAAGCGGTCGTCTACGGCGAGGCGATTCAATTGCAATTATTTGGCCAGCAAGGAACAACCGTAGTCAAATGGGCGCGCGGATTCAAGAACAAAGGGGACTTCAAAGCCCTTGGGCAGGAACTGACAAGCGGCAGCCTGCCTGTCAAGGAATATGGCTTATACACGTTCTACATGCAAGATCAGGAACGGCAAACGAAGCTCGTTCATGTGTATATATTACCGGTCAAAGCTTCGGAATAACGGACAAAGCATCAACTGGACTAGGAGGGTTGATGCTTTTTCTCATGGATCGAGGAGGGGAAGTCATGCAAGCATGGCGAGTGAAATTGTGGAAGAAAATGACACTGGCGATCATGGCGATCGTGCTGTGTCTGCCATACGGGGGCGAGCTCGCGTTCGCCATTGATGCGGAGATACAGCCGCTGTCAGTGGCCAATGAGTTCATGGACGTCAGCATTAACAAGCAGAACGGCCGGTTCAGCGTCACAACGAAGACGGGATCTCCGCTCAAAGCGAGCGACGATAACAAACCGCTCTTGTTCCGCGACAAGCTGCCAGAGACATCGTTTACAACGTTCCGCATCAACGGTCAAGATTTCATTTATGGGAACGGCTACGGTTTCATGGGGTCCAACGGGTATTTTACCTATTCGCCTGAAAATAAAGGTCTATCCAACCAATCCGTATGGCATGTCGAAGGTCTGGAAATCATCCAGACGCTTACGCTCGTCGATGACCGGACGAACCCGAACGCCGGGAATATTAAAATTTCCTATAAAGTTAAAAATACGACCAAACAAAATCAAAGCGTCGGTTCCCGTATTTTGCTCGATACGATGCTGGGTCCGGAGGATGCCTCACCGGTGTCATTAGCCGGCGGCACTACGTATATTCGCAACGAAACGAAAATCGAAGGTTCGCTTCCGTATTATTGGCGGGCGACGGATAATCCGTTGAATCCTAAGGTCATGTCTTACGGTTTCCTGCAGGGCTGGGGAAATACATCCCCGAACCGGATGATTATTGCCCATTGGAACGGTATTTCCGAAACGAAATGGGATTATACGGTAAATCCGCAGCTTGATTTCACATCGGTGCAAAATGCCTATGGTTCGGCGGACAGCGCGGTCGCCATGTACTGGGATCCTTCCGGTTTGGCTCCGGGCGCAGAGGCCGTTTATGAGACGTACTACGGCTTGGGCAGCTTCTTCACCTCGCAGAAGGAAGCGGCGTACGGGTTGCAAATCGGAGCGCCGAAGCAGCTGAAGGTGAACGGCGCCGGTAACGGCTATCAGGAGTCGGCTTTTGAAATTCGCGTAGATATCGATAATACCTTAGACCGGTCGATGGCACAGCAGAACGTACAGGCTGTACTGGGGTTACCTGCTGAGCTTGAGCTCGTTCAAGGCGAGAAGACGGCCAAGGCTATCGGAGATCTGAAGGTCGGTGACATGAAGACGGTCACGTGGCATGTACGTCCGAAGCCGCAGAAATCGTACAAGGCGGCGCAATTCCAGGTGATCGTCCAAGCGGCGGGCGGAGCCGAAAACATTCAAGCTTCTTACGTCATCCTGCCGGGTTTATCGGGACAAATCCCGGAAGTGCAGCTGCTCGAAGCGCTGCCCAAGAAGCTGTACATGAAGGACGCCAACCCTTCCATCGCTCTGCAGGGCAAAGGCTTCGAGGTATTGAAAGGCGCTGCCGATTTGCAGGTACAGATGGTCAGAGCGCGGGACGGTGCTGCCGTTGTCGTGCCGAGTGCCGATGTCACGGTTGTCGATGACAAGCAAATGTCGGTCCGGCTGGATGATACGCTCTGGCCATCGCTGAAGGATGAGCCGGGAACCTACATCGTGCGCGTGAATGCAGGCAGCATCGGGACATTTGAGCGGACAATCGAGCTTACCCTGGACAAACGCTATCAATCGAGAGATTACGGCATTCTGCTCGTCGTCGGTGAGAACATGGACGCAGAGGGCAGTGAGACGTACACCCTCGTGCCGGTCGACAACGAAACCAAATTGGCTGAGCTGAAGCATCAGTACGAAGCCGCCTCCAAAGAAGCGCTGCTGGAATTCCGCGGTCCGATTCGCTCCTTGGATGCGAGCCATACTTACTTTGAAATTGGAGCGGGGGCCACGATCAATTCGGTCATTCGCCATGATGCGTCGAAGGATTTGAGCGCGATATTCGGGCAAGCTTCACAGAAGATGGTCATTCGCCAAAATTCACAGGATCTTACCCATGAAGGCGATTATATCGAGCTGAAAGGTAATGGCGTGCTGTCGATTCCGGGCTTTCCGTTCTCCTTCGGTCCATTCAGTATCGAGCTGGTGAATGGCAGCCGCTATTCGCTTGAAGCGGACGAGGATGCCGGCGAGAAGCCGATAGAAATTAACTGGGAAGTGCTCAAAGGATTGTCGGTCATCCAGCATATGTCGTTCTTCCAAGTGGAGATTAAGAATGCCGTAATCGGGGAGGAGAGCGTCTCGTTCGGCGGTTCCGTCTCTATGAATTTCAATCCGGGTCAGAAGCAGGAGGAAGAGGAAGACAACTCGGGGCAGAACGGCCAGAATCCGCCGCCCCCGCCGCCGGCCAATAACGGCGGCCAGCAGGGGGATGACACGGAGAAAGACCAGACCGACGACATGCTTCAGCTGGGCATCGCGCTGGATGAAGCCAAGTTCGGCATGCGGAAGGAAACGAACATGTTCGGCCGGGCGAACACCTTCGGCTTCATGGGACTCCGCGCCGAAGGCGAGGCCGGTCTGCCGAAGGGCATGGTGCCGGGGCTTGATTTCGGCGCAAGCGGGCGTGTTCTGCTGGACACGTTCGACCGCAAATTCGAAATCGAAGGCCATGTCCAGTTCCAGGTGGTCGAACTGGACGGCCTGCTGACGCTGCGCTTCACGGAAAGCGGCGTGCCGATCCCCGACAACTTCGTATTCGTTGTCGGCGGCGAGCCGGGCATTCCGTTAATACCGGTTGCTCCTGTTGCCTTTATCACCAAAGGCGGAGGGGGCTTCCGCAACCTGTATGATACCGTTATGGGCAATTTTACGATTTTGCCTCCGCTCAAGGTCGTCATGGTCGGCGGGCTGAGCGTCGCCAAAGTCATAACGGCGGATAATGTGACGCTCGGACTATCGATGCAAGGATTGGAGTTTTCCGGTGAGTTTGAAATATTGAAATTTCCGATTCTCAAGGAAGTATACGGCAGCATCGATTTCAAGGATTCTCTAACCAGCTTTGGCGTAGCGCTCAAGGCCGGCGCAAGGATGGAAGTGTTCGATGCCATCATCGGCGAAGTGTACGTCGTATTCGAATATGATTCCTCTAAGCACGGCTTGCTGGGTCCGGTCTATATGGCGGGCGGAGGCTCGCTGACGGTCCGCATTCCTAGGGCCGTGCCGATACTCGGCGGCAAGGAAATCGCCCACGCCTCCGGGGAGATTTCTTCAGAGAAGGTATGGGGCAAAGTGCGCATCATCGGCATTCCATTCGGTTATCAATATGTATGGGGCAGCCGCAGACCGACGCTGGCTTCCGCGCGCTTGACGGCCGACATGCTGCCGGAAGCGGAAGGACTGATGGAGAAGGAGTACATCGACGAATCCGGCAATGTATCCGCCATGACATTCGGAACGAACATCAAGCGGGTGGCCAGCTCCGAGTCCGCGAAGAAAACGGACGGTCTTGTACGCACGTTGTCGGCCTCGAACGAATACGAGCTACCCGTTTCAGCGGATCAGGAAGCAGCGCTGTTCGAGCTGACATACACGGGGGAAACGCCGCCGAAGCTGCAAGTGACGGACCCGGGCGGCAACGATTATCCGCTTGTACTGGACGAGAACTATCTGGTGCAAGAAATTTCACCGGAGGATTCCGAGACAGGAACTCTGGAGAAACGGGTATATATATCCGTTCAGAAGTCACAGTCAGGTTCAATCGAAGGCAGCTGGAAAGTGAAGTCCGATCAAGCGTTGGCGTGGACTCTAATGGATGTGGCCGTACCGGCAACGCTGACGGAAGTCACGGCCTCGGCAGTTGCATCGAGTCCGAATAAGGTGAGAGTGAATTGGACAGGCGATCACGCAACGAATGAACGAGTATCGCTGTTCCTAAGCTCGAATAACGAGAACGACCCGGGCCGTCTATTGGTGAAAGATATTCCGGTTCAAGACGGTACGGCGGAAATCACCGTTCCCGACACGATGGCAAGCGGGGCCTATTATATCAAAGCGGTCTTGTCGCAGGGCGATACGAACCTGGACAGCCGCTATAGCAGCGGAGCCGTTGAGTTCGTCAATCCGCATCAGCCCGCGCAGCCGCAAGAGGTACAAGCTGTGCCGGCGGGCAGCGGACTGCTGGGCGTATCTTGGTCCATGCCGCAGGAAGCGGACGGGTTTACGCTCCAACTGCTTGACGCAAGCGGGCAGCCCGTACCAGGCATCGGGACGGTGGATGTTGCGGGAGACACGAAGCGAACGACGCTGGGCGGCATGATTCAAGATCAGGCCGGTGTGAATTCCGGACTTGTACCGGGCGCCTCGTACAAGGTATCGATCGGTGCGTTCAAGAATGTGGACGGAGGCAAGGTGTACAGCCAGCCGGCCGTCTCGGCGGCGGCTTATGTGCCGGTGCCGAATCCGGCAAGCGTTCAGCTTACGCATTGGAAGATGAACGATGAACCGGTGACGAACGCCTACGGGGACGAAGGGCAGAGCAGTCCAACGACGTATGTCGTGAATGAATCCTCGTTCCAATTGCAGATGCATGCGGATCAGCCGGTAACTACCGAAGTCCGTGTGAACGACCGGACCGTAGGCACCTACACCGGGGGGGACTGGAAGAAGACCTTGGCCTTGGAGGAAGGGACGAATCTAATAGAATTGATTTCCGTCAACAGCAACGGGGATCAGACGCGCACAGGCACGCGGGTGTTCTCGGATACGACTGCGCCGGACTTGAAAATCGAGAGACTGGGCTCCATTTCGACGGATAAAACGGTGCTCGTCAAAGGCGTGGCGGAGCCGGGCAGCACAGTCCGCATCAACGGCCAGGCGGTATCCGTCGAGTCGGACGGCTCCTTTGAGCATGCCCTGGGAATGGCGGGACATTTGTCGGAATCCATCGTCGTCACGGCTACGGATGATGCCGGCAATGAGACGACGGCAAGCTCCGAAGTGATGAACCCTGTCGTAGACGGTATCGCCAAAGTTGAGCTTCGTCCTGTGGATGCTGCACCAGGCAGCGTCTCGCAGGATGGGGAAGAACTGAGTCTTCCCGCCGGAGGCCGGCAGGCGTTGGAGCTGGTCGCCACGGATACGAATGGCGTAGCGACCGTTCTCGATCCGAACCAGGTGAGCTGGAACGTCATGCTGGGCGAGGCCAACGGCTCCGTTTCGGAGGAGGGACTTGTCGGCGCTGATGCCGAAGGTGAGCTCGTCGTCAAGGCTTCCTATGCAGTGACGACGGATTACGCCTTCGAGGATACGCTCATCGTGAAGGTTGGCAAGCAGGCGGGTGCACCGGATCCGACTGCACCGGACTATGACGATTGGTATATCCCGCCGACACCGCCAAACCCGGATAGCGGCAGTTCTTCAGGCGAGGAACGGGAGCCAACGGACCAGGCCGTTGACGAGACGCTGCGCAGCATTTTGAAACGGCTGATCGAACAGGAGCATAATGTAGAATTCGTTACTTCCGCTGAGCTCCGGTCGAACGAGGAGGCGATTGTCACAATCCGCGACCGGGCGGTACTGAGAATTCCTTCGCAGCCGCTTCAAGATCGTGTGGGGCTGGGAGTCGGCATTGTCCGCAACCCGAGTGCCTATGAAACGGAAGGACTCAAGGTCATCGGGGATATCTACGAATTTAAGTTCGATAAGCAGGTGGCATTGAAAGAACCCGCCGAGCTGACGGTCCGCTATTCGCTGGACGAGATCCCGGACCCGGACAAAGCGGGCATCTACTGGTACAACGAGCGAACGAAGAGATGGGAATATGCAGGCGGCACGATTCAGCCTGTAGCAGGTACGATAACGGCCAAGCTGCCTCATTTCAGCAAATATGCACTCATGTACGATGCGCATAAGATAGAATTCCGGGATATGGCTAACCGTTGGTCCCGTTCGTTCGTTGAGCGGCTCGCGTCTATCGGCGCAGTGAACGGCATCCAGCAAAGAGATGGTCTTGTCTTCGAGCCGCTTCGTTCCATCACGAGGCAGGAATTCGCCAAGATTGCCGTCGGCGCTTTAGGAACGAAGCTATCCTACGACAGGCTTCCTGAAGAGTTCGCGGATCGTGGGGATGTTGCGGCATGGGCTGAGCCTTATATGCGGACAGCACTTGCGAACCGCTGGTTAGCAGGCGCCTCCAGTGAGAATAAGCTGTATCTTAATCCCGGCATGCCGATAACGAGAGCGGAAGCGATAGCCATCATCGGGCGTATGCTCGAGGGGCAGGAACTACCATCGGCAGCAGATCAGCCGTCCTTCCTTGATGCCGAACAGATCCCGGTGTGGGCTGGCGGTTATGTGCCGCTTCTCGCGGGACATGGGATCGTTAGCGGATATCCGGACGGTACGCTGCGTCCGAGCATAGAAATTACACGTGAAGAGGCGGCAGCCATGATTAGCAGATTCTTGGATTTGAAATAGCGTGTGGACCGGCTGGAATGCTCCAGCCGGTCCTTTTTGCAGGTGTAAGGTTATTTGCTGTTTTCTATGGTACTATAATGAGGAAAATCACCATAGTTTTCGAAGGAGCCGAACTCATGCTAACAGTGACAGGCTATCATATACAGCAAGTAATTTTTGAGGACCCGACGATTGTCGTTTGCCACGCATTCTCAGAGGAGCATGCTTGTGAGGTGCTGCTGAAAATTGTCAAAGAAGGCCATCGGGCCATTATCGAGAATGCCAAGCTCATCAACGAATACGAAATAGCCGGAAGCTTGCAAATGCCGGGTATTATCAAACCGATTGCACTCCTCAGGCAAGGGAATGGACTTGTTCTGGCCAGCGAGTGGGTGCACGGCTTGACGCTGCGCCATTTCGTACAGACAGCTCCGCTTACGGTTCCCGTGTTCTTGAAGCTGGCGGTTCAAATCGCCAAAATTCTCGAAGGGCTGCATAAGCAGCATATCGTCCATATGAATATCCGGCCGGACACTATTGTCGTCGTTCCTTCCTCGTTGAAGGTCAGCCTGACCGGCATGGGGCATTCCGTTCTGTCCATGGATGGAGGCCGGCAGGCAAGAAATATGCCGCTTATCGAAGGCTCTCCGCCTTATATGGCGCCTGAGCGGACAGGCCAATTAAACCGGGTGGTGACGGGCAGCACCGATCTGTACTCCCTCGGCGTCACCTTCTATGAAATGCTTTCCGGCGGGCTGCCTTTTCAAGCCAGAGATCCGCTGGAATGGGCGCATGCTCATTTGGCCAAGAAGCCGCAGCCCTTATCGGCCGGGCATCCCGAAATACCGGCGATTCTCGAAGAGATCATCATGAAGCTGCTGGAGAAAACCGTTGAACGCCGATATCAGAGCGCGTTCGGTTTAAGAGCGGATCTGGAAAGCTGCTTGCACATGTGGGAGCAGAGCGGAACCTTCAGCGCCTTCGAAATCGGCCGGCAGGACGTGCCCCGTCTGCTCGAGATATCGGGCGGAGACGATTCGGCAAGCGGGACTGCGGGGCATGCGGCTCCTGTCCTGCAGCCGAATGCGGCCGAAAGCGGCGATGCCAGTAGCGGATATGCACAAGTGCTGGAGCTGGCGGCGGTCATGCGGGCTTCGCAAGCCTTCTCGGAGGAGCGGGACTCGGCGCATCTGCTCGGTAAGCTGATGAGCATTGCCGTAGAAGTTGCCGGTGCGCAGCGAGGCTGCTTCGTTGCCATGCGGGCGGCGGAGCTGTATGTCGAGCAGGCGGTTGATACGGACGGCGGGATGGAGAGCGGGACGGAGAACAGGACGGAGAACGGGACGGAGAGCGGAATGGACAACGGGTCGGGCAGCCTGGGCGGCGGCTCGAAAGGCAGTGTGCCGCTAAGCCGGTATGAGGGAATTTGCCAAAACTTGGTCAGTTATGTAGCGATTAAGCGGCAATTTGTTATTTTGGACGATGCATCGAAGGTCGGATTATTCACGCAGGATCCTTATGTGGTGAAACATAAGCCAAGATCTGTGCTAGGCCTGCCGATCATCGCGCAAGGGGAACTGCAGGGCGTTCTCTATTTGGAAAATAACTATACAACCGGTGTGTTTGCGCCTGAACGTCTCGGCGTACTGCACATGCTCGCCTCGCAAATCAATTATGTCCAGAGGTTGATCGGGTATTACGGCGGTACGCCGAATCTTCAGGAGCCTGCGCTCGGCGGCGTGCTTACGGCACCGGTGCAGGGGTTGACGGAGCGGGAGATCGAAGTTCTGCAATGGATGGCCGCCGGCTTGTCCAACAAAGAAATCGCCGAACGGCTAGTGATGTCCGCAGGGACCGTCAAAGTGCATATGCGCAATTTGTTCGCCAAGTTACAGGTTAATAACCGCGTGAAGGCGGTTGCCGTCGCCACGCAGTTGAATTTGCTGCAGCCGGTCCCCCAGCCGAATGAAAGCGGTGCTCAAACGGGAGAATAAGGACAAGGCAGAAGTCCTTGTCATTCCTAGAAACTCTTCATACAATAATCATATACGACTTCCATCTCATACAAGATTGGGGAACTCCAGGATGCGCTTTAAAGATGTGTTTTCCATTATCGGACCTTCTATGATAGGTCCTTCCAGCTCCCATACGGCGGGAGCCGTCCGTCTCGGACGCGTCGTCAGACAGCTGCTGGGGGAGCAGCCGGCCAAGGCCGAAATGACGCTGTACGGATCTTTCGCGGATACATACCGGGGGCATGGCACCGACCTGGCGCTGATCGGCGGACTGCTGGATTTCGAAACGGACGATCCGCGCATTCCGCATGCCGCCGAAGAGGCGGAAGCTCGCGGTGTAGAGATTGCATTCCTGACGAGTAAAGATAAAGCGGATCATCCCAATACCGTCAAATTCCATCTATCTGCCGGAGACAAAGAAGTGGTCATGATCGGAGCGTCCATCGGGGGCGGCAATATTGAGATTGTGAGTGTGAACCAGTTCGATGTGAAATTTACCGCGGTCTACCCGACGCTCGTTATTTCACACCACGACCGTCCGGGCATGATTGCCGAGATTACGACATTGCTCGGGCGCAATCAAATCAATATCGGCTTTATGGATTTGGACCGGAAAGGCCGGGACCGCGAAGCGATGACGGTCATTGAGACGGACGTCACGGTTTCGGATGCATTGATAGAGGAGCTGGGCTCCCTGAGCATGATCTACGATATCAAACGCGTGGATCTCGCGGAAAGAGGCGAGTAATTTGAGATTCCGAACATTGAAACAATTAACGGAGGTATGCGCCTCCGAGGGGCAGACAATTGCAGACGTCATGCTGGCGGACCAGAGCCAGGAATCCGGCAGACCGCCGGCGTATGTCTTGGAGAAAATGCGGGCTTACTACCGGATTATGAAGGAAGCCGTGGAGAAGGGGCTGACCGAGGACACGACGTCCCGCAGCGGACTGACGGGCAGAGACGCTCAGCGCGTTGCCGGCTATATGGCGGCGGGTGAAGCCTCCCTGGGAGAGGAAGCTTGCAAGGCGATGGCTTACGCGCTTGCCGTCTCCGAAGTCAATGCGTCCATGGGACGTATCATTGCCACACCGACGGCCGGATCCTGCGGAATCATTCCGGGTGTCTTCATCTCCTCCCAGCAGCGGTTCGGCTGGGACGACGACCATATGGTGCGGGGACTGCTGTGTGCGGGGGCGATCGGTTATGTGATCGCGAACAATTCCTTCGTCTCCGGCGCGGAAGGCGGCTGCCAAGCGGAAGTCGGGTCCGCCATCGGTATGGCGGCGGGAGCGCTCGTCGAGCTCCGCGGCGGTACGCCGGAACAGGCGATGCATGCCGTAGGGCTGGCGCTCAAGAACACGCTGGGGCTTATATGCGATCCGGTCGGCGGGCTGGTTGAAATTCCCTGCATCGTCCGCAACGGCTTCGGCGCCGTCAACGCGATGGCGGCGGCGGATATGGCGCTTGCCGGCGTCCGCTCGGTCATTCCTTCGGACGAGGTCGTTCAAGTCATGTACGAGGTGGGCACAGCGATGCCGGAGAAGCACCGGGAGACGGCCAAGGGCGGTCTCGCACAGACGCCGACAGGCCGGCAAATTATGAAAGAGCTGAACCTGGGGAAAAAGCGGTAATGTCGGAAGACTCCGGAAGAGCCAGCGCTTGGCTAACGGACACAGAGGCCCTTATTCGATGAGAAGGGGCCTTTTTGCGCGTTCCGCGGTTTGATTTTCCAAAAAATTGGCATCCTAATCCTATGACGGACAAAGGCCAAGGAGTTCGATATGCGGAAAATAGCCATAACTTTCGTGATCATCACAGCATTCACAGCGTTGAGCGGATGCTCCGGAGCCCCCCAAGAATCCGATATCAAGGCGCTCGGTACGGAAGAAGTCCGGAGTATATCGGGTGAGCATGAGACCGACAACCGGATGGCCGACTGGAACCTGACCAGCGGCGACGCGGAGCTGTACATCGGAGATTTGGGCGTGGAACAGCTCTATGCCTCGAATCAGGTGAGAAGCATGGCGGCGGGAAGCGCTAAGCAGGCGCTGCTGCCCAACGGATTCCCGTTGATCAAAGCCGTGCCGAATCCGGACATCGCGCCCAAGGCCGGCGGATATGCGGAGAACGTGATCGAAACCGCCAAGAGTTATCTCGGCACGCCCTACGTGTACGGATCCAACCGCCTGGACCCGAGCTCCTTTGACTGCTCGGACTTTACGCGTTGGGTGTTCTTGTATGCTCTGGGCATGGACCTGCCTTGGGATGCCAAGAACCAAGCGGCTTACGTCGAGACGCTTTCCAAGCGGAAATACCGCGATCTGAAGCAGGCGAAGCGGGGTGATCTCCTGTTCTTCACGAGCTTCCGCGGCAACCGGGCGGCGGATTATGCCGATCTCGATCCGTCCCAGAAAACGATCAGCCATATGGGCATTTATTTGGGCGACGGCAAAATCATTCATTCGGCCTCGAAGAAAACCGGAGGCGTTCGGATCGATCACCTGTTCTTTAAGCATTTGGAGTATCGTTTTGTGTTCGGAGGCAGTGTATTGGAATAACAAGAAGACCCGCCTGGGCGAACAAGGCCTTGCAGCGGGTCGTTTTAGTAGGCTCCGGTTCCCCTTCCCCTCATTTCGGTATATAGTAGAGAGGTTGATATGTAGGAAGGGAGCTCATACGACATGCATACATCGATGACGGAAATACTTGATGGCGTTTTTCCCGCGGTCTGTTCGCTGGATTGTCCGGATCAATGCGGCTTGCTGCTCCATAAAGAGGCGGGCAAGATCGTTAAAATAGAAGGAGACCCCGACCACCCGGTTACGCAAGGGGCGATTTGCAATAAGGTTCGCAACATGACGGCGAGATTGTACGATGAACAGAGGCTGAAGTATCCCATGAAGCGGGTTGGCCCCAAAGGGGAAGGCAGCCGGTTCGAGCGCATTACTTGGGCGGAAGCGATCGCGGCGATCACCGGCCGCTGGAAGGAGCTGATCGCCGAAGAAGGCGCAGCATCCATTCTGCCATACAGCTTCTATGGCAATATGGGACGGATCGGGACCGAGGGGATGGACCGCCGCTTTTTTAACCGGATGGGCGCTTCGCGGCTGCTGTATGCAATCTGCGAGTCCGCCGGCACGGAGGGCTACAAATATACGATGGGCGGCAGCTTCGGGACCGATCCGGAGGATACGGTGCATGCGAAGCTTATCATCATGTGGGGGATCAACGCGGTCAGCACGAATATGCACCAGGTAATGCTGGCCGAGAAGGCGCGCAAGAACGGTGCGCAGATTGTCGTCATCGACGCCCATAGGAATCAGACCGGACGCTGGGCGGATTGGTTCATCCCCATCATGCCGGGGACGGATGCCGCATTGGCGCTCGGGTTGATGCATATTGTATTCGCCGAAGACATGGCGGATGAGAACTTCCTGCGGCAGCACACCGTAGGTTATGATGAACTGAGAGAGCACGTTCGTCAATACGAGCCATCCGTCGTATCGGCCATCACGGGGGTACCGGTGGACGATATATACCGTCTTGCCCGCTTGTACGGCCGGACGTCGCCTTCGTTCATTCGGATCGGGAACGGGATTCAGCATCATGACAACGGCGGCATGTGCGTGAGAACGATCGCCTGCTTGCCGGCCGTGACGGGACAGTGGCTGCACCAGGGGGGCGGAGCCATCAAGGGTAACGGCGCCTATCTGGAGCACAACATCGCTGCCTTGCAGCGGCCTGACTTGCGGAAGCAGGATGCCCGGCAAATCAATATGAATCTGCTGGGGAGCGCTTTGCTGGAGCTGGACCCGCCTATTCGTTCGCTCTATGTGTATAATTCGAATCCGGCGCTGGTCGCGCCTCACGCCAATAAAGTGCGAGAAGGACTGGAGCGGGAGGATTTATTCACAGTCGTGCACGATCTGTTTCTGACGGAAACGGCCAAATACGCGGATATCGTGCTGCCAGCGACTTCATCCTTCGAGAATACCGACTTCTACCGTTCCTATTGGCATCAGTATGTGCACTTGCAGCTGCCTGTGGCGGCGCCGTACGGCGAAAGCAAAGCGAACGTCGAAGTGTTCCGCTTGCTGGCTGCGGAGATGGGGTACGAAGACAAAGCTTTGCAGGACAGCGACGAAGCTTTGATCCGCCAAGCGCTGGATCATCCGGGTAATCCGGCACTAGCTGACATCACTTACGAGAGACTGCTGGAACGAAAGTTCATCAAAGCGGACGTCAAGCCGCTATTTCCAGAGAAATTGCGGACGCCGAGCGGCAAGATTGAATTGTATTCCCGAGAGATGGAGGAGAAGGGCTACCCGGGTTTGCCGACGTATATGCCGCTTCCCGACGAGGATGGCCTGCCGTTCCTGTTCATTCCGGCGCCGAATCACAACTTCCTGAACTCGACGTTCGCGCATAATGAGAAGCATGTGCGCATGGAGAAAACGCCGAAGCTTCATCTTAACGTGAAGGATGCCGATGCGCTGGGCATCGTCAGCGGTGATAAGGTGCGCGTATGGAATCAGCGCGGCGAATGTGAATTGACAGCCGCTGTAGGCTCCGATGTGCTGCCGGGTGTCGTGGTGAGCCAAGGCCTGTGGGCGGATAAGGCCGGCGGCAAAGCGTTGGTCAACGCCCTGACGCCGGATCGCGTAGCCGATATGGGCGGCGGCGCTACCTTTTTCTCCGGCCGTGTGCAGGTGGAGAAGCTTGATACGGAGTGACTTCTAGGCGCCTCTCTGCATAAGGTATGGCAGGAGGTGGTGATAGCCATGTCATTGCAGCACAAAGCATATGCCTGGATCGGCAGCCCGGTCGGTGTATCCATGATGGACGGTACCGGTACTTCCGGCATTCTGTGCAGTATACAAGGCGGATCGATCTACTTGATCGAGTACTTATACCATACGCAATTCGCGACGAAGCACTATGCGTTCAGCCAAATCCGGGACATCCTTCCGTTCCCGCAGTGCCCGCAGCCGCAGGTGCTGTATCAGTCGAAACCGCTCTACTAGTTAATTAAGCATATGAGATTCCGCGGGCGGAGCTGACCTGCATCTATAAAGGAAAAAAGCTATCTCGGAGGTTTTCGGACCTTCAGGGATAGCTTTTTTATTTCGGACAAATGGAACGATTGAATTTGTGCAACAATTGAGCGAAGTTCTCGGCATCCTCGTCGGACCAATCCTGGAGCAGCTCCTTCAGTTTGTTAGAACGGACGCGTTTATATTCGGCCATTTCCGTTAGACCCAGCTCGGTGAGCTGCAGGGAATACGACCTTCCGTCCTGAGGGTCGGGTAATTTGGAGACATAGCCTTTTTGTTCCAGAGCTGCAGCCTGACGGCTGACGGTTGAAATATCCAGCTGAAGCTGTTCGGCAAGAATCTTGACTCCTGTAGGAACCTCTTTGGATATACGGTGCATTAATAGGTAAGCGGCTCTGTCGAGATTGCCTAATTTCCGATGCGAGGAGAACGATGTAACGCGGCGGATGAAGATAGCCAGCTCTTCCTCTATCGTCTCTATGGATTGTTGATGCAAGTGGGTTCACCTCTCTAGCTTTACTGTGCCATGGTAACATCATCATACACAATTCCCTTTTCGGGCGCGAATTCGATAATTGTACATGAAATATCGAATATATTTCCGCTTCTAGCCGGCAGCATCGATGATTCAATTCGAAAAATCACATACGATTCGCGTTCGCGGCAGGATTTTGGATCCGGCATCCCATTGAAATTGTAAACGAATATTCATTGACATGGTCGCGATTAGTTGTATAATACAATATCATACTTTCATTATACAACTATTTTAGGGGGTTCGAAAACAAAAGTCTAAAACTTCAAAGAACACGCGTGATCAAAATTGCCCAGCTTGAAGATTAGGTCGTACGAGTACGATGATCAGTTGCGGTAATTTATTTGTGTTTAAGGCAATGTCTTATTAGATTTGCATGTCATATCGAAGAGAAGGTAGAGGAGAAAACATGAAACGTAAAGGAATGTTGTATGTCATTTTAATCGCTCTAGTTGTCGTAGGTGGAGGAATCGGCGGTTATTTCTGGTATGAAGGCCAAAATTACATTTCTACGGAAGATGCTAGACTTGCCGGAGATATTTATAAGGTCATGCCGCGTATTACCGGGAAAGTGACGTCGCTTGATGTCAATGAAGGCGATCATGTCCTTGCCGATCAGATCATCGGCCAACAAGACACCAACAATTTGGCGACCAGCAATTTAGATCAGGCCGCACTTCGTTCTCCCATTGAGGGAACGGTCATCAAAACGTTGGTGAAGGCCGGTGAGGTTTCATCACCTGGCCAAACGGTCGCGATGGTGGTGGATACGCACCAATTGTACGTGTCGGCCAATATCGAGGAGACGGAAATCAACCGCATCCAGCCGGGTCAAAAAGTCGAGTTTAACCTGGACGGATATTCAGGTAAAACGTTCATCGGCAAAGTGAAAGAAATCAGTAAGGCGACTGCGTCGACATTCTCTCTGCTGCCTTCAACGAATACAAGCGGTAATTTTACGAAAGTAACCCAACGTGTACCTATTAAAATATCAATCGATGACAGCCAAGGCATCGAGTTGTCTCCGGGAATCAGCGCCACGATCAAAATTCATTTGAAGGACAAATAAGGAAAGAGGTTAGAACCCGATGAAAAATTTAAAGAAATGGGTCGTTCCCGCGGCACTCATGCTGGCCGTTGTTAGTATTGTGCCCGGATGCGGCGATAAAGTTACAGGAGCGACGAATGCCGCGGCAGCGGTTAGCGTCAAAACGATCAAGCTCGGCCAACCCGTATCCGCCGGTTTAAGCGGTAAAATTATTCCGGACCAAGACATTAAAGTCGTATCCAAAGTTGCAGGCAAGGTAGCCCAAGTGAATGTGCAAGAAGGCAGCAAAGTGAAGAAGGGCGATTTGCTGGTGCAGATTGAGACCGGCGATTTCACCCAACAGGCGAAACAAGCGGAGTCCGCTCTGCAAGCATCTCAAGCCAAGCTGGTCGATACGCAGCAGGGTGCCCGCAAGCAAGAAATCGACGGGCTTCAGAGCGCGGTATCCGCTGCTCAAGGCGCTAACCAACAAGCGACAGCGGCGGTAGATCAGGCGAAAGCCGCTTATGATTTGGCGACGAGCGCTTATAACCGGCTGCGTAACGCTTACGACAGCAACTCGGGCGTGACGCAGGAAGATTTGGACAAGGGCACGATGGAATTCGAAAGGGCTAAGGCTGCTTACGATCAAGCGCAAGGGGCGCAAAAGGCGTCGCAAGCCCAATTGCAGGGAGCCGAAGCGAAGCTTCAACTGGCCAAAATCGGTGCGACGGATAATACGATTAAAGCTCTGCAGGCCGATGTAGACCGTCTGCAGGCCGGTCTGGACCTTGCGAACAGCAACTTGAGCAATGCGACCATTACAGCTCCGATCGACGGCGTCATCGTGAAGAAGAGCATCTCTGAGGGGGAACTGGCCCAGCCAGGCGTTCAATTGCTCTCTCTTGTCAATATGGATCAAGTCCAAGTCGAGCTGAGCGTTGAAGACAGCCAAATCGCGCAAGTGAAAGCCGGTTCACAAGTCGACGTTACCGTGCAAAATTTGCCGGGCAAAACGTTCAAAGGTGAAATCTCTTTCGTCAGCCCTGTTTCCAACACGAACAGCAGCACATTCCCCGTTAAAGTGAAAGTCGACAACAAGGACGGTCAATTGTTTGCCGGTATGGTAGCGGAAGTAACCATGAACGCTTCCCAACAAAGCCGTCTGGAAGTTCCAGCAAGCGCGGTTATGAAGAAAGACCAAAAAGAATATGTGTTCGTCGCCGATAACGGTACGGCACATCGCATTGAAGTTACGACGGAGAAGAAAAACGAAGATTGGGTTTATGTTCAAGCGAACGACAAAATTAAAGGAAGTCAACAAGTTATCGTGAATCCGACAGATCAGATCGCGGAAGGCACCACGGTAAAAGCCGAATAGGAGGCGCAGCTATGGCCGAAACATCGGCAGTACACCAACAACAAGCAGAAGGCAACGGAAAGATGTGGCTATCGCTGATTGCCATCGTGATGGGAACTTTCGTGGCGGTGCTCAACAGCAGCTTAATGAACGTTGCTATGAATAAATTCGTCGCTGTATTTGGCTCAGATATCAATACGATGCAATGGGTGATCACGGGCTATACCCTGGCTTCGGCTATGGTCATTCCGATGAGCGGATATTTGGGCGCGAGGTTCGGTAATAAAAACATTTTTATATTTTCTGTTGCGGGATTTACTATTTTCTCCGTAGTTTGCGGGATGGCCTGGAGCGCAAGCACCATGATTCTCTTTCGGATCCTCCAGGGCTTCGTCGGCGGCTTCATTATGCCAATCGGTATGTCTATCATTTATACGACGTTTCCCAAAGAGAAGATCGGTACGGCGATCGGACTGTGGGGGGTTGCCGCGATGTGCGCCCCTGCGCTTGGTCCGACGTTCGGCGGTTATTTGATTCAAAACTATAGTTGGCGGCTGCTTTTCTTCATCAACGTGCCGATCGGGATCCTTGCCGTTATTTTAGGCAAAGTTTTATTGAAGGACTCGCCTGGTAAGAAAGGATTGAAGTTTGATACGCCCGGGGCCCTTCTGTCGATGACCTTCTTCGGCAGTTTGCTGCTTGCTTTGAGCAAAGGGCAGTCTGAGGGCTGGGGTTCGCTGTTTATCGTTTCCTTGCTCTATGTGGCATTCTTCAGTTTACTGCTGCTCATTTGGGTAGAGCTTGGGACGAAGCAGCCCGTACTAGATTTGAAACTATTTACGAACTTCAAATTTACGATCTCTGTAATCTCGGGATCCTTGGTCATGATGGGGATGATGGGCGGCACGTTCCTGACGCCGCTGTATTTGCAAAACATCCAAGGGCTGTCCGCCATGCAGACCGGTTTGCTGATGATGCCGCAATCAGTGGCGATGGCGGTTATGATGCCCATAAGCGGCAAGCTGGCGGACCGGTTCGGCATTGTTCCATTATGTATCGTCGGACTTTCCATACTTGGCGTGACGACGCTGGAGCTTCATCATTTGACAACCGAAACGCCCAATCATTGGCTCAATGTCGTACTTACGATCCGCGGCTTGGGGATCGGCCTGTGTATGATGCCGCTCACGACCGCGGGAATGCAGGCTGTTTTGCCGCAGCAGGTCGGCAATGCCTCGCCGCTCTCCAACGTATGCCGGCAAGTAGCCGGATCGCTCGGTATCGCGATCTTCACGGCGCTCATGAGCAATCGTCAGCTCGTGCATTACCAGCATATTTCGGACAGCGTGCCTGTTGATTCCGTTACGGCGAACAGCGTGACATCGATGCTGTCGGGCGCGATCTATTCATGGTCGGTCGATATGGGCACTTCGGCCGGAACGGCCGCCGTATACCTGGCTGGCTTCATGCAGAAAGAAGCGTTAGTCCGCTCGATTGCCGATACGTTCTTTATTTCAGCAATTCCCGCTTTTATTTGTATTCCATTCGTTCTATTATTTATCCAAAGGAAGAAAGCGCCTGTTGAATTGAAAAAGTAATTGAAAGTAGCAGGTAATGGAAGAGATGTACAGATTTACTACGAGAGGGGCACTAACATGAAAAAGAGTTTATCCGTACTCATGAGTACGACAATGGCTGTGACGATGTTCTCAACAGCGGCATTAGGCGCTTCAGCGTCTAAGTCCTCGGCTGATTTTGGCGATTTGGCGAATCTCGATGCGGGCACCAAGGTGAAGTATGATGCGATGATCGCCGCGGGTATATTTGACGGGGTGAGCGATGGTGTCTTCGGATTGCATGATAAAATGAACCGCGCACAATTCGCCAAAGTGGCGGCTTTGATTTTCGGATTGAAGGTAGACAATGCCTTACGGACATCCAGCTTCAGCGATGTGAGTGCCGACGATCCCGCTAACGGCTACGCGCTTCCTTATATTGAAGCGTTGAAGGCGGCTCATTTGACCGACGGCTATGGAGCCGGTACGTACAATCCGGCGGGCGAAGTGACCAAAGAGCAGCTCGCCGCTTTCTTGATCCGCGGGCTGAATAAAGAAGCGCAGGCGAGTGCTGCCGCAGGGTCGAAGGATAACACCGTATCCGATTGGGCGCAGGGTTATGCGGCTTTGGCCGTTCAGTTGAATCTGCTGGGCAAACAAGCTGACGGCACCTTCGGCGGCGTTGCGCCGGCTACACGCGACCTGCTGGTGACTTCTTCTTATGAAGCTCAAAAGCAGTATGTGCCAGGAAGTCATCCGGCAGTCTCGGTGCTTCCCGCTGACGATATGAAAGCATATGCCATCACTAGCGATACGCAAGCGCAAATCAAAGGGATCCTGCAGGAAAAAACGTTGGACGGTTGGCGAATTGGCGCCGTTATTAAACTGAATAACGGGACAAGCAATACGATCCGGATTCCGGATTATGAGCTGCGCGTCAAGGCGGCTGACGGCACGGTGTATACGCTGCAGCCGAGCGCTAACAATGCCAAGTCGATTCTTCCGCAGAGCGATGCAACAATGAACTATATGGCGGACGTGAGCTTGAAATCGGACCTGAATTTGACCGATCTTCTATGGATTAACGTCGATACCAAAGTGTATCCTAAAAAGGAAACCTTATTGGCGGACGCCCCGGTGCAATCCATGATTTGGCGCGGCAAAGACGCAGTCATCAGCGATCCGGCCTTACTTGGCGATTGGGGAGCGGTGTTCTCCGCACCGGGTGAAACCTCCGGCTTGAAGTATTCGGCGACAACGTTGTCCAAGCAATTCGCAGGGCAATCGCCGACTTATGTCGTTCAGGTGAAAGTAGAGAATACCGGCAGTTACACCGAAACCGTGCCTGATTTCACTTTGGGCGGCAAATCCGACGGACAGCTATTTGTAGGCAAACGCGTGGAGCAAGAGGCAATTAGCTTGAATGCGGGCGAGCAAAAAAACATTCATTTCGCCGTCACGACCGATCCGACAGCTACGCTGAATGCTTTCTATGTACTATCAGCCCAAAGCTTCCTGAAGCAAGGACAAACGGCTCCTGTGCAGTTCAATACAGGCCGAATCGGCTTCCGGCTTCCGGCTAACGCAAGTTCCGGTACAGGTGCAGGAAATACTGCAAGCAGCTATGCATTCGGCACGCCGATGGCATTCGATTCGTCGAACGACTTCATCAATCCGAACTTGGCCGTGTCCTTGGAAGAGCTGCATGTCACGAACAATGAAGAAACGGGCAATAAAGTCGGCCTAGCGAAGTTTAAACTGTTCAATAACGGCGACAAGCCGATTCCAGTCCCTGTGTTCGCGGCGGAGCTGGCGGGCAAAGACGGGTACACATACTCGGGCAACCGCCAGACCGTCAGCGCGCAAGATATCGCTCCGGGAACGGGGATTGTCGTCAGCTATGGCTACACGCTCCCGTCGACCGATACGAACGAACAATATGCGCTGAATATTCAAGGCGTGCTGCCGGGACAAGGGCAACAAGCTGGATACAAATCAACCATTGCAAGCTATCAAGTGAATGTTCAGAGCAATACCATGGACCACAGCAATATTTCCTTATATCCGTTTAATTTGAATGTCAAAAGCTGGACCCTTTCGCAATTATCCAACATGGGCGCAACCGGATTCTCATATACGTACAAATTGAATCTGGATTTGGATCTTACCCGTGATGAGGCTGTGACTCTGGATAATAGCTTCTCCAAGCTGAAGTTGGAGCTGGTGGATGCGCTGGGTAAATCCATCGGATCCACGTCTTTCCCGTTCATAGGAGCCAACCGCTTGATGAGCGGCACACAGAAATTAACGTTTGGTAATTTGACGGATGATCAAATTCGCAGCAACGTTTATGTGAAGGTTTATGAAACGATCAGTACGCCGACCGGCGATGTTGACAGACTTATTACAGAGCTTAAATAAGAAGCGTTCGTTCAAGCTTGATTGCCGGACGAATGAACAAGGAGCTAAGCGCTTGAATGTGCTTAGCTCCTTTGTTTTTGAAATTCCTCTTCTGCCTGCGCGCGATCTGCAGAATATTCGGACATCAAAACAGCAGAAAACGGCCTTCCCCTCTATCATTAGCATGATTTCGGGGAAGGCCGTTTTTCATTTAGCGATTAGCCTTGGCTTGGTGCATAGCCAGGCGTGTTAAGAATATCGGCAAGCTTGGCAGCTCCTTCGGAGTAATATTTATCTGCCTCTTCTTGCGTGGCGCGATCCAGAGCGACTTGGAAGTCGAGCTCTTGTCGAAGCACATTCAAAACTTTCTCTTTCAACTCGCCTGGATCCAAGCTTGTGGCGGAAGCAACAAGCGTTTTGCCTTGGCGAAGGTCCGCAAGCACATCTTTCTCTTCCTTCTTGCCGAAGACGGCGGTGTCGTTGATCACGTGGTTAATGCGGTTGGTGATCACCTGCTCCAGATCGGCTTTGGCTTGACTCGCGGAGGCTGGTTGGTAGCCAGGTGTGTTAATGATATCCGCAATCTTCGCAGCCCCTTCAGAGTAATACTTGTTGGCCTCTTCTTGCGTTGCGCGATGCAGCGATACTTGGAAATCCAGCTCTTGTCTAAGCACGTTCAAGATTTTCTCTTTCAGTTCCCCAGAGTCCAATTTAGCGGCGGAAGCGACCAGTGTTTTGCCTTGACGAAGGTCTTCACGAACATCGCTTTCTTCTTTGCTGCTGAAAACAGCCGTATCATTGATGGCACGATCAATGCGGTTTTGAACGATTTTTTGCAGATCGGCTTGAACGGCCGTACTCGATGCCGGTGTAAATCCTGGCGTATTGATAGCGTCGGCGATTTTGGCGGAAGCTTCCGAATAGGCTTTATTCGCATCTTCTTGGGTTGCACGGCCCATCGCCACTTCGAAATCGAGGTCTTGGCGAGTCACGTTGGAGATTTTCTCCTTCAATTCACCTGGATCCAGGCTTGTAGCGGAAGCGACAAGCGTTTTGCCTTGGCGCAAATCTTCCCATACGTCGCTCTCCTCTTTTTTGGCGAAGAAAGCAGTATCGGTAACGATGCGGCTCAAGCGGTTGGCAATGAGCTTGCTTAAATCAGCGGCCTGCGCTTTCACACTTTCAGGATTATAACCGGGCGTATTAATCATATCGGTAAGCTTGCCGGCGCCCAAAGCGTAATACCGGTCAGCGTCGGCTTGCACGGCGCCTTTGGTAGAAACTTCAAATTGGAGGTCCTGTTTAAGCAGGGATAATAGATCCTCTTTCAGCTCGCCTGAATCCAAAGATGCTGCGGATTGAACTAGAGTTTTCCCTTGACGAAGATCTTCCATCACGTCAGTTTGCTCTTTTCCTGCATAGCTGGCCGTGTCACGAACCACGTTATCCAAACGGTTCAACACGAGGTGGGCCAAGATGGCATTATTGCCGGCAGACGGCAATTGGTTGCCTTTGGTTTCCAGAGCGGAGCCTAGCTGCTCAGCGAGAACCGCTTCACTGGTTTGAATTTCGTTAGCCGTAATGAAACCGTAGCTCTGTGCTTTATGTAAATCAAAGTTGATGATCGGGGTCAAGTCAGTGAGCAGCTCCGCGCTGCTAACGCCGGTTGCTTCCGTCAGCGTGCTGCCGGCGGAGAGAGCGTCTCTAATATCGTCTTCATCTTGACCTGTCGCTTCAGCGGCATTTTTGGCCAGAATGGATAAATGATAGTTAATAATTTGACTTGCAAAAGAATCGGCTTGAAGGACAGCCTGGGAAGCGACCGCTTCGTCAGCATGAGCTTTGCCGGCAGAGAGAGCGGAGCCGGAGAACAAGATGGCAGCGGCGAGTGTACCTGTGGTTAAAATTTTAAACGGTTTTTTCATGAAGAACATCTCCTTTGGAAAATAAAAAAGTAAACTAATTAAATATAATTAGTTATTATCGTTAACAACATTGTTAATGATCATAATATAAAACGCGGCAACCGCCATGTCAATTCAGAAACCCGAAATGTTGCACAATGTTCACATTATCGAAAAATGTCAATACTTTGTCATAAAAAGTTGACTGATAATTTATTTTTCACTATGATAATCATTGTCACCTAAATTATGTCGCAATGAGGGGAGAGTACGAGATGGAACAAGATGAACTGACTTTCTCTGAGTGGAAGCAAAATATTAGTGATTTTTTATCTTTGAATTATGAAAAAAAGGGATTCAGTCCCTTAGTCGGCAAAATTTTTGCGCAGCTGCTGTTTGCCACAGGACCTCTCAGTTTGCAGGATATTGTCGAACAGCTGGGTGTAACCAAAGCCGCTGTAAGCGTTCAAATACGCCATATGGAACGAGTGGGCATGTGCAGGAAGATGCCGTCCACCAATGACCGCAGGGATTATTATTACATGTCTGAGAGTTATAGTGTGAATCATATCCGCCGAATTGTTCAGGATTTGGAATTGTTTCATATATGGGCAGAGAAAACGATGAAAGATATTTCATCGATTGAGACTTGCAGTGAGGCTCAGCAAGAATCTCTCGAATATTTCGAGCAAAGGTTTTCATTGCTGGCTGCCATGTACGATATGCTGCATCCGATGATCAAGGATGTCGAGAAGAAGTGGGAACAGATCGTTCTGAACCGTAAGAAAGCCAAAGAAAAAGAATAGTTAATGCCCGGCGTAACCGATTTCATGGAGGCGGCGGGCTTTTTTTATGAAAAGAGGATTCAATACGCCAATTTTCCAATAATATCCCTCCTTCACCTAAACAAATGACAATGAAATGTGGGAAAAAGGGAGTAGTATGGTGAAATCGCAGTATATTGTATGCGCTTACATACATATGGGCAGCGTTCCTATTCACATAGGCCGTCGCTCATGTATCAGTCAATCGTCCCTGTATACGGTACTTGCGAGAGTAAACTGAATAAGGAGCATTGCGGCATGAATCATTTCTTTTTGCGACAAAGGCTAGCTGTGTTGTTAATGGTTTCGATGGTCTTATCTCTCCTGGTCCTTCCTGCCCCGGGCAGGGCTGCGGATGTGGAGGTGGATGTGGCTGCGCTGCCGACAAGCGCCGATGCGGCTATAGTGATGGATAACGCGAAGCCGGAAGTGGCCAATACCAATTATGACAGCAGAACGAATCTGTCCAGTTCGACGCAGGGGCTATTCAGTCTTTCGACCAGCAGCTCCAAGAAGACCGAAGTCTACTTCAAATTTGACGTATCTTCCGTTACGGACGCAACTTACAAATTCTACTTGCAAGTCTCTGCCAAAAAAGGCAGCAGTGACATCGATACCGCCCTCCAAGTATACGGGCTATCGAATAACGACTGGCAGGAATCGACCCTTACTTGGAACAATGCTCCGGTAACGGATCTGTCCTCCATGAGTCCGATAGGTCAATTCACAGTCACACAACCGAATGCCTCCAAGCCGGTTTATTACAATGTGGATGTAACGGATTATGTCAGACAGCATCTTCCGAGCCAATCGCTGTCTTTCCTCCTAGCGTCCGAATCTTCGAATCCGGTCAATATCTACGCGAAGGAGAACACATCGGCATCGAATCCGGAGCCTCAGCTGCTCGTAAGGCGCATCGTTCAGAGCGACACTACACCGCCGTCATGGGCCCCGGGATCTGCGCTTAAATCGCTCAATCTGGGCACGGACTTCGTTCAGCTGGCTTGGCCTGCAGCGACCGACGACAGTGCGGTTACGAACTATAAGCTGTATCAAAATGACGAGCTGCTAACGACGGTCACAGGGAGCACTTACTACACGGTTCAAGGACTTGCTCCCCATACGAACGTCATTTATAGCGTTTATGCAGGGGATGCCGTAGGCAACTATTCCTTAACGCCGCTGACGTATAACGTTATGACACTATCCGCGCCTGTGGCGCCTCTGCAGATCGTTGAAGTCAATGCGAGCAGCAGCGACGGCAATGTGGAAAGCAATACGCTGGACAACAACTTGTTCAGCCGCTGGTCAGCCTCTGGAGACGGTCAATACATTATGTTTGATTTAGGGCAACCGAAGACGATTGGCTATGTAGGTATTGCATTTTACAAGGGTGATTTGAGAACGACGTTGATTGATATTCAAACCTCCAATGATGCACAAAGCTGGACCAACGTATTCACCGGCAACAGCCGTCCGGGGACGGTTGATATGCAGGCTTTTGACATTCCGGATACGAATGCTCGCTTCGTGCGCATTGTCGGTCATGGCAATTCCGACGGCAGCACTTTCACGAGTTTAACCGAAGTCATGATCTACATGCCGTTTCCTTCCGGAGATACGCCGGTAGCGACCGTGCCGAACGTGACACCGACGGCGCCGCCGGGAACGGCTCCGTTCACACAGCCGGGCCTCACGAAGCCGGATGGCAGCCCGCATCCGGTACATACGCCTCATCCGGTTACGGGCGCTACGCTGAACGTACTTGATTATGGCGCGAACCCGGCTGACAACGGTCAGGATGACCGTGCGGCGATTCAGAACGCGATCGATGCTGCAGCTTCCGGAGACGAGGTCTACATCCCGAACGGTGTCTATAACCTGATGTCCTCGCCGGACGGGTTTATTAACCTTAAGCTGAAATCGGGCGTCAATTTGCGCGGGGAGAGCGAAGCGGGGACGATTCTGAAGTCGAGCATTGACGATGTGAAGAACAGCTCCGTCCTGAAATCGTCCAATCAGCATGATTTGCTGGTTTCCAACTTGACCGTTACATCGACTTGGAACCGAACGTTCTCGCTGGACCATGTGACGAACAATCCCGCAGCCGGGGGACCGGACAGCATGATCGCCATTGCCAACTATGGGGAAAATCCTTCCTATAACGTAACTATTGATCACGTAACGGTCGAGCGTTTTAGACGGATGGCCATTCGGATTGAGAACAGCCACGATGTCGTGGTTCGCCATGCCACCTTCCGCAATGCGACGGACCTAGGCGGCGGCGGCGCCGGCTACGGCACGTCGATTCAAGGAATGCCGAAGGTTGACAGGCTCGGGTTCGATAACGATACGTATTGGAACGTGGTTGAGGATTCGACGTTCGAAGGGCCGTATTTGCGCCATGGCTCGCTCATCCAGAACGTTGCGCATAATAATGTGCTCAGAAACAATCACTACAACCAAACAAAGCTGGATGCGATCGATCTTCATGGGGAACTCGAATATTTGAACGACGTATACGGCAATACGATTGAGAATATTTATACGGGCGGGGGCGTAGGCCTCGGCAACACGGGCGGTACCGCACCGAGCAACCATAGCAAAACGGGACCGAATAACTATATTCACGACAACGTAATCCGCAACTCACGCGAAGGCATCGTTGTCACGATGGGAACGCCGGATACGCGGATCGAGCGCAACATCATCGAGCAGACAACAACCGTTAATAATGGCGTTGGGATCAATATTTTGAACGGGCCCGGCACCCGCATCGTCAATAACATCATCCGTAACAATACGGCGCCCGGTTACTGGGGAATTTTGCTGGAGCACGATAACGGCGACCAGAATGCCGGCAATATCGGAGCGGGAGACCCTGCCAATGTGCTGATTTCCGGCAATACGATTACGGGGAACACCGGTGGCATTTATTTGCAAAAAGGGACGGATATTACCGTAGCGAAAAATATTTTGAGCAGTAACGGCACCGATTATTTGAAAGCCGATGGAGTTACGGCCACTGAAACTTGGCCTTCGGCAGACAATGCGTTGAGTGAATTAACCGTTAGTGCCGGGACGTTAAGCCCGCTGTTCGACCGCACTGAATCGTCCTACTCGGTTACCCTGCCCGCAGGTGTGCGGGAAATTCAAATAATCCCGACAGCTTCAAGCGCTGAAGCAACCGTAACCGTAAACGGAACTGCGGTGGACAGCGGAACCGCATCTTCGGCCATCCGACTGAACGTCGGGGCTAACGTCATCGGCATTGTAGTTACCGCAGAAAATCAAACGGCCAAGACGTACCAGCTCACCGTTACGAGATTGAAATCGGACAATACGAATTTGAGCGGACTAACAACGAACGCAGGGACACTAAGTCCTGTATTTAGTGCTGATAATACGGAATACGAGCTATCGGTCTCAAATGCGATAAAAGAGATTAGTCTTACACCGACTGCGGCGGATAGCGAAGCAACCGTAACCGTAAACGGAACTGCGGTGGACAGCGGAACCGCATCTTCGGCCATCCGACTGAACGTCGGGGCTAACGTCATCGGCGTTGTAGTTACCGCAGAAAATCAAACGACCAAGACGTACCAGCTCACCGTTACGAGACTCGCAGAGGAGTTTGACAACGACGACGATGACGACAACGACGCGCCGGTCAATCAAGGACCGTCAGGAGCGGTGGCTCCAAGCCCCGCTGCTCAGTTAAAAACGGAGGTGATGGAGAAGGACGGCAAGACCGTCGTTACCTCCAAGGTGGACGAAGTGACACTGGACGCCATCCTGAGAACGCAAGGAGAAGGCCCTCTGACACTCGCGGTCGGCGGTCCAAGCGGTACGGAGCAGGTACGGGTCGAATTGACGTCTTCCGTCATGCGTAAATTGGCGGATGTTCCATCCGTAACCCTGACCACTCCATTGGGCGGCGTTAAGCTCCCCGTCAAGCAGTTGAGCCTGGACCAGCTGGCGGCTCAGCTTGGAACGAAGCCGGAGAACGTACGCATCGAAGTGGTCATTACGCATCAGGATGGCGCCGCTGCGCAAGCAAAAGCGGACGGCCTTCAAGTCGTTGCATCCATCGATTTCGCGGTTCATGCTGTGGCAAGCGGTAACCAAACCGTGGAGATTGCCGGCTTCAAACGATACGTGCCGTACACAGTGAAGCCCGCGATCGCCGCGATCGCGGAGCGTAACTTGGCAGCGCTGCGAGTTGTTCAGGATGCTAATGGGACAACGAGCTATGAACCGGTGCCTTTTACAGTGATTAATGGTGAGATCACTTTCTACAGCCGCACGAACAGCACGGTGATGTTTATTGCAAACGAGATTTCTTTCAGTGATACGAGGCATCATTGGGCCCAAGACAGCATCGAACGGATGGCGAATAAATGGTTCGTTCAAGGCTTTTCCCAAGATGAATTCCGGCCTGACCAACCGGTCACGCGAGCTGAGCTAGCGGCGATGATTACCCGTGCGTTTGGATTGAAATCAGCTTCCAACAACGGGGCGTTTCGAGATACCGAAGAGACGGCTTGGTACAGTGAGGCTATTCATGCGGCCGTAGAAGCGGGAATCGCAACCGGCTATGAGGATGGAACGTTCCGGCCGGACCAGACGATTACCCGGGAGGAAATGGCGGTTATGATCGACCGCGCTTTGCAGGCGGCGGGATACAACGAGCAGCAAGAGCAGGGGCAGGCGCAGGCGCAGGCGCAGGCGCAGGCGCAGGACTATGAAGATCGTACGCTTATTCATTCCTGGGCCCAAGAGGCCGTTAAACGGCTTGGACAGCTGCAATTGATGGATGGTACAACTCCATCTACATTTGACCCGAAGAAGGAAGCTACACGCGCTCAGAGCGCCGTCCTTCTGCAGCGTCTTCTGCAAGTTTTAACATTTAAATAGCAGCTATAGCAATGATGGCAGAAAGGCTTCGACTAGAAGTCTTTTCTGCCATTTTTTATCTTTCCTAGTTTAAATCCAATGGTCAATAGAGGAATTTACCCGTTTTTGCAGAATTTACAAAGTAAATTATTCAAGAGCAGAGGGCGGGGAAAGAACTATGCTGCTGGAAAAATTGTTCCTGAACATCCTGATCGTTCTTGCACCTGTGTTGTTGCAAAGCGTGTTCGGAGAGAAATGGCGCTATGCGAAGTCGCCGGTTGTGATGGGCATGCTATATGGCATCGCCACGTCCCTCTGTTTGCTCTTTTCGTACAAAGATCTTAATCTATATTGGGATTTGCGGTACGTCCCCCTCGTCATTTCGACGATCTATTTCGGACCCGCTGCGGGATTCGTCAATTATGTGATGATGTTACTGACACGTACGTATCTCGGAGGCGACTCGGTCTGGTTCGGATATGTAAGTATGACGTTAAGCTTCCTGTTCCCGCTTATCGCTTCGAAGAAAGTAAGGCTGATGACCGGCCGTGCGAGGATTAAGGCGACGGTTGCGGTTTCATTAGGTCCTTTACTGGTTATGCTTTTCATTTTGCTATCGTATATGTTTTATGCGCATGAAGGTCATTTGGACAGCTTCGAAATGCTCACGGCATTACTTGCTTTCGGCATCATGCTTGTTCTGGGGGCGTGGCTGTCGGCTATGCTGATGGAAATTAACGTAGAACGAGCCAGGATGAAAGCGCAAATCCAAAAAGCTGAAAAAATGAAAACGTTAGGGGAGCTGGCGGCTTCTATCGCACACGAGGTTCGCAATCCGCTGACGGTGGTGAAAGGCTTCTTGCAGTTGATGCGTCCGAATGAACTAGGCAAAAACCAGCAGTACTTAACGATCGCGATGGAGGAGCTGGAGCGGGCCGAGGCTATCATTCATGATTATTTGAACTTTTCCAAGCCAAAGCCATTGAAGATGGAATCGTTCTCATCATCGGATATGCTGAACAACATTCTGATTCTGCTATCGCCTATGGCGATAAAGAATGGCGTAACGCTGACCTGCCAGCTCGACGAGCACATTTATATGCATTCGGATCGGGGACAACTGCAGCAAGCGTTGGTCAACGTCATCAAAAATGCTATCGAGGCAACGACAGCTGACGGTGAAGTGAAGGTTTGGTTAACGGGTATGACGGACGAGGTTCAATTCCGGATCAGCGATAATGGGAAAGGGATGAGCAAAGAACAGCTGTCCCGGATCGGCCATCTGTTCTATTCCACGAAGGATGTCGGGACGGGTCTGGGGACAGCTGTAACGATGCGCATTATTGATACGATGAACGGGAAAATCATATATGAAAGTGAAGAGGGCGTCGGAACGACGGTCACGATCACACTGCCCGTAAAGTCAAATTAGCGGTTGTCGATTTTCTCCGGGTACATGTCATGGTTCATTAGACGGTGCTCAGCCATCGCCTCGAATTTCGTGCCGGGCTGACCCCAGTTGCAGTAGGGATCGATCGAGATGCCGCCGCGCGGCGTGAATTTGCCCCATACCTCAATGTAACGAGGCTCCATAAGCTTGATCAAGTCGTTCATAATGATGTTGACGCAATCCTCATGGAAATCGCCATGGTTACGGAAGCTGAACAAATACAGCTTGAGGGATTTGCTCTCCACCATTTTGATATTAGGAATGTAGGAGATGTACAGCGTAGCGAAATCCGGCTGCCCGGTTACGGGACATAAGCTCGTGAATTCAGGGAAGTTGAATTTGACGAAATAGTCCCTGTTCGGATGTTTGTTATCGAAAGCCTCCAACACGGACGGATCATAGTTGAATACATATTTCGTGCCCTGATTGCCCAATAAAGTAATGTCTTTCAAATCTTCATTGCTTCTTCCTGCCATAGATGAATCCTTCTTTCATAGTTTTTTATAGAGGGAGTTTGCGAACCTCTTCTAGGAGCAAATAGTACCATATACAGGCCGAAAATGCACCATAGGAACATTTGGCATATGGCGGGGACGGGTTGGCTGTTCAGCATATTTTTCGTAAACAGGCATGGCATTGTCCGTACGGAGAAGGTAAAATAGATGGATATGTATTTAACAGGATGGAGGTTCATCAGCTTGCAAGCATTCCATGATCTCTTACAAGATATTTTGACGAATGGCATCAGAAAGGAAGACCGGACGGGAACGGGAACGATATCCGTATTCGGCCGGCAAATGCGCTTCGACTTGTCGCAAGGCTTTCCGCTGGTGACAACCAAGAGAGTGCCGTTTCGGCTCATCGCCAGCGAAATGCTCTGGTTTATTAAAGGAGATACGAATATCCGGTATCTGCTGCAGCATAATAACCACATTTGGAACGAGTGGGCGTTCAAGAGGTGGGTGGAAAGCAGCGATTATACCGGACCTGACATGAGCAACTTCGGTCTGCGCTCCCAACAGGATGAGGCGTTTAAGCTTCAATATGAGGAGCAGATGGCGACTTTCGTGCAAAAGGTGCTGGAAGACGAAGCGTTTGCGAAGCAGTACGGGGAGCTTGGAGACGTGTACGGCAAGCAATGGCGGGATTGGACGACGACGCAGGGCGGCACGATCGATCAGCTGAAGGATGTTATTCATATGATCAAAACGAACCCGGATTCCCGCCGGCTCATCGTCTCCGCTTGGAATCCGGAGGATGTGCCGAGCATGGCGCTCCCGCCATGCCACACGATGTTCCAATTCTACGTGGCGGACGGCAAGCTGTCCTGCCAGCTGTATCAGCGCAGCGCGGATACGTTCCTGGGCATTCCCTTCAACATCGCCGGGTACGCACTGCTCACGCATCTGATCGCACAGGAGTGCGGGCTCGGCGTCGGCGAATTCGTGCATACGCTCGGCGATGCGCATATTTACACCAACCATATCGAGCAGATTCATACGCTGCTCAGCCGAGAGCCGAGGGAGCTGCCCAGGCTCAAGCTGAACCAAGAGGTAGCTTCGGTCTTCGACTTTGACGTTAGCGATATTGAGCTGATCGGCTATAACCCGCATCCGACGATTAAGGCGCCGGTCGCCGTCTAGCGTATCTAGCGTACCGAGCGAGAGGAGAGACATGTTGCAATGAGCATATCATTTATTTTTGCCATGGACCGCAACCGGGCCATTGGCGTGAACAATACATTGCCTTGGCATTTGCCGGCGGACTTGAAGTTCTTCAAAGCGGTGACGATGGGGCATCCGATTCTGATGGGGCGGAAGACGTATGAGTCCATCGGCAAGCCCTTGCCAGGCCGGCGGAACATCGTCCTCACACAAAATCCCGCGTACCGGGCCGAGGGATGCGAAGTCATTCACTCGGTCAGCGAAGCGGTTCAAGCGTTCCGGGACGAAGAGCTGTTCGTGATCGGCGGCGCCGAAATTTTCCGCTTGTTTGCCTCCGAGGTGGACCGGATGTACATTACGTTCATCGAGCATGAATTCGCAGCGGACACCTATATGTCCGAACTCGATTTGTCCGATTGGACTTTGGTTTCTAGCGAGCAAGGCGAACGGAACGAGAAGAATCCGTACGAGTACTATTTCCGCATCTACCAGCGTAAACAATAAAGGCCCTGAGTTCCTCGTCGTGATGACGGAGAGCTCAAGGCCTTTTTGCTAGCTGCGTTTTCTAGTCAGCGAAACGATCAGGGACAGCGCGCCGAGCACGACGGCCGCGATGGACAGGTACAGCGGCGCCTTGGATTCGGAGCTGCCTGCGGCAGCCGGCGCAGCACCGGCAACGACATTGCCGTGGCTGTCCGTTACGGCGCCCGCTTTGGCTTTCACCGTCGTGACGGAAGCGGGCTTGTCTGATCCATCCGCGCCCACCCATTCCACGACACTGCCGTCTTTGTACGTCTGGTAAGCTTTCCAGACGATCTGGGTCGCTGTATCCGCGACTTTCCCCTGCAGATTGAATTCGCCGAATTCCGTGCTGGCCAGACCGTCGCCGGTTGCCGTCCATGTGACGCCGGTAATCTTGCCTGCGGAATCGTTGGCCAGCTCGTACTTCCAGCCGGCTTTCGGCTCGAAGCGGGAGATCGCAACGGCATCCAGCGGGAATTTCACTTCCACCTTCACCGTAGGAATATCTTTCTCCGATGGGACGCGCACGGTGAACTTCTCATAGCTGCCCTGCGTAGCTTCTTTCGGATAGACCGTAACGTGGGCGCTTGCCACTCCGGCCAGCAGCATGGAACCGATCAGCAGGATGCCGGTATGGAGCATTAATTTTTTGAACATGGTAAATTTCCCCTTTCGAATCACTCTTCTCATGTTGTCCATGTTACCTGTTCGGTAAGCGTCTGAGTATGACTCTAGTGGGCTATTTTTTCGACTAGTTTTGTCCTTTTCGTGTCAGGCCGTGTTTGATGGCGAATGCGGTAAGCTGAACGCGGTTCTCTAAGGCAAGCTTTACCAATATATTTTTCATATGGTTCTTAACGGTATGCTCGGAAATGAGCAGCTTTTCTGCAATTTGCCGGTTATTGTCTCCCTGCGCCACATAGGCGGTAATTTCCTGCTCCCGGGACGTCAGCATACTCGGGGTCGGCCCTTCGGCAGGGTTGCCCGCCGGGGCGCGAAACCGCTGGAACAGCTTGTCCGCCATCCCCCTGGCTACTTCGGAATTGTCGTCCAGCAGCGCGCGCAGGTAGGTGAGCCATTCGTCGGGATCCATGTTTTTGAGCAGATACCCCTGGGCTCCGAACTGCAGCGCCGTGAAGAGATCGGCGACGTCATCGGAGACGGTTAGCATCACGATGCGGATCCCGCCATACAGCTGCTTGATGCGCCGCGTCGCTTCGAGTCCATTCATGGGCGACATATGAATATCCATTAAGACAACGTCCGGCGCGGCTTCTCCGCACAGACGAATCGCTTCTTCACCGGAGCTGGCCTCGCCGACGATTTCGAAGTCGGCTACCTGCTGCAGCATGCTGTGTATCGCTTTCCGCGCCAGGGGATGATCGTCCACGATAAGAACGCGGTACGGTTGAATGTGTGTCATGATCCATTCCTCCCGTCCGTGGATCGCACGATCAGCGCAGTGCCGGGTTCGCTGCCGCCAGCGCCGGGGACCGCGGACTGGAACTCGAGCACTGCCCCTAATTCCTCCGCACGCTTATGCATCAGCTCAATGCCGTATTTCTTGCCTTTGGCTTCGTCATGCCGGACGCCGCGGCCGTTATCCGTAATCTCCAACCGCCAGGAACCTTGCTCAGCCGTCAGTGCCACTGCCGCTCTCGTCGCCATGGAATGCTTGCGGATGTTCGTGAAAGCTTCTTGGATAATACCGAACAGCTGCACTTCCTCCGTAGAGGAGAAGCTGCCCTCTTCGATGCTCAGCTCCTCCTGCAGCTCGATTCCGGTCACAAGCGTCCAGTCTTTGAGAAACTTATGGATGCGCTGCTCCAGACTCGTTCCTTCCTCGGGAGGGGTGCGAAGATTGAAGATCGCCTGCCGCAGCGAGTTATCAATCTCCGACACCGCCGCTTTCGCTTCCTCCAGATCGCCCTGCTTCAGCTTCACGTTCAGGAAGAACAGCGTCTGAGCCAGATCGTCGTGCAGGGCTCTGGCAAGACGTTCCCGCTCTTCATAGACGGCCCTGCGGGCTTCGCCCATCGTGAGCTGCTCATTGCTGCGTTCAATGCTCTGAAACATCCACGAAGCGAACAGATAAGACAGCAGCAGGGTGATGACGGTAATGGAGAAGTTGCCGGCTTCCATCGTCAAGTAATTCAGCAGAAATTCATGGCGAATATATTCGAAGCCGCCGATGATAATGACCGGTATAAGGATCGTAAACCATTTGAAAAGACGCAATGACATCGTGCATGTCCACTCCTAACTTGAGATTTCGATGTTTGGAACGGTTCCATTATAACAAATAAATGTTCGTTTTCTTTACAAAAATGTAAGCCGGGGACTTCTCAATGTGTGAACACGTGTGCTACATTGTTAATTAATCGTAACACGAAGATGGAGAGGCGGATGGAACAAGCATGTGGAAATCTTGGATGCAGCAGAAAAAAAGCTGGGGCGGATACGTGGGTTTTATTTTGCTCCTTCATATACTAGGGATCTTCGGGCTTTTCACCGTGGCCCAATCGTCTCCGGCTTTCTGGGGAATCGGGCTTCTCGCCTATACGCTCGGCATGCGGCATGCTTTCGACGTGGATCATATTGCCGCGATTGACAATACGGTGCGCAAGCTTGTGCAGCAGAAGAAGAACCCGCTTGGCGTCGGATTTTATTTCTCGCTCGGACACTCCTCGGTCGTCTTCCTGATGGCGATCGTTACGGCCTTCTCCGTACAGTGGGCCGAGCGGGAGCTGCCCTGGATGCAGCGCTTCGGCGGCGTCATCGGTGCGTCAGTGTCCGGGTTGTTTCTGGTGATCATCGGAATTATCAATCTGCTGATTTTGATCAACCTGTACAAAATGTTCGTGAAATTTCGCGGCGGCAAGCACAATGACGAGGAGTTCGAAGCGCTGCTGGAATCCAGGGGCTTCATTACCCGGATCATCAAGCCGCTGTTCTCCTTCATAAGCAAAAGCTGGCACGTATATCCGCTCGGCTTTCTATTCGGCTTAGGCTTCGATACCGCCAGTGAAATCGCGCTGCTGGCCATTTCCGCCCATGCGGCGAAGGAAGCCATTCCGTTCATCGGCATCATCTCGCTTCCACTGCTGTTCGCGGCAGGGATGAGCCTTTTCGACACGGCTGACGGGATGTTCATGACCAAAGCGTACAGATGGGCCTTCCATACACCGGTTCGGAAGCTGTATTATAACTTGACCGTCACCGCTTTGGCCGTTGTTGCCGCTTTAATTATCGGCGTCATCGAACTGGGCCAGGTGCTTTCGGAAGAGCTGGGAATGAAAGGATCATTCTGGGCATGGCTGCAGGAGATTGACTTCGGCGTTCTCGGCTTTATCCTGGTCGCCTTGTTCATCGCGGCCTGGATCGTCTCGATCGCCGTATGGAAATGGTTGAAGATTGAGGAACGCTGGAGCGCGAAAGCTTAATATACGACGATTGTCCTGGGTCCCGGAGCTAGCATCCGGGACCATTTTAGTACTGGTGAACATTGGAATATGAATTTTTTCTAAAGGTTATCCTATAAAGAAGGATTTTGCCGAAAAAAGTGGAATTTAATTGGTCTGATCTTTGATACCATATAAAGAAAGTAGGACTTATATGATTGAGTTTAAACATATTTCCAAGGTATATCCTAACGGAACTGTGGGTCTGAACGACATTAATTTAACGATTAAGCCTGGTGAGTTCGTAGTTATCGTGGGTCTTTCGGGTGCCGGGAAATCGACGCTGCTGCGTTCCATTAACCGCTTGCATGAAACGACGGCCGGTGAGATTCTGATCGACGGCAAATCGATAACGAAGGCGAACGGTGCCGAATTGCGCCGCATGCGGCGGGATATCGGGATGATCTTCCAGACCTTTAACCTCGTCAAGCGCTCTTCTGTGCTTCGCAACGTACTCTCCGGCCGTGTAGGCTATCACTCCACACTGCGTACTGTACTGGGTTTATTCCCTAAACACGATATCGAGCTTTCCCTGAAAGCGCTGGAAAGAGTGAACATACGGGAGAAAGCCTATTCACGCGCCGATGAATTGTCCGGTGGTCAACAACAGCGCGTATCCATCGCAAGAGCGTTGGCGCAAGAAGCCAAAATCATTTTGGCGGACGAGCCGGTAGCTTCCTTGGACCCTTTAACGACCAGACAGGTTATGGATGACCTGAAACGCATCAATACCGAGCTGGGCATTACGACGGTCGTGAACCTTCACTTTATCGATCTAGCGCGCGAGTATGCGACCCGGATTATCGGTCTTCGCGCCGGCAAAGTCGTCTATGACGGACCTGTGGCGGAAGCGACGGATGACGTATTCTCCGAAATTTATGGCCGTGCCATTAAGAAAGATGAGCTCTTGGGGGTGCAGGAGGGATGAGTGCGACGATCGTCAAAAGACCTCCTCGAACGAAATTATATCTTACAGCGATTATCATGCTGCTGTTCCTGGCCGGTAGTATCTACCAAACGGATGCAACCTTGACGAAGCTGGTGACGGGTACACCGGAAATTTTCAAATTTGTCGCGGAAATGTTCCCGCCGGACTGGGCGTTCTTCGGCGATATTTGGAAGCCGATGATGCAAACGATCCAGATGTCCATTATCGGGACAACGGTTGGCGCGCTGTTCGCGTTCCCGATGGCGCTGCTGGCAGCCCGCAACGTAACGACCAACCCATGGCTGTTCTATCCGGCAAGGCTGATCCTGAACTTGATCCGCACCATTCCGGATTTGCTGTACGCGGCACTCTTTGCCGTCCTCGTCGGCTTCGGTCCGACGGCAGGTACGCTAGCACTTATTTTCTTCACTTTCGGGATTCTGTCCAAGCTGTCCTACGAATCGACGGAAGCGATTGATCCGGGACCGCTGGAAGCGATGACCGCCGTCGGTGCGAATAAGCTGAAGCTCATCCGCTTCGGGGTCATTCCGCAAGTAGCGCCTACGTATTTGGCTCATTTCCTGTACACCTTCGAAGTGAGCATCCGTGCTTCCGCTATTCTCGGTCTCGTAGGAGCGGGCGGTATCGGCTTGCTGCTCAAAAATACGCTGGACCTGTTCCGCTACGACCAGTCCTGCGCGATCGTTATTTATACGCTGATCGTCGTTGTCATCATCGATTTGGTAAGTACCCGTTTCCGTACGTACCTGCTCAAAGGCAGCGCGAAACCGATGCCGGCTGCGCGTGCGCGTACCTTCAAAATTATCGGTTGGTTTGCCGTTGTCGCTCTGTTCATCTGGTCCTTGACCGGTCTTGAGCTTACGGGTTTCCAGCCCACGACCTGGATTTTGACGAAAGCGATGATCTCCGGTTTGTTCCATCCGGATTGGGCTTATGTCTACATCCCGGAAGGGGAAGATTTGCTTCGCTCCCTGCTTGAAACGTTATCGATCTCCTACTTGGGCAACTTCGTTTCGGCCGTCGTCTGTTTGCCGTTCGCTTTCTGGGCGGCAGCGAATATGAGCCGGATCCGGGTGGTTTCCGGGACAGGCAAGCTGTTCCTGAGCATCGTTCGGACGATTCCGGAAATCATCATGGCTTTGATCTTCATCAAAGCGGTCGGACCCAATGCTTACGCCGGCGTTATGGCGCTAGGCCTGCATTCCGTGGGGATGCTCGGCAAGCTGTATGCCGAAGCCATCGAGAATATGGATATGGGGCCTACGGAAGCGATGAATGCCGTTGGAGCGAACTTCTGGCAGCGGATGGCCTACGCCGTCGTGCCGCAGGTGATTCCCGATTTCATCTCGTATACGCTGTACCGGTTCGAGATTAACGTCCGTTCGGCAACGCTGCTTGGGATCATCGGCGCGGGCGGTATCGGTACTCCGCTTATCTTCGCGCTGAATGCCAGACAATGGCCGCGCGTTGGGATTATTCTCATCGGTATCATCGTCACCGTATCGATTATTGATTATGTCTCAGGGACGCTTCGCAAACGCATCGTATAGAAGCAACAGACGCCGCAAATGCGGCGTCTGTTTTGGTTTATCCCTATGCCAATGACCACTAGTTGGAAAGTCTCTTCTGTGCAACCAGGCGAAGCGGGCCGCGCCGAATCTGTGTTGCTGCAGAGGAAGGGCTGGCTGGTGTCAGCACTTCAATCTGTTCGATCAGCTCGATCGGGATCAAAACGTTGCTTATTTTCACGAGTCGAAAAGCCGAGTAATAATTGGTGATGACTCCTCGAATCTCGTCTTTTCCGCACCGGATGGAGACTTCATTTTTGCAGCTGATTAGCTTTTCGAACATCTCATTTTCACCCCACTATGATATATGACAAGTCCAGGTAAACATTTGTCATGCAAAAGTAAAAAAAAATTTGCGGACGTGCCACACTCATAGTATGCAGGCGCAGAACGGAGTAGAATGAAAAAAACCTCCGCATGGTTCATGCGGAGGTTTTCCGGGTTTCAATTCGTTATGAAGCGAGAGGCTTATTTCAAGCCCATTTCTTTGTTGGCATCACGGACGATGTTGAAGTCAGAGTCATTCGCTACAACATAGCCTTTGTGTGTGTAAACGTCGAAAATAACTTTTTGACCTTCCGGATCTTTCCCGATGGCGATGAAAGCGTCTTGGATTTTCTTCTTCCAAGCTGCATCCATATCGGAGCGAACGGCGATCGTATCGTTAGGAATTTTGTCAGAGAAGGCCAGAACTTTCGTTTGTTTGAAGATCTCCGGGTAATCCTTGATCATGTTCGTACGAATATCTTGGAATACGCCGACAGCGTCAACTTGACCGTTCAGCAGCGCGATAACCGCTTTGTCATGGCCTTGGAATTGTACGCCTGTTACATCTTTCACCGGATCAACGCCGGCTTTCTTCAGCAGAAGACCTGGGTAAACGTAACCAGCTGCGGAAGTTACACCTTGCCAGCCGATTTTCTTACCTTTCAAATCAGCCACGGATTTGATCGGGGAATCCGCTTTGACAAGAATTTCGGATTTGTAGAAGTTGACCAGCTCAGTCGTCGGTTGGCCTGTTGCATCGTCAACTCCGAAGCGTGTCGCTTGCGCGAGCAGGTCAGCCGCTTTGCGCGTATCGTGAGCAACAACGTAGTTGCTCGGAGGCAGGAAGCCTACGTCAACTTGTTTGGAAGCCATAGCTTCGATAACAACGTTGTAGTCAGTTGAAACCGACACTTTTACCGGGATGCCAAGCTTGTCACCGAGAAGTTTCTCAAGCGGCTTCGCTTTTGCTTCAAGCGTCTCTGCGTTTTGGGAAGGAACGAATTGCACTTTCAGTTCTTTAGGAACGAATCCTGCTGCTGCTGCCGGAGTAGCTGTAGCTGCTGCACCTGCGGAAGCGGAAGGAGCCGGAGTTTCTTTCTTTGCGCAGCCTGCAAGAAGACCAGCCGCAACAACCATGGACAAGGAGATAACCGTTAATTTCTTCATTTCTTTTTGACCTCCGTTTAATTTAATTTACTTTTTATCTATGATGTACTATAACATTAACATAAAATATATGGAAGATAGTGTGAAGTATTTGTTAAACTGACAAGGGATATGTATCTTCATACAAAATAATGTTATGGAGTGGAGAAATTGACGCAATCAATCGACAAAAACCAATGCAGCCTAACCATACTGGAGACAAGCGATCTGCATGGCAATATGCTGCCTCTGCATTATGCGAATAACAAGCCGAACGACGTCGGGTTATCCAAAGTGGCGACCCTGATCGCACAGGAGCGCAAGCAGTCGGCGAACGTGCTGGTCATCGATAACGGTGACCTCATTCAAGGCACGCCGCTAGCCTACCATCATGCCAGACTGGACAACGAGCCTATGGATCCGATGGTGCTCGGCCTTAACTATATCGGCTACGATGCGGCTGTGATCGGTAATCATGAGTTTAATTACGGTCTGGGTGTGCTGGGCAAAGCGGTCAAGGAATCCGACTTCCCCTGGTTATGCGCTACGATCCTCGATGAGAAGACGGGAGAGCCTTTCTTGGGCAAGCCCTATCTCGTCAAAGTGCTTCCGGAAGGCGTGCGGGTCGGCATACTGGGGCTGACCACGCCTTATATACCGAATTGGGAGAATCCTGCGCACATCGAGGGCTTGCAATTCGTGGATGCCGTAGAAGCGGCGAAGCGATGGGTGAAAGTGCTTCGGGAAGAGGAGCAGGCGGATGTCGTCGTCGTTTCCTATCACGGGGGATTCGAGCGGCACTTGGAGACAGGCGAGCCGACCGAGCCGTTGACCGGGGAGAATCAAGGCTACCGGCTGTGCATGGAAGTCCCTGGGATCGACGTACTGCTGACGGGGCATCAGCACCGGAGCATTGCAGGTCAGACGGTAGGGGGCGTCATTGTCGTTCAGCCGGGAACAGCGGGGGTCACCCTCGGCAAAGTGCGGCTGGCGTTGTCGAAGACAGACGGCGGCCAATGGGCGATCGCGAGCCGAACCTCCGAGCTGCTCCCGGTTGCGGGTGTCGAGGCCGATGCCAAGCTGATCGAGCTGGTGAGCGCCTACGAGGCCAAGACCCAAGAATGGCTTGACCAGCCGATCGGGAAACTGACCGGCGATATGCTGGTTAAAGACCCGATGGGGATTCGGCTCAAAGACAGCGCGCTGATTGAATTCATCAACCGCGTGCAAATGGAGCTGTCCGGAGCCTCGATATCGAATACGGCGTTGTTTGACAACGTTTCGCCGGGCTTCCCTGCGGATATTACGATGAGGGACATCGTATCCAATTACATTTATCCGAATACGTTGAAAGTCATCCGCATCTCCGGACAAGACATTAAGGATGCGCTGGAGCAGTCTGCGGAATATTTCGAGCTTACAGACGGCGGCGAGGTTCAAGTGAGCGCCAAGTTCAGGGAGCCGAAGCCGCAGCATTACAACTACGATATGTGGGAAGGCATCACGTATAGATTAAACATCTCCCGTCCCGTCGGAGAGCGCGTCGTGCTGCTGGAGTACGAAGGCCGGCCGCTGGACCTGGAAGCATCCTATGATGTGGTAATGAACAACTACCGGGCTGCCGGCGGCGGCAATTACGCCATGTTCCAGGATAAGCCCGTCATCAAGGATATTCCTACCGACGTAGCGGAGCTGCTTGCCGGATATATCATGGAACGGGGCACAATCGAAGCCAGTGTGAACGGGAACTGGGAAGTCGTTTGGGAATAGGCAAGACATGAAGAAGACCTCCGGGATCTGTTGCCTGGACGGTCTTCTTTTCGTAAATCGGTACTAGGCGATTCCTTGCGGATTGGATATGATTAGCATAGTACATACGATATGCACAAGGAGGTTTCACAAGTGAACAATGCAAATACGATCGAATTGTGGCCCGGAGCATCCAAGGATAGCATCGGTGAGGAGAACCAAGGATGCCCGAGCCTGACTTTGTATCCTGTAGCAAGTGAAGGCTTGAGCTCTGCCGTCATAGTATGCCCAGGGGGCGGCTACGGTAGGCGTGCGCCTCATGAAGGCGAACCGGTCGCGAAGTGGTTGAACGGGTTGGGCATCTCGGCGTTCGTTCTTAATTACCGCGTAGCGCCGTATGAGCATCCCGTTCCGCTCCAGGATGCCCAGAGGGCGATTCGCACGGTAAGACATCATGCCGAAGAATGGGGCATCGACGCGAATCGTGTAGGTATTCTCGGCTTCTCGGCCGGCGGACATTTGGCTTCCTCGGCAGGTACTTTGTTCGATGCAGGCAACCCGGAAGCCGCAGATCCGATTGACAGACAGGGCAGCCGGCCGGATGCTTTAATCCTGTGCTATCCCGTCATTTCGTTCTACGAGTTCGGACATGTCGGCTCTAAGCGGAATTTGCTGGGTGAGAACCCGGATGAGCAGTTGGTCAATCTGCTATCGACAGAGAAGCAGGTCTCGGCTCATACACCGCCGACGTTTCTGTGGCATACGGCCGACGATGCCGCCGTTCCCGTAGAGAACAGCTTGCTTTTTGCCGGCGCCCTTAGCCGCCATAAGGTGCCTTACGATCTGCATGTGTTCGAGAGCGGACGCCATGGCATAGGAATGGCGCAGGATCATGCGGAAGCGTACCTATGGCCCGAGCTTTGTGCGAATTGGCTGAAAAAGCAGCATTTTGCATGAACAAGCTCATCTATGAATGCCATCATGTTGGAGATGCAGCCATCGCGCTGACGTTAGGCACTGGCATTGACTTGACTACGTTAGATCTGGTGCAGCAAGTGAGCGCCTATTTGGAGAAGCATCCTTTCGACGGGTTCATGGAATTGGTAACGGCTTATACGACGATAACGATTTACTATGACTGCGTTGCGGTTTATCGGCATCATACGGATAAGGAACAGCTTCGCAAGCAGGAGAATGAGGCAGATGAACTGCTGCCCTACGAGATTGTGCAGCGGCACATACAGGCGTGCCTGGAGGGCTTTCAGCCGACCCCGCAAGGCAGCTCCGGCAGCGGGACGGATGTCATGGAGATTCCGGTCTGCTACGGCGGCGAGTTCGGCCCCGATTTGGACGAGGTTGCGGCTTATCATCATGTGACTGCCGAGACCATCATCCAACTGCACACCGCACACATATACCCGGTGTATATGATCGGCTTCGCCCCGGGGTTTCCTTATTTGGGCGGTTTGCCGGAAGGGCTTGCAACGCCGCGGAAGCCGAATCCCCGGGAGCGTATTCCCGCAGGCTCTGTAGGGATCGGCGGCGCACAGACGGGCATCTATCCGCTTGAGACGCCCGGCGGCTGGCAAATCATCGGCCGCACGCCGCTCGCACTCTTCCGGCCGGAATACGAACAACCGTCTCTGCTGCGAGCCGGCGACCGAGTGAGATTCGTGCCGATCACGCCGGAGGTCTTCCATGCTGCCGCGGAAAGGAGTGGGCGCAATGGGCTTTAGAGTCGTAAAGCCGGGACTCTTGTCGACGCTGCAGGATGAAGGACGCTTCGGATACCGCAAGTATGGGGTTATTGCTTCGGGGCCGATGGACTATTTCGCTCATCGGACGGCGAATCTGCTTGCGGGAAACAGAGCGGACGCGGCTGTTCTGGAGATGACGCTGAACGGCCCTGTCTTGTCCGCACAGGCCGATATGCTGCTGGCGCTATGCGGAGCGGATATGGAAGCGGATGTGGACGGAAGGCCGGTGTCGTCATGGCAGCCGTTTCACATGGAGAAGGGAGAGACGCTGCATGTCCGCTATGCCGTTCAGGGATGCAGAGCTTACCTGGCTGTGCATGGGGGCTTCGTGGCGAACAAGGCGCTGGGGAGCACAAGCACGTATTTGCGGGCGGCGTTAGGCGGTTATGCCGGGAGAGCGCTGCGAGCGGGCGATGAGCTGTCCATAGGCGACGCAAGGCAGTACCCGATGAAGCGGACCCCATCCGGTTATGTAAGCACCCATATCCGTCCTCCTTACGATGCCGCTCCTGTGGTCAGCGTCGTTGCGGGGAAGGAAGCCGGCCGTTTTACGGAGCAAGCGAAGGCCGCGTTGTATGCCAACAGCTTCACGGTTACCCCGCAATCGGACCGGATGGGGTACCGGTTGGAGGGGGAGGCGCTGTCCCTTGATAACGGCTGTCCCTCTGAGATGATCTCGGAAGCGGTCACTCCGGGAACGATTCAGGTGCCTCCGGGCGGGAATCCGATCCTGCTGATGGCGGATTGCCAAACCACGGGCGGTTATCCGAGAATCGCCCAGGTGATTACCGCGCATTTGCCCTTGGTCGCACAAGTAAAGCCAGGCGCTGCGCTGCGTTTCCGCGAAGTGAGCCTCAGAGAGGCTCAGGAGCAGCTCTTGCTGCAGGCGATGGATTTGAGGCTGCTGGAGGCTGGACTTAAGGCTTGGGCCAAGAACGGGCGCCATACCATATAAACTTGCTGGGGGTGTTCACGATCACGCTGCGTATTGATTTGAATTGCGACATGGGCGAGGGCTTCGGCGCCTATCGCCTTGGCCGTGACGCGGAGCTGCTGGATTACGTCAGCTCCGCCAACATCGCCTGCGGGTTCCACGCAGGCGATCCGGCCACTATGCGCAGCACCGTGCAGCTGTGCATGCGCAAAGGCGTTGCGATCGGGGCCCATCCGGGCCTGCCCGATCTGCAGGGCTTCGGCCGGCGCGAGATGGCGATCACGCCGGCCGAGGCTTACGAGCTGACGCTGTATCAGCTCGGGGCGCTGCAGGCGTTCGTCCATGCCGAAGGCGGCCGCCTGCAGCACGTCAAGCCGCACGGCGCGTTCTATCACATGGCGGCGAACCGCCATGATCTGGCCGCGGCCATTGCGGCTGCGACACGCAGCGTCAGCGCGGAGCTGACGCTGTTCGGTCCGCCCGGCAGCGAGCTGCTCCGGGCGGGCGCCGCCGCAGGGCTGCGGACCGCGAGCGAAGCTTTCGCGGACCGCACCTACCGGCGGGACGGCGCGCTGACGCCCCGGGACCAGCCCGGGGCGCTGCTGGCGAGCGCCGCGGATGCGGCGGCGCAGGTGGTGCGGCTTGTCCGCGAGGGGAAGGTCCTCTCCCTGGAGGGGGAGGATCTGAGCATGCGCGCGGACACGATCTGCATCCACGGCGACGGTGCGCACGCCGTGGAGTTTGCGCGCGATATCCGCGCGCTGCTGGACAGCAGCGGCATCGCGGTGCGCGCGCTGGGGCATTGACCGGGAAGAGAAGCCTCCGATTCCATAGAGTCGGGGGCTTCTCTTCTTTGCTCCCGCTGCGCCCAGCTCCCGCTGCGCCCAGCTCCCGCTGCGCCCAGCTCCCGCTGCGCCCAGCTCCTGCTGCGCTCAGCTCCTGCTGAACTCGCCTGCGCGAACCGCCTGGGAAAGAATCCTTATAACCATTCTTTCACTTGAGACCGGGCTGGGAATATGAGTAAATAGATATGTAGCCGGCCGGCTAATGACTTCGGAAAGGAGTGATCAAGGTGATTACAACAAAAGCGGAGGTGATCTCTGCGTAAGCAGAGATCATCGTTACAAAACCGGGGGCTCCTGGGCCCCCGCATAATTTTAACTTTGCGAGTAGACAGCGAGAAGCTTTTTACATATAATGAGAATTGTGAACACGAAGTGAACACAGGCAAGCAGGAGAGAACTTGCTCTCCACCCCCCAATTAAATTCCAATATTAGGTGAAAGGAGTGCTTTTTAATGAACACAATGACTAACACAGTAGCGATGATTGTTGCGGCCGCCGCAGAGGTACTCGTCTCCTAACTGAATATCATTCGTGGAATAACCGTTCACCTGAATTTGTATAATTGAATATACAACCCACAGGCACGATTATGGTCGTGTTTTTTTTATTCCATTTTGATAAGAATGGTATGAGGTTTAGGGGCGATGAGATTACACTCTGCAAATCATAACAAAGGTTCAACTTTGCGAAAATTTGAGGAGGTTTCCATCCATGAGTTACAAGAACGGGAAAGACGTTCTTCCCCCTAACCTATTGAAACAATTGCAAGAATATATCCAAGGTGAAATCGTATATATCCCTAAGAAGGAGCAGAAACGCGCCGGCTGGGGAGAAAATAACGGAACACGCATTATTATCGAGCGTAGAAACCAAGAAATTTACCGGTTGTACCAAACAGGTTCAACGGTGATGGAATTGATCAAGGTCTTCCATCTGTCGGAGGATTCCATCCGCAAAATTATTGTGAAAACGCGCGAATTGACGGCAAATCAAGCATAGAAGCAGCATCCATTGCGATGTTGCTTTTTTTCTTGTTTAATCAGGATAGAGGTGGGGGTTTCGTGATATTCGTATTCGTTTACGGCACATTGCTCGTTGGGGAAAGCAACCATGCGGTCGCCGCTCCCTATGTGAAATCGGTGCAACCCGGCACGGTTTACGGGCGTCTATTTGATGTCGGCGCTTACCCTGCGCTTGTGCTGGCGGAGGCCAGCGAAGGCCGGCGTGTGACGGGAGAGTGGCTGGAAGTGACGGAAGAAGGCTTGCGGGCGATGGATGCCCTGGAGGACTACTACGGTCCTGGCGAAGATAATGAATATGACCGGGTATGGGTTCGGGATGCCGATGGCGTGCGGGAAGGCTGGGTGTACACATACGCTCAGGCAGAAGGGCTTCAAGTCATTGACGGCTCTTCGTGGAAAGTATATAACGCCCGCAAAAGGAGTTGATTTTTTTCGTTTTTTTTCGACAAGTTCCTATCCTGCCTGAAGGCATGATGCTATAATTAAACTAATTAATTTGACTGAGGGAGATCCGTTTATGTCTGTTTACAAAATTTTGCTGGCCGACGATGAACTCGCACTCCGCTTTCTGCTGACGGAAACATTGTCTGACGAAGGTTATCAAATAACGGAGGTGGAAGACGGCGGACAGGCGATCGATCAGCTGCAGCAGGAAACGTTCGATTTAATCATTCTGGATTATATGATGCCTGAGCGCACGGGTGTGGAAGTATGCGAATGGCTTCGTCAGAGCGATAATGCCAACCGGGAGCTGCCTGTCATCCTTCTGACAGCCAAAGCTTTGGAGAAGGATAAGGAGAAAGCCAAAGCCGCAGGCGTTACCACGTATATTGTGAAACCCTTCAGCCCGCTGCAGCTTCTGGATACGGTCGGACTTTTATTAAATAGATAATAGGAATAGTTTAGAGATTATTTTATGAGCACGAAGGGTGATTGTCCGTCATGAATCATACGCATGTTGAGCGGTTGACCGGTTCTAAGTCAGAACGGGAAGATAAAGATGCAAGAATATTAAGACAAGGCAAGAAATTGTTTATCCGTGAGTTCGAGAAACAGCTGGAGCAACTGCAAGCGCTTCTAGATACGATCCGCCAGGAGCCGTCCTTGGATGACTTACATAAGTTTTATCGTATTGTTCATACGCTGAAGGGCAGTGCCCCGATTTTCGAATATGACCGAATCGGGAAGCTGGCCGAGGAGCTGGTTCGCATCTGGGAATGGACGCAAGCGGCCGATCCTGAGAAGGAAGACGTTCTTGAAGCGATGTCGCCGGTTCTGGAGATCGCAGGGCGCACACATAACCTGCTCCGCGAAATGACGATGGAATACGACATTGCTTTAACGGAAAGCCAGTTGGATGAGCAGAAGGATTCCGGCGCAGGCTCCATGCTCAGGACGCTGAAGAGCCGGCTGCTGCTTGTCGATGACGATGCAGTGCTCCGCTCCTATTTGACCCGCCGTTTGCAGCTGGATGATTGCATCGTCGATGAGGCGGCGGACGTGGAGTCGGCTACGAAGCTATTGCGCACCCACACGTATGATCTCGTGACGCTCGATCTTATGATGCACCCGCAATCGGGGTATGAGCTGTTCGAATTTCTCAAAGAGGATCCTACGCTCAAATGGCTTCCGCTCATCGTACTGTCAGGCCGTAACGACTTGCACGATAAGGTGCGCTGCTTCCATCTGGGGGCTGACGATTATGTGACGAAGCCTTTTCAATATGAGGAGTTAGCCGCAAGAATTTACGGTCTGCTCAAAAGAACGAGAAACTTCGAGCAGCTCGCTTTCCGCGACCCGCTTACAGGCGTCTTCAATCGCCGTTATTTCGACCTGCAGATCGGCATTGAGCTGCAGCGGGCTGAGCGGGAATCAGCGCCGATTTCGCTCGTTTTTATCGATATCGATTTTTTCAAAAGAATCAATGATACATACGGACACCATGTAGGCGACCTGGTGCTGCAGGGTCTTGCGCATTCGGTGCAGGTCAATCTGCGATCGACCGATTTGCTGGCGCGCTTCGGCGGAGAAGAATTCGTGCTGGCGCTGCCGAACACGACGCTGGAACAAGCTCATCAGGTTATGCAGCCCATTCTGGACTTCGTTCGCGAGAACCCGGTCGCCCAGTATGAAGGGCGCACCTTCTCCATCACGTTCTCAGCAGGTATAGCCCAGTGGCACGACGGGATGACGTTGGACGACTGGGTGACCGGTGCCGATGGAGCGATGTATCAAGCCAAGCAGCAGGGCAGGAACCGTATCGTAAGCGCCGTTATGGAGAAGGAAGCACAGACGCAGCCCGGGAAGTCCGGGACGTTGTCCGAGCCTGAGAAACGTCTGCTCATTGTGGACGACGATCCGATTCTGAGGGCTATCGTCACCTCGAGATTGGAGAATTTGCCGGTCGCGATTTCACATGCTTCGGACGGGGAAGAGGCGCTCTTCTTGCTGCAGGAGAGCAACTACGATGCCTGTATTCTTGACGGCATGATGCCGAAGCTCGACGGGTTCTCCTTATTGGACCGGATCAAGAAAGATTCGCGCATCATGAACGCCGAGATGAAGGTGCTGATGCTCTCCGGGAAGAAGAAGGAAGATGACTTGCTCAAGGGGTATCAGATGGGGGCGGATGATTATATGACGAAGCCGTTCTCTCTCGTCGAACTGGAAGTGCGCGTGAAGAAATTGCTGAACTTGATCTAAAGGCAGGGGCCGGACGTAAGTCCGCTCCTTTTTGCTTTTTTCATAGGAATGAGAGGAATGAGTGGAACGGGCTATTTTGCGGCGGCGGCACTTTCTGGTAGAGTAGGAATAGAGGATTCGGACAGAGATGAGAGACAGAAGGAAAGGAGCGATAGCCGCATGTCGGACAAAGAAGCGCTGGTACGCTTCGGCATCTCGATGCCGCAATCGTTAATTGAGCAGTATGACAAGCTGATCGCGACGCAGGGCTATGATAACCGTTCGGAAGCGATTCGCGATCTTACACGCAAGGCGCTGTTAGCCTCCAGCTCCATGCAGCCGGAAGAAACGGTGGCCGGAACGATTGTGATGGTCTACGATCATCATATCAGCGATCTGCCGATTACGTTGATGGAGCTGCAGCATGAGTATCATCATGCCATTATATCTACCATGCATATACATCTGAATCATCAGCAATGCTTGGAGATTTTGGTCGTACGCGGCAAAGTGCAGAAGCTCCGGGAGCTCCAGCAGCGCATTCAGGTGCTGAAAGGGGTCGGCTATGCCGAGCTGTCCGTCACGCATGTAGAAGAGCACGGACAAGCCCATACGCATTCGCATGGTCACACGCACGAACCTGCGTAGAGTTCGAATTTTTTTGCTAAAATGAGGGATGGAGGTGCGAAATGTCCCATACAAAGTGGTTCAGTCTGGAGGAAGCAAACAGCATGCTTCCGTTCGTCGACCAGGAGCTGAAGAAAATGCAAGCTTTAAAGCGTACTTTTGAGCAGAAATATATGGAGCTTCGCGTCAAGAAAAATGAGTTGGCCGAGAAGCCCGGCACGGAGAAGGACCCGTTCTTTATGCAAGAAGCCGAACTGGAATTTCTGCAGATCGAAGCGCGCGGACTTATTCAGCATTTTCAGCAAACGGGTGTAGAGCTGAAAGACATCGATACGGGTCTTGTTGATTTTCCGGCGCTCATCGGCGGACAAGAAGTATTGCTGTGTTGGAAACAAGGAGAGGACAGAATTCGTTACTACCATGGCAAAGAGGATGGTTTTGCCGGTCGTAAGCCGATTTCGGATTAGAGGAACTTATCTATGTACAAACAGAAACATCATACTCCCAAGCGCAAATGGTTCTCAGCTGCGGTTTTCATGTGTATATTAGCAATGATGCTCCTAAGCGCGCTTGTCGCTCCGCAGTCCGCATCAGCCCATGCGTCATTAGTACAGGCAACTCCCGAGTCGGGTGCCAAGCTGGCAAGCTCGCCGCCTCAAATCGCCATTACGTTCAACGAACAGCTAGATGCCGGACTTTATTATATCAAAGTCTTTAACCATGACGGCGATGAGATGACAAGCAATAAAGCGGTCTTGAATAAAGAGCAGACGGGTGTATTCCTGGATTTGCCGAAGCTGCCCGAAGGGGTTTATCTGGTTAGCTACCACGTCATTTCGGCTGACGGGCATCCCGTAGGAGGCTCCTACCCGATCACGATCGGGAATCCGCCGCAAGAAGATGCGCTTGATCTTCCAACGGCCCATGCTAACCATGATCACGGCGCAGGACCGCTGACGACCAAGGTTTTGCTGCAGTACGCCTCCCGCGGTTTATGGTATTTGATGGTGCTGGCACTCGCGGGCTGGGTGATTTGGCTGCGAATGCTAGGGACTGAGAACGGAAGAGCTGCGCGCACGGCGCTGGCATCCTGGACGCTGAATTTGCAGCGGGCCCAATTGGTTTCCTTATTATTCCTGATTTTCACCCACGTCGAGGATCTGCTTGGCGGCGGTGGCGTGGAAGAGCTGTGGAAGCTGCTCACAGCAACGAATGTCGGCATTTCGTGGCTGCTGCTGCTAGCCTTATCCTTCCTTGGTTTCGGTGTGATCGGCAGATGGGCATGGCTGGACCTGGTATGGCCGTTAGGCTTGCTTGCGGCCAAAAGCTTCAGCGGACACGCGGCCTCTTTTACCCCTGTATGGGCAACGATCGGCTTGGATTGGATTCATTTGGCGGGAGCAGCCATGTGGGTTGGCGGTCTGGTGCTGCTTTACGCGAAGTGGCGGAAGAGAAGCGCGGACGTCGGCGACTACATGCGCAAATTTTCGAACATGGCTTTGATTTCCATTGCCGTTCTGACGGTATCCGGCGCATTGTCGGTCCTGTTGTTCCTTCCGAGCTTGCGTTACTTGCTTTATGCCGGATGGGGAATTCTGCTGCTTGTTAAGGTCGGTGCCGTCGTGCTTGTTGTCATCACAGCTTCCGTAATCAGACTTCTGATGCGAAGGAAACAAGCGGTTCATTCTTTTATTTGGGTAAGGGTCGATTTAACGCTGATGGTGCTCATTATGCTGCTGGTCGGAATTCTCACTTACATTGCTCCGATCCCGCCGAATGAACCGCTGCAGTGGCACCAGATGGGCGAGAAGGTCCATGTTTCCGCAGATATTACGCCGAAGATACAAGGAAACAACACCTTTACGGCGAAAGTATTTTTACCGGAGAAATCCGGCAAACCGAAGCAAGTGCTCATGATCCTGCACTATGTGGACGATGAAGAAATTGCGCCTATTTCTGTTCCGATCGCGTTTTATGAGGATACGGAGCAGGAAGAATCTTATGGCTTCGCCAAATTCAGCTATCGGGCGGAAGGGGCGTACCTTCCTTTCCGCGGTAACTGGGAGCTGGAAATGCGCGTGATGGATACCGAGGATAATGAAACGGTCTACCGGAAAGACTTCATCGTGTACTAGTCCCGTACTCGTACGAGGATGAGAATGAAACCTAACCTAGCGGAAAGTAGGTGCTGTCATGGCTTGGATTAATATGCTCGAGAGAGATCAATTGTCGGTAAAATTGGATGAGAAGGATGAGATGGCCTTGCTGGAAGTCAACGATGGAGGAATCTCCCCGAACTACGTGACGATTCGACTGGACGAGAACGAGATCGATGAGCTGATCGAAGCTTTGCAGCGGATCAAACGAGCCATTCAATAGCATGAGAAGGTATATAACGAAGAGCGGTATTCGTCATCGACGAGTACCGCTCTTCTTAATTAAAATAAGCTCCAATCAAATTCCTGCGAAAGCTTGCCGAGCAGATGAACGCCCGCGGTGCTGTTGCCCTTGCGGTTAAGCGGAGGACTGACAAGACCGATGCCGTATTGTCCCGGCACCATCGTCAAGATGCCCCCGGACACGCCGCTCTTGGCGGGAAGGCCGACGTTCATGGCGAATTCCCCAGAGGCGTTGTACATTCCGCACATGAACATGAACGTCTTGGCGATCTGTACGAAGCGCCGCGGGATCAAGCGCTTGCCCCGCACAGGATCGACGCCGTTATGTGCCAGGACCAAGGCCATTCGCGCCAGATCCTTGCAGCTTGCCTGGATCGAGCAATGGCTGAAATACACGCGCAGCACATCCTCCACCTCGCCGACGAGGACGCCGTTATCTTTGAGGAAGTAAGCCAGTGAACGATTGCGGTGGGCGGTATCCGATTCCGATTGGAAAACTTCCTGATGGATAGCTAGCCCCGGGTTGTCTGCAATCTCCCGGAAAAATCCAAGAATACGATCGATCTGCTCGGTAGGCGTGTTTCCCGCGATCAGAGATGAAATCGCAATCGCTCCGGCATTGATCAGCGGATTGAACGGAATACCCGGCTCCACCAGCTCCAGCTTCAGCATCGAATTGAAGTCGTCGCCTGTCGGCTCCATCCCGACCTTAGAGAAGACCTGCTGTTCGCCATTATCCATCAAAGCCAGAATCAACGTGAATACCTTCGAGATGCTTTGCAGGGTAAAATGGTAATCGGTTTCGCCGGCTTGGACGGTGTTCCCATCTGCATCCATTATGCAGATGGCGAGCACATCCGCAGGCGCGTTGGCAAGCTCAGGAATGTAGGAAGCTACTTGGCCTTCCGCCGTGTGGATCTTATTGTCCGCAACCCACTCCGCCAAGCGGTCACTCAGGCGCTTCCATGTTGTGGATGACTCGTGTTGAATCATAAAGCTCTCATTCCTTCCTATGGATCAGGCTTTCCACGCTTGCGGGTGGTTGTCGCTGATCAGGTCCGTTGCGCTGGCATTGGCGATGACTTGCTCGGGATTTTTGCAGCCCGGGATCACCGTCGTTACGGCATCGTGCTTCAAGCACCAGGCTAATGCCCATTTGGCCATATCCATGCCTTCCGGAACTTCTTCCTTCTGGATGCGCTGCACTTCCTCCAGCTTCTGTCTCACGCTTTCCGCATCATGGCGGTGGCGAACGTCGGTATTGCTGAATACGGCGCCAGGTTTATATTTGCCGCTAAGATAGCCGCTGGCCAGAGGCACGCGTGCCAGAACGCCAAGGTCTTGCTCGATGCAGGAAGGGAATACAAGCTCCTCCGGCGCCCGGTCCAGGCGGTTATAAACGACTTGAATCGCTTTGGAATTCACTTGGGTCGAAGCTCCGGTCTGATGAATGTTGCTGTTGCTGCCGATGGAAGTTCCAAGATGGCGGATTTTCCCGGCTTGCACCAGCTTGTCCAGCGTCGTCCACAAGGCATCGTTGTCGAATACGCTGTCCGGTCCGGAGTGAAATTGATATAAATCTATGTAGTCCGTTTGCAAAGCTTTCAGCGAAGCATCCAGCTGTTTCACGACACTGTCCGCGCTGAATTCGTCGGTTCTGGTAAATAGATCATGGAAGTGGTGTCCGAATTTGGTCGCCACGACCCAATCTTCACGCTTGCGTCTGGTCAAATAGCTGCCAATGAAGGATTCGGACAGATGGTCCCCGTAGCACTCTGCGGTATCAATCAAGTTAATGCCTAGATCAGCGGCTTGATCAAGAATAGCGTCCGCTTCGGCTTGCGTGTACGTCAGTCCCCATTCTCCTCCGAATTGCCAGGTTCCGACACCAACGATGGAAACTTTCAGATCTGTTTTCCCAAGTCTGCGATATTTCATGGCGAGCACTCTCCTTTTTATAGTATCCAACCTCATTAAACGCTATTGACAGATTGATGTCAAAACAAATGAAACCATTATTTACAACAAAAAGCCCCCATCCTGGAATTTAAGGAGGGGAGCTCGTGGGCGTGCATTAAGCAAGGCCTGGCGAAAGGTCTTTTTCACCTTCTTCATTCGTCTTCTTGGATTTACGGCCGGACACTTTGATATTGCCGATGAACAGTGTGAGAACCGCGCCAAGCAGGACAAATACCAAACCGTACAGGAATACTTGGTGGAGCGAAGAGACTAGGGCGTTTTTCAAAATCGGAAGCATATGGTCCACGAATTCTTTCGGCATTTTGGCCAGCGCCTCTGGACTGAGCAGCGATGAATACAAGCCTTGCGGATTCGTATGGATCATGTCGCTCATCTGCGCCGCAAGACCGCCGGCTTCTGCGGGAAGCTGCTTGACGACAGGGGTCAAGTCTTGCTCCAGCAGCACCGATGACTTGTGATTCATGATCGCTCCGAGGATGGTCATCCCGAAGGTACCGCCGATTTGCCGGAAAAATTGGCTTGAAGAAGTGACGACGCCAAGCTCTGATTTCGGGAAGCTTTCCTGCAGGGCCAGGGTCAGAATCGGCATAACAAGCCCCATACCGAGTCCGAGCAGCACCATGTACAGGGAAGCCGTCAATTTCGTCGTATCGATGCCCATCGTACTTAGAAGATAGAAGCCCAATGCCATCACGAACATGCCGATCAGCATTTGCTTGCGAACGCCGACTTTATGAATGAATTGCCCGGACACGACGCTCGCGGCGATCATCGTAATCATGAGAGGCGTCATAACGGTACCGGAAGCGGAAGCGGATATGCCGACGATGCCTTGCATGAAGAGCGGCACGAACATAATCGCCCCGAACATCCCGATAGACATCAGGAAGCCTACGCCGTTAATGGTTGTGAACGTTCTGTTTTTGAATAAGCGGACGGGTAGAATCGGCTCTTCCGCTCTGCTCTCAATACGGACGAATGCCAAGAGTGAAACGATCGCCAATGCGAATAAACCGATGATTTGCCAAGAGAGCCAAGGGAAGTCTTTGCCGCCGAAAGTCAGCGCGAGCAGCAAGGAAACCACACCTATGATCATGGTGACGATACCGGGGATGTCGAACTTCACTTTGCCGGCTGCTTTATGCTTAGGCAGGGCAATGGCAATGAGAATAACAGCAAGAATACCGACAGGTAGGTTGATATAGAACACCCAGCGCCAGTCAAAGGCATCTACGATCCAGCCGCCGACCTGCGGACCGACGACGGAGGAGAGACCGAAAATGGCACCGAACACGCCTTGCCATTTGGCACGTTGTTTACCGGTGAACAAGTCACCGATAATAATCATCGCCATCGGCATCATGATCCCGCCGCCGAGCCCTTGCAAGCCGCGGAATAGAATAAGTTCCGTAATATTTTGGGACATCCCGCAGAGCGCGGAAGCGACGATGAAGATAATAAGTCCCGTCACATAAATGACGCGCCGTCCCATTAAGTCAGCGAGTTTACCGGCGATGGGGACAACAACGGTTGAAGTTAGCATATAGGCTGTCGTCAGCCAAACCATCAGCTCCAGGCCGCCTAGTTCGCCGACGATCCGCGGCATCGCCGTACCGACAATCGTGCCGTCTAGGGCCCCGAAGAGCATGGCGATGATGAGTCCTGTTAACAATAGACCGCGGTTTTTAAACGCGGGGGCCGAGGCATCGGCAAGATTGGCGCCCTCGGAAGAGTTCTTTTGCAAGTTTGTCATATGATGTTCACTCCTTTAAGCGTTTAGTAGTAGGATCTGAGCTTCTCGAAGGCAGCAACCATAATCTCGAGTTCGGCCGGCGGAAGCTTGGACAGACCGCGTGCGATAACCGCCGCTTGGACTTGTTCCGCTTTGGCTAACACCGCGTTGCCGAGCTCCGTATTTTCGACCAGAACGATGCGCCGGTCCGTTTCATGATGTTTCCGTATAACATGCCCGCTTTGGACAAGACGGTCGATCATGACCGTGATCGCACTGGGCTTTACACCCATTTTCTCAGCCAGAGCGGTCTGCTTGGGAGATCCGATTTTGCCGATCATGAAGAGCATGAAGAGCTGCGGTCCCGTTAGCTCGGAGTTCAATTCCGCGAGCACAAGCGAGTTGATTTTGCGATGCACCGTCTCGAACGTTGTACGGAACCGGTTGGTGTAATCTAACATCAAATCATCTTCCATCGTCGATCTCCTTTCCGATAATTAGATCATCAAATATTTCTATAGTAAAATATTTGAATAAAATAATATTTAAATTGTTTAAGTAAAATATACGCCTCGAAGCATTTGAAGTCAATAGGGAAAATAAGAGATTTGGAGGCGTCCGCACTTGCATATGTGTTGTATCTTGCATATAATAACTGGTACATATACGTGAAAATGCTTTGACGGAGAAGAGTACGCAGTGCTTCTTGACAGGGAGGGAAAGCCGATGATTGAGAGCTGGCCCCGAGAATCAGGCTGCCGAAGTTCGCTCCCGAGCAGTCCTTTGAACAACGGGTGAAGCCCCATGCTTCATCTTAAGTAGAGGGAACCGGACGCATTGTCCGTTATCTGGAATGAAGTGAGACCCGTCGTTTGTCGATGATTTGGCATGTGGCGGATCTAATTAGGGTGGTACCACGGCTTTTCGTCCCTTGCGAGGGAGCGGAAAGTCTTTTTTGCGTTTTCATTTCAGGGTAATTTGAGGGGCCTAAATCAGGAGGGATTTCAATGAAAGAGCGGTTAGAAGCTTTGAAGCAGGAAGCGCTGCAAGAGCTTAGCGGCGTTCAGAGCCAGCAAGAGCTGAATGATTTGCGCATTAAGTATTTGGGGAAAAAAGGTCCGCTGACCGAAGTTTTGCGCGGGATGGGGGCGCTAAGCGCGGAAGAGAGACCGATTATCGGTCAAGTGGCGAACGACGTTCGCGCGGCCATTGAAGCCGTGATTGAAGAGAAGCAGGCTGCTTATTTGCAGCAGGAAACGGAGAACAGATTACGTGCCGAGATGATCGACGTCACGCTGCCGGGCCGTCCTTCCCAACAGGGAGCTGTTCACCCTTTGAGCAAAGTGATTCAGGAGATTGAAGATATTTTCATCGGTATGGGCTATACGGTTGCGGAAGGCCCGGAGGTGGAGCAGGATTACTATAACTTCGAGGCGTTGAATTTGCCGAAAGATCACCCTGCCCGCGATATGCAGGATTCCTTCTATATTACGGAAGAGATTCTGATGCGCACGCAGACCTCCCCGGTTCAAGTAAGAACGATGGAGAAGCGCAAAGGCGATGTTCCGATCAAGATCATTTGCCCGGGCAAAGTATACCGCCGCGACGACGATGATGCCACACATTCGCATATGTTCACGCAGATCGAAGGTCTCGTGATCGACCGCAATGTGCGGATGAGCGATCTGAAGGGCACCCTGCTGCAATTCGTGCAGGAGATGTACGGCAAAGAGACGAGAATCCGCTTGCGTCCGAGCTTCTTCCCGTTCACCGAGCCTAGCGTGGAAGTCGATGTAAGCTGCGCGATGTGCGGAGGCACAGGCTGCCGTACCTGCAAGCAAACTGGCTGGTTGGAGATTCTTGGAGCGGGTATGGTTCATCCGCGCGTGCTCGAGATGGGCGGATACGATCCGAAGGAATATACCGGATTTGCTTTCGGAATGGGCGTAGAGCGTATTGCCATGCTGAAATACGGCATCGAGGACATCCGTCATTTCTACACCAATGATTTGCGTTTCTTAAAGCAATTCTTACATTTGTAAGCACCAGGAGAAGGAGGGGTTAAGCATGAATGTTTCATACCAATGGTTATCGAAATATGTAGATGTATCAGGCTTCACAGCCGAAGAATTAGCTGAAAAGCTGACCCGCAGCGGGATTGAAGTTGATATCGTGGAAGATCGCAATAAAGGCGTGACAGGCGTAGTCGTCGGCTTCGTGAAATCGCGTGAAAAGCACCCTGATGCGGATAAGCTAAGCGTTTGTATCGTGGATGCCGGACAGGGCGAAGATCTGCAAATCGTCTGCGGCGCCAAAAATATCGATGCCGGGCAAAAAGTGCCCGTCGCCATGATCGGAGCGGCGCTGCCTGGCGGATTGCAGATCAAACGCGCCAAGCTGCGCGGCGTTGAATCGCAGGGGATGATCTGCTCGGCCAAAGAGCTCGGATTGAACGACAAACTGCTGCCCAAAGAAATTCAGGAAGGCATTCTAGTACTCCCTGAAGATACCGAAGTCGGCAGCTCCATCCTGGATGTGCTTGCCATCAATGACAAAGTGCTGGAGCTAGACTTGACACCGAACCGCTCCGACTGCTTAAGCATGCTCGGAGCGGCTTACGAGATCGCTGCAATCCTCGGACGCAGCGTGAAGCTTCCGGATGCGGAAGCGGCATTGCAAGCGGCTGGTACAGCCGGCTTGAAAGCTGCGGACCGCATCAGCGTGAACATCACAGCGGCGGAGCAGTGCTCCCACTACGCAGCCCGCCTGATCGAGGGCGTTCGCGTAGGGACATCTCCGCTGTGGATGCAAAACCGCTTGATGGCGGCCGGTATCCGTCCCATCAATAACATTGTCGACATCACGAATTTCGTGATGCTGGAATACGGCCAGCCGCTGCACGCTTTCGACGCCGATCAGCTGAACAATGGCCACATCGACGTACGCCTTGCTCAGGCCGGCGAGAAGCTCGTCACGCTTGACGATGTAGAGCGTACGCTGGAGCCGCACATGCTGCTCGTTACGGACGGCACGAAGCCTGTAGCTATCGCTGGAGTCATGGGCGGCGCCAACTCGGAAGTGACGGGCGGCACGACGCGGATTCTGCTTGAATCCGCCAAATTCGCCGGCTCTTCCGTGCGCCGTACGTCCCGCCAGCTGGGCCTTCGTTCCGAAGCGAGCCTGCGCTTCGAGAAAGAAGTGAATCCGGAAGCGGTCCTCCCGGCATTGAACCGCGCCGCTGCGCTTATCGCTGAGCTCGCTGGCGGCCAAGTGGCGGACGGCATCGTCGAAGCCGTTGCCGGATCCCACAAGCCGGTCAGCATCGAGCTCGGAGTCGGCCGGGTCAACAACTACCTCGGCACCACGCTCTCCGTTGCCGAGATCGGACAAATCATCGAACGGCTGCATTTCACGTATGAGCCGGCAGGCGAAGACAAGCTGCTCGTGCATGTGCCGAGCCGCCGCGGAGACATTACGCGGGATGTCGATTTAATTGAAGAAGTGGCACGCCTCTTCGGCTACGATAACATCCCGACTACGCTGATGACCGGTGTGACGACGCCCGGATCCTTGACCAAAGACCAGTCGATCCGCCGCGTTGCCCGTAATCTTCTGACGCAGAGCGGGCTGCATGAAGTCATCACCTATGCCTTCACGCACCCGGACCAAACCGTTTCGCTGCCGAGTCTATACCCTGCAGCGAAGCCGGTCTCCCTCGCAATGCCGATGAGCGAGGAGCGCAGCGAGCTGCGGACCAGCCTGCTGCCGCATTTGCTGGAAGTGGTCAGCTATAACCGTAACCGTACGATGGATGACGTTGCCATTTTCGAAATCGGCAAGGCATTCGTGACGGAAGAAGCGGCTCTTGCAACGCTGCCGGAAGAAAAGCTGCTTCTTTCCATCGTACTGACAGGCAAAAGACGTCAAGCCCACTGGGCGCAGAAATCAGAAGCAGTTGATTTCTATGACCTGAAGGGAATTTTCGATCGTCTAGTGAGCTATTTGGGCGTTAAAGGTCTTTCTTACGCTTCTGCGGCACCTGAAGGCTTCCACCCGGGACGTACGGCAGAGCTTCTGCTTGACGGCAAAGTGATCGGCCGCATGGGCCAATTGCATCCGACGGTTCAACAACAGCGCGATCTGGACGACACCTATGTGCTTGAAGTCGAACTGGCTCCAATCATGGACGCGGCCGGAGATGCCATTGTTTACAAATTGCTGCCGCGCTATCCGTCGATCGGCAGAGACCTGGCCGTCGTTGTCAATACCAGTGTTCCGGTAGGTCATATGGAGCAAACCATTGCCGAAGTGGCCGGCGACCTGTTGGAATCCATCCAGGTATTTGACATCTATACTGGGGAGCGTCTTGGCGCAAATCGCAAAAGCGTAGCCATCTCACTCGTATACCGTCATGCGGAAAGAACACTGCAAGATGAAGAAGTCACCGAGCTCCATGCCAAAGTGGTTCAAACCCTTGAACAGCAATATGAGGCGGAGCTAAGAAAATAAAGCAACTTTCATGATAGTTGCAGGAGAATAGGCTGGTCTTATCGAAATTAACGTCGATAAGGCCAGCCTTTTCATTTAAGGGGGAAATAACGCATGAACGCTGAGGACAAATCCAAAATTACCGTTGAAATATATGGCAATCAATATAAATTGAGAGCAAGCAACAGCACTGGATATATGAAGCGAGTAGCCGAATACGTGAATGACCAAATGTTTCATATCGCCAAAGGTTACCCGCGTCTGGACTCCCAACGAATTGCTGTACTCGCCGCGGTGAACATGGCGGATGAATGCTTCCGCATGAACGAAATCATGGAAGAGTTGAGCGCATCACAGAAAGAACACGAAGCGACCAAAGCATCATATGAGAAGCTAAACGTCACCTTCAACCAGCTGAAGCATGACCACGATAAACTGCAATCTTTGGCAAACGAGCACAAAGGCAAACTGGACCAAAGCAAAGAGCAGCAGGAACAGCTGAGCCAAGAATTGCAGAAGAGAAAACAAGAGCTGGAGCAAGCCAATCAACAAGTGCAGCAAGCCAAGCAGCAGCAGGATCAAGCCAAACAGCATTATGAGGGGCTCAAACAGCAGCTTGAACAGGAAAAAAAGCAGACCGCTCAGGTGCGGCAGCTGCTTGAACAAGAGAAACAACAGCATGGGCGGGCTTCTCAGCTGGCGGAGCAAAGCAAAAAAGAGCAGGAACAGCTCAAACAGCAGCTTGGACAAGCCAAACAGCAGCAAGAGCAGGCGAAGCAGCTAAACGATCAGCTCAAGCAGCAGCTGGAGCAGGAAAAAAAGCAATCCACTGAAGCGCGGCAACTGCTCGAGCAAGAAAAACAGCAGTTTGAGCAGTCATCTCAACAAATAGAACAAGCCAAGCAAGAGCAGGAGCAGCTCAAACAACAGCTGGAGCAAGAAAAGCAGCAGCACGCACAAGCCAAACAACAGCTGGAGCAAGAAAAGCAGCAGCACGCACAAGCCAAACAGCAGTTGGAGCAATTCAAGCAGACGCAAGCTCAAAATAATCAGCAGCTGGAGCAAGAAAAGCAGCAGCACGCACAAGCCAAACAGCAATTGGAACAGTTGAAGCAGCAGCAAGCTCAGAGTAAGCAGCAATTGGAGCAAGAAAAGCAGCAGCATACACAAGCCAAACAGCAATTGGAGCAGTCCAAGCAGCAGCAAGCTCAAATTAAACAGCAATTGGAGCAAGAAAAGCAGCAGCATGCACAAGTCAAACAACAATTGGAGCAGTCCAAGCAGCAGTTGGAACAGTCCGAACAGCAGCAAACGCAGTTCAATAAGCAATTGGAGCTAGGAAAACAGCAACAAACAGCAATCAAACAGCAATTGGAGCAAGAACAACTCATGCACCAGCAAACCGCGCAACAGCTCGAATTGATGAAGCAGCAACAAGCAGAATTCAAAGAGCAGCAAGAACGGTTGGCACTGAGCTTGGAAGAAAAGCAGCAGCAATCGCAGGAAACGAAGGAGCAGCTGGAACAGTTGAAGCAGCAGCTTCTTGAAGCTCAGCAGCAGTTGGAGCAACAGAAGCAGCAGCAAGCCAAAGCCTTGAAACTGCAGGAGCTGGAAGTCAAGAGATTCGAAATGGAACTGCAGGAACAACTGCAGGCCAAACAAGAAATCGAAAAAGAAAAGCAGCAGCTCGTTCAGCAAATTCAGACTGTCAATCAGCAGCATCAACAGGAAAAAACTGCTTTATCTCAGAAGCATGAACAGGATAAAAAGCAGCTGAGTCAACAATTTAACTTGGATATAGAAACACTCGAGCGCCGGCACACACAAGATAAAGAGGCAATCAACCAGCAATATCAAGATGAAGTGGAGGTCCTCAAAAATCTGCACAAAGAGGAGCTTCAGGCTAACATTCACCGTTTGGAGCAGGACAAGGTCACCCTGGTCGAGCGTTTCCAAGAACAACAAAACAGTATTGTCCAGAAGTATGAGGAGCAAAAAACAACCATCATTCAACATTACCAGTCTCAGCTGGAGTCGCTCATTAAGCAGCAACAGGGAGAGCGGGCTTTGTTGAATCAGTACTTTGCAGAAGAGAAAGAACGCTTGGCGGAGGATTTCCAGAAAGAAAAAGAAGAGCTATTGGCTCAAAACAGGAATGATGCGGCTCAGCAAAAAGAACTCGAACAGATAACCAAAGAGTATAATGCGTTAAGAGAAGAATATGCTAAGCTGCAGACCGAGTATAATGAGTGGATTGAGCTGGTTGAAGCGGATAGTCCTACAAGGTAAATCAACTTGACGATGAACACATTAGATTACATCTTGCTGGCTATCGTTGCTTTGGGCCTGCTCTTGGGATATTTTAGAGGCTTTATCGCTCAAATCGTTTCGCTCTCGGGCTTTGTATTAGCCTACCTGGTTGCTTTTTATTTCTACAAAGATGTGGCCCCGTTCCTTCGCAGTACAGTTTCACTGCCCACCTATGAGAACTATGAAAAATATGAATTTATCGTAAAAGGTCTCAACCTCGACACGTATATTTTAAATGCGCTAGCTTTTGCCATCTTATTTTTCGGCGTGAAATTCACGCTGGTTATTATCGGAAGAGCATTGAACGTTTTGGCCAAAACACCAGGGTTGAACTTTATTAATCGTTGGAGCGGCGCACTTCTTGGTTTAGCCGAAGCATTGTTAATCATCATCATTGCAGTTAACGTCATGACCATCATTCCGTCGGACGGACTCCAGAAACTCCTTTCAAGCTCGGTCACAGCTCCTTACTTGATCAATGAACTTCCTAACCTTGCAGGTATGCTGCAAGAGCTTTGGAAGCAAAGAATAGCCCTCTAGAAGCTGCCTACTTCATCTATTTGAAGTTGGTGGCTTCTGTGCATTCTTGCCGCGAATTCAATCCGGAGCCAAACTATCAAGCTCTACCTATCCTCATCAATTCCCTTAAAGCCCCAACCCCAACCTATCCTGATTTAGCCCCTTCTAACTCAGTCCTACTCTCGTCGCCCCCTTCATATTGCACAAGCCCATTTTCTGAAGTATCTACAAGCAGCCATAATCGCCACAAAGTCGTGCCACCAACCCGAACCCCAACCCCAACCCGAACCCCAACCCCAACCCGAACCCCAACCCCAACCCGAACCCCAACCCCAACCCGAACCCCAACCCCAACCCGAACCCCAACCCCAACCCCAAGTATCCCTAACATTGGTCCTGCGAACTCCTACGCTACCTCGTTGTAGATATCACAGAAAAGGGCGAAAATGAAAGAGTTCCCCCTCCAATAAAGTAAAATTTTGCTTTACATGGGAACTTATGTTCGATATAATGGAAATATAGGAATGAATGTTCGCATCGAACTGCAAGGAGGAAATTTTATGAACTTATATGAATTTGAATCCTTGGAGGAAGTTTTTAAAACAGAGGAAGATTGCGAAAGCTTTTTGATGAAGAGGCGTTGGGGAGACGGCTTTTGCTGCCCGCGGTGCGATAACCATTTATTTTATAGAGTGAAAACCCGTAAGCTGTTGGAATGTAAGGAATGCCGTACACAAATATCGTTAACAGCCGGTACCGTAATGCATAAGTCCAAGCTGCCACTAATGCTTTGGTTCAAGGCCATTCAAGCATTAATTCGTGAAGGCCAAGCGTATTCCATTGCACAGTTTGCCGAGCTTTTGGGGGTGAATTACCGTACTGCTAAATTAATGCTGGAGAAGATCCAGTTAGCTTTATCTAAGGTACATAGAAACAAGTCTCAGGAAAAAGAAGCAGACAACTCAAAATCGCCTATTTTGATAACGAATTTTGGCAGTTTCATGTTTAAAAATTCCAAGAACATCAAATATGACGAAATAATTCTGTTTAAAAAATGGATGAATGCCTTTGTGTCCGTCCGATTATTCCCACTGTTCCTAAGATGTTACCAAATGTTATGAAAATAAAATGAATACAAAAAAACCTTACCGCTGAATGCCGCGATAAGGTGTGGAATTTCCGTTATAACTACTCGACAATCAGAGTAGATTTCATATTGGCGTGACCGCTTCCGCACATGATGGAGCAAGTAATAGGGAATGATCCCGTTTTATCCGGGGTGAAGGTAAATGTTTTGTTGCTGTTGTCGAGCTTAACATTGAATTCTTTAATAGATGCACCATGGACACCTTGGGAGTTGTCAAGGGAAATGGTAACAGGTTCACCCTTTTTGACATGATACTCGGCTTGGTCAAATTTGAAGTTCGTTGCTTTCAGAACGACGTTTTGGCCACCAGAAGCTTGGGTTGTAGCCGCAGGTGTTGTTGTTTCTGCAGGTTTTGATTCTTTGCCTCCGCAAGCTGTAAGCGCAATGATTAAGAAGACCCCCGTCATTAGAACGAGTAATTTTTTCATATGTATATACCCCTCCGAACAAATGTATTTGTTTCCCTATTTATTGTACAGTACCTGTTTTGAAAAAGCAGTGACAAACTAGTGAAGAAAGAGTTCCAATACTAGAGCAAAAGAAAAGATCGGCCCGGCGATTAATTACGCAGCAGACCGATCTCTTTTGGGCCTTATCAATGGATATCAGAAGTGAAAACTGATGATATTATCGACGATCTTCTCTTCCTGTGATCCCTTGCTCAAAAGGGGTTTTCACAGGAATGAACAGGTCGATGATTCCAATGACTAAAGCAGCTAGAATGGCACCTATGATGCTCGTCGACACATTGCTAACGACAAACTGAGCGGCCCAAATGACGAGCGCACTTACTAGAAAGCCTACGATTCCTCTGCCAAAGGGAGTGATCTGTTTGCCAAAGACCCCTTCGATGATCCAAGCGGCAATGGCAATGACCAACGCAAGGAAAAATGCACTCCAGAATCCACCAACTTGAAACCCCGGAACCAGCCAGCTGACAAACATTAATACCAAAGCAGATACAATAAACCTAACCAGATGTCCTAGAAGATGCATTCAAGAACCTCCTTTTTTCTGCCGCGAGAAATGGTTTGCGTCTCACGACTAGAAATGATGATTTTGTTGAACAATGCTTGGTGTGTTTGAAGTTTTACGGTTCCTTTGGCAGAAGGAATAGGTGCACAACTTAGTGTATCCAATTGTCTAAAAGTTTATGGTAGGTAGCATCTTCCATATAATCATTGTCTCCATAGCTAATCATGCTCCATTTGGTTTATAATAATGGGTAGAGAAAAGAGGTAGGGACAGTTGAACAAGAAAATTATTAAAACCTTGGAATATGGGAAAATCTTACATAAACTATCGCATCATGCGGCTACTTCGCTGGGGAAAGACGCGGTAGAGAAGCTCGAGCCGAAAGGCGATTTTGAGCTTGTGAAGCTGCGGCTGCAAGCAACGGATGAAGCTGTGAATGTGGAACGTTTGAAGGGTAACGCTCCTTTCGGCGGAATCAGGGACATTCGTGCTTCATTACATCGGGCAAGAATCGGCGGTATGTTGAATCCCAGCGAGTTATTGGATATAACTACGACCATGTTTGGCACGCGGAGACTCAAACGGTTCATTCTTGCTGTACATGAGGAATACGCAATTCCTATGCTTAAAGAGCAGGTCGAACTGCTCACTGAGAACAAGCCGCTGGAAGACAAAATCAACAGCTGTATCGATGAGAATGCGGTAGTTGTTGACAGTGCGAGTCCGGAGCTAGGCCGAGTGCGGAGTGAACTCCGCACAGGAGAGAGCAGGGTACGCGAGCGCTTGGAGCAAATGCTGCGCAATTCGTCCGTGCAGAAAATGCTGCAAGATGTCCTGATTACAATCCGCAACGACAGGTTTGTTATTCCGGTTAAGGCGGAATATCGTTCCAACTTCGGCGGAATGATTCATGACCAATCGGCTTCGGGAGCAACGTTATATATAGAGCCGGATGCCATTGTTCAATTGAATAATAAGATTCGTGAGCTTAAGTTTAAGGAAGAGGCCGAGATTGAGAAGATTTTGCGTGCGCTGACAGCACTCGTTGCTGAACAAGTGGATGTGCTCGTTTATGATGTTGATCAATTGGCTGAGCTTGATTTCACCTTTGCGAAAGCGGGACTGGCAAGAGAGCTGAAAGCGACGAAACCAAGATTGAACGACCGTGGATTTATCAAAATCAAACGCGGCAGACACCCGCTGATTGCTGCGGACATTGTTGTTCCTCTTGATTTGGAGTTGGGGAATGATTTTACGCAAATTATTGTTACGGGTCCAAACACGGGGGGTAAAACGGTATCCCTCAAAACCGTAGGTCTTCTGAGCTTGATGGCCATGTCCGGGCTGTTCGTCCCAGCGGAGGAAGGTACGCAATTATGCGTATTCGACGCGATCTACGCGGATATCGGGGACGAACAAAGTATTGAGCAAAATTTGAGTACTTTTTCAAGTCATATGACGAATATTATTAGTATTTTACGGGATATGACGCCGAAGAGTCTTGTCTTGCTGGATGAGCTTGGCGCAGGTACGGATCCTGCTGAAGGTTCTGCATTAGCGATTTCTATTTTGGATTACATTCATCAAATAGGCTGCCGTATCATTGCGACAACGCATTATTCCGAACTGAAGGCTTATGCGTACCAAACACGAGGAACCATTAATGCAAGTATGGAATTTGATATACAAAAGCTTAGTCCGACTTACCGTTTGCTCGTCGGTGTACCAGGGCGAAGCAATGCCTTTGCCATTGCGGAACGCTTAGGACTATCGCGGCGCATTATCGAGCATGCCCGTAATCAGGTCGGCGAGGAAGAGAAGCGCGTGGAGTCCATGATCGCTTCGCTCGAGGAGAATCGCCTCATCGCGGAAGCGGAACGCAACACGGCCGAGAAGCTGCGGCGTGAAGCGGAGGCGATGCGCCAAACGCTGGAAGCGCAGCAAGCGAAGTTCGACGAGCAGCGCGATAAGCTGCTGGAGAAGGCCGAGCGCGACGCCCGAGATGCCGTCGCCAAAGCGCGCCGCGAGGCGGACGAAGTCATCGCCGAGCTGCGGCGCATGGCGCTGGAGGAAGCCGGCGGGGTCAAGGACCACCGGCTGGTGGATGCGAAGCGCCGTCTGGATCAAGCTGCGCCCGAGCTGCGCCAGAAGCAGGTTCGTGCGGCGAAGAAGCGGCCTGAGCGTATCGAGGCCGGAGATGAAGTGCGGGTTGTGAGCCTTGGCCAGAAAGGTCACGTGGTCGAGGTTGTCAGCTCCACTGAAGCTACCGTGCAGCTGGGAATTATGAAAATGAAAGTCGAGATTGCCAATCTCGAGAAAATAGGCAGCGCAGCGCCGAAGAAACCTGCGCAACAGGTAGCGGCGACAGTTAAACGGACGCGAGATGAGAGCATCCGTATGGAACTGGATATGCGAGGCATGAATGTGGAAGAAGCATTGATTGAGGCTGATCGCTTCCTGGATGAGTCCTTCCTGGGCAATCTCGGGCAGGTATATTTGATTCACGGCAAAGGCACAGGCGTGCTTCGCACGGGGATGCAGGAGTACTTACGCCGTCATAAGCATGTGAAGAGCTACCGCATGGGGAACTACAACGAAGGCGGAGCCGGCGTGACGGTTGTCGAGTTGAAATAGCTTTTAAAAATATTTTCATCTTTTTGAAACTTCAATCTTCGGGGTTGCGTATGTAATCAGTGTAAGCACCGGTGACTAGATGACAACGTAACTCAACTATAAAAGATGGATCATCCTTAGGAGGAATTGAAAATGGGTATTTTTAAAAGGCTTCGCGATATGACAATGGCATCGATCAATGATTTGCTGGACAAAGCGGAAGATCCGGTTAAGATGTTGAATCAGTTCTTGCGCGACATGGAAGAAGATATTTTGGAAGCAGAGTCTGCAGTAGCCAAGCAAATTGCCATCGAGAAAAAGTTTAAGCTGCAGTATGAGGAAGCCGAAGAAATGGTTACGAAGCGCACCGAGCAAGCGATGAAAGCACTCGAAGCGGGAAACGAAGAATTAGCTCGCCGCGCGTTGGAAGACAAGAAAGAGCATCAAGTTCGTTTCGATGAGCTCAAGAGTCAATACGATCTTGCCAAAACAAATGCCGATCAGCTTCGCGGTCAATTGTCCGAGATGAAAGACGAATTCAACAAAATGAAAAATAAGAAAGATTTGTTGATCGCACGTGCTGAAACGGCAAAAGCGCAAAAACAAATCAACCAAGCGATGTCCGGATTCGGGACTGACAATGCGGCTAAAGGTTTTGACCGTATGAGCCAAAAAGTGCTCCAAATGGAAGCTGAAGCTCAAGCGAGCGGCGAGATCCGCGCGAAGAACCGCAGCTTGGACGACGAGTTGGAAGGGCTTGGCGCTAGCAAGAGCGGTATCGATGACGAATTGGCGGCAATGAAAGCAAAGCTTGCTGAAAAAAAACAATCTTAATGATATACTAAGAGTACCTGCGAGAGACTGAGCCAAACTCAGTCTCTTCTACCGTATATAGGGATTTTTAAACAAAATTTAAACTCTATACAGGAAAGAGGGGCAGGGAGACAAGATGAACGAAGAGGTGGATGTGTTGTTGAGTAATCCGTATTTATCGACGCTTGCATTTTTTGCAGTTGCCGTTGTTGCGCTTGTGATCTTTTTAACGATTTTCGAAATGGTCACCAAGTATGATGATTGGGCAGAAATCAAAAAAGGCAATCTCTCTGTCGCAATGGCGACAGGCGGGAAAATTTTTGGTATCTGCAACTTGTTCCGCTTTGCTATTTTAAACAACGATACGATGATGCATTCCCTCATTTGGGCGGGGTTCGGTTTCTTGCTGCTGCTCGTAGCTTACTTCATTTTTGAATTTTTGACGCCTTATTTCAAAATTGATGAAGAGATTAAGAACGACAACCGCGCAGTCGGTTTCTTGTCGATGACGCTATCTGTCTCCCTTTCTTACGTAGTGGGTGCTTGCGTAACTTAGAAACATACATAGTTTTGGAGGCTTGAAGATGAAATACCTGTGGGGCACTTTGTTTGCCATCGCATTTGTGTTCGTGGCGGCAGGGATTTATTATTTAATGAAATTTGCTTGATGCATAACTGGAGGATTAGAACATGAGTGCCAACGATGAAGTTGTATGTCCATGGTGCCAAACGGAGATTGTTTGGGATCCGGAGATTGGGCCGGAGGAAGAGTGCCCGCATTGTTTCAATGAGCTCGGGGACTACCGGAGCGTTGATTTGAAGGTGAAGCAGACCGGTCAGCCGCTGCGCTTCCAAGAGCAGGATTATGTGGATTCCGACGAAGATTTGTCGCTTGCTTGGGACAACTCTGATGAACCTTTAGATAAGTACGGAGAGAATGTACAGCATATTACTGACGAACAGGAAGAAGCTCCCGAATGCTCCAGCTGCCACGAATTGATGCTGCATGCCGGTAACGAGGTGGTTAGCGAAGCGGTGTTCACGCCGGTTATTCCCAAAACGCTCGGCAGTGCGTTCCTGACCGGACCTTTCACGATGAGTGTATATGTATGCCCTTCCTGTTTTAAGGTGGAGAAAATATTGTCCGATACGGATCGCCTGCTTATGGTTGAACGGATTAAATCGGAGTCCTAGTCGAAAGATGAAGAGTGAAGAACCGAGTCCCTATGGATTCGGTTTTTGTTCGTTTCAACCTCATATTTTCACTCGAATGGGGAAGCTTAACTAGAGCTATTCTTATCGCGGGGAAAGGTGAGGAGTATGCACAACGACCAGAGTATGCAGCGTCTGCATCCGGGAAAGACTGGAGCACGCGCAGAGAAGAATTATTTCGAGGATCGAGGACAAGTCGGTCAAACGGAAGGAGAGCCTAAGAAAGGCCGTCTGGACTCGCAAGCGATCCTCCTGCTTATTGTCCATACACTGTTTGGCTGCGCGAACGCTTTATCGGGCACCTTTGTCGGCGTCTACTTGTGGAAAGCGAAAAATGACTTCACCTTAATCGGATGGTTTACGTTAGCGACGCACCTGACGATGGCCATCACGTTCTGGTTGGCTGGCAAGTGGGTGAAAGAGCATAATAAAATGAACTGTCTGCGCATCGGCGTCGCTGTATCGGCTGTATTTTATATGCTGGTCCTTTGGCTTGGCGCAAATAGTATTCATTATTTCGTATGGCTCGGAATGGTGCAGGGAATTTCCGCTGGGTTGTTCTGGGTTGCCTTTAATGTCGTATATTTCGAGGTGACGGACCCGGATAACCGCGACCGATTTAACGGTACGGTGGGACTGCTTGGCTCGGGAGCCGGCATTTTTGCCCCGTGGATCTCAGGCTTTCTGATCGTTAAATTGGGAGGTGTGGCCGGTTATCGGCTCATTTTCTCCATTTCGCTGGGGATTTTCCTGGCTGGGGTCGTCATCAGCTTCTTCCTGAAAAAAAGGAAAGTACAAGGCCGCTATGAATGGATGTTTCCTATTCGCTGCCTCAAACAAAACGAAACGCCTTGGAAACGCGTCAGCTTGGCGCTTGTATTTCAAGGTGTACGGGAAGGCGTTTTTGGCTTTATGATCGCTCTCCTCGTCTATATCTCAACCTCCAGTGAAGCAAGTCTGGGAAATTTCGTACTCATCACGTCAGCGGTTTCGCTGGTAAGCTTTTGGGCGGTAGGCCGGTTTATCAAACCGCGATTCCGTAAGATCAGCATGCTGATCGGTGCGACGATGGTGGTCGCCATCATTGTGCCGTTCTTCTGGAGTGTCGGGTGGTCGACGCTGTTGATTTTCGGCTTGGGCGCAGCGCTATTTTTTCCGATGTACTCTGTACCCATGGTTTCAGCTGTATTCGATTTGATTGGTTCCACGGAAGAAAGCGCCAAACAAAGGGAGGAGTACGTCGTTCTGCGCGAGCTCTCACTTAATGTTGGTCGTGTATGCGGGGTGCTGCTGTTCATCAGTGTTATTTCATGGAATAAAGATCCGCTTGTTGTGAGTGTGCTGCTGCTCGTTATCGGCAGCTCTCCGCTCTTCAGTTGGTTCTTCATGAGAAAGCAGCTTTCCGTAATAAAATCTTGACATCTCCGGGGCTTCCCGATAAAAATGTGTGTAGAGTTGTATGGGGAAGAGGAGGGAGCAAGACCCTTGACACATCGTAAAATGGTAAACAGCATCACGGAGCTGATCGGGAATACGCCGGCGGTACGGATCAACCGATTGGTGCAGCCGGGGGATGCTGAACTTTATGTGAAGCTGGAATATTTCAATCCAAGCGGCAGTGTGAAAGATCGCGCGGCGTATAATTTAATTGCGCAGGCCGAGAAGGACGGGCTGCTCCGTCCGGGCGCGACGATTATCGAGCCGACGAGCGGCAACACCGGCATCGGACTGGCTATGAATGCCGCTGCCAAAGGCTATAAAGCCATCCTCATCATGCCGGATAATATGACCAAGGAGCGGATTAATCTGCTCAAGGCTTATGGCGCTGAGGTTGTGCTGACCCCCGCCGCTCTTCGGATGCCGGGGGCGATCGCGAAGGCGAAGGAGCTCAGGGATCAAATCCCGAATAGCTTCATCCCTCAGCAATTCGAGAATCCGGCAAATCCGGGCATTCACCGGACCACGACGGCTCCAGAGATATTGGAGCAGATGGAAGGGCGTCTAGATGCCTTCGTAGCCACTTCCGGCACCGGAGGAACCATTACCGGAACAGGCGAGGTACTCCGGGAACAGCTCCCGGACATCCAGATCTATGTGGTGGAACCGAAAGGCTCCCCGGTTCTGTCAGGGGGAAGCCCGGGGCCTCACAAGCTTGTCGGAACGAGCCCGGGCTTTGTACCGGCGATTCTGAACACGAGTGTCTATGATGAAATCGTACAGGTTGCGGATGAGGATGCGATCCGAACGATGCGGGACTTGGCAAGCCGGGAAGGCATCCTGGTTGGCCCGTCTGCCGGGGCTTCGGTATGGACGGGACTGCAGGTGGCCCGCAAGCTTGGTGCCGGGAGAAGAGTGCTGTGCATCGCGCCGGATACCGGAGAAAGGTATTTGAGTATGGAGCTTTTTGAATAACAGTGCCTGCAATTGCGTCCGCTCGGATCTTATGAACCGGCGGGCGTATTTATATTATGTAAATTATTCGAAAAAGATTGAATAAAAATTCATCATTAGGTATAATTATAGAAGTAAGAACGTTCGTATCGAGAGGTGGATGGATTGTGAAACTAGCCTATATTAACGAGATTCCGGAATACGATCAATGGAATGAATTTATTCGAACATATACAGAAGAATGCATAATGAATGGATGCGGGCATCCCGTGGACTGGAATCAGCTTCAAGCGGGACACGTCATATCCGTCTATGACGAGAACAAGCTGGTCGGCATCGGCTGCCTGGCCGGGGAGCCAAGCATCCATGTTCGCCCTGCTTACGAGCATCGCGAAATAGAACCGATGGTGACGAAGCTGCTCAAAGCCGAATCCAAATTCGGGTCGCTGCATGGATAATTTTAATATGGAACGATAGTAAGCTGCCTGATTATCAGGCGGCTTTTTTGTTAGTACGATAGGATAATTTGAATATACACAAATTATCTGAAAATTTGCTTGGCAGAGTAATTGAATTGGGATGGCAATTCATTGTAAGATTAAAGGATGAACGTATTAAGATTCTAGAAAGGTAGGTTTAACCATGGATACTTTGAAGCTCAAAATTCTCGAATTACTGAAAGAAGACGCCCGCCGCAGTGCGGAACTCATCGCCACAATGTTAGGAACGGCGGTGGAAGAGGTGGCGCGAGCGATAAGCGAGATGGAAGCGGATAAGGTCATCGTCAAGTACGCCACAGTCGTGAACTGGAGCAAAGTGGATGACGAAAAGGTTACCGCCCTGATTGAAGTGCAAATTACGCCTGAACGCGGACGCGGGTTCGACGCCATTGCGGAAAGGATCTATTTATATCCTGAAGTCAAATCAGTCTATCTAATGTCCGGCGCTTATGACTTGCTTGTTGAGGTCGAAGGCAATTCCCTGAAGCAGGTTGCTTCCTTCGTGTCCAACAAATTGTCGCCGATCGATCGCGTGCTTTCGACCAAAACGAATTTTATTTTGAAAAAATACAAACAGGACGGCATCATTTTCGAGGATCAAGCGGACGATCATCGGATGCTGGTCTCCCCGTAAAGGTGAGGTAGAGCCATGATCAAAAATGAGACAGTAATCCAACCGAGCAAAATTAAATCGATGCAGGACTATTTGGCTCCTGCCGTACGCGAAATGAAGCCTTCGGGCATTCGGAAGTTTTTTGATTTGGTCAGCAATAGCAAAGACGATATTATTTCGCTTGGCGTTGGTGAGCCTGATTTCTCCACCCCTTGGCATGTGCGTGAAGCGGCGGTGTACGCCCTGGAGCGCGGCAGAACGAAATATACGCCGAACTCCGGTATTCCGGAGCTTCGCGAAGCGATTGCCAATTATTTGTACACGTCGTTCAAAGTGAAATATGAGCCGTCGAATGAAGTGCTTGTGACCGTCGGGGGCAGTGAAGCGATCGACTTGGCGCTGCGCGCGTTGATTACGCCTGGCGACGAAATTCTGATCCCGGAGCCATGCTACATTTCATACTCGCCGATTACGAGTATTAGCGGAGGCGTTGCAGTCGGAATCGAAACTTTCGCGAAGGACCAGTTCAAATTAACGGAGCAGGCGCTTCGCGATGCGATCACGCCGCGTTCCAAAATTTTGATTCTGTGCTATCCGAGCAATCCGACCGGCGGCATTATGAGCTACGAGGACTGGCTGCCGATTGCCAAGGTTGTGGAGGAACACGATCTTATCGTTATTTCCGATGAAATTTATGCCGAATTGACTTATGGTCAGAAGCATGTCAGTTTCGCGGCGGTTCCGGGCATGAAGGATCGGACGATTCTGGTGAGCGGGTTCTCCAAAGCTTTTGCCATGACAGGCTGGAGAATGGGCTATGCATGCGGACATCGCGAATTGATTTCGGCTATGACCAAAATTCATCAATACACGGTGATGTGCGCACCGATTATGGGGCAGGTTGCCGCTCATGAGGCGCTGACCAACGGTTTGGAAGAAAAGGACCGCATGATGGAATCCTATAATCAACGCAGACGGCTGGTGGTCAAAGGATTCCGGGACATCGGACTCGAGTGTCATGAACCGCAGGGCGCATTCTATGCCTTCCCGAGCGTTGTCGCAACGGGACTAACATCGGATGAGTTCGCGCAGAGACTTTTATTCGAAGCCAAAGTGGCTGCCGTACCAGGAGATGTATTCGGATTAGGCGGCGAAGGCTTCCTTCGCTGCTCCTATGCGTACAGTGTTTCTCAGCTGAATGAAGCCTTAGAAAGAATCGGAAATTTTCTGAAAAAATTGTAATTGTACAGGAAAAATGTATATGAATTATTCATGAAAACTGGTATTCTTGTAGTAAGGAGGGATAAGCATGGCTTTTCTTGAATACCAACTATCAACCTATCGAAATCAGATGCAAATCAATGAACAAGAATTCGGACAACGTTGGTTGACTAAGCGTGCCAAGAAGCGAAACTCCCTTAACTTACTGGAAGAAGAGATTCATTCTCTGCGACGCAGGCTAGAGCAGATGGTGATCGACGGGGAAGAAATGACCTCGGATGCTGTCGTGGAGCTCAGCACGATTCTTGATCTCAAAATAAATGAATATATGAATAGCGGGAAGAAAAGTCGGTGAAAGCCGGCTTTTCTCGCGACTATCGATAAATGCAGACCGAATACGGAGGTACTAGGACAACATGAAAGTGAAATTGCTTGTTGTAATGCTGATGTCGGCTTTGATGATCATGCTGGCGGGATGCGGCGGACCGAAGCCGGATGTTTCCATATTTGTCATGGGTGCAAACGGATTTCCAAGCGAAGCAGGCGAGAAGCTGGAAGCTTCCCTCAAATCGAAAATTGGCGAGACGCCTACCGTCAAGCTGAATACATCCCCTATTTTTTCAATGGAGAAAATGATTGTCGAACTCGCGGCCGGAGGCAACGGTATCTTCATCCTGGGCGAGGAGCAATTCAAAGGCTTGAGCCAGCAGGCCGGATTCGTTAACCTGGATGAGACGATTAAGCCGGAGGATTACCCGGAGGGGGTCATCGAGATCGCCGAGGAGGGCAAGCCTGCCGAGAAGCATCTGTATGGCATTCCGCTCGCCGGGAACAAATGGATGAAAGAGCAGGGCTTCGAAGGGAAGGGCCTTATCGCCTTCATTCCTGTCAATGCGCCGAAGCTTGAAGAAGCGAAGCAAGTGCTGAAAGTGATTGCACAAAAGTAACAAGACGTCTATAATCGACGAATAGACTGATAGTCAATATGCAGCCATAGGTGCCGGCAAGCCAGCTTGAAGCGTCTCGCGAGAGATGTCCGACGGGGGTTGCCGCTTAATAGGGAAGCCGGTTAGAGTCCGGCGCGGTCCCGCCACTGTAATCCGGTCATGGATGATGCCGGAAAGTCAGGATACCTGCCTATGGTGCCGTTACGACATCCTTCGAGGAAAAGGATCGCGTTAAATCAGGAGGCAACGCACAGGTTGCTGAGCGCCACGATTTATCGTCCCCTTTGTTCTTCGGAACAGAGGGGCTTTTTGCGATTGAGGTTATTCGAATATCACGAGAGAAGAAAGAGGGTTTACTTATGCAGCAAAAGAAATGGATGCGAAGAGCGTTAGTCCTCACCGTCGCTCTAACGACGGCGGTTAGTTTGGCGGCCTGCGGCCAGAAAGAAGCGGAGATTACGAACCCGTCGAAGCTGGGCGGAGAGGCGACGAAAGCGCCGGTTGCGACTGCAACGCCGGCAGCGGCCAAGAAGACGGCATATCCGCTCAAAATTAAGGATGCTACGGGTAAAGAGTTTACGTTCGATAAGGCGCCTGAGCGGATTGCATCGGTGTCGCCGGCCGAAACGGAGGCGCTCTTCGCGCTTGGCTTGGAAGCCAACATCGTAGGCGTATCCGATTTCGACGATTATCCGGAAGCGGCGAAGTCGAAGCCCAAGTTAGGCAGCATTACGAAGCCGAATCAGGAAGCATTGATCGCATCTGGTGCGAACATCGTGTTTACCGGTGTTTCGATGAAAGCGGACACGGTTGAGAAGCTGCGTCAACTAAACATCAATGTGTTCAAAGTGGAGCCCAAAACGCTGGACGATGCGATGGCGAATATTGAAACGTACGGCTTGATTACAGATCGCCAGGAGCAAGCGGCGAAATTGGTGGCTAAGATGAAAGCGGACCGTCAGAAGGTTGTCGATGCCGTCAAAGACGTGAAGCAGGAGAACAAGAAGAAAGTATACATTGAATTCAGCCCGGGCTGGACAGTCGGCAGCGGCGAATTCATGGACGAGCTCATCAAGCTGTCCGGCGGCATTAACGTAGCCAGCGACACGAAAGGCTGGTACCAAATCAGCGAAGAGAAAATTATCGCACAGAACCCGGCGGTCATTCTGTTCGCGAACGGAGTCATCGACAGCAAGAGCAAGAAGTCTCTTGACGAAATCATTCGCACGAGAAGCGGATGGGATGCGATTGATGCTGTGAAGAACAAGCAGGTCATCGGCCTTGATCAGAACCTGCTGAGCCGCCCGGGTCCCAGATTGACGGACGGACTGCTGGAAATGGCGAAAGGCATCTATCCCGAACTGGTGAAATAAATGAAAAGAAAACTGATGCTGTGGGGAGGAGTAGGAGCGATACTCCTTCTTCTTTCTATTCTGGGAAGTTTATCGCTGGGGACGGCCAGCCTTCCGGCGATGCAGATCGCCGGCATCCTCGGTAAACATATCCCGTGGATTGGAGATTATATCCCTGTCACGTGGGAGCAATCCGCGGAGCAAATCATTAATAAAGTACGCTTCCCGCGCGTACTGCTCGGCATTCTGGTCGGAGCGTCGCTCTCTGTCGCCGGCGCGGCGTTTCAAGGCGTGCTCCGCAATCCGCTGGCCGATCCTTATGCGCTCGGCGTTTCTTCGGGCGCTTCGGTCGGTGCGGCATTTCTAATCTATTTCGGGCTGCAGATGGCCTTGTTCGGTCAATGGACGGTCCCGATCGTCGCTTTTGCGACAGGGCTCATTTCTTTGTTTCTCGTTCTCAGGCTGGCACAGATCGACGGGAAATTGAAGATGGAGACGCTCATTCTCTCCGGCGTCGTGATGCAGGCTTTTCTGGGCGCTATCGTTTCCTTCATGGTATCGATTTCCAAACAGGTCATCAATGAGATTATTTTCTGGCTAATGGGCAGCCTGGCCATGCGGGGATGGCCGTACATCACGATTATTACGCCGTATTTGCTCATCGGACTTATCATTCTGCTAGGCTATGCAAGGTCGCTCAACCTGCTGGCGCTCGGCGAGCGGCAGGCATCGCATCTGGGTGTGCATGTTGAACGGACGAAGCTGATTGTCCTTATCGTTGCCACCTTCATCACGGCAGCCGCCGTATCGGTAGCCGGGGTCATCGGATTCGTGGGGCTTATCGTCCCCCACTTGGTGCGCTTGCTGGCCGGCCCGGATTACCGGCTCATTATTCCGCTGTCGGCGATCGGCGGCGGCATTTATGTGCTCTGGGCGGATACGCTCGCACGGACGCTGCTTAGTCCGACGGAGATTCCGTTAGGTGTGATTACAGCCTTCCTGGGAGCGCCATTTTTTGCGTATTTGCTACATAAGGATAAGAAAACGTTAAGAGGTTGAACACATGATTAAAGTGGAGCAGCTTTCCCAAAACTTTCATACCCAGCAGGTGCTGGCCAATCTTTCTTTCGAAGTCAAGCACGGCGAGTTTTTCGGTATCATCGGACCTAACGGCAGCGGGAAATCAACCTTGCTTCGCCTGCTCTCGGGCGTGGATCCGGTCACCAAAGGCTCGGTCCATCTGGACGGACGCCCAGCTTCTTCGTATTCTCGCAAGGAGCTGGCCAGGTGGCTCGCCGTCCTGCAGCAGGATGCGCTGCCGCCGATCGGCTTCACCATTCGCGAAGTGGTGGAAATGGGGAGGTACCCGTTCCAGAATTGGCTGAGCGAAGATACCGCGGATGCGGAGGGTTTGATTGCCGGAATTATCCGCAAGCTGCATTTGGAAGGGCTCGTAGAGCGTACGATCGAGCGCCTCAGCGGAGGGGAGCGGCAGCGGGTCGCGCTGGCGAAGGTGATGGCGCAGCAGCCGCGGCTTCTCATGCTGGACGAACCGACCACGTTCCTGGATATCGGCTATCAGGTACAAATGATGGACTATATCCGGGAGTGGCAGCAGGAATCGCAGTTGACGGTCGTCGCCGTCCTGCATGATTTGAATTTGGCTGCCCAGTACTGTACAAGGCTGATGGTCGTACATAACGGAACGCTTGCCGCCATTGGAACACCGGCCGAGATTATGACGAGCGAGTTGATTGCCAAAGTATACGGAACAGAGCCTATCGTTCTGCAGCATCCAGTGAACCAAGCGCCGCAAATTTTGCTGCAGCCGGGGAAATAGTGGAGAAGCCAATCGGAGGATGAATGATGAGATGAGCAAACTGAATGCGATTATTGAAGCAATCGAGCCTATCGATCTGGACGTCGTGAAACAGGCTAACGACCATTTGAATCAATTGACCAAGCCGCAGGGCAGCCTCGGCAAATTGGAGGATATTGCCCGCCAGGTTGCGGGAATTACGGGAGAAATCAAGCCGGTGTTCGATCAGAAGGCGGTCATTGTGATGGCCGGCGATCACGGCGTGTGCGAGGAAGGCATCAGTGCGTTCCCGGCGGAGGTGACACCGCAGATGGTCATGAACTTCCTGCAGGGCGGCGCCGCAGTCAATGTGCTTGCGCGTCATGCCGGTGCGGATGTGGTGTGCGTGGACATGGGCGTTAACGCCGATCTGGAGCATCCGGGTCTCGTTTCGCGCAAAGTCAGGAAAGGTACGCGCAACATGGCCAAGGAAGCGGCGCTGACGCCGGAGGAGGCCGTACATGCGGTTGAGGCCGGCGTTCAGCTGGTGGATGAGCTGGCGCAGAACGGCTACCGTCTCTTCGCCACAGGCGAGATGGGGATCGGCAATACGACGGCCAGTGCAGCCATGCTGTGCGCGCTGACCGGCGCAGAGGCGGCAATCGCCGTAGGCCGCGGAACCGGCATCGACGACGCGAAGATGCTGCATAAGCAGTCTGTCGTGAACAGAGCGCTTAGCGTGAACGGACTGCTCCCGGAGCAGCTGGAGCAGGCCGGGGCGGGTTCAGATAGCGCAGACTTCGCGCTAGAGGTGCTGAGCAAAGTCGGCGGGCTGGAGATCGCCGGACTGGTGGGGGTTATTCTGGGCGCAGCGAAGAACCGGTGCCCGGTTGTCGTCGACGGCTTCATTTCGTCGGCGGCGGCATTGGTGGCGAGCCGGATCGCGCCTCGAAGCGCATCGTATATGCTCGCCTCGCATTTGTCGCAGGAGCAGGGCCATGCCGCCATGCTCGAAGCGGTCGGCCTCTCGGCGATGCTGCAGATGGATATGCGGCTGGGCGAAGGAACGGGCGCGGTGCTTGCTTTTAACTTGATCGAAGCCGCAGGCAAGATCATGAGGGAGATGGCGACCTTCGAAAGCGCAGGCGTGTCGCGGGAGTAGCCATAAGCGGCAGGAAAGCGGGAGAACATCAGGAGAACAGCAGGTTTCCTCCCAGGAAACAAGAGAAGGAGGCGAAAGCGGCATGGCGGTACTGGTAACGGGCGGCGCACGCAGCGGCAAGAGCTCGTTCGCCGAGAGGCTGGCGATGCACGGAACCGAGCGCGGATTATATATTGCCACCTCTCAAATCTACGATGAGGAGATGAGGGAGCGGGTGCAGCTGCATAAGCAGCAGCGGCTTCTCTCCGGGTTTCCGTGGGATACCCGGGAGGAACCGTACGAGCTGCAGGCGCTTCTGCAGCAGCTTCATGAGCGCGGCGGGGAAGCCGTCGTGCTGGTGGATTGTTTAACGCTATGGCTCAGCAATTGGCTGCTTCACTATGAACACGAACAGGATGCTTCGGCGCTCGTCATGAAGCATGTGGAGGAGCTTGCCGCCACGGTGTCTATGTACAACGGACAGCTCGTCCTGGTGACCAACGAGGTCGGAGACGGCATCGTGCCGGAATATCCGCTTGGCCGCATCTACCGCGACCTGGCCGGACGAATGAACCAGCGCATGGCCGAGGTGTGCGAGCAGGTGTTTCTTGTGACGGCGGGTATCCCGATCGAGCTGAAAAGCAGAGCCTACCGGTTGGACTCGCATCCGGGGGAAAGTAAATCGTTTCTGGAACGGTGAATGTAAATGATGATATGGATATACTCTTGGCAGGAACTCGTCTGCATGACGGCCGCCGCCATCGCAATCGATTGGATCATCGGCGATCCGAAGTGGCCGACGCATCCTGTCATTTGGATCGGCAGGTGGATCCGTAGGTCCGAGGACCGGCTGCGGGTAGCCGGAGACCGGCCTGCCCTGCAAAAGGCCAAAGGAGTCGTGCTGACGGTCTCGACGGTAGCGCTAAGCTTCGCCGCGGTGCTGCTGCTTGTGCTCGCTGCACGGGAAGTTCATGTGTGGCTGGGCTACGCCGTCAGCACGTGGCTGATCTCGACAACGATAGCGATCAAAGGTTTGAAGGATGCGGCGTATCTCGTTTATCATCCGCTGCGTACAGGCGATCTGGCCGGCGCCCGCAAGTACACCGGCTACATCGTAGGCCGCGATACGGCAGCGCTCGGCGAGGAAGAGCTGACACGCGCGGTCGTGGAGACCGTGTCGGAGAACATCGTCGATGCGGTGATTTCGCCGCTCTTCTATGCGCTCATCGGCGGGGCGCCGCTCGCGATGCTGTACCGGGCATCGAATACGCTGGATTCGATGGTCGGCTACCGAAATGACCGTTACCGTCATTTCGGCTGGGCGTCGGCCCGCTGGGACGACGCCATGAACTGGCTGCCGGCCCGGCTCACGGGCCTGCTGCTCATTCTCGTGGCCCTGCTGTCGCCGGGCCTCTCGGGCAGGCGCGCAGCGGCGGCGATACGCCGCTTCGCGCACCTGCATCCCAGCCCGAACAGCGGCATTCCGGAGTCGGCTGTCGCCGGGGCTCTCGGAATTGAGCTGGGCGGGCTGAACGTCTATGGCGGCGCGGCCAGCGAGCGCGCCCGTATGGGCTGGCCGCTGCGGCCGCGGACGCAGCGGGATATCGTCACCGCCGTACGCATGCTGTACGGCGTCAGCTTCGTCGTGATGGGAGGATTGCTGTGCATATGGCTCGTACGGTTGTAGATTGGCTGCGTGCTTGCATCGCAGCCTTTCAATTTCTTACCCGGTTGCCGGTTCCCGTGCAAATCGATTATACAGACGCTGTCTTCCGGCGGAGCGTGATGTTCTACCCGCTTGCCGGAGGCGTCATTGGCATATTGCTGCTGCTGGCGGCAAAAGTTTTGATGCTCGTCCTGCCGGCCATGCCCGCCGCCGTGCTGCTTCTGGCGCTCTGGGTCATCCTGACCGGCGGCCTGCATCTGGATGGGCTGATGGACACCGCTGACGGTATACTCAGCCACAGGCCCCGCGAGCAGATGCTGGAGATTATGAAGGACAGCCGTGTCGGGGCGATGGGCGTTATCGCCGCCGTGCTGCTGCTGCTGCTCAAGTTCTCGCTGCTCTATTCGCTGCTGACGGCTGCAGCTCACGGGACGGGTTGGCTCTTGCTCGCCGTCGTGCCGGTCTGGAGCCGCTGGTTTATGGCAGCTGCGATCGCTTGGTGGCCCTACGCCCGGAAGGAATCTGGACTTGGAAGTTTATTCCAAAGTGTGAAGGGCCGCCATGTGGCTGTTTCCTTCGTAGTAGCACTGTTCACTACTACGCTTCTAGCGGCAGGAACAGGGATAGATTCGAGCCCGCTCTTGTGGGCGGTTCCGCCCGTATTCGCCTTCGTCACGGTCATGGCCGGCTGGTCAGGCGCCGCCTACATGAGCCGCCAACTGGGCGGATTGACCGGAGATACCTACGGGGCTTTGAATGAGCTGCTGGAAGCTGCTCTGCTGCTTGGCGTTTGCATTTGGATCAGCATTTGATAAGGAAAGGTGAGGTTGCTGCATGTTAGAGCGTTACGGGCACGGAGGCGATCTGTGGACAGCCGAAGAAACGTTCGGCCGGCCCAAAGAGCAATTTCTCGATTTCAGCTCGAATATGAATCCGCTGGGCCCTCCCCCTGTTGTGAAACAAATCTTGTCGGAGGCTTGGCTGGATATTGTGAAATACCCGGACCCTGCGGTTCGCGAACTGCGCAGCAAGCTGTCGCAGAAATATCGAATCCCGATGGAGAGCATTCTGGTCGGCAACGGGGCGGCTGAGCTGATCGACCTGACGGCGAGGGTGCTGAAGCCTGCCGTAACGGCACTGGCAAGGCCGTCTTTCAGCGAATATGAAGAAGCGGTTCACAAGGCGGGCGGCCGGACGTACAGCATTCCGCTGCGGGCCGAACACGGCTTCGAGCTGCAGCAGGCGGACGTAGAGGCGGCTTATGAGCATGCCGAGCTGTTATTCCTGGGTCATCCGAACAATCCGACAGGCCGGCTGATTCCCCGCCCGACGCTGAATGCCTTAGTGCAAAGCGGTCGCAGCGTTGTGCTGGATGAGGCGTTCATGGATTTCATCCCGAACGAAGAGGAGCATTCCTTGCTGCAAGCGGCTTCGGCCAACCGCCGGCTGTTTGTCATCCGTTCGATGACCAAATTTTATTCGATTCCGGGCATTCGCCTTGGCTTCATGGTTGCGCATCCCGATGCGATCCGTCGAATCCGGCAGGAGCAGGTGCAGTGGAGCGTCAACTATTTGGCTCAGCGGATCGGTGCCGCCGTGCTCGAGGATGAGGCTTACGAACAAGCGAGCCGTTTATGGCTGCAGGAAGAGAAGGCATGGCTCGCCGGCCGGCTCAAGCAATTGGGTCTGGAGGTTGTGCCGGGTGAAGTCAATTATCTTCTCTTCTCCTTCCCGGCCAAGCTGGGACTGACGGTTCAGCATGCCCAACGGCTGATGGGCGAGCAAGGAATTCTCATTCGGGACGCGTCGCTCTTCGAGGGCTTGAACGAACGGTACTGCCGGGTCGCGGTCCGGCGGCGCGAAGATAATGAACGTTTAATTGAAGGGCTGCGCCTGACACTGGATGCAAGTGCGGACAGCGAACCGGAGGTGCGAACATGATGCCTAATCGGGAACGGGCGGCAACACTCATGGTTCAAGGAACCGCTTCGGATGTCGGCAAAAGTATTCTGACGGCGGCCCTATGCCGTATTCTTGTGCAGGATGGCTGGCAGGTCGCGCCCTTCAAGTCGCAGAACATGTCCCTCAACTCTTATGTCACTTATGACGGGAGAGAGATCGGGCGGGCGCAGGGCGTCCAGGCGGATGCGTGCCGCATCCTGGCGACAACCGATATGAACCCGATTCTGTTGAAGCCGAAGCAAGACATGGTCGCACAGGTCGTCGTGCACGGCAAGCCATATTCGGATCTGGATGCGAGAACGTACCGCGAATCGTACCTTCCGCAGGCGGAAGCGATCGTCAAGGAATCCCTGAGCCGGCTGCGCAGCGTGTATGACATTGTCGTGCTGGAAGGAGCGGGCAGTCCGGCCGAGGTGAATTTGAAGGATCGCGATATCGTCAATATGAGGCTGGCGGCTTGGGCCGACGCACCGGTCATTCTCGTCGCCGACATCGATCGCGGAGGGGTATTCGCCTCGATCGTCGGGACGCTCGAGATTTTGACGCCGGAGGAGAGGGAACGGGTCCGAGGCTTCGTCATCAATAAGTTTCGTGGCGACGTCAGCCTGTTGAAGCCTGGGTTGGATTGGCTGGAAGAGCGGACGGGGAAGCCCGTGCTCGGAGTCATTCCGTACTTGCCGCAGCTTGGCATTGAGGACGAGGATTCCGCTTCGTTGGATGCGAAGCGCATGAAGAAGCGGAATGCGGTCCTTCCAGAGAAATCCGCCGATCAGTTGGATGTTGCGGTCATTCGTTTGCCACGGTTATCTAACTTTACGGATTTCGATCCGCTGCAGGAAGAGCCCGACGTGCATTTCAGATATATTACGCACCTATCGGAGTGGGGAAATCCTGATGTTGTGCTGCTGCCAGGCAGTAAGAACACGATGGACGATCTGAGATATTTGACCGAGTCCGGTTTGGCTGACCGCCTAAAGGCCTATGCCGGAGAGGAGCATGGCTGGATCGCCGGCATATGCGCAGGCTATCAGATGCTTGGGGAGAAGCTGCTCGATCCGCAAGGCTTCGAATCCGATCATAAGGAGCTTGAAGGCTTGGGCCTGCTGCCGACAGAGACGGTGTTTACGGCCGAGAAGCGGACGGTGCGGGTGCAGGGAACCTCGCCGCTCTTCGCAGAGGATGGCTCCGAGCTGTTCGTAGACGGCTATGAAATCCATATGGGGCGAACGCGATTTTTGGAGAATGCCGTTATTCCTTTTCAAATTAGGGCGTATACTCAGGATATAGACCCTGCAAGTAGCCATGGCGACGGTGCCGTCGTGGATGAGGGGCGAATATGGGGCACCTATATTCATGGTATTTTGCATAATGACGATTTCCGCAGAGCTTGGTTAAACCGCATTCGGCTGCAGAAGGGGCTGGCGCCGGTTCACGGAGGCCTCCGGTACCAAGAGCGCAGGGAGGCTGCCTTCGACAGGCTTGCCGACCATGTGCGGAATCACTTGGATATGCAGCGCGTTTATGAGATGATGAACGTAACAAAGGGAGGACGCTAAAGGATGAAAATTTATACGCGCACCGGCGACGCCGGACAAACGGGAGTTATCGGCGGCCGGGTGGATAAAGATGATGCCCGTGTGGAAGCTTATGGCACAACGGACGAACTGAATTGCTACGTAGGCCAGGCGATGAGCTTCATGGATCCGGCCAAGTACCCCGATCTGCTGCCGGATTTGCTGCAAATTCAGCATGAGCTGTTCGACTGCGGCTCCGATCTCGCTCTCTTGAAGCAAGAGCTGCGTCCTTACAAGGTGACGGCGGCGATGGTGGATGCGCTGGAGGCCTGGATCGATAAATACGATGCGGAAACGCCGGATATTACACGGTTCATTCTGCCTGGAGGCGGAACCGTTTCCTCTACGCTGCACATTTGCCGTACGGTATGCCGCCGGGCTGAACGCCGGGTCGTTACACTGGCGCGCACACAGGAAATCAATCCGGAGGTACGCCGGTATTTGAACCGGTTATCCGACTTGTTCTTTACGATTGCCCGCACAGCCAATCACCGCGAGGGAATAGCTGATGTGGAGTATGTGCGCAGCGCCGAGGTGTTCAGACGTAAATCATGAGTTATTATGAGCCGCTAGTGTATATCGTGCCGCCGGAGGAAGAAGGCTTCATCCTCAAGACGGTGCTGCAAAAAAGATTGATGGTCTCACGCAAGCTGCTGTCCCGCCTCAAACTGACCGAGCAAGGGATTATGGTGAACGGGGTCCGGCAATATATCAATGTGAAAGTCAAAGCGGGAGACCGCGTCGAAATTCGCATGGAAGAGGAAGAGTCGGAGGATATTTTGCCTCAGGACCTTCCTCTGCACATTCTTCATGAGGATGACCATTTGCTGATCTTGGCGAAGGATGCCGGCATCATCGTGCACCCGACGCATGGTCATTATATGAACACGATTGCCAACGGTGTCGTGTATCATTGGCAGCAGGCCGGCATCACTTGCCGCTTCCGGCCGGTGCACCGGCTGGATCAGGAAACGTCGGGGGTGCTCGCCATCGCCAAAACTCCGTATGTACACCAGCAGATATCCGAGCAGATGATCCAGCATCAAGTGAAGAAAGAATATCTTGCCTTCGTATGGGGGCGCTTCGTTAATCGCAAGGGGACGGTCAATGAACCGATCGACCGGGATCCTGAGCAGCCGCATGTTCGCATTGTCACGCCTGACGGCTATTCGGCCGTGACGCACTATGAAGTCGTAGAGCAGTATGGACAGGCAGCGCTTGTCCGCATTTGGCTTGAGACCGGAAGGACGCACCAGATTCGCGTTCATATGAGACATCTCGGGCATCCGCTGCTGGGAGACAAGATGTACACGCTGCCCCAATTCGAGCAGGGACAAGCTGCGGAAGAGGTGGGCCGGCTGCTTCACCGTCAGGCGCTGCATGCATACAAGCTGGGCTTCGTGCATCCCGGAACAAGGGAATGGGCGGAGTTTAACGCCCCGCTGCCTGCCGACTTGGCGGCCTTGCAAGCATGGCTGCAAACCAATGAGTAGCGCAACCACACAACCATCCATCTCTTAGGGGTGGTTTTTCTTTGGAATAACTTGACATTCCTTATTATTTAGCCCAAAATTTTAAATAGATCCTCAATCTAACTCTAAGTCAACCCAAAGGAGCCCTTACATCATGGGAGTTAAAGTATATTGTTACGATAAATGCGGGACATGCCGCAGCATGCTGAAATGGATGCAGGCCCATAACGTCGAGGTGACGGAGAACGTTCCGCTATTCGAGTCGCCGCCTACCGCCGGGGAATTGGCCAAGCTGCTGCGTGACAGCGGGCTGCCTATCAAGAAATTTTTTAATACATCCGGTGAGGTCTATAAGGAAATGAATTTGAAGGACAAGCTTCCGGGCATGACCGAAGAGCAAATGCTCGCGCTGTTAGCTTCCAACGGCAGACTGATCAAGCGTCCGATCGTAACGGACGGCACGCGGGTCACGGTCGGATTCAAAGAAGACGAGTTCAAGGATGTATGGTCGAAGGGGTGATGTGAGGTGGAAGATCAGAAGAAGCCATCGCGCAAGAAGTCACCCTTGGCCATTGGCGGTTTTATAGCCGTCTTGCTGTCGCAAGGCAAGCTGCTTCTCGGATTTTTGAAGTTAGGAAAGGTTGGCGGGGCCGTCATTTCGATGTTTATTACGATTTGGGCTTACGCCTATCTCGCCCCGCTGCCATTCGCCATCGGGATCGTCGTTATGATCCTGATTCATGAGCTGGGGCACGTAGCGGCTGCCAAATTGAAAGGGCTTCCGGTATCGGCGCCTGTGTTTATTCCGTTTCTTGGTGCGCTGATTACCATGAAGAAGAATCCGACGGATGCGGCCACAGAAGCTTTTATCGGGATCGGCGGACCTGTGCTCGGGACAGTAGGCGGCGTTGGGGCGTTCGCGCTCGGCGTCTATCTCGACTCCCCTGTAATCGTTTCGGTCGCCTATGCTGCTTTCTATTTGAATTTGATCAATTTACTGCCGGTCCATCCGCTCGACGGAGGACGTATTGTTACCGCTGTCACCCGCTGGTTGTGGATAGTCGGATTAATAGGCGGTCTGGTGTTTATTTTTTATTTAGACTATTACGTCAATCAACTCATATTTTTCGCGATCTGGGCGATGTTCGCCTGGGATTTGTATAAAAAATATGTCAAATACAGAAATAAAGAGCAGCTGGTCTCGGTAGGCTCCCGTTTCGAATTCGCAGCGGACCATTTGCTTCAGCAGGGCTATATTATCCCCGGCGAGAATCATACGCGCGAGCTTGAATTCACGACCTATTCGGAGCTGCAAGGGGATGGCGGCGGCCGCCAAACGATCGTCATGTACTGGCAAGGGATCGGCTTCGAGGGCCATGCTTATTTGCCGGAGCAATCGATCGTTCGCCGAGTGCATCTGACCAAAGTGGATCACGTGCACAAAGAGGAAGGCTTCTACTTAGGTCTGCAAGTGCAGGTCGATTTCGTGCCGCTAGGGATCGGGGAACAATACTACGAAGTTCCGGCTGCCACCCGCTGGAAATTCGGAGCGGCTTATCTGGCGCTCGTGCTGTTCCTGCTTTATATGATAAGGCTCGTTCATCAGTCGGGCATTATCAATTAGTCCGATGAACCTGTTCAAACCAACATAATGAGGATAACAACCATGACATTTAAAGGATCCAAACGTTTAAATCAGCTAGGCTCTGCTATTTTTTCGGAAATGGCGGAATGGAAGCGAGAGGTTATGAACCAAGGGGTAGACGTCATAGATTTAGGTATAGGAAGTCCTGATCTCCCCCCGTCCGAACGCATTATCGAGGCGATGACCGAGGCTGTGCGCAATCCGGCCAACTACGGTTATCCGACATCGGAAGGCAGCTTGGCTTTCCGTGAAGCTGTAGCCAAATGGTACCGGCACCGGTTCGGCGTCGAACTCAATCCCGAGAATGAAATCCTGACATTGATGGGCTCGCAAGACGGCCTTGCTCACTTGGCGCTTTCTCTCTGCGATCCGGGCGATATCGCTATCGTGCCTGATCCGGGTTATCCCATATATTCGGCAAGTCTCGCGCTGGCGGGTGTTGAGCCTTATTTGCTGCCCCTCCGCGCATCCAACGACTTTTTACCCCAATTCGATGACATTCCAGATGATGTGGCTGCCAAGGCAAAATTCATCCTGCTTAACTACCCGAGCAATCCGTTATCTGCAATTGCAGATCGCGCTTTCTTCGAGCGATTGATAGCCTATGCGAAGAAGCATGAGCTGCTTGTCGTACACGATCTTGCCTACTCCGAAATGGCTTTTGACGGCTACAAGCCCATCAGTATTTTGGAGATCGAAGGCGCTAAGGAGGTTGCTGTCGAGTTTCATTCATTGTCCAAAAGCTTCAACATGGCAGGTTGCCGAATCGCGTTCCTGACCGGAAATGCAGATGCGGTGAAAGCTCTTAGAACGCTGAAATCCAATATCGATTATGGCGTATTTGGAGCCATTCAAGCGGCCGGCATCGCCGCATTAGAGGAAGATATGGAGAACGATCACTCCGTTGCCGCTGTTTACGAAAGAAGACGAAATGTATTCATTTCGGCTCTACAGGAAGCGGGTTGGGTCATACCGCCGCCGAAGGCAACCATGTTCATCTGGGCACCGATTCCAAAAGGATGGACCTCTCGACAAATTTCCCGGGAAATGCTGTTTCGCGCAGGTGTTGTCGTTATACCAGGCGACGCGTTTGGTGCGGAGGGAGAAGGCTTTGTGCGCATAGCGCTGGTGCAGGAAGAGGCCAGACTGCTGGAAGCGGCAAGGCGAATAGGCGATTGGCTGCGAAGCGTAGAATGAAAGTCTGAGATTTTGGTAAAAATAGGAGAATGAGAGATAGATGAAATCATCGTGTCAAGAAATTTGATGAATTGAAAGGGGTATGCATATGGATGCCATTTCCTCATTATCAGAACTGCTAGCTGAACAGAAACCATCTTCGTACGTAGAAATTCCCGGAGTATTGGGGCAGACATTCGGGCAGGCGACAATTGCCGCTACATTGCCTATGAGTAAGTTGTTTTCACTCTATGAAGTTGATTTAGAAGTTCAGCGTGCGATTATTCCGCGCAATCTTTCTAAACTCATCGATTATGTGAATCTGTATTTGGAAGATCGCCAACCGATCTATTTCCCAGGCATTATTTTCTCGGCCCGAGGCGCCGGACAATATGATGAAGACTTGCAAGCGCTTCGCTTGCAGCCAATTGAGAAATTGTACGTTGTCGATGGCCAGCACAGGCTGGCAGCGTTCCAGCGCATCATGGAAAATCTGCAAAGCCAGATGGCCCGGGCCAAGGATCGCCGCGAATATGACAAGATGGAAGAGATCACGGAGAAACTGCGCCGTTTGTACGCATTCCCGATTTCGACAATGACTTATCTGGACATCAACGCTCGTCAGGAGCGCCAGCTGTTCTCGGATATCAACAAACTTCCGCGCAAGCTCGGCGGCAATCTGGCCGTGCTTCGCGACCAGCGGAGATTTTATCACGTTGCGGCAACGGAGCTTGCTTCCAAAGCGCCTGCGATGCAGAAGCTTACGGTGGATATGTTCTCGGAACGCGGCAAATCGCCGGAGTACTTGTTCTCCTATCATCTGCTGATCGAAATTCTGGTCGCGCTGTTCGAAGGAAGAATGAAGTCGGCCGCCCGCAACAACGGCTACCAGTATGAAGAGAAAGACCTGCAGGAGTTAGTAGCCTTAGCCGGCACTTACTTCAACGGACTGCTGAATTATTTGGAGGCGCCGGCCAAAGGCGAGCTGGTCTGGTCGGAGAACATTCAAATCGCTTTAGCGTTGTTCATTCACGACGAAGCGACGAAGACAGGCAAGTTCAACCGTTACGCGCTTGAGCATGCGCTCAAAATTTTGCCGCATGTGAATTGGAACGCGATCTATGCCGGGGACGAGAAGGATCGTTTGCCTAGACGGACCCGTATTATGAAAGCATACAATTACATCAAAAGCTTCTATCAAGAACAGAATGCATTCCTGATCAGCGATAAGGAGGACGTGGGCTAATGGAAGGATTACGCCTGAAAATGACGATTCATCCGTTTTGCGAGAAATTCGGTCTGGCTACCGTAGCCTTGCGTGTGCAGGACTTGCTCAATTATACGATGATCGATCCGATGGTACAGCGCAAGCTCAGCAATATGCAAAGGCGCAAAATCTCGACGTACCTGCAGGAGCGCGAGCTGGATCATGTGTTCTTCGGTCCTGTTACCTTGTCCTTGCGGGAAGTGAATCAGTTGTCCAAAGGGGAGAAGGAATTCCTGCTGAAGCATGGCTCGAAGCTGTCGATTCTGGACGGTCAGCACCGGATTCTGGCTCTCGGCTATGTGAATGAGCAAATGCAGAAGGAAGTCCGGCGCTACGAGAAGAAGCTGGTACTGCTTAAGATCAAGCAGCGCAAGGCTCCTGAGGATACCGATATCCGTCAGGAAGTCGAGGAAACTGAAGGCACCATTAATCAATTGGAGAGCAGACGTCTGGATTTGATGGAAACGCAGCTCGCCGTGCAAATCTATATCGGCTTGACGGAAGAAGAAGAGCAGCAATTGTTCGGAGATATCAACTCCAAAGTGCAGTTGGTCAGCAAGGAGCTGGGCCATTCCTTCGATTCCATCGATCCGCTCAATCTCGTGATTCAACAGGTTGTTGATCATAACGTGTACTTGAAAGCGGTCGGTGTGGAGCGCCGCAGCAATTTGACGTCGTTCAACCGCAACTTTACTTGTTTCAGTTGGTTGTACGCGACAGCTACGATGCTGTTCTCGGGGCGGATGCAGCCATCTTACGAGCTGCAGCGCAAAATTCGCCACGATCCGTCGACGTACGTTGAAATTTTGCACCAATTCTTCAACACACTGCTGCCGATGATGCCGGAGCAGCCGGGGCTTGCGCAATATACGTCGGCGAACCGCGTCATTCAGGAAAGCATCGCGCTCTATGCGAACCGGTTCTTATTCCCGAACGGACAGTATAACGAGGATTGGACGGAATGCCTGCAAATTTTGGAAGGCTTCGACTGGTCCCATGAGAATGAGGAATTGATCTATGTCTTCGGTTCGCTGGATAACGGCAAGATTAACCTGATTCACGAGAAATCGTTGAAAAAGCATGTGAAGCTGGTGCAATTCTTCCTTGAGGGCACGGATTCGGCGAACAACGAATCGGAGCAGGAAGAATCTACCGCATAGGCTTGTAACTGAAAAACTTTCTATCTCACAATGTGTGAGCTAGAAAGTTTTTTTTGTTTTTTTGGAAATATACGAATTCCTACTACCATTTGTCTATACCAAATTATGAAAGCTAGAATACGATATCGTATAAAGTTTGAAAGGAGGAGAAAACGATGAGTTGCTCCGTATATGCTACTTTGGCTCGTATCAGCCTTGGCACTGTAATCACTGTTCATGCAGGTACTACTCCGAACCACACTGGTAGATTCCTAGGTATTGAAAATGGTAATCTTGTAATGGCTAGCACAGGTGGAACTGTATTCTTCATCCCAATCGACAGAATCTCCGTTATCCACATCCCTTAATTCATGTAAGAAAAAAGGAACGCAACAGGGTACAAGCCCTGCTCCGTTCCTTTTTTAATTAAAGACGAAAAGCGCAGGTGGTTTCAGCCACGTCAACTTTGTCCATACTGCATAATGACAGCAATTACAGTAGCAGGAGGGTCATGGAACCATGTTGGCCGTTCATCAACGTATGGCGGAGTTATGGACTTTGCGCAAGAAGCGGGAGTTAACCAAAGCAGAGCAGGATGAGCTGATGCTGTGCATGGAAGCGAACGCGACCTATGTCTGGATGCGAATAAAGCTGGAAAATTTATCGCTGTGCGCCTCGCTGACCAGCGACTACGAATGGCTGCATGAAATTTGCGAGCGCATCGAGAAGCTTGAACCTAAGCACTGACCAAGCCGGTCGGTGCTTTTTTCCTTTTCTGCTATAGTGTGGACGAGTATAATGGTAATAGTCTATATCTAAGGAGATGTCGCATGGTAAGCTGGTTCAAGCAAGCGGGGGAAGCCCCTTACAAATTGTTACTTCTCGGTTTATTGCTATTGACAGCGCTATACTTAAGACTATACCTGGCTCCCATCTGGATCGGCTACGACACGGATGTTCGCACCTTCCTGGCGTGGGCTGACAGAGCTTATACAGTTGGCTTATCCGGCATGTATACGAACGCCAAAGACTATTTCCTGGATTACCCGCCCGGGTATATGTATGTCCTGTATCTCATAGGCTTGCTTCATCATAAGCTTTCGATCCCGTGGGAGAGCGGAGCCTCTCTTCTCCTGCTGAAATTGCCTGCCATTCTGGCGGACATGGGGACTGTCATCCTGTTGTTCCGGCTGGCCGTTAACCGCAATGAGGGAGCGCGCACCTGGCTGCAAGCGATGGGCATTGCGGCATGGTTTGCTTTTAATCCGGCGATCTGGTCCAACTCTGCGATCTGGGGACAAGTCGATTCGTTCTTCATGCTGTTTATTGCAGCGACCTTCCTGCTTCAACAGCGGGGGAAGCTTCCGCAGGCCTCGGTCTGCATCGCATTGGCGCTGCTGTTGAAGCCGCAGGCGCTGCTCTTCGGCATTTTTCTGCTGATCGACGTCATCCGCAAGCGGAACCTGATGGTTCTGCTGCTCAGCGTTCTGAGCGGGTTGACGACGGTTGCCGTCATCTCTCTGCCATTTGCCATCGGAAGAGGCTACGGCTGGCTGATCGGGCTGTACTCGGGGACATTGGCGTCATACCCTTATGCCTCTTTGAATGCCTTTAATCTGATGGCGCTGCTCGGCGGTAATTTTATCGATATGAATACGAGCTTCCTGCATCTTTCCTATGCGAGATTGGGCATCGTGCTTATGGTTCTCTCCATCTTGTATTCATGCTATGTATACATACGCAGCAAGGGTCAAAGAGGAGCTCTATTGTATGTGGCGTTTCTATTTATTACAGCGGTGTTCATGTGTATGACCAAAATGCACGAGCGCTACCTGCATTACGGCTTGCTGCTGGCACTGCTCAGCTTCGTTTATACGAGGGACCGCCGTATCTTGGGCTTATTCATCGGTTTCAGCTTGACGCATTTCATCAATATCGCCGATGTGCTGCTGCGCAGCTTTCATCAGGATTACCATATTCCGCGTTATGACCCGCTGATGCTGGTCGTTTCGGGAGTTAATGTTATATTATTGGTCTATGCTTGTATATTGGGATGGAGGCTTTTCGTGCAATCACATCAAGAACCGAAGATCGAGGAGGATCACGTTCCTGTTCGGAAGACTCAACCGCCGGACATGAGGGAGGGGCGCTGGAACGCCATCTTCCAACCTAGCCGGGACGGGGTCGAGAGAAGCCCGAAGGGGCGCTTTTTTACGAAAAAAGATTGGCTGTACCTCGGCGCACTGGTCGTCGTCTATTCTGTTATCGCCTTGTTTCATCTAGGCGGTCATAAGGCTCCCGAGACGTTCTGGAAGCCGACAAGCGCAGGCGAATCGGTCATCGCCGATTTGGGCAGCTCGCATAACATTACCCGTATTAACACCTTTGGCGGTGTGGGAGAGGGCTCGTACTCTTTCTGGTTTTCCCAGGACGGCCAAGAGTGGCACGATCAGATCACAGTCAAATCCGATCATACCAAAGTATTCACCTGGAACACGGTGGAACCGAGGAAGGATGCGCGCTATGTGAAGCTGGTCATCGACGGGCAAGAGAGCGCGCAGCTGCACCTGCACGAGATCGGCATATTCGGGGACGGAAGCCCTGAGCTGCTGCCGGTACAACAAGTGCAGGAACAGGACATCAACCCGGCGGATGAAGGAAAACCGGTGAATTTGTTCGATGAGACCGGTGTAGTCCCTTATACGCCTACATACATGAACGGCACTTATTTCGATGAGATTTATCATGCAAGAACAGCCTATGAGCATATTCACCAGATTGAACCGTACGAGAGCACGCATCCGCCGCTGGGCAAAGTGCTGATGGCCGTCGGCATCTACATCTTCGGCTTGAATCCGTTCGGCTGGCGCATTGTCGGAACGTTGTTCGGCGTCGCGATGATTCCGGTTATCTACCTATTCGCGAAGCGCATGTTCGGACGGTCCGAGTATGCCTTCATTGCCGCCTTCCTGCTTACGTTCGATTTCATGCATTTTGCGCAGACGCGTATTGCGACCATCGATGTGTATGGCGTGTTCTTCATCATGCTCATGTTCTATTTCATGTACCGGTACACGACGCTCAGCTTTTACCGCGATAAGCTGTGGACCACGCTGATTCCGCTGGGACTCTCCGGCTTGTTCTTCGGCATCGGAGCCGCTTCCAAGTGGATCGTCATCTACGGCGGCGCCGGTCTTGCGCTGCTGCTGCTCTTGTCGCTGATCGAGCGGTACGGTGAATACCGGTTCGCCCGGCGGTTGCTGCGGGAGGCGGAGCAGCCGCATGATCCTGAAGGCGACGAGCTTTCGGCTCCGGAAGAGCCGAGGAAACCGCCGCTGACTGAAGAGGAGCGCAGCCGGCTGCAGATGGTGCAGAAGCTGTTCGCGCGAAACACGCTCTTCACGCTGCTGTGGTGTGTCTTGACTTTCGTTATCATTCCGTTAGGCATCTATACGCTGTCTTATATTCCGTTCATGATGGTGCCGGGACCAGGGCATAAATTGAAAGATGTCGTGACCTATCAGATTCACATGTACAAATATCACAAAGATCTCGTCGCTACGCACCCATTCTCGTCGCCATGGTGGGAGTGGCCGCTGATGCTGCGTCCGATCTGGTATTACCAGGCGAAATTCATGCCGCAGGGCATGCTCTCCAGCATCGTCTCGTTCGGTAACCCGCTTGTATGGTGGCCCGGCTTCGCCGCCGTGCTGCTCTCGTTCTATGTGGCGGTCAAACGGAGAGACAAGCTGCTGCGCGTGCTGTTAATCGCGTACTGCTCGCAGTACTTGCCATGGATGCTCGTACCTAGGCTGACATTCATCTACCACTACTTCGCGATGGTTCCGTTCCTTGTGCTCATGCTGACTTATTACATCAAAGAATACATGGAAGAGGGGCATCTGCATAAGCGCAGATGGGTATACGGGTATTTGGCTGCCGTGTTCGTCATGTTCGCACTGTTCTACCCGATCCTTTCGGGGATGATCATTCCGTCGACCTATTCCTTTTTCTTAAGATGGCTGCCGGGTTGGAACTTCTTCTAACTAAAAAGGAATTGACGCTTTCATTCTGTGGTGGTATGATAATTCCAAGTTAAATACTATGAATTAAAATGTCGACCGAACAGCAGGAGACTCCCACTTTGTATGGAACAAAGGTAGCGGAGTCTCTTTTGTCATCTAATCGAATGGAGAGTGAAGTTCATGGCCAAAATCGTAATTATTTCCGGAAGTCCAACCCCTACGTCCCGGCTGCATGGGGTGATTGAAGTGGCAAAAAGTCAGCTGACGCAAGCCGGTCTTACCGTGGATTGGATCAAAGTGCGCGATCTTCCGGCAGAGGATTTGCTGTATGCGAAGTTTGACAGCGAAGCGATCGTGCATGCGAATGCGCTCGTAGCCGCAGCGGATGCTGTGCTGGTAGCTACGCCGATCTACAAAGCTTCTTATACCGGCGTGCTGAAGGCGTTCCTGGACCTGCTTCCGCAGAAAGGGCTGGAGCATAAGATCGTGCTGCCGCTTGCCGTCGGCGGAACGATTTCCCACTTGCTGGCCATCGATTATGCGCTGAAGCCGGTGCTCTCTGCGTTAGGTGCCCAAAATATTTTACAGGGCGTCTATGTGCTGGATAAACAGGTCACGTGGGGCGAGCAGGGACAAGCCATTCTGGATGATGAGATCTCTGCGCGCTTGAATGAGTCGGTGACTCAATTCGTGCAGGAGGTTAAGTGGCATACGAGCCGTTGAGGTAGATAAAAGGATGAACCGCCATTGGTAACTTTTACTGATGGCGGTTTTTGCGTGCCGGGAAGCGGGCTGCCGTGCTATAATTAACCTATATTATGATGCGATAGGAGCGATTAGATTGTCAGAAACTTCACCTGGCTCCGTGCTGCTCGTCGATGGCATGGCCTTATTATTTCGCGGCTATTATGCGACTTCATCCAGCGGTTATATTATGAAAACAGATCATGGCGTCCCGATTAACGGCGTTTACGGTTTCCTCAAATATTTCCTAGATGCGATACAAACGTTCAAACCGTCTCATGTGGTGTGCTGCTGGGATATGGGGAGCAAAACCTTTCGTACCGAGAAGTTCGATGCGTACAAAGCGAACCGCGGTCCTGCACCGGATGAATTGATCCCGCAGTTCGATCTGGTTAAGGAGGTAACCGCCAGCTTCAACATCCCGAATGTCGGAGTTGCCGGATACGAAGCGGATGATTGCATCGGAACGTTAGCCCGTACATACAGCCCTTTGACGAAGGTTCAAATTTTGACGGGAGATCATGATATGCTCCAGCTTGTCGATGAGAACACGGAAGTCATCATTATGAAAAAAGGGCATTCCAATTACATGGTCTATACGCTGGAAACGCTGATGGCCGAGAAAAGCTTGACGCCTGCGCAAATCATTGACTTGAAAGGCTTAACCGGCGATACGGCGGATAATTATCCTGGTGTCAAAGGTATCGGTGAGAAAACGGCGATTAAGCTTTTGAACGAGTACCAGGATATCGGCGGCATTCTGGAGAACTTGGCCTCGCTGCCCAAAGGCGTTCGCGCCAAAATCGAAGCCGAGCTCGACATGCTGCACCTATCGCGTGATCTGGCCACCATCCGTCTGGATGCGCCGGTGGCGTGCGCGCTGGAGGATTGCGGCTGGGCGATGGACCGGGAGAAGGTTATCGCGAAGTTCGAGGAAATTGCCTACAAAGGGTTATTGCGATTGATCGGTTAAAAAAGAAGGGACAGTGCCTCTGGGGAGGTACTGTCCCTTTTGTGTTCGGGGGATGGGGGCGCCGGGGCGAGGAATAAGCACCGACTCCGGCGCCGAAACGAGAAATGTATATGATATTTCATATACAACCGCTCACTCCGGCCAAGCCGGCATCCAATCGGCTAGTGCTAAGCCCAACAACGCCCTCGAGATCACACGTCAATTAGCCGATTGCCTGTAGCGCAGCGGCGTCGTCTTCGTGATGTGACGAAACACACGGCCGAACTGCACCAGGGAGCCGAAGCCGACCTGCTCGGCGATGAGGATGACTTTCATCCTAGTCTGGGTCAGCAGACGCTGCGCTTCCTGCACGCGAACGAGGTTGACGTATTCGACGAGCGAGAAGCCCGTAATCTCCTTGAACATCCGGCTCAGATAAGCGGGAGAGATCTCGAAGCGTTCTGCAAGCTCCTCGAGCCGGACAGGTTCGGCGAAGTGCGTATTGATATGGCGCACGATTGTCGATATTTTCCGGTGGAGCGGGGAGACGTGCTCGGGCGACGTGACGGGATGCATGTGCACGAAGCGCGCAGTGAACAGCAGCAGCTCGATCAGATAATGCCGCAGGGCGAAGGATTGTCCAAGCTGCGTCTCCTTCGCTTCATGAATCATTTGGCCGAGAATGTCCTCGACGAACCGCCGGGTCGGTAAATCCAGCCGCAGCACGGGCGTTGCCCCGGTGAAGGCATCAAGCAGGAAAGGAGCGTCCTCTTTGGCGCTCTCCAAATAACTCTCGCTGAAATTCATGACGACACGCGCATGGCCTAACCGTTCCGAATCCGACGTGGCATGAAGCTCCCGGCGGTTGATGAGCACCAAGTCTCCCGGAAGAATTAGATAGGAGCGGTCGCGAATGAAATACATGCGCTCACCCTCATATAAATAATAGAGCTCATACATATCATGCATATGCTGCGTTCGTTCGAAAGAACCGGACCGGTGGATATGCTGGATATAAAACGGACCTTCGTCTTCATTGCCGAAAGTGACGGTGCTGGGCATAAGAATGACTCCTTCATACCGAATGGACTAACAGAAGTATACCATGATTGGAGTGAAAAATATGAATAGTTTCTGCAGAAAATAGGAATAGATGAAGAGAAAAAGCTCCTAACTTGCGATATGATAAAGCTATACCATTTTAGCAACCGTTTGCAAAAACAAGGAGGAACAGACAATGAAAGAACTTATAGCCGCAATCCAAGCAGGCAATCTATCCACATATTCGGCACCGGGCGTGAAAGTATACGAGGCATCCCTTACGCAAGTTGGCAGCACTTCGCTTCTGATGGTTCGCACGGAGGCAGGCAAACGTATTGTCGCTGTCGGTGAAGGCGAATTGTTCGATCAATTGAACGGAGAAGTTACAGACGGCGCGAAAGTAGCTCCATTGACGCATGCTAACCGTCTTGTTTTGAACCAATTCCTTCCATATACAGCTCCGCAAGCATTCGGAACGCAAGTCGCGACGATGGGTCTCGGCGACCGTCTCGGCATTGCAAGCCCTGGTCACATCCAAACGATCCGCGGCAAAGACATTCGTCCTGTGCTGGCTCAACAAAGTATCCGAGAGCTTGCGCTGACAGGCAGAACCTACGAAGACGTCTTGGATGCAGCGGCTTACGCCGTGTTCCAAGAAGGCTACAAAGATGGATATGGCGCAGACGGCGACCACTTGAAGAAAGAAGAAGACATTGAATACGCGCTTCGCCTCGGCTTCACGATGCTGACGCTCGATTGCTCCGAGAATATCGACAATACGATCGAAGGCTTATCCGCGGCTGAAGTATCCGCCAAATACGAGCAGCTTCCTGCGAGCTTGCGCGAGCACTATGAGAAGCGCTACCTGGAGACACCGGCTAACGTTCCGGGTGCGGCACTGAACTACACACGCGAGGCGCTCCAGAAGGACGTTCTGATCTATGATGCGGCAATCAACTTCATGGAAGCTATTTACCGCAAATATATTGCGACGCTGGACCGCGCGGTTGATTTTGAAATTTCAATCGACGAGACGGCTACGCCGACATCGCCGGAAGCGCATTACCTGGTAGCGAACGAGCTTCGCGACCGCGGCGTGAAGATCTTCAGCATGGCGCCGCGTTTCTGCGGAGAGTTCCAGAAGGGAATCGACTATATCGGCGATATCGCGCAATTCGAGCGTGAGCTTGCGAGCCATGCCGCGATTGCCGTGCATTTCGAATATAAGCTGAGCATTCACTCCGGCAGTGACAAATTCAGCGTATTCCCGCTCATCGGGCAATACACGAAAGGTCTGTTCCATATCAAAACAGCCGGCACGAACTGGCTTGAAGCCGTACGCGTCGTAGCGAAAGTAAACCCGTCGCTATACCGCCGCATGCATCAATACGCGTTGGAGCATTTCTCCGAGGCGACGGCTTACTACCATGTAACGACAGACATCGATGCAATCGTTCCGCTCGCCGAAGTGTCGGATAGCGATCTGCCGAATTACATGGAAGAAAACAACGCCCGTCAGTTGCTGCACATCACGTACGGTTTGCTGCTGCAAGCGAAGAATGCAGATGGCAGCAAAACGTTCGCGGATGAGTTCTTCCAAACGATGGCCGAGCAGGAAGAGGTGTTCGCCGAAGGTCTTCGCAAACATATCGGCAGACATCTGGAGCTGCTGGGTAAATAAGGCTAAGAGCCTGTCTCCGATTAGGGAGGCAGGCTTTTTGCTATTCTTTCACAGCACCGGCCGTTAGTCCGGCGACCATATATTTCTGGAAAAACAAGAATAAGATAACAATCGGGATCGTCGCCGTGACGCAAACCGTCATAATGTTAGCCCAATCATAAGCGACTTCACCCATATACCGGATGGATATGCCGGGGTTCAGTGTGCGAAGGTGATCCTTATTGATGAGCGTCAAGGAGTACAGCAAATCATCCCATGACAAAATGAACGTATAAATGCCGACGGAGAAAATGCCGGGCTTCGACAACGGGAAAATGATACGGAATAAGATGCCGAACCGGCTGCATCCATCGATTTTTGCCGCTTCCTCCAGCGAGTGCGGGATGTTGTCGAAGAAAACCTTGATCATCCAGATCGAGAAGGGCAGGGATGCTGTCGTCAGGGCGATAATGAGTCCCAAATGCGTATTTAACAGCCCGTACGACTTGTACATCGCATAAAGCGCAATGAGCAGAGAGACGACAGGCAGCATCTGCGTCGATAAGAGCGAGAACATGATGGCATTTTTGAATTTAAAATGAAAGCGGGAGAACCCGTAGCCGGCGAACATTGCGAAGAGCAGAGTCACCAGCGTTGTGCTTCCGCTGACCAACAGGCTGTTACGGTAATAGATCAGAAACACGTTATCGGACAGCAGCTTCACATAGTGCGACATAACGGGCTTCGACGGCACCCACTCCGGCGGAATTTGGAATAGCACGGAGTTGTCCTTGAATGAAGTCACGAACATCCAGTACAGCGGAAAGATGAGAAATAAGACGAATACGAATAAGCCTACATATTGTCCCGTATTATGCAGCGTGTTTTTGCTTGACCGGCTTGGACTTGGCATAGCTGTTCCTCCTTCCTGCAGCGGGTTCCTCGCCCAATGAGAACAGCTTGTTGTAGAGCATGGAGATCAGCAGCATGATGATAAGCCACACGGCGCCGATTGCAGCGCCTTTGCCTAAATTCAGCTGGACGAAGGCGGCTTTATAGCTGTATATCGCAAGCGTAGTCGTCGTGTTCAGCGGGCCGCCGCCTGTCATAATCCAGAACAGCGGGAACATTTTGAAGTTCTCGATGATCGAGATTAAAGTGATGGTTTTGATATTGTTTTTGAGCATAGGCAGCGTAATATACAATAAAAGCTGCCTCCGGTTGGCGCCGTCGATTCGTGCGGCTTCATACATATCCTCGGAGATCCCCTGCATTCCCGCCAAGAGCATCGTGCTCATGAAGGGAAGCTGCCGCCACAGCGCCGTTACGATCACGGCCGGCAAGGCCAGATCCAGATTGGTCAGCCAATCCTGCGGCTTGCTGATGAGATGCAACTGCTGCAGCACGTAGTTGATGAGTCCGTACTGCGGCTGAAACAGCCACATCCATAAGAGTGCCGATACGATCGTCGGCACAATCCATGGGATGAGAATAAGCGTACGGAACAGCTTCTTGAAGCGAATGTTGGCATTGAGCAGCAGGGCCAAACACATCCCCAGTACAAATTGCACGCTGACAATGCAGACGACGTACGTCAAGGTTACACGCAGAGCCTCGAAGAACTCCCCGTCTTTGAAAATCTCCGCATAGTTGGCGAAATCGTTCCACGGCTGGTTCTTCATACTGAGCAGTGTGACCTTAAAGAAGCTCATGTAAATCGATTTCACGATGGGAATCCCGATCGTGAACAGCAGCATCGCCAAAGCGGGTACGATGAGAACTAGAAGAAACAGGCGGTCCTTCGCCAGCTCCGATATTCCTTTAACTCGCATATGATGTCCACTCCCAGCAGCTTTATTTCAGCGTTACTTTCAATTTGGCGTCGAGCTCCTGCGCCACCTTATCCGTCGGTGCGTAATCCGTCGACACTTTGAGCAGGGCATCGGCGATATCGATATACGCCTGTTCCATCCCCGGATGATTTTTGGGCAGCGGTTGAATAAGGTTCATTTGTTCCATCAGCACTTTGTCGAATTCCGTTTCCGTGAACATGGAACTGAGTGATTTGCGCGCAGAGATGACATCGCTTTGCTTGTGGTAAATGGAAATCGCTTCTTTATCGGTCAAATATTTAATGAAATCCGCTGCAGCCTGCTTATGCTTGGAATCCGCAGAAATCACGAGTCCATGCGCCTCGCCGATCGAGACACTTTTTCCGGAGACACCGGCAGGTACAAGGGCCGCTCCCCATACTTTGTCATATTCAGCGCCTTTGCCGCTCAAGTTGCGGAATACGGCTTTTCCGTAGTTGCCGTCTACGTACATGCCTAAACGGCCGATGGAGAACAGATTCCTCAGGTCTTTCAGCTTGGCGCCGGAGGGGCTGATGCCGTCTTTCACTAATTTTTTATAATAGTTTAATGTGTTGACCATTTCAGGGGTATTGGCATTGACCTTCCCGTCTTTGTCCAGAAGCGCTCCTCCGAAGCTGTACAGATTGCGCAGCGCGATCTCGCCGTTGATGGCGAGCTTGTCGGAAGGCTCCCCGAACCCGTAGATTTTCTCTCCGCTGTCGGTCTTCAACTCCGAAAGCGCCTTCGCTGCTTTCAGCATCTCGTCGATCGTTGCCGGTGCCTTGGCTTCGAGCCCGGCTTTCTTGAACAGGTCTTTGTTCCAGTACAAAATGTAAGGCGTCGGCGCCCAAGGAACTCCCATTAATTTGCCGTTGTACGAGAAATCTTCCTTGAAGCTTGGCATCAAATCGTCTACATATTCTTTGCCCATCAAGTCGTCGAGCGGCGTTACAATGTCTGAGGCTGCATAGGACCCGAACCAAGCGGGGAACGTTTGAATGATGTCAGGCGCATTCCCCGTCGAAGCCATCACGAAGGTTTGCTGTTTAATATCAGCGAAAGGAATGCCGATAAACTCGATTTTGACATTCGGCGTCTTCTCTTCATACTTTTTGACCATTTCCTCCAGTGCGCCTTTCGTTGCGGCTTCACTGATACTCCAAGAGGCGAAGGTCAGCTTGATCGGTTCATTCGGTTTTGCGGATTGTGCAGCGTTACCGGTTGAATCCCCTGCAGCATCATTGCTGCTGTCGGTTGCGCACGCCGTCAGCGTGCCGGCCAGCAAAATTGTGGATAGCGTTATGGATGCGGCTTTGCTCATGTTCATTTTTAAATATCCTCCCCTGGATGCTTATGGAATACGGTAAATTTGAGTTGCGTCTCACACTTTTTATTATGGGGACGGGAGGTCTGCACGCCTATCTCCAATCCATGAAGGTTGTAGAGAAATCGTGACTTATGGAATCATCAAGTTATGACATCGTTCATCGATTCGTGACTTCCTCGCCACAATTGCATCCGTTACGGCATTTTTATGGCATAATAGGATTACTTTGAAGAAAGCAGGTGAAACGATGCCGCCGGTTGTGTCGATCAGACAATATCTCCGAAATTTGCCCAGAGTGTTCTGGACTTATTTTATCTCCTATCTGGTGGTCATCCTGCTTCCGATCATGATTCTGAGCTATGCTTCCTATAGTTTTACCATTTCTACGTTGGAAAACGAATTAAGTCAGGCGACGATCCAATCCGCCAAGCAAAAAAACGCATCGGTTGAGAAAATGATCGAGGAGATGCAGTCAATCGCCATTCGCATCGGACTCGACGGACGGATTGCCAGCTATGTCAACGATCCGGCCAACACGTTTCTTCTGAATGAAACCCGTGATATTTTGAAAACGGCGGCAACGGCCAACGAGGCTATTCAATCCATCGATTTCTATGCGACAGGAGCGAATCTCATCATCGCCTCCGACGGTTATACGAGGACGTATGCCCAGTCCCCAAGAGATATTTGGATTCAAGAAGGCATGTCCGCGGCCGAATCCGGATTCTGGCTCAGCTCCCGCCAAGGGAATGAGTTGGATCAAATCGTGACGTATGTGCTCAAGGTTCCTGTTCAGCGTAAAGATTTCAAAGGGCTGCTGGCCGTTCATATGCATGAATCCGCGCTGAAAGCGTCCTTGCGGAAGATGGAGGGGAACCCGCACACGACGACCTATATTTTGGACCGCAGCGGCAATGTCATCACATCATCGTCTCTGAATCCGCTGGATGCCGAGCATGTGGGGCGCATCGTACAAACGATCGGGAGCGCACAGGATGCTATCGGTTACACCATTGCGAAGCAAGATGGAGACCGGAATCTGATCACTTATGTCAAGACGCTTCATAACAAGTGGAGCATCGTGTCCGAAACACCTTTGCAGTATTTACTTTCCAAGCTTGCCTACGTTCGCAGTGTGGCCTGGATGACTTGCACGCTTCTGGTGGCGCTTGGCGTCATTCTGTCTTATTTTATGTCAAGGAAAATGTACAGTCCGATCAAATCGTTGATGGATAAAACCTTGCCGTATAACCGCAATGGAGAGGGGCAGCCGTCAGGCTCTCCGCAAAAGAACGAGCTGGAAACGATCTCATCTGTCCTTGATCATGTATTCAGTAAAAATGAGGCTTGGGAGCGTCAATTTCGCATGAATCTGCCGGCTCTCCGTGAACGATTCCTGCTGGCGCTCTTGGGCAATAAATTTAGCAATATCCAAGAGATTAACGGCAAGCTGGAATTCTTGCATATCCGTTTCGCCGAGAACGGGCTGGTTGTTTTCCTTATTGAAATCGATGAATACAGCTCGCTTGCGGGCAGTTATTCCGTGACCGATCAGAACTTGTACAAATATGCCATGCTCAATATCGTCGAGGAGCTGGCTTCGGCCAAATACGAGTGCTTGTCGGCTGAAACCGATGAGAATCGAATCGTCCTGCTGATTAACTTGGATACCGCGGACCTTACGCATCGCCAGCTGAAGGAGGAGCTTGCTCGTTTCGGTGAAGCCATTCAGCAAGTGATCGCTCAACTGTTGAAAATATCCGTCACGATCGGCGTTGGCACCCCGTTCTCGCATATCCTGGAGACGCACTATGCCTACAAAGAGGCGAGCGAGGTCATTCGCGCCAAGATGGTGGCAGGAATGAACACCGTGCTGTTCTATGAAGATCATGCCCGAGAAGCCGACTATGAATTTTATTTACCGCCGCATTTCTCGCAGCATATCATTAATTTTGTGAAGGCCGGGCAAACGGAGGAAGCGTTAGAACGGTTCATGGAGCTGTATTCGCAGATTAAAGCGCGTACGAAGCTGAATGAAGAAGTTATTTTTCGCACCTACAGTCTCATCGTGGAAGATATGCTGCGGAATTTGAACGACTTGAATGTGAATACGGAGCACATCTTCGGCACGAACCACAACCTGTTCCGCGAACTTGCGTCCAAAGAGACCCTTCATGCCATTCACGAGTGGATATGCGGTATCGTGAAGAGGGTCGGCGAAGGCTTGCAGCAGCTGCAGCCGAAGAAGAACACGTATATTGAGACGGTTATTGCCTATATGGATGAGCATTATCATTTGGATCTATCCGTAGAAATGATCGCTGAGCAGGTGAAGCTGAATCATGCCTATTTGAGCCGCATGTTTAAGCAGGAAATCGGGAAAACGATGCTGGAGTACTTAACGCTGCGGCGGTTGGAAGTCAGCAAGACGCTGCTGCAGGATACGGATCAAACGATCAACGAGATTGCCGCTAACGTGGGGTATAACAATGTCAACAGCTTTATTCGCTTTTTTAAAAGGTATGAGGGGCTTACGCCCGGCGATTTCAGGAAATCGATCCGGTAATCCCACCTGCCGGAACGAAAGAAAGCGGCCGCCCCCAAGCAGAATTACCTGCTTAAGGACAGCCGCCGTTTATTTCTGATTCAATGGCTCGTTCCGCTTGTCATCTTCACCCGGGTAGTCGCGCTTGATGCCTGCGTGCAGCTCGTGGTTCTCGTAGGAGAACCGGTTAGGCGGACGCTGATCCTTCCGCCATGGCGAGCTTTTCCCGAGTGATTCTGCGTTCAGGCTTGTGCCATACGGCCCTTCGGGAAATTCCTCGGGTATCAGATCGTTGCGTTGGGATTCCACCGTCTCCAAGTCGGTGTATTCATCCCGCTGCTCGGACATGAAGCCGGGCGTCTCGCTATACTTATCGTTCTCGGATTCACTGGTCATCGGATAAAGCCTCCTCGTCTGGGATGGGAAAGCGTGCTTTCTCCAGTGTCCCCCGAGGCAGCATTAAATATCCGTGAAGTGAATGGATCCGATGATTTGCGTCAAGAATTCGTTCAGTTCCTGTGCCTGTTCTTCATTCAGTTTAAAGGCATATTCCAGGTAGCCTTCCTCTGCCAGGTCATCCGGGCCGATCACGGCGCTGCGTCCGCTCTGCAAATCGATAATGAGCTTCTTGCCATAATAGCGGGTTGTGGTCATAATCGCGAGATCGAAGCGGTGCAGCGCTTTGCCGACGAAACAGACGAAGCGGGTAGTTGTCTCTTCCTGGTGGTCGTATAAAAAGTCAAAATCAGACATAAGGGCCCTCATTTCATTCTAGTATGCTTATCATTATAACCGATAAAGGGCTGTCAACAAAACAGAGGTTGCGCCCATCTGTCAAACATGGTATCATTTGGATATAAGAAAAAGGGAAGCACCTTTTCAGCCTGGGCTGAGAAGGTGCTTTTTCGTTTTTCTCAACCATTATGAGATCGTCAGGAGGAGGCAAGCATGAACATTGTATTTCTAAGCACATTGGAGAAAGAAACGGGGGAACATGAGAGACTGTCGGCACAAGTATCGATTGGTGAAGAACAGGGGATATGGCACGTATTCTGGAGTGAGCCGAACCATGCCGGCAAGCTGGAGCAGATGCAATGGTATCAGGGCATGAGCTGGGACGAAATGCTGAGCACGTTCCGCCATGGCCTGCGGGAGAAGATCCGCAGCGGCTTCCGCCCTTTGGTCAGCTCGGATATGGAAGCCGCGCAGACGCTATCCGGCAAAGCAAGAATGACGCAAATGCTGACGTATTATTGCGATGACCATCCGAACGAGGAGATGTACGAGAAACTTCGCACATGGCGGCGGGAACAGGCGTCGCGGGAGGGGAAAGCGCCCTATTTGCTGGCCACGAACAGGGTGCTGCGCATGCTGTCCGTCTTCCTGCCCAAGAGCAAAGACGAGTTAAAGCAAATTCCGGGCTTCGGTGAGCAGAAGACGAACATGTACGGGGAAGATATGCTGAAACTGACCGCCGATTGTACGCGTATGGGCAGCTTCCCGCTAGATTGGGTGGCCAGAAGCATTGACCCGGCCAAGTTCGAGTCGTGGCTGCTGACCCAGAAGGAGCAGAAGCTGCGCATCGAGCTCGACCGCGAGGCCGGCAAGCGCAAGCTGCTGGAGATTACTTCCGGCGGCGGAAGCTTGGCGGATCTGCAAGCCGGGCTGACGATGCCGCGCAGAGAATTGCTCCAGTGGGTCGAAGAGCTGGAGCGGGAAGGCTACGACATGGACCCGCTCGTGGAGGCCGAGCTTGCGCAAGTACCGGAGGAGGAGCAGATCAAGGCCTGGAACGCCTTCGAATCCGTAGGCGACCGCTACTTGAAGCCGGTACTGCAGCGCATGTGCGGGACGGAAGAGCTGAAAGGCAAGGAGCTGGACCGCACGTACGAATGGCTGCGTTTGCTTCGTCTGCGCTTCCGCAGGGAAAAGGAAAGCATGGCGTCGCAGACGGCCAGTTAAGCAGTTGACAGAGACCGTCTTCATGTGATTAAATGTTGGATAATCTAAATATGAATTAAAGCGATGACGAACTGGGGCGATGCCCACAGTAGGAGTAATGCCGCTGCTGCAGAGAGTCGGTGAAGGGTGCGAACCGATGCAAGCATGGCTCCGAATTACCGTTCCGAGTTGGTTGAGGGAACATGCTCGGCTAAGAGCATCAGTAGCTTATACCCGGCATTCCATGCCGTTATGATGCTAAGTGAAAGAGAAGCCTGCGCCGGAGTGCCGGAGAGCTGTCATTCTCTTTAATTAGGGTGGTACCGCGAGACAACCTTCTCGTCCCTTTGTGGACGATGAGGTTGTCTTTTTTGTTGTTCAGATGACAGGAGGAGAAGCGACATGACAATGATGGAATTAACGGCCGCACAGAAACAGGAAGTAGAGCGTCAACTGCAGCTCATTCGGCGGGGAGCGGCGGAAGTGATCCCGGATGAGGCGCTCAAGCTGAAGATCGCCCAATCGGTTGCGACAGGCAAGCCGTTGAAAGTGAAGCTGGGCTTGGATCCGTCTGCGCCGGACATTCATATCGGGCATACGGTCGTGCTGCAGAAGCTGCGCCAGTTCCAGGAGCTGGGCCATGAAGTCCAGCTGATCATCGGCGATTTCACCGGGAAGATCGGCGACCCGACGGGGAAATCGGAAACCCGCAAGCAGCTGTCCGAGGAGGACGTACAGCGCAACGCGCAAACGTACCAAAGCCAGCTGTCCAAAATTTTGGACTTCAGCAAGACTACCTTTTGCTACAATTCCGCTTGGCTCGGCGAATTGAAGTTCGACGATGTGCTGAAGCTGGCCGGCAAGGTAACCGTAGCGCGTATGCTGGAACGGGACGATTTTGCCAAAAGATATGCGACCAACCAGCCTATTCATGTGCATGAATTTTTTTACCCGCTGATGCAAGGCTATGACTCCGTATCTCTGGAAAGTGATATCGAGCTGGGCGGTACGGACCAGACGTTCAACATCTTAATGGGCCGCACTTTGCAAAGCGCATACGACATGAAAGAAGGTCAGGTGGCCATTCTGATGCCGCTGCTCGAAGGGCTGGACGGCACGCAGAAGATGAGCAAGAGCCTTAAAAATTATATCGGCATTGACGAGAGCCCGAACGAGATTTTCGGGAAAACGATGTCGATTCCGGATTCGCTGATGGTCAAGTACTATGAGCTGACGACAGCGATCCCGAATGAGGAGCTCCGAGAGCTTCGCCAAGGACTGGAGACCGGCTCCGTCCATCCGCGGGACGCGAAGATGAGGCTCGCCAAAGAATATGTCCGTATGTATCACGGGGCGGAAGCTGCGGAAGAGGCGGAGCGGCATTTTGTCACCGTCTTCCAGAAGCGTGCTCTGCCGGAAGATATGGAGGAGACGCTGCTAAGCGCCGGCTTGCTGGAGGAAGGTCAGATTTCGCTCATCAAGCTGCTGGTTTCGCTAGGGCTGCAAGCATCCAACGGGGAAGCCAGACGCAGCATCGAGCAGGGGGCTGTGAAACTGAACGAAACGAAGTTGACGGATATTCATGTGCTGCTTCGTCCGCAGGAAGGCGATATCATTCAGGTGGGGAAACGTAAATTCGTGAGAATCAAGCTGCATTGATACAAGCAAAAAGGGCTCCTTGACAGCAGATAACTGCTTCAAGAAGCCCTTATATTTATAACCATTCCTTCTTACGGAATAAAATATACATCCCAATGCCCAGCAATCCCATGACAGCTAACACATATTCGTCGCCATGCGGGATCTGGAGCCCTAACACGTTATCGAAATTCATTCCGAACACACCTGTAATGAACGTCAGCGGCATGAAGATCGTGGTTAATGCGGTGAAGACGCGCATGATATCATTCGCGCGGTTCGAGAGGGAGGACTGGTACGCTTCTCGCAAGTTCCCCATGAGATCGCGGAGCGTGTCGAAGGTATCGACAATTTTGACGGCGTTCTCGTAGACGTCGCCGAAATATTTCTGCAGCTGATGATCGATCAGCCGAAGATCTTTCTTGCCCAGCATGCCGATGACATCGCGCTGCGGCACGAGCACTTTTTTGAGCCAGAGAATTTCGGAGCGGAGCCCGATAATCTCATTCAGATGCGATTTCTTGGTCGCTACTAAAATATCTTCTTCCAGCTTTTCGAGCTTGGCCTCGATACGGTCACCAACCGCAACGTAATTATCGACGACAAGATCGACCAGATGGTACAAGAAACGATCGGCGCTGTTCACCTCCTCTTCCCAGAGAAAGGGCTTCAGAGCGCGCAGTTCATTAATTTTCTGCCGTGTAACGGTAATGATGTAATGTTTGCTTAGGAATAAATTAAGTCCGCGAAGGAAAATCTCTTCATCATCGAAACGTATGGAATTAATCACGATAAAATAATGCGAATCATAAAATTCAATCTTAGGACGCTGTTCTTCTTCGCTCAAACAGTCCTCCACGGCCAAATCATGAAGATGGAACATAGGTTGTAGAAGTTCTAAATCCTCGATTCCTGCATCAATCCAATAAAAGCCCTGTTCTGGAGGTGTTAGTGCGACAGACACGTCTTCGACCAATGTGAAAATGCCATTCTGAACCCACCGTGTTTTCATCTGATCCACCCCTTTGCATGGAATCAGCCGGTTATATTCATTAATGGCCTAGGCTACGAATGATGGAATAACCGGTCTGCATTCCTACACTATAAAATTTACATTTCTTGCAGGTGCTACTCCTCGGTTCCCCGTCCAAACGTATGCCCCCCTTTATTAATCCGTGTCGAATAATACTTGTCTAGTATAACCCTTCATATATTACGTTTCAAGCCAAAAAGTTTGCCGAAATAAGCAGCAATGACGGCCTGAGATACTCTATGGAAATACAGCTTGGCTTGTGCGAAAAAAAAGAGCCGCCGGAACGAAAACGGCACCTCCGATGTTAGATCGCCGCTAACAACGGAGGTGCCGTTCGCCATTACATGGCGGCTTTCAAAATTTTGCTCTTGATTTCCTTATAAGTATCAATCAACTCAGGATCGGCATGCTGGAGCAGCTGCTCTTCACTTTCCGCGCCGTAAACGCGGCACAGGATAGCGGCCGCATCTTCAGCCTGCTGGCGGGTCGGCTTCGCTTGCTCGCTGAGCGCGAAGTACCGGTTCAAGGAAGCGAAGGCGGAGAAGCTATCCGAAGAAGTTGTGGTCATAATAAACCTCCTTTGATCTCTTGGATTCAATCAGTTTGATAATGTATTTACCCGTTTGCAGGCACTCTTAAACATTTGAATATGTTACGTTTCGTATCAAGAATATCATGTGGAGACAATCCTATGCAAATTCTTTGCGAATAGAGCTTGTTCGGACGGGGTTGGTGTCTTGACATTCATTCATTTTATAGTATGATGATTTTAATCACATACGTTTCATTTTCTTATCAAGAGTAGGTGGAGGGACTAGCCCTATGACACCCGGCAACCGACAAACCTTTGGGAAGCAAAGGTATGCACGGTGCTAATTCTTGCGGAGACGCTTGACCAAGCGAATCTGGGAGATAAGAGAAGGACATTGACTTTGACTTTCCATGGCCTTTCTCTGATTCCAGAGAGGGCCATTTTTGCATTTATTTGACGCCAAAATCTAACAATGAAGAGGAGTGAACAGGATGCCGATCAAGATTCCTGACAACCTGCCTGCCAAAGAAGTTTTAAACCAAGAGAACATCTTCACCATGGACGAATCGGTCGCGTATCACCAAGATATACGTCCACTTCGCATTGCATTGCTGAATCTTATGCCGACGAAGGAAACGACCGAGACGCAGCTGCTGCGCTTGATTGGAAATACCCCGCTGCAGGTGGAATTCGTACTGCTGCATCCGAAAACGCATACGTCCAAGAATACGTCTGCCGAACATCTGGAAACGTTCTACAAAACCTTTGACGATATTAAACACGAGAAGCTGGACGGCATGATCATTACGGGTGCCCCGGTAGAGCAGATGGATTTCGAAGATGTGAATTACTGGGAGGAACTGACGCAAATCCTGAACTGGAGTAAGGAAAACGTCACTTCAACCCTGCATATTTGCTGGGCGGCCCAAGCCGGTTTGTACCATCACTTCGGCGTTCGCAAGCTGGCGCTGGATAACAAAATGTTCGGCGTATTCCCGCACACGGTGGCGGTGCCTAATACGAAGCTGCTGCGCGGCTTTGATGAGATTTTCCAAGTTCCTCAATCGCGCCATACCGACGTTTGCCGTGCAGATATCGAGCGATGTCCGGAGCTGGAGATTTTGTCCGACTCGGAGGAGTCCGGCGTTTATATTGTAGCTACGCGCGACGGGAAGCACATTTTCGTAACAGGCCACTCGGAATATGATGCGAATTCATTGAAATGGGAGTACGATCGCGATGTGAGCAAAGGACTTCCGATTGAAGTTCCTAAGAATTACTACCCGAACAATGATCCGAGCAGACAGCCGTATAATACTTGGAGAGCTCACGCGAACCTGCTGTTCTCCAACTGGTTGAACTACTACGTATATCAAGAAACGCCTTTTGAATTAAATGCCAACATTAATGAAAGCCTGGCAAGTGCGCAATTGTAATGCAGGAATCGTCATTCGTACCCTAAACCCTTAAGGAGGAACCCCCTTTGTTGAAAATCGAAAGTCGTCTCGCCCAAATTGGCTCGATCCAAGAACCTGTAACCGGAGCCGTATCCTTCCCTGTTTATCAAGCAACAGCTTTCCGTCATCCGAAACTCGGTCAGAGCACAGGATTCGACTACGCCCGCACGAAAAGTCCGACTCGCAAAGTGCTTGAAGACGCGATCGCGCAATTGGAATCGGGAGATGCCGGCTTTGCCTGTTCCTCCGGGATGGCCGCGCTGCAAACGGTGTTCGCATACTTCAGCCAAGGGGATCACTTGATCGTATCTCTGGATCTGTATGGCGGTACGTATCGTCTGCTTGAGAAAATTATGTCGCGTTTCGGCGTCACCGCCACGTATGTGGATACCAATGACCTGGACGGCTTGGAATCCGCATATCGTCCGAATACGAAAGGGCTCCTTATCGAAACGCCGACGAATCCGCTCATGATGATTACGGATCTCGAGCTCGTATGTACTTGGGCCCGCAAGAAGGGCATCGTGTCCATCGTAGACAACACGCTCTTGACGCCGTATCTGCAGCGCCCGATCGAGCTGGGTGCCGATATCGTCGTTCACAGTGCGACCAAATATTTGGGCGGTCATAACGATGTGCTCGCAGGGTTGATCGTGACCAAGGGCAAGGAGCTTTCCGAGCAAATGGCGTTCCTGCATAATTCCATCGGAGCCGTGCTTGGGCCGCAGGACAGTTGGCTGCTGATGAGAGGGATGAAGACGCTGGCGCTTCGCATGGAGCGGCATGAGCAGAACGCAACGGCGATCGCGAACTTCCTGCTGGCGCACCCGCTTATCGATGAAGTTTACTACCCGGCATTGGAGTCCCACCCCGGCTATGCCATTCAGAACAAGCAGTCCAGCGGAAACACGGGTATCTTCTCCTTCAAGGTGAAGGATGCGAGACTTGTGGAGCCGATTCTGCGTCATATTCAGCTGATCGCCTTCGCGGAGAGTCTGGGCGGCGTTGAGTCGCTCATGACGTACCCGGCTGTCCAGACGCATGCGGACATCCCGCTCGAGATTCGTCAGGCTATAGGCGTAGATGACCGCTTGCTGCGCTTCTCTGTCGGCATCGAGCATCAGGACGATCTGATCGCCGACTTGTCGAATGCGCTGAACCAGGCACAAGCCGAACTCGAAGGAGAATCACGTTCATGAGCCATGCATCCGGAAATAAAGACAAACGCAAACCGCAAGGTAAATTTGCTACTCAATTGATTCACTTCGGGGCCGAAATCGACGAAGCTACAGGGGCCGCCAGCGTCCCCCTGTACCAAGCTTCGACATTCCACCAAGCGGATTTGGAGGTTTCCCCGGAGTATGATTATACCCGTTCCGGCAACCCTACCCGCCAGGCGCTTGAAGATTACATCGCTGTGCTGGAGGGCGGAACGCGCGGGTTCGCTTTCGCCTCCGGGATGGCTGCGATTTCGTCGGCTTTCATGCTTCTCTCACAGGGAGATCATGTGATTGTCACCGAAGACGTATACGGCGGCACCTACCGCTTGCTCACCACCATCATGAACCGGATGGGTGTGGAATCTACGTTCGTCGATATGACCGATATCGCGCAGGTGCGTGCGGCGCTGCGGTCCAACACGAAAGCGGTGTTCCTCGAGACGCCGTCCAACCCGACGCTGAAAATTACCGACATCGCGGAAGTTGCGGCTTTCGCCAAGGAGCACGATCTGCTGTCGATGCTGGACAATACCTTCATGACGCCGTATCATCAGCGTCCGATCGAGCTGGGCATTGATATCGTGCTGCACAGCGCGACGAAATTCCTGGGCGGGCACAGCGACGTGCTGGCTGGACTGGCCGTCGTGGCCAATGACAGTCTCGGCCGCCGCATGAAGCAGATTCAGAACGGGATGGGCAACGTCCTCGGCATCCAGGATTCATGGCTGCTGATCCGCGGCATGAAGACGTTGAAGGCCCGTATGGAAGCGTCCGAACTGAGCGCCCGCCGATTGGCGCAGTGGTTGGCGGAGCAGCCGGATATCGACGTCGTCTATTATCCGGGACTTCCGAACCATCCGCGCAGGGAAATTCACGAGAAGCAGTCTCTCGGCTACGGAGCGGTTGTTTCCTTCGACGTGGGCTCCGGTGAGAGAGCGAAAAAGCTGCTGAGCAAAGTGCGCGTTCCGCTTGTGGCCGTCTCGCTCGGCGCCGTAGAGAGCATCCTGTCCTATCCGGCTATGATGTCTCACGCGGCGATGCCGAAGGAAGTCCGGTTGCAGCGGGGCATTACGGACGGGCTTGTCCGTTATTCGGTAGGCCTGGAGGATATTGAAGATATCATCGAAGATTTGGAGCAGGCGCTCCGCGGCTAGACGGCATTTCTTTTTCTTAAAATAGCCATATTTGAAACAGGTACATCCTTCCGAAAAGCAGCATTTTGCTGCTTTTTTGTCATGAGTATGATACGATTAATAGATACGAGCCCTCAAATTAAAGGAGTGAAGAGCTGTGAAACCGATCGATCGCATTTTAAATAAAGCACAATCCGGCGGACGAATTGATGTGGAAGAATGTATTACGCTGTTCGAATCCGATCAAATAGAGAAAATTGGCGATACCGCGAATCAAATTATGAAGAAGTGGCACCCCGACCCGGTTACGACGTTCGTCATTGGACGCAATATTAACTACACCAATATTTGCGATGTGTACTGCAGATTCTGTGCTTTCTATCGTGCGCCTGGCTCAGCCGAAGGGTATGTGCTGCCGGACGAAACGATTTTCCAGAAGATTCAGGAGACCCTCGATGTAGGCGGTACGGAAATATTGATGCAGGGCGGTACGAATCCGAATCTGCCGTTCAGCTATTACACGAACATTTTGCGCGAGATTAAGAAGCGCTTTGATATTACGATGCACTCCTTCTCTCCTGCGGAAATTATGAAAATGAAGGACGTTTCGGACGGATTGTCTCTGGAAGAAGTCGTTCGTCAATTGCATGAGGCTGGACTTGATTCCTTGCCTGGCGGCGGCGCCGAAATTCTGGATGACCGGACAAGACGCAAAATCAGCCGTCTCAAAGGCTCGTGGCGCGATTGGATGGACGTGATGCAGACCGCTCACAAGATCGGCATGCATACGACCGGCACGATGGTTATCGGCTTCGGCGAATCGATGGAAGAGCGCGCGCTGCACATGCTGCGCATCCGCGACGCGCAGGACGATGTGCTGCTGCATAAGCTGAACACGCCGGGCTTCCTGGCGTTCATTCCGTGGACGTTCCAGCCGGACAACACGAACATGAAGGCGGACAAAGTAGCGCCGGAAGAGTATTTGAAGACATTGGCGATCAGCCGCATTATGCTCGACAACGTACCTAACTTCCAATCCTCCTGGGTGACGATGGGGCCGGAGATCGGCAAGCTGACGCTCAGCTACGGCTGTAACGATTTCGGTTCGACGATGATTGAAGAGAACGTTGTGTCCGCGGCGGGTACGACGCATAAGGTCAACATCTCCTCGACGCTGCAGATCATTCGCGAAGCCGGCAAAATTCCGGCGCAGCGGAATACCAAATATGAGATTCTGCGCGTGTTCGATGACGAGAATGCTCAAGTGGACAAAGATTTCGTGATGCAGAATTAATCACTTCTAATAGCAAAGCCTCCAGACCGCTTGTCGCGGCCAGGAGGCTTTCTTTTATTTCGCTTCCTTCAATGAAGCGGAGTAAATCACGGTCTTATTTTTCCCTGTCTTCTTAGCGGTGTACAGCGATTGGTCGGCTCCGGCAAACAGCGATTCCTTCGTCGTTCCCGGCATATACTCGCAAAGCCCGATGGAGATCGTAACGGACTGCCCGAGCAGCTCGTCATAGGCCACTTGGGAAATTTGCCAACGGATTCGTTCCAGCAAGGTATACACCTCGTCCGTGCTTTGCTCCGTGAAAATAATGGCGAACTCTTCGCCGCCATATCTCGCGACAAAGTCATTGAGGCCAACGCAGTGCTTCAAGGTGCTGCCAACGCTCTGCAAAACGGCGTCGCCGGCCCGATGACCGTAGGAATCATTCACCTTCTTGAAATTGTCGATATCCAGCAAGGCGATATGGATGCAGAAATGACCTAATGCATTCTGGACGATAAGCTCATCCAAGTACTCATGAAAGGTGATGTGATTGTACAGATCGGTCAGCGCATCCGTCTTGGAAAGCTTGTCCATTATGATATTTTTGATCATGAGCTCTTGTTTCAACTCGGTCGTAGCCTGCAAATTGTTCAGAATTTCGACGCCGCGCTTCATGATCCCGGATATAACAACCGAAATGATGCATAACACAGGCAGTATCGTTAAGAAATCGGCCGGCGTATACGCGGTCAGTACGTTTAATCTTACAGCATAAAGAATTGAAAACGATGCCAATGTAATGGCTAAGGAATAAACAATTTTGGAGAGTTGAAAATAAAAGATGGATACGAATATCGGGAGAAACATATAGAGGATGATAGGCTTCATTTCGTGATTAAAGAAAATGATCGTAAATGATAGAATCGCGCCGCCGCTAATAATTTGGTAGTCGAGCAGCTTCGTATAATACTTGTTGGTCGTTTCTAGAAGCAGCAGGATGAGGATCATGATGAGGACGGAAACGTACAAATGTTTGAGCATAGCGGAAGTATCCCGCTTGGCAGCGAAGGAATAGATGAATTCGAAGGGCAATTGAATCATGACAAGGAACCAGTATGTGTTTAGCAGCTTGCGGTTCCAGGCTTGTTTGTGCATTTGATATGCGTCAATATGCATAGATACTCACTCCAATATACTACTAAAGCACTATTACATTTATCATAGCATGAAAGATTACGCGATTGGAATAACTTTACTTAAAGATTTCATAAAGAAAACTGAAAGGAAATGGCAATTGGATCTTTGTATATCTCCTACCTATCGACCATATACTCTTAAGAGGAGGATGTATAGATGGAAGGAGTGAGGACATGGATCTGTTTACAATAGTGATTATGAAAGCCGACGAGCCCAATATACGTTCATTAAGCGCCGCAATTGAACGTGAGCTGAAGCTTTTACATACTGTCCGCAAGGGTTGGAACATCGGGTACGAAACGTTTGAAACGCACGCAAGTATCCGTGTTGAGGCGAAGGCGACGGACCAAGAAGCTCTGTCCATCCGCAAACAAATGCTGCCTAGTCTTGCCGGTGTGCTGGCTGATCACATTATGACGGACAAGGAATCGGGCATATTGAGAAATCTGATCGTCAAAGATTTTAAATATGAAGCCATCGAAGACATTGAAGCGATTGAAGGATATTGCAAGCAGAGTCTGTACTCCGAAACCGGATTAGAGAACTCGCCTGCGCTGAATGGCTCCTTCGGCAGGCAGCGGCGCAAACAAGTGCTCGTCGAGCTGCTCATCCAGACGATGGAGGAGACACCTTCGTTCAGCTTGGACGGGTTTCTTCATTTCCGCTTGCAGGATTACTTGGACGAGCTGCGGGAAATCGCCGAGTATGCCATTGACGAGTATATGATGGACCGCCAATATCAGGAATTTATTTCTCTTTTGCAATATTTCGTGTATATTCAGGAAGCCAAAATCCCTGTTGCACACCTTATTCACAAAGGCGGGCACGAGTTCGTTATTCTTAACGACCGTCTGGAGCTGATCGATGCCAGTGAATTTGACGCAACCTTCAAGCTGGAAGTGCTGGAGAAGGATATCAATTTTGAAGATATGATCGTCAGCACATTGATTACGGTCTCTCCGGCAACGATTTATATTCACACGCGAGATCCCGAGGTGACCGTCATTAAGACGATCAGGCAAATCTTCGAGGACCGGACGACCGTGTGCTCGTATTGCCGAACATGCGATATTTATTTAGGGGAAGCCAAGAAACAGGATCAACTATCCCCTTGACCTTGGCCGACGAGCCAATTATAATAATGAGCGAAGGCGTTAGGAACAAAGACAACAACTTTCTGTAAGACCTGCTCAGAGAGAGGAGACTCGGCTGCAATCTCCTTCAGCGAATCAGATTGTTTACCCCTTTGTAGCCGTGTTGTGGAATATGCCCTGAACTGCGGACATTAGTATACAGCACCGGAATCATTCCCGTTATCGAATGCTGATGAGGATTCGCCATGTGCGGATCGAACTAGGGTGGAACCACGAGCTGAGCGCACTCGTCCCTTATGGGATGCAGTGTGCTTTTTTGCGTTCAATTCATATTTGGCAGGAGGAAACAACATGGTTGTACAAGTGAAATTACCGGATGGCGCAGTGAGAGAGTACGCAGTTGGAACGACCATCGAGCAAGTGGCGGAATCCATATCTTCCGGACTTAAGAAAAATGCGGTGGGCGGCAAAGTGAACGGGAAATCCGTCGATTTGTCCTTCCCTTTGGAGCAGGATGCCGACGTTGAGATTTTGACATTGGATACGGAAGCCGGCTTGGAAATGTATCGTCACAGCACAGCTCACTTGATGGCACAAGCGATCAAGCGCATCTATGGCGAGAAAGCCGTCAAATTGGGCATCGGGCCTGTCATCGAGGACGGCTTCTACTATGATATCGATTTGGATACTCCGCTGAACCCTGAGGATTTGGTGAAAATCGAGAAGGAAATGGAGCGCATCACGAACGAGAACTTGGCGATTACCCGCCGTGTTGTATCCCGTGAGGAAGCCATTCGCATTTTCACGGAAATGGAAGATCCGTATAAGCTTGAATTGATCCGCGACCTGCCGGAGGATTCGGTGCTTACGATTTACGATCAAGGCGAATTCTTCGACTTGTGCCGCGGACCGCATTTACCTTCCACCGGCAAGATCAAAGCGTTCAAATTGCTGAGCGTAGCGGGTGCTTACTGGCGCGGCGATGCGAAGAACAAAATGCTGCAGCGTATTTATGGAACAGCATTCCCTAAGAAAGCTCAGCTGGATGAGCACCTGCATTTGCTGGAAGAAGCGAAGAAGCGCGATCACCGCAAGCTGGGCAGAGAGCTCAAAATGTTCGCTTTCTCCCGCGAGGTCGGACAAGGCCTGCCGCTGTGGCTGCCGAACGGTGCCAAGTTGAGACGCACAATGGAACGTTACATTGTTGATCTGGAAGAGCGTTTGGGCTACCAGCACGTGTACACGCCTGTACTGGCGAACGTCGATCTGTACAAAACTTCCGGACACTGGGAGCACTACAGCGAGGATATGTTCCCGAAAATGGTCATGGACAATGAGGAGCTCGTTCTTCGTCCGATGAACTGCCCTCACCATATGATGGTGTACAAAAGCGATATGCGCAGCTACCGTGATCTGCCGATCCGGATTGCTGAGCTTGGCACGATGCACCGTTACGAAATGTCCGGCGCGCTGACAGGTCTTCACCGTGTACGTGCGATGACATTGAATGACGCGCATATCTTCTGCCGTTTGGACCAAATCAAGGAAGAGTTCTCCCGCGTTGTGAACTTGATCCGTCAAGTGTATGCGGATTTCGGCATTACGGATTACCGTTTCCGCCTATCCTACCGCGATCCGAAGGATACGGAGAAGTATTTCCAAGACGATCAAATGTGGGAAACGTCCCAACGCATGCTGCGCGAAGTTGTTGAAGAGCTAGGACTTCCGTTCTTCGAGGCTGAAGGGGAAGCGGCATTCTACGGTCCTAAACTGGACGTTCAGATCAAAACTGCGCTGAAGAAAGAAGAGACGCTCTCGACGGCGCAAATCGATTTCTTGCTGCCGGAGCGGTTCCAGCTGGAGTATACCGGAGAAGACGGCCAGAAGCATCGCCCGGTTGTTATCCATAGAGGAATCATCTCTACTATGGAGCGTATGACAGCCTTCCTGCTGGAGAACTTCGCAGGCGCATTGCCGACTTGGTTGATGCCGGTTCAAGCCAAAGTGATTCCTGTTTCTCCAGCTTTTGAGGAGTTTTCGAATAAAGTGACGGAGCGCCTGCAAGCTGCCGGCATTCGGGTAGAGGCCGACAACCGCAACGAGAAGCTGGGCTACAAAATTCGTGAAGCGCAGCTGGAGAAAATTCCGTACATGCTCGTCGTCGGTGAGAACGAAATGACGAATGACAGTTTGTCCGTCCGTAAACGCGGCCAGGGCGACTTGGGTACCCATCCGATTGACCAAGTTATCGGCATGATCAGGGACGAAATTAACGAAAAACATTAATACCATAAAAAGGAAGCAGAGAAGAGCCATTCTTCTCTGCTTTTTTTGTTTCAAAAAAAACCATTTGGGTATGAATAAGGGAGCGGATTTGGGACACCTTATACAGGGAGTCTGCATATGGAGGTTTAATTCTGGCATGAACTGGACAACCTGCAATAGTAGGGGAGGTATCAAAACGATGTTTACTGGCTTATTTACTCAACCCAAATGGCTCGGTACATGGATGATCATGATTGTGCTAATCGCGCTTTTCGGACAAGAGACAAGGAGTACGGGAGACACCGTAGCTCATATACAAGCGCCGCGTCAAATGGACGTTCCGGGGAAAGCGGGACCAGCTTCCGTGCCGGTCGCGCAAGAAACGAAGCAGCAATCCAACTACCGATACGTGCCGAAATTGGATTCGGACTTGTCCAAGCTCACAGCCGTTGAAGTAACGGCAACCGGGTATTACGCGGGCAAAGAGTCGACAGGGAAAAATCCGGACCACCCGGAATACGGGATCACCTATTCAGGGATCAAAGTGAAGCGCGACGATAAAGCTTTGTCGACGATCGCCGCCGACACGAAGGTGTTCCCGCTTGGTACGGTTCTGTACATCCCGGGTTACGGCTATGGCGTAGTGGCGGATACGGGCAGCGCCATCAAGGGGAAAAAGATTGACCTTTACTTTGACACGAAGGATCAAGTCTATAAAGAGTGGGGCAAGAAAACCGTCAAAGTTTTTATTGTCAAGCAGGGTAGCGGCAAGGTGACGGAGGTCATCTGGAATCAATTGAAGGATGAGATCATCACTTCGACCAAAGCGCTGTAGACCAAATTGGCGGAACATTTCCAACATAAAAACTCCTGAATGGGAAACCATATACATCAGGAGGTGATTGAAGATGAAGAACAAAAACAACAAGAACAGAAATTTGAGCTCCCAAACAGCTCAAGACGTAGAGTTTGCTTCGGAAAATACGGTCTCTAACAACCAGCAACAAAACAACAACCAAAATCAAAACCAAAACCAAAATAAATAATGCACACTTACTTATAGGAACAAAAGAGCAGGGGCCTTGAAAGGCCTCTGCTCTTTTGCTGCGGATAAAGCGGCTGACCGCTCGGTTTAATTTTCTTTTCATCCTCGCCTATTTTCGATATAATGTAGCAAAATCTAACATTTGTCCTTCTGGGGGGAGTGCCAGTTGCTAATGCAGGCGGAGACGAAACGGAAAGCTTGGTTCTACGGTCTAATTCTCATCGGTATTGCAGTAAGTGTAATCGCTTTATTGTCGGCAACGCGTTGGTTTGCGGCAGCAGGGGCGGCCGTTTTTGTGTTGGTGGGCGTGTTGGTTGCTGTTACGAATAAAGCGTCCAGCGTCTCGCAGCAAGCTGAGGTTGATAAACAGGAGCAGTTCCGCACGTTTATTCAGGAATCGCAGGTTGTCGCAGATCGATTGGCTGCAGCGGTGGAGGAAGTGAATCGTTCCATCGGACAACTGCTGTTCATTGCAGATGCCTCGATTCAAGGGGAAGAGGTTCTGAAGGCGCGCAGTAATCAAGCCGTCGGGCAGCTGCAGGAGGCTTTCGCGGCGATCCAGCAGGTAGCGGCGGCGGCCGATCAGATTCTGGATTCATCTCTACATATGCACCGAGAGAGCGAACAAACGAAGGATTCCGTCGTTGACGTATGCCGTTCCTTGAATGCGACGGATGAGGTGATGAACGATCTGCATGTCAACAATGACACGATGCAGCGAAAAATTCAGGATTTGACCGAGCATACGTCCAAAATTGAAGAGATCAACGTATTTATTGCGGAGGTCGTTTCGCAAACCTCGCTGCTGGCTCTCAACGCTTCTATTGAAGCAGCTCGAGCGGGCGAACAAGGGCGCGGCTTCTCGGTCGTTGCGCAAGAGATTAAGAAGCTGGCTGCTCAGAGCCATGAAGCGGTAACGAAATCGTCGGAGATTTTGGCGTCCATCGAAAGCGGCGTAGAGCAAGTCGTGGCTGCAGTCGCCGAGGAGAAGAAATCCGTCGCTCACGGGATTAATGAAATGAAGGTAATGAAAGAAAAGATCGACACGATTTTCTCGCTGATCCTTCATGTGAATAATCTTGTCGCGAGTACGGCCACCTCAACCAAGACGCAGTCTTCGCTGGCAACGGATACGAGGTCTTCATTAGGCCAGGTCGTGGAATTGATGAATGAGACGATGTCCAGTGTGGAGAATACGTTGGAACAGATGAAGAAACAGCGTCAGGAAGTTTCCATGCTGCAGCATATCAATCACAATCTTGACCGCTCCTCCACCGAGCTGATTCAAGCGATTCAAGCTGTCGGCCTGCAGAACAAGCAAGGATCGGCGAATGTGAATACGCAAGAGATGAAGCAATTGCTCAGCTCTCTAGTGCTCATACCTGACATCAAGTCATTGGCTGAGGAGAAGCATGCTGCCCAGTTAAGCGCGGTTTTGAACAAAACCGAGGGGGTTGAAGCAATTTGGTCCAATCGTGCCGACGGCACATTCATCTACTCGCTTCCTGAAGCCGGATTGGTCAATGCGAAGGGAAGAGAATGGTGGAAGCGCGCGATGGCAGGTGAGCTTTTCGTTTCGCAAGTATATGTGTCAGCTATTACGAAAAAACCGTGTATCACGCTCTCCAAAGCGATAATAGATGACATGGGAACCCCTGTTGGTGTCGTAGGAATCGATTTAATCTTGAAATAATGGTTCTCAAATCCGTTATTTTAGTGTAAAATAAGATTACTGTGATGAATGTTGACATGGGGAGACAGGTGAAATGACGATGCTGAATGCTATGCGATTGGACGGTAATTCTCAACGTACTCCACGGAAAGCCGCTGAGGTGTTTCCTTTCTTAGAAGCTTACATTGCCCGCAAAGAGCAGCAGGCTTTAGAGATTGAGCAAGTTGTCGAGCGATACGAAATGAAGAGAATGAAGGAAGAGCGTGCGTATCAGGCGATGTCGTCGCTTCGCCGCATGTTCACCGGCAAGAAACCTGACCACCATCTGGCCGTCGAGTACATTCATTATGTGAAGAAGCCGATGGAGCAAGTGAATAAGCTGCGTGCGGAGATTGCCCGTGCCAGGCAGATCATGAATGAATCCAAACCAGGCGACGTGATCACGATCCCGGATGATTTTGAAGATTTAATGTCTTGAATACATGGAAATGGAACCCTTCCTTTATGGAAGGGTTTTTTGCGTATGATGCGATAGGTATGATGCCAGCCGAGTGGTAGGCGTGGGTGCACACTATGCGCCGCGATGTAAGGCGTGTCCCTTACAAGATAACTCTAGCCCAGCTTTTCTGCTGCCGAATGGACTTGCGGAACGAATTACTCCAGTTAGAAAAAACAATCGTGAAGGGAAACGGCACTTTCACGAAAGTTAACAGGAGTTAGACCAGTTATTGTGATGAGAGGAGGGGGACAAGGTGGGAATAGCAGGAGTAATTAAATTCAGTTGCAATTTCGACGCGGGGGGATTTCGATGTTTTAACTGGATAAATTCAAAGTACGGGTGATACGATGCAAGGGGCGCTCCCTGAGCTAGCTTGTTTACGTGAAAGTAGCAATGTGGTTCTTGTGATGCAGCAGTGGATACCGAGCCCTCTATCAGGTTGGATACCCCTTCGCTCGTCCGCCTCTCCCCCCCCCTCCCCCGGGAGCATAGATGGAAAAACTCCCGTTACTCCACCACCTAACTCTCTTACAGAGTGAATAACTGGAATGTCTCCAGTTAATAACCAAACTAGTTGAACAAACGTGGCACTTTTGGCGGAATTAGCAGGAGAATTTCCAGTTGTGGCTGCAGCGCGAGGTGGATTTCGATGTTTTAACAGGAGGAATTCCAGTTACGGTGACCAGGGGTAAGGTTCGCTCTCTGAGCTAGCTTGTTTACGTCGAAAGTAGGTTGATCCCCTTCGCTCGTCCGCATCTCCGCCCCCGCCAGCGATATATGGGAAAACTCCCGTTATTCCGCTACCTAGCTCTATTACTGTAAGAATAACTGGAATGACTTAATTCAAGTTACGTGCTTCTGGAAGAGGAGCCGCAGCCGAAATGTGTATGATTATTCGGATAGAATCACCGGAAGAAGCGGCTAATAGCCGAAATGTATATGATTATTCGAATAGAATCACCGAAAGAGGCGGCTAAGCGCTGAATGTGTATGATTATTCGAATAGAATCACCGGGGGAAGCGGCTAAGAGCCGAATTGTGTATGATTATTCGAATACAAATACAATCGCTTTTGCACCCCCGCGCACACAAAAAAAGGTGCAGTTCACAAAAGGAACCGCACCTTCAACCAATTACCCTCGCTTCAATTGCTCCAAATCGAGAAATCCGTCCTCCTGGCTGTACGCCGGAACCCCGTGGCTCCCCACATCCAAGCCGACGAGCTCCTCGTCACGGCTCACACGCAGCGGCGTAATAAGCCCGATCAGCTTCATAGCGCCCCAAGTGAGAGCGAAGCCCCAAATACAAACCGTCACAAGACCCAACGCCTGAACACCGAGCAGCCCGAAGCCGCCGCCATAAAATAAACCGGCCGTTCCCTCGCGGATCGAATCGGGTTGGGCGAACAACCCGACTGCCAGCGTGCCGATGCTTCCGCTAATGCCATGGACGGGAAAAGCTCCGACAGGATCGTCGATTTGTTTGGCTTCCAGCATTTCCGTTGCATAGACCATGGCGATGCCGCAGACGGCGCCGATCAGAATGGCGGCGGCGTCACTGACAAAGGCGCAGCCGGCAGTGATGCCGACCAGCCCGGCCAACGCGCCGTTGATCACCATCGGCGGGTCCGCCTTGCGGTAGCGCAGCATCGTGAACAGGATGCACGTTGCGCTTCCCGCTGCTGCGGCCAGCATCGTCGTGACGGCGATGTGGCCGATCGACGTATTGGTGGCGCTGAGCGTGCTTCCTGAATTGAAGCCGAACCAGCCGAACCAAAGGATGAAGGCGCCTACGGAAGCAAGCGGAAGATTGGACGGCGGAACGATATTGGCCGAGCCGTTCTTCGAAAATTTGCCGATACGCGGACCGATAATAATGGCCGCCGCAAGTGCGGAGAAGCCGCCAAGGGCGTGAATGACGGCCGAACCGGCGAAATCGACCATCCCAAGCTTTCCGAGCCAACCGCCAACCGCCCATACCCAATGGCCCGCGATCGGGTAGATCAAGCCTGTCATAGCAATGGTGTATAGAATGTAAGCACGGAAATTGATTCGCTCTGCAACGGCTCCCGAAACGATGGAGATCACCGCGATGACGAAGGCGCATTGGAACAACCAGTAAGTCTCATGTGAGATGTTGAGCACGATATGCGACAAATCTCCTCCCATGAAGAAACCCGATGTCCCGATGAATCCGCCCGCATCCTTGCCGTACATAAGGGCGAAACCGATAAAATAAAAAATGAGTGCTCCGAAAGCGATATCAACAAACACTTTCATAATGATGCTTACCGCATTCTTCTGTCTGACAAAGCCTGCCTCAAGTAAGGCGAAGCCCCCTTCCATCAATAGAATCATCGCAGCTGTCAAAACCACCCAGATGGTATCTAGACCGCTGGAAAGCTGTTGGATTTGATCCATGGCATCATTTCTCCTTATAATGATAGCGTTCTAATGGAACAATTATACGGGTCTGATGATAAACATGTCAACGGAATGCGTAAGAATATATGACATAACGACTCAATTGTTCGTTTTTACCATTTCCGTGTTAGGTATTGTCTAATTTCTATTGAAAACTCAGTCTCCAGACCGAGGTGCGCTTCAATCCTTCGTCTCTTTTCATTCCCGTTCGTATCTTATAGACTAGAAGTAGCTTAACGACGATCTACACAAATGGAGGAAGAAAGTATGAATCCGCATCTGTTTCAGCGCATGATTTGGGGGCTTGTCCTCGTCACGGCAGGTATCCTTTTTTTACTTAACCAATTAGGGTTCATTCATGTTGATCTTGCTTATATCCTTTCCACGTATTGGCCTGTCATACTTATTTTTTACGGGCTGGTGGGGTTCATATGGCAGCGAAAGTATCATTGGGGAGGCTCGATATGGAGCTTGCTTATTTGTGGAGCCGGGACGATCTTTTTGCTGAAAAATTTAAATTTGACCGACCGGTCCATTGGGGACATGTTCAAAATATTGGCACCTGTCGCGCTGATACTGGTTGGCTTGAATGTGATTTTCCGTCCGGCACGCCGGGAGTCGCCGGATTGGACGGCGATGCGGGAAGCCAGAGATCAGGCGAGAAGAGAGAGACGGGAAGCAAGAAGACGGCAGCATGAGCAGCACCGTAACCCGTGGGACGCTTCCAACTGGCATGAGCCGAAGAAGCCTTCAGACCACACGGAGAAAGAGACAACCGATCATTTCTCGGGAAATGAAGCGAAGCATACGCTAAGCGATGAAGAGAAAGAGGTCCTGAAGGACATCCATGGTGAATTCCACCATAAGTACGCCGAGGAGTGGCTGGGAACGGAGTCCGGAACCAAGTCCAACTCCCCGGTCAAGTCCGCAGATCAGCCGAAGACACATGATCTTCACCGCCATGGACACCGGTATGGCGAGTTCGTCCGGAACTTCGATAACGGCGATGTGCTCCACCGTCACGGTTTCATCGGCGATGTGCATCTCGGCCAGGAAGCGTGGGAGCTGAAGCCCGTTCAAATCTCCCACTTCATCGGCGATTCCGTCATTGATCTTACCCGCGCTTCCATACCGCTAGGAGAGACGACGATCCATGTAACGGCTTTTATCGGCGATGTGAAAATTTTTATCCCGAACGATCTGGATGTCGAGGTCCGCGTCATGGCGAGTTCTTTCATCGGCGATATGAAAGTGCTTGACCGCCGCGAGAGCGGATTTCTGCGCAGCGTGAGAACGCAAACGTCGCATTACGAAGAAGCGGAGCGGAAGATTGTTGTGACCACGAGCATGTTTATTGGCGACATTACTATTAAAAAGATAGGGTAAGGATGAAGCATGTACAAATTGCGAATGTTCAATATGAAGTGGCAGCTGCTGAATTACTTTCTGATATCGAGTTTAATTACGGTTTCCAGTATCTTCATCGTGCTGGAATATTATACGCAGGAGCTTGCCTCATGGGAGTTCCGGATATGGTTCCTCATTGCCATTTTGGCGGTCTGCTTAACCGTCGGATATGTGGCGACCAAAAGATGGCAGCGCAAGGTTGATGAACTTCACGTAGCCATGCTCGAATTATCCAAAGGGAATTTCTCCAGCAGGGTGGATATCGAACCCGTTGAACCGTTCATGTATTTGTATGATGCTTTCAATCAAATGGCCGAATCGGTCGAAGAGCGCGTCCAACTTCTGCAGAAATTGGGCGAGGCCGAAGCGATGCGCGATCAGGAGCTCACGGAGAGCGCCGTGATGGAGGAGAGGCGCCGGCTTGCGCGGGATTTGCATGATACCGTCTCCCAAGAGCTGTTCGCCATTCATATGTCGGCATCGTCGCTGCCGAAGATTCTGGAGAGAAATCCGGATGCAGCGCCAACCGTTATGAATCAATTGATTCAAATGTCTCATCATGCCCAGAAGCAGATGCGTGGACTGATTTCGCAGCTTCGCCCGATCGAGTTGAACGACATGAGCTTGCAAGAAGCCCTGGAGAAGTGGTTTCCGGAATACTGCCGGACGCACGAGCTGCAGGGCCAGCTTGATGTTTCGCTGCACGATACGATCTCCGAAGCGATCGAGCATCAGTTTTTTCTCATTGTTCAGGAAGGTCTCGCCAATGTTGTGAAGCATGCTTCAGCCAAAGGCGTACGGCTAGCGATCTATGAAAGAGAACACCAGTATGTCCTGCAATTGCAGGATGACGGTCAAGGCTTCGAGCGCAGCGACATTCCTTCCGCTTCGCACGGGTTGTCGACGATGAGAGAGCGGGCGCAGAAGCTCGGCGGAGATGTTGAAATCGATAGTAAAATAGGAGCCGGCACACGAGTACGTGTTCGCATTCCGCGTTTCACGGGAACGTCGGGCGCCGACCATGGGGAGAAAGCGGGGAAGAAGAATGAGCAGCATTAAAGTGATGATTGTGGATGATCATGATATGGTACGGGTAGGACTTCGGACGTATATTTCGATGGAACCGGATATGCAAGTTGTCGGGGAGGCAAGCAACGGTCAAGAGGCGTTCGATAAGTTGAACGGTGAATTAGCACAGAAGCTTCCGGACGTCATTCTGATGGATCTGACGATGCCGGTGCTCGATGGCATTGGCGCCACGAAATTAATAAGCGGTAAATTTCCGCAGGTCCGCATCATTATGCTGACGAGTTTCCTTGAAGAAAGCAAGGTGCTCGAAGCGGTAGAATCCGGCGCGATCAGCTACATGCTGAAGACCGTTTCCTCCGACCAGCTGATTCATGCGATCCAGAGCGCTTACCGCGGCATGCCGGTCATGAACTCGGAAGTGTCGCTCGCACTGACCCGTGGCGTCAGACAACGCAGTGTCATGCCGGAGGAAGAAGGCTTAACTTCCAGAGAGAAGGAAGTGCTGCTGCTCATCGCCGAAGGCAAGAGCAACAAGGAGATCTCCGAGGAGCTCTTCATCAGTATCAAGACGGTCAAAACGCATGTCAGCAACCTTCTGATGAAGTGCGAATTGGATGACCGCACACAGCTTGCTATTTTCGCTCACCGCAAAGGATGGGTTTGATTTCGCAGGCAGCATTGGCACATAAAAACTACATTTTGGCACATTCTATGCGTAAGACAATTAAAAGAAGCGCTTAAGGAGTGTCGGCATGAAAACAATATCTTCATCATTGGAGCAGGTCAAAGAATCTTTCGACAGTGTGAGAGACCACCTGCATGAGTTCGAATTTACATTGGGTGGAAACTGGGATTACGATCACGGATATTTCGACCGGTATTTGGATGAAGCGCATAAGGTATGGCTGCGAATTCCTTTCCAGGTCGTGACCGGGCGAATCGAGGGCGATACGGAGGCGACGGATGCGATTGTCGAGGTCGGTACGCCTTTCGTCCTGAAGCATGTCTATAATGAAGGGCTGGATCATGAGGCGGAAGCGGAAACATACGGCGCCATGGTCGACCAGTTTCAAGCCCCGTTGGATCCGGATGCCCAGGTGGAAGACAAATGGGTGAAGGAAGCGGCCGGACTGCTCAAGAAGGTCGAACAAGCCTGGATCCACTAGCACAGTCCTTTTTTTACCTCCATTTTATTGATTTTTAATATTCGTTTAAGGTTGTGAGTGCATGATAGAACCATAGACAGCAAGACATCATTCAACTGACAATGAAATGCACATCATAACAATTATTAGACGGTGGAGGTAAGAAAGACTATGGACGACAACAAAAAAGACTACAGCGATTTCTTCAAGTCGCAGAATAACAATAGCGAGAACGACAATGATGCAATGAACCGCAGGGAAGTAGGTCAGGGAGATCAGCACGATCCGAACAAAGAGAGACCTTCCTACTATTACTCTTACGGGCCGTACAAATCGGCTTTCAACGACAACCACGAGCAGGAAGCCTTGGTCACTTCCGCCTCCGGAACGGAAGGCACATCCAGTGTAGAAGTTACGCCGCCGAAGAACCTGCGTCCGTTCAGCTTCGGACCGGATAACGGTTCCTCCCAAGGCGGAGGGCACTGGGACCCGCAATCCAGAAGACGCACCTCCGTGAAAAGCGTATTCGCGGCCTTCCTGGCAGGCGCGCTAGTCGTAGGCGGCCTGATGTTCAGCGCTGACAAGATGAACCTGTTCACGGGCAATCAGCCGCTGGCGTCCAGCTCTACGGCGACTGCGACAGCGAAGAGCTCCAGCGACAATGGCGATGTGAAGAATGTTGCACTTGACGTCGTTCGCCCCGGCAACATTTCCGCTATCGCCCAGAATGCCGGACCGGCGATCGTGAAGGTCGAAGCGCTGGTGAAGCCTAAGCAGACTTCACGCGGCGGCAATTCCCTCTTCGATGATCCGTTCTTCCGTCAGTTCTTCGGTGACAATGGCGGTACGGTTCCGAAGAGCAACCAGCAGGATTCCTCCAACGGTGAGCTTCAGCCGGCAGGAATGGGAACCGGCTTCATCTTCGAGAAGACGGGATATATTCTAACGAACGAGCACGTGGTTGACGGTGCGGATGAAGTTCAAATCACAGTTGAAGGCTACGACAAGCCGTTCAAAGCGAAGCTGCTGGGCAACAGCTACGATCTCGATCTGGCCGTGCTCAAAATTGAAGGCGACAAAGACTTCCCGATTCTTCCACTAGGTAAAGCGGAAGATGTGAACGTCGGCGACTGGGTTGTAGCCATCGGGAACCCGTACGGCTTCGACCACACGGTAACGGTAGGAGTGCTCAGCGCGAAGGAACGTCCGATCTCCATCCCGGATTCCAAAGGGACTCGCGAGTACAAACATTTGCTGCAAACGGATGCTTCCATTAACCCGGGTAACTCCGGCGGACCGCTGCTGAACCTGAATGGTGAAGTGATCGGCATCAATACGGCGGTTAGCTCGCAGGCGCAAGGCATCGGGTTCGCCATTCCGACTAGCACGATCTCCTCTGTGCTGGATAACTTGAAAAACAACGTTGAAATTCCGAAAGAGCCTGTTCCATATCTCGGTGTAGGCTTGCAGGATATCGGCAAAGATTGGGTCAGCGAATTGAAACTGTCCAACACGGATGGAGCTTTAGTAGGCAGCGTTCAACGGAAGAGTCCGGCGTTCCAAGCGGGTCTGCGCCAATATGACGTCATCGTGGATATCAACGGCACGAAGATCAAAAACTCGCAGGAGCTCATCACCAAGGTTCAAGCAACGAAAGTCGGCGATAAAGTAACCTTGGGTCTCATTCGCGACGGGAAGCGCATGGAAGTGCCTGTAACCGTCGGCGACAAAAACACACTGGCTGAAACTCCGGCTCAATAAACAATCGACATCTTAGATATAGACAAAGGTTAGTACGGATAAAAAAGGAAGTGGAGACCCGCGGCCGTAAGCTTGCAGGCTCCGCTTCTTTTTTTGCTTGGATCGCGCAATTTGAATACAATGGAAGGAAAGGAACGAAGGGGGCATACCGATGAGAGAAAACATTATGGTGATCGATGACGATGAGAAAATTACATCCATGCTGCGGCGCGGCTTGGCATTCGAAGGATATTCCGTAGAAACGGCCAGCAACGGGGCAGAGGGACTGAAGCAAATGCTGAAATCCGAGCCCAACCTGCTCATCCTGGATGTCATGATGCCGCAGATCGACGGATGGGAGGTCGTTCGCCGCATTCGCGAAAGCGGAAGCGAGGTGCCGATCTTGATGCTGACGGCCAAAGATGAAATCAGCGACCGTGTCAAAGGCCTGGACCTGGGGGCAGACGATTACTTGGTTAAACCGTTCGCACTGGAAGAGCTCCTCGCCAGAGTGCGTGTGCTGCTGCGCCGCAGAACCGAACGTACCGAGCAGCCGACGAACCGGTTGATCTTCGAGGATACGACGCTGGACTTGGATACCCGCGAGGTGTTCCGCGGCGATAAATTGATTGAGTTGACAACCAAGGAATTCGATTTGCTGCATTTGTTCATGCAGAATCCGAAACGTGTCCTGTCGCGCGATATTATTATGGAGAAAATATGGGGCTACGATTACAGCGGAGAATCCAATGTGCTCGAGGTTTATATCGCGCTGCTCCGTCAAAAGACGGAAGAATACGGCCATAAGCGGTTGATTCAAACCGTCCGGGGAGCGGGTTACGTACTGAGAGGAGAAAATTGATATGTCGCTTCGCTTGCGGCTGACACTCTGGTATTCGGGGGTATTGGCGCTGACGATGCTGCTGTTCGGTATCGTGCTGTATTTTTTCTTGAATTATTTCTTGTATGATCAGATTCGTCAGGACGTGCAAAGAGAGGCGGGGAATACGTTCTCGCGTATTCAAAAAAGCCTTGCCCTTTCACAGAAGGGGCTCGTAGTGGAATTGGAGCTGGAGAGCAGAGACTTCTATTCAACCAATACGTTCCTGCAATTATATAATGTTAAACTTAAGAGTTATAACCGCTCGGCTAACTTGGAATTTTATGATGTCATCCTTCCGCTTGAGAAATCGAATCTCGATAAATTAATGGGAGACGATGACGGCTTCTTTCAAAAGACGAAAGTGTTAGGGCAGGATTTCCTCATCTACTATCAAGGCATCTATGACCAGCATAACCTGATTGGCGTTCTTCAAGCGGCCGTACCTATTGGCAGCTATGAGAAGACGGCGGTTACGCTCAAATATATTCTCATGATCTGGGCGCTGCTGACGATCATCGTTGCCGCGTCGCTGGGCTGGTTCTTATCGCGCAAGGCGCTTCAGCCGATCGAGCGCGTTATCGACGCCGCGAACCAAATCGGCAGCGGAGACGATCTGGAGAAGCGGATCGAATATGAAGGGCCGCTGGACGAAATCGGCCGTCTAACCGAGACGATTAACGGGATGCTCTCGCGTATCCAGATTACGTACTTGGAGCTGGATGAAGCGTACCGTGCCCAGCGGAGATTCGTTTCCGACGCTTCGCATGAGCTGAGAACGCCGCTGACGACGATCCGCGGCAATGTCGATCTGCTCGAGAAGATGTGGAAGAAGACGGCCGGGACGGAGCTGGCGACACCCGAGCAGATGCAGATGTCGCTGGAAGCGATGCATGATATCGCCGGTGAAGCGCAGCGCATGAGCAGGCTTGTCAACGATTTGCTGGCGCTGGCCAGAGCGGATGCCGGCGTCGTGATGGAGAAAAGTCCGGTCGAGATGCTTCCGCTCGTTCAAGAGGTAGCGCGGAGGGCGCAGCTGCTGGATCATACGGCCGATTGGCAGGTAGGCGATCTGGATGCGCTGGAGCATGCCATCGTGGAGGGCAATCGCGACTATTTGCAGCAGCTGCTGTTTATTTTCATCGAGAACGCATTCAAGTATACGCCGTCAGGAACGGTGTCGCTGCAAGCATCAAGGACGAATAATTTCGTCGGCATTCAGATTGCGGATACGGGGATCGGCATAGATAAAGAGGATGTTCCGCACATTTTCGACAGATTCTATCGGGCGGACTTATCCAGAGGGGTTACATCAGGGACCGGCTTGGGATTATCGATTGCCAAATGGATTATTGACGAACACGGCGGATCCGTGGAAGTGACGACGCGCAAGGATGAAGGCACTACATTTATGATCTGGCTTCCGGCTAACTTTCCTCTACCTGTGTAATCAGCTATAATGAATAAGAAAATAGATTGCTTAGGCAGGTGGAAGTCATGGAAGTCGTTCGAATATCTCCAAGAGGCTATTGCTATGGTGTCGTTGATGCGATGGCATTGGCGATGCAAACAGCCAAAAATTTAAATCTTCCCAGACCTATATATATATTAGGCATGATTGTGCATAATGCACACGTCACGGATTTCTTCAAGGAGGAAGGCGTCATCACGCTGGATGGCGAGAACCGTCTTGAGATTTTGGAGCAGATTGAAGAAGGGACCGTCATCTTCACCGCGCACGGCGTTTCGCCTGAGGTTCGGCGCCGGGCCAGAGACAAGGGCCTTACTGTCGTGGATGCGACCTGCCCGGACGTAACGAAGACGCACGATTTAATTCGCGAGAAAGTAGCGGACGGCTACGAAGTGATCTATATTGGGAAGAAGGGGCATCCGGAGCCGGAAGGCGCCATGGGTGTCGCTCCTGACAAAGTTCATTTGATCGAGAAGCTTGAAGAAGCCGACCGGCTGCAAGTACGGGCTGACCGCATCATTATTACGAACCAAACGACAATGAGTCAATGGGACATCCGACATATCATGAACCGTCTGTTGGAGCTGTTCCCCAAAGCGGAAATTCATAATGAAATCTGCTTGGCGACACAGGTGCGCCAGGAAGCGGTGGCCGAGCAAGCGAAGGAAGCTGATCTCGTCATCGTGGTCGGCGATCCTAAGAGCAATAACTCCAATCGTCTGGCGCAGGTTTCAGAGGAAATTGCAGGCGTTAGAGCGTATCGAATTGCGGATATTACGGAACTGAATCGGGAATGGTTGAAGCATGTACGGAAGGTCGGTGTCACTTCGGGCGCTTCCACGCCGACACCGATTACCAAAGAAGTCATATCTTACCTTGAGCAATATGATCCGAAAGATGAAACCACTTGGGCTATTATACGTAGTATCAATATGAAAAAGCTCATACCGGCCGTTAAATCCAAATCAGCCAGCAGTGAGTGATTCTTATTATTCCACAGGGCGGGATCGTGACCAGCATGCAGAGCACTCAGAAGGTGAAAATGATGAAAACTCGCTACGATTGGAAAAGCACTAAACGCTGGTTCAGGTATAAGTATTTGCTTCTACTACGTGCCAAAGGCGGGCCATCCAAAGTTGCAAGGGGCTTTTCGATTGGCTTAGCGATAGAAATGTTTACACTACCGACAGCTGGGTTTGCATTCGTTCTTATTTTTCCATTGGTGTATTTGTTGAGAGCTAATTTGCCTGCCGCATTGATTGGGTTCGTGTTCGGGAAGGTGATCTATCTCCCGCTGTCGATCCTCAATAAGCAGGTCGGGGATTGGTTAGTCCCTAAGCATGTCAAGGTGTATCTGATTCATCATCTGCCGCACATTCTCTCCAATATAATTCGCAGCGGTTTGGATTTGATAGTGGGTGGCATGGTGGTTGGAGCCATACTTGGTCTTATCGCTTATTTCCCCGTCGTGCTCGTGCTTCAGTATCATACGAATCGCCGCAAGGAGAAACGCAGACTACGCAAAGATCAACTCGCGCCATCCAAGATGGAAGAATAGCAAATAAATTAACGCTTGACGAATCTTCGTCAAGCGTTGTATATTTACTTTAGTGATTAAAAGCGTAGAAGCGAACAAGCGTTGAAGTGTTTAAGTGAAATGACCCATATATAAGGAGCGTGTATATTATGATCGCCATTACTTCCAACAAAACGTCTGATGAGCGTATTCAAGAAATCGTACAGTTTATAGAGAAGCAAGGTGTGCAAGCTCACGTATCCAAAGGTGAAGACCGTACAGTTATCGGAATTATCGGTCAAGCGGATCCCAAATTAGCAGAACAACTGCGCCAAATGTCAGGAGTCGAACAAGTCGTGAAAATTTCCAAATCATACAAACTAGCAAGCCGCGATTTCCATCCGGCAGATACAGTTATTAATATCAAAGGCGTTGAAATCGGCGGCGAGCAGCTTGTTGTCATGGGCGGACCTTGTGCGGTCGAATCCCCTGAGCAGATCGATGAAATCGCTCGTCTGGTGAAAGCGGCCGGAGGCCAAGTATTGCGCGGCGGCGCGTTCAAACCAAGAACCGGACCTTACAGCTTCCAAGGCGTTGGCGTCGAAGGCTTAATCATGATGGCGGAAGCCGGCAAGAAGCACGGACTTCTGACCATCACCGAAGTGATGACGCCGGAATACGTAGATGTGTGCGCCGAGTATGCGGACATTCTCCAAGTAGGTACGCGCAACATGCAAAACTTCGATCTGCTGCGCAAGCTGGGCACGATTCAGACGCCTGTCCTGTTGAAGCGCGGTTTCAGCGCTACTTACGACGAATTCCTGAATGCCGCGGAGTACATTCTTGCCGGCGGTAACCCGAACGTTATGCTGTGTGAGCGCGGAATCCGAACATTCGAGACTTACACGCGCAATACGCTCGATTTATCGGCGATTCCGGTATTGAAACAGCTGAGCCACCTGCCGGTCATCTCCGATCCGAGTCATGGCACAGGACGCAGAGAGCTTGTCGTCCCAATGACCAAAGCTTCCGTTGCAGCCGGAGCGGACGGATTGATCATCGAGATGCATACGGATCCGGACAATTCGATGACGGGAGATGGCGTACAATCGCTATTCCCTGACCAATTCGCGAACTTGCTCGTTGATCTGGAGAAGCTTGCGCCGCTGCTAGGCAAAAAATTCGATACCCACAAAGAAGCTATTCTGGCCTAATTCATATGTTCAAGGAAGCGTGTTTCTTCTATAGAAGAAACACGCTTCCTTATTTTGTATATAAGAAAACTATGTGAAATAGTGTGAGCATATCTTACACATCGATAAAAAATACCTGACATAAGTATTGACTGTGAAAGCTTAATCGCTATATAATATGTGCAAGATAACAACAAAAAGTTGAACATTAATCATGTAAAGTACGTTGAATGTACGGAAATGGGAGGGTTTTTTAAATGTCAGTTCAAAACGTGTTGAACCTTATCAAGGAAAAAAACATTGAGTGGGTAGATTTTCGTTTCGTAGGTCTTTCCGGTAAAGCACAGCATATTTCTTTGCCAGCTTCTGAAGTAGACGAAGAAACATTCGTAAACGGCGTAGCTTTTGACGGTTCCTCCATCCCAGGATTCCGTGGTATTGAACAATCTGACATGGTAATGATGCCAGATACGGAAACTGCATATGTAGATCCTTTCACAGCTCACCCAACATTGATCATTATGAGCAACATCCATACACCTGAAGGCGAACGCTATGACCGCGATCCGCGCAGCATCGCTCAAAAAGCGGAAGAATATCTGCAAACAACAGGCGTTGGTACGACAGCATTCTTCGCACCGGAATCCGAATTCTTCATCTTCGATGATGTTCGTTTCGAGAATGGCATGAACAAGTCTTACTTCGAAGTTGACTCCGAAGAAGCGGGCTGGAACACTGGCCGTAAAGAAGAAGGCGGCAACCTTGCTTACAAAGTTCCAGTTAAAGGCGGTTACGTTCCAGTAGCTCCAATCGATTCCCAACAAGACATTCGTTCCGAAATGTGTAACAGACTTGCTGACGCGGGTCTTCGTATCGAGCGTCACCATCACGAAGTGGCAACAGCTGGTCAAGCTGAAATCAACTTCCGTTTTGACACTTTGACTAAAACAGCAGACAACCTGCTCAAATACAAATACATCGTTGCTAACACAGCTAGAGAATATGGCAAAGTTGCTACATTCATGCCTAAGCCGCTGTTTGGCGACAATGGTAGCGGTATGCACGTTCACATGTCCATCTTCAACGAAGGCAACCCTTTGTTCTACGAAAAAGGCGGATATGCTAACCTTAGTGAACTGGCTATCAACTACATCGGCGGTATCTTGTACCACGCTCCTGCGTTGATTGCGATCACAAACCCAAGTACGAACTCTTTCAAACGTTTGGTTCCTGGTTACGAAGCACCGGTTAACTTGGTATTCTCCAAAGGTAACCGTTCTGCAGCAGTTCGTATTCCAATCGCGGCTGTTACACCAAAAGGCTGCCGTATCGAATTCCGTACACCGGACAGCACAGCTAACCCATACCTTGCTTTCGCAGCAATGTTGATGGCTGGTCTTGACGGTATCAAGAAGAAAATCGATCCGCGCGCTCTTGGATATGGTCCTTTCGATACTAACATCTATGAAATGTCCGATGCTGAGAAAGCTGAAATTCGCAGCGTTCCTGGTACATTAGATGAAGCTCTTGATGCTCTTGCAGCTGATTCCGACTTCTTGACTGAAGGCGGCGTATTCACACAAGATTTCATCGATAACTACATCGAATTGAAACGCGGCGAAGCGAAACAAGTTGCAATCCGCATTCACCCGCACGAGTACAACCTGTACTTCGACTGCTAATTCTTTAGCACTTCTATCTATCTTCATAACGAATAAAGCTGTTTCTGCCGTAGATCGCTATGGCGGGAGCAGCTTTTTTTATTTTTAAATGATAAAAGTGATGTATAATGGAAGCAATAGTCAATTATGTCCTTATTATCAACGTAGAGAGGAAGATTTTTCATGAAAATAGCACTTCTTGCCGGCAGTAATCACCGCGCAGCGACAAGTACGAAACTTGCTGCCTACATTCAGCATTTGATTAACGCGAACGGGCACGTATCCACATTGATTGATTTGTACCAAACGCCCGTTCCTTTCTATTCGCCGGAGAATGCACACGGAGGGCATGAAGCACTGGAACATCTGAAGCGGACTATGCTCGAAGCGGACGGCATTGTACTTGCGACTCCAGAGTATCATAGCGGAATTTCCGGCGTGCTCAAAAATGCGCTCGATCATCTTGGACAAGACCATTTCCATAACAAGGCCGTTCTATCGGTCAGCTCCTCAGGCGGTGCTATTGCGGTAAGCTCATTGACGCAGCTGCAAACGATCGTGCGCAACCTGCATGGTGTTAACAGCCCGGAATGGATCTCCATCGGCGGCGATGCGCGCAAAAGCTTCCAGCCAGGCGCGGCATTCGACGATATCAACCCTGATGTCGATTTGCGCGTTCGCCGTGTCGTTTCCTCGTTCCTCGATTTGACAAGTTTACTGAGTGTTCGACAATAACTTATTTTCGACAGCAGCAGTTATTTTATAACATAAACAGACAAGAGCGATGCGAAGTGTCGGGTGATACTTCGCATCGTTCTTTTTATATTGTTAACCAAAAGTGATGAACAATTGGTTTACAATGGTGCTGTGATTTGCTAAAATTATCCTCGGTCTATTGTTAACCATAAAAACAACTTATAAGTTGACAATTAAGAAGAGGTGATCATCATGACAACGGACTATGATCGGCTTGCCGCTCTGAATAAGTCGCACGTATGGCATCCTTTCACACAGATGAAGGATTACAACAACGAGGACCCGCTCATCATTGAACGCGGAGAGGGCGTCAAGCTGTATGATATGCATGGACGCGCCTATTATGACGGTTTTTCATCCGTCTGGCTGAATGTGCATGGGCACAATGTGCCGGAGCTCAATCAAGCAATCACCGATCAGTTGGGGAGGGTGGCGCATTCCACCTTGCTGGGGATGGCCAATATACCGGCTATCGAGCTTGCGGAGAAACTGGCAGGCATAGCGCCGAAAGGTTTAAATAAGGTGTTTTATTCGGATTCCGGAGCGACTGGCGTTGAGATCGCCATCAAAATGGCGTTTCAATACTGGCATAACAAGGGAGCGACCGGCAAAAAGACGTTTGTAACGATGAACGGAGCGTATCACGGGGATACGATTGGCGCGGTCAGCGTAGGTGCCATACCGCTTTATCATGACGTGTTCAGGCCGCTGCTGTTCCCGTCGCACGTTATCCCCTATCCGCACGCTTATCGCCATGAAGGCGGAGCGGAAGGGGCGAAGGAAGCGGCTCTCGATGCTTTGCGCGGGCTGCTGGAGGCTCGCGCGGACGAGATTGCGGCTCTCATCGTCGAGCCCATCGTGCAGGGATCCAGCGGCATCCTGATCATGCCTGAAGGCTGCCTGCGCGAGATGGCGGAGCTATGCCGCAAGCACGACGTGCTGCTGATCGCCGATGAAGTTGCGACGGGCTTCGGCCGCACGGGGGCGATGTTTGGGTGCGAGCTGGAGAACGTAACACCGGATCTAATGGTCGTTGGTAAAGGTTTGACCGGAGGCTATTTGCCTGTGGCGGCGACACTGGCTTCCGATAACGTTTATGATGCGTTCTATGCTGATTATGAGGCTCAGAAAACATTTTTCCATGGTCATTCCTTTACGGGTAACCCTCTGGGATGCTCGGTTGCGCTGGCCAGTCTGAGGCTGTTCGAGGAACGAGCGCTTCTGGAGGGCGTGCGAGCGAAATCCGTCTTTGTTGAAAATAAACTCGCCGCCTTGAAACAAAGACCGCATGTCGGCGATATTCGGCAGAAGGGTCTAATGATCGGTATCGAGCTTGTGCGGGATCGAGAGTCCGGCGAGCCTTATGCATGGGAGGAGCGAATCGGCGTCCGAACGTGCCGGAAAGCGAGAGAGCTCGGCATGCTGACCAGACCGCTCGGCAATGTGATCGTCTTCATTCCGCCGCTGGCCAGCACGGAATCGGAGCTAGACGCGATGACGGATATTTTGGCGGAAGCGATTGTTAGCGTTACGGAAGGGAGCGGTGCTTAGGATGGAGAACATGCGAGGTCTATTCGTAACGGGGACCGACACCGGCGTGGGGAAGACGCTGGTCACCGCGGCGATCGCGGCAGCGCTCCGTGCGGAAGGCTGGCAGGCCGGCGTTTGGAAGCCGGTGCAATCAGGCGCGCTGCTGGGCAGCGGGAACACCGATGCCGAGCGGCTGGTGCGGCTCGCGGGAATCCCGGAGCCGCCTGAAGCCGTGGCGCCGTACACGTTCGAGGCGCCCCTTGCGCCGCTGCTCGCCGCAGGACGCGCCGGGGTGACGCTGACGCTGCAGGCGCTTATTGCCGCCGGCAAGCCGCTGGCGGCGCGCAGCGAAGCGCTGCTCATCGAAGGTGCAGGCGGCGCTGCGGTTCCGCTGACGGAGGACGCCCTCGTGGCGGACCTGATTGCGCAGCTGCAAGTTCCGGCGCTCATCGTAGCCCGGTCCGGATTGGGCACGATTAACCATACGCTGATGACGGCAGCCTTCCTGCGGCATTACGGCATTCCCGTTGCAGGCGTCATTCTGAATGACGGCGCGGGTACCGTTCAAGACGATCCGAGCGTCGCCACGAATGCGGAGATGATCGCCCGGTATGGCGGCTTGCGCATCATCGGCCGATTTCCACGGCTGGGGCCTGATGTCAGCAGGGACATTTTGGTACATACGGTTCGGCAATCGATTGACTTGGAGGCTGTTCGACAAGCGCTCAAGCTTACATCCAAATCCAAATTTATGGAGGGGCCGCAGGATGACGACAACGGTATTTAAAGATTGGCAGCTACTGGCTCGGAAAGCGTTAGAAGGTGAACGTTTGACGATAGAAGAAGGATTGGCGGTACTTCAAGCTGATAACGATGAAGTGCTGCCGCTGCTGCAGGCGGCTTTCCAGGTGAGAAGGTACCATTACGGGAAAAAAGTGAAGCTGAATATGATCATCAACGCCAAAAGCGGGCTATGCCCCGAAGACTGCGGTTATTGCTCGCAATCGATCGTCTCAACGGCGCCAGTCCGGAAGTACACCTTGCTGGACAAGGATACGCTGCTTGCGGGAGCGCGGGAGGCTTTGGCACGGAAAGCGGGTACCTATTGTATCGTTGCCGCCGGAAGAGGACCGACAGATAAAGAATTGGAGCAAGTGGCCGATGCTGTCAAAGAAATTCGCGCGACGATGCCGCTCAAAATTTGTGCGTGCCTGGGGCTCCTGAAGGATGAACAAGCACGGCGTCTAGCCGAAGCGGGCGTTCACCGCTACAATCACAACCTTAATACAAGCCAAGCGAACTATGCCGCGATTACGACGACGCATAGCTATAACGACCGCCTTGAGACCGTCGAAAAAGTCAAGACCTACGGCATGTCGCCCTGCTCCGGTGTGATTATCGGCATGGGGGAAAGCGATCGCGAAATCGTGGAAATGGCCTATGCGCTGCGCGACCTGGACAGCGACTCCATTCCGATTAATTTCTTGAATGCCATTCCGGGCACGCCTCTCGAGCGTGCAGGGAGAACGCCGGCAATGAAGGCGCTTAAGGTGCTGGCATTGTTCCGCTTCCTATGTCCGGCCAAGGAAATCCGCGTGGCCGGCGGCCGGGAAGTGAATTTGCGGGCGCTTCAGCCGTTGTCGCTTTATGCGGCTAACTCGCTATTCGTAGGCGACTACTTGACTACGGCAGGCCAAGAAGCCGGCGCGGATCATCGGATGATCGAAGATTTGGGCTTCGAGATCGAGCTTAATGCGCTCTGAGGAGGTGGAACCTTGACTTGGATGGAACAAGAACTCGCTGCACGGCAGGGGACCGCGATGCTGCGTTCGCTGCGCACGTGCCACACGGTTCCGGAATATCCGGGCTATTTGAGGCGGGAGGAACATTCTCCCCCGATCCTCAATTTATCCGCTAACGATTATCTGGGGCTCTCGCGCCATCCGGCCATTGTGTCGGCGATGCAAGCCGCGCTTTACAGAGAAGGTGCGGGTGCAGGAGCATCGCGGCTTGTGACAGGGAATCGTCCGGCTTATGATGAGCTTGAGCGGGCTATCGCCGCCTGGCAAAACAAAGAAGCTGCGTTGGTGTTCGCGAATGGCTACATGGCGAATACCGGCGTAATTCCGGCAGTCGTCGGCCGGGACGATGCCGTATTCAGCGACCGGCTGAACCACGCCAGCATCGTGGACGGTATTCGGCTCAGCCGGGCGAAGCTGGTGCGCTACCGTCACAATGATATGGAGCATTTGGCGGCGCTGCTGCTCGAGCATCGTGACCGGCGGAGAAAGCTGATCGTGACCGACAGCATTTTTTCTATGGACGGAGATCAGGCCCCCCTTCGGAGGCTGGCGCTTCTTAAGCAAGAGCACGGCGCTATGCTGATGGTGGATGAGGCGCACAGCGGAGGGATGTATGGCCGGTATGGCGAGGGATTATGCCATGAGCTCGGCATTCAAGATATGGTGGACATTCATCTGGGAACATTCAGCAAAGCTTTCGGCGTTTACGGCGCTTATATATGCGGGAGCCGGACACTGATTGACTTCCTTGTCAATCAAGCCCGGCCACTCGTCTACTCCACGGCGCTGCCGCCATCGGTGCTGGCGGGGATCGCACAAGCGCTGACCCTTGTGCGGCAGGAGCATGGGCGCCGGACCAGGCTGCGAGCGGCAGCCCGCCGGTTCCGCGCCATGCTGGGCAAGGCCGGGTTCCAAGCCGGCTCAGGCGACTCGCCGATTGTGCCGGTCGTCGTCGGCGGCAACGAAACCGCCCTGCGCTTCAGCGCCATGCTGGAGGAGCGGGGAATCGCAGCAGTCGCCATTCGGCCCCCGACGGTGCCGGAAGGAACGGCTCGTATTCGCTTTACCTTATCCTTCGCTCACACCGATAAGGATCTGCAGGATGCCGCCGAACGCATTCGCGAGGTCGGGCTTGAACTAGGAGTGCTGACGTCATGAGCGGGACCCTTCTATGGCTCCCGGGGTGGAGCATGACGCCAGCGGTCTTCAGCCGGCTGCAGGAAAGGCTGCCGCTGTATCGCCACTTGCCCGTCGATCTGAGCGATGCACAGACGCCGTACGAATTGCTGCGGCGGGCTGAAGCGGCAGCTAAGGAAAGCGGCGGCCCCTTGCTTATCGGCGGATGGTCGCTCGGCGCGCTGCTTGCCTTGCGGCTGGCGGCTCAAGGCTTGGCGGACGGTTTGATCCTTTTTGCGGCTACGGCATGCTTCGTCCGTTCCAAGCATGAGCAAGCGCTCGGCCAGCCGGATTCGATAGTCAGGCAGATGATAAGAGCGCTCGATTATGATGCGTATGCGGTCGAAACGGCTTTTCGAAAGCAGCTTCTGACGGATGCCGAGCGAAGGGCTGGGGTGGAGAAGCGGCTAGCCCCTGCAGGCAGCTGGACATTGCCGGCACTGCATGCCGGACTCGAGCTTTTGCGAAGCGAAGATCTTAGGCAGATGCTGCCGGACATTCAGTGCCCCGTGCTGCTGTTCCACGGCTTGGCGGACCGGATTTGCCCGTTTGGCGGCGTATCCGAGCTTGCAGCCCGGCTGCCCTATGCCTGTCTGTACGCTATCCCCGAGTGCGGGCATGCCCCTTTTTTGGACAGAGAGGAAGAAATAGCGAAGGAAGTGAGGAGATGGCTCCATGCACAGCAGTCCGATAGCGCGTCAATTTGACCGAAGCTCTGTAGGTTCTTATGACCGGCATGCCGCGGTGCAGCGAACTATGGCTATGCAGCTCGGGGAAGAGCTGCCTTATGAGGTTGCCCAGCCGGCAGTCATTCTGGACGTTGGCTGCGGGACAGGCGATCTGACGGGCCGGCTGGCGGCTGCGTGGCCCCAAGCGGCGATTACCGCTCTGGACATCGCGCCCGGGATGCTTCAGGCAGCGCAGAGACGTCTCCAGTCCGCGCAAGCGGCAGGCGTAGGCGTGCGATTCCTGCAAGCTGATGTAGAGCGCTGGTCCCCTTGTGCCGAAGAGGCTTCCTTCGATTTGATCGTCTCCAGCGCCTGCTTCCAGTGGCTGAGAGATCCGAAGATGACCCTGCGGCATCTGCGGCGGATGCTGCGTCCGGGAGGCCAACTCGCGTTCTCGACGTTCGGGCCGGATACATTTTATGAGCTGCATGCGTCTTTTCACGAAGTTTATCGCAGTCTGAACCTGAGACCGCAAAGGCACGGACTCGCTTTCCGGTCCGGTGCCGAGTGGTGCGAGCTGCTCGCGGAAGCCGGATTCACCTCCGTACATGAGCGCCGAAGCATGTACCGCGCCACCTATCCGAGTCCGCGCGATTTCCTGTTGGCCGTCAAAGAACTGGGGGCCAGCGCGTCCGAAGCAAGGGCTGTTCCTGGCGTAAGCGCGCGCCGCTTGTTTGCCGGGATGTACCAGGCGTACACGAACAAGTTCAGTACACAGGAGGGCGTGGGTGCGACTTATGAGCTTTTAACGCTGCGAGCAAAGTGGGATTAGAGCGGGGGGAAAGCACGTGAATGCACGGGATAGCGGGTTGATCATGAACAAGGCTGCGTGCTCGTCACTCTGTGTGATCTGCAAACGACGAACCGCTGGGCACGTAACCTCGTCGCCTGAACCGAGAGCACGTAACCCGTCACCTGAACCGATGGGATAGTGGACGTAGCGTGGCTGAGCACGTAACCTCGTTGCCTGAACCGACGGGATAGTGGGCGTAGAGGGGCTGAGTACGCAACTCGTCACCTGAACCGACGGGATAGTGGACGTAGAGTAGCTGAGCACGCAACTCGTCACCTGAACCGACGGGATAGTGGACGTAGAGGAGCTGAGCCCGTAACCCGTCACCTGAACCGACGGGATAGTGGAGATAGAGCGGCTGGGCACGAAACCCGTCACCTGAACCGAAGGGATAGTGGAGATAGCGTGGCTGAGCCCGTAACCTCGTTGCCTGAACCGACGGGATAGTGGACGTAGAGTAGCTGAGCCCGTAACCCGTCACCTGAACCGAAGGATAGTGGAGATAGAGTGGCTGAGCCCGTAACCCGTCACCTGAACCGACGGGATATTGGAGATAGCATGGCTGGGCACGAAACCCGTCACCTGAACCGAAGGGATAGTGGAGATAGAGTGGCTGAGCCCGTAACCTCGTTGCCTGAACCGACGGGATAGTGGACGTAGAGGAGCTGAGCCCGTAACCCGTCACCTGAACCGAAGGGATAGTGGAGATAGAGTGGCTGAGCCCGTAACCTCGTCACCTGAACCAACGGGATAGTGGTCATAGAGTAGTTGAGCCCGTGAGCCGTCACCTGAACCAACGGGATAGTGGTCATAGAGTAGTTGAGCCCGTGAGCCGTCACCTGAACCTACGGGATCGTGGAGATAGAGCGGCTGCCCAACCGATTGAGCAGATGGAATGGGTATGAACTAGCTGTTGCCCGTCCATGCTAGGACGTGCTTTCCCTAACGGACACAGCGGTCCTTATTTCACACAATAGGGCCGCTTTGAATATGTAACGGACACCCGTGCCGTTAATGACTCCTCTATGGCCGATTTGAGCCCCGAAATCGGTAAATAAGGTATCTGGTTTCCGTTAGCGCCGAAACGCCAAGCTTTTTGCAAGATTAACGGTCGCTGTGTCCGTTAGATTCGCGTGGCGAGCGGTATTCATGGTAACCTTAAAGAAAAGTCATTCACGATGTCAGGAGGGTTGACCGAGTGGGGATAGAGCCGATTTCGGATCATCTGCAGCATCATTTAAAGATATTGTTCGTGGGCTACAATCCCAGCCTCCGATCCGGCGAAACCGGCCATCACTATGCGAACCCGAACAACCGGTTTTACCGCATTCTGCACCAGGCCGGCATTACGCCCCGGCTCTACAAGCCGGAGGAGGACGGCGATCTGCTTCAGCTCGGCTACGGGTTCACGAATATCGTGGCGCGACCTTCCTTAACGGCAGCAGAAATTACGCCGGAAGAGTACCGGGAGGGCCGTGTCCTGCTGAAGGAGAAAATCGAACGCTATCGCCCGAAGGTCGTATGCTTCGTCGGCAAAGGCGTCTACGAGCAGTACAGCGGGCGCAAAGGGATGCCATGGGGGAAGCAGTCCGACCCCGTCGTTCCGGGTGTCATTGAATATGTATGCCCGTCTTCGAGCGGCCTTGTTCGCATGAAGCTGGACGAAATGGTCGCAATCTTCCGTGGTATCACAACATTAATCGGGATGGAGATGGATGAGGAATGAACATACCATGGCTGCATTGGGCGCAAGAAATTCAAGCGATCAGTCAAGCGGGGCTCACCTATGGAGAGAATGGCTACGATTTGGAGCGCTATGAGGCGCTGCGCAAAATCAGCGTTGAAATGATGAGCTATTTCACCGATACGCCGATCGACAAGGTGACGGAGCTGTTCGCTGGAGAGACGGGGTACCAGACGCCGAAGGTCGATATCCGGGCCGTCGTGCTGCAGGAGAACAAGATCTTGCTCGTTCAGGAAAGAACCGACGGCGCCTGGGCTTTGCCCGGGGGCTGGGCGGATATCGGCTACACCCCATCCGAGATCGCTGTCAAGGAGACCCGCGAGGAAGCCGGCTACGACGTAAAGCCGGTGCGCTTGCTGGCGGTTCTGGATAAGAAACGCCACGCCCATCCGCCATCGCCCAACTACACGTACAAGATCTTCATCTTGTGCGAGCTGGTCGGCGGAGAGGCGCTTGAGGTCAGCCTGGAAACGACCAAAGTTGGCTTTTTTGGCGAAAATGAGCTGCCGCCTCTGTCTATAGAGCGGAACACGGTAGAGCAGGTCAAACGGATGTTTGAGCTTGCTAGTGGCCCAGCGTCGCAGGTGCTGCTGGATTGAAACAAACAAGAATGCTCCCAGTCGTATAACCACGGCGGGGAGCAATTTGATTTATCGCATCAATATAGGCTTAAGTTGGTCGAGAATATCCTCCATTTGCTTGGAGCATTCCTCGTACATCGCTTTGGCTTGTTTATTGTTGGTTGTCAGCCCGTACAGCATAAGGTCGGCTTCGCACTGTTTCAAGGTCGCGAAGAGGGTGGCTTTCTCCTGCGGCACGGGAACATTGATTTTATCGTCAAATAAATCAAGATACAACTGGCCGTACGAATCGACTTGCCCTAGAAAAACATTTTCAACCGTTACTCCTACTTTATCCAACTCCGTTTTCAGCCATCCCCGATTAAATGAGAGGGTTGCTAACGCTTCATCCAATATCTCACCGTCCATGATGACCGCTTGAGGCTCTTTCTCCGGTGCAACCTTGATGCCGAGGTGCTTCGCAGTGAGCGGGAGATTTTCACGATGCAGCAATACATTAATCTCACCGCTAGGCTCCATGATCGCAAACTCAACATCCGCTACTTTGAAAACTGAACGCTTACGCAGTTGCTCCATAAGTTCATCCGTGGTGAGTCGTTCTTTTTTTAAATTATCTTCTAAAATCTTCCCGTCTCTAACAAGTACGGTTGCTTTGCTGTCAATAAAATCTCGCATTTTTTTGCTTTTTAGCTGTAAAAGTTCAATACCTAAAGAACACGCGATCCAAACGGCTAACGAGATCAGACCGAGGAACCATTTCGAGTCAATATCCAAGGATATCGCTCCAGCCAGATTTCCAATGGTAATGCCCGTGATGTACTCGAACAGAGATAACTGGGATACTTGTCTTTTTCCAAGAATTTTGGTCATGATGAACAATACGATTACGGCTAAAAGGGTGCGTACGATGACTTCATAAGCATCGGGCATGTGATCTCCTCCTTTCGTTTCAAAAAGCAATGAGAGCCAGCATAAAAAAACGGCGGCTCAAAGGTGCTTGGCGGCAGGCTGTAGTGCCGAGTTTGCTGGAACTACAGGGCGCTATTTGCCTCGATAAGCCTGGTTTTAGGCTGAAATTGGTTGAATAGAGGATCGTAGTTCCTATTGAGGGCCAAATCGTTAATTCCACGGTGAATAGAGGACCATAGATCCTCTATTTTAGGACGGCCCGTGTTCAATCAAGACGATGTCAGAAACAGTAGGCAAGTTTATACATTATTTGTGAAAATAATGGAAGTTATACGCCGGGATCCAAAGGAAAAACGCCCAGCGACTCGTACGAAGGCTGCCGGCCCAAGTGGCTGCGGTAGAGGACGATGTCCTCTACCCGCCACGCGGGCAGCGCCGGCGCGCCGGCGAGCGCGGCGCGCGAGAACGGACCCGCCGCCTGGCGGTAGCGGCGGGCCAGCGTGAGGTGCGGCCGGTAGGCGCGAGCCTCGGCCGGGAACCCGTGGCGGGCGCAGGCGCCCGCGACCTCGCGCTGCAGCGCAGCGAGCGCGTCCAGGTCGCCGGCGACGCCCGCCCACAGCACCGACGGCGCCGCCGGAGGTCCGAACACGCCGAGCCCCTCGGCGTGCAGCGTGAGCGGCGGCGCCGCCGCTGCGAGCCGGCGGAGCTCGTCCGCCAGCGCTTCAACCTTCTCGGCGGCGGTGTCGCCGAGGAAAGAGAGCGTCACGTGGACGTCCTGCGGGTGCGTCCACTTCTGAAAGGGCAGCCTCTCCCGCAGGGAGGCCGCCAGAAGAGCGAGCTCCCGCTGCGTGTCCGGCGGGAGCCCGATGCCGACAAACAGCCGGTAGTTGTCGGATGGTGTCCTATTCGTGCGTGTCGAATGCTCGGTGTGAATCATGTGAGATGTGGCTCCTTTGCCGAAGTATGGAGGGGAAGAGATGGTTTTGTTTCCTAACTTCTTCTAGCATTGCCAACGAAGGTTTTACTTGATGCATGAGGAGAATATTGCTATCATAGCCATAATACAAAAGCAAAGGTGTGGTCATTCATGGGAAATCGGGCCTATAACTTTAACGCAGGGCCTGCGGCATTACCGCTCGAAGTTTTGCAGAAAGCGCAAGAGGAACTTGTCGAATTCAAAGGCATCGGCATGTCGATCATGGAAATTTCGCATCGCAGCGCTGAATACGAGCAAGTACATAATGAAACACAGCAATTATTGAAGCAAATTTTTAACATCCCGGATGGGTACCAAATCATGTTCCTGCAAGGCGGAGCCAGCTCGCAATTCGCGATGATTCCGATGAATTTCTTGAAGCCGGGCAAAGTGGGCAGCTATGTGCTGACAGGCGCTTGGGCGGAGAAAGCGGTGCAGGAAGCTTCCTTGTTCGGCGAAGTGAATATCGCAGCCTCCTCCAAAGAAAATAAATTCATGAAAATTCCGGATCTTAGTGAAATCAACCTTCATCCGGACTCGGCTTATTTGCATATCACATCCAATGAAACGATCGAAGGCGCGCAGTTCCAAAGCTATCCGGACACGGGCAGCGTACCGCTCATCGGCGACATGTCCAGTGACATCTTAAGCCGTCCGGTCGACGTGTCGAAATTCGGCATGATCTATGCCGGCGCGCAAAAAAATCTCGGTCCTTCCGGTGTGACGGTCGTCATCGTCAAGGAAGACATGCTGCAGGATTTGCCGAAAAACATTGCCACGATGTTCCGTTACGAAATCCACAGCAAAAACAATTCCTTGTACAATACGCCGCCGGTGTATTCCATCTACATGGTCAACCTGGTGCTCAAATGGATTCAGGAGCAGGGCGGACTAGCCGTTATCGAGAAGAACAACCTGGAGAAATCCGGTCTGATCTACAATGCCATCGATCAAAGCGGCGGCTTCTACCGCGGTCCTGTCGACAAGGGCAGCCGTTCGGCCATGAACATTACGTTCCGTCTGCAGGATGAAGAATTGGAGAAGAAATTCATCAAGGAAACCGAGCAGAACGGCTTCATCGGCCTGAAAGGACATCGCAGCGTAGGCGGTCTGCGCGCATCGACGTACAATGCGGTTCCGTACGCTTCCTGCCAAGCGCTCGCGGAGTTCATGAAGGATTTCCACAAGCGCAATAGTTAAGATACGGTTCAAGAGCTACTCACAGCACCCTCGTGTGCGCGTGAGTAGCTTTTTTTGGTTGGGAGGCCAATATGCCCGATCTTCGCCGGCATGGCCCTTAGACGGCCGCTCAGGCGTCTCTGGCGAGCTGTGTGCCGGTATAACCCGAATCTATATCTAGTAGGACAGGGTCGGCGGATTCCTTTCGACAAATGTGAAAATTTCAAGGCAAAACTCCAAAAAAAATTTCAAATCCCCGCGAGCCACGTCCTGTCTGGGATTCGGTATTTTGAGACCGAAAATGTGAGATTTCACACGTTGACAAACACTATATATTGATATAAATTTGAATCTATCAACTAGATGTCGTGGAAAAATGGGAAATTAAGAGAAGCCGGACGGATCGCGGAATTCCGCGGAATAACCGGGGAAATCCCTTGATATCGCGCTTTTTCAGCCGCTTAGCCAATTGCGAAATTCCGCTTCTTTTGTCGAGCCGAAGGCCGCATGACTAGATATAGTTGATAGGTAAGCTACATACGACTTACTAGATATAGAGTTTCATACATAAGACTCACTAGATACGGTTTTGCTTGAGATTGAAGATACATGACAGGAGACGGAGCCCATGCTGATTGCTTACGATTCGAAAACAGGAAATGTTCGCCGGTTTATTAACAAGCTGAAAATGCCGGCCATCCAAATCGAGGAAGCGATGAAAGTGGACGAGCCCTTCGTGCTCGTTACCTATACGACCGGATTTGGTCAAGTTCCTGAGAAGGTGGCTTCGTTTCTGGAAACGAACGCTTCTCATTTGATCGGAGTCGCAGCAAGCGGGAACCGCAACTGGGGCGACGGGTTTGCGAAGAGCGCAGACACCATCTCCCAGCAATACGATGTGCCGGTGTTAACCAAGTTTGAGCTATCCGGCACCAAAAATGATGTAGAACGATTTGTTCAGGGGGTACATGCAATTGCGGCACATTGAGCTGAATAATTTATTGATGCAACGCGCAGCAGACGGATTTTTTCAACTGGAGAAGGACAAAGAAGCCGTTGAAGTTTTCATGAAGGACGTCCACAGCAAAAGCCTCACTTTCCCCGATACCTCTTCGAAAGTTCGTTACATGATCGACAATAATTACTACGAGAATGTGTATGAGCGTTATACGGAAGATGAAGTCAACGAAGTTTATCAAGTGGCCCACGACAATCAATTCGAGTTCGCTTCCTATATGGCTGCCTCGAAATTTTATACAGATTATGCTTTGCGCAGTGATGATAAAGAGTTGTACCTCGAGCATTTCCCGGATCGCGTAGCGATCGTAGCCTTGTACTTGGGCAGAGGAGACGTAGAAACCGCCCGTACGCTGGCCGTCTCGATGATGGAGCAGCGCCTGCAGCCGGCTACGCCGACCTTCCTCAACGCAGGCAAAAGCCGCCGGGGCGAGATGGTGTCCTGCTTCCTGCTGGAGATGGACGATTCCCTCAATTCCATTAACTATGTGCTGGCCACCTGCATGCAGCTGTCCAAAATCGGTGGCGGTGTCGCCGTCAATCTGTCCAAGCTGCGCGGGCGCGGGGAATCGATCAAAGGCGTGGAACGAGCCGCCAAAGGGATTATGCCTGTTCTGAAGCTGATGGAGGATGCGTTCTCCTATGCCGACCAAATGGGGCAGCGCAAGGGCTCCGGAGCGGCGTATTACAACATTTTCGGTTGGGATCTGATGGAGTTCCTCGATTCCAAAAAAATTAACGCAGACGAGAAGTCCCGTCTGAAAACATTATCGATCGGCCTGATCGTTCCGAACAAATTCTACAAGCTGGCGGAACAAAATCAGCCGCTTCATGTTTTTGCGCCATATACCGTATGGCAGGCTTACGGCAAGCACTTGGACGATCTCGATCTCGACGAGATGTACGATGAGCTGCTGGCGAATCCGAAAGTGAAGAAGAAGGTCGTCATGAGTGCGCGCGACATGCTCGTCAAAATTGCGACAACCCAGCTGGAATCCGGGTATCCGTATATCATGAACCGGACGAATGCGAACAAGGATCATGCGCTTAAAGGGATCGGGACAATTAAGATGTCCAACCTGTGCACGGAGATTTTCCAGCTGCAAGAGACTTCGGAAATTAACGATTACGGCGAAGACGACGTGATTCTGCGCGATATTTCCTGCAATTTGGCTTCGATGAACATCACCAACGTCATGGAGCGCAAGAAGCTGCGCGAGACGGTTCATGAGGGCATGACCGCCCTGACGGCAGTCAGTGACATGACGACGGTCAGCAACGCGCCAGGGGTAGCCAAAGCGAACCGCGAGCTGCACTCCGTTGGGCTTGGCGTCATGAATTTGCACGGGTATTTGTCCAAAAACAAAATCAGCTACGAAAGCGATGAAGCGAAGGATTTCGTTCGCACGTTCTTCATGGCGATGAACTATTACTCCATTGAGCGAAGCGTAGAGATTGCCAAAGCGAAGGGGCAGGTTTTCGAGGGCTTCGAGCAGTCGGAATATGCGAATGGCGCTTACTTCAACCGCTATCTGGAGACGGATTACCGTCCGCGCACGGATAAGGTGAAGGGGCTGTTCGAGGGGATGGCGATTCCGTCGCCTGACGACTGGAGCAAGCTGAAAGCGGACGTGCAGAAGCACGGCTTGTATCATGCCTACCGTATGGCGGTCGCGCCGACACAGAGCATTTCGTATATCCAAAATTCAACGTCAAGCGTGATGCCGATCGTCGAGCAGATCGAAACCCGGACGTATGCGAATTCGACGACTTATTATCCGATGCCGTATTTGGCACGCGACAATTATTTCTACTATAAATCCGCGTATCAGATGGACCAATTCAAAATTCTCGATCTGATCGCCGAAATTCAGGTGCACGTGGATCAAGGTATTTCCACCATTTTGCATGTGAATAGCGACGTGTCAACAAGACAATTGGCCCGCTTGTACCTGTATGCGGCACATAAAGGCCTAAAATCGCTCTACTACACGCGAACGAATCAGCTGTCCGTTGAGGAATGCGTAAGCTGTTCGGTGTAATACGGAAGGGGACCTAACATAGATGAGTACTGCGACTACGGTGAGTACGCCGATTGTCAGAAAGGCCGTGAACTGGAACAGGCCGGATGATGATTTCACGATAACGTTCTGGAATCAAAATATTATGCAGTTCTGGACGGATGAAGAAATTCCGTTGTCCGACGATAAAATGTCCTGGATTACGCTGAGTCCGGCGGAGCGGGAGCTATATATGAAAGTGCTGGGCGGTCTGACGCTGCTGGATACGATGCAAGGCGGCGTCGGCATGCCGAAGATTCTTGAGCACGTGGACGGGCTGCAACGCAAAGCGGTGCTCAGCTTCATGGGCATGATGGAGCAAATTCATGCGAAGTCGTACAGCTCGATCTTCACGACGCTTTCGACAACGGAAGAGATTAACGAGCTGTTCGCATGGGTGGAGCGCAATCCTTATCTGCAATTCAAGGCTAACAAGATTTCCACATTTTATGAAAATATTACAACGGCCAAAGAGCTGTACCTGGCGATGGCGGCTTCCGTTCTGCTGGAGAGCTACTTGTTCTACAGCGGCTTCTACTATCCGCTCTATCTAGCCGGACAAGGGAAAATGACGAGCAGCGGCGAGATCATCGATCTGATTTTGCGTGACGAGAGTATTCATGGTCTGTATGTCGGGGTGCTGGCTCAAGAGGTGTACGCGGAGCTAAGCCCGGCGGAGCAGGATGAAGCTTATGAGACTTTGACAGCGCTGCTGACCGAGCTTCATGCCAATGAGGAAGGCTACACGGAGAGCTTGTACGGTCCTCTAGGCTTGGCGGAAGATGTCAAGGCATTCCTCCGCTATAACGCGAATAAAGCGTTCATGAATCTGGGTGTTGATCCGATGTTCCCGGAAGAGGACATTAATCCGATCGTATTGAACGGCCTTAGCACGAAGACGAAACAGCATGACTTTTTCTCCAAAAAAGGGAACGGATACGTACGCACGATTCATGTTGAAGGCTTGACGGATGACGATTTCGTATTCTAAATGACAAAAGCAAGGGCTGCCTTGAAGTCAATGATGACTTGAGGGCAGCCCTTATTGTGTGCGTGGCGGCGGTCTGTTATGCCAGGGATTCCTTGACGACAGGCTCCGTCAACTTGTAGCCGACGTTACGGATCGTCATGATGTATTCCGGATTGCGTGCATTTTGCTCAATTTTGTCGCGCAAGTGGGAAATATGAACGTCGACAATTCGGGTATCACCAAGGAAGTGATAGTCCCACACGCCGTGAAGGAGCTGCTGGCGGCTCAGTACTTTGCCGCGGTGCTTACACAAGAACAGCAGCAGCTCGAATTCTTTGGGCGTGAGCTCGACCGGTGCGCCGTTCATGGTCACTTCGCGCTGATCGGCTTTGATAGAAATCTGACCGATCGTAATCGGTGTGTTCTCCGTCGTTGACGGCAGTGTCTGAATGCGCCGATGAATCGCGTGAATGCGGGAGATGAGCTCCTGCGGCGAGAACGGCTTCGTCATGTAATCATCGGCACCGTTATCCAGGCCGGCGATTTTGTCGGTAAGATCCTGCATAGCGGTGAGCATAATAATAGGGACAAGGTTGTTCTGGTTTCTAAGCTTGCGGCATACTTGAAAGCCGTCCATCTTCGGCAGCATCAGGTCAAGCACGATCAGGTCCGGGCGGAACGTTTGGATCGCATCGAATACGGCCTCGCCATCGAAAACGCAATGGACTTCGAAGCCGACTAACTTCAAATTGAATTCTATTAGCATGGAGATGGAAGGTTCGTCATCGACAACTAGGATCTTCTTTTTCATCATAGGTTGACTCCTTTTATCGAGAAGGATGACTCTATTATGACAAAGCTCTATCATCGACATATTAAGATAAAGTTAACCCAGTGTAAAAACTGTAAATGGTCATACTTAATTGCATTATGCAACCGCTTATAATAGGATAGAGGATGAGGTGAATTCGACAGACATGGCATTTCATATTGTATTAGTAGAACCCGAAATTCCGGCCAACACCGGCAACATTTCGCGAACTTGCGCGGCGACGGGTACTTATCTTCATCTGGTAAGACCGCTCGGCTTCCAAACGGATGACAAAACGCTGAAACGGGCCGGATTGGATTATTGGCATTCCGTGAAGCTCGAATATCACGATTCGTTTGATGAGGTACTTGAGATGTATAAAGGACACCGTTTCTTTTTTGCGACGACCAAAACGAAGAAGCGTTACACGGATTTTACATTTCAAGACGGTGATTTCCTCGTATTCGGTAAAGAGACCAAAGGTCTCCCGGAAGAGCTCCTGCGCCAGCACCCGGATACGCTGCTCAGACTCCCGATGTCCGATGCGGTAAGATCGCTCAATTTATCCAACTCCGTAGCGATCATGCTGTATGAAGGTTTGCGGCAGACAGGGTTTGCAGGTTTGGACTAAGCGCTATCGCATACGATTTAGGCCTAGGTCGGCAAAATTGACAATAAAAGAAATTTCCGCTTGGAATTAGAAGGAGTTTCTTCCTACACGGCGAATAGTATTCCGTATCAGTCCGTATAGATATGCTAAGCCACCGCTTAGCGTAGAAATTGAGAGCGGAAGAGAGGTGAAGTCCTATGATGAAGCCAGCCGGAGTCGTTCGTAAAGTCGATCAATTGGGACGTATTGTTCTGCCTAAATCGTTACGCAAACGATACCAGATGAATGAAGGGGATCCTGTCGAAATTTTGGTGCAGGGTGATCATATCATTTTGGAAAGATACCGCCCGAAATGTGTATTCTGCGGCAGCATGGATAACGTCAGCGAGTTCAAAGAACGTTACATATGCGGAAGTTGTGTAACAGAGATGAATGTCTTGAAAGTAAGAGCCTAATTAAGGACAATGAAAAGCATTGCCTTCTCGGAAGAGAATGCGGTGCTTTTTTAGTTGGTGTATAGGAACGGAAATCCCGGACATACTATTTGACGACGGTGATAGCAGAGAGGTGCTGTGTCAAAGACAAGTACATCAGGAAGGTTGTTATTGAATCCGTATAGAAGCGAGGAGATGTGCCGCAGAAATCATGAATTGTAGTTACGTACTGCAAGCGTGTGATGAGGTAGGGACCGAGCTGAAGTAAGGTTCAGGCATAACCAACTAATCTTCACCGTCAGAGGACTCCGCGAGGGGTCCTTTTTCTTGTAGGGTTATTAGTCATAGCTCAAATGAAAAAGCCCGCCAGAATGTATTCATTCTGACGAGCTTTTGGCAACTTACAGGCCTCTTGTTTTGTCCTCGTTATAGGAAGCCGTCATCATAGCGACGAGAAATAGCACAAAAACGGAATTAACGAGCCAAAATGTTGCGGATAAGCCAAACATTGCTGCACCCCCTATAGGTTGAAGAACATCAAAGCATATAGTTAAGCTTTATTATACCCCAATCAACGGCAAAAAAATTTGAATAAACTGTGAATAATTACGATTATTTAAAAAATAAGAAGTTCGTCGCCAGCGGCCGCAATTTGCCGTCGGACGGGCGATTCATGACGGTGCCTCCCATGACCAAGGTCGTGGAGCCGCCTCCGTCCAGGTTATAGGCATCGACGATGCCCAACTGCTGCATCTTGTCCTGCAGCTCGGCGAGCGTCGCCCCGGAGTTTCCGCTTTCGTCGTAGCCGTCCGTGACGATGAACAAGAGCTGGTCGTTCTTATAATTGGCCATCACGGTTCTGGCGGCTCGCGCCGGCGAACTCTGCCATTGATAAGGGATGGTCGTCTTGGCACCGTTCTTGAGCAGGACAGGAACGAAGGTCGATCCCATCAGCGGGTCGAGCTTGTCCAGATCCGCTTGCGAGATGAACTTGCCGCCGATGAGCTTGCGGTCTTTGTTCAACCCGATGAACGTCGTGTCGTTCGTCGTCGGGAAGAAGCCGTTCAAATATTTGCCGTTGATGACGGTGGTGTCAAGCGGATAGCGCCGGCCCTTGCTGTCATCGGCGAAGCCTCCGGCATTCACGCCGGCAATAGCGCCATACCGGTTAACGGCTTCCAGGGTCGTTTCGCTCGACCCCATCTTGTCCTTGCCGAGGACAAGCTTGATGGCTTTGTCGCTCTTCAGATTAACTTTGAGCGCATATCCTTTGTAGTTGCTCTCATTCAAGGCAAATAGCTTCAGGTCGATATTGCCGGAAGAGGCTTGCCTGACCGGGCTGCCAAGCTTCGCCGTGATGCGGGCATCGTAGATGATGCCGGGCTTCGCGGCTTGAGCGGCGGCAGTTTGCAGCGCGGCGGCCACTTCTGCCGTACTTTTCTCATATAAGGCGTAATATTGCTGAATGATCGTCTTCGTCTGTGCCGCATCGTTCGTTGCCTTAGTTAACAAGGTGTCGAGGGTCAGGGCTTCCTGATGGAAGGAGACCGGCGTTGAGGCGGCTGCAGTCCAAGTGCCGAGCGGTATATGCACGCTTGCGATAAGCAGCCATATGAGCATCCCGATAAACGGTGCACAAGCCAGCAGGAAGACACGGTTGATTCCTTGGATCGTCGTCATCACTTCAACACATCCAAATTTTTCTGCAGCTCATCCAGTTTCTTCTTCACTTCGGCGAGCTGTGTGTAGAGTTGGTTGCTGTTGTCGGTTTTGCTGTTGGCGCTGTCTTTGGTGAAGGCCAGCAGTTCATTGAGCGAGTCAACTTTGGTTTGCAAAGCTTTCATGTCGGTTGAAACGCTATCCTTCAGTTCGGTTACCTGCTTCTGGTAATCTTGCTGAACCAGCTGTAGTTGTTGCTGGGTCTGCTGTGCGATATCGGTTGCTATTTTCTGTCTCAAATGCTCTGTATACAGCATCGCTGCCGCCACTCCGATTGCGATCAGCATGACCCAACCAAGAAACAACAGGACGTACGTTTTCCTCTTCACCTTCGTAGCTTTGGCAGCCCGGGGAAAAGAATTCGCAGACGTTGCCTCGATTTGCATACTCATGATAATCACCTCTGTCTACTAGTATAACATATTTCATATTTTTAACAGAAATTCAGATAGAATTCGCTGTTTTTCGATACTCGTTAGGCGTGATGCCCTCCAGTTTTTTGAAAACTTTGCTGAAATATTTCTCATCCTGATAGCCGACCATCTCCGCGACCTGGGAAATCCGCAAATGCGGATTGCGCAGCAGCACCTTCGCTTTGCTCATGCGAATTTGGCCCAAATAATCCGAGAGGTTCACCGCGAATTCCTGCTTGAACTTGCGGGAGATATATTCCCGGCTCAGGAAGAACCGGGAGGCGATGTCCTGCAGCGTGACATCTTCGTGGTAATGCTTCTGAAGATATTCGGCGATTTCGAAAATCACATTCTTATCTTTCTGCTGATTCTCCAAGAGCAGCTTGGACATATGCACGATGCTGCGGGTAAGCTCCTGCTGCCATTGAGACAGGGATAGGAGGCCGTTCTCGTCCAGCGGAACAATGACCCCGGCAGACTCGGAGGCCAGCATCGTCTTCACTTCATCCTCGCTGATGCCGGAGAAGAATTGCTGTACCCAGCGGCGCTTCATCACGCTGTACTCCCGCCACCAATGGTCGAGCTGTTCCAATGTAATGATGTCCCGCTGCTTGACCGCGTCCATCCATTGCTGCACGGCCTCCTCGATCTGCTCGCTGCTGCCGCTGCGGATGGCCAGATTGATCTTCTCCTCGAACTGGGTGAAGGTGAGCGCCGTCTGCGGCGGTTTGGGCGAATTCTGCAGGCTGTGGATCCACGTTGTCTTAACTTTCAGGTTCCGTTTGCGCAGTGCGTCGCGCGCCTCTTGGTACGATAAGCCGATTTCGCCAGGAAACCGATGAGACCGGCCGATACCGAAATCAACGCGGGTGTGCAGCGCCGTTCGCATGCCTTCGTTAATTTTCTCCAGAAATGCTTCGGCGCCGTCCAGCTCTCTCCACAGCAGCAAGACGATTTCGTTATCGCTTTGCCAATGGCGGAATGCATACCCGCGTCTCTCGTGCGTCAGAAACTCATTGCAAATATTAATGAGAGAGAAAAAAAGCAAATCCATGTTTTGACTGAATTTATTTTTCACGCTGCGTTCCATGGTATCCATGGAAAGAATGGCAACGCGGCAAACGTTCACGCCCCGCGTCAAGCTCAGCTCCCGCTCGAGCTGCTCGGCGGCGCTCTCATAAGCGGACGGCTCGGCGATGAGCCCGGACAGCAGCTTATCCCAATACATCGGTTTAATTTGATTCATTTCGATATTCAGCTCACGGTTCGTCTGCCGCGTCTCTTCTTCCTTCCGCCACGCCTCAATCGCTTTCTCCAGCGCTTCGTTCAGCTGATCCGGGTCGATCGGCTTCAGGATGTAGTCGGTCCCCCCGTACTTCAGCGTGTGGCGCAGCAGCGAGAAATCGTCATGCCCGCTGATGACGATCGTCTTCGCGTCCGGCTCGTTGGCATGCAGCCATTCCAGCAGCTTCACACCGTTCATGACCGGCATCATCATGTCGGTCATAATAATTTCCGGGTGATGCTGGCGGACCATTGCGGCGGCGGATTCGCCGTCAGGCGCTTCCAGAATCGTATCGATGCCGTGCTGCTCCCAATTGACGAGCAGCCGGATGGCGTCGCGAACATGTTTCTCATCATCGACAAGTAATACTTTCATTAGATAGCTCCCTTTTACATCGGTATGTGGATGATGATCCTTAGACCTTGGGGCTTGGCGTGTTCAATATCAAGAGTCGCATCATCGGTGAAATATAGTTTGATTCTGGTTAATACGTTGCTTAGCCCGATACAGTTTTCTTCGCCGGTTGAAGGCGAGCTCAGCCTGTTGCGGATTTCACGCAGCCGCTCCTCCGTAACGCCCGAGCCGTTGTCTTCAACGACAAGCCGCAGATAGTCATAGCGCCCATCCGTTTGCTTGGAGGCTTCAATGTGCAGCAGCCCGATTTCGTCGGCGCCCGGTTTGAAGCCGTGTTTGAAATAGTTTTCGACGAGCGGCTGCAGGATCATTTTGGGTACGGCGATCGTTTTGGTGCCTTCTTCGACATCATAAGCGATCTGGAATTGGTGCTCGAAGCGCTGCTTCTGGAGCTCCAGGTACGCTTTAATATGGTCAAGCTCCTTGCCAAGCGGAACGACGGATTCGTTCGTATTCATGCTGTAATGCATCATTTTGGCGAGGGAAGCGATAAGTGCATACACCTTGGGGGCATCATGCTGCAAAGCGAGTGTGCCGATCGATTGCAGCGCATTATTCAGAAAATGCGGATTGATCTGAGCTTGCAGCGCCATCAATTGATTGGACTTGTTGGCGAGCTCCAGCCGGTATTCGCGCATGACCATTTGATTCAGATCCTGCATCAAGCCGTGGAAGCGATTGGCCAGTATGCCCATCTCGTCGGTACGGGTCAGCTCGATATCCTTATCCATAGCTCCCAGCTGCACCTGACCGGCTTGAATGCGGGAGATGTAGCGGATAAGCTGCTTGATCGGTTCCGTAAATTTAATGGAAATATAGACGGTTCCGCCGATGACGATCAGCATGAAGAACGTCAGTACCAGCGAGTTGATCAGCGCCAGCTGTTTGGCGTTTTGGGTCAGCTGCTCGTAAGGCAGACGTTTGACGATCGTCCAGTTCACATAGTCAGTTTTCATTTTTTCATAAACATTTATGCCGGCGTAAGGCCCTTTGTTCCATTCGTAGGAGCCTCTGTCCGACGTGCTGCGGATGGCTTCGTCGCCCCAGCTGCCATCCAGCAGCTGCCCCCATTTGGCCGGATCCGGACCGAACACGATGCATCCTTTTTCATCCAAAATGTAAAGCTCTTCCTCATCGTGCGTGTACAGGCTCTGCGAGATTTCGGATATCAAATCGAGATGAAGATCGATAATAAGCTCTCCGATGGAGGTGTTATTCGGCGAGTACATCAGCTTGCGATGCATAGACAGGACCGGTGTTGGTGCAGAATACACGTTAATTGGAATATTGTAATTGTGGCTGAGATGGGTCGTTTCGAAATAAACGGTTTTATCTTCCGGGAAAGGGGGCAGGGATTCATATTTGCCGATCTTGCTTCCTTGGAAATCATTGCTGGATACGAAAGACCGGTCGCTCACGGAAGCATATAAGTAAACCTGCTTGAACTCTTTCACGGCGTGGGACATGACTTGCAAACCGCTTTTGATCACTTTGTCGCTCATATAGTCAATTTCCCGGTCGCGTTCCAAAATATCGTATAATTGTCCGAGCTCAGACAAATGCTGTCCTGTATAGATGGTCGTAGAAGCTTGGACGACTCCGTTTAAATAGTTTAATATATTGAGTTTCGCTTGGGAGATGAGGGCTGAATTGTTCGTTATGGTGTCTTCGGTGACTTTTTCCTTCGTGAATATATAGGAGACGACGATTGAGGTAATGAATGGGACGAGAGTGGCGATCAGCAAAAAAAGGATAAGCTTGTTGCGCATACTATGACGGAACATGTCGAATCAACTCGGTTTCTTCGTGGACTTTTCACCCTATATTGTAGCAGTAGAGGTCAACAAATTCCACCTAATGCATCACGATAATCTGTGTTTCACGAGGTTAAAGGTATTTATACTAAAGGTTATAGTTACCTAATCGTAAGGGGGAAATTCCCATGAAACAGCGCAAGGGGTTATCAGGACTATTACAGCAATGGGTGTTCGTCGGACCTGCGGTCATCTTTTTCGCACTCATTGTGGTAGTACCTTTTCTCATGAGCATTTACTATTCATTCACGGAATGGAACGGTGTGACGACCAACGTTAAGTTCAACGGTTTGGACAATTTCAAGCACCTTCTGTTCGAGGACAAAGATTATCGCAACGCCTTCTGGTTCACGACACGGATTACCGTTACGGATGTGGTTCTGACGAACCTGATCGGATTCTTGCTGGCTCTGCTGCTGACGCAAGCGCTCAAAACGAGAAACGTGCTCCGTACCATCTTCTTCATGCCGAACGTTATCGGCGGCTTGCTGCTAGGTTTTATTTGGCAGTTTATCTTCGTCAAAGGCTTTGCGACGCTCGGCGAAATTACGAACATCGGCTTCTTCCAACTGCCTTGGCTGGGAGATGCTCCTACCGCCTTCTGGGCGATCGCGATCGTGAGCATTTGGCAAGGTGCCGGCTACTTGATGATCATCTATATTGCAGCGCTGTCCAACGTGCCGAAGGATATGGTGGAAGCGGCTTACATCGACGGTGCGACCCGGTTCCAAGTACTTAAGAACATCATTGTGCCGCTGATCATGCCGGCCGTTACCGTTTGTTTATTCCTGACGATCTCCTGGAACTTCAAAATGTTCGATTTGAACTTCTCCTTGACCAAAGGGGGACCCTTCAACTCGACGGAATCGGTATCCATCAATATTTATCAAGAAGCGTTCCGGAACAATAACTATGGCTTAGGAACAGCGAAAGCATTAGTCTTCTTCATCGTCGTGGCCATTATTTCGACCATCCAAGTCATGTATACGAAACGCAAGGAGGTTGAAGTGTAATGGATGCAGTTAAAAAATATTCAGGACGCCTATTCACCTTGGAGGTGCTCGGCATCCTGGTGGGACTTCTGTTCCTGGTGCCGTTCTATTTCGTCATTGTCAACTCGCTGAAGTCATTCCCGGAGCTTGCCGCCAGCACAGCGAAGCTTCCTGAGAGCCTCTATTTGGATAATTACAAAAAAGTATGGACGATCATGAAGTTCCCAAGTGCCTTCATGAACTCTTTGATCATTACGGTACTTAGTAATGTAGGTTTGGTCGTCATCTCCTCCATGGCGTCATACCGCATGCTGCGCAGACCGAGCAAATTCAACAATCTGGTGTTCCTGGCTTTCGTAGCCGCCATGGTCATTCCGTTTCAATCCATCATGATTCCGCTCGTGCGTGTTGCCGGTCAGGTGGGGCTCATGGACAGCAGATGGGGTCTTATCGTTTGTTATTTCGGCTTCGGCGTTTCGCTGAATGTGTTCTTGTACCACGGATTTATCAAATCCATTCCGCTGGAGATCGAGGAATCCGCAACCGTGGACGGCTGTTCGCCTTATGGCGTGTTCTGGCGCATCGTCTTTCCGCTGCTCAAGCCGATGTCCACGACGATCGTTATTCTGAACAGTTTATGGATCTGGAACGATTATTTGCTGCCGTCACTCGTGTTAAACAACCCGGAATTGCGAACAATACCCTTAGCGACATTTTCTTTCTTCGGTCAATATACGAAGCAGTGGGATTTGGCTCTGGCCGGTCTGACGCTGGGTGTGCTGCCGATCGTCATTTTCTTCTTGGCCATGCAGAAGCATATTGTGGAAGGAATCACAGCCGGTTCCGTAAAAGGGTGACAATTTTGCTAAGATGTTCAAAATCTTCCACCTTTGTGTTCAATATTCTCTGTGTTGTGGGTTTAAGAAAGTGTTTACAATAAACCATGTAAGCTGATGACGAGGGGATGAAATCCCGGACATCAGGGTAAGCTGAGTAAACAAAAAAAGGGAGGCTTTACCTCAATGAAAAAATTAACGATGATCAGTATGGCTGCCGTACTCTCACTATCCGTAGTGGCAGCTGGCTGCGCGAAAAAACAAGAGACACCTGCGCCAGCCGCTTCACCGGGAGCAGCTGCATCTGCAGCTCCGGCAGCAGGCAAACCGGTTACGATTAAAATGTTCCAATTTAAAGTAGAAATTGCTGACCAATTGGGTAAATTGATCGCTGAATATCAGAAGCTGAACCCTAACGTGAAAATTCAGGTTGACACGGTAGGCGGCGGCGCAGACTATGGCGCGGCATTGCTGGCGAAGTTCAACTCCGGCGACAAACCGGACATTTTCAACAACGGCGGTTTCTCCGACCTTGACAAGTGGATTGAGAACCTGGAGGATCTCTCCGATCAACCATGGGTGAATGACCTTGTGGATGTCGCGAAAGAGCCTATGACCAAAAATGGCAAGCTGTACGGCCAACCGCTGAACTTGGAAGGCTACGGTTTCATTTACAACAAAGATCTGTTCGCACAAGCCGGCATCACTGAGCTGCCAAAAACGATAACACAGCTCGAAGACGCGGCGAAAAAGCTGCAAGCTAAAGGCATTACGCCTTTCGAGAACGGCTATGGCGAGTGGTGGGTACTGGGTAACCACTTCGTAAACCTTCCGTTCGCTTATCAGAAAGATCCGAACGCGTTCATCGACGGCCTGAACAAAGGTACGGCCAAAATTCCTGGCAACGAGCAGTTCAACCAATGGTCCAAACTGTTTGATCTGACTTTGCAGTACGGCAACAAAAACCCGCTGCAAACGGACTACAATACGCAAGTAACGGACTTCTCGACAGGCAAAGCGGCCATGACACAGCAAGGGAACTGGACGCAAGTTCAAATCTCCAAAACGAACCCGAACATCAAAATCGGCTTCCTGCCGATGCCGATCAGCGATGACGCGGCAGCGAACGACAAATTGTTCGTAGGCGTTCCGAACAACTGGGTTATTAACAAAAACTCCGCTGTGAAAGACGAAGCGAAGAAATTCCTGAACTGGATGGTTACATCCGATGTAGGTAAAAAGTACATTACGGAAGAATTCAAATTCATTCCGGCTTTCAAATCGATTCCTGCTGATGAGAAAGTACTCGGACCTTTGGCGGCAGACATTATCTCCTACTCCAAAGCCGGTAAAACACTGAGCTGGAACTGGTTCAAATTCCCTGGCGGCGAAGCTTCCTCCAAGAAATTCGGCGATATTATGCAAGGTTATGTCGCGAAGAAGTACACGAAGGACCAAATGCTTGAGGAATTCCAGAAAACATGGGAGAGCCTGAAGAAGTAATACCCTATTCGGTTGTAATAAAGCCTCAGCGCCTAAGCTGAGGCTTTTTGCCGTTTAACAGAAGGTTGGCGGGCTGTTACAATAGGAAGAACTGGGGAGCGGGGGGCTACGATGATCGTTAGAATTAGAACTTGGCTGCAGAGCAGAGGAACTACGCTGCCAATAGAGAAAAAGCTGTCTCGCGAGGCTGTCATTTCGCTTATTATTCATTCGACTTTTCAATTCGGGGCATCGATGTCCGGCGTATTCTTGAACTTATACTTGTGGCGGTTAACGCACAGTGTAGCTGTCAACGGTACATACAACTTGATCGTCTATTTGCTGACACCGATCGGCTTCGCGCTCGGGGGATGGATGATCAAGAAGAAAGACCGAATGGTGTCTTATCGACTGGGCATTATGCTGATCGGTTTATTTTATTTGAGTGTGATCATTGCGCAAGATGCGTTGGTTGAATATTATGTCGCCTTCGCTATCTTCAACGGACTGGCGGCCGCCTTCTATTGGGTGGGGTACTTAACGCTCATGTACGACGTATCCACCGAGCAGAACCGGATCCGCTATCTGGCCTTCAACATGATCTTCTTCACGGCCGCTACTCTTGCCGGGCCTGCGCTTGCCGGTTTCATCATTCGTCTGCAGGAAGGGCTTAGCGGTTATACGATCGTCTTCTCGATTGCGTTCTGCATGTTCTTGCTTGCCGCGTTCATTTCTATGAAAATTAAAGCATCCGGCGGACATCACCGAGTTTATTATCTAAAGCTGACTGGGCTTATCATGAAGAAAGAGCGCGACTGGTTCAAGGCGCTGCTCGGCTTCCTCGGAATGGGTCTGCTCCAAGGGACAATGCTGTTCCTGCCGAACATTCTTTTATTCAAAGTCATGCCGCGGGAAGATATCGTCGGTTACTTGGGGGTGCTCTACTCCTCACTCAGCATCGTAATGGGAATATTCATCTCCAAATATGCCGATAGCAGCAAATCCCGTCTCTATTTGACGATATCCACGGTTGGTTATCTGGTCGGCGTTTCCTTCTTGCTGGGAAGCATTACGGTTTGGACGGTTGTTGGCTTCATGATTCTATACTCGATCTTCTCGCCGCTGCAAGGGAATACGATGACGGGGTATTATTATGGACTTATCGCCAAACTGCCGCTCAAAGGGGAACTGAAGGTGGAAAGCATGGTCGTCCGCGAAACGTTTCTTAATTTGGGCCGGGTTGTTTCAATCTTCTGCCTGATTACTTTCGCGAACGATTTGGACGGCGGTATGATTCCGTGGATTCTCATGATCGGTTCTCTGACGCAGCTTGCGTGCGTATGGTCAATCAAGAATCGGTAGTAATTGGAGCATGAAAGCGCCCTAACCCGGTTATCCTAAAGGGATACACGATAGGAGAAGAGGGACCTGAGCGCTATGAAACAGTATGACAGTGTGATCGTAGGCGGAGGAATCGCCGGGCTGCAAGCAGCCATTCAGCTTGGCCGGTACGAACATCGCGTACTCGTGATCGACGCCGGCTACGGCCGTTCAACCTTATGCAAGAGCTATCATAATCTGCTGGGCTGGCCGGATGGCGTTTCCGGAGAGGAGCTGCGCCGGTTAGGCAGGATGCAAGCGGAGAAGCTGGGTGTCACCTTCGTTAAAGACGAAGTCGTACAAGCTGTGAACAAAGGAAAGCCGGGAGACGGCTTCGAGCTGTGGGGGAAATCGGGACAAGGCTATGAAGCCCCGACCTTGCTGCTGGCGACAGGGTTAATGGACCGCATGCCGGAAATACCGGGGCTTAAGCCGTGTCTGGGATTAACGATCTATGTATGTCCGGATTGCGACGGTTATGAGGTGCGCGGCCGTAAGACGATCGTTCTGGGTTCCGGCGATGCCGGAGCGGCGATGGCGCTCAAGCTTCGTATCCGGACCGATGATCTGACCTATCTGAATCATGGGCAATGTGCGGTAAGAATGCATATGATGGACGAGCTCAAGAGCCAAGGTATTGCTTATATGGCGGACGATATTCAAGAGGTTCTGCAGGAGAATGGCCAATTCGGCGGCGTCATGACGGCAAGCGGCAAACGGATCGAGGCGGAGCGCGGTTTCATCGCTTTCGGCGGCAATGAAGTGAAATCCGATCTGGCCCGTCAATTAGGCGCGGAGCGGATGGAGAACAGGCACATTGTGACGGATCCCCGTTCCAAAATGACGAGCGTGCCCTTCGTCTGGGCAGCCGGCGATGTCGGCGTCCACGCGGAGCAGGTGACCATCGCCATGGGTGAAGGCGCGCAGGCGGCCATTTGGATGAACAAGGTGCTGCTGATGCTCAAGGAAGAAGCGAACGCCGGCCGGGTGTACGTTCGCTCTTAAAGGTCCGCTATCGGCGTCTCTGTGGAAGCGAAGGCGACCGTTACATGCGCGTACTCGGCCAGAGCTTTCTCGCCGAGCGGCGTAATATAGTAAATGCCGCGGCTCTGGCGGACGAACCAGCGGTAATAGTTCTTCTGAAGCAGACCGCTGACGGCCGGGTTGTTCGTCAGCTCGCGCAGCTTGCGCGGACTGAGCGGCCCCTGCTCGCGCATCAGATATGCGCAGTGCAGCGATTTCTCGCGGTAAGCGGTCATCAGCTTCATCTGGCTGCTGCCCCCGACGTTGTAGTCGCCGCTGCGTTCGTGAAATTCGTTAACGACTTTCAGGGCGGCTCTTTTGTTATGACGCAGCATATAAGGCGTAGGCTCGCAGACGAGATCGACTGCGGGCTTTTTGCGTTTGTAGAATTGAACGGTCAGGACGCCCAGGCCGAGCATGCGGCACAGCCTGCGGATGTCCTCCCATTGCAGCCGGTGGGGGGCTTTGCCTTTATTGGGCAGCTCGAAAGCGACGTATACCTGGTCCGTCAGACGCAGGCGGTCGATCGCTTGAACAAGCAGGGGGATATTGAAGCTTCTCTTCAGTTCTACGACGATAGGCGGCTCATCCCCGCGAATGGCTACGAGATCGCAATGCTTGACCTCTCCCCGAACGGCATAGCCTTGGCTTTCGAAATATTGTTTGATCGGAGCGTACAGCTCCGTTTCGCTGTTAATCGGCACGTGAATATTCTCCTCCTACTTGCTTATGAAGGCAGTCAGAATGTGTATCATTATAGCACAGGTTTTGCTAGAATAGGGGAAGAAGTAGTTGTACGTACATGTTAGCGCAGATGAGCCATTCGTCTGAACAAGTGCGAAGTCCTATGGCCGCATGGGAGACGAACAGCACGGTGAGACAAAGATGAAGAGCAGCTTGACTGAGCGGGGTTCCAAGATGGCGGAGTAAGCGGCTTATGTCTTGAATCGATAGGAGCGGGGGATGTTGGAATGAGTGACATTTTGAAAAAGTGGCTGGGCCGCAAGATCGATTGCGAATGCGGACAGCGGCATGAGATCGGCATTAAACACATCAGCGTCGAGCGGGGGGCGATGGGACTTGTTGCCGGTTATGTGAGAGAGGCCGGCTACGGCGAGGTGACGCTGGTTGCGGATGAGAAAACGTACCGGGCAGCGGGGGCCGACCTGCGCGAGAAGCTGGAAGCGGCGCAGGTCCGAGTCAGCATCTGCGTGATCCGGGAGAACGCGATGGGCGAAGTGGCGGCCGACGAGGAGGCGATCGTCCAGCTGATGCTGGACACGCCGCTGACATCGGAGGCTTTGATTGCCGTGGGGGCCGGCACCCTCCACGATATCGTGCGCTTCGTGAGCCACCGGACGAAGCGGCCGTTCCTCTCCGTGCCGACGGCACCGTCGGTCGACGGCTTCGCCTCGGTCGGCGCGCCGCTCATCGTGCGCGGCTTCAAGATGACGATTCCGGCAATCGCCCCGGAAGCGATCTTCGCCGATCTTGCGCTGCTGGCGGATGCGCCGCAGGCGATGATTGCCGCCGGCTTCGGCGACATGGTCGGCAAGCACACTTCGCTAGCCGACTGGTCGCTGGGCCAGGTGCTGCTTAACGAGCACTACTGCGGGCTGAGCGCGCAGTTGACGCTGGAAGCCGTGGAGCTGTGCACGGCTCACTTGGACGAGATCGCGGCGCGCACCGAGCTCGGCATGTTGAAACTGATGGAAGGCCTGCTGCTGTCCGGCCTTTCCATGCTCTTGGTCGGCCATTCCCGGCCGGCCTCCGGGGCGGAGCACCATCTCTCCCATTATTGGGAGATGGTGCTTCTGCAGCAGCGCCGCCGGGCGCTGCTGCACGGCGCGAAGGTCGGCGTTGCGACCGTGATGATGGCCCAGCGCTACGCAGCGCTGGGCGGTATCACGGCCGACGAGGCCGCCGCGCGCCTAGCGCACAGCCAGGCCCCGAGCCGGCAGACGGATGAGCAGCGCATCCGCAGCGCCTATGGGGCCATGGCGGAGCAGGTCATCGCCGAGAATTTCCCGGCGGATGGGGGAGCCGGCGATGCGGCGGCGCTGAAGGCGCGCATCGCGGAGAAGTGGGGCGATGTGCAGCGCATCGCCCGTGCGGTCCCGGCGCCCGAGCAGCTGAGCGCGTGGCTCGGGGCTGTGCGGGGACCGCTGACGCCGGAGCAGCTCGGCGTGGAGCCGGAGCTGGTGGAGGCGTCGCTGCAGGATGCGCTGTTCGTCCGCAACCGGTTCACGGTTTTGCGTCTGTGGCGGCTGCTGACGGTGTGATCGGTGGCTGAGCTCAGCACCGGGGGTTGACTTTGGTTGTTGCTGCCTGAACCGGATTTTATCGGACACCACGGCCCTTATTTAGACAGATAGGGCTCAATTTCGAACCTAACGGACACCAGTGCCGTTATTGCCCTATTTTGCAGCGGTTATATAGGTGTGAAGGTGGAATAGAGTCACTGGAGTCCGTTAGAATGGATAAACTCGGCCAGATGACCGAATAACGGCTGCTGTGTCCGTTAGCTGCCGGAGAAGACAGCAGTTGAAGCACGCTCGCATGGGGAAGATTCGGTTTCAGGTCCTGAGGCATAGCCTTGGGATTTTTTTTTGTGAAAAAATGCAATCGTATCATAAAAAAACTGCATGCGTATTCTAAGGCGTTCGGTCTATGATTAAACCATTGCATATACTTGCCCCGCAAGGGAAGTCCTTGATGCAGCTCACGCTTTATCGGGAGGAAGGCTACTGAAAGCTATATTTTATCAGGCAATGATGCTGCGAGGAGGGTTTGTACGTGAAAGCAATTTTGGTTGGGTTAGGCTCTGCAGGGTACGGCTGGTACAAGCGACTGCGGAATCAAGGTTTATTGGCGGCTGTCGTGGAGGTAGACCCGGCGATGAAGGAGAAGATGCAAGATGATCCGTACCCCTTCTACACGTCGCTGGAAGAGGCTCTGGGGCAGGTGCAGGCGGATTTCCTTGTCAATGTTACTTCGCCGTTGATGCATACGACGGTGAATCATGCGGCATTCGACCATGGGTTGGCCGTCTTGTGCGAGAAGCCGATTTCCTTCGATTATCAGGAGTCTCAAGAGGTTGTTGCGAGGGCGGCAAGGGAGCGGCTCCCTTTTATGATCGCCGAGAATTACAGGAGAATGCCGTATATCCGCAAAGTAAAGCGGCTTCTGGACGAAGGGGTTATCGGCACCTTGTCTTCCATGGATGTACAGTTCTACAGATACCACCATGTACAGCGGAAATATACCGTCAGCATCCTTGATGATATCGGTGTTCACCATTTTGATATGCTTCGTTATTTTAGCGGTTGTGAAGGGCGCACTGTACAAGCCAAGCTGTACAATCCGGTTAATGCTTGGCAGGAGGAAGGGGCGATCATTAATGCCTACGCATTTCTTGAAATGGAAAACGGCGTCACAGCTTCCTATCAGGCTTCCATTTCGGCAAGAGGGACGGAAACGCCTTGGAGCGGGAACTGGAGAATTGAAGGCACCGAGGGAGCGATAGAAGTTGTGGATATGGAGATCCGCGTCATTCGAAGCGGAGAGGTACAATTGATTGAAGATTACAGCGGTGTGGAGGTAACGGACACTTTGGCCGAATTTCTGGCCTCCCTGCGAGAGGGACGCGAAGCGGAAACAAGCGGCAGAGATTATTTGAAAACGCAGGCACTCGTGCATTATGCCAAGCTGGCCAGTGAGTCCGGTCAAACTCAAAGGATTCAAGTGCCAACTACTTAGACGAATGGAGACTGAAGCATGACCATCGCCAATTGGGAACAGTGTGCGCCGGGGATCTGGCGCTTGATGATCAAACAGCCTCAGGGGATCACTCCCCTCTCGTGGATGGGCGTCTCGCCTAACACGGAAGTCCTGCAGCAAATGCCGGAAGTGCAGCCGTCCTTTGCCTGGGACAGCATTCAGCTGGAAGAAGCAGTCGGAAGTCTTATTCTGTCGTTACCGCTGAACCGAACAGAAAAGCTCTATGGTACAGGCCTTCAGCTCATGCGGATGAATCAGCGGGGAAGAACCCGTTATCTGCGCGTGAACAGCGATCCGAAGCAGGATACCGGCGAAACGCATGCGCCCGTACCCTTCTATGTGAGCGATCGGGGGTACGGTGTATGGGTGGACACTTCCCGCATCGTGACGATGTATTGCGGCTCCAGCTTGAAGCGGGAGGATACGCGGAGCGAGGACGTGCGCGATCGCAATACGGATCGGGCGTGGAAAGCGACGCCGATCGCCTCCCGGGTGGAAATCCGCTTGCCCGCTGAGGGCGCAGCGGTCTATGTTTTTGGAGGCCCCACCCTTGCCGATACGGTGGCTAGGTATAATTTGTTTTGCGGCGGCGGCGTACTGCCTCCCAAGTGGGGTCTCGGCTTCTGGCACCGCGTCCCGACGCTGTATAGCGATCAGCAAGTGCTGGAAGAAGCCGGACAGTTCCGCCATCGCGGCATCCCATGCGACGTTATCGGACTGGAACCGGGCTGGCACAGCCGCAGCTACCCAGTCACCTATGAATGGGAGAAGAGCAGGTTTCCCGATCCCGAAGGCTTCGTGAAGCAGCTGGGGGATCAAGGCTTCCGCGTCAACCTCTGGGAGCACCCGTACGTCTCGCCCGAGAGTGGATTGTTCGCCGCGCTGCAGCCGCTTTCGGGGAGTCATACGGTATGGGGCGGGCTTGCCCCGGATTATTCCTTGCCGGAGGCGGCGGAACGCTATAAGAGGCAGCACGACGATCAACACGTCGGTATCGGGGTGTCGGGATACAAGCTGGACGAATGCGACGGCAGCGAGTTGACCCATCATTCCTGGATGTTCCCGGCACATGCCCGATTCCCATCCGGCTTGGACGGCGAACAGATGAGACAAATGTATGGACTGATGTTTCAGAAAATGACGGCAGATCTGTTCCGCAGCCGAAACCGCAGAACATATGGGCTGGTTCGTGCTTCGAATGCGGCTGCCTCTACGATGCCGTATGTGCTTTACTCCGATTTGTACGATCACAAGCAATTCATCCGGGCGCTGTGCAGCTCTTCCTTCAGCGGCCTGCTGTGGACGCCGGAGGTTCGCCGGGCGAGGAATGCCGAGGATTGGGTTCGCCGCATGCAGACCGTATGCCTCTCTCCGCTGGCGATGCTGAATGCTTGGGGAGACGGCACCAAGCCGTGGTCGTTCCCGGAAGTGGAAGCGATTGTCCGGCATTACATCAAGCTGCGCATGAGGCTGCTGCCTTATCTATACACGGCATTTGCCGTGTACCGGGAGCGGGGGGTTCCGCCGTTCCGGGCGATGCCTTTCGTCATGTCGCCGGCGGAAATTGCTGCGGCTGAGGCAAGCGGCGCCAATGACGAGACCCAGCAGCTGAACACCACCGACGCAGCTTACGGCAAGAAGGCTGTGAAAGAATGGGACGATCAGTACATGATCGGCGACTCGCTGCTGGCCGCTCCGCTGGTCGAGGGCGAGACGGAACGCGAGGTGCTGCTGCCGGCCGGCATCTGGTATGGGCTGGAGACCGGAGAACGGTATACGGGCGGCAGCGTTATCCGCGTTCAGGCCGGCTTGGATACCATGCCTATTTTTGTGAAAAGCGGATCCGTTATTCCGATGATGGCTGCTCTGCCGCACGTTCCGGCATCGGGGACCTTCGGCGAGATCGAGCTCGTGCATTTCGGCGATGAGCCCGGTACAGGACTGCTCTATGAGGACGATGGAACGTCCTTCGAGTATGAGAAGGGAGTATGCAGCTGGTGGAAGGCGGTGGTTACGCAAGACGGAGACGGCCGATATGCCGGTACGATCGAGGGGAATCCGAATTCAGCAGTATCGCTGCCGCCCATCGTGTGGAGATACGGGCAAAGCAAACTCGTATAGAGCGACCCGCATACTCTGAAAGCCGCTCTGGAGCTTATTCGGGTATCGGAGCCGGATGCCGGCAATGCTTGAAGACAAGCGGCGGACAATCTGCCGTTGAGTACCCGGCGGAAGCGGGCAAGATGGATTTGCTGACTTATGAAAACTCATTCTCATAAAAATTTCGGGCAAGTTCTCTTCTGTGGGTGCATAGGATTGTAGTACACAATTCACCATCACGAGCTGACCAATATTTGAAGGGGACAGCAGTGAAAGGAGGTACCCATGGACATATTCAAAAGAATTTCGGAGCATCGTACGGAGAAGGAGTCACTTAGCTGGACCGGTACGTTCGCGGAGTACATAGAATTGCTTCGCAAAAATCCTGGACTCGCAAGAACCGCACATTCCAGAGTCTATGATATGATTGCTTCGCAAGGAATCAATGACCAATCCGGCCACAAGTCCTACAAGTTTTTCAACCAAGAAATCTTCGGCCTGGATCGTGCCATTGAGAAATTGGTGGAAGAGTATTTCCACTCCGCTGCCCGTCGATTGGATGTTCGTAAACGGATTTTGCTGCTGATGGGTCCTGTAAGCGGTGGTAAATCCACGATTGTGACGATGTTGAAACGTGGGTTGGAACAGTTTTCCAAAACAGATTTAGGGGCCGTCTACGCGATCAAAGGGTGCCCAATGCACGAGGAGCCGCTTCACCTTATACCGATGGAGCTGCGTCACGAGATTGAGCGGGAGTTGAATGTAAAGATTGAAGGCAGTTTATGTCCTTCCTGCCAAATGCGGCTGAAGACCGACTACAACGGCTGCATTGAGGACGTCTTGGTGGAGCGTGTGTTCGTTTCGGAAGAAGGACGCGTCGGTATCGGGACGTTCTCGCCTTCGGATCCGAAATCTCAGGATATTGCCGACTTGACGGGCAGCATCGATTTCTCGACCATTACCGAGTTCGGTTCGGAGTCCGACCCGCGCGCCTACCGGTTCGACGGGGAGCTGAACAAGGCCAACAGGGGCATCATGGAGTTCCAGGAAATGCTGAAGTGCGACGAGAAGTTCTTATGGAACCTGCTTTCTCTTACCCAAGAGGGGAATTTCAAAGCGGGACGCTTCGCGCTTATTAGCGCCGACGAATTGATCGTCGCCCATACGAACGAAACGGAGTACAAATCCTTCATCGCCAATAAAAAGAATGAAGCGTTACAATCCAGGATGATTGTTATGCCGATTCCGTATAACCTCCGGGTGTCCGATGAAGAGAAGATTTACTATAAGCTCATTGGCCAGAGCGATATGTCCCACATTCATACGGCTCCGCATTCGCTCCGGGTGGCGGCGATCTTCTCCATCCTGACCCGTCTGAAGGAAACGAAGAAACAGGGCATGGATTTGGTCAAAAAAATGCGCATGTACGACGGCGAAGTCGTCGAGGGCTACAAGGAAGCGGATCTGAAGGAGATGCAGAACGAATTCCAGGAAGAAGGAATGAGCGGTATCGATCCGCGGTATGTCATCAACCGGATTTCGAGTGCATTGATCCGGCAGGATCTTCAGTGCATTAACGCGTTGGATGTGCTGCGCGCGCTGAAGGACGGCCTCGATCAGCATCCGTCGATTACGAAGGATGAGCGCGAACGGTTCCTGAACTTCATCTCCGTCGCCCGCAAGGAATACGATGATATCGCGAAGAAAGAAGTGCAGAAAGCGTTCGTTTACTCCTTCGAAGAGTCCGCCAAGACGATTTTCGACAACTATCTCGACAATATTGAAGCGTACTGCAACTGGGGTAAAATCAAGGATCCGCTCACCGGCGAGGAGATGGATCCGGATGAGCGCCTGATGCGTTCCATCGAGGAGCAAATCGGCATTTCCGAGAATGCGAAGAAAGCGTTCCGGGAAGAAATTTTGATCCGCATTTCTTCCTATTCGCGCAAGGGCAAGAAATTCGAATACTCCTCTCACGAGCGTCTGCGTGAAGCGATTGAGAAGAAGCTGTTCGCCGATCTGAAGGATATCGTGAAAATTACGACATCGTCGAAAACGCCGGATGAGAAGCAACTCAAGAAAATTAACGACGTGACGAAGCAATTGATCGATGAGCACGGGTATTGCCCGGTGTGCGCGAATGAATTGCTGCGGTATGTGGGAAGCTTGCTGAACAGATAAATATCATGCAGACCCGGGGCGGAGGCCTCGGGTCTTTATGCTGTGATACACCGAATCTAGCAAACACTGTTCTATCTTCTTGCAAGGGAGGTGTGAGAAACCATGAAGGGGAACTCCATGAAGAAAATCGGCATTGCTTTCTTGTTTGTTCTTCGGCAGAATGATGGACAAACTTCCTCTTCACAAGCTTTCTGCGCGGATGGCGTACTGTATGTTTTTCAATCTGCTTCTGCTCATGTTTGTACTCATTCTTCGGTTATCCGGAACGCAAGTGAATGAATTCCCGAATGCGTGGGATGTACGGTTTATTGTTGTGACGACGATTATCGTCTTCTTGATCGGGCTATCGGATTTGGTGAAGATTCGTAAGAGATAGATGACATCCTGAGTTAGATTGAAAATGCAAGCTTCAATTTTGTGAACAATAATTGAAGCTTTTTTGTGGTTTCTTGTTGTTGATAAAGGAAATAAATCTGAAAATTCAAAAAATAAATTTATAGGTAAATATGTCGAATTATTGCGGATATTATGTCGGATTTAGTCGAATTAAGTTGTAACTTGTATGATGATGTGTGAAATGGCTCCTTTAAAAATTGTTGTAATCAACTTCTTGTAAAATTCATAATAATTTAATCTAAATTTTATTTTATAAAGATTAGATAAAATTGTGCTAAAAATGCCCCTTTCCTTTTTATGGGTGTAGGCAGGTGGGGGGATATGTGCTAAACTTCGAATTGTGACTTTAAACATAGAAAAATGTAATATGGAGTCACAATTATATATCTTAGTACCTATATTCATGGGATTGAGGGCATTAAATGATTGAAATACATAGTCATATTCTACCGGGTCTGGATGACGGATCTGACGACTTGGAAAACTCCATTTTAATGGCCAAGCAAGCTGTCGTACAGGGCATACACTCTGTTATTGCTACTCCGCATCATGAGAACGGCAGATATACAAATGAGTTTGAAATGGTTGAATTGCGCGTCAAATCTTTTCAGGAAGAGCTTCAGAAAAGAGATATACCGCTGCGTATACATGCCGGGCAGGAAATCAGGGTGTACCGGGGATTAATCGAGGATGTTGAAGCCGGGAGAACAGCCACATTAAATGGTTCCCGTTATATGTTGTTGGAATTTCCATCCGGCGGGATATCAGCAGGGACTCATGAGCTTTTGCATGAACTCAGATTAATGAATATTGTTCCTATTATTGCTCATCCGGAGCGTAATCAGGAAATTGCTGAGAATCCAATGAAGCTTCTAGAGCTAATTCAATTAGGGGCCTTGTCGCAAATCACAGCTCATTCCATACTAGGCCATTTTGGTAAATCTATTCAGACTTTATCGCTGGATTTGTGCAGAAACCAGCTTGCTCACTTTGTTTCTTCGGATGCCCATAATACAACGAATCGCGGGTTTGCTCTTGCCGAAGCTTATGAAGTCATGCGTGAAAAGCTGGGGGACACCATTGTGAACACCTTCCAAATTCACGCCAACAGGATCATTCATGACCTACCTATTGAGACACAACCGCCTGTTTGGACGAAACCCAAGTGGTTTCAGTTTTGGAAATCAAAATAAAGAAATTAATTTAATGAGGTGAAAGTTAGCATGACGATGAAGAAGAAATTAACCGTTACTACATTAGCCGCAAGTATGATGTTTGCATCTATTGCAGGACTTCCGTTAAGCGAGAAAGGGTTAGCTGGCAAAATAGGTTTAACTGCCGGTGTTGCTTCTGCAACTACATATCTAGATCAACTTAACGAAGTACATACAGAATTAGCGAGAGATACACAAGGTTTATCTAACGTGAATTCAGTTAAACAGTATCTTGCGAATCATCCGATCACAGATAAGAACTTGCAGAAAGAATTAACGCAAGAAGTTTGGAGCAAAGTGAAGGATAAAGCTCCAGCTCTTCCGTATAGCGCTGTTATTAAGCTAATTAATGGATTAGACTTGTTTTTCGATGACTCCGGTGCTTCCTTTGATGAAATAATCAAAGATCAGGCTAATCGGGATGCGATCAGCTTACTGTTCACATCGGTCAATCTCCCAGGTATCGATGAGCCTAACGGGTTGAAGAAAAGTGATATCGTTGACTTTCAACAAGCTGCGATGGGCGCTTTGACGAGCAAAAAAGATGAACTTCTGGAAAAAGTGGCGCAAGTCATTCTAACAGGTCAAGTGGATTCTGAAGCAATTAAAGAAGAGATTAACGAGATCGTTAACAAAGGTGTGTTAGAGGGACACAGCGAGCTGCTGATTTCCCAATTATTGAATAGCTATGGCATTACATTAGGCGATCTGAATGCTGTACAGAATAGAATTGCCAATTATATTGATGCACAGTCGAGCTCAACGATTGCTAAGGATGCTAGAACTGCTGTCGAGTCTGCAGGTTTGAGATATGTGCTGAAAGACAGAATCAAATATGCGAAAAGCAGCGGAAGCACATCAGCAGTAGAATTACCTGTTTTGAGTGTGACTTATAACAACCAAGAGTACCCACTTCCATCAAGTTTATTGAAATGGAGTGCTGCTGGAACAGGTATCAAATACGACGGGACGGCTAAGGCCTTCGTATTAACGGGCACTACTTCTGCTTCTGCACATGTTGAAGCTCGTGATTCCAAATTCGGCTTATTGCTCTATATTTCCCCTAATGCGATTACTTTGACGCCTGTAAGCACTGGTGGCGGCAACGGTGGCGGAAGCACAGGTGGCGCTGGTGGTGGCGGTGGTGCCGGAGCTGGTGGTGGAACTACAACAGGAAACACCAGTACAGCAGAACAAGCAGCCAAAGAAGCTCTTGCTAAACTTGGAGATGAACTGAAAAACGCGACCGAAGCGAGAAAGCAAGAAATCTTCAAAGAAGCTCAAGCAAAAGTTGAAAATGCCATTAAGGAACTGGCAACACTGGATCTTAAATCACTGATTACGATCCAAGGTGATACAGCTAAGCCGCAATTGAATGTTGCTGATCTGGTAGCCAAGCTGAAGGCCATCGCTGAAAAAGCCAAAGCGCTAAATGATCAATTGAAGGCGTTGAACCCAGACGCTAAAGATGTGAAAGTTCAGCTTACCTTGAACTTCGGAACTATTAATGCCAAAACAACTGAGATTCCGTTAGCTAAAGACTTATTAGCAGCAGCAGTTAGCAATGGCATTGATACCATCGCAATTGCTATGAACGGCCTCTCACTTGCGGTTAGCCCAGCGGAATTCGGTGCGGACACGACTCTGAAGGTAACCAACCAAGATACGACTGTGGCGACGAGCGTAACTCAGCTTCCTGTAGCAACCGGCGTATACGAGTTCGAATTTACTTCAGGTGGAAATAAAGTAGAAAGCTTCAATAAACCTGTTGAAGTCACGATTCCGGTACCAAACGGCAGTAATTTTGATACTGAACTGTTGTCCCTGGCCAAAATTGTAGACGGTAAATTAGAGTTTTACGGCGGAAGCTATGGTAATGGTTCGTTAAAAGGTCTTCGTAACTCTTTCTCCACGTATACAGTAGTCGAAAATAAAGTGTCTTTCGAGGATACAGCATCGGTTAAAGCTTGGGCGGGCAGACAAATTCAAGTCGCTGCTGCCAAAGGGATCCTGGAAGGGCGTGCTGAGCAATCCTTTGATCCGAATGGATTTGTGACGCGTGCTGAGTTTGCAAAAATGATCGTCAAAACATTCTCCTTAGAAAGCGCTAATGCAACAGAAAGCTTTGACGATGTGAATGATTCCGACTGGTACAAAGTTTATGTAGCTTCCGCTGTTAAGAACGGTGTCGTCAATGGCAAAGAAGCAGGCAAGTTCGATCCGAATGGACAGATTACTCGCGCTGAAATGGCGGTTATGTCTTCCAGAGCACTATCGCTCAAGGGTGTATCGATCGCTCCTAAGAAAGTAGAAGAAGCGCTTAAAGGCTTCAAGGATGCTCAAGACATCAATAGCTCTTTGCAAAATGGCGTAGCTCTTGCAGCGAGCGAGGGTATCATCGTTGGTGAAGAAGGCAATGTCTTTAATCCAAATGCGAACTCCACTCGCGCACAAGCGGCAGTCGTTATTTATCGTTTGTTGAATAAATAAGAATCATTCATGTTCAGGAGGAATCCTCCTCTCTCTATAATAGAGGGGGATTCCTTATAATTTGTAAGTTGATAAATTAGACATCATAAGATGATAATCGATTGCTTGTATGCGGAGGGAATGTAATGGAGTTAGATTTAAGAGATTATTTTAAAATTTTACGCAAGAGGGCGTGGATGATAGCAGTAATTGTGCTACTTGCAACAGTAACAACAACTGTTGTTAACTATCTTTTCTTAAGGCCAATCTATGAAGCCTCGACAAAGCTCATCGTAAATAAATCAAGTGATCAAGTAGGCGTATCCCAAGTTGATATTAATACAGTTAACCTCAATATTAGACTAATTGAAACCTATAAAGAAATTATTAGAACTCCTCGAGTTATGGATAAGGTAGTTGCTGATTACCCTGATCTGAAAATAAGTACCGAGCAATTAGTCAATAAGGTAAAAGTTAGCTCGGTTAATAATACACAGGTGATGACCCTTGTCGTTCAAGATCCCTCGTACGAGCGTGCAGCAAAAATTGTGAATGCCGTTTCCATAGTATTTCAAAGTGAGATTCCAAAGATTATGAAGGTTGACAATATTTCGTTGTTAAATGAAGCCAAAGATATGGAACAACCGATACAAGTAAAGCCGAATAAAAATTTAAATATTGCCATTAGCTTTGTTGTATCCCTAATGATTGCACTAGGAATCACTTTTTTGTTGGAATACTTGGACGATAAATTAAAGACAGAAGAAGAGGTAATGCAATATTTAGGTCTGCCGACCTTGTCAATGATTACAAAAATGCGCCCGGAAGATCTGCAAAATCAAAGTAAGCAAACGAAAGAACAAAGGGTAGGGGAACCATCACATGTCAAACTTAACTAATAAAAGGCCAATTATTACACACCAAAATCCCAAATCTCCAATTTCGGAAGCTTATAGGACGCTGAGAACTAACATTCAGTTTTCATCTGTTGACGGGGAAGTAAAGGTGCTAATGGTTACCTCAGCCGGACCTGGGGAAGGGAAATCAACGACTCTCACAAATCTTGCTGTAGCCTATGCACAAGCAGATAAAAAAGTTTTGGTTATTGATGCAGATCTTAGGAAACCGACTATGCACCATACGTTTCAAGTTTCGAATCGTTCGGGTTTGACCAATCTATTAACCAATCAACTAACAATCTTAGAAGTAGTGCAAGAATCCCTAATTCCAAATCTGTATATCATTACATCAGGGCCGATTCCGCCTAATCCGTCTGAAATACTTGCATCTAAGAAAATGATAAGTACCCTAGAAGAACTTAGAATGCAATACGATATCATTCTAATTGATGCTCCTCCAGCAATTGCCGTAACAGATGCTCAAATCATCTCGACACGTTCAGATGGTGTTATTTTGGTTGTAGACTCAGAAAAAGTAAAAAGAGATGTAGCTTTAAAAGCAAAACAGAATCTTGATAATGTTAGAGCTAGAATATTGGGGGTTGTATTAAATAATGTAGATAGAAAAAATAAGGATGCATACTATTACTATTATTACGGTGAGAGTAAATAGAATGTACTTTTTGACATTATTAGCAATCATAGCGGGAGAAGCAGAAAAAAATTTGTCAGAGTAGGATTTTGTTTAGGGAAGCATCCTTCCTTTTGTTAGTTTCCCAATGGATAAAAAATTAATAAGGAGTGACTGTTGTAATGTTAGCGAAGAAAGTTAATATAGATATCCGCCGGGAGTATGCTATTAGTATAGAACAATCTTCTCTACATAAACGGATTAAAGAAGTGAAATTGTATATTTACTTTAAGAGTATTTTGGATATTATAGTGGCTATAGTGGGGCTATTTCTTTGTTTACCTGCGCTACTCTTCTTTATCATTGCTATTAAATTAGAGACTCCTGGTCCTGCTTTCTTTTACCAACAGAGAGTTGGAATGAATGGAAAAACTTTTAACGTTATAAAATTAAGATCTATGTGCGTAGAGGCTGAAAAAAATGGTGCTCAGTGGGCTAAGAAGAATGATCCAAGGGTGACAAAAGTAGGGACATTTATCCGTAAAACTAGAATCGATGAAATACCACAACTGATTAATGTTTTAAGAGGTGAAATGAGCATAATAGGACCTAGACCAGAAAGGCCAATGTTTACAGCCCAATTTAATGAAGAGTTTCCTGGCTTTACTAATAGATTACTGGTAAAGCCAGGATTGACGGGGTGGGCTCAAGTGAATGGTGGGTATGATATCACTCCTAGAGAAAAGTTGAATTTGGACTTATATTACATAAGAGAATTGTCATTAATGCTAGAGTTGAAGATTATCTTTATGACAATGAAAGTTGTACTTACTGGTGAAGGAGCTAGGTAAAATACTATCTGATTAGTGAAAAGATTTGTTCATATATCATAATTTATAGATGATTTTATCTTATTTAAAGATAAAATATCATTTCAGTATATTTTAAGGATGTGTAAGTATCATAATCAATCAACTTCTTAAGAGAAATAATAGTTTATTAGTGCAAAAGCCTCGAACTTTGCGCAGTAATTTTTCCTGGACGTTGCTTGGAAATGTAGTTTATGCTGCCTGCCAATGGGGATTGTTAATGTCTATGGCGAAAATTGGGACAGCACATATGGTCGGAGAGTTTTCACTCGGTTTAGCAGTAACAGCACCTATCTTTATGCTTTCCAATTTGCAACTCTCAGGAATACTGGCGACAGATGCGAAATCTTCGCAGTCTTTTGAAAACTACTTAGGATTGAGAATGTGTACCACTCTTATTGCGCTAGTTATTATTATTTTCTTGGTACTATTAGGTCGTTATCAATTTGAAACATCACTGATTATTATATTAATTGGGATTGCTAAAGGATCTGAGTCTATTAGTGATGTGATTTTTGGCTTGCTTCAGAAAAATGAAAAAATGGAGCGAGTTGCAATTTCACTAATGTTAAAGGGGATTTTATCACTTGTTGTACTTTGTATATTACTATGGACAACAAACAATTTAGTTCTGGGAATTGTTGGGTATGTAATTTCATCGATAACTGTATTACTGCTTTATGATATCTCGGTATTTCGGCAATACAAGATTAAGCTGGTTTTTGATTTGTCTAAGCTTTGGTCATTAGTTCGTGTATGTTTACCACTGGGCTTTGTAATGATGTTAGTCTCACTTAATGCAAATATTCCAAGATACTTTATCGAACATTACATAGGGATAGAGTCGGTTGGATATTTTGCCGCACTCTCATATATTATGATTGCTGGAAATACTGTGATTAGTGCCCTTGGTCAATCTGTAAGTCCAAGACTCGCAAGATATTATTCTATACTTAATATGAAAGGGTTTAAAAAGTTACTATTTTTATTAGTAGTGATAGGATTTATCGTTGGAGCAATTGGATGGGTGATATCACTATTATTTTCAAAAGAAATACTTACATTATTGTATAAACCGAATTATGCAGAGTACACTAGTGTTTTTATATTAATCATGTTCGGGGCATGGGCTAGTTATATTGCGTCATTTCTTGGGTATGGAATGACTGCAACAAGAAAATTTAAAATTCAACCTCTCTTATTTATTATTGTTACAATAGTTTGCACTATATCTAACGCTGTTTTGATTCCATTTAAGGGGTTAGAAGGTGCTTCATATGCCATGATTATCACCAATCTTACTCAGCTTGTAGGAAGTGGGCTTATTATTATAAATATAATCCAAAAGCAAAAGATAGAAAGCGTTAGTTAAGGAGGAAAAGATGCAAAAGGATAATCCAATTCGTATCTTGCATGTTTTTGGTGCTATGAATCGGGGCGGAGCGGAAACGCTTATTATGAACATTTACCGAAAAATTGATCGAAGTAAGGTTCAATTCGATTTTGCAGTTGAGACCGATCAAAAATGTCATTATGATGATGAAATTCGAGCTATGGGTGGACGGATATTTTCACATATCAGTCCTAGTAATGTGGGTTTATATTCATATGGTAAAGCGTTTGAAAAAACATTAGATGAATATGGTCCATTTGTTGGGATTCACAGCCATGTTCATTATTTGAGTGGATTTATCCTGAAGATTGCTAAAAGAACAGAGATACCTTTACGAATTGCTCATAGTCATACTTCACATGATGGTAGAGTAGATTCCTGGTTACGAAAAATCTACCGTTGGTATATGCAATGGTTAATTAATAAAAATGCTACTCATTTATTTGGTTGTTCAAGAAATGCATGTGAATCATTATTCGGTTTAAGTTGTTGGAAAGATAAACGTGTTCGAGTTCTCATGAATGCAATTGATTTAAATGTATATGAAGTACTACCATATGATCGGAACTATCTTAGAAAAAAATTAAAGCTGCCTCTGGGCATACCGTTAATTGGACATGTTGGAAGATTTAATGAAGTTAAAAATCACCGCTTTCTTATTGAAATCTTTAATGAACTACATCAAACATTAGAGAACGCACACTTAGTTCTCGTTGGGGATGGACCATTACGAAAGGATATTGAATCACAAATAGATCAAATGGGGTTAAGAGATTACGTCCATTTTTTAGGTATACGCGAAGATGTACCGGAAATTATGGGAGCGTTAGATTTATTTCTGTTTACTTCCTTATATGAGGGTCTTGGAAATGTTCTTATTGAAGCACAAGCAGCAGGCACACCTTGTGTTAGTGCCAATACAGTTCCTAAGGAAACAGATATAGGTGCCGGAATAATCGAGTTCGCTTCTTTAAGCGAAAATAGAGATAAATGGGTTAATAAAATTATGAGATATTTGGATTCTAATCGAATGAAATGGACTTACTTAGAGAAATGCCTAATACATGTTGGGTATGATATTAATATCACTGCTAAGAAGATAGAAAAATTGTATTTATCAAGGAACATTTGATCTTTATTGCAGACTATTTGTCATATGTGCTGCCTAAAATTCTGTTTGTATAAGTAATTGGATAGAAAATAATTGGATAAAAAAATCCAAGCAAAATTGTTAAATTTAATCGAGTTGGGAAGATATACTATCGAAGAATGGAAGGACTGTTAGACATTCTACTCCTAACGATATTGCGCAAGAAAAAATGGTAAGTAGGAGTTGAAGTTTTTGCAAAGTCAAACTATTTTCAGACCTATTTTAAAGAATACTTTTGTTAAAGCTCATTTTATTTTAACGGCAGTCCTGCTATATATTCTTACCTGTTATTACCTTTACGAGCCAAACATTTATGGTACGATTTTGATAAATTTATCATTATTACCTTTTATGTTGGCTCTTCCATTCGGTAATAAGAAATTATCAATTTTGTATTTCTTTCTAATGTATGTAGGAATATCTAGATATAGTTTATCTAACGATCCTCTGCAGTTCCCAGACTCACAAATGTATTTTGAAGAACTAATTACTCATGGTAATTATTATGATTTAATTACTTTCTTTTGGAATGAACTATGCACTGGGTTTCAAATAGACACACAGAACAACTTAGTTTTTGCACTTTTATATTATCCTATGTTTTACTTTCTACACAATAATGATCCCGCTTTTATTACAACATACAATGCATTGTTATATATAATAACGGGGTATTTAACATACCGATTATTAAAAAAGCACTCCGTTTTTACTGATAAGATAATTAATATAATTCTTCTTGGTTTGTTCGGAAGCGCGTCTCTTCAATATTGGTCATCATTTTTTCTTAAGGATATTACAAGTTTGTTCTTAATAGTTCTTGCACTCAATTTGTTTATGAATAAAAAATTTATTTGGTTTTTGTTTGTAATGTTTTTTGCATATTCGCTACGTGTATATTCACCTGTAATTATACTTTGTCATATTCTTTTGTTAAAGGGCTACATACGTTTTTCATTACTGGGTGCAATATTTGCATTAGTAGTTGAAGTATATAATGTCGGATTAAAGGGAGTAATTAATAGTCTTTTAAATGTGGGTAATATGTTTTCTTCTCCTTCTCCTTTTAATATTGAAAACTGGAAATTCCAGGGGTACCGAACATTCGAGTCACTAATTTTTTTAATTATCTTATTACTAGTAATAGTTGTTTTTCTTCTGAATAAGGAAAGTAGGTCCTTCTACCTAACTGCTTTTTCTGTAATATATATATATTCCGCAGTAGTCACAATAGCTGGCTTTCAAAATCTAGAATATTTAGGTTTAGATTACGTAATCGGCAACTTTGGGGATGATATGACAAGGAAAAAAATTTCAATTATCATCATCATTTATATAGTTTTCGCTTATACATTTATACAATTAAGTGATAAAAAGGTTATTAATTATAATAAAATGTAAATTATACCTTTTTTGGATAATCCGAGAGAAGTGATATTCGATGGTGATTACTTGTGAAATTATCTTTAAATGAAAATTAATTATAAAAGTGAGGTGTAAGACTTTATTAAATAAATAATTAATAAAGTTGTTGTTTATGAAAAAAATAAAACTATTAGTAATCGTTCTTAACTCTAGTTATGGTGGAACCGAAAAGCACGTGCTTGATATAGTTAGACATATTGATAATACTTTATTTGAAATCAGTACTGTAGTTCCTAGTGATTCAGAAATTGGTACAAAACTAAAATCAATTTCAGGTATTGAGGTAATTCAAATTAATAGAGATCTTAGTTCTATTTACAAAATAAATCAAATAATAAAAGTATTTGAACCCGATATAGTACATCTTCATAGTCCTAGAGCAACTTTCTTAGGAAGTATAGCTAGTTACTTTGTTATTAACAAAAAATACAAAATAATCTCTACTGCCCATGGTTGGATTCCAGATAGATTAAAATTAAGACATTTGTATCAATTCTTATATGTTAATATTATTAAATTTAATGACAAAATTTTTGCTGTGTCTAATAAAGTAAAAGAACAAATTATCTCTACAGGTGTAGATGATGAAAGCATAGTTGTAATTTATAATGGTATTTCAATTCCAAACGAAAAAGAAGTAACAATAAACACAAAATGCACCAGGAAATTTGTGTTTCTTGGAAGGTTTATTGAAGAAAAAGGATTAATTTACTTGATTGAGGCTATAAAGAAATTAAATGATAAGTATCAAGGGGAATTTTGTGTTGATATGTATGGGGATGGTCCCTTAGTTGACGAAATTACATATTTGGTGAATAAGAACAAATTAAACAATGTTACTATTAAAGGATTTGTTGATCCTAAGAATGTATTTGAAATTCTAAAAGAATATGATTCCTTCTTAATGCCATCAATACAAGAAGGTTTCCCATACACTTTAATAGAAGCCTTTTCTGCAGGACTAATTGTAATAGCTAGTGAAGTTGGAGGTATACCAGAAGCAATAAACGATGGTGTTAACGGGTACTTAGTTAAGACTAAAAATTCAATTGATTTAGCCTCAAAAATGGAGTATGTCATTAATCTAACTATAGATGAATTTGTCCAATTAAAACAAAACTCATTAGATAGTAGCAAAAAATATAGTATTAAAAATATGATTGAATCTATAGAAAAACATTATTTTGAAGTATTGAGCTTAGATAGTAAACATAGTAAAAGTAGAAGGAAATCAATGATGTAAAATTAAAAAGATATTTCGGGTATTGCAGATTGGTTTTACACAGCAATCTATCACTCAGAACAAAAGATTTATCTGAATATTAAGAAATAATTTCAGATAAATGTTATTGCAAACTAACCAGAATTTTAATGCTATGAATTTTTAAGAAAGTAAAAAGTGAATTTATAAACTACAATAAATCATAATGAATTATTAAATAGGGGATTGAGAAGATGTCAATTTTAGTAACCGGCGGAGCAGGATATATAGGAAGTCACACATGTGTAGAACTAGTAAATTCAGGATTTGACATCGTTGTGGTAGATAATTTTTCCAATAGCAAAATAGAATCATTAAAACGTGTGAGAGAAATTACGGGTAAGAATTTTGCAATTTATGACTTAGATCTTACTAATTGCAAAGAACTGGAAAGAGTATTTAATGAGCATACAATTGATGCAGTATTGCATTTTGCAGGATTAAAAGCAGTCGGTGAATCGGTAAATATTCCGCTTAGATATTTTCATAATAACATTACAAGTACACTTGTTTTATGTAAAGTTATGCAAAAATATGGGGTTAAGAAAATGGTATTTAGTTCCTCGGCTACAGTTTATGGAATACCTGAATCTGTACCTATATCTGAAGGTTTTAGATTAAGTACTACTAATCCCTATGGACGTACAAAACTAATGATTGAGGAAATTTTACGCGATTTATATATTTCTGACAATGAATGGAGTATTGCACTTTTACGCTATTTCAACCCGATTGGAGCACATTCAAGTGGACTTATCGGCGAGGATTCGAATGGAATACCAAACAACCTTATGCCATATATCACACAAGTAGCCATTGGAAAATTGAAGGAACTTAAAGTGTTTGGTGATGATTATCCATCAACGGACGGTACAGGGGTAAGAGACTATATTCATGTGGTAGATCTTTCAATAGGACACTTGAAAGCTCTAGAAAATATATTGAAATCATCAGGGGTGAATGCTTACAATCTGGGAACAGGCAGAGGTTATACTGTTCTTGAAGTGATAGCAGCATTTGAAAAGATTTCTGGTAAGAAGATTACATACACTGTCGAAGCTCGTAGGCCCGGTGACGTAGCAGTATGCTATGCGGATCCATCCAAAGCCAATCAAGAACTGGGATGGTTTGCTGAAAAAGGAATTGAAGAAATGTGCTTAGATTCTTGGAATTGGCAGATTAAAAATCCGAACGGCTATGAGTAAGGGAAAATCCACGTTACTCATTTCGATTGATATTATTGATTTTAATGTTTCAAATGTTAAGGGATTGAAAAGAGATAGTCTTGTTGAGGATAACTGGATTAAATGTATTGAGATTACGAGCTGAAATATTATGTTAATCTTAGTAGAAGAGATTTAAAAGACAATAATTTTGAATCTATCCATATGGATTGAAGTCTAGGGGAGAATGGCTTGAAGAAATTCAATAATTATCCAAAATCTTTTAAAAAAACCATTAGATATATTAATCAAGATGACATCACAATTGAACTTCTTGATAGTATGCAGGTGTTACTTAATTATTATATAGATGATCGTAAAAAGAAACTTCTTAACAATTCAGTTGGTAATGTAGTCCAACGCCAATAAAGTTAAACATCATATTTAGAACCGTTGTTCGTGTTATTTTATTATTTCAAAATAGGTCTGTATCAGCCTATACTGGTATACTAATAAATGTAATAAGGGAAATTAATTGGAATTTAATAAAGTGTTTAAATAAACCTAGTGTATAAGAATATTATTAATATCCAAAATGAGAGAATAATGGATATTCCCCATAAACATCCTTTAAACATAACATTTTGATTAGTGTCTTTGTTATTTCTACCATCAGACAAAATGCAACACTCCATTTTTTATCGAATATTTGATAAGAATATATTATTTCTGAAATTAATGAAATAAATTTGGAACAATACATCGAATAATTAGGTTTTACCAAAAAGGATGAAAAAGTTAGTTTCTGTCATACAGGAATGGTTTTGATGGTGACGAGAATACAGTCGGTAATTGTCTAGATTTTATATGTTTTTTAGAAATAATTCAAATTCAAAAGAAAAAATCGAGATGTAGCGAGAACCAACTTAGGATTGTGATAAGAAGAGTGAATATTAATATAACTTCTCAATTATGTGATAATCGAGAAGTTAATGGATTGTTAGAAGTTGATTTGGGGACGATTATCCAATTTCCAACAAGGAGTTTAAAAAGTGAGAATAAAATGGTTATTGCTATTGATTTGCATAGGAGTTCTAGGAGTTGGCGGGTACGCGGGCTACACCTATTCGGTGAATGTGATCGCAGATAAGCTTGCAGCTCAACTATTAGCTGAGACTGAGGCTAACCAGCAATTACTAGAGCAGGTGGAATTGCCGGCAATGCCACAATCCTCGGGGGATGTTTCTCTTCAAGGTAACACAGATGCACCTGCACCAAATGCACTAGATAAGTTAAGTTCTCAATCTTCGAGTGCAAGTCCGAAAGAAGACTCTTCGAAGAAACAAGCTTCAACAGCTGAAGAGGGAACTAATTCTGAGAGTGAAGGTAACGAGCAACCTGCCTTGTCTTTCAGCAGTAAGCAGGAAGCTGTGAAGTTTGCGATGAGTCGATTCTCAGCATCCGAGTTGAACAAATTCCGGCAAATGGCTGGCGGAGGATTGACTTCTGAAGAGAAGGCGGAGCTGAAGAAGATAGCTTTTTCCAAGTTTACAGCAGCGGAGATAGCAGCAGTTCAAAAAGCAGTTACAACCAAATAACTATAAGAGGTGTCGATCTAGTGAAAGCGAAAAATCGAATGACAGCCACAGCAGGATTATCTTTAGCGTTGTTCATGGGAATGAGCACGGGAGCATCTGCAGCACAATCTCCAATCGATTTGAATGTTTATCAAGTTCCTATGCATTTTACCGTTGATGGCAAGGAGTATGCACCACCGGAGGGACAGCAGGGGTTCATCTATGAAGGCAGCACCTATGTGCCGATCAGGTTCATTTCTTACTCTTTGGATAAAGCAGTGAAATGGGATGCAGATACATATACAGTTACAATTGCTGAGCCTAATGATACGGACAAAATTAACATCAAAGAGTACAAGCTCAACGCGCAGGTTTACTCAAAAAGCAATGATAAATTCGATAAATCTAAGCTGGTATCCAGTAAGTTGAATGTGTACAAAGAGAAGATTTCCTATGTTTTTGATGGGGCATCGAAAAGTCCTTCTGAGGATTTACCTGGATACATTGTCGATGGCAATTTATATGTGCCTATGCGTTTTTTCTCGGAGTCTGTAGGCAAAACGATTAATTGGGATCCGGTAACTTACACGGTTTCAGCTGTAACGACTCCGGTTAAGAAGGATCCTGAGGTGAAGGGGCCGGAAACGCCTAAAACGGAACCGCAGGTTCCGGCTGCAGGAGGCGGCGGGGCAGTTGGTGGTGGAGGTTCCGCTGGCGGCGGAAGCGGTACAGTTGGTGACGGCGACGTGGCCAAGCCATCTTATGATTCGATTAAGTCTGAAGCGGAGACTCAGCTAAGAGAGCTTGAAGCGAAAAGCAAGGCGGAGCTCACGGAGCTATATAATCAATATAAAAGCACGAAAGATGCAAGCTTAATTGATGAAGCCTTTTCCAAGGTCGCTGAAGCTGACGCTGCTTTTGATCAAATTATGAGCGATTTGAATTCGAAGCTTTCCGATAATGGATATGATACAAGCATTATTGATACATACAAGGATCAATATGAACAAATCAAAACGGATGCGCAGGCTGATATCATTTCTAAATAAACCATAATCGGGGTGCTCCTTAGAGGGGGCATCCCGATTTATTTGCGCCCATTTTCATGTGGAACAAACACCAAATAGGCGATCGCACACATACTCTGTATTAGGCTATTGACTATACAAGAATGCGAGTGATTTCAGTTATGACGAAACCTGAAGAGCAAGAATTTCGCCCGCCGGTTGGCGGTGGTGGTTTACATGGGGGCGGCATCGGTCACGGCGGCCAGGGTGGCCACGGATTTGGGCATGGACATGGTCCAATTGGGCATGTAGGCCCTGGATTCGTTGGACATGGGCATGGCTTTTATCCGCATTATCCGCATTACGGATATGGCGGCTTTAACAATGTATTTCCATGGATTGCGGCCCCCCTACTCTTGAGTGCGACTCAACCCTACTATCCATATCCTCCGTATCCAGAGTATCCATACCAACCATATCCATATTATCCATATCCGCCGGTATATCCTGGTATTTAACTCCTTCAAAGCTTTTAAACCGAGGTGCTCTCTCAATGAGGAAGCGCCTCGTTTTTTTTGTTAGAATCGTTACTTGTCTAAGAAGGAGAATCTGTAATACGTAATATACAAAATGAGACATGATTGGTAAAATAGTCGTTAGGTCCTATATTTATTGCTTTTTCAGGAAAGGAGAAATAGATACGAACATTATTCGACAATCAAAAGCTTTTTGCATTTGTCTTTCCCTCTTGCTAATGCTATCCAGCATCGGTTTAGGCAATCTAACCTTTTTTGTCCCGACGGCATCTGCTTCAACGGATGTAAAGGCGATGGTATCCGGTGGAATGAACCACGCTCTGGCGTTGAAATCTGACGGCTCGGTGTGGGCCTGGGGTGACAATTCGAGCGGTCAATTGGGCAGCGGCGCCTCGGAGGGGCAGATGCCCAGCCCGCAGCAAGTCAGGTATGCGAGCGGAGAAACATTAACCGGCTTCGTCAAAGTGGCGGCAGGTGGCAATCATTCCATGGGTCTGAGAAGCGACGGCACTTTGTGGGAATGGGGAGGCTGGATTACAGCTAATAACAATGCGGTAAACATCGTAACTCCGCGTCAGGTGACGCTCCCCAAGCCCGTGAAGGACATGGTCACTGGCGGCTACTTCTGTTTAGCACTTTTGGAAGATGGAACCGTATGGGGTTGGGGGAAGAACGATTGGGGGCAGATGGCTACTGGCATTGGCGGGCTGCTTACAAGCTTTTATGAGGAGCCTGTGCAAGTAGTTGGCCCTCTTGGAGTTGGTCATCTCACGGATGTTGTGAAGCTCGTTGCCTCCGATTCGTATGCAGCGGCCTTAACAAGTGACGGTAAGCTGTACGGATGGGGGAATAACTCTTCCAACCCTCTGGCTATCTTAGACTTTCTCGAAATTAATTGGAAGCTAAGTGTGCCGACGCTAATTACCGCCTTTCCGGAGCCAGTTGTTGATTTGGATGCTGGCGCTTATGGATTAGGAGCAGTTCTTGAGAGCGGTAAGGTGTGGGCAACTGCCGATCCGTGGGCTCATAACGGCCAAGTGTTTACCGGCGATGGCGACGATACCTCGACTCCCATGGTTACGGATGCCAAACAAGTCGCTATGGGAGCCAATTCGGCAGCGGCTTTAACAACCTCCGGTAAGGTTTGGACAAGAGGCGTCAACGGTACGGACGATAACCCTTCATCGTCTTTTATTCTAGGGAATCCGACTGTCTACTATCAGAGTCTGCAAGCACAAGTTATGGGCCCGAATGGAGAAGGTTATCTTACAGATGCTATTTACTTAGCTGAAGGAAATAATACGGCGTACGTGATCCGAGAGGACGGAACGCTATGGAGCTGGGGGAGCAACCAATACGGGCAATTGGGAATTGGAGTTGCAGGAGATGGCGTAAAAGCTAACGCTAGCAAGGTGCCTGCTGCAGTATCGGTCGATGGTGCGCAGTTTCGGTTAAGTCCATCCGCCGTTGCCAGCCTGAAGGCGATATCGCTGAATGGAGCAGCTATAAGCGGATTTTCCCCCGATGTGAAGCAGTACGCGTTGGGCATAGACTCCGGAACTGCTTCGGTGAGGATTGTTGCCGAGCCTTCGGATTCGGATTCCACAGTTAGGATTAATCATAGCCCGGTAGGCAACGAAGGCTATGCTGAGGTTGCTTTGCAAACGGGCACGAATGTTATTGGGATTGAGGTTACGGCATCTGATGGATTTTCCAAGGAAGCGTACAATGTGAAGCTATATGTAGGACCCGGCTCAGAAATTCCTGATAACGACTGGCAAATCCGGGTAGACGAAGATAATTCCGCAATGACGCAGTCTATCAATCTTCCTGATGGAGGAAGTATATTGATTCAGAGTCTGCCGACCGCCGATTCTCAAATTATCCGAAGTAAGCATAATGGCGAGATGCGGAAGGTGCTCATGTTCTCTAATCATAAGACAGTATCCGTGTTACCCATGGCAGATTCGGGTGATAATTTTGCCCTGGTGAGTAACGTTTCAAGTGGTATCGAGCTAGTCCAAATGGATCAGGATCTGAACCTGCAGACACCAAGTACGGTTATGGTTGGGAATGATAGCACATGGACCGGTAAAACCGCTTTGAAGGCTAAATCAACCTCCGACGGCGGTATAGTCATTATCGGTAAAGCAACGCAATCATCCGGATGGACAATGCCTTATTTCGTGAAACTGGACGCGACATGGAAAGTAGTAATGGAGACCGGTTTCGTCGTAAGTGAAGATTTGCCGGATGTTATCTATGATGTTGTCGAGGATGGGGCGGGCGGCTATGTCGTTACCGGCACGTTATCCGTTGGCGGAGATTCTCCATCACTGTGGGTAGCTCATTTGGCGAACGATGGTGAAATGGATAATGTGAAAACTTTCCAACGTAATATTTATCAAGAAGGTCAAAGCATTGTTCATACGGAAGACGAAGGCTACTTGGTCGCCGGTACATCCGCATCCAGCGGAAATATGACGGATTTATCCGGAATATGGTTATTGAAGCTAGATTCTTCTTTGAATTTGGTATGGGATACTTTCACGGAGAGTAATGGACCTGTCTCTGTCAAATCGTTGATCCCTTTATCAGAAGGAGGATACGCAGCGGCAGGAATGCGTGATGGCATGGCTGACTTGACGGCATTCAGCGAGGAAGGATACGAGCTATGGCATCATTCTGACGAGTCCGGCAAGGAGTGGCTTCACGTGATCCGGACGCTGGACGGCGGTTTTATGACCGCTGGGGCAGCCGCGGATGGCAAGGCCTTGTATAAGAAATGGTCGGGGCCGAATCTGCGCTTGTCTTACATCAGCCTCGATGAGCAGACGGTTTCAGTTCCAGCTACAGTGGCCAATCCCCAAGAGCCGGATAAGATTCGTCTTGAAGTCGAGGGCAGCAGTTCATCTGTGGCACTAGTCCCCTATTTGGCGAAGTCTGAAATGAAGTTGACGGTTGACGGCACATTATCTGGCAGCGGAGAAACCATTCATATTGATTTGCCAGCTGGTACTTCTTCCAAGACGGTTGAATTAACGGTACAGACACCGAACAGTAGATATGCCAGATCGTATCTAGTTGAATTGATTGTCATCCCCGTCAATAAGGAAGATCTTCATGCCGCGATTGTAGAAGCGGAGACTTTTTTGGAAAAGGCTGTAGCAGGGACAGAAGTCGGTCAGTATCCATCCGAGGCGATAGAAAGCCTAAGAGAAGTGCTGGAAGATGCAATCCTTGTATATGATGAAGCAGGGAGCAGTCAATCGGAAGTCGACCGTGCATGGTCATACTTAAATGAAATGCTCGATTCCTTGCCTTCCCAACAAATTCCGTATGCGGATAAGATTACGTTAGCCTCGACTTTGCAGCAAGCCTCGCAGCTGATGAAGCAAACGGTGAAGGGCTCCGTTCCCGGTGCAACACCACCTTCGGCGTTTGATATGCTGCAAGCTGCTTATGTGGCGGCGAAGGCCGTTATGTTGAATTTTAACGCAGGTCAAGAGCAAGTAGATTCAGCTTCTGAGAGTTTAATAGAAAGTATTGTGAGCTTTCAAAACGCAGTTATTCTCCCTTCTCCCGCATACTTTGAGGATTTTGAGGGCGGAGACGGCGGGTATCGCACGGAAGGTGAAAATTCTACTTGGGCTTACGGAACGCCGAACTACAGCTCGGGTCCTTCAAGTGCATACTCGGGGACAGCCGTTTGGGGAACGAATCTAACTGGGGATTATAAGGCTGAGGAGCGAAGCTTTCTCCTGTCTGGCCCTATTGACGCGTCCGGAAGCCGTGTTTCCAAAGTAGTCATTTCGGCTCAGGTGTGGGAACAAACGGAGAAGGATTATGATTATATTTATATTGATGTCAGCAAGGACGGCGGCCAAACATGGCAAACGGTACATAAGTATACTGGTGGCAGGGATTCGGATGGAGGTGAAGGCGAGGGCGAAGGTGAAGTTAGGGAACCTTCTTCTCGGGTTTCAACCGACTGGAAAAAGCTGAATTTCGATTTGGACAGCAGTTACGCGGTACCGAATTTACAAATGAGATTTCATTTATCTACGGATGGATCGATACAAGCCCCTGGTATCTACGTAGATGATGTAGCTGTGTACGTTGTTGAAAACTCACTGAGACTTGAGCTTCTTACAGCAGAACAACAGACTATCGCAAATCTTACAGAAGGACAGCTTCCAGGTGAGTACAGGTACGGTGCCGGCAGTATGCTGCAAAGTTCATACGTTCAGGCTCGGCAGGTCGACCAGGACCCGAATTCAGACGCAGCCGAACGTGAAGCTCAATTGAATAAGCTTCATCATACTTTGGATCAAGCCGCGCAATTAAAGGTGAATACGCCACTGGGGACTACCGTTCCTAACGGCAGCATCGTTTCTTACGGCGGACATAAGTGGATCATGCTGGATAATGATTCGGGCAAAATGGTTTCTTTGGAAAATACAGGTACTTCAGCATGGAGTGAAGATGGTTCTAACGCTTTTGATCCTGAAGCTGAAGGCACATTGGCTTATAAGTTGAATCATTCTTTTCTGGAAGCTTTTGAACATCAGGATTGGATGCAGGAGCATGCTTGGGACGTAAACGGCATAGATGGCCGGAGTTGGGATGGAACCACATCGGTATCTGCTAAAGTGGGCTTGCTTTCCGCTAATGACTATTTGCAATACGGGTCAGTCTACCCTGGCGGAAGCGGTATGCTGGGTGATCTTGCACATGTATGGACATTAACTCCTGCATACCTCGCTAACTCTGAATCCATGAGCCGGCAGGGATTATATCAAGTCGTTGTTACTGGCGATCTGAGCGGGGCTTCCCCTCAAGTTGAAGGGGGTGTTAAACCTGTCATTTATGTAAGGACAGATCTTGTTCAGGCTGCTGGCAGCGGAACGTATGATGCTCCTTTTACACTCATGCCCGACACGGAAGATCTCCAAGCAGCGCGCACGGCTTCCCTATTGACTGATTGGTTCCAAAGCATTAATCCGGGGATAGATTCCGTGACTAATGAGGTGTATGCTGAGCGCTTAATGCTGCCTCAAAATGATGCGAACGGCGTTGTGCTACGCTGGGATTCGGATCAATCGAATGTGGTCGATCCGTTGACAGGCGAAGTTAAGAAGCCGTTGCCTGGGCAGTCTGACGCCGAAGTCGAATTGACGGCAGTCGTGAGCAAAAATATGTCGGTTCGTAACGTGAATTTCACGCTGGTAGTAAAAGCGAACCCAATCTCGGAAACCGAGATTGTAGCAGCCGACAAAGCGTCGCTAACGCTGGCGTCGATCCTGGGCAGTAACGCGGATGCAAACCAAGTCACGACGAATCTCGTTCTGCCGAAGACAGGCGCGCTTGGCTCCACGATCACGTGGGAAAGTGATAGCGCGGCGATCACGGCGGATGGAACGGTAACGCGTGGTTCGCACGCAGAGGGAGACCGTACGGTGCAGCTGAACGCGACCTTGAACAAAGGCGGAGCAAGCGAAACAGTAACCTTCACGCTGGTAGTAAAAGCGAACCCAATCTCGGAAGCCGAGATCGTAACAGCCGACAAAGCGTCGCTAACGCTGGCATCGATCCTGGGAAGTAACGCGGATGCAAACCAAGTCACGACGAATCTCGTTCTGCCTAAGACAGGCGCGCTCGGATCCACGATTACGTGGGAAAGTGATAGCGTGGCGATCACGGCGGATGGAACGGTAACGCGTGGTTCGCACGCAGAGGGAGACCGTACGGTGCAGCTGCACGCGACCTTGAACAAAGGCGGAGCAAGCGAAACAGTAACCTTCACGCTGGTAGTAAAAGCGAACCCAATATCGGAAGCCGAGATCGTAACAGCCGACAAAGCGTCGCTAACGCTGGCATCGATCCTGGGAAGTAACGCGGATGCAAACCAAGTCACGACGAATCTCGTTCTGCCTAAGACAGGCGCGCTCGGATCCACGATTACGTGGGAAAGTGATAGCGCGGCGATCACGGCGGATGGAACGGTAACCCGGCCTGTAGCTGCAACCGGCGATGCGATCGTTCACTTGACGGCAACATTAATCAAAGGTGAGACGAAGCAGTACGCTGAATTCAAGTTTACGGTGCTTAGTAAAGAACCGATCCAGTATGGCGCCCCCTATGCAGTCACAGCTAATGAGCCGCTTATCTTCTCGGACGGTGTAGTGCTTGATTTGCAGGGCTTATCCATACCTGCTGGTACAACAGTAACCGCGGAATTAGTGAATCCGGATGTAACGGGGACAACGTTAAAGCAAGCGGGCCCTGTCATCAAATTCACTTTCCACGGGATGGATACGAATCAGCTTGAGATCCCAGTTAGACTGCAGTTCCCTGTCACACCCGGGACGGATCTTTCCAAGATCGGTATTTTCTATCTCAACGAGATGAACGGAAAATGGGAGTACCAGAGGACAAACCGTTCAAGTGGTGTTGTTACGACCTTGGTGTCTCATTTTTCCACTTACGGTGTCTTTACTGCCGATCAAGTATCGGCTCCTATCGCGAACCCGGCCAGTGGTTCGATTCTGCAAGCTGGTAAGTCGGTACAGCTTGCCACGGCTACCGATGGTGCGAATATTTACTATACGCTGGACGGATCTGATCCTACCTCAGAGAGCACTTTGTACGATTCTGGACACATGCCAACAGCTATGGATGCGAACGGTCTGACAGTTCGAGCTATCGCACAAAAGAATGGTATGCTGGACAGTGTGGTGCAGGCCTTTGCTTACACAACATCGACGGCAAGTGACAATGCCAAAATGAGGAGCATTCTGGCAAGCACAGAACGTTCATTCTCTAACTTGCTCGTGGTAACTCCAGATGTTGCTACAGAAAGCAGCATTTATGCAGCTACAGTATCCAACGACGTATATTCCGTATACGTCAACGCTTTGGCAGAGCACCTTGGAGCCAATGTAAGTATGGATAAGGACGGACATCCGGTTACCGTAAGTGATGCTGTGTACTTGAATGTGGGTGTGAATCCGATTCTTATATCGGTAACTGCGGAGAACGGCAATCAGCGCGCGTATACACTGAACGTCAACAGGCTGGGATCCCATAATGCGGATATTAGTGATATTCAATATGGAGGTGTCCCGCTAGGACAATCTGGCCATACCTTTACGTTGAATGTGGATTGGCACGTGACAAACGTATCTCTGCTTGTCCACTTGTCGGATCCGAATGCTCAAATGTCCGTAACGGATGTGACCTACGATATGAATGGCATTAATATCACGAATATTAGTTTTGATGCAAGCCAGAACCTATATCCCCTTGTAATAACGGCACAGGACGGAACGGTTAAAACGTATCAACTGCAAATTGTGCGAAGCCGCGAGCCCTCTAAGGAGCTATTAGACACGAACCATGACGGTTTTATATCTATTGAAGACGTGACTAGGCTGGTGTTCGAACAGTTTGATGTCGATGGAAATGGATTTGATGCTAACGACGTAACTTATTTATTAAGCCAAATCGGACCGCTGTTCGTGAATAAGGAATAGGCTTGCTATCATCGATTGAGTGAAACACAGCAGCTTTGTTTATAAGAAAAAGGAGTAGCCTGCAGCTTGAGGAAGCTGAAAGCTATTCCTTTTTTTTAAATGGCTGAATCTGTTTGCGCAGTCAAGTAAGCTTATACCCATACGATCAATAATCCACAGGAGTAGTACTTTCGTACAACGACAAGAATATCCCTACAAAGTGAGAAAATTTCCTGGAAAGAAATGGTATATAATTTTCCTAGATAAGTTGGTAATTAAGCTAAAATATGCCCGCCTTCCACATGGAGAACGGTTCCGGTCACGAAACCATTTTGGATCAGGTACAGTACGCTTTGCGCGACATCTTCCGCTTTCCCTACCCTGTTCACAGGGAGTTTGTCGGCGATCGCCGTATATAATTTAGCACGCGCGTCTTCTGGCATTTTGCTGCGTGATGGCGTATCGATGATACCGGGGGAAACGGTATTCACCCGGATTGGAGCAAGTTCCAAAGCTAGAGTCTGACTCAGGCTCGATACGGCTGCATTGACTGCGCCAAGTGCCGATGAACCCACCATCGCTTTGTAGGCGACAACTCCGGAGAACAGGGTGATTGAGCCGTTCGGCGAAAGTTTCGGAGCGCCGTATTTCGCTGCGTAGTATTGGCCCCAAAATTTGTTTTCAAAAAGCTGCCGCGCTTTGGCCGCATCCGTTTGTAGAAAAGATCCGCCGAATGTTTCGGCTGCACTGACAACCAGATGGTCGAACGGGCCCGTTTTTTCAAAAAAAGCTTTTACTTGCTCTTCATTTGTCGTATCCAGCGTATAAGCCGAAGCATTGGAGCCAAGAAACTCTTTTGCTTTTTGTAATTTATCTTCCGAGCGGCTCGCAATGATCACCTCCGCGCCAAGTGCGATGGCTTGCTTGGCTGTTTCCAAACCGATTCCGGAACTGCCGCCGATGATGATAATTTTTTGATTTTGTAACATGTGATTTCCTCCTTGTAGGTAGTTGAATTAAAATTTCAGTACATTTTTTAGATGTGCGTGGAGTTCGGTTACATACTTGTCGATGTTTGGGTTTTTGATGACATCGTAGCAGGCGAAGCTCTTTAAAGGGTGCATACCGAGAAACTCCTGAACGCGATGCAAGTGTCCCAGTGCCCCTTCCAAGCCGTCTCCTTTAAAAAACTGCGTAGGATCGTTAAATGCCTTTTCCGGCGCGTTCCAGGTAGTCGACAACATATAGGTTTTGTTCGTTAACAATCCGCCTCGTCCATATTGATCAGCACCCTTAAAAAATAAACCGTACGCAAACACTTCATCCATGTACGTTTTTAATAGCCCCGGCACGCTGAACCAATAGATGGGGGTTTGGTAGATAATCGTATCAGCCCAGATAAACTTCTGCTGCTCTTCCTCGACGGAATAGCCTTTTTGCAGCGTGGTTGTTTTTACGCTGTTGTTTTCTTGTAACAAACTAACCATACTGTCCACTAGAGTTTGGTTCAGCTTTCCCTCGGATGAGCCGTATTTTTGGTGACCGTTAATGATTAAGATATTTTTCATTGTCAAAAATCTCCTTTGTAGTTTAGTTTTCAGTTACGACGCCGAGAAATGTGCCATGAGTAAAAGGAAGCAAGGATGCCATTAATTTCCTCCTCATGGTAGGGGCGTTGTTGTTTGATAACAACGATATTATATATATATTAACTTTACTTAGGGAAGTAGTGATATTTATTTCATATAGTTTCCGAAAGTGAATTAATGTGATATGATTAGGGAAAATCAAATAAAAAAAGTACGGGGGGACAGGTTCCCATGCATGAAGTAGAACCAATCGAACTGAACAAAGGAACACCGGGACAGCCTTGTCCTATTGCCAAAACACTGGATGTCATTGGGACAAAATGGACATTTTTGATTATTCGGGATTTGCTTATCGAAGGCACGTTGCGGTTCAGCGATTTGCTGAAGGCCATGGAGGGGATCAGTCCCAAAACACTCTCGCTCCGATTGAAGGAACTTGAGGACCATGGCATATTGGTAAGGAAGGTATATCCGGAGGTTCCTCCGCGTGTCGAATATACGTTGACGGAAAAGGGAAAGCGGTTGGAAGGCATATTTATTGAGTTAAAGAGATTCGGCTTGCAGCTATGAAAGATTAAGATGCATCATCAAATAAAAACAGAGCGCTAACGGAAAAGTGTATTCCGCTATTGCTCTGTTTTTGTGCCGTCCGGGTCATAAAGAAACCGGGTGGAGGTTAGGTTGCGACTTAATACGTTGACAGGCGAAACAGCTCACGCCCGGGATTCGCGCGCGTAACTCATCAACAACAACGCAATTCAGCGAATAAGAGCTGCTATTTCCGTTAGCAGTTCGAGGAACAGCGGAGGCCGCCCTCGAAGGATAATCGATCTACCTTCGATAGGTGGCCTCTCTTTTGCTATGGAAGCTTTAGAGCCTTATGCCTGTTTTTTCAATTGTTTCAAGAATAATTCGGCATAATAGCTCAAAGTGAACTCAGCTTCGCTCGAAATATGCTCCTGCTGTTGCGTCTTATTTTTGCCAAGCAATTCGAGATATTTTTCTAAAAACTTGATCGCTTGCTGATCCATATTCTTATCCAGATGATGCTTTACTTGCTTCAGAGTGTTCGATAACTGGGAAGCAAGAGGACCCGTCAGGCCGCCGGTTCTTAAGAACTGATCCGTATAGGTTTCCAATACGGTCATCAGCCCCGGTGTAACCGTAATGCGATTGGACGCTTCGGATTCTCCGGCTGCGTTCGCGGCTTTGATGTAATATACGTATTGAACGCCAGGCACGGCCGTACGGTCGTAATACGTATGGACCTTGGTGTATCCTAGATTTTCGACTACACCATTGGCTTCCCGGTAGACGTTGACTTGGGTTTCCCCGCCATGGGAAGTCCAGATGAGCCCGACGAATGTATCGCCCACCAGTCCGACCGTCAGATCGGAAGGAGTGGCAGGCACCGGCATAGCGATCCGCAACTCGGACGTTTGCGCCGATTCGCCTCTTTCGTTAACCGCGGAAACCTTATACAGGTACCCTGTGCTGCTAATATTGACGCTGTCATCGACATAGGCAGATGAGGCGCTGTTGCCAATTAGAGCGTATGTCTCCTTACCATCTGCTTTTCTGTAAATGTTGTAGCTTTCCGCGCCCGCTGATGCTTGCCATTGGATAGCAAACGAGGAAGCCGAAACCTGTCCGGACGCCAGTCCCGCAGGCGTTTCGGGCATAATCAGAGGCGCTTTGGTGGTTGCCGTGACGATGCCGGAGGCTGCGGATTCGCCGCCAATCCCGGTTGCCGTCACTTTATACGTATAGGAGGTGGAGGGACTCACCGTTCTATCCGCATATACGGCGCCTGCGACCGTGCCGATTTTACTGTAATTTCCGTCGGGTTCACTCGCCCGATAGAGACTATAGCTGAGCGCGCCTGCTACAGGCGCCCATTCCAGCTCGACGGAAAGGCTTCTTGCCGCCGTTACGCTAAGATTCGAAGGCGCTGCAGGTGCAGGCTGCGATGCGTCAAAGGTAAAAATCTCCACAGCGCGTGATAGCGGAGATTCCCCTCCGGCGTTCAAGGCGGATACTTGATAACGGTAGGTGACACCTTGCTCCACAGCCGTATCTGTATACGCCGCCGATTCGGTGCTGGCCATTGCTTTCCATACAGGTTCCTTGGAGGAGGAACGATAGATGAGGTAAGCGTCGGCTCCATTCACAGGCAGCCAATTCAGCTGCACGGCTGAGGTGCTTGTCAGCACGCCGGCCAGGTCGGATGGAGCGGCTGCCGGGGGCTCAGCGCCCGGATTGACCGGCTTCAGGATAATAAAATACGGACATTTCGACGTGTTGTTATTCGAGCCCATCACCACATGCTCGCCTGCAGTGAACCGCTTCTTATAGAGCTTGTACTCAACAGGTTGGCTGTCAGCAATTGTCTCTCCCGTAAGCTCATAGGCAGACGTCAACCACTCAGGCTCTGTCGTAATTCGGGCATCGTAAGCGACATACACATCGGCATCGGCAGATAAATAGAAGGACACCAAATCGTCATTCGTCGCGCTTCTCGAGGCGACGGCCGTACGTACCCATTCCTGACCTTTTAAATGCTCCGGCATCGACAAGAACTTATAGATCTTGCTGCCGGTCATGCGGTCTCCGAATACAACGTCCCCCAGCTGCAGATTGCTTTGTACCGACCAGTTCGCTTCGTTGGCGCTGCCGCTGGAGCTATTGTCGTTGATCACCACATTGCGGAGCATGGCTCCATCGATGCTGGGTGCCGGTTCCGGCTCCGGTTCAGGTTCCGGCTCGACGACCGGCGGCGTAAATGGAGGACCGGACCATACCGGCGGCTTCATTGGGTAGTGAGCAGGGAAGCCGGGAGCCGCAAGCTCATTCAAATATGCCTCGAGATTGGTATAACCGTCCCCGTTAAGATCGCCGTTCCGATCCTCGGCATCTCCCGGATTCAGCCCATTCGCAAGCTCCCATGCATCGGGCATGCCGTCCCGGTCTTGATCGGCGGGCGCTGTGTCCCTCTTGATCGGAGGAAAGCCGCCCATATCCTGCTCATCTCCGATAATAACGCCGGTCTGATTTCTCACACTGTTCGTTACTCGCGTATCCACCGCATCGCGTACGAGGGATGAACCCGCGTGATCCAATATGGACGCATAGGCTTCTTCCGGAGCTTGCGTGTTAACGAGTGGGTATTCGAAGCGTTCCGGCATGACAACGCTTGGCTTCTCCGCTTCGATGATGCCTGTGCCGGTGTCTGCTCCGTCCAGCTGGCCGTTCTTGTTGCTGTCTATCCGGTTGTTTTGGAGATACACCTGATAGTTCTCGTTGCCGCGAACGACGGCGTATTCGGGATCCGCTGAATTCCTGCCGGCGATAAAATAGTTTCCGACCACATTCCCGTAGCCCTTCGTCCCGGATTCGCCGCCTGCTACATAAGGGAAGCCGCCCCAGTTGTAGACGATATTGTTCACGAAGTCGATTTGGCCTTTTGTTTTCGGATTTCGATCGTTGTTGTGGGCATACAGATTGTGGTGCATCGTGATCGTATTCATTTCGATCAAGCCGCCCATCGAATGGGTGAGCAGTCCTTCCGAGATGATGGACCATTGGACGGTAATATTTTTGGAGCGCGGATTCTCGTAGTCCTTGCTTTTGATAGAAAGCACCTCGTCCGTCCCCCATGAGAAAGTGGAGTGGTCGATGATGACGTTCTGACAGTCTTCAAAATACATCGTATCGTCGTTAACATTTAATTTCCCCATGCGAAAGCGTAAGTACCGAATGACAATATCGTTGGAATCGATGAACCGGATATTGTTTCCCCGGATGGTGACGCCGTCGCCCGGTGCCGTCTGGCCTGCGATCGTAATATGAGATTTGTTCGTCACGACAATCTGTGGGATCGTAATCTCTCCGGATATGTCGAAAACGATCGTGCGAGGCGTGCTGCCGGCCGTCATGAGCGCATCATGAAAAGTACCGGGACCCGTAAGCTCATAGCTTGTGACGTGATAAACTTCGCCGCCGCGGCCCCCTGCAGCTGCATTACCGAAGCCCTCAGCCCCTGGGAAAGCCGGGAGCAGGGAGTTGTTAGCTTGTGCGGTCGGCATGCTCAGCGGAAACAACGATAATGCCATAACCATAATTAACATCAGTGCCAAAAAACGCTTCATTGACTGCCTCCTTATGAATCTGTATTGGATCGTTTGGCGATGCGCTTGTCCGTCCTCCTTTTGTCTGAAATGATGAGTGCCCGCAAGTTTCAGTATAGAGAGCGCTTTCATGAAGAGGCAACCAATCATAAAACCATGGAGTGCACATTTTATGGATTTGAAGGCGATTATTGGATTGGTTGATGCCAGGGAGGACTGGTTGATTGAACTTTGCAGCCGGATGTGTTATTAGGTAGCGTAAAACATCTGAAAGATTGCGAGAATGTATAGAGAACAGTAATTGCGGGAGTAAGCCGGCTTTTTAAGTATTAAAAAAAGAATCCGGCATGTTGGTTTGCAGGCTTCTTCCTCTTCCAGTACAACGACAAAATAATCCCGCTTTAGAACCTTGATATATCAAGGTTCTTTTTCATTTGTACGTATTTTCTTGTCGTTATTTTATGGACGTGAAAATCCCATTTTACTGCACTAACGACAAAAAAATCACCTTATTAAGGTATGTAAGGAATAATATTGGGAAATAATAGTTTATATAGTAAAATAAAGGGGATGTTCTGCGAGCTTAAATTTGCAGAGATATGTCCTTTTCATTTGAAAAAAAATTAATTAACAGATGCCCTTCGTGTAATAATGTTATTTTATATTTATTTAGTTATAAAAGTCAGTTTCAATGTGAATGTGGTTTTATCGCAACAACTCAGTGTACATATAACATAAACCCTTGGAACAATTGGGGTACTAATTTAGAAATACAAGATGATTTGTTTAAGAAAATGGATAATATTTTAAATAATAATAGAATTGGTATATAAAAGTCAGAAAAAGAACCTTAGGGTTCTTTTTTCATGAACATGAGAATCCCGTTATAATGCACCAACGACAAAAAAATCACCTTATTACAGTTTATAAGTGCCTTTCTTAGGCAATAATAACTACTAAAAACAATAGAGGTGATTAGAAGTGTATACAACGCCCTTAATTAAATCACGAAGTGGACGTTACGGTAATAATCATTGGATCGTCTACAGCACCCGAATAGAAAGGGAAGTAAATTTATTCAGTGATCTTGAATATGACCACTGGGTAATGGTTGAGGCTGATCCAACTATTGAAGCTTTTTGTGAACAGCCTGATAAAGCTGAAATTGAAGGTGAGGATGGATCCTCAATATTTGATTTGTGGATTAAGAAAAAAGATGGCAAAGAGATCTATATTGAAATTAAATATGAAAAAGATCTAGAGGATGAAAAAGTAGTCAAACAAATCGGGTTGCAAAAACGTTGGTGTGAATTGCACGGTAAAGAGCATCAGGTGCGTACTGAGAAAGATATACGAAGCAACGAAATCTATTTAGAAAATTTGAAAGATATAATTCCATACTTACAGAATAACGACACTATAGTTGAAATTGATCGCCATAAAGTGATTTCACAGCTCAAGGGTGGAAAAAAAGCAGTAAAGGAATTACCTCAATTACTAAACCTAAATTTACCGCGTCTATATGAAGCAATTGCATGTTTGATATGTACCGGTGAAATTAAAGCGAATATTGATAAAGAATATTTTGGTCTGGAGACGGAGGTGTGGATCGATGAGGCGTAAAAACTTGGTTGAGAAGCTGGGGGTAAGCCAAGACATGCTCGAATTATCCAACTGGCCAATTGTAGACATAAATGCATTAGATGAAGTTGCAGCGGAGAAATATCAAAACAGAAAACGGGCTGTTGAATTGTACCTTCAAGATCATGGAACCATCTCTGAAATTTCCGAAGTTACAGGAATTGAAAAAAAAGAGATAACGAGATACGTGGAACGTTGTTTTAGGAGTAATCAATTCGGAGAGACTCTGGGTTTTAGAGCACTCGTCCCAGGTCTTCATTTGAAAGACTATGAAAGGAAAAAGCTTCCCAAAATAAAAGCCTCTAATTACGCTGGTGCATTCGAGCTATTACTTGAAAAATATATTGAATTGCGGGATTGGATCGCTGAAAAGGCGTTAGCGAAAAAAAAGAACTCAGCAAGTTTCACTTACTCCGTGAAATATCTACATAAACATTTTATTGATGAGTGTAAGGAACTGGGGATATCTGCAAGTGAATATCCTCTAAATACAGAAGATCAGGGAAGGAGATCGTTAGAGAGATATGTAAAAAAGTTAAAAGAACGACATTTTGGAAATGAGCACATTTATGGTGAAGTTGCTGCTATGATGGCAAGAACTGTGGGTAAAGGTGAGAAGAATTACACAATCAATTTTAGGCCTTTCTCACGAGTTATGTTCGATGCACATAAAATTGATTTAATAGTGACGATTCGATATACGGACCCTAATGGCAACCATGTGAAGAAAGTGTTAAAAAGGATTTGGCTGCTTGCAATTCTAGAAGTCCCAACAAGTGCAGTCCTAGGTCACTTGTTATGCGTGAAGCCAGAATATTCTCAGATGGATGTCCTACAGTGTATTCAAAATGCAATTTATCCGCATGCACCAAAGATATTCACAATAAATGGGCTTCAGTATCCAAAAGAAGGATCTTTCCCTTCAATATCTATTCCTGAGACCCAGTGGGCAGTATGGAGAGAATTCTGGATGGATAATGCGAAGGCAAATTTAGCTATAAATGTAAAGGATAAATTGACCAAAACAATCGGGTGTTTTATAAATGCAGGTCCAGTAAAGTCTCCATTACGAAGATCTTATATAGAGAGATTTTTTCGTATCCTTGAAGTGAATGGATATCACTTACTTCCTTCTACTACAGGAAGTAATCCAAGCGATCCTAAGCGTAAAAATGCTGAAGAAAAGGCATTGGCTTCAGAAATTAGTATTGAGCATCTAGAGGAATTAACAGAGGCTATGTTAGCCCAATATAATGTTGAACCACATAGTGGTAACTCAGGATTAAGTCCTATTAAGGCAATGAAAGACAAAATTGGAAGAGGATTCCTGCCAAGAGTTCTGCCTGAGCATCGACGTCAAGAACTGGGTCTTTTAGTCATTAGTCAGACTGTCACTGTGCAAGGTAACTTGCTCAAAGGAAAGAGGCCTTACATTAACTTTGAGGGTGCGCAATACAGAAATGAGATTTTATCTCAGCATGCGAGTTTAATAGGAAAGAAGCTAACGATTTATATAAATATTATGGATATACGCTATGTCAGGGCTTTCTTAGAAAATGGAAGCGAACTTGGTCAGTTACGTGTATCCGGTAAGTGGGTTAAAACTCCCCATAGTTTAGAAACAAGGAGATATATTAATAAATTTCTACGAAGTGAAAAGAGGGCGTTCTTCTTGGCTAGTAATGATTATGTCCAAGCTCTCAGAGCACATCTTAGTACGAGTAAAAATAAAGGTGATAAAAATTGGTTAGCCCATATAGATAGGTATCAGAAGCATATGGAAAATATGGTACAAGAGGCAGCTGTTGATGTAGAAGAAGAGGAAGTGGCACCCGAAGTTCCCGAAACTAGAAGTTATCAAGATGAATCTGCATTCAGTAATACTTTTGTATTTAAGAAAGAAGAAGTTACTATCGATGAACATGATGATAGTTGGGATGAATTTTTTAAACCGATATCATTTTAGGAAAGGGTGTTAAATCGTGAGTACGGAGTATAACGATAGGCCAGTCATACCTTCTGGCATGCATAAGCTAGTACAAGATAAGTATTTGGTACCAACTAATGAAATAAGGAAACTATATACTAAAGTAGCTGAATGGATAGAAGATCGCGCTCCTGGTGGAATTATTTATGGCTTTCAAAGACGAGGAAAGACAGAAGCTATTAAATATGTTCGTGATAAGCTTAAGGAGCAATATAACGATGAGTTACCTATTTTTTTTATACCAGCCAAACACAAGTTCACTGCGAATGAAGAAGTATTCTATGAGTTGTTATTACTGTGGACGGGTCATCTGTTTCCGTATGCTGGTAAGAAAAATCATAAGTTTGATAGATTAGCTCAGTTTTTACATGATAAAGGCGAGAGTTCAAGGTTTAAACAAGTAGTTATGTTTATTGATGAAGCACAAGCACTTCTAGAGGCTCACTACAAATGGCTTATTGATGTATACAATTACTTAAACGAACATAATGTCAAATTAATTGTAATACTGGTAGGTCAACCTCAACTTAAGGGAAATAAAAATCTTTATGCCGCAGAAGGAGCTTTGCATATCGTCGGTAGATTTATGTCTAGGGAGCATCAGTTGTTTGGGGCAAAAAGTGTGAATGATATAAGTGTGTGTTTAAAAGGTTATGATAATCTTGAATATCCCGAAGGAAGTGGATGGTCATTTACTAGATATTATTATCCTGAAGCATACGCTGCGGGAGAAAGGCTTGAGAAATGTGCATCAACTTTATTTGAAGCATTTGCTACTGTTAGGCAAGAAAATGGTTTAGGTGGAAAAATGGAAATAGGGATGCAGGATCTTACGAATACGATAAAGCATGCTCTCGTAAAATATGGAGCGGAGTCAAAAGAGAAAAAATATTGGATTGATCTTGATACCTGGATTGGATGTGTTAGGAGATCCGGCTACATAGATTCAGAAGTTTCTTTTATTGTTCAAAAAAGCTAATCGCAACCGAAATAAAAAGGCAACCGTTCCTAAATGATTGGTTGTCTTACTTTGTTATTGGAGTATTTAAAAAGAGAAGCAGCGATCCAGGTTTATTAGCATTAGCAGTTAAGCGTTACGCTTCAAGCAGTCTCCATCTTTCTTCAATATAGTTTTTTTGACTTTACGAACAGGGGCTACATCGGTATCCTAACTAAAACTAATACATATAACAGGGAGGGAGAGAGGGCCATGGGCAGGATGTACGTTATGGCTAAAGCAGTATATCTACGAGAGCAAATCGAAAAAACGCAGGGAGTATCTTCCTTCGTAATTATTCGGCGGACAGTAATAGAAGATACCAATAAATTAAGGATGTATGTTGCAAAGAAATCGAGAAAAAATCGAGATAATAATTGATGATCAAGTGAGAAAATAGAGTTTGTTAATTGATCCGGGAAAATAAAGATCGTTAGTGGAAAATAGAATTCGTTAATGGAAAATAAAGTTCGTTAGTCGTTGTTAACTTTTGTAAATGCGTGCTTTTTGTGGTCAAATCGAGGGTGAATATTGAATTTTAATACTAAATTGCTCAGATTTTTAGTTTTTTTTAAAGGTTTGAGTCCAATGAAGTAATTAAAAGTCCAATTTCAAAAAAGATATATAAGGGATCTTTATAAGTAAATTGTAAAAGGGTGGTGGGGAGCAGTGATATGAGGATCATGGCTAAGACCGATTCGTTTGTGAAGGCTAGAATAATCAAAGGGTTCTCCCAGAGGGAGCTGGCAAAACACTCGGGTTTAAGACATTCCTATATCAGCTTGCTAGAAAGATCATTGAAGTCAGTGGGGCCGGCGACTGCAAAGAAATTGAGTGACTTGTTGGGGAAGGATTTGGAGGATGTTGTTCGGATTGATTAATGGTAGTAAATTGAGAAACTTAGTTCAAAGCAACAGATTAAAACCTCTCATTAGAAGAAACCCTAGATTTAATAGGACTAATGGGAGGTTTTATTATGATGAATATAAGTCAATTGTGGAAGCTATATGAAGCCGATAAGCGGATCCAGGGATTCAGTACAAATACACTAAAAGCATACGCCCTCCAGCTAAAAATGCTGGTTAATGAAATTGGCGATATTCATATTTCAGATGTTACCCTACAGCTGTTAAAGGAATACTTATCGAAACAGTCGGATCGACTGAAACCAAGCAGTTTAGGGCATCGTATCCGCTTTGTTAGATCCTTGTTTCGCTTTGCATATGAAGAGACCTACCTAACATCAAACCCATCTCTAAAACTAAGAGAACCTAAGCTGGAGAAGCGTATTCCTAAGTATTTAATTGAGGAAGATGTGATCCACTTAAAGATCTCTTGTCTATCCATGCGGGAACGTGCTCTTCTTGAGTTCCTATATACTACCGGTTGTCGAGTTGGAGAAGTACAAAAGATAAACATTGAAGATTTGAACTGGGAGAATTGCTCTGCAATCGTTAATGGTAAGGGATCTAAGCAAAGAGAAGTTTATTTCACTACTGAGTGCAAGGTCTGGCTGAAAAAGTATCTGGCAAGTCGCAAGGACTCCTGCAAAGCTTTGTTTGTTACCGATACTCATCCAACTCGCCGAATGGCCATTCCTACGATCAGGTGGTCATTAAAACGGATTGCAGATCGGGGGAAGTCGCAGCCAACGTGTACCCTCATAGATTTCGCCATACCTATGCGTGCCAGTTATTGGACAATGGAGCTCCTTTGGATTTTATTCAAGGCATGCTAGGGCATGAGAAAGCATCAACCACTCAAATATATGCCCAGCTTCGCGGTGAGCGCCGAAGGGAACTTTATCGTCGGTTCTTTTAGAATTTCTCTGCCCTTCAGTAATGATGGTTTGGATCAACTAACGGGCAGCATTCCTATTATGAAGAAATATGAGGTTTGAGAAATAAAAAGACTCCTTGGTATGATGTTTATGGATCCCAGATGCTGGCCAGCGTCAGATCCAAAAACAAAACCAAGGAGACTACAAGATGAATTCTACTCAAAATGAACGCATTAATCAAATCACTTCTTCTACCTTAATTGTCGGAGTCGATATCGCAAAATTCAAACATGTGGCAAGGGCCCAAGACTACCGCGGAGTCGAGCTCGGGAGGCCAATTACGTTTGAGAATAACCGAGAAGGCTTTGAATTGTTTGTTAGATGGTTCCGGAAGATTGCGACGGAGCAAGGGTTCAAGGACGCCATTGTTGGCATGGAACCCACCGGACATTACTGGCTAAATCTGGCGTATTACCTGGGCGAACAACAAGTACTATGTGGCGTAGTTAATCCGCTGCACGTGAAGAAAAGCAAAGAATTAGACGACAATTCACCGACCAAGAACAACGTCAAAGATACCAAGGTCATCGCACAGCTTGCCAAAGATGGTAGATACGCCATAGCAGTAGGTTCTTGGAGTAGAGGAATCTGGTTTTCTTAGCTTAGGTATTATAAGTCACCCAGATTATCGAGGTAAAGGACACGTCAAAAGCAGTTGTAAGTGCTTTAACTAGAAAAGGGTTAGAAGATGGTTTCACGATGCATTATCAAACTTAATGTCCAATAGTTCGTCAGTAGCTATTGCCAAATCGCTGGGATTTGAAAAATTAGCTTGTACTTTTGCTGTAAGGATTCTTGTAGTCCATACGGCGGCTTGGTTATGGCTATCAGCAATAGGTTGTATGTTTGTACAGACCCATCAAGGATATTCCATTACCGCGATTACTCCAGCAATGATAGTATGTAGTTGGCTCCTTATTGTGTGGTTTTGTATTTTGGTGCATTCTTTTTTACTTTATGTAAGGGAGAAAAGATAATGAGAAATTGGATTATAGTCGCTTTCATTTTGCTGGTGATCGGATTGATTGGAATAGGAGGGACGTTTAGTATTGGTAACATTTTCGGTCCTGGAGGTGTGAAGGTTGAGCAGAATCAGACGGTTGAAGGTGAAGGAGTAAGAAATATCAAGGTACAATCCGGAAGCACTGATTTCCAGGTTGTGAAGGGTTCAAAGCAGCTGTCTTTAATCGAGTTAAATAACTCGGTTATAAAGATAGAACTACCTTTGAAAATATTTTTAAACTTTTGAAATAAGTGCAATTGGAAATTATATATTAAAGGGATTTACTTACAGTTTTTGTTGTCGTCTCCCGTACAATGTGTCTAAGAACCAAACGGAGAAATACATCCAAAAGATCATTGAAATTCCAATTGGCACAAAATATCCTTCCCGGAAGATAAGAAGATGACCTCTGTAACCGAAGTATATCAAAGTACCCACTAAAGTTATGGATACTATTCTCCAAATCCAATGTTTTCGAAAGAATCCCCATATCACAAGTAAATAGCTTACCAAAGTAAAGACTTGGTATAGACCGTAACGACTTATTCTAGGTTGGCTAGGGAACAAAGTTGTCGTAAATTGCATATACCCAAACAAATCGAGAACACCCCAAAGAAACAGAATTGTACAGATTGGGAACATACCCAATATCATATAGATTTTAAAGTATGATGACCTGACACCACGAACTAAATGAGAATACATCCATTTCGAAATGGCGAAAAAAAGTAACAGCGCTATGAATGTCATCCATGTTCTCCACCAATAATGACGATATATATCTAAAAACACAAATAGTACCTCTACCATAGAGTAAATAAATGAGATAACCACATACCAGTAAAATGGTTTTCGACGAACAGTCAATAGCAGTGAAGATGATGCCACTCCAAATTGCGAGAATAGATTCCCAGCTAACACATCATTGAAGGGATCAAGTTTTGGATTTTGTATAATTTTTGGAGAATATTCATAAGCATTCAAAAAAATCATGATAAATGTTTCAAAATATAGTGGAAACCCCACAAGTGATAAATAGAAAGCAAATGTACGGAAGCGATTCTCCGAATGATACAGAGTATATATGACTTGAATTAAGGTTGCTACGCCTAATAATAAATACCAAAAGGTATGTGACCAGAATGAGTTCATAAAATATTCCTTTTAAATAATAATAGGAGAGCAATATAATTTTAACCAAAATTTTCGAAGAATATAGTTAAACGAAAAAAAATTTGTGCACTATTGGAGAACACCAAAATTATCAAAATAAGCCGCGGAAGGCAGCTGCCCCTTTTAATCCAATTCAAGGTTCCGATCTAACAATACTCCCATTTGTTTGGCCACAAGCTCAACCGATTCTTTCAATTCCTCGGTAAACCACGATTCGACGAGCCCTACGATAGCTGTTCCAAGAAAATAGATTAATACTTCCTTGTTTAACCCTTCATTGATCCCTCTCGATACATTAACGCAAAGCAATAATCGTTCTTTCACATATTCAAGAAATCGGATGCGATAGGAATTCACTTCTTTGCTTTTAAGCATCGTTGAAAAAAAAGCGTAATTGCGCTCGAAATAATCGAACCAAATAAGACATCTATCCGCAAAGCTCATATCGAATGCGGATTCGCAAATAGTTCTTAGCACGTTCATATGTTCTGTAACGACCTGATCCAACAGTTCAAATTTATCACGTAATGAAGATAAATCGTTCTTCGGCCGACGTTTGCTTGACGGAAATATCCTGCATCGTGATTTGGTCGAACTTTTTTTGCGACATTAACGTAAGAAGTGCGGTTTTTATGGCTTCCTGCGGACTTAAGTTTTCTTTTATCGGCTTTATTCACCCTGACCTCCGATATCCTATCACACAATATCAAACGGTTTGTGCGTTAATGCACCGAACACCTTAGTTTGGCCATTGAAGAGATTTTGTTAACTTATATAATTAACAAACAGATGTACAACAATACATCGACATGAAATTTAAAGGGCATTAGATCACTCACAATAATGAGGAGGAGTTCCGATGGATCTTAAACTACCATGAAAATTAGAAAGCTGGCAGTCGAAGAAAGAGACATCACTAAATATGACGCGGCTCAGTCTCTTTTAAAAAACTGCAGCGTGTAGTATCATCGTAATCCACAGATCAGGAGACTTCAGAAATTGTTACGTTGTAGCCTAAGGTTTTAAGTCTTCGAACTGAATTCCTTACAATAGATCCCGAGCTTTTGCTTATCAAAATAATCTTCACCTAAATCTATGTCCAATGTCAGAACGAAAAAGCTTGAGAAATCAAGCTTTTATTTTCTACATTGTAGTCGTGTGACACAAATCTCCCAACATTCTAGACACCAGCCTCTAGAGTTACATCTATGAGGCAGTATAATAACACAAGCGTAATAACCTTTAACATTGATTGGGATGTAATGAGTGACCAGTCGGTAAAGTCGAATAAATCAAAACACTTTGAGTTATATATAGGTGAAGCGTACCATTGTCGAATGGATAGTGGTGGAGGTAGTATAATTATTAAGATTTTATATTATTAGTGTCAGAATGATTGAAATGGATTTAGGATGTAACTATAATAAGCTTACCGGCCGGTCAGTAAGTACGATTCATCAAGAATTCTCACCAAGAAGGAGATTGTTAAAGATGAGTAATCAAAGCAAAGCAGATGTGATGTACAGAAATAATAATAAAGAGAATACATTCCTATTTCTTAGTGACGTAAATTCAATATTGGTAAGCGGTGATGATACGAATGGAGAGTTTTGCGTCGTGCATTGTGCCGTCAAGAAAGATGATGGACCTCCCCTGCATTTGCATCAAAAAGAAGATGAATCTTTTTATATTCTGGATGGTGAAATAGAGATGACGCTAGGTACGGAGACTATTTCCGTGAAAAGTGGAGAATATGTGTTCGCACCACGCGGCATTCCACATACATTCAAAGTAAAATCAGACACAGCTAAGTTTCTGGTGACCGCGTACCCTGCAGGATTTGATTCTTTTGTGAAGGAACTAGGCGTCCCTTATGTAGAAGGGATGGAGGCTCATGTAGAGCCACCTACTCCTGAGGCTATGCAACATCTGTTATCAGTTTCCAAAAAGTATCATATTACTTATCCCGGTCTTTAATTAAATAAAAATGTAATCAGCCTGTGAGGCTAGTGGTTTCCTTAGTGGGAACAATAGCCTACAGGCCGATGATTTTTAAATAGTGTGCCAATTGATTTGATTATATGCTCTTGCTATTTTTTTAAAAGACGATTAATTCCATACATGATATCTGGAATGAAATTGTCACGCATTGCGCGGTTGTACTGCAGTGCTCCCTTGATGACAGATAAGATAGTGATCGCCAAGGCACGCGTATTAATTGCAGGATCATCTAATCCTTCAGCAACTATTTCATCGATGATCGAAAGTTCAAACTGACCTATCTCTTGCAGTTTTTGTCTCATCGATTCTGGTAGCATTTCATAATCAGACTGTAAGGAAGAGGTCGGACAAATGTCATACTCTACAAACTGTTTGGAATTGTACGCACAATATTGAATTAGCTTCTCTTCAACCGACTGCGATGAAAGTTGAATAACAGACTTAAAATTGACCAATCCTTGATAAAGTTGATCCAATACGGCAAGGCCGAGGTCTTCCTTTTTCTCGAAATGATAGAAAATACTTGCTTTTGTAACGCCAAAATGTTTTGAAATTTCATCAATAGAAAAAGTTGAATAACCCTTTTTTCGAATGAGTGATGATGCAAGATCTATGATTTGCGATTTTCTGTTTTCCATGTAGTAATTATTGCTCACAGGTGTATAAGAGTCAAGTACTTACCCAATTTGAAAGTAGAAAGCTGGAGGAGATCTAATTGTCAACGATTCAGAATCTTATTCTTGAAAATATGATCCGCGCTTACGAGAAATTGAGTCAGCTTAGCCAGGTATTCACATTCGTGGAGACGGATCGCACGCAACGATTTGAGTCCGAAATCCCATATGGACTGTTCAATAGCGTTTTTACGTACAAGCGATCTGAGGAGATCAATCCCGCGGATGAGATGGAGTCCATCAAGTCCCTTTACCATAATCGTGGACATAAATTGGCATGGTTGACCACCTCGCACGAGCAGGACGAAGTCATTAACCAAGCGCTTGCGGTTAATAATTTTAATCAGATTGGCGTCATTTCGGGCATGGGGCTCTCTCTGGAAGGATGGCGTTCGGATTTGCCGGAAATGCCGGGCTTGGAAGTCCGAGCTATACGCGAACCACAAGAGATTGAAGAGTTCCGAAAGGTAATGCTGGCAGGATATAACGTTCCAGAGCCAATGGCCGATATTTTTTGCAAAGTGTTTGTGGATGGCCCCAATCAAGATACGACTACGGTTCAACATTATCTTGCTTATATGGATGGAGTACCAGTAACTACGCTTACGACCTTTACCGAGGGTGATGTCGCAGGCTTTTATAGTATTGCAACATTAGAAGCTTATCGTTTGAGAGGAATAGCCCGAACTGTGCTTGCTCGCGTATTGCGTATTGTGCAGCAAAAAGATGTGAAATTGGCCGTTATTCATGCAACCCCAATGGGCCGAAGTGTTTACCCCAAAGTTGGATTTAAAGAAGAACTGACCTTCAATATTTTCTCCAGCTAAAGCGGGTTCGTGGGGAGTTGTCTGTGTAGATTTGCTTCAAACACGTAATATTAAGGGGATAGAACCAATGGCTGCAGATCCAAACGCTATTCGAACGAATTTGTTGTCTACTTTTGATTATTTTAGTACAAACAACCCGCTTACTTGGTTCAAACGGGCTCCAACAATCACTCGTATGGAATCCGATGTGCCATTCTCCTTGTTCAACGTTGTCTTTGACTATAAAAAATCTGATCAAACAGATGTTGTCGCGGAAATTATGGCGATTACGGAATCTTATCATGAACGAGGCATGAAGTGCCTCTGGTACACATACTCTCATGATTTGGATCCTGCTGTCATTGAAGCGTTGAAATCTAACGGATATGTTCATACCGGTATGTTGGCTGGCATGTCGCTATCTCTGGAAAATGGTAAGTTTCAGATTGAGGAAGTGCCCGGGCTGAAGATTCATACGATCCATAACGAACAGGAATTCGATTTGTTCCGTCAAACCTTCATTGCTGAATATGGGCTAAGCGAGGAACTTGAAGCATCCGTCGTTCGAATTTTTGCTGACGATCCAGACGGCAAAGCAGAATATTATGTTGCCTATTTAGACGATACAGCTGTAGGAACATTAATGACTTATGGAGAAGGCGACGTTAAGGGGATCTATACCGTTGCCACGTTAAAAGCATTCCGTTCCAGAGGAATCGGCAGTGCCCTTGTTTCCCGTGCCCTGTGCGACATGCAAACAGTAGGGGTGAAGCAAGTGATATTGCAGGCGAATGCGATGGGAAAGAGCATTTATAACAAACTAGGTTTTAAAGAAGAACTTATTATAGACTTCTATTCCGCATAGACCGTATATTTCTCTGCCTTCTGCCTTGGAGTCGCATGTTTCTTAAGGATTGTTGCGCAAGTGCACATTTAGATAACCTCTATAAAATTCCAGCCAACTTTTGAGGAAGCTCTTGAACCCTATAGTCCAGCTCCATTTTTCATATGTTGGGTAATCTCAGGAATTGGCCTTATAGTTGCTAGTATCTACAACTTCAATCGGCGAATCGTTTAGAAAAATAAGTTAACCAACAACTGATTAACCTAAACAATCCTGTAGAGCTTAAGAAATGAGCTTTGTAAAAAAGGGAGCGCCTCGGTATGATGGGTTTGTCGACAACACATCAGGGAGGCGCTCTTACTATGAAGTTTAAGCAAATAGATACACAAAATCAACGGGTCGAACAAATTACCACCTCGCATCTTGTTGTAGGAATCGATATGGCGAAAGAAACACATGTCGCGCAAGCTACAAACTTCCGCGGAATAGTGGTTTCGAAACGTCATCTCTCATTTTCCAATAGCATTGAAGGGTTTGAAAAACTTAACCGTTGGATGAGTGAATTACAGCAGAAACATCAGTTGAAAAAGCTCATTATTGGCATGGAACCGACCGGGCATTACTGGTTTAATCTGGCCAACTGGTTATTAGATAATGGTGTACATGTGGTTATGGTTAATCCAGCCACCACGAAGAGAAATAAAGAAAACCGGGATAATAGCCCGTCAAAGAATGACCCCAAAGATGCGCTTACCATCGCAGATTCTGTCAGCCGAGGCTTCTACTACGAGTATACCCGTCAGTCACTTGTGTTCCAACGCTTGCGGACCATGATGAGTGACCGAGAATTTTGGGTGACGAATAGTGTGAGGCTGCAGAATCGAATCGTCCGCTGGTTAGACATTCGTTTCCCGGAGTATACGTCTGTATTTAAAGACTGGACCTGTAAGCGCTCATTGGCGACTCTCAAGACCTTCCCTTGTCCACAAGATCTTGAGAAGTATACAGTACCGGATATCATTAGCGCTTGGCGAGTCCATATGCAGCGTGCTGGAGGGACTACGGGGATCGAGAAGGCCGCGCAACTGATCGCACAAGCTAAGCGAAGTGTTGTAGAACGAGTTGCTGTTGAAGAAGCGAAAGCAGATTTAAAACGGCTCATTGAAGAACATGAGCGAGTGACCTCCATGCTAGAACAGATCGAAAAGGATATCGAAGCGCTGCTTTCGGAGATTCCAATGGCTCAGCAACTTCGCAGCATAAAAGGACTCGGGAAGATCTTCACTGCGGCCATTTTAGCTGGTACAGGGGATCTAAGGCAATACGCACACGGACGCCAGGTTTTACGGAAGGCTGGTCTTAATTTGGCCCAAAGCACGTCCGGGAAGCGCAAGGGACAAATTGTTCTTTCGAAACGAGGAGACTCCGCCTTGCGAAAATATCTCTATCTCGCGACGGTTCAACTCGTTTGGAATAATCCCGTTTTTCGCCATCTGCATGAACATAATTTGCAGGAAAAGAAGATGAAAAAGCAGCAGTCCATCTTTAAGTTAATTGGGAAACTAGCAAGAATCTTAGTTGGTATTGTTCAACGGGGAGAAAAGTTCACACCAGAAAAAACTGTTTTGAACTGGACTGAAGCAGCTTAAGTTTTTGAAGATACATCACGTATATTGACTCGTTCGCGGGATTTCACAAAGAAAGCACGGAGAACCGAGTTCGTTCCTCTTAAGGGCTAAGACCCATCCGCTAAACGCGATCGGTCTCCACACCTTGGACAAGTATAACGAAGGATTGTAAGGGCAATGACCCGTTGAGTTATGGGAGGGTGAACGCCAAGGGATTCGTGGAGTATGTGTGCAGTAGAAACTAATTGGGGAATATTTCCTAATAGTCCTCTATTTCCGCATGCGCTGCCCGCCCCCTCAACCGGGTCCATCTGTTCTCTATCCTAAAATTTATTTGATTTAAGGTGATGAAATTCTGCGAACGAGTGAGTATATGTGAGATAAACCCTTAAAACCGAGGGAGATAAACCCTTAAAACCGAGGGACGAGGAACGATAGCGTAATGACTAGGGAGCAGAACGCCACGCGGCAACTGCTCCCTGGTCGTGTTAAGCTAAAGGACAGAATAATGGAATGACATATCAAAAAAATGTGCTTTTAAGTCATAAAATTACAGGGATAATTTTTATCGGATTAGGATTAAAGCTGCTTCGTACAAAGGCTCCGCAATGAATGTGCCTTTAAGTAGTTCGCTACGCTAACGGGACACAATAGCTTTGATCATAGTGACTAGGAAGACCCGTATGCAATGAGAACATCATCGGGCATTTTTAAGATGTTTCTATGATTTACTATAAGCTCATTCAATCGTTAGTACTCCCTGAGCTTTAATAAGGTGTTATTGACATTACCTGAGGTTAACTTTTCTTATTCTCTGCTTCAGTATGGCGATAATAAGCAGAAAAAGCGGTAACCCGGCGATGAAGATCGGAAGAACTATATTTTTCCAAAAAATGGGGAATGACATTTGCGATACCACAATGTTATTTGGAGAAATTGCAATAAGAAATAAAATAACAGCAGCAATTCCTGTCATTTTTCTCCACTTTATAATTCCAAATAATTTAGCTGTACCGTAACTGGTCATGAACAAGTACATGGATAGCTTAATGAAGATGCTAAAGATTAAGACGTTCACCGCGAGCACGTCAATATTTTGAATGAATTCCATAACGGATACATATTGGCATATTGAATAAACGGGGTAGATAAAATAAGTTGGAAGTACGGGACCAATAATCATACATGTACTCGCTGCCATTACGACAAGCAATATGCCTGCTAATGCAACCCCGCCAATTGCTGTAACGGTTGCTTTTCGCTGTATAGGCAGAAATCCAACTAGCATTAATACTGCGATCGACTCACCAAGGAAAGATAACGTTCCAAGGCTTCCTTTCACTAATGAGATGAAACCATTCAAAGGGATTAATGGTAAAAGTCTATATGGCTTGAAATCCTTTGTTAAAAATATAGTTATTAAAATAATGGTTCCTACGATGAAGGGGCCGATGATCTCACTGCAACGTCCCAAGGTTTGGATGCCGCCATTAACGGTGTAGAGCATCATCACGACCATCATAATCATAATGACCCAAATCGGTGTTTTGGAGAATAGCGTCATAAACACGAAATCCGCGTACTCCCGAAGAATAATACCCCCAACGGCATACCAAATCGCAAGATACAATACGAAAAGAACTTTACCGAGCAACTTACCGATAATATCGGATACGAATTCATCGAACGTTTTTCCGGGATACAATAAACTCAATTTAACGGAAATGTAGGTTATGACAAGGCTCGCCAAGAGGGCCAAAAACACCGATAGCCATGCCACTTGCCCGCTTTCATTAAAGGCATCTCCGATAGCTAGTAATGCAGTCATGCCAATTTCCATCGTTACGAGCAGCCAGAACAGCTGATTCAAAGACAGTTTCATGTAATCCCAACTTTCATTTGAATTGAATCGAAGAATTTTGTTGTCCGAGTTGTTTGATTTCCAAATTAGTTCGAACGACGAATTCAGAATTAACGAAGATCGTATCCCAATCCTTTCTGTGTTGGATCCAATAGTTTGGATGTTGTCGATATAACGTTTCTCCGATGCCGAGGACGTCTAACTTAAACGTTTTCTGCACCTTATCGATGAGCTGAAGCATCTGCTTGCTGATCTCCTGATTGAATGATTTTTGAAGTTTCATTAGATCGGAGTAATTAGATAACACAAGCGATGTATTGTTTTCTTTGATGACGATATGTCCTTTAATTGTAATCTCAATTCGAATTTTGCTGGAATCCAAGACTGTAATACGGATTTTTCTTTTCGGTTGGAAGACGACTCCGGATGATTGACCCTGAAGTTCGGTCGTGAGAACTACATATTTGCCGAATCCAAGGATCCAGTCTCTATTGTGCGCTTCTCCATTGTCTAGGTATCCCACCAACTGATTGTCGTGATTGAATATAGCTCGCCCATAGAACATCATCGTTGGCTTAGCTAGGCCAGGGGGGATTATTTTCTGCATGACAGGAAGCGTTGGCGAACTTCCTTCTCCCTTGGAAGTTATTAAATATTCAACTAAAGAACTTCCGACTATACCTCCGGTAGCCTGATGAATTTTGATAGGCGCCATTCCCGGGAGTTCCTCTAGTGGATAGTTGACTTTCATAATATCCATCGCAGTACCGTCTTTGACTACCCATATATCTGTCCGGAGCCTGCTATCTGGATCGTGGGTATAAGAGTCCAGAATTTCTGATATTCCGTTTTTTGCAAGCCTTTCGCCAATGAATAGATTACGTCTATGCCCGCGAGTCATTGACCTGGAAAGGTAACGCTGCATAAACTCGATCGATTCATAAATATTTCTGCCGCTGCTTGTCTCAAGAAAATAAGACGGTTTCGATGATGATTGTCCTTCCCCCTTTTTAGAGGGAATAAATAGTTGAGCTGTAGCTAGGTAACGTTTGTCCTTACCTTCGTCCAAGTCAATCCCGCCTGCAAGATCAAAAACCTGATCGTTCAGCTCTTTTCGATCCCAGCAGCCGCATAATAGACAAGCAAGTGTCAGTATTAATATACAAACTTTACAGCTCCCCTTCATTACCAGTCTTCCTCCTAAACACGGACTTTCCATATCTCATTCGACTAGTATGCGTTCGTGGAGCTCTGATGAATACATCACCCAATTGCCGGAGACGTAACGGGGAGACAGGGGACAAATATGGAACGCCGAATGGCTCCAATCGGGCCAAATGAGCTAAAAGCCCCATCGTTCCCATTGCGACTCCATATAGTCCGAACATCCCTGAAAGGAGAAGCATCGGAAATCGAAGGATTCGAAAAGCAATGCTCATGTTGTAACGTGGTATGGCAAAAGAAGCAATGCCGGTCATTGAAACAACGATTACCATAGGTGCAGAAACGATTCCTGCTTGTACGGCAGCTTGTCCGATGACAAGTGCGCCTACGATGCTGACTGCTGAACCTGTCGCCTTGGGCAAACGAATTCCCGCTTCACGGAGTGCCTCGAACATGAATTCCATCAATAATGCTTCGATGACGCTGGGAAACGGAACACCTTCTCGAGCAGTCGTAATACTGAAAAGGAAATTCGTCGGCATGAGCTGTGAATGAAACGTTGTAATCGCTACGAACAACGAAGGAAGATAGAGTGAGACGGAGAAGAGTATGAGCCTTGTCCACCTTATAAGAGAAGCGAAAATGAAACGTTCATAATAATCATCTGCAGACTGAAACGTTGACCAAAACGTCATAGGGACGATTAATGCATTTGGCGAACCGTCCGTAAGTAAAGCGACTTTGCCTTCCAAAATATTTGCCGTAACAATATCCGGGCGTTCTGTTAGTTGGATTTGAGGGAAAGGAGTAAACGATACATCCTCAATCATTTCTTCGATATAACCCGAATCTAAAATCGCATCCGTTCGAATGCGGTTAACCCGTTCCTTCACCTGACTCAATACGTTTTCCTGGACAATACCTTCCACGTATACGATAATGACGCTTGTATTCGATAATGAACCGATCTTGACGGATTCAAGCTTTAAGCGAGTCGATTGAATTCTTTTACGAATAAGAGATGCATTTACTTCAATCCGTTCCGTAAAGCTCTCTCGAGGTCCTCGAATCGTCTGTTCAAATGTTGGCTCATCAATGCTGCGACCATCTTTTGATTTCAAATCCAGCGAAATACAACTGGATCTTCCTTCGACAAATACCGCTGTTTGGCCTTGAAGAAGCAAGTTGCAGACTTCTTGAATGAACCGCGTCTCGCTGCTTGGGGCAACGGAAGAGATGTGAGCAGTCGTAAATAATCCACACCACTGAAGGGAATCGGGTCGAAAGAGTTCATTGTTAAGTTTGTCCGTGTCGACTAATCCGGCGATATAAATGATCAGTATGCTTGGACCGTCAGGTGGATGGATGGAGCGAAACGTAATATCGAAACAAGCATCGAACAGTTGACGTAGCACTTGTTCGTTCTCCGCATGATTTTGGGATACGAGTGTGTCCAGCTTGAATTCACCTCACATATCTTTGCCAAGATTATTTTTCCATTATTTATCAAGTTTATGCATGATAAAGCATGTTGGACGTTAGATTTAGAAAATCAACGTCTCATACTGAGCGCTCTTACGTATTGCATGTCGCGGCAGTACGGCCGGAGAAACTCTTAGAGTTTGGGTGATGTGATTCAATTGTGTTATTGAACCAGCGAGATCATTGTGCAAAGCTTTTTTGGACTAACAATTTGACATATCGCAAAACTGTAATGTATAATAGCGACATGGGTAACCAAATTGAAGTTTTTAAGGCACTATCTAATGAAGCGCGTATTCAAATTTTAGAATGGCTGAAAGATCCAACAACTCATTTTTCACCCCAGGAAGGGGCTGATTTAATCACAGTGGGGGTATGTGTAAGTCAAATCACTGAAAAATTAAACATGAATCAATCTACTGCTTCGCAATATCTCTCTATTCTTCAAAGAGCAGGATTGGTCCACGCTACACGCCTAGGGAAATGGACTTATTACAGAAGGAATGAAGATGAGATTAAAAATATCGGCCAGTTCCTTCAGAAATAGGATAATCAGCAATTAAGAAGAAACTGAATTCATTTATTGGATTCAGTTATTCTAAGAAAATTCATATCGACAATTTCCGAATTGTAAATTTTTTTAGTATTAAATATCGATATTTCGTTATATTTGAATATACCAACTTGAGGAAGTGAAGATCTTGTGTTAATTTTGTCATCCTTGTTTTAGCAAATTAATTATTTTAAAAGTAACCGGAATACCCGTTCGTAGTATGCTTTTCTAGCTACTCATTTTGATTACTCAAAATGAAAATATAAATGATCCACTTCATTAGTAAAACCAACGTTTAACGAGCACATGCACATTTGGAAGGTCCTGAAAATGGGTGTAGCCTGCCACTTAAGTTAAGCAATATTGATTTCAAATTAAAACTTAAATAGAGAGAGGTATGACGAATATGGAAAACTTTGAATTTCATAATCCGACTAAGATCTTGTTTGGAAAAGGTCAAGTAAGCAACTTGAGAAAGGAAATACCTGTTTATGGAAAACGAGTCTTGCTAATGTACGGAGGCGGCAGCATCAAAAAAATCGGCCTTTATGATAAGGTCATAAGTGAACTAAAAGAAATTGGTGCTCATATCATTGAGTTAGGAGGGGTTGAACCGAACCCTCGACTTACGACTGTCAATAGAGGGATTAACCTTATAAGAGAAAATCAGCTTGATTTTATTCTTGCAGTCGGAGGTGGCAGCGTTATTGATTGTGCTAAAGCGATTGCCGCGGGTGTTCCCTACGAAGGTGACGTATGGGATATCGTGACCGGTAAGGCAAAAGCATCGTCCAATTCTGTACCAATTGGTACAGTTATCACGATAGCGGGAACAGGATCAGAGATGAACGGAAATTCCGTTATCACGAATTGGGAAACGAATACGAAAGCATTTTTCAACTCCAATCATGTACTTCCAAGATTCAGTATTCTAGATCCAGAGCTTACAATCTCTGTACCTCTGGACCAAACGATATACGGCACCGTTGATATTATGGCCCATGTCTTCGAACAGTATTTTCATGCTTCAAGCAATGCACCTCTTCAAGAGAGAATCGGTGAAGCGATTCTTCGTACCGTTATCGAGACAGCACCTAAGCTCGTGAACGATTTGAACAATTACGAATATCGCGAAGTTATGTTGTTAAATGGTACATTGGCCTTAAACGGACTAACTGGAATGGGCGTTAATCCGGATTGGGCAACGCATCTTATCGAACACGCAGTATCGGCTGTCCATGACATACCTCATGGCGGAGGGATCGCGATTATCGCACCGCATTGGATGGAATACGTAGCGGCCACACGTCCGGAGAAAGTCGCACAGCTCGGAGTTCGTGTATTTGATTTGGACCGGACAGGGAAAACAGATACTCAATTGGCAGCGGAAGCGATCCAGTCTCTCAGAAAATTCTGGACATCTATTGGGGCACCTACGAAATTATCAGACTATGGAATCGATGACAAGGAAATTGAATTGATGACGGAAAGGTCCATGCTCGCCGATCTAATAGGCAACTATGTTCCCCTTACCAAAGAAGACGTCAGAACCATTTTGAGAAACTCTTTATAATGAACTATAAAGGTGGGCTGCCTCTTTTGAGACAGCCACCACTTGTAAATGGAGTTTCTTTGGCCGATAAGCAGCGCAAGTCATGGAACTTCTTTTGAAGGTATAATCAGTTGAGAACAGCGTGATAGCTAGTGCAAATACATTGCATAGCAAGGAAACTGTAATTAAGACTATCGGGCAAAAGGTAAGAGGAGTTATGTTTATGGTAACCCGCAAGTACCTTTCGGCTCTGGTTTCAGAACTTCATCAACAACCGATCGCTACTGAAGTTTGCTTTCGTCTAATTTAGTTACCTTAGCGGAGGGGTCGTGAGAAGCTTGCAAATTCCTTCACTTCACAACTTATCTTGGCTAGAAGGAGCGAGCAGAATATTGGCATCCCTTCAAATGGCACAACTACTTGCATAATCTTTTATGGATTCAAATCGGTTCAATTTGATCGCCGAAGGTAGTATTATATCCGATTTAATGTAACTAGATGCGGGAGGAAATTTTTTTGAAACAAATTCTATCTTTTAATAGGTAGAATAATAGGAAGTGAATAATCGTCTATATTATGTCTTCAAGCATCCCGACATGGAGTTGCGCAATATAAACCACGAACGCGAATGTTTCCGCGCCGATCCCGAATGGATCGAAGCAAAGCGGCTTTCGGAATTGGACGGCCTCTGATTCAGAAGCAGAAAGTATTCTCACGAAAACGCAGTATTTTCAAAAAACTAATAAATTAATAGAATGGAGCGAATCAAATGAAAACACTCGTAATCGTAGCACACCCGAACCTGGAAGCATCTAACTGGAACAAAGCATGGGTTGAGGAACTCAAGAAACAAGAAGACATCACGATTCATGATTTGTACAAGGAGTATCCAAGTGAGGGCATCAACGTAAAGCGCGAACAGTTGCTGGTCGAAACGCATGACCGTATCATCTTCCAATATCCGCTTTACTGGTACAATATGCCGCCGCTTCTCAAGAAATGGTTCGATGCCGTGCTGCTGTACAACTGGGCTTACGGTCCGGAAGCTACTGCGACAACCGGCAAAGAAATAGGGGTTGCCATCTCGACTTATGGCACAGCCGATTCGTATCAACCTACAGGATCCAATCGTTTAACGCTGGAACAAATTTTAGCGCCAATTCAAGCAAGCGCGCGTTTCATCAGCGCTGTATACCTCCCGCACTTCACGGTTAATGACACGTCCGACGTGACACCTGAGCGTTTGGCGCAAAGCAGTCTAGCATACGTCGAGCACATTAAAACGATTAAACCAGTAACGGTGGCGTTATGAAAAATGTAACGATTGACGTTTATATGGATACGGTGTGTCCATGGTGTCGGATGGGGGATGCAAGCCTAAGAACCGCGTTGAATGAGCTTTCGGAAGGCATGAAAGTTACTGTTCGTTATCATGCGTATCAACTGAACCCTGGCATTCGAAATGAAGGCGAGGATTACCGTAAGGTTATGGTCAGCCGCTTGGGCGGTCAAGCTCAATTTGAAGCGAGAATGAAGCAATATAATCAAATCGGTGCTCAATTCGGCCTGAACTACAATATGGATTTGGTCAAATATACACCGAATTCAGTGTTGTCGCATCAGTTGATCGCGATTACGCCGGAGCGTCAGCAAGCAAAATTGCTTGAGCGATTGTATACAGCCTACTTTGAAGAAGGCGTTAATCTTGGTGATGTGAATAAGCTTGTGGAAATTGCGCAAGCGACCGGTGTCACGAATGATCCCGAGGCACTCAAGGCACGCCTCCTCCAGGGTGAAGGACTTGAGAAGGTTGAAGAAGGACAGCGCGAGGCGCAGAAGCTTGGTATCCGAGGAGTACCTTTCTACTTAATCAATGATAAGTACGCTTTATCCGGACTGCAGTCGCCTGACGATCTGATCCGTGCATTCAAGCGGCAGTAAATAGCTGCTTGGCAACTTGCCGGCGCAGTTGAAGCAATTCCTCGATACAACCGGTGGTTTGTGGGCGCAATGCAAAACAGTAAACAAAGTCGTGAGTGCTATGACATCAGCTACGAATCCGAATTCGGGACAAGAGCAAACAATCCTGCAGTTGTACACGTCTATGTACCACTGGGGCGCCATCGTCGCTGCGCCTGGATTTACGGATCAAGCCATATTCACGGCCGGAGGCAATCCATATGGTACAAGCGTAACCGTCGGTCAAGACGGCAACATTAAGGAAGATGCACGCGGAGCTGTCGAACATCAGGCCAAACGAACCGTATCCATTGCAACAGCATTGAAAATCGGTTTTGGACAATAATAATAAAAGCTAGGTAAACGAGCAATCAAGGAAAAGAATATGCCGTCACTGGCTCCAATAGCGGACTTGGTAAAGCAATGGCTGTAGATAGTTCAAGAAAGCAGGCGCTGAAAACCAATTTTAGAAGGATGAAGTCAAAAGGTTGCGTTAGGTAGCGTCTATTGCAAAGTCGCTATCAATTCAAACACTGTCCGTCTGTTGATTAATTGCATATTGCCACTTTGGTTGGGAATACTTGATGTGCGCAACGCAAGTAATGGCTAATGGTGGCAGTCGATCATAAATATCTTCTATTGGGGGTGGAACGAATTTGCTAAGCTTAGGAACGTTAATTGCTTTTGGAATTGTGTTACTTGGGATGGTTTGTTCTCCCGCCCCCAATATGATCTACCTGATTTCACGTTCTATTTCATAAGGGCGTAAGGAGGGCATTACATCTTTAATGGGAGTTGTGCTCGGCTTCGTAGTTTATCTTACTGCTCTATGTTTGGTTTAATAACGATATTCAATACCGTACCGGTTATTTATACGGTAATGAAGTGGGCGGGGGCTGCATATTTGCTTTGGCTCGCATGGAAGTCGATCAAGCCTGGTTCCGCCTCTATACTGGCACTACAAAAAGATTTTGAGAAATTCTTTATAATGTCTTGAAAATGGCTGTCTCAAGAAAAAAGAGACAGCCCATTTTTTGTCTTTGCTAGCCTTTCACCCGGTCATTCCCTCGGATATTGTTCCTAATATATCTATTGCTAATATGTTCCTAAAGATTTGCTAAGCACACAAGGTCACTTACAATCATATCAGGTTATGTATTCCCTGGGGTTCAACGTAGCCGCTATGCATTCCGAATTCAAATGGACAAAGAATATAGACTGTTGAAATGCCAGCATCAGCAGCACCGTCCAAGTCGTAGGATGTGCTGCTACCATCAATATTTCTTGAGGACTCCTTTGTTCGATATCTTTTGTACGGATAAACGAGATTTTATAACGTTCAATTAACTCAAGTAATTTTCTTTTAGTAATCACATCGTTTGTTTCCAAGGGCTTTAATCCTTTAGCTATTTCATCAGTTGCAATCATAGAACTTTCCATATTCCAATCTATAGAGAAACTTCCTAAACAAATACCAGTTTCTACAATAGCACCGAGCCAATCCATTATAGTACCGAAAGTATCAAACATAATAATCTTTATTTTTGAAATATCCATGATAACCCCCTTGTAGTGGGCAGAATGTACAACTCCAATACCATTACTATATTTTTTATAAAATTCATATGGCAAATACTAGGCGAGCAGAATGAGGCTTTCCGTGATCCGTAATGTATATGGGTTATTGGGCTAGGGAAACTTAACTTATGATGGCGAAATAATGAAGTTAATGGAGGAATTGTGATGTTAAAGACCAAATTTAAGGCTCGAAAGATAGCGAGACTGCTGATCCTAACGCTAATGCTTCTCCCCGTAAGCTTGGTAACCTACAAGCAAAATGTCGCAACGGGAACAGAACCTACATTTATTTCTGCCTCTTCTGATTCGGGTAGAACTGAGATTACGGACGAAGAACTCGTTAAAACGCTGCAGGGTTTTCATAATGAAACTAAAACGGTCAATGGAATCAAACTTCACTATGTGGAAGGCGGTAAAGGCGAACCGCTATTTCTACTGCCAGGATGGCCCGAAACGTGGTATGAATATCGCAAAATAATGCCTGAGTTAGCTAAGTATTATCATGTCTATTCCATCGATATTCGAGGAATGGGTAGTTCTGATAAGCCTACAACCGGCTATGATAAGAAAACGATGGCGTCCGATATTTATGCATTGATGAACGAGTTGGGTTATAAGAATATTTATATTGCAGGCCATGATATCGGGTCCACCGTTGCTTATGCTTTCGCGGCTAATTACCCGCATGCCACAAAAAAACTAGCCATGCTAGACATCTCACATCCAGACAACAACATGCTAAAGATACCGCTGGTGGCACCATCTGGCTCATACGATGAGAGTAATCCAGCCCGTGTAAAGTTCCCGTGGTGGTGGGCGTTTAACGCTGTACCCAATTTGCCGGAGCAATTACTGCATGGTAAAAATCTAGACATAGTCTACAATTGGTCTTACGATTATTTATCCTATGATAAACCTGCTCTTACCCCACAAGAAAAAGCAATTTATATTGCTGCCTATGCAAAACCAGATGCGCTTCGCGCAGCTAACGATTGGTTTCGGACGTTTCGACAGGATATCGACGATTTCAACACATATAAAAAACTATCTATGCCGGTCTTAGGTATATATGGTTCAACGGGCATTAGCGATCTGGGTCCTTTCCTAAAAGAAAATACAGTGAACCCGAAAGTGGTTGAACTCAAAAAAACCGGACATTGGATTGCAGAAGAGCAGCCAGAAGAAGTCATTAAACAGTTTAAGGAGTTTTTCCGGTAAAGAATGATTCATCATAGTGGATTGGGGTAACCGGTTGCCTAGCAACACATTTTTTTGAACACAAGTAGCCATTTCGTAGCCGAAAGTAAAACATAGAAATGACCAATAATTGAATTGGTTATAAAATCCCAAAAAACACACCGTCCCAATAGGTCGGTGTGTTTTTTTGATTTCGAAATTTTGCGCCCCGCGGGAATGGGAGTAGTTCTCTCCAAATGTTAAGCTAAAGGGCAGGTTAACGTGGTGAACCGGTTATTGTATGTAGCTAATAACAAAATTTTGCAGGCACGAGTTTTTTTCAAGAACAGCTGGCAACACGGCAGCAGCACCTTGTGAGAATAATGAAAAGTTCATGCTAATTTGACGAAGCTAATAATTAAATCAGAACTTGCCAAACTAAAAACTCAGAACAAAGTCCTGAGTTTTTTAGTTTGGTCTTGTTTTCATTTTACGGTCTAGTAAAAGTACCTGAGAAAGCAAAAACGCTGCTATCGGCAAACATGTAAGGAGGAACAACTACTTCTTTTGAGTCAGTCCAATACCCAGTGACGTAATCTGTTCTATTATTGCCGTAATAAAAGGCTTGCCATAAAAATTTTGAACAATAGTTTGGGTTAATAGTACTTAATTTAAAATCTTCCCAACTGTAAATTGGAATTGAGTAATTAGTTACCCTAGAGTAATTCACTTTTGCCCAGTTTGCAGCATTTGTTGCGTATGATGCTCCAGCACGAAGTTTATAAATAGTAATTGTTTGACCTGAGGCGTGTCTATTCCTATATGTAGTAATATCATCAGACTTACCACCAGTTACCCCATTCTCTGCTACGGGGTTAACATGATATACTCTGAAGTCAGTTCCTACAATACCAACATGCCCTACAATTGGAGAACTACCACCTAGCGATTTAGAGGAATAAAGAACGTCCCCAGGTTCCATAGCAATAGTCGTTCCAGGATACTCAGGGTTAGGTATGCCATACGGTACAACTTCTTGTGCGCTAGCAGTAACTGAAGAAAATAAAGAGATTAATAGAACAAGAACCAATACAACAGAAAAAAACCTTTTTTGACTTTGTTCAAACAAAATGCAACATCTCCCATTTTTTGATATAATTACAGTATTACTATATTAAAAGAAAGGTAAATAGTCAATAATTACCATGGAAAAAATATGTATGAAGTGAGAAAATTTAGTATAGTTAGTCGAAGAGAAGTGTTAAATTAAATAAATATAATACTGGGAGGCTATAACAGATAATGAATGGCACAACAAAGAAAAGAATTACCATTTCTATTGTTATTTTTATACTACTAATTATTTTGAGTATATTTGTGAAAATCAGATTTGATATTTATCAACATGAGAGTAAAATGCATGATTATCTAATTTCTAAAGGGTATAAAGAAGAAGAAATCTTAAAAATAAATTGTGAGTTAAGTATATTGCCCAAGTACCCAGTTTACGTTACTTTCAAAGATGAGCCTGACCACACATATTTGTACTCATACTCAGCAACTAGCGGATGGTTTCAGTTTCCTCCTCAAGGTGAGTACGACCCACGGAAGTTTAAGCATTTAGAAACAAAGTAATTAAATAAAAATACAAAGAGGGATTCATGCAGTAACGAAAAGATGATTAAGCTATCGGCGAACGATAGTTGAACGGCTGCCGCGAAGCAGCCTTTATTACGTTAACTGGCAGAATACTTTAAATGTGAGGGAGGTTTAAGAATTGTATTGTCCTTATTGCAAAGAAGAACTGAAAGTTAAAAATGAAGAGTTATATTGCAAAGCTGGAGATAGTTATTTTTCAAAGCATATAGAAAAAGTTTTTAATGGAGCAATAGATAATTCTAAAGAGGTTAAAGTGCGGATACCAGAAGTTGAAAATAGTGAAGCCGGAAGATTCTTTTGTGTGAATTGTGGAAGCGAAATGATGAAAATTGAATCTATGCATGAAGTTTGTACATGTTGCGGATTCGAAATAGACAAACGTACATTCTATGAGATTATTGAACGTAACCCTCATTGTTCATTCAGGTGAAAAAATCATTGTAAAAATGAAATTATTGAAGTAACGAGGAACTATAGTTCAAAAACAGCAGGCTGCTGTGCGAGGGATGGGGAGTTATATTTAATAAAACATTGCCATTTTCCATAATATGGTTTATCGTTATTGTGTAAATAATTAATAAAATACTTTATTGAAGGATGGGATATGATGAATAAAGGCACTTGGGCAAAAATGGAAATATTCGTTGCGGACGCTCGGCTAAAGGTCGTATACAGCGGCTTTGCGATGGCTTTTCTTTTACCGTTCATCTACGGAAGCAACTGGCCCGAGGTGGGCTGGTGCTAAGCGTCTAACCCGCCGAAAGGCAAAAGGCAGAATCTTCCGCGGAGGTTCTGCCTTTTTGGCGTTTCACGGACGCCCGCTAGGAATCATAGACACGTGGTTCGCGTCAAGTCTTGGTGCTGATGAACAGCCTCTCGCATTAGTGAGAAAAATTATAAAAGTTATCCCACCCAAGTATAATGATTTTGCTGAGTGGCAAGAAAATTCATTAATCATTTTGGTTTACTTGAGGAGATCCGCTGCAGACTATATTGCTGGGCCGCGCCGGCGCTTATGTTTTACGCTTACCTATAAACATCGCGGTAGGTATTGTGGCGACCGTGCCGATGCGAGTATCTGCGTCACTCCCAAAGGCCGAGGGCGAACGAGGGGGCTGTCTGCAACGGTCCACCACTGGCGTTAAGCTAACGGGCAGCATTCCTATTATGAAGAAATACGAGGTTTGAGAAATAAAAAGACTCCTTGGTATGATGTTCTTAGGTCCCAGATGCTCGCCAGCGTCGGATCCAAAAACAAAACCAAGGAGACTACAAGATGAATTCTACTCAAAATGAACGCATTAATCAAATCACTTCTTCTACCTTAATTGTCGGAGTCGACATCGCAAAATTCAAACATGTGGCAAGGGCCCAAGACTACCGCGGAGTCGAGCTCGGGAGGCCAATTACGTTTGAGAATAACCGAGTAGGCTTTGAATTGTTTGTTAGATGGATCCGGAAGATTGCGACGGAGCAAGGGTTCAAGGACGCCATTGTTGGCATGGAGCCCACCGGCCATTACTGGCTAAATCTTGCGTATTACCTGGGCGAACAACAAGTATTATGTGGCGTAGTTAATCCGCTGCACGTGAAGAAAAGCAAAGAATTAGACGACAATTCACCGACCAAGAACGACGTCAAAGATGCCAAGGTCATCGCACAGCTTGTCAAAGATGGTAGATACGCCATACCTAATCTTCTCCACGGCAAATATGCCGAACTAAGGGAAGCGATGAAAATTCGCGATCATCTGTCGACTGACCTGCGAGTGGTGCAAGGCCGGGTTCATAATTGGTTGGATCGGTACTTTCCAGAGTTCCTCACGGTGTTTAAAGATTGGGAATGCAAGTCTGCACGCCAAATGCTTAGCCTTTGTTTGTTGCCACATGAGCTGGTTGCTCAGTCAGAGGAAGCTCTGTTAAGGCATCTCAGAGAGGTGGCTAAGCGAGGTCTCGGCTTGGAACGTATGAGGTGTTTGAAAGCAGCTGCAAGCCGATCTGTTGGCATCCGAGAAGGTACAGAATTAGCAAAGCTCGAACTTAAGCTGCTGTTAACACAGTACGAGTTGCTTGAAAGTAAGTTTGAAGAGCTCGAAGAAAAGTTGGATGAGCTCCTGGAGCAAATCCCTCATGTAAAGCAAATAATGGCCATTAAAGGTATTGGTCGGGATAGCATAGCTGGATTTCTGGCTGAAGTTGGCGACATTGAGCGTTACCGGCATCCTAATCAAATCATAAAGCTAGCGGGCTTGAACTTAAAAGAAAATACGTCCGGTAAACACAAGGGACAGACAAAGATCACCAAGCGTGGTCGTAAGCGGCTACGAGCACTGCTATTTCGCGTCATCATGCCACTGGTGGCTAAGAACCGAGCATTTAAGGCCTTACATCAGTACTATACCAAACGGTCAGATAATCCCTTGAAAAAGATGCAGTCGCTCATTGCGTTATGCAATAAGCTGATTCGAGTTCTCTTTGGTGTCCTAAAAAAGGGTCATCGGTTTTGTGAAGAAAAGATGTTGCAGGATATCCCCCGATTCACGGCAGTGTCGTTAGCAGCTTAGATTCAATGTTTTCGTAAAAGTCGAAATATTAATAGAGATAGACAATTGAAGCACGGATGAGTCGGAACAGAACTAACATACGGACGAAGATCCTGCCGGGCAGCATATCCGACCTCCACCTCATGGACAGGTTGAATGAAGGAATGTGGGAGCGAAGACTCTGTGAGACATGGGAGGGTTGACCGCCATGAGCCATGTGGAGATCCAAAGGTGCGATCATATATTTCCAGAATCTCCACTTTTTAAAACGAGTGGTCTGGGTGGATGTGTTTTTTTGCTTCCTTAATCCCATATTTTACACTTTCTACAACTTTGTTCCTTGTGTTAATTGTCTTTCACGGAAGAAAAACGTTCGAAATCTAAGAAAACAAGAGTATTTAAGAGCTAACTGATTCTCCATAGAGGGAGATTAGTGGAATTGTTACTTAGATATTTTCAGCCAATTGATCATCGGACAATCTCTCCAAAACCAAAAGTTCAGTGACTTATGGATGTCGGAAAGCATACTCATCAGCTCAAAAACCACCAAAGGTACGACTGGTAATTCTACCTTCTCGGTAAGTTATTAGTGTCAAGTAATTGAAAGGCGCCGCTTCCTATCAATTGCGTAATCATTAACGCGATCTCTCTGGGCGATTGACGTCTTTCCGTATCAATCCAATGCTGAAGGATGCTTAAATTCGCCGAAGCGATACTAGCAATGAGGAACTCTAAGGGAGGTGAAAAATTCGAAATTTCAGGTTTTACAGTACTCAGCATGTTGGATAAATGTTGCTTTATTAAATAATCCTTGATTCGAATGCTGTAGGACGGATCGCCTTTTGGTCCGAGAATAACTCGAAAAAAAGCAGCATTTTCCCCAAAATACTCCACAACCTTCACTAATGTGGGATAAACCTCTTTCTTATTTGCAAAATGAAGGTAATCATATGGTTCAAGTTTGTCAATGCGTTCCCTCAACCCTTCCCATATCTCTTCCTTTACTTTTTGGAGCATATCCATTGAATCCGTGTAGTGCAGATAGAAGGTACCACGATTTACGTCTGCTTTCTTGGTCACATCACTAACCGTAACTCGTTCGGCTCCCTTTTCATCAATTACTTCAAGTAAAGCTTTTTGCAATAGCCGTCTTGTCTTCAATTTCCTTCGATCCATCTTCATCCCTGCGAGTCCCCCAATATTTTTAATAAGTAATCGACAGATCTACTTCTTTTTGTTCAGTAGTGTACATATCTCGGAAATTCTACTGATTGAATATTTTTCGACGCTTCCATAGTATATAACTTGTAAATTAAGATAATCAACACTGATGATGATTAAAATCGGAAGGGTAGTGGATTCATGAGTGACTTGAGACAACAGCGCATCGTAATGGTGACAGGAGCAAATTCCGGGCTGGGCAAAGCGACAGCAATATCTTTAGCAAAACAAAATGCTAGAGTGGTTATGGTCTGTAGAGATCCACATCGAGGAGAACTTGCAAAAGAAGAAATCGTGAAAGAAAGTGGCAATCCGAATATCGATTTGTTGATTTGTGACTTCTCCGCACTGTCTAACGTTAGAAGATTAGCGATTGAATACAGTAACAACTATGATCGTCTGGATGTATTAATCAATAATGCGGGCATTATAACACGAGAGCGGCAACTCACTCAGGACGGTTACGAAATGCAATTTGGCGTCAACCACCTGGCACCATTTTTATTAACAAACCTGCTGTTAGAACAGCTTAAGATGAGTAAAGCAGGGCGAATTGTGACGGTCTCTTCTCTTGGGCATTTTTATGGAAAGATCCACTTTAGCGACTTACACTTTTCCAAACGTTATCGTTTCTTTAAGGCATACGCACAGACGAAACTAGCCAACATTTTGTTCACCTATGAACTTGCCCGGCGTTTGGAGGGAACGGGCGTAACTGCAAATAGTCTTAATCCTGGAGAAGCGAAGACAAATATCAGCGTTTATACGGAAGGTGGATTTGCACAGTTTCTAACTACGCTGTTTACTCCGTTCCTAAAAACCCCGGAAGAGCATGCGGATACTTCAGTATATCTAGCAATGTCTCATGAAGTGGAGGGGATAACGGGTAAATATTTCAGCAAACGAAAAATAGTAAAGTCTAAGTCAGCTACCTATGATCGAAAGATGGCATCGCGTCTTTGGGAAGTAAGTGCTGAAATGGTCAATCTGCCGAGTTCATTAAAATAGGGTGCCGACGATTGCGGAAACTCACGCGTGCTTCAGCGGCGTTTTCGCAGAAGTTTATTCGAAGATTAAGCTATCGGGAGACGATAGCTGAATAGAGACACCGCGGCAGCCGGCACATAAAGATCGGCTGCCGTTTCCGCACTAACGGGCAGAGTTCACAATCGAAAAGCCTTTAGTAATAGAAATTAGTTGTGGAGTTGTTATCCAAAATATGGTGCAAATATTGATGAGGTGTATAATGGAATTTAACATAGAAAGTTCTTTTGGAGAAATAACAGAAGAACATATTGTAGCAGTTGAGGAGAGATATGATTTCATTCTTCCAGAGGATTATAAAGATTTTTTATTGAAATATAATGGCGGAAAACCAAAATGCAGAAAGTTCACAACTAAGAATGGAAGATTAACAAATCATTTGATGTATTTCTTACCTTTAATTCATAATGAAGTGCTGTGTCTAGCAGTTGCTTTTTTAATTTTCACTAAAGAGAATGAACTTCGCTTCAATATAATCCCTATTGGAGAAGATCCAATAAAAAATTTTGTTTGCATCTCTGTTGCAGGAGATGATTTCGGTTCAATTTATTACTGGGACTTTATACATTGCGATGAGGAAATACCAACTTATAAATATCTAGTGCCGATTGCTGATAGCTTTACTGAATTTATTGAAGGGTTGGAAGAGTCCGATCAGTAGTACGGATCACTGATCTTTAAACTAACGCAGAACTATAGTTCAATTAAGACATGACGGCAGCCGGCACCGATAGGCTGCCGTTGTCTATTGAAGTAACGGGCAGCATTCCTATTATGAGGAAATACGAGGTTTGAGAAATAAAAAGACTCCTTGGTATGATGTATATGGATCCCAGTTGCTGGCCAGCGATCGGATCCAAAATACAAAGCCAAGGAGAGACTACAAGATGAATTCTACTCAAAATGAACGCATTAATCAAATCACTTCTTCTACCTTAATTGTCGGAGTCGACATTGCAAAATTCAAACATGTGGCTCGTGCGCAAGACTTCCGCGGAGTCGAGTTTGGGAAGCCCATTACCTTTGAAAATAATCTAGAAGGCTTTGAATTGTTCATAAGCTGGTTCCAGAAGATTTTAATGGAGCAAGGGTTCCAGGACGTTATCGTTGGCATGGAACCAACGGGCCACTACTGGTTGAACCTTGCTCATTTTCTAAAAGAAAAGCAAGTGAAATACGGTGTAGTGAATCCACTGCACGTGAAAAAAAGTAAAGAACTAGATGACAATTCACCAACAAAGAATGACATGAAAGATGCGAAAGTGATCGCACAGCTGGTCAAAGACGGGAGATACGCCGTACCGAGTCTTCCCAAGGGTATTTATGCCGAACTGCGGGAAGCGATGAAAATTCGCGAACACCTAACAACTGACCTTTGTGTTGTGCAAGCACGTGTCCATAACTGGTTAGATCGGTATTTCCCAGAGTTTATGACGGTCTTTAAAGACTGGGAATGCAAATCTGCCATCCAAATGCTAAGCCTTCATCTACTGCCGCATGAACTTGTTCACGTGCCGGATACAACCTTACTACGGCACTTGAGAGAAGCTGCAAAACGAGGGCTTGGTCTAGGACGAATCATTAGTTTGAAAGAAGCAGCAAGCCGTTCTGTCGGCATACGAGAAGGCACGGAGTTAGCTAGAATGGAGTTAAAATTACTACTGACTCAATACGCATGGTTTCAAAGCAAGCTCGAAGAACTGGGAGCAAAGTTGGATGAACTGCTCCTGCAGATCCCTCATGTAAAACTATTACTGGGCATAAAAGGGATCGGTAGGGACACTATTGCAGGTTTTTTGGCTGAGGTAGGCGACATAAATCAGTACCGTCATCCCAAGCAGATTACGAAGCTTGCTGGATTGAACTTGAAAACAAATTCATCAGGTACACACATCGGACAAACGAAGATAACGAAGCGAGGCCGAAAACGCCTACGTGCTTTGCTCTTTCGGGTGATGATGCCCTTAGTCGCTAAAAACGCAGCCTTCCGGGCTTTGCATGAGTATTACACCAAACGACAGGTGAATCCGCTCAAGAAGATGCAATCTCTCATTGCGTTGTGTAATAAGCTTATACGTGTCTTTTTCGGCATATTAACAAAAGGTTACGAATTCAGTGAAGAAAAGATGATGCAGGATATCCCTCGATTTACAGAGTTACCGAAAGCAGTTTAAATAACGAAAGATACTCAGTGTTGATGATCTAAGCAAAGGAAAAGATAACAAGAAGCACGGATGAGTCGGAAAGGCACTATCCTTACGGACGAAGATCCTGCCGGGCAGCATATCTGACCTCCACCTCATGGACAGGTTGAATGAAGGAATGTGGGAGCGTAGACTCTGCGAGATGTGGGAGGGTTGACCACCATGAGCTCATGTGGAGATCCAAAGGTGCAACCATACATTACCATACCATCCGTTTTTTACGTCAGGTGGTTTAGGTAGAGAGACTTTTGCCCTTCGGCATATCCATAAATTTCTTCCTCTACAACTTCATACCATTGAAATGTTATCTGCTAGAAAGTATTGAAGGTCAAAAACCGAGAAAACGAGAGTATTTAAGAGCAAAGCGTTTCTCCATAGAGGGAGGATACTTCCAATTTGTGTTAATATAAATTGCAGGTAAACAAAAGGGAGGTTTGTGATATGGCTATTTGTCTGAACTTTGAGCTAATTACTATCAGAGGAGACAACGCTGAGTATCGATTCGGCAAATGCTTAGCGGAATTGGACGGTATTTTTGAAATAAATTTGCCAAAATTGATTACCGGTGAAACTTCTAAGGAAACTCCAATGAATGAAGTAGTCAAATTAACAAATGGTAATCAATCACAAGCTATGGCCAACAGAGTATTTGGAAAGATATATAAACATTATCTTGAACACCAGGAGTACCTTACAAAAGGCGGGTATTATGCGTAGTACATTAACCTAACGGGGAACGTTAGTTGAAAGACACCGCGGCAGCCGACCATTACGATCGGCTACTGTTTCCGTGCTAACGGGCAGTTTAACTGAGCAGCAGGAACCAAATTGAGGTAGTATGGAGTAGATAAGTTAGTGATGAAAGGTGTGGTTGTTTGGATATTGAACATAGACAATTCGCAATGCGGGCTTTAAATCATATATTTGTTGGTTGCCAATTAGATGGTGTTAAATTTGGTTTAGGTCCAGGTGCATTTTTAATACGTTTTGAACAATACGTAAATCATTCACCAGATCAATTATGGTTAAACATTGAATCAAGATGGGCTGTCTTCCCTAAAGGGACACAATTATTCCCAGTATCCGAAGCTGAAATGGTTGAACTATCAGAAGAAGAAGAGTATCAATTAATATTTGAGTTACGTAGGGAGAAGGTAATTGCCGTTACGTTAGGCACTCAATCGCCACATCTACACATTGAATTTGAATCTGGCAAAACGCTCTTTGTAAATGGGCACCATGATAAATATGAATGTTGGCAAGTAGGAGATGGAACTGGATACACACATCATGAATGGCTTATAGTAGCTACACCTGGAGATGGAATCTCTACATGGGCACCAGATTCGTTCAACTAACGGGAAACTATAGCTTAATAAAAACACCGCGGCAGCCTGTTACGATCGGCTGTCTTTTTCAACGCTTACGGGCGGAATAACTTGGTAATTCGCTTGGAAATAAAGAGGGAATTAATCATATTTCTCGAATAATTGTCTGAGCTTGCAGTGAATATCTGGCGTTGTTACGCATTCGAACGAAGGTTTGTTTTATGGAGGATACTATGGAAAAAGACTTAGTAAAATATCTTGGAGAACTGCTTTTACATCAAGATGACGGGTTGCTAATTAAATTAAGGATGGGTGACGGTTTAGTTAAAAGTAAAGTTGATGAGGTTTGTGCAGTATTAAGTCAGTTAGCCATCGAGTGGGGAAATGATGATAAGATATCGAAAGAGGCAGTTGATTACTTTATTCATATAGATCCAGTTATGAATGCAACCTTGAATCTATATTCCGAGAAACAGCAAGAAGAAATCTTAATAGCGCTTGATACAATAATGGATAACGTAAGACATTGCTTACAGTAACTACGTTGCGCTAACGGAGAACTATAGTTGAGGAGCATGCTTCTAACGGGAGGATAAAGGATATGGTATAGTAAAAATATGTAATTATATTAATGATTTTAATGGAGGAACAGCATCATGACATGCAAAGGGGAAGGGCAACTGACTGAGATTCAAATCGAGGGTAGCGATATTTTATTGAGATTTGCACGGGAGTCTGATCTAGAGGGATACTTCACTTTTATACAAGATACTGAAATCAACCGATTGACTGGATCGCAAAGGGAATTCACCCGTGATGAAATTGCTACTTGGATTAGGAAAATAAGTGTTCAAAACAATGATCGAGTTGATTTTATGATCGTATTAAAAGGAATTAACGAGCTACTGGGTGAGGTCGTGTTAAATGAAATCGATTCTATCAACCTAAGTGCAAATATCCGCATCGGAATTCAAGGGACTCAGCATCGCGGTAAAGGCTACGGTACGGAAGCGATGATCCATATGCTCCGGTACGGCTTTAACGTATTAAAGCTACATCGAATTCATTTGGGCGTGTATACTTTTAACCCACGTGCCATTCATGTGTATGAGAAGATCGGATTCAAACGAGAAGGGGTACAACGAGATTCCCTTTATATAGATGGGAAATTTCATGATATGATCACGATGGCTATTCTAGAAGATGAGTTCCGATTATTACATGATTCGTTACACTAACGGGATACGTTAGCATTCCTGTAGAGCGTTAATTATCAGCTTTGCAAAAAAACGAGCGCCTCGGTACGATGGGAATACGCAACGGGTCATAGCCCTTAAAATCCCATCATCCAGGAGGACGCTCTACTATGAAGTTTAAAGCGCAGAACAAACAAAATCAACTCATTGAAAAAATTACCGCCCAGCATCTAGTTGTCGGGATCGACATCGCTCAACAAGCACATGTCGCACGAGCAGTTAATTTTCGTGGAATCGTAGTCGGTAATCCACTATCCTTCTCGAATGATGAAGAGGGATTTCAAAATCTTCTTCGGTGGATTCATTCGCTGCAAGCAGCCCATAGCCTGAGCTCGGCTATTGTTGGCATGGAACCTACCGGTCATTACTGGCTTAACGTCTCTAAATGGCTCTCCGAGCGTCAATATGAAGTTGTTCTCGTTAATCCTCATCTAGTGAAAAAGAATAAAGAAAACCGCGACAATACGCCATCTAAGAGCGACAAAAAGGATGCTCTCGTCATTGCGGATATGGTTAAGAACGGCTACTACTCGTTCACTCGCAACACACCCGAAGCCTTTGAAGAACTTCGAGTTTTTCTCTCAAACCGAGACTCTGTCGTAACGAGACTTGTTAGTGCGAAGAATCAAATCCATCGTTGGGTTGACGTTGTGTTCCCCGAGTTGAGACAAGTCTTTAAAAACCTTATGTGCAAAGGCTCATTGGCCACATTACGACTGTTCTCGACACCTGAAGAACTGAAGGAATTAGAGCCTCAAGACGTAGTAAGCGGGTGGAAGTCCATAATGAAGCGTCAGCCTGGTGAAAGAAAGGCTCGAGCGCTTATTGCATTTGCTAGTCATTCTGTTGGTTCTAAACAAGCTACTTATGCGTACAAGCTTCATTTAAAGCAGCTTCTCGCTGAATACGACCTTGCTTGCCAACAGCTGAAAATAGTAGAGACAGAGATTATTGCTGTTTTAGACCGCATTCCTTTTGCTAAATCAATGCTTGCTGTAAAAGGGATTAACGCCATTTCACTTGCTGGTATTCTTGGTGAAGCAGGGGACTTAAGTGGCTTTGTACACGGCAATGCATTGCTTCGGCATGCTGGTCTTAACCTTGCAGAAGCAAGCTCAGGCAAATGGACTGGACAGATGAAAATTAGTAAACGCGGACGATCTCGCCTCCGCCGTTTCATCTTTATGATGACAATGAGCTTGGTAGGGAACAATCCGGAATTCAAAGCTATGCATGCATACAATGTACAGGTGAAAAAGATGAAGAAAATGAGGTCTCTTATGAAACTGTGCGGTAAATTAGCTCGAATACTCGTTGGAATGGCTCGCAGCAACGAAGTCTACAATCCTCATAAAACGATGCCACTTCAGCTAGCAGCTTAAGTAATATCTTACCGTTTCGTCGTACGAATTTTGGCTTATTCGCGGGATATCAAAAGAAAGCACGGGGTACCGGATGTATTCAACCAAAGGGCACCGACCCGTAACGTTAGCAAGACCGGCCTCCACCCCTTGGAAAGGCGTAACGAAGGAATGAGAGGGCAATGACCCGTTGAGACATGGGAGTGAAAACCTCCAGGGGCGGCGTGGAGAAAGCGTGCAGTATGTGGAAATATATGGGATGATAACCTCACCCTTTGTTTCAGTGCGCCTTCATGTTGCCAGGGTCTATTACGGTGATACTCATCCAAACATTCTGTCTTTTAAACAAGGGTGATATCCTGCGAATAAGCGAGCATCCGTGAGAAAAATGAATCGTACCGAGGGAGTTGAACATTCTGGGAGCAGATCGCCGCGGCCGGCAGATCCTCCCTTTTTCATTGAACTAATGGGCAGGATAGTTCCAATATGTGGAAGTATAGAACAACTGACTCAGTAGGAATATAATGCCATATGACGATTTCTTTACTGATCGTTCTCAATATGTTATATTACTTGAGGGAGGGAGATGGGAATGGCGAGAAGCAAGGAGTTTGAAGAGAAAGAGGTCTTGGATAAGGCGATGAGGCTCTTTTGGGAGCAGGGGTACGAGAAAACGTCCATGACCGAGTTGGTTGAGCATATGGGCATTCATCGAAGAAGCTTGTATGATACTTTTGGCGATAAGCACAATCTGTTCCTAAAAGCGATGGACCGGTTTGACGACAAAATCAGCGCCGCGCTTGCTGGAGGGGTTAAACGTTCCAAGACTGCATCGGAGGCATTACAGTTTATTTTTAGTTTTATGATCGACGGGGATGAGGACTCGCCAGCCGGGTGCTTAATGGTGAATTCGGCCGTAGAATTGGCGGCGCGCGACGCCGAGGTCGACAACAAGTCCACGAAATCATTCACGACAGCAGAGCAAGTGCTCAAGGAGATTATTCTTTGGGGACAGCGTGAAGGTGAATTCACCTCCACTTACAATGCTGAGGAATTGGCGGAATACCTGCATAATGTATGGATAGGGTTAAGGGTAATGGCAAGAACCTCGGCTTCCAAAGAAAAGCTTCACCGCATTAGTCATATTTCGATGAAACTTTTGGAAGAATGAGTGTAGTCAGTTCAGATGCAAAAAGTCACCCTTATGCTAATTCATGCTCTTTCAGATCTATTTATTTTATACCTTTTTTAGAATGATCATTCCCAAATCGAGCAATAACTCGCTTACCGTATACTACAGATCAAAACGCAGAGCGAATAGCTTTAAAAACAATTTCATAAACAAAATACAATAAAAGGAGCACATGAACATGAATATTTCACAACAAGTTGCATTTGTCACTGGCGCGAATCGAGGTTTTGGTCGCCATCTCGCCCTTGAACTTCTATCCAGAGGAGCTAAGGTGTATGCCGGAGCCAGAAATCCGAAGTCCATTGACATTCCCGGTGCAATTCCTGTAAAGCTTGATATTACCAACCCTCAAGAGGTAGCTGCAGCTGCTATGGCCGCTAAAGATGTTACGCTTCTGATCAACAATGCAGGCTCGGCTACAGGCGCTACTTTGCTTGACGGTGATCTCGATCAAATACAGTTGGAAATTAATACGCATTTCTTTGGCACATTATCCATGATTCGCAATTTCGCACCTATTCTTATTAATAATGGGGGAGGATCCATACTGAATATTCTTTCCGCATTATCATGGTTCAGTATTGGGGGAAGTGAAGGCGCTTATTCAGCTGCAAAGGCAGCAGCTTGGGCAATGACGAACGAGTTGCGCTTAAATCTGTATCCTCAAAATGTAAGAGTAGCTGGCTTGCATGTGGGCTTTATGGATACAGACATGACATCAGGGGTTGAAGCTCCGAAGTCCAACCCTGCTGATATTGCAAAAATTGCAATTGATGGAATAGAGTCCGATAGCTTTGAAATTCTTGCTGATGAACCGAGCCGTCAACTCCAGCGTGCTCTCGCTGGCGGTGTAGCTGCTATTTACCCACAGCTTAAATGATGAACAAAACTGTGCTAATTACCGGAGCGTCGGGCGGAATTGGAAAAGAGCTGGCGGATCGTTTCGCCAAAGACGGATATGACTTGGTATTAGTCGCACGCAGCGAGGACAAGCTCGTGGAACTCGCGAGGGAATATCGGGAAAAGTACCATGTCCAAACGACATACATCGCCAAAAATGTTGCGTTACCTGGGGTGGCAGAGGAAATCTACAGGGAGCTTAAAGAAAAAGGGATTACCGTCGACTTTCTTGTTAATAATGCGGGCTTCGGCTTGTACGGTGAATTCTTAGAGACACAGCTAGAGCAAGAGATGAATATGATCGACATCAATATCAAGGCTCTGACTGTAATGACGAAGGTGTTCTTACCGGATATGGTCAAAAGGCACCAAGGGGGCGTGCTGAATGTGGCTTCATTGGTTGCTTTTTTTCCAGGACCACTTATGGCGGTTTACTACGCGACAAAGGCATACGTACTATCGTTCACTGAGGCTTTGGAGAATGAGTTGCGTGGCACGGGCGTGACTGTGTCCGCACTCTGTCCGGGGCCAACTGCCACAGGTTTCGTCGATCGTGCTGGGCTGACCACCTCAAAGTTGTTTAGAAACGGCGTCATGGAGGTTGGACAGGTGGCTGACATAGGATATCGCGAATTCTTGCGGGGCAAGACTTTAATCATAACAGGGGGGCGCAACAAGTTCATGGCGTTCTTGCCGCAGTTGCTGCCTCGTAAGCTCATGACAAATGCGGTCAGATCCGCACAGGCTAAAGTGGAGCGATAATTGAAAAAACATTGGAGTTAATAAAATAGACCAAACTCAAAAAGGGGTTATTAAGAATGGAAATACTGTGGAGCAAAACGAAAATTGGCAATCTGGAATTACCCCATCGGTTAGCGATGGCACCAATGACACGTAGTAGAGCGCACGAGGATGGTACGCCGGGAGAGTTAACTTCACATTATTATGCACAAAGAGCATCGATGGGTTTAATTATTAGTGAAGGCACACAACCTTCTGATGATGGACAAGGTTACTTAAGGTCACCGGGCATCTATACGGAAAAACATATTGAAGGTTGGAAAAAGGTTACGGACTCGGTACATGATGCAGGTGGATTTATTTTTATCCAATTAATGCATGTCGGTCGTGTTTCGCACCCCGACAATACACCACATCATCGTCAACCCGTTGCACCATCTGCGATCAAACCCGGTGAAGAAATGTTTACGGCAAAAGGGATGCAGGAAATACCCGTTCCAAGAGAATTAAGTGAAGAGGATATCCAGACGACAATTGCAGACTTCCGGAAAGCAGCAGCGGCAGCAATTAAAGCAGGTGCTGACGGCGTTGAAATTCACGGAGCCAATGGTTATCTGATTAATCAATTTTTCGGGGAGAATTCTAATACACGGGCGGATAAATACGGTGGATCGATAGAGAACCGTGCTCGCTTTGCAATTGAAGTAACAAAAGCAATCGTTGAAGAAATTGGAGCAGAACGAACAGGTTTCCGTATTTCGCCGGGAACACCTCTTAACGGAATTGATGAGGGCGAACACGGCCCTGAAGTATATCTTCACCTTGTAAAAGAATTAGCTCAATATAATTTAGCTTACCTCCATGTTATGCATTTAGGGAACGAAACACTGCTCCGTGAAATTCGCAACATCTGGCCAAATCCTTTATTAGTCAATAGAGCTGGACGGTCTCTAGATGATCTTAGTGTAGATATTGATAATGGCCTTGCTGATATGGCGCCAGTCGGGGTATGGTCATTAGCTAATCCAGACTTAGTTGAACGTCTTAAAGAAGGCTTTCCTTTGAATGAAGCAGATCGTAATACATTGTACTCTGGCAACGGAAGTGAGGGTTACACAGATTATCCTACGATGAAAGAACTTCAATCTCAACAACAGTAAAGAACAACATGGATATTGCTATATGATGGCGTACAAGTTAAAGTACGCCATCAATTTTTCCAAAATACGAATGTGGAAATAAGATAAATGAGAAAAGGAGAAGATGAATAATTGAAAGCTGCACAAATGAAAAAATATTCGAAACAAATCCAATTAGAAATAAACAATATAAAAATACCGGAAATCAATAACCATGAGGTTCTTATCAAAGTAAAAGCGGCGGGTGTAAATCCCTTAGACATTCTTATCTTAAATGGGAGTATTCGCATGATTGCCGATTATGACTTCCCTTTAACTTTAGGAAACGAACTATCCGGCGTTATTGAGGCTGTTGGAAAAGATGTTGTGAAATTCAAGGTTGGAGATCTCGTTTATACGAGGCTGCCAATGAATAAAATTGGAGCTTTTGCTGAGTACGCGGCAGTCCATGAGGGGGCGATTTCCATTATGCCTAAAAACCTTTCTTTTATTGAGGCCGCCGCGGTACCCCTCACGGCTTTGACTGCATATCAAGCCTTGCATGATGTACTTCATGTTCAGCCCGATAAAAAGCTATTTATTCCTGGAGGAACCGGCGGTTTTGGTACGATGGCAATCCCGATTGCCAAATCGATGGGGTTATATGTGATTACGAGCGGCAGTGAAAGAGGTAGATCACGTACTCTGTCCATCGGCGCTGATCAATTCATTAACTATAAAGAGGAAAATTATTATGATTTGCTATCTAATATCGATTATGTTATCGATACTTTAGGGATAAAAGAAATTAAAACGGAACTTGCTATTCTCAAACCACATGGGAAATTGGTTTCATTGAAGGCTTTACCCAATTACCGCTTTGCTGTTGAAAATAACTTTCCAATATGGAAAAAGCTATTATTTGGTTTAGTAGGTGCTCGTTTAGATCGATTAGCAGCTAAACAGAATAAAGAGTATCGCTTCTTATTCGTGTCCGCCAATGGCAGGCAATTACAAGAACTAACGAAGTTAGTTGAAGATGAAGATATTAAGCCGGCTATAGATTCAGTTTATAATTTTGATGACATTAACAAGGCTTTAATTAAAGTTTCTACTGGTCACTCCGAAGGAAAAGTGATTGTAACCTTTTAAGGAGCGGACATATAAATTTTGGAAATAGCTCGAAGGGGGCCTTTGCATAACACTGCATTCACGCTTCGTGGCATTTGGCTGATTACGCTAACGGAGAACGAGAGTGCAAAACAAAGGACAGATTGCCGCGGCCGGCAACTGTCCCTTGTTTCATTTAAGGCCTGCGAGATTGACTCTCGGGCTTTTTTTCAATTCCAGAGGGATTTACTTGTCCTCTTCTTCTTTTGACTCTGATTTGGCAGCATCTTTAATATACTCATCCTGATCGCTACCCCAAACATAATCGTAGTTAGTTATATCAGGTTTGTAATCAGAGTCGTTTTTCTTTATATCCATTGGGAGTATCAATCCTTTGCTAATTAATTAGGTAATTGTCCAGTTAGTTGATTTCTAATTGTAGGTGAAAAGTCCGTCATTGAAGCTTAGCTAGTTACGGTTCATCAATATATTCTTCTTCGCTCGGAATACTGTTCAAAAGGTTATTATCTTGTTTCTCATTTTGCTCGGTATCGCAGTTAACAATACACCTCATTATTTCTTCAGAGTTGTCTTGAATATTAGTGTACTCAACCATCCATGTACCTCCTTTCATCGAAATTAGATTTTCCAATATCAAGAAAATTATTCGATTAGTGGTTGGGATGCTTCCATTAAAGTAACGGGCAGTTTAACGCAACTTCCAGTGTATGGAAAAGTATAATAATTAGGTTATAAATGGGAAAAATGATTATTTGTATAGTGGTGCTAATAATCATTAGTAAAGGTGGGCAATCAATGCAAGGAATTATCTTAAATATAATATGCTTTTTTATTGGCAGTTTCCTTGTGCTGCGTTTGTTCAGTCCATGGGCGAAGACTTATTGGAAAAAGGAATTAATTATTGCCCTAATACAGGCAGTGGTTTTCACAATCGTTCTTGTCTCCATATCTCATCATAACAATAACGACACCATTAAATTTCCTTTAATAATCAATCTATTTGCAAAAAATACTACAGAATTAAACAGTGAACCAGGTATCATTCGCATTGGTATAGCAAGTGATCAAAATAAGAACTTAATAAAAGTGGGTATAGGTGTTGATAACACAAAAATAACAGACTATCGTCTAAAACAAGTAGTTGAATCTTATTTAAGTAATTCTGCGGCATTAACCAATGAACATGATTGGAAGAAATTACTGCTACCTTACACATTGATAATAGAAGACATCGGTGATGCCAATAACGGTAGAATATTAGCTCAAAAAGAGTCTGGAATGACAGATTTATTATGGTCAGAATAAATAAAAACGAAAAGTGTGTATTGTGGGAGTATTTTTAAGCTAACCCCTACAACTCCGTTACTTAATCTTGAGGAGGATTAATATGTTGAGAAGGCATGCTGGTATTTGGGTTGCTCTTTTACTTATCGAATTAATTTTCTTGTATGATAAGATTCAATCCAACGGATTCTCGGGGCATAACAATAAACACTAATTCAAAGATTAGAGGGCTGTCGCATTTCAGTCCGTTGTGCAAACGATACACTATAGTTTAAAAAAAGGTGATGGCAAATGTTTTCCGAACATGAAGACTTCATAATCAATAATTTCGGTATTTTGATTGCCGAAAGTGCAAATGCTTTGCCTCTTATAACCATTCCTAAAATATATGATGTAGAGGAAGTTGGTGCTATTTACGAAGTTTACTCAGCTGGAATTGTTTCAGGCAAACCGATAATTATCGCTAATACAGATGGTGAACTTGTTTTATATCGTCTTCCTGACGAATTGTTGAAATGGGCTGAAATGTGTATTGAGGCTTTCAAAGATAGAGAAGTAGATGTGTTTCCAGATAAAGTTGAATTTGGAATATTGGATGGTCATGGATATTATGCGAATTTTCTATATGAATCTGATTAAAGTTTAGAGGTCGTTAAACTATCGAGTAACTTTAGCTTTATTAATAATATTTTTGAAACGGTGATGATTATATGGACAGAACTGAGTCACTACTTGAAAAGTATGGTCTAGAACCAACAAAAGAACACAGGGATATTCTTAAAGAGTTACTGGGTAGAGAGTCTTCAAATGAGAAGCGCAAGGATAATGAATACTTGAAAACACTTTGTATCCTTTTATATACCTATGGAATTGCTGAGGATACATTGCAGATATGGATGGCAAAAAATATTGATTTCGATACAGGTTGTTATATTGACGGAGAACTGCTTATAGGCGCGGGACTTGAAGAAACCATTTCATATTTAAAAACATTAAAAACTGCTGAAGCGGACAAAGAATTAGATTATCTCGCGAACCTCGAGACGAATGGAAGGGATAAAGTTTTGGAGTTTTATAGGAATTATTATGGATTGAACTAACGGCGAACGTTTGTTCAAAACACAGCAAAGGGAGGCTGCCGGCACGATCGGCACCCTTTCGCTCACCTAATGGGTAGTTTAGTTTCAATATGTGGTAAAAATGAAATAAAAGCTTAGGGGAGGCGGCTAAACTTGAAATTAACTAAATTATCTCTTTTTTAGTTGACTCATTGTTACTATAAATTAAACAGCTTTTTTAATGTATAGTCGAAACGATGCCAAGTTTGGGTGGAATTCACTAATTTTATGCTATTGCCCTTATTAACGAGAAAAGTGTTTCCCTTCGCATCAATGAAGGCAGAATAAGATGAGAGATCCGTTAGTTTTTGGACTGAGAAATTCGTGTCTATAGAATAAAATCCATCAGTTTCTTTCGTTATATTAGTTCCAAACCGGTTGTTAAATGATTTTACGATGATTTTACTTTCTTTAATTGAGACAATTTCAACGTCGAGACTATTGAATTCCGCATTGAAACCGTGAATTTCCGCATTCGATTTAATGAGTCCGATTTGCGATCGAGCATTAGTGGGTTTAGACACATTTATATCCGCATCACTAACAAGCCAAACTGAACCATCGGATGTTTTAATGTAACGTGTTGGCTGTTGTGTTAACCCAGGCACGAGTTTGGCCGCATGGTCTTTTACCACATAGGTGTAATATACCGGGAGTATGGTCCACCATTTTTCTGAATCGGCATCATCTCTTTGGGCTCCCACCACCACAAGATCCATATCGTCGGCAATTTTAGTCTTAAAACCTATAGGATCATGACTTACAGACTTTACAGCAGAAAGGTCCATAATGTCTGTACCTCCGTAACGGATCGTATTGCCCACTCGCTCGAATTTTTCGTTCTTTTCATCAAGTAAAGAAATAATGGTAGCTCCACTGGATTTGAGAGATGCAATTTTAATCGATTCAGCCTCACTAATATTTAATGGAATGGGGTCACTTTGCAAGTTCTTTGCAACTTTTATGAGTGAAGAAGCTGATGTATCCAGGTAGAGATAGGAGTCATCTTCATACAATATATTGTTCAGTATTTGTTCTTGATCAGTTTCAATTCGAAGTCCTTCTGTACTGTTCCAATTTGTTACCCACCCAAATTCGTCATGAACAAATCTCCAGGTCAAAGGGAAGTATGTTATGTCTTTATACACCAATATTGGGTAAGTTTCATTAGCGTTGTCTATGGATTTACCGTTTACTTTAATAGGGAAAGTGGGTATAGATGCTTTTTCTAAATATTGATCACGTGAAGTAGTCTCTGGTTTAACTTCAATCCCTTTTGGTGGTAATTTGCTAATCTCCAGGCCGGTTTCTTGGCTCCAGTTAACTTGTAGTGCGAGCGATTGGCAATAGTCCCACGTCATTGGTACATATGTGATGTTTTTATGAAGCAAAAGAGGGTATTGCGCTGTTTGGTTGTTAATGGTAACTCCATTAAATTGAACAGGAAATGGGGCTTTTGTAACCGGAAAGGAACTTGTGGCAGCTGTAGTTGTTGAAGATATCAATGTTAAGCTTCCAGCTATAGCAAGGGTGACAACTTTGATCATTTTTCGCATTATGTTTCCTCCTTTAAATCCATGTATACTTTAGACGTATAATAAGTATAATAATAAAAAGTCATGTCAAATGTATAGAAAACATATATAAGATCGATGAGGATATTGGGCATAAAATAACTCAAATTTACCTAATAGAATTAAATGATCCAAATTTATATAAGCAAGAACGATTTGAGGTCAATGAAGGTGAAAAAATCGCCTATGCGATATGGATACCAGTTGCTGATTTTGAACTCGGTCAAAGAATTCTATATCCTAATGGCTTAATTGAATTACTTAAAGAAATTACTTAAAAAATTATAAGATACTAGAGGTATGATTTAGCGGGAACTATAGCTTAAAAAACACCAGGAAGGCAGCCAATCAAGCGGCTGCCTTTTCCATGCTAATGGGCAGTAGAGCTACATTATATGGTAATAATATATTCATGTGGGACGCGGAAGGCATTTAGTTAACTAACTCTTCTATTTTGACAAGGCAGGAAGGGATATAAGGAGGCTCCTTCGTACTGATTTATGGTCAGGGCTCCCATGCTCAGTATCAATTCTAGGATACGGATACCCGGGATTGCCTCCAGTTGTTGGATCAGAATAATTTTCTGTCCACCAGCGCTGTTTCGACAAGACAACCAGCTCTAAAAAGCTCTAAAAAGAAGAGGCCCTCAACCAGAAATAAGGGTCTCTTTTTCTTTTTATGGCGCCTCAATATATAAGGTTAATATAGATAGAGAAATAGGTTTCAGGTGGTGTGTAGATAAAGTTCGCTGCATTCCAACGACAAGAAAATGCCCTCATTAGCGGCAAGAAAGTCCCTACAATCTCCAAATTTAAGAATTTCGCGAAACGAAGATACCTCTAATGAGTGCAATTTCAATATGCACGACAGGAAAATACCTATAATAAGTGCTGACATATGGCCAAGGAGTCGAAATTAACGTTATTTGAAATTGCATACACATTCCTCAAAAAGTGGCGGGAAATAAGAAAGGCCCCAACAAAGAGGCGTGTTGAACGGCCGTATCCGTTCAAAAATTCAGTGGGTAGTCAAGGGTCCATGATATAGTCTCGAATGAGTCATATTGCAAGCTTTGTAGGGATTTTCTTGTCGTTGGCACGCTTTATAGGGATAATTATCTTGTTGTACTTCGTTTTAATAATCAGATCCACGATGTTGATCCCACGGTACCTGATATCTTAGGGGACTCTCTAGGACTTTAATTTTTATGCTTGTTCAATCGAACGAGATAAGGCTCTTGTCATTTGGTTTTGACAAGAACCTTATCTCGTAGAGTAGAGAACTGAATTTTCATCATTGGAGGCGAAAGCCTCCTTACGACTTAACATTTCTGCAGTTGAATTGCGTAATAATTACCCTCATCAAAAATCTCAGTGTGTCACGAAATTAGAAATAAAGAATATATCTTTGAATAGAGGACTAGTAATGGTGCTGAACACAAGAATTATAAGGATAAGCCCTCCCACGGTTAGACTTATTAATCCAAATATTTTACCGATTTTATTTTTAAAGATTGGAAATAATAGTATTAATAGAGTACCTAATCCGAGTGTTAATAAGATTAGTAAACGAACAATTATCAAATCAGTTTGTGTTATTCTAATCATTCCTTTCATTTAACTAATGCTAAACGTAAGCTCGGTTCAATATCCATGCTATTAAGTCGATTATACAACTGAAATGGCTTTGGTATAAGTATTGTAGTAAAATTACTTACTTTTGTTACATTTTGAACGTCAAGATTTTCAGTATAAATATTCCTTTTATTGGGAGACACAGAACCAAAAATGGCATATTTACCATCAAACTTTATCGGCACCCAATCCTTCAAAGCAATTATAGCATAAGGCAATTCGCTTTCACTGGTATTTCCCACTTGTATTTTATATTGAATATTATTAGTTCCTTCCAAGTCTTCTATCAACCACCTCGTTAGCTCATCTTTTTTAGATAAGAAGATCCCTTGTAGGACTTTATTTTCCAATGTAGTACCCTCAACAATTTGATGCTCAGGAATTTTTTCTTCATCCACTATGACACTTAACCTAAGACCTACAACATGATTAAGTTCAGTACTCTTTCTGTATTCTTCATTAATATCGTGATTATTTGGATCTTTTATTATTAAGAATATAATATCATGTCTTCCTTTTTCCAAGTTACTTAGTTTAACTGGTACAATCGATGCTTTTTGGGCCTCTAAATTAAACATGATTCTGTCTTGTTTTTTATTATTAATAATTACTTCTCTAGGGGCAAAATCAATTATTGGCAACACCATTAAGTCCATTGCAAGCTCTTTACCATTTGCAATCATTATATTCAATTCAAGGTCTTCGTTATGCTTAATATTAAATATTCTTTCTTCAACTGTTCTGTTTAAGTCATCGCTAACAAATCCAAATGAAAACCCATTTCCTCTAGGGATATAGGGGTAATTTTCTATATCCCTACCAATAACAATTTTATCATTAGTTGAGCAAGATGTGATTATACTTGATAGTGCTAGTATAAATATGAGTATTACTAAACTAGTTCTTATCCTAATGTTCATTGATCTCTCCAAATATTTTTTATAATCTAATGGGCGACAATCACAAAAACTAAAATAAGCAAGGACAGGGAGTCCTGTCCTTGGTAAAATGCATAAATTATAATTAGTAAGGAGCAGTCTGTTGCGAAAGATTAGTATCGTGTGATTCGGGAACATAATCTAAGTAGCCTGCGTTTTTAAAGACATGATTTCCATATCCATCCGTATACTTTCCTGATAAATCATCTGTTTTAATTGCAGCATAGCTAGTATTAATCTCTTTGTCTTCTTTAGAGGTAGCTAATCCCCCTGTTGAAGAGTAAAGTCTTGCTTTTGCTTCAATTACATCAATACGTTGGCGACTAGTGTAACCACCTTCTGAACAATATGCAATGCTTTTGGCGGTATAACTTGTACTGAAACTTCCTCCACTGCCGCCATACCAAAGGTCACCGAAATAGGAATATTGAAGAGAGCATCCACTTGGTACATCAATAAATGTACTAATACCACTTTTCTGTGCAGCAGCTGTCCCAAAAGGTTTTAATGTTTCTGTGGCAAATGCAGAATTAACTAAAGAGCTCATTAAAGCAAGAGATAGCACTAATACTTTAGTAGCCTTTTTCATGCAATATTCCTCCATGTATTAATATTTTGGTTTTAGCGTGAACTCTGCGCAGTAGTTCGTATTACTTTCCTTAATATGGAAGAGGTAACAATCTAAGGGTACCATCTATTTTATTATAGAAAAATAGTTCTATTGAATCATTTTATTTGTATCATGTTGAACTTTATTTACTAGAATTAGATTGAAGTTATTTCCTCGTCAGGCGCAGTGAACCATCTGAGTTTCCCAAACCTCGAGATTTAATCTCCCTCATTTACATATACATTTGCAAAGGAATTAATTTCAATTAACTCTCCAATAGCTGGAATTTGGCTAATTACAATGCCTTTCTCCACCTGATTACTAGTGGCCTTGGCCTTAGAAACATTTAATTTTAGACCCTTAGAGTCTGCAATTTTAATCGCATTATCAATAGTTTGACCTACTAAATTAGGCATTTCTACCGAATTGTTAACCAATGGGTAGGTCTTACCTTCTTCTCTTATAGTTAAAAATAAGGCTAACGCTATTACCAATAATAGACCAAGAATCATCAATACTAAGTTTAGCTTTTTTATTTTTAAAAAATTATCTTTCAATAGATATCCACCTACTTTTGAAAATTTAATCCTTATTATAAAACAATTGGCAATTAAAATCCAAATGTTTTATTTTATTGTAAATAACTTGAAAATATTTTGAGGTTGGTGATATGATAGGAATATATTTACATGTCATATAATGGATGTGATGGAGAAAATAACTATCTATTGTTTGAAGTAATTTCAAGTAGTTATCTTTATTCCTATTAAAACTAAATTATTGGAGGACTGATTATCATTTTTAAGAAAACATCCAAAAGATTAATACCACTTGTACTAGCAATGTCCTTTGCTTTTCTACCGAATCTTGTGAGTGCTGATAGTGTTGAGCCTGTATTAACAGAAGCAATTATTTCTCAATCTGTAAAAAGTATTGTTAAAGCCCACAATAACCCTAACGAAGCAATAATCGCTGATTCAGGTTACAAAGATAAAGATGGTACTAAAATATTTTATTACATATTACCTCCGACTGTTTCTGCATCCGGAAACAATAATGAATTTTCAATTCAAAGTGTTACGCCAATTTCAAGCCACACAATTCCGCAGGGAGTAAGATTACTTTATTCACAATCCAATGGTAACCCATGGACTGTAACTACTAATCAAGTTGTTGGTATGTCTTTCACTACAAATCAATCTTCAGCAACTTGGATGGAATGGGGGCATATTAATACTGATACAGGAGCAGATGTTTGGTTGAATTCTGGTAATGCAAACCCGGGAACCGGTGGTTATAGTTATAGTGGATTAGCATCTGCTACGCATATTAGGTTCTTTATTAAAAATGGATCGGCATCTAATGTAATAGTGAGTGGTTCAATAGTGTTTTAATATTCTTGGTTTATGAAAGAGTCTACCAAACTTGGTAGACTCTTTGTTTTAAGCGGTTCATTAGGTATGTGTGACAGTCGACAGTCGTCGGGTGACAAGAAGATTATTCATTAAAAGCTGCGAATTTTTCCGCCAATGCTCATATGTGCATCCTGTTGTTCAACAGAACAACAAGAATGCATGCACAGGAACATCATTTTTTTCCGTAAGGTGAAACTGAGACTCGGTATGCAAAAAGAAAAAAGTAACCGGGAAAAATGGGTTCTTTTAGCCGAATCTCTGAGCAATAACAAAGTATTATTGCCAAAGAGTATTTTACTAAAAAAACTTTGACGGAAAACCAATCAACCATTGCTAGTAATGAATTATAGAACTTAATACAACAGGCTGCTAACATTAGTTTATTTATTTCATAAGGCATTTACTCGTAATGATGAGTAATTTTGAAACCTTTTCCTTGACTGAGTGTCTTTATTATAGAAGAAGGCAGAAAGTAGGTGAGAGCCATTGAAGCAGAAAGATCTATTTATGCAATGGATCCAACAATATTATGATCGGTTAACCTATGTAGCGTTTACCTACGTTCGTGATCAAAGCAGAGCACAAGACCTTGTTCAAGAAGCTTTTATGAATGCGTATCTCTCGATTCATCAACTTAAAGACCCAACTCGCCCGTTTCCCTGGTTAGTTCGGATTGTAATAAATCAATGCCATAACGCAATCCGGAAAAACCGCTGGGAGTTAACAACGGAATATCTTCCCGAGCAGAAAAGTATGAGTACAGAAGATATCTACATGCAACAAAGCAGAGACAGGGAAGTATATAGCGCAATCATGTCATTGCACGAGAAATTCCGCACGCCTGTCGTTCTTTATTACTTTGAAGAGTTGTCAATTCGGGAAATTGCAGATGCATTAAAACTCAGTGAAGGAGCAGTTAAGACACGACTCAGAAGAGGAAGAGAACAACTGAAAAGTAAATTAAGAGGGGTTGATATGGATGAACTTGGAGACGCTTATTCGTCAAGCTAAACCAGATTATATTCACGCTGATTCAGAAAAGGTGGCATCGGCCATTCTGGAAAGATTACATGAATTGCCTAAGCCAAAAAGACGGAAAGTTTCCATGCGGATTGCAGTTATCGCTGCAGCTGTAGTTGCTATGATGTTGTCCGCATTAACCGTCAATGCTGCTACTGGAGGCAAGTTGTTTGGTGCGATATTACTAAACAAGGAAAACAGGCACATTGCCAAAGAACCAAATTATGTTGCCATGCAAGAAGTCCCTGCCGGAACTAAAATCCCACCTGATAAAAGGCCGATTCCGAATAGCAATATTATTAATAAAGACCTGCTGCAAACGGTCAATGCCAGTTCGGTAACTAATGTTGCTATAGCAGAGAACAATGGAAATTCTGAAATACCGGAGCTTTTGCTCAAATACAATGGTGATCTTGTGATTTTCACAAAAAAGGGTGAATCGGGATGGCACTTGAACAAAGGCGAGGAGTTGACCATCCAATATAAGCTTGACTTGAAAACTAGCGAGTATTCCGATCCTGCAGGAGAATGGATGGAGATCGGATATATTAAAAACGGTGAATTAATCACTAGCTATACTAAAAAGGCAATGGAGTTTTCAAACACTATTACGGCAGATGAAGCAGGAGAATATTATTTCTACGCTGAGAATTTTTCTGCCGGCTCTATTATCATTACATCTGGAATGATTAAATAGAACTACTAACCCACCGAAAGGATCTGGATAATGAGTGGAGTGGATTATGCACATCATATTAATCTCTAAAAAGTAAACGTTCAATGAAACAGCTAGAACTTATTTTACTCTTCCTTGGTTGTCGCTGTTTCAGTTTCTGAAATCAGTCTAATACTTATAAGTAGATATAAGTAAATGGAATTACAGAAGAACCCACTTACGATCTTGCGAAGGTCATCCAACTTTATTATCTATTATTATAATTTATTGCTCTGTTAGGTCTATAGCAACCATGAATTTACCTTCATAAAATGCAACTTTGAAACCGAAGCACTTTCATTGAATTACTATTTATAGCGAAGACCTATTGTTAGCCGTAGCACTTTTTTTTGGGCTACGCCAAATTATATATAATTACTCATTATAACAACGAAATGTAGTGTATTAGGAGCTAAAATTAATAAGTAATAATAGGCCAAAAGTAACATTTTGGAAATAACAAGAAACTTTTTCCATCATTTAACTGTCTAATGGTATGAAGATCATATTTATACTATTTAAGGAGGAGAATGGAAATTGATTCTTAGAAAAAAGAAGATAACTATTATTACAACTGCACTATTATCAATCTCAATTTTAGGTACTGCATATGCTTATCCGGCCACAGTTGATGGTTATCTTCGAGGAGCGCACTATTATTCGGGGCTTCTAAACACAAGAGCTTGCGGAACTAGTTATTACATGAATGGAGCGTCAACTGTAATTACAAATCACCAACAAATCTACACTACGTCTCCTTTACAAGCGACAGCAGGGGTAGAGCTATGGAAAGATGGTTTTTACGTAGACGCACACAGTAATACTGTGAATGGAAGTGGTAAGGTCGAAGTTAATGACTTACTAGATGCGTGTTTCCATCCAAGCAACAATGATTACGATTTATATGTAAGTCAAAACATATGGTTCACTGATGCTACTGTAAATAATATTTATGGCGCATACAAAAGTTCGCATTTAGCGAACTGGTAGACTTTTTAGGAGGAATATTAATGAATAAGAAGCTTATTTCGATAATGAGTATTGGTGCAATTATTACTGGAATCGTTGCACTTACACCTGTATTTGCAGAATCAAATGTCAACCCAGAGAGGGTTAGTAAAGTAGTAACAGTACCAGCAGAGCAACAACAAAAAAAGGAAGTTGTAGATCGTCTGAAAAAATCTTGGGCGAAGGGAATAGCTAAAATTGAGCAAAGTAAAGGCCAGACGTTCAAGAAAGAAGAATGGGACTTAATATATGGTGTAGATGTTGATTTTCATTTTACAAACAATCTTTCAGCCACTGAAGCACAGTCATTCTTTATGGCGTTGGATTTGGCTAAAAAAGAGTATAAAGCTGGCGATTCTCAATATGGGATATTGCTAAATAAAGACCATAAATCGGCTAGGATTATTTGGGAGCGTGCCAATGGAGGTTTCCATATTGCAGATATATCCATAAAAACCGAAACTAGAACTTTGGAAAATGATCCAAACGTAAGCAAGAATCCAGTTTGGTCGTTAACAAGCCAAGAAGAATTACAGTGACTTTATATTAATATATTCAAATCATATATAATGCTAGCCTTCTTCTGAGGCTGGCATTAACACTGTTTGGCAGCCAACAGGTTGTTGTTTTGCTAATAATTATTTAATAAACCGCAACAGCATCTCAGTTATTCACTTTCAATTAAATGCATTAAATTACAAATAAATTTTTTGATTTTAAGCTGCATGCGGCATTCAGTTAGCTAGAGTTGTATGATGGTAATATTGTTCTTTGACTGCTTGGCTTAAACCATTTAAACCGCACTTGTGATCGAATGATTTGTATAGAAGCATACCGGCATCTGATGACAAGTCGCCACCGCCAAAACCGCACGTTAAGACAATTCTAAGTAGACTAACTCACCAAAGAGTAGTATTATCCGCTTTTATTAAACACTCAACAATGTAGGGAGAGAAGAGTAGTATGAGGAAAAAAAGCAAAATACTAAATTTTCTTAGTGTAGGTTTGTTAAGTATTATTTTAGTTGTTCCATATAACGTTACTGCTTCGGAACCAAATATTACACAAGTTCAAAATAGTAATGAGATGCAAGATAATATCAAATTCAGAACAGAATTTGGTCTCAATGTTAATCAAGAATATATTGATAATGTCATAAGAGATGCGAAAAATAAAGGTAAGAATAATAGATTCGGTGCATATTTAACAGATGTAGAAGAAAAGGAATTAGATATACGTTTTAATAGACAAAAGGAAAATATAACAACAATCATAAAGCATATTGAAAATAGTGTTAACTCTAATCAGTTTGCTACAATATTTATAGATCAAAAAGAGGGCGGAAGAGTAAAAATTGGATTCAAGAAAAAGCCTGATTCAGTTTTTGTAAATGAGTTAAACGAAATATATGGAACTAATGACATCGAATTGTTTGAAACCAAATATTCACAGAAAGAATTGGACCAACTCAATGAGCAAATTGGAAGAGATCGCAATAAATTGATTAATCTAGGGATCTCTCTTTCTAGCGTCGTTACTAACGTGATTAGTGGTAAAGTTGATATAGGTCTAAAACATATAAATGAAGAATCGCTTACAAAGCTTAAACAACTATATCCTGCCGACATAATTAACGTAATTCAAGACAACGAAAATCGTCAAAATCAAGCGTCTCCCTCTGATAATTATCGACCTTTAGAAGCTGGTTTAAAAATTACCGCAGCCGAAGGAAATTCATGCACCAATGGATTCACCGCTACGGGACAAGGGTATAACTATTTAGTTACAGCTGGTCACTGTATGACTTATGCAGGCTATCCAGGTCAGCAATGGTATCAGGGAGGCGGTTTAGTAGCTTATGCAGATCGTTATCAAGAATCAGGCTCTGTTGATGCTGCGGTAATGAAGATAGATTCTGCGAACTTAACCAACCAGTTATTTGCTTACGGTACTCACAATTTCCTTAAGTTTAATACAACCCAAGCTTATTCTTCTGAGGTAGTGGGTCAGACTACTTGTATATCTGGAGCCGTTGGTGGTACAAATTGTGGTACACTAAAATCAACGAGCTGGTCTGGTTTTTGGGGGACCACTTGGTTTTCTGGTCTAAGAACCGCAAACTATACTGCTCAGAGCGGTGATAGCGGGGCACCAGTATTTTTTGCTTATTCACTCAATGGAATACATAAAGGAGCAGATTCTAATAATAAATACTATAGTATGATTACTAATGTAGAATCCGCACTATCAATTCAAGCCCGATTATATTAAAAAATAAAGGAACTATTTTATTGAGGAGCGGTTCATCGCTCCTCAATTCTCTAGGAAGGTGATTCAAATTAAAAAATTGGGTTTATTATTTATTCTTCTTTACACAACAATCATTTGCAACGGATGCTCTGAGAAAGAACGATTAGATGGAATGATAATAAAAATACATGATGACCAACTTATTGTTTCTAGTAATATTGACTCCAACGTCACCGCTTTTTATTTCGACCTATCTAAAGTAAACCGATTAACGAATGAATCAAATAAAAAAGTTAAATCTACCGAACTAGTAGTTGGTCAAACTATATCCATTTATTATGATGGAAAAACTGAAGATAGTTTTCCTGCAAGAATTTACCCTACAAAAATAGTTCTTCAAGGTGAAAGCAAAGATTCGGTTGAGAAGAAAAAAGCCATTGAGATGGTTTTAGAACAAACCCCAAATGATAAGTATTTTTATGTTAAAAATGCTATCCAAAACAATCATGTTTGGGATGTGTACTTAGGAGATATTACTAATAAAAAGATAGAAATAAAATATAAAGTAGATATTTTAAATGAATCATTATCTGAAATTAAACAGTCATAAAAATACAACCTGCATTGAATGGGTTGTATTCTTTTAAGATAGACTTTGTAAGCCTGCAAGAGAAGGGGAACAACGGTTATGCAAGCGGCCTACTTGAGGGCCAGGCGTTATGAACAGCATAGCCCCATTATTTTCCTCCTAGACGGTCTTTTTAATTTATGGGATCAAGTTCTTGTCACGAGTTAATGACAAGAACTTTATCTCATTCCCGACGGAAGGCCAGGGCGAGTATTTTCCAAATGATTAAACTAACGGGAGAACGATAGTTGAACATTCAACAAGAACAAGGCTGCCGACAATGTACGGTAGCTTTTCGTTCACCTAACGGGCAGGATACTTCCAATATCTGTTATAATAAAATGTAATATGCTCTAGGGGGATGATACAATGCTTAGTCTACCACAGGGGTTTAAAAACAAGAAATTTCAATTTTGGTTTTACAGGGTAAGTCACGGAGAACTTCTTATTCGTAGTCCCAAAAATAAGGAAAACCAAAAAAATATAGATATTTTGTTTTTTGATATTAGATATATCGAGTTACCAAGAGTTCTGGATGAAATTGTGCTCGATGATGCAACTAATGAAGAAATCAATTATGTAAATAACAAATTAGGTGAACATATAACTGATCAAAAGGTAACTATAATTGTTTCAAAAGGCATTCGATATCTCATTGTAGCATCATTTTCTAAAGTAAAAGAAAACGAGCTAGATCTTTTTGAACATCCTTTTAATGAATAACTAGGATTATCGCTGAACTAAACAATCCTGTAGAGCTTAAGAAATGAGCTTTGTAAAAAAAGGAGCGCCTCGGTATGATGGGTTTGTCGACAACACATCAGGGAGGCGCTCTTACTATGAAGTTTAAGCAAATAGATACACAAAATCAACGGGTCGAACAAATTACCACCTCGCATCTTGTTGTAGGAATCGATATGGCGAAAGAAATACATGTCGCACAAGCTACAAACTTCCGCGGAATAGTGGTTTCGAAACGTCATCTTTCGTTTTCCAATAGTATTGAAGGGTTTGAAAAACTGAGCCGTTGGATGAGTGAATTACTGCAGAAACATCAGTTGAAAAAGCTCATTATTGGCATGGAACCGACCGGGCATTACTGGTTTAATCTAGCCAACTGGTTAGTAGATAAAGGTGTGCATGTGGTTATGGTTAATCCGGCCACCACGAAGAGAAATAAAGAAAACCGGGATAATAGCCCGTCAAAGAATGACCCAAAAGATGCGCTTACCATCGCAGATTCTGTAAGCCGAGGCTTCTATTATGAGTACACCCGTCAGTCACTTGTGTTCCAACGCTTGCGGACCATGATGAGTGACCGAGAATTTTGGGTGACGAATAGTGTGCGGCTGCAGAATCGAATCATTCGCTGGTTAGACATTCGTTTCCCGGAGTATACGTCTGTATTTAAAGATTGGACTTGTAAGCGCTCATTGGCGACTCTCAAGACCTTCCCTTGTCCACAAGATCTTGAGAAGTATACGGTAACAGATATCATTAGCGCTTGGCGTGTCCATATGCAGCGTGCTGGAGGGACTACGGGGATAGAGAAGGCCTCGCAACTGATCGCACAAGCTAAGCGAAGTGTTGGAGAACGAGTTGCTGTTGAAGAAGCAAGAGCAGATTTAAAACGACTCATTGAAGAACATGAGCGTGTGACCTCCATGCTAGAACAGATCGAGAAGGATATCGAAGTTCTGCTTTCGGAGATTCCAATGGCGCAGCAACTTCGCAGTATAAAAGGACTCGGGAAGATCTTCACCGCGTCAATATTAGCTGGTACAGGGGATTTAAGGCAATATGCACACGGACGCCAGGTTTTACGGAAGGCAGGTCTTAATTTGGCCCAAAGCACGTCCGGAAAGCGCAAGGGACAAATTGTTCTTTCAAAACGGGGAGATTCCGCCTTGCGAAAATATCTCTATCTTGCGACGGTTCAACTTGTTTGGAATAATCCCGTTTTTCGCCATCTGCATGAACAAAATTTGCAGGAAAAGAAGATGAAAAAACAGCAGTCCATCTTTAAGTTAATTGGGAAACTAGCGAGAATCTTAGTTGGTATTGTTCAACGGGGAGAAAAGTTCATACCAGAAAAAACTATTTTGAACTGGACTGAAGCAGCTTAAGTTCTGAAGATATATCACGTATATTGACTCGTTCACGGAATTTCATACAAAGAAAGCACGGAGAACCGAGTTCGTTCCTCTTAAGGGCTAAGACCCATCCGCTAAACGCGATCGGTCTCCACACCTTGGACAAGTATAACGAAGGATTGTAAGGGCAATGACCCGTTGAGTTATGGGAGGGTGAACGCCAAGGGATTTGTGGAGTATGTGTGCAGAAGAAACTAATTGGGGAATATTTCCTAATAGTCCTCTGTTTCCGCATGCCTTGCCCGCCCCCTCAACCGGTCTACCTGTTCTCTATCCTAAAATTCACTTGATTTAAGGTAATGGAATTCTGCGAACGAGTGAGTATATGTGAGATAAACCCTTAAAACCGAGGGACGGGGAACGATAGCTCAATTAACTTCAAATAAATCAAAAGAAAACCCGGCATTCACGCCGGGTTCGTTGTTACATAAATGTTACCATGTTAGCCATCCGCTTGTTCTCTTATAGCCGACAATCATATCGAATTTCTCTGAACGTACTAATTGAGTTATTTTGTTTCTGTAAATCCTGTAGTGATCTTTACGACAGGATTTTATTTCTTTATCGTAGTGAACGGCCTTGATACCTTTTCGAACTTCTTTTAGTTTCTGAACTCTAGGGTCCTTATAGCTTTTTTTCTTGATAAAAATTTTTCTACTTGCAATTTCGCATTCCCAAGCCTTGATTTCTTCGTTATCAAACATTTTCTTCCCCGTTGCGTGGGGCTAGATTATGGTTTGCACCATGACACCATCGCAACTAACGGAAGAACGTATTAGGATTTTGCATGAAATCCTCTCCTTAGAAAAGCTCTGTGAATTACAAATAAATTATCTTATAAATACCTCTAATAAGCAACAAATTAGAACTTATCATTACGTTAACGGGTAACGATAGTTAAATACCAGGAAGACTGACCAAGACTGACCTGAGTGAGGTAGGAGGAGAATATTGGACAAAAGAAAGGTAATGTTGTTTACGCTTACTACTATTATTGTTTTGCTAAATGTGTTTGCAAGTTTCCGATGGAATTATAACAATATTGAAGGTGACATGAGATACAAAACTGATCGTTGGACCAATATAGTTTGGGTTGAATTTTACGCACCTCTTGCAAGTGGAACAGCTATGGAGTTTCCGTTATTATCGAATTCAGAGATTAGTTCATACCCACAACTAGAGTCTCATGTAGAAAAAATTGCTATGTCCGGTTATTTGGTGAGTGAATGGCTTAAGAGAATGAAATTTACTTACTTATATTATGGCATTAACTCGTCCCACGAGGAAGAGTGGTTTGAACTAACGGGACACGATAGCATAACAACAAAAGAGCAGATCGCCGCGTGATATGCTCTTTTGTTGTCAGTCAGGGGGATGTCGAGAGGTCAGTTCTTAACTGTTAACTAAGGGAGTCCGTTTGAAATCGTAATATTGCAGTATGAACTCCATTGCTCCTGGTTCTTTTATTAGTTGTGGAAAATAAAAAAAGTCATTTTTAAACAAGTATGATGCTGTTGTGATGTCAATTTCTAGCCACTTTATCAATAACTCATCTTTTATTGGTACGTGGAGTTGCCATTCTGATAATGATTTGAAATTCAAATCAGTGATTAATTCAGAACATTTACATGTAAAGCCCTCGAAAGTTTGAAAATTAACAAAATTAAAGGTGATTTTTCGACCACACTTGCTACAAGCGTTCCTTAAATCACATAAATGGAATGGACATTGATGCAATAAACTGAATTGGTGAAAAAGGCTGTGGTGTCCCATACTCAAACATTCCTCGCAATAAGTAAGGTCGGATCTTATTAGATAGTTAATGTAAGTTATTTTTGAAAACATTCCAGTAAGTCTGGTCAAGTTTTGTTTTGACTGTTCCAAGAAGTCGAATCCAATTACATGAATGAGATTTTCGAGATCAAATTCAAATTCGTGTAGCAAATCTCGAGTATTAATGACGTTTGCGTATTTAATTTTCTCAAGAATTGACCATCCGGATTCAAAAGGATTAACCCAAGACGCATTCCATGTAAGAGTGCCCAATTGTGTCACTTCCTTCTTTTAATTAAAATATGTTTTCGATTATTATGTTCCAACTTTAATTGATTTAATTTTCGATAATACTCATCTAAATCTAGTTGGGGTAATTTCTTTGTGTCTGAAAGAACTTGTGTCTTTATCAGCTCTCCAGTATCTAAAATGATGCATAGCGCATGCTGCTCTTCTGAGTAAATAACCGGAATTTTCACCATATAATAAGGGCTATTTAGTGAAAACCATTGCTCGGATATAGCCAGAGTGCAAGTGTATCTTTTTTCTTTAAAAATGATTCCTTCAACTGTTACAATTGCTAATGAGTCGATATTGTTTGGAAAATACGTAGAAATCCCTCCTTAGAGATACAGGGCTATACTAGTATGTATTGCCAATATATTCAAGGAAGATTCATTTTTGAACACAAATAGTAATCAAAAAAAGATGACAACAACCATGGTAGGTGTTGTCATCTTTTTTCGCTTGTCCCTTTAATGAATTTTGCGTTTTTCATAGCATATTCAAGTGCTAAGTTTATTAATTCGTTTCTAGATCGATTGCTTATTTTCGAAAGGTGGTCGAACTGCTCCTGTAATGCTCTATCTACTCTTATGGTGATAGTAACAGATTTATCTTCTTTTGGAGTAATAATAAAATCATCGTCACTCATTAAATCACCTCTATAAAATAGTATAGAAGTAATAAAGCACATAAAAATATAACACAATTTGTATTCATATATGATTACAAATTAAATTCGTGGTTAGACTGGTAAGCAGTAAGTGAATTAAGGTTTATTAAGTATAGGAGTTGAATAAGGTTATGAATAATAGTACGAAAATGCAATTACTTGAGGCAGCAAAGAGTGTTTTTGCAAGGAAAGGCTTTGAGAAAACCAACCTTATAGAAATTATTCATGAAGCCGGAATACGTAACAAACTTGTCGTTTATCAATTTAAAGGAAAAGATGGTTTGATGTCCGCGGTATTACAAACATTTCTACCTCTAAACAAAATTATCTGGAAAAAGGAGCTTCATGATGACCCGGTCGTATGGATGAAGCAAATTATTAATGATGTTGTTCATTTACGAGAAAAGGATCCTGAAATTCTATCAATCCTTCAGTCAGAAATAATGTTTCCTTCAAATCGTGGTGATTTAGTTGACTTTTACATTTCATCAATTTGGAAAGAATTTAGAGATGTGCTGGACTCAGGAAAAACTAGGGGATGCTTTCAATTCGGCTCCTTAGAACTAACATTAGCGTTCGTTATTAGTTCAACTTTTATGTACAAGCAAGAGTTCCAAACTAACACTAAAATCATTAGTAGCGACATTATTACTAGTGAAACAACAAGCCTTGTATTAAAGGCATTAGATTATAAATCAACTGATAATTCATTGACTGCAAGAGGGATTTTATGAGTCTATCAAATTTCGATAAGTTTTTAGAAACTGGGGAATATAGTAGGCTTAAACGTATTTCAGAAGAAATTAAGTTAATAAAGGATTTTATTAGAGAAGATCTATGTTTTAAAGGAGTTACCCGAGAAGTATGGAAGGAATACGGGATTGTCGGGAAGTTTCGAAGTATAAATCGATATGAGTACAATCATTCGATATTAAATGAATATTTATTTGATTTGGGAATCTTACCTCTGTTATCTAATGTAAAGGGAGTATGTTTAACGGATGAAGAGAAGCAATGTTTACTCAGAGCTAACAAAGCAGACCGAGAAGATAGGGTTTATTTTATTCCTACAAAATTAATAAATTTAGGTTTTAACAGAGCACAAGAATATAATTTGTCACTTAACGAATTGAGCGTTAATGAGAAGGTGCTTCTATGGAAGGAAAAAATGGTCTTAAAAGAAATTCTGGAAAAAGAATGGGAGTCTCTATTAAATAGTTTGAGGGGGTTACTCAAGCAAGAGGATAATTTTAAGATAAAATCAATGTTTGGCACTGTCACGTTGAAAAGTAAAAATCTGTATTGTCCGAAGGATGTCTTAGAGTTATTAGGGAAAGATGTTCTCATACAATCAACGAAAGTTAGATTTGAGAAATTAGAGGAATATGCTGCACAAGGATTTTTGAATATGACTGAAATAAAGCGATTTCGAAGAGTTGTTAATGTCGAACAACAGTTTGTTCTAATGGATTTAGATAAAGAAGAACGCTGCAAGTACTGGTTCAATCAAAGATTAAATAAGTTATCGGAATTAAGTAGGAGACGAAATTAGGGAGTCTGATCGTTTACGTTATTATGACGATCGTTGAATCTCTCATTAATACAATAGAGCACGAAGTTCAAGTCTTGCTTCATAGATATATTTTTAATGTTTTGAAATACAGTACCCTTCAGAATTTGTTTATGTTCGCCGTACATATTAAGAAGGTCGAGTAGATCTTTTGATCTAATATCGTTCTTAGTATAAGATTTATAGTTTGGAAACGAAGGTTGGTGCAACAAAATAGGTTCATTACAATTGGTACAGCACTGTGAAATTAAGGGACTCTTATAAAATGCGTAAGTTAAAGGTTGATCACACACTCTACAATTGTTTTTCAGTGATTCCTGATGAAAGGGACATTCATTAATAAACTTGAATTGAAAAAATAAACTGTGGTAACCAGTTAAAGAACAAGAATTGCAGTAGTAAAGATTTTTATTATAAAAATCATCTGCATGATTGGCATAACTTATAAAATCCTCAGATAAATTATTTTTTACATTATGAAATTGAGACTGCAATGGATATGAAATCATGTTTTCAATTTTATTATGATCTAGTCCTCTTATTAGTAAAAAGGAGATGCTATTATTATGTGGGCAACTAAAATTTTTGAAAAATTCACTATGTGATATTACATTGGCATAACAAAATTTATCATAGACGCTTAATGGTGATTCATATTCTGATATCCAGTCATTTCTCCAGGTAATTTCCTTATGCATAATATCATCCCGAATTTAATTTTAAAGTTAATTTTGTACTTCACTGAATCATTTACGCTCCATGACTATTTGTAACGGTGTTGGGAAACAGGAGATTGCTTTTACTGAGAGATAATAAAACTATACATGTAGAAGAATTGCCTTAGGCTCTTCTTCTTTTTTTGATTTATTTTTATTATGCACCGACTATAGGACGCACCAACATACCTCTTGGATGTCTATTGACTGTATTATATTCAAATAATAAATATCAATCGTTGCTACAAGCCTTCTGCAAGATTGTAATTATCATGCATGATTGATATCTCAAGTATTGGTTTAAATTTAGACCAATTTTTCCATACTGATTCATCAAATGTTTGATATAGTTGATTACCGCATTTACAGGTGAAAGGGATATCTTTCGCAATATTGAAGAAATAAATGTCTTTACCGCAAAAATCACATTTAGTTTGAAGCTCGGTTAAATGAAAAGGACAAACATCTATTTGCTTATATTGATGTAAGTAACTATGGTAGTTGTACTGGATGCATTTTTCACAGTAGCATAAGTGTGTATGAAAGTAATGCAGCGGATTGTATCTTTCAAGTTTGGAGAGTTTTAACATAGTTGTTTTAATCTCGAAGAAATCGATATCTGTGAGTTCTTTTAGCTTATTAAGTGCATCGTCAGACAGCTTATTTACATTTCTTAGACTACGCATTCTACTAGTTGTATTATTATTAATGTATTGCGACAGTTCACTACCATTGATCCAATTGGAAATTTTTATGTTCTCAATTAATGACCAAATTGATTCGTAGGGTCTTTTCCATTCATTGCGCCAGATAATGTTTCTCCCCATATAATTAGCCCCCTAAAATGAGTTCTGGATATATTTATTTCCAGCCGAGAGCCTTTTTTATACATGCGTTTTCTCTATTATTGTGATTTTCATGTCGTAATAATCCGATTTTCTTGATTATCGGCATTTTCTTGTCGTGAATAGTATCCTTTTTTTACGATGTCGGGATTTTCTTGTCGCTAATGAGGATATTTTCATGTCGTTGTACTCTTCCTCCCTCTCCTTATTTATAATAATTATAAAAAAGTATTGACTTCAGCCCACCCCTTATTTATAATCATTATTAACTGATATGGATTATCAGTGGACAAGCAGTTGATATGGATGAAAGGGTGCAGCCTATGTACGATGTCATTATTATTGGAGCCGGACCAGCAGGTGCTTCCGCAGCCATTTATACAGCAAGAGGAAACTTGAAAACACTTGTGATCGACAAATCGCCGAACAATGGGGCGCTCGCTATCACACACAAAATTGCTAACTATCCGGGTGTACCGGGCGAGATGTCGGGTAAGGATTTGCTCGATACGATGCGTGAGCAGGCGAAAGGCTTCGGGGCGGAGTTTATTCAGACGACGATAACAGCTGTCGATGTGGAGGATGAAACGAAGGTCATTTTCACCGCTGACGGGATTTATGAAGGCAAATCGGTCATCGTTGCAACAGGCTCCAAAGGACGGAACCGGATGCTGCCAGGCGAAGAAAATTTGCTCGGACGCGGGGTAAGTACATGCGCAACGTGTGACGGAGCCTTCTTCGAAGGCAAGACGGTAGCCGTTATCGGCGATTCGGAAGAAGCGTTGGAAGAGGCGCAAGCCCTTAGCAAATTCACGGATAAAATATATTTCGTCGTGCCGCGTCCGGAGCTGCAAGGTGTTCACCATATGCCGGAGCTGCCGGGAACGGAAATGTTTTACAAAGCCAAGCCGCTTGAAGTGCTGGGCGACAATCAGGTGGAGGGACTGCGAATTCGGACAGGCGCCGGCAGCGAGGAAGTGCTTAAGGTCGATGGCCTTTTCGTTTTCTTGTCTGGCAGTAAACCGGGCACGGACTTCCTGCAGGATCAAGTGCCGCTTGATGAGGATGGCTTTATGATTCTGGATGCTTCCATGCAATCATCGGTTCCTGGCGTATTCGGAGCCGGAGAAGTAAGACGCACCCCTGTGAAACAAGCCGTCGTTGCTGCAGCCGATGGAGCGATCGCGGCAATGGCCGTCGACAAATTTATTAATAAAAGGGCTCAAATGATCCCTCAATACAAATAATTTCAACCTATTCTAAGGAGAGATGATCGATGTCTAATGTTATCGTTTATTCCAGCACGAATTGCCCTTATTGCCAGCAGTTGAAAAAATACTTAACCGATCAGCAAGTGGCGTATGAAGAAAGAAACATCGACTTGAACGATCAGTACGGCCAAGAGCTGCACGACATGGGCCTCATGTCTTTGCCGGTAACGGTGATTGGCGAACACAAAATTCTGGGACTGAACGTCACGAAGCTGAAGAAAGCTTTGGCCGAAGTTACAGCTTAATTTAACACGTTGACCAACCAAACATACATCAGGAGGAGACCATCATGACACAATCAACCGTTCAATCTGTACCATCATTTGCGAAAATAGGGCTGCCAGCCCCTGATTTTTCCCTGCTGTCCACGAAAAACATGGAGACCTTGGAAGAGAAAATTTCCCTCGAGGATTATAGAGGCAAATGGCTTGTGCTCTTCTTCTGGCCATTCGATTTCACGTTCGTATGTCCGACTGAAATTACAGCGTTCAGCGATCACTATGAGGAGTTCCTTGATTTGGATTGCGAAATCGTCGGAGCTTCCGTCGACAGCGTGTACACGCACAGAGCGTGGACACAAACGCCGCGCGACCAGAACGGCATCGGTCCTGTGAAGTTCCCGCTCGTCAGCGACTTCTCCAAAGAAACGGCCCGCGCTTACGGTGTGCTGGACGATGCAACCGGCGCGGCTCACCGCGGCTTGTTCATCATCGATCCGGACGGCGTGCTGCGCTACCAGGTTGTGACCGATATGAACGTAGGCCGCTCCGTCGACGAAACGCTGCGCGTGCTGCAAGCTCTGCAAGCAGGCGGTCTTTGCCCGGCGAACTGGAAGCCAGGCGACAAAACGCTATAAGTTCAAAGATAGAAGCAGCAAGCCCCGGTTCGCGCGCCACTCGCGGACCGGGGTTTATTCTGTATTCAAGCCCGCATTTGCAGTATAATAGAGAAGCAAATGAGGCGAAGGCAGAAAGGTTAGATCGATGATGCAGTCCTTATCGGACAAGTTATTTATGGGTTCTTTGATTTTACTTATGATTTCCGTTGTCGTCAGCGGCATCGGCTTTCAATTTGTGAATTGGCGCTCGCAAGTGACAGACGAGATGGAGGGAGAGATGAGCGACAGCTCCGCCCGGAAGAAAGCGGTCATGGACCGTCAGGATAAGAGCCTGAAGCGGGTGCTGCGCTCGTACTTATTTTGGATTTCCATCGCAGGCATTCTTATCTCCATCCTGCTCTCTCGATTGTAAGCTCTTCATACAGGAATAAGGCGTACAGCGGCTCTATCCGAGCGCGGCTGTACGCCTTATTTGTTTTAACCCGATTCGCGGGCAATGAGACGCGAGGAGAGGATGATTTTCTCGGTCTGTCTCCCCGGATGCTTCAACCTGTACAGCAGCGTTTCCACGGCCCGGATACCGAGCGATTCCTTCGCCAGCTCAATGGTGCTGAGCGGCGGGTGCGCATATGCGGAAGTTTCGATGTTGTCGATGCCGATAACTTTCACTTGACCTGGGATGTTGATACCGGTACGCCTCAAGATGTGCATAAGCTCCAGCGCCAAATGATCGTTCGCACAGATGATGCCGTCCGGCAGGTTCTCAGCGGTTAGGGCAGCTGCTTTGCGTTCGAGGAAGGGAACGATTTGCTGAGGGTGATAAGGGACGTTCCATTTCTTCAAGGAACAATCCTCGCCCGATGCAGCGAAATCTTCCATCGCATGGCGGCAGCCCCAATAGCGCTCCTTGAAGCTTACGGCGAATGTATCGTCGCCTATGAACAGGAGCCGTCTGGCGCCTGCGGATAACAGGCGCTGGCAGGCCATTTTGCCGGAATCCAAATTGTTATTCAGCACGCAATCCACATCCACCAGCGGTTCGGAATGATCGATTAAGACGAGCGGTATCCCTGTTTGCTTGAGCGAGATGACGGAGCTAGGGGGAAACGTTCCCGCCAGCAAATGACCTGCGCAATGATCGGGATTCACGTAGGAAGGGATCTTCAAATGCTCTTGATGATGCGCCGGAACGGGAATGATCAGATGCTCGTAGCCCAGCTCCTTGCTGGCTGCGCCGATGCCGGCGAGAACCTTCCCCCAGAACGGATTATCCTGTTGGTACATAGCTTGAATCCAAACCAGGATGTAAGGAGGATGACCGTGCTCGCGAGATTGCTGCGCATATGCATCCGATTGAGAGGCCGGCTGAGACGGGGCCGTTTGGATGAGGTAGCCCATGGCTTTGGCGGTCTCTTGAATTCGCAGCCGGTTCTCTTCGCTGACACCGGATTTGCCGGAAAGCGCTTGGGACACGGTATATTTGGACAAGCCGAGGCGGTCGGCGATTTGCTGCATCGATACTTTTTTGCTCAAAGCGTACCAGCTCCATGGGAATTTTAGATGATTACATAACGAAACTAACAAGCTATATTGTTGATGATAGGAGGGGAGTTGTCAATGTTTGAGCAAGTGAACTTACTTCTTGGAAAAATCAATTGACGGATCACCATCGAATCAGTAAAGTATGGGATGAAAATGATATGTTAGGCTAACAAAACAAACAAAAAACAAATTATCGTTTTGGAGGTTGACCAATATGAGTACGTGTCTTATTTTCTACGATGCCGGATTTCCGTATGAAGGAACCCGGCCGGACAGCGACAGCTTGCAGGCACTTCGGCAAGCCGGCCGCATCGTTGGGGCGGAGGAGCTTGAAGCGGCTTTGCGGCAAGGAGCGGATACGCTGCTGCATCTGCATGGCCGCTATTTCCCCAAAGCGGCATGGGGAGCGCTCATGGCGCATGTGAAGGAGGGCAAAGGGCTGATCCATATCGGGAGCGCACCGTTCCGCACGCCTGTGTACTTGAGCGGCACCGGCTGGATCGAGGAGACGGAGCAGACGGCTTATCACCAGCTCTTGCAAATTCATGAGGTGCTCACCGTCGATCCGGCTCCGATCGCGCGCTATGCCGCTCATCCGGAACTGCCGCTACTTGCGGGCAAGGAAGGGCTGTTCAGCATCCAGCCGACGGTCGGTATGGCCTTGCACGTTACGCGCTCGGATGATCATCCGGGGCAGATCGGCTCCAGCGGTCCGATGGATGCGCACCTTCTGCCGCTGTTGAAAGGCATCTCCCCGGAAGGCCGTGAGGTGGCGGCGCCGGTCGTGCTTCTGGAGAATACGAAGGGGGATTTCGCGGGAGGCCGCTGGATTTTCGCCAACCTCGTGACGAACGGCCACTTCTGGTCGCAAGGCGGCGCGGAGCTGCTGACGGAGTTGGCTGCCTTCACGGCGCGGGGCGTAACCGAAATATGGTTCAAGCCGAACTATGCTTGCTACGACCCTGGCGATCGCGCTGCGCTGACGGTGCAATTGCAAACGCTGCCGAATCGCCGGGAAAACCGTATATCGGATAATACCTCGTGGACATTCTCAGTGACCGTGAAGAAGGACGGGGCTTCGGAGCCGCTATGGTCGACAAGCTTTGCCATGGACGCTTCTCGCGAATTGACCTACCGGAAGCTCAATGTACCGGCAGATCTGGAGCCAGGCTATTACACGGCTGTCTGCACGGCTGCTTCCAATACGGGCGAAACGCGTGCGCTGCAGCAAGGCTTCTGGGGCAACGATGGCGAATTGCTCCGCCAAGGTACGCCGCTTACTTGTGATCGCGATTATTTCATCAAGGACGGGCGTCCGCTTCCGATCGTCGGCATGACTTACATGACGAGCGATGTCGCGAGGAAGTTTCTGTTCATGCCGAATGTTGCCGTCTGGGACCGGGATATTGCGCAGATGGCCAAGGCGGGCATCAATTTGCTGCGGACAGGGATCTGGTCGGCTTGGCGGCAGGTCATGTTCATCGACGGGCATCCTTACGAAGAGGTGCTGCGTGCCATAGACGCTTTCATTCTCACATGCAAAAGGCATGGAATGGAAGTCACGTTCAACTTCTTCGCCTTCACGCCTGAGCTGTGGGAAGGGGTGAATCCCTACCTGGATCCGCGCAGTGTGGAAGCCCAGAAACGGTTTATTTCCTCGATCGTCTCACGGCATAAGGAAACGACGAATGTCCATTGGGATTTGATCAATGAGCCTTCGATGTTTAATCCGCAGAAGCCGTTCGCCGGCCCGCAATCCGCGCATGACCGGTTCGAGCAGGAGGCTTTCGCTGTCTGGCTGGAGAACCGCCATGGCGATATCCGCAAGCTGCAGGAGCACTGGAATATGACGCCGGACGAGCTGCCGGATTTCCGAAGCGCGCGCTTGCCGGACGCTGCCGAAATGAACATGAAAACGACGGAAACGCTGGAGAAAAAGGGCGGGCCGTGGCTCGATTACACGTATTTCACGATGGATATGCATAATCGCTGGGCGCGGGAGCTGATTTCGACGATCCGCAGCATCAATCCGGCGCATCTGGCCACCGTCGGCCAGGATGAAGGGTTGGGGGCTCAGCGCCCGTCGCCGTTCTTCTATGAGGAAGCGGTGGACTATACGACGGTACATACCTGGTGGCTGATGGATCAGCTCGTCTGGGACGGCATTTTCGGCAAAGCGCCCAACAAGCCGAGTCTCATTCAAGAAACGGGCATCATGTACGTCGAAACGGCCGACGGCCGCGCCAAGCGATCGGAGCTGGAGCTGCGTAACATTTTGGAGCGGAAATATGCATATGCGTTCTCTACGGGCGGAGCGGGCGCCGTGCAATGGATATGGAATATTAATTTCTATATGAACAATATTAATGAATCGCATATCGGAGCGCTGCGGGCGGACGGCACTGAGAAGCCGGAGGCCGACGTCTCTTACGATTTCGGCGCTTTCATGGGCGGCATTCGCGATCTGTTCAAGGGGCGGAAGCTGGAGGAGGTCGTAGCGGTATTCCCGTATGCCAACGATTTCTCTACGAGAAAGCTGGCCGGGGAGGCGACAGCCAAGCTGACGCGTACGCTTGCGTATGCGCTCAACGTACCTTTCCGCGGCATGGGGGAATATCACTTGGACGCGTTGGAGCAAGATCATCCTAAGCTGATTATCGTCCCAAGCGCTCACAATTTTAGCGACGAGGCCTTGGCGAAGCTGACCGGGCATGTGCGCGAGAATGGCGGAACGCTGTTGTTCACAGGTCCTCTCGGTCTTAACGAATACTGGACGCCGGTGACGCGCTTAGCGGATATTGTGGGGGAGACGGTACTCAGCAACGTGCTGCGGGAAGAGATGATGCTGCTGGACGGCAAGCTGCATCCGGTTTCGTTCGGCGGGGCGCGCATTGCCCAGGTGAACAAAGAAATCCCCGTTGGCGGCGGAAGCACCCGGTCTAATGAAGTAACCCGTTATGCGCTTGGCAAAGGGCAGCTCATCTGGTGTCCGCTGCCGGTTGAATTGAATGAACGAAGCGCATCGCTTGAAGCGCTCTATCAATATGCGCTTGCGGAAGCGGGCGTGAAAGAGGAATTGAGCTGGCTGAAAGGCGGAGAGCTGCCGGGCATTTATGGGCGCAAGCTAAACTTTCACCAGGGTGCCTTATACATTTTCGTCTCGGAGTATAGCGCAGATACGGAGCTTGAAGTGAAGGATCCCGACACGGGCCGAATCTATACATTCGAGCTGGAAGCGGAACGGACCGTGATGTTTGCGGCAGATAGCGAAGGCGCTTTGACAGCCGTTTACAGGCCTCATCAAGTTCATATCGACGTGAAATAATAGCGAAAAGCCTCTGAACCTGAGCGCCGGCGGGAGCCGGCATCGTGTTCGGAGGCTTTTATGAATTTACACGATTTCATCGATGCAAGAGCTGCAGACCATTTTACCTTTGAAATACGTCATATTCTCGAAATTACCGCAAAAAACGCATGCGGGCATATACTTTTTGAGGGTAATGCGCTCCGGGTCGACATAAACCTCGATGGCATCGCCGATATCGATGTGAAGTGTTCGCCGCAATTCAATCGGCAGGACAATACGTCCCAACTCATCTACTTTTCTAACAATCCCTGTTGATCTCATGATTTACATCCTCCTATAACCGTATGAATGGAATCGATCTGTTTGATAGATACTAGTATTCCACATTTGGACTGGAATTCCTTTTATTTACTTGCATGTATTTGTATAAATTTTGCATACGGCCATCGAGTTTCCTATAATGAAGACAACTATTTTCGGATTAATTTAAAATAAATCGTGCATCTCTCTTATATAAACGGCTGCCCGCTATTGGTACTATAGACGTAAGCAAGACATCAATGACGAAATAGGGGGATTACACACGATGATGAAATGGAAGCGTTCTCTAGGCGTCGTATTAGCGACCGCGTTAGCAGGATCATTGGTAGCCTGTGCGAATGGCGGCAATACAAATAGCAATGCAGCACCGAATAACTCAACAGCACCGGCAACGGCAGCGGCTTCGAATGAGCCGGTTAAGCTGCGCATTATGTGGTGGGGGGCAACGGTTCGTCACGAGGCGACGCTTGCCGCACTGAAGCTGTACACGGAGAAGCACCCGAACGTTACGTTCGAGCCCGAGTACTCCGGTATTGACGGTTATTTGGACAAGCTGTCCACACAAGCGGCGGCGAATAACGCGCCTGATATTATGCAGCTGGATCCGGGCTGGATTTCCGATTGGGCAGGCCGCAATCAATTGGCTCCGCTGACAGGTGTCAATGTGGAGAAGATCGATGCCAAAGTGCTGTCCGGGGGGCAGGCCGGTGGGAAGCAATATGCCATGCCGCTAGGCTCCGTTGCTTACGGGATGATTTATGACAAAGCGGCGATGGACAAGCTTGGTCTGAAGGCGCCGCAAAACGGCTGGACATGGGATGACTTCTTCGCCCTTGCCAAAGAAGCGAAAACGAAGCTGCCGGAAGGACAATACTTCACAAAAGATTATGCAGGGGATTATTTCGCTTATTCGGCTTACCAATATGCCAAAGGCAAAGGCATGGTCGTATCGGCAGACGGTAAATTCAATGTCGACCAAGCTTCTTTCCTGGAGTGGACGCGCAATTTCGAGGAGCTCCGCAAAGCGGGAATCGTGCCTCCGGCTGACGTGAACTCCTCGGACAAAGAGTTTGATCCGAAAATGGACTTGATGGTAAACGGCAAAATTTTGTTCCGCATGGGCTTCTCCAGTAACTATGGTTCTTGGGACAGCTTGAAAAAAGGCGCGTACGCGCTTGTCACAATGCCGCGCAGCGTGGAAGCGGGCGGATGGTTGAAGCCTTCGTTGTACTTGGGCGTTTCTGCGACATCCAAGAAAGCCGAAGAAGCCAAGAAATTCGTGGATTGGTTCGTGAACGATCCGGAAGCTGCGAAACTTTTGACTACGGTACGCGGTTTGCCGGTTAACAAAGAGATTGCCGCCTCCTTGGAATCCAGCATGAGCGATGTCGACAAAATCGGTTCGGCTCTCCTGCACGCGACGGAGAAAGACGGCCAAACGTGGAATCCAGGCGTGAAGGGCTGGACGAACTACATCGATAAAGACTGGCCGCTTATCCGCGATCAGCTCAGCTTCGGGAAAACAACGCCGGAGAAAGCCTTCGAACAATTGAAGGTAGCTGCGCAAGCTTACGAGAAATAAGGCACAATGGAGTCCGGGACATGCCTGTTCCGGCTCTTGCCTTTTATAAGGAGGAGCGGATGGCTGTGACGATTCGAATTCAGGATATCGTAGACCACTTGATTGAGCCGGTCGGAAAGCTGGATGTAACGGTAGATACGTTAAAATTCGGGGACCCTTCTGCTGAAGTGAAAGGGATCGCAACCGCCTTCATGCCGACTTATGAGGTGATTCGGCAGGCCATTGCGAGAGGGGCGAATTTGCTGATTGCGCATGAAGCTCCTTTTTATCATCATCATGATCAGACCCAGTTCCTCGCGAACGACCCGGTGTATCTCGAGAAGGTTAGGCTGATCGAACAATCGGGCATTGCCGTCTTCCGGTTTCACGATTATTGGCACCGGTATCGCCCGGATGGCATTATGGAGGGCTTAATTGAAGCGTTGGAATGGCAGCCTCATATAACGGAGAACAGACCGGCCGCAGCATTGGCTGCAGTGCCTGCTATGACGGTGAAAGCGCTGGCCGAGTATGTCAAAAGCAAGCTGAACCTCTCTTACGTCCGGGTTGCCGGGGATTTGAACATGACCTGCACGCGCGTCGGTCTGCTTGCGGGCTACAGAGGCGGAGGCGGGATGGCCATTCCCCTCTATCAGGATGGGGTCGATGTCATTCTCGCGGGTGAAGGGCCGGAGTGGGAGACGCCGGAATATGTGCGGGATGCCGTGCAGCAAGGGGGGCGTAAGGCGCTGATTATGCTGGGGCATGCGGAAAGCGAAGCGTCCGGTATGCGCTATTTGGCTGATCGGCTGGCGGCCAGGTTCCCGGATTTGCCTGTTCATTATTTGGAAGAACAACCTGTCTTTCATTCGTTATAACGGCATTATTTTCATACCTTTGGAGAGGACGATTATGTTATGAGTGAACGCAATGTGAATCAGACCGGCTATAATGCCTGGCTTGAATATCCTCCCCTGTCAGGGGGGCAATTCCCGCTGTACAGCCGTATAGTTTGTACGGAACAGCATGAAGTCATTCGTACGGCGGCAGAAGAATTAACTCGCGGCATCGGAAAGCTATTGGGCACGGAAATTGCCGTGGCGTCGAACGCCGAGGGGCATCCGGCTATCGCCTTGGGCACGTTCGGCAGCGGAAATGAGCTTGTCGATTCGGCATTCGGGGAAGAACGCCGTTTGGCTGTCGGACCTGAAGGTTTTGCTATTAAGACGGTTGAGGACGGCGGCCATATCGTAATCGGAGCGTCCGCGGCTTCCGGCGTTTTGTACGGAGCTTTTCATTTGCTGCGTCTGTTCAGTACGGGGCAGCCGGTGACCGGCTTGGACATAGTCGAGAATCCGGTTAACCAACTGCGGATGATCAATCAATGGGATAATATCGATGGGAGTATCGAGCGGGGCTACGCCGGTAAGTCGATTTTCTATGAGAATAACCGTATTACTTCGGATTTGACGCGGATTCGTGATTATGCGAGGCTGCTGGCTTCCTCCGGGATTAATGCGATTTCCATCAACAATGTGAATGTGCATAAATGGGAAACGATGTTTCTAACCGGGGAGTATCTGCCGGATGTCGCCAAAGTCGCCGAGGTGTTCCGCGCGTACGGCATCAAGCTGTTTTTGAGCATTAACTATGCGAGTCCGCTCGAAATCGGCGGCTTATCGACGGCCGACCCGTTGGACCCTGCCGTGCGCGAATGGTGGAAGGGCAAAGCGGCGGAAGTGTATGCGGCCATTCCGGACTTCGGCGGCTTCCTGGTGAAGGCCGATTCGGAGAATCGGCCGGGGCCGTTCACGTATGACCGCGATCATGCGGACGGCTCGAACATGCTGGCAGAGGCGTTGGCACCGTACGGCGGCATTGTTATTTGGCGCTGCTTCGTATACAACTGCAAGCAGGACTGGCGCGACCGAGCGACAGACCGGGCGCGGGCGGCGTATGATCACTTCAAGCCGCTGGACGGCCGATTCCTGGACAATGTCATTCTGCAGGTGAAGAACGGCCCGATGGACTTCCAAGTACGCGAGCCGGTGTCTCCGTTGATCGGAGCTATGGAAACTACGAACCAAATGATCGAATTCCAGATCACCCAGGAATATACCGGCCAGCAGCGCCACTTGTGCTACCTCGTGCCGCAGTGGAAAGAGGTGCTGGACTTCGAGACGTATGCGAAGGGCGAAGGGTCCAGCATTAAACGGATCGTTGACGGCTCTCTGCATGGCAACCGGTACAGCGGCTTTGCCGCTGTGTCCAATATGGGGAACGATGAGAATTGGACGGGACATCTGCTGGCGCAGGCGAACTTGTACGGGTACGGCCGATTGGCGTGGAATCCGGAGCTGTCCGCAGAAGCGATTGCGGAGGAATGGATTCGTCAGACGTTCGGCGAGAATGAGCAGCTCGTCAGCGTTGTGCTGAGTATGCTCATGGATTCCTGGAGCATCTATGAAGCCTACACGTCGCCGCTCGGCGTGGGCTGGATGGTGAATCCGGACCATCACTACGGACCGAACGTGGATGGCTATGAATATTCGAAGTGGGGCACGTACCACTTCGCGGATTGCCATGGCATCGGTGTCGACCGGACGAAGGCCACCGGTACAGGGTATGCCGCGCAGTACGAAGGGGCGAACTCCGACATGTACGAGTCGGTGGCAAGCTGCCCGGATGAGCTGCTGCTGTTCTTCCATCACGTGCCATATACGCATGTGCTGCATTCCGGCCAAACGGTGATTCAGCATATTTATAACACTCATTTCGAGGGAGTCCAGCAGGCGGAGCAGCTGGTTGCGAGATGGGCGAGCCTCGAGGGCCTTATGGGCGAGGGGCTGCACAAGCAGGTCGCGGACCGGCTTGCGGAGCAGGCTTCGCATGCTCGGGAGTGGCGCGACATGATTAACACCTATTTCTTCCGTAAAAGCGGCATTGCCGATGCTTTGGGAAGAAAGATTTATTAGGTGTTCAGCAGTTAAAATGCCTATAGGGTAGCGAATTGCGGTAAAACCGCCTTTGTGAGAAAATAACAGCCTATACGAAAATTGCAACAAAACAGGCAAAGGCAAATTGCGATAAACCAACTTAGCCAAAAGTTGCAATAAAACAACCAATGCTAAACTGCGATAAAACAACCTATGCTATGGCAGTAAAACAACCCCGCTGTTACTTTCGTTGAAAGTAGCGATGGGGTTGTTTTGTTGCCATGGATGCCAACATCGTCTGAGATGCCCCTTCGCTCACTCGCCTCTCCACCCCCAGCCAGCCGATACATGGAAAAACTCCCGTTATTCCGCCATCCAACTCCCTCAAAGAACGAATAACTGGAATACCTCCAGTTAAAATCAACACTAGTTGAACAAATGTGGCACTTTTGGCGAAATTAGCAGGAGAAATTCCAGTTGTGACTGCAGCGTGAGGAGGATTTCGACAATTTAACAGGAGAAATTCCAGTTACGGGGGAGCCGAGGCGAGGGACAACGCAAGGATTGCCTCGCCTTGCCCCCGCCTCGGCTCCCTGAGCTACCTGAAACCCGATTCTGGTCGTACATTTCCGCAACATCGTCTGATGCCCCTTCGCTCACTCGCCTCTCCGCCCCCAGCCAGCCGATACATGGAAAAACTCCCGTTATTCCGCCATCCAACTCCCTCAAAGAACGAATAACTGGAATACCTCCAGTTAAAATCAACACTAGTTGAACAAATGTGGCAATTTTGGCGAAATTAGCAGGAGAAATTCCAGTTGTGACTGCAGCGTGAGGAGGATTTCGACAATTTAACAGGAGGAATTCCAGTTACGGGGGCGCCGAGGCGAGGGACAAGGTCCGCCCTCGCCTTGCCCCTCGCCTCGGCTCCCTGAGCTACCTGAAATCCCGATTCTGGTCGTACATTTCCGCAACATCCTCTGATGCCCCTTAGCTCACCGGCCGCCCCTTCCCCCAGCCAGCCTATACATGGAAAAACTCCCGTTATTCCGCCACCCAACACCCTTAAAAAACGAATAACTGGAATACCTCCAGTTAAAATCAACACTAGTTGAACAAATGTGGCACTTTTGGCGAAATTAGCAGGAGAAACTCCAGTTGTGACTGCAGCGTGAGGTGGATTTTGATAATTTAACAGGAGGAATTCCAGTTACGGGTGATCCGAGACAAGGCAAAGGGATCAAAATAAATAATCGATCGCCTCCCGAGTCAGTTCATATCGGACAATTCTAACTTTATTTTCCCCATAGACAGGGGATAACAAGCCTTTAGCGCACATGCGCTTCAATAGGAGGATGGCCGTCTTGTGATCGACTTCGAGATGAAGCTCCACATCCTTCGGACGGATGGATTGAGCTCGATGTATAGCAAGGCGTATGATTTCTTTTTCGGTGAACAAAATACGCGGTATAGGTCCGGCGCCCGATATATATTTGCTCAGGACCATACGCAGCAAGGTGATGCAAAGTTCAGGTCGCTGCTCAACGTCATCGTAAGCGAAGGATATGACATGGAAGCCGACGGCATGGAGAAACGTCTCGCGATTTAATTCCCTGCAATAGTTAGGCCGATCCATGTCGCGCACATGGGTGCCGAAGCCTTTGATTTCGATGACTAACTTAACAAATCCCGGCAGCCAAGCGAAATCGGCAAAATAGGGTCGTCCCCGCCAATCTAGTACTTCGTACTCCGGATGGAGATCTTGGAAGCTGCCCTGCAGCGGCCACCATACGTTGCTTAGAAACAGTTTTTCACCGTGCCGGTGACCCCTCTCCAGTCTGCCTTTGCGCTCGGCCGATCTCTTTTCCGTATGTTGATGGATAAAAGCGGCATGTGCTTCTTCAAACGTCATCATCAATGTCAACTCCCTCAATAAAAGTAGAAAACGCCCCATATCCACGCAACCGGCATGGAAAGGGACGTTCTTCGTCACTATTCATTATAAACTCTCCGACTATTCCAGTACCAGCTTAACTGTTGGGGAAAAGGCTGTCCGGGAGGAAGGAGTCAAATCCTTACTTATGGTTCAATCTGCGGTCACCGGCATGGCGAAAAGTGCAGCCAATTGTCCGGGTTAGGTTCACCGCACGCACACGCCGCGGCCACCGTATAGTGAAAAGATGCAGGGAGCGGTGCGCGGTAACCCGCTTTTTCGGGATATTTTGAAAGAATTCGATGATTCCTCTCATTTAGTCCCTCTGCCGCAACCTTTATACTTGAACTATATCAAGTTACTAGACTAACTGCAGAGGTGAAGCTACATGAATCGTTCCACAGCCGTTGCCGTGCAAGCCGCTGCGGGCACTAAGAAACGCCGCACATTCCTGAAACGCTGGGACGCGCCCATCGCGGGATATTTATTTATTTTGCCGTGGCTGCTCGGATTTTTCGGGCTTACCGCGTACCCGATGTTTTTATCTTTGTACTATTCTTTTACTGACTATACGCTGATGGAATCGATCCATTGGGTCGGTTTCCGTAACTACGAACGCATTTTCACGGCTGACGCCAAGTTCCTGCAATCGGTAAAAATCACGTTCTACTACGTCATCGCCTCTGTGCCGCTGAAGCTGGCTGCAGCACTGGGAGTAGCCCTGCTGCTCAATAAGGCGATGAGAGGGATCTCCGCCTACCGCACGGCAATTTATTTCCCGTCGTTGATCGGCGGCAGTATTGCCGTTTCCTTGCTGTGGCGGAACATTTTCGGAGTGGACGGAATTTTTAACGAAATTTTGGCCAAATTCGGCATCCAAGGGATCGGCTGGATCACGAATCCGAGCACGGCGCTTTGGACGCTCATTCTGCTGACGGTTTGGCAGTTCGGTTCGTCGATGGTCATCTTCCTCGCAGGACTGAAGCAAATTCCGAATGATCTATATGAAGCGTCCGGTGTGGACGGGGCGAACAAGTTCGTGCAGTTTTTCAAAATTACGCTGCCGATGCTTTCGCCGACGCTATATTTTAATCTCATTATGGGCGTCATCAACGCGTTCCAAATGTTCACCTCCGCTTACGTAATCACGAACGGCGGACCGATGAACTCGACGTACGTTTATGCTTTATATTTGTACGAGCGGGCTTTCAGCCGCTACCAACTCGGTTATTCTTCGGCATTGGCGTGGATTATGCTGGTGATGATTGTCATTGTAGCAGCCATTATCGCCGGGACATCGAAGTACTGGGTATTTTACGAGACTGATACGGGAGGCAAGAAAAGCAAATGACCTTCAAATGGAGCCAAGCAGTCCGTCATCTGTTCATGATCGCCTTCAGTATACTGATGGCCTATCCGGTCCTTTGGTGGGTCGGGGCATCCTTGAAATCCAACAGCGAGCTGAGTTCGCCGAACTTATTCCCATCGTCTCCGCAGTGGAGCAACTTCGTTAACGGGTGGAACTCGGTTCCCGGGCATTCGTTCACGGATTTTTATCTCAACACGTTCGGACTTGAAATTGCCGTTCTTGCGGTAACGCTAATCTCCAGCACGCTGGTTGCGTTCGGCTTCGGCAGACTGGATTTTCCGCTGAAAAACCTGTGGTTCTCCCTGCTCATGGTCACGCTGATGCTTCCGGGGCAGGTGCTCATCATTCCGCAGTATGCGATGTTCCACCAGTTGGGCTGGGTGAATACGTATCTGCCGTTTATCGTGCCTCATCTGCTCGCCAGCGGTGCAGGCGGTACGTTCTTCGTCTTCCTGCTCATCCAATTCGTGCGCGGCATCCCCAAAGAGCTGGACGAATCTGCGAAAATGGACGGCTGCTCCTGGTTCGGCATTTATTGGCGGATCGTGATGCCGCTAACGAAGCCGGCGATTGTGACCGTCATGATTTTCTGCTTCCTATGGAACTGGGACGATTTCCTCGGGCACTTGCTGTACATTAACTCGGTTGATAAATATACGGTCGGGCTCGCGCTGCGGATGATTAACGATTCGCAAACCGGTCAAGAATGGGGACAGTTGCTCGCCATGTCGCTCGTATCTATCGTGCCTGCGACGCTGGTCTTCATGTTCCTGCAGAAGTACTTTGTTGAAGGGATTGCAACGACAGGTATTAAAGGATAAGATGAAAAACAAATAAAGCATGTCCAGAGCGGTAGAGCAGCGTCAGATTACGTTGTTTTACCGTTTCTTTCGCCTAATCGCAACGTTTACGGGAGTGCTATCAAGCATGAAGAATCCTTTCAAAAAATTTAGAATCGACCACCTGTTCTTCCGCAGCTTCGCCGGGCTCATTGTCGTCGTACTGGCTTGCAGCGTCTGGGCCAGCTACAGCATCTCCTCCAAAGAGCTTGTGCAAACGACGTTTCAATACCAGCAGAAGCTGCTCGACGAACTGAATAATGAGATTAGTACAAGGCTTGTGACCATCGAGCAAATCTCGCTCTCCACATCCCGCGATAATGAATTGATTACTTTCTTGACCAGCAAGCAGGATGAGTTCGACCGGTACAGGAGATCGATGAGCGTGGAGAAGGCGTTGGCGAATTTGACGTATTCGATCCCGCTCATCCAGGGGATTGATCTCTATATGAACCGCCCCCTGCAAGGCGATGCCAAAAGCTACATCCAGTTCCGGGACATCGCGGATTTGAACAATCAATCCTTTGCGCAGCTGCTCACCGGTAACGATTTCACATGGTCGATTGAGCATCTCATCCCAAGCTTTCAGGGCGATGTGCCGGTTCTTAGCTTTGCCCGCAAAATTGTGTACGACGACAAATACTTAGGCGTGCTCGTCATTCATGTGAAGGCGGACCAGATCAGGGCCCTGCTGACCGGGCATTCCACCGAATCGAACCGGCTGATGATCGACTCCAGAGGAGAACAGTTTCTGAAGATCGGCCGAATTCCCGACCATAACGAGCTCTCCAACTGGATCGGCAGCGATGCCAAGCAGAAGCAATCGGGGTATATTCGCATCCAGGGCAGCGGCGAGACCGTCGACTCCCTGCTCGTGTACTCCAAGCTGGTTGATTCGAATTGGACACTCGTCGAAATTACACCTTGGCAGCAGATTACGGCGGGGAGTTTTCGATTGGCCGAAGTAATCGGCCTTATCGGGATCGCCGCGGTGCTGCTCACGCTCATTCTCACTCATATTCTGAGCAGACAGTTCACGAAGCCGATCAAAAAACTCGTAAGCGCCATGGGCGTCTATTCCGTTGGGGGCAACAACGTAGAGCTTCCCCATGACTATGAGAACGAGTTCGGCTATTTGTTCTCCGGCTACCGCAAGCAAAATGAGCGGATTGAGGAATTGTATCTCTCCCTGCAGCGCAGGTACGAACAGCAGCGCAAGGCGGAGATTGAGGCGCTGCAAGCCAACATCAATCCGCATTTCCTCTATAATACATTGGACCAGCTGAATTGGATGGCGATTGAAGCGGGGCAGGATGAGATCAGCCGCATTCTGGAGCTCATGGGACGCATGTTCCGGATCGGTCTCTCCAACGGGGCTGCCTTCATCACGATCGAAGAGGAGCTCATGCATATCGAGAGCTATCTGGAAATTCAACAGCTGCGATGGCGAACGGGGCTTGACTACACCGTGGAAGCGTCCCCCGACATTCGGAAGCTGTTCATTCCCAAGCTCACGCTGCAGCCTTTCGTCGAGAATGCGATCGTTCACGGGTTCAACATGCGCAGTCAAGGCAGGATTGACATCCGCCTCGCGCTTGCAGACAGCAGACTTCACATCACGATAGACGATAATGGAATCGGCCTGCAGCAGGCTGTGGACAAGCAGCATAAGCGCAAAACAGGCGGATATGGCATCCGCAATGTCAAAGAACGAATCGCCGGGTATTTCGGAGGCGGCTATGGCGTTACGCTGATGGAGCGGGAAGAGGGAGGTACCCGGGTCTTGATCAGACTGCCTATGCTCGAAGTGCCTCCAGTGAACGACCCGTTGTAGGATGCGGCATAGTTCGGTGTATTTTATAAAGAATCGTGCATCTGTCTTCTACCGCGCAAGCGCAAGGACTGATAGGATAGTTGTAGACATTTCCAATAACGTCACTCAAGCCTGGAACAGCTTCTGTTCCGGGCCGAAGTTATATGCTGTGCAGACGGTTCCGGTTCACAAGGTTGAAGTTTAGGAGGTAAGCGTTGTGTGGAAAATCGCGATCATTGACGATGAACGCCAAGTGCTTCAAGGGATGAAGAGAGCCATTCCCTGGGACGAGCTGGAAGCCGAATGGGTCGGGGAAGCCTTGAACGGACAGGAAGGGCTGGAACTGATTCGGAGAGCCGCGCCGGACATTGTCATTACAGATATTTATATGCCGGTGATGAGCGGTCTTGATATGATCGAACAGCTTAGGCGGGAAGGCTTTGGCGGTAAAATCATTATTCTGAGCGGATATTCCGATTTCGAGCATGCGAGGCAGGCGCTTCGCCATAATGTCAGCGATTATTTATCCAAGCCGATCTCCGTTCCTACGTTGAAATCCATTCTCGGCAAAGCCATCGAAGAGTTGATGGACGAGGAAGAGAAGCGTATCAAGCAGGACGAGCTTCAGCAGAAATTGATGCTTTACGAGCCTTTTATCGAGAAGGAATGGGTGAAATCGGCGGTTGCCGGAACGCTGGACAGATCTTATCGGAGCGAGGACAGACTGCCGCAGCCATACCGTTTCTGGTGCGGACGCAAGCATGTGGTCGTCGGGATCGAACTGATCCGCGACGTTCGGTCGAGCCGTCTTTCGCTGCCGGATTGGAACTTGTTCCGCTTCGCAATCAGCAACATCGCTTGCGAGGTGGCCCGCGAATCGTTCCAAGCGATTGAATATGTAGAACTCCATGGCACGAGAGCTGTGCTTATTCTGCATCCCGAGGCGGACTGCCGGCAGGAAGACCTGGATCGGAGCCTCGGGGAGCTTGGCGTCAAACTTATCGACTGTATCAAAAATTACTTGAAGCTGGTCATTCGTATCGGCATCGGAGGCACCAAAGCCGAGTGGACGGCGATGCCGGACTCCACCGAGGAAGCGTTCCGGGCTATTGACTTGCGGGACCGCCGCGTCGAGCCGGCTTACGAAGTCTTCGCTTATAGCGAAGAGACGGGGGCCGGTCAGGGAACGCTGGTCATGCGTCCGGCGAAGTTTTATTTCGAGCTGGCCGGCGCGATGAAGGCATCGCAGGAAACGCAAGCGCAGCAGCTGGTTGCCGGATATATGAAGCAGTTGAAGGAGCAAAAAGGCATTACACCCGAATATGTGCAGATGCTGGCGGGCGAGCTTTGGGGAATTTTCGCCTACTGCTTGTATGAGGTCGGCATGGTGTTGGACGATATTTTCTCGAACGAGCAGATTGTCCAAGAAATGGTCGGGCTGACGCAGCCCCAGCAGCTGGAGGAATGGCTGACGGCCAAAATATCCGTGATTTTCAGCAGCAGGCAGTGGAAAGGCAACAGCAAGCACAGGCAGGCGGTCGATTTCATGACGCAGTATATCCACGAGCATTATGCGGAAGATATGACGCTTGCGGATTTGGCGGACAAGGTATATATCTCGCGCAACCACTTGTCGATTATTTTTAAGAATATGACAGGCGAGACGTTCAATACGTACTTGACGCGCGTGCGCATCGAGAAGGCCAGAGAGCTGCTGTTGGAAAGAAACATGCTCGTCTACGAAGTGGCGGAGCAGGTCGGTTATAAGAACGTGCCGTACTTCAGCACGCTGTTCAAGAAGTTTACCGGAATGAACCCAACGGAACTTATCAAATGACGAAACAAGGAGAGAGCATGCGCATGAGCGAACTAGTACAATTACCCGTAACGATGAAAGCAGCCGTGATGACCAAGCCTGGCACGATCGTATTGGAAGAACGTCCGGTGCCTGTCCCTGGCCCCCATGAGGTTCTGATCAAAGTGATGGCGGTCGGCGTGTGCGGGTCCGATGTCCACTATTTCGAGAATGGCCGCATCGGCCGCTACGTGGTGGAGAAGCCGATCATTCTCGGGCACGAATGCGCGGGCGTTATCGCGGCTGCGGGAGCGGCGGTTACGAACGTGCGTCCCGGCGACCGCGTCGCCATCGAGCCCGGCGTGACTTGCGGGCATTGCCGCTCCTGCAAAGAAGGCCGCTACAACTTGTGCCCGGATGTGCAGTTCCTCGCAACGCCGCCGGTAGACGGCGCCTTCGTTCAATATATGACGATCCGTGCGGACATGGTGTTCCCGATCCCGGATCATCTGTCCTTCGAGGCGGCGTCTCTCGTCGAGCCTTTCTCCGTCGGCATTCACGCAGCCAAGCGCTGCAAGCTGCAAGCGGGCTCGACCGTGGCTATCATGGGCATGGGACCGGTCGGCTTGACGGCCGTGGCTGCGGCCAAATCGTTCGGTGCAAGCCGGATCATCGCCACCGACTTGGAGCAGGTTCGTTTGGATGCAGCCAAACGGATGGGGGCGACAGACGTCATCAACGTCAAGGAGACGGACGCGGTTCAGCGCATCCGGGAGTTGACGGATGGTGAAGGCGTGGATGCCGCTTGGGAGACGGCCGGCAATCCGCGTGCCTTGCAATCGGCGCTCTATTCGCTGCGCCGCGGAGGCAAGCTGGTGATCGTGGGCTTGCCGGCACAGGATGAGATTCCGCTCAATGTGCCCTTCATGGCGGATAATGAGATCGATATTTATGGCGTTTTCCGGTATGCGAACACATACCCGACAGGGATTGGATTTCTTGCCGGGGACGGCATTGACGCCATGTCGCTCGTGACGGACCGCTACCCGCTCGAACAGACGCAGGAAGCGCTGGAACGCGCGATTCATAATAAGAGCGGCAGCTTGAAAGTTATGGTCTATCCGAACGAAGTTCTGTAACATGCAATCGGGAGGGATGTACGTTGAAACCAGTAAAATTCAGCATTATCGGCGGCGCCGGCTTTCGGGCGCAATATTTCCTGCGAATCGCTCAAGCGCTGCCTGAGCGATTCGAGGTTAGCGGCATGGTGGTCAGGAATGAAGAGAAAGGGCGGGAGATGGAAGCTGCCTGGGGAACGCCAACGTACCGAACCCTGGAAGGGCTGCTTGCTGAAGAACGGCCTGATTTTGTCCTCATTTCGGTCTCTCCGGCACAGAGCCTGGATTATCTGCTGAAGCTCGCCGAGCTGGATATTCCTGTTCTGCTGGAAACGCCGCCGGCTCCGGATTTAAGCGGACTTCAGCTGCTGCACGAGCGGTTGACGCTTCGCGGGGCGCGCGTGCAGGTTGCTGAGCAGTACCATTTCCATCCCGTCCAGCAAGCAAGGCTGGCACTCATTCAATCCGGCCGATTGGGCCGGATTACCGAAACGACGGTATCGATCTCGCATCTGTATCATGGGGTCTCTCTGATCCGCAAAATGCTGGGGATCACCTATGAAGACGTTCGGATTCGAGCGATGCGCTTTGCCTCCGAGTGGGTTCAAGGCCCGACGCGGAGCGGTCCGCCGACGGAAGATAAGCTCGTCCCTTCACAGCGGGATTTGGCTTGGCTCGACTTCGGCGACCGGCTGGGAATTTACGATTTCACGAAAGATCAGCATCGTTCATGGACGCGCTCCAATCACTTGTCCGTCAGGGGCGAACGCGGGGAGATTTTCGATAACCGGGTGCTGATTCAGCAGGATTCATGCGCAGAGCTGCGCATGGAGCTGAAACGCATGAACCGGGGCGAACTGGAGAACGCGGAAGGCTACTATTTGAAGGGCATCCTATGCGGGGAGCAGTGGGTGTATGAGAATCCGTTTGCCCCGGCGAGATTATACGACGACGAAATTGCCATTGCCTTCTGCATGCAGAAGATGGCTGAGTATGCTGCCGGCGGTCCCGGCTTCTATAGTCTGGCGGAGGCTTCGCAGGATCACTATCTCGGCATGATGATCGAGAAGGCTATTGCAACCGGAGAAACCGTAACATCGGTGCCCCAATGTTGGGTACCCTCATGAGGTACATAACCCAAAGACTGATGCGAATAGCATTGGTCTTTTTATTATTTTGGGGTTTGGGGGAAACCGGCCGTTGTCCCGTGCCTTGTTAACGGACACAGTTGACCTTTTTCGATGAAAAAGGGCCCCTTGGAAAGTGTAACGGACACCAGTATCGTTATTTGCCTGTTTTGGGCCTGATTTGGTCCCGAAGACGGCGAATAAGGTCCATGTTGTCCGTTAGCAGCGATATGCAACGTTTTGCACGAGGATAACGGCTGCAGTGTCCATTAGCGCGATACACATCTACATTGTAGATTTTTCAGAAAATTATGTCAATATACCTTACATGATATTTTCTTAGGATGACGGATATAGGCCGAAAGTATTACAGATTCAAGAATTTAACTACTTTTGTCTTGCTTTACGATAGAAATCGCTATAGAATGTCGAATAAGATGATGAATGTCATAGAAAATCACACCATATGTGATTAAAGGGGGATGGGGTATGTTTGATTGGCTTGGGTTTCGAAAAGGACTGCCTTTATGGTGGTCGTATCGCCTGAATCGGCATCTCAAGGAAGATGTAGAACATATCTTTGAAGGTATTGCCCATACGCGTACCGAGATTTTGCGCAATTGGGTCGAGTCTTATTGGCTGCATTTGGACAGGTTGAACGTACAAATCGCGAAGTCGGCAGCGGCGCAGGATGCAGTGGGTCTGCACAAAATGCTGGCCATCACGCTGAAAAACGGTGCCGATTTCTCGGAAATTTTCATGCTGGACGACAAGGGGACCGTCTGCGGCTCCACCTATCCCGCTCATGTCGGGAAATCTTACGAGGCTGGAAGTGTACTGGCGAAAGGGCTGGAGATGAGCCGCAAAGGGGACAAATGCTTATTCGGGCCCTTTTCCGACGAGATGACGCTGAAGATCGGCCCCAGCACCTCGCCGTTTCACGATGCGATGACGTTGGCTTTCATTCTGCCTGTGATGGAAGGCGGCGTGTGGAAAGGGGCGCTCTGCGGACGCGTGCCCAATGATGTGCTCGGCGATCTCATTCAGCGGGAATCCGGGCATGTATACCCGGATTCCGGCGACAATTATTTGTTCATGGCGAAGCCTGTGCTCAATAAGCATATCGCTCCGGGTACGGCGCTGTCGCGCAGCCGGTTCGAGGATCTGACCTTCACGCACGGGGATAACTTGAAAGACGGCGTACGCACGGATTTCGGCATCGTGCGGGTCAAGGAGCATACGGAGCTGGAGCTCGTCTTCACGGATCCGGCTACGGGCCAGCTGCATCCCGGGGTTGCGGGAACGATTGCCCAAGGACACAACCTCTTCGTAGAGTTTCCCGGCTATTCGGACTACCGGCATATCCCGGTTATCGGCAAAGGGGTGACGTTCCAGCTGCCGCATTGCCCGGACGTATGGGGCATGATGTGCGAAGGGGATCTGGAAGAGGTGTACCGGATCCGCAGCATTGACTGGAAGCTGTTCAGCTTGCAGCTGTGGTTCCTCGCAGGCTTTATCGTTTTATCGGGCGCAAGTTTCTGGCTGTTGTCCGGCCATGTTTCCGGCTGGCTCGGCGGAGTGATCACCGCAGCCGCCAGCGCGGTGTACGGTGTCATTGGCTCTAGCTTGATCCGGCGCCAAGGAAGTAAACCGCTCGTCCGGCAGCTCGCACAAATCAATAAATTCATCCGTGTGAACGCCGAGGGCAGCGGAGACTTAACGCAGCGTCTGCAGGTGCAGGAGTTCGCCGGGGATGAAACGCGGGAGCTGGCGAAGTGGATCAACAATATGATCGACTCGCTGGAAGGGATTATGCTGCAGGTCAAGCAGGCGGCCGCCGAGGTGCAGACCAGCCAGGAGCTGATGAACGAGTCGACGGGGTCCACCGAGCAGTCGACCGGCCGCATGAGCACCCAGATTCACAACATGATCCGCTCTTTGCGCGGCCAGCTGAAGGACATCGATATCGCCAAGGATGTCACGCAGAATATGAGCGGCACGCTGCGCGAGCTGGAGGATAAGGCATCCGATCAAATTGCCGTCGCCCAGGACGAAGTAGGCCGCATCGGTGATAAGATGGATCAGATCTCCGTCAAAGTCGCCGATACGAACCGCACGATCCAGACGTTCCTGCTCACGACGCAGGAGATTCCCAAGCTGCTGAAGGTGATTGAGGAAATATCCGCGCAGACCAACCTGCTCTCGCTGAATGCCTCCATCGAAGCGGCCCGGGTCGGCGAGCACGGCAAGGGCTTCGCCGTCGTGGCCGGGGAGATCCGCAAGTTGGCGGATCTGACGAAGAAATCGACGGAAGAGATCAACGAGACGATCGAGCAGATCGAACGCCATGCCAATGAAGCGTTCCTCTCGATGGAGGAAGGCACGAAGGTCGTCCTGGAAGGGACGCAAATCGTTGCGGCGGCCACGGAGATTCTCAGCAGCGCCAGCGCCCGCGACACGAAGAAGACCCAAGTCGTCGAAGAAGTGGTGGCGCTGATGGAGAAGGTTGCCGGCGTGAGTAAGGAGAACCGCCAAATCTCGGCGGAGGTGGAGCAAACCGTGCAGGAGCTGCTGCACGATATGCTGCACGTGCGCCAAACGACGGAAGAGGTCGGAGCGATTACGGAGTCGCTGCTCCAGCTCGTGAAGCAGTTCAAATTGACCGAAAGCCGCATTCGATAATTGCCCTTGTTTTCCTTCGCATGTTAGCTGACCCCTTCTGCATACAATGGTAATGCGGAAAGAGTCAGTTTTTTTCTTGCGCAACAAAACTTAAAGGAGGATGACGAATGAACCACCGTTTGAGCATTCAAACGAATAGGGAGTATGTCGCGGATCCCGGGAATTTCCCGTTGCTCGTAGAGCGTCTGAAGGAGGAGCACGTGCAGATGCGTCAGCAGCTCTCCGAGATTCGTATGATGGCGGCTTCCTTGTACTCCCTCGAGGATTGCTCAATAGGAATGTGCAAGCTGATTGAACTCCAAGACAGGATTCTATTCCTGGTAGAAGAGCTGGAGCAGCATTCGGAATGGGAAGAGAGGGTACTGTTTCCCCAGCTGCAATCGTATTTGCATCCGACCACCGCGCTGTCTGTCTCCCGTTCCATCTCTGTGCTGGAACAGGATCATGACTTGGCCAAACGGGTTGTGCAAACTTTCGTTGACGGTGTGAATGCGATGAAAGTGCCGATAGATGAGGAGTTTCTGCATTTGATGGCATCGGAGCTGTCGACAGCCTGCCTCATACTGCTTAAACATTTCACATTGGAGGAGGAGTTGGTGTATCCGCTAACCGACCGGATTATGGAGCAGTTCACGTAGCTTTACATAGCAAAGGGCCTTTCGCAAGTCGGATGACTTGCAGAAGGCCCTTTCAAATTGACATGCCGGATGGTGAAACGCCGTTAAGCCTCAAGCCGGCTCATCGTTTTCTCTTCGCATTCCGTGGAGCAGAAGCTGTTGTGCTCCTCTTCGCAAGCCTCGCAGCAAATATGCTTCAAGTGGCAGAGGTCGTTCGCGCAATTGATGTAGCGGTCCTCCGCCTTGCCGCAGTGGTAGCATTTTCCTACGATGACATCTTCTTCGGTACGGTTGATCGGAACGGAGATGCGCTCGTCGAAGACGTAGCATTTGCCGTCGAAGAGACGGCCTTTCACTTCTTCGTCTTTGCCGTAGGTGACGATGCCGCCATCAAGTTGGTACACTTCCTTGAATCCTTCGTTGATCAGGAAGCCGGACAGTTTCTCGCAGCGGATCCCGCCCGTACAGTACGTTAGAATCGGCTTGTCCTTATACTGCTCAAGATTGTTGCGGATCCACTCCGGGAACTCCCGCGTCGTTTCCACTTCCGGACGAATCGCGCCGCGGAAATGGCCGATATCGTATTCATAATGGTTGCGTCCATCCAGAACGATGACATCCTCCTGCTGGAGCTTCTCGTAGAAATCCTTCGGCTTCAGATGAACGCCGGTAAGCTGATTCGGGTTCACATCTTCCTCAAGCCGGAAGGTGACGAGCTCTTTTTTGGGGCGGACGAACAGCTTCTTGAAAGCATGTCCTTCGCTCTCGTCGATCTTGTACACCATATCCTTGAACAGAGGCATCTGGCTCATCATCTTCATGTAAGCATCGGTCTGCTCGACAGTTCCCGAGAGCGTTCCGTTGATGCCCTCCGGGGCGATCAGAATCCGGCCTTTGATGCCGAGCTTCTTGCAGAAGGCGAGATGCTCGCTTGCTAATGCTTCATGATCTATGACGTTAACGAATTTATAATACAACAAAATGCGGTATGGAGCGTTTTGTTCTGCCATGATTTGTTTAACCACCTATACGTATAAAATGCATGCTCCCAGCCTGAAGGCAGAGAGAGCATAAGCATAGTGTGACATAAAACCGCACATTTTTCAATCGAGGGGCAATTTTTGGATCGTATGAAACACCTCTTCCAAGGCAATGGCCAGCGCTTGCAGCTGGTTGTGGACGAGATTGGACCGGGATTCGTCCGGCGGCGCCGCATCGGACAGCATGTCTTCCAGAGCCGTTGCCGCGGCAAGGACACGATAAGCGGACAAGTTGCTCGCCGAGCCGCGAAGCGTGTGCAGCAGCTTCAGGGCTTCCTCGTATTTGGTTTGCCGAATGGCTGTACCCAACTGCTCGACGAGACCTTGGGACTGCTCATGGAACTTGCGCAGCATGTGATGATAGATATCGGTTTTCCCGAGCAGCCGTCCCAGCGCTTCATCCTTGTTCAATCCGGGAGTCGCCATGTTGGCCCGCTCGTTCAAGATGCCGTTGACGGCTTCGAACAGCCGGTCCGGTATGATCGGCTTGGAGATGACCTCATTCATGCCGGCACGGATGCAGGCAAGACGCTTCTCCAGAGTCGAATCGGCCGTAACTGCAATGATCGGAATATGCCGCCACTTGGGTTGAAGCCGGATGTGCTTCGCGGTTTCGATGCCGTCGAGCTCTGGCATATGAATGTCCAGCAGGATCAGATCGTAATCCTCCGCCTCCATGAGCGCCAAAGCTTCGAAGCCGTTGGATGCGACATGCACGTCAGCGTTCATGCCGGTAAGGAGGTTCCTGGCGACCGTTTGATTAATTTCGTTATCTTCGACTAGCAAAATGCGCGGGGCTGAAGTCCACGATTCTATGGCGCTGATGCCCCCGCTGCCGGATTCGGCGCCGCCGGTCAAGTTCTGCAGCGTGTGATACAAGCTGCTTCTGGAGACGGGTTTCACCAGGATCGCGTCCGGCGCGGCCTCAGGAGGCAGCTGTTCCAGAGCGTCGCGGCCCGGAAGCGTCGTGTAAATAATCGTTCTCAGGTTATGGCGCTTGCACGCCTCCAGCATGTCCAGCCACACTTCTTCCCCGTACATGTCAGAAGCCTCCATATCCAGCACGATTATATCGAGCGGGATGGCCCCAACCGCTTGCCTCGCTTCCTTCCACGCGTACACGCCTTCCGCATCCGTGCACATGGCGTGAAGCGTACGCAGCAGCACCCGATGCAGCTCGGGATGATCCTCGACGAGGAAGGCCCGAAGCGGGAACGGCTTGGGCGTCTTCACCGCCTGTGAAGATAAGGAGAACGGAAGGCTCACTCTGAACTCGCTGCCGGTGTCAGGCTGGCTGAACGCTTCGATCCAGCCCCCCATGTTCTCGATAATATTCTTGGCAATGACAAGGCCAAGCCCTGTACCGCCGAATTTGCGGCTGGTTCCTTCGTCGGCCTGCACGAAGGGCTGAAACAGCTTGGCGAGCTGATCCTCGCTCATGCCGATGCCCGTGTCGATGATGCTGAAGCGGATAGCGGCGAAGTCGTCCCTTTGCTCTTCGACATGAATTCGCAGCGTGACCGTCCCTTGCTCCGTGAATTTGATGGCATTGCTGGTGAGATTCAGCAGCACCTGGTACAGACGCAGCGAGTCGCCGATGAGACTGAGCGGAACATCCTCTTCAATATCGCAAATAAAATCAACCGGCTTATGTCCCAATAGCACGCTGAGTGTTTCGCACACTCTGTCGACCGTGTCGTCTAGCAGGAAGTCGTGGTGTTCGATCAACAGCTTGTCGACCTCCAGCTTGGAGAAGTCCAGAATATCGCTGATGATTTGGGACAGCGAGAGCGAGGATTTCATGATTTTGCTCATATAATCGCGCTGCAGCGGGGACATGGCGGTCCGCTCCATGAGATGGGATAAGCCGACGATGCCGTTGAGCGGGGTTCGAATTTCGTGGCTCATCCGTGCCAGGAAGATGCCCTTGGTCAAATTCGCGTCATCGGCTTCCTGCTTCGCGCGGATGAGCCCCTCTTTGGCCTGCCGCTGCTCGGTAACATCCCGTGAAATGGCGGAGAAATAGCGTTCGCCTTTCTCGGCCGGGCTGTGCGGGACGACGACGACGTCGATGAATATTCGGCGTTGCTCCTTGGTCAAGACCTCCGCCTCGAATTCCCAGAAGCCATCGGTTATAGCTGTAAGCAGCCCTTCGTCCAGATCGACGTCCGATTGGATGTCTACGTACTCGCTGAAATGGTAACGCGGGTTTGTGTCGCGCTCCAGGTCGAGCAGGTTTCTGCAGGCTTGATTCATATAGAAAATGTTGCCCTGCATATCGAAGGAGAGGATGGCGTCCCTGGCGCTTTCTACAATCGTCAGCAGCCGCAGCTTCGTTTCATTGCTTTCTTTGATGTCGGAGATGTCGCGGGCAATGAAGACGAAGCCTTTGAGATCGCCGCCAGGGTGCGTAATGGCGCTCACACTGAGCTGGACGAAGATGCGCATGCCTTCCTTGTGATACCAGATCCATTCCAAATCTTCATTCATCTGGCGCAAGGACCGGATGACGAGCGCCGTACAATCGGCCGGGATGTGCTCTCCCAGCTCCTGCGAATATTTGGCGGCCCGTTCGGCGAGCTGCTCTTGATCCAGCCATAGCATCGGCGTAGCCTTCTTATGCACCTCGCTTAACGAATAACCGAGCAGCTCCATCGCTCGACGGTTCATATGGTTAATAGAGAAATGAGGGTCCGTGACGATCATCGCATATTGATTATGGTGAATGAAAGCTTCGAAGGGCTCGAACAGCTCGCGCAAATTGTCGATCATCCCGTTGACGGAATGGGCGAGCGCGCCGAGCTCATCTTTGCTGGTGAAGCTGAGCGGTTGGATGTAAAAGTCGCCGGCTGCGACCGATTCCGTTACCCGCAATATTTGTTGGACGCGCGAGATGATCAAGGTGTTGGCCGTCAAGCGAATCAGCAAGAAGATGACGACCGTCGTGACGAAGATCAATCCGACAGTCCACCACAGCAGCGTGCTGGCCGGCGCTTGCACCGCTTTGGCCGGCATCGAGTAGGCAAGATGCCAGTTCAGATGGGGGACGCGGGCATAGAACCACTGCGCTTCGCTGCCGTTATCCAGAACTTGATCGAAATAACCGGCATCATGCTGGAAGGCTTCATTAAAGTCCTTCGTTAGCCCGGGATTGTTCTTGAAAATGTTTTGGGTCAATATTTTGCTGTTGTCGGAATGGTAGAGAATCATGCCTTCATGATTCACGATAACCGTCTGGCCGCCCGCCAGCGGCGGATACAGATGCTCGCGGAACGTTCGGTCCGCATCCAGCGAGATATCGACGATGCTCGTTATCTGTTTGTTCTCGTTATAGATAGGCGCTGTAATTGTAATGATGTACGTCTTGGATACTTCGCCGATGTGCGGATCGGAAATGAACGTTTGGCCGAGAAGAGCTTCTTCGAATCTTCGCTCGCCTTTAATGTTCAATCGCTGTCCGTTGGTTAACAGCAAATTGCCCTGCAAATCAACGACCCCCATAGAGGAGAAACGATTATTGCCCGCTTGCAGCTCTTGGGTCAAATATTGAATCTGCGCTTTCGGCGTTCCTTTTCTCATGTCGCTCACGCGGCTGACAAGCTCCACTTCGGCTACGCGAATGGACAGGAAATCGTACAAATTTTGCGCGGAATTGGCGACGGAAGCAACGGCCTGATTTTTCATTTGCTCGATTAATTTGTCTTTGGACAGCTTGTAGTTCGTAAAGCCGACGACGGCTAGTGAAATCGTTGTAATCAGTACCATCAGCGCAACCAGCTTAAAACGCAAGGAAGATGACATGGAAACCTCCATAATTCGACAAAATGTTAGGAAAACTCATAATTTTTACGAGATCTATGCAGAATTCCTTTAACGTTTACCAATTAATATCAATGATATCAAGGATGAATTGAGTATACATCATAGTTCGAACATTCATTCACAAATGGAGGGGTTTGGTTCAATGCGTTTTACGGTGAAAACGAAATTGATGTCGGTATTTGCGATTATTCTGCTCATGGTCGGCGGTTTAAGCTATACCGATATGACGCGGATGGCCGTTCTTAAGGAGAACAGCACGAAGATGGCGACAGAGTGGATGATCGGCGTACAAATCATGGATGAGATCCACTACAACTCGGAGCATTTATTGACGGTATACTATCAGAAAAAGATGGAGCCGGATACGAAAAAGCATGAGCCCTTGGATGCGGCTATTGTCGGGACGATGACAAACATCGACAAATTGTTAGAAAACTATAAGGGAAGTTTGTCCGGCGATGAAGACGTTGTCAAATTCAATGAGCTTAACACGAATTGGAATGGATTCAAAGAGGCTTTTGCAAATAATAAACAGCTGTCGGGTGACCCGGCTAAAGGGAAAGAAGCGGCGGAAAGTTTGCAAGCGATGTCGGCGGCGTTCGGCAAAGCGCAAAAAACGATGGCGGAAATGGTCGTCTACAACCAGGAAGGCGGAAAGCTGGCCGACGAAGAGAACAAGCACCTCTATGATGAGAGCGTGAGGATATCTCTGATTGTGCAAGGCGTGCTGGTCGTCTTCATGATTGCTGCCTGCGTGGGGCTAGTGCGCAACATTTCTACCCCGGTTCGGAGAACGTCGCAGGTGTTGAGCCGGATTGCAAGCGGCGATCTGACGAGCGAGCCTATTGTCGTGAAAAATAAAGACGAAATCGGCGAACTGGCCTCTTCCGTGAACCGGATGGTCGAGCATCTGCGCGGATCGGTCCTGCAAATGATGACAGCCGCAAGCAGCGTGGCGGCCTCTTCCCAGCAGCTGTTCGCCAGCTCGGAGCAAAATGCGTCCGCGTCCCAACACGTCGCCACAGCGGTTCAGGAATTCGCAACCGGCGCCGACTCGCAGGCCCAGAGCTCGATGGAATGCGGCAGAGCCATGGAAGAAATGTCTGTCGGCATCCAGCGCATCGCCGAGACGACCTCCGACGTGTCCGAGCTGTCCGTATCCGCGACGCAAATCGCCGAAGAAGGCACGCATTCGATGGAACGCGTCGTGAGCAAAATGACCGCGGTCAGCCACTCCGTGGATGCTGCGAATAAAGTGATTCAAGAGCTGGAGAAGCATTCGCAGAGCATCGGGCAAATCTCCACGCTGATCGGCAGCATCGCTTCCCAGACGAATCTGTTGGCGTTGAACGCAGCGATTGAGGCGGCGCGTGCAGGTGACAGCGGCAAAGGCTTCGCGGTCGTGGCGGGCGAGGTTCGGAAGCTGGCTTCTCAGACCGACGACTCGGTCCGCGGCATTTCCGAGCTTATCTCGAGCATCCAAAGAGATTCCATACGCGCAGCCGCCGTCATGAACAGCGGTCTGCTGGAAGTGCAGGAAGGCTTGCGAGAAGTCGGCCATGCCGAACAGGCTTTCGGCCAAATCGTGTCGGCTTCGCAGGAGGTTGCCAGCAAAATTCAAGAAACGGCGGCTGCCGCTCAACAAATGGCCGCATCCTCCGAACAGGTGGCGGCGACCGTAGCGAACGTCGGCTCCGTGGCGCAGATAACCTCGGGAACGGCGCAATCGGTTGCCGCAGCAACCGAGGAGCAGCTGGCCTCGACGGAAGAGATCACTTCCTCCGCCAGAAATTTGGCGACCATTGCCCAAGATTTGCATCAAGCCGTTACGACATTCCGCATTTCCTAAATGAAATGCCAAATCCAACAAGAAACAGCAACGAAGCCTTCGGTTCGCCCAAACATTTGGGTGAGGCGGAGGCTTTTCCTGTTCACATTATTGAAAGCGCTTGCGTATACTAATATATCTCGTAATTTCCATATCGGATTCACGATGATGCCAAAAACTTGTAGGAGGTGGAAGATGACCATGTATATGAAAAATTTGATTTCGGCGTGCATGGGACTCTGGTTTGTGCTTAGCCCCTGGGTATTTGGATTCTCGGATCAAACGAATGCGCTCTATGCCAGTGTGCTGCTTGGAAGCTTACAGTTCGTAGGATCCCTGCTGGCATTAGGGAAGTCGGGGAAGCGGGTATGGCAGAATTGGCTCTGTTTGGCCATTGGCGCCATCTTCATTCTCGTTCCTAATTTGTTTCATGTCGGTTTAATGGCTTACTTCTCTTTTGTGTTCCTCGGCTTCATGACCATTCTCGTGAATTACGCCAACTTGTACGCCGATGAGCAATAATCGTTTATACTGGAAGGAAACGACCAGGAACTAATAGGAGGATACAAATAGACATGCTCCGTTCATTGGAATTGATCCACAAATATCGAACAGGGGACGCCGGCGCAGCCAGCGGGCACCCATGGCTGACCTACCTGATTTCGGCGGAAGAACGCATCGTCAATCTGGAGCGGATTCAGTCGATTCGGGAGCTGGCTCAGGCGAACCCTGTTCTTGATTATGTTGAGCGCACGCTGCGCATTTTGGACGGGCTGGCGTTGTCTTTCTGGAAGAAGGAAGTGTTGGAGGAAGTGCTGATATGGTCCGAGGTCGCCAAAGGCGGAACGTTGAGAGACCGTCTCAGGTGGCAGGAACAAGGCATTGGTTACCATGTACATAATCTGGGCTCGGCACAGTTGTACAAGCTCCATGACGATCTCAGCAGCGACAAGAGCACCGTGATCCATACGTTGATCGTCACGCACGGGCTCATCGGCCAAACCATACGGGGCGAGGTCCCGGTTCAAGAGCACGAGCCTTTGAGACAGCTTGTGAAGAGCGGTCATCTCTCCGAGGAGGAGCTGCGAGAATTGCTGCTTCCGCTCAATCGCTGCATCATTGCGGCGGTATCCGAGGAGCTGTGGCTTTCCGTCGGCCCTCAAGTCGAGACATGGGTCGCGCTCATCGCATCGGAGGAACGGCTCAAGGAGCCGGAGTTCTCTGAAAGGCTTGCGCGCTTGCGCGGAAACAGCATTCGGAAGGGCGAGAACTTCGAAGCAGCCTTCCGGAAGCTGCAGGAGGAAGCTCCTGCCCTTCTGGACGGACTTGCCGGTTACCTCGACGGGACAACGCTGTGGTACGTGGAAGCGGGCCTGCAGGAGTTCTCACTGGAGCAAATGGTCAAGGTTCTCCTGCTCGTTCAGCTTGCATGCGCGCCTGGGGAGAATGTCCGGCATATCAGCTTCGAGCCGCTAATGAACACGATGTATTATGACTACAAAGGAAGCAAGAAAGTTAATGTTTATAAGAAGCGAATGATTGAGAAATATGTGGACGAGCTGTCGTGGGAGGACATCCTTCAAGGGCGTCTTCAGCGGAATAACGCGCATTTGCGGCATCGCGCGGAATGGATGGCGACCCTACCGGACACGCTGTTCGTGACGTTCGAATTCTCGCCGGCAGCGGAGAAGCTGATCGAATTTTGCGTGGAAGCCGAGAAATCGCCGCTCTACGAGAAGGCGGTTCTTCTGCTGTTCGATCTGTTCGAACTGCGCCGGGATGCCTATGACCGTTTCCATAACGAGGAGGAATATTTGGCCACGATGAACCGGACGGCGGATTACAAGAAGTTGATGCTGGACTATGTCGTCGGGCAAAGGGTCGTCGATATAGGGCCGGGCGGCGGTGTCATGCTCGATCTCATCGAGCAGTATTTGCCTGACAAGCAGGGAATCGGAATCGATATTTCGGCGAATGTGATCGAGGCGCTTCTGCGCAAGAAGCAGTTGGAGGGCCGCAAATGGGACGTCATGAAAGGCGATGCGCTGGACCTTAAGCGATATGTAGAGCCGGGGACAATCGATACCGTCATCTTCTCTTCGATTCTGCACGAGTTGTATTCGTACATCCCCTACGAGGGCCGGAAATTCAACCACGCGACCCTTGCGGCCGCACTTCGCAGCGCATTCGAGGTGCTGTCGCCGGGAGGGCGGATCGTCATCCGGGACGGGATCATGACAGAGCCTGCGGAGCAAATGCGCAGAATCCGGTTTCTGGACCCTGGGGCTATGGCCGTCTTGGAGCGGTATGCCAAAGACTTCGAGGGGCGGGCAATCCGTTATGAGGTCGTCGGACCCGACGAAGTGGCGATGCCAGTGAACGATGCCATGGAATTTCTATATACATACACGTGGGGGGAAGAAGCCTATGTGCATGAGGTCCAGGAACAGTTCGGCTATTTCACGCCGAGCGGATTCATCGCTTTCATTCAGCATACGCTCGGTGCGGAAGCCCGTATTGTAGAATGCCGCCATTTTCTCCAGGAAGGATATACGGAAGCACTGCGGGACAAAGTAAAGCTGATGGATGATCATGGCAACGAAGTGGCGCTGCCGGACAGCACTTGTTTGATTGTGATAGAAAAATAGGCGCTCCAGGCTCAGGTTTTAAGCAAAAAAGCTGTTGCATACGGATTTTATTTATGTCATAATGAAAATATCAAATTGATAATATCAAGAAGCGAATCAAGCAGGTGAGTACCTTGAACACAGAGAACGAAAGCAATTATCGAGCAAGCAAATATCGCACGCCGGACGGTGCGCCTGCGGACATTGTCATATTCACCATTACTTCGGAGGGCAAAGGCTCTGTGAAGAAGTCGCTCCCGCTGCGGGAGCTGCAGGTACTGCTGATTCAGCGCAAGCAATGGCCGTTCGAAGGCCAGTGGGCGCTGCCGGGCGGATTCTCGGCCGAAACGGAAACGATACACGAAAGCGCGCGCCGCGAATTGACCGAGGAGACGGGCGTCTCCGACGTCCACCTCGAATATTTCAACGTGTACAGCACGCCGGGCCGTGATCCTCGGGGATGGATCATCTCGCATGCCTACTTCGCTCTAGTGCATGAACGTTTCCTGGAGAAGCGCCAGGCAGCGGATGACGCCGCGGATGTGCGGCTGTTCCCGGTGGAGGAAGCGCTCGCGATGGATCTCGCGTTCGATCATGAGACCATCCTCCGGGATGCGCTGGAGCGGGTTCGGCAGAAGATGCTGACGACGACGATCGCCAAGGAGTTTCTGTCGGAGGAATTCACGATTTCCGAGCTGTATCAAGTGATTCAGACCGTTGTTCCGTCGTTCAATGAGCGCAATTTCATCCGCAAAATTACGTCCACGCAGAGCCGCAAAGGGATCATCGAGGAAGTGCTGGATAGGAATGGCCATGGGAAAATGTCCAACCAATACTCCCAACGCGCTGCCCAGTTATACCGGTTCACGGATTATGTGCCTCAGCTGTCCATCTACAGCTAGGCCTCTCTTTTAGGGATTGATATTGTCAAAATAATAATATTAATAGTACTTAATAAGGAGTGTTGCTAGATGCGAGCACTGATTGTCATTGATTACACGTTTGATTTCGTTGAAGGGAAACTCCCCTGCGGAGAGCCGGCTATCGACATCGAGAACCGGGTATGTGAGATTACCTCCAAGTTCGTCGCCGAGCATGATTTCGTCGTTATGGCGGTGGATCTGCATGATGAAGACGACCCCTATCATCCGGAGACGAAGCTGTTCCCGCCGCACAATATTCGCGGCACGGCGGGACGCGAGCTGTACGGCAAGCTGAAAGAGGTGCATGAACGGCATGCAGACGAGATTTACTGGATGGACAAAACGCGATACAGCGCGTTCTGCGGGACCGATCTGGAGGTGAAGCTGCGGGCCAGAGGCATCCGGGAGCTGCACTTGATCGGCGTATGCACGGACATTTGTGTGCTGCACACCGCGGTGGATGCTTACAACAGAGGCTTCGACATCGTCGTGCATGAGGATGCGGTCGCCAGCTTCAACGAGCAAGGCCATGTATGGGCGCTGCAGCATTATACAGGTACGCTGGGGGCCAAAGTTGTTCGCGGCTGGTAGTATGAAACGGCGGTATGAACAGGAATGCTAGAATCATCCAATCCAATTCCAAGGAGATGTTTCTTATGTCACAGGCACAACAACGCGAAATACAAGCGGCACTGCACGTACAGCCGGCCATCAACCCGGCAGGCGAGATCCGGCGGCGTGTGCAGTTTCTGAAAGACTATCTTCGGTACACCGGAGCCAAAGGCTATGTGCTGGGCATGTCGGGCGGTCAGGACTCGACGTTAACGGGCAAGCTGGCTCAGCTGGCCGTCGACGAGCTGAACGCCGAGAGCGGCAAGGACGCATACCGGTTCATGGCGGTGAGGCTGCCCTACGGCGTGCAGCAGGATGAGGCGGACGCGCAGGCGGCGATTCGGTTCATCGGGCCGAGCTCCGTCGTTACGGTGAACATCAAGCCTGCTGTGGATGCATCCGTTCAGCAATTCGCGGAAGCGACCGGCGAGACGTTAGGCGATTTCCATAAAGGGAACGTGAAGGCGCGTGAGCGCATGAAAGTGCAGTACGACTTGGCGGCGCATTACGGACTGCTCGTGCTGGGGACGGATCATGCCGCTGAGGCGATTACCGGTTTCTACACGAAGCATGGCGACGGCGCTTGCGATGTCGCACCGATCTTCGGCCTGGATAAACGGCAAGGCCGGCAAATCCTGAAGGAGCTGGGCTGCCCGGAGCATCTGTATTTGAAGAAACCGACGGCCGACCTGGAAGATATGAAGCCGGGTCTTCCGGACGAAGAAGCGCTTGGGCTTACGTATGAGCAGCTGGACGATTATTTGGAAGGACGCCCCCTCCCTGCTGACGCCGTACGGAAGATCGAGGAGCGCTATGGGATGACGGAGCACAAACGAAGAGGACCGGTAACATGCTATGACACATGGTGGAAGGGTGACGGGGAATGAAGGGGACTGAAATGAACTATGACAATTTGACGCTTCATACGGATAAATATCAAATTAACATGATGTACGCGCATTGGCTGCAGGGCACTCACCGGAATCGGGCGGTCTTTGAGGTGTATTTCCGCAAGCTGCCGTTCGGCGGCGGGTATGCGGTGTTCGCCGGCTTGGAGCGGCTCGTCCGCTACATTCAGAATTTGCGCTTCGGCGATGACGAGATCGCCTATCTGCGGGAGCAGGAGGAACAGTATCGCGAAGATTTCCTTGAAGCGCTGCGCGACTTCAAGTTCAGAGGCGACCTGCAGGCCGTACCCGAAGGGACGCTCATCTTCCCGAACGAGCCGATCGTGCGCGTCGTGGCGACCATCTTCGAAGCGCAGCTTGTGGAGACGGCGATTCTCAACTTCGTGAACTACCAGACCCTCATCGCGACGAAAGCGTCGCGCATCAAGCAGGTCGCCCCGAACGACGTGCTGCTGGAGTTCGGCACGAGACGCGCCCAAGAGGCGGACGCCGCGATCTGGGGCGCAAGAGCGGCTTACATCGCGGGCTTCCATGCGACTTCGAACTTGCGGGCCGGGATGCTGTTCGGCATCCCGGCCAAGGGCACCCACGCGCATGCCTGGGTGCAGGCGCACGACACGGAAGAGGAAGCCTTCCGTGCTTATGCCGAGGCGCTGCCGGAACAGGTGACGCTGCTCGTGGATACGTACGACACGCTGCGCAGCGGCGTGCCGAACGCGATCAAGATCGCGCAGCTGCTCCGCCAGCAGGGCAAGCGAATGAACGCCATTCGCCTCGACAGCGGCGATTTGGCGTATTTATCGCAGCAGGCCAGGCGGATGCTCGATGAGGCGGGCTTCCCCGATGTGGCGATCGTGGCATCGAACGATCTCGATGAGAACATCATCGAGGGCTTGAAGGCTCAAGACGCCAAGATTACCGTCTGGGGCGTCGGCACCCAGCTCATTACGGCCGCCGACCAGCCTGCGCTCGGCGGCGTTTATAAGCTGGTCGCCCGGGAGAAAGACGGCGAGTTCCTGCCCGTCATCAAGATTTCGGGCAACCCGGAGAAAGTGACCACGCCCGGTTTTAAGGAATTGTACCGGATTGTGAACAAGCAAACCGGCAAAGCCGAAGCGGACTACCTCGCTTTGGAGCACGAAACGGATATTCGCCGCGGCGCGCGGATCAAGCTGTTCGATCCTACCCACACGTACATCTACAAGTATATTGAGGATTATGAGGCCATTCCCCTGCTGCGCTCGATTTTCGCCGGAGGCGAGCTTGTGTACGAGCTGCCGGCGCTGGATGAGATTCGCGCCTACCATACGGAGCAGATCGGAACGTTCTGGCCGCAATACCTCCGGAAGCTCAATCCGGAAGGTTACCGTGTGAATTTGAGCGCCGAGCTGTGGGAGCTGAAAATGAATTTGGTTCATGCGCACACGATTATGTAATCCCTGTCTCCGGTGGTATGATAGTTAAGTATGCAGCTATGTATCTCTTACACGATTCATACGAAAATGGAGGTAGATTAGGATGACGACAGGTGCATTCACACAAGGAGTTACTTTGAATAACGGCGTGCACATGCCATGGCTGGGATTGGGCGTTTGGAAAACCAAAGAAGGGCAAGAAGTGATCGGCGCTGTCCGGACGGCCCTGCAGCTAGGCTATCGCAGCATCGATACGGCGGCCATCTACGGGAATGAAGAAGGCGTCGGTCAAGGTCTGCGCGAAAGCGGCGTGCCGCGCGAGGACATTTTCGTGACGACGAAGGTGTGGAACTCGGATCAGGGTTATGAGTCCACCTTGCAGGCGTTCGAAGCAAGCCGCAAGCGTCTGGGGCTGGAAACGATCGATTTGTATTTGGTTCACTGGGCGAAACCGGCGACATATAGAGAAACATGGAAAGCGCTCGTTCACCTGTATAAGGAAGGCCACGTGCGCGCTATTGGGGTCAGCAATTTTCAAATTCATCATCTGCAGCAAATTATAGAAGATACAGGCGTAGTGCCGGCGGTGAACCAAGTCGAGTACCATCCTCTGCTCGCTCAGAAAGAGCTGCTCGCTTTCACCCGCGAGAACCATATTCAGCTGGAAGCCTGGAGCCCGCTTATGCAGGGCAATCTCGATCAGCCGGTGCTGTCGCAGCTGGCAGCCAAGCACGGCAAATCGCCGGCCCAAATCGTGCTGCGTTGGGACATCCAGAACGGTGTCGTCACGATTCCGAAATCGGTGACCGAGCAGAGGATTCGCGACAATGCGAATATTTTCGATTTTGAGTTAAGTTCCGAGGATATGGCGCTTATCGATACGTTGAATCAGAACAAACGCCTTGGCGCGGACCCGGACAACGTACCGTTCTGAGGATGGCTTCGGAGGAATTTCCGCTTGCAGCGGGAATTCCTCTTTTTGCTGTGCCGGCGTCACTTCAGGAGCGCAATCATCTGGTACACCTCGCGGTGATCACCGGGCAGCAGATCGTCCGCGACCTTGAGCTGGGAAGAACCGTCGCCGTCCAGGAACAGCCCGTCCACCAGCTGTCCGTCCCCCACCTGCTCCTGCACGGCAGTGCGGAATTGCTCGCCGGTGCACGGCGTCGGAGCGACAACGAGATAGACGTTGTTGTTCCGATCATACACGATGCCGGAGCGCATCCGCTTCTCGTCGATGACCGGCATCTCTTCCGCCACCGCCTGTGCGGCCCATCCGTCCGGATTGGCCAGTCCCATGCTTACGCCCCCTTGCGCCCAGTAATGCCCGCGGTCCATCACCTTCAGCTCACCGGCATGCCGGGCGACTTGAACGGTGAAGGTTTGCGCCTTCTCATCCCAGACCAAAGTGCCGCGTTTGCGGTCGATGTTGTACCACCCGGACCCGTAATCGCCAGGCTGGCCCTTCACAGGCCGGTCATTCATCACGGCGATGCTGAGCAGATACCCCTGCCAGAAAAATCCGCCATTGATCCCGTTCTCAAGCGTGTCCGTGACGTTGGATGCGATCGCTCGCAGCCCGATGTTCTGCGGCAATGTCCGGATGCTGTGAAGCGTCACGCCGTTGCTCGCCTGGTGAACGCTGTATTCGGATACCGGCAGCGCAGGTGCCGGGTTCTTAGGCGGCGCCCCCAGAATGACCGTCCATATGAAACTAGTAATGGCAACTAGGACATAGATAAGCAGGGAGGCCGCTTTGGATCTGACAGGAGGGAACGTGCGCATCAGGGCAACACTCCTATTCTTCAACTCTCTTATTTCTATTAGTCTATGAAAAAAAATAGGGGATATGCCTGCTATTATGAAAAAAAAGCCCATCCGCCAAAGCGATGGATCGCATGGTCGAGAGGGCTTTCTTTTGTATGTAGGCGTGCATTTAGAAAATCGGAATTCTGGCTTTATTTCCATCCTTTGCATATAAAATGGCTTCCGAACTAAATAAATCCACGTGTTCTAACGTATGAACAAGGTTCGTCGTCGTAAATTTGTTATAACGAAGAGCGTTGATCAGAGAGGGAATCAATTTGTGGTCGGTGCCAATAAAGTTGACAGAAATCGGCTTCTTGTTAAATAAAATATTCATTCTCAATTCAACTCATCTCCTAACATGAAAATTATTATCAATTAACTGAGTTCTAAGCGTACCATGGACGTGACAGGATGTCCGTCGATTATCGTTGTCGAGAAAGCACTTCTTTTGTCACAATGAAAAGAGAGAATAACGATTGTTTGCAATGTTAATATATTGTCATATAACCTCACATATGATAAGATGATGTCACTTGAAGTCGAAATAGTTGACGGCCTTTACAGCGGCGTAAAGGCATGTCGGAGCAAAGAAGCTCTAATTACCTGTCGTGCAAGCCATGCAGGCAAACTCACGTTTGTCATGCTTTGCTGCTCCGGGTGAGGAGGGCTTCTTTTTGTTTTTTTACAAATTGTGGTCATAGGGGTGGCGCTTATGAAGATGTTCCGTTCTTCTGCAAGCAAATGGATGGAAGAGAAATTACTTAACATGGCATCGGGCGACTTCAGCATGGCACTGGCTGCCAAAGGCAAACCTCCGTTACTGATCGTTTCTCTCCGGAAGGCGATCGGCAGCCTTAAAGGGATGATCAGGATCGTGAATCGTGCTTCCGAGCGTCTGCATGCCAAAATGGTTGATATGAGCAAGCAGTCCGCAGTAATGGCCGAGCAGGTAGAAGGCGTGACGAGCACCGTTCGGGAAATTGCCGTCGGCATGCAGGATACGTCGGAGACGATTCAGCATATGGCGGAGGAAATGGCGGGAATTCATCAGGTTCTCGGACATGTGGGCCACAGCAACGGCGTGCTGGTCCGGGATGCGCATCTTTTTGCGGAGAAGCTGGCCGCAGGCAAGCAGGACATGCGTACCTCCAAGGAGCAAATGCTGGGCATTTCCGAAGACAGTGCCAGCATTCATGCGGGAATGCAGCAGCTGCAGAGCGCCATTCACCGGATTACCGGGATCGTCAAGCAAATTAAAGAGATTTCCAATCAAACGCAGCTGCTTGCGTTGAACGCGAATATCGAAGCTTCCCGCGCGGGCGAGCAGGGCAAAGGCTTCGCTGTCGTTGCCGAGGAAATATCCAAGCTTGCCGTTCAAGCGCAGCAAGCTACGGTTTCCATCCATGAGCAGATCGCCTCGGTTACGGAGAATGCCGACGGTTTGAAAGACGGTATCGACCGGCTGCAGCAGGCGGTCGGCACCGGCGTTGTCACGATGGAGGCGTCCGAGCATGAGTTTGCAGAAATGTCCCTGTTCCTTGAACGCATTCTGGGGCAAATGCAGGAGATGGATGGCCGGTTTACCGACATGCTGTCGAACAGTTCTTCGGTTTCGGCATCTTTGAACGAAACGTCGGCGGCCATCGAGCAGGTGGCCGCAGGCTGTGAAGAAGTGCTCGCCTCGACCGAAATCCAGCAGCTGTCCATGCACCGGATGAACGATGATATCCACGAAACGACCCGGGCGAGCTCGTCGCTTCGTTCCGTCATCTCCCAATTCAAGCTGCCTGCCGGGCAGGATGACCATCCGCTGCAGACGGAGATGGACCGTTGGGTGGAGCATGCGCTTGGTTTGCGGGCTATTATGGTTTCCATGATCGATGCCAGAGAGATCACCGAGATCCGGTATTGGAACGGGCAGAAAGCCGCGAAAGAACGGGAGCTGGCAGCGTGCCTGGAGGAGCTGGAGAGGAAGGTCGCCAGCGGGCGGGACCGGCACTATTTGGCCATTTTGAAACAAAGGTGGCAGGAGTTCAGCAAAGCGAAGGAGCAGAATGTCAGATGGATGCTGAATGGCGAGTATGAGAAGGCGAGAAGCGGGTTGGTGAATGCGGGGCGGCTGGGCTTCAAGAGCACGATGGATTTGGTGAATGAGTGGATGGAGGAGGCGGTTGCTGAGGGCGGTAATTCGCGGTGATTGAGCCCGGAGTCCAGGCTGCGGCGCGATGACCTATACAGCCCTACGTTTGGCGGGCGGGGGATTCATATACAATTGCTTCAGCCCCCATGTTTGGAAGGAGCACCTGATTGTATATGAAATTTCATATACAATTGCGCAAATGGCGGCGGATTTGATGATTGTATGTGAAAAATCATATTCAGCCCCGGAGTCGACGATGACGAAGCGTGACTTGTCTTCGAACCGTTCGTTACACTTGAAGGTTGTCCATCCTTCACGACGATATAGGAGAACCAGCCGTTAACGCGCGAAGCAAACAGTTGATTGCGATATTTTCCCGCGTTTTATCGCTGTTCACAATCAGATTAGCTGATATCCATTAATTTGTTCTATGCATCAAAGGTGACCTGTCGATGATTTTGATTCCGATCCGGAAATCAAACAAATGATCGAGGATTCCGAGAAAGATCTAGCGCTAGGCAAAATCTACTTCACAGAAGAGATGATTGAAGCGATAAAGCGCGGTGAGCTCTAGTTGAACATACAGTGGACCGAAAAGGCACGGCATCTCTTTTAACAAATTCATAGTGAATATTTTAGTCAACAGGAAACAATTGAATATAAAATTAAGTTAATCAGAAGAGTCGAGGAGAAAGTATCCTTATGGGAAAGTCCGTGCCTTCACGAGAATTTTGAATAGCACCAAACATCCGAGTACTCCAAAGAACCGCCAAAAGCCCATGCTTATAAGCATGGGCTTCATTTCTTCTATAGAAATCTGCGATGATGCTTCTTTCCGTCGAAAGTGAACAAGACCGGCTTCTCTTCCACCACCGTATGCAAATGGGTCGGTTTGCCCCACAGCTTATAAATATAAGGGAGGGTACGCTCCACATATTTGAGGTCCAGCTCGACGCCTTCATAGCTGTGCTTCAAGTAGAGCTCGCCGTTCCGCTGGTAGTCGCCATCCTCCACCACAATGTAAGGGAATCCGCCGTTGACACGCGAGGCGAACAGCTGATCCCGGACATTTTCCCACGTTTTATCCGTAATTTTCCACTCGGGCCCTTTCTTCTCAAAAACATACAAATCCAGCTCTTCCACCAGCGGCTTATTCATATAGTTCCGGATGAACGACGTATCCGATTCGTACTCGCGGACCTCGAATATTTTGCTGCGGCCCTCGCCTTTTTTGCGCCCTTGGGTCCGTATTTCTTCTTCGGTCGGATTGTCCCAGCGCTTCTCGATGTCCTCGAAGATTTTGAGCCCTAAGTAATACGGATTCAGCGTGTGGCGGGAAGGCACGACAACCGAGGAGTTCAGCTTGGAGTATTCGATCGTTTCTTCCTCCGTCAAATCCAGCTCGCGCAGGATGCGCTGATGCCAGTAGGAAGCCCAGCCTTCGTTCATGATTTTGGTCTCCAGCTGCGGCCAGAAATAGAGCATTTCATCCCGCAGCATCGTTAGAATATCCCGCTGCCAATCCTCCATATACGGCGCGTTCTCTTCGATGAAGAGCAGAATATCTTTCTCCGGTCTCGGCGGGAAGCGTTTGACTTCCTCTTTATCCGCTGCGGGCGCGGGTTTGCTGCGGTTATCCAAACTCCATAAATCCTCGTAGCCGTATGTGACTTCTTTGGGCGTTTCAGGCGCTTGCACTTTGTTATATTCCTGGCGCTTGCGGGCCTGCCGGTAGGACAGGGTCAGCACGGGATCGATATGCTCCTGAATGGCGAGAACGGCGTCGATGAATTGCTCGACTTCATCGATGCCATGCTCGAGCTCGTATTGGCGAATGCGTTCGGCCGTCGCGGACATGCTTTCGACCATATTCCGGTTCGTTTTGGAGAAACGGACGTTATTTTTGAAGAAGTCGCAGTGCGCCAGCACGTGCGCGACAATCAGTTTATTTTGAATGAGCGAGTTGCCGTCCAGCAGGAAAGCGTAGCACGGGTCAGAGTTGATGACCAGCTCGTAAATTTTGCTCAAGCCCAGGTCGTACTGGGTTTTCATGCGGTGAAAGTTTTTGCCGAAGCTCCAATGGCTATAACGGGTTGGCATCCCGTAAGCCCCGAACGTATAAATAATCTCGGCAGGGCAGATTTCATAGCGCATGGGATAAAAGTCGAGACCGAATCCTCTGGCAATTTCCGTTATCTCGTCAATAGCGTATTCAAGCTGCTCGATTTCGGATTTACTCACGTTGCAGCCACTCCCTCCTGCTTGCTAAAAAAGGTTTTCAACGCTTTGTAGACTTCGCCTTTTTCACGGATGACGTAGTGCAGGAATTTGGGGTCGTGAATATGGCGAAAAGCGGACATCAGCGTAGAGCTGCGATTGTACTGGTTGACCTCTCCATAGCCGAACATGTTGCACCGCTCCATCAATTGGGAGATCAGCTTGACACAGCGTTCGTTGTCGGACGTTAAATTGTCGCCATCCGAGAAGTGGAACGGATAAATATTAAACTGGGAAGGCGGGTAACGTTTGTCGATAATATCGATCGCCGTTTGGTAGGCGGAGGAGCAGATCGTGCCGCCGCTTTCGCCTTTGGTGAAAAACTCCTCTTCCGTGACTTCTTTGGCTTCCGTATGATGGGCGATGAATACAATCTCCACATTCTCGTATTTCGTGCGCAGGAACCGCGTCATCCAGAAGAAGAAGCTGCGGGCGATATATTTCTCGAAGGAACCCATGGAACCGGATGTATCCATCATGGCGATGATGAGCGCGTTGGAATGCGGCTTCTCCACTTCATCCCACGTTTTGAAACGTAGGTCATCGGGGGAGATATGATGAATGCCCGGCGCGCTTGAGCGGGAATTACGGCGCAAATTCTCAATAATGGTGCGCTTCTTATCGATGTTGGACATGATCCCTTTCTTCCGGATGTCATTGAAAATGACTTCGGTTGTGGTCATGTTCCGTTTTTCTTTTTTCTGCAAATTGGGCAGCTCCAGCTCGGAGAAGAGCATCGCCTGCAGCTCCTCCATGCTTACTTCGGCTTCATAGTAATCTTCACCGGCCTGATCGCCGGCACCCTCGCCTTTGCCGGGACCTTGGGCTGGCTGCGGATCGGTCCCCAGCACATCGCCGACTTGTGAATCGCCGTCTCCCTGACCGACGTGCTTCCCTTTGTTGAAATTATAACGGAAGCGGTATTCATCCAGGCTTTTGATCGGCACTTTCACGACCTGCTTCCCGTTGGACATGACAATACTCTCATCCGTTACCAGATCGGGGAGGTTCTGCTTGATGGCTTCTTTAACCTTCTCTTGGTGTCGGGTTTGATCTTGATACCCTTTGCGGTGCAAGGACCAGTCCTCACGAGATACGGTAAATAGGGGTTCTGTCATGCTGACACCTCCTTAGGCGTGATCAATCTTGACAAGTTGCAGCTTACAGTGACCGTATGGCATGCATAAAGCAATGATTTAGAATGGAAAAAATAGCTTGTTACTAAATATATTCAAGTCCGCGGGGGATATGTGATGGGAAATTTTTCAAGTGGCGGGGATGCGGGGAAATGCAGGCGTTGGGTGTCCGTTAAGTGGGGGTCTAACGGACACCACAGCCGCTAATGTTCTGGGAAGCGGCTGGTTGCGATTCTAACGGACACAGGTGACGTTATTTGGGGATATCGGGGCAAAATCTCGCCCCATAAGGCCAAATAACAGCACGGGTGTCCGTTAGAATGTGTGATCGGCCGAAATGGGCCGATTAAGAGCATCTGTGTCCGATAGCCGGCCGCGGCGGACACAGCACCCAGGATGCCCACGGCCCAAGGCGCGCATCTAACGGACACCACAGCCGCTAATGCCCTGCGAAGCGGCTGGTTCCGATTCTAACGGACACAGGTGACGTTATTTGGAGAAATCGGGGCGAATTCTCGCCCCATAAGGCCAAATAACAGCACGGGTGTCCGTTAGAATTTCCAATCGGCCGATATGGGCCGATTAAGAGCATCTGTGTCCGTTAGCCGGCCGCGGCGGACACAGCACCTAGGATGCGCGCGGCCGAAGGCGCGCATCTAACGGACACCACAGCCGCTAATGCCCTGCGAAGCGGCTGGTTCTGATTCTAACGGACACAGGTGACGTTATTTGGGGAAATCGGGGCAAAATCTCGCCCCATAAGGCCAAATAACAGCACGGGTGTCCGTTAGAATCTCCAATCGGCCGATATGGGCCGATTAAGAGCATCTGTGTCCGTTAGCCGGCCGCGGCGGACACAGCACCCAGGATGCCCACGGCCGAAGGCGGGCATCTAACGGACACCACAGCCGCTAATGCCCTGCAAGGTGACGTTATTTGGAGAAATCGGGGCGAAATCTCGCCCAATTAGGCCAAATAACAGATCTGGTGTCCGTTAGAATCTCCAATCGGCTGATATGGGCCGATTATGAGCATCCGTGTCCGTCAGCCGGCCGCCCCAGCCTTTTTTCACTTTAACAATGATAATCATTATCACTTGTGCTATAATGATCATTATTCAATTACGTCACGTTTATGGTGTTCATGTCGGAAGGAGATTTTGTTCATGAGTGTTACTGCAGCATCTGGCGATGCAACGCGCCCTAAGCTGCGCAGCCGCCCGCTCGTTGCGACTTTGATTATTTTCGGAGGGTTGGCCGCGCTGCTGTTAGGATTAGCCGTGTCTGTATCGGTCGGAGCCGCTGATATTAAGCTCGCAACCGTGTGGGAAGCCGTATTTCGATTTAATCCCGAGCTTACGCAGCATCAAATTATTCAGGAGCTTCGGCTGCCGCGAGCGCTTGCCGGAGCGTTAGTCGGCGTTGGATTTGCCGTATCCGGGGCGATCATGCAGGGCATGACACGCAATCCGCTAGCCGACCCCGGTCTGCTTGGCATTAATGCGGGAGCTGGCTTCGTGCTTGCGCTTTGCTTCGCTTTCTTCCCGGGGCTGCCTTTTCGCTATTTAATTTTATTTTCTTTCGTAGGCGCCGCTATCGGAACGGGTCTCGTGTACGGGATTTCCTCCATAGCCAAAGGCGGGCTATCCCCCGTTCGGCTGGCGCTGGCCGGCGCCGCGGTAAGCGCGCTGCTTGTGGCGCTTAGCGAAGGGATTGCGCTCTATTTCCACATCTCGCAGGATTTGGCGTTCTGGTATGCCGGAGGCGTAGCCGGAACGAAATGGCTGCAAGTCAAGATCGTCTGGCCTTGGATCGTGGCCGGCGTCATCGGTGCGCTCATGCTGTCGCGGTCCATCACGGTGCTCAGCCTTGGCGATGAAATCGCCGCAGGACTCGGACAGCGCACCGGATGGGTCAAACTAGCCGGCATGCTGTTGTCGCTTGTGCTGGCCGGGACATCGGTTTCGGCGGTCGGCGCTGTCGGGTTCGTCGGACTCGTCATCCCGCACGTGGCCAGAGCGCTTGTCGGCGTCGACTACCGCTGGATTATCCCATGCTCGGCAGTGCTCGGCGCGCTGCTCATGGTGACGGCGGATATCGGCGCGCGCCTGATTAATCCGCCATTCGAAACACCGATCGGCGCTCTGATTGCGCTGATCGGCGTGCCTTTCTTTCTCTATCTGGCACGCCAAGAAAGGAGGGAGCTCTAATGGCCTCTCCCGTCGAAGTTTCGATGCGCAAACGTTCTTCGAAAGCTTATACGATGCTCGCCATTCTAGTGGCGGCAATCGTTGTCGTTTTTATCATCTCGATGAATACCGGCTTCATTCGGCTGTCGCCGCTCGACGTCTTGCGGACGCTCTTCGGCCAAGGGACGGACCAACAAGAGCTGATCTTGTTCGAGTTCCGCTTGCCCCGGATCATCATCTCCGTGCTCGTCGGCGCCGGTCTAGCCTTATCGGGCGCTATACTGCAGGGACTATCGCGCAACGCGCTCGCGGATCCGGGCATACTCGGCATCAATGCCGGAGCGGGGCTAGCCGTCGTACTGTTCATTTCGTTCTTCCCCATCAAGCAGGCAGCTCCGGTTTTCATGATGCCGTTGCTGGCGATGCTGGGCGCTGGGGCAGCGGCGGCGCTGATCTATATCTTAGCGTTCAAAAAAAGCGCCGGCATCTCGCCCACCAGGCTCGTTCTTATCGGCATCGCCGTAGCGGCGGGCATAAATGCCGCGATGCTCGTGCTGACGATTAAATTGAATCCTCAGAACTATCAGTTCGTTGCGGTGTGGCTTGCAGGCAGCATATCGGGGAACAGCTGGAAATTCGTCGGAGCCTTGCTGCCGTGGCTCATTATCATCATCCCGTACGTGCTCTACAAAGCTCAATCGCTGAATGTGCTGCAATTGGGAGATCAGTTGGCGAACGGGTTAGGAAGCGCCGTGGAACGGGAACGGCTTGGCTTGCTTGTAGCGGCTGTTGCATTGGCCGGATCTTGTGTGGCTGTCGGCGGAGGCATCGGCTTCGTCGGATTGATCGGACCTCATCTGGCCAGACAATTGGTGGGACCGAAGAATCAATTCCTGCTTCCGGCTTCGATGCTGACAGGCGGATTGCTGCTTATCGCGGCGGACACGATTGGCCGCTGGATCCTGCAGCCGAGCGAAATACCGACCGGAATCGTTGTCGCCGTGATCGGCGCACCGTATTTTCTGTTTTTGCTGGCTAAATCCAAAGCATAAAGAACCTAACCATGAGAGGGGAACCCCAAATGACTCGTTTGTATACCGAGCAAGTAGACATTGCGTATGATGACCGCTTAATCGTCAGCAACCTGAATTTAACGATTCCCGATGCCAAAATAACGGCGCTCGTCGGCGCCAACGGCTCCGGCAAATCTACGATTCTGAAGTCGCTAGCCCGCATCATGAAAATAAAAGGCGGCCAGGTGTATCTCGACGGCAAATCGATTCATCAGCGCACAACGAAGGAAGTTGCCCGGGAGCTGGCCATTTTGCCGCAAAACCCTACCGCGCCCGAAGGACTTACGGTCAGCGAGCTGGTATCGTACGGCAGGTTCCCGCACCAGAAAGGCTTCGGCTCGATGACCAAGGAAGATAAAGAAATGGTTGCCTGGGCCATTGAAGTGACGGGCATGATGCCGTTCGCGGACCGTCCGGTGGACCAACTATCCGGAGGCCAGCGCCAGCGGGCGTGGATTGCGATGGCGCTCGCGCAGCAGACGGATATTTTGTTCCTGGATGAGCCGACAACGTTCCTCGATATGGCCCACCAGCTGGAAGTGCTGAAGCTGCTGCAGAAGCTGAACCGGGAAGAAGGAAGAACGATCGTGATGGTCGTACACGATTTGAATCACGCGACGCAATATGCGCATCACATGGTTGCGATCGTGCAGGGCAAGGTCGTCAGCGAAGGGACGCCGGAGCAAGTTGTGACCGCACCGGTGCTGCGCGAAGTGTTCGGCATTCATGCGGACATAGTGCAGGATCCTCGCACGGGCGTGCCGCTGTGCATCCCTTACGATCTGGTAGGGGCGGAGACGGCGAAGAGTCAGGCGCAAGAGCCGGAATTGGTTGCGGCTGGAGAAGCCCGCTAAATCGAGAAGGGAGGCAGGAGCATGAGTTCATCCATACAGCAGGCTATCGCGGAGCAGTTCGGAGTGACGACGGAGTTTCATCCAGATCCGCTTTATGCGATCGCAGGGAGCCGTCTAATGACGGAGTGCGGAATGCAGGAGTTGATCGACGCCTACTCGCCGCTTATGAAGGCGCTGGAGCCGGCGGCGGCCGGTGCGTATTTTATCGGCCGACTGAGCGTTTTGAACATGGCTATGCATTATATGTTGACCCAGGATGAGCTGATTGATTTGGCTCCCGAGCTTTGGACGCTGCAGATTTACATGCATGACAAAGGGTATGTCGAGTTCCGGTACGCGCTTCACGAGATCCGGCCGCTGGAAGGCCCTGCGGATGGAGAGCGCAGCGCTTGGCGCGAGGAGCGTTTAAGCCATTGGTACGGCACGCATCTGCGCCCGATCGTCGAAACGACCGCCCAAGCGGTTGACATGGATCTGCTGCATCTATGGAAACTGTTTCCGATTCGGCTGCGCTATATGTTCGACCAGTTGAAAGAGAAGGCGGCTTCCGAGCAAGAGCGGCTGCGCTTGGAGGAGGAGTGGGCGTTCGTTTCGCAACAGTTGGACGGCCAAGTATTCGGACGCGCGAGAAATCCGCTGGATGTGAAGTTCGTCACCATTGATTATCCCGGAGCTCCCGGCGAGCCGGATAAGCAAATGCGGATGAAAACGGCCTGCTGCATGTTTTACCGTACGGATGGCGGCTACAAATGCTACACATGCCCACGGATGAAGCCTGCTGAACGGGAAGAGCGCAAGGTGCAGATTCGAGAGAAGCTGGCACAGGAGGCTGCGGTCCAAGCAGCCGCCCGATAATGACCAAAAAATCTGCCTGGAGGCTCAGCTCCGGCAGATTTTTTTGGCATTTCCCTTTATTTTTTTAACGCCTGCTCAACGAACTTGCTCTCAAGCACCTTCGATGTATCCAGCTTCTTGTTAATAGCGCCTACCGATTGAAGGAAATCGGCCTGTTCTTGATGCGCTTTGGCGAATTCCGGGGTAATCGGCGATAGAATCGGAAATGTATTTTTTAGAACGTCAACAATAATGGCTTTGTCCAGCTTCTGTGTCTTGGAGAGCTCGTTCGCAATTTCATCCTGATGCTCGACGTAGTATTTGCGGGCTTCCTCATAAGTTTTGAGGAACAGCACGGTGAGATCGGGATGCTCCTGCGTGAATTTGGTCCGCGCAATCAAGAAGGAAGGCGCATTGATGTTCAGGTCCTCGCCGCTCACCAGAACGGAAGAACCGGTCTGGTACACGGCCGTTGTCGCGTAAGGCTCCCAAATGGACCAAGCGTCGATGGCGCCGCTGTCGAGCGCAGGTCTCGCTTCATCGGGCTGCAGCTGAATGACCTTCACGTCGTCGCCTTTAAGTCCGGCTTTATCGATGGCCATGTACAGGAAGTTATAGGCGCTGCTTCCTTTGGCTACGGCGACCTTTTTGCCTTTGAGATCTTTCAGCTCCTTGATCGGACTGTTTTTGGGCACGACAATCATATTGCCTTTCTTCCCGTCGCTCGTAACGGCAATGCCCTTGAAATCAACGCCTCCGACTTGCCCGGAGATCAACGGAGTCCCGCCGGTGGCGCCGAAATCGAGCCGGCCTGCTGCGATCGCTTCGAAATGCGGAGGGCCGCTGGCGAATTCGTTCCATTTGACCTCGGCGCCTACAGCGGAGAAGGCTTTCTCGAAGTATCCTTTATCCCGGGCAAAGACGAGAACGCCTGTTTTGCCTTGGATCCCGATGTTGACCACGACTTTCTCCTTGGAGGAGGAGGCGGGAGTGGAAGAAACCGCGCTGCTTCCGGCAGCGGGGGAACCGTTGGGAGCGGCTGTGCCGGCACCGGTCGGCGCTGTCGTCGTTTTCGCCCCGCAAGCGGCGGTCAGCAGCATGAACGTTAGCAATGTAAATAATGATGCGCTTTTATAATAAAATGATTTCTTGACCATATCGATTTGACCCCTCTCAAGTATGAATAAAGATTAGTGAACCGAAGATGCCGATGCGGCGCGCGCGGCATAACGATTGACAGGCTTGGCTAAGCCGAGGTGCTCACGCAGCGTCGTACCCTCGTAATCCGTCCGGAACAACCCGCGGCGCTGCAGCTCAGGTATGACAAGCTCGACGAATTCATCCAGCCCGCCGGGCAAGTAGGGAGGCATGATGTTAAAGCCGTCGCAGGCTTTGCTCACGAACCATTCTTCCAGCTGGTCGGCGATTTGGACCGGCGTGCCTGCGATCGTCCGGTGCCCGCGGGCGCCGGTCACCCGGTTGATCAGCTGGCGGATCGATAACTGCTCTCTGCGCGCCATGTCGAGGAGCAGCTGATAACGGCTCTTGCCGCCATTGATCTCGGTGGAATCCGGCAAATCGGGCAAAGGACCGTCCAGCGGATAGCCGGTGAGATCGACCCGAAGGATGTTCTGCACCATGCCAAGGCCGACTTCGGGCAGAACGAGATGTTGGAATTCGGCTTCCTTCTCGCGGGCTTCCTCCTCGGTCGCGCCGATGAAGGGAAGAATCCCGGGCAATATTTTCAACTGGTCCTCCGAACGGCCGTATTTGGGCAGCTGGCTCTTCAAGGAGGCGTAGAAGCTCTGCGCTTCCTCCAGCGTTTGCCAAGCGGTAAACACGACCTCTGCCGTCTGCGCGGCGAACGCTTGGCCTGTTGTCGAAGAGCCGGCCTGCACGATGACAGGACGTCCCTGTACGGAACGATGAATGCTCAGCGGGCCGCGCACGGAGAAATGCTCGCCCTGATGATTAAGCGCATGGACTTTCGCAGGATCGGCGAATATGCCGGAGGCTTTATCCACGACGAGCGCGTCCTCCTCCCAGCTGTCCCATAGCCCGGTGACGACATCGACGAATTCCTTGGCTCGCTCGTACCGGAGAGAATGATCCAGATGATGGTCGCGTCCGAAGTTTTTGGCCGTATTTTCCATGCTTGTGGTCACGGCGTTCCAAGCGGCACGCCCCCTGCTCAAATGATCGAGCGAGGCGAACTTCCGAGCGACGTGATAAGGCTCGCTGTAAGTGGTGGACACCGTCCCGACAAGACCGATTCTGGTTGTCACGGAGGCGAGTGCGGACAGCAGGGTGAGCGGCTCCGCCCGGACCGGCAACGTATACTGAACCGCTCTGGCCAGCGGCTCGGGAAGCACCGGGATGTCCTCAATGAAGACAAGATCGAACTTGCCTCGTTCCGCCGTCTGCGCGAAGCGTTTGTAGAAATCGAGCTTAAGCAGTCCGTTCGTATCGGTGTGCGGGTAACGCCATGCGGCGATATGATGGCCAACGCCGAAGATGAATGCCCCAAGATGAAGCTGTCTTTGTCCCATTGTCTGATTCCTCCTTAGTAGCCGCTTGCCGATTCAGCACTGCTGCTGTAACGGCTTACCGGTCTGGTTAATCCCAAATGCTCGCGCAGCGTCGTGCCTTCATAATCCGTCCGGAACAACCCGCGCCGCTGCAGCTCGGGAATGACGAGATCAACGAACTCCTCCAGCCCGCCGGGCAAGTAAGGAGGCATAATGTTGAAGCCGTCGCAAGCGCCGTTCCGGAACCATTCTTCCAATTGGTCGGCGATTTGCACCGGCGTGCCATAGATGGTGCGGTGACCGCGGGCGCCTGTCACCCTGTACATCAGCTGGCGGATCGTCAGGCCTTCGCGGCGCGCCATGTCGGATACGAGCTGGAAGCGGCTCTTGCCGCCGTTCACCTGAGCCAGCTCGGGAAGCTCCGGCAGCGGTCCGTCGAGCGGATAGCCGGTCAGATCGACATTCAGCGATGCCGACAGCATCGATAAGCCGACGGCAGGAAGCACCTGCGACTGAAGCAGCGCCTCTTTCTCGCGGGCTTCCTCCTCCGTCGCTCCGATTACCGGGAAAATGCCGGGCATAATCAGGATGTCGTCCGGAGAGCGGCCGTATTGGACCGCGAGCTCTTTGACGCTGCGATAGAAGCGCTGGGCTTCTTCTAACGTCTGCCACGCCGTGAAGACGACCTCCGCCGTCTGCGCGGCAAGCTCTTTCCCGGTTTCGGAGGCGCCTGCTTGAATGACGACAGGTCTGCCCTGCGGCGAACGCGGCAAGTTCAACGGACCGCGCACGGCGAAAAATTCGCCCCGGTGATTCACTTCATGCACTTTGCGGGGATCGGCGAAAATGCCCTTCTCCTTATCGGCGACAATGGCGTCGTCCTCCCAGCTGTCCCATAGCGAGGTGGCCACATCGACGAATTCACGCGCTCTGGCGTACCGTTTGTTGTGATCCGGATGCCGGTCCTGGCTGAAATTATGCGCCTCCTCGTCGCGGCCCGAGGTCACGACGTTCCATGCGGCGCGCCCGCCGCTTAAGTGATCCAGGCAGGAGAACTCCCGCGCCAAGTTAAACGGCTCATGATACGAGGTGGAGACGGTTGCGGCCAAGCCGATCCGTTCGGTTACGCCCGCCAGATAGGAGAGGAGTGTAATCGGTTCGGGCCTAACGGTTACCGTATGTTTGATGTTCGTTTTGAAGCGGTCGATGACGGCTAGCGTGTCGGCCAGAAAAATCATATCGAACTTCCCGCGTTCCGCCGTCCGGGCGAAGTGTTCATAAAATTCATGCGTTAAGATCCCCTGCGCATCCGTATCCGGGTAACGCCAAGACGCGATATGATGTCCGACCTGGAATAGAAAGGCGCCCAAGTGCAATTGACGCTGCTCAGTAGTTGGCTGACTCATCGTTCATTCCTCCAATTTCGATAATGATGCCCTTTAATAAGAAGAAAGGCCCTCGCAAGCAGCCGTTCGGAAACGGAGCCTGGAGAGCCTTTGGTTGACCAATGGGCTTTCGGGTTATTGATTAGTTATGCTAGCATATTAAATCCGATAAAACAAGTGGGAAATATAAGATTAAAGTGTTGACTTCCAAAAAATGTGATGATATGATCCTTTTATATCCAAGTCGTTTACTATGAATTAAATGGTCGACCAGCCATCTGGAGACTTTCTTACATCCCCGAGAGGGATATGGTGAGGAGGTCTCTTTTTTATTTGATCATAAGGGGGAAGAGCGCATGAGCGTCATATCACTGGATATCGATCTGCCGAGCAAAACGTTCGAGACGCCGCAAGGGCAGCGTGTCGAAGCACTGCATGACATTCAGCTTAAGATTAAAGAAGGAGAATTTATTACCATTATCGGGCCGAGCGGCTGCGGCAAAAGCACATTGCTCAAAATTATCGCCGGTCTGGACACGGATCATAACGGGAACGTGCTGCTTGAAGGCAAGCAAGTAGAGAAGCCGGGGATCGATAAGGGGTTTATTTTCCAGGAGCATCGCTTATTCCCTTGGTTGACCGTCGAGAAAAACATCGCCGCCGACCTCAATCTGAAGGATCCGGACGTACGCGAGCGGGTGGATCGTCTCATCGAGCTAGTGCGGCTCCAAGGCTTCGAGAAGTCGTATCCGAGGGAGCTCTCCGGCGGCATGTCGCAGCGGGTTGCGATTGCAAGAGCGCTGCTGCGGAATCCGAAGGTGCTGCTGCTCGATGAGCCGTTCGGCGCATTGGACGCGTTCACGCGTTCGCATCTGCAAGAGGTGGCGCTGGATATTTGGCAGAAGAACCGGACCACGATGATTCTCGTGACCCATGATCTCGACGAAGCCGTATTTCTGGCGACCCGCGTCGTTGTGATGAATGCGCGTCCGGGGACGATTCGCAATATCATTCCCGTTGACCTGCCTTATCCGCGCAAAAAGACGACGGTTTCCTTCCAGGAGCTGCGTAAAAAGGTACTGAGCGAATTCGAGCCTGTCGATGAGTTAGAGCTGATTGACAGCTCGGGCATTTAATAGATGAAAGCGAGGGAGCAGCAATGAGTCAAGCAGAAGTGATTGTTGGCCAAAACGGGCCGGTTACCCGGCCGAAAACGTCCGAACCGCAAGTGTCGTCGGAACTTCCTCAAGTCACGAAGCCGCTGAGGAAAGAAGGCAAGTGGGGGCTAATCGTGCGGGGGAGCATTTTACCGCTTACCGTTTTGATTTTATGGCAAATCTTCGGTTCACTGGGCATCGTCTCTCCGACCCTGCTGCCTACACCGTATGCCATCTGGCAGGCGTTCTATGATCTGCTCATCAGCGGCGAGCTGTACATGCATGTCAAAATCAGCATTTGGCGGGCGGCGATCGGCTTCCTGATTGGCGGAAGCTTAGGTCTCGGGCTGGGCCTCCTTGTCGGACTATTCCGCAAGTTCGAGCAAACGGTCGATCCTTCCGTCCAGATGCTGCGCACGATTCCGCATTTGGCCATCACGCCGCTCTTCATTCTGTGGTTCGGGTTCGGCGAGTTCTCGAAGGTGCTGTTGATCGCCAAAGGCGCGTTCTTCCCGCTATATGTGCAGACGTTCTTGGGGATTCGCAATGTCGATTCGAAATTGTTCGATGTTGCGAGAGTGCTGGAATTCAGCAAGTTCAAGCAGATTACGAAGCTGGTGCTGCCGGCGGCTCTGCCGAACATTTTGCTTGGCCTGCGGCTTTCGATCGGCGTCGCCTGGTTGGGGCTCGTGGTGGCGGAGCTGATGGGATCGAGCGAAGGGGTCGGCTACTTGATTCTGGATGCCAGACAGTTCTCGCAGACGGCGATCGTGTTCGTCGGGATTATTATCTTTGCTTTCGTGGGCAAAGGCTCCGACTCCTTAGTGCGCATTCTGGAGAAGAAGCTGCTGAAGTGGCGCGATAGCTTTAACGGATGAAGGCTGCTGCACGCCGGTTGAGCATATGGGGTTAGCGAGGAGGACACAGGCCTCGTTAACGGACAAGGAGGTCCTTATTCGATGAATGAGGGCCTCTTTGTACTTGTAACGGACACGGATGCCGTTATTTACTCAATTTGGTCTGATTTTGGATAAAAATCGGCGAATAAGTTCTCTGGTGTCCATTAGGCTGCGAGATGGTTCTTTATCGTACGTATAACGGCCGCTGTGTCCGTTAGCGAACGAAACCCGTCACTGAGGGAATGAGAGGGGGATGCTTGAAGCGGTTGCGGGGACGAGTCTCGGATTCGAGGCTGCCATTAAGTCCGATTTTACCAATCGCCTCATTTCGACAGACAATAGCTCACTTATGCTCTATGATGTATAATAAATTGGAAGCGCTTTCCCATAGAGTGCGTACAAGAAAATAATGAGGTGAGCCGTTCGTCATGAAGCTAATGCTCAATCCGAGACGCCATGCATCGACTAACCATAAACCTAAGATCAAACCGATCCACTCCCCCATCTTCAGGAGCTTCCTTATTTCCTATGTGCTGATTCTCATCATCCCCATGCTGACAGGCTTCATCTCATACTACGTATCCGCCGGCATCATCAAGAGCAGTTCGCTGGAAGCAAGCACCATGCTGCTGAACCAGAGCAAGGACGTGCTGGACCGCCGCATGGAAGAGGTCGAGAACATTACGAGACAGCTGTCGCTGGATCAGGAATTGAACTATGTGCTGAACGAGCAGGTGGATACGGACAGCTATAATGTGTACGCGTTATGGAAATCGTGGCGCAATACGGCGGCGTACAGCTTAACGAACACGTTTCTGGAGGACTTTTACATTTATTTGAACAACTATCATGCGGTGTTTACGCCATCCGGCGTGTTTGTTCGTCCCGATGATTTTTTCGACTTATACCATTATCAGAATGTGGAGCCGAAGCAGTGGAAAGAGCAAATTTTGGGCAAAATTCACCGCAGAGAAACGCTGCCTTTGCAGCCGTACAACAATAACGGCAAGAAAACGAATGTCATCACGTATTTGCAATCCATTCCTTTTGACAGCTTTCAGCATTCGCTTGGAACGGTGGTCATCTTGATCGATGAAAGTGAAATCGTCAAAATGCTGGAACGCATCCCGCAGCAGTACGGGGGCTGGGCTTACATTAGCGATAAAGACGGCAATGCCATCGCCCGAATCGGCATTGACGATACGCAGTTCCATGCGCTTAACATCCCGGAGCCCAACCTTAATCAGCCCAGCAGCACGCTTGTCGCTGACAAAACCCTGCTGATCTCTTCCCGTTCTGCCTACAACGGATGGACGTATGTCGTAGGGCTTCCGAAGAGTGTGGTTATGCAGCAATCGGCGTTCATTGCCAAAGTTACGTGGACGATTACGGCTTCGACGCTTCTGCTGGGGATTGTTGCCGCGCTGTTATTCGCCTATAGGAACAGTGCGCCGATTAACCGGATCGTGACCGTTTTCCGCGAACAGACGGGCCAGGGCGGTTACAGAGGGAAGAATGCTTTTGATTTCCTGCAGGGCAACATTTCCAATTTGCTCGCCAGTCAGCGTTCCTTGGAAGAGGAGCTTAAGCGCCAACTGCCTTTGTTGGAGGACGCTTTCGTGAAGCGGCTGCTCAAGGGGGAGTTCGATTCCCTCCAGGAAGTCCGTACGTCGATGTATCTGCTCCCGAATTTGAATTTGAAGAGCGAAGCAGGGTACACGGCGATCATTCGCATTAACGGCTACAGCGGAGTCGTGTCCAAAGAAATTATCCGCGAGCTGAACGCAGCCCGATGGTTAGTTAAGAAATGTCTGCTGGAGGAGGCAGGCGCATGGCAGTTGAGCGTAACCGATATCGATTCGGATAAAATCGGGCTTCTCCTGACATTGGGCGAGGAGGAAACCGACCCCGATTCGCCGGATATGGCGTCCGGTATCGAAGCGATGTTCGCCAGACTGAGGGAAGAGGTGAAGGAGGAATACCGGATCCAGATTACGGTCGCGCTCGGAGGCAGCTTCGATGCGCTCTCGGATATCAGCCGTTCGTTCGAAGAAGCGAAGGGCGCTCTGGATTATTCCATGCTGAGGGAAGAAGAGGCATTCATCCGTTATCGGGATGTGATTAAAGAATCTACGTCCTATTATTATCCGATCGATATGGAGCTGCGCATGCTGAATGCCGTCAAAATCGGCGAGCTGCAGGAGGTACACCGCATTTTCGAACAGCTACTGGAGCACAATTTCTCGGAGCGCCAGCTGTCCGCAGAGATGGTCCAGCAATTGTTCGGCGAGCTGAAGGGGACTTTCTTCAAGCTGCTCCAGCATAGCCCTTTCACGGACCAGTCGGTATCCCAAGGACTGAAAGCGCGGGTCGAGCAGCTTCAGCTGTCCACCAGCCTGGAGCGGTTCCGGAACGAAGTGCTGGGACTACTGGAAGCGTTCTGCAGCCGGGTATTGAAGATGAAGGAAGACAGCACAGGCGAAATGATCGGCAAAATCATCGCCTATCTGGATAATCATTATTCCGATGCCGATATGAATCTGTACAAAATTTCACTCGCTGTCGAGCTGCCGGAGAAATCGATCTCCCAACTGTTCAAGGAGCAGACCGGGGAGCATGTCTCCGACTATCTGGAGAAGATCCGCATCAAGAACGCTACGGACTACCTGTTTAATAGCGAGCATACCATTGACGAAATCTCGCAATACGTTGGCTATAACAGTGCACATGCGTTTCGGCGGGCATTCAAGCGCGTATCGGGGGTATCGCCCAGCATTTACAGGAAAACGGTCAATTAGATTGTTTTATGCAAAAGTACCTTAGTATTGTGCTATCCTTCACCATCGGTTTTATGATGAAGTGGAAGTGTTCATTATTCACTCGTACATAGGAGCTGATGATTATGAAATTGCGCTATAACAGCTGTGCCAAAGCATGGACGGAGGCGCTTCCGGTCGGCAACGGACGACTGGGAGCAATGGTGTTCGGCGATCCCGAAACCGAGCGTTTGCAATTGAATGAAGATACGCTGTGGTCGGGCCCGGGGCCGGTCGACGGCAACAATCCGGGAGCCAAGGCGGCGCTGGCCGAGGTGCGGGCGCTGATCGCGGAGGGCCGCTACGCGGAAGCCGATACCAAGAGCAAGGAAATGATGGGACCTTACAATGAATCTTATATGCCGCTTGGCGACCTGTATGTGAAATTCCGGCATGGAGGCGTTATCCGGGACTATGCGCGCAGCCTTGACTTGACGAATGCGCTCTCGCAGGTGACATACCGGATCGGGCAAGTAAGCTATACGCGCGAAGTATTCGCTTCTTTCCCCGATCAGGTCATCGCTTTGCGGTTAGAGGCCAGCGTTCCCGGCGCCTTGCATTTCACGTTAAAGCTGGACAGCCCGCACCCGTACCGGTCAGGCACGGCGGCGGATCAGCTGTATATACAAGGCATCTCCCCGGAGCACGTCGATCCCAACTACTACAATACCGATCAGCCAGTCGTGTATGGAAGTCTGGATGAAACCGAAGCGATGAGGTTCGAAGGCCGGGTGGCCGTCCAACTGGCGGGCGGGACGTGCCGTGCCGATCACGACGGACTGCATGTGCAGGATGCAACAGCGGTGACGCTGCTGTTCAGTGCGGAGACCGGCTTCCAAGGCTATGACCGTCCTCCCGCCGGGACGAACAGCGAGCTGGCTGCCGCTAACATCGAGCGTTTGCAGCGGGCTATTGCCAAACCTTACGCGGAGCTGAGGCAGGCCCATATTGACGATTACACGGCGCTCTACAACCGCGTGGAACTGGATCTCGGCGAGTCCCTGGCGCCTGAGGAGATGCCGACCGACCGGCGAATCGCCGAGTTCGGGGCGAAGGATCCGGGCCTCGTCCAGCTGCTGTTTCAATACGGCCGTTATTTGCTGATAGCCAGCTCCCGTCCGGGATCGCAGCCTGCCAATTTGCAGGGCATATGGAATAAAGAGCTTCGGCCGCCATGGAGCTCCAACTGGACGCTGAACATTAACGCCCAGATGAACTATTGGCTGGCGGAGACGTGCAGCTTGTCCGAATGCCACGAGCCGCTGCTGCGGTACATCGGGCAGCTGTCCCAGAACGGCCGCAAGACGGCCGAGGTGAACTACGGCTGCCGGGGGTGGGTCGCCCACCACAATGGCGACATCTGGTGCCAATCCGCTCCGGTCGGCGATTATGGCGAAGGCGATCCGGTGTGGGCGATGTGGCCGATGTCGGCCGCATGGCTGTGCCAGCATCTATGGGAGCATTATGCGTTCACGAAGGACGAACGCTTCCTCCGGGATCAGGCTTACCCCGTCATGCGGGAAGCGGTGCTCTTCTGCCTGGACTGGCTGCATCCGGACGAGAACGGTCATCTGATTACATCGCCGTCCACATCGCCGGAGCACAAGTTCGTAACAGCGGACGGTCAGCTGGCGGCTGTCAGCCAAGCGACGACCATGGACTTGTCGCTAATCTGGGATTTGTTGACGAACGCGATCCAGGCCGCTGAGCTGCTGGAGTCAGATGAAGGGTTCAGAGCCGAGATGGCGTCAGCGCTGGATAAGCTGAAGCCGCTGCAGATCGGCAAGCACGGCCAGCTGCAGGAATGGTCGGTCGATTGGGACGATCAGGATGTTCACCACCGCCATGTGTCGCACTTGTTCGGGATTTACCCTGGCCGGCAGCTAACGCCTCAAGGCACGCCGCAGCTGTTCGAAGCCGCCAAACAATCGCTCGAGCGGCGGGGTGACGGCGGAACAGGCTGGAGCCTGGCCTGGAAAATATGCCTATGGTCCAGGTTCCAAGACGGGAACCGGACGCTGCAGCTTATTTCCAATCTGCTGCAGCTGGTCGGAGAGGATGGAACGAACTATCATCGTGGCGGCGTGTACGCGAACCTGTTCGACGCTCATCCGCCGTTCCAGATCGACGGCAACTTCGGCTTTACCGCCGGCGTGGCGGAGATGCTCGTCCAATCGCATGACGGGGAAATCTGCCTGCTGCCGGCGCTGCCGGATGCGTGGCCGAACGGATCCGTGAGAGGGCTGCGCGCCAGAGGCGGGCATACCGTCCATCTGATTTGGGCGGAAGGCGCGATGCAAGAAGCCGAAATTGAAGCCGGATTCGGCGGCAGCTGCCGTGTCCGTACCCAAGGCAAGGTACAGGCAGTCGAGTCGGATGGCAAGAGCATCTCGTTCGAACGGGTGGCGGACGATGTCATTCGTTTCGATGCGGAGGCCGGGCAAGTCTACAGACTCAAATAAGAAGGGTAACGGCGGGTTCCACCGAAGGAACCCGCCGTTTTCTTATCTGCAGCGTGTAATGTACCTCCCCGAAGGAAGTGTACGCTGCCGTGAGGAAGCTGTTGTACGCAGCGATTTGAGGTGTACCTTTACGGCGAAGGCCGGAATGTGGTGTTGTAGACATATAGAAAGCGCTACCAAACAGGAGGGATGGTTTTGGAAACAGCAGCAGTCAGAGAAACGCGCGCTCCTAGTCTTGCGAAGAAAGCTTCGCTATGGACCGAGATGAAGCGAAGCTTTCGGAAGCATTGGCAGTTTTATCTGCTCATTATTCCAGGTATTCTTTACTTCCTCATCTTTAAGTACATTCCAATGGTGAATGCGGTCATTGCTTTCAAGGATTACAGCGTCGTCAAAGGGATTTGGGACAGCCCTTGGGCAGGGCTCAAGCACTTTCGCCTCTTCTTCAATAACCCGCAGTTCTGGACGCTCATTAAGAATACGCTGGTCCTCAGCCTGTACCAGATAGCGGTCGGCTTCCCCGTTCCGATCCTGCTGGCCTTGGCGTTGAACGAGATACGAGGCGGTATTTTCAAAAGAACGGTTCAGCTGGTGACTTATGCGCCTTACTTCATTTCAACGGTTGTCATGGTCTCGATGATCATGCTGCTCCTATCGCCGAGACTCGGCGTGATCAACATTTTACTTCAAAGCTTCGGCCTGGAATCGATCAACTTTCTCGGCATTCCGAGTATGTTTCGCAGTGTCTACGTGTTCTCCGACGTATGGCAGGGAGCCGGTTACTCGGCCGTCATCTATTTGGCGGCGCTCGCCGGGGTAGATCCGTCGCTGTATGAAGCGGCCAAAGTGGACGGGGCATCCCGTTTTCAGAAGATCATCCATATTGACATTCCCGGCATCATGCCTGCGGCCGTTATTATTTTGATACTGAGCGTCGGCAGCATCATGTCGGTCGGATTCGAGAAAATTTACCTGCTGCAAAATCCGCTAAATCTGGAAACGGCTGAAATCATCGCGACTTACGTGTACAAAATAGGTCTGCTCAATGCCAATTTCAGCTTCGCCACGGCTGTAGGTTTATTCAATTCGATCGTGAATCTGATTCTGCTCTTAATCGTGAATGCGATCGCCAAACGAATTTCCAGTACAAGTCTATGGTAACAAGAGAGGAGGCTTCCTTATGATCAAGGCAGGTCGCGGAATTCGCGAATCGACGGGAGACCGGTTGTTCCTTGCGGGGGTGTATACCCTACTGGGCATCGTGCTGGTCGCCGTCCTCTATCCGCTCATATTCATTGTCAGCTCGTCTCTGAGCTCCCCGCTTGCGGTTTCGTCGGGCAAGGTTTGGCTCTGGCCGGTCGATCTGACCTTTGTCGGATACAAGGTCGTCTTAAGCAATCCGCAAGTACTGCAAGGCTATGGCAACTCGTTATTTTATGCTTGTATCGGAACCTTAATCAGCGTCACGCTGACGATCGTACTTGCGTATCCGTTGTCGCGCCGAACCTTTTTCGGCCGTAATGCGCTCATGATGTTCATTACGTTCACGATGCTGTTCTCCGGCGGATTGATTCCTACTTATCTGGTTGTGAAGCAGCTCGGTATGCTCGATACGCGGTGGGCGCTGCTGATTCCGCAAGCGATATGGGTATGGCAAATCATCATTGCCAGAACGTTCTTTCAGTCATCCATTCCCGAAGAGCTGGCGGAAGCTAGCGAAATGGACGGCTGCAGCGATCTTCGCTTCCTGTTGAGCGTAGTCATCCCTTTGTCGAAGCCGATCATTGCCGTGCTGATCTTGATGTATGCGATCGGGCAGTGGAACGCTTATTTCGATGCATTGATCTATTTGAAAACGCAATCCTTATACCCGCTGCAGTTGATTCTGCGCAGTATTCTGATCTTGAACTCGGCGGCGTCCAGCAACATCGATGCGGCTGAGCAGCTGAGAAGGCAGCAATTCGCCGATCTGACCAAATATTCGCTTATTGTCGTTGCGAGCCTGCCTGTGCTGGTCATTTATCCTTTCGTTCAGCGGTACTTCGTGAAAGGGATGCTGATTGGCTCCGTGAAGGGCTAGGCTGCCCGGCAGGAAAGGAGGTGAGGCCAAGAGAACTTGGGTACGGTACGGGAAAGCGTATACAGGGGTTATCATTTGAACATGAAAGGGAGAGATCGCATTTGAAAAAAACAATTTCGACAGTCTGGATTATGCTGCTTACCATCAGCTTGGTGCTTACCGCTTGTACATCCGGGACAGATTCCAATACGAACTCGCCCGATGCACAGTCGACAACGAATAGCTCGGGGAGCGGCAGCGCGCCGGTGCCGATCAAAATTTTCGCGCAACAGGACACGAATACGGATTTGGCGACGAACAGCTTTTCCAAATTGGCTGAGCAGAAATTTAATATCAAATTCGAATGGCAGACGGTTCCGTTCGACGGAGCTGCTGAGAAAAGGCAGATTTCGCTGGCCAGCGGCGACTATCCGGATGTGTATATGCTGATTCCGTGGGTAGATAAATTCTCACAAACGGATATTCTGCGGTATTCCCAGCAGGGCGTCATCCTTCCGCTCGACGATCTCATTAACCAATATGCGCCCAATGTGAAAGCGGCCTTGGACAAATTCCCTTATTTTAAAGCGATGAATACGGCCCCTGATGGCAAAATATATGGACTAACGCAGCTGGTTGAGTGTTACCACTGTTCTTATCCGAACAAAATGTGGATCAATTCGTCTTGGCTGAAAAAGCTGAATCTGACGATGCCCGCCACACTGGACGATTACAAGAACGTGCTTGAGGCTTTCAAGACGAAGGATCCGAACGGCAACGGCAAAGCGGACGAAGTGCCGCTCAGCGGTTCAATTGAAGACTATGGGGTTCATATCATCCCGTATTTCATGAACTGCTTCATCTATGATGACGACCGTACGTATCTCCTTCTGAAAGACGGCAAGGTGGATGTGGCGGCGGATAAAAGCGAGTGGAAGCAAGGCTTGCAATTCGTGAAGTCCCTGTATGACGGAGGATTGATCGATAAAGGCGCATTCACGCAAAATGCAACGGCATATAAGAAAATCGGCGACAATGCCGATGCGCAAATTTTGGGCTCCGGCGCAGCGATGCACCCTTATATTTTCGTAACGGGAGGGTCGGATGCTTCCAAAACGTATGATGCCGTGCCGCCATTGAAAGGGCCGAACGGGGCTTTCGCTACTTATAACTATCCGAGCGACCCCGGCGCGACCTTCGTCCTGACGAATAAAGCGAGCAAAGAAGCGCAGATCGCCGCCATGAAGCTGGTGGATTACATGTTCTCCCAGGAAGGCCAAATTCGCGGTCACTTCGGCGAGGAAGGCAAAGACTGGAGGAAGCCGAAGGATGGCGACGTGCCGGTTGAGAAATCGGCGTCTCCGCTGCTGGCGACGATTCCGACGCCGACGGGCGAAGCTCCGCATAACTCCGCATGGGGGGCGATGGCGCAATATTTCCAACCCAAAGCGTTCCGTGACAGCTGGGTTGCGGCTACCGACATTTATGATACGACCGGTTATGAGCGCAGATTGCAGGAAGCTACCCATCTCTATGACGGTAAGCAGCCGAAAGACGTGTTCCCGCACTGGGCGATCTGGATCGATCCGTCTACGGCTGACGAAGCGGCAATGCTCAAGACGAACATCAAAAACTACATCGATCAGAATGCGCTGCAGTTCGTTACGGGCGCCAAAGATTTGAACAAGGATTGGGATGCCTACGTCGCCGGCCTCAATAAACTGAATTTGAAGCGGTACCTGGATATTATGCAGCAATCTTACGATAAATCGTTCAAAAAATAATGCCGCCGAATTCGAAGTCCTGCGCAGCCTGCCGGCTGCGCGGGATTTCGTGCGGCACATAAGGGAGCGGAAACGATGAATCCAACCGAGCAAGTGAAGCGGCACGGGATCGTTCACGATAAGCCGGCGCCGGATTTCTTCGAAGGGGCGCTGATGGGCAACGGCGGACTGGGCGCCGTCGTGACGACGCGTCCGGATGCGGTCGTCATCCATTTCGGACATAACAATGTGTGGGACATTCGCATCGCCGAGGATAACGCGGACAAGATCGGCACGTTTCAAGACGTCTTCGAGCAGTTGAAGCAGATTCCGCAAGAGCTGGATACGTTCCAGGAGCATGCTTGGTATCGCGAATATTGCCATATGACGCAGGAGAACTACCGCAAGCCGTATCCCCGGCCCATGCCGTGCGGTTCTCTGCTGCTGGGCTACGACAGGCGCAGGGCGGAGGTGCTGGGCCATAAAGTGCATATTCACGACGGCCTCTGTGAAGTTTATATGAAAGCGGATGCGGCTGAGGTCACGCTGCAGCTGTTCATCGAGCCTGATACCGACCGCATGTGGCTGAGGTTGGTGGCTGCCGGAACGGAGGCCGGTGCTGCTGGGGGAGCTGCAGGAGACTCTGCCTCTATGCGAGGCGTGTTCGACAGAATCAAGCTCATTCCGGACCCGGATACGCCGAAGGTGTTTGCGCCGGCGGAGAAAGCGGCGTCCGCCGAGCTGGGGCAGCTGTTCTTCCGGCAGACGCTTCCGTTCACGTCGGAGGGCGGCACAGGCCATCCCAAGGACAAGGCTTTCCGCCTTGCTGTTCGCACAGCCGAAGCGATTGCACCGGCGCATAATGTCAAGGACGGTGTGCAGGCAAGCTTGCTTGGCACGGAGGATTTCCTCGTCTGCGTGGAGCTGGCGGAAGGGGCGGATACAGCGGTTGCGAAGGGTCTGACGGTCCTTCAAGCACCGGCTGCCGAGGGCTGGGTTGAGGCATATGCCGCATGCCGAAGCAGCTGGGCCGACTATTGGAGCCGTTCGGGCGTGAAGCTCGGCGATGAGTTCCTGGAGCGGATCTGGTATTGGAACTTGTATTTCTATCACTGCTCCGTCAAGCCGGAGGCGACCTGTCCCGGCTTGTTCGCGAACTGGAGCTACCGCTCCATCGGCTCGGAGTGGCACGGCGACTACCATATGAATTACAACACGCAGCAGCCGTTCTGGCTCGCGTTCTCCAGCAACCATGTCGACAAGCATCTTGCTTATGTCAACATGGTCGATCATATCCTTCCCGTGAGCCGCAAGTGGGCGAAGGATTATTACGGCATGCGAGGCGCGTATTATCCGCATTCCGCCTATCCGGTCGAGATGAACCTCATGCCGTATCCGGTGCCTCATTGGGGGTGGGAGGTTTGCGAGACGCCATGGACCGTCCAAAGTTTATGGTGGCATTACTTATATACGATGGATCGGGAGTTCTTGGCGAACCGGGCCTTCGTGCCGATGAAGGAAGCCGTGCTGTTCATGGCGGATTACATGGACCGTCCGGATACGCACGGGGAGGCGTGGGGCGATGACCGGTACCATGTGTATCCCACCGTTGTTCCCGAGCTTTATGAGCTGACGCCCGGGTTCAAGAGAAATTACGATTGTCTCGTCGATCTGACGTTGACGAAGTTTCTGTTCCATGCGTATGCCGAAGCTTGCAAGGTGCTCGGCGTCGAGCAGGAGGAGGCGGAGCTGCTGGGCAGCGTTCGGAAATTGTTGCGCCAATTCCCGGAATACCCGACCGCCGAATCCCGGCGCGGAACCGTGTTCGTCTCCGTGCCCGGAGAGGATCCCGAAGTCGTCTATAATACGCCGAACGGCATTATGACGATATTCCCGGGGGAAGAACACGGACTGCATTCGCCGGAAGATCAATACCGCATCGCCGTGAACTCGTATTGGAACCACCGCAACGAAGGCGGTAACGAGCTGGTGTTCTACCACCTGGCCGGGGCGCGTCTGGGGCAGCTCGATTTGGAGCGGTTCAAACGGCAAATCAGCTACTGCATGCTGCCCAACGGCACGTGCACCGACCGGGTTCTGCTGTCGGGAGGCAGGTACAGCGACACGCTCAGCTTCGACTTCATGCGCCGTGTCGGCGTATGGTTCGAGAATTTTGCGCTGCCGGTCGTCATTAACGAGTGCCTGCTCCAAAGCTATAACGGCATCCTGCGTTTCTTCCCGAATTGGCCGGCAGAACAAGAGGCCGAGTTCGCCACTTTACGGGCGGTTGGCGCTTTCCTCGTCAGCGCTTCCTTCTCCGGCGGCGAGGTGCGGTGGGTAGAGATTGAAAGCGAAGCGGGCGCAGCGCTGAAGCTGTACAATCCGTGGCCGCAAGGAGCCGTATGCCGGATGGCCGGAGGCGAATCGACGATTCATGCCGATGTGATCGAGCTTCCGACTTCGCCCGGCGACAGAATTCGGCTCGTGCGAGCGGATGTTCAAGCGGCTGCGGGGTGAGAGATTGGAGGCCTCCATGGTGCTGCCTCATGACAGATGTTCCGGCGCGCCGAAGTGTCAGGCGGATTGATCGCCAAACGCCAAACCCCCAGCCTAAGGCTGGGGGTTTGACGTTTTTATGCTCGGTAAGCACGTTCTATTCTTCGTAAATGACAACGGATTGCGTTTCGGCTTCCCATTTAACGGCTGCTTTCAAAGCTTCGCTCACGAAGCGAACCGGAACTACCGTGCTGCCGTTCTCGATTGCCGCCGGAACTTCCAGCGTCACTTCATTTCCGTTCACCGTAGCGGTTTTGCTATCGATGAAGAGCTTCACTGTGATACCGTCGCGCGTTACCGTGACGGAACGCTCTTCCGGATCCCAGCTCACAGTTGCTTTCAGAGCTTCGGAAATCGCACGGAAAGGGACAAGCGTGCTGCCTTCACGAATGAAAGGAGCTACTTCAAATGCTGGCTCTTCACCGTTGACATACAGCTTAACGCCTTTTTTGCCCAATTTGTCATATAACTTTCCAAGCTTCTTGTAAGAATCGATGTTTTTCACATTTGCCGTGATCGCTTCTTTTTGAACATAAACGGCTTCCGTTACGCTGCCGTTTTGAACCAGAATATCAGCGACGGCCGACAATGCGGCATCCTTCTCAGTAATCGCTTCAAGCTCAGCCTTCATCTCGTCTGTCAGTTTCGTTTCATACTTCGTCAACAGAAGATCAGCAATGACGGCGCCGGCAGGCTTGTCCTTCACATTGTTGATTGCATTCAGAAGCCCTTTGTAGCCATTGCTTCCATGGCTGCCGTACGTGTCGGATGTTACGCTTGCATCTGCATTCGCGTTCACGTCCACATCAACCGTAATGCTCTTGTCCGGCTTGTTGTCGCCGTTGCTGCCGTTGTTGCCGTTCTCCGATTTCGCGAATGCCGATCCTGCCATCAAGCTTGTTGCAAGCGCGCAGGATGCGAGGATGGTCCAAGTTTTTTTCATATGTCATTTCCTCCCTTGTTATGTACAATTCATATATTCGGTATAGCGAACGAGAATTGTGAGGGTAGGGGCGTAAAAAATTAAATTGACCAGGGACAGGGGGAAAGGTTTTCCGCTTTAAATTTTCATGTAAAATTAAGGTAACATTCAGCTAATTTTCAGTTTAGCTTGCTATGCTTTTAACACTACACGGTGTAGTGTGCTTATAAACTTACAGAAAAGATGAATATCGATAGGAGGCAGGATAATGAAAATGAAACTTGCAGCATGGACGGTGGGCGCTTTTGTAGTGCTGGGAGGAGCTTATTATGCTTACGACTATTATGCAGGCAACCATGTGACGATTCAAGAGGCAATCCCCGCGGGAGCGGCAGCTGCAACGACGAGTGCGGCTTCGGCTCCTGTCGGGGAAGCTCTGAACGGAAATTGGAACATCCGCCCGGACTCGAAAGTGTATTTCACGGTGAAAACCTCTAAGGAACAAGTGAATTTTGAAGGCAGCTCCGTTGCGGGGAAGTGGGCGCTGAATAGCGCGGATCCCGCGAAAATGGCGGCCGACGCCGTAGTCGGCATCGCTGCGCTGCAATCCGGCAATTCCCAAAGGGACGGCCATATCAAAGGGGCGGAATACTTGAATGCCCAGACGTTCCCTGAAGCCAAATTCAAGCTGAAAACAGTCAATAATTTTCCGAAAGAATGGAAAGAAGGCGAAAAGGTTTCTTTTGATATGACGGGAACTTTGACGATCAAAGATATTTCCAAGGACGTCACGTTCAAGACGGACGCTGCGTACAATCAAGGCATTATTAATATGGGGGGCACCGCGGTGGTTACGTTTGACGATTTCGGCATGAAGAATCCGCATGCGGTTGTGCTGGACACGGAGAATAACGTCACGATAACGCTGAGCCTTGCAATGGAGCAGCAAAATTCATAATTTCATTAACGAGCTCATCCAGATCGTTAATCGGAGAGGTGCCCGCGCGGGCGCCTTTCTTTGTTGTTGGCATACCGTCCCGGCGCCGGCATTCTTACTTTCGGCCCGTTTTCCGGTTATAATGGTGATAATTGCAGCGGAGCGAAGGGGGAAAAGGATGGAACATATCACGCTCTTGCTCATCGAGCGGATGGGGATTTTGCTGCTGCTGACGTTCATCTTGACCAGGATCCCCCAGTTCCGGTATTTGCTTGACCGGCGGTTGGACTTGCGGACAGGAGTGACGTTCTCCCTGTTCTTCGGCTTGATCAGCATCGCAGGTACTTACGCAGGCGTTGTGGTTACCGAGAGCGGGCTGGACTCGACCTTCTTCGTCCGTTCCCTGAACGCCCATGAAGCGATGGCCGATTCCGCGCTGATCGGCGTGATGGTTGCGGGACTTCTTGGAGGCGCTTTCGTGGGCACGGGAGCGGGGCTTATATCGGGGATTCATGCTTATTGGCTGGGCGGAGTGACGGGCGCAGCCGATGTATGGTCCACGCCGATCATCGGGCTTCTAGCCGGATTCGTGGCGCGCTTTTTCGCGGAGGAACGGGTGATCGCACCGGTGAAGGCGCTGTTTATCAGCGTGTTCGCCCCTATTCTGCAGATGGGCGTTATTCTCATCGTCAATGAGTCTTCGCCGCTTGCGATCCATACGGTGGACGGGATCGGGGTTCCGATGGTTGTGGCGAACAGCATCGGGGTCGGCATCTTCGTGGCGATGATTCTGGCGGCCATGAAGGAGGAGGAGAGGGCGGCGGCTTCCGAGACGCAGCGGGCGCTCCATATCGCGGAGATGGCGTTACCGTATTTGAAGAGGGGCTTGACGTTCGAAACGGCCGAAGCGACGGCGAATATTTTGCGCCGGGAGCTTCATGCGAATGCGGTGGCGGTTACGGATACAGAGAAAATCTTGGCTCACGTGGGGCTCGGGTCGATGCGGCACGTACAAGGCGAGCGGATCGTCACGGAGCTGTCTTTGCGGGCTATTCAAACCGGAGTCATCCAGATCGCCGTCAGGAAGGAGCAAATTCAACCGCACCATCCCGCCATCGGCGCTGCGTTGATTGTTCCGTTCCGCAGCGGGGGACAGGTGGCCGGGTTAATCAAATTATATTATCAGAGCGCCCGGCAGATTCGCCCGGTAGAGGAAGCGTTCGCCCAAGGTCTCAGCAAGCTGGTATCCATCCAGCTGGATATGGCGACAACCGAACATTTGAGAAATCTGATGAGGGAGGCGGAGCTCAAGGCGCTGCAGGCTCAAATTAATCCGCATTTTCTATTCAATACGCTCAATGCCATTGTGACGTTGATTCGCATCAAGCCGGAGGAAGCAAGGCGGGTCACGGTGAAGCTGGGGACGTATATGCGGATGAATTTGACGCTGACCCAATCTCCGCTCGTCCCGCTGTATAAGGAAATGGAGCACCTGCAAACGTATTTGGACATTGTCAATATCCGCTTCGAGGATCAATTGCACGTCCATTGCGGGTGCGAGCCCGGTTTGGAGTCTCTCGGCATACCGCCTTCTACGCTTCAGCCGCTCGTCGAAAACAGCATTAACCACGGTTTTAAGGGAAGGACGGACAGAGGCGAAATTCATGTAGAGCTAAGGAGAGCGGAGAACGGCGTCCAGATAACGGTTATGGACAACGGCAACGGATTTCCGCCTGAGGTGCGGACGGTATTAGGCCATTCACCGATTACGAACAGTGACAGCACCGGCTTGGGCGTATTCAATGTGAACCGACGGCTGATCGCCTTGTTCGGTCCGGAGGCATGCCTCCGGTTCAGCAATCCGCCGGGCGGAGGCGCACGCATCGACTGCATAATTCCTTACCCGGATGAAAGGAGTGGAGCCTGATATGAAAGTGATGATCGCCGAGGATGAGAGACTGGCTCGCGAGGAGCTGATCTATTTGCTGTCGCAGGAGCGGGACGTCGAGCTCCTTCCGTCAGCCACGAACGGTGCGCAGCTGCTTGAACTGGCGAGCGTACATAAGCCGGATGTCGTTTTCCTCGACATTCATATGCCGGGATTGGACGGGGTGCAGGCGTCGCAGAGCTTGATGGCCTTCACGCCCAAACCGCTCGTGGTGTTTGCAACGGCCTATGAGCAATATGCCGTCGAGGCGTTCAGGCAGGAGGCGGTCGATTATTTGCTTAAGCCATATGACGAAGAGCGCCTGCGATTCACGCTGCAGCGAATCCGCAAAATGCGGGCTGCGATGGCAGCGCCGCCCCAAGCGGCTGTTATTCCCGCCCCGCCTGCGGCGAAGCCGAAATTGCTGGTTGACGACGGCAGCCGCATGGTCGTGATCGAGCCGGTGAAGATCAGCTTTGCCGTGAAGGAGGAGAAGCTGACGCGGATTCATTTGTCGGACGGGCAGATGCACACGACGAGACAGACGCTGCAGGAGCTGGAAGACAAGCTGGTCGGGTATTCTTTTTTTCGCACGCATCGCAGCTATTTGGTTAATATGGATTTCATCGATGAAATCGAGCCATGGTTCAATGGCGCTTACAATGTCATTCTGAAAGATGCGAAGCGCAACCGGGTTCCGTTATCGAGAGTGGCCGCCAAGGAGCTGATCCGGCGGCTGGAAGGCGGGTAGCAGCTTTGGGCCTGAACGGTTCAAGGTTGTTTTCTGCTGTTTGAGGAACGATTACCGACGTTTCGCGCCGGGAAACGAACAGGAGAAGACGGCTCGTGATAAAATGATAAAGCGCTTACAAGAACTGCGGAATCACGAGATTGTATCATTCAGGAGGGACTGTATGAAAGAGCAGCATAACCACAATCGTTATAGTGAAATTGTAAGATCCGAATCTTTCCAGAAGCTTCTTGCCAAGAAAAAGCGATTTATTTTACCGATGTCCATTTTCTTCCTGGTGTTTTACTTCGTACTCCCAATTATGACCTCTTATACGAAAGTGCTGAATGAACCTGCGATTGGCTCGATTACATGGGCGTGGTTATTTGCTTTTGCGCAATTCATTATGACTTGGGTGCTGTGTTCGCTGTATTCGCGCAAGGCCGCCGAGTTCGATGCTTTATCCGATCGAATTAAAGCGGAAACGGAAACGGCCAATCAGAGAAAGGCGGGGTAAGCGATGAATACGGCATTTTTATTATTTCTGGTCATTGTTGCGGGAACGCTGGTCATCACATATTATGCAGCCAAAAAAACGAAGACCGCCAGCGAGTTTTATACGGCCGGAGGCGGCTTGACGGGATGGCAGAACGGGCTTGCCATCGCCGGCGACTACATGTCGGCGGCATCGTTCCTGGGCATTGCCGGGATGGTGGCGCTCTTCGGCTTCGACGGCTTCTTCTACAGCATCGGCTTTCTCGTCGCCTACCTCGTCGTGCTGTACCTGATCGCCGAGCCGCTGCGCAATTTGGGCAAATATACGATGGCCGATATGATCGCGGCCCGTTTCGACAATAAAAAGGTGCGCGGTGTGGCCGCACTCAATTCGATTACGATCTCGATCTTCTATATGATCGCTCAATTGGTCGGAGCGGGAGCGCTGATTAAGCTGCTGCTCGGCTTGGATTATATGACATCCGTCCTAATCGTCGGGCTGCTGATGACGGTCTACGTCGTGTTCGGCGGGATGACGGCGACGAGCTGGGTGCAGATAATCAAATGCGTGCTGCTTATTGCCGGTACGTTCATCATTTCGTTAATCGTCTTTGCCAAGTTCGATTTCAATGTGATGCACATGTTCGAACAAATGCGAACGGCGACGCCGCTCAAGGAAGCGTTCTTGAACCCCGGCAATAAGTTCACGAACGGTCTTGACACGATATCGCTCAATCTGGCGCTCGTCCTTGGAACAGCGGGCTTACCTCACATTCTGATCCGCTTCTTTACGGTGAAAGATGCTCAGACGGCAAGGAAATCGGTCGTCGTGGCGACGTGGGTCATCGGAATCTTTTATGTCATGACGCTGTTCCTGGGCTTCGGTGCCGCCGCATTCGTCGGTAAGGACGTCATTGTCGCGGCGAACGCAGCCGGCAATATGGCGGCGCCGCTGCTGGCGAAGTCGCTGGGCGGGGATTTCCTCTTTGCTTTTATATCGGCCGTAGCTTTTGCTACGATTCTTGCCGTCGTGGCCGGACTCGTTCTGTCTGCCGCCTCGGCGTTCGCACATGATTTCTACAGCCATATCGTCCGTAAGGGGAAGGCGACAGAGAAGGAGCAGGTCGTTTCCGCGAAGCTCGCTTCCGTCGGTGTTGCGCTGATCTCCATCGTTCTGGCGTTGTTCGCCCAGAAAATGAACGTCGCCTTCCTGGTCGCTTTGGCCTTTGCCGTTGCCGCAAGCGCCAATCTGCCGGTGCTCGTGTTCACTGTGTTCTGGCGGAGATTTAATACGGCCGGTGCCGTGACGGGAATGCTCGTCGGCTTAATCAGCGCTCTGATCCTAGTTATCGTGAGCCCCAACGTCTGGGATCCGGTTGCCGGCAAAGCGATCTTGGTCGGAACTCCGCTAATTTCGCTAACTAACCCGGGGATTATTTCCATTCCTTTAGGCTTCTTGGGAGCTATCGTCGGCACCTTGCTTTCCTCCAAGCGCGCCGATGCGAAATATGATGAAATTCTGGTTAAAGCCAATACAGGCTTATAGATAGGATACATGCTGAAATCCTGAAGAAAATAAGTATAACCAATCTTTCCGCCCCGGGCGGATTGACGCGAAGCAGGTTTGACTCGTATGATGTTTGTAAATGAATGGAAAGGGGGCCGATGGCTATGATTCGCAATCGAATTCGTAATCTGACAATTGAAGCAAGCGGTATACCACCGGTCTCGCACGCACGTTTGACATAGCAGCGCAGGCACTCCGCGGAGTGGCCTCCGTGCATTGCACATGTTAAGCCGTAGACGATGTCGGTCTAGGGCTTTTTGGCGTTCCTACCTAATTAACGAAGAAAGGGTGAGTCCCATGACATTGGATACAGCTACAATCAAAGATCAGCTTCAGCTTATCGAGCAAACAGAAGGCGTCAAGATCATATATGCCTGTGAGTCAGGCAGCCGGGCATGGGGATTTCCGTCGCAAGACAGCGATTATGACGTGCGGTTCATCTATGTAAGACCGGTGGACTGGTATTTGTCCATCTTCGAGAAACGGGACGTCATTGAGCGTCCGATCAGCGATCTTCTCGACTTGAACGGTTGGGATGTGAAGAAGGCGCTGAATTTGTTCCGCAAATCGAATCCTCCCCTGCTGGAATGGCTGCAATCGCCGATCGCTTACATCGAGCCGTACGGCATCACAGAGCAAATTCGCCGGTTATCTCCGCTTACCTTTTCCCCGCGTTCGAGTATGTACCACTACTTGCATATGGCGAAAGGGAATTTCCGGGACTATTTGCAGGGCGATGTTGTCAAAATCAAAAAGTATTTCTACGTGCTGCGCCCGATTCTGGCGTGCATGTGGATCGAGAGGCACGGCGGTATGCCGCCGATGGCCTTTGAACAGCTGGTGGAGGGCGTGCTCCCAGAATCCAGGCTGAAGGAAGACATCGATACATTACTGGCGCGCAAAAAAGCCGGTGTGGAATTCGATTTGGAACCGAAAATATCGGCGATCCACGATTTTTTGGAAAAGCAAATTGCTTATTATGAGGAAACCGCCAAACATACGGCTGTTTCGGGAGAACAGCAGGACGCAGCGCTCGATGCTTTGTTCCGCGAAGCGCTGAAGGAGGTTTGGGGTTCATAGAGAGGATAGAAACAGATGAAAGAAAATTATACACATCAGGTGCAGCTTCCTTCGGGGGTTGTACATGTCTACGCAGCTCCTGAGCTGTTTAAATCGTTGGACTATCAGGTGTTCCAGATGGCCAACAACAATCTGCAAATACCGAACCAAAGGTTCATGAGCTATACGCCGGACGTGCACGTAGGCATCGGAACCTGCATCGGCACGACCGCCGCCTGGTATACCCATGACGGCTACGTATCTCCCTCGATCGTCGGCAGCGATATCGGCTGCGGGATGAGGGTGCATCTGACCAATCTGCACCGGAATGAGCTCAAGGATGTGAAGCTGCGCCGCAAGCTGGTGAAGGCTATCGAGAAATATTTGCCCGTCGAGGATCATGCCCGGGGGCATTTCTCGGACATTCGCCTGGAGCACGTCGTGACCAAGGGTTTGCACGGGCTGCCTAAGAAATATGTGCCGGACGGCTACACGCCGAGGAAGGCGACATCGCTTACGCATGTGGAATGCAGCAAATTTACTGTGGATGAAAATGATTTGAACCGTTTCCCGAATGCAGTCTGGCACCGGTCGCACCGCCAGCTTGGCACGCTCGGGAACGGAAACCATTTTGCCGAGATCCAAGCGATAGAGATTGCCGAGGAGAACCGGGCTGTCGCGGAAGCATGGGGGTTGTTCGACGGGCAGGTGGCCGTCATGATCCATTCCGGATCACGCGCATGGGGAGGTTCTGTGAACCTCAGCTGCACCAGCGACATGCAGAAGGTGATGCGTACGCTTGGTTTAGGGACGGCGGACCCGAAGCTCGTGTTTGCTCCGCTTGCCCATCCGGCTGCAGAAGCTTATGTCAATTTGATGTATTCCGCGCTGAATTATGCTGTGGTTAACCGGCATCTTATTGCGTATGCCATTCGTGAAGCGGGCAAGGATGTCTTCGGCTCGAAGTTTGAGATGACGACGCTGTACGATTTGATGCACAACTATGCCTGGGAGGAGCGGCATGAGGGCGAATCGTACTTCGTTCACCGCAAAGGGGCGACGAGATCGCTGCCGGCCGGCCATCCGGACAATCCGCAGCCCTATGCGGCTACCGGCCACCCAGCGCTCATCCCGGGGTCCATGGGGACGGCCTCCTACTTGATGGTCGGCGCGCCGGGCGGCAAGGCCAACTTTCACTCCATCTGCCATGGAGCGGGCCGCCTCCGCTCGCGGGGGGCTACGAAGCGGCTGGTTACGCTGAGTGAATTCGCCTCCGCGATGCGTGTGGGGACGGACGAGGAGGTCGTCGTCAATCAGAAATCGCTGGAAGCTATTCTCGATGAATCGCCGCAGGCATACAAAGATGTCGATCAAATCATCGAGAGCGTCGTAGGAGCCGGTTTGGCTCAGGTTGTAGCCAAGTGCAAGCCGCTTGCAGCGATTAAAGGCGCCAAATGAGTTATGAAGGAGGCGGCTGTGTGTTAACGAACAAGGAGCGGACGGCTTTAAGCAAGTTGATGAGTAAAATATTGCGGCATTCGCCTGAGCCATTCGGCGTGCAGCTTCATCCGGCGGACGGTTCTTGCCAGCGGAAATACAGTTCGCTATTACGGCTGAATTAGCGGTTCTGGAAGGTAAAGCGGAAATACAATGCGTTATCCTTGCTGAATTTGAGTGTTTCGCAGCTCAATCAGCAAAATAGCGCATCTTATTTCCGCTTCGGCGGCTATTGGCCCTCGTTATACTGAAATAAGGGCCTGTATTTCCGTTCCGCTCCCGCACCGCCAAGCTTCCCACCCGAATCTACCTGCCAACACAAGTACGAACTCCATCCTCGCACCCTTGATGCCTGTTCCTTCAACGTCGCACACATCCACCAAACAAGCTGCCGCACCGGAATGACCTCGCTACTCTTTATTGCCTAACAACCGCACGTGTTCTCCCCTTGGAAATACTGAGGCTAAACGACCCTCACGCCAGCGGAAATACAGTTCGCTAATACGGCTGAATTAGAGGTTCTGGAAGGTAAAGCGGAAATACAATGCGTTATCCTTGCTGAATTTGGTTGTTTCGCAGCTCAATCAGCATAATAGCGCATCTTATTTCCGCTTCAGCGGCTATTTTCCCTCTTTATGCTGAAATAAGGGCCTGTATTTCCGTTCCGCTCCCGCACCGCCAAGCTCCCGCCCGAATCTACCTGCCACCACGGCACGAACTCCATCCTCGCACCCTTGATGCCTGTTGCTTCAATGTCGCACACATCCACCAAACAAGCTGCCGCGCCGGAATGACCTCGCTACTCCTTACTGACTAATAACCGCATGTGTTCCCCCCTTGGACTCTCGCGCCAGCCGGAAATACAGTTCGCTAATACGGCTGAATTAGCGGTTCTGGAAGGTAAAGCGGAAATACAATGCGTTATCCTTGCTGAATTTGGTTGTTTCATAGCTCAATCAGCATAATAGCGCATCTTATTTCCGCTTCGGCGGCTATTGGCCCTCGTTATACTGAAATAAGGGCCTGTATTTCCGTTCCGCTCCCGCGCCGCCAAGCTTCCCGCCCGAATCTACCTGCGAACACAAGTACGAACTCCATCCTCGCACCCTTGATGCCTGTTGCTTCAATGTCGCACACATCCACCAAACAAGCTGCCGCGCCGGAATGACCTCGCTACTCCTTACTGACTAATAACCGCATGTGTTCCCCCCTTGGAAATTCTGTGGCCAAAGGACCCTCACGCCAGCGGAAATACAGTTCGCTAATACGGCTGAATTAGCGGTTCTGGAAGGTAAAGCGGAAATACAATGCGTTATCCTTGCTGAATTTGGTTGTTTCGGAGCTCAATCAGCATAATAGCGCATCTTATTTCCGCTTCAGCGGCTATTTTCCCTCTTTATGCTGAAATAAGGGCCTGTATTTCCGTTCCGCTCCCGCGCCGCCAAGCTTCCCAACCCAATCTACCTGCCAACACGGCACGAACTCCATCCTCACACCCTTGATGCCTGTTCCTTCAACGTCGCACACATCCACCAAACAAGCTGCCGCGCCGGAATGACCTCGCTACTCCTTACTGCCTAACAACCGCATATGTTCCCCCCTTGGACTCTCGCGCCAGCGGAAATACAGTTCGCTAATACGGCTGAATTAGCGGTTCTGGAAGGTAAAGCGGAAATACAATGCGTTATCCTTGCTGAATTTGGTTGTTTCGCAGCTCAATCAGCAAAATAACGCATCTTATTTCCGCTTCGGCGGCTATTGGCCCTCGTTATACTGAAATAAGGGCCTGTATTTCCGTTCCGCTCCCGCGCCGCCAAGCTTCCCAACCCAATCTACCTGCCACCACGGCATGAACTCCATCCTCGCATTGATGCCTGTTCCTTCAATGTCGCACACATCCACCAAACAAGCTGCCGCGCCGGAATGACCTCGCTACTCCTTACTGCCTAACAACCGCACGTGTTCCCCTAGCAAATATGCTCTTTGCACCTGCCAGCCGTACGCCTTTTAGAAAATCCAACCTGAGACCGTATCTCAGGTTTTTTTCGTTCTAATTAAGGCGGAAAAGCCATACCCATGAAAAAGGAAAATTAGGAACTGCGTGGAAACAGTTTCTATACCAAGTCATGAGGGGTAGAAGATGAATCATTTAACGGAAGCTTATGTCGATAGTCTGGCGCTTAACAGCAGCGCGATCAAGAATGGCAAAGATTTGGTGAAGAAAAACAGCTTCCCGCTGCTTTGCCGTTCGGAAGACGGAACGATCATTTTCGGGGAATGCAAAGGCAGCGGCAAGGAGCCCTATAAATGTTCGGTCGATGCGCTCAAGGAAGGAAGTCCTGTGTTCCGCTGCACTTGCCCAAGCCGTCAGTTTCCATGCAAGCACAATCTCGGGCTGATGTATGCATTTACCTCAGGGAAAACGTTCGTCACAGCCCCTATTCCCCCAGATATCGCCGACAAAAGGGAAAAGGCCGAGAAGCGGGAGGAGAAGAGGAAGGAAGCCGCCGCTGTCGGGACGGATGCCTCGAGCCGGGCGGCCTCGATAGCTTCGACAGCTTCGACAGCTTCGACTGCATCGACATCTTCAACGGCTGCCGCAGCCGCAACGGCCACCAAGCGCAAAACGAGTAAAGCGACCCTCACGAAGAAGATAGCCGCTCAGCTCGAAGGGATCGGCATCGCTGAGAAGCTCATTCTGCAGCTGGTCACGTCAGGGCTGGGCTCCCTGGACAAGAAGGGGCTGCAAACCGCTGAAGATCAAGCGAAGCAGCTCGGCAATTATTACATTCCCGGCATTCAGTCCCAACTGCGGGAATTGACGCAGCGATTCCGAGCCGAAGACAATCGCGAAGCGGCATACCCCGCCGCGATTGAGCAGTTGACAACGCTCCATGCGCTGATCAAGAAAAGCAAGGAGTACTTAGGCGGGAGATTGGAGAATCCCGATGCGCCGGTTGACAGCGAGTCCACGCTGGAGGAATGGATCGGCCATGCCTGGCAGCTCGCGGAGCTGAGAGAGCTTGGCCGCGTTCGCAGCAGGGCGGAGCTGCTTCAGCTCTTCTTCCGCTCGTACGCGGATCAGGCGAGAGGCGAATATATCGACGAGGGCTATTGGGCCGATCTCCAAACCGGACACATACACCTCACGAGAACGTACCGACCGTTTCGTGCGGTGAAATACATACGCGAGGAAGATTCCGTTTTCCAAGTCGTCCAAGCGAAGGATTTGGCCCAATACCCAGGAGAGCTGAATGCGAGGGTGCGCTTCGAAGAAGCGACCTACCGGGAAGCCGTTGCAGACGATTATAAAGCTGTCATTGCCTCCGCCCGTCCGTCTTTCCCGGAAGTCGTGAAGCTGGTGAAGAATCAAATCAAGAACCCGCTGTCCGACAAGCATCCGGTCATGCTGCTGCGGTTCGCCGAGATGATGAGGAGCGGTTCGGGCTTCGTGCTTCTGGATCAGCAGGGGAAGCAGCTGCCTCTGGCGGACATTCCGCATCTCGGCGAGCCGACCATGCATTTGCTGACCTTACTGCAGGAGTCCAGCCTGCATGACCAAGCGATTGTGGTTATGTTCGAGCATAACCGTGAACATAACCGGCTGGAAGCGCAGCCTCTGAGCATTGTAACGGCGACTGCCATCATTCGCCTGCTGTATTGATGATGAGAATTAGGAGACGATTCCATGAGCATAGACATTTTGTATGAGCTGCAGCATGAGGTGCGGCGCTTGTTTATTGCGGGGAGCGGTATGGCGGCGGGCGATTTGCGCTTGCAGAAGATGCTTCCCCGCCTGCAGTCGCTGGGCGAGTCCGCTCCGGTGTTCCAACGAATGGCGCAAGCTGTCAGCCAAGTGCTGGAGACGGAAGCGAGCGGCTCGGCCGGGAAGCTGCTGGAGCTGGGCATGCTGCTGAACTCGGTGCTGTATACGCAGGGGAGAACGGAGACGAAGGAATCGCTCGAACCCGTTGCATCAGCATCAGCATCAGCATCAGCAACGGCTGCGCCACTGCCTGCCTCCATCCCTTACCGCAAGCTACATCCGCTCAAGGAGGCACTGACACAGAAAGGCCAGGGCCGAATGGAGCAGCTGCGGATCGGATACGATGAGGGACTGTTTCACGATCTCCGCGTGATTCCCGCAGCAGTGTCTGCGTTAGACGACAGCTACGCGGAGATTCCTGAATTCCTGCACCGTCAAGTGCTGCCCTCAATCGGCGCTGCGGCGCTCCCCGCACTGCGGCAGCAGTTCAACCGGGATGGCGGCAGAGGCGATGCCCGCCGGTTAGAGCTGCTGCATGCCGGGCTGCCTGCCTGGGAAAGCGAGAAGCTCCTGCTTGAAGCTGCGGCGGAAGGCTCGATTGAAGTGCGGGCGGCGGCAGTTGAAAGGCTTGGCTATTATCCGCAGCATGAAGATTTGATCATGGGGTACGCGGACGACAAGAGGAAAGAGATCCGTAAGGCGGCGCTGTACGCTCTATCACGGCTTGGCACGGACGAAGCCGCCGCCCGTCTGTACAAGGCGCTGGGCTCCAAAGATCAGGAATTGGCGATCGAGCCGGTTCAACTATGCGCAGCCGGGGGATTGACGCTCGCCGTTCTAGAGCAAGCCGACAGCATGCTGGCGCGCATCGTTCAGGGAACGAACGTCAAGGACGCAGCCCAGCATTTGATGGCTGACATTCGCAGCCTGCGTGGCAAGAGAGTGCCGGAAGTCGTCCACTTCCTGGAGAAGTTGCTATCGTCGCCGGGCTTCCTCTTACCGGAGACGGATGCCGTACAAGAGGAGGCCGCCGACCTGCTGCTGGCACTGGATATGCCGGAGGCGTACCGTGTGGCCGTTACGCTGTATGAAGCATGCGACCGCAAATTTACTCCGTACAGCTTTCGGGCGGCTCTGCGCATTTTGCCTCCAGAGGCTGTATACGACCGCTTCGCCCGCGAGCTCAAGGACCTCAAATCTCCCGCTGCCAAGGGACTGGTTCGGGTACTCTACGATGAGACCCCTTCGATACATGAACAGCTGTATGGTCAGGAAGACTTCGAAGAGAGTAGATGGGATCCGAGATGGGTGCATCTCTTCATCAAGTTAAACGAAGTGGAGCTGGTCTGCCGGTTCGCCCGGGAGCCCGATCCGAAGGTGACGAAATTTATCGTCGCCAAATGCGAGGAACGGCCTAATTTCAACACGGCGAAGACGGTTCATCTCTTGCTCGTGCTGTTCCGTCAGCAGCATCCGGAGGCGCCGAGGCTGCTCATGGACATCCTGGAAAAGGGTGGAAACAAGCCGTTTTATTATTTGGACCGCCTTCAGCTTACTCTGCTTTCGCTGCTGCCCAAGTCTTATGCGCCTAGCTTACAGCGGTTCGCAGAAGGTTTATCGTACCAAGGAATAAGAAATCAGCTGCTGGACATTGCGGAAACCGTCGCCTCCGCGCAGGAGGCGGAACAGGAGCAAGCGGACAGCTCAAATCAGGAAAAGAAGGGACAGGGATTATGGGGATGGCTCACAAGCAGGATGTTGTAAGATTGCCCTCCGAGCGGCTGTACGCGGAAGAGCTGGAGGCATTGAAGAAACTGGACCAGGACGCGAAACCGGCCGGATGGCAGCTGTCTCCCAAAGCCGTTCTGACCTTTCTGACGGGAGGCCAAGTCAGGGGAGTCAACATTACGCCGAAATACATCGGAAACAAAAGACTCGTCGAGATGGCGATCGCCACGCTTCTGACGGATCGGGCGCTCCTGCTGATCGGGGAGCCGGGTACGGCCAAGTCATGGCTTTCGGAAAATTTGACGGCTGCAATAACCGGGGATTCGGGCCGGGTTATCCAAGGTACGGCAGGCACAAGCGAGGAGCATATCCGCTATTCGTGGAATTATGCGATGCTGCTGGCGCAGGGGCCGTCCGATCAGGCGATTATCAAGAGCCCGATCTTCCGGGCGATGGAGACCGGCGGAATCGCCCGGTTCGAAGAAATATCCCGCTGCGCCTCCGAGGTGCAGGACGCGCTGATCTCCATCCTCTCGGAGAAGACGATAGCGATTCCCGAGCTGAACCGGGAAGTGTTCGCCGCCAGAGGCTTCTCCATCATTGCAACGGCGAACACGCGCGATCGCGGGGTGAATGACATGTCGGCGGCCTTGAAGCGCCGCTTCAATATGATCGTGCTTCCGCCGCCTGCGGATATGGAGACGGAAGTGGAGATCGTGCGCAAGCGGGTCGGCGAAATAGCGGTCAGCTATGAGCTGAAGGCAGCGCTGCCCGACGAAGAGGCCGTGCGGAAGGTGGTGACGATATTCCGCGAGCTGCGCAGCGGGATGTCGCTGGACGGCAAGGAGAAGGTGAAGGGGCCGAGCGGGGTCATCTCCACGGCGGAAGCGATCTCGCTGCTGACCGGCAGCATGGCGCTGGCGGGCAGCTTTGGCAGCGGCAGGATTGAAGAGGAGGATATTGCCGCCGGGCTGCAAGGGGCTATCGTGAAAGACGAGGAGAAGGATCGTCTGGTCTGGAAGGAATATTTGGAAAATGTGATGAAAAAGCGGGGATCGACATGGAGAAATCTGTACTTCGCGTGCTCGGAGATGAACAACTAGCGGACGGCTCGGGATTTCATGTTTTCGGAATTCGGCATCTGTCGCCTGGCGGCGCGCATCATCTGCTGGCTTTCCTGGATGCCGTCAAGCCTACGGCCGTCCTGGTGGAAGGGCCGAGCGACGCGAGCCCGCTCATCGCCGAGCTCACGGCGGACGACGTCAGTCCGCCGGTGGCCATTTTGGCCTATACGGATACGCTGCCGGTAAGAACTTTGCTGTACCCGTACGCCGAATATTCGCCGGAATATCAAGCTTTCCGCTGGGCGAGCCGGCACGGTGCGGAGGCAGCCTTCATCGATCTCCCCGCCGGGCAGGCATTGGCTTTGTATGAGCTGAGGCAGCAGGTGCCTTCGGAGAGCTTTCAAGCCTATGCTCACGAACAGAACGATCTGTACCGGCAGCTGGCTGAGCTGTCCGGAGAGCCGGATTATGAGGCCTATTGGGAACGGCATTTCGAGCATAATTTGCACGAAGATGCTTACCGCCAAGGCATTTACCGGTTTTCCCTGCAGATGCGGGAGCTCACCTCCCCGGGCGAAATGCAGCATGCCCCGCAGGAGGCGGCATATAACGAAATTCGGGAAGCTTATATGCGGCGCCGAATCCGGGAAGCCATCGCATCCGGCCATGACCCGCAGCGAATCGTCGTCGTGACCGGCGCGCATCATGCCTCGGCTATGGATCATCGCCTCCCGGCGATGACGGACGAACAGTGGAAGGGACTGCCCAAGACGAAGGCGAAATTGACGTTAATGCCTTACTCCTACTACAAGCTTTCGTCGCATTCCGGCTATGGGGCAGGTAATCAGGCGCCGGCTTACTTCGAGCTCTTCTGGCAATGCCTGCAGCGGGGGGATCTCCATAGACTTCCGGCTCTGTACTTCTCCCAAGTCGCCGCTTATCTGAGAAAGCATGGCAACTACAGATCGACAGCTTCCCTCATCGAGGGCGTGAGGATGGCGGAAGCGCTGGCCGCTCTGCACGGAGGGAGCCTTCCGACCTGGAAGGATTTACGTGATGCCGCGGTCGTATGCCTCGGCTATGGCGAGCTGTCGACCATCGCGGAAGCGCTGGCCAGAACGGATGTCGGCACGGCGATCGGGAGGCTGCCGGAAGGCGTTAGCCAAACGCCGATTCAGGACGATCTGAACAGACAACTGAAGCGGCTTAAGCTGGAGAAGTACAAGTCGGCCGTAGCAGCGACGCTGGAGCTGGATTTGCGCGAGAACCGCAGGGTGAAATCGGAGGAAGCGGCGTACCTGGACTTGAATCGCTCCGTTCTCCTGCAGCGGCTTACACTGCTCGGCATTCGCTTCGCCAAGCCGCAAAGGGTGAACCAGGATTCCGCTACATGGGCGGAGCACTGGGTGCTGCAGTGGACGCCGGAAGCGGAAATTCAGGTCGTGGAGTCGACGCTGAAAGGGGAGACGATTGAGCTGGCGGCGGCGTTCGTGCTGAAGGAGCAGCTCGAATGCTGCGCAGATATCGCCGAAGCATCCCGTATCGTTCGCATTGCCTGCGACTGCGCTCTAACGAAGGAGATGGAGCGGGCAATAACCGCACTGCACAGGCTAGCGGTGGATGCGGGCAGCTTCGAGCAGGTGGCGGCGGCCGTCTATGAACTGTCGGTGCTGATCCGTTACGGCTCGATCCGCCGGATTGAAACGGAGGAGCTCCTGCCGCTGCTCCGGCAGCTGTTCCTGCGCGGAGCGCTGCTGCTTGCTGGCGCTTCAAGCTGCAATGACGATGCCGCCCACGGCATGGTTCGGGCGATTCAATCGCTGCATGCCGTTGCCGGTGACCACTACGACGTCGTCGATGACGGCTTATGGCTGGCCAAATTGCAGGAGCTGGCTTCACGCGATGATTGCAATGCCAAGCTGTCCGGCTTCGCCTTCGCCCTTTTGCTGGAACGTAATGAAATTCCTGAGGAACGCGTTGCCAGGGAAGTTTCCCGGCGGCTTTCGCCGGGAATACCCGCCGATCTGGGAGCGGGTTGGTTCGAGGGCATGTCCATGCGCAACCGGTATGCGCTGCTCTCAAGAGTTACGCTGTGGCAGCAGCTGGATAGCTATATCGGTTCGCTGGATAAGGAAGCCTTCCATCGTTCGCTCGTTTTCCTGCGCCGGGCCTTCGGCTCGTTCGAGCCCAGGGAGAAAGCGGCAGTGGCCGAAATGATGGGCGACATATGGGGCGTCGGCTCCGTGGCGGCAGGCTCTGTCTTACAGCAGCCTCTAAGCGAGGAAGAGAAGGAGAAGTTGGATGAGCTTGGTGAATTTGACTTTGGAGATTTGTAGCCTATGACGACAATCGATCAGGAGCAATTAAACCGTTGGCGGTTAATACTTGGTGCAGCCGTCGAAGAGAAGCTGCAAGCTTATGGCACAGGCGAAGCTATGCTTGATGAGGAAACGCGGCTTATGGATGAAGCGCTCGCCGCCATTTATGACGACACCTTCGGCGGAGGTGACGCCGGAACGGGTGCGGGCGGTCCCCGCAAAGCGGGGCTAGGCGCATCCATGCCGAAGCTGGCCAAGTGGCTGGGCGATATCCGCACGTTCTTCCCGCCGGATGTCGTTTCTGTCATCCAGGGGGATGCCATCGAGCGCAGGGGCCTCAAGCAGCTGTTGTTCGAGCCGGAGCTGCTGGCTCAGGTGAAGCCGGATATTCAGATGGTGGCTACGCTGATGGCGCTCAAAGGGAAAATCCCCGAGAAGACGAAGGACACGGCCAGACAACTGGTTAAGGCGGTTGTGGATGAGATCGTGAAGCGGCTGTCGCAGGATTTGCGCCGGGCGGTGACCGGCGCGCTGAACCGCAGACAGCACTCGCCGCTGCCGTCGGTGACAGGGCTCGATTGGAAGACGACGATCCGCAAAAATCTCAAGCATTTCGACAAGGAACGAGGACTCCTGCTGCCGGAGAAGGTATATTTCTTCGATCGTGCCAAGCGGAGCAAGGAGTGGACGGTCATTCTCGACATCGATCAGAGCGGTTCGATGGCGGGCTCCGTGATCTACGCCTCGATTGTCGGCTCGATATTCGCCAGCATGCCGGCGCTGGATACGCGCGTCGTTGCTTTCGATACGGAGGTCGTCGATTTGAGCGAGCAATGTGCCGAGGATCCGGTCGACATGCTGTTCGGCATACAGCTTGGCGGCGGAACGGATATTAACAAGTCCATCACATACTGCGCGCCGTTCATTACCGAACCGAAGAAGACGCTGTTTATTCTAGTCTCGGACCTGTACGAAGGCGGCAACCGGACGGAGATGATCCGGAAGCTTGCGGAGATGCACCAAGCCGGCGTCAAGACGATCTGTCTGCTGGCATTGACCGATCAGGGCGTGCCGTCTTACGATGAGGCCGTGGCCAAGAAGCTGTCGCAGTACGGCATTCCATGCTTTGGCTGTTCGCCCGATAAGCTGCCTGAGCTCATTGAAGGCGCCTTGAAGGGGCACGATCTCGGCGTGCTTGCCGAGCGCGTGAAGCAAGGAGGCGGGCAGGGATGATAAGCTGGCTGCAGCGTCTAGTCAGCCTAGTGCTTGTGCTGGTCGTGCTTGCAGGTATTCAAGCGCCGCCGGCGCAGGCCTGCTCACGCGGGCCGACAACGCAGGAAGCGGATTATTTGGCCGCGAACGCTATTTTCTCAGCCACCGTACTGCGCCTGGAGGACGTCTATCCGTCGCAGACGCTGGCCGTTCTCCAGCCGCTCGACGTATATAAAGGGAAGGCCTCTTCTTATGTAGTGACGAACGACGATTCGGATCAATGCGGCGCAAGCCTTGAAGCAGGGAAGACGTATTTATTTTTCGCACAGGGATGGGATATTCCGTATATTAGTGTGTTTGATGCGTATGAGGATGGGACTGAACACATGAAGGCGCTTGTGCAATGGCTTGAGGCGAGAGCGGAGGAGCCTTCGGGCTATAAGGCGGTAGAAGCGTTCAGGCAGGGAGAGATCCGCCTTACGCTGGAGCAGCAGGACCAAGGAAAGATGGATCAAGCGTTCATCTCAAATCATACGGTATATGCTCCTCTTCCGTATATACTCGAAGTATTGGGAAGCATTCCTGCATCTGCAAGGGAACGGCTTCAAGCGGAAACGATCGCATACGGTGAAGAGCGGTTCGTTCCTGTACGGCTCGCCGCCGAGAGCATGGGCTACGAGGTCGGGTGGATCGAGCACAACTCGATGGTCGTGATTCATACGCCGATCGACAAGCGGAAGGGACCGATGACGCTCGCAATGCGCTATCTGATTCAAGTCGGTTTGGAAGGCAGCCTTGAGGTTGACCGTTTGACAAAGGATGAGATTGCGTACCGCTCTTATCATGGACATATGCCGCCGGGTCTGGAGGTTCAGCCACAAACGCACCCTTTCTCCGATATGCTGCAGGAAGAGATCGGGCACAGGAAATACATCCTTGAGTTTTATATGAAAAATGGGCAAAATGATATCCGGCTGTTAGCAGCCCCCGAACTGGTTCGCCGAATCGAAAGCGATTCCGCATTCCGCGCACAGGTAGGGAAGAGGCTGGGCAAGCCGGCCGGCGCGCTGCCGGCGCATCGGCTGGTAACTGCAGCGGATTTCGAGTGAAGAATGTCAAAGGGGAGGATTCGATGAAGCTATTTCAGAATATACCCCTGCTGCCGACCAAATTAAATAGGCCGCAGCAGCCATCGTATCATATCCCCCGGGAGCATTTGATGGCCGGCATGTCCAAGGCGCTATCCTGCAAAGTGACCTTCGTCACGTCGCCGCCGGGCTTCGGCAAAACAACGCTGGTCGGCGAATGGCTGCTGCACGGGTCCGTACCCGTCGCATGGGTTTCCTTGGATCAAGGGGAGAATGACATGCTCCGGTTCTGGACTTATGTCATAGCAGCCTTTCATCGGCTGTATCCAGCGCTCGGCCACAAATCGCTTTCCTTATTGCGAACGATTTCGTTCTCGGCGGAAGAAATGATTGATTGGCTGCTTCATGATTTATTTGACATCCATCATGATGTGCTGCTTGTACTCGATGATTACCATGTGATCGATTCCCAAGAGATCCATTCCCAGGTTGCTTATTTCCTTGACCGTATGCCGCCGCATGTCCATCTTATTCTGCTAAGCCGCAAGCAGCCGCCGATTGCCGTCGGCAAGCTCCGTGCCAGAGGCCAGCTGTGTGAAATCGGTTTGAAGGATTTGCGTTTCTCCCCGGATGAGATGAAGGCGTTCTGGCTGAAGCAAACCGGCGACACGCCTAGTGAAGCGGTTATGCAGCTGTTAACGGAGCGCACGGAGGGGTGGGCGGCCGGCGTTCAGCTGGCTGTGCTCACCCATCTGTCGGGTCATCCCCAGGCGTTGAACGATTTCAAGGGAAATCACCGGTATGTCGTGGATTATTTGATGGAAGAGGTTTTCGACCATATGCCCGATCGCGTTCGGTCGTTCCTGGTGAAAACGTCGGTGTCGGAGCGGATGAACGCCGGACTTTGCTCGGCGCTTATCGGGCGCGATGTTCAGGTGGACGAGCTTCAGGACATGGAGAAAGCGAACTTATTCGTTATTCCCTTGGATGCGGAGAGGCATTGGTACCGGTATCATCATTTGTTCGCCAGCTTCTTGCGCAGCAAGTTGGAGGGGGCGGAAGCGAGCGGTCTCCACAGGGCGGCATGCGAATGGTTTGCGGAGCAAGGCTTCACGGCAGAAGCCGTCGAGCATGCGCTATCGGCAGCGGCGTACGGCCGGGCAGCGGGTCTCATCCTGCAGAGTGCGCCGGAGATGCTCAAGCGAAGGGAGCTGGCCACCCTGCACAGATGGCTGCTGCAGTTGCCGTCCGCTGTGCGGGAGCGTCCGGAAATGCTGATGATTCAAGTGTGGACGGAGCTGCTTCTGGGGCGCAAAGAGCAGACGGAGGTCCACATCCATACGCTGCACCGCGCGCTGCAGCTGCCTGCTCATGCCCTCACGCCGCAATTGATCGGAGTCAGAGAGGATTTGAAAGTGGTCCGGTGCTTTCAGGCCATGCTGGCGGGCGATTTCCCTCTGTGCTATTCCTTGCTGCAGCAGATGTGCGAGGAGGAGAGCCTGCCGGACCTTCAAGATGTGCCGATGCTGTTCAGCATGGGGGTGGAGATGAACGCCGGAAGTTTGCCGCTGATTCGCAGCTATTACGGGTTTCGCGGACGGATCAAACAGGCGAAGCGCTATCACCGGTTATACGGCTCATTCATTGACAAGCACGGGTTTCACGATTACCCGTTCACGGCTTATCAAAGGGCGGCGCTGAGCGAAGTTTGTTATGAGCAGAACCGGCTCGACGAAGCGCTGCGTTGGGCCGACGATGCGGTTCGCCTTGCGAGGTTGAACCGGGTTATGGGGGCTTATGTGCCTGCAGAGATCGTTCGTTCTAAGATCACAAGAGATCGAGAAGGGGCGGAATCTGCTCTTGCCATCCTTCGGGAAGCAATGGCGTATGTGAACGCAGAGGATCTCCCGGGTTCCCGGTGGCACGACCTGCTCTATGCGTATTACATTCGCTGCCGGCTGGAGGTTGGCATTACGGAGGATACCGGCCCATGGATGGCGGCTGCCTCATGGGGCAAAAGAAACGAGATGATCGGCGACCAGGACGACGAGCTGCTGACGTTCATCCGTGTCTTAATGGCCGGAGGCGATATCCGCGAAGCACTTCTATGGTGCGAGAAGCTCATGCGGAAGGCGCAGTCCTCCGGCAGCATCATGACGGAGATCGAGGTTCGGCTGTGTCTGGCGCAAATTCATCACTGGTTGGATGAGCCTCATACGTCGCTGCTTCAGCTGCATAAGGCGCTTTGCTTGGGAGAGCAGGAGGGTTACTTGCGCATATTTGCCGGAAAGGAGCTATCGGCTTTGCTTACCCGCTATGCCGAGGTACGGCGAAGCAAATATATGCCGGACATTCAGTCGGACGGGGTATCGCTGTCTTATCTGCAAAGCATAGTATCTATCGCTCAGGAGGGGCACGCGGGGGAGCGTCAGAGCGCAAGCTCCGTGCATACGCTGACTCCTCGCGAGCGGGAAGTGCTGCAGCTTATGGCGGAGGGCTTGTCGAACAAGGCCATTGCCGAGCGGCTGGTGTTGTCGGAAGGCACGGTGAAGCTGCATCTCCACCGGATCTACAGCAAATTGCAGGTGAACGGGAGAGTGCAGGCGGTTCAGAAAGCGAATGAAAGTAAAATATAACGATCGCATATATCTTTCGTTAGCTGGCCGCACCCCACGCATCTGTTAAGCTGAAAACAGTTCAACAGATGAGGAGTGGAAAGCATGAATTATGATGTGATTGTCGTCGGGGCGCGCGTTGCCGGATCTTCGCTCGCTTATGAATTGTCGCAGGCCGGCTTCAAAGTGCTGCTCGTGGAGCGGTCTGTTTTTCCAAGCGATATGTTGTCGACGCATAACTTTTTTAACAATTCGGTGGCTATGCTTAGGGAAATGGGTGTACTGGACAAGCTGCTGCAGACGGGCACCCCCTTGTACCGGAGGGCTTATGTGCGAATGGACGATGCCGTAATTGACGGCCTGTATCCCGAGGTGTCCGGTGAATCGTGCTGCTTGTGCATCAGACGCAAATATTTAGATTCCATTCTGTTCGAGCATGCGGCAGCTTCACCGCTCGTTACCGCCATTCAAGGGTTTCGGGTTACGGATGTATTGCGGCAAGGCGATACGGTCACTGGTATTGCAGGCGTGGGACGCGATGGCCGTAGAGAGCAATTCACAGCCAGGCTGGTGGTCGGAGCGGACGGCCGCCATTCGACGGTGCGCGATTTGGTGCGGAGCGAGCGGATAATGGCTGTACCGACGGACTATGCTTCGTATGTAGGTTACTTTTCCGGGTATCGGCAGGAGGGGGAGCCTTGTGTGGAGTTTTATAAAATGAGAGATCGTCTGGCGATCCTATTCCCCACTAGCGACGAACTCGTCGTTGTTGGCGTCATGTTTCCGCTGGTGAGCACGGAATGGATGGACAAATTCAAATCCGGACCGGAGGCAGCTTTCCGCGAGCTTGTCGATTGCGGGTTCCCGGACACAGGCTTCCCCGAGCGGTTGCGCGCAGCGAAGCTGGAAGAGCCGGTTCGAGGACTGCTGGGCTATGATAACGACTGGTTTCAAGGGCTGGGCCAGGGCTGGGCGCTTGTCGGAGACGCCGTTTCTTTCAAGGATCCCGCGGTGGGGCAGGGCATGCACGATGCGATCTACGGCGCTCGATTGCTGACCTCGCTCTTATCCGAGGAAGAGGATTGGGCCGGCAATTGGGAACAGTTGGCAGGGCGTTATCAAGCGGCGATGGAGTCCAAGCTGATGTCCCGCTACGGGATGGCTTGCCAAATGACGAAAGTTACTCCCGTTACGGCAGAGCAAGCGATCGTGAATCAAGTTATCGCCGCGAATCCTGCAGTGACGCAGGCATTCCTTGGCATTTATAATTATGCGAACGAACCGGAGGCTTTCGGAGAGATGGTGATGCAGGCGATGCAGGGGCCGTAGAACGACTCTATCATTTTGTATGCCGCCTTTCCTCCATTTTCATAGTATAATAGTTCCTAATGACATATGGAGGAACTAAAATGACGTTAATTAAGCACATGCAAGCCCCAGATGAATTTCTCGGTTTCTATCTAATTAAAGAATTGGAAATTAAACAAACGAATACGACGCCGGCCAAAGATTTCATGGATATCGTGCTGTGCGATGCCAGCGGGCAAGTCACCGCCAAGATGTGGGATGTCAGCGCGGCGGACAAGGAAACCTTTTTCCCGATGACGCTCGTGAAGGTCCAAGGGCTCGTGCAGACATACCGGGATAAATTACAGGTGAAAATCGGGAGAATCCGCAAGGTGCTGCCCGAAGATGGCGTGCAGATGACGGACTTCATCCGGTCGGCTCCCATAAGTCCGATGGATCTCATTCATACGATAAATAACGTTATGGCCAGCATCACGAATGAGGCGGTGAAATCCATCGTATCGTACTGTGTGGCCAAAGTAGGAGAGAAGCTGAACCACTATCCGGCCGCCAAAACGCATCATCACGCATATTTCGCAGGTCTCGCCTATCACATTGTGCGTATGCTGGAAATCGGCGAGTTCATTTGCAAGCAGCGCCCATTCCTTAATCCCGACCTGATTAAAGCGGGTATCATTCTGCACGATATCGCCAAACCGGAAGAAATGACCGCCCAGCTGGGCATCGTCACGGAATACAGCGTGCAGGGCAAGCTGCTCGGTCATATTTCGATGGCGTCGAGCTGGATCACGGAAGCGGCACTGCACCATGGGCTGGACCTGCAGTCCGATGTGGTGATCGGGCTGCAGCACATCGTGCTGTCCCATCATAATTTGCCGGAATGGGGAAGCCCGGTGCTGCCGCAAATCCCGGAAGCCGTCGCCCTGCACTACATCGACTCGATGGATGCGAAGCTCCAGATGGTCGAGGATAGCTTGCAGGTAACGCCGGAAACGGATGCCTGGACCCCGGTTATCCGCGGGTTGGAGAATAAAGCGATGTATCGTTTGAACTTATAATGGGAAGCCGTCAGGATAGTCTGGCGGCGCTTAATAACCGCTTTCCCCGTTATGTGAACAGGGGGGCGGTTATTTTTGCTCTTCTAATGTTTACTTGGTAAAAGAAGGAAAGGTGGTCGGATTGTCGAAATAATGTTAATGCCTATGTCATTGTTCAAGGCTGTAAGTTTTGTCGGGGAAGGTGAAAGCGTGAAGCGGGTCATTCAGATGTGCTGGATAGGTTTAATTATTGTCATATTATCTAGTGTATGGACAGGTTCGCGAGCTCATGAAAATGAACAATCTATTGAAATGAAAACGATTCCAGAATGGAGCGTTATGTGGGGCGATCCTCCGGGCGGATTGGAGGAAGTGGAATTAATTTCACCGGATAAGTGGATTGCCGTGAGAAACGGTCAACCTGCACCGCATAAACCGGCGCTTGTTACATCGGCTTGGATCAAAATTCAGCTTCCGTCCGGCATACCTAAAGACTATGGGATGTACATAGAAGATATTCGGTCACAACGAACGAAAGTATACATAGACCATCATGTCGTTTGGGAGGCGAATTATCATTTTCCCTACGATACCCAACGAAGCTTATTTCCGATCAGCAGCGAGGATGGGGAGAAAACGGTCTATTTGAAGCTTGAGACTTCAATGGACCGGTTAAGCATATACTCCGATGTCAGACTCGGCCATTACACAGCGTTAATGCGGTCGTTCATGCTGAAGGATCTGCAAAATATCATTTTCGGATGTTCATTTCTTTTCATCGCTGCGATCATGCTGATCGGTTCCGTTTTTCTGAACCGCGGTCAATTCCAAAGCTGGGCGATCATCAGTGTGCTTAGTTTATCGGTAGGCGTTATTTTCATCACTTACTCGCCCTTCATGTACGCCAACTTCACGCAATATGGCGGTATTTATAGTGCTTCATTCGATGTCGCGCTTTTTTTATTTTTGCCGGCACTCACTTATTTTATTGAACGGATCTTCGATGACGGCAGGTTTACATGGGTACGCTGGTTTCGGAAGTTCCAAATGGCTTACTCCGGCTTGTTAATTTTACTCATGTGCGTGAATCTGCTGAGTCGTAATCAACTGCTCAATGTCTACTTTTTCGCATCCGTTACGGTTTTGGCCGTAATCATGGTTTGCCAATTCATATTGATCATTGGTTTATGCATTAAGCTGGTTCGCAAAGGGAATAAGGAAGCGGTCATTTTTTCCAGCGGCTTTGCGATGTTGGCGTCTATGGGCATATTGGATTTGACCAACTATTACGCCTCTTCCGGGAATTACCAGTTTTTTCTGTGGAAATGGGGGGTGATCGCCTTATTTATTGCCCTCGTGGTCATTCTGGTCAGACGCTTCGCCATGAATCAGGCACTGATGATGAATTATTCCAAGGAACTCGAATTTTACAATCACCAGCTCCAGCTGTCTGAGAAAATGGAAATCATTAGCGCGCTGGCTGCATCCGTCGCCCATGAGGTGAGGAATCCGCTGCAGGTCACAAGAGGTTTCCTTCAGCTTGTCGCTTCCCGTACAGATGGCAAAAATCAAGAATACATGCGAGTAGCCATCGAGGAGCTGGACCGGGCTTCGACGATTATTACCGATTTTCTGAGCTTCTCGAAACCGCAGCTGGAAGACTTGGCGGACCTCAATGTAGCCAATGAAATCAAACAAATCGAAGGCATTATTGTGCCTCTCGCTACTTTGCATGGCGGACGAATTACGGTTCATGTTCCTTCCGGGCTTTATATTCGCGGCAATGTTTCGAAGTTCAAGCAAGTGCTGATTAATCTTATCAAAAATAGCATAGAAGCTTTCCAAGAGGATGGTGAAGGCCAGATTCATATCTGGGCTTATGAGAAGCAGGAGCACATCTACATTCATATCAAAGACAATGGGGAGGGAATTGAACCGGCGAAGTTGGCGAAGTTAGGGGAGCCTTATTTCTCGACCAAAACGAAGGGTACAGGCCTCGGTCTCATGGTTACCTTCCAAATCGTTGAGGCCATGAAGGGGACGATCGAGTTCAAGAGCCAGCGGTATATCGAGACGGAGGTCGTCATGTGCTTCCCGCGCGTGAAAGAAGCGGAGGCGGGGTGAGTTGGCGAGCGGTCGCGCTCTAACGGACACCACGGCCGTTAATGCCGGGGAACGCGGCCGGTTTGCGCTCTAACGGACAGGGGAGCCGCTATTTGCCAATTTCCGCGCGAGAATCGCGCCGATCGAGGCAAATAACGTCCACTGTGTCCGTTAGGACCCGGAATCGGCGCAAAACCGCCGAATAGCGGCTTCTGTGTCCGTTAGCCGGAAACGGGGGGCGCGGGCGCGGTGCTTCGTGCGCCGTGAACGGCGCGCCGCGAACAGCGGTGCCGAGCTGTGCAGGCGGCCCTCAGTCGCGAGCGCTCCGGGGTACGCCGCTCTAACGGACACCACGGCCGTTAATGCCGGTGAACGCGGCCGGTTCGCGCTCTAACGGACAGGGGAGCCGCTATTTGCCAATTTCCGCGCGAAAATCGCGCTGACCGAGGCAAATAACGTTCGCTGTGTCCGTTAGGGTCCGGGATCGGCGCAAAACCGCCGAATAGCGGCTTCTGTGTCCGTTAGCCGGTTCCGGGCCTCGGCCGCGGAGCTTCGTGCGCCGTGAACAGGCGCGGCCGTGAACACCGGAGCCGAGCTGTGCCGGCGGCCCACAACTGCCGATCGCTCCGAGGTACGCCGCTCTAACGGACACCACGGCCGTTAATGCCGGGGAACGCGGCCGGTTTGCGCTCTAACGGACAGGAGAGCCGCTATTTGCCAATTTCCGCGCGAGAATCGCGCTGATCGAGGCAAATAACGTTCACTGTGTCCGTTAGGACCCGGAATCGGCGCAAAACCGCCGAATAGCGGCTTCTGTGTCCGTTAGCCGGTTCCGGGCCTCGGCCGCGGAGCTTCGTGCGCCGTGAACAGGCGCGGCCGTGAACACCGGAGCCGAGCTGTGTCGGTGGCCCACAACTGCCGATCCGAGGTACGCCGCTCTAACGGACAGGGGAGCCGCTATTTGCTAATTTCCGCGCGAGAATCGCGCCGATCGAGGCAAATAACGTCCACTGTGTCCGTTAGGACCCGGAATCGGCGCAAAACCGCCGAATAACGGCTTCTGTGTCCGTTAGCCGCCCGAGCCTAGCCGGCGACAGCCCGCTCATCTCGCTTCCCGTCACCCCTCACCCGTCCCCGCTTTTGCGCGATCACGTGCTCCCAACATGCAAACAAAAAAAGGAGCTGAGCAGCAAGCTGCTCAACTCCTTTCTATTTATGTAGTTTACCAGTTGGGGTTGGATGGTCCCGCAGTTACCAGCACCTTGGCCGGGTTCGCAGGGATCACGAGTACAAAATCGGTAGAAGTTTCTTCGACGGCTTTCACTTGGAAGTCATCCGGAATGGTGATACCGAAAGTTTGCTTGAGCGCAGCTTTAGGATTCGCTAACAGTTGGTTTTTGAAAGCTTCGTCTTCCCAGGCTTTTTGAATAATTTTCGCTTTGAGTTGTTCATTCGTTGACATAACAGATCACTCCCCTTTTTTAGTTGAACGGACTAGTAAAATAGTCCGTCATTCGCAGGATAAATTCCTAATTTTTCCTGCAAAATCATTATAGCACGAATATTCAAAATTTTCTATCAAAAATTGCTAGTTTCCGACATAAAATAGTAGAAACCGCCGGAAAGTAACTTTAATCGCTTTTCTTTGATCTCATCCGCAGCCGCCTGCAGATCGTTCACGAGTCCGCTTTGAAACTGAGCGAGTTCATGCAGTGGCAGTCCCAGCCTCCGCACATTTTCCTGATGCGAAGCGGCAATCTCCTTGAAGCCCTCAAGCCGGTCTTGGACAAACACTTGCTGCTTGACCCACTCCGCCGTCATCGGCTCTTCTCCGGGGCGATCCGCACTCCTTCGCAAGAAAGCCAACAAGCAGTTATACGTTCCTTCCGCCAAGTCTTCCTCCCAATCGACCCAATCATCCAGCATTTGCAAACAGATGAGCACTTGATCGACCGCTTCCGTCACGACGGGCACAAGATCTTCCCGGCCTGCAAGCAGCAGGGCGCCGGTAGAGGCGTTTTTGACGGGACTGGCCTTCCAAGCCACTTGTTTGCGATCCGTATAGAAGGGATCCCGTGTGGACTCGCCTGCAACCGCATCGGCCCATTCCCGCACATACGATTCATAATGGTGCCAGAAAGGGGAGTGCGGCGGATACAGCTCCCGATAGATCGACTGAAACTGCAGTTGAAATAGATTGGCCAGCGGCAGCTTGTCCCGGTGCTCTCCAGTGGCGGAATCCATAACGTCGTCCACGACGAAGTAATACAGCATGACGAAGACATTGGCCAAGCACAGCTTCCGAGCAGCCGAGTCAGGCACAGCTACGATTTCTTTCATCCAATAGGGAAGAAGGTAACAGATGTAGTTCTTGGTGCTATCTTCCCGGCGCATGTCAAATTTGGCGAAATAAGCAAGTCCGAGACGATTCAACCCGTCAGGAAACATGTTGATGATACGTTCCCCTTCGGCAAATGTCTCGTCCAGATCGGCTCGATGTGCATTCAACCACAACATAGGTCAATTTCCCCTTTATTGGTATATTCTTGAAATAAGCCTAGCATGAAATCTTTTGGGTGGCAATCGATTTTTATCACCAGTTCACGGAAGTTAAGATAGTTCATACCCCGTTTCACCACTATGTTCACAGACGTAGCGAGGCTTCACTACCCAGAAGCACAGCCGCTGATTATGATCATCCTAAGACACATCGCCCCAAGGAGGATCTAACGGAACATGGTCAAACGAAGAGGTTTACTGTATGAAATTGTGACGAACAAAATTATGTTTCTCATGCTGCTCCCCACGCTGATCTTCTTCTTCATTAACTCGTACATTCCAATGGTGGGCATCTATTATGCGTTTACGCGCTTCGATTTCAACGCCGGACTGTTCGGCAGCCCATTCGTCGGCCTGGATAATTTCTCATTTCTATGGAAATCCGGCATTTTGCTGCGATTGACGCTGAACACGCTTGGCTATAATTTGGCTTTCATTATATTAGGCAACGTATTCGCCATTATGTGCGCTATATTGCTAAGCGAGATTCGCAGCGCCTGGTTCAAGAAGATGGCGCAATCGGTCATGTTCCTGCCGTATTTCATTTCTTTTGTTATCCTGAGCGTTATCGTCTACAACTTGTTTAACTACGAAAGCGGATTTCTGAATACGACGTTAAAAGAGTTCAGTTATGAGCCGGTCGATGTGTACAACACGCCGTGGGCCTGGATTTTCCTCATTATTTTGTTTTACCTGTGGAAGAATCTCGGATACAGCATGGTCATCTATTTGGCTGCCATAACCGGGATCAGCGATGAATATTACGAGGCCGCCAAGATCGACGGCGCTAACATTTTTCAACGTGTCTGGCACATTACAATCCCGATGCTGAAGCCAACCTTTGTTGTCCTGCTATTGTTCGCGTTAGGGAGCATTATGAAAGGGCAATTCGACTTATTTTACCAATTAATTGGAAATAACGGCGTGTTGTTCAATGCCACGGACATCGTCGACACCTATGTGTACCGTTCCTTGAAAGTGACGTTCGATGTGGGGATGGCGACGGCGGCCGGGCTTTATCAATCGCTGTTCGGTTTTATTCTGATCGTGACGGTGAATTACATCATTCGCAAAATCAACGACGATTACGCTTTATTTTAGGAAAAGAGGTGCTAAGAGCTTGAGAGTCAAGGATGAGAACTATATGCTGCTGTTTCAAACGCTGGCCTACGCCGTCATTATCGTCTCTTTCCTGGTGTGTTTGTTTCCCTTCCTGATGATAATTTCAGCGTCCTTCACGCAAAACGAGTCGATTCTTAGAAGCGGCTATCACTTCTTCCCCAAGGTGTTTTCGATTGAAGGCTATAAAACGGTGTTCCGCTTCCCTGAACAGGTACTTAAGGCATACAGCGTAACGATTCTGGTCACGATTGTCGGAACGGCGCTCGGCTTGTTCTTCATGACGATGGCGGGCTACGTGCTGCAGCGCAAAGATTTTCGCTACCGCAATCAATTCGCGTTCTATATTTATTTCACTACGCTGTTCGGCGGCGGCTTGGTCCCTTGGTATATTCTTCTGGCCAGCTATCTGAAGCTGACGGACACTTATGCGGTGCTTGTGCTGCCGGGACTGATGAGCCCGTTTCTCATCATTCTGATGCGCAGCTTCATGAAATCCGCCATTCCCGAAGAACTCATCGAGTCCGCCAAGATTGACGGTGCCAACGATTTCAAAATTTACTACAGCGTCGTGCTGCAATTGTCGATGCCCGGCATCGCAACCGTCGGCTTGTTCCTGGCGCTGCATTATTGGAACGGCTGGTTCATGTCCTCGCTGTTCATCAATGATCCGAACAAGTATGAGCTGCAATATTATTTGTACAACGTGATCAACACGATGCGCTTCATCTCGCAGATGGGGGCAGGCACCGGTGTCGTCATGACGGGCGAAATGCCGACGGAATCGACGAAGATGGCGATGGCCATTGTCGTCACAGGGCCGATCCTGTTCCTGTATCCGTTCGTGCAGCGATATTTCGTCAAGGGATTGACAATCGGTGCTGTCAAAGGTTAGAACCGAAGAAGGGGCAAGCATGCGTCCACCTTCTCGGCTGACATATCATTACACACTAAAGGGAGGATTCACATGAAAAAGCCATCATCACCCCGATTCTCGGCCATCCTGTCCGGAGCGCTGGTTGTTACGGCTCTAACAGGCTGCAGCAGCGCCCCGGAGCCTAAACAGGAAACGGCAGCGCCGGCAGCGAGTGCGGCAGCCCCGGCGGCTACAGCCAAGGCGGAAGCGCCCAAAAGAGAGAAGGTCGAGCTGCAATTCTATATGCTTGGCAATGCTCCCAAAGATCTGCAAATCATTCAGGACGAAGTGAACAAGCTGGCGCTGAAAGATTTGAATACGACAGTCAAATTCAATTACACCACCTGGACCGACTGGGATCAGAAATATAAGCTGCTGCTTTCCTCCGGACAGCAAGTGGACTTGATCTTCACAGCCGACTGGACGCAGTATCAATCGTATGCCAAGAAGGGCGCCTTCCTGCCGCTTGACGACATTTTGCCGAAAGTTGCCCCGACGCTGAACCGATATGTCCCAAAGGACATGTGGGACGCCGTGAAAATCGACGGCAAAATCTACACCGTACCGGCGACCTTCAAAGAATATGTGACTAACGGCTTCGTTTGGCGCGAGGATTTGAGGGCGAAATATAATTTGCCGAAGCCGACATCGATGGAAACCTTCGAAGCCTACATGGACGGCATTAAGAAAAATGAACCGAACATGCTGCCATTCGCCAGCGGCGGTGACGGCAACTTGATTATTAACGGGCTGAGAGACGTCGTCCATAACAGCATTGGCTCGCCGCTTTATGGCATTGGCATCAATTACAATAAGCCTGGCGAGGTCTATTCTTACTGGGGCTCCGAGGAGCATCTGGGCGACATCAAGATCGCCAAGCGCTGGATGGATAAAGGCTTCATTCCGAAAAACGTGCTGAACGTGAAGGATTCCACCTGGGACCAACTGGTCAGCGGGAAAGCGGCGGCGGAGTTCGGGGATAACCCGGCGCGCTTCAACGATTCCCTGAACAAAATGAAGTCGACGCATCCGGATTGGAATCTGGAGTATTACCCATTCCCGGTTATCAAAGGGTATGCGACGCCGGTTCATCCGATCCACAATGGCTTCGCCATTCCGAAAAGCAGTAAAAATGCGGAGCGTGCGCTCGAATTTTACGAGAAAATGGTTACGGATAAAACGTATAACTGGCTAACCTCTTACGGCATTGAAGGGAAAAACTTCCAGGTTGAAAACGGCTATTATAAAATGATCGGCGATAACAACTCGAACGGCTTTCCTCGCGAGTCCATGAATTCCTGGGCATGGCGCAATCCGCAGTTTATGTTGTTCGAGAAGAGCTTTGATGGCGTGAAAGCGATCTATAATGATTTGGATAAAATCCAGAAGCCGGACTTGTTCACGGGCTTTGCCGAAGATTACAGCTCCTATCAAGCGGAGAAGGCGGCGCTGGAGCAAGTGGAGAAGCAGTACTTGTGGCCTCTGCAGATGGGGCTTGTAGCGGATGTGGAAGCAGGCTTGAAAACGTTCATGGAGAAGGCCAAACAGGCCGGACTGGAGAAGGTTCAAGCCGAGTACAAGAAGCAATGGCTGCAATATGTGAGTGAGAAAGGTATTAAATAAGGAACCGGAGCTGTCCCCAAAGTAAATGTAACGGCGAGTTGTAAATTGGGGCAGATGACGGAATTGAAAGAGGGTGCCTTTTGGGACACCCTCTTTCGGCGGTTTTTGGAGCCACGTCGTGCGGTTAGTCCGCTGTGCGTTATGTGCGGAGCAGACTTCACCTCGCGTCAAGCTTAGCGATCTGGCTGAAGGCTCCTACCAAATATGGGATTATATATGATTTTTCATATACAATCATCAGAAATCTCTCCCTAAGCGGGAATGTGTATGATATTTCATATAAAATTATCAAATCCGCCGTTAAACCAACAAATGTGTATGATTTTTCGTATTGAATCAGCAGGCTCCCGCCAAACCTAAAGTGGGTGTCCCACTTCCGGGACACCTGTTTTAGGTCGAGGCTTGGTTGCCAGGCTCGAGCAGCTCGCTTTTGCGGTAATCGGTAGGCGTAACGCCAAAATTTTTCTTGAACATGCGGTAGAAATAGGAACTGTTGGTATATCCGATCCGCTCGGCGATATCGGCAATGGGCAAATCAGAATGCTTGAGCAGATCTTTGGCGCGTTCCATCCGCATCGTATTAATGACATCGACAACGGCATTCATGGTGTTTTGCTTATAGACCCGGCTCAAATAGATCGGCGACATATCCAGCTCATCGGCTATCCAGTTCAGACAAAGGTTGGGGTTACCGCAGTGCTGTTCAATCATATCGTTAATTTTACGGATGAGATCGTCCTGCTTCATGCTCCGCTTGTCGTCGAGCCGCCGCTTGATGTCATCGAACATTTCGAAGACGACGGCTTCAATCTGTTCGATCGTTTCGAGTTTGGCTAACGAATGACGGGATAACTGCAGTCCCGCGGGGACATCGAGGGCGTTATTCTTGAGTATCGTATGCAGGACGCCATTCAGCGTGATCGTTAAACGCGATAAGGTTGCTTGAAAGACGCTGATCGGATAAGGCCGTGTTTCTTCAATAATAACGCTGTACAATTTCTTGGCTTCGGCAACCTTGCCGGCCATTAACGCATCAATCAGCTTCTTCTCTTTCTCCACGGTGAATAAGTAATCGTCCGTTTCCCGCATTTGGTGATCCAAGGAGGCGATCAGGCAGCCCGGTCCAAGGAACACGCGATGCTCCGAAGCCTCGACAACGCTGCGGTACAGAGGGACAAGATCCTGCGGCTGGGAACTGAGCGGGCTATAGGTGATCGACAAGCTGATTTTGAGCAGCTCGCTGACGGCTTTCTGAATTTGCTTCAGAAGCGCCTGCAGCATACTCTGATCTCCGCCCGTCGGCGTGTTCTGCGCATTCACGAGCAGCACCGTGCTATCGCTGCCGATATCCACCGTTTCCACCTGGAACGCTTGCGAAGCTATTTCCGAGGAAATATTCATAATCGCATATTTATAAACGTGCAGGTCGTCCTGATGGTTGTGCATGAAAGGCTCAAACCCGTCAATCCGCAGCAGAATCAACCGGTAATCGCTTTGGAAATCGAAGGAGATGCCAAGCTCGCTGCGTTTATCCCGCATCATTTTGGCCGTAACGGGCTCTTGCCCTTGAAGCAGCTTCCGCAGGACATCTTGTTTCAGCGTAAATAGTGAATTCCGTTTATCCGATTCCAACGCTTTCATTCTCGTTACGATTCGATCGATCGGTACATAGAGCTTACGGGACAAGTGCCAGGATACGAGCAGACCGGCCAGCAGGATAGCAAATCCGATGTAAATGGTCGTTGTCCGTATGTTGTTGATTTTCTCGATGATTGCTGCATAAGACGTTATGCGGATGTACCGCCATTCTAGCGAGTCGGGGGCCGTGTAAGAGATCAACGATTTATGTCCTCCGACCTGATCGATGAAGTAGCCGGAGCCTTTATTGCTCATAATTTGCTTGGTAATGGCCGAATCCGGTGTCAGCGCCTGGGCGAAGTCGGGGAGGTCGCCGGCGAGCGTTCGGCCTTTCATATCGATAATGAAGGAGCTGCTTCCTTCCTTGCCTTTGGGCTTGCCGATATCTTTATTGATCCAATCGGTGGAGATGTTGACGATAATCGCGGAGTTCAAAGCGTTATTGTTGCCGATCGCATCATAGCACAGATAGGTGTACACCTTGCTTTTCTCCGCGCTGGAAGCGCTTTTCAGATAAGTTCTGGGGATGGGCACGAAAGGCTTGAATTCCTGAAAATGGTCCAGTACGTTCAAAATGTCTTTGTCCGCCAGCTCTTCCTTGGTCATGAGACCGTTCTGACCCGAGTTCGAGGCGATATATACATAACTGGCTTTGGGATTGTATACGTAGATGGAATCGATGTAAGGCATGGAATTCAAGTAATTACTTAATTCCCTCATGGCCGCGGTCGTATCGTAAATATCCGGGTTCTCGTAAAACATCAGCTTGCTGATGTTCCCGTTCCGGTACAGCTGGAATGTAAGCGATTGCGCGCTTTCCGTCATGGAGATGACTTCCCGGCTGGTTTGGGTGAGATTCTCCAAATCGGTCTGATACACCTGGTTCAAATTGATGTTCCGGTAATTGACGAAGTAAATGGCGGAGGATACTAACAGAGTGAGGACAGTACACAGAATTGTGCTCAATAAAAGTTTGATATACAGCTTACGGTTATCTCCCGAATTGTTTGCATTCACAGGCATGCCTCCTCCACGCGGACTAACAGTATTACTACCATATCACCCCCGCGCAAAAGGGCACAAGATGAAATCATGCAACATTTATGAACTTATCTGACTATTCATAATTGACAGAGGGGGTATTTTTATATACATTGGAAGCAAATCGATTGTTCGCAATAAGACTCAAAGAGAAAGGAGCTTCGTTATGGACAGCAGTGAACTTTTAAAACTAGAGAATCAGCTGTGCTTCAGCTTGTATGCAAGTTCCAGAGCGATTACCCGGATGTACCGCCCCTTTCTTGAAGAATTGGGCATTACGTACCCGCAGTATTTGGTCCTGCTCGTTCTGTGGGAGCAGAAGGAGAGCACGGTCAAGGAGCTGAGCGAGAAGCTTGATCTGGATTCAGGCACGCTCACGCCGATGCTCAAGCGGATGGAAGCGCAGCAGCTCGTGCAGCGGAAGAGATCCGCGCAAGACGAGCGCGTCGTGAACATTGTCATTACCGAAGCCGGTCTTGCCTTGTATGAGAGAGCGCTCTGCATTCCTCAGACGCTGCTGGCTTCCAGCGGATTGTCGCCGGAGGAAATTCACAACTTCAATGTACAGTTGAAACGCATCATCCACAGCGTCAACGCATCAACTACGTAGCAGCCCGCACGGCTGAGAGGATTGGAGCTAGAAGCATGCCAAGATTAACGTTCAGAGGAATCACCGTCGAACAGCTCTGCGCTATCAGCGAATCACTGGTCGACCGGCTTGCAGTTGTTTGCAGCTGTGACCGTGATAATTTCACGCTGGAATGTATCCAGCATGCCGCCGTCTTCGGCGGGAAACAGGTAGAGGCGTACCCGTTCGTTGAAGTCGCGTGGTTCGAACGAGGAGACGAGGTCCGGGATGGCGTAGCCGGAGCGATTACCGACCATGTGCTTGGCCTCGGCATTCCGGAGGTTGAGGTTGCGTTCACGACCTACGCCAAAGAGGCCTACTACAGTAACGGAACTTCATTTAAGTGAGGAATTGAAATGGGTTATTTTGTCTACATCTTAGTTAACAACATCGTGCCGATTTCGATTATGATCGCCATCGGGGCTGTGATGTATCGTGCTTTTCATCTTGACATCAAGACATTATCCAAGCTCAATTTCTATGTGTTTTCACCGGCTCTTGTTTTCGTCAAGCTGTATGAATCCGAGATGAACTTGCACGTTCTGCTGCAGGTTCTCTTGTTTTTCGTCCTTTTCTTTAGCCTTCTTTTTGCCTTGATTGAGATTTACATACGGATTCGCAAGCTGCAGCGCGGAATGCGCATTGCGATGCGCAACAGCGTTATTTTCTATAACAGCGCGAATTATGCGCTGCCGCTTAACCAGACCGTTTTCGGCGGGAATGCGTATACGCTGTCGATCCAAATCGTGATCATGATTATGCAGACGCTGCTTCCGAACACGTACGGCATCTATACGCTGAATGCCCATAGATCAAACTGGAAGGCCACGATGAAGACGATCCTGTCCTTGCCGGTCATTTACATGATTCCGCTTGCGCTGCTGCTGCGCTACTTCCACCTGCCGGTGCCTTCCTCTATCAATCTGCCGCTGACGTATATTGCCAATGCGTTCATGGCTACGGCACTGCTTACGCTTGGCGTGCAGCTGGGGGGAATGAAGTGGGAGTTTCACTTCTCCAACGTGGCCGTCTCGCTCGTATTAAGGCTTGCCGCTGCGCCGCTAATCGGATTCTTCGTTGTGTGGCTGCTTGGGATCGACGGATTGACGGCCAAGGCGCTTATTCTTTCATGTGCGGTACCGACGTCGCTCAGCAGCGTGCTGCTCGCCATTGAGTATGAGAACGAAGCGGAGTTCTCATCTCAGGCCGTGTTTACATCCACGCTGTTAAGTATGTTTACGATACCGATTGTCATCTATTTATTGGGTTTTCTGTGAACATTTCGGGTAATAATTGAAAAGAGCAGGACTTTCGACATTTTTCGGCGAAATGGTTATTTCAGCTATTATTCAAAGGGGGCAGCTTTTGATGAAATACCAATTTTGCCAGTATGTTACGATCGTGGACATGAATGAAGAGATTTTATCCGAGGTGTTGTTCGAGCACGGGGAATTTGAAGGCATCAGCTTGTCCATCGGCGCTTCTGTTCTCATGAATCAATTGGGTCTTAAACAGTTCGATGTCGTGTACGATCGTAGAGAAGGTAAAACCGCGCGCAACAAAATTGTAGATATTGAAATCGATTTGATAAAAAAACCGTCGGTCACGAGAGTCTATCTGGAGCCGGTTCGCCTGATCGTCGGCCAACATGATATCGGCGAAGTGGAATGATTGCGAGTGCCGTAAGGAAAAGGAGTAAACGAGCATGATGAAACTATTTGTATTGCTCGGCAGTTTGAACGCTTTTCTCTCTGTCGCGCTTGGCGCTTTCGGAGCGCATATTTTGAAAGGGAAACTAACGCCTGAGAAGCTGGATGTCTTTCAGACCGGCGTCCACTATCACATGATTCATGCGGTCGCGCTGCTGGCGATTGCCATCTTGTCCGACAAGCTGGCCAGCACTTCCTTGGTGAATGCATCCGGCTGGCTGATCTTTATCGGCATTATTTTGTTCTCGGGCAGTTTGTATGCCTTGAGCCTGACCGGGCTCAAAATATTTGGACCGATTACCCCGCTTGGCGGCGTAAGCTTCCTTGTCGGTTGGGTTTTGCTGGCGATTGCTGCGCTAAAATAAAAAGAAATGGAAAGAGTCTGGGAAATCCGACTCTTTTTTCTTTATTCATGACAGATATGCAGGAAAAAGCTCGACTCATGTAGAAATAAGGTTTCGAAGATACGGACGTGTGTCGAATAGATCACACGCCATATGGATAAGGAACTGTAGTCAGTGTGACGCTTCCTATTCCTTTAAGGGAGACAGCAAGAGGAGGCAATCTTGTGAGAAACAGGCTCTATATCGGCGCGTATGTACTCGTGGCCATATTCGTAAGCCTTTATGTAAAGCCGTATGCCGCATGGATCTGCTTGATTGCATCAATGCCGCTAGTCGCGCAGCTGCTCAGGACGACCGGGCAACCCCGGCCGCCGTCAGAACCGGTGATGCAAGGTCCGGCGTACCATCATGTGCTGGATTCTTTATTCGAACACAATCCGAATGCGATCGGGATCTTCGATCAGGAGGGGACCTTCATTCGGATCAATCAAGCGGCCGAAACGATGCTCGGCTACTCCGCCGCGGATTTGATCGGTCAGCCCTTCAGCCGGTTCGTGTCCCAAGAACAGCTTGATCTGACCTGCAAGCAGCTTCAGCAGGCGAATGGCGGTACCTCGGCTTCCTTCGAAACGACGGTCTCGCATAAGAGCGGCTATCGCGTGGATTTGCAGGCGACGGCCGTGCCCGTTGACTTGCAGAACGGTGTCCATGGTTATATTTTGATTTGCCAGGATATTACGGAGCGCAAGCGCGGAGACGAGCAAGTCCGGTATATGGCTTATTATGACGATATGACGGGTCTGCCGAACAGGCGCTTGTTCCGGGACCAGCTGAACGAGCGGCTCGGCATGAGCAAATCAATGGGATTTAAGGTGGCCGTCTTCTACCTCGACATCGACCGCTTCAAGCTGGTGAACGACAGCTTCGGCTACGATTACGGCAACATGCTGCTGCTGCAGCTGGCCGAGCGCTTCATGCGCTGTGTGAAGGAGAACGATTATCTGGCGCGGACCGAAGGTGATGAGTTCGCGTTCTTCTACTCGTATGTAGCGGACTCCAACGATGCTATCGCCGTCATCGCAGAGATTAACCGCGTACTGGAAAAGCCGTTTCTGCTGGAACAGTACGAAGTACATATTACGGCAAGCATCGGAATCGCCATTTCCTCCGAAGACGCGGAAGATGCCGATATGCTGATGAAATATGCAGACATTGCGCTTGCCAGGGCCAAGGAGAAGGGCCGCAACGATTTCCAAATCTTCAACACCGACATGAAATCCGTCTCGCTCAACCGGCTGAAGCTGGAGAATGAACTGCGCCGGGCGATTGCCGGAGAAGAGTTCGTCCTATTTTATCAGCCGCAGGTTGACATCGAAACAGGACGCATTGTGGGCACCGAAGCGTTGATCCGGTGGCAGCACCCGGAGAAGGGGCTGATCTCTCCGAACCATTTCATTCCGTTCGCCGAGGAGTCCGGGCTCATTGTGCCGATCGGCGAATGGGTGCTGCGCGCGGCCTGCAAGCAAAACAAAGCCTGGCAGAACATGGGCTTTCCGAAGATGCCGATATCCGTGAATTTGTCGATGAGACAGTTTTTCCAGCATAATCTCAAGGGTAAAATATCGCACGTGCTGGACCAGACCGGGCTGGACCCGCAGTATCTGGAGCTGGAGATCACCGAGAGCATGACCATGGACGTCGACCACGCCATTCAGTCCCTGCTGGAGCTGAAGGAGCTGGGCGTGCACGTCAGTATCGATGATTTCGGAACGGGGTACAGCTCTCTCTATTATCTGAAGAAATTCCCGATTGATAAGCTGAAGATCGACCGTTCCTTCGTTCGCGATATTATGGTGGACCCGAATGACGCGGCGATCGTCGCAACGATCATCGCCATGACCCACCATCTGAATTTGAAGGTTATCGCCGAAGGCGTCGAGACCGAGGAGCAGCTGCACTTCCTGCACCAGAACCGATGCAACGAAGTGCAGGGCTATTGGTTCAGTCCGCCTGTGAACGCGCAGGAGCTGGAGAGCATGCTGGCTGAAGGTGTTGCTGCGCCGGCCAAATAACAAATAAGGTGAGCCCGATCCGATACGGATTGGGCTCACCTTATGCGTGGGCTAGAAGGCGACGTAGTCGTCAATTTCGTTCAGTTTGAAGGAATACACTTTCTTCTCGTCCACGTGATAAACGGTCACGTTCTGGTTGCTGCTGTCGTAATTGAGTATCCGGCAAGGAAGATTCAGCTTGATGCCCTGGCCCTTGATGACCGTAAGCCGGATCAGCGTGTTGTTCGCTTTGAAGCCTTCCAATTGCTTAATGATGAGATCGGCGGCTTCGCTAGCCGCGGGTACTGCTGCGGGGGGCGCCGGAGCGGCAGGAGGGGGAGCTGCTGCTGCCTTTTTGCTTGTATGTGAGGGAGGCGTGCTCTCTTTAGTCGTGTTCAGTTCAATTAATTTGCCGAGCTCGATGCCTTTGACGATTCGATAATCTTTGACCGACGGGGTGTTCAATAGATGAAGGAGCTTTTCCATGGCAAGACCGTTCGTGGCCTCTTCGACTAGAATTTCAACGGTAAATAAATGACCTGTGTGGTTTGGTTTTCCTTGACTCATATGGCCTCCTTGCAGCCTAGAAAAATTGCTCGTCATCTAACTATATCAGAATATGGTACCCAAATATAGATTCGTTTTGCGACGTGGTTAAATTCTTTTCAGCGAACTATCACACCGTACTAGCCGCACGCGCATATACTACCGTAAGACTGCAAAGAGGAGCTGTGCAGAGCATGATGCGCGTAGAACCCATTACTCTGGAGGGACATACTGCAATTGCCATAGAGGTCAAATTGCCCAAGACGACGTTGCTGGTGGTGACGACGGATAAAGGTTATATCATGTGCGGTGCAAACGTAATACCGGAAAATCGGACAAGTGTATAATGCCTCTGTTCATAGGGATAACTCAGGAAGGACAAGCGTTTGAGCGATTTTATTCGTTCTGTGTAATTCTGCCTATTCCTGAATAATTCTATTCATTAATCAGCTTTTGTGACCTCTTTTGTGACCTTTCCTGTGACCTGTTGTGATTCACAGAAACCAAAAGAGAAGATGGTGATTACTTTGACTAGGAACACACCTTTCGGCGGCCCAATCACCCCGCAGCGGCAAGCATTTAAATTTATGATGAAAAGAAATGAAGCACTCCAAAGACGTGGCTTGCTCAAGTTGCACATGGAGCAGAAATTAAAAAGAGAGCTGAAAGAAAAATTCGACAATGCAGAAGATTGTACGTAAAAAGAAAGTGGTTTTCCCGCTCTTAGAACGCCGCCATTTGGTTTTAACCATGGTATATTTATATCATAGGAAATCAAGAAGAGGGCAACACCCGAAAAAAACATTTGGTAAGCAGGCAGCGCCGCTGCATTGGTGAGAGAAGTACGCACTGATGGCCGCGCATAAGCCCTGCTCATTTTATTTTCGCGGGGATGGTCGCCTTCTCTTGTTTCCTCTATGTTGAGCTGCGCACGGCGAGCACTCTGTACAATTACCGGGGTGAGACTGCAGCCTTTGCTGTGCGCTACAACATAACTATCGCAGCGAGTGACTAAAAAATCTAATGGTTGCTTTTCAGACGAGTAAAACCTGCTCGTTGCGATCTGCGGTCCTGTAAAAACTATCTCCGTAGGATGACTCAGGACCGCGTTTTATAAAACTGCATTTAGAAAGTGAAATGATCCTTCGTTGCACTCTTTAAGTGCGGTTTTAACTTCCTTTTACGAGGTGATTCCATTTGTCATCTAACAAGCCAAAACGCGAGAAGAAGAAGCCAAAGCAGCTCAGGGAAGCTGAAAAGGCACACGATGCCGGCATCTATAGTGAGGGATATCGGCATGGATATCAGATGGGTTTGGAAGAAGGGAAAAGACAGGCTCTTAAAATGGCGTCTAAGGAATCTTAATGGTTCGACAGTCGAATAATTCATTTTGGTTGTGAAAGCGGCTAAGAATGGCGATACGGGCTTTATATGATGGATCGAGAGGGAGGGCGAAGATAATCATGAGTGAAAGATCGAAGTTGGCTCAAGGCGGTATTATTAATCCTGACGAAATTAAAGTGAATCTAGGAACGGAGAAGATCCTTCCGTTAAATGGACAGAGCATTGTAGAAGCCATCAAGAACGCATTTGCAGCGGCTGGAGTTAAGACTGTTACAAAAGACAACATCAAACCAGATCATTACAAAGTCGGCGGCATGGAACCAATTGAATACATGAAGCTAAAAATGTCCAAAGAGGCATTCAACGGTTTTCTGCTCGGGAATGTGATTAAGTACACATCAAGATTCGAACATAAGAACGGGCTTGAGGATTTGAAAAAGGCGCAATGGTATCTGAATAGGCTGGTTAGTGAGAATGAATAGGTTATTAAGAAAAATTGCTTGGTGGCTGCTTACAAAGGATTTTAGGAGAAACATATATTTGAGAAGTTGGTCATATACAGTTGATGGCGTTGAGTATGTTGTTAAAAGAGTAGAAGATCCAAAAGAATGGAAATAGACTTGAAAGGTTGTTGAATCCGTGAGAAGTATAGTAAATGCCTTGATTACATTCGCTGTATTTTGGGTTAGTTCTAACTATTTCAGCGAGCATGTTCACATTGACAGTACTAAAACTATGATCTTGGCAACCTGTTTCATGGTGGTAATAAGCTATCTATTCACTTGGTTATTCGTGATCAGCCTTCTAGCCATTTCTGTTGGAGTCGGATGCGTAACGAGTGTAATTCTATTCATAATCGGACTGGTTTTGACTCCGGTCAAACTATTGCTCTTGTCTGCGTATTTGCCAGGATTCGAGGTTAGCGGGTTTTGGACGTATGTGATCTTGACCGTAATTCTTAGCGTCTTTAAAATTCGTTCTCGTACAAAACAAAAGGACGGCGATAAGTCTTGAAACTGATCTTCCTAGACATTGATGGTGTCATGAATCATAGAAATTACATGGTCCGCAGCAGATTGCACATGATGCAGGAGTTTTGCCCGGTTGCTGTTCGTAATTTGCGTGAAGTGGTTAAACGGACCGGCGCCAAGATTGTTCTTTCGTCGACTTGGAGAAAAGGTTTATCGATCAAAGAAATTAAGAAGCTCTTTTCCTGGTACGATCTCGACAAGCATGTGATTGGCAAAACTCCTGTGCTTGACTGGGAGATCCGCGGCAAAGAGATACAGTTGTTTATGGATGAGTTCAAGCTACAACCGATCGAGAGTTTTATTATTCTTGATGACGATGACGACATGGGTCAACTGCTGCCACATTTGATTCATTGCAAGAATTACTCAGGGTTTGTCAGTGATGAGAGAAGGGAACAGGCAATAATGCTTCTTGGTGAAGTGCCGGTTGAAAGAAAATAAAACCACCAGCGGGGGGCTAGTGGTTAGGTATGATGGCTAAATTACTTTTTCTTTGTTTGTGATAATGCACTTCCAGCTACTTTTTTAGCAGCATCACTGTAACGATCATCGCGTAAAATCTTAGATGCAGTTTTAGCGACGGATGGGCTTGTTTGCTTTTTATTCGGCATACATATTCCTCCTTTCTTTGTACCGACTTCATAAATAATTATAAGAAATTTCTAGGATATTTTGGCGAATATTAAAGAATCTTTAGCTGATGTTCGTATAGCAAAATAAGAATATACGTTCGTGAGAACAAGTATTCGTGAGATCGAGTATCTCCGATATTTAAAAAACGGCTGATTTTGTACGAATATGAGCGAATTTGAAAACCGCTGATTTTTTCCTACATTATAAAATAATAAGACCTTTTCTTTATACGTACTTAGTTACTAAGACGGTGTTTTAAAGATCCTTATGTTAATTCGACGAAGTTAAAATATATGGCCTTTTCGTAAGAAAAGGTCGAGTGAGGTGTGGAACGACGGTGAGTTCCACGGTCTTAAACAACGCCTTAGTAACAAGGGTGCTATAAAGGGAAGTAAGTATGACAGGCTCATTCTTTCGAGGATGGGCTTTTTGTTTTGCTGAAAAGAGGTGGATTAAATGATCTCTATGATATGGATGTACACATGGCATACGTTCATAGTTTGGGTAGTTATTGGGTGGTTTGCTTTAACAAGTGACGCCTTTAAATTCTCTATATTGTTAACGATGATATTGCTGATGTATGCGGTATTGGTATCAGGTGGAAATCCGCTTGCTGTACCTATCTTACTCTGGAGATTGTTCATAAGTTGGTATACTGACTCTCCTTTTGATTGGACACCGATAACATGAGCAACAACAGAGGAAGGACTGAGGAGGATCGGTATTACGATAAGTTCAAACGTGATAAGGATTCAAAATCTTTCTACAATTCAACTGACTGGCAGAAGGTTCGAGAGCAAGCTCTAACTAGGGATAACTACTTGTGCCGAAGGTGCTTCAAACAAAAGAAATTAGTGCCGGCAGATATGGTCCATCACATCGTACCTTTGCGTGATGATCCAGGTAAGGGACTTGAGTTAGATAATCTTGAAAGCCTATGTCATCCATGTCACAACAAAGAACATGGCGGTAAAGAAACGAAAGAAGTAAAGATAAGAGCTGCACGCATCATCCAATCGAATGCAAATAGTGAAGTGAGGTGATTACATGCACGTCATTAGAAGCGCTAGGAGCGCCGTACAGGCATCGAACCTATCCAACACTCTAGATGTCGAAAAGTTGTTCAAGCCCCCCTCCTTTCGATTTTAAAATGATTTAAGGGCTAAGACCGCGTGTCCACATTCGTTTTCGGTGCAGACTAAATTTTCGTATGGGAGGGGGGGTTCAATGTTTAAACCCAAAACAATAATTACGACGGTCGCTGCCAGGGAGTTATTTAAAATTCTGGTCAGAGAACTCGAGATCGATAACAACCTAAGCGAACGAACGATTATGTTGGTTGATAATATGGTGCTGCTTGAGCAGTTGAAGCGAGCGCACATTGAGGATATCAAGAAACGCGGATCGGTTGAATTGTTCAAAAACGGCACGCAGGAAATGTACCGTTCAAACAAATCGGTCGATGCAGTTTTGAAGATCGTTGAGCAGCAGCGAAAGCTGCAAGCTGAGCTCAAGCTTACACCGGCATCAGATCGTAAGGTCGCGGGCCTTGTTAAGTCGGAAGGTGGCGACAATGATGGTGACAGCGACAAGCGAGACGAATTCGAAAAATTCTAAGCTTAAAACGACGGCATATGCGAGAGCAGTTGTTGCTCACTTAATCATCACATCGAAAAAAGTTTATCAGGCATGTCAGCGTCATTTAAACGACTTGGAGCGCCAAGGGTATGAGAACTTCCCTTATATCTTCGATGAAGAAAAAGGGTACAGGCCAGTAACGTACATCGAGCAGTTCTGCAAACCATCACAGGGCGACTTTGACCGGCTTGAGCTGCAGCCGTGGCAGCATTTCGTTATCGGCTCCTTGTACGGTTGGGTTCATATGAATACAGGGATCCGGAGATTCAAGGAAGGTCTGGTTTATGTCGCCCGGAAAAACGGGAAGACCACACTGATTAGTGGTCTGTCTCTTTATGCTGCCTCGAAGGATGGGGAGAATGGCGCCAGAGTGTTCCAACTTGCCAATTCAAAAGAACAGGCTCGAGAGTTGTTCGATGAATGCAAGGCGATGGTTAAGGCCTCCAGGCTGCTTGATCGTCACTTTGAATCGACGCTGCATGAAATCAGATATGGTAAGACTGTTTCTAAGATCGTACCGCTTGCGACCGACAGTAAAAAGCTTGATGGTAAGAATGCATCATTCGCTGTCTTCGATGAGATCCATGAGTACAAAGGTTACAAGCTAATCAACGTCATTAAGAACAGCACCGGGGCCAGATCGCAGCCGATGTTGATTTATATCACGACTGCAGGTTACCAGCTCGACGGTCCACTCATGGATTATTACGAGAAGGGTGCAGATGTACTGAATGGTGTGATACAAGATGAGCGTACCTTTTACTTCATGGCTGAACTCGATGAGGATGATGATCTCAACAATCCGGATAACTGGATCAAGGCGAACCCTAGCTTAGGAACAACATTGAAGATTGATACGCTGATTGAGGAATGGGAAAGCCGGCAGCACATCCCGGCAGAGCGAAACGACTTTATAACAAAACGCTTAAACCTATTCGTGCAAGCGGATGAGCAATCATTCATTGATTTCGAAGTCATCAAGAAGAACAACAAGGTCATCGATATACAAACATTGAGGGGTCGTAGCTGCGTTGGCGGTTTCGACCTGTCACAAACTGAGGACTTTACAAGCGCGTGTCTCGAGTTCGCACTCGACGATGGACGCGTTTTTGTTTTGTCGCATTCCTGGGTTCCTGAGAAAAAAGTGAAGCTAGATAATGAAAAACTTCCGTTTGAGGAGTGGAAAAAAGAGGGTTTGCTCTCTATTTGTCCGGGTGCTTATGTTGATTATAAATACATCTATGACTGGTTTGTTCAACAATCGAAACTATACCAAATTGATCTAATAACCTTCGACCCTGCCAATGCTTATCGATTAGTAGAGGATCTGAAGGCTTTTGGATTTGTTTGTGAGATAGTCCGTCAAGGAGCACTCACCCTGAATAGCCCGCTGAAGGACATAAAGGAACTTCTGCTTGCTGGAAAAGTCATCTATAACAATAACAAGTTGTTACGATGGTATTTAAACAACGTGAAGTTGGTCGAAGATCGCAATGGCAATTGGTTACCTACAAAGCAGGGGAGATATCGGAAGATAGATGGTTTTGCTGCGTGGCTTAACGCTCACACCGAAACGATCAAGCGTATGGCTGCGCCTGAACTAAATGGGAATGTTGACTTTGTATCTATCAAGGATCTGCTAAGGGGGTGATGAAATTTGAATATATGGCAGAGAGCTAAAGTTGCTTGGCGTGTAATCAGGAATAGTTATAACGAAGTGACTGACGGTAATTTTTCAAGGTGGTTTCGTGGCGGGAAATCAATCTTCCAGTGGGGAGTTAGTGGTAAATTAGCCAACAATGAGACAATATTCGCGGCAGTATCACGGCTTTCTAATTCAATGTCTACGCTACCCTTGAAACTTTACCGGGACTTCAACCCGGTTCAAACGGATGTGTCGGACAAAATATCAAATGCACCAAACAATAACATGACCAGTTTTGATTTCATTCGAATACTCGAGACGCACAGAAACGTACACGGTAATGGATATGCATTGAAGATGTATGGCAGGATGCAACAATTGGAGCAACTTCTCATACTGGATCCCACCTGTGTTAGTCCGATTATCGAAGTGGATTCAGGTGACTTATGGTATGAAATAGACGGAGATAAGGGCCGTTATTACGTCCATAACCTTGATATGATTCACGTCAAGCACATTCATACGATTCAAAACGGTTATAAAGGCATTAGTCCAATCGATGTGTTGAAGAATACAATCGACTTTGACCGAGAGGTTCGCGAGTTTAGCTTAAGCCAGATGGAAGGTGCTATCCATGCATCATTCATCCTGAAATACGCAGCCCATGTCGGTAAGGAAAAGAAAGCTGAAGTGATAGCTAACTTCAAGGACTTTTATAAAGACAATGGCGGCGTGTTGATTCAGGAGTCCGGGATTGAAATTGAACCTATCGAGAAGAAATTTATCGATACTAAGGTATTTGAGGTTGAAAAAATTACTCGATCACGCGTCGCAACAGTATTTAATATGCCGGTCAGTATGTTAGGTGAGACTGAAGGCGCCAGCTACTCAAGCATGGAGCAAATGAGTCTCGAGTATGTCACCTACACACTACTAGCCATTGTTAGGCATTACGAACAGGAATTTAATAGAAAGTTGCTCACCCAGCAGGAGCGCCGATCCGGACTTTACTACAAGTTCAATGTCGGCGCTCTTCTGCGTGCAGATATGGCTACTCAAATGGAGGCATTCTTCAAAGCCATTCGTTCTGGTATCTACAAGCCGAACGAAGTACGCGCAATGTTGGAACAACCTCCTGAGCCTGGCGGCGAGAAGCTTTATATCAGTGGAGATTTATACCCGATTGATACACCTATTGACCAACGAAAAGCTTCAAAAACAAGTGATTAGGGAGTGATTTTATGAGTGTGTTGACATTGGATATTGTACGGCAAGAATACCACATCAAAGGACTCAGTGACCGTCAAATTGCCGAGAAGTATGGGGTGGTCAGAACAGCCGTCACGAAATTCAGGTCATATCATGACATAAAATCACGGGCTCATTCCGGAGATGCGGGTGAATCGCTTGTTAAGTCCAAACTTGAAAATCTAGGTTTTCAAGTTGACGATATGAACAAATTGCAAGGGAAAACTCACCCTTATGATCTGTTGGTCAATAAAAATATAAGGGTAGAGGTGAAAACAGCGAAATTCCTCGATAATAAGTGGACTTTCGTATTAACAAACAAACACGAATCAGGCATGGTGGAGTCAGCATTCAACATTAGACTTCCGAACGGAAGAATAAAAAAAGACTTATCTCTATCTTCAGACATTGTTATCTTGTGCGCACTAATCGGGCAAGAGGCAATGTTTTTTGTTATGCCATCAACTGCAATACCTAAAGATCAACAAACTTTATCGGTCACCGCGAATGGTAAGTGGGCAATTTGGCGTGATAGATGGGAACTCATTATTAAGTAGGGGAGGTGATAATAAAAATGGCAGATAAGCAAAATGCGAAGAATAAGAAGTTTTGGGAGTTCAAAAATCAAACAAGTGACGAAGCTGACCTTTACCTTTACCTCGAAATTGCCTCTTGGGGTGGTGGCTACTACGCACATTCAGCCAAAAGTTTCAAAGGAGAACTGGACGCATTAGGTGAGTTGAAAACACTTAATGTTTATATTAATTCTCCTGGTGGTGATGTGTTTGAAGGTGTGGCAATTTACAACATGCTCAAGCGTCATAAGGCGCATGTAAATATCCATGTTGATGGGCTTGCAGCGTCAATTGCATCCGTAATTACGATGGCCGGCGACACGATCATCATGCCAAGCAACGCTATGATGATGATTCACAATGCATGGATGTACACCGCAGGTAACGCTAAAGACCTTCGTGAAGCCGCGGACATGTTGGAAAAGGTTGATACGTCGATCAGACAGTCTTATCTCACCAAAGCTGGTGATAAACTTTCTGAGGACGATCTAATCTTACTTATGGAAGCGGAGACCTGGCTAACTGCACAAGAGGCATTTGACTATGGACTCTGTGATGTTGTCGGGGAATCCAAGCAAGTTGCGGCTCATGCCAATAACAAGCTTTTAGCTAAATACCGTAACGTTCCGGCCGCAATTATCCCAAAAGAGGAGCCTGTAGCCGCCCCTGAAAATAAGGTTTTGACAGAGCAACAGCGGCAAGAAATTGCCAATAACGCAAGACTTGAACTACAAAATTTGAAATCATACCTGGGAGGTATTTAAATGAAAACTTTATTCGACCTTAAGAATGACCTTGTTACAATCGGTAATGCGTACGCTGCTGCAAAGCAAGAAAAATTGACAGAAGCCTCTAAGCCGGATGCAAGCATCGATACAATCAAGGCGCTGGAAACGAAAGAGTCCAACTTGAAAGCTCGCTTCGACATCCTGCAAAAAGAGCATGACGAAATGGAAGCAGAGCAACTGAAGAACCTGCAACGCAACCCAATTGAGAACGTTGCTGATCCTAAATCGAAAGTTGCTGCGGCTAAAGCAGCCCTGATTCGCGCGGTTATCGGCGGTAAAACCGTATCTCCAGAGATCAAAGCTGCTCTCGGTGATGGAAACAGCACAGGTGGAGAGAAGATCCTTCCATCCACAATGTCGACTGAATTGCTCCATGAGCCGTTCGTGAAAAATCCGTTGCGTAATGTTGCGACGGTGACAAGTGTTGCTAATCTCGAAATCCCGAAAGTAACCTTCACGCTCGACACTAATGATGATTTCATTGCTGACACAGCCACGGCTAAAGAACTAAAAGCCGATGGTGATGTTGTAACGTTTGGTCGACACAAATTCAAGGTATTCGTTCCTATTTCCGAGACGATCCTGGCGGCTACGGACACCAACCTTGTACAAACCGTTGACCAAGCTTTGCAAAGCGGTCTTGCTGCAAAAGAGAAGAAAGTTGCTTTTGCTACAACACCGGCCACAGGTGAAGAGCTGATGAGCTTCTATTCCACTCAAAATGGCATCACCGAAGTTGTGGGGTCTGACCTTTATAAAGCTATCAAGGCCTCGATTGCAGCTCTGCATGAAGATTACCGCGAAAACGCAAGCATCATGATGCGCTATGCGGATTACATGGATATTATCGAGACGCTGGCAAATGGCAACGCAACACTCTATAATGCGCAACCTGAGCAAGTTCTCGGTAAGCCTGTTGTGTTCTGCGATTCTGCAACTAAACCAATTGTTGGTGACTTCCGTTATTCCCACATCAACTACGACCCACAAGTGCTATACGATCGTGACAAAGACGTTAAAACCGGCATTGAATTGTTCGTTCTTACAGCTTGGGTTGACCACAAAATCAAGCTGAAATCCGCATTCCGCATCGCGAAAGTGGTTGCTACGCCTTAATTAAGGGTGATTTTATGGAGCTCTCGTTGGGAGAATTGAAAGGATATCTGCGCATTGATGGGAGCGAGGATGATTTAACCCTCGCTCTCCTAATTGAAGCAGCCAAGGAGTATTTGCTAAAAGCGGGAGTGGAGGAGCAGGATGGGGCCAGTTATACACTGGCCGTCATGCTCTATGTATCCCTTCATTACGAGAATCGGGATCCTTCAGTGAAGATCGACAAGCTGAATTTCAGCTTGGAAAGCATCATCTTACAGCTTAAAGATTGATGAGAGTAGGTGATTACATGAAAAAACACATTGTTTCGGTCGAATTTATCGAGAAAAGTAATGGTATTTACTATCCTGTTGACTCTGTTTACGAAGGAAACGCCCAAAGGTGTAATGATCTTCGTGAACTTGGTTTCCTTGGCGAAGAAGTGAAGGAACAAAAAAGTCAGCAGAAGCAGGAGGCTTCTCCTAACACTGGCAAAGGTCCAGGGCGAGGGGGAGTCGATAAAAATGAATCTCCTCGGAACGACGATGAGGATGATGCGTCGAAATGATCAACGCCGGTAAGTTGAAGCAGACAATAACGATAAAAACATTGAAACCGGGTCGCAATTCATTTGGTGAAAGTAACCATGAATGGATTGATTTCATGACCATACGAGCCTCCAAAGATCCCTTGATAGGTAAAGAGTATTTCAGCGCTGCAGCGATACAGAGTTTGGTTGAAGTGAAGTTCAGAACGAGGTATCAACCTGGAATAAACAATACTATGAGAATTCAACATGGCACTGAGGTCTACGAAATACTTTCTGTTATAAATGTTCAATCATCAAACCGAGAGTTACTTTTTTATTGTAAGTTGGTGGTTTAGTGGCTCGACGAGGAGATATCGATGGTTTAAGACGGCTTGAGCGTGACATGCGGCGACTCGGACAAGTGCCTCAAAAGGTCGCAAATAAGGCGGCTAGAGCGGGTGCTGCAATCGCGAGGAAAGCCGCAAAGTCAAATGCTCCGGTAGACACCGGTCAACTGAAAAAGGGCGTCATCATGAAGGCAGAGCGCAAGGTGAAGCCCGGTAAAAAGGTTTATGGAGTTATGATCGATCCAAAGATGAATGACGTATTCGTCAAGCTTTCAAAGACGAACAAGCGCTCATACTATCCAGCTTCGCAAGAGTATGGATGGACGACCAACGGACACTATACGCCGGGTTATCGCTATCTGAGGCATGCTATTGAGAATAATGCGGACAAGATCGAGAAGCAGGTTATTCAAACAGCCGGGAAAGAAATTGATAAGATCCTTAGTGAGAGAGGGTGAGTTAGTTGAGATTCGAGGAAGCTTTGGCTTTTGAAATTGAGTTGATTCCAGCATTGGCGAACAAAGTATTTCCTTTGGTTGTAAGTGCAGACAAGACGGCTCCTTATGTGGCTTACGTCTCGAATGAAGGTGTGAAGCTAAAAACATTGACTGGCTATATTAACAGCAAAAGCATATCTGCAGAAGTCAGCATTGTAGCTAAAACCTATCCGGAGATGAAGCAGCTAACTTCACTCGTCACTGAGTCTATTATCAGTTTTCAAACCCGGGCTATTGGCGACGGAACGTTATATGTACAAGATGTCATTCTCTCTGAACCACAAGAGGGTTATGACGTTGAGCCTGATTTATATCGGTCCACAATTCCGTTTCAAGTTTATTTATAGGAGGTTGTTAATTTGGTACAAAGAGCAATGGGGACGAAACTAACGATTGGAGCTAATAATATAGCATCGATCACATCCATCACACCACCTGAGATGCAGTCAGACTCGATTGACGTTACAACCCTCTCCAGTCCAGGTGGCTATAAAGAGTCTATTCCCGGGTTTAAAGATGCTGGTGAGGTTAGTGTTGTTGGGTTCTTTGACCCATCGGATACACTCGGTCAAATGGCGCTATATAATGCTTTTAACAATGGAACAAATGATTCATATGCGATCATTTTCCCACCGGCTTTAGGAGCGTCATGGAATTTCACTGGAGGGGTAACAGGCTTTAAGACAACAGGTGTTGAGGTAGAGGGAGCGATCGGCTTTGAAGCGACAATTAAAGTCTCAGGAGCTCCTTCGTTGGTCACAACACCAAGTACTGGACTGTCTGCTCTTGGACTTTCCGGTGCTGGTGGTACATTATCACCGGCATTTTCAAACAACAATTACAGCTATACTTTCAGTGGCGTAACCGCCACGTCAACTACAATTACAGCAACAGCAGCTTCTCATGCGCTGAAATTGTATATTGATGGTGTATACTCACAGGACTTGGTGAGTGGTTCTCCATCGGCCGTTATTCCTTTGACAATCAACATCGGTAAGAAACTGACGATCCTTGCTAACGAAAATGGCAAGACACAAAAGGTTTACGAAGTTGTTGTGGTTAAAACAGCTTAGTAATTAAGCAAGCGAGGGCTAGGACTTTAAACGGTTCTAGCCTTATTTCTATTAATCGGAGGATGAAGAGGAAATGGCGAACGCAAACAATAATGACGTTGTAATTGTAGAATTGGACAGACCACGCGAACTGCGTTTCGGTCACAAAGCTCTGAAAAGAATGTTGGCTCGCAATGGTAAAAGTGTGGAGGACATGGAACAGGAAAACCAAGGAACAGATCTTGATGAACTTGAAACAATCTTTTTCTATGGACTAGAAAAAGATGCAAGAGAGAATGGCGAAAAGCTCACTTTGGAAATGATGGAGGACATTTTGGATTATGCACCTTCTCATGAATACTTGATGGAAAAGATTTATGAGGCTTTCAATAAAGCCTACGGCAAGTTTGGGGGAAACAATCTAGCGGTGGACCAAATGAAACCGGCGAGCCGCGAGAAGTAAAAGCTTTCGATTGGCAAGAATCATACAGGGCTGCGGTGGCGGTCGGTATTAGCTTGTACGAGTATAACGATATGACGCCATATGAACTAACAGTCCATATAGAAGAACACCACAAGCGCGAAAAGTTTATGCAGAATGAGCGAATTTCTGCGGCTTATTATGGCGCATATTTCGGTCGGGTAAAGAACTGGCCTAGATTGGAAGACATCCTCAAAGAAAAACCAAAAGAGAATCAAGAGCAAGCTGCCGTCGATATGTTCGCGGAGGTGAAACGATTAAACGCGATGTTCGGCGGGACAGTGACATGAAGCATACAAGGAGGTGAACGGCCATCTCGATCATCCGGAATTTAGTTATACGTGCTGGCGCAGACTTCACCCAGATGAAAAAAGAGCTGACCAAAGCTCAAACAGATCTGAAAAATTTCGGCGGAAAAATCGCTGGGATTCTCGGTAGTATCGGAGTTGGATTGGCTTTAAGCGATGCGGTGGATGATGCTATAAAATTCGAAGCATTGATGGGAACCATAAGTAATACGCTCGGGAAGAGCATGGGCGATTTTGTAAAATGGCAAAACACCGTCGGTGATGCCATGGGGTTTTCAAAGCTATCGGTTGCGGAAATGGGCAATAACTATTCGCTACGATTGAAGTCTATTGCTAAAGATGAGCAAGATTTGCTCAAAAAGACGACTGACTTAATTAAAGCTGCTGCGATTATTCGGAGCAGAACCGGCATGGATCAGGTAGAGATTTCCGACCGGATGCGTTCAGCGATGAACCAAGAGGCCGATGGTGCTGACGAGTTGGGCGTCAACGTTCGTGTTGCAGCAATCCAACAATCCAGAGCATACAAAATGATGGCTAACGGTGCCCCCTGGGAAGAACTCAGCGAGGGAATGAAAAAAACCATCCTTTACTATCACATCTTAGATTCAACAACCACTAACTTTGGTACAGAAATAGCGAACAACACAGCCTTGTTAAAAGGTGGTTTTGTTGCCGCTTTATCCGATGTTAAGTTGGCTTTAGGGCAAGCATTTCTTCCTATTCTTAACATAGCATTACCATTGCTCACGGAAATGGCAAGAAGAGCGGAAGTTGTTTTTAAGAATGTCTCTGCATTCATGAGAGCATTATTTCCTAAATCTAATATTGCGGCGGGTAATGCTCAAGCGGCTGCCATTGATTCTCAATCGGGTGCTGTGGATGGTTTGGGGGATTCTCTTGACGCTGCCGGTAAAAAAGCAAAGAAGGCAGCTAATTCGCTCGCAGGATTTGACGAGCTTAACCAACTAGGAAGCGCGAGCAAGGATGACAATGACTCAAAGTCAGACTCAGTGGGCGGTGGATTGGGCGTAGGAATGAGTGACGGATTTAATGATGAATCCACAAAGATTCCTACAAAAATTCAGGAGCTAGCCGATAAGTTTCGAAAAGCCATTAATGATTTCATTCCGGAAGAGGACAAAAAGCGCCTCAGTGATTCTTTGGGAAATCTAAAGAATTCCTTTGGTGAATTAGGCGAAAGCATTGAAGACCTTGTTAAATCAATTTCCAACTCTAAACCTATTCAAGATTTCTGGGATCAATTCAAAAGCGAATCAGCTAAACGAGTGTCATATTCCATTGATTCCATTGCAGGTGGCATTAGATCTTGGGCAGGTACTATTCAGTTAATTAGCGGATTGATCAGCGGGGATTTTGAAAAGGCTTTTAATGGTTTCGAAAAAAATATCTCTGGTTCATTTGATGCGATTACCGGATTCATTGGGATATTCTCACCTGAAACAGCAAACAAAATGAAAGAATGGAAAAAGGAATTCAGCGACACATGGTCTGGATTGAAAGAAGAAATCAAGAAGTACGGCGATCCAACCAAACTAGAAGCTTTAGACTTTGCCGAATATATCCGCGATAAGGTATCGACCAAGTTTGGAGAAATGAAAGAAAGTATAGGTAAAACATGGTATGCCATAGAAAACGGCATTGTTTGGGATGCCGTAAAGACGAAGGTCGTTGCTTACTGGGAAGAGATGAAAGGTGAGACGGAAACAAAGTGGACAGAGTTTAAAGAAGTTCTATCCAAGGGTTGGGAAAACACAAAAGCATATGTTAAATGGGATGAAATTAAGAAGGCAATTGTCGATAAGTGGACCGATCTTAAAACCGAAACTGGGACCAAGTGGGATGAATTCAAACAAAGCTTGAGTACTAAGTGGGAAGAGACGAAAGCTTTTGTGAAGTGGGATGAAATTAAAAATACTATCGTTACGTCCTGGGAAAACCTTAAAACGGATACAGGGACCAAGTGGGATGAACTTAAGAAAAAAGTCAGTGAGAAATTCGACCTCATTGCTAAACTCGACTTCTCTGGAGTAAACACAGCTGTCCTTGCGGTATGGGGAGAGTTGACAGAGAAGACCGGTGAAATTTGGGAAGGCATTGGTACGGCAATTAAGAATGGAATCAATTCAGCTATCGATCTGGTCAATGGTTTCATCGACAAAGTTAATGCTATCAAAATTAATATCCCAAGTGTTAGTGTACCAGGTACTGATATTGTTCTTGGTGGCGGATCTATCGGAATGCCACAAATCCCGAAAATTCCAAGACTCGCCCGGGGTGGGATTGTAGATAGTCCGACGATTGCGCAGATCGGAGAGGCTGGCTCTGAAATGGTCGTGCCGCTTGAGAATACATCCTTCGTCGACAAATTAGCAGGCGCTCTTGGCAATGCAGTACTTACAGCAATGCAATTCAGTAATGGCGGAAATAGCAACAACAAGTCAGGTGACGTCAACTTAATCATTGACGGTGTTAGTCTCGCCCGTGTTGTCGGCCCATATCTGAATAAAGAGAATTCGCGTATTGGTGGAAGCATGATTACAACAACCTAGGAGGTCGGTAAACCTATGGCATTGTTAACAATTGACGGGGTTGAAATGCCGACCCCTTCCGATCTTACAGTAAGTCACCAGGATCTAACAAAGGACCCTATGAGGAATACAAATGGTCTTTTGATAACTGAGTTCATCGCACGCAAAGTTAAATTAGAGTTATCTTGGAAGTTCCTCGATGCCGAACAAATGAGTCAGATATTAAATGCAATCGATCCGTTTTATTTCGAAGTGACATATATAGATCCGAAAACAAATAGCCCTGCAACCAAAACGTTTTATAAGGGCGACCGGAAGATGCCTATGTTGGACTTCATCGATGGAACCCCGCGGTACAAGGATGTTGCTTTCAATGTAGTCGAAAGGTAGGCGCGGCATATGTACAGGACAACGCAAAATTTCAAGAATAACATATACGCGCCTGTCAGACGTACAGCGGGGCGCGTGACATTCGATATTAGCGATGTTACCGCCTCCGGGGATGTTACCAATATCACAACTTCACCTGAATCACCGTTAAGTGTTAAGGCTCACTTAATCGATAAGAGGCGCAGCATGACATATAAGGCTGCAACATTAGAAAAGGACCGCTTCCGCTTGGACGGTTCTTTTTCATTTGCTGACGATGTAATCGCCAATAACGAGGAGTTAGGCTGGAGTAGCTCTGATATATGCGACGCTTTCGGCGTATTCGCAACACCTCTTACTATATCCTTTGACTTCGGATCAAATCACTCTAGCGCCGGGTTGACAATCACATTCGACCAAGTGAATGGTGAATACGCGGTTGACTTCGATATGACCGCTTATGACGCTGGGGGAGCTGTAATAGCGACGACCTCAGTCACGGGTAATACCGATATTATCGCAGTCCCAATCGGGCAACTATACAACTATCGCAAGGTGTCGGTCATCATTCGTAAATGGTCCAAACCGAACCGCAGAGCTCGAGTTTTTGAAGTTGACTTTGGTTTTGTGAAGCAGTACACCGATGACAACTTAGTTAACCTAAGCTCAGTCGAGGAAATGGACTTGCTTACTGGCAAGCTCCCTTCTGCTGAGTTCAAGTTCACAATCGATAACTCCGACAGGCTTTTTAATATCTTGAATCCGACCGGGTTCTATAAATACTTGCAGCAGCGTCAGCAGGTCATAGGGGAGATCGGGCTTGATACCGGGGGCGGTAACTTTGAATACATTCCCATTGGAAATTACCTGCTTCAAGAATGGCAATCGGACGAGGGCAGCTTAACAGCTACGTTCACAGCCCGGACCAATCTCGACACCATGGCGAGCTTTGTTTGGAACAATTCAGCGCCCGCCTCGCAGTCATTGGCATCATTGGCGAGGTATATTTTCTTCCTTGCGGGGATATCGAATTACTGGATTGACCCGGCACTAGAAAATATAACAACAAATTCGGTTGCCGAAAAAGTGAATTACCGGGACCTGCTCCAAATGATTGCCATAGCCGGGGGTGCAAACATCTATGTCACCCGTGACGGTAAAATCACTTTGAAGTGTAATAAAACTCGCAAGGTGCGATACATCCGGGATACCACAAACGGCAGCACTTTCAACAATGCGGGTCATTGGGTGGAAATACAGGCGGTCAATTCGAGCGGTACAAATATAGCCCTTGGAAAGCCTGTGACGACTTCCTTTGTTCCGGTTAATTCGCCCTCATTAATTACCGACGGCAATACAGCTTCAGAAAATTGGTGCGGACAAGGTGGTTTAGGGAACGTAACCGTTGACCTTGGCGCAGTATATGACATTGAGACAGTCAAGGTATGGCACTACTACGCAGACGGGCGCACCTATCACAACACCAAGACGGAAATATCTGCCGATGGGGTAACGTGGAAAACTGTATTTGATAGCGCGATATCCGGGGAGTATGCAGAGACATCAGCCGGGCGCACCTACGCCATGGAAACCGTCTTAGGCGATATGACCCCGGTCGATTCAGCCGACTTTGACAACATGTATACGGAGCCTCAAATCGCCCTTGATAAAGCAATCAAACGGGTAGAGGTAACATACTGGACAGACCTTTCAACGTCCGGCTTTGTCGGTGTTAACCATCCCGTTAATACCGTAGGCGACACTCTGAAGCTAGAAAAGAACACCCTTATCAACACCTCTGCACGCGCTCAGGCGGTCGCTGATTGGCTTATGGCGCAGTTGGCATATAGAGCGACCTATTCCGTCAGATGGCGCGGAAACCCGGCTCTAGAGCTTAATGACGTACTCTCAATGGAGAACACATACGGCAGCACAATGAACGCCTATGTCACAAAGAATGAAATCGAGTATGCCGGGTATCTGACAGTAAAAACGCAAGCGAAGGGAGGGGTCAATTAATGGCATGGATCACTCCCCGATTGAACTGGACGGAAAATGATTACATGAACCCGGATGACTGGAACCGGATAGAAAATAACATCAAAGAGGTTGCCGACTATCTAAACAGCATTCAATACAATATCGTTGGACTGGAAGAAAACCTCTACGCCCTGTCATTCGATGGGGTTGACGATGCCGTGAATTGTGGCAATAGCTCTGTTTTCGACTTAACGCAATTGACTGTTGAGTGTTGGATTAAGCCGGGCACAGCGCAGGTCGATTATGCGAATATAATAGATAAGTCGCATACATCAACTACAGGGTGGGCATTTGAGTACAACAGCACAACGAGCCAAGTATACTTTTTTGTGGGCGGGGCGAAAGCCTACACGCTCACAGCTTTAAAAGACAATAGATGGCATCACATAGCAGCCACATACGACGGTGTGACTATACGCATATATGTGGACGGTGTTCTTGAGGGATCGGGTGCTTGTCCCGGCGTAGTGCAGAATACAGGAAACCTATATATAGGTTCTTGGCAAGGTGGCTCCAGGTGGTTCAAAGGCTGTGTGGATGACGTTCGGATTTGGAACTATGCGCGCAGCCAAGCACAGATTCAGGACAGTATGCGCCGCTTCCTGAAAGGTACTGAACCGGGGTTAATTGCATATTGGAGGTGCGACCAAGGCACGGGCACAAGTTTAGTTCCCACAACCGGGGTCGCATTTGGCACGCTTACAGGCGGCACAGCATGGACCTCAGACACGCCGAAAGTCGGCATTGTGAAGAACCGGACGAACTACAGCATTGATTTTCTCTCGTCCATTAACAGGATTGAACAAAACATTGAATACATCAAAAGTAACTTCATGGTTCCGTCAGGGTATGGCGGCGTTAAATCTTGGGCGGTCGGCACAACGTTCGATTACAATGACGCGATCCGGCTAGAGAAAAATGTCTTGGACTTACTTAACACCGGGGTTCTCGTTTATCAAAGTTTCGTGTACTGCGGAACCATAAGAAGCGGCGAGAGTGGAGGGTTATACTAAATGGCTTACACAAAAACGACTTACATTGATAGGGCTGTACAGTGGGCGAAAAGGTTTTTTATGAACTGGGACGGTGGGAGCGACAAGAACCTTTTGCCGCCTTTCTCGGACTGGACGCTACATGCGAATGCGGTGGTTACATCGCCTTACGTTCTGACATTGAACTCTACGGGTACATGGCAGCAATCATACATTGAGGTCCCCGTATTGCCTAGTACGTCTTATGCTTTTTCTTGTACACTTGCAGGAAGTAACGCCGGACACTTTTATATCTTGTATAACTCAGCAGGAGCGCAAACATTTTCATCTTCTTCGTCTACGGCTTCGAGCATTACTTTCACAACGCAATCCGATACAGCGAAAATTAGAATTATCGTGACTAGCGCTTCGGGCGCTTCAACGGGAGCCATCATCTTCACCAACCCGCAGCTCGAACTAGGCAGCGCAGCCACAGCATTCGCGCCAAAGAAGCTCTACACTATCACCCAATCGCCGGGCACGGTTACACAAGCAGGAACGCCCCTTAACGCCGCCAACCTGAACAAGATGGAGCAAGGTATCTATGACGCCCATGTGACGGCTGACGGGGCTTTACAGCGTACAGGCGGTACGATGACGGGTTTATTAAGAAACACAACAAATTCGCCGTTAGTCTCTAAAATGTCAGGGTATAAATCGTGGATTATCCATCACCCATCCGCTAATTCTTTTATTTTTGCACCTTCTGCAACCGTTGACGGAGAGGATTGGGATTGGCCGAAGAACATTATATTCAATGAAAACGGGACTATCCAAGCAGGACAAAATTCAGTTTGGGATACTGGGAAACTACGCGTCCACTCAAGCGGGACATATATCGAGTGGTTCAACGGTTCAATATGGCAGGGGGTGGGAGGATTGAAAAGCATTCAAAGAGGGGTTGTAGGTGCGTCGGGGACTAGCGCAACTGATGTGACGATTTCAGCGGTTAATATGGCAAAGACAGTGATAAGCCTTGACGCTTTTGGTCCTATGAGAGCTTCAGATACTATTATTCCGGCTTCCATTTATGCAACCCTCATATCATCTACAACACTCAGATTTGTTGGAGACAGTGGAATTAACACGGTTCCCGTCGCTTGGCAAGTAATCGAATACTACTAATGAGGTGTGAGCATGTTCAGATACGCACAGATTGACATTGAAACGGGTGTTTGTATATCGGTTTCGTTACTTTCCGGTGAATTCGTTGCGGATCACATGATACCTTTGTTCAAATGGGTGGACAAGGAACAGCCGGGAGAACCAGACGAGGACGGAAATCCCACGACAATTATAGTTCCCGAGGTAGTTATGCTTGATATCGAAGTAAACCCCGGTGATACATACGCCGATGGGGTTTGGACGCCAGCGCCGCCTCCTGAACCAGTAGATCCGCAACCCACTCCGGTTCAAATAAAAATAGCTCAACTCGAGCAAGACAACATCAACCTCATGCTCGCAATCACTCAGGTCTACGAAGAAAAAGAGGCCGAAAAGGCTGCCGCAGAGCAAGAAACCATCAACAATATGTTGGCTATCACAGAGCTGTACGAAATGATTTTGGCACTTCAGGGAGGCGTGGAGTAGTATGGCACTAATTTATTACAAACTCATTCTGTTTGGAAAGAAAACGATCGAAGAAGTGCCGTTGAATTTAAGACCCGAAGTACAAATTTTACTGGATCAAAGCAATGTTTAAAGGAGCCGTTATATGGCTTCTTTTTTTGTTGTTGGGAGGAGGTGAAGAAACAATGGTCACAGTATACGTAACGCTAATCGTCAAGGGATACAAAACATTCGAACAAGTTCCTGTTAACTTGAAGCCAGCTGTTGAAGCTGAACTCGCTGCTATGGACCTGGGAACTGACGGCAAGCCATTGGAATAATTGAATTATGCCCCGGTTTAGTACGAATCGGGGCTTATTGTCTTTTTAGAGAAGGTGGTAATCATGGATAAAAGCATTGTGATTGAACCCATCAAAAATAGTGTTGACGTGCAGCTTGTGAAGGTCGAAACCCTCCTGCATTTCGTTGCTCCTGTACAAAATGTCGTAGAGCGGAAAGAGGTGGATTGATGGCACTAACGATGAAGCGAGGAGACACAAGGACAGCCATAAAAGCAGCTCTGATAAGCCCTAAAGGAACGCCAGTGAAATTGAATAATGCTTCGGTGAAATTCAAAATGGCGACGTACAGGAAAGGCTCGATCCTAGTTAATCGTGAGGCTGATATCTTATCTGCTGACGATGGCATCGTTTCTTTTGTTTTCGAGCCGGAAGAAGTAACAACTCTCGGGACAATGAAAGCGGAATTTGAAGTTACTTATGAGGACGGAAGCGTCGAGACCTTCCCTAATCAGGGATATATCCTAATTAATTTTGAATCTGATTTAGCGTAGGAGGTGGGTTAATTAAATGCCTGATGAACTTAAACCAATGATTAAAATAGGCAATGTCACGCCTCCTCAATTCTTAAATGAGCAGGGAGAATGGGAACTTGTAAGAGGATCGGGCGGCTCTTACCACATGCAGTCGCCCATTGAAGTCTCTGACGAACCTTTCAGTGGAAGTGGAAATCTAACCAAAGAGTTCGCTAGCGAAATGATTGGGATCGAAGTCAGTAATGATTCAAAGCCAGAAACATCCGGAGCTGCTGATCTTACATTTACCATTAATGGCAAAACACGAACCGTAAAGGCTGGAGAAGTTGTTACAGGCCGTTTCAAACCATTCACAGTAGTTACCATTAACAGCACCGTACCGTGGCGTGCAGAGGGCATTCAACTGATCGGCGGATTTACACCATCACAACCTGTCGATACCACTCCACCGGACAACGTCACCAATCTTGCAGTATCTAATCTGACTGCAACGAGCCTCACATTAACCTGGAATGCCTCATCCTCCAGCGACTGTATCGGCTATGATGTTTACCGCGGATCCACATTGGTAGGCAGCGTAACGGGCACGACATACAATGCAACCGGCTTGACACAGGCTACTCAATACACATTTACAATCAAGGCAAAAGACGCAGCGAATAACATTTCGTCGGGAACTTCAACAACAGTGACAACTTCCTCTAGCGCAGATACGATTCCGCCGGCGAACGTTACAAATCTCACAACATCCAATATCACACAAACGGGCCTGACGCTGAACTGGACTGCTTCGGTATCGAGTGACGTAGCATCATATGACATCTACAACGGGACCACATTCCTGGCTAACGTTACGGGAACGACCTACAATGTGAATGGCTTGGCTGCTTCTACAGCTTATACTCTTTGGGTAAAGGCTAAAGATGCGAGTGGGAATGTTGCAAGTGGTACGAGTGTAGATGTAACAACGAGCGCACCGCCGGCAGATACAACAGCACCGAGCAATGTCACGAATCTCACGACAAGTGGATTGACGCAAACAGGCGTAACGCTCAATTGGACAGCAGCCACGGATAACGTCGCGGTAACTGGGTATGACATCTATAACGGCCCTAGTCTTGTGACGACCGTAATCGGGACCTCATACAACGTCACAGGGCTTACAGCGGGCACTCAGTACACTTACACAGTTAAAGCGAAGGACGCGGCGGGGAATGTGGCGAGTGGCACAAGCACAACGTTCACGACTACTGCAGCAGCGGATACAACGCCGCCTAGTCCAGTTACCGGTCTAGCAGCCGGAACTCCGACAGCAAACAGTGTGCCGCTTTCGTGGACTCTTTCTGCTAGTGGTGATGTAACTGCTTATGAGGCAGCATATTCCGCTGACGGAACGAACTTCACAGTGTTCAGTGGAGCAATCAATCCAAGTTCGACGTCTACAACTGTGACTGGATTAAGTGCTAATACTGCTTATACATTCCGCCTTGTTGCTATCGATGGTGCAGGTAATCGATCGACAGCGATGACAACGACAGCGACAACATCAGGAGCAGCGCCGTCAGCCCTAGTATCAGACTCTTTCACAAGAGCTGACGGAAATTTAGGTGGAACCATCACCGAGGTTGGTAATAAAACCTGGATAGCACTAGCTGGAACGCCAACAATAGCATCAAACGTTGTGAAGCCTGGTCTTAGTAATGGTTTAGCGGTTGTTGATGCGGGCGTTTCGGATTGTAGCGTAGAAGCTAAATTTGTAAATATCGTTGCAGCAGCTACGCGCTTAGCGTTCCGAGTTACGGACGCAAATAACTGGTGGTTTGTTCAAGGCGCAAGTGGAACTGGTAAGTATGAACTTTATAAAAAGAATGCAGGAAGTTACGTTGCCGTGAAGTCAGGTGGTATTTCCTATGCGAACAATGACATTGTAAAGGTCGTTTTATTAGGATCTTCTATAAAAGTTTTTGTTAATGGAGTTGAAGACACAGCATTAGCTACAACTGATACATTTAATCAGAGCGCTACTCAACACGGTCTTGCTGCAAATTCAGCAACTACAACACTTGATGACTTTAAGGTTTATTAAGGGAGGTAATATTGATGTGGCAAAAACCGAAGTCCGGTCAATCTATCCCTGACCCTAATAGTCATACACACAACAATAAAACGGTGTTGGATAGTTTATCGGAAGATACAGGAGTTTTGATGTTTCACGGAAGCCCTGTAAGCATCGGAGGTGGCGGTACGAGTAGTGCCTATTCCGCTAAAGACGATATTTTTAATGTTATTACAAGCCCGTTAAAGCGAGCTAATATCGCTTTTGTTGGTGATAGCATAACTAATGGTGCAGGGGCAAGTGCAGGTAATTCTTGGGTTTCTAAAACAATTGACCATATCACTAAAAAATTCGTTACTGGAAACCCTGTAAAAGTTAGCGCGGCTGATTTGTCTTATATAACTCGTTTGGGTGGTTTACAACCCGACTTTACAGGGGCATTGGTTGCTTATCCGGTGAGTTCGATAACTAATCCACCGTTGGGGATACAATTTAGTTTTTACGGCACATCGTTCACACTATACACTACGTTTAGTAGTCAGGGCGGGAAGTTAACAGTAAATGTTGATGGCTTAGACATTCAAGTGATTGATTGTTACATATCAACAGCGAGTGCGGTTACACCAGTGTTAATTGCCGGTTTAACTGAAGGTAATCATATAGTGAAAATTACTTTAACATCACTAGGACACACACCAAATCAAACCTACTTGAGTATTAGCGATATTGAATTTACCAAGGTCGGACGGTTAGAAAACAGGGGTGTAAATGGTTCTGTTTCTGATGCTTTAAGAACAACTCCCAGTTTAATAAAGACTGACGATGATGTAATTTTTATTTGTTACGGAACTAATGAAAGGAACCTACCTAGAAGTACTACTTTCAGCAAGTTTGATTATCAACTCAACTTAGTTGAAACGAAGATTGGTCATAAAAGGATAATCCTCTTGGCACCAAACCCGGTTTGGGCGAGTGATGAAAATGCCAAAACTGGATTTCATCAAGAAGATACGTCAAGCGAGTATAAAAAAATAGCCAAGAGAAGAGAATACATGTTCATTTCCCATTATCAAGCGATAATTGACTATTGTTTGTATAGCGGGAAAACTATTGATCAAACTCTTGCTGACTCCTTACACCCAAACGATACGGGCCACGACGCTATGTTTAAGAATGTTCTTCGTAGTTTGGAGTTAGCTATGATAAGAGACGGAAGAACGGTTTACTAAAACTGTTCTCACCAGATATTTCTTTCGGTGCGATCTTCTTCAACGTCAATATCTAATTTGTCCATTTCTTTTTTAGTACTATAGCCGTAAGCAAGCAGTGCTATTACCCCAGTTATAGCTAAAGATGTTACCAAAGTAGTATCCAACAATATTCATTCACCACCCATTCTATAATCTTAATGTTCATGATACAGAACAATTCGTTTATTGTTAAGAACAAAATTTCATACTTGAATTATGAACCCGAATTATTATATTCTTTATGAAGAACAAATTTCGTTCTTTATGAAGAATTTTTATGTAGGGGGTCGCAATGAGTAAAAGATACGATGAATTAGATTCATTAAGAGGATTGGCAGCAGCGACTGTGGTATTCTGTCATTTACTGCCCTTGGGGAATTTCTGGCTAATGAATAAATTAGACAAAACTCCATTCCATCTGTTATGGGCAGGTCATGAAGCAGTGATTTTATTCTTTATATTAAGTGGCTTTGTGCTGTCATTACCTTATTACAATAATGATTTTAAAAAACCAATTTATAAAAATTATCTAATTAGACGAATCTGTAGAATTTATTTACCTTACGCCGTCAGTGTTATTATTGCAATTGTCTGTATGAAGAGCTTCTATTCAATAGACTTCTTTAAATTAGGTGGGTGGTTTGACAAACCAATCTCATCTGACCTTGTATTGAACCACGCTGTTTTAATAACAGAATTTGATAGTTACAGGTTTAACATGGTTGTCTGGTCTCTCGTCCATGAAATGAGGATTTCGCTGATTTTCCCACTGTTAATGTTTTTAGTCTTGAAATTCAGTTGGAAACGTAATTTAATTCTATCTGTTTCGGGATCGATTTTCTTTTATGTTTTGTATGTTGCGTTTCTTAAAGTATTTAATTATGATGCGACAAAATTACAAGGGTCTTACTTGTATACTATTCATTACTTCGGTTTCTTTGTCGCAGGGGCTTTATTAGCCAAAAATAGAGAACATCTGAATCTCATTTATGCTAAAATGGGGAGATCGTTGAAAATCACATTATTGGTTGCTGGTGTCTTGGCATACACATATAATTGGTGGTTTTTAAATGATTTATCAATAGTTCATTTGTTAATCGTAAATGATTGGATTATTGCAGTTGGAGCAGCAATTTTTATCTTATTTTTTGTCAACTCAAAAGCTATAAGCTCATTGGTGTTGAAGAGACCTATTCGTTTTGTTGGCAAAATCTCTTACAGCTTATATTTGTACCACCTGATCGTTGCGCTTTCAGTCGCTAATTATTTTCATGGTAAATTACCAATGGAAGTAATCACGGGAATATCTATAGCACTCACATTTATTGTAGCGACCGTAATGTATTACTTAATTGAGAATCCATCAATTAATTTAGGTAAAATCATGACTCAACCGAAGAAAAGTAAACACCTTGGAGCAGAAAAATTAAGCAGGATCGCTTAAAACTTCATTTAGGTAAAAGTAAGCCCCAATCCGATTGGGGCTATTTCTATTTCCGGGAGAGTGGGACATGTTTAAGAGAATACTAGCTGAAGGATTAGGATTGCCATCCACACAACAAGCCGCAGCCCTCACGACATCAACAGGAGTAATCGGAGCAATTCTCACTTATGCCTATGGGGGGTGGTCGGAATTGCTAAGCTTATTCTTTATCGCGATGGTGGTTGACTATATTACGGGTATTGGGGCTTCAATCAAAGAGGAAAAAGGACTGAGCAGTAAAGTTGGCTTCCTTGGAATCTTCAAGAAGTTCCTCATGGCTGTGGTGGTTGTGCTGGCTCATCGGATGGATATCTTACTTGGCACCAATGTCTTAATGACTGGTGCCATTTACTTTTATCTTGCCAATGAGCTTATTTCAATCACTGAGAACTATGGTCGGCTGGGGCTGCCGATGCCTCCAAAGCTAAAAGAAATGATCCAGGTACTTAAGGCAAAAGGTGATGGAACGTCACAAGATAAGGATGTGTAGCAATGAAAGGATTCGACTGTGCAACTCCATTGACTGCGAAGACAGCTGTATTGTTTGCTGCAGATGGTTTTCAATTCGCAGCTCGTTATTTGGTCCCGGCTAGCAGTTGGAAAGCACTGAAGAGAGAAGAAGCTGAGGCTCTAAATAAAGCAGGCATCGATATCATTTCAGTATTCGAAACAACTGCTGATCGAGCACTTGGCGGCCGTGCTGCCGGATTGGCTGACGGAGCAACAGCTGTTCAGGTGGCTAAGCAAGTTGGGCAACCGATCGGCAGCTGCATCTATTTCGCCGTGGATTTCGAAGCTAGGGCTTCTCAGATGGCAACTGTGATCGAGTATATACGGGCAGCGAGTGAAGCCACTCCGGATTATACAACTGGCGTTTATGGCTCTTATGCAGTTATTGAAGCCGTATATGCAGCTAGCGCCTGCTCGCACTTCTGGCAAACACGAGCATGGAGTTATGGTAAAGTTTCTGACAAAGCAAATATTTATCAGTACGATTGCGGTCCGCAAGGTTTAGGTCTGACATTGAACGGTATCGGCGTTGATCTGAATGAAAGCTTTGGAAATGAAGGAGCATGGAACAATATGAAGGCGAAGGAGGAAGAACCGATGCTGAAAGTTGAGGATGCAAACAAAATTATTAAGTTATTGAAAGCTGTTTACGAATTGTCTCCACACTTAGAGATTGGCCGCCTTGCAGATGAATTGCGTGTAGCTTCTGGTCAACCAAAAGAAAACTCCTAATCAGAACGAATCCCCCACTGGCCGTGAAGGCTGGCGGGGGATTTTTTATTTTGAACTGAATTTTACTCTAAGCTCGCTATAAGCTTTTTTGTCATTTTCACTTGTGGCATCCGACATGAGTAGGATGAAAAACTTCCCTTCTTTAGTCATTGCAATTACTTCTTTTTTCTGCTCGGAATCATTTTTGGCATTGATCAATAATAAATCAACCTGCGTTCCTTTATCTTCAAACTTTGTGGTTTCAATAATCTCAGGATCAAGCAAGACATGAGGTTCTTTAAGGTCATAAGAAGCTAACATTTGATATATCGGTTGAGTATCGTTGTGGATTTTTTCTTTTAGAAAGCTCTCCATTTTAGTCTTGTCACGCTCGTTAAAAAAAGTATTGATGAATTCGATTGCCAATTTATCCGGAGTATCAGAAACGGCGTCGGCCGATGTGCTTGGTTTTGTTTCAGATACACCCTTTTGCTGGATGGATATTTCCCTTTTCTCCCCATCCCACTTAACATCAGCTCCTAGTGATTCGCTTACCACTCTAAGTGGAACATAACTGTTTCCATCAACGATCTGCAAATCTGCATTGATCAATTTCCCGTTAATAAATAATTTAATATCTGAAGCAGCATATGCCCCGACTGCGACAGAAGCCGCGATGATTCCAGAAAGTCCTAGTGCAACGAGTAGTTTCTTCTTCAAGTTAATTCCTCCTCATTTTGTATCCTCATCACTTCTGTAATACCTACGCCAAATCCTACCAAACTGTTTCATTAATTTTACATTTAATCCTCTGTTCGTCTTTTTTGTTCCCATAAAATTTCACTTGCATAACTATTACGTCCACGGTGTATAATACAAAAACGCGAATGAATGTTCTTATTCATGGAGGTGTTATGGATGAGTTTCACAACTAAAGAGGAGCAAGACGACATAAGCACTTACGTAATTCTCCCTTTGTTACTTGATTTGATTGATAAGTACATGTGGTTTCCCGAAGTCACACCACTTAAACATTTGCATCCCGATCAGTTCCAGGAGCTGCTAGACATGGTTACAGTGGACCATGTAGAGTGTAAACAACGGTTAAAAGCCGCCAATGTCAAAGTGGTCAAGAACTGGAAAGTTGGAGAGACACTGGACTACAAAATTTACGTTAGGCGTTATGAGGAGAACTTTAGCTTATGGAAAGGCTTAGCTAAGGCAGAGTTGCAAATTCGATTGGGGAAATACGTTGCTCGCTTAGATAAAAGTAAGTTCAAGAAAATCGCCGCGGCTCCGGTTGAGAAGAAAGAACAAAATATTGATGGTAAATTGTTTGTCAATTTTGAATAGAAGGTTGTGTGAAGAGTGAGCAGCACATTCGATGAGTTGACTGAAACATTTTTTCATTTGTACGGGAAAGGTTACAGGTTTGTAGAAACGTTGGAAGACCAAGTTGTCGTTGAGCAAATTGGTGTAAGCAAAGTAGTCACGCCAATAATGAAAAGAGGTGGCTTACTTATTGATGGAATAAAATTGTCTGATGAAGAAATTGAGATGGGTATTAATTTTTTCGCCTTTAAACGATCGATCAAACTTAAGAATGGTAAACCTTTATAAAAAAATATAAATGTGCGTCACTGGAGAAATCCAGTTGGCGCTTTTTTGTATTTACCAAAAATCCTCGACTGTAACATCATAACCTTTTTTGCGCAAGAAACTAATGACTGTAATGATGGTGTCTTCATATGGCTCATAATCCAAGTCATTGCACAACCTTGAAGCAGTATTCTTATTAACCGGAAGTTCCCCTTGTTTGATCCCCTCCTTATCCAACCATTTTCCAAACCTTGTTCTTGACTTTCCTAATCCAAACATATTATCCATCCTCCTTCTATTATGAAGAATGGACAATCTATGAAAAATTTATTCTGAAATATAAAAAACCATAGGAAACGTGACCAAGCATTCGACATATTCCTATATTGTCAGACAACAAAGAGAGGATGATGACGATGGCAAGAGTGGTCCAGCAAGAGAACAATTTTATCAAGCAGGCAACGCGCATGGGATTGGAGCAAATGTTGGCGGATGTAAATTTGCTTTTATCGATGGAGCTCACTGAAGGTCAGAAGATTACGAACGAGGAGATTAAAGCGCAAATTCTGAAGCACCTGGATGAACTGAAATGAAAGAAAAGCGATTTACATTTCGCGTTAAAGGCTGGCTGTTGGAGAAGTTGTTGAAGGAGAAAGATGTTTCGAAGGTAATTCGTCAGGCTTTGATTACGCATTATGAGGTGAAGAAATGATTATCCCTCCTCAAGTTTTATCGATCGTAGGCATAGCGATCATCGGCCACATCGGAAACAATCTTATCGTAAGTATGGGTGGTAAAAACTTCGCAATATTCTTCACCATTATTTTGGATGTGGCTGCAGCTGTGGTGAGCTTGAAATGGGTATGGGATAAAGTCGGGGAAATCGCCCATACCTTCGGGGTGATGTTGTGAAAATCGTCTTAGTTCCTAAGGTGTGTTCGCAGCTTGTTGACCAATCGAATTGTGCAAAGGCAATTGAATTATGCGGAGCTGACACGAATCCTGACTTATGCACCGCTAAATTAATCGGCAAAGCGTTTGCTGATCCAGAACCGTTCGTAGTTACAAAATCGTTGTATGGATTCGGTCGATCTACTTATCACTTTACCATGCGACATGGACACAACTACTTGCATTCTTTAGCAAAAGATCTGATTCAAAACATTGGCGGAGATGGGCAGATTGGCGTTGTAGGGAACTTTATCGCCGATGTTTTAGGGGTACAGTAACATGATTAGTCTATTTACTGGGTTCTGTATCTTTGCTGGCAGCGTTCTAGCTTATGCTTCAATTCCCACTAATCCCAAAGAATGCGCACCAACTAGAAATGCGAAGCTGATCAAAAGGGAGGATGGTAAGGATGTTTTTATTACCATTAGGCGCAGGAATGATGGCAGCATCAGCGGTTTTACTAACGAAGTTTCGCTTAGACAAAATGAAAGAAGAATCGAATCATTACCATATCACCATAGAGGATGAACCAGATAACGTAATTCCGTTCAATCGTTTAATTGAGAAGCAAGAGAGTAGTAATGAGCAATTTAAGAACATGCTTCGAACTGAGTTTGATATCGATTGGCCGCCGTCAGATAAGTTCAAAAAGTAGGTGTCAGCATGAAGAATACTCTTGCATGGACAATAGCAGTAACCGGCATTACAGCAGAAATTTTCATAGCAACATTAGATTTTTGGTTTGATGTTCCACATTTTATCTTCCATATTGGCGACGACATGAATTTTACAAGGAGGTAATTCTATGGGCTGGCTTGTTAAGATGCTTGCAAAAGCTTCGCGTGTTGATATGACAGAGGTTATGAATCAACAGACTGCAGATGATGTCATTCACATCATTAAGGAGCTGCTGCTGTGATGTCTGGTCCGTTAGGTGGTTTACTTAAGTTCTTCGCGAAGGAGATCGGCAATAAAGGAGGTAGAATAGTCGCCAGAGATATCCAAGCGGCCGAAAGCTCTTTCCGCTGGACGCATGCAGATAAGATCGCAGAGCTTAAAAATGATGTTGGTCTTTCACCTTCTTATGTCAAAGAGTTAATCAATGAGAGTACCAAAGTTGAGGATCTAGATAAAATCTATAGATACCTTAACAAACCTGGGAACCATTACGATAACTCAATGCTCCATAGTTTGTATCAGAAACTCATGAATAAAGTTATTGAAGTCGACAACCAAAACACCATGCGTGAGATGATTCGTGTGTTCAAAGAAAAAGGAATGTCGATGATTGATCATCTAGATTACTTCATATGAGGTGGAATATGAAAATTGGTAAAACTGCTTTCGCTTTAGCTGCTGTCACGGTTTACATCGTTTGCCCGGCATACCGTTATTACATCATAGGGTCCTGGATCGGCTACAAGATTATAAATGATAAACCTCGTTTCCGAGTCGTTCCTAAGGGATCGAAAACTTACAATAGATTGGTGGGGAAGCCGGCATGATTACATTGTTTAAAGTTTTGTTTCTAGGTGAGCAGCACGAAGGAGTTACACATGGGAAGCTGTCCAACACTTATAAATGGCAATCATTCTTTAAGAACCAGTGAAAGTCCGAGCTACATTCTTTGCTTGTTTCCGGTGATAGTGAGGGGTGAATGGTACAGGGAGGTAATTCATTGCTTGTTCGGCTTAATATTCGTGACATTCACCCCTATTAATTTTTTCGTATCCTTTCGTTTCGTTCCACTCAACTCACTTATTCGCGCATTGCGCTCACTGGAGGTGCGCCGCCATCATGGCCGATCCATTCTGGCAAGATCGACAAGGTTCAATACCAAAATCAAATTGGTTCAAAGATCACCCTAAAACCACGCTTGTACTTCTCTTATCCGCTGCTATAGTCCTCGTTCTCATAAGTATATGAACTACACACAACGCATTCTTCAGATACTCAATAAGCCGCTGCTAAAAGACATCAAGGAAGGTCATAAGGGTTGGGCGTATTACAAGCACAGAAGGGTTATATGCGGGTGGGAAATCGGATTCCATGTACCGCTGAACTCGTCCTATGAAGAGGCTCAAAAGTGCCTTCCTGCGCTTATAGCGACGTGTGGGAAAGAGGTGGAGCTAATCAACTTTAAGGGGCTGCTTGTCTGTAGAATCATCGAAAAAGATTGGCCGTTTCCATTGCGCTATAAAAAGGAGCATTTGAAGCAGAATCAATTGCTTATTGGATACGATCGATTAATGCAACCTGTGTACCATCCGCTCAATGTTCATATCTTGGAGGGAGGTGCGTCCGGTGCAGGAAAGACGGATTGGCAGAGATGGATAGCTTACCAGCTTCTATTGCAGGGATACGAGGTTTATATTTGCGATATGAAGGGATATTCTTTTTCACCTTTTGAGGGTCTTGTGACGGTGGCAGATGATCTTAAATCCTGCAGGAAGATACTTATGGGATTGGTGAAGGAGCTCGAGAGGAGAAAGGCCGTAATTCAGTCGAGGGAGTTCGGGAATCGGGAAGAGACTGTTGCTACTTTCAAGCCGATTGTTGTGCTCATTGATGAGGCTGCCGATCTTTCTCCATCTCAATACGCCGCGAGAACTCTGGATAAAGAACTAGCATTTGAATGTGATTATGCAATTGGATTCATCGGTCGAAAAGGTCGGGAACCAAAAGTGTTTTGCATTTACGGCACACAGCGGCCGGATGCCCGAGTGATCAATAAGCAATTCAAAGATAACGTTGAAGCTTCCATTGCATTCCGGACTAAGGATCACTTCGGGTCCCAAATTATCATTGATCGTCCTGGAGCTGAGAAGATTAATCCTAAGGATAAGGGGCGTTGCATCTATTCCCACGGGGAAGATATTTTAGTTCAGACTCCATACATTGGCGGCGATAGAGAGTGGGAGAGATTGCTGGCGCCACTCAAGAAAGGAATGATCATCGAGAATGGCAACTCTAAGCGCTCCAACAAAGAAAGAAGTTATACTGAAGGCTCTTTCACAAGTTCCGATAGCTCGCACGGATCAGATAGCAAAACTATTCAGTTCAAACTCCAGTCCGCTAAAGAAGGCTTCTCAGCACCTTCAGGATCTGCTTCAGGAAAAACTAATCGAATGGGAATGGCACAGGAGAACAAAAATATGGCGTCTAACACGCAAGGGCCTACTGATGATGAATGGATCTAGGCAGACATGTGAGCACGTCGAGCACGCTTTAGAAGTGGGAGAGATATATTTCACCTTGCAGCCGTTTCAATGGCTTTATGAATACAAGCAGGAGTTTAACTTTGCTGGCAGATCGTTAGTGTGGAATCCAGACGTGGTATTTGCTTTCGTTACTCCAGAAGGTAAGAAGAAACTTGCATGCGTGGAAGTTCAGAGGACACCGCTAAGTGTGAAGCAATGGCAGAGTAAATTTTCGATCTACAATTCTTTCTTTGAGGAGGCTTATAGATCCGCGGAGTTTCAGAGTTGGAGATCCGGAGTAAGCTCCAGTGCAATCATGCCGCACTTTTATGTTATCTCCAATCAGAAGAATATCGAAGGTTTAAGTATTCCTAATCGAGAGCTAAAAGTTATTTCATGCGCAAGTGAAATTAACTAAAGGGGCCAAATCTTCTCTAAGATTAACTAAACTTGTGATATAATATTCTAAATTATCCATCATATAAAGGAGTAATATATGGCTAGTTATGCGCATGAATTTAGAGGGCATGATATTAAAATAAAAAATGAGATTTCAAAGATGTCATTAATAATTGATGGAGAAACACAAGATTGTAGAACAGGTGCTTACCCTTCAAAAACTTTCACACTACAAGGTCAAATACTGAATGGTAGAGATCAAGGGGATGAAATCAAAGTGGAATTCAAAAGAGGATTTCTTTTTAGTAGTTTGATTTTTTATTACAACGATAAACAGATTGGAAAAAGTACAGTACTAATTTAACTATTTTTTACGAAAGGCCCGAGGAGGAGGAACTCGGGCTTTTTTCCTTCAAGTACCATTAGTCATGAATAGCTCTAAGGTGTACGATTATTATGGGTGATGAAGATAATGTTTATTCCTCCAATGCTTCTCCAATATGCCAAAAACAATGAACCGTTTGAAAGTAGTTCCACTTTCGCTGAGTTGAAGTGGGATGGCATTCGATTAATCGTTTCGAATATGGAAGTGCTCAACTTATATACTAAAAATACAAATGCTACAGCGAAATACCCTGAGCTACACAATCCTCCAATTCCGAAAGGCACAATACTTGACGGTGAGATCGTGGTTCTTGATGAACTCGGGCGTGCAGACTTTGAAGCAACAAATGCGGGATTCAGGTCCAGCAAGAAGCGCAAACCGGTTGTATTTATGGCTTTTGACATCTTGTACCACCGCGGTATAGATGTGACTGGATTACCGCTTGTTCAGCGAAAGCAGCTGCTAGAAGAGACGCTCGAGGAGACAGAGCATTATAGAATTGTCCGACCGATAAAAGGCAGTGCAAAGGATTTCTTTAAGATCGTATGCCAGCATGGGCTCGAAGGAATTGTGATTAAGAAGAAAGACTCGAGATATGAAAAGGGGACGCGTTCTTGGTCGTGGCAAAAGGTAATCAATTATCAGAATGCTGAGGTCTACATAACTGGGTACAGCAAGAAAGAATACTCTTGGCTGCTTGGATATCCGGAAGGAGAACGTATACGGCCGATCGGCACTATGGAGCTCGGAATCACTCAGTCTGCTCGTGAATCAATGTGGCCTGTGTTTCAGTCGTTTAAGAGTGGTGAGAGCAAGGATCATGTTTATGTGAAGCCGGTTGTGCGCTGCAAGGTGAAGTATCGGGACTGGTATAAGTCTGGGGCTATGCGGCTGCCAGTGTTTGAAGAGTTTATTGTTAGGGAGTGACCTCAATAATTATATACGAAGAAAAAAAAGCCCAGAAACTCTTGGGCTTTTTGGCGTATGGTCGATGACTTTCTATCAAAGGAATAACTCATCTTTAAGGCGAATTATTATTTCAGGGGTGAAAAAATGGATCTGACGATTACATATAGTTCTAACGAACTGGAAAATGCAATTGATTACCTGGAACAAACTAGTTACTACTATGAAAGAAAAAATTATGATCACCGGTTTAAATGGCTAATGATATCTTTACATGGGGCATTATATGGATTTTGTGTTCTTGCTGTAAAAGGAACCAGCCCAACTCAGACAGTGTACAAATCGTTAGATAAGGTAATAAATAATAAAGGAAGGTTAAGAGAAGCTAGAGAAATCATCTCAAAATATTACAATGTAACAGATGAAACGTATATTGATATTTACGTTCAACTTAGTAAAGGGAAGCTGTTGGATATCTATAATGTGTTAGAACGTTGCCAAAATGAATCGGATATGCGAATGTTCACGGACAGCAAGGTTTTAGTTTTATCAGAGGAACAAAGTCTTGCAATTGGAAAATTGGTTAACCACAGAAATCAATTCGCACATTTTAAACCGATGCAGTATGCTATCACTGGTGATTATGATTTTAGTATTGTATATCCTGTCCTTGAGGTTATTAGGTTTCTAGCTCTTGAAAGTAATAATGTAATGTACTACCAAGAAGAACAAAGAGTACGAGTAGAAAATACTTTTACCAGGTTGTGTCCTAAAATTAATGGCTAGTGCCCCAATCGGCAGCTAGCCATTTTCTTTTAACCAAGAGAATTTAATCTTCGCGCCAGCGATTCGAGAGAATAAAACATTAATTATTCCAGTCGTGAATTTTGTAAGAACCTAGTTATGTAAATCGCTTTTGCATCGTATAGAATGTGAATGATGATCGGAACAAGCAAACCGCCAGTTGTAAAGTAAAGATACCCCATGATCAAACCAAAGATGGTTGAACTGATAACCCCACTTAATCCCTGCATGAAGTGTCCAGCTCCGAAAATCACTGAGGTAATAACCAAAGCCCAAAGATCAGATAACCCCAAACTGACAGCATAATTCTGCAGGAAGCCCCTAAACATAATCTCTTCACATATCCCGACTGTAACAGCCACACCAATGAACATTAGTTGTTGCCGGCCAGTAACTGGATAGAGTTTCGAATCGTAGTTCTCTGCTACCTTCTCACGAAGCATTTTAACAAATGGAAGGAGTATGAAGGGTAAAACAACGGTAACAATTGTATAAGCTATTAGAAGCCAGATAATGACGTCCCATAAGGTGTTAAATGGCATTATAGTGGTTTTATAGTGAGTTTGATCTATGAGTACGATAGGCAATGTGAGAAGCCAGTACACTGCGTATATGAGCAAATATCCGCGTTCTTTTGCCTGGTCGTTGTAAGAGGATGATTTGATTCTTTTTACCATGATGACATTGATAATTGGCATTATCAAAAGTATTAATACGACCATTGTTGTACTCAAGATTTCACCTACCTAAAGATTGTATAAAGATTAAGGTTTCCAATTGACGACCGATATCGGTCATGATAAGATCGTAACAGAAAGACCGATATCGGTCAATATTTCTGGAGGTAGCGCCAATGAACATCGAGCAGATTAAGGGACTTGTAATGGGGACCGAAGAAGCAGCCGCGATGTGGGAGCTCTCACAAGATCACGTTAAAAAACTTTGTAGACTTGGAAAATGTGAGGCGTTCTTACTCGGGAAGAGTTGGATACTTCTTAGGGATCAACCTAATCCTAAAAAAGAGAGGCGGAAAGAATAATGGAGTTATTCATAAAGCTAGTCTTATCAATACTCTTCGTAGCAGCTTTTGTAACACTAAATTTTGCAATATTTAAATTGCCTATCAAGGGAAATGACAAACAAATTGCAACATTAGCATTAGTGGTCGGTGCTGTAAATTTCTACTTTAAATTTGTGGTTGATTCACAATATTTCTTTCTGATACAGACTTTGACTTACATCATTATCTTGTCATCATTAAGAAGGTACCCGCTATTATTCTCTTGCATAGTTGTTTTAGGTGGTTCAGTCGCTGGCTCATTCCTTGACGTTGGAGTTTCATTTGCTGCCGTTGGGTTAAACCTCAGCAGTATTGAATTAATGGTAAACAACTTAACGCACTTCACAGTATTTCATCTAGCACAAACCTTCGTCTATTTCATTATCTCTTATCTGCTAGTTAAGTTTAAGATCGGGTTCAAATTGATTGCTTATAAATACAAGTTTTACGTCTTGGAAAAATTTAATGTTCTTTGGATGCTCTTAGTTATTTCTGTAACTGCTGTTCTTATATACTCCAGTCAAAACTTCCATACATCTTCATTGCACGCTTACATACTAGCCCTTATTACATTAGGTCTAATAATTTTTCTTACATATGGATATTCACAGAACAAAAAAGATCAGCAATCAAGAAGAGATGTTCTGAAAAAATAATAAGGAGGAAATCAATGATTTCAGTTGAAAAAACGGCAAATTACATAGCTCAATCTATAAATAAATACGACTCAAGTAGATCAGTTACAGTTATGGCTTACATCTTGAAACCATTCTTAAATGTATTAGTAACAATTGCATATGTGCTAATTATCGCGGCTTTAACAAGCCACTTCCTAGACGCATTAAGTTGTGTCTGGGCTTTTCCATTACTCAGGCACATTTCTGGTGGTATGCACTTTAAGTCAAACACAGTCTGCAATATTATCTCATCTCTGTTCATCCTAACTTCGGTTTATTCTCCAGTTATTTACTGGAATACAGGATTTATTATCAATATAATTGCAATAATGATTCTTTTGATCTGGGCTCCTAATGGTGTGAGTGGGACTATGGACCCTAAGAATTACCCATTACTAAAAGGTGCAGCAATCCTAATTGTTTCAACAAACTTCTTATTTCAATCACATATCTTATCTGTCGCATTCCTAATTCAGGCGATAACGACGATTCCTATTTCTCAAAAAGTGATCCACAAATTAAAGTTGTGAAAGGAGGTTGAGAACCTTGAAAGAGTTCGTCGCTAAAAAAGCTGGAGCTGCCCTTGAGTTCCTTGCTAAGAAGTTCAGCAAAACAAACTGTTGGTTAGCTTGCTACAATGAAGATGTTCCACAAGAACTGACGAAGTAATTACATAACGAAAAGGTGAGCTTCCTTTTGGGAGACTCACCTTTTTTTTGTCTTTCTATTCAAACGATCCTTTGAGGTTAAAGCTTCTCAAAAACGCTTCAACAGCTACTCTTTCATATCTCTTAACCTCTTCCTTTAGTCGCTCGAACAATTTCATGCTGCTTGCTGTTACAACTTTGGTTTTGCCCTTCTGGCTGCTGTTATGATGTTTCATGAGAATTTCCAACGTATTATCTAGGAGATCGTGGTGGTACTTACTCTCATCTTGCAAGCTCTCATTGAGGAAAATAAAGTAGTTTCCTTCAGTCGTCTCATTGTAGGTTCCATATATCTCATCCGAAGGAAAAGGAATAAGCGTCACAGTTACATTTTGAAGCATCGCTAATTTGAATGGATTAGCATCTAAATTCAGAGCGTCATTATTTTTCAATAAATTCATCCCCTGGTCTGTTTGATTTTTTAATCTTATGTACTCATTATAAGCGAACGCTTGTTTGTATTGTCTGCCGAAAGTCGGCCAAAAGAACTACGAATGAATTCCGTTATTAACACAAAATTGTTTGCACGTCAACGCAAGTTTTGCGTGTGAAACTGTAAAAAAGTGTACATACACAATTCGAATAATCTAATGTATACTATCACTATAGCGATATCCAATCGGACCATTTCACATATGTGCGCAGCCGCCAAACTACTGCACATTGGAAGTGGTTTTTTTATGTCCTCCTCCCCCAATAGTATGATTTGATTTGATTTAATCTCAAAGCACTGATACCATTTAAAGGTAATCTGATTTATTGGAGGACAGTTATGCCGCGCTATAAGCTCGGACGCTGCAACCTGCCAGAAATACTCGATGAATTAGGCATTTCAAATATTGAGTTCGCTGAGAAGATGGGTATGTCTAGACAGCAAGCCGGTGACTATATCAACAACAAAAAGAAGATGGGAACAGCATTGACCTTTTCTGTTGCTGATACTCTCGGTATTCTGGATCGGAGTATCTATCCACTTATCGAAGTGCCAATTAAAGCATCGACGCGCAGGAAGCAGAAGTCCCAGAACGAAGAGTAAACTTCGGTTTCTCTTCCGGGCAAGTTGTCAACCTTTTGGTTTACAAAGTATTTTCCAAAGCCCCCCAGATTCGGGATGACTGTGGAAATTATTATAGCACGAACACGAGGTAAAAATAGGCGAACAAATTGACTTTATCAAAATTTAATTGGTTTGTAGATAAGTGTCGAAATCATTATGTAAACCTTTTCGCTTACTGCTTTTTCCGCTTCGAATCGCCAAGCTTCTCCAAGAAAGTGACCTCCATAATCCGCAAAGTGTGCTGCAGCATGGTTTCATCCACGTTATCACTTTTCCTCAGAATATCCTCCATCTCAATCAATGCACGTCTTATTTTCAACTCATCTTCAGTCGGTGTTTCATTACGGTTAACTGGTGGTGTCGGATCATCAGTGCGGCCGAGAAGATAATCCGCGCTTGTTTTTAATGCATCAGCAAGAGATCCAAGTGTTTTACCTGGAGGAAAGTTGCGATCTGATTCATAACTGGATAACACATGCCGAGTGATCCCCATCATGTCAGCGAGTTGATCTTGTTTTAAGTTCAATTTCTCGCGTCTTTCTTTAATGCGCTCTCCTAGAGTTGTCATATCGTTGCGCTCCTTCATTGTCATTTCTATTTGTTAATTTTAAATTTCTAAATTTTATACTTGCCGAATTTTAAATACCATGTTATAGTCAGTTTACCAACAGGACAGGAGGTGATAACTGGTAATGAAAACAGAACAAAGAGCAGCAAGAAGGCCAAAAGCTTCTCCACCCAAGAAGGATCGTGTGCAGCCACGGGAATGGTTCAAGATCCTTCGATTACAGAAGAATGTTTCGCGAGCAAGAATGGGAATTGATCTAAAGTTGTCTGAAAACACAATCAAGAACATTGAGTACGGCGAAAGTGATCCCAGCTTTATGATGGCTTTTGTTTATGCGTTATACTTCGGGGTCACCGTTGAGGAATTGTTTCCTGATGTCGCTATTGAAGGTAAAAAGTATTTCGAAAAATTGCAACTTGAATTTGCAAAATAATCATTAATGTCATTCTCGCTTACATGATCATTATATTATGGTATTTAAAATACCACAAGTGGAATGTACGTTCGTGTTTTTGTTCCTTTATTTCGTAAAGGTTTATTTTTCTGTGCCCATAATGAAATCCTAAATTTCTTTTATGGACATTTTAGGAATCCAAAGTACATCCGAGGTAGGAGTTGATGAAGTGAAAGACATCGACTATAGACTTCACTTAATTAGTTTATTGCGGCATTCTGTTCAGAATGATCCGACACCTAAGCCAGTCACTATGCTCCAAATGTTCAGTGACATCGTTAATAAATCCGCCGATATTGGCGACGAAAGAACGCTTGAGTTCATTCATTGCATGATGTTGCTACTCAAATCCTTCATGGAAGATGGTGATCAGCATGCGGATAAAAATTAATGGCGAAGATATCGAGCCCGGTACCCGCGTCACTTTTGAAAGCTCCAGTTACTCTGATGTTCATGGTTTATTCGTAGTCATTGCCGGCGCTGTAGCAGCGTGGCTCTGGTATAACTCCTTCTAAAACTTAAAAAGAGGATGTGTTCTCATGATCGGTATTCACGAAGTTCACCGTAAGATGGCGGAAATTGCTTTTATGAATACGAACGAAGAAGGAATCCTTGAATTGGATTCGGTCGCAACTATGAGAGTCATTCAACTTCTTAAGAAAAACATGGAACTTGTCTGGAAGCACGATGGCCTTAAGAGCCTTGCATTAGAAGCTCAAGTGGCTGGAGACATGAAGTGGGTTCAAGAAATTTGCATTCAAATTGAAGAGCTTGAAGCTCAGATGATATGAAAGGAGCATTTGCCATGAACAATATGACCGTAGCGGATGCTATTCATCTTAACCAACTGCACTGCATCCTAAACAGCGGCGTTGTTCTGGAAGCTGCAAAGGATTGGTTACGCGGTGAGATTTATCAAATGGAAAGAGACTTGGGCTTAGATCCAGTGGAGGCGATTGCGTAAATGAACATCTCAGTATTGATGGGAAAAACTTTGACGGAGATAAAGAACAAAGATAACGAGGAACTTCTATTCTTCGTGTCTGATGGTGAAGTGTACCGCATGTATCACGAACAAGATTGCTGCGAAAGCGTAATGGTCGAAGAGATAATCGGGAATTTAGATGATTTGCTACACTCCGAAATACTAATGGCTGAGGAAGTGACGAATGAAGGAGAGTCGGAATGGGCTTCCCAAACTTGGACTTTCTATAAGTTAGCCACAGTAAGAGGTTACGTGACAATTCGGTGGTTGGGCGAATCAAACGGGTTCTATTCTGAGTCTGTCGATTTCGAATTGTGTTCACCTGATGAGGTCAATGATGGATCGCTTTGATCAGCCTATGAGCTGGGAACGTAACGGCCGAATCATTCATGAGGATGAGATGGCGGATTACAAGCGGCAGGTTGAAGAAGAGATGATTGAACGAATAGAAGATGAATCTGGAGGAAATGCAAATGTACGATCATGATGAATGGTGCCCGCCTGTCGATGAAATGGATGATTTCAGCTACAAAATGAAAGAGCTTATCGACGCGGAGATTGATCTACGTATAGGTGAGGTTGTCAAAAATCTTCATAACTCGAAAGAGTTGAACGCTAAGCTGTACAAGGAGAACCGTGAACTGCGAAACCTATTGCACATTAACGGTCACGCAAAGGATAACATCCTCCGAGAAGCTATGAAGGAAGCGCGACGGGAGATATTCGGCGGGTTCTACCCCGGGGATACCGTTTATTACCCGGATTACAAATATGACCGCACCACCTGCGCGACATGCAACGGTAAAAAGAAAGTAACAGCGGACGTTAATGGTGTGGATCACACGTTTGATTGCCCAACATGTGACGGCTACGGTTCTAAGTCGAAAAGCTATTATGTCTCATCCAAAGAGGACAGAATCGAAACAATTACACTTGAATTTAATCGTGACAAAAAGGCGAAGCATCATCGCTTTTATCTACAACGAAAAGACAGCAGCGTAGAACAAGAAAAAATCTTTAAAACCGTCGAAGAATGCCAAGCTTGGTGCGAAGCCAAGAACAAAGAACTAGAAGAACAGGAGGCAAAGAAGAAATGCAAATAAAATTCATCTCACTCCACCTTATCAGCTACACCGGACACGACGAAATCACAGTTAATTACGGAGATATCACCAAGCTCACTGGAAAGAATGGCGAAGGGAAGTCTTCTATCGGAGGGGCTCCATCCTGGATCATGTGGGGTTGCGACTTAACCGGTGGTAAGTTCGATCCTTCACCTACTGACCGTCCATATGAGCGCGTATACGCCTCTCTGACACTTTCTGTTAATGGGGCTGAACAAACATTAACCCGTGAGATTATCGGCGGTACAAATAAGTTCTATGTGAATCAAGTTCCAATGAAAGCCAAGGAATTCGAATCTCATGTGGCCGGCTTATTTACCAAAGAGCAGTTCTTAGCACTTTATAGCCCGGGCTTCTTCTTTAATCAACATTGGTCGAAACAGCGGGAACAGGTCATGCAGCACGTCTCGGCGCCAACCAATAAAGAAGTGTTTCAAGCAATGACCCGCACATCACCGGATCAAAAGGTAAAGGATATAATTCTTAATCCGCACGCTGCCCGACTTGAGGAAGAGCTCAAAAAGCATACTATCGCCGACCTGGAGAAGAAGTACACGGACCTAAAGGGCAAGAACGACAAGCTACATATTCAGTCACAAGGAAGCGTCAAAACACTCTCAGATCAGCTTAAAGCGCTGGGTCCTGCTGCTGAGATTGACAGAGAAGCATTGCAAACTGAAGGCGAAGAGCTTGATAGAAAGATTCAGTCTTATGAGGCTGATAAATCAAAGGTTACACAATGGGAAAATCAGCGCAGCCGCCTTCAAATGCAGATTGACTCATTATCGCAGCGGATCATCGACGGCAAGGCTGAGCATGCCAGAACAAAGGGAACAGAGATCAACACGACTTGCAATTCCTGCGGCCAAGAGTTGACGGAAGAAGCTAAAGCGACATCGCTCGATAATAAAAAGACGGTAGTAAACGGTATTGCAAAACGAGTGAACGACATGATTGAACAGAAAAAGGAACTCGTTGCCCAGCTGGAAGCATTTCCGCTTATGGAAGGTCCGAACTACTCAGTGGCAGACCTAATCAGCCGCATCGGCGAAATCAACTCTATTCTGCAGGCTGACATCACGAGAGCAAAAGCGGCTAGCGAATTGGATAAAGCAAAGCAGAATGAGGTTGAATACCTCAAGGCCAAGAACGACTCGATATTTGTGCTCGATGCAATCAAGGCATTTAAGGCAACAGAAGCACAATTACAAGTCAGCAAAGTGCAAGAGCTCTTCACCACATTGTCCGTCCGGTTGTTCGATTATGTTGCTTCTACAGGTGAATACAAGCCAGCATTCGTCATCCAAATGGATGGCAAGGACTATCCAACCTTATCCGCGGGTGAGAAGATCGGTGCCGGCTTGGAATTATCGGATGTACTCTACAAGCAAAGTGAGTTAATTGTTCCGACGTTTGTGGATGGGATTGAATCCTACACTGGCAAAGTTCTGGTGTATGGGCAGCTTATCACGGGGCGCGCGGTACCGGACCAGGAACTAAAAATCGAAACGGAGGTTATTGCATGACCATTCTAACATTCATCATCCTGGCACTTGCGGTTTACCGAATCACTCACCTCATCGTCTATGACAAGATTTTCGAACCAGTAAGAAATAACTTTGTAACACGGGACTTCATTGATTATCAGTTTACTTACACTCTCCAAGGTGGTTCTGTAAGACGCTTCATCGGCAGTGTTATGAACTGTTACTGGTGCGCAGGGATATGGGTTTCAGCGGTCCTCATTGGCTCTTATCTCATTGCTCCGACCATAACCTTCTATGTAGGTCTGATCTTCGCTCTATCATCCATACAAGCCATTTTAGAGACGGGTGTACTGAAGTCGGTAGGCATGCCACTTGATATGGTTGAAGTGAAGCCGGAGCTTGAAGAGGATCCACTGAGTGCAGCGCGAGGAATCAAGAACGCACTCTTCCTTAGTCTCATTTTTTACTTGGTTGTGACGTTCATCGCATTAATCGTGATAGGTCTCCTTAGGTGACTCCTATGAAGAACCAGATGGCAAATCTGTCGCTAAAAGTTTTCGTTCTATATGTTCACCGTGAGTACAGCACACATGAAATTGCGAAGATTTTGGGTGTTAGTCAAAGGACAGTCTCAGGTCACCTGAAGAAAATCGAGTTAACGAGTAGGTCATTAAAGATACTGATTCAGAAACAAAAGAAGCTAAATTTACTTAACGCTCAGTCTAAGCAACAAGAACTTAAATTAGGGAGGATTTAATATATGTCAACTCAAGTACAAGTGATTGGTGAATTCACGCAAGCGGAATTGGACACTATCAAAAACACGATCGCTAAGGGCACGACGGATGCTCAATTCAATCTTTTCGCTCGGACAGCTGCTGCCGCTGGACTCAATCCATTCCTCAACCAGATTCACTGCATCGTTTATCAAAGTGAGAAGTACGGCCCGCAAATGTCCATCCAAATTTCCGTTGAGGGCATTGTCGCACTCGGGAAACGTCATCCTCAGTACAAAGGATTCATTGCTTCGGAAGTGAAGGAAAACGACGATTTTGAGATCGACATGGTTACGGGAGAGCCTAAGCACCGGATTATTTCCATGACGCGTGGAAAGACGGTAGGAGCTTATTGTGTAGCGTATCGCGAAGGTGCCCCGAATATCGCTGTAATCATTACAAACGATCAAGTAGATCACTTAACAAAGGGTCGTAATAAGGAGATGTGGACCAGTTATTTCGATGACATGATTGTAAAGCATGCAATTAAGCGGGCTTTTAAACGGCAGTATGGTGTTGAAATCAGTGAGGATGAATATGCCACACAGAACAACCTTGATTCGAGCCTATCTCAAGAAACTCCACAGCGCAGAGACATTACTCATGAAGCCTCTCATACAAGCCAGCCAGCTAAGCCGGTAATTGAAGAACCTAAAATCGATCCAGTACAGAAAGCGATGAGTGATATTTCCGACAGGTTCACACAATTGGGAATTACAGATAGAGCAGCAAAAAATCAGTACCTGAAAGACAATAAAATTGTTTTCAAGGATCCAAAGGTTCCGACTCTTGCTGAATTAGAAGGTGCAATCCTGATGCTTGATCAAAAAATTACAGATAACGAAGCTCCAATTGATATGGAGTAATACTTATGAAGGTTACTATTATCGCATCCGGATCCAAAGGTAACTGCATTCATCTACAGAGTGGCAGCACGAGCATCCTAATCGATGCTGGCATTGCAAAGACGAAGATTGAACAGCGGCTGATAGACAACGGGATTATTCCTGGAGAGCTTAATGCAATATTAATCACCCATGCTCATGGTGACCATATTAAAGGCTTGCCGATTGCTAATAAGTACCGCATTCCAGTGTTCGCAGGTGAAGAGGAATGGAAAGACATCTCGACTGTTGATGAAGAATTAAAAAATGATATCGACGATTACTCAAGTGTTCTACTGGGTGGTTCATGTGATGACGGATGGTTCGAAGTGAATGCATTCAAGACTCACCATGACGCCTACAACCCTCTAGGGTACGCGATCAAGGGATCATGTGGTGAGAAGGTTAGTGTTTGCTTAGATACTGGCAAGGTTGATACCGACATGCTTGAAGCTATGGCTAACTCGGATATCTTTGTTATCGAAGCAAACCATCATCCAGATTTAGTCTTAGCATCTAATTACCCGATCAGCACCCAAACACGGATTCTTTCTGACATCGGTCATTTAAGCAATCAGCAGACAGCGGCGGCGCTTAAACAGTTGGTCAAAGGAAAAGGCGAGAGGATCTACCTCACCCACTTATCCAGCAACAACAATACTTCGATGCATGCCCAGGCTGAAGTCATGCGGGCTCTCAGGGAAAAGGGATTTAAAGAAGGACATCATTATCATTTGGAGGTGTGTAGTGAATGAGATTTCTAAATGTTGCGGATGCACTAGAGGATTTGAAAAGAAACTGCAAGCGTAATGTTGGTCAGTATTCTCCTAGAGTTGTGCTGGAAGTTATCGAGCATTACGAACAACAGGTGAAGGTTCTAGAGGAGGAGAAGGCATTGCTCCTCCAGCAGATCGAGCATGAAGTAGATAGTTTGCAAGAGGATCAAGCAGTTTAGTAAGTGGGTGGTGTAAATGGCAAGCCCGCAGAAGGAAAAAGGCTTTACACCTGTTGCTAATGAGATCCTGGACCAGATATGCCAATTCAACTTCAACGGAGCTCAACTCCGGATCATTATGAAGATATGGCGACTCACATACGGTTATGGCAAGAAAGATCACGAGTTCGCAATCAGCTTCATCCAAATGACTACCAAGCTGGCAAAGAGCACCGTTAAAAAGGAAGTTGCTGCACTTATCAAATCCAAAGTTCTCATTGTCACAAAAACAGAGACGAACTCAGAGGGCCGCATGCTAGGGTTCAATAAAAATTACGAGGATTGGATGGTTCCGAAAGGAAGTGAGTCCGTGAAAAAAACGGGGCAAGTTGATTTGTTCGATGAGTTGGAGGTACACGATTGTGACCCTCCAAACACAAATCTTGAGGTATACGATTGTAACCCTCCAGAGGTATACGATCATGACCCTCAAAGTAAAGAAAATGGTTACTTTGAGGTATACGATTGTGACCCCATTAAAAGAAAAAGATCTTTAAATAAATTATTTAAAGAAAAGAGTAACGAGGATATATTTAATTACTTCTATAGTAAGTATCCAAGAAGAATATCAAAAGCTGCAGCTAAAAAAGCATGGGAAAAACTTAGCAAAGAAAAAGGATTCGATCCAGTTCTTATTATCTCTAATACAATAAACTTTGCTGAGACATGCAATCTCCTTGAAACAAAAACAAATTTCATACCTCACCCTTCGACTTATCTCAATCAGAAAAGGTATGAAGATTATTCCGTGGTCGATCCGGAGGGATTAGCAGCGGAGAAGAAATCAAAATCTGCAGATAACGTTGACTTCTTACTTGGCGATATGGGCGGTGTATCAATTGACGGAGCAAGAAGTCAGACTCTTATTGGCGAAGGCGGTTGCGGCATATCCGAATAAGGCACCGGATTTTAAGAGCAGTCCAGTAACTTTGCAAATTTGGATCGAACGTCTCGCCTTCACAGATCCTTTAGTAGCGCTTGAAAATTTAAATGCTCATATCGATTCAAGTAACTTCTTTCCGGACATAGCCGACATCGTAAAGAAAAGGAAGATCGATGCAAATAAGCAGCTTCGACTTCAAACGGAAATGCATTTCATGGAACTTGAATCATGGTCAACTAAGGATGAACCGCCACCGGATAACTTCTGGAAAGATGTCAGAGCGCGAATAGCAGGTGAAGGAACATGAAAAACATCATAGACACGCTCGGTATCGATATGCCACATGATGAAGCAAGTGAAAACGGAGTTATCGGCGCAATCCTGGTAAACCCTACACTCTTCGAAACGGTAAGTGAAAGATTGAAGGGTGACGAGTTCATTAACCCAGCTCTTAGAACCGTATATAAGTCCATGGGAGAGGTTGTAGATGCTAAGGAGCCACTAGACCTAATAACACTCACATCACGCCTACAAGACGCCAATAAGCTGCAAACAGTTGGTGGGGTAACATTCTTATCTAACCTAGCCTCGGGCGTCGGGAAATTATCAAACGTCGATCACTACATCAGGCGAATTAAGGATATGTACCGGAAACGTCAAGCCATTGAATATGCAGCTGACCTGCTTGATAAGTCTGTCCAGGATCAAGACGTAACTGAGTTCGCTTCCCAAGCTGAGAAGTATGCTGCAAAGATCAGGGAACAAGATAAGCCGGCCACTACGTTCAAACCGATTAGAAAGGTTCTGCTCAATGTATGGGACCAATCAGAAGAACGTTATAAGAACCGGCACGAGTCAAAAGGGATAACCGGTATTCCCACTGGTTTCAATGACCTTGATAAGATGACGAAGGGTCTCCAGCGATCTGACCTTATCATTCTAGCTGCCCGGCCATCAGTCGGAAAGACAGCATTCGCCCTTAATATCGCTCAGAAGATAGGTGTAGCAGCCGATGAGGTAGTAGCAATCTTCTCCCTAGAAATGGGAGCAGAGCAGCTAGTAACGCGAATGATGAGTACTGAGGGACATATCGATGCTGAGAAGATGAAAACAGGATTCTTCGAAGGCGATGACTGGGAAAAGATGAGCGGCGCAATGAGCTCACTTGCACAAGCGAAAATCTTTATTGAGGATACACCAACTGTTACTGTGCATGACATCCGGGCTAAATGTCGAGATCTGGTGAAGCAACATGGGAGCCTCGGATTAATCGTTATCGACTATCTGCAGCTTATCTCAGGTCATGGCAGCAAAGGTGGAGGCAGAGGGAATCGGCAAGAAGAAGTTTCAGAAATATCACGGGAACTTAAACAGATTGCAAGGGATCTGAATGTCCCCGTCATTGCCTTATCACAGCTCAGTCGAGGTGTCGAGCAAAGGCAAGATAAGCGTCCAATGATGTCGGACTTAAGAGAGTCGGGTTCCATTGAGCAAGATGCTGACATTGTAGCTTTTCTTTATCGAGATGATTACTACGATAAAGAAAGCACAAAGAAAAACATCGTTGAAATGATTATTGCAAAGCATCGTAACGGCTCACTAGGAACAGTAGAGCTTGCATTCCTGAAGCAATACGGGAAATTCGCTAACCTAGATCGCTCCCATCAAGAAAAGGCGGGTGATGCTAATTGAGCAAGGTCAATCAAGTGACGAATGATGAAGAGCGGCAGCTCATGCAAAGCAGAATCATCAAAGCCTCAATCGTTATTGAAGATATGCCAGAAGGTGCAGAGAGAACCCGCTTGGTAGCTGCCTATGATGAAATGGTTCGCATCATGAAGGCTTACGATCGAGCTCAGTACTGCCTGCAGTACCCAGGAGTCAGGACGATCTACGAGCAACTTGGATGGGTTGTAGCAGATGTAAAAACAGAGCAAAGGGATACGTCTGTCCATGATGTAACGGAAAATATCGAAACGGAAGTTAAAAGTAACTCAGGATTACACGAGCAGCCAGATAGGGTAGAAGATGATGCACCTGACTGGCTGTAAGGGAGGACATATGAAATCCATCACCATAACACTTAGCAATGTAGAAACAGGTCAAGACGAAGAGAAGGCGCGTCGCAAAACACTTGAAGCTTTGGATACATTGATCGACGAACTATGCAAGCCACCGGTTGATAAAGAAGCTGCTCTAAAGGCATTCTTCGATGCCGGACAAGGGTTGGTTAACTTGATCAGAGCGGCCGGCAAGGAAACTCTTGTAGGTGAAGATGTTGGTTTATATGCAGAAGAGTTTATTCGGCAGCAGAATGAGAGCTACATTGCAAGGTGCTTACTATGAAACAGTTGACGAGAGAGCTCGTGGTCGATAATTTTGCTGGCGGAGGCGGCGCCTCTACTGGAATAGAGTTAGCAATTGGTCGAAGTGTTGATATTGCAATTAACCACGATCCAGCTGCTATTGCAATGCATAAAGCAAATCACCCTGAGACAGAGCATCATTGCCATTCGGTTTGGGATGTCGTGCCGAAAGATGTAGTTCGTGGACGTCCGGTCGCTCTTTGCTGGTTATCACCGGATTGCAAGCACTTCAGCAAAGCAAAAGGCGGAAAACCCAAAGAGAAAAGTATTCGTGGTCTGGCATGGGTAGCAGTGAGATGGGCAGCAACGGTCCGTCCGAGAGTGATCATGCTGGAGAATGTCGAGGAGTTTAAAACTTGGGGTCCACTCTTAAAGGATGGCTATCCTGATCCTGATAAGAAAGGGAGAACATTTCAAGCTTTTGTCAATGCGCTGAAGCGGCAAGGATACCAGGTTGAATGGAAAGAGCTCAGAGCATGTGACTATGGGGCTCCAACAATACGCAAAAGATTCTTCCTTGTTGCCAGATGCGATGGAAATCCGATTGTTTGGCCAGAACCCACACATGGAGATCCAGCCAGCGATGCTGTTAAAAGCGGTAGGCTACAGCCATGGAGAACGGCTGCTGAGATTATCGACTGGTCAATTCCTTGCCCGAGTATCTTTGAACGAACCAAGCCTTTAGCGGAAAATACACTTCGAAGAATAGCCCGAGGCATTCAAAGGTTTGTTATTGATAATCCGCGGCCATTCATTGCTAGGATCGGTCAAACTGGATTTGCTGGAGATCGATTACAGTACGAACTAAGCGATCCTTTAACGACCATTGTCACAAAGGCGGAACACCTACTTGTAACACCATTTCTTGCGCAATACCATTCAGAAACTACTAGCCACGATGCACGAGGTCAAACGTTAGATAGGCCTATTCTTACACTGGATACATCGAACAGGTATGGATTAGTAGCTGCATTTCTTGCACGACATTTTGGTGAATCGATCGGTCATTCAGCAAATGAACCTGCTGGTACGGTAACTGCCGGAGGTGGAGGGAAGTCATCGCTAGTAACCAGTCACTTAGTGAAACTTCGAGGTACGTGTGCTGATGGTCAACCGGTTTCCGAACCTATGCCAACTATTACAGCCGGCGGGCTTCATGTTGGAGAAGTCAGAGCTTTCTTACTGAAATATTACGGTAGTGCTGATAACGGTCAATCACTAAATGAACCATTACACACCATTACAACAAAGGACCGGTTCGGTCTTGTAACCATCGAAGGAACGCTCTACCAAATGGTTGATATTGGAATGCGCATGTTAGAACCACACGAGCTATTTGCAGCACAAGGATTCCCAAAAGAATACATCATTGATCATGACGCAAACGGGAATAAGTACCCGAAAACAGCTCAAGTTGCACGATGCGGAAATTCCGTTCCGCCACCATTTGCAAAGGCGCTGGTAGAAGCAAATCTCCCTGAACTCTGTAAAGTTAAACGGCCTTACCAATCTCAGTACCAATATGAAATGCAATTTATGTGAGGAGGGATAAGATGCCTGATACTCATTACCGAACTAAATGCCCGAAGTGCTCTTATCCCAATCTAATCGAAATACCGGTTAAGCAGCGTCGCAAAACCTTAGATATCGTCTGCAGCTTCTCTGATCCTAAAACGGGCAAATCATTCTGCGGCGCCCATTACACGGTGCTTGTAGAGGAAGCAGAGACGTTTGAGATGGTCCAGCACAAAGTGAAGCCATACATGAACAGCGCCGAGAGAGACGCCTTCATCATTCTTCTCGCTTTAGCAAATGAACTTCCGGCCGCAATGTCCAAGATTCCTACGATGCCGCAGATGTCCAACTATGCAATTGAACAAGCAAAAGAGTGGATCTCATACGCTGCACATGAGTGGGTTAAAGAGAAGGACCAGAAGACAACTGCAACGTTGTACCGGGAGAGCCAAGTTTATAAGTTCGGTCTAATGCATAAGCGGGAAGCAAAGGAGATTGTCCGTAAGAATGCAGCGCTAGATGCAGAGATGCGGAATGAGTTGATCAAAGAAGACGTCGATGTCGTTCTAAATTTAGCACTCGCAACAATTCAATTCGCATGTCGAGAATGCGACGGATCGCCAGAGAAGAACGGCGGATGCCCAGTGAAGAGTGCAATGGATAAGCTGTCGATTCCTCCATACGAAGCTGTAGAAGCCTGCCATTACGCCTACTCCGGACTTACTGATGAAGAGATAGCTGAACGCAAGGCGGTGACAGCGCAATGAAGTGGCGGGAAGCAAAGAATTATCAACTCGCAGAAATTGCCTACAATGACCAGGGATGCAGCTTGGAACACAAACTAGCTGCCCTTGAAGAGATAAAACGACGGAAGAGAGAACGTGCTTACTGCATAGTTCAGCAAACAAAGATAAGGAGGAAGCGAGCATGACAGCTACGTTCAGAACACCAACACTGTGCAAATATCCGGATTGCAAAGCAGTAGCAAGAGCAACATGGGCTTTTGTTCCCCTATGCCCAGGCCACCATTTGACGATTCGGCATGAAACGATGAACTACTATGCTAATAAATTCAGCTATCAACATCGGCAGCATTATTTGCAGATTGAACCTTTGGTTCGAGAGGCAAGGGAAGCATATTCGAAGTTAGTAAAGCGGCAGCGCGGGAAGGGTGAGGAGTTATCAGATTCGTTGGGATCGACCCGGCAACAAGGACTGGATTTGTCGTTCTAGATGAGTTCATGAACGTCCTTGTTGAAGAGGAACTGAGAGGTAAGGGAACAGGTGCAATGAGTATCCCTCAGCTGGTTTCCCTTGAAGATATGCTCTTCAAACGTCTTCAGAAAGAGGATGAAGTGGTCATTGAATCAGCTTCGGTTAGTACTCAGATGGCTATCACAACAGGCATGATTCATGGTGGTCTCCGCTCGATGATTCATAGGGCTCGATTGGATTTCGACGATGTTAACCCGATGCAAACAAAAAAATATGTCGGTGTCACTGGTTGGGTTAAAGACGGCGGAAAGAATCGCAGGCTCAAGGATGCTGAGAAGAAAGCTGCCGTAAAGCAAGCTGTACTGGAACACTTCGGATACACACACAAGAGTGATAACGTCATTGACGCTTACATCATTGCTCGCATCGCTGTTAATGTGCATCGTTCACGTAATTTGCTTCCAGAGATAGACCGTATGCCTTATCAACTTGAAGTCGTTGAAGCAGTCTTAAATAAAAAATAAACCAAAGGATGAGTGATTCAATATGACAATCAAAACAACAGCTTCTATTAAGAAAATTACAAGCGGTAAAGGTGTAGAAATCGTCTTGAGCTTGCCTTCAAGCGTAAGCCTTGATGACCTGAATGAACTTAAGCAGCGTGATGAGTTTCATCTTGTTCTCGGGATTGCACAGATGGAAGTCCAGGATTACATCGAACCGCGTCGTGGTCTGCAGGTCGTTACGAATGCCGGCGTTGTTGAGTCTGTGAAGGAAGATGAGAATCAACTGGCGATTGATGATGTGGAAACGGAAGAAGTCGATGATGAAGAGCAGTCCGAAGGGGATGTCATGGTGGAGGACTCCGAGGAAACTGATTCAGTAGAAGAGGAAGTCGAACATGCTGAGGACGACCTTCCATTTACTCCGGATCCCGATGAAGAAGAGGATCAAGATGCCCCGTTAACGTTCTTGGACGAAGAGTAATCGTTCAATGCCCCTGCTAGTCGGGGGCTTATATAAAAAACTGGAGGTGGTGCTGCATGAGAGAAATTAAGTTCAGAGCGTGGGATAAGGTTCAGAAAGTCATGATCGAACATGACGATGACAATGAATTTTACATCTGCAACGAGTATGGGAACATCACGTTTCCAATTAAGACACCTGATAATTACAGCATCCCATTCGGGGAAGGTGAAGATCGTTTTGAGCTAATGCAATTCACCGGACTCCTGGATTCTGATGGAGTGGAGATATACGAAGGTGACCTGCATGAACTAGATGGTGAGGTCGGAGTCGTTGAATACCACGATGGTACTTACTTTGTAATAGGTGAATGGGTGACAAGATTTCTTTATCTACAGTATTCGGAAGAAAAAGGAAAAGTCATCGGTAACATCCACGAGCACCCCGAATTCTTGGAGTCCTAACAATGAAAAAAGAGCGAGTCGGAATCTATCTACTTCCTCAAATCGTGATTAAAGGCAAGACATATCGAGCAAGTAACTTCCGGTGGAATCACAGAAAGAAATGGGCCGAGGTCGATTGCTGGATAGATGGACGCGGCTGGCAAGCAGTACATGATATTAACAAGATAGACATGGTAGCAAGGCTGCTATGGAGCCAGAGAACAGAATAGGAGAGTGAACGATGAATAGACAATATGAGATGGTAAAGGTGTTCCATGAAGCCATTGGCTTAGAGATGCCAAGTAAAGCTACGATACTTAGTAATGGCGATCATCAAGATACTCTCGATGGATTCGCAGATGATTTGAACATTCTTGTAAGTCGGATGAAATTTGTTTCGAGCAACGGATTCGGCGGTCAAGTTCTGAAACGTTCGGCCTACATGCTCGAAGAAATAGCGGAGTTTATGAAAGCAAAGACAATTGAAGATCAAGTCGACGCATTGTGTGACAATCAATACTTTAATCTTGGGACCTTTACTTTGATGGGGGTAGAACCTGAGAAACCTTTTGATATTGTGGGTAATGCAAATCTAGGCAAGATTCTACCTGATGGATCGGTTCTGAGAGATCCTGAAACCGGAAAGATCATGAAGCCTCCAGGATGGGAAGAAAACTTTGCTCCTGAGCCGTTACTTCGGTTAGAACTCGAAAGGCAATCAAACCCGACTAAGAGCTTCCTAGGAGGCGATTGAATGATACAGCTTCTAGCTGCTGAAGCCATCGTTTTCGAAGGTTTGAAGGCTGGTAAAAAGGTCTCACAAATTGCTAAAGAGCTTGACGATCCAAAGAGTGTAAGAACCTATGCCCGGATTAATAAGATGATGGAACTTGGTGTAATAACTCGGGAAGGTTATCCCAAAAAGTATGTGTATCATTGTTCGGATAAACCTTATGAGGTCGTTGAGAGCAGGGAAGCGAAGGCCCCAACACTTTCACCAGCTGAGCCCGATACCGTACTATGTGGGTTGATTGAGTTCTCATTGAGTGAAGATAAGCTACAGTTTCTGAAAAAGAACTATCAGATAATGAGCCGCACGCAGTTAGCTAAAAAACTTTGCGTAAATAAGCTTGAGTTAACCTATGTGATGCATAAGCTGGGATTGAAACAGAAGGAAGTTAAGGGTGAAGCGGCTGTTGTGAATAGATGAATAGGCGGTGTGAAAATGCAATTTATCGTCGTGTGGTTTATATTCGTAAACTTTTTAAAATCCGTTGTGCGGTCAATCTTTCGCTTGAAAGGGTGAAAACATGGGGAAAAGTGTCTATTTCACTGATTTGCAGATTGAAATGATACAAAACGCATTTACTCCCGGGAATTTCGCTTTTGAGGGAAGAGACGAAGAAGAAGAACTCAAACGGCAGGAAGCCGCCGCCGAAATTCTTCGAAAAGTATCTGAATGAATAGGCGGTGTGCGAGTGGTTAACGTAACAGTTTATTTGAAATCAGGGCAAACAGTTAAGTTTCAATGTGATTCTTGTACGTTCACTTACGACAATGCAAGTTTAGAATTTACGGGCTATGAGTTTCAAGGAATAAAAGGGTTTCAGAAAGTTAGTTTTGTTCCAAGCCAGATTTCGGCTTACACAACAAAATGAATATTTAGTTACAGAAGGAGGCCATATGAGCAAATTCAAAGCATCAACTCACGATAAGATTGATCAGCGCGTTAAAGAATTGTTGCGGCCTGCGATAGAGCCCGGAAAAACATACCTATTCAACGGCAGAGACGCAAATGGACAGGCTGTACTTGAACGTCTAGTCATCGAAGTGGACGTCCAGCACGTGACATACCTTCGGCAAGGCGTGCCCACTAAATGTCAATTAGCAACGTTTCAGAGGATGTATGAGGAGTACGGAATAAAATAGAGGTCGAATGTTCATTCATATTCAATGCCGTATTTCTTCTTAAGTTCATACAAAATTAGAAAAGTCCCAATCATTTGCCCTAAACCAAGACCGGCTTCGTATGATTTTTTATCTTCAGCATTTATGTATTTACTCATTCCTAAGTCACAAAGGATTTGCAATTGTTCATGGACGAATTTATTGATTTCACTATCAGTAGTTTGGTTCTTATCCATTATGATCACCCACAAAAATATTATCACAGTATGGTGATTAAACAAACCAAAGGCTTTAGTCTGTCCGTGATGCAACGCAAAATGCCGAGAATCAAATAAAATGTAACGGAGAATAGCTCCAGTAAAAGGAGTGAACAATTTTGCAATTAAGTTTCGGTGACGATATTTTCCCTGATCTTGATGGTGGTGAGACGAAAAAAGCTCTCATGAGAGTATTCGAACATTACCACATTTGCAAGTACATGGAGTTCGTCGAACGTGAAGCTACACTAACAGCAAGCTATGAAGATCGTCCAAGCGGACCCACGAACGTGACCAGTGACCAGACTGCGAATATCGCCATTTACAATGTAGACGAAAGGGCGCGGCGCAAAGCATTCTGTGATCGTGTAGAACGTGCTGTGAGGCATCTGGCTCCTAAAGAAAGGTTGCTCATAGAAGAGCGATACTTAAAGCCTTACGACAAGAATGGTGAGCCGATCAAGGACTATCAAGTGTACAACTTCATCTTCAATCCAGCTATCGGGAAGGACCAGTATACTAAGATCCGAAAAACCGCTCTGTACAAGCTGGCTTTGAATCTGAGGATCGATGTGGAGAAGGAACCAAAAGAACAGTAAATCAAGAAAAGAGAGGCTACTTCAAGCCTCTCTTACCAATAAACAGGAAGAAATAAACATTGTGACAAGCGGTGCATAAATACAAATAATTTTGAGGTGATAATCCATGAATGATGAAAAGGTTATGATCGGTGTCAGCGATGTGATGAAGAAGATGGGCATCGGCCGCGATCGAGCGTATGAAATTATGAAAAGTGGTGAATTCAAAACCCATAAGGTCGGTCGGAGGTATCTCGTACATTACCAAGTATTTGAGAATTGGTTGATTGGCGGGAAACAAACACCATCCAAAAAATAAAAATTTCAGAGGAGTTATATCATGTGATAAAATCAACCTACAACAGGTCACAGGATAGGCTCCTTTTTAGTTGGTCACTAAAGGGAGGAGATCTATATGGCTTCAATAACTCAAAATCCAGATACGAAAAAATGGGAGTTTGTTTTTGATTACTACGACAATGGGAAGAGAAAGCAGGTAAGAAGGAAGGGCTTTAAATCAAAGAAGGAAGCTAATGATAAATTAGTAGTCCTTCAAAAAGAGGTTCAGGATGGTGAGTTTGTTCCCATCAATAGAGACACACTTGGGGATTTCATGAAGTACTGGCTAGAGAACATTAGAATCATGGAATGCGAGAAAACGAGTTATTACAATAATGTGTTGTATCTAAAGAATCACATCATGCCGCGTATAGGTAATATAAAAATGCAAGAGCTGAGCCCTATCATATGTCAAAACTTCGTCAATGACATGCATAAGTGCGGTTATGCAAGAAACACAATTGATCGAGTTTGTACATTGATAAAGCTAGCTCTCGACAAAGCAGTCACTTTCAAATATATCAAAGAAAATCATATGCGGAAAGTAACTCTTCCGAAAAAGGCGAAAAGTGAGTTGAAAGTATGGACTTCTATCCAGGCAAATCAATTCCTTGAATTCACCAAAGAAAAAAGATATTTCTGTGTTTACGCTCTAGCCTTACTAACCGGTATGAGACAAGGTGAGATTTTGGGATTACGGTGGAAGGATATTGATTTCGAAAAGAAAATCATAACCGTTAGTCAGACACTAACTCACGATGGAAAGACTTTAAAGAGTGGAGCGAAGACAGTAGCAGGCGAACGAACAATATCAATGCCTCAACAGTTGGTTACAATATTAAAAAATCACAGAAAAAAATATGTAGAGTTTAGAATGGCTGCTGAAGATTTTGTTGACGAGGATCTTGTGATATATAACTTAAAAAATGGTGGGGTCGTGTTTCCTGCTAATCTGACGGCAACTTACATCAAAAATGTAAAGGCCTCCGGATTACCTCACATTAGATTTCATGATCTTCGTCATACTCATGCAACGATGCTGATTGAGAAGAATGTAAATGTGAAAGTAATATCTGAACGGCTAGGGCATTCTAAGGTAGGAGTCACACTCGATGTATACAGTCATGTGCTCCCAAGCATGCAACAAGAGGTTGCCGACAAGTTAGATGAAATCATAAGTTTGTGACCCTTTTGTGATTTGTGACTTGACTAACTCATGAAAAGCTTGAAACAACAAGGTTTTTCCGAAGAAAATATCATGTGCGGTGCGCTCGATGTGGGACTTTTGAACGAGCGGCTGAGAGAACGCAACATCATCGCGGCCAGGGCAACGGGCGTACGCACCATTGAGGAGCTGCTGGAAGCACCGCTGGAATCGGTGACTTACACGGCGGAGGACCTTGGCATTGTAGCCGGCATGACCGGCAGGGAAGCCATTTTAAGAATGATGTAGCTGTCGATACTTACGGAAATTTAAGCGCTCGGGATCGTGGAGATCCGGGGCGTTTTTCTATTTCCTTATAGGCAAAGCGTACAAAGGGACTGCCGCTCTATTGTGCGCCAATCCGAAAATGAACAAAAATCGCTGTTACCTGCAATTTCCTTCGATATTTTCTATAGAGAGGCGTTGTCATTTTATTGACCAAGTGTTAAAATATGATTCGTTCAATACATAGAACGGGGGGAATTATTTTGAAAAAATTATCTTTTTTTGTAGTAGCGGCAGCGCTGGTTATCGGTTTAACAGGCTGCGGAGCTAAAGACAGCGCCGGCGGCACGAAATACAAGTTCGCAACGGATGCTGCATACGCACCAATGGAATATATGGACAAAGACAAGATGACCGGATTTGACATCGATTTTCTTGCTGAAGTCATGAAGGAAGCAGGACTTTCCTACGAAATCACGAATACAGGTTGGGACACGATGCTGACGAGCGTTCAGCAAGGCAAAGAGTTCCACGCAGGTATTTCTTCCGTTTCGATTACAGATGAGCGCAAGCAAACTTATGACTACTCTATTCCTTATTTCGAGTCCACGAACATGATTCTGGTCAAAGAAGGCAGCCCGATCAAAAGCGCAACGGACCTGAAGGACAAGAAAGTCGCTGTGCAAATTTCCACGACAGCCGACACGCTGATGAGCAAAATCATGGGCGAAACGAACAAAAACCTGAAGCGTCTGGACAACAACACGCTGGCGCTCATGGAGCTTGAGAACAGCGGCGTTGACGCGGTTGTAGCCGATATTGCTATTGTTCGTGAATACGTGAAAAATAATCCGAACAAAAAGTTCGTAACGATCAGTGACGCGACGAACTTCGAATCCGAGTACTACGGCATTCTGCTTCCGAAAGGCAGCGAGCTGAAAGCGAAGCTCGATCCGGCGATCAAGAAAGTGATCGAGAACGGCGCTTACGCCAAAGTGTACAAAAAATGGTTCGGTCAAGAGCCCGACACCAAAAAATTGCTTGAGCAAAAATAATAAAACAGGCAGCATGCGTGACTTCATCCTTGCGCATGCTGTTGTTCTGTTATCCGCATAATACCATGGAGAAAGGAAGTGTGGAATGGATTTTCGTTTTGACATTATTGTTGAGTATATACCGCTCTTATTGAAAGGTACCGCATGGACCATCGGCATCTCCATTCTCTCCATCTGCTTCGGTTCGGTGCTCGGACTTGCGGTTGGATTAGGCAAAATGTCGCACCGCGGCTATCTGAGATGGCCCACTAGCATATACGTTAACTTCTTCCGCGGCACGCCGCTGCTCGTGCAAATTTTGCTCGTGCACTTCGGGGTCGTTCCGCTGTTTCTTGGCACCACCAACGCCATCGTCGCTTCGATTGTGGCTTTATCTCTGAACTCGGCGGGTTATATGGCCGAAATCTTCAGAGCCGGTATCCAGTCCATCGATAAAGGACAGACGGAGGCCGCTCACTCTTTGGGGATGACACACTACCAAACGATGAAGAATGTTATTTTACCGCAGGCGATCAAGCGGATGATTCCTCCTTTCGGGAACGAGTTTATCGTCTTGATTAAAGATTCGTCCTTATTTGCAATTATTGCAGCTCCGGAACTGATGTATTGGTCTAATGCGATGCGCAGCCAATATTTCAAAGTGTGGGAGCCTTACTTGACGGCAGCTCTTATTTATTTCATTCTCACTTATTCTCTAAGCAAGCTGCTTAGCTATGTGGAAAGGAAAGTGTAGAGATATGACAGCGATGATTGAAGTTAGACATCTGCAAAAAGCGTTCGGCGACAACGTCGTGCTGCGGGATATTTCCGCGGATATTCAGACTCGGGAAGTGCTTGTTGTTATCGGACCCTCCGGTTCGGGGAAATCGACGTTTCTTCGCTGCCTGAACTTGCTGGAGCAGCCGAACAGCGGCTCGATCAAGATTGAAGGCAAAGATATTATGGACCCCGCCAACAAAATCAACGAGATGCGCATGGAATTGGGCATGGTGTTCCAACGTTTTCATTTGTTCCCGCATATGAAAGTCATTGATAACATTACATTGGCGCCGATGCAAGTAAGGAAGTGGCCGGAGGACAAAGCGCGCAAGAAAGCGCTGGAGCTCTTGAACAAAGTAGGATTGGCCGACAAGGCTGAAGCTTATCCGGATTCGCTTTCCGGCGGTCAAGCCCAGCGTGTGGCGATTGCCCGCGCGCTCGCGATGGAGCCGAAGATTATGCTGTTCGATGAGCCGACATCGGCGCTCGATCCGGAGATGGTCGGCGAGGTGCTGGCGGTCATGAAGCAGCTGGCCAAGGAAGGGATGACGATGGTCGTCGTTACGCATGAGATGGGCTTCGCCCGCGAAGTTGGCGACCGGGTCATGTTCATGGAACAGGGCGTCATCGTAGAAGAAGGCAGACCTGAACAAATTTTCGAGAATCCGCAGCAGGAGCGGACGAAGGCGTTTTTATCTAAAGTGCTTTAAGGTGCTTGAAGTGCTCATAGTGCCTAAGGTGATCTAATGTGTATGTGTGCTGTAAGTGGCTAGGGTATCAAAGTGACTAAGTGTTCCAAGTGCCGAAATGCGGAAATGCTAAAGTGCCAAGATGCCGATGTGCCAAAGTGCCAAGATGCCGAAATGCCGAAATGCCGAAATGCCAAAGTGCCGAAATGCCAAAGTGCCGAAATGCCGAAATGCCAAAGTGCCAAAGTGCCAAAGTACCAAAGTGCCAAAGTGCCAAAGTGCTTCAAGTGCCAAACGGTGATCTATAGCAGGTGTGAGTGCTGTAAGTGGCTATTGTGATGTAAAGTGTATGAGTGCTGTAAGTGGCTAAGGTGATATAAAGTGTATAAAGTGCTGTACGTGGCTAAGGTGATTTAAAGTGTATGAGTGCTGTAAGTGACTAAGGTGATCTAAAGTGTATGAGTGCTATAAGTGGCTGTGGTGATCTGAAGTGAATGGGTGCTATAAGTGGCTGAGGTGATCTGAAGTGTATGAGTGCTGTAAGTGGCTGAGGTGATCTGAAGTGTATGAGTGCTGTAAGTGGCTGAGGTGATCTAAGTGACTAAGTGCTCGAAGTGCTCGAAGTGCTCTATAGTACACTCTCGCGCTGGATGCTGCTTTAGTACGGTGAATAATTATAGCAAATGGAGGAGGAGCCGGCTGGCTCCTTTTTTATATTTGTAGTCCGGCAAGACGGGTTGGTCCTTAACGGTACCAAATCGACCGAATAACGGCCGCTGTGTCCGTTAGCCGTGGCACGAACCGCTGCCGGGCAGGTCCGTCCTGCAAGCCTGTTCCGGTAAGCCGGAAACGGGGCATGCTAACGGACACCAGAGCCGTTAAAGCAGTGAAACCAGCCCCGTTACCGATCTAACGGTCACCCGTGAGCTTATTTGCCGATTTCTCCGTGAAATGGCGGCACAGACGAGCAAATAACATCACTGGTGTCCGTTACAATTCCAAAACGGCCCAAATCGACCGAATAACGGCCGCTGTGTCCGTTAGCCCTGGCACGAACCGCCGCCGGGCAGATCCGTCCTGCACCACGCCCGGCAAGCCGGGAAACGGGGCATGCTAACGGACACCAGAGCCGTTAAAGCAGTGAAACCAGCCCCGTTACCGATCTAACGGTCACCCGTGAGCTTATTTGCCGATTTCTCCGTGAAATGGCGGCACAGACGAGCAAATAACATCACTGGTGTCCGTTACAATTCCAAAACGGCCCAAATCGACCGAATAACGGCCGCTGTGTCCGTTAGCCTTGGCACGAACCGCCGCCGGGCAGATCCGTCCTGCACCACGCCCGGCAAGCCGGGAAACGGGGCATGCTAACGGACACCAGAGTCGTTAAAACAGTGAAACTAGCCCCGTTATCGATCTAACGGACACCGGTGCGCTTATTTGCCGATTTCTCGGCGAAATGGCAGCACAGAAGAGCAAATAACGTCACTGGTGTCCGTTACGATTCCAAAACGGCCTAAATCGACCGAATAACGGCCGCTGTGTCCGTTAGCCCTGGCACGAACCGCTGGAAGGCAGATCCGTCCTGCACCACGCCCGGCAAGCCGGGAAACGGGGCATGCTAACGGACACCAGAGCCGTTAAAACAGTGAAACCAGCCCCGTTACCGATCTAGCGGACACCGGTGCGCTTATTTGCCGATTTCTCGGCGAAATGGCAGCACAGAAGAGCAAATAGCGTCACTGGTGTCCGTTACGATTCCAAAACGGCCCAAATCGACCGAATAACGGCCGCTGTGTCCGTTAGCCTAACGTGACCGCCGTCTGCTCGTTACCCGTCTGTTAGCTGAAGCGATCGCCGACCTTACACCGTTACCCCGTTAGCCGTGACACCGCCTAATAGATTTATAGAAAGAATAGCGAGACTAGTATAGAAAAATATCCCACTGTGATATATTGACTATAGCTAGATATTTCCATTAGAATGTATTACATACTATTCCAGTAGGAATTATCGAGTTTTGGGTTTTCATTTCACTCATCTATTTCATCCCCATTCCGAGGAGGCACGTTCAATGTCAGATTCCAAACGCCAGTACTTACCGGAAACATTAGCAATCCACGCAGGCCAAGAGGTAGACCCTGCAACCAAGTCGAGGGCTGTGCCGATTTATCAAACGACGTCCTACGTTTTCAACGATACGGACCATGCCGCTAATTTGTTCGCGCTCAAAGAGTTCGGCAACATCTATACACGGATCATGAATCCGACGACGGATGTGTTTGAGAAGCGGATTGCTGCTTTGGAAGGCGCTCCTGCGGCACTTGCTGTGGCTTCCGGCCAAGCGGCGATCACGTTCTCCATCCTGAACATCGCCGGCGCCGGGGACGAAATCGTTTCTGCGGCTTCGCTGTATGGCGGAACGTACAACTTGTTTGCCAACACCTTGCCTAAGCTGGGCATCACCGTGAAGTTCGTCGATCCGAGCAACCCGGAAAATTTCCGCAGTGCAATCACTGATAAAACGAAAGCGCTATACGCCGAATCCATCGGCAATCCGAAAGGCGACGTGCTCGATATCGAGGCCGTAGCGGCGATTGCTCACGAGAACGGCATTCCATTGATCGTGGACAATACGTTCCCAAGTCCATACCTGCTGAGACCGATCGAGCATGGTGCCGATATCGTCGTCCATTCAGCGACCAAATTCATCGGCGGCCACGGCACGACCATCGGCGGCGTTATTGTCGACGGCGGCAAATTCGACTGGGCAGCCAGCGGCAAATTCCCAGGCTTAACGCAGCCGGATCCGAGCTATAACGGCGTTGTATATACGCAAGCGGTCGGACCGATCGCCTACATCATCAAGGCACGCGTGCAGCTGCTGCGCGACTTGGGAGCTTCGCTCTCGCCGAACAGCGCCTTCCTGCTGCTGCAAGGACTTGAGACGCTGCATCTCCGGTTGGAGCGGCACAGCTCTAATGCGCTGAAGGTTGCGCAATTCCTGGAATCGCACGAGGCGGTTGAATGGGTGAGCTATGCAGGTTTAGAAAGCCATCCGTCCTATAAGCTGGCACAGAAATATTTGCCGAAGGGGCAGGGCGCTATTCTGAGCTTCGGGATCAAGGGCGGCGTAGATGCAGGCAAAAAGCTGATTCATAACGTGCAATTGTTCTCGCATCTGGCGAATGTCGGTGATTCCAAGTCGCTGATCATTCACCCTGCGTCTACGACCCATTCCCAATTAAATGAGCAGGAACAAATTTCCACGGGGGTAACGCCTGGACTTATTCGTTTATCGGTCGGGACGGAAGCCGTCGAAGACATCATTTACGATCTGGAGCAAGCGATTGCGGCAAGCCAAGCCTAGGGGGCAATTGCCATTAAGCACTTTATAACTTGTATCGATCCAGCATAGCGAATAAAATATGAGAAGGCTGCGATTTAGGCGCATAAGCTGAACGCAGCCTTTTTTACGTTGTTTTGAAACTTTTCATCCGTGCATGAAGTCTATTTCATGAATAGCTTGTTAACTTGAGGAGGCATTTTACGAACATGAGCACAAAGTCTAAACTATCGCTAATCTTCCTGATGGCGATATCGATATTAGCTGCCGGCTGCGGCAGTCAAAAGGAGAACGCGGCAAACAGCCCTGCGGCGACATCAACGCCAGTCCCTACCGCTGCGGCAACCATGCCGCCTGCGACATCCAGCCCGGCCCCGTCCGCAGGAGCATCGGCATCGCCGCAGACCACGGCGAGCAGCAAGCCGTCTCAGAGCCCGGCTGCATCTGCAAAGCCACCGGCCAAGAACGATGGCCTGCAGGTCATTGCGAAGCCGGAGAGCGTAACGGTATTGGTGAATAAGCAGTTCGCTCTGCCTTCGAGCTACGAGCCGACGGATCTCGTCTATCCGGATATTCCGTTTACATTCAAGGAGAAGGTGGAGAAACGCAAAATGCGCAGCGTCGCGGCTGAGGCGATCGAGAAGCTGTTCGAGGGAGCGAAGAAGGACGGTATCAACCTTGCCGGCGTATCGGCCTACCGCTCGTATGCAACACAGAAAGCGTTGTTCCAACGCTACGTGCAGCAGGACGGCGAGGAGAAAGCCAAGACGTACAGCGCCGTCCCTGGAACGAGTGAACATGAAACGGGACTGGCCATTGATGTGTCGGGGAGCGACGGGAAGTGTGCGGCGTCCGACTGCTTTGGCGGAACGAAGGAAGCCGTCTGGCTGGAGAAGCATGCGCCGGAGTACGGATTCATCATCCGATATCCCAAGGGGAAAGAGAAAATTACCGGCTATCAATACGAGCCTTGGCATATTCGATATGTTGGGGTAGATGCAGCCAAGGAGATGGCGGCCAAAAAAGTAACGATGGAAGAGTACTACAACGCCGTACCTGTCGCCAAGTAATTCCGAATGGAACCGAAACGATGTCGCTATTTTGTACCTTTGCCTGTCGCTAATTCGAAATTTATCAGGCTGCTATGGCATGTTACAATGAAGCCAAGTCACTTATTTGGAGGTTAACATGATTAGAGTAGCGATGTTAAGTTTTTGGCACGTGCACGCGAAGGACTATGCAAGAGAAGTTACGGAGCACCAAGATACGGAAATCGTAGCCGTATGGGATGAAATTCCGGAGCGCGGCCAAGCGGAAGCGGCGCAGCGCGGTGTTGCCTTCTATGCGGATCTGAATGAACTGCTGGCCAATAAGGACATTGACGCTGTCGTCGTCGACACGCCGACCAACATGCACCGTGATGTGATGATTGCGGCTGCCAAAGCGGGCAAGCACATTTTCACGGAGAAAGTCATTGCTCCGACTTTACATGAAGTGAATGAGATTCTGGACGCGGTGAATGAAGCGGGCGTCACGCTGACGGTTTCATTGCCGCGCCTGAATCCAACGTATACATTAGCGATTCAAGAAATTATCGAGAAGGAATTGCTGGGGCCGATTACGCTCGTTCGCACCCGTTTATCGCATAATGGCGGTATCTCTACGGAAGCGAACCCGAACGGTTGGCTGCCGCAGCATTTCTATAATGCCGAGCAGTGCGGCGGCGGGGCGCTGATCGACCTCGGCTGCCACCCGATGTATTTGGCACGTCTGTTCCTGGGGCTGCCGGAAGCTGTAAGCGCTTCTTACGGCTATGTCACAGGCCGCGAGGTTGAAGATAACGCCGTGGCTACGCTGCAGTATGCCAACGGTGCGCTGGGCGTCGTAGAGGCCGGCTTCGTCAATGCGGTTTCCCCATTCGTTATTGAAGTTCACGGCACGGATGGAAGCGTACTGTTCTCCGAGCATGACGGTAAAGTGATGCTACGCACGAAGAAGCTGCCGGAAGCGAGCGCGAGCTGGATCGTCTACGAGAACGGACCGGCAGCCAAACCGCCGGCATTCAGCCAATGGGTTTCCCATATTCTTAATGGCACCAAAGCGACAGAGAATATTCAACTTGCGGTGGATTTAACGAAGCTGATGGAAGCGTCCAACCGCTCCGCGCAGTCGAAGCAGCAGGTGCGCATAGACTCTCTGGCTCAGTAGCAGGCTGCAGGACAAGTAAGGAGGAACAGCATGAGCCAGCCCTTTTATTTCGAACCTATGCTAGAAAATCCGATGGCCCTGGACCGCCTGGATCTGCGGTTTCGGTGGGGTTCTTATGGGATCCATGTGCTGCGCTGCCATCTGACCTCTTTTCCGGCCGGTACGATCATTGATTTCCATCATCATTCCGAGTTTGAAATCCATTATATTCCCAGCGGCAAAGGCAAAGTCATCCTGGACGGCGTCACCTATCCTTTACAAGAAGGGATGCTGTATGTCACGGCGCCGGGAGTCTCCCATCGCCAGGAAGCGGATGAACAGGAGAAGATGGATGAGCTGTGCCTGCATGTCGATTTCGTGAAGCTGGACGAAGCAGGGGACGCGGAGAATGGCGCCACGGGGTGGGGAGAAGCGTGGGAGCTGCAGGAAGCGGATGCGTGCATCCGGCAGTTAAGCGAGCTTCCGCATGTGCCTGCCTTCGACCGGCAGGAAGCGATGAAATGCTTTCTGGTCGCGTATGAAGCGTGGCGGGACAACCCGCTCGGCCAGTACACCCTCATCAAGCAGTCGATTATCCAAATGCTGCTGAGAACGATCGGCGCCTACAAAGCGGATCGGCACGGTCCGAACCTGCCCGCTCGCGATATGAAGAGCTACCGGTATCGGCTTGCCGTTCAGTTCATCGAGGACAATTTCCGCCGGCCGCTGACCCTGGAGGGCGTTGCCGAGAGGCTGCAAATTTCCTCCAGACAGCTGCAGCGTATTTTTAAGGAACAGGCGAATATCTCGTTCAGCGAATATCTGGAGCAAGTCAGACTGAAGCACGTATGCACCGAGCTGCTGCAAACCTCGCTGACGCTTGAGAAGATCGCAGAAAAGAATGGGTTTGCGTCCAGCAATTATTTGCATTATGTATTCAAGAAAGCACACGGCGTGACGCCGAACCGGTACCGTGACCGCATGCACGGATAACAAAAAAGGCTGTTCCCGCGCCATATGGCGCCGGGAACAGCCTTTATTCATTACTCGAACAGCTTGCGCAGGTTCTCGGTATAAGGAGCGCGCACGATCCCTTTCTCCGTAATGATCGCCGTCACATACTCGTTCGGGGTCACATCGAACGCAGGGTTGAACACCTTCACGCCTTGCGGCGCGGTGCGCTTGCCGAAGCCTTGCGTAATTTCGTCTTCATGACGCTCTTCGATCGGAATGTCTCCGCCGGTCGGCGTATTCAGATCGATCGTTGAGAGCGGGCAGGCGACGTAGAACGGAATGCCGTGAGCCTTCGCCAAGACGGCAACGCTGTAGGTGCCGATCTTGTTGGCCACATCGCCGTTAGCGGCTACACGGTCGGTACCGACGATGACCGCCTGGATCCAGCCCTTAGACATGACGGCGCCTGCCATGTTATCGCAGATCAGCGTCACGTCGACGCCGGCCTGCTGCAGCTCGAAAGCTGTGAGCCGCGCGCCTTGCAGCACGGGACGAGTCTCGTCCGCGAACACCTTCAGGTTCATGCCCTGCTCCTTCGCCAAGTAGAACGGCGCTAACGCCGTGCCGTACTTGGCTGTGGCCAAGCCGCCGGCGTTGCAGTGCGTCAGCACGCCGAAGCCGTCCTCGAACAGCGTCAGCGCATGTTCGCCGATCAAGCGGTTCGTCTCCTCATCCTCCGCTTGAATCTTCTGCGCTTCTTCGAGCAGCGCCGCCTTGAAGTCAGCCGGGCTGACACCCGCTGCTGCCAAAGCGTCCGCTTGCGCTCTCATCCGGTCAAGCGCCCAGAACAGATTCACCGCCGTCGGACGCGACGTCGCCAAATAATCCGCCTGCTTCCGGACTTCCGCCAGAAGCTCCTCCACGCCGGCATCCACGCCGCGAACGCCGAGGTACACGCCGTACGCAGCGGCGATGCCGATCGCCGGGGCGCCGCGCACTTTCAAATGCCGGATCGCTTCCCACACCTCGATCGGCGTCTCCAGCGGCAAATACACGATCTCTTCCGGCAGCAAGCGTTGATCGAGCAGATCCAGCTGCTGGCCGTTCCATTTCAAGGACTGCAATGCGCCTTGGTTCTCAAGGGTCTGACTTGTTTGTTGTTGGGTCATAGCACAAATCCTCTTTCTACAGTTGATTCTTGGGTGACGATGGCCAGGAGCTCATCGAGGGAGCTCACTTGACGATGGGTGCGGATGAGGGAGGTGCCGATCGCTAACGCCAAACGCTGAGCGCGCTCTCTAGCCACACTGTCTTCAATTTTGTCGATATCCGCTACGTGCGCGAGACCTACGATGCGGCGCACCATTTTGGCCCCGGTGAAGCCGACGGTATCTTGGAGCAGCTGCTGAACGAAGTGATCCTGGTAGCCCGGAGTCCGGAAAACGCGGTCCACGCCGTGTTCGTTCCAGAGCGCGCGGAAATTGGCTTCGAAGTGCGTCCAGACGTCCTTCACCGTCTGCAGCAGGTACGCGCGGTAAGCTTTGCGGCTCTCTTGATCCTGGCTCCAGCCTTCCTGGCCGGCATAGTTCAAGATCAGGTTCGCCAGCACGGCGCCGATATCGAAGCCCATTGGCCCATAGTAGGCGAATTCTGGGTCGATCACTTTCGTGGAATCGGGTTTGATGAAGATGCTGCCCGTATGAAGATCCCCATGAAGCAGAGCTTGCGCATTCGTCAAAAACTTCTGGCGGAGAATCGCCACTTCCAAATGCAGCTCGCTGTCGGCCCACAGCTGCTCGGCGGCGTCGCGGATATGCGGCTCGATGCTGTTCGTATCCGCGTCGCGGTATGGATCGTCGAAGATCAGATCCTCGGTAATTTTGCACAACTCAGGGTTGATGAAGCGCCCTTGCTGAATTTTCTTCTCTTGCTGGTTCTTGCCTAAGTCAGAAGTGAAGAACAGTGTGTGCGCCAAGAAGCGGCCGATGTGTTCAGCGAATAACGGATATTGGTTCCGTTCGATCAATCCTCTGCGCATGATGACATGGTCGCTCAAATCTTCCATCACCGTCAGCGCAAGATCGGCGTCATACGCATAGACATGAGGAACGAGATCGGGGACCAGTCCTTCTTCGATGAGCAGCGCTTCGCTTTCGATACGCGCCCGGTCGAGTGTCAGCGGCCAGGACTCGCCGACGACTTTGGCATAAGGCAGCGCTTGCTTCAAAATAATGCTTTGGCCTGTGCCCTTCTCCGATATGCGGAATACGAGATTCAGGTTGCCGTCGCCGATTTCGTTGCTGGTCAGCTCCGAGCCGGGCTGGAACAAGTTTGGAATGCGGCGGGCATATTCGATCGCTTGAGCTTCACTTAAAGGGTGATATGTAGACATGGCTTAGCCTCCTATAAGTTCATTGGAATTAATTCCAACTAAATTACTGTGTATTAATGATCTGTTCCTAGTATAAGACAAAAAGGTTCCACTTGAAATACTCTCTTCGGAATTGTTGCACAAATTACATAAAAATTGATGAAATAACGTAAATTAGCGTGTACAAGCTGTATGAGATCATAACAACAGGAGGCTTTTAATATGGTGACAATGACAGCTCAATCGGTTCAGGCGATCCTCAATAAGCAAATTGCAAACTGGGGGTTGCTGTATGTCAAGCTGCACAACTTCCACTGGTATGTGAAGGGCAGCCAATTTTTTACACTTCACGTGAAATTTGAAGAGCTGTACAACGAAGCGGCCCTGCACATCGATGAGCTGGCGGAGCGTTTGCTCTCGATCGGCGGACAGCCGGCGGCGACGATGAAAGCGTACATCGAGCAATCCTCTCTGAAGGAAGCTTCAGGCACCGAAACGGCGACCAAAATGGTCGAAGCGGTCATTGAAGATTTCACCATCTTGACGCAAGAGCTCAAGGCCGGCATGCAGGCATGCGAGGAAGCGCAGGACGAAACGACTTCGGACATGCTGCTCGCTATCCAAACCTCGCTGGAGAAGCACCGCTGGATGCTCCAGTCGTTCCTGGGCTAACATTTACAAAATCTTCAAGCCATGCGAACATCCGTCTGATGTCCTTCCGCTATACTGGCTGCATAACCGTGTATGGAGGATTCGGATCATGATGAAAATCCTGAATGTGCTGCTGGTAATCGCCGCTTGCTTGTTCCTGCTCTTCATAGCCTTCGAAGCGGACCCTCCGTCTCAGGAGAGCGAGCCGAATCCGATGAAACAGAATCAAGATCAGTTTACCCGTATACAACAAACGTATTACGCCGATGATGTAAAATAGATGACTTCGGGATGGCCTGAGAGCCATCCTTTTCTTTGTGCCATTCCCGAGGCCGGTTGTTTTGCTCCTGGATTTTCCTTATAATAGATGGATTATGGGGAGACCGAGGAGTTGGTAGGGATGGAAAGACCAAAGGCCTTGAAAGAGTGGGCATCGGCTATTCGAGCATTGGAAGAAGGCACACAAATTTTTATTATGCGCAAAGGGGGTATTGTTGAGGAAACGCGAGATTTTCACGTCGTCTCGGGCGATTTCTATCTTTATCCGACTTACGAGCATCAGAGAAAAGAGCTGCTGAAGGAAGATTACCGCGGCATCATTGATGACACGATGATCGGGTGGAGCCCGCAGGATGAGCAGGTCCGGATCACCTCGTACGCGCGGATGGTGGAGGATATCGAGATCAGCGATCAAGAGCAGTTGAACAAGCTGTATCCTTATCATATCTGGACGGAAAATTTCACGGAAGAAAGATTGAAGTGGAAGCGCAAAAATCCGCTGCATATTATGATTCTGAGAGTATATAAGCTGGCCCAGCCCTTACATATTCCGATTGAACAGGCCTATATCGGCTGCAAATCTTGGATCGGCCTTGGTGCGGAAACACCGCCCGAATCGTCCTTAATTCCCGTGTTGAGCGATGAGGAATTCACGGTGAAGGTGGAGGAAATGAAACGCATTTTGTCGGAATAAATCTGTTGCATTTTCACAAAATGCCCACCTTTTTCATCCGATTGCCCTTTCTTGATTTGACAATGTAAGTTATAATAGAATTATTCTAATGAGAATCAATGATAATCACCTTAAGATTGTCATTTATTTAGTACATTTAAACATTATGGAGGCTTAATGAAAATGGCAAATTCACCAACTTTTACAATAGACGGTCTTAGAGCGAACGTCGAAGGAAAGGAAATTTTGAAAGGTCTTAGCCTGGAGATCAAAGGCGGAGAAGTGCATGCGATCATGGGACCGAACGGTACTGGTAAAAGTACGCTGGCTTCCGCGCTGATGGGGCATCCGAAATATGAAGTGACCGAGGGTTCCGTTACTTTGGACGGCGAAGACGTGCTGGAGATGGCCGTTGACGAGAGAGCACGCGCAGGCCTGTTCCTGGCGATGCAATATCCGAGCGAAATTACAGGCGTGACGAACGCTGACTTCCTGCGTAGCGCGATCAACGTGCGCCGCGGCGAAGGCAACGAGATTTCCTTAATCAAGTTCATCCGCCAAATGGAAGCGAAGATGAAACAGCTTGAAATGAACCCTGAGTTCATGCATCGTTACCTGAACGAAGGCTTCTCCGGCGGTGAGAAGAAACGTAACGAAATTCTGCAGATGCTTCTGCTTGAGCCTAAATTTGTCATTCTTGACGAAATTGACTCCGGTCTGGATATCGATGCTTTGCGTATCGTAGCCGAAGGCGTTAATGCCATGCGCAGCGAAGAGCGCGGCTTCTTGATCATCACGCACTACCAGCGTTTGCTCAACTACGTTAAACCTGATTTTGTACATGTTATGATGCAGGGTCGTATTGTGAAATCCGGCGGTCCGGAACTGGCTGAGCGTCTGGAAGCGGAAGGCTACGACTGGGTCAAAGAAGAACTGGGTATCGTCGACGAAACGGTTGGTCAAGACGAGGAAGAATTCAAAGTTCCTATGAACACGACAGCGCCGAAGTACTAAAGAAAGGAGAGACTTTGATCTGAAGGATCGGAACTCCCGGGAAGGAGAGGCTTAGATCTCCGGTCAAAGATCCCTATAAATGGAGGAAAACATGAATACTCAAACACAACTTTCCATAGATTTAGGCGCTGTCGCCGAGCTCTCCCGCAGCAAGCAGGAGCCGGAGTGGATGACTGCTCTTCGTACGGAAGCGGTAGCGTTAGCGAATTCTTTGGAATTACCGGTTTTAGAAAAAACAAGAATCGATCGTTGGAGCATTTCCTCCTACGGTTCATATAAATCGCAAGCCCCGCTGGCTTCCCTGGATGCTCTTCCGGAAGCGGCGAAAGGACTCACCAACTCGGATAACCTGATTGTTCAGCGCAATTCCGGGATTGTGTACACGCAAGTATCCGAAGAGCTTAAGAAGCAAGGCGTTATTTTCACGGATCTGGAAACAGCGATTCGCGATCACGCCGATCTTGTGAAGCCTTACTTCATGAAAGCTGTCGAGGCGAACGAGAACCAAGTGACGGCGCTTCATGCCGCACTTTGGAACGGCGGCGTATTCATCTACGTGCCCAAAGACGTCCGCGTCGAGTCTCCGCTTCAAGCGCTGTTCTTGACGGACGACGCCGAAGCTACATTCGCTCCGCACGTATTGATCGTGGCTGAGCAGTTCAGCTCCGTTTCTTACGTGGATAACTTCGTATCCTCCGTATCAGGTGCGGAACTCGTTCAAAACGGCATCGTCGAAGTATTCGCGAAGCCGGGTGCCCGCGTTAACTACGCGTCCGTGCACAACTTGGAGGCTTCCGTCACGGATCTGACTTACCGCCGTGCCATTCTCGACAACGATGCGAGCATCGCTTGGGTTGTCGGCGAGATGAACTATGGTAACACAATGTCCGATACGACCTCGATCCTGCACGGCAAAGGCTCCGATTCCGATGCCAAGGTCATCTGTGTAGGTACGCAGGAACAGAAGCTTAACTTAACGACACGCGCCGTACACTGGGGCAAAGCGTCGACAAGCGATATGATTACGCGTGCCGTTATGAGAGATGGCGCGACAGCGATCATCAACGGCATTACGAAGATCGAGAAAGGCGCACAAGGCTGTAACGGGCAGCAAACGGAGAAAGTGTTGATGCTCAGCCCCAAAGCGCGCGGAGACGCTAACCCTATTCTTCTTATCGATGAAGATGACGTGAAAGCAGGCCATGCGGCGAGCGTCGGCCAAGTGAATGCGGAGCAAGTGCATTACTTGATGTCTCGCGGGATTACGAAGGAAGAAGCTCAGCGCTTGATCATCTACGGTTTCTTGGCGCCAGTCGTTTCCGAGATTCCGATCAAGAGCGTTGAAGAACAGCTGCAAAGCTTAGTGGAGAGGAAGCTGGGACAATGAATACTGCCGAGATACGTGAACTTTTTCCCATTCTAAAGCAAGAAGTGAACGGTCATCCACTGGTGTATTTGGACAGCGCTGCAACTTCCCAGAAGCCCATTCAGGTGATTGAGGCACTGAAGCATTACTATGAATGGGACAATGCGAACGTTCATCGCGGTGTTCATACCTTGGGTTCCCGGGCAACGGATGCGTATGAAGGAGCTAGAGCGAAGATCGCCAAGTTCATCAACGCCTCCAGCGAGCAAGAAATCATTTTCACCAGAGGCACGACAACGGCTATCAATATCGTAGCAAGCAGCTACGCCAAAGCGGTTTTGCGCGAAGGCGACGAAATCGTCCTTACGCCGATGGAGCATCACAGCAATCTGATTCCATGGCAGCAAGCCGCTAAGGCGACTGGCGCTACGTTAAAATATATCCCTTTACAACCTGACGGATCCATTGCGCTTGCAGATGTCGAGAACACGATTACGGACCGCACCAAGATCGTTTCGGTCGTCTATGTGTCTAACGTGCTCGGGGTCATTAACCCCGTCAAGGAAATCGCTGCAATCGCGCATAAGCACGGAGCCAAAATCATGGTTGACGGCGCGCAAAGCACGCCGCACATGAGCGTGGATGTGCAGGATTTGGATTGCGATTTCTATGGGCTTTCCGGCCATAAGATGTGTGGTCCGACCGGTATTGGGGCATTGTATGGCAAGAAGGCCTTGCTGGAGAGCATGGAGCCGGCTGAATTCGGCGGCGAAATGATCGATCATGTGGATCTGTATGAATCGACATGGAAGGAGCTGCCTTGGAAGTTCGAAGGCGGGACTCCGATCATCGCTGGGGCTGTAGGTCTTGGCGCGGCGATCGATTTTCTGCAGGAAGTCGGCATGGACAATATTTTCAAACATGATATTCAGCTTACGAATTATGCGCTGGAGCGTATGACGCAGATCGAAGATCTGACGGTGTATGGTCCGATGACGAATCGTGCAGGACTCGTCACGTTCAATCTTGGCGATGTGCATCCGCACGATGTCGCGACCGTACTGGATGCTGAAGGTGTAGCCATTCGTGCAGGCCACCACTGCGCTCAGCCTCTGATGAGATGGCTGGAGGTAAGCAGCACGGCCCGTGCAAGCTTTTATCTATACAATACCGAAGAGGATATTGACCGTCTTGTGATGGCCTTACAAAAAACAAAGGAGTACTTTGGCCATGCAATTGGATGATTTATACCGCAGAGTCATAATGGATCACTATAAGACACCTCGCAACCGCGGCAAATTCGAGTCCGGCGAAACGGTTACCATCGATCTGAACAACCCGACTTGCGGCGACAAAATTTCGCTGCAAATGCAGGTGGAAGACGGTATCGTGAAGCAGGCCAAATTTACCGGAGAAGGCTGCTCGATCTCGCTGTCCTCCGCTTCGATGATGACGGATGCCGTCAAAGGCAAAACGGTCGATGAGGCGCTCCGCATGGCTGAGGATTTCTCCAGCCTGATGAAGGGCGAGCCGGTCGAATTCGAATATGAAGATATCGAAGCTTTATCTGGGGTCAATAAGTTCCCGGCGCGGATTAAATGTGCTACACTGGCATGGAACGCGCTGCGCAAAGGTATTGAACATTCCCAAAAAACCGATAACTAACGCATTAGCGATAGCATAGAACGTTGGAACGCAGGCAGTAAACCAACAAAATGAAGGAGGAATTAACCATGGCAAAACAAATGCCAGATCTCGAGGATTATAAATATGGTTTCCGAGATGAGCACAAAGCGATTTTCCAATCGGGAAAAGGCTTGACTCGTGAAATCGTTGAAGAAATCTCCAGAATGAAGGGCGAGCCGGAATGGATGCTGGAATTCCGTCTGAAATCCTTGGAGCAATTCTTCAAAATGCCGATGCCGCGCTGGGGCGGGAACATGGATGATCTTGATTTCAATGATATTCAGTACTACGTGAAACCGTCCGAGAAGCAAGGAAAGACGTGGGAAGAAGTTCCGACGGAAATCAAAGAAACTTTCGACAAGCTGGGTATCCCTGAAGCGGAGCAAAAGTTCCTCGCAGGCGTATCCGCACAGTACGAATCCGAGGTCGTTTACCACAGCATGCAGAAAGAGCTGGAAGATCAAGGGGTTATCTTCATGGATACGGACTCCGCACTTCGCGAGTACCCTGAGCTCTTCAGAAAATATTTCGGAACGGTTATTCCGCCAAGCGATAACAAATTCGCTGCATTAAACAGTGCCGTATGGTCCGGCGGTTCCTTCATCTACGTACCGAAAGGCGTTAAATGTGAAGTTCCGCTGCAAGCCTACTTCCGTATTAACTCCGAGAACATGGGACAATTCGAACGTACGTTGATCATCACCGACGAGGAAAGCTTCGTGCACTACGTAGAGGGCTGTACGGCTCCGATCTACAGCACGAACTCCCTGCACAGTGCGGTTGTTGAGATCGTATGTCTCAAGAACTCCCGTGCTCGTTACACAACGATCCAGAACTGGGCACCGAACATCTACAACCTCGTTACCAAACGTGCGGTTGCAGAAGAAGGCGCTACGATGGAGTGGGTCGATGGCAACATCGGTTCCAAGCTGACGATGAAGTACCCGGCTGTTGTTCTCAAAGGCCGCGGCGCCAAAGGGATGGTTCTATCCATCGCAGTAGCCGGCAAAGGACAGCACCAGGATGCAGGCGCTAAGATGACGCATCTGGCTCCGGATACAACATCCACCATCGTATCCAAATCGATCTCCAAGCATGGCGGTAAAGTAACGTACCGCGGATTGGCTTCCTTCGGGCGCAACTCCCAAGGGTCCAAAGCGAACATCAAATGCGATACGCTGATTCTGGATAACGAATCGACGTCCGATACGATCCCATACAATGAGATCATGAACGACAACATTACGCTGGAGCATGAAGCTACGGTATCCAAGGTGTCTGAGGACCAATTGTTCTACCTCATGAGCCGCGGTTTGACGGAAGCGGAAGCTACGCAAATGATCGTAATGGGCTTCATTGAGCCATTCACCAAAGAACTTCCGATGGAATATGCGGTTGAGATGAACCGTCTCATCAAGTTTGAGATGGAAGGCTCGATCGGTTAATATGAAGAACACAAGCGTGCCTGCTTTGCAGGCATGCTTTTTTTTACGCTCGCTGCGCTTACCTGCGCGCCTATCCGGTCCCCGGCAATCTGTATGATTGTTCGAATACAATAATCAGAATAAACGAAAATTGCACGAATATATGTGATTTTTCATACAGAATTATCGAAATCAGCCTTTATAGCAAAATTTATATAATTTATCGAATACAATGGTCAGGCAGAATGAAAATAGCAAAATGTATCCGAACCGAGAGCATTCTCTTCCAATAAGCTCCAACCCGTTCAACCTCATACAAATGCATATTTATTTCCCGCGAACCTCACTCTATTAAGGATCATAATGTGTCCCCAAAGGAGAGAAGTGAAGGTATGTGGAAAAGGCTGAAATTAGCAGCAATAGGGAGCATGGTTGTCGTACTGGCAGCCACAACGGCATGCGGGAAGAATAACGTAACTCCCAATCCCTCATCGCCGACGCCGAGCCCTGTGACAGGCAGCGGCAGTTCCTCCCCGCGTATTTTGTCCCAGGGCGGGAATGGAATGACCCCGTTAGGTAATGGCGATGCCGTATTGCCTATTAAAGTCATCAACAATGTGAAGTACGTATCCGCTCGTGAACTTATCCAAACGCTCAACTTTCAGTCCGAATGGGACGCTGCCGCTCAGAAACTGTTAATCGGCGACAATGACGCCAGCTACGAGCTGTCGGTGAACACTCAGAAAGCTTCGAAAGACGGGGCCGATATTCATGTGAGCCAGCCCTTTGTCAAGGAAGGAGATGCCGTGTATTTACCGGTCTCCGCGATAGCCGACCTATTCCAAGACGAAATGGCTTATGACATTAGAGATAGCCAATTGAACATTCATCCTTCGCCAACAGCCGCGCTAGAGAACGAGGATTCGCCTGATCCTAGCGCGGATACGCCGGAGCTGGCCTTTGCGGACGATCCGAATGACCCCTTCAAGGGGGAGGCAACGGGAGGGGCCAATCCGGCTTCAGCTCAAGACGCGAAGGCTTTGCAGGATCTGGAGGTATGGGCGCGCTCTGGCGGCAATGCGGATGAAGCCGTTCCGGTTCTCAAAAACATCAATGTCAACTCGATGATCAACAAAGGTGAACAATATTTGGGGGTCAAATATAAATTCGGCACAGGCCCTTATCCGCAAACGGGCAGATTTGACTGCTCGACGTTCACCCAATACGTTTATGGAAAGTATAATTTCAAGCTGCCTAGGCTTGCGCGGCAGCAGGCGGCGGTGGGGAACCTGATCAGCCGCAAGTCGCTGCGCAAAGGCGATCTCATGTTTTTCTATGTGCCGGGCCGTTTCAAAACGAATAAAACGGTAGGACATGTAGGGATCTACATCGGGAATATGAAAATGCTTCATGCTTCCCCTGAGCCGAAAAACGGGGTTCAGATCAGCAACATTAATAAAGCGTATTGGAAAAAAACATTCCTGCGCGCAAAACGAGTTGTCTATTAAGCCATTCCGGTCTATCCTTAGGGATAGGCCTTTTTTATTATTTTTTTCCAGAATGAAACAAATGGGAAGTTCATGCGTTTAAATCTAGTATGAAGTCATGGATTGAAGGAGGATAAAGCCGAATGATGATTGCTCTATATGAGAAATTAGCCAGTGGGCATCTTCAGAAAATTAGCGAGCGCCCATGGGATGAAAAGCTGATTCAAGCGTTGGATGCAGCAAACTATGTGCTGGTCGGCGGTAAAGAATATGAAATGATTGAAGGACGATTGAACCTGGATTCGAATGTGTTTGAGCTGCTGCTTGTAACCGTAGGCGCTGAAGGAGGAGGGAACCGGGAGTGAAGAGACCGCTCAAAGTATTTTCCGCATCGGTAAGTCTTGTGCTCGTCAGTCAACTGCTGCTGCTCCCCGCGCATGCGGCAGATACGCCGAATGCGGCTTCGGCTAAGCTGGTTGAATGGTCCACGGATGAGGTGAAGGCTTATTTCGACCCAGCGGTAGACTGGAACTTGCCTGTACAGCCTGCAGCTTCACCTACCCCAACGCCAGCGGCAAGCGGCAGTGGAAGCGGAAGCACGGCACCGGTCGTTATCAACCACGTAGGCAGTGGCTTCGGTTGGGATGACCTGCTGCTGTACCATCTTATTTTCAACAGCCCTAGTCCTTATTCTTCGAGCAGTTGGGGAAGCAGTCATAAATCTTATTATTATCGTTCGAATACACCCTATGTGACCAAAACGTACCAAGCAAGCTCTTTCTCCAACAAGTCCGCAACCAAAGCGCCGACAACATCCAGCGGAACCGGCAGCTTCACGACGAACAAGTCGTCTTCCGGTACGAAATCAAGCACAGGCTCTACGGGCAGCGTAAGCAGCTCGGGTTCAAGCAGCAGTTCGACTTCCGGCTCCAAATCGACCTCTGCGTCTACAGGCAGCATCGGTGGCAAATCAAGCGGCTTCAGCTCTTCATCCAGTTCAGGAGGTTAAGGCATTGGTATTCGAAGTCACCGGCACACCTGCGCCCAACCGAGAACACCGCGTGCAGCAGTTAGCTGAGCTTGGATTTACCTGGGCTAATTTGGAGGATGAAGCTTACTGGGTGGATCAGATCGTACTGATGGAACAATCATCTTACGATGAGCTGATTCATGCCGCAGGACTGCTTTGGCGTGTGTTCGATCACACGGTCCGCTATGTAACGGGCAACAGAGCTATGTATGAGAAATTGTCGATTCCCGAGGTGCTGTGGGATGGGCTGGATCGTTTGGAGTTGAACGGCGAGGGCCTCATAAGCCGCTATGCCCGGTTTGATTTCACGGTGAATCAGCAGGGCGATATTAAGCTTCTGGAGCTGAATGCCGATACGCCGACCGGTTATGTGGAAGCTTCGATAGCGACCCCGTGGTTATGCGAGCAGGCCGGAGTGCTATCACCCAATAAGCCGATGAAAGAGCTGGTCCGCGCAGCATGGGAAGAAGAAGCGCCGGATTATGCGGCCTGCATCGCGTATGGGCAGCATCTGGAGGACACGGGAACGATTGACGCACTGGTTGCGCATAGCGGAAGAAAGATGACCTGCGTCGATTGCCTGGATTTGTGGATCGACGAAGGTGTAGTCAAAGTAGGAGAAGACCGGATCATCTCCAGCATGTTCGCGCTCTATCCGAAGGAATGGATGGGGATTGATGACGGGGGAGAAGCACTCTCTTATGCCATTGAGGAACAATTCGTGCGATTGTTCAATCCTTTGCATGCGGTTATCTTGCAGTCCAAAGGCTTGCAAGCTGTTGTCTGGGGCTTGCATCAAGAGAATTCGGAATTTTATACGGATGATGAGCATAAAGCGATCGAGAAGTACATGCTGCCGACGTTTTTTACCCCGGAGCTGTCTGGAGATTATGTATCCAAATCGATGTTCGGTAGAGAAGGCGGCTCTGTAGAGCTCTATGACGCCGCTGGACAATTGGAGATCAAGGACGAGGCCGGGTTTGATACGAGTGTCTTTTTCCAAAGAGTATATCAGCAGCGGGCCGATTTGCCTGAATTGCAATTTGCCCATGGCAGGAGGCATTTGTTAACGGGACTGTTCGTGCTGAACGGAACGCCTTGCGGGCTTCTGGGCCGGGCAGGCGGCATGATCACAGGCAATGCAAGTCAATTTGTAGCGATTGGAGTGAAAGCAACTTGAAACGAAATCGATTATGGCTGTTCGCGGCGGTCGTCCTCATCGGCATATTGGTCATATGGGGCATTACCAAAGCGGTAGGCAGCAAGCCTTCGGTCTTAAGCAGGTCTACGGCGGGCAGCTCGGCAAGCATCAGCGGCGCCGGCGGCGAAGTGCCTTGGGATTATCAAGTGCAGCAGGCGAAAGTCGGAGATTTGATCGATGGGGATATGGTTCTGCTGCCGGGCAACGAGCGGATATCCAATGACCAAAATTTTGCGACAGGCGATCAAATTTATGTCCTCAGTTATATGCAGGCGACGATGAGAACCGATAGCCAAGGTAAGAACGATGTTACATTGTCGCAATGGAAGCCGATCAAAACGTTCAAAACGAAAGAAGAAGCGGATAAAGATTTGGCGGAGCTAAAGGTTGAAATTAAAACGGATGTGAAATTGATCGGGGTCTACAAAACGGAGCTTGACGGCAAATTCCGCTATTTTGCGGTAGCCGATCTCCCGACGGGGCAGAAAGTGAAGCAGCCGATTCCGGAAGAACGGTACGCGAGCTTCAAAGATAAGAAGGAAGTTACCGTAGTGCTGGAGGAAGTGCACGATTATAGCAATTATGACCAATCGATGGCGAAATTTCGGGGGTGGGCAGAATGATCGTATTGAACCTTATTATCAGTTTATTTGTAATTGTCCTTCTGCAATTTGCAGGGATGTATATTTTCAGCCTAATGACACCCTACCGCGATATGGAAGAAATCAATAAAGGCAATGTTGCCGTCGGGATCACGATGGGCGGCAAATTCGTGGCGACAGCGATCATATTGGCGATTGCTGCCTACACGAATTCCTCTATCTGGCATATGAGCCTCTGGTTTGCTGTAGGGTACGTCTGTTTAATCGCTACGTACTGGGTATTCGACTGGCTGACACCGGGGGTTAAACTATCCGATCAGTTAAAAGGAGGCAATGTTGCCGTCGGTACCCTGCTGGCGGCCGTCTATATCGGAATTGCGTTAGCCGTCAGCTCGCTCATTATCTAGACTGCGATGCTTGTAATCTCGACGCCGCTAAGCTGAGAGAGATCCACGAATTCATGATTGATATTAATGAGCGGACGGAAGAAGTCGGAAGGGTTAGTCATTACGATCGTTCCGGCTCGTCCATCGCTCAGGGATACTTTTTTGCCGATAAAGTTAGGAATCATATGGCGGATGAACACTTGCGTGATTTTCGGATCCAGCTGACCAAAGCTCATGCGATGGAGCTCTTTCAGCACGAACAGAAGATCGCGCTTTTCTTGATAGACGCGGTTGGAAATCATCGCGCTATATACGTCGGCAACGGATACAATACGCGAGTACGAATGAATTTCCGTACTTTTTTTGCGCAAGGGATAGCCATTGCCGTCCATACGCTCATGGTGCTGGAGAGCTACGGTCGCAAGCGTGTCGTCCTGAAGCGTCTTTCTAATAATATCGTACCCGTAGATCGTATGTTTCTGTATTTCACTGTACTCGTCATTGGTCAGCTTGCCGGGTTTGTCAAGGATGTCGCGAGAAATTCGGCATTTGCCAATATCGTGCAAATAACCGGTCTTGCCGATATAGAGCGCTTCTTGACAGCTCTTGTTCATCCACTTGGCTATGTAGAAGGAAAGCATGCCTACTTGTACACTATGTTGGAACGTATAATCGTCTTGGCTGTTCAGCGAAAGCAGCAGAGAAACCACGTCTTTCTCTTCTTCGAAGCTCTCGACGAGCGGATTGAAAGCGGATTCTATAAATTCATTGGAAAGGGAGCTCCCCTGTTCGGCGGAGCGAAAAATCTCCTTAATTCCTTCGATCGCATCATGAAACGAGTTTAACTGTGCTTGTCTGGCTGCCGGGACCTGCACCGGTTCTTCCGTAAGTCTGGGGGCAATATCTACATATTCGATATTGTGGCGGTTAAGCATTCTAATATCGCTCGCATCCACTATGGTTCCTGCAGATAAAAGATGCAGACCTACGTGATTGTAGGAATCGGACAACAGTTTATCACCAACAATTAGTTGAAGCACGTGTATACGCATTGAGTTCCTCTCCCAGTCCTATGATCGTGTAGGTATATTGTAATAATATTACATCCCGATATAGCGGCTGTAAAGACTTTTGGCCTGAATTAAATCGTCGGTCCCTTGGATCAGCACACGCCCGTCAGGGAAGATAATCATTTGCAATTCAGGATTAGCCTGGAATTTCAAGAGGAACCGGTTACGTTCGACGGGCCCTAGCGGCTTCAAGCGCTCTTCCCAGTATTCAAGAGGCTTCGCCATCGGTACGACCGGGTGAATTTGCACGGAGTTACGGCCGCATAACGACTGGATCGTGTCGCTATCCACGTCTGCGTCCAAATACTCATACCGCTGCATCGCACAGGCGGGACAATCGGGCTTGCGAGCGCCGGCAACGCTAATGGAGGACTGTTGGTTGAACCATAAGTCCCATTGCTGCATGCGGAGATTCAAATGCTCGTTAGCGCCTACGAGCAGCTTCAAAGCTTCGGTCGCTTGGAACGAAGCGACAACGTGAATAATGCCGCCAATTACGCCGGCGGTATCGCACGTTTCCGTTGTTCCCGCAGCGGGAGCTTGGGTGAACAGGCAGCGCAGACAAGGCGTTTGTCCCGGCAGGATCGTCAGCGACACGCCTCTGGAAGCGACGGCACCGCCGTAAATCCACGGAATGCCCGACTTGATGCTGACATCGTTAACGAGGAAGCGGACCGAGAAGTTATCCGTGCCGTCCAGGATCAGATCCACATTACGCAGCAGCTCCTCGGCATTCGTCGGATTCAAATCCGTGACGTGCGGCTCGATGGTGATCTGCGAATTGATAAGCTGCAGTCTTCTGGCCGCAGCAATTGCTTTGGGCGTCGTCGTCGCCGCATCTTCTTCGTCGTACAGCATTTGCCGCTGCAAGTTGCTGGCATCCACGAAGTCGCGGTCGATCAAACGCACATAGCCGACACCGGCGCGAACCATATGGTTGGCGAGAACGGTACCGAGCGCGCCCATGCCGACGATGGCGACACGGCTGGCATTTAATTTGCGCTGGCCATCCAGCCCGATAGGGGAAAAGAGCACTTGTCTGGAATAACGGGCGTCCACCTCCGCTACTTCTTGAACGGTTCCTGTATGTAAAGGTGTATCCACGAACATCATCTCCGATCCGATTTTAATCCGATTGCGGTGTAAGGAGCGGGTTCCAAGGGCCGGTCTGGCTGCCCTTCCACTCCGAGCCGTCTTCCCAAATTTCTTTCTTCCAAATAGGCACAATTTGTTTCAATCTTTCGATCGCATACCGGCTGGCCTCGTAGCAATCGGGCCGGTGAGGAGACGAAACGGCGATCACGACGCTGGCCTCGGCGATAGCGACCTTACCTAGACGATGAGTAATCGCGCAAAGCGTGCCAGGCCATCGTTCGCCGATTTCCTGACCGATCGCCGCCATCGTTTTGACCGCCATTGGTATGTAGGCTTCATATTCCAGGAGGACGGTGCGCTGTCCATGAGTCATCTCTCTCGTTGTCCCAATGAAGAGCAGCGAGGCGCCATGATTCGGGTGATTGACTTTCTTGGCGACTTGCCCGGCATCGATTTCTTCATGTGTAATCTCGTACAGCTCAGGCTGTCCGCCCGACACAGGCGGGATGAGCGCCAGCTCGTCCTGCTCGGTTACGGCATCGGCATCGCCGGCATAGGCCTGATTCTTGGCGAAGAAGCAGGAGACGAGCTGCTGCGCTGCATGCGGATAGTCGTCCGCAATCCGTTGTTTGAGCTGTTCGATCGTAACAGTCTCTTGCTCCAGTGATATATGTAGGACGGAAGTCCCGAACAGATCGACGAGTCCTGCGAAAAGTTGGATATGTAGGTTCACGGCTATGCTCCTAAACACTTTGATGGTAGAATCCCTTACAGCATATCATATTTTGGCGCGAAAATGGTATAATGGGTAGGGCCGTGCCGTTGGCAAGCCCGAGCTTGGGAGATGAAGGGAGAAAGGTTACGATGGGAGCAGAGTTGCGCATACACGTGTCAGATCCATATATAACAGAAGAATCGCTTACGGTATTGGACATGGTTCATCTGGCAAACGGGACGCTGGCCGTTGAGGACCGCGTGCCGAACGTGCGGGGTGAAGGCTTTGATTTACAGTCGTGGTACGAGAGCTGGAGAAGCAGCAGAGGCGGGACGGAGCAGGGCGATCCTACGCACGTCAAAGTCGAGGCGGTTGATGAATTTCAAGCGTTAATGCCGTGGCATCAAATGGGAACGGCGTTCTTTCTGTATGCCCAAGACGGGGAACCGCTGAAGAAGGGATATCCGATCCGCCTTTACGTTCCAGACGGCAGCAGCGAATGCCTCAATGTGAAGAGTGTCGTACATATCTGGTTTTTGCATGATGCGGCGTTAGGCGAGGAAGCGACCTTCGGCTTTAAGAACAAAGTGACGCTCGATGAATTGAAAATGAAGAAGTAACCGCAATAAGAACATACGTATATGGCGAATGATTAGACATGCTGTCTGCGAAAGAGAGGTGAGAGGCGTGTCTGAGCCCTTGCAACGACTTGTTATATTACATACGAACGATTTACACAGCCATTTCGAAATGATGCCCAAAATCAGCGCATATTTCAACCGTGTCAGGGACGGTTACCCGGCGGATCAAGTGCTGACGCTGGACATCGGCGATCATATGGACCGGATGAGTCCGGAAACGGAAGGCACGAATGCGATTGCCAACCTGGAGATCATGAACGCAACCGGCTACGATGCGATGGTCGTCGGCAATAACGAAGGACTGACGTTCACACCCGACTTACTGCGGGAAGCCGTGCAGACCTATGCCAAGTTTCCCATTCTCGGCAGCAATATTAGGGAATTGGCAACGAAGGAGACGCCGGACTGGCTCGTACCCTCTGTGACGCTCGAGAAATCGGGCTTACGAATCGGCTTAATCGGCGTTACGGCGGCTTACCCGATTTATTATGAGCTGCTGGGCTGGCAAGTGACGGATCCGATCGAGGCGGTGCGCGCCCATACAGCGCTCTTGCGGCCGCAGACAGATCTGATCGTGGTCTTATCTCATCTGGGACTGCGGATGGACCAGCGGCTGGCGGAGGAGATCGAAGGCATCGATGTCATCCTGGGCGGACATACGCATCACGTGCTGGAGGAGCCGCTGCTGATCGGCGGCACCTATCTGGCGGCGGCCGGCAAGTTCGGCCAATACGCCGGCCACATCGAACTCGGCTACGACCGGGCGCAGCGCCGGATCGCCGAGTTCCGGAGCCGCGTCGTCCCGATGACGGAGGACGCCGAAGAAGACAGCAGCGTCTCGGCGCTGCTGGAACGCTTTCGCATCGCAGGCGCCGCAGCGCTGGATGAGGAAGTGGCGCAGCTGCGGGAGCCGCTGCGCCTGGACTGGTACGGCGAATCCCCGCTCGGCAACTTGCTTGCCGCCGGGATTCGCCGCTGGACCAGCGCCGATATCGGGCTGGTCAACAGCGGCCAGCTCCTTCAGGGACTGAAGGAGGGCCGCCTGACCCGCGGCAGATTGCTGGAAATCTGCCCGGGGCCGATCAACCCCTGCCGCCTGCTGCTCAGGGGCAGCGATTTGCTGCAGGCGCTCGAAGAGTCGCTGCAGCGCGAATTCATGGAGAAGCCGATCCGGGGACTCGGCTTCCGGGGTGAGGTGCTGGGCGTGCTGAGCGTCGACGGGATGACCGTCGAGATCGACAGCTCCCGGGCACCTTATGAGCGCGTCGTCGCCGTGCAGATCGGCGGGGAACCGCTGGACCGTGCACGGGACTATGTCGTAGGCACGATTGATATGTTTACGTTCGGATCGGGCTACTTGTCCTTGAGTCAAGGGAAAGAGATCGTCTACATGCTTCCGGAGTTCATTCGCGACGTGCTCGCGCGCGAGCTTCGCGATCAGGAAGCGATCGCGGAGTGCCATGCCGTCCGGTTCATCGATCAATCTCCGCAGGCGGCGAGGGCATAAGCCTCTCTATTTCGTCAATGAAAGTTGTCAGATTCATCCCCTTGGAAGTAGAATAAATAATTGGAGTAGAGTCCGACAAACAAACTATTAGGACTAGGAGGCAATCATGCATACTATTTTTGAAGCGATCATCATTGGGATCGTGGAGGGCTTGACCGAATTTCTGCCGGTATCTTCAACCGGGCATATGATTTTGGCCCAAAGCTTGCTGAACACCCAGAACGACGAAGTCACGAAAACGTTCGATTTCGTCATACAACTAGGCGCAATATTGGCTGTCGTCATTATTTATTGGAAACGAATCTTGTCGTTATTCGGCCTCGCCAAGAGGCAAAGTGAGAGCCGTACAGGCAAGAAACTGAACCTGCTTCACATTCTGATCGGCATCCTGCCTGCCGGCATTATCGGCGTGCTGTTCAACGATATTGTCGATGAGAAGCTGTTTAACTCGACTACCGTGCTGATCGGCCTCGTACTGGGCGGTATTCTTCTCATCATCGCCGAGCAGAAGAAAGAGAAGCCGCAAGTCGAGGTTTTGGACGATTTGACGTACAAGCAGGCTTTCTACATCGGGTTATGGCAGCTGGTGTCCATCTGGCCGGGCTTCTCCCGTTCCGGTTCGACGATTGCAGGGGGAATGCTCTCCGGCGTCAGCCGTGCCGCTTCCGCCGATTTCACGTTCATCATGGCGATTCCGATTATGATCGGGGCTTCCGCCGTCTACTTCTTGAAGAACTATGAGGCCATTACTTCCGAGCATCTGGCATTCTTCGCCGTCGGCTTCATCGTAGCGTTCATCGTGGCGCTGCTAGCCGTCGTTTCCTTCATTAAATTCGTTCAAAATATGAAATTGACTTACTTTGCCTACTATCGTTTTGCAGTAGCTATCGTATTCGCTCTATACATGTTCTTCAAATAAGGATGAAATTTTATGTTGCGAACCGCGTCGAATGATGCGGTTTTTTTTATTGAACTTTTAGATGAAATCTATTACATTTAGATAGATAATAACGTTCAGCTACACGGGGGTCCTGACATGCTGTTAATGCCGATCAACAAGTGCCAACCTGGTATGAGGCTGGCCAAGAATATTTACAACGAAGATGGCATGGTTTTGCTAGCTGTTAACGTTGAACTGACTCAAAGACTCATTGATCGGTTATTTTCCTACGGCATCGACTATATCTATATAGCCGATCCCAGGACCGATGACGTTGTTCAGGTCGATATTATTCAAGACGAAACGCGAAGCCGGGCCGTACACGAAATCAGGCACACCTTCAAGAAGGTGATGGAGGATTCCAATAAGCGCGGTTCCGTCAGCTACTACGATATCGGACGCAACTTCCGCGATGTGATGAATATGATTATTGACGATCTGAGCGCTCACGAAGGTGCGATGGTCATGCTCAATAATATGAATATCAAAGACAACTATTTGTTCCAGCACTCGGTCAATGTCAGTATTTACGCCATTATGCTGGGCATCAGCTTCGGATACAGCCGTGAAAACCTGGAGACATTGGGACTTGGCGCGCTCCTGCACGATATTGGGAAGACGAAGATCCCGCTGGGCATTTTGCGCAAGCCGTCACAGCTGACCCCGCAGGAATTCGCGGAGATGAAGAACCATACGAACTATGGCTTCCAAATTTTGAAAGAAGAACCGAACATTCCGCTGCTGTCCGCTCACTGTGCGTTCCAGCACCATGAACGGATGAACGGAAGCGGCTATCCCCGCGGCTTGTCCGGCGGAGACATCAATGAGTTCGCCAGATGGATCGGACTTGTCGATTCGTACGATGCGATGACGACGACGCGGGTATACCGCAGGCCATTGCTGCCGCACGAAGCCATGGAGCAGCTGTTCGCCGGTTCGGGAACGATGTACGATCAAAGTCAAATCGCCTTATTCCGTGACAAAATTGCCATTTATCCGCTCGGGATTACCGTTAAATTGAATACGGGCGAATACGGCATCGTTTCCAAGCTGAATATGAACGTTCCGCAGAGGCCCGTCGTGCGCATTTTGGCGGATGAGTCCGGTCAAGAATTGAAAGAGCCTTTCGAGATCGATTTATCCACGAAGCTGTCTGTTCTCATCACCGAAATCGGCGAAATCAAAGTAGAGGACCGGATTGATACCGAATCGGGTATGCCAACGTTACTTTGAGATAAAATATAGATAACAACTTTGAAGAACCTGGGACCCCAGGTTCTTTTTGCAGATCAGGAGGATGTTTCGGTGAAAGAATCAGCGGTGAAAGGTAAATTCTGGAGATGGGGGTATGCCATGCACAGGTACCGGTGGCTTGTCGTGACGATCGGCGTGCTGCTGCTCCTCAGCTTTGCCCTATTTGCTCAGAAAACGCCCGGCATCCTCAAAGATAACGGGTTCACTCCGAAGGGCAGCGAATCCGACCGCGGCTTGCTCCAGCTCCGGGATGAGCTCGGCGTGCCGCTTACGACACTGAACCTTGTCTACACGGGGGATGAGGGTCTCGATCTGACCGGTCCGGCTCAGATGTCGGCCATCATGGACTCCTTGACTGAACTGAAGCAGCTTCCGTATGTGACAAGCGTCAATTTCATGACTGCGCCGCGCAGTGAAGGGCAGACGAACGTGCAAGCCGTTACGATAGCGCTCGATCTGGATACGGACCCCGCCCTGGAGAAATTTCCGGAGCTGCAAAGTCTCGTGCAGGCACCGCCGGGGATGAAGGTTTATGTGACGGGGGGACCCGCCATCTTACACGATATGCAGGTGGCGAGCAAGCATGACATTGCCAAATCGGAAGCGATCGGATTGCCGATTGCGCTGATCGTGCTGCTTATCGTCTTCGGCACCTTGGTCGCCGCGGTACTGCCGATGATCGTAGGACTGATGAGCGTCACGTTGACCTTGGGCATCACCTATTTCATTGCACAGCATCAGTCCTTGTCGAATTTTCTGCCGAATATGGTTACGATGCTCGGGCTTGCCGTCGGCATCGATTACGCGCTGTTCCTCGTCAGCCGTTTCCGGGAAGAACTGAAGGTGCAGCCGGGTGTCGCCGAAGCTGTGGCGATGACGTGCCAAACCGCCGGGCAGTCGATTTTCTTCTCCGGCATCGCGGTGTTGATCGGCCTGCTCGGCATGCTGTTCGTCGATCTGACCTTCTTCCGTTCGCTATGTCTGGGCGGCATCATTGTCGTATCGATCTCGGTCGTTGTCGCCAATACGATGCTGCTGTCGCTGTTAGGGCTGCTTGGCGAGCGGATCAACTCCCTGCAGGTGCTGCCCAAACGCTTCAGAAAGCAGGGGAATTCCCGCTTTTGGGGGAAAGTCGCTTATGCGGTGATGAAACGCCCGGTTGTGCTTGTCGTCCTCGTCGGCGGCGCCTTGATCTATGCGATGCTGCCTATCGGCCAAATGAAGCTGAGTGTGCCGAACGCTGAGGTGCTGCCTCCGCATTATGAATCGCGGTACGGTTCGGATCTGCTCAAGAAGGCGTATGACCCCAGGATGACGGGACCCATACAAATCGTGCTTCATACGGATGAAGAGGTATGGGAGGAAGCGGCGATACGCCAAATTCGCGCATACGGTGAGCAAGTGAAGGGCGTATCCGGCGTGCAAGACATTCAAAGTTATCTAACTTCATTCGGGGCGCATACGGATGTTGAGCTAGCCGCTATGCTGAAGGCCCCCGGCATCAAAGAGAAGATCGAAGGCGGGAAGCTGGCCAAGGGGCATACGGCGCTGCTGGTCGTTATTCCCGAGAAGGATCCCGACGATCCGGTTACGGACGGGCTTGTGCGGGAGCTGCGCCGGTTAGATCCCGGAGGTCTCGAGGCCACGGTAACAGGCGGTCCGGCTTACAGGCTCGACATCATAGACCGCATTCAAAATGAAATCCCGTGGGTGCTCTCTTTTGTCATGGGCATTACTTATATTGTCCTGCTGCTTGCGTTCCGCTCCGTGCTGCTGCCGCTGAAGGCCGTTCTGATGAATATGCTCAGTCTCGGAGCCAGTCTGGGCTGTGTGGTGATGGTTTTCCAGCACGGATATATGGCGGATCTGCTTCATATTACGTCTATCGGATATGTGAGCGCGACATTGCCCGTCATTATTTTCTGCGTCGTCTTCGGCATCTCTATGGATTATGAGGTTTTCTTGATTTCCCGCATTATGGAGGAGTATGAAGCCAGCGGCGACAATGATCAAAGCACGGCGGAAGGGCTCGCCAAAACAGGCTCCCTGATTACAAGCGCTGCCTTCATTCTGGTGGTCGTCGTCGGTTCGTTTATTTTCACAGACATTGAAATTATGAAGGCGCTCGGCCTTGGGCTGGGGCTTGCCGTCCTGATCGACGCGACAATTGTGCGCGTTATGCTTGTACCGGCGCTGATGAAGCTGCTGGGGAACGCGAACTGGTGGGCGCCGAAGTGGCTGCGCGGCAAACGGGCCGCTCTAGCCGATAACGAGTAGGAAGCGGGCGGGGCGGTTTCCTTTTTTATGAATCATAAGTTACAATAAAGGGCATAGGTATAGGCAAGATAGCAGCAAAGAGTTATTGAATAGGAATGATAGGTCAGGTGCAAACAGCATGAATATGAATGAAACCCGCTCCGTTATGCCGGAGCTGACGCCCGCGTACGATCCTTGGGACCCCATCAGGTCTTATCGAAAATACGGCAGGCATGTGCTTACAAGTGTAGAGTTAACCATAACGAATCTGTGCAATATGCGCTGTGAGCATTGCGCGGTAGGAGATTCGTTGACGATGACGGAGGGACCTCGCATCCCGCTGCCGGTTATTTTGAACACATTGGATCAGGTGGAACATTTGGAAACGATCTCCTTGACGGGCGGAGAGCCATCCTACCATATCAAGGTCGTGAAAGACTACATGCTGCCGATCCTCAAATATGCGCGTGAACGCGGCATCCGAACGCAAATCAACTCGAATCTGACGTTGGATTTGGAGCGCTACGAGCTGCTGGCACCTTATTTGGACGTGATGCACATCTCGTTCAATTACTTGCATGCAGACGATTTCCATCAGGTCGGCTTCGTAAATTCGCAGCACCCGGTTGGCCGGGATACCGCGGCGCGCATGTACGAGCGTATGGTCGAGAATACGATAGCGCTTAGCAAAGGCGGGCTCTACGTATCGGCGGAATCGATGATTAATACCCGCACGCATGAGAAGCTGCCGCAGATCCATCAGCTGATCGACGAGATGGGCTGCAGAAGGCATGAGGTGCATCCGATGTACGCCAGCTCTTTCGCCTCGCATCTGCCTATGGTGTCCTTGGACGAGTTAAGGCAGAGCATCCATAGGCTGCTGGACAGCCGGAACCAAGCGATGTGGATGCTGTTCGGAACGCTGCCGTTCTTTGCCTGCAACGAGCTGGAAGAGGACAGGGCTTTGGTCCGAAGACTGCGGGAAGAGCCGAACGTTACGGTTCGGAACGATCCGGACGGACGCAACCGCTTGAACGTCAGCACGTTCACAGGTGAAGTGTTCGTCACCGACTTTGCCGACGAGCCGCCTCTCGGCAGCATCCATGATGATAAGCTGGATACGATATTCGCCAGATGGGAGCACAATCCCCTTAACCAGAAAGTAAACTGCTTCTGCAACGCCGCTTCCTGCTGCGGACCGAATTTATTGGTCGCTGATTCGTATTACCGTACGGTGGATTTCAAAAGCCGCAAAGCTATTATTTAATATCATTCAATCTGAAGGAGATATCCGCACTTGCCACATACTTCCTTTGAAATCGGGCCTATCGTACTCAATCTAATACTGGTCATTCTTCTCGTCATGCTGAATGGCTTCTTCGTTGCCGCGGAGTTCGCCCTTGTGAAGGTACGGCACTCCCGTATCCAGCAGCTGGTTAACGAGGGGAGCGGCAAGGCCAAGTATGCGAGCAAGGTGACGTCGCAATTAGATACGTACTTATCCGCAACTCAGCTGGGGATCACCCTGGCTTCTCTGGGCCTGGGCTGGGTCGGGGAGCCTGCGGTTTCCGAGCTGATCATGGAGCCGCTCTTCCACGCGATGGGCTTGGGCGATTCGGTGTATGCGCACGCTGCGTCTTTCATTGTGGCTTTCAGCTTTATTACATTCCTGCATATCGTGCTCGGGGAACTAGCGCCCAAATCGTTCGCGATTCAGAAGCCGGAAGTCACTTCATTGTGGCTGTCCGCACCGCTGCTGTTCTTCTACAGGGTGTTCCGTCCGATCATTTGGGTGTTGAATGGCGCAGCCACGAAGTTTCTGTCCTGGATTGGCGTAGAGCCGGCAAGCGAGCATGAGGCTGCCCATACGGAGGAAGAGATCCGGATCTTGATGGATGAAAGCGTCAAGAGCGGGCATATCGACCAAGACGAAATGGTTTTGTTCGATAACATTTTTGAATTCTCGGAACGGATTGCCCGCGAAGTGATGCTGCCTCGTACCGATATGGATTGCTTGTATATGGAGCTGAGCTTCATCGAGAATTTGCGCATGGTGCATGAAACCAAGCATACGAGGTACCCGGTCGCCGATGAGGATAAAGATCGAATTGTCGGCTTCGTCCATATTACGGACTTATTGACCGCCGACCCGGATGTCGAACAGGATCTGAAAAATTTCATCCGCCCGATTCTGAACGTGCCGGAGTCGATGGAAGTTAGCCGCGTTCTGAAACTTATGCAAAAGAAGCATTCCCAGTTAGCCATCGTGGTCGATGAGTACGGAGGCACGGCCGGGCTGCTGACTCTAGAAGATATTATGGAGGAAATCGTCGGCGAGCTGCATGACGAGTTCGATATTGACGAACGTCCCGGCGTGGAAGTGAAAGAGAAATATACGTCCGTGGACGGCCGTGTTTTGATTGAAGATTTGAATGATTTACTGGATTTGAACATCGAGGACGAGGATGTGGATTCCATCGGCGGATGGTTGTTCAAGAAGCTGGAGGGGGCACCTGTCAACGGAAAAAATATCACCTTCGGCAATCATCTGTTTGAAGTGTCCGAAGTGGATCGATTGCGTATCGTTCGCATACATATTACCAAAATCAACCCTGTGCAACCTGGAAATGAATAAGCGGAGGAATTCCTATGTCGCCTAGGACGACAATCATAGTGGTGCTCGGCATGCTGCTCCTGTATGGGCTGTTTACGATAGGGTTACCTTTCTTGCTCGCTTTGGTGACCGCGATATTCCTGGATCCTCTGACTATTCTGCTCATGCGCGGGATCAGGGTCAGGCGTTTGATTGCCGCATCTATCGTTTCTACGCTATTTACGCTGCTGACGTTGACCTTGTTTTATTTCATCGGGTTTAACGTCGTTACCGAAGTGATCGATCTAGGGAAGAACGCGCCTAATTATATGGACGAAGTCAATAAATATGTCGATTCCGCCGTAAGCCAAACCCAAGTGTTCTACGAGTCCTTGTCGCCGGAAATGGCTGAGCAATTTCAAGCTTGGCTGGAGCGCAGCACGGAAACGTTAACGGGAGCTTTGACGGACGTGTTCAGCGGCATCTCCGGATTTTTCCTCAATATGGCCGGGAAAATTCCGAATTTATTCGTCATTCTGATCGCCTATGTGATCGCCTTATACTTGGTGATGTTCAGTCTGCCTAATCTCAAATTGGCGTTTCTGTCCATTTTCGAGGAACAGACCCGGAGGAAGATGGAAACGGTTCTTATCTATTTGCGGGAAGGCATCTTCGGCTTCATCCGGGCTCAATTGATCATGGCGATCTTGACGTATCTCGTTACCTTCATCGGCTTGCTCGTCTTAAGAGCGGAATATCCGCTTGCGATCTCTTTGCTCGTCATGGTGATGGAATTCGTTCCCGTTATCGGCACCGGGCTTGTCTTCATTCCGTGGCTCATCTACCAGTTCCTGACGGGACATACGGGGATGGGGATCGGCTTGCTGGTATTGTTCCTCGCCTTAACGATTTTCCGCCGTATCGTCGAGCCTAAGGTGCTCAGCGACGCGGTAGGCATCAATTCACTGGCCGCCTTGATCTCGCTCTACGTCGGTTTCGAACTGCTGGGCGTAGCCGGGTTGTTCCTGGGTCCGCTTGTCGTCATCATCTATCAGGCGATGCGCAGAGCCGGACTGCTGAAGCTGAATATTCATTTGGACTAAATGACGGTGTCACATGCCTCGACAAAACCGCAAAAGTCCCTGCTCATTGCCGAAGGCGGCTATGAAGCAGGGACTTTTTTTAATATACGCGCTTGGCTCCTATATACTTAGGTCCCCAGTACGAGCTGGTGAGGCTCTGCGGATAAATGCCTGCGGAACGAGTAGCGGAGAGGAATTGCCCATTGCCCATATAGAAACCGACATGGTCCACGACACCTGGATTCGCGATGGCGAAGAAGACGAGATCTCCCGGCTGCAAATTGGCCTGGCTTACGGAAGTACCGGAATCGTACAGCCCTTTGGAGGTTGTGCGAACGGCTGGAATTCCGTGTTTCTGGAACATGAAGTAGATAAAGCCGGAGCAATCGAAACCTTGCGGTGTCGTTCCGCCCCATAAGTAAGGTACGTGCAAATAGTTCATGGCATCGTTCAGCAGCACGCGTTTCTTCAGAGAGTGTTCAATGCTGGTTTGCGTCGCCGCGTCGGCGATGCCGGTTTGCGGAAGAGAGTAGGCTTTCTGATAATCTTTCACAGCTTGAGCGGTGATGGTGCCGAAGTAACCGGTAACGGTCGGGTACGTGAAAAAGCCGAGTGTTTTCAAGTTTTGCTGCAAATTGGAAACGGTGGAGCTAGACATTCCTTGTGCTAAAGTCGTGTAAGCGGTAGCGGCTGCCACGGCAGGTGCGGGAATGAAGTTACCCGTGGAAACGGTTACAGAAATGGCGACAGCAGCAATGAGCAAGCGTTTGGATCGGATCAATGTGATTCCTCCTAAGATGATGTTAGATTATGTAAGATTAGGCACCACATGGATGAATATGAATGAACTTGTCCTTATTGTAAACGCTCCGAGCCTTCCATGACCATATGGAAATCTTGGAAGATCAGTGATTTTGGCCAAGTTCATGCGCATATACGTGCTTATAGGCCTCTAATGAATTGGATGTCGAAGCATGGAAAAGGAGGAGGAGAAGCATGCATCCACAATTCAAAAAGTATTTCCCTTACATTGGACCGTTCGACCCGTGTCCGCCGATTCTTGTGAAATTGTATAATACGCCGCCGCAGCTTTATATGAATTTTCAGCCGCCCGGCTTGCCGCAGTTCAGCCCTTATGAAGCCTTGAAAAAAGGGACGCTATGGCCTGCTCTTTTCGGTCCTTATGAATCCAAAATTGTTGAAGAAGGGAGCCCTAGAACATGAATCCACCGCAAGTGCCGGAATCTTATTACAAGCAGCTGCACGATCTGCAAGCGGTCGATTTCGTTTTGGTGGAATTGACGCTCTATCTGGATACGCATCCAGACGATGTGGCGGCCATCCAACAGTACAATCAATTTGCACATAAGAGAAAAATGATGAGCCAGGAGTTTGAACTTGAATTCGGACCGTTGATGCCATTCGGCCATTCTTACAGCAAGCATCCTTGGCAATGGATCGATACGCCGTGGCCTTGGCAGGTATAAGGAAGGAGGGAGCGTATGTGGGTTTATGAGAAAAAGCTTCAATATCCCGTCAGAGTCAGCAAATGCGATCCGCGGATGGCGAAGCTGCTGCTGGAGCAGTACGGCGGAGCGGATGGCGAGCTTGCCGCCGCGCTGCGCTACTTGAACCAGCGCTATTCGATTCCCGACAAGGTGATAGGGCTTCTTACGGATATTGGCACAGAGGAATTTGCTCATTTGGAAATGATTGCAACAATGGTATATAAACTTACAAAAGATGCCACGGTTGAGCAGTTGAAAGCAGCGGGTCTCGATGATCATTATGCGGCGCATGATCGGGCGCTCTTCTATCAGAACGCCTCAGGCGTGCCCTGGACGGCAGCCTACATACAGGCGAAGGGAGACCCTTTTGCCGATCTCTATGAGGATATTGCCGCCGAAGAGAAGGCGAGAGCCACCTATCAGTGGCTGATCGACCTGACCGACGATGTAGATCTTCAGGATGGTCTGAAGTTCCTCCGCGAGCGCGAAATCATACATTCCCTTCGGTTCAGGGAGGCTGTGGAAATTTTGAAGGAGGATCGGGAGACGAAGAAATTTTTCTGAGGAGGATGACCGGCTAGCCTCCGGCGGCTAGCAGTCCCATATATTCCTTCAATGCCGTCGCCGTTTGGGCGAGACCGCTGGCGGAAGGAATGAAATTGCCGGTCCGCGCCAGCTGATTCGGCTCCGACATATAATCGGTCGGGTATGGAAGGACGTCCACCTTCAAAGACTGGAATTGCTTCACGGAGCGGGCCATGTGGAAGGCGGACGTTATGAGAACGGGTCGCTTCCACCCTCGCTCTGCGAGTATGGCGGCCGTATGCTGCGCGTTCTCTTCGGTATTGCGGCTCGTATCGTCCATGACAATAGACGATTCAGGCACGCCTAGCGCCAGCAGATGCCGTTTGGCGATTTGCGATTCATTGCCGGAGTCGGGAAACACTTGACCGCCCGATAAGAGAACCGGCAGCTTCGTGGTGCGGTGCAGCTCCGCAGCGGTCAGCACGCGCGCGGCGGTATTGCCCGTCAAGTAGCCGGCGCCTTTGGTCAAGGGATCGGGCGTGCCTAAGGTGGCGCCGCCTGTCAGCACAACCAGCACGTCGCCTGACACTTGATCCGGCATCACATAGCGGCGCTCGATGGAATGAAGCAAGGCATTGCCGAAATAAGGCATCGCGGACACGCATAAGAGAATGGCGGATAAGCCCACGAGAAGAGTGCCTAGGTACTCTTTTTTTTGCTGCAGCCACAAGGCGGTGCAGAGGAGCAGTACGATGATAATCCCGGGAGGGAGCAGCAGCGTATAGGCGATTTTGATCAAATAGAGCATAGGCGTTTCACCCTTTCTTGAGCCACAGGCATAGGATTCTTTGTGAGGATTTTCGACACAGGCGCGGGATCTCCTGCCGAACCGCCGTGAAAAATGCGCAAAAAAAGCTGACCTGCAAGCTCTCAAGCTTGCGGTCAGCCTCTATGTTTATGCGCCTAGGGCTTGGCCTCGAATCCATACGCGCTCGAGCTCCAGCTCCGGGCCGATCAACAGCAGATCGGCCTGCTTGCCCTGCGCGATCGAGCCGTGCGACGCCTCGAGTCCAAGCAGCCGCGCCGGGTTGCCGCTCGCGAACCGGCTCGCCTCTTCCACGCTGACCCCGACGTGGCGCACCATATAACGGAGCGCCTCGATCATCGTCAGCGTGCTGCCGGCGAGGGCGCCGCCTTCCGTCAAGCGGGCAACGCCCCCTTGAACGGTTACGGCTTGCCCCCCGAGATCGTACTGGCCATCGCCAAGTCCTGCCGCGGACATGGCGTCGGTAATCAGCAGCAATCCATGCGGCTGCTTCGCCTTCACCAGCAGGCGAATCGCTGCCGGATGCACATGAATGCCATCGGCGATGACCTCGCCGCTGATGCGGTCGTCGGTGAGCACGGCGCCGACGGTACCCGGCTCGCGATGATGCAGCGGCTTCATCGCGTTGAAGGTGTGCACCGCATGCGAGAGCCCCGCGTCAACCGCCGACTGGATGTCGGCGTAGGAGGCGTCGGTATGGCCGCATGCGGCTACGATGCCATGCTCGCGCAGCCATGCGATCATGGCGTGAGCGCCCTCGCCTTCCGGCGCGAGGGTCAGCTGTTTGACGAGCTGCGGATAGCGCTCGTCCCAGCTCTGCAGCCAGGATAGCTGCGGCGGCAGCATCAGGTTCGGATCTTGCGCCCCTGCCCACTTGGGCGAGATGAAGGGGCCTTCCATATGTACGCCTAGAAGCTGGGCGTAGGGCATCGGCTTGCGCATGTAGGCGTTCACTTCGTCAAGCACACGATCGATCGCTTCGCGCGTCTGGGTCATCGTCGTCGCCAGCATGGCCGTGGTGCCGCTTTGCGCGTGGAAACGCGTAATGGTATCGAGCGCTTCGGAACTCGCATCCATGAAATCCGCGCCGTATCCGCCATGCACATGAACGTCGATGAATCCCGGCAGAAGCCAGCTGCCGCGGGCATCCAACGTGACGGCTTCCGGGCTGGCCGCACCGGAGTTCCAGTCGGCGCTGTCTTGGACGGATGCGATGACGCCGTCTTTGATATGAACGACGCCTTGTTCAATGATCCCTTGCTCCGTTACGATTTTGGCACCGGTAATGATCGTTTCGCTCATTCGAACAACCTCCCGGCGTCAGCGTCCAGCAGTACGACTAGGTGAGGGTGCGTTTGCAGCAGTGTAGCCGGCACTTCGGTTGTAATCGGACCGGTGAGCGCGCGATGCACGATTTCGGCTTTGTCAGCTCCGCGAACGACCAGCAGAATCGTCTTGGCTTTGAGAATCGTGCCTACGCCCATCGTCAGGGCATGTGTCGGCACTTCATCGATGGAGTTGAAGAAACGGGCATTCGCTTCGCGGGTTTCGTGCTTCAGCTCAACCGGATGGGTGCCGCTGACGAGCGAATCGTCAGGCTCGTTGAAGCCGATATGCCCGTTGTGGCCGAGGCCGAGGATTTGCAAATCGATCTGCTTCGCGTCATCCAGAAGCGCATTGAATCTTGCGCACTCCGCTTCCAAATCCGGCGCATTGCCGTTCGGGATATGGGCGGAAGCCGCCGGCAGATCGATATGGGAGAACAGATGCTGCTGCATGTAAGCGTGATAGCTCTCCGGATGATCGGTCGGCAGACCAACGTATTCGTCCAGATTGAACGTCGTCACTTGCTTGAAGCTGACCCGGCCTTTCTTGTAGGCTTTGACCAGTTCTTCATATATACCGACAGGAGTGCCTCCCGTGGCTAAGCCGAGAACGGCTTTTGGCTGCATTTGGACAAGCGAGGTAATAATCCCGGCTCCGGCCTCATTCAGCTCTTGTTGATTTTGAAAAATATGAAGATTCATATGTGTGCTCCTCACTCTCGAGATGATAAAAAGAAATAATAATCAAGAATTATGAAATAATTTTGCATAAAATAGTCGTTTTTTAACTAAATTATTCTCATTTCAATCATAACTGAATTTTATCCTTACGGCAACAGGCATTTTCCCAAATATGGACATTGACTTACATGGGTATGTTTGCCATTCTTAATGAAGATCATGACTAGAAGTAGACAATTTTTTTGACGGAGAGGGAGCTAGAGGATGAGTACTTTAAGAAACCGGCCTGATGCGATGTTTTTTGACTTGGATGGGACGTTATTTCAAACGGAGACGCTGTTGCTGCCTGCTTATTATGCAACCTTCGATGTGCTCCGGGAGAAAGGGCTTTACGAAGGGGAGACACCTCCGGAAGAGCGGATCCTGGGAGCTTTGGGCATGCTGCTGGAGCATATCTGGGAGCGTGTGATGCCGGAAGCCTCGTTAGAGGCTCGCAGGGCGGCGGATGAGCTTCTGCTGAAGTTTCAAATGGAGGGACTCCAGCAAGGTCAAGGGGTTCTCTATGAAGGGGTCGCCGAAACTTTGCAAGCGCTGCATGATAAGGGGATTCGACTTTTTGTCGCGAGCAATGGCTTGGAGGATTATGTGAAGCACGTCGTAGAGGCTCAAGGAATCGGCCATCTATTTGAAGATTTGTACAGCGCGGGGAAATACCGGACGAGATCCAAAGTCGATTTGGTCAAAATCGCTCTGGATACGCACGGCATCCGTTCCGCTTGGATGGTAGGCGACCGTTCCTCCGACGTGGAGGCCGGATTGAAAAATAACTTGACGGTTGCCGCTTGCGACTATGCCGGCTTCCGCGAAGCCGGTGAACTGGAGGGCGCGCACATTCGGATTCGCAGCTTTGCGGAGCTGCTGCAACATGTTTAGCCGTTGTTTGTGCCGGCAGTAGTCGCAAACTGTGCTTAATGGGCATACACTGTAGCACAAATGACAGTAAGGGTGCTGATCAGAATGCCTTCTTTTGTAGGAATATTCAACATTGTCAGAAATGAGGGAAGCCTGGTGAACGGAGACACGTTCGTCATCGCCCCGACCAGTGCAGCCAAATCGTACTCCGGCAGCGGCGGCGGCATTACGGGGGATTTCACGTTGTCTACGTCATTATTCAGCGCTACGATTACTTTTGATCCAGACGCTGTCGAGGCAGGTGCGAATAAGGTAGCTACAGGCACGTAGCGGCTTCGCACGATAACGCCGATGAAGCTGATGGAGCCGGTGGTCCAGCCGTTTAACGGACACCACGGCCGCTATTGTTGTGAGATTCGTCGTTTTTTCAATGTAACGGACACCAGGTACCTTATTTGCCTATTTTGGGGTGAATTCACCCCCGAAATGAGCAAATAACGGCGCTGGTGTCCGTTACATTTTTGGAGCAGCCCAATCTGCCGAAATAAGGGCTGCTCAGTCCGTTAGCGCGGCGGGGGCTGCGGAACACCGCACGCCGCACACCGCACGCCGCACACCGCACACCGCACACCGCACACCGCACGCCGCAACTCGCACGCCGCACACCGCGCACCACCAACCGCCCCCTTGCCCCTCGTGCCGCCTAGCCGCTGCGACCACCTTATGAGTCACTGCAATTCTCCGGGGAGAAAAGCGCTAACCCGCCAGACTCCTTCGCGCTTTCTCTCGTCACTTTTCCAATGATTCCTTCGTGCATTTTCTCCTCACTCTCCCCATACTCCTTCGTGCTATGTCTACCGTCACTCTCCCCTTGACTCAGGAAATGCCCGTGAGCACGCCCATATATTCTCATTTTAGGCAAAACGTTATTGACAGAGGGACGTCCGAGTCATTAATATATGAATAAGTACTCATATGTTATTGCATCATGTATAAAGAAAAGAGCGGCACGCCATTCTAGTGGCAGAGCAACAGGGAGGGAACGCTATGCATCTACACTCATCACCAAAGGACACACATTCTCATAAAAAACGCGCGTCAGGCGGAGACGGAGGCGAGAAGCCAAACGGTCAAGCGAAGGAGCTGCCAGAGCACTCGCACCAGGACCACGCGCACGAAGGCACCGGCGCGCACTCGCACCAGGATCACGCCCACGAAGGCACCGGCGAGCAGTCGCACCAGGATCACGCGCACGAAGGCACCGGCGAGCACTCGCACCAGGACCACGGCCACGAAGGTCCCAGCACGCACTCGCACCAGGACCACGCCCACGAAGGTCCTACCGCTGCGCACTCGCACCAGGGTCACGCTCACGGAAGCACCGCCGCCCACTCGCACGACGACCATGCGCATGGCGGCTCCTGCGCGCACTCGCACCACGGCCATGCGCATCATGGCCACCATCATGGCCATCATCATCATGGCCACGGGGGCAACAAGCAGGGCCTGCTGATTGCCCTCGGCATAACGACAGGCATCATGGTTGTGGAGTTCATCGGCGGGCTGTGGACGAACAGCTTGGCGCTGCTCTCGGATTCGGGCCACATGCTTAGCGACGCCGGTTCGCTGCTGCTCAGCCTCATCGCGCTGTGGTTCGCAGCCAAGCCCGTCTCCGCCAGCAAATCGTTCGGCTTTCACCGCATCGAAATTTTAGCGGCGCTTTTTAATGCCGTCACGTTGTTTCTTATTGCAGGGTTCATCATTTGGGAAGCGTTTGAACGGTTCCTTGAGCCGCCAGCCGTAGCCAGCGGTAAGATGATGCTGATTGCCTGCATCGGGCTGCTCGCCAATCTGCTCAGCGCCTGGTCGTTGATGCGCAAAGGGGATGTGCACGGCAATCTGAATTTGCGCAGCGCTTATCTGCACATTCTAGGCGATGCGCTCGGCTCCGTAGGCGCAATCGTCGCAGGTGCCGTCATGCTCTTATTCGGTTGGTACGCAGCGGATCCGATTATCAGCGTAATCGTGGCTTTGCTTATTTTGCGGGGAGCATGGGCGGTGCTGAAATCCACCGTACACATTCTGATGGAAGGAACGCCGGAAGCCGTTTCTTTAGGCGATGTCCGAACGGCGCTGGAAGGCATCGATGGCGTCATCAATGTACACGATCTGCACATTTGGACGATCACGTCGGGGCTTGATGCGCTCAGCTGTCACTTGCTGATAGCGGACGACCGCGATGGCCAGGCGATTCTGCAAGAGGCGATTCACCGGATCGAAGACCGTTTTCAAATCAACCATACGACGATTCAGATTGAGAATTCAACCAATTCACATTCCGAGTTGAAGGTGTAGCGGGCAAAAGGAGGGGGGCCGAATGGATCAAGTATGGCTGGACACATGCGAGGAAGCTTGTACAGGATCTCAGATCGCACGCCGGGAGCCATCTCACATTTCGGAAGAGCAGGCGGCGGGTATTGCGGAGGTCTTCAAAGCGCTGGGTGATCCGACAAGGGTCAAAATCATTTTTTTCCTGCTGGGCAAGGAGCTTTGCGTGCATGATTTGTCCACGCTTCTCGATATGGGGCAGTCGGCGGTTTCGCACCAGCTGCGCTATCTGCGGGATTTGCATATTGTGAAGCGGAGGAAAGAGGGCAAAACCGTGTTTTATTCGTTGGACGACAGTCATATCGAACAAATATTCGTCCAAACGATGGGGCATCTCCACCATATGTAGCTCGGAAGCTTCCTGCAGTCAGTCGCTGACGCTTCCGAATAAACCTGTTTAATCCGTTGTGCTCGATTCCTCGTCCTCCGGCGGTTCCAGCGGTTGCCGTCTGCTTTGCTTCAGCATCCAAACGGCATACTCAATCGGTCTTGTAACCGCCTTCCGGTACGTGGCGTTTTCGCCGATTTTGCGAAACACTTCCCGGGAGGGCTTGGGATTGACTTCAAGAAGCCAAACGTCTCCCTGCGGATCAACCGCTATATCCATCCCCAGCTCGCACAGCTTGCCGAATTTCGTCTCCAGATAACCGGCCAGCTTGTAAGCGAAGCTGTTCATTTCCTTTTTGATCGTTTCCTTTTGCTCAGCCGAAGGGAAGCGGTACGACAATAGTCTATCCTGCGAAACCGCGCTGCCGCCTCCGTGCAGGTTCGAGGTGATGCTGCGGTGGGGACCGATTCTTCCCGCACAGCCGGTCACTTCCCACTCACCGCTGCCGTTCTTCTGAATGAGCAGCCGGTAATCGTGTACGCGTCCGTCTTTTAACGTCAGCTGTATCCCCTGTTGAACCACATAGTCCGGACTCAGTTTCAAGGCGTGCAGCTTAACAAGCAGCTGTTTCTCACTGGCACGGTACGGAGCGATGATGGTTCTTTGTTGATTGCGCCCCTGCAGCAAATACAGATCGGGTCCGAGCTGCTCAATGCGGAGTATGCCTCTTCCGCCCGTACCGTTTTTCGGTTTGACATACACGAGTCTATACTTCTTCAAAAATTTCATCAGCTCCAGAACGGAACTGAACCGCACGGTAGCGGGCAAGTAGGGGCGAATGCCCTCATTCTCCGAAAGAATTTGATGCATGGACCATTTGTTGGCAAGCGGCCTGCTGAGGAAGATCAGCTTGGCATGGCGGGCCCGGAACGCTTTGAGCATTTGATAATTGGCTGCAGCCTTGTAGCGGCAGCGATCATAAATGACCGGCGGCATGGAGGTGCGGCGTCGTATCCATTTGCCAAGGTCCGCATCATACGTTAAGGTGCGCACGGAGTTGTCGCCCTCGACGTCGCTCGGCGTAAACACCTCGACCTGCACACCCAGTTTTCTTCCTTCTGTACTGAGGCGTTGAAAGTAAGAGAGCTCTTCAAGCCGGGATTTGCTTAAATAAATAGCGAGTACGCCCAGTCGTTGTGAAGACAAGCATAATCACCTTCTTTTTCCGTTATTCATTAAATACAAGCTGTAGCGAATAATGCGTTCTAGTGATTTTTTGCGAATTTTCGGTTCATCGAATTTCATCGGTTTGGAGTTGGCTTCGAAGAACCATATATGGCCTCCGACATCGACGCCGATATCCATGGACATTTCGCCCAGTTGGTTGCCCGATGATTTCTCAATTTGTGTCGCCAGCGTGACGGCAGCCGTTTCCACCCGTTTCAAAATGTTTCTCGCTTCTTTCGCCCCGAAGCCGTGCGTCAGCAGTTTAAGCGGTTCGTCAATGGAGCCGCCCCGCGGCACATGCGTAGTGATGCTTGCTTTCCCCGCAACCCTTGCTCCGATGCCGGATACGCTCCATTCCCCTTTGCCCGTCTTCTGGATAAGTGCTCGTAAATCGTACGCCCGCTGTTTATACCGGGTCAGCGCGATCCCCTGCTGGACGATGTACTCGTGGGAGCCGCGGTGCTTATTCCATTCGTTCCAGACTTCCGAAGGAGAGTTATGAACCGTGTACAGCATTTGTTTATCGACTTGGCGGCTTAAACGGTATTGCGTACCGCTGCCCTTCGCCGTCAGCCGGTCGATGCGCATAATTCCTTTGCCTGCTTTGCCCTTCACCGGCTTCAAATAAAGAACGGCATGCTTGCGCAGCAAGGAGCTGAGATCTTCGGCCGAGCTGAGCTGCTTGGTGTCGGGGATGTAGGGCTTGCTTTCCTTAGAGCTGTTTAACCAGCTGTACAACGTCCATTTGTTGAAAAACGAAGGGTTGAACAGATGGACGCTGGAGCTGCGGTTGCACGCCTGAATCGTTTGCTGAACCTCGGACTTCATCTCCATTTTGCGATAAGGGATCCGGTTGTAGACGACTTGAGGAGAGGGAACGAGTTCCCTGCTCCATTTCTTCTTTGCCGCGTTATACCGGTAACCGTAAAGCTCGCTTGCCGATAAGTTAAAATCTTTCGTCGTCAGGACGTAGACGTCCACCCCGAGCCGCTCCCCCGTCTCGATTAAATCCAGGAAATTGTGCAAATTTCCACGAAACACCCGATTGCTGTCTTTGACGGTCAAGATCGCCATCGTCGGGTTTGAACCTCGATTGTGCAGGAAGAAACCCATTAGTTCTCCCTCCTAGCGCGGAATCGACTCAAGTAGAGGCAGTGCTCGTAAATATTTTGCAATGTGGCAAGATCGCCTTCCTTCAAGGACGGATGTTTGAAAATAGATCTTCCCGGCTTGGCGTTCGCTTCGAACATCCAGATTTTCTCATTTTGGTCAATTCCGATATCGAAGCCCAGCTCGCCGAGCAAATGATTGTAATTGTTTTCGATGCCTTCCGCGAGCTTGATCGCCGTTTCTTTGGCATTGGTGAGCACTTGCTCCGCCCGGCTGCCATAAATTTGGCGAAGCACCTGCTCCGGCGTCATGAGCTGACCGCCGTTGCGGATATGGGTGGTGACGCTGCCCTTGCCGGATTTCTTGGCGCCGATGGCGCCTACGACCCAGTTGTTGCTGCCGTTCTTCGTCATGTGGAAGCGGAAGTCGATCGGACAATTGTCGATTTCGATGAGACGGATGCCCTGCTGTGCGACGTAGTTCGTCAGGCGGCCGCGTCCGGTTCCGAGCATCTGCATCAGTCCTTCGAATTTGCCGTAACGGATGAGCACATTTTTGCCGCCTTTGCGGTAGCGGACGAAATAGCCCCGTTTGGGGTTAAACGTCACCCGGAAAATACCGATACCGAGACTGCCGGCAGTCGGTTTCAAATAAATGAATTTATGCTTGTCGAGCATTTCTTTGATTTGCTCGGCGGATGGGTTGATTCGGGATTCGGGGACGTATTTGAAAGCTTCGTCACCGTCCAGCATTTTATAGACATCCCATTTGTCGAAGAAGCTCCAGTTAAACAGCGGGATACCCCGGCGAACGAACCGTTCCTTAAAGCTCTCCATGCCGGCTGTCTTCTCGGCTTTACGGCTGGATAGCCGGTTGTATACCACATCGGGCAGCGGGAACGTTTTGCGGGTCCAGCCGCCGCCTTCTTTGGGAATAACGCCTGTCACGGTTTCCTGAACCCAGTTGATGCTGCGAGGACTGAAAGCGAATAGAAACGATCTGTTCGAACCTGTATTCAGTACTTGGCGAATGAAACCGGTCTTGGTACCGAAAGGCGACGAGCCGCCGACGATATTCGTCATTACGCCGATGACGGGCCCGATGCGCAATTCTTTATTGCTATTGCTGGCCGCCAAGACGCTACCCGACCGAGGGATGCGTAAGGAAGCCATCAGGGAAAGCGGAATGTACATATGCTGGCCACTTTTTTTGATCAGGCGGACCGGTAGGGTGGCGCTTTTGCTGCCGACCTTTACAGTAATCGTTTTGTTCCCGGTTAACCGTAAAGCTTTGACGAGTTCACTTGTTAAGTAGACCGATCTATCTGTTCGTTGTACGGCGTGGAGCATACACGTTGTCAAACTCATTAGGTTACCCTCCTAAACTTGTTGCCCTACGGGGCTTTCCGTGTCAAAGCAGACAGACGTGTCCGTCTGCCTACCCGGGCACTTACCAGCAAGCCGAGCTTAGCCCAGCTTTTTGTGCAGCAGAAACTCAGCATAGTAGATAGGATTAGCCATCGATTTCACACGCGCCCTCTCATTGTGCAAACGTGCAAATATGGTGCGGCCCGGCTTCGAATTGACTTCCAGAACCCATACCCGTCCGGAGGTATCGATCCCCAGATCGATGCCCAGTTCGGCCAATCGTCCGTGGTGGTTCTCCAGCAGCGGGGGGATCCGGGCGGAAAGCATGCCGAGCGTTGCCAAAAGCTCTCCCGCTTTGGCGTCGCCGAACTCCCTGGCGAGGAAGCCGGCTGCCTCTTCGGCGCTGCCGCCGCCATGCAGATTGGAAGTAATGCTGCCGGGCTTGCCGATCCGAACCGCCATGCCGGTATTCTCCCATAAGCCATGGCCGTTTTTTTGCATAAGCGATCTTACGTCATAAGCCATTCCGTCTGAGGAGTGCAAGTGCAAATATTCCTGCAGCAAATAAGGACGGCTGCCGATCTGCCGGCGAAGCCAATGCCAACAGGCGTTCCAATTGGGGAAGGATCGCTCGAAGGAGCGATTCTGGCCATTGCGCCCTTTTATATGAAAGAGACAGCTTCCGTTTGCGCTGTTTACTTTGCGAAGATGCAGAGCGCCTTTGCCTTGGCTGCCGCCCTGCGGTTTAAGGAAAACATCGTCCCTTGTTTGGAGCCAGTTCCTCAGGTCGCTGCCGCTTGCGAGCAAGGCGGTTTCGGGCAAGTAGGCACGTATGGCGCTATCTCGCAGCAGCATTTGGCCCACATCCCACTTTCCGCCCAAGCCGTAGCCTAAGAAACGAATATGAGGGAGTTCATGAAGCTTCCGAGCATAGGAACGGTACTGCTCATAACTGCTTTTGCTGCTGAAGAAGCAGCGGTCATAGATGAGCGATGGCAGAGGGAATAGCTTGGAGACCCATTTCTTGGTTTCTTTGACATAACTGTAACCTCGCACGGTCAGCTGCTGCCAATCGATGCGATTCGGTGAGAACACAATGACGTTCAGGCCCCGGCTAGCCCCGACGGATGTCAGATGCCGGTAGAAATCCGCACTGGCAAAGGGCAGCTCCCGCTCCCGCTGCAATTCGGTAACCATAATCCCCAATAAGGGCCGCTCGGTGCTTAAACGCATGGTTTCACCTCAGATTTTCGCCAAATATTTTGCATACTGCACGAGTTGTTTCACGGACGGTCTAATCTTCTTCTCATTGTTCAGCGGTGTATTATCATCTTTGGAAGGCTTGGAGTTCACCTCGAGCAGCCAAACCTTGCCGTTACGGTCGACGGCCAGATCGATGCCGAGTTCGCCGAAATGGCTCGGAATCTGGTTCTCGACCCCCTTAGCGATTTCGAGCGATGCCTTCCGTAAGCGTGCCATAATGGATACGCGGGCGGCGGACGAGAACGAAGTTTTGGCCAGCGCTCCTGTCACATTCGTGAGTGTGCCGCCTCTTGCCAGATTGGAGACGAAGTGCTGGCTGCCCGCAATCCGTCCAACGATGGAAGTGACGCCCCATTCCCCTTTGGCCCCCCGCTGAACGAGCGAACGGAAATCGACTGACTTCCCTTCGGTTGTAATCAGATCAAGTCCTTGCTGCAGCTGATAGCGTTGGGTCTTGAGCTTGCCGGAGATCGCTTGGAATAGCGCGGTAAGGGACGGAAAGGTTTGTTTGCGCACACCGGTTAGGTTCGTATAATGACACGTATACGCATCGCCGGTTTCCCGGCGAATCCGAATGATCCCTTTCCCCAGGGAGCCGGTGATCGGCTTGAGGAACAGGACGGGATGGCGGGAAGCCATCGATTTGAGCATTTGATAATTTTTGAAGAGGTAGGATTCCGGCAAATATCCATGCAGAGAGCTCTCTTTGCGCAGGGCGTCGAACACTTCCGTTTTGTTCAAATATTTCTCATTGAAAACCTCCGTCCCGTGACGGGCTTTGGCATCTTTCAGAAATTGTTGAACGTTCGGCAGGTTCTCATACTTGCGCGAGGTGAGCCGGTTATAGATCACATTGGGAATCGGAAACGTTTTTTTGCTCCAGGAACCATTGGAATACGAATACGCAGAAATGGAGCTGGCATTGGCATGCATTTCACCTGGCGGGAAGAAGCATACGACGGCCCCATAACGTTCACATGCATCCGTCATTTCTTTACAAAAAGCGGTAATAGCACCAAATGGGCGATCGGGCGAACTCGTATAAACACGGCTGATCATTACGCCAATCAAAGGTCCAATCGACAAGGTGCCCACATTTTGCCTATAATGGAGATTAAGCCGAGCCCCTTGATGAATACCGATCTTGGTAGCGAGGACAGGATTGAACCGCAAACTGTTCGATGTAGCGGCGGTGATGACTTTAACATCCTGTTTGGCAGAGCCAAAACGCAGGGTCATCGATTGGTTGGACGGAACTTTCCATTTTCTTGCAATGGCTTCACTTAGAACAACGGTCCGATCATCCAAATAGATGCTGGTGCCATGAATGGATATTCCGACTTTCGTCCTGGTCAATAGCGAACACTCCTTCCAGCATCAAAAATGGCATTGCTGTTTAAGCAAAGTAAACTACTCCATCATATGAGGACATATATCTAATGGTTCTTAGGGATATGTTCGAAACTGCACTGGGAAAAGCCCAACCGTATGGAAGTATAATAAGGAGGCAAACGCAATGAATGTACATGACAAGGCTTACGAGCTGGCCAAAGCGATCAGAGAAAGCAGCGAGTATCAGGATATGCTGGCAATAAGATCCAAAATCAATGGGGATACGGCCAGCAGCCAGTTGCTGGACAATTTCCGTCAGCGGCAAAGCGAGCTTCAGCAGAAGATGGCTGCAGGCGGCATGCCGCCGCAAGAAGAATTGGAACAGCTGCAGAAGCTGTATGACACGCTGGCATTGAATCCCGGCATTAAGCAACTGTTCGATGCGGAGCGGCGGTTATCCGTCGTCCTGGAGGACGTTCAGCGGATCATTGCGGAGCCGCTGCAAGCGATGATGAATTAGGAAGTCAGACTATTCGGTGGAATCGTACTTATACGATGGCCGGATAGTCTTTTTTTTTGCTCAGGAACGGTTATTTTTCAGTGTATTTTCAGTTTACGCTAAGGCAGTGCTCAGGCTTCCGGGCTGTTGTGCCATTATAATGAGATCATACAGGCAGACAAGGAGGGGCGAAGGCAATGAGAAAATCCAAATGGACGAAATGGCAGTTCGGTATAGGTATAGGCGTCCTTCTCTTCTATTTATTTCAAGAGGTGCAAGAGAGCCCTCAATTCCAGGAGGCGGTCGTCGCGGCAGCATCAGCCAAGAGTGCTCCTGTCGTCGCTCAGAAGGAAGCTTCACCCAATACGAATCGGATTCAGCCGAACGGAGAGCGAAGGGGCAGGAATCATTCCCGCATAGCGGGAGGCATGGCGGACTCCGGTTCCGGTTCGGGATCAAGTTCAAGTTCAGGATCGAGTTCAGGATCAAGTTCCAGTTCCTCACAGTCGCAACTAACGCCGCACGCGAGAAGTCATGCTTCTTAGAAATGGATGAGGGGGTGAAGCGCCATGCTTGAGGAGATCAGCTTTCGTTCGATGAACACGGATATTCAAGTTTTGCTGAGCGGGGAGAACGGCGGGACTTTGCTAGAGCAGGAAATCCGTGCCTACTTCGCAAACGCCGAACGGAGATTCAGCAGATTCCTGCCTGAGAGCGAATGCTCTTCATTGAACCGGTTGGCAGGCAGCAGGTGTATGATATCGCAGGACATGATGAACGTGCTTGAGCTTTGCCGGCATTATTATGAAGTAACGGAAGGCATTTTCCATATCGGTATTCTTCCGGCCCTCGCACATGCCGGGTACCGGCGTACCTTCGAATCCATTCAACATGCAGAAGACATACAGATAGATCCAGCGCCGAGACTCGCTTATTCCCGTCCGGACGACTTGCAGCTGGACTTGAATCAAGCCATGCTGTCCGTACAGATGCCGGCCCATCAGCAGATTGATTTGGGAGGCATTGTGAAAAGCTGGACGGTTCGCGAATTGTCTAACCGTCTTCGCAGGGAGGGCCAAGCGGCAAGGGGGCTTGTGAACGCCGGGGGCGATATGCAAGCATGGGGTGGCGCCACGGGCGAGCAGCCTTGGGTGATTGCGATCGATCCGCCCGAAGTGGCGCGCGATAAGCCGTTCGACGAAGTCATGCTCCTGCTGGAAACCGGAGCGGTCGCCACGTCCAGCACGCAGAAGCGAAGCTGGAAGACATCCAAGGGAAGTATGCATCATCTTATCGATTCCCGTACCATGGAGCCAAGCCGTTCCGCGGTGCTGCAATGTTCGGTCGTTGGCGGGGATTTGATCGAATGCGAGATTTGGGCCAAAGTGATGTGTATCCTGGGGGTAGAGGAAGGGCTGCCGCTATTGCGCAGCCGTGCGCCGCGGCTGGAAGCTCTTATCTATACGGCGGATGGAGCGCTTCATCATGCGAAGCCTCTCGCCGGCACATCCACCGGCAGGTGGGTGGGACTTCAAGCGGACTATGTATACGATGCGGAAGAAGAAAGGAGCGGGATTCGCTATGATTCAATTTCTCGTTGATTTGCCGAGTTGGACGTTGATCCGGCTGTTCGGTATTCTAGCCTATCTCAGTTTATTTATCGGGATGGCGCTTGGCATTTTGTACAGCTTCCCGCAGTGGAAGGGCCGTACCAAAGCGCAGATGCAGCGATGGCATACGTCTGCGAATCAGCTGGGAACCGGCTTGGCTTTGCTGCATGCGGTTCTCTTGATTATCGATACGTACATGCCCTTTCAGTCGAGGGAGATCTGGGTTCCTTTCGCTGCCAAGCAGTCACCTGCCTTGAACGGGATCGGTTCGCTGGCTTTATATGGCTTGCTGCTGCTTATTTTCACGACGGATATTCGCCAGAAGCTGAAGAGAAAGCTTTGGTTTGCGCTGCACTTGCTCGCTTATCCGGTCTTCGCAATGGCCTTGATACACGGATTATATCTAGGCACCGACAGCTCGAACCCTATGATCAAAATGATGTATATATTGACGGGACTTGCTTTGGCCGGTCTGACCGTCGTTCGCGCCGCAATGCGACCGCGCAAACGTCAAACACTGAAACAAGAGACCCGTCCTGTTTAATCCAAAAGGTTCCTATTCTCGCTGAATAGGGGCCTTTTTGCACATGAGAGGCGATGTTGCGAAAAATGTCTAAACTGTCTATAGTTAAAGGGATTGAATAGGAAAAGAGGATTTGAAACCGTTATGGCCAAACAAAAGATTACGGAGCTCGAGATCGTTAGAGCGCTTGCCATTCTGGCTGTCGTCACCATTCACGTAACGGCCGATTGGACCGTGGACCCGACGCTTGCGGGAAGCAGCTCGCAGCTGCTCATTTTATTTTGGAACAAAATCAGCTATTTCGCTGTGCCCGTTTTCATTTTTTTAAGCGGCATCGTGTTGTTCTACATTTATACGGATAATTGGAGCGCCAAGCAGGCCGGCGTGTTCTATTGGAAGCGCGTCAGACAGGTGCTGGTCCCTTACATTGTGTGGTCGTTTTTCTACTATATGTACAACCCGTGGCTCTGGACGCCGGGACATCCGGTGAAGATCGATATCCGCGTATTCCTGGAGCAGCTGAAATGGGCCGATTCCGGTTATCATTTGTATTTCATGATTATTATCGTGCAGTTCTATCTGCTGTTTCCGCTGCTCGTCTGGGCGGTCAGGAATGCGGCATGGTTCCGCAAAACGCTGGCCCTGTGGGGACTAGCTATTCAAGCAGGCGTTTACGTCTACAGCCACTGGTTCGGCTCGATCGCCCATAAACCGGAGCTGTGCGTCACGTACTTCGGCTATTTTCTCATCGGCGGCGCCATCGGGATGAATTATGGAGCTTTCCGCGCTTGGCTGGAGAGGAACAAAGGGTGGGTACTGCCGGCATCGGTGCTTGCCGGACTTGTGTACACAGGACTCTATCTCTTGGGGCTCAAAGGGTATACCTTCGAGAACACGTGGTTTGAGCTCTTGTGGCTGCTTTACAGCGTGGGCATCGGCGTCAGCTTCATCTGGTGCGGGAAGTGGCTGCTGCAGCACGCCCCGCGGGTCGCGAGCTTCTTCGTTTCTCTCGGCTCCGTGTCGTTTGGCGTCTATTTGATGCATCCGGCACTGCTTTCCATGTGGAAGTATACCATTCAAATGCCGGGCTCGATCGTGATGTTTCATTTGTATAACGTCCTGGTGCTCGTACTGATCGTCGTCATTCCTTGGGGACTGACGCTGCTGTACCGCAAAGCGCGGAAAATGTTGGGTTTGAGATGAAAAAAAGGTGTCCCGAAGCTGTGATAGCTGGGGACACCTTTTTTTGGTGTTAAAGGCGGTATGTCAAGCTGCGCATACTGCGGAGGCTGCGCTACCCGAGACATGCAGATTGCCCATGGAAGAGCCGGCTTCGGGTGCGGCGACCCGGATCGGACGACCTCCCGTGGCGTTGCATCTCCTTGTCGGCTGGCCCGGATGGAACAGAATCTAACGGACACAGACGATCTTATTTACCGGTTTCGGCGCGAAAACGGGCCGAAATTGACAAATAGCGGCGCCGGTGTCCGTTAGAATTTCTAAACGGTTCAAATCCATGGAATAAGAGCAGCCGGGTCCGTTAGCGAGAAGCGGAGGTGCGATAATGCGCTTCAAGGCCTTAGCGGCAGCCTGCCGGCATCAATACCCGCGCGTATACTGCGGCGGGATGTGCGCCTGTTCGCGCTGGTCAAACTGCACAGCCGCATGCGCCGCCCAGTACGGATTGCGCAGCAAGCCGCGGGCAACGGCCACGAGATCGGCATCTTCATTGCCGATAATGCAGTTGGCGAGCTCCGGATCCTCCAGCATGCCGACAGCGATTACCGGCACCTGCACCGCTTCGCGGATCTGCCGGGCGAACGGCACTTGATAACCGGGGAAGTTGCCCGGTTTCCTAACGCCCGCGGGGCCTTCCCCGCCGGAGCTTACGTGAAACGCGTCGACGCCGGCTGCGCGGTAAGCATGCGCCAAATGGATGGCGTGATCGATATCGTAGCCGCCATCGGCATATTCAACGGCGGAAATACGGAAAATAAGCGGCATATCCGCCGGCATTTCCTTTCTCACCGCAGCAATCACTTCCGTGCCGAAGCGGGCGAGATCTTGGCCGTACACATCGTCCCGGCGGTTCGTGAGCGGCGATTGGAATTGGTGGATGAGATAGCCATGGGCGCCGTGCAGCTCGATCGTGTCTACGCCGGCTTGCACCGCGCGGCGGGCGGCGGCGCCAAACTGCTGTACGACCTCCTGCACTTCAGCGGTCGTCAGCGCCCGCGGCGTTTTGGGATAGCCGGGGAACGCGATGGCCGAAGGCGCTACGGGCACCTCCGCATCCTCGGCTTTGCGGCCGGCGTGAGCGATTTGGATGCCGATTTTGGCGCCGTGCGCATGGACGCCGTCGATGATTTTGGCGAAGGCAGGAATGTGCTCGTCGGACCATAAGCCAAGGTCCATGTCCGTGATTCGGCCGTCCGGATGCACGTCGGTCATTTCCATAATGATGAGTCCGGTGCCGCCGATGGCCCGGGAGAGATAGTGGACGTAATGCCAATCATTCGGCTTCCCGTCCTTGGCAGTTACGGAATATTGGCACATAGGCGCCATGACGATGCGGTTTCGTATATGCAAACCTTTGAGATCGTAAGATGAGAACAAATCTTTTTTCAAGCGAAGTACCTCCTCATGAAATTAAACCTGCAATAGCGCTCGGCTATTACAAAGTATTATGGTGTGTTATAGTATGAATTACAAGTACCCACTTTTTTGTAAGATAGTATCAAAAAGTATACCGTACAAATGTCGTGAAAAATATGTTGAATACAATATGTTGAATACAATGGAGGGAACACCCTATGATTCCAATCTCGATTCTGGACCTGGCGCCCGTTATCGAAGGCGGGACGCCAAGAGATTCTTTTCGGCGCTCGCTGGATTTGGCCAAGCATGCTGAGGAGTGGGGCTACCGCCGTTACTGGCTGGCTGAACACCACAACATGCCGGGAATCGCCAGCTCCGCCACCTCTCTGGTGATTTCACATGTCGCAAGCGGTACGAAGACCATTCGTGTCGGCTCCGGTGGTATTATGCTGCCCAACCATGCTCCGCTTATCATCGCCGAGCAGTTCGGGACGTTGGATGCTCTCTACCCGGGCCGCATCGATCTGGGCTTGGGCAGAGCCCCGGGATCCGATCAGCTGGCAGCGCGCGCGCTGCGGCGAGGGCTGGGGAGCGACGGACATGACTTTCCCGAAATGCTCAGCGAACTTCGCGGCTATTTGGATCCGTCGCTGGGAACCGGTATGCCGGGCGTGCGGGCAGTCCCCGGAGAAGGGGCGAACATTCCGATTTGGCTGCTGGGCTCCAGCGGCTTCAGTGCGCAATTGGCAGGACAGCTGGGGCTTCCGTTCGCTTTCGCCAGCCATTTCGCTCCGGATTTCCTGCTTCCAGCACTGGAGCTATACCGCGGCGGCTTCCGCCCCTCCGAGGCGCTGGAACGCCCTTACGCCATGGTAGGAATCAATATTATCGCCGCTGACACGGATGCGGAAGCGCATCGGCTGGCTACCTCGCAGCAGCAGCAATTTCTTAATATGATCCGCGGCCGGACCGGCATGCTGATGAGCCCTCCCGTAGATGATATGGATCAGCTGTGGACCCCTCAAGAGAAAGCTTACGTGCAGCAACAATTAAGCTTCTCTATGATCGGCAGCAGGAATACCGTCAAGGAGAAGCTGCAAGCGCTTGGAGAACGCACCAAAGCGGACGAATGGATGATTGCCGGGCAGATTTATGATCATGATGCCCGGTTGAGATCGTTCCAAATCGTAGCCGAAGTTATGAGAGAGTTGTAAAATCCATAGAGCCAAGGAAGGTTGTTGCTTATGAACGAGACGATCCAGCTGCTGCAAAATCATCGCTCGATCCGCAAGTTTAAAGATGAGCCTGTGCCATCTCAGCAATTGAACGCGATTCTGCTCGCCGCCCAAGCGGCGTCGACGTCCAGCAATATGCAGGCATACAGCGTCATCCGCGTTACGGACGGCGGGCTGAGGGAACGGCTTGCCGAGCTTGCCGGCAATCAGGCCTATGTGAGCGAATGCCCGGAGTTTCTCGTCTGGTGCGCGGACCTGCACCGCTACGCCCAAGCGGTCCGCCTGCACGCGGACACGCCTGTGACCGGCAATGCCGAGAATCTCGTCATTGCCACCGTCGACGCTGCACTCGCTGCGCAGAATGCAGCCGTGGCCGCCGAGTCCCTCGGTCTCGGCGTCGTCTACATCGGCGGGCTGCGCAACAAGCCCGCCGAAGTGTCCCAGCTGCTGGGCTTGCCGCAGCTGGTGTATCCGGTATTCGGCATGTGCATCGGCATGCCGGACCAGGAGCCGCTGCAGCGCCCGCGGCTCCCGCAAGAGGCCGTATGCCATGAGAATCGGTATACGTATAAAGCGGATACCGTTCGCAAGTACGACGAGACGGTCCGTGCATACATGCACTCGCGGACCGGGGGGAAAGTCGATACGACCTGGTCCAAGGAGATGGCGGCCAAAGCGCTGCGGCCGCGCGAGCATATGAAAGCGTTCCTGAACGCTCAGGGCTTCGGTGAGGTCTGATAAGCCGATAACCAGCGAAACTTTCGGCGGATGACTCATATCGCGAGTACTTGTCTCATACAATGGAATATGGCAAGGCTGGCTTGCAAAGTCATTATCCGCCGAAAGGAGATCGATCCCGTTGAAAGGCTTTAAAAATGTCGTCTATATGAGCGTAGCGCTAGGCATGCTGATTTATTCCGTGCCCCAACTGCAGCTGCGGGAAATCGGTTCGCTGCCGATGATTTTCAGCTGTATTTGGATCGCGATGGCGCTGCTCGTCATTGCGTCTCATCTGCACCAGATCCTCGGTGTGGACGAAGAGCAGCGCAAAGAGCTGCGGCGCATTAACCGGATGAAGAAGTGGCAGATGGAACAGCTCGTTCAGGGCCGCCGGAAAATGCTGCAATTCCGCAAATAACATGCAAGGCTTCGCCTTACTATTTTGACAACGAACATATGTTTGGTATAATAAGTTTATGAAACATCCAATCCAATAGGGTTGGATGTTTTCATTGTGAATTGCTGAATAGCCGCATTGTTCTTGATCCGGTGAACGTTTATACTAGTAGTACAGAGTAGTACAGGATCAAGCGAATGGGGTGTAACAGTTGGATACACAATCCGCAGATGCGCTAACGAAGCACGAACAAATATTGCGATATATCGAAAGCTTGAAGCTGGGCAGCCGGATCTCGGTTCGGAAGATCGCCAAGAACATGGAGGTTAGCGAGGGCACAGCTTACAGGGCGATTAAAGAGGCGGAGAATCAAGGTCTGGTTTCGACCAAAGAACGGATCGGCACCGTCCGGGTGGAGAAGAAGCTGCGGCAGAACATTGATAAGCTGACCTTCTCGGAAGTGGTCAATATGGTGGACGGACAAGTGCTCGGCGGCTCGCGCGGGATGCACAAGACGCTGCACAAGTTCGTCATCGGCGCGATGGAGCAGGACGCCATGATGCGTTATATCGAGGCCGGCAGCCTGCTTATCGTCGGCAACCGGAACGAGGCGCATATCTGCGCACTGGAACAAGGCGCAGGCGTGTTGATCACAGGCGGCTTCGATACGAGCGCGGAAGTGAAGCTGCTGGCGGACAAGCTGGAGCTCCCGATCATCTCGAGCAGCTATGATACGTTTACGGTGGCTTCTATGATCAATAGAGCGATCTACGACCGGCTGATCAAGAAGAAGATCATGCTCGTCGACGATATCTTGGCATCGGGGACTTCGCTATACGCCCTGAAGGCGAACAGCACGCTGAAGGATTGGCAGCGCCTGTCGGAGGATACGGGCTTCAGCCGGTTTCCGGTCGTTGACGAGTGGAATCGGATCATCGGCGTCGTTACCTCCAAGGACATGGTAGGAGCGAGTCCGCTGCAGAGCGTCGATAAGCTTATGACGCGCAACCCGCTTACGGTCACCCCGCAGACATCGGTGGCCTCCGCAGCCCACATGATGGTGTGGGAAGGCATCGAGCTGCTGCCCGTTGTGGATACGAACCGCAAGTTGGTGGGCGTGTTGAACCGCAGCGACGTGCTCAAAGCGATGCAGTACATTCAGAAGCAGCCGCAGAACGGAGAGACGTTCGAGGATTTGATCTGGTCCGGCCTGGAGGAAGTCAGGGACGAGAACGGCTCGCTGCAATTCCATGGCGTCATTACGCCGCAGATGACGAATCATCTGGGCACGGTATCCGAGGGCGTGCTTACAACGCTGATGACCCAAGCGGCTTACCGGATCGTACAGGAATTCAAGAAAGGCGATCTCGTCATGGACAACATGTCGACCTATTTCCTGAAGCCGCTGCAGATCGATTCCAAAATAGAAATACGGCCCACCATCATTGAGGTGAGCCGTAAATTCGGAAAGATCGATGTAGAAATTTATCACGCGGGAGCATTGGTGTCCAAGGCGATGCTGACCGCCCAAGTCATCTAGACTGTCGCTCTTATTAGCCCAGCATGCGGCTGAAATGCCCGTGATTGCGAACGCCGGCGAAGAAATTGAACAGTCCGAGCAGGACCAGCACAGTGCCGAAAATTCGCCGGAAGCTGGAATCGTTGAAGAAGAACAGCTGGGTGATTGCGATCATGACGAGCATAAGGCCCATGCATATATTCATGCGGGCCGCATAGAGGCCGCGTTGGGCGGGCTCTCCCGCACGGCGCGCCCGAAAGCTGAAATATACGGATAAGGCCAGCAATACACAAATAACGGTAAATAATATGGCTTGAATCGCGAACATAGGGTTACTCCGTCCTTTATATGCAAGTTTACTGTTTACTTTAGCGATTTCCGGACGAGATTGCAATCCTGCCCTCTATGCCGCTTCTAGGTTCGTTTCTCTTGCGCCGTGACCCAGACCGTCAATTCCGTTTGAATGAGCACGATGGATTTGACTTCGACGATATATTTTTTATCATGCAGAACATATGTTCTCTGTGTAATAAGCCGCTCATAGAGCGGCTGGGCATCTTTGACATAGGTGGCCCTCTGGCCGATCACGAGCTTAAGCTCGTTCTTCACGTCGCCTTCGATTTCTTTCTGGATATCCTCGCTGATGATGTCGTCCTGCGTCTTCGGCGTCAAATGCACATTGACGACATTAATTAACGATTGCTTGTTTCGCGTTTTGTGCAGGCTGTCGATATCGGTGCGAAGCTCGCGGTTTTCTTCCAAAACTTTATGCATTTCCACGTAGAGCTGTGTGTATGTGTGCTGATGAATGCTCATATATACGGCGCTCCCTATGATGGCTCCCGAAACCATCAGTCCGAAGCTCGCAAGCAGGCCCTGATATCGGGAAAAGGGAGGAATCCTCAAGGCTGATGGCCTCCCTTGCAAATCATTTGGATCAGCGAGGTGCCCATCTGCGCGCCAACGAAGGCGACGACGATGAGGATGATTTGCTTGATGGCCGGATTCAAGTGCCCAACGGCTACATGGCTTTCTATATAGCGTATCGGATCAATCGTGCCGCCTACGGCTGCCACCATGGCCCAGATCTTAATGTTTTCCGCAACGGTTAACATTTTCTCGGTCGGAGATTGCATCGTCAGCACAGCTGCGATACCGCTTAACATGCTGCCTCCGAAGACCACTCCGAAAGCAATGCAGAAGTATACAATAATATTCGCCCAGAAGACACCCATGGCCATTACCGCTTCCTTTCCAGCTAAGTTGTGAGGACAAACTCTCTATACTTACTGTATGGGAATGCAAGGCTACATTATGATAAGATGTAAGGAATAAAATGAGAGCAGGGAGGAAATGCTGATGAGTTCGTTTGTACACTTACACGTGCATAGTGAATACAGTTTATTGGATGGGGCCGCACGGATGGAGGAGCTTGTCTCACAAGCGGCGAATCTGGGCATGACCTCTCTGGCTTTGACGGATCACGGCGTTATGTACGGGGCCATTGCCTTCTACAAGGCGTGCAAGCAGCGGGGGATCAAACCGATTATCGGGTGCGAGGTTTATTTCACCGCGGGCTCCCTTCGCGACAAAGGGACCAGGCAGGAACAGCCGATTTATCACCTTATTTTACTTGCCAAAAATGATCGGGGCTATCAGAACCTCATGAAGCTCGTTTCCATCGGGCATCTGGAGGGTTTTCATTATAAACCGCGCATCGACCTGGAGCATCTAGCCCAATATGCCGAAGGGCTCATCTGTTTGAGCTCGTGCTTGGGCAGCGAGATTTCGCAGCATTTGCTGCACAACCGGACGGATGAGGCGAGACAAGCCGCAGAGCGGTACAGAGCGATCTTCGGCGACGACTTCTTTCTGGAAATTCAAGATCACGGCATGATCGAGCAGAAAAAAGTGATGGTTGCCATGATTGAGCTGAGCAAACAGACGGGGATACCGCTGATTGCCACGAACGACGTGCATTATGTCACGGAGCCCGATCACGTCGTCCAGGACGTTCTGATTTGTATCGGTACCGGCAAAACCGTTGAAGATACGGACCGGCTCAAGATGGGCACGAGTCAAATGTATTTGAAAAGCGAAGAGGAGATGCGGCGGCTGTTCGTCCATGTGCCCGAGGCGCTGGCGAACACCGAGGTTGTCGCTTCGCGCTGCGATCTGCAGCTGGAGTTCGGCAAATCGATTTTGCCGAAATTCCGGCCGATTCCGGACGGCCTGGCGGCCGCCGATTATTTGCGGGAGCTATGCTTGCAGGGCTTGGAGCAGCGGTATGCGCACAAACCGGAATGGCAGCAAGCCGGCTCCCCGCTGAAGAAGCAGGCGGAAGAGCGTCTTGGCTATGAACTCGGCGTTATTGAGAAAATGGGCTTTTCCGATTATTTCCTGATCGTATGGGATTTTATCCGTTTTGCCCATGAGAAACAGATTATGACCGGACCGGGCAGGGGTTCCTCCGCCGGCAGCCTCGTAGCTTACGTACTGCGCATCACGAATGTGGATCCGCTGCAGTACAAGCTGCTCTTCGAGCGCTTCCTGAATCCGGAGCGGATTACGATGCCCGATATCGATATCGATTTCAGCGACGAGCGCCGGGACGAAGTCATCGATTACGTCGTCGCGAAGTATGGGCATGAGCATGTGGCGCAGATCATCACGTTCGGAACGATGGCGGCCAAAGCGGCGGTACGGGACGTCGGACGTGTGCTGAACGTGCCTTACGGGGACGTGGACCGGGCGGCCAAGGCGATCCCGAATCAGCTCGGCGTGACGATTGCGGAGGCGCTGCAAATCAGCTCCGACCTGAAGACGCTGGTGGCCAGACAGCCCAAAACGTCGGAGCTGCTGGATATGGCTATGCGGGTGGAAGGGATGCCCCGCCATGCCTCGACGCATGCCGCAGGGGTCGTGATTTCGCGCGAGCCGCTCACGCAGTACGTTCCGCTTCAGGAAGGAACGACACAGACGGCGCTTACTCAATATACGATGGAGCATCTGGAGTCGATCGGGCTCTTGAAGATGGATTTTCTCGGATTGAGGACGCTGTCCATCATCGAAAGAACCGTAGATTGGATCAAGCAGATGGAAGGCGTGCGCCTTAATTTCGACGGGTTGGATATGGACGAGGATGCCGTTACCTACGGCATGCTGAGCAAAGGAGAAACCACCGGGGTGTTCCAGCTGGAGTCCACCGGCGTACGCAAGGTGCTGAAGGATTTGAAGCCGTCTGTCTTCGAAGACATCATTTCCGTTCTCGCGCTGTACCGTCCGGGTCCGATGGAGTTTATTCCGAAATATATATACGGGAAGCACGGTCAGGTGGAGGTGGACTATCCGCACCCGCTACTTGAGCCGATTCTGAAGGATACGTACGGAATTATCGTGTACCAGGAACAAATTATGCAGATCGCTTCAAGCATGGCCGGCTTCTCATTGGGAGAAGCGGATCTGCTGCGGCGAGCCGTTTCCAAGAAGAAGCGGGAAGTGCTGGATGAAGAGCGGACTCACTTCGTCAAGGGCAGCTTGCAGCAAGGCTTTCGGGCGGAGGACGCCAATCGCGTCTATGATATGATCGTGCGCTTCGCCGATTACGGTTTTCCGCGGGCGCACGCTACCGCCTACGGGGTGCTGGCGTTCCAGACCGCCTACTTGAAGGCGCATTATCCGATCTATTTCATGGCCTCGATGCTGACGGCCGTCATGGGCAATCACCGCAAGGTAGCCGAATACGTGGATGAATGCCGGCGGATGAAGATCGAGGTGCTTCCTCCGGATGTGAACGGCAGCGGAACGGTGTTTACGCCTGACCCGCAGGCGGGAGCGATCCGCTTCGGGCTTGCCGCCATCAAGAATGTGGGCACGCAAGCGATCGACGCCATTCTTAGCGAGCGCAGGCAATCTCCTTTCGAGAGTCTGCTCGACTTCTGCAGGCGCGTGGACTTGCGCATCTGCAACAAGCGGGTCGTCGAATCGCTGATCCAAGGCGGCGCTTTCGACTCCTTGGGAACGCATCACCGGGCCCAACTGATGGCGATCCTCGATGAGACGATTGCCTCGGCGACCAAATGGCGCAAGGAGCGGGACGATCTTCAGCTCCACCTGTTCGGCTTCGTGGAGGAGCCGAACTGGGAAGTGGAGGTTCCGAATATTCCGGTCATGCCGCAGAGCAAGCAGCTTGAGCTGGAGAAGGAGCTGCTCGGGATGTATATCTCGGGCCACCCGCTGGACGCTTATTCGCAGCTGCTGTCGGAGATGGATGCGGCACCGCTGCACCAGCTCGCCGAGCTGCCGGATAACAGCGAGGTGCTCGTCGCCGGGATGATTCTCTCGAACAAGACGATCGTCACGAAGAAAGGCCAGCCGATGGCCTTCATGGAGCTCGAGGATCGTATCGACAAGGTCGAGGTGGTGCTCTTCCCCGAGACCTGGAAGCAAGCGGCTCCGCTCGTGCAGAAGGGCAGACTCGTCCTCGTGCGGGCGAAGCTGCAGCTGCAGGACGAGGACCCGCCCAAGCTGCTCGCGGAGCAGCTTGCCCCGCTGGACGACCCTGCGGCCGTCCAGCGTCTGCGCCGGCAGCCCCGTGCGGCTGCCGCATCCGGCGGCGCCCGCAGCAGCGGCGCCGGTGCAAGGACGGCGTCCCCGCCTGCGGGACGCCGGGGCGTTCGCGCCGGGGCTGCGCAGCCGGCGCGTGAGGCCCCTGCTGCGGAGAAGCCGCAGCGGGTGTTCGTCAAGATCCCGGCTGACAGCGAGCAGCCGGATAAGCTCCTGCAGCTTAAGGCGCTGCTGAAGCTGCATAAAGGGCCTCTCGCGGTTGCGCTATTCTACGAAAGCAGCAACAAGCTTTTGGCCCTGAGCGACCAATATTTGGTGGATCCATCGAAGGATTTGATTCGGATGATCGAAACGATCATGGGTAAAGATTCCGTAAGGGTGAAATAAAGCAACATTCCTCCGCATATGAATAGGAACCCGGCCTTTCAGGGGCATTCCATGTGTAGGAGGAGCACGTATGACCGAACAATACATGATTCAATTGCTGCAAAAACGCGGTGTGAACGTTGAACAAATCTCGGAGATTGTGTTCAAGCTGCAGAGGCCTTATAACGACCAGTTGACGGAGGAAGAGTGCGTCGACAGCGTGCTGGCCGTTCTCGCCAAGCGGGAAGTGCAGTATACGCTGTACACCGGCATTGCGCTGGATGAGCTGGCGGAGAAGAAGCTGCTGCCCGAACCGCTGCAATCGATCCTTGAGGCAGATGAACCTCTGTTCGGCGTCGACGAGACTTTGGCACTGGGAATTGTTCATGTCTACGGGATGATCGGGCTGACTTCCTTCGGCTATCTGGACAAAGAGAAGATGGGCATCATCCGCTCGCTGAACGACGACAAAAGCTCCGTGCACGTATTCCTGGACGATTTGATCTGCGGCTTGGCCGCCGCTGCATCGGCCAGAATCGCTCATCAGAATGAGCATGCGCATGATTATAGCAGTAAATTACGTCTGGACTAAGCAATTAGTTCAGACTTCAATTTTTTTCATAATCGTGCTTTGTTGCGGGAAAAAGAGAAATTATGATATCATTATTCCATTGTGTGCGCCTATGCTTATACAGGATGTTTATTATCATCGTTACTAAATTGCCCTAATCCATGTTGCAGCACTTCATAGGAGGTTTTTTTTCATGTGGACGGTGATATACATAGCTCCTACCGCGAAAATTGCAGAGCGGATTAAACAAAGGCTGACGGAAGAAGGATTTCTTGTACAAGTAAGGGGTATCTCCTTATCCAAGAACCAGTTCGAAATTGTCGTCCCCGCCGGGGAAGTCGAAGAAGTGCAGGAAGTGCTCAACTCTATTTTACATAGATAGTTAAAGTAGAAGTAAGTAACGTGGCTTGTCAGAGGTTCACGATAACAGCCAATTAGAGGTGGAAATGTGCTAAAGGATTTATTTCAAAAGCGTAAATACGCAACGATTCCTTCCGAGAAAACGAAAAGGGAAATTCCCGAAGGGTTAATGAATAAATGCCCGAAATGCGGAACCATTCAAACGAGTAAAGAGCTAGAGAAAAACCTGAAAGTGTGTACAGCTTGCGGCTATCATTATCGTTTAAGCGCATTGGAACGTATTCAATTAACGCTCGATGAAGGCCAGATTCTGGAATACGATGCGGATATGATTTCTGAGGACCCTTTGCATTTTCCCGATTATGTAGAGAAATTAGATAAAGCGAAGACCACAACGAAATTACAGGATGCGATTATTACCGGCGAGGGCACCATCGGCGGGTATCCGGTGGTGATTGCGGCCATGAGCTTTGACTTCATGGGCGGATCGCTAGGCTCCGTTGTAGGAGAGCGGATTACAAGAGCGGTGGAAGCGGCGATCGAGAAGAAGCGTCCGATCATTATTTATTCCACATCCGGCGGCGCGCGTATGCAGGAGAGTATTCTCAGCCTGATGCAAATGGCCAAAACAAGCGCAGCTTTGTCGAAGCTGAGCAATGAGGGCGGCTTGTTCATCTCCGTCATCACGGATCCGACCTTCGGCGGTGTCTCTGCGAGCTTCGCCATGCTGGGCGACATCATTCTGGCCGAGCCGGCAGCGCCGTTCGGTTTTACAGGACGCCGCGTTATCGAACAAACGATCAAACAAAAATTGCCGGACAATTTCCAGACGTCTGAATTCAATCTCGAGCATGGTCAGCTCGACAAGGTCGTGAACCGCAAGGATATGCGATCTACGTTAATCAAGCTGCTGGACATGCACGGAATGAAGGGGGAGGCGACTTATGGCGGGTGAAATGCCGTTCGAACAGCCGCTGGCGGAGCTGAAAAGTAAAATTGCCGAACTGCGCAAATTTGGGGCCGAGAAGCAAATCGACTTTTCCGAGGAAATTCGCCGTTTGGAAGAAAGATACGTTCAACTGGAAGATGAGCTCTACGCAACGATGTCTTCCGCTGAGAAAATGCAGTTGGCGCGTCATCCGCAGAGGCCGACGACGATTGATTATATTCAAGCGATTTTTACCGATTTCATAGAATTCCATGGCGACCGTTTATATGGGGACGATCTCGCGATTGTAGGCGGTTTGGCCAAACTGAACGGCATCCCGGTCACGGTTGTCGGTCACCAAAAAGGGAAAGATACGAAGGACAATATTGCCCGTAACTTCGGATGCCCGCACCCGGAAGGGTTCCGCAAAGCGCTTCGTCTCATGCGTCAAGCGAATAAGTTCAAGCGTCCGATCATTACGTTTATCGATACCAAAGGCGCATTCCCGGGGAATGCTGCAGAAGAACGCGGTCAGGGAGAAGCGATTGCCAGAAACTTGCTGGAAATGGCCTCTTTTGTTGTGCCGATCATCTGTATCGTCATCGGAGAAGGCGGCAGCGGCGGTGCGCTTGCTTTGGGCGTAGGCAATAAAGTGTTGATGCTGGAGAATGCGATTTATTCGGTCATCAGCCCCGAAGGCGCAGCTTCCATCTTATATAAAGATGCTTCCAAAGCGCTGCACGCGGCAGAAGCGATGAAGATTACAGCCGACCATATCAAGGAGCAAGGCGTCATCGACGGCATCGTACCGGAGCCTAAGGGCGGCGCGCACCGTGATCCGGCTGCACAAGCAGAATTTATTAAAACAGCGATCTGGGAACAGCTTCAGCCATTGCTAAGTTTGACCGAACAGGAGCTGTTAGAGGACCGTTACCGTAAATTTAGAGATATTGGACGGTTCACATTCACTCAGGAGGGTAACCATGCGTAAAACGAAAATTGTCTGTACCATCGGACCAGCAAGCGAATCACAAGAGAATTTGAAAAAGCTCTTACTAGCGGGAATGAACGTCGCCCGTCTTAACTTCTCCCATGGAGATTTTGAGGAGCACGGCGCACGTATCCGCAACCTTCGCGCTGCATCCGCTGAGACAGGCAAAGTAGCGGCCATTTTGCTTGACACCAAAGGGCCAGAAATTCGTACCGGCAAGTTGAAAGAAGAACCGATTGAACTTGTGCAAGACAAGCACATCGTTCTGACGACTGAAGAAATTCTCGGGGATGCGAACCGTATCTCCGTCACTTATTCCGATCTGCCGCGCGACGTTCAGATCGGATCCACCATTTTGATCGATGACGGTCTGATCGGTCTTACAGTTGTTGACATTCGCGGAACGGAAATCGAGTGCCGTATCGTCAACGGCGGAACGATCAAAAGCAAAAAAGGCGTTAACGTGCCTGGCGTTAAAATTTCCCTTCCTGGCATCACGGAGAAAGATGCGAACGATATTATTTTCGGTATCGAGCAGGGCGTAGATTTCATTGCCGCATCGTTCGTTCGTAAAGCAAGCGACGTTATGGAAATTCGTGAATTGCTGGAGAAGCACAATGCGACTCACATCCAAATCATTTCCAAAATCGAGAACCAAGAGGGTGTCGACAACCTGGACGAAATTCTCGAAGTTTCCGACGGCTTAATGGTAGCGCGCGGTGACCTCGGTGTTGAAATCCCGGCTGAAGACGTACCGGTTGTACAGAAACAAATGATCAAGAAATGTAACATCGTCGGCAAGCCGGTTATTACAGCTACGATGATGCTGGACTCGATGCAGCGTAACCCGCGTCCGACGCGCGCAGAAGCGAGTGACGTTGCGAACGCCGTATTCGACGGTACGGATGCTGTCATGCTGTCCGGTGAAACGGCTGCGGGGAAATACCCGGTTGAATCCGTTCAAACGATGGCACGTATTGCCGAGCGCGCTGAAGCGGCTCTGGAATACAAAGAAATCTTCCTGCGTCAAGCTCAGGCTCAGCAGGTGACTGTCACTGAAGCGATTTCGCAAGCGGTCGCGAACTCCGCGCTTGAGCTCGGGGCGAAAGCGATCCTGACGGCGACGGAAAGCGGCTATACGGCGAGAATGGTATCCAAATACCGTCCGAAATCGCCGATCATTGCCATCACGCCTAGCGAGCAGGTTATTCGCCGCCTGTCCCTTGTATGGGGCGTAATTCCGGTGTTGAGCTCGCAAGCGAAAACAACGGACGAGCTGTTCAATCTTGCGGTAGACAGCTCCATTAAGACAGGTATCGTCGCCTTGGGCGATATCGTGGTGATTACGGCTGGTGTACCGGTAGGTCGCTCCGGAACGACGAACTTGATCAAAGTTCATCAAGTGGGCGAAATGCTTGCCAAAGGTACGGGTATCGGGATGCAAACCGCTACAGGTATCGTCGTCACCGCACGTACGCCGGAAGAGGCGAACTCCAAGATGGTGGATGGCGCTGTGCTTGTTACCGTCACGACGGACAAGGAATATATGCCGGCTGTGCAAAGAGCTTCCGCTTTGATTACGGAAGTGGGCGGCATTACGTCTCACGCGGCGGTTGTAGCGCTGAGCTTGGGCATTCCGGTTATCGTGGGCGTGGAGAACGCAGTGGAAATTATTAAAGACGGAACGGAAGTATCGATTTATCCGGAAGTGGGTATTATTTACTCCGGACAAGCGAAAGTTCTGTAAGCATAGAAGAGAGAGGCTGTCTGAGAAGTCTGTAATGACTTCGAGGGCGGCTTTTTTTATGGATGAATTTTCATTATATGGATTACCGGTTTAAACGGATCTGAGGAGAATGAATGTGTATGATTTTTCATATACAATTACCGGTGTGGCGGGCTTAGATAGGAATGTATATGAATTTTTCATATACAATTACCGGTGGAGCTGGCATAGAGAGGAATTGTATATGATATTTCATATACAATTATCGTTTTAACTTGCTTCGAGAAGAATCTATACGATTTTTCATATACACTCATACCTTAAGCCTCCGCATCCCAATTCCTGTCATTATCCCGCAGCACCCTCCGCTAGCGGCAATTGCCTAATTTACACGTCACACATTTTTACAGTCAGGTCGTCGGCGCATAGTATCTCTCACTCAATACCCCAGCAGTCCAGTGACAATATCCCCCACAGTCCCTCACTCCAGCAGTCCAGTAGCAACATCCCCCACAGTCCTTCAGTCCCAGCAGTCCAGTAGCAATATCCGCCACAGTCCCTCACCCCCGGCAGTTAAGTAGCAATATCCCCCACAGCCCCTCACCCAGTAGTCCAGTAGCAATATCCGCCACAATCCCTCACCCCCAGCAATCCAGCCGCAATATCCGCTACAGTCCCTCGCTCTCACAGTCCAGTCCCAGTATCTTCACCCACACCGCTACTCGCCGACAGTGTCCCTCATCCCCAGTCAGCGCCCTCATCACCCCGCCTCCGCAGGAAATGAGTATCCCCCACACGCTATGGTATACTAGAACCATAACGATCTCTCAGGAGGAAACACCATGACTGAAGTACAATGGTTCGGGCACCAGATGCGCGTCCGCTACGCGGAAACCGATCAGATGGGCGTCGTGTACCATACCAATTATTTGAACTGGTTCGAGATCGGGCGGACCGAGCTTATCCGGGAATTGGGTTATCCATATCGCACAATAGAAGATAAAGGCTTGCTGCTGCCTGTCGTTGAGGCGGATATAAAATTTCTTAAACCTGCCCGCTATGACGACCTGGTCACGGTCTACACGCGCGTGCTCGAGAAGAGCAGTGTAAGGCTGCATTTTACGTACGAAATTCGCAGGGAGAACGAGAAGGCGGCAGCTTCGGCGCCGGATGAGCGGCCAGGGGATCTGCTCGTAACGGGAACAACTCGTCACGTCTGGGTGAATCCTTCTTGGAAGCCCATACGTATAGATAAGGAAGCGCCGGAATTATGGCAGCTGTTATCCAAGTATTCCTGAAGGGGATGAGTTTATGTTTCGAATCATTCTGGCGATCTTCATTCTTGTACCGGCGATCGAGATTACGTTTCTTATAATGATGGGACATCTCGTAGGCGGCTGGCTGACATTTGCCCTTATTATTTTGAGCGGTTTTCTGGGGGCTTATTTCGCCCGGAGGGAAGGGCGCAAAGTATTGGAGTACGCGCGATTCGAATGGTCGCAAGGCCAGCTTCCGGCCGGTCAACTGCTTGACGGCATATGCATATTCCTCGGCGGTATTTTATTGATTACACCTGGCTTTATCACGGACATTTTCGGTTTCCTGCTTGTATTTCCGTATACAAGGCCGATCTTCAAAGCGCTGCTGCTTGCTATCATTCAACGCCAAATCGGCAAAGGCCGCATTCATTGGATTAACCGAAGATAAAACCTTGTCCCGCCTGGCAGGACAAACGTAATAAAAGGCTCGGTCCCCCTCATTTGGGAGGCGCCGAGCCTTTCTGTATGTAAGAAGCGATATCGTGGAAAATTTTGGCCCTGTAGAAGGCGGAAATGAGTATGAGCGATACGGGACCGACGATCAATCCGAGGAGACCGAACAGCTTCAATCCGACGAACATGGCGATGAGCGTAGCGAGCGGGTCCAGACCGACGGAAGAAGCGAGTACCTTCGGCTCCATGATTTGTCGGGCTATGACGATGACGCCATATAGCACGCTGAGCCCGATGCCTAGGAAGATGTCCCCCTGAGCGAAAAATACATACAAAATCCAGGGCACCATAACAGCGCCTGTTCCCAGATAAGGCATCAAGTCGGCCAAGCCGGTCAACAGTCCGATCGTTATAGCATAGTCAACGCGCAGTACGAGCAAACCGATGATGACGACGAGCGCTGTCAAGGAGACGAGAATCAGTTGGGCTCGCATGTAGCCGAACAGCGCTTTTTGCAGATCGTTGCGGATCAGCTGCGTCGTTTTGACAATCATGTCCGAGAAAATACCTTTGTACCGCTGGATGAGAAGGTACCAGTCTTTGCTGATAAAGAACGTAGCCAGCATGACGATGATTGTTATTGTCGCAATATTCGGCAGGGAGGTCAGGAAGCGTCTGAGCGTATCGAACACGTAGCTGATAATGAATTTGCTTACGTCGGCGATGGAGCCAGCGGTAGATGAAAGGTTATTGTTGACCGTCTCTTGATATTTCGGGTTGTTCTCGAAAAACTCATTGATTTTCTCAATCCAGCTTTGAAAGGCGGTGGAATTGATGAATACGTTGAACTGTTCCACCCACCGGTTGATCTGCAGCTGCAGATTGTCGGCCAGCGAACCGAGCTCTACGATAATATTGGCTACTAGCAAAGTGATGGCCGCAGCCATGGAACCTGCGAACAGCAGCATCGATAAAGTGACCGACAGCCACCGCGGAAGTCTGAGCTTGAACTGGAAGAAGTTCACAAGCGGATTGAGCATAAGCGCCAGAATCCAGCCGAAAATAAACGGATAAATGAGCGGAACGATATAGTAGAGGGCGTATGCGATTCCGATGATAATCAAAGCCACCCAGATACCCCGGAAAATCTGATGAACTAAGCGCGGATTGAGGATTCCCATCGTTTATTCTCTCCTTGGTTCAGTTGTTTGTATTGTACCATGAATATGGATAAATGCGGAAACCAACATGCCTTTACAAAATCTTAATATATTAAAAGAGGGGGGCCTGCATTGTAGGTACTCCGGCCGCATAGTACAATGAAAACATAAAAACGAACTAAACTGGAGGCTTTATGAGTATTGCGCGAGAACCCGATCTGAAAGATGTGAAAGAGCTGAAGGAACAGAAAGAGATTTCGACCAAGTACTTAAATCGCGATTTAAGCTGGATCGAGTTCAATTGGCGCGTTCTGGAAGAAGCTCAGGATCCAAGTACTCCACTTTTGGAGCGTGTGAAATTTCTGGCTATCGTGTCCAGCAATCTCGACGAGTTCATGAGTGTTCGCGTCGCAGGACTCAAAGATCAATTGAAGGCCGGATATACCAAGAAAGATTTCACGGGATACACCCCTGCTGGACTAATTAAACGGATAATGAAACGCACATCCAAAATGGTGAACGAACAGTACAAAACGTACCGTGAAGTTACGAGACTGCTTACGAAGGAAGGCATCGTGTTTACCGAATACGAGGACCTGAATACGACGCAGAAGAAAGCCATGGACGCGTATTATCATGATATTATTTTCCCGGTATTGACGCCGATGGCGGTGGATCAGAGCCGTCCGTTCCCGCTTGTACATAATCATTCGGTTTATTTGGCTGTTCTGTTGGTCCGGGAAGGGGATGATCCGGAGGATGAGCCTTATTTTGCCATCGTTCAGGTACCGAGCAATTTGTCCCGCTATATTCCGGTCCCGACCAGACCGAACAGCAAGAAGCAGGAGTTCATTCTTCTGGAAGAATTAATGGAGCATCATATCCAATCCTTGTTCAGCGGCTATATTCCGCTGTCCGTTCATGGCTTCCGAGTGACGCGCAATGCGGATTTAACGCTCAATGAAGAAGGGGCGGAAGATCTGCTTGAGGAGATCGAGAAAGAGCTTAGACGCAGGCGCTGGGGCGCTCCGGTACGGCTTGAGGTGCAAGAAGGGATCCATCCTTATGCGCTGGCCCAGCTGCAGGATGAATTCGAAATCGAAGAGATCTTCGAAATTGACGGGCCGCTGGACATCACGTATTTCATGAAGCTGGCCAATACGCTGAACGGTTTCGATCATTTGCGTTACCCGCGGGTGAATGCGAAATATCCGGTCGAGTTCGAAGATACGAGCGATTTCTTCGACGTGCTGAAGCAGCGGGACGTTCTTGTACACCATCCGTACGAATCTTTCGACGCGGTCACGGATTTCATTGTGAATGCGGCCTACGACCCCAAAGTGCTCGCGATCAAAATGACATTGTACCGGGCAAGCGGCAACTCGCCGATTATCCAAGCGCTGGCCCGCGCAGCGGAGTCCGGCAAGCAGGTCACGGTCGTCGTGGAGCTGAAGGCGCGATTCGACGAGGAGCGCAATATCGCTTGGGCGAGAATGCTTGAGAAATCGGGCTGTCACGTCGTCTACGGTTTGGTCGGGCTCAAAACGCACGCCAAAATTACGCTCGTCGTCCGCCAGGAGGAGAATACGCTCCGCCGGTACGTGCACGTAGGCACGGGAAATTACAACGACATCACCGCACGGCTATATACCGACGTAGGGCTTTTCACTTCCAATAGCGTAATCGGAGAGGATGCTTCCGCATTGTTCAACGAAATTACGGGCTATTCGGCCCCGCATGACTGGCAGTCGTTCGCCGTAGCTCCAACTGATCTGAAGGATAAGCTCTTCGAGCTGATCGCCAGGGAGGCGGAGCATGCGAGAGCGGGCAGACCGGCGAAGATTGTGGCCAAGATGAATTCGATATCGAATCAGGAAGTCGTCGATGCGCTGTATGCCGCTTCGCAAGCCGGCGTGAAGATTGAATTGATCGTCCGCGGCGTCTGCTGCTTGCGTCCCGGTGTGCCGGGACTCAGCGAGAATATTACCGTCCGAAGTATCGTTGACAGATTCCTGGAGCACTCCCGGATCTACTATTTTCAAAATGGCGGGCTGGATGACGTTTACTTATCGTCGGCCGACTGGATGACGCGCAATCTGACGAGACGGATTGAATTGATGTGTCCTGTGACCGATCCGCAGATGAATAAACTGATGATTTCCATTCTGAGCGTCAGCCTGCATGACAATGTCAAAGCGCGCGAGCTCATGCCCAACGGTATGTATACCCGCATCAAAAATGAACTGACCCCGTACCGGAGCCAGTTCGAAGCGATGAAGATCACTTCCTGGAAAAAACTCCGGCTTGAATCTTAAGCTTGAGTCCCCAGGCTTTCTCGAAATCTTTGGTTACATTGGCGAGCTCTTTGAGCTCGAGGATCGGATTATGGACACACATGAGCTTCAGCGTCAAGTTCGCATCGCTCTGCGTTAAGAGCAGCTCCTGCACAGGCTGCGTCTCGCTGAAATCCAGGGCGATGGCCAGTTTGAGCAGCGTGCCCAGCTTCACGATTGCCGTTTCGTCGGATTCCTTCAGCAGGTCCTTGTAGACAAGGGCTTGTTGATGGGTCCGGCTTTTTGTTTTGTATGTGGCAATCAGGGAGGCCATGACGATTTCCCGGTGCGAGAACCCGTCGATCCGGGCATTCGCTATCATATACTGCGTATGCTTCTGGTAATGATAATAATGAACGGAGACGCCGATTCGGTGCAGCATCGCGGCGGCATGCAAACAATGCCGGCTGCGGTCATCCTGTTCCGCTGGAGAGCCAAGTTTGTCGAACAGCTGCATCGCGAGTTGATCGACGCGCCGAACATGCTTCTCCGCAGCATTAGGATGCAGGGAAAGCAAATTATGCAGGCTGGCTTCCAGAACATTCAGATAGACCGGCTGCTTCGGGTCGAACGTCTCGAAGAACAGACCGTCGCGTAGGCCGGATCCGCTGATGACGCAGCGGGATGCGCCGGCAGCGCCGAAGAGCGTATCCAAAATAAGAAGCCCCGGCACGATAATGTCCGAGCGTTCTTTGGAGAGCCCTTCCACCTTCTTGCGCTTCTCGATTGGCAGCTGGGACAGCGTAGTGACGAAGGAGCGGAGCTCTCCAGGCTTCAGCTCATAGTTATGAGCAAGCTGGAGCGGGTATTTGGCCTTCTTTTGGCTCATTTTGCCCAAGGTCCGGATCGTCCCGCCCAGACCGATCATCGGCAAATTCGGCGAGCTCCTGATCCAAGGATGGGCGGCAGCGGCCTCTTCAACCATGCGGCGAATGTCCGCGATTTCCTGCTCGGTCAGATTCGCATTCTTCATATGCTGCCTTGTCGTGTTGACGGCTCCGAAGGGGAAGGAGACGCTGCTTAGCACCTGCCGGTTGCGCAGCAGCGTGACCTCCGTGCTGCCGCCGCCGATATCGATGATGAAGGCGTCCCGAATGTCAATCGAGTTGACGACGCCCAGATAGCCGTAACGCGCTTCCTCGGCGCCGCTCAGCACCTCGATGCGCAGGCCCGTTTGCTCCTCCAGCAAACGCACGATTTCTGCGGAATTGGCCGCATTGCGAATCGCCGCCGTCGCTACCGCTCTTACCGTCTGGACTTCATGTACACGGCACAGCAGCGCATAATGGGATAGGACGGGAACGATAGAAAGGATATCTTTGTTATGTAAAGTGCCGTCATATCCGATCCGTTCGCTAAGTCTTGCGGAATCTTTATGCTCGCTTACGACACGGTAGGCGCCAAGCGCATTGATTTCATAAATCACGAGCCGGATGGAGTTGGACCCGATATCGATGATACCGATTTTCGTACAGCTGCTCATGGCATTGCTCCTTTTTCCGAGAAAATCTCTGTTGCATTGCCTACATTGTATCAATCCGGGACCCTCTCGACAAACTTTTACATAGGGACTGCATAATTCGGGGAAATAAACAAAAACTTGTATCGTGTGTTTTCAAGATGAGGAGCGATGAGGAATGGCGATGTAAACGCCACAAAGATTGTTTATGGGAGAGATAGCATATCTTTATGGTAGTGATAATGAAGTTTTATGTCCCCTTTTGTTCACTTACAGGGTAAAATACTTTATTATTGAAGTTAGGAAAAAAGCAATTTTTTGCTAATAGAGTAGCTAAGGAGAGATTCCCATGACTGCAACCAAAGGTTTGGAAGGTATTGTAGCCACGACCTCGTCGATTAGCTCCATCGTAGACGGAGTGCTAACTTATCGCGGGATTGATATTGATGACCTCGCAGAAAATGCGACATTTGAAGAAGTAATTTATTTGCTCTGGTTCGGCAAATTGCCTACCCAAGCAGAGCTTGAGAAGCTGCAAAGCGACCTGAACGCGTACAGCAAGGTGCCTGATGCGGTGATCGAACAGCTCAAAGCATTCCCTAAAGGCGTGAACTCGATGGCGGCTCTTCGTACGGCTGTTTCGGCGCTTGCGCTTTATGACGAAGAAGCGAACGACCTGAGCCAAGAGTCCAATGTGCGCAAAGCGATCAAGCTGCAGGCGCAAATCCCTGGCATCATCGCTGCTTTCGCCCGTATCCGCGAAGGTAAAGAGCCGCTGGCTTCCCCTGGATATTCTTCCGTGGCAGCCAACTTCTTGTACCAGCTGACAGGCAAAGAGCCGGATAAAGTAGCAATCGAAGCGTTGGACAAAGCGCTGGTCCTGCATGCCGACCACGAGCTGAACGCTTCCACGTTCGCGGCGCGCGTTACGGTTGCAACGTTGACTGACATCTACTCCGGGATCACTTCCGCAATCGGCACGCTCAAAGGGCCTCTTCACGGCGGTGCGAACGAAGCGGTTATGGCAATGCTGGAAGAGATCGGCACGATTGAGAACGTCGTTCCTTACATCAACGGTAAGCTAGAGCGTAAAGACAAAATCATGGGCTTCGGACACCGCGTTTATAAGAACGGCGATCCACGCGCGAAGCACTTGCAAAAAATGTCATATGAGCTCGGTAAATTGACTGGCAACCTGAAATGGTATGAAATGTCCGTGAAGGCAGACGAATTGGTAACCGGCCTGAAAGGCTTGAAACCGAACGTAGACTTCTACTCGGCTTCCGTATATACAACGCTTGAAATTCCACGCGACTTGTTCACGCCGATTTTCGCGATTTCCCGTACATCCGGTTGGACTGCCCACATTCTGGAGCAGTATGAGAACAACCGCTTGATCCGTCCTCGCGCCGAGTACACAGGTCCGGTTAATCAGAAATACGTTCCGATCAGCGCTCGCTAATCGGTATAGAGATAAGCTCAAGGTGCGGGCAGTTCGGTAGCCGGCTTCAGGACTTGGTGTCCCGGGGCATACCGCAACTCCCGTCACTTTTTGTGTGTTCAAATGCGTTTCACCGCTGCTTGCTGCGAGGTGTTGATTGTTTTAAGTGACCTCGTTGTAGTAAAGTAACTAGTGGAGTGTATGGCAGCAATGTACATAAATCTAAGGAGGAACTATCATGCCACAATTCGAAACTTATGAGCTTCCACAAGAAGGTCAAAAAATCACGATCGAGAACGGTGTTCTGCAAGTACCTAATAACCCAATTATCCCATTCATCGAAGGTGACGGTACAGGTCCTGACATCTGGGCGGCTTCCCAACGCGTACTGGATGCAGCTGTAGAGAAAGCTTACAAAGGCGAGAAGAAAATCGCTTGGTACGAAGTTTTCGCAGGTGAGAAAGCATTCAACAAATTCAATAACTGGCTTCCTAACGATACTTTGACAGCTATGCGCGAATACATCGTTTCCATCAAAGGACCTCTGACTACGCCAATCGGCGGCGGTATCCGTTCTTTGAACGTTGCTCTTCGCCAAGAGCTTGATCTGTATGTTTGTTCCCGTCCGGTTCGTTACTTCAACGGCGTACCGTCCCCAGTGAAACGCCCTGAACTCGTAGATATGGTTATTTTCCGTGAAAATACAGAAGACATTTACGCTGGTATCGAGTGGGAAGCGGGTTCCGAAGCGGTTAAAAAAGTGATCAAATTCTTGCAAGACGAAATGGGCGTTAAGAAAATCCGTTTCCCTGAAACTTCCGGTATCGGTGTAAAACCTGTATCCTCCGAAGGTTCCGAGCGTTTGATCCGCGCTGCTATCGAGTATGCCATCAAACATGGCCGCAAGACCGTTACACTGGTACACAAAGGCAACATCATGAAGTTCACGGAAGGCGCGTTCAAAAACTGGGGTTACGAGCTGGCTGAGCGCGAATTCGGCGACAAAACGTTCACTTGGGCTCAATACGACAGAATCAAAGAAGAGCAAGGCGTTGAAGCGGCGAACAAAGCTCAAAAAGACGCTGAAGCTGCCGGCAAAATCATCGTGAAAGACGCAATCGCGGACATCGCGCTGCAACAAGTATTGACACGTCCTACTGATTTCGACGTTATCGCAACATTGAACCTGAACGGTGACTACCTGTCTGATGCGTTGGCTGCACAAGTTGGCGGTATCGGTATCGCTCCGGGAGCTAACATCAACTACTTGACTGGCCATGCGATCTTCGAAGCTACACACGGTACGGCGCCTAAATACGCTGGTCTTGACGTTGTTAACCCTGGTTCCGTTATCCTGTCCGGCGTTATGCTGCTTGAGCACCTGGGCTGGTTGGAAGCGGCTGAGCTGATCTACAAAGGTATGGAAGCATCCATCAACAACAAAACCGTTACTTATGACTTCGCTCGTTTGATGGAAGGCGCGAAAGAAATCAAATGCTCCGAATTCGCGAACGAAATTATCAAGAACATGGCTTAATTGTTTCATATTGGGAAGGCTAAGGATATCTATAAACCATTAGGAGGTATTCACAATGGCAATCCGACGCAATAAAATCACCGTTGTCGGCGCGGGTTTCACAGGCGCAACAACCGCACTTATGCTCGCTCAAAAAGAACTCGGTGACGTCGTTCTTCTCGATATCCCGCAATTGGAAAACCCGACCAAAGGCAAAGCGCTCGATATGCTTGAAGCAGGTCCGGTTCAAGGCTTCGATGCGCAAATCACAGGTACGTCCAGCTATTCGGATGCGGCTGATTCCGACATCGTGATCATTACGGCCGGTATCGCCCGTAAGCCGGGCATGAGCCGCGACGACCTCGTGAATACCAATGCAGGTATTGTGAAATCCGTTTGTGAAAACGTAAAAGAAGTAGCTCCTAACTCCATCGTTATCATCTTGAGCAACCCGGTCGACGCCATGACTTATGTGGCTTACCAAACGCTCGGTTTTCCCAAAAACCGCGTGATCGGTCAATCCGGCGTACTGGATACGGCTCGCTATCTGACATTCATCTCCCAAGAGCTGAATGTTTCCGTTGAAGACGTCAAAGGGGTTGTTATCGGCGGTCACGGCGATGACATGGTTCCGCTCGTTCGTTACACATACGCCGGCGGGGTGCCGATCGAGAAGCTGATTCCAGCCGACCGGATCGAAGCCATCGTGGGGCGTACGCGTACAGGCGGCGGAGAGATCGTTAACCTGCTTGGTAACGGTAGTGCATACTACGCGCCAGCAGCTTCCCTTGTGCAAATGACAGAAGCGATTTTGAAAGATAAAAAGCGGATTATTCCTACAATCGCCCTTCTTGAAGGCGAGTACGGCTATGAGAACTTGTTTATGGGTGTTTTGACCGTTCTTGGCGGCAATGGTATCGAGAAAATCATGGATATCGAGTTAACGCCTGAAGAGAAAGCCGCGCTGGACAAAACGGCAAATTCCGTTCGCAACGTGATCAAAGTTGTTACAGGGTAAGAAGTGAGAAAAGCCAGCTCCTATGGATGTAGGGGCTGGCTTTTTGTTTGGCTGAACGGACCTGACCGCCAGAATGGAGAACAGCGACGACTCGCGGCCATCCGCATACCGCGTCAACTCCAACTGCATGTTAAGCGGCCAATGCAAGCGAACACGACGAGAAGATGGTGAACGTGCAGAGCAATCCTTGCATCAGGTTATGACAGATTTAGTCACATTTATATGTAGAAATGGTGAAAACCTCAGAATGATGACATCGCTTTCTTGTCCCCATGAAACGTATTCGGTATACTACATAAGAAAGATTATAATTTGAAAATTGCGGAGGTTGTAGAATGTATCAAGTTATGATTTTCTTACATGTCATTAGTGCCCTGCTGCTTGGCGCCTACGTCGTGTTCCCGTTCATTGCCGGACGTGCAGCTTCGCTGTCGGGTGCTGCCTTAGAGGGCTTCATGGGGCTGCTGTCATCGTTAAACCGCGTTGGACAATTCTCATTGATCGTTACTTTCATTACAGGGGGCGCTATGGTTTCCAAAGTGGAAGTGTCCGTGTTGTGGATGATCATTGCGGTCGTTCTGCTGCTTATCGTCGGGGCTGTGACAGGTATGATCGGCGGAAGAATTAAGAAGCTTGTTGCAAACAGCAAAGCTGGCGCAAACACGGCAACGGATGCTGCCAAAATTAAAACGTTTTCGTGGATCGCAGCGGTTGCCGTCATCATCGCCATTTTGATTATGACGAATCCGCAATTGCTGGCATAATGCCGGGAAATAAAAAAAGCTAAGCGTTTTTGCGCTTAGCTTTTTTGTTTGCGGTAGGGGGGCCATGGAGCTCCGTTCGGACCCCGCCGGTCGAGCAGGCAGCATAGGCGTTAGCGGGGGCTGGAGCTGCGCTAACGGACAGGGAGGCCCTTATTCGATGAAAAAGGGCCTCCCTCAAAATGTAACGGACACAGGAGCCGTTATTTGCTTCATCCGGGCTGTGTTCAGCCCTGGAATCGGCAAATATGGCCGCTGGTGTCCGTTAGAATCGAAGCGCGGAGCGCATCGCAGGAATAACGGCACCTGTGTCCGTTAGCAAGCAGAGCGAGCTCCCGCGGTTCTGGCGCGTCGGTGAGACGCGGGCTAATCCGCACGGACACCGCCATGCTATTCTTCTTGATTCGGATGCAGCGTAATTTCATCCAACGTTTTCTCGAACGAAGCGCTCATATGCTCAAGGAAGTAGTCGACCTCCGGCATGTTCATCTTCCGGAGGCTCTCCAGAATTTGCTGCTTGGCGACGACGAATTCGCGGTTGCCCGCCGACAGCTCCGTCAAGCATTTGATGTAAGCCTCGAGCAGATCCGCAGCTTTCACCCAGCGGTAGAGCTCAGGATCCGGCTCCTGAATCAAATTGCGGTAGGTGCCGCGGATTTCCGCCGGAATCGTCTCGAGCAGCCGCTCTACGGCTACATCCTCGATCTCGCGGAAGTTGCGCAGAATCTGCTCGTTGTTGTGCTTGACGGGCTGAGGAATGTCGCCGGTCAGCACTTCGGAGGCGTCATGGAATAGTGCAATGGAGACGACGCGGTCGGTAGGCACATTGCGGCCATACACCTCATTGGCGATGGTGCAGAGCATGTGCGCGATCGTTGATACATAGAATGAATGCTCGGCCACGGTATCTCTTCGCATGTTCCACATGAGACTCCAGCGATCGATATATTTGAGCCGGTATAAATAAGCAAAAAAATGATGATTCATGATGTCGTGCACTCCTTCAGATTAGTTGACGCTTGGCGCCACCCGCACAGCCACGCCTGTGGCAGGGGTGTAGACAAGCGGCTGCCCGATCAACGCGCTGAGATCGTCCAGCGCGATCGTCACCTGCCCGCTGCGGCGCAGCACGGGCTCCCGCAGCTTCACGCGCGCTTCGCCGCGCGCAGCGCTCGCCGCATTCACCTGCAGGGTGAATGCTTCTTGCCCAAGGCGAAGGCGCAGCGTACCGCCTTCCGCCTCCGAGCTGCCGCCGAGCTGCGCGATGGCGGCAGCCGCATCCACGCGCAGCGGGGCTTCGCCCGGCTGCGCCATAATTCTGCGCTGGATCGAGCGGTGCAGCAGCTCCGGCGTAATGCCGGGGCTGCCCGCGTTGATCCGCGGGATGAGCAGATGGTCCGCGCTGCGCGTGGCCATCTCGGGCGAGATCGTGAAGGCGAAGCGGATGCCCGCCTTCTTCACTTGCTCCGTCGCCTCGGGCGAGGTGATGCCGTACGGGTACGCCATCGTGTCGAGCGGGGCGTCGGTCAGGTCAGCAAGCTTGCCGATGCAAGCTTGCGTATCCTGCAGCACCCGCTGCTTGTACGCGTCGTCGCTCTCGGCGTCAAGCCGGCCGACGAGCGCGGCCTTGCCGCTGGGGAGCTTGTTGTGCAAGCTGTCCGTATGGCAGCCGACGTCGATAAAGTTCGTCGCGCGGGTCATCTCGCGGATCTGGTCTTTGGACATCGAAGGTATATAGGATGCCATGGGATCGGCCAAGTCATGCGTGATCACGAAATTGACCGCCGGAACGCGCAAACTGGTCAGAATCGGATAAGCGCCCGTATAGAAGCTCTGATAGCCGTCGTCGAAGGTGATGAGGACCGCGTTGGAAGGGACTGACGCTCCCGCCATAAACTGCTTGAATTCCGGCAAGGAAATAAAATGATACCCTTTGCTCAGCAAGTATTGGAGCTGCTCTTGGAAAAGCGCAGAGGTGATCGTGCTGGAGCTGGTATCCGTGTCATGAATATGATGATACATGAGGACTGCAACTTGATCCTGATAGTAGATATCTTGAGATCGTTTGGCCTGCAGCGGCGTTAGCAGCAGCGTGAGGCCTGCTAGGCACAGCAGAATCGTGATCCCGATTCTTTTGGACATGTCAGCGTTACTCCTTATATGATATAATTGATTATAATGATTATTATTTGCTAGTTGAGAGAGGAGCCATTTTCAGTCATGCAGCATTTTTATCAAAGCGTCTACGATTTGATCGTCGAAACGTCTACCAATCTACCAGGTGATGTACGCCGTGCGGTTCAAGCGGCAAGCGAGAAAGAAGACAAAGGAACCCGCTCAGCGCTTTCACTATCCCGTATTGCCGATAACATTCATATGGCCGAGTGCAACGTATCCCCGATTTGTCAGGATACCGGTATGCCAACGTTTATTATACACTGTCCGGTTGGAGCAAACCAACTTATTATGAAGAAGCACATCCTCGAAGCTGTCGCCAACGCGACCAAAGCCAGCAAGCTTCGCACGAACTCGGTTGATTCCTTAACCGGTGCCAACAGCGGGGACAATCTCGGACCCGGAACGCCGGTCATCCACTTCGAGCAGTGGGAACGCGACGATATCGAGGTGAAGCTGATCTTGAAAGGCGGCGGCTGCGAGAACAAAAACATTCAATACAGCTTGCCGGCTGAACTCGAAGGCGTAGGAAAAGCAGGGCGCGACCTTGACGGGATTCGCAAATGCATCATGCATGCCGTGTACCAAGCCCAAGGCCAAGGCTGCAGCGCCGGCTTTATCGGTGTGGGCATCGGGGGCGACCGGACGAGCGGTTACGAGCTGGCGAAGCACCAGTTGTTCCGCCATGTTGACGATGTGAACCCGCATCCGGAGCTTCGCAAAGTAGAGGAGTACGTAATGGAGCACGCCAACACGCTGGGAATCGGCACGATGGGCTTCGGCGGCCAAGTCACGCTGCTCGGCTGCAAAGTCGGCGTGATGAACCGTTTGCCGGCAAGCTTCTTCGTCTCGGTTGCGTATAACTGCTGGGCGTTCCGCCGCCAAGGCGTCATTCTGAATGCGGAAACGGGCGCAATCAACGGCTGGTCGTATCCAAGAGGCACTGAGGTTTCGTTCCAAGAAGCATTCGAGGCAAGCGCCGAAGCGGCCAAGAATGTGAAGGAAGAGGACCGTCGCGAGATCGTCTTGACGACGCCGATATCCGAAGAGCAGATCCGCAGCCTGAAAGTCGGCGATGTCGTCGTTATTAACGGGACGATGCATACAGGTCGCGACGCTTTGCACAAATATTTGATGGACCATGATGCACCGCTGGATTTGAACGGGGCGGCAATATACCACTGCGGACCGGTTATGAGCAAAGATGAGGCCGGCGAGTGGCATGTGAAAGCGGCCGGTCCGACAACGAGCATTCGCGAGGAGCCTTACCAAGGCGATATTATCAAGAAATTCGGCATTCGGGCGGTAATCGGTAAAGGCGGCATGGGGCCGAAAACATTGGCGGCATTGAAAGAGCACGGCGCTGTTTATCTGAATGCGATTGGCGGTGCTGCCCAGTACTATGCGCAATGCTTCAAGAAGGTTGAAGGCGTCGACTTCATGGAATTCGGTATTCCGGAAGCGATGTGGCATCTGGAAACAGAAGGCTTCGCAGCGATCGTGACGATGGATGCCCACGGAAACAGCCTTCATGCCGACGTTGAGAAGAATGCCCTGGAGAAGCTGTCCGCTTTGAAAGAACCGGTCTTTAAATAATCTTAACAAATAAAAACTGGATTAGGCACGGAAGAAAGGGTTACTATGTAGAGTAGCCCTTTTCTTTTATTTCACAGACATAAGTCTATCGGAGGCCAACTTTCATATGACCAAATTCCGTGCCAAATTGACGATTATTATGATTGTATTGATCGGTTGTTCGATGGGGATTGCCGGGGTCTTCATGGCCAAGGTGCTGGAAGATTCGCACATCCAATCCTTAGAGGAAAACATGAAACGTGAGCTCCAAGTCCTCTCAGCCATGGGGAATTGGAACAGGACGGGAACGGAGGCCGAACTCATTGCCTATTACACCGGGGAAGCGAGGCGGATCAAGTCCGTTACGGGAGAGCGCTTGACCTATGTACGCACAGACGGCAAGGTGATTGGGGATTCCGACCAGAACCCGGAGCAAATGGACAACCATTTGAGTCGGCCGGAAATTGTGGCCGCAGCGGCGAACGGTGTCGGTTACGTGACCCGGTATAGCGATACGATCAAAGAGAAAATGCTGTACGCTGCCATTCCGGTGAAGAACGATGCCCAGACGACGATCGGCTTCCTGCGCATATCGATGAGTTTGGAACAGGTGGGCGAATCGATTCGCAACCTGTGGTATTTCCTCATCCTGGGGTTAATCCTGCTGTTCTTGATTGCGGGCCTTGTCTCTTACCGGATTGCCAAAGGGATTACGCACCCGATCGAGAAAATGACGAAAGTCGCTCAACAAATCACGAATATGAACTATGAATCGCGCGTGCCCGCTTACAGCAATGATGAGGTCGGGCAGCTGGGGCTTGCCATCAATCGCATGTCCGAAAGCTTGCAGCAGCAGATGGCGCGGATACGCGAGAATGAACGCAGGCTCCAGGGCGTGATGGAAAATATGATGAGCGGTATTATGATGATCGACCGCGACGAGCGGATTATGCTGCTGAATCCTTCGGCGGAATATATTCTGGGCTTCTCCTCGCAGGAGCTGCTGGGCAAGAAATATAATGAAGCCAAACAGCAGTTTGAGTTTACGAAGCTCATCCAAGAATGCATTGAAACGGGAGAATCGATTCGGGACGAGATGATTTTCTATTATCCGGCTGAGCGGATTTTGGACATTCATTTAAGTCCGATCGCGCATGAAGACGAGGAATGGTCAGGCGTCCTCATCGTCATCCATGACATTACGGCCGTGCGCAGGCTCGAGCGGATGCGAAGCGAGTTCGTAGCTAACGTCTCCCACGAGCTGAAGACGCCGATTGCGGCTGTCAAAGGGTTCGCCGAGACGCTCCTGGCCGGCGCTCTGAACGATAAGGAAACGGCGGTTTCGTTTCTGCAGATTATTTTCGATGAGAGCGAGCGGCTCAACCGTCTGATCGGCGACATTTTGGAGCTGTCCAAAATTGAATCGAAGCGGATACCGATGAATTTCTCTCCGATCTATTTGCCGGAATTTCTGGAGAGATCGCTGAATGTACTGAAGAAAGAGGCGGAGAAGAAGCATATCGAGCTGACGATGCAGGTTGACGACGACGTGTATATCGAAGCGGATGAAGACCGTCTGCGCCAAATTATGATTAATTTGCTTTCCAACGGTATCGCATATACGCAGGACGGAGGCAAGGTCAAGCTGCGCGTCGAACCGCTGGACATCAATAGCGACGGTGATTATGAGCGTCTGCGTCTGATCGTGTCCGACACAGGGATGGGCATTCCGAAGAAAGATTTGCCGCGTATTTTCGAACGCTTCTATCGGGTTGACAAGGCTCGTTCCCGCAGTTCAGGCGGTACCGGACTCGGTTTATCCATTGTGAAGCATTTGGTGGAGCTGCATAAGGGCACGATTCGTGTGGACAGCGAAGTCGGAGTCGGTACGAAGTTCACCATCGAGCTGCCGGTTATTCACTAATTTACATGCGGATAATGTAATATTTACATTCTCTTTACAATCATGTGTTAAAATAAGGCTGTGCAATGTTAATAAACTGTAAACGCGGGGGTTCCCATGGCACAAAAAATTTTAGTGATTGAAGACGAGCCGACCTTAGCTCGCCTGCTATCGTATAATTTGTCCCAGGAAGGATATCACACGAAGGTCGTGGATCATGGCGGTGACGGGCTGCAAGAGGCGCTTCAACAATCCTATGATTTGATTATTCTGGATATTATGCTGCCTGGCTTGAACGGCTTTGAAGTGTTGGGCAAGCTGCGGCAAAAAGGGAATACAACGCCCGTTATCATATTAACGGCCCGCAATGCCGAGGATGAGGTCGTTCAAGGTCTCAAGCACGGTGCGGATGATTATATAACGAAGCCTTTCGGCGTTGCGGAGCTGCTGGCTAGAGTCTCTGCCGTGCTGCGCAGAACGCAATCGGAAGAAACGGCGGCAGACAAGCACGGAACGAATGAGAAGGTGATTCAGGCCGGAGAGCTTTTCATTTACCCGGAGAAGTATGAAGTGGTGCTGAACGGGGAGTCGATCCCTCTGCGGCCGAAGGAATTCGAGGTGCTGCTGTATCTCGTTCAGCGCCCCGGCGTCGTCGTGACGCGGGACGACCTTATGAACATCGTATGGGGCTTCGATTATATCGGAGGCCAGAGGACGGTTGATGTTCATGTCAGCTCGCTGCGTAAGAAGCTGGAAATGAATCAACAATCCGTTCAGATCGATTCGATTCGCGGGGTCGGATACAAACTGGTAGCAACGATTGTCAAGAAATGAGAGCCTTGGGTGCTGGTTAACGAGCTGCCCGGGCTCATTTTTGTGTCCGAATGATGAAACTTGGTAATAGTTGATTGATGAATAGCAAATACTGGTTATAGTTAACTATAAGGACTGTATACTGCGAAAATCGTGGAACGAAAGAGTCCTAGAAAATCGTACGAAAAGAGGTCGTTATGGTTATTAATTTGATTGTGATTGCGCTCCTTATCCTGCTCACTGCTTTCTTCGTTGCAACCGAATTCGCGGTCATTCGTATCCGCCCGAGCCGTGTCGATCAAATGGTCGCGGAAGGCACCAAGAATGCCCGCGCGGTACAATCGGTCGTCTCCAATTTGGACGGCTATTTATCGGCCTGTCAGTTAGGGATTACGATAACCGCATTAGGGTTAGGTTGGCTTGGCGAGCCGACAGTCGAGAAAATGCTGCATCCCTTCTTCGAATGGATCGGCGCAGGAGAACGTTTATCGCACTTCTTATCTTTCACAATTGCTTTCGTATCCATTACCTATATCCACGTCGTACTCGGCGAGCTTGCTCCCAAAACCTTAGCTATCCAGAAAGCGGAGGCTATCTCCATCTTTACTGCGCCGCTCATTATTTATTTTTATAAAGTGATGTACCCGTTTATATGGATTCTTAACGGCTCGGCCAATCAACTGGTCAAAGCGTTCGGCATGAAGCCGGCGACGGAGCATGAAGAAGCCCACTCGGAGGAAGAGATTCGTATCATTTTATCAGACAGCTACATGAGCGGGAAAATCAATAAGACCGAGTTCGGCTATGTGAACCGGATCTTTTCGTTCGATGAGCTGCTGGCGCGCGAGATTATGGTGCCTCGGACAGATATGATTTGCCTCTATGCCGAGAAGTCGTTGGCGGAGAACAAGAGCATCATTATGAAAGAGCAATATACGCGTTTCCCTGTGGCCAAGGGCAGCAAGGATCATATCATCGGCTTCATTAACACGAAGCAGTTTTTCTTGCGCTACATGGAAAATCCGTCTTTTGATTTGCATACGCTGCTTCAACCGATGATGACCGTTCCGGAGAGTATGCTCGTGAAAGTGCTGTTAAGGAAGATGCAGCAAGAGAATGTTCACATCGCCTTGCTGCTTGACGAATACGGAGGAACTTCCGGTCTCATTACGATCGAGGATATTCTGGAAGAGATCGTTGGCGAGATCAGAGATGAGTTCGATAAAGACGAGAAGAAGGAAATCGAACATTTAGGCGACAATCATTATCTGGTTGACGGAATCGTGCTGGTTAACGAGTTGAATTACTTGCTGGGTACCGACATCTCCGACGAGAATGTTGACTCCATCGGCGGGTGGCTCTACAGCAAGCTCCCGGAGATAGCGATTGGAGAGGAATGGCACTATCAATCTCTGACCTTCATTGTGCGTGAACGGGACGATCACCGGATACGTAAAATTGAGATCAAGAAAAAAGAAAGCTCCAAGCTGAGCTAAACGAAAATGAGCGTCTTAGGCCGGGCAAGTTCGGCGATGCCACAATCGCATACAATTACCGCCAGATTGGAAATTTTATTTTTGCAGGTATTTGTTATAATACGGTGATGTAGTACTAGTCCTGATCAAATGTGAGAACGATAGAGAAGTACATAAACACTATTTTAAGGAGGACACTCATGTCCAAAACGTATCGTATTGCTATTATCGGTTGTGGCGGGATTGCCAATGGCAAACATATGCCGAGCTTGAACAAGCTGAAAAATGTAGAAATGGTCGCCTTCTGCGATATCATTGCCGACAAAGCGCACGAAGCGGCCGCTAAGTACGGCAAAGGAGAGGCTCGCGTTTATGAGGATTACCGCGAGGTGTTGAAGGATGCTTCTATCGATATTGTTCACGTATGTACGCCGAACGACTCCCATGCGGAGATTACGATTGCCGCGCTGGAAGCAGGCAAGCACGTCATGTCTGAGAAGCCGATGGCGAAGTCGGCCGCTGATGCGCGCCGGATGGTGGAAGCGGCGAAGCGTACGGGCAAGAAATTGACCGTAGGCTACAACAACCGTTTCCGCAGCGACAGCCAGCATTTGCATAAGCTGTGCGCCGATGGCGAGCTGGGCGACATTTATTTCGCCAAAGCGCATGCGATTCGCCGCCGCGCGGTGCCGACTTGGGGCGTATTCCTCGACGAAGAGAAGCAAGGCGGAGGCCCGCTGATCGATATCGGTACGCACGCGCTTGATTTGACGTTGTGGATGATGAACAACTACGAGCCGAAGGCTGTTCTCGGCACGTCCTATCATAAGCTCTCGCAGCGCGAGAATGCAGCGAATGCCTGGGGTCCATGGGATCCTTCCAAATTCACCGTGGAAGATTCCGCATTCGGGATGATCACAATGAAGAATGGCGCGACCATTATTCTTGAATCTTCCTGGGCTTTGAATACGCTGGAAGTCGACGAGGCGAAATGTACGCTTAGCGGTACGGAAGGCGGAGCCGATATGAAGAACGGTCTGCGCATTAACGGCGAGAAGCATAGCCGCTTGTACACGACCGACGTGGAATTGAAGTCCGGCGGCGTAGCGTTCTACGACGGTGAGACGGAAAGCGCGCCGGATCTGGAGATGCGCCTGTGGATCGAAGCGATCGAGAAAGATACGGATCCGGTCGTAACGCCGGAGCAGGCTTGCGTCGTTTCCGAGATTTTAGAGGCCATCTATGAGTCTGCCAGAACGGGAAAAGCTGTCTATTTCGAGTAAGTGAATCCGGTATCCCCTTGGTTCGAGCGTTAAGCTCGGGTCAAGGGGATTTTGCTTTTGCGATGCTCGCCGGGGGTATGTCCGGTCCGTTTCTTGAATGTTTTGGCGAAATGGTGCAGGTCGGCGAAACCGCAATAGTCGGCGATCATTTCCTGGCTGAGCTCGGTATTGGTGAGCAGCTCCTTGGCATGATTCACCCGCATGTTGATCAAATATTGATGGGGAGAGATGCCGTACCGCTGCTTGAACATGATGCTGAAGCGGGAGACGGACAGATTCGCCCTGGCCGCCATGTCCTCCAGTGAAATTGGCTCGCGCAGATGATGGGAGAAGTAAGAGGTAATCCAGTCGAACGAATGCCCCCGGGTGCTCGGTCCCTGGTAATACGCTTCGAGCAGCGAAATGGCGATATCGGTCACGAAATGCTGGGTTTTCAGCTGGATGAGCGGATCCTGCTGCTCGGCCTGCTCAATCACCTGCAGGAGCGTTTCCTTCAATTTAAGCGGGTTGGCGGGCTGTACGTGCACGGGCATGTCGAGGCCATACAATTCGCGGATCGTCGGCTGCATCAGATGGCGGTACGCGGACAAATCAATTTGGCCGGGACGAGTCGGAAAGCTGAGCTCTCGCTGCCGGTTGTAACAGAGATCGAAATGAATGTAAGGCGTAACCGTGTTCGTTAGTCCTTCCAACGAGAGCAAGCTGCCGGGCTGAACCAGGCAAAATTGCCCTGCGGTGAACATGTATGTCTCCTGATCGACCCAGAACCGGCACGTTCCTTCTTGAATATAAACGAGCAAATAATCGAGCAGTCTCCGCTCCGGGTATGACCACGGCTTGCGGACGGCAAAATCGCTTTCTCTAACGAAGGGGACAATCGGATGCAGCTTTAATTTATCGCTCAGCATAGGGATCCTTTCGGCGTTTAAGGCAGGTTATTTTCCTCTATTCTAAACCTCAGGCGTATTCATAATCCAGTTGTTTTTGACAATAATATAACCTTGTTTGACAAAGAATTCTCGGGATTCTGCCACTATAATAAAGCTGTAATTATACAAATTAGAGGTGATCCGAGATGAGCATGCACGAAACAACCCCAATCGATTCATTACCCGCCTTGGAAGACAGTTACGCACTCACCGAGCAGCAGTTGGAAAGCTACAAGCAGAAGGGGCATATCCGGCTGAAGCAGGTAGCCGATACGGCGGAGATCAATGCCTATGAGCCTATCATCACCGGCATGGTGAAGGCGCTGAACTATCACGATAAGCCGCTTGAGCAGCGGGATACGTATGGCAAAGCTTTCATCCAAATCTCCAATCTGTGGGAAAAAAGCGAGGCGGTCCGCCGGTTCGTGCTGGCCAAACGCTTTGCCAAAATCGCAGCGGACTTAATGGGCGTTGACGGCGTGCGCATTTATCACGATCAAGCTCTGTATAAAGAGCCGCATGGCGGACATACGCCTTGGCATCAAGATCAGATCTATTGGCCGTTGGATACGGACAAAACGATTACCATGTGGATGCCGCTGGTGCCGATCTCGCAGGAAGTCGGGTCGATGACCTTCGCATCCGGCTCCCATGCGCTGGGCTATATCAATAAGATGGTCATTTCCGACGAATCGCACAGAACGCTTGCCGGATATATTGAAGGCAAAGGATTCGAAACGGTCTCGTACGGCGCTATGGCCGCCGGAGACGCGACTTTTCACGCGGGGTGGACGCTGCACAGCGCACCGGGCAATCCGACGGATTCGATGCGCAAAGTGATGACGGTCATCTACTATGCCGACGGACTGTCTATTGCGCAGCCGGACAGCAAAGCCCGCGAGAATGATTTGCAGACGTGGTTCCCTGGGGCCAAGCCCGGGGATTTGGCGGCAACGGAGCTGAATCCTTTAGTTTACAAGCGCCAATAGCTTAGCTTATGTTAAGGCTACCTGCCGGTTTGTTCCTGCTTGCGGAACTTGCCGGGGGGGAGTCTTTTTTCTTGCGTGAATGTATGGGTGAAATAATGAACGGAAGAAAAGCCCGTTGCTTCGGCAATTTCCTTGATCGACAGCTCGCTGGTCAGCAGCAGGTGGGCTGCTTGGCGTATGCGCTCGCTGCGAATGAAGTCGGTATAGGTTTCGTGGATCCCTTCCGAGAATAGGCGGGATAAATGGCGCTCCGACACATTCAGATAGGCCGCCACGTCACCTAGTTGAAGGGGACCGGCAAGATTGTCGCGGATGTAGAGCTTCGCGCGCTGCAGCAGGACGTTCGTATTTTTGCGTTGGATGAACGGCTGGGAGCCGGCTCTACCGAACATGCTGAGAAAAGAAACGAGCAGCGTATAAGCAAGTGTCGGAACGGCTGTAATCGGCAGGCTGCCATGCCCTTCCCGGATCAGCATCGACCTCCACAAGAGCGCGGTCGGATGATGGTCTCCGTCATACAGGCACACTTCGGCATGCTCAGCCAAATCGTTAAAGGCATTCCGCATCGATTCGTCGCATTGGGATTCATCCAGCTCGAAAGCGACGTACATGATGAATAGGCCTTTCTGTGTGCGGATTTGGTGTGTGATGCCCGGCCTGGAGATGAAGTGGGTGCCTGCCCGCAGCGGATAAAGAACGCCTTGCTCCGTATATTCTCCTTCGCCGCCGATAATGTAACATACTTCGAAGAAGGAATGCTTATGGGGCTGATTATCGAACAGGCATGGATTAACGCCCCAGTATTGAATTTTGAAGCAGGCCGCAGGGCCGTGAATGACGGTAACCGCTTCATTCAGCATGGCGTTGGTCTCTTTGCACAAATACATATGCATCCTCCATCATGTCCTTATATTGCAAAAAACTGTCCTACTGAGCAAAAGACAGATTGCAGCCGGATTCCCTATAATTATAGATAAGTAAGCGGTTAACTATCAATAGTTCGATGGAGGAATGGCCAGTGATTACTCAGAAGGATGCCGATTTTTACAAAGAAAATGGATATTTGCTCGTCAAAGGGGTATTCAATCAGCAGGAAGTTGAGGAAATGAGACAAGCGGTTGAGGAGATCATCCAGCGCGCTGCGGAAGCGAAGTCCGACCACAATCATCAATGGAAGGGTGATTTCCTTCCTGCGGAAGAGTTGAAGAAGCTCGTCCTGAAGGGGTTCCATGACGTGCATTATCATGACGCCGCGTTCATGCGCGCCGTTATTCATCCGAACATGGCCGCTGTGCTGAAGCGACTGATCGGCCCGAATGTGCTGCTGCACCATTCCAAAATGCTCGTGAAGCCGCCGGAAAACGGCGCCGCCTTCCCGATGCATCAGGATCATCCGTATTTCCCGCACGAGAAGCATACGATGCTTGCAGCTAGCGTTCATTTGGATCATGCGGATGAGGAGAACGGCTGCTTGCGCGTCATTCCGGGCTCGCACCGGAGCGGGACACTGAAGCACGTCGGGCAGCATTATTTGAATCACAAGGAGTATCCGGTCAAAGACGGAACGCCCTGCGTGGCTGAGGCGGGGGATGTGCTTTTCTTCAATTATTTGACGATTCACGGATCGGAAGCGAACCGCAGCTCCAGAACGAGAAGAAACGTCCTGTTTCAGTATCGCGACCCGAGCGATTTCCCGACGGAGAAGACGCATTTCGACTGGGGCATGGGCCTGATGGTCACGGGCAAGAACCCGCATTTCAAGCAGGTGAAACCGGAATTTAAAATTCTTTAAATAGAAAGGCGCCCTTGGGGTGCCTTTTGGCATTCGTAAGGGGCGCTGGCGGGATGCCACCTCGCTAACGGACACGGGCGCCATTACTGGTGCATTTCAGGCTGGTCATGCGACAGAATCGGCAAATAACGATTCTTGTGTCCGTTACAATTAGAATAGGACGCTTTTTGCCCGTGTATAACGTCCGCTGTGTCCGTTAGATGGGTCTGTCCCATTTTAAGGTTCTACTTTGGGACATTCTGTTGTAGGATGAATAGTAAATATGCAGGAACGGGATGGTGGTCGTTTGGATTGGACGCGCAAAGAGTTAAAAGATCGTGCGAAGCAAGTATTAAGAACCTCCTACTGGAAAGCGTTTCTCGTCAGCTTGCTGCTCGCCGTGCTGGGGGGCGGAGTATCCAGCTGTTCGTATAATTCGGGCGGCGGCACCTCCGCAAGCTTGCCCGGTCTGAACGGCAGCTGGGAGGAGATGAGCAACAGCCCCATGTTCATGGCTGTGATCGCAGGCGTCATTTTGCTGTTCCTCTTTATCCTGCTGCTCTCGATCGCTTTTCAAATATTTGTCGTGGCTCCGTTCGAAGTAGGCGGCATGCAATATTTCAAACAGGCTGCGCACGATGATGTGAACATGAATTATATGGTGTATTCGTTCCAGAGAGGCCAATATATGGCCATCGTGAAAGGGATGCTCTGGAAAAACGTGCTTACGTTTCTCTGGTTCTTGCTGCTGATCATTCCGGGCATCGTGAAGTCGTATGCCTACAGCATGGTGCCTTTCATTCTCGCGGATAATCCGGGAATCGGAACGAAGAGAGCCGTCCGGCTGAGCACGCAAATGACCTATGGCCACAAGTGGAAGATGTTTGTCCTGGATCTTTCGTTCCTGGGGTGGTACCTATTAGGAACGCTGGCGCTTGGCATCGGCATATTGTTCGTCCTGCCATACGATCACTCGACGAAAGCGGAGCTGTATAAGGTGCTTCGCCGGCAGGCGCTCTACGATGGCCAAACCAGCAGCAAGGAACTCCGGCTTCCTGAATGATGAAGCAAGAAGGACTGTCTCTTGAAGGCCGAACCGGTCTTCCGAGACAGTCCTTTTCTCATGCGGCTCCGCTTACTTGTGCAAAAGGTCTAGGAGCTCCTTCAGCTTGCGGATTTCGTAAGCGGGCCGTTTATGCTCAGGCGCCATCCGCTGATGATGATTGATCCAGACGCTCCGGATACCGGCCGCCAAGGCCCCGCTGATGTCGGTATCCAAATTATCTCCGACCATGACTGCCTCCTCGGCGGAGAGACCGAGCAGCTCCAGGGCATGCTCGAAAATAGCGGGATCCGGCTTCCCACGGCCAAATGTGCCGGATATAACGACGTGGTCGAAGTAGCCCGCCAACCCGGGGATACTATCGACCTTCTCCTGCTGCAGATCCGGCGCGCCGTTCGTGAGCAGCAGCAGTCGGTAGCGAGGGCGCAAAGCCTGCAGCACCTCGAATGTATCCTCATATACCAGCGGGCGCTCCCGCCGCTGCACCGCGAAGCGTGCGGCCAGCATCTTCCCTAACGCGGGATCGTCTATGCCCAGCTTCAGCAGACCTTCGGTCCAAGCCTGATTCTGATAAAGGGGGGCGAGCTGCCGGAGCTCCAGAAGCGCCGGGTGTCCGCCGGAGTCGAAGCGCCCCCATAGCGTTTCCAAATTCGTAAGTTCAATCATCTTCGCGTAATCGTAACAAGGCAGCTGCCGAAACAGGCGCTCCGATGCCGCCCGAACCTCATGCTCTAAAGCAGCAGGATCGACGCCCGTTGATTCGGCCGCCCTCCCGCAGACGTCCTCGAACGCTTCTTGAATGCTCTTCTCATCCCACAAAAGCGTGTTGTCTAAATCGAAAATTACCGCTTGGACCTGCTCCATCTCCATCATTCCTCCTCTATGTACACACTTAATTTCCAACAGAATGACAAGGAAGTCAACAAGAAAATGCATAACGTTCATTCGCTGTTTGTTTATTTTAATGAATAAACAAACCAAATCAAATTAAAAACACAAATTTTACATGGTTTTAACGCGTAGTTTACAAAACCCTAGTATGATATACATATAGACGCAACCAAATCCAAGTTGGGTTGAGTTAATAGAGGTAACAATCGATTCAGTCAAACAGGAGGAAATGTCGATGATACGAGCAGTTGTTTTGGATTGGGCGGGAACGATGGTGGACTACGGGTGCTTTGCTCCCCTGCATGTGTTTATGGAAGTCTTCCGAAAGCAAGGAATAGAGATAACGCTGGAAGAAGCCAGAGAGCCGATGGGGTTGCTCAAACGGGATCATATCGCTGCTATTTTAAATATGCCAAGAGTAGCCGGCTTATGGGAGGAACGTTATGGCAGGCTTCCGCAGACATCGGACATCGATGAACTTTATGCCGATTTTGAACCGAAGATGCTGGCTGTCGTGCATCAATATGCCGAACCGGTACCCGGTGCTGTGGAGCTTGTCGGGAGACTGCGCCAAAGCGGCATTCGCATCGGCTCCACGACGGGTTATACGGCGGAGATGATGGCGATCGTCAGCGCTGAAGCGAACAAACGCGGCTATGCGCCGGACCATCTTGTCACGCCTAGCGAAGTGCCGGCCGGACGCCCGTATCCTTGGATGATCTACAGGAATGCGGAAGCGTTGAACGTCTACCCGATGCATAGCTTGATGAAGGTCGGAGATACGGTGAGCGATATGAGAGAAGGCGTCCATGCAGGCGTATGGACCGTCGGCGTTATTCTAGGCAGCAGCGAGCTGGGTATGAGCGAAGCGGAAGTAGAAGCATGCGCACCGGACGTGCTGAAGGCGCGTATGGAGGCGGTCGCAGCGAAGTTCCGCGAAGAAGGCGCTCACTACGTGATTGCGTCTATTGGCGAGCTCGATCAGCTCATCCCTGCAATTAAGCAAAGACTTCTGGGAGGCGAACGTCCATGACGACAGGAACGAATGTGAATCAAATGCCGGATAACCCCTACCTGCTGCTAACGCCAGGTCCGTTATCGACAAGTAAAAAGGTGAAGTCGGCGATGCTGCGCGACTGGTGCACGTGGGATCGGGATTACAACGAGCTTGTGCAGTCCATTCGCAGCCGGCTGGTCGCGATGGCTTCCAGCAAGCCGGACGACTATACGGCGGTCCTGATGCAAGGCAGCGGGACGTTCTGCGTGGAATCGGTCATCGGCTCCGTCATTCCCAAGAAAGGCAAGCTGCTTGTACTAACGAACGGTGCTTACGGCACAAGGATCGCACAGATGGCTGATGTTCTGGACATCTACTCCATCGTGCTGGACAGCGGGGAAACGAAACCCGTGAATGTGGGGCAGCTGGAGGAAGTGCTGAGGATCGACAGCTCCATCACGCACGTAGCGGTCGTTCATGTGGAAACGACCACGGGGATGGTAAATCCTGTCGCGGACGTCGCTCGTATTGCCAAGCGGTACGGCAAAACGTTGATCGTCGACGCCATGAGTTCATTCGGCGGCATTCCGATCGATGTGGACGCACTCGGTATTGATTATTTAATCAGCAGCGCGAACAAATGCATTCAAGGCGTACCCGGATTCGGGTTCATCATAGCGCGCAGAGAAGCTATAAAGGCATGCAAAGGCCAAGCGCGCTCCTTGTCCCTCGATCTGTACGATCAGTGGGAGACGATGGAGAACGGTAACGGCAAATGGCGTTATACGTCACCGACGCATACGGTCCGAGCCTTCGATCAAGCGCTTCAGGAGCTGGAGGAAGAAGGAGGCGTCGCGCACAGATTCGCGAGGTACAGCCGCAACCAGCAGCTGCTTGTGGCCGGTATGGAGCGCTTGGGCTTGCAGCCTCTGCTGCCTGCCGAGCTGCAATCGCCGATCATCACTTCCTTCTTGTATCCGGATTCGCCTGTGTTTTCGTTCGATGCGTTTTACTCGCGCATGAAACAGGAAGGGTTCGTTATTTATCCAGGCAAAATAACAGCTTCCGCTACGTTCCGAATCGGCAACATCGGCGATGTTTATCCTGCAGATATCGAACGCTTGCTGGAAGGCATAGAAAAACAGCTGTTCTGGATAGATTAACACCGAAAACAACGTAAAACAAACTAAAAATTATTAAAAACATATATTTTACAAGTGTTTAATACTGATTTTACAAATCCTCTTTATACTAACCTTATCAGGTTGAAAAGAACCAACCGATAGAAACCAAACAAAGGCGGGAGTAAAGACGATGAAGAGATCACTAGGAAGCGCAGCGCTGTTATTGACAGTCGCAATCATGTTAGGCGCTTGCGGCGGTAAAGCGGCAAGCACAGACGGAGCACGGACGAGCGCAGCACCGGCGCCGGCAGCAAGCGCAGAAGCTGGAGTGGACGCGAAAAGCAAAGATTTGACCGTATATACGGCGTTGGAGGACGATCAGATCAAGACGTACCTCACGACTTTCAAAGCCAAGTATCCGGATGTGAAAGTGAATATCGTGCGTGACTCGACGGGAATCGTGACAGCGAAGCTGCTCGCCGAGAAGGAGAACCCGCAGGCGGACGTCGTATGGGGCTTGGCAGCAACCAGCTTGCTGGTATTGGACCAGAACAGCATGCTGGCTCCTTACGCACCCAAAGGTGTGGATCGCATTCTCCCCGACTTCAAGGACAAGAATCCGGTACCTCACTGGGTCGGTATCGACGCCTGGGAGACGGCATTTATCGTGAACAAAGTGGAGATGGAGAAGCGGAAGCTGCCGATTCCTGCCTCCTATGAGGATTTGGTGAAGCCGGAGTACAAAGGGCTGATCACAATGCCGAATCCGTCTTCCTCAGGCACCGGTTTCTTGACGGTTTCCGGCTTGGTTCAATTGAAAGGCAATGATGCCGCTTGGGATTATATGAACAAGCTGCATGACAACATAGCGATGTACGTTCACTCCGGTTCGAAGCCGGCGAAATTGGCGGGCACGGGCGAATACCCGATCGGTATCTCGTTCGGGTACCGCGGAATTCAAGAGAAGAAGAAAGGCTCGCCGGTGGAGGTCGTCTTCCCGAAAGAAGGCTCGGGTTGGGATGTAGAAGCCAATGCGCTGATGAAGAAGCCGGTCGTGAAGCAAGTGGCCAAAGACTTCCTGGATTGGGCGATAACCGACGATGTGATGAAGGAATATAACAAAAACTATGCGATTCTGGCGATCAAAACCGATGCAGCTCAAATTCCCGAAGGCTATACGGTCGATCCGGTCAAACAGCTGATCAAGAACGATCTGAACGACGCTGCCAAGAAGCGCGACTCTATTTTGGCCGAATGGGACAAGCGTTATAACGGCAAGAGCGAACCGAAGAAATAAGCCCGGTCCAAGGAAAAGGCTGACTGCGAACCTTGATTTGCAGCAGTCTTTTTCCATTAATAATTCGATAACAAATCAAGCTTATACTAGAGCTATTAAGACGAAGGAGGCTGCTTGATCATGCTGCAGGCGTACTTATCCATTCAAGGGATACATAAAACATTCGGATCTTTCAGCGCTTTGAAAGACATTCACATTGATATTCACAAAAATGAATTTATCTGCCTGCTCGGACCAAGCGGATGCGGCAAAACGACGCTGCTTCGGATCATTGCCGGACTGGAGAAGCCGTCGCAGGGGCGCATCGTGGTCGGCGGTAAGGACATCACCGATCTGCCTCCGGCCCGAAGAAATTTCGGTATGGTGTTCCAGTCTTATGCGCTGTTTCCGAATCTCACCGCTTATGAGAATGTCGCCTATGGCCTGCAGGGCAAAAAAATTCCGAAGAAGGAGATCGGCGAGAAGGTCCGCGAAGTGCTCTCGTTGGTCGACCTGCTGCATCTGCATGACCGCTACCCGGCGCAGCTGTCGGGAGGTCAACAGCAGCGCGTGGCGCTGGCTCGAGCCATCGTGCTTTCGCCTGATTTCCTGCTGCTCGACGAGCCGCTCTCTGCGCTGGATGCCAAAGTGCGCGTCAAAATACGCGAGCAAATATGCCAATTGCAGGATCAGCTGGGCATCACGACGGTGATGGTCACGCACGATCAGGAAGAGGCGTTGACGATGGCAGACCGGATCGTCGTGATGAGCAATGCGGAAGTCGTGCAGATGGGAACGCCCGAACAGGTCTACAGCGAACCGAATTGCCCGTTCGTCGCCGATTTTATCGGATCGATTAATTTCCTCGACGCCGGTGCGATTCGCCCTGAGCATATTCGCCTCACGGCTCCGGGTTCTAGCCGCGGGTTGCGCTGTACGGTGAAACACAGTGAATTTCGGGGCGCCTTCTACAGACTGCTGCTGCAGCCGGCAGGCGGCTCAGGGACGCATCGCGAGTTGCTGACGGTCGATGTGTCTCCGCAAGCTGTACACGAGCTTCGCCTTACAAGGAATGGGGAAGTTGACGTTGAATTCCCGCAGGATAAATTGATCGGCTTCCCGGCGGAAGCGCTGGCGGGTGTCCGATGAGTAAGGCAGCCATTAGCATGAATCCGCCGATCCGCCGCCGCTTCGGAGCATTGTTCACGCTGCAGAACGGCTTGATCCTTCTGCTCGTCGCGACCCTCCTGGTCAGCACGCTTATTCCGCTGCTGCTCTTATTCAGTAAAGCGCTGCTGAACAAACATGGGGAATATACCGGTATCGCCAATTTCATCACCTATTTTTCTACACCTTCGTTGCTGCAATCGTTAACGAATACGGTATGGATCTCGGCGTTATCTACCGTGCTTGCCGTATCGTTAGCATTTCTGTACGCATACGGCGTTAGCCGTACGGGCATTCGCGGCAAAAGCTACTTGCGCTATGTAGCGCTGCTGCCGCTCTTCGAGCCTACGATGATGCACGGCATCGCCCTGACGTATTTATTCGGCAATCAAGGGATGGTTACGCACGGTTTCTTCGGACTTCTGCCGGGGGTGCGTGTTCCCATCTACGGACCTGTCGGCATTATCATCTCGGAAGTGATTTATTTATTTCCACAAGCCTTTTTAATTTTTATAACCGCTTTGTCGATGACCGATCAACGGCTGTATGAAGCTGCGGAGTCGCTTGGCGCGAAGAAATGGAAAACATTTGTTACGGTCACGATACCGTCCGTTAAATATGGTCTCATTAGCGCTATTTTCGTCTGTTTCACGGCCAGTTTCACGGATTTCGGGGCGCCTCAGGCAATCGGGGGGAAATTTAACGTTCTCGCTACGGATATTTATAAACAAGTGATCGGCCAACAAAATTTACCGATGGGCGCGACGGTGGGCATCCTGCTGACCGTTCCGGCGGTCATCGCGTTCATCGTCGACCGGATTGTCGCAAGCAAGCAGCGGGCGATGCTTTCTTCCAAATCCACGCCATACCGCATACCGGAGGGACGCGACAGGGACCGGTTCTACAGCGTGTTCTGCCTGCTGGTATCCGTCGGAATCTTGGTCCCGCTGGCTACGATTGTTTTTGCTTCATTAGTGAACGTGTGGCCATATCATTTAACACTCGGATTCAAGCATTATAATTTCTCAAGTGTTGCGGGGTCGGGGCTCGAGCCGTTCTGGAATTCCATCCGGGTTGCGTTCGTTACGGCGGTTGCCGGTACGGTGATGACATTTGTTTTTGCCTATATCATCGAGAAAATGAGATCCTTGAAGCTCCTCCGGCAATTCGGTTATTTCCTGTCCATCCTGCCGCTTGCGCTCCCGGGGATGGTCATTGGCCTTGCGTACATTTTCTTCTTCAATGAGCCCGGCAATCCGCTTCATTGGATGTACGGGACGATGGCGATTATCGTACTTGCGAACATCACGCATTATTATGCGGTCCCGTTCATTACGGCCACGACGGCGCTGAAGAAGCTGGACAAGGATTTCGAACTTGTCTCGGAGTCGATGCGCGTGCCGTTGTACCGAACCTTTCTGCGGGTAACGGTCCCGATGTCCATGCCGGCCATTATCGAAATGGCGATGTACTTTTTCGTCAATGCCATGGTCACGGTTTCCGCGGTCGTATTTCTCCGGTCGGCCGATATGAATTTGGCGGCTGTCGCTTTGGTGAATATGGAGGATGCCGGAGACGTTGCGGCCGCAGCTGCCATGTCGACATTGATCGTCGTGACGAACATCGTCGTTCGTCTCGGGTATGAACTTATTTTGAAACGGGTAAAAAAAGGAACGGCTCCTTGGCAAACGGCCAAGTAAAACCCTATAATGGCTGTAGAATGCTTATAACTGGAGGATTTGCCCCATGTCATTAGTCGGTGAAGAACGGAAGGATTATATCCTCAACCAGTTGAATCTGGAGGGGAAAGTAACAACGAACGATCTGGTGGAGCGTTTGAATGTTTCATCGGAAACGATACGCCGGTATTTGGAGGAGCTGGAAGAGGAGAAGAAGCTGAAACGGGTCTACGGCGGCGCCGTCAAAATCAATCTATCCCGGGACGAGCCATCCCATCTGAAGAGGGAGGTGCTGCATGCGGACGAGAAGCGCAGAATCGGCCGGGCGGCGGCAACGATTGTGGAAGACAATGACGTTCTCTTCATTGACGACGGCACGACAACACTGCATATCATCGATTATTTGCTGAATAAGAAAAATATTACGGTGCTCACCATCTCCATCCCGGCACTCATCTTGTTGATCGATTACAAAAACAAAGGCTTGTTCTCGGGCGATATTTATTTGCTGGGGGGGCAAGTGAATGCGATGCATTCCCGGGTATCCGGTACGCTGGCGGAGAAAATGGTGGAGAACTTTCATGCGGACAAGGCGTTCCTCTCCGTGGACGGCATGATGCTGGGCAAAGGCATTACAGGTTTCGAGGTGGGCAAAGGTCAAATGACCCAGCAGTTCATGAAATATGCCAAGCAAAGCATTGCGCTCTGCGACCACTCCAAATTCGGACTTGTGCAATTCTACAAAATTGCCGATCTCGGAGAGCTGGATATGATCGTGAGCGATGTTCCCGCACCGAAAGAGTGGGAATCCGAGCTGGAGAAAAAGGGTGTCGTCTGGGTCTCAGCAAGTGAGTAGCTGTGTATGATAGTACAGTGATAATGACAAATGCGAGGGGATGATCCTGTTGTCCGTTCAACTGGAAAGAGCGCAGGCCGCTCGAAGTATGAGCGTCATGAAGCATGCCGTCACGATGCTGATGGGCGTGTGGCTCATTACAGGTCTGTTTATCGATGGCTTCGCTCATAATCATGGAGCGGTCGAAACGTTCTTTACGCCTTGGCATGCCATTCTGTATTCGGGATATTTGGCTTGTGCGGTGTGGATACTCAGCATCACGTACCGGAACAAAGCGGCAAACCGGCATCTCACATGGGCGGAGGCGATACCGGCCGGATATAAGCTCGGGATTGCGGGCGTTATCATTTTTCTTATCGGCGGTCTTGGCGATATGTTCTGGCACACGATTTTCGGCATTGAGAAAAACATCGAGGCGCTCCTCAGCCCTTCGCATCTCGTCCTATTGACCGGCGCGCTGATGATTCTGACCAGTCCGTACCGCGCCATGAGCAGTATGGAGGAGACGTCTCCGACATTTCGCAGGCTGCTGCCGGCGCTGACCTCGATTGCCTTAACGTTCGCGGTCTTGGCCTTCTTCCTTATGTATGCTTGGTCTTTCCGGCAAAACCTGTGGATGGCCAGGGAAGAGGATGCCGTCGCGAGAGCCGTGGTCGATTTCCTGGTGACGACTCTGCTGCTCGTCCTCCCCGTCATGCTCGTCATGAGAAGATGGCGGCTGCCGCTGGGCACGGTCACCTATTTCTTCGTTCTTGAAGCCGTCTTAATGGCCGGACTCGACGGATTCAACCATTACGGCTCGATCGTCATTTTGCTCATAAGCGGTATCGTTGGCGATTGGCTCTTCTATATGCTGAGCGGGAAAGAGGCGGACGCGTGGCAATACCGGCTTGTTTTCTTCTTGCTTCCCGTGTTGATCTGGGGCTTGTATTTCGCCGATCTGCAGCTGTATCATACGTTGGATTGGTCTCCGGAGCTGTGGGGGGGCACCATGTTCATCTGCGGTCTCGCATCGTTGGGGCTTAGCATCATGACGGCACCGCTCCGGCCCGGGAGAAACCAATGAAACAGTTGGCCATCCTGCTCATAGGGCTGACGATCCTTCTCAGCGGTTGCGGAAGGGCGTCCTCCCTGCAAGAGGGGATGGAGATGCCGGGGATGGCGGGAATGGCAGGGGCTGGATCCGCGCATGCCCATAGCAGCGATGCGATCGCTCATTTCGCGGTAACGGCCGACCGCTACATACCGAATGAAGAGGCAACGATCACGATTCTGATTCAAGATAAATGGAATAAACCCATTGATGCGTTCGACGTCGTGCATGAGAAGCTGATGCATGTGATCGTCGTTAGCCGGGATCTTGCTTACTTCGAGCATCTGCATCCCGAGCATACCGGTAAGGGGCAGTTCGAAGTCAGAACGAAGTTCCCGGCGAACGGCTACTATCAGCTCATTGCCGATTTCACTCCGCAGGGGATGGGGGAGACCGTGCAAACGCATTGGGTCACGATCGGCGGAGGGAGCAAGGATACCAAACCGCCTTCGCTGAAACCCGACACTTCGCTCGCGAAGGTGGTGCAAGGCAGGCAAGTGACGCTGGCCTTCGACCACCTGATGGCGGGGATGGATCTGGATATGGTCTTTACGATCAAGGATGCTGAGACGAAGCAGGGCATCACCGATCTGCAGCCCTATCTGGGAAGTTTGGGTCATGTCGTCGCGATCAGCGCCGATGGCAGCGACTATGTGCATGTACATCCGAACGACCAGACGGGGTCAGGGCCTGTGGCCGCCTTCAAAATTAACTTTCCCAAGAGCGGCATCTACAAAATTTGGGGCCAGTTTCAGCACCGGGGCGAAGTGTTGATTGTCCCTTATATCGTTCAAGTGCCTTGATAGGCTTGCGGCTGATGCCGTAGGCTTTTTTAACATGGACGTTATTGTTGCGTCAAATGCTGCGACGGGGTTCAAAATGAGCTTTCCGTTGTTTCAATTTCATTAGCGGTTACACCATTTCACATTCCAGGTCACCCTGAACCTAATAAAAAAACCTTCGCCACCGCGACGAAGCGGGTGCTGAAGGTTAAGGTTGAGGGGCCTTATTCGTTCGGTTCTTTACGTTTGTAAAACAGTCTGGAAATACCGACGCCTATCGCGCCAAGTCCGATGAAGAGGATCGCGCGAACGGCTGTGGATACGTCTGGCAGATCGATGAAGATGATTTTGAGCAAAGTGATGAATAAGAACAGGATGCCGACCCAATTCGCCTTGGCTTTACGGACGAACTGCCCTGCGATGATGAGCAGTACGGCGTAGACCGCCCAAACGCCCGAGAGGATCAGATGCTGATAATCGCTGTCCAAGCCTTTCGTCATGACATTCGTCAATTGGGAGACGTAAACGAGCAGCAGGACGAATTCCAACCAGAGTAAAACCATTGGAAATTGCGGGTGTACAAGGTCCGCTTTCGCTTGCTTACGGTAAAACGCATAAAGACCGCCGATGGTCACTACAAGCAAAAGCCAGGCGAATGTCTCGCTGGATAGGATGCAATCGATCCCATGATCGAATACGATGAGCATCCCGATGAAATAAGTCAGTGCGCCGCTAACTTGCTGCAGCCGGCTCCGGAAGCGGGTCCCCAGCACAAGGGCCAGGCTGCCTTCGACGAGCAGCGCCGCTCCCGCTTGATCGGCCCGCAGCACATAGATCAGCCACAGGAAAACGCCGAACGTTGCGATAGCGAGATGGGTGGACATATTGCGCTTGTTCCTATACAGCCAGACGGATGTGCCGATATATAAGATCGACCACAACGCCAGCATCGACTCGTAGAAGAGCCGATCGACACCTGAAGCGCCATACAGACCGTAGCTCCATGCTGCGAGCAGGCCGAAGCTGAGGAACAAGGCGATTCGCTGTCCGATCCGGCTGTCTTGTGAGCGTAGCAGCGAAACGGCGAAGAGGAGCAAGTGCTGAACGATCACAACAGCCAGCAGCGCGGGTCGATCGCTATCCTCATGGCCGGCAATCGTTGCAATGAGCAGCGGCAGATGAAGCACGCCGAATGCGGTGAAATAAGCGCTGCGGAACGAATAGCGCAGCGATAGCAGCAGCATCGCCATGGAGAAGAGGCCTTCATAGCCCGCGAAGGTCCACATGTTCGGCTGCTCGGTCTCGATGAGGAAGGGAACGAGATAGCCGGCTAGCAGCGTGATAATCATGAGCGCCTGCGAGCGATGGTGGATCGCTGTGTATACGCTGATTGCGAGAGAGATCACGTATAGCAAGAACGCGATGGAGGCCGGGATCAGCTCGAACAGCATATGCGCGGCAAACAGCGTCAGGATCAGCACCCCGCTCGCCCCGCCGAGCAGGACTTGCCCCAGCGCCGCGCGGTTGCGGCGGATTTGGACCTCCCCTTGCCAGTACATCAGGAAGGCTGCGGCAGCTCCGAGCCAGCACCGGATGGGCTCGGTAATGATGCCGGCATTGACGGCAGCGGTGAAGCCCCACAGCACGCCGAGCAGGAAGACGAGGATGAAGATGCGCGGCAGCCAGACGCGCGCGATCAGATGCTCCCAGTCTGTTGGGGGAGCTTGCGGGGCAGGCACCTTCTGGGCGGGGAGCTGCCGATCGGGCGAAGGCGGGAGCTGTGAGCCGGTGAGTGGTTGTTCAGGCTGAGATGAGAGCTGAGGTGCGTTAAGTTGTTGGTCAGGCAGAGACGGCAGCTGAGGCCCGGAAGTGGGTTGGGCGGCATGTTCAGCTGACGGCGGCGGTGGCCAATCGGGCCGGCCGGCTTTCGCAGCGTTGTCCCGTTCCAACGTATGGTGCAGCAGCTGTTCCAGCTCTTGGACTTTCTTCTCAAGTGCGGCGACGCGTCGTTCCAGATTCATAGTACCCCCTTGTAGCGTTGTTTTTTAGGTATGTTTTTCCAAGCCATTCTATGTTAACATGACCAAGGTGATACGCGGTATCAGGTGAGAAAAATAAAATCCGGACAACTGTGCTACAATAATCGGAAGAAGTCAATGGAGCAGGAGATGATGAATCATGAGTAATAACAAACAATTAAACGAGCAGGAACTGATCCGTTTCATCGCAGAGAAGTCGAATGCGGATGAAAAACAAATTCAACTCGTGCTGAAGTACGAAAAAGCGTATATTCTCAAAGCCGAGGAGAACGCCAAAGGGGAGGTCGACATCGACAGCGATGACCTGATCGATCACATTTTGAGCAGGCCGGATGTGAAACTGACGGAGCTGGCGGTCGACACCATTTTGGAGGCGGAAATGGATTATTTGATGAAGCATGGTTTCGCAGGCTATATCGATTAATGAAATGAGCGATGCAGGGGGTTATGCCTGCGTCGCTTTTTTTGCGCAGAAGACCTGGCTGGGCATAACTCCAGGTATCGATGTCGCGCATGCGGCTCCCTCCAAGCACAAGCAACCACTGAAAGGACTCCAAGTAACTTTAATGTCGCACGCAGCGCTCCCTCCAAGCACTAACAACAACTGAAAGAACTCCAAGTAACTCTAATGTCGCAAGTGGCGCTCCCTCCAAGAACAAGCAACAACTGAAAAATTCCAAGCAGCTCTACCTAAGCACATGCAGAACTCGTCCAAATACTGGTTAACTGGAAAAGCTCCAGTTATATTGCTTCCAAAATGTCTGGTAGGACGAATAGCGGGAATTTCTCATGTTAAAATCAGTAAAAAATGCACGAAAGCAGCACTTTTTATGAAATTAGCGTGAGGTTTTCCAGTTATCACAATAGATGGAGCATCATTCAGCAGAAATAAAGGGAGAAATTCCAGTTACGCCTGCGAATGGGCAGGCTTGTCTATTGATCGGCGATGAACGCAGCAATTCTAATGCAGCACACGCCGCTCTCTCGAAACTCAAGCAACAACTGAAAGAACTCCAAGCATCCCCAGTCGCACATGCAGGACTCGTCCGAGGACTGGAATAACTGGAAAAACTCCAGTTATAACGCTGCCAAAATGTCTGGTAGGACGAATAACGGGAATTTCTCATGTTAAAATCAGCCATCGATGCACGAAAGCGGCTTTTTTCATGAAATTAGCGGGAGGTTTTCCAGTTATCACGACTGTTGGAGCATCATTCAGCAGAAATAAAGGGAGAAATTCCAGTTACGCCTGCGATCGGGCAGGCTTGTTAAATCTGCAAACGGGTCTGGCTTTCTACGCCAGCGTATAGCCAGGCTTGTTACGCTGCGTATGGTTCAGCCTTGTTACACCTGCGATTACGGCTGGCTCGCCCATTCAGCAAAGAGCGAAGCAATTCTAATGCAGCACATGCCGCTCCTCCTTTTCCGCCCCGTTTCGTACAAGGTATCATCGCAAACTGTGCCAGAGACAAGCCATGAATATGTAACAAGGTACGTTAAGGTTAACCATTCAGTTAATTGAATAACGTATATTGACAGATAATAAACTTGGGATGATAATAGGTTTAGGCAAAATGGACTTATTTAATTAACTTACAAATTAATTTTATGGAGGTAATTTTCAGCTATGACGAATCAACCTCGTGCTGAGCACCCAAGACCGCAATTCATAAGAGACAGTTGGATGAACCTGAACGGCGAGTGGGAATTTGAATTCGACGACGAGCGCATCGGGGGCAGAGAGAAGTGGCATCTCGGAACTAGGAAGCTATCCAAAACGATTCAGGTACCGTTCGCGTTCCAAAGCAAGCTTAGCGGCATCGGCGATAACACGTTTCACGATGTCGTATGGTACCGCAGAGAGCTGGCGATTCCGGATGCTTTTAAGAACAAACGCATCTTGCTGCATTTCGGGGCTGTTGATTATGACGCTTCGGTTTGGGTGAATGGCTCCCTGGTAGCGACGCACGAAGGCGGGCACACGCCGTTTCACGCCGATATTACGGATGCCTTGCAGGACGGAACGAATACGTTGGTCGTCAAGGCGGTCGATTACAGCCAAGAGGTTACGCTGCCGCGGGGCAAGCAGTATTGGCTGAAGGATTCGGCTAGTATTTTTTATACGCGTACGACTGGAATCTGGCAAACGGTTTGGCTGGAGGCTGTTGCATCCGAGGCCTATTTGGATAAAGTGAGAATTACCCCCGACATTGACGAGAAGCAGGTGGAGTTCCAATTTTTCATTGAGAGCGACAACAAGCAAGCTAAACAACAGGTGAAGGTTGAGATTTCTTTTAAAGGCGAGCTTGTTGCGGAAGACACGTATCTGCTGAAAGGCGGTTCGGGTGCGAGAAAGGTTCGTTTGAACGATTTTAACGACCATGGGCTTGGCGGCTGGTGGTCACCGAATAAACCGAATTTGTATGACGTCAAATTTACGCTGCTCACCGATGGCCAGGCTGTGGATGAAGTAACGAGCTACTTCGGTATGCGCAAGGTTTCAATTGAGAATGGCAAGCTGTGTCTGAACAACCGGCCGTTTTTCCTGAAAATGGTACTGGATCAGGGGTATTTCCCGGATGGCAACTTGACACCGCCAAGCGATGAAGCGATCAAGCGGGATGTGGAGTTGACGAAAGCGATGGGCTTCAACGGCGCCCGCAAGCATCAGAAGCTGGAGGACCCCAGATATTTATACTGGTGCGATGTGCTTGGGCTGGTCGTGTGGAGCGAAGCGGCTAACGCATACGAATATTCGGAGAAATATGTCGGACGTTTCACGAAAGAGTGGCAGGCTTCCGTAGAGCGCGACTATAACCATCCTTCCATCATTGCGTGGGTTCCGCTGAATGAAAGCTGGGGCGTGCCGAATATTCAAATCGACAAGCGGCAGCAGCAGCACGCGCTGACGATGTATCATTTGACGAAGTCGCTGGATCCGATGCGTCCGGTCATTTCCAATGACGGCTGGGAAATGGTCCAAACCGACTTGTTCGCGATACACGACTACGAATGGCGCGAAGAGGTACTGCAGGATCGCTACAGCACGGCTGAGAAGGCCGTACACGCCATGCCGGCTAACCGCCGTCTGTCTGTCGAAGGGTTCCCGTATGCCGGCCAGCCGATTCTCGTTACCGAGTTTGGCGGCATCGCTTACAAGAAGAGCGACTGGGAGGGCTGGGGATATTCCGGCGCCGACAATGACGAAGACTATGAGAAAAGGCTGCGCGCCGTTATCCGTCCGCTGCTGAACTCGGGCGTGGTCCAAGGATATTGCTATACGCAATTAACGGATGTGGAGCAGGAAATCAACGGCTTGCTGACGTATGACCGGGAGCCGAAAATTCCGCTAGACGTGATCAAAGCGATTAACGATCGTAAATAAGAGAGGCCGGGGCCATTCAGGGCCCCGGCTTTTTCAAATTAGGAAACAGGCCTCGACGACTTTCCCTTTCCTTATTCATCCGCCTGCTCGACCCAGATCATAGCCTCATTGGAGAGGACCGTTCCCGTGTGGACAGGATCATTCACTTGATAGGCATATTGTGCGGCCGATCTTAGCGGGATACGCCTTGTATTGGGCCGTGAGACGACCGCTTCGGTATAGGTGATCTCGGTTGAACCGTTCAGCGGGACTGCCCATAAGACGAGGGGCTGAGTTACCGGTGCTGTCAGATTCACCGGCACATCGCCTATGCGCAGTGTACCCGGCAGCAGCGTGGTCAGCGGCGAAATCCAATTTTGCACGGTTACGCTGTCCGCGGACAGGTTTCCCGCGTTGGACACCCGGATTCGGAAGTGAACGGTCAATCGGCTTTTCGCCGGAAGCGATCCGACATACAGGGAGCTGGGCAGCGGCGAATCCCCCTTCCGGGATGAGGCCGGACAGCCAAATATCGGCGGCGATATTGCCGTCATTCGCAACTGTCACGCCATAAGCCATCCCTGGCAAAACTATGCGAAAGCACCGCCTCCTCAGCATATGAGGCAGACGGTGCTTTCACGGCGAAGCTTGTTATCCCTTGACGGCGCCGATCATGACGCCTTTGACGAAGTACTTTTGCACGAATGGATACAGAATGAGAATCGGCACGGAAGCGACCATAATCGTCGCGTATTTGATCGTTTCTCCGATCTGGAACTGGTCGGCGGCATTTGCCCCCGTTGACATCGCATCGGTATTGTTCGCGATGAGAATTTCCCGCAAGATCAGCTGCAGCGGATACAGCTCGCGATCCTTCAGGAAGATGGAGGCGTAGAACCATCCGTTCCATTTCTCAACGGCATAGTACAGGATCATGACGGCAATGACCGGCATGGAGAGCGGGATGACGATGCGGAACAGAATGACCAAGTGGCCCGCCCCGTCCATTTTGGCTGACTCCTCAAGACTTTCGGGAACGGCCATGAAGGCGGTGCGCATAATGATCAGATTAAAAGTGTTGACGGCGAACGGCAATATCGTAGCCCAGAGAGAGTCAATGAGACCTACGCCCTTCACGACCAGATAAAGCGGGACCAAGCCGCCGCTGAAGAACATCGTCAAGACGACGACAAAGATAAATACGTTGTTCCACATCACATTTTTACGCGAGAGCACATAAGCGCCAAGCGAGGTGACGATCAGGTTCGTGGTGACACCGAATACTAGAATGAACAGCGTATTCTGGTAACCTTGGAGAATAGCCGGATTGGCAAAAACGCTCTTATAAGCTTCGAAGCTGATGCCCAGCGGCTTGTATAGAAACCCTTTGTGCGTAATCAACTGCCCAGCGTCGCTGATGGAAGCGAAGGCGACATAAATGAGCGGATATAAAGTAATGACAACAAGCAGAAGCAATAGAATATGGTTGGTTATCGTAAAGGCTTTGTCGGAGACGCTCGTTTTCATTGCAGTCCCTCCTTTCTTACCATAAGCTGCTTTGGCTTACTTTTTTGCTGATTTTGTTGGCGGCAATAAGCAGGGCCAAGTTGATGACTGAGTTAAACAAGCCGACGGCTGAGGAGTAGCTCCATCCGAATTCGATAAGCCCTTTCCGGTAAACGAAGGAGGAGATGACATCGGCCGTGTCATAGGTGCTCGGATTGTACAGCAAAATAATTTTCTCAAAGCCGACGTTAAGCAAGTTCCCCATCCGCAGAATGAACATAATGGCGATCGTCGGAAGAATGCCCGGCAGCGTAATGTTCCAGATTTGTTGAAGCTTGCTGGCCCCGTCCATTCTCGCAGCTTCATATTGCTCCTGATCGATGCCCATGAGTGCGGCCAAGTAGATGATGGACTCCCAACCGATCTTTTGCCAAATTTCCGATAAAACATAGATGGTCCTGAACATTTCCGGTCTCTGCAAGAACGCGGTATCGCTGACGCCGAAGTAAGTCAGGAAGTTATTAATTAACCCGCCGTTATTCGTAAAATCTTTGATCATCCCGGCGATGACGATAAGCGAAATGAAATAAGGCATGTACGTAACCGTTTGCACAAAACGCTGAAACTTTTTGTTCACCAGTTCGTTAATCAATATCGCCAAAATAATCGGCGCCGGAAACTCAAAGCATAACGTATAGAGCGAGATGATGACCGTATTTTTGAGAATGCGCCAGAAATAATACGAACCGAAAAAGTCTTTGAAGTGATCGAAGCCGACCCATGAGCTGCCCAAAATCCCTTTGGCCGGCGTATATTCCTTGAAGGCAATCAGCGCGCCGTACATCGGCGCATAATGGAAGATGACATAATAGGCGATAACAGGAACCATCATCAAGTACAAATATTTGTTGAGCAGAAAATCGCGTCTAAACCGGACTTGGAACGCAGCTTGTCCCTCTTTGCGCATGATATCTCTCCTTTCGCCTGGTTAGTAAAAACGGGGAGAGCGGCTGCCCTCCCCCCTGGCGTGTTATCTATCTTTTGTTGAAGCGGTCCAGCGATGCTTTCTTGATTTCGAGCGCGCGGCTCAGCTTAACGGACTTGAATTTCTCTTGGTACTTCTCGAAGGAATCGACAGGCTCGGTGCCCAAAATAATTTTGACCGTCATTTCATCGACCAGCGTGTTCAGATCCGTCATGATTTTGGCGAGCTCGGTGCTTTCTTCCGGTGTCGCTGTGATTGGCGGCAATTTGTATTTGTCGACGTTCGTTTTCGACCAGGTCGTAACGGCGTCGCGCTGCGTTTGCAGAGCCAAATATTGCTCGACGTAACGCTTATCTTGAACGAAAGGACCGTTGTAGTTACCGCGAACGTACAGGGAGAGCGCTTGTGCCGGAGCCAATTTATCCGGATTCTTCATTACAAGGTCCGTATATTTCGGATATCCGTTTTCCATTTTGTACGAAACGCCTTCAGTTCCGAAGTTGAAATAATTATGTCCTGCTTCGGAGTAGCCGTAGTCAAGCATCTTGGCAGCAACCTCCACATTTTTGGAGTTTGCCGTAATGGCGACCATACCGCCCGGCGAGAAGGCAGGATCTTTCTGGCCGTACATCGCAATGTCGCCTTTTTTGAGCACCGGATACGGCGCTGCGACCAGCACGCCTTTCGGATCTTTCGCCGAGATGAGCGGCTGCCATTTGCCGATACCGCCGCCGGCATTATTGACGGTTGCGCCTGTTGCGCCGGAAGCAATGTTGGCGTCTAAGGCTTTGCCGTCTGTCGTTGCAAAGTTTTTATCGATCAGCCCTTCTTCATACCATTTGTGCATGGTAGCGAGGAAATCTTTATAGCCTTTTTCAGCTGGACCGAATTTGATCGTGCCGTTATCAATGAAGAAATCGCGGGTTACGCCGTATGCGCCGGCAAAAGCGCCGTTGCCCAGCTCATTGAAAGGTCTTGGTACAGAGATGACAGAGAACGCGGCCGTAGCGCCTTTCTTCTCTTTGAACGTTTTGAGTGTCGTATACCAATCGTCAATCGTTTCCGGCATCGGCAGACCAAGCTCATCAAGCCAATCTTTCCGAAGGATCGGGCCTTGGTACACACGCAGATAATCGTCGCCGCGAATGAACGGGAAGGAGTAGTAGCTTCCGTTATCGGTTTTTACCTGCTTATCGATTTCGGGATGTTCTTTGAGATACTTTTTCAAGTTGGGCGCAAATTTATCGATCGTATCGTTAAGTTTCAGAATATAACCGTCTTTGATCGCTTTCTCTGGTCCGCCTGGGAAAGCCCCTTGCCAGTCAAATTCGATCATGTCAGGGAGATCGCCCGATGCCAACAGAACGTTCAATGCTTGCGATCCTTGGTTGGTAGGAGGAGCCAGGAATTTCAACGGAACGCCGGTCTTTTTCTGCCATTCTTGGAAGAACGGAACGTCTGCGTGAGCAGCCTTCACCCCGGTTAAGTTGCCGGGAAGCTCGCCCCAGTACGTTAATGGTTTGTCTTGTTTAAGCGGATACGTAACCGCACTGCCAGCCGGCGCCGCCGAACTTCCGGCCGTTGCCTTGGGTGCTTCGCTGGAACTGGTAGCCGGCGTGTTCGATGTAGAACAAGCGACGGTCAAGCTTCCCATTAACGTCGTTGCGACAAGCACAGTGAACATTTTTTTTCTGTTTTTTTGCATACTAGACCTCCTAAGCGTTTTTCGATTGAAAAACCGGAATTGAAAGCGTTACCGAGTTTTTCGCTGACATAAACCGTTAAGCCGATGCGGGTAGAGGTGCTTATGTGGTACACCTTCACTATATGATAACGCTTACATTCAAAGCTATCTGCAAAAGGTCCAAATGCATCTCGAATTGTTGTGAAATGCTCTACAAAATGTCCAATGTTATCTTCAAAATAGCCAAAATGGGGCGAAACGAGCCTGAAATAGGACGTTTCGACGGGCAAACCTTCCGTCTGGCCGGGTTTGTTCATGAAGAAAGGAAGCTGAAAGGACAGCCGAGCGGCTGCCCTTTTCGTTATTTCTGTATAAGCTCCTTGTATTTCCCGGGGGTAATACCTTCTACTTTCTTAAACACGCGGATGAAGGCGTTAATATCGTTGAAGCCGACCCCGTTGGCGGCGTCGCCAACCGATTGTTCCTGTTTGCCAAGCAATTGCTTCGATTTGTCGATCCGCACTTTGTTAATGCGGTCGAGCAGCCCTTCGCCTGCATAATCCTTGAACAGCTTCGACAAATACGTGGCCTTGCGGTCAAAATGAGTGCCGATCATCGAGACATTCAAATTGGCGTCGGAATAATTATCTTCGATGAACGTGGAAATCTCTTCAACGAGCTGCTGCAGCGCCTTCTGCCGCTGTTGAGACATGGTGGCCTGCCGCTTCGCCGAGGTGTATTCGCAGATGCCGGCCAGCATTTCGTTCAATTGCCGGTGCATGTCTTCCAACGTTTTGCTGTTGAGCAGCCGGTCGATAAGCTTCGGATTCCGGGTGAAAATGCTTTCCTGCATGTCGCCGGTTTCACTGATGCTCTTCATCATCGTCGTAATCAGGCACAGCATCAGGCATTTGGTCAAAGAAACGGAAATGCCGCGAACCTCGAAATTTTTGGTCATAATGTCGGCCAGGATCGTTTGCGATTCTTCCAATTCGCCTGACTTCAGCGCGTACAGGAATTGCTGCTCGACCTGCATCGGATAATAATAGCCGGAAACGGGCTCGCAGGCTCTGTTGGCCTGCAAATCGTCGTAAGCCAGGATTTCTCTTCCGCCCATAACGAGCTTATAAGCCATCGAATCCAGAGCTTCCCGGAAGGCTTGGGGCACGTTTGCGATCTGTCCGTGAACGCTGGAAATCGAGATCGTGAGGTGAATGTCGTAAGTCGCCGACAGAAAATTTTGCGTCTCCTCGGCGATGCGCAGCAGCTCTTCTTTGGCGCTTTCACCCTCATCACTCGTTATATTGACCAGACAGGCCACAGAATCGTCAATTTCCGTCGCATAGCCCCGATGCCGCTTGGAGAGCAGCTCTTCTACGACATTCATAATAATGAATTGCAGCAGCTTCCATTTGTCCTCATCGGACTTATGCGTGATGCGGCTGAAGAAGGGAGCGTGCTTATCGACAACGAACAGCATGACGGCAAATTCGTTGCGGTCCAGCTTCATATCGAAGGCGGTCAAAGCCTCGAAGATCGGAATATGCCGGTCGTGTTTGCCCTTGAGCAGCTTTTCGATGAAGTGGGAGCGGACCATGTGGCGCTGCTGTTCGATTATGGTCTTGAAATCGGCGATTTCGAGCAGCGTGTTGTCAACCGCTTCCTGAATGAAGTGAAACTCATTGTACCTCTGGCCGGAGGCCATCGCCTCCTTTTTGGAGAAAGCATGCACCAGACGTCTGACCGGGTTATAGTTTCTGCGCAGAAAAAATATCGTCAAGATACCGCCGCCAAGCAGCGAGATCGCCATGCTCATATAAGTCAAGTTGCGGATATGCGAAGCTTTCTGCCAATAAACCGTGCTGGGCATGATCGATACATACTTCAGCTTGGACATTGGCGACTGAATGGTGAAAATCTCATATTTCTCGCCGTCCGAGCCGGTGTAATAGAGATTGGTGGCTTCCGTCAATTGGTCATAAGGGAAATCGGCGGGAAGCAGGCCGGTCGAGTTGGATGCCAGCACTTGGTTTTCATTATTTAAAATAAGCACGTGGCCCTTATTAAAGATTTCCATATTTTGAATGGCGCCAAGGATGCGGGATTGATCGATCATGATGACATTGGTAGCGAGTGGCTGATTATGCTCGACGGCATAAGTGCTGACGTAAGCGACTGACTTGCGCAGCTTATTGTCGTCGCCGATCCGGTACATCGGGATGAAGCCTTTGAAATTAGGGCGTGTCATAATTTCTTGCCATGCGGAGAAGGGGAATTCGTCACTCATATGCAAAGTCTGGTAGGCAAATGCGCTAGAACGAACGGTAGTGGGCAGGATAACGGATTGATCTTTGTACAAATAAACATAGAACGAATCGATTAACGGATAAGAGGTTTTGTACAGGGAAAGATTACGGGCAATTTGCGAGATATCATAAAGATACTCTTTGGGAAATGCTTCATACTTGTTGGAATACAGCAGTTCCTGCATGTTCACGTTCCAAGTGAGCTCGAAATTCAATTGCTCCATCGCTTTGAATTGGTTGTCCATCACTTCGCGCACTTGCTTCAACAGGGAATCGTTCGCTTGCTGAATTTCTTCCTTTAACGTTTTGCTCGATTCCACATACAATAGTAAGCCGATAGCAATGGGTAAAAGGAGAATGACGATATAGGAGATCATCCACGTCAGAACAATACTTTGTCCATTAAAGATGATTTTATTCTTCATGATTAGCAATCCCCTCACATCAAGAGTCGATTAGGATTAGGAGCTCTAAGGCGATGCTATGAATGCGCTCTCATTTCATTGTATTTCCTTTCTATCGTCTGCGTCAACGATAGAAAAGAACCATTTTTTATCGGGCTTCCTCCACGGGCTTGAACCGGTTCTTGCCGAAGAAGAAATAGAAGAAATACGAGATGACCGAGTAGACGACGGCCGTAATGCAGAAGGCGTAGGCATAGCCGTAATAAGACCCGAACCGTTCGACGAGGCCTGTACTGACAGGTGCCGCGAGAAACCAGCCCAGGTTGAAGACCGCTTCTCCCGAAGAGGAAGCGAGCCCGCGCAGCGAGCGGTCGACATAGCTCATCTTGACGGAATTGTAGAAAGGGTTCGCTGCGTTCATCAGCGCCTGGCGGAACAAGTAGCCGCCCGACGATAAGTAGAAGTTGGCCGAGAATGCCGTTATAAGCAGGAACGGGATCGAGCATAGCTGCAGATACACCACGGACTTGACTTCCCCGAAGCGCCTGGCGATCATCGGACCGATGAGAAAGGCTACGGCGGTTGCGCCTTGTCCGAGGGCGACGACCAGGCCGATCGCCGACTTCGAAGCTTGGAAACGGTCTTCGAAATAGACGTTCAAATAAGGAACTATCATGCCTCCGCCGATAGAGGAGAGCAGGCCCAGCAAGCAGAAAATGGCGATGACTTGCAGAGATGACCGGTGAGCGCGCCAAGACGCCTTGATGCTGATCGATTCGGTACGCGGCTGCGATTCAACCTCGCTCGGCTCGAACAGCGCGACAGGGATAATGCCGAGCGCAGCGATGCAGACACCGGTCATCAAGGTGAAACGCAGGCTTACGATCGGCTCCAAGTTCATTACGTATTGAAAAAAATCGCACAGCACGCCGCCCAAGGCGATGCCGACGACATTCGCAATCATAACCAGCGCCATGTTGAAGCTGAACAGATGAACACGCTGCTGCGGCGTGGAGTTGTTGGCCATGAACGGCAGAATCGTCGCCGATACGACGGCCAGCGCCATACCGCCGAAGAAGGAGGAAACCAGCATGCCGCCTTGCGCTTCAATGAGCGATCTCGCCGTAAGCGCGGCAATGGTCAGTACGAGTCCGGTTGTGATGACGCGCTTCGGCCCGAACCGGTCGTTCATGATGCCGGCCGGAATCAGAATAAGGGCTGCGGCCAGCGAGGTCATGCCGACGATGCTGCCGACCGTCGTCTGCCCGTAGCCGAGACTTTTGACGTATAGATTATAAACGAGTCCAAACATGCCTAATCCTAAATTCCAAACGAAGTTAAACCAAAAAAACAGCATAATATTTCGGCTGTAACCTTGAAACTGTGACTTCCATTCATGAAGCAAATTTGCCATGCAAGTTTCCTGCCTTTGCAAGTGTGTCTAATTTGTAGCCGCCCTTCTCATTTTACCACTGGTAAATAAATTTGAACACGGGAAAGACTTGATATTCCAAGGGATCTGTATAATAATAAGTAGTCTAATCTACGAAACAGGGAGAAGCTATTCAAATGTCTACACCAACGAGTACCATAACGGAAGAACAACAGAAACCGGAAGTCGAACAAATTGAGATCTGGAAATGTAAAGAGGCGGATTGTAAAGCATGGGTTCGCAAAGAATTCGTTACGGAAGCTTTACCGACTTGTCCTCTATGCAAAAATCCGATGATTCGCAGCTACAAGCACGTACCTGTGACGGCGAAAAAAGGGAATAAAAAGTTTCTGGTTGGCAAAAAGCGTTTCTAAATGACTATGACGGAAAATTCAAAGACCAAAGCATCTTCGGCCACGCAAGAAGAGTGATGCTTTCGGTCTTTTTTTTTGTCAAGATTAGCCATAGACAAGCATACGATGGATAGGGGGGGACTGCCGATGAAGTGGCCGGACGTGAACGTAAGCAATGATACGAGAAGAATGCTGGATAAGCTGATCGAGAAGAAGCGCGACTGGGACAAGCTGAAGAAAACGCAGTGGTTCTTCGTTCTCCTGACCGGCGGCATCATTTTTTATTTCATCGTCAACTTCTATCACAAGGTGTTAGTGGTTTCCGGAGGCAATGCAATTGCCATTCTGGATCACCTAACCTCGAACAAAGTATTGTCCGGTTCGCTAGTGGCAGGAATCTCCTTATTCATGTTTACTAGAAATCGCGTGGCGCGTATTGAGAAAGCGAAAGGCAAATACGAGGATCTCAGGAAAGAAGCGGTCGAGCGTCTGGACGCCGATTGGTTAAGGGATGTGAAGTCCGAGGATCGGGATAAGATCTCTAGCTTTATGGACCAAGAATATGATATTAATATTGTGTACAAGAGTTGAAACGCCACTAGCAGATTGCGCGAGCGATGGCGATGGTGATAGCGTGAAATAGATGAGAGAGGCGTTGCAGCGGGATGAGGTATGAATGTCGTTATATCCGGGCGGTTGAGAACATAAGTTGGGGGAATATTCCAAGCGGGAGGCTGGTGGAGGTTGTGACCGGCGGCCGGCCCCGGCTGGAGACTCGCTTCCGAGCCTGCTGGACGACGGATGCACTGCATGTCCGGTTCGAATGCGAGGATGATCATGTCGTGGCAACGATGGTGCGGCGGGACGATCCGATCTATGAAGAAGACGTCGTAGAAGTGTTCCTGGATCCGAAAGGCACGGGGCGGGAGTATTACGAGTTCGAGCTGAGCCCCCGGGGCGTGGAGTTCGATGCGTTGATTCGCAACGATTTGGAAGGGCGGATCGAAGCCGATATTGCTTGGGACGCCCAAGGGCTGCACACCTCGGTAAGCGACGCGGCGGATGGGTGGCGGCATTATGAGCTGCAGATCCCGTTTGCGGATTTGCTTGAAGGCTCCCCTCTCCCTGGTACCGAGTGGGGCTGGAACGTGTACCGGATCGACGACGACGTCGAAGGGAACCGGCATTATTGGGCTTGGTCGCCGACCGGCAAAGTGAATTTCCACATCCCGCAGCGGTTCGGGACGCTGGTGTTCGTGAAGGCATAGAGTAAGGCTGTCTGCGGGTCTGGAGCGACCTGGCGGACAGCCTTTTGCTTAGCAGGAAAGAGTATGATCCTATTGCCGGGTGGCTTAGACGGTCATCAGTACGTCCCGCACATGCTCCCAGGCCCAATCCAGCTCCTCCTTCGTAATCGTCAAAGGGGGAGCGAGCCGAATAATGTGCTCATGCGTCTCCTTGCACAATAAGCCCTTCTCCTTCAACCGCTCGCAGAACGGGCGGGCCGGAACCGTAAGGTCGATGCCGATGAAGAGGCCGCGGCCCCGGATCTCGGCGATGTGGGGCGCCTTTATTTCCTGAAGCCGTTTCAGGAAATACGCCCCAAGCTCATCCGAGCGCTCCGCGAGCCGCTCGTTCTCGAGCACCTCCAGCGCCGCGATGGCGACGGCGCAGCCGAGCGGGTTCCCCCCGAAGGTGGAGCCGTGGGAACCGGGCTCGAACACCGCCAGCACCTCGCGGTCACCGGCCACCGCCGAGATCGGAAACACACCGCCGCCGAGGGCTTTGCCCATAATGTACAGGTCCGGCGTGACGCCTTCCCAGTCCGTAGCGAAGCGGCGGCCCGTGCGGCCGAATCCCGTCTGGATTTCGTCCGCGGCGAACAGCACCCGATTCGCGCTGCACAGCTCATAGCACTCCCGCAGGTAGCCGTCCCGCGGGATCACAATGCCGGCTTCGCCTTGAATCGGCTCGAACAAGAAGCCGGCCGTGTTCGGCCCGATCGCCGCGCGAAGCGCCTCCACATCCCCGTAAGGGATGATGCGGAAGCCCGGCGTGAACGGCCCGAAGCCGCGCTTATATTCCGGCGAGGACGAGAAGGAGGTGACGGTCACCGTCCGGCCGTGGAAATTACCTTCGCAGACGATGATTTCCGCTTGATCGGCGGGGATGCCTTTCACGTCGTAGCCCCATCGGCGGATCGCCTTCACAGCCGTTTCCACCGCTTCCGCGCCGGTGTTCATCGGCAAAATCATCGGTTTATTCGTATAAGCCGCCAGCTTTTCATAAAACGCCCCGAGCGTCTCGCTGTGGAAAGCGCGGGAGGTCAGCGTGACTTTCTCCGCCTGCTCATGCAGCGCCCGTATAATATGCGGATGCCGGTGTCCTTGATTGAGCGCCGAATATGCGCTTAGCATATCCATATAGCGGATGCCGGCGGGATCTTCCACCCATACCCCTTCCGCTTTCGAGATGACGATCGGCAGCGGATGGTAGTTATGAGCGCCGTATTTTTCTGTTTGTGCAATAATCATTGAACTTTGCTTATCCATTAGTATTCCTCCTCGGAGTTCAACCTGGCCAAACGATCAGTGACAACTACATTGTCGCATATAGCGGGCTTGTAATCCATTGTATTCGCAGCCGGCCGGCATTGCGACCTGCATTCCTCGGCGGCATCCTCATAATCGGGCGACGGCATGAGCGAAATGTCCTTTGCGTTTGCGCGCTTGCCTGCATATATAAGTACTGAGCGATAGTCTGTGCTACAAGTTTTCACGAAATGGGCCAAGTTCAATCATGGTAATGGGCAGATTGGGACATAGTATGGGGAGATACGGCTTCACTCATGCTAAGAAGGGATGTTTCATGTTAAATAAATTTATTACAAGGCGTGTCACATATTGCAGGATTGTACCCTTGTGAAAGCGAATTCTTCAATTGAAACATCTACATCGAGCAGTTACTTTATTGACAAAAAGGAACGGTGTGTACGATGACTTATCGCATTGAGAAAGATTTTCTAGGTGAGAAGCAAGTTCCGGTGGACGCTTATTACGGGATTCAAACGATGCGGGCGCTGGAAAATTTCCCGATTACAGGCGTGAAGATCCACGCCGAGCTGATAACCGCATTGGCGGAGGTCAAACGGGCGGCCGCGCTGGCGAATATGGAGACCCATATGCTGCCCAAAAAAATCGGCGAGCAGTTGGTGAAAGCAGCGGAAGAAGTAAGAGAAGGTAAACTGCTGGAGCAGTTCATCGTAGATTCCATTCAGGGCGGTGCAGGAACGTCCATCAATATGAATATGAACGAAGTATTGGCGAACCGGGCGCTCGAGCTGATGGGTGAGCAGAAGGGCAGCTATTTCCACTGCAATCCGAACAATCATGTCAATATGTCGCAATCGACGAACGACGTCATCCCGACGGCGATCAAAATCGCCGCTTATCGCCTATCACAGCAGCTGCTCGAGACGATGAGCTCGCTGCAGGCCGCTTTCGCCCGGAAGGAGAAGGAGTTCGACGATGTGATCAAGATGGGAAGAACGCATCTACAAGATGCCGTTCCGATTCGCCTCGGGCAGGAATTCGGCGCTTATTCGCGCGTCTTGCAGCGGGATATTAACCGGATTCGTCAAGCGTCCCAAGGGTTGTTGACGGTGAACATGGGGGCGACGGCGGTCGGTACAGGACTGAACGCGAAGCCGGAATATGTGGACCGCGTTATGTTCCACCTCAAGGATCAATGCGGCATCCCGATCCAGAATGCCGAGCATCTCGTTGACGGCACCCAGAACATGGATGCCTACACGGAGCTCTCGGCGTCCTTGAAAGTTTGCGCGGTGAACTTGTCCAAAATATGCAACGATATCCGCCTGATGGCGTCCGGTCCGCGCGCAGGGCTTGGCGAACTGAAGCTGCCGCCTCGGCAGCCGGGATCGTCCATCATGCCGGGGAAAGTGAATCCGGTCATGCCGGAGGTGGTTAACCAGGTCGCATTCCAAGTGATCGGGAACGATCATACGATTTGCTTGGCTTGCGAAGCGGGACAGTTCGAGCTGAACGTCATGGGACCCGTTCTTGCGTTCAACCTGCTGCAATCGCTGAAAATATTGCGTAACGCGGCGGATGTCTTCGAGCGCTTCGCGATCGAAGGCTTGGAAGCCGACCGCGAGCGGTGCCGCACCTTCGTGGAGCAGAGCTTCGGCATTGTGACGGCTCTGAACCCGCACCTCGGCTACGAAGTGGCCGCGCAGCTGGTCAAAGAGGCGGTGCGCACGGGAATGACGCTCAAGGAGCTGATTCTCGAGCGCGGACTGTTGACACCTGAGGAGATCGAAGAAATCCTCAACCCGATCCAGATGACGACGCCGGGCATCGCCGGCGAGCGATTGCTCCAGCCTGCCGACTAGCAGGCGGTACAAGGCGAACGCCCCCTGCTCATCGCAAGATGAACAGGGGGCGTTCGTTTATGATAAAGGCTCGAAGAACGTAATCCGGTTCCCGAACGGATCGGTAACGGAGACTTCCTTGGTTTTCCACGGGCTTTGTTCCAGGCCGGGACGCAAATATTTATACTTTTTATCGGTCAGACTCTGATGAAAAGCTTCGATGCCGGTTATTTCTACGCGAATCGCAGATCCCGGACTACAATCTCCATAATGCTCGGATAAGTGGAGGCGCAGATCCCCGAGGCTGACTTGCAGATACAGCGGCATATCGCTCTCGAAGCTGTGCTCCCAATCGAGCGTGAACCCCAAATAATCCACGTAAAACTCCCTAGCCTTGTGCTCATCGAATATCCGAAAAATCGGTGTTATGCTTACCGTTTTCATCCTGTGCACCTCCTCCTTATCTTCGGTTGGCCTGCAGCTTCGATCCTGCAACACCATTGATCAACATATAGAAAGTTACATAGACCACAAGAACGACTAAACCGGCCAATGCGGAGAAGAGGAGATCCTCCTTATTCAAGCTGTCGCGGATAACCTCGAAGATTCTCAAGTTCATCAGGGCGTCCCACGAATTCAATTGATATTGTCTGCCGAGAAGGATGCCGTACCCGCTGAGCAGGGAGACAACGACAACCAATAGCCATGACCATGCGCGGCCAATATGTTCCCGGACGATTGTTTGGATCATGTACATGGAACTGCTTCCGAGCATGAATCCGTTCCAAGCGAACAGGAAGACGATGAAGAAATCGTGCCAATACGGAGCCAAGAACAATTCGTTGTGCACGTATGTATCCTTCAGAATCGTCAAGTGGATGAAATCCGTCAAGATGTATGGCGCGTTGGGCAGAAACAGCAGCCAGGCAAGTCCCAGAAGGAAGATAAGCGTTTTCTCCAAAACCGTTGTTCGGCCTGTATGTACCCAATAAGCGCCCAATGCGAACAGATTCGGCAGCCAGCCCAGAAATAGATTCCAGAGGAGGAATTCATAATACGTCTGGTTTTTGAAAAGCAGGTAAACGGCAATCGTCACGAGCGAAAGCACGACAAGCATAAGCTGCGTGTACCATAGATTCAATGTTCTCATTGGGGCTCCTAATAGCGTGGCATAGGTTATATCCATATTTTAACTTGGAATGTCTTCCGCAACAAGCCGAAAAACCCGCATTCCATAAGGTCTGCGAGTTCGCTCTTCCTGTTGGCTGCCCTTATAAAATTTGCTCGCCCAGCAAGGAGGAAATCAGCCCGACAGCCAGTTGGGACGTTTTGTTGTTGTCGTCGAGCAGCGGATTGACCTCAACGAATTCGGCCGATGTCACGATGCCGGCTTCATGCAGCATTTCCACAGCCAGATGGGCTTCGCGGAAATGGAGTCCGCCCTTGACCGTCGTGCCGGTGCCGGGCGCTTCCAGGGGGTCGAGCGAGTCGACGTCGAAGCTGAGGTGAACGCCGTCGGTTTTGGCGCTGATGTAATCGATCGCATCCTGCATGACGGCCGCCATCCCCCTGCGATCAATATCATACATCGTATAGCATTTGATGCCGAGCGAACGAATCAACTTCTTCTCGCCTTCGTCGAGCGAGCGGCAGCCGATCAGGATGATATGCTCCGGCTTCACTCGCGGATGATCGCCCATGATGGCCGTTAACAGAGGATGCCCCATTCCGATGCTGACCGCCAGCGACATCCCGTGAATGTTGCCCGAGGGACTGGTGTCCGCCGTGTTCAAGTCGGAATGCGCGTCGATCCAGATGACGCCCAGGTTCTTATAGTGAGCGGATAGTCCGGCCAATGTGCCGATGGCGATGCAGTGATCGCCGCCGAGAACAAGCGGGAAGCGCCCCTGCCCGGCAGCCTTGGAAACCTCCGCGGCCAGAAGCTTGTTGACTTCGATGACCTCCGCCAGAAACTTCAAATTTTTCGTATCGGCATCAGGAGGCAGTGGTGTTGCCTTATCGTCCGGCAGCCGGATCTCCGCCACATGCTCAGCGGTAATCTCTATTTGTTGCAATCCTTGCAATAACCCTGCCTGCAGGATCGCCTCGGGTCCTTTGCGAGCCCCACGGAGGCCTGCTCCAAGATCAAATGGCACGCTAATCGCAGCGATTGTCGGTTTGGTACTCATACGATCAACTCCTCTTGTTTGGATGGGGTTGCAATGTCTAACATTCCCAAATTCGCCGGAACCATGCTCGGGCTCGCTGCGAATTTGCCCCAGGTTGAGTCTGAATAGGTTGTTTCTTTACTATATGAAAAAAGAACCTTCTTTTCCACTGCTCGCGAGCGGTTAAAGAAGGTTTCTTTCTCTATCTATCGGGTATCAGGTGTTCAGGTGTTAGGTTAAAACGCCCAGTTGCCCTTGCGGAAAATTGGCTCGATGCGGCCGTCCGCATATTCGCCGTCGATGTCCATCTCGGCAGATCCGATCATGAAGTCAACATGGATCAGGCTGTCGTTGAGCCCGGCTTGCAGCTGCTCCGCTTTGGTCATAGCGGTGCCGCCTTCGATGCAGGTCGGGAACGCTCTGCCCAAAGCCAGGTGGTTCGAAGCATTCTCGTCATAGAGCGTGTTGAAGAAAATCAGGTTCGAATTGGAGATCGGGGAATCGTGCGGCACGAGGGCGATTTCACCCAGGTGGCGGGCGCCTTCATCCATCTCCAGCAGCGCCTTCAAAGACTCGTAGCCGACTTCGGCTTGGTAGTCGACGACGCGTCCATTCTCGAAGGTGAGGGAGAAACGGTCGATCAAGTTCCCTTGATAGCTCAGCGGCTTCGTGCTGCAAACCGTTCCCGACGTTCCAGCGCGATTGGGCGAAATAAACACTTCCTCGGTCGGTATGTTCGGGTTGAATTCGAAGCCGCCTGTCCCGTTGGTGGCGGCACCTCCGCGCCAGATGTGGTTGGCCGGCAATTGAACGGTAAGCTCGGTTCCCGGAGCCCGGTAATGAATCTTGTGAAACTGCTTCGCATTGAGCTGTTCTCTCTTGCTGCGCAGTACAGCGTTATGGTTAAGCCACGTCTCAACAGGGTTGTCTTGATCCGCGCGGGTAGCTTTGAAAATCGCATCCCACAGCGCCTGCACTGCCTCGTTCTCTTCGAGCTGAGGGAACACTTTGCGGGCCCGGGCCGGGGACGGTGCGGCGACGATCGACCAGGTCATGAAATAGGAGGACATGCTTTCTCGCCATTTCACGAGCAGCGGTCCGCCTGCTTTGGAATAGGCGGCGATGCGTGCTGGATCGGCATCCTTGAGCAGCTCGGGATCGTCGGCGTCGATCCACAGATAGGCGCCTCCCTTATCCGCCAGTTCATTCAGCGCTTGCGCCCGCCATGCCGGATATTCATTGAACGAATCGTCCGGGGCGTGCTTATATTTAATTTGTGTGCAGATTTCATCCTGCCATTCGATATGTACATGCTTGGCGCCGGCGTCATAAGCTTTGCGCGAGATGAGGCGCACAAGCTCCGGCTGAAGAATGGGTGCGTTGACCCAGAGCGTCTGTCCTGGCTGAATATTCAGACCGACACGGACAATCAGCTCCGCATATTTCTCAAGATTGGTTGCAAAGGTCATAGAAATCCTCCTCTTTCTTCATCTTGCTAGCAAGTTTATCCTGCCCCATGTCAACTGTCAAATAATTTTTACCGTCTATTTTTTATGAAAGAGCTTGGGGTCGTCCCCTGCCATTTGCGGAATTGATTCATGAAATGATTGTAATTCTGGAAGCCGACATCGTAGCATACCTCCGAGGCGCTGCGCTGCGTATGCTCGAGCAGGAGAGCCGCTTGTTGAACCCGCATCCGGTTCAGGGTGTCGATGATGGAGTAGCCCGTACTGTCTTTGAACAGATGGGCAAGCCGTGATGGCGAGAGTCCGACGTGCTCGGCAAGCTCCTCGATCCGCACGGACTCCCGCATCATTTGTGAGAGCAGATGGAGGACCTCCTCGATGCGGGGATCCATTGTGCGGCTCCATTTCTGCGCCATGATCAGCACAATTTCCCGTAATGAGCAGCAGATCAGTTCAAACCAATAATCGCCGCGCTCCCTGGAATCATTCAATATCCGTATGAATGCCTGATGAATGCGCTCACGGAGCGAATCGCTCTCTACCGTCAGCAGCAGCAGATTCTCCTGCGGCAGGAGATTCGTTTCGGTGAGCACAGGCGGGAAGTGAGCCCAGACGAAATGCCAGACGTGCCCCTTGCGCGTTCCGTAGTGCTGCGGCGTTCCCGGAGCGAGCAGCGTAAGGTCGCCCGCCCGGCAGACGTGTTCGCGGCCGTCTTGCATGAAGTAGCCTTCTCCCTCCAGGGTGAAGCACAAGAGCCAGTCCGCACGCCCCTCCGGGCGGATCGTAACATAGGCGTCGTTTTCCTTGAACTGTCCGGCCAGGAACGTTTTGTCGTCAATACTCATGCGTTAGGCTCCTTTCGTCTCTGGATTGATCCTATCGACAGTATAACAGCAACAGCAGAATTGTAGGAGTAATTAGCAACATTCTTACTTCTATGACATGGTTGTTTCCGGTATGCTGAAAGCAAGAAAGATCAAGTGAAACATGGAGGAGAGACACGATGTCTAAGACACTATTGAAACTGACGGAAGAGCAAAAGCAGCATTTTGAGAAGGAAGGCTATCTGATTGTCAAAGGCTTGTTCTCGCCGGAAGAACTGGCTGATATCGACGCTACGTTCGAAGAAATCAGCCGGCATACGGTGCCTGGGCATTTCGAGCCCGACTGGGAGGCGGACGGCTCAGATCCGTTGAGGCGCTACCCGCGGGTTTTGCATCCGCACCGGTTTAACGAGACGGCGAAGAAATATATGATCCACCCGCCGGTCATGCAGGTGCTAGCCGATTTGTATGAGGAGGAGGCACTGGCTGCGCAGAGCATGTTTTATTTCAAACCGCCCGGTTCGAGGGGGCAGGCGCTGCATCAGGACAACTTCTATCTGCAAGTTGAGCCCGGCAATTGTATCGCCGCGTGGACGGCCATCGATGCCGCCGACGAGGAGAACGGGGGACTGCTCGTCGTTCCCAAAACGAATACGCTGGCGTTATCCTGCCCGGACCTCGCCGACAGCAAGGAATCGTTCACGACGCATTACGTGAAGCCGCCCAAAGACGAGAAGGCGATGCCTGTCGTTATGGAGAGAGGCGACGTGCTCTTCTTTAACGGGAACCTGATTCACGGTTCCTACCGCAATAAGACGAAGGACCGGTTCCGCAGGGCGTTCATCTGCCATTATGCGAACGAGTCGGCGACCCACATCAGCAACTATTACAGGCCGCTCTACCGTCAGAACGGGGAGCCTGTCGATCTCGATGTCAATCCGAGCGGCGGCCCGTGCGGTGACGAGTTCGAGGTCGTTTATCCGCATTAAAAAGTTTCAAGGACTGGTTCTCTGCCGGATGGCGGGAAGCAGTCCTTTTTTCTTTTGGAGCGGGCACGGGGGGAGGGCGCGGCTTGCAGAGTTGGATGATCTGCTAGGAGCTCGCGTGTAACCCCAGGTCAAAGGAGTGCGGTAACAGTCAGGATCCAGGCGGCGATCCTGGCCCAAGGAGTGCGTAACAGAAATTTCTCCTGTTAATTTCGCGGAATGGAGCCGGTGCGGGCAGGATAACAGGATAATCTCCTGTAATTCAGAGTAAAAGCGCCGCAAGAGGGTGTTCTTCGCTTTTTTAACGGGAGTAATTCCTGTTATCGGTCTCACATGGTATCCCGCTCACACGCCGATTGGGCAGTGGAATACCGGGAGTAATTCCATTCGTCCAATTCACGCGTGACCCAGCTCAAACGCTGTAATTTGAGATGCTTTTTATAGTTCGCACGATAAAGGTATGGAAAAATTGCAATTGTTCACAATAGGGGAGGGGTGATTGAATTCATGATGCAAGGATGGATAGCCATCTGCATGCTTCTGTTGCAGCAAACTTTTGCACCGGACCAAGCGATGAAAGGCGAGAAAACCGAGCTTCAAGCGAATATTCAGCGTGAGGCCTATATGCTCGATTATGTGAATTTGCCGATAATCGATACCGAGCAACTGAACCGTCTCATGACCGAAATAGAGAAGAAATCGTACCGGAAACCCGTCAACGCCACAATTAACGATTCAGGCAGTATAGTGAAGGAGGTCCCGGGCGCAAGATTGAACCGGAAGGCGTTCGTGGAGCGGTTCTATGAGCATTTCTACCGGAGCGGACCGATGACCTTCGAAGTGCCGGTTACACCGGTGTATCCCAAGGTTGACAGCGAGTTGATGGCGAGCATTCGTGCACATCCGATCGGCTATTATGTCACGTATTTTAATTCGAACAACAAGCACCGTTATACCAATATTAAGCTGGCGACACAAGCCATCAATAATCATGTCGTTCTTCCGGGCGAAACGTTCTCTTTCAACGGCGTCGTTGGCGTTCGTACGCGCAGCAGGGGCTATATGCCCGCCAAGGTGATTGTCAGGGGAGAATTCTCCGAAGGCATCGGGGGAGGCATTTGCCAAATATCCTCTACGTTGTTTAATGCAGCGGACCGGGCGGGACTTACGATCCTGGAAAGATACTCGCACAGCCGCTCCGTGCCGTATGTGCCTGCGGGCAGGGATGCTACGGTCAACTGGGGCGGGCCGGATTTCAGCTTCAAGAACGACTACAACCAGCCGATCCTTATTAGAGCACAAGCGCTGCCAGGGCGCATATACGTCACCATCTACTCGTCTGAAAACATCCAGCATAAGCCGCGGCACGTACCTGGCGCATCCAAGCTGCTGCCGGAAGAAATATCTGCAGGCACGGATGTCGGCAAATCCGTTCCGTAACGTAGAGCCTCGGGTCCATGTATGTGGATTCGGGGCTTTTAGTATTCGGGAAGGAGGTCAATATATGCATATTTCATAAAATTATAGCAAAAAATCACAAGACTTCAGTGACGGCTTGGCTTACAATAGAAGGCAGAATCTTCAGGTTGAGAAGGGTGGAAACCAGCTTTATGAAACCGTTTTTAGATGAAAACTTTTTGCTTACGAACGAGACTGCCGTTCATTTGTTTCACGAATATGCCAAAGATCTGCCGATTATTGACTATCACTGCCATTTGAGTCCTAAAGAAATTTATGAAAATAAACAATTCAACAACATTACGGAAGCTTGGCTGTATGGCGATCACTATAAATGGAGAATGATGCGCGCCAACGGTGTTGACGAGAGCAAAGTAACCGGCGAAGCCAGCGACTACGACCGTTTCGCAGCATGGGCGAGCACGGTGCCGATGGCTATCGGCAACCCGCTGTACCACTGGTCTCATATGGAGTTGCGCACCTTTTTCGGCGTGGACGACCTGATCAATGAGAAAAACGCGCCTGCAATCTGGGAGAAAGTGAACGCGAAGCTGGCAGAGGGCGGATCCCGCGCCAGAGACTTGATTACGAATTCCAAAGTAACGGTCATCTGCACGACGGACGATCCGGTGGATTCCTTGGAATACCACATCAAAATCAAAGAAATCAAAGATTTTAACACACAAGTGCTGCCATCCTACCGTCCGGACAAAGCGCTTGAAATTAACCGCGCGACATTCCTGCCGTGGATCGCTCAATTGGAACAAGCGGCCGGAATTAAGGTTTCCACTTACGACGACCTGCTTGCAGGGCTTGAGAGCAGAGCGGAATTCTTCAATTCCGTAGGTTGTAAAGTGTCCGACCATGCTTTGGATTATGTGCCGTTCGCACCGGCGACCAAAGAAGAAGTCGATCAAATTTTCAAATCTGCATTAGCCGGTAATTCGGTTAGCCTGGAAGACGAGAAAAAATATAAAGCGTTCACGCTCTTGTTCTTGGGCGGCGTGTACAAAAAGCTCGATTGGGCGATGCAGTACCATATCAACGCGTCCCGTAACAACAACGGACAAGCTTTCGCGAAGCTCGGTCCGGACACAGGCTTTGATTCCATCAACGATAGTCTCGTAGCTAGCGCCTTGACAGGTCTGCTGTCTTCCCTGGCTGTTGCCGATTCCCTGCCAAGAACGATCCTGTATTCATTGAATGCACGCGACAACGAAATTCTCGCTTCCTTGATGGGCAGCTTCCAAGGCGAAGGCATCCCGGGCAAAATTCAGCTGGGCTCCGCATGGTGGTTCAACGATACGAAAGACGGCATGATCGCCCAAATGAAATCGCTCGGCAATTTCGGTTTGCTCGGCCGTTTCGTCGGCATGCTGACAGACTCCAGAAGCTTCTTGTCCTATACGCGCCACGAGTATTTCCGCAGAATTCTCTGCAACCTGTTCGGCGAATGGGTGGAAGCCGGCGAGTTCCCGAACGACCAAGAGCTGTTGAAGCAATTGGTTCAAGGTATTTCCTACAATAATGCGAAACAATATTTCGGATTTTAAATCATAAAGAGGCTGCCCATCGGGCAGCCTTTTCATTTCTGCGGGGTTATCGGTCTATACGGGGTCCATCCCCATCAACCCCCAACCCCCGTCTCCCACAAGGCCGTCCCACGGCCTATCCAGCTTAAGCTACTGACTCCGGCGCATCAGCTTCCGGCACTCCAGCGGTGTCTGCGACGTCACCTGCTTGAACACGCGGCCGAAATGGGCCACGCTGTCGAAGCCGGATTGCTCGGCGATGTGAATCACCTTCAGCTTCGTTTCGCGCAGCAGCCGCTGCGCTTCCCGGATCCGCACATTGTTCAAATACTCGACGAATGAGAAGCCGGTCGTTTCTTTGAAGGAACGGCAAAAATAACTCGGACTGATATAAAACGTCTCCGAGATTGAAGCCAGCGTCAACCGGCTCCGGTAATGCTCGTTGATGTAAGCGACGATCTCGAAGATTTTGGGATTGTGCGCCTGCGGATGCTCCTGCGCGGAGCTCAGCTTATCGGTTAGCCGCGTGCAAAATATCAGCAGCTGGGTGAACAGCGCTCTGCTGTTCAGCTGCCAGCCGCTCAGCGCCTGCTGCTGCTCTCGAAGCAGCTGAAACAGCAGGTTCTCCACCACCGTGCGGTTCGCGCCGGATAAAGAGAAAACCTGATGCTTCTGCTGGAACGGCACAAGCAGATGCGCGGCGGCATCCTCGCCGATGGAGCGGATCCACTTGTCGTCGAAGCTCAGCAAAATGCGTTCGTGCGGCTCGGTGCCGACATTTCGCGTTTTGTGGAGGGCATTTTTATCGATAAGGACGAGATCGCCTTCTTGAATCAGATAGGACCGGTCCTGGATGAAATAGTATCGCTTCCCGCTGAGCAAATAATAAATTTCATAATGATCGTGGAAATGATTCACCTGCATGGAGTAGGGAACATCTCTGCGCAGTCGTTCTATATCAAATTGAACCACAGGACACCTCTTCACCAGAAACTGTACTTTTATTATAGCAAAATATGCAAGGATTGAAAGACGATAGATAAGATTTGATTAGAAACGCAACAAATATTGTATTAATCTTGAGGTAACAAAATTTTATTTCTGAGAGGGGTTCAACTATCATGTCAAAAAAACGTTATGCTCTCGTCGGTACCGGAGGTAGGGCCGAATTCTTCTATGGCTCGATCGTTAGAGATTTCCAGGAAACTTCAGAGCTGGTAGCCATTTGTGATATCAATCAAACGAGAATGAACTTTACGAATCGTCTGCTGCAAACGAAATACGAATACAAAGCGGTTCCTACGTATAAAGCCGATCAATTCGAAGAAATGATCCGCACCGAGAAACCGGACTATGTCATTGTGACAACGGTTGACCGCACGCATCACACCTATATCATCAAGGCGATGGAACTCGGCTGCGATGTGATCTCGGAGAAGCCGATGACGGTTGACGAAGAGAAATGCCAAGAAATTATCGACGCTATCGAGCGGACAGGTCGTCAGCTTCGCGTAACGTTCAACTACCGTTATGCGCCGCACAATACCAAAATCCGTGAGCTGATCATGGACGGTACGATCGGCGACGTGCATTCCGTGCACTTCGAGTGGCTGCTTAACACTCAGCATGGCGCTGACTATTTCCGCAGATGGCACCGGGATAAACGCAATGGCGGCGGTTTGCTCGTACACAAGTCGACGCACCATTTTGACCTCGTGAATTTCTGGCTGGGCACGCGCCCCGATACGGTCTATGCGATGGGCGGTTTGATGTTCTACGGCAGAGAAAATGCCGAGAAACGCGGCGAAACGAAGTTCTATCAGCGCGCAACGGGCAACGAGAACGCGAAAGGCGATCCATTTGCCTTGCACCTGGATAAGAACGAGCATCTGAAAGGCTTATATTTGGACGCGGAGCATGAAGACGGTTATCAGCGCGATCAAAGCGTTTTCGGCGACGGTATTAATATCGAAGATACGATGGGTGTCATGGTTCGTTACAAAAATAAAGCGATTCTGACTTATTCTTTGAATGCCTATATGCCGTGGGAAGGCTTTAATGTGCATATTAACGGCAGCAAGGGCCGTATCGAGATGAAAGTCGTGGAACAATCCTATGTTAACTCCGGCGGTAAAAAAGAAGATGAAGGCGCTTTGAAGCAGAAATCGATCAAAGTATTCCCGATGTTCGCGGCTCCGTACGATGTTGAAATTGAAGAACGGGCTGGCGGCCATGGCGGCGGAGACCCGATTCTGTTGAACGACATTTTCGGTACGCCATCCGATGACCGCTTCCAAAGAGCGGCATCCCATGTCGACGGTGCGATGTCCATTCTTACGGGGATTGCCGGCAATATCTCCATTCGTACGGGACAACCGGTTAACGTTGAGAAGCTCGTTAAATTCTAATTCGCGAGAAGGAGAAGCCTATGTGGAATCCAGATGATCTGATGGAACAGTTGTACCGCTCCTATGACCGTCAGCGGGCACAGCTGAGGGAGCAGGAGAATGCGCAACAAACGCGGGACAGGCTGAAACAAGGCTTAGCCGACTCCTTGCAGATGGGCAAGCTGCCTCAGGAAGAGCTTCGTCCCGTTCTCCTGGAACGACTGGAGTTCGAAGATCATATCCGGGAACGGGTCGAGTTCGGCACCGTTCTCGGGTTCCGCGTTCCCGCTTACGTCCTTATTCCGAAAGGGAATAAGGAACGGTACACGGCGGCGTTGGCGCTGCATGGTCACGGGTACGGGAGCAGACAAATTTCCGGTATGCTTCCTGACGGTTCCCAGCAAACGGGAGAGCCGGATTCCCACGGCAACTATGCGTTGGAATTGGCGAGACAGGGCTTTCTCGTCGTGGTGCCGGAACTCTTCGGCTTCGGCGACCGCAGGCTGGCCGAGGATCAGCAGGATGGGAAAGTTAACAATTCCTCCTGCCAAGCGCTCACTTCCCATCTGATGCTGTACGGCATATCGATCGCAGGGCTGCGCGTTCAAGAGGCGCTGAGGGCCGTCGATTATGTGTTGTCGCGCGAAGATGTCGAAGGCGACGGAGTAGGATGCTTCGGCTTCTCCGGCGGTGCACTGGTCGCTTCGTATGCGGCCGCAATGGATGAACGGATTAAAGCGACGGTACTTTGCGCTTTTCCCAATACGTTCAAAGGCAGTATTATGCATGTCCGCCACTGCATCGACAATTACTTGCCAGGGGCGCTTGCGTATGGGGAGCTGCCTGAATTGATGGGGTTGATCGCGCCGCGTGCGTTATTTATTGCTTCGGGCAAACAGGATCGCATTTTCCCGGTTGCTACGGTCGAAACCGCGATCGGCTATTTGCAAGAGCTGTACGCAGAAGCGGGCGCAGCGGAGAAATTAGGCTCTCATCTCTATGAGGGCGGACATCAAGTGAATGGGAGCCAGGCTTACCCTTGGCTTGCCCGCATGATGGCTATAGAGTCGTCCGGTATATAACCGGCGGCTCTTTGTGCTTTCTATCGCGATAAATCTATGCTAACCTGTCAGTAGTGCGTATTAGGCGGTGAACTTCCATTGAAACGTGTTTTAATCACAGGGTACAAAGCTTCGGAGCTTGGCATTTTCTCACTGAAACATCAGGGGATCCCGATTATCAAAAAAGCGATCCAAAAGCGGCTCATTCCGCTTGTCGAAGAAGGTCTCGAATGGGTCGTCGTCAGCGGCGGATGGGGCGTTGAATTGTGGGCGGCCGAGGCGGTACTCGAGCTACAGGCCAAAGCTTGTCCCGAATTGAAGCTGGCGGTCATCACGCCATTTCTGGAACAGGAAGAGAACTGGAGCGACGAGAAGAAGGGCTGCTATACAAGTGTTCTCAACAGGGCGAACTATGTCAATAGCATTACGAAGACCAAATATGAAGGGCCTTGGCAGTTCAAGGAGCGGGACAAGTTCCTGCTGCGCAATTCGGACGGCATCATTCTGGTCTATGACGAAGATACGGAAGGCTCCCCGAAGTATATGAAGATGCAGGCGGTGCAGCTGGCCGCCAATCACGACTATCCGATCATCACGATCAACGCCAACGATTTGCAAAATGCCGCCGAAGAGGACCACGAGGATGCCTATGGCGATTCATGGACGGATATGGTGGACGAACCTGCCAATTATAATGATGATCATGAGATCTAGATAGATCCGTACCGCTTAGAGAAGACATTGGAAAAACCACTGGTTAGTCCGATGAAAAATGTGCACCCCTTAGAATAGACATTGGAAAAACCTATGGTTAATCCGATGTATTCTTAGGGGTGTTTTCTGTGGGGATTAAAAGAAGCTGCCAAGATTACGACTGGGTTAATAAGGAAGATGGCGCAGCTCGCAGATGTCTACAAGCAGATCTTCATTGAATGGAAGCATGAGGATACACGGGTATAATCCTCATGACGGGGATGACAGGCCGGGAGCCAGCATCCCCATGAATGCGTTAAGCGAGGAGCTGACGAAAGCATCTTTGCGCGTGATGAATTCCGTTTTGATATAACGGTACGGCTCGGGGATGTCGAAGGTGCGGATCAAGCCTTCCTCCTCGTGCTTTTGCGTGACGGCTCTGGGCATCAGAGAGATACCCAGCCCGGCCGAAACCCCGCCAACGATCGCTTCGAGCATGCCGAACTCCATCATGACGGGCTGCGGGATGCCGACGGATTGCAGCCATTGCTCCAATACGTCGCGATATGAACAGCCTGGATTGAAGACCAGGATGGGTTTCGTTAAGGCTTCCGTCAGACTTGCTACGGCAGGCCCAGCAGCGACGACCAGTTCCTCCTCGAAAACGGTGACCGCCTGCAGCTCGGGATGGTTGCAGGTGCAGCCGATGAAGGCGCCGTCCAGCTCATAATGCAGCACTTTATCCATGAGATATTGCGTATGTCCGGTCGTGAGAGACAGCTGCACATTCGAATGTCTGCTGTAATATGAAGCAAGCAGCTTAGGAAGCCGGACCGCCGCTGCGGTCTGCGTGGAGCCGATGAGAAGCGGGCCGCTCGGTTCGCCGGTCGAAGACAGCGCAAGTACGGCTTCATCCAGCAGCCCGATGATTTTGTCCGCGTAAGCTAATAGCGATTTGCCGCTGGATGTCAAAGTCATGCCCCGGTTGTGCCGGAAGAAGAGGACCGTCTGCAGCTCCGATTCCAGCTGCTGAATCCGTGCGGTAATGTTGGATTGCACATAACCGAGCCGCTGCGCCGCCTTGGTGACGGAGCCTTCGCGGGCAACCATTTGAAATATTCGCAGATCCGGGCTTTCCATTCGGAGACCTCCTTGTCCGTGATTTGGTATCATAAAATATGATTACAGGTATCTATAGCAATCATTATACATAATGCCAACCCTCCAGTACAATGAGATCATCTAATTGGATGGGAGGTAATATGGGATGAACAAATATAAATACATCTCACTTGTTATTTTTACAACTTTCGTGATGGGAGTCGCCTTCCCTGTAGGCAAAGTAGGATTGTCCTATTCGACGCCGTTCTTCTTGATGGGCATTCGATTCGCTTTGGCCGGAGCGGTGTTGGCGGTTATCGTGAGAAGAAAGCCGCAGCCTTCCAGTTGGGCGATGTGGGGGAAAGCGGCGCTGATCGGCTTGCTGCAATCCGCAGGCGTGATGGGCTGCGCTTATTACAGCATGCACTGGATCTCCTCCGGGGAATCCGCGATTATCACTTGCACGAACCCTCTGGTGGTCATCGTGTTGGGCACATTGTTCGCCGGTGCCAAGTATCGCGGCCGCCAATGGTTCGGCGTCGTTCTGGGCTTTATCGGCGTGGTCATAACGTTCGGGCTGCAAATGAATTTCCAGCCGGGCACATGGATCGGCTTCCTTGGCGCTGTGTTTTTCGCCGGCTCCACCCTGCTCATTAAACGGTGGGGAACGGGGTTTGATATGAACGTGCTTGCCGCCTATCAAATGCTTGCCGGCGGAATCGCCCTGCTGGTATTGGGTGCGGCTACGGAGCATCCATATTTCGCTTTTACTTCAACTTCAGTCATCGTCTTGCTGTGGCTTGTCATCATGGGATCCATCGTTCAATTCTCGCTATGGTTCTATTTGCTGCGCAGCGGCGACCCGGCCAAAACGAGCGCGTTCCTGTTTCTCGTGCCCGTTTTCGGGCTGCTCTCCAGCTGGCTGCTGCTCGGCGAGAAAGTTGCCTGGTATGCAGGGCTTGGGGGCGCGTTCATTTGCGCGGGCATTTTCCTGGTGAACTGGGAGAGGCGCGGCAGTTCGGCAGGCAGGATGGCGCAGGTTCGGGAGCTGCGCTGAGGGTGGCGCCTGGGGCGGGCTGGCAATGGGCAGAGCGGGGTGAGGCGCTAACAAGGCAGCCCGTTCGCGCGCCCGATCCGGCGCGAAGCATGCCCGCGCGTTGCCGCGGCGGGCTAACGGACACAGCGGCGCTTATTCGCGCAGGATGCGCCGCGAAGGAATGCTAACGGACACCGGTGCCGCTATTCGCTCATTTCCAATGGGAAATGGGGTGGAAAACGGCGAATAGGAGCCCTGGTGTCCGTTAGACCACAGCCGCGCCGCAATTTGCGGCAATAGCGGCTGCTCAGTCCGTTAGCCGCGGCCAGCCCGGCTAACAAGGCAGCCCGTTCGCGCGCCCGAGCCGGCGCGAAGCATGCCCGCGCGTTGCCGCGGCGGGCTAACGGACACAGCGGCGCTTATTCGCGCACGATGCCGCCGCGAAGGAATGCTAACGGACACCGGTGCCGCTATTCGCTCATTTCCAATGGGAAATGGGGTGGAAAACGGCGAATAGGAGCCCTGGTGTCCGTTAGACCACAGCCGCGCCGCAATTTGCGGCAATAGCGGCTGCTCAGTCCGTTAGCCGCGGCGGGCTAACGGACACAGCGGCACTTATTCGCGCACGATGCGCCGCGCAGGAAACCTAACGGACACCGGTGCCGCTATTCGCTCATTTCCAATGGGAAATGGGGTGGAAAACGGCGAATAGGAGCCCTGGTGTCCGTTAGACCACAGCCGCGCCGCATTTTGCGGCAATAGCGGCTGCTCAGTCCGCTAGCCGCCGCCAGCCCGGCTAGCAAGGCAGCCCGTTCGCGCGCCCGATCCGGCGCGAAGCATGCCCGCGCGTTGCCGCGGCGGGCTAACGGACACAGCGGCGCTTATTCGCGCAGGATGCGCCGCGCAGGAAACCTAACGGACACCGGTGCCGCTATTCGCTCATTTCCAATGGAAAATGGGGTGGAAAACGGCGAATAGGAGCCCTGGTGTCCGTTAGACCACAGCCGCGCCGCAATTTGCGGCAATAGCGGCTGCTCAGTCCGTTAGCCGCGGCTAGCCCGGCGCTGTTCCACCAAACACCTCCATGGGTCTCAACCCAGGAGGTGTTTTTTTATCTGTTTTTCCCAAACAAAAACAAAGACAAAAATAATGATTCAAAAATAAACAAAGATGTGATAAGATGAATCCATCAAAAACAAACACATACACATGGGATGTAAAACTTAGGAGGGTACTTATGGTTGCGAATTTGTGGGATGCAGAGAAAGCGAGTACAGTATCGAAAGGCGTAGAGGAACTGGTGTACCGTTCCAACCTACTGGGAACAGACCGTGCCGTTGCAAACTGGGGCGGAGGCAACACTTCTTACAAAACGATCGAGAAGGATTTCCGCGGCCGCGACGTTGAAGTCATGTGGGTCAAAGGCAGCGGCTCCGACCTTGCGACAATGAAAGCCAAAAACTTCACAGGCCTGCGCATGGAAGACATCCGTCCGCTTTATGAAAGAGACGAAATGTCCGACGAAGAAATGGTCGCCTACCTGGCCAACTGCATGATCGACAGCAAGCACCCGCGTGCTTCGATTGAGACACTGCTGCACGCGTTCCTTCCGTTCAAGAACGTGGATCATACACACCCAGACGCCATTATTTCGCTGTGCTGCGCACACAATGGCCGTGAGCTTGCCAAAGAAATTTACGGCGACCGCTTCGTATGGGTACCTTATGTACGTCCTGGTTTCACCCTTTCCAAAATGATCGCCGACGGCGTAAGAAACAATCCGAAGGCCGAGCTCGTACTGATGGAGAAGCACGGTCTGGTTACTTGGGGCGAAACGTCCGAAGAAAGCTACCTCAAAACACTTGCTATTATTAATGAAGCGGAAAGCTTCATCGAAGCCCGCGTGGATGAGGACAACCTGTACGGCGGCTCCAAATACGAATCTCTGTCCGAGTCCGAGCGCAACGATATTTTGGCGAAAGTGCTGCCGACCGTTCGCGGTGCCGTTTCCCAAGAGAAGAAAATGATCCTTACCGTCGACAGTGCTGACGATGTGCTGAAATTCGTGAACAGCAAAGATGCAGCCGTCCTTTCTCAAGTAGGCGCTGCTTGCCCGGATCACCTCGTTCACACGAAGATGAAGCCGCTGTACATCGACTGGAACCCTAACTCCCGCGATGCGGCTTCCTTGACTGAAGCTTTGCAAGCCGGCATTGCCGCATACAAAGAAGAGTACAAAGCGTACTTCGAGCGCAACAAAAATGAAGGCGACGTTATTTTCGAAACGGCTCCTCGCGTTATTCTGATCCCAGGAATCGGGATGATTAACACAGGCAAAAGCTGGGCGATGGCGCAAGTCAGCGGCGCACTTTACCACCGTGCGATCTCCGTGATGAGAGGCGCGACTGCGCTTGGAACTTTCGTTTCCTTGAGCGAGAACGAGTCCTACAACGTGGAATACTGGCCGCTTGAACTCTATAAATTGACACTGGCTCCGGCAGAAGCGGAATTTTCCCGCAAAGTTGCGTTCATCACCGGCGGAGCAGGCGGTATCGGCAGCGTGACGGCTCGCCAATTCCTCAGAGACGGCGCACACGTCGTGCTGGCTGACTTGAACCTGGAAGGCGCACAGAAGCTGGCGGCAGAATTGAATGAGCAATATGGCGAGAACAGAGCCATCGCTGTCAAAATCGACGTTACGAAAGAAGAGGAAGTCGAAGCGGCATACCGCGAAGTCATCCTTACTTACGGCGGTGTCGACATTATCGTGAATAACGCAGGTCTTGCGACGTCCAGTCCGTTTGATGAAACGTCCCTGAAAGAATGGAACCTGAACATGAACGTGTTGAACACGGGCTATTTCCTGGTTGCCAGAGAAGCGTTCAAAATTATGAAGCAGCAAAGCGTCGGCGGCTCCATGGTATTCGTCGGCTCCAAAAACTCGGTATATGCAGGGAAAAATGCTTCCGCATACTCCACAGCCAAAGCGGCGGAAATCCACTTGGCGCGTTGTATCGCAGCGGAAGGCGGCGAGTACGGCATTCGCGTGAACTCCGTATTGCCGGATGCGATTCTGCAAGGCTCCGCGATCTGGAACTCCAACTGGCGCAATGAGCGTGCAGCGGCTTACGGCATCGAGCCGGATCAACTGGAAGAGCACTACCGGAAGAGAACGACATTGCTCGTTAACATTTTCCCGAAAGACGTTGCGGAAGCGATCGTGTACTTTGCATCTTCCAAAGCGGAGAAAACGACAGGCTGCATGCTGACCGTAGACGGCGGCGTTCCGGCTGCATTCACCCGCTAATTTCGTTCCATATCCAAAAGGAGGCTATTATCCGATGAGCGATAAAGCATATGCGCTGTTCGAAGAACAGCAAGCAAATAGAGGCATTGATCTGGCTGCTGTCAAAGCGAAGCTGAAAGCCCTCAAAGTTGAAACTCCATCTTGGGGTTACGGGGATTCCGGAACACGGTTCAAAGTGTTCAAGCAAAACGGCGTGCCGCGCAATCCTTTCGAGAAATTCGAGGACGCAGCGCAGGTTCATAAGCTGACGGGTGTATGCCCGTCGGTTGCGATCCATATTCCTTGGGATAAAGTAGACGATTATGCGAAGCTGAAGCAGCATGCGGCTGATCTCGGCGTATCCATCGGCGCGGTCAATCCCAACTTGTTCCAAGAGGACGATTACATCTTCGGAAGCGTGACGAACTCGAATGCTGCGATTCGCCGCAAAGCGACGGACCACCTGCTGGAGTGCGTAGATATCGCCAAAACCGTAGGCTCCGACATTCTGAGCCTCTGGTTCGCTGACGGCTCCAACTATCCGGGTCAAGTGGACATTCGCGCACGCAAAACTTGGATGTACGAAGCGCTCAAAGAAATGTACGATGCGATGACACCAAGCATGCGTATGCTGATTGAATACAAGTTCTACGAGCCGGCGTTCTACCACACGGATCTTGCCGACTGGGGCATGGCGTTCAACATGGCTAACAAGCTGGGTCCTCAAGCAGAAGTGCTCGTTGACACAGGTCACCATCCGCAAGGAACGAACATTGAGCATATCGTGACTTACCTGTTAGATGAAAATAAACTCGGCGGCTTCCACTTCAACTCCCGCAAATACGGGGATGACGATTTGATCGTGGGCTCCGTGAATCCATATGAGTTGTTCCTGATTTTCTACCAAATCCTTGACGCGGCGAACGACAAAAACCCGCAAATCCGTCAAGCGGCTAATAACATTGCTTACATGATCGACCAAAGCCACAATATCGAGCGCAAAATCCCGGCGATGCTGCGTTCCGTGCTGAACGTGCAAACCCAGTATGCGAAAGCGCTGCTGATCAACCTGGATGAAGTGAAAGCTGCTCAAGAGCGCCAAGATGTTCTTGCAGCTGAAGACGCGATTCGCAAAGCGTTCGAATTCGATGTGGCTCCGCTTCTGCAAGCGGTTCGCGAAGAAATCGGCGTGCCTGTAGATCCGATGAAAGCTTACCTCGAGAGCGGCTACGACGAGAGCATTAACGCTCGCGGCAAAGGCGGTGCGAGCTGGTGAGTCAACCTTCGCGCGTCCTGGCCTTTGATTTGGGAGCAAGCAGCGGCAGAGCGATCGTCGGAAGCCTTGATTCTGAAGCGGGCCAAGTGACGATCGAGGAGATTCACCGCTTCTCGAATGATCCGGTGAAGGTGGGCGACCGCCTTCACTGGGACATTCTGCGATTGTTTCATGAGTTGAAACAAGGCATTTTACAGACCAAACATCGGGGTTACACCGATATTGAGAGCTTGGCTATCGATTCCTGGGCGGTCGATTTCGGACTGCTTGCCAAGAACGGCGAGCTGCTCGGCAATCCTTATCATTACCGCGATCATCAGACCGACCATACGATGGAGAAAGTGTTTGCCGTCGTCGGACGCGAGAAGCTGTACGCCAAGACGGGGCTTCAATTTCTGCAATTCAATTCACTTTTTCAGCTCGCAGCCATCCAGGAGAGAAACCCGGAGCTGCTTGAGCGGGCCGAAACGTTCCTGATGATTCCGGATTTGCTGCGCTACTTCCTGACCGGCGAGAAGCACAGCGAGTTCACGAACGCTACGACGACACAGCTTCTGAACGCAACGACGAAGACGTGGGATCCGGAGCTTCTGGAGCAGCTGGATCTTCCGGCCGATTTATTCCTGCCTCCGGTGCCGTCCGGCTCGCGCGTAGGCTCATTAACGCAGGACATTTGTGAAGAGCTTGACGTGGTTCCGATTCCGGTCATCGCCGTAGGCGAGCATGATACGGCTTCCGCCGTGGTTGCCGTCCCTGCGCTGGAGGAAGATTTTGCCTTCCTCAGCTGCGGCACTTGGTCTTTGTTAGGTACGGAAACGAAGGAGCCCGTGCTCGGCGAGCAGGCGCTGGCTTGGAATTTCACGAACGAAGGCGGCGTGTACGGGACCAACCGGCTGCTGAAGAACATTATGGGCTTGTGGCTAATTCAAGAGTGCAAGCGCACCTGGGACAAAGAAGGCAAGAACCTCAGCTTCTCCGAGCTGGTTAAGCTTGCTCAGCAGGCGAAGCCGTTCCAAGCGTTCATTGATCCGGACCACGACATGTTCTTGGGACCGAAGCATATGCCTAAGCAAATTCAGCAGTATTGCCGGGATACACAGCAATTCGTACCGCAGTCCGAAGGCGAAATCGTACGCACCATTTTGGAAAGCCTGGCTTTGAAATACCGCTTCGTGCTGGAACGTACAGAGCAGTTGACGGGGAAAACGTATTCCGGTCTTCATATTGTTGGCGGCGGCATCCAGAACGAGCTGCTGTGCCAATTCACTTCCAATGCGACAGGGCGCGAGGTTTGGGCGGGTCCTGTTGAGGGTAGTGCCTTGGGGAACCTTGTAGTACAATGGATAGCACTAGGGTATATCGCGGATTTGCGCGAAGCCAGGAAGCTGATTCGGAATTCGTTCCCGGTCAAGACGTACGTCCCCGAGGACGTGGCGGGTTGGCAGGCGGCGTATGCAACATTTTGTCAGGTGGCGACCCTATAGAGGGTGAAATGAGGGAAGACGATGCTGGTAGCGGAAAGATGGCAGAGAATCGTTCAATTGGTCAATGAAAGAGGAAGTATTCGAGTGACGGAGCTCAGTGAGCTCTGTCAGGTGACGGAAGAGACGATCCGGAGAGATCTGGACCGGCTGGAGAGCGAAGGCAAGCTGATGCGCAGCCATGGCGGCGCTGTCAGCGTGAAGGAAGCGCAGTCGGAGGTGCCGTTCCTGGAGAGGGAGACGGCGCATGCCGACTTCAAGAACAGCATCGCCAAGGAAGCGGTATCGCACATTCGCGAAGGCGACCGGATCATTCTGGATGCGAGCACGACGGCTTGGTATATGGCGAAGCTGATTCCCGATATGCCGCTGACGATCATTACGAACTCCATGAAAGTTGCCTTGGAAGTTAGCGGCAAGGAGAAGATTCAAGTGATTTCCACCGGGGGCCTGTTATCTCCCCGCTCGTTGTCCTACGTAGGACCACTGGCGGAGAGATCGCTCGACATGTACCATGTCCATAAGCTGTTCCTGTCCTGCAAAGGGGTTCATATTCAGCGCGGAATCAGTGAGTCGACGGAGCTTCAAGCGCTGATCAAGCGCAAAATGATCTCCATCGCGGATGAAACGTACCTGCTGGCGGATCACAGCAAATTCGGCATGCAGTCCTTGACCCAAGTGGCAAGCTGGCCGGAAATTAAACATGTCATCACAGACGGACAGACCCCTAAGGAAGATGTGGACCGGATTCGGGACAAAGGTGTGCACGTCATTCAATTAGATAAAGAGTAATCGACATTGTTCCTTCCATCTCCAGTATGTTCTCTCGTACTGAGGATGGTTTTTTGTATAGCCACAATGCCTCTGTGGAGGGAACGATGCAGGAAGGGAGTTAGCTGCAACATGAAAGTATCGATGTTCATTACGTGCCTAAGCGATCTTGTTTATCCCAAGGTTGGCGAGTCCATCGTTCATATCCTGGCAAAATACGGAGTAAAGCTAGACTTCCCGGCGACGCAAACCTGCTGCGGCCAGCCCGCTTTCAACAGCGGATATTGGGATGAGGCGAAGGGATCCGCGCTGACGCTGCTGGATGCTTTTGAAGACAGCGATTTTGTGATTTCGCCTTCGGGCTCCTGTACGAGCATGATTCACCATTATTATCCGAAGCTGTTCGAGCATGATCCGGCCAATCTGGCGCGTGCCAACCGCCTCGTCGAGAAGACCTATGAATTCACGCAGTTCCTGGTTCAGGTGCTCGGTGTGACGGATCTGGGAGCGTCGTTCCCGTATAAAGTTACGTATCACCCGTCCTGCCACGGCACACGGCTGCTCGGCGTCAAAGCGGAACCGATGCAGTTGATGCAGAATATCCGCGGACTGGAGCTCGTGCCGCTTCCGCATGCGGAGGATTGCTGCGGGTTCGGAGGTACTTTTGCTGTGAAAATGTGCGATATATCCGGGGCGATGGTTTCGGAGAAATCCGACCATGTGCTGGAGACGGAAGCCGAGGTGCTCGTCGGGCTTGACATGGGCTGTTTGATGAATATTGCCGGTAATTTATCGTACCGTGGGAAGCCTGTGAAGGTGATGCATCTGGCGGAATTACTGGCTGAGGGAGTGAAGATGGCCCATGAGCGAGCATAAATCCGGCGGCAGTACCGTCAAGGAAAGATCGAAGATTGCTTTGAATAACGACTTTTTGCGCAATGCGGTGAAGTTCACCACAGAGCGGCTGAAGAACGGCAAGCTGGCGGCGACCGCCGAGCACGGCAACTGGGAAGAATGGCGTGAGCGGGGTCGGCAAATCAGGCTCCATACGATTGCGCATCTCGACTATTATTTGAGCAAATTCGTTGAAAATGCAAGGGCGCAAGGGGTGCACGTGCACTTTGCCGCCGATGCGGCCGATGCCGTCCAATTGACGATGCAGATCGCCGAGCACAAGAAAGCGAAGAGCGTCGTGAAATCGAAGTCGATGGTTTCCGAGGAGCTGCACATCAACCATGCGCTGGAGCAGATCGGCGTCGAAGCGATCGAGACGGACCTGGGTGAATATATTATTCAGCTGGCCGGCGAGACACCGTCGCATATCATCATCCCGGCGATTCACAAGAATCGGTACCAGATCGCGGATCTGCTCTCGGAAGACGCCGGGGAGAAGCTGGAGCCCGATACGGGCATATTGGCCGGCTATGTGCGCAGGAAGCTGCGCGAGAAGTTCCTTGAGGCCGATATCGGCATGACGGGCTGTAATTTTGCCATTGCGGAGACAGGCTCGATGGTGCTTTTCGAGAATGAAGGCAATGCCCGGATGGTCAGCACGATTCCGAAAACGCAAATCACCTTCATGGGCATGGAGCGGATTATTCCTACGCTGGATGATCTCGAAGTGATGGCGACGCTGCTGCCGCGTTCGGCGACCGGACAGAAGCTGACGGTGTATATGTCCGTCATTTCCGGACCGCAGCGTCAGCAGGACGGGGACGGCCCTGAGGAGATGCACATCATCATCCTCGACAATGGGCGCTCCTTGCAGCTCGGCGATCCGGAGTTCCAGGAGCTGCTGAACTGCATCCGCTGCGGCGCATGCCTGAACGCCTGCCCGGTTTACCGCCATATCGGCGGTCATGCTTACGGCGGCGTGTACAGCGGACCGATCGGCGCGGTGCTGACACCGGCGCTAAATAAGAACGTCGATCAGTGGGACGACATCGCGAACGCCTCCAGCCTCTGCGGGGCATGCTACGAGGCTTGTCCGGTGAAGATTCCGCTGCATGATATGCTCGTTTATTTGCGTCAGCGCAAGGTGAACCGCGGTTCGACCGACCTGGCCGAGAAAGTGGGCATGAAGGGCTTCAAATTCCTGATGTCCGATTCGAAGCGTGTGAAAGCTCTGATTAAGATCGGGCGTGTGGGGCAGAAGCTGCTTGTGCGCGACGGTCACATCAAGGCGCGTGTCGGACCGCTCTCGGGCTGGAATTCGTACCGCTATGCACCGAGCTTGGCGAAGAAGACGTTCCGCGAATCGTGGAAAGACATCGAGCAGGAGCTGGAAGGGACGTTCCCGGAGCTTGACGCTGCGATGAAAGCGCGCATGGAGAAGCTTGTGGCGGATCGCAAAAATGGCGGAGGAGGACATCATCATGGCTAAATCAGATGCAGCATTTCTCCAGGGACTGCACGAACATGCGCTGAAGAAGCAGGAAGCGTTCTTCGCGAATATCTCGAACCGCCTCGGCCGTTCGAAGCCGCTGGCTTCCGCTCCGGCGCATCCGATGAAGGGCGCTCCGGCCTTCTGGGCCGAAGTGGATCTCCCGATGGAAGACCGCATCCAGCTGTTCATGTCGAACTGGCAGAAGGCCGGCGGGCATACCAAGCGCCTGCAGGGCATGGCGGAGGCGGAGGCGTTCATTGCCGATTTCATCGCTCAGACGCAGGCGAAGCATTTGATTATGCAGGATCAGCCGGAGCTGAAGGAACTTCGGGAAGGCCTATCGGCCGGCACGGATACGGACATCACCGTTTGGAACTCGCAAGGTGCGGATAGCGTGGCCAAAGACGAGCTTGTCGCTAAGGCAGCGGGCGCGGATATCGGCATCGTGGCGGTACAGCATGCCGTGGCCTATACGGGCTCGCTCGTCGTCACGTCGGACAGTACGCGAGGCCGAAGCGTCAGCCTGCTCCCGACGACGTTCATCGCCATGATTCCGGTCGATCGTTTGAAGACGAAGCTCGGCGAAGTGCTGCGTCCGTTCGATGAACTGGCGCTCGGCGAGCGGCCTGCCGGCATCCACTTCATCTCCGGCCCGAGCCGGTCTGCCGATATCGAGAACGATTTGACCATCGGTGTGCATGGTCCCGGGATCGTATATGCATTGATCATCGAATAAACGGACGGATGAATGAAGCAGCCCCACAAGTGAGGGATCACTTATGGGGCTGCTTATTTGTTTTAGCGAACGTACCATTCTCCCGACACCCAGTCGGTAGACTTCCAGCGGAGCACATCCGGGTTCGCCAGATGCATAATTTCTTTGAGGAAGGCGAGCTGCTCCAGCTCGGTCATCGGCTTAAAGCTTGCTGCGATTGCGAGGTTCTTCTCGAGCTGTTCCATCGATTCCATTCCGACGATAGCCGTCGATATGGGCAATGAGAACGTATATTGCAGCGCCTTCTCGTACCAGGGAGCAAGCTTACCGAGCGCCATCACCTTCATGCCGATGACGGCGACGCCCTTCTCATTGGCCTTCGGCAGAAACTCGTGCGCGAAGCTGTACACAAGATGATCGGCGGCGGATAGCGCGACAAGCGCACTGTCGAACGGGTAACGTTCGATCGCCTCCAACTGGACGCGCGGGTTCGTATGCCCGCTGATGGAGATGTGCTTGATCATGCCTTGTTCTTTGGCTTCGATCAATGCCTCCAGGGCGCCTCCTTTGGCGAAACATTGCTCCAGCTCCTCCATCGTCATGATGTTGTGCAGGCGCCATTCCTCGACATGATCCGTCTGCAGGCGATTCAAGCTCGCCTCAAGCAGCCTCATCGAACCGTCTCTCGTGCGGTCGTGGGTCTTCGTCGCAATCCAGACGTTCTCTCTGCGGTTTCTCAATGCCAGCGCCTTGCCCAGGCGTTCTTCCGATTGTCCTTTGGAGTAGCTGGGCGCCGTATCGAAATAAGTAATCCCTTCGTCAATAGCCCGATTGACAATGGCAATGGCCTCATCCTCCGTACAATTGTGCTCGTCCACAATGCGCTGCGCCCCGAAGCTCAGCAGGGGAAACTGCTGCCCCGTCGAACCGAAATTCCGTTTTTCCATGCTCATCGCTCCTTCATGTTCAAGGCTGTAAAATCTTTTCCTATCATTTCCACAAAGTATACCAGATCATACCAGATCCATATAGTTCCGCCAGAGATCGCTTTTAGAAGGAATTGACCTGCCCGGGGTCTAAATAAGCTATTAGAGGAAAGTCGGATTTCGTCATTCCTTGGTAACAATTCACAAAATATACATGACTATAGTCCTAGATTTTCGGCGAAAACGATTGTAATTTGCGGTGATCAAACCTATTATTAAGAATATGGACTGATTTTTTTGTCGAAATATTGGAAATTACACATGTACGTATGAAGCAATCATCATAGGAGAAGAGGGTGCCTTGAATATGGAAAAATCATCGCTAATTGGAATTGTCTTAGCACTAATATCCATCGGTGTGGGGATGGTGCTGAAAGGAGCAAGCTTGGCTGCGCTGTTAAATCCGGCGGCGGCGCTGATCATTTTCGGCGGTACGGCATCGGCCTTGTTCATCGCATTTTCCTTGGAAGAAATCAAGAAGATTCCGACCTTATTGAAAATCATTTTTACGGAACAAAAATTAATGCCCAAAAAAGAACTGATCGATACGTTCGTTGACTGGGTATCCATCACGCGCCGCGAAGGCTTGCTGTCGCTCGAGAAACAAGCGGAAGAGCTGTCCGACCCTTTCATGAAAAGCGGTATGCGTCTCATTATTGACGGCAACGATCCGGATTTCGTCCGTGACGTACTGCTTGAAGATATTGCCGAGATGGAAGCGCGCCATAAGAAGTATGCAGGTATTTTCACACAAGCCGGTACATATGCACCGACCCTTGGCGTTCTGGGCGCCGTAGTAGGGTTGATTGCGGCCCTCGGTAACTTAAGCGAAGTAGAGAAGCTGGGGCACTTGATTTCGGCGGCATTCGTCGCGACGATGTTCGGGATTTTCCTCGGGTATGTTATTTTCCACCCGTTCGCCAACAAGCTGAAGCAGAAGTCCAAGAAGGAAGTAGAAATCAAGCTCATGGTGGTTGAAGGGCTGCTGTCCATTCAATCCGGCGTTTCCGCTAACTCTGTGAAGCAAAAAATGATGATCTTCATCGCGAACGGCGATCGATTGGCTTTTGACGAAGAAGCGAAAGGGGCCTCCCCAGAGTGAGTAAAAAGAAGAAGCATGAGGAACATGAAGAACACGTTGATGAATCCTGGCTGATTCCGTATGCGGATTTGCTTACCTTGCTTCTGGCTCTTTTCATCATCCTGTTCGCCTCCAGCCAGATGGATTCGAAGAAATACGACTCGATCATGCGGTCGCTGAATAATGCTTTTACCGGCGGTCAAGCGCCCTTCGAGATGTCCAATCTGATTCCGATCGATGACGCGGCGAATTCTACGAAGAACAATAACAATAACCAGAACCCGCCGACCAAAGTAGAGAGCAAGACGGATAGCCAATTGGCCGCCAAGCTGCAGAAGGAAGAGAAGGATCTCGAGGAATTAAAGAAAAGCATGGACGCTTTCATTAAAGAGAATCAGCTGAACGAGCAGCTGACGACGAAGCTGGACAGCGAGAAATTGACGATAACGATCAGTGATCGCGCCTTGTTCGATTCGGGTTCGGCCACGATCAAGCAGGATGCGCAGAAGCTGGCCGTTTCGATGGCGGAGATGCTGGCAACCTATCCAGGCTATCAAGTGGAGGTGGCGGGGCATACGGACAATATTCCGATCCACCGGGCCGATTTCGAGACGAACTGGGACTTGAGCGCCAAGCGGTCTGTTAATTTCATGAAGATTTTGCTGAATAACGGCCGGATCGATCCGACCTCCTACTCTTCCGTCGGCTTCGGGGAGTACCGTCCGATCGCGTCTAACGATACGACGGAAGGCCGGGCGAAGAATCGCCGGGTCGAAGTCAGCATCCTGCGCAACATTAAAGCGACGGATGAAATTGCCAAGTGACGGAATGGGGCAAGAACCGAAGGGTTCTTGGCCTTTTTTTTTTGGCGATGCTTGGCGGATAGTCGAAGACTCTATATGATTTATCGAATAGAATTACCACTGCTCATAGGAAAAGTGCAGATTGTATTCTATTTTTCATATAGAATTAGCCAATTTTGAGTTCTGAGCGAGGAATATATGCGATTTTTCATATTTGCAATGGCACCGACATGCAGCACTTTGTAACTAACAATTTCTCATGGCCTTTGATTAAGAGGGGGTGCACATCAGCTACATTCCTCGGTATCCCGTTACCCTCGCTCTGTTACCCGCGCTCCTTAGGCTAGGATCACCTCCTGCCAACCACCTCCTGAACGAGGGATATTCGTATGCCGCAGCGCAGCAGGTCGAAATCCCACCTGACCGCAGAATAAAAGGAAAAACTCCCGCTATTCCAACGCCTAATAGGCATTTGATAGGAATAACGGGAATTACTCCCGTTAAAATGGCGAAGAATGCCCTTTTGCGGCCATTTTGTGCAGAATTAACAGGAGTTTATCCAGTTATCCTACCCGGACCGGCTCGACTCTGCGGAATTAACAGGAGAAATTCCCGTTACCCGTGCTCCTTAGGCTAGGATCGGCTCCTGCTTCCTCCTACTGCCTCCTACCCGCCGCTGAAACGGGGATCTTCGTATACAGAGATGCACGTCGAAATCCTACTCGAGAACAGAATAAAAGGGAAAATTCCCGCTATTCCTATGCCGTATAGGCTTTGGGAAGGAATAACAGGAATTACTCCCGTTAAAATGGCGAAGAGTGCCCCCTTGCGGCCATTTTGTGCAGAATTAACGGGAGTTCGGCTAGGAGGTTAACTTTTTATATGATCCCATAAAAGTGTCCTAATACTGATAACGGTTCATGAAATAACAGCTTTGCTTTCTCATTCACACAACCCCAAAACCTCACATATAAAAATAGGTGAATCAAACTTACTTCATAATGGGGAGAAGCTATGATCCTAATCGAAGGCACCAGCTATATATCCTTTGGAGAAGGTACGCTGTCTGAGTTAGAATTATCCATTTTTGAAAAGAAGCAGACCAGCCCTTATGAGTATCGGTATAACTCTATGCAATCCTTGTTGTTTGAGCTGTACATGCGAACGCAGATTATGGAGTCCGCGAAAGAGCTGAGCAGAGCTGGTGTCTATTTTGCAGGATTCGAAAGAACACTCTGCAACCCGGCATATTGGCACTTAACGAATGAAGGCAGGTTCCAACTGAATCGTGGAGTTGCACCAAAGGATGCGATAAAGGATATATTCGCAAATGGCAGCTCTTACGGATTCGAGTGTTCAATGGCTGTCATCGTCGTCTTGTATCATGCACTTTTACAATGGATAGATCCTGGTCAATTTGACCTCTTATTTGCGGATCTTTTATTATTTGATTGGCATTCCAATGGCAAATTGAATCTCATCAACCAAACCAATAACGCGGAGGCTGTAGTGGGGGATGTGCTTTATTTTGAAAATCCCGATTTCGAGGAATTGCTGCCTTGGTGGAAAGGGGAGAACGTCGTCTTGTTGGACAACGATCTTTATTATGGGCATGGTCATGGGCTCGGTATAGCTTCTGGGGAAGAAGTTATTAATGTGCTTAATAAACATAGAATGTCCGGCAGTACGAAATCAGCATTTCTGACGGATCATTATGTTCATCCTGATTTCTCCTATTTCTTACAATTCCAGCATCCTTTATGGGAGAAACCCATTATAGCGAAGATAGGAGACTGGATTCATGTTCGCAAAGCTGGAGTTTTCACAAATCATGATACATGAGCCCAATTTCTGTAGACATATACCCAAAATCCGAAACGATGCATAGGATGGCGTATTGACAGATGCCTACCCTAGAAAGGAGCAAACAAATGCTTAAATACAATGTATCATCGGAAGATAGCTTACCAATTTATCAAACTGTAACAAGAACGGAGAAACTCCAACCAGCTCAACCAGTCCAACCAGTCCAACCAGTCCTACCAGTTCAACCGATTCAACCGATTCAATCAGTTCAACCAACTCAACCGGTGCAACAAGCTCCAAAATGGACTGGAGATAATCTCCCGATCTACCAACAACCTATAGTGGCGCCAGTGGCTCATTCTCCAGCGCAAACACATCACACTCAAGCCCACTATGCACAGCCGCATCACGTTTATTATCCGCACGTGTATCACCCACACCACCATGCCTATCATCCCATGCATCATGTTGCTTACCATCCTATGCATCATTATGTTGCCTATGGTCCACATCCTTACCATCCTTATATGCATCATCATCCCATGCACCACCATCAACACCATGTTGTTCATCACAATCAACATACCGGGCAGCACCACCACACGGGGCAGCACCAACATACTACGCAAGTGCACCACCATCATACACCTACCCAATTGAATTAATGAAGTCACTAATATCAAAATAATCCCTAGAGGCTCTAGGTTTCTAGAGCTGCAGCCTCAATCATATCAGAAGCCGCTGTAGATAAAATGAATGTCTTCAGCGAAGATGTCAGTAACCGACGTTTTCGAACATAATCTTTAGATAAATAACCGGTCAAATAAGACCGGTTATTTTATTGTGTGGATTTGGAGCATTTGCTGGGTTTCATTGAGTTTATTCTAGTGACGAGTCTGATAGATATCTTTGACTGCGCCAAGATGAGGCTGAATAAAAGCGATTCGAAAGACTGATTGGCAAAAGGCACACTTTACAGACGGCATTGGTTACCTAGATCTTTACCTAGATCGAAACGTGTCCGTTGAGCGTTCACTCATCTACTGTGGGTGAACGTTCTTTTTATAGAGTTAGGGGCCATCGTTAACAAATCTATAAGCAGCGGATTTCGCGGATATGCAGTCGCATGACAATTAAAAAAATAAAACCCAAAATCTAGTTGTAGGGATCGACATCGTTCAACAAACGCATGTTGTACGTGCAGTTAATCTCCGTTGATTCCTCGTTGGTAATCCTTAATCTTCTCGAATGATGAAGAAGGAATCAGAACCTTCTTCGATGATTTCATTCGCTACAATCAGCCCATAGCCTATAATATCGGACACTTAATAAGGAGAAAAAAGCAGAAATTTGAAGGAAAATATTTCCATAAAATTCGTTGACAAATATTCCCTCCGGTTTTAGAATTTGAATCAAGACACTTTGTTAGTCATCTTAACTATCAAAGGGGGTGAGAAAGTGCTTGGGCATGGTCAAGCTGGAAATACCAAGCTAGTTAAACAAATGAATCGACATCTCCTTATAAGTCGGCTCAGGGAATACAAGCGTGTTTCCCGGGCGGATCTGGCTAAGCTCACTGAATTAAGTCGTCCTTGCGTTTCCTCTTTAGTGGATGAAATGATACGTGAAGGCCTCATCAACGAGGTCGGCGTCGGTGAATCCAAAGGAGGAAGAAAACCGATTTTACTTGAGTACAATTTTAAAGCTAAAGGTGTGATTGGCGCTGTATTTGAGGGTAGTACCCTCCATATGTCCATAGCGGATCTTAGCGGTGAATTGCTCTTCAATTATGGGACCCGGTTATCTCAACCGACTAACGGAGAGACGGCGATCCGTGCACTGGAAGTGGGTGTGGATGTCCTTCTGAAGCAAAGTGGTTTTGATAAAGACCACCTTCTAGGGATTGGGATCGGACTTCCGGGAATCACGCAACGCACGGACGGAACGATTAGTTATGCGCCAAGCACAGGATGGATGGGGCTGCCTGTTCAGCAAGAAATGGAAGCAAGATTGCGTATTCCGGTATTCATCGAGAATGACGTTAATTTAATGACGATTGGTGAGTTTCATCAGGGGATTGGCTTTGGTGTTCGTAATCAAGTTCATATGTATGTAGGTACAGGGATCGGTGCAGGAATTATTGTTGATGGCCAATTTTATCGTGGCTTTCGTGAAGCTGCTGGCGAGATCGGCTATATGATGATTGGGCCAGTCGGACGAACTCGACGCGGTGAATATGGCGTATTCGAAAGAAATTATTCGGTTTCTGGCATCACTGAAAAAGCAAGGCTGATTCTTACAGGCTGGAATGAAGATACGAGTGTGATCGCCGAACTTATGAGGCAATCAGAGGGCGGAAATCGGGAAGCTGAGCAGCTTCTGGAAGACATTTACGTTCACTGGGCACATGGCATGGTCAATATGATTAGTGTCTTAGATCCAGAGTTGTTAATCATTAACGGAGAAATGGTCAACATCGGCGAACAGGGGATAAAGAAGTTAAACCAGCTTCTTGCAGAATGGGTTCCTTTTGTACCGCCTGTCAAAGTTGCAGCCTTAGGCATTAAAGCAGGAATTATCGGAGCCATTCAAATTGTTTTGGAAGCCCTTACATAAACCTACATAACGAATCGTCAAAAATAACCTACTGGAGGAATTTAAACGATGAGAATGATAAAGGGGAACGTATCGAAATGGGTTACCAGCATGCTTCTTTGTACTGTAATGACAGCGGTTACAGCGTGTGGGAGCGCGACTCCTAGTGGTGGGCAAACAACCAGTCCCACAGATAAACCGGCAGAATCGGCTAAACCTGCCGAAACTCCAAAGTCCACTGAGAAGCAAAAGCTCGTCATTTACACAGCTAGAGATAAAAACGTTGTGGATGAGATTATTCCAAAGTTTAAAGAGAAAAATCCAAATATTGATGTTGAAGTGCTTACGATGGGCGCTCAGCAGATTATGGAACGTGTCCGTGGAGAGAAAGCTAATCCGCAAGCGGATTTCTGGTGGGGTGGAACCCAGTCCTCGCTCATGACAGCGGCGGATGAAGGACTCCTCGAAAGCTTCAAACCTAGCTTCGGCGACAGCATACCGGCGCTCTATAAGGATGCGAAGGACCGTTGGTACGGTGAAATGCTGCTGCCTGAGGTTATTATGTATAACTCTAAAGCGCTGAAAAAGGAAGATGCTCCACAGGATTGGGATGATCTGCTTGATGCTAAATACAAGGGGAAAATCATCATTCGCGGTGTTCTCGCTTCCGGTACGATGCGAACAATTTACTCAGCGATGGTGTTTAAAGAAGGTGGAGCAACAGATCCGAAGAAAGGCTACGAATGGCTGAAGAAGCTGGATGCGAATACGAAAGAATATGCGCAGGATCCTACAAACTTATATTTGAAGCTGGCGCGTGAAGAAGGAACTCTGTCTCTGTGGAACATGCAAGATATCATGATTCAGAAGGAATTGCAGAAGCAGCCATTTGACTTTATTTATCCGAAGAGCGGTGCGCCGATTCTGGTAGATGGTGTAGGTATTGTTAAAGGTGCCAAAAACATGGACGCGGCTAAGAAGTTTTATGAATTCTTATTTGACGCCAAGCTGCGAGTGGAATTAGCCGAGAAGCTATTCCAGATTCCTACCAGAACGGATATTAGCAAAGATACGCTTCCTGCTTGGTTGAAGGGTGTTGAATTAAAGCCTATGCAGTTGGATTGGACAGTTATGGCGAACAAGGAAAAAGACTGGATGCAGTACTGGGACGAAAACATCAGGGGCAAAGGCGGCAAATAAGTCGGATTTGATGGCGGAGGATTCCCTCCGCCTGATTACAACAAGGGAGGTAGCCTGCTTGATTGATGTGGCCTTGGAACATGTAAGTAAAGAGTTCGGCAAAGTGAAAGGTGTCCAAAATGTAGATGTCAGAATTAAGCCAGGAGAGTTCTTCACTTTTCTTGGTCCGAGCGGATGCGGGAAAACAACGACGCTCCGAATGATCGCCGGATTCTATTATCCGAGCGCAGGACGTATTGTCTTCGGGCATGAAGATGTGACGATTCTGCCTCCGAATAAACGTAATACGGGGATGGTATTTCAAAACTATGCGCTTTTTCCGCATTTGACCGTATTTGAAAATGTAGCGTTCGGTCTGGAGGTTAGAAAAAAGTCCAAAGCGGAAATCACCGAGAAGGTAGAGCGAGCCTTAAGACAGGTACATCTGGGTGATTTCGGACACAGACGAATTGACCAATTGTCAGGAGGTCAGCAACAGCGTGTTGCTCTAGCAAGAGCCCTCGTGATTGAGCCTAAAATATTACTTTTGGATGAACCCTTATCCAATCTAGACGCTAAGCTTAGAGAAGAAACACGCCTAGAGATCAAGCGTCTGCAGATGGAGCTTGGAATAACTACGATCTACGTTACCCATGATCAAGCAGAAGCGATGTCGATGTCAGACCGCATTATGGTCATGCATGGCGGTGTCGTCCAGCAAATCGGGACCCCCGAGGAAGTGTATCACCGTCCGGTTAATCGGTTCGTAGCTTCGTTCATCGGTGAGTCGAATTTGTGGGAAGGCGTTATTGAAGAGATTCATGGGGAGGAAGTCAAAATCCGAGTTGCCCCTAGCCTCGTGCTAACGGCTTTGGCCCGTAATTGTTCGCCGGACACAACTTTGAGCGTTGGGACAAAAATAACGGTATCCATACGTCCTGAATCCATTCGTGAAGCACTGCCGGAGGAGCAGCTTCAAACGAATGCGGTGACCGGTAAGGTGATGATTTCAGAATTTACAGGTATCAGCGTCAATTATTTACTTCAGGTGCAGGCGCTTTCGCTGAAAGCCATGTTTGTCAATCACAAAACACAGGTCCAGCAGCGCGGGGACGAGTTGTTTATCTATATTCCCAAAGAAAGCGTATACCTGCTGGGGTAGACGAGGGATCCGACGATGAAATCAGAGATGCAATCCTATACACAGCCTGTCACTCGTAAACGTTCGATCGTACATTCACCCAATTTCGTTTATGTACTAGTAGCACCGCTATTTCTTGTATTACTGGCATACGTGTTATTTCCTTTATGTCAGACCTTTTTACAAAGTGCCTTCGTGGATGGGCAGTTTTCGATGAAAAGCTACGCCAAGTTCTTTAGCTTGGAGCACACTGCAAATCTGGAAGCGCTATGGACCAGCATTTATTTATCGGTCCTTAGTGTGATAACGTGCGCACTCGTTGGTATCGCCATGGCATTCTTGCTTGAGCGCTATGAATTCCCGGGACGGAAAATATTAGCCGTGCTCGTAATGGTTCCAATGGCTTTGCCCCCGTTAATCGGTGTGCTTTCTTTTACGTTTTTATATAGTGAGAGCGGAATCATTCCCCGAGCTCTGAAGCTTCTGTTTCACATGGATCACGTCCCTTTTTCACTTAAAGGTGTGTGGGGAGTCCTCGTTGTCCATACGTTTACAATGTATACGTATTTCTACATGACAGCTTCGTCCGCTATCAAAGGCTTGGATCCATCCCTGGAGGAAGCGGCTTCCAGTCTTGGAGCCGGAAGATTGTATATTTGGCGGCGGGTTATCCTTCCGATGCTGACGCCGGCCATTATCGCTTCTTCTCTGCTGGTTTTTATGGTTTCTATGGCTTCTTACACAGCACCACTCATCTTTGGAATAGAACGAACTATGACAATGCAGATTTACTTGTCGCGTACGAATGGCAATCTGGATATGGCTGCGACGCAATCGACGATTTTATCGTTCGTCTCCATTTTGTTTTTGATTCTAATGCGCTGGTATCAAAGTCTTCGTAACTATCAAAATATGAGTAAAGGCGTCTCTGTGCACAGGACCGAGGTGAAAACGGTGTGGGGCCGGTATTTGGCGATGCTGCTTTCTTTCCTCGGTGTCATTGTTCTGCTTCTGCCGATTTTCGTGATCATTCTGATCTCTTTTTCCGCAGATGGCAAATGGACTACGCAAATATTACCTCCGGAGTACACCTTTAAGCACTATGTGGAGCTTTTTACGGAAAGTAAAACGTGGCGTCCGGTGGCTAACAGTTTCAAAATGAGCTCCATAGCCACATTAGGTAATGTCATATTTGGCGTAGCGGCAGCTTATGCGATGGTACGTATGAAATTCAAAGGAAAGTCGTTAATGGACATTTTTATTATGCTTCCATGGGCGCTGCCGGGTACGGTTGTAGGTATTAATCTGATAGCTGCATTCAGTACGCCTTCAATATTCAGCTTTAACCAAGTGTTGGTAGGAACCTTTTGGATTTTGCCTATCGCTTATTTTGTTCGCCATTTACCTCTGGTTTTCCGCTCGACGTCCGCCACTTTGATACAGATGGACGCCTCCACGGAAGAAGCAGCACGCAATTTGGGGGCTACCTGGTGGTACAGCTTCCGGCGCGTCGTGTTCCCGATGGCCTTAAGCGGCATACTGGCCGGGACACTGCTTGCCTTCGTGGATGGCATTGGCGAATTCGTGGCTTCCATTTTGCTTTTTAAAACAAGTACCGTTCCCATCTCAGTAGAAATATTTCAGAGGATGTACTCATTCGAATTCGGCACCGCTTGTGCATACGGCGTTTTGCAGATCGTCCTGATCATCATTGTTCTCTTTATTTCGCGTAAGATTACAGGGGATAAAGCGGGTAGCGCATTCTGACGATCACTGTTTCATATCAAGCAGGTTCGGTCATATCGTGGGAACACCTAGGAGTTCATAACCACGTCATGATATACAGCGGGAAATTGGCCATTTCTTGCCGTGTGAGAAAGTGATGATCAAAGGAGGAGTTCAATTGAGTGGTAAGTCGAAATCAAGCCCCAAATTAGTATCCATGATGACAAGCGTTGCGATCGCGGGAAGTATGCTCTTACCTGCAATGGCAAGTCCTGCTTATGCGGAGCGAGGCGTAGTAGATCTATGGAAATCGATCAAACCGTTAACGACGATTGCAAGTGCCATGAACACCGGTGCTCATCCAGATGACGAGCATAGTGCTATGCTAGCTTATCTTTCTCTGGGCAAAGGAGTCAATACTTTCAGCGTTATTGCAAACCGTGGCGAGGGCGGGCAAAATGAAATCGGCAGTGAGCTGGGAAATCCCTTGGGCATCATCAGAACGCGCGAACTGCAGGAAGCTTCTAAAATCACTAACGTAACGCTAGGTATGCTTAGCGAGGAAATCAATGATCCGATTTTTGACTTCGGATTTTCCAAAAGTGTAGAAGAAACGCTTCAACATTGGGGAGAGTCCGTTGCGTACGAAAGGTTGATACGTAAGATCCGTGAGGATCGTCCGGATGTCATCATCCCATCATTCCTGAATGAAGATTCGACACATGGCCATCATAGAACGATTAACGTTCTTACTGTTCGGGCTTATAAGGATGCCGCTGACCCGAATGTATTCCCTGAGCAGCTAAAGAAAGGTCTGCAGCCTTGGCAGGTTAAGAAGTTATATTTGCCAGCAGACGCCAAGAAATATAACGTCATGGTTCCAGTCGGCGAATATGATAACATCTACGGCGCCTCTTATGTGCAATTGGGTGAGGAATCACGTTTTATGCATAAGAGTCAAGGTATGGGCAGAGTCGTAGATGAAGGTCCCTCCGGTAATTACTATACACTTGAATCAAGTACGGTAAAAACGAGTGATAAGGAAGCAAGTTTCTTTGAAGGCATTGCATTTACTTTTGCCGATTTGGCTAAAGAGGTTGAGACCAAAGGCAAAGATAACAAAGTAACGAAGGACCTACAGCAGCTGCAAAAAGACAGTGAAGAGGTTATTAAGGCGTATCCTAACTTCACGGAAGTGGCTCGGGAAGTTCACGAAATGAAAAAGGATGTCCAAAATGCCTTGGCCGATGTGAAGTCTTCCAGTCTGGATCAAGCCGTGAAGGATGACCTGTTCTATCGTTTGAATGTGAAAGACGCGCAATTGAACAAAGCTAGCATGGAAGCTACTTCGCTGGTTGTTAAAGTTAAACCGGATACAGGTGAGCTGGTAGCTGGGCAAACGACCAAGGTCGTGGTTTCTGCCTTCAACGGCGGCAATGTCGACCTGAAAAACATTCAGCTAAACTTGAATGTTCCGCAAGGCTGGGCAACAAAGGCTGCAGGGCCGGTTAACTTCGATTCGATTGGCAATAATCAAACGGTTTCTGTTACGTACGATGTGACCGTACCTAAGGACGCTGCTGAGTTCAAGCCTTATGCGGCACCGAACCTAACGGCTGACGTTACATACAAGGCATTTGATACGTCCAGTACGGTTAGAGCAGTTCCGCAAAATGCGGTTGCCGTTCTTCCTGCGTATGCGATGTCGCTTAGCCCTAGTGCAACAGTATTTAATACATTGAAAGCGGATGAGGCGATTCCGGTTAAGGTTACCGTGCGCAACTATACGCCAGGCGCTTCGAAGGCATCCATTTCCTTGAATTTGCCGGAGGGCTGGACGGCTGAGCCGGCTGTAGAAGAGATAAGTTTCGCTTCTAAAGGCGAAACCAAATCCGTTTCTTTCACGGTCAAAGGCTCCTCCAAGGTGGCTACAGGCATGTATTCAATTACGGCAGTAGCTAGGAATGAAAATGTTCAAAGCAATGAAGGCGTTCAAGTGATTTCATACCCGCATATCGGTAAAACATATTTGATTCAGCCTGCCGGACTAAAGGTTCAAGCGTTTGATCTGGCAGTTCCGCAAAACTTGAAAGTTGGATACGTGTCAAGCGGTTTCGATAACATTGATGAATATTTGCGTCAAGTAGGCGTTAATGTTGTGAAGCTGGATGACAAGGCAATCCAATTCGGCGATCTCTCTCAATATGATACGATTGTTCTTGGCATTCGCGCATACGCATTCCGTCCGGAGCTGATTCCGAGTAATCAACGTCTATTGGACTATGTGAAGAACGGCGGGAACCTCGTGGTTCAATATCACAAGCCTGAGGATAAATGGAAGCCTGATCTTGCGCCTTATCCAATCAAGATTGGGGAGCCGCTTATTCAATGGCGGGTAACCGATGAGAATTCCAAGGTTACGATGCTGGCCCCGGATCATCCGATCTTCAATTACCCTAATAAAATTACAGATGCGGATTGGGATTCGTGGATTCAGGACCGTTCCGCTTATAATCCTGCAGAATGGGGCAATGAGTATACGCAGCTGATTTCTAACGGAGATCCGGGTGAAAAAGAATTTACAGGTACTTTCTTATCAGCTCCTTATGGAAAAGGTGTTTACACATACAGCTCGCTGGTATGGTATCGTGAAATTCCAAATCTAGTTCCTGGCGCTATTCGTATGTTCGTTAATATGATTAGCCAAAAACAGTAGTCTAGTATTTAGCTAACCAATTACATCTGGAGGTCACGATCGGTGTCCTCCGGATGTATCATGAATTCGGAGGTTGTTCAGGGGATATGAATGTAATTAATGTTCATGGGCGAGAGGTAGATGAAGTTAAGAATACAGCGCAATTCGCTGTGGTTCCAATCGGTTCTTTAGAGTATCATGGACCACATTCACCGTTGGGTACGGATGTTATCTTGGCTGAGGGCTTTGCACAAATGGTAGATTCTGCTCTTAAGCCCTTAATCTATCCTGTCATCTCGTATACGCCTTGTCCAGGCAAAACCCAAGATTATCCTGGTACGGTTTCGGTCCGCCCATCTGTCTTTATAGATTACTTATCAGACATCGTAGACGGAATTTGTCAGTTGGGAATTCGAAATATTGTCTTACTCAATGCTCACGATGGCAATATGGGGCCTTCCCGGACCGTAGCCGAATCCATCACCGGTGTATATAAAGACGCGAGCTTCTTGTTAATCAACTGGTGGCAAATGGTTGCGACGGATTTTCCTGAGCAAATGGGGTTATTTCAAGGGACTGCGGGCAGAGGCCATGGGGGTCCATACGAAATGTCTGCCGTTAAGGCTTTTCGACCGGACTTGGTTTCCGTACAGGATTCAGACTTGGAATTAGATTCATATCCGCTTTTAACTACAATGCCCTATGTTTTAGTGGAGGGTACGCCCCAAGGATGGGATGGATACACAGGTAAAATCAAGCAAACTTCCTATGAAGCCGGGGAGTCGATCGTGGAGGAAGCTGCTCGGAATATGAATCGACTAATCGCGAATTGGCTAGAAATGAGAGCAAAAAATGAAAGGAAAGGATGAACTGCACAATGGGATATCGTGAACAGCTGCTGGAATCGGAAGGAGCTTCTTTTCCGGGTAAAACGTATACGGAGGTTGTTTTGGAACCGGCTTTTAATGAAGCAAAAGAAAATCTGCTAGGCCCCATGATGGCAATCAATAAAGCACATCTGATCATGCTGCGTGAGCAAAAACTGATCACGGAAGAAGAATGCAAACAAATTGCTAGAGCCATTCAGAGTCTAGATGTGGAGGCTCTGCGCCATAGCGCTTATACCGGAGAGTTCGAAGATTTATTCTTTCAGGTTGAACATCAGCTGTTGGAACATGCCGGGGATATTGCCGGCAATTTGCATCTTGCGAGAAGCCGCAATGATATGGGAATTGCGATCTATAGAATGGTGCTCAGAGAGAAATTAGCGGTGACACTGTCTTCTGCACTTCTCTTAAAGGACCATTTACTGAATTTTGCAGAGGAACATTTGGACACGGTGATGATAGGCTATACACATACACAGCAGGCTCAGCCAACGACTCTCGCTCACTACATGACGGCTGTTATCGATTCCCTGAATCGGGATATTCGACGCATGAAGGCGGCTTATGCCAACTGTAACCGAAGCAGTATGGGGGCAGCGGCATTGACGACCTCCGGATTTGCGATCAGCCGGGAACGTATGATGAACCTGCTTGCTTTTGATGAACTTATTGAAAATTCATATGATGCGATAGGCGGCGCTGATTATTTAGGTGAAATCGCGACGGCCATTCAGTTGGCGGCAATTAATCTAGGGCGGGTTGTACAAGATCTTCTCTTGTGGTGTACGCAAGAGTTTGCGGTGCTTAAGGTAGGAGCTCCTTACGTACAGATCAGCTCCATCATGCCACAGAAACGCAACCCCGTCTCTTTGGAGCATATGCGGGCGTTATTGTCGAGCTGCGTAGGGAATACCAATACAATTCTATCCATGATTCATAACACGCCCTTCGGAGATATTGTAGATACCGAGGATGATATGCAGCCGTATGCTTGGAAAAGTTTAGATATAATGGATAAGTTATATAGATTGTTAGCTGCCGTCATGGGTACGATGGAGGTCAACAAGGAAGTGCTTCGCCGGAGGACGGAAGGAAGCTTCGCAACAGTCACTGAGCTGGCGGATACGTTAGTAAGATCGGATGCGCTGTCATTCAGAAAAGCCCATCATATCGTCAGTGAAGTAGTCAAAAAAGCGCTTGCTAGCGGGTTAAACGCGAATCAAATCACACTTCAGTTGGTGAATGACGCTGCAAGACAAGTTATTGGCCGTGACGTGTCCTTGAATGAAGAAACCTTGCACAGAGCGATGGACCCCGTTCATTTTGTAGACATCCGTACGTTGCCGGGGGGCCCAAATCCGAAAGAAATGAAAAGAATCATTGATGACCGCAGGCTCCAGTACTCGTCACATTTTCAATGGCTGCAAGAGGCTCGGGAAAAGAGCCGATGTGCCATTCAGCATCTGGATGAAGTCATTCTTTTATGGAGTGAAGCTTAATGAGGAAAATAAAAATTCCCCTGCTTGCTTTTGATGGAGGAGGTACCAAAAGCCGCGTTGTACTCACAGATAAGGAAGGAAATATATTAGGACAAGGAAAAGCAGGTCCATGTAATTATCAAGGGGTTGGTAAGAAGAGGGCATTGCGGGAAATCGCTCATGGTATTCGCGAGGCGATAGTGGATCTCGGGATAACCGTAGATTCCGCGACGCTCCCTCCAGTCGAGATCGGCTGCGCCGTTTTTGGAATCGCCGGGTTGGATACGGAATATGATAGGAAAGTGATTATGGAAATGGTGAAGGAGACCCTCTGCCTTCTGACGATCCAAGTAGGGCACTTAGTGGTCCATAACGATGGATTAGCCGCATTGTTAGGTGCAACCGAAGGCCAGCCCGGTGTGCTCGTCATTGCAGGAACAGGGTCGATCGTATTTGGCATAAACGAGTTAGGCCAAACGGGCAGGACTGGCGGATGGGGGCATCGGGTAGGGGACGAAGGAAGCGGGTATTGGATCGGCAAGCAGGCCGTGACAGCGATTCTTCGGACGCATGATGGTCGGGGGGACGCAACTAGACTACATGAATGGGTTCTGCCGCACATGGGCATCAGCCATGTAGAAGACCTGTTCAATTGGGTCTATAGTTCGGACTACTCAGTGGATAAATTAGGAGAATTATCTCATTCGGTTAATTTAGCGGCGATAGCCGGGGATCCTGTAGCTAAACGTATTTTATCCGCAGCCAGTGAGGAATTGTTTGTAAGTGTGCGAGCTATCATTCAGCAATTAATGCTTACGGATAAACCGTTTAAACTGATCCTGCAAGGCGGCGTATTGCAAAATATTAGCCTCGTTCGGGAACAATTGATTTCGCAAGTTGAGGAATATGCACCCCAAGCTCAAATCGTTGAAATGCAGGGTGAACCGATAAACAACGTGACTTCGATGGGCCTCGTTTATCTAAAGGACTCGATCAGCGAATTGAAGGAAGGAGCTGAGTGATATGAGCAAGAGGTTATTATTCGTATTTGCTCATCCTGATGACGAATCTTTTGCTGCTGGAGGAACCATGGCTAAAGCCCATAAACAGGGGCACGAGGTGTTTTTAATATGCGTCACTTCGGGCTGCAAAGGGAGATCCGGCGAGTTTCAATTTAACTCGCGAGAACAGTTAGCCATGCACCGCGAGGAAGAATTACGGATGGCATGTACCATACTGGGTGTTACCGACTTAATTTTATATAGATACCCAGACGGAAGCCTTAAGGATCAAGATCCGGATAAACTGGCCGAGCGGATTAGCCAAACGATTATTGCTTTAAAACCAGATGTAATCCTATCGTTTCCGCTGGATGGGGTTACCGGACATCCGGATCATATTGCCGTCTCCCATGCAGCAGAAAAAGCCGTAATCTTATCGGAGCCATATTATTCCCCGGCTCGGTTGCCTAAGTTTTATTATATATCCGTTCCCCACTATTATGATCATTGTCAGGACGCTGGGCCCAAGGATACATGCATGATTACAGGAAAAGTGGACATCAGTGAATATAGATTGTTGAAGGGACAGGCATTGCAAGCCTATAAAAGTCAAGTTTATTCCGTAAACCGGGCCTACCCGGGTGTGATGCAGAACGATTTTACGGTCATAGGGGCTTATGAATACTACACCTTAATTCGCGCTGACGGAAAGCAGGTTGATCTAGTCGCAGAAAAGTTCTCAAACGAATTACCACTCATCGACTTAGTTGATAAATCCAGCTTCTAAAGCGGAATTAACGATAACATACCATATTCACGTTGAATAAAAACAACAAAAGGATTCGTCGCGGCGGATCCTTTTTACGTTGCACAATATATTGGGCAGAATAAACATTGAATAGACCTTATGTTGGCTTACCCTTGCGTAGTTAATCTGCCGTTCATTCAAAAAAAAACGCAAGACGAATCTGTCATAAAGCCGAATACGATGTATAAGGAAGCAGGTCGGTGAAAATAAGTTTTAGACTGATCCCTTAAAGGAAGCAGCGGCAGACCAAGACTTGGATAAAAAGCCTTAGACTGCCGCTGTAGTCATTCAAATAACGTACCCTTCAGTATAACATCGCATCATCTCTGCAGTCTCCGAAAGAGTTAATGCACAATGAGGACTGGGCATCTTGATAGCTGTGAAACCTTGTGGCTGACACTTGTCATGCCATCCGACACTTATTCCTGGCTGACATTAACTATCAATGGTCACCATAATTTTGCCAAACATATTTATCATCCTTTCCGTGGCAGCTCGCAACTATTTTGCTATCTACAAAACGGTTTCTTGCTGCTCCTATTCCAACTAAAAAGAGCAATACCGCAGCACCAAGCAGAATGAAAAGTGGCAGGTTCCAACTATTTGTCGCATCATGCAGATATCCTATAAGAGCAGGACCGACTGCGGCAAAAAGATATCCGATCGATTGCGCCATGCCAGACAGTTTCGCTGCTTGATGCGCGTTTTCAGTACGTAACCCGAAAAACATCATGGACAAACTAAAGGCGAAGCCTCCACCAATTCCGAGCATGATGATCCACAACAGAATCATATTGGAGCTTCCGTAAAGAAGTCCAATCGTTCCCATCAAAAGCAAAATGGTTGTTATGACCACTAACAACCGTTGGCTAGACATGCGCCCAGCAATAACGGGGACTATAAAGACAAATGGAAGCATAACTAACTGCATGATCGAGAGGTACCATCCTGATTGATTTGGATGAATTCCTTGCTGCTTTAAAATTTCAGGCAACCATGCGATCAACACATAGAAAACCATGGACTGTATACCCATAAACAAGGTTACTTGCCAGGCAATGAGGGATTTCCAAACATTCACATCGTTGCTGGCCATTTGTTGACTCGCCGTGGTTGTTTGCTTCGTTTGACTTCTTAATTGGGGTAACCAACAGAGGACCGATACAAAGCTTAGAACCCCCCATATTCCCAATGCTCCCTGCCATTTTAGACCTGCGTTCGCGGCTAGAGGCACACTGATTCCCGATGCGATTGCTCCACATAAACTCATTGAAATGGAGTAAACACCTGTCATGGCACCAATTTTATTTGGGAAATCCCTTTTGATTATACTTGGCAATAATACATTACATACCGCAATTGCAAATCCAAGAATTGCTGTCCCAATAAACAGATTAGCTGCGCCAGATAAAGAACGTATTACAATACCTACAGTGAGAGAGAGTAAGGCAATCATTATGATCCGTTCAACCCCATACCTTTGCCCTAATTTTGGTACTAGAGGCGATAATAAAGCAAATGCAAGCAAGGGTACCGTTGTGATCAGGCCTGCTAATGTATTTGAAATATGAATGTCATCCCTTATTAGACTTACTAAAGGACTGACTGATGTTAAGGGAGTACGTAAATTAGCTGCAATAACAATAATGCCGAGAATGATCAGCCCTATAGAGGATGGTACGGCTTTATTATTTTGTTTGTTCGGCATTCTTAATTTCTCCTTCCTGAATCTTGAAAAGACAATACATCCGCGCGAATAAACAAAGTATATTATAGTATATTATTTTTATCAATAAGTAATTTATAATATACCGAAATTCATCTAGAAACAAAAATACAACTCTGAAATTCCCGTCATGGAATTCAGAGTTGTATTTAATAAGTTGAATTTTCGACTTTAGAAATCGTATTTTAAGGATATATGGAGCACTGTTTCGCTATCCGTATGATTGGTATAAGAATGAGGACAATCTGCACGAAAACTGATAGTATCATATTGATTCAATGTGTAAATCTCTCCATTGACTTGGATTTCAATGGAACCAGTCATGACTGTTGCAATTTCAGTTGTATTGACATGATGCCCTTCAGGCTGATACAAGCTATTTGGCTGTAAGTAAGCCCTACACATCTCAATATCGTTACTTTTAAAGACTGGTTCAATGACCCAATTTTTATGATCATTAGAAAACCGCAGTCCTTCACCTGCCCGATACAAACTAGCAGAGGAGGCGTCTGATTTGAACAAAGCCAATAGCGGTAAAGATATACCTTTTGAAATTTTCCATATAATCGCCAAAGTTGGATTTGTCTCGCCACGTTCAATATTCCCCAGAGTAAGTTTACTTACGCCCGTTAGTTCCGATAAGTCGTCTAAGCTCATGTTTTTTTCTTTTCTGTATTTTTTCAAGGCAACACCGATTTGTAATACAATTTCTTTTGATTCATTGATTTCATCCATTAGATTCACCTCAACAAAAAACAGTTATAGCCAGTATATTATTTATTTAGATTCTTTTCCATACGAGTAGTATTTGATGGTGGACTACACTCCTATGAAAAATAATCTCGCCCGTCTATTCGTCAAATGAAATTCAGAGCGCAGAAATTGGCACTTGGGACACGGAACTTATACTTCGCGCTGAAAGATCCGGTAAAGGGAATGGACGTATATACACATCACCAACCGGCGATCGTTCTTGCAGGGCTTCCATCAATTTATATTCGCTGCCTCAGGCCGCTTCACATATATCCGAAATAACTGAATATATAAAACAATACTAATGAATGCAAATGCCAAAATAATGGTGAAAATGACGATTGGCGGAACCCAACTCGATAGGAATACCGTCACTGGTGCTACAAATTTGCCGATCGTGTTCTGCAAGCTGTTGGCTCCCATGTACTGCCCCCTTGCGTTCTCTGGCGCATAGCCGCTTATAAAGCTCTGTGCCACTGGAGAACGGACAATTTCCCCAAAAGTGAAAATGGCTGTAACAAAAAAAAGGAACCATATATTGGAATTTATTCCGAGAGCGAACGTCCCAATTCCAGACAATAGGGATGACAGAATGAATACATTTCGTTCATTCCATTCGCGGAACCATTTCGTAACAGGAAGGATAAACAGTACAAATAAAATTCCGTTGAACCCCAGTAACCATCCATAAATCTCCTTGCTGGACAGCCTCAGGGATTCGCCGCCGTTCCACGCCAAGAGAAACTGGGCTGGGACTTCATTGATCACATATACCGATGAATATAAATCCAGTTGCATAATGGGCACTAGAGCAAAGATTCCTGCTGAAATATAGAGTAGGAACACTTTATCGCGAAAAATAACGCCATAACCCTTCCATTGCTCCTTGAATGCATGGCTAATCGAAGTTGAACTTTTCGTACATTGTGCCGAATGCGGTAATGTTTCATGAACGATAAAATAAATGGCGATAAAATACAATAGCAAGACTAATGCGCAGATCCACAGTAGCTCTTGCCGATAGTGGAAGAAGAAAACGGCTCCAAGTGCTGGACCAATCACGGCACCAATGTTATTGGCCGTCGTAAACGTTGCGTATATTTGCCGAAGGTGCCCCGAGGGGACCAGGTCTGCAACCATTGCCGAACTTGCGGGACTATAGAGGGCCCCCCCCAGACCAATGCCGATAAAAGCGATATAATCGAACCAATGGGACGGAGACATCGCAAATAAAATAAACATCATTGCCTGAACAAAAGCGCCAAGCAGCATAACGGGCCGCCGCCCTATCTTGTCGGCTAGAGTTCCTCCGAGTAGACTTCCAAGCAAGCTGAAGATCGGAGGGACTGACATCATAATGGCGGCGATATGATTGCCCAATGCAGTACCGAAATATACGGTAATAAACGGGAAGTACATCCAGAACAGCATGTTAAACAGTCCTTCACCGATTAACCGGACTTTTAAATTGTTATTCCATAAGCGGATTTTCACAAAATCCTCCTCTTTCCACAGGCATCTGAATGTACCTAGATTACCCAGTCGGGTATACAAAATATAGAATATTATCCTGATAAAATATAGACTTATAATTACGGATGGTTTATAATAATATTATGGAATTCGAATGCAGACCGGTCTATTTAAATTGTATCAAAAAACGAACATATGTTTGTTACTGAAAAGACGCTTCTATCAGAAGCGTCTTTTTTAGTTACTTTAGTAGTGGGCCTGTCTCAGAATTGAGACAGGCCCATTATTCTTCACAGGATCACAATACTCCATTTTTTCATGGTAAGAATAGTTAGCGGTTTTCCAATATTAATCTGATGTGCTGCAGAGCTGATATCAGTTTGGAAAATAATTCTTGAGGGCAATGGTAATCATAATATCAGCCCAACCGGATCGGAGAAGAAACAATGCTCTATAACTTATTTCGCGGCCGATTCATAAGCGGAATCGTCGAGGTCACGGAGTAGTCCTCAAGTTTACAAATTGTGGGGGCCCATGTCAAAAATCGGACTTCATGGGAAGGCGGGGCCCCGAAACTTAAAAGTACGATGGATCTGAAAGCAATCGTGTTGGAGGCCAAAGAGAAGGACGTTTTGGACAACAGGATTTTGAAGCGAGAACTGGAACAGCTCCTTGAAAAGCGGTTTCAACTGCTATTCAGCAAGCTAAAACAGGAACATTCGGACATTCTGATGACCGGCGAGATCTTTCGAAGGAAGCTCACGCAGAGTCAAGTCGATGAATGGGAAAATCAACTGTTTCCTAAGCTAGTTATTGATTTTCGAACGGTAGTGGATATTCGGAATACCGGGGATTTAAAAATAGGAAAATAAACTGGGTATTCTCGCCTATTCGAGATAATTTATATCCATCTGTCCCAGTTGTATTTGCTCATCGCTAACTTTCTCACCTGTTACTGTAGAAGAGTAGCCTGAAACAGGGCGTCCCCGGCGGTGACATTCTGTTAGATGTTCGGTCTGCCTACAAGCCGCTCTTTTTTTACGTTCGTAGTATGTTGACTCCGATAACCCAAGGATGCGCAGTACAACTGCTGCTGGCTCACCCCGCTTAATGAACGGGTTGCTACTTCAACTTTTTCTGATAAGCGGGGTTTTTCTTTTTTAATAGCTCTCTGAGGATTTCTATTTCGAGTTCTTTCTCACCAAGAACCTTCACCGCTTTTTCATAGCGCTCCTCCACCTCCTGCAGTCGCCGTAATTCCTCTATATTCTCATCTGTTCGAGGAATCCCCGATTCTGCGATGGTGTCACGGTAATCTTTCACCCATAAACGGATGGTTTCAGGGTGTGTGTCATATATGCGGGCGAGCACCCCAATCTTAACACCGGCTAATGCTTCCTTAACTATTTTAAGTTTTTCTTCCTCTTTAAACCTCTTTTTCATTCTGGATCATCTCCCTTGCTTTTAGTTTAATTTATTGGTTGGGAGGACTCCAGTTTAATTAAGGGGTCTAAGAGGTTTATCCCACCTGAGCGCAGAATAAAAGGAAAAACTCCCGCTATTCCTATGCCGAATAGGCTTTGGGAAGGAATAACGGGAATTACTCCCGTTAAAATGGCGAAGAATGCCCTCTTGCGGCCATTTTGTGCAAAATTAACAGGAGTTTATCCAGTTATCCTACCCGGATCGGCTCTATTCAGCCGAAATAACAGGAGAAATTCCCGTTACCCGCGCTCCGTAGGCTAGGATCGGCTCCTGCTGCCTCCTGCTGAACCAGGAATCTTCGTATACAGCGCTGCACGTCGAAATCCCACCTGAGCGCAGAATAAAAGGAAAAACTCCCGCTATTCCTATGTCGTATAGGCTTTCGGGAGTAATAACGGGAATTACTCCCGTTAAAATGGCGAAGAATGCCCTCTTGCGGCCATTTTGTGTAGAATTAACGGGAGATTATCCAGTTATCCTACCCGGATCGGCTCTATTCAGCCGAAATAACAGGAGAAATTCCCGTTACCCGCGCTCCTTAGGCTAGGATCGTTACCCGCGCTCCCTAAGCTAGGATCGGCTCCTACCTACCACCTCTGCTACCACCTGTGCCTACTACCTCCCACCTGAACCAGGGATCCTCGTTATGCCGAAGCGCTGCACAGGATTATCAGAGAATTTCCATATAATCCGTCAAGAAACCGGGGATGCTATCAGAGACATTATCCGAGGAGGAGTATGGCAAGTGGATTCTACTTATGAGCATACGTACATTCCCTTAACGTCCGTTTCGAGCGGCGAGGGCAAGGAAGTCAGCATCGATATTTACTGTTACTGCATTCAATTCGTGAATATATGTCTGATCGGGAACCCGACAAGCAAAGCGAAAACCTGGTATCTCGTCGATGCCGGCATGCCGCAATCCGCAAATGAGATCATACGGCTTGCCGAGGACCACTACGGCCCGCTTACGAAGCCGGAGGGGATCATCCTGACCCATGGTCACTTCGATCATGTCGGGGCGCTCACGGAGCTGCTGGAGCATTGGGACGTGCCCGTATATGCGCATGAGTTGGAAATTCCGTATCTGACGGGAAAAGCGAACTATCCCCAGGGCGACTCTACCGTGAACGGCGGCTTGATTAGCGAGCTTTCCCCGCTATTCCCGAATCACGGCATCAACATCGCCAGTCATGTGAAGCCGCTGCCGCAAGGCGGCGCCATCCCCGGATTGCCGGAGTGGCAGTGGGTACATACACCGGGTCATACGCCGGGTCATATTTCGCTGTTCCGGGAGAAGGACCGCTCCCTTATCGCAGGGGACGCTTTCGTAACGGTGAAGCAGGAATCGCTTTACCGGGTCATCCTGCAGACGCAGGAGATCAGCGGGCCGCCGAAATATTTTACGACCGACTGGGAAGCGGCGGAGCAATCGGTGAAGAAGCTCAACGAGCTGAAGCCCAGCTTGGCGGTAACAGGGCATGGCACGCCTATGCGCGGGGATGAGCTGACCCTTCAGCTCGGCAGCTTGGCTGACCATTTCGAGCAAATGGCTGTGCCGAAAGAAGGCCGGTATGTTCACTAGCCGGTAATACAAACAACAGGACCTGGGGAATGTACGGCATACAACCATGCCGCATGCATTCCTCAGGTCCTGCTCGTTTAACCTATAAGTACAGGTTCTTTCTTCTCCTGCTTGATGTCCTTGGACTCGGTTGATTCCGAAGGTTCGGCTTCATCTGCAGAACCAGGCGCGTTCTCCGCAAATTCCTCCCCGGCGAGATCCATTGCCATCTGCCCTTCCTCTGCTTGCAGCTCTGCATGAGCCTGAGGTACCGCAATTCCTGTGCGATCGAGCGCAGCCACAGCGGCAGCCGCAGTCTCCCGGTCAGGAAGACTTCCCAATTCTCCGCTTTCGTGCGCATCCTCATCCTCATCCGATTCGGTAATCCGGAATTTGCTGATCTCCATAAACAATTGTTCCGCCAACGATAGAATGTCATCCGATTGCTCGGCAATCCGGCGAATGGAGGCATCCTGCTGGATCGACGTCGAATTGACTTCCTCCACGCCTGCCGCAGTTTCCTGTGCGATCGCCGCAACGAATTGAACGGAATCGACCAGCGTATCGTTCTTTGAGCGGGCTTGCTCGATCTTGAGATGAATCTGTTCGATCTGATTCTTGATGCCCTTCATGGACTGGTCAATGCTCTCGAAGGAGCCCAGCGTATCGGCAACACGGTGTCTCTGCGCATTGGCCGATTCCCTTGCTTCGAGCAGCGAGCTTTGCAGCTCCTTGATCTGCTTCTGCAGCGCTTGTGTGATGCCGCTGATCGTTTTGGACGAGTCGTTCGTCTGCTGCGACAGCTGGCGAACCTCGTCCGCGATGACGGAGAAGCCGCGGCCGTGCACACCCGCTCTTGCCGCTTCAATCGCGGCATTCAGTGCAAGCACATTCGTCTGCGTCGAGATCTCCGTGATCGAATGTGTGATAGCGCCGATTTGCTTCGAGCTGGCGGCTAAGGTCTGCATCGCGGCATCCACTTTGTGCAGCACCGCTTGCGACTGCTCGGACGACGTTTTCAACGCCCGGACATAGCCCGTGCCTTGCAGCGTGCCCGCTGCGGCTTCATCGCTGGCGCGTATCATTTCATGTGTGTACGCGGTAATGTCGCGAATCTCCGCCTCAAGCTCGGCGATGATCTGCGAGGACATCTCGGTCTTCGTTGCTTGCTCGTCGGCACCGCCGGAGATTTCGTGGATCGCCTTGAGAATGTCCGTGTTCGCCGAAGCCGTTACCTGCGAGAACCGGTGGAACTCATGCGAATGGCCGGTCAGGGACGAAGCGATCTGCTTCGTGGCATGGAGCATTTGGCGAACCTGAAGGATCATATGGTCGAAGCTGTGGCTAAGCCGACCCAACTCGTCGTTCGAGGTCGCGTTGATCGTGTGAGTCAAATCACCGGAGGCAATAAGCGAAACGGCTTTCTGCAGCTTCTGAATCGGTCGAATATAGGAACGAATAAGGAAGAAGGCGATCAAGACAGTAGATATGAGCACGACGATAGATACGTATATCATAACCGACGTGGTGCTGTCCAACGCTTTGGTAGACGACTGAATCGCTTGGTCCGCCTCCCCGGCGTAAGTCACATAGAACTTATCAACGAGTTCGAAAATGACGGTTTTCAAATCCTGTGATTCATTGTACAGATACAGCAAATTCATTTCCAAATCTTTCGCATTCGTTCCATTGCCCTGAATCATCGCGGCAGCAGAATCGAAATTGTTTATGTAGTCGACGGACGCCTGGATCAACTGGCTGCGCCATTTTCGTTGCTCATCTGTAACCGCGGTATCGCCAATCCTCTTGATGCGGTCATTGAATGGGTTTCGCAAAGCGTTGTACTTCACAATATATATGGGTTTTTTGGAAATCTCCAAACCGGAAGCAATAATATTCATTTCCTGCACCATTTCTTTTAATTCCAACGCCAGCACTTTGAGCTCAACCTTATCATTCTGATCGGTCAAGCTCTGTTTGATTTGACTGACTTGATACAAATTAAAGAAAGCTACGGCCAGGAAGATCAGGAGTACACCGCTGAAGCTGACGATTAACTTGGTGCGCATAGTCAAATTATTAATGCTGAATTTTCTCACACTCATCCCCCCAAAAATAGACAAGATCTGATAAAGTTCTTGTTTCTACTTATAAATATAGGAGGCTTCTATTAACTAAAGCGTCGAAGTATGTAAATGAAATGTAAAATAAACCAGACAAAACTATGGAAAAAGTACGATTAAAAGTTTTACATTACGTTTACGTTTCACGGGTTTGGAATTTACATTCGGTTGTTACGATGAATGTGTAAGTTAGTTCGAGGCACACAGAGGAAATCGAAACTAACAAGAGATAGCAACATACAATAAAAGGAGGACATGCTGACAATGTTCAAGTTCATGTCGAAAAAAGGGATTACATTTACACTTTCCGCGGTACTCATGATGGGGTCTTTGGTTGGTTGCGGAGCTAAAACAGAGACGAATGGCGCCGCTTCTACAACACCTGCTGCCACAACAGCGGCATCAGCTTCTGCTAAACCATCCGACACGCCAAAAACAGAGCTTAGCGGCACAATCACAGCTTCCGGCTCAAGCGCACTGCTTCCACTGGTGAAACAAGCGGCAACGGAGTTCATGGAGAAAAACCCTAAAGTAACGATCAACGTTACAGCTGGCGGTTCCGGTACAGGTATTAAGAACGTAGCTGACGGTACTTCCGACATCGGTAACTCCGACGTAGAACCAGCTGCTGAATATAAAGACAAAGGTCTTGTCGACCACCAAGTTGCAATCGCACCTTTTGCATTGATTGTAAACAAAGATGTGAAAGTAGATAATGTAACGAAACAGCAAGCTGCTGATATCTACATGGGCAAAGTCACGAACTGGAAAGACGTCGGCGGTAACGATGCCAAAATCGTACTTGTACACCGTCCGGACAGCTCCGGTTCCCGTACACTTGTTAAAACAATCATTCTTGACGGCAAAGAGTTTACGAAAGACGGAATCACACAAGAAAACAGCGGCGCTATGAAAACTGCCGTTGCCGGTCAATCCGGTTCCATCGGTTATGTAGATACTCCTTACATCGACGATACCGTTAAAGCTTTGAAAATTGACGGCGTAGCTTTCTCCGAAGACAACATCAAAAACGGCACATACAAATTGTATGGTGTTGAGCACATGTATACGAAAGGTGAAGCTAAAGATCCGGCAAAAGCATTCATCGAGTACATCCAAAGCAAAGATTTCCAAGGCAAACAAGTTCGCGATTTGAAATTCTTGCCGGCTGACCTGCTCAAAAAATAATAGCAATAACTTCTTGGAGCGCCCACAATCTGTGGGTGCTCTTTTTAGGTTTTTGAACGGTGGTTATGAAACTTTTACATTGCCTTTACAATTCATTAACGATCCAATGACATTCATGTCCTATCATGAAAGCATGACATGTGAACGCATGTGGTAATAAGTGAAGGGGGATTATCCCAGTGAATTCCATAGCAGACAAACTATCAAATGCGAGTTCAGAAAGAAGCCGTCCAGTTGTTTCCAAATGGACCCGAGGACAACATAGACAAGACAGCATCATGCGATGGTTGTTTGTCACCAGCGCGGCTCTTGTGTCCGCGATTATTTTCTCAATCATCGTTTTCGTAGGTATGCAGGGATTGAAAACTTTTCAAGGTGTTAGCCCGCTGGAGTTTTTCTTCTCCACCGACTGGACGCCGGGCCAAAATAAATTCGGAGCTTTCCCTTTTCTATACAGCACGCTGTTAATGACGCTGGTAGCGGTCGTGATCTCGGTACCGCTCGCTTTATCGGGAGCGTTGTTCATGGCGAAGATCGCTCCCAAATGGATGCGGGAAATCATGCGTCCGGCAACGGACTTGTTCGTCGGTATCCCGTCCGTTGTATATGGTCTTATCGGGATGACCGTCATTGTGCCTGCTTTGGGTAAGCTCACAAACGGAGTCGGATACGGGATTCTGCCTGCCGCTATAATTTTGGCGATTATGATTCTTCCAACTATTTTGTCCATTTCGGAGGATGCTATCCGCGCTCTGCCGAGCCGCTTGGAAGAAGCCTCGCTCGCTCTTGGAGCAACGCGCTGGCAGACGATGTGGCGCGTGCTGCTGCCGGCAGCCAGACCGGGCATTTTGACGGCCATCATTTTGGGAATGGGGCGTGCGATCGGCGAAACGATGGCCGTCTTCATGGTCATCGGGAACTCGCCGCAAATGCCGAAGTCGCTGCTGGATTCCACTACGGTACTAACAACAGCGATCGTGAAAGATATGGGGAATACGAATTACGGATCCACATGGAACAACGCCCTCTATTTAATGGCACTACTGCTGCTCGTGATCTCCTTAGCCTTAATTCTTATCATTCGTATCGTCGCGAAGAGGAGTGAAGTGAAATGACAAGTAAAACGACAGACCGGATCGCGACGGTATATTTCTGGGCCGCGGGCATTGCGATCATCGGTATTCTGGCCTGGTTCCTCATCCGGATATTGGGTGACGGACTGCCGCATCTATCCTGGCATTTCATTTTCGGCAAATCGGAAGAAATCAAGGCTGGCGGGGGGGTCGGACCTCAGCTGTTCAACTCCTTCTATGTCTTGATTCTCTCTCTCATCATATCGGTTCCAATCGGATTGTTCGCTGGGATTTACCTGGCGATTTACGCACAAAAGAATTGGTTTACGGATCTCGTTCGTATCTCGGTTGAAGCTTTATCCTCCGTACCTTCCATCGTTTTCGGTTTGTTCGGTTTCTTGCTCTTCGCCAACTTGCTCGGCCTGAAATTCTCCATTCTCGGCGGCGCGGCGACTGTAGCTCTTCTGAATCTGCCGGTCATGGTTCGGGTCACAGAGGAATCGATTCGTACCGTTCCGGAATCTTATTGGGAAGCGAGCTTGGCGCTCGGCTCAACGAAATGGCAGGCGATCCGCAAGGTGCTGATTCCGGCGGCGCTGCCCAGCTTGATCACCGGCATCACGCTGATCGCAGGACGCGCATTAGGTGAATCCGCGATTCTGATTTATACGGCAGGCTTGTCGGTATCGAGATTTTTCCCGGATTTCAACCCGCTCAACATGGGGGAGACCTTGTCCGTTCACCTCTGGTATGTCGGCGCTGAAGCGCTTGTTCCGGATGCTAAAGAAATTGCCAAAGGAAGCGCCGCGCTGCTTCTGATCGTCGTTCTTATCTTTAACCTTCTCGTGTCCATACCAAGCCGAATCCTACAAAAAAGACTTTCCGGGGGGAAATAATTATGGCGATCGCGACCATGACCAAAATCAAAGCAGAGAAATTGAATTTGTTTTACGGCGAAAACCATGCGCTTCATGATATTGATTTGACGATCGAAACAGGAACGATCGCGGCGTTGATCGGACCTTCCGGCTGCGGGAAATCGACGTTCCTGCGGACGCTCAACCGGATGAACGATCTCATCGACAGCGTTCGTATTACAGGCAGCGTATCCGTTGACGGCCAAAATATTTATGGCGGGGACTCCGATGTCGTCTCCTTGCGCAAGCGCGTAGGCATGGTGTTTCAACGCCCGAATCCTTTCCCGATGAGCATCTACGACAACATTGCTTACGGACCGCGCATTCACGGCATCAAGAAGAAAGCGCTGCTCGATCAAATCGTGGAGCGCAGCCTAGTGCAAGCCGCGCTGTGGGACGAAGTGAAGGACCGCTTGCACAAATCCGCACTGGGCTTGTCCGGCGGCCAACAGCAGCGTCTATGCATCGCCCGTTTGCTCGCGGTAGAACCCGATGTGCTGCTGATGGATGAGCCGACATCGGCACTCGATCCAATCTCGACGCTGAAGGTTGAAGAGTTGACCCAAACGCTGAAAGACAAATATACGATCATTATTGTGACACATAACATGCAGCAGGCCGCTCGGATTTCGGATATGACGTCTTTCTTCCTGAACGGATATTTGGTGGAAACCGATAAAACCGACAAAATCTTTACCAATCCTAACGACCAACGGACCGAAGATTACATCACGGGCAGATTCGGTTAACTACAACTGGAAGGAGCAACGTTTACATGGACGCAAGACCAGGGTTTCACCAATCTTTATCCTTATTGCAGGAAGAGCTATTGAATATGGGGGAAAGCGTCAAGGAGCTGATTCTGAAGTCCGTACACTCGCTAGCTAATTTGGACGAGAGAACGGCGCAGCAAGTAATCAAAAACGATGACCAGATCGATGATTATTTGACCATAATCGACGAACTGTCCCTGCGTCTTATTGCGCTGCAGCAGCCGATGGCCAGCGATTTGCGCATCATCGGCACAGCGCTCAAGATCGCTACCGACTTGGAACGAATCGCCGACCATGCGGTGGACATCGCAAAGATTACGATTCGTTTCGCAGGAGAAGAGCTGGTGAAGCCGCTGGAGACGATCCCGCAAATGGCGGAAATCGCCATTGTGATGCTGCAGGAAAGCTTGCTTTCCTACACGGAACGCGATGTGCATAGAGCTGCGGCGTTAGCGGAGAAGGACGACCGGGTAGATAAGTTGTACAGCACAGTGATGACTGAGCTGATGGGCATGATGAATTCCGATTACAACCGGAACCGCCAGTTGACGCATCTGCTCCTCGTTGCACATTTCTTGGAGCGGGTGGCCGATCATACGACGAATATCGGGGAAGCCGTGATCTATATGGTGACCGGGAAGCGGAAAGATTTGAACGTGTAAGCTGACTATAGTGTAAGTGAAGAGGCCCTTATTCGACGGAATAAGGGCCTCTTCGCGTATATACCGGACGACAAACGCCTAACAAGCCTAGCGTCATCACGCCAGGCTTGTCTGCTCTCCGACAGCCTGAGGCACCGGAAACCGGATTAGGAACGTCGTCCCCTTCGGGCTGGACTGCACTTCAATCGAAGCATGGTGCCTCGCCGCGATGCTGTAGCAGATCGCCAAGCCGAGACCCGTGCCCTCGTCTTTCGTGGTAAAGAAAGGACGTCCCAGCTTCTCCAGGTGCTTCTCATCGATGCCCGTCCCTTGATCCGCGATAAGTAGAACCAGATGCTCGTTCTCCAAATAGGTCTGTATGGTCAGCGTGCCGCCAATAGACATCGCTTCCAGACCGTTCATGCACATATTGAGAATGAGCTGGCGCAGCTCCTTATCGTCCAGATGAATATCGGGACATTCGGTGAACTGGAACTGAACATGCTTGCCGGACATGACGGCTTCAGCCTGAATGAGCGGCAGCAGCATTTCGATAATCCGGTTCATGTTATCGGGCTGCTGGTGGGATTGTTTATTTTTGGCCAAGGATAAATATTCGGTAATGATTTCATTCGCACGGTCCAGCTCTTCGAGCATGATGGGGATATATTCCTTCTGCATATTCCGGTCGTTCTCCCGGAACAGCTGCAGGAAGCCGCGGATCGTCGTCATCGGATTGCGAATTTCGTGGGCGATCCCGGCGGCCATTTCGCCGACCAGGTTCAGCTGGGCGAGACGCGCCATCTCGGTTTCAAACCGCAAGCTCTCGGTAATATCCACGGCGACCTGAAGCAGGCAGCTCTCATTCTCAATATCGATGATTTCCGTGGACAGCAAGGCTGTCCGCATCTCCTTGGACTTGGTTTCATACCGGACTTTGCAGTTATGAACGACTTCTTCGCAGGAGGTGGACTCGCCGGATTCCTTGCGCAGAAGGTCCAAGTTCGTACCGATGATTTCGTCGCCATAACCGGTATATTGCTTCCAGCTCTCGTTAATTTCGATATACGACAAGTCCGGCAAGCGGCGAATGGCCATCAGAGAGGGAGAGAGCATGAACATTTTTTTGAAATGATCCTGGGATTTCATCAGCTTCTCATGAGCGTCCACGAGCTCCGAGGTGCGCTCCTCCACCCATTGCTCGAGCAGCGTATTCTGCTGCTTGAGCTTCTCTTCGGCTTCCGCCAGCTTCCGGTTGGTTTCTTCGAGATCGAGCGTACGCTTGTGCAGCAGTTCGCTCTGGTATTTGATTTTTTGATGATTGAGGTGCATATTGACGAAGGCATCCACCTTCATTCGGAGCATCTCCGGGTGTACAGGCTTGAACAAATAGTCGATCGAGCCGACATGATACCCCTTCAGAACATGCTCAATCGATGTGCTTAGGGCTGTTAGGAAAATGATCGGGATGTCCTGACAAGCTTTGCGCTGCTTGATGAGCTCTACGGTTTCAAAGCCGCTTAAACCAGGCATCTGCACATCCATCAAGATGACGGCGATATGGTCAGCGGGCTCTTTCAATAAATATCGTAAAACTTCCTCGCCGGATTGCAGCGAGATCACGTCATAGTGGGATGAGGCTAAAATGCTATTCAGAGCCAGCAAGTTCTCGTAGCGGTCATCTACCGCCAAGATTTTGACTTGTTGTTCCATTTCAATTCCTTTCCGTGCTTGTACAAAGGATGTACGCACCTAGCAATCGTCCTTCTATTTTTTCGTGGGCGGAGAGGCATTTCCCTCTTTTTATTTTAAAGTCTTTACATAGATTTTACACATCGATAATAAAGACTATCATTTGTTTTGATAGACTATACATATACATAAAACGACATGAGGGATGATGGACATGAACAGTCAGTCAGAAGCAACAACCTTATTTCAAGATATACTCGCCACGGGGGCGGTACATTCGGTCTATCAACCTATTGTCTCTCTGCAGGACGGACAGGTGATGGGATATGAAGCGCTGATCCGCGGCCCCCAAGACAGCATGTTTCAATCTCCGATCGCCATGTTTGAATTCGCCGAACAGAACGGAGAGCTGTATAAGCTCGAACAGTTGGCGCGCGAGAAAGCGATTCAGGGTTCGATTCTGGAGCACCCGCAGCAATTGCTGTTCATTAACATATCCTCCCACGTGCTCTATGACCCCGGGTTCGTTCCGGGTAAAACGCTGGACATTTTGCTGAAATACGGTCTGAAGCCGAGCAATGTCGTTTTCGAAATTACGGAAAGAACGTCCATTGAGGATTTCACTCTCGCCCAGAAAATATTGGAGCATTACCGCAAGCAGGGCTACCGCATCGCCATCGACGACGCCGGGGCCGGCTACTCCTCCCTGCAGGCGATCGCGGAGCTTCAGCCGGATTTCATCAAGATCGACCGGTCTCTCATTGAAAACATACATAAGCACAAAGTGAAAGAGTACATCTTGGAAACGTTCGTCACGATCGCTCACAAAATGAACATTTCGATTATTGCCGAAGGCATCGAAATTCCGGATGAGCTGGCCAAATTGACGCGGCTTGGCGTTCATTATGCGCAAGGGTTTCTGCTAGGGAAGCCGCAGAAGGCGCCGGCGGACATTCAGGACAGTTTAAGAATGCTCATTGGGCAGCATCGCAAGGTGCAAGGAGGCCATATGAACTGGCATATCGGCGATCTCAAGACACCTGTCAAAACGTTCGACAAGAAATCACCGATCTCGGAAGTTGCGGACTATTTCAAAAAAAATCAAGAAGCGGTCGGCGCCGTCATCGTGAGCAACGAGGAGCCTGTCGGTTTAATGATGAGAGAACGGCTGTTTCAGCAATTGGCCGGGCAATATGCGTTCTCCTTGTTCTGGAATCGGACGATTGAGTCTATTATGGATGAAACGCCGCTCATCGTAGACGAGTTCACGTCGGTTGAGCAGGTATCGCAAATGGCGACGTCGCGCTCCATCCATCATCTATACGATCTGGTGATCATTACGACGAATGGCAAAATGGCAGGGATTGCTTCCATCCGATCGATTCTCGAAAGCATCACGAATGTCCGGATGGAGTCTGCGCGCGTGGCCAATCCGCTGACGGGGCTGCCGGGCAATCTGCAGATTAACCGGGAGCTGAACAGACGCATTCACGAGCAGAAACCATTCCATGTCGTCTATGCGGATTTGGATTATTTCAAATGGTTTAATGACCGTTTCGGCTTTCAGAAAGGGGATCAGCTGATTCAATATACAGCCGATATTATGCAGCAGGCCATCAGCGTGTGCGGAACGCCTCTTGATTTCGTAGGTCATGTGGGGGGCGACGATTTCATCGCCATCTCGGTGGCGGCGGAGCCGGAGCTTCTGTGCCAGGAGATGATTCGCAGATTCGAGCAGGGCGTGCAGATGTTCTATGAAGACGAGGAATGGGAGTATGTATGGGACCGGAGCGGGAACAAGGTGAAGAGCGAGGGAGTCACATTGTCGCTGTCTTTAGTCGTCTGCAGCTGTGAATCTCCCATTTCACTTGAAGACATTTCTCAAACGGCGGCTGCGCTCAAGAAGAAGGCCAAGGCCTATCCAGGCAGCATTTATTATTTTCAAAATATCGGATGACAAGCCCATTAGAAGGTATAATTCAACTGCTTGAAAGAGCGAATGATGATGACCTTCTGTTTGCCGATGCGGCGTTCCGATATTTTCTTCATATTCCCCGGATGTATCCAGATGGCGTCCAAGCCGCTGGATGCGGCGCCAACCACATCGTTGCGCCACGAATTCCCCACCATGACGCTTTGGCTGGCCGCTGCGTTCATAGCCTTAAGCGCCTTCTCGAATATGGCCGGGTGCGGTTTGCGCGGTCCATCCTTCTCCGAACTGAACAAGCGGTCCTGGCTTATCCACCGGGTCAGCTTCATTTTCTCCAAATTATGCTGCAGCCTTCTGCGGTTCCCGTTGCTGATAATGGCAAGCTTATAATGTTTGGACAAAGACTCAAGCGTGTCCTCTACGCCGGGAAAGAGAGCGACAAAATTGTCTTCCTGCTCCTCGACCCCCTCGAAGAAAGCTCTGGTGAAAGCGGGGCTTACATTCACCGGCAAAGGCTGAAGCGCCTTGCGCAAACAGATATGCCTGAGCTCGTCGGGTGAGATCGGACTTCGCACCGGCGCTTTGCGGTGGCGGCTCCATTCCATTTTATAGCTTTGCAGCACATCTTGGGCGGTGAAGAGCGCTTCGTCCGGCTCCCACCTGGCCGTGTAATCGTTCATGACTTCCAGAAAGGCCGAGTCAAAGCATTGCCTGCGATCCAGAATCGTATTATTCATATCGAAAAAAATAACCTTTTTGCGTACTGGAGAAAAAAAAGGGCTCATTCGGAGAACCTCCTTCTGAAGACCGGAGCATCAAAACTTAGGGCTCCTTCTATGTTTATGTGCAGCAACGTTTTTTTATTTTAATTTCGTATGCTATGATGAAGGAAGTATGTCTAAAATCGGGGTGCGAACTTATGGATAAGCTTATAATTATTGACGGTAACTCTATTGCGAACCGGGCTTTCTATGCTCTGCCGCTTCTTAGCAATTCGAGCGGCCTGCATACGAACGCCGTTTACGGTTTTACAACGATGCTGCTTAAACTCATTGAGGAAGAAAAGCCAACTCATTTCCTGGTCGCTTTCGATGCCGGGAAAATCACGTTTCGACATAAGGAATACACGGAATACAAAGGCGGAAGGGCGAAGACGCCGTCGGAGCTGTCCGAGCAGTTCCCGCTTATCAAGGAGCTTCTGAAAGCGTTCAAAATCCCGCAATTCGAGCTCTCCGGCTATGAAGCGGACGATATTATCGGAACGCTGACCAAAGCCGCCGACGCCAGAGGGGAGAAGGTGCTGCTCGTCTCCGGAGACAAGGATATGCTGCAGCTCGCCTCCGATCATGTCACCGTAGCGATCACCCGCAAAGGGATCACGGAAGTGGAACTGTACGATCCGGCCGGCATCCAGGAGAAATACGGCCTGACGCCTGCTCAAATCATCGATCTCAAAGGCTTGATGGGCGATACGTCGGACAATATTCCGGGCATTCCCGGGGTAGGGGAGAAGACGGCGCTCAAAATGCTGCACGAGTTCGGCACGGTAGAGGAAGTGCTGGCCAATACGGCAAGCCTGAAGGGCAAGATGAAGGAGAAGGTCGAGGAGCATGCCAAGGACGCGCTAATGAGCAAAGAGCTCGCTACGATTTTCCGCGAAGTGCCGATGGAGACGGAATGGGAGACGTTCCGCTATGACGGCTTCGACGGACAAGCTCTTGCCTCGATGTTCCGCAAGCTGGAGTTCAAATCCTTGCTGGAGAAGATGGACTTCGGCACCACGGATTTGGAAGCGCTGGGACAGACGGTGGAAAGCCTGGAGCCGATTGTCGTAACGGAAGAAAATATGAGCCTGCTGACCGCCAGCTTAAACGACGACGCGGTCATTCACGTCGAAGCCGTGGGCGAAAACCCGCATCAGGCGGTGAATGTCGGTGTCGTCTGGTTTATCCAGGACGGGGATACGAATAAGTCCTATTATGTGCCTTTCCAGCTGATGCAGAGCGAAGCGGGGGAGCCGCTGCGCGCTTGGCTCGGCGACGAGTCCAAGAAGAAGAAAGTATTCGATCTGCACCGCTCCTTGCTCGCGCTGGCTTGGCAGGGGATCGAACTGAAGGGTGTCGATTTCGACGTCCTGCTGGCCGCCTATCTGCTGGATCCGACTGAGTCGAATCTGAGCTTGAGCGGCCTGTCGGCGAAGTACAGTCTGCCGGGGCTGAAGGCGGACGACGAAGTATTCGGCAAAGGCGCGAAGTTCCGCCTGCCGGAACTGGCTGCGCTTAGCGACCATCTGGGCCGCAAAGCGATGGCGACCGCCCGCCTCGTGCCGGTGCTGGCGGAGGAGCTGGAGAAGAGCGAGATGCACCGCCTCTTCTACGAGCTGGAGCAGCCGCTGGCCGGCGTGCTGGCGGAGATGGAGCTGCGCGGCATCGCCGTGGATGCCGACGGGTTGAAAGCGCTCGGCGTCGAGCTTGTCAATAAGCTGGACACGATTATGGCCAGCATTTACAAGCTCGCCGGCGTCGAGTTCAACATCAACTCGCCGAAACAGCTTGGCGAGATTCTGTTCGAGAAGCTGGGACTGCCAGCTTGGAAGAAGACCAAAACCGGCTACTCGACGGATGCCGAGGTGCTGGAGCGGCTCGCGCCTTATAACGAAGTGGTCGGGCAGATTCTGAACTACCGTCAGCTGGCGAAGCTGCAATCGACGTATGTCGAGGGGCTGCTGAAGGAGGTGCGGCCGGAGACCGGTAAGGTGCACACCTATTACCGGCAGACGATCGCGGCCACAGGCAGGCTCAGCAGCCAGTTCCCGAACCTCCAGAACATTCCGATTCGTCTGGAGGAGGGGCGCAAGATCCGCAAGGTGTTCGTGCCATCCGAGCCCGGATGGTACATTCTCGCTGCGGATTACTCGCAGATCGAGCTGCGCGTGCTAGCGCATATCTCGCAGGATGAGAAGCTGAAGGAAGCGTTCCTTCAGAATATGGACATCCACACGAAGACGGCGATGGACGTCTTCGGGGTGGAGGAGAGCGCCGTCGACGCGAATATGCGGCGTCAGGCGAAAGCTGTTAACTTCGGCATCGTCTACGGCATCAGCGACTACGGCTTGTCCCAGAACTTGGACATTACCCGCCGGGATGCCGCGCAATTCATTGAGCAATATTTCGCCGTCTTCCAGGGCGTTCGCAAATATATGGACGATATCGTGAAGGATGCGCGCGCGAACGGCTACGTGACGACGCTGCTGCAGCGCCGCCGGTATTTGCCGGAGATTACGCATTCGAACTTCAATCTGCGTTCCTTCGCGGAGCGCACGGCGATGAATACGCCGATTCAGGGAACAGCAGCGGACATCATTAAGCTGGCCATGGTGCAGATGGCGGCGCGGCTCAAGCAGGACGGTCTCAAGAGCCGCATGCTGCTGCAGGTACACGATGAGCTGGTCTTCGAGGTCCCGGAAGAGGAGCTCGAGACGATGAAGCAGCTGGTGCCGGAAGTGATGGCCGGCGCGCTGAAGCTGGACGTGCCGCTTCGAGCGGACGTCGACTATGGCACGACTTGGTATGACGCGAAGTAAGTTCTCAATCAACTGACAGAAGAGGTGAACATCCGTGCCTGAACTACCCGAAGTGGAAACGGTCAAGCGCACACTGAATAACCTGATCGCCGGGAAAACGATCGAGCGAGTTCAGGTCAGATTGCCCCGCATCATTCAGAAGCCGGACGATATCCAGCAGTTTGAAGTGCTGCTTCAGGGGCAGACGATTGAATCTATCGAGCGCAGGGGGAAGTTTCTTCGCTTCCTGCTCACGGACTACTGCATGGTCTCGCATCTGCGGATGGAGGGGCGTTATGGGCTGTACGACGGCGAAGATCCGTTGGAGCCGCATACCCACGTCTTATTCCGGTTCACGGACGGCACGGAGCTGCGGTACAAGGACGTCCGGCAATTCGGCACGATGCATCTGTTCCCGCGCGGCGAGGAGCTGACGCAGGCTCCGCTGCATAAGCTGGGGCTGGAGCCGCTTGACGAAAGCTTCACGTTCGAAGCGTTCCGGGACCGTATAGCCGGCAAGAAGACGAAGATCAAGCCCCTGCTGCTTAATCAAGAATATATTGTGGGCATCGGTAATATTTATGTAGACGAGTCCCTTTTCTTAGCCGGTATCCATCCGGAACGCGAAGCCTCGTCGCTCAGCAGGAAGGAGCTGCAGCGGCTGCACGAAGCGATCGTGCGAACGCTCAGCGACTCCGTCGAGGTCGGAGGCTCATCCATCAAATCGTATGTGAACGGCCAAGGTGAAATCGGCTTGTTCCAGCATCAATTGAACATCTATGGCCGGCAGTCGCAATCCTGCAAGGCATGCGGCAGCGAAATTTACAAAACCGTCGTTGGCGGCAGAGGGACGCACATATGCCCAACCTGCCAGCCGCTCAAGCGGAAGAGAATTCGAAAGAAGTTAGCCGATTAGGCACGTGAAGCCCGCCCTTCCCATATGATATGGAGTACTTAGCCCAGACCGTCAGCTGGCACCAGCTCTCGGCCGTATGCGGCAATACTCTTAGGAGGGGTAATATGCTTCCGGTGTTTTCTCTGCTTATACTGGCTTTTGCAGTTTCCTTGGACGGTTTCGGCGTCGGAGTCATGTATGGTTTACGCAAAATACGCATTCCGATCCTCTCAATTGGAATCATATCGCTTTGGTCTGGTATCATTATTTATAGCTCCATGCAAATTGGCGTCTTGATGTCGTCATTCATGTCGCCGCTTATGGCGCAACGAATCGGAGCGCTCATTCTGATCGGAATCGGCATCTGGGCGCTGGCACAGCTGAGGCAGCAGAAGTCGCATGATTCTGCGGATACGGCCAAAGGCGAGGAGCAAGCTATGCTTAGCTCTGTAGGCACTGCCGGCACTGCCGGCTCTGCGGGCACGGAGCTTGTCACCATGGATACGCTGCAAAGGACGAAGGAAATTTTGAATATCGAGCTGAAGCGGTTCGGTCTGGTCATTCAGATTTTGCGCACGCCATCCATAGCCGACGTTGACAAATCAGGCAACATTTCGGCCTCTGAAGCGACGCTGCTCGGCTTGGCTCTCTCTCTGGATGCGTTCGGGGCAGGGATCGGTGCGGCGCTCATCGGCTTCGTCCCTTTGTTAACAGCCTCGGTCATCTCGATTTCGAGCGGTTCTTTCATTGCTTTAGGATTAAGAGTAGGCTTTCGGTATGCGGAAATGAATTGGATGAAGAAATTATCGATTCTTCCAGGTTGTGTGCTTATTCTTATGGGTTTATTGAAAATGTTATAGTGCCAGGAATACGCTTAGGAGAGAAGAAGCTTATGAATATCGGGTTAACAGGAGGAATCGCCTGCGGCAAAAGCACGGTTAGCGCCATGCTGGTAGGCCGCGGCGCTCTATTGGTAGATGCAGATCAAATAGCCCGCGACGTTGTCGAGCCCGGCAGCCCTGTTCTCGAACAGGTTGCTGCCCATTTTGGACAAGCGGTTCTTCAGGAAGACGGCACTCTGCACAGGAAGAAGCTCGGGCAGATCGTCTTCGGTGATGCCGAAGCCCGCAAGCAGCTGGAAAGCATCCTGCACCCGCCGATCCGCAAGCAAATCCGGGAGCAAATGGAAGCTTACGAAAGTCAGTATCCGGACAAGCTGGTTGTCGTGGACATTCCATTGCTGTACGAATCGAATTTAGCTCATTTGTTTGAACAGGTGATGGTTGTTTATGTGCCCCGCCATGTTCAATTGGAACGCTTGATGGTGAGGGACGGCTTGACGGAAAGCGCAGCCAACAACCGGATAGACGCGCAGATGTCGATTGAAGAAAAACGCAAACTAGCGGATATCGTGATCGACAACAGCGGAACGCAGGAAGACACCTATGCGGAGGTCGAACGATTTTGGCTAGGGAAGGGGCTTTCATGAAGTTTCTACGCAAAAAGCGAGTGTTTGCTCTCTTGCTCATTTGCTTCATTATGGTTCTCTTTATGAATAGCTCTTTTATAGGAAGAAAGCTGTATCCGATTTATTTTCAGCAGGAGATTAAGCAAAGTGCGGCGAAACACAATATAGACCCTTTCCTGATCGCAGCCATCATTCGGGTAGAGACGAATTATAAGTATCACCTGGAGTCGAGCAAAGGAGCGCTCGGTCTCATGCAGCTAATGCCGGACACGGCGGAATGGATCGTAGAGTCTACGAATTTAGGGCCTCATACGCAAGCGGATTTATTAAAAGCGGAAGTAAACATTAATCTCGGGTCTTGGTATTTGAGCTGGCTGACGAGGCATTACAACGGAAACTTGATTTATGCGATTGCGGCTTACAATGCAGGACAGGGGAATGTGAATAAATGGAAGCAAAATGAAATTTGGGATGGCACACAAGAACACATCGACCAGATTCCATTCGGTGAAACCCGGCATTATGTACAACGCGTGATCTATTATTACGAGAAATACACGAAGCTGTATTCCGAGCAATGGGAAACTTGACATAAACAAAGAAGCATTGGACCAGCTCCTTGTGGGGGCTAGCGTCCAATACTTCCTGTTGTGCAGTCACCCGGCTAACTCTTCAAGATTACTTGAATTGACCAGCCAAAGATTGTTCTGCGATTTGTACCAGGCGACGAGTAATGTGACCACCGATGGCACCAGTATCACGAGTAGCCATGTTACCGTAGTATCCATCTTGTGGGATAGCGATACCCAGTTCTTGAGCCACTTCGTATTTCAACTGATCCAGTGCTGCGTTAGCTTGAGGAACAACTAGAGTGTTGCTATTGCTGTTGCTGCCTGCGCCCATGTCTGTTCACCTCCTTGTCGGTTGGTACTAGTATTGTGCGCACTTCTCCGGAGTTCATGACTTGTAACATATGGTAATAGATCATTACATAGAAGAAGAGAAAGGAGAGAAGAGCGAATGAAGTGTCCATTCTGTGATTATTCCGGTACGAAGGTGCTTGATTCCCGTTCGGCGAATGAGAATAAATCGATCCGCCGCCGCCGCGAATGCGAGAAATGCGCGCGCAGATTCACAACCTTCGAGATGGTGGAAGAAACGCCGCTTATCGTGATTAAGAAGGATGGAAGCCGGGAAGAATTTAGTCGAGAGAAAGTACTGAGAGGCTTGATTCGAGCTTGCGAGAAGCGTCCGGTTTCGATGGAAAGGCTGGAAATGCTCGTATCCGAGGTCGAAATGCAGCTTCGGACGACCGCACACGCGGAAGTAGACAGCCTGCACATCGGGGAAATTGTGATGGAGCAGCTGTACCCGGTCGATGAAGTGGCGTACATTCGCTTCGCCTCCGTCTACCGGCAGTTCAAAGACATCAATATGTTTCTCAAAGAGCTCACACAAATATTGGGCAAGCATGACCCCGGTCTTCTCCGGGATAAATAAGATAAGCCGGTCTGACTCATGGGAGTCTGACCGGCTTTTTTATGCTAAACTTTAAACCTTAAATCTGACAAAAAATAATAAAAAGACAGCGGAGCATTTCCGCTGTCTTGGGCTGTTAGGGAAGATAAACCGCATCAATACGCGATTTGTGACCTTATCAAAAAAAAAAATTCTATAGACATCAACCGACTGCATTTTTGTGCGTGTTCATGCATAATGCTGTTATTGGGTACGTTTGTCCAGTTCGCTTCTTAGAAAATGAATAAACCGAATCGACTCCTCAACGGATAACACATTGTTATTGAACTTAAAGGAGAACATATTCAAAATATCATTTTCCGGCAGATGCAAATTAGCAATCAAGTGCTCAACATCCAAGCTCATGCTACCGTCTAAAACAATTTTCCCCATTCTATTTAACTCCTCCTTTGGTCATTCTACACGAATCGGACGGAGGCGCTTCTGGCAGCTGGCTGACATTTTGGACATGATGCAATATGGCCAATTTAGTCCCTATAGCTTTGCGTCACCACTTTTCAATGGTTTTGCCTTTGTCGTACCGATTCATGCTTGTAACAAAACTATATCATATTTTTAAGCGCAATGTTCTGATTTATTACATTTATTCGAAGGATGGTAGAAGAATATGTCCGTCAAATCCAATCCAATTCCAGGTTTCCCTTATGAACTCGACATCGTGAAAGTGGCTCGTTCTCTCGGAATCGATCAGGACCGTTTGTTAGCCTATGTGTATGATGGCACTGACTCTAATAAGGGAAGTGAGCATAGATCCGCGCATCTCCTGGAATTGGAAGATCTGACTTAATCAAAGAAGCCCTGCTACCGGTTCCGGTGACAGGGCTTCATATGGCTTCTGGGGGTTACACCATGATTTTGCAAATATCGTTCGTGAATTCAACAGGATCTTGCAGCGGCAGACCTTCGATCAAGAGCGCTTGGTTGTATAAGAGAGCCGTATACAGGTTAAGCTTCTCTTTATCTTGACCAAAGGCATCTTTCAACGAACCGAAGACTTCATGGTTTACGTTGATCTCCAGTACTTTCTCCGCCTTCACATTCGGATTGTTCGGCATAGCATTCAAGATTTTCTCCATCTCAATCGTCACGTCGCCTTCCGTGGATAAGCAAACCGGGTGCTTCTTGAGACGTTTGGAAGCTTTCACACTGGAAACCTTGCCGGACAGCAGGCTAGTCATATAATCGAAAAGCTCTTTGTTGTCGTTCTGATCGGCTTCGTTCTCCGCTTTGTCATCCGCTTCGATCCCCAGATCGCCGCTGGATACGGATTTGAATTCTTTCTCCTTGTACGTCATGATCATTTTGATCGCGAACTCATCGATATCGTCCGTGAAGTACAGAATTTCATAGCCTTTGTCCGTCACGAGCTCCGTTTGTGGAAGCTTGTCGATGCGCTCCATGGACTCGCCCGAAGCGTAGTAGATATACTTCTGGTCTTCCGGCATTCTGGCGATGTACTCGTCCAGCGTGACAAGCTTTTTCTCCTTGGAGGAGTGGAACATGAGCAGATCTTGCAGAACCTCTTTGTGGGTTCCGTAATCGCTGTATACGCCGAATTTCAACTGGCGGCCGAACGATTTGTAGAAGAGCTCGTACTTCTCTCTCTCGTCTTTGAGCATGGCTTGCAGCTGGCTCTTGATTTTACTTTGAATATTCTTGGCGATGAGCTTCAATTGACGGTCATGCTGCAGCATCTCCCGGGAAATGTTCAAGGACAGGCTCTCGGAATCGACCATCCCTTTCACGAAGCTGAAATAGTCCGGAAGCAGGTCTGCGCATTTGTTCATGATGAGAACGCCGTTGGCATAGAGCTCCAAACCTTTCTCATACTCTTTGGAATAGTAGTCGAAAGGCATATTCTCCGGAATGAAAAGAATGGCCTGATACACGACCGCGCCGTCCGCGCTTACGTGAATATGTTTCAGCGGCTTGTCGAAGCCGTAATGCTTCTCGTGATAAAATTTCTCGTAATCCTCAGGCGTCAATTCGCTCTTGTTTTTTCTCCAGATCGGCACCATGCTGTTCAGCTGCTGCTCTTCCGAGTAGTCCTCGAACTCGTTCTCCGTGCCTTCTTTCAGCCTTTTGCCGGCAACGTCCATCTTGATCGGGTAGCGGATGAAATCCGAATACTTCTTGATGATCGCTTTCAAGCGGTATTCATCCAGGTATTCGTCGTAGTTGTCGTCTTCCGTATTCGCTTTGATGGCGAGGACGATTTCCGTGCCCACGGCATCTTTCTCAGCCGGTTCAATCGTGTAGCCGTCTGCGCCGGTGGACTCCCATTTGTAGGCCGTATCGCTGCCAAGCGCTTTGCTCGTTACCGTAACCACATCGGCTACCATGAAGGCGGAATAGAAGCCTACGCCGAATTGGCCGATAATATTATGGCCGTCTTTGGCTTCGTTCTCTTTCTTGAACGCCAGCGATCCGCTCTTCGCAATGACGCCGAGATTATTTTCCAGCTCTTCTTTGGTCATCCCGATACCGGTATCGCGAATGGTCAGCGTCCGGTTTGCTTTGTCCGGGATCACTTTAATAAAATAGCTGTCTTTGTCAAAGACCAATGAATCGTCCGTTAGCGCTTTGTAATAAATTTTATCGATTGCATCGCTGGAGTTGGAGATGAGCTCTCTTAAAAAGATCTCTCGTTGCGTATAAATGGAGTTAATCATCATTTCGAGTAGACGTTTGGATTCAGCTTGAAATTGTTTCTTTTCCACAGATAGATCTCCTTTCGAATATGTAACGAAGATTTCAGATATTAGCACTCTCTAGTCTTGAGTGCTACACATTATTTTTATAACATCCCTGTCATTTAAAGTCAATGATTCGCTGCATATAAAACAAGCCGTCCCGCAGCTGCACGCCGATGTGCTCGCGGAAACGGCTTGTTGCTTTTACTTCATGGCTGGAATAGCGCTTGTCTTCGTCGATGCCGCAGCTCTACGATGGTGAAGCACGTAGTACAAGATAGACGAGCAGGCTACCACGATACCGGCTACCAAATACATCGTGTGATAGTTGGATTTGGATGCAACAACTCCGAGCACATAAGAGCCGATGCCGTAGCCGGAGTCGAAGAGCAGGAAGTACGTGCCTGTGGCAAGACCTCTGCGATGCGGCGGCGCCGCTTGAATGGCGATCGTCTGGAAGCTCGGAAGCATCGCCCCGAAGCCGAGTCCGAGCAAACCGCCGGCAATCAGGAACGGTACGGGCGAAGACATCAGGCTGAGGACGATCATCCCGACGGTGAACAGCACGACTCCCGGATACACCAAGCCGTTGGGACCTGAGCGGTCGAACCATTTGCCGGTGAAAGGTCTGGAAATGACGATCATCAAGGCGAACACCATGAAAAAGTAACTTGCATAGCTTTCCAAACCGTTCGCTTTGGCATAAACGGACAGAAACGTCGTGATCGCTCCGTAAGAGAAGGCGAGCACGCTTCCCGTTAATGAGATTGGGATAGAACGCGGCTCGATGAACTTCCTCCAACCCTTCTCCGGTTGTGCCGCGGCTTGTACGACCCGCTGCGGAATGCGCAGCGACAATCCGAACAGGAGAGACAAGACGGAGAAGCCGATGCACACGCTGAACAGCAGCGTATTATTATGAGTCTGCATGATGGAGAGGCCGAGGAATGGGCCGACGACCATGGCTAGGCTCATGAAAAGCGAGAAATAGCCGACTCCTTCCCCCTTGCGCCGGTCAGGCACAAGCTCGACGGCAACCGCTCCGGCGGCCGTTGTCGCCATGCCGAAGCCGATGCCGTGCAGAAAGCGCAGTCCGAGCAGCAGTTCATACTGATGAATAAGCGGGTATAAGGCCGTGCATATCATAAATACAATCAGGGCAAACGAAATGATTTTCTTCCTGTTCCACTCGTCCATCCATTTGCCTGTCAACGGCCGTAAAATAACGGTAGATATAATGAAGACCGTCATGACAAGCCCGATCTGCTGCTGTCCGCCGTGCAGCGTATCGGTGACGAAAATGGGCAGCGTTACGGCCAAAATATAAAAAGTCATAAATAAAAAAAAGCTGCTGAGACATACAGCAACAAAATCGCGGTTCCACAATTTCTGATCATCGTTCATGATGGTGTATCCTCCACTTCTTTCACGCGTGTATTGGCCGCTTCGGTGATCTTGAGCAGCAGTTCCCTTAGCAGGGACACCTGCTCCTCCGTAAAGCCGGTTAGCAGCGATGCGATGACTTGCTGCTCGATGGGGTTGAGCTTATCGTTCATGGCTCTGCCTTGGTCGGTAATGAACGTCAGAAACGACCTGCGGTCATTCTCGTTGGCTTTGCGTTCAACCAAGCCCTTGCGCTCCAATTGGTCGAGAATGCGGGTAATATTCGTCTGGTCCTTCTCCGCGCGGATGGCGAGCGTCTTCTGGGAGATCCCGTCCTCGCAAGCCAGGCGATGGAGCACGACCCACTGCTCTGTCGTCATATCGTAAGGCTGGAAATGCAGACTTAACAGCTGTGTCATTCGCCGGCCGGCATGGTTGAGAATGAATCCCAAGGAATGATCCAGTTGCATGGGAAGCCTCCTTTCAAATTTAGTTGCTATAGCAATTATATTATTGGCAACTATTTTCGTCAATGGTTATCGCGGAAGCGGGGCGGATTGGATTGGATCGGATCGGGTCCAGGTCACAGAATGTTAGCATGCCACGATAGCCGAGGCTAATTCGGGATATCCGCCGCCTAAATTTTTACGGCTGACTGTATAGTTGCTTTCATATCGGACATACTAATTTTCGACGGTGATTCAGAGAGGTGTTGTGTCGCATATTATCATGCAGGCGTAAATACCAGGGAAGTTGTTATTGAATCTACCTAGAAGCGAGGAGATGTGCCGCAGAACTGTTCAAGTGGTCTAGTACTACTGAGATTGTGATGAGGTAGTTAACCGAGCCTAAGGTTCATGGCAAAAGTACCATCAATCCGTCACCGTCGAAGAGGACTCCGCGAGGAGTCCTTTTTCTGTTGTTCTGTTGTGGGGGATGAGCAAGGGGGACCAGCCCAAGCAGCAGCGAGCCCCGGTCAGTAGCAACAAGCGTAACAAGCGGCACAAGCACCGCAAGCACCGCAAGCACCGCAAGCACCACCGTCCAGTTCCAACTAGTAGCAACAAGCGGCAACAGAATCAACGATTAGTGTTAAGGAGCAAACGGTATCAATCAGCAGCGAGCCCCGGCAGCCCCAAGCAGTACCCAGCCCCGGCCAGTAGCAACAAGTAGTAACAAGCAGCACAAGCACCGCAAGCACCACAAGCACCACCGTCCAGTTCCAACTAGCAGCAACAAGCGGCAACAGAATCAACGATTAGTGTTAAGGAGCAAACGGTATCAATCAGCAGCAATCAGTCCCAAGTAGCACCGAGCACCCCGTCAGCCCCAAGCAGTACCCAACCCCGGCAGTCCAACAAGTAGCAAGCACCAACAATCGGCACACCAGCAGAGCAGATTGATTAATTGATTGATCGCTCGTGGATAAGCATCTTGCCTTATCGTTGATCTGTATGATTTTTCGAATACAGTATTGAGAATAAGCGGAAAAAAGCAAATTGTATTTGATATTTCATATACATTTATCGTTTTGATCATTTTTGAAGCTTTTCTATATGGTTTTTCATACAGAATCAGCGGGAACGTGACGTGGAGCCATATCCGTGCTCTGAAAAAGGGATGACACTGCCTACTGCAAGCGGAATTCCAGCTTTTGCGTTCGGCTTGCTAGGCAGGCAGCGGGGCAAAGCCGGCGAACAGACGCAAACGCAAACGCAATCATAGACGTCATCACGCCTCGCTGCCCGCTAACGGACAGAGAGGCCCCTATTCGATGAATAAGGGCCTCTTTCAACATGTAACGGACACCAGCGACGTTATTTTGTTCATTGGGACTGGATATTGCCCGCAAATCAGCAAATAAGGTCTCTGGTGTCCGATAGCCGCGGCACGGTGCGTAAAAGGTGCATATAACGGCCGCTGTGTCCGTTAGAGCTTTACGGAGTGAGCGGCGGACTCTCCTGTAGCATCTACAGCTCTATTGCCCTGTACGCATGCTGTTCAGATCGCTGCTCTCAACAATCGGCTTGTGATAACCGTGCAAGGCAACATGAATCATGGCGCGGCCGACCTTCTCGGAGGTCGTGACGGCATTCGGAAACCATTTTTCCAGCAAGGGGTAGAAAGGTTTCATGACCGTGTACACCGCTTGATACAGCCGGGTTTTGGATCGGACGCCATGCAGCGGGAGAATGCCTCCCGGCCTGAACATGTACGCCGCCCGGAACGGCAGCTTAAGCAGATCGTTCTCGGTCTTGCCCTTAACCCGCGCCCACATGCTGCGGCCTTTCTCGGAGGAGTCGGTGCCTGCGCCGGTTACATATACAAATGTCATATCCGGGTTCAACCGGACCAATGTTTTGGCGACACTGAGCGTTAAATCATACGTAATCGCCGAATATTTCTCTTCGCTCATGCCTGCTGACGATACGCCCAAGCAGAAGAAACAAGCATCATAGCCTGTAAGCTTATGCTCGAGGGCGGTCAGATCGAGAAGGTTCGCATGTACGAGCTCATGTAATTTAGGATGCACCTGGCGCGTAGAGCTGCGGCCGACGGTTAAGACCCGGTTCACCTGGGGCTCAAGGAGACACTCGCGCAGTACGCTTTGTCCGACCATCCCGGTCGCTCCGAAAAGAAGGACGTTCATGTTCATCACACCTTTCGATATAGATAGTGACAGCTTCAGGTCATGGCCGAATAATTCGCTGCTTCGCCGCTTCTTTCAACCATACCGGAAATTCGTTCAAGAGCATCCCGTAGAGCGCTTCGTCCGAAACCCGGGCTATATCCTCGATATGTATAAAATTCGCATTGTCGACAACCCGGCCTTCCATTTCGTCCAGCTTCCTCAACACCTCGAAGTCCGCATGTCCGATCCCTACGAATTGCCAGAAAATGGGTTGAACGGCTGCTTCCGTGATCACCTTCTTGATCGGCTTCACGACGCCGCCGTCGTTAATGAAAACGATGAAAACCGGGAGCGGCGAGCTTTCCTCCACCGTATATTTGCGGATGACGTCCAGCATGACCGGCGGTTCATTATTATAACCAAATTTGTGAATACGTTGATTCGTCATCACGTGCTTTTGCACATACCCTTCAAAGTCACTCTCCGTTGCCGAAGGCAGCCGGCTGAATTCATTGTCGTAAATCCAAATGTCCAGCGTCGCATTGTCGTCGAATTGGCACGCAACGGTCAAGATGCGTTCAACCACTTCCTGGACGGTGCCGTTCTTGTACAAAGTGCGCATCGACCCGGAGATGTCGAGTACTAAGCCGACTCTCGCCATCACTCCTGTCATTTGCTTCTTCTCCAGAGTGACCTGGACGGTCTTTTTGCGCAAATCTATCGCCGATAAAACAGGCGGTTTCACAAGCTCTGCCGCCGCCGCAACCTCCGGCTCCGCGTCCTCTTCAATCTCCAGACCGAAGCTTGTACACAGAGCGGCCAATCCGCCGTAGAAGCCGCTTCCGACAGCGCTGAATTTCCATTCGCCTTGATGCCTGTACAGCTCGCCGGCGACAATCGCCGTCTCTTTCGTCAAATCCGGCCCCAAATCATAGCGGAACAGCTCCTCGCCGCCATCCCCATCGAGCAATCGAACATAGAGCTGGCTCATGTCTTGCATGCTGTACCCATGCTGATCGCCTTCATGAATCGTGACGGTGAAAGCGATTTTGGCGATGCGCTCCGGCACGCCGGCAAGCTCGATGCGGATAGCTTCCCGATCCGGTCCATTCAGCGTCTGATGCGTAACGGCATCATGGAGTCCCGCAGCGTTACCGTAAAAAATAAAGTCCTCATCCCGCTCGCAGCGGCCTGAAGCCGACAACAAGAAGCAGGCGGCGTCGACGCTCATGCCGGAAACGGGTGTGGACCACCCAAAATGCAATTGAAGCTTGGATAGGCTTCTTCCTTTGGTGATGTCTATTTTTTGACCCTTCGTCAGGTTCATAGCGCACAACTCCTTCACTTAAGTAAATTATAGGCGATGCAGCTTACGGTATTGGGTAGGAGGGATGTGCATTCTTTTTTTGAACACGCGGCTTAAGTAGAATTCATTCTCGAACCCGCACTGGCCGGCAATTTGCTGCAGCGTCAGGTCGCTTTCGAGCAGCAGCTTCTGCACCTTCTGCAGGCGGAGCGAAGTGAGATAATCGAGCGGCGGCATACCGGCTGACTTTTTGAACCGGCGGGTAAACTGCACCTGGGTAAGCCCCAGCTCTTTAGCGAGACGTTTCAGGCTAAAATGGTCGGCGGCATGCTCCTGCAGATATTGCACGGCTTTCTCGATGAGGCTGTCTCTGGTGCCATGCTGCGTGCTTGGATTCCTGTACGCCGAATGTTTCTCTTCAGCCAACTGCATCCATATATCCATAATAAAATGGTGGCGCAGCGCGGCGGATGCATCGGAGCCCAGCTCCGCCCATTTTCTCAAATAGGTGTAGCTGGACGTGAGCCGGTGCAAATCGTGTAGCGTGACCTTGCCGGCCGGGATGCCGTCGTCTGCCGAGTCCCACCGCAGCAAGATGACATGAAAAGACAAGGTCTGGAGCACCGCTCTCCGAAACGCGACCCCAGGCGGGCAAAACACGAGATCACCGAAGGACGCCGTTCCTTCCTGCGAACCGATTTTGTAGGCGAAGCTGCCTTCCTCCACGGCAAAAACCACCCAGAAATCATTCGTATCCTCTTGCAGCTGAAAGGCCGACTTATCCTTCCAATATACGTGGCTCAGAACAGACGGTTTCATTAAGATTTCCTCGTGTATTCGCACGGCACACGCCTCGCTCTTCATCGTTTTGTTTGCTATCTGTATCATAAGCGAACGGCCTGGGCGGGGGAAGACGGTTCGTGAAATTTTGTATATGGGGATGATGCTTGCGTGCATGGTTTGAAGCGCTATCCGTGCATTAAAATAAGATCAAAACGCATGTTCAAAGGGAGTGGGAACGAATGCAAGAGGAATTGGTAAAAACGGATATTACCGTCATCGGCGGCGGCTTATCGGGCGTCTGTGCGGCGATCGCCGCAGCCAGACTGGGGCAGACTGTGGCGCTCGTCCAAAACCGGCCTGTACTGGGCGGCAATTCGTCCAGCGAAGTGCGGGTATGGGTATGCGGCGCAACGGGGCACGGGGTCAACCGCCATGCACGGGAAACGGGTATCATGGGCGAGCTGTTCGTCGAGAATCAATATCAAAATATGGATGGCAATCCGTATTTATGGGATCTGACCGTGCTGGAGGCGGTGCGTGCGGAGAGTAACATACAGCTGTTCCTCAACACGGATGTGCATGAGGTTGAGGCGGACGGCGACGAGGAGAACCGGACGATCCGCAGCGTGACGGGGTGGATGATGGGGTCCGAGCGGAAAATTCGTTTCGCGAGCGAGATCTATCTCGACTGTACGGGCGACGGGCTCATCGGCTTTCTCGCCGGGGCGAAATACCGGATCGGCCGGGAAGCGAGGACGGAGTACGGCGAGGCGTGGGCGCCTGAGATTGCGGACCGCATAACGCTCGGCAGCACGATTTTATTTTATACCAAAGATGCCGGCCATCCGGTGAGATTCAACCCGCCAAGCTTCGCCAAAGATATTACGACAACGTCCATTCCGATCAAAAGAGTGATCCGCAGCGGCGACTCGGGCTGTCACTACTGGTGGATCGAGTGGGGCGGCGAGCTCGACACGGTGCATGAGAATGAGCGGATTCGCGATGAGTTATGGGCCGTTATATACGGGATATGGGATTATATCAAAAATTCGGGCAACTTCGACGCCGGGCAGATGACGCTGGAGTGGGTGGGGGCTCTGCCTGGGAAAAGGGAGTATCGGCGCTTTGTCGGTGATTACGTACTGAACCAAAACGACATTATGGCCCAGGAGCCGTTCGATGACCGCGTCGCCTTTGGCGGGTGGTCGATAGATTTGCATCCGCCGCAGGGCGTATACTCGGCGGAAAGCGGCTCGAAGCATCTGCACGCCGATGGAATCTATCATATCCCGTTCCGTTCGCTGTACTCGGTCAACGTCAGCAACATGCTGATGGCCGGCCGCAATATCAGCGCCTCGCATGTCGCTTTCGGCACGACGCGCGTTATGGCGACCTGCGCGGTCATCGGCGAAGCGGCGGGGACGGGCGCAGCGCTGTGCGTGCAGAAGCAGGCGACGCCGCGCGAGCTGTACCGGAAGCATCTGCAGGAGCTGCAGCAGACGCTGCTGCGGCAGGATGCTTCGATCATCGGGCTGCGCAGCGAAGATACGTCGGACCTGGCGCGCCGGGCGCAAATTACGGCGTCCAGCACGTTGACGCAGCTGTGCGTGGAGCGGCCTGTGGAGCCCAGGCGGCTGGATGCCGACGTCGCTGTGCTGTTCCCGGTTGCGCCGGCGCTGAACGGATTCGAGCTGCTGGTCGACAGCGAGGAAGCGACGACGATCGCCGTCGAGCTGTGGGATACCGGACGCGCGGAAAATTATGTGCCGAAGCGCCGGATCGCGTCGGCGGAAGCCCATGCGGCTGCCGGCAGACTGCAGTGGATTCCGTTCGAGCTGCATTGGCGGCCGGATGAGGCGCAGAACGCAGTGGTCATCGTCCGGGCGAATCGGCATGTGACGGTGTACCATGCGGATGAGCCGCAAACGGGTATCCTTGCGTTCGTGCGCGGCAAGCAGCCTGTCGTCGATCCGAAGCTGGAGGATCACCAGCCGGAGCAGCCTGTCGTAGAGTGGAGCATGCGAGGAGGCCTTGACCGCAAGCCGCTCTGCTTCCGGGCTGTAGGCGCTACGCATGCCTTCTCGGCGGATAAGGTGACGGACGGTTACTTACGTCCTTACGGGACGCCGCATCTGTGGATGTCGGAGCCTTCGCTGCTCGCTGCAGGCGGGGAGGAGTGGCTGGAGCTGTCGTGGGCAGAGGAAGTGGCCATCGCGCAAGTGCAGGTGACCTTCAACGATAATGTGAATCAGGATCTAATTAACCTGCATGCGTTCAGAACGTCCTTCGACGTGATGCCGGAACTTGCCAAGGACTACCGGCTTGAAGCGCTGGTGGATGGGCAATGGCAGGTGCTTCACCGGGAGACGAATAACCGGAAGCGGACGCGCCGGCACGACTTGCGGCGGACCGTTCAGACCGGGCGGCTGCGACTGGTCGTGGAGTCGACGAACGGCAGTCCTTGCGCCGAAGTCATAGAGGTGCGGGTGTACGGGTGAGACCGGTGAGCAATCCTGGGCGGCGCTGCCGTTGGGAGCGATGCCTATCTTGTGGGATTGCCCGGCTGCCGGTCTTTGTGACGGGCTAAGGAAATAGGGTGCGCTATTTCTGTGAAAAGCGACCATTTGTGCGCCTTCGGGGAAATGAGATACGCTATTTGGCTTTTAGAGGCCGTAATCCGGCTCGTGACGACCAAATAAGGTACCGAATTTCCCTTTCGATAGCGAATTCGGCGTATTGTGCAGCAATAGCGTATCTCATTTCCCTCACCTAGGGGGCTGTGGAGGCTTAACATCCGCAAGGCGCGCATCCCTTAGGTTGCCGTTAACGAATGGGGCAGGACCAGCGCCCGACCCAGCCCAGCCCAACCTAACCCAGCCGCACCGCCACCTACCCCTTCAATCCGGAACTGGCAAACCCCCTCCACAACCCATTTCTGCCTTGTGACGGGTTGAAGGAAATAGGGTGCGCTATTTCCTTGAAAAGCGACCATTTGTTCGCCTTGGGGGAAATGAGATACGCTATTTGGTAGTTAGAGGCCGTAATCCGGCTCGTGACGACCAAATAAGGTACCGAATTTCCCTTTCGATAGCGAAATGGGCGTATTGTGCAGCAATAGCGTATCTCATTTCCCTTCACCTAGGGGGGTGTGGAGACTTAACATCCGCAAGGCGCGCATCCCTCGAGATACCGTCAACGAATGGGCCCGGCAGGACCAGCTCCCAACCCAGCCGCACCGCCACCTACCCCTTCAATCCGGAACTGGCACCCTCTCCACAACCCATTTCTGCCTTGTGACGGGCTAAGGTTAAAGGAAATAGAGTGCGCTATTTCCTTGGAAAGCGATCATTTGTTCGCCTTCGGGGAAATGAGATACGCTATTTGGTAGTTAGAGGCCGTAATCCGGCTCGTGACGACCAAATAAGGTACCGAATTTCCCTTTCGATAGCGAAATGGGCGTATTGTGCAGAAATAGCGTATCTCATTTCCCTTCACCTAGGGGGGGTGGAGACTTAACATCCGCAAGGCGCGCATCCCTCGAGATACCGTCAATGAATTGGCGCGGCAGGACCAGCTCCCAACCCAGCCCAGCCCAACCTAACCCAGCCGCACCGCCACCTACCCCTTCAATCCGGAACTGGCAAACCCACTCCACAACCCATTACTGCCTTGTGACGGGTTGAAGGAAATAGGGTGCGCTATTTCCGTGAAAAGCGATCATTTGTGCGCCTTCGGGGAAATGAGATACGCTATTTGGCTGTTAGAGGCCGTAATCCGGCTCATGAAGACCAAATAAGGTACCGAATTTCCCTTTCGATGGTGAATTCGGCGTATTGTGCGGAAATAGCGTATCTCATTTCCCTCGCACAGGGGGCTATTGAAGGCTTAGCATCTACAAGGCTCGCATCCCTCGGATTGCCGTCAACGAATGGGCCCTACCCCTTCAATCCGGAGCTGGCAAACCCCTCCACAACCCATTTCTGGCAAGTGATGACGACGATGAGCAGAGGCAGCAGCGCCGAGACGGAGGCCGCCATCGTGAGGACATAATTCGTGCCGAATTCCTCGACATAGCTGGTCAGGCCGAGTGGAATCGTATAAAGCTCTTTGTCGCGCAGGAAGATGAGCGGGCTTTCGTATTCGTTCCAATGCCAAGTGAATGACAGAATAAGCAGCGTGACGATCGCAGGCTTCGTGAGCGGCAGGCAGATTTGCCAGAAGGTGCGCCAGTAGCCGGCTCCGTCTACGCGCGAGGCTTCGAGAAGCTCTACGGGCAGCGTGCTGAAGAACTGCCGCATCAGGAAGGTGCCGAAGACGGTGAACAATCCGGGCAAGATGAGCGAATAGTGCGTATTAATCAGCTTAAGCGAATCGAACAGAATGAAGCGCGGAACGAGCAGCACCTGGTTCGGAATCATCATCGTCGCCAGGTAAAGCAGGAACAGAAAATTACGGCCCTTGAAGCGGATTTTGGCAAAGGCATAGCCCGCCATGGCGCTCGTGAGCAGATTGCCGAGCACGGTGATGACCGTAATTTTGATGGAGTTCAAGTAAAACAGATAGAACGGATTGGGGCCGGCCCATACCTGCTTGTAATTCTCAAAATGCCACGTCTGCGGTATCCAATCGATCGGATATTGGAATACCTCGCCATTGACCTTAAAGGAGGTAGAGAGCATCCAGACGTAAGGCAGAATCATCAGCAGCGCGAAGCCCGCCATCACAACCGTCAGGAGCGATTTGACGAGCAGCGGAAGCGGTTTGCTTCTCACACGCGATCTGCGCTGTGCAGTCTGCGCGGAATAAGCGGTTTCTATGTCCATCGTAAATCCCCTTCCCTCTTAGAAGTGATCCTGCCATCGTTTCTGGCTTTGCCACTGAATGAGCGTAATGATGAAAATAATGGTGAAGAGCACCCATGATACGGCTGCGGCGTAGCCCATTTTGTAGAAACGGAATGCCAGCAGGTAGATGTGATAGGAGAGCACCATCGTCGAATCGATCGGTCCTCCCTGTGTCATGACGGCGACGGGACCGAATACCTGAAAGGACCAGATCATGAGCGTGATGGCAATCAGGAATGTCGTAGGCGTCAGCATCGGAACCGTGATCTGAATGAATTGCCGCAGCTTCGACGCACCGTCGATTTCGGCGGCCTCATACAAATCCTTGGAGATGCCTTGCAAGCCGGCCAAATATATGACCATCGCATAGCCGATCGTCACCCAAACCGACATGATGATGATCGCGAACAGCGCGGATTTCGGGCTGGATAGCCAGCCTGGCGGATGTTCGATGCCGATGGACAACAGGAACTGATTAATCGGTCCGTTCGACGCGCGGTACATGATGCTCCATATGACGGAGACGGCGACAAGGGAGGATACGTACGGCAGGAAGATCAGCGTGCGCAGCGTGTTTTTGGCAAACACATATTGATTCAAAATAACGGCGAGAATGAGCCCGAACAGGATCGAAGCGGGAACGCTGACCACGGTGAAAATGGTATTGTTCTGCAGTGATTTGATCAACTTGGGATCATCCAGAAGCGCTTTGAAATTGTCAAAGCCGACCCACGAAATGCCGGCAAATCCTTTGAGATATTCCCAATCGACGAATACCAGATAAAGACTGAACAGGATCGGGAGTAAAATAAAAATGAGATACCCGGAGAGGTTAGGCAAAATGAACAGGTAACCTGCGAGGTTTTCCCTGAATTTTGCGGTTTGCCAAAATGGTCTCATGGGCAAGTTCACCCTTTCGTTTGAGATGTAAGGCTAACTTTACCAACGCTTGAATCGAAAGCACATAGCATGAGATTGAACGTTTCTGTAGTTTGATTGAGAAAGCCTCCGGCATGATCATGCCGGAGGCTTGACAGGTTATTTTTTGGCGCCTTTAAGCGTTGTGTCCGCCCGGGATTTCATCGTCTCCAATGTTTTATCAATCGGCTGCACGCCGAGCAAATATTTCTCCATTTCGTCCTTGTAAATCGCCTTCAACTCGGTTGGAACCGGGACGTTATACGAGGTCGGGAACGTATAGCTGCCGGCGAGCAGCGCCTTCAGCGATTCTTCGTCGATCAGATCTTTGGCGTCGCCGATCAGGATGGAGGCGATTTTGCCGGCATCGGCTTTCTTGTTCGTCGGAATGCGTCCTCCCGGAACCATCGACATATTGCCTTCCTGCAAGTACCAGGAGATGAACTTCATAGCCGCTTCTTTGTTCTTGCTGTTTTTGTTAATCGCCATGTAGTCGCCCATACCGCCGCCAGGGTTTACGTTGCCGCCGGCTGTGAATTGCGGATAGGGAGCGAAAGAGACTTTGAAGTCGTGAGGGAAACTTTTCGTATCCTTGATGTAGCGGATAATATAGATAGCCGAAGGCGCCATGGCCGCTTTACCGGTTAGCAGCTCGTTCTGGACGGTAATTTTGCCCGCGACCGCTTCGGAATACTTCATCATTATGCCTTTGCTTTCCAAGCTTTGCTGCAGCTCCAGACCTTTCTTCAGAGCCGGGCTGTTGAAGTTGGAGGTACCGTCATCGGCGATATAGCCGTCTTTGGCTTTGCCGGTTTGAAGAACGAGCTCGCCGAAGGTCGACAGAGCGGGATCGAGCATCGTGCCTTTGCGCTCGCCTTTATTGAGCTTCGCCGCCAAGGCGCTGAAGTCGTCCCAAGTCCACGTGGTCGGCAGCTTCTCGCCGGCTTCGTCCAGCGCTTTCTTGTTGAACAGGACAGCGCCGACGTTCTTGTTGGCAGGCAGGTAATAATATTTGCCGTCGGCAAATTTCTTGATGTTCGCGCTGCCGATAATGCCTTCCACGTCAAAGCCGGCCTTGGCAATGAGATCGTCGAGCGGCTCCGCCATGCCGGCGGCTTGGCGCTTCGTCATTCTATCGTCACCGTAAGTCATGTAGATGTCCGGTGCGTCCGTGTTGGAGAGCAGGGCGGTCTCCAGCTTCAGGTTGCCGGGATCGTCATTGACGAAACGGATATATTCGACCTTGATGTTCGGATTCGCTTTATTCCAATTGTCCACCGCTTCTTGCGGGCCGCTTTCCGGCGGAACGCCTCCCCAAAATTTAAGCGAAACCGGCTTCTGCGCTTCAGGCGTTGGCGATGCGGCTGCTGCCGTGGCTGCAGGCGCTGCGGATGAGGAGGCTGCAGGTGCGACTTCGGTTTTGGCACATCCCGACACGAAAACGCTTACAGCCAAAGCTAGCGATGCGCTTACCCCAAAAACTTTTCTCATGTGTTCATCCCCTTTTCTTTTGGTATCTAAATCGTAATGGAATCCTCAAGAAAAGGACACGGACGATTCATTCCAAGATCAGCATAATTCTACGATGTTCGGTGGCCGAAATACATTTTGCGAAATTCGGTCGGATACATGCCCTCCAGCTGTTTGAAGCTGCGGGAGAAGTGATTGGGGTCGGCATAACCGATGCGCTCTGAAATCTCAAAAATTTTGTAATCCGGATTTTTAAGCAGCTCGCGCGCGTTTTTCGTCCGAATGTTGGTTATATAATCGGTAATCGTTTTGCCGGTTTCCTTTTTGAACAAAATGCTCAAATAATTTTCCGTATATCCGACTTTGCTTGCCAAATCGGCCACTTTCATCGGCAAGTGATATTGCTCCGTAATGATGCGGATGACGGTTTGAATCTCAGGGCGCAGCTTATCCTTGCCGTGCTGGCGTTTGTATGCCATGAACACGGGAATCCAGCCGACGAACCAATCGGCCAAGTCCTGCAGCGTCTCCGCGCCGCGGATCACAGGGTACGGATATTAATTCTCGTGGAGCGTCACGGAATAAATGTCGGTGCCCTCGGCCTTCAGGCTGCGCGAGAACATATGCAGGAGGCTGAGCCACATTTCACGGAGTATAAGGGGGGGCACGTTTTTCTTGGCCAGCAAATCCTTCGTCCATGCGAGCAGCAGCTGCGTGATTCCGTCTGCATCCCCTTCGTCAATGCGTTTGCTGAGGTCATCCTCGTTCCATGGCTCGGACAGCCTGGGAGGGACGGGAGGAATCTCGCTGTAATGAACGATGCATGCCCGTCCGCCATAGAATCGGTAGGAGAGGGAATGATCGGCTTGCTCGAAGGCGTGATGAAGCTGGCAGGCATCTTCGAAGGCGGGGGACACGCCGCAGGATATCGAGATTCTCAGGAAGGTCTGCACGGCGCTCTGCATTTCTCGCAGAACCTCCGTGTTCAACTGACCGGTCAGCAGGCCGAATTTGCCCCCACCAATCTCGACCAGCTCACCATTGCCGTGTTTCTTCAGGATTTCGCTCAGGACATTTTTGACGGTATAGCTCAGCAGCCGATCGCTTTGGAACCGGTTGTTTTGAATCAGCTCGTCGTACGCTTCGATCTGGATGGCTACGGCCGAGAGCGGTGCAGGGAAGGGACCGAGCTGAAACTCGCTGAACACCTGCTCGACTTCCCGGCGGGAGGAGTGGCCCAGCACGAGCTCGCGCAGCCTTTTCTCCTTCACCTCGCCGCTGTACAGGTTCACCTTCTGCTCCAGCTTCGTATAGGCGTTCTGCCCCTGTTTCTCGATCAGCAGCTGTTCCTTAATGGCCCGCAGCTTCTGCATGAGCTCGGAAGGGTTGATTTCCAGCTTCGTAATATACTCCGTCGCACCAAGTCTGAGAGCCTGCTGCACATAGGCAAAGTCGCTATGATTGGATAAAATAAGGCATTTCACCTGCGACCAGCGCTCGCGGATGATTTTGAGCAGGGCAAGACCATCCATCTCAGGCATGCGGATGTCGGTGAGCACGATTTCACAAGGCTGAGTCTCCAGGATGGATAGAGCTTCGACGCCGTTCGCGGCTTCGCCGATAACTTGGAATTCTTCGCTATCCATCGGAATAATCGTTTTTAAACCAATGCGGACCAATATTTCGTCATCCACGATGAGTATGCGCATGTTCCTCAGTCCTCCTGTTAAGTGGGAGTAGCAATGTCAATCGAACGCCCTCGTTCGGTGAGCTGGCGATTTGCATCCCGTATTGGACGCCGAAATGGAGCTTGATCCGCTCATTGACGTTGCGGATGCCGATGCCGCTGAACTTGGCGTGAGGCTGGTTGAGTTCGGCTTCGACCTGCTGGATCTTCTCCAGGCTCATGCCGGCTCCGTTATCCTGAAGTATGATATGTAAATGGCCTCCTGCTTCTTTCGCTTGAAGCTCAATGTGCAGGGGGAACCGGTTACCGTGAATGATGCTGTTCTCAACGGCCGGCTGCAGCGTAAATTTCAAAATTTCGCAGTCCAGGAGCGGTTCCGGAATGTCATAAGTGAACTTGATTTGATCATGATAGCGAATTTCTTGAAGCGATAGATAAACCCCGATATAGTCAAGCTCCTCGCGAAGCGTGACGAATTCCTGTTCATTCCGCATGGTGAAGTTGAGCAGCTTGCCCAATTTCGTAATCATGTCGCTGACGTGCTCGCTGCCGGACAGAATCGCCATCCATTTGATCGAATTCAACGTATTGAGCAGGAAATGAGGATTGATCTGCGCTTGCAGAGCCTGGAATTGCGCCTTCTGCTTGCGCTGCTGCTCGTCATATAAGTTCGCGATCAAATCTTGGAGATGGCTGACCATCTTGTTGAAATTGCTCCCTAAGACAGCGATCTCGTCGTCCCCTTTGATAGCGACCATCGTGTTGAATTCGCCTTTCCCGACTCTGTTCATCGATTTGGCCAAGAGCTTGAACGGGCTCGTAACACGGAGCATCAGAATAATGAAAGCGATCGCAAATAAGAAAAACCAAGCGACGACCCAGCCGATGGATTTGTCTTTCTCCCGTCCCAGCTGTGTCGCGAAATCTTGTTGATTCATGAGCTGAAGAAGCCGCCAGCCCAGTTGGGGCACGTAGCCGTCGTTCACGAAATACTCCTGGCCGTTCATGGTTATTCGCTGAATGCCGCTCGCGTCCCTGCGCATCGATTGGAGCGCGGACTGGAGCTCCTCCGAGCTGGAATGGCCAAGCAGCAGCTGCCCTTGCTGATCCAGAAGCAGGGACGTCATCCCGGCTTCCTGCTGCTTGCGCAGCTCATCGGAATTGTAGAAAAATATCGGAATCGGCACCCCGATCAGGAAAAAGCCATAGTTGCTCGTATACTCGCCGTTCACCTGCCGCGTCATGACGATGAGCTCTTGGCTGCTGCCGGCTGTGCGGAGTGTGTAAGGGACCGACCAGTAGGGCGATCCGCTCTTGCGGAGCGTCGGTTCGTACCAGCTTTCCTGCCGGTAAGCGTTAATGTCCGTTTTGGTAACGGCTGACCATGTGGTATGGGTGAATCCGCGGTTGTCATACAGGCCCAGATACGCATCGCTATCGAGCAGCAGATCTTTGACATTGGAGAGCTTCTTTTGCAGGCTGGTCAGTTTAACGAACGAATCGTAGCTGTCCGACCAGTTGGCAGGTTCTCTTAGAAATTTTTCCGTTTCCGGATCGTTGATGACGAGGCTCGATGCTTTGATAATACGTACGGCAAGATCGTTCATGGTTTCCGCCTTTTGCATGACGGCCGCTTGGTTGGATTGATTCAGCTGGGTTTGGACGATGAGCTCGGAGGAGTTATAGAAGCGGTACAGGATGACTACGACAGGTAAAATAATGAGAAACAAGGCGGAAATGAGGATTTTTCCACGAAGCGTTGTGAACGGACGGCGCAGAAGGTTCATTGGGGTCACCATTCCCTGTATATGGCCTATACGCATGAATTATCTCTATCATACAACGGAAGCTCTGAGGGACGCTATAGTGCCGGCAAACGGCCGGTAAACAACAAAGAATATGCAATAAAGAGCAAAGAATCGTGCTAGTCTGTCAGCTGGAGACGACAATGACTGTAAAAAAATCCCCTGAGGCTTAATCTCATGGGATTTCGCAAAAGAGCTTCAGACACTGTGGTACTCCCGATATGGAAGCGTATACATAACTCAGATGATGTCAGACTTCACAACGTTCTTCATGACGTCGCAGGTCAGATCTGATTTGAAATCTTGGATGTGCTGCCAGGCTTGCGGCTCGTCCATTCCGAGTATAGTCGTAAAGTAGTAGAGCATGTGTTCGTAGACGGAGCTGTAATTTTGAAGTTCATGAGGGTTATCCGACAAATGCTGTTGATGTTGCTTAATGAGCTTCTCGGTGACTGGCTTCAAAATGATATCCCTCCATTGGATGATACATTCAATCTATCACATTTAATGAAGGTAGAACAGTCTTATTGTAAATAAATCGATCCGCAGCCTGTAGGCGGCTGCGGATCGAAGGATTATGCGGCTGCCGCCGCGTATGCTTCCGCTGCAGCGGCAAGATAATAGGCCAGCCCGGTCTGCTGGGATTCAAGCATCCCGAGATGAAAGTCGTCGCTGAGGAAGAAGCGGGTCTGCGCTGCAAAATCGGCAGGCGTCGTCGCGTGGCCATGCGCATTCAAGAAGGCAAGGTGAGCGTCCATCTGCCCGCGAAGCTTCCCGTCATTGACTTTCACGCCGCTGCGCAGAGCCTCCGCCATCGCAGCCATGAACGATGCGGCTTCGGCTGCCATCGCATTCATTTCCTCGACGTTCAGCGGGGAGGAGACGGGCGGCTCGTACTGATAAGCTGCTTTCAAATGTTCGTTGTGCTCATGAAGAGCTTCTTGCCATGCTTCCTCGGTTGCCAATCCTTTGAAAAGCTCCTTCGCGTCCATAGGTTCTCCTTCTTTCTCGCTAGTTATTGTATGACGAAGTGTGCCGATGACGTCGTCCAGCCTTTGTCTGCGAACGAGCATCAGCTTTTCTTGTTGGGCCAGCAGGGACAGCCTGTCAGGCTCCTCGTCCAGCAGCGTTTTGATTTGATCCAAGGTGAAATCCAACTCTCTGTACAGCAGAATTTGCTGCAAGCGCTCCAGTTCATTCCTGCCGTAGAGCCGGTATCCGGCATCCGTAATTTCGCTTGGCAGGAGCAGGCCGATCTTGTGGTAGTGGTGCAGGGTTTTGATCGTGACCTTGGACAGCTGAGCGACGTCCTTCACGGTATACATGGGGTTCATCTCCTTTCAACAATGAGTGTAGCGGCTGCCCTAAGGGGAGAGTCAATGCGTATTCTCCGTTATTAATATAAATGCCAAAAAGGGACTGGCATTTAAGCATGCAGTCCCCTTCATTTATTTCACAATGCCGCTTAAACTCGCGCCTTCGGCAAAGAATCGCCGGATGTTCTCCTCAACTATCCGATCCGGGATGAGCGGCGGCGCTTGATGCGGTTTGGTACGGGCATCGATGACGACGTTGTCGCAAGCCCAATGTTTGAACTCAAAACGGCTGTTCACGCCGTATATATCATGCGAAGGATTGCTCCGTGTGAAGGTTGCCCATACGAAATTGTCGAGCGATTCGCTCAGGAAATGGCTGTCATCGCATACGATGATCATCGGGCAAGAAGGCAGCGGCCCATGTGCGGCAAGCGCATCGCAGAGCTCTTTCATTTCCGCTTCCGCTTCCGCGTAGCTTGTGAAGGGCCTGCTCTGGACGGCAACGACGCCGGGCATGACCAGGCGCGCTTGGTGAATGCCATTGGTCTTATGGAAGGCTTCGGGAACTTCCCGGCACAGCTCCCGCTTGCGCTCGCCGACCGCGGCGACAACGATCTTGCTGCCGGTATTAAGTCCCATTCCCGAATAATCCAGCGTATCGATGGTCGTATTGGTATGAAAGTGAAGATCGCGCCGGAGATCGATACGTGCCAGTATATAGGTGAAGAACGCCTCGATATCGTGGGTATTCACGGGTTCGTTCTCCTCGGCCGTAATGAATAAATACTTGGCCAAGCTGACTTGTCCTGTCCCCAGAATGCGGTTGGCGATCGTCAGCAGCTCTGCCGGCTGCTTGGTTGGCTGATAGGGCGTGTACCGTTCGCTGCCGATCGCAAAAAGCAATGGATGCACGCCCGCGGCATCGACGGCATGCACTTCTTTCACACCGGGTATTTCCTGTTTGATGGCATCCCCCGTCAGCTCATGAATCAAGGCGCCGAACGCCGTATCCTCTTGAGGCGGCCGGCCTACGACCGTGAACGGGAAAATGCCGTTACGCTTGGCGTATACTTTATGCACCCTCATGAGCGGGAAAGGATGCGTCAGGCTGTAATAGCCCAAATGATCGCCGAAAGGTCCTTCCGGTTTCGTCTCGCCGGGGTAAATCTCGCCGGTGATGACGAAATCGGCATCATGGCTTACACAATAGCCGTCGATATAGCTGTATTGAAAGCGGCGTCCCGCCAGCAAGCCTGCGAACGTAATCTCGCTCATCCCTTCCGGCAAAGGCATGACGGCGGATAACGTATGGGCGGGAGGACCGCCGATGAAAATACTTACTTTCAGCGAAGCGCCTTGCTTCGTCGCTTTCGCTTGGTGAACGCCGATCCCGCGGTGAATCTGGTAATGCAGGCCGATCTCTCGATTCAATTCGTACTCGTTGCCGCTCAGCTGAATCCGGTACATCCCCAGATTGGAGTTCATAATACCGGGCTTGTCCGGATCCTCCGAGTATACCTGGGGCAGGGTGACGAATGCACCGCCATCATCCGGCCAGTGTTGAATCAGGGGCAGGTCGGCAATGCTGATTTCCTGGAAATCGGCCGGCAGCCCGCCGGATTGCTTGGACGGCAGCGCCTTCCAAGCCGCAAGCCCTGATCCGACGTGCTGGAACGGATGCTTCATAGCTTTCATCGGGTCGCTGCGCAGAGCGATGACGTTCTGTACGCTGTCCCACGTCTGGCGGAATATGAACTTGCTCCGCTCTACAGTGCCGAACAGGTTGGACACGGCGCGAAATTTGGATCCTTTCACACGCTCGAACAGCAGGGCGGGACCGCCAGCTTCATGGACCTTCATATGAATGGCGGCCATTTCCAGATAGGGGTCCACTTCTTCGTGAATGCGAATCAAGTGGCCATTCTTCTCCAAATCGACGATACATTCTTCAAGATTGCGATATATCATGCCTTTGCTCCAATCCGATACGTATTCCTAAAATCTATTTACCAATAGTTAATATGAAGTAAGGAGACTTGTCAAATGAAACCAAACAAAAAACACGTCAAACCGACGTGTTCTTGAAAGCTTCTTTTTATACGGTAACCAGCTCTTTGTAGGCTAGCTTGCGGATGATGTCCTCGTGATTCGGATATTGCTGCAGCAGCTCATCTTGGGTGAACAGCTCAAAATCCTGAAAATCAAAGCCTGGCGATACCATGCATCCGACGAGCGAGAACGTATCCTTCTCCATGACCGAGGAACCGAATATTGCATTCTTGGGAACGACATACTGCGGCACTTCGCCGTTGTCCAAGTTAATGCCGAGCTTGATTGCTTCGTAAACGCCGTTCTCATGGATGACATGGATCGTCAGCGGGCTCCCGGCATGGTAGTACCATAATTCATCCGATTTCAAACGGTGGAAATGGGAGACGTCATGAGATTGCAGCAGAAAATAAATGCTCGTATACAGCAACCGCCGACCGCTGAACTGCACGGACAGCTCTTGATCGGTAATTTGTTCTTGAGATTCATACGTGCGCTTGTAATAACCGCCTTCGGGATGAGCGGTTAATCCGAGCTTCGATATCCAATATTCGGGACGATTCGTTACCATGCTATCAGTTCCTTCTGCTAAAAAATAAGATATATAAACTAGTATTATAATCTAGCAGAGGTACGGATTCAATTCGTCAAGCGCGATTAAGGCTTCTTCGCTTGATTAACCCGCAGATGAAAGATGTAATCCTTCGGGGAAAAACCGGTCATCCGTTTGAACTGACGGGAATAATCCGTTATTGCGATTCCAGGCACTGCGCCATAGAGGAATATGATTCGCGAACTGGACAAATCTGATCTGCTAACGGATATAAGAAGAAAGAAAAAGAGAAAGAGCCTGCCGCAAGCGGCAAGCTCTTCATGGGAATGACGGTTCGCTGCCATTCAAGCTTTGCGGGGACCCGCAACCTCTTGAACGAACCGCTCCAATGCGGTGAGATCCGTCATATTTTTGTTGCATACTTCGCTGTTCACACACATGTAATTCCCGATCGCTTTATAGTAATCAGACGAAGCGTTGGCCGGCTTCCATTTCGTGGCCGCGGAGAATAAGGCGACTTCCTCATGCTTGTTGCAAATGAAACAGACACCTTTATTCGCGGGTGTGTACCTGCCGGTGATGCCGACCAGCTCTCCGTGCAGTTGATAGACAAGGAACATCGTATTCGTCGCGATATCGAGCCAGCCTAGATAGCTGACGTATCGGAAATCGGTTTCGGTGAAGTCGGGGGCCTTTAACTTTTTGACTTTGGGAAAAAGCTTATTCAGCTGCTTGGCAGTCACTTGCGGAAACGGCTCCAGATAAGGCTCCAATGCTTTCAAATAATGCTGAAATTGCTCTGCTGAACGCAGCGTTGAACATTCGTTCAGCATTCGGGCGTGGTGCTCGGAGGCATTTGGAAACGTTTCGGATATTTTTAACTGCGTGTTGTAGCGCACCGATTCGACCACCTTCGGGTCAGAAATCGTTTCTGTGGCTTGCTGCAGCAGGCGGATCTGCTTTTTGACTTCGTTGTATTGATGGTTTCTAATGAATGGTTGGTTCATTGCTTTCAGCTCCTTATTTTTACTGGTTCATAAAAATAGGTGCAAAGCCCATTTCGATTAGAAACGATATAAGCTTATTGGGGCGACATGCTCATCGAGATTGTCCGCCCATGCAAAGTATCGCCCTATCTGCAGGCTTTGCATGAGCTGCTTCTTGCTCCGGCATAAACGTTTGCCATTGGTACCGACCACCTTTCCCTGACATTATAGAAGGTTTCCGGCTTTAACGCCATTCCAAAAATAGTTATATAAAATGTTTCTTGCGGTTCGTCAGATTCATTTTCACAAAACCGAGAATGATCCATCGGATGAGAAGCCCGAAAACAGAGAAAGCAATGAACGAGTACGAATGTTTCCAATTCATCAGTTCAAACATGTCAAATTTTATAAACAGCGGTTCGATCGCATAGGAGAAGAATACTAAGGATATCCAATATTGTCGGTATAAACGGGACGTAGTATGCAATCTACCTGGCTAAAAAGTAAAAGAGCTCCTTCCCGCAGGAGCCCCTGAGCCTTTCGCTTATGGATATGATCCGGTTAATGTCTCCGCGGGATGGTTATAGACTTCATAAACCGTAACGATAGGCGGGCTTTCGATGTAGGCTCGTTCTGCGGAAGAATAAACTTTGGCCGACAGGGTTTCACCGGCTGCAAATGCATCCTCTCGGGATTCCCAAAAACTAATGGAGCCAAATTCACTCGTTATGACTTCGCCCAAAAATGTGATGCCTCGAAAACCTGGTAACGTCCGATGAGCGTCATGCGTTTTCTCGGCCCATTGCACGGCGAATGAGAGGGGGGTATCCGGTTTCAATCTGAACATGCACAATCTTGCATACATTTAGGGATCCTCCATCTTCCAATAGTCAATAGTACAATTTTATGCCTGCGTCATCACTATAGTGTAATGTTGGAAGGAAATATTTTGAACATTTAGGCACAGTGAAGAACGCTTGTTACGCTTTTGACTTCCTTTGGAGCTTAAGGTTGGAATAACTGAAGCCCGCAACAATGAGAACTATGCCTGACAATAAATAAACCATGTCGTATATCAGCCAATTTGCACTAGCCGGCCTTACGTGGTGCAGTCCTAATATCTGATGGTCGATTAACCCTTCCAATAAATTAAAAGCTCCGGCTCCAATAACGATCGAACCTGCAAAAGCCCGGGTATGAAAGCTTAAAGCTTCTTTGGCCGCATCTCTAAATATTTTCACACACGAATAAAACAGAAGCAAAGTAACGAATAAATTGAACACTCCGTCTGAGAAAAGCTCTATGCGATGATTGTGATGATCGATCACATGGTGCCATTGCAAAAATTGATGAAAGACGATCCCATCCAATGCCCCCATGAGCCCCATTCCAAGTATGACTGAACTTACAACTAGATTCTTCGTTTCCCTATTCATCATCCATTGTCTCTCCATCCTGACCATATTCTATCACTATTAAGTTATCGCCAAAATGAATAGGAGATAAACGATGAACAGGTCAGTAGAAAGAGGCACCGCAACCGGCAGGTTGTGATGCCTCTGCTTTTGCCGTCTGGGGGATGAATCTTTTATTTTGACTCTAAGAATTTGGAGCCTTCCGGTAAAACGGCATCCTTATCGACCGCAATGACGCCCACGCCGCCGGGTACATACACAGCCCTTGTATTTTCATCCACATTGATATATCTGCCAGGTACATAAATACCGTGGACAAAGGTATGAATAAAGCCGTTCTTATACGTATAAGGCGAAGTCGCAGTCTCGGTTGCTGCGCTTATGACGCTCGGCGCCATTAAGCTGGAACAGGCAACTGCCAGAATGAGCTTTGTTTTCAGGAATTTCATTGTGCATCACTCTCCCAACGGTTCGATTTTATGCAGCTTTTAAAAGATCATATGTCATGAATTGGGAAAATAGTATGCTGAACTTTTTTGATAAGCTGCTTTGAGGGTTCGGTAACCAGAAAAATCCTTGTATGTAAAGGCTTCATGATATAATAAGAAAACGAGGGGAGTTGATTTCAGTGAGAGATTTGCTTGACCCAAAGAATGATTTTGTCTTTAAACGAATATTCGGGAGTGAGGAGAATAAAGATGTGCTGTTGGCATTTCTCAACCGAACATTCCAAGAAGCTGGTGAGCCGCAACTATCCGAAATTATCCTCATGAACCCTTATACCGATAAAGACTCTCCACAGGATAAGCAGTCCATATTCGACATTCAAGCCAAGACAGCGGAAGGCAAATTAATAAATATTGAAATGCAGCTTTTTAACCGCTATGACAATGAGAAGCGGACGTTGTATTATTGGAGTAAGCAATACGCTAGTCAGCTTGAGGAAGGACAACCCTATAAGAATTTAAAGAAGTGCGTTACAATAAATATTCTCAACTTCTCCATCCTACCGAGTGATCGGTATCACAACGTATTTCATTTACGAGAAGATCGCAGCGGCATTTCATTGACGGATGATCTTGAAATCCATTTCCTTGAGTTGTCCAAGCTGAGCCACAATCAGACAACCGCTTCTGGCGGATTGTTAAGTTGGTTACTTTTCTTGAAAAGTGACAATACAGATAATTGGGAGGTGCTGAAGATGCAAGAACCTGAACTTGGCAAAGCGATGACTGTTCTGGAATTTCTTAGTCAAGACGAAGATGCGCGCCGGATATATGAATTGAGGCAAAAGGCTTTGCATGACGAGGCATCTCTGAGAGAAGGAGCAAGAGAAGAGGGCGAACGGAAAGGTAAACTTGATGTTGCCATTAAAATGATTGCCAAAGGGATGGATTTGGCATCCATCTCCGAGCTCACTGGGATTTCGATCGAGGAGTTAAAAAAAATAGCTCAAGCGCAATGAAATACACATTGTCAGAAACTTCCCCTTGGGCACAAACAAATAAGAACAGCCATCCATTGGATGGCTGTTCTTATTTATTTGTATGGAGCTTAGACAAGTGTTTCCCCAGTCTCGAGAAATGTTTTCATGCCGGAAAGTACAATGGGCAAGCCGTTCGAAAGAATTTTGGCAGTTGGAGCCGCTTGCTCATATTCATCATGCACAACGGTTACGAGGGTGACACCTTGAAGCTCCGCATGTGCCCCAATTTCCCACGTAATACGTGACGGGCTATCGTTCTCCGTACCAGGTAACGAAGTAAAGCGCCAACTCATGACGAGTTTACTGGGAGGCTCGAAGCTGAGAATGATCCCTTCGGCTTTCTTCTCCTCACCGTTCCATAATTCAAATGGAGAGTCGATCTCCCACGTGGATCGGATCGCGCAATGAAACCAGAACTTTGACGTTTTGACCGGATCGGTGAGTGTTCGCCATACTTGTTCAGGCGTTGCTTTAATCGCTATCTGATGAACTTGAACGGGCTTCTTTTCCATATGTGTTTCACGCTCCAATTCGTTTTGTAGTTCGGATAATCCGATTGTCCATGGCTCGGTATATTTGCTTACCCATCGTTCGTAAATTTGACGGATAGGTACGGCGTTCAAATAGTGAAGCTTTTCGCGGCCAGCTTTTCTAGTCGTAATAAGTCCAGCTTCCTCCAAAATATTCAGATGCTTCATAACGCCGAAACGGGACATGTCTAGGGGCGTGCAGAGCTCGTTCAGCGATTGTCCATTGGAAGCGCGGAGCAGATCCAACAGCTTCCGGCGGCTTGGATCTGCGAGCGCTTTGAAGATATCATTTTCCACGCAAGGTCCTCCTTTCTCAACAGGATAGAAATAAAAGTATCGCTTGACATGTTACCATTGGGTAACGTATTATAGTAACAAAAGTGACTATATAGTCACATGTTAGCACAAACCGATTTGTTTGTCAGCCGGCGGCATTCAAGTCCGTTCAAGCACCACCCATACACTCAAAAAAGAAAGGTGATACGGAACATGAAAGTAACCTTGATAGCAGGAAGCAACCGCAAAAATTCCACGAGCACATCCCTTTTGCAATATATCGAAAGCCTTTTGACAGAGCGGGATATTTCCGTTGCCTTTGTTGATCTATTCGAACTGCCATTACCGCTATTTTCACCCGACAACTGGGAGTTCCATCCTAATGCGAAACGGGTATTGGAAGCGGTCGCCGACGGAGACGGCTTGATCATCGCTACTCCGGAATACCATGGCTCCGTTTCAGGAACGTTGAAAAATGCCCTGGACTATGTAACAGGCGGCCAAATGGCAGGTAAGCCGGTGCTTGCTGTCAGCTCCGCGGGAGGTCCGTTGGGAGTGAGCTCGTTATCGCATTTGCAGACTATTGTGCGCAATTTGCACGGGATTAATTGTTCGGAATGGATCTCGCTCGGCCATGCATCCACAATTGTCGGAGCCGATGACATGGATGATGTGCTTAGGAAAAGGATCGAAGATGCCGTGCATAGCTTTGTGGATTTGACCCGGAGGCTTGCGGCTGGTTCCGCTGCTGCAAACTAACGTTATTTTTTCCTTTTAAATGTTACCATTTGGTAACGTGTTGATGTGCAATCCGATTTATGCAGTTAAAGGCTATACCAATTAGACCTTATAAGGAGATGTTCGCATGCATACCAAGGAACAAAAGAACGCGGAAACCGTCACCTCATTTATCGAGGACACGGCGAACTGGCGGTTTTTGGAGAAGACGGATCAATTCTTCCTCCCCCAATTCATGGACGCCTTCACGAACCGGTACTTTACCGTGGATGATACTATCGCGCAGGGTGACAAGGTTATTGCCAGGGTGCTCGTGACGGCTGTTCATTCCGGCCACTTTGCCGGCCATGCACCTACAGGCAATACCATAAAGGCTACTCAATTTCACGAGTTTCACGTAATCGACGGGGTCATTCAAGAGCACCGCGGCTGGTTGGATACGAGCACACTTTTGCCCCAAATCAAGACTCCGTAATTACGGGGCAGGCCGGTCTATATTTTCAATCAGAGGAGAGATGAAGTGTGAGAGAGCAGCACAATGTTGAAAGAGTTCGCGAGTTTATTGATGCATTTTGGAACAAAAATCAATTGGATTGTGTGGATCAGTTTCTGTCAGATGCGTATCGGGAGCTGTCTTATCAGTCCAAAGAGGGTTTGAAGAAATTCGCTGCGACGATCCTGGAGGCATTTCCCGATAAACAATATACGGTGGAAGAAATCGTCGGACAGGGCGATCGAGTACTCGTGAGAATGACCGTAAGAGGGACCCATCAGGGCATGTTCTTTGGAACAGAGCCCACAGGCAACCGGATTGATGTTACATTGTACCGGCAGTATCGTTTAGAAGAAAGTAAAATTATCGAGCACCGCGGCTGGATCGATATGGTGACCATGTGGCACCAAATTCGGGGCCACTGATCGAAAATATCCCCTGCCAGCCATTGACGGCCAGCAGGGGATTTTATATTCAGGTAGGGCTGTCTCATTTCAAAACTTGAGTTACTAATTGCTCAACATAGTTATCATCAATCGGATCCCCCGTAACTAGTAAGCGATAGAAAATCGGGCCGTATATGAGATCTGTATATAATGCGATATCGAGATGGTTCTCCAACTCTCCACGCTGAAGCCCCCGGTTCATTATTGTACGAACCTCCAGCCGGCGAGGCTGAATATAGCGGGTCCGAAATGCCTCGGCCAATGCAGAATCAACCTGTCCCTCTCCTATAATCTGCAGAAAAATAGACCCCTCGCGGCTTATCATAAACCGGGCCATATTCTTGGCATGCTCCAGGATATCCTGAAACGCCGAACCTGTATCCGGCACAGGCAATCTGGCAGTCGCGGCGGATAGAAAACCGTCCATCACCACTGCAGCCTTGTTTGGCCACCACTTATAGATCGTGGCTTTGCTTACCTGGGCACGTTCAGCGATTTTCTCTACCGTAACAGCTCCAAAGCCGCTTTCCAACAATAATGCATATGAAGCGGCAAGGATGGAGCTTTGTGTTTCCATATTGCGTGGACGCCCTCTTTTTCCCTGCACATGAATCCTCCTTTGTCAAAATCCGCTTTTTCCAAATAAACGATACGTTTAGTATACAAAATAAATCATTTTATAAAAAGCCTATTTACAAAACGATACGTACAGTATATTATTTCAATATAGATTTAGTAAACTAAACGTTCAGTATTTATTTCGAGGAGGATTTATATGGTTAACGAACAAGGTAATCAAGACAACCGTATATCAAGTTGGATGATGTTTCTGTTGGCAGCCGCATGCGGACTTATCGTTGCCAATCTTTATTACGCTCAACCCCTAGTGGGACCTATCCGCCTTGCAACCGGCCTGAGTGCTGCAGCGGCGGGATTCATTGTTACTGTGACCCAAATCGGTTATGTAGCCGGGCTGCTGTTCATCGTACCGCTAAGCGACGTCATGGAGAATCGGCGTCTCACGAAGATTATGCTTATGGTTGCAGTTGGGGCACTGTTAACTGCCGGACTCGCGCCCAATGCACCGTTGTTCTTTATTGCAGCCTTATTCATTGGCATTGCATCGGTAGTCGCCCAGATTCTAGTACCATTCGCCGCCTATTTAGCGTCCGAAGATCAGCGCGGCCGCGTTGTCGGTAATGTCATGAGCGGCCTCTTGCTCGGTATTATGTTCGCCCGGCCGTTGGCAAGCTTCGTAACTAGTCTTTGGGGTTGGAGGGCGATATTTATTTTGTCTGCCATTGTTATTTCTTTATTGACTGTCCTGCTATCCTTTGCACTTCCGGTTCGCAAGCCATTGCCAGCCGTACGCTACCAAAAAATAATTCTTTCTTTAGGCGCTATATTACAACAAACCCCCTCGTTACGGCGTCGCGCAATGTATCAAGCTTGTTTGTTTGGTGCTTTCAGTTTATTTTGGACGGTTGTTCCTTTACATTTAGCGGATCATTTCGGAATGTCCCAAATAGGAATTGCATGGTTTGCGTTAGTAGGTGTGGGTGGGGCGATAGCTGCACCGATTGCCGGGAGATTAGCGGATAAAGGCTGGAGTCAAATGTTGACGGGAATAGCCATCGTTGTAGCCGTATTGTCTTTTTTGATCATCCATCTATTCCAAAGTTCTTCAGCCTTTGCTCTGATTCTTCTCTTTGCATCCGCCATAACTCTTGACATGGCCGTATCAGGGAACCTGGTGATTAGTCAACGTACGATTTATTCATTGGGAAGTGAAGCGAGAGGACGCCTGAATGGACTTTTCATGGCCATATTCTTCGTAGGCGGAGCCATTGGTTCATCTTTGGGAGGCTGGTCGTATACCCTGGGAGGCTGGAGCCTCACATCTCTGATTGGAACGATCTTGCCGCTCTTGGCTTTGGGTTACTTTCTCACCGAAAAAAGGGCAACTGGACGGATTGAACATACAACTCTTGATAGTTGAATGAGATCCCGGGATCAAAAGGAAAAGCCGACCAAAAGGTCGGCTTTCTTACTATGGAGCCTAGGGGGATGTATGAATCTCGATTGAAATGGCTGACGAAGTAAACTCGGGCGAAGACAAACTTAGCGGTAGATTCATCCGTTCCGTCCGCGCGGGCGAACCTGCGGGGGTTCTCTCCCCACGGCTCCATGAACGAAAAAGAACATGTCAGAAAGACATGTTCTTTTTCGCGTTCTATATGGAGCCTAGGGGGATCGAACCCCTGACCTCATCGCTGCCAGCGATGCGCTCTCCCAGCTGAGCTAAGGCCCCGAAATGTCGTTGATCAACGTCGACTTTTTGTATTATACATGAATTATCGCAGGCGGGCAAGCCCTAATGTGAAGATTTTTTTTTCATGGTTTCCGCCTGCGACGTTTCTGTTGCGAACGGGTGCAAACGTTGTTTTCAGCGGCGCTTTCATGCTAACCTAGTACAGAAACTAGTTGATTTGGTAGGAGTGACGAAAGCGTGTCGAACGGGGTATGGTATTGGGTTTTCTTGGGAATCGCGTTTGCATTGCCGTTTGTAATCGGTGTGTGGTTGATGCGGAGAACGAATCGGCTTGGATTCTCATTCTGGATAACGACTGCCTTAAATATCGTCTTAACCTTGGCTGCAGCGTTCTGGTGGAAGTCGGTGGAGGAGGATCCTTTCCGCATGATGTTCGGGATGGCGTTCTACGGGGTTTCGTCCGTCAATCTGATGGTCATTGAATTTTTCGCGTTATTCAGCATCCGCAAGAAGATGAATTCATAGAGGGGATGGTTCTTACATGCAGCAATCTTCTTCCAAGTTTTATTTTTATGCCTTTACTGTTGCAGCCGTCCTATGGATGGCCTTTATTTTTTTTAAGTCCGGAGAGACGTACCAGCAGCAGACGCTCAGACCGTTATTGGAAGCGAAGCTAGGCGGTTCGGCACTGTTCAGACACTTTCCGCGATTGTCGTTCACTTACGACGGGCAGCTGGTGTCGTGGCAGGATCCGGTCGGCGTCATTGAATTCTTCATAAGAAAAGCAGGGCACGTTAGCGAGTACGCTATCCTAGCCCTGCTCTGGATTATTGCGCTTCTTGCGAAGCCTGTGCGTGTGATCATGACACTTGTCACCTCCTCAATCATTTCGGTGCTGTACGCAGCGTCCGATGAATGGCATCAAACGTTCGTGGATGGTCGTACGGGTCATGCGATTGATGTTGTCGTCGATACCATAGGAGTGCTTCTAGCCGTTCTCGTGGTTTTGGCGGTTCTTGGCATCCGCGCTCGCATTAAACGAAGAAGAATAAGCTGGTAATCATCATATACACTTTGCGTTTTTTGATGGATTTGAATTTCCAAAGCTCGCGGGCTTCGACTTCCAAATCGTGCTGCTGCCATTGCATTAATTTCTCGGATACATATAAGTTGGATGGTTGCATATCGGAATCACCTTCCTTTCTTTTCCTGTTAGGTCTATCTTACATCTAGAATAAGGGGAACAAAAAGTGTATAATTCTCTTTAACTATTTCCCCTTTTGAGGAGAGGAAGTGAATCATGCAGCTTCTGACTCATTTCTTGGAGCTTCGGTCGGGTTTCGCCCATGGCGTCGAGCATAAGCCGCAGCCGATTACTTTGGAAGAGCTTTCGGAGAGAATGTACTGTACGACGCGAAACGTTAAAATTTTATTGAAGAAAATGATGGATATGGAGTGGATTGCCTGGAAGCCCGGCAGGGGCAGAGGGAACGTCTCCGAGCTGACATTTCTCGTTTCTGCGGAAGACATGGTATCCAAACAAGCGATGGAGCTTGCGGCCCAGGGTGATTATAAAGGAACGATCGAGCTGATTCACCAACTGGGTAAGGGAGAAGCTTTGCAGGATTCTTTCGTGGATTGGCTGTTTAGTTATTTCGGCTACCGAACGGTTGTGCAGGAGGAGCGCTACAAAGATACGCTGCGCTTCCCGGTTTATAAGTGGCTCGTATCGCTGGATCCGGCGTATTCGTTTTTCGCATTCGACACGCATTTGATGAACCAGATCTTCGATACGCTCGTTGTATATAACCCTAGCAAGATGGTTGCGGAGCCTCATCTGGCGCATTACTGGGAGAAGAGCGAGGACGGCTTGCATTATACGTTCTACCTTCGTAAAGGCGTCATGTTTCACCACGGCAGAGAAATGACGGCGAACGATGTGTATTTCTCCTTTGCAAGGCTGAAGGAGCTAGGCTCCAAGGCCTGTCAAGGCTGGATAACGGAAAGCGTTGAGAATATGAGGGTGCTGAACCGGAGTGCGATTGCGATTGAGCTGAAGCAGCCGAATGAACTCTTCCTGCAGCAGATGGCGCACCCTTCGCTCGCGATATTGCCGGAAGAAATTTGCCGGGATAACGAAAGCATTTTCGGCAGAATGCCGATCGGAACAGGGCCGTTCAGACTGGAGCGGAACGACGACTATATATGTAAGCTGCGCGCTTTTGATAATTATTTTGGCGTCAGGCCGCACCTGGACCAGCTGGAAATCTGGCTGCTGCCGCATGAGCTGTCGGAGGCGGGCCCCAGCTGGGATACGGTACAGGTGCTTTGCGACCATACGAATTCTCGTAAGCCGTCGGGGGCGGTCGGGAAAGATACGGAGTGGCATCAGATCGAGCAGTCGGTACTGGGATGCAGCTTGTTAACGTTTAATCAGGGGAAGAACGGGCCCCAAAGTCATCCTCATTTCCGGAAAGCGATCGACCTCCTGATCGACAGGGAACGGATGATCGAGCAGTTGGGAGGCTTCAGGGAAGCGCCGGCCAGTTCCTTTCTGCCGACACGGAATTTCAAGAATACATCGGTTGAATACCGCACCGATCTGGCGGAGGCTAGAAGGCTGCTCGATGAGATGGGGTATGGCGGCGAGCTTGTACGAATGTATATTTACAGCACGAATAGCGAGGATGCGAATTGGATTTGCGAGCAGTGCGCCAAAGCGGGCATCCGCATCGAACTCATCACCCGAAGTATGGGGGATATGATGAAGCTGGATACGATTCACGAAGCGGATCTGATTTTCTACCACATTTGCTTGGAAAGCGAGTACGATCTCCATATTATTCAGACATTGAAGCAGAGCAACAGCTATGTCCGCGCTCATTTGAGCCAGGAGCAGCAGGCTTGGATTGATGAAGAAATCGATCGTGTGCTCACGATTCCGAATCTGGAAGAGCGGATCATCAAGCTTCATGAGATCGTGGAAAGGCTGCAAGCGGATAAACCGTTTCTTTTCGTCCTTCACCGCTCACAGCAAACGACGTATCACGATTCCATCAAAGGCGTCTGCATCAATGACCTGGGTTGGGTTGATTTTCGCAAAATATGGTTCACCCCAAGCTCCTGATAAATCCATCCTTCCCTGGAAATACTCATGGTAACAACCATTCGCCAGGAGGTAGGGGCATGATAACAATTAAAGAGGCGGCTATTGCCCGGTTCACGGAACGAAACGACGTTTGGTGCGCAGATGTCGAAGTCAAGGCGGAAGGCGTGGAAGGGACGCTTATTGCCGAATTCGCAGCGACGAAGAGCGATGAATTCGACTTGCGTCACGTATACCGGAAGGATGCTTCCCGGGAAATTGACTGGTATGACAATAACTTGCACGATGCGTATCAGGACGTGTCCAAGGAGCTGTTCGGACAGCCGTCGAACAAGTCCAAATGGGGATCGCGCGAAGAGTTCATAGAAGGCATACTTGCCTTCGGCTCGATTCGTGAAGAGTTGACCGAGCATTACCGGCTTAGCCGAACAGCTTCGCTGTTTCATACCGACGATGTGGAAGATCAGACCTACTTGCACTAATAAAAAAAACGACCCGCTAAGGTCGTCGGCTACTAGGTTCATAACGGTTCTCCATGGACATCCAGCTGGCGTTCGCAACGAAGAAGCCTACGAAGAAGAAGAGCACAATGCGGATGGGCACCCAGACGAGAGAGAGCTGCTGCGTGTTAAGAAATTCAATAATGCTGAATAATACCGTTAGTCCGGCGCCCCAGGGAATCAGACCGAATCGGATTAGATATTGGGTTCTGCCGAGCTGCTTTCTTTTCAGCCATTTGGCCTTGCGCGGATCAAGATCGTTCATGTGTAACTCCCTTTTTTCTTTTTATTATAGCATGGGTAGAAATAAATCTCGAATACGCGATTCATCCGAAGCACCCGTTCATAGGATAGTCATAGACGGGTGTTTTTTCTATGGAAATGATGACCAATCCCCTCATATTATGGTAGTATAAGGAAGTTGAAAGGAGGTTTCATATTGTTACTCAAAATTCTTGCTTTTGGCCTGTTATGGAGAATCGTCGGCAATCCTTTTCTCGCTCTTCTTATTCTACTAATTATTCTCTATCTCCTGGATAGAAGATTTATCGGATTAACGCCGAGTCTGTTCGGGCCGATCCGTTTAAGACGCCGAGCGTCGCGATTGCGCAGCGACTTGCACGCTAACCCGCACAACACGTCAGCCAAGCTGGAGCTGGCCAGAAATTTGCTGGAGCGTAAGAAATATCAGGAGGCATTGCCATACCTGGAGCAAGCGCTGCCGGTTATGGAGGATTCCGCCGATGTGCACTACGAAATCGGGCTCATTCACTTGAAGCTGGGCAATCTGAAGGAAGGCGAGCGCTACATGCTGAAGGCGGTGGAGCTGAACCCGCGAGTCAAATACGGCGAAGCCTATTTGCGCCTTGGCGAAGCGTTGGCCCGCATCGCACCGGACCGGGCCGTTCAGTTCATCGAGCAGTTCCGCGATCTGCATTCCTCCTCGGTGGAGGCGTACTACCGGCTCGGACTGCTGTACCGGCAGCTCGGCCGGGACGAAGAGGCCAAGCGTACGTTCCGCGAGGCGCTCGATATATACCGCGGCCTCCCGCGGTACAGCCGCAGACAGCAGCGGCGCTGGGCGCTGCTGGCCCGCTTGAAATAAAGAAGGTTCCGCTACTTGGGCGGAACCTTCTTCGCGTATAGCCGGACAAGCAGCCAAGAGCCGAGCACGCCGATGAGCAGCGCGGCAAGCGTGTGCAGATCGAACAGCCAGACGCGCTCCAGCGGCGGAGCCAAGCGGTCCCACAGCGTAAGCAGCGCAGGATGCGCAAGGTAGATGCCGAATGAGGCCGCGCCGAGAGCAGCGAGCAGCGAGCTGAGCTTCGTGCCGTGCGCTATGCGTACTTGCGACCAGCGGAGGCTGCACAGCGGCACCGCCATGCAATAAACGAGCAGCACGAGCTCGAACCAAGTGTGCCGAACGGGCATCAGGCCGTATTGGTGGAGGAGCATCATGCCTGCGAACGCGGCGCCTGCGAGCCCGGTGAGGCCCCGAATCCATTGGCGATGCCGGCTCGCCCAGGCGGTTAGCTCTTCATAATGAATGCCGGTATACGCGCCAAATGCGAACAGCGACGCATAACCGACAAAGAGCGAGGCATATTCCGGAAGCGGGTAAACCTCGTTATGAATGACGTAGAACAGCGCCTGAACGCCGATACCGAGCGGAATGAGTGCTTGGCGAAGCCAGGCGAACCGCTTGACTACGGTCATCAGCAGCGGGAACAGGATGTAAAATTGCACGATAATGACCATATAATAGAGATGATAGCTGGCATTTCCGGATATAAGCAATTTCACGAAATGAACGGTATCCCAGCGGACTGTCCCGTGGAACATTATTTGATTGTATAAATAATAGAACAAGGACCAGAGCACATAAGGGACGACGATCCTTCGCAGGCGCTTCGTCCAGAATCCGCGCGTCATTCCCGGCTCCCAGCGGTCATAATAGGAATAGAAGAGAACGAGGCCGCTGATCCATATGAACAGAGGGACGGTAAACAAGCTGGCTTTATTGATGAAGAAAAAGACGCCTTGTGAGACGCTGCCTATCGGAAGAAGCGTAGCTCCCGAGGTGGCATGGATGACAACGACGGCAAGGATGGCGATCCCGCGGACGAGATCGATTTCGGACAATTTGGGCCTGGGTGGCATAAGGACAATCTTCTCCTTTAATCACTTTGTACACTGTAACATGAATGAAAAAGGAGAACAATACTCGCCGGAACGCAGCTTTCTACTCTCGATAAGCGACGAAACCGTCGGGATCCAGCTCCTGCCAGCCGGATGGCGGCGTGCCGAAGTCGGGAACGTCCGTCATCTCGCCTTCCCGCTTGGCGGATTCATGGGCGACGAGTCCCGGTGCCAAATAATCCGCAGCCCGCCACGCGTGGTTAGGCGGCAATTTGTTCGTATGAATCGCTTTCAAATAATCATCGACAAGGAATTGATGGGATCCCAGATGCCCATTAGGTAAGCCCTTGAACGTCTGCGGCAGCCGGAAGCTGTGATGCACCTTGGCTAGCGCAGCGTGGAAATCATGGCTTAGCGTCGGGTTCAAGTCCTTGTCACCCAATTGGACATATTCGTCCTTGCAAGCCAGCTGCGGAGTTAAATCCCGGACATCCCCCCATTGCAGCGAGGTCCACACCTGACCGCCGGCGTGCTCTTCATAGCTGCCGTTCGTTCCGAACATGCTTAAGTAAACGCTGTTGCCGCCGCCCCAGCCGACCCGCCGGAATTCATTGAGCCGCATCATCCCCCCGTCCGATGTTCGGACCAGGGCGCTTTGATTGCTGAACGTGTTGTCCCATAGATTGGCGCCTTCCCGGAAAATCCCGTCTTCATGCCGGTCGACATAGCCAAGACAGGACACCTTGACAGCCTTCGCGCCCGTGACGGACAGCACCATAGAAACGGAATGCGTGGGATAGTACATCGGCGGAATGCCGGCCACCTTCTTCCAATCCGGCCCTCCCGAATACTTGAAGGCATCGTAGAACCCATGCGCCATATCGTGCAAATATTGCGCTTCGCCGTAGACGAATCGGCCGAAGTGGCCCCCTTTGAACTGGTCCCGGCAGTAAACGGTGGAGGGGTAATAATAGCTCGTCTCCCCAGTCATATAGATTAACCCGGAGGACTTGACTTCTTCGATTATGGCGGAAATTTCCTCCAAACTCTGCGCCATCGGAACGGCACAGTACACATGCTTGCCCGCTTGCAGAGCTTGAAGCGTCTGCGGCCCGTGGAGATGCCTTTGGGTAAAGATGGCTACGGCGTCCACATCGCTGGCAAGCATTTCTTCTAAGGATGCATATGTTTCTTTAAGGGAGAAAGCTTTGGCGAATTGTTCGCGGCGGTCCGTCCGCAGCTCGGCCAATACGACGTCATCCACATAAGGATGTGCTTGAAAAAGCTGAATGAAGCATTGGGAGAATTGCCCTGCGCCTGCAACACCGATTTTGATTCCCATGGATATTCCTCCTATACGGCTTGTCGGATATATTTCGCGGTCATCTATATTGTAAAAAGCCGTCACTCAAGTGTATTTAGTCCAAAACAACAATATGGTTTCCAAAATCACTTTGGAGGCCTAGGAAATCCGGACGGAGAAAGCTTTGTGACACAGATCGCTTGCTTGACGCTCCCAAGCTGGAACGATAAACTGTATAGAAGTGAATACTGTGAAAGCCAAGAGGGTGAACGCACGTGAGCTATGAATATGTCATGCAAGCCGTATTGTTAATTTTTTTAGTTATCGTGACATTTTTTGCAATGATGATTTGGACGAAATGGCGAAAAAGAGGACGGAGATAGGCAATGTATTTTATCAATCATGAACAAATCGATCAACGAATTCAGTTTCTTTCAGCTTTGGCGGAGGCGGTCAATCAGCTGCAAGCGCAGTGGGCGCAAGGGACGCACGATCTTATTTGGCAATTGGCGCAGGAGCGGGTTCTGCATCTGGCCATTGAAACCGTAACCGATGTCGGCAGTTTGCTGATCGACGCCTTTATTCTGAGAGATGCCAGCTCGTATGAGGATATCGTGGACATTGTGCACGGGGAAGGGGCGTATTCAGAGCCGCTTAAGGAGACGCTGCTGGAGCTCGTGAAGCTCAGAAAACCGCTCGTGCAGGATTATGTAGCGTGGAACCGCGAGGAGCTGCATCCGGTGCTGCCTAAGCTTCCGGCGGCTTTTGAAGAGTTTGCCGGCAGTGTGCGGGCCTTCATTAAGAGTGAATTGGAATAACATACATAGATGTTTCTTAATTTACTTCTGAACATTCATGCTGTAAAATGAGACATAATGACTGTTCCGAGGGTAGGTGAGCACATGAATCCGGCACTTGAGACGTCGACGCGTAAAGTGATTCTTGCTATGCTCAAAACTCAGGGACCGTTAAGCGTTCATGAGATGTCCAAACAGCTCGGAATTACGGAAATGGCCGTCAGGCGTCATATTCATTCCATGGAGAAGGAAGATCTGCTTGTAACAACGCTTGTCCGTCAAGCGATGGGGAGACCGACGAACGTGTATGCGCTGGCTCCCAAAGCGGATGAACTGTTTCCGAAGAAATATATGCAGCTAACGTTAGACTTGCTCGGTGAGCTGCTCGAAGATCAAGGTCAAGACACCATTGAACGACTGTTCGAAGGACGTCAGGGTAAGCTTGAATCCCGCTATCAACCGCGGATGCAGGGGCTCACTCTGGAGGAGCGGGTCGCCGAGCTTGCGACGATTCAGAACGAGAACGGCTACATGGTCGATTGGGCTCCGTCGGGGGAAGATGCTTATGTTTTCAACGAGCATAATTGTCCCATAGCTCAAGTGGCTAACGATTACGGGCAGGCCTGCCAATGCGAGCTCGCCTTGTTTCGGAATCTGCTGGATGCGAAGGTCGAACGGACCGAGTGCTTGGCCAAGGGCGCCAGCAAGTGTGTCTATATCATTAGCCAGAACAAATAACCATCACCTCCACAACTCAGAGGATGATGGTTATTTGTTTTGACGCGTTATTTCGAGGCGGCCAGCAAACGGGAAGCTTTGTCCGTCACCCATTCGAAATTCCCGGCTTCGATTTCCTTCAGGTTGATCAGCGAGCCCCCGATGCCCAGCCCATAGCAGCCGATGTCCAGAAACTGCTTAATGTTCGCCTCGGTGACGCCGCCAACGGCCATCATGGGAATATGGTCAAGCGGTCCCATTAATTCCTTGATGTATGTCAGACCCAGGCTTGCGCTTGGGAAAATTTTAATCGCCGTGGCCCCGGCCTTCCAAGCTTTGACGACCTCGGTCGGTGTCATTGCCCCAGGGAACACCGGAACCCCTTCCCGGTTCGCGTACCGAATGACGTCCTCGTCCAGATTAGGCGTCACCAGGAACGAAGCGCCGGCGCCGACGGCCTTCTGTGCGTCCTCGACATCCAGCACGGTTCCTGCGCCGATATACATCTGCTGACCAAGCTTCGCCTGCAGCTCGCCGATCATCTCCAGCGCGCCAGGCGTGTTGAGCGTGACCTCCATCACCGTGACGCCGCCCTTCCGCAGCGCTTCCGCCACGGACAGAATATGGGCTTCCTTCACGCCCCGAACGATGGCGATAATGCGGGTACGCTCGATTTCCTTCAATCCTTGCTCTCGGTTCATCTTACTCCTCCAGATGGTTGTTTTGTTTTTCATTATGACAAGGTCCCGGAAATTTTTCCAGTTATTTTGTGTCAAGTCAAGCCTCTCCGATCTATACTGTAGTAATTCATAGGCATTCGTCTAGAAGCCGCCGAAATTCCTCACAGCTTACAGCCCCAGGAGGTGCCCGTCATGACTTGGATGGAGATTAGTGTCGTTAGTATCGCCGCTGCTTTCCTTGTGCTCGCAGGCTTCGCCATTCGCGTGCTGATCGCAGCGAAGCAGCTGCTTCACCAGCTCAGCCTTACGGCCGCCCGGACGGAACAGCATGTAGCGAAGACCGCAGGGCAAGCCGAGCAGCTGTTGAAGCAGGCCGGGCAGTTGACCGAAGAGGTGCATATGCAGGTCCTGGCGTTAGAGCCTGGCGTCCAATCCATCGAGAAGGCAGGAGCAGCTATAGGGGACGTCGCTTCTGTCCTTCGCAAAGGAGCACGAATGATGAACGATTCGCTTCATGGTGCGGAAAAGGTTGTACATACCCACCAGAAGCGCATACAGGACGTCATGGAGTGGGCAACGACCGGGTATGAGCTGTGGCAGCGATGGCAGGCAAGCCGCAATGCCAAATCAGACCATTAAGGAGTGGATGACACATGTCCAACGAGAAAAAAGCGAAAGATCTCCTCATCGGTGCCGTAGTCGGAGGCCTGCTAGGCGCAGCGACGGCGCTGCTGTTCGCACCGAAGTCCGGCCGCGAGCTGAGAAGCGACATCGCCGATAATGCGAAGGCGGTTAGCGACAAGACGGTACAAATCGCCAGTACGGTATCGCAAAAAACGCAAGACGTTGCAAAAAGCGTAAGCATGACGACTTCCGATTTGGTCGGCAAAGCGAAAGATACGGCGGCGAACGTGGCCAGTACGGTCCGTTCCTGGAAAGAGTCCAAACAGGACGATATGGAAGCGCTGGATGAACTCGAAGCTTCCGAAGCAGCGGAGGATTTGGTTATTCTGGGCAACCGCTAGAGTGTACGGTAAAATAGAAAAGAGCTAAGCAGTTTGAATGCTTAGCTCTTTGTGTGATGTCCATTTGGACAAGTCCCCTGGTCCGTGCGACGCTCACGGACACTGGCGTCCAGTCGGCACGTTACCACTTCGAAGGGTCAATCTTGCGAATGTCGAGCCCTTCCCAGACGTTCTTGATCGGTGCGGTCTCCGGATGCTCGAAGATCAGCCATGCCGTTGGAAGGTATCTTTCGCCGTATTCACTTGACGGTTTGTTGACGATGGCATTGTTATGGACGAGAACTGAAGAGGCTCCCCCGTCCAAATTGGCGGCGGTGATGGCGCCGTGCTGCAGGAAAATCTCTTGTATATCATACAGCGTGGCCCCGATGCTGTGCTTCTGTCTGCCGTCGATGACGGCGAACAGAATGGATCCGTCTTTCGTTTGCGCCATACACGTGCGCGGGGCGATGCCCCAGCCGTCCGCTTGGCTCTTGATCTGTCCGACACCGTTGACGATAAACCGCGGGGAGAAGGAAACCGCCTCCTGCACGCCCATCTCCACGAGCTCGGAAACTTTGTATTTCCCGGCAATCATCCGGCCTTCCTTGTCGATCCCGACGACTTGCACCGTACCGTTCATCCCTTTGTCATTATAGAAGATCTTGCCGCCGGACATCACGATGCCTTCCGGCTGGAATCCGTTTCCTTCCCAGTTCGGGTCGATGAAGCCCCCGCCGTTGACGCCGAGTAGGGCTCCCGTTCGCTTGACCATAGAAGAAACCTTCTCCCCTTTGCCCACCTTCTCCGGAACGGCGATACGCAGCTTCTTCGGATCGGATATCGTGACGAGGTACCCTTTGTAATTGGAGCCGGAAATCGGTTCGATCTTGACCAGCTCTTTTTTGACAGGCGCCACAGGCGCTGTGGAGCTCACAGGCTCGAGCTGCACGATCCCTTGATCCTTCTCATCGCCCATCTCGTCGAACTTCTTCCAATACGCTTCTACGCGTTTCTGGAGCTCTTCGGAGCCGATCAAATACTTGGCCCAGTCCCTATGCTGGGTCGTAATGAGCGTATCCGCCATCATGAGCCTGACGCTCGTGCCTGACGCTGTAAGAAAAAACCAACATAAAGACAGAAGAGACAAAATCGTAAAGCTTATTATCGTATACATAAAAAAGCGCAACCCCGCAGACCGCTTCGTTCTTGCCCGCGCCCGCCGAGATTGCGGCGTGGTAGTAGCTTGCTGTACCGCCATGTGCCCGTTACCAACCCTCTCTACCGAAAAATGAAGTTTTCATTCTCTATTCTCTATGTATGGACGAAAAAAAGGAGCAAAAGTTTCATTTTTGATGAACTTTGCTCCTTTTTTTGTAATTTTACGCTAAATCGGTCGTTTGACGGAGGAAATCCGGGACCCGTCCGATGCGGCGCGGTCATAGTGGAACTCCAGGCCCATGCCGGTATTGCGGGCTACGCTGCGCACGATGAGGTCATGATATTTTTTCTGGCGAATCGCAGCAATGACGACAAATTTGGAGATGCCGAGCGGATCGAAATAGAGCTTGCCTTCCCTCTCGATATATTTCTGAACTTGGTTCATGTTGACGAATAGATCCGTGTCCATTTTCTTATAGCCCATCTCTTCGAGCTTGTCCAAGAACAGACTGAAGTCCAACAAGGAATTCACGCTTTTGGTCATTCGTTCGATCCGTGTATGATAAGTGATTTCTTTCGTGCTGACTTCAATATACAGAGTGTCTGCCATCGATACCGGGTCCGACAGGTCCGAGGTTGCGGTCGCCGCAGGTACGCTGTCGAGCTCCAAATAGCCGGCTTTCTCCATAAGGTCCGTATACGGAATGTTGTAGGCATCCGACAGCTTTTTGAGGGTGACGGGCGATGGGTTGATTTTCTCATTGGTCGAGCGGTTCCGCTCCAACTCCAGATCTCTGATGTACGCATGTGAAAGTCCGCTTTTGTTAGCTGCTTCGCGCAAGGACATTTTGCCGCGCAAGCTTTCCAAAAATTTACCGAATCCTTCTAATTGCTTCATAGATAAATCCCTCCGTATGGTTTAATTGTAATTGAGTTTTGCGCAATTGAAAATGTTTGAAGAGTGATTGGTGTCATTTACCTGTAATTCCTGTCTGCTCCGCTGCATGCATATTTAAGCTTCTCGATTGGAAAAGTAGTAGCAACATCATGGAAAGAGGCTGATTGCATGGCAAGGGATTTGCCCATTGGGAATGGGAATGTGCTCATTAATTTCGACGCTGCTTATAATATTCGTGACATGTATTACCCTTTAGTAGGGCAGGAGAATCAATCTAGCGATCATCTTTCACATTTCGGCATTTGGTGCGCGCAGGACTTCTTCTGGATCGACCATCCGGAGGTGTCCAAAAAGTTGAATTATCTGGACGATTCGCTGGTTACGAACGTGCAGTGCGCCCACGACAGGCTTGGACTGAGCATGCTCATTCGCGATGGGGTTGACGTCCAGCAAAATATTTTTCTGCGCAAAATCAAGATCGAAAACCGCTTTGATGCAGAAAGAGAGATAAAGTTGTACTTTCATCTGGATCTGCAAATTTATGGAAACGGCGTCGGGGATACGATCTATTACGATCCCGAACTGAACTCGCTTGTGTTCTATAAAGGCCATCGCTATATGTCTCTGTCCGGCTTATCTCCGGATGCCGACCGGCCGTCGCCAAGCGGCTACGCGACGGGGCAGAAAGGGATTCACGGCCTCGAAGGAACGTGGCGCGACGCCGAGGACGGCGCATTGGGCGGGAATCCGATCGCGCAAGGGTCTGTGGACGGAACGCTGGAATTAACGGTGACGCTGCCGCCCAAAGGGGTCAAAGAAGCCTGGTTCTGGATCTGCTTCGGCCATACGAAGCAGGAGGTAGAGCGCATGGAGCAGCTTCTGCGCACATCGACGCCGCAGGCTCTGCTGCAGCGTACGCATGATCATTGGGTGCAATGGGTCAATCGGGATGCCCATCAGCTGTCTTTGCTTCCGCAGGATATCGCTGCTTTCTATAAAAGATGTCTGCTGATCACCAGAACGAACATCGACAACCGCGGGGCGATTATCGCGGCGAACGATTCCGATATTTTGAAATTTGCCAAAGATACGTATTCCTATATGTGGCCGCGAGACGGAGCGCTCGTTTCGCATGCGCTGGACCGTGCCGGCTATTCCGAATTGTCGCGCAAATTTTTCGACTTTTGTATGAAAGTGTTAACACCCGAAGGCTATCTCATGCATAAATACAACCCGGACAGCTCCGTCGGCTCCAGCTGGCACCCATGGGTGGACGGGCAGGGGAAGAAGCAGCTGGCCATTCAGGAGGACGAAACAGCCCTCGTTCTGTACACGCTGTGGCATCACCATAAGCTGGCGGGGACGCTGGAGAAGTCGCGGGACGATTATGAGAAGTTCGTCAAACCGGCGGCCGACTTTCTCGTGCATTACCGGGATGCGTCCGGTCTTCCGCTGCCTTCGTACGATCTGTGGGAGGAGCGGTACGGCGTGCTGGCCTTTACCGTCGCCTCGGTATACGCGGGCCTGGTCGCTGCGGCGCGGTTCGCCGAATATCACAATGATAAAGCCCGTTCCGTCTATTATGCGGATGTTGCCGTTCAAGTGAAAAATGCCGCGGATCAGCAGCTCTACGCCTCTGACCGCAATCGTTTCCTGCGGGCTCTGTATTGGAGCTACGAGGACAATAAATATGTGCCGGACTATACGCTCGATATGAGTATGTACGGTCTGTTCGATTTCGGTTTGTTCGAGCGGGAGGATCCCCGGGTTGCTGCCACGCTGCGGATTCTAAGAGAGAAATTGTGGGTAAATACGGATATCGGAGGCATTGCCCGATATGAGAACGACTACTACCATCAAGTGACGAACGATGTGGCGAAAGTGCCGGGCAACCCTTGGTTCATCTGTACCCTGTGGTACGCGGAATGGCTGGTGGCCTCGGCGGCGAAGACGGCTGATCTGCAGGAAGCCGAGAACTTGATGCGATGGGCTATTCGTCACGCGCTGCCTTCGGGAACGATGGCGGAGCAGGTGCATCCGTTCACCGGAGCGCCGCTCTCCGTTTCGCCGCTTACGTGGTCACATGCTTCCTTCATCAAGGTGACGCAGGAATATTTGACCAAATTGAAGCAGCTCACGTCCCAAGGTTCGATGCAGGCGGCGGACGCAAGCGAAGACCAAGTGCTCGAACCCGCTCATCATTAAGGAGGAGATGGAGAGATGAAAGCGATACGGGTGAAACAGCTTCGGCAGGGGAATCCGTCCATTGCGCTGGAAACGGTGGAGGATCCGGTTATTCGTCATCCTCAGGAAGTTATCGTGAAGGTATTGGCTGTAGGCCTGGATGGCACGGACAAGGAGATTTTGCAGGAGAAATACGGCGTCCCCCCTCAAGGGGAAGACGACTTGACGACAGGTCACGAATCACTGGGCGTCGTGACCGAGGCGGGGGCGGAGAGCGGCTTCTCCCCGGGAGATCTCGTGACCGCCATCGTCCGGCGCCCCTGCCGCAAGCAAAGCTGCGTCAATTGCCGCAACGGCCATTCGGACTTTTGCCAGAGCGGCGAGTTCGTCGAGCGCGGCATCAAGGGAGCGCACGGCTTCCTCTCCGAGTATTACAAGGAGGAAGGCCGGTACCTGGTGCAAGTGCCCTCCGGACTGCTGCATCAAGGCGTGCTGGTTGAGCCGCAGAGCATCGTCGAGAAGGTGTGGGACCAGGTGCTGCGCGTGCAGCAGAGGCTGATCTGGGAGCCGAGGACGGCGCTCATCCTCGGCTCGGGACCGCTCGGGCTGCTCGCGGCGATGACCTGCCGGCTGCTGGGGCTGGACGTCTACGTATGGTCCAGATCCCCGCAGGACAGCCTGCAAGCGCAGCTGGTCAAAGACTGCGGAGGCGCGTACCGGCAGGCCGGGGCCGACGAAGGCGGCACCGACACTCTGACGGCTTACGCCGAGGAACTCGGCAAGCCGATAGATCTCATTCTCGAATGCACGGGCTTCAGCCCCCTTGCGTTCGAGGCGATGGGGGTGCTGGCGCCGAACGGTGTGTTGGCGCTGCTTGGGGTGACGCCGGCGGACCGGAAACTGGAGATTCCGTCGGACATGCTAAACCAGAGCATGGTGCTGGAGAACAAATGCGTGATCGGTTCCGTGAACGCATCGCGCAAGGACTTTGAAACGGCCATCTACCGGCTGCAGCAGATGGAGAAGGAATATCCCGGCTGGCTGGACCGGCTGGTCACCAACCGGATGAAGCTGGATGCCGTGCCGCAGCTGGACTTCGCCAGCATCCCGATCAAGGCTGTCGTCGACCTTGTTCCTGTGGAACAATGGAGCGGGCTTGTTAAGCAGACGGAAGAAGTCGTGTACAGCTTTTCGGTATGAATGAAGCCGAGCGGGCGCTTGCCTGCTTGGCTTTTTTGCGACTGGAGCGTTAGACTTCCCTGCTATATTTTTCTATAATAGTGGGAAAGGGGAGGACGAGCTCGAATGTCAAAAAAATTTTTTAGAGAGAACGGTATGCACCTATCCTGGCTGCTTGCGCTAATCGCCACATTGGGGAGCTTGTACTTCTCGGAAATCATGCATTTCATACCTTGCAAATTGTGCTGGTACCAACGCATTCTGATGTACCCGCTGGTCGTCATTCTGGGGATCGCCGCGGTGCGCAGAGATTACAAACTGACGATCTATGTCATGCCGCTCACGATCTGGGGAGCCTGCATATCCGTCTATCATGTTTTGCTGCAGTCCGGCGTGTTTCACGAATCCGCCACAGGCTGCGGCCCGGTTCCCTGCGATGTGGACTACTTGAACTGGCTGGGCTTTATTACGATCCCGATGCTGGCTGGAACAGCTTTCATTCTGATCACCATTCTCCAATATTTGACGTACCGCGCCACGAAATAACACCACGCACCAAAATTAGGCAGGTAATTTGTCTAGCGCTGTCGAAAGGAATACCGAACGTATTCTTTCGGAAGCGAGGTCCGACAATGACACCAATTACCAAAAGTGCTGCACTGCTGATCCTGCTTAGCGCAACATTGGTCGGTTGTGCAGACATAAGCCTAACGGCCCCTGCTTCCGAAGCAGGCACGCCAAGCCCGCAGGCTGCGGCCAAGGCGGCGACGCCGGCGCCTACAACCAAACCGATTGCAGCTCCGGCCGCAACGCCCAAACCGACAGAGACGCCGAAATCGACGGCAGCACCTGCACCATCCCCTTCGCCTTCATCGCCTTCATCGCCATCCGCATCGCCTAAGGCTACAAGCAAGCCGACCGCGACAGCCGACAGCGGCAAAATCAAAACGACAACCGGGGACAAGACGCCCTATTCGTGGTATTACATGAAGAAGAAAACGGGACAAGTTCCCGATTTCCCCAAAGAAACGAAATCGTTCACTGCCGACCAGAAAGCCGTCTGGGTAGGCACGGGCAAGAAGGTATACCTCACCATTGATGCGGGAGGCCCGCTGATCGAAGTGGATTTGATGCTGAAATCGCTCAAGGATAACGGTGTGAAAGCGAACTTCTTCATCTCGGGGAATAACATTAAGCAGAATCCGGAGTATTTGAAAAGAGTCGTGGCTGACGGCCATTTCGTAGCCAATCACACAATGACGCACAAAGATTTCAACGAGCTGAGCGACGACCAGATTCGCAAGGAAATTACGGATTTCGAAGCGCTGTACAAAAAACTGACGGGGAAAGAAGTGGAGAAATATTTCCGGTTCCCCTACGGCCATTACAACATGCATAATTTGAGCCTGGTATCCAGCATGGGCTACACCTCCGTATTCTGGTCGACGGCCATGCGGGATTGGGAGCCGCGAGCGAATGGCGCGGAGGACCCTTATAACGATATCATGAATAATTTGCATGACGGGAACATTATTTTGATGCACCAAGGATCGCTTGAGAACATGCAGGCGCTGGCGCGCATCTGCAAAGAGATCAAGAAAAAGGGCTACGAGTTCGCGCTTGTTAACGACATCCAGCCACCAAAATAGGTAAAAAGCCCTTCTTCTAAGCCGCTAGTTTAGGTACCTTTCAGCTTGTACGTTCATATTCTATCCATGTGACCCGCGTAATTCATTAACCGGCAAAGGAAGCGGATAGGTGTGCAGCAAGCGATAGCCGTACTGGACTCGGGAGTCGGAGGATTAACTGTAGTCAAAGAACTTATGAGACAGCTGCCGCAAGAGAAAGTGATTTATTTCGGCGATACTGCCCGAAGCCCCTATGGTCCGCGCTCTGCGGATGAAGTACGTACCTTCACTCGGCAAATCGTGGATTATTTGATTCAATACCATCCGAAAATGATTGTCATTGCTTGCAATACGGCAACGGCCGTTGCTATCGAAGATATCCGCGAACGCGTATCCGTTCCTGTGATTGGCGTTATCTCGCCCGGGGCGCGAGCCGCTATCAAGCAAACGCGAAGCGGCGTTATCGGCGTGATCGGTACGGACGGGACGATCCGCAGCAAGGCTTACGAGCAAGCGCTGCGGTTAATTTCGCCTAACGTGCAGGTGTACAGCCAGCCTTGTCCGCTGCTCGCGCCATTCGTGGAGAAGGGGCTGTTCGGCGCGGAGCAGGAGCAGGAGATTGTGGAGCAATCCCTCCGCCCGCTGGTCGGCAAGCCGATCGATTGTTTGATTCTCGGCTGTACCCATTACCCGTTTTTGATGGAGCCGATAGCACGGGTGATGGGCCCGGACGTCGCGCTGATCTCATCGGCGGATGAAACGGCGAGAGAAATCAGCACGATTTTATATCACCGTGAAATGATGGAGACTTCAGGCAGTCTGCCGATTCACCAATTTTTCTGCAGCGGTGAGTCTGACCGCTTCAAACGGATTACCGAGAACTGGCTCAAGGAGCAGATTGCGATGACACCCGTTGTTTGGCAGATGCCCACCATTTTCTAATAGCGATGACGAAAGATGACCCGGCAGGGTCATTTTTTTGCGTCCGTTATGTTCATGGGCAAGGTCGCGCGGCTTGCAACGGACACAGCGGCCCTTATTCGTTGATATCGGGCCGCTTGAAGCTTGTAACGGACACCAGTGCCGCTATTTGCCCTCTGGGGCCGATTATCGGCTCGAAATCGGCAAATAAGTTCACCTGTGTCCGTTAGCGGCGGCACAGGCTGCATGCAGCGCGGATAACGGCTGCTGTGTCCGTTAGAAGCGGCTTTGAAGCCGCGCGGGGCCAGACTGCCGCGGTGCATGGCGGTAAATGCACACCGCGGGTGCGGCAGGACAGGCTCCAGGCTCAGACTGCCGCAGAGTTGGCGGTAAATCCACACCGCTTTCTAATAGCGATGACGAAAGATGACCCGGCAGGGTCATTTTTTTGCGTCCGTTATGTTCATGGGCAAGGTCGCGCGGCTTGCAACGGACACAGCGGCCCTTATTCGTTGATATCGGGCCGCTTCCAGCATGTAACGGACACCAGTGCCGTTATTTGCCTTCGGGGGGCCGATTTTCGGCTCGAAATCGGCAAATAAGGTCACCTGTGTCCGTTAGCGGCGGCACAGGCTGCATGCAGTGCGGATAACGGCTGCTGTGTCCGTTAGAAGCGGCTTTTGAGCCGCTCGAGCCCAGATCGCTGCGGTGCATGGCGGTAAATGTACACCGCGGGGGGCAAGACAGGCTCCAGGCTCAGACCGCCGCGGTGCATGGCGGTAACCCCACCCCGCGGGTGCGGCAGGACAGCCGCCCAGGCGCCCTGACCCGAACCCCCGCCGCCCCCGCGTCCGCATGAATCCGCTGCGGCGGGCATATTCATAACCTACGTAAGAGATTACAGAGGTGCGAGGTGGTCGTATGTTAGGATACGGGTATGACACGTTATGCTGTGAGCTTAATCGGCTCGGGAAAATTTATCCTTTCCTGTGTGTCGAAACTATAGGCGAAAGTGTGATGGGAAGAAGCATACCGGCGGTGCGGCTGGGCCAAGGCGCCAGAGAAATTCATGTGAACGCAGCCTTTCATGCCAACGAATGGATTACGACACCCCTCATCATGCAATTCGTGGAGGATGTAGCCTGTTCGTTTGCGAGAGGAACGGCATGGCAAGGAAGAAATATCAGACGTCTGTTCTCCGAGTATTCGTTCTGGATCGTCCCCATGGTGAATCCGGACGGCGTGGAGCTCGTACTGAACGGCGTGAGTCCGGAACATCCGTACCGGGATCAACTGCTGGAATGGAACGGCGGAGCAGCGGATTTCAGCGCCTGGAAGGCCAATATAAGAGGCGTCGACCTGAACGACCAGTTTCCGGCCCATTGGGAGGAGGAAGTGGCTCGCAGAGGGCAGCTGGGGCCTGGAGCGCGGGATTACGGCGGACCGGAGCCGCTGTCGGAGCCGGAAGCCGCGGCGATCGCCCGTTTCACCGAATGCCACCCCTTCGAGCTGGTCATTGCGCTGCATACGCAAGGGAGGGAAATCTACTGGAATTACCGCGGGTACGAACCGCCGGAAGCCGAGGACTTTGCCGAGCATTTGGCGACGGCCAGCGGGTACCAGGCCGTCAAGTTGACGGACAGCGATGCGGGCTACAAAGATTGGTTCATTCAGCATTTCCGCAGGCCCGGATTTACCGTCGAGGTGGGCCTTGGCGTTAATCCGCTGCCTCCCGAGTCGTTTGCCGGACTCTACGCCGAGATCGTTCCGATCCTCCTGACGGCGCTGGATTTGCAGACCATCAGGGGGTAGATCTCCAAGAACCGATCCTCCCGGACTTCATATACTGAAGTAAGGAAGAGCTGGGAGGCGAGGTTATGGCACCACCGAAAGGGAAGGGCAAGGTCGCGAAGAAGAAGATTGCTTCATCCATCGAGCAGTACACCATGAGAATCGTGGAGTCGGCAACATGCTCGGTTTGCAAAACGCCATGCACGAGAGGGCTTCGTTACTTGGCTTTGATGGAGAAGCCAGGGGCAGTAGGTAAAGGGGTTCCGTGTATTCTGACAAGAAGAAAAATTAATTAAAATGAAAAGTCCACGCCCGGTTAGGAGGCATGGACTTTTTGTATGTTACCTGTAACGGAAATGTTCGTGCGGGATGGAGCATTTGTTCTGAATCCAATGAATCTGGTTCTCCAGCCGGTTGCGCTGCTCATCGGGACCTTCGAACTGCTCCAGCTCCTGGATCAAATTGTGTAAATCGGTGCCAGCATTCGCACAATCGTAGTTGCTCTCTAAATTGTCCAGCATAGATGGCCCTCCTTAGATTCCGCTATCGTTATTTGTGCCCTTTGTTGCTCTTTTGATCCTGCGTGCGTGTCGTCGTATTTTGTCTTCCGTGTCCTTGCTGTTTGTGGCTCTCTGACATGTCGTTCACTCCTTGGCAGTATGATTTGATGAGTTGCGAGATTAGTATGAACCGTTAGCGGATTTTGATACGGCGGAGAGCCAAAAATAAAAAAGCCCGGCGTACGGTTCGCACCGTTCACCAGGCTCTGTGGGCAAATTAATGGTTGGGAGGGAGCAGTTTATCTTCTAGGCGCTGTTTAACCTTCTTGATCGCGTCTCTCTCCAGCTTTTGGTTGAGGTTAAATTTGGCCCCTGTTAATGCAAGCGCTTCCTTAACAGTCATTTCTACATAAATAATCTCTTCGCCTTGACGAATTTGAACGGAATTCTGATCCATTTTTCATCACTCCTATGTCAACTTTTTGAAGAGGAAACCTTGATTTGTCGCACTTTTAATATAACACACCATGTAAGGTTGCGCAAGAGTATCGAAGACCTATTTATCGCAAAATATTGTCGGGAATCCCGCTAAGCCGTCAACCCAAAAAACGCCAAACGGCTGCAAATTCTGCCGTTTGGCGTGCTTGGTTTTGGTTAGCTGTAGCAGCGGATTTCCATAACTTCTGCCCGCTGCGAACCGTTCGTCGATTCGATCAGGACGCGCAGACGGTCGGTTTCAACCGTATTGGACAGCACATGCGTATGATGGCGAGTATGATTGTCGCTGCCTTCGGCAACGGTTTTCCATTCCCCGCCGACATAGGCTTGCAGCTTATAATCTTTCACCAGCTCCGGAATAATCTCGAACTCTGTCCGATGGTGGTGCAGGTTGATGAGATCCTCATGCACGTCGTCATTGAACGTAAGGTGTATGCTGCGAATCGGCACAGCCTTCGGCCAATTGAGCTCCAGCCATTCCGGCTTACCGGCTTCCATCGCTGTGGAGGACCACATATTCGGTCCGCCGTACGGGCGTTTGTAGCCATTCAAGACTTTATCGGCCGTGAACGCGTAGGTAGGCGAGAGCAGGCGGAAGCATAGCGGCTTGCGAACGAACTCCTTGCCGTTCCAGTCAATGACCGGCTGGTGGTGATGCATATCTCCGAAGTCGGCGGAAGTGTCTTTATCGATCTTCTTGAACGAGAGCACGCCGGATTGCGGCTTCGATGACAGATGCACGGACAGGGCCGGGTTGCTCCGCAAGATGATGAACGCGTTCTGCGCTTCATTCGGCTCCCAGCTCAGAGGAGCTTGAACCCACTGTGCGCTGCCCTCGGCCACAGCCACCTGAACGCTCGCTATCATCGTGTGGGGCACGTAGTTCTGCGGCTTGCCGGTGCTCCACAGCTCTACCGTAAGCTCCGTAGCTTCCGCGGCATCGAGCAGCAGCTCAACGCCGTTCAGAGACGGATCTACGGGCACGAGCAGCGCTGCATGCACGTTAAGCGGCAAGACCGATCCCGTCGTCTCGAGCGCAAGCATCGTGAGCGTGCTGGAGGCGCTCACCGATGCGCTGCGCGCAAGATCGGCTGCGTCCCCGTTCTTGACGCCGAGCACGGACGCATCCTGCCGCAGCAGCGTTTGCTGCAGCTCGCTCAAGTGGCTGCCGTGCAGCTCGCGCGGCGAGATGCCCTTCGCGGCGCACAGCGCGGCGCCTGTGCCCGCGGCTTCGCCGATGACGGCGCAAGTCGCCATGACGCGCGTCGTGCCGAAGGCGACGTGGGACGCGCTGATATTGCGCCCGGCCATGAGCATATTCGTCACATTGGACGAATAGAGGGAGCGGAACGGAATATGATAGCTGCCGTCCATATGCATGTGCTTGGAGCCGCTCTCGGTGGCGTACATACCTTGCGGCGGGTGCAGGTCAATGGACCAGCCGCCGAAGGCGACGCGGTCTTCGAACAGCTTCTGCGCGATGACGTCGTTCTGGTTCAGTACGTAGTCCCCTACGAAACGGCGGTATTCCCGCTTGCCTGGAATCGAGCCGATCCATTCGAGGGTGAGGTTCTCGCTGTCGAACTTGCCGGAGTTTTTGATATAATCCCAAATTCCGTAAATGACCGAGGACAGTTCATCGCGGATGCGTTCATTCTCATGAACGGTGTCCAGCTCGCCGCCCCATTCAATCCACCAATATGAGCAACCGTTGTCGCCGCTGCGAATGACGCGGCGCATCGGAATCGTCGTCTGCGTAATATCTTTGGCGAAGCTTGGCGGGATATATTTGACCGGCCGGCCAACATCTTTCGTATAGAATAGAAGCGTGCTGCCTAACGTAATATCATCCGGAACGAGCGGAGCCCATTCCTCGTTGAATTCTTCCTGCGCTTCGCGGCCGAGCCGGAACTTGGCTCCGGCCAGGAAGCCGACCAATCCGTCGCCCGTGCAGTCCAGATAGACTTGGCTGTCGAAGCGAATCCGGCGCTCCGAGCCCATCATCCAGCCCGTTACGGAGCGGATCGTCCGGGCGTTCTCATCGCCGTCAGCCTCGACTTCGTGCACGTCGGTGTTTAAGAATAGCGTAATGTTCTTCTCGGCTTTTACTTTCTCCAGTACGACGAGATCCCAAATGTACGGGTTCCCATCGATATTGCGATATTGATTCTCTACGAACAGTTCCCCCATTATACCGGTTTCACGAGCATTGCGATGAACCCCGTGGGAAGTAGCTCCGCATACCCATACGCGAACTTCGCTGGAGGCATTGCCGCCAAGAACAGGGCGGTTCTGAACGAGGGAAACGGTCTGACCCAGACGGGCAGCTGCGATTGCCGCACATACGCCTGCCAGGCCGCCGCCGATGACGGTGATATCGGATGTCACAATTTCATGCTTCATTACCATGCACCTCACTGGTTATTAGAATATCTTTGATTTCATTGTAGAAGATTTTATTTCCTTTGAACATGCAGTCAGTTACAATGAGCATATACTTTATTTCAAAATGAAAGAGGGGCGTTCCATGACCTATCGCGATGTGGCCGTGAAGCTCCTTTCTCATGTGTATTGGCACCGCAAAGAACAGTTTATGTATGACGAAGACCAATACCCCTGCTGGACTTTATTTGCGGTGGAGGACGGAAGATTCTGCTATGGCATCGGCGATAAGAAGGGAGAAGCCGGGTTCGGCGATATCGTTCTGTGTCCGCCGCATGCGGGCTTCCAGAGGAGAACGCTGGAGCCGCTGTCGTTTCATTTTGTACAATTCCTATGGCTATCGGAACCTGGGTCTGCGGAGGAAGAAGAGGGCTGGCGGGGCAAAGTGACGGTCCACAATAAAGAGCGGCTTATTTCGAATTATGATTATTTGAAACAATTGTCCGGTTGGGACGAAGAGAGCACGCTGCATAAGCAGCATATGGTGAACGATCTGCTCCGGCTGGTCCAAATCGAGAAGATCCGCAAGGACGAGTCCGATACCGAAAGTGACGCGCTCATGGATACGGCACGCAAATACATGATGGATCATGCCTATGCCAGTCTTTCCTTATTGGAGCTGGCTGTCTCCCTCGGGCTTACGCCGGTTCAATTCACCCGCAGATTCCGCAAAGCGTCAGGTCAGACGCCATCGGAATTCGTCAATGAGATGCGGTTGACGCGAGCGCGGCATCTGTTGGAAGGCACGACGCTGACGCTGGACGCTATCGCGGCGAGATGCGGATATGAGAACGGCTTTTATTTGAGCCGCGTGTTTACACAGAAGATCGGGATGCCTCCTTCGGTATACCGCAGCATGTATCGCGTCTAACAAGGAAGAAGCTCCGAATCCACAAGGTGCGGATCGGAGCTTCTTGAAGCTTAAGTGCCGGAGGAAGGCGAACTTCCTGGCGTATATTCGTTTTCCGGCTTGCGGATCCACCGCTGGAAATAGCCTTGCGTATAAAGGGCCTTGAACAAGATAATCAGAACCGGAGACAGAATGACGCCGGCAACCCCGAACAACGAGAGGGAGACGATCATGAAGGCCAGCGTGGTGAAAGCGGAAACGCCAAGCGATTCCCCGGTAATCTTGGGCTCCATAATTTGTCTGACAAGGATGACGACGAGGAGAAGAGCGCTTAACCAGATCGCCAGTGCAGTTTGGCCGACGATGAACAAGTAGACGATCCACGGGATGAACAGCGTCGATACGCCCAGCAGCGGCAGGACATCGAAGATGGCCGACAGCAGGGAGATCGAGAACGCGTTATTGACGCCGAGCAGCAGCAGAGCGACGAACACCACGATGAACGTTAATGTAATCAGCTTGAGCTGCGCTTTCACATAGGAGACAATGCCTTTGACGACATTTTCTTTGAGAAAGAAGAACACGGACTTGAACGTATTGGGCGTTTTCTCGCTGGCCAGCCGTTTCCAGGCATCGATTTCTATACTGAGGAAGTAAGCCAAAATGATTCCGACAATGAAGTTGAACATGAAAGTGGAAAAGGAAGTCAATGAGGTAACGAGTCCAGATAAGAAACCGATGATAAATTTGGAGGCTTTGCCAGCGAATTGTCCGGCATATTCCTTGGCTTTGATAATGACTTCAGGAGGAAGCGCTTGGAACCGTTCATTTAATTCGCTGATTCTATGTACGATTTGATCATTGAAGACGGCTTGGTAATCGTCGATTTTATCGACAAGACTCATGATCTGGCTGGTGAAAATAACGGCTGCCCCCGCTAGCGCGCCGAGGATGATCAAGACGAAGATCAGCGTGGAGATCGCGGACGCTATCGACTTGCGCATCCCTTTGCGGTTCAGAAACCTAGCCAGCGGCTCGATCATCATGAAGATGATCAGAGCCAGGAAGATAGGCGTCGCGATGCGGTACAAGTAGCTGAACAGCAGCATGAATAAGTAGACCGTTAGAACAATAAGAGCAATGTCAAAAGCAGTTCTCCAATATTTCTTGTAAAAAGAAATCATGCATGTCCTCCGGGGGCGGCGTTATTGTTCCGTTAGAATAACCGGTCCTTGACTCGTAATCGCAATCGTGTGCTCATATTGAGCGGACAGACTGCCGTCGTAGGTTCTTGCAGTCCAACCGTCGGCATCGACTTTGGAATGGTATTTGCCTACGTTCAGCATCGGTTCAATGGTAAAGACCATGCCTTCCTTGATGCGCGGCCCTTTGCCTGCAGGTCCGTAATGCGGGACTTGCGGCTCTTCGTGCATCTCGGAACCGATGCCATGGCCGATGAAGTCTCTGACCACGGAGAAACCGTGCGACTCCGCATATACCTGAATGGCGTGCGACACGTCGCCGATGCGGTTGCCGGGAACGGCTTGTTCAATGCCTTTGTACAGCGATTCCTTCGTCACTTGGAGCAATTTCTCCGCAATGGGCGAGATGCTGCCTACCGCGTACGACCAAGCGGAATCCGCCAGCCAGCCATCTTTGCGCACGACCATGTCGATCGTTACGATATCGCCGTCCTTCAGCGCTTCCTTCTTCGGGAAACCGTGGCAGATGACGTCATTGACCGATGCGCATGTGGCATACGGATAGCCGTGATAGCCTTTCTGCTCCGGTGTCGCGCCGTGCTTCGCCAGAAATCCTTCGACGAACTGATCGATTTCCCAGGACGTGATGCCGGGACGGATCATAGTCGCAATCACTTTGTGGCAATCCGCCAGAATACGCCCGGCTGCGCCCATTTTTTCAATTTGTTCCTTTGTCTTGATGGTAATCATGTACGTCCAACTCCTCAGGTGATATTCCTCATTATGTCCACTTTGCTGACCATAGCTTCATTTCTTTTAATATTTGATGCAAATCCTGGCCTTTCGGTGTCAAGGTATACTCGACGGTAACGGGAACGGTCGGATAAGCCGTACGCTCCAGAACGCCGTGATCTTCCAGATGACGCAGAATGTCGGTTAAGGATTTTGGGCTGATTCCTGTCACTTGACGCTGCAGCTCGCCGAATCGCTTTGTTCCGCAGAACAGTTCCCGAAGTACGAGAAACGCCCATTTTCCGCCGATGACCTCAAGCGTTCGTTCAATGGAGCATTCGATTACTTTGGGCACTTTGGGTACATAATTGCTGAGGGGAGCGACTTTTTCATTTTCAAGAGTTGACATCAGGCACGCATCCTTTCCAATTGTGTTGTACATTACTATCCAAGAAGTAAGTAAGTTACCGTCATATAATAAGGGGAAAATAATTTCACTACTATGTATTTTAAAGTTCGTGCGGCTAATTAGCAATAGCAGGGCGTAACGGCGTTCCTACAATCGCTTTCAATCCCGCTATGCACAAAGGTTGATTTCGAGACCTAGATTCTTTACAATAAGAAATAAAATTTATAGTTTCAGGAGATGTGTACATATGAAAGTCAAAATTTCGCGCAATGCAGCAAAAGTACTTCAATTGGAGCTTGATAAAGAAGAAAACAAAGGCCTTCTGGTCCGCGTCCAAGTGACTCACAAACATGGCGATCATGCGCACTATGGTTTGGGTCTTGACGATAAATCCGAGAACGATGTCGTTGTAAGCACGGACAAAGGGATCGATGTCCTGCTGGACGGAAATGAACCTTTGCTGGACGGTATCCGTATCGACTATTTCTACACGCCGGAAGAAGGCTTCATGATCACGAACCCGAGCAAGGGGAACCACGGAGATCACTAATGCGCAATGATATCCGCATTTGTGACAAATGCAAACACATGAAGGTGAAAAGCGCACTTTCCAAAATTAAAGTCATAGCTCCGGACGCTGAAGTCAAGGTGGCGTGTAAGTCCTATTGCGGACCTTGTTCCCGGTTTGCTTTCATATTCATTAATGGCCGCTATGTGACAGGGGCAACCGAAGACGAAGCGATCGAAAAGGCAAAAAAATATGTCAAATAACAATAAACCGTTTGGGTAATGGACCCAGACGGTTTATTTGTTTTGCCCTGTTTAGGCGTGCACAGCCGATTTCGCCAGCAGCTTGCGGATTTCGCTCTCGATTCTGCGCGGTGTGGTCGTAGGGGAGAAGCGCCGGATCACTTTGCCGTTCCGGTCGACGAGAAACTTCGTGAAATTCCATTTGATGGCGGAGCCGAACAGGCCGGAAGCCTGCTTCTTCAAATAACGGTAAAGCGGATGAGCGTCAGGGCCGTTCACATTTATCTTGGAAAATAACGGGAAACTGACGCCGAAATTCAGCTGGCATACCTGCTCGACCTGGGCATCGTCGCCAGGCTCCTGATCTTTGAATTGACTGCAGGGGAAGCCTAGGACGCTGAAGCCTTGGTCTTGGTAGGTGTCATGCAGCTCTTGAAGGCCGTGGAACTGAGGGGCGAACCCGCATTTGGACGCTGTATTGACGATAAGCAGCACTTGGCCTTCATAGTCGGATAACGATTTATTGTCGCCGCGGATGGTCCGGGCTGTAAATTGATAGATGCTCATTAACATCACCCTTATTTATATTTCAAACAAATTAATTGTACACAAATTTAAATGGATTGTGAAGTGTTTTTTGAAAAAGAAACCCGAACACAACGAGAAGCCCTCGTGAAGTCCGGGTTTATGGGCTCACTATATCCGCCAGCGCAGCTTCGACGGTCGTATACGAGAAGGAGAAGCCATGCTGAAGCAGCACGTGGGGCAGCACCTTCTGCCCTTCCAGAAGCAGGACGGACAATTCTCCGAAGACGAGCTTCATGACAAAAGCGGGAAGCGGAAAAAGATTCGGCCTATGCAGCGCACGGGCCAGTGCAGCCCCGAATTGTTTGTTCGTGACGGGGTTGGGTGCGGTTGCATTCACGGGACCGCTTATTGACTCGTCGTGTAGGCAGAAATCGATCAGTCTCACCATATCGTCGATATGGATCCACGACAGCCATTGCCTGCCGCTGCCGACCGGGCCTCCGACGCCCAGCTTATAGGGCATAGCCATCTTGGGGAAGGCGCCTTCCTTGCCGTCGAGTACTAAGCCGACCCGAACCTTCACGATACGCGGTCCGCGAATTTGATCCGCCGCTTGCTCCCACTTCACGACTACGCGGGATAAGAAATCCGTCTCGTTCTGCGGGCTGCGCTCATCGAAGGTCGCCGTCTCCGAGGTGCCGTAGACCGACATGCCCGATGCGTTGATGACGACCTGCGGTTTCTTGTCCATCCGTTCTACGAGCTGAGCTACTTGGCGGGCGGCTTGCAGGCGCGATTCCAGAATGCGGGACTTCGCGGCTGCGGTCCATCGCTGGTTGATGGACTCTCCGGCCAGGTTGACGATGGCATCCAGACCGTCCGTATACGCTTCCGGTGAGCGGAGCTGCTCCCAGGTTACCGTGCGTGCGCCAGGCACGACGGTAGCTGAAGAGCGAGAGATCGTCATAACCTCATGACCCTGCCGCAGGAAATGGGCGATCAAGCGTCTGCCGATAAAGCCGCTCCCGCCGGTGACTGCTATTTTCATCGAAACACCTCCATAAACGCATTATATCATTTGCAAAATTTGCATGCCCAGCGAATATTCCATTTGCGTGAAGCAGGGGCGGTATGCGCTGTATGGAGCGGGATTTTTGGCATTGACACAGTTAAGGAAACAAATGGTATATTGGATAAAAGGAGGGATGCCTATGTTTCGTTTTTTATTCGGCAAATCAACGAAAAAGCCAAAGCGGAGCCGGCAAGCGGCAAGCAAACCGGTCTACCGGGCCGCTGATCTGCCTCAAGGTGCCGGGCTTCTTCAAGGTATTCCGCTAGAGGGAATAGTCGCCAAGCTGAACCGTTCGATTCCGGCCGATTATGCGGAAAGAATCGAATACCGGGTCCGTTCCGAGCATCCGCGCATGACCGACGATGAGTTCGCTTGCAAATGGTTCGAGCTGAAGCGCTATTTCCTGATGACGCTCATCCTGAAATCGACTCCGATGTTCAGCAGCGAAATCGATGATATCTGGCACGAGATGTTGATGTTCACCAGAGAATACCAGCGGTTCGGGGAACAATTCGCAGGGGGCGTCATCCATCACTCTCCGGAGCGCGAGCCGAGAATGATACCGGGAGAACGGGCTTGGTTCGATTGGGTATACGCGCATTTATTCGAGTTCGCGCCGAGCAGCAAACGCTGCTGGAACGGCTTCTTCCGCAATCCGCTGGATGCGCAGCTCACGGAGCTGCTGCGCGCAGACCAGCCGGATATCATTGCCGAGCAGCTGTTCAATATGGAACAGGCACGGCGGTATCCGGAGGTTGCGGAAACGATCGACCTATTGATTCGGCAGGCGGTTCAGGAGGCCAGGCAGGCGGCGGCAAGCCGCAAGATGGAGGATACAGGGTGGAACGACCCGCTTATCAATCCGGCCTCCATGGTTTATTTGGCAGGTGCGATGATGTTCTTCTCCATCCATAACCCGGAGAGCTATGCCAGCGAGATGAACGACCATTACCCGGAGAACGCTCCGGTCGATCCGAGAGATAAGCAGAGCGGCTGCTCATCTTCAGGCTGCGGGGGCTTCGGAGGCTCCGACTCCGATGATTCAGGTGATTCCGGCGATTCCGGCCAATCAGGCGACTCAGGCGACTCTGGCAGCGGAAGCTCGTGTTCTTCAGGGTCTTCCTGTTCTTCGGGATCCAGCTGCGGATCCGGTTGCGGGTCCAGCTGAATCATTGTCCATCAGCACTTTCCTAAGCGAACGGGGGAAGTGTTTTTCTTCATGCGGGGCATGATAAAAAATAGATGGAAAATGGAAGAGGGCCTATGCTATACTCTTTCCAAACAGGAGATGATCTGATGAATTCCAAAATGTCCTTTCAACCGCTGAATCGTCCCAAGCTCGTTGACGATGTGGTGAATCAGCTGCAAAAGAAAATCTCGGAAGGAGAGATTAAGCCGGGCGATAAAATTCCTACGGAGCCGGAGCTCATGCAGCAATTCGCCGTCGGCCGCTCGACGATCCGCGAAGCGGTCAGGGTGCTTGTGCACGCCGGACTGCTGGAGAAGAAGCAGGGCTTCGGCACGTTCCTCAAGGCTCAATCCGGCATGCAGGAGCCGCTGGATCACAGGCTGCGCAGAGCGGAGATTCTCGAAGTCTACGAGGTTCGAAGAATGCTGGAGCTGGAGATTTCCCGGCTTGCCGCCGAGCGGCGCGATGAGCACGATCTCGAGCAAATGCGCAGTGCGCTCGATCAGCGCTTAGAGGCGCTGGAGAAAGGCGACATGAACACCTATTTGAATTTCGATGTCAAATTCCATCTGTCCATTGCCGTAGCGAGCAAAAACTCCGTCGTCGTCGACTTGTACCGGTCTTTCACGTCGGCGCTTCTGGAAGCTTCGCAGAAATTGGTCAGCGTCGAAACCATTCATGATCCCCATCATCTCTACCATGAGAATATGTACTTGGCGATCAAGGATAAAGACGTCGCGGGAGTAGAGTACTGGACGATGAAAAACCTCGATGAAACCGTGTCCCAGCTGGAGAAATATATCAATCAGGAGTAGCTTGATCTCTCCTCTGTTATTAAACATCAGATGATATGATGAAAGGGGCTGTTTGCAATGTCAGTATCGAAATCAGAATCAGCTAGCAATCAAACCGTTTATGCCATTTTATTTTCCATCTCTCTGGTCCATTTGTTGAATGATGCGATTCAATCCGTCATTCCGGCTGTCTTCCCGATTCTGCATAGCTCCCTGCAGCTGAGCTTCTCGCAGATCGGATGGATCGCGTTTACGCTGAATGTGACAGCCTCCTTGTTCCAGCCGCTAATCGGCTTATACACCGATGCGAGGCCGAAGCCGCTGTTGCTGCCTGCAGGCGTATTTTTCTCGCTTCTTGGCGTCATTCTGCTCGCCGTCGCTTCTTCGTTCATTCAAGTGCTGGGCGCCGTCATTCTTGTTGGGATAGGCTCCTCTGTTCTGCACCCGGAAGCTTCCCGTGTCGCCTACTTGGCGGCAGGGCCCCGCAGAGGGCTCGCGCAGTCGATTTTCCAGACGGGCGGCAACATTGGGCAGGCGCTGGCTCCTGTCTTCACGGCCTTGATTTTCGTACCTTTCGGCCAATTCGGCATCATTTGGTTCTCGTTCGTCGCTGCAGCGGCGATTGTCGTTCAATTTTTCGTAGCCAAATGGTACGGCAACGCGGGCAAAAACCGTTCCCGCTCAACCGACAAGGCGGCAGCCGCCAAGCAGCCGCTGCCCCGCAAGACGGTAGCTTACGCCATAACGATCCTGATCCTGCTGTTATTTTCCAAATTCGTCTATGTCGCAAGCATGACAGGCTTCTATGCCTTTTATTTGATCGAGCAGCATCAGCTTTCCGTAGAGAAAGCCCAACTGTTCATCTTCACCCTGCTTGCCGCCGGAGCGGTCGGTACATTCATGGGAGGACCGCTGGCGGATAAGTTCGGCAGAAGAAACATGATTTGGTTCTCCATCTTGGGCACTGCCCCGTTCTCGCTGCTGTTGCCGTATGCCAATCTGTTCTGGGCTGGCGTGCTGTGCGCATGTATCGGATTTATTTTGCTATCCGGCTTCTCCGTCATTGTCGTCTACGCGCAGGAGCTGCTGCCCGGCAAAGTGGGGACGGTCTCGGGCTTATTCTTCGGCCTTGCTTTCGGTTTAGGAGGGATTGGCTCCGCTGTGCTGGGTAACCTGGCTGATGCGACGAGCATCTCCTACGTCATCAAGCTCTGCGCCTTCCTGCCGCTGATCGGATTGCTGGCGGCGCTGCTGCCGTCGGATAAGAAGCTGAACGTACAGCAGCCTGAGGCGGCACCTGCCGCTGTCAACGCATAAAGGAGAGTACCCAATGACATCGATAATAGAAATGAGCAATGTTTGGTGGCAGCGTGACGATAAAACGATCCTGCAAGGAATCGACTGGCACGTAAACAAAGGCGAGCATTGGGCTGTACTGGGTCTTAACGGATCGGGAAAAACGACTATTCTGAACATGATCAACGGCTATATGTGGCCTACCCAAGGGCAAATTTCCGTTCTTGGCCATCCTTTCGGGAGCGTGGATCTGAGAGATTTGCGCAAAAGGATCGGCTGGGTATCCTCCTCCCTGCAGGAAAAGCTGTATGCTTCCGACCGGACACAGCATGTCGTCATTAGCGGCAAGCACGCGTCCATCGGTCTGTACGAGAAGCCGAGCGAGGCGGATGTCGAGCAGGCGAGACATTGGATGCAGCGACTTTCCTGTCTCCATCTCTATGACAGGACGTATCAGTCCTGCTCGCAAGGGGAGAAGCAGAAGCTGCTTATTGCCAGGGCGCTCATGGCTTCGCCGAAGCTGCTGATCCTGGATGAAGCGACGAACGGGCTCGATTTCCTGTCCCGGGAAGCCTTGTTGGCCAGCATCGATGAATTGGCTCAAGGGCCGGATGCGCCGACACTGCTGTTCGTCACGCACCATATCGAAGAGATTTTGCCTGTGTTCAGCCGGTCGCTGTTAATTCGGCGCGGCGAGGTGTTCGCCAGAGGGTTGTCGCGCGATGTGTTGACGAGCGCAGGCTTATCCGCCTTTTTCGAGACGGAAGTCGAGGTTAACTGGAGGGGCGAGCGCCCATGGCTATCTATTCCTTCTAGCGATTGAGCTTGAACAACGCAATAGGATCAGTATGTCAAGCCGCCTGTGTAGAGGTACGTATAACGCCATTATTCGACCTAACGAAGTGAAAGAAGTACAGAAATTCGTGGTTGCGGAGATCCCCGAAACGGAAGAATGGAGCCGATTACTAACAAAGGATGTATTCCAGGTGAATCATCGACATGTGGTATTTACAATCGATGAAGGGCTGTGGAATCTTTTTTGCTGGATAGAAAAATGTTGAAAGAGTTCATGGACGAGGCCGTACGGATGATTAAAGAACATTTTGAGAAGAAGCATAAGATCGGACCGTCAGGGCGATATTCCCTGACGGTTTTTCTTAAACTGCGGCGGGGCGGGGCTCTCTCGTTGAGGGAGCCGAGCTTTTCTTGGTCAGCCGCAGGTCGTAACTGGAATTTCTCCCGTTATTCGCGAGGAATTTAGCCCAGTTGTACGAATAAAGGGAATTCCTCCCGTTAATTCATCCCCATTTCTTGTAAAGGCTGCGAGTACGGGCTGAATAACGGGAGGAATTCCTGTTATTCAGCATTCGAGGATTCGCCAGGCTGCATGTAACAGGAGAAATTCCCGCTATGGGCGGGACTCTCGGTAGAGGCTTGGCTCTCTTAGAGGAGCCGAGCTTTCTTGTATAGATTCTTCATACTTGAATCAGGGTTTTCCTGACGGACAATCTTAGACAAAAAAGAACACGGAGCGCCGTTTTTCGTGTATAATGGGTTTTTGATGTCTTGACCGTAGGTAAATTAATGGCTAGAGGAGTCCATCCAGATGAATCGATTGCGCGGTTTTCTTGGTTCGTATCATCCGATTGTACATACGTTAATACTTGGAACGGTCATGGCCAGAGCGGCATCTTCCATGAGTTTGCCTTTTCTGGCGATTTATTTGGCCAAGCATACATCGATGAGTGCGGTCATGATCGGTATCGTCATCGGCATGGGTTCGTTAGCTGGGACCGTAGGGGGCTTCATCGGGGGCAATTTATCCGACCGGTTCGGCAGACGCATCATTATGTTAGCGGCACTTTTCGGATGGGCGGTCGTATTCGTCGGGTTCAGTCTCGTGAAACTACCGATTCTGTTCATGCTGCTTAATATGTTGAACGGCTTATGCCGCTCGTTCTATGAGCCGGTGTCGCAGGCGTTGATGGCGGACTTGACGGAGCCGGCCAAAAGGCTGCGCGTGTTCTCAATGAGATATATGGCAATCAATGTGGGCGTTGCCGTAGGGCCGCTATTGGGGGCATTTTTTGCAACGATGGATGGGGCGCTGCCTTTTCTGCTCACTGGCATTGTCTACTTCATCTATGCGGTCACGCTCTATGTTCTGCTTATCGTATTCGGGATTAAACAAATTGAAGGCGAGAAGAAGCAGCCGGTGACATTCGTCTCTGCCTTGCGGGTCGTACACAAGGATATTACGTTTCGCTTCTATATCCTCGGCGGCATTATCGGCGCCATCGGTTATTCGCAGGTGATGGTCACACTTTCTCAGTATTTGGAGCAAAACTTCGCCGAAGGCGTCAATATGTTTGCAATCCTCATGAGTGTGAATGCGATTGTTGTCATTGCGCTGCAAATTCCGCTCACGCGGATTTCGGACAAGTATACGCCCCTTGCGACGATCGTTGCCGGTAATCTGATGTTCGCTCTCGGGGATATCGGGTTCGCCTTCTCGCATAACCTGGGTTGGATGATTGGATCTATGGCGATTTTTACACTTGGGGAAATATTGAATTATCCGGCGGCTAACATGCTGATCGATAAACTAGCTCCCGAGCATATGCGCGGCACTTATTTTGGGGCTCAAACCCTAACGAATATCGGTCATTTCATGGGTCCTTGGGTGGGCGGTTTCCTGCTTGTCGCTTATGGCGGCAGTACCTTGTATCTGGTTATGGCGGTTGTGATCATGGCTGGATCGTTGTTTTACTGGAAAGGTGCCACAAATCTACAAATGCACCTAAAAAATACGTCGAAAAAAGAAATTTTATGAATAAAATTGCAAAATTAGTTCTTTTGAACTATACGTTTTCGAAACAACTTCCCTTATCCTTGAGAGTGTAGTTCATTTTCATGTCAAAAGACTTCACATTACATCTCGAAATGGCAAAGCTGGCGAAAGTCAGTGACGCAAAGCTAAAGGGGCTTCCTTGTTCTGAAACGGACTCGTTGCCAGCCAGTTGCCGAACGATTGGGTACTCAACTTAGACCCCCCTGCGATCGGTTCACCAAGGTGGGGTTTTTCGCTGTGATAACGAATCGTACAACAAATCTTACAAAGGAGGATCAAGCAGCATGCAGTTCGAATTGCAGGAAGAGCAGAAAGTAACATCGCTTTGCGGCAACCATGTTGCCCGTTTGGTACCATCCTCAGATGGGCCCAAGCTATTAATTAATCGTGAAGAATATTCTCTGAAAGAAGCTTGCTGGGATGTTGAAATGTTTCATGGAAGAAGCAGCAGCATCTTGATTTTCTATTGGAAAGGCGAAGTTAAGCTGTCGGTGAAAATGCCGGCGATGCCGCAAATCGAAGCCTTCATGACAAGACTTTATCAAATATTAACGTTCAAATTGAGAACGGCACAGCCTCTTTAGGGCGGGCCGTTCTTTTTTTTGCGTCTGTATCGTATATCCGACAAAATCATTGTCACCCATCGGCAGGTGCTGATATAATGGGATTCTATAAGGTTGAATAGTGCTTAAGCACTATCCATTAGGGGGATTCATGGGATGAGATTAATCACACGTTCTGATTTTGACGGCTTAGTCTGTGCGATGCTTTTCAAAAAAATGAAAATGGTCGATGAAATGAAATTCGTTCATCCCAAAGATATGCAGGACGGTCTCATCGAAGTAACGGAGAATGATATTTTGGCGAATGTGCCGTACGTTCCGGGCTGCGGATTATGGTTCGATCATCACTCCAGCGAGCTGGAGCGGATGGGCGAGAAGGTGGCGTTCAAAGGGGAAACCCGCATTGCACCGAGTGCGGCGCGCGTTGTCTATGATTATTACGGCGGCAAGGAAACATTCGGCGATATTGATGACATTATGCAGGGCGTGGACAAAGCGGACGCTGCGCAGTTCAGCAAAGACGATATTTTGAACCCATCAGGTTGGGATCTGCTCTCCTTTATTATGGATGCCCGGACAGGGCTTGGCCGGTACCGCGACTACCGGATCAGCAACTATCAGTTGATGGAAGATCTGGTGGATCACTGTGCTGTCATGACTGTCGATCAAATCATGGAGCTTCCGGATGTGAAAGAGCGTGTAACCAGGTACTATGAGCTGGATGCGTTGTACCGGGACATGCTGCATACCTATACGCGGACAGAGGGGAATGTAGTCATTACCGACCTTCGCGGCGTCGAGACGATATACCCGGGTAACCGTTTCATGGTGTATGCGTTATATCCGGAGCAAAATGTTTCCATCTGGATCGTGGACGGGCGTAACAAACAAAATTGTGTATTCGCCTGCGGCCACAGCATCGTGAACCGTTCGTCGAACACGAACATCGGAACGTTGATGCTCCAGTACGGCGGCGGAGGCCACCATGCGGCAGGCACTTGCCAGGTTGACTATGCGCAAGCTGAGGACATTCTGCAGAAAATCGTTGAAACGATGAGAGCAGACGGTTAAAATAAGTAAAACGAACCGCAGGAGGGGGAGTCCCGGAATGCGGTTTTTTGCCGAAGTCGGGAGGACGAACGAATGAACATTACACGTATTCATCATGTAGCCATTATTAGCTCGGATTACGAGCGTTCCAAGCATTTCTATGTCGACCTGCTGGGCATGACGGTGATTGCCGAGACGTACCGGGCGGAGCGGGATTCGTATAAGCTGGATTTGCGGATAGGCGAGTCGGAGCAGCAGATTGAATTGTTTTCGTTCCCGAATCCGCCGTTAAGGGTGAACCGGCCTGAGGCGCGGGGATTGCGGCATTTGGCGTTCGTGGTAGCGAATATGGACGATAGCGTGAGAGACTTGGAGAGCAAAGGAATATCGGTCGAGCCCGTGCGCATCGATCCGGTAACCGGCGACCGGTATACGTTCTTTGCGGATCCGGACGGGCTTCCTCTGGAGCTGGTGGAATATACAGACGGGCACGCAACATAGGTCCAAGATCATAATAAGGGCTATCGGCGCCAGATCATGATGATCTTTCGCAGATAGCCCTGTTTTGTATAGGTGCCTATGCATGGTGCGAGTTTTTCTGGAAAGAAACGAACAGGTCGGTAATCAGTTTGGCGAGTATGGTCACCAGGAAATAAAGCAGGAACAGGTAGAAATAATTCATCCTGCCGTACAGATGAAACAAGTCGAACACGGATAGGAGCGGTTTGAAGACGAACGAGAAGAGAGCGCACATGATCGCGCTGTATAGGTAATAATTTTTTTTGTGATTCAGGGTCCACTGATATACCAGCATAAGTACAATCGGATTAAAGGATGCGTCCAGCGTAATGCTTGTCGGCAGGTATGGCACAATTTTGTATGGAAAGGCCCATATATAATTTCTTTCGCCAAACATATGAATATAGGTCGCCATCATGTGGATACTGAACCCATAAAAGCCTATTTGCAATGCTTTCTTACGGTCGAGAGCGAACCATAGAACGACCAGCGGCAGGAGGAGTAGAGCTAGGTTGAACCAGAATTGCCACGTCTGGGCGTTCGAAAACTGATGCCAATAATCGACCCATGAAGTTGAGATGGATTTCTCTTTTGTAAGTAACTCCTCGAATACATGCTGTTGCTCTGGCGTCATTGGAGATCTCCCTGCATGTTTTTGTTATTAATATGTGCATTTTGCAGGATTTTACACAGATCCATGTGAAAAAATTGGAATGGTGCTGCCTTTGCCTGCGGCCGCAGGCATGGACGACAGCCGCGTTGACATGTTGTCGGCGCGCAGGCTACGATGAATAAATAACCAATTTTATTAGAAGTAAGGTGGTGTTGCGCATGAAGACGGAGCTGCTAACCGAACGCGTCCGAATTACGCACAAGCGGCTGCGCAAAGAGCTGCTTAGCCGTGTGCTCGACGAGTTCGACGGGCAGATCATGGGGCTGTCCGAAGCGAAGCGACTGCAAAAATACGCGAAGATGGCGGGGAGTCCGTTTTCATTCTACCGGGGGAGCGCCTATTTGTTTTATTTTGACGTCAGCCGGGAATGGTTCCCTTATCACAGCTCGCCAGAGAGGCCGACATGGGTTCAGGGGGATTTGCATTTCGAGAATTTCGGGGCGTTCCGCAGCGAAGAAGGCCGGATCGTCTATGATGTGAACGACTTTGATGAAGGCTATCTGGGCTCTTACTTGTATGACCTGCTTCGGATGTCGGTCAGCATTGCGTTGGTATGCCGAACCAAGCAGATCGAAGAAGAAGGACAAGCCCATGCGATCACCACGTACTTGGAAGCCTATGTGAATCAGATTCGCAGGTTTGCGAAACGGAAGGATGATCCGCGTACGCTTGTCTTCGATAAGGACAGGACGGCAGGACTCCTCCGCAAGCTGTTGAAAAAGACGGAGAAGCGGGTAGCTTCCCAGTTCCTGGAGGGCGTTACTACACTTACGCGCACGGCAAGAAGGTTTGCGAAATCGGATGAGATCGTTCCGCCTACGGCAGAAGAGCGCAGGAAGCTGGAGGAAAGCTGGCCGCATTATGTGGCATCGCTTGCGGAAAGCACGAAACGTCCTGACGGGTACTACGCAATCAAGGACGTTGCGGTTAAGCACGGTTCGGGTACGGCATCTATCGGTTTGGACCGCTATTATGTGCTCATTGAAGGGGAAGGCGGCGAGCATGCGCTTGACGATAGAATCCTCGAGGTGAAGGAAGTTCGAGCACCGGTACCGGCATATTTCATGCCGTATTCAGAGTCGTTCTGGACACATTTCAGCCATCAAGGCAAACGGGTTATGACTACGCAGCAAGCGATGCATCATGAGGCAGACCCTTTTCTAGGTTATTTGACGATCGGCGGCCGCGATTTCTACGTGCGGGAACGCTCTCCATACAAGAAGCGGCTGAAGGCGGACAAGATAACGCGACTGGAGGAGCTAATGCCGGTGTTGGAGTGTATGGGGAAGATCACGGCGAAGCTTCATGCGCGGGCGGATGCGGATGTGGAGCACGGGCTGATCGCCTATCATAGCGAGGATGAAATTCATCGCGCGATCGGACCGGATACGGATGCGTTTTGCGACCATATCGCTGGCTGGGCCCATTCTTATGCGCATCAGGTGGAGGAAGACTATGACTTGTTCAAGGCATGGCTTGGCGAGCGGATGGATTAGGTTGAGTACATGAGGTGGTATGCATGAGCGGTGGTTGGCAGGATTCCTATTTGGGCAAACTTCGTAGAGTCATCGGCACGCAGAAGGTGATCGTGAACGCCGTACGAGCAATTATTCTTGACGATAAAGGGCATGCTCTGTTCATTAAGCGAACTGGCGATAGAAAGTGGGGCATGCCTGCAGGCAGCATGGAGCTGGATGAATCCGTATTCGAAGCGATGCAGCGTGAAGTTAAAGAAGAGACAGGACTTGACGTGCGAAGGGCGACTTTAATTGCCATTTATTCTTCACCCCAGACACAAACCTATACAGACCGCTGGGGGAATGAGCATCAAGTCATCGAATATCTGTTTCGAGTGGATGAGTGGTTGGGGACAATTGAACGGGAGACCGAGGAGAGCGTAGACGCTGCGTTCTTTCCGGTCGATTGTTTGCCTGAGGCTTCAAATGAACTATTTGCAAGACATCACACAAGGGTGTTTCAAGACTTGATGGCATATGATGGGACATTGAGATTGGAATAGTTCGGAGTTCCAACGGAGAGACTGTTTGACAGTAAACTTATAGGTGTTATAATAAATGCGAAACCAAAAGGTTTCGTAAAATGGCTTCAGGAGGCAACGAATATGGACAAGCAAAGTCAAGACAAATTTTTGAATTTTATTTTGGAAAGAGTGCAAGAAGGTAAAGAGGAAGAAGCGAGAGAAATTCTTACGATTAATTTCAAGAAACAAGCTGAAGGCACGTTCTCGCTAGAGGATGTTCAGCAGTTTATCCCGAAGATGATCAGCTTGCTGAAACCGGAAAAATTAGGGGAAGTACAAGAAGTTGTGAAACAGTTTGGCGGAAATTTCGTGAAATAATGATTTATGAATTTAAGATATTGCCTTATCCATGCTGCCTACACCAAGGCGGCATTTTTTTTGTTTTCAACGGCCTATATTAAAAAAAGATAAGCGCCCTTAAGTCACGGTATCCCTCTTTTCCGCTGCGTACACTGCAAGCATAACAACGAAGATAGGGTGATGAAGCATATGAACTATTCCGAGGCTAAGCCGGCGCTAAACTCGGTGATGGCGTTCCAGGATTACAGCATTTCACGGGGATTTGGAAAAGCGACTGGGTCGGTCTCGCCAATTTCCGGCGAATGATCGAGTACGCGGATTTCTGGCGCATTCTCAAGAATACGATGGCGATCGGCGTGTATACCTTGGTATTCGCCTTCCCGATTTCGATTGTACTGGCGCTGATGATGAACGAGCTGCGCAATCAGCTGGAGGAGAGCATGTCCGCTTACCGGCATATTCTCATTCATGAGCGGGGGAATCCGGAGAACAATTATACCGCTTGGCTCAATGCGTCCCTCGCCTGTGTGTATGCGGCTCAGGGAGCACGTGAGGGGCTAGTGGCTCTTATTGAGGCGCCAGGCGGTTTCGTCACCGTCTCGCTGAACGGGCAGTCGCAGGCGGAGCATACGGGGCGCTGCGTTCAGTTTATGTGCGGCGACGGCCAGAGCAGCACGTATGTATGGCTCCAATCGGATGCCGCTTATCCTTATGCGGGCTGCCGGTTGGACCGCCATTTGCTTCTGACCGCCGATTGGATGCTGGATTGGTTCGAGGTTGTGCAGGCGGAGGGCAGCGTCGAGTCCTTGACCGACTGGTGGCTGCATCCGGTCGTGCCGCCTCTCTCCGGGAGGCTGCAGGAAGTGGGGGCTGCAGGCGGAGTTAGCCGGCCGCCGATCGCCGTCCCGTTCGGCGAGTCGACGCTCGACCTGCCCGTGACGGGGAGCTTCGCGCCGGAGGCCGGCCAGGCTGTGCCGATTGAGTATCGGCTCCCGGGCGGCTCAACCGTGTGGCATACAGCTTGGGTCATGCCGGGGCAAGAGCTTCTGGCCGTGCAGACGCCGGGGCTTTCCACGGATCCGAGCGTGCGGTTGACCGGGCTTCTGCACCGCGTGCGAGGATAGGGCGCCCGGTTTGTGCACGCGTACCGGGCGGGAGCTTCGCCTGTGAGACTCGCGCTTGAGCGGGACATTCTGGAGGTGGGCGTGCAAGGCGGCACGACTTATGTGCATTGGACGGAAGGGGGCGGGTTGCGCGTGGTTTCCGGATAACCAGATAAGCCCTTCGTTCGATATGTCGAAGGGCTTATCGGTTGTTAGTGGAAGACGAGTGAGCGTCACATGTACGATGAAAATGGAGCTAACGGACACAGGAGCTCCTATTCTCGGCTATTCGCTTGGTTTCGCGTCTAACGGACACCAGAGCTCTTATTTACCCATTTTATGGGCAAAACTCATTCGAAATGGACGAATAGAGGCTCTGGTGTCCGTTAGAATTCTGAATCGGTAACATTTTGCCGATTAAGGGCTCCTGTGTCCATTAGACCGGATACCCGTGTATATGCAATCCAAAAACAGCGGTAGCTAAGACATTAAGTCTCAGCTGCCGCTGTTTTTTGTGTTGTCCTCGACCGACGCGGAGAAAACGGCAAGAGAAATTGGTACAGGTTGGTAGGCTATGGTAAAAAACAGTGGGTATTTTAACAAAACGTAAGATAACTCGTCTAATATAAAAGAACAAATGTAACTGGAGGGATAGTTCAATAAATGAATAGATTAATTGTACTTAGTTTATTGTTAGTTTTATTAACTGCATGTAAGGCTAGTCTGGATAAGGGACGTGTAAGTTCTGCTCCTATGGAAAGTTCAGCGGTTGAAAGTAATATTCTAATCGATAAAAGTAGTAATAAAAACGAAAGTGTTGATGTCAACTCAGTCTATGGTGATTATTTATCTGGTTCATCAATAGGTTGGTTCTCAACAATTATCAAAGATCATCCTATAGATATGGATTACGCAAAAGAAAATAATGAACTACAAAATTCTAAAGATTTTAATACTTCTACTTGGCTAGAGCTAGAAAAAAAGTATACCAAAGCCTGGGATGATGAGTTAAATTACATTTATAAAAAACTACTAGTTAAGTTAAATTCAGAGAACAAAGAATCACTAGTTGAAGCACAGAGAGGCTGGTTGCACAAATTGCCGCAAAGAATAGAATAAAAAAACGGACAATACAACTATATGAGTATTATTTTTTGCTTGATGAGATAATTGAATTTAATTATAAATCCCAAGTATAAAAACGCATGCGGTTGTTATTTTCATGCCCATGACATAATCATGATATGAGAGCAAGAGCCAGGTCACGACCGTGTGCTACTGTCCAACGCAGTTAATTAAATGTAACCAAATTGAAATCTTATACTCATCTGGCATTAACATATTAACCCTATAATAAAAATTCGTTCCCGTCTAAAATCCCAGAAATAATTTTTGAACAGTACATGAATAGAATGGGGTTATTTGATTCGCGTTACGAGGACTTTTTTGAAAAGGAGGATGCGAGTGGAAGGAATTTTATTGAACTGCCTTTACGTACTCTTAGTCATATTTATTCTCTACATAAGCTTTATTTTACCAACACAATGGCTAAAAATTGAGCGCATCAAATATCCGCTTAATTTAAATTTGAGAATCTTGCAAATAAGTGATTTGCATGTTGAAAGATTAAGAATTAGTCCATCCCGAATAGCTGCGATTATTAATGATGAAAAACCCGACTATATATTTATTACTGGTGATTTTACAAAACACCGAAAAAGTCTTCCTAGACTGGAAGAGTACTTAAGAGCAATGACGATCTGTAACGTGCCCATATATTGTGTCCTTGGAAACCATGATTATCAACAGAAAAATGTGAAAGATATTGTGAAACTTCTAAAAAAATATGGGCTTCATTTGTTAAGAAACGAGTCGCTGCATTTGGAACAATTTGAGCTAATTGGAATTGATGATTTCGATTCAGGCAAGAGTAACATTGAAGCTGCGTTTCAAGCAGTAGATGATCGTAGAACTAAACTCATTATTACCCACGATCCTAACATTGTACTACATTTAAACAAAGATTTTGATTATTTGATGGCCGGGCATCTCCACGGTAAGCAATTCAATATTCCATTTTTCTTTCAGATCAAAAACGCAGGTAAGCTGCCTAGAATGGGGATATATAAGGGATCCCATAAGAACGAATTTGGGACTTACTATATTTCGAAAGGCATTGGGCAAACAGGAATCAATGCCAGATTATTTGTCAGAAGCGAAATAACAATGCATTATTTGTGAATACTTTCCATCACCCATTGCGGGACATGAAAATTATCCTGAACTGCATAGAGAACTTGTCAATTAAATCCACAGATGTGATAGTAGATCAAGGAGTTTCCGTCATCACCATTTTCAAGGGCATATGTAGAGAGAAATCTTATTGGCGGTGATACATGCTAGATGGTAAGTATTATAAATACTTAATAATTCAATAAAAAATTATGATATTTATTCCAACGATAAGTTCTTTGGTTTCTGAAATCAATCCTTATATAAATGGAATAATATCAGAAATTGCAGCATGTATGGCAGCTGTGACCGGAATCATATTGTATCTACTGATTTCATAAGTAAAATTATTGTAGAGCTAACACAGAACGGTAGTTTAATCAATAACAGAGGAGAATATGACTTCTTCACGAGTTGGGGTGAAAGCTTGAAGAACTCACACGAGTTTGTAACAAAAAAATCAGTTGAAAGCCTCACTGAGAAATTGCAACTTCCTGTAGAGCGGGAATATCAAGACTGGGAAGTTGAGATTGCAAATTCATCGAGATTAAGTGAGTTTGTCATGTTTTATGAAAGTGCTAAACTAAATGATGAAGAAAAATTCGCGCTAATGAGCCTGATTATTGCATCATTTGATGATGCCCTATCAGAGGGAAATGTACCCGATGGGATTTGGGATAAGATTAGAGGGCTTTTGAGAAGTAATTTTGATTTACATGGAAAAACTATCTTGTACTGGTCGCTAGTTGACGAAGAACTTGATGATTGTTTTTCTGTTACACAATATATGAGAGAGCTTATCGTGTATTAAAATTTTAAAGACATAAATTTGGGATTACGGGGGAAATAATGTTTATGTCTGAAATGGAGAGAGAGATACGTGAAATAGATGTCTTGACGGTAGATGACATCCCCCAAAATAAGGCAGGTTGGGACGAGATATTCTATCTAGCTAGCTCCTTTAATGCATTTGGGTATTGGGGCTCGTTTGATAAAATGTCTATTACCTGTGAAAAAGTGAAATCAGCATATAAAGTGGAAGGCCATTTTGATAATTGTAGTCTTAATGATCTTAGAACGGAACTTTATATGGTGGAGAGAGCGCACAATCATTTGGGTGTGCCACCAAGAGACGAAAAGTTAGCTTATGTACACGACCTCGTTGAGGCGATACGGATAAAAGTGTTAAATGTGTAATTAAACTATCGGAGAGACGTTAGTCTAAATAAAGACAGCGGCAGCTTGGACGTAAAGTCCAGCTGCCGCTGTTTCATTTCGTACAATTTTTCCTACCGACGCGGAGGAAACGGCCCTAAATACTGATACAGGTTGCACTCAATCCGCCCGTTAAACAGCTTGCGCTTCTTATCGGCGCGGCGGTTCATATACTGCTCGAGCTGCGTGCTCGGGCTCAGAATAAACAAGCTCCACGACGGCATCGGCCGTGTCAGCGCGCCAAGCTCGCGCAGCGCGACCTCGACATCCTTGGCTTCGCCAAGCCGCTCCCCGTACGGCGGATTGGTGATCAAGCAGCCATAGTCGCCGCGCGGGCGGGCCTTGGCCACCGGTTCCACGCGCAGCTGGAACTGCTTGGTCAGCCCCGCCGACTTCGCGGCAGCCTCGGCCACCTCAATGGCCGAGGGATCGATGTCGCTGCCCACGATGTGCAGCGGCACGTTGTCGCGGACGGAGTCGAACGCCTCGTCGCGCGCCTGATCCCACAGCTTGCGCGGCACGCTGCCCCACGCCTCGCTAGGGAAGCTGCGCCGCAAGCCCGGCGCAATGTTCCAGCCGATCATCGCCGCCTCGATCGGAATCGTACCCGACCCGCAGAACGGGTCGTACAGCGGCCGGTCCACCGACCAGCGGCTGAGCAGGATCATGGCTGCGGCCATGGTCTCCTTCAGCGGCGCTTCGGTGACGAGCTTACGGTAGCCGCGCTTATGCAGGCTTGGGCCGGTGGTATCGATAGTAAGCGTCGCGATATCGTTCAGAAGCGCGACTTCAATCACGTAGCGGGCGCCGTTCTCGGGAAACCATTCGGTGCCGTAGCGCAGCTTCAGCTTCTCGACCACGGCTTTCTTCACGATGCCTTGGCAGGCGGGAACGCTGGATAGCTGTGATTTATGGGAGCGGCCCTGGACAGGGAATTCGGCGTCGTTCGGAATCCAATCCGGCCATGCGAGTGCCTTCGTGCCTTCGAATAGCTCGTCGAAGGTGACGGCTTTGAATTGGCCCATGAGCACGAGAATCCGGTCCGCTGTCCGCAGCCACAGATTGGCCCGGCAGATCGCGAGCTCGTCTCCCATAAAGCGTACGCGGCCATTCTCGACGGTAACGTCGGTATAGCCGAGATCGCGGACCTCGCGGGCAACGACGGCCTCAAGTCCCATCGGGCATGTTGCAAGTAGTTCGATATGTTGTGACATGTTCAGTTTCCTTCCATCCGGGTTGTGCTTCGTTCATAAAACTCATACAATTAACAAGTATAGGACAAATAGGAATCACTTACAAACGAAAGGCGCAAATCGCGCAGGAGGAAGCGCATGGACACTTTAACACCTGAAAGCTATATGGAAAGTTTATATGAGCATGATCCCGTGCTGGAGCGGGTCCAAGAAGTGATACGAGCTAACAATATGCCCGAAATCTCGATTGCCCCGGGCTATGGCCGGCTGCTTACCATGCTGGTCAAGATGATTGGCGCGGGCCAAGTGCTCGAGATCGGTGCCCTGGGCGGTTATAGCGGCATCTGTTTGGCAAGGGGGCTGAAAGCGGGAGGAAGGCTCGTCTCGCTGGAATTGAAGCAGGAGTTCGCGGATGTCGCCAAGAGCAATGTCGCAGAGGCAGGCCTTGGTGAGCTCGTCGAGTACCGGATCGGCGAAGCGCTCCACCATTTGAAGGAACTGCTTGCGCAGGGCGAACGGTTTGATTTCTTCTTCATCGATGCGGACAAAGTGAATTACCCGAATTATTTGGAGCTGGCGATACAACTGGCCAATCCTGGAGCCATGATCGCAGGAGATAATACGCTGATGAGGGGCAAGGTCGTGGATGCCGCCCAGACCAAAGCTTCCGTTCAAGCGATGCGCAGCTTCAACAAGCTTATCGCCACCGATCCGCGGCTCGAGAGCACGATTCTGCCGGCCTACGACGGCTTGGCGCTAGCACGAGTAAAGGGATGAAAAAAAGCTGTCTGAATGTCTTGGGCATTCAGGCAGCTTTTTTACGTTAGCTGTGCACTTGATAAGATATGGGTTCGCTAAGCTGCGAAGGTGCCGCCTGTTCGAAGTCGTTTAGTGGAAGCGGGGGCTTGGGGGAGGCAATCGGGTAGTCATGGCGCTGCTGCTTGAAAGGTACAGCCGACATCACGTGCCAATAGATGAGCAGGAGCTCCGCACATAAGACGATAACTGCAATTTTACGCCAGTTCAACTTCATGGATGGCATCCTCACTTTCAATGATGCACCTATATTATCATAGAATGGAAAGCATTTCCATGATGATTTTTACGATTTATGAACCAAGCCCGTCGTAATTTCAAGCTCATAACGCTCGGCTTCCGGCATATCGACGGTATATGCCTGTTTCACGGCTCGTTCGATATCGTATGGTACGCGCACGTATTGAATGGAGAAACCGGCTGACTCCGTCCGGTCCGCATAACCTTCCAGAATGCAGTAGCAGGCCTGTGGAATGCCATCATAAGGGATTCCTACGCTTCCGACGTTAAATAGCATGAGACCGTTGTCCGTCCGCTGCGCAGTCTGCTTCTCCGAAGGGTTCTTCATCGTGATGAGATAAGGGATGTGAATATCCCCGTAACCGACGATATCGGGCTGCTTCCCGCCGGCCGGCGTTCCGGTCATTTCGGTATTATGAAACATGGCCAGCCGTTCCTTCTTGTCAGCTTTACGCTTCACGCGATGGTACACGCTTCGGGAGGAGGCGTGGAACAGCCGGAACAGCTTACCGCTCAAGTAGAAATCGGTGGAGAAAGCCAGCTCCTTCAAATAAGCTAGGCGCTCGGCTCCCAATTGCTGCTGCTGCCAGATGCCCGCGGGGAGCTCCTGCGGCAAATTGATCCCCAGGTCCCAATTCCCCTGGATGACGACCTGGCATGTCTGGCGGATGACGTCCACGACGGCAGCCGAATCAGGCCCTTTGCCAACCAGATCGCCCAAGCAATAGATGCGCTCGATGCCACGCTGTTTGATATCGTCAAGCACGGCTTCCAGTGCCGGTAAATTCCCGTGTATATCGGAAATGATTGCGATTTTATCCATCTTCGTGTATCCCTTTCTTGTGCCGCATGCGGCGTACCGCCTTGTTTCTTCAGTTATACCATACAGATGCCCGGATGAAAATGAGAGCCTTTGACTATTACCTTCTGATAGATTGATCTGCTATAATTTGTAGGGGGAAAGGGGAAGGTTTTGAAATGGAATCCAGACAGGAGCGTCACCGCAGGGTGAAGAAAGAGCACTCTTCGCAGAAGAATCCGCAGAAGAAGACTCCGCTGAAAGTGCTTGGAGGCTTCACGCTGGCTGCTATCGTGTGCTTTGCTATCGGAGTGGGCATCTCCCATATGGCGATGAACAGCCAGTCGGCTGAAGAGCAGGATCCGTCCAGCGCGTCGTCTGTGGCAGCCGAAACGTCTCAACCGACATCGGCAGCTAGCGCTAAGCCAAGTGTACAGCCGAGTGTCAAGCCCAGCCCGACTTCTACGGCTATTGCCGCAATTCCGTCGACCGAACCGGACAAGCCGGGGAGCAGCAGCGGGCAAGTGAAGATGACTTTTGTAGGAGATGTGCTCATGGCCTCGAAAGTGGAAGATATTTTGAAGGTCAAAGGGTATGATTATCCTTATACGAATGTGAAAGACTATTTGAGCAAGCCGGATGTGACGATTGCCAATTTGGAGACACCTGTAACGACGCGAGGTACGGTTCAAACGAAGGATTATGTGTACCGTTCGTCACCGCTGGCCCTGCCGGCACTGAAAGCTTCAGGCGTCGATCTGGTCAATTTGGCGAATAACCATGTGATGGATTATGGACCGGAAGGTCTGCTGGATACAATGGATGCACTCGATGAGACGGGGATTCAACGCATGGGTGCGGGCCGAGATTCGGAAGAAGCGTACAAGCCTGTGATCGTGGAGAAAAACGGGCTCCGAATCGCTTTCTTCGGCTTCAGCCGTGTCGTGCCCGAGGCCTCCTGGAAGGCCGGACCCGGACATGTCGGCGTAGCGGAAACCTACAGCTACAAGCTGCCGGTCGAAGCGATCCAGAAGGCCAAGGCGCAAGCCGATCTCGTCGTCGTCGTCGCGCACTGGGGCGTTGAGAGAGCCGATCGTCCGGACAAGAATCAAACGGATTTGGCCCACCGGTATATCGATGCGGGAGCCGATCTGGTCGTTGGCGGTCATCCGCACGTTCTGCAAGGCATCGAACAATACAAAGGCAAATGGATCGCGTACAGCCTCGGCAACTTCATATTTACAACGAATGATAATCCCAAAACTTGGGAAACGGTTATAATGGAAGCATCATGCTCCAAGGATCAATCATGCGATATTCATCTGGTACCGGTCTTGACCAAATTTGCGCTGCCGACACCGATGAATGAGGAAGACGGCACGAAGCTGTTCCAGAGACTCAGTCAGATTTCTATCGGATCGAAGATTGACGCACAAGGCAATGTCAGTAAGAAATAAAGGCGAGGAGTTATCCGTATGACACAAGAGATTCGCAATATTTACTGCGTTGGACGCAATTACCGGGCGCATGCCGCAGAACTCGGGAACGATGTCCCCGATCAGCCGATGATTTTCACGAAGCCTACGCACGCGCTCGTCGCTATGGATGGCGGCGAACTGACGCTGCCTGGCGACCAGGGCGAGATTCACTATGAAGCGGAGCTTGTCCTTCACATTGCGAAGCCGTACCGCGAAGGGATTCAGGTCGACGAGCTTGTCGACAAGTATGCGCTGGGCATCGATTTCACGCTGCGGGACGTGCAGTCCGTCATTAAGAAGAAAGGCCAGCCGTGGCTGCCTGCCAAAGGCTTCCTGAGGTCGGCGCCGATTACTTCGTTCCGTCCGTTTCCAGGGGCTGCCAAGCTGGCGGAGAACAACTTCAAGCTGCTTCAGAACGGGCAAGAGGTTCAGAATGGCCGAATCGGCAACATGATCTTCGATCTGCAGACGGTCGTTGACTACATAGCGAAGCACTACGGTCTGGGAGCCGGCGATATCATTTACACAGGTACGCCGGAAGGCGTCGGGCCCGTAGCGAATGGGGATCTTTTGGAACTGGTCTGGGGCGAAGAAGTATTCGGATCGGTTACCGTTCACGTCTAAAATGAAAAGGGCATTCTCAGAAGTCGCGATGACTTGGGAGACATGCCCTTTCTATTTATACATCGGCCGGATCCTCTTGAGCCGTATCGGCATACTGCTCGCGCACGCGAAGGAGAGCTGGAAGCTGCTGGAAGAAGGTATCCACGACCGCGGGATCGAAGTGTTCGCCTCGCTCCTCACGGAACAGCTGCAAGATGCGTTCGAGCTCCCAGGCTTTCTTGTAGACGCGCTCGCTTCCAAGTGCATCGAATACGTCGGCTATCGCTGTGATACGGCCGAAGATATGGATGTCTTCGCCTTGGATCCCGCGCGGATACCCGCGGCCGTTCCATTTCTCGTGATGCTCGTAAGCGACGATAGCGGCGGTTTTCAGGATGTGGCGGTTGGAGTTTTTGAGCAAATTATATCCGATGAGCGTGTGATTCTGCATTAACCGGAACTCTTCGTCGGTTAATTTGCCGGGCTTGTTCAGCACGCTGTCGGGAATGGCGACCTTGCCGATATCATGCATGGGCGACGCCATCTTGAGCAGTTCGGCTTCTTCCTGGCTCATGCCGAGGCCGAGAGCGAGCAGATAGGAATATTCCGCGACTCGCTTCACGTGATTGCCGGTTTCTTTGGACCTGCTTTCGCCGATTTCGCCCATTCTGAAAATGATTTCTTTCTGCGTTTCTTCGATTTCGTTCGTGAGCAGCGCGGATTCCAGCGACTTGCCGGCGTAAGAGGAGGCGAGGGTTAAATACTCCATATCTTTATCCGAGAACTGCTCGCATGCCGTCAGCTTGTTAATCGCTTGATAGGCCCCCATAATTTCGCCTTGGGAGTTGCGGAAAGGAATGACCATCAGCGCCTTCGTCCGGTAGCCCGTCTGCTGGTCGGTGCGCAGAGCGCCGTTCTGCAAATACTCTTTATATTCTTCGTTCGTATAAGCATCGTCAATAAATACAGCTTTGTCGTGGGTAACCGCATAACCGACAAGACCGGCGCTGCTTGGAATACGGATTTCGTCCAAACCGTGGGCCACCTTGGACCAGAGTTCGTTACGGCTAGTATCCAGCAGCCATACGGTACAACGATCGGAGACAATCATTTCACGACCCATATCAGCCATCAGCATGAGGACTTTTTCCAATACGCGTTCATTGGCAATTTTGGCTGCGTAATCGAAAATGACGCGCAGCATTTCTTGCGGATCCAAGTCTTTTTTCATCTGGGACTTGTTGTGGATGTGATCTTGCTTCATGTCAGCCTCCTATCTAATCGCATTCTATTTTATCATATATTTCTAGTTAATAGATAAAGTTCCTGCTAAGATTGCGCGAAGATTGCTTGATTTTGTCGAAAATGGCGCAAGATGATGCGCCTGTTCGCACTGTGCTACAATAAAGTGGGAAATGAGGTGTTGCGAATGGAATGGATCATGGGGCTCGGCGGAAGCCTGATAATTGCAGGAGCGGCTTATCTACGCAGGTCGTTATCCGGATCGGGACTGCTATCGGCCATAGTGCTTGGCACTTTGATGTTTGTATGGGGCAGCTTGGCTTGGTTCGGGATGCTAATCGCCTTCTTCATCACTTCAAGCGTATTATCGAAGCTGAAGCATGAGCGCAAGGCTGCCGCGGAGAGCGGGTATGCCAAAGGCGACCGGCGCGATGCCGGACAGGTTGCGGCCAATGGCGGGCTGGGTCTGGCGCTGTGCGCCTGCAACGCGATATGGCCGGATCCGGTCTGGTGGATGCTGTTCGTCGGGGTGATGGCAACGGTGACGGCGGATACTTGGGCCACGGAAATCGGTGGGATGAGCAAGTCTGCACCAAAGTCGATCGTGAACGGAAAGCGTGTTCCGCCAGGGACTTCAGGCGGTGTCAGCCTGCTTGGGCTGCTGGCTTCGCTGGCTGGAGGCGCATGTATCGGCGGAATCGGCGGATGGTTGAGTACGCTGAGCGGCTTGGGCTACGAAACGGCAGCTTGGCCGGTGCTGGCTGCGCTCGGAGCGATATCCGGCTTGGCGGGCTCGCTGACGGATTCCTGGCTGGGCGCGACGCTCCAAGTTATGTATCGCTGCCAAGTTTGCGGCAAAGAAATAGAGAAAAAGACTCACTGCGAGCAGAGAGCCTTGCAAATACGCGGTATAAGCTTCATGACCAACGATGGGGTCAATGCCTTGTCTTCGCTGGCCGGAGGCATCGTGTGCCTCCTCTTATGGCTTCTGGGACAAGCCTAGTGGATGGTCGGCGGGGCTTCGCCCGCCGTGTCCCGTGCCTGCTGCGGCGCAACGGGAGGGAGCAGGGCAGCATGCAGCTGTTTCTCCAAATGCTTCACCCTGCGGTGGAGCTTATACTGGCGGACCATGCCGAACAGAGCGACAATAACGCCGCCAAGCAGCGTGGAAGAGATAATAACGAGAATAAGCGGGATGGATGTCTGCGCGAAGATGAAATTCACTTGGACCGGTTCGACATTAACGACCGCGAACACGGCTGTAAGCAGGGCGAATAATAAAGCGCAGATCAGAATCCATTGCATTTTCATCCGGCATGCCTCCTTTCATTTCAATGGAGAAAGAGGTTGAAGGCCTTCGCCTTCAACCTCCATGCTCGCTCTTACTTCGTTAGTTCTTCCATCTGATCCAGCAAGGAACTGAAGACGCTCATCGCTTGCTTGATCGGCTCCGGTGTCGACATGTCGACGCCGGCTTTCTTCAGAATGTTCAGCGAGTAATCGCTGCCGCCGCTTTTGAGGAAGCCGAGATAACGGTCGACGGCAGGCTGGCCTTCATCCAAAATTTGTTTGGCAAAAGAGGTTGCGGCAGAGAAGCCTGTCGCATATTTGTATACATAGAAGCTGTTATAGAAGTGAGGAATACGAGCCCACTCCATCTCGATATCCTGGTCTACGACCATATCGTTGCCATGGTACAGCTTATTCAAGCCATAGTAGATCTCGCTGAATTCCTGCGGTGTCAAGGACTCGCCTTGCTCGGATTTCTCATGCGTAATCATTTCGAATTCCGCAAACATCGTTTGACGGAATACCGTGGTCCGGAACTGATCGGCATAGTAGGTCAGCAGATACAGCTTCTCCTTCGGATCGGTTACGCGTTTCAGCAAGTAATCCATGAGCAGCGCTTCGTTCAACGTAGAGGCGACTTCCGCCAGGAAAATCGTATACTGCGCATAGCGGTACTCTTGATTCTCATCGGACAAATACGAATGGATGGCATGGCCCATCTCATGCGTCAGCGTGAACATACTGTTCAAGTTGTCTTTATGATTCAGCAGCACGTAAGGATGCGTGCCGTAAGCTCCCCAGCTGTACGCCCCGTTGCGCTTATTCTTGTTCTCATATACGTCGATCCAGTGGTTATCGAAGCCGTCTTGTAAAATTTTCAAATAGTTGTCACCAAGCGGAGCCAAGCTTTTCTTGATTTCTTCTTTGGCTTGCGCATAGGTGATATCCATTTTGAATTCTTCAACAAGCGGTGCGAACAGGTCGTACATATGTAATTCATCGACTTTCAGCAGCTTTTTGCGCAGCTTGAGGTAACGCTGTAGTTGCGGCAGAGAGTCGTGAATCGTAGAAATCAAGTTCGTGTAAACTTCCTTCTTGATGTTGTCACCGAATAGCGTCGATTCCAAGACAGAAGGATAATTGCGCGCTTTGGCATAGAAAATGTTCTTATTGATATTCGCGCTTAGTGTAGCGCCGATCGTATTTCGATGACTGCGATAAGTTTCGTACACCGCATGGAAGGCATTTTTGCGCACTTCAGGATCGCGGCTTTCCAAGAACTGAATGTAGCTTCCGTGCGTCAGCTCGACTTCTTCGCCTTTTTCATTTTTGATTTTGGGAAATTTCAAATCGGCGTTGTTCAGCATGCCGAAGATGGTGCTCGGCGCTCCCGCCATATTACCGGCCTGGGCCAGCAGCGCTTCCTGCTCTTTGCTCAGCGTATGCGGCTTCTGCCGGATCATTTCCTCGAGCGTGTCCTTGTAGAACGATAAAGAAGGATCGTTCACCAGCTGCTGCAGCTTTTCTTCGGATAAACTCAAAATCTCCGGAGAGATGAAGGAAAGCGCTTCGCCGACTTCAACGCTGATTTTTTTCGCTTTATCGGATAAGGCCTGGTAAGTGGGCTCGGCTGTATCTTCATGGTGCTTCATGTTGGCATACACATACAATCTTTCTGTCTTGAGAGAGACTTCGTCTTCCAACTGGAAACATTGTTTCACCGTAGCGGCATCGCTAAGTTTTCCTTGGAAGGCGCTAATTTTGCCAAGCGAGCTCTTAACTTCCTGAAATTCCTTCTCCCATGCTTTCCCGTCGGCGTATAGATCTTCCAGTTTCCAACGGTGTTCGGCCGGTACTTGCTTGCGTTCCAATAGTTGAGCCATCGGAGCCCTCCTGTCCTTGTTCTGAATTTGGGGTAGCCTGTTTTCCTTGGCATGCAGATCGGCTGCTGGAACAGAGCTTAGCAGAAGCCCCATTGCGGCCGTCACATAGATCCAGCGCATTGCGGTCACGCTCCCGGCATGTACCCATGTCAGGGTTCGGAACGAATCCCATATCATGGTTTTCACCTAGTATGACCGTTAACCCATTCATTTATGATTATAAGAAAAAGCTGGAAGGAAGTAAATTTACATTCCCGCTCCGAAGAAGGACACCACGATGAGCACGAAGGACAGTGAGACCATGACGATCGCCAGCAAGGCGAGGTACCGTTTCATTGGTGCAGGGAGACTGTCTTTTTTTATGATCAGAATGATGGCCAGACAGAAGGATACGAGTATGAATGTGAGTATAGAACCGGATTGGGTCATGGTGAATCATCCTTATCCCTATAGAGTATGACGCTTGCTAACGAATGCATGATAGTAAGTTTCGCTGCACAGCGGCAAACTCCTTTTTTACCCGGCATGCTGCATCGTTTCATTGGTCTCTTCGTCGTCCTCGGATTTAACTAGAATCAGCTTGCCTCGGGAATCCATCTTAACCGTAAACCGGTCTTCGGGTTCGATTTGCGCTTCTTCGCTTAATTCTTTGGGCAGCGTCAATTGACCGCGGTCTCCGACTTCCACCAGGTACCCGACCATTTTGGTCCATTTGCCGGCGGCAAGCACGATGACGATCAACAAACCGATCAATAACCATTTGCCAAGCGGATTGGACTCAAAATACGGGGCAAGGAATTTCTCGCCGGTAATCATTTTGCCTGCTGTAAGCGCCAGTACGCCTGCGCCGATATAAACGATCCACGGGAACCTCTCTATCCAGCTGATGAACAGCGTGCTGCCCCACACGACAATCGGTACGCTGACCAGAAGACCGATGATGACGAGCAGGAAGTCGCCGTGCGCAGCGCCAGCCACTGCAATGACATTGTCCAGTCCCATTACCGCGTCCGCGATAATAATGGTCCGAATCGCCGCCCACATGCCGTTCTTGGCTTTGATCTGCTCATGATTTTTCTTCTCGCTGAGCAGCTTATAGGAGATCCAGAGGAGCAGGATGCCTCCCGCAAGCAGCAGACCGGGAATTTTCAATAGATAAACAACGAGCATCGTGGCCAGTGCACGGATGACGATGGCGCCGACGGTTCCCCAAAGAATGACCTTCTTCTGCGTTTCCTTCTTCAAATTGCGCGCCGCCATGCCGATCACAATCGCGTTGTCTCCGGCAAGTACCAAGTCAATCAAAATAATAGTGAGCAGCGAAACGAAAAAACCAGCAGATAACCATTCCATAACCAACACTCCTTTAGCAATTTTTTTTGAAAAAAAATAGAGCCCAACACCGTTGACCGGTGAAGGCTCTAATTCATCAAAAAAGACCTTCACCAAATAAACTTTGGCAAAGGTCTTGCTAACAACGTTGGACGTTGCCAATAAAGCCGGGACCTGATGAGGATCCGAATTGACGACTTTATTGTAACAGCTACTCCCCTTTGGAGTGGTGCTATAAGATTGATTTTATTATAGACACAGGACAAGCAGGAAGTCAAGGTATGAAAGTGGAGAGCTTGTCTGCTGTCTAAACAGCGTTGAAAGCATCCATAATGGCCTGCCGTTCTTCCTCGGTTCCTTCGAACTTGTCTTTCGCGAACCGCTCATTCGCCCAGTGCATCATGGCCGGTCTGCCGATGAATGTGTGGCATTCTTCTCCCCATTGCTCGGAAATTTCCGTCAGGACGATTTTGGAGCCTTGCACTTCCACATTGAGCATGTTCCATTTATCTTTTTTGTAGATCGTATGTTTCTTGAAGGGCTGTTTGGACATGGGAATTCCTCGTTTCTGCAGTAAGCTATAGATATAGGACATCGTATCATAAAAACAGGGGATTTCCAAACAAGCTGACGTGAAAAACGGTGTTGCGCAAGGGAATAAGACGTGTTAGAATTCTCCTAATCCTTTCCAGAGGGGAAGGGCGAACAGATGAGTTGAGCGTATGTAATGAGCCGAGAAGAGGAGAGTTGAGCATGGAGACTAAGCGTATTTATGAGCAGGTTGGGGTCGCAATGACCTCGAGATCGTATGCCGAGTATGAGAATATGTTTATGCTGCACACGGATGAACTGAGAGGCAAGCGTGTGCTGGATGTTGCGGGGGGCGCTTCTTCGTTCACGATGGAAGCTAGAAGCCGCGGCGTACTGGCAGAAGCGGCCGATCCGCTGTATGCTTTGACGGCTGAAGCGATTGGTGAGCACGGCAGGCGGGAGATCGGGATTGTCGCTGCCAAGATGGAGAAGCTGGTGGACGTGTACGACTGGACGTTCTATGGTTCCTTGGCGAATCACACGGCGGGCCGATTGAAAGCGTTGGACCGGTTCTTGGAGGATTTCTCCAGTCCCGAAGGTGCTTCGAGATACCATGCCGCAGGACTGCCGGCGTTGCCCCTGGAGAGCGACAGCTTTGACTTCGTTTGCTGCAGCCATTTCCTTTTTCTATATGAAGAACAGTTTGATTATACGTTTCATCTGGACGCCGTACGGGAGCTGCTTCGCGTCTGTAAGCCGGGCGGTCAAGTCCGGATCTATCCGCTGCTCAGCTTCCGGACGGAAGAGTACGGCAGGCTCTCCGAACTGATGAATGAGCTGGCAACCGAGGGGCATTTGGTGGATAAAAGGGAGGCAAAGCTGCCTTTTTTGCCGAATTCTCATCAATATTTAAGCATAATGAAACACGGTCCTGCATAGTGGAAAACGTTGGTACATCAACAAATTTTAGCTTGCCCACTGCGTTTTATGCGTTGATTTATCCCAAATCTGATGGTATAATTTCCTTATTCGTCATAGATGGCGATATTTTTAGGAGGTTGTTCACTTGAAAGGTACAGTTAAATGGTTCAACGCAGAAAAAGGCTACGGTTTCATTTCCGTTGATGGAGGCGACGATGTATTCGTTCACTTCTCCGCAATTCAGGGCGAAGGATTCAAAACATTAGAAGAAGGCCAATCCGTTGAGTTCGATATCACTCAAGGCAACCGTGGTCCTCAAGCAGCTAACGTCACAAAATTATAAGAAACTGGGTCTTCCCACTTATAAATAGAGTGTCATAGCACAAACAACGAAGGCAGCTCCTACTGGGAGCTGCTTTTTTGCAGAGGTAAGAAGCCTGTACTTGTCTTCTGCGGAAGAGGTACAGGCTTCTTCTTTATACGAACATATCGACGATCAGCACGGTGCCGAAGGCGATGAAGGACAGCAAGGTTTCGAGCACCGTCCAGGTTTTGAACGTTTCCTTAACCGTTAGGCCCAGGTACTCCTTGACCATCCAGAACCCGGCATCGTTCACGTGGGACAGCATCAGCGATCCTGCACCCGTCGCGATGACGAGCAATTCCAGATTGACGCCGGACATATGTTCAACGATCGGCGAGACGATACCGGCAGCCGTCGTGAGGGCGACTGTGGCGGAACCCGTCGCAACGCGAATCAGTCCCGCGACCATGAAGGCCAGAACAATCGGCGAGAGGGAAATATTCTCGGACATCTGGGCGATGGACGTTCCGACGCCGCTGGCGATCAGAATTTGTTTGAAGCCGCCGCCGGCACCGATAATCAGAATGATCGAACCGACGGGCAGCAAGCATTCGTGAGAAAGCTTATTGATATAATTTTTGTTCATGCCTTGGCGGATGCCCAGGAAGTAGAAGGCGGCGAAGCAGGAAATCAGCAGCGCAATGACGGAATTTCCGATGAAGACGAGAAACTTCTGGATGCCGGCCGGAACCGGCAAGTACGGCGCTATGACGGACAAGACCATTAACAGAACGGGCAGCAGGATGATGAAAAAGGAAATGCCGGCGCCCGGCAGCTTCGCGGGCTCTTCGCTTGCATCGAGCAGCTCGGGCTCGTTCTCGGGAACGACGCGCTTGCTGACCCATCGGGCGAACAAGGGACCTGCTATAACGGCGGCAGGGATCGCGATAATAAGCGAGTAGATCAGCACTTTGCCGATGTCCGCTTTGAAAATCCCGATGGCCGTCATCGCACCGGGATGCGGCGGTACCAGACCGTGCACGATGGATAATCCGGCGATGACCGGCAGACCGATGAGCAAAATATTTTGCTTTGTCGATTTATGAATGGAGATAACGAGAGGCAGCAGCATGACGATCCCGACGTCGAAGAACACGGGAATGCCGATGATGAAGCCGGAGAGCAGCATGGCCCAGGGCAGCCGCTTTTCGCCGAAGACGCGAATGAAGAAGTTGGCGACTTGTGTGCCGGCTCCGGAATCGGACATCATTTTACCCAAAATGGTACCTAGGGCCAAGATACCCACCAAGTGCCCGAGTACGGCGCCAACGCCGGTTTCGTAGGCGCTTACGATTTTGTCCATCGATAGTCCGGCCATCAGCGCCAAGAACAAGCTGGCGACCGTTAAGGAGATGAAAGCATGCCATTTCCACCAAGCAACGCCGAGAATGACAATAACGATAGCCAGCAATGTGACCGTCAGCAAATACAAATTCATGGTAGAATCCCTCTTCTCATAATTGTGTAGTAAGCGTTATCAATGTGTGGACGAGAAAAGGAACCGAGTATACACTCATTATTCCTAGGTGTCGTAGTTAACTACATAATTGTGCATGTCCGTGCTGTAGTGCCCTGTGCTGAATTCGATCAAATTCCCCAATTCGTCATAGGAGTACCGCAATCTTTTCAACAAAGGCGTTCCTGCGCTTACGCGCAAAACGTCCTCTACGTGCGGAGGCGCAATAGCCGCTGCGAACTCATCGCGATATTTCTCCAAGGTAATCCCTTGCTCCTCCAATAGCTCGTACAAGGATTGGTCGTTCAAATCGCCGGGCTCAAGCTTGGCCATTCGTAAGGATAAGTAATTGGCGAAGTGAATGTAAGGCTTCTCATTCAGAAGATACAGGCGCTCGATATAGAAGCACTGCTCGCCCATTAGCCGGTAAGGCAATGTACCTTCTTCATTGCGGATCACTTCGGCACGCAGCAGTTGCTTACGGATTTGGTGGCCTTCTTCCACGAGAAGCTCCGTGAACCGTTTCCATTTGGACAGCTTGGACAGCGATGCGTTGCGGATCACTTTCGTCCCTTTGCCGCTGCCTTTCTCCAAGTAGCCTTCCTGCGCCAGTTCTTTGATGGCATTGCGCACGGTGATCTTACTGACGTTGAATTCCTGCTCCAGCTGCGGCTCGGAAGGAATGTTGGTGCCCAAAGGATACACACCGTGCAGGATGCGATCCTTTAGGATATTCATGATTTGTATATATAAGGGTCTTTTGTTGCGGGATAAATTCACCGGAACTCTTCACTACCTTTCTACATCGCCCACAGCCTCCGTCATCGCGCGCATGATTTCGCTCTCCGACGACATGGGCGTATCGCCAACGATCGTATGTGCCAGCATGCCTGCGGCAGCTGCAAATCCGACGGTTTGTTCAGGGGGGAAGCCTTGGATTTCCCCATGTACGATACCGCTTGTGTAGGCATCTCCTGCACCAATTCTATCATAGATGGAAAAGGTGAGCAGGTTGGAAAAGAAGAAGGTTTGATCTTTGTACATATAACCGCGCAAAGAATGCGTGTTGTCGCTGTTGATGTGCCGGTGCGTGCCCGCTATGACGGAAATCCGGTATTTCTGCGCGACGGCCGGGATCAGTTCGTGCAGCTGCTCCTGCCGGTCCGTCTGTTGCGTAGGCATGCCGAGAATGTACATGGCGTCTTTCTCATTCATCATCACAATATCGGCGAGGTGCATCATGTCCTCATAATGAGGCTTGGCTTTGGCGTAACCGCCTTCTCCCCAATGGGCAGGCCGGTAGTTGCAGTCGAATACGACGGTGCCGCCGCGGGCTTTGACTTCCTTGGCCAGCTCTTTCATATGCTGACGCACCTGGTCGTTCATCGCGAGCGTGATGCCGCAGAAATGAACGATATCGATATGGTTAGCTATTTCGGCGAAATTATAAGCGTCAAGGGGAGCGGTATTGAAGCTGCTTTCTTGACGATTGGAATACGTGACCCGGCTCGCTCGCGCACCGAATCCGTTTTCTAGGAAATACATGCCGACGTAGCTGCCGCCGCGGCCTACAAAGTCCGTGCGGATGCCTAACTTGCGCAGATAAGCTTCCGCCGCATCGCCCACGGGATTGGCAGGCAGGCTGGAGATCAGGTACCCGGCATGGCCTAATCGGGAGAGGGCGGAGCTGACGTTCACGCCCGTTCCGGAAAACGAGTAGTTCAAAGAGCTGGCTTGGGACAAGAGTTCATACCCTGGCACCTGCAGGCGCATCATGACCTCTCCGAAAGCAGCAATTCGTTTAGCCATGCAGATCAACCAGCTTCTTCATGATGCTGAGCAGCTCGCGGACATCCGAAGTTCTTGTATGCCCGGACGCTTTGTCAATGATGGAAGAGTAGACGTGCGGGATGACTTGCGGAACTTTGGCTTCCAAGGCGATACGCACAATCGCTTCGAAGTTCTCCATGTCGATACCGCCGGTCGGTTCCAGGGCGAACCCTTCTTCACCGCAAGCCTGTGCAACGGCACGCAGCTCGTCTTCCCGGCTAAGGCCGTTCATCGGGAAATATTTCAGTGCATTGCCGCCCATGTCGCGCACCAGCGCGATGGCTGTCTTGACAGGGACGATGGCCTGCTCAGGCTGGGCTGCGCTTACGGGACCTGTTGAGATATTCACGTATCCGACGCGTCCTGTCGGCGATACCAACGAGTTGATCCAGCTGTCTTGTCCGCCGAGGTTCGCACGTGTGGCGCCAACTGCAGGGAACACTTGATTGATATGTGTCCCCGGATAATGCTTGGCAATTTCCGCGACAACGGCAGCTTGGCGGTTATCGCCTGCGCCCAGACCGATCGATACGGCTTCGTCGATCGCTTGGCCGTATTCCTTCATCGCCGCTACCGCCGTTTCGACGGTCGGATAATCTTTGGAAAGCACGCCGACAAGCACATAGCCTTCCGCAGCCTCGAATACTTCTTTGGCATTCTCCACGCTGCCTGCCAGCACATTGAGTGCGGCGCGGCCTTTATAGAGACGTTTGGTCATAGTAGACATGTTTAGTTACCCCCTGCAAGTTTCCGTATTTGTGCGGCAATGACCTCAATATCGTCGCCTTGAAGCGGACGCGGATCGATATCGAAATAACCTTGTCTTACGCCGTAGTCGCGTGTATAGATGGCAATCTCGCCTTCACGCAGCCCGTCGTTCACTTCTTTGGCTGTAGTTCCTGCTCGAGCGGCATCGATATGAATGCGTCCGCGATAAATCGTGCGGCCGGCTTCATCCTGTACAATCGTTACGTTGACGCCGTTCAGCTCGTTAAGCGGCATGAGGGCTTGCAGGGAAGCTTTCTCCTGCTCGCTTCTGTCTTCTTTGACGCCGTATTCATCCAGTGCTTGCAGCAAGCCGAAAGTCGTTTCCTTGCCGACCTTCATGCTGCGACCGATGCCGTGGAGCTGAACTTTCAGCCACTCGATATAGGTGCGCTTGCCGCCGACGATGCCTGACGTAGGACCTTCAATGGCTTTGGACCCGCTATAAATGGCAAGATCCGAGTATTTCACATATTTCTGGAGGTCTTCTTCCGCCGCCGCATCGACGATGAGAGGCACTTGGTTGCGCTGTGCAATGTCCCAGGCTTCCTCGACGGAAATCATGTTCTTCTGAACAGCATGGTGGGATTTCACATATAAAATCGCCGCCGTATGCTCGTTAATCGCATCTTCGATGTGTTCGGCCTTACCTTCGTTGGCGTAGCCGACTTCAATCAGCTTGCCGCCGCCGAGGTACACCATCGTCTCTACAGGTGCGCCGTACTGAACGTTATGACCCTTAAGGATAATAATTTCACGCTTGGCAATAGGCTCCTGGTGCAGCTTCTCGCTTAGACGGCGATTGCCGCGGGTAACGACTGCAGCCACGGACAAGGCGATGCCGCTGGAAGCGGAATTGACGACGACAGCAGCCTCGGAGCCGAGGATGCCTGCTATATAATCGCCTGCTTTATCTACGAGATCGGCGATCTCCACATAATTCTGGCCGCCGTGTTTCATAGCTTCCATCACGGTGTCCGTCGGTGCGGAAACGCCGAGAATGCTCATGCGCCCGCTTGCGTTGATGACGCGCTTGAGACCGTATTTAGCATGTAATGAGTGTGCCATTTGCAACGACTCCTTTGGGTTGGATTAGTTGTTCTCCGGTCCGCGTATCGCCTTCGGAATCCTTCAGCAATACCGGCTCATCTTTCACTGCGAAAAGTGTTAGATTGGCCGTATCGCCGACCTGGATGCGCCCAAGCTCCGGTTTGCCCAGCCATGCGGCGGCACGCTTCGTGACGGCGTCGATGACCTCTTGGAGCGGGTAGCCGAGATACAGGAATTTCGCCAGCACGTTGGACATACTATACACGGGGCCGTTCAACCGGTTACCGCGGTAAATGTCCGTCGAGATCGTGTCGAAATGGATCCCATGCCGCTTCGCGGCTTCCGCCACTCGGAACGAAAAGCTGGCCGTACCGTGCCCGACATCCAGATGAACGCCTCTGGCGATCGCTTTGGTCAGCACGTCCAGCGGCTTGCCGCTCTGGTCAAACAAATTGTTGGCTTTCCCATTCAAATAATGGGTAATGATATCTTTCTCCTCCAGCAAGGAAACGACTTCCTCGATGCTTGGGGGACCTGATCCGATATGAACCATTAGCGGCAATGAGGTTAGCCCCGACAGCTCTCGAGCAGCTCGTAACGGTTCTAAGCCGGAGTCGCGAACGACGCTCTGGCTAATGCGCGCCTTCAAACCGACGATCATGTCCGGATACGTCTTAACGGCACGGGCCGCCTCAGCGCTATCGATCCAGGACATATCGGAGAGTTCGTCGATGCGCTGCAGGCCGATGCGGGAAATGTTCAAGAAGGCGAGCACATTCGTTGCGGCGCTGCGCCGGCTGGCGGCCAAATCGGCTATGCGGTCCGCTCCGCAGCTGCCTGCGTCAACAATCGTCGTCACTCCCTGCTTGATGCCGATCTCATCGATTTCATCGCCATACGGGTCGAAAGCGGGGAAGGCATGTACATGCATGTCAATCCAGCCGCTGGAGACGTAGGCGCCGGCATAATCCCGAATGGGCTTTCCTTGTCCTTGCCCGGGAGGAGCCAATTCGGCAATCTTGCCGTTTTCGATAACAATATCAACCGATTCTCCATTTACATGCTTAACATTGTGTAGGACGTAACGCTCTTGCATGCCTGTCACCTTCTCTGTAAGCCGTTTTAGTTACGCTTTCACTAAGATTTCCTTAATGGCCCTCCAACTATGTAGGAGAGGGATAAAACGTTTCGTAAAATGTATAACGTTATAATGTTAAGATAGCACAAAGTAAGTTCCAAGTAAATATAACGTTATAATGTTTACGAAGAAAACTGCTGGAAACCAAACCGGACCTCGCAGGCGATCACAGAAGAGCGGTCAGCCTATTGCCAAATAAAAAAACGCCGCATATGCGGCGAATTCATCATAGAAAAGGAGCTGACCGTGAACCACGTCAGCTCCTTCATTATTAATCGATGATTTGCAAAATATCATCAATTTCTTTGCGGGCCAATTTGCCCGGACGTTCCTTCGGATGGCCGAGGGAGATGACCATATTGATCTGGTATTCGCCCGGAATGTTGAGATACTCGCGAATCTGGTCTTGGGCGAGCAGGACCGGTCCTGTCATCGGACAGGTGGCAAGACCTCTGGCATGTGCGGCCAGCATGAGGTTCTGAGAGGCCAAGCAAGAGCTCTTGATGCCTTCTTCCGCCCAGACGGCATCCTCGACAAGCTCAATCGGATCGAAGATCCGTTCGCGGAATTTCGATTCATACGGCGTTGCCAAGCAGATGATCAGTACGGGAGCGTCGGAGAAGGCTGTCGCATACGGGCCGAATGATTTCACCAGCAGGCGCGCCTCACGGGAAAGGCCTTTCTGCTCGGCGGCTTCCGCACGCAGGTGCAGCTGCTCCCACGTCAATTTCTCGATATGTTTAATCTTCTCTGTATTTCTGATGGCAATAAATTTCCACGTCTGGGAATTCGTATCGCTTGGCGCATAACGGGCGCAGTCGATAATTTCACGAATATCTTCGGTAGCGACTTCCTGCTCAGTAAAATTCCGAACGCTGCGGCGCTCGAGTACGACGGACTTGAAATCCTCATAATTCATATAAAACAATTACCTGCCTTTGCTGCTTCATAGTCGTCAAACTTGATACTTGGTACTAAGACTATATTATAAAGCAGTTGCTACTGCAGCACAACCGTATCTCCGTCCTGTAGACCCTTAAGCACTTCGGTTTTCTCCGGTGTTTCCATCCCGATCTCGATTTCGCGGCGCTCCACGCCTTGTGCCGTTTGCAGCATGACATAATAAACATCCTTCTCATGCATGACGGCCAGCGTCGGAACGACGACGGCTCCGGCTTTCTTCTCCGTCTCGATCGTACCCGACAGACTGAGCCCGGCGATAAGCTGCTCGTCCGGCTCCAGTGAAATCGTCACTTCGAATTGAGCTGCCGCGGTGCCTTGCTCCGTACCCGCTTTGGCGAATTTGGACACCTTTTCAACTTTGCCTTGCAGTTTTTTCTGCTTCAGGGCGTCTACCTTGACTTGAACGGGCATGCCCGGCTTAATCCGGAAGACGTCGAATTCACCGACCGTACAGACCAACTGCAGCTTCGTCAAATCGACGATTTTGCCGATTCGCTCGCTTTCCTCAACCGATTTCGGAATTTTGGCGGAATCCTCGAACAAGAAGATGCCGTCCTCCGGCGCCAGGAAAGCCGCCTGCTCCACCTTCTCCTGCTTCTTCGCCAACTGCAGTTGAATCGATTCATCATTCACTTCACTCAACTGTTCTTGAATTTTGCGTTCTTCGGCTGCCGCGAAGCGAGTGCGGGCGTCGTCCTCGCCGACAGCGCCTGCCGGCAGGGCAGTATCCCCGGCGGGGCCGGCAGCCTTGAATTTGGCGAGGTCCGCTTCCAGCTTTTGCTTGCGGAGCGTCGTCTGCAGCGAGGCGATCTCGCTTCTAAGCGGGGTGGCGTCAAGCTCGAACAGCAGCTGTCCTTTTTTGACCTGCGCGCCGTCGGCCATTTGCCACGATTTAATTTCGCCGCCGAAGGGAGCGTAGACTCGCGTTTCTTTCTCGTAAGAGGACTTGCCTTTGACCTCGACGTTGTTCGTCAAGTCCTCTTTGGTCACCTTGAATTGCAGAGCGTTCATGGCAGCCGCCGCATCGGCGTCCGCCCGGTTCGGCGCCTTGGGGTGACTGGCTATGTATAAAAAAGTGCTGATTCCGCAGACGGCGATGCCGGTTGCCAGCAGAATCCAGAATTTCTTTTTCCTCATGCTAAGCAAGCTCCTATTCTCGTTTAATGGCCGTCAATGCATCGGTACGGGATGCTTTAATGGCGGGGTACAGTCCGGACAGCACGCCGGTCATCACAGCGAAGAACATGCCGACAGGGAGAATCCACAGCGACAGGAAGAGGATCTCGACCGTCTCTCCGGGTCCTGAATCGAACGTAATAATGAGCAGGTTGATGGCCCAGATGACCCAATACGACAAAATGATGCCGACAAGACCGCCTAACAGGCCGAGTAGAGACGATTCCACAATAAACATATTGCGGATTTGCTTCAGGTTCGCCCCCAGCACTTTCATGATCCCGATCTGTCTGCGGCGTTGATGGGTGGACATCGTCATGGCGACGACAATCGAGATGGAGGCGACGAATAGGACGAAGAGACCGACGCCTGTAAGCAGCAAACGGACGATGACGAATTCGCCTTTCATCCGGTCTTCTTGGTAGAGATTGGTCTGCGTCTGCAGCTGCAGTTTCTTAATCCACTCATCGACCTGCTTCACGTTTGCGCTGCTGTCGACTTTGACCTTCACTTCGGAATATTGAACCCGGCCGTCGGTCGATGCCTTGTTGAGCGCCTCCAGGATGTTCCGCCCGGTTTGCGGCGAGACATAGGCCGTTTTGTTGCCTTGGAGCATAGCGTCCGGCAGCCCTTCCGGTTTCTTCAGAATGCCCGTAACGCGGAGAGAGATTTCTTGGGCCTGCACGGCACTCGTCTGATTTGTTCCCCCAGGCTGTCCCTGGAAGTCGTTCGGCTTCAAGAGCAGATGCTTCTGATAAAGCGGGTAAGGGATGGCGCCCATTTGGCGGTACGTTTCCGCCTGCTCCTTGGTCGGATTTTGCTGCATAAGCTTATTGCGAACTTCCATCGTTTTGGCGTCAAGCACACCGAGGGTAGTGCCGTAATTCAGCACGATGCTGCTCTCCTGCGCATTGGCTCCGCCTTGCTGGTACTTGGAGTCGAAGGCCTCCAGCTCGCTCAGCTCCGTTGCAACGAGACGCAGATAACTTTGTTTGCCGTCGTCGACGGTGAAGCTGAATTGTCCCAGCTCTTGAAAACTGGCGACGGATTTCACATGGGGGAACGTGCGAATGAGATCGAGCTTATTTGCCGTCAGTTTCGCCGGGCTGTTGGGGTCGCCGCTCTGGTCCATGATCGTGATCTCATCGGTTTTGAGATAGAAGCTCATCTGCTTCTGGCTGTAATGCTGGATGGATTCGCCGAAGCCGAGCGCCACCATAATGGAGGCGGAACCGATGGCAATCCCGACCGTGCAGAGCGCGGTTACGACCTTGCGGCGCCGCAGCTGGTCCCAGCCCAGCCGAACGTAATCCTTCAGCTTCATCCGGCTTCACCCGCCAGCAGGTTCTCTTCCAGCAAGCGTCCGTCGCGAAGCTGCAGCACACGCTGCGTTCGACGGGCGACTTCGAGCTCGTGGGTGACGATCACGAAGGTGATGCCGGAGTTCTGATTCAAATCGATGAGCAAGTCGATAATTTCCGCTTCCGTTCTCGTATCGAGATTGCCCGTAGGTTCATCGGCAAAGACGATGGCCGGCTTCGTGATGAGGGAACGGGCGATCGAGACGCGCTGCTGCTGCCCTCCGGATAGCTGCGACGGAAATAGATCCGCCTTATCGCCGATGCCGACCTGCTGCAGGAGAGCCATCGCGCGATCTCGGCGCTCAGCGCCGGAGACGCTCTGGAAGACAAGTGGCAGCTCAACGTTCTCGCGAACGGTCAAATGTGGTATTAATTCATAAGATTGGAAGATGAATCCGATGTGAGACCGGCGAAATTCCGCCAAGCGGTTTTCGCTCATCTGTTCTATGGCATGCCCGGCGATAAGGATACTTCCTTGCGTAGGCTTCATTAAGCCGGCCATCAAGTTAAGCAGCGTCGACTTTCCGGAGCCGGAGCTGCCGAGCAGGGCGACCATCTCGCCTTGCTCGACCCGGAAGCTGAGCTCATGCAGAACGGGGGTATCTTCTTGCCCTGTGCGGAAACTGTGAGATAACCGTTCAATGGCTAACACGTTATCAATCCTTTCTTTCTAGAACCTATTTGCGGCCGAGGAGACGCCCCTCCTGCCCTAACAGATGCGAGCCGAAGAAGCCGGCGGTCGCAACGAGGGATAAACAAGCCGCTATGAAATAGACGGTGCTTCCTCCCGCCGCATCGTAGATCCAGCCGCCAGCCGTTCCGCTGATCAATCCCGCGATGCTCGACCAGGCTACGGCGAAGATGGCTTGACCGGAGGAGCGGTATTCATCCGGAATAATTTGACTTAAGTAGCGGTTCGCAGTAATCAGGAATACCCCGAAGGTTAAGCTGTGCAGCAGCTGAATCCCGATGATCCAGGCAGGGTTATGGATGGAACCCATCATGAAGAAGCGCAAAGCATAGATCATTCCGGCAAAGCCGAGAAGCGGAAGCTCCTTGAACCGGTGACCGTGCTTGCTAAGAAGGAAGAACACCGGGATTTCGCTTAGCGCAGAAGCCATCCAGGCATAGCCGATCAACGAGTCCGATGCGCCAAGCTCACGCATATAAAGCGCCAGGAAGCCGTCGTTGAAACGGTGGGAAACGGACATGACGATAACCAGCAGCAGGAACCAGACGAATTTCTTATTCTTCAGCATGCTCAGCATGCCGCCGAAAGCCATCTTCTTGCCGCCTTGACGGGCATCCGTCAAGAAGAAGACGATGACCAGCGAGCAGGATATGGTTAGCAAGCATAGAATTGGCGTAAGCCCGGTGCCATAATGCTTAAGCAGCATGCCGAAGCCTCCGGCGGAGACGGCGAAGCCGATGGACCCCCATACGCGGAAGGATGCGTAGCTTTTGCCGCTGGCCCGGAGGCTCAGCATAAGCTGGCTGTCGTTCAATGAATTGACAGGCTGCTGGAAGAAGAAAAACATCGCCAAGCAAACATACAGCAAGGAAAACCAGCCGGCCGTAAACACCAGAATGGCCGTGACCAATTGTCCGGCTATCAATATGATCATAATCTTCTTCACCGTTTGGAAGCGGTCGCTCAGAAAGCCCCACAGCAAATTCGTGGCGATCCCGATTAACGGGCCAATGGCATACAGCAAGCCGATTTGCAGCTTCGAATATCCTTTGTAATCGAAATACAGGGGGAAGAAGGTAACGACGATCCCCATCGTCATGAAAAAAGAAAATGTGAACAGACGAAGCAGCTGATGTTGTGACTGTATAGATTTAGACGTACGCATAAAGGGTAATCACTCGTTTTCGTTACAAATTTTTTGAAGGCAGGCTCGGTTGTTTGATTTCAGACGTTCGTCTGAGGACATAAACGACGACCAGCAGCTCTGCCAGGAGGCCGACGGATTGGGCCAGAGCACCGATCATCCCGTTCCAGCCGGGCACGGTCAGAATGGCGATGAACAACGTAATCACCGTCGTGGCAGCATTCGCAGATTGTGAGATAACCATGATTTTGGTTTGTCCCCGAAGCATGATGATGCCGTTCATATAATCCAGCCAAGGGAAGACAAGCGTCATGATCATGAAGATTCGCATCGCATGCAGGCTTGCGTGCATCAGTTCGGCGTTGACCCCCATCACATGGTACATGAACCAGGGTCCAAGCGGCGTATAAGCAAGAATAGCGATAAGAGTGCCGGGAATGAAGCTAAGCAGCAAGACGAAACGGACAACGGTCCGCGCATCCTTCCTGTAGAAGTTAAGGACGATTTGGTGGATATAGGAGAAAAAGCTGATGACCAGCTGGGTTAAGGAACCGGCAATGGCAAAAGACGATATCGCCAGATGGACTTGCATCGTTTTCCCCAAAACTGCATTGATCGCAGGACCGATGATGACGGCAATGACGGAAGAATACAGGAGGGGTCTGTAGAAAGTGAAAATTTGCCGCTTCGTTTCGATTTCGTGATTGGGCGCCTTCTCGGGGATGACCTTCTTCAGGAGACTGGAGCCTTCCCAGATGGCTACGGCCGCTTCAATGACCATGCCCAGCAGGAAAATAATGGCCCCAACACGGCCGCTCGTTACGTTGTCGGTTGTAATGAAGTAAAGCGATAACAGGTACATGGCGGCGATTCGCACACCCATGCCGATCGTTAGCCATTTGGTCCGCATGTTGAAGATGATGATACCGTGGAACAAGCACCTGAGCCCGGAAAAGATGCTTACATACATCAGGATGCGGTACACGCTGAGCGTGCTGTCCAGCAGCTCCGGTTCGACGCCAAAGAAATAAAGAAATACCCACTCTCCGAGCGGCGTATAGCATATAATGAGACCAATAAGAATGATGCATGCGAATACATAGGAGCTCACGGCCGCCATGGCGCGAAAAGAGATCCGGTCTCTGACGAGAGCCGAACAAGCCTGCCTCAGCAGGACGACCGGCTTTTCGGTTAAGCCTAACAAACTGAGCGGGAGCGCGTAGCTGGCAATGACGACTTCGGGATTGTCCGCTCGGGCCAAAGTGCTGTTGATGATTACGTGCGAGAGGGTTACGAGCGTTGCAGAAAGTCCGAGGGGGAGAAAAAAGGAGATAAGCTGTTTCCATGAGATTGTGCTTTTCATTGATGAGGCTGCCATCTGTATCTCTCCTAACTATATGTCCCTGCTAAAAAACGTTATTTAAGTATACCAGAAAATGAAATCTAGATGACATACAATTTTAACTGGAAACCCAAGGTTTGAAGTGATACATTTAAAGGTAGAATGTTTCTTGAACTATCGCAGCGTGTTTTACTGGAAGGAGGCAATTCAGAAGAATGAGCTGCTATTTTCAATATGATGCCAGACTCGGCATAGAGACTCCCGCTCTGGAGCACGATTGGGAAACGTATCCTGCAGATATACGGGTAGATATTTTATTTCAATGGGAACAAATCCGCGGCACGATACCCGATCGCATCTTGAAGCTGGAATCCTCGATTATTGTGAAACAAAACCAGTTGGATCAAGAGGACGATTTCCTGACTTCATGTCGTTTGAATTCCGAAATTGCTGATTTGGCATCGATCATAAATGATCTTCACCTGTGGTTCCGGATCAATCAGGATCTGGAATCGAAGACCCACCATTAGGGATGTTTAATGAAAGGGAGAGTGACGGGTTACATGCATAGCAATCAAGATGGAACCAATTGGTTGGAAGCTATTGCGAAGCCTCTCTTGGAGCATCTGCCGGCGCTGTATCCGATAGAAGAATGGGATCACGCGATGGATGAAAGAATCGAAGAGATGCTCCCGGCGAAGCTGGCCCAGGGCAGCCCGGAACAAGAGATGTACTTCCTGGCTATTAAAGCGGGGCTTTATTTGCTCAATGAGAGCCTCGATAAATCTCACGATATTGCCCAGGAAATTACCAATGCGACAGGCAGTTATTGGCATGGTCTTATGCACCGGATGGAAGGCGACTACAGCAACGCCAAATATTGGTTCAACGATGTCGGCCCTCATCCTATTTTTTCCAATTTAATTGCGTGTGTTCGGGATTATTTGACTGTCAAAGATTTGGCTGATCTGGATAACGAGGCGATGCGTCATAAGCTGGAAGTGCTGATTACTTCTCCGGTTTGGAACCCTTGCGTGTTCATTGACGTGGTCGAGCTGCAGGTTTCACTTGTTCAGAATGGGACGGTGGATAGCTGGTTAAGGCATATTCAGCGGTACGAAATGCAGCTGCTGCTGCAATATTGCTATGAACAAAGTTGTGGAGGAAGTCTGCTTGAAGCAATTGGACAGAAGTAGCACGAAAGTTCCGCAAGGTCCGTTTCGGTTGATGGTCAGAGTGTACCGCTATATTTTGCCGGAGGTCGGCGCCCACCTTTCCAGTTGGAAAGCAAGAGCGGAGCGGATTCCGGATCCTGAGCTAAGAACGCAAGCGCTAGCCAGTATAGCGACTAAGAAGTTTCACTGCCAGGGCGGTGCGGTGTACGCGGCTGCCAACCTGCAGATGCGGCATCTATTAATTCCGCTGATTGTCTCATTCCAGACGATTAGCGATTATCTGGATAATTTGTGCGACCGCAGTACGTCGCTGGACCCTCAAGATTTTCGGCAGCTGCACCAATCGATGCTTGATGCGGTCGATCCTTCGAAGCCGTTGCATGACTATTACGCTTACCGGCAGGAGAAGGAGGACGGGGATTATCTCCAAGATCTCGTCCTGACTTGCCAGCGTTGTATCGCTGCCTTGCCTTCGTATGGGCAGGTGGCGGATCAGGTGCGCGAATTCGTTGCCCTGTATTGCGACCTGCAAGTGTACAAGCATATTCGCAAGGATATGCGCGAACCTGAGCTGCAGGCGTGGTGGAATCTTCATCATCACCGGTACAGCCAAATTGCCTGGAATGAATTTGCAGCAGCGACAGGCTCGACATTAGGGATGTTTATGCTGTTTCTGGCCGCTTGCGACCCCCACTTAAGCGAGAACCAAGTGGCGTCGATCCGGGAGGCCTATTTCCCGTATGTGTGCGGATTGCACATTTTACTCGACTATTTGATCGATCAAGAGGAAGATATTCAGGGCGGGGATTTGAATTTCTGCAGCTATTACGATTCGATGGACGATACGGTGGAGCGAATTGCCTTCATCGTGCAGGAAGCGCGGAGTAAAATTTTGTTCTTGGAACATCCGCGATTTCATCGTATGATAATCGAAGGTTTGCTCGCGTTATATTTGTCGGATCCGAAAGTGAATGGACAACAACAAGTTAAGAACGTATCCAAGCGTCTAATGAAAAATAGTCCGTTAACCCGGTTGTTTTTCTGGATTAATAGCATGTTTATCCGCACGACATCATGAATGTCATTCACAAGAAATGAAGGAGGAAATGAAATGTCAGCAGTAAAATCAATTGCAGTATTAACAAGCGGTGGGGACTCCCAGGGGATGAATGCGGCCGTTCGTGCGGTAGTACGAAGCGCGTTATTCCATGGTCTTGAAGTCTATGCCGTACAGCGCGGTTATCATGGTCTCATCAACGACGATATTCGCAAGATGGATTTGCGCAGCGTCGGCGACATCATCCAACGCGGCGGCACGATTCTGCAGACGGCGCGCTGCAAAGAATTTCTGACGCCGGACGGTCAGCAAATCGGCGCGAAGAACTTGCGCAAACGCGGGATCGACGGTTTGGTCGTCATCGGTGGAGACGGGTCCTATCAGGGAGCGAATAAACTGAGCAAGCTGGGGATCAAAACGATGGGCTTGCCGGGAACGATTGACAACGATATTCCGTTCACAGATTTCACGATTGGTTTCGATACGGCGGTCAGCATCGTTGTGGATGCGATCAACAAGCTTCGCGATACGATGACTTCCCACGAACGTTCTTCCGTTGTCGAAGTGATGGGCCGCCATTGCGGCGAAATCGCCCTTTATGCAGGTCTCGCCAGCGGCGCTGAGACGATTATCGTACCGGAAGTCGAGTATGATATCAACGAAGTAGCGAACCGGATGAAAGATAACTTCGCACACGGCAAACGCCACAGTATTATCCTGGTCGCTGAAGGTGCGGGTACGGGCGAAGGCGTGGCGAAGCAAATTACCGAAGCTGTCGGCATCGAACCGCGCGTTACGGTGCTTGGCCATATTCAGCGCGGCGGCGCGCCGACACATAACGACCGGATCTTGGCAAGCCGACTTGGCGATTTCGCGGTTCGTCGACTGATGGAAGGCGATTCCTCCAAAGCTTGCGGCGTGATCAAAGGCGAATTGGTCGCTACGGACATCGACTTGGTTGTCAATACGAAGCGCGAGTTTAACAAAGAGCTGTACGAGCTGGCAAGCCGTCTGTCCCAATAAAGTGACGTGAGGGTCGCCTATTGACCGGGCGAAGGGTTTCGTCTATAATAGCGAACAATATACAAATCGGCATTATGTCAATGAAGAGCATCCAACTCGGAGACGTTTATGATCGGAATGAGTTTGTTGTACGACCCGGACCATTCTCTAAATAGACCGGCACCGCCCGTTATCGCGGAACCAAGCGGATGATGGCCTGTACAAGGCGATCATCAAGTTGGGTGGCACCGCGAGCAGAACGCTCCTCGTCCCAATTCGGACAGGGGCGTTCTTTGTCTTTTTATCGATAATGAAAAGGAGCGGTGACGGCGTATGTTGGATATCAAATGGATTCGTGACAATCAGGAAGCAGTGACAGAGGCAGCTATTCGGAAAGGGGTGGACCTCCCGCTCGGAGAGCTGCTGGATGCCGATGAGCGGAAGAGACGGCTGCAGCATCGTGTGGACCTGCTGCGTGCTGATCGGAATCGGGCTACGGCTCAGATTGGGATGCTTATGGCAGAACGCAAGCCGGCGGAGGCTGAGGTGTTGAAAGACCGGGTTCGAGCTTGGAACGGTGAACTGGGAGCGGCTGAAGCGGAGCTCGGGGAGATTGAGGAGCGGTTCAAGGCGCTTATGCTAGCGGTGCCGAACGTGGTTTCGTCCGAGACGCCGTCAGGCCTTACGGATCGGGATAATGTAGTTGTGAAAGTCGTCGGTGAGCCGGTTTCATTCGATTTCGTGCCTCGCGATCATATGCAGATCGGCGAAGACCTGGACATCATTGATGTGCCGCGAGGCGTGAAGGTGGCCGGGACACGCAACTACTACCTCAAAGGGATGGGGCTGTATTTGCACAGAGCGGTTCAGCAGTTGGCGATTGATGTGTTGAACGACCGAGGGTTTACCGTCATGGACGTGCCTTTGATGGTCCGGGAAGAGACGCTGGTGAACGCTGCGTTCTTCCCCGGAGGGCGCGATCAAACCTATGAGCTGCAGGAAGAGAACAAATGGCTCGTCGGCACGTCGGAAGGCCCGCTCATTTCGTATTACGCGAACGAGATTGTCGACCTGTCGGAGGGGCCGCTGAGATTGGCTGCGGTTTCGAACTGCTTCCGCAAAGAAGCCGGCTCGGCCGGACGGGATGTGCGCGGCTTGTACCGCGTGCACCAGTTCGCGAAGGTCGAACAGGTCATCGTTTGTGAGAATGACCCGGATACAGCGGATCGCTTGATGGATGAGATCACCCGCAACGCTGAGCATATCCTTCACCTGCTGGAGCTGCCCTATCGCGTCGTTGCCGTCTGTGCCGGAGACATGGGGGCCAAAAACTACAAGCAATACGATATTGAGACGTGGATGCCCAGCCGTCAAGCGTACGGAGAGACGCACTCGTCGTCGAGCCTGCTGGATTTCCAGGCGCGACGCAGCAGGTTGCGTTACCGGGATTCGCAAGATGCGCTTCGTTACTGCTATACGCTCAACAATACAGCCGTAGCCACCCCTCGCATATTGATCCCATTATTGGAAAACCATCAGCGGGCGGACGGTTCCATCTATATACCGAAGGCGCTTCGCCCGTATATGAGAGGCTTGGAAGCGATCCCCGGCAAATAATTAAACGCACCTTATCGCAAAGCGGTACTCCGCTTGGGTAAGGTGCGTTGCCGTGTTTCAGTAGCCTTCGGAGATATCAACGACATTCATCATGTCGCCGCCGTCCAGCATAGCCCGTAAATTGTGGTAAAAAATAGACGATACGCGCTCCGTATAATGTGCGGAGGATCCGGCGATATGCGGCGTAAGGATGACGTTCTCCATCGCCCATAGCGGCGAGCTTTCCGGCAGAGGCTCCTGCTGGAACACATCGAGCGCAGCGCCGGCCAGCGTGCCTTCCTGCAGCATTCGGATTAATGCGCCTTCATCGATGACATCTCCGCGAGCGAGATTAATCAAGAAGGCGCTCGGCTTCATCAAGGCGAGGTGCTCCTTCGTCACGATGCCGCGCGTCTTGGGTGTGCTGGGGAGCAGAAGAACGACGAAGTCGCTCTCGGAGAATAAGCGGCGCAAGCCTTCGTCGCCGCTGTACGTGGCATCGTAGCCGGCTGAAGGCGAACCGGATCGGTTGAATCCGATGACCGACATGTCGAAGGCCTTGGCTTTGCGGGCCACAGCCTCTCCGATGGCGCCTGCGCCGACAATGCCCAGCGTCTTGCCGTGCAGCTCGCCGACGCGGATGCTTTGGAACCACTCTTTGCGCTGCTGGCATTCGTGCAGCGTATTCGAGCGTCGGACCCATTGCAGCATGAGGCTAAGCGTGAATTCGCTCATTTGGATCGTATGTACGCCGCGCGCATTGGTTAACGGAATTTGGCGTTCAGCCAGCAGCTGAAGCGGCAGCTTGTCCACACCGGCGGATAACGTTTGTACCCATTTCAACTGCGGTGACCGCTCTGCGGAGGCGAATGCGGGATTCATGCGGCCGGCTGTCATGATGACATGGGCGTATGCGATATGCGCCTCCGCTTCCTTGGACGAACGGAACCAATGAAATTGGCAGCGTTCCTTCAAATCTTGCGGCATGCCCTCCTGCATCGGGGACAGGTCCATGTCCGTGATGGCGACAATGTTCATTTGTTCTGGCTCCTTTCGGCGGTTCATGCATGAACACCCTGAGGCATGCGGATCCTCAGGGTGCAGGTATGCTCAGTAATTGACATTCGCCGTGTAATTGTTGTTGGCGTTCCAGAGCAGGTATTCGTCGACTCCGTTATCATGGAGCGCGCGAATCTGCTCTTCCACTTCATGTTTGCCGTATTTGATATAACCGGGAACCCAAGAAGCGGTGAAGTCTTGAATCCAAGGCCGAACGATCGGCTTCCAGCCTTTCTTGTCAATGGCTTCCAGCTTTTTCGTCGTATCTTTGGACGCTCCGTTAATTGTAACATATGGAGCCGCATCTGGCACTTTAGCACCGAACCAGCCTGTGCTATAATGACTCGGATATATCATTGGCGAGATGACGTCGACGTTCTGGGAAATCTTCTCAAAGTCCTGTCCGATCCCCTCTGCCGCAGGGACTGAAGCCGCATAGCCGAAAATATCTACGGACACGCGGACCCCAAGCGGCTGCAGTTGTTCTTTGGCATACTTGACGAAGGATGCGACGGCATCGATGCGGGGACGTTCGTCCTTGGTGTACTTGAGCGTATCCGCTCTCTTCTCGAAGCCTTCCGGGAAGCGCACGTAATCGAACTGAATTTCTTTGAATCCGGCTTTCACCGCTTCCTTAGCAACGGCGATATTATAGTCCCATACTTCTTTGTTGTAAGGATTGACGAAGCTGTCTGGCGGGTTCTTGCTGTTGCCCCATACGGAGCCGTCCGGATTCACGAAAGACCATTCGGGCTTCTTCTTCGCGAGGATCGTATCCTTGAAAACGACGATACGCGCAATCGGGTAAATGTTATGTTCAGTAAGAGTGCTCATCAAACCTGGCATGTTGCCGATGATTTTCTGTGTGGTGCCCATCGCATCAAGATCTGCATTGCCTGTTTCCCAAGTAATGTATCCCCAATCATCCTTGACATCGATGACGAGTGAGTTGAGTTCCGTGTCGTCCATCAGTTTAACCAGGGTGTTGAGCCGGGAGCCGCCGGCACTGTGCGCTGTGGCATAGACACCTTTGACTTTGGGGGCGTCTTTCTGCGGATCTTGCTTGTTGACGGGAGCGAGAGGATCAGCAGGATCTTGGGATGGAGCGGGTTGGACGATAGCAACGGCATTCTTGGCGTCCAAAGAGGCTTGGACGAGCTGCTCGAAGCTGGCGTCCGGGTTAGCGGCAGTAACATTGCCCCAAATGAGGGCAAGTGAAGCTAGTAAAATTTCCATGAAGTATAAGTCCTCTCCTATGTAGTGCTAGCTTTATTATAAAGCAAGCGGTAAACTCCGCACAGAGGAAATTTGTAGAGGAATGTAGAAAGAAGGTAGACGTTGTTGAAGCTCGACAAGCAAATTGTTTCTTTGTCCGGTGTTAACTTTTTTTACTATGCGTCCAGTGCCATATTGATGCCGTACTTACCTCTGTATTTGCAGACAAAAGGTTATACCGCCGCTGAAATCGGTCTGTTAATGATGATCGGCCCGTTCGTTTCGATCTTCGCCCAACCTTTCTGGGGCTATGTCAGCGACCGGTTCAACTCGGTCAAGAACATCGTATTTATGCTGTGGGTGCTATCCTTGCTCGGAAGCTTCGGACTCTTCCTGACGAGCGGATTTACCCTGACGCTGGGCTTTATTCTGCTCTTGTATTTCTTTCTGCTGCCTTCCATTCCGCTAATCGACAATCTGGTCGTCAAGTCAACGGCATCCCGCGGATTGTCTTATGGCTCCGTGCGGGTCTGGGGGTCTATCGGCTTCTCGGGCGTAGCTTTAATTTCGGGCCTGCTGCTCGACGAACTGGGCGGAGTGTCCAGGATTCCTTATTTCTACTGGGTACTGTGGATTTTCCCGTTTGTGCTGCTTGCTTTCATTAAGGACGAGCATAGCAGCGGACAACAGCGGATAACGTTGAATGCAATTGGCATTATTTTCCGCAGCAAAAGCTTTCTATGGTTTATGCTGATGGTCCTCATCATCTCCATTCCTCACCGGATGAACGATGCTTTATTAGGGCTGTATCTCAATAAATTGGGAGCGACAGACGCGATGGTCAGCTGGGCGTGGGCGATAGCGGCGTGCAGTGAAATTCCGGTGTTTGCTCTCATTAACCGATACATTCATCGCTATCACGAACTGACGGTTCTAGGCATTGTTGCCGTCATCTATACGATTCGTTGGATTTTGTATGCCGTCATTACCGATCCGTGGGTATTAATCGGATTGCAGGTGACGCAGATGCTTACTTTCGCCGTACTATGGATCGTGGCTGTTCAGTATGTAGTGAGGCTGCTGCCGGAGCAATTCGGGTCGACGGGGCAGTCGATCCTGGCTATGGTATTCATGGGATTGGCGGGCATTATCGGCGGCTCGGTAGGGGGATGGCTCAGTGAGCAGTGGGGTGGAGCGAGTATGTATGTTTTTGCGACGGTCATGTCCGCGATAGCCGCCGTGATGTTCCTTGGTACGCAAGCGGTCATGCGCGGCAAGGTCTGAAAATCAGGTAATGAAAAAAGCACCCGGCAGCAAGTACCTGCTAAGGGTGCTTAGTTCTTATTTGTGAACTTGTCCTGATTCCGTAGTCGTTACTTCCGCAGCATTGATCTCTTTGCGTGGCAGTACAGGCTGATCATCCGAGTTTGCGTTTCCGTTCCCGTTCGTTGCATCTTTGAATTCACGAAACATTTTGCCAAAACCTCTGCCAAGTTCAGGCAATTTATTAGGCCCGAATAAAAGCAAGGCCACTATTGCAATCAAGATGATGTGCCAAGGAGATAGAGCTCCCATATTAGACACCTCCAGTAGATTATCTTATTTGTCTATTATACCATGACCTTATCATAACCTATAGTCCCTAATTATTACAAACTCAATAACTTTGCATGTCAATCATGGATAAAAAGACGCCCTTAATGATAAAGGGCGTCTTTATGATGTTCCGTAATGCTGAACTGAATAATCTCCATGACATCTTCCGCTTCAAGCGCCTCGAGACCGAACATGAGGACAATCTCGGAGTCCAGCTCGCAGCTGGTTAAGAAGGGGTACAACTCGGGTGTTAATTTCATTACAATCCTGGATAATTTGACTGTCTCCACAAGCATCACCCTTCCAATCATAAGATTAGAATAAGAACTACGCCTGAACCACTCACGATGAAGCCAGAACTATATGAAATTACAATCATTATAACACAAATCGACCCGGATGAAAGAGGCTGGTTTCACGATTTACGACTTCAGCTTGCGGAATTCGCCAACGATCCCAACGGTTTCAACGATATTTACGAACGCTTTTGGATCTATTTTCTTAATAATTCGTTTTAACTCTGCTAGCTCATAGCGTGTTGTAACGGTCATCAGCATATCATGCTGCTGTTTGGTATAAGCGCCTTCCGTTTTGAGGAGCGTAACCCCCCTCGGAAGCTGCAGCAGCTCTTGCGTCAATTCTTCTTTCTGCTTCGTGACGATGAAAGCCGTTACCTTAACGTGCCGGATATGTACGGTGTCGACGACTTTGCCGCATATATAAATCGCTAACATGGAGTAAAGGGCAAGGTCCCAATTGTGTTTGAAATAACCTAGAGCTACAATGACGATCCCGTTCATACCGGAAAGAATTGTGCCTAAGGGGAACTCGAATTTGCGCGTCAAAATTAAGCCAACGATGTCGAAGCCTCCGCTGGATCCGCCAATTCTTAAGGTGATTCCGCTTCCGATACCGATCAGCACACCTCCGAATACCGCCCCAAGTATCGGCTCCTGGGCCACATAGTTGGTGGGCAGTATCTGCATCAGCCATGTCGTTAAAATGACGGATGCGACGCTGATCATGATGAATCTGCGGCCGATGGAGATCAAGCCCCAGATCATTAAAGGCATGTTGAAAAATAAATATAAAAAGCCGATGTTCCAATTCGTGAAATAGCCGATGATCATGGCGAATCCGGACACCCCGCCGCTAAGCAGCTGGTGAGGGATGAGAAACATGTTGAAGCCGACCGCGACGAGCAGAGCGCCAACGAAAATGATGACGGCATCCAGCGCTTTTTTCAAAAAAAATCACCTCTAAAATAGTATGCAGCATAATGCAAGTATAATTCATTCTTTCAAAACTTCAATCATTATTTAACCAGTGTCTAATTAAAAGAATGCGGAAATAAAAAAGCTGTGTCCAAATGATGGACAACAGCTTAGGGAGAGGGGCTAACGCCTCTTGAATGAGCCTGTTTTCTTGGATGTGCTTGGCTTGCTGACCGACGGCTTCGTGACCTTATTCGGCGTCGAACCGTCGTTGCGCCGGGTTGTCGAGGAGCTGCCCGAGCTGGGGTTGGCCGTTCCGCCTTTGAACGTTCCCGTGCGGTCGGATGTCGTCGGCTTCTTGTCTTTGGAGACGTCGGTGGTCGGCGTCGCCGCTTTGCCGCTGCCGGCGCTATAAGTCGGCGTTCGGGTATAGCCGCGATAATCGTAAGATTTCTTACTATTATACCAGCTTCCGCCGAACAAGTTTTGGAGCAGCGCCGCTGTCACAAAGCCTTGCAAGAACGAAGAATCGTAATGAGTTCTGGCATACTCGATGCTGTCAACCTGAATGAGCGTATTCTGGCTTTCATTCGGGTCTTTCTGGATGTTGATCACTTTATCGTTATAAACAAGGAACATTTGGTCGTTCGATTCCTTGCTCTTCTCTTGCGGCGTTTCTTGCGCGGCCAGCTCGTTCGCGACGGCAGGGACGGTTTTCCCTTCGGCCACATAAACCTTGGACATATTCGTGCCCTTGCCCTCAACGCTAACAAGCGGGTATTCATCTTTAATATAGCGGACGGTATCAGCGCCACACCCGGTCAGAAGGGCGATGATCAATAAGAAGGAAAGCCAGGAAGTCCATCTTTTCACTTTTCAGTAAACCCTCCTTTTGGGGTATGACTCCATGATAGCATAGGCTTGTTTAGTGCGTCGATTTTAAAAATTTGATCTGGTTGCCCGGCGTGCGTTCGCCTTCCATGGCGATAAATTTGCCATCCTGCCATTGGAGGAAGAAGAATCTGCGGTCCGGTCCGAAATAGCGCCAGAAAATGACGTCGTCTCCGCTGCGGAAATCGGTGTTGCCTTCCGTCCGCGTCACGTCATTGCGATGGAATTCCAGGTCGAAGGCTACGTCGCCGTCGAGTTCCAATCGCGTAGGCACATCATTAGGATCGTCCAAGGCCCCCTCGATGAAGCTGCAAAGGAAACAATCATAGGTTCGTCCTTTTTCCACAATCAAACACTGAATATTTTTGCCGCTTTGCAAATAATAGGCGTAGCGGTGTGGAGCAAACCCGCGGTCGAAATAAATCACTTTGCCGGAGATCACATACTCTTCAAGATCCACGTTAACAATATCTCCAACTTTGGCATCTTCAAGCGGATTTCCGGCTGGCGCTGTCGGTGGAATTTCTTTTTGACTCCGTAAAATGCTGCTAACTCGTTTGAAAATGGACATTGAAAAACTCTCCTCTGTTCCGAATGTTGTTCTACTCAGTAATACGCTTAGCTTATGCGGAAGGTTTCGTTCTCATCAATGAAAGCAGCCTCTGGAAATGTGTGTATGACTTGTGTTATAATACTTTAGATGTTCTTAAGGGCGGCCAATTGGATCATGGAAGATGATGAATCGAAAGTGTAATCCACCAAGAAACTATAGACACGGATAGGAAGTCGTACTTAAGGGTAAAAAAGATACAAGGCATTAGCCTGCCCTGTACAAAAGGAGATTGAATATATTTGAAAACATTTCAGGAGTTTGGTTTAGAGCCAGCAATTCTACGCGCGGTTACGGAGATGGGCTTTGAAGAATCCACACCTATTCAAGAAAAAACGATTCCGCTGGCTATGGAAGGCCGGGATTTGATCGGTCAAGCACAAACGGGTACTGGTAAAACGGCGGCGTTCGGTATCCCCCTTATTCACAAAATTAATATGAAGGAAGAGCGTATTTCCGCTCTTATTATGTGTCCGACACGTGAACTTGCCATCCAGGTTGCGGAAGAGATTGAGAAGCTCGGCCGTTTCAAAGGCATTCGTTCCTTGCCGATTTATGGCGGACAGGACATTGTGAAGCAAATTCGCGCTCTGAAGAAGAAGCCGCAAATCATCATCGGAACGCCAGGACGTCTTCTTGACCACATCAACCGCAAAACGATCAAGCTTGACGATGTCCAAACGGTCATTCTGGATGAAGCGGATGAAATGCTGGACATGGGCTTCATGGACGATATCCAATCCATCTTGAAGCTCGTTCCGGAAGAACGCCACACGATGCTGTTCTCCGCAACAATGCCGGCGAATATCCAAAGATTGGCACAACAATTCTTGCGCAATCCTGAGCATGTATCGGTCATCCCGAAACAAGTCAGCGCGCCGCTGATCGATCAAGCTTACATTGAATTGCATGAGAAACAGAAGTTCGAAGCGCTTAGCCGTTTGCTTGATATGGAAGCTCCGGAGCTGGCGATCATCTTCGGCCGTACGAAACGCCGCGTAGACGAGCTTGCGGAAGCTCTTCAGAAGAGAGGCTATGCAGCAGAAGGTCTTCACGGGGACTTGTCCCAGAATCAACGTGATAACGTGATGAGAAAATTCCGCGACGGCAGCATCGATGTGCTCGTTGCAACAGACGTTGCGGCTCGCGGTCTCGACGTTTCCGGTGTAACGCACGTTGTGAACTTCGACCTGCCTCAGGATCCTGAGAGCTACGTTCACCGCATCGGCCGTACAGGCCGTGCCGGCAAAGAGGGTACAGCATGGACATTCGTAACACCTAGAGAGATCGACCACCTGCACTTCATCGAGAAAGTTACTCGTCATAAAATTAGCAAAAAGCCGCTTCCTAGCTTGGCGGAAGCGATCGAAGGCAAACAAAAAATGACAGCTGAGCGCATTCTCGATATGCTGCAGAACGATGGGCACACCGAGTTCAAAGGCTTGGCGATTCAAATGTTGGAGCAATATGATTCCGTGAATCTGCTTGCTGCCGCAATGAAGCTTCTGACAGGCGATAAGAAAGAAGCGGTCATCGAGTTGACTCCGGAAGATCCGATCCGTGCAAGAAAGAAAAAGTTCGATGTTCGCAGCGCAGGCAGACGTGTTGGCGGCGGCTACGGTTCCGGTTCCGGCGATCGTCGTCAAGGCGGTTACGGTTCCAGCTCGAACTCCCGCTATCCGCGTAAAGACGGCAGAGAATACGGCTCGAACCGCGAAGGCGGAGAAGGTCGTTACTCTTCCAAAAACCGCGAGTACGGCAGCAATAACCCGGCTAACCGCGATCGTGACCGTTCCAGAGCTCCGCGCAAAAGCGAAGACACTTTGGTAAATAAATAAGAGTCTGGCAACATATAAAGGCGGAGATCCTTGAAGGATCTCCGCCTTTTTGCAATAAATACGTGTATTAGAGGACGAAAGAGCTAGTTATAATGACGAGTAGGATAAACAGAACCAATACAGCACCTGCGGACGTACCGACTGCTGACATAGTATCTACCTCCCGGGTCAAGATTTAGCGACGTTAGGATCGCCAATACTATCCTATGCCGGAGTACCTAGTATGACTAGACGGCTACCTATATGTTCGAAAATAGGCTATAATTAAAGTTATATATATGTGAGACAAGCTATACCCCAATAACATGGACAATCAACGTAGAAAGTTTCCGCTATGGAAACGCTAAGGAGGAAGCGGTTTTGGAGTTTAGAGGAGTAATGGGTGGGCTTTACAAAATATCGGAATGGATCATGCGTTTATCGGTGATTAATCTGCTTTGGCTGTTATGCTCAATTCCGGTTTTCTTTTTTGCGTTCATGGGGCTGGTCAGCCAAACGCCTGACGGATTGAAGGCAATGCTGCCGCTGATATCCATTTTGGCACCGTTTACTTTGTTCCCCGCAACCGCGGCGATGTTCACCGTTGCCCGCAAATGGGTCACAGGAGAAGAAGATGTTCCTCTGCTCAAAACATTTTTCCGCGGGTACAAAGAAAATTACGTACAGAGCATGGTTGGCGGCATTTTCTTCGTTATCATTTTCGTCATCATCAGCGTGAATTACTTCTTCTATTTGAAGCAGGGCAGTACACTTAAGATTTTGGCCGTACTTTTTATCGCATTCACGGTCATTATGGTTATCGCTTTGTTTAATTTTTTCTCGATCATGGTTCACTTGCATATGAAAATTTTTCAAATCTTGAAAAATTCCGTCCTGATCTCCATCGGCAATCCGATCAATTCGATCGTCCTGCTGCTGTGCAATGGCGCCATTTTCTACATTTGCGTGACTAAATTTAACTTCTTCCTTGTTGTTTTCTTCATGGGAAGCATCATGGCGACTTTCTCCTTCTGGCAATTTAACCGCAGCTTCACGAAATTGCAAATCAAACAGCAGGAGCTGGAGGAGAAGGAACAGCAGAAGCTTGCAGAAGCGGAAGGTGAAGGTCTGGAAGAGGGTTCGGAACAATCGGATGAAGAGGATGCCGAGACTAAACGGACTGAAATCTCTTTGCATAAAAACGACGAAAAGAATAAAGAATAAACCTACCAGTTGATCTTCAACCGGTACAGCACTATAATAAGAATACAAAAAGAATCCTGCGATGTTCGTAACGGTTTTAAGTTGTTTTAAACCAATGACTGTTTCTAGGGAGACCTATATCGAAGTGTGGCTGACATGCCCTCGAAAGGGGACCTCAAATACACTTCTGCGGACACCCACCTGCGAGAGCGGGTTTGAAGCACAGAAACCGGACGGCATATGCGGGTTTCTTTATGTCCACATGAATAAAGCGGTTGATCAGGAGGTTTCCTGTTCAACCGCTTTTTAGCGTTGATTATGCGTGACCGGCAAGGTCGCTTAATTGATGGAACGTATCTTTGAGCGTGCCGTATAAGCCGCGGTAAACCTGATAATAAGCCTCATACTGCTGCTGATTGGCGGCGATGGGCTCGACTCTGTCCGTGACCTGAATCCACTTCTCGCAGAGCGTTGTAATCTCTTCGCCAAGAACACCCGACGCCGCCATGATCGCTGCGCCGTATGCCGGGCCGTCTGTGGAGTTCACCGTCACGACCGGGATGCCGAAGATGTCGGCGATCATTTGCCGCCAGAACGGGCTTCTGGCGCCGCCGCCGTTCACGCGCAGTTCCGTCACTTCGACCCCGGACTCGCGAATCAATTGAAGCGAATCGCGAAGCCCGAAGGTGATGCCTTCGAGGACGGCACGCGTCAGGTGGGCTTTGCCGTGCCGCAGGTTCAGACCGATGAAAGCGCCGCGCGCTTTCGGGTCCGGGTGCGGCGTCCGCTCGCCGGACAGGTAAGGCAGGAACAGCAAGCCTTCGCTGCCAAGCGGCGCGGTGGAGGCTTCCGACGTCAGGATTTCATAGACGTCTTTGCCTTCCTGCTGCGCACGCTCCAGCTCCTCGTGCGCGAAGTGGTTGCGCCACCACTGGAACGAGCCTCCGGCGGCCAGCATAACCCCCATGCGGTGCCACTTGCCCGGCACACCGTGGCAGAACGAATGAAGCCGGTATGCTTCATCCACTTGATACGTGTCGTCGTGTACGAAGACGACACCGGACGTGCCGAGCGCCACGGACGCGATGCCTTGGCGGACGACGCCGACGCCGACAGCGCCGCAGGCTTGGTCGCCGCCGCCCGCTACGATCGGCGTCCCGGCGGTTAAGCCGGTGAGGCTGGCGGCTTCCGGCAGCAGGTGCCCGGCGACGTCGCCGGATTCAAACAGCGGCGGCAGCCACGCGAGCGGGATCTCCAGGCGCTCGGCGACGGTTTGCGACCAGCTGCGGTTCGCGACATCGAGCAGCAGCGTGCCGCTGGCGTCGGCCATGTCCATGCCGAACGCGCCCGTCAGGCGCAGCCTGACGTAGTCCTTCGGCAGCAGCAGGTGCCGAACGCGCGCGTAATTCTCCGGCTCGTGCTGCCGGAGCCAGATGACCTTGGGCGCTGTGAAGCCTGTCAGCGCCCGGTTGCCCGTCAGCCGGCCGAGTTCGGCTTCGCCGACGGTCGCCTCGATATATGCGCACTGCTCCGCGGTGCGCTGATCGCACCACAGCAGCGCAGGGCGGATCACCTGCTGCGCTTCATCGAGGAATACCGACCCGTGCATCTGGCCGGAGAAGCCGATACCGGCCACTTCGCTGCCAGTGATGCCGGTTTTGGCCAAGAGCGCACGGATTCCTTCGACCGTGCCGTTCCACCAATCCTCCGGATGCTGCTCAGCCCAGCCGGGATGAGGCTGCTGGAGCGGATATTCAACGCTGTGGCTGCCGACGACGGCGCCGGAATCATCGACCAGGATACACTTGACGGCAGATGTTCCTAAGTCCAAACCCATAAAATACGACATAATATTATCACCCTTTGTTGTTTATGATGGAATCTTGCGCTAATCTTTGTTTGTTTATTAAATATACAAAGATAATTCATTTATTATATTCGCAAGAAAAAGCGAAATTCCTTCTTCTTGCGCGGATGATTTTCGGCGTGCGGTTACAGCTTCTATTCATTTCCATATCAGATGCATCTCATGCCATTGAATTCCTCCGTGTTCAGAGGCGGATGGTGCGATGTATCGAAATCCTTGCTTTTCGTAAAATAAGATCAAATGCTCCTCGCACATAAGCACGATGCCTGCAAGTCCGTCTTCTCGGGCTCTCGCAATAATTTGCTCCAGTAATTGCGTAGCGATGCCTTGCCGCTGATAGCTCGGATGAACCGCAATCGTCAGCACACAGAAGTAACGTCCGTCAACAGCTTGGCTGACGCCTTGTTTAATGCTTTCATCGGCCAAATCCTTATGTTCGAGCTTCACCCCGTTCGTCACTCCGATGAGCTCTTGATGACCGTTGGAATCGGCTTCAGTCATGGCAACCAGGAAATAGCCGCCGAATACTTCCTTCCGCATCCGGAAGGCATCCAGGGTAGCGGCTGCTTGTGCGGGATAAACCATCGTTTCAATATGATAAGCCTCCAGCACTTCATGATCATTCGCAACAGGACGTATTTGCACGTCATCTCACTCCTTGATGTTAAGTTTTTCCCATGGGAAAATTTATTTCACCAGCACATAAGTGTTTACCTGTAGCATAGTATAGCGTTATATAGTATAATTCTAAACAAGAAGTTTCCTTAACACAACTTTATTGGTCCGATGAAAGAAGGGATTTAGATATGGAAGCTGCATACAAAGAGTCAGAGAAACCCGAACGCAAAGGTTGGAGACGAGATTCATCGATGCCCAGCCTGCCTGAAGTCCATCAGAGCATGCGCGTACCTAAGAAAGCCGGCTTCTTCCGGAAGCTGCTCGCTTTCGTCGGTCCCGGGTATCTGGTCGCCGTAGGATATATGGATCCGGGGAACTGGGCGACGGATTTGGCGGGCGGCTCGCAGTTCGGTTACACCTTGTTATCCGTTATTTTAATTTCTAATCTAATGGCAATACTGCTGCAAGCCCTGGCTGGGCGGTTGGGTATCGTGACAGGCCGCGACTTAGCGCAGGCTTGCCGGGATCACTATAGCAAACCCGTTTCTTTTGTCTTGTGGGTGCTGTGCGAGCTCGCTATTGCCGCTTGTGATCTGGCGGAAGTCATCGGCGCCGCGATCGCATTGAATTTGCTTTTTGGCATCCCGCTCGTGTATGGCGTTATTTTGACATCCGTCGACGTACTCTTAGTCCTTTTATTGCAAAAACGCGGTTTCCGCTATATTGAGGCGATGGTGATCAGCTTGATCGCCATTATTACAGGCTGTTTTATTATGGAACTGATATTCTCAAGACCCGATGTAGCGGCAGTCGCCTCCGGCTTCATTCCGAGAGCGGAGATCGTTACTAATCCTGCGATGCTCTATATTGCGCTCGGGATTCTTGGAGCAACGGTCATGCCGCACAACTTGTATTTGCATTCTTCGATTGTGCAGACGCGTAAAATCGAGCCGACGATCGAAGGAAAACGCGAAGCGATCAAATTCGCAACGATTGATTCAAGCTTTGCTTTAATGCTGGCTTTGTTCGTTAACGCAGCCATTCTTATCCTGTCTGCCGCCGCTTTTCATTCGGCGGGCCGTGAAGTTGCTGAGATACAGGATGCCTATCACCTGCTCGGGCCTATGCTCGGTACAGGCGCGGCCAGTATTTTATTCGCGGTTGCTTTGCTTGCTTCCGGCCAGAATTCCACGCTAACCGGTACGCTAGCCGGTCAGATCGTGATGGAGGGCTTCCTGAATATCAGGCTCACGCCATGGCTGCGCCGCTTGATTACGCGAATTATTGCCATCGTGCCAGCAGTCATTGTAATCGGTATTTACGGGGATAGCGGAGCTACGGATTTGCTTATTTTAAGCCAAGTGATTTTGTCGCTGCAGCTTTCTTTTGCCGTCATCCCGCTGGTGAAGTTCACTTCGGATCGTAAGAAGATGGGTGAGCTGGTAACCCCTAAGTGGATGATCGTGCTCAGTTGGTTCGTTGCCGTTCTGATTGCTGGGTTAAATGCTTATCTCTTATACAGCACATTTTTTGGCTAAATATAGGGTGTCAATCTGCCCCTTTCAATGAGGCTTATCCATTGATTTCATTTTCCCTCTTTTTCTTACGCCTAAACAATGGTAATATAGAGGACAGTGTAGAGATGGCAAGCGGTCTAAATGCACTTCATTGAAGGGGGAAAAGGCTTTTGCTTAAGAGAACTTTAATCGGATTACTTCGCAGTCACGAAACGACCGGAGATAAAGCCAAAGATCCTTTGCTTAAAACAAGATATTACAAGCTTCCTAAGGACCAAGTTTGGGAAGAAGTCACTGCCGTTCTGAAGAAAACACCGGGATATAAGCTGCTCCACGAAGTTCAAAATGTCGGCGAAATTTTGGCGGAACGCAAAACCATGACGGGACGCACGCAAGATGTCACGCTTACGTTGTTCGCGATTAATCCCGTGAAGACCGCAGTGGATATTTATTCGGCTTCCCGGGGATCTATGGGCGATCTGGGTTCCAACTACCGCACGATTATCGATATCTATAAACAATTAGACCGGAAGCTAGCTCAATATAAAACCGAACAATAATAAAAACAGCAGGGAAGCTAGGCCTCCTTGCTGTTTTATTTGTTTGGCTTACACTAATTTTTGTACAGCGTCAACGGCAGCTTCGTAGTTAGGGTGAGCTGTCATTTCGCCCAGGTACTCTACATATTGAACCGTATCGTTAGCATCGATTACGAAGATGGAGCGCATATCCAATTGAATTTCTTTAATCAATACGCCGTATGCTTCGCCGAACGATTTCGTTTTGTAGTCGGACAAAGTGATGACTTTGTCGATGCCGGCAGCTCCGCACCAACGGGATTGCGCGAATGGAAGATCCACGGAAATTGTCAGAACAACGACATTGTCGCCTAATTTCGCTGCTTCTTCGTTGAAGCGGCGAGTTTGTGCGTCACAAACGCCTGTATCCAAGGAAGGAACGACGGAGATCAGCTTAACTTTGCCTGCATAGTCTGCCAGGGATACTTGTGTCATCAAATCTTTGTTAACTGTGAAGTTAGGCGCTTTGTCACCTACTTTGATTTCGGGTCCTACCAGGGTGATTGGATTGCCTTTGAGTGTAGCAACACCAGTACGTTCTTGTGCCATGTGAACAGTTCCTCCTTTAATTTCCATCGATATAACAACTTACTTATTATAAGCTTTTTGCTCTAAGGTTGTCCAATTGATGCTGTGAGGCTATAATTTAATTGCATCAAGTTGCCGGATTCGTCATTATGAGAGATAAAGTCGGGGGATTTTACCAAGTGGAATTAAGACAATTGCAATATTTTGTGAAAGTTGCCCGCAAGCAGCACGTGACGCAGGCCGCAGAGGAAATGCATGTGGCGCAATCGGCTGTTTCGAGACAAATTCACTTGTTGGAACAAGAACTAGGCGTTAATTTGTTTGTTCAAAAAGGGCGAAATTTGCACCTTACTTCCGTAGGACATTTGTTCCTGAGCCGCATCGAAGGGATTTTAACGGATTTGGAGCGGGCGGTCGGGGAAATGCATGAGTTTCTCGATCCTGAAGCCGGTGAGATTCGTATCGGATTCCCGCATAGTCTTGTTATCAACTTGCTGCCGGCGGTGGTGGCGTCCTTCAAGAAGGATCACCCCAATGTGAAGTTCCGGCTGCGCCAAGGAACGTATACGTCGCTTATACGCGACGTGACCAGGGGAGAGATCGACCTCGCGTTCATTTCACCTTTCCCGGAGAAGCACGAGCATGTGACGGGGGAAATTTTACTGACCGAAGAGTTGTATGCGATCATACCGTCCAATCATATTTTGGCTGATTATACGTCCATTCGGCTCGAGCAGCTCAAGCACGAATCTTTCGTCATGTTCAGCGAAGAATACACGCTCCGCACGATTGTCATGGAAGCTTGTCTGAAGGCGGGATTCGTGCCGAAGATCGAGTTCGAAGGGGAAGAAACCGATACGATTCGCGGACTCGTTGCCGCGGGCATGGGGGTCAGCCTATTGCCGTCGATGGCGCTTATGGAAGGCGGACAGATGCAGCCGGCCAAAATCCGCGTTACGGATCCGCAGGTTACCCGTACGGTTGGGTTAATCAGCCGCAAGGGCGAGAAGCTGCCGCTGGTGGCTGAGGTGTTCAGGCGGTTCTTGCATGAATATTTCCAATAAAAAAAGCTCTCCGTGTCTGCGGGAAAGTCGCAGCATTGGAGAGCTTGTGTCGTTTAGTCGTCGCTATTGCGACCGGAGAAGATCATAATATACTTCAGCAGCTCAAGGACGGAGATAAGCGCGGCGGCAACATACGTAAGCGCTGCTGCGTTCAAGACCTTGGCTACGCCGCGTTCTTCTTGGTTGGAGATGAATCCCTCGGCGATCATCAAATCGCGGGCTCTGGAACTTGCGTTAAATTCGACCGGCAGCGTAACCAGCTGGAAAGCGACGGCGGCTGCGAAGAAAATAATGCCGAGTCCGAGAAGCCAAGGAATCTGTTGGAATATGAAGCCGGCAAGGATCAGCAGCGGCGCGACGCCGGATGCGAAATTGACGACCGGAAACATATAGTGCCTTGCTACAAGCATCGGATAATGGACCTTATGTTGAATGGCATGACCGACTTCGTGACAGGCGACGGAGACGGCCGATATGGAGCTCTGGTAGTAGACAGGCTCTGAGAGTCGTACTACACGGGCCATCGGGTCGTAGTGGTCGGTTAGCGTTCCTCGTACGGCTTCTACCGGAACATCGTAGAGCCCGTTGGCGTCGAGCATCCGTCTGGCCGCTTGCGCGCCGGTCATGCCGGAGTATACAGGAACGTTCGACCATTTGTTGAATGTTCCCCGAACTCGAAACGAAGCCCACAAAGAAAGAACGAACGCAATAATAATGAGAAAATCCATTGGGTGAAAAAAGAACATTGCACACGCCTCCGTAATTCGTTATGAGAACGGATTTTTACCTAGCAGGACGATTAGCGCTTCAATGCATGCCGCGGTTGGCTGCGTTAATACTCGGTAAAGCTTTTTGAGTTGATTCGGCTTCAGCTGCTGGATAATCGGATCAAGTTCCTTCGCTTCCTTCTTCAACTGTTCAAGATGAAGCTGGATCGATGTCAGCTTATCTCTCACTTCATCGTCTTGGGACACTTTGTTCCACTGCTGCAAGCTTGCTTTGATCTCCTCTAAGGTATACTTCTCGTTCTTCATAGATTCAATACGTTTAAGTCGATGCAAAGTTTCATCGCTATATAATCGGTAATTCGTATCGGATCTCTTCTCGGGTTCAATCAGATTCAGCTTGGTGTAGTAATCAATGGTTCGAGAACTGACGTCGGCAAGCTTTGCGAGTTCCCCGATCTTATATAGCTTCTCATTCCCCATATGTCATCCACCTCTACTTCAATTTCATGTCTTCGAATTTCTTCTACAGTAATGATAACTGATTCCAAACCGTACAGTCAAACGTGATGCTTGGACTAGTTGGTAAAAGTATCTGAGATAGAAATCTTAACATTTTAAATCGAATATGAATGAAAACACGAATTATGCCTGTTCGATGTCAGGTTATTTTTCGTTTTTTTCATTTTATTAACGAAAATCCTATTGTCAAACCCATATAACCTGTATATAATGACATTAAGAGTTGCATTGCATGTTATTTAATCTAACATTAAAGGAAGTGGTCGTATGGTAAAGAAATTGTTGTTAGCTTTTGGGGGCATGTCGATGTTGTTTCCTACTCTCGCATTCGCGGCGGATGAAGCGACAATTCCCCAATTGACAGGAGCAATCGATGCTGTTTGGGTCATGTTAGCCGCCATCTTAGTTATTTTCATGCAAGCGGGTTTTGCTTTATTGGAAGCAGGTTCTACCCGAATGAAAAATGCCGGTCACGTAGCCGGTAAAACAATCTTAACGTTCGGGATTTGTGCCATCGCCTTCTGGGCAGTAGGCTTCGGGTTCGCCTTCGGTGACGGCAATGCTTTCTTCGGAACGACAGGGTTCTTCGTAACCGGTTTGGAAGATCAAGCGGCCGCGTCGTTCAGCGCGCTTTCCTTCTCCGACGTGCCGATCGGCATTAAATTCTTGTTCCAATTAGCATTCGCGGGTGTATCCCTGGCGATTGCATGGGGCGGTTTCGCAGAAAGAGCGAAGCTTCCGGTTTACTTCATCTTCGGTATTTTGTTTACAGTTGTGATCTATCCGATCGTAGCTCACTGGGTGTGGGGCGGCGGCTGGTTGAGCAAGCTCGGCATGCAGGATTTCGCGGGCTCGACCGTTGTTCACTTGCAAGGTGCGACAGCAGCGCTTGTAGCCACCATCTTGTTGAAACCTCGTATTGGCAAATATAATAAAGATAAAACGCCAAACCTGATTCCTGGTCATAACCAAGTGTTGTCCGTACTCGGTGTTATCATTCTGTGGATCGGCTGGTTCGGCTTCAACCCGGGCAGTACGCTTAGCGCAATGGGCGACGGTTTCTTCGGATACATCGCTTTGACAACGAACATGGCTGCTGCGGCAGGCGGTGTTGCAGCGCTTGTGATCTCCTGGATGTACTTCGGCAAGGCGGATATTCCTAGTATGTTGAACGGTGTTCTTGCAGCGCTTGTTGCGATTACGGCAGCTTGTGCGTTCGTAGATACATGGGCGGCGATTGTTATTGGCGCAGTGGCAGGTATCGTTACATTCTTCACGGCGCAATGGTTTGAAAGAGCCGGTATCGACGATCCGATCTACGCTTTCTCCGTACACGGTATCGCAGGTATCTGGGGTACGCTTTCCACAGGCTTCTTCGCAACGCCTGAACTTTCGGCTAAAGTCGGGATCGGCGGCGCAGGCTTGTTCTACGGCGGCGGATTGCACCAATTAGGCGTTCAAGCGCTTGGCTTGTTCGGAGCTTTCGCATTCGTTCTCGTTCTTTCCTTCATTATCTTGGGAGTTCTGAAAGCTACAATCGGTCTTCGCGTTACGGAAGAAGAAGAAATCATTGGTCTGGACTTGTCTGAACATGGTTCCTACGGTTATCCGGAGCAAATGAAGAAAGCCGCTCAAAACGGCATGTCCGTTTAAAATCACATTACTTTCTACTTGAGCAAAGGGGATGCAACATGAAACATCTCTCAATGGAACAGATCCTGGAACGTATCTACCAATCGGAACAGTTCGATGAGATGCGGATAACCAGAGATCAGGTGCATGAGATGTTTCGGGAGCATCTCCTTTTCGCTCATGCGCCTGACATGAACCGCACCATCAACGCGATACACGACGCATTCATCCGGCGAACGATCGAACTGGCGGAACATATGCTGGAGGATGAAGGTCATGGCAAGCCGCCCGTGCCCTATGCTTTTATGTTATTCGGCAGCGGAGGACGAAGCGAGCAGACGCTTTGGAGCGATCAGGATAACGGTCTTATTTTCAGCGAAAGCACAGAGCATACTATGGAAGAAGTTGAAGATTATTTTGCGAAATTGGTAGATTGCACGCTGCGTGGTCTCGAAGCTTTGGGCTATCCGCCTTGCGAGGGGAATGTCGTATCCAGCAACAAGCAATGGCGCAAGCCGGCAGCGGAGTATAAGGCGATGCTGCTGCGATGGCTGCAGGAACCGGTGTGGGAAAATGTGCGTTATCTGCTCATCATGGCGGATATGCGCTGTATATATGGTTCGCCAGTGTTAGTGGAACAGCTCAATAAGACATTTCTTGATTATGTGAAACAGAATCCAGCTATTTTGAATCAGCTCTTATCCAATACGCTTCATCACAAAATATCGCTTGGTGTATTCGGGCAGTTGATTACCGAAAGATACGGCGAGGACGCAGGCGGCTTCGACATTAAATATGGCGCTTATATTCCTATCGTAAACGGCATTCGGCTGTTGGCGATCCAAGCGGGAATCACAAGCTCCTCAACGTTCGAAAGAATTGAACGGCTCAAAGCAAGCTCGTTCATTCCGGAGCGGCTGGCGGATGAATGGCGGGAAGCATTCGGCGTTGCGCTTAAGCTCCGAGATCTGACGCCGTTTCAGCTTGAAGGCGATCTATACACGACCCGCGGGAAGTTAGCGGCCGATCAATTATCCAAGGACATTAAGCTTGAGTTAAAACAATGTCTGCGCGCGGGGGTCGAGCTTCAGCGTTATGTGAAAAAGTCGATTGTTTCACATTTAGAGAGAAAAGGTTAGATAAATCGGATTGCATGTTTCCTGTGCTGGAGAGGTGAAATGGGATGAAGGATATGCGGCCGGCCGGACGTATGTGGCATTTGTACAAAATGGGGGGGCTTACTCCTGCCATCACTTCCATGTTTGATGTGCAAAGTGCTCAGCAGATGGCTTTTATTCGCTCCATGTTGAAAGAACAGCGGAAAGATTCCCTGTTTGAAATACCGCTGCACTCTATAGAAATTGTCGTTTTTGATTTGGAAACGACGGGGTTTTCACCTTATAACGGCGATGAAATTATTTCTTTCGGCGGCGTCTCCGTCATTGGCGGTGACATTCAAAGAGATCACACCTTCTATAGTATGGTGAATCCGAAGCGTAAAATCCCGGACGACATCGTTGAATTGACAGGCATAACGAATGAAATGGCCGCGGATGCGCCTGAACTGATCGGTGTGCTCAGCGATTTCCTCGAGTTCGTTCAGCAGCGGATTTTGGTGGCTCATGCAACCGGGCATGACAAAAACTTTTTGAATTCGGCGCTTTGGCGGACGTCCAAAGTCAGCTTGTCGCATCGCGTGCTCGACACGATGATGATTGCCAAATGGCTGATGCCGAAACGGAAAGACTTGAGCTTGGATGCGCTGCTTCATGCTTATGAGATTCCGATTACGCAACGCCATCACGCCCTGGAAGATTCCTTGATGACGGCGCAGCTGTGGTCCAGGTTCATGGAAGAGATCAAAGCAAGGAATGTAGATACATTAGGGGATTTGTACGCTTTATTAAGCCATCATTGATCGATTGCAAACGCGAGTTTGTGATACGTGGTCGATGTGGCTTTTTTTATTTGGAACAGCTGAAGGTCCGGCTTGTGCGGCTGCTGCAAGGATAAGATCCAATAGCTTGGGAGGGAGTGCCAGAGCGTTTGCAGATCCTCCTGAGACGGGATGGCGGGAGCTGCAGGATGCGAGTGAAACAACCCGATGACCGGATGCTTGCGATCCATGAGGTAAGGAAGGAGCTCTGCAGGGTTTAATTCAAAATGCCGCTGCGGGTTGGCGGCATGGTTGGTTAAAGGGGCGAAACGTTGGGCGCGAAGGGTTGTTGCATGCCGCCTTGGTTCTGATTCACCAAGCAGGAGGCCGCAAGCTTCTTCGGGCAGCATTTGCAAGCTGTGGGAAAGCAGATGCTCGTATAGTTCTTTCTTAAATTGCACGATCATCTGCATCCCCCCAATTTGCGCAACATTCGTTTGAAGGTTAGTATATCATGCTTTCTGGACCATTTGCTTATCCGGTTTAATGAAGAAGAAAACGAGACCCAGCATGAGCAGCGCCAAAGCTGAAACGGTAATGAATAAAGTTTTGTGCGACATGTTCATCAGCCAACCGAATAAAGGCGGCCCTAAAGCCACGCCAATGAAACGCAGGCTGTTGTATAGCGATGTGATCATACCCCGTTGGTCGCGTTCGACGGAACCGGTAATCATGGTGTTCAAACAAGGAAGCAGAAGGCCTGTTCCAATACCGCTGAGAGAAAGCAAGCCGATGAAGACGTATAGATTGGTGTTCAGAAAGATGGCGAGCGTTAATGAAATCGTCATGATGACCAGCCCGATATTCATCAACCAGCGCATCAGGGTGCCGTTTTGTTTGATCTTCGCGCCTGTGGTGTAGGAGGTGATGACCATGCATAGCAATGGAATCGCCAGCACAAGACCTTTGCGAACGCCGTCGATGTTGTACGGCTTCTCCTCTAATATTTGCGACAAATAAAAGAGTACGCCGAAAAGGATGAACAGTGTGATGGATCCCGCGAAAAAGGCGGGGATGAGCCAGTGCCCTTTTTGCTTCATAATATCTCGAATATGCCCCAGGTAGACACCGAGCGGATCGGCCTTCTTCTTGTTGGGGGGCTCCTTGATCATGAAGATGACGGCGAGCAGGGCAAGCAGGCAGAACACAGGGAAGGCGAAGAATGGCGCGTACCAGACGATCATGGCGATCAAGGAGCCCAAGATTGGAGACACAACTTTGCCGGTACCGTTGGAAGCTTCGATCAATCCTAATGCTTTACTTGCTTCCCCTCCCTTGTAGAGGTCGCCGACTAACGCCATTGCGATAGGGGCTGTTCCGGCCGCTCCAAGGCCTTGTATGGCTCTGGCGATGATAAGGATGGTGTAGGAGTTCCACACCGCCCCGAAGCCTGCCAGGATGCCTGCAGCGCCATAGATGATGAGTGATGGAATGATGACGGCCTTCCGTGTGAATCGATCCGACAAATAGCCGGAGACGGGAATGACGATGCCTGCTGCGATGGAGAACAAGGTGATAACGAGCGAGCTTTGGAAACGGGAGATGCCCATTTTGTCTTGAAGATCCGGCAAGATCGGGACCAGCATGGAGTTGCCCAGCACGAGCACCAAGGGAATCGTTGCAATGGCGATGTATTGCCAAACGGACCCATTGCCGGATGATTCTTTGGAATTCGGCTTATTAGAAGAATTAGTGCTGTTATGGCTGGTCCAGTTATTGGAGCCGCTTTTGAATTTTTTCTTAGCTGTGGCTGCTTTGTTCACCTGTTGGCTTCCTTTCCATGTGTTTGTCAGACCTTACTTTTCCCCATTGAGGGGAAAGCATACTTGGGAACAACCGATGTTGGAAATTTCGGCGAATTGGAGATAATATAGACAGAGTGGAGGTGAACAGGCATTTTGAAGAAAAATGTAATTGTGATCGCTTTGGTCCTTGTGTTGGCAGGGATTGCGATCTATCAAAACGCCCAGCGCGAGAATAAGCAAACTCTTATGCCTACCGAACAGGCGCCCCAGGTGAATTATTTGGCGCCATCCTTCACGTTGACAGGACTTGACGGTAAGACATACTCGATCGGCGGTCCCCGAGAGAAGCCGCTGCTCGTGAATTTCTGGGCTTCCTGGTGCGGTCCGTGCGAGGAAGAAGCGCCGGATCTGGTGAATGTGTATAACAAATATCAGGGGCAATTCGATCTTTATGCGGTGAACGTAACGCCTGGAGATAAAATGGAGAATATTAAGAAGTTCGTGGACACTTATAAATACCCTTTCCCGGTGCTGCTTGACAAACAAGGTACGAATGCGGATGCCTATCGTGTCTTGGCGATTCCGACGAGCTTCCTGATTGATCGGAACGGAGTCGTTCGCGAAGTTATCCACGTCGTATCGCCCAAAGAATTGGATAAAAAGATTGCCGGGCTTATCAAGGGATAAACAAGAAAAGCTGCAGATCGGCCCGAGAACGGGCTGATTTGCAGCTTTTGGCTTATTAGTGGTTGACGAGACCGAGGCGCTCGTTCTGGTCTTTGTTCGCCGGCTCGACGCGCTGTCTGCCAATGAGGGCGTAGCGCAAGCTGTCCACCAGTGCGTACCAGCTTGCTTCGATGATGTTGCTGGATACGCCGAGCGTGTTCCAGGTTGAATTGAAATCCGTCGTCTCCATCAAGACGCGGACCTTGCCTGCGGTGGCGTCTTTCTCGTCGAGGACGCGAACCTTATAATCGGACAAGTGAATGTTCTTGATGTCCGGATAGTACTGAATCAGTGCTTTGCGCAGCGCATTGTCCAAAGCGTTGACGGGGCCGTTGCCTTCCGCCGCGGTATAGATCGTCTCTCCGTGCACTTTCACTTTGACGATTGCTTCCGAAACGACGGATTGGTTCGCCGATTTCTCTACCAGCATTTTGAACGATTCCAGGGTGAAAATCTCTTCGAGCCCTTCGATAGCTTCGCGAAGCAGCAGCTCCAGCGTCGCATCCGCGCCTTCGAATTGGTAGCCTTGGTGCTCGAGATCCTTGATTTTCTCGATGACTTCTTTGGTCTTCTGGTGCTCTTTGTTGAAGTCGAGATTCAGCTCTTGCGCTTTCACCAGCACGTTGCTTTGTCCGGCCAATTCGGAGACGAGGACGCGCTGTTTGTTGCCGACCAGCTCCGGCTTGGTATGCTCATAAGTGCTGGCATCCTTGAGGATCGCAGAGACGTGAATGCCGCCTTTGTGCGCGAATGCCGCGTTGCCGACATAAGGCTGATTGTTCGGCATATGCATGTTGGCGATCTCGCTGATATAACGGGAAACCGGCGTTAGGGTCGCCAATTGTTCCTCCGTGATGACGTGATAGCCGAGCTTCAATTGCAGATTCGGGATGATGGAGCTCAAATTCGCGTTGCCGCAGCGCTCGCCGTATCCGTTAATCGTACCCTGAACTTGTCCGGCACCTGCTTGCACCGCAGCCAGAGAGTTGGCGACACCTAATTCGCAATCATTATGCGCATGGATGCCTACAGGCGTCTTCACATGCTGCTTGACGGCTGTCACGATCGCGGTGACTTCGCCGGGAAGCGAGCCGCCGTTCGTGTCGCACAGCACAATCCAATCCGCTCCCGCATCCTGTGCTTTGGTGATCGTTTGCAGCGCGTAGTCCGGATTATTTTTGTAACCGTCGAAGAAATGCTCCGCATCATAAATGACTTCAAGTCCGCAGCTTTTCAAATAGTGCACGGAGTCGTAAATCATCGCCAAATTCTCTTCGAGTGTCGTCTGGATCGCGGTATGTACGTGGAAATCCCACGACTTCCCGAAAATCGTCGCGACTTGAACGCCCGATTCCACAAGTCTATTCAAATTGATGTCTTCCGAAGCGACGGAATCCTTGCGTCTTGTACTTCCGAAAGCCGTAATCTTTGCGTTGTTGAACTTCATGTCGCGGACACGCTCAAAGAATTCGATATCTTTGCTGTTGCTGCCCGGCCATCCGCCTTCAATATAATGAACCCCGAGCTCGTCGAGCTTGCGGGCGATTTTGATTTTATCCTCAACCGATAGGCTGATGCCTTCTCCCTGAGTTCCGTCCCTTAATGTAGTATCGAAGATTTTGACTGATGTTGACATGGCTTCCTCCTTCAAAAGCTAGCAAAGTGACTTAGTTGCTTGTGTACGGGTGAATATGCTTGCTTTAAAGCGCTAATGTATAATTTACGATTATACCATAATACAACGGATAAAGTCATCATATCGCAAAAATGCGTTTGCTTGAATCTTTATTTTTTTGTATGCTGAAAATGGCTTTCACACTTGTTTTTGGTTCTAGGAGGGGAATGTGAAATGGTGACGGTGGAGCATCATTATCCCAAGTCGGGGAGAGTCATTTTGCATATCGATATGAACGCCTTCTATTGCTCGGTACATGAAGCTGTGGAGCCGGAAACGTATAAAGGAAAGCCCATTGCGGTCGCAGGCAGCGTCGAGCTGCGCAAAGGCATTATCGTGACTTCATCTTATGTGGCGCGCGCGCTTGGGATCAAGACAGGCATGCAGGTCAGGCAGGCGCTGAAAATATGCCCCGATTTGATCCTCATCCGCCCGGATTTCGAGCTGTATCGCAGCTTCTCCCGGCGGTTCATGCAAATTGCCTACAGCTATTCGCCGATGGTCGAATCCATGTCGATCGATGAATGCTTCGTCGATATTACAGGATCCAAGCAGTTCGGTACGCCTGTGGATATTGCGAATGCAATACAACAAAGAATTATGAAAGAGCTCCAGCTGCCCTGCTCCATCGGCATTGCGCCTAATAAGCTGCTGGCCAAGATGGGCTCCGATATGAAAAAGCCTAACGGCATTTCGGTCCTGCGCTTGCGGGATGTGCCGGGGATGTTATGGGATAAACCGTGCAATTATTTATTTGGCATCGGGAAGAAAACGGCGGATAAGCTTACGAGGCTCGGGATTCATACGCTAGGTCAGCTGGCGGCCGGCGACGAGGCTTTATTATCGAAGCATTTCGGCGTACTAGGTCCTCATCTGAAGCGGGCGGCGAACGGTATCGATCATGCTCCCGTCAATCCGGAACAAGAACAGAGCAAGTCGATCGGACACACAACTACGCTGCCGCGGGATTATATAGAAAGAAAAGACGTTCACCGCGTATTTCTGAATCTTGCCGATCAGGTGGCCAGAAGACTGCGCAAGCAGGAATTGATGGCCTCTACGATTCAAATCACGATTCGGGATCCGGAGATGCGAACGATTACGAGATCCGTAACGCTTCCTACACCTACGGAGCACATGGACGATATTTATAAAACCTCGTGTCAACTGTACGATCATCAGTGGGAAGAGGGGAACCCGGTAAGGCTGCTGGGCATTACCCTGCAAAATCTGACGAGCAAGGAAGAGACGTTCGTTCAGCTCGATTTATTTGACTACGAGAAACAGCCCAAACGCGAGAACTTGAATAAGATCATGGATGAGCTCCGGGATAAATTCGGCGAGAATGCGATTCTGACCGCCGGGATGATGAGTGACGATCCTTCCGCACTCATCCGCAATCACAGGGCAAGAGGGACTTCCTTGCAAATGGACCATTTGAGGAACAACCCCCTTCATCAAGAAGAGGAGAAGTGAGGGCAGCTTATGGCGCATTGCATCGGCTTTGCGGGGTACTCGAACAGCGGCAAGACAACGTTAATCGCTAAGCTCGTCGTTGAGATGAAGCGGCGCAACAAACGGGTTGTGGTTATGAAACATGACGCGCATGGACATTATAAAGAAGCGTCAGGAGCGGATTCAACTATTTTCGCCGAGTCCGGGGCCGATGCGGTTGTGACCTTATCCCCGGGTGGGGTTCACGTCTACGAAAGGAAGCAGCAGCCCGATCTGCAAGAGCAGGTCCGCGCATGGAATCATTTGGATTATGTTTTTGTTGAAGGTTTTAAAAGGGAAAAGCATCCAAAGATCGCGATTTTCCGTACAATAGAGCAGAGAGGAATTGTTCATGTTCTAGAGCCGGAGCCTATCGCGATTGCCACCGATCTGGAAGCGGAAGGAATGGCTGGTTTGGCTTATCCGATTTTTGATGTAAACGACGCTTCTGCTCTGGCCGACTTTATTCAGAGGTATTTTGAGGGAGATCAATATTAAGGTTTGAACTTTGTCCTCATTTATATTATATTTTACAATGAGGATAATTCGAGGAGGAGTAGAATCATGGCAAAGTATACATTCGTTGATAAAGATACTTGCATCGCTTGTGGCGCTTGCGGAGCTACAGCACCAGACATCTATGATTACGATGATGAAGGCTTGGCGGAAGTGATTTTTGATGGAGACGGCAACAAAGGGGTAACTGAAATCCCTGAAGATCTGTACGATGATCTGCAGGATGCACAAGATGGCTGCCCAACAGACTCCATCAAAGTTGCGGATTCACCTTTTAACTAATCATACCTTATTCGTAGAGGCGATCTGCGAAATGTCGAAAAAGCTCAGTTCCTGACCGGGAACTGAGCTTTTTTTTGCTACAATTTGTATATAAATGTAAGAATTCATTGCCATTTGTCTACCTCCATCTTACAATGAATCTAGTAGGTATAAGGAGGTTCATATGGGTAAAAAGAAGTGGATCAAGACGGTAGTGGCAGGACTTTTGATTATGCTGCTATCGACATATTTCTACACGGTCAACTCGAGCGGTTTGTTTTATTTTGTGGAAGGGCCTCTGCAGGATGTTTTGCGCAAGGCGAAGTCCGTAGAAGAACGCCAGCCCGAAGACCGAATCAAAATCGTCAAGATTGATGAGAAATCTCTGAAAGCGATCGGTAAGTTCCCGTGGGACCGTTCGATATATGCGCAATTGATCGAGAAGCTGGAACAATCCGGTGCGGCGGCGATCGGCATCGACGTGGTCTTGGCCGAACCTTCCAAAAACCCCTCAGACGATAAGGCATTGGCTGATGTGATGGCCAAATACGATAATGTCATCTTGCCCATACAAATTAACTATCCCTCCAAGCAGCAGCAGGCAGGAGATCTGGTGCCTGACAAAATCGATTACCCGACATCGACAATAACGACCGACCGGCAGCAGATGGCGCATATCAATGTGTTCGTCGACAAAGACGGCAAAGCGCGCAAGCTGCCCGTTGGACTGCCGGATGAGAACGGGACTTACATACCTGCATTCAGTGTCGCTCTGGCGAATCTAGTACTGGATGACCACGAGAGAATCAAGAGAGATGACACGACGGGAGCATGGAAGCGCGGAAATGTCGTCATGCCAACCAATGAGAGAAACCAAGTGACGACAGAGTTTTTCACACTGCCCAGGCAGAAGGTGGATGCGACCTCCGGTTATGAGATGCTTTCGTTCGTGGATGTGATGAACAGCAAAAATCCTTTGCCTCTGCAGGGCAGCATCGTGTTGGTAGGGCCTTTCGTCACGGCCATGCAGGATGAATATCCGACGCCGATTTCTTCGGTCAAAATGTTCGGAATCGAAATCCATGCCAATATGATTCAAACACTGCTGGAGAGCAAGTTTTACCAAGATTCGAGTAAGCCTGTAGGGATTGGCTTGATTTTGCTTATTTCGCTGCTTGCTATTTTCTTATTTGAGAGATTCAGAGGAAAGACCGCGCTGTTCATTTTCATCGGCATCTTTGTGCTGTATGGCGGCGTTTGGTTAACGTTCTATATCGCGGGCTCTACGTTCGCGCCGCTTGTTTATCCGCAGTTTGCCCTTGTTTTAATTTACATATGGTCGCTTGTCAGTCATTACTTAGAAGAACGCAAGGAAAGAAACCGGGTCACGGGGATTTTCGGACGCTTCGTATCCAAATCCGTTGTCGATGAACTGCTGCAATCCGGTGAAGATGTGAAGCTCGGCGGAAGCCGGAAGGACATTTCGCTTATTTTCGTCGATATCCGCGGGTTTACGCCTATGTCTGAGCGGCTTGAGCCCGAGCAGGTCATTCAAGTGTTGAACGAATATTTGGATGTATGTACGAAGGCGATTTTCAAATTTAACGGAACGCTCGACAAATTCATTGGGGACGGCGTGATGGCGATGTTCGGCGCTCCGATTGAATATGAGAACCATCCGGAGATGGCCGTTCGGGCTGCGATCGAAATGAAATCCCAGGCGAACATTTTGGAGCAGAAGCTGATTGAGAAATATGGGATCGGCGTGAAATTCGGTCTCGGCATTAACAGCGGACCTGCTGTTGTCGGCAACATCGGATCCGAGGACTTACGCTTGGATTATACCGCTATCGGCGACACGGTGAATTTGTCTGCGCGTTTGGAATCCAATGCCAAGCCGGGCCAAATTCTCATTAGCGAGCAAACCTATGAAAGGGTCAAGCATCTTTTCGTCATAGAATCGATAGGTGAAATTAAGGTCAAAGGCAAAGAAAAGCCCGTTGCTGTCTACGAAGTGATCGGGAATCTGTAAGAATGAAAATTGGGGAGGAATTCGGAGTGGAAGTTTCCAAGAAATCATTTGTCTCATTATGCTTAAGCTTGTGTTTGGTCGTCAGCTTGATTTCCGGGCTGTTCGCAAGTCCGGCGGATGCCAAAACGGTGCGGGTGGCCGTCATTGCTTCGTTATCCGGGGATGTCACCGTGAAGAAAGGCGGAGGCTCCAAATCGTACGACGCTTACGAGAGTATGAGCTTGAATCAAGGGGATACCGTGTATACGGGGTCCGGTTCGTCGGTTACTTTGAATTTGAGCAGCGGGGATGCGGATGTAACGCTAGGCGAGAATGCGGAAATCAACGTATCCGATCTCAATTCGTCCGATGGAAACAAAAAGTCCAAGCTGAAGGTTTGGGCGGGCTCCATGTGGGTCAAAGTCAAATCGCTGGCCGGATCGAACGATGAATTTGAAGTAGAAACGCCAACGGCAGTAATGGGCGTACGTGGAACGCAGTTTTTCGTTTCCGTCGATCCGAAAACAGGGGCTATCAAAATGGCGGTCGGGGCAGGTAAAGTATCTGCATCTACAGTAACGACTGGCACTGACAACGAACAGCATACCACGATTACTTATTTGTATCCGACGCAGCAGATTGAGCTGGATTCCCGGGATGAAACGGACGATCTTGCGCTGAAAGTGGATTTCCTGGATCTGGAGGATTTCGTGGCACAGGCTTCCCCGGAAGTCATCAAAGCATTCATCCTGAATAAAGCGGAGATTGACAAAGAGAACGATGAATTTATTGAGAAGAAGAAGCAGGAATTAAGCCAAGGCATCGTCACCGAAGATGGGAACCTTGTTATCAAAAGCTTGGAAGAGCTGAACAAGGTGCAGCAAAATTTCGATAACTTGGTCGGCAATATCGCCAAAAAAGCGCTGTCAGAAAATAAAATCGATAAATCGGACATGGATAAAGTCATCAATGAAGCGAATAAGAAAATTGCGCTGGATAACAGGAAGTTAGATTTAGGTAAAGTCAAAGAGTTGGACAAGACGGCGGGAGTCGATCCTGAGAAAGAGAAAGCGAAGCAGGAGCAGCTGAAAAAGCTGGAAGCTGCGAAGCTCAAAAATAAGCTGGAGCGCGAGAAGAAGGAAGCTGAGTTGAAAAAGCAGCTGGAAGCGATGCTTAAGCTGCTCGAGGAGCAGAATAAGAAGCAGCTGGAAGCGGTGAAGGCAGCCGAAGAGAAGGCGAAGCAAGACGCTTTGAAGAATCTGAATCAAACTACGACTGGGAATCAGCCTCAGACGAATCCGGGGAGCGGCGGTTCGGACTCTGGCAGCGGTAATCCCGGCAGTGGTAACCCAGGCGGAGGGGATCCAGGAACGCCGCCGGCACCGGTGCCTGCCGTGAGTTTGCAAGCTGCGATGGCTGGAACTAGTGATACACCGAATAAATACAATTTGGATATCCTTATGAGCAATTTCAAAGATACCAAAAATATTTATGCCGTAGAAGTTCATTTGCTGTATGGCGATAATACGTTCTATAGCGACGACATGCCGTTCATTAACGGCTCAATCTTCGGTAGAGACAGCAGCACTAATTATGCGGATTATATCAAAGAATACGAAGGTACTGAGCAGAAAGAATTAGTATATACGGTCACTAACTTCGGCAATGCAGGCAATATCGATGTAAAAGATTCCCAAAAGCTGGTTACGATTCCGCTGCGTGGTTTCGGGCAACAAGCGATATCGGTAGGCAAAATTGTCATTGTCCGCAAAGACGGGACATCGGTACAAACGATTCCGTTCTCCGAAACCAGCATTGAGCCGGTGACGTTGAATATTGATATGGGCGTTTAATCTATAGATAGGAAAAGGAGATAGCAATGAAACCTTTCAAACATATTCTCGTTTCTTCCCTTGCGGCAGCTGCTTTAATGGGAGGGTCGTCCGCTTGGGCGGCAGGCTTATCGGGAGATGCGCTGCGTTCGGATAGCGGGCGCATACTTGCCGATGTTACGACATTGGCCGGGATCGGCGACTTCGAAGATGTGAACGGCGACGCCTTGAAGGCCGGTTTCCGCGCGCCAGGCAGCACGCTGCAGCTGCCGGACGGCAGCATTCTGATCGCGGACACCCGCAACCACCTCATTCGCCGATTGGCAGACGGCCAAGTGACGACGTTCGCTGGCCCTGAAGTCGTGGTGACCAAGAATGCGCAAGGATTCCCGACAGGGGGGCTTCTGGACGGCAAAGCGTCTCAAGCGTTCTTCAACGCGCCGAAGGGCTTGGCTGTCGATGGCCAAGGGAATGTATATGTCGCCGATTCCGGGAATAACGCCATTCGGAAAATAGACGCTGCGGGCCAAGTGACGACCTTGGCAGGTAACGGCGTGCCGGGCAATAAGGACGGCCAAGGGGCGGCAGCCAGCTTCAACCATCCGAGCGATGTGGCCGTAACGGCGGATGGAACCGTCTATGTTGCCGATTCGCTCAACCATGTGATTCGCAAGATTACGGCGAACGGCACGGTTACTACGCTGAGTGCGCCTGCGAACCGCGCCGTGCGGCTTACGCCGGGCGAGGCGTCATTCGCAGGAGAATTCCGAGATGGCGCATTAAGCGCAGCGAAATTCAATGAGCCCTCCGGTCTCGTGCTGGATGGCAAAGGTAATCTCTATGTAAGCGATACGGGCAACCAGCTGATTCGCTACGTTGATTTGCAGGCTGGCACCGTGAAGACCGTCGCCGGTTCTTCCCAAGCGTATGGCGCTAACGAATTATACGCGGCCGGAGACTATGCGGATGGCGAGGCGGCGAAGGCGAAGTTCGACTTCCCCAAAGGGCTCGCAGTGACAGCCGAAGGCGGCGTCTTGATCGCGGACAGTTTGAATCATGCCGTTCGCTATTTGTTCGACGGCAAGGTTACGACGATTGCCGGGACCGTTCAGACGGGGGAGGCGGACGGTGTCGAGCGTGCAGCGCAGTTCTATAGCCCGGAAGACGTGCTTGTGACCGAACAAGGCAATATCGTCGTGGCGGATGCCTCGAACAACAAAGTGCGCAAAATAGCGCCATATCAGCTTCCTGCCGGCCTGGCCAAAGAGGGAATTAAGGTCGTTCACGGCAGCCAAGCGATCGCTTTCGACGCACAACCGGAGCTTTCAGATGGACGGACGATGGTTCCCGTTCGTGCGATCAGCGAGACGTTCGGCTATGAAGTGAAATATGACGAGCTGGACGGCCGCAAAGTGGTACAGCTGGTCAAAGGGGATACAACCGTAGAATTGGCTATCGGGGAAACAGGCGTCGTGCTCAAGCAAGCCGGGAAGGCTGACGTGAAGCAGGCTACGGACGCTTCGCCTTATGTGAAGCAGGACCGCACTTATGTGCCGATTCGCTTCTTCGCCGAGCAAATTGGCTTGGACGTGCAGTGGGATGCCGGCACACAGACGGCAATTGTGCGTACGAAAACATATAAGTAATAAATGAGCTTGGCAAGGGGAACCTTGTCAGGCTTTATTTTATTGGGGCAGGCTTTTCTGCCCCGCAAGCTCCCACGTCGTACGTCCATCGGCGCAAGGGAAATACAGTGCGCTATTTCGCCGAAAACCATCCATTCTGCGAACGAAGAGGAAATACGGTTCGCTATTAAGTGGTTTTTCGCAGAAATTGAAGGCACAACTGCGAGATAGCGAATCGTATTTCCGCATCTTCCCCCAAAGAGCCCTCTTAGGGCTAAATAACGCATCGTATTTCCGCTAACCTACTGGTGAGTGGTGCGGTGTACCCCTTATCGTACGACAGCGCCCGCACCTGCCCGCTGCTGCCCACTGGATAGCGTAAGGATGTACTTGTGCGTTCTGGTGCTGCGCTGGGGTGGCATAACTGGAAAAAAACCAGTTAATCCAGGGTCCTGGTAGCCTTCGGGACGCTATTAAGAGCCGATATGGCACTTTTCGTGGAATCAGCAGGAAATTTTCCTTCAGTTGCGCCTCAGATTATGGAGAAATCGGATGGAATAACTGGAGAAATTCCAGTTACGCCTCATTCTGCGCATGCCCGGCCCGCCCTGCATGCCCCGCCCGCCCGGCCCGCCCGGCCCGCCCCGCGCGCCCTGCATGCCCCGCATGCCCCGCCCGCCCCGCGAGCCCGCGCGCCCGCGCGCCCGCAAGCCCGCAAGCCCGCAAGCCCGCCCGCCCCGCGCGCCCCGCGCGCCCGGCCCGCCCCGCAAGCCCCGCATGCCCCGCAAGCCCCCGAAAATCAGGAGTCTTGTTTTTTCATTTGGCCGCTATGCTCATAGAAATCAAGACTTGTTAATTTAGGCTTCACCTCCGAGTCCATGCTGCCGATAAATCAAAGAGAGTCTGGAAAAACATGGGGAGGTATCCGGGTTGAACAGGAAGAATGACAATGAGCGGTTGGAAAAGTTTTTCCAACATAATCCGATCGAAGATCCTCTATACCTGAAGAAATATGTCAAGGATCATCCTGATCATAAAATGGCTTGGTATTTGCTGGGCCGAGAATACGCCGCACAAGGCAAAGAGGGCAAGGCTGCCTATTGTTTCGCACAGTCTGGCGAGATTTACGAGGCCTTTGAGCGTCAGAAAATTACGATCGAAGGTCCGCTGCCCGAATATCCCCCTGCGGCCTCCAAGGGCGCCAGAGAGGCGGTAACGGCAGGCCGTGCGAAGGGAAAAGGCAGGTGGATGCCGCTGATGGTGCTTCTGCTGCTGCTGGCGGTTCCCGCGGCCATCGATTCCGCCAATAGCGGCTTACCTAAAGAAGCCGGGAAGGCGGGGGCCGGCCTTAACGCCAATGCCGCAGCCTCTGCAACACCTCCTGTGGCGAAGCAGGAGGGACCGACAGGGACGAGGCTGTATTTCGCGGAGGGGGATTGGTCGAAGAAGCTGGAACAAGTGCTTGCCTCCTCCGGTTCAGGAGCGGGCGAAGCCGTCATCATGCAGGCGCCGCGAAGCGCGGACGGCAAGTGGAAGGAGTGGCATAAGGCGGTCAGTCCGCTCCTCAGCGTTATGACACAGCCGGAAGGCGGTGGAGCTGCCGCGCTGAAGGTTTACCAATCGCAAGTATGCTCCTGCCAGCTCGCCGACAGTACGGCGCTTACCCCCGCTATCGATCAATGGATGCGTGACCGGGAGCAAGCGATTGTGCTTCAAAGCGCGATCCAAGCCTATGGAGCGAAGAACGGAGCGCCGCCGGAGAGCGCCGCGCAGCTGACGAAGCCGTATCCGGATAACCTGCTGCCGGGGTTAACCCCAGAGCTGCAGGAGCTGTTCCCGCAAGCGCTCGGTAACGTGAAAGCAGCCGCTTCCCAAGCGGGGCGCCAGGCAGCGGATGATAAATCCGTCCAGTCTCCGCCTGCGGCTCAAGAGCGTGGTGCACCCGGCAGCACGCAGCCTAAAGCTTCTGCGGATCCCCTGCAGGAACCGCTCCGCATCGTGATCGATACGGAGAAGCATCGGCTGGCGCTTGTCAGCGGCAGCTATATTTTACGCAGCTATCCGGTCGGACTTGGCGGTGACAAAACGCCGCAGGGCGAGTTCTATATCAGCGAGAAAGTGCGCAATCCGAACGGGAAGTCGAACGGGGAGTTCGGGAGCCGCGGGATGACGCTGTCGGATACGCTGTATGCGATTCACGGCACGAATAAACCTTCCAGCATCGGGAAGGACGAGTCGCATGGTTGTGTACGGATGCTGCAGGCGGACGTTGAGGAGCTGTACAATATGGTGGCGCATCAGACGAAAGTAACGATCGGCAAAGGGATCCTGCCTGCAGAGACGCCCGGCGCAGGCGACGGAAGCGGAGGCGGCTCTCCCGGTGTCGGTGCGGGTCGAGGGAAGCCCGATCAAACCTTCGGATTGCCGCTGCAGACGAATGACAGCAATCCGGGCAAAAAGTACAAATGGTTGGACTAACGTGGACGTAGATATTCAGTACATCGTAGTAAACCCGTCTGAACAGGATTCAGACGGGTTTTATCAATTTGTGTTGACATTTAGTTAGAAAGCGATTACAATTCGAAATGTGATGAATTCAAGCATTTATTTTGCAATTATTTGTCCAAAATGATCAAAACAGTCATCACAATGATGACAACGAGCAAAATCGAGCCTGTCCAAATGATCGCTTTCTTATTGATCTCCTCTTTGGCTTTTCGATTGACAGCTGCTGGTTTACGTTTGGACATTGGAATCACCCTTCTTCTTGAATTAGACGATATGTCCTATCATATCATAAGTAAGGGCTTTCATAGAAGTTGGCGGAAGCAAAGAAATTTTCAAATGAGCTATTGACGATGATGTTATTTTGGTGTAATATTTAGTCACATCAGGCAGTGAATTTAATTGAATATGTGAGTTTTAATAACATGTTACCGTAAGGGCATTAGTTATTAGAAGAATGCAAGACCTCTTCTATAACTATGCCCTTTTATTTTTTTTCCTGAAGCCAATAGCACGAAAGGGGTTGGTAGCTCCAAGCTTTAGAGATGAGAAACCGGGATCTGCGCTACGCCAGCTATCCAACAGAACGATTAAAAAAGGGAGAAGATGAACACATGAACATGAAAAAATGGTCAACAATGGGTTTGGCAGCAACCATGGCACTTGTAGCCGCAGGATGCGGTAATACGGCTGCTCCGGCGGAGACGGCGAAACCGGCTGCAACGGCTGCCCCGACGACGGCAGCAAGCGCTGCGCCAACAGCAGCGGGAGCGAAGAAATTGACTGGCGATTTTGAAATCCAATACTTTGTCGGCGGTTATGGCGACAAATGGTGGAAGAAAGTCATTGCCGACTTCCAAGCGGCAAATCCGGATTTGAAAATTAAAGAAAGTGCGGGACCCAAAATCAACGAACAAATGAAGCCCCGTTGGATCGCCGGGAACCCGCCTGATTTCGTATATATCGACGGACCTGAGCTGTTCGACCGCCAGATGGTCACAGACGGGCAGCTTGAAGATTTGACGGATTGGATCAAAGAAGCGAAGAACGTTGACGGCGAGAAAATTATCGATTTGCTGGCGCAAAAGCCGCAAGAGTTCGATGGCAAAATTTATAACATACCGTTCGTGATGAGCTCGTGGGGAATTTTCTACGACAAAGCGTTGTTCAAAGAGAAAGCTTGGGCTGAGCCAAAGGACTTCGAGGAGTTCCTGGCTGTAAGTGAGAAAATCAAAGCTTCCGGCATTAATCCATTCATCCATACCGGTAAATATCCTTACTACATCAATGGCTCCGTGCTGTATCCGGCGATCGTATCGGCCAATAACAACGACTACAAGCTGCTGCAAGATATGGCGACCAACAATCTGGAAGCATGGAAAAACCCGGCCATTATCAAAGGCTTGAACAAAATCGTACAGCTGCGCGACAAAGGCTATATCGACAAAGCTTCCGTACAAATCAACCACACGGATTCTCAGTCCTTGTTCCTGCAGCACAAAGATGCGTTCATCCCGAACGGCCTGTGGCTCCCGAATGAAATGGCGAAAGACGTGCCGGCTTCCTTCGACTTCGGCTTCATTCCATCCGTCACACAGGATAAAGGCGGCAAAGTTGTAGCCAATACATCCACATCGACTTTCGCCATTGCGAAAAAAGCGAAAAACAAAGATGCGGCGAAAGCGTTCATGCAGTTCGTCTTCTCCAAAACGCAAGCTTCCCAATGGGCTGAGCTGAGCGGCGCGCCATCGAATATTAAAGGCGACATTTCTTCCTCCAAGGCGCCTAACTTCGTTAAGGACGCTGCGAAATTCCTGTCCTCGCCTGACACGGTTGTGGTACCGAACGTTTCCTTCGCCGCTGATGTAGATAAAGCGATGCAGGATGCGACGGTTGCTCTGACGATCGGCACGATTACGCCGGAAGAGTGGGTCAAACGCGTAACGGATGTCGTAGCCAAGCAAAAGAAATAGCAATTGAATGAGGCGGTGCGGAGGACGAACGGGTAAACTCCCCGGCGTTCTCCGCCATTTCAATGATAGGACGGTGAGGATAGAATGAAGGCCAAGTCAAAAGTGTGGAAAAGGAATTTATTCATCGCTTCATTCATCATTCCGACTTTTGTGTTCTTCTGTGTATTTACCATTTATCCTGTGATACAGGCTTTGCAGAAGTCATTCTACGATTGGTCAGGAATGTCGGAGAACAGCACATTTATCGGCTTAGACAATTTTAAAGAGCTCTTCAAAGATCCAATTATCTTACGAGCCATCGGCAATGACTATTTCCTGGTAGCAGGCAAAGTCATCGGCATTATGATCCTTGCGACGTTCTTTGCGGTTGCTTTAACACGTTTCAAAGTAAAGGGCTCCGGCTTCTTCCGCGCCATCTTTTTCATCCCGAATGTTATTTCCGTTGTCGTTATCGGTGTGCTATGGAATTTCATTTATAATCCGCAAATCGGATTCCTGAATGCTTTCTTATCGCTTTTCACAAGTCAAAAAGTAGAGATTACATGGTTAGGCTTTCCTCAGCATACGATTTGGATGCTATTGCCGCCTACCATTTGGGCGGGTATCGGATTTTATATGATCTTGATGATTGCTGCAATCGTGAATATTCCTGCTTCTTATTATGAAGCAGCTAATATAGATGGAGCCGGTCAATGGTCGCAATTCCGCAACATTACCATGCCGCTCATCTGGGAGCAAATTAAGGTTTCCATCGTCAATATTGTTATCACGACATTGAACGGATCCTTCGTCATCGTTCAATTGATGACGAATGGCGGACAGCCTGACAATACGACCCAAGTGATGGGATCTTATCTGTATCGGATGGCTTTTCAACAATATCATTTCGGTTACGGAGCAGCCATCGGGGTTATGATTCTGGTCGTCTCGTTGATCACCACCCTTATCCTGCAGCGCATTATGCGCCAAGAAACCGTCGAAATGCATTAAGGTCATCCCAGAAAGAGATTCTAGAGGAGGGGGCACCACCTGATGGAGATCAAAAATCCGTTAGCTAAATTAATTGTGTGGATCATTCTGTTGATTTGGAGCGTCGCCGTGCTGTATCCGCTGCTATGGACGCTGCTCGATGCGCTCAAAAATAATGAGCAATTTTTCTTGAACGCCCCATGGGCGCTGCCGAAATTCCCGCTGCTGTGGTCGAATTTCTCCTATGTTTGGAGCAAATACAACTTCAGCACGTATTTCCTGAACTCCATTGTAGTCACTGCGGGGAGCACGCTGCTAGGGATGATTTTATCCGCCATGACGGCGTACATCTTAGCCAGATACGAATTCCGAGGAAGTAAACTTCTTTTCACCATTTACATCTCCTCGATGATGATTCCGTTCGCGCTTGCCCTGATTCCGTTGTTCTTCCTGCTGAACGATTTGCATCTGATCAATACGTGGTTGGGCCTCATTCTTGTCTATGCGGCGCTCAATCTGCCGTTCGGCATCTTCCTGCTCGTCGGCTTCTACAAATCGCTGCCGAAGGAGATCGAGGAAGCGGCAATCATCGACGGAACTTCCCACTACGGGACATTCTTCCGCGTCATGCTGCCGCTTTCGCAGCCAGGTCTCATTACGGTGATGATCACCAATATGCTCAACAACTGGAATGAGTATTTCTTGGGCGTTGTTCTGACGAACGAGCCGACGAAATATACGCTGCCCATCGGACTTGCCGTTATGCAGGCCGAGATGCAATACCGCGTAGAGTGGGGGCCATTGTTCGCAGGCTTGCTGATTACGACGCTTCCCACGCTGGTCGTGTATATCATTTTCCAGCGCCAGATTGCCAACGGCATCACGGCCGGTGCAGTGAAATAACCGTATAATTTTGCATAGAAAAAACACCTTAACCTAGAGGATTTTATCCTTTCGGGAGGGTGTTCTTTCTACTATAATTGGGATAGGCGAAAGCCAACAAGAAACGGCCAAACTTGTGGGCTTGATAGGTGACAGATGATGAGATCGATGTATATGTTGCAGAAAATGGGACGTTCTTTAATGATTCCGATTGCGGTGCTGCCGGCGGCATCCATTCTTTTACGTATAGGTAAAATGACCTTCAGCGATCCATTCCTTATGCAGGTGGCTCATGTATGCGAGTCCGGCGGGAGTGCGATCTTTGATAATCTGCCGTTAATTTTCGCGATTGGCATAGCCATCGGGCTAACTTCCGGCGAAGGGATTGCTGCGCTCGCGGCAACGGTTGGCTATCTGGTGTTCAACAATGTTTTACAGCTCTTTCACACGGGAACCGCTTCGGCGGAAAAGCTGGATATGGGTGTGCTCGGGGGCATGCTTGTCGGGGTGTTGTCAGCCGTGTTCTACAACCGGTTCCAGAACATTCAGCTGCCCAGGTCCTTAGGTTTCTTCGGCGGGAAGCGCTTCGTCCCGCTGCTTACGGCGATGTCGATGGTGTTTCTGGGGCTGCTCATGGGCTTGATCTGGCCTCCGGTTCAGCGGGCCATCAGCGTGTTCGGGCTATGGATCGTGGATAACGGCAATGTCGGCGTACTCATCTACGGTATCATGAATCGCCTGCTCATTCCGACGGGCTTGCATCACATCCTCAATAATATCGCGTGGTTCCAGATCGGGGATTACACAACGGATACGGGCAAAATCGTGCATGGCGATATCACAAGGTTTTTCGCGGGCGATCCGAGTGCGGGTATGTTCATGACAGGATTCTACCCGGTCATTATGTTCGGACTGCCGGCCGCGGCGCTAGCGCTGATTCGAAGCTCTTCCTCTACGAACAATAAGCAGCTGCTCGTTCCGGTTATGCTGAGCGCGGGCTTGACCAGCTTCCTGACGGGCGTTACGGAGCCTATCGAATTCGCTTTTATGTTCGTAGCTCCAGGATTATACGTGATCCATGCCTGTTTGACGGGCATTTCGATGCTTCTCATGCATGTGCTTCAGGTGAAAATGGGTTTCGGCTTCTCGGCGGGGTTCATCGATTTGGTGCTCAGCTGGCACTTGTCCAGTCATCCCTTCTATATTCTCCTTGCAGGCGCAGGGTATTTCGTTCTTTATTACGTAACGTTTCGCATCTATTTACATTTCTTCCCGATAAAAGCCTCCTCCAGCGAGGAAGCGGCCATGGCGGATGCGGAAGACGTCTCAATGGCAGCGGCTCCGCAAGAGGATCGTCCGACGAGCATTTTAAGACATATCGGCGGGCCGTCCAATATCGTTTCTATCGATGCTTGCATCACGCGGCTGCGTCTGCTCGTCCACGAGGAGAAACTCGTGGCGGACAGCGAACTGAAGGAGCTCGGCGCGATCGGCGTTATTCGACTCGGTAAGGGCAACGTACACGTCGTATTCGGAACGGAATCGGAACAAATTCGCGAGCGGATCAAACCTATGCTCCACACGCATAAGGACAAATCAGGACAAGCCTAAATTTACCCCACAAAGTGACGTATGCCTTCGAAGTCTATTCCGATTACTTTGCGGGGACCCCGAAACAAAGATTTGGAGGTGTCTTATGATTGAACGGACGATTGTACATGTTCTCTCCCACAATGTGGTGATGGCGCATTTGACTTCCGGGAAAAACTCGATTGCTTTCGGCAAGGGGATCGGCTTCAAGAAGACGCCGGGCATGCCGATTGCGGAAGCGGAAATTTCCCAAGAATTTCTTCTGCATACGTCAGAGGTGCTGAAGAATTACGAACAAATATTGAATGCGGTGGACGTCAAGATCATCGGTATAACCGAAGAGGTGATCGCCTATGCGCAGAGCATGCTCGAAGGCGACTTCTCGGAGACGATCCACGCTTCGTTAGTCGATCATATTAATTTTGCGGTTGAGCGGCAGAAGCGCGGCATATTCATCACGAATCCATTTGCCTACGAAATCGGATACATGTATCCCGAGGAATATAAAGTCGCCAAGAAAGCCGTCGAATTCTTGAATGAGCATTTGGACGTTACACTGCCTGAGGACGAAGTTGCTTTCTTGACGATGCACTTCAACAGCGCCCGCAAAAAGGAGCAAGCGTCGGATTCCCTGGCGGTCGTCCGCATGGTGTCCAAGACGATTGAGGCGGCCAAAGAGCTCGGCTTTCAATTCGACGATTCCTTCTCCACACTGAGATTCATCTCCCATCTGAAAGGCGTCATTGAACGGGTGAAACAAAAAAAGACGCTGCAGAATACGCTATTAGACAAAATTAAAGAAGAATACGGAGATACTTACGTGAAGGCGAAAGTTCTTTCCCTTGGGTTGAGCGATTTGCTTCAGATGGAAGTGCCGGATGATGAAACGGGATATTTGACGATGCATCTGGAGAGGCTGCTGCAGCGCTCGGAAGTATAATGAATGATCAGGTAGAATCGAATTCCTTGCAACCTTCATGGAGCAGGGATTTTTTGTTTGAAAATAAAGCTTAAGCCTTACATTGGATTGCATAATTGCACGTTGTCAGCTAAACTGACTGTTAGAGTCATTAGAGAACGGAGTGCATAGGACATGCTGTATAAGAAGTTAGCAAAACCATTTTTGTTTCGTATGGATCCAGAGAAGGCGCATCATTTGACGATTGACGGGCTGAGTGCGGTAAGCCGCTTCCCAGGCGGAACGCAGCTGCTCAAGTCGATGTACGGAGTGCCGCATTCGCCTCTGATGAATCAGCGGATCTGGGGATTGGAGTTCGCCAACCCGGTTGGCTTGGCAGCCGGACTGGACAAAAACGCGAAGGCGGTCAAAGGCTTCTCGCAATTAGGTTTCGGATTCATGGAAGTAGGCACGATCACGCCGAAGCCTCAGCCGGGCAATGAGCTGCCGCGGTTATTTCGGCTTCCCGAGGACCAGGCCCTAATCAATCGAATGGGCTTCAACAATGTCGGGACGGAAGAGATGGCGAGCAACCTGCGGCAAACAGGAAGACGCGACATTCCCGTAGCGGTTAACATAGGTAAGAATAAAACGACGCCCAACGAGCAGGCCGAAGAGGATTATCGGGCTTGTATCCGGGAGTTGTATACATATGGCGACTTCTTTGTCGTCAACATCAGCTCACCAAATACGCCGGATCTGCGTAATTTACAGCATGGGAATGATTTGAAGCGATTGCTTGATGCGGTTACTGCCGAGATGCAGCTTCAACAGAAGAAGCACGGTCACACGGGCAAGCCTATTTTGGTCAAAATTGCGCCGGATCTTACCGACGATGAACTGGAATTAACCGTCCATACGATTAAGGACAGCGGTGTTTCAGGGATTATCGCGACGAATACGACACTTAGCAGAGAAGGGCTTGTGCATGAGAATCGTTCGCAAGCTGGCGGACTGAGTGGAAGACCGCTTACGAAGCGCTCCACGGAAGTCATCAGCCGCGTCTACCAATTGACGGAGGGCAAGCTGCCGATCATTGGAGCCGGCGGCATATTCACGGCCCAAGACGCCTATGACAAGATTAGAGCCGGCGCCAGCTTAGTTGAAGTATATACAGGATTAATCTATGAAGGACCCGGGATCCTTACCCGGATTAATAAGGGCCTCCAGGATTTACTCAAACAGGATGGATATACTCATATTTCCCAAGCAATCGGTGCAGATCATAACTGACTTCATCTGGAATGGAGGATAAATCGATGGATGGACGAGACTGGAAGAAATTTCTCCTGCCATACGAACAAGCGACGGAAGAACTGAAAGTGAAATTCAAGACGCTTCGCGGCGAGCTCAAGAGCAGGGAAGAATATGCGCCAATTGAATTCGTCACCGGACGTGTCAAAAAAATATCGAGCATGCTGGAGAAGGCGAAGCGTCTGAACGTGCCGATGGACCAATTGGAGTCCGGGATTGAAGATATCGCCGGCATCCGGATTATGTGCCAATTCGTAGCGGACATCGAGCGCCTTGCCGAGCTTATCCGCAGCAGGCAGGATATGAGAGTCGTTTACGAGAAGGATTACATTGCCAATAAGAAGCCCAGCGGTTATCGCAGCTTTCATATTATTATCGAATACCCGGTGCAGACGGCACTCGGGATGAAGCATATTTTGGCCGAGATTCAGATACGAACGCTTGCTATGAATTTCTGGGCAACCATCGAGCATTCGTTGAATTATAAATATAAAGAACAACTGCCGGCTGATGTCAGAGCGCGGCTGAGCAAGGCGGCGGAAGCCGCTTACCAGCTGGATCAGGAGATGTCCAGCATTCGCGGAGAAATCGTCGAGTCGCAGAAAATGTTTGAAGACAATTCGAATTTGGTTAATAAAGTGCTTAGCAACATCCAGGAGCTGTACTTCTATCACCGAGTTCGGGAAGCGGCCCAATTCCAGCTAAGATTCAACGAGATTTGGGAAACGGAGGACGGCTTAAGCGATCTGTCTTCCGATATTGAAGCCGCAATCTCCAGAGCCAAAAAAGGAGAACAAAACTGATCTATGGCAACTTACGATCGTTTGTACGTAGCTTACTTGTATTATTTCAATGAGCTTCGCGATTATTTCGAATGCCATGAAGTCATGGAGGAGCTTTGGCTGGAAGAAGGCCGAAGCCCTCTATATCAAGGTCTGCTGCAGATTGCAGTGGGCCTTTATCATCATGCCAATGGAAACGTAAGCGGTTCCATTAAATTGTTTAGCGCAGGCTTGGATAAATTGGCGCCCTATCCGGCGGATGCGCTCGGTATTGATTTGGGCAGTCTCATGCAAGAAAGTACGCTGTATGTGTCCAAATTGAAAAGAATGGATGTTGAGCCGTTCGCTCCATACGATCTGACCATTCGGATACTAGACCCGGAGCTCGACCTGCTGCTCCAAGACATGAAGCAGCATCCACCCCGGCATGAGGAGGAAGGCGATGATTGAGGTACGCAAGTTAAGCAAATGGTATCAGGTTCACGAGCGGGAGCCCGGGTTCGCCGCTTCGCTCAAGAGCTTGTTTCACCGGAAGTTCCGAACGGTCAAAGCGGTTGATGAGATCTCATTTCACATCCCTGAAGGGGAAATCGTGGCATTCTTAGGGCCGAACGGAGCGGGCAAAACAACGACGATGAAAGTGCTGACAGGACTGCTGCATCCTTCCCATGGCGAAGTGAATGTCGGCGGTTTTGTTCCTTTTCAGCATAAAAAAGAGTTCAAGAAACAGATTTCCCTCGTCATGGGGCAAAAGAGCCAATTGATCTGGGATGTTCCCGCAGCGGAAACGTTCCTGGTGAACAAGGTGATCTACGAAATTCCGGATGACGTTTATGAAGAAACGCTAGGCGATCTCGTAGGGCTGCTTCAATTGGAGGAAGTGATCCGCAAGCCTGTTCGACAGCTCTCGCTCGGAGAGCGAATGAAGTGCGAGCTGGCCGCAGCGCTGCTGCACAGGCCGCGGATTGTTTTTCTAGATGAACCGACGATCGGCCTTGATGTGAATATGCAGGAAGTGATGCGCAGGTTCATTCAAGACTACAACCGCAAGTACAAGGCGACGATCCTGCTCACCAGCCATTACATGGCGGATGTGACCGCGTTATGCGAGCGTGTGCTCGTCATCGGCAAGGGCAGGCTGCTGTATGACGGTGCGATTGCTCAGCTCATCGATCGATATGCACCGAACAAACGGATTCGCCTTCAATTGGCGGGACGTACAGAGGCGCAAGCAATCACGGAGCTGACGGATGGAATGGGGACGTTGGTTCACTATGAATTTCCATATGTCGATATGGATGTACCGAGAGAGCAGGTTACCGAGCTTTCCGCTAGACTGCTGTCTACGCTGAACGTGCTGGATTTGACGATTGAAGACCCGTCAATGGAATCGGTCATCGCCCAGGCGTTTGAAGCGAAGACCGAAGGGGGAAGAGAGGACGCATGAAGGCATTCGCGCTGTTTTGGCACAAATACCGCGTGCTGCTTCGGGTGGAATGGGCGGTCATGTTTGCCTATCGCAGCGAATCGCTCATCTGGATGATCGGCGCCTTCATTCAACCGCTCGTATCCATGGCCGTTTGGCTGTCGATTAGCGACAATCAGACGGTCGGCGGGTACGATGCGCATGACTACATGGTATATTTCCTTGGCGTCCTGCTCGTTGATCGGCTTACGAGCACATGGGACGTATGGGAGCTCGACGCCAGCATTCAGGACGGCTCGTTGTCCACGAAGCTCGTGCGCCCTTTTCACCCCGTGCATTGGAGCATCTCGCAAAATCTCGTTTACAAGCTGTTTTTCGCTTTTCTATTAATCCCGGCATGGACGATAGCGGCAGCATGCTTTCCCATGCTCAGGCTAATTATTTCCTTGGAAATAATGGTGCTCTTCTTCATCGCCATTGTGCTGTCTTCTGCGATCCGTTTTCTTATCGGCTATGAGTTTGGCCTGCTTGCTTTTTGGACGAATCGGGCGACGGCAATTTACAGCTTATATGAAGGCATCCACTTGTTTCTTGCCGGCCGCATCGCACCGCTTAGCATGTTTCCCTCCTGGGTGGAGGATGCTGCTACTTGGCTTCCGTTCTATGTAACGGTCGGCTTTCCGGTTGAGCTGCTGACGGGGAAAATCGAAGCGGGTTCGTCTGCTGTGCTTCATTATTTGATGATTCAACTGGGTTGGGTCATTATTTTAGCGGGGGTATTCCGTCTGTTATGGAGAAGCGGTATCAAAAAATATGGCGCAGTCGGCGGTTAAGGAAGGAGGCGCAGCTTCGATGAAATATTTGCGGCTGTTCAGGGAATTTATGCGGGCCTGCTTGGTCGAGGAGTTCGAGTACCGGGCCAACTTCGCCGCCAATGTGTTGTCAACGGTATTTTGGCTGGCGATGGCTATATTGACGGTACAGTTATATTTCTATCGAACCCAGGAGATTGGCGGCTGGAACTTCTATGAGGTGCTTGTACTGCTGGGCATATTCAACGCCGTGCACGGGTTTATTGAGTTTATATTGCAGCCCAACATGACCCGCCTTGTTAATCATATCCGGAAAGGAACCTTGGACTTCGTTCTGACGAAACCCGTCGACAGCCAGTTTTATGTTAGTTTCAGGCATCTGGTCTTCTGGCGATTGTCGGATGTGGTGTTAGGACTTGGTCTGGTCGCCTATGCCTTATGGCAAATGCAGGCCATGCCCAGCCTGATGGAGTTGGCCCAGTTCGCCATCGTCTTCCTGGCATCGTTAGTTGTGGTGTATTCGCTCTGGATGGGCATGATGATGTTCTCCTTCTGGGCGGTGAAAGTGGACAACTTGTCCTATTTGTTCAGCTCTTTCTTTGAAACGGCGCGCTTCCCAGTCTCTGTGTACAAAGGCTTTCTGCGCGTTATGTTAACGTATATGTTCCCGATTGCTTTCATTACAACCTTCCCCGCCTCGGCGCTCATTGGCCGGATCCACGGTTGGCAGGTTGTGTTGAGCGTCGGCATTGCACTCGTCTGTTTTGTACTGACACGCTTGCTCTGGAGATTCGCTCTTAGGCACTATACGAGTGCAAGCAGTTAATTTCATTTCAGGCGTCTCGCCGGTGCTGATCAATCTAACGGACGCCACGGAACGATGGACCCAGCCCCCCATCCGCTCGGATGTTCATGCCTTCTCACCGATAGGTGCGGGGCTTTTTGCTTTTTACAGTTTCTACATAATTCTTGTGTCTTTAGGGAAAACTTCCCATAAGCAGGATCATGTCTGATTTCAAACGGTTTGGTGGTGGCGATAATCAAAAACTTCTGGAGTAAAACGCTACATCAACTCTTCAATCGCGACAAAATACCAACGCAGTCAGCTCAGGAGCAGGACACCGTCCTTTCCTCGATTGCCCTTCAACACGATGGTATGCTGAACGTCGAGCAAATCAAGACAACCTTCGGCTATAGCGCCGATTTGATAACCGGAGAGCTTTATCTGGAACTAGAAACGAATTGTAAAGTGAATTACGCTTTCTTGGAGCAGCTCATCAATAAAACGCTGTTTCAAAGCATCATGAACGATCTGGGCGCCAAAGCCTCCGAATTCATGGAGAGCGCAGGGACCGGGTTCTATGAGCTGCCGGATTTGATGAAGAACGCGCTTCAGTCCTTCGGAGAAACGAAAGCCGTGATGGATTACAAAGAAGTGTGCTATCGGCTGCTGAACGGCGATACCGTAATCTTCGTCGATGGTTATGCACAAGCACTATCTGTGAATACAGCGGCAGAGGAACAGCGCTCCGTGGAGGAGCCGATGACACAATCGGTGGTCCGAGGACCGCGCGACGGATTCACGGAATCGATCGGCACGAACATTTCGCTCATTCGCAAAAGGATTAAGAGTCCGAACCTCTGGCTGGAAAGCATGATCATCGGCAGAGTCACGCAGACGACGGTATCGATCATGTACATCAAGGGGATCGTGAATGACAAAATCGTTGGCGAGGTCAGGCAGCGGCTAGAGCGTATCGATATCGACGGTATTCTGGAAAGCGGAAACATTGAGGAGCTCATTCAAGACGAGACCTTCACGCCGTTTCCGACCGTATACAATACGGAGCGGCCCGATGTCATCGCGGCGGGCCTGCTGGAGGGACGAGTAGCCATTCTTGTGGATGGCACACCGTTCGTGCTGGAGGCGCCTGTTTTTTTTACACAGTTTTTTCAATCGGCGGAAGACTATTACCAGCGGGCCGAATTCGCCACACTGATTCGCATGCTGCGGTATGTGTGCTTCTTCATCTCCTTGATGGCGCCATCATTCTATATTGCCATAACTACGTTTCATCAAGAATTGTTACCCAGCTCATTGCTGTTCAATTTGGCGGCGCAGCGGGAAGGCATCCCTTTTCCTGCCTTCGTGGAAGCACTGCTTATGGAGATCACCTTCGAGATTCTTCGGGAGGCTGGGGTGAGGCTTCCCAAGACAGTCGGTCAAGCGGTGTCTATCGTAGGCGCCTTGGTTATCGGCCAAGGGGCCGTGGATGCCGGGCTGGTCTCGCCGGCGATGGTTATCGTCGTGGCGATTACGGCTATCGCTAACTTCGTCATTCCGGCGTTCAGTATGGGCATCCCGGTGCGAATCATCCGATTTATTTTAATGATATTTGCAGCTATGTTCGGTCTATTCGGAATCACCGTCGGTCTAATCGCTATGGTTCAGCATCTGTGCAGCTTGCGGTCGTTCGGGGTGCCGTATATGGCTCCGATGGCGCCGTTTGTCTTGGATGATCAGAAAGACACGATATTCCGCATGCCGCAATGGGGGTTGTTCTCAAGACCGCGCTTCATTAGCCAAAACAATATCATTCGTGAAAATAACACCCCAACGATGAAACCAAAACGAAAGTAAGGGTGGGACTGCCACGTGAAAAAATTAGGGGGGATGCTCTGTACGCTTATCTTACTTGGCTTTGTGCTCTCCGGGTGTTGGGACCGGCATGAACTCAATGACTTGGCGATTACTGTCGGCGTGGGGTTTGATAAAAGCGGAGACGAATACCTGGTGACGGCACAAATCGTTAACCCTAACGAGGTGGCATCCAAAAAAGGAGCGGGCTACAGCACGCCCATTACTACGCTGTCTGCAAAGGGGATATCGACACTTGAGGCTGCGCGCAAGTTAACGACAACGGCGCCGCGCAAATTATTCTCGTCCCACTTGCGAATCGTCGTCATTGGCGAGGAGCTTGCCCGTGAAGGCGTTGCCAAGGTTCTCGACGGTCTTACGAGAGATCATGAAATCAGGTCCGACTTCTATATCATTGTGGCCAGGGATACGTCTGCCGCTGAAGTATTAAAAATATTGACGCCAATTGAACGGATTCCGGCGAATGCCATGTTCAAAACGCTGGAAACGTCAGAAAAGGCATGGGCGCCTACCGTAAGCGTAAGGATCGACCAGTTCATAACAAGCCTGGCTGAGCCGTCTACCGATGCTGTTCTGACGGGGATACGCATCGAAGGGGCGAAGGAGAAAGGAGAGTTGAAGACGTTACTATCCGACACAGCGCCAAGAACCCAGCTGCATTATTCCGGAGTGGCGCTCTTTAGGCAAGACAAGCTGGTCGATTGGCTCAATGAGAACGAAAGCAAGGGATACAACTATATTAAGGGAAATGTAAAAAGTACAATGGGGCACCTGCAATGCCCGCAAGGAGGGACGTTAACGGTAGAAGTCATCCGTTCCAAAACAAAAGTGAAAGGACATGTGATTAACGGCAAGCCCAAAGTACACATTCATGTCTTCCTGGAACAAAACGTTAGCGAAGTACAGTGTGAAGTTAATTTGTTGGACCCCGCTACGATACAAGAGCTGGAGAAAATTGCCGCGGATACGCTCAAGTCAATCATGAATGCTGTGATTCGGAAGGCAAAGGAAAATAAGACGGATATATTTGCTTTCGGGGAGGCCATTGAAGATGCTTCACCGAAAACCTGGGCGAAAATTAAACGGGATTGGCCGGATATTTTCGCCGAGCTGCCGGTGGAAATTTCAACGGAAGTGCAGATCCGCCGTCTTGGCACGACGAACAACTCCATTATCATACGCCCGAAGGAGTGATCGCGTGGGGATCATTTTTTTGATTCTTGTCGTAGCCGTGCTCATCGGTCTGCTGGAGCTTCCCGGCATGCTGCGGAAGAAGATGAAAGTCGAGAGCTGGGTGTTCTCGGTATTGCTCATCTTCGGGACAATACTTAGCATTTTGCAAATCAGCAGAATTCACATCCCGAATCCGCTGGACTGGATAACGTACATCTACCAGCCTGTCAGTGATTTTGTTTTCGGCATACTACAATAGAGGTGGTCGACATGTTTGAGAAAGGCAGGATTGGGGTACACCAATTTACGATATTGACGATCCTGTTCACAATCGGCAGCTCCATCCTAATCGCGCCTTCCGGACTTGCCTATGATGCCAGGGAGGACGCCTGGATTGCGGCCATCTTAGGGTTGATTGTGGGGCTGCTGCTAGTCACCATGTACTCATTCCTCAGGCGCCAGCTGCCTCAGAACACATTGGTCGGTAATTGCGAAGAGCTGTTGGGGAAGTGGCTTGGCAAAGCCGTCTCTTTGCTCTACTTCGGCTTTTTTTTCATCCTTGCTGCCCTGGTGCTTCGCAACCTAGGCGACTTCATCTCCACACAAGTGCTCGTGGACACACCTCTGCAATTTACGCATATTTTTTTCCTGGCTATCATTATTTTAGGCATACGCAATGGGTTGGAGACGTTTACACGGACATCGGAAATATTTCTCCCTTGGGTGCTCACCTTCTTCTTCCTGATGTTCATTCTCCTCCCGACTCAAATGAAGGCAGGCAATATACTGCCAATACTCGGCCAAGGGATCAAACCTGTCGTACGCGCTTCGGTCCCTTTGATCGGAACCCCGTACTTGGAGCTTGTTCTGTTCTTTACCATTTTACCTTACGTAAGCCAAACGAAAAAACTGGGGAAATCATTTCTCACCGGAGTGGCGATCGGCGGCAGCTTAATCGTCATCGTTTCCCTGCTGTCCATTCTTGTCTTAGGCGATGATTTGACATCGGTACAGATGTATCCGAGCTTCTCCTTGGCACGAAGAATTTCCATCGGCAATTTCTTGGAACGGCTAGAAGTCATCATGGCGGGGATATGGTTTATAACCATTTACTTTAAACTGACGTTGTGTTTGTATGCATCGGCTACGACGCTGGGAGAAGTATTCAGAATGAGTGAGATTCGGCAGCTGTATCTGCCACTGGGAATGAGTCTCGTCGTGCTCTCCGTCGTTGCTTACCCGGATGCAGCTTATTTCATTCAGTTCGCATCGAGAATTTGGGTTTTCTACTCCGCTACCTTCGGGTTCGTGATTCCCTTGATTTTGCTTCTCTTGGCTGCTATCCGGCGAAAAAAGCAAACAAGGAGCTCTTAACTGCCGGTGCAGAGGGGGACAGGGAAAGGGGGCCAACAAAAAAAGCAGCGTTTCCGCTGCTTTGCCGATTTATCCTTTATATTTCTGGAAAAAGGCTTTAAACATTTCCGGCGTATTCCCGCCTTGCGAGCCCGGTTCCGGCACTCCGCCAACCATCCGGTCCACTTCTTTGCCATCTTTGTAGTAAACCAGCGTCGGCGTGGATTCGATGTTATACTTTTGCCAGCCATCCTTGAATTCTTCCAAGTTAAATTGCTTCACATCAATGCCCAGTTCTTTTTGCAAGGGAACTAGAACCGGTGTCGTTACTTTGCAATGCGGACAAGTAGATGCGTAGTAATATTGGAAAAATGTTTCTTTATTCTTCAATCTTTGGTCCAGATCTTTCGGCAAAATGAGGTTTTGATAGTTCGGATCGGTTAATTGTTTGACCGTTTCCGGATTTAGCTTGGATGCCGCAACGCCGTATGGGTTGCCGGCATTCGCTTTGTCCGTGGATTTGGTAGACTGCTGGTTAACGAAATATAGACCCCCGAATAAAATGACAACAATGCCCAGGTAAATAAGCAGCTTCTTCATTACATACACCTCTATCATGTTCTAGATTACTTTGTTCTATTTTCTCTAAAAAGTATAGCATATCCTGTGCGAATTTTGAAAATTATTGGCTGTTTGGTGACAGTTCAGCTATAATAGCGGAGATAAAAAGAAAGAAAGAGAAGATGTCGGATGACGAAGCAGCTGCCCCCCTTGTTCAGGGATAAGATGATGGATTTATTAGGGCCGGACGAATTTGAACAATTCCTGGACTCTTACGATGAAGAGAGATCGTTCGGTTTGAGAGTGAATACAGGAAAAATTGCAAAGCGCGACTTCTTAGATAAGAGTCCGTTTGTGCTAGAGCCGGTGCCATGGGCTTCGGAAGGTTATTACTATGAAGCGGGAGAACGTCCCGGCAAGCATCCTTATTACCATGCCGGCCTTTACTATATTCAAGAGCCCAGCGCCATGGCGCCGGTGGAGCTGCTGCAGGTACGGCCGGGTGATAAAGTGCTCGACTTATGCGCAGCCCCCGGCGGCAAGTCCACGCAAATCGCGGCGAAGCTTCAGGGCGAAGGCGTGCTGGTGGTGAATGACAACCATTCGGACCGGGTCAAAGCGCTTGTCAAAAATTTAGAGCTTTTCGGCGTACGGAACGCCGTCGTGCTCAATGAGCGGCCGGAGCGGATGATCTCCGCGTTCTCCGGTTATTTCGATAAAATTTTAATCGATGCCCCTTGTTCGGGGGAAGGGATGTTCCGTAAGGAAGAAGAAATGATGCAGGGCTGGGAGCGTCATACGGTGCAGGAATTCGCTGCGATGCAGCGGGAGCTGCTCGGACAGGCGGCACAGATGCTGGCTCCGGGAGGTACGATTGTGTATTCGACCTGCACGTTCTCTCCGGAGGAGAATGAGGCGCAAATTGCCGAATTTCTCGATAAGCATCCGGCTTTCGACGTGGTACCGGTCCAGGGGTTTAGTCCCGGCCGGCCGGACTGGCTCCGCGCTCCTTGGTGCGAGGCGTCGTATTCGGCTAAGGCCCGCGCTGCGGTTGCGGGTACGGCGCGATTATGGCCTCACCGCTTGCGTGGAGAGGGCCATTATGTGGCCGTGGTTCGCAAGGAGGGCGTTGAAGCGGGGGGAGAGGCGCCGGAGGCTTGGAGCGGAGCGGTGAAGGAAGCGTCGGAGACGTGGAGAGCGGAGGCGCGGAGCGGAGCGGTGAAGGAAACGTCGGAGACGTGGAGAGCGGAGGCGCGGGGCGGATCGGGGCGCAGCGGCCGGGAGGCGCTGCGGGGCAAAGGGCGCGCGGCGGCGGTTGAGCCGCGCGTAAGTCTGGAGCCGCTGCAGGCGTTCGAAGGCGAGCTGCTGCGCAGCGATCCCTTCGCCGCTCTGCGGCTCGTATGCTACGGCGACCACGCGTACGCGTCGCCGGCGGGGTTGCCCGAGCTGCACGGACTGAAAGTCGTGCGGCCGGGCTGGTACATCGGCGCGCTGCACCGCGGCCGATTCGAGCCGTCCCATGCGCTAGCTATGGGACTGCGCATGCACGAAGCCAAGCGAACGCTGAGCTTGGCTTCGAGCGACGAGCGAGCCCTTCGGTATTTGAAGGGCGAGACGCTCGAGGTCGCGGAGAGCGAGATTGTCCGCGATTCGCAAGAAACGAAGGCAGCCAAAGGCTATTGCCTTGTCTGCCTGGATGGGCATCCCGTCGGTTGGGGCAAATGGCTGGACGGGATGCTAAAGAACGAATACCCGCCCGGCTGGAGGTGGACCTAATCGGTCATGAAACAAACGCAGAGGCTCGATAAAATACTCGCCCATGTAGGTGTCGGCACGCGCTCTGAGCTGAAACGCTTGGCTAAGGAAGGCGCGATTTATGTCAATGGCGTGAAAATCAAAGACAGCGGGATGCAGATCAATCCCGATAAGGATACGATTCAGGTGAACGGAGAGACGGTGCTTTACCGCGAATTTGTTTATCTGATGATGAACAAGCCGCAAGGCGTTGTTTCCGCTACGGAAGATAATCGCGACCGTACGGTTGTCGATTTGTTGGATGCGTCGTATGCGCCATTCGAGGTCTTTCCTGTAGGTAGGTTGGACAAGGATACGGAGGGCTTTCTCCTGCTCACCAACGATGGGAAGCTCGCTCACAATCTGCTTTCCCCACGCAAGCACGTTCCGAAAACCTACTATGCCCAAGTGGAATGGGAGGTTAATGAGGCGGATGTCGAGGCATTTGCCAAAGGAGTAACCTTGGATGACGGGTATGAAACGCTTCCTGGTGTACTGAAAATAATAAGCCCCGGTAACAAAAATGGCGGAGTGCCTTCCGAGATCGAGTTGACGATTATGGAAGGGAAATTTCACCAAGTGAAAAGAATGTTCCTAGCAGTTGGAAAGAAAGTCGCATATTTAAAGCGAATTTCTATGGGGCCTATAGCGCTGGACCCGACGTTGGCTTTAGGCCAAGTTAGAGAGCTTACGGCGGATGAGCTAACAGCACTGAGAAATGCCCACGACTTACAAAATTAGAAGTTTACAAACCTACTAGTATATGGTATTTTTGGTTATATAGCATTTGAAATGTGCGGAAGAACCGCCCATGTTATCGCGGCTTATTGGCGATGACTGGGTGGTTTTTTGCATGTATGTCCATACATATTTTGTCAATAATAGATTTTTTATTAAGAGGGGGGTTATTAAATGATGAAGAAGGCTGTTGTTCTGGGAGCATCGATAGTTTGTGGTCTCTCCGTTGGTTATGATGCGATAATTTCATCTGCTCAAGACTCGATACAATTTAGAGATACGGAACAACATTGGGCGCAAAAATCTATACAAGCAGCAGTCGATAAAGAGTACGTCGACGGCTATGAAGACGGGACTTTCAAGCCTGATGCGCCAATTAGCCGAGCGGAATTTATTAAAATGGTGGCTTTGGCCACAGGGGAGAAAATCAATCATGTCGAAGGGGAGGGCTGGTTTCGACCTTATGTTGAACGCTTGAAAGAGCAAGGCGTGATCCCGGCAGAGTTCCCAGAACGCTATAATGAGCCGATGCAAAGAATTGAAATGTCCGTTGTAAGCGTGCGAAGTGTTAATAAAAACTTGAAAGGCTCGATGATGGAGTCCACGGGACTAGGGCTAATACATGGTGTCAGTAAGACTGACCTGGATATGTATGGGACCAGCACGCGAGCTCAGGCAATTACGATCATTGAGCGTATACTTGCTGCGAGGAAGGGGGACAAGCTTCCGGTTGATAAGTATGCAGCCAGTGCGGCAGAGATATCGGAGGCCGGCAGTAATGTAAAGACGATGCTGGGCCTTACTCCGAAGGAAATTGGAACTACTTGGACTTGGTCAGAAGGGGTTACGGTCAGATTGAATCAACTGATTGTGGCTGATCCTGCCGATCCGGATGATCCTTATATGAAGCTTATTGATATGACGACCTGGGGAAAGTCGACCAGTAAAACAGAGAACAAAGTTATTTTGGCTAATTTTACGGTAGTGGCTACTGAAGCTGGCGTTGGGGCTCCTGATTTATTACCTTTACAGGTGTTAAAACAATTAGATACCTCTGATTTCTTGTTGCTAACCGACCAAGAGTTAACTGGATGGATGCGTTTTTTAAAACCTCAAACGCATGAAGGTTATGTGGCTTATGCACTGCCAAATAAATTTGCTAATCGGACTATTATGTTTGATATCCTAGGAAAACATATTACATTAGCAGATAGATAAGGAGATGGACTTAACTGCGTAAACTAAGCAATAGGGTGATATTGTTCTTGATTCTAATCGAAATACTAATACCACTATTTAATGCTGATAGGTCTCAAGCTGCTTCTACTGTTAGATTGTATTATAATTTTGAACAAGGTACCTACAGTTCCTTATCTGTATTACCTCAATATTCTTCAGCGCAGGCTAAGTCATTTTCTAAAGATATAAGCGATTTAATTAGTGGTAACATAACCGGAGTAACTATAAATAATCAAACTGAGTCTAATGGAATCGTGACCTTTACTTCAACTTCAGTAACTGTGAACAATCTAAATGGTGCTAAAACTAAGGTTTATGGTAAGTCCGAAACAAATCCAATGCATCAAATTTATAGGCAACCGTTGGGAAAAATATGGGAACATAAAGGGAGTAAGACTGTTGCAGTAGAGTTTGATGGAGTTAAAGGAAACCCATCACCTTACCCAGGTAGTATTCCGAAGAACGGAAGGTTACGTTATTTAACTACTCTATTTAATTACAACAATGTTAACACTTATGGACCTGATTTAAGGTACACGTATCTATCTCCGCTATATAGCTCTAAAGGTGCAAGTGGCGATCAGGTAACTAATTATGATAAAGAAGGTTACGCTGTCACAACTGCCTATGAGGTACCAAAAGCTATGAAATGGTTTTTACAGGAGTCTTCTACAAGCTTATCAGGCACCGATGCTGATATTACGGATCCTGATAAGCTCGATCAAAGCAGCATCCAAATCATTAAAGCTGAAAAGTATAGCCCTGACTACGGTGCTGAACCGTTGGCATTTGGTAAAGGTGACACTCCCGGCACAGGGATGATTCGTACTATGATGTTATTGGATGGATCTGTACCACCAGATCAAATTCGTGATTTCCCAGACCCAGATGGTTCAGGAGGATTGCTTCGTAACTATGCGATGTACGCAATAGGACTATGGAGTGGAACCACCTACAAATACCAAATGTCTATCGACGTCACGTACTCCCCACCCAACAAAGCCGACCTGGCTGCGCTCTCCATTGAGCCAGACCCCTGTGTTCAAACAGGAATTAGCACCGATTTGAAAATCACCTTCAAAAACATCGGAATCAACATACCGAGAGGAACTAGATTCACGGTAACGGTAGCAGCAGACGGTGCGATTATCAAGACCCTCATTTATACAGCAGGACTAAATAATAATGTTCCCCTAACGGAAATCATCCCCTACACATTCAACACGGTCAAAAGCATCACACTCACAGTCGATGCCAATGACGACATTCCGGAAACAAGTGCTTCGAATAACACAATCACCACAATCATTACCCCGCAAACCTCGTGCGGGCCTACAGGCGGCGGCTACATAGGGAAGACCTCGGCAGACCGGCCCGCTATAACTTGGAAGGAATCCAATAGGATTAAAGCGAATTGGAAAATACCTTCCACGGGCTGTACCCCTGTGCGTGGCAGATTCATTTTGTCGCAAGCGACCGGAGCCTCCGTTCAGTACGGTTGGAGCCGTTTAACGAGTACGGCAACAAGTGATATGTCTTTGTTTGCATATGGCATGATGGGATTTACGGGTTATCCGGGAAATATAACTAGCGGGGAAGTCCATGTCGAATATAAATTGGAGGACAGCTGTGGGGGAACCTCATATTTCTATGAGGGAAAGTTTACGATTGGTTCCAGGCCGCCCAATCGACCGCCGCAATTCGAAATCGGATGGTATTCCGAAAACGATTATACCAGCCGTACTCCAATTGCGCAGGCCGTTGTCGGCGATAAGTTAAATGCAAGGCTCCTTCCCGAAATTGCTCCTAATCATTACGACCCTGATGATGACACGGTTACGTTCGAGTGGTTGTTTCAGAATAGTTCGAGCTCCTGGATCAAAAGTTTCCCCGCTTTGGGCTATTTGAAAGGAGAGGAGAAGCTAACATGGCTAACCGCGACCTCGGCAGGGAGCCATACGATTTCTGCCCGAATGTGTGATGATAAAGGCGCTTGTACCGAAGAAGAGGCAACGATCGACATCATGAGACCGGAACCGATCCCTTGTATCAATATCCCCAATCGAGTTGTTCAACATAGACCCCTACCGGCAAATGCGATTAATGGCGCTTGCAGTAAAGCTGCGCTAGGAAGAACGATCGTACAGGAGTTTTGGACGAATAAACGCTCTGTTTATCCGACCATCGGAGTGGAGACCGTTTCACTTGAGGTTATGGACAACCGTGGAGTACGAAGCTTACCGGCAAACAAGGCTATTAAGCACATCAATGTCGTTGAAGATAAGCCTCCTGCAGCTGTGATTAACTTGCCTTTATTTGCTGTGAGGGGGAATATTCCATTCCGAGATATGTCTTATAGTCCCGATGGCGACGTTATTGTTGAAACTAAAATTAGCTATGTGTATGACAAGAATAACGATGGGATATTTAATGACCATATGCCGCTTGAGATCTCCATTTCGGTAGGCGGTTCCGCTTCGTTAACTGCTATGCAAGTAGGAAAGTATCAATTAACGGTTACTGCCAAAGAAGATTGGGGCTTAACGGACACAAGGACTTTTGACGTCGATATTAAAAACGATTCCCCCGAGGCTTCCTTCACGGTCACCTCTTCCAACCCTGAACCTCCAAAGTTCGATACGATCTTAGAAAATGAGATGCTTATGGCCTTTGGGGATCAATGGCAAGGGTCTTCATTAACGAATCCAAGCCTGAATAAGGCGAAAGACATTGGCTTTACTTACAATACGGCCACGAACGGGCTAACTTCCCATTATGGGAAGCAGCCATATTACGGTCCGGCGATCGGCCTGACGATTACACCAGAGCAGTACGAGAGATCGGCCTATACGGCATGGCACTCCTTTCCTGTACCTTCGTTATTCAACACGCAATTCCTAGGTAACAGATATGGTGTAGGCTCTATTGGCGCTATTCCGCTTTTTAATGGAAAAACCACAAGTATGGAAGGCGGTTTAGGCACCGTCAAACCAACACCGGATAATCCTGGGAAATACTTGGCCTATGATACGAAAGGCGGGGCTTATTCGATTGATTTAGTTACATCGAGGTATGACGATAATTATTCGGAGTCATGGACACTCTATCGCAAGCTTGCCGACGGTACGGTCTCATGGAGCCGGTCCGGCTCCTATACGTATGATGGTTGCTCAGGCGACTGCGACCCGACGGAAACGGGGACGCGCGCTCCGCTGTCCATTCTAAAGCTGAACGATGATGGCACGAAAGTAATGGTTGAGAATACTTACAGCTACCTATGCTGGTGCCAAAAAAGCACCTGGGTGGATGTTGAAACAGGACTGGAGGTACCTGCAGCATCAATTATTCCGGCACCTTCTTTTACGGGAATCTATGAGGATTCAGAAGTTTATATGTACCGTGAACAGTCCAAAGTTTTAACGACAGATACCTACAGTTCAGGGAGTTGGGGCTCCTCGGCCAACCGTTTAGGTAAGGTCAGCGAGTACTTGGTATCCGTCAACAAGTCCACAGGTGCTGTGAGGAAGCTTGCTATCTTTAAGGATATTGCGTACAAGAACACATACAGGATCGATGATGGCAGCATTATTCGCGGGGACGGCGAAGATACGTCGAATGACACATTCGTAGATGCTCATTATTCAGTTTCCGCTGACGGATATGTCTATGTCGTAGACGGGTTTAACCGAATCGTCGTAACGGATAAATTCGCCAATCAGCTAGCTTCCTTTCCGACCAAAAGCTTAAGGCCTACAAATTCAACCATCAATCATCAAACATTAAATGAAATATATAAATATACAATTGCACAGGCCGGCTTAAGTGCTGACGGGGAATTTCAAGTTGTGCTTCAAGAAGACCACTACAAGTTAAGGCGATGGAATTTCAAGTGGAAATCTTGCGGAGCATGCAGTGTGGGAAGTTATGTATCGAGCTATGACTCGGATGACAGTGCTTCGGAACGCAAATTTTATTACTACAAAATTAAGGGGAGCACCGCAAATTCTGCCGGATACGCCTCAAGCGAAATTGGTCAAACGTTGAAAAAGGATGCCAACGTCAAAGATGCTGATTATGTATTTGACTTCCTTCAATCGAGTGCCAATATGAATGAGAATGCCCCTTCAGGTCTTATCTTTCGGGCCACAAGCCATAATACGATGTACCGTTTGGAAATGACAACGAACAAAATAAGCATTGCGAAGATCGAGGGAGGGGTACGAACGGAATTAAAATCAACTTCCGTCTGGCTGCCTGCGACTTCTTTTACGAACATGAAGGTCAGCGTTAGAGGAGGGAATATCAAGGTTCGACTGGGGACGGTTCCTATTCTGGAACTTAATGATTCCACATTAGGGGAAGGCACTTACGGTTTCTTTATTGGCGGTTATGGCTCGCATTTTCGGAACTTTTATGTGAAAATTCCGCTCATAGATAACACGGTGATCAGTGATACGGGGATTGCAGGCGAACAATTAACGTACCAAACGGACTTCTATGACCCTGAGAATGACGAGCATTTGGTTAGTAGAGACAAGTGGACCTACGAGCATTCGAACGCTTCGAAATTTCTAGACGCAGGTGACGGTAAAAGCGGGTTATCGGCGTTGCATCTGCAAAGTTACATAGGTTCTCCGCAAAGAGTATTAGATAAAGTGGGCATCTACACGATAGCGTACATTGGCGCTGATGATCCGACCCCAGTCGCATATAAGTATCCCAATCCAACGTTTGCCCCGTACATTTCAGAGTCTGAACCGTATTTCAGAAATGTTCTAGTTCACCGCAGACCTGTAGGTGTGCTAAGAGTTAGTCAGGATCCGTATTATCGTATTTCTTATGACGATCAAAGCTATGACCCGGATCGTTGGTTGAGCGGCTCAACATTTTCCACGGAGCCTACGGGCATAGATTATTCAACGACTCGCGGCATTACCGAACGCCGGTACGAGTACATCAAGCCGGATGGAAGCACGATGGGAGGTAAATTAAACAGGGCTACGGAGATGGGGATGTACACGTTTCGTGTAGCGGTCAAAGACGAATACGGTGCTTGGTCCGATTGGGCGGAGGATCGTCTATGGTTAGATGCACCGCCAGAGAACCACGCTCCTTTTGTTGAAATTACGAGCCATAAGAGCACAGACATGAATGCACCTTCAGGAGCGGCTGCTCTGAATCCTGTATTTACTTGGAACGCTGTAGACTATGATGCAAAAAGCAGAATTGTCGCTTCCGAACTTGACGTTCAATATTATCGCTTTGATGCCTATAGCAATCCTCCATATAAATGGATTAGTCAAAGATCCCCGAATCTGGTAAGGACGCATGACGAGAGCAGCGACGGCCAAGTCGTGTCTTTCAGTTATGCCTATCCGCTTGAGGTTCAATCAAACAAAACTTACAAGATACGAATAAGAGTACAGGATGAACACGGCGAATGGTCGGCATGGGATGAAAAATATTTCGCAAGAGGCTTCCCGCCCTCAGCAACCCTAACGTTCCCGAATGGAACGCAGGCTAATCCAACACTTGTGACAAGCGGAGTGCTATCTCCTTCTTGGAATCAAAACGATCCGGATATCCCGACTGCGTACAGTCGATATGAGTACCGAATTCTGGATGCCGCTGGCCGGCAAGTTACTTACCAAAGCAGGGGATTCACGTATACCGCTTTCGTTAGCGGTAGATATGCACGCGGGTGCAGTTTGGATAGTGAATCAAGCGTTTGGTATCGCTGCAGCTATGGAACAGCAGCCAACTCTTGGACTGCTCAACCGAGCGAACAATTTGGGTTATCCCTACTGGCCGGCAGAACGGACACTCTGCAAGTTCAGGTCCGTGTTAACGATGGGACGTATTGGTCGGATTGGTCCAACTCCGGGTGGTTTATGATGAATCTGCCGCCTGCAGCGGAGATGACGGTGCCAGCAGGCTCGCTGGAGGCGCCTACGATTTTCTCCGAATTGCGGCCAACGTTTCAGTGGAATCAGACGGATTCGGATCCGGGGACCATTTTCAAATATTTTCAGCTGCAAATTACGAACGAGTCTAATGATGTTGTAGTTGCAGATTCGGGGCAGCACGACCAAGGTTCGGCTTCCTCCGTCGGAAGCTGGCAAGTCACTCAAGATCTCCCGGCTGGGCAGAAATTGCGCGTACGGGTCAGGGTTCATGATGGGGCAGCTTGGTCGGACTACTCTCCGCAAACTTGGTTTTATATTAACCGTTCCCCGGTTGCGGAATTTGATTGGACGCCTAAGCCCGTTTGGGAAGGGGATGTCGTTCACACCATCAATGCGTCCTATGATCTGGATGGAGATCAGCTAAGCTATCTTTGGGAGATCGTACAGGCAAATGGTTCTGCGCTTACATTCTCCACGCCAAATGTTGCTCATCATTTCTTGGCCCCTGGCGTCTATAAGGTGACTTTGACCGTATCGGACGGCCGGGCTGCTCATTCGGTGGCGAAGCTGGTCGCTGCTATGCCTTTGACGATACGTTCGGATGTTACTTACACGCATAATTGGCTGCCTTTTCATGAAAAGAGCGGGCATCAGACCTCGGCGGCACCTAAAGATTTTTATTCCGGGGAAATCTTCGTTGTCTCGGCTCAGAGCTCACCGGCACCTGTCGAGGAGGTCACGGCGTGGATCGAAACCATCGGATTGGATGGGAAACCGTTGTATGCAACAGTAAAGTTAACAGGTTTGGCGTGGGATCCGACCCAGTTCACGGGAGAATTATTTGATGCCAAATTCCAATCATTGACGGAAGGCCTCCCTTTAGGCTTGCAGATCGTCCGTTTTCAGATTCGTTACCGGAACGGCGTCGTGAAGCAAGACGAAGTTCCAATCAACATCATCGGTAATGTGAACAAAGCCGTTGGCGTTCATCGAGTTCATTAAGGAAGAGCAGCTATCTTCGGATAGCTGTTTTTTCCGGAGCATGCCTATGGTACAATTAGTCGAAAAAATGGTATGAGGGAGAGAGAGAGCTTTGAACTACCGATTAATCGCACTGGATGTTGACGGTACCCTGTTGAACGACGATCATGAATTGACGGAGCAGACGATTGCAACCATTCAAGACGTATATGACCAAGGAAGCCATATTGTACTCTGTACAGGGAGAGCGCCGGCCAGTACACTTCCCATTCTTCAGCAGCTCGGATTAGAAGGAACAATGATAACGCATAATGGAGCGGCTACGGTGCATGCGGATGAGCGTGGACTGGAACTGGTCAATGAGTTCTCTTTTACTCTGCAGGAAATAGCCCCTATGCTCACTTATGTGAGACAGGAGGGCATTCATTTCGATGTCTGCACCTCGTTTAACATGTACATTGAGCGTATCGGCGAGTATGAGAAGAAGATGTACGAGAAGTTTCTTATTAGTCCCAAGCTTGTAACGGACGTATCCGAACTCGGGCTGCCTATTGTCAAATTTACCTTATTCGGCCAGCCGGAAGTGTTGGACCGTGTCGAGCGCGAATGGAATGAACTCAAATTGTACGGTGATCTGCGGATGATTCGCAGCGGTGACCTGTTCATTGATGTCATGAGTGCCAAAGCGAATAAAGGGAATGCGTTGAAAGCATTAGCTGCTGATTTGAAAGTGGAGCCAAGCGAAATACTAGCTATCGGAAACTACTACAATGACTTGGAAATGATGGAATTTGCCGGTCTAGGTATCGCAGTGGACAATTCGCCGGAAGGCGTAAAGGCAGCCGCGGATGCCGTGACGGCATCCAATAACGACGAGGGTGTGCATAAAGCCCTAGTTAAGTATTGTTTATCATATTAATTTCCCATAAAATCCTCGATTTTTGAGGATTTTTGTCGTTTAAGGGGTTCTTCCCAATTGGCTGCTATGGTAGAATGAGGGAAAGAATACTAGATGGCGGTGGTGCAAAGTGATAGGGAAAGAGAAGAAAGGCTATAGCAAGAAGGGGAAATGGGTAGGGGCTATAGCGAGTACGGCACTGATGGCGTATCCGTTCATGGCGGTTCCTGCAGCGGCGAACGTGGAGTCGGAGATTCCGGAGATTAACCATGAAGATATGCTCCAAACGATTGTAATTCCTGCGGGTGGCAAGAAATACATTGATTTGAATAATCTGTATTATTTCTCAAGAGGATTTGAAGTTGATCACAATTCTGCAATAGCCAGCGTGAATGAAGACCTGTTAAGGTATGGAATTCTTGAGATAAGCGCTAATCCTTTAGTAGACAATTCAGGAACCGGACTTGCCACCTTTACCGTGACCGTAACGCCTTATGAAGGTGAGGGAACTTACGAAGATGAATTCAATGTTGTTATCGTTCCTGACGCTGGTGCCGGGGCGAATTCACATTTTACTATTCAGCATATAGTTTCTTTGCTCCAAAATTTCCCGAGTAGGTATCCGGATAAATCGAGCATTCAAAAATTAATGGATCATATCGATCTAGCCTCTACGACGATTCACAAAGAGGATCCCTTCAACAATCCGGACAATCAGGCTCCAGTTGCCAAGACCGATGTAACTCCTTATGAGATGTACACTGGTCAGGATATTAATGTGAGTGCTTACTATGAGGACTTGCCCTTGTTTGAGATCGAACAGTTTTATGAAGATCCGGACGACGATGAGGAGAACGAAAGTTACGATTATATCAATGCTGTCTTTACATCCTCAGGAAATGAGTACATAAGAGTAAATAATACGTCTGCAGGACAGACACTGACCCCTCTAAAGTCATCGGATACGCCTGTATATCTCCCTGTTGTGGTCTATGACAGCAATGGCGGGGTGACGACAGGAACCATTCCATTCATGGTCCGGCCTTCCGAAATTTTCGAATTAGATGGCGGGGCTTCCATTACCCTTGATTTACATAATTACTTTAATGATATCGATGAGAATTCATACTTTGATAAAGAGATTTTGGAAATAGGCGAGTATTATCAAGACCCGGAAGATCCCCATGATCCGCTTGAGATCAATGGAACCAGCGTGAAGATTGTTTCTCATAAAGCGGTCTATAAATTAAATCATTTGAAGGCAGACAACGTCCAGCAATCGATCTATTTCATAATTAAATACAATTGGGACTTAACGGACAATCATTTAACAACCAGCTCCATTTATGAGAACAGCACACTGGATATTGACTTGGACCAAATGTTCCCGCAGCACGAGGGAGCAACTGTCCAGTACTCTGTGTATCATGAGAATCCTAACCCGACGGTTACCGGAAGCACCTATCTGACATACGGGATTACTAATGGGAAAACGTTATCTTTTGCCGCAAGTCACGATGCAGCTGATCACGAAGAGGAAGAGCCTTATAAGTTTACGGTTATTGGCAAGGATTTATCCAATCACGTAACGTATGTAGATAGAGTGAATCTCTGGCCTTTGAATTATTATAGTAATGAGTCCATTTATGTTAATTCATTATTTAATTGGTACAAAGACGGCCAAGATGTTACGGTCAGTTCAACGACACCCGATTTTAATTTAAGAATCAACGAATACGACAGCGGTATCCACATCGTTGAAGTGGACAGCAATACTTCTAATACGAACAGTACTACCGCGATTATTAAATTAACTAACAATTCGGTTGTGTATAGAATACCATTCATTTTAAACTAGGTGGCTCATGAAACAATCTACCGCGACAATCATCGAGCAGTTACAACAGCATAGATACAAAGAAGCGGAATACACAGCGAAAGATCTAATTCGGGTTAAACCGCTAGAAGCTCAGAGCTGGGTCTATCTAGGGGAAGCACTGATGCATCAAGGCTGCGGGAGGGCAGCAACGCAAGTGTTTAATCGCGCTTGGCTGCTCGATCCGGAAGCTGCTTGGGTCGTGTCCGTGTTCGAGGCACTAAAGAAAGTACCGGATGGCGACGAGAGAGATGACATTGCAGGCCTGCTGCATACAAGGAAAGTGACCATTACCGCGGGGATTATTACCTACAACATGGAAGCTACCATTGAGCGCTGTCTGGATTCGCTTCAGGGAGCGGTCGATGAGATCGTGATCATTGATTGTTCCACGGATCGAACGGTTGAACTTGCTCAGAAGTATCCCAACGTCACGATTGTGCCGTTTGTTTGGGTCGATGATTTTGCCGCAGCTCGAAATGAAGGGCTCCGTCATATGAACACGGACTGGGTCTTCTGGATGGATGCCGACGAATATCTGGCAACGGAGGACAGGCACTATGTTCGGGAAGCTGCAGCGATCTATCATCATTCGCCCATCCCTCCGATTCTATGCATATGGCAGGTTAATCTCATCAACGGGCAAGTCAAACATAATTTTGCACAAGCGCGCTTGTTTCCGCTACGTCGGGGCCTTCGATACTGGGGGCGGGTGCATGAGCAAGTAAGTACGGAAACAGGTATATATAATGCTGAAGCCCGGCGTCATAAGGTGAAAATTAGAGTTCTGCATGACGGGTACGAACCTGATATCATGAAGAGCAAGAACAAGCTTGCCCGCAATGTGAAATTATTGAGACTTATGATTCAAGAAGATCCTGAAGATCCCGCGGCGTGGTTCTATCTTGGACGCGAGCTGCTGGGAGCGGGCCAGGAACAAGAGGCGCTTGAAGCGCTTATGGAGGCAGAGGGCAGAAGTATTTCTAATCCACTGTTCGGAAGAATGCTCGATGTGTATAAATACTTAACCGAGATTTATTACCGCCGTCAAGATTGGGAACATGCTTTGACATGCTGTCAAAAGGCATTGGCCATTCAGCCCGATTTCCCGGATGCTCATTATCTGTTGTCGCTTATCCGCATTAAGCAGGCGGACCTTTTATATCAAGAGGCAGAGGCTGGCTTAAAGCGTGCAAGAGAATCGTTTCGGACGTACAGAAGCTTCGTTGCAGCAGATCACGAAATTGCCGAGTGGAAGGCCGAATATGCATTAGCAGAAATTGCTCATCGAGGCGGCAAATCCTCGACGGCTAGGAGCATCTATCGGAATATTGCCAAGCGGCATCCGCGAACAGCGAATTTGATCCAATCGAAACTCCACCACATCGAAGCCGAACGCCAGAGGCTTAACGGCACAAGCGAGTAAAAAAAGACTGTTCCCCTTACAAAAGTAAGGCGGAGCAGTCTTTCATTTTAAATAAATTAGAGAACGAATGCGCTAGTGATGATAACCAGCAGGATGAAAAGTACTAAGATTGCACCTACATTATTGTATCCAGCAGACATGTCAGATCCCTCCCTTTCGACTCTATAGGATAGCATATGAACTGACGGACAGAAGTGTATAGACGTTTACCCTAAATACTCATAATTTGGTCGAAGTTGGGACAATCTACAGGAGAATCATAAGATCTGTAGAGGAGGCGAAAAGAGTCGTGGCCGATATGATGCTTAGACCCGACCTGAAAACGGCAGGCGGAGAAGTCTGCGATATGATGTATAATGGGGAGTTTGTCGGTACGTTAACGCTAGTCTACAGGGAATCGGATCGACTCAGGGGCTCGATTCATCTGGAGCGGCAGTCCGCTACGCAAGTGGACGTAGAACAAGTCTACGAGTTCGTGCAGTCCTATATCCAAGATGTGATTGATGCATTGGGAATCGGCGAATGCGAAGTGATCGTGAGCTCCGGCGATTATGATTTCGTGATCGCAACGGATCATGCCTTGGAGAAGGGGATGGTCCTAGAGGATGAGCATGAAGACGAATCTTATTATTTGGATGATGATGACGCCGACTATGAGTGGGTCAATGATGATGAAACGCGATTCAATGATATCGACGAGGCGGCTGGACCGGAGAGCATGCATATGGTCGATCAGCGCGTGCACCAATTAGGTTATGAGCTGGTGAATGTCGGTGAATTCAGAAATTTGGTGGAGTACCATGTATATGACCAAGATTCGGAGCTGGTTGCTGAGGTAACCACCCATATTTATGGTTCTGATGTAGTCGGGGAGATCACATGGCAATTCGACCCGTTCGATGAAGAGATGGATGCTGTCACGGAATTGGTTGTAGCCGACTTCGATGAGGATGAAACCGATTCGTTCATTTTCAATATGATGTATAACGGAGAAACCATCGACACGGTCGAATTGACCCATATTGACCTGCTGGACTTGGTGGATGATATGGAGGTCGACACGTTCGCGCCGCTGAATCCGGATGATTATACGATCAGTCTGGCCAGGGACGATGGAGATACGCTGACCTATGAAATTTATCAGCAATCGAACGGCAGCTTGCCGATCGGCACCGCTACGGTGGACATTAGCTCCCGCCAGTTGACGGGGTTCATTGATTTCCGCGAGCCCGGCGATTCCGATGATCGCGAGCTTATCGCGACGTTATTGCTCGAGGAGCTGGATAAGGAGAAGGAATACGAAACATTCAACGTTTCGATGCTATATCGCAATAAGCTGATCGATGAGATTTGGTTTGAGACGGAGCAGCTGCATTAAAGCATAGAAAAAGGCATGAGCTCTCATCAGAGAGCCATGCCTTTTTCGTTATCTATTTAGAACGTGTTGGACACGGTGATTTGATCCAGAGACAGACGGCCGGATGGACGAGCAGGCGTTGCCGCCAAACCGACGCTGATCAGCATAACCGGTACATAACGTGCAGGTACGTTGAAAGCTTCTACGAATTTCGCAGCGTCATAACCACCCATTGGGCAAGTGTCATAGCCCATAGCTTTGGCTGCAATCATAAGCTGCATAGCAGCAAGGGAAGCATTGGAAATCGCTTGGTCGCGAGCAACTTGCGGGTATTGGTAAGCGCCGTTGATTTGAGCAACGAGGTTGTCTTTCACTTCTTTCGGCAGTTGGCCGGCTTCAACGGCAGGTCCGAATACAAGCTCAGCGTTTTTGTTCGCTTCAAGGTCGCCAAGCACCGCGATGACAACGGAGCTTTCAACAATTTGCTTTTGCCCATAAGCGATAGGAAGCAGTTTTTCTTTTTGCGCTTGATCGTCAATGACGAGAAGCTTCCAGTGCTGAAGATTCCATGCGGATGGCGCCAAGGAAGTAGCGGTCAACAATTGCTCCAGATCTTCTTTCGGCATTTGGTGTCCGGCTTGGTAGTGCTTAACGGAGTGACGCTCCTCCAAAACTTTCAAAACTTCGGATTGAACTTGTGTGCTCATCGGTTTCCCTCCAGGAAAATGATTTCTTTTTATTTTGTATGATGTGTTCTAAAAGCATTCTGTCAAATGATTGAATGCGATGCAAAGCTGTGTACGAATCCATCAATCAATACTGTAATCATAAATGTTATAGTTAACATTGTCAAGGGGTCTTTCGTGTTGTCGGAAAATGTTGGATAATGGAAGCAGGAAAGGGGATGTTCCTCTTGAAATTAGCGCAAAAAGAGCTGAACCACCTTATTTTTTTGACTGAGGTTGTCCTTGCCGGCAAAAAGAAAAGTCTGATGGAGGAAACGCTGCAATGTTTGCTCTACATCGTGAAATCGCTGGAAGAGGTCGAGCTTCCGGAAAGCGTGGTCGATCAAATTGCTTGTCTGACGGCGATGATTGAATTGGATCTTCGTTCGGAGAACGAACGGATACAAGAGATCACCAGCCACTTGGACTGGCAGAAGAAGCGAGGCCGCAAGACGCCAGATATTGATAGATTGTGAGAAGGGGATTCTCCGTGATATAATGTAGAGTACTGTTTTTTTCAAAATTATGAGGTGATAGATATGAGCTATGAAATCCCCAGAGATGTACAAATGTTGGGGCGTGACATCACAGAGAACCAATTAAAATATCATCACAAATCCGTTTTGATTTCCAAGGAATTTACGTTTGACAGTGCGCATCATTTGCATTGTTATGAGGGAAAATGTAAAAATCTGCACGGCCATACGTACAAGCTGCAAGTTGTTATGCGCGGCAAGGTGGACAGCCGGGGGATCGCAATTGATTTTGGAGATATTAAACGTATAGCGAAAGAACGTGTCGTCGATCGTTTAGACCATAAATATTTGAATGATGTGCTGCCGCCAATGAATACAACGGCGGAGAATATGGTCGTCTGGATGTATGAAGAAATTCATCAAGCACTCTTGGATGAAGGTCTCCATCCTGCCATTCAACTGGAAGAGATTCGCCTATGGGAGACGCCGACCAGCTACGCAGCCATCACTCGCGCCATGATGGAGGAGGAAGCGTAATGCGAGACATCCGCATTCCAATGGTTGAGATCTTCGAGACGGTAGAAGGCGAAGGGACCCGTGCCGGATTCCCTACGATCTTCGTCCGTCTTTTTGGCTGCAACCTGCGCTGTACCTGGTGCGATACCAAGTACAGCTACCCGCCGGCGGAAGCGGAGAACGTGATGACGATTGCTGAGATTGTCAGCAAGGTGACGTCGTTCCGCTCCCGGCATATCTGCCTGACAGGCGGCGAGCCGCTCCTGTACGGGGACAAATCGCTCGCATTGATCGAAGCGCTCGCAGCGCTTGAGCAGGTCGACGACCTGCACATTGAGACGAACGGCGCGATCGATCTCGCCATGTTCGTAGAGCGTGTCGCATCGCCGAAGGTGCGATATATTATGGACTTCAAGCTGCCCGACTCCGGCGAGATGGAGCAGATGCTCGTCAGCAACTTCGCGCTGCTGCGCGAGCAGGACGAGCTGAAGTTCGTGATCGGGAGCGATCACGATTTCCGCACCGCGGTGGACGTGCTGGAGAAGCATCCGACCAAGGCGCTGCCGATGTTCAGCCCGGTCTGGGAGACGATGCCGCCTCATAAACTCGTCAAGCTCATGCTGGAAGCGGGGCTGTCCGGCGTTAAGCTGAATATGCAGCTGCACAAAATCATTTGGGATCCGGCTATGCGCGGCGTGTAACCGCGCCTGGACGGAATCCCTTTTTTCACAAACAAATCAATTAAGGTAGAGGTGGCCGTATGAGCGAGAATAAGAAGCGGGCCGTTATTATTTTGAGCGGCGGATTGGATAGCACCACATGCATGGGAATAGCCCAAGAAGCGGGATACGAGCTGTATCCGATTTCTTTCGACTATGGGCAGCGCCATAAGATTGAACTGGAGAATGCGAAGCAAGTTGCTGCGCACTATGGGGTCAGCCACCGTCACAAAATCATTAAGCTTGATTTCTTGCGTGATTTTGGCGGAAGCGCACTGACCGATGATAAGATCGATGTGCCGAATGTGATGAACGGAGAAGGCGGCGGTGAGTCTGAAATTCCAGTCACGTACGTACCTGGCCGTAATCTGCTCTTCCTGTCGATCTCAACTTCGTATGCGGAAGTGACCGGCTCCGAAGCGATTTATATCGGTGTGAATGCGCTGGATTACAGCGGATATCCGGATTGCCGCCCGGAATTTATTCATAAGGTGGAAGAAGTGATAGCCTTGGCGACCAAAGTGGGCGTAGAAGGAAAAGGCATTACAATCGAGACGCCGCTGATTGACTGGACGAAAGCGAAGATTATTGAAGAAGGTTTGAAAATCGGGGTTCCGTATGAGCTGACAACGTCCTGCTACAATGGGAAAGCGGAAGCGTGCGGTGTTTGCGATAGCTGCCGCCTGCGATTGAAAGGCTTTGAAGAAGCGGGCGCCAAAGATCCTATTCCTTATCTGTAACCAAGCAAAAGAAAGGCAGGGCGAATCGTGACCAAAATCTTGGTAGTAGATGACGATGCGGATATTCGGGAATTGATTCGCGTCTATCTGGCGGGAGAAGGTTTAACCGTGCTGCAGGCCGGCAATGGTGTCGAAGCGCTGGATGTGCTTGAGTCCACACCTGTGGATCTCGCTGTTCTCGACATCATGATGCCGCTAATGGACGGTTGGGAGCTCTGCCGCGAGCTGAGGGCGCGATACGAAGACATGCCTTTGCTCATGGTGACGGCCAAGAGCGAGTCGGTTCACAAGGTGAAAGGGTTTCAACTGGGCACCGACGATTATCTCGTGAAGCCATTCGACCCTTTGGAGCTGGTCATGCGGGTCAAAGCGCTGCTGAAGCGTTACCGGATCAACGCATCGCAGACCATTTCGGTAGGCAGCGTCGTGATTGACCGGACGGCTTTCGAGGTGCGGCTGCAGGATCAGCAGCGGCTTGCTCTGCCGCTCAAGGAGTTCGAGCTGCTGTACAAACTGGCCAGCTATCCGGCACAAATCTTCACGCGTACGCAGCTTATCGAACAAATATGGGGAATCGACTATGAAGGCGATGATCGAACCGTTGATGTACATATCAAACGACTGCGGGAACGCTTCGAAGGGCTGACGGAAGAATTCAAGATCGTTACGATTCGCGGGCTCGGATACCGGCTAGAGGTGAATGCATGATCAAGTCGCTCTACCTGCGCGTGGTCTGTACGTTTCTGGCGGTTGTCGTTGTGAGTGTGTCGGTGGCGTTCCCGCTTGCTACGTTATTTTTCAGAAATTTGATCACGAACGAATTTCAGGATGAAATGCTGGCCATCGGCCAACAAATCGTCAAGCTGGCCGAAGAAATACAGGTGAAGCAGATCGATACCTTCGTATCGGCGAGCAACCGCTTCAATGACAACTATATCTTCGCGTTATTCGATGAATCCGGTCAGCCCATGACGGAGGTTGTCTTCAATAAAGATGGACATCCGCGCATTGAAGACGCGGAAATTGCCATTGTTCTGAAGGGCAATGTGTACAAAAGCTTGGATTACGGCATGGTGAAGGATCCGCTCAAAGAAATCAAGGTCGGTCTGCCGATCGAGCTCGGCGACAAAACTTACGCTTTATTCATTCATCCGAATTTGTCGGAAGCGACCCGCCGCCAAGTGCAGACCGCCGTCATTACCGTACTCGTGATCGTGCTCCTCGTAGGGTCGCTGCTCATCTTGATCGCATCGCGCTATGTGGTGAATCCGCTGAAGAAGCTGACCATTGCGACGCAGCGGTTGGCGCGGGGCAATTTCAACGTTCATGTGGCCGTGAAGCAGAAGGATGAGCTCGGACAACTGGCGGACAGCTTCAATCACATGGCCGGAGAGTTGAAGCAGCTGGAGCAGATGCGGCAAGATTTCGTCTCCAACGTGTCCCACGAGATCCAAACGCCGCTCACCTCGATCCGCGGCTTCTCCAAAGCGTTAAGAGGAACGGAAATCGATGAGTCGGAGCGTCTCAAGTATTTGGAGATTATCGAACGCGAAAGCGAACGGCTCTCCCGTCTCAGCGATAACCTGCTGAAGCTGGCTTCGCTGGAATCGGAGCATCATCCGTTTCACCCGACGATCTTCGATCTTGACGAGCAGCTCCGAAGAATCGTCGTCTTCTATGAGCCGTTATGGTCCGAGAAGCAGCTCGATATTGATCTGGCCTTGCCCAGAGTGAAAATCTCCGCGGATGCCGACCAGCTCAACCAGGTTTGGATGAATCTGATCGGTAATGCCCTTAAGTTTACGCCGGCAGGCGGTCATATTTTCGTTAAGCTCGTTCCGCTGCGCGATCGTGTTCAGGTCTCCATTCATGACGATGGGATTGGGATTTCGGAGGAAGATCTTAGCCGTATTTTCGACCGCTTCTATAAAGCCGACCAGGCTAGACAGCGGGATACGGGAAGCGGGCTTGGGCTTGCGATCGTGCGGAAAATTATCGATTTGCATCAGGGGACGATTGAGGTACACAGTGAACCGGGAAAAGGCACTCAATTCCTGGTAACTCTGCCAATTTTAACCTATTCCATGAAGAAATAATGAACGCGGAAAGCCTGGAAATTTCATTTTTCCAGGCTTTTTTGCTGCCTGTTCATATTGGGTTCATATTCGCCTTGTATCTTAGAGTCAGAATCATTATACGAGGGGAGTACAGGAATGAATCGACTTACACACTTTTCGATGAAAAATGTTTCGGCATTATTCATTATTATGATCATGCTTTTCGTAGGCGGGTTATATTCATCCTCGCAGCTTAAAGTAGAGAACATGCCGAACGTTTCTTTCCCGGTAGTTGCAGTCACGACTACCTACACAGGTGCGCCGAAGGACGTCATGGATGAGATTACAGATCCGATTGAGAAGAAGCTGGCGAATCTGGAAGATCTGGACTCGATGCAATCGACATCCAGCGATAACTTCTCCATGATTATTCTCATGTTCAAGCAGGATGTCGATGTGGATAAGAAGAAACAAGCCGTTCAGGATATGCTGGCTGAAGTTTCTTTGCCGGCCACAGCCGGGACGCCGAAGGCGTCGACGTTCGGCGCCGCGTCATTCCCATCCAACTATCTGGTGGCCTATGCGGAGAACGGCATCAGTCAAACGGAGTTGGATAAATCCTTTAAAGATAAAATCAAGCCTGGACTTGAAGGAATCAAAGGGATTGACCATATGGATGTGATCGGAGCCCGAGACACTTCGCTCGATATCGAGCTGGATGCTTCTGCGCTGGATGTGTATGGTTTATCGCCCGCTCTTGTGAGCAATGCGATTAACTCAGCCGCGGCTAAGAGCCCGATCGGCTCCGTCGACATTAGCGGCAATAGCAAAATGACCCGTGTTACAGGCAATATCACCAGTCTGTTCGATCTGCAGCAGCTTGAAATCACTACGCCGAAAGGCGATATCGTGAAGCTGGAGCAAATCTCAAAAGTTAAAGCCATTACGGAATCGGACTTCATCGGCAGATTGGACGGCAAGCCGGCGATCGGGATGATCTTGTACAAAGCAGGCAGCGCGAACGCAGTTGAATTCTCCGAAGCGATCGAGAAGCAGATTCACGAATGGAAAGCGGAAATGCCGAATATCACGTTCAAAAATACGTACGATAGCGCCGATCAAATTAAAGAGTCCATTACAGGACTTGTGCGTGAAGGTGTCGTAGGGGCCGTACTTGCATCCTTGATGATCCTTATCTTCCTTCGCAACGTACGGATGACGCTGATCGTTCTGGTCTCGATTCCTTTATCCATTCTCATTACATTGCTATTGATGTCTTCCTTGGATTTGACATTGAACACGATGACGCTCGGCGGTATCTTCATCGCAGTCGGACGTGTCGTCGATGACTCCATTGTCGTCATTGAAAATATATATGCCTCCTTGGAAAAAGCGCAGGAGCGCAAAGAGTCCGTTATCGCTCTAGCCACGAAGCAGGTTTCGATGGCGATTACGTCCTCTACACTGGCAACTGTCGGGGTATTCGCTCCGCTAGCTTTGGTTACCGGGGTTGTCGGCGGGTTCTTCCGACCTTTTGCCTTAACGATTGCTTGTGCGCTGCTATCTTCCTTGATCGTTGCCTTGACCGTCATACCGATGCTTGCCAAATTGCTCGTTCTGCGCAGCAAACCAGGTAAAGCTCACGATGAGTCGGCGCCGACGAAGCTGACAGCGTTCTACGAGAAAGTATTGACTTGGAGTTTGAAAAACCGGATTAAAACCTTATTGATTGCACTAGCGATGCTGATCGTCACGATGGCCGGAACGATTCCGTTCTTGTCCGTGTCCTTCTTGCCGGAAGCCAGCGCCGCGAAAACGATGTATTTCCAATTAAAGCTTCCTTACGCGACTTCTTTCGAAGCTACGGATGCCAAAACGAAAGAAATCGAGAAAGTGCTCCTGGATACGAAAGATTCCAATGGCGAACCGGTATTTAAATTCGTAGAGTCGTTAGTCGGTTATGCCGGCAATGATGACGAGCGGACGCCATATGCTTCCCAGATTTTCGTTCAAGTGAACGATAAAGTAGATCCGAATCAAGTGAAAGATGAAATGAAGGCTTATATTCTCTCCGAGCTGCCTAGCGGTTCCGAGGTTGAGCCGAAAGCGATGGAAGGCGACTTTGGCGTTTCCTCGACGGATTTTGCCTACACCTTGCAGGGTGAAGACCAGCTTCAGCTGGAGAAAGCGGCGAAAATGGTGAAGGAGAAGCTCCAAACGTTCCCTGAGCTTTCCGAGGTTGAAGACAATTTAAGTGATGCCAAAACAGAGATAGAGATTGCTGTGGACCAGAAGAAAGCAAGAGCCTACGGCTTGAGCTCAGCGGCGGTCCGGGATACAGCACGCGCCTGGATTCAGAAACAAAGTCTGGGAGATATGAAATTTGATAATATCGTCTACACGACGACGGTATCGTTAGACAAATCGGACAAAGATACACTTGAGAAATTAGGCAATATCCCATTATCAGGACCAAACGGCTCCACGATCTTGTTGAAAGAGGTGGCCAAAATCGGTGAAACGAAAGGCGCCGCTTCCCTTGCTCGTGAAGACCAGCAGCAGCTTGTGAAAGTATCCGCCAAGATCAATGATGACAACAAAACCGGCGTAAGTGCTAAATTGACTGCGGCGTTGAATCAGCTTGAATTGCCGGAAGGCGTCACACCGAAAGTGACGGGCGTGTCCGATGACGTGAATGAAAGCTTCGGTCAATTGTTCGTCGCCATGGCAGCAGCCGTATTCGTTGTTTACTTGATCATGGTCCTTGCCTTTGGTAATGCAGGTGCGCCATTCGCCATCTTATTCTCTCTACCGCTTGCGGTTATCGGGGGTCTGCTGGGGCTTGTTATTGCGAGAGAGCCGTTAACCGTAACTTCTATGATCGGTTTCCTCATGCTGATCGGTATCGTTGTTACGAACGCTATCGTTCTGATCGACCGCGCGCAGCAGCTGCGCGAAGAAGGTTATACGGTTCGCCATGCTCTAATTGAGGCAGGTAAAGTGAGATTGCGCCCAATTATTATGACGGCGGGTGCTACGATCATGGCGTTGGTGCCTCTGGCGCTCGGGATTTCCGGAGAAGGCGGATTAATCGGGAAAGGGCTCGGCGTCGTCGTTATCGGCGGTTTGATCACTTCTACCCTCTTGACGCTGGTCGTCGTACCAATCGTCTACGAGTTGATTGAAAGCATTAAAAACCGTTTCGGTCGCATGTTTGGCCGCAAGAAAGCAACCCCAACACCAACAAGTCCGTTAGAAGTATAAGGAGGCACATAGATGATTAACGATAGTTCGCGAAAACGTAATTTCAAACTCCGTCCAGTAGGCATGATTGCACTGCTGGCTGCGGCTGCGGTCCTGGCGACAGCCTGCTCCGTTCCAGGAGCGGGTGGAGCGTCAACCGTACAGCTTGCTCCCAGAGCGGTCAAAACGGAAGTCATCGCCAAACAGAAAATCAGCAGCCCGATCGAGCAGGTTGCCGATGTCGCGGCAGGAACGACGCTGGACGTCGTGTCCAAAGCGAACGGCGAAGTGCAGCAAGTATTGAAAAACCGAGGAGAATACGTGGAGAAAGGCGAAGTTTTATTCGTGATCGATAGTACTGACGCCGTATCCGCGAAACGCAAAAGTGAGCTTGCCCTGAAGAGCGCCCAAGAGTCCTTGCAGCAGGCAAGAGATAACAAAGTCAACAACCGCAAAGATCTGGCGGACAATGTGACTAGAAGCGAAACGGCCCTGAAGAACGCTCAGCAGGACTACAACAAGGCCCGTAATGATTATGATGCGGGAACAATCGTTCAGCACCAGGTAGATCAAATGAAGCAAGCGCTGGATAACGCGCAAATGAATTTGGATGCAGCGAAGAGCAAGCTGGCGGCTTTCGACAATTCCGATTCGATCTCCGCTGCGCAAACACAGGCGGAATCTGCAAGCCTATCGCTTGAAGACGCAACGCGCGCTCTTGAAAATTATGAAGTGAAAGCACCGGGCAGCGGGGTGCTGACCGATTTCAACATCGTGGTTGGCCAAACCGTTTCGGCTGCGGCAGGCAAAGTCGGTCAAGTGCAGCAAATCGATCCGATCAAGATCAAAACGGAACTTGCCGAAACCAATTATCAGCTCGTCAAAGGCAAGCAGGAGCTCGTTTACTATAACCCGGACACACCGGAGAAAAAAGGCACGGCAAAGATCAGCTACTTGGCGCCAATCATGAGCGCGACGAGCAAAACGTATACGCTCGAGCTGGAAGTGCCGAATAGCGATCATCAGCTTCAGCCGGGAACGCGGTTCATGGTTCAGCTGACGACCGAAACCGAAGAGCAAGTGGTGGCGATTCCTACGCTCAGCGTGATTCGTGAAGAATCGGAAACCTTCGTCTTCGTTCAGCAAGGCGATCAATACGTGAAGCGCAAAGTGAAGCTCGGACGCATCAACGGTGAGTATCAGGAAGTGCTGGATGGTGTGAAAGACGGCGAGAAGCTCGTCGTTACCGGACAGAACACCTTGAAGGACGGCCAGAAAGTGGAGAGCGCGAGCGCTTCTCCACAGCCGTCAGCGACACCTGCGGCGAAATAAGCTGCTAAGTGAAATTTCTATATAAGAGGAGAGTAAATACATGAAAAAGAGACCATGGAAATCAAGTCTAACCGCGATTATGCTCGGCGCTCTGATCGTACAAGGAGGTACGACCGTTTGGGCAGCCGATGCGGCGACAACGACGGTTGCCGCGCCAACGGTGAATTACGGTTTGACAAGCGACATTCGTGCCGCGATCAAAAGTGTAGCCGTGACGCCAACGGCGACAGGCTCCGAGCTATCCGTCACCGTTCGTCTATACAACGGTGGCGCGAATCAGAACCGGGTGCCGGAGCATGAACTCCGCGTACAGACATCGAGCGGCGTGTTCTACACGCTGAAACCGAGCGGAAGCAATAAGGAATCGCTTCAGCCCAAAGAAATCGGCGAGTTGGTCTACATGACAACGGTCGATTCGAAGGAAATCGGTACGATCGATCAAGTGTCTTTTGTGAATGTGGATGTGTACTCGTATCCGAAGCTGGAAACAACGCTGCTGACCATGCCGGCGAAAGCCGTCTGGTATGGCGGAACGGGTAGTGCAGCTCTACAAAATCTCGAAAATATCGCTTGGGGGCAATCGTTCTCGATTCCTGGCGTGAATTCAGGTCTGACTTATACAGCCGTTGAGGCATCGATGCAAACGACGGAGACAGGCCGCGTGGCGGTCGTTACGGTGCTGGCCGACAATCCGGGGGCGGGGCGCGAGACGGTGCCGGCGTTCCGGTTAGATGCTCAATCGGAGACGAAGAGCTATGTAGGCAAACGCGCTGAAGTCGATCCGGTTACCCTTGAAGCCGGAGAGAAGAAATATATTCATTATGCCATCCCGGTTGAAAATGGTGTGACCTTGTCCAACCTGGTGGTCTTGTCGACGGACACATTCGTGCCGAAAGGCGGGGGCGAGGCTGCCACACTAGCTACTGGCAAGCTGGCTGTTGCATGGCCGAAGGAGCAAGGAACGGGCGCAGCGGTTCCGTATACTATCGGTCAACCGATCGCCTTTGACGCGCTGACGAAGGTCATCGATAAATCCACGGAAGTATCGTTAATGGAGCTTCACCTTCACGAGAATCCGGGCGAAGGCTATCAAACGGCTGTAGCGAAGTTCAGATTAACGAACACGAGCACGACGCCTGTGGCGATGCCAACGTTCCAATCGGAATTGGTGAGCACGCAAGGCATGACGTACCAAGGCGCACGCCAAGCGAACGTGGCTGCGATGCTGAATCCGGGGCTGAGCTATGTGGTGAGCTACTCGTTCATCGTTCCGCAATCGGAAGAGAGCACAAGCTTCGCAATGAAACTGCTGGATCCTGTTGCCGCCGCTCCTTACACGACGACGGTTGCGGCGCTGCAAACGGAGCTGCAGCAGGAAGATACGGAGAAGACGATTTCCTTGTATCCATTCGAGGTGACGTTCAACGACGTGACGGTATCGTCGATAACGACTCCGCAATTGACTTATTCGTATAAGTTCCGTATGGACTTGGATATTAAGCAGGACGAGAATGTTGTCGTAGATAACAACTTCTCGAAACTAAGATTCGAGATCGTCGATAACGCGGGGCGTGTCGTTGGCTCCAAAGATGCTTCCTTCACTGGCGCTAACAAATTGATTAGCGGCAAACAAGAGCTGGATGCATCCAATATTACATCCGACCAATTCAGCTATCCGTTCACTGTGAATGTGTACGAAACGATTGAAACGGCGAATGGAACGGCGAAGCGTTTATTGAAAGTTATTAAATAAGTTAAAAAGCACCCAGGATGGCACTGTGATCGTAACAGTCCCTACTGGGTGCTTTTTGATTCCGGTCAGGGAAGCCGCGCCTTCACCGATTTGGCATAATCGGACGGCGACATGCCGACGGTTTTCTTAAAGTCTCTGGAGAAGTAATGAATGCTGGCATATCCGAGCATGGCGGCGATCTCGGTGAAGTTGTAACGGCCTTCCCGAATGAACGTTTTGGCTTGCTCGATCTTCAAGGCTTTGAACGTTTCCAGGACACCGGTCTGCATCTGCGACTGGAAGAGCTCCTTCAGCCTGCTTTTGCCAAGGTGAAAGGTCTGGCACAGCTGATCTTGGGTCAAAGATTGCCCGAGATTATCCTTTAAGTAAGCCATGATTTGCTGTACAAGCCGTTGCTCGGCTTTCTCCTTTTGCAAGGAGGATTGCTTGTATTTAGACGGATCCGTGGAAGCGGCAGGCTGCTGCTGATTGCGAATCAATGTGATGAGCAACGCTTCCAGGTACGCTTGGATCATCTGCTCGCTGGCAAACGGGGCATTCGGGTTCCTCTCCAGCTGATGCTCCGACGGCCTGTCAAATGGGGGCAGAAAAGCTTGAAACCCTTCTTGGATAATAAGGGAAAGCATATTTCTTTCACGGTCGCCAAGGGCAACAATTTTGTTCTCCAAATGGCTCATGGCTTCCGACTTGCATTCAAAAGAGATGACGATCAGATTCGGCGGCTTATGTTCATGTCTCACATGTACCGTATGGAACTCCTCCGGCTTATGGAAAATCATCGATCCTTGGCTAAGCGTATGGATATGATCGTCGGCCCGGACCTCGACCTCTCCTTTGTCCACATAGAGAAGCTCCCAGAAATCATGCTGCTCGCCGTCAAAGACGAATCCCTTGGCGTATTCGAAATAATGAAAGGAGATCAAAGTTTGAATGGTGATAGCTTCTTGAAGTTGCAGGCGTGGGAACTCCATGCTGGCCGTCCTTTCCGAGGGTCGATTTCGTAAGTGAACCCAGCCTTATTTTAACATAGAAAGTGCAAATAAATCGGCTTTTTGGGTAAATCTTCTCGGACGCGCCTCTTCTATAATGGAAGCAAGAGACGGAGGCGATAACGATGAAAAAAGGGATTAATATTTGGTCTTTTCCAGGCTCCATGAAGGTGGAGGCATGTATATCCGTTGCCAAAGAGGCGGGATTCGACGGTATCGAATTGGCATTGAACGAGACGGGCGAGCTAAGTCTGGAGAGCAATGAAAGCGAAATCAAACGTTACCGTCAGGTTGCGGACGAGCAGGGGATTGAGCTGACGAGCTTGGCCAGCGGTTTATACTGGACATATCCGATCACAAGTGCAAAGGCCGGTACGCGCCAGAAATCGAAAGATATTGTGAAAAAGCAATTGGAAAGCGCAGCGATTCTGGGCGTTGATACGATTCTGGTCGTCCCGGGTGCGGTTGGCGTCGATTTCATTCCGGATTCTGAAGTGGTGCCCTATGATCAAGCTTACGATTATGCGCTCGAAGGCATTAGCGAGCTAGCCGAAGTAGCGGAATCCTACAAGGTGTCTATCGGGATCGAGAATGTATGGAACAAGTTCTTGCTCTCGCCGCTGGAGTTAAGAGATTTTATCGATAAAATCAATTCCCCTTATGTGGGATCGTATTTCGATGTTGGGAACGTAGTGTATGCCGGGTACCCGGAGCATTGGATTTCGATTCTGAACAAACGCATTAAAAAGGTGCACTTCAAAGATTACCGCCGCGCCGCAGGCGGCCTGCACGGTTTCGTTGATCTGCTTGCAGGCGATGTGAATTATCCGGAAGTGGTCAAGGCGCTGCAAGCGATCGGGTATGAAGATTATGTCATCGCAGAAATGATTCCGGGCTATACGCATCACGGACAACAAATCGTTTTCAATACATCGGGCGCGATGGACGCAATCCTGGGGAGGAAATAACCATATGTTGAAGATCGGATTAATCGGCTTAGGTTTCATGGGAAGAACGCATCTGGAGAACTACATTCGTCTTGAATCGGAAGGAGTCCCTATTCAAGTTGTCGCACTGTGCGATGTGGACGTCGAGAAGCTGGAAGGCAACGCTTCGGGAGGCAACATCGATACCGGTGCAGACGCTATCGACTACAGCCGTTTCAACAAATATACGAGTGTTGCGGAGATGTTGGAGAAAGAGCAGCTGGATTGTGTGGATATGACGCTGCCGACTTACCTGCACCGCGATATTTCCATTCAATGCTTGAATCAGGGGATTCATGTGCTGGTTGAGAAGCCGATGGCGCTGAACGCGCAAGAGTGTAAGGAAATGATCGAAGCCGCCGCACAGAACGGCAAACAGTTGATGGTCGGTCAATGCTTGCGCTTCTGGCCTGCCTATGAGTATTTGAAAGAGCTGGTTGTGAATGAATCGTACGGCAAAGTGTTAGCGGGCTATTTCTATCGCGGCGGCGGTACGCCGACATGGGGGCCGTGGCTGCTGCAGAAGGCGAAGAGCGGCGGAGCGCTCCTTGACATGCATGTGCATGACATCGATATGATCAACTGGCTGTTCGGCAAGCCGGAGTCCGTATCCAGCTTGGCTCGCAACGTTGTGCCGGGCAGCGGCTATGATATCGTTTCTACGAACTATCTGTATGAAGACGGCAAAGTGATCAATGCGCAGGCCGATTGGACGCTGCAAGGGGATTATGGTTTCGATATGCAGTTCCGGGTTAACTTCGAGAAAGGGAATATCGTTTTCAATTCCGACGGGTTGAAAGTGAATGTGAACGACGGCCCTGGCTTCAAGCCGGAGATTTCAGAAGAAATGGGCTATTACCAGGAGCTCAAATATTTCGTAGAAACGTTAATCGCCGGGCAAACGGTCACTACAGCCGAACCTTCCAGCACGATGGACAGCATTGTCATAGCGGAAGCGGAAATCGAGTCGGCGGACAACCGCGGGGCATGGGTTCGCGTGAAGTAAAGCAGAGAAAAACCTTGGACACCTCTAGGGAGGTAACCAAGGTTTTTGTTTGTGTTATTTGTCCGGATGCTTATCCGCGTCATCGATGCCATTATGGCTGTTATTATTGTTTTTATTGTCCTCGCTTGCTTTCTGACCCTTGGGTTGGTTGTTTTGATTTTTTTGCTTGTTCGCCATGTGCGCACATCCTTAGCCTGTTATTTGTTAGTTGAAACCTTCATTTATTGTGGGCTCATTGGCGGCAAATATGCGAGAAGGACGTTGGTGGATAATAGCAATTGACTGAAATCGCTTACGTATCCTACACTGAAAGCATTTGAAATTGAGGAGCGTACCCAATGATAGACACCCAGTCAACAGCTACATGGAAAAAATTAAGTCTATTCGCGGTCACGTGGCCGATCTTCATTGATTCCGTTCTTCGTATGATGCTCGGTACGGCGGATGTATTCATGTTAAGCCGGATTTCGGATGAAGTGACCGGAGCGGTTGGTCTGGCGAATGAAATCATCGTCTTCTGCATCCTCATGTTCGGATTTGTTGGGATCGGAACGAGTGTGGCCGTGGCTCAAAATTTAGGAGCAGGCCGAGCCAAAGAAGCGAGCCGCATCTCCGCTCTGGCGATTACGATCAATTTGCTCTTCGGTATCGTAGTGAGCATCATCTTGGTTGCTTTCGGCGAATCGATCATGCAGCTGATGAATTTGGCTCCGGATCAAATTCACATCGCCAAGCGTTATCTCAACCTTATCAGCGCGTTCATCTGGATTGAAGCTCTATCGTATGCGATATCCGCCGTGCTTCGGTCGAATGGTCAGACGAGAGACGTCATGTATGTGACGCTCGGAGTTAATATCATTCATGTGGTCGGTAACATGCTGCTCATCTTCGGTAACCTCGGTTTCCCTGAGTGGGGAGTAACGGGTGCCGCGGTTTCTACGGTTGTAAGCCGATTCTTAGGACTTATCGTATTACTTGTTATCTTGTATCGCCGTATTCCCGCACCGATTCGTTTCCAAGACTATTTCACCTTCGATAAGAGGATTGTGAAGCAAATCCTTAGCATCGGGCTGCCGTCCGCGGGCGAGCATCTGTCCTGGCAGTCCCAATACTTGATGATCGTCAGCTTCGTCAATATTATCGGGCAAGTGGCATTAAGCACGCATGTGTATGTCATGAATGTCACGAACTATTTCATGGCCCTCGGTATGGCGATCGGCATGGGGACGGAAATTATCGTCGGGCATATGGTAGGCGCGGGAGAATTCAAAGCCGCCTATCATAAGTTAATTCGCAGCTTGCGGATCACGTTCCTGATGACATTCGTCGTTGTCGGAATAGCTTCTCTCTTCCGCAAACAATTGCTGGGGCTGTTCACAAATAATCCGGACATTATCGCGCTAGGTTCCGGAATCTTGCTATTATCTATCATTTTGGAGCCGGGTCGAACGTTTAATCTGGTTGTGATCAATTCGCTACGTGCTGCCGGTGATGCCAGATTCCCCGTTGCCATGGGCGTTCTGTCCATGTGGGGCGTTGCCGTACCGCTTGCGTACTTCCTGGGCATCCATATGGAAATGGGCCTTCTCGGCGTCTGGATCGCCTTCGCCGTCGACGAATGGCTGCGCGGCTTGATTATGTATTTGCGGTGGAGAAGCCGCGTCTGGGAGAGCAAAGCGCTGGTCAAACCGATCGGCAGCGGCGTGATGGCCGAAACATAACCGAAAAGCACAGGGCCCTTACGGGTTCCCTGTGCTTTTTGGATTGGAGGTAGACATACACACGGCTGCTGGTGGCTGGTGTAATACTATTCTATTCAAGTTTCTTTTAAATAACTGGATGTTTGAAGGATAGAGTAGAAAAAATGCTAGTGTCCCGATAACTGGGCTTCTACCGCTTCTGACCGGTATAGATGCGGATGGCGTCCCGCAGAAATTCGGCTGTGCCCGGTTGGTTGGCATCGTAGTAGGCTCTGAAGCGCTCATCATCGACATACATCTGGGCCAGGCCCGCATGGGCTTCCGGACTGTACTCGTGCCAGTAGTAAGTGAGCCATTGCTTATGCAAATGTGCGGCTTGCTGAGCCGCTTCGCTCGCGGGATCGGCCGTGCGGAAGGCTTCGGCTAATGCGGCTGTCACCTCATTGGCGAGCCGGGTCACCTCGTCATGCTCCTCTTGTGTCATATTCATCACTCGCTGATTGGATCGGTTGACGGCATCTTCCCCGTACTTCTCGCGAATTTCTTGGCCGTATTTCTTCTCGTTCTCATCGATCAGCTGTTGTTTGAAGCCTTCGAATTTCTCTGTATTCGTCATAGATATTCTCCCTTCCTGTGAGGCCATGGTCTTTTCAACATTGGCAATCAGCTTATCGAGCTGATTTCTTTTGTCGAGGAGCTGCACATAGTGCTGTTTCAAAGCATCGGCTCCGTTGAAGGCGGGGGAAGTGACGATTTCTTTAATGCGATCCAGACCTACGCCTAATTCTCTATAAAATAAAATCTGCTGCAGCGCATCCACTTCCGCCTGACCATAGATTCGGTACCCGGATGAATTGATTCTCGCCGGCTTAAGAAGTCCAATTTCATCATAGTAGCGAAGCGTTCTGGTACTGACGCCGGCCAACTTGCCTAGACTCTGTACGGTGTATTCCATGTGTTCACCTCCTGACATCTTCACTCTACAGCTTTACGCAGCGTCAATGTCAAACACTTTCTCAGCAGTCATTCGGTTGCGAATAAGAGGATGACTAAGTCGCTCCTTCCCCCTTATCGGGGTTGCGCAAAGGCAGCTTGTCAGGGCGAAAAGAGGATATGCCACTCGCCGGCGCTTCTTTCTTCCACTTGAAATGGAGGATGATTGCAATGACGGCGATGATAAGGACGAATAGCAGGCTGGTCCAGAAGCCGGGCCGGCTCATCGGATGCACCAGCGTCCCTGATATTGCGGCCAGGATCATCAGCATGCCGGTATATCGTTTCACCTTGCCCAACAAGGTTAACGTTAATAAACGTCCGGACGACAGGAGAATGAATATCCAATTCAAAAGCAGCATAATCCCGGCGGCCGTTGTCACATTCGCATACAGTGATTCCGGCAGTAATAGTGCCATCAGCACGGCAGCCGTCATCCCGCCTGTTGTGAATCCGATCGCGGCAAGCGGCATTTGGCGTCGGCCGCTTGTCTTTCCGGCGAACAGAGATGGCGCATTACGCGCTTCCGCCAGCGTGACGAGAATCGTCGTAATGGCGAAGAGGGAAGCGACCATGGTCGAGAAGCCGGCGATGATGAAGATCGCATTAAATGCATGCGGCACATAAGGGAGATTATATGGGGTTAGTGCCGATTGAAACGGACTTTGCTTGTCCTGAAAGGCATGGAGCGGCAATAACGTGAAGGCCAACGCCAAAGAAGCGATATAGATGACGCCTAACAGGACGATCATCACTTTCCCCGCTTTCGGAGCCTCTTCCGGCCGCTTCAGCCTCGTGGCCATGATGCCCATAATTTCGATGCCGCCGAATGAATAAAAGGCATAGATAAGAGAAGACCAAGTACCTTGCAGTCCATTGGGCAGGAGATGCCGTTGTTCCGTTGGGAATTTCGGCGGATGCGTGCCGGACATGAATCCGAGGACTGCAGAGCCGGCAAGGACTAGAAATATCAGGATGGCGGATACCTTGATGATCGCCATCACGATTTCGGTGCGTTCGAAGAACCGCGGACCGAGCAGAATGACGCCTAGACCTAGTAAAGCGTAGCCGGAAGCAAGTATCCACATGGGCAGCTGCGGAAGCCAGAGGCGGGTAAACAAAGATAAGGCGGTTAACTGGCTCCCCATAATGAGCAATTCGGAGCACCAGTACACCCACCCTGAGCAGAAGCCGGCCCAGCGCCCGAAGGCCTGTGTCGCATACGTGTGGAAGGAGCCTTGCGCAGGATCTTTCCCTATCAATTGGGCTAGTAAATCGAAAACCATATAGGCTCCGAGAGCGGCGAGCAAGAACATGAACAGGAAGGACGCGCCGCCTGCTTGAATGCCTATGCTGGAGCCTAAATAATAGCCGGTACCGATTGTACAAGCTACGCCTAATAAGGTTAATTGCCACCACACCATTCCGTGGGGCTTCTCTTTGTTCGTCTGGTCGGTCATGCAGCCTCCTAAAGCCGTTCGTAGAATAACAACAGCTGTTATTATAGCTTGACCACTGGTAAAATATACGGTAGATCACCCCATCAGCGCGAATAGCTGATTGTCTTTGAGGATGACGTCGTAGGAAGCCAGTCTGGCGCTGGGAACATTATGGCAGCGGCCTGTATGTGACTCAAATGTCCAGCCGTGCAAGGGACACTCAAGTTCTCCGTCAATAAGATCTACGGTGTAGCCGCCATGCGGACATATGCTGGAGAATAAGCTGTACTGCCCTTCATCCGGATGCACCAGGAAATACAGATCGCCGTTAAGCTGAACTTCTACGGGAAAAGCGGTATATTGATCTCTAGGACCTATGAGAATTTCTTTCATGACGGTGTCTCCTTTTCAGTCGGCATTATCATGATTATAGGCTACGATTGATCGGATACCAAGAGAGATATGTGACATACGAAGGAGTACGATCCAAATGAACAAAATCAATCCATTATTAGAAGCGTTTCAGCAAACCGCTTACCCGCTTGGCGGGCACGGCATGAGAAATGTTGAAGTCTTGAAGGAAGCTCTTCACGACATTGACGGTAGCTTGAATAGCGATACTTACGGCTCGGGTAAACTGATCGAGGACTTTCAAGAGGAAATGGCTGCCTATTTGGGCAAACAATCGGCAGTATTTTTTCCAAGCGGAACGATGGCTCAACAAATTGCGCTGCGGATCTGGTGCGACGAGAAGGAACTCAAGCGAGTGGCCTATCACCCTCTGAGCCATTTGGAAATTCACGAGGAAGACGGCTTGAAGGAGCTGCACCATATTGAAACCATCCTGCTTGGCGAGAAAGACAGGCTGATTCGTCTTGAAGATGTGCGCCAATTGAAAGAGGAGATCGCTTGCTTGCTGCTGGAGCTGCCGCAGCGCGAAATCGGCGGCCAGCTGCCGGATTACGAAGAGCTGGTTGCGATTTCGGCGTACTGCCGGAACAGCGGGATTAAGCTTCATTTGGACGGAGCGAGACTCTATGAGATTCTTCCGTACTATCAGAAATCGGTACATGAGATCTGCGCGTTATTCGATAGCGTATATATGTCGTTCTACAAAGGAATCGGCGGCATTGCGGGCGCAATTCTAGCCGGGAGCGAGGAATTCACGAAGCGTTCGAAAGTTTGGAAAAGGCGCCATGGCGGCGATTTGATTAGCTTATATCCGTATATCCTGAGCGCCAGTTATTATTTGAAGCGGCGGTTGCCGAAGATGGCCGAGTATTATGAGGGAGCCAAAGAGCTTGCCGCACTTTATAACAAAGTCGACGGTGTAGCAACGCTACCGGTTACGCCGGTGACGAATATGTTCCACGTTCATGTCGGCATATCGAAAGAGAAACTGGAACCGCTGCTTATTCAGCTGTATGCAGAGACAGGCGTGGGTCTGACGCATTACCTTAGGGAGGCAAGTGAGAATTCGTGTTCCTATGAAGTGTCCATTGGAGACCGGTTTGCGAATGTGCCCCAAGATAAGCTTGAGCATGCCATGATGTGGTTGGACAAGAAACTGAGAGACATTCGGCATACGTAGTCGTATCGTAACGCGCGCTGTTGTTTAGAGCTATGGAAATTTCCCCAAACTGGTAGCAGGGGGGATCCTTCATGCTGTTTTCCGCGGTAAAACCGATGAACGCTGCGCTTGGCCAAGAGCCTTTTGATGACGATCGTTATATGTTTGAACCGAAATGGGACGGCTCGCGAATTCTCATACATAAGCAAGGCAGCCGCATTGAAGCCTACACGAGAAGCGGGCGGGTCGTCACCGGTAAATTTCCTGAGCTGCAGGAAGGGCTTGCGGCAATCCGCGCGCATAGCGCTATTTTGGACTGCGAGGGCATCGTGCTGCGCGGGGGTAAGCCTGTTTTTGACGATTTCATGTACCGGGACCGAATAAGCCAATCGGCCAAAATCAGCGGTGCCGTGCTTTCGCACCCGGCAACGTTCGTTGCCTTTGACATTCTGCAGACGGATCGTGAACTGCTTAAGGAGCCTTTGACAGAACGGAAAAAAGTGCTGCATGGCATCCTGGCTGCCAATTCCGTCATCCTGCCAACCCTGTATGTGGAAGGTCAGGGTAAGGCGCTGTTCGACTTAATGAAAGCCAAGCATATGGAGGGGATCGTCGCTAAGCGTAAAGATTCGCTCTATCGCTTGGATACCCGAAGCGCTGACTGGCAGAAGCTGAAATATGCCAAGTCAATTGATGTCATGGTACTTGGCTACAGGCTCATCCCGTTCGCTCTAAACATTGGCCTGAACTTCAGAACGGTCAAGAACAAGCCGGTGGGCATGGTAGAGGCCGGTTTGACGGAAGAAGACAAGAAGCTGTTTCTAGCGTTGGCAGAGCCGCTGCACACAGTCTTAGAGAAAGGGACGCAATGGATCGAGCCGAGGCTCGTCTGCAGAATCGACTATCTCGAGCGGTCCGATACCCACCAGTTAAGCGCGACGGTGTTTCGCTGTTTTTTGCCGGAGAAGGCTTCTGAGGATTGTGTATGGGGGTATGATTGAGACAGGCGTTCACAACGAAACGATGAATTTCAGCTTGGTTAATAAAGTATGGTAAAATAATTCAGAGCCTACCCCTATCAAAGGAGCGATACAATGGATATCATTTTTCATGGACAAAGTTGTGTAGAGATTCGTTTGCAGGAACATACGCTCATCATAGACCCTTTCTTGAATTATAACCCTGTGGCCGTAGTGAAGGCTGAGGAGATCAAAGCGGATTACATCTTGGTTACGCACGGCCACGGCGATCATCTAGGCGATACGCTGGAGATCGCGGCTAGCAATGATGCTACCGTCATTGCGCCGAACGACTTGGCGAGATACATCGGCTTTCAAGGCGCTAAGAATCATGGCATGGGCATTGGCGGTGACTACGATTTTCCTTTCGGCAATGTGAAAATGACACTGGCTCTGCATGACTCTTCTTATAACCCGCCTGGAACGACGGATAATATTTATACGGGGATGGCCAGCGGTTTCCTGATTACGGTTGAAGGGAAAACGATCTACCATGCAGGAGACACAGGCTTGTTCGGAGATATGCAGCTTATCGGCAAATTGAATAATATCGACCTCGCCTTTCTGCCGATCGGAAGCAATTACACGATGGGGCCGCGCGATGCTGTGATCGCTGCCCAGTTTCTGCAGGCCAAAACCGTTGTTCCCATGCACTACAATACATTCCCGGTTATTAAGCAGGACCCGCATGCATTCGTGGAAAGTTTGTCGGCTGAAGGCATAAAAGGGCTCGTCATGGAGCCTGGCCAGCGTATCACGTTGTAAGTTACATATGGAGGTTATCGCGATGTTCGAGCATTTGGTCTGTTTTCGCTTTAAGGAGCAATTGGCGGTTGAGAAGGAACAGGAATTGATTGAAACTTTGTTGGCATTCCGGCATCAAATTCCAGGCATTGTCGATGTGACAGCGGGGAGCAATGTGACGGAAGAGACGGACAATATCCGCGGGTACACGTTGGGACTGCGTGTGACGTTCCGGGACCGCGAGTCGCTCCAGCAGTACGGACCGCATCCGGCTCACCAGGCGTTCGTCCAATCGCTCGCCGGCATTATTGAGAATGTCATCGTAATCGATTACCCGATTCAATCCTATCAACAAGAAAAACCGGCTGAATAAGCCGGTTTTTTCTTATTCCGATTATGCCATGGGACCAAAGCCATCTTCCTCTTGATGATTGTCGTCTTCGGGATCCTCGGATTTCGCAGCATGCCGCTGTTTCCAGAACAGGACGGTGAGCATGCGCTCCACCCATTCCTTGTCTTCATCGGTGAGCAGCATGCCATCGAACATCAATTCGTTCTCGCGCAGGAAACGCCGCAGATTGACAGGATTGCTTTGATATTTCTCCGTTGAGGGCGGTGACTCCAGATAGCCGGCGAGATCCATCAATTCCGAGTAGGAAGTGTTGAGTCCTTCGGAAAGCTTCATTAATACATCAGGCGAAGGGATCCCGCGGTTGCCGTTCTCTAACTGGGAGATGTAGGCTGCAGAGACGCCGGAACGGTCGGCCAATTCCCTCAGGGTAAAGCCTTTTAATTTGCGCAAATCTCGTAATCTATCGTAGAAATACATCGTTTCAACCTCGCCGAGACAAAAAGTAAATTTTAGTAAACAATACAATAATTTCAGTATACAAAAGTAATATGAATCTTGCAAAGCATAAAAAATGAAGCGAAAAACGTTATATGAAGTAAACGATTATGATTGCAAAAGTTAAAGAGGTTGGTATATAATAGAAACAAGGGAACAAAATGAGAACGTGTTCTGAAAATGGATGATGATGGATGGTTTAAGATTCAAACATAAATATAAGGGAATTTTATAAAGAATACGTTAATGATTGGAGGAGAGTTGGTTATATGAGGATCATGGCTAAAACCGAGGCGTTTATGAAGGCTCGAATTATCAAAGGTTACTCCCAGAGGGAGCTGGCAAAACACTCGGGATTAAGTCATTCCTATATCAGCTTACTGGAACGATCGCTTAAGTCGGTGGGACCTGCGACTGCGAAGAAGTTGAGTGATTTGTTGGGGAAGGATCTGGAGGATGTGTTTCGGATTGATTGATGGTAGCAAAATGGAGAACATTAGTTGAATACAACAGACTCGAACAACCTCTCATTAAAGAAAACCTAGAATGAATAGGACTAATGGGAGGTTTTACCCGATAAGCGGGGCGGACCTAAAGGGAAATTGCATTTCGAATAGATTGAGGAACTAGCATTTGAATTCCTAGTTGACGTATGGGAATTATGAGTATAAGATAAAAGCATTCGATTTCCTTTTAACATATACCGACTAGATGACTAGAGGTTCAGATAGGTGAGTTTATTCTACGCGTGTGGAATGAGCTGCCGGTCTGGGCTCTTTTTTTGTTTTAAAAGAGGGTCGAACCAAGCACTGTGCGTAGGATGCACAGATATTTTTAAGTCGGATCTGAAACATTTATTCACAGATAAGCGAAATTGATGTAACAAAGTTTCTATGAGGAGGGAACGCATTGGTCAGAGGCGGGTTGATCAGTATACGGGAGGCGCTACATTCCCTGACGCCGATGGAACAGCAGGCTGCACGTTATATGCTGGACTATCCCGAGTCCGCGGTGGGGTGCTCCATTCAGAAGCTGGCCAAGGAGGCTGACGTCAGTGAGGCCACGATTATTCGTCTGGCACAATCGCTGGGGTACCAAGGCTTCAAGGAGCTGAAGCTGGCTATTGTTGCCAATGTTGCGGTTGAACGTAGCGAGCAGCACCCGTACCGGCAGTTTCAGGTTGACGGACCGACGGAGTCGCTGCTGGAGTCGATCTCCAATAACAACATAAAGTCGATTAAGGATACCTTGATGGTGCTGGATGCAGCGCAGGTTGAGCAAGCGATAGGGCTGCTCTCCGAAGCCCGCAAGATTGCGATCTTCGGCATCGAATCGTCGGCGGTGATTGCCGACGATTTCCGGCACAAGGCGAGCCGGCTCGGGATGTGGTGCGAGGTCGGCGCCAGCGAGGACGCGCAGGCGATTATCGCCGCCAATCTGACGGAAGGCGATGCCGTGCTTGCGATTTCTTATTCCGGGCAGACTGAAGCGGTGCTGCGGGCGATGGAAATCGCCAAGCGGAGAGGCGCGAGACTGATCTCCTTAACCCAGTTCGGCGTCAACCCGGTTGCGCAGATCGCCGATATCCCCCTTTTTTGCAGCACGGTGGAAAAGGACTTCCGCAACGGTGCGATGGCATCGCGGATCGCCCAGCTCAACGTCATAGACATGCTGTACGTCGGGCTGGTTCAACACAATTATGAAGGACATATTGAGACGCTGAACCGGACGAAGGAAGCGGTGCGGTATGCCCGCAACAAATCATCTCACTAGGAGGAAGATACGATGAACAAACGAACATTAAAAATCATCAATAAGCGCTCCTGCGCGGCGCTATTCTTAAGTGCAGCAGTGTTAAGCACGGTGGTGGCAGGCTGCTCGCAGCCCGCCGCTCCCGCTCAAGTTAGCCCGGCAGCTTCGGCAGGCGCTTCCGCGAAGGCCGTGACGAAGGAGAAAGTGACCCTGAATGTCGCTACTTGGGTGGAGGAATTGAAGGAGCCGTTCAAGCAAACTGTCGCCGTGTACAACAAGGATCACGGGAATGTGGAGGTCAATCTGACGGTTACGCCGGTCAAGGACTACTATACGAAGCTGCAAACTTCGCTGGTAGGCGGTGAAGGTCCGGATTTATTCCTGATGAACGGCCCGAACTTTTACAAATTTGCTTCGCTCAACCTGCTGACCGATTTGCAGCAGCTAGTCGAGCGTGACAAGTGGGATCTGTCCGTCTATCCGAAAGGGATCACGGAGCTGTACCGCTATAACAACAAGCAATACGGCATTCCTTATTTTCAAGGTACGGTCGGACTTTTTTACAATAAAGAGCTGTTCGATAAAGCGAGAGTACCGTATCCGGATGGATCGTGGACATGGGAGACGCTCAAGACAAATGCCGCGAAGTTGACGGATACCAGCCAAAAAATATACGGCTACATCGCCGCGAATGACGCTCAAACAGGCTATTATCCTTTGATTTATCAGGCAGGCGGTTCGGTCATCAGCGCCGATCACACCAAGTCCGGCCTCGACTTGCCGGAGACGCAGTCGGCCATTCAATTTATGAAGGATTTAATCGATCAAGGCATTTCGCCGACGGCCCAGCAGCAGGTGGAAACGAAACCGACGCAGCTGTTTGGCTCAGGTAAGGCAGCCATGGTGCCAGGCGGTTCGTTTGACGCTTCGACACTCTACAAAATGCTTGGCGACAAACTTGGCGTGGCAGAGCTGCCGGCCGGCAAGCAGCAGGGTTATTACATACATGGCTCCAGCTGGGTGATCAACAGCAAGTCCAAGCATCAGCAGGAAGCATGGGAGCTGCTTAAGGTGCTGACAGGCAAGGACGGGGAAGATCTTCTGGCGAAAAGTGCATTTAACTACCCGGCGCACAAAGGTTCTGTCGACCTATGGCTGCAATCGATTCCTGCGCTTGATATGAAGGCGTTTATCCGTACGGTGGACCAAACCGGTCCCTACCCAGTATCGAAAAATACAGCCGAATGGCAAAATTTGCTTATCGAGCAAATCACGAACGCGCTGCTTGGGAAAACACCGGTGACGGAAGCGTTAAACGTGGCAGCGGTGAAAATGAATGATTTACTGGCTAAGGAAAAGTAAAGCGAATCTTAAGCAGAGCGAATTAGCATTGAAGAGAAGGGAAGTCGTTCTATGTACAGCAAGAACTTAACGAATCCGGTAACCGCCCGCCCATCGGGGGCGAACGTGCGCGGACAGAGGTGGCGAAGCCGGACGGTGGAGGCGTGGTGGGCGTACGCTTTTCTATTCCCAGGCCTATTCTTTCTGGGCGTGTTTCATCTGCTGCCTGCAGCGGCTTCCGGCGTGATTTCGGTTCTGGACTGGGATGGTCTTGGGAAACCGTCTTTTAACGGGCTGGGCAATTATACGGACCTGCTGAAAGATGAGCATTTTGTGGCATCGTGTTTGCATACTCTGCTGTTTGCTGTGGTGAGCGTGCCGCTGTCGATTGCACTTGCCACACTCGCGGCCGTCGCCTTGAACCGGCAGATAGTTGGCCGCTCCTTGTACAGGACGCTGTATTTCATCCCTGTCGTGACGATGTCCACGGCAGTCGGACTGATCTGGAAATGGCTTTATAATTCGGACTACGGCCCGATTAACGCCATGCTGCATGCGCTGCGGCTGCCGGAGCCGAATTGGCTGTCCGATCCGCATTGGATTATGCCTTCGATCGTGTTGGTCAGCGTATGGTCGACGTTGGGCCATCATATGATTGTGCTGCTGGCCGGTCTTCAAGGAATCTCATCCAGTTATTACGAGGCGGCCGAGATGGATGGAGCGGGACGGGCGTATACCTTCTTTTGCATCACGCTGCCACTCTTGTCCCCAAGTTTGTTCTTCGTTGTGTTGACGGCCACGATTCAGGCTTTGCAGCTGTTCGATCTTGTGTTCGTAATGACAGGAGGTAATCCGGCTCTGCTGGATACTTCGCGCAGCGTCGTTTATAACGTCTATGAAGAAGGATTTACGTTGTTCCATATGGGCTTTGCCTCTGCGCAAGCAGTCGTGCTGTTTGCAGCCATTCTGGCGATAACGGTTGTACAGCTGAGACTGCAGCGCAGATGGGTGCATTATACAGGATGAGGAGATGAGACGGATGAAAGACGATCGTTTATTGACACATCTAGGCCTGCTGGCCGGCGCCTTGCTCATGGTGCTCCCCTTCTTGTGGATGGCGCTGACTTCAGTCAAAACCTTCGCTGAATCGATGCACGCTCCGCCGACGTTGTTCCCGGCGGTCTGGCAGTTCGCAAATTACATCAAAGTGTTTCAAACGACAGATTTGCTGCGCTATCTCGGGAATACCGTGCTGGTCACAGTAGTGAAGACGGCGGGACAGCTGCTGTTCTGTTCGATGGCAGCCTTCGCCTTTGCGACGCTGCGCTTTCCTTGGAAGAACACGCTGTTCCTGCTGATGCTGTCCGTGATGATGCTGCCGCATCAATTGACACTGGTGCCGACCTTTCTGCTCATCAAACAGCTTGGCTGGTTGAACACGTATCAAGCGCTGATCGTGCCCGGGCTGGCAAGCGCTTTTGGCATCTTCCTACTGCGCCAGTTTTTCCTCTCCCTTCCAGCGGAGATCGGGGAGGCGGCCAAGGTGGACGGTTTCTCGTACCCTCGTATATATTGGAGCATCTACATGGCCTTGTCCCGGCCTGGGCTGGTGTCGCTGGCGATCTTTGTGATCATTGCCTCGTGGAACGATTTCCTCAACCCGTTGGTGCTGACTTCTTCGGATCAAATGAGGCTGCTTTCGCTTGGGGTAGCCAGCTTTGTCGGCGAATTTGCGACGGATTACCCGCTGATGATGGCGGCCGCTTGCATCGCTGTGCTGCCGTTAATTGTAATTTTTATGGTGCTGCAGCGCTACTTTATACAAGGAATTGCTTTGACGGGAGTGAAAAGCTGAATGACAAACGTGATTTTGCTGATGACGGATCAACACCGGGCCGATGCGCTGGGATGCTACGGTAATCCGATTGTAGAAACGCCTAATCTCGATTGGCTGGCGTCACAGGGAACGCGCTTTACGCAGGCATATACGCCGTCTCCCTCCTGCGTACCAGCCAGAGCGGCGCTGCTCACCGGCATGGACCCTTGGCACACGGGCATTCTCGGCATGGGGCGGGGCCAGGGGCCGATGGGCGTTGGCTTTGCCCATACGCTACCGGGTGAGCTTGCGGGGGCCGGGTATCAGACGTTCGGTGTCGGCAAAATGCATTTCTACCCGCAGCGGGCGCGCAATGGCTTCCAGGAGACTGTGCTGGATGAATCCGGGCGAGAAGAGGATCCAGGTTTCGTGTCCGATTATCGGCGGTGGTTTTTGCAGCAGCGGAGCGGGCCTTACGACATTGTCGATCACGGCATCGACTGGAACAGCTGGATGGCCCGGCCTTATCATGCGCCGGAATCGCTGCACCCGACGGTCTGGACGGTGAACGAGGCGCTCTCGTTCCTCGAGCGGCGCGACCCCTCCCGGCCGTTCTTCCTCAAGGTATCGTTCGCCCGGCCACACTCGCCTTATGATGCGCCGGCATCGTATTTTGACATGTACCGGGACAAGGCGATCCCCGAGCCTTACCGGGGAGACTGGGACGGACTGCACGACGATCCTGCGGAGGCGCTGCGGCCTGACGCTTGGAGAGGCGTCAAGAACCATGAGCTAATCCGGCGCGCCCGGATCGGGTACTACGGGTCGATCACGTTCATCGACCATCAGCTTGGCCGGCTGTTCGGCGCTTTGAAAAAACAGCGATTGTTTGATTCCACTTTGTTCGTCTTTCTGTCCGACCACGGCGATATGCTTGGTGATCATCATCTGTGGCGCAAAACCTATGCTTACGAAGGTTCGGCGCGAATTCCGCTGATCATCAAGCCGCCTGGTCAGGGCGGCAGCAGCCCTGTGCAGACCGTCTCGAAGGCAGTGGCAATTCAGGATATCATGCCGACTATCCTCGACATGCTGGGGCTGGCTATTCCCACCACCGTGGACGGCATCAGTATGAAAGGTCTCCTGCAAGGGGAGACTGCGCACAAGCGTGAATTCGTTCATGGCGAACATTCGACGTGTTACTCGGAGGAGCAGGAGATGCAGTACGTGACGGACGGAAGGTTTAAGTACATCTGGTTCCCGCGCCTCGGGACGGAACAGTTCTTTGATCTGCGATCCGATCTCAGTGAGAGCGCCGATCTGGCAGACCACCCTGACTGGCAGGAGGAAGCAGCGTTGTGGCGCCGACGTCTCGTTGAGGTATTGGAACAGCGAAATCTCGGGCTGACTGACGGAGGCAAGCTAGTGTCCCAGGCAGGAAAGCCGTTCATCGTTTCACCGCACTATCAGGCGCGGCTGGAGGCATCCTCTTTTGATTGGCAGCGCTGGGAAAGAAAATAGTTTGTCTGTTATGTTGGCCAATTAATTATCCAATGGTTCTCTACACAAGGTTACCGTACCCGGAAAAGATTAACCGAATAATCGGTAAATAAGTATAAAGAGAATAGGGGCGCCGAATGATTGTAATTCGGTTAGCCCCTTTTGGTTATAATTAATTCCGACTAAACCTATTGACTTTATTGAATAATGAGTTACGATATGAATAACAGATTGCGGAGCGTTTAAAGAGAAATTTATTTGAATGGAGGAATTGAAATGAAGACGGTTGCGATTATAGGCGGAACACAAACCAATACTTTCAAGAAACTAGGCGAGAAGCGCGGTTTAATTGTAGAGCATCATAATGGCAAAACGGGCGGAGGCTCGGTAGAAAGCTACTTTCAACGTATTATTAATCATGCTGATGTGATAATCATCTTAAAAGGTGCGATCAAACATACTTCGATGTGGGCCGTGAGGGAGCTTGCGGAGAAAAAGGGGAAGAAGCTTGATTACCATGATGGCTTTGGCGCGACTGGAGCACTTGAAAAGGCTTTGCAATTATAATTATTCCTTTTGGTCCTATTTAAGAAAGGTGGTCGATCCTGTATGAACACGGTCCCTCCATCCATTCCCCGGCCTTTGGTCCGAGCTAACCAATGGGTAATTGTTTTGTCAGTCCTGTTCTCCTTGGTCACAGGGGGCTACTGGATTATGGCTGTACCTTTGATAGCCGGATTGATGGGAATTGTTTTTGATTTCAATCCTATTATGCGGGCGGCAAAAGGCTTCCTCAAAAAAAAACCTTCCGAATACATACCGGAAGATAAAGCACAACAGAAGTTTAATCAGCTATTAGCTGTCCTTTTTTTGTTAATTGCATTCATCAGTCACTTGCTGCATTGGACGCTGTTGGCTTATGCCGCTTCCGCGATTGTTGGTCTAGCCGCTTTCATAGCCATACTGGGATTTTGCATCGGTTGTTTCATCCACTATCAGTGGTCCCAATTTCGGTACCACAATAGAAAACACGATTGATTGAAGGACAACCCTTATGTGGGGGAACGAAGTTGAGACCTTAAAAAAAGGAAGAGCACTCTTAGAGGCTCTTCCTTTCTATTTTAGGGCTGACGCGCTGCAAGACGCTGCAGCAGGACGACGGCCTCCGCTCTGGTCGTGGAAGCTTGCGGTTGGAAAGCGTTGCCCGCTTGGCCCTGAACCAGCTTCGCAGATAGGGCGGAGGCGATCCAGCCCTTCGCCCAGCCGGCGATGCGGGCATCATCCGCGAAGCCGGTTGCGGCTGCTTGCGTCTCTGCAAGTCCGGCCGCTTTGGCGATCATCACCGTAGCTTCCGTACGGGTGATGCTGACGTCCGGCCGGAAGGTGCGGTCCTCATAGCCGCTCAGGATGCCGGCTTGTACAGCGCTGGCGACTGCGGGAGAAGCCCATGCCGGTATGCTCGAGGCATCGGCGAACGGTAGGCTCTGTCCGGCAGGGAGATGCAGGACGCTGTTCAGCAAGACGGCGAATTCTGCGCGGGATACCGCTCGATTCGGCAGGAACGTGCCGTCGGGATAACCGCTAATCCAGCCTTGTGCAGCGCTGCTGCGAATAATTTGTTCGGCCCAATGGCCGGTAATATCCGACAATACGAGGGGTTTGCTTTCCGCAGCAGGGAGGACGGCAAACAGGGTGAAATGATCCGTCTCTCCCGTAATCAGGGATCCTTCCGCTTTGCTTGGAAGCTTCGTCCACTGCTTGGTTGCTTCATCGTAATAGAAAACAGCAGGGCGCTTCTCTTTGCTAAGATCAGCCGTGAAGGTCAGCGAAATCGGTACGGCGAATTTGCCGGTTACATCTTTCGTTAATCTATAAGCCTCACTAAGCAGAGCTTGTCCTTGGGTAATCAGCTGCTGCGCATCGGTTCCTGCGCGTTTTACCGTAATCGTTGTCGGCACTTTCACGGCACCCGCCGGAATCTGCACGGTAAGTCCTTCAAAGGTGAAGGTGTACGCTTTACCCGGTTCAACATAGAATTGACCTGGCGGTGTGACAGGAGCAGCGGGAGCAGCAGCGCTATCTGAGTTTGAGGCTTCACTCACATTCGTAATCTCGATGACGACCGCTTGCTCGTTGCCCGCCAAATCCGAAGCGTAGACGGTATATTTGCCGTTTTGTGTTACGGGAATGAGTCCGGAAGCAGGTACATCCGTTCCAAAAGCAGGATCGGCAAAGCTGCTTATAGCAAGGTCTCCCCGCGCCCAACGCAAGCTGTTGAGCGTGTTGCCCGTGCCTTCTTCATAAACCGAAGCGGTGACGGTCAGTGTGACGCTGCTTACTCCAATGCTTTTTGGCGTGTAATCCAGGGCAATCACTGGCAGCTGGGTCACAATATTCGCTATGGTGATCGTTTCAACCTTCTGATTGCCGGCCATATCGATGGCATAGACAGTGTAGGTACCATTGTGCGTAACATGGAAGCTGCCGGTCAACGGAATCGCTGTGCCAAAACCCGGTGCAGCAAAATCAGCCGCGCTTCTTGCGCCTTCCGCCCATTGCAAATCAGCAATGGCATTGCCTGTGCCTGCATCCGCCGCTTCTGCGGTGACGGTAACGTCGACACCGGTATGTACAAGCTCTTTTGGATTAAAATCCAACAGCATCGACGGATTTTGCGTAATAATATTCGTGATCTCCAATGTGGAAACGGCTGTATTACCTGCTGCATCCTTGGCATAGATGGTATAAGTGCCGTTATCTGTCACTTGGAAAGCACCGGCGGTTACGACAGTCCCGCTGCTTGTGAAATACGATGCCGGATGCGTACCTGCCGCCCATTTGAGCGAGGTTAGCGCACTTCCGGTTCCGTCTGCCGTGACGTTAACCGTAATCGGCCCATTGGTAGGCGTTGTTGTCGCCGGTACCGAAAGAATGGCAGGCACAATGCCGTCAATCACAATACCGGAAAGCGAGGGAACCCCGGCAATCGTCAACGGCACGTCTTGGCCGATCGAAGTAATGGTGGCTGACGGAGCAAGGGATAAAGCGGTTCCGACTTCGATGCCGTTCGGATCGGTGTCACCTGTCTGGACGATGTAGCGGAATTTAAGCTTGGTCGGTTGTCCGGCGGGCTGTCCGGTATAGACGGCGTTGACATCCGTCCCAGCGAGATGAAGCGGCAATACCGGGGTGCCGGAGATTGTGACCGGCTGGGTATAGGTAACGGTGAAGTCCATGGGTTCACCTAAGCCATAAGTGCCGTTAGAAGGAACCTGTAACGACTGAATTTCCGGTGTTGGAACATTGATATTCATGCGGTACAAGCCTTGTGAGATGCCGTCCGGTGAGGTGACCCGAATCAGAACCGGGTTGCTGCCAAGTGTTAAAGCGACGTTGTTGGAGCTCGTTCCGTTAAAAGTGACCGTCGCATCAGGTGTTGAAGGGGTTGCCAGAATTGTGGCCGCACCTACAGGCGTACTCAGCGATGGCGAATAGAGGCCGGTGCCGGACTGGAAGCCGCGCATCGAATTGGAAGAGCCGGGCGTGCTTAAAGTTAAGCCGCTGAGTGTTAAATGAGCGAAAGTTGCAAGCGGCGTTGGGTAGCCGGTACCGTCTATAATCTCCCAGCTATGTCCGCTTCCGAATTGCCAGCCGCCGGCTGTAAAGGTTGATTTGGTCATTAAATCATTCGTGGTTTTACCTAGGCCTCCACCATAAGTAATGGCTTGCCCGCTGGTTGCCATATCCCAGAAGGAATGAGTAACCACGTCAGCGACCGTTGTAGTGCCAATGAGGCCTCCGGAGCTGCCCGCTACTGCGGATACGTAAGCAGCGGAGAAGGAGTAGTCCACAAGGCCGGATGAAGGTGTTGCTGCGATGAGGGTCCCGATTAGACCGCCTGCGTGATCCTGGCCATACACCGCGCCCTGAACGGACACGGAGCTGACAGGCGTATCTTCGGCATACCCGATCAAACCGCCGACATGGTCTCTCCCTGTCACTTGCACATTCACTAGCGCGAAGTCATGGAGCTGCGCGCTGTTCGTGCGTCCGAAGAATCCAACTTCGTCCGCTGAGGGCTGACTGATGGTTACATTGGCGATGGTGTGATGATTTCCGTCAAATACACCGTTGAAAGGTGTCACACTGCTGCCGATCGGTGACCAGTTGCTGATGCCTGCAGCTGCCAGATTGAGATCGGCATCCAGCCGGTAGAAGTCGCTTAGCTTATAGCCCTCCGTTAAATTGCCAATACTGGCCAGCTGTTCAGCGGATGTAATGCGGTGTGGATAGCCAGCCGTCCCGGCATCCCGGATCACGGTCAGCTCATACTCAGCGCTAGCGCCATCGGTATCCGTGACTTTGATGGTAATTGAGTTTGACCCCGGATTCAGTGGGATGCTTTCAGAATTTCCGCCGCCGTTCACGGAGACGGCAGAGGATCCCGTCATTGGCGATCCGGTAACGGTAATTTCATCCATCTTATTCACGACTTGTGCCGTATATTTGCCATAGTCGCTAGAAAAATCGCGATCTAACGACACCACTGCACCGTCGGGCGCATTGGTTACTGTGAGGGAGTTTAAGGCAACTTTGGCATATTGGCTGTAAGCCAGCGGAGGGGTAATTTCCTCAATAATGCCCCACGTGCCCGCAAAGTCCCAACCGCTAAACGTTGCTTTGCGCATCAGTTCAGCCTTCGTCTTGCCTGTTCCGCCGCCAGCCGAAACATTGACTCCGCTGGACTCCGTATCCCAATAAGCGTTCTGGACCTTAGGCGGAGTCCCTACTCTTCCGACGAGGCCGCCGGCATTGGAGCCGCCGGTAACCACTGCGTTGGCGTACGAATTAAAGATCCCCCCAAAGAAGTTGTTGCCTGTGGCATAACCGGCAATCCCGCCGAAGCTGGTTTGAGGGGATGCCCCTGAGGCGACCGTTCCGGTTACATAGCTGTCTGTGATCTTGGAGAAGTCACTGTAGCCCGTTAATCCGCCAACGGAATCATTACCGCTCACAGTACCGGAAAAGGATACATTCGACACGGTTGACTCTTTCAGATGGCCTGCCAATCCGCCGACATACATCGTCCCGCGGAGAGTGGCGTTCATGAAATGAACATTCGAAATTGTCGCCCCATCGGTGTAGCTGAAAAATCCGACATAATTCGCACCAGGTTTATTAACCGTAAAATTTTTGATCACATGCCCTTGACCATCGAACTTGCCTACAAACGGACGAATGTTATATTGTCCGATAGGTGTCAAGTCAGCTCCGGATAAATCGATATCTTGCGTTAGCCTGTAATTTAAGGTTAGATTGGTAGAGGACAAGCTCAAATCTTTCAGTTCATCCGGGGTACTCACATCTACCCAAACATCAGCTGCTGAAGCACTCGGTATGTAAACCAACGGGGTAACCGTTAGCGTAACGAACAACGAAAGTGCAAGCAGGAGAAAGGTAAGCTTTCTTATCATATTTTTCACTCCTTTACATTAGAAACCTAATTAAATTGGCTAAAAGAAATTAAAATCCTCTACATGTATCGGCAAAATTTACCTAAATTTATAGAGAAAACTTTAACATGTTTTTCTACCCGCTCTGCTGTCTCTCATCATTTAATTGACAGCCGCACCGAATGTTGAGGCTCGCGTGCCGCAATCGAGAAAACTAAAAAACACAACGTGCCCAAATGACCTTGAAGGGTATTTGGGAGTTGTGTTTGATACGTTTAATAAAGTTGAAAAGAAAAATAGCTAATTTTAACCTAACTTTGTTCAAATAACTGGGAACATTAGTTAACAACGGGGAGCAGACCGCCGCGGTGCCGTCAACTGCTCCCTGTTTTATTGAGGTCACTTTCTTTCAATATTGCAAACCCCGGCATTATAAAGAGTTGAACCAATGTAATGGAACCCTGAACAAAAAATTAGGATTTGTTTCGATTTAGAACGCAAGTGGAGTTCTTTACACTGTATACAATAGTACATTGAATCACCTCGGTGTTACATAGGCAATTTGTTGTGTCGGACGTCAAGAGCAACGTCAACGTAGTTCTACATGAATTTCTGCATCATCTTTTATTGAAATTTGCTTCTTTTCACAACAACATGAACATACACCTGTTCGATAAACATAGCCTGAAATGCGCTTATAATCCGTTTTAAAAAAGTACATCACATAATCTTCGGGTACAATTCTGCAGCATTCACAACAGTAATACGAGTTTGTATGATCCATACAACGCACTCCTTTCAAAATTTAAATGCGATGCCAGAAATCTCAACAGTTATGTACTCCAGCTGCTTGACGATAATCCGTTTACTCATAGTCTACAATAACGATTATAGTTCTATTTGCAAAGAATATATAAGCGCTTTCAATCATGTTGTTAGGCTGAATCAATCTTTCGTACTCATTACCGGTGACGATAGTTGTATAAAGACACCGCGGCAGCCGGCCATGATGAATCGACTGGCGTGCCCGCGTCTGGTTGGTTTCTGCTCCTTTACTATTCCGGCTTTTGCTGGTGCGTCTTCAATCAACTCTTCGATGTAGCCGCTTTCCAGAATAGCATCAATCTTTATGCGCCCCAGCCTCTGTTTTACCACTTCGACAAGCCCTTCTTTAACCAGATCCTGAATGTAAGCAATATTTATATCTGTCTTCGATCTTGTTCCGATCACCATTGCGTCAAGACGCAGCATCGGGTCCTTGATCCGTCTGCGAACAAGCGCCGTATTGGTCCGTAGACTTTCTGTGAAGCCATCTCTTGGTCCTCGTACGTTATTTTCAGTTGCAGGTTCCTCAACGCCTCTATCCTTGAAACCTTTAGAACTAACAAGATTAGCTTGTTCAATACCCTCAATAACGACCAAAGTATCGCCGGATAAGACGGCAGCGATACCGTCACCAATCGTATTGCATGTTTTTACACCTGCATTAAACATAAGACGCTTTAAAATCTCTTTAGCCATGTTGAATGGTTTAGGTTCTTCAATCAGTTCGCTGCTATATACGACTAAAATAAGCTTGTTGCATCATTTCATGCATAGGTGACAAACCAACAACCTCCATTCTTGTGAAAAGTGGAATAAGCGGAAAACAAACCATTCGAAGATATCAAGAAGAACTGAAAAAGAAACGTATTAATCCGGATGCTTAAATATAATGGTAAATATAACTATTAATAGTATTATTTTTTGTACAACTTTTTAAATTATTCCGCTTTTCTAAGAATAAAGCGCTCCTTATCCCACAAGTGCATATCTGATTTTAGACAGCCTAAAAGGACCGTAGAGGTTTATCCTCACGGCTTCTTTCCCATACTTAATGTGAGATCTTCAAAGGGGAGGTTCATCTTATGCTGGAAGAAAATAACCATTTAAACGAAGCTGAGATTGAAATCATATTGAATGCCCTTCATTTGTCGAAGGAAACATTGTTAACGGTGTACACGAAAGATTGGCTTCAAGTAAAAATGAATAACATTATGGATAAGCTTGACGCTCAACAAAAGGAACTGGAAAGAAATCACTAAAATAATGCTAAAATAAGCACTAGAAAGCCGTAGGTCATGAGCTTGCGGTTCTTTGCGTTGTAGTATGTAAGCTCATGAGTACTATTAATATTTAGTACTTACACATAAGTACAATGAATGATAAGTTAAACTTGAAGGTGATAAAATGAAGCTGCCTTATAAACTGGGTTATCTAATAACAGTATTATGGTTCTTCTCGACTTTGTATGGATTTATTAACTTTGATTCAGATAATGAAAGTAGAAAGGTTGATTTAGTTTTATTATCTGCTTTTCTTGGGCTGATTTTGTTCCCGATTTATTTCATATGCATTTTTGTTTACTACCGTATATGTAAGAGAACCTCTTGAATCGATGTTGTTATATAGCCCCCAAAAAAAGAACCCGGACAAATAAAAAACCGGGTTTTTGTTGCGTATTTGAAGTATATGACCGTGTGTTTAACAGGGTTACTTCGATTTCTTTTGTTCCCCAGCTTTATTGGATGACGTCGTATGCTTCGGGTTGTTCGTGTCTTTAGTTCTGCTCATTTCATTGTTCACCTCCCGTCTTATTCCTAAAAAGTATTTCTCCAAACCGCAATCCTTATTAGAAAATAGTTATATTTCGGTGCAAACGTCATTGACAAACTAACTACTGCGTGATACTTTATAGTGGTAGTAAGTAATACTTCATACCAGTCATACAGAATAGCAAGGAGTGATTGTGCTGGAAAACCTAACGGAAATGCTCAAAGGCGTGCTTGAGGGCTGCGTCCTTGAAATTATCAGCCGCAAAGAAACCTACGGCTACGAAATCACGCGGCAGCTGAACGCCCTCGGCTTCACAGATGTTGTGGAGGGGACGGTATACACCATTCTGATCCGCCTTGAAAAGAACAAGTTGGTGGAGATCACCAAGAAGCCCTCGGACATGGGACCGCCGCGAAAATTCTTCGCCATCAATGAAGCGGGGCGTGAGGAGCTGCGGGCATTCTGGGGGAAATGGGAGTTCGTATCATCAAAAATTAACGAGTTAAAGGAGAGAAAATAATGAATTTTTGGGAAAAAATCACCGGCAGCGACATGACGAAGGAAATGAAAGGTTTTGAATCGCGAGCCCAAAAGCTGCCGGCTGATTATCAAGCGGCATGGGGAGAAATTAATGCCAATCTTTGGCCGCACTCCGATTTCACCGGTCGCAACCTCATGCCAATTCTTGATGGTGTGCTTGGCCTGCTCGAAGAAACGGCGGCGGACGGACAGCGTGTCCATGAGGTTTTGGGCAACGATATCAAGGGCTTCTGTTCAGCGCTGGCCGGCGAAGAAGGGGCAAAGTCTTATCGCGATAAGTGGCGCGAGCAGCTCAATGCGAATATTGCCAAAAAATTAGGTAAATAGGAGGATAACATGAGAATACAAGATATCATCCAAGGCAAAAAAGAGTGGCGAGCGCATGTGGCGCGTGTCAAAGCGCTCCCGCAAGATTATCAGATTGTTTATAAAGAGATTCAAAAATATTACTTTAAGGTTGGCCCTGTTGAGTTAACCGACGGGACGGGTTTGCTTGCGGGGATTATCGATCTTTTTGAAGAGGGCGCGGCCTCGGGCAAAGACGTGCTCGAAGTGACGGGAAGCGATGTAGCTGCTTTCTGCGACGACCTAATCAAAGATTCAAAAACTTACGCTGACATCTATCAAGAATCGGTTGACCCCAAAGAGCGTTAGTTTTGAAATAAGGGGCTGGTTACGAATAGCATAATATTTTGGTTATATATATAATGTTGAATAGAGCCATTTAATAGCTCCAATTCATCAGGAGTTACCAAGACCTAAGTCGAAATATTCGAAGAGGGGCAAGTTGCGTGGATAAAACGGAAAAAATATACAACACGGCAGTGGAGGCAACTTTAGAGGTAATCGGCGGGAAATGGAAGCCTGTGATTCTCTTTCATTTGACATTCGGTAAGAAACGCAATCATGAATTTAAGAGCTTGATTCCCGCAATTACGCAAAAGATGTTAACGCAACACCTCAGGGAGCTTGAAGAAGAAGGCATCATCCTACGAATTTCCTATAATGAGGTACCGCCTAGAGTTGAGTATGAATTGACAGACTACGGCTGGAGTCTCAAGGAACTGCTGCATCTCATGTGCCGTTGGGGGGATTCGCATATAGAGAGAAAGTACGAGGGAAAGGCTTCGGTACTGGCTAATCCAATGCTTACAGACGTAAATAACAGCTAAGAAACCGACCCACTGCAAGGTCGGCTTTCTTATTGTACGGTAGTTTACGGGATGACTTTACGCTGACGGAAATCGTTAAAGATGTTTATAAACATGGCTTCGGTATCAACGAATTCGTGAAAGCCAAAACGACGAGCCTTCGTGCCATCGGCAAAGAAATCGTAATCCCATCCAAATACGAAATCACCGAATGACCACGAGGATACATCTTGATAGGAATTCCGAGCAAGCCCATGCTTTTCAACCATTTTATTCCACAGCTGCTCCTTGTCCGCCATGACAACATTCAGAGACATCTGCAGCGGAGGGGCTGTTTCCATATCAAAGTATTGAGCGATCTTCGGCCATAATTCATTCCATCGAAACAAATCGCCATTCGTAATGTTGAAGGCCTGATTCGCACAGCGTTCGTCGGTCGCCGCCCATACGGTTGCCTTGGCGAGAAGCCCAGCGTCTGTCATCTCCAAGAGGCTGTTGTAAGCTCCCGGCTTGCCTGGAAACCGCAAAGGGATACCAAGCTCCTTCGAAATTGAAGCGTAAATCGCTATGACCATTGCGAGATTCATCGGATTTCCAAGCGAGAAGCCACAGACGACAGAAGGTCGGAGTGCCGACCACGTCCAAGCCTTCCCTTTCTGCCGTTGTTCTAAGAAATCCTGCTGATCAATATTGAACTCAGGAGGCATGTGGTTAGCGTCAGTCTCCCGAGCAGGAGTTTTGAACGGTCCGAGATGTGCGCCATATACTTTGTATCCCTGCATGAGACTGACATGCTGCAAGCCGGGCGCAATGGGTTCGATCGCTTCTACAATGTTCACCAACATGGCGAGGTTCGGTGGGACAAGTTCAGCCCATGTTGCACGGTCTTGGTAAGCCGCATAAAAAATATGTGTTACCTCAGTTAAATCGCTTAACTTCTCGATAAGCTCGGCTCTATCGAGCAGATCCACCGCCACATATCGAACACGGTCGTTAGACTCTCCTCCGCGACGGGATACGCCGATCACGTCCCAATCAGGGAGAGTGATGAGGTGATCAATGAGATTGCGACCGATAACACCATTCGCACCCACGACCAAGGCGACCTTGCGTGTTGTTATAGATTCATTATTCATATGTTCCAGCTCCTTCTGAACTATACTTTGATAACATTATTTTGCATGAACTTCCCATACATTGGAAGTACGCACATTAAAGTGACATAAGCACTTTAAAGTAATCAAGGTATATTCAGACGAAGGATTTGATGGTAAGAGGTGAGAAGGAAGCGGATGAAAGATATTCTATTTAAGTACATGAGCAGTTTGACATCACTTACCGAAGAAGAACAACAAGCCATCATCAATGAGATCCATATACAAGAATTCAAGAAGGGTACTCTTCTTCTTCGGCAAGGCGACATCTCCACTAAGTGTTACTTTGTTCTGAAGGGGTGTATTAGGCAATACTCGATAGATGAGGCAGGCAGAGAAATCACCTCGAATTTCTATACCGAAGAACAAGCTATCGCCACATTCAGTCATCATAAAATGGATAAGTCATCCGAATACACCTTGATGTCTCTTGAGGATTCCGTACTGGTTGTGGGCGACCTAGATACAGAGAAAGACATGTATTCGAGATACGCACAAATGGAATCCATGACACGCAAAATGATCGAGCAGAACTTTGCGCGAGTTCAAGAAGAATTTGCCGCTTTTATCGCTTCTTCACCTGAAGATCGCTTTAAAGGATTAATAATGAAACGTCCTGATCTTATCGATCGCGTTCCCCATTACCAATTGGCAAGTTATCTCGGGATGACTCCGGAATCATTCAGCAGGATCAAGAAGAGGCTTTCCACCCCGAAACAATAGCCATATCCCGAAGCCGAGTTCACCTGCAGTCATAGGCACAATTAGCACCCGCTCAAGGATCATCATGATGTCAGAGTGAGCAGGGAGCATTATTTTACCTACGTGAATGATGAAATAGCTGACGGCGGCAGCACACATGAGCACACCAATCCATTTGGGCATGGTTTTAGATTGGAGAGTTAATATCCCGACTATGAGTAAGTGCCCTCCGAAAACAATTAACCCAACAGACCACATGGAATCAAAGGCCCTAAGGTTCAAAAGAACTTGCCCGTGCAGTTGATCGATTGTAACAAATGATTGACAGTCTGCAGGGTTGGAGGTAACCAGCTGTAAGTAAATCAAATTCATGATGGCGATTCCCAGTAGGGCAGCATATGCAAGTCGTAGCCACGCAGCGAGCAGTGAAAGATTTGGATCGACCGGCTTCAGGAACACATACAAAGACCAAGCGGCTACGATATCGCAGATTAGTATGATGATCCAACCTAAGATTTCTGCATGAAGCAGAAGATGTTTTGAAATGATGTTCTGTAGTGTTGTACTTGCATCCCCCTGGACTTGAAGGCTTTGGTGCACAATACCATAGGAAAAAATAGCCGCGACCATCATGATCATCAGAGATGTTCCAGTAATGAGAGCAAACTTCCGCTGTTCCGTTCGTTCTTTTCCTCGCATCGTCATATCAATAAACCCCCTTACATGTATGAATACCATTGTAATAAGGCGGTTCTTAGCAATCATTGACGTAAGTCAAGGAAGGAGGATTTTATTTGAAGGCAATCGATACTGTTATTTTCGATCTTGACCAAACATTGCTTGATAAAAACAAGTCATTAATTAACTTTGCTTTTTACCAGTTTGAGAAGTTCTCTTTGAGCAGATTCATTCCAAATCGAAATGATTTCATTGAGAAATTCACTGAACTTAACCATCTTGTAATGCCGAAAGAACACGTGTATGAACAATTAATAGGTTTCTTCAATATTGAAAAGAACTTATTTGAAGAGTTACTTGATGATTTAAACAATAATTTTCATCTATACTGTATAGGATTCGATGGCCTGCATGAGATGCTCGCTTCATTAACGAGTCAAGGATATAAATTAGGCATTGTTACGAACGGCAGGGACTTTTACCAACGAAACAAAATAAAGGCTTTAGGTATTGCCGACTATTTCTCTGACATTGTTACTTCCGGTTCTGTACATATAAAAAAGCCTGACCATGCCATATTTCAAATCGCTCTTACTAATTTGAAAGCAATCAGCAGCTGCACGGTAGTTGTTGGGGATAGTATGAGAGCTGATATCGTCCCTGCTAAGGAACTGGGGATGTTCACGATTCTTAAATCGAAGGATACGTCGTCGATTCTTCCCGATGCAATTTGTGATAACTTGAAGGAGATTCCAAACCTAATTAAGTCATTGTCAGTGAATGAGTTTATTATCACGAAAGTTAGCCATCTAGAGACTGATAAGTTATTGAGACTGGTTGAAGAAAGTACGAGCGAAGGATTTCGTCACCTCAATCGACTAGTAGCCGACTATGAAGCCGGAACCAATAAATTCGACAGGGATGGGGAGGCATTCTTCATTGCTACGATAAAAGGTGATATTGTTGGGGTTTGCGGGTTGAATCAAGATCCTCATGCAGCTCGTAAAGAAGCCGGTCGTGTTCGCCGTCTTTATGTCTTACCAAGTGTCCGCCGATTCGGGATAGGACGGTTGCTAATGGACTCCGTTATTGCTGAGGCAAAAAATCACTATCAGATGCTTGTCCTAAAGACAGACAACCCAAATGCAGATGTATTTTATCAATCAATCGGATTTTCTGTTATGGATGATTCAGAGAACGATACTCATTTTGTGGAATTAATCTAAAGCGATGCGAGTGTTGAGGGGCTTGCTATATTCGAAAATTCGGGGAAACTAGCAAATATTTTTTTTGTGGGAGTAAAAGCTGATTAGCAATTCTCATAATGAAATTCAGAAGGCAGCAGAAAATGCAGCCGGCAAGGCTGCCTTTTTCATTAAAAAAACTAATGGTTGCCCCAATATTCATATGGTAGTATAATTCTTCCAATTATTGAGCGTGGGGGGATTAAGGAATGACTGAAAAATCAATCGCCGATAGATTAGCAGCACTAGGAATCGTACTACCCAACGCAAGTGAACCGGCGGCTAAGTATGCAAACTTCGTAAAGGTAAATGGTCTTTTGTTCGTTTCAGGAAAAGGGCCTGCTGGAAAACCAAAAGGTAAGTTGGGGCGGGAATATACGACTGAAGAAGGCTATCAGTTTGCGCGACAGACTGGAATCGAGATTCTAGCTGTTCTCCAATCAGCTCTAAACTCTCTTGAGAATGTGAAACGGGTTGTTAAGATTCAGGGGTTTGTTAACGCAGATGCTGATTTTGAAGATCATCATAAAGTTTTAAATGGTTGTTCAGATCTTATGATGGATGTGTTCGGAGAGAAGGGGAATCATGCACGTTCGGTGTTTGGAGCTGTTTCAGTTAGAGACAATCTTCCAATTATTATTGATTCAATATTTGAAGTAGAGGAGTAAAGTGAGGGGAAGTATGAATATTGTTCTTATAGGTATGTCTGGGGCTGGTAAGAGCACATTAGGTGTATTGCTTGCTAAAGCTTTGGGAATGGACTTCGTGGATACGGATATTGTTATACAACAACATCAGGGGAGGCTGCTCCAAGATATTATTGATAATGAGGGGATTGAAAAGTTTCTGGAAATCGAAGAAAAATCTGTGTGTGAGCTGCAGCTGAATAATTGTATTATTTCTACTGGCGGAAGTATGATTTATTCGAAAAAAGCTATGGATCATCTTAAGCAAAATGGCCAGATTATCTATTTGCATGTCCCATATGATGAAATTAGGAAAAGACTAACGAACGTAACAACCAGGGGCATTGTGATAAAAAAAGGAAATAGTCTTAAGGACGTTTATGAGGAACGAGTCCCTTTATACAAAGCATACAGTACTACGACTTTTGATTGCTCCAACAAGGATATCGAACAATGTGTAAGAGAAATGATAGCAAAACTTTCTGGAGATCGTTCAACGACTGGGTAACAGGTGCATCATATTACTATCGAAAGTTATAAAATACAAGAACAAGGCTGCCGGCAATCGGCAGCTTTTTTGACATATAAGAATTTATAAGTTTTGGGGTGACCGAGAGGTTACCCCTTATTTAAATTTTTGGTAAGGAAAAGGTAGTGGTGGAGGTATGTATCCAGAGTATTACAAAGGTATTCATGGTCATGACTACAAAATTACCGATGTTCGTCAAACCTAAAAGGACCGTCAGGGAAGTTCCCTGACGGTTTTTCTTAAACTGCGGCGGGGCGGGGCTCTCTCGTTGAGGGAGCCGAGCTTTTATGTCATCGACGGCTAAAAAGCCCTCTGAAAAAACCAGACGCATCCAAAAAATAATACAGCCGTAGACACACTTGGCATGAACCATTTATAAGTGAGGCGTTTATTTAGGATAATGAGAATTGGGAAAATCAAAGATACAATAAGGACTTGTCCGAATTCAATCCCCACATTAAAAAACAATAAAGACGTAGCTAGGTGAGCCGCACCTAAGTTCAGTTCCGCCAAGATGCCTGCAAACCCAAATCCATGAATGAGTCCAAACGCAAAGGCTATCCACGGGGCGTGCTTGGATTCGGGTTGAAAGATGTTTTTAAGCGCTATATAAATAATACTCAGCGCAATCGCAGATTCAATGAACTTGCTTGGTAATTGAACGATTTCTAGCGTTGCAAGGGCAAGCGTGATGCTGTGGGCGATAGTGAATGCTGTAACTAAAGCAAGAATATGACGGATCGTGATGGCCCCAATGAGCAAGCTGATAACAAATAAAATGTGGTCATACCCCGTAAAAATATGTTTTAATCCCATCCAAAGAAATTGTTTGGCACTGGTGAAAAAGCTCATTTCGCCGATATCCATTTCTCTTTTCTCATACGTGAAGATAAACTCCTGTTGCTTTTCTCCAATTTGTACTTTGGCCATGTTCGCATGACTAGGGTCGCTGTCCTCAAAAAATACGTTGTAACGAATGCTCAAATTTTCAGGAACTTGGTTCACTGGGTAAGAAAGGATAATTTCAGCAAATGCGCGACCATTTATCTGCAGGACAGAAGTTCGATGAATTGCGCCTTCAACCGGGAAGCTATTTGCGTAAACCGCAATGTGTGTATTTATATATTCTTGGAGAGGAAGCTTGTTCTGAGCAATGAGATTGTTCAGTTCCTCTAAGTTTTCAACGTTTTGTTCATCGATCTTGAACCCAACGGCATGACTTAATTCAATGAAATCGAGCTGTAAGTTGTAATCGATCTTCTGATCTTGAACAGCTATTGTGGAGAAACCCTCACTGTTATTGCTGTGTGCATGTGCAATCGGTGATGGTATGAATAAAGCAATAGCTAGAGTCATGATTAACCAATGAAGTTTCACTATGACTACACATCCTCATTTATCATTTCAAAAGGAAAGACGAGGAGCTAGTTGACTTAACTCCTCGCCGCAAATCATTGTCTTGAATTTATTTCAAATTCAAAAAGATAGGGTTGGAGTAGAACCAAAGGTCTTTCCATGGATCTTCACCTTTAGGATCAAGGCTAGGTTCAAGTTCACTCGTGTTTGTTCCGCGAACCCGAATGTAACTATCTTTGTTCACATTGTGCAATGTGTACGTAATCGTCATATACTCGCCGTCTTGCTTCCAGCTGCTCTCGTCGAATCTAGCAACCACTTGCGTAGTCGGGTTGGTCGCCGCAGATCGATTATCTACTTTTCCTGTCACTTCACCCATGATCAGATCGACGCGATTGACTTTTGGGTTATCCCCGTGGTTATTGGTTGCGTTCGGGTCTTTGAATCGAATCGTCAATGTGACATCGCTTCCATCTTTCTTTGGAATATTCAATGTTTCACCGATGGAAGCTCGATTGCCATTCGACTCAGCATGAGCAGGGGACTTTCCTGCCGCTTGCGCAGTCACATCCAGTTCATTAATTAAATCGCCGGTTGTTACGAATACCCGTCCATTCCGCAGACCATCCAAAATATCCTCGTGAGTTTTCTCAGCCTTCACGTAGGTTTTGGAATATTCGCCAGGCCAGAAGTCGCTGCCGCCGTCACGCCAGTTTACATGTGAATCGGAAGTTGAGGTGATCCACCAATGCCTGCCCTCGCCTAACATGGAATCCCATAGACCGCCTACTTTAGCGCTCATCTGATCGAATCCGCCCATGGTCGGGTAGCCGCCATAACCGCCTCGGCTGCCGTTAGGATCAATGGAACCATCGGGGTTGACTGCTCCCGCTTGATGACCGGGTGCCCCCTCCATACCAACGGAGACATTTGGTGCTGCATCGTTCCAATTGCGGAACTCCTGCGGAGTATCCTGCCCCCAAACGCCGCCTGCATTAGCTGAGCGCGCAGGATGGTTTGCAAAAAGAACAGGCGGTTCTTCTAAGTCTTTCATATAAGTTAGAGCATCGATCATGTTGGATTCCGTATCACGCTGCGGATCAGTAGGATAGGGATCGCGCTTATTAAACTTATTTTCAATATTATAGAGGGTCTGTGACTCTTGATCGGTCTTCGGAATGATTAATGAACTATGATCCGCTGCGGGTGTATCAAATTCCATGCCATAGAATAAAATCAGGTCAGGAACCGCTGCACGGGCTTTGAGCACTTCGGGATAAGCCTGCTCCAAATTCACTTTTGAATGGTTTGGACCGCCGTGATCCGTGGAAACCATCCAATCCACGCCATAGGATTTGGCCATTTGAGCGTTCTTCGTAATCGGATAAACGGCATCTCCGCCTTTGATAGCAGTTGGCGGGGTGGTAGAATTATCCCAACCGACACTCCATTCACTATGAACGTGATGATCCCCGGCGAGCCATGAAGCCTCCTTTTTACTCGGTCCTTTGGCTTCTGCCGTCGGCAGTTGGAACCCATTGGTAAAGCCCTGCGTGGTAAAAGCTGTTGTGGCGAGTAAGGTTACCGCCAACATGGGGAATGATTTACGATTCAATCTCATCATCTCTCACACTCCTTTTGGATTACTAGCTTCGAGTCAATGATAGCTTTTATTTGTAAAGTCAGATTGTTTACTATGTGTGATTATTATGAATATGCTATAAAAGATCTACTCCAAAAGTAGAAGATCTCCATACTAATCTATTAAATTAGCCCTCGCAGACATGCCATTTCAGCATATTGTATAGTATCACAGCCGAAAGGAATGTTAAAAATGACCTTATTACTCAATCACTTCTATGGCATTGTTTACCGAAATGCCAATGGAACCATAACCGTGTTTAACGGTCGTGTCGTTAACCGCCGCCGCACTTTCATTGTCATCCGATTTATGAATGCCAGAGGCGTCATCGTTCTTAGAAGACTTTTCCTGATTCAAATTATTAGATTTGCCGCTATTTAACAGAGAACCAAATGCAAAACTCCCCTGCATGATTCGCAGCGAGGGGAGTTTTCATTTCTATACATGTGTCTTCGTCTTATTCGCATTTTTGTACTCATTCGGCGTCATGCCTGTATGTTTTTTGAAAATGGTGCAAAAGTATGAATAGTTTTGGAAGCCAATCCGTTCCGCCAGCTCGTAATTGCGGTATTGTCCGTCGGTTAAGTAGGTCTTGGCCATCTCGACGCGCTGTTCCACAATATAGTCGATTAAGGATACGCCGACTTCCTTCTTGAACAGATGGCCGAAATAGGAGGGGCTCAGCTGTACGTTGCCGGCGATCAAATCCAACGTCAGCTCCAGATGCAGGTGCTTCTTGATATAGTGGACAGCCGCAGCGATTTCCGGCCGCAGCTCGCGCAGCGAGGAGCGGCTTTTCAGTTGCTCTTTGATATACGCGGTCAGCTCGGCAAGCGCCTCGGTCAAGCTGGCCGAGGAAGCAAACCGGGGCCATGAAGGTTCCTGTGCAGGCAGCGCTGGAAAACGCTGCTCCACGATCGGTTTGAGCTGCTCGAACAAGCAACGGGCCGAGGCCGGATCCGGCTGAAACCGCTGGAGGAGCAGCTTGACCTCTTTGGACCAATCCTCCAGGTCCGGCTGTTCCTGCTTAAGAAGCGCATCCAGCCGCCGGCTGCATTCGGCCCAACGCTCAGCGGGAACCTGTTGAAACAGCAGGGGCCCTCCCGCATCTAATGCCGCAGGCCGGTCCTGGTAGAAGCGCAGAACGGCAAACTTCAACGTATCCGCATACACTTTGCGCAAGCCGGTTAATGATGGAAAGGGACGGCTGTAGCTGGCCGTCAGTCCCATCTGTAAATACGTGCTTAGCGGGGCCGATATCGAGCGGTATACGCGCTGTACACGCGAGTCGTACGGCTCGCTGTTCGCTTCGTCACCTCCAAGCAGGAGAACGAATTGACCGAATTCCAGGGGGAACAATTCGAACGGGCGCTGCTCGGTGTCTCTCAAGGTCTCCCGCACGATCTCAAGCATACTGTATTCGATCAGCGATTTATCTCTGTCCGGGTACCGGGCTGCGTAAGCTTCGAGGCGGTCGGCAGCGCAGATCATCAAGACATGCTCCGGGGATGCCAGATTCATGCCAAGTCTGACGCCCTCCCGAATCAACTCTTCCTGCTTGTTGAACAGGCCGTGCAGCACATCGGAGAAAAATTTGCGGCGCAGCGGATACTGATAGCTGCGCAGCATCTGGGCATGCGATTTCTCGTGCCGGTCGAAGTGCAGATCCCGGTCCAAGTCAAGGCAGGCGCGGTCAAGCGCCTTTTTCATTTCTACCATGCTGACAGGGGCCTTAAGCACGTAGCCGAAGGCTTTATGCAGGATGGCCTGCTGCGCGTAGGTGAAATCCCGGTGCGCGGTCAGCATAATGCTGCGTACGCCGGGATGCTCGGTGTCAAGCCTCCGTAGCAGCTCCATACCGTCCATGACGGGCATGGTGATGTCGATAAGCGCAATATCCGGCTTGAGAACGGCACATAACGCGAGCGCTTCCTCGCCGTTCCCGGCTTCGCCGACAATCTCGCAGCCGCAGGTAGTCCACGGAAAGCTGTCGCGGATATGCTCTCTTGCAGCCGGCTCGTCATCCACGAGCAATACCCTTTTCATTGGAAGCGACCTCCAGTAAAGTAAGATATGACGCATTATTCACGATAGGCAGCGATATAATAATCCGCGTTCCTGCGGTTGCGGTGCTTTCCATGTGGACCGCATAACGTTCCCCGAACATGAGCTGCAGCCGCCGGTGCACATTGACCATGCCGATCCGGTCGGATCGTTCCTTGCCGTCGATCTTGTCACGCAGCTGCTGCAGCTTGGATTCGGACATGCCGACGCCGTCGTCCTCAATCATGAGCTCCCAGCTTGCTCCGTGATCTGAAGCGCCGATGAAGAGAGTGCCAGGCCGCCCGAGCGGAACCAGACCGTGGAATATGGCATTTTCGATAAGCGGTTGTAGAGTGAACTTCGGAAGCAGGCGTTCCAATACGGCCGGATCGATGTCAGATTCATATACGAAAGCGCCCTTATATCTCGCGCTCATCAGCGTAATATAGCTTTCCATCGACCTCAGCTCCTCGCGGAACGTGACCGGGGCGGGGGAGGCGTCCAAGCTGTACTGCAGCTGATCGGTGAGTGCCGAGATGAGCTCGTCGGCCTGCTCGTGCTTGCCCTGCCGGGTCACCATACTGATGGTATTCAGTGTATTATATAGAAAATGCGGCTTGATCTGGGCTTGAAGCGCTTTGAAATCAGCGGCTTTCCGCTGTTCCTCGGTATGGCGCAAATCTTCGATCAAGCCCTTTAGACGCCCGACCATCCGGTTGAAATGGCCGGCCAACAGGCCTAACTCGTCAGCTCGGGTCATATGAATGGAGACATTCAGGTTGCCCTTGCTGACTTCATTCATCGTCGAGGCGATACTGCGGATCGGACGGCTGACAAGCACGGAGATCAGACCGGCGATCCCAAATGACAGCACTAAGGAAAGAATAGCCATCCATACGGTATATTCCAGCAGCTTCTGCAGAGGCTCTAGCAGCGTCTGCTGGTCGAGCACCCACACGACCTGCCATCCGACGAAGTTCGTCCGGCTGCGAGTCAGAAACAGGTTGTGCTGAGCGGCATCCTTAAGCTCCGTTCTCGTCCAGCTGGCATTGAAGCTGGAAGCGGGGAGACTCGTCAGGCTGAAGCTTTTGGTAAATACGGAATATTCGGCATAAGGCGGCTTGGCATAGACGAGATTGTTTCCCGCATCGAGGAGCAGCAGCGAGCCCTGCATACGGGAAGTGCTCTCGGGAATGAGCGCTTCATACAGGCCGGGCAAGTCCAGATCGACCAGCAGCAGCCGGGCGCTTCCTGAACTGTCCTCAATCCGCATCGCAACGGAAACCGTGTAGCCGGAGACCGGTGAGAAGTAAGGGCCGATCCAATAGAGCTCCCCCCGATTCAGAACGGCATTAAGCTTCTGCATCAAAAAATGGCTTTCTGTCAACTTCCAGCCGTTCGGCGTCGTCCCAATCACCGTATGGTCACCAACGATAACATGAATATTACTGGCGCTTGGCATGAAATAAATGAGGTTTTCATTCAGCCATCTGCGCATTTCCGACTCCGTTCCGGTTCGCAGCCGGTTGTCGTTCGCGACGGACAGGAAAAAGCTGCGAATATTTGCGAGATTTAACTGTAAATATTTATCCGATTTCTGGACCATTTGCTCGGCATACTCGGTCTGCGCCGCCTGCAGCGTGTTCGACGAATACCGGTAATAGGAGAAGCCGAGCAATAAAATGATAGCTTCTACCAAAGCGAAGGTGATCACGAACATTTTCGTTGACAGCTTAAAGCGAAGTGAAGATCTTACCCCCAGCATTCGTACCATATCCATGCGACCGTCCTTCCGGCGCTGTTCTCGTTCTATGTTCATTATAAAAGCAAAAAGGCGGTCATGGACAGCGCAAAACCAAAAAAGCGAAATAACAAAACAAATCGTGAAATATGAAAAGCGGGTATCATGGTCTATGGCAGTGAAAGCGTTTATAATTAAAGTATTGCAGCACGAGCGGAAGGAGGATGTATCATATGAGCGGTTCACGGACAACTCTGACAGTTACCGCCTTAGTGCTGGCTTGTGCCTTGCTGCTTGCTTCGTGCAAAGGAATTTACCCGGCAGCTTCATCCCCAGCTGAATCAACCGCGCCGGCGAAGGGGGCTCCTCTTATCGAGGTGCTTGTAGCGGGAAGCGAGCTGCCGGATGCGCAGGACGATGATATTAAACATCAGCTTGACTCGGTGCTGGGCATCGACCTGCATATTCTCCAGTGCCTTGGCGACGCTTGCAGAAATCAACTGAATATCCGGCTTGCCGAAGGCAATCCACCCGATTTATTTTATGTAGACCGCCGTACGCTGACGAAGCTGGTGAAGCAGGACGCGCTTCTGGATTTATCTCCTTACGTGGACTTGCTGAAGCCGGCCATCGATTTTGCCGGAGGCGGGAATCCTACGATAACCCAATATAACGGTAAGCAATATGGGATCGCTCGGAATAATACCGCTTTCCAATATACATACTGGGCTCGCAAGGACTGGTTGGATCGGCTCGGATTGCAGCCCCCGGGGAATCTGGAGGAGCTGAAAACCGTGGCGAAAGCCATGACCGCTGGTGATCCCGACGGTAACGGGATTCAAGATACGTATGGCTTCAGCGGTGCGCCTTATTTGGCGCTAGGCCCCATCTTCGGCGCTTTCGGCACAACCTACCCGGGTCATTTCTACCAGAAAAACGGCGCTTTAATGAACTCGCTCTACGATCCCAACATGAAGCCGGCGATAAGTTATATCCAATCGCTCATTCAGGCAGGAGCCGTAGATCCCGATTTCTTATCGAATATGAAAAATCAGCATGAAATGAAGGCATTTCAAGGTCAGATCGGCCTCTTTTATTACAACTGGCCTAATATTATTAATGACAACAAGGTCAAAGAATGGAAGCCTTACAACCCGGCTGCGGAATGGATTCAGCTGCCGAGCCCATCGGGGCCTGGCGGTACGTATACGGACTTCTACGATCCGGGTGCAACGAACATGCTGGTCATGTCCGGGGCTCTCGCACGAAATCCGGCCAAGCTGGACAAAATCATTAAGCTTATCAACTATGTTTCTTCTCCGGAAGGGAACCGGCTGGTCATGTATGGACTGGAAGGAAAGCATTATGCGATGCGAAACGGCAGCATTACGCCCACCGACAGCATGAGCGACGTCAAGTACGCCTATCTGTACCAACTGACCGGCCGGGATGAAATGGTGTACTTAAGGACGAAGTTTCCCAAGCAGGAGCCTTACTTCACCTATGCCATGAACCAGCCGCGACTGGAGGTGCTCGATTCGTTTATAGACCCTCCTGCGGATTATGTGCCTGACGAAGCGAATCGTTACATAACCGAGGAACTTTACAAATTTATATACGGCAAACGCGATCTAGCGACTTACGACGAATTTCTGCGTACGCTGGAGAATGACTATCACTACAAGCAATACCTGGAGGCTGCGGAGGAGCAGCTGAAGGAGCAGGGATTGCTATCACCCTGATTGCAGCTGTTCGACGCTTGGCTAACTCCATGGTGGAGGGGGCCAAGCGTTTTTTACGTTTTGGCAAGTCGGTGAAATAACAAACATTTTCGCGAGATATTAGATTTTTTTGCAGCCCTGGCTTCGCTACAATGACGATACGTTAAACAAATCGCTGCAGGAAAGGACAGAGGAACCGATGGCATTCACAGCGCAACAAGCGGTATCCGCCGCCGGGGCGAAGACGCGCAGGCAGGCATTCCGCAAGCATATGTCCCATCATAAGTGGCTGTACGTATTTTTGATACCGGGCTTTCTGTATTTGATCATCTTCAAATATATTCCGATGACCGGCATTGTTATCGCCTTTCAGGACTTCAGTCTCGTTCGGGGCATCTGGGGCAGCGACTGGGTCGGGCTTGATAACTTCGAGTACCTGATCCAAGCTCCCGACTTCTACAAGGTACTGCGTAATTCGCTGCTGCTCAGTATGTATCAGATTATTTTCGAATTTCCCGCGCCCATCCTATTGGCTGTGATGCTGAACGAGGTTCGGCATTTGCTGTTCAAGCGGGTATCGCAAACGATTCTATACTTACCTCACTTCATTTCTTGGGTCGTCTTGGCCGGCATGGTCATGAACTTTCTGTCTCCTTCAACGGGCATCGTCAACCAACTTCTGCAAACACTCGGCCATGAGCCCATCCCCTTCCTGCTGAAGGCGGAATATTTTCGGACGATCATCATCTCCGCAGAGGTGTGGAAGGGTGTAGGCTGGGGCACGATCATTTATCTGGCGGCGATGACCGCTATTGATCCGACCTTGTATGAATCGGCCAAAATGGATGGAGCGGGGCGGTTCCAGCAGATCCGCCATATCACGCTGCCGGGGATTACGTCGACCATCGTGGTGCTGCTCATCCTGCAGGTCGGCCACATCCTCGACAACGGCTTCGAGCAGGTGTTCCTGCTGTACAACCCGATGACGTATGACGTAGCCGATGTCTTTGAAACGTATACGTACCGGGTTGGACTTATCGACGGACGTCTGTCTTTCGCCGCTGCCGTCGGATTATTCAAAGCTTTGGTCGGCTTAGTGCTGATCCTGCTGGCGAACCGGCTTGCGCGCGTATTCGGAAAACAAATCTGGTAGGTGACTAGATGAAACTTATGAAGCTAACCAAAGTGAAGCTTGAGGTATTTGATTGGATCAACTATGTGCTGCTCACGCTCGTATGTCTGGCGATGCTGTATCCGTTCGTCAATGTGCTTGCCGTCTCATTCAGCTCCTATGCCGCTTACGTGGATAATCCGATGATGATATGGCCGCAGGATTTCGAAATAAGCGCTTATAGGGAGATCATGTCGCATCGCATCTTATGGGTGAGCTATAGGAATACGATTCTGGTAACCGTATGCGGTGTGTCGCTTGGCCTCTTTCTCTACATCATAACGGCCTATCCGCTTTCCAAGAAGGTGTTAAAGGGCAGGAAAATATTCATGCTGCTTATCGTATTTACGATGTTGTTCAGCGGGGGGCTTATTCCGAACTACTACTTGATGCGTTCCCTCGGCCTGCTGGACTCGCTCGCGGCACTGGTGCTGCCATCCTTATTTTCCGGTTTCAGCCTCATTCTGATGAAAAATTTCTACGAAAGTCTGCCCGAGGAGCTGGAGGAAGCGGCGCGCATCGACGGCGCTTCGGACCCTTACATCTTGTTTCGCATCATCGTTCCGTTATCGACGCCGATCATCGCGACGCTTGCGCTGTTTGCCGCCGTCGGTTACTGGAACAACTTCTTTAACGGCGTGATCTATATCCGCAGCGTTGAGAAATGGCCGCTTATGCTGTTTCTTCGCGAAATTATCGAAGGGGCCGGCATGAAAGAGATTGCCACCGGCGGTAATGCAGCCGAAACCGGCGGCGAACAGGCGACGACGGAGACGCTGAAGTATGCCACGCTAACTATCGTGATGGTTCCGATTCTGCTCGTGTATCCGTTCATTCAGCGTTACTTTGTCAAAGGCATTATGCTCGGCTCGGTCAAAGGATAGTGGTAGGGGCAACCCTTGCTATAGCTTTATCAACCAAATATGTGGGAGGAACGATCTATGATGGCGAACAAGAGGGGTATGTTAGCGGTATTGGCAGCGGCGGTCCTGCTGACTAGTGCGGCCTGCGGAAGCAATGAAGCCGCTACGGGGACACCGGCAAGCAGTGGAGGAGAGGCGACAAGCGGGCAGGGCTCCTCGCAGCCTGTGCCTCTGAAGATCATGGCCAACTATGACCAGGCGGATCTGTCGGCAACCGATAAGAAGATGGTCGAGCTGCTGGAGAAAAAGACGAATACGAAGGTGACCTTCGAGATTCCCCCGCTTACGGGATATAAGGAACGCCTTCAGTTAATGCTGGCTTCGGGCGAATATCCGGATATCGTGTTCTTCCCGGCAACGAACGATCCGAGCTTCCTGAATGCGATGAAGGACGGCATCTTGCTGCCGGTGAACGATTACGTGAAGAATGCGGCCAACCTGCAGAAATACACGTACCAGACTTCTTGGGACGCGCTTAAAGTGAAGCAGGACAACAACATTTACGGAATCCCGAGAACGTCGGTGAACCGGAATGATATGTTTTGGGTACGCAAGGATTGGCTGAAGAACGTCGGCGTGACGATTCCGGATAATTCGGAGGTCACAATCGACCAGTTCACCGATATTTTGCGGAAATTTACGAAGGAGGATCCGGATAAAAACGGCAAAAACGATACGTACGGATTAGCGGTTAACGTGAATGCGCGCAAAGTGCTGGATCCCGTACTCACAGGTCCGTTCGGCTTGACCGGCTGGCAGCCGACCACAGGCGGCTCGTATGCTTATATGGATCCTACCTATGACACGAATAGCGACGCTTACAAAAAAGCGCTAGCCTACAGCAATCAGCTGTATAAAGAAGGCCTTCTCGATCCGGATGCAGCCACCAACGACGGGACCAAGGCGAGAGAGCGATTCTGGAAGGGTATGACAGGGGTCTACTTAGGCTTCGCCGGTCATTACAATTGGCATACGGACGAGATGCGCAAGCAGAACCCGAATGTCGAGCTGACTTATCTTTTTGTGAAAAATGAGCAGGGCAAGGTCCAAGGCGGGGGCTATGCGACGGGCCTATGGGGCTTCTGGGCGATCACCAAGGCTGCGAAGAACCCGCAGAAGGCTGCTGAGTTTCTCGATGCGTTCCTTGCCGATGATGTATGGCCAACGGTGAGCAACGGCTTTGAGGGCTCCGATTACAAGCTGGAGAACGGGAACAAGGTGGCGATTCCGAATCCGCCGACAAGCTTTGTTCGCCGCAATACGATGCGCCGTGCGAACGATACCGACTTTTTCATTACGGTGGGTACGGAGAAGAACGTGGTTGACTTAATTACTCCATGGCTGAAGAAATCCGTAGAAACCGTTGCGAACGGCAAGGATCTCGGCTTCGTGCCCGAAGCGGCCAAGAAGCCATCGCTGATGGATTATCAGAAAGTATGGGATCAGACGGTGATGAAAATCATCCTGGGCGAAGCGCCTGTCAGCAAATTCGATGAGCTGCTGGCGGGGTGGTATAAAGCAGGCGGCGAGGATTATATGAAGCAAATGAATGAATTTATTAAAAAGATGGAGAGCGCGAAGTGACGGAGGAGCGATATTCGATGGAAAGCGTAGAGATGAAGCATGACCGTAATAGGAAACGATTCGTACAAACGGTGGCGGGCGAAGCCAACCTTCTATCCGCCGGGGAAGGACACTATGCACCCGACGAGCGAGGCATCATCTACAGCTGTGAGCTTGAGCTTCCGGCTTTCGAGGTTGCGAGCTACTTCGCTCCTTTTCAGAAATACGACCCGATTCCCGGACATTCGCAAGCGTGGCCGGATGGCTGCAACCGGATACAGCCGTTAGCCATCCATGATTTCGAAGCGCTCGCTCCGGGAGGCCATTTTCTGCTGCTGAAGCTGAACGCAGGCGGATATATGGCTTTGCTGGCGGCAGTCGGACCACGTACCTTCGGATGGTTCGCCGGGGATGCCGGCTCCTTGATGCTGAACGTGAGCACGTTCGGTACACAGGCCGTTCAAGAGGACGTCCCTTTGCTTGCGCGGGCCGTCAATGCCGATCCTTATACAGCTTGCCGGGAAGTATGGGAAACCGCTATCAAGGATGAACGTATCGGCGGCACGACCAGGCTGCGGGAGCAGAAGCGGTATCCGGAGCCCTTCCGTTACTTGGGCTGGTGCAGCTGGGAAGAGTACAAATTCGATATCAATGAAGCGATGCTGCTTCAAGCCGCCGATCGAATAGAGGCATCGGGACTGCCGATCCGGTATATGCTTGTCGACGACGGTCACTTGCATGCCGACGCCAGACGCAGATTGATCAGCTTCAGGCCGGATGCCGCCAAGTTTCCGGACGGCTGGGCGGCGCTTACGGCCCGGCGCAGCGAGACGCGAATCCAATGGATGGGACTTTGGCTTAACTTCAACGGCTATTGGGGTGGCGTTGCGCCCGACAACGAGTTCGGCGGGCTGAACCGCCACTTGGAGCCTGTCCCGGGCGAACGGCTTCAGCCGAAGAATTCCTTCACGGATTCTTTTGCCTTCTACGACAGCATGATCCGTGCGGTACGCGAGGCCGGCTTCGATTTCGTGAAGGTTGATAATCAAGCGCAAAATGTCAAGCTGAACACGGGAACGGATAACGGAGCCGAACGCGCTGCACATAACGCTCAAGGCTTGGAAGCGGCATGCGCCAGGCACCTGGACGGTCTGATCAATTGTATGGCGCATAACGCCGTATGTGCGTTCAATACCAGAATCAGCGCGGTCACCCGCTGCAGTGAGGATTATGCCGTAGGCGATCAGGGGCGGGCGAGACGGCACTTGCACAATTCCTACGGCAACATCCCGTGGATCGGGCAGACCGTATGGGGCGACCATGATATGTTCCATTCGAATGACGAGGAAAGCGGCCAAATCATGGCGATCTCGAAGGCGATGTCGGGAGGCCCGATTTACTTATCCGACAATCCGTCCGATTTCAATAAGGCGAACATTATGCCGCTCTGCTATGCCGACGGCGAGCTGCTGAGGCCGCTAGCACCGGCTGCTCCGATCAAGAATTGTTTGTTCCTCAATCCGCTGGAAGGAGACCCGTATGTGGTCATCGCTCCGCTGGCGGGAGCAGCAGCCGCTCTCGTGGTCTATAACCTGACCGAACCGGCCGTACCTGTTCGCGGTGTTATACGGGCAAGTGATTACGCCGATGCCGGTTCGATGTTGCAGAATGGAGATACTGTATGGTCCCTGCCTCCCGAAGGGCTTGTTCTCTATGATTGGCAGAAGCAGTGTGCTGGGAAGCTGACGCAGGAGCATCATTTCGAGCTCGGCGGGTATGGGAATCATCTCTATCTGATAACCCCTGTCCAGCAGGGGTGGTCGGCGATCGGCCGGATTGACAAGTATTTGTCGCCGGCGGCTGTCGAGCTCTTGGATGCCACCCCCTTGGAAATGGTGGTCAGGCTGAAGGAGAACGGCCCCTTCGCGGTTTGGCATGAGCAGGGCGGTACTCTGAAAGCAGAGGGCTGGAAGGCGGGAACCGAGGACGGCCATCTCTGGCTTCTGGAGCCTGAGGAAGCAACAGTAAACCGGGTGGTTCGGATTCATCGCGTGACATCATAAGGAGGATGCCTTGTGGAACGAAAAATGCTTATGGCCCGCACAGCGCTGTTGTTGTCCATACTCTTATTCTTCACATCGTTAGCGGGGGGCGGTTTGGCCCCCTCTACGGCGAAAGCCGCCGCTGCTTCGGCTGAGCTATTGATTATCGATAATGGAGAGCCCGGATATGCGGAGAATCCCGCATGGTCGGCGAGCAGCATTAAGGGCTACAACGGTACCTCGACCCGGGTCACCGGAGGGGTCGGCAATACGGCTTCTTGGACGCCGAACAGCGGAGTGTTGGAGGGACGCTACAAAGTATCCATTTACAAAGTAAAGCGCCCGACAGCCTCCGACGATCCGAACGTGCGGATCGATATCGTGCACGGCGGTGTAACCGATACCAAGCAGCTGGATTTTACGCAAGGGGTATCCGAATGGGTGGAGCTTGGTACATATGCCTTCGCAGGCTCGGGAAGCGAATTGGTGAGAATGACCAAAACCTCCGCCATACCGGGTACGTTCGTTCATGCGGATGCCGTGAAATTCGAACGGGCCGCAGACAGCAGCGACGCATCGTTGAGAGGGCTCAGCATCGATGGCGGCGGCAGCTTGTCTCCGGTATTCTCGCCGACTGTGACGGCTTACACGTACACCGCTGCTCCTGAAACATCCTCGATCACCGTCACAGCGACGGTCTACGATCCTCAGTCATCCCTGAAGATTAATGGAGTTCAGGCAGCAAGCGGCGTACCGTCTCCAGCACTTTCTTTGGCGCCGGGGGACACAGTAATTTCCATAACGGTGACGGCAGGAGACGGGACAACGGTTCGCGATTATACGATTACCGTAACACGGCCTTTCGCCGCAGATCCTTCGCTTAGCAGCTTGTCGCTTCAAGCGGGCACCTTGTCTCCAGCCTTCCGTCCGGACATGACGGATTATTCGGCGGAGGTCGATCTGCAAACGTCTGCCATTAAGGTGAATGCGGCACCGCTGGACACTGACGCGGTTGTGCGTGTGAATGGGGAAGTCGTTGCCGGCGGTCATGATTCTCCTGCCATACCGCTTGTTGTGGGCATGAACGAGATCACCGTGGAGGTGACGGCGCGGGACGGCATGACGACTAGAACTTACCATTTGCATATCACAAGAAAGAACGTCAACACGATCATCATCGATTATGCCGATGGCGGCTACGTGGAAACAGGGAGTTGGACGACCTCCAATACGGTCAAAGGGTATAACCTAACCAGTACCCGCTATACGGCAACTGCAGGTGCGACGATTACGTGGAAGCCTAACATCACCGCCGGCGAGGCTGCCGTTTCATTCTATAAAGTGAACTGGCCGAGCAGCGCGGATTCGCGGGTTATGCTTGAGATTGTGCATGACGGCTTGACGGAAACCCGTTATGTCGATCTGACGCCAGCCGGAGAAGGCTGGGTGGATTTGGGAACCTATGCTTTTGCCGGTACGGGTAACGAATATGTACGCTTGACCCGTATCACCTCCAGTCCGACTACGATATACACGCGCGCGGACGCGGTGAAATTCGAAGGGACCGTGGAACGTAAACCCGATCCCTTGGGGCCGATCCGCAGCAGGGAGCTTCCCAATCTGCATTATACGGAAAAGGGCTCCATTCAGAACGCCGGCTATAAGGTCACCTTCTATGAAGCCGCATGGGACGGGGGCAGCACGATCGTCCGGGACATCTCACGACGCGTGAACGGCGTATGGTCCGCCGTCTATGCCGAGAATGAACGGCTTGAAGAGCAGTGGGTCCTTCTGAACGGCTCCGCGGGCGATAGGGCCAATTATTACGACACAATGCCATACGATTGGCTCACTTTTGACGGTTTCGAGCTGCAGGACGATAAGACTGTCATCTTGACGGATTCGAGTCGTCCCGACCGGTATGATTTCCAGGTGACCTGGTCGCTGGCGGCGGAACGGCCGATCCTGTCGTATGCTTTCACTCCGCGGACGGACGGGAATTACGTGATCGGCTACCAGAGCTTCACCACGGAGCGTAGGGCTGATGTCACCGAGGTTCTGAGCGGAGCGCGCAACCGTGCGAAAATGACCGGCACCGTGGAGTCGACAGGCCTCTGGGAGCTTACGGCTCCGATGAGTCTGGTCGAGAAGCCGGATGCCTCGGGCAGCCCCTTCACCTATGGGCTATTCATTCCTGCGAAGCAGCTGCCGCTGCAGTTCGAGCCTACGGGAACGGCTAACAATCAAAGGCTCGGCATGAGCTTGATCAATAATGAAGGAGATGTGCAGCCGATTCTCTATGCTCCCCAGTACGGGACTTATTCGGCCATGACGGCCGGCAGCACTTACCGGTTCGACATAGGACTGTATGCAGAGCCGGGGAAAACGATTTATGACGCCTACTCCGATATTTTGCGAAGCGAATACGACTATTCGGCGTATCGCGAGAATGTCGGCTCCGGTTCGCTTAACGATGCCATGTACAATATGATCGAGCTGTTGAAAATTGAGCCGCAAGGAGACGATTCCGTAGATTACGTGCCGTCGCAAAGCGGCTGGTGGAACCGGGCAAAAGGCTTCGTCGATATTGAAAATCAAGATGCCATACGCACGGCCGCCAGCTCCGTTCTGCTTGGAGCCTACTATTTAACCGGTGACGATCAATTGTATGAGACTCGCGCGCTTCCGATGCTGGAGCATGGGGTATCGCGCAACGAACGCGGCTGGTCGCCGAAGGGGGCTCCCGTTTACGGAGATCCGTCGCTGTGGAAGATGGCGGCGGTACCGTTCGACGTCTCGACGATATCCTCGTTCTACGACATGACGCGGGGACAGAATGCAGGTCTGCATGCCCTTGGACTTGAGGAATATCGCTTCCGCAACCCGGACCAGTTCGTTCGGGGCCCGGTCATTCAACCGTTAATGACCTACCGGATGACGGGAGACAGCCGGTATTTACAGGAAGCGACCGCAGCCGCTGATGCGTATATCGCAAGCGATATCGATACGCCAAGCACCGCGATACCGGACCGGAACAGCTTCTTCTACAGTTACGGCAAGCTGTGGGTTGAGATTCTGGAGCTGTATGAAGAGACGAAGGATCCCAAATATTTGGCGGCGGCGCATAAGGAAGCGAAACGGTACGCCTCGATCTTCGTGGCCCGTCCTGTGCCGGGAGGGCAGATTACGATTCCTCAGCCATCGCCGTTCCGCTATGACCTTGCATTCCGCTGGTCGCCGGAATCTATGTATCCCTACACGCGGACGCGCCTTCCGGAGGATGAACCGGGAGCATCCATGCAGGTGGACAGCTGGGTCGTATCGCCGACCGGGATGACCTTCGAGGCGGGGAACACCTCGGCAGCATACCGGATGAACGCCCAGGAAGCTCCCTTCATGCTGAGACTGGCTTCATATACCGGGGATGAGCTGCTAAGAGATATTGCGCATAACGCCGTCATCGGCCGTTATACGAACTATCCCGGCTATTATTACCGCGGATTCATCCAGAGCCAGCAGGAGCCGGACTTCCCTCTGCTCGGGCCGATAGCCGGAACATCGTTGTACTACCATCATGCGCCTGCACAGTTAGGTCAGACGATGGATTATCTCGTTACGGAGCAGATGGCCAAATCGAACGGAAGCATCGCGTTTCCATCCGTCTTCGAAACTGATTTCTTGTGGTTTAAATATCATGTCTACGGCAGTAAGCCCGGCACCTTCTACGGGAATTCGGATGTATGGCTGTGGATGCCCAAAGGGATTATCTCGACCGACAACAAGCAGTTGAACTGGATGACGGGGGAGAGCGGGAACCGCTTCTACATCGGATTGTCCAACGAATCCCATCAGGCGCAGCAAGCGACCATCGATCTGAATGAGCAGCTGATCGGGTTCGATCCGAGCCTCACCTACCCGGTTACGATTATCCGCGATAACGGACAGCCGGAGTCGGCCGTAATGACCGGAGGACAGCTGCAGACGAGCGTCTCGGCTCAAGGGTTGACTGTGATTATCATTGATGGCATGAATATCGACGTTCCTTTGCACCGGCTGCCTGAACAGCAGGATACCTCGGACAAAAGCTACTTTTTCGATACGTACAGTCCGATCGATGCCGTTAAGGGCATGCTGCTGTTGAAGCCGGATGGAACTTCTTACAATGCATATATCCAGGCCAAAACAACCAAGTCCGCAACCTTGCACTATTCCCTGAACGGGGGCGCAAGCTTCACGGCGCTGCCGGATACGATATATCCGATGGAGTGGTCCATCCCTGTGGGGGATCCGTCGCAGCCGTTTACTTATTATGTGGAGTCAGAGGGCAAACAGACCCAGAAGAGAACATTGTATTTCCCGAATCACGTCGCAACGCCTCCCGCCCAGCCTGCACCTGAGGCCGAGCGGCCAGAAATTGTCGTGGACAATATGGATGCGGAGACGGAAGGCAGCTGGGCAAGGGCAACGGCGGCCAACGGATACTACTACAGCAACTACGTAACAGCCAAGACGACCTCCGGAGAGCCGACAAGCCGTATCCGCTTTAAACCCGACTTGCCGGAGACGGGGCTTTACGAAGTGTATTACAAGCTCCCGGCAGGCCGCTCCGAGTGGGCGTCGGATGCAGCCCTGACGGTTCACTATGACGGTGGAGAGCATACCTATACCGTCAATGAGAAAAACGCAAACGGCGAGTGGCAGCTGCTCGGCACGCATCGCTTCGCCGCAGGAGTCAGCGGCGATGTAGAGCTGACGAACCGTGCCGTCTCAGGCGCCAGCATAGCCGCGGACGCGGTCATGTGGGTACCCGAAAGCTATACGCCGACATGGGAATCTGTAACGCTTACGGCTGACACAAGTGTGCTGATGCGCACGCAAACCGCTCAACTCCGGGTATCTGGCGTGTGGGACACCGGCGTACCGGCTGACCTTACGGATGCGACAATTGTCTACAGCGTTGACCGTCCTGACCTTGTGTCCGTTAATGAGGCCGGTCAGGTGACACTTCTCGGATTGGACGATTCGACGGAGAAGATTACTATAACCGCCAGCGTCACCATCGGCAGTGAAACCAAATCGTCCTTACCGCTGGAGCTGCAGATCCGGAAGCTCTCCGTCGTAGTTGACAGCACAGATCCTGTCCATTATACGGAGACGGGAACCTGGAAGCAGAGCGGGCTCGCAGGCTACAATCCGAATGTCCGGTCCAGATATACGGAAATGCAAGGGGCAACTGCGACCTGGCAACCGATGCTGCCGGCCTCTAAATTTAACGTATCTTTCTATAACATCGTGCGCAGTCCGGGAGCGGATCCGTCCGTTCAGATCGAGATTAAGCATGCGGCAGGAACAGAAGTACGAATGCTGAACGCTTCGGTAGGCGCTTCCGGCTGGGTTGAGCTCGGCACATATGATTTCACAGGGGATGGCACGGAGTATGTCCGAATGACGCGGTTGACCGCAACCTCGAACCCGCCTGCCTTCGAGGTGTACACTCGGGCAGATGCCGTGAAATTCGATGAAGTTGAAGATGCGGAGATCGCAGTGACAGGCCTGCAAGTTTCGCCTGCTGCCGTTCTCATGAATCCGCATCTGGCTAAGGAGCTGCAGCTTACTGCGCAGGTGCTGCCTGCAGACGCGACCGATTCTTCGGTTCGATGGAGCACGAACGATCCAACCGTTGCGGCTGTGGAGCCGAACGGAACGGTGATTCCGGTCGAGGATGGCAGCGTAACGATTACGGCGGTGACAACGGATGGAGGCTTCAGGGCCTCCTCCGAGGTTACCGTGGACGGCAAGCCTCCGGTCATACGCTTAGCCACTTCCGATCGATTCCCCCAATCGGAAGGTTGGACCGGCGAGGTGATCGTGGAGGATTCCGGAAGCGGCATAGCTCGTACCGAATACCAGATCGATGGCAGACTTGTTGAACAACCGGCAATCGCACCGTTTTCAGCGCAGGCAGGCACTCACAAGCTCACCATAACAGCTGAAGACAAAGCGGGGAACGTTGCTACCAGCCTTTATCAGATTGAGGTTACGGTCAGTAGGGAAGACCTTCAAGCGCTGCTGCGGCATGGTTTCGAAGCAGGAGCTATTACGAATGAGGGGGTCTATCGAAGCCTCACGGCGAAGCTAATGCCAGGAGCTAATGGATGGAAGGCGCTTGAGAACGAGGTGAAGGCTCAGAAAGGCCAGCACATTCAGGACGATTTCGCTGCAATTGTATTAGGCGATATCGCTTATCTACAGGACCTGGAGTAACAGTGTTATTGCGGCTGCCGGCTAATCGGCAGCCTCTTGATATGGGGCGGAAAAGTTTAATCAACATTTTTTGATTAAGTGATTGACCGCTTATGAAAATGATGGTAAATTGATATCGTGCATTAAATCAAAAAAAATTGATTATTAGTTAAGGAGGTGCTAAAATGAACGGAGAGCCAGAATTTCTTAAGAAGGTGTAGACCATGATCAGAGAAATACCGATTACATCAGGAACTGAGCCACTTGTATCCTTGAAAGAGTATGAAGCCAAATTCAAAGCGCTTGCCGATGAGAAGCGATTACAAATCATGTATGAGCTTACTCAGCGTGGTAATACCTGTGTGTGTGATCTCACTGAAATTGTCAATATGCCGCAATCCAAACTATCTTATCATTTGAAAATTTTGTTGGATGCGGGGATGATTACAAAGGAAACACGGGGTACTTGGAGTTACTACGAAATAAATCAAAATGAAGTAAGCCGAATACTTTCTGAGCAATTGTGCTGTATTTTTAAGCCTGCTCGGAAGAGTGGCAGTGATTGCTGCTAAATTTTTTTTGGTTTTTAAATCAAATTTTCTTGATTTATGAGCGAGGAGAAAGTCCGAATCTATTAAAAACCGTAGAAAGAAGGTAAATGATCATGATCCAAAGAATGCATGTGGCGGTAAACTGCAGTAACCTAGAGAAATCACTCGAATTTTATAAAGCCTTTTTCGGAGAAGAACCAACCAAAGTGAAAGAGAATTATGCCAAATTCGAGCTTACTGAACCCGCGCTTCATTTCTCCTTAAACGTTCGTCCCTTTGAGAAAAAAGGAGTGCTTAATCATCTGGGCTTCCAAGTGAGTGACACTGCAGAAGTACTGGCCATAGGGGATCGCCTCCGCCAGAGCGGGCTGCTTTTAATTGATGAAATGAATACAACTTGCTGTTATGCCGTTCAGGACAAAGTCTGGGTATACGACCCTGACGGTAATGCGTGGGAAATTTTCCATACGAAACAAGACTCCGAATTCGAGAGTGCCGATGAATCACGAGACATATCCCTATGTTGTACGCCGATTGAGGCGAACAAGGAGAAGGAAGCATGCTGTACACCTGCAGCCGGTCCCCAAGTAATTGAAATGGGTTCATTAAAGAGAAACCCTAACTGACGGAATCCCATCCAGTTAGGGTAAGGCCACCGCCTCTATTCATAAATCTCAGTCTTCGATACTTTCAGCTGCCCCGAGACCTGGGCAGGAAGCGCATGAATCGTAGGCGCGGATTCACCGGCGGTGACCATTCGCTTGATGAGCAGCTCGCGCAAATGCACCCGCACTTCCTCGTGCGATTGTTTATCGACGAGGTTGTTCAGCTCATAAGGATCCGCCTCCAGGTCGTACAGGTAGGATTCGACATAGTCGGAGGCTCCGCTGTCGCGAATCGGATCCCCAGCCGGCGCCGTCACGGCATATTTCCAGCGCCGGGTACGGATCGCCCGCCCGATCTCGGATTCGCTGATCTGTACGAAGACCTCCTGCTGCCAAGCGGCACCCCCGCGGTTGCCGCCAATCAGCGGCAGGATGGAGCGTCCCTGCATGTGATCCGGAACATCGATTCCGGCAGCATCAAGCAGTGTCGGCGGCAGATCAATCAGGCTGACCAGCTCGCGCAGGGTGCCGCCGCCGTTAAAGCCGGGACCGCTGAACGCCAGCGGTACCCGGATGGAGCTTTCGTGGCAGGAACGCTTATATTCTTCGTTGCGCGTTTTGAAATGGCAGCCATGGTCGGAGGTAAATGCCATAACCGTATTCTCCGTCAGACCGAGGCTCTTCAGTGCGTCGTTCAACCGTCCCAGCGCCTCGTCGAGCCTCTTGACCATGCCGTAGTATCCGTCCAGATGCTGATGAGCCGTTCCGCTGAGCGCGGCGAGGTCCGGCGGTACGTAGCGGGACGAGTATCTTCCACGGTATACGTCAGGTGAAGGGTAATCGTCGCGATGATTTTGATGGTGCGGCTCCAGAAACGAGAGAAACAGATAAAACGGCTTGTCGGCATGCCGGCGGTCCGCAAGATAACGGATGGCGGCATCCGTTAAAGCGTCTACGCGATAGCCGGGCAGCTCGACAGGCTCGTTGTTCTCATTATAGAGCATGGTCCGGTAGGCATCGGACGTATGCTCAAGGGCGTCTGCAGCAAGCCAGTACTCATAGCCGCCTCTTTTCTCGACAGGCACCGGGTTGGTACGAGTACCTGCCAGGTGCCATTTGCCGATATAGGCCGTATCATAACCGGCTTCTCGGAAATAGTGGGCAACGGTCCGGGTACCTTCCGGAAGCGGGATGCGGTTCGTGAAGCAGCCGGATTCCGTCGGGTAAAGTCCGGTTTGCAAGCAGGAGCGGGACGGTCCGCAGACCGGCTGACTGGTGAAGGTGTAGGCGGCATGCGTGCCGTACGCCGCCATCCGGTCATAATTCGGCGTCAGCTCCAGCGGGTTGCCATGAGCGCCGGTCGTATCCCAGCGCTGCTGATCGGTGAAAAATACGATAACATTAGGCCGCTTCTCTGCGGAATGATTCATGAGTAAGTACCTCCCCCATTATCCTTTGATACCCGTCGTGGCGATACCTTCCACAAAGTACTTTTGCGAGAAGAAGAACACCAACACCGGCGGCAAAATCGCCAACACAGCCATCGCCATAATCTGGTTCCACTCAATCGCACCGCCAGTCGAATCGATGGTCATGCGCAGCGCCAAGGAGATCGGGAACTTTTTCACACTGTTAATGAAAATAAGCGGGTTGAAGAAATCGTTCCAGGTCCAAATGAATTGGAAGATAGCAGCTGAAAGCATGGCCGGCATACATAACGGCAGGAGGATGCGGAACAGAATGGTCGGTGGACTGCAGCCGTCCATCACCGCAGATTCGTCGAGCTCCTTGGGAAGTCCCCGGAAAAATTGGACCATCATGAAGATAAAAAATGGAAAGCAGCCGAACGCGGCAGGCACGATGAAAGGCAGGTAGCTGTCCAGCCATCCCATATTGCGAAAAATGAGATACCGCGGAATGATAATGACCGTATGCGGCAGCATCAAGGTAGAGATCATCAGTACAAACAACAGGTTGCGAAGCGGAAATTTGAATCGTGCAAAGCCATAAGCGACCAGGACACTGGATAGCACGGTGAGAATGACCGTAGGAATCACCAGCACGAAGGTATTATAGAAAAACGTTGTATAGGTGTACTGGCCTGTACCCGCCCACCCCTTCACATAAGAATCCCATACGAATTGACTGGGCCATAGCCTGAGCGTACCGAATAAGTCGGCGTTCGTCTTAAAGGAGCTCAAGAACAGCCAAATCAGAGGATAGATCATCAGCCAGCCAAGAAGCAGCAGAGCCATGTGTTTGATCACATTGCGCAGCATGGCGCTTTGCGCTCTGGAGGCCGCACTTCGCGGTCGAGCCACAGTTGTTGTTGGATTCGGCATCTTATTTACCTCCGTCTTCATAATGGACCCATGATCTTGCCGAGCGGAAGATGAAGAGGGTCAGGATAAGAATCATGGCGAACAAGAACCAGGAAAGGGAGGAAGCGTATCCCATTTTCATATTCTGGAATGCCTCGTCGTAGATTTTCAAACCGAATAAATATGTCGATTTCACCGGTCCTCCGTTGGTTACGACGAATGCCGCAGTGAACTCCTGAAGAGCATTGATGGTCTGCATGACCAGATTGAAGAAAATAATCGGCGTGAGCAGCGGGATGGTAATCGTCCAGAGCATACGCACACGGCCGGCACCGTCAACCATGGCAGCTTCGTACAGCTCCGATGGAATTTGTTTGAGCCCTGCCAGGAAGAGAACCATGGATGAGCCGAATTGCCATACCACGAGCATACTGATGGTCCCGAGAGCCACATGCGGGCTTCCCAGCCAGTTAACGGGCGGAATATGGAGAAAGGACAAGGCTTGATTCACGACCCCCTCCTTCATAAACAGAAATCGCCATAGAATGGAGATCGCAACGCTGCCGCCAAGGATGGAGGGCAAATAATAGACTGTCCGGTACCAATTAACCGATCTCCCTTTGATATTCAGAATCAAAGCAATGAGCAGGGCGAAAGCCAGCTTAGCGGGAACCGCAATCAGCGCATATATAATCGTGACCTTAATGGAGGGGAAGAAATCTTTATCGACCGTCAACATTCTCACGTAATTATCCAATCCAATGAACTTGCCTGGCTTTACAAGCGTGGAATCTGTGAATGAGTAATAAAACGATAAGAGCAGCGGATAGAGCTGAAACCAGAAAAATCCAATCACCCAAGGCGATACGAATAACAGGCCCCAAAGGACGTTGCGCAGGCGCATGCTTTTCAAGTCAGATGTTCCTTTCCATATACGGGCTATGTGTTAAGAAGGGTGCTGCCCTGACGGACAGCACTCCTTCGCGCTTCCCTTATTTTGCTTTCATTTCTTGGAGCTTGGAGGTGAAGCCGGCGTAAATTTCGTTGGCTGCTTGTTCCGGTGTAAGCTTATTGTAGATCAGCTTCTGGATGGAATCTTTCACGACTTGCGCAAGCTCTGCATTCGTGCTTATGACATTTGGTGAAATCGTCTTCTTCGCAGAAGCGAGTTCCAGACCTTTGGAAATGTTAGGATCCAGCTTGCCGGATTCCTCCAGCGCTTTGCGCGCCACGGTTGAAGCCGGAATTCCGCGCTGAGTGGTCAGAAGCAATGCAGCTTCTTTGTCATTGACCAGGTAATTAATAAATTTGGCGGCTTCCTCTTTGTTTGTCGAGTCTTGGGAGATGGCGAAACCTGTACCTGCAACGGTAGGGTTACCCGATTGAACGGCACCTGGATTCTCTGGGAATGCACGGACACCGATTTTGGCAGCAGGAACAGCTTGCTTATACTTGTCGATGGCTTGAACGTAGTCAAGCAGAAGACCGATTTCACCTTTCACCCATTTCGGATTTTGCTCCATCTTACCGACGAACGCGGTACTATCGCCGAACGGCTCAATTGCACCGCTCTTATATAGATTGGACAAGTAGGTAAGACCGTCCGTTAACTGAGCCTTATCGAAGCCAGGCGTGAAGTCGTCGTTCACCCAGCCCTTGCCTGTTTTTTGCATGATATACGGCTGCAGAATCAGCTTGTTAATCACGTCGATATCGGCCGTTAAGAGGTAAGCGTTTTTATCTTGTTCATGGACCTTTTTGCCTTCTTCGATCAGTTTATCCCAGGTCCATACGGTGTCGGCGGGAACTCCATGCTTCTGCATGAAATCTTCATTCAGAACGGTCGTTGCTGCGAACATACCGGACGGAACCATAATTTGTTTGCCCTTGTAGGCACCGTAATCCTTGAGGGCGGAATCCGGAATTTGTTTCGTATCAATCAAGCTGCTGACGGATTTCAGGTCCAACATGAAATCGCTCATCTCCACGGACCATTCATAGGTGAACTGGAATAAGTCGGGAGCGGTTCTGCCGGCGAATTGAGTGGCGAGCTTCTTGTTAAATCCGTCAAAGCCCATATATTCGGCTTCGATTTTGACATTCGGATGCAGCTTCATATAGGCGTCGATGGCAGCGAGCGTTGCTTTATGTCTAGCGTCGTTGCCCCACCAGGCAAAGCGCAGCGTAACGGGTTTGTTACCGCTTGCTGCCTTATCTGACCCGGTTCCGGTGGTAGAGCCGGAAGCAGCGGAGTCTTGGTTGGAGCCTGTGCCGCAAGCGGATAAAATGATGAGGATGCTAAGCAAGACGGCAAACATTTTGGACAAGCTATACAGTTTTCGGTTAAACAAAGTACTTCCCCCTGTCGGATAGTGAATTTCGGGCCCAACCCCAAGTTAACATGAATCCGTTTTCACAGAAAGGGGTTTCATTTTGGAACATGGTTCATTCCTTGCCCGTTTTGTTTGGATTAGGTATCATTTTTTTAGATTGTTCGCTTAAATTATGCCAATTTATGCATGCATTCCTTTTACTATTTATGAAAGTATATAATAAACAGGGGGAGGGTCGATCATGTACAGATTAGCATTTATTGATGATGAAACGGCGACTCGGGACACGCTTTGCAGCTGTTTTCCATGGGAGAAGGCCGGATTCGAGATTGTGGCACAGCTTGGAAATGGTATGGAAGCGCTCAAATATTTGCTCCAACACGAGCTGGACGCCATCCTTTGCGACATCAAGATGCCCGTCATGAATGGGATCGAGCTCGCGAGGGAAATTCATGAACGCAAACTGCCCGTCCAGGTCATCCTGCTGAGCGGGCTGAGGGATTTTGAGTTGGCACGGCAGGCCATCAGCTATGGAGTGCGGCACTACATGGTGAAGCCGGCCAAGTTCCAGAACTTGCATGATGTTCTCATGCAGCTTAAGCAGGAATTGGATGAGCAGAAGGGACGAGCAGATGAATCGGACTCTGACGTGCCGATGCAGGCGGACGTGAGCGCACAATCCCCTGATCATCCTGTGATTCAGCGCATACTTCACTACATCGAAGCCGAATACCGCAACGTAACGCTGGAGGATGTGGCACGGTTCGTGCATATGAATCCCAGCTATGTGAGTTCGTATTTCCGTAAGCTGACCGGTCAGAAATTTTCGGATTATGTGCTCGCGGTTCGAATGAGAAAAGCGGCCGAGCTTTTGCGGGAGCATCGCTGGAAAGCGCTTGAGGTCAGTGAAATGGTGGGATATGCAAATGCGAAAAATTTTATACGCGCTTTTAAGCAGTATTACGGGAAAACGCCCGGGCAGTTCAAGCACGAGCATTAAATATGTCAAACAGAGCGATGCGGCGCTGGCGCGTAAATTTTTCGCCGAGAACCTGCGAAGAGTTATCGTACTGTCGCTGATTCCTCTGACTATATTGGGTTCCTTGTCCATCTTCATTACGGTTTGGTATATCCGCGGCTCGATTGAGCAGAATAGCGAAAACCGGCTGAATCAGATCAATCAGCTCACGGAGGTCATTCCGGCTGAGCTTGATTCCTTAAGCCTCTCCTTCGACAAGGACCCGAAGATTAAAATCCGGCTGACGAACATATTGAACACGACCTCCTTTTCCTTTGAAGAAGTGGAAGCGCTCTTTTATTTGCGCAATGTCATTGATGTGCCGGCCAATTCCAAGTCCTATATTCATTCCATCTATATTTATTATGAGAATTCGCAAGGACGATTTCTAAGCTCGCGCGACGGCATCGCCCAGGTGGATTCGACACTGGATACGAGCTGGTACTCCTTTTATCAATCCGAAGCATTCAAGGGTGGCGAGGAGTTGATTACGCAGCCACGCGAGCTGATGACCAGTTCCGATCCTAACGGCACCACGCAGGTGCTGACGGTGTATCAGCCGTTCGGCGACCTGGATGCGAAGGGGCATCCCCGCGGTCTCATTGTGATGAATATCCTGCCTTCCTATTTCGCGAAATCACTGAATCTATTTAACGATTGGGAGGGCAGTTATTCGTATATCGCAGACTCTAACGGCACTCCGCTCATCACCTCCGACAGCTTCGGAGGCAGCATCGCGCTGCCGGCGGCTGAGCAGTTAACGAAGGGGCAATTGCTTCGCTCTTCCCTTGACGGCGCTCTGGTCACCATGAAGCAATCCCGGCGCTTGGCGTGGATTGCAGTATCCGTTATTCCGACGAAGGCCTTGTACAGCCTTCCGCGGATGATCGTGTATATCACCCTGGCGCTATCGGTGTTCTCCTTGCTGCTGAGCATGCTGTATGCTTTGTGGATCACAAGAAAAAATTACCGTCAGGTCACGCAAATCGTCCATGTGCTGGAGCATGCCGACCGCCATGAGGATAGTGTTCCTGCCATGCCGGAAAGAATTCAGGATGTGTACGAGCTGATCGTCAAGAACATTCTAGATACGTTTCTAGAGCAAAAGTATTTGCGAATCCAGCTTTCCGAGCGGCAGGCGAAGATGGAGCTGCTGGAGCTTAAAGCGCTTCAATCCCAGATGAACCCTCACTTCATGTCCAATACGCTGCACTCGATTTATTGGAAGGCTTTCCAGCTGACGCGTTCACCGAATGATGCCTGCGTCATGATCGAACAGTTGAGCGACTTATTGGAATATGCGCTGCGCGGAACGGATGACGCGGTAACGCTGCAGGATGAGCTTGCCAATGTACGAGGCTATATCCAACTGCAAAAAACTCGATTCTCTGATCGTTTGCAGGTGATTTGGGATACGAAGGAAGAGATGAAGGACTGCCGCGTTGTGAAAATCAGCATGCAGCCGCTGGTTGAGAACAGTATCCATATCGGCCTTGCCGCCCAGGATCGGCTGGCCGTTAAGGTCAAATGCCGTATGAATGGCACAAGCCTGCATGTGACCATTATCGATAACGGACCGGGCATACCGCGTGAACGGCTTGGGCAAATCTGCGCGTCATTCGACTCCGATGCGATGCAAGGCAAGCATCTTGGACTTTTTAATACCAACAAAAGGCTTATGCTTCATTACGGCGCAGGGAAGTGGATGCGTGTTCTAAGCAAGGAGGGGAAGGGTACGGCTATTACGTTGATCTTTCCGCAGTAGTTCTAAGAAATGGTACCATAACTTGGTTCAATGCAAACCAGAGGCTGCCGTGAAATTAAACGGGCGGCCTTTTCCACGTTCAGAATATCCTTGTGAACGAATATTGAACAGTGGTAAATTATTCGACTAAAATGGCAAAGATCGACATAATCCTAGAGAAGTCTATTTTATTATATTGTTATAACTCACAAATCCTTCATTACATAAGGAGCGTGTTAAATTGCAACAAGTATCCGATTATCTGTTTATGGGTTCTATGATTTTATTAATATTGACTTTACTTTTTAAAGGCTTAGGCTCAACAGGACATTCTAATCCGTTAGGAAATATCGATTTGCAAATGCAACAAAACCACAAAAATGACTTGGAAAAGCAAGATTTCATTATTTCAAGGATTCTTAAATCTTACTAATTATGGGTCTCAATTGTAGGAATAGTAATATCAATAGTCATATCAAAATTTTGATTGATCTTACTCATCATTTTTCTTCCATTTATAAAGCGCAAATGTTGTAAGCTTTATGATCTTGGCGATGTTCACAAAGTCATTCAAAGAGGAGTTGAGGCGAGGCAGTGCACGATTTGTTGAAACATACCGAACACAGGCCATACCCTCTTTCTCCCGGCCCTTGGATCATGACCCAGACATGGGAGAGGTTGCTTTTCGCTCATTGGCCGGTACCGAAGGACATTATGAAGGTACATTTGCCGAAGGATCTTCCGCTTGACACGTATGACGGTTATGCTTGGATCGGGATCGTACCATTCCACATGTGCGGTATACGCCTAAGATGGCTGCCGGCAGTTCCTTATTTGTCCGCTTTTCCAGAAATCAATGTGCGTACTTACGTCGTGAGGGATGGTAAGCCGGGAGTTTACTTCTTCAGCTTGGATGTTACGAATCCGATGGCAGTGGCATTAGCCAGAGGAGTGTTTCATTTGCCCTATTATCGGTCAAGGATGGGGATGGAGAAAGCCGGAGTCGGCTGGAGTTATAGAAGTGAGCGAACTAGCCGCTTCGCACCGCAGGCAGTATTCACGGGCTCCTACGCGCCGATATCGAACGTTTATCGGGCATCTCCCGGCTCCATCGACGAATGGCTGACAGAAAGGTATTGTTTATACACAACCCATGGCGGAAATCTGTACCGCGGTGAAATTCATCATTTGCCTTGGCCTCTTCAACGAGCGGAGGCGGAATTAGAAAAAAATGACATGCATTCGGATTTCAAACGTTATGTAACGAATTCAACCGCTCCGATTCTGCATTACGCTGATACGCTCAAAACCTTAATCTGGCCTCTAGTCAAGGTCACTTAAAAGTGCTCTATCATGTAGAGGCTGCCATCGATTTCCGATGGCAGCCTTTGCTAATATTCATGCATTGAACCACGAGTATTCTCGTTACGTCTTATCCTCAATATGGAAAATATATTTCGTAGTATTCATACCATGAGGTACTAACACATGAAAAAAATGAAAAAGTTTTGGATATGGGCGACTGTAGCAACAGTGACTATGATGCTTTTGACCGTGGCCTATTTCACGTGGATGAGCGGTCAGGTTATGGAGTCCTGGAAATCCGCCCACGGTAATCCTAGTGATTGCGCAATCGTTCTCGGTGCCGCCGTGTGGGATGGTAAGCCGAGTACAGCTATGAAGGAAAGGCTCGATATCGCACTCCAAGTTTATCAGGAAAAGCTGGCAGACCGCCTGATCCTTTCAGGAGGAGTGGGGGCTGGAGATCAGCTTTCCGAGGCTCAAGTCATGAAAGCCTACTTAATGGAAAAAGGGATACCTGAAGCCGCAATGCTCCTGGAAGAACAATCCCATTCCACCATGGAGAATCTCCTCAACAGCAAGGTCATCATGCGGGACAACGGGTATGCAAGTGCCATATTGGTCACTCATGGCTTTCACGCTTTAAGGGCTCGCCTCATGGCGGAGAGTATTGGTATCCAAGCTAGCGTTGAACCCGTTCAAATTCGGCCGATTGATCTAAGGTATTATGTGCTTCGTGAAGCCTTAGGTATCGCTGTCTTTAAGCTCGGCGGTTAAAAGGCCCGTGGGATAAGGATAAACCTTCCCTGAGGCCTTTTTGGCATCTAGCCGGTTTATGGCGCGGGCTCAGTAACTAGTATCCAACGTGACGCGTTGCAGGAAAATCTCCAATAGAACGCCGGACTGCGTAGTATCGTTCTTAACCCGGATGTTATTACCGCTATCGATATCGATAATGACACCTTGATGAAGCGCTATTTGTGATAATTCGTACCGAGTGATAAATATCGGACTATACGGAGCATAAACAATCTGATTATGATACAAACACGAGGCTGAGCAAGCGGAGCCTAATAAATGTAAGCGCTTATATGGGTCTGAAAGGAGAGCGGGTGGTTAAGATGCAGTACGAAATCAAACACATGCAGGAGAATAACCTGTGATCGCTTGTTCAGAAAATTAAGAGGAGGGATATTGAAATGGGGAAAATGTGTAAGTGGTATCCAACTCGCATTGTAGCCTTACTAATGGCACTCATCATTGCAGTAACGTTCATCCCTGTCGGCAATGTTCAAGGGGCGGGGACTCTGCTCAAAACCGGCAATTACCAATACAGCGTCGCCCCAAATGGGGGCAATTCTCCGGACAAAGGAGTAACCGGGTTGATCTCCTCAGCCAATGGCGTACTGTTGGACGGATTAACCACAACGTATGCCGGATTCATGGGGAACGGCACGGGTACGCCAGGGAGCGTTCAGGTCGTATTTGACCTGTTGAAGGATTACCCGTTAGACAGTATCAACGTCGTGCTGAACTCACCTAATTCGTTTTGGGGCTTTAAAGAGTTAACGGTCAAATACCGCCCTGAGGCTTCCGAAAATTACTATATCGCGGACAAACACACCAGAACGCCAATAATTACTTCCACGAGCCCAAGCTCAGCCTGGAACTATTCGGTCAACATCCCGATGTCGAACAAGACGGCTAGATTTATTATTATCGATATAAAACGTCCTCATGATTTTCAGCATATCCCCCTCACCGAAGTTCAAATTTATAAAGGGACCGGTCAGGAGGGTGTGAATCCCGGACCTGCGCTTACTTCGGAGCAAATGGCGCTCGAACTGAACAAGGACACCTTAACGGCAGAAAATTTACTGAAAACCGGCAATTATTTCTACAGCCACGCTCCGAACGGAGGCAGTCTTCCCGATAAAGGAATGACCGGGTTGGTCTCCTCGAGCAACGGTGTGTTACTTGACGGGTCCACCGCAACATATGCCGGATTTATGGGGAGCGCGACCTCTCCGGGGACGGTACAAGTGGTATTTGACCTGCTGAAGGACTATCCGTTGGACCGAATTAATCTGGTCCTGAATTCACCCAATTCGGCATGGGGGTTTAAAGAGTTTACCGTCAAATACCGACCTGAGGCTGTAACGGATTATTACTATATTGCTGCCAAGCACATCAGAACGCCTGGAATAACGTCCACGAGCCCAAGCTCAACCTGGAACTATGCCGTTAACATTCCGATGTCGAACAAGACGGCCCGATTTATTGTCATCGATATCAAGCGTCCTCATGCTTACCAGCATATCCCCCTCACCGAAATACAGATTTATAAAGGGACCGGCCAGGAGGGCGTGAATCCCGGACCTGCGCTTACGGCGGAACAAATGGCGCTCGAACTGAAAAAAGACGGCTTAATGGCCGACAAGTACGGACAATGGGTTTATGAAACCTGGCCGGGAAAGGTGACGTCCGACGAGCAGCTGCAGCAGGAATATACGAATGAGGCGAATGCGCTGTCAGATGTTTCACTGGATCTTACCCAATACGATCCATACGGCGGGATTAAAAGTGGAGGAGCTTACACAGGCAGCGGTTATTTCAGACTTCAGCAAATCGATAACAAATGGTGGTTTATTACCCCGGATGGATACAAATTTATTCTGAAGGGCGTGGATGCGACAAGTATCTGGGAATGGGGATACGGGACGCCGCTTAAGAAAGCTGACGGTACCCCGAGAGGGGTGTTCGAGGAGCTGCCTGATCCTGTGACTTATGCTCCTGCCTATGTAAATGATGCCAACGGCGAAAGAGTAAGCTTCATCGTTGCCAATGTAATGCGGAAATACGGCAGCAATTTCGAGTCCAAATGGGAGGACATCACGAAGAAGCGTCTGGTCGATTGGGGCTTTAACGCCTTTAGCAAGTGGACCAAGCCGACAAATATCACGTTTCCATATATTAATGTTCTGCAAGACCCCGGCAACTTGCGAAGGATTCAATGGACTTACGATGTATTTGACCCGCAGAGTGAAGCCATCATAGAATCCGCATTGACCCCACAGCTGGATAAAGCGAAGAATGACCCATGGCTAATCGGTTATACGTACGATAATGAGGCTGGTTGGACAACCGATATCGTCAAAGAGGTACTCACCTATAATTCGACGTCTGCGGCTAAAGGCGCTTTCGTGAATTTCCTTGCCCCAAGGTACAGCCATGATATTTCGGCCGTTAACCAGCTTTTGGGTACGAGTGCGGCATCGTTTGACGAGTTGAAAAATAGTTCGATCAATATAGCTAATGTGCCTGCTGCGGATGTATCGGAATTTATCAAGCTGGCATCCAGAACGTATTTCTCAACGATCAGAGATATAATCAAAAGACATGATACGAATCATCTGTTCTTAGGTGCGTCTGTCGTTCCCACCTGGCGGACCAGTCTGGAATGGGATTCGGCGGCTATGGAATTTGTAGATGCATTCTCGGTGGACAATTACACGAACGATCCTGGTTGGATTTCCAGATATGAAGCTTTCGGCAAACCTTTATTGAACCTGGAATATACATTTAGTACGACTCAACGTGGGTTGTCACCCGTCAATGGGGCTACGAGTGTGGCTAGTATAGCGGATAGAGGGATGGCCTACAAATCTTTCGTGGAAAGCGAAACTTCACATCCGTTGTTCGTTGGCTCAGGCTGGTTTTCGTACTTTGATCAAGCGGTTACGTGGCGTAAAGACGGTGAGAACTATAATATAGGCTTAGTCAACCAACAGGATCAGCCCTACACGGATATGGTCAATATTATGAAGACTGTCAATGCCGGATTGGAAAATATTCATGCGAATGGGATAAATCTCGCCTTGGATAGACCCGTCACGGCTAGCTCATCCCAATCCGCTTCGCTAGACGCCGGGTATGCCTTCGATGGGCAAACAACGACGAGCTGGGGATCGAACTTAACCGACAATGAATGGATCTATACGGATCTTGGTTCCATGAAGACGGTAAGCAGGGTTAAACTTAACTGGGGGACAGCATATGGTAAAGCCTATAAGATTCAGGTGTCGGACAATGCTGTAGACTGGACCGATGTATACAGCACGAATGCCGGCAATGGAGGCACAGACGATCTCTCTTTTACGGAGGCTAGTGCCAGGTATGTCAGGATGCTGGGTATACAGAGCGGTGCCGGCGGCGGATATTCGCTATCTGAATTGGAGGTATATGAGCAGTCTGGAGCACCATCGGATGAGATTCCGCCGGTTACGACCGATGATGCGCCTACGGACTGGAGGAGTACGGATGTAACGGTGTCGCTGAACGCTGCGGACAATCAATCCGGTGTCGATAGCACGCAATATCGGATCAATGGCGGCCAATGGCTGAGCTATGACGGCGCTTTCGACGTTTCGGCTGAAGGAACCAATACGATAGAATATCAAAGTAAGGACAAAGCAGGAAACCTGGAAGAGATCAAGCGTGTTCTCGTGAAAATAGACAAAACGGCGCCTGAATTTCAGATCAATCTGAATAAAGCGGTGCTGTGGCCGGCTAATCATGAACTGGTGACCGTTACAGCAGAAACGTACGGCGCAGTAGACGGGGGAGCTGGTATTAAGTCCATTATTTTACAATCCATCACCTCCAATGAACCGGATGATGGTACCGGTGACGGAGACACTTCGCAGGATATTCAACATGCAGACTTGGACCAACCGGATTATATGTTTGATTTGCGGGCTGAGCGATCCGGAAGCGGAGAAGGACGCGTATACACTATTACTTACATCGCTACGGATTATGCAGGCAACGTGAAGCAAGCAGCATTGAAGGTCAACGTTCCGAAGAACCGGGAACAAGGATGATCGGATCGATGGAGAAGTGGCTTGCAACATGGAAAATAGTATGTTAGAATTTCGCTACATTTAACAAACGGAGGTGAAGAGGATAATGTAATAGTTCTTGCTCTTTTTCTAAGAATAGAACAAGGCTTGTTTTATTCTTGGTTAGCAAGAGAGTTACTTTATCCTTTCACTCAAAACATAGATCCTTTTTCATCCCCTGACCGGGGTTGAATTTGTCGTATTTTTTTGAGCTGCGGGAAAGGTAACTTTCTTGCAGCTCTATTTTTTTTACGACAAAGGAGGGTGCCACATGTCTACGATTAACGTGTCAAACTTGACGTTTGCCTATGAAGGCAGCTACGACAACATCTTTGAGAACGTCAGCTTTCGGATGGACACGGACTGGAAATTGGGCTTTACAGGGAGGAATGGCCGGGGCAAAACGACGTTTCTCCAGCTATTGCTCGGCCAACTTGCATACAGTGGCCATATTTCGTCGAAGGTCGAATTCGAATATTTTCCATTCCCTGTGGAGCGCAAGGAAAGTCTTACGCATGAAGTCGTTGAAAATATACATCCGGACTATGAGCGTTGGCAATTCATGCGGGAGTTATCGCTGCTCAAAGTGTCCGAGGACGTGTTATACCGGCCTTTCCATTCGTTGTCTAACGGCGAACAGACCAAGGTGCTGCTGGCGACCTTGTTCATGAAGGAGAACAATTTCCTGCTTATTGACGAGCCGACGAACCACCTGGATCAGGACGCGAGGAAGCAGGTCAGCCGATATTTGAAATCAAAGAGCGGGTTCATTCTTGTCTCGCATGACAGAGCGTTTCTCGATCATTGCGTCGATCACATTCTCTCCATCAACAAAACCAATATCGAGATCCAGAAAGGCAACTTTTCGAGCTGGTGGGAAAATAAGCGGAGGCAGGATCAGTTCGAGCTTGCCACGGACGAGAAACTCCGAAAGAGCATCAAACAGCTCGCTGATTCGGCCAAACGTACGGGGAATTGGGCGCATGCGATAGAGCAAAGCAAGAACGGCACAAGGAATTCCGGCTCCAAAATCGACAAAGGCTACGTAGGTCACAAAGCCGCGAAAATGATGAAGCGATCGAAGTCGATTGAAAAAAGGCAGCAATCGGCCATCGAAGCGAAATCCAAGCTTTTGAAAAATGTGGAAAGCTCCGAAAGCTTGGAGATCACACAGCTCTCTTATCATTTGCCTACACTTGTCGAGCTGGATGCGATTTCGATTCATTATGGGGAAAGACAGGTATGCGAGAATGTAAGCTTTACGATTGAGCCAGGCGAACGCATTGCACTAGCGGGCCCGAACGGCTCGGGAAAATCTTCAATCCTCAAGCTGATATGCGGGGAGGGGATAAGCTACACCGGAAGCTTGCAGAAGGATAGCCAGTTACAGATAACGTACGTATCGCAGGATACTTCCCACCTTCGTGGAGATTTGTCGGACTATGCTAGGGAGCATGGCATTGACGAAAGTTTGTTTAAATCCATACTAAGGAAGCTTGATTTCTCCGAAATTCAGTTTGAGAAGGATATGTCGGCGTATAGCGGCGGCCAGAAGAAAAAGGTGCTGCTCGCCAAAAGCCTGAGCGAGAACGTGCATTTGCATATATGGGACGAACCGCTTAACTTTATTGATGTCATCTCCCGTATGCAAATCGAGGAACTGCTGCTTGAGTACACGCCAACCATGCTGTTCGTGGAGCATGACAGCGAGTTTTGCGAGAATATCGCAACGAAGATTGTAAAACTGACAAACTAACTCTTTTTGAGGAGGAGAAGGCTAAGATGGTTGAAGTTGAAGTTGTAGATGATTTGGTGAACCTGCTCATCCCGGATGAGAAGGTTCACGTACATATTGGGTGGGAAATGTACCCGTTTATCGACAAAGGCACCTAGCGTTACTCCCTTGGCTGCGAATTTGGATAATTTTGTTTATGCTCCATATAACCTGCGTCTCGTCATTGCCGCGTACTGGGGCATAAGCCCAAAAGTTGTTTCAGAGCTATAGCTTGGCATCTGTCCGGGGGCACATAATGGGTTAACAGCTTGGGAATGAAGCTGCAAGCGATTACAAGTTGTTAACCTATTATTGGAGGAGGACGAAGTAGTGAAGAAAAAGACGCTCATTTCTGTACTGGCAGCAGTTCAGCTAATAGGTTCCGTGCACGTGAGTGCTTCGACAGGCGAGACGGCGAATGGGACAGGCACGGTGCCTGCATTTCCGGGAGCCGAAGGCGGCGGCATGTATACGAGCGGCGGGCGCGGATACGACGTATACGAGGTCACGACTTTGGCCGACTATGGGCTTGGCGATACGCCGATTCCGGGCTCGCTGCGCGATGGGGTGAGTCAAGGAAACCGAAATGTGATCTTTCGTGTATCCGGGACGATCCATTTGAAGCAGCCGCTCAAAATTAAGCAAAAGAACCTTACGATAGCCGGACAAACAGCCCCTGGCGATGGCATCGCTATTGCCGGTTATGGCACGGACATTTCGGGCTCGGAGAATCTCATAATCCGTTACTTGCGGTTTCGTCCCGGCAGCGCCAATATAGCTTCGGAACCCGACGCCTTTGGCGGAAGAGATGTCACAAACGCCATCATCGACCATATTTCCACCAGCTGGTCGGTGGATGAGACGTTGTCTTTTTACCGGAATGAGAACACGACCCTGCAATGGAGCATCATCAGTGAAAGCATGTTGTTATCGGGACATGTCAAGGGAAGACATGGATATGGCGGAATATGGGGCGGCGAGAACGCGACCTTCGCCAATAATCTGCTCGCGAGTCATGTAAGCCGCGTCCCCGCGCTCGGGAATACAGGCAATAAGGTGAATCCTGTCTCCAGTACGGATTTGGTGAATAACGTCATGTACAATTGGGGCTTTAATTCCACCTATGGCGGGAACGATCAAGAAAATAACATGATTAACAATTATTATAAGCCCGGCCCTTCTACACATGAGAAAGTGATGAAACGGATTGTCAGCCCCGGTCAGGACGGCAGGCTAAGCTGGTTCCACATTTCAGGTAATTATATGGAGGGGGATCAAGCCGTATCAGCCGACAATGCGTTGGGGACCGAAGAAATCAAAAGCGGCACGTCGTTCTCCGACACGCCATACGAGGTGCTGGGCCATGATACGCTCAGCATTAGCACGGCTGAACAAGCTTACGAACGGGTACTGAGTCAGGCAGGAGCGACGTATCCGCGCAGAGATGCTGTCGATGCCCGAATCGTGAACGACGTGCGGAACGGGACCGGCAGACTGATCAATAATGAATGGGAAGCAGGCGGCTATCCAGAGTTGAAGTCGGTGGAAGCTCCGAAGGATACGGATCATGATGGCATGCCGGATGTCTGGGAAATCGAGGCGGGCCTGAACCCAAGTGATGCTGCCGATGGCAAGCAGGTGACGGAATCAGGGTATTCCAACCTGGAATTGTATATGAACGGGCTAGTCCGCATCGATCATAAAGCCGAGAATCCGGACGTCGTGCTTCAGTCACCTGCATTGAATAGTATTCATAAAGCCGGATCGCCCATCAAATTGAACGCAAAGCTAAGTAACAAAGGAAGCATCGCCAAGGTCGAGTATTATGCCAATGATGTGAAAATTGGGGAATCGACGAAAGGTTCGTTCGATTTCGCATGGCAAGATGTTCCCGACGGCACTTGGTTCGTTTCTGCGAAAGCGACCGATCACGAAGGTAATGCGACACAGACGACCTCGATGCCGATTCACGTAAATACGGAGAAACAACACGGTGATTGGACATCCAAGGATATTGGCGAAGTGCCCATTCAAGGAAATGCCTCATTGGCCGATGGGGTGCTTACAGTTAAGGGAGCTGGCCGGATCGGCGAAACGGCAGATGCCTTCCAGTTTGCCTCCCAAGCGGTGAAAGGCGATACCGAGCTGGTAGCAAGGATTGACTCGTTAACGAAGGTGGACAACAATGCGATCTCGGGCTTGATGATTCGAGAAAGTCTCGCGGCGGATGCGGCTACAGCCATCATCAGTACGTCGGTCGTGAAGGCTGATAAGCAAGATACGCCGTATTCCGTTCATTTTTCAACACGTGCATCCACAGGGGAGCCGATCTTAGCGCTTGGCGAGAACGATCGACCGGAGGATTACGGTGTACCTACCTTGAAAGGGACGGAACTGCCTTATTGGTTGAAAATTGCCAGAATAGGGGACACCATCACGGGGTACGCTTCGGAAGACGGAACGAACTGGACGGAAGTGGGGCATAAAACGATTGCGATGAACGAAACGGTGTATATCGGTTTTGCCGTCGATGCCGCTCAAAATACGAGCCGCATTCACAATTACAACACGGCAACCTTCTCTAACTTTACATTGGCAGGAGAAGTCGTTGGCCACCATAAAGGCGGCGGCAACTAGGTTCCGCGGTACCATAAAAAATGACAGTTATCTCTAAGCGGAGATAACTGTTTTTATTTGATTAGATCTCGAAGTATCATATCCCTCGCCGATAATCATTAACTCAGAAATAGGGGGGATATGAGCAAATGATTATTTCGGCACCGCCTTCATAACTGGTACGCTGAGGATGCTCGAGCTGATTGATGACGATGCGAGAGGGGGGATAGAGCAAACTTGTAAGCGATTTCAAGTATTCTCAACCAATCTACTGCGGGAGGAATTCAATTGAACAAGAGTGTTGCCAAAGTAACGAGTTACGTTTTACTGTTTGCCCTTGTGCTATCTTTCATCGTGGCCAATACGGCCGTACATGCTGCCGGTCTTTCGATCAGCAACAGCGGAGGCTGGAATGAGACGGCCTATGTTAAATGGGCGCCTGTGAGTAATGCTCAGGGGTATAATGTTTATGTTAAGCCTGCCGGCGCGGCAGATGCTCAATATAAACAAATCGATACGCAATTAATCCGCAGATACGCTGCATTTTGGCGAGCTGACGCTGTAGGGCTTGCAGCCGGCAGTTATGTTATGAAGGTGGAAGCGGTACTGTCCGATGGTTCCAAAGAGAGTGTCGTTTCCAATGCGATATCGGTAGCACCGCATGACAGATCCGGATTTGCTTTTGCAGATAACTCGCCATTTGGCACAGGTTCAGGTGCTTATAATGAGGATGGCACGCTTAAGAATGGCGCTCAAGTTCTTTATGTAACCTCTGCGACTGCCAAAACCGTAGCTCTTGATGTGAAAATCAATAGCGCAGGGGATGTACAAACCGGAGTTGGTCTAGGTCCGATCCTGGCCTTAAGACAAAAAGGCTATGATAAAACGCCGCTAGCCATCCGATTTATTGGGAAAGTAACCGCTGCCGACATGAGCGGACAGCTGAACAGCAGTGGATTCCTTGAAGTTAAAGGTAAATCCAACTATTCGGAAATGAACATGACCTTGGAAGGTATCGGAGAAGACGCCTATGCGTATGGATGGGGAATGCTGCTCAGATATGTCGGTAATGTAGAGGTTAGAAACTTAGGGATCATGTTATTCCCTGACGATGGTCTTTCCCTGGATACGGGGAATGCGAATGTTTGGCTGCATCATAACGATATTTTCTATGGAACTGCAGGAGGAGATGCCGACCAAGCAAAAGGCGATGGTTCAACGGACCTTAAAAAAGCATCGACTTATATTACAATCGCCTACAATCACTACTGGGATTCCGGCAAAGCCGCTCTCGTCGGTTTGAGTGAAACATCGGAATTCTTCGTCACCTTCCACCATAACTGGTTTGACCATTCAGACTCTCGTCATCCGCGTATAAGAACAGGGACTATCCATATCTATAATAATTTCTTTGATGGTGTCTCCAAATATGGCGTGGGTGCTACAACAGGAAGTTCTGCTTTCGTAGAATCCAACTATTACCGACATGCCAAAAACCCAATGCTGATTTCCTTACAGGGTACGGATATGCAGGATGGGGAAGGTACTTTCTCAGGTGAACCTGGAGGCATGATCAAAGCCTACAATAACATTACGCTGGATCCTGGAAGTCTTATTTATGCAAATTCCGATGCAGGAACAGCTCCCGCTAGTGCAACCCAATTCGATGCCTACTTAGCTTCGACAAGAAATGAAACAGTTCCGAACATCTATAAAGCATTATCAGGCGGAACACCTTATAATAACTTCGATACGACGATCGACACGGGTGTTAATGTCTCTAACATTGATGCTGTAAGCACGGTGGAACAAGTGGTTACTGCAGAAGCGGGACGGCTAAATAGCGGAGACTTTACATGGGAATTCGTTGATTCCGTCGATGACACATCGTCAGTCCTGAATTCGGCCCTGATGTCTAAAATTCAAAGTTACACCACGCAGCTTGTCTCTGTGGGCGGTAATTCAACAGATCCGGCAACGCCAACACCAACGCCTACCGCACCACCAACAACACCAACGCCAACACCAACGCCACCAACATCGCCAACACCTACACCTACGCCGCCGCCTACTTCGACAATTGTTCATAACTTTACGACGGATGGCAAAACAAGCAGCTTCTTCCATATTCAAGGGAACCTTTCAACAACGAAGGGAACAGTGGCCTATAACGGTTTAACACTAACCCAGTGCTTGAAAATGGAGTCCGGAACTACGATTGACTTTACGACGACTACAGCATCCACGTTAACATTAGTGCTGAATACGGCCGACGGGACAAAAGTTAAGATCGACGGAACCGATTATGCAATGACGAACGGTATGATCACCGTATCCCTTGCGTCTGGCGCTCATACGATTACAAAAGCTGATGTCACTAATCTTTATTACATGAAACTAGAGTAATTGCGTTCAAGAACAGCGACAGCCAAGGACTTTATTGCCACGTCCACGGCTGTCGCTGTTTTGATTTCTTAAGAATCTGTTTAGTCCTAAAGCTATTTCAAGAATTTGGAGCCTTCAGGTAACACAGCATCCTTATCGACCGCAATAACGCCTACCCCGCCAGGGATAAAAGCAGCAACGGTATTTTCATCCACATTTAAATAACGGCCAGGAATATACATACCGTCGACAAAAGTGTGAATAAAGCCATTCTTATACGTGTAGGTTGGCGGCGTATCCGCAGTCGTCTCAGCAGCGGCGCTAATGGCGCTAGGAATCATTAAACTCGAACTCGCAAGAAGCACTATCAATTTTGTTTTGAAGGAACGCATAATGGAACACTCTCCCAAAGGTAGTTTTATTAAAGCTCTATAGTACTTATAAACAATTGGGATATTTTTGAAACGGATGAAAGCAAAAACTTTGAAAAAAATGTTTTCAAATAAAACGAGAAGCCGCCTATTCATTGCTGCAATGAATATTGTTTTGGCTTTATTTGCATGCTAAGAAGAAAAAAGTTGGAGTATTTATGCATTTCCCCAGTTGGTTTAAGAAGCAGAACAAAACATTTCTCAACCGTTCATTGGCTAACCTGTCTCCCCTGCCGAATGTTGAGGTGGAGTTAAGCTGCAGAAGGCAATGGTTTGAAGAGCAGTTGAGAAATTGCGCGGACATTCGTTTTCATGAATGCATGACGGGGCACATTGCTTGTGTATTCATTTTCGTCGAGGGTCTCGTCGATCAAAAAATGCTTCAAGAGCAAGTGATTGCACCGCTGCTTATGGACATACCTGCTGGTTCGACGGAGGAACTCGTAGCGCATATCCTTCGATTCAAGCATCTGCCGGTTTCGGCGATTACGAGCAGCAGCGAAGTCAATAGCGTATTGCAGGGCTTGTTTGAAGGTACGATTGTATTGTTGATCGATAATGAGCCCAGCATGATTTTGTTTCCTATGAAATCCGTTGAAAAGAGGGCCATTCAACAAGCGGAGAATGAGAACGTCATTCGTGGACCGAAGCAGGCCTTTGTTGAGGATTTATCCGTTAATATTACGATGATTCGCAAAATCATCAAGCACCCGGCATTGAAGGTTGAAAAATTTCAATTCGGCGAGTTCACTCATACAACAGTCATGATCTGTTATATAGAAGGGATCTGCCAACAAAAGCTGGTGCAGGAAGTCAAAACGCGCATATCGCGAATAGAGATAGATGCCGTATTGGGCAGCAGTTATATTGAAGAATTTATTGAGGACAATCCATACTCGCCATTCCCTCAAGTGCAGTATACAGAAAGACCGGACACCTTATGTGCAGCGCTGCTTGAAGGGAGAGTTGCCGTCCTTGTTGACGGAACGCCTGTGCCGATCATGGTTCCTGTTACTTTATACATGCTGCTTCAATCGGCTGAGGACTACTACCAAAGATATATAGCCGCCACTTGGATTCGATGGATACGGTACTTTTTTCTATTGATTTCTTTCTTACTGCCCTCTGTTTACATCGCCGTAACAACGTTCCATCCTGAAATGCTTCCGCCCAATCTCTTGGTGGCTGTAGCGGCAGCCAGGGAGAATGTCCCCTTTCCTGCCATTATTGAAGCTATTATTATGGAAATTACGTTTGAAGCGCTAAGGGAGGCCGGATTGCGAATTCCTAAGCCGATCGGGCAGACGGTTTCCATTATCGGAGCCTTAGTCATCGGACAGGCCGCTGTACAGGCAGGCATTGTGTCAGCGCCAATGGTTATCGTTGTCTCGATCACGGGAATAGCCTCATTCATAATCCCGCATTTTGATTTGGGATTAACGTTCCGGTTATTGCGTTTTCCTGTCATGATCCTTGCCGCATCTTTGGGGCTTTACGGCGTGATTCTATGTATCATACTTATTTATCTTCATCTGGTAACCCTACGTTCGTTCGGGACGTCCTACCTCACGCCAACAGCACCTATTGCCTTTAGTGACTGGAAGGATGTACTGATTCGTGTACCCATGTGGATGATGAAGAAAAGACCTACGATCTATGGTTCGGAAGGCGGTCAGAGGCTGCGATATAGACCAAGACCGCAAATTCCAGAAGATGATGGTGATTGACAATGAAGCGTCTTATAGGAGCGTTTGGCCTGTTTGCTTGCATAATCATATTGAGCGGGTGTTGGTCAAGGATTGAGATCAATGACCGCGCTTTTGTGACCGCGATGTTTATTGATTACCCGGAAGATGGCGTCTATGAAGTTTCGTTAGGGTTTCCTTTGCCCAATCGAATGGCGACTGGAATCGGACTATCTCTGGGAGGGACTAGCGGCAACCCCTACTCCATCGTTACGAAAAGAGGCGAGAGTATCCCTGTGGCCATTCGGAAGATCCGTTCGGACCTGTCAAGGGAAATTTCATGGGGCCACTGCCGTGTTATTGTCATCGGCCGCAAAATGGCGGAACTCGGGATTGATCAATTGTTAGAGTTCACGGCGCGTGAACCGAATTTCCATACCAAAACCTTTTTGTTTGTCTCTCCAACCACAGGGAAAGATATTGCCAATTTAACCCCAGTCTTCGAACGGCTTCCATCCGAAGTATTGCGTGAGTTCGCCCAGAGAAATGTGACGCTTGGTGCGACAATCAAGGACTTTCTGGAAGCCGAAGCATCGGGAGGGGATATGGTGACAGGTTTGCTGACCATTGGGCAAATGGAGATGGTCAGTGAGAAAGGGAAAATGAGCACATGGGTTGGAACAGATGGCGCGGCGCTTTTCAAAAGCGGGACTATGGTCGGAACATTAGATGTTATAGGGATGCGGGCAGGACTCTGGCTTAATGGAAAAATGATGAGTTCGATGAACTCGATTCATTCACCGACGGACGGGAAAACGATCAGCTTTCTGATCCAAACCTCCAAATCGTCTATTACCCCCATCGTCCATGGTGACAAGATTGAATTCAGCATTCGTATTGAAGCTGAGGATGATGTGCTGTCCTCTGAATCCAATCTTGATTTAATGGATCCCGAACAAATACGAATGCTTGAGAGCTTGCTATCGGAGCAGTTGAAGGACAGGGTTACTCGAACATTGCGAACGACTCAATCCAAAGGTGCTGACGTATTCAATTTCGGAAAAATGGTCTCATGGAAATACCCCAAGAAGTGGAAAGAAATCAAGAGCCATTGGCGTGAAACATATGCCAATTGCGAGTTTCATGTAGATGCCCGAATCTTCGTCAAACGGACTGGAACCGAAAAAAATACAGTTATTCGAGACTAGAAGGAATCGGAGGATTGTTCATGATTGGCATAACGATCGTGTTTGTGGCAATAGCGGGCTATGAGCTCCAGTTTCTAATTCGGCACAGGCGTAAACCGAGAACGTTTTGGATTGCAGGTTCGTTTCTTGCAGCCGCTTATTTATATATAATGGCTATTCATGCTTATGATCTGCCAAGCGTTAACCGGATTATTGAATATGTCTTTAATTTCTAATTCATCTGGGATGAATGAGGGGAAGGATGTCGGCATGCAGCGAATCAGACAAATCGAACTGGGTTTGATGTTTGTTTTATTTAATTTCTCAACCGCCGCCGGTTTTCTGATTGGCCCTCTGACGAGTACAGCAGGTTATCAGGGGTGGGTAAGCATATTCATCGCACACACCGGCGGGCTCCTGATAGCCTGCTTATCGATTGCATATGTAAAGAAGCGGCAGAATGAATTCTTGATTCATTATGGGAAGGAAGTGGTCGGCCGATGGATCAACTTCATCATGATGGTGATTTATGCCTTTTTCTTCATTCATCTAGCCGGGATTGTCCTCCGGCAGGCTACAGATTTTCTGGTGCAGATTTATTTGCCTTCAACGCCAGCATGGGTTATTGCCAGCTCATTTGGACTCGTTATCGCCATCGCTGTGAGGTCCGGGATCGAGGCCATATTCCGATGTGCCGCGGGATTCTTTTTTGTCATTTTCTCCACAGCAACGTTGGTTCCCTTTCTAGTGGGCAAAGAATTGGATTACCATCGGGGCATTGCCTTACTAACCAATCTAAGTTTAGGCGATCTGGTTCAGACGAGCTATCCGTTTGTTCCATGGTTCGGCGAAATGTTCTTAGTCATTTTCATCTTTCCCTTCCTTGCTAACGCAGAGAAAACGCCTCGGACTTTACTATGGTCCTCTATGATAAGTCTGCTTTTCTTTGAGGTCTATTTTTTATTGTGTATTCTGCTATTTGATGAGACGTTAATGGCACATTTCACATATCCCATATTAGAAATGCTGCGATTCATTCGCATAGGCGATTTTTTGGAAAATTTAGACCCGATTGTAGTGGCCATTTGGATTGCAGGACTATTTATTAAAATTAGCATCCTGCTCTATATGGCTGTATTCATTTCCTCACAACTCCTGCAGCTTAAAGACTCCAGACCGCTTTCCTTCTCGATTGGGGCAGTGATGGTGGGAATGTCTATGCATTCCGTTAAAAACTTGATCGAGCTTAATCATTTTATCACGCATGCCTGGGTCAATTTTGCCTACTTCATAGAATGTTCACCGCTGATATATTGGGCGATTTCCGTGGTGCGAGGCCGATTCTTAAGTCGGGCACAAGGAGGGAAGGATGCTGTTTGAGAAGGAGGAGGCAGAAAGAAATATTCATTATTTGATCTCATTCAGTGTGATTACAATAACATCCTTTACTTTGAGAATGAGGTAAACTTAAACTTGTAGAAGGCATATAAGCTTTTTTTACTTTTTCAAAGGGGGATCATTCATGGAATTATACGAATATATCGGAGGAGAAGCGACAATACGGAGAATCGTAGAGACGTTTTACCCGAAAGTTCTTGCTCATCCAAGTCTTGCGCCTATTTTTCCTGAGGATATAGATTCTTTGGTCGAGAAGCAATATCAGTTTTTGACGCAATTTTTCGGAGGCCCTCCGTTATATACGGCTGAACACGGGAATCCGATGATGAGGGCGCGGCATATGCCATTTCCAATTACGCCAAGTCGTGCGGAGGCATGGTTAGACTGTATGCGGATTACGCTCGAGGAAGTCGTGCCATCCAAAGAAACGCGGGCCATCATATTGGAACGCTTGAAAGGACCTGCTTTCTTTTTTGTAAATACGGATGAACAAGAAGGCCAGTAACATGGGATCAAGAAGAGAACGCACATCATACAATCAATCAACTAGAGGGTGATCTTGTGTTATCCTATATTTTCATTGCCGCTATTGCATTTATTGGGCTCCTGGCCACATTCGCTGTAGGCATATCGAAAGCTAACCAAACGGAAGGAAGTCAGTACAGCAACAAAACCAAAGGCAACATTCTTAGATTAACCCTTCTCAATGCGCTTTATGTTGTTATCTTGGTTGTCGTTTTTTTGGTTTACATCCGTTATTTCCAGTAAAGACATTAGTAGTGGATGGCGTAAAAAATGATGAATTGGTGGGTTACATTCCTTCTATTCAACTTTATGATAGGTATGAGAATTACGTTGCCTGTCATAATCGGTGTAAAGGAGAGGAATAGAATGGCAGCTCAAATAGCTTTTATTTTTCTTTGTATTGCGTTTTTCAGCGGTCCATTGCTTTTTTTCATTGGGGGACCCATCCTAGTACGTGCGGATGAACTTGAGTGCGGGGCTAAGCATTAAGATCTTCTATGTATATAAAAAAACGAGGCTGCCGGTGGAAATGAATCGGCAGCCTTGCTGTGTTTTGGTAAACCTTGAGAGGCATAGAAGGGGATCCTCCATCAGGCATCGAAAGAAAATGGGTAAGAATGGGTCTTACTTGACCCGCTCTCTATAAGAGGAGGGAATGGCATTGATCACTTTAACTGGATTTGCGGACGAAATTTCACCTGATTTGGATACGCAGTTAGATACGTTGACCGCGGAGGGCATCTCTTATCTGGAGCTGCGCAGCGTATGGAAAACCAATGTATTGAAATTATCGGACGCTCAGGTAGAGCGCATAAAGCAGCAATTAGACAGCCGGGGTATCCAAGTTTCGTCGATCGGCTCGCCAATCGGGAAAATCAAGATCACGGACGATTTTGAGCCTCATTTGCTTGATTTTCAACGAGCCATCGCTTTGGCCCGATTTTTCGAAACGCCGTACATCCGTATTTTTTCGTTTCTCATACCAAGCGGAGAGAGCCCCGATCACTACAAGGAAGAAGTGCTCCTTAGAATGAAGGAGCTTGTCCGGATCGCGGAACAAGAGCACGTGATCCTGCTGCATGAGAATGAGAAGCATATTTATGGGGATACGGGAGAGCGCTGCCGAGTCCTGTTAGAGGCTTGCCAATCTTCACATTTCCGCTGTGCATTCGATCCCGCAAACTATATTCAGTGTCGTGTCCGCCCTATGACAGAAGCACACCCGCTTGTAGATGATTATATATCTTATATTCATATCAAGGATGCGCTCTTGGAAACAGGGAAGGTCGTTCCGGCCGGTGAAGGGGATGGTCAGCTTGCAGAGCTGCTTGCTAATTTAAGAGATCGGAAGTACGAAGGGTTTCTATCGCTGGAGCCTCATCTCGCGGCAGATGGGAAGTACCAAGGATATTCCGGAGCAGAGCTGTTCAAGGTAGCTTCCAATGCCATCAAAGGTATGCTTCAACAGGCAGGGATGGAGTGGAAATAATTGAATTCCAAACGAGTGAAGAATACATACATGCATTAATCGACAACGGCAGCCCGCATACGCTCGGCTGCCGTTGTCCATCAAAAAAAGAACCTGGAAATACTGTCCAGGTTCTTCTGTATTGCACATAAACAAACACGATGATATAATCAGATCACGACTGTTTTTCGTGATACGAACACATTTATTCTATCTTACATCTTAAGTGTATCACGACCGGTTAACTCTTGTCAAATGGTTTTCTCAAATTCATGATTAGGAGTGATTTGGCATGCCTTCATTGGTTCTCGGCTTCCACGAAATCGAAACGAAACAGCTTTTGCTCGTCGGCGGAAAAGGCTTAAATTTAGGGGAATTATCTAAAATTCAAGGCATACATGTACCCGAAGGATTTTGTGTTACGACCGTAGGCTTTCAAAAAGCCATCGAACAAAACGAAACGTATCTTGCTTTGTTGGACCGATTAACCATGCTAAAAGCAGAAGATCGGGATCAAATTGGTGAGATCAGCAGGGAAATTCGGCAAATCCTTATGGAAGTGAAGATTCCGAGGGATGTTGTGGAGGCCGTGACGCAGTATCTCTCCCAATATGGCGAGGAGCATGCTTATGCCGTGCGATCTAGCGCGACTGCTGAGGATTTGCCGCATGCTTCTTTTGCCGGGCAACAAGACACCTATTTAAATATCATAGGCCGAGAAGCCGTTTTGCACCATATCAGCAAATGCTGGGCTTCCCTATTTACGGATCGCGCGGTCATCTACCGGATGCAGAATGGCTACGATCACAGGCAAGTTTACTTATCCGTTATCGTTCAAAAGATGGTTTTCCCCCAAGCTTCAGGCATTTTATTTACGGCTGATCCAATGACCTCCAATCGGAAGTTGCTGTCCATCGATGCCGGTTATGGACTTGGAGAAGCGCTCGTCTCCGGCTTGGTATCTGCGGATTGTTATAAAGTTCAGGAAGAGGAAATCGTCGAGACGCGGATTGCGACTAAGAAATTGGCGATCTATGGTCGGAAAGAGGGCGGAACGGAGACCCGGCAGCTCGATCCCGATCAGCAGCAGAGTCAAACGCTGTCTGAACACCAAATTCTGCAGCTGGCACGCATAGGAAGACAGATCGAGGCCTATTTCGGTCGCCCGCAAGATATCGAATGGTGTTTGGCCGATGATACGTTTTATATTGTCCAGAGTCGGCCAATCACGACTTTATACCCGGTCCCTGAAACGAATGACCAAGAAAAGCACGTCTATTTATCGGTTGGTCATCAACAAATGATGACGGATCCCATCAAACCGTTGGGATTGTCTTTTTACCTGTTAATCACTCCTGCACCTATGCGTAAAGCCGCGGGGAGGTTGTTTATCGATGTTGCACCTAGGCTCACTACACTTGCCGGCCGGGAAGCTTTATTAAATACCATAGGATCCGATCCGCTCATAAAAGGCGCACTCATGACCGTCATCGAGCGAGACTTTATACAATTGCTGCCAAATGATCAAACGCCACCGATGCCTGGCAGAAATCATACAGATGGGCCGGTACCATTCGAGAACGATCCGACAATCGTTGCTGATTTGATTCAGCGTAATCAAGTGTCGATCGAAGAGCTAAAACAAAACATCCAAGCGAAATCGGGACCGGAATTGTTTGATTTTATTCTGGAAGATATCCAGCAATTAAAGAAGATCCTGTTTGACCCGCAAAGTACGGCTGTGTTCATGGCTGCTATTAATGCCACGACATGGATCAATGAAAAAATGAACGAGTGGTTAGGCGAAAAAAACGCAGCGGATACACTTTCTCAATCCGTACCGAACAATATTACTTCAGAGATGGGTCTGGCGCTATTGGATGTCGCGGATGTGATTCGCCCTTATCCGGAAGTGATTGCGTATTTACAGCAGGTTCAAGCGGATAACTTCTTGGAGGAACTCGTTAGATTGAAGGGCGGCCGGGAAGCGCGAGACGCTATCAACGCTTATCTTCATAAATTCGGCATGCGATGTGCCGGGGAGATCGATATTACGAGAACGCGGTGGAGTGAGAAACCCATGGCACTTGTCCCTATGATTCTCAATAATATCAAAAGCTTTGAGCCTAATGCCGGCATTCGGAAATTTGAACAAGGGCGACAGGAAGCTTTGGAGAAAGAGCAAGAGCTATTAGAACGATTGCTACTATTACCGGATGGCGAAGCAAAAGCTAGCGAGACTAAACGAATGATCAGCCTCATCCGGTCATTCATCGGATATCGTGAATATCCGAAATACGGCATGATCAGCCGCTACTTCGTGTATAAACAGGCTTTGATGAAAGACGCCGAAAGACTCCTTCAAGCCGGCGTTATTCGTGAGAAAGAGGACATTTTCTATCTCACTTTCGAAGAACTTCACGATGTTGTACGCACTAATCATCTCGATGATCAGCTCATCAACAAGCGGAAAGAGGATTACAAATTTTACGAAAAACTAACGCCTCCACGAGTGATTACATCGGATGGTGAAATCATTGTGGGCAAGTACAACCGAGACAATCTGCCAACCGAAGCGATTGCAGGTCTACCTGTGTCTTCCGGTGTTATAGAAGGTCGAGCCCGCGTCATCTTGCATATGGAAGATGCGGATATCGAAGAGGGAGATATCTTAGTCACCGCCTTTACGGACCCTGGCTGGACCCCCTTGTTCGTATCGATCAAAGGTTTAGTTACCGAAGTTGGCGGACTGATGACCCACGGAGCGGTTATCGCTCGCGAATACGGCTTGCCGGCCGTTGTTGGCGTGGAGAATGCAACCACCCTCATCAAAGACGGGCAGCGCATTCGCGTGCATGGAACGGAAGGGTACATTGAAATATTGGAAAGCGACAATGTCAAAAGGGCATAAAATAAAGAGAGCGATACCAACGCCGCGGCAGCCGCTCCGTCAAGGAGCGGCTGTTTTCTTTTTGACACGATAAGTTTGCAAAGACTTCACTTATCACCTATACTGAATAAATGTTCAGTATAATGGATGACTCTCATTTTAAAGATCTGCCAGCTGGAAAGTGGTGAAGCATGCGTGAATAAAAAGCAACAGCAAGCCGAGCAAACAAAGAAGAAGATCGCCGATGCGGCGCGAGCTTTATTCGCTCAAAAGGGCTACAAAGCAACGGCCATTGAAGACATTGTCAAAGCAGCGGGGTGCAGTGCCGGTAACATTTATTATCATTTCAAGAACAAGGAAGGGCTTTTTGTATACTTACTTGAAGATTGGAACAGGGAATGGGATCGGACATGGCTGGTTAAAGAAAAGCAGTACCTGACTACAACCGATAAACTGTACGGTATGGCTGAATATTTGGCGCTTGATCAAATGAGCCACCCCTTGACGAAGGCCGCTGATGAGTTTTTCAACAACGCGGAGAAAGCTCCGGAGGTGGAGGAGCGGATAAATGAAATGGTCCAAGGGTACATTGAATTTAATCGGCGGCTGCTTCAGCAGGGAATCGATAACGATGAATTTGCAATCAAGAATGTGTCCAGTCTGGCGATTATTTTGGACAGTTTGCTGCTGGGGCTAAGTCAACATAGCCGGAGAATGGAACGAGAGGAAGCGCTAGAGGCTTATCGGCTGGCTATGGATGTGTTTCTGCAGGGCATTGCGAGGCGGATCCGCTAGCCTTTTTTTTGTCAATATACTGAATATTTATTCAGGATTATTATTCGATTAATGGAGGAACTTTGTCATGAAATTATTGACAAAAAATCAGGGAGCATTATTCATTCTCATGTTTAATTTACTATTGGTCTTTTCCGGAATAGGGCTTGTCATCCCGATTATGCCTAAGTTCATGGAGAGTCTGGGCATTACGGGAGGAATTATCGGCCTGTTGGTTGCCGCTTTTTCATTGACGCAGCTTCTCTGTTCGCCAGTGGCCGGCCGTTGGGCCGATTCATTCGGCAGGAAAAGAATGATCGTCGCCGGCATGATCGTGTTCGCCGTCTCGGAAGCGATGTTCGGATTAGCCGGTTCGGCCGGCCTGCTCTTTGTTTCGAGATTGCTGGGCGGCGTCAGTGCCGCCATGATTATGCCGGCCGTTATGGCTTACGCAGCGGATATCACGACACCGGAAGAACGCGCAGTCGGGATGGGGTATATTACAGCAGCGATTACAACGGGCTTTATTATCGGACCGGGCATCGGCGGTTATATCGCTGAATTCGGCATCCGCGTACCTTTTTACGCCGCGGCGGCTGCGGCGGTTTTTGCGGCATGCATCACTTTGGTTTTCCTTCGGGAGTCGCTTCCAAGCCAAGATCAGGAGTATGCAGCGGATACGCCATCCGGTCCGGTTGAACCAAGGGGTTTGCTTACGCAATTGAGGAATGCTTACAAAGAGCCGTATTTCTTAAGCTTAATCATCGTTTTTGTGATGTCGTTCGGACTTGCTAATTTCGAAACGATCTTCGGCCTGTTCGTGGATCAGAAATTTGGCTTTCAGCCTAAGGATATCGCCTTCATCATAACGTTCGGGTCCATCGCCGGTGCCGTGGTTCAAATGACGGCCTTCAGCTGGATATTGAAACGTTTTGGGGAGAAGCGCGTCATTTCCCTATGTCTGCTGTTTGCAGGTTTGTTTATTCTGCTGACGCTTTTCGTTCACCGATTCTGGATGATTTTTGCCGTGACCTTTGTCGTATTTTTGGCGATCGATATTTTACGGCCGGCCATCAGCACGCAAATGTCCATGGTGGCTAAGGATCAGCAAGGCTATGTCGCCGGCCTGAACTCCGCTTTCACCAGTCTTGGCAATATTGTGGGACCGATTGCAGCCGGATTTTTATTCGACTTGGATGTCAATTACCCGTATACGCTGGCGTGCCTAGTCATGTTATTCTGTTTCATCTTATCGGTGAAAGGGACGAAGCGCAGCTTGCAGGAAACACGTACATCCTCCTAACGGGAATTCGTTCGGGGCTGCGGGGTGTAGGATACGGCGGCATTCTTCGTTCCTATTCCCGCATTTTCATGTGGCGTTCCTTGGTGTTATAATGAACCCGATTATGAGCAGGAGATGATAGCCTTGATGGGGTTCGGCAAACTGGGTATAACGCACTTGAGAAACAACTTGTTCATGAAGCTGCTGCTCCTGTTTTCTTTGATTACCATTCTCACGATTATTTCATTTTCGTATTTCATGTACCGGTCAATGTCGCAAGCGGCCATCAATCGGGAACTGGATATTCAGAAGAAAGCGATGACGAACGTAAACAATTATTTGGGGCAAAAGTATGACTCCGCGCAGTCCATCTTATTCGGGCTGTACAGGGACAGCTCGCTGGCCGCCGGCGTCTCCTTCATGCTGCAGCACCCCTTTCAAGAATATGTGCAGCATAGTCTTGAACAATATAACATGGGCGGAACCAGCACGTGGAATGACGGCTTGGATTATTTCAAGAACCGTTTGGAGGATGACGCGGACATTCGCAATCTGATGCTGTACAGTGTGGACCAGCAAGTCTTGTATGTCCTCAGCCATAACCGGCCGATGAGGATGATCTCCGCGAACGCGGCGCATTCCTACATCCCGGATGTGATGGCGCTGGACAATAAGAGCGTCTCGCTGCCGAACGTTTGGCTGCGGGATGCCGCGAATCAATGGGATAATCATCTGTACTCGGTGCGGACACCGATCAGCGATAAGCAAACGTTGAAAAACATCGGTCAACAGGTTGTATTTTTCAGCTCGGATGGCATCTGGAACGTATTATCGAATGAGCAGGCCGAACTGAAAGGGACGATACTCGTTCTGTCCTCGGATGGAGGCGTGCTGTTCGACTCTTCCGATCGGTATTACGGCAAGCCTTATCCGCACATGGATCAGGTGAACGCGATGTATGAACATAACGACCTGAGCAAGACAGATTATGTGACGAAGCTTACGCAAAACAAAGGGGATTTTATCGTCGTCGGCTTGATGCCGAAAGAGGAGCTGGCGGCTTCCTCTTGGCGAATCGGAAGCACGATCTTCTCGATCGGCGCGGTTTGCATTGTGATTGCGATATTACTGCCTTCTCTGGTCGTGCTGAATGTCGCCAAACGAACTAATCTCATCATCCGGTTCACGCGGAAGGTCAAGCAAGGCGACTTGACCGCGCGGATTCAGGATAACCGGGAGGATGAGCTCGGCCAAATATCGCGCAGCTTTAACGAGATGATCGATGAACTGAATCAGTATATCGACCGTGTATATAAGGCGGAGATCAAACAAAAGCATACGGAGCTAACGGCCTTGCAGGCCCGGGTCAATCCCCATTTTCTATACAACACGCTGGAAGTGATCCGCATGCGGGCGATTTCCCAGGGCGCTCATGACGTAGGTGAGATGATCTACAGTTTATCGGCATTATTCCGCAGCTTCGTTCAGCAGAAGAGGAATTACACGCTGAAAGACGAGCTGGAAGCTTGCCGCTTGTATTTGGAACTGTTCCAGATTCGCTATAAGGATAAATTCACTTATTCGATCGCGTGCGATCCCAGGCTGGCTTCCCGCCGTGTGATGAAAATGTCGCTGCAGCCCATCATCGAAAATTATATCGTGCACGGACTGCGAAGCGAGAGCACAGACAACGAGCTGCATATCCGGGTTCGACTTGAGGAACCCTTCCTGCACGTTCAAGTGGAGGACAATGGCAACGGCATATCCCCAGAGCGGTTGAAAGAGATCGGGATGCTGCTGCAATCGGAGGAAACGGAAGGAGAATCTTTCGGTCTGCGCAGCATTAATCAACGTCTGAAGCTGCTCTACGGCGGTAAATTCGGCATTGAAGTGCACAGTGAAGCGGGCCGGGGAACGTGCATCGATGTATGGCTGCCTGCTGACGACGGGAAGGAGGGGCACGATGTTTAGAGTTTTCCTTGTAGACGACGAACCTTTCATTATCGAAGGTTTGTATGACATTATCGATTGGGCGGAAGCAGGACTGGAAATTGTCGGACATGCCGGCAACGGGCAGAAAGCTTTGGAAGCTTTGCGGGAAACTTCCGTCGATATTTTGCTGACCGATATCTCGATGCCTGTCATGAACGGCTTGGATTTGATTCGACATGCGCGATCCGTTCATCCGGAGTTGAAGGTGATTGTGCTCAGCGGCTTCGACGAGTTCGGGTATTTAAAAGAAGGCATGATGCTCGGCATTGAGAATTATTTGCTGAAGCCGATTAATATCAAAGAGCTGAAAGCGACGCTGCATAATACGGTGGAGAAGCTGCATTCTTCCAAAGAGACACAATTAGTCCAAGCCTACAACAAGCAAATTCTGAAGGACAACACCTTGCAGCGGTGGCTTACGAACCAGATGGCGCCGCTTGAATTCTACGAGCGGGCCGATTTGCTGGGCATCGATCTCGACTGTACCTATGTGGCCGTTTCTATTCTTCGAGCCGAATCCGGCGCCGCAGCAATGTTCGAGCTTCTCACTCGGCGTTTGGAGCCGTACCGCTGGTTGAGCGCATTCTCCGACATGGATGGAGACATCGTGCTGCTGGCGTTCATGAACGATGCCGAGCGGGAAAGGAAAGAACTGAAGGAGCACCTTCGGCAGTTTCAAGTCGAGCAGCATGACCGATTGCTCCGCATCACGATAGGCAGCGTGGAGCTTCTTGCGGAGCAGGCGGGACGCAGTTACGCGGCGGCGAAGAAGGCGCAGGAATATTTCTGGATCTATCCCGAGCTGCTCATGATTGACGCTGCGGAGCTGGAGTTTCAAGAAGGTCAGCCCAAGGCGGATTTCTCCATCATAGACTGGCCATCCTATGCCAAACTGATTGTGGCTAAGGACCAAGAGCAATTGCGCCTGCTGATTCAGCAGGATTTCAAACGCATGCAAGCGCTGCCTGGTATCACGCCGCAGCATTTTCAAGATATCGCTTATGAGATGGTCATTCATTTCAAAATGGAGCTGAAAGCGATCCGCCATACCGAGGAAGCGGACGTTTATCATCAAGCGTTTCAACAAATTAGGAGCGCCGTAACGCTGGACGATTTGGAGAAAGTGATTGTAGAGGTCGCCGATATGACCATCGGCTGCTTACTCTCCGACGTTCGAAGTCCGATTGTGCAGCAGGTATTGAAATATATTCATCAATCTTACGCGGAAGAGCTGTCGCTCAAAATGCTTGGCGCTCACTACCATATCCATCCTGTTTACTTAGGGCAGTTGTTTCACAAAGAAATTAATGAATCGTTCACGGAATATATCAACCGGTACCGGATCGAGAAAGCGAAGGAACTGCTCAAAACGACGACTACCAAGGTGCACGTCATTGCCAAAGAGGTGGGGTATTGGGAAGTCGGTTATTTCTATAAACAATTCAAGAAGTATGTGGGGATATCCCCAACCGATTATAGAGGACTGCTCTAGGGAAAACTGGAGTGCAGTCCTTTTTTCTGTTTTTTCTTTGATTTGTACACCGATACATTTAATTTATCGTCTATTTGTAACGGCTTTCATGAGGTACTGTAAATATAGCCCCCTCGGGCTTATACATTAGAGCACTCAACAGGGAGGATACAAGAATGAGCAAGATCAAAAAACGGTTGGCTGCGACACTCGGACTGACGCTTGCAGCTTCTATGGTACTTAGCGCATGCGGCAGTAAAGACGCTGCCGATAACAATGGAGCGGGTTCACCGGACAAACCGGTAGAATTAATTTGGTATACGATCGGTACTCCGCAGAAGGACGTTGACCGCGTTATGGCCGAGGTCAGTAAATATACGGCAGAGAAAATCGGCGTAACGGTGAAAATGAACATGATCGACTGGGGCGACTACCCGCAGAAAATGCAGGTGATGGCCGCTTCCGGAACACCGATGGATATCATGTTCACGTCTTCATGGGCCTTCGATTATGTGCAGAACGCTCGGAAAGGCGCATTCAAGCCGATTGACGAGCTGCTCCAAAAAAATGGACAAGGCATTGTGAAAGCGTTGGACCCGGCATTCTTGAACGGCTCCAAAGTTGACGGCCATAATTACGGCGTGCCGGCGAATAAAGAGCTTCCGGCGCAAGACGTATGGCGTTTCAATAAAAATCTGGTCGATAAATACAACTTGAATATAGATAATGTGAAATCCATTGAAAGCTTGGAGCCGTTGTTGAAAGCGATTAAAGAGAAAGAGCCGAATGTATATGCGTTAGCCGTGGACAAAACGTTCATGCCTTACGTTCCATATGACTATGTAATCGAGAAAATGCCGATGGCTGTCAAAGTCGACAACCCGGATTTCAAAGTCGTTAACATTCTGGATACGCCGGAAATGAAGCAAGCGCTTCAAACGATGAACAAATATTACAAAGCGGGGTATATCCCAACGGAAGCGGCAACGCTCAGCTCGCTGAACGATGTTCAAGTGACCGGCAAATGGTTCGCGGACAAAGCGACGAATCAACCGTTCGCAGACAATTTGTGGTCGGCCAGCTACGGGTATCCGGTTGTTTCCAAACAAGCCAGCCCGGCTTTCATTTACAACTGGTCCGTTATGGGCTCCATGCAAGCGATCTCGGCGAATTCCAAATATCCGGAGAAAGCGATGGAGTTCCTGAACCTGCTGAATACGGATCCGGTGCTGCGCAATATGGTTGATTCCGGTATCGAAGGCGTCCATTACAAAAAGCTGGATAACGATAAAATGGAAAACTTGCCGGAATCCAAAAATTACGATATGCCGACCTTCTCGCTTGGGAACGTCCTGCTGACGTACAAAGACCAGAAAGATCCTGACAACAAGTGGGACGAGTTCAAAAAATTTAACGATACCGGCGTACCGGCACCGCTGCTTGGCTTCAACTTCGATCCTTCGAAAGTAACGAGTGAAATTGCGGCGGTTCAGAACGTCAAAGAAGAATTCTGGGCAACCTTGATGACGGGTACCGTCGATCCGGAGAAATTCATCCCGCAAGCGAATGAGAAGTTCAAAGCGGCCGGGCTTGATAAAATCATGGCGGAAGCGCAAAGCCAGATCGATGCTTGGAGAGCGGCGAATAAGAAATAAGATCAGATGCTGGATTAGGCGAATGTAAAGCATTCGCCTGATCTTTTTAATCTTCAAGATGAGGGGTGATTGTATGAATAGAATAGGAGCATTTCTGAGAGATGTTAAACAAAGCAGAGTGCTGCTGCTCATGGCGCTGCCGGCGACGCTTTGGTTCCTGTTCTTCTCGTATTTACCGATGGCCGGTATGGTGATCGCATTCAAACAGTACCGCTATAGCCGGGACGGCTTCTGGGCAAGCATAATGGAAAGCAAATGGGTCGGCCTGCAAAATTTCAAATTTCTATTCAGCACGAACGATGCATATATCATTACGCGCAATACCTTGCTCTATAATACGGTGTTTATCGTTGTCGGGCTTGTACTCTCGGTGGCGCTCGCGATTATTTTATCGGAAATCGCCAATAAGAAGCTGGCCAAAGTGTACCAAACCGGGATGTTCCTGCCTTACTTCTTATCCTGGGTCATTGTAGGCTATTTCGTGTTCAGCTTCCTGAGCTTCGATAAAGGGATGCTCAACCATATTCTAGCGGCGTTCGGCGTCGATCCGATCCAGTGGTATAACGATAAGACGTACTGGCCTCTTATTATCATTTTGGTTTACCTGTGGAAGTCGGTAGGCTACAGCTCCGTCGTTTATTTGGCGGCGATTATGGGGATTGACAAGTCGCTCTATGAAGCTGCAATGATTGACGGCGCAAGCAAATGGCAGCAAATCAAGCACATTACGTTCCCGATGCTGAAGCCGCTGATGACGATCTTGACCTTGCTCGCGATCGGGCGTATTTTCTATGCCGACTTCGGCTTATTCTTGCAGGTGCCGAGAGATTCGGGAACGCTGTATTCGGTCACGAACGTAATTGACACCTATGTATACCGCGGCCTCAAATCGACCGGGGAGATCGGGATGAGTACCGCAGCGGGTCTCTATCAATCTGTGATCGGCTTCATTCTCGTCATGACGTCCAACTATATTGTCCGGAAATATGATAAGGATAACGCGCTGTTCTAATGAACGGAACGGAAAGGAGGGAAATAGCGTGATTACGAAACCGATGAAAAGTCGTGACTTTCATAAATTACCGCCTGTGCTCAATGTGCTCTTTAATCTCGTAGCGGGGATCTTTGCGCTAGCTTGCGTGTTTCCGTTCCTGTTCGTAACGATCATCTCGTTCACGGACGAGAAGTCGCTCAGTACGAACGGGTACCGGATCTTCCCCGAGAAGTGGAGCCTGGAAGCTTACAGATACTTGTTCAAAGCGGGAGATCAGCTGCTGATGTCGTACGGCGTCACGATTCTGGTGACCGTCGTCGGAACGATTGTCAGCCTGCTTCTGACGGCTACTTTTGCCTATGCGATTTCTAGAAAAAGCTTTAAATTCCGCAATTTCTTCGGATTTTTCGCCTTTTTCACGATGCTGTTCAACGGGGGGCTTGTCCCGACCTATATCGTCGTTACACAGCTTATGGGACTGAAGGACTCGCTGTGGGCGCTGGTCTTGCCCTTGGCCGGCAATGCGTTCTATATGATGATCATGCGGACGTTCTTCAGTACGTCGGTGCCTGACGCGATCATTGAATCCGGGAAAATCGACGGAGCCGGCGAGTTCGGCATTTTCGTCAAGCTGGTGCTGCCGCTCTCGCTTCCGGGACTGGCAACGATCGGTTTGTTCAGCACGCTGGGATACTGGAACGATTGGTTTAATGCACTGCTCTATATCGATTCGCCGAATCTCGTGCCGCTGCAGTCGATGCTTATGCGAATCGAGAACAGCATGCAGTTCCTGCTTCAGAACACGAATAACCCGTCCATCGGCGTGAGCTTGCTGCAATCGCTGCCGCAGGATACGTCGCGGATGGCGATGGTCGTGCTTGCGACAGGACCGATTATTTTCGCCTATCCGTTCTTCCAACGGTATTTTATTCAAGGTTTGACGATCGGTGCGGTGAAAGAGTAAATCCGAAGAACTTATACGAACATTGTTCATTATTCAAATGATGGAGGATATCCCATGGAACAATTCAGATTGCCCAAAATTGCGATGCCGAAGCTGGAGCTGCCGCAGGCGATTCAGGACGTGCTGGCGGAAGCAGAAGTGAAGCTGGCCCATCGCCCGAGATTATTGCAGTTATTTAAGAACTGCTTCCCCAATACATTGGAAACGACGACGAAATTGATGGAGGACGGCACGACCTTCGTCATTACCGGAGATATCCCGGCTTCCTGGCTGCGCGATTCGGTTGAACAGGTCATGCACTACGTGCCTTTCGCGAAGAACGATCCCGATCTGCAGCGCATCCTCAGCGGACTCATTAAACGTCATATTCACTATATCTTAATCGACCCTTACGCGAACGCTTTTAATGAATCGGCGAACGATTGGCATTGGAACCAAGCAGACCGGACGGACATGTCCCCATGGGTATGGGAACGGAAATTCGAGCTGGATTCGCTGTGCTTCTCCATGCGCCTGGCCTATGCCTATTGGAAGGAAACGGAGTTGACGGATATTTTCGATGCCGGCTTTAAGGCGGCGATGATCCGTATCTATGAGCTGTTCAAGACGGAGCAGCGCCACTTCGAGGAGTCGCCGTACCGGTTCACACGCAATAACGGCATTCCGACCGACTCGCTGCGCAATAACGGCATGGGGATGCCTGTGAACTATACGGGCATGGTCTGGTCCGGTTTCCGTTCAAGCGACGATGCTTGCGACTTCCACTACAACATCCCGGCGAATATGTTCGCGGTTGTAGCGCTGCGGCATATGCAGGAATTCGCGGAATGGGTGTTCCGGGATACCGATTTCCTGCATGAATTGAAGGCACTCGAAGCGGATATCGATCATGGCATCCAGCTGTACGGCATCTACCGCCATCCGGAGTTCGGCCCGATCTATGCCTATGAGACCGACGGCTTCGGCAACTACTGCCTGATGGACGATGCGGGAACGCCGGGACTGATGTCGATTCCGTATCTGGGCTATGTATCCGCCGATGATCCGGTTTACCGGAATACGAGACGATTTGCGCTCAGCAAGGAGAATCCGTTCTACTTCGAGGGCAAAGTGGCCAAAGGGATCGGCAGCCCCCACACGCCGGACAACTACATTTGGCATATGGCGCTGTCCATGCAGGGAATAACGGCGACCACGGCGGAAGAGAAGCTGGCGATGATCGCCATGCTTGAAGCGACGGACGCGGACACCGGGTATATGCATGAGGGCTTCCATGCCGACGATCCCGCCCTTTTCACGCGAAAATGGTTCGCTTGGTCCAACAGCTTGTTCTCCCAGCTGGTGTATCAAGCCATGAAGGAAGGCTTGCTATGAGGCGTCCCATTATCATTTTCTACGAGGCCGGCTTCCCGAGCGGCGCAGCAAGCGAAGTTCCGGCCGCCGAACTGACGGCGCTTGGCGGGAGCATAGCAGGCGTCGATGCGCTGGGTGAAGCGCTCCGGCAGGCGGAAGGCGGATGCTTCGTCAACCTGCATGCGCCCTACTTCCCGAAGTCCGCTTGGCCGGACATTCTGGCGTTCTTGCGACGCGGCGGCGCACTCCTTAGCATCGGCGGCGCCGCCTTCAAGCGGCCTGTGCGCCGCGAGGCCGGCAGCTGGTATGCGGAAGCGGAACAAACCGCTTACCATCAGCAATTGTTCATACATGAGATACTCCCGGTGGAATCGAAGGGAATTCGCAGTCTTGCGGCGTCTGCGGCGGTGCCGCTGCTGGCGGGGCAAGAATCGCTGTTCGAGATCGGCGATACATGGAACATGGTGCCGCATACGACACGTAACAGCGATTTGCCCCATCAGATGGGAGCGGCAGGGACGATGAGCACGCAGATCTATCCGCTGCTGAAGGGCGTAAGCCAAGAAGGGCGGGAAATCGCGGCGCCGGTGGTGCTGTGGGAGAACACCCGCGGCGAGTTCGCCGGTTCGCGGTGGCTGTTCGTGAACACTACGATCCGTGGAACGTTCTGGGCGAATGGCGGAGCGCAGTCCTTGATCGCTTGGGCGGCGATGTGCGCCCAAGGCGTTACGGAGCTGTGGATCAAGCCGAATTATGCCAGCTATGAGCCTGGGGAGCATGCGGTATTGACGCTGCAAACCCAGTACCTGGGAAGGCCTGTTGCCGGAGCTGCGTCGAGAGCGTGGACATTCGATCTGAAGGTAGAGCGTGAAGGGAGCGGGCAGGCCGTATGGGCGCAGCGCGTGACAGCCGAAGTGACCAAGGAATTCGGCAGTATGCGAATTCCAGTGCCGCTGGCGATCGAGCGCGGCTTGTACCGTGTGACCTGTCAAGCGGAGTCGGCGGACGGAGAGATTCGCATGCTGCGCCAAGGCTTCTGGGGATACGATTCGAGCTTGCTCGCCGAAGGAAGTCCGGTCCGTTGCGACCGCGACTATTTCATCCAAGACGGACGGCCCCTGCCGATTGTCGGCATGACCTATATGGCGTCCGACGTTGCGCGCAAATTTCTGTTCCTGCCGAATGCGGATGTGTGGGACCGGGATATGGCGCAGATGGCGAGGGCGGGCATTAACTGGATTCGTACGGGCATATGGACGGCTTACCGGAATATCATGCAGGTGGACGGCCATGCTTCCGAGGAAGTGCTGAGAGCGATCGACGCCTTCTTCTTAACGGCGAAGAAACACGGCTTGCAGGTGACGTTCACCTTCTTCTCCTTCACACCGGAACCATGGGAAGGCGTCAACCCCTACCTGGATCCGCAAAGCATCGAGGCGCAGAAGCGGTTCATCCGCTCGATCGTGTCGCGTCACCGCGCGTCAACCCATGTGGATTGGGATCTGATCAACGAGCCGTCGATGTTCGATCCGGCGCAAATTTTCGCGGACGGGCCTCGTTCCGGCAGGGACGCATTCGAGCAGGCCGCTTTCATCAATTGGCTCAAGGAGCGCCATGGAAGCATCGAAGGGCTCCAGGAGCGGTGGAACATGTCGCCGGAGCAGCTGCCGACTTTCGAAGCGGCGGCCATTCCCGAAGCCGGAGACATCAACTTTGACGTGCAAGATATGCATAGGGCGAAGAAGGGCACCCGCTGGCTCGATTACTGCTTATTCTCGATGGATATGCACAATCGCTGGGCCCAAGAGCTCTACGATACGATCAAGGACATCAGTCCTAACCAGCTTGTCGTGGTCGGACAGGACGAGGCGCTGGGCGCGCAGCGGCCATCGCCATTCTTCTATGAGGAAGCTGTGGATTACACGACCGTTCACTCCTGGTGGCTGAACGACAATCTCCTCTGGGACGGCATTTTTGCGAAAACAGCTCGGAAGCCCAATGTGGTTCAAGAGACGGGCATCATGTACGTGGAAACGCCGGATGGACGCGCCAAGCGTTCGGAGAACGAGCTCCGCAGCATGCTGGAGCGCAAGTATGCGTATGCTTTCGCAGCCGGCGGTGCCGGAGCCATTCATTGGATCTGGAACACGAACTTCTATATGGATAATGCGAACGAATCGCATATCGGCGCGCTGCGCGCGGACGGCACGGAGAAACCGGAAGCGGACGTATCGTACGATTTCGGCCGGTTCATGGCGGAGATCCGGGATCTGTTCCGCGACCGGCAGCTGGAAGACATCGCAGCGATTTTCCCTTATTCGAACGATTTCTCCAACCGGCAGTTAGCGTACGATGCGACGACGCGGATGGTCCGCGTACTCTCCTACCAGATGAACATGCCGCTGCGCGGCGCATCGGAATATCATCTGGACGATCTGGCGGAGCAGCCGCCGAAGCTGATTGTGCTGCCTAGCGCTCATAACATCGATGAGCAGGCTTGGAGCAAGCTGATCCATATCGTCAAGACGACGGGGGCGACGCTGCTGGCAACAGGTCCGGTCAGTCTCGATGCTTATTGGCATTCTGTGCCGCGTCTGACCGATGTGTTGGGCGAAGGGACGCTTCACAATGTGCGCCGGGAAGAAAGGCTTCTGCTGCACGGCGCGGAACTGCCGGTATCCTACGGTCAGCGCCGCATCGCAGAAGTGATGAAGGAAGTGCGCACAGGCATTCCTGCGGCTGCGGGAAGCGGCCGTGGCGACACCGTCGTTCACATTCCGCTTGGCAGCGGCCGACTCATCTGGAGTCCGCTGCCGGTCGAATTGAACGAGAGAACGGATACGCTGGTCGAATTGTACCGGTATGCGATCGAAGCGGCAGGATGCGAAAGCGGATTGCAGTGGAACCGGGGCGGCGATCTCGCCGGTGTATTCGGGAGGAAGCTTCGTTATAGAGACGGCTTCTTATACGTATTCGTATCCGAATATGCGTGGGACGCGGAGATCGAAGTGAAGGATACGGACAGCGGGGCTGTCTATGCGTTTACTTTGGAAGCGGAGCGATCCGTACTTTTTGCAGCTGACAGCAAGGGCAGCATCCTGTCCGTCTACCGGCCGGAAGAAGTTCATATCGAGAGGAGCTAAGCCATGAGCACGAAGAGAACGGCGCATATTATTTCCCATACGCATTGGGACCGGGAATGGTATTTGCCTTATGAGAAGCATCATGTACGCCTTGTTAAATTGGTGGACACCTTGCTGGATAAATTGGATAACGACCCGAATTACCGCAGTTTTTATTTGGACGGCCAAACGATTATTTTGGAGGATTACCTGCAGGTACGACCGGATCAGAAGGGCAGATTGGAGAAATATATCCAGGACGGCCGTATCATCATCGGTCCTTGGTATATTTTGCAGGACGCGTTCCTCACCAGCAGTGAAGCGAATGTGCGCAACATGCAGATCGGTCATCAGGATGCGAGAAAATACGGCTCCGTGGCCAAAATCGGCTATTTCCCCGATACGTTCGGACTGGTCGGCCAGACGCCGCAGCTGATGCAGCAGTCGGGCATTACGAACGCGCTGTTCGGCCGCGGCGTGAAGCCGACGGGCTTCAACAACACCGTCTCCGACGGCGATTATGAATCGTCGTTCTCGGAGCTGATCTGGGAGGGGCCCGACGGTTCCAAGGTGCTTGGCATTTTATTCGCCAATTGGTATTCGAACGGCAATGAAATTCCCGCTGACCCGGAAGCGGCGAAAGCCTACTGGGAGCGGAAGCTGGCGGATGCAGAGAAATATGCGTCAACAAGCGAGCTGCTCTTCATGAATGGCTGCGATCATCAGCCGATCCAGCTCGATTTGCCCGAAGCGATTCAGACGGCGCGTGAGCTGCATCCGGATACCGTATTCGTTCATTCGAACTTTCACGATTATTTGCAATCTGTGCAGCGTTCGCTGAAGCATGAGCTTTCTACCGTCAAAGGCGAGCTGCGAAGCCAGCGCACGGACGGCTGGTCGACGCTGGTGAACACCGCTTCGGCGCGCGTGTATTTGAAGCAGATGAATCAGCTGGGGCAGGCGATGCTGGAGAAAGTTGCCGAACCCTTGGCGGCGTTCGCGCACGTCCTCCGCGCCGGAGAGAACTATCCGCACCATCTGTTCACGTATGCGTGGAAGACGCTCATGCAGAACCATCCGCATGACAGCATCTGCGGCTGCAGCGTCGATGAAGTGCACCGGGAAATGGTCACACGCTTCGAGAAAAGCCGGCATGTAGCCGAGGCGATCGTTGAAGCAAGCTCGCGTGCCATTGCCGGAGCGGTTAATACGTCAAGCTTCGGGAAGGATGCACTGCCGGTTGTCGTCTTCAATACATCCGGTTGGGAGCGTACGGGTGTTGTAACTATCGAGATCGATGCGCTGCGCTTATATTTCCGCGATGGCTACTCGCTGGAGGAAGCAAGCCGTCTCGCCAAGGAAGCCGATCTTGCCGGACGCGTGCTCGTGGATGAACATGGCCTGGAAATTCCTTGCACGGTGGAAGACGCCGGGTTGCAATTCGGCTACGAGTTGCCCGATGACAAATTCCGTCAGCCGTATATGTGCCGTAAAGTGAGATTGACATTCGAAGCGGGGAAAGTTCCTTCGCTGGGATTGAAAACGTACGCTTGGGTGATGAAGGCGTCGACGCTCCCTCCCACGTCCTCGCTGCTTATCGGAGACCGGACACTCGAGAATGAGGTTCTGAAAGTAACCATTGCGGATGACGGTTCATTCGCCGTAACGGACAAAACCAACGGCCGCACGTACCGCGATCTGGGCGTCTATGAGAATACCGGGGATATCGGCAACGAGTATATGTACAAACAACCGGACGGTGAAACGGCACGAACGACCAAAGGATTGGCCGCGCAAATCCGCGTGCTGCAAGATACGCCATATCAGGCGGCGATCGAAATCGTCCATGCGTGGGAGATCCCGGCGTCGGCGGATGAGAAGCTGGAGGAAGAACAGCGTGACTTGGTCTACTTCCCGTATCGTAAAGCGCAGCGTTCCAAGCATATGGTGCCGATGACGATCCGGACCGTTGTTTCTCTGAGCCGCAACGGCCAAGGGGTCGTAGTGGAGTCGGCGTTCAACAATCAGGCTAAGGACCACCGTCTGCGGATGCTGTTCCCTACGGATCTGAACACGAATGTTCACCGTGTGGACTCTATGTTCGAAATCCCGCAGCGCGACAACACGCCGGCGGGAGAGTGGGAGAATCCGAGCAATACGCAGCACCAACAGGCATTCGTTGATGTCAGCGAGGCGGGAGCAGGTCTTGTTGTTGCCAACCTCGGCTTGAACGAGTATGAGGTTCTGCGGGACGGACGCAATACGATTGCGGTAACGCTGCTCCGTGCGGTTGGCGAGCTTGGCGACTGGGGCTTGTTCCCGACGCCGGAGGCGCAGTGTCTCGGCGAGCATACGGCACGCATGGAGCTCATTCCGTACAGTAACTCCAGTATGCAGTCCAGGGCATATGCGGAAGCCTATCAATTCCAGATTCCGTGGACATTATGCCAGACGGAGGTTCACGGGGGAAGCATTGCGCCTACGTTCGGGCTATTCCAGTGGGAAGGCGAGGAGCTGGCTTTCTCCTCGTTGAAAATGAACGAAGGAACCGGAGATTTGCTGCTCCGTTGGTACAACATGAGGCCTCAAGCTGCAGAATTGAAGCTGAAGGCCGGTATTCCGCACTACTATTTCTACAAGAGCACGATCCTCGAAGAGCACGGGGAGCGCGTCGACGCAGCTGTCTCGGACGGCCGATTGTCGCTGCCGGTAGGTGCTTGCGAAATCGTCACGCTCGGCGTTGCTCGCCGCAGCTAAACGTAAAGGGCGCCCCCCAGCTATGTGAATGGCTGGGGGGCGCCCTTTGTGCGTTTGGCGGCCTGCGGGCGGCAAGCTTTATGCGCCGCGCAGGCTATTAGGCGGCTCGGGCAGGGGGGCGGCGCTGCATAGAGGCGGGAGCGCGTGCCTGCCGGAGATGCGCTTGTGCCAGCGCGGCGCACTTGGCAGGAGTACGCGTCTCCTGCCGAGCACGTGCCAGCGCGCTGTGCTGCCGCCAGGTTTAACGGACACCACGGCCGTTAAACCCAGGAATGTGGGCGCGCGGCCAATGTAACGGACACCGAAGCGCTTATTTACCGCAAATGGGGCGCAAATGGCATACGCATCGGCAAATAGGGACATTGGTGTCCGTTAGAATGCCAATTCGGCCATCATTGGCCGAATAAGGGCCGCTGTGTCCGTTAGCCATGCCTAACCAGATTTCCGGCTGTGCGGAAAGCCAAGGCCAGAATCGTCAGCACCGGATTCACGCCGCCATTGGTTACATGGACGGAGCCGTCGCTCACCCAGAGATTGTCATATCCGTGAACGCGGCCGTTCGGATCGGTAACGGAAACCGCCGGGTCGTCCCCCATGCGCAAGGTTCCCGCCTGATGCTGTCCCGCACTAAGTTCTCCGCCCGGCTGAGTCCGCCAAACCCGGCGCGCGCCGGCCGCCCAGAGCCAAGTCTCCGCGCGCTCCGCCAGCATGGCGGAGGCGCGAAGCGACTCGGGGTGGACACTTCCCGAAAGCCGGGCGACGGGCATGCCGAAGCGGTCTTTGACCGCCGGGGAGAGCCTTACTCTCTCCTCGGGCGTCGGAATGTCCTGGATCGGGCCCTGGACATGGCTGGTGCGCAGGTAGCTCTCGCGCATTGCAGCCTTCCCGGCGGCACCCCACCGCACGGCATCGGGTGCTAACGCGCGGTACCAGTGAATGAGGGGCAGCCGGGTGAACTCATTGGCCAGCATCCCGCCGCCGATGATCCCGCCTCCGTTGCCGTGGGCAAAGTGACGGGTGGCGATGCTTACCCCGGGTCCAAGTCCGTCTTGGACCGGCTCGCCAAAGAGGCCGTAGGCTCCCGAATACACATGGCCCTGAAGGTTCCTTCCGACCTGCCCGTACCGGTTGCCGATGCCGTCCGGTTCGGCATCGCTCGCCGAATGGAGGAGCAGCCGCGCACTTTCAATGGCGCCGGCAGCAACGATCACGTGCCCTGCCCGCACCTGGAGCCGCCGGAGCGAGCCTCCCGCAGCCTGCACAAGCCGAACGCCGGTAGCGTGTTTGCCTCCCTCAGTGTCGATTCGTTCGACCATCGCATCGCAGATCAGATCGCAGTTGCCGGTAGCCATGGCGCGCACGAGCATCGTATTGTGACCGCCGTTCTTGCTGTTCGTCGGACAGGCGAACCCGACGCACTGCCCGCACCTCCCGCAGGCGGAACGGCCGTCGCGCTCGACGGAATTGATGAGAAGGGGGACAGGTCCTGCGTCCCACCCCAGCTTTGCCGCCGCACGCGCCAAACGCTCCGCTTCCAGCGTACTGGGCAATGGCGGCATCGGGTATGGCCGCTGACGATCTCCGCATCCGCGGTGTGCGTCTCCGTCTCCCGAGACGCCGATTTCCCATTCTGCGCGCTCATAATAAGGTTCAAGCTCCTCGTAACTAAGCGGCCAATCGCGAAGGGAGCTTCCGTCCGGTATGCCGTAACGGGTCGCCATCCGAAAGTCATCCGGATGAAATCTCCAGGCTTGCGCTCCATACACGCGTGTGCCGCCGCCAACCGTCATCGCGTTATTATGATAGCCGCCATCGATAGGGGCTGTAATCCGTTCGGTGCCGTCCGCCAGCACGATCGTGCGGGGATGGCCTTCCAGCTCCGGCCCTGTATTGTGGCCATATTTACTTAACCGGTGATTGCGGAGATGATCGCTGCCTACCTGGTCGAAGCGAAGCCAGCTTCCGCGCTCAACGACGAGCACGCGGAGCCCCGCTTCGGCCAATACGGCCGCTGCCACCGAGCCCCCGGCCCCGGCTCCCACGACGATTGCATCATACTCTTCACGAAGCTGTTCGATCGTTCGCTGCGGCAGATCCGTCTCCGGATTCGCGGCGCCGGTACCCGATACGGGCCCCGGGCGGAAGCCAAGCATCTCCCAGGACTTCCCGCCGAGATTCCCGCCGGCTTCCGGACTTCCATAATATCCTTCAGCAACCAGGTTCAGAATGGCAGCAAAGAAAAGCTTCGCCGAAGGCGAAACAGGCCAGCTGCTACGGGTACGATCAAGCTCAAGCTCTTGTAACAATGCATCCTGCTTGTCACCCGACAGCTGAGAGAAGGGGTGACCATGCAAGGCGGCAGCCTCCGCATCCAGGGCGCGCAACCCGGGTTCGATGACATCTTTCCAAGTGCCGGGATCCTCCTGGGCGCGCCGCTTCACATATTCCGTAACGCCGCCTTCGGTTGCCGAAGGCCAAGCATCCTTCGGAATGAGCCGATCTGCGATAACGCTTACAATCGCGTATGTTTCATCCGATAAATCATAGTTATCACCGAGTTTCATCTTCCTCCACCCCTGATTTCCAGTCTCCTTGCAAGGTCAAATGGCAGCTTCATGAACGTACGCTCCTTTCCCCGTCGAGGCCAACGAATTCCAATCATGAAAAGATTCAAGGGCTTATATCGCTTATGCAGTGGTTCGTGGAGGGAATGTGGATGTAAGCGCTTATAGGGATAAGTCTATCACGCTATTCGGCTTTCCTGCCAGACTTTTCATGGATGCAGCAAGATGCGGACGAGCATCATGACGTCTGCCGCCAATGCAAAAAGCAGCCGCTCATGGCGGGCGCATCGCCCGGAGCAGCTGCTTCTTCATTTGACTTATAGCTTAGTAATCGGCTTGTAAGTCCAGTCTCTGGATAGCCGGATGGCCTTCAGGACGCGTATTCCCTGCGGTTTGGGATGAAGAATTTTAAACTCCATCGCAGGCGCAATATTTTTCAATTCAACCTCTAGATCATAATGTCTTAAGAACAAATCGATATAATGCCCGACCGTCGGTTTGGTCCCGATGTCAACGAATAACTCCAACTGCTCCGTGCGGACGCCAAAATAATCGGTTATTTCAACGGTCAAAAAATATTTATCCTGGGTTGTAATCTTATGTGCCGTATTCATGATGTCTGCTCCTCTGAAGTATGGTTAGTTAGCCATTCGATTCGGGAAGAGCGGATTCCTTCAAATTCGGATCCAGGGTGACGATGTACATTTGTTTCCATGAATGTCTACAGTGCGGGTTCCTCAGCTTCCTGCCTGCGGTATTGTTGAGGCGTAAGAGATACCTGTTCGCGAAAGGTTTTGGAGAAATAGCTCGCGGACCGAAAGCCGGTTCGCTCGGCGATCAGATGGATGGGCAGTTCACCGCTTCGCAACAGATGTTTGGCAAGCTCCAACCGGGTTTCGAGCAGCTTCTCTTTGAATGTGACGCCATAATATTGTTTCATGATCCGTTCCAGTTGACGAACGCTAACGCCGATCTTCCCGGCCAATGCTTCCGGGGTAAGCTCTTGAGATGGATCGTCGAAATAGGTATCGGCGATATAGCGCCGGGAGTCGTCGGGAATTTTAAGAGGGATATAATAGTTGGATTTCTTATGTTGAGTAAAAGAGCGAACGGCGTTCATAATGATTTGACTCACTAAGCTTTGTACCACCGTATAGTAGCCCAAATATTGCAGCTCGAGTTCTTTCAGGATGGATTCGAACAGCAAGACCGTACGGAACTCGTCTTTGCCGAACCAGAAGCGGGTGTTCGTTAAGGTTCGCAGGACCTCGTCGATTTCCGATTGGAGATAGGTGCTGCCCTTGGTCTGCCTCCCGGACCGGATTTTGATCTCAAAATTAATGCAATACTCGCTCATCGGATCATCCCGATCGGCAAGCTGCTCGTGGTACACCCCGGGCCCCGTCACGTAGAAAATGCCAGGTTCAATTTGAAATTGTTGGTGCGACACCCGCAGCAGCCCTCTGCCTTTCGGAATAAAATGCAGTTCATAGCTGCTGTGGCAATGATTGCCGTAGTACCAGGAAGGAACGGGGGGTTCATAATTGATATATAAAATATTGATCAACATATTGCCCATCTGGTGTTTAATATTTAAGTTTTCGTAAACCACCGGTGTTTGCAGCTGCTTTCCTCCGTTCTTCCATTCTTCCGTTCTTCCGTCCTAAGTTTATTATAACGGTAGAATGTGAAAAAAACGACATCATTTGTAGATCTCGTCGATTATGTCTATTTATTCGCATTCATCCTTAACTTATGCTTAGGAGGAGTAAAATATGGTCTAGGAGGCACTTGCACACATGGCACCTCAATTCAAATATTCATCCCAACCGGTGTTAGAACCTGCTGCGGGTTGTGATTGGGCAAGCAAGATGGTCCTTAATCCCGCCATCGTCAAAGATCCCGTTTCCGACAGGCTGCATATGCTGTTCCGGGCGACAGGGCCATGGTCGCAGAAGCGATTGGAAGGCAAGCATGATCCGTATCCGATCTTTCTGGGTTATGCGTTCAGCGACGATCTTGGAGCGACCTGGGAGGCCGACTTCTCGCGTCCTGCGCTGGCGCCAAGCTTGAATTGGAACGAAGCTGACATTGTCATTCATAATGTGAACGGCGAGCTTGTGAAGGATTATGCCAATGGCTGCATCGAAGATCCTCGCATTTTTCAGGTGGAAGGCGAATGGTATGTCTCGGTGGCATGCAGGCTGTTCCCGCCTGGCCCTTATTGGTTAGTGGATCAAGACCCTCCCGTCCAGACCCGGTATGACTATGTGCCGGAGTGGGCGCTCACTGGCGATGAACCGTTCCATGTCACCGCTCGAATGAACGAAACGGTGACGGTGCTGTATAAACTGAATTTGGATAAGCTGAAGGCAGGTCATTACGAGGAGGCTTTCACATACGTATGCCCGCTAACGGATGGGGCACGGAGCGATAATCGCGATGTGTTCCTGTTTCCTGAGAAAATGATGATAGACGGTAAGCGGCAGTATGTGCTTCTGCACAGGCCGATGAACCCGGCTCATTTCCCGGGCGGAGAAGCAGCCGGGATGCCATCCATTTTTGTTGCCGCTGCTGAGCGGATCGAGGATCTCGCGACGTCTGAAGCCACACATCGCCTCATGGCAACCGGCATATTCGATTGGGAGGAAGACCGTATTGGCGCCAGCTGGCCGCCGCTGCAAATTTCCGAAGATGAATGGCTTATCTCTTATCACGGCAAGAAAGATGTACATTTCGGCTATACCCAATCCTTCATGATCGTGAAAGAGCGCGATAATGACTTCCCTGTCGTCACGCACCGGTGTCCCGATCGTCTGATGTTTGCGCAGCAGGATTGGGAGATGCCTTCGGACTATCCGACCCCGTGTCTGTTCGCAACGGCCGGCATTGTAGTCGGCGACGATTTGATTATTTCGTACGGCGCTGCGGATCAGAAGGTTGGGATTGCATGGGTGAATTATGAAGACTTAATTGCGCATATTCGCCATTACGATGCAGATGGGAACGCTTTGGAGGATAGATGAACGAAGCGTCAGAAGAAGCGGCTTGCCTTGGCAGCTGCTTTTTTATTTTTTATAAGTAATGGTACAGGTACAGGTGCAGGTGTAGGAGCAGGTACAGGTGTAGGAGCAGGTGCAGGTGCAGGTGTAGGAGCAGGTGCAGGTGTAGGTGTAGGAGCAGGTGCAGGTGCAGGTGTAGGAGCAGGTGCAGGTGTAGGAGCAGGTACAGGTGCAGGAGCAGGAGCAGGTGCAAGAGCAGGAACAGGTGCAGGTGCAGGTGCAGGAGCAGGTGCAGGTGTAGGAGCAGGTGCAGGAACAGGAGCAGGAGCAGGAACAGGAGCAGGAGCAGGTACAGGTACAGGTACAGGTACAGGTGCAGGTGCAGGTGCAGGAACAGGAGCAGGAGCAGGAGCAGGTGTAGGAGCAGGTGCAGGAGCAGGAGCAGGAGCAGGAGCAGGAGCAGGTGCAGGTACAGGTACAGAAGCAGGAGCAGGAGCAGGAGCAGGTGCAGGTACAGGAGCAGGAGCAGGAGCAGGAGCAGGAGCAGAAGCAGGTGCAGGAGCAGGAACAGGTGCAGGAGCAGGAACAGGTGCAGATGCAGGTACAGAAGCAGGTGCAAGTGCTGGAACAGGAGCAGGAGCAGGAGCAGGTGCAGGTACAGAAGCAGGGGCAGGTGCAGGTGCAGGAACAAGTGCAGGAGCAGGTGCAGGTGCAGGAGCAGGAGCAGGAGCAGGAGCAGGTACAGGCACAGGTGCAGATGCAGGTACAGGTACAGAAGCAGGTGCAGGTGCAGGTGCAGGAACAAGTGCAGGAGCAGGAACAGGTGCAGGAGCAGGAGCAGGAGCAGGAGCAGGTGCAGGTGCAGGTGTAGGAGCAGGTGCAGGTACAGGTTCAGGTGCAGGTGCAGGAACAAGTGCAGGAGCAGGAACAGGTGCAGATGCAGGTACAGGCACATGAACAGGAGCAGGAGCAGGAGCAGGTGCAGGAGCAGGTGCAGGTGCAGATGCAGGTACAGAAGCAGGTGCAGCATTCAGCAGATTCTCAGTGAACGTTCAACCCTCTTTCAGTTGGTTTTAATTGGCCTTTAAGATACGGGGTCTATACTTCAACTTGTAACGCAAATAAGAGAGAAGAGAGAAGAGAGGTGGAGAGCATGAGACATGAGTTTCCGGCCCCCCGGCTGCATGTCGGTAATCCGGTTGCGGAGCGATTTGCTGATAGTCATTATCACCACGGATTTCATGGTGGACCTATCCTTGGGATTGTTATCGGACTTATCCTTCTAATTCTGGTATGGGTAATGGCGAAAAGAATCCACAATAGAAGAACCGACATCAACCAACTGGCGATGCCTGCTTTTATGATGGACGAGCATACCGTTATGTACAGTGCTTCATCTGCGCAGCGGGCGGCCACCTTGGATCAATGGGAACGCAACATACTTAAGGAGGAGAAATAAATGGGAATTTTCAAACGTGTGAACGATATCGCAATGGCTGGCATTCATGAGGCGCTGGATAAAATGGAAAATCCGCTTAGTATGGTGAAGCAATATATACGCGAGCTGGAAGGGAAACTGATGGAAGCCAAGCTTGCCTTATCCAATCAACTGCTTGCCGAACGGAAATATGAAGTTATCATCGCAGAGCTTGAACACCTCGTACAGAAGCGCACCCGGCAAGCAAATATCGCGATTGACCGGAACGAGGAAGACATGGCGGTACTGGCTGTGGAGGAGAAGTTGGCCACGGAGCGTAAGCTGCAAGCACACCAGGATCAATATGAGGCGATGAGACAGCAGACGCTGGCTCTGGAAGATCAATTGAAGAGATTGATGGAGCTGTACGAAGAGCTGCAAAATAAAAAGCTCATGTACTTGTCCAGAGCGAACACGGCTCATGCGATCCAGCAAGTGAACAATACGCTTTATTCGGTTGATGCCTCGAGCATTCGCAAAAACTTCGCTAGAATGGAAGAACAAATCTGGCAGCTGGAGGCCAGAGCTGCAGCATCGCTTAGGGTGAACAAGCTGGTTAATGCCTCTGTGAGCAGCGCGCCCGATTTGGCTTTCCAGGAAGATGTGAGCCTGGAGCTTGAGAAGCTCAAGGCTGCGAGGAAAGCCGTCTAAGACGCATACAAGAGCGGCTGCTTTTTTCAACTTATACATTCCTGTCCCGCGAGTTCCCACGTTGACATTCATCGGCGCATAGGAAATACAGTGCGCTATTTCACCAAGGACCACCCATTCTGCGAATGAAGAGGAAATACGATTCGCTATTTAGTGGTTTTTCACAGAAATTGGAGGGAAAACCGTGAGATAGCGAATCGTATTTCCGCATCTTCCCTCAAAGGCCCCGTTTTGGGCCAAATAACGGATCGTATTTCCGCTAACTTGCATACAAGAGCAGCTGCTTCGGCGGCTGCTTTTTTCAACTTATACATTCCTGTCCCGCGATCTCCCACGTCGACACCCATCGGCGCATAGGAAATACAGTGCGCTATTTCACCATGGACCACCCATTCTGCGAATGAAGAGGAAATACGATTCGCTATTTAGTGGTTTTTCACAGAAATTGGAGGGAAAACCGTGAGATAGCGAATCGTATTTCCGCATCTTCCCTCAAAGGCCCCGTTTTGGGCTAAATAACGGATCGTATTTCCGCTAACTTACATACAAGAGCAGCTGCTTCGGCGGCTGCTTTTTTCAACTTATACATTCCTGCCCCGCGATCTCCCACGTCGACACCCATCGGCGCATAGGAAATACAGTGCGCTATTTCACCAAGGATCACCTATTCTGCGAATGAAGAGGAAATACGATTCGTTATTAGGTGGTTTTTCATAGAAATTGGAGGGAAAACCGTGAGATAGCGAATCGTATTTCCGCATCTTCCCTCAAAGGCCCCGTTTTGGGCCAAATAACGGATCGTATTTCCGCTAACTTGCTGGTGAGTGGTGAGTTATACCCTTAGAGTGCAACCGTACCCGCACCTGCCCGATGGATACCGTAAGGATGTGTTTATGCGTCTGATGCTGCAGGTGATAACTGGAAAAACTCCAGTTAATCGAGTGTCCGGGCGGCCCTCAGAAGAGTATAAAAGGAATTTCTCCAGTTAAAATTTGCGATTGATGAGCCGGCATGGCAGTTTTTGCGAAATTAGCGGGAGATTTTCCAGTTACCGCTTCAGTTTAAAGGGAAAGCGGCTGGAATAACTGGAGAAATTCAAGTTACGGCTCATTCTGCGCTCGTCCCGCCCCCTGGCGCTCGTCCCGCGCCCCCTGGCGCTTGCCCCGCGCCCCCTGGCGCTCGTCCCGCCGCCTCGCGCTCACCCCGCGCCCGCCGTGGCTCGCCCCGCGCCCCCTGGCGCTCGTCCCGCGCCCCCTGGCGCTCACCCCGCGCCCCCTGGCGCTCACCCCGCGCCCCCTGGCGCTCACCCCGCGCCCCCTGGCGCTCACCCCGCGCCCCCTGGCGCTTGCCCCGCGCCCCCTGGCGCTCACCCCGCGCCCCCTGGCGCTCGCCCCGCGCCCCCTGGCGCTCGTCCCGCGCCCCCTGGCGCTCGCCCTCGAACTCTCTCCAATCGAGGAGTTTTGAAACGGCGCGCCTGTAATTTATAATAGAGCAGATGCAAGAGAGGGAGGTTCTCCTTCCAATACGAGTAACGAGGATGATCACAGTGGACAATCTGATAACCATTCAAGCAATGAAGTACGGAAATCGGCGGCATTATGAATGGAACACGAGCTTATTGGAAAAGACCGATTCCCATATTTTCGTTTTAGGCGAGTACGGCAGGCAATTGAATCATTATACGAAGCAAAAGGTATTTACCGTCGAGGCTTGGACGATCGAATATTTCTCAACAGAGTCGTGGTTTACGGTTAGTGCGGATGTCGTGAACGGCGCGATCCAGCACTATTATTGCAACATTAACCTCCCTGCGGTGATGCAAGGGAACACCGTTTCTTTCATCGATCTGGACCTTGACTATGTGTTCAGGAATGGGGAATGGAAAGTCGTTGATGAAGATGAATTCATTGTGAATGCAAGCAAGTTTCACTATCCGGAGGATTTGATTCATCGCGCGAGGCAGGAATTATTGAAGCTGCAGGAGCTTGTCGCGAAAAAAGGGTTTCCGTTCGACGGCTCGCTCGAAAGGTTCGTCGAACGTATTCCTAGATAGAGGTTCTTACCGCTGGGGAGGTGGAAGAGAGCTAGTCATTGCGAATAATCAAATACACAATCAATCCAAGGATTGGAAAAAACAGCATGGCTAACAGGATCAGGATAGCGAATTCCGTGCTTTTTCGTCTCCGTATACAATCCCGGTAAGCCCAGACGCACAAGACGATGTGCGCTGCGAATAGCAGCAGAGAGATGACAAAAAACAAGATAATAAGGCCTGAACCAAAGGCAAAACCAACACTGCTGGACAAGTGTGCATCCCCCTTTTCGAGACCCGCACTAAGCCGCCGACGGTGTCTTTTGTTTATCTTTTTTTAAGATATGGTTTAGATGCAGTTTATTTCAATTTATTATCGTAAGGGTATAAATATAACAAGGGGGTCATGCGGCTTGAAAACCCTGACAATGACACAGAAGAAGTGGCTTCTGAGCCTACATCTCCTATTCGCGGCCATCATGCTGGGGACCAGTGTAACGTTCCTCATCTTGAGCATTACCGCAGCGAGCACGGAGGATTCGGGGTTGCTGCTTGCATGCTACAAAGCGATGCACGTGTTATCCGCAACATCCGTGCGGGCCTCTGTCATCGGGACGATCGTAACCGGCGTTCTGCTCTCCCTATGGACGCATTGGGGGCTGGTGAAATACTACTGGATCATAGCCAAAGAAGTCCTGAGTGCAATCGCGATCCTCCTCGGACCGATAGGTATGTATATGTGGACGCTGCGAGGAATTTCGTATTTGACAGATACAGGGGTGGGGGCTGCGGATCAAGGCGCGTACGTGGTAAATACAATCTCGCTATTCATAGGTATCGGATTACAGATCGCCTCGTTAGTTGCCATGTTTTTGCTATCGGTATTCAAGCCTTGGGGGAAGCGCAGAAAAGGGTGAATACAAATGAAAGGCCGCCGGCTTTTCAATAGCCAGGCGGCCGTTCCATCTTGTTCTACTTGAGTGTGTTCAAACGCTCTTCCAAACGATCCCAAGTTTCGGTGATGCCTTGGAGCATACCCATGTCCATAACCGTTTTAAGAGCTTCTGCGGAGACATATTCGCCACGGTTGATCAGCTTCGTTTTGCCGCCAAGATCGACGAACTCCAGCGTAACCTCGGTCGAAGGCATAGCGTCATTCGAATTGCCTTCCGCATCCGAGAAGTAATCGGTGTAGATAATTTTCTCCGGCTCGACGATCTCTTTATAGATGCCTTTGCCCCAAGATTCCATGCCATAGAAATCGCCATGATTCTTATCCACGCATTTCATGCAATAATGCCAAACGCCTCCAGGACGGAAATCGACGGTGCATACGGGAATGTCCCAACCTCTCGGTCCCCACCAGTGCTTGAGATGCTCAGGCTCCTTGAACATTTGGAACACCAGCTCGCGCGGCGCATCGAACACACGCTCCAGTACCAGTACCCGATCGTTCTCTACCCTCGAAAGCATTGCATTGTTTGACATTGTAATTCCTCCTTGTATTTTTGAATGATTTGGAATGGTTCTATGATTGATCCTTGTTCTGCAGTTTTCGCAAATAGGCTTCCAAATGATCGAATCGCTCCTCCGTGATGCGATGAAAGGATTTCACCCAGCTCTCCAACGCTTGGAAGGGTTCGGCACGAAGCTTATAGATGCGGCGGTTGGCTTCAGCCTTCACTTCCACAATCCCGTTCTCGCTAAGCACCTTCAAATGTTTGGAGGCCTGGGGCTGGCGAAGTCCCAAGCGTTCGGCGATTTCCCCAACAGTCAGGGGGCCGTCGCGCAAGAGTTCGACGATCTCGATTCGCTTCGGTTCGGCTAGAGCGCTCAGTGTCGTCATGTCCATGCCCGGATCGTTTCCTGACATGCCAGTCACCTCGTTAATGGTTGATTTCTCGGTATATGCTCAACTCCTTCATCTGAAAGGTTACCTTGTTGTTGATCTAAATATACCCCATAAGGAATATTCCTGTCAAGGAATATTAAAAATTCCACATCTCCTAAACAGCTCAAACATGGGAATCCCTACGCAGGTAAAGTCCCTGCACCCCTTGCCATAATCGGACTGCCGTAAGTAAAATGTGGAAGTAACCAATCGGCGCAACAAACTGGCAATAGCAAACTTTCAGTTATGGAGGGGAACCGATGCGTATTCGCAACGACCGATTTCCAAATGGCGTCCACAAGGCGTTGACCATCAGCTATGACGATGGCAGAGTGCACGACCGCAGATTCGTAGGTAAGCTTAATGAGTATGGTATCAAAGGGACGTTTCATCTCAACAGCGGATTTCTGGGCAAGGAAGGGTATATTACAGCGGAGGAAGTGGCTGTGCTCTTCAAGGGGCATGAAGTTTCGGCGCACACCGTCGATCATCCGTTCCTGGAGCAATCGCCGACGGAGCAAATCCTTCAAGAGATTAGCGAGGACCGGAAAGCGCTGGAGCAGCTCGTCGGCTATCCGGTCAGAGGGATGAGCTATCCGTTCGGAACTTATAACGATCACGTCGTCTCCATGCTGCCCGCCCTGGGCATTGAGTACGCCCGGACCGTGGCAAGCCATGGCAAATTCCATGTTCCCGCGGATTTCCTCCGGTGGCATCCGACGTGCCACCACAAGATGATGGTGGAGCTTGCCGAGCATTTCGTCCATCTCGAGCAGCGGCATAGCCGCATGGCGTTATTCTATGTATGGGGCCACAGCTACGAGTTTGAGAACGATAACAATTGGGAGATCATCGACCGGTTCGGGGAGCTGGTCGGCGGCCGCAGCGATATCTGGTATGCCACGAATGCTGAGATTGTCGCTTATATGCAGGCTCTGGACAGGCTGCGTTATTCGGCCGATCGCCGGATCGTGCATAATCCGTCGGCAATGTCCGTCTGGATCAGCGTGGAAGGCGAAGCTGTAGAAATTGCCGGCGGACAGTTGGTTCAGCTGTAGGCCTATGTGCGAATCTCTCCATTTTCAGGTATACTATAGCCTGCAGATGTTAAAGGGGGGATTCGATGTTTACGATTACAAGCTATACGGTGGAAATCGTCAAAGATCCGTTCGGCATTTTGAGCGGACAACGGTATGAATTTCTTATCGATATTGAAGTGGAAGAAGACGATGAGTTATTTTCCGAGAGCGGGCTGTACATTCGAGCCATCTATAACGTAGATGAAGACAAGTCGGGCTTGTTGAAATACGAGATTTATGAGAAAACGACTGAGCTGTATCTGGATTTTGACCTAGAGGACGATGAGGTTGCGGTTGTGGAAGCTTTCTGCAAGGAGCATGTGCTGGAAGCGGACGATGAATAGAGGATGAGTGAAAGAGTGAAAAAGTGAAAGAAAGGGCTGTCTCTGCCGGTCAAGCGACCGCAGATAGGACAGCCCTTTGTCTTGCGCCTAATTACGCATATTTGACGACTTTGTTTTTACCGGTTGTTTTGGCTTTGTACATCGCTTCGTCCGCCTGCTTGATCAGCTCTTCGGCGCTCAGTCCATTCTTGTACTTGCTGTAACCGATGCTGGCGGTGACGATCGTTTCCTTCTCGATCCGGCTGCGAACCCGTTCGGCGAAAGCCTCCATTTTGACACTGGGATCGGTGACCATGACGACCATTTCCTCTCCCCCGTAGCGGCCGGCAATGCCGCACTCCTCGACCTCTTCCTTCATAATCTGGGCGACCTGCTTGAGCACATCGTCCCCCATCTGGTGGCCTTGGGTGTCGTTCAATTTCTTGAAGTTATCGATGTCGCTGAACAGAATGGACACGGGAAGATGTCTTCCGACGTATTGCGTGACGCGGTTGTAGAAAAATTTGCGATTATACAGCCGTGTTAACCCGTCCGTGATGGAGGAATTGTAAATCGCTTGCATCAGCTCGACGACTCGATCGAATAGTAGCATGAACAATAGGAAGTAGAACACGATTGGCAAAACATTGCCGGCGACGGTTAACCAGGGCTGGGCATTCCCATACATGTAAGCATTGACGAGGTGGCCGGACTGCATGAAGAAGTAGACGGTTAACGCCGATTGGTACTTGACCTGCTGGCCGATGTAAGGCGGAATCATATAAAAGCAAAGGAAAATCAGCACGAATACGTACAGTTCAAGTGCGACATCCTGCAGCAGCCGGACCTGCTGAGGGGTTCCGTTATACATTTGCGGTACGCTGAAGTGCAGGATGGAAACGACCAGACCCATCAGAATCAAGCCATAGAAGAATATGTACTGTTTGCGGCGGGTACGGTTGTATAGCTGGTAGATGCCCAAATTCAACAGAACGAAGGAAACGATTTTGAGCATGAGCAGCAGATAGGACGTCAAGCCAGTATCCAGAGCCGTCAGGATGACATATAGTTTCAGAAGGTAATGGACGCCGACAAAAACAAGCGAAATCGTCATCGACATATAGCCTTTCTTCCGGCGGTCCAGAAATAATCGCAATGAAATCACGAACATTAGTGTAACAATGACCACTACGATAGCATTCGATAATAATGAAGCCAAATCACCGAATAAGAGATCAACAGGTCTCATGCGTTCCCCCATAAAAACCAAGATTTCGACAAGCTTTGCTACCTATTATAAAGGAAAATGAAGGAGAGGGATAGAATCGTTTCATAGAGCGCATATTTGTTGTTCTCTTTTCTATTCGACCCGCACAAGTTACAATAAGAAGGTAAGCTCAAGGATTTGGGAGAGGGGCTCATGCAATGAACATCTTGCAAGCTTTGTTTTTCCCCCCGGAACAGCCGGGTGGGGTGTCATCCATGGTTCCCTATATTTTGGACCGTTTCAATAAAAAAGGCTGGGAAATGGAGTTATTTTCGCTGCCTAAGCGAATTCGCAACAAGGGCACAGAGGAAGTGGAATTCGTCACTTTCGATTGGCGGAAATATGCCGGAAACCCGATCGTAGATAAATACATTCAAACGTACAAGGATTATGTTTGGTGGACGAAGCTGAGATTGACGAAGAAGTATGATATTATTCACGCGCATCATCCGATTGCGGCGATGGTAATGAAGCAGCTGTATCCGGAAACGCCGGTCATTCTGACGATTCACTCGAGCTTCGAGAGGGAGCTTATTCTGAACGGGCGCATTCAAGAGAACGGGGTCGAGCATCTCTTCCTGACTCAGATTTATGGAGAGCTGGAAGCGAGGGTCGATCAGATCATAACGGTCTCGAACTCCTTCAAGCAATACGTTGCGGAATATGTTCAGGACAGCGAACGAATCGGCGTGATTCCGAACGGCTTCGACGAGAAGCGCTTCCGTCCGATCTCCCACGAGAACGCCGTGACGCAGTTCATTACCGTATGCCGTCTTGTACCGGCCAAAGGGCTGGATACGCTGCTGATTGCTTGCGGGGAACTCAAGAAGCGGGGCCATCCCTTCGTTCTACATATTATCGGCGACGGACCAAGCCGGCCGGAGCTGGAGAAGCTGGCCATCGAGCACAATATATATGAAGATACGATTTTCTACGGCTATATGCTGCATCCGGAAGAATTTATGCCGTTCTTCGACGTCTTCGTCCTGCCGTCCCGAGCGGAAGCCTTCGGCTCGGTGTTCGCGGAAGCGGCGCTATGTTGGTTGGCGCTTATCGGCACGGATGTCGGCGGGATCGCCGAACAAATCGAGCACGGGCACAACGGGCTTCTGGTGCCTGTCGGCGATGCGATGGCGCTGAGCCATGCATTGGAGAAGGTCGTGATCGATCCGACATTCCGCTACAATCTGGCGAGAACCGCATGGGAGAAGGCGAAGAAGACGTATTCCTTGAACCGTGTGCTCAGACAGCTCAAGAGTGTGTACGAAAGCTATCAGATTGAGGGAGCAAGCGGCGAACAGAACGATAAAAGCTAAGGCGGGAAGGCGTTAGGGACATGAAACGACTGCGGTTTATGCATGCCGCCGACTTGCATCTGGATTCACCGTTCAAAGGCATGTCGGCGCTGCCCGAAAAGGTTCGTGAGCGAATGCGCGAATCGACGTTCAGCGCGCTCAAGGAGCTCGTGGCGGTTGCCACGCAGGAGCAGGTGGATTTTGTTATGATCAGCGGGGATGTCTACGATCTGTCGGATCGTTCGCTGCGCGCGCAAATTCGGTTCCAGAAAGCATTGGAGCAGTTAGCCGCGCACGGCATCCCGGCTTATATTATTCATGGGAATCATGACCCGGAGGATGGACGCGCCGCGAAGCTGGTTTGGCCGGCAGGCGTCCATTTTTTTGCGTGCGACCGGGTGGAGACGGTTCAAGTTGAGAAGCCCGGACGAGGCGTGATCGCCGAGATTCACGGGATTTCGTACCGCCATTCCGCGGTCACCGACAACTTGGCCTTGCAGTTCCGGGCAAGCCGCGTGGACGCAGCGCAGATTGCGATGCTGCATACGAATGTTGACGGCGACCCGGGTCATGACAATTACGCCCCTTGCAGCAAGACGGATTTGCTTGCGGCGGGCATGCATTATTGGGCCTTAGGCCATGTACATACGAGAAAGGTGCTTCACGAACGCCCGGCGATCGTATATCCGGGCAATCTGCAAGGCCGGAATATTCGGGAAACGGGCCCGCGCGGCTGTTATCTTGTGGAGATGTCGGAGGAAGGACAAGCTCACTTGACCTTCCGGGCGCTGGATGCCGTCCGGTGGTTTCATCAGCGTCTGACGATTGCAGGCATGCAGACGGAGCAGGATTTGAAAGACCGGGTCGGCGAAGCGCTGGAGCGCATCCGGGAAGAAGCGGACGGCCGCGATGCGGTCGTTCGGCTCACGCTGGAAGGGCGCGGCCCGCTCTCCGGTCTGCTGCGCCGGGGCAAGATGCTCCAGGAGCTGACGGCGGAGCTGAGGCTCGATGAAGAGGAGCGAAGCCGCTTCGTTTGGGTGGAATCGATCGAGGACCGCACGGCGGGCGAGCTCGATCTGGCGGCGCTGCGCCAGGAGAAGAGCTTCCTCGGCGATCTCCTGCGGTATGCAGAAGCGCTGCAAGGCGACGACGGCGCGCTTCACGCTTTCGCCGGCGAGGCGCTCGCCGCGCTGCAGAGCTTGCCGCAGTCAGCCGGCAACCCGGCTGCGGCGGATCCGGAGCGGCTGCGCGAGTGGCTGCGCGCCGCCGAAGCATTAGCCGCGGATCTCTTGTCCGCGGACGGGGGGGGGGCTGGATGAAGATCGTATCCATCCATGTGGGAGGCTTCGGCAGCCTGCGCCAGCGGCAGCTCGAAACGGACAGCCCGCTGGTGCTGTTCTACGGCGCCAACGAAGCGGGCAAGAGCACGCTCATGGGCTTCGTCCGCGCGGTGCTCTTCGGCTTCCCGCCCCGGCAGCGCGGGGCGGAGCGCTACGAGCCGCTGGGCGGAGGCGCCCATGGCGGCGCACTCACCCTGCTGGACGAGCAGGGTGAGCTCATTCGCGTCGAACGGTTCGACGCGGCGGCCGCAGGCGGGCGGCGAGCCTCTGCAGGGCTCGTCAAGGTGACCCGCGGTGACGGCACCACCGGCGGCGAAGAGCTGCTGAACACGCTGCTGGGCGGGCTGTCGCCCGACCTCTTTCGCAGCTTGTTCGCTTTCGGGCTTACCGAGCTGCAGGAGCTGCGCACGCTGCAGACAGACGAGCTCAGCGGCTATCTGTATAGCGCTGGGCTCGGTGTAAGCGGCTCGGCGATCATGGAGGCCGAGCGCAAGCTGACGGCGCAGGCCGACAGCCTGTATAGACCCCGCGGACGCAATCAGGAGATGAACCGTCTCCTGAGAGAGCTCGAGGGTCTGGAGCAGTCGCTGCGCCGCAGCAAGGATCTGGCAGCCGATTACGACCGGCTGCAGGAAGAGCGCCGCTCCGCGGAGGCGCGCATCGCTGCTCTGGAGGAGCAGCAGGAAGCGCTTCGCGCGGAGCAGCAGCGGCTCAGCCTGGCCGGCAAGGCCCGCAGCGGCTGGATCCGGCTGCGGCAGATCGGCCAGGAGCTGGCCGCGCTGCCGGAGCTGGCGGGCTTCCCGGAGCAGGCGTCGGCGCGGCTGGACGCGCTGGAAGCGGAGCGGGAGCGCATCATGGCGGAGCGCGCGAAGCTCGGGCTGCGCCGGCAGGGGCTGACCGAGCGGCTGCAAGCGATCCGCATTCAGCCGGACGTGCTGGCGCATCAGACGGAGCTGAACCTGCGGCTGGAGCAAGCGGCGGCGTACGAGGAGCAGAAACGCGGTCTGGATCAGCTGCGCGTGGAGCAGGAGCACCTGCGCGAACAGTTGGACAGGCTGCTGAAACAGATAGATACTCACGGCGATGAGAACGGGGAGGAGCTGGCGGCATCGTTCGCGGCGACCATTTCCTTGCGTGAGCAGATTCGGTTGTATAAGGAACGGTTTCAGACCGGCCGTGCGGATGAACTAAGGGTTCAGACCGAACGGGATACTTTGGAACAGCAAGTTCAGCGAACGGAAGAGACGGTCCGGCTGCTGGAGCACGAGCTGCGGGCCGCTCCGGTGCTGCCGGGAGGGGCGGACCCAACCGCAGCGCTGCAAAGCATGGCAAGGGATTATACGCGATGGCAGACGTTGGTAAGAGATATTCAGCACAGGCAGGAGCGGGAAGCGGTGCATAACCAGCTTCAAGCCCGGCTCGAGGAAGCGGCCAAAGCCAACCAAGCCGCCGCGCGGAAATTGCGCGGACGCATGGCCGCGATGACCGGCTTGCTGTCGCTCGTGGTGGCGGGTATCCTCGCCTGGCAAGGGAACCGGGCGCTGGCGGGTGGAGCGATGCTGCTGCTCGCCGTTGCGGCGCTCTTGATTCTGCGCGGGAACCGCACCGTTGAAGGAGGCCGCGCTGGCCGGACGATGGCCGCGCCTTCGGAGCAGCCCCCTGGCGATGAAGCTCGCGAGCTTCAAGAGCTGGAGCGGCGGCTGCAGGAGCAGATCGCGGCGTTCATGAAGGCGGCGCAGGGGCAGCCCGGTTGGCGCGAAGCTGCTGCGGCTTCCGCCAGTCCGCCTTCCCAAGCGGCCCAAGCAGCCAAGATCCCGCTGCATGGCTTTCAGCCGCAGCTCGATGCGTGGCTGAGAGAGGCGGAAGGGAACAAGCAGCGGATCAGCCAAGGGCTCCGCAAGCTGGAGAAGCTGCAGGATGCCCAAGAGGAGCTGCAAGCCCTTCGCGGTCAAGCCGGACAGAGAAGCGCTGCCGCCGATCAGCTCGCCGGAGAGGCCGCTAGATTGCAGAACGAATGGCGGGGCATGCTGGAGTCGCTTGGACTAAGCGGGCGTTTGTCACCGGATGCCGCCTTGGAAACGATCCAAACGATTGAGCAGGGGCAGGAGAGCATCCGTCAGCTGCATAAGCTGTCTGCGAAGGCGGCGGCTTTGCGGCTTCGTGTAGAGCAATTTGAGGAAGCTGTCGGTTCCCGGCTTGGGGGCGCATACGGACACGAGCCTCTATTTGCGTTGAAACGCTGGAAGGAGGAGGAGCAGGAGCAGCTTCGTCTTCTCGAAGAGAAGCGGCACTGCGAGACCCAGCTCGCCGAATTGGAGGAGGAGCTGCTCCTGCTCCGGGCGAGTGAGGAGCGCGTCAGCGAGAGGCTGCAGCTGCTGCTGCGCGAAAGCTATGCTCGCGATGGCGAGGAGCTGCGCCTTCACCAGCGGGCCCAAGAAGAGCGCCTCAAGCTGATCGAGGAGCGGAAGCTGCTGGAATCTTCACAGGAAGCGCTTCTGGGCCGGGCTATGACGGATAGCTATTCCGAGCTTCTGGAACAGTGTGGAGATGAGGATCTGGCAGACCGTTTGCAGTCGATTGGCAGCCAGTTGGCGGACACGGCCGCCCGAACGAATGAATGGCGCGAGGAAGCCGGCAAGCTGGCCGCACGCATCGAGCAGCTGGAGCTGGGCACCGAGCATGCCGATGCTCTGCTCCAAGCCGAGTCCTACCGGACTACAATCCGGTCGCAGGCGGATCAATATGCCATCGCTTCGTTCGCTTCCCTGCTGATGAGGAAGGCGCGCGAGGTGTACGAGCAGGAGCGCCAGCCCGGCGTGCTGCTGCGGGCTTCCGAGTACTTCGCGAAGATGACGAACGGCGCCTTCGTGCAGGTGAAAGCACCGTTCGGCGAACAGCGGCTGGTCGCGATCCGGGCCGGCGGACAAGCTGTCGAGACGAGCCAGCTCAGCAGGGGGACGGCCGAACAGCTGTATCTGTCCATGCGGTTCGCGCTTGTGGAGGAATACGCCGGCAAAGCCGTGCTGCCGCTTGTCATGGACGATATTCTCGTGAATTTCGACGAGGCGCGAATGGAAAGCTGCCTGCGCGTGCTGGAGGAGTTAAGCGGCAGGCATCAAGTGCTGCTGTTCACCTGCCATGGTCATGTACGGGATGCGGCGGCTCGGGTCGTTCCGGGCCACCGTTTAATTCACTTATAGCAGCGTTTTCTATATGGATGGAAATCGCATTGGGAACATTTACGGTAGAAACAAAAGCGGGAGGTAACGGAACGTGGAGCCAGGGAGCGGGAAGAACAAAGAGCATCGGGAGATTACGTACCAGGTCGGTTGGAAGAAGGGTAAGATCGAGTGGAATGAAGGAGCGGGGGAAGCTTTCGCCCCGAAAGCCCATCGTGCGGAGCCTACCTGGGAGGCAGCCGCCCGCAGGCGGCTGCAGCTGATCTGGCTTCCGGCCATGAAGCTTCCCGGCTGGCTGCTGCTGCCGCTTCTTTATGCGCTTCCTGTACTCTGTTTCACCCTGACGCTTGTTCTTATCATTGGATTAAGACACGGATAATACACTTGAGAAAGTAGAGGAGGACGTACGGATGAACCTGCTACTCGCGATTATCGGCGGGCTTGTCGGGCTTTTCGTCACAGGGGCGGCCTTGTATACGGCATGGATGATTCACCAGCTGTGGCGGCAGCAGGCTGCAGCCCCCAAAGCATTGAGCCAGGTGGACATTGCGGTCACCTATTTATCGCGCTGGACGGTGTTGGATTATGCAGCGATCGGGTTGTTTATTCTAGGTCTATTGCTGCTCCTGGCAGAGCTGTTCGCGCTTCTGCGCGATGAAGCGGCGACATCGGCTGCCTTTCATTATTCCTATTTGCTTACAGGCATTATTTTTTGCGCGATGGGCATGCTGCTGTTGATTTCCCGCTTGGCTGTCGTCTTGGGCTTCGCCGAGAGGGGGGCGCTACACCGCACGGCGCCGGTTGCGCCATACCATCAGCACGAGCCAAATCACGCTAATGAGGCCGAATAATGGATAGAGGGCGGCAAGCAGCACTTTGAAGCCGATTTGACTGACCAAATAGCTGAGTGCCAAGATGCTGAGGAGCAAGATCTTGGGATGCAGCTTCGTGCGCTGGCCGAGCTGCAGGGACAAGCCGTAAGCATCGGCGATGAACGTCGTGAAGATTTCACCGTAAATGACGAGCAAATAAGCAATCTGCGGCGCGGAGCCTAACCGGTTGATAATGTTTCCCATCGGGATCTCATATTGGGCGATTCCCGGCATCTGTGCGGAGAGCGCATAATGAGCGGACAGCAGCAGCAGACCGATGCCTGCTCCCCCGACCAGACCGCCCCAGATGAGATCGGAGCGCTTCTCGATGGAGGCTCCCATGGGGACAAGTACGGCTTGGGCCATAGCCAGGTTGAAGGCGGTATAGAGAAACGGTGAGAACCAGATTTTCCCGGGCGATGCATCGGTCGTTATTCTCAGCCAGTTGTCGGAAGCGGGCGAGTGCCACGTATAGACGACAATCACGATGCTGAAGACCAGCATAATGGGCACGACAATGGAATTGACCGTCATAATGGCTCCGATTCCGCGGGATAAGACGATGTACGCAAGCACGAGCGTCACCAGCAGTCCGGTTTGGTACGAGAGATGCAGCTGCTCTTCGAAGACCGTCCCTCCGCCGGCCAGCATGACCGTTGTAATGCCGAATAGCACCACCATTGTGAACAAGGAAATCCAATTGCCGATCTTCGGCCCGAAAATAACCCGGTTGAGATCCTCGTACGAGGCAGCTTTCAATTCATGCGCCATCAGCATCAGCTTAATTCCGATCCATATGAAAAGCACGCAGGATAGCGCTATCGTGAGCGTCGCCAAATTGCCGTATTGCGTGAAAAATTGCAGAATCTCTTGCCCGGAAGCGAAACCGGCCCCCACGACAGTCCCGATATACGTAAAGGCAATTCGGATGATCTGTGAACCTGTTCGCATGGATTGCCCCGCTTTCTTTCGTTTGGTATAGTACAAGGTATGTTCGCGAAGACAGTCGCATGACTGCAACTTGGGGCAAGCCTTCGTTTCTGGTAAACTGGTTGTGAATGGGAACGAAGTAGAATGTGGGAGTGTGGCTCGGATGAAAGAAGCTCTTTATGACTTCATTGGCCATTATGGCTATATAGCCCTGTACCTTTTGCTATCCGCCGGCATTGTGGGCGTTCCGATACCGGATGAGACCTTGATGGCTTTCGTCGGTTCGCTAACCGCGCCGGGAGGCCCCTTTGAGTATGTGCCTACGCTCATGGTGATTTACGCGGGGACGATGACGGGCATGATCGTGTCTTATATCATCGGACATCGTGTGGGCAAACCCTTTCTGTACCGGTATGGCAAATGGTTCAAGCTGACGCCGGGGCGAATTGAACGGGCGGAGGAATGGTTTCACCAATATGGGCTTTGGACTGTATTTTTCGGATATTTCGTGCCGGGGGTCCGGCATTTTACCTGCTATTTATCCGGTGTCAGCGGCGTGAAGTTTTATAAATATATGCTGTTTGCGGGGACAGGCGCGCTGCTTTGGTGTACAACCTTCCTCACCCTGGGGCATTTTATCGGAAGCAATTTGGATGAGCTGTTTCAGCTGATACATAAATATATGGGAATGAGCTTGATCATAATCGCGGTCATTGCGGTCATTGCCGTGCTTGTGTATTTGCGGTTTCGGAAGAGACGTGCTGTTTGAGGAATGCCAAAAAAGACCATGCTGTCATCATTGCGATGCTGCATGGTCTTCGCTGTTCGGGTCAACGGTCCGCGAAAAGCTTGATGGATTGAATGGTGTTCTCGTTCGGGTCCACATCGATCTTGAGCAACGTGCCCTGGGATTTGTAAGAGAGTACATAGGTCGTGTTAGCATCCGGTTTGCCCAGGATGTCGATGGCTTCCTGCACGCTCTGGCCAAGATGCAGCCCGCGCAGACCCGGATCAATATCGGTCGAATGCACGTCGACGAACTCGAGCGCGTTCTTCATGTTGAAGCCGACGGAGAAATCGCCGAAGTCGTAGACTTGAATGGCGTCGTCATCTTCATCCATCACAAATTGTTTCTTCGCTTTACCGAATCGCTCCAGCACCACGTCCTTGCTCGTACCGAGCTTCAGCCCCATCAGAGTCGGCTTCTCCTGCTGGTACACATCCTCCGCCTTCACCTTCGGCTTTGTCGTCGGTTTCGCGCTGGCTGACGATTGCGGAAGATCGGACAAATCCGTTTTGTTCGTGTTCGCCACTTGGGCTTCATGCTTGGCCGGCGTATCCTCCGCCGGAGCAGACGGAAGCGGTGACTCTACCGTGATAACGGTTGGCGAGGCTGACGGTGATGTGCTCGGCGTCTGGATCGAGATGGCGGAATCTATGGTAGGCTGAGGGGAAGGCGCAGATGACTTCTCGCATCCAGCTACGACGAGCGAAGCAAATGCGACTGGCACGAAGCCAAGTATGATGGGTCTCATCGGATTGTTCATCGTCATCTATCCTTTCTGCCGCATATTTATTGGAAAAAAAGTAACATTACTTATCATACCGCTTTCTACAGCTTGAACTCAACCGATCTGGTGAAATATTTGTGAGCAATCTTAGGCAAATTCATATAAGTAAAACCTTGTATTAGTATAGACACCTATTGCGGCGTAAAAGTTTCACTGTGCCAGGGGATATTCGCAAATTGGGACTTGAAACCTACTTCGTCATTATGGTAACTTACTCATAATAGACAGGATTAAGGGGGCCAGTAGCATGGAATTGTTAAAGCAGCGTATCCTAGAGGTCGGTGTCGTTGTATCGGATAAAGTACTCAAGCTGGATGCCATTCTTAATCATCAGGTGGATCCGGCGCTAATCATGGAGATGGGGCGGGAGTTCGCCCGGTTGTTTCGGGAAACGAAGCCGGATAAGGTGTTGACGGTGGAATCTTCCGGAATTCCGATTGCCTATACGACGGCTCTGCATCTCGAAGTTCCGATGATTTTCGCCCGCCGTAAGAAAACGCTGACGATGGATCAGGATACATACAGCGAACGCGTGCCGTCCTTTACCAAAGGGATCGTCACCGATATTATGGTATCCTCGCATTTGCTGCACAAAGGGGAACGCATTCTCCTGATTGACGACTTTATCGCCAATGGCGACGCAGCACGGGGCTTGATTCGCATTATTGAGAAAGCGGAGGCGGAACTCGTCGGCGTAGGGATTGCGGTGGAGAAAATGTTCCAATCGGGGGGCAATTCCATCCGCGAGCGGGGGATTCGCGTAGAATCATTAGCCCGCATTGCCTCGCTGGAGAACGGGCAGATCACTTTTGACTGATTTTACATCACGTCAATGGCTTCCCTGAAACCGAATTATCCATTATAATGGTTACAAGGTGAGAGAGGAGGCTGACATCTATGGGTATCGAAAATGGTTCCATTGAATATTTCATGACTAAGCTAGGGGAAGCCAAAACACATTTTGAGCGTGCTCTTGATTGTAAGCATACGGAATTTGATGATCTGTATCCGTATATGATCGAACATCCTCAATTTTTTTGGTACAAACGCTATGTCGCCTGGTCAGAGTTGTTAACGATCGTGAAGCTTTGCACAGAGCTGAATATCGAATGGGAACAGCAATTTACCGCGGCTCAAGTGGAATATATTCAGAAGCGCGTCATGTCGAGCAAAGTGCTTGATTTCTGGTTCGAAACGAACGATTCGAAAGAGCATGTAAGCTAACGAAACGTATAACAAGAGGCCAATGGATCCGTGTAGGATTCGTTGGCCTCTTTTTTTACTGCTATATCCCGTTTTCTAGAATTTCCATGCTCTCGATGTGCTGTTTCGTCTGATCATTGCCCAATCGGTGTAAGGTTCTGTAGATTTCGGTCAAATAATAATCGTAATCCTGATTAAACTCACTGGTTTCCGTGGAATAAACCTTCCAAGGGTACCATGAAGTTGCGTAGCTGGCTTGTGAAGAGTTGTCAATTTCCTCGAGGAGCTCCTGCAGCTGGTCAATTTCTTCGTCCGTTGCCGAGATGGAAAATTCATAATTCAACGCGGAGGGGTCTTCCAGTACCTCGCCGGTACCGACGTTCACGTAGTAGGTTTTTTTGTCCAATCGAATACCTCCCAAGGGGTAAAATAGCGATCTCCTTCTTTCGTCTAGGTTAAGTTAACCTGAGTCCGGAGCATTTATGTAAGTTTCATCGGGACAGGAATTGGTGTATGCTAAGGGGGTAGAAACGGATATTGGAGGTAAAAGGTATGATATCGGAAGAGCAGCTGGATCAGTTCCGTATTGAGAGCACATTACTCCGCGTTATTCGCGACGTTTCCCCCAGAAATGATGTCCGCGGCATCGTAGTCGCCTGGGACGACGAGAGCGTGCTTATCCGCAAAAAAAATCGCAGAGTCGTCAAGCTCTCGCGTCATTATGTATATCAGCCCTATGAGGCGGAGAGACCGCCGGAATTCATGCTGCCGCAGGACCCGATCGAGCCCGATGACCTCTCCGATGAGGGATAACGGGAATAATCGTGGTGCTCATTCCGCGGCGGGCATCCCGATCGCAGGTCTGCGAATGGAACTGGTGAATGCTGCTTATGGAAGCTATTTGCTGATTCGCTGTGATACGGCGCTCCGGACGTTGAATTCGTCCCCGTGGGGCGGCGGTTTCGGCATGCATACGGCCTTGATGAACCGGCAGGTGGACAAGCTGTATAATGAGGCCGATCCGCTAAGCGAGATGGACGCATTCATGCGTCGGGAGGGGCTGTCGCCGGGCGAAACCGCGGGGATGCTTACCGCGGCTATGGTGAAGGATGCCGGCTACCGGACATTGACATGGACGGGGGACGGTGTAGAGGAGCTGGGCCATGCACGCAGCAGCGCGCATGAGCAGGAGCGCTTGCACGTCTGCGCATGGGTTACCGTCGGCTTGGGCAATAAAGCCAGGGCGGGTGCGGTGCTTCCCGCAGCATCACTTTATCCTGGCACGATCAATACGATCCTCGTGATCGATGCCCAGCTGACGGACGCCGCGATGGTCAATGCGGTGATCACGGCAACGGAGGCCAAGGCCGCTGCGCTTCACGACCTGGGCATTGTAACGGCGGATGGCAAGCCGGCAACGGGGACGACGACGGATGCGGTTCTCGTCGCGGCAACAGGGCGCGGGCGGACGTACAGTTACGCAGGAACCGCTACGGCAGTCGGCTACATGATCGGCCGAATGGTGTACGAGGCGATTATGGCATCGGGACGAATCTATGAGAAGACGCCCTATTAGACCGGCAAGGATCTAAAGGGCGTCTTCGGTTGGGGATGCAGGTAGAGCAGCGCTTGTCAGCTTCTGCGGAAAACGCCAAAGGCTAGTCCCGCTGTTACCGCGTCTACGCCGTCTTCGTCGTTGTCTTCATTCTTGAAGTTGGGGTCATGCACAATCGCTTGAGCTTCCCCTTCCGTAAGATGGCGCTTATTGCCGGTATATTTCGGTTCGAGCGCCTCAATTTCTTCTTTATCCATGGGTATCACTCCTTCGGCAATAGGGTTAGGAAGTAGCAAGGGAATTATTCACGAATTGTAAAAGAGCATTGACGAGCCCCCATAATCTATGGTATATTTATTCTCGTTCCACATTATATGCGGTCATGGCGGAATTGGCAGACGCGCACGGTTCAGGTCCGTGTGGGCTAACCCCCCGTGGAGGTTCGAGTCCTCTTGACCGCATCCAACCACAACAACCCCTTCAGCTATCTGGAGGGGTTGTTTTATGTTATGCTTCGGGAAAGTTAGCTTGCTAAAAGGGCATGTCATGGAAACTTGGCCGTTAATCGACTCAAAGTCTGGCGGGCGTTTCCCCATTATCGCATAGAATCGCCCGGGGGCGGGAGAAACGGGTAAATGTATTCTATATTTCATATCGAATCGCCCGAGGGGCGGGGGAAACTGGGCTGGCGAAACTGGCAAATGCGCTCGCGTTCAGAGCCCACCACGGTGCGCTAGAGCAGCTCCCGGGAGGAGCTCTCGCCGAACGTCCGATAGGAGCAGCGGGAACCATGTTCTTTTTTAAAGGAATGGGGAGGGAAGGGCGCTAATATATAAGGTAGATAATCGGGCAAGGAATGGGGGACCACCTGTGGAAGAGGATTGGAATTTGTTTGAGCGCATCCGGGATCAAGAGCAAGTGCTCATTTTCATGAACACGGCTTTGAAATCCAGGGTTCCTTTCATAGGCTATGGTCATCGCATTACGATCGTATTCAATATGTACAGCCTCTGGGATCTGTCGGGCAGTTCGACTCAGAAGGCACAGCGGTTGTTTTACGAGCTGGAGGACAGGCTGATTTGCCGGATGAAGGTTAAGGATTTTGCGATCTACGCAGGACGGATTTCTTCCCACAACAAAATGGAAATGTACTTCTACGCCAGAGAAGATTGGGATTGGGAGCCCGAACTGAAGAGAATTATGGCCGATTTCCCAAGCTTTCGCTACTACTCGGCAATGACGGCGGATCCGGAGTGGAGCTTTTATTTGAATGAAATGGCGCCCTCTGCACTCGAAGAACAGTGGATGCGCAATGCCAAAATCGCTTATGCGCTCAAGCGCCGCGGGGATAATTTGGAACTCGTGAGGGAAGTTCAGCACTGGATGTATTTCTCGGATAGCAAGCGGATGAATGAAGTGAAGAGCAAGGTCGGTCAGCTGGGCTACCGCGTGATCGCCTCGGAAATGGATACGGAGCGGGTCGTGGAGCCCTACGTTCTGCAGATTAGCAAAATGCACACGCTCGATGTGCCGACGGTCAATGAAATTACGAAAGAGCTGTTCGAATTGGCTTCCGAAGGCGGGGGGACCTATGACGGGTGGGGGACAAGGCTGAAGCTGAAACTTCCGGCGAAAATACGCGCACGCGTGAAGCGGATCTTCCTGAAGTTCATCTCGACTTTCCGGTAAGAGGAGCTGGAATCCCAAGCCTGTAGCGGTTTTCATGAAATTTAGCTATAATACATAGTATAGATTGTACATGTTTTTTAATAAAGGAGCTGGTATCGTTCATGGATAGAACAGTCACGGTTTCACATTCGGGCAGCTTTGCCCACGTGCTTCAAACTTTTGCCATCTCGCTCCTCGTTTCCTTCCTGGGAACCTTGGTCGGAGCTATGGTCGTTCCGCCTTCTATGGTCATGCTTTTCGTCATCGTCGAAGTGGTGATGCTGGTAGCGGCCATCGTGATTCGGATTCGCGGCAAGCATATCGGATACGGATTCCTGTATGCCTTCACAGCGATTTCCGGCGTTACCTTGTACCCGGTCATCATGATGTACGGCGGCATGCTCGGAGCTAACGTCGTATCCGGCGCATTCTTCGCAACAGCGGCCATTTTCGGCGGACTGGCCTTCTACGCTTCGCGTTCGCAGCGCGATTTCAGCTTCCTGGGCGGGTTCCTGTTCGCAGGAACGATCGGTCTTGTGCTGATGAGTGTCATCGGCATGTTCGTTAATTTTGGCTCGATTACGAATCTGGTATGGTCGATGATCGGGATCTTAATTTTCAGCGGATGGGTGCTCTACGATGTTGCTCAATACCGCAACGGTGTGGCATCGGAGGAAGTGCCGCTGGCAGCGCTCAACATTTATCTCGATTTCATCAATTTGTTCCTGTATATCTTGCGTTTTCTGGCCTCTATCGCCGGCATTAACAGAGACTAAGGCTTCCTTCACCCAAAGCACGCTCGAAACCCGCATCGGGAATCGAACGTGCTTTTTCGCGTTATTCCAGCGAGTACGGCGGTTGGCTACAAGCAGCCTATTTTCATGATACAAGCACGATTTGCGCCCTCCCTTCATACAATTTAGTGATCCTATATGGGGAGAGAGGAGAATGACCTATGGCGGCTTGCAGTACATGGACGTATAGAGGGATTTCATCTTCAGTATTCAGATCGTTACAGCAAATAGGCAGGAAACAGGGCTTTTCCATTCCTAACGCAGCATCCGGCAAGTTCATGATAACCGTAGTAGGGATGAATGTCGGTTTTCAATATGCATGGGATATGAATGCCCAGACGCTGCTCTTGCAGTGCGATAACAAGCCGATGCTCCTGGGGTGCGGCACGATCAAGTCATTCGCGGACAAGATCATCATGGAGAGCGGCGGCAAGGTCGGTTGAATGCATGCTTCCACCTGCCTGTACGGTTTAGGGGCCAGTCTCTCTGGTTACAATAGGGAGAAAAGGCAGGTGGGCATATGGCCAAAAGTGATGAGCTGGTTAAATACATAACGCAGCAGGTTGTGACGTATATCGATACGCCGAAGGATGTTCGCCAGCAGGCAAAAGCGGTGAACAAGGAGAAGCGCGAGCATTGGCAAACACGCTGGTTCGGTATGCTGCCGCTGGCGGCCCGGATGTTGTTCGATCAGTTTAAGCCCAAGAAATAAGTTGAACGAAAAAACTGCTTAGCCATTTCGGCTAAGCAGTTTTTTTAGTATAAATGCCCTTGCTCCAGAGCAGGTGTCATCCGGACGTACCTTGGGCCTGCATGATCCAGCACGAGATACGTTTCCCCCGCCTGCCAAGCTTGATAGCCGAGCACGGCGAGCGGCAGCGTGACCTCCCCGTCATATAGCTCCGTGACATAGGTGAGGTGCTCCTTCAGATTCATAGCGCTCTGAAGAGCCGGGAGTCCGGTGATCGCAAGCGGCGTACCGGTGATCCAAGGCATGCGCTCATAAGGATCGAAGGTCGGCTGCAGGGCGGTCTGGGCGCTTTCTGTCAGATCGGAGTAAGCATTCTGGTCGTCCTCCGTCTTAGGGACGGGATCTTCAGTCAGCGGCAGCACCTCGCCGGACTTGGCATCCGCGTACAGGATTTGATCCTGCAGCTTGATTTTCCAAACGGCGGTTAAAGCATCCATATATAATCGGGCTTGGACAATCGTTTCATCAGCGGCGAAATCGGAATAAGTAAACGAAACAGGAATGAGTTCTTGCTGTACCAAAGAACGATACAGCGTGTTCAAGCTGAAAAGCGGATTCTTGCCGGTTCCGTACTCCGTTAGGCGGAAAGAACCGTTCTCTGCAGCATGGACAATCATGTAACCGACGTCTTCGCCATGCGAAGTGAGGATAACGACCCAACCATGCGTGCCAGGGCCGAGCGGGTAGCTGTTCCATGCGGCAGCCTGCCAGTCCTCGAAGCCTTCCTCGCGGGCGAGCGTATGTCTCCACTTGTCGATGGTAGCGGGCAAGGTAGCCTCGCTCTTCAGATCGGGTACAGATTTGGCGGAAACCGCAGCCAAGCTGTCCCCGGAGGGTCGATCGGCTGTAAGTATAAGGCTTGTCCGGTCGGAATGGTCGCCTGCAGAGCTTTGGAGCGGTACGAATATCAAACTGCTGATGCCAATGACGCATGCTGCCGTCCATGCGGTCCACAGCTTCATATGCATTCACCTGCCTATCCTTAACCTCTCATTTGTATGAATCTATTGTAATGCTTATGCTATAAAAAGATTGTTAGAACCTGGAGCGAACATTTTGCGATGTTTTAGCGACTGGCGTCAGTTCCTGTGTGATCGTCCGGCATTCAAATGAAATAATCCGCCATTGATGACAGTTACCGTAATGCGCGGTTTATGCTGCCAATCGATTTCCTTCAGCCGGTTCCGGCATTGCATCTCGATCTCATCCCGCTGCTCGGGTTCTGCGTTCAGCAGGAGACCGTTGTAGTACGATTCGACGCGGTCGATCTCGCTGCGGTGCTGCTCGTTCGCTTCGTCCGCCCAGCTGTGGTCGTAGGCGCTCACTTTGCGTTCCAGCGTCTCTTCCAAAGCGTTGATGGCTCTGGGAAGCGAGATTGTGTCCGGCAAAATATGGCTGTTCGCCGGCAGCTTCGGAGATAAGCTTTTGGTCAGCAGATGCTTGTGGAAATGCTCCCGGATCTCCCCGCTGTTCAATTGGATGGCCAACGAATGAATCTCGCTGCGCTTGCGGTCGCAGGCCAGCTCGACCTTGTAGTTGACGCAAAACCAGGTATCGTAAACGAGCGCCGCTTGATAGGTGGCTCCCATCGGGAAAGGCTCTTCGAAGAGATGCACGAATCTGCCGCGTTCGCGGACGATGTTGAACATCTGCTCCAGCCGTCTGCTGCCGAAAGTTACGTCATCCTGCGGCACGCGCGCAGCGATCGCCGTCGGCACGAAGCCGAAGTAGCGGCCGAGAATGCTGTCCGACGAGCCGTCAGGGGCTTGGCCTGCGGGCTGGTTCGGCGGACCTGCGGGGGGCGGTGCCTGCTTGACCGCTGTGGCGGCGGGCTTGGGCTTGGCTTCGAGCTTCATCTGCTCCGGGTCGAAAACGAATTTATATGTCATCGTTTCGGCCGGAGCGCCGGTTCGTTCAACGAAGCTCCAGTAGTAAGGCCTGCCGGTCATCTCCTTATCGGCCTCGGGCGAGAGCTTGGCTGTTACGTAGGCAGGGGATTTCTCTAAAATGGTGCAATTGTAGGCTTCCAGAAATCGCATGACGAACGTATGAATGTTGCGTTTATTCATGGTCTGACCTCACCGCTCTGTGCCCCGCCGACGGCGTCGAGAATGTCCTGGAACGCAGCGCCATAGTGTGGATTCTGTTCGATTTCTTCCCGGACTTCGGCGAAGGAGTGGCCGAGCTCGTCGATTTGACGGCGAATATCTTCCTTGGACCCGGACTCCATCACCATCCGGAAGAGGGAGGCTTCGAGCGAGCCTTTCTTCTCGATTTTCTCAAGAATCGTATCCAGCTGCCCGATGACCATCTCGAACATGTTGATCTTCTCGTGCAGCAGCGATAGGATGTGCTCTTCAATCGTGTTCGTCGTGGACAAGTTGTAAATGTTCACGTCATGGGTCTGGCCCAGCCGGTGCACACGGCCGATTCGTTGTTCCACGCGCATCGGGTTCCACGGCAAATCGAAATTGATCATGTTGTGGCAGAACTGCAGATTAATGCCTTCGCCGCCGGCCTCCGTTGCGACCAGCACCTGGACGCGGTTGCGGAACAAATCCATCATCCAATCTTTCTTGCCGCGATTCATGCCGCCGCGGTAAGGGACGGCCGTGATTTTATGTTCTTTCAGGTAGTTGAGCAGATACTCCTGAGACGCGCGGTACTCCGTGAAAATGATGACTTTGTCATTAATCTCCTGAACGAGCTTCATGGTCGCTTCGGCTTTGCTGTTCGCCTTGATGCTGCGGATGAGCTCGACCAGCTCCCATATTTTGGCGCGGGCCGGCGAATCCTCAGCCGTTTTCTTGAACAGATTCACAAGCGTGATGAAGACGGCATCCCTGGAGGAACAGACCTCCCGCTGCAGCGTGATGAGCGAGAGCATGCTGGTCAGATCGCCGGCGCTTTCCTTGTACCGGGTGCGAATGAAATTCGTCACCCCGTCGTACAGCGCTTGTTCTTCGGCCGAGAGCGTGATCGGGATGTTCCTGACCACGCGTTTGGTGTAATGCACGCCTCCGTCGCCGCGCCGGTTCCGGATCATTACCTTGGAGAGCTCCTGCTGGAGCTGAATCTCGTTCTTCGGAATGCGTTTGCCGACGACGAAATTGGACTTGAAGGAGCTGTGAACGCCAAGCTGCCCCGGCTTGAGCAGGGTGATGAGATTGTACAGCTCCTTCAGATCGTTCTGCACCGGTGTGGCTGTGAGCAGCAGGCAGTATTTTTTGCGGAGCTCGTTGACGAACGTGTAGTTCGTCGTCTTTTTATTTTTGAGCTTGTGAGCCTCATCAACAATCAGCATGTCGTACTCGAGTCCCATCACGATTTCCCGGTGCGGATCGCGCTTGGCCGTGTCCATGGAGGCGACGATGATGTCGCTTTGCTGCCACATGTACGCCTTCTTGTGGGCGACGGCGGGAATGCCGAACTTGGTATTTAGTTCCCGGACCCATTGCAGAACGAGGGAAGCCGGCACCAGGATGAGCGTTTTGCGGACCAGGCCGCGGATCATGTATTCTTTTAAAATCAATCCGGCTTCGATCGTTTTCCCGAGTCCGACTTCATCGGCGAGAATCGCGCGACCGCGCATTTCGTTCAGTACTCGCTTCGCTGTGTCAATTTGGTGAGCCATCGGCTCGAGCTGTCCAAGGTGAACGAGGCATTGCATTTCGTCGAACGTAGGAATAAGCCCGGATTCTTCCGCTTCATAGGCTAGCTGGTACAATGTCCAATCGTCCCATGGACCACCTCCGCGCACGCGATGATCCAGCTCAGTAAACCAGTCCCTCTCAAAGTGCATATCCAACTGATGATGAATGGGGCGAATGTTTTCTTGCTGTTCATGTTGACGCATGATGTGCCCTCCTAAATAGAGTTCTGCTAGGTATTGCCAGGCAAAACGGTAACTAAACGCCGAATACGTGTTAGTATGTCCATTAGAGGCGCTTTCATAACTTTTTCCAATGGAAAACGGCAGTGTGGGGCGTACGTCCTCCCCGGAAGGTGGCTGCAATCGTAAGCGCCGGTGAATTTGTGGTATGATAGAGGTTGTCATTGGGAAAGCAAAGCGGGAAAGGTGGACATTGGAAGATGACGTCATGGCGATTCATACATACGGGAGATCGTTCTCCCGCTGAAAATATGGCTTTGGACGAGGCGATTCTGACTGCGCACAGCGAAGGGCTCGTGCCGCCTACGGTTCGTTTCTACGGATGGAATCCGGCGACGCTGTCGATCGGCTATTTCCAGAAGGCCGCCGAGGTCGATCGGGAAGCCGTCGCCGCCGAAGGGATCGGCTTCGTACGCCGCCCGACGGGCGGAAGAGCTGTGCTGCACGACCGAGAATTAACCTACAGCATCATCGTCGCTGAGGATTATCCGGGCATTCCCCGGAATGTGACGGAGGCGTATCGCGTGTTGAGCGAAGGGCTGCTTCAAGGCTTCCGGGCGCTCGGGCTCGGTGCCGAGATGGTGCAGCTGGCCAGCGAGGAAGAGAAGGAGAAATACGCTTCGGCCGGCTCGGCCGCTTGTTTCGATTCTCCTTCCTGGTATGAGCTCGTTGTTGAGGGCCGCAAAGTTGCCGGCAGTGCTCAGGTGAGGCAAAAGAACGTTGTGCTGCAGCATGGGTCTATTCTGCTGGACATGGATACGGATCAACTGTTCCGCATGCTGCGCTTCTCGAACGAGAAGGTGGCGGAGCGGATGAAGCAAAGCTTCCTGAAGAAAGCTGTGGCGATTAACGAACTGCTGCGGGCGCAGGGCAAAGAGCCGGTTACGCTGGCACAGGTCGAGGCGGCGTTCCGCCGGGAGATTGCGCTGGGCTTAGGCGTGGAGCTGGTAGAAGCGCCATTGACGCCTTTCGAGACGGAATTGGCGGAGCAGCTGGTGCGGGAGAAGTATGGCACCGACGATTGGAATTTGCGGCGGTGAAGTTTGCAGAAAAAGAGGGGCGGCCTCTTCGGCTCAGTTAGCTCTAACGGACACAGGAGCCGCTAATCGGTCGAAAAGGGAGCCGTTTCGGCGCTAACGGACAAGGGAGCCGCTATTACCCGAATTCTCGGCGATATGGCGGGATTTGAGGGGAAATAACAGCTTCGGCGTCCGTTACAATTGCTGGGCGGCCCCTAAACGCGGAATAAGCGCGGCTGTGTCCGTTAGAATTTGAAGAAGGCGGCTAAAACAAAGGAGCTAAGCAAGTTAAATTGCTTAGCTCCTTCTTTAATGCTAAAAACCCCTTGATGAAGTTATTTAGTAATCCTCCACTAAGCGAAAGTCCGAACGAATTCCTCCTGCAGCCTGCGGGTTTGCGGCCCCGGTACGCCGGTGCCGATGGCGGCGCCGTCCACTTCCAGAATCGGAGTCACCTCAACGGTCGTCCCCGTAATGAAAGCTTCGTCCGCCAGCATGAGCTGCTCGGTCGTAAAGGCTTCCTCGCTGACCGGTATGCCTATCGAGCGGGCCAGACGCAGAACAACCGCACGGGTAATACCGTGCAGAATCAAATGATTGGCCGGATGCGTATACAGCACGCCGTCCTTGATCATCATGATGTTGGAGGCGCTGCACTCCGTCACGGTTCCTTCGCGATGCAGGATGACTTCCTGCACACCGTGATCGAGCGCTGCCTGCTTCGCCATCACATTGGGGAGCAGGTTCAGCGTTTTGAGATCGCAGCGGAGCCAGCGAATATCGGCGAATGTAATGGTTTTGATGCCGTTATGTATGGTTGCGGCGGGGCGGGGGACCTCCGTGCAGTAAGCGAGCATTACCGGTTCGGATTGCTGCGGAAAAGGATGGGCGCGAGGCGCTTCGCCACGGGTCACTTGCAGATAGACCGTGCCTTCAATGAGATGATTGCGCGCCACAAGGCCGGTTAGAATTTCCTCAATCCGCTGCACGGGATAAGGCAGTTCGATGCGAACCTCGCTTGCAGTTCTTGCAAGACGCTGCATATGGGCATCAGCCTCATACAGATGGCCGTTATATACGCGGAATACTTCATAGATGCCATCTCCGAAATAGTACCCGCGATCGTCCGGCGAGACGTGAAGATCCTGCTTGTTGATGAACTCATTTTTATAAAAATACATATGGCTTGCAGCCCCTTTCGATAAAAAAACGAACAAATGTTCTAAAAATGATGGACTTATGATATACTAAGTATAGGTTAGCAAAGGAAATCGCGAACGTCAAAAATTGCGGATCCGGTACAAATCTACGAAATAACGAGAATTGAACAGCTTATCCGAGCTAATGTGGCGATAGTTTCTCTTTTCGTATCAAAATTGGTCCTTTAGCCATTCGAAGATCAATATCTGGTGGTGTATAATGAATATCTCACACCATATATTGTAATTTTTATTTTAGTTGCAGCTGAATCTGTAGCTTATTGGGAGGGCATTTATCGATGGGGATTGCGCAATCAGGGAAGAAGCTGGAAGGTTTAAGCGAGAAAATATTTTTGGATCGCTATGCACTCAAGAATGCGGATACGAGCCTTGCGAAAGTCGGGGATACCGTTCTTGTATTAACGAAGGATGACCCTAAATTCCCAGCCAAAGAAGTAGGAGAAATTATCAGCCGTGACGGCGGCACCGTTCAAGTGCGCACGCGGAGCGGCGAAACGGTTACATCCCAGGTAGAGAAGCTGACGCTAAACATAGAGAAGACACCGGAAGAAATGTGGGATCGTTTGGCGGGTGCCATGGCATCCGTGGAGGCAACGGCGGAGAAACGCAAAGAATGGACGGACAAATTCAGATATATTCTTGATGATTGGAAGCTTGTACCGGGCGGGAGAATTGCTGCCGGCGCCGATGCCAGCGACGAATTAACGCTTTTCAACTGCTATGTGATCCCGTCTCCGCATGACAGCCGCGGCGGCATTATGAGCACGCTGTCGGAGATGACCGAAATCATGTCCCGCGGCGGCGGAGTCGGCATCAACCTGTCTTCGCTGCGACCACGCCGCTCCGTTGTGAAGGGCGTTAACGGCTCCTCCAGCGGCGCCGTGTCATGGGGAGGATTGTTCAGCTACACGACCGGTCTGATCGAGCAGGGCGGAAGCCGCCGCGGCGCGCTTATGCTGATGATCAATGACTGGCACCCGGATCTGGAAGATTTCATTACGGTCAAATCGACGATGGGCCAAATTACGAACGCCAACTTATCCGTTTGCGTCAGCAATGGATTCATGAAGGCTGTGAAGGAAGATTTGGAGTGGGAGCTTGTATTCCCGGATACGACGGACCCTGAATACGATGAGAAGTGGGATGGCAATCTGGACGCTTGGCGGAAGCTCGGCAAAGCCGTGAAGCCATACCGTACGGTGCGGGCGCGCGAAGTCTGGCATACGATTATCGAGTCTGCCTGGAAATCAGCCGAACCCGGCGTCGTATTCATGGAATACTACAACCAAATGTCCAACAGCTGGTATTTCAATCCGATCATTTGTACGAATCCGTGCGGAGAGCAAGGGCTTCCAGCTTGGGGCGTATGCAACTTGTCGGCGATCAACCTCTCGAAGTTCTACGATGCCGAGAAGCATGACGTCAACTGGGCGGAGCTGGCGACTGTTGTCCGCTACTCCACGCGTTTCCTTGACAATGTCATCGACAAGACGCCGTATCATTTTGAAGAGAACCGTGCCAACCAGCAGAACGAACGCCGTGTAGGATTGGGGTCCATGGGCCTTGCCGAGCTGATGATCAAATTGAAGATCCGTTACGGAAGTCCGGAATCGCTGGTATTTCTGGACAAAATCTATGGCTTTATAGCCAAAGAAGCCTATCTGGCATCGGCGGAAATTGCCGGCGAGAAAGGTTCATTCCAAGCGTTCATCGCGGATAAATTCCTGGAGAGCGGCTTCATGAAGAACATGACCCGAGTGTTCCCGGAGGTCGGGGAGGCTATCCAACAGCAAGGCATGCGGAACGTCACTGTGATTACACAGGCTCCTACCGGGAGCACGGGAACGATGGTCGGTACATCTACGGGGATTGAACCGTATTTCGCCTTCGAATACTTCCGTCAAAGCCGTCTCGGCTTCGATAAGCAGTACGTGCCGATCGCGCAGGAATGGAAAGATGCGAACCCGGGACAAGAGCTGCCGGATTATTTCGTGACGGCGATGTCGCTTACGGCCGAAGATCATATCCGCGCGCAGGCAGCGATCCAAACTTGGGTAGACAGTTCCATCTCTAAAACAGCGAACTGTCCGTCCGATTTCACAGTGGAAGAGACGAAGCGGTTGTATGAGCTTGCGTTCGATCTCGGCTGCAAAGGCGTCACCATCTATCGTGACGGAAGCCGTGACGTGCAGGTGCTTAGCACAAGTACGGATAACAAAGACGAAGCCAAGGAAGAGAAGAGAGTGGAAGAAGCGGCTCCTGTAGCTGTCGCTGCGGAGGCGGTCAAAGAAGAGACTAGCTTCGCCAATCTCTCCGGCAAGCTTGCTGTCCAGGTAGACGCGAAGACGGAGCAAGTCTTCGACAGACAGTACAAACGCCGCCCTCAAATCTTGCGAGGCGCTACGTATAAAGTGAATACGCCGTTCGGCATGGCGTACATTACGATTAACGATATGGACGGAACGCCGAGTGAGATTTTCCTTAACGTGGGCAAGGCCGGCTCCGACGTGTTCGCCATGTCCGAAGCGCTCGGACGCGTGTGCTCGCTGTTCCTGCGTTACGGCGACCACGGGGATAAAGTGAAGCTGCTCGTGAAGCACTTGAAGGGCATCGGCGGTTCCGGCGCCATCGGGTTCGGATCCAATCGCGTCGAGTCGATTGCCGATGCGGTTGCGAAGGCGCTCGAGCAGCACGACGAAGTGATGAACGAGCAGGACGACGTGCGGAACTATGTGACCGCGACGAGTGAAGTGGTTGAGGCGCCGGCGCCTGTACCGGCTGCAGCCGCGAGCGGGCACGCCGCGCATGGCAGCGTGAGTGCTAGTGCTAATGACGCGACGAAGGACTTATGTCCGTCGTGCGGCTCCGCTTCGCTGATCAACAGCGAAGGGTGCAAGAATTGCGCGAACTGCGGATATAGCCGCTGTTCGTAAGGAGACCAGGGGCTGGGGCCCCTGGTTTTTTTTGTTGTCAAATTCCAGAAATCTTTAGAATGGATCCATAATTCTAATTCCTTAGACGATTTGTTGCAGAATTCTTTAGAAATATATATTGATATAAAAAAATGAGTAAAAATACAACAACGACAACATTGATCGTTTGCCTCTTTATCGTAAAAGTAATGGAGCTGAGGAACTTTGAATAGGCAATGATGACATTTGCCTACCCCATTTTTATCAAAATAGAAGGTCCAATAATGAAAAGGTTTCCTATTTTGGACAATCAATGGGCAAGTGATATTCCCGGAATTAAATGATTTTCATATGCTGTAGCATTCCACAATATTGGAGGAATGCCTCTTGGCTACTATGTATCAGGCCTTTTTGCAAAAGAACAAGATTTCCATGAAATTATTAAGCCGTCCGGAAATTGTAGGGGTGGGTATCGGATACGCGAATCCGGAGAGACCGGATTGTGGTGCTGCCATCATCATTTACACTCGAAAAAACATCGCGGCTACGGAAGTTAAACAAATGGTAACGAAAATAATGGGGACAAGCATCCCGGTTCGTATCATTGCATCAGGCCAATTCAGAACAGGAGCAGCATCAACAATGAAAAGAAAGCTAAAGCTCGTTAGAAAGATAAATCGGAACCCGGCGGGAGCGAAGAAAAAGGTTTCTCAAAGAAGTCAAATTATTTTCCGACAAAGGATACGTCCGGTACCAGCCGGAGTCAGTATTGGTTATTTAGCAGCTCCTAAACATGGTTCTGTTGGTACAGCAGGACTAATTGTTGTGACCACAAACGGTAAACCGTATATTCTCAGTAACAATCATGTCCTTGTTCGTGCAAACAAATTTTCCGTAGGGCTATATCAGCCCGCCCCTTTTGAGAATGGTCAGTTCAAACCAGGCGATTTTATTGGTCGACCTTTTTTGTTTGTGCCGTTAAGACTAAATCAAGTCAACTTTATGGATGCAGCTATAGCCAAACCTGTTTCCGATAACCTACTCAATCCTCGATATCTGATTGGCGGAGTTCGCAATCATCCCAACCTAATAGTGGTTCCAGGTCATTTACTTAGCCCCCAGCTCGGAGCAACACTTGTTAAATCAGGGCGCACAACAGGCTTTGTAACAGGCATTATTCAAGCCATTGGTGTGAGCGCCAAAATCTCAGGCTACGACATAGGAAATGTAGAAAATGCCACTTTGCAATTTGATAATCAGATTACTATTTCAGGGACAAATATCGACCGGTCTGGAGATTCAGGGGGAGTATGGTTGCGTAAAAGCGATCATTTTGCGGCTGCCCTTAATTTTGCTGGTACCAGTGATGGATCTATAAGTACTAGTACTCCTATCGCGACTGTCATGAATACTTTTGGATTGCGTGTTGCTGCACCAGGCGGAGCAAGCGGTTTTAAGCAGGGTTCAATTAAAGGTGCAGCTCCGAAGGGAAACTACTCCTACATTCAGCCTTTATCGGCAGAAGAAAGAAAACAGATAAAAGTGATTAGTCCCAAGTAACAGAGCACATTTGACAGGATTATGCTGTGCCGATGAGTATAAAAGGCAGTTTTTTAATCTTCCAGGTAAGGAATAGGTGCATAAGGACAAACAGAACAACTGGTTAAGTGATGAGCTCTTAATGCATATCGAAAAACTCCGAGTCGGTAAGGCGATCCAATGGATCAAAGAAAATTACGCACGTTTTTTTTTCGTTGAGTAACTCGCAAAATCCTGCAACATGAGTATCTTCGGACTTCAGGAAGCCAGGCGAATGATGTTTAGCGGTCCCGTGGGTGCAACGACTGCCCGTTGACATTAGGCTATGAAAGTCCGTCGCAATTCAATCGGGAATACTGAAGGCTTTTGGTCTGCCTCCTCTGCAGGATGTTAAAGCGATGCGAAAATCTTCTTGCGCTGGGGGATTCGAGGATAGTTAATGATAATGATGGATGGAAAAATCGCATGTATATTTATGCAGTACATTTCCGCCGCGACGGTCATCGAATTCTAGTGAATTAAGGAACAATGGAAACGGAGCCACGCGGATTTGCGGGCTCCGTTTTCTAATTAATTATGGAATATCACATTTTTTTTTTTTGTTGTTGTTGTTTTTTATTTATTTTTTTAGATAAAGTTGCAATGTAGAAAAAAAGTTATAATAAATTTGAACGTTTAAATACAATATGGCAAAGAGAGAAGTTCAGGGCTCTTGTTTCCCCTGTGTTAAAGAATTCAAGAAGGGTAACTTTTGAGTGTGGTACAATCACATCGTTGGAAATTAATGCAAAATATTGAATGAAAATGGTTCTTGATCTCTTTGAATATGATTTGTTAGTAGCTGTAAGGGTTATTCCATGAACATGGGACATAATTTCATCAAAAGTTACTCATCTTCCAATACAGGAGAATGTTCTCAATTGAGCTGGTTATGTTGCTTGAAGAAAGAATCGTACTTATCTATCACCCAGGTAAGTAGATCGAGAATCGAGTATAGTAATCTGACGCACAAACGCTCACGTCATTGAACGGTGATTTCTTCACCGGCAAATTCGCGAGCGCTTACAATTGATTGACGTTAGTTCAGTTTGCAATACTTGATTCTGTTGTTTCGATTACTCGTTCACTGTTTTTCTTTACGGATACTCTAAATAATATAGTTATTAAAATAGCAACTACACTTGCCAATGCACAAAAACTAAAAAACGCATTATAACCGCCGTTGGCTCCGTATGTTTTAAAGAAATAAATATTCGCGATTGGTATTACAATATCCGGCAAATAACCTATAAAGGAGATAACTCCGATTGCAAGACCGAGAATCTCTTTATCTATTTGGCAATCGCCAAGTAACGACCAGTAGAGTCCTCTAATGGTATAGATCATCAATCCGGATAATACGACCAGGAAATTAAAGTAAAGATGAGGCAAAGTAATTGGCAAGAGTACTAAAGCTAATAAAGAAGTTGTGGACAGCCCTAAGGCTAATATTAAGATACTACTCTTTCCGAATTTATCTCCTAAATAACCGCCAATAAATCCACCAATCGGTCGCATCCAAAGCATTAGAACTGTCACTTTACCTACAGTTGCTGCATCAATTTTTATATTCGTTTGTAAAAAACCACCTAGATAATAAACAGACCATGTCACAATGTATGACATTGAAATGATGCCACCTAGCAGCCATACAAACTTATTGCTAAATATTTTTTTGAAAAGTTTAGCATTAACTTTAGTATTGGTTTCTACTTTGGATGAAGATTCTGCTTCATTAGAAGAAGAGCTATCTTCTTTAATAAAGACTATAAAAAGGATTGAAACCAGTATCAGCACAACGGAATACATGTAAATAACAAATTGCAGGGCTTCTTTTTTATGAAAATATTCTGTGCTGCCTCCCAATGTGCTAGTAAATATAAATATTGCAATACTAGCTAATATAGCTTCTACTACACCACGACCGCCATCTAAAGCACCGAAAAATCTTCCTTCTTCTTCTTTCTTGGCAATTAGCTTAACAAGTTTTAAATGGGCTGCCCAAAAGGTGAATACGGAGAAAAAACCCCAAATGGCAAATATAATTAAAACGATTGGATAACTCGGAACTTGAGCGAACCAAATTCCATTAAGTCCACAAACCAATAGTGAAATGAATATAAGCTTTTTTGAGGAGAATCGATCAGCTAGCCAACCGCTTGGAAAATACCCCAACAGAAAAGCGATACCCAAAACAGAGAAGATACCATTCAAATCCGCAAGAGTTATTCCGTAAACTTCCAAAATCGTTTCTTGATAATTTGTTTTTAAATAGATAAGAGGATATATGGATCCTGCCGCTAGAACGATTAGCAAAAACTGAAAATACCTTTTATAACCACTTGCTTCCATAGGTTAACACCCTTTAGTGAAAGATTGGATAAGTTTGCTTTAAAATCTCATCTGTATGCGCTCTTATATTTTTAACGATATTATTGTTAATTTGATTGTAGAATTCGTGATTCTTTTGGCTTGGCAGAAAAGTTCGTTCAGTTTTAACCATTTTATTCGCAGCCTCATAAAAATCTTTGTAGACCTCCAAATAGTGGCATGCGCATATAGCTGCTCCTAGACACGCACTGCTACTGCCTTCACGTCTATGCACTGGCAATCCAAAGAGATCAGCAATGATTTGCATAAGCAAATCACTTTTAGAGCCCCCACCTATTACAACTAATTCATATAACTCCACGTCGATTTCCTCTAACATCTCATCAATATTATTTTTAATATTGAATGAAATCGCTTCTAATATAGAGCGGTATATGTGGTATTTTGTATGGCGCTGATCGAAACCTATCATAATTCCCTTTCTATAAGGGAAAGATGAAGAAGACAACCAGTCTAAAATGGTGATCAGTCCTTCGCTACCCACAGGAACATCTTGTGCTTTCAAATTCAAATATTCCTCTTCCGATATATCCAGCTTTTCTGCATGAGTAACAAGTTCTTCACCAATTAGTTTCTTAAACCAACTAACTGTCCACATACCGCGTCGTATTCCATTTGATTCATAAACATATTTAAATGGAATACATGCGAGTGTAGGGAAAAAATTACGAGCATTTTCATAATATTCATTTCTAAACAGCATAGAGGAAATAAATGTTCCCAGAGATATCATAATGGATCCCTCGTCCTTAATTCCGGAGCCCAAGACCTCTACAGCTTTATCATTTGCTGTCGCTACTACTGGTATACCTTTATTTAAACCGAATTCACGAGCCAATTCTGGGCGTAACGTTCCCAACTTATCTCCCGGCTTAACGAGATCAAATAACATCTCTCTTTTCAAGCCGTTTGCTTTCATGACTTCATCATCATTGGACCACTCTAACGTTTCGCGGTTTAATGGCCAGTGAACCTCATAGTTAGAAGCTGTATCCTTAAATTCACCTGTCAGTCTAAAGCCAAGATAGCCAGAAGTTGTCGTAACATACTTGACTTGTTCATCCGTATGTTCATAAGGTTTATTAAGTCTTGCGTCCATCCAGCTTATCACTGGATAAGCTGGATGGCCATTTTCTTTTAACAAAACACGACAACATCTAATTGTACATAAACCAATTCCGGCAATATGTGCAGGATCGCCTTTAAAGTTAGCCAGACAGTTTTTAATACCTCCGTACACACTGTCCCATAAATCATCATCAGGATGTATAACTACACCTGGTTCAGGTGATAACGTTTCCCTTAACTTATTTGAACCGAAAGCAACTTCATTTCCATCTAAATCATATATAGCTACTTTCGTACTTTGTGAGCCATTATCAATACCCATTACATACTTGCTCACAAAATCACCTCAGTTTCGTCCCTTTATATATTTCATTCCTTCTTCTTGAGGGAAGATGGTACCAAAATTCATGATGCCATTAGGATCAAAAGCTTCTTTTAATTTTTGCAACATATAATAGGCAGAACCGTGCTCTTCTTTAGTCCATTCGGTGCGGTACTTCCCAATACCATGGTGATGACACATGGAACCACCAAGTTTTAATGTTTCTTCGATAATAATAGCATGGATTGGATGATGATAAATTCGCATCTCATCTTCCGGTGCGCAATTAATGTTGTAGTTATATACAAAATACATATTTGTTCCATTCATATAGCTATGGGAGGAGTGTCCACCAAGCATTGTTATATCTTCTATTCTGTCAAATTCTTCCCTAACCCTATTCATTACATTGTGATAAATCTTAATAATGTTTTCCCAATCTGCAGATACCTCTGTTGTAAATCCATCATGTTTGCCAAAGTCAACCATTCTCTGGAATTCATTATCAATAGATTGTTGTGTCCAATTCAAGTGATTAAACCATTTCTCAATATAGTGGTCTTCTACTTTTTCGACGATGCCATCTTGGAATTTAGAAACTGCTGCTTCAATTCCTTCTACAGTTGCTTTAACAATACTTAGCGGTCCTTCTGACATAAAAATTAAAACACATTTGTCTTTATAGAAATGTGAAAAATGTTGTCTTGCATCTTCTTCGGAATACACACGTGCAACCGAGGGTTTGAAACCGTTCACAATTACTTCCCTTAAAATTTTAATACCTGTATCAACATCTTTAATAAGATAACCGTGGAAAACATGATTGTCAGGGTAGTATTTAAAGATTTTAACTGTAACTTCTGTTATATAGCACAGAGTTCCTTCGTTACCAATGGCAATATGCCGAATATCGGGTCCGCCAGCTCTTCTTGGAACATTTTTTATTCTGGAAATGTGTCCGTTAGGAAATACGCATTCCAACCCAATAACCATGTCTTCAATGGCGCCGTACAAAGTAGAAAATTGTCCAATACTTCTAGTTGCCAATAATCCACCATATTGTGCAACCGGTTTGGACTGTGGAGAGTGACCTGTCGTGTAACCAATTTTACGCAATTCATCCTCTAATGATTGCAGGATCACACCAGCTTGCACAGTTGCTTGCATATTATATGGGTCAATTTTGAGAATTTTGTTCATTTTCGATCCGTCGATCACCAACGTGGCTTCTTTCCAGTTCTCAAGACCGCCTTCTGTAGCTGTTTTACCGCTTCTAGGAATAACATTGATATTATTATCATTACAGTACATTAGAAGTGACTTCACTTCTTCTGCTGAGTACGGATATACAATGGCCAATGGAATGGGAACATCAAGGGCTTTTTTGGCTTTTGCATACTTTTTATAACGATCTGCCGCTGCATCAAAAAGTGCTTCAGAATCTGTATTGATTTGTTCCACTGGAATAATAGACTTCAATTCGGTTAATAATTGTTCTTTATTCATGGTATCCATTTCCCCTTAATATGAATTATTATCTCTTATCTTACTAAGTATCCGCCATCAACATTAACCAAGGTGCCATTAACATAATTGGAAGCATCTGAAGCTAGAAATACTACGGTACCCATTAGATCTAAAATATGACCCCATCTATTTGCAGGAATATGGTCTAAAATACGTTGATTAGCTACTGGGTTTGCTCGTGTCGAGGTTGTAATTTCAGTAGCAAAATACCCAGGTGCAATGCCGTTAACTTGAATATTAAATTGCGCTAATTCATCACAATAAGCTTTAGTAAAACCGGCTAAACCGTGCTTGCTTGCTGCGTATGCAGGTGACCATTGCCCTCCAAGGTAAGAAAACAAAGAACACGTATTAATGATTTTTCCACTATTTTGTGGAATCATAAATTTAGCTACCTCGTGAGATAATTCAAAACAAGCGGTTAAATTGAGGGAGATCATTCGATCCCATTGAACTCTTGTAAACTTGGTTACATCCGGTTCGTTTATACAAATACCAGCGTTATTCATGAGAATATCTATTTTGCCGTAAATTCTGATACATTCTTCCGCGACTTTGTTACAGATACCATCTTTCGTAATGTCCGCAATCATAAGGTGATACTTCACACCTTCTGCTTCAATCAATTTTCTTGTTTCATCATTGTCATCAGCTATGCTGACTGCAAAGATGTCCGCCCCTGCTTTCGCAAGTGCCAGTGCAAAGCCTTGTCCCAACCCGGAATTTCCTCCAGTGATGATTGCAATTTTTCCTTTAAGGCTAAAAAAATCCAACGAGAAATCTTTGATATGATTTTTCAAGCTTACACCCACTTTCTCAAACCTATATTTTTATGCTCATATACTTTCTCAACATCTCAATTTCATACTCATAATATCACATCAAAATCTAAAATCAAGGAAAATTTTCTTTTTATATAATTTAAACGGTTTAAAAATAGAAAATTTCTTTAAAACTAATGCTTGGGTAAAGAAACTGCTGAAAATAATGAATACCCGTCAACTCATCTTGACAATCGTGGCTACTAACATAAAATGAATGATATAAAATGAACAGGATCTATGATCAAACTAATCGGAATATGTAGAAAAGAGGAAATATGTTAAATATAAATGTAAACAAATTAAGTCAGCTAGAGCTTTCAGTCCATAACAAAATTACAGAGGCTATTGTACAAAACAACAATCTTAAAATATTGGATGCAGCTCATTTTTGTCAGGTATCTCCATCCCAAATATCAAAACTCGTTAGAAAATTAGGGTTTGAAAGTTTTAAACAGTATAAGCAGTATTTTGGAGGTCAGAAAATCGTTTCAGAAGACAAAAAAAAATCAAATGAGCTTGAAAGATTAAAAAACTTTATAGAGAACTTTAATCCTGTTTTGATTGATAATTTTTTGAAAATATATAAGAAATACAATAAAATCGTTCTATTCGGTTTAGGCCCATCATTTTTCTGTGTGGAATATTTTTCATATAAGCTTGCTCCCTTAACGAAAAAAAATATATTTGCGACCCAAAGTCAAACATATGCTCAAAATTTGGTTGATAAAGAAACTCTTTTGATCGTTTTTTCAGTAACTGGTAAATTTACTTCATTTGAAAACCTATTTAATTCGGCTAAATCTTGTGGGGCAGAAATCATGCTAATTTTGGAAGAGTATGATAACTCTTTAACTTTTGAAGTTGATAATATTTTTTACTTAACAAGATCTACTCAAAACGCAAGTCTGTTAGCCTTTGAAAAAACTCGAACCGTATTCTTTATCTTCATAGAAGAGGTTATTGTAAGATTAATGTCAGAACGTGATTTTAACACTACACAGTAACTGCGGTTGCGTGGGTCGGGGAGACTCCGGAGCTTTTTGGGTCACAGAACGATGTGGTATCGGAGGGACTTTTGCTTGCGGAAAGCAAAAGGTCAGAGACGCATACGATTCCAGAGGGATCCAAGTTTGGAGAAAACAGAATACACTTCACATTGACGGGTCATGATACTTAGAATATGATGGGTCTGTCTAAAAAGGGGTGAGAGACGATGGCATTTTTCTTTCAAGCCTTTACCAGCCGGCTAACGCAGAAGTACTTATGGATCTTTTCGCTAGTTTTGATCATACCAACAATCATTATATACCGTTTCATTGTGAATTTCGCGCAGCATACGATGGAGGAGCATATTTCCCGCGACAATTTGATTGCAGCGGATGCGGTCGTGAAGCGTTTGAATGCGGAAATTACTGATGTGGTGCTCCAGCTTCAGCTCATAGCCGGCCAAAATCTCGCATTTCGAACCGATGAAAAAACGATGTACGAGAATGCAAGGCAGACGATTGCCAAAAGCTCCATGATCCATTCCATTTATTATGTTGACAACGAGTCCAAGCTGCGCTTTGAAGCCCCTTTTTCTCCGGATATGCAATCGGTTTCTTTTACCTATCCGGGTCTGGAGCATGTGCGTTGGAGCTATACGTATATGGTCTCCGGGTTGATTCCGAATTCCAGGCAGGAAATGGCGGTGACGATTGCCGTTCCTGTTTACTATAAAGACAGAGTGTTTCACGGTGCACTCGTAGCTGAGCTAAGCCGGGATTATTTATCTGAGATGCTTCGGACGATGAGTGCGAGCCGCGAAGGGTTCAGTTACTTGCTCGATCTGAATGGAAGAGTTATCGCATCTTCAGACGAATCCATTCTTGGACAGGATTTCAGTCAGGATCCTATCGGTGAACGATTGACCGTAGGCGATTCGGACCTGGTTACCAGCTTCTATCAAGGTCGGGAGAGCATCATCGCCTTTCAGCAAATTCGGGATAACTGGGGACTTGCGCTCGGCATTCCCAAGGAACTCGCTTTTCAACCCGTCAAGAGGCTTGGCCAGGCGCTTACCATTAGTTTTTTGTCGATTTTCGCACTGACCTTGTTTACTATTGTTCTGGGAATGAGACAACTGCTTTATCCGATTATACATTTGACCCGATTTGCCATGAAATACAAGCAGGATCATGCCATTGAAACCTCATTCAAGGAACGGGAACAGACGAAGGATGAACTGAGCCAGTTGACCGTCACGATGAAGGCGCTCACGCGGGAACTGGATTTCAAGGAACGTTTTCTTCGAGATGTGATTGAGGGTATTCCTTTTGCGTTGGTTACGATCAATCATGAAGGGGTGGTTACGCATGCGAATGATAAATTTGCGCAGCTGTTTCAAGTTAGGTGGACGGATCCGTCGAATCGGCAAATTTCGGTCATACCGGAACTTTCAGCTATTCCGTCGATCCATGGGGAAACCGAGTTGGCAATTCTTGGAGCAAGAGGCGAGCGAATTATCGTTCGCATCGTAACGGCACCATTCCAAAACGGGATGTTAGCTGTCCTGCAGGATGTTACGCAGATAAAATTGCTGGAAGAGCAGGTCAATCAAAGAGAAAAACTCGCCCAAATGGGACAAGTTACGGCGGGCGTGGCACACGAGTTGAAAAACCCGCTTGCCGTACTGGCCAGCAGCGCGGAGTTATTGAAGGACGAGATGACGGAAGAGTTGCAAAACCCCGAATTGATCCGGATGCTCGTGGCCGATATCGACGAGGAAATTGCTCGGATGAGCGGGATTGTGAATCAATTTCTGTCTTTTGCCAAAACCAAAAATGAAGATGAAACCTGGATCGAAATCGATCAGCTTGTCGATCGGGTGCTTCATTTGCTGCGGATTAAATTTAACGAACTGCACGTCCATGCTGTCAAAAGCTATGCACCCGAATTGCCGCTGACTCGCGGAAAATCGAATAAACTGATTCAACTGTTTTTAAATCTGTTTTTGAACAGTCTTGATGCGATGCCGGGCGGCGGCGTTCTGAAGATTAACATAAATGTGAGAAAGCCGTACTTGGAAGTAAGCATCGAAGATTCCGGACAAGGCATTACCCAAAGCGATATGCAATGGCTGTTTAATCCGTTTTTCACCACTAAGGAGCAGGGCACCGGCATCGGCCTGACGATCGCGAGTGAGATTATCCAAGAACACGGAGGAGAAATCCAGATCGAAAGCGTGCTTCACGCAGGGACGACAGTCATTTGTAAATTTCCAATACGGGCGTAGGAGGAAGCTGAATGACACACAGAATTCTGGTAGTAGACGACGAAGTGAAGTTATGCCGGAATATTGCCATCAAATTGGAACGCTGCGGCTATCAAGTCGACACAGCCCAAGATGGCAAGACGGCTATCGGTCTGATAGAGCGGCTTACCTACGGAGCAGTCATCTTGGACTATATGCTCACGGATATGACCGGACTGGACGTGCTCCAGGCGATTAAACAGAAGCATCCGTATTTGCTCGTTTTTATGCTGACCGCATACGGAAATGTGGAAAATGCAGTAATGGCGATGAAGCTCGGCGCTGCAGACTATTTCAACAAACCGATTGAATTGAAAGTGTTGGCCGAAAAGATTCAGACGGTTCTGCCGCTAACGGACACTGAAGAATTTACGGGCACTATGGCATTTGTAAGCGACAGAATGAAGCAAATTCGCGAGATGCTCGAGCGGGTCAATCAAACCGATGCCAGCATTTTGCTGCTCGGAGAGAGCGGAGTCGGCAAAACGGCGCTTGCTAAATGGGTTCATCAGATGAGCCATCGCCATCAGCACCCGTTTATATCCCTCAATTGTGCGGCGATTCCGGAGAACCTGTTGGAGAGCGAATTGTTCGGTTATGAAAAAGGGGCTTTCACAGGCGCGATCGATACGCGCATCGGCAAATTCGAGGCGGCCAATCAGGGCACCATTTTCCTAGATGAGATTGGCGAGATGTCCCTTGCAACCCAGGCAAAGCTGCTGCATGTCATCGAAGAAAAGCGGATTATACGGCTTGGAAGTCATCAAGAGCGCCAGGTGGATGTACGCATTATTGCCGCGACGAACCGGAATATTCAGGATTTCGTACGCAGCGGCAAGTTTCGCGAGGACTTATACTACCGTTTGAACCTGGTGGAAATTGTTTTGCCGCCGCTGCGCGAACGTAAAGAGGACATCAAGATGCTTATCCAACTAAAGTTGAAGGATCTCAATTTGAAATACGGCAAATCGGTGACTGCCTCCGATGAGCTCAAAAAAATGCTTGAAACTTTGCCTTGGCAAGGCAACATACGGGAACTGTTCAATGTGCTGGAGCGGATGCATATTATGAAAACGACCGGCCATCTGCATATCGGAGATTTGCCTCCCAATCTTTCGGATTCCATTGAAACGAAACCAGTGGAATCTCCGGCCGGCAAGCTGCAAGACGTGCTCGAAGAGGTCGAGGAAAAGATGATCGAGGACGCGCTGCTCCGCGTCAAGGGAAACCAGACGAAAGCAGCGGATCTGCTGGGCATTTCCCGTAACACGTTAATCCATAAAATGAAGAAGATCAAACGATGACGAAATACAAATTGTTATGTAGCTCGTTGTTGGGGGTGCTACTGATGGTCTTCCTATCGTCCTGTAACCGCGGAGCCTTGGATGCGCCAAATGTAAGCCATAAACCGCTTCCTCTCAACAAAACGAGAATAACGGTCGGATCCAAGTCGATAACGGAGCAATATTTGCTGATGAAAATGACCTCGCTTGTGCTGCGTGAGCACGGATATCCGGTGAATGAGATGGTTACACTCGATAGCGATGCGGTCCGCTCTGCGATGGAGGCGGGGGTCATCGACTTGTATTGGGAATATACGACGACGGCGAGGCAATATTATCAGAAACAAGCTGTGCTGTTCGATCCGGACGAAGTGTATCGAGCCGTCTTGGCATCCGATGCGGAGAAAGGGATCGTCTGGCTGCCGCGAAGTGAGTTTAACAGCAGCTGGGCGCTGCTGATGCGGGACGATATCGCGCGGCAGCTTGGCATTCGGACCATATCGGATCTGATTCGCGTTTTTGAGGGGAACCGGGCTTCAATGAAGTTCGCCACGAACGATGAATACTTGCAGAGGGAAGATGGCGTGAAACGGCTTCAGGAAATTTATGATTTTACCATCCCCCGCAATCAAATTGTTGCCATGGATACAAGCCTGCTGCCGCAGGCTGTCAAAGAGTCACGTGTAGAAGTAGTGATTGGTCTTGCCACCGATCCCCGGATTAAAGAACTTCATCTGGTGGTTATCGAGGATGACCGGCATTCGTTTCCGCCGTACCACACGGCTCCGGTTATTCTCAAAAATACGCTCGATCAAAATAAAGAGATCAGCGATATCATCAGACCCATTGCTCAAGTCGTCAATAATAGCAATATGATGGAATTGATGTACCAGGTCGATATTCTGCATAAGGATGTGACCCAAATAGCCCGCGAATTTTTGCTGCAAAATCATATTTTGAATCGATGAACACGGAAAATAAACCGTGTTCTTTTTATATTGAAATTGCGCAATTTTTTTACAGTTTGCCGTAAAAATTTTGTGCAATCGCTTACAAAATTAGAGCCTCATATGTTTATTTGCTTATTCAACGTCGGTTTTTTCTATTGGCACGCTTCTTGCTCTGTATATAGTCATCCAAATAGAAGAGGTGACAAGATGAAAATTACTGCAAGCGATATCAAACATAATCTGCTTCCTTTGGACTTGCCTTTCAAAGCATCGGATACGACGGGGCTCGGTATCGAACTCGATGAAGAAGCGCTTGAAAGTTATGATTACAAGCACGTGTATGTAGGTGAAAGCTGATGAGCTATTTATTCAACAATTGGGAAAAGGTAGGGGCCTTGTTTGGAGAACACGTCCTCTTGACGTTTACATCGCTCGGGATGGCCTTACTGTTCGCTTTTCCGATCGGTTTCTTGGTCGCGAAGTACCGGCGGCTCCACACGCCGGTGACCGGTATGCTGGGCATCGTGTATACGATACCGAGCATGGCGCTCTATGCGGCATTGATTCCATATACCGGACTGGGCGTCAAAACGGCAACGATCGGGCTCGTCGCTTATGCCCAGATGATTTTGGTCCGGAATATCATATCGGCCATTAAAGGCATCGATCCGATGATGCTCGAAGCGGCCAAAGGAATGGGCATGAGCAAATGGCAAATCGTTTGGAAAATTGAGATGCCGCTGTCCGTTCCAGTCATTCTGGCTGGGATTCGAATTGCAACCGTATCCATCATCTCGATCGGGACCATTGCAGCCTGGATCGGTGGAGGCGGATTGGGAACGCTTATTTTTCAAGGCTTGAATCATCAGCATACCGGCAAAATTATTGCGGGAACCATCGCGATTACGTTGTTGGCCATCGCTGCAGATGGTTTGTTTAGATTGATTGAGAAGCTGCTTCGTCCGAAATTGGCGTAGCGCTGCTAAAGGAGGTAACCATCCGTGCTTTGGAAAGAAATTCAAACGTATTTTCAAGAAAACGCTTCCGTATTTTGGAGCAACTTGCTTAGCCACCTCGTACTCAGTCTCACGGCCGTAGGCGTCGCGCTGCTCATTTGCGTTCCGCTTGGCATCTGGATTTCCAGAAAGCTGGCAGTGGCCAACTATATCATTAACGGCATCAATATGTTCCGTGTCGTACCGAGTCTCGCGATTCTGGCTTTGGCCATGCCGGTGCTGGGGGTTGGTTTTTTGCCCGCGCTGCTTGCTTTGATCGTGCTCGCTTGTCCACCCATCATTATTAACACCTATGTTGCGTTTCGCGAAATCGACGCTGGTGTCAAGGAAGCCGCCAAAGGAATGGGCATGACGTCGCTGCAGACGGTGTTCAAAGTCGAGTTTCCGCTTGCTCTTCCAGTTATGCTGGCAGGCGTTCGCTCGGCTTCCGTGGAGGTTATCGCGAGTGCGACGCTGGCCGTATTGATTGGCGGAAGCGGGCTGGGCAGCTATATTATCAATGGCGTCAGCATGATGTCGAAAAGCTACTTGCTCATTGGAGCTGTACCCGTCGCGTTGTTGGCGATCGCAAGCGAAAGTGTATTCGCTTACATTCAAAAGCGTTTGAGTTATTACTGATAAATGATCAATGCAGCCCACAAGGCGATTGAAAAATTAAATCTATTTGATAAAGGGGACATTCATATGAAAAAACGCATTTTGGTACTATCCGTTCTAACGATTACAGCAGTAGCACTGGCTGGCTGCGGCAGCACGAAGACAGCTTCAACGGACGGAGCCTCGTCAAGTAAGCTTGCTCTGACTGTCGGTTCCAAAGATAACACGGAAAACCATTTGATTGGCGAGATGTATGCCGAAATCTTCGAAGATATGGGTATTAAAGTAACGAGGAAGTTAAGCCTGGGAGGTACGGCTCCGACATTTGAAGCGTTGAAAAAAGGCGACCTGGACATTTATCCGGAATATACGGGGACAGGCCTGACGGTTATGCTCAAGCAGCCGGTGGAGAAGGATCAGAAGAAGGTGGAGCAAACGCTGGCCGACGGCTTCAAACAATGGAACCTCACGTGGCTGGATTCGGCACAAGAGAACGCCACTTACGGCTTTGCAGTGAAGAAAGAGACGGCTGACAAATATAAGCTTGTAACGATCTCGGATCTGGCTGCAAATTCTAACGAGCTAACACTTTCCTATCCGCAGGAATTCGATGTACGCGAGGATTCGCTGCCTGGATTGCAAAAAGTATTTAAAGATAAAGGCGGTTTCAAGTTCAAGAAGCAATTCCAGATCGATTACAGCCTTCGTTACAATCCGTTGAAAGACGGGCAATCGGATGTGACGGTTTCCGTAGGAACCGACGGACAAATTGTCGGCATGGGATTGGTCCAGCTGAAAGACGATGTAGGCTTCTTCCCGGCTTATCAGGTAGCGCCGCTGATTCGCAATGAGAAGCTGAGTGCGGAACCGAAAATTAAGGATCGCCTGAATCAATTATCCAAGCTGCTGGATGACAAAGCCATTCAAAAATTGAACTGGCAGGTTGACGGTCCTGAGAAGCAAGAAATTGAAGATGTAGCCAAAACATTCCTTAAAGAAAACAAACTTATCAAATAGCGCTGAAGTCGCTTTGCTTACAATACAAGCAATGTTGTACATCGATGGGGGAGTGGACGGAGGCTAGATCCAGCCTTCGCACTTCCGTTCTGTCAATTTGAATTTCTGATGAGGTGAGTAACTGATGAGCATTAATTACAAACAGGTGTTTAAACAGTATCCAGGTGCTATGGCTCCAGCTGTCGACCATGTCAATTTATCCGTCCAGGAAGGCGAGTTTATCGTCTTCCTGGGTCCTTCGGGCTGCGGAAAAACGACGCTGCTCAAGATGACCAACCGATTGTATGAGCCCACTTCGGGCACGATCGAGATTGACGGGACGGACATCATGGCGATGCAGCCGGAGACGCTGCGCCGCCGGATCGGTTATGTCATTCAGCAGAATGGGCTGTTTCCGCATATGCGGATCGAAGATAACATTGCCGTAGTTCCACGCCTGCTTAGCTGGAATGAGAAGGTGATTTCCGAGCGTATCGACGAGCTGCTGGAGATGGTGCACCTCGATCCGAAAGTTTTCCGCAAACGGCTGCCGAGCCAGCTGTCCGGCGGCCAGCAGCAAAGAGTCGGCATTGCCCGCGCACTGGCCGCCGATCCAAGCATTCTGTTAATGGATGAACCTTTCGGCGCTATCGATGCCATCACGCGGCTCAGCTTGCAGGACGAACTGCGGCGCATTCAGCGCAAGACGAAGAAAACGATTCTTTTCGTTACTCACGATGTGGATGAAGCCTTCCGGCTTGCCGATCGGATCGTGGTGATGCAGAGCGGTCGAATCGTCCAGTTCGATACTCCGTATGCGATAATTACGAGCCCTGTCAATGATTTTGTGAAAAAGCTGGTCGGCGACAGAGACATTTACCGGCGGATGAATCTACTCAAAATCAGCGACATTCTTGATGTGAAGAATTGGGAAAAAGGGCCTGTCGTCAGCAGCTACAATGTCGTTCAGCTAGAAGAAAGCGTGAAGGATGTATTCACCCGTTTGGTTGAAACAAGAGTAAAGGAACTGACGGTTGTCAATCACATGAATTGCCGTATAGGGACAATCGATATTGATACGATCCTGGATCAAATGGAAGAACACGGACGTACTTATGCGGGAAGTTAATGATGTGTTCGGATCGCTGCATATCCCGGATGATGCCTTGTACGGCATACAGACGGCGCGAACGGTCGCCAATATGAGCTACTCAGGCCGGACCCTGGCGCAATTTCCTGCTTACATTCGCGCGCTCGCAGCCGTGAAAAAAGCGGCGGCAATCGCCAATTCGCAAGACGGGACGATCGGCGAACCGATCAGGGACGCGATCATCGCCGCTTGTGATAAGTTGATCAAAGGCGAGTATACGGATCAATTTCCCGTAGACGCCTTCCACGGCGGCGGGAGTATCGGCATCAACATAAACGTGAACGAAGTGATCGCCGGTCTGGCGGGGGGAGATGTGCATCCCGCGGATCATGTGAATGCGTCCCAATCGACAGCCGACGTATGCCACACGGCAATTCGTATTGCGCTCATTGAGTCAGCGAAGTCGTTAAAGATGAACTTGCTTCGGATCATAGCAACGCTAGAAGCAAAGGCATTGGAGCTGGAGCCGGTAACAACGATCGCCCGCACCTGCTGGCAGGACGGGATGCGCGTATCGGCAGGGGTTTTGTTTCAGGCGACGGCATCTGCGTTGTGGCGCCGGCTGGAAGCAGTGGATCATGCGGTGGATGGCATTCATCACATCAATCTGGGCGGGACTGTGATCGGCTCCGGCACAGGAGCCAGCTTGAATTACCGTCAAGCAATTGTCCCTGTGCTCGCCGAAATAACAGCGCTTCCTCTGCGATTGCGGCCGAATCTGTATGATGCAGCGCAATATCCGGACGATTTAGGCCGTTTGTCAGCAGAAATTCGGCTCACATCAGCAGTGCTCGTAAAATTGGCCAAAGATTTGCGGCTGCTCGCTTCAGGCCCCGAAACCGGATTATCCGAGCTGACGCTTCCTGCGGTGCAGGCAGGATCCTCCTTTTTTCCAGGTAAAGTCAATCCGGTCATTCCGGAAACGGTAATCCATTGCGGTCTGCTGATCGGCGGCAATGATGCGATTATCCAGTCGGCGGTAGAGCTCGGCGAGGTGCATTTGAACTTGGCTGACGGTTTCATCGGCACGCTACTGCTCGACAGTATACAGATGCTCGCCCGCACGGCAGATATATTCGATTATCGGTGCTTGGCCGGTATCACGGTCAATGAAGAAACATGCAAGCGTTACGCAGACAGTTTCATTCCGCTGATCGTTGATTTGAAGGAAACATACGGGTATACACAGGTAGCGGAGTGGCTAAAGCAATGGAAACCGGAGCAGATCATTGTAAAATTCGGGAGGAGAGAGAAGCATGAGTAACATTCGGCATGCCCGATTGGACTGGGCGAAGGATTGGTTAAAAATAACGAAATCTCTATATATTGGCGGAGAATGGGTGGAAGGCAGAGGCTCGCTGCTTAGCTCGATCAATCCGGCTAACGGGCAAGTGCTTGGGAACTTCCGCGGCGCGAATGAAGAAGATGTGAACCTGGCGGTAGCTGCCGCACGTCAGGCGTTTGAGCAAGGGGAATGGAAGTCGATGTCCCGCAAAGAACGGGGGCGCGTCATGTGGCGGATTGCCTCGCTCATTCGCGAGCATCATGAGGAGCTGGCGACGTTAGAGGCGCTGGACAACGGAAAGCTATACAAGGAAGCTTATGCGGATGACGTGACGGAAGCCGCCGAATTATTTGAGTATTACGGAGGCTGGGTAGATAAATTCTATGGCGAAGTGAACCCGGTAGAGGGCAATTTTACTAGTTTTACAACCAAAGACCCGATCGGTGTATGCGGTCAAATCGTACCTTGGAACTTCCCGATCGTTATGGGCGTCTGGAAGCTGGCTCCAGCGCTGGCGATGGGCAATACGGTCGTATTCAAGCCGTCAAGCACGACGAGCTATTCGATCATCCGTTTATTTGAAATCATTCATGATTCCGGTCTTTTACCGAAGGGGACGATCAACCTCATTCTCGGCGAGGGCCGCATCGGTTCCTATATAACGCGTCATATGGGCGTAGATAAAGTCTCGTTTACCGGAAGCACGGGTGTCGGCAAGCAGCTCGTTCACGATTCCGCGGATTCGAATCTGAAGCCTGTGACACTTGAGCTTGGCGGCAAATCGCCGAATATTTTATTCGCCGATGCGCCGAATATGGCAGCGGCAATCGAGCGTTCCTTTTACGGACTATTCACGCATAAAGGGGAAAAATGCTCCGCTCCCACGCGGCTGTTTGTGGAAAGGCCCATCTATGAAACTGTCGTTGCGAAACTTGCCGAGTTTGCGGACAGCTACCGCTTGGGTGACCAATTCGACCCGGATGCGAATCAAGGCCCGCAAGTATCCAAAGCGCACATGGAAAGCATCCTAGGCTACATTCAAAAAGGTGTCGACCAGGGCGCCCGCATTGCTGCTGGCGGCTATCGGGACATAGAAGGCGACAATGCCAATGGTTATTTCGTCCGGCCAACGATCCTGGCCGATGTGACGAATGATATGATCGTGGCACAAGAAGAGATTTTCGGGCCTGTGCTCGTTGTGATTCCTTTTGATACAGAAGAAGAAGCGGTTCGGCTTGCGAACGACTCGATCTACGGTTTGGCCGCAGGACTATGGACGAACGATGTGTCAAGAGCGCACCGGGTTGCGAAGCAGTTGGATGCTGGACAAGTGTTTGTCAACCGCTATGGCTGTTACGATTACGCGAGTCCGTTCGGAGGGTTTAGACAAAGCGGCTGGGGCAAGGAATACGCGATACATTCCTTAAGTTCTTATACCAAATCGAAAGCGATCTGGATCGCTCATTAAACTATTGTCTTAGGAGGACGTCGCATTATGAAAATGAAAGCAGCCGTCATGACAGAAATCGGGAAACCGCTAGTGATTACGGAAGTCGATCTTGCCCCGCCTCAGGTGAATGAGGTGCTAGTCAAAATAGAAGCGACAGGCGTCTGTCACAGTGATTACAATGCACTACTTGACGAAACGACGCCTATCCCGACGATTCTAGGTCATGAAGGCGCCGGAATTGTCGTTGAAGTCGGACCGAATGTCAGAACCGTCAAGCCTGGCGATAAAGTGGCTTTAAGCTGGGTGCCGTTTTGCGGTACCTGTGAATTTTGCCAGACGGGCAAAGTGAATTTGTGTGAGTCCGCGTTCGGCCCGATGTTCGCGGGCACGCTGCTCGACGGCACAACGCGCATTAGCAAGGACGGCAAACAGGTATATCACAACTCCTTGTTGTCCACCTTTGCCGAGTATACGGTTGTTCCTGAAATGAGCTGCGTCAAACTGCCGGATGATATGCCTTTTGCGCAAGCTTCCTTGATCGGCTGCGGTGTCGCGACAGGCTACGGAGCCGCTGTCCGGGCGGCGGAAGTGAGACCAGGCTCGACGGTCGCCGTCTTCGGCATTGGAGGCGTAGGCGTGAATGCAATTCAGGGCGCGCGGATTGCCGGCGCTTCCAAAATCATCGCATGCGACTTGAAAGAGCAAAATCTGGAGATCGCCAAGAAGTTCGGCGCCACGCATACCGTGGGCGTCGGCGAGGTCAACGCCGCCGAGGCGCTGAAGGAGCTGACCGGTGGCTTCGGCGTTCATTACGCCATCGATTGTACGGGCAATACGCATGCGGCGTCATCCGCCTGGCAGGCTACGCGCAAAGGCGGCACGACCGTGGTGATCGGCGCGTTCAATCCGAAAAAGGAGTTGGCGCTTCCGGCAGGAGGCTTTCATCGCGTCGGCAAAATTTTAAAAGGAAGCTTCTATGGCGATGTGCATCCGTTCCGGGATTTCCCGATTATCGCGCAGCTCTATTTGGAGGGCAAATTCCAGCTGGATGAATTGGTGCTATCCCGCATTCACCTGGACCAAATTAATCAGGCGTTTGACAGCTTCCACGACCATTCTTGCGTCAATGTCGGCCGTAACGTCATTGAGTTTGGAGGGAAATGAATGAGCTATTCCATTTTATCCCGATGACGACACTGTTGATCATTCTCGTCCTGCAAGTGATTTACGTCTCCATGCTGACAATTCGCTTTATCCTGATGGTCAAAGGATTTCGCTATGTCGCGGCCTTGATGAGTGCGGTCGAAATCGGAATCTATGTCATCGGCTTCAAAATCGTGCTGGATCATTTGGACGAACCTGTCAATTTGATCGTGTACTGTCTAAGCTATGGGCTGGGTGTCCTGATCGGAACGAAAATCGAGGAGCGGCTTGCCCTCGGGTTTGTCACCGTGCAGGCAGTAACGAAAGCCGAGTTCAGTTATATAGCTGAGGAATTAAGGTCCAAAGGCTATGGGGTTACCGTATGGCAGGGTGAAGGCAAGGAAGGTGCTCGGTGGGTCATTTCCATAGTCATTTCCCGCAAGGAGCAGCAGCGGCTTTATCATGAAATATTGCTCAAAGACCCGCAAGCATTTGTCGTTTCTTATGAACCGAATATGTTCCACGGCGGTTTTTTATCGAAAAGATCGGCTTGGAACCGTAATCGCCATGTATAACGCAAGAGCCGATGTTCTTCATTGAACACCGGCTGTTGCAGTAATTTCACGCAAATATCCAGTATCATTTCGCAATTGATTCTTTTACAATAAATCTTAATAGAAGTTTGGTATAGGGGTGTCACATGATGATTCTGAAACTTGCAGCCGAAGCGACACAAACGACCCAACTGAATCTAACGCCTCAGCTAAAGCAATCGATTTTTATTTTGCAAATAGCTTCGGATGAACTGGTCGATTTTATTCAAAATAAAGCGACAGATAATCCGTTTTTGGACATAGAATGGCCCTCCACCGGCATTAACGGCAGTAATAAAGGTGGGACGGCGGGCATCGACCATAAGGATCGCTGGTTGAACAACTTGAGCAGGCCGGGTGAAACGGCAGAGACGGCGCTGTTAGCTCAGCTGAGACTTGCGAATATACCTAAGAGCACGCTTGCAATTGCTCAATACTTGGCGGGGAATTTGAATGAATCGGGATACCTGGAGATTTCCGTAGATGAGGCTCTGGCGGCTTGCCATGCTGATGAAAAGGAAGTTTTGTATGCGCTTGCGTGCCTTCAAAGCCTGGAACCGGCCGGGATAGCAGCGCGGGACTTGAAAGAGTGTTTGCTGCTGCAAATTCAGCGGGACTCAAGCCCGGACCCATGGGCTGCAGAATTGATTGTTAATCACATGCAAGAGTTGGCTAATGGAAACCGAAAGCAGTTGGCGGATAAACTGGACATCTCCATTGATATACTACTGGATGCGATCGCGTATATTCGCACATTGAATCCAAGGCCCGGTCTTGCGTTCGGCCATCAACAGCAATCCTATATCCAGCCGGATGCAAAAGTCCAGAAAGTTGACGGCGAGTACGCAATTACGATGACAGATGCCTTTCTCCCGAAAGTCATAATGAACAAGGAATACCGCTCGCTTTTTACGGGAAATATATCAGGAGACATATCCGCTTATGTGCGAAACCAGCTCCAGGATGCAGAGCAACTGTTGTGGGGATTGGCTCAAAGAAAAATAACGCTGCGCCGGGTCATTGAAATTATCGTGAAAGAACAGAACGCGTTCTTGGAAAAAGGTGTCAGCTGCTTAAAACCGATGAATTTAAAAGTAGTTGCTGCCCAATTAGGGCTTCATGAGTCGACGATCAGCCGTGCTGTACAGAATAAATATATTCTTACACCACAAGGCGTGTATGCATTGAAGTACTTTTTCCCGTTCGGTGTATCAACGGTAAGTGGTGAAGAGGCTTCGGCCGAAAGCATCAGAACTAAAATTAAACTGCTTGTGGAACGTGAAGATAAGAAAAGGCCATTATCTGACCAACAAATGACCGATTTGCTGAATAAAGATGGCATTCAAATATCACGGCGTACGGTCATGAAGTATCGTGAGGAGTTGAGAATTCTCTCATCCAGGCTTCGTTCATATTGAACGACGAAGTTGTCCATTTATATAGCTATGTATACGGCTGCGGAATTGAACACGGAACATAATCCGTGTTCTTTTTTTGTTTTAAATTGCACAATTTTTTTACAGTTTGCTGTAAAAAAATTGTGCAGCCGCTCACAAAATAAATGCCACGTATGCTTATTTGCCTATTCAACGCCTATTTTCCTATTGGCTTGCTTCTTGCTATGTATTTAGTGAAAAAGAAATAATAGGTTCAACTAATAATCATTGAAAAAGTGGAGGCAGGATGATATTTGCACATAGTGATTGACTTTGGGGGGACCGACATCCAAATCGGATTGGTCCAAAATGGGACCGTTATCTCAAGTACGAGATTACCGGCCTTATCGCAAAAAGGGCTGTTAAGTCGTCTTTCGGATGTAATAGGAGCCATTTATCATTTACTTTCCCAAAGTCGATCTTCCATTTCCGAATGTACGGGGATCGGGCTAGCAGCGCCGGGAGTGGTGGATCCAACAAGCCGAACCCTATTATCGATTAACGATAAATATTCGGACGCTGTAGGGTTTCCTTTTGAACAGTGGTTTGAAGGGGGATTCGAATTGCCTTGTATCCTTGTAAATGACGCCCGGGCTGCGCTGATCGGTGAAGCAGCCTATGGCGTGGCGAGAGATAAAACGGATGCCGTCCTGATAGGAGTTTCACGATTGCTTGAATGGAAGCAAGCCCAAGAAACGTTTTACAAAGATAAAAGGAGAGTGTATAAACATATGTCAGTTTCAAACGTTGCCAGCACGTATATGATATTTCGGCTTCAAATCGATAAAGAACAAACCTCTCTAGGCGATATAGCCGCTGTAATCGAAGGGACTAATGGCGATATTGTGGGAATTGATGTTATCTCCTCCGGGCGTACCCATACGGTCCGCGATATAACCGTCAATGTGTTAGATCAAGCGCACAGCCAATCCATCCATGAATTGCTTCAAAAGCTAAGCGGTGTCCAGGTCATTCACGTATCGGACCGCACGTTCCTCGTGCACTTGGGCGGGAAAATCGAGATTGCTTCCAAAACGCCGGTAAAAAACCGTGACGATTTGTCCCGGGTATACACCCCAGGTGTAGCCCAGGTTTGCACAGCGATTGCGGAACAGCCAAGCAAGGCCTATTCATTGACGATAAAAAGGAATATGATCGCGGTCGTGTCGGATGGAACGGCTGTACTTGGGCTTGGCGATATCGGACCGATGGCAGCCATGCCGGTGATGGAAGGCAAGGCCATGCTGTTCAAAGAATTCGCAGGTGTCGATGCATTTCCGATTTGTCTGGACACAAAGGACCCCGACGAAATTGTCCGTATTGTCAAAGCATTGGCTCCGGCATTCGGCGGCATCAATCTGGAGGACATTTCATCCCCTCGGTGCTTCGAAATTGAGGAGCGTTTGAAACAGGAACTCGATATTCCGGTGTTTCACGACGACCAGCACGGGACGGCTGTCGTCCTGCTGGCCGGATTATTGAATGCACTCAAGATTACCGGCAAACAAATGTCGGATATAAAGGTCGTAGTGAACGGGATCGGTGCAGCGGGCATCGCATGCTCGAAGATGCTGCTCGCCGCCGGTGTGCGTAATTTGATCGGTGTGGACCGCTTTGGCGCCATTCATCGCGAGTCCCATTACGATAACCCGCATTGGACAGCGTTTGCTCACTTGACGAATCCGAACTTGGAGGTCGGCGGCTTGTCCGAGGTTATCAAGGATGCAGATGTTTTTATCGGCGTATCGGCTCCGAATATTTTAACGGTGGAGCATGTGCAGTCCATGGCTAAAGATCCAATCGTCTTCGCAATGGCGAACCCGATCCCAGAGATTGACCCGGAGCAGGCCAAGCCTTACGTTAGGGTCATGGCTACGGGAAGGTCTGACAAACCAAATCAAATCAATAACGTGCTGTGCTTCCCGGGCATTTTCCGTGGAGCTTTGGATTGCAGGGCAAGCGAAATTAATGAATCGATGAAGCTTGCGGCAGCACATGCGATCGCATCGGTTGTGTCGGACGATGAATTGAACGAAACGTATATTATTCCCAGCGTATTTAATCAGAAGGTAGTTGAAAAAGTGAGAGAGGCTGTTATTGAAGCGGCCTACCGTACAGGGGTTGCCCGAAAAAGGTTGAGAGAATCCAATTAGGATTCATGAAATTTGGTTAAAAAATGAGGGGGAATTTGTAGAATATATCATTCTCTTATCCTTGACATCAGATTACAATCATTGTGAAAGCGTTAGCATGTGACAAAAAAGGACCAACACGGTCACTTGTTTGAGGTTGCAAAGTGGAACGGTTGTTAATTGATTTAAGGGGATGATGAGACTGGTCAAGAAATTTTCGGTTATGTTAGCTTTATGCATGTCTGTTCAAGCGGTCGGGAGTATCAACACAACAGTATCCAAATTTACAACTCCCGTTATAGCTGCAGCATCGCAATCGCAATCACAATCCATAGAATCTTCTGTGATGAGAGTGACTGTTGATGACACATTTCCTAGAGTGCTGCAGTATGAATGGCTAGCTAATAACGCTGTTATGTATGGTCAAGAAGATGCATTAAATGAAGTCAAGATCAATGGTACAAGCTATACCCCGTCTGTAACATTTAGTAAGACGGGCTCGAAGGCATCTTATACATTATCGATTCCTTCAATTGAAGTTACGATAAGCATCGATCTTGATGTTGTCGGGAATGTATTGAATTATCATGTTACCGGAATCACGGAGAGTGGTACGACCAAAGTTAGCACGTTCGAGATCCCGAATCATAACCTGCTTTCCGTTAGAAGTACACAAACAGGAGCTGCATTTTCCGGTACAAGACTGCACACGGCTGTTGCCGGGAGTGGAGATACGTTCTTGAATGTAACCGGCACTCCTGCCATTGATAGCTCTCCCGGAAATTATATGTATAGCATACTGAATACGAACCAACTGGCGGGGGCCGTCTGGACGAACGCAGTTCAGGATTATTCCGCAGATTGGGATAATGATCGACTTCACAAACAAACGGTAAATAAAACAGACTATTACCGTACCGGCGTCTGGAGTGCGCCATGGGTATACAGACCGGAGGGCATGAGCACAACCGAGCCGCTGCCTAATGAAAAAGTTGTCATCACGCCGGATGCAAACGGAGATGGCGGCGTTGATTGGCAAGACGGGGCCGTTGCGTACCGTAGCATTTCGAAAAGTCCGTTTGGCAGTGAGAAGGTTCCCGATCTGGTTGTTCAACGAATTCCTTTTAATTTCGCCAGCCAGGCTACGAACCCATTCCTTAAGACATTGGATGAAACGAAAAGAATTTATCTGGGAACGGATGGACTTCAGCAATTTATCGAGTTGAAAGGGTATCAACAAGAAGGTCATGATTCCGCGCATGCGGATTACGGTAATAATATCGGCATACGCCAAGGCGGAGATGCGGATATCAATACCCTTGTCAATGAAGGCCATAAATATGGAGGTTATTTCGGGGTGCACATTAGCGCCACAGGCGCAAGTCCGCAAGCCAAATATTTTAGCGAGAATTTGGTGGATCCGAATAAACCAGGATGGGATTGGCTTGACTTATCTTTTGATTATAACAAAGCTCAAATGCGCAGCGAAGCTGCGACAGGGGCTAGATTAAACCGCTTGAAAGAATTAAAGGACAGAGTGCCGAATCTCGACTTCATTTATAATGATGCCTGGTTTGAAAATGGCTTTGACGGCAGAAGACTGGCACAGGAACAGAATGGTTTGGGATGGGCGACTACTACAGAATTCCCCATGTATATGGAGGACGATGCGATTTGGTATCATTGGTCCGTTGACTACAATTATGGCGGTCAGGAAACTAAGGGCTTCAATAGTCAAATAGCCCGTTTTATCCACAACCATCATAAAGATACCTGGATCGCACGCAATCCGCTGCTTGGCGGTACAGAGCTTGAAGCATACGAAGGTTGGCAAGGAAAAGTGAATTATGACGACATGATCAAGCTGACATTCACGACGAATCTGCCAACGAAATATATGCAGCATTTCCCTATTCTGAAATGGACGAATAACTTCATCGAGTTCACAGATCATGTAAGCGTTAGCAACGCTACCGGCACGAGAGTCATCAAGAAGGATGGAATCACGGTCTTGAATGGTGGATCGTACTTGCTTCCTTGGAGTCCAAAAACAGAAGATAAACTATATCACTGGAATGCTAACGGGGGTTCCACGACCTGGACACTTCCGGTGAGCTGGTCAGGGCTTCAAACCGTGAAGCTTTACAAGTTGACGGATCAAGGTAAACAGTTTATTCAAGATTTGACCGTTAATGGCAACCAAGTAGCAATTAACGCTCTGGCGAATACGCCTTACGTGGTCTACAAAGGAACAGGTCCTGTAACTCCGGATGTGAAATTTGGAGAAGGTACGCCATTGAAAGACCCGGGCTTCAATAGCGGAAATCTCTCATCCTGGACGGTAACCGGCGATAAACAGGCTGCATCCGTTCAGCGAAATACACGCGGGCAATACGAGTTGAAAATCGCGAGCGGTGATTCTGTTAGCGTCAGCGGGCAGCTTACAGGACTTTCGCCGGGAACTTATTCGGCTTATGTTTATGTGCAAGTGGACGGTACGCGCCGTGCCCGAATTGGGGTCAAAGATTACGGCGGAATCGAGGTGAGTAATTATACAGATAGCTCTTTCGCCATCAACAGCATAGGCGGAGATTCCAAAAACGGTACCAAGATGCAGAGGATGCGCGTAATGTTTGATGTCCCAGCAGGACAAACGACAGCGACGCTGTATCTGCAGGGTGAACCAGGTACTGCCGCCATTACGTTTGATGATGTTCATCTCATGAAAGTGCAGCGGTCGGCAAACCCGACAGGGGCATACTTCGCAGAAGATTTTGAACACATTGATGCAGGCTGGTATCCGTTTGTGAAGGCGGATGCGGGGGGGACGACCTCCGATCCTAGAACTTCTTTGGCCAACTTGCATGCGCCTTACACGCAAAAGGGCTGGAACGGCAATCCGATTGACCATGTGATTAGTGGAGACTGGTCGCTGATGTCCCATAAGGAGAATACCGGGCTTCTATATCGAACATTGCCTCAAACGCTTCGATTCGCGCCTGGTACAAACTATACAATTTCTTTCAAGTACCAGAATCAACAAGCCGGTGATTACGCTTTGGTTATCGGCGACGGAACAAGAGAAATATCCTCCGTCAATTTCGATACCGTTACTTCAACGAAAACATTTACCAAAGTGATTGCCGGAAGCACGTCAGGCAATACATGGGTCGGAATCCGGAAGTTGACGAATAATAGCTCAGACTTTGTTATGGATGATTTTACCGTGCAGGTAGGAGGGGAGATTCCTCCACCCAGTGTTCCACAGGTGCAAATGACGGCGACGGCGACTAGCCAGGAAACGGCAGGTGCAAATAATCCAGCCTCTAATGTGTTGGATGGACAAAGCGGGACAATCTGGCATACAAAGTGGGATTTGAGCAATTCGCTGCCGCAATCGATTACCCTGAACCTTGGCGGCACCTACAATGTGACAAATCTGAAATATTTGCCAAGACAAGCCGGCGGCGTGAATGGCATCATAACGGCTTATAACGTTTATGTTAGTGACGATGGTACGAATTTTACAAAAGTAGCTGACGGCATCTGGGCAAATGATGCGACTGAGAAAAATGCTGCTTTAGCACCAACTTCGGCATCGTATGTGAAGCTGGAGGCCACAGCCGGTAATGGCGGTTATGCTTCCGCAGCAGAAATCAACGTGAACTACGAGGAGCCAGTCATCATTCCACAAGAGCAAATGACAGCGACGGCGACTGGTGAGGAAACGGAAAATGAGAATAATAGCGCCTCAAATGTAGTGGATGGAACTTCATCAACCATCTGGCATACGAAATGGGATTCTTCCAATTCTTTGCCTCAGTCGATTACGTTGGATTTGGGCGGAAGCTATCAGGTCAGCCAGTTGGATTATTTGCCAAGACAAGACGGGCAATCGAATGGCTTCATTAAAAGCTACAATATTTATACAAGCACAGATGGTGTGAACTTCACGAAAGCAGCGACGGGGAACTGGGACCAATCTGCAGCTCAGAAGAGTGTAACATTTAAGCCGGTAACAGCAACGCATGTGAAGCTGGAGGCCGTTCAGGGAGTGAATAATTATGCGTCTGCTGCCGAGATTAACGTATTTAGTATTCCTGTCGCTACCGTGCCAGTAACCGGCGTGCAGTTGGATAAACCGCAAGTCATGCTGAAAGAAGGGCAAACGGTAGAGCTGGTTGCAACTGTGCTGCCTGAGAACGCGAAGAATAAGAATGTCACTTGGGCGAGCAGCAACGATACCGTCGCCAAAGTGGAGGTCAAGGACGGCAAAACAGTTGTAACCGCATTGAAAGCGGGATCGGCGGATATTACGGTCACCACGGTAAATGGCAATTTTACAGCGGTAAGCAGAATTACGGTACAAAAAGGCGAAGTCACGCCAATTGACGCTTTAACGACGCTATCCGCAGCCGGCACCGTTCAGACAGGCGAGGAATTCCCTGTACAGCTGGGTCTGGGCAGCGTCACGCAAAGCGTATATGCACAAGATATTAAGATGGACTACGACTCGAACGTTTTTGACTTTGTCTCGGCCCGTGCCGCGAAAGAAGGGATTTTGCTCGTAGATACTGTGAAGGACACACTGGGCAAACTCCGGTTTATCCTAGCAAACGTAGGCAAGGAACTGACAGGCGATAGCGGGATTCTAGAACTGAAGTTCAAAGCCAAAGCTTTGACGCAGCCGGCAACGGGAACGATTGCCGTAACCGATGCAACGCTTAGCGACGCGCAGGGAGTCGAAACGAAAGCGCAAGCTTCTGCGGTGGGCGTGAGCATTGCGACACCGCCTCCGGGAATTCCAGGCGACGTCAACCATGATAATAAAACAACCATCGGCGATCTCGGCATCGTCGCAGCGAATTACGGCAAAACATCATCCAGCCCAGACTGGGAGCAAGTCAAGCGAGCTGACATAAATGGGGATGGCAAAATCGATATTGTCGATCTTGCGTTCGTGGCCAGCAAAATTATGGAGTAAGTAATTATTCAGGAAAGAATGGCGATGCTAGGTGCTATGCACCTAGCTTTGCTTCTTAGCGTAAGCTAAGATTCTGCAAAAATGGGGTGTATGAATTTGAAGGTTATAACTCGACTAATGCTGTGTCTTCTCATGGTGTTGGAGATCATATTTGTAAATGTACCGCTCGTAGCAAGTGCTAATCAAGGAAATATCGGGGGAAATGAGAGAACCGTATACAATTTTAATTCGGACTGGGGTTTTTATCGGGGAGACCTTGTTGGCGCTGAAGCGGCCCAATTTGATGATAGCGCTTTTGCTGCAGTAACCATTCCGCATACGATGAGGCTTGAAAAAAAACATGCCAATGGAGCGAACGCTGTTTATGCGGGGATTGGCTGGTATAGACGCTATTTTGCGATTGATGAAAGTTATAAGGGAAAAACGATCAATATTGATTTTGAAGGTGTAATGATTGATAGTGATGTTTATTTGAACGGCGAGAAAATCTATACGCACAATGGCGGTTATATAGGTTACTCCGTTGACGTCACCAATAAAGTAAAGTACGGCCAAACGAATGTGCTCGCGGTAAAAGTATCGAGTTCTGACAACCCGGATACACCGCCGGGCAAACCGCTTGCCAATTTGGATTTCCATTACTATGGCGGCATTTATAGAGATGTAACATTGAGAATAACAAATAAGCTGCATATTTCCGATGCTTTGCAGGCCAATAAAACAGCCAGCGGCGGTGTATTTGTCACTTACCCTAATGTGACAAGTTCAAGCGCCACAGTTAATGTGAAAACTCATGTCGTTAATGAGAATCAAGCTTCTGCAAACACTAGACTTTTAAGCAAGTTAGTGGATAAAAATGGGGTTGTTGTCGCTCAAGACGAGACCGCCGCAACAAGTTTATCGGCAGGCGGGGATCATCAATTCACTCAAAACTTGACTGTTGCAAATCCACAGTTGTGGGACACTGCCTCGCCGTATCTGTATTCGCTTGTAAGCGAGGTTTACTCTGATTCCGGCTTGGTTGATACGGTTACGACGAAAGTAGGAATCCGAACGATTGCGTATAAGCCGGATGGCTTCTATCTCAATGGTAATAAGATTTACTTGCGTGGAGCGAATCGCCATCAAGCGTTTCAAAATGTAGGGGATGCAGCTTCGAATTCAATGCAGGTTCGCGATGCAATGCAGATCAAGGCAGACGGATTTAATGCCGTTCGTGCTACGCATTATCCCAACGATCCTGCCTTCTTGGATGCAGCCGATGAAATCGGACTCTTGGTTATCGAATGTCAGCCGGGATGGCAAAATTTCACTAATTCCACTAAATTTCGTGAATTAACGATCAGAGATACACGTGAAATGGTAAGGCGTGATCGAAACAGGCCTTCGGTTATTTTATGGGAAACTTCGTTAAATGAAACTTGGGTTCCTGAGGATTGGGCGCAAGAAGCAACTGGAGCTGCTCATGAGGAGTATCCAGGGAACCAAATTTATACAGCGGCTGATTATGGTCTGCGAGGATCGTACTATGACGTAAATTATAAAGTGGTTGATACCAACTGGAAGACAGACCCGAGTCAATGGACCGATTTTGATTCAAATAAACCCTTCTTTACTCGCGAGTGGGGAGATTTTGAAGAGTCCAGTAAAGCGTTGAGAAAAGAGGGTGAAGCTGCACAGATCACTCAAAATTTGACTCGGCAAAAATATTTAAATGGCAATGGATATTCGGACTGGGGCGGCCTTGACGCCAACGACCGGATTGGCGGTTACTTCCTCTGGAGCTGGAATGACTACATTCGCGGTTCAACAACGAAGACATTAGGAAGCGGTACGGTAGATATTGATCGTTATGAGAAATATGGTTACTATTGGCTGCAATCCATGCAGTCCGCAAGAGACCCGCTTTATGGTCCTATGGTATTTATTGCAAGCACTTATTCTTCTACATCAAGTCGTTCAGTTAACGTTTTCAGCAACGCTGATTCTGTGAAATTATACCAAAATAACGTGCTGGTAAAACAAATAACGAGAACAGAGGCTTCAAGCTCAGCTCCAAATATCGTGAAAAAAGGCGGAAGCCCCATATTCACATTCAATTTAAATAGCTTTATCCCGGGAGAATTAAGGGCTGAGGCCATCTTGGATGGACAGGTTGTTCAAACGCATACCGTTCGAACACCAGGTCAAGCAAGTCAAATCGAAATTGAAGTGAGAGATAGAGGGGTAAAACCGGTAGCAGACGGATCAGACTTAATCCCTGTCTACTTCAAGGTTGTTGATGCGAATGGAACCATTGTGCCGAATTACAGTGGTAAAGTTAACATATCGGTAACGGGTGAAGGGCAGCTTGTAGGCAGTGGAATCGCAAGAATAGGTGTGGAGGAACAGGTTGTAGAAGGAGGAATTGGCTTTGCATTCGTAAGAACTTCCGGTACGAGTGGAGCTATACAAATTAATGCCACTTCTGACGGACTTGTTTCTGGGAATGAGGAGGTAAGTACACTACCCTATCAAGGACAGTTTGTGCCAGATGGTCAGCATACGCCTTGGGTGGGTGGAGTTGAGAAATTAGAGTCCCCAGTAGACTCCGTTCAAAACATCGCAGTTGGAAAGCCAATCACAAGTTCTTCGGAGCAATCAGGAAACTTTGCTGTCAATGCCGTAGATGATGATGCATCTACGAAATGGACGGCTAATGGATCGTCTTTGCCACAATGGTTACAAGTCGATTTAGGTAAAGACTATTCGTTAACCGGCTTTAAGATGCTCTGGGAGATGAAAGCTGTTGCCTATAAATATTATATTGAAGTTTCAAAAGATGGTGTAAACTGGGATAAGGTGATCGACAGATCGGCCAATACCACGCCTAATGGAGCGGAAGAAACAGCTCTGGCTGATTCCCGGGGCCGATATGTAAGGTTAAAGATCGTAGACAAAATAACGGATAACTACTGGGCATCCTTGTATGAATTTAAAGTGATACCTGCAGATGATCAAGAACCGGGTGACATGATTCCGAATGATGCTATTCAAGTCATGAATGAATCAACGGCGTCTGAACCTGAGCGTGGCACCGATAAATTACGAGATGGCATTACAACGATCGGAACCGGATGGCTGGCCAAATCAACAGAACTGCCACAATCGGTTACAGTCAAGTTCAATGAGCCTCAAACGGTAGTCGGCAGCCGTATTTTTTGGGAGAAAGACAGTAATTGGTACACCTACGATTTGGAAGTATCAACCAATGGGCAAGTATGGCAAAAAGCATTGACTAATCTCAATGTAGGTGGGCAGACGTTCACACCGAAAGCATTCGCCAAGTCCTATAAAAATATCAATTATGTCCGTGTGACGATTAAAGATATCGTTGCCGGCGGCGGTTATCGTGTGGGTATGGCTGAACTGATTCTATATGGAAATGATTCTGCGTCTGATAATGCGCCGGTCGTCATACCACAATCACAAATGATAGCAACGGCGACTAGTCAGGAAACGGAAGGCGAAGATAATTCAGCCTACAATGTGTTGGATGGAAATAATGGGACTATCTGGCATACAAAGTGGGATGGGAGCAATCCGCTTCCGCAATCGATTACCTTGTATCTTGGCGGTGCATATCAAGTAACGAATCTCAAATATTTGCCAAGACAGGGAAGCAGCAACGGCATTATAACCGATTACAATGTTTATGCCAGCACCGACGGAAGGAATTATACGAACATTGCAAACGGCAGCTGGAGCAATGACAGGACGGAGAAGAACGTTCAATTCGCGACGGTAACAATGGCAACGTATGTGAAGCTGGAAGCCGTTCAGGGAGTGAACAATTATGCATCGGCCGCAGAGATTAACGTAATTGGCATTCCGGTCCCAACCGAGGTGCCTGTAACCGGCGTGCAGCTGGATAAACCGCAAGTCACGTTGAAAGAAGGTCAAACGGCAGAGCTGGTTGTAACTATGATTCCTGATGATGCAACCAATATGGATGTAACTTTGGCGAGCAGCGACGATACGGTCGCCAAAGTAGAGTTTACAGACGGCAAATTCGTGGTGACCGCCTTGAAAGAGGGAGTGGCGGATATTACAGTCACCACAGTTAACGGCAGCTTTACAGCAGTAAGCAAAATTACCGTACAGAAGGTCGATGTCACGCCAAACGCTTTGACGACGTTATCGGCACCAGGCACCGTTCGGACAGGTGAGGAATTCCTTGTACAGCTGGGGCTTAGCAGCGTCACGCAGAACGTCTACGCACAGGATATTAAGATGGACTACGATTCGAACGTTTTCGAATTCATCTCGGCTCGCGCTGTGAAAGACGGGATTCTGCTTGTAGATACCATGAAGGACACACTAGGCAAACTTCGGTTTATTCTTGCAAACGTAGGCAAGGCTTTGACAGGCGATACCGAAATTCTCGAACTGAAGTTCAAAGTCAAAGCGATGACGCGGCCGGCGACGGGAACGATTGCTGTAACCGACGCAACGCTGAGCGATGCGCAGGGAGCGGAATTGAAGGCGCAAGCGTCTAGGTTGGGCGTGAGCATTACGACACCGCCTCCGGGAATTCCAGGCGACATCAACCATGATAATAAAACAAGCATCGGCGATCTCGGCATCGTCGCAGCGAATTACGGCAAAACATCATCCAGCCCAGACTGGGAGCAAGTCAAGCGAGCTGACATAAATGGGGATGGCAAAATCGATATTGTCGATCTTGCGTTCGTGGCCAGCAAAATTATAGAGTAAGTCATTTAGTTAAAATGACGATAATAGGTGCATGGTGCGACGGTTGTTGCACCGTGCACCTAACTTTGTTTTAAGAATTCTGAATGGGACGAGGTTTATACAGATGAGCAGGTTAAGAAAACCGTGGAAAATCTCGACACTCCTTTATCTTCTTCTTTTTGTCATGGTGGTCGTCCCTTTGACAACGTTATCCACCATCATTTTACAGGTTTATAAGCGTGATTTATTAGCGCAAACAACCAATCGAACCTTGCAAACCTTACACTCCATTACCTACACTGCTGAACAGGAAACTAGGAAAGTGATGTATATCACGGCCAATATTGGGACGGATCAAGAAATTTTGACCAATGCCACACAGATGTCGCAAGCAGATAGCGGCAAAAATCAAACGAACATTGATTTTTTAAATTCAGCATTGACTCGGTATAATGCATCAATCAATAACTACATTCTTTCGGTAAGTTTCTTTTTCAAGCATGGAGGAGTCTTCTCTTATAATCGAAACTTGATCGAAGATTCAAATGTCATCCATCAAACGGATTGGTATGCAAAGACCCTTACCAACTCTAATCAGGTTCATTTTATTGGCTTGCAAAAAAATGTATTGTTCGATAGCGGAAAGCCTTATGTCATTACCGCAGCTGTTTCCCCGGAATTCATACCTGGACTGCAGACCGTCGAGTTGATTTACTGTGCTTTCAATCGCAGCTCATTTGAGAACTTATTACGGGGCAATCAAACTCATACCGTTGATTCTGATTTTCTAATCGTAGATAAAAATAGGCAAGTCATTGCTTCGAGCTATGGATTATCCAATATCAATCAGGTGGATGAGCATTTATATGAGAAAATTAATAACGATCAGGAAGGTCATTTTGTTTCCAAATTAGACAATACATCGATGCTCGTCACTTATGCAACCGTCCCCAATACCGGATGGAAGGTGATTCACCAAATTCCTTACAGCCAGCTTACGCAAACTTACGATCAAATTTTCAAAGCGGTAATCATTTTCACAATTGTATGTACCTGCGTGTTTTTGATGATCTCGTTTTCCATGGTGCGCAATCTGACGAAGCCGATCCATCTGATGGTCCGGAAAATGACAAGCGTGGTGGGAGGGAATTTGAATGCCAGGATTGCTGCTTCGGGGAGCGCCGAGATGGTAACGCTTGGACATACTTTTAACTATATGTTAGATCATATTCATCTATTAATTTTGCAGAACAAAGAGGAAGAGAGAGCAAAACGGATCGCAGAGTTTGACGCCCTGCAATCACAGATTAATCCTCATTTTCTAATTAATACACTAAATGTCATCAAGCTAATAGCGCTTGTAAATAAGGTAGACAATATCCGTAATATAACCGTAGCCTTAATGAAACTGGTCTCTTCAGCTTTTAATCGGGGGAGTACCCTGAATCCGCTTTCGGAGGAAATTGAGAATCTCAAGCATTATCTTTACATCATGGAAAACAGGTTTGGCAAGAAAATAAGTGTCGAGTGGCATGTAGCGGAAGAAACGTCATCTCTCTTTATATTGAAGCTGCTACTGCAGCCGATTGTGGAAAACTGTATTGTGCACGGGTTGGATGAGAAGGATATAGATGGGCAGATCCTGGTGAAAACAAGCATTGTCGAGGGGAGTTTGCATATAGAAATCGCAGACAATGGTGTCGGAATGGAGAAGGAACAACGGAATTCCTTTATGAATCAGAATCATGAGAATAAGTTCAGCGGCATGGGGATCTCCAATGTGAATCGTCGCATCCAATTGCAATATGGCGCGCAATTTGGTTTAACGATACAACCGAATGAACCGGAAGGTACGAAAATTGTGATTCGTGTGCCTCTTCTTACAACGAGGTCACAAGATAATGATCTGCAACAAAATGGGGTTTAAAAGGTGTAGAAAATATCATGTTTGTGTTAGATTCTATCATTTGTTTGCGTTTTTAAAAATTGTATGCTGATAGCAGGTTAATCACAACCTATTCACTGTAAAGGGGTGCTTCAATTGAGCAAGAGAAAATGGATGGCTTCATTAGGTATGGTTACGTTAGTCATGGCAAGCGTGGTATCAGGCTGCGGAACAAAAACAGAATCTAATCCGGCAACAGCTCCGGCAGCTACGCAAAATGCGCAAGAACCGGTCAAGCTGAAATTCGCCATGTGGGAAGCGCAAGGGGATCTCGACTTCTGGACAGAGAAAGTCAAAGAGTATTCGAAGTTGAAACCGAATGTCAATGTAGAAGTGCTCAAAGTACCGGATAATAAAGGGCAATATTTAAAGGTTAATCTTGCGGCTAACGATTTGCCGGATGTCTTCTACATGAAACCGGCAGCATTGCAAGTTTATAAACAAGCTTTACAGCCGCTCGATGATTTGCCGGTAACGAAAGATAATAAATATGTAACAAAGATTGATGGCAAAACGCTAGGTCTTCCTTTGGTTTCTTTTTATGAAGTTGTCTACTACCACCCAAGTATTTTCAAAGAGCTGGGCTTAGAGATTCCGAAAACAATGCCTGAATTTATAGCTTTATGCGAGAAAATTAAGGCCGATGGGAAATACGTTCCGCTTTCCCTTGGTATGAAAGATAGCTGGACCTCTTATCCGTTTATGGAATTCGGACCGCACGTGCTATCCGGAGACGAAAGCTTTCTGACAAATCTTCCGAAAAACGAAGCGCCGTTCGCGGCTAACTCTTCCTTTGACAAGGCTGCCAAGTTCCTGCAAGAAATTTCAAACGAAAAACTGGCAGGTCCAGATCCATTGTCCATTTCTTTCGATCAGCAGACACAAGCATTCGAAGCTAAGAAAGCTGCGATGACCGCGCTAGGCCAATGGTATTACCCAGGATATCTCGATAAAGTGAAATCAGAAGATGATCTTGGTGCTTTTGTTATGCCTTGGAGAAGCAGTGAAAGCGAACCGCTTACAGCGATGACGATGTCCGATATGCACGTTGGCATTAGCAAAAACTCGAAAAACCTTGAAGAATCAAAAGCATTCTTGCAATGGGTTTTCAGCCAGCCGGTTTATGGAGCTTATCTGAATACTAGCAAACAAATGTCTACGATGAGTAATGTAAAAAGTGACAATGCTTTCTTTGATAAACAAGCAGAGAAGGCACCTTTCAAACCGTTTGTGTACAATGCAAGCGATGAAATGTATAACAAGGTGAAAGCCGCCGCTCAATATGACCCTAGTATGGTAGCTCAAGATATTTTTGCCGGGAAGTCGATTGACAAGCTTGAAGCCGATTTGAACAATAAGTGGAAAAAGGCTATCGATTCCAGCAAATAATTCGTGATCATTCAAAGAGAAGGTGCTACTTTGCCATTGGGAATAGCACCTTCTTCTTACAATCAGGAGTGAAATGAATGAATTACAATCTGCAAAAAAAGGTAACGATCGTTACTTTATTATTCGCACCAGTTTCGCTGCTCTTATTATTTCTTCTCTATCCAACCATCGAATTGGTTAGATACAGCTTTACGAACTGGGACGGGTTCAGCCCAACCTTTAAATACTTGGGTTTTGACAATTATACAAGGGTATTGTTTGATTTTCCGGAAGCTTGGCACGCGCTGAAAAATAACGGTCTTTATTTTATTATTCATACATGTATGATTCCCGTTGAGCTCGTGGCAGCTGTACTGCTAAATCGAAAACTGCTGGGAAGTTCATTTTTCAGATTCACTGTTCTCATGCCCTATATCATTAATGGGATTGCAGTAGCTTATATGTTTACTTATATTTACAATCCCGTGAATGGACCGTTAGATGCATTTCTGAGAGCTGTAGGCCTGGAGTCATTTATTACTGGCTGGATCAGCAATGTGAATGTCGTTAATTACTCGCTGGTAGCCGTATCGGTTTGGCGCTTCTCAGGGGTTCATATTATTCTTTTTATGGCAGGACTTCAATCGATCCCTCATGATTTATACGAATCTGCGAAGTTAGACGGGGCTAACTTTTGGCAGCAGCAGCGTTACATTACGTTGCCAGGTATTCGGCGCGTTGTTGAAATTATACTGTTCCTGAACATTTCGGGAGCACTGCTTCAATATGATATTCCTTTAGTTATCACCGGTGGCGGACCGGGAATTGAAAGCAGCACATTCGGGCTGTTTGCGTTAAGTACTGCATTTAAAAACAACAGCTACGGTCTTGCCTCTGCGATGGCTATCATACTCTTACTTTTGGTTATTATTCTCTCCAGAGTGCAGCAATGGTTGATTAGAGATAGGAGTGAGCTTTAGGTGGTACGTATTCTAAGCCGAACCATATATTACATGTTATTCATAGGTATGGCTGTTATCGTGTTTGTACCTATGCTGCTCATTTTTTTCGGGTCGTTTAAAAACAATATGGAGCTGGCTGCAACATCTCCGTTTTCCTTGCCATCTAATTTTTTGAATCTGGATAATTACAAAGTTGCTATTACCAAGGGCCAGTTGTTACGAGGCTTGCAAAATTCATTTTTATTAGTAGGTATAAGTATTGTTGGCAACGCACTGCTTGGAACAATGACAGCTTATATATTGAATCGCTTTCAATTTGTTGGCAAGAAGATCATTGTTTCATTATTTTTGTTTGCGATGGTGATCCCTACCTATACGACTGAAATTGCTCGGTTTCAATTAATTCATAAGCTTGGAGCTTATGATACGATCTGGGCACCAATTATTATCTATGTGGGCACGGATATTTTGCAAATTTATATTTACATGCAATTTTTGGAGAAAATTTCAGAGCAGCTGGATGAAAGTGCCATGCTGGACGGCGCATCTTATTTCCGAATTTATAGATCCATTATTTTCCCTTTGCTGCTCCCAGCGACAGCCACGCTTGGCATTCTTAAGGGAGTAACCATCATGAACGATATATTTGTCCAACAGCTCTATATGCCATCCCGAAAGCTATTAACGATTGCTACCTCATTAACCAGTTATGTTGGCGACCATAGTTCAGATCTGGCTTCCTTATGTGCAGCCATCATGGTCGCATTATTCCCGAGCGCACTGATCTATCTCCTTTTCCACAAATATATCTTTAAGGGAATGATGGACGGTGCGATTAAAGGGTAATTAGCCTAACAGGAAAATTTCCATTGGAGATGATGTATGCTTGTATAAAGTCATGATCGTAGACGATGAGCCACTTGTCAGGTTGGCCATGCACCAATTGATTTTATGGAAAGAACTTGATATGGAGATTGTAGCTGAAGCCGATGATGGCATGGAAGCTTTGGCTATTTTGCAAGATCGTAATGATATCGATATTTTGCTGGTAGATATTCAGATGCCTAAAATGAACGGTGTTGAACTGCTAAATTCAATTCAATCCATAGATTCAATGAAAAAGCCGATTCCAATAATCCTAAGCGCATACAGTGATTTTAGTTATGTTCGTGAAGCCTTTCTGCTTGGAGCCTTTGATTATATTGTGAAAGTAGATATGGATGAAGAGCACATGCTGCCTGTTCTGCAAAAAGCACGCCAAAAGTTAAAAAAGCTGAATACTTTGAATGAGTTGCAAATAACCCATCAATTGGAAAAAAAAGAAGGTCCGGACAGAGTGATCGTCCAGCTTCTCACTTTAGATATCCAATCTAATGTTAGGGAGTATTCCCGAATCGTTTCTGATGTGTGCAATTGGCTGGGCGAAATCAATCAAGTGGCCGTTGCGGTGTCGCTTTATAGCCCAGCGGAGATGATTTCGAAGACGGCGATTAAGCAGACGATTAAAACCGAGATGGACTCGGCGTTCTTGAAGCATATCGTTCATTGTGAGGACGCGAACGAAATCATCATTCTGTTAACCGTTCCACAGCTCAGAAGTGAAACAGCCATTCGTAAACTGATTCACACTACGCTTTCATTGATCAAAACCAGACTTGAGCAATATATGAACGTCCGTGTAGCAATGGGAATTAGCGATACGGCTGATGGGAGCATGCATTGGCAAAAGTTAATGAATCAGGCGCGAAGCCTAGTTTCTTTGCGCTTTTTTGAAGGCTATGACAAGTTCTTCTATCCAGAGAGTGAAATCAAATTGGGCATGGAACCTAGTCCTGATCTGCGAGATACTCTAAAAGCCAAAGGCATTGAAATTGTACGTTTGCTTGAGCTGGAGAATGGACCGCAATGGGAGCTTGAATTTGACCGCTATGTGATGCTCTTGAAACAAAAAGCAAGATTTGAAGTCCAGGAAACAAGGTTGATACTCACCGATTTCCTATGGGAGCTTGGCTCATTACTGTACGCGCAAGAAGTTCGTTGGGGAGGTGTGTTTGACCATAGTCATCCCTTTGAACAACTGAAGGATTTTCATACCCTTGAGCATACATTACAATGGATCAAGCAGGTTTGTTCAGATATTTATCGTTATATTCATGAGCTAAGCTCGAAAGCAAATTCGCCCTATAGTATCGTTGAGAAGGCGAAAGAATTCATTCATCAGCATTATTGTGAGGAATTAAGTCTAGGTATGGTTAGCCAATGGGTTGGGGTCAGCGAAAATTATTTAAGCAGGTTATTTATGCAAAATGTCGGCGAGAGTTTTATTCAATATGTAACGAACTTACGTATCGAAGAGTCTAAACGCTTGTTAAAAAAGGGATATAAAATCGTTGATCTGTCTGAAAAAATCGGTTACGTGAATGCGGAGCACTTTAGCCGAGTGTTTAAGAAGGTCACGGGTGTAAGTCCGAAGGTTTATAGGGAAAGATTTGGTTTAGCTGCAGAAATGAAAACCAATCAAAGATAATCTTCGAAGTATTGTCTCTAACTGATAGGGTCAGCCAGCGATTGCCAGCTGACCTTTTTGTGTCAAGAACAATGTGTCTTAAAGGGGGATGAAAAATGAGGGGGGGGTTGTAGCGTTTTAGTGCAAATTTAAATTCTCATAGGATGTTTCTTGTAGGAAGCATGGCGATGCCAGGTGCGATAATTGTCGCACTATGCACCTGCATTTGTTTCAGGCTTATTGCATTAAAATATCATGTTTAGTTGGAAAAAGATCATGTGAATGCGCTTGCAAGTAATTTAAAATTATAGTAAGAATCAAAAAAGAGGAGGGCCTAACCATGCATTGATTCAATGAAAAAGCTTGTTTTGGAAGCGCTTCAAATGTGAGGGAGAAAAATTGAAGGCATATAAGGTGTAACTAAAATGAAGTAGGAGAGGTGCAGTCTCATTGAAGGTAAGAATCCTTAGTTTTGTTCTGGCAAGTTTAATGGCATTTGTGAATTTTCTTGCAATTTTGCCTGCTTCAGCTGAAGCGTCTGCTGCAGAAATTGTTCCTAACGTCCCTGAGGTGTCAGTTACTTCAGGACAACCCCATACTGTATCTTGGGATAAGTATTCACTAAAAATTGATGATCAGCGCGTTCCGATCTGGTCGGTGGAATTCCATTACTGGCGCTTGCCAAGCCAGCAAATGTGGCTTGAAATCTTACAAAAAATTAAAGCGTCAGGCTACAACGCCGTGAGCATTTACTTTGATTGGGGGTTTCACTCCCCAAAACAGGGCGTCTATGATTTTACCGGTTTGCGGGACATTGATGCTCTGCTCAAAATGACACAGCAGGTCGGACTGTATGTGATCGCGCGACCTGGTCCCTATATTAATGCGGAAACGGATTCGGGCGGCTTCCCGGGTTGGCTGCAGAATACTAGCGGCGAAGCAAGAACAACGGCCGCCGATTATACTGCAGCGTACCGAGAGTGGCTCTCCGCTGTCGATCCGATTCTGGCTCGTCACCAAATTAACAATGGTGGGAACATTATCTTGTATCAGACGGAGAATGAATACTTCGGTAAAGACCCGCAGTACATGCAGGACGTGATCGATAAGGCGAAAGCGGACGGCATTACGGTGCCTACCTTCCATAACGATGCAGGCTTATGGGGGTTATGGGCTTCCGGTAAAGGCGCTCCGGATATTTATTCTTTTGATGCGTATCCACAAGGATTCGACTGCAGCAACCCGACGGCTTGGGGGGCAGTGCCAACTGGAATTGAAAGCGGTGTTCATACAGCATCGCCCAATAGTCCGATTTTCTTGGCAGAGTTTCAAGGCGGCGCCTTCGATAAATGGGGCTCTTCCGGATTTGGCTTTGGCAAGTGCAGGGAGAAGACGGGCCCGGACTTCATTAATGTATTCTATAAAGGAATTTTAAGTCAGGGTGCGACGTTAATGAACTCCTATATGGGATATGGCGGAACGAACTGGGGCTGGCTGCCGTCGACGACCATGTATACATCCTATGATTACGGCGCCCCGATTGATGAAGCTTTACAACTGACACCGAAAGCGTATGCAATGAAGCGGATCGGATATATGCTGCATGCAGTGAATCCGTTTGCAAAAACGGACCGCATCGACAACATAACTGCATCCAATATGAGTATTCTCGTCAACGCAAGGAAAAATCCGGATAACGGAACGGCGTTCTGGACACTGCAGCATGCATCTTCGGGGTCCTCTGTCAATGATACGACGAAGGTGACGATTAATGGTCAGGACGGGACCTTTACGATTCCGCAAAAAGCAAACACTTCGATTCGCATCAATGGCCGAGATGCCAAAACGCTCATTTCCGGTTATTCATTCGGTGCTCAGCGACTTATCTATTCCACATCCGAACTGCTGACGAATACAACCATTAACAATCAGGATGTTGCTGTTTTATACGGACGCAATGGCGAGGACGGCGAGACGATGCTTCGCTTTGCAAATCAACCGACGGTTGAGGTACTTTCAGGCAATGTGAGCCAGACCTATAATAAATCTACAGGCCAGCTGCGTTTAAACTATACACACACGGGAATGGCTAAGCTCAAAATAACCGGCGGCGGCAACGCACGCGATCTCATGCTATGGATCGGAACGGATGAAGAGGCCGACCGTGTTTGGTTGAATCAGACTGACAATGGTCCGGTGCTTGTGAGAGGGCCATATCTCGTCCGCTCCGCCTCGACATCCAACGGGACGTTGGCGCTGACAGGAGATACGGAAGCTGAGACGGGGATCGAGATATTGGCAGGTGGAGTCGGCAGTATTACTTGGAATGGGGGTACACTTCCTCTTACCGTTCTCCAGGATGGTTCAAGCTTAACGCAATTAAGCGGTCCGCCAGCTGTACAGCTTCCTGCGCTAACGGGGTGGAAGTTTATGCCTGAGGCGCCTGAGAAGTTGCAGAACTTTGACGACTCCAACTGGACCAATGCGAATGCATCGAATTTGCAAATGGACAAGTATGGTTTTCATTACGGTTATGTGTGGTACCGGGGGCATTTTACTGCAACCGGCCAGGAAACGGGGATATCACTTAGCGCAAAGCCAGGCTATGCAGGACGTTATAACGTGTGGTTAAACGGCACCTTTATTGGGGGCAGTAACGCAGACAAAGCATTTACATTCCCAGCCGGTGCTTTGAAGACTGGACAGGATAACGTAATTAGTGTGCTGATCGTGAATATGTCCCATGATGAAGACTGGGCGTCTAATGAATCTTGGCGAGATCCAAGGGGCGTCATCTCCGCGACAATGAGTGGCGCTACAACAGCGATTGCATGGAAAATTCAAGGCGCTCAGGGCGGGGAGAATGTCGTTGATACGACTCGCGGCATATTTAACGTCAGTGGACTTTATGGCGAGAGAAACGGCTGGTATTTGCCCAATTACGATACCTCCTCATGGAGCAATGTCACCCTTCCGCACGATTGGTCGGCAGCTTCCGTTTCAGGCGAAGGCGTAGGCTGGTATAAGACACAGTTTAACTTAAGTATCCCTGATAATGTCGATGTGCCGCTAGGCATTCATTTTGATAAGTTAGGGACGAAATTATTCAAGGCACAGCTGTTTATTAACGGCTGGAATATGGGTTTATATTCTAATAACGTAGGCCCACAGAACACGTTCTTCGTGCCGAAAGGTATTCTTAATACGAACGGCATCAATGATATTTCGATCGCGGTTTGGGGAGAGGGTACAACGGACGGAGGGCTCGGTAATGTGACGCTTGCTCCTTATGGCACCTACAGCAAAGCTAGCGGAGGAGTATCAGCTCAAGGAGAATGGGACAGCATTTCGATAGATGACAGCGTGCTGGGAACAAGTTCCAATCAATTGAATTACGTTGGTGCTTGGTCCCGAAATTCAGGCAACGGTTCGATTTTATACAATAGAACGAATAGCTGGTCTAATACCACGGGGAATACAGTTTCGATGAAGTTTAACGGCACGGGTATAAAGGTGTATGCCGTTAAAGATAGCAATAATGGAATCGGAGCGGTGTCGATTGATGGCGGTCCGGAAACAATGGTCGACCTCTATACACCGATTCGCGATGGCAATCAGCTTGTATATAGTAAATTGGGATTGGCCAATGGCCAGCATACGGTGACGATTCGAGTGACGGGTACCAAGAACCCGAGCAGTGTGGGGAATTATTTCGTTTTGGACCGCATTGAGGCGATCATGCCGGCCGCTCCGGCTAGTGACCAGACAACCATTGAAACTCCAATCCTTGGTTTACGTATCAATGGCAGCAATTTTACAAGTTTCGATCCTCTGAATCCCAGCTATGACGTGAAACTGATTCGGGGGAGCGCACTGCCGATCGTAGAAGCGGTGAAAACAAACGATTCTATTCATGCACAGATCGAACAAGTTACAAGCTTGCCCGGCAAAGCGGTGATTACTGCCATATCGGGAGACGGTCTGACCACTTATAAGTATGAAGTGAATTTTAATGAAGTCGATCCATATCTCAGCGATTTGAATTGGACAAGTGCGACAACGGGATGGTCGACGATTAAGAAGGATCTAAGCGTGGATGGCAATCCCATTAAAGTTCTTGGAGCTTCAGGAGTCGTTACCTATGAGAAGGGGATAGGGACGCATGCCAATTCGGAAATTGTATATGATCTCCCTGCAGGAATGTATCAAAGATTCACAGCAGTGGCAGGTGTCGATCAAGAGATTTCAGGCAGCAGTGCTACAGTGACGTTCCAAGTGTGGCTCGATGGCGTGAAAAGTTTCGACAGCGGGACAACGGCGATGAGAAAGTCAACTGTAGCTGTACCGATTGACATTGATGTTACTGGCGTTCGACAATTAAAATTGGTTGTAACGGATGCGGGAAATGGCATCGGTGAAGATCATGGGGACTGGGCGGATGCCAAACTTATTCCAATTGTCAAAAGCAATGACGCTACACTCAGCAGTTTGAAAGTAAATGGAGCTAGCGTGAATAGCTTCGATCCGAGTACGCTTTCTTATGAAGTTCAACTGCCAAAAGGTTCGACAATCGTTCCTGAAGTGACCTATGTTACGAATGATCCGAATGCGACTGCGGTTGTTCAAGCAGCAACTTCACTTCCAGGCACAACTTCGGTTGAAGTGACGTCAGCTAATGGGACGAAGAAAACGTATGTGATCAAAATTACGGTACAGGCAGGCGATGTCACGCCCAATGGCGCTTTAACGACGCTATCCGCAGCAGGTACCGTTATGGCAGGCGGGGAATTCCCTGTACAGCTAGGTCTGGGCAGCGTCACGCAAAGCGTATATGCAGAAGATATGAAGATGGACTATGATTCGAGCGTTTTTGAATTCGTCTCGGCCCGTGCCGTGAAGGAAGGCGTTCAACTCGTAGATACGAAGAAAGATACTCCGGGCAAACTTCGGTTTATTATCGCTAGCATTGGCAAGGCAGTGACAGGCGATGCAGAGATTCTAGAACTGATGTTCAAAGCCAAAGCTGTGACGCAGCCGGCGACGGGAACGATTGCTGTAACCGACGCAACGCTGGGCGATGCGAAGGGAGCGGAAACAAAGGCGCAAGTTTCTTCGGTGGGCGTGGGCATTACAACGCTGCCTCCGGGAATCCCGGGCGACGTCAACCATGACAATAAAACCAGCATCGGCGATCTTGGCATCATAGCAGCGAATTACGGCAAAACCTCTGCCAGCCCGGATTGGGAGCAAGTTAAGCAAGCAGACGTAACTGGCGATGGCAGAATCGATATTGAAGATTTGGCATTCGTTGCCAGAAAGATGATGGAGTAAATCATTCAGATAACAGTACAAAAGCCAACCAGCGATTACTGGTTGGCTTTTGTATCCTTGGTTGATAATTGTCGGGGGATTTAGATAAAAAATGATGGGTAAATTGCAGGAAATATCATTCATTTTGCGCCGAATTTCGAGTAGAATCACTTGATAATCCATAAGAAGAAGAGGGCAGGTGCTCATCATGTACAAAATCATGATTGTGGATGACGAATCAGATGTACGGGAAGGCATCAAAGAGAGTATCGATTGGGAGGAACACGGTTTTGAGTGCATAGGCGATTATGCGAGTGGAAGAGAAGCTTTGGAAGCAATCGCAGAACTGAGACCGGATCTGGTCATTTCCGATATTTGCATGCCGTTTATGGATGGGATCGAGTTGACCCGGAACATTCAGATGTTATATCCCTATATCAAAGTAATTATCCTTACCGCTCACGATGAATTTGATTATGTCCAAAAGGCTCTGCGGTTAAAAGTATACGACTTTATCGTAAAGCCGATTACTGCATTTGAGCTTCGAGGTCTTCTGGATAAGGTGAGATCGGACATGGACAAGGAAGCAGAGCATCGAGAAAATCTGACCGATCTCAAAATACAGCTTCAGCAGAGTTTGCCGTTATTAAGGGAACGTTTTCTTGAGCAGATGGTAAGCGGCACCCTAAAAGACAGGCACATTCAAGAGAGGCTACACTATTTCCGCATTCCGGCAATGCTCCCTCCTTATCTGGTTACAGCCATTGACATTGACGAATTCAGTGAAATAACCAAAGGCAGATGGGATAACGATCCGGAGCTTCTCCGTTCTGCGGCATACAATATTGTACAAGAGGTCATAGAAGGCAAAGAAGCGGTGATCTTCCGTACAAGGGAAGAACGCATGGTAGTCGTATTTTACGGTAAATCGGAAGAGGTGCTGTATGACGCGGCTTTCCATTTAGCAGAGGTCATACGATTTTGTATTGAGAAATATTTGAAATTCACGGTTACCGTTGGTCTCGGTACATCATGCAGCGCATTAAGCGAGCTGTCTATTTCTTACAAGGGGGCAATATCCGCATTGGATTACCGATTCCTGCTGGGGGCTAATCGTGTTATTTCCATTCAAGATATGGAAGGTGCGCATAACTCCATGCATAGGCTGGACACGGAATGGAACCGAAGGTTCGCCACCATGATCAAAACAGGTACGAACAAAGAATCTCATGCCCTCATTGAACAATTAATCTTCTCTTTGAAAGCCTCATTGATGCCTATCGATGCCTGTTACCTGCAGATTCAGTCGATCCTTATTGCGATTTTGAATACGATTCATGAGTTAGTCGGAGATGAAAGCGCTCACTTTAAAGGACATGAGTTGATATTCAAAAATATGAACCGTTTAAAAACGTTGGAAGAGATCGAGCAATGGCTCCAGGAAATTTGCAAGGAAGCGATTGCCTACATTGCGGGACAGCGGAATGATTTGACGAAAATGCAGGTCCAAAGTGTTATTGATTATATCGAGAAAAATTATCATAACGAGGATTTGACGATCCATGATCTTTGCCGCCACGTACATCTCAGTAAAAGCTACTTCAGTTCCGTGTTTAAGCAGCATACGGAACAAACGATCATGGAGTACGTAACGCGATTCCGGATTGACAAAGCTAAAGATTTGCTTCGGCATACCCCCATGAAATTTTACGAAATCGCCGCGAAGGTGGGTTACGGCGATCCCAACTACTTCGGTGTACTCTTCAAAAAGCATACGGGGACAAGTCCCACGGAGTACCGAGAAAAGCTCGCGAAGGAGACGGCCGGATGAAAAAAGGACGGGAAGCGGGACTTCAACTCTTTAAATTTCGAAGCATTCAATCCAGCATTTCCGTCGCCTTCTCGTTATTGATCCTGGGATCAATTACGATCACGAGCTTCATCTCTTATCATTTGTCGGCCCAAGCTGTTGAAGGGAATTCGGAGCACTACATTTCGGAAATCATACAGCAGGTAAATAGTAACATTCAGTCATACATCACCAATATGGAGAATATCGGGATGCTCGCTTCGGCGAACAAAGATGTGAAGTATTATATATCGGGCACAAGCTTCATTAGCGAAGAGGAGCGAAGGCCATATGAGAAAAGAATATCCGATCTGTTTCAATCGATTCTGATTTCCCGCAAAGATATTGCCTCGATCATGATTTTCGGCTATAACGGCCGGTTCGTCTCCGACCGCAGAATCACAAGCTTGAATGAGAATACCAGAATTGAAGAGCAGCCCTGGTACCAGCGTGCGCGAACCGAGGGAGGCAAATCCGTCATCACGGCCCCGCATGTCCAAAATATAATCCAAAACGAGTACCGCTGGGTCGTATCCTTGAGCCGGGAACTGAAAAACGCTGACGGCATTACGGGGGACGGCATTTTTTTGGTTGACTTGAATCTGAGCGTGATCAACGAAATTTGCAATCAGATTAACCTTGGACCAAGAGGGTACGTGTTCATCGTCGATAAGGACGGGAACATCGTCTATCACCCTCAGCAAAAGCTCATTACTAGTAATCTCAAAACGGAGTTGATCGATAAAGTAAGATCAGCCGATAGCGGCAGCTTCGTTACGGGGGAGGGCAACAGAAAACGGATTTATTCGATCCAAGAAGCTCATTTCGGGTGGAAGATTGTCGGAGTTGCCTATGCGAGCGAACTGATCGCCAATCAGTATCAGATCAAGTTATCTTATTTCTTATGGACGATACTGGCGCTGGTCATTGCGCTGTATCTCTCTTTTACCGTCTCCCGGCATCTTTCGCGACCGATCAAAGTGCTGCAGAGCAGCATGAAGCAGGTGGAAAAAGGCAACTTCGACATTCGCTCTGAAATTCACAGCGAGAATGAAATCGGCCAGTTGGGCCGGGCGTTCAATATGATGGTAGGCAGAATCAAAGATTTAATGAGCCAACTCATTCAAAACGAGGAAGTCAAACGAAAGAGCGAAATGAAGCTGCTGGAAGCGCAGATCAATCCTCATTTTTTGTACAATACGCTCGATTCGATCATCTGGATGGCGGAATGCAAGAAGCATGAAGAGGTTGTTTTGATGACTTCTTCGTTAGCAAAGCTGTTTCGCGCCATTATTCATAAAAATGATGAAACGGTCCCCGTTCGAGTAGAACTGGAGCATATTACCAACTATTTGCAGATTCAAAAGCTTAGATATAAAGATAATCTTGACTTTGCTATCGACGTGGATCCGGACATTCTTGAGCATCACATTCCTAAAATTATTTTGCAGCCTATTGTGGAAAATGCGATTTATCACGGAATTAAAAATAAGCTGGAGCCAGGTGTGATACGAATCACCGGGAAGGCGCAAGGAGAAGCCATCGTGTTTGTCGTTGCAGATAACGGGGTCGGCATGGAACCGGACAAGCTGAATCAAATTTTGAAGGCGAAGAACGGAACCAAGAAAGGAATCGGGGTCAGCAATGTGGATGAGCGGATCAAGCTGTTTGGTCATGAGTATGGCATCAGCTTTAACAGCGAGCGGTGGGTAGGCACCGAGGTTACGATTGTAGTTCCCTTGAACGCTCGGAAAGGAGTATCGGATGGCGCATAAGAACCCCGTACTTTTGGCCGTACTGCTGGCTGTTCTTATTGGACTGCTGGCCGCGCACGTCGTTGATACGTTTCGTTTGATGAATCCAAGGAAATATGAAATTGCTGTCGTGCTGAAAACGAACAATATTCGCTCCGTCTATTGGCAGATGGTAAGCAGCGGCGTGAAAGCCGCTTCGAAGGAATTCGATATCCATGTCAGCATTACTGGGCCGCTATCCGAGACGGATACGGACGAAGAAATCCGCAATTTGAATGATGTGCTGGCCGGAAAGCCCGACGCTATCATCCTTGCAGCGACCGATGCCGTAAAGCTCGCGCCGATGGCTAAGAAAATAAAGGAATCAGGCGTTAAACTGATTTTAATCGATTCGCTTATCTATAACGCTGATGGAGAAAGCCTGATTGCTACCGATCATATTGAAGCGGGAAAGAAAATCGGCATGAGCTTTGCGGGCTTACGAAATGGCGGACCGGCGAAAGTGCTGACGATTAGCGACAGCAAGAGCGCTTTGGCTGAACAGGAACGTGTGAAAGGATTTAAAGAAGCCATTGCAAGCCTTGCCGGCGTTGAACATGCAGGTACTTTTTATTTTGATTCAACCGAAGACGCAGCCTATGAGCAAGTCAAAAAGCTGTTGTCCTTGTTCCCGGACATTCAGGGGATAGCCGGATTGAATGAAGACGCCACGTTAGGGGCCGCAAGAGCCCTCAAAGAATATAAACGGACCGATAACGTAAAACTCGTCGGTTTCGATAGCTCCGTTTATCAAGTTAAGCTTTTGGAAGAAGGCCGTTTGCAGGCAATGATCGTGCAAAAGCCGTTCAACATGGGGTACTTGTCGGTAGAAACAGCTGTAAAGGTTTTGAAGGGGATTAAAGTCGAACCGTTCCATAAGATGGAGGCGTTAGTCATCACCAAAGCCAATATGTATACGCAGCAAAATCAAGAGCTGCTCTTTCCTTTAGTGGAGAAGTAACAATAGGGTGGAGGAGGGAACAAATGAGTATCGCAGTTGTGCGTAAATTGGCATCGCTATCTGGCGTGCCGCTTCTTCTTTTAGCAATTCCACTCGCCGGATGCACGAAAGAGGACCGTGGCGCAGCTTCGGCCGAGCCTGAACCAAAGGCTTTTATTTCCTTCGTTGCTCCTGAATACAGTTCGGCGACCAAGCCTTTTTTTGAAAATCTGGTGAAGGATTTCGAGACGAAATATCCGAACATCGAGGTCGAGCTTCAAGTGATTAACTGGGATATTTTGGACAGTGCCTACAATACGATGATCAGCCGCAACCAGCCGCCGGACTTGCTGCTTTCGAACATTTACGCGCATTTTGCGAAGGATGGCCTGTTGAATCCTATGGATGAACTGCTTTCTCCCGCACTTCGGGCGAAAATGTATCCTTATTTCACAGAAACCGGCAAGTGGAATGGCGTGCGCTTCACAGTGCCATATGCGGCGACGATCCGGGAAATGTACTACAACAAAGATATTTTCAATGAGGTAGGTATTGACGGTCCGCCCAAAACGTGGAAAGAACTGGAGAACGCTGCGCGCCAAATCAAGAATACGAAACAAGTGGACGGCTTCGGTGTCGATCTGACGGATAACGAGATTTGGGCTTATCTTTCCTACTTTTTCTATGGTGCCGGCGGAGGTTGGATGAAGGACGGGGAATGGGCGATCAATTCGCCCAAAAATGTGGAAGGCGTTCAATTCCTGAAGGAACTTTATGAAAAAGGGTTGACGGACCCGGAGCCCACGGTCACGACGCGTGATGAAAAACAACGCATTCTCGGCAACGGCCAGATGGGCATGCTCATATCCGGCAATTATTTCGAGACCGTCGTGCCCCGTGAATTTCCAGGATTAAAATGGGGGAAAGGACCGATCCCGGTCAAGGAAGGACAAACGCCTCTTGTGCTAGGCGTGCAGGATGTATGGATGTCGTTCCGGACGGATCATACGAACAAGGAAGCATTGTCCAAGTTTCTCGACTTTATTTATGAGGATGCGCGCTATGAGGAGTTTGTTATCCAAGAAGGCTTCATCCCGACGATCAGCACGGTAGGGGTGAAGCTGGCCGAGAATGATTCCGTCATGAAGCAAAATCTCGATTGGATCGAGCACGCAAAATTTTATCCAATCCAGCATCCCGCTTGGTCCGCTGTGCTTAACGCGACTAGGAACATGGGGCAGGCCGTACTGCTCGGGCAAATGACGCCCCAACAAGCGTTGGATCGGCTGCAGCAAATTGCATTAAGCAAGAGTCAATGAGTCCGCAGAATAAATCATGTAACTCGCAAAATATATCATGCAATCGTAGAATATATCATGCAATTTATTGAATATATCATGTTCTAAACGCCGAACTCCTATTATCATTATTTTGAAAGCGGTTCAAATGCGTGTTATTCCTAAAAAGGAGGTATTTTTTTAGAAAATAAATGAAGCGATCCGGGAGACATGAACAGTTCTGGGGGACATGAACGACAGGGTATTTTAGAATCTTAATTACGGTTTAGGAGTGGGAAAAGTGTTTAGAAAAATAGTAACGATAGCATGTTTATTTTCGCTGTTATATGGTCCAATACCATTAACTTCCGATTCAATGGTAAAATCGGCTCACGCTGCTGATCTACCAGCAAGTGTGGCTTCAAACCAGAATGAAAGAAAACAAAGCTTTGACTCCGTCTGGAAATTTAATCTGGGTGATGTCGCTGGTGCGGAAGTCGCCAATTTCAATGATTCATCATGGAGAACATTGGACGTTCCCCATGATTGGAGTATTGAACAGAATTTTAATAAGTATTCTTTAGCCGGCAGAGACGCAGCGTTTCTGGATGGCGGAACCGGATGGTACCGGAAATCATTCACGATGCCAAGTGAAGCGACTGGAAAAAAAGTAACCATTACTTTCGACGGCGTCTTTATGGACAGTACGGTGTATCTAAACGGACATGTTCTTGGTAATCGCCCGAACGGATACATTTCGTTCGAATATGATTTGACCCCTTACTTGAAATTGGGCGGGGAAAAGAACGTCATTGCCGTCAAAGTCGTTAACAAGCAGCCGAGCAGCCGTTGGTACTCGGGAAGCGGGATTTACCGTCATGTATGGCTCTCGACCACGGACCAGGTTCATGTTGGGCAATGGGGCACCTCTGTCACCACTCCGCAGGTTAGCGCTTCCTCGGCAGATGTCAATGTGAAAACAACCGTCATGAACGAAACCTCTGCAAGCAAGCAGGTCACTTTAAAGACTACGATCCGTGACGATCAGGGAGCTCAGCAGGCCGTTCTTGAAACGGCAGCAACACCGATTGATGCAAAAGGGAAAAGCGAATTTGATCAGACACTGACGGTGGGCAATCCGAAATTATGGTCCATCGAGAAACCTGATCGTTATACGGCAGATACGGAAGTGAAAGTGGATGGGGTCGTCGTCGACACGTATCAAACGTCTTTTGGGATCAGGACGTTCAGATTTGATAAAAACCAAGGATTTTTCCTGAACGATAAGCATGTGAAATTGCAGGGCGTGTCCATGCATCACGATTTGGGAGCGTTAGGGGCCGCTGCTAATACCAGAGCCATGGAAAGGCAGCTGGAGATTTTGAAAGGTATGGGCGTGAATGCGATTCGAACGACTCATAATCCTGCGGCGCCCGAACTGCTCGATTTATACGATCGGATGGGATTCGTCGTCATTGAAGAAGCATTCGACGTCTGGAAAGGATCGAAAAAGGAGTACGATTATTCCCGTTTCTTTGGTCAGTGGGCTGAAAAAGACCTCAAGGATATGGTGCGTCGTGACCAGAATCATCCTTCTATTATCGCATGGAGCCTTGGTAACGAGATTTGGGATACTACGAATAGAGATGACGCTGTTGCAACTGTGCGAGACCTAAAGAAATGGGTTAAAGAGATTGATACTACAAGGCCGATTACGATGGGCATTGCGCTGATGTTTGACGCCAAAACGGTAGAATTTGCGAACGAGTTAGATATTGTCGGCTACAATTACACGGAATATCTTTACGATAAACATCACGCAGATCATCCTGAATGGAAGATCTATGGAAGCGAGACAGCCTCTGCGGTCAGATCGCGCGGAGTCTATCATCTGCCGATCGATCAGAATGTACTGACAGATCCGGATCTTCAAACTTCTTCTTACGATAACAGCTGGGTCGGGTGGGGACTCAGTGCGAGAGAATCATACAAGCTGGATGCTGAACGCGATTTTGTTGCAGGTCAATTTATTTGGACAGGCTTTGACTATCTTGGCGAACCGACTCCGTATTACGAAGACAATAGTCCTGCTAAGAGTTCGTACTTTGGAATCGTGGATACGGCGGGATTCCCGAAAGATATTTACTATTTCTATCAAAGCCGCTGGACAAGCAAGCCGATGGTGCATGTGCTGCCCCACTGGAATTGGAAAACCGGGGACACCATACCGGTTATTGCTTATAGCAACGCGGACAGCGTTGAACTGTTCTTGAACAATCAATCTCTTGGCGTAAAAACATTTGCCCCCGGAGATTTGCAAGTGCAATGGAACGTTACATTTACACCGGGTACATTGAAGGCCGTTGCCAAGAAAAATGGCGTCGTTGTAGCAACGGATGAAGTGAAGACAGCAAGTGAGTCCGCCAAGGTGTTGCTAAAGCCGGAACGAACTGTCATCAAGGCAGACGGCAAAGACCTTGTCTTCATTGAAGCCGATATCGTCGATGCGAATGGCGCACTGGTTCCTAATGCGGACAACTTGATTAACTTTAGCGTAACTGGCGGAACGATCGTCGGTGTGGACAACGGAAATTCCATCAGCTGGGAAAGCTATAAAGGATCAAGCCGCAAAGCGTTTAGCGGCAAGGCGTTGCTCATCGTGCAGCCGTCCAAAACCGCTGGTGAAATTGTAGTCAACGCGACAGGTTACAACGTGGCACCGGATAGTACGAAGGTATTTGCAGTGTCCGATATCGATCCGAACAGTACGGATATTATCGGTATTCAACCGGTCACTGTTGAATCCAAACCGGGCATTGCTCCGGAACTGCCTTCGACCGTAACTGTGATCCAGCAAAATGGGAAACAAAGAGAGGTTACTGTAGCCTGGAATCCGGTTGACGCAGCACAATACGCGAAGACAGGCAGCTTTACCGTCAACGGCACGGTACAAGAGACTTCCATCAAAGCGTCTGCCACCGTATCAATCGTTGGCGTTTCAAGAGTTAACGGCTCGATCACGGTCAAAACGTCTGTAGGTACGGCACCTAATCTTCCAAGCAAGGTTGATGTGGAATATACCGACGGATCGCTTCGCTTGTCCCAAGTAACCTGGGATGCGATTGAGCCATCGAAGTATGCGGCCGAAGGCGAATTTCCGGTTGCAGGTAAAGTGGAAGGAACAAACCTGACCGTTGGTGCGTCTGTTCTGGTTAAGTCGGCTGCTCCAGAAAATGTCTCTTTGAATACAGGCGGAGAGTATCCGAAGGCAAGCGCGTCGTTTACCAATCCTTCTGATCCTGATCGCTTTTTGAACGATGGTATTATTTCCTATACGGATAATCCGAAAAACCGGTGGACGAACTGGAGCCCTACGTCTAGGCCGTCAGACTGGGTACAAATCGATTTCGGTCAAACAAAGACCATTAACCAAGTCAATATGTATGTATACATTGATGGAGGCGCAGCTCCTCCGACATCCATGAATGTACAGGTGTGGGATGGGTCGAAATGGGTCGACGTGACACATGTGACCAATGCACCAACGGTACCTACAGACAAGAAGAATACGATCACTTTTGACCCTGTATCTACATCGAAGGTAAGAGTGAACATGAATAGTGTCGCTGGTATGTGTTTGGGGATTACGGAAATGGAAGTTATCGGACTAGTCCCTGTTGTGGGGCATGACGCAGCATTGAAAGGAATTGAAATTAACGGTCAACCTTTTGCTGAATTCCAAGCAGACGCCCTTTCCTATGAGGTGCAATTGCCTTCAACAGCGCTTCCGACTTTCAAAGCTAAGCTGTCCGACCCATTCGCAAAAGCTACGATCACTAACCCGAGTGGAATTCCAGGCAAGGCTACAATTGACGTGACTTCGGAGGTTGGTACTAAAACGCAAACCTACACGATTCATCTAAATGTCCAAGATACGACACCTCCTGTGACGACCGCTACCATTCCCCAGTCGCAGATGACGGCAACGGCAACTAGTGAGGAAGTAGTGGGTGAGAATAACAGAGCATCCAACGTGCTCGATGGAAATTCCAAAACGATTTGGCATACGAAGTGGGACAAGTCTACTCCACTGCCGCAATCGGTCACATTGAATCTTGGTGGTTCGTACGACGTGAATAGTATCAAGGTTCTCCCTAGACAAGGACAAGGCGCGGCGACGAACGGCATGATCACGGCCTACAATGTCTATACAAGTACGGATGGCGTCCAATTTACAAAAGTCGCCGATGGAACCTGGCCGAATGACACGATGGAGAAAACAGCTTCGTTCCCGGTAAAGAAAGTGGCCTTCATCAAACTGGAAGCAACCGCAGGGCAATTCGGATATGCATCTGCAGCTGAAATGAATGTCTATCGCGTTATCGATGTGCCAGTAACCGGTGTTCAGTTGGATAAACCGCAAGTCTCGCTGAAAGAAGGACAAACGGCAGAGCTCGTTGCTACGATGCTTCCTTTTAACGCGAATAATAAGAATGTAACATGGGCGAGCAGCAACGAGACCGTCGCCAAAGTGGAAGTGAAGGACGGTAAAGCAGTTGTCACTGCATTGAAAACAGGGGAGGCGGACATTAAGGTCACCACTGTTAGCGGCAATTTCACAGCGGTAAGCAAAATTACGGTACAGAAAGACGATGTCACTCCAAACGTTGCTTCAACGACGCTATCCGCAGCAGGCACCGTTATGGCAGGCCAGGAATTCCCTGTACAGCTGGGTCTGAGCAGCGTTACACAAAGCGTCTATGCACAGGATATTAAGATGGACTACGATTCGAACGTATTTGACTTCGTCTCGGCAAGTGCCTTAAGAGAAGGGAATCTGCTCGTACATTCTGTTAAGGACACTCTGGGCAAACTTCGCTTTATTCTCGCAAACGTTGGCAAGACTTTGACAGGCAATGCTGAAATCCTGGAACTGAAGTTCAAAGCCAAAGCTAATGCGCAGCCTGCGACGGGAACGATTGCTGTATCCGACGCGACGCTTGGCGATGCGCAGGGAGCGGAAACGAAAGCGCAAACTTCTTCGGTGGGGGTGAGCATTACGACGCTGCCAACGGGAATTCTAGGCGATGTCAACCATGACAATAAAATTAGCATCGGTGATCTTGGCATCGTTGCAGCAAATTACGGCAAAACATCTTCCAGCCCAGATTGGGAGCAAATCAAGCAAGCAGACGTAACTGGCGATGGCAAAATCGATATTGAAGATCTTGCGTTCGTGGCCAGAAAGATGATGGAGTAATTCCACTGAAGAAGGAAGGGCTGTCCGCTGCCATGGAAATGGCGGCGGGATGGCTCTTCCTTTTTGCGTTTAGCAGCTTCCATGATTGCGCCAATATCACTTGTGCTTCAAAGACAGTACTTTATCAACGATTTACAGGACGAAATTCAATAGTTGTCCGCTGGATAAACCAATATGATAAAGATGTAAAACTTAAAGGAGGTCATCGCAAATGAGAAATGCTAAAAAAGCAATGGCATGGAGCATGATTTTGTCAACGGTCTTACTATCAACCGGCTGTGGAACCAGCACGAATTCGGCGGGCGGGACAGTGAAGCCCCTTGAAAGCGACAACACGACTGAAAGCGTAAAACCCGCTGCAAGCAGCCAGCCTCAGGGCTCAAAACTTACTGGGGACTTTGAAATTCAGTATTTTGTCGGCGGTTACGGCGATGCGTGGTGGAAACAAGTCATATCCGATTTCCAAAAGCAGAATCCGGATCTCAAGATCAAAGAGTCGGCAGGAGCTAAAATCAACGACCAAATGAAACCTCGCTGGCTTCAAGGGAATCCGCCCGATTTCGTGTACATTGACGGTGCTGGATCCAATACAAGACAAATGGTGTCGGACGATCAGCTCATGGACATAACAGACTGGCTGAAGGATGCGAAGAACGTTGACGGCAAAAAAATTACGGATCTCTTGATCGCCCAGCCTGAAGAATACAAACCGGGCAAATCCTATGCCATTCCTCTGGTGTTCGGATCATGGGGGACGTTCTACGATAAGGCGTTGTTTAAAAGTAAAGGCTGGCAAGCTCCTGCGGATTTCGAAGGCTTCCTTGCTATAGGCGACAAAATTAAAGCTGAGGGCAACATGATTCCTTACATCCATACAGGTGTATATCCTTACTACATTAACGGCGGTTTGTTGGATCCTACTATCATCGCGATGAACAACTATGACACCTCGATCTTTAAGCGAATCAATTCGCTTGAAAAAGGGATTTGGAAAAGTGAGCCGGTCATGAAATCGCTTGCCAAAATAGTGGAAATGCGAGATAAGGGCTTCATCGACAAAGGATCACCAGCACTGAATCATACGGATTCCCAATCCCAATGGCTGCAGCACAAAGCGGCGTTCATTCCGACTGGCATTTGGGTTGAAAGTGAGATGGCGAAGGACGTTCCGGCAGGCTTTGAATTCGGCTTCTTGCCGTCTATCGGCCAAGAAAAGGGCGGTAAATTCGTCGCAAATCCATACACAGCAACAGTCGCTATTGCGAAAAAAGCGAAAAATCCGGAAGCGGCCAAAGCCTTCATGCAATTTATTTTTACGGAGAAGCAAAGTAAAGCATGGGCGGAGCTTTCCAAAGCCCCTTCTAACATTAAAGCGGATCTTGAAGGCACGAATGCGCCTGCGCTTACGAAAGAGGCGGCCAAATTCTACAATTCCCCGAATACCGTCGTAGCGCCTGAGATCGTCATTCCGGAGGAACTTGTAACAGCTAGAAACAATGCAACTGTAGCGCTGACCAAAGGCGAAATTACGCCGCAGCAGTGGGCGGACCGCATGGAAGAAGCGACGGAGAAAATCCGCGCCAAAGAAAAGAAATAAGACTCTCATAAGGATCTGATGATACGAAGGGAGTACTTCGGATTCCCTTTGTATCATTCGGATATTTAGATTGGAGGCAAGTATGCAAGAGCGCAAGACTGTTAGAAACGGCACTGCGAAGATGAAGCGGAATATGTTCATTCTCTCCTTTACTCTTCCAACTTTGCTCCTATATATCGTCTTTACCGTCTATCCGATGTTGAAAGGCATTTATCTGAGCTTGTTTGATTGGTCCGGCGGTTCCGAAACCTATAATTTTATCGGACTCGGCAACTTCAAAGAGATGCTGCATGACGCTGTGATCGCAAAGGCTATTCGCAACGACTATATCCTTGTCATCGGGAAAGTGGTCGGGTTTATGATTATGTCCATGTTTTTCGCCGTAGCGCTAACCCGGTTCAACATCAAAGGTTCGGGCTTTTATCGGATCGTATTTTTTATTCCGAATGTGCTTTCAGTTGTTGTCGTAGGCGTTCTTTGGCGCTACGTATATAATCCGAACCTCGGCTTCCTGAACTCTTTTCTCTCCTTATTTACAGATAAGCCTTTCGATTTCGCCTGGTTAGGCGATAAATGGTCGATCTTTGCGTTGCTGCCGCCATCGATTTGGGCCGGTATCGGTTTTACAATCATTTTGCTGGTTGCCGGCATTCTCAGTATTCCATCGTCCTTATTTGAGTCCGCCGACATCGACGGCGCTTCACAGTGGAGCCAATTTTGGCTGATTATACTGCCGTTGTCGTGGGAGCAGGTCAAGACGTCCGTGCTTTGGATTGTCATGACGACGCTGAACGGATCATTCGTCATCGTAACGATCATGACCTTTGAAGGCGGCGTCGACAATGCCACACAGGTCATGGGTTCGTATCTGTATCTGAACGCTTTTAAATTCGGCAAATTCAGCTATGGGTCCGCGATTGGTGTGCTTATCCTGGTTCTTTCTTTCATAACGACAGCAGCCCTTCAGCGGCTGATGAGGAGAGAAACCATTGAAATAACGTAGAGGGGCCATGCATATGAGTCAAAGAATACTCAATCCAGTCAGTCGTGTCTTTTTCAAAATCTGCCTGTTCGTTTGGTCGATTTGCGTCCTTTATCCGCTGCTCTGGACGGTCTTAAGCGCTTTGAAAGACAACAAGCAGTTATTCCTGGGCAAGCCTTGGGCATTGCCGGAGCTTCCGCTGCTTTGGAGCAATTTCACCTTTGTATGGGAAAAATATAACTTCGCCCACAATTTTATGAATTCATTGGTTGTGACCATTGTGAGCACCGCTGCGGGCGTGCTTTTATCGGCAACGACGGCTTATGTGATCGCACGCTTTACTTTCAGAGGGAACGGCTTGCTTTACTATTCCTATCTTTCCTACATGATGATTCCAACCTTTCTAGGCATCATTCCTTTATTCTTTTTGCTGAACGATCTTCATTTAACGAACCATTTATTGGGCTTAATCTTCGTTTATACGGTAACCGCCGTGCCGTTCGCTGTTTTCGTCTTAGTCAGTTTTTTCAAATCGCTGCCCAGTGAGCTGGAAGAAGCCGCTGCCATGGATGGCGCCTCGCATTATGGCGTCTTTTTTCGGATTATGCTGCCGCTGGCCAAGCCCGGCTTGATGTCTGTAGCGATTATTACCGTGCTGAATATTTGGAATGAGTATGTGTTCGCGCTCGTCCTGATGAATGATCCTACGAAATATACGATACCGGTCGCGATTGCGGTCATGCAGGGCGAAATGCAATATAGGACGGAGTGGGGACCGCTATTTGCCGCTCTAATCCTATCGATGGGGCCCACGATTGTGTTTTATGCCATGTTTCAAAAGCAAATTACCGGAGGCATAACGGCCGGTGCATTAAAAGGCTAAGCATGAGCGGCTTGAAAGGGGGGATTATGGCAAGACACGGGGAACGCCTCGGCAGTTTGGCCAAATGAGGTTCAGGATGAATGAGGAGAGTGTCTGAATTGAAAACGCTTAAAAACGCTTTGGGTTTTACTTTTTGCCTAATGTTCGTATTCGTGATTATGTTCATCAGCGGGACAACGACACATGCGGCTGCGGTAGGAGACATAACGGGCTTTGAGAAAACAGACGATAAAACTTTCACGATTACGTCAGGTTCCGATCAGGTGAAGGTCATTTTTAATCGTGGCGACATCGTGCGCATATGGCTCGGTGTAGGCGGAAATTACCAAACGCTGTCAGGCAGAAGCTCGTCCGAGCCCAAAGAGCCGATCGTGATGAAAGAGGATTTCGGTCCGGTCTCGGTCAATTGGTCCGATGAGGGCGCTTATTACAAAATGGCAACGGGCAAGTTTGTGCTGCGTGCCTACAAAAGTCCTCTCAAATTCGCTATGTACAAGAGCGATAATCAGACTGTCGTATGGGAAGAGCAGTCACCGCTGAATTATAGCGGGTCGTCGACGACCCAGACGCTCGTTAGAGGAGCCGACGAGTATTACTACGGCGGAGGGATGCAGAACGGATTTTTCTCCCATCGAGATAAAAAGATTACAATTGCCGAAAACTACGGCGACTGGGGCAGCGGAACTGTGTCCAATCCGTCACCGTTTTATTTAAGTACAGCTGGCTACGGCGTACTGCGGAACACGTTCCAGGATGGAACTTACAATTTCGGGAGTCCAGCCCAGTTAACGCACGAGGAGAATCGCTTTGACGCGTATTATTTTTACGGCGAGACATTCAAAGATATTTTAAATGGCTATACCGACTTGACCGGTAAGCCTTCGCTCATTCCGCGTTGGGGCATGAGCATGGGAGACTCGGATTGCTACAACACGAGCAACACCGGAGCGAATAAACCGGGTAAGCTGACGACGCCGGATGTCGTGAAGGTTGCGCAAGACTTCCGAGCCAACGACATGCCGGGCGGCTGGTTGCTGCCGAACGACGGTTACGGCTGTGGTTACGTGCAGCTGCCAAGCACCGTTAAGCAGCTTCATGATTTGGGCTTTTACACCGGCTTGTGGACACAGAACGGTCTTGCCAATATCGCAACGGAGGTTGGCGTCGCCGGCACTCGGCTAAACAAGCTGGATGTAGCCTGGGTCGGTCCTGGATATGACTTTGCGCTGGACGGGACGAGACAGGCTCATCAAGGGGTTGAAACCCACTCGAACGACCGTGGCTTTGTTTGGTCTGTTGGCGGTTGGGCCGGCACACAGCGGTATTCAGCCGTCTGGTCCGGAGATCAAACCGGCAGCTGGGAATATATCCGTTACCACATTCCATCCATGATCGGCGCCGGATTGTCAGGCATGACCTATGCGACCGGTGATGTGGACGGGATTTTCGGCGGCAGCCCTCAGACTTATGTGCGTGATTTGCAATGGAAAGCCTTCACGCCGATTCTGATGAGCATGTCGGGCTGGGCGTCCGTCGATAAGCAGCCATGGCACTATGGAGAGCCATACACAAGCTATAATCGAGATATTTTGAAACTCAGACAGCGCTTGACGCCTTACTTCTATACCTATTTGAACGAAGCCTACGAATCGGGAGCGCCGTTTGCGAGAGCGATGGTTTACGAATTCCCGAACGATCCGAATACGAAGAGCACGCTGACACAATACCAATTCATGTCCGGCGGGTCGTTCCTCGTTGCACCAGTGTACAAAGATGCCACGGTCCGGAACGGTATTTATTTGCCGAAGGGCAAATGGATTGACTACTGGACAGGTAAGGAACATTACGGATCCAAAATGCTTGACGAATACAGCACGCCATTGAACCGTTTGCCGCTTCTCGTCAAAGCGGGTGCGATCATCCCGATGTATCCGGAAACTTTGTATGACGGCCAAGTGCCGCCAAATCCGATTACTTATGACATCTATCCGTACAAAACGTCCAGTTTCACGATGTATGAGGATGACGGTGTATCGAGGGAGCACCGCAGCGGCAAATTCGCGAAGACGCTCATTACTTCGATCGCGCCGGAAACCGGAACAGGTGATTTGAAAGTTCAAGTCGGGGCGAGCATCGGTGATTATAACGGAAAGCTGGCATCGCGGACGAACCAATTCCAGATTCATATGCATACGAAACCAGCGAGCGTTGAAGTCGGAGCCTCTGCATATACCGAATTGGCAAGCAAGGCGGAATGGACGAATGCCGCAAGCGGTTGGTACTTTGATAGCGCGGACAAAGGCGGCATTGTCTATGTGAAAACACCGGATCTGCCGACCAATCAAGGATTTGAACTGAAAGTGGCAGGCTTTGCAGCGGATACGACTCCGCTTATGGATGCAACTGTCATTTCGCTGCCAGAACTAGATAACGATCCAACGAAAATTCCGCAGGCAGACATGGTAGCATCGGCTACCAGCGCCGATACGACTGCGCCAGTCGCGAATGCGCTGGATGGCAGCATGGATACGATCTGGAGCACGAAGCTGGATGGCAGCACACCGCTGCCTCAATCGATCACATTGAATCTCGGTTCGAAGTTTTCAGTGAATAAACTGAAATATTTGCCAAGACAATACATGGGGACCGACGGTAATATTACCGCTTACAACGTCTATGTCAGTACAGACGGCACGCATTTTACGAAGGTAGCCACCGGAACATGGAATGCGGATAAGTTGGAAAAAACGGTGACATTCGATACCGCCGAAGCGCAGTATGTGAGATTGGAAGCGACAGCTGGCGTTAATGGTTTTGCGGCTGCAGCTGAATTGAATGTGTACAGAGATGGTTCTGTTATCATCCCGCTGCCGATTCCGAAGAGTGAATTGACCGCAACGGCTGCAAGCTTCCAGCCTAGCGACAAGCCCTCGAATGCGATCGACGGCGATGCCAACACCCTTTGGCACACGAAATGGGACGGTTCCGATAAACTGCCGCAATCAATTATCGTGGATTTAGGCAAAGTCCGCAGCATCAGCCAATTCCGCTATGCGCCAAGGCTTAATGCCGGCAACGGAACGATTACGTCCTACAATCTCTACGTGAGCACGGACGGAACGAACTATACGCAAATCAGCACGGGGAATTGGGTGCGGGACAATGTGAAGAAATATATCCAATTCACGGCAGTCGATGCCAGGTATGTCAAGCTGGAAGCGACGGCTGCAGTAGGCGGCTTCGCCTCCGCATCCGAGATCGACGTTTATGAGACGCCTAAGGCTCCGCCTGCGTTAGGCGATATTGTACGAGGTAAGCCGGCAGCTGCAGACAGTGAAGATGCCGCCTTCCCGGCAAGCTACGCCAACGACGGCGATCCGGCTACAATGTGGTCGGCCGCCGATACGAACCCAGGCCATGTATGGTCGGCCGATCTGGGTAAAATGTACGCGATTAAGGGCATTGAGATCTCGTTTGGGCAAAGCGACAAAGTGTATAAATATAAGCTCGAAGTCCGGGAGGCGGGCAGCAGCAACTGGATTCAAGTATTGAACCGCATGAACAATACGGAAGCCGGCGCTGTGCTGAAGGATACATTCGGCAGCCAAGGCCGCTATGTGCGAATTACGATTACAGGTCTGCCTGACGCAGCAACGAAAGCCAGCATTGCAGATGTGAAGCTGATTGGCTTGCCGATCATCGGCACAGCTCCTGTAACCGGCGTATCGCTGAATCGGACAGAGCTGAACATGAATGTGCTTGATGCCCCAGTCGCTCTTGAAGCTGCAGTAGCGCCTCTGAATGCAGCGAACACATCGGTTGCTTGGAGCAGCAGTGATCCGGGTATCGCGATGGTCGACGAGAATGGCGTTGTCACTCCGAAAGGAGCAGGCTCGGCAACGATTACCGTCACTACAGCGGATGGTGGCTATAAAGCGTCATTGAATGTCACCGTATCGGGGCAAACCGGCTTGGTCAAAATCCCGCAAAGCCAAATGACGGCCACGGCAACAAGCTTCCAACCGGGAGACGATCCGAGCAATACGCTTGACAGCAACCCGAACACATGGTGGCACATCAAATGGTTCGGCGTCGATCCGCTGCCGCAATCGATTACTCTGAATTTGGGCGGTACGCATACCATCGGTATGCTGGAATATACACCTCGTCCGGATAGCGGCAACGGCACGATCACAGCCTATAACGTTTATGTAAGCCAAGATGGCGTAGAGTTTACGAAGGTTGCGACAGGCAAGTGGCTGAAGAACAACTTAGTCAAAGAAGTGAATGTTGCTCCCGTCCGTGCCGCTTATATAAAGCTGGAAGCGAGAGAAGGGGCTGGCGGTTTCGCTTCGGCTGCCGAGCTGAACGTGTATAAGCAAGCTGACTCCACTTCGCTGCAAGCGGTTGCGTTCGATGCAGCAAGCTATGAAGTGAAGGAAGGCCAATCCGCACCAGTGAAAGTTACGGCTCGGTATGTGGATGGCAGCCAGCAAGACGTGACGGCTCAATCCGTGTTTGAGATCGCAAATTCATCATTGGCAACGATCGCAAATGGAACGATCACCGGTGTTTCGCATGGGGAAACCGTCATCACGGCAACGTACGGAGGCAAGAAGACGACTGCAACGATCGTTGTCAAAATGGCCAATCCTGGGGCTCCATCTACAGCATTGACCGGAAGCAGCAGTGTTCAAAGCGGTCAGCCGTTCGTGATTACTTATGGCTTGAATGGCGTTACGCAGCAAGTATACGCAGAAGACATTTCACTGACCTACGATCCAACTGTCATGGAATTCACTTCGGCAGAGCCGCTTCTTCCGAACACGAGCATTGTACGGGAAGCGAATGACGGAGCAGGCAAGCTTCGCCTGATTGTCGCCAGCGCAGGGGCAGGGCATGCCGTTACCGGCAATGTGCAGCTTTTGAAGGTTACTTTTAAATCGAAGCCGGTTTCCCAGGTTCATTCGACCACAATCGCTGTGACGGATACAACCCTCGGGGATGGGCAAGGCAACGAGTCCAAGGCTGTAAACTCCTCTATCAGCGTACAAATAACACCTATTCCAGTTGGCATTCCGGGCGATATGAACCAAGACGGTAAAGTATCGATCGGCGATCTGGGCATGGTGGCTGCGAATTACGGTAAAACGTCGGGAAGTCCGGATTGGGAGAGCATTAAACATTTAGATTCGAACCATGATGGCAAAATCGATATTACGGATCTGGCCTTCATTGCACGGAAGATTATAGAGTAAATGACTGAATCTGGCGCCGGTATCCTACCGGTGCCAGTAATTAAATGAATGGAGGTATGAAATTGAGTCCGTTTATGAAAAAAGCAGTTTTTGCCTGCTCTCTTGTCTCCATTTCGTTAATGGGCGCCGTGTCCTCTGTACATGCCACATCGGCCGCCGTTCAGCCTGAAACATCATTGCAGGATACACCTGTATTGGCAGCAACACCGCCGATGGGTTACAGCACTTGGAATGCCGTTCGTTTTAACGTGAATGAGGAACTGATCCGTAATGTGGCGGACAGTATGGTGTCCACCGGTTTGCGTGACTTAGGATACAACTATGTCAACATTGATGACGGTTGGCAAGGCACCAGAGATGCTACTGGTAAATTAAACGCCGACTTAACAAGATTCCCGAGCGGAATGAAAGCGCTTGCGGATTATGTGCATAGCAAAGGATTGAAGATTGGCATCTACACCGATATTGGCAAAATTGGCTGCGGAGGAAAGACGGGCAGTTACGGACATTATCAGCAGGATGTCGACCAGTTTGCAGAATGGGGATACGATTATGTCAAAGTAGATGCATGCGGTGCGGATGCGATGGGTCTCGACTTCAAGACCCAATATCAACAATTCAAGGACGCTTTAAATCAGGCGAATCCGAAACGTGATATCTTGTTAAATATCTGCGAGTGGGGTAAGCAGCAGCCGTGGAAATGGGCCCCAAGCATCGGGCATACATGGAGGGTTGGTTACGATATTGATAATCAGGGAGATTATTGGAACGGTGTGCTCTATGAGATCGATCAGACCTCTCCGCATGCGGATGTAGCGGGTCCCGGGCATTTTAATGACCCGGACAGCTTGGAGGTTGGTGTAATAGCCGACAAATATCCCGGCCAAAAAAGCTTATCTTACGAGGAATCCAAGGCCAATTTCAGTATGTGGGCGGTACTGGCGTCTCCGCTTATGCTTGGTTTGGATGTAACCGCTTTAGACGAGCCGGACTCCTACAGCAGCAAATTTGCCGATATCATTCAGAATGCCGAAGTGATAGCCGTGGATCAAGATCCTGCCGGCATTCAAGGTATTCTAGTAAGCGAAACGGGAGGACTTCAAGTTTGGGCGAAAGAATTGTCGAAGGAGGGAACACTTGCAATTGCCCTACTTAACCGCACTGATTCTGCTGCGAATATAACCGTGGATTTTGCACAAGTTGAATTGGATGCTTCTACAACGGTTCGGGACTTGTGGGAACATGCAGATAAGGGGCAATTCAACGGCAGCTATACAGCGAATGTGCCGTCACATGGAGTAGTTATGCTTAAATTAGAAGGCAAAGAAATCGGCAAACCGCAAACCCCATTCATTCCGCAATCCCAAATGACCGCAACGGCAACGAGCGAAGAGCTTGAATCCGAAGATAACGGAGCATCCATGGTACTTGATGGAGATCCAGCTACCATTTGGCATACGAAGTGGGATTTGTCTAATCCGCTGCCGCAATCGATCACACTCAATCTTGGCGGTGCTCACAAGGTAAATAAAATCAAGGTTCACCCTAGACAAGGCGGGGGAAGTAACGGCATGATTACGGCCTACAATGTCTATACGAGCACGGATGGCATCCAGTACACTAAAGTCGTAAGTGGAACATGGGCGAAAGACGCCGTGGCGAAAACAGCGGAGTTCCCGGCGACGAGAGCGTCATTTATTAAACTGGAAGCAACCGCAGGGCAAGGCGGATGGGCATCTGCAGCTGAAATGAATGTCTATCGCATAATCGAGGTGCCCGTAACCGGCGTGCAGCTTAATACACCGCAAGTCTCGCTGAAAGAAGGGCGGACAGCAGAGTTGGTTGCAACTGTGCTTCCTGAGAACGCAACGAATAAGAATGTAACTTGGTCGAGCAGCAATGATACCGTCGCCAAAGTGGAGGTCAAGGACGGTAAAACTGTTGTAACCGCATTGAAAGAAGGAGTGGCGGACATTACGGTCACCACGGTGGGTGGCAATTTTACAGCGGTAAGCAAAATTACCGTACAAAAAGGCAACGACACGCAGAACGCTTTGACGACGCTATCTGCAGCCGGCACCGTTCAGACGGGCCAGGAATTTACTGTACAGTTGGGACTGGGCAGCGTCACGCAAAGCGTATATGCAGAAGACATGAAGATGGACTACGATTCGAACGTTTTTGACTTCGTCTCGGCCCGTGCCGTGAAAGATGGAATTCAACTTGTAGATACAAAGAAGGATACGCTGGGTAAACTTCGCTTTATTCTCGCAAGCGAAGGGGCCGATAAGGCTGTGACAGGAGATGCCGGGATCCTGGAACTGAAGTTCAAAGCCAAAGCTGTGACACAGCCGACGACGGGAACGATTGCTGTAACCGACGCAATGCTTGGCGATGCGCAGGGAGCGGAAACGAAGGCGCAAGCTTCTGCGGTGGGCGTGAGCATTACGACATCGCCTCCGGGAATTCCAGGCGACATCAACCATGACAATCGAGTAAGCATTGGTGATCTTGGCATCGTTGCAGCGAATTACGGCAAAACGTCTGGAAGTCCGGATTGGGAGAGCATTAAACATTTAGATTCGAACCATGATGGCAAAATCGATATTACAGATCTAGCCTTCATTGCACGGAAGATTATAGAGTAATAGAGTAATTTACTGAATCTGGCGCCGGTATCCTACCGGTGCCAGTAATAAAAACACAAGGAGGTCAAGAAATGCATACTTCAAGAAGAGCAGGCGGGAAAAAACATTTGGCATTATTATTGACACTGCTTATGCTTTTGACATCGTTTCTAAGTGTTAATAGTACCAGTGCAAGCACAGTAACAAATCTTGCCTTAAATAGTACACCTGGGACAATAAAAAATGTATCGTTTGGCAAGCCGGTCACTGGCAGTCTCTCATTTTCCAATATGAGTGTCATTAATGACGGTGTAAAAAATAATACCAATGCCTACTCACAGGATTATCCCAATGGAAGCGGCCTTCAATGGATACAAATCGATCTAGGTAAGAGTTATGATCTTTCAAGCGTAAATATCTGGCATTACTGGTATGATGGAAGAAAATATCATGATGTGATCGTCAGACTTTCAAACAAATCCGATTTCTCAAGTGAAGTCACGACGGTCTTTAACAACGATACCAATAATAGCGCTGGATTTGGTGCAGGCTCAGATACGGAATATACCGAAACAAGCGCTGGGAAGAGTATTAGTTTCAACAATACGAACGCAAGGTATGTCAGGATTTACTCTAACGGCAGCACATCAAACACGAATAACCACTATGTAGAAGTTGAAGTCATGGGTGCAGAGCCTCCTCCAACCGCGCCTCCGATAGCACCGACTGGCTATGCTTACCCTATGGGGACATCTCGCATCAATGCAAGCTGGAATTTGCCTGAAGGCGCGTCAGGCTATGATATCGAGGTTGACGGCACTGTCATAACCGACGTAACGATGCCTTACGGTCACACCGGCCTTGCTGCGGGAACAACACACAATTACAGGGTAAGAGCCAAAAATAATTTAGGAACAAGCGGATGGAGTACACTTTTCAGCAGTACGACACTAGTTCCAGTTGAAAGCGGTTTCAGATTTATGGGGCCACAGCCGGGAGAAGCGCAAGGTACCAATCCAAGCTCGGGCGTGTACGTATTAAACAATGCGATCCTATCAGCCAAGTTTCAGTTATTAGGGAACAACCTGACGCTAACTGAATTCAAGGACAATATGACAGGAAACGTAAACCCTATAACCGTCGGGAAACTATTCAATATTGAATTATCAGGTGGAACTAGCTTGGTTGACACCGATATGACGGCAGGAACGCCAACTCTTACAAAAATCACCCGAAATGCTTCTAGCGTTAAAGTATCCGATCGTTATGATGGCTGGAAAATAAGCGTGCCATTCACCTATGTAAGCGGAGGAAATACATTGACGGTGAATTGGTCCGCAACACTGCGTGACGGCTCCAATTACATCATACAGGATGTATCTTACTCGGCTGCTACGGGAAGCTGGAATGTGACCAAGGTTAAGCTTATAGACATCACAGCTGCCGGAGTGGAGAAGGCCGGTGTGGTGGACGGTTCACCGTTCTTTGCCGGCAAAGTTTTCTTTGCCCAACAAACACCTGTGGCCAAGGTCAGCATTTCTGGAAATAAGGCATCGGCTTATGTGGAAAGAGGCGAGGCAACTCTGCAGGGGCAATCTTTTGCACAAAGCTCGGTCATCGGCATATATCCAGGAAATCAGAAGCAAAGAGCCTTTCAGTACTATCTAGAAAGGGAAAGGGCTCATGAGCACTACAGCTTCCTCCATTATAATTCTTGGTACGATTTAAGCTGGATTACAGATACCTACATGACGGAAGCAGATTCATTAGATGTCATTAACACCTGGGGGCAGAAATTTGTTCAGCAGCGAGGCGCAGCTTTGAAAAATTTCCTGTTCGACGATGGATACGACGATTACAGCAGTACGGCATCAACGATTTGGGATTTTAACCCAAAAACCTACCCCAACGGGGCATCAAAGATGAAGAGCGCAGCCGAGAGCTTCGGAGCAAGTCTTGGCTTCTGGTTGAGTCCCACAGGCGGATATTACGATAAATTGACGAAAAGGATCGCTGTCGGAAAGAAGATGAATCCTCCAACTGAAACCAAGATGAGCAGCACAGGGGAAGAAATATTCAAAATGAGCGGTCCTAATTACTATAACGCATTTAAACATGCAGTTACCAAGAAACAGCTTGTGGAAGGTGCGAATCATTTCAAGTTTGACAGGACGGAAGGTATTGAAGACTTCCACGCGCTCCTGAGGCTTACACAAGATATGAGGAGCAACGACCCATCCGTATTTATCAATGCGACCGTTGGAACATGGGCTTCCCCGTACTTTACATTCTATGTAGATTCCATCTGGCGCGGTGGTGGAGATATGGGTAAGGCAGGGACTGGGACCATTAGGCAGCAGTGGGTGAACTATCGCGACAAAGTGAGCCGGGATCTGCTGCAGAAGAATCCGTTCTATCCGTTAAACTCCTTAATGGTACACGGTATTGTTCATTCAAGATTCGGCCAGGGCGCATGGAATAGCCATGTAGGCGGTACTGAAAGCGGTCCCTTATTAGACATGACAGACCCGGCAAATCTCAAGGATTTTGCTGATGAGGTCTGGTCCTACTTTGCATCAGGCTATAACCTTCAGGAATTATACATTCGCCCCACTTCTGATTACACAACGGATAAAATGTGGGACACTCTTGCCGAAGCCTCAGCTTGGGCACAGTTAAATCATGACGTGCTGCTAGACTCACATTTCATTGGCGGAGACCCGGGTAAAGGCGAGCCGTACGGCATAGCCTCTTATTCAACGGCAAAAGCGGTTTTAATGTTAAGAAATTCCGGAAATACAAGCCAAACTATGAACATTGACGTGAATGAGGCATTTGTATTGCCTCCCGGTGCCAAGACAGGATACAAGCTTGTGAACAAGCTCAAAAATGAAACGGATCTGCACCTGACAGCTGGGGTCCCATATGCCATAACCATACCTGCAAATTCGATTGTACTATATGAAGCATATCCCGAAGGAACAGTTGTCATTCCTGATGCCGATGCTGACTTGAAGTCCGTCGCACTGGATAAAGCAGCACTCGACATTGGATACGCGAATGGTGACAGCGCATCGCAAGTGACGCAGAGCATTATTCTGAACGCTTCCGGTACCAACGGCTCCACGATCACATGGAGCAGCAGCGCGCCGCTTCTCGTCTCGACGGACGGTACTGTCACGCGTCCTCCCTACACTTCCGGCGATGCGACCGTTACTTTGACAGCTACGATCAGTAAAGGAGCGGTTACCGACACGAAGACGTTTACGCTCAAGGTGCTTAAGCAGCTTGATACCACTCCGCCTACCCCAACAGCCACATTAAAAGGTCCGGCCAGCGTCTCTAGCGGACAGACCTTTGATGTTACTTACACATTAAACACGGTAAGCAAGAATGTTTATGCTCAAGATGTGACGATTACTTACGATCCTCAGCAGTTGGAGTACATTGCTGCAAATTCGTTAGTAGACGGTTGGAAAATTGTTGCTGTTTCAACTGAAACGAACGGGAAAATAAGAATGATTGCGGCAAATGTAGGCTCGCATCCTAGTGCTGTGGGCGAGCTGTTCAAGCTAACTTTGAAAGTCAAGGCATCTTCGGCCGGTTCCAGCACAATTGCTCTGACAAACGCTGCTTACGCGAGCGGCGATGGCGTGGAAACAACAGTGGAAGGTACTGCCTACCACGTACAGATTGCGGCTGGGACTCAAGGAGATCTGAACGGTGACAATAAATTCTCTATCGGGGATTTGGCTATGGTTGCTTCTTACTATGGCAAAACATCAGCTGATTTGAACTGGAATGAAATCTATAAGAAAGCGGATATGAACAATGACGGAGAGATTAACATCCTCGATCTGTCAGCCGTTGCACAATTGATTTTCAATTAAACAGCTTTTATAAAAAAAACAGAAGTCCAGAACAACGTGAATGTGTTCTGGATTTCTGTTTTTTTTATTTATTTCAATCCGCCTGTCAATCTTTTAAGCACGACTACCGCTTCAGCTCTGCTGGCTTGCTCCTGCGGTGCAAACTCTTGCTCTGTTCTACCATTCATGAGTCCCGAATCAACTGCAAGTGCTACAGTCTTCTTCGCCCACTCACTCACCGCTGCCTCATCGCTGAAATGAATTGAACCTGTAACAGGCATATCCTCTACTTTCGTCCCTGTAGCGTATCCTTTTGCACGAAGGAGCATAGCGGTCATTTCTTCACGTGTAATGTTTTGCTCAGGCGCGAACTTGTTGTCCGCAATACCGTTAATTAAGCCGGCTGCATAAGCTTTCTTAACCGTCTCCTCATACCAAGACCCTGAAGTTACATCTTCAAACGGGTTTTGCCCTGAAACAGCCTGAAGGTTTAATGCTTTGGTAAGCAAGGTTGCAAACTGGGCTCTCGTTACATTCGTATCCGGGGCAAAATGATCGTCATCCATACCTTCAACAACTTTTTTGTCAACCATCAGCATAATATCGGCTTTGGCCCAATGGTCAGCAAGATCACTGAAAATTTTGGTGAAACGAATCGACTCATTCGGTGTAAACGTTTGGCTTGATAAATGGTGATCAACGATTTTAACGGAGTTCCATTTGATGTTCGTCGTACCCGCTTTTTTTGCTTTGAAGGTAATGGTGCCAATATCCAGATTTCCCTTTTCACCGTCAACTTGGCCGATTTTTGTATGCGCGTAGGTAACTTCATTGTTCTTCACCATGGGAGAAACCGAGAAACCCGTTATCTCTGTATCGGCCTTGATGATTTCCACTTTGTTCGCATCGATGTCCAGTTTGACTTCATATGCGTATAAATCTTTGATATTTTGACCCTTTAATGTTACGGTGAATTCGCCGTTAACAGACTCGGCGCTGGAGGCAACCAGCTCGAATTGAGCAGTATTCTCCGCATAGGAAGGCGTTGCTGCAAGTGCTAAACAAAGACTACAGGCTAGAGTTGTTATCATCATTTTGTGCTTCATGATCTGATTCTTCCTCTCGTTTGTTAAGAATAGGAAAAGTTTGTCCGCTTTGATTGAACTTGTTTCTACTGAAGTCTAGGAATACACAATACATCATCATTTAGTTTACATCTGATAAAAGCGCATACAAATGATATTTTTTATCCAAAAGTTGATCTTTTCTACACTCATTGATGATTGGTTGGGAAATATGGATATCACTAAAGTAAGCTAGTGTGAAAAGGCGGTATGACAATGATGAAATGGTAAATGTGAATATAGTAATGTAAAAATGCGTATATTGAGAGGTCATTCAGCCCCCCTCTATAATTAAATATGAAGAAAGCGATTTCTTATCGGAACAAAATATGACAATGGGGGAGTAGATCCAATGAAGAAGCGATTGTTTAAAATAGGATTAACACTTTCGTTAGTCTCTGCTTTAGGTATGACGACAGCATGCACCAGCAATTCGTCAAATCAACCGCAAAATGGAAATCAGACTGAGCCGAGTGAAAAGGTGAATATGTCTTTAACCGATCCGATGTCTAAATATGATCCGCCAATTGAAGTAACAACAATACGTGCAGTCAGCAACATTAAGTTTGACGAAGGTGAAACCATTGATAAAAATGCGGTATATGACGCTTATGAGAAGGAGCTTGGCATCAAAATCAAAAATAGCTGGGTATCCGACAAATATACAGAAAAGCTGAAAATCAGCATTGCCTCGAATGACATACCAGACTTCTTTCGGGTATCCGCGAATGAATTGCAGCAGTTGCAGGAAGCCGATATGATTGCGGACGTAACTGACATCTTTGATAAATATGCAAGTCAGAAAACAAAGGAATGGTTTCATCTTGACGGGGGACGGCAGCTCAGTACAGCTACCTTCAATAACCGCTTAATGGCTTTCCCGGCTACAGACAATCCTTATAACTCTTCCAGTTATTTGTGGATCCGTAAAGACTGGTTGGAGAAATTAGGTTTGCCCAAGCCGCAAACGATGCAGGACGTAATGATGATTGCCGAGGAGTTTGCCAAGAAAGATCCAGGGGGAGCAGGCAAGACATATGCCTTCGCTTTAAATAGCGATTATATCGCTGGAGGCGCTTACGATCTGCAAGGCTTCTTCAACGGATATCACGCTTATCCGGGCAAATGGGTCAAAGATGCTTCAGGCAAGCTGGTCTATGGAACGGTTATGCCGGAAATGAAGCAGGCGCTAAAGCAACTTCAGGACATGTATAAAGCCGGGATGATCGATCCGGAATTTGCTGTGAAAGATGCGGATAAGGAAAATGAACTGGTTGTGGCTGGTAAAATTGGAATGGCTTACGGCGCATTCTGGCAAAGCATTTGGCCGCTTCAATCGGCCGCAGTGCAGAACGGGAAGCTAGCTCAGGATTGGGAAGCATATCCTATCGTTTCGATTGACGGCAAACCGGCGAAAACCGCAACAGATATTGGAACAAGCAATTATTTCGTCGTATCTAAAAAAGCGAAGCATCCTGAAGCCGTAATGAAAATGATCAATAAATGGATTGATGTTCAAACCAATTTGACAGATGCGAATAAAGTTTACATGTTCGGAAAATCAGGTGTGGACAAAAGTGCGCTCTTGTGGAAAATTAACCCGACTGTATTTTTCGCCCAGGATGAGAATCTGCCTGCAGGCAAACTGCTTCCAAAAGCAATAGAGGCGAAAGACCCTACACTGCTCGGATCAAACCCTGAAATCAATTCCCGCTACAGACGTGTGGAGAAATATTTGGCAGGGGACCTGTCCATGTGGAACGAATGGGCGATTTCCAAGCCGGGTGGATCGTTTGCGATCATGGATCAGTATGATCGGGAAAAGCGCTACCAAATCGATGAGTTCTACGGCACATTGACACCGGCCATGCTCGAGAAGAAAGGGATACTTGAAGAAAAAGCCAAGGAAGCTTTCACCAAAATCATTATGAATAACGTATCGGTAGATGAATTCGATAAATTCGTAGTGGAATGGAAGAAGCTTGGCGGCGAACAAATGACCAAAGAAGCTAATGAATGGTATGCAAAAACTAAAAAGTAGCGACGGACGAACGTGTTCGGGATGCGGGTAGAATCCGCATTCCCGGACACTTCAATCTTCTGTGGGCCTAGTTACAGATGGGAGTTGAGAAGTGTGCGGAGATTCATGCGAAACGAACGACTGCCTTTGCATCTCATGCTGATGCCAAGTTTAGCGATATTGGCCGTTTACAGCTACTGGCCGATGGCTGGGATCATCATCGCATTTGAAAAATATATCCCCACCAAAGGGATATTCGGATCACCGTGGATTGGTTGGAGGAATTTCAACTATTTATTCGATTTGCCCGATACCGAGAGAGCCATTATTAACACACTGCTTATCGCATCGATGAAAATTGCCTTGGGCCTGATTGTGCCAATGATCATTGCTTTATTGCTGAATGAAGTAAGGAAGACTGCGTTCAAGCGCACATTTCAAACACTTGTCTATTTGCCACACTTTCTATCCTGGGTTATCTTGGGAGGCATATTAATCGATGTATTATCTCCATCTCATGGGATCGTCAATCAAATCCTAAGCATGTTCGGCATCAAACCAATTTTTTTTCTTGGCGAAAACGGCTGGTTTCGGTTTGTTCTGGTTTCATCCGATGTCTGGAAAGAATTCGGATTCAACACAATTGTGTATTTAGCAGCGCTAACGGGGATTAACCCCAGCCTTTATGAAGCGGCCGAAATCGATGGGGCCAATCGGCTTCAACAGACTTTGTACGTAACAGTGCCGGGCATCATGCCTATAGCCATTTTGATGGTAACGCTCAGTATCGGTAATGTTTTGAATGCAGGGTTCGACCAGATATTCAATTTATACAGCCCGCCTGTCTATGAAAGCGGCGATATCATCGACACGCTTGTCTATCGTCTCGGAATTTTACAAGCGCAATACGGGCTTGCTACGGCAGTTGGATTGCTGAAGTCCACCGTTTCCTTGTTTTTGATTTCTGCGTCTTATTATTTGGCTTACCGTTTTGCCAACTATCGTATTTTCTAACCTGAAAGGGGGAAGAAACATGGTTACTCGCGCATCTATCAGCAGAAAGGCATTTATTGGCTGCAATTATGTTTTTCTAACTGCACTCTCTCTGCTTTGCGTGCTGCCGCTCATTCATCTTTTAGCTGTGTCGCTTAGCTCAGGGACTGCAGCCTCTGCTGGGATTGTGAAGCTGTGGCCGGTCGAGTTTACAACAGCAGCATACCAGAATATATTTAATAAAGCTCAATATCTTACTGCATTTTGGATGTCCATCAAGCGTGTAGTCCTTGGAACAGGGATTAACTTGCTGCTGACTGTCACAGCTGCTTATCCGCTATCCAAGGATTCTACCTATTTTCGTATGCGGACCGTATATGTTTGGATATTCGTCATTACGATACTATTTAGCGGCGGACTGATACCGTGGTTCGTGACGATCAAGGCGACAGGGCTTATGGATACGATATGGGCGCTTGTGCTTCCATCGGCAGTACCTGTATTTAACGTGATTCTGCTTCTTAATTTCTTCCGAAGTTTGCCGAAGGAGCTGGAGGAATCAGCCAGAATGGATGGAGCGGGGCATGTTATGATTTTATGGAGATTTTTTGTTCCACTTTCGCTTCCGGCTCTGGCAACGATTACACTGTTCAGTATGGTGGGACATTGGAATAGTTGGTTTGACGGCTTGATTCTGATGAACAATCCAGAGAATTACCCGATGCAAACATTTCTTCAAACCATCGTGATCAGTAAAGACCCGCGATTTTTATCAGCCCAGGAAGCCCAATTACTGGCGACTATGTCCGATCGGACAAGTACGGCTGCTCAAATCTATGTTGCTGCACTGCCTATTTTGCTCGTCTATCCTTTCCTTCAACGTTTCTTCGTTAAAGGTATTGTGATGGGCAGCGTCAAAGAATAGAAGATATAACGAAACATGGCTATAGATGACTAAGTGAGGTGGTCAACGTTGCAAGGATTTCGCAGATCCTCACCGATATTTTTGCGGCTTATTTTGGCCTTTATTATTATTTTGACTCCCTTGTTTGTCATCATGCTTGCTTTCATCGATAAAGGGAAGGAGGAATTGAGGGATAAAATTTCGGAGTCGATGATGGACAGAAATACGAACGTTCTGCACTCGTTGGAAATAGAAAGCGAGCGGATACTAAGATTGCTGCCTGAGTTTGTATTGGACAAAGATTTGCTGATACTCGCAGCAAATGGAGCTGAGTTGGATGACTACGATAAAGTCGAGAAAATTCAAGCCATTCAACGTAGACTCAAGCTTGTGAAGCAATCGAGTCCGTTTATCTCGGAAGTGAAGACCTATATTCCATCCATCGACCGGACTATATTGAGCTCGCAGTATCTAACCTCAATCAACGTACAGGAGTTTACGGCAATGGCGGCCTTGGACTCGCATGAGGGATCGCTGGTTTCCTGGGAAGGACGTCTTTGGATTCGATTTCGCTATGGCGGAGGTTTAAATAATCGACCGTTGTTCGTACAAAGTGTCGAGCTTTCTTTGCCTGAGATGACGAAATTGTTATCCGATACCAATCGATCGCTAGGCATAAGCACGGAGCTCGTTCGCTTTTCTGCCGATTCCTCCATTTCGACCGGAAACGATCCGGAACGGACGGAGTGGCTCAAGAGCCGTCTGCAGAAAGGGGGAGATCATGCAGGCATCGAATATGTTTCCTATCATAAAGAGCCGTATATGGTTGTATATCGCAAGTCTCTTCAACTAGGGATGTATATGGTATCTTTCATACCGGAAAGCAGCTTGCTGGGTGAATTGAGAAAGTACGAAACGAGGCTATGGATACTTTTTGCGGTGTCGTTAACATTGATTGTCATCTTTTCTTATTGGATCTATCGTATCATTCATAAACCGCTTAAGAAACTGGTTGTCACGTTCAAAAGTATGAAGAACGGCCATCTGAGACTGATCGAGGTACCCCGCCGTAACGATGAGTTCGCTTATTTATACCAGGGCTACAATGATATGGTAGGAACATTGGATGATCTGATCCGGGAAGTATACCACCAGAAAATTATCAGTCAGCGTCATGAGCTGAAGCGATTACAGTCGCAGATAAATCCGCACTTTCTATACAACTGCTTGTTCGTATTGAATCAGCTGATTTTATCAGGAGAGCTGGAAACCTCATACCGGTTCTCGCTATTTGTTGGGCAATACTTTCAATTTATGACCAGGGATGGTGCCGACGAAATACCTCTTCAAGCTGAGATTGCGCATAGCCAAACTTATATCAATATTCAAAAAATTTGTTTTGCGGACCGTGTTGACGTTTGCATACCTGAGCAAATTTCGTTTAAACATGCATGGATCATACCGCGGCTGATTGTTCAGCCCGTTATTGAAAATGCCTATAAATATGCTTTCGGCAATAAACACTCAGGCGGTAAGCTACGCATTCATGTGAACGAAGACGAAACGGGCATCGCTATACATATTGAGGATAATGGTGATAATTTGACCGATCTTGACATCTTAAAACTGCAAGAACGGGTAATAAGCACACCGGGTAATAACGAAGATATATCGGGTCTACATAATGTACATAGACGTATACAGTTAAAGTTTGGACAAGAAAGTGGAATTTCACTTGGCAGGTCCAGTTTGGGAGGTTTACGGGTAAGCCTTCTATTTAAAGTGGCCCCAACTAAGAACCAAGGGGAGATTGAGCATGCATCGATTATTGGTAGTAGATGACGTTCCGATTATCGTCGACGGTTTAACGGAATCGCTTCTGGAGGAAGAATCGCTTGATATAGAAGTTTATAAAGCGTATTCAGGAATAGAAGCTCTCGAAATATTAATGAAGAATAAAATCGACGTCGTCTTGTCTGATATCAAGATGCCGCATATGGAGGGCATTGCTTTACTCCAAGAAATCAAAGCGCAGTGGCCGAACTGCAAAGTTATCTTTTTGACCAGCTACAACGATTTTGATTATGTCCAAAGCGCGTTAAGTCTCGGTGCATTTGACTATATTTTGAAAACCGAAGAGCAGACGAAAATTATACAAGTCATTTCGAGGGCTATTCAAACCATAGAGGAAGAATTCACATCAAAGAAGCTCGTCGAGAAGGCGGAAATACATATGAAGCTGGCTATCCCGACGCTGCAGAAGGAATATATACTGGCATTGCTGCATGGAAAATCGAAAGATCCGTTTCGTATCGAGCATGATTTTACAGAAATAGGTATTCCTCTGAAAAGCGGCATTCCTGTATTTCTGCTGATTGCACGAGTCGACAGCTGGCGTAATGTCTCGATGAGGCTGGAGCAAGAGTTGCTCATTTTCGCCTTACAGAACATCATGGAAGAATGTTTTGGCGATGGCGCGACATTTTTCTCGGTTGTCTACGAACCCTCCAAAATGATATGGTTCATTCAACCTAATAAACTTGAAGCGTCACTTCCAGAAAACGAAGTTTGGCAGCGTACGTTCTATTTCATCAAAGGAACGCTTGAAACCATCCAGAACGCGTCCCGGGATCTGCTCCGTTTACCCGTCTCTTTTGTATTAAGCGAGCAGCCGGGGGAGTGGAGCGGTATTTCCGAGAAGTTCGACCGGTTGCTATCGTTTTTGGCACAAGAAATCGGTTTGCAGAGCGAAGTGCTCTTGGTTGAAGGAAGCCGTTTAACAACATCCAGTATGTTGACGGCGATTCCTAGTAAAGTAATCGGTTTCTCCTTACAAAGGAAATTTCAACTCCTGGGCTACCATCTCGAAAATGGCGGAGAAGAGCAATTCACAATCGTACTCGAGGAAGTGCTGAGCACTCTTGCGAGCGACGAATGCAATGATTATCTGAAAATGGAAATCTATCATTCCCTTGCATCGATTTTCATGTCTTATATGAACAGGCATGGTCTTACGCGGAAAGTGGTCGAGCAGGTGCCGGTCGGTAAGCTGTTTGATTCAAGTGAAATCATTTCATGGATGGAATTGATTGAATATTTCAGGCGATTGGCAATATGCATGTTCGTCTGTCAAAGAAATGATATGGATAAGAGTACGCATATCATTGTCGATAAGGTGCGCGAATATGTTCATGCGAATATAGCCTGCAATATTTCATTGACGTGCCTTGCGGAACAGGTCCATTTGAATGCCTCTTATTTGTCCCGCTTGTATAAAAGCGTCACGGGGATCAGCATATCCGAGTACATTGCTTCGGTCCGTAACGAACAAGCAAAAAAAATGTTAAGGGAAACAGGGATGAAAATTCAGGATATTGCGAAAGCGGTGGGTTATCTATCCGGGCTTGCCTTTATGAGATTTTTCAAAAAGTACAACGATGTAACGCCGCAAGAGTATCGGAATGGGAAATAAATGCGAGAAGGCAGGAGGAAAATACATGATCTTAAATGTAGAGAAGTTTGGCGCAAAGCCGGAGCAAGGCTTCGATAATACATGGGCTGTCAGGAATGCACTGGAGTACTGTAAGGAATCGGGAGCCTCAACGCTTGTTTTTCCGACGGGGAGTTATCATTTTTGGCCTGACAAAACAGTAGAGAGGCAGCTTTTCATCTCTAATCACGATCAGGAAGGACTGCGCCGAATTGTATTCCATTTGACTGACCGAAGCGGGTTTACAATTGACGGACAAGGGTCGGAGTTTATTTTCCATGGTCCGGTGATCCCATTCGTTATCGATAACTGCCGTCATGTGACCATTCAGAACCTCGTGATCGATTGGGAGGAGCCGATGTTCACCCAAGGAACGGTCTCCCGCACCCATTCCGATTCGTTCGACATCCAGCTGCCGGAAGGGAGTGTCTATCGGGTCGAGAACAACGCGGTTTGGTTTGAATTTGGCGGAAAGCCTGAAAAAGTATGGGGACTGAACGAATTCGACATGAAGACGAAAGCACCTGCCTATCAAAGCGGCGACAGATTAAGTTGGGGGAGCTATCGCAAGGTGCGAATTGAAGAGTCGAGTCCAGGAACAATTACATATTCTGGAGATAACATAAAACCGCCGCAAGCTGGCAATATCTTGGTTATGCGTTTCGGAAGAAGAGAGAATCCGGCTTTTTTCATCAACGGCGGGGAAAACATGAACTTGGAATCGGTTAACGTCCATCATGCCCCGGGCATGGGACTTATTGCGCAATGGTGTACGAATATACGTTTGTATAAGTTCAACGTCATGCTTAGACCAGGATCTGACCGTATGGTAACAGCCACAGCGGATGCCACTCACTTTGTTTATTGCCGTGGCCAAGTGGAAATCGAGCATTGTCTCTTTGAGAATCAACTGGACGACCCATGCAATGTGCACGGCATTTATGCCAGAATAATCGAAAAGCTCGGTGATGACAGGCTTATGGTTGAACTCGCTCACGGCATGGCCAAGGGGATCAAGATTGCCGAACCCGGCGATCAAGTTGAATTCGTGCGGCGCGACTCGCTGTTGGCATACGCAGCTTCAACGGTTAAAGACGTGAACGTTTTGAATAAAGATTATGTGGTGCTTACTTTTGATCAGCAACTGCCTGAGGATGTGCAATTGCTTGATGCAGCCGGCAATACCTTGTGGTATCCAGATTTAACGGTCATGCACTGTACGGTCAGGGCTAACCGTGCCCGTGGATTTTTGATCACTACTTCGGGAAACGTGCTTCTTGAGCATAACAAGATCAGCACACCGGGAGCCGGCATTAAAATTTCCGGCGACGCCAATTACTGGTTCGAGTCCGGAGCGGTTAGGCAGGTTATGATTCGCAACAACGAGTTTACGGATTGCAATTATTGCTGTCCGGATTGGGGAAGTGCCTTGATCGATATCGATCCCGAGATTGAGCGGCCTGAGGCGTTCGAGGAATGTTACCATCGCAATATTACGATTGAGAATAATCGGTTTGTTACATTCGATGTCGGTATCGTGAATGGGCATTCTGTCGACGGGATCAAATTCGTAAATAATGTGATTGAAAAAAGCGAATCTTATCCGCCGCATCATTTCATGAAGTATCCCATACAGCTTAAGGCGTGTAAGAACGTTACGATTTCCGACAATCAATGGCCGGGCGGAGCGCAAACCGTTGTTCTGGTCAACGGTGTAGAAGTCACACAAGTGCCAATATAGTCCTATTAACGCGGAACATTGAATACAAAGTGGCTGTCGTGGGTATTTCATCCTGGCGGCCGTTTTTAATTATGTCAAAAAGATCGATAACACCGGCGAAGATTTGGCGGTAGCGGATGATAAGCAACGCATTTTCGCTAAGTTCAACCCAACCTTCCGCAATAACGGATTCCCATGAGAAAGTTTACGTAAGTCACCTCCACATGCAAAAGAGCAGCCGTTGCAGGAACAGAAACACCGACGGATCGAACGAGATCAGAACAGGGGATTTCGGGCAAAAGCTTTTTAATCATCTCGTCCGCTTCATCAATGATGTGGCAGATTCGTTCGAATTCTTCGATGAGGTGCCGCAGCTCCCATTTGTCTTCCAAAGAGCATGTAGCGTCTCCAACGAAGTCTAGCGAGTGCTTGGAGCTCAAGAGCTTTGTTCCTGCCTCGCATACCGCCAGGTCTATCCATGTACGCTTCCCAAATGAAAAGCATGATTAAACTGTCTGTTTGGATAACGACCCGAAATATTCTACAACTACATCACGGAATTCCAGAGCAGCCCGCGAAATATATCGGCTCCTGTGCCGTAATAAAGCAATCTCCCTTACCAATTCATGGTCCTCTACTTGGAGATACTGGATATGCTCCCGCGAATTCCTTGCTGTACTTGGTATGAAGGCAATGCCTATTCCGGCTTCTACAAGCGCGCTTAACCTGGCAGGCTCATTTCCCTCATACACATATTTAGGTGCAAAACCGGCCTCTTTACATACGGAGTCTACTAAATCGCGAGTAAGGTAGCCTTTCTTTACACCGACAAACCATTCATCCTTAAGTTCATTCAAGGATACGCTGCTTCGGTCTGCCAGCCGATGCCCCATTGGAACAGCTACAAGGATGGGGTCGATGAACACGATTTGACATTCAATGTCATCCCCTTGTATTGGAGGCGAGGACAAGCAGAAATCGACCTCTCCTCGATGAAGGAGCGTAATCATTTCCTGCGTGGTCAGCATTTGCACATGAAATTGGATCTGGGGATGCTTTTTCCGAAACTCTCGAAGGATATTAGGCAGCGTGCTTGCGTTGGTCACCGCCAATTCGATTGTGTCATGTTCCGGTCTGGACAAATCGATAATCTCCTGCCTCCCTTGTTCCAATTCAAACAAAGCCCTTTCCGCACGGCGAAGAAATTTGCTTCCGAACTCATTGAGTCTCAGTCTCCTCCCTATTCGATCGAATAGAGGGACCCCTAGATCCTCCTCTAGGCGTTGAATCGTTTTGCTTAGCGACGATTGAGTAACGTGCAGACTACGTGCAGCTTCAGTCACATGTTCCAATCGAGCTACCGCTAGAAAATATTGCAGTTGAAGAAGTTCCATTCCACACCTCATTCATTCCTTCAAGTCAATGAAATCATAACATAAAATGCGTTGGAATAAATAATTGATTTCAAGTAAGATGACATCAATAAACTTTGGAGGGGAGCTCAAAAATGAATGCTCGCAACAGGTGGTTGATGATTTCCGTTGGCCTTGGTATATTATTGAACCCATTAAATTCTTCGATGGTTTCTGTTGCTATTCCAAGACTACAAAATGTGTTCCAACTTGACTTTACAGTTGTTTCCTGGATTATTTTTTCTTTCTACATTGCAAGCAGCATCGCTCAACCTGTTATGGGAAAAGCCAGCGATTTATTCGGTCGCAGGAGGATATTTCTTATCGGACTGATTGTAGCCTTCGTTGCCTCATTATTAGCTCCTCTTTCGCTCAACTTCGGGTGGCTCATCGTGTTCCGCATTGTGCAATCTATTGGAACAAGCATGATGGTTGCGGTGGGAATGGCCATTGTGCGAATTCATATTACGGAGAAGCAAGCGTCTGCGCTGTCTGTTTTGTCCATATTCCTATCCGGGGCAGCAGCAATTGGTCCCTTTGTTGGCGGGATCCTGATTCACTGGTGGAGCTGGCCTGCTATCTTTTTCGTCAATATTCCGTTCGCGGTGGCGAGCTTTCTATTAGCTTGGAGGAATATTCCTAAGGACAAAACGACAACATCCGTTGCACGGGGCATGTCCTTTAGTAAATGGTTGGATTTGCTTGATGCGTCAGGGATCCTGCTCTTCACAGTGGGTTTGGTTGCCTTCCTCGCCTCCTTACTTTCAGCAAAATCAAATGGGCATATCTCATTAATGAGTGCTTTTGTCGGGCTGATAGGCCTCGTGCTGCTTGTGGCTTTCGTACGGCATGAGTTAAAAACGACGTCACCCTTTATTCCTTTGCGCGCATTCGCCAAGTATCCTACGATGACTTGGGTCAATGTCGAATTCATGCTCGTTAACTTACTTTTTTACTCTATCTTTTTCGGACTTCCGTCCTACTTGCAAATGGTACGTCATGTGGGCGAACTCCACACAGGGGTTCTTATGCTAAGCTTGGGCTTGTGCTCCCTCGTGGTTTCTCCAATTGCAGGACGCTGGATCGATAAATCAGGACCCAGGCCGGCATTGTTACTATCCGGTATACTGATGGCACTTGGGTCCATATGGATCGTGACATTAAATCAAACTTCACCGGTTATCAGTGTATGTTTAGCGTTAGCAGCATTCGGTATCAGCAATGGATTGAACAGTGTAGGTATGCAAGCGGCCTTGTTCAAAAGTGCTCCCAAAGAAATAATCGGAGTAGCATCCGGAATATTCAATACTTCAAGATACCTGGGAACCATTCTCTCTTCCTTGTTAATAGGTATCGTAATGGGGGGCAAGTTCAGCTTCGAAGGATTTCGAGTGCTTGGCATTATCCTCACGGTCATCGCATTGTCCTTGATACTTATGAACCGGCGGCGCCGGGAGTCAGGGCATTTACAAGAGTCGTAGCTTAAAAATAAGGAGGAATCGCAATGAAGACATACAAATCCATCGTAATCGGCACGGGGCCAGCCGGACTGACGGCTGCCATTTACTTGGCGTGCGCAAATCAGGAGCCGCTCGTTATCCTGGCGGGCAGCTGACGACAACAACCGACGTGGAGAATTTCCCTGGGTTTCACAAATACCGCCAGACGATTACCGCAGCGGGCAGCGGCTGTATGGCGGCGCTCGATTGCGAGAAATATCTTGAAGCCGTGGAGAATGTCCACTTTTAATGAGAGGAGAGAATGATTAAGATGAATGCGAGAGAAATCACAACAATCGAAGAATGGAAATCGGTGTTGGAGCATTCTGGCGAACGCGGACAAGTGGTGCTGAAGCATAGCACGATTTGCCCGGTTAGTGCCAATGCGCTGAAAGAATATAATGATTATTTGCAAGACAATCCAAATCGTGATGTCGATTACGTACTCGTAAAGGTAATCGAAGCTCGTCCTGTTTCGAACCAAATCGCCGAAGATCTTGGCGTCAATCACCAATCACCGCAAATCATCTACGTTACAAATAAAGAGAAGTACTGGACCGCCTCGCATTGGGCGATCACGATCGAGCATATGACGGCGGTACTGAACTACGGAAAAGTTCGGCAATATTAAATTTTTGTAAGTGAGTGTGAGTGTCATGACAACTGTCAACATTAAGGATTGCTCCTCAAATCGACTATCGTCGCATTAGCTTCAATAATACGGTTCCATCATTAGGAACACGACAACCCCGGTTAAGCTGACATATAGCCAAATCGGCATCGTCCAACGGGCAATTCTACGATGTTTATGCAACTGGTTAGTCCATCCCCACACGAGAGTGAACAAGGCGAGCGGCACGATGATGGCCGCCAGAATGCTGTGAGAGATCAGAGTGAAGAAATAAATCGGCCGGATAATGCCTTCACCACCGAACCTCGCCGTCTCCGAAGACATGTAATGGAACGTTAAGTAGGAGACAAGGAACAACAGTGTAGAAGAGAAGGCGGCGAGAATGAACCCTTTGTGAAGCTTTACGTTCTTCCGTAGGATCCCTATCAACGCGGCTAGCAGGAAGATGAAGGTGAAGCTGTTCAACACCCCATTGATTCTTGGAAAGATGGTAAGATCGAAATCGATCTCTCCCTTGTAGCCAATCGGTGAGAAGAACAAGAGTAAAATAACGATATTAGCGACTAATGAGATGGTGACGATGGCAGCCGTATAATTTTTGTTGCTAGCTTGCCGCGGTGCATGGTGGTTTTCGCTCATTTAAACCGAAGATCTCCTTTCCTACCACATGGTAATGGCTTCATTATAAGCGGGTTTTGTCGTACAGCAATCAGATATTGATGTCAAAACTGCGAACTCTTATTGACGATTTATAGTCTTCAAAAGGTATTAACCTCCCTCAGAGAAAAAGAATTAACGGAGAACGTTAACACAGCAAACCACCCTCCTTTCGAGAAGGTGGTTTGTTTGATTCAAAAAGCAAAATCAAAGATTAACATAGCCATTATTTTAAACAAGGTGAGGATCAACAAGTACGACTTCAATGGCCTTGTTGTTTGTATTTGGGCTGTATAATTTAAAGTCACGACCCAGGTTGGGAAGAAATTACTATGCGAAAGACGTACGTTACTATCTCGTAAAAACAATAGAACTGCAAAAAAATTATTCTAATCTTTCGAAAATAGTACAAACGACAAATACTTTAACCATTTAGTTTGAGAAATTTCAAAGATAAAATGATAAAGTGAAGGAACATTTTATAGAGGAGATGAACGATGATCTACTTATAAATAAATGTGCTATCGATTGTAACCGCTATCAAATCTTACCTCGAGTATCAACGGTTGCCTCAAGATCCTACTTCAACTTCATAGCCAACTAAGTATGACAGGTGTTCTCTGATTCATACTCCAAACTAAAGTTTTATGAAAGAATGAATAAACACATATGTTGTAAGCGTATTCAATCTTTGCGTTCAAGCTATGCCATTCAAATAATGTAGATTGAGAATGACTGCTTTAATTTCTCAACAAGAAGAAAGTTAAGGAGGAATACGTGCATGAGTAGTTTTATTTGGCGAAAGACACTTGCGGTTAAGTTGATGGGCGCATTGATGCTTTCAAGCATTGCCCCTGTGGCCTATTCCATCCAGGTTCAGGAAATTCAAGGAGCCGTGAATGCCGCTCCTGTAACAGCCAATTGGTACTCGACATATCAAACGATGGATGGTGTAGGCGCGGCTTATGCATACACGGATTCCATCCATATGCTGCAGCTTGCTGCTGCTGGGCATCAGGATACCGTGAGACATTTGCTAAATCTTACATTTAGCGAGAAAAATGGAACAGGACACGATATTGTACGTGTGATTATTGGGGATAACGGCGGCTTAACCGCCTCAGGCGCTACTGCAGCAAGTCCAGGCTTCAATCCTGTAACAGGGTTGCTGGCAGACAAACCGGGCTTCGACGTTGAGGGGAATCCTATTCCTATGAGAGGAACAGCTGGCCAGTACGGATACAAAATTGAAGCTGAGAACCGTTATGCCGACGGTAATACAGATAGTATTTGGCCTAACGAGCCGGAGCACGCCCCGGGTACGTTGGTGCCGGTTGAGGGCTTCGTATGGGATTATCCGTCCTGGAATCAGCCGATTGCAAATGACGATGGAGGACCCACCAACCTCCTGAGCGCTTCTGATCAAGAGCCTGTAGTTATGAAGAACGGTCCGCGTACCCGAAAAGAGCTGTTCGATTTCGATCAGGTATGGACAATGCGTCAGGCGATGCAGTATGGTGTCAAGCAGTTCTACGCTTGTACATGGACGGTTCCTTATTGGATGAGCAATTCTTCAACCAACTCTCCTAGCAAGATCGTCCGAGGCGACACGGCAACCATTGATGGCAAAGTCGTAAAGATTTACTACCAGGCCTATGCCGATTATCTCGTCAATTATATTCGAGGCATGTGGGAGCAGTGGGGAATTCCGATAACGCATATCAATCCCTTCAATGAAGTTGATCTTGCCGGCGGAACTGCTGACTATGTTCGGGAGCTGATAAACGGCTATATTGGACCTACTTTGAAAAAGTCCATGCAACCAGGCGGAGCCTTGTATGATATTAAGAATCCAGACGGTAAGATTATTGATTTTATACCTCAACTTGCTGCCGTCGATGGTACTAATCTTAGTGCGTCCTTAAGCAGAGGCGGTTTGGTCTTCCAAGATACAGATCCGGATAATGCCTTAGATAAAAATCCATACCTCGATGTGTTTACGACACATTTATATGGAACTGTAGGCATCGGTACGGATGAAACAAAGCTGTACCATACAGGTGACTTTTCCAAAAATCCTTTAGATTATACCAAGGATGGGTCCAAGTATCCCGAATACTTGAATAAATATAAGCTCTGGCAGGCAGAGTTTATGAATCAGGACACCGCGGACGGATCTGCAGGTGCGTATACGCAGCGGTACGGTAATCAGAACATTAATGATGCCGTGCGTTGGTCCAACCTGCTGACCAATATGTTCACTAGCAATCCAGGCTTTAACGGATTCGTTTGGTGGAGTATGTGGGATAGCAACGGTGCAGACGGCTCTGACTTGATACGTTTCGTAACAACGAACTCTCAGCAGGAGCCCGGAAGAATTAGCACGTTGACAGGCGAATACCGAGCATTCAAGCGTTTTTACGGTTATGGTCATTTTTCACGTTTTATGAATCCCGGCGATGTACGTTTCGATGTAACACGAACGCCCGCTGAAGATATTAATGTTGTCGGCTTCAAGAATCCGAACACGAATGATTTTGCACTCACGGTTTCTAACGCCAAAAATGATGACAGCGTTCAGCCCTTGGAGTTTACAATGAAGGACTTCCCGGCGGGTACGACGAGTGTAACCGTCTTCCGTACCTCAGGCAGTGAGAATCAAAAGAAGTTAGCCACGATTCCAGTGAGTAACGGCAAATTCGTTATCGACATCCCGTCGGCTAGCATCGTTACGATTGTACCGTCCCAAGGGACCTATGCCACGTACAACGGTCTTGATCGTGAGCGTGATATTTTCTCCTCGCTTGAGGCGGAGGGAAATGACAACGGCGTGAATGGAGACACTGCCGGAAACGCGGGACGTGATAATGAGGCCGTCACCTTGAGCGAGGAAAAATACCTTTCCTACAAAAACATGAACTTTGCGGATGGCTCCGCTAACGGCGGGGTGGTTCGTAGACACTTGTTATACCTTACAGCGCAAACCAAGTCGGCAAAAGGCGGCAAGCTTCAAGCCTACGTTCTGCCGGTTGGAACAGCTGTGAGCAGCACCGCCGATATTGTATCCAAAGGTACGCAGGTAGCTGAAATTCTCGTTCCTGCTAATGATAAATACGGCAAATATCAGGACATGGTTGATACAGGCGACCTTAGCGCGTATGGTCATAAGGATCTTTATATCGTATCTAACGGTACGGTCACCGTTGACCGCTTCTTATTCGGAGCTAATGACTCCGATTGGAGTGCCGCTGCAAATAACTCGACGGTGTCTATTCCAGGAAACATTTTACAAAATGGTGATTTTGATACTGCAACAGCCTCTAATACAAACAATTGGTCAGCAGGTCGTTATACGAAAGGGTCGTTTGAACAGACCGTTTCAGGGCCTGTGTTAACTGCGGATACCATCCAAAGCTACTCGGGTATATCCCGTTATCTCAAAAACAATTCCACATCAAAGGTTGCCGGCTCCGGGAAAGTTGTAAATCGTATTGACGCCCCGGATCAATACGACGGAATGTGGCAGGATGTCACGGGCAAGCTGACTAAGGGTGACAAATACAACTTCAAAGGTTACTTCCTCTCCATGAAGAGTCGTCCGGAGAGCTATGATATTGCCGCTGAAAATCCGGGGGATGTGGAAGCCGCATTGGTGTATTACGACAGCGCCGGGAAGCAACTGGGTATGACGCCTATTAATAACCGAGACATGCCTGAACCGTACTCAGCTCGTGAAGCCGGAGACGCTGCTTATTGGAGCAACGGTAAGTTTATCGGGCGCATTCTAGAGGGTGGACCGGTCGGTTTAAGCTCATTCCAGCCTGTTAATGTGAAAGTGGCTGATTGGCACGAAACACCGAACCAACCGTTTACTTATAACGAACCAGAGGGGACGGCCAAAGTGGTTCTGGCTGTGTACGCAAAGGATTCCAATATTCTCTATGCAGACCAGCTATCGCTTACACCCGAAGTAACGTCAAGCTATAGCCTTTTTATTAACGGAGTTCAGCCTTCGAATTTTGATGCAAATAAGTCGGATTATACGTACACGGTATCTGGAAATTCCATACCGGTTGTAACCGCTTCATCGAGTGATAAAAATGAAATCGTAAGTATCTCGCAAGCGGAAAGTGCTCAAGGAACGGCTGTTGTCCGGTTTATTAAAGGTCAAAATATTAAAACATATAAGATTGCTTTCAGTACAAATGATGTCATCAGCTTCGCGAACGGTCTTCCGACCGGGTGGCAGGTAGCTAATCCGGCGGATCCTCAAACTGCTATCACGTATGGTACGGCAGGAGAGGTAACGATTGCTACCACGAAAGCGGATGCCGATTATCCGAATAGTCGGAATGTGCTGCAATTCCCGGGCTCGGCGAGTGGCAACTGGACGCTCACAGCGAGACTTACCGTGAATAAAGCACTGAATGATTCCACTATAGATGAGCTTTCACAAGTAGGGCTTGGCATTAATCGCCCTTCAACAGGTGAGTTTTATAGAATCAATGCAAGAAAAGTCGCTCCTAATATTAAGGTGAATTACTCAGGTAAAACCGGTACCAGCACGTACTCGGGTAATACGAACCAAACGAACTTAACAGGTACTGTTTATGATCTTCGTATAGTGAAGGAAGGCAATATTGTACAGGGTTATTTCTCGACGAATGGCGGCTCAAGCTGGCTTGCTATGGGGAATACAACAACATTTACTCCAGCTTTTTTTGATGAAGCGAAATTGGAATTATATGGGACTAACTTTAGTGCGACAACAGATTTGAACGTGAAATTTTCAAATGTCTCCTTGGTGAAAACTTTAGCGGAGGCCGGAGAGCTTGACCCCGATCAACAAGCTGTGGAGCAAGCAGCGGCATTGATTGGTACCCGGCTGGCTGTTCCGAATGCAACCGGTGATAATGAAGAAACACTGAAAGCAAAAGCACAAACGATACTCGATAACGACGCTAATCTGAGCGCCCTTGGAGTTACCTGCACAATTCTCTATGAGAATGGTCAATATACGTTGATTATTTCCAAAGGAGCTTCAAGCGTAAGTGTCAATTCGTTTGCTGTTGTAGGAGGCACAGAAGACACAACGCCACCTACATGGACCCAAGGAAGCGTACTTGAAGAAAGTAGTGTAACAAGCACGGGATTGACATTAAAGTGGCCCGCGGCTGAGGACGCTAATGGGGTAGCCGGCTACCGAATATTCAATGGTATCGATGAAACGCCTATTACTGTAGCTGGAAATGTATATAGTCACGCTATTACTGGATTAACGCCAAAAACGACCTATACATTCAAGGTTGAGGCAGGGGATCATGCCGGAAATTGGAGCACAAACGGACCTTCCAAATCAGTTACCACAGCTCCGTCAACCGCAGCTACGGCGACATTAACAGGCCCAGGAAGTGTTGCTCCAGGCCAATCCTTTCAAGTAAACTACGGTTTGGCCAATGTATCAACTGATCTATATGCTCAGGATATCACTGTAAACTTTAATGCCTCGCAGCTTGAACTGCAAAGTGTTCAATCCTTGAAGCCAGGTTTTGTTGTCATTGACAAGCACGAAGTAGCACCGGGCAAAGTGCGTATTCTAGCCTACTCTCAAGGTGAGGAGAACGCGGTAAGCGGAAGCGGCGATCTTCTTCAGTTACTGTTTAAGGTGCTTGCTTCGAGCGGCACTGCAACAAGTACCGTATCCTTGTCAGATGTGAAGGTTTCCGATGATAGCGGAACGGTCACTTCAGTGAGCAGTGGTTCTACGTATAGTGTCGTTATTAGCAGTGTAAACGAAGTTAATAAAACTGCATTGAATAATGCTATCCAATCGGCATCCGCAACTCTGAGTAATGCGATGGAGGGCACTCTATGGGGACAATATGCAGTCGGTTCTAAAGCTTCATTGCAAGCGGCTGTCAGCGATGCACAAGCGACGGCAGCGAATGCCTCAGCTACGCAAGAGCAGGTAGACCAAGCGGTATTGCAGCTAAACAGTGCGCTGCAAACCTTTCATAATTCTATTCAAACTCAAGCTACAATTGGTGATTTGGGCATTTTGGCTAAGTATTACAATAAAAAATCGGATTCATCTGACTGGAACCTTTATAAGCGTTACGATATAAATAATAGTGGTCAGATTGATATTGCCGATCTAGCGTACATCGCAAGACTTATCTTAAATAACTAAAGATAAGAAAAATAATGAATCAGCCCTCGGGTGCTCACTAGGAGCGCCTAAGGGCTGTTTTTTTTCGCCCGAGCATTCGTCGGAAAGAAGAATAGAAGCTAGTATAAATTCGCAAAGAGCATGTTCTTTACTTTTTGTAGTATGTTCTATACTTTATGAAGTAAACTTTCTTGAATCCAAAAAAATCCCATAATATAATTAAATTCTCTAGAGTAGGTATTGGATTAGCTGTATAATTTTATATTGGAAAGGATAATTTCTATGGAATATATCGAAATTAATCCTCAGATTGAATTATTCATCAATAGACACTCCACACCCACTTGGATTATTGAGGATGCCACAACTGATTTTATCGACTTAACCTATATTTTCAAGGGAAGAGCTTACTACTCCATTAATGGCACCGTGCATGAAGTTAATCAAGGTGATCTCATATGTATTCCTAAAGGCAGCCGTCGAAGTGCCACCACTGACCCCACGAATTTGATGACCAGTTATGCTCTAAACATTCATCTCTATGATCTGAAAGGCAAAGACGTTCAATTGCCGTTTCCTTTAATTTCGCATATCGGTGAGCCAGAGGAACTGCTTTCCTTATACAATGAATTGACATTTGAATGGTTAAAGAAAAATAAAGGGCATGAAATGAAAGCGCGTGCATTGCTTCTCCTAATTCTCCATTATTATTTCAAGTCTCTTTATTATAAAGGTAACAATGTGAATATAGACAAACGGATTCAGAAGGCCATTAGATATATATTTAGCAACTTGCAGAATCAAATTGAGGTTGAAGAGCTAGCAGCTATTACCGGTTTAACCACTGCATATTTTGGAACGCTATTTAAGAAATACATGGGGGTATCCGTTAAAGAATATATCAACAGAATGAAAATTAACAATGCTGAGAATATTCTTCTAAGCGGTGAATTTACCGTTCAGGAGGCTGCTTATAAATGCGGTTTTGAAGACATTTATTATTTCAGCAAGCTATTTAAAAAAATAAAAGGTTTTCCCCCCTCTAGAATACTAATAGAAAATAGCAGATCTGAGCGGCAGGAATTTGAAGTCGTAAACAAGTAGAAAAAAAGGCTTATCGCAGATAGTAGGCCTGAAATGACAAGAACCTCGGACTTCTCTGAGGTTCTTTTTCATGCTGTTGAGATCCGTCCGCTTAAATTAAAATGTTATCCATAATTAATACAAAAGGTAAAAAGTTTGTCCATGGATATTGAAAGCGCTTAAAATTACAATTCAAATATAAAAAACTCTTCGGGCGCTTAGGATTCGTTTGATCTGAGGCATCTGATGCAAGCAGCAATAGTTAAAAAACACAAAGAGGTGAGTACACCAAATGGAGAGGAACGATGTAATGAAAACAGAAACCAGCACTACTACCTCCATTCTTGCTGTCAAAGGAGGTGGCATCGCCTACTTGAAAAGACAATGGCCACTTTACGCAATGATGGTCGTACCCATGGCATTTTTCATCATTTTTAGGTATATCCCGATGGCCGGCGTGGCCGTTGCTTTCAAAGAGTACAACATTTTTAAAGGGGTTTGGGCCAGTCCATGGGTAGGGTTCGCAGTCTTTAAGGAAATCTTCGCCATGCCCGAATTTTATAAGGCGCTTCGCAACACTTTGATGTTGAACGTGCTCGGATTGCTGACCTTTCCGGTTCCCATTCTATTAGCACTTCTTCTGAATGAACTTCGGGTGCAATGGTATAAGAAGCTTAGCCAGACATTGATGTATTTGCCCCATTTCATTTCGTGGGTCATCGTAGGGGGGATGGCTATCGAGCTGCTCTCAACCAATAATGGTTCAATTAATCATATGCTGATGGCGATCGGCGCTTCCCCCATTCCATTCTTGGAAAAACCGGCATTATGGATTGCAACTTATGTTGGAACAGGGGTCTGGCGCAATGCCGGATGGGGAACGATTCTGTATTTGGCAGCACTTACGGGAATAAATAAGGAGTTGTATGAAGCGGCAGAAGTGGATGGTGCAGCCCGGATGCGCAAGATTTGGCATATTACTTTACCAGGCATTAAGCCGACCATCGTCGTCCTGTTCATTCTTCAGATCGGGAATATGGCCAATATCAGCTTCGAGCAGCCCTATGTTCTGAAGAACTCCTATGTGATGGATTACGCTCAGGTAATTAGCACTTATGTATATTCTGTAGGAATTCAGTCGGCAAGATTCGCACTTGCAACTGCTGTCGGTTTGTTCCAATCCGTAGTGGGATTAATACTTCTTCTGTCGGCAGAGTTCATTTCGAGAAAAATCAATAATCAGGGTATTTTTTAATGGGGGTACATGTATGATTCAGAATCCGGCTGAGAAAATAGGCAATACGGTTATTATCCTTCTGCTGGGCATCTTCTGTTTGTTTTGCGTGGTGCCCATGATCCATATTTTCTCGTTATCACTCAGTGGTAACCGGGCAATCATGTCCGGCGAAGTGACTTTATGGCCGATAGACTTAAACTTCGAACCCTATAAGAACGTATTTGGTGACCTGAGCATGATTCGCTCGCTGTTGTTTACCATCTGGCTTGTTGTCGGTTACACAATGGTTAGCTTGATCGCCACGATCCTGGCTGCGTATCCGCTAAGCCGGCGCAATTTTAAGGGGAAGAACATGTTGTTCGCTCTGATCATCATCACCATGTTCTTTAATCCGGGGATTATTCCAAACTACTTGTTGATTAAAGAGCTTCATATGTTGAATAGCGTATGGTCGCTGGTATTGCCGCTGCTCATCAACGCCTTCCTGTTGATTATCCTGAAAACATCGTTCACGCAGCTACCCGGTGAACTGGAAGACTCGGCTTGGATGGACGGATGCGGTCATTTCCGTTACTTAATGCGAATCGTGCTGCCGCTGTCATTACCGATTTTGGCGACATTGGCTCTGTATTCCGCGGTCGATCGATGGAACATGTTTCAGGATGCGCTGTTCTATATTAACGATTCACGGCTATACCCGATTCAACAGAAGCTTTATGAGATCGTAATCAACAGTCAGGTGAACGACGCTACTGCCCAGGAAGGCTTTGGGGGCTCTGCTCCGGTGCCGGAGAGCTTGCAGGCGGCAAGCATCATGTTCGCAACTGTCCCAATTCTACTCGTATACCCTTGGCTCCAACGTTATTTTATCTCTGGCATGCTCGTAGGTGCAGTTAAAGGCTGATAGCTGTCTTCAACCGCTTTAAACGGTTGAATTCACTATATATTCAATAGATTAAAGGGAGGATTAACCATGCGAGTAAAATTACGCAAAACGATTAACGTGGCTATGGCCGTTGTAGCGACGACTGCTATTGCGCTTGCAGGCTGCAGCAGCTCACAAAACAGCCCAAGTCACTCAGCCGCGCCGGGAAGTTCGGCAGGTGCGAGCGAGACCCCGAAGGGTCCGCCGATCACTTTAACGGTTGAGCTGTTTGATCGAAGTAATGCGCCGGCAGGCGCTCCGCCAATCACAGACAATTTCATGACACAGTACGTTCAGAAAAACTTCGGAGATCCGAATAATATCACAGTTAAGTTTGTCACAATCCCGCGCTCCGAGGAAGTCAAGAAGTTGAATGTATTGATGGCGTCCGGAACTGCGCCAGATCTCGTCTTTACGTACGACAAGCCTACTGTTCAAAGTTACGTGCAAAGCGGCGGAATTGCGGATCTTGGGCCGGCGATTGAGAAATACGGACCTCAGTTGAAGAAAGTACTTGCTCCAACACTGAAGGACGGCGTTTTTAACGGTAAGCAATATACCATTCCAGCGCTACGGGTCATCCAATCGCAAACGACAAGTATCATCCGTAAAGATTGGTTGGATAAATTGAACCTGCCTTTGCCGACGACGACGGATGAATGGTATCAAACATTGAAAGCGTTCAAGGAGAAGGATCCGGGCAATACTGGCGGAAAAGTCATTCCTTTTACGTTGATCGATATGTTCCATATCAAGCCGTTAACCAATTCCTTCTGGGATTGGAGTAAGATCACTGAAGAAGATCTGTTTGCTGATCCGGACGGTTGGACGCTGCCTGGCAACAAGGAAGCATTCAAATTCTTAAATAAACTATACAATGAAGGCCTGCTTGATAAAGACTTCCCGCTAGCGGCAGACTTCAGTCAGACCTTCAACAAGCAAGTCGTCAACGGTCTTGCAGGGTCTGCCACACCGAATACAAACGATCCAATTTACAGCGGCTACTATGCAAACCTTAAGAAAAACAATCCTGAAGCTGTTCTTGCAACGATCGATCCGTTCAAAGCAGCGAATGGCAAGTATCCTAAACCGATGTATTCCCCAAGCGGTATTTATCTGATGGTTCCAGCAGCGAGTAAAAACGTCGATTCGGTTATCAAATATTTGAATTGGATGGCGGAACCGAAGAATCTTATCGCCCTGCAGTTTGGTCAAGAAGGCGTTTCTTATAGAATAGGTGACGACGGCATTCCATTTGCCTTGACAACGCCTGAAGCCAATCAGATTCTCTTTAATAATCAAGATTACGCCATGATTATGAATGGTAAATACGTGAGCACGGAAGCACCAGAAAAGAACATGGCAGCCAATGCAACGGATCCGCAATTTAAAGACTTCACGATAGACAGTATTAAGTCTGGTGCGCGAGACGGCTATACAGGCCCGCGCGTGGACATTCCCATTCAAGCGGAAATCAAGTATTCACAGATTCTGAACGACAAGATCAAGCAGATGCTGGCAAAGATTATTACGGCCAAGTCTACCGAAGTCGACAGTGTCTATGACCAGCAGCTGAAGGAATGGAAAGATGCGGGAGGCGAAGCTGTTATGAAAGAAAGAAGACAGGCGTATCAACAAACCTACAAAAAATAACTCTTTTTTAGCCTAACGTACTCGGTTCTCACTCATTGGGGGAACCGAGTTTTTTATTTCTATTGGATAAAAGATGAAAGGCAAAATATTTAAAGTTTTTAAAAAAAATATTCCATGTAACTCCTATCTATATTTGATTAAAATTTTTATTAAGAGCTGTTTCACATGAACGTATGAAGGAAGAAAGGATGTGATGATAAACGTTATTGGCAAGCAGTAGCCTATTAACTACTCAAGGAGATGAAAACAATGAACTTACGTTTGAGAAAGTCATTTAGCATACTCTTGGCATGTGTAACTGCTATGCCGCTGTTTTTCGTGCCTGCGCCGGCTGAGGTATCAGCCGCTTCGGCAGCTAACGATGTAATTGTTAACTTATCGGCAGAAAAGCAAGTGATTCGCGGATTCGGGGGGATAAACCACCCGGCATGGATCGGGGATTTGACACCTGCTCAGAGAGAAACTGCTTTTGGTAACGGAGATAATCAGTTGGGTTTTTCTGTTTTAAGGATTTTTATAGATCCCAATAAGAACAACTGGTATAAAGAACTTGAAACAGCTAAAAAGGCGATTGAACGAGGAGCAATAGTGTTTGCATCGCCTTGGAATCCTCCGAGTGAAATGCTTGAGACATTCACCCTTGGCATGAGTTCAGGCAACGGCACCACATATGAAGCGGAGACGGGAACAACATTGACCAATTCCGTTGTGGAAATGAGCAATTCAGGGTATAGCGGTACCGGCTATGTTAATTTTCAAGCAGCGTCTGATGCGGCTATTCAGTGGGGGAGTATCGGCATTGGCAGTACGGGTACGAAAAACGTAAGGATTCGGTATGCTTTACAGGAAGGAACAAGCAATCTAGATATTTATGTGAATGGGACGAAAATGCTCACCGATGTAGCCTTTGCAGCAACCGGAAGCCTGTCAACCTGGGGCGAAAAATCCGTTCAGGTTCCTATGATTAGCGGGAACAATACGATAAAACTGGTAACTACCGGGACAGACGGACCGAATGTAGATCATATCAACCTATCGGCATATGTTGAGGATCCATCAGCTAAACGCCTTAAACATGATATGTACGACGAATATGCGCAGTATCTGAATGAGTTCGATACTTATATGAAGAGCAATGGCGTGGAATTGTATGCGATCTCTGTTCAAAATGAACCTGATTATGCCCACGATTGGACGTGGTGGAGCCCTGAAGAAATGCTTAGTTTTATGAAAGAAAATGCGGGTACGATTCATAACAGGGTTATCGCACCGGAGTCATTTTCTTACGTAAAACAAATGTCAGACCCTATCTTGAACGATCCGGAAGCACTAGCGAATTTGGATATTCTAGGCGCTCACACGTATGGCACGAATTATAAGGATTTCCCTTACCCGCTTTTTGAACAGAAAGGAACAGGCAAAGAACTGTGGATGACGGAAGTGTACTATCCAAATAGTGAGAATAACTCAGCGGATCGTTGGCCCGAGGCATTAGGTGTTGCAGAGCATATGTATAATGCCATGGTAGAAGGGAATTTCCAAACCTACGTATGGTGGTATATCCGCAGACAATACGGTCCCATGAAAGAGGACGGAACGATAAGTAAGCGCGGATACATGATGGCGCATTACTCCAAATTTATTCGCCCAGGCTACGTTAGGGTTGAGGCTACCAAGAATCCCGATCCGCAGATTTTTACATCTGCCTATAAAGGTAACAATAAAGCGGTTATTGTTGCAGTAAATAAAGGAAATACAGCCGTGAGTCAAAAATTTGTTTTGCAGAACGAGACCGCAACGAACGTAGCTTCGTGGTTAACGGACAGCACAAGGAATCTTACTGCCGGAGCCCCTATTCAAGTAACGAACGGTTCCTTTACGGCCGAACTGCCTGCCCAAAGTGTTACGACTTTTGTTGCTGATATCCATACGGGCAATCTAGTACCGACTGCTGCACTTTCAGCAGACAATCGTGTGATGCCTGGGAGCAGCTTTACAGTGGGAGTTAGCTTGAACAATTTGGGGAAAAGTGTTTATGCCGAAGACATTACATTGACTTATGACGCCAATAAATTTGACTATGTAAGTGCGGCAGCGGCAAATCGTAGCATCGAGATCGTTGGAGAGGAGGAAGCAACTGCCGGCAAAGTTAGGCTTATTGCTGCTAACATTGGAGGTGTAACAGGAGCAAGCACGCCGGCTCTAAATTTATATTTTAAAGTAAAAGCCGGTGTTCAGAATACGACCGGCACGATCGAAGCTGCAAAGGCAGACCTTGCTGATTCTGAAGGAACCGTCATTCAAGCAGCGCTTGACAGCAAGAATATATCAATTGGCAGTGAGGTTGTCATTGTAGATAAAACGGCTTTGACAACGGCCATTTCAAGCGCACAGAGCCTGTATGATGCTGCAGTTGTCGGCACAGAGTCAGGTCAATACCCACAGGCAGCCAAAGATGCCTTCGGCTCTGCGATCGATGCGGCCAAAGTGGTAAGAGACAATGCAAGTGCGACACAGCCTCAAGTAGACAGTGCCGTTGCAGCATTGGGCAGCGCAGTGGAAATCTTCAAGGCAGCGGTTATTCAATCTCCTGACCTTAATAAAGATGGAAATGTTGATGTAGGTGACCTCGCCATTGCGGCTTATCATTATGGGAAGGATTCTAACAGTGCGGATTGGGAAACGGCTAAGAGAGCTGATTTGAATGGGGATCATAAGATCGATATTATGGACATCGCCTATATAGCATCCAAGATCATTGAATAATAGTTCCGTTTAAGTTTGGTACTTAGTGGTACTTAGGCGAATACAAAGGAGATGGCAAATGGAAGGGACTCTTGAAGTTCCTTCTTTTTGTCTGCCTAGCATTCTTTTGGGGATAGGTTAATTATGATACAATAATTTTCATCAATCTGGGCAGATGTAGAAGGGGGCAATTATCTTGTTCAAGGTATTGTTAGTTGACGATGAGGTATTCATTCGTAAGGGTCTGCAAAAGTTGATGAAATGGGAAGATTATAAATTTACCCTGATTGGAGAGGCGAAAAACGGTGGGGAAGCTTTGGGCATGATTCACCGTTTGGAGCCGGATGTGGTGATTACTGACATTATGATGCCTGTATTAGACGGGCTTGGCTTGATCCGAAGCGTGAAAGAGGCAGGACACGTAGATCCCGAATTTATTATTATTAGTGGTTATAATGATTTCAAATATGCTCAACAAGCGATTCGTTACGGTGTTCAGGATTATATTTTAAAGCCTATAGATGTGATGGAACTGGGGGATACACTGCAGAGACTTGCGGTTTCTATTAGCAGAAAGAAATTGACAGCGCTTACGGAGGGGAGATACGCACTCGGTTCTGTGTTGGAGCTGCTGCTGCAGGAGGATCTTCAAGAGGATGAGGCTGTGCGTTATATAGAAGGATTAGGAATTGAATCCAATGCTGAAGGATTCTTATTTGCATGGGCCGAGATCCAAGTAGCGCTCGGTGAACAGCAAGTTAGTTTAAAAATTTTCCGAGAAGTATTATCTTCCTTTGGCAAGGCAGGAGGCAGGATCCCCGTGCTTGAGAATACGCAGGGCCGGTTTGGAATGGTAGTAAGTACAGAGGTACTGAATCGGTGGGGGAATGAGGTATCGTATGCCTTGGCGGGGCTTCGTGCAGAGATTTCCAGAGAGCTCCGTCATGAAGTAACCCTCTTTGCAGGCGACATCGTGAATAGCATCGCGCATTTGCGGCAATCTTATTTCGGTGCCAACGAAGCAGTTAAACATAAGTTTGCCGAAGATGGCAAGGATGTCATTCTATATGGGAAAGTGAAAAGCAAGCCTCTTAACATGACCGAATTGGCCCCTAGTACATACCATCAGTTGATGGTAGAGTTGGAGGAAAATAATAAACAAGCTTTCGTAAAAACCATCGACGGCATGTTTTTGACTTTTCGAAATCAGCGATTTGCCCTACATACCGTTGTCAGTCTTCTTTCTGCTTTCAGTTTAAGAGTTATTGATGTCATAAAGCAGATGCACGGCGACGATGAAGAGCAGCGCCGGTTGCTTACAATTCTAGAAGAAGGCCATCAAACTTGGAGCCTCCAGAGGTTAAAGGAGCATTTCTTACAAATGACTTCACAAGCAGCCGAGTATATAGCCCAGCTGCGCAAAGAACAGAATAAGGGAGATATCGAGAAAATTAAGAAATATATCGACGCTCATTATAACGAAAATATTAATCTTAAGAGTATTGCCAATCAATTTTATATGAATTCCGTCTATTTGGGGCAGCTCTTTCGGAAGACCTATGGACCTTACTTCAACGATTACCTCCTAGAGTTGCGTGTGGAGGAGGCGAAGAAGCTGCTTCGGCAAACGGACCTGCGGATTTATGAAATTGCGTCGAGGGTGGGCATTCCGAATGCGAATTATTTCGTAACCCAGTTCGAAAAGCGGGAAAAAGTCTCACCGTTGGACTATCGTAATAAACTCGTTAACAAAGAATAGGTGGCGTTATGGATGCGAAAGATACATCTCAATAATATGAAACTGCGAAATAAACTGCTGCTTATGTATGTGCTGTCCGTCTTCATTCCCATCGTAATGACGAATGTTGTATTCTATAACGTCACATCTACGAATATCCGTAACCAGAAGATCCGAGATGCTGGCGTAGCTTTAGAAAATATCAAGGGTTCCCTGAAGACAGTGACCGATCAGGCGGCCGGCCTGTCCTACTCCTTTTATGTGGACCGGACTTTTAATGATTATCTTGACCGACACTATGCCAGTACGTTTGAGTATGTTGATGCGTATAATTCATACTTGAAAGAGGCCTTTTCCAATTCCGACAAAAATCTGATAAGCATTATGAAATATAGTGTTTACACGGATAACCCTACCATCCTTGCTGGTTATATTGAGCCGTTGACCGATGAAGTCAAAAGTTCCGATTGGTATAGCCAGATCAAGCTTAATCCCGCTTCCTCCCCCATTCTGATTAGCTCGGATCACTCGTTTAGCTTGCTTCAAAGGTTAAATAATTTCCACAACAATACGTTCAGCCCTATTCTCAAAATTGATCTTAACATGAAGAATATCAGCCAATATTTCGAGAACAACGGTTTCGATGGCAAAGTGTATCTTGTAGATCCCCAAGGGCGCGTACAATACAGTAACGATTCCGATACCAATTGGGCACAGCAAATGCTTCAATTTAAGGATATTGCACTGCCGCCAAAGTCTGAAGTGTTCAATACGACATACACAGGGATCAATTATTTGGAAGGTTGGACATTGCACGGAGTAATGAACAGAGAAATCGTACTGAACGAAGTACGGAAGTCACGTTTCTTCGTCTTCCTGTTAGCGTGCATAAATTTCGTGGTTCCAACCATCATCATCGTCTTCATGTCCCGATCTTTGCACGTTCGGCTTGTGCGAATTCTCAAACATATGAAAAAAGTTAAAAATCAAAACTTCCAGATCATTCCCCATGATGAAGGACAGGACGAAATCGGCCAGTTGACGAATGAGTTCAACCGGATGACAGAGCGCATGGACAATCTTATTACCGATGTTTATCTTGCGGATATTCAGAAGAAGGATCTGGAACTTAAGCAACAGCAAGCCCAGCTCCATGCTCTTCACAGTCAGATAAATCCCCATTTCCTGTTTAATGCGCTGGAATCCATTCGAATGCGCAGTGTACTCAAAGGTGAGGATGAAACATCAGAGATCATCCATAATATGGCCAAAATGTTGCGTAAATCCATTTCATGGAGTCGAGATTGGATTACGGTCGGCGAGGAATTAGAGGTTATTAAAAGCTTCTTAGAGATTCAGAAATATAGGTTCGATGAAGAGCTAGAGTATGACATTCAGGTCGATGAAAATGCAATAAATTGTAATGTTCCGAATATGATTTTTCTACCCTTCGTAGAGAATGCCAGCATACATGGAATCGAATCTACTCCGGATAAAGGGATCATTCGTGTTCAAATCGGTGTGGTGGCAAACGAATTAAGATTTACGATTGAGGACAATGGATGCGGTATGTCCCCGGCAAAGGTAGAAGAAATCCACCACCTTCTTAATCAGGATGATGTGATGGGTGAACGGGTCGGTATTAAAAACACCTATTATCGTTTGAAACTTATCTACCGGGAACGTTTTGCGCTCAACATCCACAGTGTAGAAGGGGAAGGGACGCGCGTTGAAATTGTATTGCCTTTGCTCAGCGGGGGACGGTATTATACAATCCGAAAGGGGGAATAGTCGGATGCTTGGAAAGAAAGTGTTTGCTTCAGGGTTGGCCGCCATCTTGTTAGCCGCTGTAGTGACCGGTTGCAGCAGCACTCCGATCAATGCTTCAGGCGTTGCATTTGAAACAGCGGATACTGAGAATAAAGCGCCAGTAACTTTCTCGTATTATCTGTTCGCGCAGGGGACAAAGGATGTATTGGCAAGCGAAACTACCATTGGCAAAGAGCTGCAGAAGCAAACAGGGGTTGATTTCAAACTTCAATATCTTGTTGGCGACAGTGCGACCAAAGCAGGAGTCATGATTGCAAGTGGAGATTATCCTGATGTCATTAGCTCCAGCGGTGAAATGGCCAAGCTGATGGATGCAGGGGCGTACATCGCGCTGGATGATTTGATCGAAAAGTATGGACCGAATATTAAGCGTGTATACGGTCCTTATTTCAATATGATGAAAGCTAAGGATGGTAAGATTTATACGCTTCCATTCACAGCTAATCAGGGATACACGGCAGAACCCGATATCGGCGGCGGTGCATTCTGGATCCAGCGATCTGTACTGAAAGAGTTCGGTTATCCCAGAATTACGACAATAGATGAGTATTTTGATTTGATTAAGAAGTATAAGGGAAAAAATCCGAAGGTTGACGGTAAGGACACAATTGGCTTTATGATATCAGCAGGTGTAACAAACAATTTCTTCACCCTGCAAAATCCAGCTATGCATTTGGCGGGCTACCCCAACGACGGCAGCGTAACTGTGGATATGAAGACAAATGAAGCCAAGCTTGTAGCAGGTACCGACAATCAGAAGAGATGGATGAAGAAGCTAAATGAAATGTATGCCATTGGCTTGTTCGATCCGGAGTCCTTGACCATGAACAAAGACCAATATTTAGCTAAGCTGACTTCGGGTCGCGTACTCGGTTATTTTAACTATGGCTGGCAGGTTGCGGAGGCTACTAAAAAACTGAAAGCAGCCGGAATTGACGAGAAGCGCTATGCGCCGTTACCTATCGTATTTGATAAAGGAATAAAAGATCAATACATAGACCCGCCGGGATTTGTAAACAACTACGGTATCGGTATTACAGTGAAAGCCAAAGATCCCGTTCGTATCATCAAGTATTTCGATAATATGCTGCAGGAAGAAAATCAAATTCTGGTTTCTTGGGGAATGAAGGATCAAACTTACAGTGTTGATGAAAAAGGCCGCTATTATTATAAGGATGATCAAAGTAAATACCATGAAGACCCTGAACTTAGCCGCACATTCGGATTCACCTATTATGGCAATGACTGGCCTCGTTACGGCTATAACTCCGTTCTGAAGGATGGTAACGCTTTTGCACCGGGCAACCAGTCGGAGGTCGTGTCCAAATTGTACACCGAAGGTGACAAGAAAATTCTCGATACCTACGGTGCCAAAACCTTCAGTGATTATTTCAGCAAGCCCGAAGAGCGCAAGTGGTTCCCGGCCTGGTCGATCAGTATTCCTCAAGGATCGCCCGAACAGATCTTTACAACCAGGTCCGACGATCTTCAAAAGAAATATTTATCGAAGATGATTCTTGAATCTCCTGATAAATTCGAATCCATTTGGAATGCATACATCAATGAACTAAACAAGCTGGACAAGCAAGGATATGAGGGGACGATCACCAATGCTGTCAAGGACCGTGTAGCCGGCAAATGGTAAGCACCGTGCTGAGGTGTGAGAGGAGACGAAAGGTTAACCGGAAAGTTTTGGTTAACCTTTTTGGCTATAAGCTGGCGTTCCTTTCCTTTGAGGAGTAATGATTGATGCCTGGTTATGATTGCGCTTACAATATGACAACGATTGGTAAGTGAAGTAAAGAGATGCACATTGTCCGCTCCTTTTCTGGATTTTACAATGAAGATATAACACGTCAAGATCACCGCCGCGTATTTCGTTTTTCATGGAAATGGCGATGTCCGTATTACGGAGCTGACTGCCGATGCAAACTATGCAACCGGAGAAAGTGGTGGGTATGCCGATTTTGCCAATATCCATTATGAGCATCAAATCCGATAAAAGTGCAAAAGATCGAAAGTTTGTTCATTATCTTTTGGTTTATAGACTGTTAAAATAGTGTTACACAGATTTGAAAGCGTTTTAATTCCGGGATATTGCTTCGAAGTTGCTTCAATAGTCACCCTTCTCATTCCAATGGAAAAAGGTGAGCCATAATGAAAAAAGTCATGCTAGTAGACGATGAAATTCTGATCAGGGAAACGATACGGGAGTGCATCCATTGGGAGCAAGAGGGCTTTATTTATTGCGGTGACGCCCCCGACGGGGAAATGGCGCTGACTTTAATTGAGCAATTACGGCCTGACATCATCATTACAGATATTATGATGCCCTTTATGAACGGTTTGGAACTGAGCGCTATCGTTCGAGAACGATATCCGGAAGTGATAATTATTATTTTGACTGGACATGAGGATTTCGGCTATGCAAGAACGGCTTTAAGGATGGGGGTCCACGATTACTGTTTGAAGCCGATCCGTGCATTAGATCTCGTCCAGCTTTTACGCAATGCAAGCGAGTTGATCGATAAAGAACGTGAAATAAAGGCCAGCATTGACAAATTGAGGCAAAGCGAGCTCGAGAAAATTGAAGTTTCGCGTGAAAAGCTGCTGAATGATTTGTGCAGCGGTTTTGTTACAACGATTGAGGCTATTCAGCTCGGCGCGACTTTGTCGCTTGATTTGCAAGCGCGCTATTATGTTGTAGTAATCTCAGATGTGCGTACGGTTGAAGACAAGCCAATATTGGATGCCGGCGTAGCGAGTCAAATAGAAGATAATCTGATCGGGCAATTTCAAAAAGCTCTTGATCGTAAGGAATTGTTACAATTTAAGCGAAGCCGCACGGAGATTTGTTGGCTAATTAAAGGTGAGACGCTAGAACAAATCCAGTTTGAGCTAGAAATTTTCAAGGAAATACTAAATATGAATAACGAACGGATACCTTCTGCTTCGGTTTCGATCGCGGTAGGGATTGGCAGCGTACAGGAACGGCTGATGAATATTCACCTCTCTTTCTTGGAGGCTGTTGAGGATATGCACTGGAGGCGATTATCCAGTCAAAACCGGGTCACGCTTTGGGAATCGATCTCAGGGTCCATGGAACAATACGTTTTCTTGGACCGTGCCTGGTTCGTGAACTTCCTGAAAATAGGCTCTCCTTCACAATTATCTTCGTTCTTGGAGGAATACGCCTCGGCATTGGCTGGTATTGATTGGACCTCCTCCCCAATTGGTTATTACATTCTTAATGATTTGACATTGGAGGTATTTCGTTCGGCTAAGGATATGTACCGGCATTGGGACGCGCCTGAGGACACGCTTCAGCAGTTGCAGCAAATTCTCAAGACGGTTCGTTCTACGGAGGATGCGATTCACTATTTGACCAGCCTCACAAATCAGTTTTGGTCGTGGCGTTCTCAAACGAATGACAGATATGGCGATATGCTCAGGAGTGTTAAGGAATACATTCATGCTAATTACAACAATGACACTTTTTCGCTTCAGGATGCAGCGGAGCATGTCAAGGTGAGCTCCAGTCATTTAAGCAAGGTATTCAGTCAGGAAACAGGCCGCACGTTCATTGAGTACTTGACACATTATCGTATTCGTAAAGCGATGGAGCTCTTTAAAACGACATCGTACAAATCGTTTGAAATTGCATTTCTCGTCGGTTATAACGACTCCCATTACTTCTCTACTCTCTTTAAACGCATAACCGGGATGACCACCAAGGAATTTAAGAAAAGTGGGAATATGGATAGCGCCCTCTTGGTCATGGAGCGGAGCGAAGCCAGTGAGCAGTTGATTAAACGATGAGCATGAATTGCTATCATCCATCTTATGCATTAAGGATGAAACTTAATGAAAGAAAGGACTTTGGCGGAACCCGCCAAAGTCCTTTTGTTGTTTTACTTATTAGCCCATTTTCGCTCACTTAATGCCTTCTGGAGAAGGATGAATATGCAGAGTAGTAAACCAATTACAATTTTAGTCCACCAAGAGCTAAGCGTACCTTCGAAACTAACTATCGTTTGGATGACCCCTTGAATCAGGACTCCAAAGAAGGTACCTGCTATATAACCTACTCCGCCGGTTAAGAGGGTTCCGCCAATGACGACGGCCGCGATCGTATCAAGCTCCATTCCCATGGCATGTAAGCCATAACCAGATAACATATAGAACGTGAAGACAACGCCGGCGAGTGCAGAGCATAAACCACTGAAAGCGTAAACGCCCATCTTTGTTTTCGCAACAGGTAAGCCCATTAATAGAGTGGATTGTTCACTACCGCCGATAGCATAGGTATTACGTCCAAAGCGGGTATAATGTGCCATATAAAATCCAATCGCCACAACCATGAGTGCGATGATTACGCTAATCGAAATGAAGTTACCTCCTGGCAGCGGAATTTTGGTCTGTGCAATACGGGTATAAAGTGCATTATCGATTGTAATTGTGTTTATGCTGATCACGTAACAAAGTCCTCTTGCTAGAAACATCCCAGCGAGTGTGACAATAAACGGCTGGATATTGAAATAATGAATAATCGCTCCCATCCCCCAGCCGAAAAGGGTCCCAATTATTAATACGAATAAGATTACAATAACAGGGGGCCAGCCTGCTTGCAAAAGCGAGGCAGAGATTATCGTCGTTAATGCGATTACCGATCCTACCGATAAATCGATACCTCCTGAGATGATAACAAAGGTCATCCCAACGGCCGTAATGAGTAGAAAGGCATTATCGATTAACAAATTTAATAGAACCTGCAAGGAGAAGAAACCTGTATATCTGAACGAGCCTGATATATACATCAATGCGAATAAACAAACGGTCACATAGATAGGAATATATTTACGATTAAGCAGCATGACGTTTAACCTCCCGTTCTGCCGGATATTTGCGAGCCTTCCAGCTCATAAGTATCGTTTTGCGGAAGGTTTCCGATTGAATGAGACATACAGCAAGGACAACAATGGATTTGACGACTAATGTAATTTCGGGTGGAACTCCGATCATATAAATCGTTGTTGTCAGGGTCTGAATAATTAATGCTCCAATTAGCGTACCGCTAAGATAAAATCGTCCTCCATTTAATGAGGTTCCTCCGATGACAACGGCCAGAATGGCATCCAGTTCATACCATAAACCCGCATTATTACCGTCCGCGCTAGAGACGTTTGAACTCAAAATTAAACCGGCAATTCCTGCGCACAATCCGCAAAAAATATATACAGACAGCGTAACGGTGTGAGAGCGAACACCTGCCAAAAGACTTGCCGTCGGTTTACAACCAACGGACTCAATAAATAACCCAAGGGCTGTTTTACGTGTTAATAAAACGGAAATCACAAAAACAATGGCAACAAGAAAGATGGAAAAGGGCAGAGTCCCTAAAGAACCGGCACCAAGATATTTATAAGACGAGCTCGATACGGTAATAATTTGACCGCTTGTTATTAGCTGTGCAATTCCTCTTCCGGCAACCATTAAAATCAAAGTGGCGATAATGGGTTGAATACCTGTTTTCGCAACTAGGAATCCATTCCATAAACCTAGCAGCAAGGATAATGCAAGGGAGATCCCAACGGATAACAATAATGTTCCCAATGCGTTTTGATCGCCGCTTTTACTAATCGTTAGACAAGCTACAGCACCGGATATGGCTACAACAGATCCCACAGAAAGATCGATACCCTTTGTTGCAATAACTAAAGTCATACCAATTGCTACAAGAATGAGAGGGGAACCGAAATTCAGAATGTCAATTAAACTTCCGTATAAATGGCCATCTTTCATTGTAATAGCGAAAAAACTGGGGGAGTACACCAAATTAAACAATAACAAAATAGCTAACAGACATATCGGCCAAAACAAATGATGCTTCATCATGACTTAACCTCCCGCTATCGCCTTCATGACATTTCGTTGACTGATTTCCTCTCCTGACATCTCCTTCACTTTCTTACGGTCTCTAAGAACAACGATTCGTTCGCTAACTCGAAGCACCTCTTCAAGCTCCGACGAGATAAATAGGACCGACATGCCTTTATGTGCAAGAGAAAGGACCAGCTTTTGAATTTCTGCTTTTGCGCCAATATCAATCCCCCGCGTCGGCTCGTCCAGAATGAATAGTTTTGGTTCAGTCAGAAGCCACCTGGCAAGCAGTACTTTTTGTTGATTGCCGCCACTTAGATGCTTAATTAAATGCTCGGGATTGGGCGGATTGATATTTAAAGCACGGATATACTCTTCGGCTATCTCATCTTGCCGTTTTCTTGAAATCGTTTTAAACCAACCGCGAGTTGCCTGAAGAGCTAGAATTATATTCTCACGAATGGTTAAATCATCAATAATCCCTTCCGTCTTGCGGTTCTCTGAACAAAAAGCAATTCCTTGATCAATCGCTTGTCTTGTCGATTGTACATCGACGATGGAACCGGAAAACTTTAATTCACCCGAATCGGCACGGTCTGCAGCGAAAAACAGTCTGGCAAGCTCTGTTCTCCCCGAGCCTAGAAGACCAGCCAGGCCAACAATTTCACCCTTGCATATCGAGAGATCAACTGGTTCAATCGATCCTTTTTTGCCTAAGGCCGAGGCTTCCACGAAGACTTCATTTTTTAGATAATGCACATTATTTTTGGGAAGTTCATCGAGAAGACTAATGTCCTTGCCTATCATCTTCGATACTAGTTCTATGCGAGGGAGGTCTTTAGCCAAATGCTCGCCAACATATTCCCCGTTGCGAAGAATAGTTATACGATCTGAAATTTCGTATACCTGGTCGAGGAAATGAGTGACGAATAAGATAGCCAATCCTTCATTTTTCAGCCTGGACATGACCGTAAATAGCTGCATAACCTCGCCACGATCAAGACTTGAAGTTGGTTCATCCAAGATGAGGACTTTGGCTGATATACTTACAGCTCTTGCAATCGCGATTAGTTGCTGAACAGCTACTGAGTATGTATGCAAAGGTTGCGTTACATCAATCTCAAGATTCATTCTCTTTTTCAACAACTGCTCGGCCTGCCGATTTATCTCTTTCCAGAGAATACGGCCGAATCGCCGAGGTTCTCTACCGATGAATATATTTTCAGCCACGGTAAGATTAGGACATAGATTAACTTCTTGATACACGGTACTGATACCAGCCTGCTGTGCATCCCGGGGGCTGGTGAATTTAGCCGCTTTCCGGTCCAACATTACGCTACCTTGATCAATGGAATAAACTCCTGTCAGAACTTTAATAAGCGTTGATTTCCCAGCTCCATTCTCTCCCATCAAAGCATGAACTTCTCCCGGGAACATCCGGAAGCTAACGTCTGACAGAGCTTTAACACCAGGAAATTGTTTATGAATACCGGACATTTCTAGAACGGGCTCGTTTTCCCTCATTGGATAACACCTCTCTTAGATGAGAATAGCCAGTCCTCACGAGTACTAACATCAGAGCTGGCCGATTCCTTATGAATTCATTATAGAAAGATCACAAATCATTTTATACAGAGTTTCTAACTCGTTTCTTGTAAATTTTTTAGCGCTGCATCTTGCTAAAAAGCGAAAGTTCATTTTCATTCGCAAAAAATTTGATTTTTGGCAAAAAGGATCATGGACGTATTACCTAAAAAATGAACTTTTATAAAAAGAAATTACATCGTGCTTTACTAATCGCACAGTTATAATGAAGGAAATATTATCCAGGGGGGCGGTAAAATGTTTCCAATTCAATGATGATCCGCAATATTTAAAGCGCTATCAATTTCTGCTTTTAAATTCATGGGAGTACAGATCACTCGTCCAAATGGTCAAAAATTAGCTTTCAGACTGAACCAGAATGGGAGGAAATTCAAATCCATGTATAAAAAAATGTTTGCATTCTTATTAGTTTTTACATTAGTGGTAAGTTGTTTACCAGGCAGCAATACGGCACAAGCTGCAGAAAGCACTGCGAAAAATCCAATTATCTGGGCCGATGTACCGGATGTTGATGTCATTAGGGTAAACGATACTTATTATATGACCAGCACGACCATGCACGTAAACCCAGGCGTTCCAATTATGAAGTCTAAGGACCTCGTCAATTGGGAAATTGTCAATTATGTATACGATATTCTGGCCGCTAACGACAAGCAAACTCTTTCAAATGGGCAGAACCTATACGGTCAGGGCTCATGGGCAAGCAGCATTAGATACAATAACGGCAAGTTTTATGTAGTGTTTGCTTCCAATGATATTGGTAAGACCTATGTTTTTCAGACTACGGACATAGAAAAAGGTCCGTGGGAAAAGTATGAATTAGCCGGTGGCGTTTATCATGACATGTCCTTGCTGTTCGATGATGACGGACGTGTTTATATGGTTTATGGAAATGGAACGATTAAAATAATTGAGCTTACAGCAGATGCGACAGCAATCAAAGCAGGCGGTATGAATAAAACAATCATTCAAAATGCTAGTGCTCCAGGAGGCTCTGGCGGTCTTGGTGCTGAAGGCACCCACGTATATAAAATTAATGGAAAATATTACATTTTCAATATTTCATGGCCATCAGGGAGTATCCGTACTGAGTTAGTCCACAGAGCGGATACGATTGATGGAGCATATGAAGGGAAAATTGCTTTAAGATCCGGCAGTAATTCTAACAGTGCCGGTGTAGCGCAAGGGGGAGTTGTTCAGTCCCCTGACGGGAAATGGTATGGCGTGTTGTTCCAGGATTACGGGTCCGTGGGCCGTATTCCTTACATTGTGCCTATGACCTGGAGTCAGGACGGATGGCCTGTATTCGGGGATGTCAATGATACGGGGATTCCAGCGGCGCTTTCGAAATCCTGGGTTTCATCGGACAACTTCGATCAGAGAACAGAGAAAGTTAGAGCATATCATACAGAGGTAGCAAGCGGTGAAAACGACGATAATGGTTCGAATCTCTCACTTGTATGGCAATGGAACCATAATCCGGATAATAGGTTCTGGTCTCTAACTGATCGCACAGGGTATCTGAGACTTAAGACTGGTACAACGAGCACGGATATTTTGAATGCAAGAAATTCTCTTACACAGAGAACCTTTGGACCGGAGAGTTCTGGGACAGTTGCGTTAGATGTTAGCAATATGAAAGAGGGGGATTATGCTGGGATTGCGGCATTCCAAAAAAACTATGGATTTGTCGGCGTTAAAATGTCGGGAAATACCAAATCCATCATCATGGTGAATGGCAGTTCTGGATCGGCAGTGGAATTAGCAAGTATCCCTCTTAATCAAAATACGGTCTACCTAAGGACTGAACTGGATTTTAAGAACAGGACGGATAAAGCTTATTTTTATTTCAGTCTTGACGGTCAGCGTTGGGCATCGATAGGAAACACACTCCAAATGTCGTATACAATCCCGCATTTTATGGGCTACCGTTTTGCATTATTTAATTTTGCGACTCAAACAACAGGCGGTTACGTTGACTTTGATTATTTTAAATTAGATGACAAGTTATCAGGCTCAAATTTCGACACGAATTTAAAATCGCTTCAGATGAATGGCGTACAACTGAGCGGATTTAATCCAAGTGTATACAGCTACTCCGTCGATCTGCCAGCAGGCTCAGCACCGCCGCAAATTACGGCCGCTTCCAATGACGCTGATGCAACTGTCACAATTACACAAGCAACGGCTGTACCAGGAAAGGCCACAGTGACTGTAAGCAGGGAGGGTCTGCAATCAGCGGTCTATACCATTAATTTTAATACGCCAGCCTTTGTGGCTATTGAGGCGGAAGCGGCTGCAGAAAACTCAGCTAATGCTTATGTACATGGTGTAGCAAATGGCCATACATGGACGCTAGTTGACGGTCAATCCACGAAAGCCATGTTATTTGGACCGGACGACGGCACCTCTGTTACGCCAGGAACGGATGCGGCGAGTCTTGCTGCAGGTTCCAGTCTTAATTACAAAATCAACATTCCAACGGCAGGAAGTTACAATGTTTGGTTGCTTGCGAAAAGCCATAGCTTCCAAACGGATTCTATCCACGTCGGGCTGGATAATCAGTACAAATTTACATCCAATGGTATTCAGAGCGTGAGTAACAGCCAGTTCAGATGGATGAATCTAAGTAATGGCGGTACAGCTGTAACAGGCGGCACAACGTTAAATATCACTGCCGGTGAGCATGAGTTGAATCTATGGGGAAGAGAATCCGGCTTAATTATTGACCGGATCTATCTAACCACAAGCAATTCAACCACAGATCCTGTGTGGCCGGCGGTCGAGCCGAAAGTACCTACAGCTGCAATAACGGCAGATAACAGCGTAAAGCCTGGAAGCAGTTTTACAGTTGCAGTTAACCTGAACAACCTGACACAAACGGCTTATGCTCAGGACATGACCTTCTCCTATGATCCTAATGTTTTCGATTATGTAAGTGCGGCAGGCTCCAATGAAAACATTGTGATTGCCGGCGAGGACCAAGTGACCGCCGGAACAGTTAGACTCATTGCGGCTAATATCGGAGGGGTCACGGGAGGCAGCACGCCGATTATGAATCTTGCTTTTAAAGTGAAGTCCGGTGTTCATGATACGTCTGGAACGATTGCTGTTACTCAAGCCAAGCTGGCTGGCCCGGATGGAACGGTTGTTCAAGCAGCTATAAGCAGTAAGAGCATTTCAATTGGCAGTGTTGAAGTTGTCGTAGATAAAACCGCCTTGACAGCTGCGATTTCGAATGCACAAAGTCTGTTTGACACGGCTGTGGTTGGAACACAACCCGGTCAATATCCGCAGTCGGCTAAAGATGCGTTAGGGGCTGCCATCCAAGCGGCCAAAGCTGTAAATGACAATGCAAGTGCAGCACAGTCTCAGGTCGACAGTGCCGCAGCGGCACTGGGCAGTGCAGTGGATATCTTCAAGGCTGCGGTAATCAAGTCTGCGGACATGAATAATGACGGAAGCATCAATGTGGGAGATCTGGCGATGGTTGCTTACCATTATGGCAAGGATTCCACAAGCGCGGATTGGGCAATTGCTAAAGCTGCTGATCTGAACGGGGATAATAAGATCGACATTCTGGATCTTGCGTTGGTTGCATCTAAAATACTTGAATAGGTCATAACGCTAACAAAAACTGAATGCTAGTAAGCTCTATCCTTAACATGTGATCTCATCGTGGGATAGAGCTTACTATGTAGAAAAAACGCCCGAAAAAAATAATCAATTAGCTCGCCTGATTCGCCTAAGTTTAGTCGTTTTTGACATTCGCTTCGCGCAAAATCCCACCTAAAATTTCAACTTTTTAAAAAAGAAATTACATCGTGATTTCCAAATAGCAAAGTTATAATTAAAGCAGTCAGAAGGACAATGGCAGTCATAAGCAATGTTCGAGTATCTGGAATAAGAAAGGGCTAGGAACTAGGAAACTTATTCTGTGTCAGTGTTAATGAAAGCGCTTTATTTTCCATGGCGTAGATGGAGTGAAAGGAGGTGTCCAGGCAAAAACGAGTTATAGATTGCAAGTAGAAATGTGATGGCTAACGCAACAAAAATCATTTTCATGACGGTGGAGGTTGTTCTATGAAAAAGTGGAAGAAAGTGCTTGGGGTGACAATGGCTCTAACGGTTGCGCTCACATCAAGCCCGGTAATTACAGAGAGAGTCGAGGCTGCGACAACGACGGTCACGCCAGCGATCGGCAAAACTCCTGGCAACGCAAATCCGCTATTTACGCAGAAGTTCGGTGCTGATCCGTATGCCATGGAATATAACGGCAGAGTTTATGTTTACATGACCAATGATGTATTTGAATACAATGCAGACGGGACTATTAAGGATAACGGATATGGCAAAATTAATAAGATTACGGTTGTTTCATCTGACGATATGATCAACTGGACAGACCACGGCGAAATACCTGTAGCTGGCCCGCAAGGTGCGGCCAAATGGGCCAATAATTCCTGGGCACCGGCAGCTGCACATAAAACGATTGATGGCAAAGAGAAATTCTTCCTTTACTTTGCTGATAGCGCGAACGGAATAGGTGTGCTCACAGCGGATAGTCCCATCGGCCCCTTTACAGATCCAATTGGAAAGGCTTTGGTGAATAGAAACACACCAGGGGCTAGTGATGTTACTTGGCTGTTTGATCCAGCGGTATTGGTTGACGATGATGGAAGTGGATATATCTATTTTGGCGGCGGCGTACCGACGGGTAAGGAAGCTGACCCGGGGACAGCGCGTGTGGCTAAGCTCGGAGCGGATATGATCAGTTTGGATCTGAGCGCGAGCGGTGGAACACTGGGCCGCATCAATCCGCCTTGGTTGTTTGAGGACTCAGGCATTCATAAATATAATGGAAAATACTATTACTCTTATTGTACGAATTTCTCAAGCGGACATCCGGCGGATATTCCAACTGGAACGATTGCTTATATGGTAAGTGATAATCCAATGGGCCCATTCACGTATGTGAAAACCATACTGCCTAATCCGGCAACCTTCTTCGGTGTTGGAGGCAACAACCATCATGCCGTCTTTGAATTTAAAGATCAATGGTATATCGTCTACCATGCCCAGACCCTCGCTAAGGCATTGGCTGAAAGCGGGACTGTACCTCAAATGGGGGGACAACCGCATGGATACCGTAATGCACACATTAATAAGGTCAATATTGATGCAAACGGAGTCATTGAAAATATTACTGGGGATTATAAAGGTGTCCCGCAGTTGAAAAACTTCAATCCATATACCAGAGTTGAGGCTGAAACCATCGGTTGGAACGGGGGCATTGCCACAGAAGCCACTACTGAGCCCGGAGGAATGGTAAGCAGCATAAACCTGGCTGTTACCAATATTAATGATGGAGACTGGACAGCCATTTCCAAAGTCGACTTTGGTGCCACAGGAGCAGGAGTATTTAAGGCTAATGTTGCAAGCGGGTCGGCCGGCGGCACGATAGAACTCCGTCTTGATAGTGCGGACGGCGCCTTGATTGGGACACTTCCGATTTCCAACACAGGCGGAGACAACGTATGGAAAACAAAAGCAACAAATGTTTCAGGTGCGGCAGGTGTTCATGATGTTTATATGGTATACAGAGGAACATCTGCAGGCAATCTGTTCAAGGTTGACTCCTGGCAGTTCGAACCAAAGAGTGCTGTTCATGAATTAGCTGCCATTAATGCCTCCATCAATAAACAAAAGATCGACACTGTTTCCGGAACGAACCAAGCAACTATGAAGGTTACTGCCGTATACTCCGATGGGACTAGTGAAGATGTTACTGCTCAAGCAACTGCAACATCATCGCCTAGCAGCATCGTAAGTGTCAGTGAAGGAGTAGTCACCGGCATTGGCTATGGTACGGCAACCATTAACGTAACCTATGGCGGTAAAACAGATACACTCAATTTACTGGTTAAGGACTTGAACAGTGAGTTGACGGTAAAGAATATTACGGTTGATAATGCTTCTTTCGCACTGGATGCGGGCAAATCCGCCACATTTAAAGTAACAGCAGAGTATATGGATGGACATACGGAAGATGTAACGAAATTAGCCACTTATACGAATTCGAGTCCTGCCGTAGCAGATGTTGCAAACGGTACAATTACTGCCAAAGCCAGTGGAACAACCAATGTTACTGTAAGTTATAAAGGGACATTAGGCGATGCAGCAACAACGCAAATGAATGTAAGTGTCAATACGCCTGCCGTAGTGGCCATTGAAGCAGAAGCTGCAGCAGAAAACTCAGTTAATGCTTACGTATATGGCACCATAAATGGACACACTTGGTCGCTGGTTGACGGACAGTCAACGAAAGCTATGTTATTTGGCCCTGATAACGGTTTTGCCATGTCAGGTACGGATGCAGCTACACTGGCATCGGGATCAAGTCTGAACTATAAAGTCAACTTCCCGGCTACCGGTTCTTACAACGTATGGTTACTTGCGAAGAGTATTGATTATAATTCAGACTCTATCCACGTCGGATTGGATAATCAATATAAATTTACCGCCAATGGTATGCAAGGCGTGAGTAACAGCCAATTTAAATGGATTAATGTTAGCGGTACAAGCGCAGGGGTAACCGGTGGAGCTGCTTTGAATGTTACTGCCGGCATGCATGAATTGAAACTGTGGGGGAGGGAAGATGGGCTTATTATAGACCGAATCTTGTTAACCACAAGCAGCGCAACGACTGATCCAGTCTGGCCAGAACAGAAAGGACCAACAGCTGCAATTTCGGCCGAGAGCAGTGTGAAGCCCGGCAGCAGCTTCACAGTGGCGGTGAATTTAGACAACTTGGCACAAAGTGTTTATGCTCAGGATATTACCTTGTCTTATGATGCCAACGTATTTGACTATGTCAGCGTGGCAGGTGCAAACGACAATATCCAGATCGTGAAAGAGGATAAGTCGACCCCTGGCAAAGTTAGACTTATTGCCGCTAATATCGGCGGGGTTACTGGAGCCAGCACACCGGTTCTCAATCTGACCTTCAAGGTTAAGGCCGGTGTTCAGGATACGACGGGAGCGATTGCAGCAACGCAGGCCAAATTCGGCGTAGGTCCGGAGGGAACCGTGGTGCAGGGAGCTCTCGGCAGTAAGAGCATTGCAGTAGGCAGCGTGGAAGTCGTTGTAGATAAGTCCGCCTTGATAGCTGCGATTTCGAATGCACAAAGTCTGTTTGACGCAGCAGTGGTTGGAATGCAACCTGGTCAATATCCGCAGGCAGCCAAAGATGCTTTAGGCGCTGCCATCCAAGCAGCCAAAGCTGTAAACAACAATGCGAATGCGACACAAGCCCAGGTTGACAGTGCCGCAGCAGCACTGGGCAGCGCAGTGGATATCTTCAAGGCTGCGGTAATTAAATCTGCAGACATGAATAATGACGGAAGCATCAACGTGGGAGATCTGGCGATGGTTGCCTACCATTATGGCAAGGATTCCACAAGCGCGGATTGGGAGACTGCTAAAGCTGCTGATCTCAATGGGGATAATAAGATCGACATTCTGGATCTTGCGATTGTTGCAGTTAAGATACTCGAGTAACTGATTGAATATTTAGTTGAACTGCGAGTTTATGCCCTCTCTCGATAAGTTAATTTCTAGCGAGATAGGGCATAACTCTAATATCTTTAGAGATCACCTTTTCTTAAAAAGGAGTTCGGCAGATGAGAAAAGTAAAAAAAATTGTCTCCTTACTTATGTCTGCGGCTATATCGGCGAGCATTTTTATCGGCGTGCCACCTTCCGTTAAAGCTGCAACCGATGCAAACCTAAATCTAGGGCATAAGATTGACGGGGTAAGCAGTGCTATAGTATTGGATTCTTCAGGCAATACAATCAAGACTCTAAATACGGAAGAGGTTGTACCCGTAACAGATGTAACAGTTGCGTTAAGCATGATCAAGGGGTCCACCGCAACACTGCTTGCAACAATATCTCCCGGGAATGCTGCAAACAAGACAGTTACCTTTTCATCAAGTCATACAGAAGTAACAACAGTTACTGAAGCATTTTACAATCCTTCTACAGGTGCTACTAGCGTAAAGGTAAACGCAGTAGCAGAAGGAAATGCAGTCATTACTGCAGCCACAGCAGATGGCAGTAAAACCGCATTGTTTCATATTACGGTGGTTTCATCCACCCAACCATTAGTACCTACCGCTGTACTTTCGGCAGACAACAGCGTTAAACCTGGAAGCAGTTTTACAGTAGGCGTTAGTTTGGCGAATGTGACACAACAAGTTTTTGCTGAGGACATCATCTTAACTTATGATGCCAATGTTTTTGAGTATATAAGCGCTTCTGGTGCAAATGCTGACATTCAAATTGTTACAGAGGATAAAAGTACCGCTGGCAAAGTTAGACTTATCGCAGCTAACATCGGAGGAATATCGGGGGCTGGTACGCCTGTTCTGAATACAATTTTTAAAGTAAAAGACGGCGTTCTAAATGCTAGCGGGACAATTGCAGTTACACAGGCAAAGCTTGGGGTAGCTCCTCAGGGAACTGTAATTGAAGCGGCCCATGGCAGTAAGAACATTTCAATCAGCAATTCAGAAGTGGTTGTAGATAAGGCAGCATTGATTGCAGCCGTTACCAACGCTCAAAATTTATATGAAACGGCAGTGGTTGGTTCACAACCTGGACAATATCGGCAAGCAGCTAAAGATGCATTCGGCGCAGCCATCAGCGCAGCAAAGGCGGTAAAAGACAACGGAAATGCCACTCAGATTCAAGTAGACACTGCGGTTGAAGCGTTAGGTAGTGCTGAAGCTATTTTCAAAGCAGCGGTCATTAAAGTCGTATCAGCAGATCTGAACAAGAATGGAAGCCTCGATGTAGGTGACCTTGCGATTGCTGCTTACCATTACGGTAAGAATTCAACTAGCGCAGACTGGGCGACTGCCAACATGGCCGATATGAATGGAGATGATATAATCGATATTGTTGATATTGCGTATATTGCGTCCAAGATTCTCGAATAGCTGAACGAAGAAGCCGCTCCCTGGGAGCGGCTTCTTTGTTTCAAGTGATCCGTTCAGATTCATATACAACCGTAGAAATGATAAGTATCTTTAAAAATTACAAATCATCTTGGGTTCTTCCATGGTGTAGTCATACGCGATTTCATATAATCGAAATCAACGGAATGAATCTTAAGTAAGCATGGATATGGCTAAACAACGACTAGGAGGATTATTCGAATGAGCAGCAACGGATATGCTTGTTGGCTGGATTACGAGCTTACGTCAAGGGCAGCGAAAGAAGCTGCCAGGGAGTGGGCAAGGGAAGTCATTATAGACGAATCGCCTCAACAAGGGCCACTACAAACAGCTGTAAATGAGTTAGTAATAGGTCTTGAAGCGATGCTTGGACAGCGTCCGGCTATCGTAAAGGATTCTGGGCAGCATCGACAAATTGTACTGGGCACATCACGTTCCCCGCTGGTGGCGCAAATGTTGAGTGAGAACGAATTGGGGGGAGTCGGCCCGGAAGGTTACCGGATCAAAACCGTTCATACAACGAATCGGGAAGCGATCTTGCTGGCTGGCGGTTCGAGTAAAGGCTGCTTATATGGCGTGTTCCATTTGCTGCGGCTGTTGTCAACCGGGGCAGCTCTTGATTGCCTTGATATTAAGGAACAACCGAAATATCAACTGCGTATGATCAATCACTGGGACAATATGGACGGCTCCATTGAGCGTGGCTATGCCGGGCGCTCCTTTCTGTTCCTGAACAATGAGGTTTTGGCTGGTTCACAACGAATACGGGACTATGCTCGCTTAATGGCCAGCATCGGTATCAACGGTATTGCTATCAATAATGTCAACGTTCATAAGCACGAAACACTGCTGGTGACGGAGACATATTTACCTCATGTCGCAGTTGTGGCCGATGTATTTCGCGAGTATGGCATTCGACTGTTCCTCAGTGTGAATTATGCCAGCCCGCTTGAACTGGGAGAGACTACGACTGCAGATCCGCTTGATTCGAGTGTAGCGGCATGGTGGAAGACGACAGCTGAGAACGTATATCGCTATATCCCGGATTTCGGAGGGTTTGTTGTAAAGGCTGATTCGGAGAACAGACCGGGTCCGTTTACTTATGGGCGAGATCATGCAGATGGAGCCAATATGCTGGCGGAAGCGCTAAAGCCATATGGCGGACTAGTGATGTGGAGATGCTTCGTCTATAATTGTCACCAAGATTGGCGAGACCGTTCGACTGACAGAGCCCGTGCCGCCTATGATCACTTTAAGCCGCTGGACGGCCGATTTATGGATAATGTCGTGCTGCAGATTAAGAACGGGCCTATGGATTTCCAAGTGCGTGAGCCCGTATCGCCGTTGTTCGGTGCCATGGAGCGGACGAATCAAATCATGGAGTTTCAAATTACGCAAGAATACACCGGTCATCAGATTGATGTGTGCTACTTAATTCCACAATGGAAAGAGATACTTGAATTTGATACCTACATGAAGGGGCAAGGCAGTACGATCAAGGAAATCGCGGCTGGCACTGTACATCCATATGTCCATTGCGGTATTACAGCCGTAACCAATGTGGGAGATGACGCGAATTGGACGGGGCATCATTTGGCACAGGCGAATTTATACGGATACGGTAGACTGATTTGGAATCCCGAGCTTACGGCGGAGGAAATCGCCAAGGAATGGGTACTCCTAACGTTCGGCGATCATCCCGATGTTGAAAACACAATAACGGATATCTTGATGTCATCATGGCAGACCTATGAGAACTATACCGCCCCGCTCGGAGTAGGATGGATGGTGCGCCCGCATCTTCATTACGGCGTTGACGTGGATGGTTACGAGTACTCCAAGTGGGGGACATACCATTTTGCCGATCATGCAGGAATAGGCGTGGACCGGACGACTGGAACCGGAACTGGCTATACGGGACAATATGGTAAGGCGAACGCTGAGCTATATGAAGGACTTAACAGATGCCCGGATAAGCTGCTTCTATTTTTTCACCATGTGCCATATACGCATCGGCTTCAGACCGGCAAAACCGTCATTCAGCATATTTACGATACACACTTCGCTGGCGTGGAGCAAGTGGAGCAGTGGATTGCACGCTGGCAGGACCTTGAAGGTAAGATGGACGCGGAGCGCTTCGGTCATGTCGCACGGCGACTTGATTTGCAGCTGGACAATGCCAAACAATGGCGAGACGTCATTAACACGTACTTTTACCGGAAATCTGGTATTTACGATCAAGGTCAGCGAGTCATCTACGTGTAAAAGAGGACTATAAATAGAAATAAAAAACTTCCCTTCCCACGGCAATATGCGGGAAGGGAAGTTTTTTTATTTCAGCTCTGCTAGAAGCCTTTTCAACACGACAACGGATTCAGCTCGACTGGCATGCTCTTGCGGAGCAAATTCTTGTTCGGTTCTTCCGTTCATTAGGCCGGATTCGACGGCGAGTGCGACTGCTTTTTTGGCCCAATCGTTGATGGCAGTCTCGTCGCTGAATTTGACGGATTCTTTGACAGTCATATCATCCATATTCATCCCTGTTGCATGGGCTTTAGCTCTCAATAGCATTGCTGTCATTTCCTCGCGGGTAATATTTTGTTCCGGCGCGAACGTGTCATCCGCTATGCCGTTGATAAGTCCTGCCGCATAAGCCTTTTTTACGCTGCCCTCAAACCAGTCTCCTGAGGATACATCGGCAAAAGGATTTTCCCCAGTGTCATCCTTCAAATCTAATGCCTTGGAGAGCAACGTTGCAAATTGAGCTCGCGTTACATTCATATCAGGCGCAAAACGATCGTCGTCCATACCTTCTACGACTTTTTTATCTACCATCTGCATAATATCGGATTTGGCCCAGTGGTTTGCAAGGTCGCTGAATATTTTAATAAAATTAGTGGATGCGTTTGGTGTAAAAGTCTTGCTGTCCAACTTTGAATCGACGATTTTAATGTTCGTCCAGTTAATGGTTGTCGTTCCTGCTTTTTTTGCCCTGAAAGTGACAGTACCGATGTCTACGTTGCCCTTCTCGCCATCTACTTTACCAACCTTTGTATGAGCAAAAGTAATTTCATTGTTTTTCACTATAGGTGGAACGGAGAATCCGTTAATGGCAGTGGTTGCTTTAACAATTTCGACCTTGTTGGCATCGATGCCAAGTTTTACTTCATATGCGAATAAATCCTGGATATTTTGCCCTTTCAAAGTAACTGTAAACTCTCCGTTGTCTGCTTCGGTAACGGGGGCCGTTATCTCGAATTTGACGTCGTCCGCTGCTCCTGCAGGCGCTGCTGCAGCTAAAGTTAAACATAGATTGCAAAATAGAGTTGTCAGAATGAGTTTACGTTTAAGCATGTCTACCATCCTCTCCTATAGGACAAGGGGAGCGAGTTTCTCCCACTCGTAGCACGGAAATGTACCATAAATTTTTAAAAATATTAGTTACAGCAACGTAAGCGTTTTCCTGAATTACTTCTATTATAAACCTGTGTCATAACTAGAATCGATGAAGTTTTGCGCTTCAAAAATTATAAATTTTTATTTCCCGTTTTTAGCGATGATAAAATAACAAACCTTTCAAATAAATTATTCAACATTATTCCAGCATTTGCTTGGTCATCTCCTGAACTCCGGTGTCGATATAGGCAGAGGCGCTTTCCCCGCGAACAGTGCTTAGCAATTGTCCAATGATGTAGTCTCCCCACAACTGTTCATTTTGTGAAATAACCGAGGTGATTTGCCCGTTAATGAGCGCCTCCTTCACTTTCGGCATCATACCGAAGGAGATTGCATTTCGTTTCAAACCCTTGGCCTTCCACAAGAGGATCGAGGCTGGACTGGACATAATATCAAGGGTAATGAGCGTATCAAAGTGGGGATGGTCGTCGATCATACGTTCCATATCTTTTAAAGCTTTATCCGAAGAGCCTTCGTTATAGCCGACTTCCAGCACCTGAATCTCCGTATTCCGGGACAAATAGTTGAGCAGGCCGGATAGTCGTTCCTTCTGAATAGAGTTATGAACCATGCCAGATTCGACAAGCACCATCCCTTTGCCTTTCATTAGCTTGTTCACTACCTCGCCCATTCGCATCCCACCTTTATAATGATCAAGCCCGATGTAGGAAGAGCGTCGGCTTAATGGGGCGTCAGTTTCGAAACATATGACCGGTATTCCGGCATCCACCGCTTTGTTAATTACGGAGATCAGGGAGTCTGGATCGATTGGATCAATGGCAATTCCGTCGACCCTTTGCTTAATCATCGTTTCCATCATGCGAATCTGCTGCTCGGTACTCATTTCTTCCGGCGCTTTCACCACCAGTTGAACTGAATTAGCGGCAGCCGTCTTTTCGGCATTTTGGGTAATGATTTCGTAAAAAGAATGGGCGATTGGATAAATGATACCAAACGTATAGGTTGGGTTATGCGCTGTTTTTGGAGCAGGCGTAGACAGCGTTTCGGAAGAAATCAGGGGAGTACTGGATTTTCGGCAGCCGACATTTGTGATTAGTGAACAGATAATGAAGAATAACAAAAGCGATCTAGGAGTTACTGACACAGAGCTTATGCTCCTTTCTTTTCATCAAGTTAGCGTCCCTTTTTCACGGCACTCAGCGTCAATCTTGTCGCTTACCTGCCGAAGTACTTGGTACAGATCTGCTGAACTAAACGGTTTCGTACAATACGCTTCCACGCCTATTTGTAAAGCAGATTTGATATATTCGTGCTCTCCGTGGCCGCTTAGAATGATAATTTTGATATTCGGCATGTTCTTCTTGACGTATGAACTTAATTCAAGTCCGTCCATGAACGGCATCTTAATATCCGTAATCAAAATGTCAGGTTTATATTGCTCGATCAGCGGCAGTGCGGCTTCACCGTCGGGAGCATCCCCGGAGTATATAAGCCCAGCTTCTTCCCAATGAATCGTATCTCGAATCGTCTCGCGGATTAAAATTTCATCGTCAACTAGCAACACCTTTTTCAATATCCGTTGCCTCCTGTTTTGGGGATTCTAATGGAAACCTTTGTTCCTTCATTTTGAATGCTGTCTATACTTACTCCGTACTTGTCTCCGTAATATAGCTTAATTCTTTGCTGCACGTTATGCAGACCGAACCCGCCTGATACTTCATTCCCCGTTTGCTCCGGCAGCTGCTTATTGGTTAAATATTGACGTATTTGTTCAAGCTTCTCCGGTGACATTCCAATACCGTCATCTTCGACGACAAGCACTATTTCTTCATTGTCCTCGATGTGGCCATAGATTCGGATCAAGCCTTTTCGGCGCTTGTTTTTTAAGCCATGATAAAGCGCATTCTCTACAATCGGCTGCAGCGTCATTTTGAGGATTGGATAAGGGTTTAACTTCTCGTCTATAAGAATCTCATAATCCAGAATATCTCGATAACGCATCTGTTGAATAACTAGATAGCTTTGTACATGCTCGATTTCTTTATGAATGATAATCCAATCCCGGCCTTTGCTGAGTGAAATGCGAAACAACTTGGAAAGAGATTGTACAAGCTGAATGACTTGAGCATTCTTCCCAGCCTCGGCCATCCACACGATGGAATCCAATGTGTTGTACAGAAAGTGAGGATTAATTTGCGCCTGTAAGGCCCGCAGTTCCGCTTTTTTAATTTCTTCCTGTTCTTTAATACTCTGTTCAAGCAACTCTCGAATTTTACTGAGCATAGAGTTAAAGCTGTTGCCTAGAAGCGCAATTTCGTCATTACCTTTTGGTGTGACCTTAGCTTCCAAATAGCCTGAAGCCGCGAGCTGCATTTTACTTTTTAATAGATGAAGAGGGTGCGTTAATCGATAGGAGATGAAAAAATGAAGCGAGACGGCAAAGATAAAACTAAGCACAACAGTAATAATGATCAGTTGGCGAATGGAGTTTGCTTCTTCAACAATTTCCTGAAGCGGGACATAACCAATAATTTTCCACCCAGTTGCATTTGAAGGAGCTGCATATACAAACTTAGGCTTACCTTCCGCGGAGTCCACATAATTTGAATCCGAACCGGTCATTATGCGTGATAAATCCGAAGACGACGGGAGCTTGGTCGGGTTCTTGAGGGATGATGGCGTAAAAATCGGTTTACCTGATGAATCCACGACAAAATAAAATCCTGTTTCACCAATCATAACGTTATCGCAAAATTGTTTGACAATCTTATCATCCACATCAATGATGATGAATCCAATGACTTCATGAGTGATTTGCTGTTTGATCGCAGCCATAATGGAAATGACGTTCGTGGTGTTGTATTGAAAACCGTCAATACGGTCGAGCGCGGATGCTTCGGATGGAGGAATAATAAGCACCTCATCCGGGTTATTCGTCAGATGTGTCAGGTGCGGATTGCGCAAAGGGTTTTTCTCCAGTTGGAATAGGCCCCTACGCTCACTGATGCCTCTGCCGTATAAGTTAATCATAGTAATATTGAGAACGCTGTCATATTGGTATGTCTGCCGGTAAGAATCCATGGTTCGTAAGATTTGTTTGGCATCTTCATAAGTATCTTCCTGGGAGAACATAAAATGAAGCACCTGCGAGTTTTTACTGATCTCAAGCAGACTCCGCGTAGCGATGAATTGTGTATCAAGGTCCCTAGCCAATTGGCCTGCGGAAAGCATAGCGGCTGCTTTACTGTTGTCGAATACGGTTTTGAAAGACTTCTGATAGGAGATAAGTCCAACTGCAATAAGAGGAATGCAAGTTAGTATGATAAACATTGTAAGCAGCTTAATTTGCAAGCTGGAAGAAATCCATCGTATCAATCTCATGAATGATGCAACCTTTCTACCGCTCAGGTCATAGTTCTCCATTTTACTATAGCAAATTGTTACCAAGGCGGATATGGTGCTTATCAAATTCAAAGTAAATAACAATTTTTTCTCAAAAAAACAAACTTTTTGCTGAGACATCTTAGTGAACCCCAAAAATTTATAAGAAATGAACTTGAAACTCCGTATAAAGCGATGATGGAAGCGTTTTATAATGAGGGCACACCGACCAAGAGGTGAATGAAGGGGAGGAAATAAATCATGAAAATGACGAAAAAAATGGGAGTCCTCATCGCAGCTTCCTGCATGATGTTATTCACGGCGGCTTGCAGCAATAGCGCCGGTACGGGTTCCAGCGGCACAACTGCAGCTCCTGCAGGTAATACAGCGACAACTGCTCCGGCGACTCCGGCGGCAGCAAAAAAAATTACGCTAGGCTTCGCACAAGTGGGAGCGGAAAGCGGTTGGCGTACGGCAAATACCAAGTCAATTCAAGATTCGGCGAAGGATGCGGGCTTTGACCTTAAATTCTCCGACGCTCAGCAAAAGCAAGAAAACCAAATTAAAGCCATCCGAACGTATATCCAGCAGAAAGTGGACGTCATCGCGTTCTCTCCGGTCGTTGAATCCGGTTGGGACACGGTATTGAAGGAAGCGAAAGACGCCAAAATTCCGGTCATTCTTACAGACCGTGCTGTTGATTCCAAAGATACTTCGCTATATGCGACATTTATAGGTTCGGACTTCGTAGAGGAAGGCAAAAAGGCGGGGAAATGGTTGGCTGATAAATACAAAGATGCGAAGGAAGACGTGAATATCGTTGAGCTTCAAGGGACAACAGGGTCTGCTCCGGCAAACGACCGAAAAGCCGGTTTCGCTGAAGAGATTAAGAGCAACTCGCACCTCAAGGTCATTGCTTCCCAAACTGGCGACTTTACTCGTGCCAAAGGGAAAGAAGTTATGCAGGCGTTCCTGAAAGCACATAAAGATATTGATGTGCTGTATGCACACAACGATGATATGGCGCTTGGCGCGATTCAAGCAATTGAGGCGGCTGGTCTCAAACCAGGCCAAGATATTACAATTATTTCTGTTGATGCGGTGAAGGACGGCATGACAGCAGCGGCTGAAGGTAAAATCAACTTCATCGTTGAATGTAATCCATTGCTCGGACCGCAATTGATGCAGGCTGTGAATGATGTTGTGGCCGGTAAACAAATCGAGAAGCGCATTGTTACCAAAGAAGGCGTGTTTACTTCAGAAGATGCGAAGAAGGCTCTTCCCGAGCGACAATACTAACAAGCAGTAGTGAGTTAAAGCCGCTCCATTACATATATTGGTGGAGTGGTTTTCTCTATTTACAGGAGAGGAGCTGTCGCATGAGACTACGAAAGAAATGATTACATTCCTTCCAGGGGGCTCTCATGCTCAAGTTGTAACCGCCTACGAAAAAAATACAAATGATCTATTATCCATCCATGGAGTTAATAATAAGGTTTGTTTATCATAGTATCAATAGTTAATCTTGAAAACGTTTCCATTTCCTACGGGCCAATATGAGAGGGAGGTGTTTAATTGACCGTCAAGCCATGTAATTCCTAATTTTCCAACAAACACAACTATCAGTGAAACTGTGAAAAATTTCGAAATCTAACAATTGGGCGACTTTAAAACGAGACTGTAGAGGTTGCCTAAGAAAAGGAGTAAAACGAAGATGAACCGTGAAAAATTCTTAATCAACGTCTCCCGCATCCTCGTCGTCATCATGCTGTTCTCTTTATTCGCGTCTGCCCCCGTCCCGGCCGCTGCGGCTGAAGGCGAACGGACACAAGAACTGAACGACCTCATTGCACAAGCCGAAGCTTTAAAAGCCGGCAACGAGGAATTCCCGCTCCAGATTAGTCACACTGACGTTGGATCCGATGTGAATAAAGCTTTCCCCTGGGTGTTCGCCGACGAACTCCAAGAACTGGATAACGCGCTTGAGTTCGCGCGCGATGCGCACACTCCGGCCAACGAAGCCATTGCCAGTCTTGAAAACGCAATAGCGAGTTTCACTGGAAAGATCAAAGCGGATGGTTCCAATCCCTATTTCCGTCTTGATCCGGGTCCTGGTAAAATACCTGTAAAAATTACCGCGCCCACCAATGTCTGGACCTCAAGAACCCCGCTTGACAACCGTGTTCCCACCGACTTTGCTGGTGGTACATTCAAAATGATTCCGTATCCTTTTGCAGATTCTCAAGGCAAAGCTGATGTGCTCCAGATCAATTACGTCCATAACGGAAAAACCATCTTCGGAGGAATGTCTCTTCAATCTCCGTTGTCCCCGAGTGTAGATGTTCCCGCAGGCTCAACTATTGAGTTTGATGTGTACTATCCCAAGAGCGCTCAGGGAAAATTCATGAGGTGGAGAATCAGAAATGCAGGCTCTGACATCGATACCTACCTCAGGGAATACGAGTACAACAACCTTAACCCCGACTGGATTGGCAGCTACAACGGTGAAACCTGGTTGTTGAAGCACACTAGCATTACCGCCACAACAGGCACTTCCTCTAACTTCATTCTTGAACTCCATGGCGAGAACGGCCGTCCCGCAGAAACCGGTATGCTTCTTGTCGCCAACATCCAAATAACCGCACCGGACCCTAACGGTGTTGCGCTTCCTAACGTTGTCAACAATGAAAACCAGAGTGTCGTAACGCCTTTAAAGAATATTTACAACAGGCAAAATGGCACGTTCATGGTCGGTACGATCGGAACCGGAGCAGTAACCGGAACCAGAGCCAATCACTATGAAATCTTTGTCGACGGCAACAATCTCAAGGCAGATGGTACGCATCCCCGCGGCCCGAGTTGGTTGAAAAGCGTTACCGGCGAGGCTCTAAGCGGCGCAACCACCACCCCTGGTATAGGTGAATACAGTTTCCCGACCAGCTCTTATCAAGCGATCAGGGATTCCGGAACTCCAGGTCAGTACAAGTCTCACGCTCACGTCTTGGCATGGTACAACCAGGCACCTGCATGGATGAGGCAGATGATTCCCGCGACACTTCCCTTGGGATATAATGGAACAACTGATTACTACGGATTGGGCAACGGCGTTACAACAACGGTTAAGGTAGACAGGGAAATGGCAAGAAGAGTGCAGTATAACCACACAATGTATGTGATGCGGCACTTCCTGACCACGGATACGAAGTATGGCTCAAGTGTATCCCGCGGAGTAATCCCCTTCAATTCATGGGACGTACTCAACGAAGAGGTCCACGAAAGCCGCCACAGCGAAACCATCCCTGCGGATCCGAACAGCTGGAGACAGACACTCAAAAACACCAACTGGCTTTCTGCAATGTCGGATAATCTAATTGGCGGCGACATCTCCGAGCATTACATTTACTTGCTCTTCAAATACGCGCACATCGCGGCCCCCAACGCCAAGATGGCGGCAGCTTACAAAGCCAACTACGCTAACCTTCCCGCGTACATGAAGCTCGACGGACACGACAACGTTGGCAGCATTGATGCGTATATCGTTAACGATCCTCCGAAGCTGACCTATAACGATTACGACATTTCTAATCGCACCAAAGCAAGAACTGTCTACAACATGGTTCGCGCACTGAACACCGCATGGCTCTCCGATCCGCTGTATGACGGAAGACCTCTAATCGAAGACATCGGTATCCAGGGACACGATTCGATTGGAAAGACCCTTGCAAGCGATAACCAATTTGCCATGGCCCTCTATGCTTCTCTCGTTGACGAAGGCCTTCTATCCGGTATTGCCTATTCAGAACTTGACCTTAAGATGCCAACTAACACCCCAGGTGGTGGTGCGGTCGCTCCCGCAGTGCTCAATGTCAGACAGTCTGACGCCCTCGGTTATGAGTACGCGCTGATGTACAAACTGTTCAACAAGTTCGCACCTTACATCGATCACATCATCAGCTGGGGCGTAGCCGGTTCGGGATGGCAGGGAAGCTATGTGCTGTTCGACAGTCAGAGCAATGCCAATGCCGGCTACTATGGCGCCGTGAATCCGGACAGATTCATTCTCGGACATTCTTACCTGGATGATTTCTTTGCAGGCGAACACGAGAAACTCCAGAACAGCTATGCAATTGATCTAGGCGATCTTGGAATTTATACACCCGGTAATGGAGAAGCCAAATCGCTTACAGCGACAATTGCAGCTAACAACAGTGTGACACCTGGAAGTACTTTCACAGCAGCTGTTAGCCTGGATAGCGTGACACAAAGCGTATACGCACAGGATATCACGCTAAGCTATGATTCCAGCGTATTCGATTATGTCAGTGCAGCGGGTGCAACCAGTAACATTCAGGTTCTGAAAGAAGATACCGCTACACTTGGAAAGGTGAGAATCATTTCCGTTAATATCGGAGGCGTATCCGGAACCAGCACACCTGTTCTAAATATAACCTTTAGGGTAAAGTCCGGGGTTCAGAATACAACGGGTACCGTTGCTGTCTCCCAAGCGAAGGTTGGCGGTTCTGATGGAACCGTAACCACTGCGGCACTGAGCAGCAAGACTATATCCGTTGGTGCTATTCAAATAGATGTGGATAAAACTGCTTTAAATGCAGCAATTACGAGTGCACAAGCCCTGTACAGCGCGGCTATAGTAGGTACTCAACCTGGCCAATATCCGCAAGCAGCTAAAGACGCACTCCTTGAAGCAATTAACACCGCAATTGCTGTAAGAGACCATGCAAGCGCGACTCAAGCCCAAGTTGACAGTGCTCTCACAGCCCTCAACACCTCCATTGATGTCTTCAAAGCAACAGCTAATAAGTCTGCAGACATTAACGGAGATGGAGACACTAACGTAGGTGACCTCGCGATTGTAGCTTATCACTACGGCAAGAACTCCATCAGCGAAGATTGGGCAAAAGCTAAGGTTGCAGATATGAACGACGATAACAAAATTGATATCTTGGATCTTGCGTATGTCGCAACCAACATCAATTAATTCGTTAGTTATATTGTATTTGTAAAATAGCAATTATAAAAAACTGCCGCATTGAAGCGGCAGTTTTTTTGTAATTGGGTTCTTGTGTCCAGCCTTGTTTTATTGTGCGATACTAAGGAGAATCTATAGTAGGATTCGGGACAGTTTCTATTGCAATGCTATCGAGGTAATTTCAGTTGATCAGATCGAATGAACAACCTAAACGGGAGATTTTACCTTATTTCGATTATAGTAATTCATAGGAATATTATTCTAATATGGAATAGGGTGTTTCTTATGAGAGTGGGCGAACGGATTGGCAGAGGCAACACTGCGGATATTTATGCACTAGGGTCGAAACAGGTCCTTAAAGTATTTCGCGACCCGAAACTGCTTGACCTGGAGCGGAATATTAGTGCCACTATTGAGGAATTGGCGGTAGGAGCCCCGACATTTTATGGAAAGGTAGAAACTGACGGGCTTACCGGACTTGCATATGAGAGGATCCTGGGGCCTTCCATGCTAGAGATTCTAATGAGTCAGCCGGAAAAAGCTGCAGAATACGGTCGTCAGCTGGCGCAGCTTCACGCTAAGTTACACAGTGTCAAGGCAACCGGTCGTTTGGAGCCCATTAAAAGTCGACTGGCATATATGATCAGCGGCATTCGTCACGTCGGCTTCGAGCCGTTACGATCGGTGATCGAAAGCCGTCTATCCGAGCTTCCCGGGGGTGATCATCTTTGCCATGGTGACTTCCATCCTGGCAATGTACTTTTAAGTCAGAGGGGTCCTGTCGTCATCGATTGGATGACCGCCGTATGTGGTCCGGCACAAGCCGATGCAGCCAGAACGATCCTTATTCTGCGTCACGCAGTCTTACCGGCGGAGCTTCCCGAGGTCATTATCCAGACGTTTGCTCAGCTTAGAACTATATTAATGCAAACTTACGAGGACACGTATCTCGAACTGACCGGATACAGCCGGGAGGAGCTCGCTAAGTGGGAGCTTCCGCTAATAGCGGCACGCCTAGGAGAAAGCGTCCCAGTGGAGGAGCAGCGCACTCTGCTTGATATCATACAGAGCCAGATAAACTAGTTTGCATCACTTAGAGAATTAGGCTAGCGATTCGAAAATGGAGTCAGAAATTATGAGAACAGTCGCAGAGTACCGGCGGTTATGCTGGTGCGCTGCGACTGTTTTTTGGTTTATCTGATGAAATCCTCATTCTATTTCATCTCAGCTTGAATGGGGAACAACTTCTGAGCGTTCTCGATAAAAGTTTTAACCGCAATGGTACAGTCCTCAACGGGACCGGAAGCAATGTGAATATCCCGGTATGCTGCGGGGGAGACAGGTTTTAGAATTATACCGGAAGGAAGGTCCAATAGGGACAGCTCGGACATGACGGCCAATCCTTCGCCTGCAAGAATCATTTGAAGCGCAGTTCTGTAGTTGTAGAGGATGTATTTAATATTGGGCTCTACACCGGCACTTTCGAACCATTGCAGGACTGGAGGTTCGTAACCGGCTTTGCAGATCAGCATAGGTTCCTCTCGCAAATCTTCCGGTCTGATGATACTTTTTTCACTTAAAGGGTGATCATCTCTCATAACTGCATAAATGACTTCTCTGTAAAGTGGATGAGAGTTCGTCGTTTTATCCGAAGGGATAAGCAACCCCACATCAATGATCCGATTATCCAGCCATTCCTGAATATCCGCAATGGTACCTTCCAAAATGCTGAATTCGAGCTTTGGATATAGTTGTTTGATATGGCTGATCAGTTTGGGAACGAAATAAGAAGCAGCAACCGGGAATGCACCAATTCGGACATTGCCGGTTTCCATCCCTTTTTCATTCGAGATTTCCTGATCAATCTTATCGTACCCTTGAAGAATCTTTCGGAAGATCGGTAAGATTCGCTCTCCAACGGGCGTGAGGGCGACGCCTAGACGCCGGTCTCTAGTAAGGAGCGTTACTCCCAGTTCGCGTTCCAGTGAAGTGATAGCACGGCTGACGGCAGGCTGTGTCATATTCATTATTTTCCCGGCAGAAGTAAAGCTTTGGGTCTCCGAGATAGCAACAATCAACTGAAGAAGTGATCTATTCATACCAAATATGATATCTCCTTAATAACTTATATTCATTTCATTTATGATAAAGTTTATTGTAACATGATAATAGAACAAGAGAAAGAAGTACCTAAAATAGAGTGGGTGAGGTGTTTGGTTATGAAAGCTAAAGCATGGATTTTTCTAATATTAGCTAATTTGTTCTGGGCAGGGAATTTGATTTTCGGCAAAGCGGTCACAACGGATTTCCCACCGATTTGGGCTTCCTTCTTGCGTTGGGCGATTGCTTCTGTCGTATTAATTCCAATGGCCCAGCTGCTGGAAAAGCCAAACTGGCTAAAGATATGGAGAAATAACTGGGGACTTATATTATTTCTTTCGATAGTGGGAGTTATGTTCTACACTCTTCTTACCTATACAGCACTCCAGCATACCTCATCGACAAACGGTAGTCTGATTAACAGTTTGACTCCGGCAGTTATGATTCTGTTGTCTCTGCTGTTCCTGAAGGACAAAATTTCGGTGCTGCAGGGAGTGGGACTGATATTATCTTTCTTAGGAGTATTAACTGTATTGACGAAGGGGCATCTCCTTGGCGTGTTCAGTACGCATTACAACCTAGGGGATGGCATTTTGCTCATAGCCGTGTTTCTTTGGGCGATCTATTCCATTATCAGTAAAAAAGCGCAGCAGCTGCCTCCAATTACATTTGTGGCATTCACAGCCTTTATCGGCGTCATTTGCATGTTTCCGTTACTTTTTATTCAACCTCTACAAACCGTGCATATCAATGCAATCGGGATTACGGGGGTCATCTATTTGGGCTTGTTCCCATCCATCGTTTCATTCTTGTTCTGGAATCAGGGAATCAAAATACTTGGACCGGGTAAAGCCAGCATCACGATGAATCTAATGCCGGTTTTCACGGCTATTCTGTCTGTGCTTACAGGACAGGAATTACTTGTCTCCCAGATTGTTGGCGGCGTTATAGTTATTGTGGGGATGCTGCTGTCAGCCAACATATTTGCTGGATCGGGGAAATCCGTAACGAAACGCGTGGCTAAACGGTATGCAGGTATACAAGGAAAAGAGCAGCCCTCAAGTCATTAGTACTGTGACAGGATTGTGTACACTTTAACAAGACAGCCCCAGACAGAAAAGTGGTACATAAGGGGGACTCATATATGTTTTACTGTTTGAAATGTCATGCGGTCCATGAAAAAGTTTCCACTTCAGACATAGTCATAAAGACAGGATTTAAAGCATTACTAAAGAATACTTTGTATGTTGGATACTGTACCAACCATACCTTTACTAGAATTAGAATGACTGAAACACACGAAAAGGGGATTGTTACAGTAACAGAGACGGCTGGAAGCCTATTGTTTTAGGTCTGACATAGGGGTTCACTTAACCGAAAATCACAAGGACTTAACCGGCTATGAGTCTTACGACTTGTAGCCGGTATTTATTTTTCTAAAAAAAGGTAATAACAAAGAAAGGTATCTATCTACACTAAACTTCTTAAATTCCTGCATAATGAACTTAAAAAACAGCATACGAAACGATTTTGGGGTATGTTAGTCTTAAAACACGGAAGAAAAAAGAGTGTAGTGGGATAAAAACCAGTCCTACACATAGAATTCTTACCATATTGGGGAGGTTAAACGCACATGAAAAAGATGCAAAAAAATATCGTTCTAACCGTAACAAGCTTAACGGCACTATCGCTCGTTTTATCCGCTTGCGGAAGCGGCAACACAGGCACGAGCCCGGCTGCAACGGGAGCAGCAAGCACGAGCAGTGCGGCACCAAAGAAAAATGTGACATTCTCCATTGGTTATGCAACGGGCGACCCGGCAAGCAAGCAAGCGATGGCAGATGCAGTGGCTGCCTTCACTAAAGCGAATCCGAATATTAAGATTAACGACCTCTCCGAAGGAGGGATGGCCTCCTATTTGGACTGGCTTAAAACGAAGGATGCTGTTAACGAGTTCCCGGATCTCGTGGAGATGCGCGACACACAATTATTCTCTGAGGCTGGTAAAATTGCGGAACTACCGGCGGAATGGCTTGGATTGTTCAGTGACGCACCGAAATTGAACGGCAAAAATTGGACGGCGCCTATTGCAGGTACAGCACCTCAAGGTATCATTTACAGCAAAAAAGCTTACGCAGATGCAGGTATAACGTCCGAGCCGAAGACTTATGATGAATTTTTGGCTATTCAAGAAAAGCTGAAAGCGAAAGGAATTACGCCGCTGACCTTCGGGGGGAAGGATATTTTCCACTGGGGATTCTGGGTGAACAAATACCTGATGGACGATGTTTTTGCGGATGATCCGAACTGGAATTCCAAACGTACCAAAGGGCAAGCGAGCTTTACCGATGCCGGCCCGTCGCAGGCTATGAAGGATTTTAGTGAATTGTTTACGAAAGGTTACGTGGACAAAGGGTTCTTAAGTACAGCCGACAACCAAACTTCTTCTATGCTCGTAACCGGCAAAGCTGCTCAACTGTTCTCAGGTCCATGGATGTTCTCTCAAATCTCACAAGCGGATTCTAAATTTGAATTCGGCTGGTATCCGGTGCCAGACCGTAAGGGCAGAATTGTCGTGAACGGCCTAAACACGCTTCAAGGGTGGTCCATTTCCACCAAAGCAAATCAGGATGCGGATAAGAAAGCTGCCATCACAGAATTTGTGAAATTCTTCTTCTCGAAGGATCAATATACGAAGTTTATGAAGTCTGTGAACGGGATCCCAACTACAAAAGAAACCATCACTTATGACAGCGGACCGCAAATGAAACGAGTGCTTGAAGTCATGAATGATCCTAAAACAATTAAATCGCTGCAAATCAACAGCTTCTGGGGCGACAACCAAATGCCTCCACAATGGCGTAACTGGTTCTATAAGCTTGCACAAGAATGGCTGACCAAAGGCGACTTCAGTGTAGACTACTTGAAAAAGGCCGATGCTGAATGGGATGCCAACGTGAAAGCGAACACAGCCGGCAAATAGATGTAAAGGGGCGAGAGCAATCTTCTGCCAGCGCAGAACGATTGCTCCTTCCCAATCGCAGTTCTAAGGAGTGAGAGTATGGCGAAAGCGGAAACTGTACATGCAAGGACATACACGAGGGCGGAAGCCAAAAAGAAAAGAAAATGGCTCTCCTTCTCCGTTCTTTTTATCTTACCTTCTTTTATTCTATATACCTTATTCGTTATTTATCCAACTCTAAACAGCTTTAATCTAAGCTTTACCAACTGGGATGGGGTTAGTGAAGAGATTCATTATATCGGCTTCGATAACTTTGTTGAGATGTTTCATAGCGAGCGAGTCTACAATGCATTGAAGAACACATTGATTTTATCGGTATTATTGGTTGTGTTGGAAAATGTGATAGCTATTCTGCTAGCTATGCTAGTGGATCAGGTTCGCTGGTTTAAAAATTTAGTGCGAAGCGTTTTCTATTTCCCCGTTCTCCTAAGCGGCATTGTTATGGGGTTTGTATGGACAATTATTTTCAATTATAACTTCGGAGTCATCTCCCAGTTGCTTGACCGGATCAGCTTGGGCGATTACAAGATTGACTGGTTGGGAAATCCCAACTACGCCTTGATTGCAATCGTTATTACCACGGTCTGGAAAAGCTCGGGGTACTATATGATCATTTATTTGGCAGGTTTACAGGGGATCCCATCCGAGCTCCACGAAGCGGCGGCTATTGACGGTGCGAATCGCCTGCAGCAATTCCGGCATATCACTTTCCCGCTATTAGCTGGAGCAATGACGGTTTGTGTGATGTTATCCATGATTGGGGCATTGAAGATCTTCGATCAAATTGCTGTAATGACGGATGGAGGGCCGGGCTTCGCGACGGAGACCCTTACGTATATTGTCTATAAAGTAGGCTTCGGTGAGCTTCGGCAAGGCTACGGTACAGCGCTGTCTCTCGTTTTATTCATCCTGATTCTTATCGTATCGTTGATTCAAATTAAAGTGCTGCGGCAACGGGAGGTGCAGATGTAATGCAAAAATCCAGTAAAGGATTCGATATCATCCTGTTTGTCATTACCGTTATTTTGGCCATCCTGTTCTTCTTTCCGGTGTATTTTAGTTTAATCTCATCTTTTAAGTCGAACGGCGAGATATTGCGTGATGCCATCGCGTTTCCTACAAGCTTATATTTGGATAGCTTCAAGTACTTGTTGACCCAAACTGAGTTCCCGAAAGCCATGATGAACAGTATGATCTTAACCGTAGTATCCATTTTCTTCATGGTTCTGATCATCCCTATGGCGGCATACGCGATTGAACGGACACAAAAAAAATGGACCCATTTTATTTATGTGTACTATCTAGCGGGCATGATGATCCCGTTTCAAGTCTATATGATTCCCTTGTTTAAAGAAATGAGGACTCTCGGCTTATACGGTTCTTTGTCCGCTCCGATTCTTATCTACGTCTCGGGGTCTGTGGGGATGGGGGTTCTGTTGTTCACGAGCTTCATCAAAGGCATTCCTGCTGAAATTGAAGAAGCGGCAGCTATTGACGGCTCCTCGAAAGTCCGTATTTTTTGGCAGATCGTGTTCCCGCTGCTTGGACCTTGTACGGCAAGTATGGTGGTCCTTCAGGGATTGGGAATTTGGAATGACTTCTTGATGCCGAGCTTGGTTCTTCATTCGGATCATAGAACGATGATTGTGGAGATTTTCAAATTCGTTGGCGAGCTTGCTTCCCAATGGGATATGGTATTCGCCGGCACAACGATGTCCATCCTACCTGTGCTGATTATTTTCATCGCTTTGCAGAAGTATTTTGTTAAGGGAATTGCCGCAGGCGCTACGAAAGGATAATGTCTGGAAACCGCTTCTGAATCTTCGGGAGCGGTTTTACCATATTTATAAGTGACACATGGGATAGGTTTTCCTTATTGAACCTGATATGATAAAAGCACTTCCTCCTCTGAGCTAGAAAGGGGCATACATGTTGAATCTATTCCAGTTTGGCAGGCTGCGAAAGAGTATTTTCGCCAAGTTCGCTTTTTCATTTATTATTGTAGGTTTAATACCGCTCTTAGTTTTAAGTTTCTTCTCATTGAACACCTACGGCAATTATATGGAGCGCTACTCCATCAACAACTTCGAGCAAATGGTACTTTATGCCGGCAAAAATGCGGATGATTTATATACGAAGTATAATAATATCTCCAAGATGATGTATTCATACGGACAGTATGCCAACAACGGCCAATTCGGCAGGGTTATTGCAGAACAAGTTTCACAGAAAGACAATCGGCTTACCGCTACGGTTGACGAATTTCTTCAGACGGTCGTGGCTTCGGACGTTCATATCCGCAGCGCCGCTTTTGTGTTTACGGAAGGCGGATACCAGGATTTAAACCGGGATGGAAGCCGGATTGACTTCCGATTCCAGTACCCGCCTGTCGAGTGGAAAAGAACGATGACTGAGAATTCAAAAGAGTTGGTGTTGTTCCCAACGCATCCGCAGGAATACTATCCCCACTCGGGTATGACGGTTATGACGTTCTCACGCAATTTAATTGATGTGATTGGCAGTCCGGGATTGGATGGCAAAGTCGTAGGCAGCTTGTTCTTCGATGTCTCCCTCAGCGCGTTCGATGAAATCTTTCAGCACTTGACGACCGATCAGAAGGATGTCATGTATGTGACGGACCAGGAAGGGCGCATCCTCTATAGCAATAAAATCAACCTGATCGGACAATTGTTCCAGCCCTCCGATTCTGAGGTATACCATTATGTCAAACATGATATGCCCAACTCCAATTGGAGCGTGATCGGAGAGGTCAATAAAAACGAGCTATTTAACAAAATTAACGGGATAAAAAGAACGATTGCCATCGTCATTGGTCTTTGTATCCTTTCGCTCGTGGTAGTAGCCGTTTGGTTCTCCAATAATCTATCCATTCCGATACGCCAAATTATCCGCAATATGACTCGAGTGGAATCCGGTGATTTCAATATGCAGGTTCAAGTCCGAACTTCCGATGAAATCGGTATGCTAGCCCGGGGCTTTAATAGGATGACGGACCGGTTGAAAAGCTTCATTGATGAAGTGTATGTAGCCCAAATTAAGCAAAAACAGGCCGAATTGACGGCTCTGAAGAGTCAAATACGTCCACACTATCTTTATAATACATTGGAAGTCATCAGAATGAGTGCGGTTGCCAATGATGATGATGAAGTGGCAGATATGATTCTCTCCTTATCCCAACAGTTGAAATATGTTTTGAATTATGGAGAAGAACACGTTACGCTCCTGGAGGAGAAGACAAACATCGAGCAATATTTCCGATTGATGAAGCTGCGGTACGGGGATCATCGATTGGCTTTGGATCTTCGAATCGATAGCGAGCTGCTGAACTGCATCTTACCCAAGCTGTCTATCCAACCGTTAGTAGAGAACGCGATCTACCACGGCATTATGCCCAAGTCAGGTAAGGGAACGATTCGGATTACGGGGGAGATAGAGAGGGGGCTTTTCATGCTTACTGTGGATGATGACGGGGTAGGTATGACGGAGGGTAAACTTCAAATGCTGAGAGATAAACTGGCAGGTAATGTTTCACCGGATCAAGAGGTAGGGGGGATCGGGATTAAGAATGTACATGACCGTATTACGGCCTTATACGGACCCGAGTTCGGAATTCGCGTGAACAGTACCCCGTATATCGGCACCTCCATCCAAATGATTCTTCCCTATAAGAAAGAGGTGAAAAGTGTATGATATCAGCGGTTCTGGCCGACGACGAGCCTATGATCATTAAAGGACTGAAGAAGCTCATTCCTTGGGAGGAGCACGGGATTCGAATTGTAGGTGAAGCTTGGACAGGCAGGGGACTCATGGAGCTTATTGAGACAGAGAAGCCTTCGCTGGTCATTACGGATATTAGCATGCCGGACTGGACCGGTATTGATGTGCTTAAAGAAATCGGGCGCAGAGGGCTGCGGGCTAAGGTGATTTTCATCAGTGCCTACCAAGAGTTCTCCTATGCCAAGGAGGCTGTTGCACTCGGAGCCGTAGACTATCTGGTGAAGCCCATCGAGAAAGGGCTGCTGCTGAATGCTGTGGAGAGAGCTTTATCTGTTCTAAAGGAAGAGTCGGAAGGCGTGCAATACAAGAGCAAACTAGCTGTCTATGAGCATAAAAACCGGAAGGCCAAACTGGAGGAGTTGTTTGATCGTCTCCTGGATGGAGACATTCGGAAAGAGGAAGCTGAACAGAAGCTGTACAGCTTGGATCCCGGTTATATATATAGCCGCTATACCGTTATGCTGCTTGAATCGAAACAACCGGGTGCGGATTCCCGTTGGGGCGAGCATGAGAAGCGGCTGCTTCTTTTTGCAATTGGCAATATGGCAGAAGAGCTTATCCATCGCAATGCGGTGGGCATTGTATTACGCAGAGGGGAACGGCTTTGCGCGGTGGTGAACCATGGCGAGGATATCGGAATACAGTCACTTGCTGAGGAAATGATTGTGAACGTGCAAAATTATCTGAAAGTTGTGCTGTCGATTGGAATCGGCAATGAAGTCACAGATTTGGAAGAGATGAAGTACTCCTATCAGACGGCTTCCGAGGCGCTAGGTCTCATTTTTTTCTCAAATGGCGGCAGGGCTCATTCTTTACTTGAAGAAAATTGGGATACCACTTTGTCCGAACGAGACCTTGGAGAAGCCAGACAGCTTGTCCTGCAGTCCATCGTTACGAAGGAACGCGGCAGGTTGGAGATCGAGCTGCCGGCCCTGTTCGAGAAAATTCGACTGTTCTCCCGCGGGAGAAAGGACAAAGCTGTGATGGCCTGTTACAATACGCTGCTGGAGTGGTCGGATGGATTAGAGGAAGTCGGCATTACCTTAACGCAATCCAGTGAAGAGCTTAAGGATCAGCTTACTTTCATGCAGCAGTTCTCCCATTATGAGGAGCTGGAGCAATATCTATCTGACTTGATTGAAGGTCTGCTCCAGCGGTTGGAATCAGGCGGCGGATTCAGGGAGGTGCAGCAGCTTCTGACGGTCAAAGCGTATATCGATCAGTATTATATGGAGAATATCACACTAGAAGGCGTTGCCTCCAAAATATTTATGAATCCGTACTACTTCAGCAGCTTTTTCAAGAAGCATACGCAAATGAATTTTAAGCAATATTTAACCGATGTTCGGATGAAACAAGCCGTTAGACTTTTGCTTCATACCGATATGAAGATTTATGAGATTGCCGAGCGTGTAGGGTATAACAACGCGAGACAGTTTAGCGATATGTTTAAAAAGCACTTCGGGAAGCTGCCGCAAGAATTCAAATCGCAAGGCGGGGCTAATAAGTAGAAGATCGAAGGAAAAATGCGATTTCGGTCCATCGGGCCGTATTTCAGCGTGTCTATTTGTTGATGACGCAGGAGATGCAAAAGCGTCTTGCATCCGGCTTTTTCCATGATACCGTTTGGATGGAGCGTGTTCTAGTCGGCTTCGCGAAGCTCTACTTCGATGCTGTCGATGCTTACGAGGCAGGGCTGCCCTGTTCACCTGCATGGGAGCTTGCTTTTCATGAGGCTGCCGTCAAATATGGCTTCGTACTGCAGGATGCTTTGCTTGGCATCAACACACACATCAATAATGACCTGCCCTTGGCACTGTATATGATACTGAGCGAGGACCAAGCATGGCCTGATGCACGAATTATGCTAAAGCGAGTCATTATCCAAATTCATTCTGACTCACTGCAGAACCAAGGGATGGCACAGTACCGAGCTTTTACTCGACGCTTCTAATGAGGAGCAGTGGGCCATTGAGCGGCAGCGAATTGAACATGATGCTTATGCAATTGGGCGGAAGGTCGCTTATTACCGCCCTTTTCGATTGATGAAAAAACTCGCTCCGTTGTCCAGGAGAGGGCGTTGGTTTTAAGCTTTTTTAGGAGGACAAGGCGGAGAAATCCGATTTCGGTCATACTTCCAGCTTTCTGAACTTCAAAGGCGTCATGCCTACTTCTCTTTTGAAGACTTGGATGAAATAAGAAGAATTCGGAAATCCGATCGCCTCTCCTATTTGTTCAACGGATAAGATCGTAGTGTCCAATAACCGGCAAGCTTGCTTGATCCTTCGTGCAGTTACATAATCGGTGAGGCTGCTCCCGGTTTCTTGTTGAAATACTTTCGATAGGTAGGAACTGGACAAATGCATGTGCTCTCCAAGCCGATCCAGGTTAATCTCTTCATGGAAATGGTCCTCGATCCACTGCATCATCAATTCCGAATATCGCTGAGCTCTCCTATCATGAGTATCTGCAGGAGGCAATTCGACATTTTTTCTTTCAACCGAGAGCAGACAGCTCATCAAATGAACAAATAAAAATGTCAGTTCCTCATCCTCTTCCCCTTTTCCCGCGAGGTAAGCTTGTTGATAGGCGCCAAATAGCCATTCTAAAATTTCAGCCTGGTGAGATAAATCGTAAACCTGACAGTCGCCTTTGCCCTGCCATAACGAGGTGAAAAGAGCATGACGGTTGGCGAAAGGACGCAAAAGTGTGTCCATAATGAGCGGATCGACATAAAAGATGGTGCGGCAGTAAGGGGTGTCTGGACTTACATCCGCATAAACTTGATGCAATTGAAAGGGTTGAAAGAAGAATAGCATGCCTCTGCGAATGTCATAGGTCTGGCGATTGAGGACGACACGGCCTTGCCCCTCATGAACGAACAGGATCTCGCAGCACTGATGCCAATGATAGTAGCCTTTAAAATTGCTCTGCATCCGAATAAGGTAATCCCAAAAGATCGTTCTTCGCTCTAAATTCACATACTCAAATAGCCGCTTCATGATCCTCCTGATATGACAAAAAATGAACATTTTCCGATATCATAACATAACTTTTCCGGAAATCGAAGTGATATACTGATGGAAATATTGCAAATGAGGTTATGTTTAATGGAGAACATTGCAAATGGCATTTGGAAATTAAGTTTTGGAACGACAGAGACGCATACACCTGTTAAATTACGTGAATCTTCAATTAACGCAGCAGCCTTAGAGAAACTTGATTGCAGCGGGACTTCTCCGTTTTCTGACAACGAAATTATTATGAAGCAAACGCCTCGAGGGGTTTATATGGAAATCCCTCTAAAAGCAACGGAGCATATTTATGGCTTCGGACTACAGCTGCATCGCACAGATCATACAGGCAGAAAGAAAGTGATCCGCGTAAATAGTGACCCTGTTGCGGATACGGGTGACAGCCATGCGCCGGTGCCTTTTTATGTTTCAACGGCCGGTTACGGTGTTTACGTGGATACAGCCCGTTATGCGACTTTTTACTGTGGAACGAACTTGCGCAAAGGAGCTTCCGAGTACAAGAAGCTTGAGCATAAGGAAATCGGAACCTCGGAGATTGAGCTGTATGGCTATCAGGAGACGGAAGGCGATCGATCTGTCGTGGTTGACGTACCGGCAGCACAGGGAATCGATGTGTATCTATTTGAAGGACCGACGTTGGTCAAGGCCGTTCAGCGGTATAACCTGTTCTCGGGAGGCGGCTGTCTGCCACCTATGTGGAGCCTTGGGATGTGGTACCGTGCGTACAGTGCGGCCAAACGTGAGGATGTGATGCGCTTAGCTGATGGGTTTAGAAAAGATCAAATGCCTGTCGATGTTTTTGGCTTTGAACCGGGATGGCAAACCAAGGCTTATTCATGCTCCTTTGTTTGGGATGACGTAAGGTTTCCGGAACATGAAGATATGCTGAATGAGCTGTATGCGAACAATTATCGTGTCAATCTGTGGGAGCATCTCTTTGTGCATCCAACTTCACCTATGTACCAAGAGCTGCTGCCTCATTCCGGGGATTACGAAGTTTGGGAAGGCTTAGTTCCTGATCTGTCTATACCTGAGGCGAAGGACGTGTTTACCAAACATCATTTGCATGCATTCGTGGATAAGGGGATCGCAGGGTTCAAGTTAGATGAATGCGATAGTTCCGATTTTGTTCATTCCAATTGGTCATTCCCGGACACCTCCGTATTCCCGTCTGGTATGGATGGGGAACAGATGCACAATATGATTGGTACTCTGTATCAATCGGTAATCCAAGCCCCTTTCGAAGAGGCAGGCCGAAGAACGTTGTCCCAAGTGCGTGCCTCCGGCGCCCTCGCGGCTCCGTTTCCATTTGTACTTTATAGCGATTTATATGACCATAAAGTGTTTATCCGTGGGGTCGTGAATGCGGGGTTCTCCGGACTTCTCTGGACCCCGGAAGTGCGCCAGGCGGCATCGGCGGAAGATTTAATACGTCGCATTCAGACAACCGTTTTCTCTCCAATGGCGCTTCTCAACTGCTGGCGTATTCCTAATCCGCCGTGGATGCAGGTGGATCGTGAATTAAATGTTCAAGGTGTATTTCTTGATAATGCTGAGGAGATCCAAGCGATTTGCCGAAATCTATTCGAAATTCGCATGTCGCTCATTCCGTATTTGTATGCCAGCTATGCGAAATACAATCAAAACGGATTACCTCCATTCCGAGCGCTCGTCATGGATTATCCGGATGACCCCAACACGTATGGGATCGACGATGCCTATATGATGGGAGATGCCATTCTGGTTGCTCCCATCGTAACGGGAACTTCAGAACGAAACGTTTACTTGCCCTTAGGCGAATGGCGTTGTTTCTGGACAGGCCAATCTTATTCAGGCGGGCAAACGTATACCTTGGCACCGGGACTTGAGCGAATTCCGGTATTTGTAAAAGAAGGAACGCTGCTTCCTCTTGCCAAGCCGCTTCCATACATTTCCGATGATACCGTCTTTGACATCACCGTAATTCGTTTCGGGGATCATCCTGAAGCGGCTTACCTCTATGAAGATGATGGAGAATCCTTTGAATTCCGGGATGGTCATTACAATTGGATCAAGCTGGACTGGGATGGAAGCTTAGCCATTGAACGAAGCGGTAATTATAAGGGCTTTAAGTATCGGATAACAGGCTGCGAGACTAGATAATTCAAGGGGCACGCAGGGGCGCACACATAGCGCTGAATAGAATGGGCGCCAACCGGCTAGCTGACTTGGCGTCCTGGGATTGAATTCAGACAAAGCTTGCAGGAGGATTAGTCGTGAATAAAACTGTCATATACCCAGCTCCCGCCGGAGCGCCCGCAAACGATGACTTCTCGGTGTGGGTACGAGTTCCTGGAGGAACTTGGGAAGAATTATTCGTATATCGGGTTAAGGTCGATATGCACGAAGTGCGCGCAGCTTCAATGGTATATTTCGACATGGAGGGAACGGTAGAGGTTAAGGTAACCGGCAACCGCTGCGGTATTAGCTTGGTCGCTATTCGACCCCTGTCAGCAGGAATTGTGTATGAGCAGAATGGGAACTCTCTTACCTTTCCGTTGGATCGTCCGCGAAAACTGTCCATTGAAGTGGATGGGGATCGGTTTCATAATCTGCATGTGTTCGCCAATCCGCTCGAGTCCGATGTTCCGGACATGCAGGAGGAAGGTGTCCTTGTGGTTGGGCCCGGTATTCACCGCAATGAGCAGCTGCTGGAAATGGCTGATGTACATACCGGATGTGTACGGGCACCTAAGGTCATTTATTTCGCTCCGGGCATGCATTGGCTGGAGGAGACCATTTTGCTTATTCCATCCCATACGACCGTTTACTTGGCGGGGGGCGCCGTGCTTGCCGGCTCGCTGGTATGCAGACATGCAGAGAATGTTACGATTCGCGGCCGAGGCATCATTTATTTGGAGGCATTCCACAGATTCTCGGCTTTCCGCGCCATTCGGCTGCAATTCTCGCGAAGCATCCACATTGAGGGTGTCATCACCGTGGATTCTCCTCATTACAGTATTTACATCGGGCAGTCGGCATACATTACGATCCGGAATTTCAAATCATTTAGCACCCGCGGTTGGTCGGATGGCATTGATATGATGGCTAGCTCGCATATCGACATTGATGACATTTTTATGCGTAATTCAGATGATTGCATTGCGATTTACGGAAGCCGCTGGCAGTATCGAGGGGGTTCGAGTGATATCACCGTGCGGAATTCCGTTCTATGGGCGGACGTTGCACATCCTATTAACTTGGGCTCACACGGCAACCATCAGGGGAACGGGGATCAAGTGAGCGGCATCCGGTTTGAGAATATCGATATTCTGGAGCATCATGAGCCGCAGCCCGATTATTGGGGGGCGATCGCTATTAATGCTGGGGATAATAATACCGTTCGTGATGTTGTGTTCGATAATATCCGGGTAGAGGATTTCCAACAGGGGCAATTGTTCGATCTACGGGTCGTCTGGAATGCGAAGTACAACCCGGTCCCTGGCAAGGGAATTTCAAATATTACATTCAAAGATATCACGTACTGCGGAAGACATGAGAATCCGTCTCGCATACATGGCTACAATGCGGAGCGGGGAGTGAGCGGGATCCGATTTATTAATGTGCAAGTGAATGGCGAATACTTGCAGGAGGCCAGCCGCAATTTTATTGATATAAATGAATTTACAGAGAATATCACTTTTGAGGTCATGTAAAAAAGCCCCTGCAGGGGCTTTTTCTGCTCACAAGCTTTGATTTATACAACTACAAGATAGGATAAATTATTTAGAAATGGGGAAATTATGTACCTCATGGCGTTTATTTAGATATGAAGCGGAGTGAGTAGGAGTGACTCATAATACATTTTGGTATGTGGGATTGAGTGTACTTTTTTTGATTTTACTTGCCTTCGTACTTTATAAACAAAGAAACATGCTTACGATATTCCAATTCCTCGTACTAGTCGAAATTGCGTATCTCATTGAAGCCGTCATCTATATTTTCTTGGGAAGCTATCTATATCACCCGAACATCATCAAATACAATTCATATTACGATAGCCATCTGGGTGCGATAACTTCGAATTTGATTGCAGTTCCTGTGGCTGCCACCATCATCTCCACATTTCAGCTCAACTGGGTTTGGATGATTGCGGCAACGATATTGCTCGCAGGAATCGAATGGCTATTCGTGAAGCTTCAAATTTACACCCTACATTGGTGGCGAATTGAATATACGGTTATCGGTCTTTTAATATATTTTCCACTCTCAAAAATCATTTATCGGCGGATGCTTTATTCCTTAAATGGTTTTCTACATTCCGTTTTTTTATATTTATGCATAGCACCTATATCCGGTACCTTGCATTTTCTCCCCATTATGTTTTTCTCGAACAGGGTTTATCGACCTGGTTGGTATTTAAATCAGTCTTATGACACAAGTGCTTTCGCGGTTGTGTATTACATAGGCATTAGTATTATAATAGTTTTTTTAGTGAAAAGGTTTTGGATAAATAAATGGATAAAAACTGTATTAACAGTGATGATAACACTCATAGTGACATATTCCTTGAAAAAAGGTAGGATTTTGTTTAGTACGGTTTGGTGGGACTCATGGTATTATATCTTGTTCCCCATTTTGCTTTTAATCATTGCTGAGGCGTTCAGCAAACGTTTGTATAACAGTCGGTTTACGGAATAGATCGAAACACTAGCCTAGCATTTGCTGTATTATGTTTGTAAGACAAACTCCTGCGCTCTAAACGAGACGCAGGAGTTTGTCTGTTTTCAGGACCTCGAACAATAGGCTAGAGCGCAGTTTTTATATTATTGATAAGCAGGTTGTTATACTTAGCGGCATGCTTCTGCTCATCCACGATTATTCCATACAAGGTGTCCTTATAGATGCCATTCGGGAGCCCAAACCAAATTTTTCTGTACTTCTCAACCGCGGCCAATTCGCCTTCGAACGCTTTCTGCAAGCCGTCCATGTAGGAGTCCACGATAGGGTTCTCTTCATTCACTTCCCCTGTAATTTCATAGCCGGTTAAGTCCTTGTACATCTGCCGAAACATACGATTATGGCTGCGTTCATCATCTCGGATCGAGGCGATGATCGCGGCTTGCTGCGCATTCGGTGCCAAATTGATCAGCTGGTCGTAAAACAATTCATCACTTCGTTCACCTTGCACAGACTCCTTAATTAGTTCAACAGCTTGCTGAGGCGTAATGAGCCAGACGGGAACAAGAGTAGGAGCTCTCCAGTAAGAACTTACGTAATACATGAACCTTCCTCCAATGTCGGGAAATAGTAGGCGCACATCATCATATGCGTTGTTCTCATCGGAGGCGAATAAATAAATGCCCTTTGAGCAAAATATTTCCAAATACACAATTGTCGGAGGTATATGAGTGTCAGACTATCTAATTATCTTGTACCGAAGCATTGCAGCCTTCGTTCTTCTATTAGTCATTACAAGGTTTATCGGTAAGAAGACGTTATCCAATATGAATATTCATGAATTTGTTACCACAATCATTTTAGGCGCCATTGCCGCTAATTTGGCATTCAATGAGAAAATTGCTTCCTCTCATCTGCTGATTTCCCTACTTGTGTTTACGGTTACCTCGTGGATCATTTCATTTCTAACCTTAAAGAGCCGTAATACCGAAAAATGGTTGTTCGGCAAACCCTCCGTGCTCATTGAGGACGGGAAGCTGCTGGAGGATCATATGAAGAAAAATAAGTATACGTTGGATTCGTTGAACGAGATGCTTCGTGAGAAAGATATCTTCGACATCGCCGAAGTCCAGTATGCGCTCCTTGAGAATAACGGAAAGCTCTCGGTGCTTAAGAAGAAGGAGTATCGGACGCTCACCCTTCAAGATTACCAATCACAGTCACATCTCCAAGGGAAGCCCCAACCAAAGAAACCCAAATCCAAATCCAAATATCCGATTGAACTAATCATGGAGGGGAAGGTGATTCCTGAGCATATGCAGGAAGCCGGTATGGAAACGCAGTCCCTAGAGCAGGCTGTACGTAGTAAGGGATATGCACTAGGTGATGTCTTTTATGCTGTACGGGGTACGGATGGCAAGCTCTATTTTGATTTTTATGCGGATCGTCTAAGCAGCCCGCTGGATCTTTGATCGTGAGATATGAGAACGGATAGTAATTCAATTAATTTAAATGGCTGTTACGATATTGAATGGGAGTTAAGCCCGTTATTTTTTTGAATAGACGGCAAAAGTAAGGGAAATTGGGGATTCCGACGGACAATCCGATAAGTTCAACCGATTTGGACTCAGTTTTAAGCAACCAACAAGCTTGTCTTATTCTTCGAGCGATTATATATTCGGTGATGTTGCCCCCTGTTTCGGATCGAAACAGACGGGAGACATGGTGCTTAGAAAGATAAAGTTCTTCGGCTAAGGTGTTGAGGTTAAAAGGTTCTGTATAATGCAGCTCTATCCAATTCATTATTTTCTCAACATGGCTTGCATGGCGTGCGACTGCAACGGAATGGCCGTTATGCAATGATTTGAGATAATCAAAAATGTTGAGAATCAGCATCGATGCAGCTTCCGGGTTAATATCCTCGTGCCACGAAAAAAGATCATTTAAACGTTCTAGAACGCCTGAAATATAAGCCGTGTTGCTCTCTATACGGAACACTTGATTAACAAGTTGTTCTTTCCACACCTGCTCATAAAAACGGAAGAGGATAGGGAAATTCTTAAGAAAAGGTGTGAAGGCTGAGGGTTCAAAATTCAAAACCGTGCGCTCATATGGACATTGACTCGTATCAAATTGAATACGGTGTAACTGAAAAGGTTGTAAAATGACTACGCATCCTGATTCCAAATCATAAATCCTGCGATTGAGGGTCAGGTTTCCTTTACCCCGATGGACAAATATGACCTCGATGCCTTTGTGATAATGATAAAAAATACGAGGGTTTTCTGTAGTTACCATTCTATATCGTAGCTCTATGTCCCTATTATTTAAAACATTAAAACCCTTTTCTATGATTTCCATCCAACTCTCCCCCCCAATCTCAAGTATATCAATTGAGTGACATTTTGTGGCGAAAAAGTATAACTTTTTGTTCTAAATAAAAGCTATATTAAATTTGATCCTACAAATCAATTATACGCTATTGTGCTAAATTGCCAAATAGGAGGAAGTGTATGGAAACGGAAACCACATTTGTGTCCTTGAATGAAAATGAAAACACTGAATTATTGGATGGACTCAAAGATCTATTAAGAGAGAGCTATGGAATTTCTGAGGAAGAAGCCATATTGATGATCCATCAGGGGTATGAAAGAGTGCCAAAGCTATTAAAGGATTACGCTCCATATCTAGATTTAATAAAAAATGTTAGTGATGGTCTCAGTGAAACACTCGAAAAGCATTTGAAACAAGCCGATTATGAAGATGAAAAGGTTTTGAAAATGATGAATGAAGCTGCTGCATGGTATGCTTTCGAATATATAAGGGTTTTGTACAAAAACAAGGCGAATATTTTTTGATGCAGAAAGGAGAAAGGAGACAGAAAGTGGCTGCCGCATGATGAAAACGGCAGCCCGAGTCATACAGCTATTGACCACTGCGGGAGAATCAGTACTTGATTTTTCCCGAGTGGTTTAATTTAACTTCGACCGTCATGTTGAGGGAATCTGGAGTTAGATTCAGACCTCCGCGATCACGCCATTTTTTCCATTCCCGGTTGTCTAGCCGGTAGAGGGCGTGTTCTAAATGCATCAAATCCAAATTTTTTTTAAGTCCTTCCTCGTAGGTATCTTTGATTTGTTTCTTTACTTCCTCCGCGACTCTTAGCTCCAGAACCGTTTCGGGTATCGGCTGCTGTAAAATTTCACTGATATAACCTGAAATCTTTACGTTCATATGAAAAGTGACTTGATCCTCTCCGGCTTGGGGAACTATGTTGATTTTGGGTTTTTCCAAGGATACGGATGCTTGAGGCTTACCTTCGGAACGGAGCAGAAGCGGACTTCGTTCGGTCTTAGGCTCAACCCACCTAAGTCCTTGAACGCTTTCCCAGTCGAACCATTTTTGAAAATGTTCACGCTGAAAAACAAAAACACCGTCGATCTTCAGCATTGGCTTTTGCTGATTACCGTTTCTCCAAGTATGACTTGAGATTGACAATGAAGGTAGGAACGTGGAGTTACCAGGTTCACGCGTCTCCGAAATAAACTCTCTCAATGTTAAAGGTGCGATGAGAGATTGTTGTTTGTATACTTCTAGAGGTTGATTCAGCACGGACATGAGTGGCGATAGATTGAAAAAAGGGGTAATCTCAAACAATTCATCGATAGGTTGTCGGCTTCCAAACACCCATGGTGTGTATCGGAACTCATAATAGCGGCTCAGAAGTTCCTTCACATCTTTCATTCCTGTTTTCATGAGGCCTTCACCTATGACAACTGTGTTAAGCTGACCAAATGAAGTTCGCATTTGTGAGGTTTTATACAGATCATTGAATGCTCCAATTAAGGTCTCCCCCGTACCAACCCCCACCCAAACCGGCATGGGCTGTGTTGGTTTGCTTGATTCTGTTTTCGCTACGGAGGAAAAGTCAAGCATTTGCACATACGCGCGGTACCGGTTGTTGTCTAGATCGAACCCAATGGAAGTGACATAGTTGATTTCCTGTATATCTTTAATGTCCCAGCACCCTGCTAGCAACGGCAGCAGCAACCATATCATAGCGATTTTCCCTACTCTGCGCATTAGGATTCCTCCGGTTGCCGGGTCGTGTCTTTGGTCTGCAGCATGTCTGATCGCCGGGTTTTCATGTACCAGGGCTTCCGGAGCAGCGCCATGACAATATCCTTCCAGCGGATGGGGGATAAGGGCGCAAGGTACGGTACCCCAAACGATTTGAGCGAAGAGAGGTAAACGACAATGGCGATGACCGATAGGTTAAATCCGAAGATACCGAGCGTAGACCCGCAGAGCAGGACAAAGAGTCGGATGATACTGACTGTACCTACCAGGGACTGATTGACCAGAGTGAAACTGGAGACGGCGGTGATAGCGGCAATGACGAGAAAGGTCGTGGACGCAAGTCCAGCTCGAATAGCCGCATCGCCGACGACAATGCCTCCGACAACGGCAACCGTCTGTCCAACTGCTTTGGGGAGACGTTCACCGGCTTCCCGGAACAATTCAAACAGAGCGATCATCAAGAATCCTTCCAAAGGTGCTGGCATCGGAAGTCCAATACGTGAAAGAGAGATTGTGGCAACGAACGGATAAGGAAGCTGCTCCAAGTTGAATGACGCAAGTGCAGCCCAAAAACCAGGAAGCAGTAAAGAGATTACAAGCCCGGCAAAGCGAAATAGCAGTCCGAACGAGCTCATATAGAATGGAATATAGAAATCTTCCGGGGTCTTCAGCAGCAGCGTTAAGTTGGCCGGCCCGATGACGGCCGTTGGTGCCCCATCAACGATCACGATAAACCTGCCCCGTGCGAGGCAATCCACTACAAAATCGGGACGAGTGGTATAATGCAGCAATGGAAATAAGGAACGGGAAGAATCCGAAAGTATTTCTTCCAGCTGACTGCTGCTGAACAGCAAATCCATCTGAATATGCTGCAACCGTGATCGGACTTCGTCAACGATCTCCGTCCGCGTAATATCGTTAACATAGAGAAGCGCGACCTTACTGCGGCTTCGTTTGCCTATGGTAAACTGTTCATAGCACAAAGAGTTGCTGCGAAGCCTTTTGCGAACCAATGCTACATTGGTACTAAGCTCTTCAACGAACGCGTCTTTCGGGCCTTTAATGGATATCTCGGTATTCGATTCCTCGGGCTGGCGTTGAGGAGGGGACGACGTATCAGCTGTGTATATGACATTCAATTGTTCAAAGTATAGAACGAGTTCGCCGGAAAAAACACGGTCAATGATTTCTTCTTTTTGATAGATGCGGTCTAATTTTAGTTTTTTATCCAGCTCCATACTGAAATTCTTATTGATTAAGTCTGTCAACCGAGGGAGCAAATATTCATTCATCGGTTTGGTGTCCGTCAGCCCTTCGCAATAAAAAAGCAACACGCTTTGCAAATGTTCCGTGTCACCCAGCTCGTATGTTTCCATTTTCATGTCCGCTGATTTTCGAAATAGCTGACTAATCTCTTCGGCGGTCCATTCCTTATCTTGAGAAGATGAAGGGAGGGCTTCCGAAGCAACTCGGACATTTTCCTCTTGTGTAATAAGTCTCCGAAACCAATTCGATTTCATTCTCTTTTCACCTCCCTTTTCGAAAAAAATGCCAATGCAAATAAAATGACCAATGCCGAAGTGGTACCCCACAGGGAGCCTGGCAAGTAGAAGCCCTTCAAGAATGCGGTATACTGCATATCACTGATAGGTAATTCTACAAAGATTACGACCACGATGCCGAAAAGCGCTAATAATACACCAGAATTCTTCTTTTGCTTGGTCATTGTCATCAATTCGACGAGTAAATACATCGATATAGCTATACGGACGAAAGCTCCTGACAGCCATTGATAGATAGATAAAAAGTCTACATGACGGATGTACTTCCCGATCGTGACAAGCCGCCATTCTTCATAGGCAGGGTATCGTAATTCCCCAGCCTCGAAGGGTCCGAATTCTGCAATTGCCCCCGTTACAGGTCCGAGAATCAATAGGACTAGAAAGCAAGCCAGCAAATATAACGACCAGAGCGGGACTTTCTTTTTGATCTGATGCTGGAAAAGCAGAATGACAATAAGCTCAACAAGCCCCCCGCCAATATACAAACTCCCATTGATCATGGGGCCTATCCCATTTTCAAAAACAGGTGTTAGTAAGGAATAATTTTTTTGGGGAAGATTAGAGCTCATGACAAAGTCTCCGAAAATGATTACGAAAGGTAACAAAATACCCGATGTAATCGCAATGGACTGTACGCCGAATTGTGCGGCAAAACAGGAAAGCAGGACCAACGAAATGGAAAGGGCCCACTGAGGAGTGCGCGGCAAATAGGATGTATGTGTCCACATCGTCGTCTCCTTTAACGTCATCACGATGATCAAGAAGAGGTATAGAATGAAAAAAAGACGATAGGCTCCGCAGATCACTCTTCCATAATATTGTGTCAGCCAAGTAAAAAGAGGCTGCTGATCTGTATTCCTCATAATGTAGAATAAAAGGGTTGTCCACGCTAAATAGGGCAGTATGGCAAACAATACGCTTACCCAAGCATCCCGTTTTGCCTCATGGAGAAGCGGGGGGATGACCATGACGTGATTCATTAACCCTACGGCCAATATGATGATCGAGAACGCGGACAGGATGCCGATGAGATCGTTGCCTAATTTGTTTTGCACGGGTATCCCCCATTTATCCAAACCTCTTCAGAGAATTATTTCCAAGTCCCCTTGGGTTTAAACAAAAAGAGACATCGAAGTGTTGACTTAGAGCCGCCACAATCTTGCATATTCTTTGTAATTTCATAAGTTTTTTGCTAGAATAGGTTGCCAAGGATGGGCACGACCGAGGCTATTTCCATCATAGAATCGAGAGAGGGACGCTTCACACCGAAGCATCCTCTCTCGTTTTTTTACATGTATAAAAATGGAAGTCATTGCGAGACTAATTATATTTGGAATGAAGGAGCGGAACATGGAGGCTAAGGGCAGAATCCTCGTGGTTGACGATGAAATGCTGGTGCGTCAAGGAATTATCCATCTGTTGAACTGGGAAAGTGAAGGGTTTCAAATCGTCGGCGAAGCCGCCAACGGCAAGGAAGCGCTGGATCTGGTTCATTTGCACCGGCCGCATATTATTTTGACCGACATTGTGATGCCGGTGATGGACGGCACAGAGCTGGCGAAAGTCGTGAAAGCGATGTACCCGGACATTGAAATTGTCGTGCTGAGCAGCTTCGGCGAATTTGAATACGTGCGTTCGACCTTTCAGAGCGGTGTTGCCGATTATATGCTGAAGCCGAAGCTCGATGCCGATTCGCTGCTCGCAGTGCTGCATAAAACAGCTCAGCGCATCCCTGAGCTGCGGGGTATGGAGCTGGCCGGCGAAAGCAAGCATTCTCTGGATTATATTCTCGATAAGCTGATATCCGGCTATTCCATCCCGTACGACCGTCAGGAGCTGACCAGCGCGCTTCCATATTCGGACTTTGCCCTATTGATCGGGGATGCGCAGCAGCTTGGTTCGGCCACGCTTCAACGCAGTGAAGAATGGGCCGAGGCGGTTATCGGAGCCGGTGTGCAGCAAATGCAAAGCCCAATGACCGTGCGGCTGCTGTCTCATCAAGACGGGCAAATCCGCTTCTTGCTCAACCTGGATCCGGAGGCCAAAGCGGATGCTGCACGCTTGGTCAGACAGCTTGCGGAAGCCGGGGCCAGCTCGGGCAGAAGCTTGTTTTTCGCGCTTAGCCGATTTTTTACAGACATTGAAGCGATGCACGAGGTGTATGCCAACGAAATTATGCAAATCGTCAACCACCGCTTCTTTTTGTCGAACCGGCAGTATTTGATTTTGGATGAGCTGAAGGAGCAAGGGGAAAGCGTCAGCTTTGATATGGAAGCGTTTAATGCCGGGCTGAACCGCCAAGAGTATCCTCAGGCGTTCGAGCGGCTGCGCAGCTATGTGCAGTCGATGCCTGGACGGATGGACATGGACATGTTCGCCTTGAAATCGTCATTAGGCCACAGCCTTTTCAATATTATCGTTTCGCTGCTGCATTTTCATTATGAGGCGGCTTCCTTGGATGAAAGCAAATATGAGTATTTTCGTTCGATTCATGAGGCGGATCATATTACGGACGTGATCGCGCTGGTAGAGAAATTTTTGAACGAGGCCATGGAATGCGTCACCGGCAAAAAAGCCGGCTCGCCGGCCTTCCAAAAGATTTTACAGTATATCGACGAGCATCTATCGGAACCGCTGACCTTAACGGAAGTGGCGAAGCTGTTTCATTTTAACGCCTCGTATTTATCCAATTATTTTGCCGTTCATAATAAAGAAGGCTTCAATGAATACTTGAACCGTCTTCGCATTGACAAGGCCTGTGAGCTGCTGCGGGATAACCCGGCGCTTTCGATCGCAGAGATAGGCAGCAAAGTCGGTTACTCCGACCACAGTTACTTTACGAAAGTGTTCCGCAAGTTAAAGGGAATTTCGCCTAGCCTATATCGTAAAAACCAATAGAGGAGACAATCGGCTGCCAATGGGAACGCGTCTACGGAAAATCGCAGAACAAAGCTTATTTAGCAAAATTTTCATCGTCATGGTAATCAGTATTATCTCCATCACGATCTTAACTTCATGGGTAACGGTGCAAATGTCTAAAAAGCTGTTTGTACAAACGTTCAGTATTACCAATTCGAAGATTATCGACCAGATCAAAAGCGGGTTGGAATCGTTCCACTACTCCAACGTAAACATAGCGATTAATACGGCGCAAAGCGCTGCGATCAGAAATTATCTGACCGGGCCGGAGATGGACTCTTTGACGAGCTACAGCATCGTGTACAGCATGGAGGAGCAGATGCACCGGATTCAATCCGGTATCGGGGCCAAAAGCATTGGGATCTTGCTGCTCGGGGGAAACGGCAAAAGCTATGTCAGCGACCGTGCTTATTGGTCCGGATCCCCGCATGAACTGCAGCAAAATCCGATCACACAAAGCACGCTCAGTCAGCCTGGAAAGCTGCTATACAGCTTTATGAAACCGGAAGCGGCGGGCTGCGATGAGGCTTGTTTGGTCGCTTCGAAAGCGCTGTACATACCGGGAAGCGAGCAAATATACGGCACCCTGTACATGATGATCAGGGAAAGCGAATTCAATGGTGTGTACAACAATTTTACAAGCACCGGTAATGATGTGATGATCCTGGATCAATCCGGGGTCATCGTCTCCAGCAATCGGACGGAGCTCATCGGGACGGTATCCGATCAGCTGCTAACCGGCGCCAAGACGCTGGAGCAGACGGGCGGGGCTAATCTGGAGATGGCAATGATCGGCAAAGATGTTATCGTGCTTGCCGATTATTTGCCTTTGTTTGATTTCTATATTGTGAATGTGATCGATAAAAATATGGTGCTCGGCCATATGCTCAACACGAAGGCGATCGTGCTTATTTGTACAGGTATTGTGGCCGCTGCCGTGCTGCTCGTTTACTTTATTACGCGTAGACTGACCAAGTCGCTGCGAACGCTCGTCAAGAAGATGTCGAACGTAACCAAAAACAATTTTAACAACTATATGACGGTCTCAGGGACCTACGAAACGCGGGAGCTCAGCAATTCCTTCAATTATATGCTCGACGAGCTTAACGACTATATCAGCAGGCTGGTTGAAACCCAGAAGGAGCAGCGAAGGGCGGAGCTGGCCGCGCTGCAGCAGCAAATTAATCCTCATTTTCTGTATAATACGCTCGCTTCCGTGAACATATTAGTCCAGCGGGGCAGTAATGATCAGGCTACAGAGACGATTCATGCGCTCATCTCGCTCCTCCAAAATACGATCAGCAATGTCAAAGAAACGATTACGGTTGAGCAGGAGCTCCAGAGTCTGAAGCATTACGTGTTTATTAACCAGGTGCGCTATGGCCGCGGCATTAAAGTCGATTACTTCGTCTCGCCGGATTGCCTGACGGCGCAGGTGCCCAAGCTGATGCTCCAGCCTTTTATCGAGAATGCCTTTTTTCATGCTTTTAATAAAAAACATACAGGTTATATTTACGTTATCATTACCAGAGACCGGGAAACACTCGTCTGCGAGGTCGTCGATAATGGCGACGGAATGGAGCTGGCACCCTCTGAGGAGACAACGACGAATCCGGCCCATGCGAAACATCCGTTCACAGGCATCGGTATCCGCAACGTTCACGACCGCTTATTACTGCTGTATGGCAAGGAGTACGGCGTTTCGATGGAGAGCGGACTAGGCCAGGGCACGAAAATTACGATTAGGATTCCATGGCTGACCGATCAGCGGGTGTAACCCCCTGCAATCCTAAAAAAAGTACAAATTCTAAAAAAAGTACAAATTCTAAAAAAATAAGAGAATAAGAACGGTTGTAACTTCAAAAAATAACACTAATTGTTGAAAAGTAATTCCTAACAGGCCTTTTTCGAGGGATGTTAAGATTACATTGTAAGCATTTTCATAACTCAATCAAACAGGGGGAGCAACATGAAAAAGAAACTTTCAGCCGTTCTGCTATCGAGCTTTTTGCTGCTATCGGCATGCTCGAGCAACTCCGGCAATACAACGAATACCGCGAAACCTGCGGATCAAGCGTCAACCGGCGCGAAGGAAATTACAGTCTGGGCTTGGGACAAAAACTTTAATATCGCAGCGATGAAGCTGGCGCAAGAAACGTATGCGAAAGATCATCCGGATGTGAAAATCAACATCGTGGAATATGCTCAAGATGACATCATCCAAAAGCTGAACACCGGACTTAATTCCGGCACAACTTCGGGATTGCCTAACGTTGTTTTGATCGAAGACTACCGGGCTCAAAGCTTTTTGAAAGCGTACCCCGATTCTTTCCAAGACCTGTCGGCTTCCATTAAAGCGTCTGATTTTGCCGACTACAAAATTGGATCAACGAGCGTAAACGGGAAACAGTACGGTCTTCCGTTCGATTCCGGCGTAACCGGATTGTACGTCCGCACCGACTACCTGCAGCAAGCCGGCTATAAAGTCGACGATATGAAGAACATCGATTGGGACAAATTTATTGAGATCGGTAAAGCGGTCAAAGCTAAAACCGGCAAAGATATGCTGACACAGGATCCGAACGACCTCGGTTTAATCCGCATGATGATTCAGTCGGCAGGCTCCTGGTATCTGAAAAGCGACGGCTCTACGCCGGATCTGAAAGATAATGCTGCTTTGAAAGACGCTTTCCAAACTTACAAAACGTTAATGACCGCCAATATCGTGAAGATTACTTCCGACTGGAACTCTTTCCTGGCTGGCTTTAACAGCGGCGCAGTCGCAACCGTGCCAACAGGCAACTGGATCACGCCTTCCGTTAAGGCGCAAGCGGATCAATCCGGCAAATGGGCCGTCGTTCCGTTCCCTAAATTGAAGAACACAGCGAGCTCGGTCAATGCTTCGAACCTTGGCGGAAGCTCCTGGTATGTGCTGAATAGCCCTGGCAAAGAGGTTGCCGCAGATTTCCTTGGAAAAACGCTTGGCTCTAATGTGGAATTGTATCAAAAAATGCTGACCAATATCGGCGTTATCGGCACCTATAAGCCTGCTGCTTCAGGCGAAGCTTATACGAAAGCGGATGATTTCTTCGGCGGGCAAAAGATCAGCTCTGATTTTGCAACCTGGACGACGCAAATTCCAAAGGTCAACTATGGCATGCATACGTATGAGATCGAAGATATCCTTAAAGTCGGAGCGCAAAGCTATTTGAAAGGTACGGATTTGGATAAAGTGTTGAGCGACGCGCAGTCTCAAGCGGAGTCGCAAATTAAGTAACCCGTTGCATTCCGATCAACGCTGACCTTCGTTTTGCCGATGAGCATGGCGAGGTCAGCGTTTCCATTTTTTATAAGGGAAGGTTTGGTAACCTTGAACTATACAATGAAAAACCGAGCAAAGTTGACGGGATGGCTGTTTATTGCGCTCGCCGTAATCTTGATCTGTATCTTTTACTTTTATCCGATGATTCAAGCTTTGCTGCTGTCTTTTAAGACCGGAGCCGGATCAAACCTGCATTTCAATGGCGTCGACAACTACAAACGGCTGTTTAGCGATAAGACGTTTTTTACTGCTGTCAAAAATACGTTTCTCTATTTGATCATCCAAGTGCCTATCATGATTTTGCTGGCCATGATCATCTCCGTGTTGCTTAACGACAGTAATCTACGGTTCAAAGGGTTCTTCCGCACGGCGATTTTCTTGCCCTGCATCACCTCGCTTGTCGCATATTCAGTCGTGTTCAAATATTTGTTTGGCAACGACGGTCTGGTCAATCTCGCACTGCTGAAGCTGCATATTCTCACGCAACCGATTCAATGGATTTCCGATCCGTTCTGGGCGAAGATAACGATTATTATCGCGATTACTTGGCGCTGGACCGGCTATAATATGATTTTCTATTTGTCCGCTCTGCAAAACATCGACAACTCGATCTATGAAGCCGCTCGTCTCGACGGCGCCTCCTCGGTCCGGCAATTTTTCAGCATTACGGTCCCTTTATTGAAGCCGATCATCTTGTTTACTTCGATTACTTCGACGATCGGGACGCTGCAGCTGTTCGACGAAATTGTGAATATTACAAAAGGCGGACCAGGCAATGCAACTCTATCGATTTCTCAATACATCTATAATCTTTCGTTCAAATACTCGCCGGACTTTGGTTATGCCGCTACCGTTTCTTATTCGATTGTGGTCATGATTATCGTGCTGTCTGTCCTTCAAATTAAACTGGCAGGTGAGAATAAATAATGTTGAAAAGGATCTTCATCTATGTGTTTTTGACCGCTGCGGCGATTGTCTCGATATTCCCTTTTATTTGGATGGTCATCAGCTCAACGAATCTTTCCGTGGATGTCACCCAGGGGAGAATGCTGCCGGGCAGCCATTTTGTCGAAAACTTCAACAAGCTGGTGAGCTCGATCAACCTGTTCCAAGCTTTCGGCAATTCACTCAAAATCTCGATATCGACGACAGTGCTGGCGCTCCTGATTGCCTCCCTGGCCGGTTATGGCTTTGAAATTTACCGCAGCAAGGCCAAGGATATCGTGTTCAACATTTTGCTGCTGTCCATGATGATTCCATTCGCGGCTATGATGGTGCCGCTTTATCAGATGTTCTCCAAGCTGTCGCGAACGGTTCCCGTGATTGGGGTCAATACGATCGTGGCGGTCGTGCTCCCGACTTTTACGACTGCGTTCCTCATTTTCTTTTTCCGCCAAAGCACGAAAATGTTCCCTAAGGAGCTGCTGGAGGCCGGACGCATGGATGGCTTGACCGAGCTCGGCTTGTTTATCCGCATCTACTTACCGACGATGAAGACAACTTTCGCCGCCGCGTCGATTATTACGTTCATGTCCAGCTGGAACAACTACTTGTGGCCGCTGATTGTGCTGCAAACCCCGGATAAAAGAACGATTCCGCTCTTAGTCTCGAACTTGGGTTCCAGTTATTCGCCGGATTTCGGTGTGATCATGACGGCTATTGTGATTTCCACGCTGCCGACTGCCATTGTTTTCTTCCTCATGCAAAAGCAATTCGTCGCGGGCATGGTCGGATCTGTGAAATAAAGTCATTGCTGAATTTGAATGTTTAGGAGACGAATCGAATGAGTCATACGAAACCAAGCCTGGATTGGCTTCAAGATGTAAGCATTTATCGAGTGAACAGGCTGGATGCTCACTCAGACCACCGCTACTATAAATCAATGGCGTCTGCCATGGCCGGATCGCCGATGGACATGCGCCACAGCTTGAACGGCAGCTGGCAGTTCAGCTATGCGGTGAATCCGGCAAGCCGGATTGCCGCGTTCTACGAAATGGATTACAATTGCGCCGCTTGGGAGCATATTCAGGTACCGGGCCACATTCAGCTTCAAGGCTGGGGCCAAGCGCAGTACGTGAACACGATGTATCCGTGGGACGGGCTGGCCGATCTTCGTCCTCCGCACATTTCCCAGGAGCATAATCCGGTGGGCAGTTATGTGAAGCATTTTGATCTGCCAGCCGATATGCAGGGCAAGCCCGTTTACATTTCTTTTCAAGGCGTCGAATCCGCTTTTTACGTTTGGCTGAACGGCGAATTTGTCGGCTACAGCGAGGACAGCTTCACGCCATCCGAATTCGATTTGACACCGTACATCCGCGAAGGGTCGAACAAGCTGGCAGTTGAGGTCTATCAGCGCAGCACCGGAAGCTGGCTGGAGGATCAAGATTTCTGGCGCTTCTCCGGCATTTTCCGCGATGTGTACTTATTTACGGTTCCGAAGCATCATGTTTGGGATCTGCACGTCAAAGCCGAGCTGGATGACCGTTATGAGAACGGCACCTTGAAGGTGGATTTGGCGCTGCGCGCAGAGCCGTCCGCTCCCGTTCAGGCGCTGCTGGAATTGAAGGATGCCGCGGGCAAGACGTGCCTTACGGATAAGAAGGAATTCCAAAGCGGCAAGCTGGAAGTCACTGCTGAAGCGGGCCGCGTGCATCTATGGAGCGCCGAGAGCCCGTATTTGTATTCGCTGTGCATCTCGATTCTGGATGAGCAGGGGGAACTGGTCGAAGCCATCGTGCAAAAGGTCGGCTTCCGCCGTTTTGAAATGAAGGACAAGCTGATGTGCCTGAACGGCAAACGAATCTTGTTTAAGGGCGTCAACCGCCATGAATTTAACTGCCGCAGCGGGCGGACGATCACGAAGCAGGATATGCTGTGGGATATCCAGACGCTGAAGCGCAGCAACATCAACGCCGTCCGCACCTCGCACTATCCGAACCAAACGTTGTGGTACGAGCTGTGCGACGAATATGGCGTCTACGTCATCGATGAGATGAACTTGGAGACCCACGGATCTTGGCAAAAGATGGGGGCTGTCGAGCCTTCTTGGAACATTCCGGGCAACGATCCGGAGTGGCGGGACATCGTGCTCGATCGTGCGCAATCGATGCTGGAACGGGATAAGAACCATCCTTCCATCTTGATCTGGTCGTGTGGTAACGAGTCTTATGCGGGGCAGGTCATCCTGGACGTGTCGAATTATTTCCGTGAAACCGACCCGAGCCGGCTTGTCCATTACGAAGGCGTATTCCATAACCGCGACTATGATGCAACCAGCGACATGGAGAGCAGAATGTATGCGAAGCCGGCAGATATTGAAGCCTATCTTCAAAGCCAGCCGGAGAAACCGTACATCAGTTGTGAGTATATGCATGCCATGGGCAACTCTGTAGGCGGCTTGCACAAATATACGGAATTGGAAAGCAAGTACCCGATGTATCAAGGCGGCTTTATTTGGGACTATATGGACCAAGCGTTGGTGAAAAAAGACCGTTTCGGCCGCGAATATTTGGCTTACGGCGGCGATTTCGGTGATCGCCCTTCCGATTACAGCTTCTGTGGCAATGGCCTTGTATACGCGGACCGGCAAATCACGCCGAAAATGCAGGAAGTGAAATTCCTCTATCAGAATTACAAGCTGGAGCCGGCCCGTACGCATATTACAATCGTCAATGAAAACTTGTTCGTAGGAACGGATCATCTTGTGCTCGAATACCGCTTATTATGTGATGGCCGGCAGATAGGGATTTGGCAAACAAATGTCGACGTTGAAGCGCAAAAACAAATTAGCGTCCCGATCGAACTGCCCCATATGGATGAGGTGCCCGGTGAGTATTGCCTGCAAGCTTCGCTGAAGCTTAAAGAGTCGCACTTATGGGCCGAAGCTGGATTTGAGGTCGCTTTTGGCCAAAATATCGTGGCAAACATCGCGTCAACCGACCGCAGTCTGCAATCCGGAGTTCTTAAAGTGGTTGAAGGCGATGTAAATATCGGCGTAATGGGCAAGGACTTTACCGTGCTATTTTCCAAGCAAGTCGGATCTGTGGTATCCATTAAATACAGCGGCCGTGAAATGATTGCCGTACCGCCGACGCCACTGTTTTGGAGGGCTACTACCGATAATGATAAAGGGACATCGCTCGGCTATACGGCTGGCGCTTGGTATGCAGCGAGTCTGGCGAGAAAATGCGTAAAAGTCGAACTACAGCAAACGTCGGATTCGGCAACCGTCACGTTTGAGTACACGTTCAGCATCCATGCTGACATACGTGTTAGAACGGCCTACACGGTGTATGCGGATGGAACCGTTCGTGTGCACAACAGCTACAAAGGTGCCGAGGGTCTTCCGAATCTGCCTATCGTTGCGCTCACTTTCAAGATGGCGGCAGATTACAACCAATCCGAATGGTATGCGATGGGACCAGAAGAAAACTATATCGACCGCGCTTACGGTGCGCGTTTGGCTGTTTTCAGCAAGCCGGTTGATCAATTGCCTTCGCGTTATCTCGTTCCGCAGGAATCGGGTAACCGCACTGGCGTCCGAAGCGTGAAAATAACCGATGTGCATGGACTCGGGCTTATGATCAAAGCGGATCCGCTGGCTCCGGTGGAGTGCAATGTATCTCCTTATTCCGCCTTTGAGCTGGAGGAGGCTAATCATCATTGGGAGCTGCCGGAGGTGCATTATACGGTCGTAACCGTGGCCGGCCGGCAAATGGGAGTAGGCGGAGACGACAGCTGGGGGGCACCTGTGCACGGGGAATATCAGATACCTTCAGATCAGGATTTGGAATTTGAATTTACCATTAGCAATCTAACAGTGAAAGAATAACAGCTTGCGGGTACAAAAGAGCGAGACTAGGTGGGGTAGTTGCCCAAGCCCATCTCGCTCTTTTCTTTTCATCATGGCCAATTGCGGAGAATCTATATATCGGAGAGTGGGGAAAGCACGATGAATATCTATTACAACGAAAATAAGCAGCTGTTTCATCTGCAATCGAAAGATATGAGCTACATCATTCAGCTGGTGAACGGCTATCCGTCTCATGCCTACTGGGGAAAGAAACTGGATCCGGACGGGAACTTAGACGAATTGCTGATGCTGCAGGAGCGATGCTCGTTCAGCCCTAATCCGGTGCCGGAAGACAGGCGCATCTCGCTTGATACGTTACCGCAGGAATATCCGCAGTATGGAACCAGCGATTTCCGCCATCCGGCTTATCAGGTACAGCTGCAAGACGGGAGCCGGATTACCGAGCTGTTATATAGCAAGCACCGAATCGTAAAGGGAAAGCCCGTACTGGATGGGCTGCCGGCTGTCTATGCCGAGTCGGAACAGGAAGCGATGACACTGGAGCTCGAGCTAACCGACTCGTATTCCGGCTTGCTGGTTATTATCAGCTATACGGTATTTGAAGCGTTCAGTGCGATTACACGATCCGTACGTTTGGTTAATAAAGGGCAGCAAATGCTGAACCTACGGAGCGCTTTGAGCGCAAGTGTCGACTTTGCCGATGCTGAGTATGATTGTTTAGTTTTGACAGGCGCTTGGGTGAGGGAAAGGCATATCCAAAGAAATCCTCTCACGAAAGGTGTGACGACTAAGATTGAAAGCCGTCGCGGCTCGAGCAGCCATCAGGCGAACCCATTCATCGCCTTGCTCCGTCCGGATGCGGGCGAAGAGCAGGGGGACGTGTTCGGTTTCAGTCTCGTCTATAGCGGGAATTTCGCTGCCGGGGCGGAAGTGGATCAGTTCGATACGGTTCGGGTATCGATCGGCATCAATCCGTTTGATTTCAATTGGCTGTTGGGGCAGGGAGAGTCGTTCCAAACGCCGGAAGCGGTGCTTGTTTATTCAGCCGAAGGGCTGGGAGGCATGTCGAGAACGTACCATAAGCTGTACCGTACAAGGCTGTGCCGGGGGGTTCATCGCGATAAGGAACGGCCGGTTCTGGTGAATAACTGGGAAGCGACTTACTTTGATTTCAATGCTGAGAAAATTGAGGCGATCGCTGGCGAAGCAGCTAGGCTCGGGATTGAACTGTTCGTGCTCGATGACGGTTGGTTCGGCAAGCGCGATAACGATACGACTTCGCTTGGAGATTGGACGGTCGACCGCGCCAAGCTGCCGAACGGTCTGGAAGATTTGGCTGCCCGTGTCAATAAGCTGGGACTTCAGTTCGGTCTATGGTTCGAGCCGGAGATGGTATCGCCGGAGAGCGAGCTGTATCGCCTTCACCCGGAGTGGTGCCTGCACGTGCCGGAACGGCGGAGAACGGAAGGACGGCGTCAGCTCATTCTCGACTATTCCAGACAGGATGTCAGGGCCTATATTTATGACGCGCTCAGCAACATCTTCCGAACCGTCCCCGTCAGCTATGTGAAATGGGATATGAACCGGAATATGACGGAGATCGGTTCCGCTGCGCTGCCGGCGGAACGCCAATCCGAAGTAGCGCACCGGTATATGCTAGGACTGTATGAACTGTTGGAGAAGCTGACCGGAGCCTTCCCGCATATCCTATTCGAGAGCTGCTCCGGCGGCGGCGGCCGGTTCGATCCGGGCATGCTCTACTATATGCCGCAGACGTGGACAAGCGACGATACGGATGCAGTCGAAAGGCTCAAAATCCAGTACGGAACCAGCATCGTCTACCCGGTCAGCGCGATGGGTTCGCACGTTTCCGCCGTACCGAATCATCAGGTGGGCCGCATCACGCCGCTCACGACCAGGGGCGACGTGGCGATGTCCGGCAATTTCGGCTACGAGCTGGATCTGACCAAGCTGTCTGAGGAAGAGAAAGCGGTCATGAAGCGGCAGGTGAGCGATTATAAAGAGCTTCGCGGACTTGTGCAGAGCGGCGATCTGTACCGGTTAAAAAGTCCGTTTACCGGCAATGAAACGGCTTGGATGTTCGTTTCGGAAGATAAGAAGCAAGCGGTCGTCTTCTATTTCCGGGTGCTGGCGGAGCCGAACGCTCCGCTGCGGAGGCTGCAGCTTCGCGGTCTGAATGCGGGCTTCAATTATCGCGTCAGCCAGCTGGGCACCAGCTATCGCGGTGACAGGCTCATGCACTTCGGGCTGAATCTACCGCAGATTGACGGCGATTATGCTAGTTGTTGGTTTAAGCTGGACGCCGAGTAAGGAATGCTGGAACAATTATAACGGAGCACCGCGGGTTAGCGGGCTCCGTTTTCTAATTACACTAAAGATCAACGATTACTAAGATTGGAGTAAAATTATGAACCTAGGGCATGCTATCGTTCGGAGGGGGTGACACATAATGGAGACACTAACAATTCAAGAGGTTTGTGGCTGGTTTGAGGCTAATTTAGACAAAAACATTTTGATTAAAAAAGAAGAACAGAATGACATAGATCAGGTTGAAATTGCGTTACAAGACGTCGGGCTCATGAGCCATTCGGACAGCATAGATGATTATCTTTCACCTCAGGCGATATTACTTCATGGGAGCGGGTTCATCTTTCAACTTGATGATGATAAGCAACCCCTGCCGGGAGATAGTTTCGAAATTCCGTTGAATGGCAATTTCCATGGGTATCAGGACGAAAATGGTATGGAGATCAATACGGAGGCTGCCTCTTATTCTATCAAGATTCAATAACTGCACATACCTATAAGGAAGAGGATTAAGGGGCAAGGGGCAAATGTTGTCCGGGATCGCCTCTTCTTTTTATTAATACGAGGATACAAATGGAGGAAACATAGTGGCAAACGAAAACTTGGTCAAAATCAAGGTCAATGATAATGGATCGCTTCGAATTACTGGGGCAGTCGAGTTGTTGGACGCTGAGGGCAACTTGTTCGAGCATGAAGAATCATTCTCCCTATGTCGATGTGGCGGATCAAAGAACAAGCCTTTCTGCGACGGCACTCATAAGTCTATAGGCTTTGAGAGTACTCCGAGAGCGAAGAAAGAGTAAGGATGCGTAATTTCAGCAAAAAAAGCATCTTGAATGGATGCTTTTTTTTGGGTTAATTTTAGTCCTCCGGTGTGCGGTCTAAGTAAAGGCGTGTTACTGAAGTGGCCTCTCCGTTCTCAACATCTTCTTCCGTTGCTTTCTTTTCAAGTAAGTCGTGTGTGTTCATACCTGGGGCGATAGTAGGCTCATCATGTTCAGTGTTATCTTTCAATGTAATAGCCGTCCTTTCGATTATTTTCATGGAAATACAACCTTAAGCCTTCGTTTCTGGTTTATAAGGTTCCCTGGAAGACTGGTTCTATCCACGAGCTAGGTATTTTCTTTTCCATATTTTACATTTGCCTACGAGGAATAGGGCATGGTATATTAACAGTCCGCCAAATGAATGAAACGAAACAAGCGGAATTGGAAAATTCAAGTTGTTGCAAAGTTCGCTAAGCGGTGATAAGATATAACTCCGCTTCGAAACGACTGGGACATTGATTGATCTTTGAAAACTGAACAACGAGTGAGTAAACAGAACGAGCAATCGTTCAAACATGAGATTAACAATCTCGCTAGCAAGTCAATTGAGCTATTCAGCTTTCAATAAATGAGCGTAATATAGGGATCTTTGATCGTAGATCAAAGTCTCTCAGCTATGTTCAACTATTATGGAGAGTTTGATCCTGGCTCAGGACGAACGCTGGCGGCGTGCCTAATACATGCAAGTCGAGCGGAGCACTTCGGTGCTTAGCGGCGGACGGGTGAGTAACACGTAGGTAACCTGCCTGTAAGA
>NZ_JARADB010000002.1:1237145-1791733 GCF_028765165.1 Paenibacillus sp. MAHUQ-63 | reverse complement strand
TATCCACTATTACAATTCAGCAAGGTACCAGTGGACATTAAAAAAGATGACCCCTGATCAATACAGAAGTCATCTATTGACAGCATAAGGTTCTTTTTTAATCGTCCACTTTCTGGGTCACAGTTCAATCCTAAGACCTTCCCATCCTCATGAAATAAAGTCACCAAGGAATAATACCTTGCTCATTGAAGAAGCCCCCTGTGGGTCCATCTTGTGCAAGTGTAGCATATTGGACAATGATTCGGGAACCTTGTTCCGGTGTCAGATCTCCGTATCCGTTATTGAAATCGGTAGCAACAAAGCCAGGGCAAACCGAATTGACTTTAGCAGGGGTATGTTTCAATGTAAAAGCAAGATGAGTGGTAAGCTGATTCAGCGCCGTTTTGGAACTGCTATACGCTAATGCTTTTAAAGGGTATACGCCGTTTCCCGGATCACTATGCAGCGTTATAGATCCTATGGAGCTGGAGATATTGACAATCCGAGGGGCATCTGATTTTTCGATAAGGGGCAGCATGGCTTGGCTGACAGTGAATGCACCAAAAAAATTCGTATCAAACGATTTCTTTAAATCCGCCACGCTTAGATCCGTAAATTTATGCCGATCGCCAATTCCTGCGTTATTAATCAGTACATCGAGTTTCCCGTATTCCGATTTAATTTTCGTGGCGGCTGCATCAATCGTGGCCTGATCGGTGACATCCAGTTCGATATAACGTGCATCTATGTCCTGCTCCTGTAACTTTGCTGCTGCTTGGGATCCCTTTTCCTTGTCTCTTGCGCCTAAAAGAACGGTATATCCCAATCCTCCCAATTGACGCGCCGTTTCAAAGCCAAGTCCTCTGTTTCCTCCCGTAATCAGGGCTACCTTACTCATTTGTACAGACATTGTTCCTCACCTATCCTTATCTTTGTTTGAGCGGAATGACGGATATCATTACGCTTGTGATTGTTGCAACGCTTATGTTACAACTTGGTGTTAACACCAAGTCAAGCGGTAAAAATAAAAAAAAGGGGGCAGTCAACAGCCCCCCGTTAGCGCAATCCCATTCGATTCCAATTTTTTCTTGGTCTAATCCTTTATTTTTCAGTCAGTCGGGAACGTCTTCATGTTTCTTGTCACTTATTTGGCATTGATATGGTTATGGCATTATCGTTGTTTCCGCTGAGCATGCCGACCTCACAAGCTAACAACTCCTTGCTTCCGGTTTTCCTGGGGCTGAGGGCTTGGTTATGCAGCTGTTTCAACACCGATGAATAACTACCCCCTCTGGGGCTATAAGTTCCAGATGTCCGCCAGCGTAATGAATGTGAACTTTCCCCGCCATAGTGAGAAAGGTTAGAGAGAATTCTGGCATTCCATCAGGCAAGTGAGGATCAAATCGGATCGATGACCAACCTGGAGCTGCCGGTTTGATCCCAATGATTTCCTCGATAAGTATAGGAATCGGCGAGCTGGCCCAACCATGGCATAAGCTTGTATTCCATTTCTGTTCTTTCCCCCACGCTTCAAAGCAAGTTGTCGCCCCCTCCTTCACCATGTTCGCCCATGAACGCTCATCCTGACAAGTAATGAGCTCGTAGATCAGCTCGGTTTCACCAGCTTTGGCCAGTGCCTTCAGCAAGAAATAGGACATGTATACGCCGCAGCTTAATCTTTTCATTTGGATAAGAGCACAAACGGATGAAATTGCGTGCTCCGGGACGATCTCAAAATACAAAGCAAGCATATTCGAGTGAAGCGAGGCATGATCCGTGCCTAATGCATCGGCGAACAATCCGGATTGCGGACGGAAGAAAGCTGTCTGATAGGCTTTTTTAAGAGCAGGAAGCCGGTCCTCATATTTGATATTCAGCAAGTCCTTAATGGCTTGAACCGTCTTCACACAGCCGTAGTAGAACGCATTGATGACGTTATGACATCCGTCGCTAACGGGGCGGGTAAGCGCAAAATCGTAGCCGTCCCTTAAGTTATCGGGCCAGTCGACTAGATTCCACTTTTCTTTCACATTCTCAAGCAGTCCATCTTCGCGCTCGTACTTTTGGAAATAAGCTAGAATCCCTTCGGCGACAGGCAGCATTTCCTGCAAAAATTCCTTGTCTCCGCTGTGCTCATAATATAGCAACAGCTGGATTGGCCATTGCAGAGAGAAATCAGCAATCTCCTGCATAAAGTGCCCTGGTGCAACCGCCAGGAGACCCGGACATACCGTGCTTGTTAATGCAAAATCCCGAATTGCCTTCTTAAATAGCCGCAAATCTCCGCTGATGTACATGTGTGAATGCCCAATGACGGTGTTGTCTCCCAGGTACTGCCCCTTCTCGCGGGACGGACAATCTACGAAGTTTTCTTGGGCGCTGAACTGCACGCCTTTTTTACAGATGGACCAGATTTGGTTCAATAGCTCATTATTCGACTCAAATGTCATCGCCTGTTCATCTAGCGGATAATGTCTGACCATAGCAGCAAAACTGTTAACGTCGATGGTACCAGGCAATCCGAGTACCTCTACATACCGGAACGCTTTATACTCATATTGCCGGAGTGTATCTCGGTTACCCGACAACGTCCAAGTTTCCTCATACTTACAGTTACAGCGCATGTCGTACCTGACTGTTTGACTAGACTCGTACAATTCTTCACCGCAGCGAATAATGATTTGCTCTCCGGGGTCTCCGCAAGCGACCATTTCAAACTGACCCGTAACCTCCTGGCCAAAATCAATGACATAGTCGCCTTTCCTCACAGTTCGCACACTCTGCGGTTTGAGACGGTACACGCTAAGGGGCGGCGTCGACTGCTTAACCAATATGTAATCAGCTTGATGATTTTCTCTCGCATACAGCCATTCACGATCATCATATTCGACTTCGATCCATCCTACATTGGCTAGTCGTTGATCGATATTCTCCAAATACTGCGTCTCGTATCCGACCGTGTCGGCAGGTCCGAATTCACACGCAACCCTATACCGCCAGCTGCCGTCTGTCGCAAGAACAAGCCCATGCTCCGTGTGCAATTCAGCGATCATACCTTGCCGTAAATCCGCGCTATTATAATAGCGATTAACGCAGCCTTGATAATACACATGTACCGCAATCACATTCGTTCCTTCATGCAGGTAAGCGCTCAAGTTCCACTCATTATAGTTATAATGAAATGCATATCCCTGTGCCGGTCCTTGTCCTATAAAATGCCCGTTCACATACAGCTTATAATAGTCGTCCGCGGTGATGCAGAGCAGAGCTTCTTTGGGAGCAGTCTGTAATTGAAACTGCTTCCGCACAAGCATATGCCGGTTCTTAAGATGCTCGGGATGCGCCATACGCTCTACCTGATCATATTCCTTGTTCAACATGGGCTGCGGTTCATATCCAGCAAATTCTGGATCTGTAATCCAAATTGCTTTCCAACGATGCTCCATCATTTCACCTCAAATGAAGAAAAGAGAGGAAGCGTCGGCCTCTCCTTCTCCGCCGCTTTCCGCTTCTTCTCCGCCTTATTTATTTTCAAATACTTTGCCCGGGTTGTCCGGAGTAAAATTCGGATATTGGATGCGCTTCGTTTTTCCATCATTTACGGACTTATCCAGTGCGGCATTATAGCGGGTATTCAAATCTTGAATACCTTTGTCGATATCAATTGCGCCTAGAATGATTGCGTTAAACACAAAGTACATATCGTTGCCTTCCGGTTTCACGCCTGTTGGCAGCGGCGGCCAGATTTTGTCTTTATCGGTCAATTCCAGGTTCGGCCATTTTTTTACCGTATCCGGTTTCTCGGCATTTTTCAGTACGGAAGGAAGCATCACCATGCCTAAGCCTTTGTTGTAGTAGCCGGAGAGCAAGTCATCGCTGTACAGGAACTCCATAACTTTCCAAGCTTGATCTTGATTTTTGGAATTTTTGTTCATCAAGAACCAGCGTCCTGCCAGGTTAATATGCTGAGATCCTTTGAATTGTCCGTCAATCGTTGGAAGCTGTGCGACATCCCACACCTCTTTGGTAGGGAATTGGTTCATGTACACGCCTGGCTCCGAGTGGGACCATGAAATATACATACCAATTTTACCTGCAGCAAATTGTGTGCGCAGCGGATCAATATCAAGGGATTCGGATCCCGGGAATGCCGCGCCGGAAGTGAAGATCGCACGGTATGCGTTCAGAATCGGTTTGTAGCTGCTAAAATCATATTTACCGTTAATGAAATCGTATCCGGCCTCCACACCGCCGCTTCTCATTAACATATAGTCGATCGAGCGGGAGTACGCTTGTGCCGGATTTTTCAAGTTAGCCGCGAAGCCGTATATGCCTTCTCCTTTCAACTTATCTGTAATTTGCTTGGCGTCCTTCACCATCTCGTCAATCGTTTTCGGAGGTTCAGCTATTCCAGCTTTGTCAAATATCCCTTTGTTATAGTATAAACGAGGAGTTGTGCTGATGGCAGGCATAGAATAAATATTTCCGTTTACGACATTGATGCCGTCAATGAACGCCCCCTCCCCGAATCTCTTCTTGTATTCAGGTGTGAGGTACTTATCCAGCGGAGCGAGATCCCCCTTGGTCAAGTGGTCTTGGAATGCCGTACCGCCGTCGAAGAAGACGTCAGGTCCCTCATTCGTAGCCAGAGCAATATCCAAGGACTGGTTATAGTTCTCCGCGTAGATTTGATATTCAATTTGAATATTGTCCTTGTTATCTTTATTGTACTGCGCAATCTTGCTGTTCATATAATCTTGATCGGCACGGTTTAACGTCCATACTTTAATAACGGTCTTAGCGCCAACAGATCCTGTTGCGTTTTTTGAGACAGCGCTTTCAGTCGACGTGGACTTAGCTCCTCCATCCGAATTCCCGCATGCGGTCAGCATCATTACAGATGCTGCCACGGTTATAACTACCAATGTTCTTTTCATGTTTCTCTCCTCCCTTCTTAGGTATTCATCGGTACTGACAACCGCAGCGACCACAAAATCGGATACACCGTTAATCCCGCAAACAACACTAGATTGGGGAGCAGCATCAAGTATAATTGCCCCTTTCCTGCTCTTCCCCGCTTAAACCCCTTCATGAGATCACCTCTGTATATAGTGTCTTATTGTTTCAGATTGCGCTTACAAGTTGATTTGTCCGTATCTGATACATCCAACTATATCAACTAGAGAAAGCGGTGATAATCGAAAAAACGAAGGTTACATGTATAAAAATTGAGCCAAGGAGCGCAAGCGGGTTCTTATGCCGTCGATCAGTAGGTGTAGTGATGCTGAAGTGGTACTATAACAAGGGGGTAAAAGAAAAAAACCTCTCTAAGTTCCACTTAGAGAGGAGTTTTTTAACGTTACTCGTGTCATAATCCTTTTTCGGCTGCTCAATGTTTCTTTAAATTCTAGTTTCCGTTAGTTCAACGAAGAACTTATTTCTTTTAATCTAGTCCTGAATTTTCGTCAAATCCAAGCATAATATTCATATTTTGAATGGCTGCCCCTGAAGCACCTTTACCTAAATTATCAAATCTCGATACAAGTAATATCTGGTCTTTTTGACCATAAACAAATATATCCAAATAATTTGTATGATTGCATTGCATGAGATTGAAGAAACCAACTTCAAGATATGCCTCAGAGTCGAATGGGGCGACTCGAACAAACCGATCATCTTTATAATAAGAGGCAAGCATTTCTTGAATATTTCTTGCCGTCACATTTTTATTGAAAATTCTAGGAAAGAGAGGAATACTTACTGCATCACCTTGATAATAGTTTCCGACAATTGGAGTAAAAAGTGGTGCTGCGCTTAATCCGGAATATAGTTGCATTTCAGGAAGATGCTTATGATTAAGGTTAAGTGCATAATGTCTTGGGGCAAAAAGCTGTTCTTTATTTGAGTTCTGATATTCGGATATTAGTTTCTTACCTCCACCACTATATCCCGTAAGCGCATAACAAGACATAGGGTAATCCCTTGGAATTATTCCTTCCGCTACCAAAGGATGTATGGCTAAAATAAACCCCGTTGCATGACATCCAGGGACAGATACTCTAGATGAATTTTGGATTTTTAGTTCTTTGATTTATATGTAATTCTGGTAATCCATAAGTCCAATCCTGGTTGGTCCTAAACGCTGTACTTGCATCTATTATTTTGGTCTTGTCATTAATTACCATAGATACGGAATCCTTTGAGGCAGCATCTGGAAGGCAAAGGAAGACGACATCTGCTTCGTTAATTAAAGCCCTACGGGTTTCGTGATCTTTTCGCTGTTCCGACTCAATCTTGAGTACTTCAATGTTAGAAATCTTGGATAAGTAATCATGTATTTTTAAACCAGTTGTACCTTCTTGACCATCAACAAATATTTTATATTTCATTTTTCCACCCCTTACCAATTAGATATGTATTAATATACGCTATTATGTATATATATTCAATGATGATATCATGCTAGAAAAAAAGAGGGGCTCGCTGCCCCTCTCCCTACACGACTGGATCTTGCTTTGTTTCCAGATAGCCTTCTATTCGATTAATTCGCTCCTTAAGCTTTCCTTGCTCCGTTTCTAAATCACTTGCCTTAGATGATAGACTCAAGCTGCATGAATGTTAATGAATTCGGTTTGTTTGAAGGCTGCTCATTCGAAGACCCCCATCCTTGATGAGATTCAACTCTCTGATCACCCGAGTTTTGTTCGAGGATGGATTGTACAGATGCAATTAACAATTTAAGATCTACATAAATCAGATCAATATCGGCTACGGAAATGATCAGCTCTCCGCTAACTACAGCGCCTTTATCAATCAATCCATCCAGAATATCCAACAATGTCATTTCTTTGTTTCGATAGTTTTGATGCAAAGGTCACTCCTCCCTGCCTTGTTTTGCGAAATGATAAGGAGGCCATGGACCGGTCAGCTCTAACATCCAACCGGATTCTTTGAGCGAATCTTGAATTTGGTCGAAAACACTTAAAAAGCTGGGCACCTTCTCCGCACTAATCAAGTAATTACAGTTATATACCATTTCTTCCTGCCTCATGGTAATCTCCTTACCCCAATTTCTTCTTATAACGAAATCAGACGCGATGTCCTGCAGCTGCCGATGCAGCTCTTGGCATATCTTGTCTTGCTGCTGCAAGAGTTTGCTTTCATAATTTTAAGCCGACTGGCCGGGCCACCCAGAATCCCAATCTTTTAACGCATATTGAAACTAAACTCTAATTAGCGTAGAAAAGGCAGCCGATCGTCATATGACCGGCTGCCGCGGTGTTTCAATGTTCTTGGATCTGATTTTTCCGATACTGCTAGTAATCTTGTGACAGTAGCTTTTGGGCGACGATGTAGCCTGATCCTCCATTAATGCCGTGACCCGGCCAGGTTGCCGCTCCCAGCATAAACAGGTTCGGCACTTCCGTCTGATGACTGGGCTGCGCCGGAAGCGGCCGGAAAAGAAAACTCTGCGCCAAATCATGGGCACCTCCGTACGGATCGCCTGGGCCTGAATTGGGGTTGTAGCGTGCAATCGTATCAGGAGTTACAACCGCATGACCGATAACCGCGTCTGGAATATTAGGGATATGTTTTCTTACAATTTTTAACACACGCTCTACGAAACGCGCAGTGAGATCCGGGGTCCAAGTCCCGTCGCCAACATCAATTTGATTTGCAGCATCGCCACGTGGACGACAAGGCACTTCAAGAACTTGAATACGCATCACAGCCTTGCCTGCCGGCGCGCGAGACGGATCAAGATTTGTGGAGCAGTCCACCGTAAAGGTCGGCTTGGCCGGAAGCAAACCCGACATCGCTTGCGCAATCGCTTGCGTGAACCCATCTAACCCATCCGTCAAATGCGGCTGACCGACCTTGGCGAAACGCGCATCCGGCCATCGCGGGGGCTCGCTAAGCGCAAGGTGGATTTGTACGCAGCCTCGACCATAACGGAAATGCTTGGCTTGCTCACGCAGAGGAGCACTAACCTCAACATTATCCAGCAGCGAAAGGTAGAGCTGATCCGGACCGGTCGAGGCAACGACTGCCTGATTAACTTGGAATTCCTCGCCGTCTGATGTCTGCACGCTAACGGCACGACCATGCTTCACGATAATACGTTTAGCGTTTGAATGGACGCGGATGGTACCACCCTGGTCCTGTATCAATTGCGCTAAGGCCTGTGCAAGCTTCTCGCTGCCACCTTCAGGTATAGGCATGCCGCCGCCCATCAACGCCATAGCTGTGAGTGGGACCCAGATGCCGCTTCCGATTTCGTCCGGTGTCCGCCCTAGATGTGTAACCCACGACGCCAGCATCGAGCGAAGTGCAGCGGATTGCAAAGAACTTACCACATTTCGGGCGGTTGAAAAGACAGATGCAGCGAACCCCGAGTAGCCCGGCCGTCCTTTGTCGTGAAGCAGCTTAGTAAGTATTTCGGATGCTTGAGTACCGGAGAGGTCCAAATTAAATAGTGAAAATACATCGCCGGCATAGGGATTGAATTCTCCAAACAAACGAGCCAGAACGTCGCCATCCCCAGGTGCCAGCCGCTCAGCTTCTACTACTAGGTCCTCAAATGAACGGGAAAACACGCCCGTCTGCCCATCCTCCATCGAAACGCCGGTTGGAAGTTCGGTATTTATGTAACGAAGTCCGCGTTCTTCAAGAGCTTCCCGAAGGTCTGCATAGGCGGGGCCAGTCAATAAAAGCGGATGGGCCGCTGCATACACATCATGTTTAAAGCCAGGGAGGGTGAGTTCCTCCGTGCGTAGGAAACCTCCTGGACGATCGTTTTTCTCTAACACTAACACACTGCGGCCCGCTCTAGTCAAGTAAGCGGCTGTAATCAAGGCATTGTGGCCGCTTCCAATCATAATGACATCGTAACTATTCAATGTCAAAATCCTCCTTTTCAATATCGGTAAATCTATTCTAACCGAGTATGTAGGAGACGTAAGTCGCTTCATGTCGATGGGTCAGCAAGACTGAACCCATATCTTTTAATTGACGGTAAGGCAGGGCCATGTTTCCTAATTTTATCTTGGGTTACCTTATACCACCAGTCACGCTTTTTTCACACCATCGATCTCCGTTAGCGGAGTGTTTACTGCATTTTTCTTTCATTAATTCAATAATCCTTTCGTTTTGGTCAATTTAATAAGAACCCTACAAGAACATCCATTATTGACTCCTTTCACTTGAGATTAGCAAACGGTGCTGTGGGACTGCCATTTCTTGAAGGGTTTTGCTGATAAAAACGAAGGGCGCCCTCCGCTAGATAGCTGTAGGACGCCCTATAATTTGTTATTATTTTGTGCTTTCTATTGTATAAACTCGTGATGCCGCTTCAATATCCTTGAAAGCCCAGTGAGAACTATTCACATCTCTCCAAGTCGCTTTTGGGTTAGCGATCTCAGGTAACACTCGCTTCATCAAGCGATTCAGTATCGTCACTGCCTCTGCTCGAGTAACGCCATCATTGGGATGGAAGCCTCCATCGTCATACCCTCTTACAATTTCCTGTGCCGCTAACAACTTAATCGATTCTTCAGCCCAATGGCCTTGAATATCAGGGAAGGAGGCATTTCCAGATATTTCGGTATCCTTAAGCACTTTCGATCTAACGGCTAATGTTGCGAGCTCAGCACGAGTGACAGGACGCTCAGGCTGGAATTCATTCTTTGTAACACCGGTCATAATTCCTTTTAAGCGTAGACCTTCAATAGCTTCAAAAGCCCAATGGCTTGCCGAAACATCCTCATAGCTATTTTTCCCCGTTGCTATAGCTTGCCCGCTTCCCTCACTTAGCATGATCCGCCATAACATCGCAGCAAACTCTGCTCGACTTGTCTGCCGTTCCGGAAGGAAGAGACTGTCTTCGAAGCCATTAATATAAGGCTTCACGGTAACGTTTTCTATATCCTCAGTAGTAGGAACCGTTTGAGTAATTTCAGGAGCCGTCGTAACATGACCGGAGTTACCATTTGAAGTGTTATTAATTTCATCCAGCTTTAACACGGTAAAGGTACTGAATTTGTTAATGAGGACAGATAATCCGATAATGTTGCCTCCGGTATCTCTCTCCACCGTACCCTTTTTAAATTCAGTCGTTCCATCACTGTGTTCAATAAAAATATACAAGTTAGCAAAATACGCTTCGCGCTCCAATGTATTCGAAGGCGGGTTTAATTTCGCCAACGGGAATACGAGCTTGGTCTCTTTTGGACTGTCCGACGTTACATTGGTTTCAATTTCCATCGGCGTACCGATTTGACTAACAGTTTTATTCACAGATTGTTCGGCTACCTTTGCATCCATCTGTGCTTGCTGTTTAACCTGATTAGCAAGCTCAGCGTCCCGAATTGGAACAAACCGGAAGAAAAGTTCCACATTTGCCTGCTCCAGAAGCTGTAAGGTATCCTTAGGCAGCAACACGGTTGCTTCATCCGTTTCAATAGCCAAGTCTAGCTTAGAGGCCATATTCTTGTAAGCTGATGAAGACACCTCTACCGCAACTTCATTCGCACGGTCTGTCGGGATGTCGTTAACGACTACCCTTACAAGTGTTTGGTTCTGGGCAATCGCTTCAGATATTGCGGCTTGTGCTTTATCTGCTTCCAGCGTTACCTTATCAATCTTCGTTCCGTCAGACAAGGTTTTCCGTACTATTGTCGTTTGCTCCACATCATTTTGCGTTTCACCTACACGAACGGGTACAGTGCGTGTTGATTCCTCGCTAACTACGCTTAAGGAGCTCTTTTTTACAATCACAAGGAATGTTTTCTTGGCTACTAGCTGCTCCTTCTTGACCGTTGCAAGCATGTAAATCGTCTTGTCACCAGTTGTTGGACGCGTAACACGACCTATATTTGAGATTACGTCTGGATCACTAGATAACCATGTAACAATAGTGTCGTTTTTCCCTATAGTAGGGAGAACCACATTTTGTGTTACACTTTCCCAAGTATCCCCTGCATCATAACCAATTTGAACTTGCTGGGCTGCATCATAAACATCAAGCGTCTCTGCTTGTACGTTAATTGGAACGCTAATCGATCGATTATCATAAACAGCTGTGAGTACAGTTTGTCCAGCCTTAATGCCTTGAATGGTACCGTCCACCGAGGCACTGGCTATCCCAATAGGCGCAAAGGAATAGTTACCCAGAAGAGTAACGTCTTGATCATCTCCACCGTCAAAATTCATATGAAGATGGAAAGGCATGCTGCCTTTTTCTTTCACTGTATAGGTTGCTTGATCAAATCGAAGACCTTTGGGTTTCGCAATCACGTGTACTGTCCTCACCTTCTGATCGGCCGCGTTGCCGGCTGCATCCACAACCTGATAGAAGATTTGATAGCTACCGACAACACCTGTATTTACATTCCCCGTTACAGTAGCTTGCGGATTCTGAGTTAAGTTATCTGTTACAAGAACGCCAGGATCCGTAAATTCTCCTTGGTAGTAGACAGAGACAGATTCATCGCCAATAAGTTGAATAACAGGCTTAGTTTTATCTATTCTTATAATCGCACTATTTGTCCCGCTAATGTTAATTGATGCATCCGTTTGTCTGGCGTAGATACTGTATTCGCCCTCTTCATTCAAAACAACCGGTGTGGTATAAACGTGCCAGCTAGCAGTTGGAGATAGACGATACTCTATTGTTGCTCCCGGTTCACCATAGATTGTTGCCGTTACACTGCCATTAGTCCATGAATTCGGATTTAGGTTAATCGTTGGTGCTTCTGGTAAAGTGGTGTCCGGATCTATCGTTTCGGTGATAGAAATTGTCAGTGTCTGTGCGCTGCCTGCACTGAAGTTAAACGTCAGAACCGTAGTGCCCACCGCTTGTGTTGCTAAATAGGCTTTATTGATGGTTACATCGTTTCCCGAAACCGTGTAGTCCGTATTCAGCACCAGATTTGCCGCCCCGTTTTGGATGCTGCTGAGTATATTGCCGTTCAGCGTCATAGTTGTGGCTATGTCTGCCTGTGCGGTTATCTTCTTATCAAACCTGGCCATAGCAGTGCTGATTGTACTGTTCATTGTGGGAGCCTCCGCACGCGTTACCTTGACTGTGTATGTCTTCGGTGTGCTGTCTTGGGCTGTGACTTGTACATGAATCACATTCTCACCCACAATCAGCGGCACATGACCGTTCACTGCTTCTGTAACTTCAACTGTTGCGCTGCTGTCTGCTATTGCCGTTACGTCTACACTCGTTACACCATTAGCTACGCTTGCCGTGTATTCCGTTTGATCAGCTGTAAAGCTTGGTGCTAACGTGCCTTCACTTAACGTTAGATTACTCAAGTTCGCATTCGAGGATGCCTCACGCGTTACCTTGATTGTGTATGTCTTCGGTGTGCTGTCTTGGGCTTTGACTTGTACATGAATCATATTCTCACCCACAATCAGCGCCACGTGACCGTTCACTGCTTCTGTAACTTCAACTGTTGCGCTGCTGTCTGCTGCCATTGCCGTTACGTCTACACTCGTTATACCATTAGCTACGCTTGCCGTGTATTCCGTTTGATCAGCTGTAAAGCTTGGTGCTAACGTGCCGGCACTCACAGTCAAGTTGCTTAGGTTCGCATTATTTGAAACTGTGCTGCCCCTAGTGATATCAAGCGTATAGGTTTTGCTTGTTCCATTTTGAGCGGTGACAACAATTGTGATCTGATTCAAACCTTGGTTTAAGGATACGGACTTGTTCATACCGTCGAACCCTTGTTTCCCGTTAATGGTCACAGTTGCAAAAGAGTCCTGAAGAAAAGGGGTAACTTGCACCGTATCAACATCACTCGTGACGCTCCATGTATATGAAGTAGTAGCACTTGAAAACGCAGGTGCGTATGGAGTTCCCCCGTCCAATTTCAGATCACTCAAGTTCGCATTGCTGCTCATCGGTTGAGTTTTAATCATTCCACCCTCACCGACAGCCACATATCGATCATGTCCCCCGGCAACCCCCAGAAGATAACCTATGGTGCCAGCGGATTCATAATCCCATGTTTTACCGTCTAGCGAGGTAAGAACCGTACCGTTCTCACCTACGGCTATGAATTTGTTACCCGCATATGCAACGCTGTATAAGTTGCCTGTCGGTGCTTCAGTTGGCCATGTTAACGACGACCAGTCTATGCCATCTGGGGAGGTAAGCAATGTTGTGTCTCCAACAGCAACAAAAAGATCATTACCTGAGGTAATACTGTACAAATTCACACCAGCTCCAGCGTCTCTCCATTCCCAGCCTCCGACCCCGTCATCCGAAGTTTGAATCTCAGCTGTCTGACCTACTGCCACATATCGACTCTTACCTTTGGCAGTTCCATAATGAACCCCATAGAAACCAAAAGCATTGGTAAAATCATTATGCCAAATCTCGCCGCCATCCGTTGAATAAAGAATTTCACCGTTTTCAGCGACAGCGACTAATGTTCCATTCCCACCTACAGTTATGTTCCATATGATACTACTAACGCCATCGGTTTCTGCAAGTTGCCACGAAGAGACAATCGTTGGATCCGTTGAAGTATAAATGACTCCATTCGCACCGCCAATTACCCATTTACCTTCAGAGTACACAACCGCGGATAAATCATCTCCGCCAGACAGCGTCTTCTTGTCCCAAGTGATTCCATCGCTAGAGGTTAATATGGTCCCCGCATTACCAACTGCGACAAATAACCCATTTCCATAGTAAACATTGACTAGATCATCCGTTGTCCCAGAAACAGCATTCCCCCAAGGGGCTGCAGCTAGAGTAGTACCAGAGAATTGAGGGAATCCTATACTAGCGAAAACAAGCATGATGACTACGAGCAAATTTCGCCCATTGAACTTCTTTTTTTTCAAAAATTTCACCCCATTATATGATTGTCAAAGAACTTTATCCAATTCCTATTTTACGTCACGCCAAGTTTACAGAAGGAAGCGGCTATCCATATGCGCCGCTTCTTTTTGCGTCTTTTTATGGCTGGTGACGTCCTAAGTTCGTAAATGTATCTTTCGGGAAACTATCCCATTCTCCGAACGGGCTAAACGACTGGGATCCGGAAAGAATGCCCGATTTTCTAACAATGGTGCCTCCTTTAGGGAGAATAGACGGTGGAGCGATTGTAGGGTTCTCTACCGGATTCCCTATAACGTCAACAACTTGGCCGTCTTTCTTTAATACGAGAGCGTACAGAGTGTATCCATCTAAGCTAAAGAATGCCTCATCGTTATAATAAGCGGCGTTAGTGATATCAAAAAAATCATAGAAATTGCTATTTATAATAATGTACGGCATCCCTGGGTAGAACGGCAAAAACGGCAAAGACCAAACTCGTGCTTTATTTGTTGAGTTCACCCATTGATAAAAAAACAATTCGTAACCCGTTTGCATGCCCGACATACCGTCATCCGGGTAATAGACCTGAATGGCTGCTCGTCCGTTAGAACCATCCACATAATCGGAAATAAACGCTTTACGTGTCGTCTGCTGTTCTATCATAAGTTTCACGCGCAGACCGGTATCATCACTAGCAGCAACAATTAAAGTGGAGCCGTTTGCCATGCCAGTTGTTAAGGTCAGCTGGTAATTGGATAGAATGCCTGACAATGGCTGTGGTATTACTTTGAGTTCTGTCGCTGGCTGGGTCGGGAAATAAGTCTTTATATCAAAGCTTATATTCTGTATGCCGGATTTGGTATTAATCGTTAACGTTTCAGCCTTCAAAACCCTTACCTTGAAGGATGTATCCACCGTTCCGCCCTTCCCGTCATTAGCTGTAACCGTGACAGTAGCCGTTCCCTTGCCATTCAATTGAAGCTGAAGATTATTACCGCTTACTGACGTGCCTACTAGCGAGCTGTCCGATGAGACAGCCGTATACGTAAGGGTATCCCCATCATTGTCCTGGAACAAGCTTGCTAGTGAAATAGGGTCGGTCGGGTCTCCCAGAATTAGCAGTTTATCCGCAATTGTCGAGGAAACTTCTGGTGCCTTGTTCGCGTCTTTAACTGTTACTTGGAAAGAAGTATTGGTGGATCCACCCATTCCATCATTGGTCGTAACCGTTATCGTACCCGTACCAACTCCTTGAGCAGTCAATGTAAGCTCATTGCCGGATATAGCAGTGTCGACAATGGCTGTATCAGAGGAGGTTGCGGTATGCGTAAGCCCATCCCCGTCAGCATCCTGGAAAACTCCGGTCAATGAAATTGCATTCGCTTGAACACCCAACGTCAATAGCTTGTCACTGATAGAAGATGCAACAATCGGAGCTACGTTAGGCCGTTTAACAATCACTTTAAAGCTGCTCTTAAGCCAAGGATTTGTTCCGTCATACACGGAGGCCGTTACCGTAGTTGTTCCTATCAGTCCAGGACTAATGGACAACAAGCTTCCATTTAAAGATACGTCCGCCACGGAAGTATCATCCGATATTGCTTTAAAGCTAAGTACATCCCCCTCAGGATCAGTAAAATAATTAGCTAGGTCCATTGTAAGCGGAGGACTCCCCTGAACAACCGTCCGGGTTGGAACGGCACTCAGTACCGGTGGTTGGTTGGCTGCCGGATCCGTCACCAGCACATCGAATTGATTGTCAGTCTTGCCTCCAAAATCATCGTCAGCCGTTACTTGAACCGTTGCAAATCCAACCCCCGCAGCAGTTATCTGCAGGCTGGATCCGTATACTGCGGCCGTAACCGAATTGAGGTCCGAGGACAGTACACTGTAAGTGAGTTCGTCCTTATCAGAGTCGCTAAAATAAGAAGACAAATCCAGGTTAAGCGGTGAATCACCATATTGTAGTGTCTGATCATTAATAGGCAGCCCGATCGGTGCTGAATTAGGTCTAGGGATGACATTTACGTACACATCGGTAGTAACAGTGCCTCCTTTGCCATCCTCCGCCGTAACGCTAACTTTTGAGGCTCCAACCATAAGTCCCGTCAGCTTCAGCAATCCGTCTTCATTCACATATGCTGTAACTGTGCTTGGTTTTTCCGATACTGCTTTAAAGGAAAGGGTATCCTGATCAACGTCTTGGAACATCCCGCTCAGGCTGATCTCTGTTGAGAAGCTCTTCTCGAGATCTATTGGATCGAAGACCGTTGCAGTCGGTGCATGGTTGACTTCCACTTGGAGGTCCTTGCTCGATGAGCCACCCTTCCCGTCATTGGCAGAAACCGTCACGTTAATCGATCCTGTAGCTGCCTGCAAGGCGTTCAGATGAAGCTTGTTTCCGTCGTATACGGATGCCGTTACTGTACCTTCCTGAGACGATACAGCAGTATACGTGAGTTGGTCCCCATCCGCATCACTAAAGATATTGCCCAGGTCTACCGTATACGGAACTCCTATAGTAACGGGAATGCTCTCAAGGTTACCGGCTACAGGATTATTATTAATGATCAAGTCCAACTCTGACGACACCGATCGGCCATACGTATCCTCTGCTGTAACAGTAACTTTGGTCGTTCCGCCAAGTAACGGAGTGACGGTCAGCTTGCTTCCGTTTACTTGCACCGTAGCCTTACTCAGATCCTGCGGGTTCGCTTTGAATGTCAGAGGCTGGCCTTCCGGGTCTGCAAAATATTTTTGTACATCCAGTTCTTTGCTTGGTCCGCCTTCAGTTAAATCGTTAATCAGCATATTATTAGCGATAAGCGGAGCTTGATTCACCTTAACATAGATTTCGCGCGTAACGCTTCCGCCCTTGCCGTCGTTAGCTGTAATCGTCACTTTCGATTCACCGCTCGAAGCGACGGTCGATAATAAAAGCTTTTTCTTCGCTGCATCCAGTACTGAAACCACAATTTCGGGATGCTCGCTTTTTACTTCGTAGCTAAGCTCATCACCGTCCAAATCGGCAAATTTGTCTTCCAAATCAATCTCTATCGGATCTATCCCGATAGATATCATTTGTTCATTCAAATCAATCGAAGATGCTTTTGGCGCCTGATTGGAAAGAACTTCGAATGACGTGGAGACAGAACCGCCCCTGCCATCTTCGGCAGTTACTGTAACTTGTGTTGATCCCGCCTTCTGCCCGCGGATGAGCAAATTCGTCGATCCCGGAGCGATATCCGCGCTGACGATAGACTCGTCCTTTACTTTGACTCGGTAATTGAGATGATCACCGTTCTGATCACTGAACACGTCAGCGAGACCAACTGTCAATTCATTTCCGTTGATCGTTACAATTTGGTTGGCAACAATCTTGTCCGCCGATGGGTTACCATTAATGTCTACAGTTACCTCACACGTTACCGTTCTGCCGAATGGGTCCTCTGCCGTAACATTAACTTTTGTGGAGCCTGCATACAGCGGAGTGATAGTAAGCTTACTTCCTACCAAATCAACTGTTGCCACACTTTGATCCTGTGAGTTCACCGCGAAGGTAAGCGCATTGCCTTCCGGGTCTTTGATATATTCAGTTAATTCAAGGCTAACTGATGCCCCTCCTTCAGTCATCTCTTTTTGCTCCGGTATCGGAGTAACGATTGCAGGCGCCTCATTGATATTCGCATTGAAGGATCGGGAACCTACGCCTCCATTACCATCCGCGGCTGTTACCGTAACTACTGCTTTTCCTGATGTTGCTTCCGTACTTAAGTAAAGCTTATTATCTTTCACCACTGTTGTGACCAAGTCGGAAGGAATCACCTTTGCCTCATATGTAAGAGGATTTCCCTCAGGGTCGCTAAATTTATCACTCAAATCAATGGCTACAGGCTCTTTACCTAAGGAGAGCAGCTGGTCAGGTATAGAGACCTCGCTTGCCTGAGGAGCGCGATTCCCATTAAAAACAGTAACACTTATTGAGGAGCTTGTTGTTTTCTTACCATCATTCGCTCCTAGAATAATCACCGCTGTACCTAAGGATATCGGTTTTAATGTAAGGTCCGTGCCATTCAGCGTTGCAGCGACAATCCCAGGATTTCTGGATGTGGCGGTCAGTTTAAGCGAGTCGTTATCCTGGTCCTGGAAAGTTTCTGATATACTAATGGTTTGTTCGCCGCCATACAAATTGATCTGCTGAGGGGCGACCGGCTTCGCTACAAGCGGAGCATGGTTTGTATTCGTTGAATTTGTAGTCGTTGTTGTTGTTGTTGTTGTTGTCGTGGAAGTAGGCGTCGAGACGGTACCCACTTGCGAACTAACTTGGTTATAGTTGCTTACAACCGAAGAGACGCTTATATTTTCCGGAATCACAAGAGAATTTACCGTAGTCGTCGATCCCAAAGTAAGCTTGCTGGCGTCCGATACGATTTGGAGAGTACCTACGGATCCGGTGGTTGCTAGATTGACACTTGCACCTTCGGTTATTGTTAGTGTTGCAATATTCGATGTTCCAGACAGCGTTTTACCCTGTGTTCCAGACACCTCTAAGGTTGAGACTGCTGCGTTTAGGGAAACATTATTCGCACCGTCAGCAATAGTTAATTTTGGAATCGTAATATTACTATCAGCCTGGATCGTTGAGCTGCTGTTCACAGTAATCTGGGAAACGCTAGTTTGGCCGATAGGTTCCACTCTGACGTTCTGCTTGTTAATTTCCACGCTGTTTAGCGTCGCGTCTTGAAACACGACGGTATCCTGTGAACCGCCATTAACAAGGGTACTGCCGTCTACTCGAATGGACTCTGAATAGAAGTCGTTCTTTGCCTCTTCCCCTATCACTAGATCCTTTTTGATATACATATCTTTCAGGGTAATAAAATCCGCACCGATGTAGAGAGTTCCGTCGAGAACAGCTCCATGTCCATTAAAAACGAGGTTGCCCGTAAATTCTTTCTCCTCAGACCGCGGCTCCTTGCCACCCTTGGTTATTTCGAGAGAGGTAATTCTCTGTATCGTATTATGGTAGGATGTGAATGTAATAAATGCATCTTGCAGCACTGGATTGTTATCTTCGTTTAAAATCCCTTGTAAATATACAGGAATCTTATATGTTGTTCCGTTCAAAACAACAGAGTCCTTGGACACGTTCTGAACGACGGCAAAATTCTTATGATTAAGAATAAAGTTAAAAATAACTTGGACAGCTTCCTGCCTTTGAAGATTATCCTTAGGGTGAAAATTAACTCCATCTCCGACCATAATGCCGGACTCAATAGCCGCTTGGACATAGTCCTTAGCCCAATCGCTAACGGCTTCCTTATCTTGAACAGCTAAACGAACGCCTTGTCCATTCTTCAAATAATGGCCTATTCTCATAAGTATGGCTGCAATCTCTTCTCGGGTTATCGGTACATCCGCACCAAATTGATCCTCAGAAATTCCATTAACTACACCTAATTTATGTAATGTTTCAACGGCTTCATAAGCGTAATGTCCGACTGGTATATCGCTGAAGGAGTTGGTTGCACGAATCTCGCCGGTATCTAACTGAAGTGCGTGAACCAAGAGAAGAGCGACATCTTGTCTGGAAATCCTCCGAGAAGGCTCAAACAAGTGTGCGCCAGTTCCCGAGATGATACCATCCTTATACAATTTTATGATTGCTTCTTTAGCATAGGAATCTTGAATATCCGTGAAAGGCTGCTGGTCAGAAGCAAATGCCGGCACAGCCTGTACAGGCAGCATCAAACTAAACAGAGCTGCAAGCCAGTAATTTTTTTTCATTGGGGATGTGTCCTTTCTTCAACATCTTAAGTAAGGTTTCTTATACAGAAATCAAATAGCTGCCATGTCTGGTTCGACAATAATCGCGACCACTCCTCTTAATTTCGACATTATACGACATTATTGTTTAATCAAAAGAATAGGTCCTCTAATAAAGACCGAAAGACTAGTCTGAAAGTCGGTTGTTTTCCCTTGCTCGCAATCATCTCAACACTACCCTTCCCGTTCGTTTAAAAATGACATTCTTCACAAAACGAAAAAAGACGCCGGTGGCGCCTTCCATTTCGTTCCTATTAGATTAACGAAAAATATAAGTGGCTTATGAATATTTGAATCAGCAGAATAACCAAAACGGCGATCCAGCCGAAAAAGAAAAGACCTAAACAGGCACTAACCATTTGTTTCCCAAGAAGCCTCTAAATCTCAGCGCCGGGTCGCAGCCGGAATAGGTTTCACTTCTACTGGTACAGGTGATAAATGTAGAGCCCCATCCCATCCAAACAACCCTTGTCGATCAAGGCCCCACATCCATAAGGAACCATCTTTCTTAATGACAGCATCCGTATCATTACCCGCAAATACAGCAGTAACGTCCGTTAAACCCTCCACTTGGTAAGGAGATCGATAATTTTCTTTTTCGAGCGTATCATGTGCAAATTTTCGTGGGAAATAGCCCCTTCTTTTGATATTAAAAATAAAAACTCCCCAAATTCACGGGGAGTTCAAATTTTATTGTTGTGTATCAAAATTTGAGGCTGGGTTACCATAGCCATCGAGTTTTTCATCACCAATGATGTCGACAAACTCTTTTGTTCCTTCTGGAACGGAGAGAACATCCGATGCCTCAACAGATGCTTCAAGATTTTCATCAAACATTTCTGTATCCATTTTTTCACTCCTTCAACGAATAATATTGATATTATGTACCAACGCTTATCAGCACATACTTTATTTTTTTTATTTCCTCTCGATCGGTAAATTGATCTCCATGGATCTCAACAACTGGATTTAAATTAATAATTATGATTATGTTTCACTCCTCTATGCACTACATACAATCATTCGAAACCCCTATTCTAAGATGGCATCGCCCCAACTTTTTTTCATCTACTTCTCTACAATGGTAATATTAGTAACTCTCTATAATAGGGGGGGAATTCGTTGATGAAACGACTCATTGCTTTAATGGCTTTCATGTTAACTCTTTTCTCTATACTAAAATAAGCAACACGGTATATGCCACCCCCGGTGAACAAGCCGCAGTCATCGCTACAGCTCCGGATGATAAGTCCAAGGGAATGATTTTCGCATACGACTATGGTACCAAAGACGCGAACGGCGAAGTCGCGCCTGCTCGGCTCGTATACTACTACGTTTTTTATGACTCGGAAGGGAAAATCTCGGATGATGGGTGGAAAATCTTCGAATCCACGGTCAAATGGGCCTCAGGTATGCAATAGAGTTTTTGCTAGCAAAAAGCCGGGCCCCTATTAGGAGGGAACCCGGTCGCTTGATGCGACGGCGATAGTAGCGTCATAAAAACAGACCCGACCGATATCTTGTTGGGTCTGTTTTTATGTCGAACCTGAGGAATCCGGTACGTCCGGACCATCGACGATATCGATCACACCGATAGCCAGAATGCTGATAGCGGCCGCTTTTCCCAGCTTTTTCAGGCCGTCTTTCAACCGTGCTTTATCGCTGTCCTTGAAGCTTGTCACGACATCTTTTCCGCTCTCAACCACATACTCGATTCCATGGCCAATTCCTCTTGCCGTCGTAATTGCCGTTTGTTCAAGCTCATGAAGTCCAGCCTTCGATTGCTGCTTATCCGTGGTAATTAAGCCTGCGCCTAAATCCCATACACCGCTCGCTGCATGGCCTGCGATCTCACCCGTTTTGGCCGTGACCTGTTCTACATCATTCCCAATTTCCTTTATATAATCACTGCGAACAAGCTCCCCTGCCACACGGACAGTTCCTCCAAGCACTTTGCCTGTCACATGGCCTGCCAGCTTGCCTAAATCCTTCAGAAAATCCATCTCAAGCACCTCCGTACATCAGTATATGCTGTATTACGAATGTCGAAACACTTGGTTGCAATGCATAAAGGAATGACAGCTTCTTAGTCACCGATGGAAGGTTACCTGGGGCTGGGTATGTCAATCCATAGAATTTATCAAAATCCTGTCGCATCCGTTGAATAATGCAAAATTTCGGAAACAATTGTTCAAGGCTGTTCGCAATTGCTTTGTTGGCTTTATGTTGTTCTCGTACCAGATGTTTTTGACAACTAGCGTCCCTGCTTTTCGCTCCGCGATTACCTCGGCTCGTCCGATGAAGCTTTCTCCGTATATTATAGGCAACACATAATAGCCGAATTTACGTTTGATTGCAGGCGTGTAAATCTCCCAAGTGTAATCGAATCCGAACAATTCGTTGATCAGTTTTCTGTCCCAAATGAAATTATCTAGTGGGGCAATCAGCTCGCATCGCCATTTTGACGCCGGTTTTTGCAGGACAGCTTCAATCAACGGCAAGTCCTCCAGGCGGCAGTACAGGATATCCTTCATTTGATGCACGGCAACAGCAACAATGCGAGCTTCGTGCAACAGCAGGCGGAAAACCTCATTGCGCTGCTCCGCTTTCAATCCCCATATATTCAGCCAGGCATCGGATGCACGATTCCATAATAGGCCAACAGCGCCGATTCGACGCAGTACCCGCCACTTGTGATGCTCAAGCTCGCTCTCCAGCGGCTCCGGCGCATTCAGCAGAGTTGGCTGTATGTACTTCCCGGCGATATCGTAATACTTTCGCGTTCCTTTTTTGTGATGGATAATCAACTCGCCTGTCGAGTACATCTGCTCCAGCACCGAGCGGGTTGAATTGTTTCCGCTGCTCCAGTGGATGGCCGATTGCCAAGCGAAATTCCCATCCAATTTTAGATCATCTGAACTTAGCGCACCGTGATCTTGGATGTAAGCCCGTACTTGCTCTATCAGCGCTTCCATTTCGGGATAGCGCTTGGCATGTTCTCGGGCGGCCTGCCTGTACCGTTCAAAATACGGCCAGTCCTCGACAGGGATAATGGCCAAGTTCTTGTCGGGATAATCGACAAGGCTTCTATCTTGATATAGCAACTCGTTGAGCATGTTCTTGGTAAAACCTTTTATTCGCGACTGCAACACCAGTTCGGCGTTTTTACCGCATACATCGATAGGATCGTATTGAATACAGCCGACCTGCCGCACAAAATCCAATACTCCCTGCTTTCCGGCAAATTGATATTCACCCAACAGCCCGTGCTTCAATAGCAGAAATTGCCGCGCCTGGCTGTTCGTCAACTGGATCATGTACATCGGCTCCTCCGTTGGAAAATACAAAAAAACAAACACGTGTTCCTAGTAAATGTTACCATTGTCTCGCGCATAATAACAAGAGCGATTTAAAATAAACTCCGACTAGCGCAGCAAGGCTGCCGAATCGTTCGGCAGCCTCTAACTTATCTTCTCCTGTATGAAACAAGGGACAGCTGCCGCGGCAATCTGTCCCTTGTATTTGCGCGATCGGTCCTCGTTAGCTCGATAACACTGTGTCTGCATATTCTCTAGGCCGTATACGGCAAAGGGTAATCTTTTCTTGAGATTGGATTACTTCATCGGTTGAATCGGATTGCTCTTCAAGATGTCTTCCACTTCTTGGTAGCCATCAAGGTATGCAAAGTTATAACGCGCCGGAAGTGCGAACACGTATTTGTCATTGCGCATCAGTTCGCTTGGGCCGATAGGCGCTGCGCCAATGTGGAATTTCTCCTGCTGAAGCTCGTTCCATTGGTCGACAGTAAAGACGAGTATAGGGATATCCTGTCTAGGCTTTTCAGCGGTCCATTCGGGATGGCGGATGCTGAGTTTCGCGCCGCTGACCTTATCGCCTTGGGCATCCCCTACAGGAAGACCCTCCCATTTGTCCGTTACGATCGTGTACCCTTTCCAACTGTCCGGCAGCGTGAAACGGAAGCCATATTGGGTATTCTCATAGACGGTTTGGCCTACTTGACCCGGTTGTCCCGTAATTCTAATCTCCCGTTTGTCTTCATCCCACTGTACATTAGCTCCAAGTGACTCAGAAACAACCCTCAAAGGAACATAGCTGGATCCATCTACGATCTGCAAATCCGCATTGATTATTTTCCCGTTAATAAATAATTTAATGTCCGTTGCCGCATATGCTCCAACAGCAATAGATGCTGCGATAACACCCGTAAGTCCAAGTGCAATTAATAATTTCTTCTTCAAGTAAATTCCTCCTCACTTTGTTTCCCATCATTTCTCTAAATGCTTACGCAGTTTCTATCCCCTCGTTGAGCTTAGTTCGCTTACAATACCTCAAACGTAGAATGGATTCAAATTGTTGCAAAAAATTTTTATCCATTGCATAAATGTATTGTTACTTTGCCGCCATAAGGCAAATTATTTACTTTATTCTTGAATACAAATTGCATTCCAGGTTTGATAAAATGATTCGGTGCAATATCGGCAGTTGTATCTCTTGAAAATACTCCCCATAATCAAATGAATTCATATGCCTTCCCTTAATCAGCTTTTGTTGAAGTCTCCACGTTAAACGACCTGTTTCTTCAATGAAAACGGCAACCGATCGTCTGCCGGCTGCCGTGGTGTTCCTAGAAATTTCTTCAATGATATTGAGTGTTTTAGTGCGTTGCTTTCGCATCCTTTATGAGCTTCACCACCTCATATTTCGGCTTTCGCAATCCCTGAAGAAACGTTTTGATGGCATGCAGATGTTCCTGAACGACAGGCTGTAACAATTCTTCATAAGCAAGATTTCGCGTTTCTTCCGGATCATCATTCATATCGTACATAACATATCGCTGCTCGGGAGCTTCTAGGTTATACTGAATGAACTTCCAGCGTTCCGAACGTGCCATAACCTGCATAGGTATGCCGTCAACACTGTTTAACCCCTGTACACTGAATGTGAATGTATTCTCTGTTTGATTATGATGGCTGTCTCCACTGCTGATCACGGGACCCGATAAATCAGAGCCGGTAATATTATTCGGCAGATGATCCTGCGTACCTGTCAGACCCGCAAGTGTTGGAAACAAATCGACATGATTGATCAGCTTGTCATTCACTGTACCAGCAGGAACGACACCTGGCATCCGTACAATAAGCGGTATACGAGCTGAGGAATCATACATCTGATTTTTAAGCCAAAGCCCCTTTTCACCGGCCATATCACCATGATCAGAGAAGTACATAACCAGTGTATTCCCCGTAAGCCCTAGCTCATCTAGGGTATCAAGCAGTTGATTGACATTATGGTCCATCCAGCTAATACTGCCGTAATACCGCGCTCGCGCCAACCTGTTCATCTTTTCCGTATTTTGAAACCATCCGGCCTGCTCCGCCATTTTATATACGATCGCATTGCTCTCCAATTCACCAGGGATGCTCTCTGGCAGATCAATCTTGTCAGGGTCATACATATAATAATAATCTTGACCCGTATTCCAATACCAATGGGGTTGAACGAACGAAACATGCAAGAAAAATTTCTCCGCTTGATGCTCCGTCAAGTATTGAATCGCCTCTTTCAACATAATAGCATCGGTTTCTAACGACTCATCGCTAACGACTTTACCATGCAGCCGTGAGGGTTGTTTCCCTCCAGCCCGAATATCGGTTATGGCGTCGAATATCAGCTTGTCATCAGGATCGAATTGCGGTGGATTGGCGGCTCTGCTCGCTTTGATCTCGTCTGAAAAGTGCTCCGTACTGTATCTATAATCATAGCCGTAATCGTAGGATTCATGATTGGTATGCATTTTACCAATACAAGCCGTCGTATACCCATGCTTTTTAAAATGATGCGCCCATGTCTGGTTTCGTTTATCAAACACATGTGCGTTACTGAGTTGACCGTGCTCCATCGGGTATTGCCCCGTGATAAAACTTTGCCGGGTAGGGGCACAGATCGGGTAAGCGCAATAAGCTTTTGTGAAAAGCGTCCCCTCTCTGGCCAGTCGATCAAGGCCTGGTGTACGAATAATAGGGTGGTTCGCGCAGCCCATAAGCTTGGCGTTATGTTCATCCGATGTAATAATAAGAATATTCCAATTATTAATTGCAGCTTCAGACGTCATACCAATCCATCCCTTCCTTGGAATTGTAGAAACAAAACGCCATTCGCATCAATCTGCGTTTCTATTTGAGCTCCATCATAGTTCATAGCAGGTTCCTCCCAAAGATTTCGCAGTTGATAGACGGATGCTTGCAACAAGGAGAGCTCTTGCAGCGTAATCTCAACAGACCTCAGCTCTCCCGTACGGTTAAAAACACCGAGCCATCCCTCTGTGAGACTGCCCTTTTTCAAAGCAGACCAAACCTCTATCCCTTCTTTGTGATAAACTCTTTTTCCCATGACGCCGTTTTGATTGCAAGCAATCATATCGGGATTCGTCAGTAGTGCAAACGAAAACTCATCCGTTGTGGGCAGTGCACCTCCCATGAATAAAGGAGAGGCAGCAAGCGCCCTCATCGTAATGAAGGTTAGCTTCTGGCTGCGGTTTAACCCGCTCATGCGTTCAGATCCCTTTCCGCTAAACAGCTCTTCCTGATGTGATTTCGTAGAGTCAACGTCTTGTTGTTTCACTTCAGGTCTCCATACACTCAGATGACCGAAAGGAATCATGTCCATATCCAGCCAAAAGCCTTCCTTCCGAACGTCGTTAAATTCCAGCCACTTGTCGAAGGCCCTATCGATATCACGTTGATTATCCCAGACATCCTTGGTCGTCCTTAGCATATTTGCCGTGCTATAGGTGTCCATCCGCTCAAGGATCGTCTGGCCCCCAGGTGAGAGGCTTAGTACGATATCACGACCGCTCTGCTCGATTGATTTCACGATAGCCTCTATTTCACGAGGAAAGCCGGTAATATCATCAGCCTTGATGAAATCCACCCCCCATTCGGCGAGTTGACCAATCCAAGCGTTATAAAATGGCTGTGCACCAGGTTTATCCATATCGATACCATAGTTATAATGGCACCAAACACAGGTATCCGCCGTATTAGCAATGTCTGCAGCCCGATATGGCGTACCGTAGATCGGCAGGTTCTGTTCGACGGCTTTTCGGGAAATACCACGCATGATATGTAGGCCGAATTTGAGTCCCAGCTCATGAGCACGTTCGATCAATGGCTGCAGACCGTTCGGAAAATAACAATGTGAGGGTAAATACCTTCCGTATTCATCGATTCTTACATCGCTAGCATGCTTAGCTGTCGGAAAGCTATGACCTGGAGCAATCTCATATTCTGCAAACCAACCATTGTCGACAACGAAATATTCATAGCCGGCGCTCTTCAGTCGCTTCGCCATAACCTCCAAGTTATCGAACAGCACTTCCTCGGATGCCGCGCATCCATAACAATCGAAGCTATTCCATCCCATAGGAGGGGCGGGTGTTAAGGTGTGTTGCTTCTTTGCCAATGGTTTCAAGTGAATAATCCCCTTCCCGCTATTTTAAAAAACTCCCCCCTGCTGCACAGAGGAAGAGCATTAACCGCTTTATTGATAAACCGTAGGGAGTGTCTGGTACAGTCCGCCTGCTTTATCCGTTGAGGTTACCTTCGTTTGTAAGAAATCCACCACATCGTTAATCCGATTAGCGTTATATAACCAATAAATATAATTCAGATGCAGTTTATCGTGGCCGAAGTTATACAAATCGTTAATAGTAGCAGGGATTGTTTTGGCATCATCTTGGAAATAATCCGCTGATTGAACGGCAGTACCGAGTGGTACGATGCCTGCCAGTGTCTGTCCTTGAACGCTGCTATAATTCCATGCATTGGCATAATAGGAATAAGCGCCCGGTGCGGTGTTGGTTCCGATTAAGCTGGTGTTAATGGCGGAATATGCTTTAATATCTGGACCACCAGAACCAACCCCATTCGCAAGTTCCGCTGCAAAAAGCCCGCTAAGACTTTGTTGCGGAAAGTTGGTAAATTGGATCGTTACCGTATTCGGGAATGCGGCTTTGAGTGCGGCAATTTCGTCGCTTATCGCGCTGGTATAAACGGAATAAGAAAAGGCCGGCGAAATGCTTTGGCTATTAATATTCGCGGGTTGGTTGGACTGTGCCGTTTCCGATAAGATCACCGATTCCAACGTACTATTCCCGTTAAATCTCGTTCCCAGTGCGGCATACAGCGCTTTGATCCGATCGCGCACGTTATCATTCCATCGAATAGGGTTATAGGAGCCCGTGGCTGTCTCATACACTCCACCGCCATAGTAACTACCTTGGATATACGCTGGCGTCGCTGTTTCCCCCTCACCGAATGCTTTGGTTTGAAGCTGAATCACCAGCTTGGATGGAACGGGATTGCCATTCGAGTCGGTTAAGCTTGCAAGGTGATTAAGATCAGCGGTAATTTCGGAGAAATCATAGACAAATTGGCCAGGCTGAGAGGCATTGGGAACTTCGAGTTCATTCCAGCTGTATTTTTTTTGTATGCCTCTGAAGATCGGTGTGCCGTCCGTGCTTCGCTGAGTTAGCCAAGTATCAAAATCCCCATTACTAATCGATAACTTATCGTTAGCCAACAGATAATGCCCAGGGTTCCAGTTTGTCAGATTGACCGTAGCATTGGCGATGTTCGATTTACCCGGGAAAATCCCTCCGAAAGTAAACGATATCGCGGCAAGTGCTGCAACTGCGGTAGATAACATCCTTTTCTTGTTCATATAGGTCACCTCTCCATGATATTCCCTCATCCACTACTTATCATAGTAGTTTACTCGGTTTAATATATCATATCTTCTTTATGGAAAAGATGGGATAGCAAAAGTGCTGGTTTCACTTTAACATTTTGTCTATATAAACCATGTAAAAAGGCTTTACTCCTTGATTGATCCAACCAGCGCGCCTTTAGCGAAATATTTCTGCAGAAAAGGATAGACTACCACAATAGGCAGCATAGCCACTAAAATTGCCGCCATTTTCACATTATTACCGATCGATGTGGCCATCTCTTCCTCGAGGGAACTCTGGGATCCAATCTCAGCCGTTCCTCCCACAACCATCTGGCGTAACAGCACCTGAATCGGCCATTTGCTCGCATCACTCAGGTAAATCACAGCACCAAAAAATTCATTCCAATGATGAACCATGAAGAACAATGAAAAGGTCGCTAGAATCGGCTTAGATAACGGCAATACGATTGACATCATAATGCGAATCTCTCCTGCCCCGTCGATTCGAGCTGCTTCTTCCAAACTCTCCGGTAAAGTTTGAAAGAAAGTTTTCATGACTAGAACGGTAAACGCATTTGTTGCTCCTGGCAGCAGCAAAGCCCAATACGTATTAATCATACCCAGCGACTTGATCAGTAAATAATGAGGAATCAGTCCTCCACCGAACAGCATGGTAATGAAAACAAACATCAGCATACTCCGACGTCCCGGCAGTTTCTTCTTAGACAACGCATAGGAGAGCGAAATGGAAACGAATAAATTAATGAATGTTCCTACGACAGAGATGTATACCGAGTTACCTAACGACCGTACGAAGCGATTCGTGGAAAACAGATATCGGTAAGCATCCAGCATAACGTCTTTGGGAATAAAATAGAAATGCCCGCCTGCGGATTCCAGTGTGGAGCTGAGAGATACCGCGATCATGTACAGAAACGGAACGACCACGCCCAATCCTAACATTAAGAACATAGCGGCATTGCCAAGATCAAATAGGGAGGTTTGTTTACTCAAAATATCCCTTCCTCCCCTATCGCTTTGGCAGCTTTATTAGCCAATAAAACTAAAATCAAACCAACGATCGATTTAAACAACCCCGCTGCAGTGGCAAAGCTATAATCCCCGCCAAGCAACCCTACACGATATACATAAAGATCAAACACATCGGATACTTCCAGATTCATCGCATTGGACATGAGAAAGATTTGCATGAAATTCGATTCCAATGAATGTCCAAGACGAAGCAACAGCAGAATGACAAGGGTGCTGCGAATGCCGGGCAGCGTCACATGCCAAATGCGACGCCATCTCCCGGCACCATCTACGGTAGCCGCTTCGAATAACTCGGGATTTACCCCTGCTATTGCGGCAAGAAAGATGATCGTCCCCCAACCCAAGTCTTTCCATATGTGCTGCAGCACCGTCATCGAACGAAACCACTCATTGCTGATAAGAAACGGAATGGAATCTTCGCCACCAATATAATAGTTGATTACACCGGAAGGCCCGAAGAATACCAATGTGATTCCCGCTATAATAACCCAGGAAATGAAATGCGGCAGGTACAATATCGTTTGTATAAGCCGCTTATAGATCATCCACCGGAGCTCATTAAGCATGATGGTGATAAATAAAACAAATGGAAAATAAAAGAATAAATGATACAAACTAAGCAGCAGCGTATTTTTCAGCAAGAGAGGAAAATCATCATGGGTCAGAAAGTTGCGAAAGTGCTTCAAACCGACCCATTCGCTTTTGAAAACTCCCAAGAATGGGCTGTAATCCTGAAAGGCAATCCATACCCCCCACATCGGAAAGTAATGAAATACTAAGAAATAGATTATGCCCGGAGCGGCCAATACATAGAGCCATGCATTGCTTCTCCACTTTACTGCCATCAGTGTTTACCTCTCTTTGTCTTAGTTAGCTTCATTATTGCTTATAAAGCTCCATTAGCTCTTTTCCAATTTGGTTGCCGCTGTTCTGCTGCCAAGATGCGATTTCTTTCTGTACGACATCCCATCCAGCTTGCCCGGTCACATATTTGACCGCCGATGCATCGACCTTCTTCTCATGATCTGGATTTTTCTGGTCGGTAGGCGAGATTAACCCGGAGAACGTATCCAGTACGCCGATCTGTTTAAAACTGTCCAATATGCCACGTTGCAGTTTGTTCACCTGCGGATCCGTTGAATTCGCGTAGTTATAAGGGTCAAGCGGCCATAACAGCAAGAAGGTTGCAGGCTTTTCCTTTTCGCTAAGCTTCTCTTGTTCCGGAGTTCGAATGACGATCCCATCTTTTATGTCAGTGGAGTGGACGCCTTTAATCCCGCCATTGCGGTAATACTCATATTCAGGGGCCGCTTGAGCATTCAGAAATTCGACAATCCGCTCCGCTTTCTCTTTCGATACCGTAGATGGAATCACCCACGAACCGAAGAAGCCCAAGCTTTGATTGACGCCTTTTTTTCCGTCAGGTCCTTCAATTGTAGGCAGAACGACCATTTCAGCCTTCGGGTCTACAGTCTTGAGTTTGTCATAGTTGTTACTGCCAAGCAAACCTACATGGTAGATCAACGCACCTGCTTCGCCTGCCAGAAACTTATCTTTATTCTGTTGATTTTTGAGCAAAGTAGCGTCTTTATTGAACAGCTTTTCGCTCCAAGCCAGCTTCAGCCAATCCAGGTAATCCTTATATTCCTTCGTCTCCAAAGCGTATACCGCTTTATCATTCTCAATTCTGTAGTTATTTGGCATGCCAAATGCAAACTTAATCGGTGCCATTCCGCCAAAAACAGACTTGGCGTCATCCGCCCCGGCAGCGAACGTTACGAAGGGAATGGTTTTCCCCCCACCAACGGGGTCTTTATCACGGAATACACGCAAGGCATTCGTAAACTCATCCATCGTTTTCGGTACACTTAGGCCATAGCGGTCAAGCCAGTCTTTACGCATGATCACATTGGCTGAACCGTTCCCATAATCGTATTGTGGTCTAGGAATAGCATAAATCTTATGATTGACACTGGATGCTTTCCATGCCGTTTCGGGAATGTTTTGCTCCAAATTCTTTTTCCCCTTGACTAAGGAAGTCAGATCGTAGAATGCGCCTTGTTTTGCCAATTTTTCGAATTTAGGATCCTTAATACCTGATTTCAAAAGGATTAAGTCATACTGGTCCAAGCTAGCCATCGTGACATTCAGCTTCTCATCATAGGTCGAAGCTGGCACTAATTCCATGGAGAGCTTCACATTGTGTTTCTTCTCAATAAATTCCTTAGCTTGGTTACCTTCCATCGGAGGCTGATCTTCATAATGGATGGTCATAACTTTGATTGATACGGGTTCTTGAGCTTGTTCGGCTACAGCCGAAGAACGATTTTCTTTGCCTCCCCCAGCGCAGCCTGTTAATGCTCCTATGCCTAACACAGCGGTGAGACCTAGGTGTATCCATTTATTCGGTTTCATTCTTTTACTCCTCTCAAGTTCCTTTGTACGGTTTTACCAATGGCACACGCCGGTCCCCATTCTGCTAATGCCACTGTCGGATATTGATTGAAGATGACATCCCCTGCATCAGCGGCTTCTCTCCACATCGCCATCCACAATGATCGTTTAATTTCCTGCAGCTCCGGTTCATCCGCCATATTGATAAGCTCGTAAGGATCCTCTTGCAAATCGTACAACTCATCGACATCCGTCGGATTATAGATCAGCTTATAGCGTTCCGTTCGGACGATTCGCTGCATGTAATACACTTCTACACCGTTGCATTGTGTGAACAACGCATTTCTCCACATTGCCGGCTCCTTGCCGTCCAACCAATCCGTCAGGCTGAGTCCCTTTGAATCCGATGGTATGTACATTCTTGCATCAGCTACGTCCAGAAAAGTCGGTGCAAAATCCATGATACTTGTCAGTGCATCGATCTCTCTCCCCGGTTGTGTGATTCCGTTAGGCCAGCGAAGCACACAAGGTAGTCGGTACGTTTCCTCAAAAGGACTGACTCCTTTTAAATACAAGCCGTGCGCTCCGGCATTTTCACCATGATCAGACAAGAAGACCACGAGGGTATCATCTGCTTGACCCGTTCGGTTTAAAGCCTCGAGTACTTCTCCCAACAGGTCGTCAATCATCGTGCAGTAACCCCAGTAATAAGCAATGGATTCTGTAACCTCTTCCACGGATAATTGATCCCAGATCTTGCGCATTCGTCGGTATATCCCAGGCTTGTTACGAAGGGAATCGTAATAATTCGGCGGAAGCGGGATCTCAGTTGGATTGTAGAGCCGAGCATACTTATCGGGGATTTGAAAAGGATCATGTGGTCCCGTTACCCCCACATACATGCACCATGGTGTATCGTCTTCGTTCAACTTTTCCAGTTGTTCAACCGCACGTTTGACCACTTGATAATCTCTCGTTTTCTCATACTCCACTGTCGAAGTGCCGTAAAGCTTGTAATTGCCCCAGCCTGGTCTTACAATTTCTCCTTGTTGCCTTGGTTCGTTCTGATCAATGTATTCTTTTTCCTGCCAACCTGCTATGGTGGTACCCATCACCACATCCATTCCTGCCGTTACGAACAGCTCTTCCCAGCCTCGATCTACGGGATTTTCTTCCGCAGAAATATGCCATTTGCCAGAATAGTAGAGCTGGTACCCTGCCGACTTGAGGCCTTCTGAGAATGTCGTGACGCCCGGGTAAAGCCCACGACGTAACGCTGCTGGATTGCACACATTATTATGAATGCCATGCTGCGAAGGATATTTCCCTGTCATGAAGGAGGCGCGAGAAGGACAGCAGTGCGTCATAGTCGTATATACATTCGTGAACGTAAGGCCATTTTCCGCCAAAGTTCGAACATTCGGCATCTGACAAGGATGATTTGGAGCGATGACCCCTGCTTGTTGCTGATCAGTCATAAAGATCAAGATATTGGGTTTGCCCACCTGTCCTCCTCCTTCATATCATCTACCCAACTTAGGTCTCTAGAAAGGCGTATCAATTGGGCATAACTGATTGCCACGCTGTCCATTGCCGAGCCTTTGCATTGATCCTGTTCGACTACATACCCTTCGATGCCATGCTTCTCGCCCCATTCGAGAATAGGTTTGAAATCAATACTTCCTGTTCCAATTTCAGTGAATTCCGCATTGTCCCCTCGCGTCATATCCTTTAAGTGAATGTAGGGGATTCGATTCGGATATTGCTTTATGAAAGACATAGGGGCAATTCCGCTCTTCTGCTCAAATTCTTTCCGTAACGTATGCAGTTGAAGGGCGAATTTCTGTTTCAAGGCGGTTTCCTCTCTCCTCATCCAGCCTGACTTCTCTGCCTGTTCGAGCTGATTCATATAACGCGCACAAAATACGTATCAAGTCAACGCCATGTTCTGGCCTTATGATAGGCTCCGCTCTCTCTTGCAGGACGTCAATAAAATGATGTAGATGCTTCGCGTGATTGCCACCTGTCTTCGCCTTGGATAAATCAGGTACCGTTATGCACATTGTATTCGCAATTTCCGAGTAGAGCTTCACCTCTCCTTTGCGCAGCGAGAATCCTGCCTTGGTACCCCGCAGCTCTACAAAAGACTCCTCCTGCTCGACATTTGAAGCCCAGCTGAATTCAAGCTGCAGCGTCTCCCCATTATGAAAGCGTATGAATCCAGACGCCAAATCCTCCACATCATAGGTCCCGTCTTCCTGCTTCTCGCCATAGCCGCTATGTATGGAATCTGACAAGGTGGTTTCCGCAAACTTCGCATAGGTTGCTCCTACAACACTGACTGGCTTCGGATTACCCATCAGCCATATGGCAACATCGATGAAATGAACGCCTAAATCGATAAGCGGTCCGCCACCGGAGATCTCGCGTGTCGTAAACCAGCCGCCTTTACCGGGGATTCCGCGTCTTCGCAGCCAACCGCAGCGGCCCGTGTACGCTTCGCCTAGCAGCCCTTGATCAATAAACCGTTTCAGAAACTGTACGCCTGGCGCAAACCGATTATTGCGCATAGCCATGAGATGCTTGCCTGACTGTCTGGCCGCTTCGACCATTTGAAGCGCTCCTTCAACATCAATGGCATCAGGCTTCTCAGTAAACACGTGTTTTCCTGCATGTAAGCCTTCAGTGGCTATAATCGCGTGAAACGCATTCGGCGTGCAGATATCGATAAAGTCGAGATCCTCCTGCTTGAGAAGCTCCCGATAGTCGGCATATACACTAGGGACATGAAACTCTAGTGCCGCGCGCTTCGCTTTTTCAAGGATAGTATCACACAGTGCGGCAATTTCTACCTCAGGATGAGCGCGGTAGGCCTCAAGATGAATGGCAGCTACATGGCCGATCCCGATCACGCCAACTTTCAGTTTCTTTTTCATGCCCGAACCCCCTCTCCCGTTTAACCAAAACCACTAAAACACAGAGAACTACTTGGTATTACAAGTTTAACGGATTGAAGCGCGAATGGTAAATGTCATTTTGATTGCCACAGGTTTAGCAATTTGTCTCCTGCAAATTCTTCAATATCAAAGGTTTATGTCATTCCTGTTGGCATAATGAACACTTAGAACTTAAGCATTGAATGATATTCAATCACCTTATGTGCTTAGATCTTGCTCTTTCACCTGATTGGTATTGCTTCGGGGACATTCCATAATATCTGCTAAACGCCCGTGAGAAGGAGTAAACGTCAGGGTAACCAATTGAAAGTGCGATATCCGTAATATTGATTTCTCCGTCATTCAGCAATTCTATACTTTTCTCCATACGCAGCTTAATCAAATATTGCATCGGACTAAAGCCGAGTAGGCGGATGCACTCTTGATACAAATGGGATCGATGTACGCCAGCAATTTTTGCAACATTGGTGACGGCAATGCCTTCCATGTAATGAGTATCCATGTATTGTTTGCACCGTTCCAGCCAATCGATATTAGCAGGGCTCTTCGTTTGCTCTTCTTTCTTGCCGATTAGCGATTCAAAAAGCTGATACAGCTTCAGTTGCAGAATCACTTCGTCATACTCAGCACGGACTCGGAGCATGTTATGAATGCGGTTCATCGTCTGGCTATGTTCAGGCATCCACCGTTGGTTGACATATGGCTTCTCTTTACTAAAACCGATGCGAGTAAGAAAAGACTCTGCTTGATTTCCTTGGAAGGCCAGCCAATACATTCTTAACTGCTGATCGTCATTGGCTTGTGCGAGGTGATAACTGTATCGAATCCCAGGGTAAAGACAGAATAGATCACCTTTCCGCAGTTGAACGGTTTCATTGCCATGCAGTAAAGAAACACTTCCAGTTATCACAGCATGAACAGAGTAACACTCGATCACTCTAGGACCAACCTGGTAGTTCGATTTTGCCCTGTTCTGCCCAGCCCGAATGATCCATAACCCTCCGTTCTTCTCGAATTCAGAGGGGGTGTGGAACAGATATTCGGCGAACTCATGATGATATTCTTTCATCCGCTTCCCTCCTTCTCTAGGAACTATTTTCGTGCTATGAAGCTCTGAAGCATTTCATTTTGCTTCTCTTGGAAACGATGCGCTTTCTCATTCTCCGCCTCAGGTGAGCATATTCGCCGCAGCTCCGCATCAAGCTCTGCAGCCTTCTCAGGATATTGCTCATAAACGTTACAAAGCTCATCCGGATCCGTATCTAGGCGAAACAACTGATGCGGTGCTTCCATGTAAGAAATAAGCTTCCAATTTCCTTTGCGTATCATATAAGCGCCCGAACGGGTGCCGTGACCGTGGTATTCGGAAAAAACGATCCGTTCGTTGTCTTCCACGGCGATTTGCTGCAACGGGCTTCCTGCCCAATCAACAGGTCTTGTCACACCAGCAGCGTGAAACAACGAAGCTTGCACGTCATGCAAATCGACAGGAGTCGTTACCCGAATGCCTTGTGCAAAACCGGGTCCTGCTCCTATACAAGGGATACGCACCGAATCTTCATACAAAGAGCATTTCCACCACATCCCGAATTTACCCATCATTTCGCCATGATCCGAGGTATAGATCACCTGCGTAGTTTCTGCTAACCCAGTGTCATCTACCGCATCCAACAGCCTTCCAAGCTGATCGTCGATAAATGCGACGTTGCCCGCATAACCGCGTCGAAGTCCGCGTATTTGCTCCTCTGTAAACAAATCCGCTTCAAAATGTTCGCGCAAATCCTTGGCATACGGATGATTGGCACTCTCCTCATTGACACCGTATCGGGGCAGATCAGCAGCTTCCGGGTACAGGTCCCAATAAGCTTGTGTGTTCCATTGCGGGAAATGAGGATTGATCAAGTTAATCGTTAGATTCCATGGTGTTGTAAGGGTAGGAGCGACATCCTGCAACCACTCCAATGCCGCATCCATAATCTTTAAATCAGAGACGAAAGCATCCACTTTCACTCCATAACCGTTCGCTCTTTGGGCTGCCCCCTTACGGATGGCAAGCGGCCTGCGTTGGAAATTGACATCACCTGGCTGCTGCCGTTCCTTCGTATAATGGAGCTCCGAGAAGCCTAGACGTTCAATATCGTCATAAACATCCGATTTGCCGAAGTAGACTGTGTGAATGCCTTGCTCTCCCAGCACTTTGCCGTAGGAAGAAGCATCCGTCTTCAAGGCCAGATTGCAATTGCTATAGTTTTGGAGCTCATGAACTCTCTTACCCGTAAAAAATGCACTGCGGCTTGGGCTGCAAAGCGGCGATGGGCAATAAGCATTTTCATAAACCGTACCTCTGCTTGCAAGCCGTTCCATATTCGGCGTGCGAAGAAACGGATGTCCGTATACAGAAGAATAAAATGGGTTGTGTTCATCTGAAATAATAAGGACGGAATTACTCATCGTCATTCTCCTCTCTTTACACACGTGTTTCGAATTCAGATACGCGTCGCTGCCCGCTCCGCTTACTTTGTGCCTCGACAATGACAGCTTTCGGTTCACCTGCCGCTTCCAATCTTCGGAGCAGGCGCTCTCTCAAAATAGCTGTGACCTCGCGATGGGATTCGAACCCGATCAGATTCGTCAGTTCGTAAGGATCCGATTGAAGATCGTATAGAAATTCTTCAACGTAGGAATCAGCAGTCGGTACATCTCCAATAGGATCTTTAGCGGACACGGAATATTTCCATCGCGACGTTCGAATCGCTCTTCCAGTCTGCGCTTCGCTGATCTGTACATACACATCGTCCGGCCAACTTGCAGTTTCCCGACGTAATAGAGGAAGAATCGATTTCCCCTGCATCGACTCCGGTATCGGAATGTCTGCCGCATCAAGCAGCGTAGGCGGCAGATCGATCAAGCTGACAAGCTCTCGAATTTGCCCTCGACTGTCAAACCCTGGACCAATTACCGCTGTCGGTACACGAATGGAGCTCTCATGGCATGACCGCTTGTACTCGCTGTTACGTGTTTTGAAATGACAAGCGTGGTCGGAAGTGAACAAGATAATGGTATTTTCGGCGAGTCCCAAGCTTTTGACTGCGTCGAATAGCCGGCCCAGAGCTTCATCGAGCCTTTTTACCATTCCGTAATAACCGCCTAAATGCTGTGCGCTCGTACCGCCTAGCGCAGCCAAATCAGGTGGAGTCCATCTGCCGGTGTAGGCTTCTTGATATATGTCTGGCGACGGATAGTCGTCCCGATGATTTTGATGATGGGGCTCCAGGAATGATAGGAACAGGAAGAAAGGGTTCTCTTTCTCCTTATCGACGAAACGAATGGCCGCGTCAGTCAACGCATCGACCCGATAACCGGGCAGCTTTACTCTTTCATTGTCATTATTATAAACAACGGCATCGTAAGAATCGGATGTCATTTCCAAAGCGTTCGCCGCAAGCCAATACTCGTAACCGCCTCGTCTCGGCTCGGTAACCGGATTCTCGCCGGCCAGATGCCACTTTCCGATGTATCCGGTCTTGTATCCTGCGTCACGGAAATAATGTGCCAGCGTCTGGGTTCCTTCCGGCAGCGGGATTGAATTGCGATGACAACCTGTCGTCGTTGGATAGAGGCCCGTTTGAAAGACCGATCGCGCAGGACCGCATACTGGCTGACAAGTGAACGAATGGTACAGATGCGTGCCTCGCGCAGCCATGCGGTCGAAATTAGGTGTAAGTCCCAGCGGATTGCCATGTGCTCCTGTTGTATCCCAGCGCTGTTGATCCGTAAAAAATACGATGACATTCGGTTGTGAAGTTTTTTGCGCGTTTGCCATATGTATGCATCTCCTTTTTATCAATGAAAAAGTTAATGGAAATTCTAATTAAGCATGAGAGATTCTAGGCATGACAATGGGTTCTTTCCCGAGCTCTGCCCATGCATATTTTAACAGCAGACTTGATTTTAATGCCTGATGTTCCGGTTCATCCCAGAGGTTCCGCACTTCCTGCGGATCCTCCTGCAGATCGAACAGCTCGCCATAGGTTTGATTGTAGTAAACTGTGAGCTTGTAACGCTCATTCACGTATGTTTTTAAATGAATGGTTGTCGGTTCATGGTGATTCTCACATAGGATATGGTCACGTACTGAGTCCTGACTTCCATTCCAAACCTCCCGTTGGTCTTTCCCTGTCATGGAGGAAGGAATGGGCAGACCTGCATAGCTTAGCAGGGTCGGCGCATAGTCAACGAGTGATTGCATGGAAGCCGACACACGTCCTGCTGGGATCTGACCGGGATAACGAGCGATCATTGGAACGCGTATAAGATCTTCATAGTGAAACGGACCTTTGGCAATGAGACCATGGTGGCCGAATAAATGGCCGTGATCGGATGTGAATATGACGAGCGTATTTTCAGCAAGACCGAGCTCATCCAGCTTGTCGAGAATACGTCCGATATACTTATCCATCAAGCTCGTCATCCCGTAGTACACCGCGATATTTTTGCGCAGTTCATGCTCATTATGTACATGAGAACGGAATCCATGCATTCCGAAACCGGACTCCCGGTACGGGGAGAAATCCGGCTTCTTCTCCTGTGTTAACCGAAAATGCGGCGGATTCGCATCATGTTCTCCCTGTTGCAGCTTCGGAAGCGTCAACTGATTCGGATCGTACATCGTATCCCATGGTTCTGGTACAAGGTAAGGCGGGTGCGGATCAAAGAAGCTTGCCCACAAGAAAAATGGCTGATCTGTTTGTTGGTATTGTTCCAGCAGCGCATTGGTGCGCTCAGCGATCCAAGCGTCATAATGATATTGTTCAGGAATTGACCATTTGTGGGCTTGCTTTGGATCCATCGTGCCAGTCGGTGGAAGGAAATAGTTGCGCCAATCCGTGCAGCCATTCTCCTCTAACCATAGGGCGTAGTGCTGACCAACATGAGCCTCATTCGTATGATTCCGTGAAAGCTCTACATGCTTGAAGCCGTAGAACGATTCGTTGAACTGCTTCCAAAAATCCAAATTCTGCAGTAGTGGATATGCCTCAATTGACGGGTAGTCCACCGTCGAGGTCAGTGGTTGGAAATGCGCCTTCCCGATCAGCGCAGTTTCATAACCAGCTTGTTGGAAGTCTTCGCCGACGGTATGCACCTTCTCAGAAAGCTTAGTCCCAAGCGACCATGCGCCATGCTGACTCGGGTATTGTCCTGTAATTAAGGAGCTGCGTGTCGGCGTACACGTCGGATTGGGGCAGTAAGCTCTAGTGAATGTTGTTCCTTCCTTGACCAAGCGATCCAGATTCGGCGTCTTGATTTCCGGTTGGAAGGCTCCGATTGTATTCCAATGCTGTTGGTCGCTGGTAATAAGCAAAATGTTCGGCTTGTGGTTCACAGAATGCAGCTCCACTTCGAATTTATTTTTTGATTAATTGCTTATAATCTTCCGCTGAATAATCTTTACTCGCATTCCAATTAGGAAAAGTGAAATCGTCTCTGCTCACCTGTACACCTGATGCCTTCACTTTATTCACAACTTCATCCAGGCCTTTGTTTAATTTCTCATCATAAGCTTTCAGCAAAGGTGCAGCATCTTTCTCAGCACCCGTAAGCACAGCTTGCAAAATATCGCTGAATGCCGGCTTGATTTTCGGCTGTGAGAGATTGCCAAGTCCCACGATGACCTTGGCGGTCTGCGGATTAAGAATTGCGTAATCCGGGCGAAGCTTTAAATCTTCTTTATGCAGTTTCAAGAACGATTCAAATTCCGGATACGGATACAGCGCCTTATTTTCATTAATCCGTTCGATTGGTGTCAAAGCTACACCACTGTTGAGGTACTTTTCATAAAATAACGGAGAGGCGAAGCCTTTCTCGATAAATTCCGCAGCGGCTTTCGCATTTTTAGATTTGGACGAAATGAGATAGCCGTTCGGGGCGGCCTGCACATAGTAATAGGTTGGCTTGCTGCCGGTTGGCGTTGGTACGGAAGCGAGTCCCAGTTTAACATCCGGCGTATCCCTCTTTGCAATCCACATACGGGCACGGCCATCAATCAGAAATGCTGCCTTACCTTGACCGAATAGTACACTCGCTTCTGTGCTTTTCAATGTAAACGATGAGGGCAGTATACTACCGTCCGCTTTAAGCTTTTGCAAGAAATCGAAAGCGTCGAGCGTTGCTTTGGAGCTATAGGCGTATTGGCCGGTTTTAAAATTAAACCCATCAGCGGCCTGTGGGTCAACGCCCGCGCTCAGCGCGCTTACGAATTTCCCGATACCGGATGCTTCTCCGCTCTCACCGCCGCCGAAGACGATACCGTATACGTCGCCTTTTCCTTTGTCTGTAATCGTTTTTGACATACTTCGCAGCTCATCCCATGTTGTCGGAGGTTTCTGCGGGTCAAGTCCCGCCTTCTGCAGTACATCCTTGTTATAATACAGAATTGAACTCAGCTGCGGTCCGGTAAGCGGCCACGCGTAGGTTTTTCCATCAATTACGTTAACACCTTCGGCAAAGGAGCCTGCAATAAACTGCTTCTTCCACTCTTCTGAAACAAGACCGTCATAGGGAAGTGCCCAACCATTTGCTACGATAGTACGTATATCCGTATTTTGCGGCGTTTGGAAAATATCTGGAAGCTCATTTGAAGTAGCCGCCGCCTGAACGGCAGAATTGTATTCAGCCCAAGGCATGTAGCGGGCTTCAACCCGAATGTGGCCTTTGTTTTTCTCATTAAACTCCTTAACCATACGCTGACCGGGACTGTCGTCCCCCTTCAAGAAATCACTTCCTCCCCATACCGTAACGACCGCCTCTTGCTCGTCTTTCTTCGATGGTTCATGATTCTCGGAGTTTCCTGTGCAGGCAGAGAGAACCACAACACTTCCTAGCGCCAAAGCACTTAATCTATTTATCCGTTTCTTTTTCATGGTGATCCTCCTCTATTTTGTAAATCTGTTTCGCTAAGCTCATCCTTTAATTGCGCCTGAGACTCCTTCAATAAAATAGCGCTGCAGCAATATAAATACAGTCAGGATGGGCAGTAAAGAGATGCTTGCCGCAGCAGCCATTCCCGTCCAGTCCATCGTATTTTCACCAACGAATTGAAACATACCGACACCGAGTGTCCTTAAATTGGGTTTGCTGAGTGTGAAAATGAGAGGCAGCAGGAAGGCGTTCCACGTCCACATAAACTGCATGATCGCTGTCGTTGCGATGATGGGCTTTGCCATTGGCAGCATAATGCTCGCAAACGTCCTGAAGAAACCGCTGCCGTCAATCTCTGCAGATTCCTCCATCTCCTTGGGAAGTCCGCGGAAATAAGCGACGAATAGCAAAATGAATAAGATATGCCCACTGCCAGCCTCGGCCACAATAACGCCCCAAAGGGAATTGTTGAGTCCCAGCGCATTTACAAGTGAATAAACCGGGATAATCGTATATCCCTTGGGCATGAACATCGTCGCTGTGACAGCCGTTACGAACAACAGCCGTCCCCTGAACCGATACCTCCCTATGGCGTAACCGGTCAGCGAGCAAACGGCGAGTACGATTAGCACAACGGAAACCGTAACGATCAGTGTATTCCAGAAATATACGGAGAAATGTGCTGTCTCCCATGCCCGTTTATAATTAGCAAATTGGAACTTTTGCGGTAATAGCGTGATGCCTGAAGCGATATATTCGTTATTCGTCTTGAAAGATGCGGCAATCATCCAAATAAACGGATAAATCCACACAATACCAAGGCCGATCAACAAAGCATGCAGAGCAACTAGCGGTACACGCACCAGATTCTTTTTCAAATTGAGTCCCTCCTATAACCGCCCAGACGCCTTACGTCCGCCAGTCCATTTGACGAATAGCCCCAGCATGATTGAAATGAGCATAACCACAATACCATACAAAACGCCTGCAGCTGATGCGAAGCCGACCCGTGCTTCCCCGTTACCGGAGAATGCGTAGCGGTAAATATACACATCGACCATATCCGTCTTGAAGGCTGGGCCACCGTTCGTCATCGTCTTAACTAGATCAAAGACATGAAGCGCATTGACGGCTGACATCAGGACGATCACGCTCCCGACCGGCAGCAGCAGAGGTATTGTCAGATATCGGAACAATTGCCAAGAGGAGGCTCCATCGATGCGGGCCGCTTCGAACAATTCCTTGGGCAGCGATTGAATCCCCGCTAACCAATACACCAGCTTCATCCCGAACGTTTTCCAAATGCCAACCACAATGACAATCCCCAGTGCCGTATCAATGGATCCGAGCCAATCCACAGGTCGCTCAATCCATCCGAGCCACAGCAGTACCTCGTTCACTAGCCCTTTATAGGCACCAAATGCAAATCGCATCACTAAGCCGACAACCGCTGTGGTCGTTACAACAGGTAAGAAGTAAACCATACGGTAAAATACCTTCCCTTTCAGCCAATTTGCATTCAGCAGAAGCGCCATGAGGAGAGCCAGCGGTACTTGTATAGCGACCAAACAGATCATAAACACAATACTGTTGCGAAAAGCGTTCCAGAAGATCGGATCAAGAAGCGTCTCCTTGAAATTATCGAAACCGACAAAATCCCGTAGAGGACCGTATCCGTTCCAATGAAAAAAGGCATATACATAGCTCATTGCGATTGGGTACACCGTGAATAACAAGAACAGTACCAACTGCGGCGCGACAAAAGCCCAGCACCACAGCTCTTTGCGCAATCGATAATGCAACCATGCAGGCTTCCTTCTTCTCCCCGTTTGGTGACGAGTTACCATTTGCATGCCGCTAATCATCTCCTTTGATTCAAATGAATAGATTTAGGCATCCGCAGCACAGCGGAACCCCATGTGCCCTGTTGAACTGTCCGGCGTATTAGAACTGCGGGCAGCAACTCTATAACGATTGCAGTAAGACTTATGGCATAAATACGACCCTCCGCGTATCACTCGGTTATCGCCGGAAGAAGGCCCTCGCGGGTTTTTCCGGTTTCCGTTCGCAGCCGGCGCAGCTGTAAACCAATCGGAGCACCATTCCCATACGTTTCCGACTGTATTGTACAAGCCATAACCGTTCGGCGGGAACGAACGGGCAGGTGCAGTACCGGCATAGCCGTCGGAGGCATGGTTTTTCTCGGGGAATTTTCCCTGCCACACATTGCATAGATGCTCTGCGCCAGGTTTTAGAAGATCGCCCCAAGGGTAGCGCTTCTGTACTAAGCCTCCGCGAGCCGCATATTCCCACTCCGCTTCCGTTGGAAGCCGTTTGCCGGCCCATTTCGCATACTGCGAAGCATCGTGTCAGGAGACATGAACAACGGGATGATCGAAACGTTCTTCTATGGAAGAGCCTCCGCCTTCCGGCCGATACCAGCAAGCCCCATTCACAGCGAGCCACCACGGTACATTGGGCACCGGTTTTGCGTTCTCTTCTCGCACTTTGTCTGGAACAAATAAATGAAAGACGTATGACCAGCCAAACTTCTCCGCCTCTGTCACATAGCCGGTTTGCCGGACGAAATTGGCGAACTGCTCATTCGTAACCGTGCAGGCATCGATATAGTAAGGCGAAAGCTCGACCGTTCGAATCGGGCCTTCCCCATCACCCGGGAAGCCTTCGGCATCGTCGGTGCCCATTAAGAAATCGCCTCCCGACAAATAAATCATGCTTTCTGCTTGAAGCTGCTCTTTCTTATCAATCCGTGTTATCAATTCCTTATGTAGCAAAGTGATTGTGCTTGGAGGTGTGACGGTTGCCGGCTGAGCCTCCGTTCGAACGGCGGAACAGCAGCTTAATTGGTTTGATTTCATGAAATATCTTCCTTTCTTCTTATGGAAAGCAATAAAAAAGAGACGTACAGCAAGAACAATTACGTTCATGCGATACGTCTCCGTTGATACGGTCGACTTATGTTGATATTAATTCAATAAAACCGATTAAGTTACTTGGTTATCTATTTGTCTAGAATCTTAACTCTGATCCCTATTAATTGTCAACTGTTTTTGGCAAATTGTATGTAATATAAATTTATAGACAGCAAGGCGGCCTCGGTCCGAATTCCAATAGGACTGAGGCCGCCTGCTCATTTGGGAATTATTGATTCACTACGGGTCCGGCTGTTATGATTTCCTGAAGACGCTCCTGCAGGTTGTCGGTGCAGAGACCGCCGTGGAACGTAATGATCGCATCAAGCTCCAGCTTTTGGAATTTGGAAATCGATGCAAGCGCCGTATCTTGATCGGGAGTATAAATTGGATTGTAGGATTGGAGTACGCCGTCCTTTGATGTGAGCGCATCGCCGGCAATCAAGGTTTTACTCGGGATATGGTAGTAAGAAGTATGATCCGGCGTATGGCCGGGAGAATAAATGACTTGAATGCCTCCGGCAAACGGTAGCATGTCGCCGTCCTGCAGAATAACGTCGACCTTGACAGGAGGAGCGGTTCTGTTGCTTTTAACCAGCGGAATTTCCCCAGCCAAGTAAGGGACAGCTTTCTCATGGGCATACACTTGAATTTGATCGCCGAAGGCCTGAATGAGCGCCGGCAAACTGCCGATGTGGTCCATGTCTTGATGGGTAATTATAATTTTGGTCAATTTCTCAAAAGGGACCGGTAATTCCTGAAAAGCAGCACGAATCTGCTCTAGTTGACCGGGAATGCCGGTATCGATGAGAATGACGTCTTTATCATCCCATAGGATTGTCGGAATGAATGGATTGCTATTATTTGCTGCGCCTAACTGAATAGTTGTAATTCCTGCGCCCATTTGAACCAATTCGAACACCGCCTTATCATTTTAGGATACTCTCTCATTATTCCTCTACCATGTTCGAAAAACAAGTGTGCTCAGTTGAACTTACAAAAATAACACACGAAAAACAAAGATTCACACATATTAAATTCATGTATAATCGCTATAGAAGGTAAAAGTTGAATACAAGGAGTGATGGCGTTGAAAGCGGTTGCGATCAGAGACGAAGAGTCCCGGGTGAAAGTTACAGTGAGGGATATCCCGAAACCAAGTCTGACCGGTCCGGAGGACGTAGTCATTCGAGTGCTCTGTGTCGGGCTCGATGGGACAGACCGGGAAATCATCGTTGAGAACTTTGCCCGATTCCCAAGCGGGAAGTTGGAAATGGTTATCGGGCACGAGCTGCTAGGCGTAGTCGCGGAAGCAGGCATCGAATCCGGATTTGCTTCCGGAGATCTTGTGACGGCGCTTGTAAGAAGACCTTGCGGCGAAGAAGCGTGCGTGAATTGCCATCATGGACGGCAGGATTTCTGTCAAACCGGCAACTATACCGAACATGGAATTGCAAGAGCCGATGGCTTTCTATGTGAATATGTCGTAGAGAATGCGAAATACGTCGTCAGAGTTCCCAATGCGTGCATGCCATATGGTGTTCTGGTAGAACCGCAAAGCATCGTGGAGAAAGTCTGGAATCAGACGATGGTGATTCAAGAGCGCATGATTTGGAAGCCGCGAACCGTACTTATTACGGGCTCCGGTCCGTTGGGGATTTTGGCGGCTCTGACATGCAGAGTACTTGGATTTGATACGTATGTATGGTCCAAATCAGACCCCGAAAGCTTGAATGCGGCGATCATTCGCTCGATCGGAGGGCATTACCGGCAAGCCGAATCCTCAACCGACGGAACATTTTTCTCCAGATTGACGGAATATGGGAATCAACTGGGCATGAGCTTTGATATGATTTGGGAATGCAGCGGTCACGCCCCACTAGGTTATGCAGCAATTCCACTGCTCAACAACAATGGGATTCTGGCGCTCCTTGGGGTTACACCGGGCAGTGACCGCCTAGACCTCCCTAGCGATCAGACATATCGGGAAATGGTTGTTAAAAACAAGTGTATCATCGGTTCCGTCAACGCGTCGCATCACGATTTCGAAACGGCCATCAATCGCCTTCAAGAGATTGAGAAACATTATCCTGGCATGCTGAGCATGCTCCAAACAGACCGTTTGTCCATAGATGCAGTGCCGGATATCGATTTTGCCCATATTAAAATTAAAGCGGTTGTCGATCTGATTGCTCCAACTAGGTGGCCAGCTATTATGAATGAACCTAATGGTTAGCCATCTTTTCAAGCCCTTCCGACAGTCGCCTCACGCTATGCTAAGCAGCCTACTGAATCATGGGGGCTGCTTATTTTTTCAGGTGTGCATGTGCTCCGTGATTTTGGAGGGATGGCCTTTACTCCATATTCTTCGAGCAATAAAGCTCAACTACGAACTCTGTAAAAAGACCTTCGTACCCAGTACCAATTCACGCCGGCTGCAATGCTACACGCGATGTTTGTCCCTTCACCTCTAATCACTTTCCTGAATATACAAAAACCATAGGCATTTATCTATTTATCCCATACATCCTGTTCGGCCCACTATGTTATTGGTGTAAAGATCAGGTACAAAGGAGTGTTTCAGGTTGACCGATCAATCATCCCATTATTTTGCTAGAGGCAATACAGCGCGCGGAGCCCATTTCTTATATCATTCCGCCTTTGATGGACTGAATAAGATTTTCGTCCTCACGGGTCCTCAAGGAACGGGGAAGTCCACCATTCTTCGAAAAATATCGGATCATTTATTGGAGAAAGGTCAGCATGTGCAATGCTTTCATTCTCCGCTTCGGCCAAACGAACTGGATGGCATCATCGCCACCGAACTTAAGGTTGGTCTTGTCGATGGGCGTGTTTGTGAGGGAATTCCGGATTGTGAAGTGATCAGAATCGATCTTGGGCAGGCCGTTGACAGCAGACTTCTTCTCTCTGAGCAATTATCCAAGATCGAAAAGCTACAAGCTGAGCTTGCCGCTGCCTATGACAAGGCTTATGAGACTTTCTTGACTGCATTGAAGATTCATGACGAATGGGAAAGCTATTATATCGAGAGCATGGATTTCGAGAAGGCTGACGAAGTTGCGCAGGGATTAATCCAAGAATTATACGCCGGACATGAAAAAACGACATCGATAAGCGGTCGTCACTTATTTTTTGGTGCAGCAACCCCGAAAGGTGCGTTCGATTTCATTCAACGGCTGACGATGCCGTTAGAGAGAAGGATTTTCATTAAAGGAAGACCGGGCTCCGGAAAATCGACATTGCTCAAAAAGCTTGCTGCCGCTGCCGAAACGAACGGTATAGAAGTCCAGGTTTTTCATTGCGGTTTCGATCCGAACAGCCTTGATATGCTGATTTTCCCTGAGCTTAGCACAGCTATCTTTGACAGTACGGCCCCTCATGAATACTTTCCTGAACGCAACGGGGATGAAATCTTGGATATGTATACGCTCACAATGTCCCCCGGTACCGATGAAGCATACGCAGCAGAAATCGCCGCAATTAAAGAACGGTACTCAGCCAAAATGAAGGAAGCCACTTCCTGCTTAGCGTCAGCTGAAGCCATTGATTCGCAAATTAAAGCCTTCTATGTAAGCGCAACGAATTTTTCTGGGGTTGAGGAATTAGGAAAACAGATACTATCAGAAATAGATGAACGGATCAATCAACAATCGAAATAGTTCTCGAAGGTCTCACTAATTATGGATAAAAATTTCCCGTCCTCAGTACACCCAGTTACTATACAACGGCAGTCGTGGAATATCATGATAAAACAAAGCGTTTAAGCTAATAAGCCTTCCATCGAACCGGAAGGCTTATTTTGGTATTTTTCTAATATTAACGCTCGTAGCCGGGATGTTCGTAATCGGTATTCTGCAGCTTATTAAGTATGTTCATATCATGAATATGAGCCTTCGTCTTGTCAGTTCCCAAAATGTAAATGAATTGATAAAGTTTGAGCATATCATCGTTAAACTGATCCGTTGCTTTATCGTGATCGGCGGATTTATACGGTATTGGAGCTCTGAATTGAGTCACTTCATCGTCCCGCTGTAGTTGCTCAAGCATTTGACGCAGCGTTTCGAGCTCTTCCTCTGTCCCGCGGACCTCAAGCTGTTCATTCTTAGAAGCTTCCCTATCCAGACTTTTGGTTGATACAGAAACGTATAGTGTATTTATAGAAGACATTTCAAACACTCCTTTTCCTATGGACTACCTCCTATTAAAGCCAATCTGCCTTGTTTGAAACAGAGTTGCCCGAAGCCAAAACGGGTCAGTTGTAGTTTCATATTCCAGTTTCAGGTTAAGGTTTGTGCTTCCATAATGGCCGCCTTCAATCCACATTTTGCGATTATCGTCATTATCGCTCATTGGAAGTCCCCTGCAATTTGCCTAACAACACTAAGAGCAGCTGCCGCGGCGGCAAACTGCTCTCGGATAAAGAAATTTTGAAAGATAATTGATATCGGATTATCGCAATTCCATTCACGGACATTAAGCATTCGTATCGTTAGACCGCTCGTCGTGATGACCGGGGACAGCGTCCGGAGTCCGATTTTGCTCAAGTAGAGAAGCATTGGCGAAAGATGAGTGATGATGGGGCTGACTAGCTCGAACTCATGCGCGTTCATCGACTCCCGCAGGTGCTTGATGAAGGTGAGCATTTCTGCGATCGGTAGTTTGTGAGCTTCAGCGAGTGTAATTCCGGCAATTTGGATACCCGATACACCCTTGCTCAAGCGAGTTCCCCGGCATGCCTGACACTCTGTTTCGATTCCAAGCATCGCCGCTAGCTGCTTTATTCTCGGCACCGGCGCGCAATTCGTTCCGGCCTACAAGAGGACGGCACCGTTCTTGAGAGACAGCTCGGGGGCGATCATACGGCCATGGTCGATCTCGGGCAACGTCAAGGTTCCACTGCACTCGGCACAAGGACCGTTAAAAGAATCGGAGCCCTTCGCCTCTGCTATACTCCCGTAAAGTACGGCAAGGTACTCCGAAACGGTTATCATGACCCCGACGAGGGCCCCCGGGCGTTTGGGGTTGAACGACCTAACCGGAATTTTCGTGCAATTCATGGGTTCACACTCCTCAGTTGAATGCGATTTTAAACTGCACTGCTCCTACTGTTTTTCGATATATTCAAATAAAAACGATTCACCGTTCCGGTAAAAGCGTGGATCGTATACCCCAAGAACCTTATCATCATCGACTACAACAACGAATGGCGACCACTCTTTGAGAGTTCGGGCTTTGGTATTCGTGGCGAACAGCTTCTCCAGGTCAGAGTTCTCTTTCGATACAAGCTGTGTCTGAAGAGAAGCTCCTCCCCATAAGGTAGCGCGCAACAAATCCACGTTCTCCCCCTTCTTGCCGATTACTGTAAATACTCCTGGAACAAAATCAGCGGCGAGGGCCACCTGCTCATATTGATGGATATACTGCTTATATAGTTGAACTCCTTGCGCGGATTGTACCGCTACATGCAGAGCCATGCACAGCCAAACCAGCTGATGGATGCGATGCGATGGCAGGCTCAGATTCTTGACGAATCGAACAGTAAGCAACCCGGCCCCCATAAATGCCCAAAACACAAGATCCACGATTGGGATAGTGCCAAACGTAACCCGCATTGGTGAGAACGGCTCAAAATAACCCGTCCCCCATGCATTAAATAAATCAATTGTGTCATGAATAAACACAGCGAGAAGCGCAATCATCAGGATTAAACGAATTCGCTGAGTTTTCCAAAGAAGCTTACTGATCCCTGTGATGATGGCCGCCCAAACCGGTACCAGGAAGACCGAATGCGTCAAACCCCTATGCCACATTTGATAGCGTCCTGCCGTATCCCACAAGGAGGAAATCACATCGATATCTGGAATTTGCGATCCCGTCGCTGTTGTGAACAGTAGCGCATACCGTTCTTTTTTCGTCATGTTGCCCTTATCGACCGCGCCATATAGACTTAATCCCATAAAAAGGTGTGTTATTGTGTCCATTTCTCTCCTTAGCGCCATATAGATTCAATACAAATATAACGTGGATTTACTTATGTGCTGGAAAAAGAAAGGATAACCGGCTTCCGCTCTCTCCTTAAATCAAGCTCTTCATGCCTCGCAGCCACTCATAAAAGCGAGATTCGAAAAATAAATCAGGGATGTAAGTCTGCGTGTAATTGCAGTTAGGACAAAGAAGAACCAACCCTTCTTCAAGAACTTTGGGGTATAATTTCTCGTGTTTATTGTTATTTGCGCAAGTAAGGGGTTGCACGCCATCTGCCTGCTGGTAATCTCTAATACGTTGCTTGATTTCCTCGTGGTTCATTTTTAACTCCTTTAATTTGTAAATTCAGCATTATTACAAGATATAATTTGTAAGGTATATCATATTCGATGAACTGGTTTTGCTTTCCTGCTCCAACATCGGCGCGGAAAGGCTTTACTTCCGGTATTTAAATAAGAAAAGAACAGCCCGCGACTTTTCGGTCGCGAGCTAGTTAAATATGAATTCATATACGATCAGCTCAGGCGCAGCTTATCCCCTCTGTTGTGCTCTATACCGGCGGCAAGCTTCGCTTGTTAGGAAGAAATGCTCGTTTCACTGTTTACTTGCTGAGACTTCCCCCATTTTTCCACCCATTTATTCATTTCATTCAGCGCGGTTTGAAATTCGTATCCCTTTTCTGTTAATGAATATTCCACAGTTACAGGTACAGTAGGAAAGACTTGGCGCAAGACAAGACCATTATGCTCCAAATGGCGGAGTGTATCCGTGAGGGACTGCGTCTTAACTACAGCTACATTTCTTTGCAGTTGATTAAATCGCTGTGGCCCGCGAAGCAATTCGTTCAGTACAAGAAAAGCCCACTTGGCCCCAAGAATTTGCAATACCTCGCAGATATTGGAACTATCCGTCTCCAAACAGGAATTAGATTTAACTTGCTTAGACATCCAACATCCCACCCTAACAAAAAGTAAGTTAATCAAAATAAATGGATTATATCCGAATACTTTGCCTTCTTACAATATTATCGTACCCCTTCTATAATGACAATAACACAAATGGAAGGGAATGAAAGGAATGAATAAATGGACGATTTACGTAGTTGCTCTAGGGGTATTCTTAACGGCTACTTCCGAGTTGGTTGTCGCCGGAATCCTGCAAGTACTCGCTAAAGATTTAAATATTTCCATCGCCTTTGCAGGGCAATTAATCACCGCCTACTCGCTAGCCTTTGCAATTGGAACACCTCTCTTGGTATCGCTGACATCCCGCATGGGACGCAAAAAAGTGCTGATAGGTGCATTGGCAGCTTTCATCATGGGGTGCTTGCTTTCCTTCTTGAGTTCGGATATCTTCACCTTGATTGTGTCCCGCCTTATTCTGGGTGTAAGTTCAGGCGTTTATATTGTCGCAGCATTCGGTGCGGCTGCCAAAATTGCTCCTCCTGAGAAGATAGGCAGTGCGATTAGCACGATCGTTCTCGGCTTCAGCAGTGCGATGATTTTGGGCGTACCTATCAGCATAGCCGTTACGAATTGGTTGAACTGGCAAGTTATTTTCTTGATGTTAGGACTTGTAAGCTTGTTGATTACCTTCGTCATTTATCGCTTGCTGCCAGAGATCGATGGAGACGCACCGATGTCATTCCGACAACAATTCAAAGTGTTGGGAAATGCCGTAATCGTGAGCGGTTTGTTTCTTACCTTCTTTAGGGAATCAGGAAATTCGGTGTTGTTTACGTATTTAACCCCTTTTATGCAAGACATCCTTCAACTTAAAGCGTCCAACATCAGCATCGTCATGCTAGTTTTTGGTATCTCTGGTGCAGTCGGTACGCGTCTGGGCGGTTACGGAATCGATCGATGGGGAGCCGCTCGCATCATAGCTTTCAGTACTATCATGCACGTTGTTGTTCTGGCCCTTCTGCCTCTCTTAGCCGGGTTGACCCTCATCGGTTTACTGTTGATTTTAGTCATGATGGTCTCTCTGTTCATGGCCGGTCCAGCGACACAAACATATTTCATTCAACAAGCACCCCAATCTTCCAGTCTCGTCCTTAGCTTGAATACATCGATCGTTCATTTAGGGTTGGCGACTGGCGCTGGGGTGGGCGGAGCGATGATAAGCGCCAATTCCACCGTTTTCTACAATCCATGGATGGCAAGTTTTATTATAGGATTAGCGCTAGTGTCTGCATGCATCAGTTTTTCGCTGGGGAATAAACAGATGCGCAATTTACAAAAAGAACGTCAGATTTCATAAAAGAATGTATAGGGTGCCGTCGAGTGCCCTCATGTTGAATACTTTTTCTCTTTTAACTCACGCTCTTCTATTTATTAATTAGGTTTCATGCATTGATTTATCCAAGAAAGGGAAAAATAGATGGAAGATATTTACGAACGGAGGATCTGTTGGAAATGAATGATGTGAAAGAACAAATGCAGCTTAACTCTGAAAGTTACGCAAACGAAAAATTAACGTCAGCAGAGCAAGGTAAGCTATGGGCAACATATACGGGGAATACCATGAGTATATGCGTCTTAAGTTATATGCTGAATCATGTTGAAGATCTAGAGATCAGGAAAGTCCTTGAAGACGGTCTAAGCTTATCCGAACAATTTGTACAGTCCATCAAAGAGATATTTGTCCAAGAAAATTATCCTATACCTAAAGGATTTTCTGAAGAGGACGTAAATGCCGGTGCTCCGAGGCTATTTAGTGATGAGTTTTACCTTCATTACTTGAAGTATGTCGGCAAAGCGGGAGCAAGTCTATATGCAATCGCCGTTCCGATTGTAACGAGGCCGGATGTTCGGACATTTTTCACTCAATGTCTCGGCTCAACCACTAAATTTTTGAATGAGGTGAACAAAACATTAATCAAAAAAGGGTTTATGTCAAAACCATCCTTAATTCCTTATCCCAAGAGTGTGGAATTCATTAAGAAGCAAAGTTATCTCAATGGATTTTTTGGTAAGATTAGACCGCTTCAAGCTTTAGAGATTACACATCTGTTCGATAACATCGAGAATAACGCGACAAGCAAAGCGGTTTTAATTGGCTTTAGTCAAGTTGCCAAGTCGAAAGAAGTAAAGGCTTATTTTCTAAGGGGAAAGGAAATAGCCACCAAACATTATGAGATCTTTAGTAAAATGCTGCAAAAAGAAAATTTATCGTCCCCCCCAATCTTTGACCCTTTGGTATCGACTTCAACCATTGCGCCGTTTTCAGACAAATTGATGATGTTCCATAAGCTGGACATGTTTGCAATGAGAATAAGAGCCTATGGGAATGCTTTATCGATGTGTGCCAGACACGATGTTGCCGAAAAGTTGGGACGTCTTACACTTGAAGTCGGAAATTTTGTCGAAGATGGAGCAAATATTATGATTGAGCACGGTTGGTTGGAACAGCCGCCGCAAGCTGCGGACCGTGACGCCTTGGTGTCCAATAATAAGGTTGAGTAGTCCGATCATCATATAACTGAATAGATAATAAAAAGCAGCTGCCTCGGCAAGCTGCTGTGGTCTGGTGTAATCATCCAAGGGAGTAGTCTGCCGCGGCAGCTCTCCCTCTTTCATTATATGAGAAGGCTTAGCTGGAATAATGAAACACGCCACTTCCCCGAACAAAAAACAAAAAACCCGCAATATGCGGGTCATTTGCGCTACATGTACGCTACCTCTTCCTCTTTTTTCCGTTCCCAATAACTTCCCTCGCCAAAGTAGTCCTGACATACGTTATCAAGCGTCTGCAAAGTATCAATAAATCCTTTTAAATCACACGTGTGGAAGGTATCTTTAAGTTCTCGGTTCTCTTCTGTAACTGAATATACGTGAATTTCTGTACAACCATCCCATCTAACATTAACATCGAGACACTTATCATCGGTTTCCAGTTCTAGAGCTACAGTTCCACCATCTTCATTTCTTTTGTGTTTTGTTTTTACAATCCACAATATAAACACCCCTTTTGGTATATGATTACCAAAAGTTGAACCTTTTAACAAGATATTCTCCTCCATCAAGGATGATGGTTTCGGCTTCAAAAGTATGCTTATAGTTCGTTGCCCGTGTTCCCGCTGTACATATGAGAATGTGGATGCATTCCGTTAATTGTCGTATATCCTTGGAAATAATGAACATGGCCACCATTGGGCAAGGGAACAGAGGGTCCGGTGGTTCCTCGAATAATATGCGTATGACCATCATTAAACGATGTTTCCGAATAATAATTATGGACATGTTGAACACCACTCGGCGCCGCTTCAGTCATACCTGCATATTGGTGATGATGTCCGTCATCAAATGAAGTGATTCCTGAAAACGGGTGAACATGAACAGGACGACCGTTCCACGTGGTAATAAATAATTTATGCGAGTGATTGGGTCCTTCATCGTTGGGATGCATAATGAATCCAGTAATTGGAATATCCATATACCTCTTCCCCTCATATGGTTTGACTTTGTATTCTATGAAGGAGTATGAGCAATGGTTATAGGCATTCTGCCCAATGACCCGAACCAGTATCTTTTTGAAAACCAAACAAGCAGGATTGCCATTAGCACTAATATTTACGGTTCAGTATAATAGTTATGTATTCATCTCTTACATATAATAAGAATCGAGGTTAGACAATTATGCATGTGAAGAGGTTACCCATTGCGATTACATGGATTGGTCTAACAGTCTTGTACTTTTATGTATATCGGATTGTAAATATGTTTTTAGATATTACGGAAAATGGATTTGGCCCAATTAACCTAACGATCAGCCTGATACCTTTTGTAGTTGGCCTGTCCATCACTTATATATTTATTCGTCTGCTGGCGCTTGGTTATTGGTGCAGACCGCTATGGATCGCACTCACCATCATATTGGCAGTTCCTACAACTTTGTCGATGATTAAACTAAATGATCAGCAGATGAATAAAGTCGATCCACTTCAACACAAAACACTTGAGGAAAATTTGTTGTGCAATACCTTGATATTTCAACATGGATTCAAGGGGATATTAACACGATTTTTACCCCTGAAGGTGCAGTACTACAGTTTTTTAACGATAACCAAAGTAATCATTCAAAGTTACAATTAACCGAAAGGAATTCTTCATCCTGATTGCTTAAGTAGACTAAACTGCTGGTATTTTAACAATAAATTAAAGCGGATTATTATTTTTAGATTAAAAATGTAACGAACAACTTCTTCTGTTGACTTTTTCCAGAAATACAATCCCCTTTTCATCAACTATTTTTCTGATAACAACGCACATAATCAATACTAAACTCGCTGGGATATATATGCGTTAGACTTGAAACATTATCGTCTGAAGGAATTTCATAAATGTTAAGCATCAATTGCATTGGATATCTTGGTGATTGGCGAGATGTATGTATCAATTCGTTATCGATATAAAAATCAACGCCCTGTTCAGTCCAATCGACTGCATAAAGGTGAAACTGAGTAGGGTCGAGACAAAATTCCTTTTCAAAAAATTCGTCATGAATCTCCTGATCACCGAATGGATGAATGCCAAATCCAATCGTACATGTATCGGAACTCACATTCCAACCCTTCAATTCAAAAGGGCATATTTCGGCAGATTTATAGGGTTCATCCTCGAAACCGATCATCCAAAATGCACAAACGTTGTAGGGACTTCTGATCCCTTTTGCCCGTATTTCAAAATATCCATACTGAGGCGTAAACAATCTTTCAACCGGTTGCTCTTCTCGGACAAGACAGCTGCTTGAAAACTTGTGTTGACCATATGGACTGCCAACGGGACCTGCATATACCCCCGTCTGGAGATTGCTTACCTTCACACCTCCATTAAACTCTGGACACCACGGTAACTGGTCCTCGGTTATTTGTAGGATAAGAAGGCTATTATCGATTCTATACTTGGCTTTGGAGTTTTCGCGGCTGCTCCATTGAGGCAAATAGTAAGGAAACCACTTCGCATGGTTTAAACGATCGGACTCAAAATCATCTTGAAATACTAGTGTATAACCCGATTTTTCAATCTCATTTCTTGGAAAATCCCCATTTGCCATGAACTAATCCTCCACTTTTGGTTTGTATGCGCTAAAAAAGAACGCATGTTCGTTATCTTCAGTATATCAATTTCCAAGTTTTGTTACTACTACTTTTATTATTTCTTACGACAAAGAAGCGTCATCCCCCCTCCGATAGAGACTTCTGGCTAAAAGTTTGTTATACCATCTAATGGATGCCGCCATTTTGGAATAAATAAAAGACCTCACACTATTCTAGTGAAGTCTTAAAAAAAGCGCACAAGTATTTGTTACGGCAAGTTTAGATAGGGCCATCCTCGTGGAATGGCTTTTCGTGGTCTGCCTTTTACAAAAAGTAGAATCAGGAAAATTATGATCATATTCTTCGGTAGATTGCTTAAACCCGCACAAGCTTATCTGGGTTTCGAACGGCATATATCCGGGCAATCTTACTGTGTCGGAGTTGCATGAATAAAGCAGCCACGGTTTCGCCCTTCGACCGGATTACGATACTGGTCTCACCGTTCAGAGGGGCGAACTCGAAGTGGAAATCACCCTGGAAATGGGACCTTAAGCTCCGGAGACCGTCGAGCAGGACCTGGGCTACGTGTTCACACGATTGTACTGGATGCCTGAACGCGCTTGCTTTACCGCCTCCGTCGGCGATGAACATGACGTCTTCGGTCAACAGTGCCATTACATGATCGACATTCCCTTGCTCGAGGGAGGTGAGGAATCGGTTGACCCATTCCAATTCGACAGCTTCGGCTGTAATTAGCTCTTCCTCAGATATGCCCATTTTGCTTCTTGCCCGGCTCAACAGTTTGCGGCAGTTCGCCTCTTGCTTGCCGAGCAGGTCCGCGATTTCGGGGTAATCGAAGCCCAGCGCCTCACGCAGGACGAAAACCGTCCGCTCTGTCGGCGTCAGCCGCTCAAGCAGCACGAGCATGGCGTATGACAGCAGATCACGGCGGACGACTGTCGTCTCGAGCTGATCTGTCTCCGGCGACCGAAGCGGTTCGGGGAGCCACGGTCCGACGTACATTTCTCTTTTCTTCCGCGCTGACTTCTGCAGATTGAGGCAATGATTGGTTACCATTTTGCACAAATACGCCTTCGGCTCTTCCAGCCGTTCGGGATGTACATCGCAAGCTTTAACAAACACGTCCTGCACAGCATCTTCCGCGTCTGCAACGGAGCCTGTCAACTGATAGGCCAGTGTGAACAACAACGCTCTATATTGATCGTACAGTTCCTCCATTCGCCGTCTCACCTTTTTCCTACTGTTGGTATTAGTGCCGTTGTTATCGTAGCATACTGCCTTTATCCCAGGCCAGTTTCCTGATTTTCCACCCCAGCTTTCCCGTAAATATGATATGAAGTCCCCATTTGCTTCCCCATACAAATCCGCGGTTCTCCCCCAAGCCGATGCAGAAGAAATCCAGTATCGAGCTGGCGGATTTATGAACCGGAGCGGGGCGTCCCTCCAGATCAGCCATCACAATTTTCCCAAGTCTATCAGCCTGCAGCGCGCCTTCTCCGGCCCTCATCAGATCCGCCCTGCCGTTCACCGGATCGACGATTCTCGCACAGTCGCCGATGCTATATACGCCCGGCGCTCCTTTGACACGATAGCATTCATCCACCAGCACTTGACCATCGGGAGTAAGAGGCAAGCCCATGCTTCGAAGGGCCGGATTCGGGATCAGACCAATTGTCCATATACATAGGCCAACCGGCAGAAGATCGCCATTACTGAGCTTCACCGCCCCTGCTTCCGCTTGCATTACCTTACGGTTATATAGTACTTTTACGCCGCATTCGTCGAGATACTGATCTAATTTCTTTCCGACTTTTTCGGGCCCTTCCAGGAACAGGCGTTTCTGTCCGCTCAGCAAATAGACAGAGATTTCGGACGGGTTCAGTCCTAGCAACGATGCTTCCTTCCGCATCTCAAGCGCCAGCTCGGCGGATGTTTCAACGCCACTGATGCCCGCTCCCGCAACCGCGATCGTCATGAGTCGCTTACGTTCCTCAGGGTTCATCTCTCCGGCAGCTTTCAACAGGTTTGCGCGCCAGCGCTCCCGGATGTCCGCTGCAGCTTGCGGGTCGGTCAAGGCGATGCCGCCCTTATCGGGTTCCAGTTGCCGAACAATGCTGCCGACCGCTACGACCAAAAGGTCAAACGGCATGAGGATATGATTTCCTTGTGCATCCTCATAATGAACCTGTTTTCCCTCGCTATCCACGCATGCAACCGTACCTTGTATGAATTCGACACCTTCTGAGAACGAATAGTGCGTCCAAGGAATCATAATCTCTTCCTGGTCCACGGCTGGTCGGAACAACAGCATTTTACGCAAATGCCCGGGCTGCTTGTCGATCAGAACAAACCGGATCTGCCGTCCGCTCGCCATGTCCTGGGTCTCTTCCTTAATTGCTTTGAGTGAATGAAGCCCAACGTGGCCGCCGCCGATGATTACGCATGTCAAACCATTCATCTTTCCTCAGCTCCTTAACGTTTTGCACATATAACAACGTAAGCCTCTGATTTGTGACAGTGGAAACGAACGAAATGATTATATATCTCACAACTTTGTTTATGTAATTGTTGCGCGAAGGGCTGCCATAATAGACAGCCCTTTTGTATTCTTTATTCAACGAGTTTTGACGGAGATGTTCTTTTTGCAAAGCTTCCTCATACATTTCCAGCATATTTTCTCCGGTCTAGTGTTCACCTCAATAACCCAGGGCTTTAAGTTTTGATCCAAGCCCATATCAATCCCAAAAAGCTGAATACCAGGATATTTTTTTTCGAGCTGCTTGCATATACGACTTCCCAATTTGTTTAACTTCAGGATGATACTTTTTTGAGTAGTTGGATTGGTATGCGAGGCTAACAGGTCCTCGACGGATAATGCGGTACCTCCACTGCGGATATTCGTTACAATTTTTTTGTGATGCGCAACGCGGCCGACAAAGCCTTCATTTCGCCAAGTATGATCCTTTTGTTTTGTGATCATTAAGCGAAGGTCAAACGGGCGTTTGTTCCATCTGAGCAGGTCTATGCCTTGTTGGACGAGATAATCGGCGCTCACTCTTTTGCCCAAATAGAAGGCATATACTTCCTCTTTTGATTGGAACTTATTTTGCCGGGTTCCTGAATGGACACGAAAATACGGTTTCTTTTTATGAACAATCCTTCGAACCTGCATGACCCCCACTCCAAAAGCTCCTTGATTAGGTTTCAAATAAATAGTCTTATAACGAGAAAGCATGGCAAAGAAAGATTGTTTATTTAGTTTCATCGTTGCGGGAAGGTGCCTGTTAATGTGGCTGTTCTTCATTAATTCACGATGTTGATCCCACTTGATACCTTTTGCAGGTTTCTTCGGTTTGTTAGGAACGGTGACATTACTTTGTCTCATGGATTAGTCTCCTCACACTAATATTTCCATATCATATTCGGCTAGCTGTAACAGGCTATAGGACATCGCCTATCCTGCAAACAATAATTCCTTTCATTGAATAAATTAGTCAGGGAAGGAGTGAATCCATGTGATCAAAATAACGATAGCCGCTGTCGGGGATTTGTTGATGAAAAGTGAAATCATTGCCTCAGCTAAGAGATCAAGCGGATATACGTTCAGTCCTATTTTTGAAAAAGTTAAACCTTATCTAAAAAAACACGATTTGACGATCGGGAATCTGGAAACGACGTTCTCCGGTAAAAGGAAATTAGGCGTTATCGGAAGCCGTCCAAAATGTAACTGTCCGAGAGAACGAAGGAATCCGAAAACAGGTTTTCCATTATTCAACTGCCCTGACACGTTGGCATCAACGTTGAGAAACGTCGGATTTCGTGTATTAACTACTGCAAACAACCATTGTATGGACGGAGGAGTAACCGGTTTAAAACGAACATTGAATGTTCTCGATAAACATGGTCTCAAGCATACAGGAACCTTTCGTTCCATCCAAGAATCTAAGCGTCATCTGATTATGCGTGTAAAGGGAGTGAATATTGGGATTTTATCCTATACGAAAAGCACAAATTCCTTACAAGTACCTAATCGGTGGTTAGTTAACCGCATCGACCATAAGAAGATGATAGCGGATATCCGCGAAATGAAGAATAAAACAGATTTCATCGTTGTTTACCTCCATTTCGGGAGAGAGTATCGGCCATTTCCGAGCAAAAATCAAAAACAATTGATGCATTTACTGTTTAAACAAGGCGTAAATGTGGTTTTAGGTGCACATCCTCATCTGCTCTACCCGGTAACTCAGGCAAAGGTGAAAGACATCTATGGTCAAGTACGAAATCGAGTCGCAGCTCCTTCTTTAGGTAACTTTGTATCAACGAGATTAATAAGAAATCATAATACGATTCGGGGAATGATTTTGTCATTGACTCTATCTAAAAATAAACGAGGGATAACAGATATCTTAAAAATTGATCGTATTCCTACGATTGTGGAGAGGAGGAAGACAAAAAAGAAAACTTTCACAGTTATCCGAAGAAAGGAATGAGCCTGGTTTAGAAGTAGGAACGATCTCGCAAGTATGCTTGCAAATATCCAAATTTCAAGTATCTGGTTCAAAACAAAAAGCGCCAGAGCTTTAATAAAGCCCTTGGCGCTGAGCCTATATCCGACGTTGGCTTCCATACTTGGAAGACCATTCAAATCTTCCCCCTTCGTACGAGGCGCTCATAATTTACGGTCCGCGCAACGACTTCAGCCCGCATATTTCGAACTGCGTTTCGATTAAATTTCCATGTATGCTTGGATTGATCAGCTCTTCGTACGGCTACGAAGTGACGATGGCTCGTGGTTCGTACCACCCCGCCACGCTTCCAAATATCCGCGAGGAATTTCATGTCCGAGCCTGCGCGCCTCCGAGTGAACTTAACGGCAGGAAACAGCTTTTTACGGAATACCAAAGTTGCCCCAGCGACACAATCCTTCCGCCTCTTCGTCAATAGGAGTAGCTCCTTCGAACCCATCATGTACATGTAAAATCGGTTTTTACCGACTACGTCCGCCCCCGTCCATTCCGCCGTTCGGACTGCTTCCGCGAGATAAGCAGGACCATAATAGTCATCGTCATCGAACTTGGCAATATACGGATAACGAGCTCTCTTTATCCCATAGTTCAGACATACTCCCAATGGCAAACTCTCAGGAAGTTGATAAATAGTAGCTTGTATGCCCTTTCGTCGAGCATAAGCTCGGTAAGTGGAGGGTTTCATGTTATGATGGTTTAATACGATGATCAGCTCTCTTTGATCCCATGACTGATGACGGTAATTGCGAAAGATATTCTTTATAAACTCCGGCTTATTCGTCACCGTAATCACCGAAACACCTGCTTTTGGATGCACCTGCTTCATCACCTTCACGTTCAACCTCCACTCTCCCAATATTGTTCCTTGACTTACTTTATTCCTATTGCCGGGGGAAGGTTCAGATATACGGATAAATGCATATTTCCAGCGTGAACAAGTTCGAACGCGAACGACTAGGAGGTACTGTCATATGATAAAGGGAAATCCTATGAATGAGGAGCGATGATGGGTGCCGATTAACTTAACCCGGGAACAGACATACGCCAAAATCCAGTATGCCTTAGATCATAACCGGCCGTTCTCCTTGGTTCGAATCGGAGATGGAGAGAATATCTGTCTGGCTCAAAGCTCCGTTTGGTCTATCAAACGCGTATTGATGGAACCATGGGCAGTGAAAGCTAACCGTGGGAAGAAGGGGGTAACCCTGCCGAATCTTCGCCTCCGAAATCAGATGGTGGCCGAGATTCGGAGGGCTACCGTTGTCGGTGTCCTGCCACCTGAAGACAGTCTGATTCGGGCACCGCGCTACCTTAAACGTCCTTTAACAAATGCTATATTCGCCCACTTTCGAATTGCACCCTCCTACAAGTGCAGTGCCTGTATAAATCGGTACGCTCCGCAGGACAAGAGCTTCTGGAAGCTACTGAAGGGAAGGCGTATCCTGATTGTCAGTAAGCACGCAGAGGACATGAAGGATACTCTAGAACGAAAACATGGGTTAAAGGTTGTGGGGACAATTCCCTTCTCCCACTACTACCAGATTGACCGAACCCTTACACGAATAAGGGCTATGAAGAATTCTTTCGACCTAGTTTTCCTATCCACGGGTGTGAACGCCGTCATTCTCGCCCCCAGAATCGCCCGAATGACCGGGAAGGTTGCTCTCGATTTTGGCAAATGGCATAAAAAAATATAAGGATCGGCCAGCAGGCCGATCCGTTCTTTCGTTATCTCCCTACGATCCCCCTCCTCCTAAACGGACAACCCTTGCCTTCCCACTTCCTGAATAGCCGCTTGTAACATTCCGGGTGTCATAGATTAGTTTTGCATGCTCAAGAAGAAGTGGTATGGGAATACAGGTATGATCCGTCGACACAATTACGGCATCCATTTCTGCCAATAGTTGCGGTGTTAGTTCCACACTATTCCATTTTTCGCCGCCCACCGAAACATGAGGGATATACGGATCATGATAGACGGCTTTAGCCCCCATGCTGTTCAGAATCTGCAGAAGCTCTAGTGACGAAGACTCCCGCGGGTCTGCGATATCCTTTTTGTAAGCTACCCCGTAAACAAGCATCTTGGCATGCAGCAGCGACTTCGCACCCAACAGCTGTTGGACCTGTTTAGCAATATATTGAGGTATCTTGTGATTGACCTTCTGTGCGAGCTGAATGAACCCGGAACCAATACCATACTGCTGCAGTTTCCACTCCAAATAGATGGGATCTACGGGAATGCAGTGCCCCCCGATCCCCGGTCCCGGGTAAAATCCGGCGAAGCCGAAGGGTTTGGTTTTGGCTGCTTCAATGACCTCCCAAATATTTAGATGCAGCTCATCGCAAATCATGGCCAGCTCATTCACGAAGGAAATGTTGATGAGACGATAAGCATTCTCTATAATCTTCGCCATCTCAGCCGATTCCACAGAGGAAACCGAATGAATCTGAGGGAAAACGCCCCGGTAAAGCTCCTCGACCTTCGATAAGCAGTCTGGAGTCATGCCGCTGACAACCTTCGGGATCTTGTGAAAAGGAAATCGCTTATTTCCCGGGTCAATCCTTTCCGGTGAGTAGGCCAAAAATACGTCCTGTCCGATCGTAAGGCCGGTTTGCTCCAGGATCGGAGCAATGACCTCCCTTGTTGTGCCAGGAAAGGTTGAGCTCTCCAAAACGATCAATTTCCCCTTGGGAACCAGTTGGTTGATCTCCCTAGCAGCTTGGGTTAAGTAGCTAAGTTCTGGTGTCCCCTTATCGCTAAGAGGGGTCGGTACACAGATGATGAAGACTTCTGACTCCTCAATCTCTTGATATCGGTCTGTAGGAAAAAAACGCTGCGTTTCACGAGCCTCCCGTATCTCCGAATCCTCGATCTCCGAAATATAACTTTGCCCTGATAGAAGAGTGGCAATCTTAAGAGGGTTAAGATCGTAACCAAATACCCGGAAGCCCTTCTCTACTAGAAGGAGTGCTAAAGGAAGGCCTACGTACCCAAGCCCGATTATAGCTACAGTTTGCTTTTTTGAACTCGCTCCTTCCACAGGATCCAGACTACACATCACAGTAGATCCACCCTTTCACACTAGTCTCTCAATCTATCCTAGTATATGATGGGTCTCCCGATTGGATTGGACGCCTTCTCCGAAAATTGTAAATTGTACGAGGGTATCTGTCTCTGACTGTTCGCAAGCTTGCTCGCTTCCATTTTATTGTAGAAAAAGGAAACTCCCCTCATTGCAGAGTGGAGTTTCCTTTTTGTATTAGTACGGATCTGCTTCGTGACTTTTTTGCACGGCTTCTTTCGTTGCGTTGTTCGCAGCTAACGTTCCTTGACCGTATTTGGTGATGCCTGCTTCACGGCCAGGAATTTTAATTCCCGACTTCATTTCTTGCATTTCCTTCATTTTCTTGTCGATCCCTTCCTTCACACGTCGACCATAGTCTTCGTTTGCTTGTGTGAAGTGCCCGATCATGGCATCTTGAATCCGCTTATCACAGATTGCAAGCGCATCGGAGAGATTTTTGATCAATTCCTCTCTCTCCCATTCTTGCAAGCTACGGTACGTATGACCCGCTTGACCGTAGTTGTTCGGACGATCGATCGGAGCGCTCATCGCCGCCGCGTTATACATCGGTTGGTGCGGAGGCCGCTGTTCCTTGTCCGCTTCCTGATAACCACCCATCATAGATGGCTCATAGTTGATGTGTGGATTTTCTCCGGACTCTTTCGGGTCGCGGATGTCCATTTGCCCGCGATGCTGGTTCGTGCGAACCGGCACTTTCGGAGCATTCACAGGCAGCTTCAAATAGTTCGCACCGACACGATAACGCTGCGTATCAGAGTAGGAGAAGGTACGTCCTTGCAGCATTTTATCATCCGAGAAGTCCATCCCGTCAACAAGAACTCCTGTACCGAAAGCGGCTTGCTCAATCTCCGCATGGAAATCTACCGGATTACGGTCAAGGACCATACGTCCAACCGGCAGCCATGGGAATTTGTCCTCCGGCCAAAGCTTCGTATCGTCGAGCGGATCAAAGTCGAGTTCAGGATGGTAGTGATCGTCCATAATTTGCACGAAGAGCTCCCACTCCGGATAATCGCCGCGCTCGATCGCTTCATATAAATCTTGTGTTGCATGACCGACGTTCGTCGCTTGAATAGCGTTCGCCTCTTCTTGCGTTAAGTTACGGATACCTTGCTTCGGCTCCCAGTGATACTTCACGAGCACAGCATCTCCCTTGTCATTCACCCACTTGTAGGTGTTTACGCCGGAGCCCTGCATGTGGCGATATGTTGCTGGAATTCCCCATGGAGAGAATAAGAAGGTTATCATATGTGTAGCTTCAGGCGTCTTGGAAACAAAATCGAACATCCGTACAGGATTCGGCACATTCGAAGCCGGATCGGCTTTAAACGCGTGAATCATGTCTGGAAACTTCATCGCATCTCGGATAAAGAAGATTTTTAGGTTGTTACCAACTAAGTCCCAGTTGCCTTCTTCCGTATACATTTTTACTGCGAAACCACGCGGATCCCTTGCCGTTTCGGGCGAATCTTTGGATCCAGCTACTGTCGAGAAGCGAACCATTAACGGCGTTTTCTTCCCAGCACCAGAAAACACTTTGGCTCGACTATACTTCTCTACCGGCTCATCACCGACTTTTCCATACGTTTCGAAATACCCGAATGCTCCCGTTCCGCGCGCATGTACGACACGCTCCGGTATCTCTTCCCGATCGAAATGGGAGATCTTCTCGATAAAGTGGTAATTTTCAAGCGTGGCCGGACCACGGTTACCGATGGTACGGATGTTTTGATTATCCATCACCGGATGGCCCTGTCGCGTCGTCAATGTCTCACGTTGAGCATCTTGTCCGGTTGGCGTATGATTCTCCGTCAAAATTGACCCCCCCTTTAATTTCATCCCAAATAGATTACCACGCTGCTGGTAAATTTATACTAATACGCTAAGGATTATCTTTATCTTTGACTTGCAAAATGAAAAAGCCGCATATCATGCGACTTTGGATGTAATCATGTTTTTGTCACCATTCACTTGCAACACTCGAATTCTTCTCAATAGATTTATAAGTATGAAATAGCTTCCATTGTCGTCCAACTAGCACTGGCAAATGCTTTGTAATTCGTAACGGCTGCTTGAAAATCTTCTTCACTAATTGTTGCCGTAGCATCGTAGACAACAGCTGTTTCAAAACCAGTTTCGATTAAATGCCTCATATGGGACTCTACACAAATGTTGGAAAGAACTCCTGCGATAATGATCTTCTCTTTTCTATGTTGTCGTAATTGGTAAACCAAGTCATTCGTTTGTGGGCTAGCAACCTTGTGTGGCGTTGAAACGACGGTTCTCCTATCAAAAATATAAGGTTTTAAGGAATGAACAAAATCAGCTCCAAATGACGGTGGTGTGTACACATTTGCCACTTGGTACATTCTAAGACCTAATAACATCTGTTGTTCATTTCCTGTAAATTGCCATCCATAATCATGAGGGTATAAATAATGGGGTGAGATAAATAGTTGGTACCCTTTACTCATGGCAGTACTTATTAATAGTTCAAGGTTTTGTATCGTATTGTTTCGTTCTATATTTGCTTTTGTCAGATGATAGCCTCTCCCCCCAGGACACATAAAGTCATTTTGTGGGTCTGTAATCACAATTGCGGTATTATCCGGGTGTGGTTGAAACATCGATTACCTTCACTCCCTCTCAGAGCTTTCTTACGGCAATTTATATGACTATTCCAGTTTGTCTTATGTGTATTTCTATAAGAGTCAGTCCATTAAAAAGGGAGAGATCAATCACGTCTAACAACTTGCAAATTGTCTCCATTACAATATAGTTTTGAAGTACTACTGACAAAACAATGTCGTCATGGATATTATCCAAATCTGCCTTCTCTTTGAAATCGACATTGTATCATTCCTCTCTCGTTCATTATTATCCTGGTTACATAGATATTGAAGAAATATAAACATAGGAAATATGAAAAGCAGCCCCAATCTTCCCATGTTTGGTTCCCAAAAAGAAAGAAGTGGCAAACTCAAAATCTGTCTCCGAGGGAGCGCAATAAAACATCTTCCTTAAGGAGGCTAAAAATGGGTATGCTCTTCTCACCTTCATTGTCACATTGACTAAGAGTATACACATAATGATCTTTTGTTTCATCCAAACTAATTCTCTTACATTTGTAAACCTGTTTACCATGCTCAGAACTCATTCCATCCCTGGTATTATCGATGGTCCAAGTGACCTCCCTACCGTTTGAATGCACATCATGTATCCAGTAACCGCCGTCGATTATCGGTGGAATGAGCATTAGATAATCACCTTTTCCGTCTTTATGACGTTGAACCATTTCATTTAAACGGTCTACTTCTCCCTTGTTGAAATGATGAAGGATAATCTCATTCCTTTCATGTGTATTCGTGTCAGTCGTTAAACTAAAAACTAAGATCATTCCCAACACCCCGATGATGCCAACAAGTACTCCGATAGTTATCTTTGTTCGTATGATGCAAGCACCCCATTTCTTTTTATGTTAGACGGTTAAACATGCTATATCGTTGAGTTATTCGAGACATTCCAACCTGGGAAGTAACCATCATTAGCCGCGGTGAAATAAGATAAAATGAAAAAAAGCCCTATAAATAAGGCTTTACTTTCTTAATACTCTTTTATGGTAGTTGGAACGTGCTACTATGAAATGCATTCACGCTACCCTTTGCTCCCACCTTGGAGGCCGAAACCTTTGGACATAAATTGCTGAGAAAGAATATACATGACAACGGATGGAATGGCATAGAGCGTAGAAAAAGCTGCCAATTTACCGTAATCCACCATGCCGTACTGCCCGAAGAATTGGTATAGCTTGAGCGCCGCCGGGAACTTCTCAGGCGTATTCAAGAGAATGTAGGGAACGAAAAAGTTGCCCCAGCTGCCGGAGAAGGTAAAGATGGCAACCGTACATATTCCCGGAATCATCAATGGAGTGACGATCCTGCGGATGCCTGCGAGTATGGACGCACCGTCCACCCATGCCGCTTCTTCTAATTCGTTCGGTACGGAATCCATGAAATTTTTGAGCATCCAGATGCCATAAGGCATGGCGGAGGCGACTTTAAAGAGAATGACGCCAAAGATATTGTCATAAAGCTTTAAGGTCAAAAACAATTGATATACAGGGACCATAACTGCTGTGATTGGCAATGAGGTCATAAATAAGATGGTCAGCATGAACGGTTTTTTATACTTCAATTGATATCTGGACAGTGGATAAGCCGCTAGCAGACCTAATAAAACGACAATTAAAGCTTGACCGAGCGAAATGACGAGTCCTATTAGAAATGCGCGCTGGTTCGCGCTGCTAGTGATCACGTCGATATAGTTGCCTGCTGTCAAAGAGCTGGGGACCTTGAGCGATTGCATGGCGTTAGGGTCCACGGAGGCAACTAGCACCCATAAGAGTGGGAGCAGGAAACAAATGCCGATGAAGGTGAGCGCTGCGTAGGGCAAGGTGCGATAAACGACTTTACGGTATATCTCCGTCATACGAACTCTCCTTGTGGTTTTACTCTTTTAAAGTGCGAATATAGAACAAACTCAACACAATACCCAGAAGCAAGAGCAATAAAGAAATGGCCGTACCGTAGCCGAGCTGATAGTTAATGAAGGCTTGGTTATACATGAAGATGGGTAAGGTCGTTGTTGCTGTGCCTGGACCCCCGCCGGTCATCGCATAAATGAGGCCGAATACGCCTAAGGTCTGTAAAGTAACAAGCATCGCATTGGTAGTAATCGTTCCTTTAATATAAGGAAGGATAATGAAAATTAGAATTTTCCAACGTGAGGCTCCGTCGACGAGCGCCGCTTCCTCGATTTCTTTCGGCACATCGTCAAGTGCTGCTTGAAAGACAAGCATAGAGAAGGCTGTTCCATGCCAGACGTTCGCTAATATAATCGTGAGCATAGGGACGGTATATAGCCAAGTGACCGTCGGAATGCCTAGTGTACTTAGTATGGCGTTTAGTGTACCCTCGTCGCCGAAATAGCTGTAGAGACATAAGGCGCATACAATTTCAGGTGTTACCCACCCCGCCAGAACGATAGTACCAATCACGCGGCGGAACGTTTTATTTTTCCGTTTCATCAAGATTGCGATCAGAAATCCCAGCACTTGCTGGCCGATGACAGCAGAGCCGATCAGGAAAACTAACGTGTTCCAGATACTGATTCTTACGGTTGGATCCGCAAACATGCGGACATAGTTGTCAAAACCAACGAATTGCAGTTGTTTTGCGGATTCTCCGGTCAATGCCAAGTTCGTAAATGAGTAGAAAAACGTTAGCAAGATCGGATAGATGAAGAAAACGAGCATAACGGCCAACGAAGGGAATAAAAAATACAACCATGTATACGTCTTTCTCGATGTTACTGGGATTGCCGGACTGCTCATCAAAGTTCGCTCCTTTCTCCCTGGTGATCGTAGGGCAAACTGGGCTTGCCCTGGACCCCGTATTCGCAAATAGGGCCCCAGGGCAAGGTGTTGCCATTACTTCACGCTGACTTTATCCTCTCCAACGATGCGGGTTACGTCTTGCTGATACTTCTTCATCGCATCTGCGGGAGAAGTGCCCGTTGCTACAGACTCAACCATTGTCTGAATTTGTGTGGATACTTCTGGATATTTGTCACGAGCAGGTCTGAACTCCGCGTTTTTCAAATACTCCGTAGCAATCGCATTAAATGGCATTTGTGTATAGCCCGGATCTTTTGCGACGTCCGCCCGAACCGTAATGTTACCGCTTGCAGTTACAAGTTTTTGCGTGTTTTCTTTGTTAAGGGCGTACTTGATGAAATCCCAAGCTTCATCTTTATGCTGAGCGTTAGCAGGAATAGACAGCGCCCATCCCCCAGCTAAAGTAATGGAACCTGGAGCTTGACCTTTGCTTGTCGGCATTGGAGCAAAGCCCAGAACGTCTTTATACTCCGGCCATGGAGCAGCACCATTCGGCAAATAGTTGCCTGCAATCCAGGAACCGTCCAAGGAGATGCCGAGTTTGCCTTTTGGCAAATATTCACGAGCAGAGGAGTTGCCCGCTTGGCCGTTCAATACTTTGGAAAGTGGAGGGCCAAGTTTCTCTTTGTTAATGGTATCAACGAATGAAAGCGCATCCAAAATACCCGGGCTTTTAACGATCCACTTCGAACTTGAGTCATCGTAGAGTCTTTCACCTGTTCCGTAAAGCAGCATTTCGTAAGTTTGCATGGAAGTCGCTTCGCCAGTTGCTTTCCCCATATTCATCCAGAAAGGTACAACGTCCTTGGCTGCTTTTTCCTTGATTGTTCTTGCTGCGCTCAAGACTTCATCCCAAGTTTTTGGTTTCCAATCTTCAGGCAGTCCGGCTTGTTTGAAAATTTGCTTGTTGTACCAGAGGCCCCGGGAGTCCGTATTATACGGCACGCCGTAAATCTTACCGTCGGCGGCTGTTACCCCTTTTTTCATCGCTTCGATGAAGGAACCATTTGTCCAGTCGGCCCAGCTCTTCACTTTGTCATCCAAAGGAGACAAGAGTCCGGCGCTGGCATCGGAGTTTAACATGAAGGTGTCTTCTGTAACGATATCCGGTGCTGTGTCTTTGGATTTGAGGGCTAGCGCAATCTTCGCGAAGTAGTCGCCTTCCGAAGCCTGAATCGGCGTCTGCTTGATAACGACATCTTTGTTCGGATAGCTGGCAGCCACATCTTTGAGCCATTTGTATAGCGTTCCGTTCTCACCAGTACCATCGTCTCTATATGTGATGGTGATGGTTTTTTTGGCTGCATCCGGTGCTTTCGATTCCTTTGCCGCAGTTGTAGCTGCACTAGTTGCTGCCGGGGCCGTCGTACTGGGTGTGGTGTTTGTCGTTTCAGTCCCCTTCGAACACCCGAATAACATGGATGCACACAAGACACAGGTGGAGATGGATAACATTTTATTACTGCTCCGATACATACTGTTACCTCCTTCAGAAAAGCAAGAATAGTATGACACTTCCTGATACAAACAAGCCGGTAAAATATGTTTGTATACTAAGTATAATAATATGGGCAAATATACCATGTCCACTACGATTTTGCGACATGTATGTACAAAAAAATGATTTTTTTAACGAAAGGAGACGTCTAATAAGAAAAAGCAAAAAACCATGGAATTCCATGGCTTTCTCTGTTAATTAGATATACTTGCTTCTTGCACGATCATTCTATGTTCGACAATTCTATGTTCCGTAATAACTTCACCATGTATCTGCGAGATCAATAAATCCACCGCTTCTTCGCCCATCCGTTTCTCATCTTGTTGAATATGGGTAAAAATCGGCTTTCCCAAAAAATCGTTTAATGAGTCGAAGCAGACGATATCGTAGGTTTCCAACTGCTTTCCTTGTGCGTCAATGACTTGAGCCAACATGGTGGCGACCAGATATTCCGAAACCACAAATCCTTTTACACTGGTGTTCTGTACTAAAAAGCTCTTAAGCGTCTCTAAATCCTCTGCCCATGAACCTGAACGGGTGCCTGTAAAATTCGTTAGACAATATTCCTGATTCAACTTCAACCCTTCCCAGGTAAAAGCCAAAGTATATCCCAGAAGCCTGTCTTCCAGCGCTGACGTATTCTCGACGGGTGGCGACAAATAGGCAATGTCTTGATGGCCTTTCCCGATCAGATGAAGCGTAAGATCTTGCGCAGCTTTTCGGTTATCCGTGTAAACGGAACATACCGGAATTCCTTTCAAATACCGGTCGACCAGTACGACAGGAAACTTGGCCAAGACAAGACGAATGAGTTCTGCATTATAGTGCGTGCCATGGACGGGAGTCACGATTAGGCCCTTGACACCTAGGCTGACAAGAAGCTGGATGGCATGCTCTTCTTCTTCTTTGCTGCCGCCGGTCCTCTTAATGATTAGATCACACTCGTGCAGTGCGCTCTGCTTCTCCATGGCTTGAAGGAGCTTCAAGCCATATTCATCCGAGAAACTTGGAATAATTAATCCGATGAGCGGTCTTTGCTGAAAATGGATGACCGTACTCGTTCTTTCCTCCGATTGGCGCATTGGTTTCAAAGCCGAAGGATGACCATCGGCCACAAACGACCCTTTTCCCTGAATACGTGTGATAACACCCGCTTCCGCCAACTTTTCGAGCGCCTTTTTGGAAGTGATGCGGCTCACGCCAAATTGTTCGGCCAATTCTTTTTCGGATGGCACACGATCTCCGGCCTTCAATTTCCCCTGTTGAATCTCATGAACAATATGCATATACAACTGTTCGTATAAATGCGTATCCATCTTATTCTCCCTAACGCTTTATCTTGATATACTTAGTATACCATTCCATGCGTGAATATCAATTCTTATTAATCGGGAATGAGATAATGTTCCTATCACCTTACAGTTGTTGTCATGGATGAGATGTAAGGGCATTCGGTGCAATCGCCGCTGTAGCTAAGACAAGCTTTAACCTCGACCTTATTCTCACAAGCTTCTATCGGGTGCTGGAAATGCTCCAGATTAGATGCACATATTCGCACTGACTTCGTATTCAAAAGTTAACAAGAAAAAGACGAGCTGTTTATCTTCAGATAACAACTCGTCTTTGTTATTTAAGCCAGTTTAATGTTCGTAACCAATCTATAATTGCTTGTTTATTACGCTTAATGTGAAATCCTATCACCACTCCAACCACCAATACAATAATTGCCGCTATAGAGTATTGAGAAATGATGTGTAGCATTTGCTCAATTTTTATTCCGAAAATTTTACCGATCATGACATAAGCGAATACCCAAACAAGTCCGCCCGTGAAGTTATAGATGAGAAAGGTGCCTAACCGAACCCTTAGAATGCCGGATACATAGCCAGTGAAGTGCCGCAAACCTGGGATAAAGTAGCTGACAAGAATGAGCTTGTTGCCATATTTATTGAACCATTTCGTGATCGTAATGATACGTTCTTGGTTCAGAAAAAAGAATCTTCCATATTTTTCGAAAAAAGGGGTACCAAGTTTATAACCTAAATAATAAGTAACTGTCGTACCCGCTATAGCCCCAAAATAAGAACAGAAAATTATGATTGAGATATTCAAACTCCCCAAAGTAGACATGTGACCAGATATCGCCATGGCCAATTCTCCTGGGAAAGGCAAGGCCAATGATTCGGCGAACAATCCTAAAATTAAAACAAAATACCCATACTGCACAAAGAGATTGCTAATCCACTCCATATTTACACTCCTCGAGGGCTTATTATTTACTTATTCTCTAATCGTTGCATAGCGTTCAAGAGGCGGCATCCCCCCCCAACCCGTTCTTGTACCTCATTCGTGTCATGGTCATAATGAATTTGTCAGATAAACCACTAGCAAAGCAGAACCCATTCCGATCGTACCTCCTGCAACGCAATCCGTTGGGTAGTGATATCCCCAATAAACACGTGAAAAGGCAACCAATCCAGCAAAGATGATCAATAAAAGAGCCATTCCCTGTGACGATAGGAAAAGAAAGGGAGTGACGAATGCAAAAATGGCTGTAGTATGTCCGGATGGAAACGAGTAATCCTTAAGTGGAAATTTCCCTACTCTCACATGCTGCAGGACGCGGAATGGGCGAATTCTGCGCATTTTTTTCTTAATAATAAAGGCAATCACATGGCTGAAAGTCAAAGCCGCTAAACTTTGCAGACCGGCCGATCCCCAAGCATCGGGTGCAAGCCAGATAACTAAAACGGTGCATAGAATTGTAAACGTCGCGCCGCCCATGTGGGTAATCACTCCGAACAACCAATCCAGAACGAAATGATTGACCCTTTGATTGCACCATACAAATATGCTGTGATCGACCTTCCTTAACCATTGCATGTTCCTATTCTTCATAAATTCATTAGTCGTATTCAGTTTGTTCATTGGTCCTCCATCTGGACTGCCGCCCGGGCCCGCTCGAGTTGTTGACTACAACATTAAGATTAGCAAACAAATAAAATAGTGATAACTGTCTAAGGTTTAGTTTAGTGCTGGACTTTGGTCTTGGTACATTCTCCCTGCAGGAGCGAATTTCTCCAAAGCATTTTTCCTCTAAACATGAAAAAGCTCCCCTCACAGTAGCAGGGCTTTTACCTGTCTACCGTATGGGGAGTATATCAATGACAACTGACTCGTTATATCCATCTATGTAAAGAGAAGTCTCTTGTTGATAATGGTTAAGTAAATCGTTCACTACAAGTGTCATCCAATCGATTTTCGATACACGATGATAGTGAGTTGTGCCTGAAATATATGAATACACCAAGTAAGCGTTACTAGGGTCGGTAAACATTAATTTTGAAAGTAAAGGGCTCCTGGAATATGCTTGGTGAAACTGAGATGCCAAAGAAACATTTATTTCATCGTCGATTTAATTGAATAAAACTTAACTATGCTGCCCGTTGCTTCAATAGATGACGGCAGCCGATGTGCGCCGGTTTTACATCGTCTTGATATTTGCTTCCATATATTACAAACCGTTTACATAACTTGTACTAAGTTTTGATCTTTGTTTGTTATTCTTTAACCTAAAGCGAGACTATTATGAAATATAAGGAGACTGTGCAATATGAGAAAGCATCATACGTTAATAGCATCTACATTAATCGCGGGGATGATCTTGCCCACACTACACCTGAACGCTGCTGAGGCTGATTATGTACCGCTGCGTGAACAATTAGAGAAGATCGGATCGAAGATTATGTGGGATATGGAAGATCGTACAGTTACATTCAAGCTGAAAAATGGCATTGCTGGGATCGTAACTATCGATGATGCGAAGTACCGCTTAGCTGGGAAAGAGGCCAAACTATCCGCTCCAGTTAAATTGGTGAATGAAAAAACGGTTATTCCTGCATCGTTGATGCAAAGTATTCTTGCAGAAAACGCTAAATACCAGGACTCAAAAGATATAATTCCAACTTTCTCCGTGAAAGCACAGGGAGAGACGGAAGCGGTTGACTCGGGGGAAGATGCAGCCGACGATCCGGCGATTTGGGTAGATCCGAAGGATCCGGCGAAGAGTAAGTTGGTCGCTACGAATAAAGCAGGAGGCTTGCTCGTATATGATTTGAATGGCAAGCAATTGCAGTCCTATAAAGTCGGTAAAATGAACAATATCGACCTGCGTTACGATTTCCCGTTAGGTGACAAAAAGGTCGATATCGTCGCTGCGTCCAACCGCACAACGAATACGATTGACGTATTTGTGATCTCTGGGGATACGGGTGAGTTGACGAATATCGTGGCCGAACCGATTAAATCAAGCATGAGCGAAGTTTACGGATTCAGCTTATACCACAGCTTGAAAACAGGTAAATTTTACGCACTTGTACTCGGAAAAAAAGGCGAATTCGAACAATATGAGCTCTCGGATAACGGGAATGGTAAAATTGCCGGCAAGCTCGTTCGTGAGCTGCATCTCGCAACACAATCAGAAGGACTTGTAGCCGATGATGAATATGGTACGATGTATATCGCTGAAGAAGACTTCGCGATTTGGAAATACAGCGCTGAACCAGATGGTGCCAAAGAACCTCTAGCGACTGTTGATATTGCGGATGGACGGCGTTTACAAGATGATATCGAGGGTCTCACCCTCTATTACGGTAAAGATGGAGCGGGTTATCTCATCGCTTCAAGTCAAGGAAGTAACAGCTATGCCATTTATAAGCGTGAAGGCAATAATCCGTTCGTGACAACATTCAACATTGCGGATGGTGATAAAATCGACGGAACGAGCGAGACGGATGGAATCGATGTAATGAGCTTCGGTCTCGGAGTTAACTACCCTAACGGTATCTTCGTTTCACAGGATGACGCTAATCTAGAGAACGGCAAGAAACTCAACCAGAACTTCAAGATTGTCGGTTGGGAGCAAATCGCGGATGGCGCTTTGCCGAAGTTGGACATTCAGAACAACATCAATCCTCGTCAGTTAGTTAATCGAAATACGCAATAATCGGTTGTTATCCGAGTCATTCCTCCCTCCATTCCACTGTGCAAGTGGTTTGGAGGTTTATTGTTTAATGTTCATCTTTCCAGTGTTCATCTTTGCCCAACTCTTATAGAATGTTACTTGAAAGAAAACGGGACTCAATCAGAGTTTCTCATACCCATTCAAAAATTCTTTAGCCTTATCAGGGTTCCTCATACTTCGTCCACGTTTTGTATCCATCAATGTTTTTTTCTGAAGTGTCAGAAGCATCAAACGTTTTGAAATAACTCGCAGAATATTTTAAGGGAGGTTTTTTTTCTGAAGGACTATGAATAATAAGATTAATATTGTAAATCTCACTTTTCCATTTTACGGATTTTGCAATTTCATTTATGTTCTCAATCGTTGAGAATTCCTTAATGTTACCTAGTATGGAATTTACCGATTCTTCGGTAGGAACATCTCTCATCTCAATGTTTATAGTTAGATTGGGTCTAGTGAATGTGTATTTGATGTTTTTGATTGTTGGGATTTCTTTTTTTAACTGTTTCGATAAGGAAACGGTTGATGATGTGCTTACTGAATGTGTAACACTACAACCTAAGTTAATAAGTACGATTAGCAAAATGATCATTTTAACCCGACAACCATTCATTAAATTAATCAATAAACACCTCTTCTCACTAATTTCTAGTCGGCGATAGCGGGGATCAAACGTTTCTGCCCGTGGGACTTGGATCCAGATAGCTCTTCAGTATGAAATTATTTATCCTAACCTGTATTGTTTATTATTCATGATCTCATCAACCACCTGATGGATTGCATCTACATTATTTTGACTTGTATCCAAGAGATGTTTCCCGTTGAGCCAGTTAGCCTCTTCTGGAAAAGTAACATAATCAATTACATTCCAAATAAGGGTCAAGATTTTCCAACTCCCGCTGGCCCCGATAAGATATAGACTGTTCGGATAACAATTCCTTCTTTCCATTCATTATATGGAATATTGTACCACATTCATAACGGTCACTGTATTAACCGATTCAATAGACAAAGGCAGCCGGTCGCCGGCTGCCTTTCTTATTCATGAATTCCGCCCGGTAACCGTACCGAACTAGCCGCGGATAACCTGTTAATGAGAGGCCGTTACTTGAATGTCATCCACATTTGATGGCTTCTGCAGCTTTAGAGTAAAGAAGGCAACCAGAATTCCAAGTAAGGTAATCACGGCGGAGATTATGAACGCGATATGGATGGCATGATTCAGATCCGCTTGCGGCATATGCTCAAGGGTCGATCCCATACCAAGGCTGGCCGAGATGATAGCCATAATAACCGCCAGTCCAATGGCCCCTCCGATTTGCTGACCGGTCGAGATCAATGCAGAGGCAACGCCTTGCTCCTTCGGATTAATACCTGAGCTCCCCGCGATAAACATGGTCGTGAAGACCAGTGCCTGACCGATACCGATGATCACGGTTCCTGGTATGATCCCTAGAGCCGATCCGTTCTCGGACAAGCCTGTCAGCATCAGGAATCCTACGAACCCAAGTCCCATCCCCGTTACGATAGTACCTGCCACACCGACCTTGGTAAGCATTTTATTGATCAGCTTGGCACCAACGAAAGCACTCAGTGTCAGCGGCAGGAAGCTAAGCCCCGATTGTATAGCTGAATAATGCAGTATGCCTTGCGTATACAGTGTCAAAAAATAGTACAGCGAGCCGAACGAAGCCGAGAACAGGAATGCCGTAAGTGCGGCTCCTGTCAAATTGCGGTTACGGAACATGCGGAAGGAAATCAGCGGCTCCTGCGTTCGTTTCTCAATTGCTGCGAAAGCTAACAGCAGCACTGCACCGAGCAAGACAAAAGGAAGTGTTGAGGCGCTATACCAGCCTTCTACCGGAGCTTGAATCAAATAGTAGACAACAAGCAGCAGTCCGACTGTTACCGAAAATGTTCCAGCAGCATCATAATGTTGGCTGCTAGTCGATACCTTGCTTTCCTTCAGCACGAAAGGTGCTAGAATAACGACGCCGAGCGCGATTGGCACATTCACCAGGAAGGTAGCTTCCCATCCAACATAGCTAGTGAGCACTCCACCAAGGAGTAGACCGAGCGACATGCCGACACCCCCCATGGAAGCCCATATGCCCATTGCCCGGTTACGCTCTGAACCCTCATTGAAATTCGACATGATGAGCGACAGAGTTGCTGGCGATAACAGTGCACCGCCTAAACCTTGAAGTCCCCTGGCAGCAATTAACATCAGTTGCGATTCGGCCAGTCCCCCAAGCAGCGATCCTAGTCCGAAAAGCCCCATCGCGATTATAAACATGCGCCTTCTCCCCAACAGGTCGGATAATCTCCCGCCTAGAAGCAGTAAGCCTCCGAAAGCGAGTGAATAAGCACTCACAACCCACTGCAGATGATTAGCCGAGAAACCAAGCGCATTACCTAAAGACGGCATAGCTACAAAAATGATTGTATAATCAAGCGCCATGACCAGCTGTGAGATCGCCAGGATAAATAACGCTAAGCCTTTGAAATTCGATCCGTTCATCTTTCATTCTCCTTCGCATGCAGACAAGTTAGTCTGTATTCTCTTGTATTTTTGACCAAACGGTCTATTTTGGGTAAAAAGGAATGAAGCTCCTTGCAAAGCTTCATTCTTGGTCCAGCACAGACAACGTAACTGCTGTAATCTGTTCGATAACGAGTGGGTCATCCGTCAATTTGGCTGCTTGCGTCAACCCATATCGCGCATGGTACAAATAACGTGCCAGTGCCAGCATATCCCGGTTCGCGCTGAATTCGCCCAGCTTCTGGCCGCGTACCAACGCATCATACAGTGCTTGTTCCAACCGGATTTTATCCTGCTCGAACAACTCCGCGATCTCCGGATCATGAGGAACTTGATCAATCGCACTGTAGAGAATAAAGCACTCCTTCCGGCGTTGCTCGTCTCGCAGCGTATCCCCGATTACATGGAAGATATCGGTAATGGCTTTTTTTACAGGCGTAGTCTCCGCCAAATAGGCGACAACCGCGGAAGACTTCTCGTTCACATAGTGTTTGACAGCTTTCAAAAAAAGATCTCGTTTCGTGCCAAACGTATCATACAAGCTTTGACGGGCGATGCCCAAGCCTTCGAGTAGCAGCGGCAAGGAGGTGCCTTCATAGCCATAATGACCGAAGACCTCCATCGCTTTGTGCAGTACAAGATTTGTATCGAATTCCTTGCTTCTAGCCATAGGGATCTCCCCCTTTCTCCCCATCCATGCTACCCCTAATGGAACGTTCAGTCAAGAAAAGGAATGTAGCGGTCATAAAGGCAGTTATGCTAACTGTATGCTCCAAGTTACTCAGAAAAACGTACTGCATCATTTACACTGCCGACCGATTCAATCGCGACAAGAGGGTTCCAGAAGTCACGGTAGCGCGTGATTAAACCGTCTTTCGTTTCCACAACACTAATGTACGTCTGGTTATATGGGTTACCCGTTTCCCGATGCTTGCCGGCCGACTTGAATTCTGCAATTACCAGCTCCGGGTCCACCGTCAGATGGAATTCAAGGTCAGTGAACACCACTTCGAAATGTTTTGGGAAATTCTGCATGTAATCATATAGTTCGACCTTGCCTACCTTCTTGTCCGGGAACCCCGCCGGTCCGTATGGGAATTCAAGCACGCCGTTCTCTTCCCACAGTTCTACCCATGCCTTAATATCTCCACCGGACAGATGCTTCAAGTGATTTCGGAATGTTTGATGTGCTCTTTCGCGTACCACTTCTTGTATTAATGTTTGATTTTGCATGTTCTTTTCCTCCATTTGATTCATTATTTTGACTAATCAGTCCGAAAAATCCAAAATAAATCTATTCTCTGCGTCTCCTTAACACCTCTTTTCCCTCTCATTCATTCTAGACTGATCGATCTGAAATCATATTATCATTTCCAGATCGATCAGTCAATAATTTTTTTTATTTAATTGCCTCCCTCCCCCAGGCAATTCGAAAGCAATACATTTTCTTTTATATCCCACCTATCGGATTGAGAAGATTATATTGACTTTGTACCTTGGTACAGGGTTAATACTTGTATAGAAGGAGGACTAGAAATGAACTGGTTACTGTAAGCCAAGTAGCAAAAGCTTCAAATGTTCATATTGAAACAGTCATATTACGAAAGACGTGGACTTCTCATTAATCCGCCTCGATCCGAATCCGGTTACAGGATGTATTCTAACGAAGCAGTTGAAGACATTCGGTTTATTAAACGTGCACAGGATTTAGGATTTACCCTAGATGAAATTAAAACTCTTTTACATGTTCACAAGAACGAAGATTAATTTCCTATTGAGGAAATGCGCCAATTTGCCGCGGTAACAATCAACTAAGTTATTTCAAATCTATATTAGAGTTTGCTATTAAAGAACCGGGTCTCTCACTTCCAAAGGAACAATGCCCTATTATCAAAAAATTATCTGAAGGAGGAAGTTAACTATGCCTAAGGTCTAAATTTTTATAGCCAAAACCTACGGCATTCAAGCTGTTCCAGCTGTCGCGATAAACGGAAAGTTAATTTCGCTAGACTTATTGAAAAAATCGACGACCTCGGACTCTAACATCCATTCATCTCAAAATTGATACACAAAAAACCGTCAGGAGGAATCACTCCAGACGGTTTAAATTAGCTGCATGATTTGATCGTAATGAGACCGCCATTGCCTCCACTCCAGCCAGTATAAGGTCTGCACCGAACTTAAAGTGACGATCCTTATCGACGCAAGCAGCAATATTCGGGGCTGCTTCTACAAGCCAAGGGTATTCTTGCTGCGGAAGTCCGCCATAGAATTCCAATAATTTAGCTCCCCACACTTGGCGTTCTTCTTCAGACCCTTGAAAGTAACTATCGCCCGTTAGAATCAACGATACGACTTGACTTAGCAGGTATTCAAAAGTTAAGAATGCTTCTTGAGGCCCGAATCCAGCATTGCGAAGGATGCCAAGCGAAGTCTCGAAGATTTTGAGCCTATTTATCGAAGGCACGGACCGTCTGGATAGCAAGAATTTGCCAGAGGGATGCGTAAGCAGCACTCGACGTAAGGCATAAAGTAACCCTCTAACCTGTTCCCGCCAATCCGTTTCCTTTACTGCCGAGGTATCGAAAGAAGTTAACAATTGTTCGGTCATAGCATCTAGAAGATCATCTTTGTTGTGAACATACCGATATATGGCCATGGGGGTTACGCCTAAATCGTGGGATAAACGCCGAAAACTTACCGCATCGATTCCTTCCGTATCAGCAACATGTAATGCCAGTCCTACGATGGCCTCTCGACTAAGGCGAACAGGGTCTTTCCGTTTATCAGTATCTTCAGGTATTTGATCATTGTTATTATTGAACACAGTTCAACGCTCCCGCAAGAAATAGTATAACCGTAGTATACAACAAGAAGGTTGACTAGTATACATCGTATACTTATAATGTCAGGTATACAGTGTATACCTGAGAGTGTGAGGAGTGAGCTCGTTATTGAATAATCCATCTTCCAACCTTTTTAGAAGTAAAAACAAACGCAGATTTACTTTGCTTACGGTCGCATCAGTGATGGCACTATCCGCTTGCACAGGCTTTATCCTTTATCAACCATTAATGGTTGCTTCGGGATACGCCAGCAAGGAAATCTGCTCCGGGACCTTTGTCTCCAACCTTGATCCCCATCAAGTTTACTCCGACATGGTCAAGCCTGAAGGGGCAATTGGAATCATTAGTCGTTTGATTCACTTCACCGTTGACCGTGACAAGCATGAAGTTTCAACCACTATTGGGGGACTTTACAAAACCCAGGCCGTGTACGGCAAAGGCATTGGTTGCATGCTAGTTCATAAACATGAAGATGCCAATCTAAGTACAACGCCTGCTTTTAATTCCCCAGTTGTCTCAACGAGTTCACAGGCCCCCGAGATTGCGGGAACTTCTGTGGTTGAGCCAACGAACGAACAACTTAGTGCAGCGCTCGACCGTGCTTTTGCAGAACGTGAGCAACCGCCCTATATACGCACTCAAGCGATTGTTGTGGTCAAAGACGGCAAGATCGTCGCCGAGCGGTATGCTACTGGCATAGGAGTGGATACTCCGTTATTGGGATTTTCCGTAACGAAATCAGTCACCAATGCACTTATTGGCATTCTGGTCCGCCAGGGAAAACTGAAAGTCGATCAAGCTGCACCGATTGCAACTTGGAATCATGAAAGAGATCCGCGCCAAACGATTACAATCGAAGAATTGTTACGGCAAACAAGCGGCCTCGCGCTTAAACAAACGAGTTCAGGCTTCGATCCCGCATCCAGAATGATCTTTCTCGAACGTGACATGGCGGGTTTTGCAGAGAGTGCAAAACAAGTTGCGACGCCTGGAAGTCAATGGGCTTACACTGACGGCAACTACATCCTTCTCTCGCGCATCATCCGTGACGTCGTTGGTGGTCGGGCCTCGGATGTAAGACAATTTTCACAGCGCGAACTGTTCGGACCGATTGGCATGGAACATGTAACACTTGAATTTGATGCGACCGGCACACCTAACGGTGCGATGTCTATGCTGGCATCCGCGCGTGATTGGGCTCGTTTTGGACTCTTGTACTTAAACGACGGCATGGCCGGTACTGAACGTATCCTTCCGGAAGGGTGGGTTCAATTCTCGTCTTCACAGACACTTGATACCGGCTATGGAGCAGGCTTTTGGATAAATGTTGCTGCGAATGGCAATGCACCGTATGGACTACCATGGGGAATGCCCCATGTACCGCATGATGCATTTTTCGCCATGGGCAATATGGGGCAGCATGTTGTAATCGTACCTTCACAGAACTTGGTCGTAGTGCGATTGGGCATGTCACATCATCCAGAAGGACTTATCGCCGGAGCCAACCGGCTCGTTGCCGAGGTGATCGCAGCGCTTAATGACGAGAATAGTTAATGAACCAGGTGAATCCGGTTCCGAATTAATAGGAGTCTTTCTAAAGTAAGGTTTCTGCCCCGTCGATGTAAATCTCAGTGCCAGTAATATGACTGGACTGGTCGGAAGCAAGGAACATGACTAGATCAGCCACTTGCTCGGGCCGCCCTGGCCCGTGTTCAAGGGGTTCCGAACCTTCCGGGTATTCGACCGGTATTCTGATTTTATCAGCCTCTTTAGTTCGCATTGTGTTCTCTCCGATATTTGTCTCAATTCGCCCCGGGCAAATGGCGTTGACGCGGATCCGGTAACGGGTCAACTCCAGTGCGGCCATCTTGGTGAAGGCTACTTGCCCGGCTTTCGAGGAACTATAGGCTGACATGCCGAAGCCAGAGAACTTACGGCTTCCATTAATCGAGCTCGTCACAATGATACAGCCTCCCTTCTCTTTCATATAAGGAACGGCGTACTTAACCGTTAAAAAAGTCCCCCTCAAGTTGACCCCCAACGTCTCGTCCCACGCCTCAGGCGTTAAGTCCTCGATCGGAGCGAGCGTGCCGTTGATTCCGGCATTGGCAAATACGATATCAATGCTGCCAAAGCGCTCTGATACGGCGCGAATGGCATGCTCCATTCTACCCGGATCAGAAACGTCAACGTCATAACACTCAACTTCCATGCCTATGCCGCGAATCTCTTCCTCGACGTCCTTAGTCCGCTCGTCCATTAGATCAAGCAGGCAGATGTTCGCTCCGGCGCGCGCAAGCTTCAACGCGGACGCCCGGCCGATTCCCGAGCCAGCTCCAGTCACCACCGCCGTTTTGCCGGCGAATGTTAGCCCCTCTTTTGGAGTGGAATGAAACAAGGGACAACCGCCTGCCGTGGCGATCTGTCCCTTGTTTGAACTAACGCTATTTATTTCATTTTTAGTTATTTCATTTTGTCGAGATTCGATTTCCAAATTTTTGTTTTTTCCGCCAGCACAGTCTCATAGCCGGCCTTCGTGACATCCGCTTGCAGCTTTTTATAAACCGCTTCGAGCTCTTCGTCGGTTTTGGCAAACACCATTTTGGCATTAGCTTCGTACCATAATTGCTTGATTTGCTGCTCTTTGATCCCGATGTCAGACTTAGGGTCGAGCGACATGTTATTGAATTGATCGGCATTAAGCTTGGCAAAGGAACCGAAAAACTCGCTGGCGGCATTCCCCCAATTCACCGCGTTGGGATTTTGTGCATTTTTGAAATGTCCGATTTTATAGAACAACCAAGAGCCTTCCGGATTAAAAAGACCAAACTTTAAGTTTGCCTTTTCCTGTGGAGATATCGTTTTCGCTTTTTCGTTGTCAATCGGCGCCCCGTTCTCATCCACCTTGTCGTACAAAAGTCCCGGAGGACCGAAGGCATTGATACGCTGCCCGTCTTCCCCTGCCCACCAATCATAAAATTGGAATATTTGTTCCGGATTTTTGGCCTTTTTCGTGATCACATTCACATTCCAGCCCAGCGTTCCATACGTGTGCGGATTTACTGTTTTCGGATCAACGCCCTTGTTATATAGGAAAGGTATGAAATCATAGCCCGCATTAGGGTCCTTCGCTTGTAAAATGGCATTCGCGTTATTACCTTGACCTGTAATGTTTGAAAAACCGGTTACGGCAATCCGTCCCGTATTCAGCTTCTCTTGCACTTGTTCAAGCTTCTGCGTAAACATATCCTGCGTAACGAGTCCTTCTTTATAGAGCTTGTTCAAAAACTTATACGCATCCTTATAAGCAGGATCGTTAAAAATGGGTTCCAACGTACTGGTTATCATGTTCGGGAAGGAGGGGACATCGCCAATGTTCCAAATCGTCCGGTTATCCCCGAAACCGGCATAAAGCAATTTATATAGCATGTTGATCCCACTTAGTGTCATGCCAGGTTCAAGGGGCACCACGTCCGGGTATTTCGCTTTAACTTGCTTCAAGTAATTGTACAAGTCGTCATACGTCTTCAACTCAGGCTTTCCGAGTTCGGCATATATCTTCCGATTCACGGTCCACCCGGTATTCGAATATTTATATTCATTCTGAGCGCTGTCAAACCAGTTCGGAATGACATAGATGTGGCCGTCTTCCGCCTTCAGCATATTGTAGGTCTGCGGATCCACCAGCTTCTGCAGGACAGGATATTTCTTGTAATAATCGTCAAGCGGGACTAACATGCCGTTTTTCTGCATCGTCGTATACTCCGATGAGCCTCGATCCAGCATAATGACATCCGGAAGATCGTTCGAAGCGACCATCGCTCCGAACTTCTGTTTGGCGTTACCGTTCGATCCGATTTCAATGAGATTCAGTTTTTTGTTCTCCTTCAGCCACTTCGTCGTTACGTCGTTGCCATAACCGATCGGCGATGCAAAATCATAGTTGGAGTAAAAACTGTACGCAAGTGGCTGTTCCCCAAACTTCGCGACAGCTGCAGACGGGTTACTATCTGCCGCATTCGCAGAGGCGGCCGGTGCTTGAGCCGGTTCTTCCTTGCTGCATGCGGACAGTAGAAGACTTGAAGCGACAACCCCGGTAAGCAGTACGGCTAGCTTTCTTATCCCTATCATGGTTGATACCCCTTTCAGACCGTCATTGATATCATTTAAAGGCCATGCCTGTAAATGCGCTTATTCTTTGAGCGAACCGACCATAACGCCTTTCACGAAAAACTTTTGAACAAACGGATAAACCAGAATAATCGGCAGACTGACGACCATTAAAGCGGTCATTTGCAGCGATTTCGGTGTAATCGATCGGGTCACCATATCGCCAACGCTACCGGATACGCCGCTAAGCTGGCTGATCATTTCCTGGGCGGAATTCGAATTGATCATGTTCATCAAGTAATTTTGAACCGGCAGCAGATTCGAATCGTTAATATAAATTCCGGATGCAAACCACTCGTTCCAGAAAAAGACGGCTTGAAAGAGCGACAAAGTGGCAATGACAGGACCCGATAGTCGTAGAACGATTCGAAAAAATAAACCATAATGACCGCAGCCGTCGAGCTTAGCCGATTCCTCCAGTTCCACCGGCAGCTCTTGGAAAAACGTGCGGAACACGATCATATTCCAAACGCTGATGGTCCAAGGGATGAACAACACCCAAAAATTATTGAAAAGACCGAGCTCGCGTAACCACAAATAGGTTGGAATCAAGCCGCCGGAAAAATACATCGTAAAGACGGCCATGATCATATAAAATTTGCGCCCCATCGTTTCTTTTCTGGATAGCCCGTAAGCCAGGAGCGCCGTGAAAAAGATTGAGGCAATCGTCCCGCAAATTGTCCGTAACGTTGAAATCCCTAAAGCTTTAAAAAAACGTGGATCGCTTAGAATCACGTGATAATTGTCCAGCGTCATGTCTCTCGGCCATAGGGTCAATCCGCCTAAGGAGGTATCCGTACCTGAATTCAGTGATACGACCAGTGCATTCCAGAAAGGGTATAGCGATAATAAAGAAAGTATAAATAACACGATGTATACGAATGTGTGGAGCAATCGATCTTCGAGAGAAAGCTTCATTTCTTTTCCTCCCATGCCGTGAATGCGATGTGCTTTACCAAAGCGACGAGCCTCCTGTTCTTCTGGCGATTGAATTGGCGCCCCATAGGAGCAGCACATTGATAACCGCTTTAAACAGCCCCGCTGCAGTAGCGAACGAGTATCTCTGCTGGTTGACGCCGACATTGTAGACGTAGGTATCGATAACTTCAGAAACCTCGCGCAAAATGATGTTTTTCCCGCCGTTCGTGATCGCCAAAATATCCTCAAACCCGGCATTCAACAAATTGCCGATATGCAGAATAAAAAAGATGATGATGACCGGAGCGATGCTTGGCAGTGTAACCAGATAAATTTGCTTGAATCTACTGGCTCCATCCATAGCAGCTGCTTCGTAAAGATGTGGATTCACACCGACGATGGCAGCCAAGTAAACGATGGAACTGAACCCGATTTCCTTCCACACGCCGGCTGAGATTAATATCGTGTAGAAGTACTGAGGAAGTGAGAGCCAGTTAACCGGCTGATCAACGAGCTTCAGCTTCTGAAGCAGCAGATTTAGGCTCCCTCCGTCAACTGCAAGTATGGAGAATACAAGACCCGACACGATTACCCATGAGATGAAATGCGGAAGGTAGGTCAGGGTTTGCACGGTTTTCTTATAAACCGCATGCTTCACTTCATTTAGCATTAGGGCCAGAATAATCGGAGCTGGAAAGATGAAAATAAGCTTTAACAGCGCGATGACGATTGTATTTTTCATAATCATTAGGAAATCAGGGGATTGAAAAAATAGCTGAAACTGTTTAAACCCCACCCATGGACTGCCGGATACCCCTTGGAAGATGTCGTACTCTTTGAACGCTATGGATATTCCCCACATGGGAATATAGCTGAACAAGAAGATCAGCAGAATACCGGGTAAGATCATCGACTGAATTTGCCACTGGGCGGAGAGTCTGCGCGACAGGGATTTCGACACGGCCCTCTTCTCATTTGATTTTTCCATTTTTGCCGGTGCTATAGGATTCATGCCATTCACAACCTTTTCTTGATTGTTCTATCTTTAGCATAAATGAATGACAACGCTTCCAATATGGGGCTGAGCAACGAAATATGATACATATTCAACGGTTTGAAGCTCTCAAACATGATTGGCTTTGCGGTATTCGCCCGGTGTCATATTGAAATGTTGCTTGAACTGCCGGTTAAAATATAAAATATTTTTATAGCCGATCCGATCCGCGATCTCATAAACCTTCCATCTTGGATCAAGCAGAAGCTCGCAGGCTTTCTGCATACGGACACGGACTAAGAAATCACTGAAATGTTCCCCTGTTTCTTCCTTAAACAACTGGCCCAAATAATTAGGAGAAAATCCGAAGTGGTCGGCTGTCATCTTAAGCGTAATTTTCGACTCAATCTGATCTTTTACATAAACGGTAATTAGATCAATGATTTTGCGGTTCTGTTTGGATGCCACCTGTTGCTCCCGCTCTTTCTCCTTATCGGCGGGAGGCAGCTGCGATTCCAGCGAATTCGCCAATTCAAGCAATGTTTCATGCAGTTCGTGATCATCCACCGGTTTCAGGAGGTAAGCGGCGGCGTTCAGCTTAATAGCCTGTTTGGCATAGCCAAAATCCTCATGACCGCTAATAAATACGATTTTTACATGCGGATGAAGCTCCTTCGCCTTCGTAGCCAGTTCAATCCCGCTCATAATGGGCATATGGATATCGGACAGCAGAATATCTATCGATTTTTCCCGCAAAACTTGTAGGGCTGCGAAACCGCTATTCACCGTCGCGGCAATTTCAAGTTTGTCATAGCGGTTGCGGATTCTTCGCGCAAGCCACTCCAAATCAACCGATTCGTCATCGACTAACATGATTTGATACGCCATCATAGGCTCTCCCTTCTAATAGTCTGCTACTTGATTGGGAAGACTGAGCTGGACTGTCGTTCCGATCCCGTGACGGCTGAAAATTTCCACCCCGTATTCCTCCCCATACTGCAGTTTAATCCGTTCGTTCACATTGCGGATACCATATCCGCCAGGCTCCTCTTTACGGTCGAAAGCCTGCTGCAGTTGATTCGTCGTCATTCCGACTCCGTCATCAATGATCTGAAGCACAATGCGGTTCCCTTCTCGCCTGCCGGTAATCCGGATATGGATCCGTTCCTCGAACCAGGCATGCTTGAAAACATTCTCTACAAAGGGCTGCACGAGCAGCTTAATCGTTAAGCAGCGCTGGATTTCGGGCTCAATATCATAAAATACGGTAAACCGATTGGCATACTTAATTGCTTGAATGTCCAAATAGCTTCGAACCTGATTGATCTCATTCTCAATTGTAATCATGATGTTCCCGTCATTGAGCGTCAGTCTGTAAAACTTGACAAGCCCCGATACCATCGCACTCAGCTTCTCGGTCTCGCCAATTTTCGCCAGGCTGTTGATAGACGATAACGTATTGTATAAGAAGTGCGGGTTGATTTGCGCTTGGAGTGCTTGAAGCTCCGCCTCTTTTTTTTCAATGCCTTGGACATACACCTTGCGGATCAATTCGTCAATATGTTGCGCCATTTGATTGAACGCTTCGGAAATTTGGCCAAACTCATCGTTGCCTTTTACCGGAATACGTCTGGCAAAATTGCCGGACTGCATGGCGCGTGCAAACGAGACAATGCGAACCATTTTACGCCCAGAGTATCGGGCAACCAGAATAGCCATCCCCGCCATTACCATGAAGCTTAAAACACAGACAAACAACGTGATTGTTCGGATTTGACCGGCGTCTTGGTTCAAAACCGACATAGGAACTTTGACTTTAAGTGATAAATTTGTATCCGGTATTTGTTCGATCACGGTTAAATAACGGGTCTCATCCAGAGGTAATCCGCTCTCTTGATTAGTGAACAGTACCCGGCTTTCTCTCGTATCCTCCACTTCGATGATTGAGCCGCTGGTTAAGCCAGATGAAGTAAATGCCTGAAACAGCTCCTTCATCGGGACGGAAATCCGCAGAAAACCGATCTCCGTGTGGTAATCGGTAAATGATATCAACTTCCGAAGCAAAGAAATGTTGCCCTGATTTTTATCAGTGCCTACTTGCCTCCACGTATTGTCCTCTCCATGAAGGACCAGCTCACCGTACCACTTTTCATTTTGCAGCCTGGACATCGAAAGAATCGCGATGCTTTTATCTTTAATTTCCGATGTTAAATCTCCATAGATCTCATTGATAAGGGGATTTTTAACGTAGACGGTGATTCTTTGTTTTTGGGCAGTCATTCTGAGCGGTGTTTCCATGAGTGGCACAATGCTATGAATCATGACGTTATTCATCAGCGCAGCATCGCCGGTGATCTGCAAATCATGCTGATAAGCCGGACTACTGAATAGCGAATCCGATACAGCCTGTAAATCAGCCAGCTGATAGTGGGTATTGTCACGGATTTGCCTTAAGGCCCAGCTCACATTGGATTGGACCAGTTCAGTTCTGGACATCACAGCCGTCCGGTAAGAGAAGTATCCGACGATGATATCAGTCAGCATAACTAGCAGCAGATATGGGATCATCATTTTATAAGAAAATGGGACATATTGTCCGTATCTGTATTTCAATTGAGGCCCCACCCGTCTGTACGTTGATTTCCCCTCAATAACGAAGAAGCCCCTTTGACCAGGGATCTGCCGAAGAGCTTTAGCCATCGGATCATTTTGCCTAATCAAGGTGCTATATTAGCGTTTACAAGTAAACGTATAAATGCTAAACCGCTTTCTCTATGCTAGCATAAAAATAGAACGAAGACATTCGCCAAAAATATCGTTTCGATGGGCATTCCTACCAAAAGCTAAGATCGTTGGTGCGTAATCACGAACCCATCCGCCTTCCGTGATTTCAAAACTGTAATCAGCTGCTCCTGAAGGGAGGCTTGACATGTTACCTCGATAATTTCCTCACTTTTACGGCTCGAAAAAACACCCGATGAATCGTGTCAATGATATGGGTTTGTGAATCCAGGTTTTCCAAAGGCAATGCTACGATATTCTGCGACGGCACGCCCAACTTCTCCATATCATGGATCGCCATGTTTTCAGCCCTCACTCTCAGGAATCGTATTTGTTCAATATCGAATAAAGTATTGGATTCAGTTACCGATACATAAGCCTGATAAATTGCAAAGCCGTACATGGACGAACTGCCACAGCCTTATAGTAAATTACTATCCACCAAGCCAAAACAAATGTGCCAACAACTGTACTGCCGCCATATAATTGCCCTAAGCCAGGTGAGAAAACGGACCAGAGCATTCCCACCCAAGGATTTTTCTTGTCAAGGGTGACAATGTCGAAAAAGCTAATATCTGATGGTGTGACAGGCGCATCTTCGAATTCAGACAGAAGATGATTTTTTTTGATCTCAACTGCACACCGATAACTGTCCCAAATGCAGAATACATATACGGTCAAAGCTGCCGACCACCCTGATGTAACCCAAGGCGTGCGGGGATATACAGAATTGATCCCGAATACGGATATTTGCCCTTTGGAATAACGAGGTTTTATGTTAGCTGACTGGAACCTCTGATGTGGCTTAGCTTTGTTTCCCCCTGCATCTAGGTATTTTCATGAAATATATCCAAAGAATACCTCATTTATCCGGCAGTCTAGTTATGCTGCCTTTCGTTTTATACCGTCCCGCGGGCTGCCTGGACACTAGAATAACTGGAGTTTTTCCAGTTATTGCGGCGCGGCTAGTTGTGCAGCTTGTGCAGCTCAATGTTGTGCGTGCAGCTTGTGCAGCTCAATATACGGGCGCACCTCCTCACCAGCAAGTTAACGGAAATACGGTTCGTTATTTAGCCTCAAGAGGGAGCTTTGGTGGAGGATGCGGAAGTGTAAGACCTTATTTCGCGGTTGTTCCTTCAATTTCTGCGAAAAACCGCGTAATAACGAATCGTATTTCCTCTTCATTCGCAGAATAGGTGGTTCGTGGTGAAATAGCGTACTGTATTTCCTTTTCGCCGATGGATGTGCAACGTGGGAGCTTGTGTGGCGGAAATGGATGTAAAAAAGAGCCAAGCCGTATAAACAGCTTAGCTCTTTCTTTACTGTGCCCGCCGCTTAAAGATAAGAGAATATCAAAAAAGGACAAGATCTTCCTGTCCTTAATTCTCACCCATTCTCCTCTATTTTGAATATATGCTCCCTGTTAACAAACCTAAAAATGAACGATACTTGGTAAATAGGGAGAAATAATCGGGGTGCAATAGGGTCAAGATATCACTCAATCGTTCTCCGATTCTGTCTTCGATTGGTTCATAAATTCGATATGCTTGAAGCCCCACCCGCACATATCGGTCAACACCGAGCTTAGCGTCATTCCATGATCGGATAACGAGTATTCGACCTTCGGCGGTATTTCTTGATAGACCCGGCGTACGATAAGTCCGTCCTGTTCCATCTCGCGCAGCTGGCCCGTAAGCATTCCTTGGGTAATGTGCGGGAGCAGACGGCGCAATTCCCCGAATCTTTTAGTCCCGTCATGCAGCAAAATAAACAGGATCAGCGGTTTCCACTTCCCCCCGATCGCGTGCAGCGTCGCTATAATTCCTTGTGTGCGTTGATTCGGTTCGCGTATACCGTCGTGCATGTTTCCCACCTCCACGTTACTGATAACGATTCTTCTAATGCCACTTTACCAGAGTATCCGGAAATCGAACAGTACGATCATTTACCGTACTTAGTACGGTTTTTCGTACTTTTTGACATATAAATCCCGCGGAAACTATAGTATGTTCGGCAGAACCTAGTACGAAAAAAGAGCGTACTTTGCAAGATGCTCTTTCTCCCTAATAATAGTGATTGCAGATCGCGATACTGCCAAAACCAAGTAAAGGATGATCGTTATGAACATTATGGTTATCGCCGCACACCCCAATTTAGTTCAGTCCAGAGCCAATAAGACCTTACTCCAAGAGCTTAATAAACACACGGATATTCACGTACGTGACCTATATCAGGAATACCCCACTTGGCAGATCGATGTTGAAAAAGAGCAGCGGATGCTGCAGCAATTCGATCGGATTGTGCTCCAGTTCCCCTTTTATTGGTACAGCTGTCCACCTCTGCTTAAGAAGTGGTTTGACGACGTACTGACGTTTGGCTGGGCTTTTGGTCCCGGTGGAGAGAAGCTGCTCGGCAAAGAATTCATGATCGCCACTACGACCGGAGGAACGGAACCATGTTATAGGTCGGGCGGTGAGAACTTGTATACAATCAGCGAGCTCTTGCGTCCAATCGAAAGAACACTGACGAAATGCAACGGTACCTTTCTTCCGGCCTTCGTTATGTACGACGTTATGCAAGCTACGGATATTGATTTGGCGCATGTAGCAGAAAAATACGCCGAATTCATAAAAGCACCCAGGGGAGCGCTCATCCATTGATTCCAATCCAAAGGGACAGTCTCGCAGAACTTCGAACTCTCTGCGAGGACTATCCCTATTGTGATTATGCCTACGGCTGGATGGGAAATCGAAATGGGTCTACTACCCTTAAAATAAATCCCACATCAGAGGTCGCTCTACTATGAAGGTACACATTAATCGGTAATGCCCAATCTTTCGAACTGTTCAGGCGGCGCATCATGCTGATTCATGATTCGGATCATATGTCCGATCATCCGCTTTTCAACTGCGGCATCCTGAATCGGCCGCTGTTGCCCCGGATCCGCCGCTAAGTCATACAACAAGGTTCCAAAGCGATGCGCGGGAATATACGAGGCCGCCGGAATTTTGAGAGTCCGAACCCCTTTCGTGAATGAAAACGGTTCTGCCAATTCCAGCTCTTGCAGCTCCTCTACACGAAATAATGAAGCCATATGCGCCGGCATTAACGTATAGTTGAACAACGGCGTATTATCCGGTCGTACCGGGGCGCGCATATAGACATATCTGCCATCCGTACAATTGACATGGCCGCCATGAATGCCGAATAATACCGCTTCACGCGAGCCCCCGTTTGCCTGAAGGGCTGTATGCAGGGGAACACCCAGCATATCCTTAGGTATTTCCACGCCAAAGAATTCCAATAATGTCGGCGCCAAATCAATCAACTGCGTTAAACCACCGCAGCGTTCGTTCTTCCTCTTGTCACGAGGGTCCCAAACGAAGAGCGGAGACCGGGCGATTTCATTATAAAAGGGCATGATATTCTTGGCCCACCAGTCGTGCTCCCCAAGCAAGAAACCATGATCGGTCGTGACGATTAGCATGGTGTCCTGCCACAGCCCGTATTCATCCATGATATCCAGCACCTTGCCTAAGTAGGCGTCGCACATACTGAGCAGCGCCGCATACTCGTATTTGCAGTGTTCGACTTCTTCCCTCGCTTCCTGAACAGGCTGATAGCCAGGCCAGTCAAAGTGCTTGCCCGAATAATCATGAGGATACAAGTCTTTATACCTCTCGGGAGAAAAGAATGGCTCATGCGGGTCGAAGGCTTCAATTTGCAGCACCCACCTGTCTGCGGTGTGATTCGCCCGAATGAACTCGATTCCTCTGGCAAAGGTCTCAGACTGTGGATGCAGCGATTCTTCCTTCATATATTTCCGGTTAATCCAATCCTGGCGAAACAGTTGGCTCCGGTATCCTTCGAAGCTCCCTACGTGCTCAGGAATCTCAGGATCTAAGACTTCCCCCTTCCACGGGTCGCCCTCCTGTCCGCGAACGAATTCCCAGGTGCTGTATTGGCTGTGGTAAGTGGCGCCTCCCGGTTCCCAATAATGATAATGGTCGCTAACCAAATGCGAGTAAACCTTTTGCGCTCTTAGCAGCGCAGGCATGGAATCGTCGAAGGGCTCCAATGGCCCCCAGCTTCGATGCAGGAAATTGTAACGGCCGGTGAGCATATCGCGCCTGGCTGGCATACAAGGCATACTCCCCACCCAATTATTATCGAACGTTACACTATGTGCGGCCAGGCGGCTAAAATTCGGGGCATGCGTCCAATCGCATCCATATGGGGGAAGCATATGGCGGTTCAGGGAATCAAACATCAGCACAATCGCTTTCAAAGCATCTGCGCCTCCTCGTTAAGTGATCGGTACCACCGTCTCACATCTTCCTCCAGCCTCCGGGCAATGTCCGGGAATTGCTCCGCCAGATTGACACGTTCGCCGCTGTCCTGCTCAAGATCGGATAAGTGCACAGGGTCGGCTGCCGTTCGGCTAAAGTCCAGCTTGCCGTTCAGCACTAGCTTCCACTTGCCTTCGCGAACCGCCAATTGATCTCCGTATTCCCAGAAGAGCTGCCGGTGAGGGCCAGGGGCAGCACCTCGAAGAGTAGCGCACAGGCTGCTGCCGTCCAGGTCATAGTCTCCCGGGTTAGTTCCGGTCAGTTCCAGCATCGTGGGGAAAATATCCATCATGGCGCAGACTTCATCGTTCGATTGTCCTTTGCACGCTGCTAACCCCGCCGGATAGCTCAGGATCGCAGGTTCCCGAATGCCGCCTTCGAACAAACTGGCCTTATGGCCGCGGAATCGGCCTGCACTTCCCCCATAGTACAGGTCCTCGGTGCCATCGAGCCAGTTGCGGGCTTCCGTCGACGGACCGTTATCACTCGAGAAGAAGATGATCGTGTCATCGAAGACGCCTCGCCGCTTTAACGCCTCAACGATTTCACCTACCCCGTCATCAACGGCCGCAATCATGGCAGCCATAATTCTGCGATCCGGAGGAAGATCCGGAAACCGGTCTATATACGCTTTGGGCGCATGCATGGGATAATGCGGCGCATTATAAGCAACATATAGGAAGTAGGGCTCCTGATCTGAAGCGTCATCGATGAAAGCCACTGTTTCCCTCGTAATCACTTCCGTCATGTACTGGCCATTCTCCCATACTTCCGTCTCATTCTGCCATAAATCGTGTACGGGGTTGACGCCGCTACTTTGCTCCCAATAGAAAATATGCGAATAATAATCGATACACCCTGCCCGAAAGCCATAAAATTGATCAAACCCATGAGCATTCGGCCCATACGCCGCAGATGCTCCCAAATGCCATTTACCGAATATAGCCGTTCGATAACCCTGCGTTTTCAAGGCAGCCGCTAACGTCTTCTGTTCAAGCGGCAGTCCCTTGGTCCCTCTTTTTCCTCCAAGAATATGGCTGATCCCCGCTCGCGCCGGATATTTGCCCGTCAACAGTGAGGCCCGCGAAGGCGAGCAGACCGGCGAATTGGAGTACCAATTCGTGAAGCGGATGCCTTCGCCGGCAAGCCGGTCGAGATGCGGCGTCTTCATGGCGTCGGAGCCGTAGCAGCCCAGATCGCCGTATCCCAAATCATCGCAATAGAAAATGATGACATTCGGTCGTTTCATGTTAAGTTCCTCCACTTATCCAAAGAGATGACAACGTATTTGATGTCCGTCTGCTAGATGTACAGCACGAACCGCCTCTGTCCTGCAAATTTCGTTCGCGTAAGGACACCTGTGCTGGAAGCTGCAGCCCGTGCTGGGGATATCCTTACCATTCGGATCGATGACTTCGAAGTCTTCCGACTGCTCTCTCCATGGATCGGGAGACGAATGCAGCAGCAGTTTCGTATACGGATGCCGGGGATGATGGATCAGCTCCTCAGAAGGTCCGCATTCCATCATTTGCCCTGCGTACATCACCATGATGCGATCCGCCATATATCTGGCGCTGCCTAGATTATGGGTAATCAGCATCAGCGCTAGATTCTCCTTCTCTTTCAAATCGAGCAGCAAATTCATAATATCGACGCCGATGGAAACGTCCAGCATCGATGTCGGCTCGTCAGCGACGATGACCTTGGGTGCAAGCCCCAGCACTTTGGCAATGACAACGCGCTGCTTCTGTCCGCCGGATAATTGATAGGGATACTTATCGATGAAGTCCTCCGCTGGCGTAAGACCGACCTTCTGCAGCAGCTCCAGCACACGCGGCCGAAGATCACCTTCCGCTATGCGCTGCACCTGCAGAGGACGGCCAATGATGTAGCCGATAGGATGATGCGGGTTTAGAGCGGCGAAAGGGTCCTGGAAGATCATCTGCACAAAGGTTGGCAGCTTCTCTCGCAGCTGCCTGCTTGCCTGCAAGGACTCTCCATTATAGACAATATCCCCGGAAGTAGCTGGAATCAAATTAGTCAGCATGCGGGCAATCGTGCTCTTGCCGCTTCCGGATTCGCCGACTATCGCCAGCACCTCCCCCGCTTCCAGGCTAAAACTAACCTCATGCACCGCACGAAATTTCTTCTTGCGAAACATGGAGCGGGTACTGAACACCTTGCCGAGCTCATTCACGTGCAGCAGAGGCTTGCTCACGGGATAATCCCTCCTCGGAATATAGATGGCAGGCTATCTCCCCCTGTTCATCCTGTATGAATGCCGGCTGCTGGGTCTGACATTGGGGAACCGCTTGCGAACAGCGCGGATAGAAACGGCAACCCGCAGGCGGCCGGATCAAGTCTGGCGGGTTCCCGGGAATGCCGGCAAGCCTTTGTTTGGGACCGGACAGAGAAGGGAACGAGTTGAGCAATCCCTGTGTATACGGGTGGCGGGGTCCTCGCAGGATCTGCTCCTTAGCCGTCACCTCCACCAGCTTGCCCGCATACATAATGCCGATCCGGTCACACATCTCCAGCATTAAAGGAAGATCATGCGTAATAAATAGGATGGAGAAGCCGAACTCCTTCTGAAGCTCCAGAATTTTACGTATAATGCCGTTCTGAACCACGACATCGAGCGCGGTTGTCGGCTCGTCCATGATCACCAGATTGGGTTTGAGCGCCATCGCCATGGCGATAACTACCCGTTGCCGCATCCCGCCAGACAATTCATGCGGGTAGCTGTCCAAGCGGTCAACCGGAAGATCGACGAGCCTCATTAGATGCGCAGCTCTCTGATAAGCTTCCTGCCCTGCAACCGGCTCATGTGCCAGTATCGCATCGACCAGCTGGTCGCGAATTTTGATCACCGGATTCAGATTGTTCATCGCACTCTGAAGAACAATGGATATCTTAGACCAGCGCAGCCGATCAAATTCCTCGTCGCTCAGCGCCGTCAGCTCCATGCCCGCCAATTGCACACTGCCTCCTGTAATTTGGGCCGGGTGGCGCAACAATCGGCATATGCCGAAGGCCGTCGTCGATTTTCCGCAGCCGGATTCCCCGGCAAGACCGAAAATCTCTCCTTGGCCAATGGAGAAGCTGACCTGATCGACCGCTTTGACGACACCCCGGGGCGAAGCGTATTCAATGCTTAGATGATGAACCCGCAACAAATCCGCCAAGACATTTCCTCCTTCGAATTCCTAAATTCCAGCAGCCTTCCTGTTCTACAAGGCCGCATTACCGCGGTTCGAACGATATTTCTCCAGAATGCCATTGCCAATCAAGATGAACCCGAAGCAGAAAAAGGCGATTGCCAGCCCTGGCGGAAGAATCCACCACCAGGCATGGAACAGCACGGCATTATTCGCATTCGCGAGCGCGAGAATGGTCCCCCAGCTTACATTCGTGGGATCGCCAAGCCCGAGAAAACTTAGTCCCGCTTCCGCTAACACAGCTTGCGTCGTCACGAGTACGAGATTCGCCAGGATCACCGGGACAATATTCGGCAGAATCTCGCGGAACATGATCTCTGAATCCCTCATGCCAACCATCCTAGCGGCTTCCACATACCCGCTTTGCCGCTCGCTCATCGTCTGACTGCGGATACTTCTACCCATGTAGAGCCAGCTTAACGAACCTATTATCAGTATTGTGCTGAGCGTCCCCATAGAAGGAAGGAAAGATGCTAGGATAATCATCAGAGCTAGCGTAGGGATAATCAGAAATAGGTCAACGATCCGCATCAGCGATTCCTCCACCCATCCTCCCTTGAAGCCGGATACAACGCCGACCGTTACACCGATCACCGTTGTAATTAATCCGGCAAGGATTCCGACCCAGAATGAGGTTCGCGTGCCGTAAATCATTTGGCTCAAAACATCCTGCCCGTAGCTGTCCGTACCCAACCAATGGCTGAATGACGGTGCCAGCCATGAATCGAAACCTATGAAATTTTTCGGGTACGGGGCGAACCAGGAGCCGAACACCGCAATAACGGTGAACAACAATAAAATAAGGAGACCCATCTTCCCTTTTGTTCCCGGAACGACGGACCAGCTTGCCTTCAGTAATTGTTTCATAGTTTGCATGTCAGCCTCCTAGACCGGTTAATTGAGCGCCACGCGGGGATCAATCAGCGGATAGACGAGATCGGCAATCAGATTGCAGACGATAACCGAAATGGCAATACACAAGAAGCTTCCCTGAATCAATGGATAGTCATGATTCAGAATCGCATTGAAGGTGACCAGTCCCACACCGGGATAGGAGAAGACGATCTCGGTCGTGATCGCCCCCCCAATGACGTGTCCAAGTGAGGTCATCAATCCGGTAAAGGAGGGAAGCAGCGCGTTGCGTGCGCCGTACATGTATTTCCTTCGTCTTGTGCGGAGCCCTTTGGCCTTGGCCAGCAGCATATAATCTTCGGACAGCACACGCATCAGATTGTTGCGCAGTACCAAAATATGTCCGGCAAGTGTAGCTATGATTAAGGTGAATACGGGCAAAAAGGCGTGATACAGGACCGATTTCCCTTTATCCCACACGGTGAAGCTGTCGAACGCAGGATCAACCGCCTGCCCCAGCGGGAACCAGCCCAGATAAAAGGAAAAGATCATAATAAAGATGATCGCTATCCAGAAGAAAGGAACTGAATTTAAGAAGAAGGCTGTAAATAATGTCGTGTTATCGAAGAGCGATCCCGCTTTCCACGCGCCACGGATGCCAATGAGCCAGCCGATCAGATAGCTGAGCAGAGTTGCTGTGAGGACTGTACCGAATGTCCAAGGCAGCGCTTTCAGCATGACATCGGCAACAGGCGAAGGAAAATTGGCGTAGGAAACGCCGAGGTTGCCGTGCAGCAGCTGCCTCAAGTACTTCACATATTGGTACCAGAGGCTGGGGTTATCCAGCCCGAATTGTACCTTCAGTGCGTTAGCCACCTCCTGCGAGCCTAGTGCCTTATCCGACGCAAGGGCACTCGCAGGATCTCCCCCCATGAGGCGGGGGAGCAAGAAGTTTAACGTTGCCGCAACGTATAACGTGATGAAGGCGAAGCCGATTCTTTTCAACAGATATACGGAATTGTAACGCATTTGGCACACCTCCTCTTCTCCTGGCTTGATTACTTCTTCTTAATTTGCAGCAGTGAGAGTGCGGAGGTGACAGGCAGATCTTCGTTGTAATTCGTGAATTGGTCGATACGGTAAGGGATATGCCCGCCAACGTTATACATGACGGCTATCGGCGCTTTCTCCGCGATCCGGTTCTGAACCTGCAGGTACAGCTCTTTCCGTTTGCCGGTATCTGCGGAAGATGCTTCATCCAGCCATTTATCGACATCTGCATCGCGGAAACGCATGTAATTGAGGCCTGGTGTATTCATTTTGGTAGGCGCCGTCATTTTGCTATGGAATATCTCGAGCATGGCTTGCGGGTCCGGCGGTGTTTGAATACCGTTCTGCAGCAGCTCATAATCACCCGACATTAAGAGCTTCGTCAGCTCCGGCCAGGTCACCAGCTTCACTGTCGTTTCAATGCCGATGCTCTTCAGCCAGTCGGTGATCATGGCGCCCTCTTTATTCTGGGCCGGTGCATTGGCCGCCATATGATAGGTGAAGGAAAGCGGCTTACCGTCCTTTTCGTAAATGCCCTTGGCATTTTTCTTATATCCTGCGGATTCCAATTGCTTGATGGCATCATTGACGTTATAGGCATAGGCTGGATTGTCGACCAGTTTGGCGTCCGCAATCTCCCCAAAAACAGAGGATAAGAACCCTGGATTGGCCGGGAATACGCCGTTGGACTCGCCCTTCTCAATGAGCGATTTGCGGTCCAGCGCGAGTTGGATGGCCCGGCGCACAGTGGCATCCGTCAGCCCCGGTTTTTCGTTATTCATAATGACGGAGAACGTATTTAACCTCGGATATACCTGCAATTTGTTTACGGGATTCTCCAACAATTTCGGCACGCTTGGCATGGCAACGGTTCCGGTTGAGCCTTGCACGTCGCCTTTTTCCAAAGCTAGTGTTAGCGTGGAGGAGTTATTAAAACGATTAATGTACAATTGATCGATATTCGGGGCGCCAAGGAAATAATCGGCATTTTTATTCATCACTATAGCGCTTTCATTTATGCTTTTAAATTGGAACGGACCTGTGCCAATCGGGGTTTTGTTCAGGAATTGGGATGGATCTTCTTTCTCAAACTGTTGTTTCGGCACGATATAAACGGTCGTTAAATAGAAGGGTAAGGAAGGAAATTGCTTGTTCAGTTTAAATACGACGGTATCGCTGCCTTGTGCACTAACTTCTTGCAGCCTGCCCTCTCCCCACAGCTGGTAGCGGTCGAGCACTTTATTATTTTTCAAAGTATTGAAGGAATAGAGCACATCATCTACGGTAAAAGGCTTGCCATCCTGCCATTTGGCCTTCATATTCAGCTTGACGGTATAGGTTTTGTTCTCGTCTGACCAGACTCCGTCACCCGCGGCCAATCGGGGAACGAGCTTTCCTTTCACGGGATTAAAGTAGTACAGTGGATCAAACACGTAATCGAAGAACGGCTGCCAGTTGCCCGTGGCGAGAAACGGGTTAAAATTGGTGACTTGCTCCGGATTTACCGTTTCACCGAGATGATAAACCAATGGCTCGCCTTTCTTAGCCGCTTCAGAGGGCTTGGCTGCCTCCGTCACACCCGCGCTGGTTGGCGCTTGCGGCGTGGAATCGCTGCATCCGCTAAGCATACCTGCGAATAAGGCCAGCGTGGTGAACAAGACCGTAGACGTTTTTCTGGTACCCCGCTTCATTGTACTCTTCCTCCTTGAGAAAAGATGGTGTTGTAGACTCGAGCATCTACAACTCCGATCATAGTGACAAGACGCGATAAGCGTAAAGAGACCATTTCCGGACTTTGTAGCCTTCGCCTGAGATCCCTGTCCATCCAGGCTATGGACCTTTTCTGATATCGTTCACCTGCATGAGAAGTTAATAAATTTCGTTGGTATGCAGCTTCTTGGGAGCGTGAATGTCCCTGAATTCACCGGGCGTCATGCCTTCATGTTTCTTAAAAATGCGGTTAAAGCTCCGCTGATTGGCATAGCCAACGGCCGCTCCAATATCCTTCACCGTAAGGTCGCTCATCTTCAGCAGTTCCTTCGCCTTCTCCAATCGCAGGTAGATGACATAATCCATGAACGTGATGCTGATCTCCTGCCGGAACATGCGGCTGACATATGACGGGTCCAATTGCAATTGGTCAGCGATGCCTCCAAGCGAAACTTCCTTATCATAATTAATCTGTATGTAGTCAAGAATCTGCTTGGCAACCGTATCCGGTTCGCGCCTCTTCTCATCATGAAAGCGCCGACTGGTATGACGGATATACATCTTGGTAACCTTAACAACGTCGTCAACCGTTTCCATCCGCAGCAGTTTTTCCTGCAGCATGGCCAGCTCATTGTCGGCTTGAGGCGGCAGGCCAAGTTCTGTGGAACGCTGGAACACTTCGACGATCAACTGAAAGTAAGCATGTTGGATGAGCGGAAATGGCAAGCCCTCAGCACCTCGGGCCGCCTCGTCAAGCTTTTGCAATTCTTCTTCGAAGCTCTCCGAGGGCTCCTCGCGAAACAGCAAAAGAATCTCGCGTTTGTGTTCCGCCAGCTTGCGGATCAGCAGGTTGTCGCCTGGCTTCTTCTCCCGGACAAGCCAGCTTGCCGCAATTAGACCGTAGCCTTTAAACACCCTGCTCTCCAGTGCATCTACCGCTTCACGGTAAGACTCGCTGATATCGCCTGCCTGCTGTTTAAGTTCGCCGATGCCCGTACTCACGGTCAAATGTAAATATTCCCGGATCGCATCGCGAATCCGCTCAGCCGTCTCCAACGCTCCCTGGCCAAATGCTTCCGCCGTCATGCTCTCTTCCGGATTGCAGACCAGGATGATATCTCTGCTTTCCGTATGCAGCGGATAGCTTCTATAGAAATGGCCGCCCAGCTCACCCGCAAGCTTAGCGATAAAATATCGAATCAGGCTCTGGTCGAAACTCCCATACTGGTTCACATATGTATGATAATCATCGATGCGGATCACCATAACGAAAAATCCGCAGCGCGTCACAGGCAGTTGATAATAAATAAATTTGGCATAACGCTCCTCGTGGAGTTTAGACCGTTCATGGATTAATTGCTGAAGAAAGCTTTGCTGCAGCACCGGCCAATTATCTTTTAACTGGCCCTCCATTTCCGCACCATGCTCCTTCAACGAGATGAATGCCGAGAACAGCATGGCCAGTTCGCTCTGCTCCCGGACCGGAACCACAGATTTCCAATCGCCTTTCTTGTTATTAACCATTTGCACGAGGGAGTGAATTGGGCTGTAAATCCGGAGCGTTATATAAAAAGCGACCAGTACAGCCGCCAGCATGCTGAATGCCATGAGGATCAGCATGAAGCTCTGAATTTCTTTGCTGCTTTTGTATAACGAATAGGTTGGAATGAGGTCGACATATTTCCAACCTGTATACGGCGAAGATACCGCTGTAAATGAATACTCGCTGCCACGGAAAGGACCCGTAAAGGCCGATATATCGCTGCCCAGCTTCTTTTGAATAGCTGCGAATTCCTCGCTGGGCACTTCGAGCCCCGTGTTGCTGTTGAATGCCAGCGTAGCATCCGGGCTGACCATCCATATCTCTTCCCCTTGCCGCATGAGCCGGAAAGAAGGAATTTGAAACAGTGCTTGCTGATTCATATTGACAATAATGGCACCTTGTATAGGAGAGCTTGCCCATGGTGTGGTTCGAATGAATGTAACCTGCGTTTCGGATAAATTTTTATGCTCATCCGGATATTCACGGATTAACCATTTTCCTTCCGTACGGTTCATACTCCGGTAATAAGGGAGCCACGCCGAATCATCCATTTCCATCGACTTTACCGGTCCGATGAGCGAAGTCTGTACGGTATCGCTAGCCGCATAATACACATACATGGATTCAATATACGGTGAAGTTATGTATGAATCGAGCAAGTAACTTCGAATTTCGTCTGCATCGGATTGTGTGGGGCCCTCGGCCCCTGCTTCCAACGCTTCCGAGAATGCACGGTTCTGCGCCAACCTGACTGTGATCTGGTCCACATCGTTGAGGAGCGTATCCATGAGCCGGCGCGTCTGTTCCAGCATTTGAATACTGGACTGTTTAACCTCCGTCTTCACCACATTCTGGCTGTAGCGATTTGCGAAAAATCCCACGATCAGAACGGTGATCACCACCAGCAAGATGAGGAGAAACAAAATTCGAAAAAATAAACTTCGGAATTTGAAATTAGAAAAGGCCCCTTGGATAAGGCTTACCATTCGTCTCCCCCCTGTGCAATAAGTAGGGTAACACAGCGTCTCCTCTATACTTTCCATATGGGGCCTATAATTCCCTTTCGAGGGAACGTAACGCGGCTGTAACAGTTGTTTCATTTCGCCGTTAGTTCATTTCATGTAGCGATATTCCAGGAGATTTTTCAAATTTGAGATTTTCTGCTGCAGCTTCTCCCCGATATTGGTTTCCCTCACCAGCTTCCGCTCCAGTTCTTTGTCCACCAGCCTTTTTACAGACAATACGTCCGTTCCGTTACATAATACATCTTCTTTTGACTTAAATTTCTGATGGGCAACGAGCTGCATGCCAAAAGAATTATACAACAAGGTATATCCGGCGATGCCCGTTGTGGATTGATAGGCTTTGGAAAAACCGCCGTCAATGACAACCATTTTCCCATTTGCTTTAACGGGATTCTCTCCACGTATTTCTTTAACCGGCGTGTGGCCGTTAATGATATGGCCATGATCCGGATTCATATCAAACTCCAGCAGGATTTTCCGGCAGATCTCTTCGTTCTCACGTAAATGATAATAAGGGTTCTTTCTCTCCTTATAGGCTTCTTTATCTTGAATAAAGTACCTTTCAAAGGTGGTCATTTCTCTCTTCCCAAAGAGCGAGGAATATTCCCCTGTCCAGATGTACCATACCATATCCGTAGCCAGATCATCCGTCTCTTCCGGATGCGCAAAGGCGTAACGTAAATAATATTCAAAAGCATCGAGCAGCTTACGGCCCGAATACGTCTCGTTTTCAATCTGCATTTCTTCCATATTACCTTCTTCATCCAAAGGAATACAGCCGTGGAATAATAAATTCCCGTTGTATTTTAGATAAAGGCTGCCCTTTTTCATAAAAAAATTCATATGTCTGGACAGCTTTTCGGAATGCTGAACGGAGAACAACAGCTTTTCCATCACCTGCTGTTCTTCCTCCAGCAATTGTTCAGGCTGCTGCGGATTTACAGTTGAGAAACAGGTGTTTTCCAGCGGATACGTTTTTCCGCCGATCTCGATTTCACTTTTGTCGTAATCGATTTGCTCAAGCAAAAGCCTTTCAGACATATTAAAGTAAGGGCGCCTCTTGATAATAGGGATTTCAAGCTTAAACTGGATCATGGCAATGGCTTGATGAATTTTGGTAATCTGCAGAATTTCCTGCTCCGAACCGTTATGGTCGGTCTGCAGCTTCGGTCTAAAGGCTGGATTGTCATTATAGTATTTCTCCGCCAAGTTCAGCAGCGGGCGAAGATTGATTCCATACACGTCTTCGATGATATTCAGATTGTCGTATCTGGCGCAGATCCGGATAATATTCGCAAGGCAGACCAGGGAACCCGCATAGGCGCCTATCCACAGGACATCATGGTTCCCCCACTGAATATCTACAGAATGGTAGTTGATCAGCGTGTCCATAATTTTATCGGGGTCCGGCCCCCGGTCATAGATATCTCCGACCACATGAAGATGGTCAACCACCAGTCGCTGGGTCGTATAAGCAAGGCCGATAATGAGCTTGTCCGCCTGGCCCAAGGAAATAATTTGCCGGTATATTTCCTCATAATAAGGGTCCTTATTGTTAGTCGAATCCGTCTTGTATAGAAGCTCTTCTACAATATAGACAAACTGATCCGGCAGAGCAGTACGCAATTTCGAGCGCGTATATTTGGAAGAGGCGTAAGAAATGAGCTTAAGCATTTGTTCAATCGTTTGTCTGTACCATAAGTTCAAGGCTTGTTTATTGCACAGGTCTCCTTTAACCATCTGTATTTTTTCTTCCGGGTAATAAACTAACGTCGTAAAATCATTGATTTCCTGATCCGTCCAAACCTCATAGAATAAGGCTTTGATTTTCTCTTTTACAGTACCCGATCCGTTCCTTAGCACATGCTGAAAAGCCTGGAACTCCCCATGCAAATCACTGACAAAATGTTCAGTTCCCTTGGGAAGATTGGAGATCGCTTCAAGGTTGATGATTTCTGTTATAACTTTTTCTTCCGTATCATATTTCTGGGCCAATAAATCTAGAAACTGTGCATCCAAAATAGATGTCCCCCTTCAAGGCAATAAGGTGATGTATAAGAGGTTTTTCAATGGGGCTAGTCGCGTACCTTTAGGCTTAGTGTAAACAGTAAAGGGAAAAACATAAGGTGTTCGAGGTAACTTTTGGTACTTATATTAATAGCTATTATAACTGAAACTTCCCATGCTATCCTCCCATTACTTCAAAGAAAAAGGGAACAGCTGCCGGCCGCGGCGACTGCTCCCTGTTAATTTAAGTATCGTTCCCAGTTAGTTGAATCCCAAACCCCTCTAATGAATCTTCCGTTTCCTTTTTAAGCTCTAACATCATAATAATCAGACCACTCTATTCCTCCTGAATTTCCGCTGCTGCGGTAATCTGCTCCCTGGCCTATGATCTGTATCCCATGGTTACTTTTTGTAAAACTTGTTGACCGCAATGGAGCACCTATCATTTGGTTTTTTGGACTAGTCGTACTGATTATTACAATTATTACAGACGAATTTGGGGCAGACATTGGTATCTGGGTATATCCTACAAAATTAATACCATAATCTGTTTTCGAGTTACCTTTTGATATTTCACTAGTACCAATAGGTCAAATGTTAATTTTTCAATATTTTTCAACATGGAAATCGTTTTCCATTTCTGTATTCTTACAAGCTGCTATTTTTGCGTTTATTGGCGAACCGTTTTCTGTCTGGGTCGGTGCTCTCGTTTATTATGGCTGGAACTACATTTATTCTTTCATTTTCTATATGTTGATCGGTACTCTGGCTAGAGTATTCGTTCTAAAGTGGATTCCAAAAAAGCGTCCCCGTAGCTTAATTATAAAACGAATTCCCCAACACCTTCCTCCCTTCGTGCATTACAATGCTAGACATAAATTTATAAAAATTCACCACCCTCCCAGTCATCTTGGTGGTTAGACTATCGTTCTGCTTTTAGATTTTTATCAAGAAACTCCTTTATCTTTTGCAGCATTCCCAGTGTGATCTGGTGATTAACTCTCGGATATTCAATCAATTGGAGATGATCAACTGATTTTCCCTCTGCTGATATAGCATTGATAAAATATAACTGACTATCGATAGGTACTGAAGTGTCATCCTGGCAATGAAGAAGCAATAATGGTTTTTCAAGATTCCTGTGAATATAGGAAAGCGGATCATGTTGTTGTAAAAGAGCTTTGGCACTAGCCTCTATTGGATTCAAACCATTTTTTTCACGAAATAGTTCTTCAAATTGAACCCAAGCACAGGAACCATTAATAACGATTGCGGATTGAACCTGCTGATGTTTAGCATAAGTTCCAGCAGTAATAAACCCGCCTGTTGAGTGGCCAACCACACTTATTGGACTATCACTGTTTTGTATAAGCTCTGAAACGATTTTCTCCGCTTCTTGTACACCTTGAAAAACGATGGGCCAGAAATTCGTTTGCAGCGTTTCTTCATCCAAATAATTAAGACTTCCACGCTCTCCATGGCAAGGTAGTTCAGGTATAATGACTCTATACCCCCAGTTAGATATTAATGAGGCAAAAAACTTGTAACTATCCATGGTTGATCCCCACCCGTGATACAGTACAATTTGGCCAATCTGTTCAGATGAAGGTTCAAGTATGATGCATGGTACTCCACAAAGTTCTCGATATTCACCAATCTGTTCCATTAAGTTATCTCCTATGCTTAATTTATCATTCAAACAAAAAAACTTATCATATATATGCCTTCTTTTTCCTTAACTCATTGTAACATTTAGCCGATTAAACTGCCTGTAACTATAATGTGTCTACTAACTCCAATCGCAAAAAGACGGTCCTAACGGACCGCCTTAAATCATCCAAACATTCCTTTCTTATGCGTGACTCTCCGTCTCTTGACTGGACAAGTGCAGTCGTCTTCGAGCTTCCTCGTACACATCAGTTGAAAGCGGGCCTTTCTCAACCATTCGTAGATTGTCGGCCAGATGAGAGGGATTCTTGGTGCCGACGATTGTGGTCGACATATCCGGATGGCTGAGTGTATAACGCAGCAGGAATCCTGTGCGGCTCTCCCCGACATCCAACAGATCGTCCAAGCCGGCGTTCTCCCATACGGCCCATCGATCTGGGAGCTCGCGCCCTCCGTTCGTTTCTCCCTTGCAGACTCCACCGCGAACAATGGTTCCCGCCCCTGCCTGGGCTGCTGCCGTAATGATCTGTTCATGGTCTCTATCCAGTGCGGAATAAGGAAGCTGGAAGGTGTCGAAAGCGCCGGACTCGATGTAGGTCGTAATATGAGGCATCGTAGAGGAGACGCCGATCCAGCGGACTTTGCCGGACGCTTGAATGTCTTGGAGAACCTCGATGAGCTGGCCATCCTCTGTCTGTTGCACCGTTGGATTATGAAGTTGAAGCAAGTCGATGTAATCCGTGTTCATTCGTTTCAAGCTCGTTTCAATATTGCTTAGCAGGTTTTCTCTCGTCCATACATGCGGTGTCTCAAAATGATCTCCGCAGTCGACCAGCGTACAGCCGCACTTTGTCGCCAAGAAGTATTCGCTTCTCCGATGGTTGATATAGCGTCCGATGTAGGATTCGCTAAGTCCATAATCATAAGATGTATCGATAAAATTAATGCCTGCATCGAGGACGGCGTTTAGGATCCGCTCCGCATCTTCATCCATAAGCGGACGTCCGTTCCAAACCCGCGTTCCGCGTATTTCCATGGCGCCAAATCCAAGGCGGGTCACTTCAAGACCGGTTCGGCCTAACACTGCTTTTTGCATGATAATCTCCCTTCCCTATCACGTATTGATGGATGACTGCTGCTGAGAAGCGGCTGCTTCCATCAGACCTTTGATATAACCAACGCCATACAACCGCCCTAAAAGCTCATAGCCTGGATTCGAATTATCCTCCCCTTCCATGGTCGGGACATGGTCAGGTCTTGCGATGCCGTTATAGCCGACCTCATAATAAGTTTGCATGGCTTCCAGCATATTGGTTTTGCCGTCGTCGTGAAAAGTCTCCTCGAATTTCTCCGGTGTCCCTTGCACATCGCGGAAATGAACGAAAAAGATTTTATCATCAGCCGCGAAATGACGGATGACGGCGGGGATCGATTCACCTGCGGTTGCCAGCGTTCCTTGGCAAAGCGTGATGCCGCTGTATTCGCTCGGAACGAGATCAATCGCCCGACGCAAGCTATCTGCGCTTCGCAAAATGCGAGAGACTCCGCGAATCGGAGAAATCGGCGGATCGTCCGGGTGTAGCGCAAGCTTTACCTTTGCTTTTTCTGCTGTCGGAACTATTTTTTCCAAGTAATACTTCAAATTTTCCCACAGCTGCTCTTCCGAAACTTCGCCGGCTTCTGTCAGTGGAGCATTCTGCATCAGCGAATGATCATAGCTGGATACAAGCGCGCCGCCTCTTGTACGGGTTGTCGTTGAGGTACGGAACCAGTTGAACTGTGCCATAAAGTTATAACAAAGCACAGAAATCCCTAATTTACCTATGTTTGTAATCAATTGCCTCATCACTTCGATCTCTTCATCGCGACCTGGCAAGCCTAGTTTAATCTTGTTCGTCGGGGGCGCCGATTCAATGACAGCCAGCTCGATGCCGAAATTCTCGAATCTTTGCTTCATATGCAGGAGATTCATAAAATCCCAGGGCTTCCAGCCGTTTTCTTCCCGTGGAAGAGGACCAACCGCATAGTCGACGCCCATCTGTTTGGCTAAATGCCAAAGCCGGTTTGGATGAGAAGTGAAAAATTCAGCTAATTTCATGGCCGCCACGCCTCCTCTGCGATTCACTTATTTTTTACTGAGCTTGGCTTCGGTTTCCTTGCCCTTTGCTGTAATTTTCGCGAATGCTTCATCAAGCGTTTGTTTGCCGAACATAACATTTTCCATTTCCGAGGTGTACGTTTTGACGAAATCTTCCCATCCCGGAGGAGCCGGATAGAACGGCAGTGCTTTACCTAGAGCAGCGTCCAGAAGATCTTTTCCAATCGTGTCCGTTTTCTTCAAGTTCGGCACCAACTCTTGATAAATGCTTTCATTGATCGGAATGCCCCGGGTCGTACCGAGCACCTTGCCGGCTTCCTTATCGGTAATAAACCATTTGACGAACTGCTTCGCTTCCGCTTTATTTTTGGAAGAGGCGCTAATGCTCAAATAGATCGTAGACTGTGCCCAGCCGCCTCCTGACGGACCTATAGGATTGTTCACAACGGCAACTTTACCCGGCATCAACTGTTCAAGCACACTCACAGAGCCGACCGTCGCGCCTCTCGTCATGACGGTTCCGGATGCCATCGGATCGCCTTTCGGATCGTTTTCTTTAAATGCAGCCTGTATCTGCCCCTGAGGAACTACACCGTCTTTGCGGAACTGTTCATAGGTTTGCTGGAATTTATACCACAAGTCTTTATCCAGGTTAAATTTCGTTCCGTCGATCATAACAGGACCTTTGCCATAGGAAGTTTGATAAAATTGATACCACTCCCAGCCCGTAGAGCTGTCAGCAATTCCGAACTTATCCTTGGGCAATTTCGAGCGCGCTTCCTTCGCGAAGGCAAAGAAATCATCCCAGGACCAATCTTTGGATGGGAGTTTGATTCCTGCGGCTTCCAAATCCGTTTTGTTATAAGCAAATCCGGCCCCGTTATGACTAAGAGGGATGCCATAGAGTTTTCCGTTAATCTTCGAATTTTCAATAATTTTGGGATCCACAATCCCCTTTAAGTCCACATCCGTCAAGTCTTCAAGCAATCCCCGCTTCGCATAGTCCTGGATATAGGCAGCATCCATTTGAAGAACATCGGTCATGGACTTGGATGCAGCCAGTGTCGTTAATTTCGTCCAATATCCGTCCCAGGCCAAATACTCCGGCGTAAACTTGATGTTTGCATGTTGCTGTGAATACAGTTCCAGCGCTTTTAGCGTAGCTTGATGCCTGGCATCTGGCCCCCACCACATGATTTTGAGATTTGCTTGTTTAGCGGATTTAGGAGCATCCGTTGTCGCTGAAGTCCCCCCCTCACCTTGACCTGAAGTCGATTCTGAACTACAACCGGACATGAACATGAGTGCTGCAAGAGTAACCGCTGAGAACTGTAAACCCCATGTTTTCTTTATGAGCATACTTTCCTTTTCCCCTTTCAGATTCATTTTATGGTGTCTAACCTTTAATACCAGTTGTAGCAATACCTTCTACGAAATATTTCTGAGCGAGGAAGAAGACGATTACGGAAGGAAGGGTCGATAATAAGGACATGGCGAGAAGCTGCCCCCACTGAACTTCGAATTGATCGATGAACATTCTCAGCCCTAAACCGACTGTATATTTCTCGATCGAGCTCAAGTAGAGGACTTGCCCGAAGAAATCGTCCCAACTCCAAATAAATGTAAATATCGCGACTGTGATCAATGCAGGTTTAATTAAGGGGAATACGACTTTCAAAAAAATGGTGTATACCGAAGCTCCATCGATTTTGGCGGCTTCATCCAACTCTCGGGGAATCCCTCGAATAAATTGAACAAGTAAAAAGACAAAGAACGCGCCTCCGCCAAAAAAATGCGGCAAAACCAAGGGAATATAACTGTCAACGAGTCCTAAATTGTTGTACATGATGTACTGCGGAACGATCGTAACCTGACCCGGCAGCATCATCGTGAGCAATAGAATGGAAAACCAAAAGTTTTGCAGCTTAAACTTCAGACGGCCGAATCCATAAGCCACCAATGCGCTTGTTATCACCGCACCGACTAAGTTCCAAAATTCCATGATCAACGTGTTGGCAAAAAAAGTGGAAAAGCTGTATTCAGCAGAAAAATTCCAGCCTTTGCTGAAGTTTTCCCACATCGGCGTTTCCGGCCAGATTGTCGGTAAACTCATTTCTGAATTTTTTTTCAATGAAGCTCCGAGCCACCAAATCACCGGATAAAGCATGAGAAGTGATATCGCCGTTAATACAACATGGTTACTGAAAGAGGAAAGCCTGGTTCCTGACATTTTCATTTGGCATGACCTCCCTCAGACTCATAGAACACCCAATATTTGGACATCAGGAAATTCAGTGCGGTCAGTGCAGCGATGATCACAAGCAAAATCCAGGCAAGCGAAGATGCATAACCCATTTGATAATTTTTAAAAGCTTTTTCGAACAGAAATAGCGCATACATATAGGTGGAGTTAGCAGGTCCGCCATTCGTGATGATGAACGCGGAAGTGAACATTTGGAACGATCCTATAATACCAAGAACCAGATTAAAGAACATGACAGGTGAAAGCATCGGAAGCGTAATATGGAAAAATTTTCGTAAAGACCCTGCGCCGTCAACAGATGCAGATTCATACAAATCTTGTGGAATTTGCTTCAAGCCGGCAAGAAAAATGACCATCGTCGAACCGAATTGCCAGGCATTCAGCAGTACAAGCGTATATAGTGAAGTGCTTGGATTGGATAGCCAGCCCACGCCTTCCATATGGAACCAGCCCAAAACGTGGTTCACATACCCTTTCATGTCAAACATATTTCTCCAAAGCACGGATACGGCAATACTGCCGCCGATTAGCGACGGGAAATAAATTGCGGTCCGATAGAGTTGAATCCCCCGCATACTTCTGTTCAGAAACATAGCTACCATCAATGAGCAAAACAGCTTCACGGGGACCGAAAACACGACGAATGTAAAGGTGACCCCTAACGATTTGCGAAACAGCTGATCATTGAAAAATATTTCCTTGTAGTTGTCAAAGCCGACCCACACCGGGTCCTCAAGCAGCGAGTACTCCGTGAAAGAAAGATAAAAGGATCGCAAGATAGGCCAAACGGTTAATAGAAAAAATCCCAACAGCCATGGAGATATAAATAAATAACCGGCCAAATTTTGCTCGTTGGAGAGAAGGCTTCTTCTCCTAAGGCGGCTAAACGATAACGAACGTTTCGATACCGCTATTTCTTCCACATTCATTCTTCCACTCCTTTCATATTGTTCATTGCGACAGCGCTTACAAGACTGCTAGCGGTTGTCGTGTATTAACAAAATATCAAATGGAATTTTAGATGCACAGTAGACAATTTATTGATAATGTTTGTTTTCTTTCATTCACGAGAACCGCCTATGTAACTAGGTGCCTGTTGTTTGCAAGGATTCCCTGTAGTCGCTCGGCGACAATCCGACCTTTTTCTTGAAAATTTGACTGAAGTACCTGGAATCGTGATAGCCGACCTTTTCAGCTACCTCATAATTTTTTAACTCCGCTTGCTTGAGAAGCCTCTTCGCCTTCTTCATGCGAATCTCGGTCAAATGCTCAATAAATGTAATGCCCATATTCGTTTTGAAAAGCGTGCTTAAGTAAGCCGGCGTAATGAACACTTTTTCCGCCACATAATGAAGTGTCGCTCGGTCGTATTCGTCCTCCATGATTGTAAGCGCTTTCCGAATGAGCGTGCGATTCATACTTTCCGTTGACAAAGCGTGGATTTCGTTCACAAGGAGCTGAATATAGCAAGTGACATAAGCTTTAATTTCATCAATGGATGGCAAGTGCAAGACGGACATGATGTCCGGCTTCATGATCGTAAGCGTGCGCGCTGTTGCAGAAGATTTGACCCGATGCTCCAAGCCAATCAGCAATCTGATCGTTGCATCTCGAATATCATTAGGCTGCGAAAGTCCATGTATCAGAAAGGATTGATAAAAAGAGTCGATCGCAGAGCCGATATGCTGCATTTCTGCAGAATCGTTTATTAAATGAAACAATGCTTCTTCTTGAGCTTCAGGATATTCAATGGTGTTTTTAAATGGGGCGATAGAGTTATACAAGATCATCTGGCCGATGCCACGATAAAATTTATGCGTCAGGGAAATTGTAGCTTGAAGGTAAGAGGTATGCAGTTCTGCGAGGTGTTTGCACGGATTTCCGATGCCTGCCGTTGCGGTATGGAGACTTGCTCCCTTCATACAGCTATGTATGCTTTGGACTTTATCCAGATTGTCCCAAGAAAACAAAATGCCGATATGGCAGGCATCGTCCATAAAAACGATACAATTACACGTTATCCTATGTTCTATGAACGTTCGAAGCTGCTTGGCAGCCTCCCTTTTCGTCCATTGATCTTGAAATTCACCGGCAATATCGAATAAGGCCAGCGTTGGGTAAGAAAAATAAGGATTCATCCCCTTCTCCACGAATCGATTCCGGATAGATTCCGACTGCTCGGTCCGATTCCGAATGAGGTCGGACACAAGCCTGTCTCGAATGACCATATGCTCCGGGTCAACGGTTCTTCTATCCTTTTCGTATGTACTGATTAACGAATTCATCTCCTCGTTCTCCTCTCAGTCAGGACTGTAGGTTATGAAAAATGAGCAGTATCGTTATCCTGTGTACGCTTTGTGGAAATCCAAGCCACGAACCAGCTTTTCAACTAAAATCTCGACATCTCCCGATTTGATCAGATCCAGCAGTTCTTCGTGAGCGGATGGGATGAAGTATCCCGTATAATCTTGATTCGTGATCGAAATAAACCGCATGATTTTCGTTTTGATACCGTTCCAAATGTCTAGAAAGAGCGCGTTCCCGCTTCGTTCGTAGAAATAACCGTGAAAGGCCATATCCAATTCGACCAATCGGTAAGGATCGTTCTCGTCTACAGATTCTTTCATTCCATGTAAAATTTGTTCCAAATGAGCGATGTCTTTCGGAGTCAGGTTTTTCATCGTCTCCCGAAGCGCATGGCCTTCAATCAGCTGCCTTAGCTCATAAATATCGCGAATTTCTTTTAACGTGATTGGTGCTACCATAGAGCCTTTGTTGGTCTTGCCGATGATCATACCTTCATGCTTCAATCGCTCGAGTGCCTCTCGGACCGGTGCTTGACTCACATCAAATGCTTTGGCAATTTCAAGTACGATCACCCGGTGACCTGGAGGGAGCTCCCCCTTCATAATTTGCTTTTTTAATGATAAATACACATGCTCGCTTAATGAAGTTGGATGTTGAGAGTAGTTTGCAAATTCCATTCGGTGAGGATTCCCCCTGTCCTATGTACCCAATAACGATTATCGATAATCGATTTATCCAGATCATACCGGAGATGAAGAGTGTTCGTCAACAAACAAAATCACTTAATCTTCGACAAACGGCAGTTTTAAAAAAATCAAACAAAATCATAATTTTACAGCATCGCCTTGTGCACGGTTCCGTTTGTAAGATTGACCATATCAGCCGCTTGCCCCCTAGCACATCTAACTATGGCTTTTGGAGGACTTATGAAACTTACAAAAAAAGTGATCTTCATTACGGATGCCGACAGCGGCTCCGGCAAGGCTCTCCTCTATCGTCTGGCGGATGAAGGAGCGCACTTTATTCTCAACAGCGTCTCAGGAGGTACGAATCTCGAATCCGAATTGCAGCGTTGTCAGACCCGCGGTGTGCAAGTGGTTATCGTCAATGCGAACCTGCTCAGCAGTTCGGCCGTCGTCTCTGTTTTGGAAGACACGACAAAACAGATCGGGCCGGTAGACATCCTGATCCACAACAATAGGACAGTGAAAACCTCTAGTGTGGAATTGTGCGAAGAGGATTGTTTCCTTGAGGTCCTGAATGCCAACGCCAAGTCAGCTTTTGTATGTGCGCAAGCGGTTGGCAAACAGATGATCGCCAAGCAGTCCGGGACGATGCTGTTCGTCGGCTCGATTCATGCAGAGAAGCCGACAGGCTCGTCCTTCTCCTTCAGCGTTTCACAAGGCGCCATAAAAATGCTAAGCCGGGAAGCATCGCTTGTCTTGGGTCGGCATGGCATCCATGTGAACTTCATTGAAATGGGGCCTGTCGCGGGTGATGATACCTTGTTTCAAAGCGATGTTTCTTCAATCTATGAAGACTACATGTATAAGGTACCGAGTAACGTCCTCGGCACTTATGATGATTTGGCGCAGCTGGTCTCCTTCCTGTGCTCGGACAACGCACGTCATATGAACGGAGCCGATATTCGCTTGGATGGAGGGTTCCTCATGCATTACATGGATCACAAAATGAAAAAGCCACCCGATTTGGAGGTCTGAGCAGCCATGAATTTATCGGGAAAAACGGCATTGGTTACCGGAGCCGGAACAGGCATTGGCAAAGGAATCGCTGTCGCGCTTGCCAAACGAGGCGCAAATGTCGCCATCCACTACAATTCAAGCGATACCGGCGCTAGAGAAACGCAACAGCAGATTGATGCATGCAGCGGACAATCTATGATTGTGCAAGCGAATATTGCGTATAAGCCTGAGATCGAACACATGGTCAATGTTGTTGGGAATCGTTTTGGCGGCATCGATATCCTGGTCAACAATGCGGCACTGCAGTTGAATGTTGATTTCTTCGCGTATATGGATGATCAGTTCGACCAGTTGATGCATATCAACTTGAAAGGTTACTGGCAATGTATCCAGGCCGTCGTCCCGCAGATGAAAGCCAACGGTTTTGGACGAATCATCAACATTTCCTCTGTCCATGGCAAGAGGCCGACAGATTTCGATGTGATCTACTGCATGACCAAAGGCGGTATCCACATGTTAGGCAGAGAAAGCGCCATTGAGCTGGCGAAGTACGGAATAACAGTGAACACCATTGAACCGGGAGCTGTTGATGTAGGAAAACAGGGAAAGCTCAAACGCGGCGTAAACCGTAAAAAATTCCCTATGGGCCGTGTCGGTTTGCCATCGGATATAGCGAGTATGGCTTGCTACATAGCATCCGAAGAAAGCGAATTCATGACTGGCGCTTCCATTCGTTTGGATGGCGGCAGCATGCTGCTTTAGCTAGAGGTCCGATTGACGACCACATTCTATGAGTCAAAGGAGCATTCCTATGCCGAATCAAGAAACCTATGAAAATACGTTAGCCTATGTTAACACAAACGCCATCCCCTCGGAATTAAAAATTACCGATATCCGCTTTGCGGATATTGCCGGCGCGCCCATGCACTGCAGCCTCATCAAGGTCTATACCAACCAAGGGTTAGTCGGCTTTGGTGAAGTTCGCGACGGTGCAGACAAAACATTTGCCCTCATGCTTAAAAGCCGACTGCTGGGTGAAAACCCATGCATGATCGATAAACTGTTTCGACGAATCAAGCAGTTTGGCGGTCATGCCCGCCAAGGCGGCGGTGTCAGCGGACTGGAGATCGCACTCTGGGACTTAGCGGGCAAAGCTTATAACATCCCTATTTATCAAATGCTTGGCGGTAAATTCCGCGAGAAGATTCGCATGTACTGCGATACCGATGTGAACGGCAAAGACACGGGCACTGCAATGGGAGAAGCTTTGAAAAAAAGGATGGAAAAAGGATATACCTTCCTCAAAATGGATCTGGGTATCAATCAAATTATTCATGAACCCGGCACCCTAAGCGCCCCTCTCGGCTTCCTGGAGGAAATGCGATCGCTCTCCAAGTCGTGGTACAACCGCAAACAATCAAACCATTCCGAACTGGAGCTCTGTAACCTTCGAAACCGGCATTACGATATTTATAATATCGCTCACCCGTTCACTGGCATTCACGTCACGGAAAAAGGCCTTGATATGCTCGAACAATATGTAGCCGATGTGCGTTCTGTAATTGGACACGAAGTACCGCTTGCTATCGATCATTTTGGCCATATCGGCATTGAGAACTGCATCAAGCTCGGACAGCGGATCGATAAGTTTAATCTCGCCTGGATGGAGGATATGCTTCCATGGTCATACACGGATCAATACAAACGATTGTCTCAATCGGTTGCTACTCCGCTCTGTACGGGTGAAGACATTTATTTGAAAGAAAACTTTAAACCGCTGCTCGAGTCGGGTGCCTTATCGGTTATTCATCCGGATGTGCTCACAACCGGCGGCATCCTGGAGACGAAAAAAATCGGCGATATGGCGCAAGAATACGGCGTAGCCATGGCTATTCATATGGCAGAAAGCCCCATCGCCTGCTTAGCGGCGGTTCACGTTGCGGCAGCGACGGAGAACTTCCTGGCGCTCGAATTCCATTCCTCCGATGTCGACTGGTGGGATGACATTATTATCAGCAAGCTGCCGAAGCCGCTCGTCCAGAACGGATTCATCGCCGTTCCCGATGCGCCGGGTCTCGGCATTGAAGAGCTGAACGATGAAGTCATCGCCGAGCATCTGCATCCGGAGATTCCTGGCCAGTGGGAACCCACCGATAAGTGGAACCATTATTGGTCGAATGACAGACTGTGGAGTTAACCAATTTTAAATAAGCGAGGTGCTTACTATGAAATTTGACAATGCGGAAGATATTGTACAATTGACGCCTCTGTGGCAAGGGGAACGGTTTCCTAATGGCCGGCCCAAAGTAGCTGCTAATATTTTACGGCGGATGCGCAAAATTACACTGGAGGAAGCTTGGGGACCCCTGTGGAACAGAGGCTATCAGTACCAATTTGAAGGGGATTTCAAGATCATCCATCCGAATCAAGTCATGGTCGGGCGTGCGGTGACAGCCGTCATGGTACCGAAACGTCCCGATCTGCATGAAACACTACTGAATTACGGCCATCAACAAGAAAACCGCAGAGGCTTCTTCAATCAGTGGGTCATCGACTCGCTGGAGGAGGATGACGTTGTTGTCGTCGATCTGTTTGACAAAATTTATCAAGGCACCTATGTGGGCGGCAACTTGTCTACCGCTATCTCTGCCCGCACGAAGCAAGGCGGAGCGATCATCTGGGGAGGCATTCGGGATAATCAGCAGGTCGTAGAGATTGAAAATATTAACGTGTTCTATCGGGGGAGCGATCCAACTGCAATTGCGGACGTAACGATGGTCGGCATGAACGTGCCTACGCGGATCGGCCGTGCCGTATGTCTCCCCGGCGATGTCGTGCTGGGAACACCCTCTGGCGTTATTTTCATCCCGCCTCACCTCGCTGAACTGACCGTCGTGAACGCAGAGAAATCGCAGGTTCGGGACATCTTCGGTTTTGTTCGTTTGAAGGAAGGCACCTACACGACAGCACAAATCGATGCCTCATGGAACGTATCCCTTTGGCAGGATTTCCTGAACTGGTTTCAGAACGATGAAGCTGCTTCGGAATATCGTCATCTGACTTGGGAGAAGGAGCTCGAGGAAGCCCGGAAATTGGAAGCGAACGGGCCTATTAATGACGTTCGATTGTAAGTATGGGATGGGGTCAGCGGATTTGTCCGGCTGACCTCTTTTTTATGGACAATAATGAAAAAGCCGAATAAAAAATGCCGACAGTTGTTATACTCCTAAGTCCCAATCAATCCCCATTTATCATTCAATTATGGTAAGATGAACTTATCATCCGCTCTCAAAAAAAGAACCTTTCGAGGTGACTATGCTTCCACAAATCCTTCACTTTATCGCCCCGCCAATCCCATATTTCCTAGATTTCGGTAAAGCTTTCTATCAAGCCGGCGATCTCCATATTTCGCGGAATCAAATCGGTACCTTCGACTTAATCATTGTGACCAAGGGTACGATTTATATTGGAGAAGGTAAGCATAACTGGACGGTGAAGCAGCAAGAGGCCATCATTCTCCGCCCGGATCTCAATCATTACGGTACAGCCCCTTGCACAGAAGAGACTGAAATTATTTGGATTCATTTTCACACCCATGGGGCCTGGGGCGAGTATACCGATATGAATGCCTGCCTGGATAATCAAGCCGAGTTAATCGATAATCATCGAACAACCGCATTCCTGAACCATGCAGAGGTCAACTCCATTTTCATTCCAAAATATATAAAGCTGACGCCCAAAGCGTTTGAGCTTGCGGCATATTTTTTCCAGCTGGAGGACGAGTCCCGTTCCTTGCGAAACTGGCGCAAGCAAAATGCATTCCAGCTCTTTATGCAGCATATTAGCCGGGAGCTCATCGCGACTACGGATATGACGGCTTTTCACCTGGCTGAGAAGGTTGAGCTGTTCATTCGCCAGAACTATATGAGGAAAATCACGAACGCTACGCTCCATGTGGAGCTGAACTATCACCCAAATTACTTGGCCAAATGCATGCTCAAGGTATTCGGGATGACACCGATGGACTTCTTGCTGCAGTACCGGATCGAGCAGGCCAAAAAGCTGCTCATCCAGACCGATTGGTCCATGACAAAGATCGCAGAGGAGTGCGGCTTCCAGCATGCCTCTTATTTCTCTTATTGTTTTTCAAATATAGAAGGGATATCACCGCTTCATTTCCGAAAGAATTTTACGAGTCAAGCATAGAAAGAGCAGAAGTACAGACCGTTCGATGAACAGTCAACGACCTCAACAGGCAGCCCCTTTCACCTACGTGCAGGCAGCCTTCACCCACACCATCATCTCGCCTGCTCCGCGGTTACCCCACGCATAATACGGAATGAACGTGGATATAACGCGGCTTTGCGCCCAAGCTTTATGAGGAACATATAAATGCACTCCCTCCGCTGGCACTTCCGTGCGCAGCGTTTCCACACGGATCGTCGATAAGCCGCCAAGTAGATACGGATCGTATTCAACCATAAACGCTGCCTCCCTGTCAATCTCCACCAAGTGGATATGACTGCCGTTATCCGCCTCCTCCAGGCAATAGATGAATGGACCCCGCTGCAGCGCCACTTTCCCGGCATTTTGGCGGACGAGCGGATGGCTATGCACCAACTGCACCTGCATGTCGAACAACAGCTCGACCCGATCGCCGGATTGCCATGACCGCGTCAAGAAAGCGTAGCCGTCCCGGACATCATCCGGCACGCATATCGTGCCGTTCAGCCGATATACCACGTCTTCACACCACACAGGAACTCGAAATGCCAGTGAAAAAGGAATCGCAGCACCGACACCATGTATGTTAAAGCTTACATTTCCGTTTATTGTGTACCTCGAGTCCTGACGCACCTTCACCTGATTGCCGTGAATGCGCACCTCCGCTTCGCCTCCGATATACAGATGAACATACAGCGTATCCCCTTTGGCCGTATATACATAATGATTTAGCGAGGCCAGAAGCCGCGCGATGTTCGGCGGGCAGCAGGAGCAGCCGAACCACTGCTGACGCTGGATATTGACATGCTTATACATCGGATTGACCTTATTTGCCTTTGGATACACCTCCAACGGATTCACATAGAAGAAATGCTTCCCGTCCATCGCCATGCCGCCGAGTACCGTATTGTACAACGCCCGCTCAAGAACGTCGGCGTACTCGCCCTTCGGCTCAATCTCCAGCATCCTCCGCGCAAAAAAGATAAGTCCGATCGACGCGCACGTCTCACCATACACCGTATCGTTCGGCAGGTCATAGTCGATCGTGAACGACTCTCCGTACGCCATCGCGCCGATCGCGCCAGTGATATACATCTGCTTGTGTACGATGTTCGCCCATAGTCTGCGGCACGCCTCCAATAGGCTTGCATCCCCTGTCACTCCAGCCACGTGCGCCATGGCCGTGCACATGTAGACCAACCTAACCGCATGACCGACTGCCGTGTCCTGTTCCCGAACCGGCAGGTGCGACTGACTGTATGTCAAGTCAAATGCCATGTTTAGCTCTTTGAAATGCACCTTGTTCTCGCGTTTCTCGAACTCTTGCGCAAAGAAGCTCGGCCGCCGCCCCCGTTCGTCGAGGAAAAAGAGGCTCAGCCTCACATACTGCTCGTTGCCGGTCACCTCGTACAGCTTCATCAGCGCAAGCTCGATCTCCTGATGCCCGTCGTAGCCCTGCAGCTTGCCCGGTTCGCTCCCGAACACCGTACCCACATAATCGGCGTACCGGCAGCATACATCGAGCAGCTTGCGCTTCCCTGTTGCTTGGAAGTAAGCGACACCCGCTTCGATCAAGTGGCCTGCACAGTACAACTCGTGACATTCCGCCAGATTCGACCAGCGGTGCTCCGGTTCCTTGAGCGTAAAGTACGTGTTCAAGTACCCATCCGGTTGTTGGGCTTTGGCAAGCAGCTCTACTACATCGTCTGCAATGGCTTCCAAAGCCGGATCCGGCTGCACGCTGAGCATATAACCGACAGCCTCCAGCCATTTGTAGACGTCGCTGTCCTGGAACACCATACCGCCGAACGTCCCCTCTTCCTGCCCTGCCGCAATTCGGAAATTCCGAATTGCATGGCTTGGCTCGGCGTCCTCGATTATATTGTTGAGAGCCTCCCATTGATAGGGCAGCACAACCTCTTTCACCAACCGGATATAAGATGACCAGAAGCCGTCTTCAATCCGTACCTTCCCCGGTTCCAGTTGTATATCCTTCATTTGCTTTGACATTGCACAGCACCGCTTTCATTTGCATTTATTTCGTCGATCTGGCCGGCAGCCCATGAATCCGGACTAATTTTTCAATCCGGTCAATGTGATTCCCTCTACGAAATATTTTTGACCGATCAGGTAGAAAATGACGCCTGGAGCAAAGGACAGGCACGTGGCCGCCATCGTCATCGACCAATCCTGCTTTAATTGACCTTTAAAATTGGTAAGCCCCAAGGCTATGGTGTATTTATCGCTCGAATTAATGTAAATCATCTGTTGGAGCAAATCATTCCACAAGCCGATGAAAATAAACATGGCCACGACGATCATAGCGGGCTTGATTGCCGGCATAATTATGCTGAACAAAATGCGAAAGTACCCGGCGCCGTCTATCGTTGCCGCTTGGTCGAGTTCTCTCGGTATAGAGAGAATGAACTGCCGAATCAAAAAGATATTAAAAGCCCCGCCGCCGCAAAAATAGGGCAAAATCAACGGCAGATAGCTGTCTTGGAGCCCCAAGCCCCGTGTCCATCCAATGTACAGGGGAATGAGCGTAACCATGGCAGGTAGGAGCATAGAACCGACGCAAAGAATCCAGATCAATTGTTTACCCCTAAACCGCAGCCTCGCAAAGGCATATCCGCATAAGGTGGCTGTGAACGTGCCCCCCAAACAGGAAGGAACGATAATGATCATCGTATTCCACAAATATTTCCAAAATTTAAATAACTGCATTGTTTTTTCATAATTAGAAAATAACCATTGTTTCGGGAAGAGAGACGGCGGATATTGGTAGATCTCGGGATTTGTCATCAAAGACGTACGAAATATCCACCAGATCGGGAAGAGCACGATCAGGGCAAAACCAATAACGAATATGAGCGTAAGTGCATTGATCGTTCGTTCACTGCGTTTCTTGCTCTTAAAACTGGCATATGCAGCTTCGCTCATCTGTCGTCATCTCCTTCGGAAAAGATCCAGCGCTTCGACGCTTTGAACAAAACGGCAGTAAAAGCGGCCAGTATGGCAAAAATAATAAAGGTCGTTGCACAGGCATAGCCTAGCTTGTAATTGACGAAAGCCTGATCGTACATCAGGTAAGTCATGAATCGCGAAGAGTTGCCCGGACCCCCATTGGTCAGAGCAAGGGCTGGCGTAACGACTTGGAGATTGGCGATCAGGCTCATCAACAGGTTGTAAAAGATGATAGGCGTCATACAAGGCAAGGTGATATGCCGGAAGCGATTCCATCCGTTCGCGCCATCCATTTCAGCCGCTTCATGATAGACGCTCGGAACGTTCTGAAGCCCAGCCAAAAAAATAACGATTAAGTTCCCCGACAGCCAAACTGAAATTAACGAAAGAGATGGGACTACGTAATTGGAATCAGCGATAAAGAGAACTTTGTTCAACCCGATTTCGGAGAGGAGATAGTTGAAGAAACCAAAATTCGCCTCGTAAAGCCAGGACCAGCCTACATATATAGCGGCAGCAGGCAAAACAAAAGGCACATAGAAAACAGCTCTGAAAAACCCTCTTGCCGGAATTTTACGGTTTAGCAGCATAGCGATGAAAAGTGAATAGACCATGCTTCCGGCTACGGATAAAAATGCAAAATAGAGCGTTGCTAGAATGGAATCTTTAATATAGGGGTCGGTGGTAAAGAGCGTGATATAATTGCTGAAGCCGACGAATTCAGGCGTTTTTAGCCCCGTCCAATTCGTCATACTAATTGCCAACACGCCAAGAAGAGGCAGATACGTAAGGAAGATCAGTCCAAGTATTGCCGGAATCAAACATATATAAGCAATGCCTGCCTCATTTGAATACAAGCGGGAACGGCGTTGCTGAGGTTTATGAATGGTTTCCATATCTTGCTCCCCACCTCATATTTGAAGGATGACCGCCGCTTGCTGGTTCTTGGCGGCCATCCCTCCTACACGTTATTTTTTGCCTTTATTGGCTGCTTTCAAAGCTTCGAGATTCTTTGTAATAGCATCTTTGGCGGTAGTTTTTCCGGTCCAAACATCCCCCAATGTTGATGCCAGTAAAGTGTTAAAGTCCGTCGTATGATTCGTATAGAACCAAGCAGCTGGCCTCGCGGCTGAGGATTGTGCATAATCGACTACAGCAGATTTGTATTCGTTATATGGAGGGAAGTTCGGATTATCGACCCATTTATGTGTAAGCGCTTCATCCGTATACCACTTCTTCAGCGTTGGCATCCAAATGCCCGATGAGATGAGTCCCCAATTGTTTTCTTCGGCAGTGTACCATTTAAGCCATTCCATAGCTTCTTTCGTATGCTTGGTTTGGGAGAAGACGACATTGGCACCGCCCGTGTTGAGGGTAACTTTTTCCTTAAAATAAGGTAATACGGCTACGCCATATTTCAGTCCTGCATCCTTGGCCGCATTCAAGCTGGTTCCTACGTTCCACGCGCCGTTCGTGGCCATGGCGACCTTTCCTGCGATTATGGTACGCTGAATGCCATCATCGGTCTGCCCGACGGACAATGGAGCGACATGATCTTTCAAGTACAGATCCGCAACCTTCTGAATCGCTTCGATACTGGCGTCTTCCCCGATTCTCACCGCTGTACCGTCATTGGAATAGAAACCGCCGCCATTGCTGAGCGCCCATACTTCCAGCTGCCAGGCCAGATTTTCAACGGATGCGCCATACTGTACGATACTCTGCGGTTTGAAGCCGGCCTCGTCGGGATGTTTGCCATTCGAGTCGACCGTCAGCTTCTTGGCCGTTGCTACGAATTCGTCCCATGTCCATGCTCTATCCAATGCGGATGGAGGATAAGGTACCTTCGCTTTGTCGAACATGTCTTTGTTGTAATAAAGGAGAAGAATTTCATTGGCAGCCGCATAGGCAACAGTTTTGCCTTGATATTTGTAGGCTAGACTGTCCAGTGGTTTACTTTCACTTCCCGTGTACATGCTGCTTACATCATTCAGCATGCCGTCGGAGGACCACTGAATGACGCCATCCTCCTTTAATATCCCCGTATCCGGCAATTGACCTGCCGTTGCCATGGCATTCAGTTTGGTCATGTAGTTTTCCCAAGGAATCGCTTGCACTTTGACTTCGATTCTGTTTTGAGAAGCATTGAACTTGTTCGCCGCTTCCTGGGTTTTATTTCCTTCTTCCTCGCTTCCCCACATCGAATAAGTTATCTTGACCTTCTCCGTGGAAGGAGACACCGTCGTCGTCACCGTTGGTTGGGAAGTCGCTTCTCCAGTTGGCGATGCGTTCGGTTTGTTATTTTTCGTGGAGCATCCAGCCACCATGGCTAAGATCAAGACCATAGATACGTTAAACATGAATCCTTTTTTCATCGTCTTCACATTAACCCCTCCATCATTTATCAGTCATCGTCATTCCTCGATTTCTCCCGCGTTGGCGGGGATATTTCGTTTGTCCGGATTTGAGCCTCATTTTCAGAGTTTTTTTAAATGGATTCTTTCTTGTAAGCGCTACAAATTCATTATAGATAAACGTTCCAAGTTTGACGACAAAGGATCTCAACCTCTTTTTTAGAAATCTCAACCATTCAAATAAATCTTCGGCTGGATCAAAACCGTGGTTTTCAAATCTATTGCGAATATTTAAAGATCCATCCTACCAAGGATGGATCTTTCTTACGGTAATCAATAAATATGTTTATAGACTTCTCTTTTGAGTAAGGCATATAATACACTTTATGAGTTAGTAGTTGAAAGGATGTGTCATTCACTTGATCTCATCAAGCAGTTCCATACATCAAATTCCCTATTATAAGAACTATTGGATATCCCGAATGTTATCTTCAATTGCCTTCCAGATGCTTTCTGTAGCCATCGGTTGGCAAATGTATGAATTGACCCACGACGCCTTCAGTCTCGGTCTTGTTGGCCTAGCCCAATTTCTCCCGATGGTACTACTTACTCTGGTCGTTGGGCATTTCGCAGACCGCTACGACCGGCGATTTATAGTCTTTCTATGCCAGATCGTAGAAGCCGGTATGGCCTTATTACTTTTGTTAGGTAGTCTTACGGACTCGTTAGGTCAGCATCATATCCTGCTGATGGCTGCCGTTCTAGGAGCCTGCCGTGCATTCGAAGGGCCTTCCTCCTCAGCACTGTTGCCTCAATTAGTACCAAAAGAATTCCTTCAACAGGCGATATCCTGGAATACCTCGGTCGGTCAATTATCCCAGATCCTTGGCCCCTCCATGGGGGGATTACTATATTGGGCAGGCTCTATTTTCGTTTATACAGCTGCTTCTCTTGCCCTTTTAACCGCCGGTATCCTAACCTTCTTCATCCGTTCAAGACCTATAGTCCGCAAATCTGAACCGGTTACCCTGCGTTCCTTGTTCTCCGGCATAATGTTCGTTTACCGCAAACCGGTCATTCTAGGGACGATATCACTTGACCTTTTTGCTGTACTGTTGGGAGGCGCCACCGCTCTGCTGCCGATTTTTGCCCAGGATATCCTTCATACGGGACCATGGGGGTTAGGATTAATGCGAACCTCGCCGGCTATCGGTGCCTTGATAATGTCAATAGTATTGGTTTATTATCCGCTCAAGAAAGCTGTTGGTTACATACTGTTTGCAGCCCTTGCCGTCTTTGGATTGGCAACTATGCTTTTCGCCGTATCGACCCATTTATTCGTTTCCCTTGTGGCACTATTCCTCATTGGTGCTTCAGATGTGATTAGCGTCATCATCAGGTCTTCCCTCGTGCAATTGCAAACGCCTGATGAGATGCGGGGGCGGGTCAATGCCGTTAACTCCCTCTTTATCGGGACTTCCAATCAGTTGGGTGAGTTTGAGTCGGGTACATTAGCCGGATTTATTGGAGCGGTACCGGCAGCCTTCATCGGTGGTTTGGGTACGCTTGCAATTGCGGGGCTCTGGATGTTCCTGTTCCCATCCCTTCGCAAAATGCGGACACTATCCGAACAGTCGTAAGTCCTTCGCTCAATCATTTACATCAGGATATATAGATAAAACCACTCCCGGCAATGGAGTGGTTTCTTTTGTTTGAACTTCGTGTTTACTTCAATACTAAAGTAATCACTGCGCACGATGTGATAGTCGGTACGATCCATATACTCCTGGTCCTTTAAAAATCTATTTTACAGCGTTTGTTGTGAAGCTAAAGCTGGCCTCTTGACTAAGAAAAAATAGGAGATGACAGCCAAAATACTTGTCGTGAAAATCGTGACTCCGAAAGGCAATGCCGAGTTTTCTCCTGCTATTCCTACAAGAGGAGAAGTGACCGCCCCTAATGCAAATTGCAAAGTGCCTAGTACGGCGGCAGCACTCCCTGCAATATGCCCTTGTGACTCCATAGCCAACGTAAATGAAATTGGGCCGATAATTCCAATAGATGCTGCGAACAAGAAGATCGAAATAAACAAAAGAAAGAAGGATCCATGAGATAAGATAACAACCAGGATGGCCGCGGTAGTGATAAAAGCTAACTGCAACCCGATCCGAAATATAAGGTGTTCATTCATTCTTCCCGCCAGCCGTTTGACGAACTGTGATCCTAAAATAATACCTAAACCATTTAAGGCAAACAGAACCGAAAATAGCCCAGGTGAGATGCCATACATATTTTGATAAATAAATGGAGTACCGGCAACATATGCGAACACACCAGAGAACAAAATACCGTTGACGAGGGCATACCCCATAAAGTTTCGATCCCTAAGTAAGGAGCCATAGTTCCTTAACACTTCCATAAAATTGCCTGGAACACGCTGCTCTATAGGTAGGCTTTCTTTAATCCCCCACAGGGTCATAGCGGTAAGAAAAAGCCCTAGAAATCCTAAAAAGATAAACACACCGATCCATGAAGTAAACGAACTGACCGCGCTTCCGGCAGTAGGGGAAATTAATGGAGCAACATTACTAATCATCGTCAGCATGGCAATGAATTTAACCATTTCCACTCCACTGTACCGGTCACGAACAATCGCACGGGAAATGACAAGTCCTGCGGAGGCGACAAATCCCTGTAAGAAGCGCAAGATAATAAAAATACCGATGTTAGGTGAAAAGGCACACGCCGTGGAAGCCAGTAAGTAGAGAAACATGGAAACTAACAAAGGCTTTCGTCTGCCATAAACATCGCTTAAAGGGCCTGTAACAAGCTGGCCTAAACCTAACCCTAATAAGCTGGCAGTTAAGCTGGTTTGGATCATAGATGCGTTCGTGCCGAAATAATTCATCAGTTGCGGAAGTGATGACAGGTACATATCGACCGTAAATGGCCCTAGTGCAGAAAAGGCGGATAACATCAAAGCAAATAAGAAAGGATGGTTATTAGTCTTTACATTCATATTGAAAGCTCCTCAATCTAATATAATTATTTTCAATTTCTCCTCTAACGTCATGGCAGTTCAGGGGCGTGAGCACACGTAGGTTAATCAATTAGATTTGTTTAATCAACTATCGTCTATTATTATATAAGGGAAGCTTTTATTTTCAATGGTTAAAGAAACGCAATTTGTCGATAACTCAACATGCTGTTTGAAAATGTTAATTATCTAGGAATTTAGCAAGTCAAGGAGCCCCTTCTTTTCGAATAAGGCTATTGATGAGCGAAGATGTCTTTCAATTTTATCGCCATTCAATTCGTAGTATAAAAAAAATCCGCTTGGTAAGCGGATTTGAATGTTATTCATTCTCCATCGTACTGATGTCGATCACGAATCGATAGCGTACGTCTGAAGCTAATACGCGCTCCCACGCTTCATCAATTTGATTAGCAGCAATAACCTCGATGTCAGGAGCAATATGGTGTTCGGCGCAGAAGTCAAGCATTTCCTGCGTTTCTCGAATTCCGCCGATCATGGAGCCCGCAAAGGACCGACGATGAGGGATAAGTGAAAATACCTGAACTGGCAACGGTTCCGCTGGCGCACCCACATTGACCAATGTACCGTCTAACGCTAATAGCGAAAGGTAGGCATTTATTTCGATCTGAGCGCTCACAGTATTCACAATGAGGTCGAAATAACCAGCCAATTTCTTAAATGTCTCGGGATCACTCGTGGCATAATAATGGTCCGCACCTAACCGCAAACCGTCTTCTTTCTTCTTCAATGACTGGGATAAAACCGTAACCTCCGCCCCCATGGCATGCGCGAGTTTCACAGCCATATGTCCAAGCCCGCCAAGTCCGACAACCGCTACTTTCTTGCCAGGAGCGGCCCCCCAATGGCGGAGCGGCGAGTATGTTGTGATGCCGGCACACAGTAAAGGAGCCGCGGCATCAAGCTCCATGCCGTCAGGAATTCTAACCACGAACTCTTCAGTTACGACAATATGGGTGGAATAACCCCCCTGCGTGTATTGCCCATACCGGTCGATAGCTGCGTAAGTGCCCGTATTGCCGCTAAGACAATACTGCTCCTCTCCTTTATGGCAATTCACGCACTCTCCGCAGGAGTCAACCATGCAGCCTACCCCCACTCGATCCCCAACGGCATACTTGGTGACTTCCGAACCGACCTGGGTGACGATTCCGGCAATCTCGTGGCCAGGAACAAGCGGATACTTCACCGGTCCCCAATCGCCGCGAGCTGTATGTATATCCGAGTGGCAAATACCGGCGTACTTTATCTCAATGAGAACATCATGCGGCTGGAGATTCCTTCGTTCTATCGTAGTGAGTTTGAAGGGACCTTCCGGACTAAATGTTGCGCGTGCATGAACAGAAATCATGATCTAACCTCCTATCAAAACTAGATTTACATATCGACAATTTTTTTGTTCATGCTGCGGTTAGTCTTGCTGCGCATGTGCTTGAATGAATAGCTGTTGCTGCTGTGCGTTGTTTTGTGCAGCCACTGCAAGCGTATCATCCGATTGCTGCTGCGCGAATTGAATCAGTTCGTTGCACTCTTGGATCACCTGACTCCAGTTGCTTTTGGAGCAAGCATTTTGAATTTCCTGACACTGTTGCTGCCAGTTTCCCGCTGTTACCATATTGGCTTCCTCCTCTGTATTTATTAACCATATTCATAGGTTTGGCTATTTTAACCAAAACATAGGATAAGCTATGCTGGCTCCTTTTATGCGTATCATGTTGATGTTGGGGCGAAAACATTAAATATCAAGTTTACGCGCAGCCATCCATTTCACGATTTCAGGGTCGTTATGGGAAAAGAACAAGCTTTTTCCTGTATCTAAGGCAGCTATTTTTTCCATATCCTCTTGGCTTAATTCAAAGTCGAAGATATTGAAGTTTTCAATGATTCTTGCCTTCCGTACCGACTTGGGAATCACAACTACGCCTCGTTGAGTCAACCAACGTAATACTACTTGAGCAACGGATTTCCTATACTTTTCAGCTATACCTATTAATGCTTCGTTATGAAAGAGGTCATTCCTTCCTTCAGCAAAAGGTGCCCAAGACTCGATTTGAACATTGTACGCTTTCATCCATTTTGCACTTTCGGTTTGCTGGTAGAAAGGATGGGTTTCAACCTGATTTACGGCAGGGATGACTTCGTTGCGAAGAGTTAAATCGAGCAAACGGTCATCTCTAAAGTTACTCACTCCAATTGCCTTGACCTTTCCTCCGCGATATAATTCCTCCATAGCCCGCCAAGAACCAAAAACATCACCAAACGGTTGGTGAATGAGGTATAAATCCAAATAATCTAATTGCAATTTGCGAAGTGATTTTTCGAATGCCTTTTTTGTGTTTTCATAACCTGTATCCTGAACCCAAAGTTTTGTCGTAATAAATAATTCCTCTCTTGGAACACCACTCCGTTTGATGGCTCTGCCAACCGCTTCTTCGTTTACATAAGAGGCAGCCGTATCGATCAGACGATAGCCTGCTGTAATGGCATCATACACCGCTTGTTCACATTCATTTGCATCCGGAATCTGATATACGCCAAAGCCGATTATCGGCATTTCAACGCCATTGTTCAAAATCACTTTTTGCATTTCATATCCTCCTGTCCGTTTCGATCGGCTCCGCATCAAATCAGGCTTCTTTCATAATTTTTGCAATAGCCATGGCATTATCTAGTTGGTTATCACCAACAATAATTTTCTTGCCGAAACCAATTCTTCTAGCTATCGCCATGCCAATCTGTCCAGCACCGGTCCAAAGTATTACTTCTTTCACTGGAAGTCCCCTCTCTCTTACGATCTGAACGGGATAGCGCCAACTACGGGGTGAGGAACATACAGCTCTTCCAGAGACATCATCTCTTCAGATGTTAACGTGATCGAAAGTGCGGATACGGCATCATCGAGATGCGACGTTTTCGTAACCCCAATGATGGGGGCTGTTACAGGATCTTTTTGCAACAACCACGCTAGTGCAATTTGGGCACGGGGAACGCCACGTTTTGCTGCTATCCGTTCAAGCCGATCTACAATCAATCGATCCATATCTGCAGTTGAATCGTATTTCGTTCTCTGCGCTTGGTCGGTCTCCGAACGATGTGTTGTTACAGACCAATCGCGTGTTAATCTTCCTGATGCGAGCGGACTATATGGAATCACACCGATTTTTTCTTCTTTACATAGCGGGAGCATTTCTCGCTCTTCCTCGCGGTAAATCAAATTGTAGTGATTTTGCATCGATACAAACCGGGTCCAACCATTTATCTCAGCAGCATGCAGCGCCTTTTGAAATTGCCATGCATACATGGCGGAAGCACCTATGTATCTGGCCTTCCCGGCTTTCACGACATCGTGCAAGGCCTCCATCGTTTCCTCAATGGGTGTATCGTAATCCCAGCGATGGATCTGATAAAGGTCCACATAATCGGTTCCCAATCTCTGCAGGCTGTTGTCGATTTCGCTCATGATTGCTTTGCGGGAAAGCCCCGCCCCATTCGGCCCCTGATGCATGCGAAAATGGACCTTAGTCGCGATGACAACCTCATCCCGATTCGCATACTCTTTTAAAGCCCTTCCAACGATTTCTTCACTGGATCCGACGGAATAAATATTCGCAGTATCAAAAAAATTGATACCGAGTTCCAACGCTTTTTTAATAATAGGTCGGCTCAACTCTTCATTGAGCACCCATGGATGCGTCCATCGTTCAGCTACGCCAAAGCTCATACAGCCAAGGCAAAACCGCGATACATCCAATCCTGTATTTCCGAGCTTCACATATTGCATAACTTGCTCCTCGCCTTCGATTTCATATTTTTCTTCGTGCTTACCAGGAAGACCATCATCTGTAAAGTATCATTGTTTCGTCAGCGTATTTTAAATCCTTTACTTACCGGCTCTCTTGGCATAATCCGAACCTGCTGGGTAACGATCTCCGGATATCTCGATCTTCGAAAGTGCAGCATTCAAATCGCTCAATTCTGCAGAAGTCAGTTCTACGCGAACTGCCGCAAGATTTTCCTCAAGACGGTCCAATTTACGCGTACCAGGAATAGGTACAATCCACGGCTTTTGGGCGAGCACCCAAGCGAGGGCGATTTGCGCAGGTGTTGCGTTCTTCGCTGAAGCAAACTTCTTGATGATGTCTACGAGAATCCGATTGGCGGCAAGATGCTCCGCTTGAAAGCGGGGCTGCTTGCTCCGAAAATCGTCGCTGCCGAATGTTGAGTTTTTATCAATCGTTCCAGTAAGGAATCCCTTGCCTAGCGGGGCAAATGGCACAAAGCCAATGCCAAGCTTTCAAGTTCCTTTCATCAATTCCTTGATTTGAGCTATTCATTGGTGTACTTCATGTGCACCCCAGACTCTTATTATGCAACATTAACAAAACACTGCGTTATATCGATTATCTTAAATGATTGCCTAATCCTATCAATGTACTAACATTATGGATGTAGATACTTTATAATAAATACAGCACATTCAGTTAAGGAGGATCCTATAACCGTGGAAATCCTGCACAAGCAGAATGAACTCTCCAAACTCATTGCAAACCATAGCGGCCAGAACGGTGTATATGAATCTGCGATCCCAGCTCTATTTCTCATTCATCATTCCAAAGAGACACATCCTGTTTACAGGGTCTACAAACCTTCTTTTTGTTTCATTGCGCAAGGTTTGAAAGAGATTCTGTTGGCACAGGAGCGTTATGAATATGGTCCTGCCAACTATTTGGTTTCATCCATGAATTTGCCGGTGATCGGCCAAGTGATCAAAGCATCTGCGGACACACCCTATTTGAGCTTGAAGCTGGAATTTACCTCTGATCAGATTTTTGAAGTTTTGAAAGAATCGGAGGCTATAGCGACAATGAAAGAACACCCTAAACGGGCGTTGTACGTTGGCGAAATAGAGGCATCCATACTGGACGCGGTACTCAGGTTAGTTCAACTGCTGGATCATCCGGAAGATATCCCTTTCCTTTCCCCCATTTATAAAAGAGAAATTCTATACCGGCTGCTGCAAGGGCCATATGGCGCAACCCTAGCCCAAATTGCCATAGAAAAAAGCGGCACCTACCGGATCCGAGAGACGATCGAACAAATCATAACTCACTTGGATCAGACCTTGCGGGTCGATGAACTTGCAGCGCTCGCCAACATGAGTGTTCCGACCTTCCACAGACATTTTAAAGAGTTAACCGCTATGAGTCCCATTCAATTTCAAAAACACCTCCGCTTGCAAGAAGCCCGGCGCCTGCTATTATCGGAGTCGGCAGATGCCTCGGATGTCGCATTCCGGGTAGGTTATGAGAGTGCATCTCAGTTTAGCCGAGAGTACTCCCGTATGTTCGGTGCTCCGCCAAAAGCAGATGTTAAGAAGTTTATGGAAAAATATGATCAACGGCTAAACGCCGCATCCCTGCTATAAAAACAAAAAGCCCAAAGGCAAAAGCCTTTGGGTTATTTTTTAACTTCACCTGTTCTACTAGGGGAGTTTGTTATGTCGAATGTTTAGTGTCATTCAAATGGTAAGCGCTTGTAGAGCAAAGCGACTTGATTAGCAATATATTCCGAGCTGAAATGAATCCCCTCTTTCATCCACCACGTCAACACTCCAAGTATGGATGAAGTCATAATATCTATGGATACGTAATTAGAAGGCATTTGATTCATCTGCTTAGGCTTAAGCTTCATTACGATGCCGCTCAATACAGCCGGATTAAACGCGCTGCCTAGACAACTAGGCACTCACGGCTCTGCCGTAAACAATACGGTCCGACAGATTGCAGGAGCAATCGGGACTGCTGTCGTCGTGACTATTTGTACTTCTCAAACATCCCATCATGCTATCGAAATCGCACAAGCACATATAGGATTCTCGCCTCAACAAATAGCTAGTCATTCATCCATGATGGGTTCAAGCGATTCCTATACTTTCATGACGATATTAGCCGTTGCCGCCCTTCTTCCTTTTTAATTAGCCTTTCCTATTAGAGTTGTTCAGAGATCTCAAGCTGAATAAAATTCAAATGTTTCATCCGGTTTATAACTGCTAATACTTCATTCAATCTTGGTAATTCAAGCCATCTTTCGAAACCAGGAAAGAAGGAAGAAAATACAGTATCCAAGCCTTCCCTCTCCATATCTTCGAGAGCCTTTTTGACCTTTTCATGAAGAAAGATGAGGCGGTCCTGGTTACTTATCGCGATTTTCCGAAGTAAAAACGCAATAGCTGCGAGCTGGGCGTGTGAGGTGATATTGTAAAGCCCTCTGATATCAATTTGTTCATCACCTATCATCAAGTAGCCCATGGTTGAAACCATCAGCTTTTCTGTCCCACTACCCTGCGGATAGCTCGAAAATTGATCGGTTGTTATTTCTCTTATCTCCCATTTTGTAAGGGGGATACGTTCGCGTGGTTTGTCGTTTTCACATAATTTTTTTGCCTCCCGCGTTACGTTTATTGGCACAAAATTGTCCATCAGGATGATTTGATCGGCAACGGATAGGAATTCGCCGCTGCCTCCAATAACAAGAACGGAAGATACGCCTACAGCTTCATAAAGCTCTCTGACACGTTCGGTAAAAGGTGTAATAGGTTCATGCTTGATTAATGAACGCATTTTGATGTCTTGAATCATAAAATTCGTCGCACTTCTGTCTTCATCAATAAGAAGAAGCTTACATCCGAAGTTGATTGCCTCCATAATATTTGCGGCTTGAGATGTGGAGCCTGAGGCGTAGTGCGTCGAAAACTGTTCAGCCGAACTATTGGGTATCCATTTGATAAAAGGCGTAATATTGATATTTGTGATGGAACGGCCTTCCTCTGCAGCTATTTCCATGGCACTTTGATCTGTAATCACAAATTCTCGTCCGTCGCCTAAGATGTGGTTATAAATCGCCGAATTTAGCGCATCCAGCAAGGTGCTTTTACCTGAATATCCGCCGCCCGTAATGACCGTCACACCATGTTTTATTCCCATTCCTTGCAACCCACAAATTTCAACTTCAATATCTTTCGGGGATCTAAAAGGCATGGCACCCTCCAATGGCCCGCTGTTGTCTTTATTTCTTGGCAAAATGCTGCCATTCGCAATAAACGCACAATAATTATTGGCTTTCAGCCATTCGCGGATCCTATTTTGTTTTTCTACCAATTCATAGGCAGCTTTCAACTGGATGAGATCAAACTTGGCAATAAACGCCTCCACTTCTTTTGGAAGCATTTTGCAGAGCATGCGCATAGCTTTATCATTGTTCTTAAATGGCAGTTGAACGGTAACCATTATGCACAGATACCATTTTTCTGAGATGACTTCAACATAGGATGCATTACGTTGCAGCACCACATTGGTTGGACGAAAACAATAAAAAGCGCCATTTTCTTTATCAGAACGTGACCGGTTATAAATCAATTCATTTAACGCCTCAATATGACCAACCCATGCTCTTAATGCAAAATCGGAGAGAACAACTTGATCCCTATTTTCATCTAAGCCGAGACGGTCAAAAGGTATTTTGATGGTGATGCATGGTATATCCAGTGTGAGTTTATGGGTCCGTTCAATGTAATAGGCAACTTCATTATTCCAATAGGTTGGGTCACTTATCATCCCTCCTTGATCATAGTATGAACCTTCATAGATCAGATTGTAAGATGACTGTCCGGATTGTAAGGAGCGAAAATATTGAGCGAGTCTTTTAATAAAGCATCATCCTTTCATAGTTGAAAAAGCGGTGAATAACGGGAAGTGTTGCCGAAGTTAAAACGATATCTTAAGAAGGAGGCCCCTTATCCTTACCTTTTGTCCTAAATAAATAACAGCCACTCTGTAAGTGGCTGTTATAGACCGGCAAGAAAGCATAAACGTTTCTTCTGTCTAAATGAAAAAGCCCTGAGAGTGATCCCACCTCAGAGCCTAATGTAGTCGTAAAAAGAACAACTAAAAAGCAATATGAGGATAAGACGTATATTTTTTTGTTTTCATTGTCCTCACCTCTTTACCATTTATTTTTTACTGCAACTCAAACATACCATTAAGATCAACCACAATATAGGGAAAGATTAATTATAATGAAATCAAACTCTGAAATCGAGTCATTCTAAGAATTACATGAAGATCGATTTTCACTTTTGGGGATTGTGATTCATGCTTGATGTGAGAAGTTAACGCTTTCCTCTCGGAACCTCTTGGATACGGCAATTATGGAAAGCAGTCAGTTTCCATTCTCCGTTGTCCTTCATAACTACATTCGTATTGATTGATCCTCTATCGTTGGGATCTTGAGCAGGCTCGGCGAGCCGTACCTCCCCAGCTGCATGAACAATCGCGATATCGGACGCGATAAAACGCGGCTGTAAATCGGAAGAAGTACTGGATAACAGGATAGAACCTTTAAGAGGTCCGTTAAACAGCATTTGATGGACATCGGCAATCTGCTTTCTCCCCTTCAGATGTTGACCCATGAACGTCACATAATCGGCGTCTTCCGTAAAGCAGTTGCCGAAAGCAACCCCGTCCCCATGATTCCAAGAATTGCCTAGCTCTGTAAATAATGCTCGGATGCCCTTCAGATCTTCTTGATTTGTCATTTTGAATCGTCCTCTCCATAGTGAATTTGTTTGGCGGTGCATGGATCGTATGTTATACTGTGGATGTTAAGAAACTTAATAACTCAATTATCTTAATGAATATTATATCTTGATTAATTAAGATAATAAAATCATAACTTGGAGGTTACGATATGTCAAGGGATAATTTCCCTTCGAATTTTTCCGAGCTCACTTCTTCACAGAAGGCGCTAATCCACGAATTGCAGCAAAACAGCGCGAGAGCCGTTATGTTTCATCAATTGATCTCTAACAAATTAGGTCTCAATGCGACCGATCATAAATGCCTAGACTTCCTGAACCGCACCGGTCCGGTAACTGCCGGCCAGCTTGCACAATTAACCGGGTTGACTACTGGAGCGGTGACAAGTGTAATCGATCGATTGGAGCAAGCTGGTTATGTAACCAGGGACAAGGATCCGGACGATCGAAGACGTGTTGTTGTCAAGCCCGTACCGGAAGGCTCTGCCCATATCTCACCCATGTTCCAGTCAGTCATGCATTCGACGCTTAAGATCATCACGCAATACAACGAGCAGCAACTACATCTGATCATTGACTTTATCAGGAAGTGTAATGAGATGACTTTAGATGAAATGAACAAATTGAAAGATCCGAATTGATAAAGTTATGCTTCAGAATTGCAATAAACAAAAGGAGCCGCTGAGCGGCTCCCTTTTTATTTCATGAATGATCTGCATGAAGCATTCCATTCTCCATGATGATGAACCTCCGGATAGTATTCTTAAGGTTTCATCACAATCGGTATGACAACTTCCACCATAGTCCCCTTGCCAATTTCACTTTCGAAGCGCAAAGTCCCCTTATGATTTTGGATGATCTTCATTGAAACCATTAATCCTAAACCTGTTCCGGATTCTTTGGTCGTATAAAAAGGATTTCCAATTTTGGCAATATCATTTTGCGGAATTCCATACCCTGTGTCTGTAATTCGAATATTTATTGCATCGTTCATTTGCTTGGCCTGTATGATCACTTCTCCGCATTTCGGCATGGATTCGATCGCATTTTTTAGAACATTGATAAACACCTGATTAATACTGCGCTGACACTGGATTAACGGTAAATTGGCATCAAACTCTTTCTTTATTTGAACGTTATACAAGTTTGCCTGCCCTTCAAATAATGTTGTAACGTGATTTAACTCATGCACGATGTCCCTCAATTCATAGGCTTCATTTGAAGGTTTAGCTAACACTAGAAGTTCGCTTACAATTTCATTGATTCGATCGATTTCTGAAATCATGACTTCATTTCGCAATTTCTTTGTACCATTCATATCCTCTTTCAAATATAATTGCATAAATCCTCGTAAACTAGTCAAGGGATTTCTAATTTCATGGGCAATCCCCGCTGCGAGTTCACCAACCAAGGAAAGCTTCTCGGATCTGCGGATTAATTCTTCGGAATGTACCCGTTCTGAAATATCACGCCCCATGCTGATAACGTGTTGAATATCTCCTGCTGCATTTCTTATTTTTTTAGAATGCGATTCTTGCCATATATAATGACCGTTTTTATGACGAAGACGATATACAAATATTCTGCTATCTGACTGATCCGAATGACCTCGCCTTAACCAGCCACCGTTCAAATCATCTTGATGCCAATAGTCATAAGCATACTTTCCGATAAGTTCTTCTGGTTCATATCCCATTTGGATGCGGATCGCAGGTGAGACATATGAAATAACTCCTTCTGGAGTTAAACGCAAAATAACGTCCTGAGAATGTTCGGAAATAAGATTGTGCAGCTCTTCAATCTTCTTGAATTCTTCTTCCTTCTTTTTTTGTTCTGTGATATCTATAATGTGCGAAATGAAAATATCATTCGTATGGATTCCCTGATGGTTCCTCTCCACAGTAACATTTTGAAGCCCCCAAATGATGGTCCCCGATTTATGAATATACCTTTTTTCTATTTGAAAACCATCTGTTTCACCCTGCACCAATTTACGCCACAATGCCAGTTCTGCTGCTAAATCTTCCGAATGGGTGACATAAGAATTACTGGTATTAATCAATTCAATTTCACTATAGCCTAACAATTTGCATAAAGATTGATTAGCTCTTAATAGCTTCCCATCCGAAGATAACAAAGCCACGGCAATCGGGGATTTCTCAAATACGCGAAAATAAAAACTATGGTCATCATTCAATTGAGATAACATCCGATCCTCCGTTAATAACCTGATTCATTCATTATTCCAGCAATTTTCTGTTATTAGTATAAATGATTTTTCTATAAGTCGGCAGTATGCTATGGACCTATTTTATAAAGTCATTTGTGGCAATTTGTGGTTGCTGTCTGGAGACAAGTCATTATATTGAAAAGAAACAACGGCGGACTAGGACTTGAAAAACAAAGTCTTAGGCTGCCGCCGCTCCTACGATTTACCGGTTATGAGGTTAATCTTGGCTTGAATGTCCGTTTATAAGAATGCCTTCGCTTCTTCATTTCCTGTTAGCTGTAATAAGATTGGATCGTCTATATGGCTTGCGCGTACTGAAAACGTTAGGAAGGGACAGCATTGTCTCTCCAAAACTGTTACTTGGTCGGAATGCAAAGAAAAAATCGAGCATAGCGGTTCTTGTTAGGGAATTTGAATGAATTTTAGTTATAAGAAAGCGTGTATGAGAAACAGAACAGCAAATGCTAGCCCTGTCCGCAAATGCCATTTACGATCCAATCTCTGATACCGGAATAATCCCGATACGGGAACTGGTAGAAGAACCAGCAAGGCAAACAGGCCGCTAATGTTATTAAAATCGAATTTAAAGCCATACATAAAGACAGCAACTGTATGAAGTATGATAAAGGCAATAGCAATAATGGCCAGTGGGGTGTGCCATCTACGTGTAAAGCGCAGCAATAGTGCAAGCCCCTTTTTCATATAAACTATCCTATCCCCTATCCGTTGTCTCATAGCAAAGAGAAGCACGTAATAAGCAAGCACAAAAAATAAGGCGATTCTAGCATACGAACCAAAATCCTTAAACGTATGTTCGAACTGTCTGCTATGTAGAGCCGATGGCGAAAGAAGTAATAACCCCTTAAGCTGCCAAACTACGAGCAGAACAGCTATAACGAACGCTAGGCCTATACCTAATCGCTCCTTTTTAGGTATCAATTCAAGTTTTTTCATGTGAGCTTCCTTCTCTCTGTGTTTCACTTTATTTTCCCTCCGTATCGCTGTCATCGCGTCTCTTCTTCCTCCATTTGTCCCTGATCAACATCGTCATAATGCCAGTGGAGAAGAGAACAATCACGAGAAAGATCAGGGCTCCGATGAGAGGAATATTGATGAAAGATACGATCACACTGGCGCCTGTTAATGCGATTAACCAGTCAGACCGACCTTTTGTCATCTGAAGATTGGATCCGACTAACAAGCTTAGCACAGCTAACCCATAAATAAAGGCTACCGCAATGAAGAGGATGATGACGACGGCAAGTGGAATTCCGATAATCGTTACAAGAAGCAGCACAGATAATGCGCTAAGAATTAAACTGCTGAAGAAGCCAATGGAGATCAATGAGCCAGGTGCGCGCCGGGCACGTTCAATCACCGCGACCATCCGGCCTTTGCTCACAAATACCGTTAGTACAGACAAAAGGACAAGCAAAATACTTATTGCAAGCTGCGTAAGCCACGTACCGACGATGAGACCTCCCCCAACGAACAAGCTGTTTTGTGTCGAAGTATCGAATGAGAAATTCATGACTTCGTCCTTTACAACAGCTCCTTTCTCCTGCCGCACGTTGCCGCCAATAACGAGAACAAAACCATCCACTCTAGCGGAGGATTTTAATTCTACACCTCCATTAATCACAATAACAGCATCGGAGACATTTCCTAGAATGGTTGCGTCCCCGCCTATGACGATGACATCGTCTACCGTTTGATTGGGTGGGATAACCGTATCTTGATGATCAAATATCCCTTTAGCCACCGCATTTGTCGGCATCACCAATAAGAAATAAATCAACAGCACGCTTATCGCGTACCACGAATGTTTGTTTTTCAAATGGAATCCCCCTGAATAGCTTTGGCTTTTAGCAAATGTTTGATAGAAACACTGGAACCTATAATAATAACAAGCGAACAAACGGTCATACTTATCAGAATTAAAGGCTCTGAGCCCAGAATACTGCTGGTCGCATATATCAGATTAAACATAAATTTAAACAGGATCGAACTCAGGTTGAGTAGAAAAGCTCCTGTGACAACGACAGCGATCGCAAATAAGCTTAATACGCACAGGAATGGGGCTAATATCCAAACCCGCAGCGTTGCCCTTGAAGGTGACGTCTCCAAATTGAGCTGCGCAATCACTTTATCCTCCAGGCTATGGGGTACTTCGATCGCTTGAAAAGCTGTATGAACTTGATTCTGAATAGCCAACAAGTCATCCAGCAAGGCGGAGCACTGCGGGCAATGACCCAAATGCTTTTCGACCTGTTTTCGTTCTTTATCCGTCAATTCATTGTCCATGTAAGCGGCAATAAGTTCTTCTATATGGTCAGACAAGATTACTCCCCCGTTCCCCTTTTTAATTCCTTACGAAGCAAAAGCCGCGCGGCGTTAATACGCGATTTAACCGTTCCTATTGGGATATCGATTATTCCGGCAATTTCGTCGTAAGAATAACCTTCAACATCACGCAAGATAATGACCTCTCTGTGCTCCGGGCTTAATGTATCTAATGCTTCTTGAATGGACATCTGCAAATCGGTTCGCTCTAAATCAACCCGCGCAGTCGTTTCCACCCATTCTTGAGGACTCGTATTTTCCTTTTTACGCTGATTAAGCCTATCGTAGCATAAATTGGAGACAATACGCGTGAGCCATGATGTGAAAGCGAAGCCATGTTCAAGCTTGGGAAGTGAATAAAAGGCTTTGATAAAGGCTTCTTGAGCCACATCCTCCGCCTCCATACGGTCTGAAAGCATGCCATATGCATACCGATAGACACTGCTCTTAAATCTCTTGACAAGTAGGGCAAATGCATCTTTATCGCCATTTGACGCCTTACTGATTAAATCATATAATTCCTGATCCACACATAATCTTCCCCCCAAGAGCGCCCTATTGGACTTAAGACGAGGTTGCTAGGTTTCTTCAAATATAATCTGAACGATAAAAGTTGTGATTTCATCAAAATCAGCGAACTCATTAGCGAGAAAATCCTGCACCAAACCCGCCATCAAGATGAATAAAGTCAAGAACACACAAAAGGATGCGAGAAACAGAAATTTGACTTTTCCTAGAGAATGAAAAGTCTTCACGCCTTGACTTAACCCCTTTGCCGTTGAGCTGTAGATCTGATCTCTATATCTCCTGAACATATAAAGCACGATGAAAATCAACGCAGCAATCACGCCCGCCATCAACAAATACTTGGTGATCGTATGATGAAATTGGTCCCATTTGGGTCCAAGGATTTTGCCTAGTGAGATAAACGTGCCTGTCCACAGGAAAGCTCCAGGATACGCAAACAGCATATAAGTTCGAAACGGCATGCGCGTAACACCGGAGAAATAACCCGTGAAGTGGCGGATGCCTGGGATAAAGTAGGCAATAATCAGAAGCTTATTCCCGTAACGTTCAAACCAGTCGGATGTCTTCTGCAGCTTATCGGGGCCAAAATGGATCTTAGACCCATGCTTCTCGAAAAAAGGAGTTCCTAATTTAAACCCAATCCAATAAGAAAGTGTCATACCGAACGAGGCGCCGCTGCCTGCTGCGAGAATACTCATGAACCAGTTCAAATGCCCCTGGTAGATCATAAGTCCAGTATATGTCATGAGCACTTCCCCCGGTAACGGAAGAGCTAGAAGTTCAAGAATGAGCGCAATTCCGAGCACAAAATAGCCGTATTGCTCCAGCAATCCTTGTATGAAGTGTGTCAATTCTACCTCCGCAAAAATATCCATGTAATGACCAAAAGACAGGAACTTTATCGAAAAAGTTCAGTGTGCGTATTGTTATTTTTTACTTTCTTTAACTAAAAATACCCCTCAAGCACGAATGCCCAAGGGACTTAAGTTTACTAAATGCTTTCAGCTCTTTATGCCCATAGCTTTCGTTCCATTTTTTCGTAAATAGTCATACAGGTATTTAAAACGTTTTTCCCTAAGGTGGAGCTCTCGAACAGTCGGTAGACTAAAATCGCACTCGTCATACCCATGAAAGCCCCCGTTAACACATCCAACGGATAGTGAACGCCCGTCCAAACGCGTGATACCGCTATGAGAGCGGCTAATGCTAACCAAATAATGCCGTCCTTTTTACGATACATCCAAATCGCTGTTGCAATCACAAATGCTCCCGTTGCATGATCGCTAGGAAATGATGCATTCGCCGGATGTTGAATTAATTGAATAACTGCGTGAGTAACAAAGGGTCTGTCTCGATAAAAGAAATGGGAGATGATTCCCCCGCTGCCTAGTGCGGCACACGCTGATAAGAGAGCTGTAGCAACCATTCTTCGATTAATTGGACTCCTCGTTAACCAATAAATAATGACACCTAAGTAAAACAGGTACTCCGCATCCTTGGCTAGGAAACGCATCAATGGATTCATAGACGGGACGGTTACAGCTAAATGATTGATGAACTGAAAAACTTGATAATCAGAATATAAAATGTTCACTTGATGTGACCTTCTTTCGTGTTGGTTTCTCAGAAGAAAAGGACTGGGCTATTTTCATAAAAGTTCAGAGCCATTTCATTTTAATTTTTACCAAAATAGAAAAAGCCACTTTAATGATTAGTCGTCAAGTCACCTAGATCAAAACCTTATCTCATCAAAAAAAAGCCGCGATTATCGCGGCCTTTAAAGAGATGATGTTCTTGCACCCAACAGCAGAGTTTTCCTCCATTGTCTAATGACACAACTGTTCGCTGTTGGTCTTCTTAATTGCTACGAGGTAAAACGTCTCGTCTAAAATGGTAATCGGTGTCATAGCGGCTCGAATGATTTCTGCGTCTGAGTTATTACCTTTCATAACGTACTGAGCCGCAGTTCAAAAAAATACTGTACAATCGGATGCTTTAACTTCATCTTCTCGGTCATGTTTAAAATTCGTTTTTTTCCAACCCGTCTGTCAACCAAAGCTAGGATATTCAATAAAATATCGTTGCTCTCTAAGCTTTCCTCTATAGAAGTGGATAAAAATTTATTAGCTACAACGATAAAATTGGATTTACTTAATGATGACTGCGCTGACAAAAGATCCTTTGCATATTCCGATATTTTTCTACTTCTTGCTATTACTTTTAAGCGATCCTCCGGAACACTCCCATTGGTATCTTTTCTGATAGCATCGATTTCTTCGTTATTGATAGGAATCTGGATCGTTGCATCATTCTTAATTTCCAACTCGGTTTGATACCATCTGATGAAGGTATCACTCATATTCAGTACGTTTTTTTTATCTACAGCCATATAACAAAGTCCTGCTTTATCAGGTAAATAGCGGTAGCTGGTTGAGAGGTATTCGACCCTTCCATATAACGCAGGACTGAGAAAACTCTCCAGTTGTTGCTTCAATTTGCTCCAGGCCATTTCATCCTCCGTTAGATCAATCATTTGAGCTCTTTAACTTTTATTGCAACTTGGGATTATGTTTTATAGAAAATTCAAATTCATCCATATCCCGATCGGCCTTAGATTGGTTGCACGTATTGCATGCGCAGACGCAATTATCAGGAGTTGTATGCCCACCTTTGGCACGAGGCAGCATGTGATCAATCGTATCCCCGTATTGTCCGCAGAAGCGGCACGTATATTGGTCTCGCTCCAGAATAAGCCTGCGGAATTCCTTATTGCTATATAAACGGCGAATCGTGTGCCGATTCATAACGACTGCAGCCCGCTCCTTCACTAACGTTATGGCTAGCACGGGATCGATCTCTTGATGCCACTTGCGTCCGTTGTCCGTTTTGCCGCGCATGTGGATGAAGCCCCTCCGATTCGGCATCAAGCCGATGGCCTTCATATCCCTTATCAGATCCCTTTTGTTGACGATCGGTTCTTCCATAATCGCAGCAGATTGTATATTCTTATTGACGACTGTCTTCAATGTATCTGCTGTCTTTGCCTTTGAACGCCGCCTTCTTCTCTTCTTCTTGGCAGGTGCAATATCGACGCTTTCGTCCGTCTTGCTTGTTTCAGCAATCCCTATTTCCAGCAGGGTTCTGTCGTCGGCTTGTTCCCTGCGGTTCTTCCGGCAAGCTTTGCAAGCCCCCCGGTATGAAACCGCCCCTCTGCTTTTGCCTGTCCTTCGCTTAAATTCCGACAGCGGCCTCCGGCATGCACAGTACGTGCATAGCTTGGTCGGCGCGGTATCGTCCTCTGTTATCTGCGGCGGATTTCCGCTTGTGCCGCTCAAATCCTGTTGTATCTGTACCGTATCCAGCTCAAGCACTGGTCTCGTATGACTACGCAATCTCCCCTTACTTCCCATCCTGGCTTGTCAGCCCCACTTTCATAGTATTGACCTTATCATACCACATCTCCACCGAATTAAAGAGCCGGACTAATACTCGCGCATTCCTCTTATCAAAATTGCGTACAAACTGAAATTCATTTTTACTTTGTGATATTAATCACATATTTAACCTTTCGTGCATGGTAAATTAAAGGTGTAGAAAGGAAGCACACAATGTAATGGAAAGGATGGTATCACATGAAAACACAAAAACGATCCCGTTCTTGGCTGAATTAGATAAAATTTTTTAGCTGACCTTGTGAAAAATTCACCACTCAAAATGAGGAGATGTTTATCATGTTAGGTAAATGGCTTAGAGAAAATAAATATGCAGCAGGTATCCTACTTTTCATACGTTTGTATATGGGATATGAATGGCTCACTCACGGATGGCAAAAGTTAACCGGCGGATTTACTGCCGAAGGATTCTTAAATAATGCGATTACTAAACCGGTGATCGATAAAGCAACCAATGAACTTGTTTATCCGACGTTCACTGCATTCATTCAACATTTTGCCCTGCCGAATGTTAAAATAGTTAACTATGCAATTCCGCTAGGCGAATTCTTAGTAGGTCTTGGTTTGATTCTCGGTGCATTGACTACAGCCGCAGCATTCTTCGGACTTCTCATGAACTTCATGTTCATGTTCGCGGGTACCGTAAGCACGAACCCTTGGTTCATTCTTATCGGCGGGATCCTGTTCATGGCTGGAGCAAATACCGGCAAATTCGGTTTAGACTACTACCTGATGCCGTACCTGCGCAAGCTGTTCACGCATAAGAAAGATGACGCCAATCGCACAGCAGGAACGGGAACAAAGCATAAGCCTGCACATGCCTAACCCGTAACAGGATGAGCAAGAAGGATCCGCTAGTGCGGATCCCTCTTACTCATCATAATTAGAGGTGTTCAGAAACCATAAGCTGAATAAAATTCAAATCATTAAATTGGACGGTGTAACTTATTTGGTGTCATGGAATCTCCCCATAACAATCGTGTTATAGTATTTACCGTCGGAAAGAATTTTGTCTTTAGTTAGTATGCCTTCGATTTCAAAGCCAAGCCTTTTATATAGTTCAATAGCTTTAGAATTGGTTTCCAAGACGTTCAGCGTTATCTTCTTGATCTCATTGGAGTCAGCCCATGCTATAGACTCTTTTAGCAGATTTTTACCGATCCCATATCCCCAGAAGTCTTTAAGTACGCCTACACCAAATTCAACCTTATGAGAGAATCTCTTAAGGTAAGTTCCTTCGCATCTCGAAAAGCCGACAATTCGTTCATTAGCGACAGCAACCAAAAATAAGTTTCTTGGACTGATCGCATCCGTATGTATTAATTGTTCGAATCCTGCTGGATCAATGAAAGCTTCTCCCCTTTCTCTATCCAGATTCTCCGTCTCTCCATCAATTTGTAGTCTTAGTTCAGACAAATCTTTCGCATCTGTTTCGACAGAAGATCTAATGGTGTAGGTCTGTCCATTCACATGAAATTCTTTATTGCTGATTATCATCTATTTGCCTCCTATAAACAATCTTCCATTCATCATCCAGCGACACAATAAAGCCCCCCTTGCAGCAGCAGGTTTATATTAATTCACCTGTCTACCTTAAGGGGAGCATATCAGCGCGGCAAACTGCTCTTTTTTAGCCCTTCACAGAACCTGCCGTAATTCCATCTATAAACTTCCTTTGGAACATAATATATATCACAATAATAGGGACAATTACAATTGATACCCCTGCTGTGAATTCGTTACAACCATCTATTTGAGAAGCATCCATCAACTCATCCGGTAAATCTCTGAAAAAGGTACGCATCCTTATGGACAATCTCAGCGATGTCGACTCCGATGAAGAAGATCAAGATGACCAGCTACCACGGTGTCTTCACTCAGCTATCGTGCATTTCAAAACTTAATTTCTCAAGAATTCTTGTTTCCATTGTTTCAATTGCTTCTTCCCATTGGATTTTTCCCCGCACAGCTCGTTCCATTTCACTTCTAACAATACTTCCAGCCATATTCTCATAGGGGCTTTGCGGATTTGCCCAGCCTTTTTTTATACCTTGAAACACCCATTCCATGTTATTTTCTGAGAAATTCGGATTATCCTGTCCATAATTCGCCTCGTATTTTCTGTCAGATAAGGAAGAGAATCGACCAATGCTAGAAAGATACAGTTGGAATTCTTCCGACACTAAATAAGATATGACTTCAAACGCCTCTTCCCTATGTTCGGAGCTAGGATGTAAGGTTAAAAACCATCCATAATCACTTAATGACGGAACTATAAGGTGATTATAAATCTTTGGGAAACGTACGGCTCCTAACTTAAACGGAAGCTTTTGGCTGAACATCTCAGGGGAGTCTATGGACATTGCAACAGTTCCATTTCGACGGAATGCCCTACCATAAACGAATATACGTTCATCGGTATCTTGAACATTCCCCGGTATCCCATAAGCAACTTTTATTATGCGGAAATATTCGTTACAGTCACTATCCCGAAGTTTTAGTCGGTGTGTTTCAGGATCAAGAAACCTTATTCCCAGCTGCATTTTTAATAAAGAATAATCCCCAATGTCTAATCCGCAATAAGGTATACCATCGATTGTTCCAGTTACTTTTGCTGCTAAAGTTATTACATCGTCCCACGTCATTTCATGTTCGGGAACTGGGACATGAAACTTCGCAAATATATGTTCATTATAAAAAAGTGCATGCGTATAATTTGTTCCTACACCAAAGGGTAGACCATATATTCGTTTTTCATTGGAAACCGACTTAAGTAAACTTGGTATAAAGGATTCAAGTTTGACATCAGAATTATTCAAAAAAGGTGTTAGTTCATAATCCTTTTTCTTAAAAGCCGGTACATCACTAATATCAATTCGGATATCAAGATCTGTACGATATTCCCAAGCTCCCCAGGCTTCCGCAGAAGTATATCCTCCCGAGTCCTGTACATGTGAAAACATGAATTCTGGAAATTTTGTTCTCAGCTTCGATGCGATCACTGACTCGAACTCATGGTCATACCATTTAGAACTAAAAATAATTGTTTTCTTCATCGCACAACCTCCTATATATTGGAAATGGCATCGCCTCCACAGTTTAGAACATATGTTCCCTTTGGTAAATAGGGCATTATTATCTTATACTATCTATTTTTACAGCCCCTAGCGTAACGAAGCTGCCAACTATCGTTCAAGTTAGCGTAACCTCTGAACTCTTCACCACTTGTATTCCATCAAATCGGCATGTCTCAAGATCTACACCATCAGAACAAAAGCCCAAAACCGTTCAAAAAACGGTTTTGGGCTTCATGCCATTATTATTGAATCTTGTAAGGCAGTTTGAACGTCCACAGGAGCGTTCCGTTATCTGACGATTTGCTGTCGATGCCGAAGTCGTTATCATTCGTAATAACCAGTGTGTCATCGTTGACAAGCGAAACCCCTTCGATTTTCTCAAACGGGAATTTAAAGCTTACCGCATCCAGCACTGTCCATTTTTTCACTGGCAAAATGCTCGCCGTTTTCAAATCCTGTACGCTCATTTGTTCGAGGGTTTTACCTGCGGCGGCCACTGTGTCGAACTTGCCAAGGATATTCGTAGCGCTGGACAGATCAACTTGGTAGATCCGCTTCAGTTGAGCTTTATCTCCGGAGAATTTATCGCGCTCGTCGATCAGGAGTGTATTTTCGTTCACTGCCACCATGTCGGAGATCACGATATCGCCTTGAGCCAAATTCTTAAATTGGCTTGCATTTTCAAGCATGTAAGCAAATTCTGCTACCGGCTGCAGCGTAGTCAGATCAAATTTGATAATCCGTACTTGGCGGGAGTTGTCCATTGCCTTGTCCGGGTTGCGAAGTGCATTTTGCATCGCCATGAACATATACTTGCCGTCTGGCGTGATGCCTACAGCTTCCGCACCTCGGTTTTGACGAAGCTTATTGTACACATCCGGCAAGTTTTCGTGCGCAGGCACAAGCGGTGTAGCTGCCTGTGCGGACCAGCCTTTCGGTACAATACGCTCGATAATTGTGCCGTCACGCTTCACGTGAACGATGGAAGGACCGTACTCGTCGGAGATCCAGAACGTGTCGTCTTTCGGATTGTAAGCAAGGCCTTCAATATCTAAACCGTAAGGATCGTAGGACAGTTCTTTCTCGCCTTTGGCGTCATATGGCGCTTCGTCGCGGCCTTTGATGTTCGGCAATCCTGTAATTGCGCTTGTTCCCGAAACCGGATCGTTGCCGGACAGCTTCAGAGGCCATTTGTCCAAAATTTTGATCTCGCCGCTGCTCACTTCAATTTTATAAATCGTTGGCGTATAGCTTGCAATCGGGAATGTGCGAAGGGTTTTACCGTTCACGTCAATTTGACCATTCGGACCGCGGTCCGCCGTCGTATAGAATACATTATCAGGATCACCAGGAAGGTGCGTCAGAGAAGAGCCTACGCCCATTTTGATGCCTTCGGCAAGGTCCGGTGCTTTGAGCTCGTATTTCCCGGTCAAGACAGGCTTGTCCGTCAGAGATACGCTTTCGCGGAACTCGTCCCAATCTACATATTTGCCGGTCGCTTCCGCAAGTGCACGGACAGGCAGATACAAACTTCCATCGATATTCACAGCCGGCGTGCTCGGCATTACCGCTTGGCCATTATTGGCATATGTAATTTGCTCGGATGTTTCACCGCTTTTGGTTGCGGCAGAAGCAGCTCCCGTTACCGCCACGCTTAGCGCGAGCAGTATCGATGTATTGGCGATCCACTTTTTCATTTCTCTAATGAACTCCCTTCGATTATAACGAATAATTGGTAACATGATATTTATATCAAAGGAATGTTAGAGGAAATATCTTATAATGATAAGGTTTTGTAAATTGTCGATTAGTCGATTGATTTTCGCCTCATACGCGTATAGCTAAAAAACTTTCGAGCTTATCTTGCAGTAAATCATCACTCATGTTCTCTATATCAAATTGTGAAATTTTGATTAATGCAGATGTAGTTAAATGTTCTTCTCACCCGACATCATCTGCAAAACTATATAGGTTTAAAGCCTGCTCGATGATGGGATTAAACTTGGCATCAAAATACCTGTGTACCTTAAGGGGAGCCTATTGGCCGCGCCTGTTTAATCTTTGATTTCCCATTGAGGATTCCATACGACTTCCCACAAATGCCCGTCTGGATCTTGGAAGTAACCCGAGTATCCGCCCCAAAATGTGCTGTGAGCTGGAACTGTAATTACCGCGCCAGCTTTCTGAGCTTGTTCCATGACTGTATCAACTTCCTCTTTGGTTCCTACATTATGACCTATCGTGAATTCCGTAGGACTTGTCATGGTTGGATTAAGTTTGGTATCAAACGCAATATCTTTGCGTTTCCAAATCGCCATTCTTAAGCCTTCCTGCAGCTCGAAGAACGCAACGGCACCATGCTCAAATTCTGTACCAACTATACCTTCCGTCAGAAATCCAAGTCCATCCCGATAAAACTTCAATGCCCTTTCTAAATCATCTACACCCAAAGTTAATACTGTAATTCTTGGCTTCATAAAATTACCTCCGGACTCATGACATGATTAAGCTGCCTGTTCGTTCAACGATTTATCTGGTAGAGGATGTCATAAGTTCAAGCTCTCTTTTAACTCCTTGAACGTATAAGCCCTCCTTCCAACATTCAATCAACACGTTGGTTTTGTGATTCAGGATATATAAGAAGTATTTCCAATAAGCTTTCATCATCGTATATATCTCTCCTCTCAAGAATAAGAGAACCAAAAAGAATCCCACCTCCAAGAACAATGTCCTGGGGCGAGATTGAGCATTTGTCTAATATTACCAGCTAAACATTGAGTTTGTAAATAGACTAATTTTCATCCCACAACCTTCTCAAATTGCTCATGCCGATCCGTGAACCCAATTCGCAATCTTCCATTCCCTCGAATTCCACGGTAACATAGCCGTCATAACCGGAGCTTTTGATCAGCTTAATAATTTCCCTGATTTCAATATCTCCCTGGCCGATGATCGCACCTCTTAAGTAATTCCCGTTTGCCGTACGGAACCAATTGCCTTCCCCCGGATTTTGGAAATAGGGTCTGAAATAAAAGTCTTTAAAATGTATGAGCGAAGCGTAAGGCAGGTTTTTGCGCACCCCGACAAGCGGAGCTTCATCCACGCACATGAAGTTGCCTACATCCAGCGTCGTTTTGAAATTAGGACGATTGACTTCGAGCAGTACGCGCTGTACCCGGTCGCTCGCTTGGACGGAGAATCCGTGATTTTCTATCGTTGTCGTAATGCCGAATGCCGCCGCGTAATCAGCAATGATTTGGCTGCCGCGAACAATAAGGGGTAAGCTGTTTTCAAAATATTGGATCGTCATTTTCTCCGGAGGCAGTGTAAACGCAGTAACATCATGGCGCATATGCCGCATGCCCAATCGATGCACCAGATCAACGTGCTGCTTGACGCGGTTTATTTCCGCTTCAAACTCCGCCTCGGACTCCTGTACGAAATTTGCGGGAATGGAATAGTTGGACAGCTCGATGCCGGCCGTCTTCGCCTTATCCCTGAGCGCATCCGCAAGCTCAAGGTTATCAACAAGCGTATAGCCGTACGGAACAAGCTCCAGATGCTCGCCGCCGTTGTCTTTCACCCACTGAACGGCATCCAGAATGGTCATTTTCTCTGCTTTCAGCGCCTGCAGTAAACTATACGAGCTTAGGCCGATTTTCATCTTCCTACCTCCTAGTATGATTTTGGATAGCCCACATGGTGGAAGCTCAGTCCTTGGAGTACTGCTTCTTGATCGCTTTCCGTGATCTCCACCATAACGCCTCGGACCTTGACGGCCGGGACACGAATAATCGCTTTATGGCCTATATGCTGTCCCTCATAGATGGTCACGGGTCGCCGTGATTTGGCAGTGATGATAGTAATCCGGAAGCCTCTTACATTCTCACCTGCAGTTAGATCTTCTTGAAGCACAATGTGGTCGAGCAGCTGCGGTTCATCCATCTCATAGACCCATGTATTTCCCCTTCTTTCACATTGCGCAAGCGTAGCGAAAGGGCTCTCAACCAGCCTGCGAATCTCCGAACCGAATGCCAATAGTCTCTTCGCGTCAATCTCAGGAAGCAATCCATTTCGATCCGGCCCGATATTAAGCAGCAGGTTCGCTCCTCGGCCAACGGAATGATAATAAATCCCCATTAGCTCTTCTACACTCTTCAGCGTATGTTCATCGCTATCGCTGTAAAACCAATTCTTCCGCATCTGAACATCGCATTCCGCGGGCAGCCATAAGCGGTCTCCCAGCTGCTCTTTCTTCTCGGTCAGGATGGAGAACTCTGTCGAGTCAACCACATTCCAGCATGGAACAGGAGCAATGCCGTCCTCGTTGCCGACCCACCGGAAATCAGGATCCCCCATATTGAAAATTAAAATATGAGGCTGCATGCGGCGAATTTCACCAATAATACGATGCCAATCGTACGAATGGCCTTCTGAGCCGCAGCCGTCAAACCAAAGGATGTCGATCTCTCCGTAATTGGTCAAGAGCTCCGTAATTTGATTGACGAAATAATCGTCGTAGGCTTTCGCATCCTGGGTGTAGAAGTCGGCTGAACCATCATACGGTGAATAGTACAAGCCTGGCTTCACATCATATTTTCGGCAAGCATGAACAAATTCGCGAATGACATCCCCGCTTCCTGCCTTCCATGGGGACGCTGCCACAGTAAATTGGCTGTAGCTGGATGGCCAGTTCGAGAAGCCGTCATGGTGCTTGGCCGTTAACACGGCGTAGTTCATACCGGCTTCCTTCGCTGTCCGAATCCACTGCTCGCAGTCGAGCAGAACGGGATTGAAAGCTGCGGGATCCATGCGCCTTTCATCGAAGTCGACATAACCTTCATAGAACGTGCGCAGCCCGAAGTGAAGAAATAATCCGAATTCCCAACTTTGATAGGCAAGCTGTTTCGCCGAGGGCTTTAATTTCTGAACAAGATTCATTGGCTTCATCCTTCCTTATCCGGTTTACTTTTTGGCAACTGCCTTCTGATAAATTTCTATATATTTGTTAACCTGCAGGCCATCAAACCCTTTTACATAACTGTCCCATTCTTTCTCGATGTCTTTGCTTCCCGTAATGAACTGCGCCATGTTGGACTTGATGTAATCGCGGATCGTCGTTTTCAACTGTGCCGCAATTTCCGCATCTTCCAATGCAATGAACACGCTGGGCGGATACATCACCTTCGATTGGTACGGTTCATATTTCGCGGACTCACGCTTCAAACGAACTTCGTATGCGCCTTCAGCGAGCGGATCCTGCAAGGCTGCCCACGAATCGCGATATTGGAATGTGCGGAGAGACGGGCCGATCTGCTCCCAACCATCGTTGTGCGTCGTCTTGGTTTCGGCTTGCGGAATGATCGCATATTTCGCCGGCTTGCCGTTCATATCCAGCTCGCCGTCCTTCGCTTTGCGCCATCCTTTGCCTTCGGGACCGCGCTCTTCAAGTACGATTGCTTCTTCTGTATACAAGTAATCTGCCATTCGAATAGCAGCAATTTGCTGGTCTGCGGTCGCCTTATTCGTAATCGCCATCTGCGAGCTGCCAATTCCGGCGAAATAGCCGGCTTGCTGTACACCGTTCGGTCCTTTGAGCGGAGGTACGGTAACATATTCTTTATGGCGCGGATGCTTCTCGTCCGGTGAATGCGCATAGCTGATCAAGGCCGTCGTGATTCCGCCCATCACATTCGCGTCCTGGCGGTTACCCAGCTGCTGAATCGCATCGGAATTTTGCGTAAATGAAGCCGGATCAATCAAACCTTCCTTATATAGTTTGTTCAGGTAGAGCAGCCCTTGCTTCCATTCTGCCTTATTCGCAACCAGATCCACTTTGCCGTCCTTTAACTGAAGGAAAGTCCCGCTGTCTTTATCAATCTGATCGTCGATGATGAACGCATTCATCAAGAAGGATGCAATGTTTCCGGCCCACATGTCGTCGGAGCCGGTAAGCGGAATTTCGTCCTTTTTCCCATTCCCGTTCGGATCTTTCTCCTTAAATGCTTTGAGCACTTCATAGAACTCATCCGTTGTCGCCGGCATTTTCAGTCCGAGCTTATCAAGCCAAGCCTGGTTAATCCACAGCTTTTGAGCGTAATTACAGTGGTAGCACTCATTCACTTGAGGCAGTGCATAGATGTTGCCGTCCGGTGAGGTGATGGAGCTTTTCAAGTACGGCAGATCAGCCATCGCTTTCTTGAAATTAGGAGCATATTGCTCAATCAAATTGTTCAGCGGAATGAATACGCCTTGCTTGCCGTATTTCATCTGCTCGTCTTTGGTTAATGCCCCTTGCAGAATCACTTCCGGATAATCGCCGCTTGCCAGCATCAGCTGCTTGCGGTCGTTTAACGCTTTGTCGGGTACAAGGTCCCATTTGATTTGGATATTCGTTTTCTCCTGCAAATATTTCGTGAAAGAGTTGGTTTCCATATTCTCGATGCTGGCGAGCTGCGGTGCAAACATCTTGATGGTCATCGGCTTCTTAACAATCGGAAATTGGCCCACCGGTGTGAATACATCGCTTGCGGCCGGCGCGGCTCCTGAAGGCGTGCTCTCTGTGGAAGAGCCCGAATCCGTACTGCAGGCGCTCAAGACGAGCGAAAAGCAAAGTGCGACCCCCATCGTGCCGGTGTATGATTTTTTCCAATTTGTCATCATAACGACTCCTCCCTTTTTATCGAAACAAGTCCTTTTACCCTTTCAATGAACCGATCATGACACCTTTCACGAAATGCTTCTGTACGAATGGATAAATGATTAAGACGGGCGCGCTTGCAACCACGATAAGCGAATACTTGAGCAGATCCTTCAAGCCTTGTTGAGCCAGCATCTGGTCGACTTTGGACACCATGGTCGGATCTATGGTATTCAGAATAAGAATGTTGCGCAGCACGATCTGCAGAGGGAACAAGTTCGGTGATTTCAGAAAAATCAACGCATCGAAGTAGGCGTTCCAATGACCGACGGCATACATCAATGTCAGCACAGCCAGAATCGGCTTGGAGAGCGGCAGCACGACACTCGTCATGAATCGGATGTCGCTGCAGCCGTCAAGCTCAGCCGCTTCCGCAATCTCGTCGGGAATCGTCGTTTGAAAAAAAGTGCGGGCAACAATAACTTGAAACACTGCCATAGCTCCCGGCAAAATCATGGCCCAACGCGTGTCGAGTAAATGCAGGTTTTTGACCACGAGATAGAACGGGATAAGCCCTCCCTCGAACATCATCGTAATGACAAGAAGCACCATAATGAAATTGCGGCCGTAGAATGTTTTTTTGGCGATTGGATAGGCAAGCATGACGGTTAAAGCGACGTTAATTATCGTTCCTGCTACCGCATAAATAAGCGAGTTCGTGTAACCGGTTACGATTTGCGGGTTGCGGAACACCGCTTTGTAGCCTTCAAGCGTTACATCGACGGGAAACAGCCATACTTTGCCGGAAACGACCGCTTGCGGCGAGCTAAACGATGAGGAAACGATGAAAATGAGCGGAAACAGGACGGCAATCAGAACCGCCGACAGAAACGTGTATATCCCCATCAAAAAGAGCCGATCGCCCTGCGTTTCGCGAATTCTTGATGATTTAATCATATAAATGCCTCCTTCCTGCAGTCTCGGGCGCAAGCTGCTACCACAAGCTTGAACTGGACAGCTTTCTGGCGATGTAGTTGACACTCACCAGCAGGATCAGATTGACGACCGAATTGAAGAAACCGATGGCAGCCGAGAAGCTGAAGCTGGAGCTGAGCAGCCCCACCTTGTATACATAGGTTGAAATAACTTCCGACGTACTGACATTGAGAGGATTTTGCATCAAATAAATTTTCTCGAAGCCAAGCTTCATAATGTTCCCCAGATTCAAGATAAGCAGGATGACGGAAACCGGAATGAGGCTGGGAATATCGATATGAATAATTTTCTGCATGCGGGATGAGCCGTCTACTTTTGCGGATTCGTACAGTTCAGGATTAACTCCGGATAAAGCGGCAATGTAAATAATGGCTCCATAACCTGTATATTGCCATACATCCGACCAGACATAGATCGATTTGAACAAGCTGGGAATGCCCATGAAGTTGGTGTTGTCCACGCCGAGCATCTGCAGAAACTTGCTGATAATGCCAACGTTCGGCGACAAGGTGACGATGAGAATAGACACCATGATGACCGTCGAAATAAAGTAAGGCGCGTAAGTAATCATCTGAACGCTGCTTTTGAAGAACCCGTTGCGTATTTCATTCAAAGCGAGTGCCAGCAAGATCGGAGCCGGAAAGCCGACAAGCAGACCATACAGACTGATGCCCAGCGTGTTCTTCATGTACATCCAAAAATTCGGCGACTCGAAAAATTGTTCGAAATATTTCAAACCGACCCACGGGCTGCCCCAAATGCCTTTGATGACGTTGTAGTCTTTGAAAGCAATGACGACACCAGCCATAGGAATATACTTGAAAATAATCAAATACAGCAGCGGCAAACATACAACCAGATATAACTGCCAGTGACGCTTCATCTTTTTCCCAACGACGCTTAAGGAGGATTTGCTGTGCGCGAGAGGTACGGATGCACTTATTTCCTTTTGCATGCTTGACATATGCTCCTTCTCCTTTCGTGTTTGTTAGTGATTGCGCTTTCACAATTTCATCGTAGTATGCGGAATAAGGCCGCTGCAAGAAACAAGAATCGTGGCCTTAACCATTTTCGCATGGCTTGAAAAAGCGCGCAGCTCCGGTAATTCCCCGGAGCTGCCGCTAAATAAGCAGGATACAATTGCTGTGTAAACAGGTTCAGCAAACTATTTTCTACGGCTTAACCAAATTCACCCGATCTGTCTGCGAGCCGCTTCTTCACGAAATTCGCTTGGCGAGCATCCAACCACTTTCTTAAACACCCGGCTGAATGAAATCGCGCTTGTATATCCGACCTGCTCCGCAACCTCTTGCATTGAAGCCAGCGATTCGCTGAGAAGTCGCCGCGCAACCTGCATACGGATATCAATCAGGAAATCCACGAACTTCTGTCCGGTCTCTTCCTTAAACAGCTTGCTTACATATTTGCTATTAATGTTAAAGGTCGAACTCAGATAGTCGAGCGACATGTTCGGATTGGCGTATTCCTCCTCGATGAATTTCCGCATGTCACGGATGGTAGCTGCGTGCAGCCGTTTGTCCTGCGCTTCCAGCAAGCCTGTATATAGACCGTTCAACACGATTAGAGATTCTTCCCGCATTTGGTCCAGAGAATGGCTGTCATCGATGACTTTGCTAAGCTTGGGTAAGCCGTCCCGCGCCCATATTTCTTGAATCTCTTTGGCCATACCGGCCATTTCGCGTCCCAAATAATAAATGAAATAATTCATCAGGTTCTTAATTTCATCTTTGGTCAAGAGCCAAAGCTTCATTTCACTAAAAAGCTCCTCAAATTTCGTCTGCCAGTCATCCTCGAGAAGTCTGAACGATTGAATAATGGAACGGATTGTATTCAGGTGCGAAAACACCTCGGCTTGACCATGATTGGCGATATGTTCGCCGGTAATCAGCCTGTTTTCGCCCAGCACAATTTTATATTTAAGCGCCCGAAGCGCTTCTTTATACGAATTTGCAACGCTGGAAAGCTCTGCGACCTGTTCACCGATGCCAACCGTAACCGTAAACTTTAGATTATCCTGAGCCCACATCCGAACGTTTTCGAAAAGCTCAAGTATCGTGGAAATGCTGGCTTCATCCCCGCTATCGACGAATGCCATCACGCTGAGCTGATAGGCTGAAGTCCACTCCGTCCATAGCACGAGCTCATAGTTCGGAGCAAGCTCCTGAATAACGCTGCGCAGTGCGAATTTAAGCAGATTCTGATCTTTGCGTGAGTATTGACAACAAAAGTCGCTATATTTGTCCAATTCAATGACCAGAACGATCTGTCTGTCTGAAGCGTACGGCAGCTGCAAGCTGCTTGTTTCTTCCATCCATTCGTCATGCGTTAAACCCGTGTCACCTTCGATAAGCTGATGAAACAAATATTTCGTGCGAAGATGCCTGTCCTCTTCATGCTTCTGTTGGTATTGATTCGATTGTTCAATAATATTGGACAGCGCCGATTCGATGAACGAGAATTCATCTGCCCCCTCTTTCGATGTTGGAAGCCGGTATCCGCGGATGCGCGCCACAATCTGTTCCAGCGGCTTCGAGTTGCGTCTGGTTACGTACAGCATCCATACCAATCCAACCAGAATCATCGCGATTCCGATGATAAACCATACATTATAGAGTGAGGAGATGACATGAAACACCTTGCTGTTAACAAGTCCGCTTTGATAAGTCCAGCCGGTATAGCTCGAGACATAATTGGAGAATATCTTTGTTTCCTCTGCTTGACTTAAGCCGCTAAACAGATTATGACCCGCAGAGTCCCGAATCCCGATATAGCTTGTATCCGAATCGTAGAGGTCGGCGATACTGTTCTGCAAAGAATCGGTCGCCACATTGACGACGATCATCCCTTTCTCACCAGTAATGAATGGCGCTCCCCGCACTAGACTGACGACGGGCTTGCTGCCTTTCACAGAAAACTGCTCAAAGCTTCTTACACCCGACCATTGCTTGGATACAAGCGGATCCATGGACCGTCTAATGAACGGTTCGTCCTTATAGTTACTAAGCTGGTCGCTGGTCGCATTGCTGAGCACGAAATTGTCTTCATAACGCACCAAATAAATCGAATCAATCATGGGGTACGAGGAGATCATATCCCGCATTTCTTTTACCGCGCTGATGTTGATGGAAATGTTATTTTTCGCATCATAATTGAAGAAATTAGTCAATTCTTTATTGTTAATCGTTTCCATCATCACCATGTTGTCAATCGCTTTCAGGGAGGTGTCGATCAGGCGCATGGCCTGTAAGGACAGCATTTTGTTCGCGTTAAGCGCCTCTTTGCGGCTCTGTTCGCTTAGCATCTGGAAAAAGACGAAAAATGTAAACGTTACCACGATGATGAAAATGGGCATATAGGAAAGCAGCAGCCGGTTAAATAACGTTTTCCTCATGTTCAGCCTCCACCTATGAACGTGATTGTAACGGGAGAAAGCCCCTTACTTTGTTTACACTTTATTCCACAGATTGTTACGAAATCCTCCCCGTTACTGTAATAGAAATAGGGAGCAGTTGCCGGTGCGGCGAACTACTCCCCTACTCATTAGCTAACGATCGACGTAAGCTTATTATTCATGTAGTAATACCGCTGGATAATCCACCAAGATGGAATGGTGGCAAACGGTCTGCAAATCGCGCCATGTTTGATTAATGAGCGTATGCTGCATCGTTGCGCCTAAGCCTAAGTATGGGAAAAGCTGCTGTGCTGACGAGTATGCGGTCTTTGCAGCTTTTTTGCATTGCGCCCCGATGTCGCTCCACGCTTCTTCCGTTAACTTCTCGCCGGCAAGGTGGCGAGCCCATGAATCTTCGATGGTGTTATAGAAGAGCAGCTTTTGTTCCTGTAAGCGGCGAGTTGCCTCCTCTAACTGGGCTTGAAGGAACGGCGAACGTGCCGGGTTCGAACGATCCCAAGTTTCCTTGTACCTGTCTATCAATAGCTTCGTTTCAGCTAAGAAATGCCTGCCTATCCCGATTGCAACAGCGGTGAAAGAAGCCTCGGCGAACGTCTGAAACGGATAGCGATAGATCGGATGATCATGGAATGTGCTGTGAAAAACATTGAAAGCCAGATGCTCCGGCACGAAAGCATCCGATACGGTTGTGGTGTGGCTCGCTGTCGCCCTAAGGCCGAAAGCGTCCCAATCTTCCTTCACTCTTACCTGATCCGGCTGAAGAACGAAAGCAAGAACCTCTTGCACAGCTGGATTACTGGGTCATCAACCTTACAAGTTGCGGTAAAGATCGTTGCATATAGCGATCCACTGTTATAGTTCCAGGAACCATTCAATAAATAGCCCCCCTCGACTTTTCGGGCGGTACCGGATGGGTGGCCGCTTCCAGCGATTACGGCATCCTTTCGCTTGAACAAATCGGCCGCCGTGGAGGACGGGAAGCAGGCATAGAAATAATTCCCGCCGGAGCCGATCGTTACGGCCCAACCGAAGCTTCCATTGATCCACGAGGCTTGTTCAAAGATACGGAGCGCCTGCGGCAGTTCCGTCATGGTGCCGTCGACCTCTTCGGGCAGGAATAGCTTGAACAGTTTGTGATCGTATATGTGTTGCAGTGCTTCCCCGCTAATAACCCCAGCTTGTTCCATGTCAAAGGAGGCATCTCTTAAGGATCGGACAAATTCAGAATGAAAAAGCTCCATCGTGTGACACCTCTCGTGTTTCCGTTTTACGAACCTTTAGAGATGGCTCTTGATTTGGTCAATGAGCGCCTCATATTGTTCCTCAGTTAAAAGAAGATTGGCAGATGGGTTCATTTCAAACATTTTCCCCCACGTATAGCCATCTTTATATTTCGGTACGATGTGAAAATGGACATGCGGCATCGTATCGCCAAAAGCACCGTAGTTAATTTTATCCGGCTGGAACGCTTTTTCAATGGCTGCTGCCGCTTGGGCTACATCGCGCATATAAGCATCCTGCTTGTCCTGCGACAGATGAAAAAACTCCGTTTCATGCTCGTTCAGAGCGACAATACAGCGCCCCCGGTACGTTTGCTCCCGAAACAAATACAAGGTTGATACACGTAACTGGCCGATTTCGATCATGAGATTATTCAGTGCTTCATTTTTACTACAATAATTGCAAATTGAACTCATGTCTGACACTCCTGTTCGATTGTAAATGGTATAAGTTGGACTGCTACACTATCATATCACATCCAAGCACGAAACTCAGTTCACATGCACACCGCAAATATAAAAAGAAACCGCTCCTTTTGGAGCGGTTTCTATGCGATCAATCACCTTCTTACTTGTTATTCTGAGCCTTGTAATTTTTGATAAACTCGTCTTCAACGGCCTTTCCGCCCTGGTCCATGTACTGTTGAACCAATGATTTGTACAGGCCTTCCACTTCTGCAGGTTTAGCAACAATTAGTTTTGCGAGCATTTGTGCTGAAAGATTTTTGAGCGCTGCGTTGTTTTTGGCATCAGCCGCATTCGGTATGGAGTAGAAGTAATTAGCATAATAGTCCACCATACCTACCTTCAAAGCGTTCTCTGCATCCTTTTCATAACCGGGATAACCTGTCGAAATGGCTGCATCATTCTTTTTCTGATCGCCAAGCTCGATACCGTTTGATAGGATATCATAGTCAAGGTTGTTAGCAACAGTCATCATTTTATCGCCTGAATTTGTCGTACCTGTCTGTTTAGGAACTCCGTTAACCATGTTGTAGTCCACGCCTTCCTGACCGTTCTGGAGGAAGAGGGTTACCTTAGGGTCACTCATCCAGTTGAGATACTGGATGGCAAGATCAACATTTTTACTTGTTTTAGGGATGATGATATACATACCATTCGGGCTGTACCCGTTCTTAGGATGTTTGCCTGCATCATTCTGCCATGGATCGATCGGAATAAGCTGAGCACCAGGAACATTTTTGACCAGGTTGGTATAAGTACCGGGAGCTGTTCGGTACGGTCCATCCCAGTTCGTCTGGAATGCGCCGACTTTTCCGTTGGAAATATCTGCGTCCAGCAGTTTTCCATCCTTGTCAGTTGCGAAGTTCGGGCTAATCAAGCCTGCATTATACATCTTGTTGACATATTGCACAGCTTTATCAAATCCCGGCATGCTCCAGTTAGCCAACCAGATGGATTGCGGCTGAAGTGTAGCAAACTGTTCTTCCGTAAGGTTAGATGGTTTAAAGGCTTCCGGTATTAAGCTTAAACCGGGATTTAAAGGCTGCAGGGAATAACCGTAAGGAATGACACCGCTTACATTTCCGGGATTCTTCTCTTTGAAAGCAACCATGGTATCATAGAACTGTTGTGGTGTCGTAGGAACGGGAAGACCCAATTTATCGAGCCAGTCTTTGCGGATAAAAGTATTAGAACCTGCCAGAACCGTCCTCTTGCCTGGTACAGAATACTGTTTGCCATTAAATTTGCCATACTTTAACACATCATCGCCAAGATACTTTGTGAGAACAGGTCCATACTGCTTGAGAACTGAATCAAGCTCTGCCAAGCCGCCCTGCTGTACATAATTATAGACAACACCCTGGTTGTACGTGAAGGTAATGTCAGGTGCCTGGCCAGCCGCCATCAATACGTTCAACTTGTCTACTTCCTGCGCTCTGGGAACGGAAACAAATTTTACTGTGGCATTAAACTGCTTACCGAAATTATCGTTAATATACTTTGTCCAGTAGTTATTATTCAAATCAGGCTGTCCGGGTTTACCCCTGTCGAAAACTTCGACTGTTAATGTTCGATGTTCTTTGCTAGCGCCTGCTGTAGCAGCAGCTTGTGTGGCACTTGCGGTGCTTGTGGCGCTTGTGCCGGTTGACGAATTGCTCGTGCAAGCGGACAATGTAGACGCAATTAGTAGGCCTGCCAAAGAAAAACAGATAGATCTTCCTTTCTTTACCTTCAAAGAACCCATCTCCTTTTTTAATTTAAAATCGTATATAAACTCGCGAAACAGATCCATAGTCCATTTCACAAACCCATATCAACCTTTAACGGCGCCAATCATAATGCCCGATACAAAATATTTCTGGAGCCACGGATACACGAGAAGAATCGGAACTGTACCAAACATAATACTTGCCGCTTTCAATGCCTCTGAAGGCAGATTTACAATGAGATTCTCGCCGGACATTTGCTGCGAAAGATTGATTACGTTATACAGCTTAAGCTGTATCGTATAAAATTTCTGGTCCGTAATGTAGAAAAGAGCATCCTGGAAATAATTCCACCGGAATACGGCATATAGTAAACTGACTGTGGCAAGTGCCGGCTTAGAAAGAGGCAGTACGATCTTAAGCAGAATCTGCAGTTCGTTGCATCCGTCCAGGTGTGCAGCTTCCTCCAGACTATCAGGCAAGCTCTGAAAGAACGATTTCAATATGATCATGTAGTATACGCTCATCATCCCCGGGAGAATCAGTGCCAATGGCGTGTCCAAAAGGTTCAGACTCTTGACATTCAGATAGTCCGGAATTAACCCGCCGCTAAAATACATGGTAAACAGCATCACTAACAATAAAATATTTCTGCCTTTGAGTCTTTTTTTGGTCAGCGGGTACGCCGCCAATATGGTAACGGTCAATGAAATGAGAACGAACACACCTGTCAGAAGCACCGTGTAGAACAATGAGTACAACATACCCGCATCGCCGAATACAACTTTATAGGCTTCTATATTAAAGTCTATGGGATAGATGGTCACAGCCTGGGAAATAATCGCCTCATTAGAGCTAAGTGATTGGGAAAGAATATAGAGAAAAGGAACCAGGCATACAAAAACCGAAATTAAAACAACTGATGCTGCTGTATAGTCTATAACTCTATTCTTCAAAGTTTGTGACATTGTCCATACCTCCTCACCATATTCCGTTTTCTCCTAATTTACGGGAAATAAAATTAGAGGTTACCAAAAATATTAAGCAAATAACAGATTGGAACAGGCCGACAGCTGCGCCGATTGAAAAGTTCGCAGATTGAATGCCTACACGATAAACATAGGTGCTGATCACGTCACCAAAATCCATCACAAGGTTGTTTTGAATATTGAATGGTCGGTCGAAGTTAATAGCCATAATATTTCCGAGCTGCAGGATCAGAAGAATTACAATGGTTGGTCGGATACCTGGCAGTGTAATATGCCATATCTTCCTGAATCTCCCTGCCCCATCTGCGTCTGCAGCTTCATACAATTGCTTGTCAATTCCCGTCATAGCGGCAAGATACAGAATTGTCCCCCACCCTGCGTTCTGCCATACGCCAATTAAAGAATAAGTTGCAACCCATACATATTTGTTCGTGAGGAACGGTAACGATGGCCCGCCCATATCGCTAATTAAGGAATTTAACATACCTGTGGGAGAGAGCAGCTGAGCAACAATTCCACCGATAATTACCCAAGAAAGGAAATGCGGCAGATACAAGATGGTCTGGCTTATCTTCTTGAACTTATTCCATACCAGTTCATTGAGTAAAATGGCTAGAACAATCGGCGCTGGAAATCCCAAAATCAAATCCAAACAGTTCAGCATCAACGTGTTTCTAACCACCTGATAGAATTGTGGTGATGAAAAAATTTGCTTGAATGTTTCAAAGTTATTCCACGGACTCATGTTCACGCCCTGAAAAATGTTGTAATCCTTAAAAGCAATTTGTATGCCATACATAGGTGCATATTTAAATGTCACTATATATGCAATCGGGATAAGCAGCATCAGGTAAAGCAAATAATCAAGTTTTATGTAATACAACAACCCCTTCTTTTTTTGCTGCCGTATGCCAACACTCTCCTTCTTATCCAGAGCAACACTACTGTTCATTGCCTGCATAGATTACAACCTCCATTTCACTGGTTTCTCTTCCGAGTAAGCCATCTGTATCAAGTTTGAATACGCTTCCAAATGTGAGTTTATGATACCGCTGGTACCGATAACAGCTGCTTTGATCTTCGTCTTTCACTCCTTTTGTTTTATTTGAAAAATTTGGTGTGCTTCTGCTTTAAACTTTCTTTCTCAATCAAGAGCAGTTCCAAATGATCTCTTATCATTTTATCCGCTTGGTCGGGATCCTTCTCCTTGATAGCTCGAACAATGCCATGATGCTGAGCAAGTATGATTTTCCAGTCGGAATCGGAAGCAAGCCGTAGAATCCGGATGCGGTTGTCATGCGTTGCCATTTGTTGAATAAGTCCCCACGTACGGCCCCGGCCGCAGCCGATCATAATCGATTTGTGAAACTCTTCATCGAGCTCAAACAGACGTCCATAATTCTGTTCGGATTCGCACAGTTCTTGCAGCGAGATGAGATTTTGCAGATGAAGCACCTGCTCCTTGTCAAGCAGCTCGCATGCTTCTCGAACAACGGCCGATTCCAATGTTTTTCTGACAAACCGGGATTCTTCCGCATGCTGTAAATCGATTAGCGATATGATGGAGCCCTTCTGCGGAGTGGTTTCGATTAATTCCTCCTGAGTAAGTTTAACCAATGCTTCACGGATTGGCGTCCTGCTCACTTGGAGCATCTCGACCAGTTCTTTTTCCGAGATAAACCGCCCCGGTTCAAGTCGCAGCTCCATGATGTTTTTCTTCAGGGTTTCGTAAACGAAATCCCTTATAAGTCCTCTTTTGTCTCTTGAAATGTCAATCTGAATACTCATTAGATTCCTCCAGCCCGACGAGCGGCTATTCATCCTTCAAGCACTCGAAAAAGCGCTTACAAAATTAGAAGAGATGACTAGTTACCCTAGTATACCAGCTAAAATGTAGTGATCCGGATCGCTCTCTTAAACTGATCGGCCACCCCTCTTTGCGTGGATCCATTCTTCCAGCAGCAAATGCTGATGACGCCTTGTGGATACATAATTTGTTACCTTTGGCCTGTGATAATACTAACATACCACTACTGCAGCGGAGCTGACGATGCACTAATCGCTTAAAACATTTACCCATTTCTAGCATTTCCACCCGATTGAAAGCGCTGTATAATGGGTGTACAATAGTGTGAAAAACAAGGGGGACGTATACTATGTCTGAATTGATCACCGATATCGTTGAAATAGGCAGGCTTCCCGATGTTCGAATGTCCTTTCATCTGATGGGGCTTCATGTTCGCGATGTGGGTCCCCGGTGGACCTATCCATCCCATGAACATCCGATGTACGAGCTTCATTGGGTGATCGAAGGGGACATGAAGATGATCGTCGAGGGTCAGATTTATGATCAAAAAAAGGGAGATCTGCTTTTCATACGTCCGGGAATCATTCATTCATGCAAATCGGCAGGCACTCAGGGCTTCACTTATTTTTGTGTGCATTTCAGCGTCGCAGATCCTGCTTTCTCCAAGGAGCTGGAGCGCCGTCATGCCGTCTGCTACGAAGCATCTTCTCCCCTTGTCAAAGAATTGGTTCCCTTCCTATCGGACTTATGTAATCTTGCGACTGAAAACAGAGGTCGATCGCTTTCCGCCGCAAAAAGCATGAGGGTGTACGCAGCCGTGTTTGAGCTTTTGGGAACGCTTGTGGAGCAGCTGTCCCAAACCGACAATGTCGTGCTTACGAAAAAGGAAGTACTGGCCGGCCGCATCGCTGAAAATATTGAGGCTTCGATCCGAAGCAGCCTGCTTCACGGCCAAATGGAAGACAACGAAAGAAAATTCGTCCAAGACATAGCCGAATCCTTAAAATTGAGTCCATCCCAGGTGAACCGCGTCTTTCAACAGGTTTATGGGAAGGCCCCCCGCAAATATATGTCGGAAATTTTGTTAAGCGAGGCCCAGCGCCTATTGCTTCAGACCGAACTGTCTATAGACCATATAGCCATGATACTCGGGTATAAAACAAGCGCCCACTTCAGCCGCCAATTTAAGCGTTGGATCGGGATAGCGCCATCCGTCTATAGAAGCACTGTTGTAACGGACGAGATTTAACTATGTGACTCTGCCGTATTGTCTGGCAGCGGACAGGATGCGTCGATATAGCCTTTTTCCCTTTAAGTATTTCCATGGATAAATGGCCGGCCTCGTATTCACTTCCAGAATCCATAGCTTCCCCTCGGTATCGAGAGCCACATCCAGCCCCAGCTCTCTGAAGCCTCTCCGATACAGATCAAAGCTCTTACCCACAGCAACGCCAAGCTGCTTCATTGCAGCTTTCTTACGAACAATCGAATCGTGCTTGTACCCTGCTCCCGCCAGCGTTTGGTGAAGGGCGCCCAGCCTGCCTCCTTGGTGATAATTCGTCGCCACCTTGTCCGGCTTGCCTATTTTGGTACATATGGCCGTACTTATCCATTTTCCTTCATTTGTCTTCTGAACCATGACTCGGATATCGAACGGCTTACCTTTCGTTTTGGCAAGTCGGATCCCCTGCTGTAGCAGATACGATTTCCTTCCCGAGAACCGGGACAGTTTCTTGTATAAATGACCAAATGTCGGACTTGACGATTTAAAGGTATTGTGTTTCGTTTGGTAACCTCTCGCCATTCTCTTGATCCGGATGATGCCAAACCCACCCGTACCTCCCGTAGGCTTAAAATAGACGGTCGGATAACCGGATAGCATTTTCCGCAAGTTTTTTCTGTTAAACGGCATAGTGCGGGGGATACGCCTTCGCAATCTCCGGTGCTTAAGCAGCCATTTGGTCTTTTGCCATTTGCTCTTGAAAGATTTGCTTGCATATTTCAATTGCCCCACCCCTTCCTTTTTCTCAACATACGCATAGAATTAGGTGTTTGTCACAGCATTTGCCTAAGCTATATGGCGCTTAAAATAAAAAAGCCGCATCAAATGCGGCGGCATGTAATATAAACTGTTCCTATCACCCGACAACTAAATCGTTTCCTGTACCCGACATTCCGGCAGCGAACTTCCCCAAGAAGGTAGCGATTGCCTCTTCATTACGCCGTTCCGCGGCCTTTTAGTGATGAATCTTGTTGTTAAGCTGTGCTGTGAATCTTTCTCATTTTTCGTATAAGTGTTTTTACTTATCCATGTACGACCGCTGGTTTCACAGTTCTAATATGATGAATATAGTCCTTACTGCTCGTTGCTAATCTCTCTTCCGTAACATTTGAAGTGTCATTTAGCGAAAAATGAGGCAGATAAGTCGCATTAATAAAATGAACTAGAGCTTCTATTGGTCGCAAAATCTCTTGAAGTGTAAAGCGGTTAGAGCCACTCGCTTGATACGATGCCTCCGTACCATATGTTGAGATTGCTACGCCTATTTCTTTACCTTTTATTTTCGTAGCATCCGGCCCATAAGCCCAACCGTAAAGCAAAACTTGGTCAAACCACTTTTTGAGTAATGGCGGTGTGCTGTACCAGTAGAGTGGATATTGAAAAATAATTCGATCATGCGACTCTATCAATTCTTGCTCTTTAGAAACGTCTATTTTTTCGTCGGGGTATGTTTTATATAACTCATGAATGGTGATGTCACTATGCTTTCGCAATTCCTCTACCCATGCTTTATTCCAGTTAGATGCTTCGATGTTCGGGTGGGTGACGATGACTAAAGTTTTCATTTTGTTTGCTCCGTTTCATTATTATTTATCAATAATTTTATATTGGAGGTGCGGTTCTACTTCATCATTAACGATAATGTATCCCCTAGTTTCCATATCTATGATGCCTTTGGAACTTATTTTTATGCGTCATCCTTGAAGAAGAGTTCCATTAAACAGGCTCCTTATTGTTCTAATAAAGAGAACGACCAATACAATGTTTAGAACAACTAGAATGACTGTAGAGATAGCAATTAATAGCCAAGAGTGCACGAACATTGCGTATATCAATGCTGCGTTGCTGAGAGCAGCCATAGGAAAACTAACCCCCCACCAGGAAGCACCGAACGGGATGGATTTTTTAAATACTTTGAAGAATAATACAATGAACAGGAACAAACCGAAATAAAACAGGATGGAAGCAAACTGGTCAATTCGATGCTCAAAGTTTACATAGCCTAGAAAACCTACCTCAAAAGGCGCGATCATAATGATCATGGACGGCGTTAATCCTGCATGCAATGGATCATGATGAATCAATCGAGATAAGATCATGGTGAGAAAAACTAAAGCAACAATTCCTCCAATCGCTAGAGACAACAGATTAATTTCATATGCCCATGAGAACGGCATACTCCCGCCGGCGACCGCAATATCCATTGTTCCCACTCCAGGAATAAGCCAAGCCGGAACTGCATGTGCCGGATCATTGTTGCCATTAAGAAGACGTGTAACAACGAGATAACTAAGCGCCAAGGTGCTTACAGTACCGATAATCCAAATAACTTGGCCTGATATTTTACTGTAGGATCCAATCACAGAGGATAGTAATAAAATAGCGATTGTAATCGTACCGAAAAAGTTTCCTGAGATGGGATGCATAAATTCATCCTTAACCTTATTCGGGTATAGAATGCATTTAGAAACATAACCTACGCTTAGAACGACAAACATTAGGACGCCAATAATTCCAATGATATCAGCGATTACGAGTGAAGTACCCAGCAGCTTACTTGCTTGCCTCCAAGCCAATGATAACCCCGAAATTCCCATAACCGAAGCAAATAGATTAACAGGTAAGAATTGAATAGAACCGATATTTTTTTGTTTCTGTACGATCGTTATGGTCTGCATGATTGGTCACTACCTTCAATATTAAGTATTTTTAATATAACCAAGAAATTCACAAGTGCCGCCAATTTACTGATTTTAGTCAGCAGCACTTGTGGCTTATTTATTGAACATCAAAAAAGAATATAAGCTTCCGGAGCCGGTGCCTCAACAAAGGTTGATTTTTTGCGTGAGTACTGTCTATCTCCTACTTTAACCTCGGTTTCGTTATATGCTTCGATCATGCCTCCCCCAACCATTCTTCCATCCTTCAAGACCGCTACATAGTTGCTAAAAAAAATCGCATTGTCTAACTCGTTGTCGTATTGAAGTTTTTTCATGATTTCTACCTTCCCTTTATATCAAGTTTTAGTTTCTAAAATGACGGTATGCTGCAGAAATACACATCAAAACTCCTGTTGTGATCAGGACCCCAAGAGGAAACCACCAACTCCCCCATGCTGGGTAAATAAGAGGCATCAACGAGACACCAAATGCTACAGGGACCGGAGCTTTAAATAAATTACATAGCAACAGAGTAATCAAAACATTAATTATCCCAACCCATATAATCGATTCATCCAACATGTGATAGACACCGACTGAAAGAATAGCTGTTATCGTCAATACCGCCAACCGGGCTGGAATCAATTTCCATGTAAACTTTTCAGAATGGAAGATCTCGAAAATAAGAGCAAAAACGGGTGGAACCACTAACACTTCTATTCCCGTCGCAAAGGCAAGCCAAATCCAAAGACATAAAACCATACTGATGATAACCGTATCTATTTTCTTTCGAAAAGTCGCAGGACCATTTGACAACTTTTCAGGATTTCTTGCTTTGAAAGCCGCCAACATGATGACAAACGTAAAGATAGCAGTTGTGATAGCGAAAACATAATCATGAAGACCTAGAAAAATCGGAAGCAATCCTGCAGGGATCGTAGGTCCAAAATTAACCCGAAATATATGCATTAGAATGACAATAATCACAAAACCTAACCAAATTTTCAGCAGAGGCGTAAGTGATAAAGCATTCAATGAAGTTCCCATGAAAGCAGCTAACGTTGGGGAAAGCCACAGGTGGACCGGCTTCTTTATCCAATGCGGAACTGGAAATACCATAACACCCATTGCCATACCTGCGATTTCAGGAAAAAGAATATCCTTTTGATCTGTAACAACAGCAACTACAAGCATCAAAACAACTAAAACGTAAGCTGATAGAAAGCTTTTGGATTTTATATTATGCCAAATCATGACGATTGCTCTCCTTATTAAGAACAGTCCCATCATTTTTTATGACGGGTCATGTATGAAGTTTCTAACTATTATTTTCCGTTGACGAATCGTTTTTATACTTGGTCACATCATTCTCAAAATCCCGAATTAATTTTGCATAAGGTCTCCATTTTTCGGGAACCTTCTCCATATCATTGCAATAAACAGCCCCTAAATAGCTGGACAGATTTGTTACTTTCTCTCGCACAAGTACCTCGCGTATCTCGGAAGGTTTTGTAGGCACATCATTTTTCTGTACAAGCTGAAACTGGTCTATTGCCAAAAACATGTCTAAACTTTTTTTATAAGAGCAATGTACGGGGAATCGAGGCGAGCTTCCAGAGTCGTACTTTGACAATACGACCCTGTCGTAGAAGTCACAAAGCAACGGATGAGCTTCCAATTGAAGAATCGCAAAATCTTCATCGGGTTCTCTTCTTGAATAAATGTCTAGCATTTTCCGACAATCTCTATACGTTGGCCAGAAAAATACATGCTGATCTAGATAATTATAAAATTCTAATTGAGTGATTTTGGGATCCATAACTTGATCGGCAATACGTAAATGAGCATTTGCAATAAAAATATTTCCGTGAAAATCCACTTCTCGACTCCATAATCGTCTTTCATTTGATAATGCAGGATCAACCCGATAACATGAATACAAAGCATTGACATGTCCAATTGATGCCAAGTTTCGGGCTCTAGTAAAATGAAATAATGATTTCCTCTTTGAACTGTTTGTTATTTTTTTGATAATTGAATCGTTCATATCTCTCCGCGGTTCATGATGGTTGTTGACAAGAATAAAAAGCGTCCGACGTTTCATCTTTCTTCCCCCATAAGCATTTCATCTATCGTGGAACCTGGCGTAACCATTGCATTGGATAAACATTCTCTTGCTGGCTGATAACAAAATCGATAACTACAGGCTCCTCTATTTCCAAAGCTTTATTCCACACCTTACGGGCCTCTATTTTATTAGTTGCCCTAAGTCCTACAATTCCATAGGCTAGGCTTCTGCCAGCTTAACGAAATCTGGACTGCCTGAGAGTTCCATATGACTAAAACGATGATCGTAAATGATTTCTTGCCATTGCCGTATCATTCATTGTTTCCCCCCCGTTTTCCCATAAACTAAAACTTCTTCTAACTATAAAGAGATCTAAATTGAAGTTTCTTGATTGCTATGTTGGTTATGTTATCATGAAGTTAGCTATTCATGTTATGGAATGATTCAATAGCCACTATTCCGAAATTCGATAACTAAGGAGTGCCAGCATCATGATCGAGTTGTTAGAAGGAAGATTTTTCAAGACATTTATTGCTGTAATGGAGGAAAAGAGCTTTAACCGAGCATCAGAAAAGTTAGGATATGTTCAATCGACCGTTACAAACCATATTCAATTATTGGAACGAGCATGCGGCCAAAAACTTTTTCACCGTCTATCAAAAGGTGTAAAACCAACTGAAGCCGGCCTCAAACTTGCTAAATTTGCCCATCAGTTTGTACATTTAGGGCTTTCATTAGAAAAAGCTATGGATGAATCGAATCAACTAAAAGGAACTATTCACCTTAGCATGCATGAATCTTTTTTTGTCACGAGAATGTTTTCGCTTGTCGAACAGTTTCAGCATGATTATCCCAAGGTTAAGTTTAAGTTAGAAACTGGTTATCATCAGGATGTTATTGACGATGTTTTGCAGCACGTCGTTGATTTTGGATTTGTTCCGCGGAATCCTCAACGGGATGACCTTTACTTTTACCCCATGCTGCAGGAAGAGTTAATATTTATCGCCTCAGATGAGTTGACGAGAAATGTTGAAGTGGATGGTCTAAAAGTGCTAAACGGTGAATCTGTTCTTAGCTTTGGTAACAGTTGTTTGTATTACACTCATGCTGTCAAAGTCTTAGTGGAAGCTGGCGTAGAAGCTAGTAGTGCTATTCAATATCCAAGTATCGAAATGATTAAAAAAGCTGTTAAATGCGGCATAGGCTTTGCTTTAATTCCAAAAGTAGCGGCGGAAAAAGAATTAAATGATGGGGATTTCAGAATGCTGCCTTTAAGCTCAAGGGTTTTCTCCACCCATGGCATGATTGTAAATAAAGACAGGGATCTAAACTTTCCCTCCCAAATGTTCAAATCATTCGTATTGGAGAATTACTCAATGCCAGCCGATATCGAATGAAATTGTTCTTGGAATACAAATAAAACAACCAACGTCGGCATCTCCCAGCCAAGGTTGGTTGTTTTCATGTACTCATTTTTTATCTTTCGTGTCGAGTTCCGCTTCTATCTTGGAATGTTTGGAGGATTCCCCCATTCGCCAATAGACAAAGAAGCTTATGGCAATGCAGGCTGCTACATAATAATAAAAGAGCGATTCGACTCCATTCGTCTTGAACCACAGTGCAATAAACTCCGCGGTCCCGCCAAAAACCGCGACGGTGAGTCCGTAAGGAAACCCCACGCCGAGAGCACGGATTTCGGTTGGAAAGAGTTCAGCTTTCACGATTGCATTGATTGAGGTGTAACCGGTAACAATAAGGAGACCCACAATCATCAGCAGCAAAGCAGTTACAGGACTCTTCGCATGTTCCATGAGCAGGAACAGCGGGACCGTTAATAAAGTTCCCAGGATGCCGAAACTAATTAATAACGGGCGTCTGCCGATCCGGTCAGATAGCATGCCAGCGAAAGGTTGAAGGATGACAAATACCAGCAACGCGATAAAGTTGATCCAACTGACGACCTCTTTGTCTAGTCCTACAGTATTCACCATGAACTTTTGTAAGTACGTCGTGTAAGAATAAAAGGCAACCGTTCCGCCAAGCGTGAGTCCAATCACTGTCAACACGGCCTAAGGGTGTTTCATTAGAGCACGAACAGTCCCTGCGCTCCCCCGACTTTTGGGACTCATTTTGGAGAACTGCTCTGACTCGTCCATTGTGCGGCGCAGCCATAATACGGCCAATGCCCCCATTGCTCCAATGACAAAAGGAATCCGCCAGCCCCAAGATTTCATGTCAGGTTCGCTAAGGATCTGCTGAAGGATGATCTGAACTCCAAGTGCGACTAACTGTCCGGCAATGAGTGTGACGTATTGGAAACTCGAGTAAAATCCGCGCCGTCCGCTGCTGGCCATCTCCGACAAATAGGTTGCAGACGTTCCATATTCTCCACCCAGTGACAATCCTTGGAGCAGGCGCGCAAGCACCAAGATAATGGGAGCTAGCACCCCAATGGTGCCAAAGCTAGGCGTGATTGCAATGATTAGAGAACCACCGGCCATAACCGAAATAGAAAGCGTTAACGCGGCTCGACGGCCATGGCGATCTGCATAACGACCAAGCAGCAGGCTCCCTATCGGGCGCATTAGGAAGCCGACCGCAAATATCGCTGCTGTATTCAACAGTTGACTTGTCGGGCTTCCCTTGGGGAAAAACTGCGATGAGAAATATACGGCGAATGCTGCATAAACATACCAATCGTACCACTCGATCAAGTTTCCGATTGAACCTTTAAGGATATTGCCTGTGATTCTTCTTGTATTGGCACGTTCATTGGATTGAGTCATGATTAACCCTCCTACGTGTTGGTCGCCTCACATTTGATAGCGCTTACAAATTATCTAGAATTAGTAATGCCTAGTCCCTTAGCGAATAATGTTGTTTAGTGCCCTCCCCGACAATGATTTAATTGTATTGACTGATCTAGACGAATTTATTATATCAAGGTTTTAATGATCGATGGCGTTTTTCACCTAAGATGCACAAAAATCGATTTAAGATGTCATAGACCCATCGTTAAATGTAGCTGTTGCCCTAGGACAAGAACTTTATCCCGTTCCCGGCTAACCAAAAAGTACACCATCTCTTTAAAAGACGATGTACTTTTATGTATCAAATATCCGAGTCGTACCGCCGTACTATTTGATCAGAGATGTACAGTACATACCGATTTCATATGCCGTTTTGGCGACAATATCCTTCAAGTGTTCGGGCAGTCTTGTAAACTCGTTGTGCGTTTCAAATGTGAAATCTCCCTCATACCCAATTTCGGCCAACACCGGCAACAACGTATGCCACTCCACGCTGCCGTGGAATGGAAGCATATGCTCATCTTCTTTGCCATAGTTGTCGTTGACGTGGGTCGCCTTCAGCCGTTTGCCGAGCAGGCGGAGCTCATCCCGCTGATCCTTCGTAATAAAATTAGAGTGGCCGAAATCCCAGCAAGCCCCCACGCCCGGATCGTTAATCCTGTCAATCAGACTGACAAGTTCGGCTGCGCGGCTTGAGAAACGTCTTGTCGAACGCTCGATCATGTTTTCAAACGCGATGCCGACGCCGCATTTCTTCGCCAGTTCGAGCGCTGGGCCGTGAAACGCCAGATTTTCACGGATGATGGTTGCTTCATCGAAATCGGCTTCGGGCTTGCCCGGAATGGGATGAAGTACGGCCCACTTGACACCAAGGATCGAGCTGGCTTCTATAGAACGCCGCATCATCTCGCGATAGATTTCCAGCGTCTCCGAGGAGTGTCTGCCGACATGCCCCATCAAAAATACAGGGTGTGACTGCGTAAATACCACGCCGAGCTTATCCGCCTCAGCGCGCAGTTGTTCGATCAATTCGCGCCAGTTATCCTGCGCCAGGTCCGAGGCGCCGTTAAGTGCGGCACAAAAATTGATGTCCAGCACTTGGAAGCCTGCGGCCTTACACCTTCTAAGTGCCTCTGCAAAAGGCGTATATTCCCCATTCAAACGATACGCGAAAAAATTAGTGGACGTCGAAAGCCTCATCGTGACTCATCCTTTCCGACAATTTGCGTTATAATGTTTAATTAAATATAAATATTGCTCATTATTGCTTATTTTAAAGTAATACACTTGCGCTTTCAGTGTCAACAAGTTTTTGACTGCACGATTCCCATACAACAAATAGGCCACGATTTACGCGGCCCGCTCTCTGACAATCAAGTCTTGCAAGTGACGAGATGAAAAGAAGGACCATTGAATGTAGATTTCACTACGACCGACGGTCCTTTTCCTACGTGATTTAGCTCACGCTGGCTATATTAACGTAATGAGCCTTCATTTTTTAAAAGCGCAATAAAATCTGCCGTATTAGTGAAAATAGCATCCGGTTGTATGTCAAATGCGGTGGTTTGATATGTAGATAACCATTGAACGGCATAAGTCCGAACCCCGGCAGATTTCCCCGCCATAATATCTGCATGACTATCACCTAGAAATACCACTTTCTCTGCTTGCGATCCAAAAAATTGTATAGCTTTATAAACGCCTTCTGGATCAGGCTTAGCTCTTTCCACATCATCACCCGTTACAACATAATCAAAATATTTCGATATTTTGAGTGCTTCTGATGAGATATCAAATGCTTTCCGGCTCTTTCCAGTAATCACTGCTATTTGTTTGTTATTCTCTTTAAGCAGATCTAATAATACAATAATTGAATGAAGATCGTTAATCTCAGAGTGTCCCTGACCATATAAATCATAATATTCATCTATCGCATTTTGAACGACCTCTTTATTTTGGAAGTTCTTTGCAATAATTTCATCTTCCGTTGGGCCGAACATTGATATGAGCTTATCATTGGTTACATCTTGCCCATCATGCTTTTTGAAAACTCTTTTAAACGCGGCAAAAGACAAAGGTAATGTATCTGCTAAAGTACCATCAAAGTCAAATAAGATTAGCTCCGTGGTCATGACAAAACTCCTTTCTCCCCTAAATTCTCCCTCTTTGGGTTTAACTTTCAAATAGTATAATGACGATTGTATTAATTTTACATTATCTTGATAATTATACCACATCGAGTTCCGCCATCGTTACTGCGGGGTAAGTATAGTCTAAATGCGTATAAGGGAGCATGGATACGTCAACACTTGGAGTAACTGAAGGGGTAAGGAGACCGTGGGCAGGTGCAACCAGAAAAGATATCGGGGTCACAACTTGGCTTGTTACAATTTACATTCATCATGTCGACCATCATCTTAACGATTCCGAGAATAATGGTCAACTTTGCTATGCAAGATGCTTGGCTATCCGTTTTACCTTCTACAATTACAGGCCTTATATGTATTTGGGTAATGATTACGCTGGCGAAACGCTATCCGGGCTTAACGATTATTGAATACAGTTCGCTGATTTTGGGAAAATGGCTCGGAAAAGGCTTGGGGCTGTATTATCTTTATTTTTGGTATATGTCAATTTCAGCTATCACCAAACAGCACACTTTTTTTATTAGTACGCTTCTATTACCCAATAGCCCGCCAATTGTCGCGAATTTCACAATCATCCTGCTTGCTGCACTGGCCGTAATCGCTGGCATTGAAGTTATCGCAAGAAGCAATGAATTTCTCACTATGCTGATGCTCGTATTTTTGTTCCCGCTGTTACTTCTGTCGATCAAAGAAGCCGACCCTGGTCAATTGCAACCAATTCTAGGTGACGGCATAGTCCCCATATTGCGCGCGGCAATAACACCTGCAGCCTCCTTTATGAATCAGCTTTTTATTTTGGGCTGGCTGCTTCCCTATTTGAATCAACCCAAAAAAGCGGCAAAAGCTTCTTTGTTCGCGCTCCTCGGGGTCTTTTTGCTGGTTTTTGGCATTGTCATTTTGACCATTATGGTACTGGGTCCGTTAACGAGCAGATTAAACTATTCGTTTCTAAGCGTGATTCAGTATGCAGCAATTGAGGGCTCTTTTGAGCGTTTGGAGGCGGTTGCCGTCGCGATGTGGGTGATGGGGACTTTTGTTAAAATAGCCCTATCTCTGTTTATTTTAAGCCAAAGTCTCAGCCATCTATTCGGAATTCAAAGCTATCGGGAATTCGTGTATCCCCTTGCGCTTTTATCCGTCATCGGCTCGGTTTGGATTTTCAAAGATGTCACAGGCTTGTATGAGTACTTATCCTTAAGCTATCCGATTGGGGGGCTTGTATCTCAAAGCCTCATTCCCTTGCTCTTACTCCTGATCGATACGATAAAAAGAAGCGTAAAGAGCTCATCACTCTAGAATCAGCTTCCCCAGTGGTTCGAACACGACATTGAACGGAACGATCAAGCTTGGTATTTTCACTTGTGCTAACAGCAATGTCCCAATGAGCAGGCATACGCCTAGTAAACCGCTGTAAATCCAAGCTTCTCTTTTTTTGTGCTTTGCTAACAAATCTCGTACGCAACGAAATGCCCACAACAGTACACCTAACCAAAACAAGACAATTTGAACGATCATTTGATAATCTCCTCTTCTTTCAATAACAACTGGGGTCCTGCCATGCCTGAATCGCTAATCGTTATCTTCACATCGATGGCTACCTCCACCTCTTGGAATTTGCTATCCCAATTTGATTTAAACCTTTTCCAATCCTTGGGATGATTTCGACGAACGATCTGCCCGAACCCAAAGCTGTCCGTTTGATATTGCGTTTGAATTTTGGTCACAGCGTCCATGACGAATTCCTTCACGGTTTTCTCGAAAGCCTCTTGAACGAGCTTAATATGTTCTCGCTTCCGTATATCCAAAACCGAATTATTTTCGATGAGACTTCCCATCCCCTGCAGCTCAATATGAAGTTTCACTTTATCCCCATGAACTTCCGAGGTAATTTTCCGCTTGGCATGGGTAAGCAGTACCCCTACATCGCCTTGCCCCCCCGGCAGATTGGCTGTAATCCTGCAAAACTTCAGCTTGCTTCTAATCCAGTTTAATCCCTCGGTTTGTTTTTCGTCGAGGATACCGACCTCTTTAAAGTCTTTAAAAATTGCCGTTCCAGCAAGCTTTAATTTATTGGATTTATTCGCGTTCGATTCTTTCGGTAGCTTCTCCTTTGCAATGACACCCATAACCGGATTGATCCCTTCACTGGAGGCAGAAATGAAAAAATCGCGAAGCGTTACGGCAGTTTCACTCCCCATGCCTTCCATTTCTTTTATCGCTTCAATTGGAATTTGTTCAAATGGGTATTGCGTCTGTAGAATTTCACGCCCTTCTCCTCCTTTTACGACCATAATATAAGTTCTCAATCGATTCTTAGGATCATGGCTGAAAATATCAAGGATGTCTTTAACGCCATATTTAGCTAAGCGCTCCCCAATGAAAATAACGCTGCGATGCGCTGTAAACAGCATTCGAGAGCTTTTCTTCTGCAGCTTTTGTAAAATTTCTGTCGCATTTTTCCCGGAAGCGGAGACCACAAAAAACTTTTCCTGCTTGCCGTCGCCCTTTCCCTTATTCGAAGCACCGGGAAGTGCAATCTGAAAGGAAACGATAAACTCCCCATCTTCCGTCAAGTCACCGGCTGCTCCTGAAATAAAGGCTATGTCATTAATTTCCTTGCGGTCCCAACACCCGCTCGTCATCAAAAGCGAGAAAAGCAATACGATAAGCAGGAATGGTTTCATAGCCAGATGGGATTCCTTTCTTCAATAAGCTCGAATGACCATTTAATTGGGTCTCGGTTTCTTAATTTTCGGCTGACGCATCACAAGCCGCTTCAAGCTCTTCCAGGTAAAAGGGAAAATTGGCGAAAAGTAAGGAACACCAAAGGAGCGAAGTGACATGACGTGTATCACAATGCCAACAAAGCCAAGCACAATGCCATAAAGCCCCAGAGTCCCGGCTAAAATTAACATGGGAAACCGCAACAATCGAATTCCGTTTGCAAAGCTGTACCGTGGAATCGTAAACGCGGCTATGCCTGTGATAGACACGATAATGACAACCGGAGCAGATATAATGCCAGCTTCAACAGCCGCTTGACCGATGACCAAAGCCCCGATAATACTAATCGCGGAGCCGAGTTGCTTAGGAAGGCGAATACCCGCCTCTCTTAACGCCTCGAACACAATTTCCGTAAACATAGCCTCAATTAAAGCTGGAAACGGTACGTCTTCTCTGGAGGAGGCAATGCTGAGCACGAGGTTAGTCGGAATCATCTCTTGATGATAGGTCGTAATGGCTACATATAACGGGGGAGCAAAAATGGCAATCGTTATGAAAAAAAACCGAATCCATCGGACAAATGTGGCGATGGGCTTCCGATTATAGAAATCCTCACTGGCCTGCATGCCGCCCCAAAATGTCATCGGAACAATTAACACAAATGGCGTCGTATCGACCAATATGGCGATTTTCCCATCCAGCAAGGCGGCCACTACGACATCAGGACGCTCCGTCGTATTCACTTGCGGAAATGGAGAGAACGAGTACTCCTCAATGAACTCCTCGATATAGCCTGATTCGAGGATGCCGTCCGTTTGAGATTGTGCCAATTTAGATTTAACGGAATCAATCATCTCTTCGGACGCTAGCCCCGTTATATAAGTGATAACGACATTGGTTTGCGTAAGCTCCCCAATGATCATGGATTCCATTTTCAGCCGCGAGGTTTTCAGCCGATTCCGGATCAGGCCGATATTCGTGTAAATGTTCTCAATGAAGCCGTCCTTGGGTCCTCGAATCACAGGCTCCGACGACGATTCCTCCAAGCTTCGCTTTGCAATCCCGCTGATCTGGGCGACCAGCGCCGTATGAGTGCCTTTTGCGAAGATCGCCGCATGACCATTTAGAAGATACCGAATGATATCGGATACTTGGCGAGAAGTCATCGTCTTCCCAATTGAGATCAGGTTCTCATCCCACATTTCATCCGATTGGGAAGTACCTTCTTCTTTTTGTGTCGAAGCAGCGACTAAGGGAGCGATAATATGATCGTTCATTGCCTTTTCATCGACTAGCGAAGAAAAATAAATGACAAGCCAGCGGACTTCCCCATCTTTGCGAATGTGGCGGTAAATGATGTCCGTGTTCCCGTGGAAAATACTGCCGAATACCTGCTCATTCTGCGATAGATCTGAAGTTAAGCTGAGATTCTCTTCTTCCTGCGGCTCCAGACCTTCGGGAATGCTGTCGAATTCAGGCGCCCGCCGCATCTTTTTTCGAAACTTCATCACTTCCTAGCCCCCCGAACTGAACAATAGCTATATTTTTCCTTTTTCCGTCTTAAATATGCGGATAGCGCATGGGGCATTCACAAACTAGCCCATTCCCGCGGCGCAACATTTCGAAATCAAAAAAACACACCGCCATGTAGGGGACGATGTGTTTTCAACGTAATCAAGAATCCATATGTGCGCAGCAGCTGAATTGCTGAAATGGCTACAAGGATTCGCGGTATTTACCAGGAGTCACTCCTTCGTATTTTTTAAATACACGAATAAACCCAATATCGCTGGAGTAGCCGATTTTATTCGCAATTTGTGTAAAGGTCAGCTTCTTGTCCTTCATAAGCTTCTTGGCTTCCTCGATGCGGACTCTTGTCAAGTAATCCGTCAAATTCATTCCTGTCTGTTTCTTGAAAAGTGCTGACAAATACGGCGGTGTTAATTGAAATTGCTCGGCGATCATCGTCAAGCCTATCATTTCGTCGTCGTAATGCTGCTCGATATATTTAATAATTCGCTCAGACAGCAGTGGGCTATTGCGGTTTCGGCTCTCGTTCAAGTAGCGGCAGAGCGTGAGGAACCACCCGCGAATTTGGACTTTCATCTCCTCGAAGGTTGAACATGCGGACAGCTCTTTGATCGGATCAAAACCTTCGCCGAACACATCGCAGTAATACGGATCCATCGGATTAATTATTTTCCATATGGTGCTCACCATATTATTGAACAGACTTCTTCCTAATTCAGGCGTGATTCGCCGCTGGTCAAAATGAGCCTGGAACAAATTGCCGATTAATTTATCGACATTCTCTACATCCCCGCTCTTGGTAAAATTGATCAATTGCATTTCCGTTTCAATCGGATAATAATAATGCCGGTCCGTTTCGGCAATATCTTGGTAACGAATGATCGCGCTATGGCCCTTGTAGATTTTGTAATCCAGAGCGCTAAGCGCTTCGAAGTAGGATTCGCCGATCCCGTGCATGCCTTCGTGCATATCCCCGATCGCAATCGTCATATAGGTTTTGAACTTCATTTCCATGACCTGCATGAGTTTGTCAGCGATGTCGTCCAGCTCCTGCAATGCATCATGCCTTTCATCATAAAAATTGATAAGCAGCGCGATACGGTTCTGATCCAAATCTACCGAGTACCCCCAAGCGCGCTCATGAATCAGATCATTGGCGATGTTGGAAATAATAAACCGCGTCAGCGCCCACTGCCGTTCCGATTGATCGGTGCTGAAACGGCTGAAATCGGCGATATCAATTAAGATGACAGCAAAATATTCCGAGATGAAGCGTATGTTCATAAACCGGAGCGATTCTTCTGTCATTCGGGAAACGTCTACTTGCCCTCGTACGAAGCGCGAGAGGAAGCTTGCTTGAATGACAGGCGTTTGCTGGGACAGTATGTGCCGCAGTTCCCGCTCTTCATCGATCGTCATTCGAATCGTTTCCCGAATAAATTCGTATTCATTGGCCAGCGGTGTCGTCCGCCCCGGCCTCTCCTTCTGAAGCACGCGAATGACATCCCGCAGCGGGGTGTAATTCCGGTGCAGCCAGAATCCGATGGCCAATCCTCCTCCGATCAGGCAGATCAGAAGCAGGGTGATCATCCAATTTTTCAATGTATTGACCTTTTCAAGGTAGATATCCTTAGGCATGATCAGCATATACTTCCATCCGCTGCTCGCGGATACCGTGCGTAAAAGCATTTTATCGACACCATGATCCTTATATTCGTACGGCACCCCGTCCTGGACTTCGCGCTGGTATTGACCCCAAGGAAACGACTCATTATCTTTCCCGACAATGATCCGGTCATGGCGATCGAGGATGAACACAGAGCTTTGGTAGGCGGATTCGATTGCACTCAGCATACTGCGAATTTTATTCATATCCAGCAAAATAACGAGTGCTCCGCGAATGTCTCTCAATTCCCCGAGAGGCAGCGTCTGCACGTAGGTGATGGTATCCATCTTGCCGCTGGACGTCTCATACGTAACGGGAATAAAGTCCTGGTAATGAGGACTATCTATTAGCCCGCTTCTCCATGTATGAAAGCTGGAACCGACCGGGCGGTAGAACCGGTTAAACACTGTGTCCGCCGTTGTCTTGGCTGTCGGCAGCAGCACCGTGTCGTTCGTTTCGAAATAGATATAATAATCGTTTATGAAATTACTTACATTCTGATAGCGGGACATATGATCCGATACAAACTCCACAAATTTATAGGCGTCAGACATTTCTGCCGTATCCGCGTTATTCAGCAGCCACTGCAGCTTTGAATTCAAAGCGATTTGCTGAGACATTTGCTCGATATCGTTAACCTTGCTGTCCATCACTTGGCGGAACTGATCGAGCATCGCAAGATTCGCATGGTTGGCATTATCCACCATAATGTTGCTGGTCTTCGTGTAAAGCAGCGAGCCCAGGACCAGCGGGAACAAGAAAACAGCCAAATAAGACAACAAAAGGGTGATGAAAGCGCTGCCATTAATCCGTTTGATTATCCGCATACGAGTCACCTCTTCTGATTGTCTTAGATAGTTATATTTTATTCGAAATAACTTCCAATTTTCCTTCTTTTCTTAACTATTCTTTCAGTGCTCCGATCAGGACTCCTTTAACAAAATATTTTTGCAAGAACGGATACAGAACAAGTATAGGCAGTGTTGCAACGATAATCGTGGCAAACTTGATCGTTTCGCCTATCGGCATTTTATCTACGCCCGCAGCATTCGTCGTTAAACTATCCGTGCTGTTCGTAATCAGGATCTCGCGCAGGATGAGCTGCAGCGGGAACAGGTCGCGGTTGCGCAAATAAATCAAAGCATTGAACCATGCATTCCAGTGCCCTACGGCATAAAAAAGCACCATAACGGCCATGACCGGAATCGACAAAGGAATAATAATCCGCCACATGATCGTCCATTCGCTGGCCCCGTCCATTTTCGCGGATTCTTCCAGACTGACCGGCACGGCTTGGAACGAGGTTCGCATAATGATCAAATTCCATGTGTTTATGGCTCCAGGAATAATCATCGCCCACACGGTGTCAACCAACCCTAAATTGCTGACAAGAAGATAGTTGGGAACAAGACCGCCTTGGAAGAACATCGTGACGACGATCATAAACATAATCGCATTTTTGAAAAAGACGTTTCTTCTGGAAAGAAAGTACGCCCCAATCGCAGTCATCACCATATTAAAACACGTTCCGACAACGACGTAAAAAAGTGTGTTGCGATAGCCGCTCAAAATGCTCGGGTTGGAAAAAACGGCTTTGTATGCGGCCAGACTGATGCCGTACGGCTTCCACAGGAGGCCGCGATGCTGCGCGAGCATGCCTGGATCGCTTAAGGACGAGAAAGCGACATACACGAATGGATACAGTGTCAAAAAGCAAAGAATGGTCATCAAAGTTACGTTCACCACATGAAACGATTTTTCACCGACAGATAGCTTTTCCACCCTGCTTCTCCCCCTTGGTCACCACAATTTGGTCTCGCTTACCCGCTTGCTTATGTTGTTGGAAATAATCAGAAGGGTAAAAGCAATAATGGCGTTAAATAGTCCTACGGCTGTCGTATAGCTGTAGCTTGCTTCCAATATCCCTTTCCGGTAGACGAAGGTCGAAATAACGTCAGCTGTATCGTAGGTCAACGGATTGTACATAAGCAATATTTTTTCGCTGCCGACGGACATCATCGAACCCATCTTCAATATGAACAAAATAATGATCGTCGGCATAATGCCTGGAATGCTGATGTGGATGACTTGTTTCCACCTGCTCGCTCCGTCCACTTTGGCAGCTTCATACAGCGATGGATCGATAGCCGACAATGCGGCCAAATAAATAATGGAACCCCATCCGACCTGCTGCCATATGCCGGATGAAATATAAATAAAACGAAACCATTCCGGCTCGGATAAATAGGACTTGGATGTCACATTCAGCAAGGACAGCAATTGGTTCACAACACCGTCTCTCGCCAAAAAATCGACCAACATGCCGACAATCACGACAACCGATATAAAATGAGGCAAATAGGTGATCGTTTGGACAATTCGTTTGAACGCCTGCTTCCGCAATTCATTCAATAACAAAGCAAGAATGATCGGGGCGGGAAAACCGAAAATTAACTCGTACACATTGATGAGCAAGGTGTTGCGGATGATTCTCCAAAAATAATAGCTTTGAAAAAATTCAATAAAATGATCAAATCCGACCCATGGACTGCCCCAAATGCCGGCACCAGGACTGAAGTCCTTGAATGCGATTTGAAGACCGTACATGGGCCCGTAATCAAAAATCACATAATAGGCGATGACCGGAAGTACCATCAAATATAAAAGCTTGTTGCGTCTTAGGTCGCTCATGATAGTTATCCATAAGCTCCTTCTAGAAGCAGCCTTCTTCCTGGCCCTGCTTGCGGCGGTGTTGATTGTCTCCAAGCGCGATGCCTCCTTCTTCGCTATGAAATGGTCAGAGAGAGATGAACGGGTCATCTCCCTGATAAGCACCTTTCACTGATCCGCTCAAAGCTAGCGTTTATTATAACGTTCTAAAGCAGCCTGTTGAATTTTAATGGCCTCTTGGAGTCCCATCCCTTCAATCGTCTTGACATATTTGTCAAAATTATCAAGCGGCTCCGCCCCCATAATAAATTTGTTGAACATCTCGTCCTTATATGTGTTGATGTCATTCATGGCCGAAGCGAACTTGCTGCTCTCGCTCGCCGTCGGCGTAACCTGAGGCATCCTTCTTTCATTCGTGGCATCGGACCAAATCTTGATGGAGTCCTTCTGTTCAGGCAGTGCAGCGTACTGCTCCATGTACCGTTTGTCTTGCACGAACGGTCCGTTGAAGTTGGCGCGTACATGACGAGCCATCGCGAATGCGACGGACGTGTCCTTAGGCTTCATGATGGAATCCGTATAGGTCGGATAGCCATTGACATTCTTATAGGAGACGTCCTCCACTCCAAAATTGAACAGCATTTTGCCTTCTTCGCTGTAGGCGAAATCAAGCCATTTGGCCGTCCCTTCCGGATTCGTGTTCGAGGTGGTGATCGCTGCTGCAATCCCGCCGGAGTAGTTGTATGTCTTGGCGTTCCACATCCTTTTATCCCCGGCTTTGACAACAGGGAAAGGCGAGGCAACGAGCTTGAAGCCCGGAATTTTGTTGCCTACGAGCGTCGTATAGTTACCGATCCCGGAGCCTGTGCTCATAGTGGTTGCGAACAGCTGGTTGCCCGTTATTTTGGCGTCCTTCACCTTGTTGTCCGTCACAGCGAAATCAGGATCCAAGAGCCCTTCCTTGTACCATTGATTCATCAAAGTCAGAAACTGTTTATACTCCGGTTGAGTCGGACCGTAACTCACTTTGCCGTTCACCTGGTAGAACTCGTAATTGACTCCGAACGAGCCCAGGAACGGAATTGAGCCGGTCATATCCCCTTTGCTAATCAGCAGCGGGATCTCGTCCGCCTTGCCATTGCCGTTCAAGTCGGTCTTCTTGATCGCCGTCAGCACGTTATGCCAGTCATCCAGTGTTTCCGGCATCTTCAGGTTCAGCTTATCCAGCCAGTCTTTGCGTAAAGCGATCCCGTTACTGACGAGCAAGTAATCATCGCCGCGCAGGAAAGGAAAGCCGTAGATACTGCCATCGTCGGTTACGATCATCTTCTTCCATTCCGGATTGGTGTCCAAAATCTTCTTCAAATTCGGTGCGTTTTTGGCAATTATATCGTTAAGCTTAATAATCTTACCGTCCTTGATGGCTTTCTCCGGACCGCCGGGATAGCCCGTCCAGCCATATTCAATCACATCCGGCAGCTTGTTGCTTGTTATCATCAAATTGAACTGATCTTTCTCTTGTCCTACCGGCGGATGTTGGAACGTAACAGTGACCCCGGTTTTTTTCTGTAATTCCTGGTAAACCGTCATGTCGCCAAAGCTCTTGAGCGTTGCCGCAACGTTACTTGCTAAAGGCACCCAATAAGAAAGCGTTTGCAAACTTGGCGGCTCTGCAGCTTTTTGCTGATCGGTAGACGTTTTTTCTGTCGTGGTGGAAGTGGTGCTGCAACCGGCGAGAACAGCGAGGGACAATATACCCGCAGTCCCTATCGATAACCATCTTTTTCTCGTGACCTCGATCATACCTCTGTTACCTCCTTGAAATGGAATGCACAATAGCGAAAGGCTGACAAAGATGAATCTGCTGATATCAGAGTTCATCGCTCAATCTTGCTGTTCTTACTATTACATGTATCCTGTCAGTTGGAAATATGTAGCTTTTAACTAGGTAATCCTTCCTTATTTTTTACGCTAATCATTTTTTAAGATGGGCTAACCGAAATTACGATAATCTCAAAATAACAGAAAAGCCGCCCGACACAGGCGACTTTTCTGTAATCTTATTGCGTTGACCATAGTTCGATCAATGCATTTGCATCTGCTTGGAGAATAACCTTAACGCTACTGTCTACATTTATTCCTAAAGATGGATTGTTAAGATGTTTCACGAAGTCCTGCATATGCTTTGCAGCCTGATCCCGCCGATTCTTAGTCAGTTGATGCTGCGCTTGACTAAGAGCATTGCTCAGTTGAGATGTTAATGCATTGTTAAGGAGCGGTTGATAGCGACTCAACAAATCATTCATAGCCTTTATGCTGGTTGTCACATTGAATTGGAAATTCTTTTGAAGCTTATTGCCAGCAAAATCTTCAATCACGATAGCTGCCGAATAGCTGTTAACCTTCCCTGTGAAATCGACGACGATGCTTGTTCCTTTAGCCAGATCTATCGCATATACAGCATCACTGACGCTGATGCTGGCGGAAGCTACACCTGATAGTTGATCAGATACCTGAATGGTTAAAGGCAGATTGTCGTCGAAGGAGTCCCCCTCGATTAATTCCTTCCCATTGATGACAAATTTTATGTCAGGCAGCGTTGTATCAACCTTTACAGTCTGCAGCTTGGCGTCCTCCACATTTCCCGCCTTATCTGCGGAACGATACTGTATGGTATAGGTTCCGTCATTGGGCAGCGCAAACGGTCCGTCATAATCCGTCCATTCTTCACTCTCACTGAGTTTGTACTGGGTCTTCTCTACGCCGGACATATCATCCGATGCGTGTAGTGTTACGATATCACTGTTGTTCCATCCATTATGAGAGGTTCCTGCCACGACAAGCTCGGTAACCGGCTTCGTTTGATCCAATAATAGCGAAACGGAATCAGACATGGATGATTCTGCAGATAAGCTTGTATGGCTGACCTTGTAGTAGTAGGTAACGGAAGGATCAATCCCGCTGTCCGTGAAGGATGTTAATTTCCCTTGATATATAGGCGAATAAGTTCCATCTGGGCGACTTGATCTGTAGAGCGTATAGGACGTAGCTCCTAAAGCTTTTTGCCAGGAGAGTGCGGCAGAATTGGAAGTTGTCGAATCTACCTTAAGCCCCCTGAAGGGATTATGAGTCTGGGAATCGTCAACAATCATCATCCAGTTGATCAATGGATCCTGCGACGCCGTATTTCTCACGGTTACGGTGAGCGTACCGTCCGTTACATTAACCGTATGGCCATAGACCGTATTGGATATAAACGTGATCGCATTCTTTTTAATCCCATTTATATATAAGTCCGCTTTTCTAGTTGTATTATTCCAAATATCATTAAAGCCCGTATACACGGTGTAGGTCCCATTCTTAACCGTAAACTTGTAAGTCAAGTCCGTACCTGCCGGAGAGTTGCTTACATTGCCGCCATTCAAATAGCGGAGTGTTGAAAACATATCGCTACTGGCCGAGCCTGCAGGATTAGAATTCGTTCCTACATAACCCCAAGGCACTGAATCAGCCGAATTATACGCTTGTTCAACAACATTATGATTCACAAGTGTGTCCTGCAGGTAGGACGTCATTAGGCTGTAATCACTTGTTGCATAACCGCCGCTGTTAACAGCATAGATGGTCTTATCAGGAACTGCGTAAATGTTAAAACGCAACATTTTATTGTTAAACTGCGGAAGTGTGGCCTGTAGTGTATAAACACCCGGAAGCGCAAATGTATTCGCCGTTATTGGCAGCGAGTTCACTGACCAAGTAACAGAAGTTGCCGTTGCTGCTGCCGCGCCGCTTGGAATAACTTCAATTTGGCTGGGTAAATCCAATACGGTTCCGGTTGCTACAGCCTCAGGCAGTTGAAGGTTTGTGTCCATTTTCCCCATACTGTCTAATAATGCAGTAGACCAACTGCTGTGCCAGCGAATGGAAATATCCGTACCTTGACCAAATTCGATCGGCAGCCATACATATTTGGCCCCACCGTTCGTCGTAAATTGTCCGCCATTCCAATCATCCCCCACGTAGATAAATTTCCCTTTCGCTGGGTCAACAGGAATAACAGATGCTGTTTGAGATTTAAAAGCTGTCATAGGATCCGGATCCGATGATGATGTTCTGACAAATGGATTGACCGGAGCTGACCATGGCCCAAACATTTGATCGGCAACGCTGAATTTATTTTCGTTCGAAGACCACCCTGTCGCACCGGAGGTTAACATATAGTATTTTCCGTTATATTTGAATATGACTGGAGCCTCACGCTGCGAACCTGGGAAAACTCTAACATAGTCTTGGCCGTAAACTGCCTTATAGCTTGTATCACGAACAGGTCGACCATTCGCATCGACATTGCCGTCCTTGTGCCAACCCACAACATCCGAATAATCATCCAACAGCTTGGAAATGTAGATAGTCAGATTCTCTTCGCTGGAATAGATGAGATAGGCCGTACCGTCGTCATCTTTAAACAAATTCATATCGCGTGCCATGCCTGGGTTGCCAGGCTGATAATCGATCTGACCCGGTGGAGCCTGATCCATACGGTAGCTCTTCTGGTAGATGAACGGACCCGTAGGCGAATCACTAATCGCATAACCCGCTTGCGCTTTTCCATAGTTGGCGTTGTTATTATAAGGGTCTTTATCTCCGTCAATATGAGCCCACATGACATATTTCTTTGTTTTATCATTATAAATCACTTTTGGTCTTTCAATGATTCGGCCTGTTCGGATATCAGCCCAGATATTTAACGTATCGGTCCGGCCGGCATAAAGTTTAGAGATGAACGGATCGTCTGTAAAATCGCTCATGGATTTCACCATCGTTAAGGCCATACCTTCGTCAGTCCAATTGTAAAGATCCGTGGAAGAGTAGACTCTCACCCCCGCCGAAGGCCACGCACCGATATGATATTCGCCATACCAGTAGTATTTTTTGGTTTTTTGATCATACATGAACCCTGGTCCATGTGCATCAATCGGATTGCCATTCGTGCTTGCCCATACCGTTCCAGGCGTAATTGCAGTTCTCACAGTGCCTACACCTAGAGGCTCGGAGGAAGATGAAGGAACCCCGTCGATAACCGCATTGATTTTATAAAAATAACCTGTACCTTGTGTTAATCCCGTATCTGTAAATTCCATATCCGTGCCGCTGTAAACCTGATTATAGGTACCGGCAGCGCTTGAGGACCTGCTAATCAGATAGGTTACTGACGTCCCCTGCACGTTGTCCCAAGTTAATTTCACGGATGTATCCGAAATTGAAGCAGCTGCAAAGCTGCCTGGAGCATCATACCGATAGGTAACAGCCTGTGCAGAAGCGGCTGCTGATTCCCCGATCGCATTGTAAGCTGTTATCTGATAATGATAGGTTGTGTTTGGTGTTAGTCCTGTGTCCGAGTAGCTTAACGCAGCTCCATCATACACAATGGTGAACGTATTCTCGCCGGCTGATGAACGATATACCCTATAGCCGGTTGCTTTAGCAGCTGCTGTCCAGCTCAAATTGATTTTTGACGAGTTCACGGCAGCAGCCGTCTGCCCTGTAGGAGCCGAAGGCGGCGCGGGGGTCGTCCTTACACTTCGTTCAGACGACCATTGAGATTCCGTCAACCCTCCATATAAATAGGCGATTCTATAATAATAGGCTGTATCAAAGAGCAGCCCCGAATCTATATAGCTGTTAATCGGGCTGTTGGCAACAAACGTATAACCACTGCCTGATGTCGTTGAGCGGTAAATATTATAGCTTGTTGCTCCTTCAACCGGAGCCCAGCCTATTGAGATAGAGGAATTCGTCTGGGAGTCGGATTGAATGACCGAAGTATTGACTGGCGGCGCGTCTGTTACCTTAATATCATCTACATAAACGGACTGCCATTTATTTCGAATTCCTATTTTGCCATTCGTGAAGGTCGAATCTGTTTCGGTAAAAATAAGCTTATCTATTCCATTATTCACGATATAGCATCTAATGGAATTGCCGACCACTGCCATTTTTAACGTATACCATGCATTTTTGCTAAGTGCATAACTTTGACTTTTTATCACCGTGTCCGTACCGTTGACCCTTTTGGAAAGAACCAGAGTACTTGTTGTTTGCATTTGAAAATAATAAAAATTTCTATTGTCCTGAAATCGTGCCAGAATACCTGGAAAAGCCCCGCCTGCTCCTGTGTTGAAACGCATCGTAACGGTTGAATTCGCCCACGTAGAATCTCCTGCGGTTATGATCCCTTCACCGGTGTCCGTCTGATTCAATGCCTTATTACTGGCATCCGCTGGATCAGGGCTGACTTTCCACGTTCCGGAGGTTGGTGTCCAAACGGGATTAGCCGTATAATCCCCATCCGCAAAATCATCTTGGAGATAAATCGCAGTTGCCGCGGAGGCTGCTGAAACGGATGTGAATGGACAAAGAGATACTAACAATGTCGACAGCAATAAGCATGCTATTAGCTTGTACTTTTTATGTACCATTTTCCCTCTCCTTTGCTGAATTGAGTAGTAAGAGCAGCGTCCTCCATCTCTTCAAATTTTGTGCAGCGCCTTCATCACAGGTTATATTCTAGGGGACTAAGTGCTCGCAAGCATAGTCTACATTCAATAAAATACTGAATATTTCTGATTTCATGAAGTGAACAAATCATACATTTATGAACTAAAATCGAGGCATGCCCTCATTTCCTTAAATGCTTTGAAATAAAAAATCCCCGAATGACGGGGATCTGTAGACATTTATGTTGGTGTCGCCGGCTATCTTTGGCTTTCTACTGCAGAAGCTGCCGCGGCACACTGCGATCATTTATGATTTCTCCGGAATTGTTCCATGAGGAAGGTGAAGTAGATCTTCACTAATGCTCCATAGCTTTGCAGCCATGACAGGATCGATGGCCCACGAACGGACCCCCTGATTGTGCGGTTATAAGACTGTCGCCAAGAGCTCGGATGAGCTTCGCCTTATGATTCAAGACTTGCTTCGAATTGTCTTTTCCGGCTAATAGAAATTACGAAGTCCTTGTATGTTAACGAAATCAGGGAGCAGCCTGCCGTGAGGCGAGCTGCTCCCTGATTATTCGTCCTACGTTATTCACGAATGATATTTCAAAATCCATTTCACCGCATCATTAATATTCTCTGCTATATACTCTGGTTCGGTTTCTTTCCATTTGAATCGATAGTCCTGAAGGGATCCTTCTCCCCAGCCAGTTTTAACCAATATTTTCATTGCCCCAACAGCATGTGCGGCTAACATATCCGTATCGCCGACATCCCCTATCACAGCACATTACTTCAAATCAAGCCTTCTGTGAATTGATTTCGAAAATCATCAAAACTTGCCTGCCCCCGGGAAATCCGGTGTTGATTTGTAAATGCAATTACCTTGAGACCAGCTGCTTTCAGATCATTTATTGCTTCTTGAGCTCCCTGGTATAGAGAAAAATCATTAGGATGAATAAAATGTCCTGTACCGCCGATTGTCCCGTCACCCAGACTTCGTTTAGCCTAATGGTTCGCCGTAGAAGATATGAAAATGTAAATGTTTGGAGTCTTGGTACTTTCCTAAATTCGTCAATACTCTACATGCCCCATATTCGGACTGTACTTGTGATGCCACTTTTTTAACAACGTCCATCAGCTCAATGAAGAGTTCATTGTCGTGTTTTTCTAATGTCAGCAGTGACGAGATGTGCTTCTTGGGAATCGCAACAATGTGAACGGGATAAAAAGGGCGAGTATGATGATAGGCAAGAACGTTATCCGTCTCAAATACTTTATTTACGGAAGTACGACCACTTAAAACCTCGTCACAATAAAAATCCTCAGACAATACCATCCCTCCCTATCTTGTTTCTCTAATTTTAGCATAAGAACCCTATCTTAGGGACGAGATTTATCGTAGTGCCATTGAAGGATCCTGCCATTAGCGTAATGAGGCCCGACAATTATCTGCAGTTTCGCCGATCATAGGAAAAAACGATCATCGCCGCTCCCATCGCGGCACAAACCATATACATAAATGAATAAGAAGTAACATCCGCAATCGGCCTCATGATAACTCCACCTAAAGACAATCCTAAATCAGCCATAGCAATGAATAAACCAAGGAGCACATTGCGGCTCGTCTGCGGCAAAACAAAACTTAAATATGTCGTTTATAAGGCCGTTGAACTTCCTTGCAGGATGCGCGCGACCAGAAAGCCGCCCAAGCCGCTAAACGGATACAAGAGCAGCGCACATCCGTTCATAACCAGGATTATGCGTAATATTTTTATCGGACCAAGCCGTTTGATGATCTCGCCTGCCCATGGGCGAAATATCATAGCCGTACACATATACGCCCCCATGACCAACCCAATCGTAGAGTTGCTGGCTCCAAGCGATCCCCCGCGTAAAGGGATAATGACATTCAGGATGGAATTGGCGCTGAAGAAGAGAAGAGCGAGCAAATATAAACGCAGAAAAGGCCAGGACAACGCTCCGATCAAAATTTCTTCCTCCAACCTTACAACGTGATTTGCATTTGCAGTAATTGCCTTGCGTATTCGGACTGAACATGTTTTAGCTGTTCGACAGGAACGATTTCTTCCACTTGCCCATTCCTGAAAAAGATCACCCTGTCACAAAGATAGGCGGCAGCCTGAATGTCATGCGTGATAAAAATATAGCTCATGCCGTATGCCGCCTTTAAATCTTGCAGCAGATCGAGCACTTGCGCCTGGACCGATACGTCGAGAGAGCTGATGGCTTCATCCAGCACGATACATTGGGGTTCCGTTGCGATAGCCCGGGCGATGCACACGCACTGTGCCTCTCCCCCCGATAGCTCATGCGGGAATTTATGACGATAGGAAGGGTTCAGCCCCACTTGATGCAATAGCTGGCCGACCATACGCTTCTTCTCCTTTACAAACTTGCTGGTTAGCGGCTCCATAATCGCTTGTTCAACTGTAAAAAACGGATTGATGGACGATGTATAATCCTGAAAAACCACACTCATTTTGCCCGATCTGGCCGCTCTATCCGCAACATGCTGTCCCTCCAATAAGACGGACCCGCGATCAGGTTTCTCAATTCCGGCTATCAGCCGCCCTAGCGTCGATTTGCCGCTTCCACTTTCCCCGATAATTCCCAGACATTCGCCATACCCACAGGTAAAACGGACATCCTTCAGGATCTGCAGCTTTTCTTTGGAAAACAATCCGTTCTTGCGATAAGATTTCTCAACACCGTCAACGACTAGCAAGCAATCTCCTCTCCTCCATGATCTTTTTGAACGGGTAGCTCAGCGCTAATCGGGAGGATACCAGATGTTGGGTATATGGATGCTGAGCGTCTGTAAAAATCTGGACGACTTCATATTGAGAGATGGCATCAAACGCTGTAGTCGGCTCGTCAGCAATGATAATCTCAGTTACTTCTGTGATTTGTGATTATGTGTAGTTTCATCACTTCGATAAATTTCCGTTCGTATGTATGTAAGAACTTACGATTTCTCCACTTCTGTGAATGGGAACTGATTTTACAATGGGCTGAGCCTCCCTGACTTATATAAGTGAGAATGAAAGTCTGCTGATAAATAGTTATTCACCTCCACCTTAGCGGTAATTATTACGATTATAAAATTCGTTAACACGCAGGAAGCAGATCGCAGAAGCAGTTCAATCATCGCTTAACGATGTCCCGATAAATACAAACGATGCTCGGTTAATTTATTCAACCGCGAACTTAAGCTGCTTCTTCATGTATGCCGGATTATAAGCATTATAGGCATTTACAATCGTATCGTAACTCATCTTGCAATCCTGAATGAGCGTCGTTCGCTTCGCTTTTAGAATAATTTGTTCAATCTCAGCATAACTGGAACCTTGGAGGAGAGGTATGGAGGTTTCGATCAATTCGAGATTCTCAGCTGAATCGCCAAGCAGCTTTGCCAAAAAGAGATGTAACTCCTTTGCTTTTGGCGGTTCATATGTCATTCGGGTATCAAACCTTCGCCAAATCGCATAATCTAATTCTTCCTGCAGGTTTGTAGCGGCAAGGAAGATGCTGTCCCCGTTAAACTCATCCAGACATTGCAGCAAGGTATTGACGACTCTCGCCATTTCCTTCACTTCATCAATGGAATCCCTTGCACGTGCAAGGGCATCGAACTCATCAAAGAAGAGAACGCAATTAGCCAGTTTGGCATATTCAAAAATTTTGCGAATGTTGGAACCTGTTTCTCCAAGATGGCTATGGATAATGGCATCCAGCCGAACGATGATGAGTGGGAGATCCAAACGGTGAGCCAGGTAGTAGGCTGTGAGCGTCTTGCCTGTACCTGGCGTTCCAAACATGACGACTTTATTGGGCAATGGGACCTCGGCTTCTTCAAACTTCGGCTTCATCCCTTGAATAGCAATAAATTCTTCTATGATCTGCCGATTGTTGTCAGGAAGCACAAAATGTTTTATCTTTTCTTTACATGCTTCAGAAGTGTATACGGAGGCTGTCTCAATTCCTTTCGATTTTGGCAGCCGAATATTCTTTTTTGTAGTCAAACCGTTATCGCCTCGCTTCACGCTGTTGGGTTTAGATTCATTCACTGACTCCTGCAAACGGAAAATCTTCCGCACACGCCTGGATCAGCCGGCAGAACGTGCGGTTATGGCCGATATAGAAAGAGGACAGATCATATCGGTTTCTTTCGGGTTCAAAGGAGACCAGAATGCGGTGTTTCATTCGCTTCATGGCAGCTTGGATAAAGGCAAGAGAACGATCGCTGCCATGTAAGGTCATATACGCATACAAAGAATGATCTTCCGGTTCATCAAGAGGACTCACTCCAGCACAAGAGTATTCCGTGACAATTCCCTTCCGGTTTAGAAGAGTCAAAGCGTGGACCAATTCTTCGTCCACATACGAATTTTCGAATGCAGCGATACGTTTTGGCCTCTTACAATTTTTATCCCGTGCCATCCATTGCAACAATTCCTCCCCGCGGCGGTGCCACCGTGTTTTGGTATGTTGGCTAATTGTGATTTCTTTAGGATCAGGAACAGAAGCGCGCATACCTATCTACCTGCCTCTTTGTTGAATTGGCCCCCTGCGCTTATACCCAGGGGGCTGTGTTTTATCTGGTTTCACGGTGAAGCGTCACCCGCTTGAGGCGGGGGCAATATTTCTTGAACTCCAACCGCTCAGGGTTGTTTTTCTTATTCTTCGTCGTTGTGTAGTTCCGATCTCCGGTTTCTGTGCAGGCTAATGTAATGACAACTCGCAAAGTAATCACCTCCCTTGTAAGCAACTCACGTCTTGGTAGATCCATTGAATAAATAGTAATTATTACGATTTACATGAAGTAATATAACCTTTCCCATTCTTTGTGTCAACAAAATCAAATAATTTGCATAGCCAATTCGAATAGCCCTCAGATGAGGGCTCCTATTTCATTGCTTTCGCTGCAACGATTGTCTATTTCCAGGAGGAGCAAATGTTGGTCAGCTTAATTGGTTACTTGCTTATCGCGGTATGCCTTCTTTACCCTTTCAATTTGAGCAAGGTGGTTGCGGACATGTTCGATGCGGTATACCATTAATTGCTTAAATGTGAACCGTCCATGGTCGGCATACACTCCCACTCGCTCGCTTTGTTCAGTAGTTAGATTATCTAGAATTGTCTGCATACTGGAACGCAGCAATTTGAACAGAAGTAGATACTGCTCACGGTCTAATAATTCATACCCCAAGTTATTCGCCCATGCGTCTTGATCAAATGAAATCAGAGTCGGTTCATCTTCCGCCAAAACTTTTTTTAGTCTAGATGTGGACGAAATCTCTGAATCTGTCACATGAATGAGGATTTGATGAATACTCCATTTGTCCGGAGCAGGCTTGAAGCGGAACTCCTCCTCTGACAATCCTTCGATAGCTTCCCGAAGCATTGTGTATCCTAAGGCATACTCCTTAATTAGTTCCTCCACTTCAATCCCCCTCCTGTTTTAATGTAACCCGCAGACTGCAACTAAACTCCCGTTACTCAATGTACAACGGGCAGCCAAATCTCCGTTAATTGAATCCCCCGGTTGAATGGAGCACTTGGCCAGTTATCCACTCTGATTCATCGGAGGCTAAGAATGCAACCAGACGAGCAGCATCTTTGGGCAAACCGACTCTACCGGCTATAAAATGAGTTGAAAGCTGATTCCGAAGTTCCGCGGTCATCCAACCGGTGTCAGTCGGGCCAGGATTCACTGCATTTACTGTAATTCCTTTAGGTCCAGCCTCTGCAGCAAACGTGCGTGTAAAGGAATCAACAGCTCCTTTCGTCGCGGCATAAGAGATTTCACCGGCCATGGGACCAAGGGATTGACCTGATGTCATATTAATAATCCGGCCGCCGGTCTGTTGAATGAATCGTTTGGTGAATTCAACACTAAGTAAAACTACCGCCCTAACATTAATTGCATAGTGAGCATCTAAGGACTCCGATGTAATCGTAGTTAGATCATCATTTACCGAGTAGCAAGCATTGTTTACAAGAATGGAAGGCTCCCCTAACTTCTGATTGACACAATTCATTAACTCTACAGTGTTCTCAGGTAAGGATAGGTCCAATTTAAGGTGTTCGCAGCGGACGCCGACGGAGCGAATTTCCTCCTGAAGCGTTTCTGATTCTGCAGCATTACTGCCCCAAGGCATTTGCTGATCATAGTTATCCCAATGTGTAAAAAATATATCCGCACCTTGACTGGCCAACTCTTTGCACACGGCTGCCCCGATTCCTGCTCTACGACCTGCGCCCGTAACAAGCGCGATTCGACCTGTTAATTTGCCGGTATTATTCATGACTTTTTATTCACATCCTGTGCTATTTAGTTAATCTTTCAGAGCATAATCCACGGCATATTCAGCATGGATTTTCGTTGTATCGAATATAGGCACCTTGCAATCCAGTTGAGAGATTAATAAGGTGATCTCTGTGCAGCCAAGGATGACGGCTTCCGCCCCATCTTGGACTAATTTATTAATTATCTCTATAAAAGACTGTTTCGAATGTTCATTTATTATTCCGAGACAAAGCTCCTGATAAATGACATTATGTACAATCTTCCTGGATGCTTCATCAGGAATGATAACTTGAAGTCCGAATTTATTATGAAGTCTACCCTTGTAAAACTCTTGTTCCATCGTAAATGAGGTTCCGAGCAAAGCGATTGTTTTAATTCCAGATTTAACAATCTCCAATCCCGTTGCATCAGCTATATGTAGTACTGGTATTGAGACCGCTTCTTCTACTTCATTTGCCATTATGTGCATCGTATTCGTGCATATGACAATGAAATCTGAACCACCAGATTCAAGCTTCTGTGCTGAATCAATCATGATTTTTGTGGCTTCATCCCATTTCCCTTCATGTTGAAGAGTCTTGATCTCGTGGAAATCCACCGAATACATAAGACTTTTTGCGGAATGATGTCCGCCTAATATCTCTTTCACACGTTGATTGATGATTCGGTAATAAAGCAAGGATGACTCCCAACTCATTCCGCCAATTAGGCCAATTGTTTTTATAGCTAAACACCTCAGATTAAATATTTAATAAATAATAACAGCGTTCGTAGTATGAATGGCTGTACAAACCCTTGAAATCATCATACCATATATTGGGACTAAGTAGCCCATGATTTAACTGAAGGAGATGAATAAAGGTGAAGAATAGATTCGATTCCCTCAGATCGTTAAATCATTTTCTGATTTTATATTTATAACTTCCTGTAAAAGTCTTTGGAGAACAGCAGCAAAAACAGCGATCACCATAGAAGCGACAATAATGACCCATCCGGTGACTGTGATAATTGGAGGGTCGACTCTCCTCGCCATGAGATAGTAGAGCGGCATCCCTAGCAAGTACAAGGTACTGATTGTGATGGCGCAGTATTTTATATTCTTCAAAGCCTTTACGGACAATTCCGAGAACGCTTGATTCTTATCAATATAACTTACAAGTTTAAAAGCTTGATACAGCGCAAAGTAAAATGGTATGGCTGCCGCGTACATATCGATTAATACGAGAGATTTCAAATAAGCAATACTTGGATATAATTCTCCAGCAAAATTCCCGATTTTAGGAACTATAAATATGCACAAAGCAAGAATTGGGATTCCAATTAGAATAACTGCCATCTTCAAAAAGTAAGTTGTTCCCCGTTTCATCAAGAGCACCTCGCTAAGTAATTTATAAAATGACTTTAACACAACATTTATCGTTTAACAATAAATTTGTATTGTTTATGATTAATTTATTATTGTTAAGGAAATAATCCCAAAAACAAAAAAAAGCATTTCTCATGACGAAGAAATGCTCTTACTAACAATGCGTATGCATCTGATCCTAGGAAGGATCCTCATCCAAATCGACGGCCGAATCAAATACATTGTCTTGCGGCACATTCGTAAGATCTAGCTTTTGCTTAACCTGATCACCGATATTTTCATACCAAGCTTCAAAGGAGTCATCTAGTTGCTCCTCTCGATTACGATCTTCGTTCGCATCCGAATCCACTTCAACTTTACTAACTAATTTCCCATCGTTGTCTCTAGGTTGGGGCACCGGTTAATTCAACTCCTTCGTATTGGAATTGAATTAAAATGCCCTGTAAGAATCCATTTTATGTATGGGCCTTTTACCGTGTAAAAGTGCTCAGAGCACTCGGTGAATCCCCAGACAATTCCATTTAGAAACTTCTCGATATGGATTAAAAGAATTCTTTTAAAAAACTGCTTATAGCACGATTCAGTCCGGTTTTTTTGGCTGCTTTCCGTGTTGAATTTTTCTTTGGTTGCACCTTTTTCCTTACAGGCTTAGTCGTTTGATTTTTAATAGTTTCGTTTACTGGGTTCACTGTTACTTCTTTTTTGCTTTTTTTATTCATTGAACGATTAAGATCCCAACTAGCCTCTCCATCTTGAAGCGTTTTTCGGATAATATAACCGCCATTTTCAAGCTCGGTGAGGCACATCTTAATTGAACGTTCACTATCGACTTGATTCATTTTCTTAATCATGTTTATGGTCAAATCCTGTTCTTCGATTAAGAAAATCATATTGAAATAAAGTCCCTTGGCTTTAAGTGAAAGTTTAGTATCTTTTAATATCGCATTTGTTAATAAAAGAATTCCCGCATTTTCATTCTCGCCCATATGCTCTCCCTCCATCTAAACGCTAACAACTTGATTTTACGGAAGCCCGCTTAATGAAAGAAAAGACCAATCCATGATTTGACTGGTCTCTTCTCCAATATGTTAATAAATATGAAATTCAGTGTGTTAGTTGTTAATATACCGTTCGAAGATGTACCCGAAATCCTTAATCTTTAACTCGGAGTGCTTCCCCTTCAACCAATTGTAGGTGGATTCATTGATAGCATCGAATTGGGCGGCTGGGGATGTAGTTTGTGTTGTGAGGCGACCTGTCGCTTCCTTAGCAATCCCTATGCTTTGCTTCGCATATTCGAACAGTTCATCGTTATGTGCTACCGTCTCGGAGATATTAATTAATGCTTTGTACAAGTCTTTGATCTGCTCAATTTGCTTCTTGTCCACATCAATTGAGAAGTTTACGTTACCAATAACAAATTTGATCTCAACGTCCAGATCGATCGTTCCTGCAGTTTCCAGATACACATTGGCAATTGCATTTGTATGGTAACTGTAACGCTTGAGCATACGCTTACTGCTAATAGCACTATCCCCATCTAGGTGAATTAGGGCAAGGTTGGTGAAGCAGTATTCGTCCTTCTTCGATTTGATGATGAAGAAAATTTTCTCCCCGTCTTCATGCATGACATAATCATCAGAATCTACTTTGTCAAAATCAGTCGGACTGATTACCTTACCGATATCACTTAACCCTAAAGCATCTGCCGCAAGCTTCTTAAACAATGAAATCATCCTCTCCTATTCGACTCATAATTTCAGTATAGCACGGCAACTTTTTCTTCAAAAGTATGAATTAAGATAATCGATTTAAAAGAATAGAAACAAGCCGACACCGGTCGAGACCCGGTGCCGGCTTGTTTCCTATGGCATTGTTATCTTTTGATACAAATCCTGAATCATATAATAGGACTTTTTGAGTCGTTCATGATAATCCAGTGTCTCCCATTTATCCCATTGATAGTTGAACATGTCTGCGGATTGAAGCACATTACCGTTCAAAGCTGGCATTGAGTACGAAATGTGCTGGCTTCCTGGAGCGTCTCCGTTAGACTGCGAATCGGGCTTGTACGTAACCGCCGCGATCTTAATGCCCGGCATTTGCTCCGTTGCTTGAAGCCCCTTCTGCCACAGATCGCCCATCATTTCTCGGGTACTCGGATCCTTCACATTCAGCAGCTGCCACGGAATCCTCACCTCGACGACATGAGCCTTGTCATCGTAAGCCACATCGGCAAGCGAATCAAAGCTTGGGCTGTCCGGATTCCCGTTCCCGTAGCGCAATAGCCCGGTTTCATAGGTTTCAAGCGGCAGCTGCAACGTTAAACCGCGAACATTCGGAACTTCCATCTCTTTGTTCAACACAAGCGTCATTTTGTGGAAGATGCTATTGTCCTTTTGATTGGCGTAATCCAGCCACGGCATCATCTTCAGCACACCGCCGTACTGATAATACGTAGAATCGTAATAGCTGTCGACCCAAATACGCGATTGCTTCGGCCCTTTCAGATCAATGACGAAGTCGATTCCGGCATCCGTCGTCAGGCCGCTTCCGCCCGGAATCCGATGCTGGCCTTGGTTCGGAATCGTATCAAGCAATATCGAAGCCCCTGTCTTTGACCAGTCCAAGGGCCCGCCGTTTTGTCCGAAATCAATTCGGAAGTACACGTTGCGCGCATCGCTGGATACGAACATTTGCTTGATTTCCCTTTGCGGATCGTCACCGTCCAAGGCTTGGGCGGCGGCACCCTTCATAGGCACAGGAGTAAGCTTCTCCTTCGTCCAATCGTTAATATCGCCATCCACATACAATCCCTGTTGCGGTTCTCCTGGCTCAAAGGCCATCAATCCGAAATATTGCTCGCTAGTTTGGACATTTGACCAGAACGGCCTGCGATCCGGATTATCCAAATCCATCGTATTCCATGTCCGCTTAAACCATTCGTCCTGCCAAGTAAAGACTAGGCCTCCGGCCATGCCCTCTTTCGTGATTTCCTCGAACATCCGGCCATCGATAGCGCCTTGCTCCTGTTCGTTATGAGCACCCTGGTTCCATCCCCGCACATTGCGGTGTGTCATTCCACGTGAGGCAGGAACCCCGAATTCGGCAACGAGCACAGGCATGCGGTGCATCTGCTTCAGATCGTGCAGGTAGCCCGCGTAGCTGTTCTTTTCCCCGCGGAAATCAACATAATCGGTATACTTCGTCTCATAATTCATAAAGTCCGGGTAATAAGGGTACACATGATACGATGCGAAATAGCCAGCCTGAAATGTCGGTTTCGTCCAAATGACGTTCGGATTGACCGAAACCATATCTTCTTCCATCAGCGGTTCGGATGGATGCTCGATCATATCGGTAGTAGGCCAATTCGTAAAGCTGGTCGGCCGCTGCCAATGATAGTGATCCGACTCGTATACGGAGATTTCATCCATCGTCGAGGCCAACCATGCTTCGAAGGGAGACGCCTGCTCTGTTCGGAAGTAGCGCCCATTGAAATCCGGCATCCCTTGGTGCTTCTGGTTCGTTTCGACAACGATCTTCGGATCCCACTCAATACCTAGTACCCAACCCAGTACGTACTTCGAGATATCGGCCCTGTAGGTCCCCGAAGCATGCCCCGGATTGGCCGGCAAATCGGCATGGCCGTGAATCACATCGACGGTCCGCTGCATCTCTTCAACATACTCCGTCCAAAGCTCTTTGGTATAGACGTCTTTCGATGAGAGAAGCTTCTCTTCATTAATCCATACGCCATGTAATAAATAAAGCGGTTTGGAAGCTTTGTTGTTATATTCGAGAAGCGCCTCATAGAAAGCCGGAGGGTGCAAGGTGTACGTACGAATGACATTGGCATTCATAGCTCCTATGTACTTGAACCATCGCAAATATTCCGCCTTCGTAATCGAGGCTTCTCCCGGATATTTTCCAGGCTTCCCCATACCGATGTTGACGCCTTTGACGAGCATGTCGCTCCAGCTGTCGTTCTGATACAACTGCAAATATTGGCTGCCTACTTTGGCCGGAATCGTGATACCATCCGTCGTAACGGCATGAGTATTAGCAGGAATGACTGTCGGCTGCTGCTTCTTCTGCGCCGTTTCCTCCAATATCCGCTTCAGAAGCGGCCGATAAGCCTTCCAGTAAAAGCTCTGCTGATTTTTACCGGAATCCCAAGCGAAGGCGGCAAACAGCTGATCCAGCCATTGGTACTGGTAAAAATCAGGGGCTTCGAGATGATCGGCATAATCCCCTGCCAAATAATAGGAGGTATACGTACCCGTATCATTTTTGACGACGGCCGGGAATGTTGAAGGGATGCCTAGCGTCTTCAGCTTCTTCTCGCCGGCCTCAGTCAAGTCAAGGTCGTAATTCGCCAGAATGCCTTCCTTGTCCTCGGCCTCGATGACATCGAACCAGTAATTGTACCGGGTTTCAACCGTCTTGCCGACAAAGGCTTTCCCCTTCTCCGTCAAAGAGAATACATTGCCCCGCTTTCCGGATTCTTTCCCTTCCTCCAGCACAGCTACCTGGTCATCATCCTTAACGAAGAGGAAGCCTGGGCCTTGGAAGGTCCATTTTTGCCCGGTTTGCTTCTCATAATTGCTCTTTGCCCAATCCGGAAGCTCCCCTCCGCCTGCCAAATCGGGAAAATAACGGCCGATCCAGCCCGACCAGCGGACTCCCATGATTTCATACAGCGCTTGTTTGGCCGCATTGTCGGTCGGACTCCCGAACGTGTTAAATTCGGCGATCAGAGAGGTTCCTTTATAGATCGCATTCTTGATTTGCTCGATATCGGAGAGCTGCAGTCCACCATAAATTTTATCCGATCGGTTACCGCGCATCGCCATTTGCGTCATATCATCTTTGTACACGCCATACGTATCTGCAATATAGACCAGATCGTAGTCTTCGGACAGCTTCAGGTCGCGAACGGCATTGGAACCCTCCGCACCAGGAACGTAGCCGAAATAATCGTTCGCGATGGAATAAGCCGTTCGATCATCTTGGACATATTTGAAATAATTGAGAAGCCACATTAGACCCTTATGCTCCCGGTACGTTGTGTCGGGAACTGTTTTATCTAGAATAGCCACATTCAGGACTTGGCTTGACTTCCATTTCCAAGCCGCCATTGGGGTGGCTGCCGCCGCGATGATAATGAACAACACCACCACCCACTGAGTCCAGGACCGCTTCATCGTTGTACCCCCTTCTAAGCTGAAACCCCTTTACGCTGCATCTCGCCCCAGCCCTGCGTTCTTCCGAAAAGCACGGCAAACGTTGCTCGTACACGCCATACCGTAAGCAGCGGCCGGTACCAGAAAGCCTCCGAAAGAGCATACAAGAGCAGCCAGTTCAGCTCGGAGATCTTCTGATATTTGCCGAGCCGCCACTCCTCGAGCAGCACCGCGCCCATGGATAAGAACGATCCGTACACAACCATTAATGCGAAGAGCATCAGCGCGTATTGAATGAACACCCGATCCATGATCAGATCGGCAATTAATGTTACATAACCGAAAAATTCGACCAGCGGACCAAGTAACTCAACAAAAAAATAAAAGGGCATGGCAATAAACCCGATAAGGCCATACTTCTTGTTGAACATCATCCGACGATGGGTCCACAAGCTTTCGAATAAACCCCTGTGCCAGCGTGTACGCTGTCTGTACAAATATTTCATCGACTCAGGTGCCTCCGTGTAACAGATTGGATCAGCTACATATTCGATTCTGGCTCCCCACTTTTGCTCTATATTCATCCTATGAAGCCGTACGACCAATTCCATATCTTCACCGACCGTATCTGCCTTATAGCCCCCTGCTTGAATGACCCGCTGCGTTTTAAAAACACCGAAAGCACCTGAGATGACGAGCAGCAAATTATTCCGGCTCAAACCGATGCGTCCCATCAAAAAAGCCCTCATATATTCAATGCACTGCATCATGACCAAAGGATTGCGGGAAAGCTTCGTTTCCTGGACCTGTCCTTTCACGACGGTATTCCCATTCGCAATTAAAACATTCCCGCCGGTAGCTAATATTTCATCATCGGCGTGCTCCACAATCGGCATCATGATTTTGAGGAACGAATCCGGATCGAGGACGGTATCCCCGTCAATGGAAGCGAAGTAAGGGTATTTGGACATATTGATGCCGGCATTTAATGCATCGGCCTTTCCGCCATTTTCTTTATCAATCAGAATCAAAAACGGATAAATTTCGGAGTGATACACTTCTTTAATCGACTTGGTTTCTATGCCATTTCGTTTTTGGTGCACTTTGTTTTTGACCGGTACCATCTGAAACCGCTCGATCACTTTTTGCAGCGTTCGATCCTTCGAGCCGTCATTCACAACGATCACTTCAAATTGCGGGTAATCCAGCCTTCCGCTGCCGGTGATCAGTGACAAAATCGTACCGATCACCCCCACTTCTTCGTTATAGGCAGGCACAATGATAGATAATGGCGGGGTAAATGAAGAATTCTTCATTCTTTTGTAAGGTTCGACTTTATGAAGCCCTTTCTGTTTTCCCAAACGGTTGTACGATAGTAGGAACAATAACAAATAAAAGCAGCAAATAGCGATGAAATAGATGAAGATGGCTTTGTTGAGGAGTAGGAGCGGAATTCGGAATAAATCCGTCAGCTCATTCATAATAATCAGGACTCCTTTCTATCCATTCTTGGGCAATGGAACGGGCAAACGCATCGGGATGGTTGTACGCCAGCTTGGTCAGCATACTCTTACCCTGTCGGTACTGCCGCAATGCTCTGGCTGCCTCCGCCCGAACGCCATACGCTTTATCCCCGATCAACTTGTTCAGATAGGGAATGAACCGATCATGCCGGATGCTTCCCATTAACCGCGCAGCCATCAGCTTCTCCCCAGTCGCCTGCGGACGATCCCATATCCCCTTGGCTTCATTACTTTCCAACCACTGTATGAACGTATCGACGGAAGACATATAACCAAGGGAACCAATCGTCTTTAACGCCTTGACTCGAAGCTCGCGTTGCTCCGATTCAATTAATTGCTCGAGCAGCTGCTGCAGCTTCTCCGAACGCAAATGCTTGTCCCGAACAGCCTCGAGAAAAGCCCCCTGCCACGAACCGTCATATTCAAAGAAGCCATCCACATACGTATCCACGTTATCCTGAGATACAAGCCGGCTCCACAGCTCGTTCAGCGAAAAGGTCGGAAGCTCCTTTACATCTTTCATAAGCTCCAGGAGAGCTTTGTATTCGAAATCCGCGAGTATAAGTAAAATTTCCAATTTTTCTTCCGCAGAACATTGTTTACTGGATAAATGGCGAACCAAGTCATTCTGCATCGTATCCATGTTGAAACGGTTGATGAAATATAATGTATTCATTCGGACACTCCAGGACCGAGAGCGAAGCCGCTTGCGATACCATGGCGCAAAATATCGTTCCACATAAGCATTGATCGGTCCGAAGTCCTTCTCGAACTTAACGTTACTTAGGAAATCACTAAACGTGTCTTCCAAAGCTTCATATTGATACTCCTTCTCGGGAACGAAGGATTCGGCTCCATATCCGGTAAATAAATAAATGTCTATATCATGGGACTGGACCTTTAACCAGCGTTCTTTTTTATTCCTGCGCCGCTGATTCAACCATTTCCGGCAAAGCAAATACAAGTAGATCGTCAGAAGTAATCCAAGCGAGATGACGGTTAATAGAAAAACTAAAACTTGCGTCATCGCAAACCACCTACAAGCCGCTTAATTCTCACGCGAAGCTCCTTTAAGCTGAAAGGCTTAACCATATAATCGTTGGCGCCCCTTTGGATCGCCATGGCGATATCGGTTTCCGACCCTTTGCTGCTGAGCATGATGCATACATATCTGCGTCTGTCATACCCGGTACGAATTTTATGCAGGACTTCCAATCCATCCATCTTAGGCATAATCCGATCGATAATTACGATATAGCGTTCATTTTGCCGATGCCATGGATCGTTGAAAAATTGCTCTCCATCGGCAAACTCCTTAATTTCGACGTCATATAGGCTTTCTCCGATATCCGAGAACTGATGCTTTAACATCTCGCGGATCAATCGGTCATCGTCGATAATAGCCAGCATCAGCTTGCGGGTCTTGGTTTCATTATCGTTCATCGTGCCATCCAACACCAATCCCGAGCGCTCAGTAGGGTCCGTCTCATTCGAGAACGGCATCATCTTCAAGCACTCGTCCGCCGACCTATTAGAATCAACAAATTCCCGTACTTTCGCCGAGAAGGAACCATAAAGCGTCCCCCGCGGCGTATCGATAGGTACTTTGGAAAACAACGCGGTCAGCCGATGCATCAATTTCAAGGCGTCAGATTTTACAGTTTTAGGCAGAATCATTACAAATCCTTCTACAGCATGATGCCCCATGCAATCCGTCGGTCGTATGCTGCCCTGAATAAAATCCACAAGCCCTTTGGTCAAAGCATGCCTGCACTTGGCATCTATCGACGGCTTAGGATCAACCTCTAGATATACCATCGAAAATGTCTCATGAGACCGTTTCATATCATTGAGCTGTGTTTGAACTTCACGCTGCAAATATCGATAATTGAACGCTCCTGTTAAAGGATCGATGAGAATTTGATCAAGAATCCGCTGTCTTCTCTCCAGCAGTTTCTTTATAACCAATTGAAGCTCCTTTACATCTACCGGCTGGAACAATACCGCATCGGCTAACAACGCACATTTAAGTTCTTTGTCATCTTTGTCCATAAGGATAACGAAGGGAATGTGTCTCGTATCGCAATATTGTCTTAGATCGATCCACTCAGTCAAATTGTCCTTTGTTGCTTCGTTCAGGAGAACAACCGCACAATCTGGATTCATTCTGTCAAACTGAGGAATCAACTCAGATGCCGGATCTGGTTCAAAGGGTTGCATACAGCAATCGATGCCTAGATGCATTTGAATAAATTCTGCCATCTGGACATCACTTACCGAACATAGAAGCGGTCGATTTCTCGTTAACAGTTCGTTCATTCCATTGTTCACCTTCATATCTTTACAAAAAATTGTTATTTTCAAGGTAGATATATACCATTAACTGAATTCGACAGGTTCCGAGAAATTATAACATAATCCTCTATACAAAAACTGAACAACCACAAAATGGACATAATAAAAAATCCATTTATCCAGAAAATTACATTTTCCGCCCCCCACTCTGCGAATTCTGTTTAGTCAAATCCAAAATGGATAGACTGTATATCATGTTCATACATAAATCGGAGAAATATGCCCAATGTCGACAACCAACTTAATTGTAGAACGAGTCAAACTCATGTTTCCAGCACTTGTTGATTTACGAACGCTTCATTTGAGAAACCTTTCATTTGAAATCGACATCCTTTACTTATCAACCCTTGTGGATATCAACGTGATTAACAAATATGTTTCCGTTCCGTTCAACAACAGTCACGCGTTTGACTACTTTGAAGCTCAGCTGTTTTCCTTTGGAGCTGAAGTCGTTGCGGACACGGAGGATATTCGAAAACGTTTGCTCCTCGGTCATACTTGTATCATCTATTATGACAAGATCTATAGTATTTCGGCAAAACGTTCATTAAATGATCAGCCAGGCGAGAACAAGACAGAAAACACGATCCTTGGGCCTTCGAAATCGTTCTCGGAGGATTTGCATACAAATATGGGGTTGATACGCTCCCGATACAAACGAGCAAGCTTATCTAGTGAGGCCCTTACGGTCGGGCATTGGAGTAAAACAGAGATCATCCTGATGTACGATGCTACCCACACGAAGCCGGAGCTGCTTGAGCAGGTTCGAAGTAAATTACTAGCTATCGACGTGGACCTCGTGCAAGCTTCCGGACAGTTGGAAAGACTGCTGAATGATACCCGGTTTTCTTTGTTTCCCCGAATGATGATTACGGAGCGGCCGGACAGGACCGTCTTGAATTTGGCCCAAGGGAAAATCGTGATCCTGATGGAAGGTACCGCTTATGCTCTTGCTGTTCCATGCGTTTTTTTCGACTTTATGTCGGCGATGGACGACTTATATCAATCCTTTTGGATTACGAAGGCTCTCGTTATCTTGCGTTACATTTCGCTGCTCATTACGGTTACGCTGCCGGCTTTCTACGTAGCTATTGTCTCTTATAATCCTGAAATATTGCGAGTACAGCTAACGTTATCTATAGCAGGAAGCAGGGCAGCTGTTCCCTATCCGTCTTATATTGAAGTTTTTATCATGCTCTTTATGATTGAAGCTTTAATTGAAGCCAGTTTAAGGTTACCTAAATACATCGGCTCAACTGCGACCACAGTCGGCGGCCTCATCTTGGGGCAAGCCGCGCAGCAAGCTGGGCTTGTGAGCAGCATCATGATCATTATTACATCAGCTGTAGCGATCTCAAACTTCGTGATTCCGATTAACGCTATGAGCTTTGCCATGAGATTTGTCAAGTTCGTACTCATCGTATTTGCTGCATTGTTCGGGGTTGTAGGCATCGTAGTAGGCATGTTTCTATTAGTCAATTATCTTGCTAGTCTGCGCAGCTTTGGCGAGCCCTATTTGAAAATCTATATGCGCGAGAAAAAAGCAAGCTATTCCATCAAAGAAGGTGATCCCATGTGAACCGGTACTACTATTACCCGGTTATCTTATGTATGCTCACCAATACGATCCTTTTCATTCCCCGCATCCTTATGAACGAGCGGTTCACCGGTGCTATCCCGGCAGCGCTGCTTAGTATCGTCATTGGGCCAATTCTTGCCTCTTTCTTTACGAAATCGATGATGCGTTTCCCCCGGATGGGCTTACCGGAAATTTTTAAATTGCATTTGCCGAAGAGCATCAACATGATCTTGTTACTCTACCTGGGTTTTATGTGGTTCTCAGCAGGAGGTATGGTTCTGGTATCCTACTGCCGAATCGTTCAAAGATTTGTGAATCCTGACTTAAATCTATTTATCTTAATTGGCTTTGTGGGGCTCGCGTGCGCGTTGGCGGCAAATAACAACTCACAGACAGTCCTTTATATCCTAGAGATCATCCTCATTGTCAATCTCCCGCTAATCGGGTTTATTTTATTCAAAGCATTGACCAATACGAACATGGATTGGGGTGCCGTTCGAGTAATGAGTCATTATTCGTTGGGGCTGCCCTCGTGGAATTCCTTTGCAGCGGTGACTTACATCTTTACCGGATATGTCAACTGGGCCATCTTTAACCGCTGCATCCAAGCCGATAATAAGTTGAAATATACGTGGACCATCCCCGTTATTGGCGCTTTGGTCATACTTACGACCTTTGTCGTACCGATCGGATATCATGGCACAATCGGTGTCGATGACTATAACTATACTTGGGCAAGTACCGTCGATTCGATGAGAGTTGAGTTTGGATTTGTAGAACGCGTTTTATTTATCTTCTTGCTGCTGTATTTTTGCATCGCGCTGCTTTTTATTACGATGACTTGGCATGTTAGTGCGGAATTAATCAAATCAATTCTTCCAACCACATCCTCATCGTTATCACTATGGCGTAAACCTTGGGTGCCCAAGGGAATCGTCCTTATCTTTTTGTTCTTAAGCGAACTCTCTGCCTACTTCTTCAATGAGAAACAATATATCGAGGTAGCGTCAGACTGGTTCCAGCTTCGATTACCAAGTGAAATTCTGCTCGTTATCCTGGTATACGGGTTAGGAAAGAGGCGAAGTCGATGAAGCGCTTAGGCTCAAACGCGCTGCTTGTTGCTCTTTTCATCGTATTGATGATAACAAGCAGTTGCGGATTTAAAGATTTGGATAAGCGCTTTTTCGTTCTGGGCATCGGTGTCGATCTCTCGGATAATCCCGAGAAGCCTTATCGTGTAACGCTTAAGCTCGGGATTGCCTCCCCACGGATCGAGCCAGGCGAGACCAATAATTTTCAAATGATATCACAGGATGCAGGTACAATTACCGAAGCAGTTCGTCTACTGAAGTCCAAAGTGGACAAGGAGCTGGATTTCGGTCACGCTAAAGTCATTATTTTCGGCAAATCCCTCGCTACTCAGGATATCCAAACGCCGCTGGATTGGTTCTTGCGTCGGAGAGACATCCAGAAAATCGCTTCCGTGGCGATTGGCGATCCAAGTGCCAAAGAAGTTCTGAGCATTAAGGTCATCTCCGAGAGATTGCCTGGCAATTCCCTATTCTTAAGTTTTGATAATGAAGGTACAGATTCGTCATATTTGATGACGGAAAATTTATCTGATCTGCACAGAAGGATGACGGAGAGGGGGAAAGATGGTTATCTTCCTGTCATTCAACCGATAAATCAAAGTTACAACATCAATCATATTGCTTTGTTAGACAAACAAAAAGCCAAAGTCTTTCTGTCACCGGATCATACCAGGATAGTCAATGAATTGGTTAGAGGCTTTAGCAACATTGATATACACACCATCCAGGAAAATAATTCGTTTAATATCGCGGTAAACCAATTAAAAGTTAAGTATGCCATATCGGGTGTTTCGGCTGGAACTCCAGCCATCCAGATGAATTTAACGTTGAACGGCATGGTGGAAGAATCCAGACGTCCTATCTACACGGAAGATTGGAGCAGCTTGCAAAAAATCGCCGGACTGGAAGTCAAAGAACGTGTAGAAAAGGTTCTCCAGCTCATGCAAAAAAATGGTTTGGATCCGATTGGATTCGGTCTGCGATATAGGGCCATGGGCCATATCTCCGATCAGGATTGGGAGCAATGGACTGCCCTCTATCCCTCCATCCCCATGAACGTGAATGTTCAACTGAAAATACTGGGTTCAGGTGTCATAAAATAAATGAGCGAGTTTCCTGATGAAGCTCTGCGTAGGAATATTTAAAAAGGACAGCCTTACGGCCGTCCTTTTATTATGAGAAAATAACTATTTTCTTGGCTTAATCGAACTAATTGGAACTCTCAATAATCTGAACAGAGTACTCAGCCTCAGGCGTACGTAGAACGAAAGCTTCACCTCTAGATCTCAATAACAATTGACTCCCGATCGGGGAAAAAAATGATATTTTATTTTGATCCGGATCTATTTCTGTTGGAAAAACTACTTGAAATACTTCGTGAGTTCCTTCATCTACATAGCAGAGCTTCACGCTGCTCCCTATAAGGGTAATTTCACTTAATGAATTAGCAAGATTAGCATCATCAAGCTCAAGCAATGTCACCATTTTTTTCACATATTGAGCGATGCTATCTCGCATCCTCATCTTTTGGTGAGATGGATAATTATCAAGTAAAAATGGTACTTGTTCATCCAAATAAACAAGCTGTTTAGCAAGGCGGCTACGGTGAATAGACGTTTGACTATGGTTCATCGTAGATTCCACCCCATATGATTAAATTCCAATTTCGATACGTTTGCCTCATTTTCAAAACCTCCTAAGATTTTAATAAAACAACTATGTTTCAAAGACGGTTCGAAACATTCTTCAAGCGCCAGTCAAACTTTCTGTAGCAATAAGCCAAGAAAGATTGCTGCAATACACAACACCGAAATGGCCGAGAGCCATTTAAAGAAGGTTTCCACCTTGTCAGAACACCTCGTTTTATTTATTAGGATTTGTTTCTCCCGATTTGTAAACAACGAGGATCGCACTACGCTGGACTTCTGCTCCGTTAAAAACGGACTTCATCGTCGACCCGTAGCAAACATTAATAACTTGCTCATCTGTTAAACCAGCCAAAAATTGATTTGCTCTTATCTCTGCGTGCGACGAATCCGTGTCTAAAAATTCCTTCACCTGAATCATCCATTTTACCTCCTGAATTTTAATTACAAGTTAAAAGCTTCATATAATTCGCATAATGATCTCCCCCCAACAGATTAAATACATTTAATGTAAAAAACCCATAAAAGTACAACAAGACATTCTGCCCCAAAAGGAAGAATGTCTTGTTTCGTTTAACATATCATTATGGGGTAAGGATGTCAATCCAACTTGTCCCTCACGAAGTCATTCACCAATCGAGCCCTGGAAGTGCTATAGTACAACTATGAGATTTCTTACAGAAGGAGTAGTACAATGTCCCATATTGAACGTATAAGTCAGCATATATGGATACAGCATGCTGAACATGAAACAGACCGCCCCCTACTTGCAGCGATTGTTGGGGAAAGAAGAACGCTGCTGCTGGATGCAGGCAATTCCCCTGCTCACGCCGCCCAATTTCGTTCGAAGCTTCAGCAGAACCAAATCCCTTTGCCCGAGATGATGGTATTGACACATTGGCATTGGGACCATACGTTTGGCATGTCTGAATGGAAAATTCCTGCGATCGCAAATCGAAGAACTGCCACGCGGTTGAGCCAGCTTTCCGGTCTCTCATGGACAGATGAGTCCCTCAACGAACTCATTCATTTAGGAGTGATCAATGAAACTACTGCCCGCCACATCCAACTGGAGTACAGTGACAACCGGGACATAACCATTATGGAGCCTGATTTGTTATTTGACAGCAAGTTAACGCTTGATCTCGGTGGCGTCGTTTGTGAGCTGGAGCATATCGGCGGCGACCATGCGGAGGATTCCTGCCTTCTCTTTGTTAGAGAAGACAAAACCATATTCTTAGGGGACGCCCTTGGACCTAGAATCTATGGCGGACCTTACCGCTATTCCAGCGGCATCTTCTTGCAGCTAATGGAACGCATTCTCGGTTATTCGGCTCAGACCTACGTCGAATCGCATGCACGTCCAGTAAGCGCCAGCGATTTCCATGAGGATATTAGTCGGTATGTACAATTGGCCCGATATGTCGATTCATTCGGTGGCGATGAAAAGCGAATTACCGAGGCGATGAAACAATACCTCCAAGTGGAAGAGCTGCCTAACGAATTTACCAAAGCTATTACGTGGTTTCTGACAAGTTAAACTTTTAAGGTTATATATTAATACATATTGGAAGCAAGCTACCCGTTCTAGGTACATTTGGCATTCTTCTATGACACGGATTTCCCTACGCAGAAAAGCTTGATTTCTCAAGCTTTTCTAAAGCAAATCGCCTTTTTGTTTTTTAAATACAGTTAAGATGACAAGGATGAGCGGCAAGATCAAGGTGGGAAACAACATCGAAAAGGGAAGAATCGCCGTATTATAAATTCCCAGTTCAGTAGGACGAGCAAAGCTGTTCAAAGCCACGGAGAAAAATAGCAGTCCAGCCGGCAAAATGAATGGCTTCGTATCCCGTATGCGAAACAAACTGCTGAAGACCTGAATGAACCAAAAATGGGCTATTATGGTCTCGTACAAAGTAAATATCGTCCAAATTCCGATGATGATGATCTCGATCCTCTCCAAGTAAACGCCGATCCGAACGAGTTGGATTGTCGAAAAGAACGGAAATGTAGACGACTTCATCAGATTCATGCCTAATGCACCGATCGCTAAATAAGTTGAAATCAATAAATAAACACAGGAAAGCATTAAGCTTATGAAGCAGGTGGACATAATCTTCTTCAGATTGGCGACTCTGCTGAACAGTACAAAGACGAGGCCGAAAGATTTTGCGAATGGAAAGGCATATGAAAGCATCGTACCGTAGACGATATCCGTGAAGCGGCTTTGAAATTGGGGAATTAATGGATTCGTATCTACGTTTCGAAGGATCAGCAAGCAAATGATGATGATTGAGACAAGAAACAGCGGCAAAATGACTTGTACGGTACGTACGGTCGTTTCAAGCCCGAGAAATACGGCATACGACGTAACTAACACCAGCATCAGCATAATCAGTTCCGGTGACGTGTACGGCAGGATTGCCGTCGTATAAAACAAAGTCAACGCCCGAAGCGTCAATACCACAAGTCCGACGATATTGAAGAGGATAACGAAGAGAATCGCTTTTCCTAGCCATTTTCCAAGCAAGAGCTCGCATATTTCGGTCATATTCTTGGCTGGATGCTGAGTCTGCACATACTTCATCAGCCAAACTATAAAAACAGCCCCAAAAGTAGCCAGCAAGTTGGAAATCCACACATCCTGCTGCAAAGTCTTCGCACCATACAAAAATAGTGTCGAGAACCCCGATAAATAAGTAAAGAAAAGACATCCGAACTGGAAGTTGCTGATTTTCTCATTAGCGGCCATTATAATTCTCCTACATGAATTTGCAAAAGATGGAGCACATAATCAGAGACAGGCTGGAATATACGGCTGTTCACTTTTTGCACAGTAGGCCAGTAAGCCGCGGTGGCCGGCAAAAAGTAGCCTATGATAAACAGCGTTAAAGAAAGAAGCACAATCGCCTCGGTTTTCTGCCTCCTTCTCCACATCCGAATCGTTTGCCCGAGCCCGTAACACAAGTTGGCGATGCACACGAGGGTTGCAATCATCTCAAGTTCCCTCCAATACTTGACTCATCCCGATTCTAGAGAATTGCACATTTACATGGATATGCACGGGAATCGCCGGGTACAGCTCATCCCAATTGTCTTTCATGCGGCTCCACTCCCTCGGATGATGCTGTCGGATATAATCGGAGAAACCGAGTACGTCCACTTTTAATTCCTTTTGAAAATGATTTAAGCTGCCTGCGAGCATTTGCTCTACCTCTTCGCTTGCCGCTTTCTCCAATTGCTCCAAGGCTCCCGGTCTACTCAACTGTAGAGGGTGATCCATATCCATTAGGGCCGCTTTTAAACTTACGTCAATTTCCAGCGTCATGCCTTCGTCCGTCTGGCGAAATTGCAATGTTTTCTTCGGAAACTGCATGAGGATCGTCACATTGGTGGAGTTGAATTGGACCATTACCGGGAATTCCAGCTTGCTCCATTCTCTTTTCTTAGAGAGCAGGTAAACCGCTATGGTATCCTTCCCTTTCAGCCAGTCAACGAACTTACCCTTGTTAAATACGGAGCCGCCGCTGAGGAGAAGCACTTCCTTCGAACTGTTAACCGGCTTATCCAAACTTAGTCGGCCAGTCACGAACCCCCGGTAAGGATTCGAAAACAAATTTGAAACGTCTTTCACCATCAAGGAGATGCTCTTGCCCCATAAATGCTCGTTGGTCGTTCTCCCTAGAAAATCGTTCGCAATCAGATCGTTCGTCTCCGATCTCACTGCCAGCTTATCGGCTGCTTTCCCTTCGCTGACGATGATGTAGCTGGATATTCGGATTTCGCGAGATCGGGTCATATAATCGATAATTTCATATAAGGCGTGTGTCGCGGCTTCTTCCCCGATGATGAAAAATTTGTCATGCTGCCAATCTAACGTTTTACCCGCCCGGCTTCGCAAATTACGGGCTGCATCCATAATGGAGATTCCTTGTGCGCTTGCCACCCATTCATTCTGTTTGCTTGAGTTCTCCATACTGGTGGTAGAAGGTAAAATACTGTAAGCCGTAAAGGTATATTTGTTTTGTTCTTTATCATAATCGATGCCGGTAATCATCACCAAAGCGACATCGCTGATTTCCCGAATGTCTGTCGAGCATCCCGCCGAGAGCGATATCATCAAGCCGAGCAACAAAGTCCATCTAGCGAGCTTCATCATTCTGCTGATCCTCTCCCCAAGATTTTAATTTCCGATGTTGAATCGGAAAAAGGATGTAGCTCTCAAGTACGTTCCGCCACCCTTTGCCGTCAAATAAAACAAAGTAGTGGTTGCCGAACGATCTCAGCGAGCACAAATGCAAAGTGATCGTAAACATCCCGAGAGCAAGACCGAACACACCCATAGATGCAGCGAGAAACATAAGGGGGAAACGCAGCATCCTGAGCGAAATAGCGGTGCTGAACTGAGGTATCGTAAACGATGCGATGCCTGTCATGGCCACCACGATCACCATCGGCCGCGAGACGATCCCTGCATCGACGGCTGTTTCCCCGATAATGAGGGCACCGACAATGCTAACGGATTGTCCGACTACACGAGGCAGCCGCAGACTGGCTTCCCGAAGAACTTCAAATGCGACCTCCATGATCAAGGCCTCGATAAAGGTGGGAAAGGGAATTCCCGCTTTCGTCGAAAGGAAAGTGAGCATTAAAGGTGTAGGAATCATCTCCAAATGAAATGTGGTTAAGGCGATGTACAAAGAAGGTCCAAACAAAGAAATAAACAAAGTGATTAATCGAAGAATCCGCAAAAAATTGGCAAAATAAAACCGCTCATATAAATCTTCGCTGGGGTGAAGGAAATCGGTGAACGAAGACGGAGCGAGTAATGCATTCGGAGTCCCGTCGATCATAATCGCTGTTTTGCCTCGATTCAACGCTGTGATGACCCGATCGGGACGCTCTGTATTCAAAATTTGCGAAAATGGCGAGTACGTGCTGTCCTGAATCAATTCCTCCAACTGTGCGCTATCGATAAGAACGTTCATCCGAACCGCATTCAGCCTTTTTTTAACTTCCGCCAAGACCGATTCGTTGACCTGGTTCTTCAAATACAGGATCGTCACTTTCGTTTGACTCTGCTGCCCGATCTTGATTGCCACCGATTTCAGTTCTGGCGTCTTTAGCCTTCGATACACCATACCCAGGTTTGTCTGAAGATCTTCGGTGAATCCTTCCCGCGGCCCGCGTACGTTAACTTCCGATTTCGGTTCTTCTACGGCACGCGTCTCATAACCTGGCAGTGTGATGCCATAGGCTTCGAATCGACCTTCGAGGAAAAGAACGATGCCGGCATCCGAAATAAACTGCACGACATCCTCCATTCGCATAAGCTGCTTGGCCTTGCCCAAGCGGTTCATCAATTCCATATACGAGGCATCCTTGTGTTCCGCTGTACCCCGATGGTCATCACTTAACGTGCCGATGAGCTCGCCATTGAGGAATTGTTCGTCTACAATGGCACTTAAATAGGCAAGGGATGCGACCGGACGGCCTTCCTCCATTTTGAGATGCCGTACGATGAGTAGATCGTTGTCCGCGAACCTCCGATATAGTCCATCCAAGGCATTGAGAACACAGGTATCGATCGTATTAGGCCTCACTTTCATGGATTAACCTCCGAAGGTAGATGAATATCGATATAATGATGGAAGTATTTGCTTTAAAAGGGTAGATTATTCTACCTCTTTACTTAAAAAGGATGTAGCACAAAAAAGACAAGAACTTACACCCTTAAGATCATCTCGCGCAGCGCACGAATCTTTAAGGATGTATGTTCTTGTCCTCTTTTCTGTTATTCGACTATAATCTTATCTCCACGATAAATACGTCCAGTGCGAATGACCTTCGCATATACCCCCATTGCCCCACTATTATGCTCAACGGAAGCTCGAAGGATAGCTGGATCATTGGGTAAATCCCCTTGAGGTAAAGTTGTCATGATACAGCGAACGCAAGGCTGTGTAACCTCTACTATCACTTCATCCCCAATTCGAACGGTTTTACCAACCCAATCATTTTCGATAAACCCTGATTCATTAGGCACATCAATTACGATATTCGATCGATAACGTCTGACTTCAATACGACTTTCCGGAATTAGTTCCCTCATTTTATTCATACTGGCTGTTGTCACTAAATGAACCATTGCAATATCATAAAAAGTTCCTTCTGGGGAACTGCGGGTGAAAATCGTTTTTTTGTTATTTAATCCCTCAATATCAGGTATATACCCCTCGAACTGAACATCACCTGCTTGATCTGAAGTTGCTGCCACTTTAACCGGACGACCCAGCTTTCCTGAGAGCCTCTCGCTTATATCTTCATCCGTCGTGACTCCCCAACTACCATCAGGGAATGTGATTCTAACAGGAGGAAGTTTTGTTGGATCTTGTAACGGGTCCGTATATACAGCACGATAATCAAACATATTCGGCCATTTGATGGGATTCTTCGCATTGGCAAGTTTGCCTGTTGAAGTATCTATCAATGCATACTTTCTATCACCAAGTACTCCCTTTTCAGTAATATCTGTTGCATTTAACTCTTCTCCCATCATCGATTTTACGGGATATCTCCAAAGTGAAACCACACGAGGATAGCTCATACAACATCTCCTTTTTAAGTACAGCGCATTACATATTTTTCCCTACGATCAACATCTTATGCTTCAAGTGTTTTCCTGTTTAATAGCATACTTTTAATAAAATAATAGATCAATATTGAATATTTAATTGAAACGATAGAAAATCCTAATCAATGTTGCCTGTTTCCTATTCGATTGTATTTTTGAAATCGCGCTTAGCGAAGAAGGCCCTTGTATCTTTGCGTGTTTGCACGGGGAGAACGCGATCCAATTCATCCTCCAGCCAAGATAATTTTTTGCTTCGCAAATAATTCTGCATAGTTTCTTCGGCTTCGAGCATGACGAAGTTGATCGTGCAAGGACTCGTGGACGCTGTACATGCCGAACAGTCATCCCTGCGGTACAGGTAGCCGTTATCTTTGATGTTCTGGCATTGGAAGATCGGCTTCTTGCCCTCCACAGCCTCGACAACATCCCAGAAGGAAATTTCATCAGGGTTTCGTGCAAGCTTGAAGCCACCTTTAACGCCAGGAACCGAGGTGATGATACCGGCTTTAGCAAGCTTCGTGAATATTTTGGACAAATAGGTCTCCGGAATACCTTGAAAGAACGCAAGCTCCTTAATGCCGATCGTTGTTTCGTTCGGAATCAGGTACACGAGACAGTGCAGTGCATATTCAACGCCGACGCTATATTGCATAAGAACCCCCATTTCCCAACTTAGTGACAGCCTCAGGATGATTACCAGAAAAAAGGCTTTGACTTCCTTTGCTCACAGTCGTATATTATAACCAATGAATATCGACGATAGCATTTGTCGCCAATTGGATATTCAAAACTCATTTTGGAGGTACGATATATGGAAACATTACTTGTTATTAATGCGCATGCCACTGTAGATTCCCCTGCATCCATCAGCCTTGAAGTTGGCAAACATTTTATTGAGAATTACCGCAAGCTGAACCCGAACGAAACGATCGAACAAATCGATTTGTACGCGGAAGAAATTCCGGAAGTGAACAGCACCGTTCTGAACGCTTGGGGTAAATTCGCTTCCAATGGCGAACTGACGGAGGACGAGCGGCGCGTTACGGACCGCATGAACACCATTCTGCAGCAATTCAAAAGAGCCAAAAAGTACGTCATTATTATGCCACTTCATAACTTCAACATTCCTTCCCGGCTGAAGGACTACATGGATAACATCATGATTGCGCGTGAAACATTCAAATATACGGAAAATGGCGCTGTAGGTCTGCTGACTGACGGCCGCAGTCTGCTCGTGATTCAAGGAAGCGGTGCCGTGTACACGAACAACGACTGGTACACCGACAACGAATTCTCGCACAAGTACCTCAAATCCATGTTCAACTTCCTTGGCGTTGAGGATTACCAAATCATTCGCGCTCAAGGTACTTCCGTGCTGGACAAAGCAGCCGTGTTGGACAAAGCAAACAATGAAGCCAAAGAAGCAGCAGCTCGTCTAGCCAAGAAAGTGATGGCCTAATATTCGACCCAGATACGACCTAGATTAGGAGGCTGTAAGCAATGTCCACATTTATCGCAGATATCAAGATACCTGATAGTAAGTTGGCCGTCGAAGCGGCCGAGCTATTGCGCGAACATGGCGACGAACTCCTGTGGAACCATTCGAACAGGGTATTTCTTTTCGCGTCGATCCAAGGCAAGAAGCAGCAAGTGAAGTATGATCCGGAATTGCTGTATATCAGTTCTCTTTTCCACGATTTGGGCCTAACGCCCGCATATCGCAGTCCGGACAAGCGTTTCGAAGTGGACGGGGCCAATGCTGCTCGCGATTTTCTGCGAAGCCGCGGCGTCCCGGAGGAATCGATTAGGCTGGTGTGGGATGCAGTCGCCCTGCATACAACGATCGGAATCGTCGAATACAAAGAATCCGAAGCAGCGCTGATGAATTTTGGCGTCGGATACGATGTCGTGGGGAAAAATTTCGACCTCATTTCCGAAGAAACCCGCCAGCAAATTGTCAAAGCGTTCCCGCGCAACCAATTTAAACACAACATTCTGCATGCCTTCTTGGAAGGCTTCAAACATAAACCGGAAACGACGTATGGCACGATTAACGCCGATATCTGCGAAGTGCTTCTCCCGGGCTATACGCGTCCAAATTTCTGCAACCATGTTCTGCATTCCAGATGGGAAGAATAATGAGGTTTGAGCAGAAGTATGCGAATTCGGTGGCGACACATCGGTGGATTTTAAAGTGAAAGTGAACAAACCCATCCCCCATTCTGGTGGACAGGTGAAATAAACCTATGCGAAATGCTGTTTCCGGTTGGCTGCCGGAGCAGCTTTTTCAGCTTTCGCCGTGGATGCTTAGCCTTCGGAATGCGTTACTAATTCCCGCTTTATGTATTGATAGAGCTTTTGACTCGCCAATTGGAACGGATAGGCGGATTCCTTGCACAAGATCCCAAAAGTCATATGTACCAAGCTTCCGCTAATCATCTTAACAAGAGTCCCCTTATCGGGTTCCACTGTAATTTTAGGAACAAGTGCGATCCCTATCCCCTTCTCTACGTAAAATTTTAAAGCCGTCATACTCCCGATCTCCATGGTATCGAGCGTCACATTTCCTTTTTCCTGCATAACCAACTCCAGCTTCCTGCGATATGGACAAGTCGATGATGTAATAAGTAAACGATGCCCCCGAAAATCATCCGGTTCTAGCACATCCTTCTGCGAAAGCGGATGATTCTCGGGCATTAAGACTACGAACTCTTCTTGAAATAAAGGTTCAAAATAAAATTCGGAGCTGATGCTAGGTGCTGTACAAATCGAGAAATCGATTTCTCCTTTAAGTATCCGCTCTGTAAGGGCCGGGGTGTTCGAGATTTCTATGGAAATGCGGATATTCGGATAAGCAGACATAAATTTCTCCAAGATACCAGGCAAGCGGTAACTTGCAGTCGGCTCTGTCACTCCTATGCGTATATGTCCTGTTTCACCGGATGTCAAATCCGATAAGCTTGACTGAAGGTTCTCCATACTTTTTACGATTTGCAGGCTCTGTTCGTAGAACAGCCTTCCGGCTTCCGTCAGACCAATCTCTTTGCCGCGCTCTATCAGCAGTACGCCCAATTCGGATTCGAGCTTTTTTATTTGCATCGTAACGGTGGATTGCACATAGTTCATTTCTTGTGCTGCGCGTATAAAGCTTCCGTATTTCACGATCAGTTGAAATGTTTTTAACGTTTTAAGATCCACGGTCCATCCCCCTGTGACAATTCAAAAAAATTGAACGAATGATTCAAATAGTTCAATTATACAATCGTCATTGTATCTATTACAATGAATCCATCAAGAAGCCAAGGGAGTGGAATTATTATGGAATTAAAGAACAAAGTGACCCTAATTACCGGCGGCGGTACGGGGATTGGCAGAGCAACCAGTCTCGCACTGGCTAAACGGGGGGCCATCGTGATCGTAAATTATTCACGCTCTCAAACAGATGCAGAAGAAACTGTGCGACGGATAAACTATGAGGGTGGGCGGGCAGTCGCCGTACAAGCGGATGTATCACAAGAGAAGGAAGTCCGGAGCATGATCGAAACCATTGTTCAGCAATTCGGATTCGGGACGGTGGATTTGCTCGTGAATAATGCCAGTATCACCCAACACATTCCGATGGAGGATCTGGAGCTGGTAACGGAGGAAAGCTGGGATGCGTTGTTTGCTGTGAATGTAAAAGGGATGTTTTACTGCGCACGAGCCGTCGCGCCCTTCATGAAGAAAAATCAACAAGGTGCGATTGTTAATCTTGGCAGCATCGCCGGACAAACAGGGTTGGGCTCCTCGCTGCCTTATGCCGTATCGAAAGCAGCCGTTCACGGTCTAACCAAATCGTTAGCAAGAGCATTAGCCCCAGATATTAGGGTCAACTGCATAGTCCCGGGAGCCGTCGCGACAAGATGGTGGGCCGGAAGAGAAGAACAAATGAACCGGCTTGCTCCCAACCTATTATTACAGCGAATATCGACACCCGAAAATATTGCTTCCATGGTCTGCGCTGCCTTGGAACAGGATGCAATGACTGGTCAGATCATCACTGTAGACAGCGGACAATCTCTGTAAGAGGCTGCAACCTGTTCTTATTTATCTGAACCTAATTCGCGTTATAAATATTAGAAAAGCGCCTGCATGAGGCGCCCTTTTTACCTACTTAATTGCTATAAAGATCTGAATCTGTGTCTGCGCGGGATCCAAATTTCTGGCGTCATACAGCTCGTAATCCCCCGTATATGCCCTTACTTCCACTGATTCCTGAAAATAGGCCCAAATGTTGCCCCACGCCTGTGCTACCACTTCATAGACAGGGCCCTTTTCTGTTGTAAATACCAAATATTTGCCCGCCGGTACTTGTACGGTGTGGAACTTGTCCTCATCCTGCGATTTCTCGCCGGCTGCTTCGTGCCCGATCAGAGTGGTGTACGCACCTGCAGCATCACTTTCATAATCCGTATAGAGCGCATAGATCAGATGGAAATTGATTGTCGGGATTTGCGAGGTCATTTGGCTTTGAAAGTACGTTTCCCACAGCTGCGGCAGCCGCCGATTCGGACCCGCTTCCTCCGCGTTTGTCGTTCGAACATGAACACCTGTTAGGGTTATTGCTGGTTGCTTCGTTATATATGTATGCATAGTTCCACCCTCATCTTCTTGTATTTATGATCAGTATACAGGGAGAACGTGGACACCTATCTGTCCAGTTTCTTATAACGCTCCATAATTTTTCGTGCCCGATTCACCATTTCTTCGGCTACACCGACCGGTTCTTCTACTGTGACATGTTCACCATAACTCAACAGCATGCCGTACAGCCATTCATCTTCGTTGAAGGATCCTTTTACCTGTAAAGACCCATCCTCCATTCTTGTAACTTGCTGCGGATCGAAGGTATCCATAACGCGGTACTGAACCTTCGAATGGAACCGAAATGTCATCTCTTGCAGATTCGCATTCGACCAATCCGACTCCCAGGCGTAGTTCTCAAGCGAAGGGGCTTGTTTTCTTAAGAAGGATTTCTCCAACACCCGCAGCTCCTGTATGCGAGATAATCGAAACACGCGAAATTCATTTCGGAGCGTGCAATAAGCCTGCAAATACCAGAGGTATCCTTTTAAAATTAAAGCAGTAGGCTCGACGACTCTCTCACTCTCTGTACCGTTCATGTTTAAGTACTTGAAGCTAACCTCGCTTGTATGCTCAATTGCCTGTCTCAGGCTGTTCACTTTATCCCGCGCAACAGGTCCTTGCCCCCACGGATTGAAATCGAAGACAATTCCCGCTCCCTGCTGCTCCATTTGAAGTCGATCTACTCGACTGAGCATCGCCTTTACCTTATCCAGAAGAGTGCCGAACATACGGTCATCCACGGCAGAATGCATCCCCTTTACCGCCGCGACAATCGCTTCAATTTCACTGAGCGACAAAAATTGCCGAGCCATGGTGTAAGGTTCCATGATTTCAAATCCGCCGGAAATGCCCTGATGGGCCACAACCGGAATGCCCGATTGATTCAAGGTCTCCATATCCCGATAAATCGTCTTCGTCGAAACTTCAAAACGGTCAGCCAATTCTTTGGAACTGACACGCCCGCGATTCAGCAGCAGTACCGTTATTGCCAGCAAGCGGTCAATTTTCATTACGATTGCACACCTCACTAGACTCCAAGCTCTTCTCTTACATAATGTAATAAATATCACAGCTTCCCGCAATCATCTTATTTATTATGAATTTAGTAGCAATCAAAAGTGCGAACAGGGAGATGATTTGACTTATGAAAAGTGAATTCACAGTTCATTTTAAAGTAATCCACCAGGATAAAAGTTCCCTTTTAAGAGGGGTTATTTTCTTGGAGGAGCATCAAAAGCCAACTTTGAATGATTATGAGAAATGTCTCAGGGATTGTGGCCATAACGTCATGCTAACAGATAAAGAAAATATGATTTTCAGAGCTTCTAACTCGAATGAAGAGTATTTTATTCACATATTGGAGGAGGAAAACGATAATATGAAAGATGTAGTCGTCGAAAATCTAGTCCGAAATTTTATGAAGTAAGCAAATGCTATCGGTAATATGAATCTTGGCCAGTTAATTCATTAAACTTTGATTTGTTAAGGTCCATAATCGCCGCACATGCTTTAATTTTCTATCTTCAAATTCAAGTTTATATATATCCGGTTTGCTGGTCTGCTTCCAAAAATTAAACCCGTAACTTGAATCGAAATAATTCAAAATAATCGTCATTATGTTTCCATGTGTACCGATTACGATTTTTTTGCCCTCATAGGCAGACAACAAATTCATTATTATGGGTATAGATCTTTCTTGAGCTTGTCTTGTTGTCTCCCCTTCCGGCATGCAAAAATCGATATCGCTAAAAGATTTTTCAATACCGCATAAGAGTTCTTCTTCAGGTACTGGATAGCTTAAACTCGCGATCGGTCTTTCAATAAGCTCATCAAATTGAATAATTTCTTTTTGTAATAACTCTGCTAATGGCATGACAGTCTCTTTCGCCCGGTTAAATGAACTAGAAACGATTAAATCAATGTCTTCGTTTCTTAATAAATCAGCTACTCTTTTTGAGTCAAATTTTCCTTGCTCATTGAGACTAGCTCCACCTGCTGACGATTCAAGCTCCAACGAAAAGGGTGCAATTCCGTGCCGAACAAAGTAAATATATGTTAGCATACTACCTCCTAAGTAAATGGCTTTACTTTTATCTTATCATTCAATCTGAACCGAGATGTAAGAAAATTCACAAGATCTGAAGAGGTCAAAAAACCGTTCTTCCTTAACAGAAAGAACGGTTTCTCTGGACTATCCCAGCCTATTGTAACTGTACCGTCTCCGCCAAACTGACGGGAGACGTCAAATCACTGTTGAAGCGGTCCAGCACCATGGCTCTAACCGTGTACAGACTGGAATCAAAGTCCGCCATGTTGAAGTAAGCGGTAAAAGCTTTGGAGGTTTCGATTCTGTCGGATTGCACAGCCACGATCCCTACAGGCGTGTTGCCCTTCATCAGTTGAAAGACGATGACCTGCTCATCCGGACCTTTGACCGCATCCGGCGTCGGCTGCACACTCACCTGGGCCTCGATGCCGCCTTGGCGCTTGAGAATGCCTGTGGTCGTAAGTGTATATGGGGCTAATCCGCTTGCCTGCGGGACGAGAACGGGAATCGCCTCGGTCGACGCCTTACTGCCGTCCGACAAGTCGGTAATCTCCAGAACCACTTGTACGGTTGTTTGCACTTTAGGCGCTAAAATCGTGCCGTCCAGCGCAATGATGCTAGGGTCGCTGGAACTTTGAATCGCGATGCGGAATCCCGTCGGTACGGTTGGCAGTTTAAGCCTGGTGTCGCTTGGCGAAGGATTCGCGATCTGCTTCATGCTCGCCGCCAATTCTCGGGCCGTCCAAGTTGTTGTCATGAAACCGGCGTTTAGCCAATCGCCGTGGTCGAAGTTTTTACCCCCCGCATCGTTAAGCGACAGAAGAATCTGCTTGGCTCCCTCCGGCAGCGGGACGTCGAAGTTCCACAGCATGCCTTTGCCGATGAGCGGCGAAGCGGCAGCAAGCTCCCCATCCACATACACGCTGAACAGCATGCTTGCATATCCGCCTTCTTCTTTCACCTCGTCATCCCCAGCGGCAATAGCGACAAATCTTTTGGCCCCACTAGGAATCGTGTATACGATATCGGAATTGGCGTGTGTCCCCAAACCGCGCTCATACGTTTTACCGCCTGCTCTCAATGGATTGCCGTCAATCGAGAGCTTCTTCTTCGGTACATTGTTCCAGCCGGATGTCGCGCTGACCCAATTCAGTTCATCCAGGTAAACCGAAGGCAGAGGCGGCACAGGTGCGTTATGTTCCAGCGTATATAGCGTTTTCGATACTGTGTTGGAGCCCGGTTGTCCTTTCGCATAAAGCTTGGCTTTCAATTTGGTCGTGCTTACAGGGAGCGTAAACGGTCCCGTATACAACAGGGAGTGTTGGTTCGGTTCGCTGTCATCCAGCGTATAGCGAATTTCGAAGTCGCTCCCCTCCGCATTGGTCTGTATCCTTACTTTCCCGCCTGGATTGACCCAGTTCCGGTCCCCGTCGTACAAAATATTAATGAGCGGCAAGGTTTTGTTGAATCGAGCCGTTACGGTGCTGCCGGCTCCTTCCCCCCTCGTAATGACCGCGCGGAGGACAGCGGAATCGGTAATCACGATTTCCTTCTCGTATCTCGGAGAGCTAGCCTTTGGCTCGGAACCGTCCAGTGTATAATGAATTTCGCGCGTGCTTGCACTGTCCGGCATTGTCAAATGAACCGTACGCTGATCCAGAAATCCGCCGCCGAACGGCTCCATGTCAAGCTGGCTGAATTTGGCCACATAGCCTCCGCTGCCTCTCATCTTCATACTTAACACGTCGCCTGAAGTCACCACTTGCTTATCAAGGTTGTAAGCGTTAGGTTTCGTCATATCGTCCGCATAGATGCTGGCATTGTACTTCCCGCTGCCGAGGAATGACAGGTTCAGGTCCATAGCGCGCTCCTCCAGGCCATTCATGGCGGCCACATACCAGGTCGTACCGGAGCGGCGGGCCATCGCCGAAACCTCCCCAATTTCGCTGCCGGGCAGTACGATGGTTTCATCCCAAGCCGACGGCATGCTCTTCAATAGCTCTACAGCCGGATTCAGCAGCATGTTCTCCGGATGCTCCCCGAAGGAAAGGATCGGCGAGGTGAGGCTTAACGCCGTCGCAACCTGATGACTCCAGGAGCTTTTGCCCATCCGGTTACTGAGCGACATTGGCGTATAGTCGCCGTTACCAGCCAGGTAGCGGGTGAACGGCAAGGTAGCGTTATGATCGGCAGGCGGTGCACCTTGCTCCAGACCATACACGCCCTCGCGGGATAATTCATTGGGATAAGTCCGCGACATACCTGTCGGTTTATTGGCCCCATGGAAATTAACCATCAAGTGATATTTTGCGGCGTCTTCCAGCGTGTCTTTATAGAAGTTTATTTTGAACAGCTCTTCGCCGTCGATGAAATCGATCTTGACTCCGACGACACCCGCCTCTTTAGCCTTTTCGAAAAAGGATATCCGGTCCTCGCGGTTGAACAACCCTTTGATGCCCAAGCGATCGGAAGCGGATTTCCATAGCCAGCTTTCGACATGCTTGGATTTGCCGTAGTCCACGACTTCTTTCACCGCGGCCCAATACTCCTCAGGCGTTGATGCCCAGTCCGTCCAGCCTTCATCAATCAGATTGTACGGAATGCCTAATTCGGCCGCATAGTCGGTATAGAGCAGCATGTTGCGTTTGCTAACATCACCGTCCACTACCCAGGACCAGGTGGAGGAGCCGGGCTTGATCCAATCGATGTTGTTGTCAAAGATCGGCGCTTGCGGCGGGCTCACGTTGGTGATGATGTCGTTGTTCACGAGACCGTTCAAATCGCGGGCAACGGTAACGATTCGCCATGGCGTCGAAACCTCGCCGGACAAGGTCCAATTGCCGCCGTTGATGAAATTGGCTTTGAAGCTGGCTCCGCCTTCGGCCATCAAGGTCATGCCGGCATATTGAATGAGCGCTCCCTCGGTAATCGCGGCATACCCGGCGCTGCCCGGCAGCTTAATGGTCATCGGCGGGCCGATTTTCGTATTCGCAGGAACAGACTGGGCGTTCTGCTTCGTGAAGCGACCTTCGTAATTGGTTGTATTTTGCTGATACCAGACGATGCTGTCCGCGGGCAACCGGAAGCTGGTGCTTTCACCTGAGAACACACGGTCCGAGGTACCCGGCGGAATCACATATCGGAAAGCAATTCCATCGTCAAACAGTTTGACTTGAAGCTGGTAGGTAATGCCGCTATTAATATCCGTAATCGGAATCGTCGTAAGCGTGTGATGATCTATGGCCGTGGAGTGGCTGCCGGTTATCGGATAAGTGATAGCGTCTGGAGAAACGGTGACCGCCTGTGTCCTATCCCAGATCACCCGTTCGCCGATATCGCGTCCGTCCACGATGACGCCGAGCGCCGACTTATCAACCACAGTTGCGCCGTTAAACTTCATCGAATAAGTCAGCCTTCCATCCATCTGCTCAATGATACTGGTGACTTGACCTCCGGGGCTGGCCATAACGACAGGATCGGAAGGCGACCAGCCGCCATGATCGTCGGTCAGCAGGAATCGGGCGTCCAGCCAATCCGTATGGTCGCAAGTCGGGTCGCCTAAGTCATCGGTGACCAAGGTCAGTGTCTTAGCCCCTGCCGGAATCGTGACTTGGAATGTATACGTTTCGTTAAATTTCAATTCCGGCGAACTGGCGATGATCTTATCATCCGCTTTCACGTGAAATTTGGCCTTGGCCTTGACATAATCCGGGTTCGATTTGACCTCGTCGTCAATCCCGGCAACCGCCGTAAAGCGCTTGTAGGTGGGATCAAGATTGTACACGATTTTGGAATTTGCGTGCACCCCGATGCCCTTACTATACGTTTTCCCCGCCGAGGTCAGCTTGTTACCGTCCAACGACTTATCTTTTTTGGCGCCGCTCCAATACGATTCCATGCTGACCCAATTCAATTCGGACACGTAGACTCCATCGGTCACAGTGAGGGCAGTTGAGCTTTCGCTATAGGTTGCCCCGGTCACCGATGCACTCGCTTCCTTCGTACCGGTGCTTTCGTCGAATGTGTTGGGGGTGATTGGAAGCTGCACGGAATTAGCCGATACGGTTCCCGGCAACCCGAACGGCAAAGTGCCGAACAGCAAACAAACCATTAAAAACAACTTGGCCGCAATTGGCGGCAAATAGCGTCTATTATGCAAGCGTGCTCTCCTCCTGATTTATAATTTTGCCCAACTGCGTTTAGGGTTTAAGGTTTTGCATCAAATTGTAAATCGCTTGAGCGTTCTGTGAACGCGTAGCTGCGGATTGAGCGTCAAACATGCCCTCGCCGATGCCCTGCATCAGCTTCAAGGCCGATGCTTGGTACACAGCTTCCCGGGCCCATCCGGAAATCTGATCGGCATCCTTGAAGACCGGCTGCGGAGCCTGCCCCGCATGAAGGCTCCCGCGCCTGGCTTCATATGCCTTCACGAGCAGCATAGCCATCTGTTCGCGGGTAATGGCGGCATCGGGGGCGAACTCGGTATCCGTCAGCCCGGAGATCAACCCGGCCGCATAGGCTCTCTGAATAGGATCGGCATACCAAGCATCAGCGCTTACGTCCGAGAAAGGCGTGCTTCCTCCGCCGGTCGGCAGCTCCAATAAGCGCACCAGCATCGCCGTGAATTCCGCCCGTGTCGTAGGGTCGTCAGGCCGAAACAAGTTTTCGGTTATGCCCGACACGATATGACGAGAAGCCAGCAATTCCAGCGTTCGGTTTGCCCAATGGCTGGATGGGACGTCATCGAACGATTTTTTATACGAGATAGCCGCATATGAACTCAGATGTTCAAGCTTGGCTTGGATCCGCTCCGAGCTCGTATCCACCGTTCCGCCAACGTATTCCCATTGGCTCGTGTTCTCGTTGCGGTAGTAGATACCCAGCAAGCGTTCATCGGCCTTCGGATCGTAAGGCAGCGACAGCACCGTGTCCCCGGCCAGCTGAACGGCCCGAATCTCAGTGCCGTCCTTCGTTATCAGCGTCAACGTTACGTCAAAGATCTTGCCGGCCATTTGCAATTGAGCGCCGTTCTGACGGATCAACCGCCCCGTTTCCGTGCTTGCGGCCGCTTCCGCCTTGACTTGAAGAACCGCCCCCTCCTTGTCGGCTGCTCGTGTGAGAAGAGCCTGAACTTCGGACGGCCCAAGTGATAGATACACGTCGTGGAATAACACTTTTAGCGGCATATTCGCAAAATCCTTAACGGCAATTAACACTGTGTTGTGGCCCGCTTCCGGCTGAACCGAGGCAATGCCGTTCTGTATGACAGGCTTGAGCGTGAGCGTCGGATGAGCCGGCGCAAGAAACGTTCCTCCTCCCGAGTCCTCGCCATCTTCTTCATGGCTAGGCGCGATAACTTGGAATTTCTTCAAATTCTGATCGTCGCCACTTCCGGCAATTACGGTATAGGTGCCAGGTGCGGAATCATCCGGCAAGGTGAACGAATCGCTGAAGTCCCCTCCCTTTACAACGTTCATATAAAGAATGCTTTGATTCGGTCTTAAGACTTTGATCGTGATCGTCTCCAGATCGGTGTGTCCTAACATCGTGACGGTATCCGTGGCTCTGCCGTCCTTGATTTCCTCCAAAACTACCGATGAAACCGAGAAAACGCTTCCAGCATAGGACGTCCAGAAGATGCCTGCAAAAATAAGCAGACCGATGACCTTTTTCATAACCCACCTCTTTACTATGAATTCACCATTGGCGCCATCCATACAGCCCCGATCTAATCAGGACTGCCCTCTTCCATTAGTTTATAGAAGAAGGCCGACCTGCAGTCGACCTTCCTATTTGGGCGTTTAGCCCCCATTCCTTTGCAGCCACGCATCGATGAGGAATTGAGCATCCGTATTCAGAATCGTCTTTGCACGAGTTTGTACACTACCGCTTAAAGCTTCATTATTTAAATGTTTGATGAAATCCTGCATATGCTTTACCGCTTGATCCTGTTTGCCTTTGTCCAGCTGATGCTGAACCTGCTTAAGTGAATTGGACAGCTGCGGGACGATCGCTCCGCTCAGTTCGCCGGAATTCGTGAACCGGGTAACTAAATGCTGCATGGCATAGACGCTGGTTGTCACGCTGACGTTCCTGGTGTTCTCAAGCCTGTTTCCAGATGCGTCCTCAAGGGTGATAACAGCCGTCTTCATGCCTAGATTACCGGCCATATCGATGTCAATGCTTTGCTGCGTTGTCGGATCGATCGTATATGCCTTACCGTCAATTGCGATTTGTGCAGACCTGATCGCAGACAAGCGATTCCATGCTTTGAAGTTCAGAGTCAAATCGTCTTCAATGACATCACCATCCTTTAAAACGATTCCGTTTGCGGATAAAGAATAGGAAGGCATATCTTTATCGTCTACGGTGATTCCCTTCGATACATTCCCCGACTTATCCGCGTTCTTGATCTGAATCGCATAGCTCTTGCTCTTATCTAGACCCGTTACAACAGCGGTTTGGATGCCTCTACCCACATCAATGGTAGTTCCGGCCGGTTGGCCGTTACTAAATACAGCGATTTGCGATTTGTGACCATCGATGTCATAAGGACCGTCCCAATACAGGGTCATGGTGTCGTTGCTGCGAATCACTTGCACATTCTCTACCTCTCCCGGTGGTACACTGTCTGGCACAGGTTCAGTCGGCGGAGTCGGCGCCGTAAATACGGACGGATCACCGAAAGTAAATTTATCGAAGTTGTATAACCAATCATTTCCTTTGAACAGCATGAACACAATGTGTTGACCGGTTACAGGGGTGGTTACGTCGGCTGAGGTAACCTTGAAATTTTGCCACCCGCCAGTGCCCGTAACGGGGCTTGTTGCGATAACCGGACCATTCATACTGTCGATTCTGACTTCTATCGTTCCTCCGCCGGTGTCGCTTGCCGCATTCACATAAAATTTGGACGGACTCTTAGTTCCAAAGTCAATGTAATTGTACATGGCATACGGCTTATTGGGACCGTATATGCCCGCCAAGTACGTTTGCCCGCCCCCGTTCTCCGTGCCAAAGCCAACGCCGCTCGTATAGTTCTCAGCCTCCAGCTTGCTGTAGGCATTCCTTGCTTTCCCTTTCACGCTCGAGAAAGTGAACCAATCCAAATTGCAGGGCGCATCGCTTCCATTTGTTCCGTGGAATACGAGATACACATCGTGGACGCCAACTGCCTTGGTATCATCGATGTTGGACATGATGTCGACCCAATCATTCCAATTTCCTAAAGCAGGAATTCCGATCACGCCTACGGTCGGCCCGTCCAGACTGTCCAGCTTTACCTCGATCTTGCCGCCTTGATTCCCGCTGGTTACATGTACGGTAACTCCCGCAGCACCAGCTCCAAAGTCAATGCCTTTATATAAGGCGTGAGCGTTATTTTTAATGCCATCGAGGAAGCCCCAATCGGCATTCTTGCTTAGACCCGAGCTGCTGTCGAAGTTACCTGCCTTCAGCCTGGCGTACGCATCCGATTTGGTCGGATCCGTTGTGGTGAATTTAAACCAGTTCAAATTAAACAAATAGGAATCGTTCTTCTTCGAAAAGACAAGATACACATCTTGGACGCCGGTTACTTTACTCGGATTCCCTTGATCGTCTTTAAGAACGGTCACGGCATCCGTGAAATTGTTCCATCCGCCCGTTCCCTCCACGTTCAAGGTTCCGACTTTGGGACCGTTCAAGGAGTCGAGTCTTACTTCGATGTTCCCCCCGCCTGTACCGCTTGCCGCCCGGGCAATAAAGCCGATAGCTCCTGCGGATCCGAAATCTACATGTTTATAAGCCGCATAGTGTCCCGCCTGAATGCCGCCGAGCTGAAGCGTACCATCCGTGCTTCCTTCCATAACGAATCCGGTACCGACGTTATAGCTTTCCGCTTCTACCTTATCATAAGGATTTTTGGAGACATACCCGCCGGTCGCGACATCCTGCGATTGCAAAACAGTCAATGCTTCTACTGCGCCGGATGATGCCCAAGCCTCATAAGTTCCGGAAAGCAGCTGACCTGCCCAGTTGCCATCGACGATGTTGTCGGCGTTGCGATTGTTCCATGCTGTTTGAGCGTTGAAAGCCGCCCAGTCATTAAAGTCCGCAGCGAATTGCTTGTAGGTGCTTTCACTTCGCTCGTTGACGGCCTTTTGCAGATAGGCAAGATTGCGAAGCAGGATCGTTTTGCCGCCTTTTAGGTCGTGGTTCGGTCCTTCGTATCGGAGCAAACGGTTTTCATCGACTAGATGTTCTTTGGTGTAGCTCGCCGCTTTCACGGCATCGTCAAGATACACGGTATTTCCGGTAATTTGATACAATCCTACCGCAGCACCGATGAAAGTGCCCTGGTTGTAATGAGTCGCATCGGGGACGGCGCCCTTCTCCATCTCGATACGGTCAAACACTTTCCCGTTGCCGTCCGTCAGCATCGTCTTGCCCCAACGGTAAATGCGGGTGGCTGCATCCAAGTAATGATCGTCCTTCGTGATGTTATACAGATAAACGGCCGCTTCGGCTGCGGGGAAGTTAATGCAGGCATTCTTCGTAGAGTGATCCGTATTCATCCACCAGATGCCGCCGTTCGCAAAGCTTTCATCCCACTGCGTATGATAAACAAAGTCGAAATAATACTTGGCTTTATCCAAATATTTTTGATTTTTCGTAATGTCATAGGCTCTTGCTGAACCCATCGCCCACCACATAATATCGTCATTGAAATGATTGGTGGTCCAATCCTCCCCGTATTTTGCTACCGTACCGTCAAAAATGTCGTCAATCTGAGTTCGAAGCTGCGCTTTCAAGCCGGCATCGGAAGTATGGAGATAGGCGTCCATGACCATTTCCCAAAGCTCCGCTTCTATCCAAAAGTCCATATAGTTGCTGCCGCGATTGGAATTTTTCCAAAATAGCTTTGCGCTGCTGTCCCAGAACTTCGCGTTAAACGCTTGTATGGCCGTATCCGCCTCGGAGGAAGTAAAAGCATTTGCTTCCGGGATTCTGAGCGCAGAAAATGATGTGAAAGTTAAGGCAAAAGCCGTAGACAGGATGAATAGTTTGAAACCCTTCTTTTTGTTCATACTCACACATGACCTCCGAAAAGACTGAATTTTTTTCAATTCAAATTCCGAATGCTGTCAGCTTACTTGGATGACGAAATCACTTTGTTCACCTTGTCGGCCATATCCTTCAGCTCGGCTTCGCCCGCTTTGCCGCTCAAGACATTGTTCCAGACGGCGTCGATGAATGGCCCCGCTTTCCCGGACCAGGTCGTCAAGAACCGTACCGGCTGCGTATTGGGCGATTTCAGAATATAATCAATCCCTTCCGCCAAATCAGGATGACCCGCTTTCTTAAGCGTATCGAAATATGCGCTTGTTGCCGATTTGTAAGCAGCCGGTGCGACCGGCGTAGACGGCAGCACTTCTTGATACATCGAGGAATCCAGATACTTCAGTACTTTCCAGACCGCGTCCGGATTCTTGATGGTAGCCGGGCTGCACCAACCGACGGCATCATAAATTTCCGACTGCGTCTTCACAACCGGTTGAGGAGCAAAGCCCCATTCCAGGTTAGGCGCGTTGCGGATCAAGTCGTCGGCCACCCACTGCCCTTGCATCGTCATCGCCACCTTGCCGTCCTTGAAGGACGCCATGACACTGGATTGGTCGAAGGTCGGTGGTATCATGGATTTATCCGCTATCGCTTTCTGGTACCTCTTCACACCTTCGATAAACGGAGAGCTCACTTCCACCTTGGTCGGATTGACGATTGAATCGGTAAAAGGAGCGCCTCCCGCCGATACCGAATACAGCGATACGTTGAACGCATCCGGTCTGCCGTAATATCCGTATTGCTGTACGCCGCCTTTATTCGAAGTCAATTTGGCCATGTCATCAAAAAATTCATCATAAGTCCATCCCCGCTTCGGCTCCGGAAGACCGGCATCTTTGAACAGCTTTTTGTTGTAGAAAATGCCATATGTATTAAGAAGACCCGGCAAACCGTAAAGCTTGTTATTCGATTTCCAACTGTCTACAACACCAGGATAAAATCCGTTCATAAACTCCTGATCCGCACTAGCTTTGGCCGACCAATCGTAAAGCAGGCCTTTCGCCCCGTTTTGCAGCGTCATGTCATTCCCGGTCATGAAAATATCCGGGGCCTGCTTGGCTGCCATCATCTCATTGATTTTGATGCCGTAATCCTGAAGCGGCGCCGGAAGCAGTTTAACCGTGATACCCGGATTCTGTTCCTCGAACTTCTTCATTGAGGCCATGATCTTGTCGTTCATCGCTTGAGACTCCCAAGTCATCAGCGTGACCACCGCGGTCGCCGCATTGCTGTCGCTGCCTGATGAAGCTGCCGGGGTGGTAGCACCTCCGTCTGAGCTCGTGCTGTTCGAACATCCTGCGGCCGTCCCCAATGCCAGAGTTACGGCTCCTGCCAGACCCACTAATTGAAGCAATTTCATAACTATGGACCTCCTTAAATAATTTATTTCAAGCCGGCGGAATTGACCGACCCAAGACCCTGCATGAAATACTTTTGGCCGAAGAAAAAGATCATGATCATCGGAAGCATATAGATTAAATCCGCTGCCATGAAGTAGTTCCATTGCGTCGTCCAGCTCGAAGCAAAGGAGGCAAGGGCGACCGCTAACGTCCATTTGCCTTGATCTGCGATATAAATGAGAGGCTCCAAATATTGGTTCCACGCTCCGTTAAAAGCGAAGATCACCATAGTGACGATGACCGGCATCGACATAGGCACGAGCACATGCCAAAGGATTTGAAAATCTCCGGCCCCGTCCATTTTGGAAGCCTCGTCGAATGATTTCGGAATTGTACTCGTGAATTGAATGAACAGGAACGTAAAGGTGGCATTGCCGAGGAATGCCGGTACGATGAGCGGAAGATACGTATTATACCAGCCTAGCGAGGTGAACAGATGAAAGATCGGAACGAGCCCGACGAAGCTTGGCAGCATGAGGCTGCCGATGAAGAACGAAAACCACATCTTCCGCCCGGGAAAACGAAGCCTGCCGAGCCCGTATCCGACGAGCACCGAGCTGACGACTTGCCCAATCGTACAGGCGATGGCGATGAACAAGGAATTGCCGAACGTCCGCCAAAAGTTAATGGTCTGCGTCCCTTTCACGAAGTTTTCCAGATGAAACTCCTTGGGATACCAATCGGGTGGAATCTTGAATATTTCTTCATTCCCTTTCAGTGCGATCGTAATCATCCAGAGAAGCGGATACAGCATGGCGATGGAACCGGCAAGAAGTATTATGAAACGAATTGTATCTTTGACGGCATATTTGGACGTGCTGCCGGCGGATCGGGCATGATCAATTGCCGTGGACTGGGAGACTGCCATTCGTTTCACCCCCTATTATCATTTTCATAGTACACGAATCGATTGGAATACAAGTAAGTCAGTAAGGTAAAGAACATAATGATAAGGAACAGAATCCATACCTCTGCGATACCGTATCCGAACATTTTGCCGTTGAACACATCTCCGTAAATCTTATAATTGAGCAACATTGTCGAGAAATTGGGACCGCCCTGGGTTAAGACGACGATTTGGGTGAATGCTTGAAAGGAACCGATGATCCCCAATATGAGCTGTAAGAACAAAATAGGTGTAATCATAGGCAGTGTCACGCGGGAAAACACCGTCCATCCTCTCGCCCCGTCCACCTCCGCGGCTTCATATAAGTCTTGGGGTACGGATTGTAGACCGCTAAGGAAGATAATCATCCCCGATCCGACCTGCCATAAGCCCGATAAGATGATGGATAGAAGAGCCGTGCTCTCACTCGTAAGCCAGGGAGCATCCGGCAGACCGAACAGTCTAAGTACCTGATTGGCTAATCCGAACTGGGGTTGATACATATAGCGCCAGAGTGTCAAGGTCGCCACAGCGGGGATAACCGTTGGTAAGTAAAAGGCGGTCCGGAAAAACTTGATGCCAGGCAGCTTGCGATTGAGCAGCATAGCCAGCGTGAGGCCGAAGATGAGAGAGGCAGGCACATTGAGCAGAACATAATAGAAGGTTACTCGGAGCGATTTCAAGAAAGCCGGATCAACGGTAAACATGTAAACGAAATTGTCGAAGCCGATATATTGGGGCTTATTAATGCCATCCCAGTCTGTTAACGCGTAGTATAGTGAGGAGATGAGAGGATAGGCGACGAATACACTGAAGCCGATGATTGATGGGAAAATGAATAAGTACCCTTTGATCCATTCAAGGTAAATCCTCTTCCTGGATGCTAGCATCAAACGTTCCGACCACCTTTCCATATTCAAGCTTTCGATCGAGCCATTTGCAGATAAACTCGCCGAACAGACTGTTGGCCCAAGCGAACCACTCTCTGGTGAACGTATCCGGCTTATCCGGATGGAAACTTTCGTGCATATAACCTGTACCCGCGGTAGTGGAAGTTAGCATTCGCACAAGAGCGTCCTGCTCGGACGGATCGTTCGAAGTCAACCCTTGGATGATGAGAGCGATCGGCCAAACATGACCGGAAGGTGTATGCGGACTTCCAACACCTTGTGCGAACCGGCCTGACGAATAATGCGGGTTCTCCGGGCTTAGCACGAAATTTCTCGTATTCCGGTAGACCGGGTCGTTCAGGTCACGGTACCCAAGATATGGAATCGACAGCAAGCTTGGAACATTGGCATCATCCATCAGATTATAGTTGCCGAATCCGTCTGTTTCGTAAGCGTATATCCATCCGTACACGGGATGCTTGATTTTCCCGTATGTCTCGATGCCGAATTCGACTTCCTCCGACAACTTGTAAGCGCTTTCACTTAAACCGTGGTCATGATAGATCTCCTTGGCCAACCGTCCGATATAGCGAAGGATAACAACGGCAAACATATTCGAAGGAATTAGGTAGCCAAACTTGCAGGCATCGTCACTCGGACGGAAGCCGGACCAAATCATCCCGGTATCATTGGTTCTAGTCCCTCTCCCGCCGAAAGGCAGCGTATCTGAGGACGGGCAGTCCGTTCTTTCGAAGGAGTAGCTGGAGTCCCTGTCGTGCCGCTGTTCTTTGTGCATGACTTCAATAATCCGATGAAACATCGTATGCACAGTTTCAGTGAATATCATACGGTCCTGCGTCGCTTCCCAATATTCCCAGCAAAGTTGAACGGGATAGCATAGTGAATCCAGTTCATACTTCCGTTCCCACACCCAGGGGCCCTTGACCGTTAGGTCTCCCTTGTGCCCTTGCCCGTTTGGCTCCTTGTTGAAAGCGTTTGCATAAGGGTCGAAAATGAGGTACCGAGCTTGTCGTTCGATGACCCCTCGTATCAACCGCCGCACATCCTGATCGTCGGTTGCCAGTTGAATATAAGGACGAACCTGGGCAGAGGAATCTCTGAGCCACATTGCGGGGATGTCTCCTGTGATGACGAATGACGTCCCGTCATCACACCATTCTACCGTCGTTTCCAAGGTGTTGGGATAACATTTCTGAAATATTTCAGATAGACCCGGATCGATACGCTGAAGTCGAAGCGCCGTATCTTCGATTTTCCGATAAGCTGCACTATACATAATCCATCTCCTTATCAGATTGTAATCGCTTCCTTTCATGTCATCAATATAACATATGATTTTAAAACATGTCAACATATTATTTATACATCAAGTTGGTATATTTATATATCAACTTGATGTTTTTATCTCGATTGGTCTCCGAATCAGTTTGTGCTCCACCAAGTGGTGTTCCGGTGCGGCCTCTCCTGACCATTGGGCTGTGAGCAGGTCCACCGCACGTTGTCCTATACGCCATTCGTCCTGCCGAATATGAGTGAACATCGGACGGTCAAACGAGTCTTCCGGGTAATCGAAGCACACGATCTCATAATCGCCTGGAACCCGTTTACCCATCATATTCAGCCACTCCGCTATGCGAACGGCCATCAAATATTCGCAAGCCAGAAAAGCCGTCGTGCGGGGATGCTTATCGATAAAAGCTTGCAGTGTTCCATAATCATTCGAGATATATTCTTTGGGGCCTCCTATAGGTAATGTGCTGTACAGGTTCGTCACGATCATATCCGGATTTGCCGGAATCCCGCGTTGAGTAAAGGCGGATAGATACCCTTGAATCCGGTCCTCAATGGTCGAAGTGTTTTCGGACGGCGGTGAAATAAAGGCAATTTCCCTATGGCCTTGATCGAGAAGATATTCGGTAAGCTCCTGAGAGGCTTTACGATTATCCGTATACACGGCCGTTGCGGCAATCCCCCGCAAATAGCGGTCCACCAGCACAATTGGAAAGCCGTCTAACATAAGTCGCAGAAGCTCGGCGTTATAATGCGCGCCGTGAACGGGAAAAACAATCATCCCCGAAGCACTGTGCCGAATGGATGCACGGATCGCCTCCTCCTCTACGTTCCGTTTGTCATATGTCAGCTTCAGCATAAGCGGGATGCCATAACTGGAGCATCGCTCCTCAATCCCGCGTACCATCTTAAGTCCGAAGGACTGATCAAAGTCAGGCAGGATCAGGCTGATAATCTTCGGCTCTGAGGAGGTTTCTACTTCCCTTCGGTTGGAGGAACCCTCTTCCTTCCGATCCATTGGAAAATTCATGGAGACGTACGACCCCTTTCCCCGTACTCTCTCGATCCATTTCTCATTCGCAAGCATCTCAAGCGCTTTCTTCGACGTAATGCGGCTGACGCTGAATTGAGTGGACAATTCACTCTCCGAAGGTACACGGTCGCCTGGTTGGAGCTTCCCCTTTTTAATTTCATCTAGCAAATGTCGGTATATCTTCTCGTATAATGACATGATTTATCAATCCTTCGTCTTGGTTATGTTGATATATCAAGTATAGCATCGCGAACCTCATATATACAACCGATAAAAGTAGTATAATCACAGAAAACCACCTCCTGATTGGACGTGGTTGGATGATTTATTAATTTAATTGAGTTTTTGGAATAATCCTGTCGGTCCAATATTGATATCTATAAACGTAATCTCACCATAAAGATGATATATACGATACGAGGCAAACCTATAGCAGATAGTATGGTGATTACGGTACGTACTTTTTTCTCATCTCGTAAAATATAAGCTAATAACCTATACCCCCATATACCAATTAATCCACCCAAACCATTTAAAATAATGTCATCAATGTCCGCTGTTCCGATACCTAAAAGTCCCTGAATGATTTCAACAGATAAACTCACCAAGAAGATTAGCAACAAATTGGCGATGACTCTTTTGTCCTTTTTGAATAATGTCAAATAAGTACCAAGAGGAAGAAGAATAATGATATTGCCTACCACATTACTAAAAGCGAATTTTTTTATATCCGCGGAGCCGCTAAATAGATATTCCTTGATACTATAGAATGGAATAAGATTGATTGACCTATTAAAAATCCTATGACTATTAAATAGCTCCAAAAATGAAATTCTGGATAAGAACAATAATTTAATTAAAAAAACGATGTAACAAATGAAAACTCCATATAAAAAGATTGTTTGAATTCGTTCTCGTTTATTCATAATAATCTCCGGTTTCGTCTACTTTTTCTCTTACGGAATATCTCATTCTCAATGAAAATGCGCTCTACTCTCCTCACCATTCATTAACTCTAGGATAAGAAAAAATTTTTAAATAAAACAGAGGGTAATTATTAAATTTTTCTTAAATCGCCTGTCACGAAAAATAAAATCAATCAATTCCTGCCGCAACCATTTAGCCGTTAATCGAGTCTATATTTACAACATTAGGTAATTGAGGTGGAAACCGTATATGAATTTAAAAACATTAGTCAGGCCTGTCATCGCCCTCTCTCTTGGCTTGATGCTGGTCAATTTCATTTGCAATTTGCAGGCAAATGCTGCGCTGCCGCCGCACAATAAAATTGTCCCGCCCAAAGTCCCACCGGTCATCACTTTATTCGAACAGACGCCGCTCTATTCCACACCTGACGATTCTCGTAAACCTTTTGCTGCACTCACGCCGCAAGATGTGACTACGGTCGATGCAGAGCAAGCGTGGTACACCAAGCAGCGCGGGGATAAGGTATGGATCAAAATTAAGACTACGTGGGCAGGTGATCTCTGGATGCACCTGGACTATGACAAAATTGGTGTCGTCAAGCCGATCGATACGAATATTGCATTACTCTGGGACTCCGCTCTTTATACGCAACCGTCTTCTTTGACGATGACGGATGCCGTCCTCGCTCCGCAGACCGTTCATGCGAATGCCGTATTCGAATCACCTGTATCATACTTGACTAACTCCTATCGTATTGAAACCTCGTGGCTTGGGGATATGTGGGTGGTCTCTCAGCCTCATATGCTGATAGATATGGAGATTTTGAATCAGGAGATGGATCTGCCGACCGAAACCCTGTACATGGAGGACTATGATACGTCGAATCGTTTGCAGCGTCCCTCGGATGTTAAGATGATTCCTCCGCAGAAAGTATTTGCCTTCGAGAAAACACAGAATTGGGTTTACCATGTGCGGTCCCAGGATAATAAAACGTTCTGGATTCAGCCGGATTTTGCACAGCCGTTAGGGGCCGAGCCAATCAATGAACGGCTAAATCTACTGAAGGACGTGAGGCTTTATCTGTTTCCAACGATGCCTTTCCCAACCTTCGGGGTGCTATCCGCTCAAACCGTAGATGCATTTGAACGTTGGACCGATCCGCAAAACGCTCAGTGGTACCATATTCATACTTGGGCCGGAGATATGTGGGTGCAGCCGGATATGCCGCTATAAATGCTGATCGAAGACCTTCAAGGAAGATGCATTCGGACTTTATGGGAAAGTTTGATTTAAGCCATTTTCTCCCACGATTTCCAGACTGGACTCGCATATGATAAGGGTATACTAACAAAAGAGTAATACAAAGGAGAGATTTTAATGTCTGAGGTCGTTCTTAACTAGCAATTCCATAGTGCAATCTGTTTTGGCATGGCGCACGCGACGAAACCGTTCAATTAACGGGTTTATTTTGTCGTGCCCTTCTGGCAGGTTGCACCTGATGCTGTTAAGAACATTAGTTTCTCCCGAAGCGGACTGGAAACGATTGTTGTTTCCAGTCCGTTTTTTTGTACCCAAAAGGAGGCATTCCCTTGAACAAGTCCACTTATCAACGTTTGGAATACGACCGCATTAAGCAACGTTTGGCTGACTTTGCCATGAGTTATTTGGGCCGCGCCCATATTGAGAACATGGAGCCAAAAATCGAGATCGTCATAGTCGCAACACTACTTCAAGAAACCGAAGAAGCGGTTCGTGTCATCGAGCACGGTGCCAGTGTGCCGATCCCGTCCCTTGAGGGAATTGAGCCGCTAATAGGCTCCTTCGGGAAAGGATTTATTTTTACGCCACAGGACTTCATGTACTTCGCCAGATTCATCGAAAGCACACAGCAGCTTAAAGCATTTATGAAAAAGAAGGAATCCGTCACCCCGCGTATCGCCTCATATGCCCTATCCCTTTACGACCTGCGCGAACTGCTGACCGAGATCCGGCGCTGTATTCGCAACGGTCAAGTCGATAACGAGGCGAGCACTGCCTTGTCGCGTGTCCGCAAAAAAATCAACATTCTCGATGACCGTATTCGCAAGAAACTCGACACAGCATTATCCAAATACCGGAGTTATTTGCAGGACAGCATTGTCTCGACGAGAGGAGGCCGGTACGTGTTGTCTGTGAAGAAGGAATACCGCAAACAAGTTGGCGGCGTCGCGCTCGACGAGTCGGCAAGCGGTCAGACGGTGTTTATTGAGCCGGCTGATATCTCCGACCTGCATGTCGAACTTTTGCACCTGCAGGCCGAGGAGGCCGCGGAGGAAACTAGGGTACTCAGCGATCTTACGGATCTGGTTGAAAACAACAAGCATGAAATTTCACTCAATTTGGAAACGATCGGCCATTACGACTTTATGTTCGCAAAGGCTAAGTACGCGAGAACAATCGACGGACGAACGGTCAAGCTAAACGATCGCGGCCGTGTCTCCATACACAACGGCCGTCATCCTTTGCTGGGCAGGCATTCCGTGCCGCTTGATATCCGCATAGGTAACGAATACCGCGCGCTTGTCATTACAGGGCCGAATACGGGAGGTAAAACCGTTTCGCTGAAAACCGTTGGTCTGCTGACACTCATGGTGCAGTCAGGTTTGCTTGTTCCGGTCGGAGAAGGAAGCGAATTTGCTGTGTACAGATCCGTTATGGTCGATATCGGGGACGGGCAAAGTCTCGAAAATTCGCTCAGCACATTCTCTTCGCATGTCAAGAATGTGATCGATATCCTCAAGATTGCCGGACCCTCATCGTTGGTCCTTCTCGACGAACTTGCCTCAGGAACCGACCCTGGCGAGGGAATCGGCCTATCGATCGCGGTGCTTGAGGAACTATACCGCCGCGGGGCAACGGTCATGGCGACGACGCATTTTAACGAGATTAAGAAATTTGCCGACGCTGCGCCCGGCTTCGAGAATGCGCGTATGGAATTTGATAGCGAAACACTTGAGCCCCTCTACAAGTTGACGATTGGTCAAGCGGGCTACTCTTACGCCTTCTATATCGCGCAAAATCTCGGAATGCCGCTTGCGCTCATCGATAGATCGAAGCAGATCACCTACGAGGCTGCACAGCGCCCGCCGGAAGCGCCTGCCATAGCCGCAGCGATTACAGGAGAAACGTCTGTAAAAAGCAAAACGAAAGAAAAAGGCGAACGAGCGCCGCTGCCGAATTTCGCTATTGGAGACTGCGTATGGATACACTCGCTGCGCCGCACAGGCATTGTGTGCAGCGAGCCGGATCACCGCGGAAACATTACGGTCCAGATTCAGAAGGAGAAAGTGCGTATCAACCGCAAGAGATTGTCTCTCTATATCGAGCGCAGCAAGCTATACCCGGAAGGAGACTACGATATGGACATCGTCTTCGAATCCAAAGACACACGAAAGAAGCGAAAACAGATGATCAAACGACATGTTGAAGGGTTAACGATCGAGTATAAAGAAAATCAATAAAGCGAGACCTCAAAAAAAAATAGCTTCTGTATGTACGCCAAAAAGCCCGTGGATGTCTTCCATCGGGCTTTTGTTTGTTTAGAAACTAAATCTCTCTTTTCGTAATTTCAGCAATTATCCCCTGAATCCGTTCCGGAATCTCCTTCAGCAGCTGGTCCCAGGTCACGAACAGTTCCTTATCCAACCGGTATTCTTTATACGCCAATGTCGGTGTAAACGCACATGATTTCAAATAGGTTTCGACAATTCTGTTGGTTTCTTCATTCGTTGCAACAATGCCCTCTAGGAAATATGGGACCGTCAAGCCATCAGCCCCTGCATCCTCATTCACTGCAGTCCAGAAATGCGGAACCAGCTCCAGAAATTCAGCAACTGGGGAAAAGGCATGCTTGCCAGGCTGTGAAAACAAACGTACATGCGTCCCATCCAGCACATTGCTGCGGTCTTTCAGCAGCCCTTTTAAATACTTGCCATGAAAGCTGGCCTCACAATCGATTACTTCACCCTCATGATCAATGAATACCCATACATGCTCCAGCTCGTATAAGTGCTGAATATCGTAATCCCAATATATTGCATATTCAATAATCTTCTTCAGTCGTGGATCGCGAAAAGGAAACGATCTTCGAAACGAAGGAGATGTCCCCTTCTGCTCAAAAACCGTCACCCCGACCCGAACGGGGAAAAAGGGCTCATGCTCGTCAAAGTAAAGATAAGGCGCATAAGCTTGAATAGTCTTCAAATCCATAGGAAGGTTCATCCTTTCATCATAAGTTTCCAAATAAGATTGTCTTTATCCTGCCTTGATGACAGCCGCGGTGAACTGCCCTGGAGGTGATACGACTACCCAACGTTTATTCCTCCATTTTCAATTCTTTGCACATCCTCCTTCTACATTAGCTCTCCATATCCCTTGTGTGGGAACAACTCTATTTTTTTATTATTGCTAATGTTCTTCTCCAAATCAGAAAAGTCCTCAAGTTCGTGTCATCTAATTATGACAAGAACTTGAGGACATAAAGTGGGAAAGCCTTATTACATATGACTTTTAGGCAATTCAGCGATCATCTAGACTTGATTATTGACAGCAGGTTTAAAGTCTTGGTCACTAATCGGTGAATCAATGAAATCATTATCATATAATAAATTCACTACATTGACGCTTATTGAATTTCCGATGTTTTCTCCAAAAGCAAAGTTATTTTTACTGTGTGAATCCCAACTGCTTTGTGCATTCTCTCCAATCCCTATCGTGGCATTCCTGTGCTGAGAATTAACATTTATCATGTTAAATACAATCGAACTTGGCATATGATACACTCCTGTCATCTTACACATGTATCATTTAGCCTATTCACACAGACCAGTGGTGTGACTAAAATCTAGAAATAGCGTCCATCGTCGACTATCCCACTTTATACCCCTTTCTGCTTTCAGACACAGATGCCTAGGCAAATGAATACACTGTCACTAAGAACAACTGAGAAGGATTGGGAACGGATCTATAACCCAAAACAGATGCTGAAATTCCTTATAGCATTGAAAACTCATATTCAATGTAATTAAACCGGCATTTCAGAAAGTCCGATACCTCTAGGCTTTAAGATCAAATTGGCAGACTGGTATTTCACAGTCAAAATGAGTAAAGGATGAGCTTTATGCCGAACGTGTTTAACATTGTAAACATAAGAATCAATGAAGTCGCTACTGGGGGGGTTGTCAACTTCGGAGACAACCTGTTGCGCGGAAACGCGGCAAACTCCAAAGCTGTCGGCGGTAACACTGTCATAGGGGACGCTACATCTTCTGTTAATGCAGACCGAAATAATGTGCTCGATCCAGATGTGAGCGATCAGGGTAACAGCAACCTTGTTTAGGAGAGAGAACAAGAGATGAATTTTCTTATAAACCAAATTAAAATTAATTCGATTGCCAACCTAGGTTCGCTGAATATCGGTTTTAACGTATTAGTTGACAACAAAGCAACCGAGATTGCGGAAGGCGTGAACGAAAAGACGGCTAACGTAGTACCTGAGGATGATGTATTGCCGCCTCCACACCCAGTTGTTCAATGATCAAAGGAGGCGACACCATGTATGATCTAAATATTAATCTTCGCCCTTGGATTTACGCCTTTGAACAAAGGATAGCTAATCTTGAGAAGAAGCAATGTGAGCTGGAGGCTGAAAATCAACGTTTGAAAGAACAATTGTTGGGTCCGATTCTTGACGACATGAACAACCAGCTCCAGTCCCAGTTGAAGGATCAGCTGGATAAACAGATGAATGAGAAGCTGACCAATCATTTGTCTGACCAGAAGCACTCAGCTCCCCAGAATATTACCTACAAAATCCAAGAGCTCCACGTAAACGAGCTTAAAGGTACGCTGAACATCGGTCTAACGGCCCCCGCAACTACCGAACAAATGAGGGACATGATTGATAAGTTAAAAACGGATCAGACACATATTTCCGAAAACATTTTCTCTCAACAAAGCACGGATAACGAATGAGCTATTAAACCCTACCGTAGGCGTCATAACAACGGCAGCCGTCGCCAGTGAATTGCACCCCATTTGTTAGTCATGCTAACAATGGAGGTGCAGTTTACTTTTTGCAAGCTGCCGTCATGTCGTGCTACTTTTAACTACCACTAACCCCATATAGGTTTAGATGATCTTCTATTCTATTTTTCATCCGCCCATCAATGATAATCTTTCCATCAATTTCACGATTGTGTAGATAATTTAAGATGTCCTCTATGGTTACAATAGCATTAGTTTGAATTCCATAATCATCATTCAATTCCTGAATCGTTGTTTTATTACTCAGACCTCTCTCTAGCCGGTCAACTGAAACGATTAAATCTGTAATCTTTACATCCGCGGTGTTGTTTAGCAAACTTATACTTTCTCTTACTGCCGTACCTGCGGTTATCACATCTTCAATGATTGCAATACGATCGTTATTTTGTGGTATATACCCAATAATTTGGCCTCCTTCGCCATGATCTTTCTTCTCTTTTCTATTAAAAGTTATCGAGATGTCTCTATTGTACTTATTATATAAAGCAGCAGATGCCGCTACCGCCAATGGAATACCCTTGTAGGCCGGACCGAAGAGAACATTTACTGATTTATCCAATTTTGAATGTATAACATCAGCATAATATTCACCTAATATAGCGATTTGCCGCGCAGTTTTAAAATTCCCAGTGTTTATCATGTATGGTGTCTTTCTTCCGCTCTTAGCTACAAAGTCACCGAATATGAGAACTTCTGATTTAACCATAAATTCAATGAAATCTCCTTTATTACTCATTCCAACACATCCCCCTAAACTATAAATACTTCTCTCCTATGTTAACACATTTTGGAACCAACCTCTTTCTATGGGGAATCAATAACCCTCTTTTTCTTTTGTTGATGAAAATGAACCAGCATGGGAATCCACAACAATACGGGAAGCAGGCAAGGCAAAAAGCCAGCAAACTCAGGGTTTGCTGGCTTTTTCGTGGCAATTAAATTCAGTTAAAACGTATTATATACATTTTCACATTCTGTTGCGGTCGGCTCATAGAAACAATGCTTCTTCCATCGCCCTACGAACGGCTGATTATACCACGTTGGCGGACATGGGCCGGGATTTTGGAACGTGCCTGGACGGAAGTACCATAAGGAGAATTTGCCCGGCCAATTCCGCTCCCCATTCACAGCTCGCTGCGCCAGACGGCGTTCCCGTTCTCTTGCGTTTTGATAGTACATCCCATGTTGTAACGCTTCGAATGCATGCGGTTGGTTGATCATTTGGGGAATTGTTCGAATGCCTTTGAAATCAGAACAGTTCGCTCTAATTCGGTTAATACCAACATTTCCAACAAGGAGCATGCCCATTTCACCTTCGGTCTCAGCTTCGGCTCGAAGCAACCTTGCCAACATATCAATATCCTGTTTCCTTGCTTTTACGACTGCCATTGGCTCACCTCTATAGTGTTCTAGACTTATCATATTGTAGATAAAGCGGATGTGTTACTCTGGCCAAATAGAATAATTCCCAGGCAGTTTGATGCCGTACCAGTCGGTCACATCGCATTGGCCATATTCATTATTACCCACGGCAACCACCGTGCCATCCGATTTAAGCCCTACGGTATGGGCACAACCCGCCGCGACCGCTACAATATCGCGCCATTCACTTACATGACATTGGCCATACTCATTCCAACCTACTGCCGACACAGTGCCGTCAGGTCTAAGGCCGATGGTATGATTACTACCCGCTGATATCGCCACAATCCCGCTCCAAGTACTAACATCACATTGGCCATGTTTATTCAAACCCACAGCTGTCACCGTACCGTCCGCTTTCAGACCGGCTGTATGAAGATAGCCTGCCGCGACCTCAGTAATCTCGTACCAGTCGCCTACATGGCATTGCCGATACCGATTATTGCCCGCGGCCATCACCGTTCCGTCTAATTTAAGACCGACGGTATGCCAGTCACCCACCGCGACCTCAGCAATATCATGCCAGGCATTTACCTTACATTCACCATCCTTATTTCGGCCCACTGCTATCACCGTACCGTCAGATTTAAGCCCAATAGTACGGCGCCAACCCGCCGCAATCGCTGCAATATCGCGCCAGTCGTTTACATTGCATTGGTCATACCGGTTCCAACCCACTGCCGCCGCAGTGCCATCAGATTTAAGACCGATTGTATGAGCATTACCCGTGTTCGGCGCCATATGAACATTACCTGCCGCGACAGCCACAATATCGCGCCAATCTCCTACATGACATTGGCCACATTTATTATCACCCACAGCCATCACCGTGCCGTCAATTTTAAGCCCAACGGTATGACGGCGACCCGCTGCGATGGTACTTTTTGGCCAGCGTTTCACCTTTAACATCCTGAAAATCATTCATCTCCTCGCTAAAGCTGCGCTTTTACTAAACCATTGATCTTCGTCTTAGAAGTCTACACCTCTATTACCACTTATGTGTCGATATGTTATCGGGAAAGGTTTCATTCCACAATTCAACGGCTGATTTCAGTGTACTCGCACCACTTGGAATGAGCCATGATGTTTCCGTGATTTTGTTTTTGGGGCTTGAACCAGCGCTGTGTTTCACATGCAGATAGTTCTTAGATGAGTTGACTGGATGATAGTGAACTTCAATAGGGTATTTATTAATAACTACAGGGTCGTCTTTATCGGGAATTATGATTGTCGCATAGATATAGACCGTTTCATCCGTTATTTTCATTTCCCCCGTTTGCTCGATAGAAGCTTTTGCTGGTTTACCAGTATTAATCCAGTTTTGCAGCATCACATTGGTTGCTTTCTTGGAATTGGTTACGGATTCTTGTTTCATTGTAGGGCTGGATATCACATCTGCCGTGATATCGATCTTCGTTTTCTTCTTCTTCTTCGTGGGCTCTGCTGAAGTTGTCGGACTATTAACCGGCTCTGGAAGAGGCTTCTGGACTAATGCCGCTTTCTCCTCTTCTTTCAATTTATTTCTCTGCGCTTCAACAGCCTTGCTGCGCCTATCCGCTTTATCAATCTCGGCATCAATGCGCCGGTTAAGATCATCATAATCAGTTGCGTTCTCGAATAAATAATCGAATGATTCAATGGCCGAGTCTTTGGGGAATTGTTTTGCAAGCTGTTCGTATTTTTTTCGCGACTTTTCCAATTTTTGTTTATTGGGCTTTCCTTGCTTATCTTCATCTGTCATTCTCTGTATAGAAGTTCCAGTGGCGGCGAAGGTTCGCTGCACAAGTTGGCCGACTGCCCGATTTCCTATCGTTGCATGCAGCTTGCTAAGCTGTGCAGCCCCTGCTTGGTTCAATGAACGAAAATCAGGAACATTCCTTGAGCCTTCTTCCGAATTATTTTTCGATACCCTTGAAGACAAATCCGCATGTCTATTCATCACTAACCTCCTTTATGTTTTATGAAATATTCCCTTTATTTGGGTTATATCTAATAATAGCATGTTTGTGCAAATAGCGGGCAGATGCAGTGAACTGACCTCCTGATTATTCCATTCCTTCACTTTCGTTCTCTCTGATATTTCATTTCGTTTAGCAATATTTATCGGTTCGTTATAACAAGCAATTTTTTTTACCAAAAAAAAGCAAACCGGAATCCTTAAGTTTCTACATAGTCTATTTTTGTTGAGAACTGCATAATGAGACTCGTCGAACCAAGAAATGCTGCGCGATCCATATAAAGCATGACCTGACATAGACGAATAATCGCCAGCAGCAATAAAGACCGTTGAGATTTCTCGCATCGGGTCCAAATTACGATGGTGGGGATGATGTGTCGATCGTACAATCTCGTGTTTACTGTTGTGAATGTTGCAGAATTGTAACTAAAGACTGTGTGATGTACTTTTTCAAAACAGATTACAAACGCATTTCAGGTAATGTTTATCATGCAGGTGCATGTTCGAGTTGCTGCGAAAAGAGGAAAGAGTCAATAAAAGATATAACAGAAACTACCGTGGCAATACTCGTTTAAAAAATTTAACAGTGCAACGCAATATGGCGTGCCTCTGAAACGCATGACACTTGGTTCCGACCCTTAGCCATGTGTGTGGATCGAATGGCAATCGCAGGCATTCAATATCTTGGTTAACGCCGTGGGAGGCTGAAACACGTTAAAATTTGCTTTGCAGACTTTTGTGTGGTAACATATTGTTATAAGCAGCTAAACATAAATTCACATATTGAAAAGGTGATCATTTGTGTGTAATGGTACCTTTTTCAATGTGTGATTTTTTTATTTAAAAATACATGTTAAATAATTATTTGGAGGTAATTTATATGGAAACAGGTACAGTAAAATGGTTTAATGCAGAGAAAGGCTTTGGCTTTATCGAGGTTGAGGGTGGAAATGATGTATTCGTTCATTTCTCCGCGATTCAAGGAGATGGTTTCAAATCCCTGGACGAAGGTCAACGCGTTCAGTTTAACGTAGCCCAAGGCAACCGCGGGCCGCAAGCCGAGAATGTTGTAAAACTGTAATACACAGCAAACTGTCCTTAACATGTGTTAAGGGCAGTTTTTTTAATCTAAGGAGGAGTTAACTATGTATTTTCGAAGAAAATCGTTAGAGGATCTCCCACAAGGAAACACAAAAATTTGGGCATGCATGAAGGAAGATTGTAATGGCTGGATTCGAGACAATTTCGCTTTTGAGTTCGTCCCCACTTGTCACCAGTGCCTCTCTCCTATGATTAGCAGTGTTAAAATGCTGCCTCTCCTGGACAATCCCAACATTGATATGAAGTCCCTTAGCCGAGGAAGACAGATTTCGTAGACGGTTCCAATTCAAAGGGGCCCATTAAAATTTAATACCTTTATCGTAATCCACAAAGGGTTTAACTAAACGACACTCTCCACAATCCCCCAGAACAAGGAGTGAATCCACTCCTTGTATATAAGGAAGTATGTTTCGAATCATAGGTCAATGTTACAATCTCTAGCCCGACACGTTCTGCCTCTTGCAGTAATTTCTTTACTAAGGCCTCGCCAATTCCTTTTCTCTGATATGCCGGGTGAACCATTATGTCTTCCATGTACCCGTGTTGTAACCTCATCCCGGCCATATAACCGAATGCTATCAGCATATGATTCCCATCTCTCAGACCCGCCCAAAAATGACAACGTTCGAATAAAGTTGGATAATCGGAATATCTGCCGTCCCAACCAACCAATTCCCTTAACTTGGGGACTTCCTCTGCTTCAATTGGCAAATTTATTAGTATCTCTTGATGCAATTTACTTCTCTCCCCCATTAATTTTCTTCTGCTAATCAGAAACCTCATTCATTAACCTAGAGAGCGAGGATGCTGACTGAGATTATGTAAAAGCTTTTGTTCTATAGGTATGTTAAATTGCTTCAACGCTAACAACACTGCGCCCGCTACTGGAGAGAATGCAGGTTTAATAAGTCTATACTTCTTATTATTACCATTACTCATTTTGGATTCGAGCCTAGTTTGGATATAGGCACTGTTAACAACACTACCTACTAAAGAAACGTTGACTTCTTCATTGGAGAAATATGATGCGAGCATTTCTACGCCTGACATGATCTGATGGATGGCACGGTCGCATATTCGTGCAGCCAATTTACTATTATGCATGGCCGCCTCGGTGATGAGAGGTGCAATTTGAGCAAACTTTCTATTTCGTTCTCTTTGATCCGCAATAAAGCCTTGTTTAGCAAGTTGTGATAACTCTTTGACCGTGGACAGATCCCAAAATTGTAGGATGTCACTGACCAATTCATGATCGCTATCGTCGATGTTGCCCGAAAGAATCTCGAATGTGGCGTCATAAGCGAGAAATCTAGCAGCGCTGGCTGCATAATGATGCAGATCATAATTCCTGATCTGTTCCCTTTCCTCATTTGCCGCATAAATAATGGACCCTGTTCCTGCTATCACAATGATTCCCGGATCTGTAAGAAGCGCACCACTGTGTGCTACTACTGCATCGTTGACGTGTTGCTTCAGGCAATCTAATCCCTCTATTGCGGTTAAAGGCAGTACCCATTCAAGATCAGCTTTGGAATCTAAACCAGCAATACCCGCGGTCAACGCCTGCACGTGACTGACAGTTCTCCCCGCCTCATGTAGTGCGTCTTTAATTGCACGTTGAACATTCTCCCTCGCTTCCAAATCCTTATGTATAGAAGAAGCCCCATTCTCTATGTACGATAATACATGTCCAGCGAGATCTACAGCCATTACACGCGTATGAGTGCCGCCACCGTCTATTCCAACAACAATCTCATTCGTTCTCCTTGTTATGATCGATCTCTCCTCATGAGTTATTCTCTTGTCCCCACTAAAAATATACCACATATTGGAACTAATCTGTCCGTGAAACTTCAACCTATTTGAGTGGTCCCAGTTTTGACGCTTTGAAATACTTATCATTTACTTTAACGGCTACTACCTCTTGAACATCTGTTCCCTTTACTTCAAAAAATAAGCTTCCAACTGGTTTGTCATTTGAATCTCCGCTCTTCTTCGGCATTGGAGCAATCCTTCGTTCAATCTTACCGATCTCTTTACCAATGTCATGGATGGCGATCTCTTCTGAGGACAGTCCATAAAGCACGTTATTCCAAGCAATTGCACTCGGATAGATACTGGATGATTCAGCCTCTGTGTTTGGGGAGCAACCTGTTAAAACGGCGATAGAGAACAAAATCATAAATAAACTTTTCATCAAAGCTGTTTCCTCCATTCAAATAACATAGCACCATCATGTGTGATGGTGCATGATTTCACTATTATTTAAAAGGTATCCCACCATAGCAAATATTGAACACTGGCTAAAAAATTAACAAATATCCCTGTTAGCCTCCTACTTTCAGCACAAGTTTGCCCACAGTATTCTTTTCCTCGAGAAGCTCGTGCGCCTCGGATGCCTTCTCTAATGGAAAGATACCGAACACTTCCGCTCTGATATCCCCGTTTGCCAGCAGACGCAGCGCCTCTTTCGCCGCCCTACCGACCTCCGCAGGTGCATATTGGCTATAGCCCCCGATACTGAATCCTTTTATAGATTTGTTCGATAACCAAATATCGTTGGAAGATTGCGGGGCATCTTCCTCACCGCTGGCGTTTCCTAACATCACCATTTGTCCCATAGGACGAAGCAGGTCCTGGCTGAGGGTACGCATGTCGCCTCCTACCGGATCAAGTACGATATCGATCTCGTGCGGACCGATCAACTTCCCGATTGGCTCGATGAAATCGGAACGGAGAAACAACTCATCGTAACCAAGGGAAGCGGCTAGCTTTGTTTTTTCAATACTTCCGACTGTGCCAAGCACCTTACCAGCCCCAAAATGTTTCGCCATTTGTCCTAAGAAACTGCCAAGCCCTCCTGCTGCCGCGTGAACGAGCACGTTTTCCCCTTGTTGCAATCTGGCTACCTTACTGATCGTCATATACGCTGTGGTCAGATTAACGATGGCCGCAGCTGCAGAAGACATGTCAAGCTCCCCTCCCAGCTGATCCAGAGGGATGGTCAACTCCGGCCTTACCTGGGCTACAGATGCATATCCCCCAAAATCCATTAGCGTCATCGCAGCCACCGGCTGTCCGACGTAGAAGCCTTTCACGCCTTCGCCTATAGCCCTAATATACCCTGATACCTCTAGGCCCGGTACAACCGGCATCGGGATGAGAGATCCGAACTCCCCTCGCCGAAGCAGCACATCCACATATCCTACTCCCACATAGGCAACGTCTATGGTAAGCAGGCCCGGTGTCGGTTGGAGATCCGGAAGCTCCCTCACTTCAAGGTCTGCAGCCTCGCAAGGCCGATCGATCACAATTGCTTTCATCATATTAACCTCCTTCAAGCTGACTACGACTTAAGTATAGTCAACCCTAAAAGAGGTAACCACAGTATGTTTATACTGGTAATCACATTACTAGGCTGCGGCGAGGCGATATTAGAAGGCAGCCTCAAGAAATTTCTTTAATCTCTGCTCCGTAGGTGTACCCGCTATTGGGGTGTAAATGCAGAAATGAAGGTCTGAATCGGCATTCATACTGACAAAGGAGTTGATTACGAAAGCCAGCTCACCGGCCTGGGGATGGTTCAGGATGAAGTGGCTTTCTTTTTTCAGCTGAATGTCGTGCAGTCGCCATAGGGAGTCGAATTCAGAGCACTTCGCTGCCAAGTGTTCGGCCGTTTCTTTAAACCAAGGATCATCGTTATGACGTTCCAAATAAGAACGAAAGACCGCCACGGAATATCGTGCAAACTCTTCCCAATTCATCATATGCTTACGGAAATACGGGTCCATGAAAAATATCCTCATAAGGACTCTTTCTTGGTCAGACAGCCTTGGAAAATCGGCGATAATTTCGCATGCTGCCCTGTTCCAAGCGAGTACTTCCGTTCGATCATTAGCTACAAAAGCCGGGTAAGCCAATTGGTCGATAATCGATTGCCATTCTGGCTTTACACTCTCCTGCCTCCGAGGTACAGTTGAGTTCTCGGGACTCCACAAGCGAAGCAAATGCAGCCGTTCATCCGGTGACAACTGCAGTGCCCTTCCAATGCTTTCAATCACTTCCCTGGAAGCCGTCACCTCTCGCCCTTGCTCCAGCCATGTATAATAAGTTGCGCTAACGCCCGCTAGTATCGCGACCTCTTCCCTCCGAAGACCTGGCGTTCTCCTCCGTCCGAACGAACTCTGAATTCCTGCTTGTTCAGGCTGAAGTCGATCTCTCCGGGACTTCAGATAGTCCCCCAAGACCTTAAGCCGGTTGTTTTCAGACATTGCCAAACCTCCATCAAATAAGGATATATGATAAATAATAACACATCTTCGGGGTTCCCCACTTAATGGAAAAAAGAGCAGATACCACGGCATCTGCTCCAGGTTTGAACTCACGATTCCCAAAAATTTATTCTAAAATCTTATTGATATGGCGACCCGAGGTCCTACATCATCGACTGTGAGCGGTTTGATGACCGGAACTTTACCGGGACCATACTCATCGGCTCCAATATCCGGAATGTAGCGAAATTGCCCATCCATGTCATCCGAAGGCAGAAGCGGGCTAACGGCAGCATCAATGGCTGGACTTTGTGCAGACAATCGGATCAAGCCGTCCTTGCAGCGGACGAATCGGATATCTTCCTTCCGAATTGTACGCGCGACAGCGGCATTATTGGAAATATCGGCATGACCGTCTACCATATTTCCCATATAGATCGGCCGCTCGTTTGCCGCAGCTTGCTGTACAGCGGTTGTTTCAAACACCATCGTTCCTGAATGACTGAGTATCAGGTTATTATAGATCTTCGTGCCCACGGGTTGATACGTTTTGCCGCCCAGAACGATGCTATTGGTATCACTGATGTTCACTAGCGTATTATTGAATATTTGTATGTTATATGGCCGCCAATGCCCGCGCAGCAGCTCCGTTCGCTGCATAGCCGGAAGATCCGCAAGAACCGCAGACGTTTCCATCCCTTCACGCATCCACTTGACCGTTGGATTCATATCGCCATCAGGTCCAGCATCATGGGATCCGCCGTCAAGCCTTATCACCCGATCTGTCAGGCCTTCCATATAATTGTTATAAATCTTGTGGTCGTTCCCATAAATGCGGAAACCGCTCATCCCCGGCTTTTTCCCGTCGCCGAAGAAGAAGTTACCATAGAAGCTGTTGCGATGACCGTGTCGGGCTACGAACCCCCCGTACGAATTACGAATCGTATTATAGCGGATTATATTATCGCTGCTCTTCACCGACACAATTTCATCTTCGCCATCAAAGCCGTCGAACAAATTAAACTGGATCGTCGCATACCCAGGCGCTAATGAGAGGCTGGATAAGCCAAGCCGGATGGCCTCCAATCCGTTCGTAACACGCGGTCCGATATCGTGAAAATAATTATATTCAATGACGTCATGCTGCGAGATCGTTTGCCCGGAATGCCCTTCCCCATCATAGATGAGAACAGCGCCGAACGCTCTCTTGGGGCCAATTTCATTGTAGGCAATCCGGTTATAGCTGCTCACGCCCTCCACCCTGATGAAATGGCGGTGCGTTCCATTGTCGGTGATCAGATCGGTATCGTCATACGGAGTCGGACCATTGTATACGGCCCCATTCGGATCGTAACTGCTGCCATAACGGCAGCTGTTCTCAATGCCGTACAGCCCCCATACGGGAACCTTATTGACGAGGAAGCGATAAGGCTGGCCGGTCTCATCCAAGGCGAACGTGTTGCGCAGAATGGAAACCTTACTGGAGCTTTGCAATTGGATACCTGGATGGACGCCTTTCAGGATACGGTGGGACAGTCCCCGGTCGATAAGAGACTGTTCGCTGGAGGATGAGCCAATCCCATTATGGAAGGTAAGTCCGACTACTTCGATATAGCTTGAATGCTCAATGTGTAAATAGCTGTCGCCTGTGATGATGGCTTTTCCCAAGTGAACGGCTTCAATCCGTATCGGCAGAAGGGCTGAACCCTGCTTATCCTTAACAACGAAGGGGCCGCTTTGTTCATATAAGCCATCATTCAGCGCAATGACCGTTCCTGCGGTCGCTTCATCCAGTGCTTGCTGCAATTCTGCGGCCGTGCCGACCTCTATGTGTTTCAGTTTCGGCGGGTGCACATCCTTCTCATCAAACACGCCTGCTTGCGAGAACTCTCCTGGCACGTTCGGCTCGGTAACTTCTCGAGTATTATCTATCATGTAACATGGACCTCCCTTAGACGTGTCGCTTAGAATACACGATGCTTCCAGCCCTGTAATTTAGCAAGAGCCTCCACATAGTAGTAGTCGCCGTAGATCAAAGATACATTCACATTGGCCTCGGCCGGCTTATGCCCCGTTCCTCCGTGGAGAATGCCTTCATGCAGCGGTTCATTGAAAGCGGCATATCTCTCCGATAAGGAGAGTAAGATACGTTCCGCAGCCGAACGGTACTTGCTCGCGTCTTCCGCTCGTACGACATCAGCAAGCTCGAGCAATCCTGACGCTGCAATGCTCGCAGCGGAAGTATCCCGTGGCGCCTCGTCCGCATCCGGAACCCGGAAATCCCAAGGGGGTACCATCTCTGCCGGCAGCGAGCTAATGAAATGATGAGCGACTTGCTGCGCTGCATGCAGATACTTATCCTGCTTGGTAAAGCGGTACGTGTTCGTCATGCCATACAGCGCCCAAGCATTCCCTCTGGACCAGCAGGAGTCCGGCGCATAGCCTTGCCAACCCTTGTACTCCAGCAATTCACCCGTTACCGGATCAAACACAGCTACATGACAAGTCGATCCATCCCCACGGATCATATGTTTGAGGGCCATGTCGGCATGCGCACAAGCAATTTGCGCAAACCGCGGATCTCCAAGCTCCTCCGAAGCCCAGAACAAGATGGACAAATTCATCATGCAATCGATGATCGCCCATCCGTGCAAATCTCGGTTCCAAGCCCGCAGGAATTGCCCGGCCAGATTAAAACGGCCCGCCAGGAAGTTGGCTGCCGCCAGCCCCCGGCGTCTTCCATCCAAATCTCCGGTCAATTTATATTTGAGGACTGAAGTCGGCAAATGCTGAAACCCGACATCATGATGGAAATGATTGTCTTCCAGCAGATGACGTTCCATGCGCACATCCCAATCCCAAGCTGCATCCTTAAAGCGTTCTTCGCCTGTTAAATCGTAAAGAATCCACAGCATTCCCGGCCAGAATCCGGAGATCCATTGATCCAGCTTCAATCCGTCATAAGCTCCTGATTTGGCCACATGCGGCGCGAGCTCTCTAGCTTGGCTCAGCATCCGATCTGCCTTGTTCTGTACGCCTTTCCACCATAGCTCGAGAGCGGCGGGTTCAATCACAGTATGCTTTTCCATGTCAATGTACTCTCCTTCATTATCCTTTAATCGCACCAATTAAGGCGCCTTTGACGAAATATTTCTGCAGGAAGGGATAGACGATAAGAATCGGTACTGTAGCGATTATGATGGTGGCATGCTTCAACGTCTCTCCTAATATCGATACATCGCCCGAACTCGAACCGCTCGCCATAGAGCTCGCTTCGTTCTGCAGCAGAAGCTCTCTAAGCACAAGCTGAAGCGGGTACAGTGATCGGTCTTGCAAAAAAATAAGCGCGTTAAACCAAGCGTTCCAGTGGCTCACTCCGTAGTACAGCAGCATAACGGCAACAACAGGCATACAGAGCGGAAGCATAATCCGGAACAAAATAACAAATTCATTCGCCCCGTCCATCTTCGCGGATTCTTCAAGGCTATCCGGTATGGCTTCAAAGGCTGTTTTCATCAGAATTAGATTGAATGCGGAAATGGCTTGTGGAATAATCAATGCCCATAATGTATTCGCCAACCCGAGCCCTTTGACCGTAAAATAAAACGGGATCATGCCACCGCTGAAAAACATCGTAAAAACGACATACAGCATAAGCGGCTTGCGGTAACCCAGACATTTACGGGACAGCGCATAAGCGCCCAGAGAAGTCAGAAGTATATTCAGAGATAAGCCCACAACGACAATGATCATCGTATTGACATAGCCGCGCATGATCGTTCCATTATCGAACACAAGTTTGTATGCCTTCAGATTGAAATTCAGCGGCTTCCAAAGAATTCCGCTATGCTGCATATACAGCGTAGGATCGCTTAATGAGGCGAACAAGACATACACGATAGGGTACATCGTAGCGACAGCGAGCAGGGACAATAACACGTAGTTTCCGAGATCGAACGTCCATTCACCCAAAGATTTCCGATACATTCGTCATCCCCCCATTACCATAAACTGGTATCATTCAGCTTACGGCTTAACCAGTTGGACCCGATGACAAGGGTAAAGTTGATGGCCGAATTGAATAAACCGACGGCTGAGCTGAAGCTGTAATTGAATTCCTGAAGGCCCATTCGATACACGTAAGAGCTAATAACATCAGCCGTGTCATAAATGGTTGGATTATATAGCAGAATAATTTTCTCCGTCCCTACGTTCAACATGCGTCCCATCTCGAGAATCAATAGAATCACGATCGTGGGCATGATGCCGGGCAGCGTGATATGGAACATTTGCTTCCAGCGTCCTGCGCCGTCGATTTTCGCAGCCTCATACTGCTCCGTATCAATGCCCGCTAGTGCTGCCAAGTAGATGATGGTCCCCCAACCAATATGCTGCCAAACACCGGAGGAGACATAAATCGTACGGAAAAACTGGGCTTCCAGCAGCAGTGAGAGCCGCTCCCCGCCTAGAAAGGCTATCAAATCATTGACCAGACCGCTGCTTCCGGTGAATTCCTTGATCATCCCGCATACAACGACGAGCGATACGAAATGCGGCATATAGGTAATGGTTTGGATTGATCGTTTGAAAACGGTCTTTTTAACTTCGTTGAGCAGCAGCGCCAGGATGATTGGAGCAGGGAATCCAAAGATAAGATCATACAAGCTGATAAGGATCGTATTCTTCAACGTACGCCAGAAATAAATGCCTTCGAAAAATGTTTTAAAATGCTCGAAACCGGCCCATGGGCTACCTAGAATGCCAAGCCTCGGGGAGAAATCCTTAAAGGCGATCAATGCGCCATACATGGGGACGTAATGAAATAATCCAAAAAACAAAATAATAGGAACCAGCATGAGATAGAGCAGTTTATTTTTCCGAATATCTTTCAGAATGCCTAGACCCGGGAACGCAGCTGTTTTCACAGCTATGGCCGTTCCCGAATCTAACAGCGGTTTGGTTGACATATCCTTCCACTCCTTCCTTAGCCAATCCTTAGCGGTCTTCTATCTCTTGTTATACCGGTCAAGCGATTTCTGATAAATCTCTACTGCACGATCAATGCCTAGCTTTTTGATTTGCTCGACGTATTTATCGTAATTTTCAAGAGGTTCCTTGCCCATGATAAACTTCGAAAACATTTCTTCTTTATAATTGCTGACATCGTTAACGATTTTACCGAGTTCTTTGCTTTCTTCGGCGGTTGGTGTAAGAAACGCAGGTATCGTATGTTTGGCCGCATCGGTATTCATCCACAATTTGACAGCTTCGTCTTGCTGAGGGTAAGTATTCCAGTTTCGTCTTTCATCCGCTTCATAAGGGCCGTTTGGCTTCGTATACTGAGCGACCATTTGCTGCAAGCTGTACTTCTCATTTTTGACAATCTGATCGGTATACGTAGGTTTTCCGTCTTTCATGACATAGCTTTCACCTTCGATGCCAAAGTTGAACAATAGACCGCCTTGCGTGCTGAAGGCATAGTCAAGCCAACGAACAGCCAGTTCCGGATTTTTCGTCGTGGCCGATACCGCTTTGCTTGGACCTGGATTATATTTGAAATCCATCTGTCCGGTGAAAGGCTTCTCCCCTTTTTTGAGGGTTGGGTAAGGCGAGCCCACAAGATTGAACTTCGGATCCTTCGTTTTCATTGCATCCAGCCATTTGCCCAGACCTCCGCTCAGCAGGCCAACGGTTGCTCCGGTTTGACCGCCAAGAATTTTCGTATCCAACGCTTTCCCGTCCGTCAGTGCAAAATCTTTATCGAACAACCCCTCGGCATACCATTTCCGGAACAGGGTTAAGAACTCTTTATATTGGGGGTCGACGGGGCCATACTTGACTTTACCCGCATCATCGAGGTAGAAGGTGTTCGAAGTATGATAAGCGCCGACAAAGGCATCGCGAATCTCGAAGTTCCCGTTGACATAGGTTACACTGAATGGTGCCTTCGCTCCCTTTTTGTCACGGAATGCCTTTAACGTCGTCTCCCATTCCTCAATGGTCTCTGGAATCGGCAAGTGCAGCTCATCCAACCAGTCTTTGCGAATGATAGGTCCCCGGAATACAAGTCCGGAAGGGTTGCGGATCATCGGAAATACGTAATATTTGCCGCTATCCGTCTTGACCATTTTGTCAAGCTCTTTGTCTTCGGCCAGCCTCTTCTTCAAGTTCGGCGCATACTTATCAATGAGATCATTAAGCTCCAGAATGACTTTATCGTTAATCGCCTTCTCCGGACCGCCCGGGTAAGACCCCGAGCTTCTTCCCGTCCAATCATATTCAATGACATCCGGCAGCTTGTCGGCAACAATCATCAGATTGAATTGCTCCTTCGTTTGCTGATCATTGGGATGGATATATTTGACCTCAACGCCGGTATCTTTGGCCAGCCGTTTACCAAATGGCGTATCAGCCAAGTTTTGATAAAACGTGGTGGCATTATTGTTTAAACCTTCCCAAGAGGTTAGCGTTTCCTTCGTATTCAGAGGGTAGATCGCCTTAGCTGCACCTGTTGTGGATGGGGTTGCGGTTTCCTTGCTTGTACCGCTAGTCTCCGAGCAAGCAGAGAGTACGATGCCTGTTAACAGGAGGACACTGAGTCCCGCAGTACTGTATTTTCTTGTCAAATGTTTACTTTCCATGGTCAGCCCCCATTTCCGTAGTCAAACCGTTGAATCCATTTGAAAACGTCTACCTATTCCATATTGCCTAATGGATAAGAGAAAAACTATCTTCAATTTCTAAACAGGTATGCAAAACCGAAAGTCCAGATTTTGCATACCTGTCTAGATGGTTACATTATGGGCTATTAGGCCCTACATCCGAAGCTCCAAGCGGGTTGCGGACGATTGCCGTAGAAGAGCTGTAATATTCATCTGCGCCAACATCATTCACCGAACGCGTTTGACCGTCCATATCCTGTGTGACGTAAGAATAGCTGCCTACAGCAGCATCAACGGCAGCGCTTCCTGAGCTTAGCTTCTGCAAGCCGTTAATTGTTGTGAACGAAGGGGTGATGTTCCGAATTTCGGAAGAAGTTCTCGAACGGTTATTCAATGTGCTGCCGTAGCCGATATTCCCTTCGAACACGGTGTTCGATGTTTTCACTTCTTCATAAAGCGTTCCTGTACTATTACGAACGATATTATTGGCCACTCGGCTGTCCACCGGCGCTGAGGTATAGCTTCTGCCGATGATGATGCCAAACGTGCTGTCAACGATGGTATTGTTCGCAACTTGCGCTCGGTACACCCTCCAGTGCTTGCTTAAATCCCCGCTGCTATAGTTGGTGGAATCCGGTCCGCCATCCCAATCTCCGCCATCGAGGTTAATGGCATCGAGAGTAAGACCTTCGAAATAATTATTATAGATGCGATGATCCGTACCATAAATTCGGAACCCGCCTACACCGGATTTGCTCCCATTGCCCAGAAAGAAATTCCCATAAAACTGATTGTTATTACCATGCCTTGCCGATACCTGCCCTTGCGAGTTTCGAATCGTATTGTAGCGAATCGTATTGCCGCTGCTTTTCACCGAAATGATTTCCGGGTCTCCATCGCTGTTCTCAAACAGATTGTTCTCGACGGTTGAATACCCGTTTAATAAAGACACGCCGGATAAGCCAAGACGAATGCTCTCTTTCCCGTTGGTAATCCTTGGCGCGCTGTCATAGAAATAGTTGCGGTCGATAATCGTGTAGCGCGACATATAGCTGCTTCCATCGCCATCTACGGCAATGATGGGGCCAGGATCCGCTTTGGATCTGAATTCATTCCGGTCAATCCGGTTATTATCGCTGTTGATTCCTCTGATTTTCACCCAATTGTTCGTGGCTCCGGTTTCATTCAGATTGAATGCATTGCGAGTCAAGCGAATATGGTTGGATTCATCAATTTTCACTGCATTGTTGCTAGAGCTGGTCGTTGTTGTAAATGTCAGCCCCGAGATCGTCACATAGGACGACTGGTACAGACTGAAAGAAGCCCCTCCGGATAGAATCGCCTGCCCGCGGTTAACGGCTTTGATTGTAATTTCACTGCCGTCCTGACCGTGAATCCCATTGATCGTGATGGGGCCAGATTGTGAGTAGGTGCCATCTTGCAAATAAATCGTCCTGCCTGGTACGGCCTGGTTGATCGCATTCTGCAGTTGGGCCGGGGTCGAAACCGTCACTGAATCTTCTACAGGGGTGCCGCCTCCATTCCCATACACCTCAACTTCCAAATAGCTGTTCCAAGCACTCGCCGAATTGCCATGCCCGAGGATCCGCACATATCTGATGGATGCAGCATCTGGGAAATCGAAGGTTTGGAAGCCATCTGCCAAGCTGCTTGTTACACTCGCTTGAATGGTCGTGAACGTTGAATTGTCTGCAGAAGTCTGTATATCGAAAGTGGAGGTACGTGTGGAGCCATTTAGAAAAGCAATTTTAACAAAGGCTACGGTTACGCTGGAGCCAAGATCAAACTTGATCCACTGGCCGTCACCGCTGGCTGACCAGCGGGTTCCCATATCGCCATCTACCACATTCGCAGGAACATTCCCATCGTCGGAACTTGCGGTCACTTGGGACCCCGCGATGGTGAATTTCGTGTCTGCAGCAGCAACGAATCCAGGAATCAAGCTTATGAGCATGAGTGCGCATAACAGGATTGCTGCAGCTTTCCTTAGGGACATCTTCATGTAACTAACACCGTCCTTTTCGTTGAATAGAATGAAATACATGAATCGAAAGCGCTTGCAAAATAGCTCTTTAAGTAAGCGTTCCTGCACCCCCTTCCACAGCAAGTCGTTTGCGATTATTTCGTGTTGCATAATGATTGAACCTCATTTGGTATCATTTGTGGATATGCAAATTCGAGGATGATGTGCAGAAAATAAACTCAAGCTTTAGCAATACATCAAACGAATTGTGAAATTAGAAAAATCGCTCGCATGCCGGCTCGGAATTACGTTCATACCGGTCCCTTATCCTGCTGATCCTTATGACGGCTGGGTCCCGCGTGGCACCAAACCGTGACGATCGGGTCATCCTCACTTGAAAGCAGATGATGATCTTCACCAGGCTCGATAATCACAACATCACCGACCCTTACCCGATGAAATACCCCATCCACCTCCATAGTTCCCGATCCCTGCAAAATAAGAAACGCTTCACAATCCCCATGGATGTGGTAGTCCCTGCCATCCGGTCCGTCATTCGTGTGGCTGCGTTCCCCCTGCTTAGCAAAGGCAAGGCCGCCTGAGGACAAATTCGCCCCCGGCAGTACGTCCTGCAAGATATGACCGCTTTGGATATCCTGCAGATCGCATAATCGCAACATTTTCATCCGCCATTCCTCCCTTATTTGTTAATTAAAGCTTGATCGGCCACATTTGTTGATAACAAAATCGGAGCTAGATCTTCTGATACTTCCCTGGCGTCATGCCTTCGAATTTCTTGAAAATTCGCAAGAACGTGCTCACATCCGCATACCCGACGCGCCTGGCAATTTCGTTAACCGTCAAGTTTTGCTCGGATAGAAGCTTTTTTGCCGCTTTCAGTCGCGTTTGATTGATTAGATCGAGCAGCGTTTCACCTGTATGCTCTTTGAATATTTTGGATATGTAGGATGGCGTTAGCGAGAAGGATTCCCCGATCATCGAAATACTCAAATTGACATCCCGGTAATGCGACTGAATATAGTTGCGTATATCATTAATCAGATAGGTGTGATGATTTTTCTTGTCGGTTTGAATCCATTCGCAGACCTCCTCGAGTACCCGGTTCATATGCGTCATCATGTCCTGAACCGTATCACAGTTCAACAACCGTTCCACATCTTCGGCGTGCGCTTCGAAATTTCGTTTGCTGATCGTGCTCACCTCATCGAGCGTTTTCAGCATCGTGCTTGCCAGATTAAACAACAAGCATTTGGCTAGTGGAACCGACACCGGGTGGACCTTGAAATTCGCCTCATAAATTTCTCCTAACAATGCCTGCGATTTGAGCAGGTTCCCCGTTTTCACATAATAAACGAGCTGTTGTTCAATGCTCAAAGGATAATAATAGTTTCTGCCGGGTCGAGCAGTCTCCATGCTGATCTCCTTATACCGAATCAACTGTCCGCTGCCAAGCACGATGCGATGCTCAAGAGCTTCCAAGGCCTCTTGATACGATTGTGAAATCCCGTATACGTCCCTGTGAACGCCGCTCACAGCAATCGTCATCTCCGCATGAATGTGTTCCTTGATGAACGCTTGCGTCTGGACGGCCATTCGAATTAATGCCTCGTCTTCCTCTTCCTTGGATAAACATGAATTCAAATTCATGATGCAGGCTGTCAGCTCGTTCACTTCGGTGGTGTAAACCGTCGCGTCTTCGCCGGCGAGTTCCCCGATCACATTGCTTAGAATAAAGTGGAGCAACTGCGTGCTCGGCCCGAATGAATCCTCGGCTTCTTCGGATTGCAGTTTACCGTAAGCGTCAATGCTGAAGAGCAGCACCGCGAACCGGTCCGAATGAAAGTGGACGTTGTGGGCAACGAACGATTCCCGAAGCGGAAGCTTCCTCTCCAACTGCCCCTTCAATAATCGCGTCAAAAAATGCGCTCTGATCGTATGATTATGCAGCTTTAGCAGTTTGCTGATTTCATCTTTCTCAACAAATGTACGGTGAAGGGCATTTTGCAAAAATGAATATTCGTTAGACTTCCCATCAAAACGAAATCCGAACTTTTGCGTCATGTTCTGCAGCAGCACTTGAATCGGCATGTAATTTTTTCTCAAGAAAATGATCGTGACGATGAGGCCAATCAACAATCCCATAGCCATGCTCAGCCTTGTAATGGTTTTCAAATATTCCATCTTTTCATTGAAGATATCTGCTGGGAGAACGGACACATATTTCCACCCCGTTAGCTCGGATGCAATGTAAGAGACAGCCGCTTTATCCTGATTCATTTCTGCATAAACCAGCCCCTTCTTCCCGTGCAGACGCTCTGAAGGCAAGTAATCCAGAAGCTTTTGTTTATCTTTGGACGCTGCAATGAAGCGATTATCTTTGTCCAGAATCAGTACCGATGAATCCGTGTATTGCGGAATGCTTTCCAGCAGCTTATTCTCGTTAATCAGGAAGATCAGTATGGGATACGGCTGTGTCGGATTATTCAAGACAAGCGAGCGGGCCAGCATCACCGCAGGCAACGGCGTTCCCTCTTTCCAATACTGCATAGGCGAATATTGATATATATATTTACCGTCAAAAAGCTTTCTCCAATCCTCAAAGGAAGTCTCCTGCTGCTGTCTCATAAGAGCATGCAGACCTCGGGAATCGGTGTGGTTAAACGTGGAGACAACGGTATCGCTACTTGCGTACATCACGTATATTTGCTCAATGTAATCATTAGCTTTTTGATAGGTTCTTAAATTCTCGGCGATGTTAAACAGTTGATAATAATGATCGTCAGATAATGGCTGTTCGACATTGGTGAAAGAGGCTACATTCTTGTTTAGAGCAACCTCCAAGCTTAATTGATCCAAGCCCTTTAATTTACTGTCAATAGACATTTCTATTTGCGTGAGAAGCAGCTCGTTCGCCCTATTGATTTCTTTCTCCACCAAACTACGGGTTGCAGAATACAGAATCATACTGCTGACAATAGGAACCAACAAGACGGACAAATAAGAGAATAACCATGTAGCAATTACACTTCTATTGTATCTCCACAACTTCTGCAGCATGAATGACCTCCTGGCAATAGGGATCATAGTTAAATATTCAAAATACCCTGTACATGATTGGCTATAATTTTATTTCCTTCCGCGTTCGGGTGAAGCTGATCTGGTAATTTATCGATAAAGGCTTCTCCGAGAATATCCAAGCCGTCTACATAAGTAAGATTGGAATCCCCGTATGAAGTTAGCACATTCACCGCTTCCTGAATTTCTTTCCTCATTGTAACCAAGGTCATCCCTACTCCATTCTCGATGGTTTCCCTGTAAGGACAATAAATAGGAGAAAATAGGAATAGAGGCGTGCTGCGATGCTTTTCCCGAATGATCGATACCATGCCAATAATGGCGGAACGAAATGTTCGGATATTTAAACTATTACTCCCCATCACATTAATGCCGAGGCACATCGAAATGACGTCCGCAGGAAGATCACGGATGACGCGAGCAACCATCGGTTCCAAATGACATTGTCCGCCGAATCCCATACACATGAAGTCCCAACCTTTGTTGCGCGCTACGATTGCCGGCCAAGTAAGTGCCGGACTTTCAGCCGTGCTGCATTGGGTAATGGAGCTGCCGTACGCAACCCACCGCGGTTGATGGTTTGGCAAGGGTGTGACCCAAGACCCTATATCAACCTTTAGTGCTTTTACAATGACGACAGCATGGGGCGGAAAATAAATGTCAATCCTCTTCATGCCGCTAGGCAAGCTCGTAAATAAACAAATTTCTTCTCCTGCAATAAGCGTCTTGGTACCGACTAATTCATCTTCAATCACAATATCAAATTGTACATCTTTATCCGTAATCGCCACATGCAGCTCCACCGAAGTGGAATTGCTTAAGAAAGCAATTCTAACACCCGCTGTTTCCCCTGCCTTCTCCACTAATTTGGATGCAAATAAGCGGAGCTGATCCTGCGGCAATCGCCATGGCCGGAGCCCGGTCTCATTCGATTCTATTGAAACGGCCCCTCGAAACCACTCTTTATTTAATTCAATCGTTTGCATGCTTCATCTCTCCTTTCATCTCATCATCCATTAAATAAAAGAGCCGCGATATACGCGACTCTTTATGAGCTTAGGTCTTCCCCCTCCACCCTTGATGGGCTAACTCATCTGCGAGGTAACAGGAATGACCGGCCTATCCTGCAAAATATCACCGCTAGCTTGCATCCACGAGGTTAAGCCTGAGGCAAGCCGTTCGATGTCCCCAGCACTGGCCGGATCCGCCGACAAATCGTGCGTTTCCCAAGGATCGCTCCGCAGGTCGAAGAGCTGGATCCGCTCTGTTCCTGTGTTCGTTACCGGCGAGTGATAATACCGGATCAGCTTCCACCTGCCATCCGTTACCATCCGCTGGACGTCTCGATAGACCGAACACACGATACCGCGCATGCCATCGCTTTCTCCTGCAAGGACAGGACAGAGATTGATGCCTTCCGTTTCCTCCGGAAGTTCAACGCCGCATAACCCAGCAACGGTAGGGAAAATATCGATATTGCTGGCCAGTGCAGGCACTTGCTGGCCCGCCGGAACGCCCGGCCCCCGGAATATAAGCGGTATGCGTACGCTGTGCTCGTAAAGGTTCTGTTTACCCATCAGTCCGTGCTGCCCGACCGCCAAGCCATGATCCGCCGTATACACGATGAGCGTATCGTCATAAATGCCCTTTGCCTTCAACGCCTCGACGACTCTGCCGATTTGTGCGTCCAAATGGCTTATCATCGCATAGTAATCGGCCATATGCTCACGGATTTCGTCCTCGCCCCTCGGCCATCGTGCAAGCTTCTCATCCCGGCCCATCATATCGCCGGTATCGAACGGATGCTCCTTCATAAAGTTCGGAGGCAGCGGAATACTGGCTTTGTCGTACATGCTTGCATACGGCTCCGGCGCGGTTCGAGGATCATGCGGCGCTGTATACGCCACATACAGGAAGAACGGCCGCTCCTCCCGGTAATCCTTAATAAATTGGACGGCGGCGTTCGTAAACAATTCCGTCGAGAATGTCCGTTCGATATATTCCTGCTCTTTCGGATAAGCCCCCGTCTGGTCATAATCATACACTGGAACCTTCGTATGCTCGCTCATGCCGTGAAAAGTCAGCTTATCCCCTCCTTCAAAACTTCGGGCGAAGCTTGCCTTGTCATTATGCCATTTGCCGATTGCATGCGTGCAATACCCGGCACTCTGCATCGTTTGCGGCATGAGCCGTACATCCGGACGAATGACGCTTGAATGCTCCCGGACCGTCATATCCTTGCCGATCGTCGCTCGAAAGATGGGAATACCCGTATGGACGCACGCTCTGCTCGGTGCACAAACCGCCCCGGTCAAGCCACCGAAGATATGAACGTTACGACACGATGTTCCGCTGGCAGCCAAGGCATCCAACGCCGGCGTCTGCACGGTTTCATCGCCGAATGCTCGAATGGCGTCGCCACGATGATCGTCCGCTATTAGAAAGACGACATTAGGTCTTCCGTCAGAATGCTTCTTAGAATTCTTTTCTTCCATCTTGTACCTCACTCTCACGAGACGGGAATGCTTCCCGATGCAGCTACTTTTTCGATTTAAACTGGGTATAGGCTTCTTGATAAATTTCCAGATAGCGTTTCAGGTTCATTTTGTCCAAAGTGCTCAAGTAGTTGTTCCATTCCTTGTCAATGTCCAGTGAGCCTGTAACCGTTTTCGCAAAAAATTCTGCTCGATAGTCCGTAAGCGTCTTCTCCAGCGTAGATAGCTCCTCAGCTTGTTCATTGGTGAAGAACAATGGCGGCACAATTTTACTCGCATTGATTGCGTAAGGCTCGTATTTTTTCGTTTCTTTATACAAAACAAGCTCCAGCGAATTTTTGGGATCCGCAACCACGCTTAACCGCAAGTCATTTGTTCGCAGCGACGGCCCCGCCTGCGCCCAGTGAACATTTTGCAGCTTGCCAAATGTGGCGATCGGTTTCCATTTGGCCGGCTTCCCGTTAATGCCAAGCTCCCCTTCTGCAGGACGCACCCACTCCTGATCAGGTCGGCCTTGCGTGCTGCGAAGCGTCGCTTCCTCCGATAGCAGCAAGTCAGCCAGACGGAATGCGGCAGCGGGATTTTTCGCCTTATTGGTAATGACATATTGACCTGCAGATACTGCGTAAGGATTATATGCCGTGGAACGTATACCTGACGGTCCTTTGAGCGGAGGAACGGCTACGTAATCTTTGAATCTCGCGTTATCGACTTCGACGAATACCGTTTGGTTTTGTGAAGCAACAGCACCGACAATCGGGATTTCCGGGTTCATCCCCATTTGTTTCAGCTGGTTTCTGTCTTGTGTGAACGTTTGCGGAGAGATTAAACCTTCGGCAAACAGTTTATGCATATAGGTCAAAGCATCCTTCCACTCCGGCTGATTGTAGGCAACTTGAACCTTACCATCCTTCACGAAGCGCAGATTGAAGTCCTTCTCGACATAAGCGCTGGTTAGAAAAAGGTCCAAGGTAGACGAGGGGCCATTCGTTGCGCCGACTAGCGGAATCTCATCGGCCTTCCCGTTTCCGTTCGGATCTTTTTCTTTGAAGGCTTTCAGCACTTGATAAAACTCGTCAGTGGTCTCCGGCATTTTTAATCCGAGCTTATCGAGCCAGGGTTGATAGATCCACATTTTTTGACCCAGTGAGCAGTGGTAGCAATCGTTCACCTGAGGGACCGAATAAATTTGGCCGTCAGGCATAGTGATCAAATCTTTGACATAGGAAACTTGCTCGAACATCTTCTTCATTTCCACGCCATATTTGTCAATATACGAGTTGAGCGGAATAAATACGCCATCCTTACCGTAAATCGACTGCTGAATCGGCGATACGCTCATATTAAGCAGCACGTCCGGATAATCTCCGCTTGCGAGTGAAACGTTAAGCTTCTCTGCAAATGTTTTTTCCGGAGCGACTTCCCAATCGATATGAATGTTCGTTTTCTCCTCCAGCCACTTGGTGAACTCGTTCGTTGCGAAATTTTCGACAATGCTGGAGCCTTTGACCATAACCCTGAGCGTTGTCTTTTCTTTCGTTATCGGAAATTCACCCGCTGCTGTGACTTGATCGTCCTTGCTTGCTTCCGTCTTTTGGGCTGCTTCCTGTTGGCCGCTGTCCGCACATGCGCTTAGAAGAGCTACGGACGTCGTAATCGCGATTAAAGCGGTTAGAGCTTTTTTCATGTCAAAACCTCCCTTTAGCCTTTTAATGAGCCAATCATCATGCCTTTGACAAAATGTCTTTGTATGAATGGATAGATGATAAGCACGGGCAGCGTAGACACGACGATAAGAGAGAATTTCAAAAGCTCTCTAAGTCCATCCCTTGCCGCTTGGTCGGCAACGTCCGTTATCATCGACGCGTCGACCTCGTTCTGCACCAATATATCCCTTAAAACCAATTGAAGCGGATACAGCTCCTGATGTTTTAAATAAAGCAGCGCGTTAAAATATTGATTCCAATGTCCGACTGCGTAGAATAACGAGATTACAGCAATGATTGGACCTGACAAAGGAAGCACGATTTTCCGCACGAACGTAAAATCACTGCATCCATCCATTTGTGCGGCTTCAAGCAATTCATCCGGAATGGTTGTTTGAAAATACGTTCGGGCAATGATCATATTCATAACAGAAAGCGCTCCTGGAATAATTAAAGACCATCTGGTGTCGATCATCCCCAGCTCTTTCACAACCAGGTAAGATGGGATCAATCCGCCTGAAAACATCATGGTGAACACGAACAAAGCCATAACGCTATTCCGTGGCATAAAATCTTTTCTTGATAGCGGATATGCCGCTATGAGTGTAAAAAGCACATTGATTATCGTTCCCACTACGGTATAAAAGACCGAATTCAAAAAGCTCGACATAATTAAACGATGTTTAAATACCGCCTCATAACCCGCCAGCGTCGGCTCTACCGGATACAACCAGACTCTGCCGGAAACAACCGCCGTGGATGAACTGAAGGAAGCGCTAACAATATAAACCAGAGGATATAAGATTGTAATTGTAAAAATGAATAGGATGATGTAATTCAAAACGGTAAAAAGCCTGTCATCCGCACTTTCTTTCATGCTTCCCGTCATAGACGTACCCCCTTATTACCACAGACTGGTTTGCCCCAACTTACGGGCTATCCGATTGACGAGAACCAGCAGGATCAGATTAATGATGGATTTAAACAATCCAATGGCTGACGAATAGGAATAATTGATAGCTGTTGAGGCCAAGCCGACTTTGTACACGAAGGTATCGATCACCTCAGAAGCGCTCATATTCAGCGGATTCTGCATCAGCAATACCTTCTCGAAGCCAATGTCCAGCACATGGCCGGTGTTCATGATCAGCAAGATCACGGCAACCGGCATGATGCCCGGCAAGTCGACATGCCACATCCGCCGTATTTTATTGGCTCCGTCCATCACAGCTGCCTCGTGCAGCGAAGGATCGACTGCTGCAAGCGCCGCCAGGTAGATGATGCAGGAGAAACCAACGTTCTGCCAAATGCCGGACCAGACAAAAACGTGTGAAAACCATTCAGGGATGCCCATGAAATTGATGGCGGGCAATCCGAAATATTTCATAATCGTTTGCACCAGGCCAACCCGTGGGTCCATCATTTGCAAGATAATGCCAACCATCACGACTACCGAAATAAAATGCGGTGCGTAAGTGATCAGCTGTACGGATTTCTTAAAAAAACGAGAGTTGACGTAATTCAAGGAAAGCGCAAGTATGATTGGGAACGGAAACCCCGCGAACAAACTATACAGGCTGAGCAGAATCGTATTTTTCATAATTCGAACAAACTCATACGAATGGAAAAACCGATCGAAATGCTTCAAACCTACCCAGTCGCTGCCCCATACCCCTTTCGTCGGAACATAATTCTTGAACGCAATTAAAGCTCCATACATCGGCACGTACTTGAAGATGAGCAAATAAATAATCGGCAGCAGTATCAGCAGATAGAGCTGCCAATGGCTGGATGCGTTCTTCCTCAGCCGGGAGAAGTAATTTTCCTTTTTACCGGCCCATGCTGACAGACGGTTGCTCTTGCTAGCCGTGACTTCCATAAATCCCTCCCTCTTTCGATAACCATGACTCATATGTTAGGTTTGATGTCTTTCCTTAGATTGAGGATACAAAAAAACGAATCGCCTAGCATTGTGCTGTTTTACACCGGTATGACTTTTTTTGCGCTGGAGGACGGCATGCGAATCGTTACTTTCGTGCCCGCTCCCAGCTCGCTTTGCACGGAAAGCCCGTATTGCGGTCCGAATACCATCTGAATCCGGTTATGCACATTAAGCAGGCCGATGCTCCCCCCGAAGGTTGGTTGTGGATCCATCAGCCTCTCTTCCTGACTGCTCATGAGTCGTTCATTTAATTGCAGAAGAGCTTCCGCTTCAATCCCGCAGCCATTGTCTTCAACGGTGACATAGAAATTCGCTTCATCCTTCCAAGCGTCGATAATAATCGTATGAGAAACCTCAATGCCATAGGGAAACGCATGCTTGAAAACATTCTCGACCAAAGGCTGCAGCGTCAAGCGAACCATGCTGTCCAACAAATATGCCGTACTGATGCGAACGTCAATTTCAAATTCGCGCTGGTTGCGATATTTCATGATCGACATAAAATACAGGATATGTTTAAGCTCGTTCGCAACCGTAATTTCCTCCAAATCGGTGCGAATGGAATAGCGCAACATATAGGACAAAGAACGGACAATGTCTTTGATTTCGCTTGATTTCTGAATAACGGCGTAACAAATAATAATCTCCAACGTGTTGTACAAGAAGTGCGGATTAATCTGCAATTGCAGCGATTGGAATTCCGCGAGCTGCCGTTTCATTAAATTGTCCTGACTGCGCAGCTCGGTCTCGTAGATCCGCTCGACAAGCTCTTCCAGCCGCGTCACCATCGTATTGTAGCTTGTAATAAGTTGATCCATCTCATCACGGCTTCCGGTTAGAGGTACGCGGGTCCACTGACCTTTGGCCGTATGACGCATGCCGTTTTCCAGGAGTCGGACTGGCCGAACGATCGATTGACCGAACCGATATGCTAGAAATAAGGCCAATATCAAGGTAACGATTCCGATGATTAGCGTTGTCTGCCGCAGGTCCGAAATCGGCTTGCTCTGCTCGGCAACCGACATGCTTGCGACCAGCGTCCATCCGGAATAATCGGATTTCCGGCTAAAGAATACGCGACCCGGTTCTCCAGGCAATTCAAAGATTTGGTCTTTATTGGCTTCTACCGTATTGAAATGCATGCCATCGAGCTGTTTACCGATTCGGCTCGGATCCGGATGGTATAAGATTTTCCCGCGATCGTTGACGATGAAGAAATAGCCGGATTGTCCCAGCTTTATCCCCTTCCAGAGTGTGTTTAACTCCCCTATCTTTAGTTCGAAGCCCATAATGCCTTTGAATGATTTAGCTGAGGTGCGGTCTGCCAATTTGCGAATCAAGGTGAGATGTCCGTCCAGAAATCTGGAATCCTGGATCGTCAGCTTCCCGTTGATGGCATCGTCTTCTTTCATCTGCTCCACATATTCTTCAAAGCCTTTGTAATTAAAAGGAACAATGTGAACATTGAAATCCGTTGCCTGGAACCCGTTATACCCTATAATGTACGTCATGGATATTTCCGGATTGTTGATGAGAACGGGTTGAAAGACACTTTTCATGGCTATTTCGGAGGCATAAAAGCTAGCCGTTGCTTGGCGTGGAAGATCCAACGCTTCTTTCACTACAGGAGAGATCATAATGGAAAGCGTCGCCCTCTCGTAGCTCTTCAGAAATAAATCGGTTTCGTGCAGCACATTATCAACGATTTGAGTCAACAGCCCTTCATACTGATTCTCCAATTCATTGGATGACCGCCAATAGCCGGTGACCCCCACTGTCACCAACGTTAGCGTGATAATGATGACGAAGTACATATAAACCTTGCGAACCAGGCTGTTCTTCATTATTTGATTCCAAGCAGCCCGCGATATTCCGTAGGGGAATATCCCGTCACCTTCTTAAATACTCTGGAAAAGTGGGGGTAGCTTTCATAACCGACCTCGGCTACAATGTCGATAATTTTGTAGTGCGGCACGGCTAGCAGCTGTTTGGCCCGATCGATTCGTTTGCGCATCCGGTATTGCACGAAGGTCTCATTCGTATTTTTCTTAAAATAATGGCTGAAATAGGTCGGCGTTACGCCTAACTTCCCTGCCACCATATCCAGTGAAAGCTCCTCCTCGCAAAGATGCTCCTCAATGTACTGGATAGCCGCTTCCAATACATCGATTCTTTCATGATTGCGGTACTTGCTCAGCTGCTGGATCCATCTTCCGATTTCGGCCTGAAACCATTCGTACGTATTCATGATGAACGTGTTCACTTCTAAAAGCGGCTTTGCTTCAAGCTTGTAGGTCCCTCTGGCATTCAGCTTCTTGAGAAGCAGCGTGACGGCGTCGGATACCCGCTGGTGCTGCTGGATGTCCGTTTCAACGGCGAACAACGCCCTCTTCCCCTCCTCCAACAGTTCATCGGCTCGAGCCTTGTCCATCATCCAAACCGCTTCCTCCAATTGATCGATCCACTGTTCAAAATGGGAGAAGGACATCAGCGCCGGTTCACGCATGGCGAGTATTTTATCCAGCACCGGAAAAAGCTCGATTTCTGTAATGGGCTTCAGCAAATATTCCTGCACGCCGTACGACATACATTTTTGCGCATATGCAAAATCCCCGTATCCCGAAAGCACAGCGACTTTGGTGAATAGCTTTAGCTGCTGGATATTCCGGCATAGCTCCAAACCGTCCATACGAGGCATCCGAATATCCGTCAACACAACGTCAGGGGGATTCGCCCTGATGTTCGACAACGCTGACGCGCCGTCCGTAAATGTTTCGATTTCACTAAACCGTTGATACTCCCCGATTAGCGTTTTGAGACCAATCCCGATGATAGGTTCATCGTCAACAATAAAGATTCTGGCCATTCGCATGCCCCCCGCAATAAAATCATCCAATACCGACGATTCTCCATACCTGTATTATGAGACGATTCCCTTTAGCCTGAATACCCATTAAAACTTGAACATCATCATCAAAATCGAAACTTCCCTATCGTTCATCATCCAAACGGGTGTGTAAATACGGGTCTCTTACGCATGATCCCTAAATATTTTGCATATAACGTACGACAGTGGACGGTCGCACGACGAACGCGACAGACTGTTATTTCATTGCAGATGGATTATTTTAGAGGGGCGATTTTATGACCAAACCTTGGTTCTATCGGCTTCTATTCTCTTACTTGCCTGTATTTTTCATGATCACTTCCGTACTCATTGTGCTTATCATTCTTTCGATCAGCCAATTGTCCAAAAAAGAAGCTGTCAATGCAAATAAAACATATGCTTTACATATCATGCAGTCGGTTGACTACACCTTGAAGACGATCGATGAATATGTGATCAAGGAGCTGCAGACAAATCCGCGGATCGACCAGTTTTTCGACAACAAACTAGAGGGAAATCCCTATTACTCCGCTTATGAAATCACGGAATTAATTCGGGGAATGATGAATTACAACAACTTTATTGATTCGGTATATTTTTACCGGGATTCCGATCGAATGGTCATCAGTCCGAACACGATGATAACGGCAGACCGTTTCGGCGATAAAGCATTTATAGAAGAGATGATACAAAGCCCTTCCAAATACCAGCTGACCAATCAGCGGGTTTTCAAGGAATTTGCTGAGATGGATGGGCGTAAAGTCGTTATTTCTTTAGTACGGAAGTTTCCTCTGTTATCCGGGCAAAAAGGGATCATTGTTGTCAATATCAGCATGGATTCTATTGTAGGAATGGTCGGCGGCATGTCCAATTCTAAGATCAGCTTCATCCACGTATACGATTCCGAAGGCAACCGGCTGATGGCTTCCGGCAATGCAGATGGAGCCGATAAAGGCTCTGAGCTGACCCGTATCCGCTCCACTTATACGAACTGGGAATACCGCAGCGGTCTCAACGATGAGTATTTATATACCTTCACCTCTGTCTTCTCTTATGTATGGATCGGATTGGGACTGGTAATGGTCGTTCTTGGCGGGATCTGGATGACCTATGTGACCTATCGGAATTATCAGCCGATTAAGCTGATTATGTCCCGTATCCATGCCTATTCCGAATTGAAGCCGTTGGGTTTCGAGGGCAAGAGAAAAGACGAATTCCAGTATATCGACCGAGCCATCAGCAATCTCATGGAGTTATCCCTCCGCTATGAGAAGCAGCATGAAGAAGATATCGTATTCAGACAGCGGCACTTCTTCAAAGAATGGCTGGAAGGCAGCCGCGCGATAGATTATGAAGAATGGAAAGTCGAGATGAAACGGCTGCAATTGCCTACGGACTTCGGTCAGCTGGCTGCGGCCGTCATCGAGATGGATAAGTATATGGAAGTATGCCGCATGTTCTCTCAGAGGGATCAAGAATTGCTGAAATTTGTATTAAGCCGGGTCGTGTATGAAACGGCTGAATCGCTTAGCCTGACGGTATGGGCGGAATGGACGGCTACGCACAGGCTTAGTGTTGTGATATTTGCCGATGAGAATGTGAAAAACAGTGAGAAGCTCGCAGCCAATCTGTGCGAAAATATACGTTCGTGGGTCGAGCAGCATTTGCATTTCCGCATTACACTGGGTGTCGGGCATGTGGTCGGACAAGTACAGGAGCTGGTTCATTCCTATGAGGCTGCCACCCATGTTCTACGCTTTAAATCGACCTTAGGGACGAATCGGGTTCTCTATCATTGGGAGTCCGAAGCATCCGAGGAGAAGGAAATGTATAAGCACCTGCCTCTGATCAAATCACTGGCTCAGTCGTTTCGCTTGGGTGACAAGGGTTGGAAGCCGGCCTTGGAGCAAATTTTCACTGAATTAAAGGTCGGTTTGTTCTCATACGACGAGATTCGGAATCTGATGAATTATTTCGTTTATTACTTACACCGGGAGATGACGGAGCTCTCAGCCGAGCTGCAGGAAGTCATGCAAGCGGCACTGCCCCAGCTGAATGACGCCATTGAACGGTTCGATACGATCGAAGAATTGTATGCAGAGTGGTTCCACCAATTAGAAGAGGTGTCGCGGCGGATGGCACGGATTCGCGAAGACCGAAGCACACATGCCGTCATGAACCAAATTCGCACTTACGTGGAGACTCATTATGCAGATCCCGAGTTATCGCTTTCCTCGCTAAGCGAGCAATTTCAGCTTCATCCCTCGCATGTCAGCCGGGCATTCAAAGAAGAATTTGGCGAGAAGTTCGTTGATTATCTCGTTAAGATCCGGATGGAACAGGCGCAGAAGCTGCTCCACAGCAGTCGATATTCCGTCCAGGACATCGGGGTTAAGGTTGGCTACACGCATGCGATATCGTTTATTCGCGCCTTCAAGAAATATACGGGCGTCACACCTGGGGACTACCGGAAATAATCGGAATGATCCCATTTTTGCAAGGAATGTTTATCGTTAATTCTTGTTTATCCACCTCTGCGGCCGATCCGCACAAGCCTTTGTACAGCAAGGATTGCATAAGCGTATATTCGCTAATTCATGTATATTGAGCGCAACTGCACCTCTGGGGTACATTGATTCCATCGACGGCAAGGGAGCAAAAGATGGTTCAATTTCAACGCTTAAGGAGGTGACACGATGCCGCATACACCGTTAGACAACGTTCAAACAGCCCCCATGATGACTACCCGAAGATTTGACCGCAATACGGCCAAGTCGCTGCCCCGTCGTCGGTTCAAGCAAAACATGCCGCTGCTGGTTATGTTTGTACCCGTCATTGCTTACTTTATTCTTTTTCGATACTTCCCCATATTAGGAAATGTGATTGCCTTCAAGAACTATAACTTGATGGAAGGCATATGGGGAAGCCCCTGGGTTGGCCTCCAGCATTTCAAGGCACTATTTACCCAACCCCAGACGGTAACCATCATCCGTAACACCATCACATTGAGCTTATTAAGCATTGTCGCTGGTTTCCCTTTTCCCATCATCATCGCCATTTTACTGAATGAAGTTCGCGCCATGCGGTTCAAAAAGATCGTGCAGACGCTGATCTACATCCCTCACTTCTTTTCATGGGTCATCGTCGGAGGCATTGTCGTTACGATATTCGCCCAGCAATCCGGTATTGTGAACAAATTGCTCGAGCTATGGACGGGTCACACCACGGCCTTCTTGTATCAAGAACATAGCTGGATAGCTATCTTCCTTGGTTCTGGGATTTGGAAGGAAGCGGGCTGGGGAGCGATCATCTATCTGGCTGCTCTTACCTCGATCGATACGCATCTGTACGAAGCTGCCAGCATCGACGGTGCATCCAAATGGAAGCAGATCTGGCATGTCACGCTGCCCGGCATTCGCAGCACGATTATTCTCATGCTGGTTCTGAGTATGGGGAATGTCATGGAAGTCGGGTTTGATCATGTGTACACACTCCAAAATGCAGCCGTTTCGGATGTCTCGAATGTCATCAGCACCTATATCTTTATCGTAGGTGTCCAGGGAGGACAGTTCAGTTTAACGACAGCGGTCGGGTTATTTGAATCTCTGGTCGGCTTCTTCTTCGTCGTCCTTGCGAATCAACTTGCCCGTAAATTCGATCAAGGACTGTGGTAAGAAAGGAGCCTCCCCTTCATGAAACCAACTTGTGATGAGAAAATCTTTTATACGATCAATTATATGTTCCTTGGCCTTGCAGCTCTAAGCTGTGTGCTACCCTTGATGCATATTATCTCTTTGTCGTTAAGCAGCTATCAGGCGATTGTATCGGGGCATGTCACGCTGTGGCCGCAGGGCTGGACGATAGAAGCGTACAAAGCCTTATACAGCGGCACCAATCTGGTCAAAGCCTTTTGGAATAGTATCGTAATTACGATCGTAGGCGTTGGGCTAAGCATGTGGTTTACAATCATGGCCGCTTATCCGTTAGCCAAGTCATATTTCTATGCGCGCCGCTTCTTTACACTTGCTATCGTATTTACGATGCTGTTCGGAACGCCTTTAATTCCTCTATTTCTCATCGTGAAAAGTCTCGGCTTACTGGATACTTACGGCGCCATTTGGATGCCGGGACTGATCAGCGCGTTTAATATGCTCGTCCTTCGGACCTTCTTCATGAATGTGCCTGAAGAGCTTGAAGAAGCGGCTAGGATGGATGGCTGCGGGGAATGGAGACTTCTCACCCGGATTATCCTCCCTCTCTCCCTGCCCGTCTTGGCTACGTTGACTTTATTCTATGGCGTCGGATATTGGAATTCATTCTTACACGTGCTTATGTTCATCAATGACAGCACACGCATGAATTTGGCGGTGATGATTCAACAAATGGTCGCCAGTCAATCGATTCTTCAAGAGCTTAATTCCGTAAGACCCGATGATTTGCAGCAAATGACACCAGAGTCTATCAAAGCGGCCGGCGTAATCGTACTCATTGTGCCTATGCTGATCGTCTACCCTTTCTTGCAGAAGTATTTTGTCAAAGGGGTTATGATCGGCGCGATTAAAGGATAAGACGAAAGAAAACAGGACCTGATTTCAGATGTATGGGGAAACGAATGATCTAAGGGGGGATTTCCATGTTTATGTTAAGTAAGCGTCATCGGAAAGCTCTACTGTCTACGCTAGTCTGTGCTGCCGTACTGGCAGGCTGCTCCACACCTAAAACTGGCGATCCAGCGACACCGTCAAATCCGAATGCGACCTCTGGAACCGAACCTGCTGCCCGAGGCGCGATTACGGTCTCCGTCTATGACCGGGGCAATATTCCGCCGGAGGAAGGCAACTGGGATAAAAACCGTTGGGTGGACTGGATCAACAAGAACGGTCCGGTCGATGTGAAGTATACACCCGTTCCCCGCTGGGAATCGTTCCCGAAGTTTAATGCCCTGCTCGCCTCTGGAAGCGCACCGGATTTAATACTCGAGTATGATGCGAACTACAGGAACAGCTGGTATTCGCAGAAGCTGCTGATGCCGATTGATGAAATGGTTGATAAATATAGCACGAACTACAAACAAATTCTGGAGAAGTACCCGCTGCTCCGCAAGATTGGAACGAAGGAAGACGGCAAATTGTACGAAATCGGGCGTCTGAATGTCGTGGCCCCCCATCATCGTCTCTTGATCCGTGAGGATTGGCTCCAGAAGCTGAACCTCCAGGCCCCTACTACGACGGAAGAATTGTATAACGTCGCCAGTGCATTCGTGAACCAGGATCCAGACGGCAACGGTAAAAAGGATACGTTCGGTATCAACCTGAGCGGCGTCGGCTTCTCCGTAATCAGCCATATCTTCGGACGTTCGATCGACTGGGCCGAACAAAACGGTCATTTCGTCCATGATTGGGAACGTCTCCAAGCATCCGTCGAGTTCCAGAAGCGGTTGTTCGACGACGGTCTGGTCGATAAGGATTTTCTCACGGATAAAAACGGACAAAAAGGCATCCAAGATTTCATGAATGGAAAACTAGGGATTTTTGCGATCGACAGCGCCTGGTTTACCATCTCGAACTATGAAACGTTGAAGAAGAACAACCCTACGGCCAAGGTCATTCCAATAGCTTTGCCGAAAAGCCAATTCGGCCAATTCAGCCCGATTATCAGCACCCCCGTGCAAATGGTCGGTGTCGTCAATGCCAGAGCGAAAGATCCGAAAGCGGTTATGCAATATATTGACTGGATGGTGGATCCTGCAAATGCAAGCCTGCTGAAAAATGGCATTGAGGGTACACATTCGCAAAAAGGCTCGAATGGCTGTTTGCAGCCTATCGATACCGAGAAAAATAAGAAAGAGCTTTATACCGACGATCTGAACATGATGAGATCCGATTTGCTGCTGGGCAAATGCGCGGAAGTGTATCTGGTCAACCTTCGCCCTGAAGTGCCTGCACAAAAAGAACTGCTCGACATCAACCTCAAATCCAAAGAAATCTATATTAACAAAGATCGCCCGATCCCTTCGCTCGGTTATGACTTCTTGCCGGTACTGCCTGATAATCTGCAAGCGATTGTCAAAAGCACAAGCAAATCCAACAACATCGACAAAGGTGATATTTGGTTGAAAGCTCTGGTAGGCGGGACCAGCTATACGGCACAGCAGGCTGTGAAGGATGCCAAGGATATTTGGGAGAAAGCAGGCGGCAAGCAAGTCGATGATTATTATGCCAACTGGTATGAGAACAACAAAACCAAAGCATTCAGTATTGATGATCTGTACAAATTCGCTGAAGAATCGCAGAAAGAATTGAAATAAAACGAAGGAGGAGCGGCGCTCCCGAGGATGATCGGCCGGAGCGCCGTTTACACATGACGTAGACCCCGGATAGGACTAGGGAATCCTATTGATCATCTCATTCACCTGGAGGTAATTATGAGATCCCTACACAAGTCAAAACTCCTTGTTTCAATCCTTCTGTCGGCCATCATCGTCTCCCTGCTCCCGCTATTTCCCGCCGAACGTGCATCGGCTGCGGGAACAGGCATTACCCAAGACTATTGGAACAATATTCCTGGCGGGAAAGTCGAACAGATCCCATTAAAGGCGCCACCGACGGGCTCGAGGGTGCTCACCAGCTTCGAGACGCCGAACAATACGGGAGATCTCTACGGCTCTCGCCTATATGGCTTCCTAATTCCGCCTGTCAGCGGAGGCTACACGTTCTGGATTGCAGCGGATGACAGCTCCGAGCTATGGCTGAGCCCGGATGGCGATCCCGCACACAAAGAGAAGATCGCCTGGAATACGGTCTTCGCTAAGCCCAGAGAGTGGGGAAAATCGCCTACTCAGAAATCGGTGGTCATTCCGCTAACTGGCGGGAATCGGTACTATATCGAGGCGCTGCATAAAGAAAACACCTCGAGTGACAATTTGGCTGTCGCCTGGCAAGGTCCTGGGATCACCCAGCAGGTGATACCTGGGGCTTATTTGACCCCTTATGTGCTGCCCGAAGCGCCGGCAAATCCTGTGCAGGACGACACCGCGAATACATTCGGGTGGACGCCTGTTCCTGGTTATCCGGATGTGGCTTCCTATGAATACAGCACAGACCGCGGTTACACGTGGCAACCCGTAGCAACGAACCCGCTTCAATTGGACAATATCAATTACACGGCGGGCCAAATCCAGGTTCGGTTGAAAGAAACGGCCGCGCAGCCTGTCGGGAAAACCCTCTTTTCAACCGCCTTTTATACGCAAACGAAAGCGGAACAGCCTGCGCAGGTTTCTTCGTTGCTATGGCAAATAGGGCTTGATAATCAGCTGTCAACGGAATTCAGCGATTATCAATCAACCCCTGTCGAGTCGTTCAGCCTTCCTTCCGACTGGGCTACCCGCACGGATTGGAGCTCGATATCGAAAGGCTTAAAGCTTAGCCGCAACGGCTCTATGGTGATTACTTACAACTTAGCTGCGATCCCGGAGCATGGCGTCCAGTTCAGCTTCCGGAGTTTGGATGCGTATGTTTCCGTTCCGCAGGTAGCGGTATTTTCCAATCAAACGATGGCCGGTTTAATCCAGATTGTCGGTTTGAACGGCGGGAATACGACGCGGAAATTCAAAGAAACTTATGAGCTTTATATTCCTAAGGAAATGCTGAAGGTTGGATCTAATGAACTGATGCTGTCATTGGATCGGGGCTTATATGCAGGAACGGAAGGTGATGAATATCATTGGTTTGAGTGGGATTATGCCAAACTCGAGGCCTTGGGGTCTCCGGCCGCAGAGCCCATTCACGGGCGGTATATCCATCTGGGAACAGCGCTTGTCTCTCATGTGTTGAAAGACCGCGATTTGCAAACGATGGAAGTTACCAAATGGCTGGGACTCGCTTACAGCGGGAACGTCATTCGCTCCAGTCAATTCTCGCGGGAATGGCTAACCGCCTTGCGCGATTTGAATTTGGCACCGGTGCTCCTGCCCTTCGGAACGTACATCAAGGATCCGGAACTCTCGTCGGGCGTTATCCCAGAGAAACTGAAAGAGTATTACACGAATCTAATTGCAGAGAATGGAGATTTGTTCGAATATCTGGAGCTTGATAACGAACCCGGCGTGTTCAACAATGCCTTTGCCGCCGATTTGGCTCTTGCCAAGTATGTGAGTGAGCAAAAGCCTTTGCTAAACCCTTGGTTGAAAGCGGTTTCCCCCGGTTGGGCTTATTGGCCTTCCAAAGGGATTCCGGATGGCTGGGAGCGGGATCCCGCCTACCGCAGGCAGATCGAGGATTATACCGATATGACGAACGGTCACAGCTACACCATGAGCGGGATTACAAGCGGTGAAGGCGGCGCCCTCGTCGAGACACTCAAGACCTATCCTGAGTATCAGGGAGACGGATTGGCTAAACCGATGATGATGAGTGAAACGGGAGCGAATGATTTTCATACCGATAACAACCGTTATGATACGTTCACACATCGCTTCTCCTCCCTCTTCGACCGGGAAATGCGCAGTACCATCGGCTATCTCGATTACATTATGCAGCATGCGGCTTACTTCCGAGAGTACAGCTTGCTCCAAGAGGATATCGTGATGAAATCCGCCGACGATGCGCTATCATGGATCAATACAAGCGATCCCGATGAAACGCGATTAAAGGTTTTCCGCCGCTTAGCGCTTGCCTACAGTACGCATGGCAAACCGCTCCCTTATGTGTATACGAACCAGAATGAGCTGGCTGGGAAAAAGGCTTATTTCCGCGCGGTGGATACGTCAAGTCTTGGTGTGAGCGCTACCGGTGCGAAATCGAATAAAATTTTGCTCAACTTTGTTAACTTTGAAACGACCCCGGTTACGATGAACGTAAACGTTACACTGCCTTTGAACGCCCAGTACGCGGCCGAACGCTTTGGCGCCGGCAACTCGTATGCTGCTGCACGCAGTTTGACCACCGTTGACGCAGCTTCGGGCGCGCAGTTATCGGAAACGATCCAACCCGGTGAAGCCGTTCAGTACATTCTGACTCCACTCGAGCATGCCAAACCGAGCACCCCTGTGCTGCAAGCACGGGCCGTTTCTTACAAACAAATCAAACTGACATGGCAGCCTTCAACAGATAATGCGGAAGTAGCCGGATATAAGCTGTACGATAACGGTGTACTGCTAGCTAAGCTTCCTAGAGCCGTTACACGCTATTCACACCAAGATGTCAGCCCGGAAAGCGCACACACGTATACACTGGTCGCTTATGATGACTCAGGCAACGAATCCGAGCCGAGCGCCCCTATAGCCATATCTTCCTTAACTTTGCCGCAATCTCCGTTCACCACGACATCTACGGGAGCTTTGCATGTTGAAGCGGAACAAACGGAGCTCGAAGGCGTGACGCATCACGGCACATTCGTCGGCATGTATTATACGCAAGGGCGAATGAACCTGCTGAAACCGCCGGTCAAAGCCAACACCAATTATATTCTGAAGCTCAAATATAGTTCGGCTGCGAACAAAAAGGTCAATCTCGTCATCGACAACCAGTTGGTTCGCACCCTCGATTTGCCTGGAACGGAGCCTAACGTCTATACGACCGTCGAATATAACGTCATGATGCCTGCGGACATAAGCAACCTTGTGCTGTCCATCGTCAAGAGCAGCGATAATGTGTTCGCCTACTTCGATTGGTTCGAGCTCAAAGAAGGCATTTTGGATGAGACGCCTCACCCCCTCTGGACGAATGTCGTTCATTCCAGTTCCAATATGTATTATTCCGCATCTACCTTCGCTCTTGGCGCCAATGGAGCCGATCTCCATGAAACGTCAACGCCTGGCGACTATGCGGCTATGGGCTTTAAGGGCACAGGAGTTCGTTGGTATTCCGATATTGAGTCTACTTTAGGCGTGGCCGATGTTTATATAGATGATATCCTGCAAGCAACGGTGGATTTGAAAACGGCGAACACACAAGGCGCGAAGAAGCTCGTTTTCGAAAAAACAGACCTTCCTATGGCCAACCATATCATCAAAATTGTCGCCAAAAACGGCCGCATCATCCATCAATCGTTCGAGTTTCTCAGCTTGGAACGTCAGCCCTTAACACCTGGCCCCGATCTTATCGTCACCGATCTTGGAACGGATCCAGCAGATCCGTATGCCGGGCAGACGGGAGTTCGGTTCTATGTCACGGTGAAAAATGTCGGGATACTCCCAACCCCAGCCGGTATCATAACGGGAGCCGTGTTCGGCTTAAACGGCGGTTCGTTTGGTTATACGGATACGTATAATCAATCCATCCCTGTAGGCGGCAGTGTAACGCTATACCCGAATGCAGGTGGTGAAAATGGCTATTGGGAAGTGCCGAATGGCGAAGCCGCCTACCAATTGAGCGTCAATATCAATGATATCGGCCGATTCACGGAGATGGATCGCACGAACAATACCAAGGAGATGACGTTCCAGGTTACGAAGCGTGAGGTCTCCCCTCCTGTGACAACAGCGGCAGCGGACGGAGTAACGGGAGCAGGCACATTCAACAAGCAAGATGTGCATGTGACGTTTACGGCCCAGCATCCGACTGCCGGGGTTGGAATTAAACGGACGGAGTACCGTATTCAGGGGGGAACAGGAACGTGGCAGCCCGTCACCGTTCAGCCGGTCCCTTTCACCGATGAAGGTGTACACCAAATCCAATACCGCTCGATTGATGTCATAAATAACGAAGAAGAGCCTAAAGACTTGATTATTGGCATCGATAAAACGGCTCCGACAACGACCCACACCTCATTAGAGGGGTGGCTGCGAACACCGCAAACCGTCACATTCGCAGCTTATGATGCTTTGAGCGGTGTCCAAGAGACCTTCTACTCGCTTAATGGGGGAACTCCAACGGCAGGAAACTCCGTTACAGTAAACACTTACGGTCTGAACACGATACTCTATTACAGCTTGGATGCTGCAGGCAATCAAGAGGCTAATCATGTCGCGGAAGTACGCTTCGATCCGCAACCTCCGGAAATCAGCTTCACCGGTCCTCTAACCGTGTTTTGGACGGATCCGATTGTATGGCATGTTGGTATCACCGATGCTTTAAGCGGCGTTGCCTCCTCTGTGGTTAAACTGGATGGTACCGTTGTCAGCCCTAACATTAATCTTCAACCGCTGAGCTTGTGGTTAGGTCAGCATACGATATTCGTAATGGCCACAGATAACGCGGGCAATACGGCCGAACGTTCCTTCACAGTGAAGGTGATCATGGATCTCGATCACCTAGACGATTTGCTCCGTTTATTATGGAATTTGGGCTATTTCCAAAACCAAAACACCTATAACAACTTGCAGAATAAGGTTACTCTGCTTCAGAAGCTGCTAAACCAAAGTCAGCTAAAAGACCCGAATATCTTTGATGTTATCCTCAAAGACGGCAAGTATTTGGATCATACAACCGCCAAGCAGCTTCAGGATGCCATTGAATATGTGCAGCAGAAATTGAGGAAGTGAATCGCAAAGAAGGGGCCTATCGTCCAAAGTCACTTTTGGATGATAGGCCCTTTTTACGAAGATTTGATGTGTGCTGCCACCGGATCACTCCGTTGTTGATGCCATATAGACGTCACTCAAACAGCCAACTTGATAATAAGGATACTCCAGCTTTCTCTGTATCTGAAGGGCTATGTCCGAATTCGTCAGCCATTCCGCCACGTACAAACCTAGATCGATGGCTGCTGTTACACCGCCTCCAGTTACGACATTGCCATCCCTCACTACGCGCGCCTTCACAACTTCCATACAATAAGGAGCCAACAATTCGTAAGCAGACGAGTTGGTTGTCGCTTTTTTGCCTTCCAGATAACCAGCCGCCCCCAAAAGCAAAGCTCCTGTACAAACGGACACCTTATAGGGAACAGCCTCCGCAGTCCGGATCCATCCCATAAAAACCTCATCGAATCGAAGCTTCCTTGTCGCCATGCCGCCTGGGATAAAAACCAGATCATATCGACCTAAATGGGGAAGCACCTCGTCTACCCTCATTTGTAGACCTCTATCGTCTGTTACTTCGTCTTTATCGGCGCAAAAAGTCCAGGATACATTCTCTTTTGCCCTTAGGATGGCTAACCAGGTTATCGCTTCATAAAACCCGATAAAATCCATGCTTGTCATGCCGTCGAATAACACAAACGCCATTCTCATTGCATCACACGTCCTTTATTTTATCTCTTTATTCCTTCATCACTTTGTTATCTCTTTTCAAACTTCCCGATAATATCAGCCACAGCGTCCATGCTGACCGGCTTACTTATATAAGCATCCATACCCGCAGCTAGATATTTTTCATCATCGCCCTTCATGGCATGAGCGGTCACAGCCACAATACACGGACATTTGCCGGCGCCGGCCGCCGTTTCTTTGATTACCTTCGCAGCGGTTAATCCATCCATACAAGGCATCTGAATATCCATAAAAATGAGATCATATAGATAACGTTTAGCTGCTTCAACGGCTTCATTTCCATTTTGCACAATAGTCGTGTTGTGACCTAGTTTTTCTATCATTTTCGCTAACACAAGTTGGTTGACCTCATTGTCTTCTGCGATTAAAATTCTCAAGGATTGTTCAGTTGAACTCTCGATAGGATCATCCTGTTGGTGCCATTTATCCGTATACGAAGATTCCGGTTGGTTGCGGACCCTAAAGTTCGCTGTGAAGAAGAACGTGGATCCTGTTTGATCCCCGGAAGCCGCCTCATACCAGATTTGGCCCCCCATGAGCTCAACTAGCTTCTTACAGATCGCTAATCCAAGGCCTGTTCCCTCTGTCTTCCGAGTCATAAAGTGATCAACCTGATAAAAGGGATCAAATAAATGACCTACTTTATCTTCAGGCACACCTATTCCGGTATCCTTCACTGCGAATTGAAGCCGCACCTCATTCATTTCATCACTGACATGATCAACCGTAATCGAAACCGCTCCGCTAGGCGTGAATTTGATGGCATTGCTGAGTAAATTCATCAGAATTTGTCTTAACTTCGTCATATCTCCATAAATGAAGTCAGGAACCTTTGGACTGACGGAAGTTATAATCTCCAGGTTCTTCTCAAGCGCCTTCGACATGACGATGTCAAGCGTTTCATACAGAATAGACCGCACATTCATAGGTTCTTCCACTAATTCTGTCTTGCCGGACTCAATTTTCGAGAAGTCTAGAATATCGTTAATGATCTTGAGCAGTGTAACGCCGCTTTTTTTAATAATATGTACATACTCGGTCTGCTCTTCATCCAATTCCGTCTCTAAGAGTACATCGGTCATACCGATGACCCCGTTCATAGGCGTGCGGATTTCATGGCTCATCATGGCTAGAAACTCGCTCTTCGCTTTATTCGTTTTCTCAGCCGCCTCTTTTTCAATCAACAGCTTCTTTTGTTCCGTCATGTCTTTGGCTATGATGTAAAAGCCCATCATCTGGTTCTGGATAATAATCGGTGCTAGCGTGACTAGCACTTCAACGGTATGACCCGCTTTGTGTTGAATGTGCGTGATGTCTTTTTCAATTTGTTCGATAGCTGCATGATCGTTTAAAGCAATAAGCAACTTGGTCACATTTCTTGCGCCGATTAATTTGGAGATCCCTCTCCCGATTAACTCTTCAATGAGATATCCGGTCATTTGCTGCGCCCTGTTATTGCCATTGATGATCATGCCGTCCAAACCAAAAGAAATAATCGCATCGTGGTTATATTTCTTTAACGAGGTATACCGCTCGATACTTTCCTGCAGTTTCAGTTCAGCTTGCTTGCTCTTGGTTACATCGATAAATTGGCTGATCAAATATAAAGGCTTTCCGTCATTTTCGTCATGAACCATTGAGACATGTACAGATGTGCAAACGATGTGGCCATTTTTATGATAATATCGATTCTCTAATTCAAAAGAAGGAATAACGCCATCCAATAACTCCCGTAGTAAACGACTGGTCTGGTCACGATCATCCGGATGTCGAATATCATCAAACGTCATATTCATGAGTTCATCTTCGGAATAGCCGAAAATCCTGCATACCGCAGGGTTCACATTTAACCATTTTCCGTCTAAGGATATCAAAGCGATCCCAATCGGCGCACTTACATATAAATGTCTGAATAACGCCTGGGGGTCAAATATTTTCAAGTTCTGCATCCGCACATTCCTCCTCTTATGAAATGAATGTCTCAAGTGAATAAGGCGGCCTTGGCTCACTTCTCCCCTTTCCTTTTCGTCGTTTGGCCCATGTCTGCTCCTGCAACCTCTGCCCCAGCTTATCTTGGACGAACCATGCATACACGGCAAACCCAGCCAACAGCGCTCCCGACGTTAGCAAGAATGGAAGGGAATAATGGTTCCCCGCCAAAATATACCCCGCCCAGTAAGAAGCAATCGTATTACCGATACTGCGCGAAACGGTCCGCAGCCCGGCGAAAATATTGCGGTCTTCTTCGGCAACGGCGGACATGCATTCGCTGTCCATCAAGTTGTTCAGCATCGTAAACCCAGTCCCGCGAATCAGAAGCAGTACGGCGAAGACAGACCCCGGCATGCTAATCGCCATCAACCCTACCACAATACTATTATAGAGAAAAAGGAGCACGAAGGCTTTGCGGCTGCCCATTTTCTCCAACATGTAGGGCACAAGCAGCGAACCGATAAAAAAGAACACGCCTGAGAGCGCCAAAAGGCCGGAGATGCTGCTGTCCTCCATCCCGAATCGGAATTTCAGGATCACATTGAGGAATGGGCTCAGCAGACCGAAGGTGAAGCCGGAATTAAAGATCAGCAGCGCCAGCAGGATCATGAATGAATAGGCGTGCGTCTTCTTCTGCCGCTCCTTAGAAGGAACAGCAGCAGCCCCCTTGTTCCCGGCTGATTCCGCTTGTTCGTTGAAAGACGGGAGCAGCCAGCCTCTTAGAATACCGGAGAGCCCCAAACAGCCGCCGGCCACGAAAAAGGCGTATTGGTACAGCGTACTGTCCCCTGGCAACCACAACGGGAGATAACCTCCCAGCCATGTGCCTATGCCTGTGAATAGAGTAAAGATAGCAAACAAGAGTGAATAGGCGCTGGTCTCTTCTTTTTTCGTACGGCAATATTGGAAAATCAATTGAATTTCCGAATTCACGATGGCCGTAATGCTTAATGACCAGATGAGCTGTGCGGCGGTAACCATCCCGACACTGCTGCCGAAGCCGAAGATGACCAGCGCCAGACATGCCAGGAGCATGCCGATGACAAGCATCGTCTTGCGGCCTAAGTATTTGACGACGAAACCTGCCGGCAGACTGGTAAGTCCCACGGTGAGCGCGCCCAGCGAGGTGATGCGCCCGATGTCCTCTTTGGAGAAGCCGAGGTCCAGCAGATGCAAGTTCAAGATCAAGTTGAAAATGCCGGCGCCGATGCCAAATAGGCTCTCGGTTGCGATAAATCGTTTGACGCCGGGAGATAAATCACGGAATAAATCGACCGTATATGACCACATAGCTGTTCCTTTCCATTTGCTGTATGTTCTTATCTTACATGGTGGCGTCACATGGTTCAACACTTACAGAGTCAAGAATAAGGCGAAAAGAGCCGAAATCCCCGATAGATGCGTGGATCCGGCTCTTTTAAACGTTATTGTTTGTTTTTTACATATGTATTTAGAAAATGTATGAGTGCCTCGTAAAAGTCGCGTTCATTTTCAAGCTTATAATACCCGTGCCCCTCATTGGACTTCAGCATGTAAGGCACATCCACTTCCAGCTTGCGTAGCGCAGCAACCATTTGGTCCGACTCCGCTTGTTTCACGCGGGGGTCGTTCACGCCTTGAACAATCATAAGCGGCGACTTGATCTTGTCCGCATGGAGCAGCGGTGAAGCAGCTTCGAGCAGCTTGCGATCTTTCAGCGGATCCCCAACTTGTAGATACATTTGCGCACGCCCCAATTCCCAGTACGGCGGCATTGTGCTCAGAAATGTCAACAAATTCGAGGGACCAACTACATCTACGCCTGCAGCATATAAATCAGGAGTGAATGTCATGCCAGCCAGCGTTGCATAGCCGCCGTAGGACGCTCCGTAAATCCCGATTCGTTCCGGATCGGCAATCCCACGCTGAACCAGCCAGTTCACGCCGTCGGTGATATCGTTTTGCATCGCGGCACCCCATTGTTTATCTCCAGCGTGCAGGAACACTTTGCCGTAACCATCTGATCCGCGGTAATTTAATTGAAGCACCGCATAACCTTGGTTCGCAAGCAGTTGAACATCCATGTTATAGCCCCATGAATCGCGCGTCCATGGACCGCCATGCGGATGTACGATCACCGGCAATTTATTCGCGGCAACACCTTTTGGCAAGGTCAAATAGCCATGGATCGTGAGGCCGTCTCTGCTTTTGAATGAGATTGGCTTCATATCGGATAACTTGTCGGCATTCAACTTCGGTGCAACGTCGGTTATTTTTTCAAGTTTGCCTGTACGTTGATCGAATAAATAGTAACTGCCATAGGATTTATCACTATAAGTATGGACAAGTACCAAATCCTTATCTATCGGTCCGGCGAAATCCCAGCGAGTGGTTTGTAACTGATCCTCAATAGAGCGCGCGGTCGATTTGAACTCTTCGTCCAAGTAGACCCTATGCTTCTCATCCGTTTCATAGCTTACCGCTACGATTGCTTTCTTTTTGAAGGAGAATTTGACACTATTAATATCCACCTCGTCATTGACATAGAGGACATTGGTTTCCTTTTTCGCAGCAGGATCATACTGAACTAGAGCTTCCGTATTACGTGCAACCGATGACGCAGCATACAACTGGTTATTGTCATACGTGAACATGACCGGGATGAACGTATCGTTGCGATCGAATGTCGCTATCTTTTCAAATTCCTTCTCATCGTCCTCACGATAAAGCAGGCTTGTCTTCTCGCCATCCCTAGCCAACGCAGCGCGAACTTGCCCCCAATTATCAGCGACCCAATATTCTACATTGCCGGGGTTCTGCACATACATGTTGAGTTCGCCTGTCATCAAATTGATTCGCACGACGTCCATCACTTTCGTATCGCGGCGGTTCATCGTAATGAGCAGCTCATAATCCTTTTCATTTTTGGCCGGCCATATGTCCAGCAAATCCGATTTTACGTTCTTAAAAGGCGTTAAGTCCCTATCGTTCGATCCATCCACTTGGACTGCATGAATATGCGTGTTCTCGGAGCCGCCGCTATCTACGGAGTACACAAGTATTTGATTTGTCACCCAAAAAATATTTTGAATATTTTCATCCTTGGAGCTAGTAAGGCGTACGCTTTCGGACTGTCCGAGCTTTTGCACGTACAGATTCATACGATTTTCCCACGGATGCAGGTAGGCAATCGATTGGCTGTCAGGCGACAGTCGCAGCTGAATTTTATCCGGCAGTTGCAGAAAATCGTCCAAAGTAACTGCACCCTGCGTGAATTCTTCTTGCTGACTAAGCGTACGGTACAAAAAGAGAACAAGCTGAGCTCGCGTGACCTGGTCTTTTGGCTGGAAAGTCAACTGCTCCGTGATCCAATGCTGCTTCAGCTTCACAACATCATCACGATGAGCCATACCAATCGCATTCTCGTCTTTCAGCCAAGTCTGTATCCCATTGTTATTAAGCTTAAAAGCACGAACGAGCAGGCTGGCCATTTGCTCCCGCGTCAGCGGCGATTCCGGCTCATACTTCCCCCCGTCTCCCTGGACGATGTTCAGCTCCTTCAAGCTGTTCACCGCTTCTGCGTATGGACTCGTTGCCGGCACATCCGTAAAGCCGTTCAAAGCCTTAGGCTTCGCCGCATGAAGCGCATTGCGCAGCCAAATCGCTGCATCACCTCGCGTGACCGCATCGTCCGGATGAAAGCCACCGTCCATCTTCGCATCGTCGACGATGCCCTTTTGCTCAGGATGCCGATTGCCCCGCTGGCATAGTGCTCCAGCGGAACGTCCGGGTATGCATCTGCCTCGCTGCTTGCCTGCGCATACGCCGGCAGAGCGGCGAGTATGATCATAGCTGCAGCTAGGATCGATGCTGCTTTCTTGCGTAATGCCATTTTCATGGAAAGCCCCCTGTAATTTTCATATTACAAACAAGTTAAGGGTTACATTATATACCATTTTAGGATAAAAACATAGATTGATAGAAAAGATTTGTAGCCGGCTCTCCACATGCCCCTGCGGACTTTTTCTCGAAACCCCTCACAAGTCGAAGAGCTTGTCTAAACTAATTTACGGCGAACGAGCTGCCGTATTCGTGGTACCTGGCTAATGGCACGGATACCGTGGGGGGAACTATTATATGAAGACATGCGGGGGTTGGTACTGCACCTTGCCGGGCAGCTTCAGAAGCTGGCACCATTAAAAGAAACAAGGCTATCTTACTGCCGAGGAATTCCATATCGTTTCTTCAAGGATTCTAATTCAAATAAAAAATCCCCAAGCTTCGGGGATCTGTTAGCGGGTTTTCTATTCTCTGACACGCGACAGAGGCATGATTGGGGGACGAATTAAGATTTCTTGATGGTGTAGAATCCATATTGTTCAATTTCATCAAGCGCCCTGCGTCCAAAAGATTCGATCAGCTCATCAGCCCGGATTTTGGTTCCCCCTAGTGTAAGCCCGTCCCAGCGGACAATTCTACCGTCCTTAACCAAGAAATAATCATCCATACTACAACCTCCCAAATGAATATTTTGGAAATCTGTGCGCTATACGCAGAGTATGAATCTGCCTATCCCTATATTAGCATATTCCTCCAGCGTGAACAAAAGTTATACGGATTTTTATTCTCCCCTCACATAAGGAATTGTTAATGGTCCTAAAGGCAGAACGGCTACGCTCATCTCGCTGCCATATTTCTTCAGCAATTGCTGCAAAGTGGCTTCGATGTTATGGGTTGGGTGCAGCATCGCCTTCTCGACATCTTCATCCGTCAGCGAAGAATACAGATGTACATCGGCCCAAACCTGGATGACGGCTTGTTTCTGAACTTGCCATTGATCAAATTTCTGAAAGCTGCCGTCATTGATCATATCGAGAATCTCTTGCGGCGTTTTTCTTAATTGTAAGATTTCCGCATAATTACCGTGGTTCGGAATCCCATCCGAGCATTCGGAGGCACAGATAATGGTTCCGCCCTCTTTCACGATTTGATGAGCCGCACTCATCCCTTTGACCGCCTGATATAGATTCTGGTCCAATGGGTACCCTGAATTGGACGTAATGACAACATCGAACCGGCTTTCAACGGGAATCATCGCATGCTGTTTGGTGAAAGCGCATCCTCGATCATGGGCTTCAAACAGCTCCCCGGCAAAAACTTGCGTAATGGCCTTCGATTTATTCAGTGTCACATTAAGCATAAAATGAGGCTTGCACAATCGGTTCACTTCCCGAGTCATGTTCTGCAGAGGATTGTTCACCATGTTCCCCCATGTTGACAAGGGATCGCCGATCATTCGGGCGTTATGAAAGGTTAAAATGGTTTCAATACCGGCAATGCCTGGCATAATCCCTTTCGGTCCTCCGGAGAAACCGGCAAAAAAATGCGGCTCAATGAACCCTGTCACGATTCTGAAATCCGCCTCTACATACTCTTTGTTTAAATAGACGTCACATCCGAATTCACTTCGGCCCACATTCACCAGTTCATCTTGGTTATGGCAATGGTGATTGATGACCCGAATCCTGTCAACGACCGGCGCACCTAACATCTGCACAAATTCCTCTGCCGTTTGATCGCGATGAGTTCCCGTGCCGTTAATGATCACGAAGTTTGCTTCGGGCACATGAGCTAGTTCCTCCATGATCCATGGCACCAGCTTCTCATTAGGCGTTGGCCGCGTAATATCGCTGATCACAATCGCGACTTTGTCTGTAGATTTGACCATGTCCGCCAAGGGCGGCAGACCGATCGGGTTTCGCAGCGCCTGTTGAACGGCTTGTTTCTCTTCTGGCAAACCATCCAAATGATTCGGTTCGATGATCGTCGAACGGTCCGGCACTTCTATCGATAATGTTCCTTTTCCGTACAGCAAGGTCGTTTTCATAACATCGCTCCATTTTGTGGGATTAGTTCGATTATACCATAATATGGAACCCCTATCGTGTAATGCGACTGCGATTCTTTATACAAACTAGTATTTAGATAAAAATTAATTTATACTCAATAGCAGATCTGAGGTTTCAACTCTAACCAGTGAGGTAAACGATGAACAATAGGACGAAGATCCTGATTGCCAAACCCGCTAAAGAAATATTCGAAGCTATCGTCGATCCCACGCAAATAGGAAATTTCTGGTTTTCTTCCAGCTCCGAGCGTTGGTCAGTCGGCAAGACAATCAAGCTGCGTTATGAGGAGTACAATGCGGAAGGCGAGATTACGGTCAAAGAAATCGTCAATGACAAGAGAATTGCCTTCGAATGGGATTACGGAACGATCCACCTCGTTACCTTTACATTTACCGAAGTGGACGAATTCAAAACGATCGTAGAAGTTGTCGAGGACGGTTTTGCGGATGACAAGGAAGCGATCCCCATGCTTGTAGGCAACAAGGAAGGCTGGGTTTATATGTTGACTTGTCTCAAAGGCTATTTGGAACACGGAATCACTTCCTTACGAGCAGCATTGGTACATGAGTAGCCGTATAACGGAATGTCCGAGACGATCATGTAAAGTAAGCACGCGGGAACGAAATTGCTCCCCGCGTGTTTTTTTTCTCGCTATTCGGTTCACCTTACACTCTCTCAAATTAAGCTTATGTAAATTTATCCATATCCTATTGTCCCGCTCAAATCCGCTTCTATATAATGAGTATGTCATCGTTTCCGATAGATGAATTTTGGGAGAGTAGGTGTTGACGTGAAGGTAAGAAAGCTCGTATCCGCAAGTGCTGTTGCCGGTCTGCTGTTAGCCTCCGTACCACTCGCTGTGGCTTCAGCCGCAACGACGGAAGGAAATGGACAAACTCCACCGGCAGATGGAAATCACCGGCAAGCAGCGAAGCCTCATAAGCAAGCCAAGCACGTTCAGAATCACACTGTCGGAGAGCTTACGTTTATTGGCGAACAACGGCTTGCGAACGATCTGAAGTTCGAAGAGACGACGGTCGGCGGACTTTCCGGCATTGATTACAATCCTGCAACACATCAATGGATTCTGATCAGTGATGACCGCTCGGACAATGCTCCTGCCCGTTTCTACAACGCGAAGCTGAAGTATGATACCAAGAGCTTCTACAAGGTCGAGTTGACTGGTATGACGACGTTCAAACAGGAGGACGGCACGACGTATCCGAACAAGACAGCTTACGCTGCGAATAAGCAAGGCGTCGTCCCCGATCTGGAATCGGTCCGTTTCGATCCGAAAGGCCATACGATCTGGTACACAAGCGAAGGTGACCGCAGCCTTGCTATGAATCCTTTCATCCGCCAGGCAACGTTAAAAGGCAAATACGTATCCTCGCTGCAGATTCCATCTGCTTTCACGATGTCTCCCAGCGGCGATAACACGGTACAGACCGGTTTCCGCAACAATCTTGCCTTGGAAGGAAGCAGCTTCTCCCCTGACGGAAACTACTATTTCACTTCGATGGAAGGCTCGCTCTATCAAGACGGCGATATTTCGACCGTTGATGCCGGATCGTTCTCCCGCATAACGAAATACAACCGAAGCGGCGACATCATCGCTCAGTACGCGTATCCGATAGACGCTATTCCGGCCAAACCAGGTCCAGGCAAAAGCGCAGATAACGGCGTTTCGGACATGCTGGCGATTAATGACCATCAGTTTCTCATCCTGGAGCGCTCCGGCGTGCAGGCTGCCGACGGCAATTATTCCAATTATATTCGCATCTATCTTGCGGATGCTTCTCAAGCAACAAATGTGAACAATGATGGTACTTTACCAACCGGCCAATTTACACCTATGAGCAAGAAGCTGGTGTTGGATCTTAATACGTTAGGCTTACCGAAGCTAGATAACGTAGAAGGTATAGCTTGGGGACCGAAGCTTCAGAATGGGCATGACAGTCTTGTCCTCGTCTCGGACAACAACTTCAACGCGTCGCAGGTGACGCAGCTGCTTGCCTTCGACGTTACGCCAGAGACGAAATAAAGCGCATTCTAAAAAAAGCAAAAGACAGCCGTGGCTGTCTTTTTGTTATTCGAATATTCGGTTGATCGAATTATACGGCGGGGGCATCTGCCGCACGCTTAGTCTCTGTTCTGCCGAGGGCGAAACCAAATAAAGAAGCCAGAATTTGCTGGAATAGCATACCGGATATGACCGGAAGAACGACAGGCGGCGGAAAGAACGTGATGGCCAGTACTGCACCGGCGCTCAAATTACGCATTCCGGAGTTGAATGTCAAGGCGACGGTGTCACCGTGATTCCATTTCAACAGCCATGTCGCAGCCCAACCGAGCGCATAGCCGAACGATACGGCCACGAATGAGGCTGCGACTAGCGCAATTAAACTGCTTCCCGCACTTTTGATGTAGGGTGCGACAACAGAAGCGTTAATCGCTACGACAACAAACAGCCCCAGCTTGGAAAACGGCGAAAGCTTCGGCCCCCAAACTGTCTTCACCCGCCCTTTGGTAGCTTGATTGAGCGTCATTCCCAGAATGGAAGGAATGACAACCATCCATAGGAGTCCTTTCATCATGCCCCAGGTATCCAGGCTTACTTGCGCTCCGACGAAGAGCGATACGGTATACGGCACGACGAACGGTGATATGATCGTATCGAGCAAAATCAATGCTAATGTCAGCGCCACGTTCCCTTTATAAATGGTAACCCATACGAGGCTGACGACACCGGTCGGGATGGCAAACAACAAAATGAAGCCCGTTTCGGTTAGTAAATCGCCTGGAAATACAAGCTTCGCCGTGAGCCACCCGACCAGCGGCATGATCAAATGCAGAATGATCAAATTGATAATAATCGGCTGAGGATGCTGGGCGATTTTCTTAAGATCGGCGAAGTTCGCGCCGAGACTTCCGGCGAACGTCATGCCTGCGAAAATCCAAGTGACCAGAAACCGCAAATCATGCAGCCACACGGAAAACACTAATCCGGTTACGACAGCGGCAGGCGTTAAGACCGGCATCAGTTTTTCTAACGATTTGTTCAAGCGGGTCAGCATCACAGGATCCCCCAATCGATCGGTAAAGCGCATTTTTTTGCACACGTTAACATTATCTATGCAATTATTATTATACAACGGATGATGCCGATTTGTAACCGTTTACCGTCGTGTTTTTTTCACTGCAATTTCCCCATTGCTTTTACTTTACTACGGTATAACAAAAAAAGCTGCATACAGCAGCCTTAGTTTGTTCCCGTACCCCTATGACTTGTACAGCCTGTCATCCCTTCACTGCGCCTGCCGTCATCCCCGCAACGATACGCTTATTGAAGAACAAGAACAAAACGAGCGGCGGAAGCGAGATTAAGACCACATCGGCGAACAGCAAGTTCCACTGCGTCATATACATGCTCATAAAATTGTAAAGCGTCAGCTGGACTGTGGCGTTCTCGGCGCCAGGGAGAAAATACAACGGATTAACGAAATCGTTGAAAATACTAACCGACTGAATAATGATGATCGTGGAGGAAACCGGTTTAAGCAGCGGGAAAATAATCTGCGTAAAAAGCTTAAAGCCGCCGCACCCGTCGATAAAGGCGCTCTCGTCGATGTCTCGCGGGATGGTTGCCGTAAACGCCTTATACAATATAGCGCAGAAAGGAAAATGAAGCGCAATTTCCACCAATGTCAGCCCTGGCAGCGTTTTGAACAACCCTACCGAATTCAACACCCAGATTGTCGGGACGACGGCTGGCGGAATCATAAGACCAGCGAGTACCAGGAAATTAAGCCCGGCGGCTCCGCGGGTATTCTCCCGGCGCTGCAGCACGAAGCCTGCCAGCGAGCTAACGAATACCAGACCTGCCAGCGACAATACCGTAAGCAAGGTACTGTTGTAGAAAGCTCTGATTAGCATCGAATCTGAGGCGAGAAGCACAGCGGAATAATTATCGATCATGTGAAACGTATCCGGCCAGGACATCGTCATATCGGCCGCTTTGCTGCTGGATTTGAAGGAATTAACGATAACGAAATAGAATGGTATCCAGAAAATAACGGTCGAAAGGCCGAGCAGCAGCAAAGTCACCAGCGATTTGCCAACGAACGTTCGGCTATTGGCTTTACGTTCAATCGAAGCGACAGCGGATTTGCGGGCGACACTGTTCATAGCTCCACCTCCCGTCGGTTTAAGAACATATACAGCGGGAAGGCGATCACGGATATGCCGATAAATAAAATAACGTTGCCTGCCGTTGCCAGTCCATAGAAGCCCGCTTGATACTGCTTGTAGATAATCGAGGCGATCAAATCCGTAGAGAAGCCCGGACCACCGCGTGTGGTCGCCCATATCAAATCGAATGTGCGCAAGCCGCCGATAAATGCCAATATAATAATCGAGTTCATTGCCGGTCTGCTGAGCGGAAGCGTAATATGCCAGAAGCTCCGGAACGCATTGCCCCCGTCAATCTTCAGAGCTTCATAATATTGCTGCGGGATCGACATAATGCCAGCGATATAAATGACGGTTGCGATCCCTACGCCCTTCCATACGTCAATGAAGGCGACCGAGAACAGTGCAAGCTTCGTATTCCCAAGCCAGTCCGGACCTTCGATACCAAGCATGGCGAGTCCTGTGTTAATGACGCCTTGCGTGGGATGCATCATCGTACTGAAGGCAATCCCTACGGCGATTGTACTGAGCAGCGTAGGGAAAAATACCATGGAACGGAAGTAATCCTTGAACCAAATTCTCGAGGTTAACAAGGTTGCCAGCAAGAGTGCAAGTATCACTTTCAGTCCGCATGTAACGACGGCAAAGATCAGGGTGTTCTTAAAGCCGATTCGGAGCGAGGTTTCGTCGAAAAACATCTTGTAGTTTTCGAAGCCGATGTACGTCCATTTGGTCAAGGTCCAACGCGTCATGCTGAAGAACAGCGACATGACGGTCGGCAGCAAATAAAATGTGAAATAAATAATGCCTGCCGGCAGTAACAGCAGCAGCGAATACATCTTCTTCTGCGATAAAGTCATCTACGTCCTCCTTGAAGCCCGGTCCCGCCGCAGCTTGGCAGGACCGGAAGAATGGCGAATCGGCTTGTTACCAACCAGGCAGATTCAATTGCTGCGCTTGCTTCTTCACATCCTTGTCATAATCGGCGGCCCCATCCGCTGCCGATTTCTGACCGGTTCCAACCTCGATCAGAAGGCTCTCCAGATTCGGTCCTTTCACCGGGGAGACGAACTCCAAGGCAGGCGCCGTTTTGCCGGAGTCAAAGTAGCTCTGCATTTCTTTAATTGCATCGTAAGCATCGTCAGGAACGTTGATGCCTTTGACCACATAAGGGCCATTCGCTTTGCTTTTGCTCATATAAGCCTTCATGCCTTCCTCCGAGATGAGGAAGTCCAGGAATTTCTTGGCGGCATCCACATTTTTGCTCTTTTTGTTCACGTAGAGCCCGTTCGGCATCCACACCGTTAAGCCGTTAATAGAGGCATTGTCGCTAGGGACCGGGAACACCCCGATATCTTTAATTTTATCCGGGTAATTCAGCGCCACCGTGTCTACCGCGCTGGATAGCATCGGATACTGTACGCCAGTCCCGTCAGCCAGCATTTTGAGCGCAGTGTCATAGGTGGTGGCCAAGAAATCTTTATTCATATAGCCTTTCGCGAAGGTTTCCGCCGTCATTTCGAAGCCGCGTAATGCAGCCGGCGTGGTCGCATATTTGGCTTTGTTGGCCGTATAATCTTGAACGAAGTTCGGCGCTTGAGCCTGAACATTATAATGGTTGCCCAGAACGTACAGCTGAGAAGTCCATGTTGTTTTGTAAGAGCCGATGATCGCTGTCTTTCCTGAGGCCTTGATCTTATCGCTGTTCGCGATAAATTCCGCCCAAGTCTTCGGAACCGTGAGTCCCAGCTCCTTATAGACCCGCTTGTTATATAAAATGCCCCCGACATTGGAGGAACCGCCGGGTACGCCGTACACTTTGCCATTCGCGCTAACCACTTGTTTGAAGGAAACCAAGAGCTTATCCATGAAAGGCTCCTTCGTCAAATCCACGAAGTTCTCTTCCGGATTCAACGCTTGGAATAAGGAACCGGAGTTGTAGAATAAAATATCGGACATCTCGCCGGTCGCAAGCCTCGTTTTTACGAGATTATCCCCTTCCGTCCCGTCCGGTTTGATATCGAACTTAATCTTGATATTCAGCTTCTTCTCGGCTTCGGCGGCTACGGCCTGCAGCGCCGGATAAGCCGTCCCCGTTGTTCCTGTAAGCAAGGTAACCGTTTTGAGCTCGGGGGCTTTGTTCTCCGTTTGTGACGGCTGACTGCCGTTGGTGGTCGGAGCGGCTCCCCCCGTCGATTGACCTTGGGAGCAACCCGCTAAAACGACTGACACTAATGCGGCACAAGAGATTAATACATGAAACCTGTTTCGAATCATTCATCTTTCCTCCCTTTTAGATCTGGATCCATATTCGGCGGGTTGTGATGATGACGCTTTCACCGAACTGTCTTCTTATTGTAAGAAATCCTGCCGAATTGGAATACATACGAATTCAACCGATTCAGGGGGGAGATTTTTCCTATTTTGAATCTGCCTCATTTTTATTTTTGTACAGCATCCTCTTCGCATACATCATTGGGGATTCTCCGACCTGCTTCTTGAACAACGCGCTGAAATGTTTCGGATCCTCATAACCCACCAGCCGGCTAACCTCATGCAGACGGTCAATCCCTCTGTTTAGCAGCTCCTGCGCTTTGCGAATCCGGTATTCCGTCACATATTCGGAGAAGGTTAGCCCGGTCTGCGCCTTGAACATGCGGGACAAGTACCCTAAGCTAACATGATGGTCCGAAGCGAACTGCTGCAGCGAGATCGAATTCTGATACTGATGATGAATAAGCTTCAGCAGCACGGCAATCAGCTCCTTCGGATTCGTCTCCCTCGAGCCTTCCCCTCCGTACAGGTTGACGATCTTGTCATGCAGGCAAGCGAGCAGTTCATCATAGCTGCTCATATGCACCAGCATGCTTGGTTCCTCATACAGATCGTGAACGCCGACGTTCCCGCTGCGGGGACCGAACTTATTGAATTTCAGAGAGAAGAGCATATCCCCTACGAATAAAGAGAGCTGCCGTTGGGTGACTTCCTGATGCCGCATCTCCTGCAGCATAGCCAGCAGTGCGGCCTTCCCCTTGGCGAGTTCCCCCTTCTTGTAATGAGTCTCGAGCACTCTGACACGATCCCAAGCCCAGGTGAGATCTGCGTCTGCTTTCTTCTCCTTCGCCAAGATCAGGCTTCCCGATCCGAACAGGCGCTCTTCCTTCAGACGTTGGCGGAGGGCGTTGAACGTTGCGAATAACGTTTGATTCGCCGGCTTTTTGGCAAGACCGATATGGACATGCCGCCCCACGGATTGTAATTGATCGCTCAAGTCCGCGATGTGCTTATTGACGAATTCCTCCCACTCCCGGTTATCGGGGATCAGAAGTACGCGCTGCTGGCCGTTCAGCTCCAAACCGTGAATGTGAGCGGCAGTAGGACCCGTGAATAGCTTAACGAGCCGTCCGATATCCAGCTGCGTTTCCTTCCAATGCATGCAGGCCGTTCCTTCATCCAGATGCAGCAGCAGCATATGGAAAGCTTCCGAATAGAACTGCCGCAGCGTCGGATGCTTATCATGATCGGGTGTCAGAAGCATCTGGACCAGGGAGCCGTTCAGCCATTCCGCTGTACGCTTATGTTCTTGAATCAGCTGTTCCAGCTGCAGGTCGACAGCTTTGTAGAGCAATTCCTTTTTGACCGGCTTTACCAGGAAATCTGCGACACCGAATTTCATCCCTTGTCGTGCATACTCGAACTGGTCATGAACACTCACAATTATTTTCTTGATCGACGCATCTTTCCGATTCAGTCTCTCAGCGAGTCCCAGTCCATCTAGCCCGGGCATGTTGATATCGGTCACGACCAGATGCGGATGAACTGTTTCCGCTGCTGCTAGAGCGTCTTCCCCATTATCGAATGCATACACCTTATGCTGCGGCTCGTAGATCCGGAATAGCTCAACCAGCTCAGCCAAAGCCCAATATTCGTCCTCCACTACAAAAATATTCATGATATGCCAACAGCCTCCTCTTGTTTGACAAGTCGTAAAGGCATTATGATTCGTACACTCGTGCCGCCCTCTGGCGGGCAGCTTATGGTCAAGCCCGACTCTCCGCCGTAGAACAGGTGAAGCCGCTGATGGATATTAAGCAGGCCGATTCCATCCGCAGCGTCTTGCAAGCCCTGAAGCGCACTGGTTGAATGAAAAGCAGCTTGAAGCTCTTGCCGTTTATGCGGCTCAATCCCTGCTCCATTGTCCGAGACGCTTATGAAGAGTGTGCCGTCGCTTGCCGTCGCCTCAACACGTATACAACCGCCCGCTTTCATCCGCCGTATGCCGTGGTCCACAGCATTCTCGATGAGCGGTTGAATCGTCAGCTTAAGCACCTGCGCGCCCAGGAGGTACTCCGGGATCTCGACATCCAGCCGCATCCGGCTGCCGAACCGGTGCTGCTGAATGTTAAAGTAATGCCGAATATGTTCCAATTCCCGCTCCAGCGTGACGGGGTGATGCAAGTTTTTCATACTATATTGAAATAAGCTGGCCAGCGACTCGGAGATTTCCGCAACCTCTTCGATGCCCCGAAGCCGGCTGATTGATTTCATAATGTTTAACGTATTATAGAGGAAATGTGGATTGATTTGAGCATGCAGCGCAGAAAGCTGCGCATTCTTCTCGGCCAACTTGGATTCATAGACCTCATGAATAAGCCGCGATATACTGTCCAGCATCAAGTTGTACATCCGGCTTAATTTCCCAAGCTCGTTCTTCCCCTTATAATCCATTCGCTCATTGAAGTTTCCAAGCTCTACGCTGGACATCTTGACCATGATCTTCCGCAGCGGCACCGTAATTTGATGGGACAAAATATAGGAAACAAAAGCAATTAATGACATCGTCAATACGCCAACCGTCAAAACAATCTCTTGTATACGTTTCTGCTTGAGTAAAACGACATCTTTAGGAATGAGAACTACCGTTCTCCAGCTTGTGTAATCGGATGATTCATAGGAGTAGAAATATCTTTTATTCTTCCACTGCAGCTCTCCCTCCGAGTGCCCGGGCTGCAGCAAATTCACATCAAACGTTTGGAGGGCGGAATCGTTCAACCTGTTTTTATTTTCATAAATGATGACGCCCTGATCGTCTACCAGCAGCATACTCATGCTATTCTTCAGTTCGTTCGCAGGATCGTTAGCCGTTTCCAGCGCCTTGAAGGCATTAACGTTAATATTGATGTTGACGAAGCCGATCGTCTGCTGGGTCGGAATCCGGTTAATGCGCCGAATGAAAGAAACTACGCGACTTGCAGGTGCTTCCGCCCCTTCTTTGCTTAAGGAAGGACGAAGAATGAATTTTTTGGATTCAAGTGCTTGGTTGAATTTCAAAAGTTCAGAAGCGGTATAGGGTACAGCGGGCTTCTCTTCCACAAGCTTTGTATAGTCGTACATGTAAGCGTCTGGGGTGTGAATGGATATTCCTTGAACGTAGGGTTTGGGATAGGAGAAATCGAACAGAAATGGACTAAGTTTATACCCGATAATCTCCTTCTCCAGTGAATTCGAAGCTCTTCTATAATCGAGCAGACCGTTCTGCACCGCTGGGGATATGGAGACGGCCAAGGAGAGTTCTTCGATATTTTGCATATACAAATCGACCATTTCGGAAAATTGTCTGGAAATGACGGAGGACAACGAGGAGGTTTGATCTTGAATATCGTTGGCGTACTTGACATAGAACATACCGCAGGTTATTGCGACAATGAATAAGGATACGATTGAGAAAGAGAGAAACATCTTCGTCTTCAGCATCGGCTCGCCTACTTCCTTGAGACGCGGTATTCTTGATTGACGTTAGGTATTCTCCATTTTCTTATTATACTCCTACTACTTCATCTTAATGGACGAGGGAGCGCCTTTCATTGTCATTTGCGCCATCTTTGATGGGGATTCAGCCATGCTTGGTTAAGTAAAACGGGAGGTTAAGTGAGCGGTATTAGCAAAATCAATCAAACGAAATCCATCGGCAGAACGGCTAATGACAGTAATTGAGCACTCTGAAACCAAATGGCTTTGTTCATTTATAAAATTCGGGTGCTTTTGATTCAGCTCCTCAGGAGAAAATTCATTAACCAAAAAGTCGGTAATCAATCCGCCATGGGTAACAATAATCAGCTGTTCTTCAGGATATCTGGCTGTCCATTCGGTTAGGCATGAGGATAAGCGCTCGCCGGCCCCTCTTGCAGAGTCTCCAACGGGAGGCGAAAAGTCTCTTTCATTCGTGCAACGATCCCACATTTCAACGAACTCCTCAAAGGTCTGTTCTGGCAAATCCCCCCAATTCGCTCGTTCTCGTAAGCGTGCATCTGTTGAAATCCATCTATTGGCCCCTCTTCCAATGATATCAGCCGTTTGTCTGGCTCTGTTCAGGGGACTGCTGAATATTCGAGAGATGGGCAAATCCCGGAAATGGCTTGCTGTCGCATAGGCTTGCCTCAGACCCTCACTAGAGATGGAGACATCGCCGATAGCTTTTTCTTTCAGAGCATGTCTAACAAGGTAAAAGACCGTGGTCATACCATCCACTCGCTTTCCAATGATTTGACGAACATCTAATTAGCCATCCATCTAATCAGATGATACACGACTTTCCTTTTCTTGCAAAGATACGAACAAAAAAAGGAACCGCTTAATTGCAGTTCCTGAACTATTGTGCTCCATTCGCACAGCGGTTCATATTTAGCGAAACACGCTGCTATTATTGGTTAACAGACGATTTCTCCGTTTCATCCAATGTACGAATTTTATTCGCACTTCTAAGGATCGTAGTGCCGTCAGCTAATTTAATGGAATTCTGATTATATTCGATCACGGTTGAGATCGGTCTAATTCTTACATTGCCTTGATACACCACGACATACTCTTTACTCTTAATTACAGCCTCAAAATCTTTATCCGATATTAATACTTGTCCATCTGGAAAACTCACAGTAACTCAACCTCCTAATTTATCTATAGAGTATAAAAATATAACCTATTTGCCTCATTAAATCAAATGAAAGTTATTACGAATCATTCAATCCTTTTCCACTGAGGATGTGCTGCACATACTTCTCAACCCGTGAGGCTCGAGTTTTGGCTTGCTTAGGCTGGGAGAAATGCAGCAGATAGGCTCTTTGCCGTCCCGGCGTCAAAGCTTCAAATGCCTCCTTCAAAGCAGGGTTTTCATCGAGTTTGTTTTGAAACTCTTCCGCCATTGTGAATTCTGTACTCTTCTTGAAATTGACCTCCAAGCCGGATTTCTCAATTTCAATGGCCTCATGAATATAGTCTTTCAAAATGGGCTCCATCGCGATTATTTCTTGAACATCTGTGAACCGAATCTGTCGTGCGGCCTGTACATTCTCCGTTTGTTGAATCAGCATGCCGCGGGCGTCCTGCAGCAAGGCTCCTTTGTGAAACAATAGCGCGCAATATTCTTTGAATCCATGAATCAGAACGATATTCTTATCTTGGTACGTGTAGCAGGGATGCATCCACTTATATTCTTCGGTCAGCTCGCAGTCAAGAACGATACTTCTTAGCTTCACATATTCTTCCTTCCACTTCGTAGCCTTGTTTAGAAATTCATCGACCTTCGGATTCAAACTGCTTTGGGTCACCAAGCAACACCCCTGTTCAATTAATCGTCATGGTTAGGTTTCGTTCTACAATTTCCTCAATAGTCATTTTAACCAAGTTCCCTAGTCTTGTCTAACACCGGATGCAAATATTGATGCAAATGTATTCAAGCCTTCATGCATATACATCTAAGATAAGACAGTCGACGGGAGGTGGTAGATGTCATGTCGATCAGGAAAGCACTATTCTCAATTTCGATTGGTTTACTTTTAACGATTTTCATCTTAGGTCTTATGCCTTTCTTAGTTGTTTTTAGCTGGACAGAGACTCTCGAAGCTTCCGAATTCTACACATCGCCGATTTTCTTCTTGAGATATATTTACAAGAGGAAGCCTTCGAGGGCGCACATGCAAAATCAAGAAGAGGAACACTGAATGCCGCTCTCCTCTTCAAGCATACTCATTTAACGAAGGCTGCCAGCGTACATGCTGGCAGCCTGTTGAGCATTCGTATAGTATAGTAGATTGATTTCAGCTCAAATACTTGCCTGTGATCGACCGTTCCGCATGGATAATCTGCGCCGGTGTGCCTTCGAACACGACCTGGCCGCCTTTGCTGCCGCCGTCAGGTCCCATATCGATAATCCAATCCGCCTGGCTGATCACCTCGATATTGTGTTCGATCACGATCACCGAATTGCCGGCATCCACGAGGCGGTTCATCATCTCCAGAAGATGACCGATATCTGACATATGCAGGCCAGTCGTCGGCTCGTCCATCACATAGATACTGCCATTCTTATGCAGCTCGCTGGCGAGCTTGATGCGCTGGCATTCTCCGCCCGAGAGCGTGCTGAGCGGCTGGCCGAGCGTAATATAGTTCAGCCCTACATCGCTCATCGCCTGAAGCTTGCGCACAACTTCTTTCAGCTGGAAGAAATCCAAGGCCTGCTCCACGGTCATCTCCAGCACCTCAGCAATGGACTTGCCGTTCAATTTGTACGCGAGAACTTCCTCTTTGAATCGTCTGCCTCCGCATACTTCGCAAGGCAGCTTCACGCTGTCGAGGAATGCAAGGTCCGTATAGACGACTCCCAGTCCTTGGCAGTTCTCGCAAGCCCCCTTGGAATTAAAGCTGAACAAGCCTTGATTCACCTTGTTCGCGGATGCAAACGCCTTGCGGACATCATCCATAATGCCCGTATACGTCGCGGGATTCGAGCGTGTTGACACGCCTACCGCCGATTGGTCGATGACGATCGCATCCGGATGCTGGCTGAGGAATACTTCATGAATCAGCGTACTCTTCCCCGAACCGGCGACACCGGTAACCACGGTCAGCACGCCGGTTGGAAGATCAACGTTCACGTTCTTCAGGTTGTGCAGATTGGCATTCGTGACGGACAGCTTGCCGGATGGCTGTCTGCACGCTTGCTTCAGCTGGAGCGGCCGCTTCATGTGGGTGCCTGTCAGTGTTCCTGCCTCCAGCAGCCCCTGGAAGCCTCCTTCATAGACGATGGTACCGCCGCGTCTGCCGGCGTAAGGTCCGACGTCCACGATATGATCCGCCACCTTGATCACATCCGGATCATGCTCGACGACAATCACGGTATTGCCTTTGTCGCGCAGCTTCTGCAGCAGTCCGTTTAACCGGTGTACATCACGGGGATGCAAGCCGACGCTGGGCTCATCGAAGATATAGGTGACATCCACCAGACTGCCGCTCAGGTGCTTCACCATCTTGACGCGCTGCGACTCCCCGCCGGATAAAGTATCCGTCTCGCGGTCCAGCGTCAAGTAATCCAATCCGATATCCACCAGATGCTGTAGCCGCTCCGTAAGTGACTGGACGACGGGCGCCGCGATCGGGTCGTTAATCTCCCGGATGACACGGATGAGCTGACCGACTTCCATCGAGGACAACTCCGCAATGTTGTGTCCGTTAATTCTGCAGCTGAGTGCAGCCTGACTGATTCTCGCGCCGCGACAGCTGGTGCAGGGGCCCTCGGAGATATACGGAGCGACAGCGCGTTGTGTGCGCTCGGACATCGTCTTCACATCCCGCTTGATGTACTTGTTCGTGAACTTCTCGATGACGCCCTCCACCGTGATGTTCATCGCCTTCCCGGCGAACTGCACTTCCACCTTCCTCGCTTTGCCATGCAGCAGCTGCTCCAGCTCCTCATCCGTATACTGGCTTAGCTGCTTATCGGGATCGAAGGAGCCTGACTGCACTAGCATGGTCCAGTCCCAGCTGTTCACCGTATAATCCGGAAGCATGATCGCCCCTTCATTCAACGACTTGGACTTGTCCAGCACCTTGCTCATATCGACGCCAAGCCTGCGGCCGATCCCGTTGCACTCCGGACACATGCCTTGCGGATCGTTAAAGGAGAACATGTGCGCTTGTCCCACATAGGGGTGGCCCACACGGGAGAAGAGGAGACGGAGTATGGGAGAAATATCGGTGATCGTGCCCATCGTCGAATGGGAGCCCCCGCCAAGCCGCTTCTGATCAACAATCACTGCCATGCTCAGGTTCTCGATCGCATCCGTATCCGGCTGCGGATAGCGCGGCAGGAAATTGCGCACGAACAAGCTGAAATTCTCATTCAGCAATCGCGTAGATTCTGCGGCGATCGTATCGAAGACGATCGATGACTTGCCGGATCCGGATACTCCGGTGAAGATCGTGATCTTCCGCTTCGGAATGCGTAGAGATACGTTCTTGAGATTGTTTTCTCTCGCACCCGAGATGACGATATACTCCCGATTAGCTTCGCTCATGATTAACATCCTTCCATGTTCGTTTTGACTTCTATCCATATTGTACCACGAACTTGATTCCATCAAATAAATCACCGCGAATCACGCGGCAGTTATTTCGGCATAATCTCTTATTTACAAGGCATTCACAGGTCCAGATCGGACATGGCACTGGCATGTTCGCATGCTTTTCCAATTTTTGAATACATTTAAGTATTCGATAAACAGGAGGACACAAGTCATGTCACAACACGGGCAATCGTTCATGAGAGGTACGCTGGTCTTGTCCATCGCCGCTTTCATTAACCGTATTCTCGGGTTTATCAGCGGTATGTATATCGCTCGCGTACTGGGCGCGGAGGGAATCGGCATCTTAATGATGGCGCATCCCCTCGTTCCGCTCGTCATTACGATTACGGAGCTTGGATTGCCGGTGGCTATTTCCAAGTTGGTCGCAGAGGCTCAAGCTCGCGGCGAACGCTTGAAAGTGAGACGCATTCTGCATGTCTCGCTCGCTGTCACCAGCGTCTTGAGCATAACGCTCACGACCATCACGTTAGTTGGATCCGAATGGATCGCCTCCATTCTGCTTAGCGACCAGCGCGCTTATTACGCTATGTTGGCGATTACGCCGATAGCGCCAATCGTCGCTATATCCGCCGTTTTGAAGGGATACTTCCGCGGTATGCAGCAGATGAAGACTATCGCCGCTTCCGATGTGCTGGAGCATACGGTACAAATCGCGTGTGTACTGGCGTTGGTACACCTGTTGCTGCCTTACGGCGTCGCTTATGCAGCCGCAGGAGCAATGGCGGCCTCTGTCGTGAGCGAAGCGTTCAGCCTTCTCTTCCTGTCGATAAGCTACAAGCTGTACGCCGAATCGAGGATGCCGGGTGAGACATGGGCAAGCCATCTCAGGCAAGGAAGAAGCACGCTCGGCGAGCTGCTGCAGATCGGACTGCCGACGACCGGTCACGGCGTGGTTCATTCGTTATACAGCACCTTCCAGCCGCTGCTGATTACAACCAGCCTGGGGCTGGCCGGCATCGGTACGGCATTAGCCACGAAGCAATTCGGCATGCTGGCCGGCTTTGCGTTCCCGCTGCTGTTCATGCCCAGCTTTATTACGCAATCCTTGTCCACCGCGCTCATCCCTGCAATTGGCGAGGCAGCGGCGAACAAGGACAGCCTGCTCATTCATGAGCGCATGAACCAAGCGATGATGTTGGGACTTCTGATCGGCGCGCCGGCGACGGTAATCCTGTACGAGTGGGCAACTCCGCTAACAACGCTTGTCTACCACGCGCCGGAAGCGGGATTGCTGCTGAAAATACTGGCACCGATGTTTTTCATGCATTATTTCGACGCTCCGCTGCATGCGATCCTGCTCGGTCTCGGCCGCGCGAAAGCTACCTTATGGAATTACATCGTAGCCACCGCATTCAAGGCTGTCGCAATCTTCGTGTTTGGCAGCCAGTACGGGATTATTGGCATTGCGTACGGCATCGGTATCGGGATTGTGATGCAAACGCTGCTGAACTTCTATTCCATCTCCAACTCGATCGGATTCTACTGGAGCGTCCGTCCTTATGTCAAAGTTACGATCTGCATGCTCTTAATGGCGATATGCGGACACTGGACCTATGAGTATACGGTCAGCCAGGGGATGTCCCAAGTATGGAGCGTAACCATTTCCATTCTATTATCTTTACTGCTCTATTTCGTCGCTCTCGTCCTGACAGGGACGTTGAATGGGAAAAGTACGCGCCACAGATTTTCAATTCCCTGGTAAGTCACCGCTGTTCGTATGAAAAGAAAAGGCAGTCAGGACGAGAATTTTGTCCTGTACTGCCGATTATGTATTCTCCCTGCGCTACACGGATGGTTTGGCAGCCTCTCCACCGTATTATCCAATCGGGTCAGGCTTTAAGATAGACTTCCAATTGATGTGTAAGCTCCTCGATCCAGCGATGCTCCGGATCTGCAAGAAGCGTTTGCCACCCTAACAGGTGCGCCGGTTCCAAATTTCTGGCTTGATCGTCTACAAATAAGATCCATGACGAATTCACGAATTTGCTCTGGACTTCCTTATATATATTCGGATCAGGCTTGCACAGTCCGACTTCGCTAGAGATAGTCAAGCTCTTAATGAAGGGATAGACCGGTATTAATAATTCCGATAACCATTCGATTCTATGATTGCTCAGCAGATGGATATCTGCGATGGCACTCCACTGCGCAAGTCTGCCGAAAGCAGGCAAATAAGTTAGATCCTGGCGAATGAACTCACGTACTCTTCTCGCATCTACGGTCGGATAAGATTTCACAAGCCATACCCAGAATTCCTCTTCAGTCACTTGACCTGTCCATAAAGCTTCGCGTACCTCAGAACGAAATCTGGTTCTAAACTCCTCTGGTGAGGTCTGTGCCAAAGCAGCAAGATCACTCCAATAGCGAGGAGAGAAATTCGTAATGATTACTCCTGCTAAATCTAGCACCAGCTGCGGTTTATCCATGATCACACGCCCCTTCTATTGGCTCCACCGAATTCAGTTCGAACCGCGATCCCTGATGACGTACCCTTGCCCAGGCTCAATCTCTGTGAACCCAGCCATCTGGCGGGCTTGGAACCCGATGGGTCGATTCCTGCCAACTAGAATCATATTTTGGATGTCGGAAGTACCTCCTGAAGGTAAAGCAAATGCCTTGAGATACGCAAACTCTTCGCCTAACGTCGTATATATAGCATTCATGAGCTGATCATGCTCACCTTTTCCGAACAGGTTCATCATCAACATGCCCGAGGAGTCAAGCTTTTCTCGGCACATCGCGAAAAAGGGTTGGGAGATCAAATGATGAGGCGTTCCTTTATCCGTGAAGGCATCCAAAACAATACAATCGTAAGCATGCTGCTCTTCGTTCCCCAGAATTTCCCGTCCATCGCCGATGCTTACATTATGTTGGGTGTAACCGAAGAATGTTTTACTTAATTCCACAACGGTAGGATCAAGCTCCGCTACCTTAACCCGTCTCTCTGCGTAATGCCCCGCAAGTGTCCCGATACCGTGCCCGATGACGAACATACGATCGAAGGATGGCATGTTACTCTCAATTAAATGGATCATCGCACGCGGATATTCAAAGAGGATGCGTGCCGGCTCATCCAAATCCATCGCACCTTGGATCGCTTGATTGGAAAATTCCAACACGCGGAACCGTCCTTTTTCGCCGTACAATTCGGATATGTCATAAACGGTTATTTCATGATTGGGGCTGGCTGTTTTGAATAACAAATCCAATCTATCAATCCCTTTCTGCAACAGGAACATCTGACTTGTCTAAGCTGATATCCGAACTAAAGCCTTCCATCCGCAAAATCCATGAAGCATGCCCAGTCATAACGAGTAATGTCATGTTTTCCGGCCCGGAGGTGAAAGCCCAGCTTCTCGCTTATCACCGGAGTATTGACAGGCGGCATCTGATCCGTGTCCAAACCGCTATATCCGTGAATCGAATAAGCCGGTTGCGCGAGAAGCAAGCCTAGAAATTCGGATTCGGGATCCGCCCATTTGTCCTCGGAGGCGCTGGCTACGTAGAGAAGCCGTGGCGCTATGAGAGCAAGCAAGAAATGCTGGTCAAAGGGCAGTTCATCCTCCCGGTCATTAAACGTCTTATAATTATCATTAAACCAATGGGGGTTGCCCCGGTTAATATTGGCCAGCCGCTCGCCTGTCTTGCCTCGTGCAATTGCGGCCCCTGAGCAGCCTGAGTTATTGCTGATGACGAGCGCAAATCGTTCGTCTAAAGCTCCCGCCCATAAGCAGGCTTTGCCGCTTCTTGAGAATCCGACAATCGCAACCCGCTCCGAATCGATCTGCGGATCACATGCCAAATAGTCCATGACACGGCTCGCGCCCCACGCCCAAGCGGCCATAGCCCCCCAGGCATCTGCCGAGCGAGGCTGGTCTGCTGCATCGAATAGGCCATGAACGCCATTCCGGTAGTCTTCATCGAAGGCATCCGGATCCAGATCCTCTACATGATACACAACCGCCGCATAGCCTCTCGCTACCATATCCTCCGCCGGCCAGTACGCCGCGCAGGCTTCCAGCTCTACATCAAATACACGTTGGCCTTTGATTGCCGCGTAGATAAAGGCAGGTACTCTGGCAGCCCCAATAGGCGTATAGACAAGTACACGAACGCACCCTTCACCGCCCTGTCCTGTATAAACGATGTCTACTTGCTTGCGTAACGCTTTCCCCTGCATCGCTATTTCCTCACTTACGACATGGAATCGCAGGGAATCGGGACGGCCGATCGGTTCTCTGCCATAAACATACTCCCGGTACAACTCTATAATTTCCGGACGTCTGCTGTTCTTCCAGTCCTCGACAGCCATCCTATCACGGCTGCCGCCGCTTGCGAATAGCTCCGGTAGTAAGCCTCGTGTACGTTCCATTTCCATCTTGTCATACTCCCCCATTTGGTGAACTGAAAAAGGAGCAAACAAGGATCCCCTGCTCACTCCTTTGACAATACAGTGATTCATATCATAAAGAAACACCCAAGTAGCCTCGCGTTAATTGGAAATCAACGTTCCCTCTCTCGTAGAGCCGCGGTGTATACGTATGCTCAATTATTTGCTTGCAGCGCTCTAGAATCTGATGGGTCCAAGCATTCGGATCTCCCATGAGCGGCAAATCCAAATCATGGCCGTAATTGTGCAGCATGAGCGGCTCCGAAGCGATTTGCAGCATAGGTACGAAAGGATGGGTTTGCATCGGACGATGACCGACCAGCGCGATAAGGAGTTCTACGCCCGTCGCGGCCAAGCCTGTAACCGTCTCCACCCAATGCCCGGTTGGCGCTTCCATGATATGAAAGCCGCTATGGCGCACATGCTCGCCATAGGCAATGGACGGCTGAACATTCGCCGAGGTGAATACATGCGGGCCATAAGAATCCGCGGATAGCAGGCCGCTGTTCTCCGGAACGACCACCAAGCCGCCTGCGCCAACGACCCGTTTCGTCAATTTCGCCAATTGCTCGCCGGCGTGATCGGAGATGGCGCCATCGCTAACGATTCCGATTCGCAGACCTTCCGGACCGACCGCCGCCTTCTCCATGGTTCCGGCTGCCGCCAGCTGACCGGCAAACCATGCTTCCACCTTCTGCATCACCTTCGTAATACCGCCGTCCAGCTGAATGCTGGCGTAACCGAGACGGCTTGCATCAACGCCCATCTCCTCCATCTGGTGACGCATATAGTCGTTATGCGTTTTCTCGCAGCCGTGCTCCAGCAGCAGACAATGTTTCACCATCGGATGAGTGATATAGCCGATCATCGTGCGGGCATACAATTGCTCGGCTTGCCCGCCTGAATTGCCGCAGCCTTCCGTGTGAGCCAAGGCTACATAACGCGACAGCTCGGACTGCCCGGCTCCCTGCTTGTTCAACCGCTGCACAATCATATGGGCTACCTGTCCGGCGCATAAGCTGGTCGGCAGGATCAAGCCGATGTTGTCGCTGGCTTGGCGGCCTTGCTGCCGGAAGATGTTGAACTGAATTGGAGGAGCAGCCGCTTCCGTATCCGGTTGAATATCTATAGGCACTCCCGCCGGTACCGGAGGATGGAGCAATTCCTCCAGCCGGCTTGCATCATGCTGCCGCCAGTTTCGCCAGATCTGTACTTGAGCGTGTCCTGCTTTCTCCCCCACGCTGCGCTCGCCGGAGGCAATTCGGATCGTCAGCTCGAACACCTCTTCGCCGAGTTCATCCATCGGCGTGCCTTCCAAATACGTCCCCGCATTGACATCCATATCTTCGGATAGCAATTGAAAGCGCTGCGTCGTGGTAACAACCTTGACTGTCGGCACATAAGGGAAATTGGTGATAGAGCCGTTACCGGTTGTGAAGAAAATCAGATTGCAGCCGGCGGCGATCTGTCCGGCAATGCTCTCCAGGTCGTTGCCCGGGCTATCCATGAAGTAGTATCCGCCATCCTTCATCAGCTCTCCATACTCGGTGGCATAGTCGAGGCGAGTAACCGGATCTTTCTTGCGGGCTGCTCCTATGGATTTGAGATAAATATTATAAAGTCCGCGATATTTGTTGCCGCCGGAAGGATTGCCTTCCGCACTGGCTCCGTGCCAAGACGTCCGCTCCTTGAAGCGGTCCACAAGCTCCAAAAATTTGCGTGCGGTTTCTACGCTGCTTACCTTGGACAAGACATAAGGCTCCGCTCCAATCAATTCATCGGTTTCCGCCAGACTGGCGGAGCCCCCGTACCGCACCAATTCTTCCGAAATCCAGCCCAGCAGCGGATTCGCAGAAATGCCGGAGAATGCGTCCGACCCGCCGCACTGCAGTCCGATCTTCAGATGGCTTATCGATTCAGGCGTCCTGTGCATCGCATGGACCGCAGGCAGCCATTCGCGTACAATGGCTTCGCCTCCGGCCAGACTCTCTTCAAAGCCGCCTTGAAGTGAAATGAACTTATGCAGCACTTCATCGATCGGGTAGCTGTGGTCGCGCAAATACGTTCGGACCATCTCGTTGGTTACCGGTTCTATTCCATAGTCAACGACCAAGACAGCGCCCACGTTAGGATTGACAATGAATCCGGCGAGCGTCCGCACCAGCAAATCAAGGTTATTCGGATTGGCAGCTCCGCCTTCCGTATGTGCGACGGGAACAATTCCATCGATATTGGCATAGTCCTTCGCTTCGCCTTGCAGACGAGCGGCAAGCTGCTTCACGTAGCTGCCCGTCCGCGAGGTGGTGCCAAGCAATACCACATAATTGCGGGTACCTACGCCGCGCGCTTCACTGCGGCGGTACCCCATGAAGGTGCGGGTTGCCGTGTAAGCGGGCGATGCCGGAGCGGGCTGAAAGCCTGCCTCATCGAAGACATAAGGATGAACTTGATCCGTGAAATTGATGTCACCCGGTAAGGCAAAAGGAAGTTGACGCACACGAAGTTCACCCAATACCGCTTCATTAATCACATAATCCCCCGGCTGAATAGCTTGCACGGCGGTCCCATAGGGTAATTCCCAAGAAAGCAGCTGTTCGCCGGGGGCAATGGCCTTCACCGCGAATCGATGGCCTTCCATGACCGTATAATTCAAGGTTAGGATACGGTTCTCATAGTGAATGACGGTTCCGGCTTCCAGTTGGCGTGTTGCAATGGCACAGTTATCTCCGGGTAAGGGAAGTCTGGCCACGTCTTCGAATCGGTAAGCTGCGGTCATCGATTTCCGGCTCCTTTACATAGTTTCGCTGGAACAATCCCTCCATCATTGGAAGCGCATACAATAGCTGCGTATATCAGCTTACTCCAATGAGCCATAAATGACAGCCCGCAGACGCGGATGGACGTAGGGCTCAAGGCTCGGCAGCAGCTGCTGCATGTACACGACAGACAATTCTTCTTGCGGATCGATTAGCAAGTAAGACCCGGCAAGACCGGCCCAGCCGAACTCACCGATCGAGCCGTTGATGCCGCCGACTGCAGGATCGATCATCACGCGTACGCCTAAACCATAGCCGTAGCCTTTCATATGCGGCCAATTGAAATCTTTGATTTGCTGCGGACTCAAATGATTGGTCGCCATCAATTGAACCGTCTTCGGGCTAAGAAGCCGCACACCGTCCAGCTCCCCGCCTTTCGCCAGCAGCTGCGCGAACCGGCTGTAATCGCCGATCGTCGAGAGCAGGCCGCCTCCACCGCTTTCATGCCGGCTATCCGGTTGATAACGTGCGTCCATCCTTGTATTCGGCGTAAGCGTGCCGTCTTCCGCACGGTCGTACATCGTACACAGACGATCCCGCTTGTCCTCTGAGATCCGGAATGAGGTGTCAGTCATCCCTAGCGGACCGAAAATTTCCTTATGCAGAAATTGTCCGAAGGTTTGCCCGGACAGCACTTCGATCAATGCGGCCAGAACATCATGGCTTGTGCCGTATTTCCAATGCATGCCGGGTTCGAAAGCCAGCGGCACGGCAGCGAGCGATTGAGACAATGTCTGCATGTCAACGGTCGATGCGGCGTTCTCCATGATGGCCCGTGTGCGGCGTTCAGTTTCCGTGCCGTCCCCACCGTATGTAAGTCCGGAGGACATCGTGAACAAATCCTTGATCCGAATCGGACCAGCCGCAGGCGATAAGGCATGGACGCCGAATTCGTTGTACCGGTACACCTGCGGTTTGCTGAATGCCGGTAAGTATTCCTCAAGCGGATCGTTAAGCAGATACAGTCCTCTCTCATAAAGCATGAGTGCAGCTGCGCAGGTAATGACTTTCGTCATTGAATAAATCCGGTAGATGGTATCCGGCGTAATATCCTTCTTCTTCTCCAGATCCGCGTAGCCCAGCGTTTCTTGATAGACAACCTCACCCCGCCTTACAACCGTGCAGGCACAGCCGGCAGGTCCTTTCTCCACAACACTCTTGAGCAGCGGAGTCAATCGCTCATTCAGTCTCTTACTTGGGTTCATTGTTCAATCCCCTCCCAGAAACATTCTCAAGTTTCATTATAGCATATTCTTCCATAGGAATTAGCGTATTTCCTCCCTCCTTCTTGCCCGTAAACGGAATGAAGCTGCCCGTCGTAACCGGCAGCTTCGATCTCAACTATAAGTGTGGACTCGCTGTTCCTTCTTTCTGAAGTGCCTTGGACTCTTCGATCGCTTTGTCCATCGCGTTGTTAATCATCCGCAGCGCCGTCTGGCTATCCTTGGATTCATTCCAGATCAGCGGGAACACCATAGACGTCTTCGGATCGATGAAGGTCAAGTTCGGTTTACGCGGAGCCGGCATCGCATTGTTCAGCGCAAACAGCGATTGAAGACTTTTCCCTTTTAATTGCTGTACGCCCTGCCCGTAGGCTTCCTGCACGGCTGGGGTCATCAAAGGAGAGCTGATGCCTTGCTTAGCCCGCTCAATCTGAACCTCTTCCGATAGCAAATAGGCAAGTACTTGAAAGGCGAGCTCCTTCTTCTTGGACTGTTTCGTAATGAACGCTCCTACGGAGTACGGCTGGTATTTGAACGAGGATGCTTCCGGGAATACGGGCACCGCTGAGACATCGAAGTTCAAGTCTTTATTTTGACTCCAATCGACTATGCTCTCTTCCACATCGACCGCCATGGCAATATGGCCTTTGGGGAAATCCTTAACGGTTGTGAATTGGTTGCCGGGAATATCATAGAACCGTCTAAGGTTATCTACGATACGAACCCATTTGTCCGAGACCAGGCTTGCCTTATCTTCATTCGGGTTCAGCGCAGGCTCCGAGAGCTGGTTATAGGTCATGTAATATTCGGGATGCTGCTGGTAACCTTTATAAGTAATATCCCCTTCCTGACGCGTCAGCTTTTTGGCTAATTCATAAGCCTCATCGTAAGTCATGCCAGGCTTCGGGTAATCCACACCGAACTTGTCGAAAATATCCTTATTGTAGAATAGCAAGTAGTCGCTTCCTTCGAAGGGAAGAGAGTACAATTTACCGTCGGACGTATTCATCGATTGCTGCATCATCGCCGGATTCAATTTGGTCGTGTCGAAATTATATTTTTTGATGAGATCGGTCATGTCCCATTGCAAATCGTATTTCCGAATCGATCTGTACGTATTGCGGCGGGCATCCTCTAAAATAATATCGGGAATCGTTCCTGCGGCAACCAAATCCTGATACTGTCTGCCGGGATTATCCCATTGAACGTGCTTGATTGTAATATCAGGGAACTTCTTCTTGATATATTGGCCGATAAGCCGATCGAAATTCTCTTCCTTTAAGTATCGTTTGTTGAATAGCTGGTCTCCAGTAAAAATGAACAATTCGTTATCCGGGGATGAAGTTTCAGGGCTAGCTGTCAGATCGGGACCGAGAGAAGCCGTCTCTGATTTGCAGCCGGTCACGGTTAACAAGGCCACGGCCATCGTGATGGTTATTTGAAAAATCTTATTCATTAGCGCTTGCCTCCTGTATAAGTTCGCCATTCATCCTACTGGTACGGGTTTGTTCCGCCTTGCTTGACAAGCTCTTGAGCCTCTTTAATATTTTTGTTCATCAAATCGTTCGTCATCCGCAGCGCCGTTTGGCTGTCTTTGGATTCTTTGGCAATCAGATTCCAGACGCTGTCCGAATTCGTATCAATGAACGTTAGCCCCGGTTTGCGAAGCTGCGACTTGGCGCTGTTGAGATAAAAGATCGATTGGGTATGCTTGCCGTTCCATTCCGGCAGATTCATCGCGAAGGCTTGTTGAACAGCCGGGTCCATGAGCGGTGTGATGACACCTTGCTTCGATAATTCGATCTGGTACTCCGGTGACAACAGATAGGCAATCACTTGGAAGGCCAAGTCCTTCTTGGTCGACTGGTTCGTTATGAACATTCCATTCGTATTGGACTGAAACTTGGATTTCGGCGATTCCGGAAATACAGGCACCGACGAGATATCAAAGTTAATATTCTTGTTCTCATTGATCAGTCTTGTCGCATTCTCCAAGGAGTCCACGATCATCGCAACGTTACCTTTGGAGAATTGATTCGTTTTGACCAATTGGTTGCCGGGTATGTCATAGAAACGTCTGATGTTGTCAACGATCTTCACCCAGTTGTCCGAGTTCATCGCTGCCTTGTCTTCATTAGGATCGAGTCCAGGCTCCGACAATTGATTAAATCTCATATAATGGGCTGGATTCATTTGAAAACCTTTGTAGGTGATATCCCCTTCCTGCCGGGTCAGCTTCTTCGTCATTTCATAGGCTTCATCCCAAGTCATGCCGTCCTTCGGGTAATCTACACCGAACTTGTCAAAAATTTCTTTGTTATAGATGAGCACCCACTCGTTGTTATTAAAGGGCAGTGAATACAATTTTCCTTCGGAAGCGGAGATGGACCGCTGGATGTCGGATGGATTCAGTTTCCCGATGTCAAAATTGTATTTTTTGATCAAATCTGTCATGTCGTATTCCATTTTGAATCGGCCGACCTGTCTGTAGGAGTTGCGCCTTACTTCATCAAAGATAATGTCAGGAATCGTGCCTGCAGCTATCAAGTCCTCATACCTTCTGCCCGGATTATCCCAAGCAACATGTTTAATCACGACATCCGGGAACTTTTTCTTGAGAAATTGACCGATCTGCTTCTCGAAAATATCTTCTTTGACGTAGAATGCCGGCCAGGCCGTATAGATGAACAATTCGTTAGCTGCAGGCTGAGCAGGACTCTCCTTGACTTCGACGGTGTCCGGACTGGACGTGCAGCCGATCAGTCCTGTGCCGACTATAGCCGCAAGCAGCGTTGTAAGAATGATGCGCTTTGTCATGATCTCCCTCCGCAATTTGTAATTTGATTCAATAATGTGAAGCAAGATTATCATAATCCAAACTCTGCAAGTTGATAATTCTAATATCCTAAGAAAGGTGGACGGTTTTAAAGTAAATTGCGGTTAACGATAAAGCTTCTGAAATTCACCAGGAGTTAATCCGGTCGCCTCTTTGAACACACGGGTAAAATATTTAGCATCCGAATAGCCCACCTGCTGCGCAACTTCGAACGATTTCAGAGGACGCAGCAGCAATTCTTTGGCCTTCTTCATTCGCATATCTTTGAGATAGGCGGTGAAGGAGATTCCCAGCTCTTTTTGAAACAAGGAACTTAAGTATTCCGGGGTAATGCACATGGCATTCGCCAGTTCTTCCAACGTAATTCCACTGCTGAACTTTTCCTGGATGATTTTCATGGATTTATGGATCACCAGACTGTGGCTTTTGGGCATTTTGGCCAAATGCTCAGCAATTTTGTCAGCGGTTTCAAGCAAAGCTTTGCGCAAATCATGAGGGTCTAGCCGTTCAAACTCCGTGCCCGGATGATTTTGGGACAATTCCGTAAGCAGATGAGACGTCATCTGTTTCTCAGCGGTTAGCAGGACCTGCTGCAAATCATCGGCTGTAATCGGCTTTAACAAGTATTCAATGACATTGCCGATTTGCAGCGCTTTACGGGCAAGTTCGAATTCGGAGTACCCGCTTAATATAATCGTTCGGGGAGCGATGCCTTCCATTTTCAATGATTCCAGCATATCGATCCCGCTCATGACGGGCATACGAATATCGGTCACGACTAAATCCGGTCTACATCCTTTAATCGTCGTCAAGCCTTCCGCACCGTTCTCACATTGTCCGACTACCTGATAAGCGTCACTCAATCTGTGAATCAAACGAATAATTCCATTGCGTACCTTCTCTTCATCCTCGACAACGACGATTCTCATCTGTCATTCACCATCCTTCGACTCGGCGGCATTCACAGGCACCATCAGACGGATTCTGGTCCCCTCGCCTACCTTGCTCTCGATCTCGCATCGCGCTGGATCCCCGTAGTACAGCTGCAGCCTGTCAATTACATTGCGTATGCCGATCCCGGATCCGGCCGCCGCATGCTCCCGGTCACCGCTGTCCATCAGCGTTCTTATCGTAGATTCATCCATGCCGCAGCCGTTATCTTCCATGACTATGGATAAAAAGTTCTCCTCCTCAAGGCGGATTCGGATATGAATTTCTGCGCCTGATTTCTTGCCGGCAAAGCCATGGATAATCGTGTTCTCAATGAAAGGCTGAAGTAAAAGCTTATATATCTTCACTTCTTTTACACTTGGATGCAGATGTACAGCATACTGAAACGAATCGTTAAAGCGATTTCGTTGTAACGTTAAATAATGCTCGAGCCATTCGAGCTCGTGTGCGAGAGGAACCATCTGGTTGCTATGGCTTATGCTGTAGCGCAGAATGTGCGCAAGCCCTTTGATCATCCGGCTGATCTCATGCTCCTCCTTCTCAATGGCCATCCAGTTAATTGAATCTAACGTGTTGTACAGGAAATGAGGGTTGATTTGTGCCTCTAAGGAACGGATCTCCGATTCCTTCTGCTTCTGTACGGCTAATTTCGTCTTACGCATCAACTCGTTAATCGTAGTCATCATTTTGTTGTAACTGGAAGCAATAATCGAAATTTCATCTCCCGTATCGTCTTTGATTTTCACGTCGAGATTGCCGAGCTCCGTCAGCTTCATCGCATTCACGATTACATGTATCGACTTCGTCAATAAGCCCGAGAAATAGACGATGAGCAGCGTAGTGACCAGGAACATAACGAAACCTGTCCATATATTAATGTTTTGCATGGCGTACATTTCGCCGAACATGTTCTGTTCATTGGTGATGCTGACAATCGTCCAGCCCGTCTTCTCATTCGGGTAATAATTCATGATCGAGGGCTGCCCGAGAATCGTCCCCTTCTCCGGAAGATGCTCTTTGTCTAAATCCTTCACGCCGAGCATATGGGCATAATTGGATCCGATCCGGTCTTCGTTCGGGAATGACACGATGTTCTGCACATGATCGATGAGAATATTGGCGTTGCTCATACTTTGAACTTGCGTATCTGTGAGCGAGTTGCTGCATGCTTTTGCAAGAACCGATTCCTCTAACGTCATGACGATATAACCCATCTTCTCCAGACCATCGGATGAAATGCCGTAAATCCTCCGAGCGATATGGAATACGAATTCGTCACCGGCAGCCGACGCCAATTTCTCCGTCGAAGTAATAAGGGGACCCTGCTGAATGTTATTCAACTTCATGATCAATAAATAGGGAATATTATTCTGCTCTTGTGCCCATAAGGAAGAGCCTGTCACTTTATCGTAGGAAGCTAAAATATTTCCGTTATTATCAAAATAGGTGAATCCACGGATGCCTGATTTGGAGTTGGAATAGCCGGAAAAGATCCGGATAAGTATGTCGGAATAGTTCAACTGATCGAAATCGGAGCCATGAAGTATTTTTCTGGTAGATGTAATAACATCTTCGCTAATAATCAGTTGATACAGGACATCCTCGTATTGGGATAACATCGAATCCAAATTTTTGTTCGTTTGAATCAAGTTAAACGTAACCAGTTCGTTAATTTTGGACTTCATGGCATGCGTCGAATTCGTATAGGTCATGTAATGCATGAATATGGATGGCAAGAAGGCGACCAGAACAAAAGTAATAATCAATTTGTTTTTGTAGTTGAACTCAAGCTTGTTGAATATACGCATATGCCTCCTGTTGTTCGCTTCCCGGAAATTTCAAAAAAACAAGGGCGGAATCAGCGGTTCCACCCTTGTCTCTCTTTAGTTAATTCTTCGCACCGGCTGCAGCTGTATCGGCTTTGGCCGCTTGATTGGTTGCGATCGCTTTGGTCGATTGCTCTTCGATCATGCGGAGCGCCGTTACGGTATCTTTAGATTCTTTGAAGATCAGTGGTGCAAAAACGTTCTGCATCGGGACATCGTACCAGATTAAACCTGCAGAACGTGCTGCCGGCGGCATCGCGGTTTTGCCGTAGAAGATCGCGCTTGTGTTCTTGCCTCTCATCTGCGTCAAGTTTTGCCCGAATGCCTCTTGCACCGCTTTGGTTTCTGTCGGCACGATAACCCCTTCTTTCGCGAGGTCGATTTGATGCTCCTCGGAGAGCAGCGCCGCCATCACTTGGAAGGCAAGATCCTTCTTCTTGGATTGTTTCGTAATATACATGGAGTATACATTCGGTTGATACCTTGTATCCATAGCTTCCTTGAAGGAAGGCACCGATACGATATCGAAGTTCAAATTCTTATTTTGCTCGTGATACGTGACCAAATGATCGACGGTCGCTACAGCCATCGCAATGTTGCCTTTGGTAGCAAAGGTTTCGACCGTATCGAATTGATTCGCAGGAATATCATAGAACCGGCGCAAATTGTCTACAACATTTTTCCACTCCGGCGAGCTCAAGCTTGCTTTGTCCTCCGTGGCGCTTAGCGGAGACAGCGATAGCTGGTTATAGTTCATATAATGACCCGGATTCTGGGAAAATCCTTTATACGTAATCTCACCGTCTACACGGGTTAGCTTCTTGGCCATTTCATAGATTTCGTCATAGGTCATCCCGTTCTTCGGATAGTCAACACCGAACTTGTCGAAAATATCTTTGTTATAGAAGAGAACGAAATCATTATTGTTGTATGGCAAGCCATAAATGCTGCCATCCTTAGTCAGGTTACTCATTTGGGCCATCAAGGCCGGATTGAGCTTGGTCGTGTCAAAATTATATTTCTTAATCAGATCCCGGATATCATATTGCAGGTCATTGTCAATGATCCAACGTTGCACGTTCATGCGGGTGTTATCGAGGATGAGATCAGGTACGGTCCCGGCGGCTATCAGATCTTTATATTGTCTGCCGGGATTATCCCAGTGGACGTGCTTGACCTTAATATCCGGAAACTTCTTCTTGATGAAATCGCCGATTTGTTTATCGAAATTTTCTTCTTTGGCGAAATAAGGAGGATTGACCGTATAGATGAATAACTCATTATCAGGCGTGGCGACGGCAGGTTTGCTATTGCCTCCAGTTTCGCCAGCAACTGGATTGGAACTGGTGCTGCCTCCCTGCTCGCACCCTGCCAAAATCGTCAGTGCAGCAGCAACTGCTAGAAACTTTTTCATTGTTTTGTATCCCTCCGATTTGTTTGTTAATGCCAAAAAACCGTTGAAAGCGCTTAAATTTCCGATGATAGAAACGGTTTTCGACACCATTTCAATTCAAAATTCTTGATTTAACTTTATTATGAATCCACTTTGTATAAATTAGGGCTGTATTTCATTTTTATAGGTTATTTGTTCCATCTTTCCATACAACCCTCTCCGGCCTCATTGGTGACTCGCATGGGCATCTGTGGCAATTGGGTAGAAACATTCGTTTTGGGGAAAAATATCCTAGAGTACGTCTACTAGACTTAGTTGGAGTGTCCGCTTATGAGAGTCATTGTTGCATATGCCACGATTTTTATTACCAGCCTATCGTACTTGGTCATAACGGATGTTGTGACAGGAATGAAGCTCGGTGAAGCTATCGATGTCCTGCGGGAATCTTTCTACGTAGGAACTACCCTCGAATATTGGGCGTTCGTTATCTTAATACTCGTGCCGGTTTTGGCTGCGATCTTTAAACCGCTCCAATCGTTGCTGAGAAGCAAATTCCCTCCAAGCCATAAATCCAAATAGCTCAACGTTTAAAGAAGTAAGGCTTATTTCTCATTCCCGACCTTCTGATATACGCATTGACATGAACGTCGATCTGGCTGTTTGCAAAGATTTCCGGCCATTTCCCTTCCATTTGCGCCCATTGCTCAGGGAAGTTCCGGTATACTTGATCGCCAAAACCGAATACATCCGCCTGCAGCTCTTGAGCGATCTTAACGGTCTCCTTAACAACCTTCTCTGTCTCAGCAGCCCATTGCTGTTGAATTTGCAGAACTTCCTTTCGTTTGCTTAAATCAATCGGACAGTGAACCTCGCCGATGGTGCCTTCCTCGTCAATGTCGATCTGGAAGGATACCGTGCCCTTCTCAACACGCGCTTGAACTTTGGTCTTGGATCGAACCAATTCGACGGAAGTGCCGTCCTGCATTCCCTTGCAAGAAAGATTGATCACCGTGCCATTCATATGATTCTGAATCCACAAGATCCCGCGGGCCTCATCGCCTTCTACCCATTTCTTCAGCTTTTTATCTTTGAATATAGCGATGCCTTTCATTTCGATGTAAGCAGGAAGCTTGGTTTTCTCCATATTCCCTTTGGTTTCGCCAGTTCGTTTATCACCGATGAAATGTACCCCGCTTATAGCGACTTCTCCCTTGCCAATCAACGCGTGTAGAACATCCGTTACTTTCGAATTAATATTTTCCGCCCATATGTTCGAGGTCAATTCAAGCCGTTTGGCGTTGCCCTCGGCAGGATTTTTTTCCATGGGAGTCATAATTCTCATTACGGCTTCGGCATCGCTGCCTCGGGCAATCAGCACGTGAGAGGTTAGACGCAGCTCATGGGATCTTTCGAGGAAATCGAATAAATCCTCAATCCCTTCCCTGGCCAGCGTTTCCCCGATTACAATTTGTTGGATATGGGCAAAAAATAGTTTGCGCGGCACTTTCTGTGAAGTTTTCCGCAGGGCTCCGAACAGCGTAGCATCGGAAGCCGAATGGATCACGATGGGCAGATTCATCCCTCCCCCCTTAACTCCGGCTGCTACCGCATTGGGAATAATCGTCTGAAAGGACAGATGGTACTCCTTCGTCGCCGGATCTCGATCGATGCCCATGCCAACCACAACCGCCATATCATTCAGTTCCCTGCTGTTCCAGCAACCTGCCAATACTAGCATGATCGAAACGCCTAGCAGAATTGCACATGGCTTTGCCAGCTTCACCTTAGTCACTCCCCGAGTGTTCCTCATGTTCCGATGATGTTGCAGGAGAAATCTCCATGCGGATGTTATTATCCTGGCTTAATAAATGCGGCCTGGTGAAAAACGTTTTCAGCGGAAATTTAAAGATTGAATCCTTCTGATCTTCCAGCGTGAATGGGCCTAAGGGGGACATATATGGAAAACCGAAAGATCGCAGTCCGCTCATATGCGCCAGAATCACAATGCTGAGTATGGCCATCCCATAAAATCCGAGCATGCCTGCTGCAAATATCATACTAAACCGCAGCAGCCGTATGGCCAGCGCCATGCTGTATGCGGGAGTCGCAAAGCTTGAAATACCTGTCAATGCGACGACAATCACCATAGCCGGTGATATCAGACCTGCTTCGACGGCAGCTTGTCCCAGTACGAGTGCTCCTACGATTGATACTGCTTGCCCGATAGCGCGCGGCATTCGAATGCCTGCTTCACGCAAGATTTCAAAAGTCACTTCCATAATGAGAGCTTCAACGAATGCCGGGAAGGGTACGCTCTCTCGCTGCGCCATCAAGCTGATTAGTAACGGAGTCGGGATCATCTCCTGGTGGTATGTAATGGAAGCCACATAAATCGATGGAACGAACAAGGAGATGAGGAGTGCCCCGAACCTTAAGAGCCTTATTGCACAAGCGACTTCGAAGCGTTGGTAATAATCCTCGGCCGATTGAAAATATACGAAAAAGGTCACAGGAGCAATTAAAACGAAGGGCGTGCCATCCACGAAAATCGCAACTCTCCCTTCCAGCAAATTTCCTGCGACCGTATCCGGCCGTTCGGTATTATGGATGGTCGGGAAAATCGTCATTGTTTTGTCTTCAATTAACTGCTCGATATAGCCCGAATCCAGAATGCCGTCAATATGAATTCTATTCAATCTTTCCTTAACTTCCTTGACGAGCTTGTCATTCGCCAGACCTTTCACATACATAATGGCAACATCCGTCTGGGTGACGCTCCCGACTCTTATTGTATCCAGCCACAAGTTGGAGCTCTTGATTCTTCGGCGCACAAGCGCGACGTTAGTTCCGATCGATTCCGTGAACCCCTCCTTCGGCCCGCGAATGACGACTTGCGTCGAGGGTTCCGTGATCGTTCTGGACTCGCCGCCTCTCGTTCCGCACACGATCACCTCTTTATAACCGTCAATAAAGATCGCCGTGTCGCCGGATAATATAGCCAGAATGACGCTGTCCCAATCCATCATCGGCTTGACTTCGCCGATCGTCAGAGCGTTATCGCGAATGAAGTCATACAGATTTTTATCCTTCTTCATGCTATCGAAAGCTTCTTTCTCTATCCCGGTCATCAGCGCATGCAGTACAAATCCGTTCACCATTTTCCGGTCTGTTACGCCATTCGTGTAGACGGCGGCCACCTGCGCACCCACGCTCCCCAGTTCGAACTGACGAATCGTGATGTCAGGACTATGGCCAAGAAGAACCCGGATGTAATGGAGGTTCTCGGACAGCTCCGGAAATAAAAGCGACTTCGTCTTGCTTCCTTCGCTCCCGGATGTTCCCGGCGTCTTGTATTCCATTGTTCTGCTGCGTAATCGGTTCCACGGAAACACGATGCCACCCCTGATTTCATAATCACTTGCTGCGGTATAGCCCAAACTGTTTCCGCAATATGTGCACCGCGAACAACAGAATAGGAATCATAGTATTAAACAATGGCTGAACGAAGTTTTCCGATAGAGCCCCTTCTTCTCCATGCTCCTGGAAACTCCATGCGGACATCATCGATACGAATAGGATGACCATGACAACGGGATACACCATTTTGCGCGGTTCCTCTATTTTGAATATGTCTGATGCGACACTAATGGCAGCGTAGGCGTACACCGTCATTTTGAAGAATACCCCGATAATTAATGACAACATCACGACGGCATCCAACCGTTGGATGAAATCTGCAATATTAATGATGCCAATCATCGTCAGCAGCGGGAATACGGCACGTCCATAAATATCGGGACCTAGCACGGCAATTTCCACAGCATGGGTGAAGCTTAGCAGCAGTCCGCTGGTAGTCAGTGCGAGAAGACCGGCTTTGCGGGCGGTTCTCTCTTGATTCAGATGAGGCAGGACGGTTGTGAAGCTAATGACTTCTGCGAATGGAAATGAAAATGTATATGGGTATGCGGAGTGAAAAAGAGCTCCCCATCCTTCGCTGCCAGCTAATGGGAGTAAATTCTTCAAATCGATAACGCCGGAAATGAGAATCAGCACATGGCTTATGAGACCAAGACAAAGTGTAATAATCAAATAGATTTCGCCAAGCCGGAATAACACCTCGACCCCTTTTCTTAGAACATAGATAACACCGAGAACCATCACAAGATGGATGACGAAGAGAGGCGTTTTGTCGTAGGACGCTGTAATCAGCAGATCGCCCGCTTCACGCAAATTACGCCCCGAGCAATATATAAAAAATGAGATGTACAATAAACAGAGAGGCCAGCCGATATAAGATCCGACTATTCGACGAATGTATTGGCTTAGGATTAACTGAGGAAATTGACGGTATAAGTAAACAAAAACGAGGTATAAGAGCAACCCCCCTGGCAGGGCCATCAGCACGGAGATCCATGCCCCTTGTTCCGCCTTCATGCCGATAGGAAGAACCAGGGCCGTGCCTAACTCAAACAATATGATCATGGCGAACAGCTGGCTTGCGTTGATGACCGTTTCGTTCTTCACGTAAATGAGCACATCCCCTGGTTACGTTGAGTATTGAAATACGTTTATGTAGTATGCCTTTATCCACTGGAAAATATTATAAAAATACCGGAGTTGTATTGCCTAGTTATCTGACAAGGTTGCGCTCACATAGTGTAATACAGGAACGTAATGCCAGCGGATAAGGGAGTTGTGGGACATGACAGATAAGAGCTTTGAGGACGGTGCGCTCTTTGAGCTCCGGTTTTGGCTGCAGATTCTGGGCGATCACGGGAGGTTTATTCGGGATAGTTTGGCTCCGGGCGAAGTCGAGGAAATCTCGCAAGCACAGCAGTACATTCAAGCTTATGATCTCATGCTGGGAACAGCACGGCAGCCATTGAATCGCGATCGTATCGCGGCGTTACTTCAAGATGTTAACCCTTGGACGTCACATTTGCGTGCTTATAAACTGCATTTGTTGCAGCGCTCGCTGACCGGACAGATCGGCATCCACCTGCCACCGACCTTTTTGAATCATATGGTTAACGAGCTGGAAGAAGCGATGCGCGTCTTTGCAGCCTTGACAAGCGGGAAGCTGCCTCCGGTCGGGCCGGCGGTTCACGAGCATCTGGTATGGCTGCAAGATGCGGTCGGCCACGCGGGCAGCCTGGCAGGCCAATTCGATCTGGTAGAGAAAGGATGGAAGAATAAGAGCGAGGAATTTGAGCGCTATTTCCAAGACTTCTATCTCAAGGCAGTTGAGCTTGCGGGGTATATGCGTACTTCGTTGACGGATTTCCCTGCATTGCGGCGGTTTAATCAAGAAACGAATACGGTTATGCTTCTCTTCATGAAATTTCTGGCCGAAGTGGAGGAGCTCACGGCCGGTAAGGAAGTTATGAGCACCTTAACCCAACTGATGCCGGATCATATGTACCGTGAAGAGTGCTATTATTTGACTAAACTTTCTCATGCCTCCGGCCATGTGCCCACCCCCGATTGCGATCCCGCAAAGCCTAGAGCCGGAAGCTAAATCACATATACGGGAGCTCGGCCTGCAGGGGTCGCATCGGCCACGATGTTTGTTTTCGTTCTAAAATGGTTAAAATTTAATAAAAACTCATTGAAGAATTCCTAATGGAGACTATGCCGAACTCCCTGCCCTACCTCATCTTAGTCGCGGTATGCACGATCGCTCTATCGGTCATGCTGCTTCACAAACGCGCATTGTCGCCGTTGATCTTGCTTCTTTCCTATTCCGGCATGATCTACGTCTTTGAATTTTTCATATTCGTCTTGTTCCATAGCTACAGTTATTCTCCGAAGATTGTTGGCACGTCGTACTACGACAATGTATTGGGCGCCGTCTTCTCCAATCTGATCTCGGTACCTGCAGCCGCCGCATATGTGGCCGTCTACCAATTGAGCTGGCGGTGGATCGCCTTCTTTGCATTCGCCTTCGGCGCCATCGAGCTGTCATTCCTAAGACTTGGCATCTATGAACATCATTGGTGGCGCACGGCTTATACGATCGTCTCGCTGATCATTTTCTTCCGATTGGCTCGACAATGGCCGATATGGCTGTCAGGACGCCACCAAGCGATCAAGTTCGTTACGCTTGTTATGTATGCTTGGAGCGTAGTAGCGACAATGATTTTCGTGTTTGCCCTGACGAACATTCGAATCTACCATGTCGGTATTTTCGAAGATCCATACCATGACGATATTTTCTTCTCGGCCATGTATGGTTTCGTCAAAGCCCTCCTGCTCGCCGTCGCCGTGACAGTATCGCACCGCCTTTGGCGTCGAGCACTATGGCTCCTTCTTCTAATAGCGGCGCAATTTATCTTGATGCACCTTGGTTTATTAAAGGTCATGCTGCCGTTATGGCAATATTGGCTCATCTACATCCCCTGCTGTATAACCGTGATGTCGATTGTTGCCCTATGCAAACACAAGCTGGATCGATTCCAAGCGGAAGCTTGAGCCTAACATCTTTGAAGGCCGCAAAAAGTTGAGCTCCTTATCTCGCGAGCTCAACTTTTTTGCGTCATACGAACGCGAACGGCACCTATGATCCACAGCAATACCGGAATGCATACGATATTGATTGGGAATATCACATCAATCCAAAACTTCGCATAGCTCATCGAATCATTCGTATTCCGCGGGAGAAGTGAAATGACGAAGATGATCGGGGCTAACAACCAGGCGGTGTGCTTCCACTTTTTGAGGTGAAAGACTTGAGCGGTACCGTAGCTGGTAATGAAGAAGTACAGCGACAGTTTAATGAAAATGCCAATAATCCATAGCAAGACAGCCAACACATCGACATTCTGGATAAACTCCATAACGGAGAAATAGGTGATAGCCGAATACAGGGGATATATAAATTTGGCCGGCAAATTCGGACCAAACACCATAATCACGATCAGTGTCATGAGCAGTACGGCGAATGCAGCCGCAGCTACGCCGAATAAAGAAGAGAACATGGCTTGTTGAGGTTTAACCATAAAAGCGATTAGCATCACGACCATGAAGGATTCCCCTAAGAAGGATGCTGGGGCGGATTTGTCCGAAAATTCGCAGATGCCGCATGGCGATATCATAACAATTCACGAAACTATTTTGGAGCATGAGTTCGTTTTCTTCCAAGGATTGGCTAATTAGGCCTTGGTGTTCTCCACCAGGCCCAGGCTTAGGATGATTAGAACTTGGATTATGTGTATCAGCCATGGCCTGCCTCCCCCTTAAGAAATTTCACGAACCCGACGAACTGGCGATTATTAACAATATGATTTTATAGTTCCTCATTCAATTTGAATTATCCTCAAAATAAAAAGATCCGGCTCTTCTTATGAAAAGAGCGGATCTGATTCTTTCATCGATTAATGCGTAAAGACATGATGGCCTATAGTCACTTTAGCTGGTCTTTTTAAGCTCCAGGACGCTTTGGCGATAGCCGGATTGTAATAATATAGAGCTCCGGCTGTCGGATCCGAACCATTTAATGCGGCTTTGGCCGCGTTGTAGGCTGATGAATTCGGCTTGAGGTTAAACTGTCCGTCATCGATGGCGGAGAATTGACCTGGCTGGTGAATAACCTCAAGAATGGAGTCGGGGAATTGTTCGGATTGCACACGGTTCAGAACGACCGCTCCAACGGCAACTTGTCCCAGAAAGGACTCGCCTCTGGCTTCGGCATGTATGATGCGCGCCATTTCGTCCAGCACCGATTGTTTAGGTGCAACCGATTTCTTAAGTGCTGCCAGTGTTGCGGAATCCGCTTCACCATCAACGGTCAAGCCATAACCGGCTTGAAATTTACGGACGGCAAGCTTGGTCTGATTGCCATAAAATCCGGTAATTCCTGTTCGGAAGTATCCAAGTGCACTTAATCGTTCTTGCAAATCCAGAACTTGGTCACTCTGTGTGCCCTGCTCTAAGGATTGAGCACTGACCGGAACGGCCATTCCCATGACACCGAGGGAACAGACACAGATAAGAGCTTGTAGTTTTTTCTTCATGCTTCAAGATAACCTCCTCTTCCTTCTACGCGCCGCATTGCGCATGCGGCATGACAAATTTAGGGGTGTTGATCCGACTCAAGAGGTCGACTTCCACGCTCCACAACGCAAGTAACAGCCCCAAGCTGTCCATATAAACTTCGGGGGAAATCCCTTTTAAGGGTCGCAAACGGTGAAAAAACTAAGCGGATGGCTGAAATATAGCTGTATATAGTGATCCCTTTATTGAGGCATTCCCCTCTCAAAAGATGAATTTAACGGGATAATTTCCAGTTAAGTTCGTCGGGAATCGGCGGGTGTATAAACATAAAAAAAGCCGCTATATACGCGGCAATCCCATCAATTTGAAGTTGTCATACTGTTAACGTTCTGCTGCGCTCTAACCTATTCTAGCCACATCATACAATAGGCGGAGCGGTTGTTTTACTCTCGTGTTTCTATTGAAAATATTTATCGAACATTTTGTCAGCCGTTCTAGTCGCAAGAGCTTGTGTCGTAAGCGTGGGATTCGCGCCTCCCAACGAATTGAAGTGTACGCTATTATCAGCAATGTATAACCGTTTGATTTGATAGGACTCGCAGCTGGTATCCACGACGAAGCCCATTCGCATCGTACTTTCCATATGGATCATCAGAGAGGCCGGCCAATCCGTCCGGAGCAGCTTCTTAGCTCCTGCTCGCCTCAAGATATCTACCGCGATTTTGACAAGTTCATCCCGATTCTTCGCTCCCCGACGACCTGGAATGTAGTTCACTTGCGGGATGGGTCCATGTTCGTCTTGAAGTACAGGATCCACGGAAACCCCATTGCGCATATTGACCTCGTCATCGGCGAAGATGACGATGCTTAACGTTCTCCTGTAATTCTCCATCCACTGCTGCAGCTCGGGACCTGCAACACGGCCTTGAGCATACCCCGGATAACCGGCATGAGGCTGCTGCATTGAACTGTATCCGGATTGGCTTATGCCAAAACTCATAGAGGCTGTTAACCCTGGGCTTAAGCCCGTGACCAGAATCGATCCGAGCCCGGGATAATCCAGTCTTCCGCCTGAAGTATGGCCGACAAAGGGATTGATCTCCGGACTTCCGAGGATCGACATCAAATCTTTCTCTTCGAACATGCCCGTAACCCAGTCGAAATAATGATTCACCAGCCCTTTACCTACCCATGGGTTATGGGGCAGTCCCGAATTCAGCCAGAGCCGGGGGCTTTCAATCGCTCCGGCAGCCATAACGACGACGCCGGCCCTGATCTCCTCGATCTCCCCCGTCCATGTATCCCGTAAGCGTACGCCGGTTGCGCGCAGCCCGTCTCCAGGATGAGACTCCGTCAAAATTTTGATAACGTATGAATTGGGTCGAACCGTCACGCCGCCTGTTCGCAGTGCAAGCGGAATATAGCTCACGTTGGTCGATCGTTTGGCAATTGCATCAACGGATGGCCCGTGCGGACATCCGTTGATGCAATGTCCGGCAAGCGTGCAGCCCTGCATCCAGGACAACTGCTCTTCCGAATAATCGGGATTCGTTAGGTTCTTATTGGGAGGGAGAATTGCGTTAGGCTGCGGACGGTAGCCAGGAACTGTCACATCGAGTGTCGGGATCAGCGGCCAGCCTGCTTTCTTGGCACCGTAGAAAAAAAGTTCCTCTTTGGAAGTAACAGGTGCAAAATCTACTGGCAGCGTCGCTTCCACTTGTTCGTAATAGGGAACCAGCTCTCGGTACGCAATCGGCCAGACCTGATCGACCACCAGCGGAAAGGCACGGGGACAATTGGCCAGATAAGATTGCGTCGTCCCGCCTACACCGGCGTTTTGCCAAACAAATCCGCGCTGAGTGACATTCCGAAACCACGGAGCACGCGTACGTTCCGCGGGTCCCCAGCGTAATTTACCGGAAATCAAATTGTTCATTTCGAGTTCATCTTTGGTGTATTGCTCTTTGAATAGATGGATATTTAAATCTTCCGCCTTGGAACTGCTTTGTCCGCCTCGCTTCTGGTTGGGGCTAGGCCACTGTGAATTGCCATACCAAGGACCTGCTTCCAGCACGAGAATCTTCAAGCCCTTCTCCCCAAGTTCCTTGGCCATAACGGCTCCGCCGCCGCCGGAACCGATTACAATCACATCCGGGTCAATCATGCGGAGTTTCTCCTTTACCATGAGGATACGCCATTATAAAGCCGCGAAAGTCGCGGTAACCGAAGGCGGGACCGGGATAACCGATCAGACGCCACACCGACGGACAACTGGCATCAAGCCCGCTGCTGGGTGAGGATAACCGTAATGTTTCGTGTCGGAGCCATTCTGTATAGTAACCGAACATTGTAAGCTGATTGAGTGTATCTACCATAGTTTGTATCATCGCGGGGTTATTTTGATAGGGGGGAGGTGCCCTATGCAGTGAAATTTCAACCCGATCCAGCAGTTCCAGTGCCTGCAGCCTGTTCTCACGCGACAACACAGCGAATAGGCAAGTCTCTGGAGATAACCTGAGAGGCAGCGGAAGCCGCGCGAGCCCTCTCCGAATGAGCGCCTCGGCCCCTATATTCAGCAATTGAGCGGTCGATCTGGACAGAGGGACCGGCGTTTCCTTCTCCCCTGCAGGAACGAATTGCGAATGATCGATCTCTCGCCTAACGAATTGATCCACATGAAGCTGAACGGCCCCGGCTGCATATTCAACTTCTCCTGCTGCATGCTGTCGGCATGTTGGCGGAATAATCGCATCGACCAAAGCACGAAATGCCGCGTAAGTATACGCATCCCACATGACTTGTTCATCCATGGAAATCGTCATCCGACTCCCTCCCTGCTCTGCCGTGCCATTTCACTTCTACCTTCTACATATATTTGATTCTCAGCTTAGTATGTCAGTTGATGAAAAATAACTAGCAACCGCTCCTTCAGCGACAAGTTCTCCATAATTCTACAAAAAATTGCGAGAGCTGCACGTTTTCTGTAAACTAAGAGATAGAACAAAGTTAACGTTTGAATGGAGACGCGAAATGATGGAGCAGATCAGGAAATTGTTTATGAATCTAACGGTACGAAGGTTTTCAATCCTAATTCTAGTTGTTCTATTATTAATTGGGATAAGAGACATGCTGAACCTGGTGCTCCTCACCTTTTTGATGGCATTCCTAATGAGCAGTATTCAAAATTTGGTGACTCGTAAGCTTAGCAGATACATTCCTGTTAATAGCAAAGTCATTCTGATTATGCTGTATCTCGTGATGATTGCAGGCATTGTCCTATCCATTATTAATTACTTGCCCAAAGTTTTCGTTCAAATCATGCAATTAAAAGAAATTCTAGTCGGTTTAACGAATTTACCGGTCCCCCAGGACGAGTTTTCTCGTTATATGTACAAAACGTTGAAGGATTTAAATTTACAAGCGTATGTGAAACAAGGATTTGAGTACATGCTGAGAATCAGCAATTGGGGTACGACGTTTATCATGGCCACCATCTTGAGCTTTTTCTTCGTCTTGGAGAAGAAAAGAATCGTTGCTTTTACTTCCAAGTTGGAAGGGAGCAAAATTTCCTGGTTGTATGAAGAGCTGAAATATTTCGGTAAAAAGTTCAACCTGTCCTTCGGAAAAGTGATCGAAGCGCAGCTGCTTATCGCCCTCTTTAATACTATATTTACCGTGATCGGCTTATGGATATTAGGCTTTCCCTATCTGTTCGCACTCGCCATTATGATTTTCCTGCTCAGTTTAATCCCCGTAGCCGGCTTTCTTATTTCTTTGCTGCCATTAGGCATCATCGGCTACAATATAGGCGGCCTTTGGATGGTCATCTATGTGATCTCCATGATCATGGTGCTTCATTTCCTGGAAGGCTATTTTCTAAATCCAAAGCTGATGTCCTCCAAAATGAATCTTCCGATGTTCTACACGTTCATTGTGCTGATTTTCTCCGAGCATTATCTCGGTACGTGGGGATTGATTGTGGGAATACCGGTCTTTATTTTCCTCTTGGATATCATCGATGTCGATACAGGCAAAAAAGAGGTTGAATCCTGAAACAAACCAAATCATTCACATAAATAAGGAGCAATTTGCCGTTGGCAAGTTGCTCCTTATTCTTATTCTCGCATTCTATCACACTATGATTCTTTCCGACATAGACTATATATTATTGCTAGAGGAGGTGAAACGCGATGTTTAAGTTGCTTAACTACCTCGGCGGCCTCATTGGCGGCTTCAGTCTCATTTATGTCCCGGTAACCCAGCTGCTGGCCAGTCTGGATCCTCTACTAGACGCGGCAGGCATCATTACGGTCATCGTCTTCGCAATCGCTTTAATCGTCCATGGCGTTCGTTCCCTGTTAAAAAAAGCGTAACCGATCTGCATACCTGCATGAATCCCGGCCGGAGAGCTCCCGCCGGGATTCAGCTTGTATACCTAGCTCCACCGGTTAACCGACCAAGTTCGTTTCGATTTCGATATTGCCCCGGGTTGCCTTGTAATACGGGCAAATATCATGGGCTTCTTCAATGATTTGTTTGGCGATTCCTGGCTCGATGCCGTTCATCGTAATATCCAGTTTGACCGCCAGTACATAGCCGTCGCTTGCATCTTTCCCGATCGTCACATGACCGGTCACTTGAATACGCTCGGCTCTTAGCTTTTTGCTTCGCAGAGCAACGCCGATCGCACCTTCGAAGCACGCGGCAAACCCCGCCGCGAATAACTGCTCGGGATTGGTTCCTTGTCCGCCCGGCCCCCCTAATTCCTTGGGAATTTTCAGGTCCAAGTCAAGAATACCATCGCTGGAAACCGCTTTGCCTTCTCTTCCTCCTTGCACATTAACGGTTGCGGTGTACAATTTTTTTTGCATTTGAATCATCGCTTGAACACTCCTTTATACCGGAATATTGCGGCTCCTACATAGGGATGATCTACATCTTCTTCAGCCGGTAATAGATTTCCCGCGCTTTGCCTTTCTATCCGCCTCCCCTTGATGAACTTTCTTGATTTGGTTTACAATGGGGAATCATAGGAATTCTAATTAATGAGGTGGTGGCAGCATGATTGAACGAAATTCTGAAGGCCAGGCTCTGGATTTAAACCTCATTCGCGTGATCCGTAACATGGTGGATGCCCTGTACGGGAGCTTGGAACGCGATATTGAGAGCTATGGACTCCATATGGAAACCTTTCAAATCCTCGAATTTCTGTACAATCGAGGTCCGCATCCCATCCAGATCATTAGCGATACCTTCTCGATTCCAACGGGGAGTATCACCTATGTGGTAGATAAACTGGAGAAGAAGAGTTTCGTAGAGAGGCAGCCGATCCCGGGTGACAGGCGCAAAACAAACGTAGCGTTAACGGAGGAAGGGCGAAGCTATTTCGATCACATTTTTCCTAAACATGTCCAGAAGATCTCCGAAAATTTGTCCTATGTAACGGATGACGAGAAGCTGGAGCTGATTGGTCTGCTCAAGAAAATCGGATATGGCATCTCCAATCGGCAAGCCGACGCAGCCGGCAAGGGTTCGAATCCTCTTTGAACCCCAAAAAGACCCCCCGATTCCATCCCATGAATCAGTTGGGTCTCACAGAGCTGGGTCTGTTTGTGTGACAACGCAGTCTCACTCGTAACGCTCCAGTAATTCGGCAAGCCGCTGCCGGATCGAATTCTTTAATTCCGCCGGCTCCTGCAGGACGGTCTCCTTCCCGAGCGCAATGAAGAACTCCGTAAAAAAAGGCAAATCGCTGCGTGCCACCTCCGTATCGATCCACCCGCTCCCGTCTTCGCGAACGACCAGCATAGGTGCTAACCAGAGCTCCGATTCGCAGCGCTGTATGCCGGCACGGGTAAACTCCGCGCGCAATCGGACGGGCTCCCGCGGCGTTGCAGCTCCCTGTCGGCTGGCGCGGATGTCGCTCAGCTCGATCGGCTCCACCTCCGTCGCCTCATAAGACGCCTCTCGAATGCGGTCGCACCGGAATACGCGGAAACCGCGGCGCAGGAAGCAATAGGCCGTGCAGTACCAGAGCCCGTTGTTTGCATAAATGCAGACCGGTTGAATCATGCGGTTGTGCGATCCTTCCTCCTTCGATTCATATTGAACGACAAGGACCTTCCCCTGAATCGCGGCATCGAGCAACACAGACAAACACGGGGCATCCCCGCGCCTCGCAGGTGTAATGAAATCGACGCGATCTTTCATGCTGTCGATTCGATCCCGAATATCTCCCGGCATATGCAGATAAAATTTGTTGAGCGCCGAGGCGGATTCCGTTTCGAACGGCAAGGACGAATAGTGGCGCAGGGCATGCACCGCGAAAAACATCGACACCGCCTCTCCCTCCGTGAACGCGATCGGAGGCAGCACTCTCTCCCTTAACACCTGATATCCGCCGTGCGGCCCCACTTCGGAATAGAGGGGAACCCCTAATTCGCTTAACTCTTGCAGATCCCTAAGAATCGTGCGCTTGGAGACACCGAACTCATCGGCAAGCTCCTGAACTTTGAACCGCCGCTTTCGGTTCACCGTCATCATCAGTTCCATGAGTCTTTTTGATTTCGGCAACTCCGCCAACTCCTTATCCTTGATGTTGAGTTTATGACAAGACTTGTCACCATTATGTCTTATGATAGTCTTCGTAAGCAACCATTCAACTAAGGAGTGATCCATGATGCGGAAATATGCCGCGCTCTTCTTCACCATTATGTTTATGATCGGAACGGATACGTTCCTCATCTCCCCTCTCCTCCCGACGCTGCAAGCTCAATTCGACGTGTCGACGGGGATTGCCGGGTGGATGATCGGCGCCTATACCCTCGGTTCTGCCATCTTTGCTTTAATTGCCGGCCCGCTGTCCGATGGGTGGAACCGCAGAACCGTTCTCCTCTGCGGTCTTCTCGGTTTTTCCGTCTCGACGATATTTTGCGGGTTCGCCGACAGCTTCTGGACGATGTGTTTGTTCCGCTTCCTTGCCGGCGTCAGCGCGGCTTTCACTGCTCCTCAGGTATGGGCATCTATTCCTGCCGTGATGCCGCCTTCGCGCATATCCAAGACGATGGGGATCGCCTTCTCGGGGTTGGCCGCTTCCCAGGCGCTGGGCGTTCCCATCGGCAGCTGGCTTGCCGTCAGCAATTGGTCCGTGCCTTTCTGGTCGATTGGCGGCATTTCGCTGCTGCTTGCTGCTGCCGCCTTCTACACGCTGCCGAACATGAAGCCCGATATGCGCCAGCACGGGCGAGCTTCTATACTATCGCGATATGTTCCACTCATGAAGAGCGGCAAGGCAAGAAGCGGCTTCCTGGCATATCTGCTCCTGCACCTCGGGAGCGGAACCGCATTTGCCTTCGTCGGCAAATGGATGGCGGACCGCTTCGCTCTGCCCATCGGGCAGATAGGTACGGTCATGATGTTCCTCGGCTTGGGAACACTGCTAGGCAGCCTGCTAAGCTCATTCGCCACACGTAGGCTTGGTCATGTGAACGCAGCGGCGGTTGGCATGCTGCTGTTGGCGGTCTTGTATACAGGAGCGCCTCATCTAGCCCCTCTCCCTCTGGTGACGGTCGTATATCTGATTATTTTCACCCTACTCGGCATGATATTCCCCATTGCTATGGAAGCTCTCACCTCATTGAACGCTTCAATACGGGGAACCATCTCCAGTCTGGCCAACTCGACGATGAACGGTGCGAATACGCTTGGCGCATGGATAGCCGGCATCCTTTATGTTCAGATGGGCGGGTATTCGTCGATCGGGATCTTCGCTTCGATCTGTCTGGCGCTATCGCTAGCGACGTTTCTATTGGGCGGTGTACTGGGAAGGAGAGCAGTGCAAACAACAACCGCTAATTAAGAGAGATGAACTCCCCCTCCAATTTAGATATAAACCAACGTTTACCTGAGTTGAGGGGGTTTACTCGGTTATATGCCAAAGCACGCCCGCTGGATCAATGAGGTGAATGGCCCGTTTGCCATACGGTTGGATTTGGGGAGCCTTGGCTCTTAGGTGATATTTCTCAACGATCCCAGCCTTTTGAATATGCTGCCACCAAGCATCCAAATCCTCCACGCATAGTTCCAACATATAGTTGTTTTGTAATTCTTCGTTATGAAAATTTTGCAAATGAAATTCGGTTTCATCGACTTTGAAAATGGTCAGTTCCTCGCTGGTGAAGAGCTTCTCGAAACCAAGATCCGTATAGAACTGAACGGCCCGCGGGTAATCCCCGCCTGATGGAACGAATGGACGTAATTTGAGTGCCTTCATGTAATCGTTCATCTCCCGTCAAATGTTTTTTCACAGATATTTGCTTAAGATTCTGTAAAGAACATGTTCGGCAATTTACAATCATTTCCTTCCGAGGAAAATATCCGATACAACAAAAAAAGCAGACGCCTCTGGCGATCTGCTTTCTGTACGTTTATTAATTCGTAACAGCTTTCCCTGCTTTAGCCGCTTTGATGGTACGTCTCCTTACCAGAACGAAGTAAGCCAACATCGCTGCGGCACTCGTCAACAAAATAATCACACCTAACGGAACGGCCGTGTCTTCCCCCGCGATACCGACTAGCGGTGAGACCACCGCGCCGAGCAGGAAGGGAACGACGCCGAGCAGCGCAGCCGCACTGCCTGCCATATGCCCCTGACTCTCCATAGCTAGCGGGAATGCAGCCGTTGACGTAATGCCGATTGCCGCTACGAAGAAGAATAACGGAATAACGATTGCCACTAGCGGTCCATGGACGAACGCCACGATCAAGACCGTGATGCTCGCCAAAGCGGCAAGACATAGGCCGAACAATAGGAAAGCTTGCTCGGATACGCGATGCGTCATCCGTCCGACGATTTGGGAGCCGATGATCAGACTGACGCCGTTCGAACCGAATAAGAGGGCAAATACGGTCGGCGAAACGCCATAAATATTTTGATAAATAAAGGGGGTTCCCGATACATAGGCAAACACCCCTGCAATCATGATGCCCTGTGCCAGCATATACCCCATGAACTGGCGGTCCCGGAAGAGCGATCCGTAATTCCGCAGCTGTTCGGTGAAATTGCTGGGTCTCCGGCGCTCAAGCGGCAGTGACTCCTGCAGCTGCCATTTGGTTACCGCCAGCAGGAAAATTCCCAGCAATGTCAGTGCAATAAAAACGCCGACCCAGGAAGTGAATTTGAGAACGCCGCTGCCGGTTACCGGTGCCACTAGCGGACCCAAATTACCGACCAGCAAAAGCAGCGAGAAAAATTTGGTGAGTTCGTGTCCGCTATATAAGTCTCGTGCGATTGCGCGGGAGATGACTATGCCTGCCGAAGCGGCAAAGCCTTGCACGAACCTGGATGCAATTAGCAGCCAAATATTCGGCGAGATTGCGCATGCTAGACCGGCCACGACATAGAAGGCCATGGAGATCAGCAGCGGATTGCGTCTGCCATACACGTCGCTGAGCGAGCCCATGACGAGCTGGCCGATGCCTAATCCAAGTAAACAAGAGGTCAAGCTAAGCTGCACGAGTGAAGCCGTCGTACCGAATTGGTTCACTATCTCCGGGAACGCCGGTAAATACATATCGATCGTAAATGGCCCCAGCATGGAAAAAATACCGAGCAGCAAAGCCAGCCTGAACGCGGGCGGATTGTTCTTGTTCGTCATAATCGTATGAATCTCCTCTTCTTCTTTCCGTATCAACGACTCGTCTTCTCTATATGCCGCTTACTCCATGATTTGGAGTACCTGATCAGCAGGCCCTTGAATTTTGAAGCGGTGAGTCTGCCTTCCATCCTACCATAACTGTAATCATTATGACAACACTTTAATGCGGCTCGCAAAAAAACAGCCCGAGGAGGGCTGCTTTAATAAATGCATTAGGGGTTCTTATATTTTCTTATTGAGGTCCTATTTCAGCAACATAACGGTCAACAGGAAAAGGATCAGCGTAACCGCCATCCCCCCGGCAAATTTATAATTCGGCTTCGCCATTTCAAACACAGGCTTATGAAACAGTCCTGCCAGCAAATTGTTCACGGCCGAAGCCGGCGAGATGGGATTGGACAAGCTCCAGCTTCCCAGCAGCAGTACGGCGAAATAGACAGGGCTGATGTGAACGCTAACCGGATCAATGCCGCTGACAAGGATAGTGACCGGCACAATCGGATGAAGTCCGATGAACGATGTACCTGCAATGAGAAGCACCGTAAATAGCGAAAATGATAAAAATACCGGCAGCGGTATTTGTGCTAGCAGTGCCGGGACCGCGGCGCCGAACTTCGTTATCCCGATCGCTCCGCTGAAGAAGCCTGCGGCCATGAACAAGGTGATTTCTTTCTGCAAGGCGGGAAATGTGACGTTAAGATGATTCTTCAATCCTTCCAAGTAGACATCCTTCGCCCTTGCAGCCAAGCACCAGATGAGCGGGAATAGAACTGCCGCTATACATATTAACATCACCATTGGTAGTTCAACCCACCGCTCCAACAAAAGAATGGCAAGTATCGCCGTCATTAAATATAGACCGAGCCCCACAGGAAAAGCTGCTTTCTTATGCGCCGTATCCGCCTCTGGCTGAACATCCTTCTCCACCTGACGCAGCTCGCGGAAATCCAACGCCCAGCTTACGACAAGACTCAAGATCGCTAATCCCAGCAAATAGGGCAGTACGGCTGACCAAGACAGCGCAAGCGCTGAGGTCACTAATGTCATCGCCGCGAAATACGGCGACCATAGAATAGCCCCCGCGAATCCACGGTTAAGCGCATTGGCGAGGAGCCGAGACATCTTGGGCTGCGGGTTGACGAAGACCATTTGGTACACGACAGGGATCGAGCCCACGTTGATGAACACGCCCATAATCTGCGTAAGCATTTGTGTGCCCATGAATAGCGCTGTTCGGCTTCGAAAGTTGGCTTCGTAGAATCGCTTCAGGGATTCGACGTAGGCAGGCAGCCGTACGGGAATCCCAAACAGCGGCGCAAACATAAATAGGGTAACGATCGTCACATTGATTCCCGCTGCTTCGAACCATACCTTAGGCTCGGCTTTCTGAATCAGCATGAGAACCGTTCCGACAACGAGAAAAGAGATCGTTAACCAACGGGTTAACCCCTTAAGCTTCGGCAGCATCACGGCGATGGCCACAAAGACCAGCCCCCCCAGCACCGAAGTTAGAACCTTCAGATGAGTCAACTGCTGCACGATATAAACAGCAGCCATGGAGAAGAGCGCGATCCTCTCCATGGCTGTTCTAACCGCGGATATCATCCGTCCGCCCTCTCTCATTCATATTTAATTAAATTTCCAGCAGCTTAAACTGAGGTTGCCGTATTGATAGCTTCGATGAATCAGTTCCGCATGCCGATTGGAGTCTCCGCTTCCCATAGCGAGCAGAAGCGGAATGAAATGTTCATTGGTCGGCACCGCTTCGAGGGCGTGCGGGGCCAGCTCACGATATTGAAACAGCGCCTCTGTATCCCAGGACTCCAGCTTGCTTTGGAGCCAGTTATCGAACGCTTCCGCCCACGTATCGACACCTTCGGCCTGCCATTTCAATTTCCTTAAATTATGAACCGTACCTCCGCTGCCGATGATTAGGACATCCTGCTCCCTTAGCTCCGCCAATGCCCTGCCTGTTTGATATTGCTGCTCATTCGAGAGATAGCGGTTAACGGACAGTGCGGTAACCGGAATATCTGCATCCGGATACAACAACTTCAGCACAGCCCAAGCCCCGTGATCGAGCCCCCGCTTCTCATCCGCGACGCTCGGAACGCCGTGTTGGAGTAACAGCGATTGCACCTGCTCGCTCAGCGAACGGTCGCTTCGTGCCGGGTATGTCATCTCGTAAAGCTCATCCTGAAAACCGCCGAAATCATAAATGGTTTCATACGTATCAGCGGCACTGACTCTTTGGACTTGCTCCTCCCAGTGTGCGGAGAACAGTACGATCCCTTTCGGTCTAGGCGTGTGTTGGTGAAAATTTTTGAGCAATTGCGTGTAGGCGTTGTTCTCAAGCACGATAGACGGTGCGCCGTGTGCGAAAAAATAGGAAGGCATCATAGGGTTCTCACTCCTCATTTGTCATTATATCGGCAGTATGCTTCAGCCATTCCAGCACATCCAGCTGGTTCTGCTCCGTTACGCCGTGGTCCGAAGGATAGATGTTGAATGTAAGAAGCGGTGTCTGTTCCTTGAAGAAGGCTGCTGTTTCGTGACCGATCCGTACGGGGAAGACGGAATCATATTCGCCATGGGAGACAAATACGGAGACATCCTTCACACTTCGCAGCGAATATTCCCTCTTCACAAATTCAGGTACATACCCATTCAACGCAACGATTCCTTTCAACTGATCCCCCATCGTAAGCGCAAGTGTCATGGATAGAATGGCGCCTTGGCTGAACCCTAATAAGAATCGTCTGTTCTCATCAATGGGATACTTCTGAGTCGCGTAGTGAATGAACGCCTCGAGCCGGTTAACCGCTTCGTCGAACAGTTCCCGAATCGGATTGCCCAGACTTTTCAACTCATAGTACTGGAAGCCCGCACCGAGCGGCAGGTTGCCGCGAATACCGATAAGGATGAAGTCATCTGCCAACGGAGCGACCAGACCGAACATATTGCTTTCATTGGAGCCTTTGCCGTGCAAGGTGAAAACAACCGGGTATTTCTTGTCCTTGTCATAGTTGGACGGCAGATGAATGTCATAATGATACATCGGATTCAAATGAATCACCTCTTTATTTATAATAAATATTAGTCATAGAGAAATTAGTTTCATAAAAGTAATGTAATACAAAGACGTTTGACGTGTCAATAGAAAAATTGTTAATATAGAACTATAATTAGTATTACAAATATTCAAGAGGTGCATATGATGGATATCGGGTCCACAATACGAGCGATTCGGAAGCGGAAAAATATCACAATCGCGCAAATTTGCGAAGAAACCGGCCTGTCCCAGGGATTCATGAGTCAGGTTGAAACGAATAAAACCTCGCCCTCCATCTCGACTCTGGAAAACATCGCGCAGGCTTTGAACGTTCCTTTGGCTTATTTGCTTCTGAAAAAAGAAGACCGCATGCGTATCGTTCGCAAGGATGAACGCAGCATGACGACAAGCGGTTCCGATCATCTGAAAGTGGAACACTTGAGTTCTACCAAAAATGTAAGAATGATGCTCGTGGAATTCCCTCCCGGAACTTCCACAGGAGACGCTCCTCATGCCCATGAAGGCGAAGAGGTTCATTTGGTCATTCAAGGCAGGATCTATGCGGAGCAAGGTGAGGACTCGGCTGAATTCACGGAAGGCGATTCGTTTAGTTGGAATGCCTGTACCCCGCATATCGTACGGAACATTGGAACGGATACGGCCATCGTACTCATTTCGATCTATACGGAAACTGACGGTGGACGGGACTACATCTAAGCTGCAAATCATAAATAAGAGCCAACCCTTATGGGGTTGGCTCTTGAACTACTTCAGATGCTCCTCAGCGAAATGGATAAAAGCACGCGCCGCGTGATTCAGATACTTATCCGATCGGTACACGATGCTCATCTCCCTCACAGGCGGATAATCCCGGATCGGGAGGAAACGGAGGTCCAGGCTATCAATGGACTCCAGCAGCGAGTTGGCCACGATGCCTACGCCGATATTCGCCTTGACGAAATGAAAGATGGACGGATTGGAGCTCGTCTCGACCACCACATTCAGTTGGATGCCGTACTGCCGGCACCAATTCTCCAAGAAGTCTCTCCCCCATAACCCTTTAGGATACAAGATAATCGGCAGTGACTGCAGATCAGCCAAAGCAACCGAATCGGCCTGAGCCATCTCATGATTTTTGGAAACGGCAATACCATACTCTTCCCGGGGTAATGGACGAATGACAAGCCGCGGATCATGCAGAGGCTTTACCGCAATTCCGATATCCGTATCCGTGTTTAGCACGAGTCCGGTCACATTGACTTCCGATACGATCTTCAACCGGATGTTCGGATAACGCTGGAAGAAGCGGATGAACATCGGAGTAAGGCGGTAATCTAATTCCGACGGCAGAGCCCCGATACTCAAGCTCCCTCCTTTCTGATGATACAGATCGTCCATCTCTTGGCGTGCATTGCTGAGGTTTTGCAGCATCATTTTGGCGTGCTTTTTCAGAACGGCGCCGGCGTCGGTCAGCTCGATCCGTTTGCCGATCCGGTCAAAAAGCGGCATGCCGATCTCTTCTTCCAGCGCTTTAATCGACAAGCTCAAATTCGGTTGAGAGATTCCGATTCTCTCCGCTGCTTTCGTGAAGTGCAGCTCCTCGCACACTGCCATGAAATATTCCAACTGCCTTAGCTCCATATGTCCTTACCTCTCTATAAACAGAAATCGTCCCGAATCATTTGTATTTTAAATGATAATTATAAATTCAATATAATTGATAAATATTTGTTCATCAAGTAAGATTTGTTCACCGGTAACCGATACGTGAATCAGGTTAAGGCAATGATACTAGAACGGGAGTAATGGCAATGAAAAAACAATATCTTATCGCAGTAGCTTTATTCGTCGCTTCGCTCAACTTGCGTCCGGCGATCAACTCCATTGCGCCCCTGCTGGACAACATCCGGGCGGACCTCGGCATGAGCGGTTCTGTCGCCAGCCTGCTCACCTCCATTCCCGTGCTGTGCATGGGACTCTTCTCTCCGTTAGCCGTGAAGGCTGGCGGCAGGTGGGGAATCGAGAAAGTGATGGGCATATCGCTGATTATTATTGCAATCGGCACGGCGCTTCGCATTTTCACGAATTCCGTCTTCTTCTTCATCGTTACGGCGCTGGTCGCCGGGATCGGAATCGCCATCATCGGGCCGCTGCTCGCCGGATTTATCAGAAAGTATTTTCCCAAGCAGATCCCTTCGATGATCGCCGTATATACGGTAGCCCTAACTTTAGGGGCTGCGTCCAGTTCGGCGTTATCCGGTCCGCTGCAGACCCATTTAAACTCCTGGCAGTACTCGCTGGCTTCGTGGGCTATCATCGCTATCGCGGCTGCCGTACTCTGGTGGTCCATCGTTCGCCCCAATGCCGCGAACGCGAGTGGTTCGAAGGGAACGTCCAGCTCTAAGCTGCCATGGGGGAACGGCAAAGCCTGGATGCTGACCTTATCCTTCGGGTTCATGGCGATGTTGTTCTACTCGTTTACGGCATGGCTGCCGCAAATCATTCAAGGCATGGGATATAGCAAGAGCTATTCGGCGACGGCACTAACTTTATTCGTCCTTATTCAAATCCCGGTCAGCCTGGTCATACCGCTGCTGCTCAAGAGGTTCCCGTCACGCCGCTTGTGGTTAGTCGTCTCTGCCTTGTTGGAGCTCGTCGGCCTCATCCTGCTGATGCTGAAGGTTGAGCCTACGGTTGCTGCACTATTCATCGGAGTCGGCGCAGGAGGATTATTCCCTTTGAACCTTCTTCTTCCGATCGACGCCACGACGAATGCGCAAGAAGCTGCTTCCTGGTCAGCTATGGCACAGTCGACCGGCTATGTCATCGGCGCCGCTGGCCCTCTCATGCTCGGCAGAATCCACGATGCCACCGACAGCTTCGCCTCCGCCGTCGTGGTCATGATGGTCATCGTGGTGGTGATGATTTTCGTTCAATTCGCAGCAACCGCAGCGAAACGCCAAGCTGTGAAGGCTTCATTCCAGCCGCAATAACCTGCCATGTGCCTGCATAGCCTCCCTAATGAATTGCACACACTATCAGAGATAGTGCAATTCATACTTACAAAGAGAGGGGACGATCATCATGTCAACGCACGATCAGCAACAAGAGAAACACGCCAAGCAGCAAGATGATAACAAACCGAATCATGGAAGCAGAAAGAAGAAGAAACAGAAATAGCCTCTAAAAGGATCACGGATGAACAAGCTGCCGCAGCGTGCAAATACGGCAGCTTGTTTTGTTGTACATAGCAGGACTCACTGGCTATTTCTATGATAAAATGATGGGATGAGGAGTTGATCAAGCAATGGAATTTGTGCGCTCAATCGCTGAGGAGAGAATTGCCGAGGCCATTCGCCGCGGCGAACTGGACAATTTGCCTGGGGCCGGCCAACCGCTCCCTCCTGACGAATTAAGGAATGTTCCCGAGGATCTTCGGGTGGGGTTCAAGCTGCTCAGGAATGCCGGAATGATTCCCGAGGAGATGCAGCTTCGCAAAGATATGATCACGCTGGGGGATCTGCTCACCGTATGCCGGGATGAGAAGGAGCGTACGAAGCTTCAGCGCGAGCTGTCAGCCAAGCGGTTTCACTATCAATCGCTGATGTCCGACCGCGGATGGCATGCATCGGAAGCCTTCACTGATTACGAGAGTCAGATCCGGCGCAAGCTGACCGAGCGGGACGATTCATAGACTTCGATAGTTAGTCTGCCGGTCAAGCGATATGCGTTCGCGTTCACACGAATAGACAACCGATCCTAAGTAGTTCTCCTTGCATGAGCCAGTCAAATAAGGGAATACTTGGGGGTAGTCTATTTTCGAAGGAGAAACGCGAATGCAGCCTGCTGATAAATTATCGGGAACGCAATTAAGCTTATTAATTTTTTCCTTTATAGCTCCTACCGTTATACTTGTCATTCCGAGTTTGATGGCCAGATTTTCGAAGCAAGATGCTTGGATCGCTATTTTCCCGGCAATTCTGATTGGAGCTATCAATATTTGGGTCATGATCGTTCTGGCGAACCGGTATCCTGGCCTGACGATCATTCAGTACAGCCAACGGATCATCGGCAAATGGGCCGGCATTCTTTTAGGGTTTTATTTTATTTATTACTGGATTAATTTTGATTTCGTCATTCTCAATCAACATATACAGTTCATCAATACGGTCCTGCTGCATCGAAGTCCTGCGATCGTGATCAGTCTGACATTGGCCCTCTTATGCGGAGCGGCTTCTTATATGGGAATTGAATCCATAGCAAGATGTAATGGGTTCCTGGCCTTATTCATCATCGCTTTATTGATCCCGCTCTTATTGCTGATGCTCACAGAATCGGATCCGCAGCGGCTTCGTCCCGTGATGAGCAATGGGGTCATCCCCCTCCTGCAGGGATCCGTGTTTCCCGCTGCGTATCTATGCCAATTTTGTATTCTAGGCTGGCTTTTCCCTTATTTAAATCAACCGGACAAAAAAGTCAAAGCCGCCTACTCCGCCTTGTTAACGATTTCCGCTCTTCTCGCTATTACGGTGATCCCCTTAATTATGGTTTTCGGCCCTTTGACGGAGAAACTGACGTTCCCGGTGCTAAGCGTCATCCAGTATATCGGTTTTACAGGAAGCTTTGAACGGCTGGAAGCCTTAGCTGTTATTATTTGGGTGATGGGCTGCTTCATCAAAATATCCGTCACCTTTTTTATTATTAGTCTAAGTTTAAGCCAAGTATTTCATCTCGTCAGCTACCGGGACATTGTTCTTCCTATTACGATCTTGTCCGTATTAGGGTCTGTTTTGGTTTTTAAAAATTACTCCACCGACTTGGCCAATTATCTTAGTTTATCTTATCCGGGTTACGCAATTTCGACCCAACTGCTCTTGCCTGTCTTCCTGCTCATGATTGATACAATCAAAAGAGGCTGGAAGGGGTCTCGATTGTGAGCATTACTGCTGCAAAATGAGTTTGCCGACAGGTTCGAAAACCATTCGGACAGGAATTGTCAAGTTTGGAAATTGAACATGGGCGATGACGAGTATGCCTAGGATCATGCACACTCCCATCAAACAAGAATAAACGACAGCCGTTTTAGGCTGTTTTTTATTTAACCAAGTGCCCGCTCTATAGATCGACCAACCAAGTATGAAGATGACAAAAACGGCAATTTGTCCAATCATTATTCATCCTCCTTCTTATGCAGTTCAAAGGTCGAATGCACCATGCCTGATCCTTGTATCGTCAAATTTACATTCACCGATATCTCCGTCCCGGGAAATAAGGTATCCCACTGATCTTTCATCGCCGTCCACCGATCAGGATCGTTCTTGTAAATTTCTTGACCAAAGCCAACACAGTCGACTTTATATTTTTTTTGGATTTTGTATAGGAAATCTTGAACGATTTTCTTAGCCTCCGCTTCCAACGCTTGCTGAATGACTTCAAAATCCTTGGGATCGTTAATGCTCAGAGAGGAATTGTTCTCGGCCAAGCTTCCCATTCCATCCAGCTGGATTTGGAATTGCACAGCGTCATTGACGGTCTGCATACTGATCTTGCTGCGAGCATGATTCAATATCATCCCGACTTCCCCGGAGCCTTTCGGCAAATTGGCAGTAATTCGGCTGAATCTCAGCTTGTCCGTCACCCACATGAGTCCTATCGTTTCTTTATCATCGAATATCCCGGAGAGTTTCAGATGCTTGAATGCGGCGGCGCCGGCGAACCGAAAGATTTGTTTATCGGGGTCTTGAGCGTCATTCTCCAACTCTATCGCGCCTACTACAGGGTGAATTCCCTCGCTTAGAAAGGAGATATAAAAATCTCGCAATGTTGCGGTAATATCATCCCCTGAAATTTCAATCTCCTTCACAGCTTCAATCGGCACTTGCTTTAACGGATAATTCATTTGCAGAATGTTCCGGGCCTCTCCGCCTTTGACCACCACGAGATACGTTTTCAAGCGATTCCGGGGATCGTGAGTGAAAATATCCAACGCGTCCTGAATCCCGTAACCGGCCAAACGTTCGCTAATAAAAACGAAGCTGCGATGTGAGAGGAACAATCTGCGTGTGCTTTTCTTTTGCAGCATCCGATGAATTTCATTACCGCTTTTTCCTGCAGCGTCAATAATGAAATAATTTTTTTTCTTTCCTTCTCCTCCCCCGCTTTTTCCGGCTTCCGAAGTCGAAGGGATGGCGATCTGGAGTGAACATAGAATCTTGCCATCGTCCGTCAAGTCCAGGGCTGTGCCCATCACGAAAGCCAGATCATTAATTTCCGTGCGGTCCCAGCAGCCGGAAACCAAGAACAGACTAATCAAGAGTACATATTTTAGCGGCTTCATCTTCTCCCCCCTGATCTTAAAGCGGCTTTAGCCCAAATCGGAACTCGCAGGAAAACATCCTTAAAGGCGGCCAGCTTAAGCGGGGTGACAGGCGAGAAATAGAGAACTCCGAAGGAACGAAGGGAAGTAACATGCAGCATGATGCCAAGAAAGCCTAATACGATTCCATAGAGCCCAAGGGTGCCCGCCAAGAATAACATGGGAAAGCGAAGCAAGCGGATCCCATTGGCGAAGCTGTATCGGGGAATCGTAAAAGCGGAAATTCCCGTGATGGATACGATAATGACTACCGGAGCGGATATTAGTCCCGCCTGAACGGCTGCCTGCCCGATGACTAAACCTCCGACGATACTGATCGCTTGCCCGATCTGTTTGGGCAGCCGAATCCCGGCTTCGCGCAGCGCTTCGAAGATAATTTCAATGAGTAACGCTTCGATCATCGCTGGGAATGGGACGTCTTCTCTCGAGCCGGCAATACTCAGAACAAGATTGGTGGGAATCATCTCCTGGTGGTAGGTCGTAATAGCTACATATAAGGGAGGTGCAAGGATTGCAAAGTTAATGAAGAGGAATCGTATCCATCGGACGAACGTTGCAACCGGCCAACGAATATAGTAATCTTCACTTGCCTGAAGTCCTGCCCAGAAAGTCACCGGAACGATTAGAGCAAATGGACTCGTATCAACGAGCAGGCTCACTTTGCCTTCGAGCAATTCTCCCGTTACGACGTCTGGCCGCTCGGTGCTTTGGACTTGAGGGAATGGTGAAAAAGGCTGATCTTCAATGAACTCTTCGATATTTCCGGAGTCGAGTACACCGTCTAACTGGATTGGCTTCAGCCTTGATTTCACTTCATCGACTAAAGATGGCTTCGCAACACCTTCTATGTATGTAATCGCAATTTTGGTTTGGGAGAGCTTACCTATCGTGAAGTACTCGACCTTTAATTTTGAAGTTTTGAGTCGGGCACGGATCAGGCTTATGTTGGTTGAAATATTTTCGATGAAGCCGTCCCGCGGTCCGCGAATGACCGGCTCGGACGACGGCTCTTCGAGACTTCTTTTCGCTAGGCCGGAAATTGAAACCGTTACGACCTGATTGCTCCCGGCCCCTGCAATTGCCGCATGACCTTCCAGCAAACTGCGAACGGTATCCGATAGTTTGGCGGAACAGCTTGCGATACCTGTGGAAATGAATGTATCTACGCTTCCGCTTGCCAGCAGCGGCTGGATGACCTGATCTTCCAGCATTTTTTTATCAATTAAGCTGTCTATATAAACAATGAGGCATTCATGGCTTGGGGTGACTTCCATTCTGCGGCATACCAAATCGGAACAATGCTGAAATGTCGCCTGAATCATCTTCTCGTTGCGCTCAAGATCCGATGTAAATTCCAGCTCATTGTCTTCTTCCAGGATCGGGTTATTCTTATCTGTGCTGGTGGATGAGTTGAAGCTGCTCCTTCTGAACCATTTCATGAAAGATCCTCCTGATTGACACAATCACTGCTATTATGCCAATTGGTGTAAAACCTATGCGAATGCATAAAAGCAGTCCGAGTGATTCATCGGACTGCTTTTATGTACGATTCATAAGTTTAACGAAGGATCCCTTGCGCCTGTTGAATGATCTCACGGACAATGGATTCCGCGGTTTGACCGGAGGTAAGCATCCGCAAGCCTTGTCCTGCCCATAAGGACATGTATTCAGGGTTATTTTGCTTGGCCGCGGCATTCCTAATATCGCGCGTCGCCGTATTTTGCGTTGGGAACGGTAGAGGTTCGGTTGCGCTCTCGTCCCAGCGTCGAATGAATGCATTGGCAACCCCTCTGGCCGGGCGGCCTGAGAATACATTCGTGATAACCGTACTTTCCTCCGTGCTGGAGAGTAATGTATGCTGGTACGCGGGATGCGCTCCGGATTCAACCGCGGTCAGGAAACGCGTCCCGAGCTGAACCCCCTGTGCCCCTAACGCAAGTGCGGCGACGAGCCCGCGGCCGTCCATAATGCCTCCGGCGGCAATAACGGGAATTCGGACCTGATCCGCAATTTGTGGAACTAACGCCATCGTGCCGATCGTAGCGCCCATCGGGCGGTCCGAAATATCGAAAGTCCCGCGGTGTCCGCCGGCTTCGCTGCCCTGAGCTACAATGGCGTCGCTGCCTGCCTGCTCGGCAAGAAGCGCTTCATTCACCGTCGTCACCATAGTGACGATCCGCATGCCGGCAGCTTTGGCTTGCTCCGTCATCTCCTTCGGGAGGACGCCGAACGCGGTGGAGATCACCGGTACCTTCTCTTCCCGCACAACGGCGAATTGCTGTTCAAAGTGGTCCGGCGTTCGAATCGCTTCTCCTTCACGGGGATGGGGCAAACCCAGAACATCTCTCATCCCGTTGAGTACATGCTGACCTTCTGCAAGTCTCGAATTGTCGTCGGGAGTCCGGGCAGCAAATAAATTGACGCCGAAAGGCGCGTTCGTCCGTTCACGAATTTCCCGAATCGCGTGGCGAAGCGTATCCGGATCCATGTATGCGGCACCTAACGTCCCGAGCCCGCCGGCATTGGATACGGCGGCCGCTAATCGTGCTGTCCCAGGTCCTCCAGCCATCCCCGCCAGAAAGACAGGATAACGAATCTGAAACAGTTTGCAGAGATCCGTTGCCAATGTTATCGTCATCTGACACCTCACCTCCATTCAATTCGCTTAATCGGATTACATAAAGGGAGCGTTGTTCATATAGATAACTTCGATTTTCTCATAGAAAGGACCGTTACGCTCCGTTCTTTCTTCGAGGTCAAGCCACTCCCGATCCTCCAGGAAAGCCTGGAAATTACGCTCGCGAGAAGCTCGATTCTCATGTTCAAATACATAATACAGTTTGTTTCTCGATTCGTCTGCATCCACCCAGAAATTCGTAACCTTCATATGGTGCTTCTTGAAAAGGTCCAACGTATGATGGCTAAACCTGTCCAACAAATCTTGCATGCGTCCCGGTACTACATCATAGATTCGCAGTTCGTATAACATAACGACTTCCTCCTATTCGGAACGATGTTTCTGCCGGCGTCCGGTGATACGCATAGGATTCACCGATATGAATCGATTTACGCATCTCCCGGATGCCGTGCAGTTTACCACTGGCCGGCGTTTTGGCCGCCATCGACATGAACGATTTCTCCGGTCACGAAATTGGCTGTTTCCAGATAAAGAATGGCGTCGACAACATCCTGCTCTTCGCCCATCCGGCCGACAGGGTGCAATTTCGCCAGATAGTCATGGGTGACAGGCGGATGCATCGGCGTTTTGATAATTCCCGGAGCGACAGCATTCACACGAATCCCCTTGTCCGCATATTCGATTGCGAGAGACTTCGTAGCCGTTGCCAGTCCTCCTTTGGTCAGTGCGGCTAGCAGTGCAGGCACCGCTTTGATCGGCTGCGCGGCAACTCCGCTGGCTGTAATGTTGACGATATGCCCGGAGCCTGTCTTCAACATTTCTTTCACAGCCCGCTGCGTAATATGGAAGAATCCAACGACATTGATGGACAATACCGATTCGAAGTCTTCTTCCGTATATTCCGTGAATGGTTTCGAAATAAAAATACCGGCATTGTTGATCAGTGTATCTATTCGGCCAAAGCGAGACAGCGCTTCGTCAATTAAGCGGTCCGCCACGCGCGGGTCTGAGATGTCACCGGCTACATAGGCAACCTGCTTGCCTGTCGCATCAATTTCCTTTGCGGCTTCGATCAGTGCTTGTTCGCGGCGGCCGTTAATGACGACGTTCGCTCCCTGTTTCACCAATTCTATCGCTGCTGCTTTGCCAATACCGCTGCTTCCGCCTGTAATAACGGCTACTTTACCTTGTATACGCATGGTGTTAATCTCCTTTGACTACCTATTAATAGGTAGATATAATTTGTGGTTCGCTTTGCATTCGATCAACGAATAATGCTTTCTGAAGCGTGTGGACATACTAGAGCTAGTGCGCATCGGCCAACTCCAAGTCATCCAGCGATGCAAGCTCTTATGAATTAACTTTTACGGGCTTCACAGTTTTGATATGCCGGATATAATCGGCTGTGCTTTGTGCTAACCGCTCGTCAGTAAGGTTCGAGACATCGCTTAAAGCGTAATGCGGTAAGTAGCTGGCGTTGATGAATTGAGCAGTCGCTTCAATCGGCCGCAAAATTTCTTGAAGTGTAAACCGGTTGGACCCTGTTGGTTGATAGGACTCCACAGAGCCATAAGTCGAGATTGCAGCGCCGATTTCTTTGCCTGACGTTTTATTGCCATCCGGACCGAAAGCCCAGCCGTATTGCAAGACGGAGTCAAACCACTTTTTAAGTAAAAACGGCGTGCTGTACCAATAAAGCGGGAATTGGAAAATTACCCGGTCATGAGCTTCAACGAGCTGCTGTTCTTTGGCGATATCGATTTGTTCATCGGGGTAAGCCTTATATAATTCGTGAACCGTGATATCATCATGCTTTCGCAATTCTTCTATCCATGTGCGATTCACACGGGAATTTTCAATGCTTGGATGTGTTGCGATGACTAATGTTTTCATATTGATCTGCTCCATTCATAATTTAGATTAGTTTTCGATAAGTGCTGTTGTTTTCATATAAATACTCTCTTGCTTCTTAACCAGAGGCCCATCGAGTTCGGATAGCCTTCTTACTTCCAACCATTCCGGATCGTTGCGGAAACGGTCATAATGAAGATTGCGTGTTTCCATATCGGTATGTTCCACGAGATAATACAGTCGGTTGTTCGTTTCGTCCAAGTCTTCCCAGAATTGAACGATCTTCATGTTATGCTTGGTGAACAACCCAATCACATGATCTTTAAATCTGTCTAGAATAGCCTGCATCTTGCCTGGGTGAATATCATAGATTCGCAGTTCATAGATCATCGGTACTATCACCTCCTTTCATTTTCTATCTACTAAAAGGTAGATTATAATCCAAAAAATATCCGCCTTCCATTAGGTCAAAGCGGATAATAATCCTTTCGCGATCATGTCAAACCGGTTCGGGTCCCGAAAACTTCTTGCAAGCAATTGAGCGCCTTGAAGCGCCGCAAGAAATTGATGGGCTTGTACCTCCGCATGGCCTTCATAATGCAGATGCCCTTCCCGTCGCCCATTCTCGAAGACTTGTTCTAGCCAAGCTAAGCTCGTGGCGAAGAATTGGGCTAATGCCTCTCTGACTTTCTCCGATAAAGTAGCCAAATCGGTTGAAAGCATGACGCTGAGACAAGTGCAATTGACCTCCACAGGATCTTTGTAGAGTAGAGTGAACTTCTGTAATCTCTCCAGATGGTTCTGCGTCTCGGCATCGATTTGCGCACTTGCAGCGATGAAGCTCTTGAGATAACGAGCAATCAGAGCTTCCCCCAAATCATCCTTATTCGGGAAATAATAATGGATACTTGCTGTGCGTATCCCGACTTTGGCTGCAATATGAGCATAGCTGAAACCGTTAAATCCGAATTCCTGAACGAACGCTTGAGCCGTATCTAAAATAAGCTCGGAAGTATGTTTAGTTTTTGTCATGGCGTCATTCTACCTTTTAGTAGATAGCAAGTCAACCCTGCCTGATTCGCTTCCATCTGGCGCTTCGTGCCAGGCAAGCCCTCGCGGTTCGGCTTTGCAAAATCATCATACTACGAATACTGTAATCATGTATAATACAGATTAGAGATATGGCATATCTCAATCATCGATATCTAATCCTAACAAGAATATGATTTCTTAGTATCTATGGAGGTCAAGATGGATTTTCAGTTGCTCAAGGTATTCTACACAACCGCTCAGGAAGGGAGCATCTCCAAAGCTGCATCCAAACTAAATTTTGCCCAATCCAACATCACTCATAAAATACAGCAGCTGGAAGCGGATTTAGAGACGACACTCTTCTATCGGCATCGTCGAGGCATCACACTCACGCCAACAGGCCAAATACTCGTCGATTACGCCGAAAAAATATTGCATATCGTCCAGGAAGCCAGAATGGCTGTCGGCGATTCCGCTGCTCCAACCGGCCCGCTTCGTATTGGATCGATGGAGACGACAGCGGCCGTTCGTTTACCTATACTTTTGACCAAATATCATAGAGATTATCCGGATGTCGATTTCACATTAACGACCGGGCCGACAGAGAAACATATCCATGCCGTGCTGCACTATGAATTGAACGGTGCGTTCGTAGCCGGTCCCGTCGAGCATCCGGAACTAGTTCAAGAATCCGTGATCGACGAGGAACTCGTGCTCCTCACAGCAACCTCTCACCCGCCTGTCTCTTCCATTAAGGATGTAGAATTACGCACGCTGCTTGCTTTCCCGAACGGTTGTTCCTACCGTGCAAAACTGATTCGTTTGCTCGATGAAGAAGGGATCATCCCCGATAAGGTCATGGATTTCGGATCCATCGAAACGATCATCGGCTGTGTCGGAGCCGGGCTAGGCATCGCGCTGATGCCGCGTTCCTTTGTTGCAGAAGCGGCGCAGCAAGGCCGAATTCGTCTGCACGATGTTCAAGACAAGTACGCCATTGTCCCAACGGTATTCATCCGGCGCCAGGATGCTTTGATGACACCTGCGTTTTCAGCCTTTTTGGCGGAAATGCGCACTCATTTTCGATAAGGCGGTTACCGATCGTGCAATACCCATAATTCTCTTGCAGGTTTTATCAATCAGCCCTATGCAAGGAATATCTTTCTTTTGCTCCGTATTTCTTTATTTTTGTGGTTTGTCATTCCATCTAGCGTCTGATACGCTTTGGATGTCAGCTTGTGACCCAATCCATGGAAAAGGGGTAATCCCCATGCAAACCCGCCGATTCAAACTAACGGAAACACAGCTTTTTTTGCTTCGCAATGTATCCATCATCGGTCTCGGACTCTTTATCAACCAAATGCTGCAAACCATAGGCAGCATCGTGCTCGCCAGGCAGCTTGGCAATCCCGATAAGTTCGGCGAAGTCAATCTGCTGCTGCAAATATTCGGCATGATCTCGCTTTTTCTCAATTTCGGATTCAACTCTTCCTTAGTGTATACGTTCTCGCGCAAACCTTTGGAAGCGGTTCAAACGAATTTCCGCGTTGCCTTAATTGGCAGCACCGTGTTCAGCTTATTCATCGGCGTGTTGCTTTGCGCCCTTGCTCCGCTATTAGCGAATTACTATCAATTGCCGGAGCTGCGCGGGGCCTTGATGCTATGCTCGATCATGTTTATTTTTAACTCCATTCTTAACATTGGCGTCGCTTCCTTCTCCGGCAACCGCGATTTCGGCAAGCAGGCGTTCTTCATGGTCATTACGACCGCTCTGTCTACACTCGGGACAGTACTGGGTGTGCTTTTACCGCGTGGAAATATGAATTTACTCGAAAACATCTCGCTATGGATGGGCGTAGGAGCATTCCTGACAGCCTTTATTATTTGTATCAAAGTTGAACGTGTGCATAAACCGCAATGGTTCGGTCCGCTCCCCATCCAAGAGATCAAAAACATGCTTGCTTATGGGCTTCCATCCTGGGCCGGCAACATAGCGAAAGCGTTCCAGCAGCCTTTTCTCGTCATGATGGTAGGCTCCAGCTCCGTCCTGGCCGTTGGTTACTTGGCGAACGGGTTTCGCATCACCGGCTTCATCGGCATTATCACCTGGGCCTTCATGATCGTCACTTTGCCTTTTGTCGCAGAGAGCGCTCAGGATGTGGATGAAAGCAAGCAGCGCGGTACGAGCTGCATCCGCTATAACAACCTTTTGCTGTACCCGCTTACAGGAATCATTTGTTTATACCCTGATCAAATTAATGGATTTCTGTTCGGCAAGGAATATTCGACGGGCGATTCCGCTGCGTATATCCGCTTAATGGCCTTAGGGGTTCTCTTCTCTTCCGTCGGACGATTAGGCGGTAGTATCATGGCAGGTATCGGCAAGACGAAATCGACATTTTGGGTGATGATTGCCGCAGGAATTTTCGTCGTTATTTTTGTCCCTATGGTCGCAGCTAAGAGCCCTTTGCTTGCCGTTTGGATTTATACCGGAGGCTGGGCGGTATCGGCTCTGACGATGATCGGATTTTATTATCATGAGAAATTTGCGTTAAACTGGTGGAAGGCCTATGGTGAGCCGCTTCTGCCTACCATAGCGATGATGGCGATGATGGAAATCGGCCGTTTCGCAAAAGGATGGTTTCTTCTCTTCGTGATCGCAGGTCTGCTTGCTTTGATCCTCATTACAATAAAGATAGAGAGAAACCCGATCGCCAAGACTAAGGCCAATCGATACGGAGGTGTTCCTTATGAACAACGAGAAGTCCATTAAACAGCATGTTCAGGAGCAATTCGGCAAACATGCAGACAAGTATGTGACGAGTGATATCCACGCCAAAGGTGACGATCTCGAGCTGCTCGTGAATTGGCTTGCCCCTGAGAACACGTGGCATGTCCTGGACATCGCTACAGGCGGCGGTCACGTGGCCAAACAGCTGTCTGGCCATGTCCATCACGTCATTGCCACGGATCTGACGCGTCCCATGCTGGTTGCAGCCGCCAACCATCTGAAGCAGTCGCAGTGCGACAATGTAACCTACGTTGTGGCTGATGCGGAACAGCTTCCTTTTCTCGATCATTCGTTCGATGCCGTCACTTGCCGTATCGCCGCTCATCACTTCCCCCATCCGCACTTATTTCTCCAAGAAGCGGCTCGTGCACTTAAACCGGGCGGCAAATTCGTGCTAATCGATAACGTCGCTCCTGCCGATGCTGCGCTCGGTCATTTTATGAATACATTCGAAGCTATGCGTGACACGAGTCATGTTCGGTGCCTATCCGTTGCGGAGTGGCAGTCCCTCGCGGAGCAAGCCGGCCTGCTTGTGGAGAAGTACGTGATGAATCGCAAGGAGTACATATTCCCGACATGGGTCATGCGGACCGCCTCGAGCGAAGCGCAAGCGAGAAATGTCGAGCATTTCATACTGGATGCGGACCCGACCTGTCAGGAGTATTTCGACGTACAAGTTGAAGAGAATCGACTGAAGTCGCTTCGTATCGATGAATGGCGCGCTTTGCTCAGGAAGCCATGAACGGCACCCGATCGGCGCATCGTGATCGATCTTCCGCCGCGGACAGCTTATAACAGTGTTGCTGCACCTCCCACCGTTTTAGTCCCGCCGCGCTATATCCTGCTCGTCTCACCTAGCACTTTAAAACCGCGTTCGTCGAACTCCACTTCGCTCGCTCCCCCGCCTCTCTCACAGAAAGAAGTTCTTGCTTTACTTACAAGCATTCATGCTGCGCTCTAATACCGCAGGACCCAGCTTCCCAGACTTCGAATCCGAAAGTCGGACCTCCACTTGACTATTCGCAAGATCGGCTGTGATTTCCTCGAACCTGCCAGCCCAAGTTATTCCGCCCGATTCAGGCACCGGATACAAGGGAAATCGCCAGCTAATCTCATTGGGAATGAAAGCGAATCCTTCATACCGGTCATATTCTCCGAAGGAAGAGGGGACGGGGAGATCATTGGCGAGAATGCTGATACTGGTGCGGGGAAAACTCGGCGTCCGTTTAACTTTATTAACCAGAAAAACCCCTTTCTCGTTAACATTAGCACCATTGACAGGCTCCATAACGGAGCTGCACGGCAAGGGTACGTCTGCTTGTACACTATATGGGATCACAAGAGCACATAACGAGATGGCTGCAGCGGTAACGAGTACGAGTTTGTTCATACGGACTCCTCCACATTTTTTAAGTGGTTATTATACCCGGGTTGTTTGTTCAGTATGACTTGACTTCTCCAGCATGTGACAAAGGGAGCCTCCGCTTTACGCATCAGCCCCCTTGATTGATCTTTATTTGCGGGTAGTCAAAGTATGATTGACTATATGATCAATGATGCTCTCCCAATCATCTGCATGCATCTCATGACCCACGCCTTCTAATGTGTGTAGTACCGCTCCAGGAATCTCGTTAACCAGATTCAACCCATGCTCATATGGGATAATAGGATCTTCGGTCCCGTGAATAACCAGAGCAGGTGCTTCGATCTCTCCCGTCCTAGCCAAATAAGCTTCACCGCCTGCAAGCAGACCGTGATTATTGATGCTAGCCATACGGCTGCTTCTCCTAAAGTCTTCTTGGGCCAGTCTATAAACTTTCTTCTCATCAAAAGGGTGCTTGGAACCAACTAAAATACGGGATCTGGCAATCGCAAAATCAATGACCGATTCTTCGTCCGTCCAATCTATGGCTTGCACATTCGAGAAAAAATCAATAATCTTATCCTCCATCGGCGGAAGCCCTGCAGCAAAATTCGATGTTGCGATTAACGTAAGTGTACGAACTCTCGCCGGATGCCGAAGGGCTACCATTTGCGACAGCATTCCGCCCAATGACATACCAACGAGATGTGCTTGCTCGATTTCATAAGCATCCAGCACACGAATCGCATCATCCGCCATATCTTCGAAAGTATAGTCCGGCTGCCCGGGCTCGTAAGTCGTGGATCGCCCAACATCACGGTTATCGTAGCGAATGACGAAACGCCCCGCGTCCGCCAGACGCTGGCAGAATTCCTCTTCCCACCAAATCAGCGAAGACTGAGCTCCCATGATTAATAAAATGGCAGGATCCTTGCGATCTCCGAAATGCTCGCTACATATTTCAATGCCGTCTTTGTATATCAGCCTTTCGTTCATTCCCATTACCTCCATTAGAAAAATAAAAAACACAGGTCATTGGCCTGTGTTTACAGTATCGATATCAGCGATAAATTGAACCAGCGGATCGATCCCCTGATAGAGAGCGTTACCGGCTCTCTCCGTCTGGATCTTCCAGCTCGCTTCAATTCACTCTGCGTTCAGTCCATTCGAAAATGGGGATCAGCAACATGTCCTGTCCTCCAGTCGCCGTTCACTGAACATGGTCACCGTGCAGGCAAACCATTCTTCGATTCCTATACACACAAATAGCCTTAACCCGCTATTACCTATACTGTGCAAAGAAAATCAAAGAATTAATTTACCACACGTAACCCCTCCGTCCTCATCAATTACAACCATGCTAACACACACTAAATTCGCCTGTCAATGATTGGAAGGAATAAGGCGTATGTTCTTATCCAACGTGGATAGCATCAAGAAATTGCGGTTAAAAGTAAAAATGCGTTTGACTTGATAGTAGGACATGGTCACAGCTGTGAATGCTTCACTAAGCGAGAACCGGAGCTCGGGTCTATCGATCAGCAGCCGGCGCGATTCCCCCTCGAATTCCGGACCGCTGGAGATGAGTGTCAATCGGCCCTTACTCACGGCTTTGTCGATGGCATTCAAGAAATATTCCGCCTGCTGATAGCTGTATTCATTGCGAAGCCACTCATGCAGCTCGAAAATAATAGAATTAGTCGTAACATAATTACGTTCCAGATCATGCAAATCAAGGAATAGAGAACGAGCTTTCGCATAGCGGGGATCATCAGGATTCATTAATGCGGCTAGAGCCGTTTGGTCCAGAAAAATTGCATCCTGAATATTCATGTGGTTATCCAAAATCAGCACTCCTTATCCTATAGTTTGCAAAGGCCATCCAAATATAGAAGCGGGTTATCTTCCTTTTGATCTACCGAAATCGGAGTTGGTTCGTAAGGATCACTTGTCAGATATTGAGCTATGATTCCATTCACAATTGCGTCCACGCTTGTGTGCTGCCTATCGGCGATCGTCTTTAGTTCCATGTAATTTTCCAATTCGAGTTCTATGAAGGCTTCCTCTTGTTCCTCACTTCTGGAAGAAATGAATTCGGAAGCGGTCGACTTTGCTCTTTCGATTTGATTCTGTATGAAGCGCTTGTAATTTAATTCCATTGTGATTCACTCCTTTGCATAACTCCTATATCGTTTCGTCGAAACGTGTCGATTTCAGGGGGTCGTATGCCAAAATTTTCATTTTAGGAGGGCGGCCTTGGGGACTCTCCTATGCTGCCGGGCATAGCAGCCTCTATACAGCCGTGGTGTCCGTTAGAACGCCTCGTGATGGGCGGAACGGCTGTGCTCCGTTAGAACGCCTCGCGCGATGGGCGGAACTGCCGTGCCGCCTATGGGCACAGCTCACCGGGGTGCGCTCCAGCCGTTCAGCGATTCTAACGGACACAGGCGACGCTATTCAGCGGTCCCATGCCGCTCGCCGACTCTAACGGACACAGGCGCACCTATTTGCCCAAAATCGGGGCATTTCCGCCAAAAAACGGCAAATAGCAGCCGTGGTATCCGTTAGAATCCGGACAGGCTGCTTGTCGCCGCATTAACGGCTGTGATGTCCGTTAAACGTCTAACGCGCTGACTGTTATTCAAATAACCGGTCAGCGCCCTTCAATTAAAAAAGAGCTGCCCCTAGGCAGCCCCTCTCCTACTTCACTTCACAATCAACCATGACGTGAATCGTATCCCCTTTATGCTCGTTCCTGAGTTGGAACGCCCTCGCGATCTCGGCAAGCGGGACGACGTGCGTGATCATCTCCTCGGTGTTGACCAAGCCGTCCAGCACAAGCCGCAGGCCCTCATCGAAATATCGCCGGTTGTCGATATCCCGCTTAGGCTCCGTTGAGAAAATGTCCAAACGCTTCTTGTGGACTTTGAAGAAATCGACCGGCTCATGGCAGGTGCCGATGCAGCCATACATGACAATGCGCCCATTCTGCGCTGCAGCGTTAATCGCATCGACCATTCCGGCGCCTTCCAGTAAGCAAGGAATCACAACGTCGAATCCATCCGGGAAATCGGCACCGACGATATCCATCGTATTTGCGTGCTCATGCGGCATTTTGTACGTGTGCGTGGCCCCGTATTTCCGCGCGAGCGCCAGCTTCTCATCGAATAAATCGGTAACCACCAGATTTCTCGGAGAGAACATGCTCACCACTTGCGTCATCACCAGACCGCTTACACCTTGCCCGGTAATCAATACATTTTTATTCGGAGAAATGTCTCCCAATTCCGCAGCATGAATGATGCCGGGAAGCACTTCGATTAAGGAGCCCTCGATCAATGGCAGACTCTTCGGCAGCACCTTCAGGGAGAACGGCGTACAGCAAACATATTCGGCGAAAGCTCCCCAAACATAACGCAAGGCAACATGATCGCCTTCTTTGACGCCGATGACATTCGGACCGACTTTATCGATCACCCCCGCCACTTCATGTCCCAGCCTCGTCGGGTACGAAATAAACTCCGGCTCACGGGCACCACGGAACACTTCGACGTCGCTTCCGCAAATGCCGACCCATTTCACTTTGACCCGGATTTCGCCTTCCTTCGGTTCCGGGATTAAAGCACGTTTCACACTAATCTCACCGATAGCATCCATAACAGCACACAGCTGGGTGCCTGGCCCTTCGGCGTCCACCAATGCCATTGGCGGAACGGACATTTTTCTAACCATGTCGCAATCTCCTTCCGCAAATCTTCATTTTTACGCCATGACTTCCCACATGCGCTCGCTTACTTCGTAGCTGGTCGTTTCATTATTGAAAGCACGGATCACATCCTGCACGACCTCTTCCATCAAGCTTAGATGACCTTGCACGGATGCCCCGGCGATATGCGGGGTCAACAATACGTTGGGCAAGGAACGCAAAAGGCTGTCGGTCTGCAGCGGTTCCTTCTCGAACACGTCAAGGATGGCATAGAACCGGCCGCTAGCCAGCTCTTGCAGGAAAGGTTCCTCTTCGACGACGGCCGCACGCGACGAGTTCATGAAGATGGCACCGTCGGGTATGCGCGCCAACAGCTCGCGCGTCAGCATCCGGTCTGTGGCAGGAACCTTGGGCGCATGCACTGAAATGATGGAACAGCTCATAACCTCCTCCAGCGTCGCGCGTTTCACCTGAAGTCGGGCTGCCGCCTCTTCCGACAAATACGGGTCATAGACGAGCACATTCACATGGAACGGAGCTAACAATTTCATAAAAGCACGAGCCGTGGAGCTGGCTGAAATGATACCGATCGTGCTGCCGGTCAACTCCCTGCCTTTCAGCCCCAGCTCTCTCCACCCGCCGTTCCGGAGCGATGCGTCCAGCACCGGCAGATACCGCAGAGTAGCGAGCAGTGCGGCAAGACAATATTCGCCGACGCTCAAGGCAATGCGTGGCGCTGCAGAGAATACCCGCACTCCACGGCCGAAAATCCGCTTCGGCACGAGCGATTTCACGGTGCCGGCTGCATGTCCGACGGCGCACAGCTTGGCCGCACGGTCCAAAGCTTCTTCGCTCAAGCTTGGCGATCCCCAGCTTGTGAAGATGACCTCTGCGTCGCTAACGAGGGCAGCCAGTTCTTCCTTGCTGTAATCTTTGCCGGTCTCATTCCAGGTTACATCGAAATGCTCATTCAGCAGCGCCCGGCATTTGGCGGAACATACTTCTTTCAAGCGCGACTCCGGCGAGAGCACTAACGCTTTCTTTTTCATGTGAATCACCTCACCCTTCCCAAGCTCTTATTGAAGCGCAATGACCTGATGTGTACGCATCGATTCGAAGCAGGCGTCGATCACCTTCATCACGCGGATGATTTCTCTACCGGAAGCAAGCGGTTCCCGCCCTTCCCGAATCGCATCGGCGAACTCCTCCAGCTGCCAGTTGAAATTCGCATTCGAGCGCTCGCACTCCGCCTGCTTTTCCCCATTTACCGTTAGCTCGTACTCATCTTTAAGATGCATCATGCCGTTGGAACCGATCAAGTACCGGTCATAGATACTGTTCTGCGTCGACCAGATCCGTTTGCCTGTCAAGCCTTCCTCATCGGTGGCACGCGCGCCGGCATTGAAGGACATGAGCAGATTGGCCATTTGACCCTCTCCGAAATTCAGCGATATCGCCACCTCATCCTCACCGCTCCAATTCGGATTATTCGAAAGCCCTTGCGCATAAACCGCAACCGGCATTTTATCGTACGCCCATAGGATATAGTCCAGAATATGACTGCCCCAGAGCGGGATAATAAAACCGCCGATCTTGGATTCATCCTTCCACCAATCTGTAGCAGGCTTATCCATATGAGCCAGCAGCAGCGCATTGATATTAATGAGACTGCCGATCTCATTGGCTCTGACCCGCCGTATGGACTCAACTACTGGCTGATGAAATCGGCGGCTCTGCCCGATCATCAGCACAGCGCTGCTTGCTTCGGCGGCAGCAACCATCGCTTCAGCCTCTTGCACATTCATCGCCATCGGCTTCTCGACAAGCACATGCTTGCCGGCTCGAAGCGCTTGTATCGCATATTCGGCGTGAAGATCATGGGGCAGCAGCAGCAGGCAAGCATCGATATTCGGATCTTGCAGCGCATCCTCATACGACGTGTAGACCTTGACACCCTCCCATTGCGATGCTTCCTGCTCCGCTTTGGCAGCGTCGCGCGATACCAGCGCAGCCAGCTCAACTTTGCCGGACAGTTCTCGTACCGCCGGAAGGTGTGACTTGGAGACGCGTCCTAATCCGACAACAGCCAATCTTAATTTTGCTGGCATGGAACTCCCCCACTCCTTTTATGTTATCTGCTGTTTTTTCTAGTCTGGTACGCTTGATTGAACTCCTCAACCATTTTGGTATAGTTCGCGTCCGCTTTCATCGATTTGACCAGGGCATCCCATGACTCGATCGGCTCTTTCCCCATAATCACTTTAATTTTCATATCGTCCATTTTCTTTTTGAAATCAGGACCCATTTTCAGATCGGTATCGGACATCAAGCCGATGGAAACATCCGATATGCCATAATTGGCGCGATCGTCAACGATCTTCTTATTGCGTTCGAACATCGCTTTCGGCATGCCTACGCGGTAAGCCCACAGGTACGGATCGTATTTTTCGAAAATTTTACCGAACGAGCTCTGCGAAACGCTGTCCTTGACAGCTTGTTCCGTCGTCGTTTTGAACCCGTCAACAACGGTGAAATGAATATCCTTGAGTCCATAACACGCGAGCTCAAAGCCTTCCTCAGACGCGCCGTAATCCATGAGCGCCAGAATTTTCTTCATTTTGGCTTCCGGCACTTTTTTCGGGATCAAGTAGAGTCCGGCAAATCCGCTGGACGTGTGAACCATTTTACCGTTCGGCCCTTCCAAATAAGTCATCGCGACGAAATCGGCCTTCGGATCGAGCTTCTGCGCGCCCTCCGTAGCGCGGAAGACGCCTTCCGTCGTGTCCGGTTGAACGCCGACTTTGCCGGCTTTGGCCATGTTCTCATAATCCGTCGTTTTCATGACAGCGAAATCTTCCGGAATGATTTTCTCCTTGAACATTTTGTTCAAATAGAGAAGCCCGTCTCTTGTTCCTGGCTCCATATCGGTATCCACCAGCTTGCCGTTCACATCTTTCCATTTCCCGTTGCTTTTGTTGAAAATATCGAGAACCTTGCCCCAATCTTTACCGTTATACCCATAGGTGTCGTTTTTACCGTTTTTATCCGGATCTTTCTCCGTGAAAGCTTTCAGCGCGTTATAGAAATCATCCATCGTTTGCGGCATCGGCAAACCGACGTTATCCAACCAGTCTTTACGGATATTAAAGAAACTTCCGCCTTGCAGCGGGCGAACGGAAGGCAGAATATACTGTTTACCGTTCACTTTCACCAAATCCATAATTTCTTGCGGATATGCGGACAAGTTCTTGTAATCTTTCAAATAAGGCCCCAAATCCCAGAAGGCTCCCTGCTTGATCAAATTGATCGCTTGAACCTGCTTCATATCTTTGATCTTCATCAGATCCGGCATATCTCCGGAGGCAAGCAGCACGTTTTGCTTCTCCTCCCATGCATTCGGTGAAGTCCACATGATGTTCAGCTTCGTATTCGTGCGTTTCTCGAATTCCTTCGTCACCGGGTTGTCTGCTCCCGGAGGCTCCGGCGTACTGAACTCCGTGAAAATGCTGATTTCCGTCGGCTTCTCATCCTTCGCAGTACCGCTTGCACCTTGGGACCCGGACGTCCCGGAGCAGGCGGAAAGTATTGACGTCAGCATCATGACGGCAACGGACGATGGCACCAAACTGCGTAATGTCACCCTAGTCTTGCCCCTCATAGTAACCCTCCTCATTATTAGGCATTAATGATTATCCTTTCACCGAACCGAGCATCACACCTTTGGCAAAATGCTTCTGCAGGAACGGATAAACGCATAGGATCGGTATCGTAGCGATAACGACGGCAGCCATTTTCAAAGTTTCGGTAGGGATGTTTTGTTCCGCCATCATCTCGGCCGCCGCCGTTCCCCCCGCTTGGGTGGACGAGTCGATCAGCATGTTGCGAAGCACGAGCTGCAGCGGCCATTTGACATGATCGTTGATGTACAATACCGCATGAAAGAAGGTGTTCCAGTACGCGACAGCATAGAACAATCCGAAGGCGGCAAGCGCAGGCAGCGACAGCGGCAGGACGATGCGGAAAAACACCCCGATATCCGTCGTGCCGTCGATCACCGCAGATTCCTCCAGCTCTACGGGAATGCTGTCGAAGAAGCTTTTCATCAGAAGCACGTACCATCCGCTGGTCAGCACCGGGATAATCAGCGACCAAATGCTATTGATCAAGCCCAGATCGCGAACGAGTAGGTACGGAGGTATGAGGCCCGGGCTGAACAAGAGGGTAACGAGAATCATCAGCATGAGCACTCTGCGGCCCATCAATCTTTTTCGTGACAAGCCATAAGCAAGTGCAGAAGTAATGACCAGACTTAACGCGGTACCGACCGTAGCCAGGAACCCGCTGACCAACGTCGCGTTCTTGAAGGCTGACGTCGATAACAAATATTTGTAGGAATCGAAGCTCCAATGTGCCGGAAATAAAATGAAACCCTGCTTCTGGATATACTCAACCGGATCCGTAAAAGAGACGACAAATACATAGTACAGCGGGAATAGTGTAATGATCGCAATCATAGCCAGAAGAATCACATTCGCCGTATCGAACAGGCGAGTGCCTAGACTTCGCTTCATTCCTCTCACCCCTTCACCGGAGATTAGTAAACCCCTTCTTCGCCGAACCGTTTGGCCAGCTTGTTGGCGGCAATCACTAGAAGGAATCCGATAACGGATTTGAATAAACCGACAGCGGTACTAAAGCTGAATTGTCCCTGTTGGATACCGATGCGGTATACGTAAGTTTCGAAGACATCTGCCACATTGGATACGGCGCCGTTCATCATCAGGAACACTTGCTCGAATCCCACATCCATGATGTGGCCAAGCCTTAAGATGAATAGAACGACGATGACGCTGCGAATCGCAGGAAGCGTGACGTGCCAAGCCTGGCGCAAGCGGTTCGCCCCATCCATTTTGGCCGCCTCATAGAGCTGGGGATCTACGCCGGCAATTGCCGCCAGGAAAATGATCGTCCCCCACCCTGTTTCTTTCCAAATATTTTGGATCGTCAGAAGCGCCCAGAAATTATTCTCGTTCGTGAGAAAGTCGTATTTGGGGAATCCCAGCTCGACCAGCATTTTGTTCAAAATACCCGACGATTGCGATAGCAGCAAGAACGTAATGCCGGCGATTATTACCCAGGATAAGAAATGCGGCATATAGACGATGGATTGAATCCATTTCTTATAAACGGCATTGCGCAGCTCGTTCAGCAGCAGTGACAGCAGAATCGGCAGCGGGAAAAAGAAGACAAGATTCAGCACGCTGATCGCCAGCGTATTGCGGAACAGCAAGTAGAAATCCGGGTTGGAGAAGAAGCGGATGAAATGCTCGAGACCGACCCACTCGCTGCCCATGACGCCCATATAAGGCGAGTAGTCTTGGAAGGCGATGATGATGCCCCACATCGGTACATACTTGAAAATCAGGAAGAACAATACGCCCGGGGCAATTAAGGCATACAGAAACTTATCTCTTCTGAGACTGTACATAACACGCTTGAATCTGCTCTTCGGTGCGGACTGCGTTAACCCGGTTAATTGCCATTCATTTTGAGCTGCCATCGGATACACCTCCTTCATGAATCGGATCAACTTACTTAAACGGTTATTCGTTCCAGAGCGACTTGGCGTACGCGAGATCTTCGGCGATGTAACGGTCCTTGTGAGCCAAATCCGTGTATTCCGCCGTTAAACAGATCACCCCGCTATACATCCGTTCCTTCAAAACGCGGACGATGCGCGGCCATTGCGCCATACCATGTCTGCCTGTTGTGAAATGGCGCTTCCATTCCGCCGATTCGGCTTCGGGTCCATTGCTGCGGACGAAAAAGCCATTCTTCAGATTAACCATCGCGAGATGGGTCCATACGATATCGAGTCCATATTCCGGCTGCTGCCCGGCGAAGGCATCATGCGCCGCATCCCACACGACGCCTGCAGATTCCGGGCGGATGTTCTCGAGTAAACGCATAACACCGTTGGAATCGTTGATATAGTTGCCGTAGTGCGGCTGTACGCCGATCTTGACGCCATATTTCTCACAAAGCGGAGCGAGCTCTTCCAGCTTGCGCTTCGTCCTCTCCTCCGTCGCCTTATAGCCGTCCGATTCAATACTTACCATGATGCGGATAAGAGGAACGCCAGCTTCTTCACATGCGGCGAATACCGGTTCCTCCGGCGATGCCGCAACGCTGAAGATGCGGATGTCCTGCTGTGCGAGCTGTGCCGCAAGTGCGGGAAGCGTTCGGTGCGCGGTGCCAGGCTCGACATGAAACCCGGCGCGGATCGGCAGTTCTATGCCATCGAAGCCGACGGCTTTGACGAAGGCACCCAGCTCCGGCACTGATTTGTCATTCCAATGCTTCACGAACAGCGAGAAGGATATAGGGTTTGGGTTCTGCAGCACTTCACCGTAGCACTCCTTTATCTGCCGTAATTTGCAGCAAATGCTGCAAGTCGTTGTAGCATTGGCGGGCAAGCTCCGTGTGGGCAGGCAGATCCGAGCCCGGCTTACTGACGCTCTCGATCGTGAGATAACCGCTGTAGGCGATCCGCTCTAAGCCTCGGAATACTTCATACCAGTCAATGCCGCCCTGGTTGATCAGACGATGACAGAAGTAACGTTCTTCCTCGCTGCATGACTTGGGGATCACCCGATGGTACCTGCCGATATGCGGCACATAATCGCTGTATCCGAATGCCCAAGGGTATTCGGAGCCCTTCAGCTCAACGATGTCCTTGATATGGACGTTGAACAGATAAGGCTTTAACCGTTCAATGGTTGATATCCCGTATTCAGTCGGCACTTGATACAGATTCACCGGATCCAGGATCAGACCGACATTGCTCCGCCCTACGCTCTCGAGGAAAGCGATCGATGCATCCGCCGTATCGCACAATGTGCCGTGATGCATTTCGATAACGGCGCGAATATGCCGTTCACCGGCCATATCGGCACACTGTTGGAACCGGCGAACCGCTTTGGCATAATCAGCCTTAGACGCTTCAGCCGAATGAACGAATCCCGGATTCAGGCGCATCATCCCGCAGCCAATCGTTGCGGCGAAGTCTAGATAGCGGGCCCACTTGCGGACTTCCTCCTCGTTCTCCTCTTCCGTATTGCAGGCAAATCCGCCGGCAAACAAGGATAGGTTCGTCGGCGTGAGTTTGTAGCTGTCGAGCATCGCCTTGATTTGCTCCGCCCGCTCTTGAGGGATATGCCCATCCTTCAACTCGCCTACCCCGCGGATCTCAACACCCTCATAGCCGATCGCCGCAGCGTCCTGCAGAAAGTGCTCGATTGTGGAATCGTCATACATGTTGCCGCCAAGTACTATCGTCGCTTTCATAACATCCCCTCCATAACAGCGCTTTCATTTCATGGGGATATCATAATGGAATTTTCGCACTTTTGTCAATATATAAATTAAGTAGGTGATAACAAAGCGAATTATCACTCAATTTTAAATATCAATCCGATAATTCACTTGATCTTTGTTTAAATTTTTACTAAATTAGAGTTATAACGGATTCAATTCGACATACTGAACGATAGGGCGACGGTGAAGCTAACGATGATATCTAACAAAAGCGACCAAAAAGGCAGTAAAACGAGCATCATTCAAGCGCTTCGCAAGCACGGTTCCATGCCGCGAATTCAATTAACGAAGATAACGGAATTAAGCCGGGCGACCATTTCATCCACTATTTCCGAGCTGATCGAGTGCAATCTCGTCCAGGAAACCGAGAAAGCGCCGTCCACAGGCGGCCGCCCCGCCATTGCCCTAGAGCTCGTTCCGGGCTCACATGCCATCCTCGGAGCGGATCTGGACAATCAGATCTGGACGCTAGGCATGTTTGATTTGCTGGGGAACGTACTGGAGATGAGCAAAATTCCGGTAAGCTCCCCGCGGCCGGAAACCGCGGTTCAAGAACTGATCGAACATATTGGCGGTGCCGCCAAAACATCCGGCCATGAGCTGATTCAAATGATCGGCCTCAGCGTGCCCGGTCTGGTTGATACGAAGAAAGGGATTATTAAGAGTGCGGCGGATTTAGGCTGGGCGAATGTTGAGATTGAAGAGATGGTCACCAAAGCGTTCGGCTGGCCTGCGGTCGCCATGAACCGGCACCGCGCCCGCGGACTTGCGGAATGCCGGTTTGGCTCCGGACGGGACTATGCGCATATGATCTATGTCGGGGTCGGTTCGGGCATCGCGGCCGGGATCTTCAACGAGCGCCAGCTCGTATCCGGCTCCTTCGGAGGCGCCGGTGAGCTCGGGCATATTACCGTGGAACCGGATGGTCCGGTCTGCCCTTGCGGCAATAACGGCTGTCTCCACCTGTACGCGACAGCCCCCGCCATCGTCCAGGAAGCCCGCAGATTGCTGCGTGCCGGAGCGGAAGGCAGTTCGTTGAACCGGGTCATCCCCGGCAACGATCTGCAGCTCCTGCAAGCCGGCGATGTGTGCAGAGCGGCGGATGAGGGCGATGAGCTCGCCATCCGCATCGTCACCCATGCCGCCACCTACCTCGGCATCGCGCTGGCGAACCTCGTCAATTTATTGAATCCGGAAGCGATCATACTCGGCGGATCCATTCCAACCTCGTGCGACACTTATGTCAATATTGCTGCAAAAGTAATGCGGCAGCGTTCCATGTCCGCCCTCTCTTCCGGCATTTCGCTGCACACTGCGGTATTAGGGGAAATCGGTGGAGCGCTGGGAGCGATCAACTTTGCGCTGGACAAACATTTTTCGTATACGATGATTCAATGAACCCTATCATACTCATGCGCAGCTGAATATCACAAAGCACAAAAAAAGTAACGACTGCCTGTCGTTACTTTTTTTGAATGTTGCCTTATTATTCATTTCCCAGCTCATGCGATTTCAAAATTTTATCCCGCGCATAACTCAAATGCCGGTACATCTGCGTAAATGCCTCGTGCGGATCGCGGTTAACCAGCGCATGATAAATAGCCGTATGAAACCGGACCGTCACATCGCGTTCCCGGTATTTGATCTGCGTATTCATCCTGTCGTACATCATTAAGAGGGAATCAATCATGCCTTCAATAATCGGATTGTTAGCGCTCATAGCAATGATGAGATGAAATTCCTTGTCGATTTCGCCGTAGTCGTCATCCACGCTGTTCGCGATGGCGTCAATCGTAAGCTTCAAACGCTGCAGCTGTTCATCCGTTATTTTCTCGGCGGCCATGGTGACGAGCCCCAATTCCAGCGCCATGCGCGCCTCGATCACTGCAGGAAGATTGCCTGCCGCTAACGACAGCATGACGGAATAAGGCTTGCTCCCGATCTTATCGTTAAAATAAGTGCCGCCGCGAGTCTTCCGGGTAATGACTTCCATCGTTTCCAGCGAGCTCAGCGCTTCACGCAGGACCGGCCGGCTGACGCCCAGCATATGGATAAGCTCCATCTCGGTGGGCAGCTTATCTCCAGGCTTGAGCTGGCCGCTGTTAAGCAGTTGTACGATACGCTCCACCACTTGCTTGGATAATGTATTTCGCTTCACCGACTCTACTTCTACGTTTCCTTTATACGCTTCCACCTATGGTCTTCTCCCTTATGTGCCACAACAAGTTTTCCATATTGTAAGACAAATGATGGCAAATAACAACCTGCGCTTACCTCACCAGACAAGGACGCTTGTGATCGAATGTCCAATTCGGTATGTAAAATTGCATCGCAATCGCGTCATCGCGCGCACCCAGACCATACTCCTTGTAAAGCTGATGCGCGTTCTCAATAGCCGCCATATCCAGTTCAATGCCAAGCCCCGGCTTGCTCGGCACGTCCACCCTGCCTCCAGCAATTCGCAGAGGTTCTTTGGTCAAATGCTGCCCGTCCTGCCAGATCCAGTGCGTATCGATAGCTGTAATCCGGCCTGGGGCTGCAGCGGCAACGTGCGTGAACATCGCAAGTGAAATATCGAAATGATTGTTCGAATGAGAACCCCACGTCAATCCCCATTCGTGACACATCTGCGCAACCCGGATGGACCCTTGCATGGTCCAGAAATGCGGATCGGCCAGCGGGATATCGACAGCTTGCAGTTGAATGGTGTGGCCCATCTGGCGCCAATCGGTTGCGATCATGTTCGTTGCGGTAGGCAGACCTGTCTCGCGCCGGAACTCGGCCATGATTTCGCGGCCCGAATAACCGTTCTCTGCGCCGCATGGATCTTCGGCATAGGCTAATACATGGCGCTGATCACGGCATAAGCGAATCGCATCCGCCAATGGCCAAGCGCCGTTAGGGTCCAGTGTAATTCTGGCTTGCGGGAAACGTTCCGCCAATGCGGTAACGGCTTCGATCTCCTCCTCGCCACGGAGTACGCCGCCTTTGAGCTTAAAGTCTTGAAAGCCGTAGCGTTGATAAGCCGCTTCGGCCAGCTTCACAACCGCTTCGCTTGTAAGCGCTTCCTCATGACGCAGTCGCAGCCACTCATCCTCCGCATCCGGCGCGCTCAGGTAAGGCAAATTCGTGCGTTTCCGGTCACCGATATAGAACAGGTAACCCAGCATCTCTACTTGTTCACGCTGCTGGCCTTCCCCCAGCAATGCGGCAACCGGGACGCCAAGAAATTGGCCTAAGAGATCGAGCAGCGCAGCTTCCAGAGCCGTAACCGCATGGATCGTCGTCCGCAGATCGAATGTTTGCAGACCGCGGCCTCCTGTATCCCGATCGGCGAATTGTTCGCGAACCCTCTTCAGCATGTTATTGTACGATCCGATTGATTGACCGATAACCAGCCCTCTCGCATCTTCCAGCGTTTGACGGATGTTCTCTCCGCCAGGCACTTCGCCGGCACCGGTATGGCCGGCACTATCCTTCAAGATCACAAGGTTGCGGGTGAAGAATGGAGCATGGGCGCCGCTGAGATTGAACAGCATACTATCGTGGCCTGCAACAGGAATGACCTGCATATCTGTAATGATCGGTGTGGAATGCCGGTTCACGCTTGGCATATTGGGGGCTTGTTCCATAAGGACCTTCTCCTATCATTATGATTTTTGCTTATATGTAATATTGTATGACAAATTACATGCAGTTTCAATCATAGATAATCGAAGACATATAAGAAAAACAGCGTGCAGCCCGTGGCCAAAGGTAGCGCCCAAAGGTAATTCGTATAATGGATCCGCGTCACAATCAGCATGTTGAGATTAAATAGCGTCGACCAGCCGAGATTCCATCCATGGAAATAGACAATTCGGCCATTTTTCCATCCAATCCATTCGACGAGGATAAGGATAAATATCCATTTCACAACGTGGATCGCACGTTTGGTCCATGTGCTGGGATAGGTGGAAAGGTAAATAAAAATAGACATCGGAAGGATAAGGAAGACATGCAGCAAATAGGCACCAGTGTGATTAATGAAATATTCGCCTTGCATTTTCCATATGTGATGATTGTTGAAGGCGAATACTTTGTAAAGCAAGTGGCAAGCGATGACGAAAAGTAATGTAGGATAATATGTTGCGAAGTTTGTCCAATCCCCCCAACGCTTTGCAGCCAGCAGCGCCCAAATAGCGATAGCAATATGGATTTTAATGACCTCCTAATATTTTACATTCACCTCTATTTATTTACAAATTTTCCCACTATAGACCTACCTGATCCAAATTTATCATTTCAACTTGCCCTTTCGCGCTCCTCAATAAAAAAAATCCGCTGTTTAGCGGATTTACGGTTTCATTTCCATTTTCACTTTTCCGGTTGGCGTCATTATTCCCAACTCATTACGGCTTCCAGCTGCTTTTTCAGCGCTTCCGCCCGGTGCAGATCCTTCGCCGCTTGGACGGCTTCAAAGTCAAGGCGAATTTGCCGGATGAAATCCGTTCGCAAGCGGTTCAGCTGATCTTCGTTCAAGGCGTACAAATAATTACGGACATCTTCATAGACCGGGTACGTGTCCCTGCTTTCCAAAAATGTGAACGCAGACTGCTGATACCATGCTTTCGCGAACTCTCTTAACCGCAACGAAATCGTCTCATTATTTCCCGACATGGCATTCAGCCGATCCGAGGCAATCAATTTCTTATAGTTGACAGCATCGCCTGCCGGATACGTATGCGGAAGTTCATAAAAGCGAATAAGCTTATCAAGCAGTTCGACATACGTTTCCGCGCCTTCTGACTTCCGGTGAAACTGTATCTTGACCGCCGCATGCGCGATATCCTTCAACAAACGGAGGGCATCCGCACGTTCCTGCTTATCGGGTGATGCTGCGAAAAACATGCCCTGCTTACCTGCACGGATCTCCGCCCGGTCGATCGCATCATGCAGCGCTTCCTCGAATTGCTCTTTGCTATGCCGCGCCAATCGGTCAAAATGCTGCATGATATCTTTACTAATGCCAAACTCTCTTCGGATTATCGATATCAGATCGATTCCGCCGCTGCCTTGAACCAGATTGATCATATCGTGTAAAAACGTATCCAAGTTCTTCGCTTTTTTAATGGCGTTCATCGCATCATCCCGAATCGTATAAACAGCTGCCGCTTCTTTCTGCTGCAAGTCCGCAATGAACTGCTCCATCGCATGCAATAGTGATTGCTCCACCCGTGTCCCACCCTTTTCCATTGGAGTCCTATACTCCTAAGGTGTCCACTTCAAGCAAATTACAATCAGATTTCTTGCTTGTAGGCTACGTTGCCGAATTCACCGCACAGATCGAGAAATACGCCGTGCATATCGAAAATTTCTTTGTCTTCTTCCAAGTATTGAAGCACTTTTCTGCGGAGCGATGTGTCCGGCTTCGCATCCTTGACCTCGGTCAACTCATTGAAGACGAAATTCCATAAGAAACGCACCGAACCTGCGGTCGGATACAGGTAGAACTGCTCCTGGAACTTGACGATATTGCTCGAAGAGGGCAGCATCTCACGAAGCTGCGGCGTAAATAGCCAAGTATGGCATACCATCCCTTTGGATTGAACCTCCGGAAAGTAGGCTGCAAAAAAAGCCTTCGCTTCTTTATAAGTTTCTTTGATATGGTCCATATCAAATGCTGTGTCTCTTGGGATGTGGATTTCGAACATTGTATCGCCCTTATCCAACACTTTGGTCCATTCGTCCCTTTTCAGCTTTACTTGTTTGTTCATGCCTTTTCCTATGGGGGTAACCGGATTCCCTATGAAATAGTCCTCGGTTTCTTCATATTTCGTTACAAAACCATCGTCCGTCTTCTCTTTTTTGCACACGCCCTGCATATCGCCGTTAGCTCTTAACTCCATCCCCTCGCCGCACAAGAGCAGGAAGGCCTCTTCCTGCGCATTGTAGAAGCCTTTGACGACACCGGAGAACGGCATCGGCATGAACTGCATGCCTCCGATTCGGAACATTCTCGCTTCCAGATGTCTCCAGATCCAGCTGAAATTTCTGATGGCGTAGTAGCCTACCAAATTGTAAGCGTTCTGCACCCATACACCGATGTCTCTTAACGTTTCGACGAATAATTGTTCGCTGAGTCCTCTCTCGGCATACCTTTGTTCCGTGAGGGGCAGTCTTTGAAGAGCTGCATGCAAATAAAGGAGTGAAGCTTCATTACCGAAAACTTCTTCAACGTAAGGATGAATCGTTAATGGCTCCCAAACCGTCGTCCAATGCCCGCTTTCGATGTAGTTCATATAAAATTCTTTATAAATATCCATCAATTGCGGATCATGGTTCAATCGGTTGGCGATACCGACCAAGAGCTCGGTCGCCCCTTCCGGCATCTTGATTTTCCGGCAATAGTGCTGTGTCAATTCAGGCGATAGCAATACATATTCCATTGGCGCACCTCTCTCTATATATCTATCTATCATTATATCCGATTTCGGAAGATTGCACCAAGCTAACGAGCGATTAATGAAAATAAACTCCAACGCCACCTTGCGGGCGGTGTTGGAGTTTCCTTCCCTTATGCTATGTAAGGAACCATTCACTCAGCGAGTTCGTGTTTCCCTATCATCCTATGAAAGTGATTATAGCTTATGATCGCCTGTACTTTGGAAAAACTCGATAATCTCGCCATTCAGTCCTTTGACGAAGGAGATGCGCACAGGTGTCGGCGGCGTGTTGCCGAGCACGGCATTTTTCGGCGCTACCGTCACGACAGCCCCTGCCTCTACAGCCACTTGCGTTGCGGCATCCACATCATCGGTGCGGAACGCTACGTGAAAGTAATACCCTTCCGGCTTCGGTTCATCGGAACCGCCGGCGAAAACCTCCAAATAGTTGCCGTCCCCTGTATCCAGCAATACAATACGCTTATCGCCTTCGCCCCATGCTTGGCGAAGCTCGAAACCTAATCCTTCGGTATAAAACTTAACCGTCGCTTCAAAGTCATTCGCTCTCAGCGCGACATGATGAAAGCCGCCGCCGCCGATTTTGTTATTCGTGCCCACGATAGAATGCCTCCTTAGGATATGTAATCTTCCTGACTACCCCAGTATATCCCATTGTCCAACGATAGAAAATGAGTTACCTGGAGGTAAGTAGGCGTTTCAAATGCCAGATGCCTAAATCGACGGATGTCTCCAAATAACCGACAATCTGTTCGAAGGTGAAGACATTGAGTTTCTCATCCTCCACTTTCTCATCGTAATCCATATCACTTAAGACATGCGGAATGAGATTTTGTACATCTACGGATTTTACCTCATGAAGATCCATCATGCTCGGCAATTCCCGGAATAGGGAACGCAATTCGTCTTGATATCCGTAATAGGTTAATAACTTCCCATTCAGTAACCGGAAATCATTGTGGTAGACATGCAGCACGTCTTGGTTAGCTTCAATTCTGTTCCGCAGCCATGGCAAATAAAAGCCTTTCAACCATACGTGGTCAGCGAGTAAATGGGTGAAATATCCCCAGATGTAAGGACTTTCTGCATATGAATCGTATTTATATATAAATCCGTTGTAATCAACGCTTCTTGAGTAATCGCGTACATCCCCCGTGAAGAAGTGCGAGGCGTCCTTAGGTGAAACGGCATCCGGAGCAATGTTTCCAAGTACGAATAACGTTCTATCCTCTATCGCCAGACGCTCTGCAATACGAAGCGCAATCATCACGTGCATCATTCTCGAACCCACATCATCGCCTCCTTAAAGTGCCGATCTCCACTCTAAGGAACATCTTACCATTTATCGCTGAAGTACAGTACCATAATAAAAATGCACTCCCGCGCCGGAACCATGAAGCTGACAGCTTCATGGTCTTTCGCGGAAGTGCATGGATCTAACGGTTGTACGCGATACAACCCTGTTATTCGTTATTTTCCATCCATTGATAATGGAAGCTTCCCTTTTGGTCAACCCGTTCGAACGTATGCGCCCCGAAATAATCCCTTTGCGCTTGCAGCAAATTAGCCGGCAACCGCTCCGTCCGGTAGCTGTCGTAGTAAGCCAATGCCGAAGCAAAGGCAGGAACCGGGATCCCTCTGGTTACGGCGATGGCGACGACTTTACGCCAAGCGTCTTGATAGTTTTGAACAATTTCGCCGAAATATTCGTCCAGCAGCAGGTTTCTTAGCGCTGGGTCACGGTCATAAGCGTCTTTAATATTTTGTAAAAATCCTGCGCGAATAATACATCCCCCGCGGAAAATCATCGCAATGCTGCCGAAATTCAAATCCCATTGGTATTCGTCCGATGCAGCTCTCATTTGCGCGAAGCCCTGCGCATACGATGCGATTTTGCTGGCGTACAACGCCTTGCGTACCGCTTCGATGAACTCCTGGCGATCCCCGTCGAAGCTGGATAGCGCAGGCCCGTTCAGCCGCTTGCTCGCGGCTGCGCGCTCTTCCTTCATCGCCGAGATGAACCGCGCAAAGACGGATTCGGTAATGATGGATAGTGGAACTCCCAAATCCAAAGCGCTTTGGCTTGTCCATTTTCCCGTTCCTTTTTGTCCCGCTGAATCGAGAATGACATCGACCATTGGTTTGCCGGTCTCAGGATCGCGCTTCGCGAAAATATCCCCTGTGATTTCGATCAGATAGCTATCAAGCTCGCCTTTGTTCCATTCTGTGAAAATATCATGCAATTCGTCTGCATTCAGGTGCAGTACATCCTTCAGCAAGTGATATGCTTCGCCAATAAGCTGCATATCGCCGTATTCGATTCCATTGTGGACCATTTTGACATAATGGCCGGCTCCGCCTTCTCCGATGTAAGTCGAGCAAGGGTCACCGTTCACTTTGGCCGAAATGGCAGTCAAGATAGGCTCAACCAGCTCATACGCATCTTTCTGGCCGCCGGGCATAATCGCAGGGCCATGCAGAGCTCCCTCTTCGCCGCCTGACACGCCGGCTCCGATAAAACGCAGCCCTTTCGCCTGCAGTTCTTTATTTCTTCTTTGCGTATCCGGGAAATAGGCGTTCCCGCCGTCGATCAGAATATCGCCTTCACTTAGGTAAGGCACGAGCTGATCGATCGTATCGTCTGTCGCTTGTCCCGCTTTGACCATAATCAATATTTTACGGGGGGTTTCCAGCGATTGGACAAATTCTTCGATGCTGTAGGTACCTACCAAATTCTTACCCTGCGCTTCCGCTATGAGCTCATTCGTTTTCTCTGGCGAACGGTTGTACAAAGCTACCGAGAAGCCTTTGCTTTCGATATTCAAGGCTAAGTTTTTCCCCATGACGGCCAGACCGACAACGCCAATTTGCTGTTTGTTCATTGTAAGGACCTCCTTGTCAGTTAAGCGAAGCTTTTTACTATATGAGTTTCGTTGTTCGCCGTACCTGAAGCTTCGTCGTCGAACCACCAATGATCGCCGCGGCGCGCTAGCAGGTGATCGGACTCGACAGGTCCGTATGCTCCGGCAGGATAAATAGACAGCGGCAGCAGATTTTGCTCATAAGCGTCTAATAGAGGCTGCACCCATTCCCACGACAACTCGACTTCATCCCAATGTGCGAAATACGTTTTATCCCCTTTCAACGCATCGTGAATGAGAACTTCGTAAGCTTCCGGCGCACCGGCTGGCAAAGCACTTAGTTGACGCCGAGCAGGCTGCTCAAGATTCGTATTTTCATTGCGGGCGTTGCTGCTTTGAACGTAAATGCCTTCATTGGAACCAATCTCTATGATCAATAGATCTTTGATCGTGCCCTCGGTTTTGAATTCGATCACGATCCTCGTCGTCTTCTCCTTCAGCCGCTTACCCGTTCTGATGTAGACCGGTGTTTCCTTCCAGAACGGATCGTCGATATGGAGTCTGGCTGCCAAGTACGTATCATTCCGAGAATCTGTCGCAATGCCCGGTTCATCGGTATAGGCGGCAACCGCGTTGCCATGAATTTCCCCGGAGCCGTACTGCCCGCGGATCACATATTCACTCACTTCATTGATCGAAAGCGGCCGCAACTGTTTCACGACTTGCTTCTTCAGATTCCCAACGTCCTGAACCGCGCTTCGGTTCGGCAGCTCGATCGCAAGCATCATGAGCAATTGAAGCATGTGGTTCTGGAACATGTCGCGGATTGCGCCTGAACGATCGTAATAGGCCGCTCTTTCTTCCACGCCCAAGGTTTCGCTCGCTGTAATTTGCACATTGGCGATCTCGCGTGTCCCCCATTGCAGCTCATCGATGGCAGCGTGAAGCAGTTGGCCCATCTGCTGAACCATCGGTTTGCCCAAGTAATGATCGATCCGGTAAATTTCGGTCTCATCGAAAGCTTGGTTCAACTGTTCATTCAGCTGTCTGGCCGACGGCAAGTCGTGACCGAACGGCTTCTCGATGACCAACCGCTTCCAGCCGCTTGCAGAACCAAGACCGCTGGCATGAATATTTACCGCGATCGTCTCGAAAAACTCAGGTGCTACGGACAAATAAAACAACCGGTTCGGCACTATGTTCAGCTCTTGTTCCCGCTGCTCGACGAACCTCAGCAGCTTCGTATAGTCTTCTTTACGGCCAACATCCAGAACATGATAACGGAATGCACGTAGGAATCGGTTGATGGATTCAGGATCCTGTTTTTCACTTTGAATAAAAGTTTGAAGAGACTTCCGGACGCTGGCCTGAAACGTTTCATCCGTTAGCTCTCTTCTCCCCAGACCAATCAAGGTGAATGATTGCGGCAGCTTCCGTTCGACGAATAAATGATACAAGGCAGGGTAAATTTTCCTTTTGGCTAAATCCCCTGTCGCTCCGAATAAGACAAGTGTGGTTGGCTCCATCCTGCATTCTCCTTCCAGACGATAAGCTCTGGTGTCTTGATGTTCATTCAACTATAATACGAATATCATCTATCTGATGAATACATATTACAGGAGCTATAGATCAAATCTATGAATAACAATTACGAATTGTACAAAGTATTTTATTGGGCCGCGAAGACCGGCAGCTTAACTCAAGCAGCAAGCGCCCTATATCTGACCCAACCGAGCGTCAGCCATGCCATCAAACAGCTGGAAAACAGCTTCGGTCTCACCCTATTTTATCGGAATTCCAAAGGTGTAGCGCTCACCCAGGAAGGTGAGGTTCTGTATTCCTATATCGAAAAGTCTCAGATCTTGATCTCGCTGGCCGAGAAGCAGATGGCTGCGCTCAAAAATCTGGACAGCGGCGAACTGCGGATCGGCGGAAGCGATTCATTGTTCAAGCATTACATGCTTCCGTATTTGGAAACCTATCATCAACAATATCCGGCCGTCGGCCTTCACCTGAATCACGGGACCACTCCGGAAATCATCGCTCTCTTGAAGGAAGGGAACATCGACTTAGGCGTTGTTCGGATGCCGATCTCCGATCCCCAGCTCGAAGTTAGGGAAAGCATCCAACTGCAGGACTGCTTTGTTGCAGGATCTCGTTACTCTGAGCTTAAGGGTATGGTCCTTACGCTGGATATGCTGCTTCAATACCCGGTTATCTTATTCTCCCGCAACAGCCGGGCCCGAATGGCCATTACGGAATTATTTCAAAGCTACGGTCTTAACCTCAAACCGGAAATCGAGGTCGGCAGCGTGGATCTTCTCATTGAGCTGGCGCGCAAAGGACTTGGGATCTCGTATGTGACGAGAGAGTTCGTAGCCAAAGAATTGGAAGAAGGAACTCTCTTCGAGATTCAATTGGATGTGCCGATACCGCCTGCACACGTAGGCATCATGATTATGCGCAACATGCCGCTATCCGCTACGGCAAGCAAATTCCTTGAACTTATTCGATGAAACGATCCGCGGCGGATCAGGCGGAGATTCCGGATAACCAACCGACCGCATTGTGAATATCCTCGATTTCGTGATGGAACCAGGCAGGCAGCTCTTCTCCTTCGGCATTGCGCATATCGATGGCAGTTATCGTCTGGTCATGATGAACGGTAGCCGAATATTGAATGCCTGCCTCATGAAGTCTTGGAAGCCAATCTTCGGACAGCCACTTCGCGTCTTCCGCCGAAACCAGAATATGGCTGTTATCGGACAAAGCTTTTTTCGCTTTTTTGTTAACGGCCAATTCAATCATTTTGTTTAAGGGCACTCGGAAATCTTCCCCTTGCGCATAAGAATGCCAACGAATCACAACGGCTTCAATGACATCGTCCCAGAAAATATGAGCTTTATTGGAAGCATAAAAGTGTGTCATGTGTAATCACTCCCAGTCACTAAGATTTCTTCTTCGTAACTCCACTATAATACTTTTTGCTTCTATACAAGTAGTTAATATATTTAACAGGATATATAGACCTCATCTATGGCCAATGGCTAATAGCGCAAAAAAAGCCGCCGGAATACCGGCAGCTTCGATGAAATACTAGTCATTTGAATAAATGTATAAGGGCTCTCGGTTATATATTACATCTTGTCATCAGACAATCGGAATGGTGTACTTAGCCGATTCGATCCAAGTGCGGTCGGAAAACTCGCGTCCGCGGACGATGACTTCTTTCTCATAAATTTGAACATACATCCCTTGGGCGACATTCGGATTATCCGAGCTTCGCGTTTTGCCGACGGAGGCGTTGTTTAACCAGTGGAACGTGTTCTGAGTGTTGTAATGATTTTCTGTTGCAAAGTTGCGGTGCGTATGTCCGGACAATACAAAAACATTTCGATAGGGCTTCAAAATTTCCCTAAACGCTTTGGCCCGGATCATTTGGTGCGTTCTCCCGTCCATATCAGGTGCCGGTAATGGCTGATGGATGAATATGACAGCGGGCTTCCCGTCCTCGTGCACTTTCATGACATTCTCCAGCCATGCCAGCTGCTCATCCGAATACCAAGCGCCCTCTCCGACCTCCGGCTTTTCCTGTGCATAGGCCTCTTGAGACATCAGAATCAAATGAATATCATTCACCCAAATATCCTTATAAGGCTTATCCTTGTATCCGAAAAACTTCATGAAGCGTTCGCGGGCCATCGCGTCGGTCTTCCCGTTCGGCAGCGTATCGACCGACCACTCGCCTTTGCCGTTAATCCAAATATCATAATAATCGTGATTGCCCATATTCCCGTGGATAGGCGGCAGTTTGTATTTGTCCAGAATGTTGCGCAGCAGCTTGTAATCCTGCTCACGGCCCATGTCGGTCACGTCGCCTCCGAATACGATCGTATCGACCGGCGATTCGAAGTCGCTGATATCCTTCAAAGCCGAGTGAAACTTATCGGTCATGGCGGAGACGCCATTCGAGAGGTGTACATCGCTGAGGAGGAAAAAGGATAAGAGCAGTTGATTCGTTCCTGGAGCCGTCGGCGTAGGTTCCGGCGTGTGACTTGGCTGCGCAGGCGGTGCGGCAACCGATGCTTTCTCCCGGCTCTTCAGAGCTTGTGTGAGCAGGAAGCCTCCTCCTGTTAGTGCGGCTGCAGCTGAAAGCAATCTTTTGAGAAACTGTCTTCTGGATATCATGGGACTGACTTCCCCTACTTTCTTCTGTATGACCCTCTCGCTTTCGTACCGGGGTAATGAGGCTGAGGATAATTAAGCTTATTATAACATAACGATGAGACCATTTTTACCATCCACGTGTTTCATAAAAAGAAATAGATAATTATTTTATAGCATGTTAGCATTCGAATTGTACCAAATAAATCTATAAAAGGAGAATTTAAACATGGACTTTCAGGTGGAATTCATTCCGGATTCGGAACACATCCAACAAGCATGGTCTGAACTATTTCCAGCTTTACGCAGCAGTTCTTATCAATTGGATAACAAACCTATTCTTGAGCGGTATACGTACGGGATGCTTGACAACGATTACTGCGAAATTTGTGTGCCAGCGCGCCCTCTCTGATGAAAGGCAAGGTTCAAGCCCGTTAATTCTCCGGTTTTAGATGACATTTTGCCAAAATGGGAGTATCGTTCAAGGGAGAGGTTGAACACGGAATGAGGAGTGTGCACGATGGGTTTTATGAAAAAGTATGTCACGAAGCACTGGAAGCTTTTTCTGGTTGCCGTCTTTTTCGTCACGATGGAAGCGTTTGCCGATTTGCTTCAACCGATGATCATGTCCCGCATTCTGGACGTTGGCGTCGCGGAGAATCGAATGGATTACGTGCTTCGCATGGGGGGAGTGATGCTGCTGATTACAGCCTTCGGGGCGGTCGCCGCATCGCTTCGCAATATTGTCGCAAGCCGTGTATCACAGAAGTTCGGTACGGAGCTGAGAGGGGATTTGTTCGACAAGATCCAATCCCTCTCGTTCACGAATATCGAGCGATTCGAGCGCGCATCGCTAATCACGCGTCTGACGAACGATGTGACTCAGGTACAGAACTTTGTCAACGGTCTTATGCGCATCTTTGTCAAAGCTCCCCTCCTCTGTATCGGGAGCCTGATCATGGCGGTGCAGCTTAATCAGCATCTTGCCGTCGTGCTGCTCATCGTCGTCCCGATTGTCGGCGTGCTCGTCGCGCTGAACTTGAAAGTTGGGTTTGCCCGATTCGTCGGCGTACAGAAAGCGCTGGACGGCGTTAACCGCATTATGCGGGAATATTTGTCCGGCGTTCGGGTTGTCAAAGCGTTCAATCGGTTTGATCATGAAGCAGGCAAATTTGAACAAGCGAATACGGACTATCAGAACAAATCGATTCAAGTTACAAGGCTGATGGCCATCTTCAACCCCTCCATCCTGTTCACCGTCAATTTCGGCATTGCAGCCGTCCTCTGGCTTGGCGCATGGCGGGTTAACCACAATCAAATGCAGGTCGGACATATCGTCGCTTTCGTCAATTATATGACGCAAATTTTATTTTCCTTAATGACCATCTCGATGGTGTTCAATATGTTCGTCCGGGCCAAAGCATCCGCCAACCGGATCGGAGAGGTGTTCGATCAGGTGAATGCGATGAGCTGGAAGGCTGAGGCTTCTTTGCCGGAGCGCCCGGTGGGCCGAGTTGAATTTGAGAACGTTACGTTTGCTTATGAAGGCGCTGCAGGAGAGCCTGTACTTAAGCAAATCAATCTGACATGCCTTCCTGGCGTAACGATAGGCATCATCGGATCTACGGGGTCCGGCAAGAGTTCTCTTGTGAATCTCATCCCCCGCTTCTACGATCCGTCGGCGGGCCAGATCCGTGTGGACGTCATCGACATCCGCGAACTGGATCCGACGCAGCTGCGCTCCCGCATCGCTATCGTGCCGCAGAAAACGATTTTGTTCAGCGGGACGATTGAAGAGAATTTGCTCTGGGGCAATGAGCAAGCGACACATGAGGATATTGAGCAAGCCGCTCGTATGGCTGATGCGCATAGCTTCATCTCGACGTTCCCCGAGGGCTATGAAACGAAGCTTGGCCAGCGTGGAGTGAATCTATCCGGTGGTCAGAAGCAGCGTCTTTCGATCGCTCGCGCACTGGTTCGCAAACCGGATATTTTGATTCTCGACGATTGTACAAGCGCGCTGGACACCGCAACGGAAACGAGAATCAAACATGCCTTGAAGCAGTTCGCTGCCGGTGTCACTTGCTTCATGATCGCCCAGCGCATCACGTCGGTCATGGATGCGGACAAAATCGTCGTCATGGACGACGGCGAAATCGTCGGCATCGGCACCCATGAGACGTTAATGAGCAGCTGTCGCGTGTATGTCGAAATCTTCCAATCGCAATTCGGAAAGGAGCCTCATCATGTCAAAGCCGAGTGATCATTCGCGCCAACAAGCCCCTGACGTCCCGCTCATTACGGCTCCGATCGCACGCGGGGGCCGCACGCCGGCCGTAAAACCGAAAAATTTCAAAGGCACCTTGCAGCGCCTCTGGTCCTATATTGGAACGGAGCGCAAATGGTTGACCATCGTATTTCTATTCATTGTGGCGGACTCTGCGCTGACGCTGGCAGGTCCCTATCTGATTGGCGTAGCTGTCGATGCTATGGCCGGCGGCAAGGTCGATTACACGGTTCTTGATGTGACGATGATCGTCCTCGTCTCCACCTATATCGCTGACGGAGGACTTACCTTCCTGCAGAGCTGGGTCATGGCCGGGCTGGCCCAGCGCGTCGTGAAGCGGCTGCGGCAAACGATGTTCGCGAAGCTGCAGAAGCTGCCGCTTGCTTATTTCGACGGACGTTCCCATGGCGATATCATGAGCCGGCTCTCGAACGATATCGACAATGTCAGCAACTCGATCTCCCAGTCGACAACCCAGTTAATGACGGGATCCATCGCGATTGTCGGATCGTTAGTAATGATGCTGGTGTTAAGTCCGCTGCTTACGCTGGCTGCACTGATTACCGTTCCGCTCGTATACTTGCTGGCAAGAACCATCACGAAGCGGACTAGCCAGTTGTTCAAAGATCAGCAAGCTCAGCTGGGCAAACTGAATGGTCATATTGAGGAGACGATTACCGGCCTTCTCGTTGTGAAAGCATTCAACCGTGAGCGGAAAGCGATCGACGAGTTCAACGCGGTGAACGGCCGGTTGTACGAGGTTGGCTTGAAGGCGCAGATCTGGTCCGGCTTTCTGATGCCGCTCCTCAGCGTTATCAATAACATCGGCTTCTCCGCCGTTGCGATCGTAGGCGGCGTGCTGGCCGTGAAAGGCCACATTACGGTCGGTGTCATCGCGAGCTTCCTGAGCTATTCGCGCCAGTTCGTAAGGCCGCTTAACGATATTGCGAACACGTATAACGTACTGCAATCCGGCGTTGCGGGAGCCGAGCGCGCATTCGAAGTACTGGACGAGGCTGAGGAATCCGATGATGAACCCGGCGCAGTCGAGCTTCAGAAGCCGATCGGACATGTGACGTTCGAGAACGTTACTTTCGGGTACCGCACGGATACGCCGATTCTGAAGCAAGTGAGCTTCGATGTGCCTGCCGGCAGCAGCTTAGCGCTGGTTGGCCCTACAGGCGCCGGCAAAACGACGATCGTCAACCTGGTGACCCGGTTCTATGATGCGACGAGCGGTACGATCTTGATTGACGGCCGGGATATCAAATCGTACACCCGCGACAGCCTGCGGCGCACCTTCGGCATCGTGCTGCAGGATACGTATCTGTTCTCCGGGACGATTAAGGAGAACATCCTCTACGGCAAGCCGGATGCTACGGATGCGGAAGTCGTCGCAGCGGCGAAATTGGCCAACGCGGATGCGTTCATCAGCCGTCTGCCCCAACGTTACGATACGCCGCTCTCCGAGAATGGCGGCAATCTTAGCCAAGGTCAGCGGCAATTGCTTGCCATTGCCCGCGTTATCCTTGCCGATCCCTCCATTCTTATCCTGGATGAAGCGACGAGCAGTATCGATACGCGGACGGAGCTGCATATTCAGGAGGCTCTCCTGTCCATCATGAAGGGCCGTACCAGCTTCATCATCGCTCACCGGCTGAATACGATACGGGATGCGGATACGATCATGGTTATTGACCGCGGCGAAATAGCCGAACAAGGCAATCATCACGCATTGATGGGCCGGGATGGCACCTACTCCCGCATGTTTGCCAATCAATTCAAAAATTTCCACAACGCATTGGAATAATATGCGTATACCAAAGCCCCGGCATGCCGGGGCTTTTCTCTGCTTGATCAATGATACTTCCGACCGGCATCGATCATCCTCATGTTGTTCTTTTTCACCGACAACAAACCATCCGCCTCACGCGCGATTCTTTGGGGTACCGGAGTATCGATGTTCTGGGGCGTCTTAACGACGATTGTTCTTCTCTGTATGACCGGACCGAGTATGGCCGCACAGTTGGTCGTTCCCGTATATTCGCTCACGAAATACATATCCATTCTCAATTTCGTTCAAAATATCGATGCGTTTCACATTCCAATGTGGCTGATCGGAGCCTCAAACTATCGGTTTGCCTGTTCATCTTGAGCTATGGATTATCGGAGTGGATGGGATACACAAATTGGAAACTCATAGCGGTTGTAGTCACGGTCCTCTTGTTGCTTTAGCTGAGGCGAATTTAGCTAAAGTCATCATGATTCCTGCATTGGCGTGATGTGCTGTAATTTATCCGGGTTCACAATCACGTAAACTCGCTCAATCGTCTGCTTGGCGTTATCCCAATCCAAACAAATAACTCCTGTAGGCCATCCATTCTTCGTAAGTAAAATGCCCGGTGTCTCGTTTACCTGAACCAATTGCGCCTCAGATTCGGGAAATCGGCTTGTCGAAAGAGCTTTCAAAATGATAAGCACACGTTCTTTGGTGTAGATCGGACGTACAGCGGCAGAGACCTTACCGCCACCGTCGGCGATCAGAATGACATCCTCGGCCAATAGATTCACGAGAGATTGAACATTCCCATTCGCAAGCGCAGCGATGAAGCGATTCACCAATTCCTTCTCCATTCGCAGCTGCGAGGAAGGGATTTCCGCTTTCTCTGAGGAGAGATCTACTTTCTTCTTGACTCGACTATAGATTTTGCGGCAATTCACTTCCGATTTGTTAACCATCTCGGCAATTTCACCATGCTCATAACCAAACACTTCTCTTAAAATAAAAACACCCCGTTCCAAGGGCGTCAGTTTATCCATCAGAACAAGCAAAGCATAAGAGATCGTATCATGACGCTCGATGCTGTCTAGCGGGCTGGCCTCTTCCACGTGAACGGTCGGTTCCGGAAGCCAGTTCCCCACATAACTGACTCTCTTTTTGCGAGCGGATTTTAATTCGTTCAAGCAGCGGTTAATCATCATTTTGCTTAAATACGATTTAACGTTCTGAATATTGTCCATCAGAGATCCATGGATGCCGATGAACAAATCTTGCACCATATCCTCTGCGTCTGATCTCGAACCCAGCATATTATAGGCAATCGCAAATAAGTGGGATTTGTAAGTTGTATATAATTCTTCAATCGTCGTGGATGCTGTTTCCAATGTTTGGCTTTGCATAGTACCCGCCTTCCGCTCCCTAGAAATCTCTTCAATGTCATTTATTATGAAACAAAACGGATGAACCCATTCTGTTTATCATGAAGACAATCGGTGACTTCCTAGTGTGACAATCTTACGCGCTTTTCTTTTAAATTCATTTAAATGGCTACGAGCTGCCGCTCTCATCAACTCTCCATCGCATAGATCCCCTGCTAATGGGAAAATATAACACAAAGCATGCTGCATAAGGGAGCAATCAGGAATGGATCCACGGATACAAGAAATAAAAAATCAATTCTCGAATGACGCCGATTTCTTTCTTCAAACGGATTTTCTTATGGATACGCCTGTTATCCTCATGGGTTTTATGACTTTGGTTGATTTGACCGAATCCCGGGAAGCACTCCATGATTATCTGGAGAACAGCATCTTATCGCACCAAACAACCGATGAATTCATGCGCTTGTTCGGAGAAGTGGAGGAGTACGATAGTAAGAAAGCCGTGTCTTCGATTGTAGAAGGCAAATTAATTATTTATTTCGAGAGGACGAAGCAGCTCGTCGTCATGGAACCGGTTCCGAAATTACTGAACCGTTTCTTTGAGCCGCCGATGAATGAAAGTGTCATTCAAGGACCGTTAAGCTCCTTCGTTGAAGACTTGGATCAAAATGTCGGGATTATCCGAAAACAGTTGATATCGGAGTCTCTGCGAGTAAAATCGTTCTCTGTAGGCAAGGGCGACAAGAAAAGAATTTCAATGGTTTATTCCGATGAACATGTCAACAAGGAACTTGTGACGAACATATCTCGTCAATTCGAGCTGAATCAAGACAGACAAGTTCACAATCTGCAAAATTTGGCCCAAACGCTGGGTCTTTCGAACTGGGGACCCATTGCCAAATTCAAAACGACGGAACTCCCCCAAGAAGTCGCCCAATCGATCAGAACGGGCAAGGTCGTCCTGTTCGTCGATCGGCTGCCTCTTGCACTTGTTCTCCCTAACCTGATATGGGATATGTTCGTTCTGGAGAACGATCGCAATTATCCGATACCGATCATGCTGACTTTACGATTATTACGCATTATCGGGATTTTAATGACTTTGATTTTCCCAGCTTTATACGTTGCACTGGTCGCAGTCAATCCTGAAGTATTGCGAATAGAGCTCGCCCTGGCTGTTTCTCAAAGCCGTGAAGGCGTACCGTACCCTGCACTCGTAGAAATCCTAACCGTACTGCTAATCTTGGAATTAATCCAGGAGGCTAGCGTTCGATTGCCGAAGAGCATCGGTCCCACCCTAACGATGGTAGGCGGAATTATATTGGGACAAGCCATTGTAGCAGCGAAATTAGTGAGCAACCTCATCCTAATCATTCTTTCGGCCACGACGATTGCGAATTCAACGGTGATCGGCTTTCAGAACTCGATCTCGATTCGATTATTTAAGTATGTCATCGTTATGCTAGCTGCAATCTACGGTGTATTAGGTATTTTGGCGGGGCTCGTGTTCGTGTGTGCGTACATGGCCAGTCTGAACACCTTTGGCGTCTCCTACTTACATATCAATGTAGCAAAGGATCGAACCAAACATGGATAAAAGCATATCTGTCGTGCTCATGTATGTTCTCACGCATCTGGGGCTTATTTTCTTCTTGTATCCGGAAGATATTATTTCCAGCACAAACAAAGGACATTGGGTTGTTATTCTGATTGGGATTGCGATTCATTTTGCCGTCATTGCCACCTATATGAAAGGCCTGAGTTATTTTCCAAGATGGGATATTATACGGATTTATCGGAGTGCCGGGAAAGGAATTGCGCTCCTCTTCCTTGTGCCCATTCTGCTTTATTTATTCGTGGTAACCGTCCTTTCCGTGCGCGCTTATTCGGAAGTCATTACGATCATCTTCTTATCCAGTACGCCGCTCTGGGCGATCATGCTCTTATTGCTGGTGTTATCCACTTACATCGCCTCCAAAGGAGTTGAAACGTTATTTCGCACGGGGGTTCTTCTCAGCATCCTGTTTCTGCCCCTGACACTATTCATCGTCATCACTTCATTCCAGAACATGGATTGGAACTATGCCCTTCCTATATTTGATCTTGACTTATCGTTCGTCGCCAAACCTTCGTTCTATCAGAGCTTTTTTGCCTTCTCAGGCGGATTCCTGTTTCTTGGTTACTTACAGCCGTATTTCACGTATCAAAGGAACAAAGTGCTGTTAGCCGCGGCCGCCCTCATCCCCTTCTTCATCTTCTCCGTCTATATTCCACTTCTTACATTCGGAGAATCAACGGCCTTCACTCTGCATTTTCCTTTCGTTGTTGTTGTCGATACGTTAAGTATCAACTGGCTGATGTTTGACAGAGTCACTATGTTCTTCCTGCTCTCGCTGATTACTTTCATCATGCTGTTTATCTCGTTGACGCTGTGGCAAATCAACCGGATGCTAAGCCAGTCCCTCCCTTTTATTAAACCGGTCTATCTGCTGCTATCGCTCTCCGTTGTTGTCTTTAGCTTCTGTTTAATGATTCCCGATTGGAAAATGGTTGAGAAGCTGCTATGGTGGAACACACCATTAAGATTGTTTGTCTTCGTAACGGTTCCACTCTCCGTATTATTACTAGGTCTGCGTGCGAAGAGGAAGGTGAGTCATGAACATTCTTAAATCGGCAAGCCAAATATTCATGATTCTAGGTTTGCTCGTCATTCTAAGCGGTTGTTGGGATAACAAAGATATCAATCATCGATCTTTACCTTTGGTGATGGGAATTACGATGCAGGATGGTGAGTATAAAATCATTTTGCAAACGCCCGAGCTGGATCAGAGCAAAATCAAATTAAATGAAATTACCGAAACCGGAAAAACAATCAGCCAAGCGGTCGATAAGATCAGTGTCAATAAAGAGAAAGAAATCGACTTGCTCCATATCAAAGTGATCGTCATAGAAAAAAAGCTGGCCCAGCAAGGCATGAAAGACATCCTCTCCAGCTTCATGAGAAGCGGAGAAATTTCCCTCAAGGCTTACATTGCGATATGCGATGAAGACATTACCCACTTTCTATCGAAGGAAGCGGAAATTTCGGTGCCGAAGGGATCCTTCGTCTACGACTTTTTTGAAAAAAATGCCGGATGGAATCCGCAAATCGCCAGAGCGCAAATATGGCAGACGTATCGCAGTATTTATTCCTATACGAATGACATCGCGATTCCCGTTCTAAAAACCGGCAAAGATTTGACTTGCGAATATGAAGGTTCTGCGATTATAAAAAATGGAAAAATGGTCGGGCAAATCAGCTCCGACGAGACGCTGCTTTATAACGCCTTCAATAAAGAGAGCACGCAGGGGAAAATTGAAGTGATGGACCATGCCAGTGTCTTAATTGTCAGTAATTCGATGTATCACAAGAGCGAGCTCATGGATAACAAACCGCTCATGAATAGCACGATTAAAATGAAGGTCGTCGTTCTGGAAACGAGGGGAAATCCTTCACAAGCGCTCATTAAGCAGGAATTGGAAACTCTGCTCACGGAACGTTTCCAACAGCTTTTTGCCAAAGTTCAAGAGAGTGAAGCGGATATTCTAGCCGTCGGACAGCATTTTAGAACCAAGCTATCCCGGAAAGAACTGGAACGATGGAGAACCGCGTACTATCCTCAATTGAAAATGAATGTTCACATTCATACTGATATTCAGAACGAAGGATACATTAAGATACGTGCGAATTAACAAGCCCGGAATAAGCACAAACCCGCGGAGTCCGCGGGTTTGTGCGATACGTCAGTTCGAATCAAGCAAGCGTTCGAACCGGCGAACCGGTCAGATAAGCTTCAATATCTTGAACAACGTCTCTATAGAACGCTTCATAATTCGCTTGCGATACATAACCGATATGAGGCGTAGTAAGCAGATTCGGAAGCGATCGGTATATATCGTCCTTCGGCAGCGGTTCCACCTCGAACACATCGACTGCGGCGCCGGCAATCCAGCCATTCTGCAAAGCTTCAGCCAGCGCGGCTTGATTCACGATCGGCGCGCGTGACGTATTGATCAGATAGGCTGTCGGACGCATGCGCTTCAGATCTTCGGCTTGCAGCAGTCCTCGGGTACGATCGCTCAATACAAGATGGATGGATACGAAATCGCTGTTCTCCAGCAGTTCTTCCTTGGATGCAGCCAGCTGGACTCCCGCTTCTTCAGCCCGTTCTTGCGTCAAATTTTGGCTCCACGCCATGACCTTCATGCCGAAGGCTTGGCCGAATTGGGCGATCTTGCTGCCCAGCTTGCCCAGCCCAAGTACGCCCAGCGTCTTGCCGTACAGATCCGTTCCGATCGTGCTTTGCCACCCGCCGCCTCGAATTGCATTGTGTTCCTGAACAATGTTGCGGGCGAGCCCCAAAAGCAAAGCCCATGTCAGTTCGGCGGTGGCGTTGCCGGCACCGCCTGTGCCGCACACGGTCACGCCTTGCGAAGCGGCTGCTTCCAGGTCGATGGAGGCATTGCGCATGCCTGTCGTGATAAGCAGCTTCAATCGGGGGAGCCGGGCAAGCAGCGATGCGCGGAATGGCGTCCGTTCGCGCATAATCACAACGATTTCGCAATCGGCGATCTGTTCAATGAGTTCCTCCTGCTGATCGATATGGCGAGAGATACTCTTGACCTCCACCTTGTCCATCACTTGAGACCAATCAGCGGCGCTCAGAGCCACTTGCTGATAATCGTCTAATATCGCACAGCGAAGCTTCATTCTGGACTTGCCTCCTTCTCCTATTATGTAAGATGATAGCAATACGAAACGGATGCAGGCTATCAGCAAGCTGCAGCTGATTATGCCAATACATCCGCCATATTCGTGTATGATCAGTATATTCCTGACTGCATAAACTTGCAAACGATCATCCGTTGGAAGCCGATCCTCGCGGGACGGCGCATAGCACGGATACGAGGTTCGTTTCTCCGCAGCCTAGGCCAATTCGCCATTCCCCTAAGTCGCACGGGATGCCTTGCGGGATGTGCATATATAGAGCATATAAGTCCGGGTTCGGCGAGAAACCGGCACGTTCCAACCGGCCGATCCAATTCGTAGTAGACTCGTGGCGTTCACAGCGCGAATGTTCGGGGCTGCCGATAATATCCTCAATCTCGCGACCGAAGAAAATTTTCAGCGCTCTCTTCTGTTCGTAAGGAATCTCCAGCGAATCGATCACTCCGAACACCAGAGAGAAGTGTTCCCAGCAATGAACGAACCGGCTGCTCAGATCGGCCGTCTGATGATCTGAGTCCGGCTCGCACATCACAACGACTGCCGGGTTCAACGAGCGAAGCTTACTTAATACGCCATTCTTGCCGCCCGAACCCGCGTGCGAATCTCGAATATGATGCAGCGCGAAGGAGGCGTTGACCAGATGGCCTTGGCGCTCAGCCAGAAGGCTCCAAATAGCGTCAGGCACATTCTCGACTTCGTAGGCGATCGGATGGAACGTGACGCTGATCCCGCAGCTTTCGGCGGCTCGCTTCACGTTATCGTGCGCTAACTGCAAACAAAGCTCATTCGGTTCTATCGCATACAGGTCAATCCGTGAGGGACGTCTGTCTTGCAATGCCAGTTCCTCCAGCAGCGAGACGATTTGGCGCCCGGTGCCAATCCCGATCTCCAGGAACGTGACGGGTTCCCCGGGATGTATATAGCCGGTCAGCAGACTGTTCGCAATGCGTGAGGCGCCGGTGACCATCGGGTATTGCTCCGCCAGCAAATTAAACAACGTGATCTGCGGGACGTCGTACTGCTTCAAGTAGAGGTTCATTTGTTCGTTCTGAACGGGATCCAATCGTTTCATCAACGCCATGGCGAACAGAAAAGGCAGCATGTCACCCGGTTTTTTGGCGATCTCCAAAGTCGCGGCGAAATGGGCCAGCTTCGTCTGGACTGCCGTTCCTCCGCCATCAGCCATCGTTTCGAGCAGCAATGACCGCACCTTATCGTAGGGGGTCACTTCCATTATCGTCATCATCATCATCCTTTTCAGCTATTCGATGTCGTTAAGCTTACCATCCTGAACATCCCGCCGTCTTGAGCAGGACATTCCTCATTTTCGGGAAAATAGCGGGAATCACTTCCCGCGAGTTATCTGGCACATTCTTGAATTCTAGCGGCAAGTTCACTCTCTTCATTCTCACAGAACCTAGCGACTCTCGAAATGATCCAAATGTATAATTCAACGTATACTTCCGGTCGGATTTTCGTGTGTGCGTTTTTACGCTTGTACGGAATAAGAATTGGCATCATAGCCAATATTAGTATCGTTAAAATGAGATGGAGGTATGGACAATGAATCCACAACGTGCGATGGAAATTGCCGATTCACCGGTTATGGCGAATGTAACGTGCAATGGCGTTCCCATTTACATCCAACATGTAGACGAAGGTAATGAAACCGCCAGAATTTATCCGCTGGATCAACCGGAGAACGAACAACAAGTCCCGCTGAGCAGTCTAATAGAGCAATAAAAAAAGGGTGCCTAATCGGCACCCTTCTCATTTGTGAAGCCAGAATGTGTTTAAAAATAATTTGTTCAACGTAATCAATAGGTTTCTTGTGATTGAGATTCACAGAGTCGAACTCTCCTTTACCTATAAGACTTGATTACACCGGCCAACGTGCGGCATGTTTCGCGAAGACGTCCTTTGGCATTAGCCGAAACGGATGGCTCCACCCAGGCGAAGCCATCCGAGTCATACCGCGGAAAGATATGCATGTGATAATGCGATAAATCATTAAATGTGCCGTTATTTTGAATAATGGTGACGCCATCCGGTTGGAAATGAGCCTTTAGAAGCCGTGCGAGCAGTCTGGAGACCTTCATAATTTCATTAGCCGTTACCTCATCCAATTCATCCATATCGTGATAATGAACCTTCGGTAGAATGAGCATATGGCCTTCATTGATTGGTGCAATATCCAAAATGCATGTGACCAACTCATTCTCGTAGACGACATTCACTTCAATCTCTTTATTCGCCAAGCAACAGCCCAAACATGGATTTCCCGGCATACATGTCCCCCCCCCGTCCCATGATCCTCATAGAACTAGTTTACCACGATCCCCCAGGTTCACGACAGGTTATTCCAACGGTTTGTCCCAGGTCATGAGGTAACGGTAGTAAAAACGACGGCGAATTTTCGCTCCCGGCACAATGTCCTGCGCGATTTGACGTATTTCGCTCAACGATTGTTGGGGCTCCGCCAGCCGGACATCAATTTCCTGCACCCCGCCGCGGACACGGTCCATAAGACGGATCGGCAGCATGCATAAACCGGAGAAGGCATAATCCGCAAGCGTTTTGTTTGCAGCAAGCCCAACGATAAGCATTCGTCCGCCTGGCGATAGAAACCGGCGAATATGGGACAGCGCCACTCGCAAATCCATATGGTGCAGCGCTGCAACGCAGGAGATCGTAGCATAGCATTCATCTTTAGCTGGTACAGGCCACGTGAGAAAGTCATCGTTGATTAATGATACATTCGATGCGGCGGCGAGCCGAGCTTGAGCACGCACGATGGCTTGAGGGTCGGGATCGATGCCGACAACTTGGCGCGCGACGGGCGCAAGCCGCTGGAGGAGCAGACCGTCACCGCAGCCGATGTCCAGCACTCGGCCTCCGCGAGTTTTCGCATCATTCACCAGTTCATTATGAAAAGCGGTATTATGGTTCCAGTATGGCTCCATTCCTTTCTTCTCCCTTCGTGATCATGAGCATATCTCAACCCATCAAATTGTTTGCATACAAGTAAAGACGAAAGGTTCCACACATTCGGTTCAAATACATGTAAAACAAACTTGACATTGTGTATAGTTTTTATTACATTATGAATAGAATACCATACATGATGATCATCACATTTGACAGGAGGTGCAGCCAATGACTTATCAAGAAAAGAAAAGCATCGTCTCATTAATTAGCGCCATCGTTATTTTCGTGTCCTACGCTTTGTACATGTATCCGAAATATCCTGGTGGCGAACCTGGCTCCTTAGAAACGTTTCGTTATTGGGGCTCTTTCGTCCTCATACTGACGTTGGTTTCCATCATCGCGCACATTGTCATCTCCATCATCTTTAACATTGTCTTTCGCATCACCACCCATGAGAAGGAACCTAACTTTGCCGATGAACTCGATAAGCTGATTGATCTAAAAGCGACCCGAAATTCTTTCTTTGTATTTGTCGCCGGCTTTCTAATTGCCATGGGAGCGCTGACTATCGATCAACCGTCACAGGTCATGTTCATGATTCTGATCGCTGCCGGATTCTTTTCTGATGTAACAGGCTCCGTTACCAAACTTTATCACTACCGGAGAGGCGTTTAAAATGAGTAGAATTGTTGTCGGCAATCACATTCGAAGACTGCGCTTCGAGCATCAAGAAATGACTCAGCAGCAATTGGCTGACATGGTAGGCGTTACAAGACAAACGATCGTATCACTCGAAAAAGGGAACTACTCCCCTTCACTAGAATTAGCCTTTCGCATTGCTCATGCTTTCAACCTGCCTTTGGAGGAAGTGTTCTTTTATGATCAGCCCGGCAAGCCTTGAGCGCTTAAAGCGTTGCCCGCTTAACGGCAAATGAATTTATTTATCGAATGGAGTGAAACTATGCATTCAAACCAAAAAGCTGCAAAACTTGTTGGGATCTTTTTCATCCTTGCCGCCGTAGCGGCGATAGCCGGTCTGCTTATGTACGATCCGATATTGAATGGATCCGATTATATGGTGCAAGGTTCCGAACACGCTAATCAGGTCATATTCGGTGCCCTCATGGAGTTAATACTTGTTGCCTCTGCGATCGGAACTTCTACAGGTATGTTTCCGATCTTGCGAAAATATAATGAAACCATTGCCCTCTGGCATCTCTGCTTCAGATTCCTTGAAGCGGTTATCATTGCGATCGGCATTATCAGCGTCCTGTCTCTATTAACGTTAAGCCGTGAATTCGCAGCGGCGGGTTCCCCTGTTTCCTCCCCTTTCCAAGCTTCAGCGATATTGGCCAAAGCGATACATGACTGGACGTTTATACTTGGTCCCAACTTCATGCTGGGTCTTAATACAATGATGTACAGCTATATATTTTATCAAACGAAACTCGTTCCCCGGTTCATTCCCATCTTGGGCATGACAGGGTCTGTCCTCGTCCTTCTGGCAGCTCTATTAGAAATGTTCGGTATCATCCCGCAAATCTCAGCCACCGGAGCGTTGCTATGCCTGCCCGTTGCAGCAAATGAAATGATTTTGGCCGTATGGCTCATCGTGAAAGGTTTCAATGAAAATGCCCTGCATAACTTATCTTTATCCGCTAATAGAAAATAAAAACAAGGAGCAGCACTGCCGAGGCAGTGCTGCTCCTTGTTTGATTCGTCTCTAGATATCTTCGGACGGATTGATAATGGCTAGAACCTGGTGGTCCTCCCAGACGCCATTGATTTTGACATTGCTGCGGGATATGCCTTCTCTATGGAAACCCGCATTCTCGAGCACACGGATAGAACCAGGGTTACGCGGCGAAGCCTCCCCGAAGATCCGGTGAAATTTCAGCTCTTCGAAGGCATAGCGCACCACCTGCTTCACAGCCTCCGTCATATAACCTCTGCCGTTATAGGCCTGGTCGAGTCCATAACCGATCATACAGCTCTGCAGCGGTCCTCGCAAAACAAAGTTCAGCCCGATGTTGCCAATGATCCGGTCATCCTCCCGGTGGCAAATGACGAAGTTATATTTCTTGTCTTCCGCTCTGTCGGCTTTGCTCTTGATGATCGATTGGAGCTGGTACTCTACGGAATAGTTCTCATCCGGGCTGCTTGGCGAAAATTGTTCAAAGAATGCCCGGTTGCGAATATACATCTCGGCCAATTCTTGAGCATCCGATTCTTCGGGAAACCGAACGTACACGCGATATTCCGGCATCTGTTCCATACGGCTAAGATACCGTGCGGCGAACTTTCTGTACCGGCATCCCTTCGCTTAGCTCAAGCGCTTGTGCAGTTGAAGCATGCACTTCCTGAATAAGCTCAGGATTGTTCAGCAGCGACACGCCGTATGTCGGAATCATTTCCTTAATTTTCGGTTCCCATGCTTTCAGGTGCTGCGGGAAGCACTTCTTGATAACTTCAAGCATGACGTGAACAGCTGTAGATGCGCCTGGCGAAGCGCCTAACAAAGCTGCAATCGAGCCATCAGCCGCGCTGATCACTTCCGTTCCGAATTGCAGCGTACCTTTGCCGCCTGCTTCCGTATCCTTAATGACTTGTACACGCTGCCCGGCTACGACCAAATCCCAATCCTCAGTTTTGGCTGTTGGAATAAACTCACGCAGCTCGTCCATACGCTTCTCTTTTGATAACATCACTTGCTCGATCAAATATTTGGTCAAGGCCATGTTCTTGGCTCCTGCCGACAGCATCGTGACAAGGTTGTCCGGTTTAACGGAAGTGACCAAATCGAACATGGAGCCGGTCTTCAGAAACTTCGGCGAGAATCCGGCGAACGGTCCGAACAGCAGCGATTTTTGGTTATTGATATATCGGGTGTCCAGATGAGGAACAGACATTGGCGGAGCTCCGACCTTCGCTTTGCCGTACACTTTGGCGTGGTGCTGCTCAATGACATCCGGATTGTTACATACCATGAAAATGCCGCTTACCGGGAATCCGCCGATGTGTCTGCCTTCAGGAATACCGGACTTCTGCAGCAGGTGCAGACTTCCTCCGCCGCCTCCGATGAAGACGAATTTAGCCGTATGGCGCTCAACGCTGCCACTGTCGTTACGTACTTTCAGTTCCCATGAACCGTCGCTCGCCCGTTTGATATTGTCGACGCTATGATTGTACTTGATTTGGACCTTCTTGTTCGCTAGATGATCGAATAAAATGCGCGTCAAAGCACCGAAGTTGACATCTGTACCGGAATCAATCTTCGTTGCTGCAATCGGTTCATTCGCAGGCCGATCTTGAATGATAAGCGGAATCCACTCCTTCAGCTTCTCAGGGTCATCGGAAAATTCCATACCTTGAAACAAAGGATTGTTAACTAACGCTTCGAAACGTTTCTTAAGGAACTTCACGTTCTGCTCGCCGAGAACCATACTCATATGAGGGAGCGGCATGATGAAGTCCTGCGGATTGCGGATCAGCTTGCTTTCTACAAGATAAGACCAGAATTGCATAGAAAGCTGGAACTGTTCATTAATTTTGATAGCTTTGCTAATATCTATGGAACCGTCAGCTTTTTCTTCCGTATAATTAAGCTCGCACAGAGCGGCATGTCCCGTGCCGGCATTATTCCATTCGTTAGAGCTTTCTTCTCCCGCTTTATCCAGCTTCTCAAATACAGTAATTTCCCACTCCGGTACTAATTCTTTCAGTAGAGTCCCTAAAGTCGCACTCATAATTCCCGCACCAATTAAGATAACATCTGTTTTCGTTTCTCTGTTGCCCATTTTAACCGTCCTTATCCCCTAAGATTTGCAGAAAGGATGCGGGCGCTTCTGATTAGCCGCTAGAAACCAGTCAGAGCGCGGTCCAGTCACACACCTTTTCTGGATCAATAATAATCCTGTTAATCCTATAGATTAAAATATTTATATACTATTATATGATGTTATAAGTGGTTCGACAAGAACTGCCACAAAGTAGCCACGAAAAAAAAGAGCGTGCCGTAAGGCTGCTCCGTCCCTGCCTATTATTAACAAATGGAATTCTACTGGTAAATATCTCGCATGCTAGCAAAAATGGATAGCCATGGATTGATCCCTGGCTTCTCCTTACATATTCTTATAGATTCAAAGCCATTCTATACATAGCGGTCTGCCGAAGGTTCCTTAACGGCCGCTATACGCAATCGGCTGGTGTCTATGAACCATTGGTCTTCCTTGGCCAAATACGGCTTCAACTCCGCCTCGATCTCGCCGTATATCAACTCTCGTTCGGCGCCCGGAACATCAGGAAAGAACCAACCGGCAAAGCTGTTCATCCAATCGCGTATGCTTATTCCTTCTTTCAGCGGTGTCCGTCTCTCGAAATGTTGAGCGAACGTAACGCGAAAGCCGGTCTGCTCCAGCAGGCTGGTATACTCGCCTATGGTTGGCAAATACCACGGGCACCGCCCTTCCCAGGTGTATCCGCGCGATTCTAACGCCGACTGCATCGCGGCGGTCAGCAAGGCAACATTGCCGCTGCCGGCGAATTCGGCGACGAAGCGGCCGCCATCCCGCAGCGATAGCCAGACGGATTGCGCAACAGAGTGGGCGTCTTGGATCCAATGCAAAGTCGCATTGGAGAATACCGCGTCATAGCTTGATTCCGTCCTGTAAGTGCTGGCGTCGGCGGTCTGGAAGGTCAGTTCGGGGTATTTCGATCGGGCCCGATTCACCATCTCCGCCGAGAAATCGATGCCGGTTGGTATCGCACCTGCAGCAGCAATCTCGGCCGTTAAATCTCCTCTCCCGCTGCCAAGGTCGAGAATTCGTTCGCCAGGCTGGGGATTCAGCAGACTTACAATCCTGATACCTAATTTGTCGCTATACGCTTCGGAGGTCCATGGGTACATCATCGGTTCGTCATTCATCCGAATAACCTCTCCCTTTGTTACGAAGTATGTGAAAACAGACGTCATTATAGACTTTATGCATCCATAATAGCGATAATAACAGGTTGCTGTCAAGAAACAATCCAAGCAATCGGCATAGGACCTTCGAAAATGAAGGAAGCTTGCGGCTCCGGGTCATCCGTTGGTCCATAGTATCGCATAGGCAGCACGAAGAAATCCTGACGAATGATCGCCAGGATTCTTTCGTGCGTAATCTATGACCAAACTTTTAGAAACCAATCATAGGCCACCCTGCCCGATATTTCGTGCGGACCATCGAACAAGTCCAGCTCCACCTTCTCTTTGACTCCAAGGAGTTCATAGACGGACTGTACCTTCTCATAGGCTTCCAGCGCCGCATGAACCGGAAAAATCGGATCCTTGTCCCCAGCTTCAAGCAAGAGCGGCTTCGGAGCGATCAATCCAAGCAGATCCGGCATTTCCGCAAGTGCTGAAAGGCCTGGAATATAATTGTCAACACAATGATGGATGGATAAAATACTCGCTTGAAACGTATTGGCATATCCGCTAACGACGGCAGCCGAAATTCGATCGTCGATGGCGCTGGCGAATGCTGAGACGAGTCCGCCGCCGGAAATGCCCATACACCCGACCCGGTTGGAATCAACATCGTTGCGGGTTAGTAAATAGTCGACGCACCGAAGTGTCTCATACACGCGATAACCGGCCATCGTCTGACCAACGGCTAGCAATAAGGTCGACAGACGATGACAGGAGTTCGACTGCTGAGCTTCCTCCTGCAATTTGCGATCGCCAAACCCAAGCAATTCCGGTGCTGCAACAATGAATCCCCTGTTCACCAATTCAAGGGCAAAATTCCTCTGGTAACCGGGCTCCCCTTCTTTCTCCTTTCCCTCCGCGGTAAGCCCTACAATATCCTTGCTCCCATAGCCGTGACCATGGCAAGCAACGATGGCTCCTGCTCGTTCCTTACAATTCTTAGGGATTAAGACATAGACAGGCATGATAAGGCCAGGATACGTTTGAATTTGAATTCTTTGCCGAATATATGTGCCGCAGTCCGCCGTTTCCAGCTGCACCGGTTGCAGCTCCGCCGTTTCCTCAGGAAATCCGCCGAGCAATTCGACGAACCGGGATCTAAGTCTTTCACGCCACTGCTTCCATTCTTCCTGTGATTGAGCTTGAAAGGCTTCTGATGGCAAGGTGCTCTGCAACAAACGCTGAAAATATGTATCTGGATTCCACATACCGGGTCTCACCTCAATTCGGATAATGATATGCCAAAATGAGTCCTCAATGCTTCTTTGTACGCTTCCTCCGTTTGCGGCGTGAAAGCGTTCACACCACTGGAAGTGAAAATGCGGAACTCCTGGTTCGAAACGGTATTCCGGCCTTCTGAAGTGCGAATCGCGATAATCGGATATTTGTTGAAAATGGAATCGGGCGCATGTTCGCACCAGTAACTCGCGAACAGGTAATCATGGGGCAGCTGAGGTTCCTCCGTGAACGTATAGAGACGGTTCCATTCCCCGTTCTTCAGCTCGCCAAGCTCCCAACCATAAGCGGCATCCCTGGTGAGACGATAACATTCCTCGCCTTGCTGCTGCGCAACATCTTCAATGAGCGCCAGAGGTCTGCGCGGGACGATTCCGCCTACGCCGACATCACACAAGTAGTTAATGCCTTCGGCTTCGACCTTCAGGACGTGATGACGCCTTTTGGGCGGCAACAGCGACTCGTCTCGCCAGAATCGGGCTACCCAATCCGTTACAGGGTACCCTGCCTCTCGAAGCAGCCAGCCGAATAAGGCATTGAGCTCGAAGCAGTAGCCGCCGCGCCGGCGGGTTACGATCTTGTGATACAGATCCTGCGGATCCAAGGATAGAGCTTTGCGTTCCACAATGTCCAAATTCTCATAAGGAACCGAATGCAAATGTCGTTCTTGCAGCTCGGCCAGCGTCTTGGCGCTGCCATCGAGGGAGCCTGTAAACCCGATGCGATCCAGATAGTTTTGAATTTGGCTGTTGGTAGTTGTCAAATATAGACACCGCCCTTCACACAGTTACTATGTACCTTCTCATTATAGCAGATGCCCCTCCTTGCCGGTTATCACTGAACATCTAACAATAAAAAAAGCCAAGCCGGCAGCTTGACTTCAATCATTGTTGCAGCATCCATCACTCTCACGGAAATGGCCTGAGCGTTCAACTTTCGTCTTCAGGTACTTCTCGTTAAACTCCGAGACATCCCCCCATAACTGTACCCTCTTCTCAACGTCCAAGCCGGCCTTCTTCAAAGCGTCTAATTTTCTCGGGTTATTGGTAATGAGTGTCACCGGTTTGGTCCGCAATGTACGGAGAACTTGGATCGCATCGCCATAATTGCGGGAATCGTCGACAAATCCCAGTTTCAGATTGGCATCCACGGTGTCATAGCCGTTTTCTTGCAATATGTAAGCAAGTGCTTTGCTGAACAACCCGATTCCTCTACCTTCATGGTTGGCCAAATAAAACAAGGCGCCGGTTCCATGCTCCGCGATGTGTTTCAACGATTGCTTAAGTTGATAGCCACAGTCGCATCGCTTGCTGCCGAAGATATCCCCTGTATGACATATCGAATGAAACCGAATGAGTGCGTGCTCGGCAGATTCGAAATCTCCATGAACCAAAACGCTGGATTGCTGCATTTCTGCAAGATTAACAGAAGACAGCTTCGCGAGGATGCTTCCGAAATCCTCCGTCACTTCACGGCAATTCAGCCAGCAATACCACTTAAACTCGTAGGTTTCGTCATACAGGTTGATCGGAAGCTTGATGGGACCTACAAGATAGATGGCTCCTCGGTCCGTTGGGACGAGTTGAATTTTAGGTTCCAGCAGCGAGAGGACTTTGGCATCAAAATCTTTCGTAACCGACATGGGAGGCACTCCTTTCAATCCATTTAAAACTTAGGTTGTGCAATACGAGCACGCCTATGCAGCCTAAAACACTTTTCAGCAAACATTCATTCAACGCTCAAGAGGGTTTCAGCTTTCGCTTCATAACTATGGGCTGCTGTACCTACTTCATACAACTGCTCAGATTCCTTTGATTCCAGCCAGGTTGGCGACCGAATGTCTATAGTTCGTAGTTAGTTACCTGTGCCAACGAAAGTTTGTTTATTAACGGTCAAAAGCCTGGCTCTCCTTAAGATTCCTTAAGAAAGCCAGGCTTTTGTATCATTTTGAGTTGAGCTGTATATGTTCAGCCAATTCCCCTCTACGGAATCTTAACGACAAGCTCGCTAAGATAATCGGTGGTGGACACGCCTTTCGGAGGGCCAAATTCGAATTCAACCGAATCCCCATAATCATCACCGTTATTGTCGTTGATCTGCAGCGGGATCGGTGCGTGGCCTTCAGGCAGCCATCTCGCTGCAGCTTTATAGCGCCCAATCGGAATTTGATCTACACCCGCTCCACCCGCGACAGGACCTCCGCGTTTCGTAATCGTTTTGCCCGCACTGCCGTCAAGCAGCGGACCAATCGGAATCAGCGTAATCTCCAGATCGTTCATATCGAACTCAGGCAAAGCGTCATCAGTCGACGTAAAGAACGGATAAATGTAGATCTGACCGTCAAATTTGCTCCAAGTGAAGTTACGGACGGCTCCGGATTTGCCGATTAACGGAAGATCGACGTCAGCGGATAAATCGAACGTATAGCTTTTTCCGTTGAATGATTTGGTGACGTCAGCGCCCATATGCCAAGAGGTCGCTATCTCGGGCAACTCGATCCGGTAGTGTCCTGTTACATCCGTAACCCCGAGCACGTTGCTGTCATAGAGCAGTGTGTTGTCGGCGAAGACGGTTATCCCCGGTATCGGCTGACCATTGGCATCCCGTACATATCCTTTCACGACATAAGCTTCAACCTCCTCTTGGACAGGTTCGGGTGCAGGAGCTGGCGTACGTTCAGGCTCTTCTTGCGGAGCCGCTTCTTCGATTCGTACCGTCGCGTTCTCCCCGTCTCTGGCGTAGGATACCTGATATCCGCTGTTTTCTGCGACAAAACGAAGAGGAACTAACGTACTGCCATTAACGACTTGAGCAGGAACGTCCAAGCTCACGTTCTTATCGTTCACTACGGCGGTCTTACTGTTAATCGTTAGTTCGATCGTAAGACCGTCCTTCGTTCCGATCGCCTGTTGGGAATCGCCATGATCTACCCATTTCACTTCGAAACCTAGCGTTTCGAATAATTTGCGGAACGGAACCAAGGTTGAGCCATCCTTTAAGATAGGTCTGGCATCGCCAAATTGAAGCTCTTGCCCCTTATATACAACATGGATCACAGGACTTTCTGCAGGCATTGGGGGCGGCACAGGGCTCGGCGTCTGTGATGGTGTTGGCGCATGAACCGGTCCTGGGGTTGTTGCAGGTGTCGGTACAGGTGTTGTTGCAGGTGTTGGCGATGTTGCAGGTGCGGGCTCTTGTGTGGAAGGAGTCCCGCCTGTCGTCATCCCTTGTTTATATTTAATCGGTTTGGATACTACCGTACCTCCTGGCGTGCCGATTTCCAAAACATAATATTGCGTTTCCTTGATCGTTCCGTTATCGCTGGCGTACAAATCGAAGGTCAGATTGCCCTCGAACTCGCCCACAGGCTCTTTGACATCCTTGCGAAAACCGGGGTTGACGATGCTCTTCTCATGCGTTGTCCCGCTTGCCGGCGTAACCGCTTTGTCCTGTACTATGCCGAGCAGCCACCCGGTTGTCACGCGGTTCGTTCGCCACACGCCTTGGTAGTTATCCTTCCCATAGGCATCCGTTGAACGCAGTACGACGGAATCGATCACTGTTTTCTGCGCAAGGTTCATTACCAATCTGAAATGGCCGTCCTTATTGCCTTCAGGTGTAAAATCCGCCGCACCAACGACATCGGAAGCCGTATCGAGCAGGCTGAATTCTTTAATCTGTATGCCCGCGGGTTGAGTTTCACCAAATGCACTTACGACTCCGCTGAAAGTCAAACAGCCTGCCAGCATAAGAGCTGCTATTGTGCTTTGTTTTCGCCTATACCTTTCTGCCATCACGCGTACACTCCTCTGAAACTCATCTCGATTACCCTGCTTCCGGTTTAGCCTCGGGCTTCGCTGCCAACAGCACACCGGCTTTCACACCGGAAGCCATTTCCGGTTTTGCTTCCGGCTTCGCACATACCGTCGTTGGAACGGCAATGGCTGCAATCAGTGCAGCCCCCATCAACCATTTCATTGCTTTGTTCATTGTTCTCATCGTGATAACCTCCATAACATGAATTTGATTTCTATATTCATCTTACAGCGGGCACAATCCTGAACGCATGAGACATGGACGGGAATTATTCAGGGAAGATTTCAGGATACAGACGGGAACTGAACCGGGAACATGATACGGGGACACAGATGGATACGGGAAGCATTTCGGGAATCGGCGAGATCAGTGGTTGTGGTTCACCTCCCAATCGCTTCAAACGATTGAGAGGTAAGCGATGTTGAGGAGTTCATCGAGGGAACTAAGGAGAACTTCAATCAGGCAAAAGCTTCGGGCTTTGCCTCCGCCTTCGCATAGCGCGCTTCAGGCTTCGCCTCTGCCTTGGCCAGAGCAACTCCCGGCTCCGCCTGCCCCAGAGTGACGAATAAGCTTGCGGCCATAGCCGTTCCTAACATCCATTTTAATCTCAATCGATTGATTGTCTTCATGGCTTTTTCCTCCAATTATCATTGATTATGGTATGATTCCTTGCTCTATAAGAATTATAAATTATCTTGCCTGTTCCTCACATGACCCTAATGGATATTTCAAGGGTATCCTTTTGTTTCTTTTTACGGCCATGACCGGCATAAAAAAGAAGCTGCCCTTCGGCAGCCCTCAGATTTAACGTTCTAGATCTAGAACAATTCGCATAATCTCATCCAAATCATCGATAACGGCATCGGCATCAACCTCCTGCTCAGCCACACCATTCCTTTTCCAAACGGCTCTCATCCCTGCGTTTCGACTGGCCTTTATATCGTTGATAGGGTGATCTCCCACGAATAAGGCATTTTCTGCTTGTACGCCGAGTTTGCCAAGCGCTCTGATGAAGATGGCCGGATCGGGTTTTCGAAGTCCCTCCCACTCCGATATCAAGACCTCATCAAACAAATGTCCTATCCCTAACGCCTTGAAATTATCATATTGAAACTGGCCATAACCGTTGGAAACGAGCGCTAACTTGATTCCCCTGTTTGTTAAATCCATAAGCATTTTCAGCAAATGAGGATAAGGTCTGCAGTGCCTTTGAAAAGCGTTCAAATAATCTTCCAGTAGATCGGTCCAATCCAGCCCCTGAACCCTAAACTCATCGAGCAGCTGCCGGTAAACCTTATCTTTCCATACGTATCCATGTTGATCTAGCTCGGTAAACTTCTGGACATAGATGTCTTTGTCAACCAACTGAAGCTGCGGAAACCGGTCATGCTGATCGCAGGCAAAGTGGACAAGCGAAGCATCGCGGTCCAATAACGTGCCATCCAAATCAAAGAGCACCGCTTTTATCGACATCGACTCATCCCTCCGTTTCATGATGGAATAAGATACTTCTTAAGCAGCTGTTCAAGAACAATGCGATTATCGCTCAGCCACGCATCCCTTACTTGAAATTGATCAAAAATGTAACGGAAGCTCACCTCGACCGGAACACCTGAATAATGCTGTCCGATGTACACATGAAGTATGGCAATATGATAGATTTGAGTCAATCGCTGCAGTTTGTCAATTTCTTGGTATGTACATGTTTGGGCTTGAGAATAGCCATAGACAAAGGCTTCCACGAAGTCCAAGTCCCCGTTTGTTAATTGAATCATGTGATTAAGTGAGATGGCGAACTCCATAAAGCTAATATCCCATGATGAAAAATCGAAATCCAATGCGCCGTGAATTTGATTGTCCATAGCGAGCAGGTTAAAGACCAACAGATCATGATGGACCAGCCCTCTGGGCAATTCTAGCAGCTCGCACTTGCTTTTCTCCGCTAATGCAACCATTTCTCGGTAGAAATGAAGCGTAGTTGCAGATATTTCAAAGGGAGGGTCTTCAAAAAAGGAAGTAATGGCTTCATGATCGGCAAGCGGGTGCAAACGATAAATGTCTGTAAATGGCGTGCCTTTATACAAGAGATCTGATTGAAAATAACGCAGGACGGAAGAAACCTCCCCAACAACCCGACCGAAATTCGCTGCTTGCTCTGTGGTTGACATGGCCGGGACGACGCCTTCAATGTATGTTACTAAAGCGCCTAAAGTGCCATCCGATAATAGAACATAGGGTTCGTTGGCCTTCGTTTCTAAGAACAACGGAACGACGATGGTAACGTTTTGTTTGCTCAGAAACGAAGTTACTTCTCTCTCAAACTCGATGCTCTCGATTGTCTTCAGATGACGATTGTAGATGCGAAGGACATACTTGCTGTCTTTCACAGTGACTATTTTCGTAAAGTTCATCAAACCGAACGGTACAGGCTCGATCTCGTATGCCCGTTCTTCGAAGTAATGATGAAGCAGCTCATCAATTAGATCCATATCCAGCCTCCCGAACGCAGTCCTCTTCTCCACATTATCATAATGAAGCGAATCCCGGAATATGGGAGCCCGGAACAATGAATAACCCATGCATGATCTGCATGGGTTTTAAGTCTATTCCCAAGGATATCTGGTAATCAAGTAATCGGCGAATTTCTTGCTTTCATCCCTTCGGATCTTGCGCATTTCCGCGCGATGGCCGGCCGTCTCATTGAGCTTTCGTTCTTCTTCCGTTTCCGGAACAATGCGGGGTACGGGCACCGGGACGTTATTTTCATCCATCCCTACGAAGGTTAAGAAGGAGGTTGCCGCTATGTCTCTTTTTCCGCTTCGCAAATCTTCCGTAATGACTTTGACGAACACTTCCATCGATGTTCGCCCAGTCCAAGTCACGAACGATTCCAGGGACACGTAATCCGTAGGCCGGATTGGCTTCAAGAAATCCACGGAATCTGTAGAAGCTGTTACCGCGGTCACCCGGCACAGCTTGGAAGCTGTAATGGAGGCGATATCGTCAATCAGGGACATCAGCTTACCGCCGAACATCGTATTGTGATTATTGACATCTAAAGGAAATACTCTTGAGGTTTTGAAGCATCTCGTTTCCTTTACATATTTTTGTTCCACATCAAATCCCCCTAAGACTCACATCTAAACATAGAATACCCAATCGCTCGAAAAATCCGCCGCACTTTCATATCGTAATTCGTATAAGAACATTTGCAATGTACAAAACTATAGCGAACCTTAATCGTGTTTCTTAACACATTGTCTGGAGGGAATACGGCATGGATCAAAATGAATTGCACCAAAAGCTGGGCCGGCCTATGAGTTGGGCGCTGTCTAACCGTGCTGAAGATCCGGCGGACACTGCACAGGCAGACCGGACCGATGAAGAAGTCCCCTCGAACTACCAAGCCATGGGGGAAAGCTACAGCGATGCAACGAATTTTGAAGTGAACAAAGAGCCAGGACGATTAAATTAAACCATTTGTGCAATTTATCAAAGTAACAAGCAAAGGAGCTTATACGAACAATGACATCAAGCAGAGGGCATCAAGGAGCTCATGGCACCGGGCAAATCGAAGAGCAGCTGAACAATCAAGCGGAAGCTGCGGAGAAAATACAAGGATTAAACAAGGCCGATGTGGAAATCAATGCGGCAGCTAACAGCAAAAGCTCCGAGTTAGATGAAATCATCGATGATTGAACTGGATTTCTAGATGGCATTACAAAATAAACGCTAGGCACGTTTGGATGTGCTTAGCGTTTTTCAAAGGTGGCGTACGATAATGACAAATGCAGAGCTAACTACCAACGAAGCGAACGATTATTCTTACATCATCCAGCATGCCCTGACCATGGAGCTGCGGGTAGAAAATACGGATGTCGACAAGGCATTAAAACTCATGGAAGACTTGGGCTTCAAGGGAAAAAATTCATGGGCTTCGATGCAAATGTCTGGCCACACGGTCATTGAGTTTTGGAAGAAAGAGCTTACTAAATCGTAAGCTGACCACGATTGAACAGTTAATGCTCCTTTCTCACCTCAAGATTTAACAGCTCTTTCAGATAATCGGCCAAAGACTCAAGATGGTTCCCGACAGCGAGGTTCGTTCGATTTTGTGCGATCTGAGAAGCCGGAACCATAGAGAGTTGCGCCGCGGCGAGATATTTCCCTGGATTCTCCGCCGTAATCTGAATCAACCCCTCCGCTACTAGACGGATATACTCGCTTTTCCTTCCCTGCATAATAAGTTCAAAAGTATTCTCCAATAGCACAGGCTTCGCGTCTACCTCTTTCCCCCTCTTGCTCGCATAGGCAAATAATTGATTCATTGTTCCGGTAACCGTATTAGGATTTGTAAAAGCAACAACGACGGGCTGATTCGCTTGACAAATGGCTTCGAACAAGGGCTCGTCAATTTTAATAACGGGAATCGGAAACCGGTGATGCTCGGCATCGAAAACGGCTGTAAAAAATGTACACGTAATGAGTATAGCGTCCACATGACAGCTGGCTATCCACGCCAAGGTCTCCATCACTTTCTTCTCTACGGTTTCCTGTGTAAAATCGGCATCCATTTTTATCCGGTCAAGGCCTGGATCTACGAAATGGACGAGCTCCGCATCAAATGCCTGCAGCGCTTTGTCGATGTGTTCGATGTTCGAATAATGAGCATGAAAGCATCCGATTCTTTTCATCCTGTATAACCTCTCTCTCTATCTTTTAGTTCGTATCATACTTCTTCTCACGTCTCCTGTATAACACTTTTTGGACATTCACATGCATGTCATTAAACTTCATTCTGGATGACGGCTTGATTAACCTCGCAGAGTAAGCTTACATGACATGTAAATTTTCATTGAACAATTGTTAAGGATAAGGTAAAACTATTATATTAAACTTTTTTATATAATTGATTTCAAAGGTGGATGAGAATGTGATTGTGCAAGTAGATAATGAGACAGTGGCAAGGGAATATGTACAGGCCGTGTATGAAACTGTAGTCAAACGTAATCCTTATGAACAAGAATTCCATCAAGCCGTAAAAGAGATTTTGGAATCGCTAATCCCGGTTCTTGCGAAGCATCCGAAATATATGAAGCACGGGATTCTCGAGCGTATCGTCGAGCCGGAGCGATTGATCACATTCCGCGTGCCGTGGGTAGACGACCGAGGCGTTACGCATGTAAACCGCGGTTTCCGCGTACAATTCAACAGCGCGATCGGACCTTATAAGGGCGGTTTGCGTTTTCATCCGTCCGTTAATGCGAGTATTATTAAATTTCTCGGATTTGAGCAAACGTTCAAGAACTCCTTGACCGGACAGCCGATCGGCGGCGGTAAAGGCGGTTCCGACTTCGATCCGAAAGGGAAGTCCGATCAGGAGATCATGCGGTTTACACAAAGTTTCATGACTGAGCTTTATAAATACATAGGCCAGGATACTGACGTTCCCGCTGGAGATATTGGCGTAGGGGCGCGCGAAATCGGGTACATGTTCGGCCAGTACAAAAGAATTCGCGGCGCACATGAAGCCGGCGTACTGACGGGGAAAGGCATCATTTATGGCGGCAGCTTAGGCCGTACGGAAGCGACTGGTTATGGCTGCGTATACTTTGTGAATGAAATGCTGCAATCCCAAGGACTCAGCTTCGAAGGCAGCACTGTCGTCGTATCCGGTTCCGGCAATGTAGCCATTTATTCCATGCAGAAAGCGATGCAGCTGGGCGCCACGGTCGTTGCTTGCAGCGATTCTAACGGATATATTCACGATCCCAAAGGGATCTGTCTGGATACGGTTCGCCGTTTGAAAGAAGTCGAGAGAAAGAGAATCAGCGAGTACGTAACCGAGCATCCGCACGCTACCTATCACGAGAACTGCCAAGGGATCTGGTCCGTACCTTGCGACATCGCGCTGCCTAGTGCAACGCAGAACGAAATTGATGCCGAATCCGCCAAGCTGCTTGTAAGCAACGGTGTCAAAGCCGTCGGCGAAGGCGCGAATATGCCTTCGACTTTGGAAGCGATCGATGTGTTCCTGCAGGCTGGTGTGCTTTTCGGGCCGGCCAAAGCTGCCAATGCGGGCGGAGTTGCCGTATCCGCGCTGGAAATGTCCCAGAACAGCATGAGATACTCCTGGCACTTCCATGAAGTAGACGACAAGCTCCATGCAATTATGAAAAACATCTACAAGAATGCCGTGCAAGCCGCCGAGGAATACGGACATCCGGGCAACCTCGTCGTCGGCGCCAATATCGCAGGGTTTACCAAAGTGGCGGAAGCCATGATCGCTCAAGGCGTCGTTTAATCAAAAAAGCGTCTTTGTCCCCTTCGGGACAAAGACGCTTTTTATTATTTGCACGTATCTTTCGAAAATACGGAGAACCCCGATCTCTTCTGCCAGCCCGATCTGCTCCAAAACCGGCCTCCGATTTCGTTGTCATCCAGGACGAAAATATGGCATTTATCAATGCCTTCTTCTTGCAGTCTCTCCATGCTCCTGTCAACCAGCTGTTGACCGATCCGGCGGTTCCGGTACCCGGGACTCACCGCAACATGATAGATAAAACCTCTTCTCCCATCGTGTCCGCAGAGAACGGTTCCGACGATGTCCCCCTCCACTTCGTACACATAGCTTAGCCCTTGATTTCTATGTAAATACTTCTCCATATTTGCCTTAGAATCGGCTTCGCTGAGGACCAGCCCGTCAATTTGGTTCCACAGCGATATCATTTGCTCATAATCCTGAATGGTCATTTCCCTCATCATACTGGACCGAACGCCTTTCGTCATGAAATATCATCGCTTCATCCGGCAAAGTGTAAGTTCAACTTGCCGAATTCGCCATATTTGTAGTTTTCACGAATTTAACGAATACATACCGCACAACAGGTCCCACGATCAAGAGCTGAAGCGGAAGAGCGAAAATAAAGTTCCGGCAAACAGTCGACACATACTTCTCTATGAATGTTTCTCCCATCAGTCCGTTGGAGATCATCGCCATCACCACACCAAATAGGGACATGCAGAGTACCATGCCGGTTACCATGAACAAGGCAATCGATACAATGACCAATGCTTTCTTGGATTTGTCATAAGGTAACGATAAAGCCATTTTCTTGGCAACCGGACCCACAATGAACGATTCCAACAGAAATGCGACAATAAAACCCAAGAGCAATTGCAGCAGCACGCTCCCCATCGAGATGCGGCCGATTAGGCCATTCGTGAACAGGTTATAGGTTGTCATGAAGATAACCATCCCGCTGCACATCATTAATCCGAAATACACATTTTCTTTCTTCGTTGCCGGCATTCCCCATCATCCTTTCTTTTGTCTTTGCTATTATAGCGATTGGAGAATGCTCCGCATAAGTGACGATTCTGTGAATTATTCAATGGTGATTAGCGTATTCCTGCAGTTCGTTAACCGTTACGAATCTGTAACCTTGTCGGCTCAGCATCTCCAGAATGCCTTCCAGTGCTAATAATTCCTGTCCCGACGTATCGTACATAGGATGAAGCAAAATAATGGCTCCTGGCCTTATGCCCTCTTCCACCGCCTTGATCTTGTCTGCGGCACCGGTATAAGACGTGTCAGGTTCAAGACTCCACATAATCGTTTGGATGTCATGTTCATGCAAATATAGAGGCAAACTGAACAGCTTCTTCCCGTATGGCGGACGGAAATCGATTTCATCTGCGTAACCCGCTTCCCGGATCAGCTTATTCGTTTCCTCAATTTCACGCTGCACATAGGAACGGCTTTGGAAGATGAATCGTTCGTGCGAATACGAGTGATTGCCCATTTGATGGCCGGCATTCACGATCTTACGCGCTTCTTCCATGTTATCTTTCAACTCATGGCCGATGATGAAGAATGTCGCTCTCGCATCAAACTTGCTTAAGATGTCCAGAATGGGGTCTACCTGCTTCGTCGGTCCATCATCGAAGGTGATGGCGACAACCTTCTCGCTCGTCTCCACATGATCGGTAATCCCTCCGAACAATTGGAAGCTTCTTAAATTGATAAAACGCATAAACCCGTATAATAGCAGAATGACGAGAAGAAGGACTGCTCCTGCAATAATTAGTTTCCTACGAATATGACATTCACCGCTTTTCTTCTTTAAGCTTATGAGATTAATTTCAATCCGACCGCGGCGCTTAATACCATCGCGATGAACACGATCCGCTTCCAATCGCTGGATTCACCATAGAAGAGCATCCCGACGACTGCGCCGCCGACCGTGCCGATTCCTGTCCATACGGCGTAAGAAGTGCCCATCGGCAAGCTTTTCATCGCAAAGCTCAGCAGCGTGAAGCTCATGACGATCCCGACGATGAAAATACTGAATGAGCGGATGGTTCTAGCTTTATTGATCTGATTCATGCCGACGACGCCGACGACTTCGAACAGCCCGGCAAACAAGAGATATATCCAACCCATTAGACGGCAGCTCCTTTCTTGCTCTTCTCTGTTGTGACGAACTTGAGCCCAAACACGCCGGATAATAGCAGCAAGATGAGGAATACTTTAAGAATCCGGAACGGCTCTCCGAACACGAGCATCTCTACTACCACTGTGCCCGCCGTGCCGAGCCCGGTGAATACGGCGTAGACGGTGCCGACCGGCAGTTTCGTAGATGCGCTGATCACCAGATGGAACGAGATGTACATGGCGATAATCGTACCTATCCACATCATCGTCGTCTCGGAATGCTTCAATCCTGATACCCACATCACTTCAAAAATGGCGCCGATAAAAATATAACTCCAATAACGGTTCATCTGTTAAATCCCTCCTGCTGAATTACGATTTAATACCGCGCCAATAGACGAGCCATGATGATTTGATTCTTCGAATCGCGCGGTCCTCTCCCCCGAATAGTAACTCGACGAACAAGCCGTCAAGCACAGCCAGAAAGGCGACTGCCGCCATCTCGCTGCTGACCTCGGCATGTATGCTGCCTGCCGCATGAGCTTTGGCGAATAGGGGGATAAGCATGGCTTCTATCTGATCTAAATACTTGTAGCCTTGTTCGACAATTTCACTATAGAGATGCGACGGCGGGAAAAAGGCAACCCGCAAGAAAAATTTGGTGTTATCGTCCTGCTCGTAGCCATCCTTATATTGGATAAGCAGCCCGAACAGCAGCTTGTCGATGGGCAAATGCTGATATCGTTCAAGATACTCGACGACGAATTTCAGTTCTTTCGTCAGCACATCATTGAACAGATCGAGGTAAAGCTCATCTTTCCCTTTGAAATGGGTGTAGATGGATTGTTTCTTGATTCCCACATCCGCGGCAATGTCCGCTAGGGAAGCACCTTCATATCCGTTCTTGGCAAAATGTTTGAGCGATACTTCTTTGATGCGAGCGGCTGTCATAAGTCGATCCCTTCCCTTCCGAACGTTCGTCAGGATGATTGTATCATGTTCCCTTGTTAGTGGCAACCTAAGCTGAACAAAAAAAGATTGCCAGCCTAACAAGCCTGAGGCAAGTTAGCGGGCAATCTTCTAGCAATCAGATTTTAACCTTGGTAGCTGGGCTCAGCGTTTCTATTACCAACCGTAACGGTGACATCTTTGGTCTGCCCGTCACGGGAGATCGTTACTTTCAGCTTATCGCCAACAGCTGCGCCTTGTACGGCTTTGGTGAGCTCTTCCGTATTGGCAATGGCCTTGCCGTTCACGCTCGTAATAACGTCAAACTGGCGGATGCCTGCTCGGAAAGCCGGCGTACCCTGCTGCACATCGGCAACAACGGCGCCTTGGGTGCTGTTGATTTTCAAATCTTCCAGCATGTCATTCGTAATATTTTGCAGGGCTACGCCAATATAGGGTTCAGCTTCTTTCGGAATCGACTCATTATTTTTTAATTTGTCCACGACAGAGCTAATCGTACTTGCCGGTATGGCAAAGCCCATCCCTTGAGCTTCCGAGTTGACAGCCGTATTGATTCCGATGACTTCGCCATTCAAATTCAATAGAGGACCGCCGGAGTTCCCCGGATTAATTGCAGTGTCGGTCTGCAGCAAATGCTTGTAATTGCGGGTTCCCTGCTCGTCGTCGATGCTGATCTCACGTTCTTTGGCGCTTAAGACGCCGGTCGTTACGGAATAATCGAAATCGTATGGATTCCCGATCGCAACGAGCCAGTCTCCCACCTCTGTCTGATCCGAGCTGCCCAGCTTCAACGAAGGGAATGATGCCGTTCCCTGAATTTTCAGCACAGCCAAGTCCAGATCGTAGCTGCTTCCGAGAAGCTGTGCCGTGAACGGGGTGTCATAACCTTGTACGTAAACGTCGATTTCATCTGCACCTTCAATCACATGCTGATTCGTCAAAATGTAGCCGCTGGCATCATAAATAAATCCGGAGCCGATGCCGTTCTCAATCGTATCTCCGCTCTCGGCGCCTTGCGGGTACGCGTTTCTTCTATTCGGCCCCATGCTCGTTTGTTTTACTTTCGTCTCGATTTTGACAATCGCCGGGCTTGCCGCTTTGACAATGGACGAAATGCTGTTATTCCCCGTCGTACTTAACGATGCGGTCTGTACGGCAGCCGCCGAATTGGCCGAAGCGGTCACCGCCGCTGCAGCGCTTGACTGAGCAGGCGCGGCGCCATAGCCGAACAAATTCATCTTGTCGGACGTGAACATCAGCCCGCCTACGACGACCGCGCCGGCCATGAATGCTGCGAACATAGGCTTTATTTTACTTCCCGATTTTACGTTCTTCACTTGTATATCCGTTACGTTCATGTGGTTATCATGATTCTCATTCATAGGATTACCGCCTTTCAGGAGCCATTGGGTTAGTGTTGATAGTTAGTAGTATAAGAGGCTAACCTGAAGCCATTCTTAAGTTAGGCTGATAGTCGTATGAAAGTTAACTGAAAATATGCTGAAAATAAGATACCCCTTACGCCTCGGTTATTTTGATTTCAATAGGCATTCACCCTTATCAGTACGGATGAGTATGTTATTGAAAGCCTATTTTGAATGGAGGAATAATCGTGGGGTACTTTATCTGTGTGGAGCCTGGCGTAAACCTATATGTGGAAGATATCAACCCTGGCGGACACAAGACCATCGTTTTTTTGCACGGTTGGCCGTTAAGCCATAAGCAGTTCGAATATCAATTCAATGTTCTACCCGCAATGGGTTACCGCTGCATCGGCATCGACTGGAGGGGCTTCGGCAACTCCGATAAACCTTATGCCGGATATACATTCGAACGGCTAGCTGACGATATCCGTATCGTTGTCGAGACGCTTCAGCTCAAGCAATTCACGCTCGCAGGGCACTCCACCGGAGGCGCGATCGCCATTAAGTATATGTCGCGTTACCATGGCCACGAGGTCGCGAATCTCGTGCTGATTGACGCGGCGGCGCCAAGAGGCTTTACGCAAGAGACCGCCGCCCAGATGCAGAAACTAGCGTTAAACGACCGTCCCAAGATGATGCAGGACGTGACGGACATGTTTTTCTTCCAATATATCACGAAGCCCTTCTCGGATTGGTTTATGGAGATGGGACTGCAAGCGGCAGGCTGGTCGAATTCGGCGGTCATTTCGATGCTGAGGGATGCGAACCTGGACGCAGATCTGTATCGGATCGCTGTTCCTACCTTGATCGTACACGGCATTCATGACAAAGTCATTCCGTTCGCTCAAGCGCAGGAAATGCATCAGAAAATAAGCAACTCACAGCTTGTCCCGTTCTCATACAGCGGACATGGCGCATTCTATGAAGAACGAGACAAATTCAATCAAGTCGTTAGCCAGTTCCTTTCTTCGAATGAATCATAGTGAAACAAACCATAAAAAAACCTCCATGAACTAACATTCATGAAGGTAAATGAGTGCTATTGCAGCTTGCCGAACTTGGTCAAAAACTTGATGTCCCAATTCATTCTTTCCATGTCATACGTCGGTTCGTAGCGCTTCAATACTTGTCCGTTGCGGTCAATGAGAAATTTCGTGAAATTCCATTTGACCGAATCTCCGAACAGCCATTCCGGATGCTTCTCTGTGATCACTAATTTCAACAGCTTGGCTTGTATATTCTCGGGATCGAATCCCTGGAAAGGAGCCGTCTGTTTCAAATATTGAAAGAGCGGGGCCGCATCCTCCCCATTCACATTTACTTTGGCGAACATTTGAAACTTCACGCCATAATTGATGCGGCAAAACGATTCCGCTTCCTCACTCGTACCCGGCTCTTGTTCAGCGAACTGGTTGCAGGGAAAGCCAATAATTTCGAAGCCGTCTGTCTGATACCGGTCATACATCTTTTGCAATTCATCGAACTGGGACGTGAATTGGCATTTGCTCGCCGTGTTGACAATTAATAAATATTTGCCGGCATAATTCTCTAATGAAAGCTGCTCTCCATTCGGTTTCTGTGCGGTAAATTGATAAATACTCATGCTGGTTGTCCCTTCATCAAACACATTCTTTAGCTATCATCCCTTGAGTGTAGCTGAAGATCTTTCATTTATCAATTCCTATCTTTAAATCATATTCATCCATATTTTCTATCGATATCGATAATAAGCCTAAATCAAAAAAAGTTACCTGAACCCTGAAGGTCCAAGTAACTCGTCTCTATTAATAATTACCTGCGAACCGTTCCGGCAGCTGTACAGGGTCCGCATCTTCTTGCGCCTTCATAAATTCCGCACGCTTCGCCATCGTTTCTTCCGCTGCTTCCAATGCTTTCACGTTGTCTCCATGAAACAGCTCTTCAATGATCCATCTCTGCCCGAATCCCGCATGAACAACCTCATCGGCCCAATCGAAATCCTGGAAGGTCGTCATTAGCGGATCTTGAGCAATATCCCGGCAAAATTCCCATTCCTCCCTCTTCCCCGGCGGATATTTCATGGCAGCCTTCTCAATAGCAATCGTCAGATGCGTATAGGCTTCGTCCCGGTTAAACAATTGGCTTGCCATATCATACCACCCCGTCCAGTTCGGAATGGCATGAACATCGTAGCCTTTGCTCAGCAGCGCCGCTTCGCCGAACCAGCAGTGCCGGACTTCATCCCATAGATGCCGGGCAGTGTCGTAATAGAACGACCAAGGCTTCCCTTCTGTTGAGAAATGCACGAGCGCAACGCCTTCGGCAGCTGACATTTCGAAATACCGCGACAGCATCATTTGGAGGAAACGTCCATTGTCATTATCCTCGAAGGTCACGCCTTTCATCTTGATGACCGACGTTTGGAAACGAGCGTCCCGGGTGCTTGTGTAAGGGAGTTGGAACGGTTCCGTAGCCACAATCGCACGTTCCTCCACCGGCACCCTGTCGGGTACCCCGTCAATGCCGCCGGCAGCTTGGAGCAGCGCTTCGATATAGTGCTTCCAGCGGGCTGCGCTCGCTTGGTCCCCGGCCGCCGCCGATTCCATGAAATGCGCGATCGCTTGCCGGCCCCAAGTCATCTGGCCCCGGCGGTCGATAAGCTGATGCTGCAGCAGATGAATCGTCGGTTCATCGACGAGCGGCTGCGCTTCGGCCAGATAAGCCTCTATCGCTTCGATCTGCGCAGGCTTCACCACTTCGAATAGGGCGACCAGCAGATTCAATGTGTTGTGCGACTCCAGCACTTTGGCCATCAACTGCTCCAAGGCATCATCCGGGCATTTCTCGAATGCCCTCACCCCCATGCGGAGCTGTTTGCACCGGTTGCGCAGCTGGTTATAGCATTCGGCGTCCTGCCAGGTGAAACGGGCCAGCGCCCCTTTCACTTCATACTCCGGCCGGGCAGCCAGATGTCCCGCTTCAAGCCTCATGCAGCTGCGGTCTACATAGGCCAAGCGTTGAAGCCGTCTAGCCGATTCCTCCACGGACAAGCCAACCCGATCCCAATTTTCAATTCCCATGAATGGATGCAGCATATCGAAACCTCTCCTTCGAAAGTTTGTATTATTAACATTTGATATGGCTTCATAATACTAACGAATCATAGTAAAATGAATACACTACACTACGAAATCTTTGTACTTTTCTACATATAAAGGAGAAGCATATACATGGAGCTGTCCACTCATCTCGGTTTGAACGGCAATTTCGGCAAAGTCACGTGCGAACGGACATGGAAATGGGATACGAGGCACCAACCCTTGGACGATTACGATCTCTGGTATGCATGGAGCGGCACGGGTACGATGCTTCGCAATGACAAGCCGTACGCAATTGAAGGCGGCACCTGCTTCGTATTCCGGCCTGGAGACCGGACGGCGGCAGCGCATGAGCCGCAACAGCCGCTGACGGTTACGTATATCCACTTCACTTTGCCTGCCTTCGAACCCCTCATGCCGCATATTCCGTCCGGCTTCCATCAGGTGAAGGACCGGTTCCTGTTCGAAACGTATCTCAATCGGTATGTGGAAACGATGTTGGAGCCTACGCAGGTCTCTGAGGCGGAGGGCAAACTGCTGTTAGCTTTGATGCTGATGCAGCTTAAGCGCGAAGAAGAACAACCCTCCGCACGTCCTGCCGATCATCTTTCTTCCATGATCCGCATGCTGGCTTACCGCATCCGGCAGACGCCGGGAATTGCCCATACGCCGGAATCGCTCGCCGAGAACGCCAATTTGTCTCCACGCTATTTCTCACTCAAATTCAAGGAAGTCATGGGAATTTCGCTGGAGCAGTACATCATTCAAACCCGCATTGAACGGGCCGAGCATCTGCTGCGCCATAACGGGATGAACGCCTCCGAGGTGGCGGAAGCTCTCGGTTACAAAGACCTGTCTTTCTTCTCCAGGCAGTTCAAGAAAATCAGAGGAAAGAACCCTTCCGAGATCAGAAAGGAAGGGTTCCAGGCGTAAGCCTTATTGCTTATACCTGTCGAATAAGGCGATCTTGGCATACATGTCCTCCAGAGTAAACCGCGCATCCACTTCGTTGTACCACCGAATGAGGCGCTCCTTCTGGTGATGGACATAGCGCATGTCCCGGGTTATGCGTGGCGCCGGCCTCATCTCGTAAGCGTACTCATGGCTGTCCAGAAGCAGACTCACAGCCGGCGAGTCGCCCAACGACCACATCTCGCCCTTCGGAAAGCGAGGATTCCCGGCAGCCGCATGGTTGAAGTCAACCATTTGCTGAAACAAATAGTCGCCTATGGCTCCATAAGGCCGGACCTTGAGCGCTAACTCCGCCAGACTGACGCGAATCGTGGCATACACATTCCGAGGCACGACCCAGAGCGGAATGGTCGAGGCCATGACGACATTCGCGGCGTCGATGTCGTTGCTGAGATTGAACTCACGCTCGCCGTCCGGCCACTGGCCGCCTCCGATCCAAATTGCCGTCAATCGCCCGGCTATGCGCGGTTCCAACAAATAGGCGCTAGCCAAGTCCGTAATCGCACCTAGTGAAATGACATACAGCGGCAGCGGATCGTCCTTCATCGCTTCCCGGATGATGAACTCGGCCCCTTCGGAGACAGCCGGCGTCCGGTCATCGGTCATCGCGCGCTGCGACCCCCGGTACAGCGGAATATCCGCCTTCATGTCCAGCAAGCCCAACAGCTTCTCGCACTCCTCGTAGCTCTCCTCCATCGAAGTGAGCGTCCGTTCCGTTCCGAAGTGAGCGGCGATGATGCCCTTGTTGACGAACCTGGGCGTCAACAGCGCATGCACGATAGCGAATTGGTCGTCCGCTTCGTTCTTGGCATCCGTATCGATAATCAAGCGTATTCGTTTACTCTCCGGTACTTGAAACGGCAGAAATTCGGCCATGATCATCTCTCCTTCGCGGCTTCTAGGGCCGGCTTACGATTTCGAAATCCAAAGTGAATCCCCCGGCATCTTGCTTATACATTCTGACTTCGTTCGAACCGAACCTCTGCACCCAGACGTCCTGACTCCCCAAGAAGGGAGATACGGCTTCCCGCGCGTCATCGTCCAGAAATCCCCGTACGGGAAGCCAAAGTCCTTCCCCGAATACACGAGCCTCCTGCCACGCCTCGGGAAGCAGCCATGTGCCGATTACGACGGTTGCGCCACCCTCGGCTCTTCGCCGAATGAGCTGAAGCGTTTCCGGGGAAATGCGCGAGCCCCCTGCGAGAATCAGCTTCGGATCTCCAAGCTCCTCAGCTTGGACCGTTTCATCATATACAAGCGCGTTATGAACTGGGTAAAACAACGGATGCACAGGCTGCGGCGCCGGGAAATCGGCGCCATGCTTCAGCGGAAATTGCTCGAAAGGGACTCTGCTCTTCAGCTCATGGCGGGGAAACGCAAAGCCTGGAATATGCATGCAGCTGCCATGTGACGGAATTGTGCCATGACTGAGCAGATGCCAAATGGCGAAAATGCTGCTATCCGCTTCCGTACTCGCAGAGTTCCGGTTGCCGAATAACCGGGCGTTCTGTCCGTAGTTGCTGTCCTCTGCATGAATGACGGCGATATCCGCTGCGGCATCCGAATGCCGCCATGTGAGCGGATGGTTCGGTACGAATTCTTTCACGAATTGCTCCCAGACGTCGCCGAACTCGGTTTGGCTGAACCGGCTGCCGTCGTAGGACAGCAAGACGTCGACATTTTCCGTGAACAGGTGGCTTGGCGACATGTAGTATCCCATCCGCAGCGCTGATGCGTATTCTGCAGGAGAATGTCCGGGAAATCCGGACGTGCGCGTGAACCAGGGGCCGATATCCGGCCCCCACAAGTCGGCGCAAATCCACATGGAGCGCCCGTACTGCTTGGCGGCGCCAAGTGCGGTTGACAGCTGCAAGGATTGGAACGATTCTTTCATGATTTTCGGACAAAGCGTCATCCCGGCTCTGGCCTTCGTGTGAAACAGGACAGGGAAGACATGCTCCGAAACCAAGGGAACGGCATGCGGGTCGTAACCGTTCTTCAGCAATACATCGCGCACATGGTTCACACGGCGGGTTACGGCAGCGGCCACCCGCGCCTCCGATTGAGCGGCGCCCAGCCCATCCGTGTCCCCCCAATGCGGGAACCATCCGTCCTTCCGGTACTGTCCCGCATTCATTTGCAGATGCTCGGGCTCGTCGTATAACAGTCCCATCAATTGGCCGGAGCGGTACGCTTCCAATATCGTCTCATCCGGGATATCGTAGCGGTTCGTTCCTTGAACGAACGGACCGTTAATGTTCCCGTATTCGTTGCCGAGGCATACCTCAATGCCTGTTTGCAACAAATCCTGAAGCATATCGGCTTGCCCCGACCCGTCAGGAAACGTATGATGCACATAGAACTGGGTGCCAAGCTCCTTCAGCGCAGCCAAATACGACGGCGGATCGGGCAGCGGGTCTTGGGATGGCGTAACCATCCCCGTTCCCGTCCGCATTAACCGGTCGGATGCCTCCTTCGCCCACGGATCCTGCCAGGCGAGGACAGGGCCTTGCAAACCTAACTTAGGATGAATTCCCGCATTCGCCCTCACTTCTGCACACCTCCCGCAGGCTGTGCACGCCGCTTAGATTCGTGATCGTCCCCGCTGTACAGCCAATCCATCGTATCCGCATTCTCACCGTCATGCGTCACATCCCGAGGGACAGGTTTCTGTTCTGCGGAGATGACGCCGACGAGCAAATAAGCCCCCTTTCCGAAAACCAGCGTATGCCTGCCCGCTTCATACGTATAGGCATGAATGTTCAAGCTCGGATAGAAGTAAACCTTCATGCCGTTGCTGAGTATCGGCACCAGTCCGCCTTGATCGTCGGCGTGCGTATTCTCTTCCAGATTCGGCGCCTTCAGCCATTGAGAATCAGGGGAGTTGAAGTACCCGACCAGAATCTGCGATTTCTCCGGCAGTTCAATCTCCAGCTGAACGCCCTGCTTGGAAGCCTCGCGCTGGCTAAAGCGTACGCCGGTCAAGCCTTGGAGCTCCTCCGCATAACTCTGAATGAACACATCGCCGTCATTAAAAATATATTGCTGCTTGTCGATCTTATATGTTTCGGCATTCGCGGAATGCAGCACGAACGGAGCTGGCTTGTAAGGCTCGATGGTCCTGGCGGCTTTGTTGAGCGCAGCCGGCAAACGGCCTTCCTTCAGTTGCTGCACCTGACGGCTTAAGTTGTCATACTCCTGCTCGTACAGCGGCAAGCAGTCCCGCCAATGTCCGTACGTCTCTCCGTTCGGGAACGGCACCTTGCGCTGCGGCGTCTGCATGCTGTTCGCATACAGATACGTCGAATCCGTCAAAGCGGTAAGCTCCCGGTAGTTGTTAAGACTAACCTCTGCATGCACACGAGCGCTCTCCAAAAGATCCGTTCGATCCAAATAACGGCTTCCGACCGTATGCTTATAAGTCAAAATATCAATCGCGGCTCTAACTTTATACGTATACGAATATGTCATCAGCCGAATGGCTGCCACATCCGTCTCAAGCCGCTGAAACTCCTTCTTGTTGCGGCTGACATGGCTGCCGGCATGCCGAACCGCCCGGAGCGCCTGCTCCGCATTCCGTTCGACATCCGCTATGATATCCAGCGGCGTCTCCCCGATGTGCGGTTCGCCTCGGAGCTCTCTGACTACGAACGTCTCCAACCGCTCGCCTTGCGGCGCTTGACATTCCCACAGTTCCTTCCAAGGCATATAGCGCTCTGGATTCGTGAGCTGGCTGAGCGTCATGCCGAGGACCATCGTCTGCCGGTTCCCTTCGGTGATGCCGAAGCGGCGCAGCAGTTTCGGCGCGCATTCGCCGGATTCCTCATAGGCGGCAAGGATGGCTTCTCCCGCTTCCCTGCTGCCGTACCGCCGAGCAAGAAGATCGATCCAGTAGCGGCGCTCCTGCTTCGGATCTCTGTCGGGATTCCAGGCATAGCGGAACCAGGAAGCGAACCAGATCCAATCCCGTTCAAATTGCCGCAAACGGGGCGAAGCTTGATCGGGCGAATACGGCCAATCCCAGTAAAACAGCGGGTACAGATGCAAGCCGTTGGCGCCGAGACGGTATTTGGCCGCCTGCATGCTTTTCTGGATGAAGGACGGGCTGCCCCACCGGAACGGCTCCAGATTGGCCAGAATATGAACATTGATCATATGAATCGTGTCCAGCGAGCTTAAGTGGTTATGGATGTTCTGCCAGCGTCCCCGGGGGGTGAAGGTGGTAAGCGATTCTCCATTGAACTTGGCTTCCGTATACAAGTTCGGATAGAGCGGAAGTGCGGCGGCCATCACGCTCTCCGCGTTAATGGCGTGGGCGCGGACGATGATCGGCGGCTTTTCTTTGAGCTGCATATCTTTCAGACCTTCATTCACGGCTTCGAGAATCGTTTCGGTCAGCCACTCGGCCCCATAGAGCTGCCCCTGAAGCGCCTCGCCGAGGCAAACCATCAATCCGACGTTCGGGAACTTTCGAACAAATGCCGAAATTGATTTTTTGTAGTAATCGCTTGTCAGCGGAAGCGGCTTCGGCTGATGCAGCTCCAAGCCGTGCTTCTCGGCGAACGGCAGCGGAATATGGATGTTATAAAACTTCAGCACGATCCAGATGCCGCGTTTATTCCCTTCCTCCGCCAGCCAATGGAACGTTTCGACATTCAGCTTGAACTCATCCTCCGTCACCTCCAGCGCCTCCGGGTAATCGTCCAGCTTGACGAAGGAGGAGAAGGGATGCCCCGTCCATATGTACACGACATTGCAGCGCTGCTCCAGCAGCATGTCTAGGAAATCGAGCCATAACGCTTTATCATAGAACCACGGAAACCGCGCAGGAGTAACGGGATATTCGTAGGTCCGGCGCGGCGGCTCGACCTTCGTCTTCTGCAAGCCCAGCGCAGGTCCGCGCAGCACGAAGGAAGGCGCATCGCCGAAAGCCAGCCGGTCCGGCAACGCCCGTTCTTCGCGGATGATGGCCGCCAGCTCCTGGCAGCCGTACAGCGTGCCGGTATCGCTGCCGCCGGCAACGACGGTCAGGCCGCCGGGCAGCGTGGCCAAGTAAAAGCCTTCCTCGCGAGGCGCTTCCGTATGGTAGCAGAGTACCTCCTGTTCCTCCAGTCCGCGAAGTATTTCCGCTTCATACCGGTTACCGACGAAAATTTTGCTCCCAGCTAGTTCCCGGTAGTTCGTCAATTCCCAAGGCCCCGCTTCTTCAACCCGATACCCCGCTTCTTCAAGCGCTTGCTTGAGCAGCGACGCACCGAACAATATACGGGCTGCCGCATGATCTTGTACGGCCAAATAGATCGTCGTCATGCTAAGTCCTCCTCCTTCAGGCCATTGATGCCTGTTCATTCATAGATGCTGCCGCCGTGAAAACAACCGTTTCCCCTGCGCTCAGCTTAAGCGCAATGCAGGCTTCATCCGTCTCGAACTTGACGCCCCCGCGAGTCATAACCGCTTTGCCGGAAAAAGGATTAACGAGCCGCAGTGTTTCGCTGCGTTCCGCATAAACCGTAATCTCTTGAATCCGCCCGCCTGTCTTGCTGCCTGACAAGAGGAACGCGCCTTCCGCTCGTATGCCGGCGAAGGCAGCTTCCTTGAACCGTGCGGAGAGCCCGCTAAATACGCGGAGGGTCCCTCTTACGCACTGCACATACATTTCGAGCACCGCCGCAGCGGCGGCGATCGCCGCTTCGACCTGCATCACATCGGCGCCGACGAATTGCGTGAAGCCCGCATATTTCCCGTTATGTGCGGTGGCGTATCCCGGCATCATATAGATTTCTTTGAGAATATGAAGGGAGAATAACGCCATATCCGCTTTACCCAGCCGGTTATGCAGGATGGAAGCCCAGGGCAAGGACCAGCCCGCCCAGCGTCCCATTCCTTTATCCACCCATGAACGATAAGCGTTATCAACCGTTGCCCGGGTGTAAGGATCCGACATATCGAACGTGTCGAACGGGTAAATCCCGGCCAAATGCGAATGATGGCGATGACATTCCGATAACGGCTGCCCCTCCCATAAATAAATTTCATCGCCGGGTTGAAGGCCGAATTCCTGATACTGCCGCGGACCTGCCGTGAAAGCCGGCAATTTGCTGCGAATATCCCGGATCATGTCCAACTCCTCATCCTTGATCCCGTGGGTTTCCGCCGTTTCGATGAGCTTATCGCACAGAAAACGGACATTAACCAGGAAAAAGGTTGAGTTTCTGCCCAGCGCACCCGCCGAGGACCCGCCATACTCGGGAGAGACGGATACCGGCAATGCATAGGTATCGTGATCCCGCTCCATCATTGCCGCAAAGACGCGAAGCGCCCCTTTCATGAACGGATAGACCTCCTCCACCAAGTACGTAGGATCGCCCGCATACCTTGCATACTGCCACATCATCTGGGCGACCCATGATGTGTTCGCCTGATCGATCGTCCCCGTCCACATGCCGCCCACCGGATAACCCCGGTCATCTACGGAGTGGCCCAGCATATAGCCGTTGTCAATCCCGACGAACCTCGCGGCGTTGCGGGCCAGAATCGGCTTCCAAGAATCGATCATCGCGAACAGCGGCTGCAGACACGGCAGCAGATTCGCGCCATAGGCCGGCCACAGGCATTCCTGCACATTGATGTTGAAATGGTAATCGCAGCTCCATGGCGGCATGCGGTATTCCTCAGCCCACGGCCCTTGAAGCGTCGGCGCCAAGCGCCCCGGCATCGCATTGCCGAGCATTCGGTAAATGCCCAGGTAATAGATCCGCTCTATCTCCTCATCGGGCAGCTGAATATCTGCCGCCTGTGCCCAAAGTTCCTTCCAGCTCCGCCGTGTTTCTTCGCCGATGTGGTCGTACGTGCAGCCGCTGCCTGCAGTCAAATGCCGGGCAGCCGCCTCCTCCGCCTGGGCAGCCGAAGCTCCGTACTCGGCGGTGATTTGCAGAAGCGATTCGGCCCATACGGCCTGAACCGCGCAGGCCGGATCTGCCGGTAATTCCTGCACCCAGCCGACCGCATTCGGCGCTTGCAGCGGCTTATGCGGCATAATGCCGAAGTCGTCGTAATAAGCCTTCACTTTCGCAAAATCGTACGCAGGCTTAGCCGTCAAGCTTTCTATAACATCTTTGACTCCGGCTGCCAAAAGGACCGGCCGGTCCATCAGAATCGTCATCGTGATCACCTGCAGCTGGCCGTTCACCCGGCAGACGATCAGCGCTTCCGCTCGCTGAAGATCCAAGGCCGCCGATTCGATGACGGCTTCCTCCCGAAGCTTCAGCTCGAATCGGCCCATCGGCAGGCGCGTCGGCCGTTTCTCTTTGCCGTTCACCTGCTCGACCGGGTACAACTGCCGCGCTGCGGCAACATCACCTCGCTGCAGCAGCTCCTTGAGATTCGCATACGTGCATGCCTCCGTCCAGACGATGCCGCCGCGATGATCCCAATAATCCGCCCGGTTGACGGTAATCATGATGGTATCCTGCTGAAACCAGACTAATGCGCCATACACGCCGTTGGATAACGGAATGCCGTGATGGCAAAATGCCGTCTCTAACGCCCACGGTACGACGTATTGGGGCTTGATCGGTATAGCTTTCATAGACTCTCTCCTTATCTGCCGAAGTTATTGCAGGATCGCATGCAACCAGTGATCGATGGTTGGGTTGAAACCGATGCGTCCTTGAAGCAGCAGCCGGACAATCACAACTTCACCGCTGCCCGCTCGTTTCTTGCCGGCAACAGCCCGCTTCTTCTTACCGTCATGCTTCGGCTCCGCTCGGGACGGCTTCTCGTAGGTATAGATCAGCGGTTCAAGTCCTTCCAGCTGCACATAGCTCCATGCAATCGGATCGATACGATTCGTATCGCGATTATAGCAGTAGGCGAAATCAAGCGGTTGCGTCTCCATGCCCGGTGTAACGTTCCCCTGGTGGGCAAGTACGAACAGCTCGGTCATCTCCGTTTCCGACACTTCGCAGTCGCAGACGGTCCATTCCGTTCGAAACCCCTCGTCCTGCAGAAAAACAGCTCGCGCCCCGCTCCGTATGCATCGCTCGATATCCCCCCGGCTGCTCTCATAAGCGGCTATGGAGGAGATGACGATCGTCCGGAAGGGAAGCCCCGGCTTGTAGTGACTGCTCTCAACGCCCAGCGCCGAAAGCACGGATTCCGCACCATCTCCGAGAACGACGAGACCGGGAGGTGAACTCTGCCGCTCCAGCCCGGGAAAAACCTCGATTTCGAATCTCTCCGCATTGCGTACAACGCCGCATTCATCCGCAAGTTCGGCATCTATATAGATCATGCACCGCTTCTTGACAGCCGGCATCATCAAGCGAATCGTACCCGCATAGGCGGAACTAATAGCCTCCGCCTGCGCTGCAATTTCGTAGGAGGCGGCATCCTCCCGATCATCCCGCAGCGTAACCCGGATTTGGCAATTGCGGTAGGTCTGCGCCGAATCGTTCAATACCCAAGCCTCTACCTCGATCGGTTCACCGGCATAAGCTCTCCACCGGTCGCATCGGAGATTGACGCGCAGAGGCTGCAGACTGCTGCGATAAGCGAAATAGGCCGGCTTCGGTATCCGATCGACGCCGACCAATGCTTTCATCCAGCCGGAAGGCCACGCATCGATAAGCAGATGGATGGCGGAAGAGACGATCAGGTCGGCTCGTCTGCGAATGGCGTCCGTCATGAGCCGTGTAACCTGCGCTTGGTGATGCTGGCTTGCACGAATCCAATCTTTCAGCGTGGATGGCTCAGGGAACCAATCGCCGTGAAAGCTGTAGGTTTGCGCATCGATAATCCGGCTTGGCATCCAGTCATCATCCGGCTGGTCCGGCAGCCAGGCCTGCGGGTAACGCTCCAGCATGACTGCGAGATGATCCAGCCCTTCCGAGCCATATTCCCCGCAGCCGGTTAGCCAGCCGGTTTTCAGCGGAGGCAGATGCCCTTGGTACAGCTCGCCGAAGGGCAGCGCATGATTGGTGTACCACATGGTGTAACAATGGAAGTCCGATAACCCGGTCTCGGTTGGCGGATCGTAATCGCCGTCCGCGTTTTTGATCACCCGGTCCGGATTTTCGATATAAATCGCTTGGCGGGCTGCGGTAAAGAACGCTTCCAACTCATCCCGGAACAGATGACGGTGCCCTTTGCCCCGTTTGGCCGGACGTGAAGGCTCATTGATGAGGGACACGAGCACAACACATGGATGGCTGCGGACGAGCCTTTCCATCTCCGCCGACTGACGGACCGCCTCGCTGAATTGATTGCGCCGGATGAAGCCGAACGCCGGAAGATCGCACTGATTCAGCATGCCCAGCATATCCATATAGTCGTATATCTCTTCTTGGACCGGACGCTGCGTGATCCGGTAGAAATTAAGATTCGCCAGCTTCGCGATGAGGATGTCGTCAATCAACTGCTCCCGGTTGCCGGTCATGACGCACTGCTGCAAATGTCCCATTTCATTGGCTCCGCGCAGGATGATCGGCTTGCCGTTGAAATAAAGCTTCCCTTTGGGATTCGACTGCTCATCCATCCGAAAGCTTCTCATGCCGAAATTTCGGTCTTTCTGGTCAATACGCTCGCCTTTATATAGGATTGTGGCTCTCAACGTATAAAGATAAGGCGTTTCCAGTTCCCAAGTTCGGAAATCGGACCAGGCGAGCTTATACCGGTAATTGTTCACCCCCGGTCCTGCGTAAGGGATGTCGAACGAAATGTCACGAAGTCCTTCCCCTTCGAAGTTTCGCGCATACACCTCAAGCCTTAACTCGGCATGCTCCATCAGACCGTCTGTCGTGTTGCCGATGTCGATCCAAGCTTCAAAGATTTGCTCTTCGGGAACCGGACGAATGAATAGGTCCTGCAGATACAGCTCGGAGCGTTCCTCGACGAACACGCGCTGATAGATGCCCCCTCCGGACGGACAATGATGCCAGCCATCCTGCGGATCATCCCAGCCCGGTCCGGTCGCCGCATACATTTTATCGCCGTCAAGCCGGGTACCGTCGACGCCCATCATCGGGTACTCGTTCATCACCTCGACAACCAGCTCGTTATGCTCCCGCCATTCCTCCGTCCAATCAAATTCAAACGATGCGAACAATCCTTCATGCATGCCCAAGCATTTGTGATTCATATAGACCGCAGCCTTATAATCAACGCCCTGCAGGACGAGGAACAGCCTCTTGCCTTTGGCAGGCTTAGGAAACTGAAACTCCGTCCGATAATAGCCGGTCCAACGGCCCTGCTCCTTCGTCGGTCCCCGGAAATCGGGAATGCGTACCTGCTCCCAGGAGCCCTCTCCCGCGAGCACCCTGGCGAATGAGCGGTCCTGCTCCTCCCGGTAACGGAATTGGAACGACGCCAGTTCAAGCTGGGGTCTCACTAGCTCCTGTGGCGGCACCTTATTTTGCAAATAGGGCCGGTACCGCTCTCTGAGCGCAGCCAATTGCCCGCGAAATGCCGACAGCTCCGCTTCAAAGCTTGGTGTGTTCTGCCTCGGAACGGCTACCTGCGAAGCGGCGAACCATCGCTTCTCATAAGCAGCCGGCTGCGATACGGACATCCCTTCTTTGGCAAAGGGATGTTCCCGCAGAGCTATTTCAGCGAATGGATCGAGCGTTTCATGACGTTCCGTCATCGTTTCGGCTCCCCCTTACATCAGGCTGGAGCATGCATCGCTCCAGGATGCATGCTCCGACCGGAATCTCCTTATTTGATCGCTTTTTGATAAATGGCCAGCGCCTTGTCTAATCCGACTTTGTTCAAATTAGACAAGTGATCGTTCCACACTTTGTCATCTTCGATATTGACCAGACCCATAACCGCTTTGGTCGCGAATTGGTAGACCTCGTTCCATACACCCGTCATGACCGAATTCACCGTGTTGGTTTCATCCTCGGTAAGCGTTGCATAAGGTGCCAGAACGGTTGTCATCTGTTTGAAGACCGGCGCCGCTTCCGCAGTAATCGCATAGGTCGGATCGGCTTTTTGCGCAGCGTCGCTTTTCGTAATGAAGTAGTCGAAGCCGTACTGTTCAAGCACCTTTTTGCGGTCCAAATCATCTTTGTAGACTGGCACGCCATCCTTCATGACATAGGTCAAATTCTCCACGCCCAATTGGTTAAATAGCTGCCCTTCCGGCGTTGACGACCAATCCAGATACTTCAGCAGACGGTTTAATTTGTCCGGCTCCTCCGCCAATTTATTGCTCAGAATAGAACCGAAGAGCGCGAAGTCCGGACCCTTGAACATGAGAGGACCTTTACCGCCGGCGGTATCCTCCAGGTAAGTGCGCGCATACTCCCAGTCCGCATTCTTATTCTGTTTCTCCAGGGAGACGATTTGGCTGACCCATTGGAAGTCGATGACGTCTTTGCCGTTCAAGCGGTTTTGATTGAATTGGTCTTCCGTGCCCGTCGCGAAATCTTTCTGAATCAGGCCCGCCTTATACAACTTCGCCAAATATTTGAGCATGTCGCGCTGCTTCGTCGTTGCCGGAGAGAATACGACCTGATTATTCATATCCGGGTCTTTCCAGAAGCTGGTCCAACCTGTCGATCCGGCGAAGTCCGCCGGTACCCGGAAGGTGTTGGCGAAGCTGTTGAGCAGCGCTTTCACACCGGTATTGCCGGAACCGCCGCGAACGCCAACGCCGATGAAGTTAGGGTTCGTCTCTTTGATCTTCTGGAGAGCAGCCATGAACTCATCCGTCGTCTTGGGGAACGAAGTGATGCCGGCTTTATCGAAGACATCTTTCCTGTAAATCCAAGCCATCGGATCGTACGTTGTCGTTATCGAAGGAAGCATATAGATTTTGCCGTTGACGGACGTGAAATCCTGCAGCATTTTCCATTGCTCATCCGTGTAAAGCTTGCGGTAGTTCGGCAGCTTATCGAAATAATCGCCGATCGGCAGCAAATAACCGGCGGATGCCCATTTCTTCACGGCGTTCCAGTTGTTCATGTTCGGAATGAAATCCGGATAATCGCCGGAAGCAAACATGACATTATATTTATCCATGCCTGCCGACAGCGGGATCGCCTGATAATCCCATTTCATATTGAATTTCTGTTCGGTCTGTTTCGTATATTCGTTAGGAACCGAGTTGGGTGCATATTTGGTCTGACTGACCACTTTCAAATTGACGGTTTTGTCCATACTGTTCGGATCTGAGGCGGCTTTGGCGGCATCGGTCGAGGCAGCTGTGCTGACCTCCGTTTTATCGGCATTCGTTGAACAACCTGACAAGACAGCAGTGGAAGACATTCCAACGACTACGGCGGAAACGATCCATTTCTTCTTCAACATGCGCGTATCCCCTTTTCATCCATAAAGTTGTTAACCTTGGCAATCCTCTTTGGGCAACCAGAAGCCTTACACCATCCTATTCCCCCTCTCGATGCGTTCCGTTCGCTGCTATCCCTTCAGGGACCCGATCATGATGCCCTTCACAAAATAGTTCTGGATGAACGGATAAACGATCAACATCGGAATGATGGAAATCACGAGTGTCGCGTACTGTACGCTTTGCGGCGTAAGACTGGACTGCACATCGTTCGCCAGCGCGACGTTCCCTGAGGCGGCGAGCTGCTCGGCGAGCGAATTTTGCAGCACGATATCCCGTAAGATGAGCTGCAGCGGATACATATTGTAGTCGTTCAAGTACATCATGGCAGAGAAGAATGAGTTCCAATGCGCAACGGCATAGAACAAGGAAATCGTCGCTACGGCTGCCGTCGATAAGGGCAGTACGATGCGGATCAGCGCGCCTAAGTCGCTGCAGCCGTCGATCTTCGCCGCTTCTTCGATCTCTACGGGAAATGTCCGGAAGAAGGAGATCATAATGATAAGCCACCAAGGACTCATCAATGACGGAATAATGAGCGACGAATAGGAATTGACCATACCGAGCGATTTCACAACGAGAAACAGCGGAATGATGCCGCCTCCGAAGAACATGGGTATCACCACGAAAGTAATGAAATAGCCCCGCAGCACCAAATATTTCTTCGAAAGCGAATACGCAGTGATCGTCGTGATGATGACATTCGCAATCGTACCTGCCAGCGTGATAAAAACGGAATTAAGAAATGACTTGGGAATGTGCACATCTTCGAACAAAATCGTTCGGTAAGCGCTCAAATTAAAGCCCTTCGGGAAGAGAACGACAGATCCGTTCGAGATATGCTCCGGAGAGCTGAATGAGACTGCGATAATATTGAGTACCGGAAATAACGTTACGATCACGACGATGACCATCACCAGGTGAACGACGCCGTCCAGCATTTTGGAACTTAGGGTCCTGTCTTTGACCACGTTGTGCCCTCCTTTCCTTCTACCCGGCTACCATAAGCTCTCGCCTGATACTTTCTTCGCCAAATAATTGGCGCTGACCAAGAAAATGACGTTGATGATCGAATTGAACAGATCGACCGCAGCGCCGAAGCTGAAGTTCATGTCGATCAGCCCCTGCCTGTATACGTAAGTGGAGAACACGTCTGCGGTGTCGTAGGTCAGCGGAGAATACATCAGGATGACTTTCTCTGCGCCAACGCTCAGAACGCCCGACAAGCTTAAGATGAGCGTAATGACAATAACGGGTTTGATAGCCGGAAGCGTAATATGCCAAATTTGCCGTATCCGTGTTGCCCCGTCCAGTACAGCCGATTCATACTGCTCCGCGTCCACTTTGGACAAGGCGGCTAAGTAAATGACCGCGCCCATGCCAAGATCCTTCCAAATATTCGAGGAAATGAATAACGTTCGGAACCAACTCGGCATCCCGAAGAAATAGATGGGCTCCATCCCCATTTTGACAAGCAGCAGGTTGACGACTCCTGTCTCCGGAGCGAGCATTAGCTTCATCATTCCTACAATAGCGACGATGGATAGGAAATAAGGCAGATAGCTGACCGTCTGCACGAAGCTCTTGTAATACCGGTTCCGCAGCTCATTGAGGAGAAGTGCAAATAGAATCGGCATCGGAAAACCGAAAACGATGGCATAAAGCCCCAACAAAAAGGTGTTGCGGAGCAGCATGCCGAAATACGGGCCGTTAATGAACGTTTTGAAGTGGTTTAATCCGAGCGAGCCCGCCCATGGCGCATGCAGGACACTGCTGAAGAAAGATTCCCCGGCCTGCATTTTGAAATTCTTGAATGCAATCAGGACGCCGTACATGGGGACGTAAGAAAAGATGAAAAAGTATAACAGTCCCGGTATTAACAGGAGCAGCAATATTTTCTGCTGCTTGACTCGGTGCCAGAAGCCTCGGTTAGCAGGCGCCAGCTTGGTTCGTACGTTCATTGAAACGGTGGCATTGTCACTAGCATTCATAAGTTTCGCCTCACCAACTTTCGTGAATATCGGATGGTTGTAGTTATGGCAGCGCTTTATAGGCTCAACAATAGCTGCGGCAAGAGCGATCGTAAAGGAACAGTTCATGAGGAACCATACATTTGACGATGCGCCATCGCGCCAATCCTTGAACGGCAAGGATTTCTGGCAGCTCAAGATGTTAAGCGCTTACATACTTCGTGCTCCGGCTTCATGGGCATGGAACAAAAATTTTGGACCATACGTTTGATGCGAAAGTGCTCGCAATCCCAATTAGAGGTGGCTGGCCCGGTTATAGGGATGATTATCCAAATAAAAAAAGCGCATTTCTGCGCTCTACCTGTCGTTCTGTTATGTCGGTGAATCACGATACGATGTCGGTTGTATGCCGAGCGTTCGTTTGAAAGCACGCCTGAAGCTTTTGTCGCTATTGTACCCTACCTCCAGCGCAATATCGTTGATGCTCTTCTCCGTATCGCGCAAGAGATGGCAAGCTTTGTCCAGACGCAGCTTCTCTACATAATCGGAGAAACTTGCTCCCGCGTACTCCTTAAACTGCACGGAGATGAAGCTTTCCGAGCATTTGAAATGGTCAGCAAGGCCGGCCAAGCCGAAGTTGGCGTCCAGATATTGCGCATGAACGAGCTGCATCATGTCATCTGCCATCTTGTTATGCTTTTGTTTTTTGTTATCGTTGATGTGGTGGCACACGATATACAGCGCATTCTTGATCGCCCCCCACGGCATGTCGGCCTTGGTATGGTTCATGAATTCCAGCTTCTCATTCAGCTCATCATACGTGGCATAACCGAATTGCAGCTGTTCCAGAAGCTTGTATAACGTGCCTTGCAGCTCACTGACCAGCTGCTTCCGGGTTGAAGCGCTGAGCTGCCGTTCCGTGTGATTGTGTTCCTCCAGCTGATGCATGATGTGATCGAATGCTTCAACATCGCCGTTCTTGACCGTGTGCACCAGCTTGAGCTCCAAGTCCATCGGATAATAGTAGAAGTTCGACCCTTGTACGATATCTTCGTACCAAATGATCGCATCATAGCCGCCAAATACGTCATAGTCCGCCGCTTGCCTTGCCTCATCATGGGATCTCCATACATCGTGCAAGTGACTATAGATGCGGCCAATGCCAATGGAGAGACGAATTTCATTATTGGCGAGCGTGCCGTTCTTCCCGGCCTGCCATTCGCGCTTTAACCGGTCTGTGAAGGCCCCCGCTTCCTCGTGAGAGGCAGACAGGGAAACGATCATATCGGCCCTATCCCCGTTCAAACTGATCAAATAATCGCAATCCTCGATCACATCTCGCAGCTGCATGACGATATAGTCTTGAATCCATTTGGCCCCGTTCGGTGCGATCGCATAGCCTTCTCCGAGCGAGATCGCAATGGAGACCGCAAAGAACCTGTCGCCTTGCAGCGAAACCTTAGCCTGTGCTAGCGCCTCTTGGATGTCAGCGTCGTTCTTATAATAGCCCTTCATTAACCTCTCGATCATCGAAAATTGAATCAACGGCAGCTGCTGCTCCATGCGGCTGCTCAGCATGCGGTTGCTGTTCATAATTTCCGAGACGGTGCTCTGCATCATCTCATAGAAGCCGGATCGCTTGCCGGGCTCTCTGGCGGCAAATTCCTTCATGGAGTCCATCAGTTCGGAGAGCGGCTTACTATTGCGGTACGCCATCAATATCGCAGCGACAATGCCCAAAATTAACGTGATCCCCGTGATGACGGCAATCATTCGCTTGATGTAATCGGCTTTGGCCAAAACGACGCTTGTCGGCAGTGCGGCAATGTAGGTCCATCCGTTCTGATCGGAGCGTGAGTGCGACACGAGCAGCTTGCTTCCGTTAATGGTTTCGAAGGAGGAACCGGAGCTGGATGCGGTCGTTTCCTCTCTGGGCTTGCCGATTTGGACACCGTCCACCGAGGTCGGTGCGATCATTTGCCCTTTGGTATCCAGAATGTACGCAAATCCTTTGTTCTTGATCACCAAACGTTCAAACAAACCGTTAATGTCGTTCTGATTGATGAAGACGACAATCGAGCCCTGAACCTTGCCTTGAAATCCGTTCGGCAGCGGACTGACATAGGCGATGAGTTTATGCTCGGCCCCGCCGATTCGGACGGAATCCAAATTGTAGTATTGCTTCTGGTCGCCTCGTGTGGAAACGGCTTCCATCCATGCCTCAAGCGGTTGCCCGCCGATTCGAATGTCGTTGTCCCGGAGATCGAACGATGTTTTGGACGTGATGACGGAATGACTGTTCTTGAACGTTAAATAAATATCGAAGAAAAATTTATTCGTAATCGTGATTTGATTCAAGCTGTTGCGAAGCAAGGAGAAATTGTAGAGCTGCTCAGGTGTCGGGGAAGTGCTTACATTTTGCATCAAGCTCAGCACATCGTTATTGACCGATAGCGTGGAGACGACATCGTCCACCTCCAGGAATAGCCGGTCCACGATCCCTTGACTCATCCTCAAAATCTGAAGATTCATTTCTGCCGCATCCTCAACGAGCACCTGCTGGGTCTTATAGTACTGCTGAACGCCGATCACGATCGGAATGATCAGGATCAACAGATAAGAGAGCACAAATTTCACGAAAACGGACTGCCTGTGCAGTACTGCGGTCTTCCACTTCCACATGCGAAGCATTCCCCTTTCAGAGACGATCCGAGAGCCGGCTTACTTCCAATATTTCTGAAATATGGTTAGTATCTGCTGCAAGCCTGCTTTATCTAATTCATTCAAATATTCTTGCCAAACGCTGTCCTTCGTTACATCTTCGAGCCCCATGACGGCTTTGGTCGCGAACCGGTTGACGACCTCCTGTACGGTGCTCATGTAGATGGCCATCGTTTCCCAATCTTGATCCGACAGCGGCGCATTCCTCGGTTCGACATACGGAAGCTTCTGATACACCTGCCAGGCTTCGTTCGCTTTCCTCGCCGGTTCGTCCGTCGCAAGCGCCGCCGGGCTTTTGCTTAGAAACCAGTCAAAGCCGTACTCCGAAGCGACTTTCCTCCGATCCTCGCCAGCCTTGTACCGGACTTCGCCGTCCGTGATCCGGTAAGTCACATTCTCCTTGCCCATCATATGAAAGAGCCTGCCCTCGTCCGTTGCCGCCCAGTCGATATAAGCGAGGATCCGGTTCAGTTTCGCCTCGTCCTTCGCGAGCTTGCTGCTGAACAACGGTCCGTACAGACTTACGGATACGGAGCGAAACTCAAGTCCCGGCTTCTCGTAGGCTTGCAGGTGATAATGCGAATAGTCCCAGTTCGCTCCAGGGTCCGCTTTCTGCAGGTCGACCACTTGGCTCGCCCATTGGAAATCGATCAAATTGCGGCCGTTCCTTCGCTTCTGCGCCCACTGCTCCTCCGATAAGGTGGCAAATTCCTTCTCGATCAAGCCCTCTCTGTACATCTTGGCCAGATATACCAGCATATCCCGCTGCTTGGTCGTAGCCGGTGCGAAGACGAGCCGGTTCTGTTCGTCCGGATCGTTCCAGAAGCCGGTCCACCCGTCCACACCGCCGAAATCGGGAGGCAGCCGGAAAGCATGCTGGAATCCGGCGAGCAGCGATTTGATGCCCGTTGCATTCGGGCCGCCCCGAACACCGATGCCTTCGAACGAAGGATTCGCCGCTTTGATCTTTAACAGGCTTGCGTAGAAAGCTTCCGTCGTTCTCGGGAATTCCGTAATTCCCGCGCGTTCGAAGGCGTCCTTCCGGTAAATCCAGGCCATCGGATCTTTGACGTCTATTTTCGAAGGGAGCATATACAGCTTGCCACGTATGGCGGCGAAGTCTTGAATATCCTTCCACTCTTCTTCATTGAATAATTGGCGGTAATGGGGCAGACGGTCGATATAGTCACCGATCGGGAGCAAGTAGCCGGCATCGGCCCAGTTTTTGACCGCGGAGAAATTGTTCATCGTGAGCACGAGATCCGGTATTTGGCCGGAAGCGAACATGACATTGAATTTATCCATGCCGGATGTAATCGGAATCGAACGGTAATCCCACTTCATTTGAAAGCGCTTTTCTATTTCTGCAACGAACAAGTTCTCATTCTGTATCGGCGCATATTTGCTTTGATTCACGACGGTAATGCGCATGGCGGACGGATCCGTCACAGGCTTCTCGGTCTCTTGCTGCGTCCAAACGCCTCGGCTGCATCCGGCAAGCATCGTGATCGCGAACAGGATGAGCGTTAACGGGATGGCTTTCCTGCGGTCAAGGCTTATTGACATAGCTCCCCCTTACTTTCACATCCATCCGGTGAACGAACCGTCACCAAATGCTTTTCATGCCATTATTTTCTTTATTATACTGCATTTCGCACATACTGAGGAGTTAAAAGTTCCTACCTGTTTTCCGGCGCTGTAGATCGGATCGAACAAGAAAACCGATCAACATAAGTTGATCGGCTGCGTTCGCTTCATTTTAATTAGGTAAAATCTTCTCGACAGGCGCGTTTAACGTAAGCTTAACAATCGTATCGATCCGTTCGCAAACATCCCCGGGTACCCGGATTACAATTCCGTCATCGTCTTGTTCAAACGGGATTGCGCTGCCCGAAAGCGTTTGGCAGGCAATCACCTGCCGGTCAAGAGCCGGGAGCTTCACTCGTTCGAACGCTTCGGGATCGAGAATGTGCACATAAACGATATTGTCTTTGTATGTAGCGCCATAGACGTCGTCAAGCGGTTGGAACGGGCCTCCCCGTGTACCATAAATGCTTTCCCCATGCGCGCTCATCCACTCGCCGATGCGCTTGAACAGCTGCACTTGATCCTCCGGGACGATGCCGTCTTGATCCGGCGTTACATTCAGCAGCGCATTGCCCCCGCGGACGAATACGTTCAGGATTAAGTCCATCACCTTCTCGAACGGCATCGCTTTATTGCCCGGCTGCCATGCCCACGATCCGCCGACACTGAAATTTTTCTCCCACGGGAACGGGATGATGCCGCCACGAATGTCGTGCGGACCTTCATCACAGCTGAAATCACCTTCCCAACCGGAACGTTCGTTAATGACGACTTTCGGGTTATGCGATCTGACCATGCGATTCAACTTCACCGGCTCCCATAGCCAAGCGCCGCCGGCATCCGACCCTTTGTGCGACAACCAAGATCCGTCATACCATAAAATATCGATCTGACCGTAGTTTGTCATGAGCTCCGCGACTTGATCATACAGCTGCTGTTTCATTCGCAGCGCGCTATCATACTGCTCCACCGGATCGAAATAGCCCGGAAACCTCCAATCCATCGGAGAGTAATAGACGCCGGCCCGAATCCCGTGCCGGTGTGCAGCTTCCGTGTATTCCCTGATAAAATCCCGCCCTGCCGACGCCTGCATCGTAGTGAAGCTTCGATAGCTGCCGGGACTATCCCAGAGGGCGAAGCCGTCATGATGGCGGGAAACCATCACCATATAATGCATTCCGGCACTCTTCGCCAAAGCGACCCAGTTGTTCGCATCGAACGACTGCGGATGCAGCGACATCGCGATTTCCCGGTACGTCTCCTCCGGAATTTGTTCGTGGTGCATGACCCATTCGCCGCGTCCGAGAATCGAATACGCCCCCCAATGAACGAACATCCCCAGCTTGGCATCATGCCACCAAGCCCGGTCTTCCTCCCGCAGCTTCAAAGCTTCGTCTTTGATCCCGTCCGTGCTCTTGAAGCGGACATTGCTCTTCAACATGGACGCGAGCTCCGCTCCGCTCATCGCCGCAGGCTCGCCATTGGAGTAAGTTAAGCCCAATTTGGCGATTTTCCTCCGGTTGGCCTCATTCTGCATAAGCTTTTTGACCTCCTGCAGAGAGAACCAATACGTATCTTCCGGATTCGGCAGCTGCTGCTGGTACCGGTTAATGTGCGAAGCGGATGTCTCCAATTGTTCGACCGTAAGCGTATCCATCATACGTCGTGCCGTTTCCAGCTTTTGATCCGCCGTCTGCCCTTTGGCGGTCAGCTGTCCGATAAGCTCCATTTCTAAGTTAGATAGCACTGTCGGATCCTCCTGGTAACGAATACGCCTCCAAAATTTGCTGCACCTTCACCGGAAGGCCAGTCTCCATACTTCTCTCCATCGCCGTCAGCAGGGCAATCGTATGGATCCCTTCCATCAAATCCGGCTTCGGCGTATCTCCGCGATCCAGGCACTCCGCGAAATATTCGATATAATTCTGATACTCGCCGGCATGATGGCTTGCCCCTTCGAAACGGAAATAATACGGGAATTTCTCCTCGTACGAATGCGTAACCGGCTGCTCCGGCGGGAAGTGCGTATGGTACAGCAGCTTGGAGTATACGGCCCGGCTCGTTCCCTTCGTTCCCCTAAGCGTACAGCTGATCCCGGGATCCACATGCTTGATGGAAGGCTTCGTGTAAGAGCCCGACACTTGGGCGATCCGGCCTTCGGCGTCTTTCATGACGAATCTCATCGTATCCGGAACAGTCAGACCGTAAGCCTTGTTGCTGCTGCTGGAATGTCCGTACCCGAACACTTCCTCGATGTCCGGCAAATACCATTTGGCGAGATCGACGGCATGAATCATGAAATTGTACAGCCAGCTGAACCCTTTTTGACGGCTCCAATCCTTTTGCAGAAACCAGCGGGAATCCGATATGTAGTAGGTTTCCACCGTATCGACTTCGCCGTGGCGGCCCGCCAGAAAGTCGCTGCGCTGATGGATCATCGGCTCGAAAAAGCGCGAGCTCTGCCCGACAAACACCTGTTTGCCGGATGCTTTCCACACGTTGAGCAGCTCCTGGGCTTCATCAAGCGAGTGAAGCAGCGGCTTCGTTACAATCACGTGCTTGCCTGCTTCCAGCGCCATGCGAATATGCCGGCCGTGAAGCTGATCCGGGGTATAGATCGCGATAACTTCGATAGATGGATCATTCAGCATGTCCTCATAATGGAGCGTATACCTCGTAAATCCGAATTCTTCGCTGCGTGTCTTGCACATCTCTTCGTTAATGTCGCATACCTGGACTAATTCCCAACGATCACTTTGCAATGCGGCGGAAAGAATGCTGCGGCCCTCGCCGAGACCGATTACGCCAAGTCTGTATTTGCGGTTTGTTATCGCTTTCACATTGTGCTCTGCCAATCGCTCTGCTTCCTTCATGAAAGTAACACCGTTCCTTTCCTTCAGCTTCATCCAACTGGTGCGGCTCTGTACAGGATCAACTTTAGTGCAGAGAGGCCGTCTGCGTAAAGGAACAGTTCTTTGAGCGCACACCTTTCGGGGCTGCATCTGCTTGGCCGTCGTGGAATTCGTAGAGGAACAATAATTTTCGGGCACACGTTTTTTGGGAGACACGTATAAAAAAGGAGCTAAGCATACGAACGGCTTAACTCCTTTTTGCGAGCGAGAATAGGTTTTCAGCCAGCTATTTGCTGACGAGAAGGACTGATCTCAATTTCTCGGGTCTTTCGGGTCCTTTGGATCTTTCGGGTTCTTGGGGTCCTTTGGATCCTTAGGTTCTTTCACTTTCACATGTTGCGATTTTTTCGAATAAATCACTTGAGGCGCGCGCAGCTCTCCAGCCAGAACGGTTTCTCTAATGTCCTCGCCCAGATAGAAGCCCAGGTGCGGCGGCTGATTGTAAGCCGTATTTTGCCAAGCGATCCCGTTCCGGTAGACAGGGTCGTGCATCAATGTATAAAGTCTGTACTCCGTCGGAATCGTCGTACTGTAAATCCGCAGCTCCGAGCTGTCGGTCGTCGGCAGCAGTACCTCTTCCCGCCAGTCGCCAATGATATCCCCCTGCAGCGTCGGTGTGGCCTTCGTTCCGTTATTGCTGACTACACCGTCAAAGCTGCGTAACGTCTCCGCCTTTTTCGTACTCTGGTTATATTTCGTGATGGAAGTATTATCGAGCAGCTCCGTCAGTAAATCTCCATCCCACAATAGTGCGAAATTCACGGAAAGGCCTGCCGTTCGGAAGCTGTCGGCAACAACCTGACCTTGCACGTTGTATATGCCTCCGCCTGCGGCTGCATTGGAGCCTGCCGTTCCCCAAAATTCGTAACCGGCTCCGGATGTAATATTGGCCGCCAAACCGCGCCCCGTATCCACATAGCCGTTATAGGCCATCAAGGTTTCCCCGGTTGCCGCATCGTGGAGCTCCACGGATGCTACGGCCGGAACTTCATGAACGGCCATCACTTGAAGCCCTTCGCGCGCCGGATCGAATGCGCCGACATGAAGCGCGTCGCCATGCGATCCCTGCTCGCGCTGCATCTCGCCATCCATCGCGTACAGAATGGTGCCGTCTTGATCCAGCGTTAACGAACCTGCAATAATTTCATCATAACCGTCATTATCGACATCCGCCGTGGCCAAGTTATGGAACCCTAAGCCTCCGCCTCTTCCCGCCTGGGCGGAATCGAAGGTCCACTGCTCATGGAGCTTGCCGTGATCGAGATGATAAGCCACATAGGTCGTACGCTCATAATACCCCCGGCCGTATACGGCACTCGGGGTCACGCCATCCAAGTAAGCGAGCCCTGCAAGGAAGCGGTCGGAACGGTTATGCCACGTATCTCCCCAAGAGGCAACATCCCCTAACGGAAACGCATAATCGATCGTATCGATGACGTGGCCGTTTTTCCCATTGAAGATGGATATATACTCGGGACCGCCGAATATATGGCCGCTTTCATTCACCCATTTGCCATTGTCAGCAGCATTGCCGATAATACTTATCACTTTGCTGCTATCGAACTTGCCGTCAGTCGTCCCATAAACGGTCGTAGCGTCCGCCGTTTTGATCAAGAATTCGCTTCTGCCGTCCCCATCGAAATCAGCGATTAGAAATTGATGATAATGCGCGCCTGACGTCAGATTGAGTCCCATGTTCATGCGCCATAACAGGGTGCCATCCAATTTATACGCGTCGAAAATCGTTGGCCCCGTCATGCCGGTTTGCGAGCTGTCGATCGCATTGGAAGGATACCATTTGACGACAACCTCGAGTTCTCCGTCACCGTCCAAATCCCCAACGCCGGAGTCATTTACGCTATATGTGTAGCTGCCTGTAGCTGTAGTTCCTCCCTCCGGCTTTTGCATCGGAATGGACAAATAATCATGAGCCGAAGCTGTCGTGCTTTCTTTCGAATCCGATTTCCCTTGAACGAGCGTTTCCACTTTGTAGCTATCGCCCGGAACACCGGCTGTGTCCGTGAAGTTCGTGATCGACAGCGGTGCCGCATTCAATTTCTGTCCGTTGCGGTACAGATTGAAAGTTACGTCCTCCTGATATTCATCCGCCAGCAAACGCCAGCTTACGAAGATGCCATCCTCCGCTTTTAACGCAATAACCCCTCTATCCAACCAATCCGTTTGTCTAGCCGTGGTCGGCGGCGTGAGACGGTTATATACATAGTTCGTTGCAAACCGGTCAAAACCGTTCTCCAGACTCGCCGGCACTGCCAGCACGCCTTTGAACTCATAAACACCGGTTTGTTGGGCATTCCAAGGTTTCCCGACATTGATCCAATCGCTTACGGGTACATCTACTTTGCTATTGTTGGCAAGCGTTACTTTAACGGTAGACGGTAAACCGATGGAAGCGATGTCCGCCGATGTTTGACCGACATAAACCGTATGATACGGTAATTTATCCACCTTGGTAATTCGATTCTCCGGAATTGGCTGATGAGAGACGCCGAAATTGTCCAGATACGTAGTCCAAGTAATATTGTTGCCGGATGTCCGCATGCCCACTAATTTGACCGAGGCGACAGAACCGTCAAACGCAACTCCATTCAACGACGAAGTATACGTTTGCGAGGTTCCGGTTGCTTGGTCAGTTAGCTTCAAAATGACAGCATTATTCTCAACGTCAAACAGAATGCCTGCCGAATACCACGTTTGGGGATTGGCAAAACTAGTGCTCGCCGCAGGCTGCTTGCCTGCAAAATATTGCAAAGGCGCATTATTCGTATTGTTCAAAGTAAACACCGTATTACCGGTGCTGTCGAGAACCCGGAGCTCACCGCCGTTTTCACTCGGGTTGCTGGCGTTTTTATCGTTCACCTTGCCCGGATACCAATCGAATTGGACAAGAATCTGGCTTCCTTTCACGGAAGTGTCGAAGTTTTTGGTCGCCACCCGACCTCCGCTTTGATTCGTTTGGGTAAACTGCAACTTCGGCGTTGTGTTTCCAGCCAAATCATAGGTATTAATGGAAACGGTCGCATTAGCCGTTGCAAATCCCCAATTGACAGGTTCAAGCACTGCCGTATCGCCAAAATCGGTAGCATACACATTGTCGAGCATAATCCCATTGTTCCCGGCGACCGGATCAACAGCGGCCTCAGCTGCTGAAGCATACGCCCCATTCGGGAGGCATAAGAGACAGGCAAGCAGTACGGCAACGAATTTTCGCAAAGGTCTGCGCAATGGTCTGGTTGGTAACACGTTTTCATTTCACTCCTTCAGTTTGCGTAAAGTATGTACTTGGTACAGGCAGCCCTTACACTTTTCCTTATTGTCAACAATCTTGTAACCGTTTGCAATTCGAGAGAAGATCAAGCTGACTTACAGCAATTCCAGCAGATTACCATCCCCTTTGCTCATCATGTGAACTTCAACCTTGTTCTCCTGCGATCGTTACTTGGAAAACCGGCCGCTGCGTTAACTCTAGTACGGAAGGAGTGACTACGTCTATAGAACATTTTTTTGTGCTTGAGACTATATTGAATCGAGGTTTCTCGATCCATTTGCACAATTTTGAGCGCCTTTCTCTTTTTTTGATCTTCATTCGCCTCCACCTGTTTCGGGCACGGGAAAATAAAATTTTCACTTAGCGAACAAGCTAAGACCGTCTCTACATAAACAAGAAGGAGTGAAACACCGTGGACAAATCAAGAGCATTACAAATCGCCGCATCACCAGATATGGTGTATGTCACCTACAATGAAGTTCCCGTTTACATCCAAGCCATCGATGAGAAAAATGATACCGCGATGGTCTACTCCCTAGATGAGCAGGAACTGGAACAAGAAGTGCCCCTCATTAATCTAATAGAGCACTAGAAACGGCTTGAATTGACCCTGTCACAGAGGAACGAATACAATAGTTGTGATGTATTCAATTTTCTGTGAGAGGAACGAGCCTAATGCGCAACAAGGTTAGATGGACATTCGGAGCCCTGCTCGGCTTGGCTGGCTGCATGGCCGTCACCGTCTTCATCCAGAGTTCGGGAATGGATAAGAACAGCCGGCCGGTGACAGCGTCAGAGCAGGCTCTCTCCACATCCTTAGCCGCTTCTGCGCGGCCGCAAGTGCCGGACATCCTGGCGTATTGGAACAGCCAGGAGAAGAAAGCTCTGCAAGCCGGACACACGGAAGCGGCCTCTGCGTTCCGGAATCGGATTGCGGCCTATACCGCGGGGGTGCCTGCGGCCCCTCCATCTTCCGCGGCTTGGCCGGAGAGCCCGTCGCCTTCCAAGCAGATGGCGTTGTATCTCCGCACTCCCTCGCCCGCCAATTCCCCGGATGCCGCTTTGGCGAAATTCGAGCCGGAATCCGGCGTATATATCGGCATGCTGGGAGCAGATCGCAGAGTCGGCTATGACGTGACGAAGATTGAAGACGTCTACGGGCGCAGACATGCGCTGTACTTGGCCTACGTCGGCTGGCGCAAATTACAGACTGATACGAACACTTATTTCCCCGCCAGGACCGCCGATCGCGTCAAAGCATTAGGCGGTGCGCTTCAGATCGGCTGGGAACCGCGTTACGGCTTGGACGATGTGAAGGATGACGAGTATGTCCGCCGCTTCGCCCGCGAGGCCAAAGCTTCCGGCATTCCAATCTTTCTGCGTTATGCATCGGAAATGAACGGCGCTTGGGTGCCCTGGCATGGCGATCCTGAGACATATATAGAGAAATTCCGGCTTATTCACGATATTATGGCGGAGGAAGCGCCCAACGTGGCGATGGTCTGGTCTCCCAACTTCTCGCCGGCGAACACGATTGACGACTATTATCCGGGAGACGCCTATGTCGACTGGGTGGGTTTCTCCTTATACAATACACCGTTCTCATCCGGCCAAGAGAAGTTGGACAGCACCGTCATCGATACATTCGCACCGCTTTATGACCGTTACAGTCATAAACCGATTATGATTTCGGAAGGCGCTATCGCTCACACCTATTTGCCGACGAACCAAACGTACTGGAGCTGGGCCGAGGGCCAGTTGGGCTATATGTATGGTCTGCTGCCGAGATTGTTTCCCCAGGTTAAAGCGATCACCTATTTCAACTTCAGCCGCGCGCAGGCGGTGCGAACGAACGGCGACTATGTATACGACATCGGCGAGAATCCCTATATCGACGGGCTCTATCAAAGACTGATTGCATCGGACTGGTTTCTGAGCCAGGTCGATCCGGGCTCGGACCCGATCCAATACCGTTATACGCCCTATTCGGAACGTTCTTTGCCGGCCGGCAAACAAACCGTGCTGATGTATCCCAAGCTTGCGAATGAGCAAGGCGAACCTCCATTTGCCATCGCCCTATATCAAGGCAATCAACGGCTTGGCGTCAGTTATGAGGCCCCTTGGGAACTGGAGATCGACGTACCGCCTGATCTGGCGGCCGACCCATGGTATGCGGTTGCTTACAATGCCAAAATGGAAGTGACGTCAGTGTACTCAGTTCCTTAACAATCGTTGCCAGCATCATAGTTAGAATGAGACATGCAAATGGCAGCGGTTTTATACGTTTATGATGCTCGGGTGCCATGATTTCATGCGGGACGCCAATCGATTCATGGAATAAAAAAATATTTTCAAATGAATGTATAAACGTTCCTTTCCCTCCACATGATATGATTACACCAAGAAAAGGAGTGATTTTTTCCATGGCAAACAATAACACATTGGTTGTTCCACAAGCAAAAGCAGCTTTGAATCAATTGAAATTTGAAGTAGCACAACAACTGGGAGTTCCGCTTCAACCAAACGGGTACAATGGAAATCTCGCAACACGCGATGCTGGCTCTATTGGTGGTAACATTACGAAAAGATTGGTGCAAATCGCCGAGCAACAAATGCAAGGATTTCAACGTTAATTGATGAAATAAAGTCAAACAAAAAGACTCCAGTCACCTTCCCTCTCTGCGGTGATTGAAGTCTTTTTTATTGATAAAGACCGTTACTGCCAATAAATTGGCTATAACGGTCTTTATATGTTTAGAAGCTCTTTGCAGCTTCTTTCGCTTTTACGATTGCGTTTGCTTTAATTTCGCCGGCTTTGTCCGGAGCAGCTGCCATACCTTCAACGAAGAGGCCTTCGAAGCTAGGTACGCCGTGGAATTGCATGATTTTGGCCAAGTAGCTGTGACCGCTCTCGAAGCCTGCAGCAGGACCTTCGGAGTAAACGCCGCCGGATGCTTGGATGTGGAAAGCTTTCTTGTCTGTCAGCAAACCAACAGGACCTTCAGCTGTATATTTGAATGTTTTGCCGGCTGCGCAGATCGCATCTACGTATGCTTTCAATACTGGAGGGAACGAGAAGTTCCACATTGGAGAAACGTAAACGTACTTGTCAGCAGCTACATATTGATCTACGATTTGACCAAGACGGGCAACTTTCGCTTGCTCATCTGCTGTAAGCGTATCGAATGCAGCGCCGGATTGCAGTTTTCCCCAACCGCTGAATACGTCGGCATCGATTTGTGGGATGTTGGATTTGAAGAGGTCAACATGAATCACTTCGTCGCCTGGGTTGGCTTCCCGGTATGCTTCGATAAATTCCTTACCCACTGCCAAGCTAAAAGAAGTTTGTGGATCATTCGGATGTGCTGTAATGTAAAGTACTGTTGCCATGGTTTCACTCTCACATTCTGTAATTTTTTTTATTACAATTGCTATTACATCTTTTATTATAACTAATTTTTAATAAGTTGCAAGCTAAAAGTAATTAAAATACTTTTCAGACGATAATAAACTTCGGAACGAGCGATAAAAAAAGAGAACCTTCCCGCGGGTTTCCCGTGGATCGGTTCTCTTCCTTCTATGTATGCAGCCTATTTCAGACCTAGCTTGGCTAGGTTGGCAAAGCTGAGCTCCAAGCTCTCGAACGGATTGCGCTCATAACAGTCGTCTTGTTCGACGGCAGCCCATTCGACGCCGATCTCCTGGCATGCTTGAATGATGCCTTGGAAATTCATATTGCCTTCCCCGATCTCGGCGAAGCGTTGAACCCGGTCCGGGGTTACAATCATGTCTTTGAAATGAACGACTTTCATGCGCCCGTCCATCTTGCGAATCCATTCGATCGGATCGGCGCCGCCGGCTTGTACCCAGTAGACATCCAACTCGAAATCGACCGATTCGGGGTCCGACATTTCGAATAAAATGTCCATGCCCGTTTTTCCGTCATATTTGGCGAACTCGAAATCATGGTTATGATAAATGAATTGCAAGCCGGCGCTTTTGAGCTGCCTTCCGAATTCGGAAGCTTGCTTGGCGAATGCCGCATACCCTTGGGAGCTCACGCGAAACTCCTGCGGCAGCCCGCCTAACCCGACATATTTGCAATTCCAGGCTCTATGCTTTTCGATCACTTGATCCATTTCGTTCAACAACTCATTGTAACCGACGTGCGTCGCGCAGATCGTCAAGCCTTCCTGATCAGTAAGCGCTTTAAATTCGTGAATGTCGATGGGTCCCACACCGGAAGCTTGTACCGCGCTGTAGCCCATCTGCTTTACTTTTTTTAAGCTTTCACCGATGTCCTGCGGCGTTTTCAAATAACTGCGAAGCGTATACAATTGCGTGGCGATTCTCAATCCAATCACTCCATTCGTCAAATTATGAGTCACTACCTATATATAACACGGAATGGGAATATGAGCCATATCGCCAAACAAAATAGCGAAGATATGCAAGCTTCTGTTGAAAATTGAAAAAGCCGCTCCCCCATCTTCATGATGAGGAAAGCAGCCCGCCGTTACACTTTATTCTTGGAAATTCCGTTTAAACTTGGCACATAGTCAGCAGCCGTGTTATTCGTTAACTCTTGCTTCTCTTCGAGGATGCTAGCGTCGTTCTGCTGATGGTTTTTAGAATCTGCACGGTTGTCTTCACGATCATACTCCAGATTTAATTGATCTTCATTTTTCGGCATAACTCTCACCTCCATCGTCCTCATATAGTATGAGATGGCGGCAAGCCTTTTATCCCGAATGAGAGCAATCTAGTCCCCAATATACGTATCCAGAAATGCATTGCGGAACTTCCCGTGCGGATCGCACTGCCGCAGCAGCTGCTGAAAGTCCGGCAGCTTCTCATAGCCAGCCTTCAATCGGGACGGCTCCATCGTAAACAGTTTGCCCCAATGCGGACGCGCTCCATAAGGCTCAAGCTGCTTCTCGATGAGTGGAAGCACGCTGCGCACGGCTTCCCACTGCGGCCGCCACGTGAAGTGAACCGCCACGGAATCCTGCAGATAGTTCGGACTCATCCACAGCTCGTCTTTGGCAATGGTACGTATTTCGGAGACGTAGAGAAGCGGTGCAATATGTTCGCGAATGGCATGAAGGGCTTGCAGCGCTTGATAAGCGGCTTGCCGCGGAACGAAGTATTCGCTTTGCAGCTCTTCACCGGCACTCGGTGTGAAAGCCATGCGAAAATGCGGCAAACGTTCGTGCCAAGGCCCTGGAACCCCCATCTGCTCGCTGCAATTTTCCCCTGAATAGCCAGGTACCGGATGCCGCGGGGAGGCTGCCAAGCGTGCGCCGTAAAATTCGGGTGCCGGAGCGGTTCCAGCGGAAACTCCATCCGGCAGCTTGCTTTTCACCCATACCTGATTCACATTCTCACTCTTCCAATCGGTAAACAAGCTGACGCTATAAGCGCTTGAGAAAATGTCGTCCAAATGCCGTTCAAGCTGAGCGAACGGCAAGTCGTCGTACACATATTGACTCACTTCGAACGACGGTATGATGTTCAACGTCATCTGGGTGACGACGCCTAACCCGCCAAGTCCGACGACCGCACCTGCGAGATTTTGTTTATCGGCTGAGAATACAGCCTTTTCCCCGTTCCACAGAACGATCTCCATACCATCGACGATCGTGGCCAAATTCCCGTTGCGATCGCCTGAGCCGTGCGTAGCCGTAGCGCAGGCGCCACTCACGGAAATATGCGGCAGCGACGCCAGGTTGTGCAGCGCATATCCATGCTGGTACAGGTACTCGCACAATTCACCATAGCGGATTCCGGCTTGAACCGTTACCTGATGACGAACCGGATCCAGAGCAATCACTTGATTCAAATGTTGAAGCGAAATATGGTCTTCCGTCGTGTCGGCAATATGATTGAAAGAATGCCGCGTACCGAGCACTTTCACCTTTTTGCTGCTTGCCACGATTTCTTGGACTTGCTCCACGTTGACGGGCGTATGAAGCGCTGAAGCGCTATACTTGTAATTACCGGCCCAGTTCAAGCTCTGTTTCATAGATACACTCTCCTATTCGTGTGCATTTATTGGCTGCTTGTTTCTATTAAGCGATGCTTGTACCACTTCTCGCCGCGGTAACGCCACAGGAAGACCGCTCCGCGCACGCCCCACTCCAACTGCATGGCGGCCCATACGCCGATCACGCCGAAGCCCAGCATAATGCCGAAAACATAACCGAGCACGACCCGGAACAACCACATCGTCAGCATCGAGGCGATCGAAGTGAAGCGCGAATCTCCTGCAGCCCGCAGTGCGCCGGGAAGCAGGAAGCTGATGGACCATAGCGGAATCTGCGCCAGCATATTGACTATCATGATGAGATACAGGTCGTCCATAATTTCGGCCGGCGGCTGGAACAGGGAGACCAGCGGGTTGAAGAACGGAAGCAAAATAAGTCCCGTCACGAGAAGGGAGCCGGATGACAACCATAGGAAAGTTCTCGTGAACTTGCGGGCATCTTCGATATTCCGCCTTCCAATGCATTGTCCGACAACCGTAACTAAGGCTGTGGAAAAAGCGATGGCGGGAATTTGCAGGAACATGGCGAGAACGGAACTGATCGCATTGGTCGCAATGGCGTACGTTCCCAGGCTGACGATGTAGATTTGGGTCAACATCTTCCCGCCGTTAAAGAAGAGTTGTTCCGCGGCAAAAGGCAGCCCGATGAACATGATCTTCTTGATCATCGCGAAGTTCCACTCCAGCAAATCCTGCAGTCGAAGCCGCAGACTGGCATCCATGCGAAGCAGGTAGAACAACGCGCACACCGCCGCTGTATAGCGGGAAATGTTCACGGCCACGCTTAAGCCCATAACGCCCATCTCCATGAAATGCACGAATACGACATTCAGCAATACATAGGACATGTTCATGATCAAAGACAACCCGAGAGTGACCCTCGTTCGTCCGATCCCTCTCAGCGCGCCGCTAACCGCTTCCTTGAAGGCGATGCCAAGATAAGACACGGCGCTTCCCACCAAGTAAGTGCCGGCATAGTCGAACACTTCGGGTTCCGCCGTACCGAAGAGAAACTTCAGGATCGGATGGTAGAACACCAGCACGAGCAGACTGATCGCAAGAGCAACGATCGTCGCCGTACTGAGCGATGCTGCAGCTGCCTTGGAAACCATTTTATCGTTCCCGCTGCCTTTGTACTGCGCGACCACGACCGTACCTCCGGTCGCTAAGGCGACGAAGACGTTCACCAGGAACATATTCAGGGAATCGACCATACTGACCGCTGAGATCGCCGCAACCCCCGATGAGCTGATCATCGCGGTATTCACCAGGCTTAAGCCTACCAAGAATGCTTGGTCGATGAGAATCGGGAGCAGCAGCGAGACGACCTGCCGGTAATCGATTGATTCTCCTGACAGATACTTGTCCATCATGGCATGGCATCGAGCTCTAAATCGTTTCGGAATCATGTTGTGTCATATCCTCTCCGCGAAAAACGTTCGAAGTCGCCGCCGCTGCGGGAACACGTTCATCCTGTTATCGATCTCGTCCGTATGTAGGATTCATCCCCTACTTTACCATAGATTAGAGACATGTAGTTTACTAAAATTTCATACGACCAAAAAACCCGGGAATCTTGGTCCCGGGTTCCATGATCGCGGATTCTTGATCCGTTGATGCCGTGCAAGCAGCCGCGGCCCCCTCTCTCCACCGTCAGCCGTTCTCGAATTTAGCGGGATAGCTCGCACCGAAAGGCGCATCCGGCCGCGTGAATGGGCCCATCAGGTATTGCCGTGTCGGCGTCGTGGCGTCCAGGAACGCTTGATCGTTCTCGAAGCGGTCGGAGCAGCGAACCCATGGCGGACTATAAATATAGTGCATCGTATAACGGTCGTAATCGCCGTCATGCGCGAATGTCCGGTGCCATACCGCATTATGGAAGAATAGAACGGATCCCGCCGGCGCACAGATCACATGCCCGATCGGAACATCTTCCCTGGCGGAGCGAATGGCGGCAGGCAGCTGCACTTGGCTTCGGTGGCTCCCGGGGATCATTTCCATATTGCCTGTTCGGGGGAGCGTCTGGTCCGTAAGCAAATAGGACGCGCGTAGTTGAATAAGCGGAATCGGATAGCCCAGCTTATTGAAGTCGTACGCACCGGAACCGTCCTGATGCCAGCCGCCTACGCCGCCGTAAGCAGGCTGTTTCGTACACCAGGCGGATTGCAGGATGAACCGGTCGCCGTACAGCGCCCTGACTTTGGGGAGTATCGCCGGATGGTCGATCAATTGCTCCAGTGCCGGCTCCGTTTCGTAGCCTCTGCCAATTTGGGCCCAGCCAGTCGTACCGGCCTTTTCATGCAAGCGGATGGAAGCTTCCAGACATTCGTGCACCTCATCTTTCGAGAGTACGTCCGGAATCATCAAGTAACCCCAAGATTCAAACATAAAGCGGTCGAGTTCCGACCATTCGCCTGGATTGGATATCGGATTCAATCTAGTTCCCCTCCCTGTTCTCGCATCGCACGCTTAGCCAAGAACTGCGCAGGCGCCGGTAGATTTCCCCGCGACCAGCGTGGACTTGACAATCCGCCGGACTGGATCCGGCAGCTTCTCTTTGCTGGTGAGCAGCTGCAGCAGGAGCTCAGCCGCTTGGGCGCCGATGTGCTCCTCATGCTGATCGATATGGGTGAATGCCGGCGTGTCGTCCAGTGCCGACGACGGATTGTCGTACGTTATAATCGAAATGTCGCGCGGGACGTCCACGCCTGATTTGCGGCATAGATCGGCTGCATACAAGCCCAACCGCAAATTCAAAGTAATGAATGCCGTCGCTTGGCTTGTTCGGATGAATTCGTACAGCGGATGCTTGTGGTAAGGTATATGAGGATCCGCCGCTTGAACATCGGCCATGATCAATGCCGGATTAATCATCGAGCCTTTCTGTTTCAGCGCCTCCATATACCCGCGAATCCGCTCGTCGACCGTAATCGTGCTTGCCGGAATATCCGAGCAGATGGCAATATCCCGGTGCCCAAGCTCCCATAGATGGTTGACGGCCATTTGTGCGCTCATCCGATTATCGGAGCAGACACAATGGGTTTCAAATCCCGGCAAATAGCGGTCGATGAGCACGAAGGGGAAATCGCGCAATTTCAGCAGCAAAATTTCCTCATTGTACGTTTCCGCATCAATCGGGAAGATGAATAGGCCGACAGCCCCTTGTTGAGTCAACTCTTGAATGGCTTCCTTCTCGCGTTCCTTGCAATTGTGGGTCAGCACGATCGATACATAGTAATCTGTTCCTTCCAAGGCTGTATAGATGCCTTTCAACAACCGAATTGCGAAGAAATCCTCGAGCAACGGAAGCACGAGACCGATCATCTTGCGGGAAGAGGAGCGGTCGCTGCGCTCTTTCCCTCGCGGCTGCTCAGCCGGCACGCCTACCGGATCTTCCGCAAGCTTCTCCACAATGTCAGGACTAACGAAGCTGCCACGCCCTGGAATGCGGTAGATCCAGCCGTCTTGGGCCAGCTTCGTGAGCGCGTTGGATACCGTCATCCGGCTGACGCCGAACTGCTCCATCAACTGCTTCTCCGTCGGAAATTTATCGTTCTTCGCAATGGCGCCGGAATAAATCAGCTGCTTGAAATGTTCCTGTATTTGCAAATATAACGGCTGCCGTTCATCCGTTCTGGGTGAAACCCGCAGTCTGCTCATTGAACTCCCCCTCAGAAGGGCTCGATGCCACACTTTCCCATGCCGCATCCATATCCCTGATTAAGTCATCCGGATCCTCCGCGCCGATATACAGCCGAACCAGCGTACAAGGGGATGAATCAAGGTGATGGTGGGCGTTGACGGTTACCAAACTTTCGAAGCCGCCCCAGCTGGGACCGATTCGAAAATAGCGCAGCCGGTCGGCCCAAGCCCGCAGCCTATGCAGCGGCTCCTGGGATTCGAAGGAGAACAACCCGCCGACCCCGGACATCTGCGCGCGGGCCAGCTCATACTGAGGATAGCTGGCTAATCCCGGATAGTTCAGCTTGCTGACATACGGCTGCCTGCTCAGATGCTCGGCGACCTTGAGACCGCTTGCTTCATGCCGCTGCATGCGAAGCGGCAGCGTCCGCAGTCCGCGAGTCACCAATGCCGCTGTCTGGGGCGTCATAATGCCGCCGAACAGCATATATTCTTGCGTCATGAGCGGCTCCATCAATCGTCTCGATCCGATGACAACGCCGCCGACGCAATCGCTGTGCCCGGAAATATATTTCGTAATGGAATGTACGACAAGTCCGACCCCCATCGTTAGCGGATTCTGGAAGCACGGCGTCGCCCATGAGTTGTCGAGAATCGTTTCTGCGCCAATGCTTTGCGCCAGCTCCGTGCAGCTTGCAATATCCTGCAGCTCGAACATCATGCTGGTCGGACTTTCCAAATAGAGCAGCTTGGTGTTCGGACGTACGGCTTGCTCCCAATGACTGCGCAATCGCCCGTCCACGAACGTGGTTTCGATGCCAAACTTCCGCAAATAGCCCCCTAGCAATTCTCTTGTCGGCCCATAGGCTTGATGCGTGCAAATGACATGATCCCCCTGCCGGACAATGGACATAATTGCCGCCGATATCGCCGCCATCCCGGAGGCAAAGCATTTGGCCCTCTCCCCCTGCTCCATCTCCGCAAGCTTATCCTCCAGGTAGCGGACGGTTGGATTGTTGCCTCTGGAATACACATAGTTCTCCTGTTCGTCCTGTCTGGCTTGATTGAACTGGTCGTATGTATCGAACGAAAACAGACTCGTCTGGTACACCGGCATACTGATCGCCCCGTGATGGCGGTCATCGTGCGCATCATGCGCCACCAGCGTATGCAGCTTATTGGGAGTACTCATCAGCCTTTCACCGCCCCTTGAGTTAATCCTTCTACAATGAATCGCTGTGCAAGTGCAAACAGCAGAATCGTCGGAAGAACCGACAGCACCGTTCCGGCTGACATCGAGCCCCAATCGACGTTAAACTTAAGAATGAATGAGTTCATGGCGACCGGCAGCGTCTTTAACGATTCGTTATCGATAAACATGACGGCCAAGAACAGCTCGTTCCAATTCTGGACGAAGGCGAAAATGAACATGGAGGAGATGCCCGGCAGCATAATCGGTATAATGACCCGCATGAGCGCAGACAGCTGCGAACAACCGTCAATTAACGCGGCTTCTTCCAAATTGGAAGGAATTCGCTGGAAAAATCCTCTCAGCATGATCGTAGAGAACGGGATCAAGCTCACTGTATACATAAGGATCAGAGAAATCCGGTGATTAAGCAGATGCATATTCGACATCAACATATACAGCGGCGCCAGGGCGATGAAGCCGGGAAGCATTTGGGTCACGAAGAAGCCCAGCATGATTTGCTTATGCCCCCGGAATCGAAACCGCGCGAGCACATAGGCGCTGCATATGGCAATAACGATGACAATGAGCGCGGATGTAATGGAAACGAGCAGACTGTTGGCGATATACACATTGAATTTGGATACTTTAAAAATATTGATATAATTTTGCAAAGTGAATTGCTCAGGCCAGTAATGCAGGGGGAAGCTGAAAATTTCCTTTTGCGGCTTGAACGAGGTGATGACGATCCAATAGAGCGGGAAGACCATGATGAGGAAGTAGAAAGCGAGAAAAACGGCCTTCACGATCCGGTATCCGTAATTTCGTTTCATCAAAAGTCACCTACCTTCTCCGCTTTGGTCACCATCAAATAGAACAAGGTATACAAGAACAACAGGATGATCATGATGACACCGACCGCCGATGCCGACCCGTAATCTCCATCGTAAATCACTTTGTTCAGCATCAATGAGGATAAAATATGCGTTGCTCCGCCAGGCCCCCCGTTCGTCATCCCGTAAATGAGCGTCGGATCGTTGAAGATCCAAATGACTCGCAGCAGCGTTGTTGCAATGATCGTAGGCATAATATACGGTATCGTCACATAGAGGAGCTTGCGGAAGCCGTTCGCTCCGTCGATACTGGCCGCTTCGTAGAGCTCGGAAGGAATGGATTGCAAGGAAGCCAGCAGCATGATCGTGAAGAAAGCAATGCCATACCAGACATTGGCGACTATGACCGAACCCATCGCCCACTGCGGGTCCGACAGAAACCCGATCCGTTCTTCGATCACGCCAAGGCGCAGCAATAGATCATTAATGACGCCGATTTGCGAGTTAAACATCCATTTCCAGATCAGACCGATGAGAAATCCCGACAATGCCCATGGGTAGAAAATAAACCCCTGATAGACGCCGCGACCCCAGAACCGCTTGTTCAAGAACAGAGCCAGAATGAACCCTAGCAGAAACTGAAAAATGAGCGAAAAAAATACCCAATAAGCGGTATTCTTCAAAGCTCCGATGAATTGATGGTCGCGGAACGCATCAACGAAATTTTGCAGCCCAACGAAATGAATTTGCTTCAGATTGAACAGCTTGTAATTCTGGAAAGCCATAACCACACCCTTAATGAAGGGATAGTAGGTGAAGACGAGAACAAGCAGCAGTGCGGGCAGCAAGCTGGAGAGAATGAATTTTTGCCGGGCATTCACACGAAGGCACCTCCCGATTATGAAAATAGCAGCAGGCGATGAACGCCCGCCGCTCCGCACAACATTATTTCATTCCAGCTTTTTGATCCAGCCAGAATTTATCCCATTCCTTCAGGAGATCATCCGCATTCTTCTTATCCAATAAGTAGGATTGCTGCCCTTTCATGCTCAATTCTCCCCAGCTTCCATTGCCGGGATATTTGAATGGCGGCGTGAAATTAACGAACGTATCCGCCTTCGCGGTCATGTCCAGCAGCGTCTTGTACGGGCCCGTTTGGAAGAACGTATCGGCCGTTGCGGACGTATGAATCGGGATCGTGCCGATTTGTTTGGAGAACTCGGTATTTTCCTTCGGACTGGAGAGGAACGAGATCAGCTTCCAAGCTTCATTTTTGTTCTTGGAATTCGCCGTGATTCCCCAACCGGCAGCGCCGGTGCTGACCAGCGACTTGCCGTTAGGCCCGAGCGGCATCGGTGCCGTCTCTAATGTTTTCGGATCCATTTTGTCCTGCAGCACCTTGATGACGTCGGGATCCTGCAGCAAAATGCCGGTTACACCGGACGTGAAAGCTTGAACTTGATCCTGGAAGCCCCAGTTGATGGAGTCCGGAGGCGAAGCTTCCTTATACAGCTTCTTATACAGCTCTAATGCTTGTTTGGCTTCCGCCGTGCTGTATACTGACTTCCCGTCCTTCGTAAACGGCGCGTCATCGAGATTCATCACTTTATCGTTATAATCGTAGATCATGTGATCGAAATTGCCGTTCGCTCCGGAGCCGCCCCGGAACGAGAAGCCGTACCGGTTCATCTTCGGATCGGTCAGTTTCACCGCAGAATCCACGAGTTCTTGCCACGTCTTCGGAGCGGTCAGACCTTTGGCGTCAAACCAGTCCTTCCGGTAGAACATCTGGCGTTGATACAGCGCATTGGCGATAAAATATAGCTTCCCATTGTTGGAGCCGACGATTTTGGATGTACCGGAGAGCGTTTTGCTGTCCGCCCAACTGGTAGCGAATGTATCCAGCGGCTCCAAGTATCCATTATTGACATACTCCGCGATGTTCAGGTCCCTTACTTCCAGAATATCAAGCTCCTGCTTGGCGGCGAGCATCGTTCTGATCTTATTGTCCGCCTGATCGAAGGGAGGCGAGATGAGCTCCACCTTAATATTCGGATTTTCCTTCTGGAACCTGCCGATGGCATCTTGAAGCAGCTTCGTGCGCTCCGGACTTGTCAAGCTTTCTATCATCTGCAGCGTCACCTGCTTGGCCGGCTCCGCGCTCTTGCTCGGTTCACCGGATGCCGCCGGACTTCCCCCGGCAGGCGTTGAACTCGCGGAGCTGGTGTTGTCGCTTCCGCTGCACCCCGCTAACGTCCCCAATAACATGACTCCGGCTAGCACCGTTGTCCACCCTTTGACCTCGATTGCCCCCATATGTACGCCCTCCTCCATATTGTCATATTCAACTATATTGTCTTAATTCATCAGATATGTCTTATAACTTAAAGCCAATCTGCGGCCCTGCAGCTGCTTAACCGCACCAAAAAACCGTCAGGCTAATCTGACGGCTGAAGTTCTGAGTATCCAGTTTTAGCGGCTTACGGCTTTTCGTTCTCGTTGTATTCGAAATTTCATATAAATCTAGCGATTAATGATGAAAATGGATGATTGTATTTGAAATTTCGAATATACATCAGCTTTTATCCTGCATTACCAGTTATTCTATTCGAAAAATCATACACATGTAGTCTCAACACCCGCACGCAAAAACCCCTCCCAAAGATTGAAGGGGTCATCTATATCTAGAAGGATTGCACCACTTTACTCCGGATATGTCTCTCTTAGAAACCGAATGGATTGTCGGATTAACTCACGCAATACTTGCACATCAATATCAGCTATCAACACGGATCACAATTTTACCCAGCGGCAAGCCTTCGCCAAAAAATTGGAGTGCCTCCCTCACTTCGCCGAGCGGGTAATGCCGATCGATCACCGGTACGACTTGACCGGATTCAAATAGCTTTTTCATATATTCCTGGTCTCTACGATCGGGTTTGTGGGCTAGTATTCCCATTTTCTTGCTTCCGCACATGGAGATCAAGGGTCCAAGGAGCATCACTTGGACTATGCGGCTCATCGAACCACCGATCATGACATACGTTCCCGATGGGCTTAACGCCCGCTTGTAGTCCCAAATTGACCGGTAACCCGCAACATCCAAAATAAGATCGTAACACAGGCCATTGCGTGTAAAATCCTCCGTCATATAGTCGATGACATGATCGGCGCCGAGCGAGCGCAGAATATCCAGCTTCCTCGCCTTATCCACACCGGTCACTTCAGCCCCGAATGACTTGGCAATCTGCACCGCGAACGTGCCTACACCGCCGCCTGCGCCGTTAATCAATACTTTCATCCCGGATTGAAGCAACCCTTTCTTGCGCAACCCCTGCAGCGCCAGTACCGCCGCTTGCGGTACGGCCGCAATCTCCTCGTACGACATATGGGCCGGCTTCAACGTCAAACTGTTTTCACGTGCGCAGACGTACTCCGCGAATCCGCCCCAACCGCAGCCGGAAATATCGCCGAATACGTCGTCACCCGGCTTTAACTGCGTGACGTCCTTACCCACCGCTACCACGCGGCCCGCAACGTCGGCGCCTAGAATTGGGTATCTCGGCTTCCGAAGCCCTCCTAGCCGTACGAGGAACGGTTTCCCTCTCAAGAGATCCCAATCCCACGAATTGATAGAGGAGGCATGCACTCTTATCAGTACTTCATCGTTCTTGGGTGTTGGCCGCTCAACGTCTTGAAGCTTCAGCTCCGCAGTCGTTCCGTATCTGCTGTAGACGATCGCTTTCAATCCACGTTACCTCCTTCGCCAGTTCGGATTGAACCGGAACAGTTTGGCTGGCCGATGTCCTGCATCCTTCGTCAATTGATTCGTCTCCACGACCATGTCGGCGATCTTTCGCCGGAAAGCCGCCGACAGCAGTTCTTTGCCAAGCATAACCTCATACACCTGCTGCAGCTCGGATAGCGTGAATAATTCCGGCATCAAGTGAAACGCGATATCCGTATACTCGATCTTGTTCCTGAGCCGCTCAATGGCATATTGGATCATCTCGGCATGATCGAAGGCGATTCCGTCCGAAGCGGTCACGATCCTCTCTTCCTTCACCGATCTGCCGGTATATTGCTCGATGAGCCGGATTGAGGCTCCGAGCGATGCTTCCTCGTTCGCCAGCGTAAGCTGAACCACTTTCTCGAAAACCACGCTGTTCTCCGCCATCGTCTTCTTCTCTTCGAGTACGCGGTACGTTACGTTGAACCATTTGGCATCCGCCGCGTCGTCTCCAGCTCTCACCTCGAGAGAAGTTGAATCGGCCAAAGCCATATAAGAACAGCTGATCACCCGCGTGCGGGGATCCCGGTTCACATCTCCCCAAGTGTAGAGCTGTTCCAGATACACCTCGTCGATATTCGTTTCGGATTTCAGCTCCCGCATGGCGGCCTCTTCAAGACTCTCCTGACCGGTTACGAAGCCTCCCGGCAGTGCCCATTGACCCATATACGGATGGACCCCTCTTTTGACTAATAGCAGTTTCAACGATTTTTCAGGCAGCCTGCGATAATTTTCCTTCTCTTCATCGACAACGGTGAAAATTAACATATCCACGGTTACCGACGGCCGTTCGTATATGCTCGCATCGTACTTTTGCAGAAACTCCGCTTCCGTAAAACCTTCTTTGTCTCGAATCTGCTCTTCATTCATTGAAAATCACCTGTTTTGATTATATTTGATTGTTACGAACAATATGTTATTAAGATCTTGTTATTATCATTAAACCGTTCAAACACGGGTTTGTCAAGATGCGCATGATGAGCTTACTTACCGGCTCGACTCCGCTCACCGTCTTCGGATGAGCCTCTTCCCCGTCTAAAGTCCGGCTTCCATAACCGTCACAGGTCCGTTCTCGCGAACGTCCGGTAGAGCTACAATAAAGACATGAAATCCGATATTCATTCCAATCCAATACTTCGTCAACATAGAGAGGAGCAACATCACATGAACAAATTATTTCGTTCAAGAACAGACAGCAAATTAACAGGACTTTGCGGAGGCGTCGCGGAGTGGCTCGGATTAAACGCAACCCTGATCCGCTTGCTGGTAATTATCGCCGCGTTTTGCAGCTTCGGTACGGTAGTACTCGTTTATATCATCGGCTGTCTGCTGGTCCCTAAAGCGCCGCATGACCATTTTGATGTCATACCGCCGTATCACAACTAATTGGGTTTCAACAGTAAGCCGCCAGTGAGATACTGGCGGCTTTTGTTATGTACGAAAGTAACCTGAAAAGACCGCTAAGGTCATATCATGTAAAGATTCATTTATTTTGCACGGAAGCGGCAGGAGGTGTACGTATGCCTGTTTGGCATGAACTCGACCAAGAAATCCGGCGCTTAACCGGTATGCTGGAGAGGTTACAGGAGCAAGACGGTACATGGCGGTTTTGCTTCGAAAACAGCTTGTTAACCGATGCCTATCTGATCATCGTCCTTCGGACGCTGGAGCTGCCGCAAGAGGCGCTGATTCAGCAGCTGCATGACCGGATTGCTGCCGAGCAGAGGGAGAACGGCGCTTGGAGCGTCTACCGGGATGAAGCCGAAGGCAATCTCGATGCTACCGTCAATGCTTACTTCGCCATGCTGTATTCGGGCTACAGTCATAGATCCGACGAAGCCATGATCAAGGCGGAGCGTTTTATTAAGAGCAACGGCGGGCTCAACAATGTGCGAACGGTATTGACGAAGGTGTTCCTGGCTGCCGCGGGGCAGTATGCATGGCCCTCTACGCTCATGATACCGCTGGAATTTTTACTGCTCCCTCCTTCCTCGCCGATCAGCTTCTACGATTTCTCCGGTTTTGCCCGCGTTCACTTTGCGCCCATTCTGATCATGGCCGACCGTCAATTCGTCCGAACTACTGCCGCGACGCCGGACTTGGCGCATTTGTACACGAACCCGAAGTCCTCGAAGCCGCAAGAGCTGCGCCCCGCCACCCGCGATCGGCAATTAACCCGCGGATTCCAAGAGCTGCTCGCCGGCTTGCAGACCGGCATCAAGCAGCTGGCGGGCTTACCGGAGCAGCTGCATAAACGGGCCGTTCAAGCAGCCGAATCCTATATGCTCGAGCGGATTGAAGCGGACGGGACGCTGTACAGCTACGCAACGAGCACGCTACTTATGATATTGGCGTTATCATCGCTAGGCTATGATAGACATCATCCCGTCATCGATGCTGCCGTGCGGGGATTATTCACCATGCTGTGGGAGTTCGACGGGAAAATGCACTTGCAGAACTCCCCATCCACGATCTGGGATACCGCCTTGCTGGCCGCCGCACTGCAGCAAGCGGATCCGGATCATCCTGCCGTGAGCAAAGCCATCCATTACTTGCTGGGGATGCAGCATGATAAATTCGGCGATTGGAGCCTTCATGTCATGAATCCGGTGCCGGGAGGTTGGGGCTTCTCCGAGTCCAATACGATCAACCCTGATGTCGACGACACGACAGCTGCACTGCGTTCGATTCGTGCAGCGGCGCTGAAAGACCCGGTCTATCTGGATGCATGGAACCGCGGACTGAATTGGGTGCTGGCGATGCAGAACAAGGACGGCGGCTGGCCGGCTTTCGAGCGCGGGGTCACCAATCGGCTGCTGACCTTATTCCCGATTGACGGAGCTTCGGCAGCAGCCATTGATCCTTCCACGGCGGATCTAACGGGAAGAACGTTGGAGTTCCTGGGAGCTACGGCAGGACTGGATATGCGGACAGCCAGCGTCCGCAGAGGCGCGGAGTGGCTGTTCGCGAATCAGGAAGAGAACGGATCCTGGTACGGCCGCTGGGGAATATGCTACATCTACGGCACGTGGGCGGCATTGACCGGCCTTATGGCCGTTCGGGCGGATCCGCACCATCCTGCCTTAAGGAAAGCAGCCGATTGGCTGCTGCATATTCAGAATGAAGACGGCGGCTGGGGCGAATCCTGCATGAGCGACAGCGTCAAGATGTATCTTCCGCTTGGTTCGAGTACGCCGTCACAGACCGCTTGGGCGCTCGATGCGCTCATTGCCGTCAGCCCCGAACCGCTGCCGGCTATTGATAAAGGCATCCGAAGTCTCCTCAGGCAGATGCATGCCAATGACTGGACGACCCGCTATCCGACAGGTGCGGGGCTGCCCGGGAGCTTCTATTCCAACTATCATAGCTACCGGTATATTTGGCCGTTCTTCGCCTTGAACCACTATGTAAGGAAATATGGGACTGTAAAATGAACAATACATACCAGACAGTCGTCAAACAAAAGGCACCATGCTAAACGAAGGAGCATAGACATGAAGACATTTCTGAAAAAGCTGCTGCATTGGACGTCATTTCTCGAACAATTGGAGACCTGTTTGGAGGCCAAGGCGTTGAAATGGAAGAAGCGAATCAATCCTGTGACGAATCGCATCGGGTTCGGCATCTATTTCTACAAACATATCACCGTCAATCTTAATCGCTTGAATAAGGAGATCATCGAAATTGCCCGCGACCGCGTCCATCTCGCGAATCATAGCGCCCCGATGTTTCCAAGCTTCGTGTCCGTCGTTGACGGCATCCATACAACAATGTTTGCCAAACTGCCCAATCATGTCGTTACGCACATTATTTCGCTGGTGAAACGGCTCCCCGGCTTCAAAGAGCTGCAAGATTTGGCACGCACTTACGGTTACAGCTGTGAGCTGCGCTACAATCAGGGCAAGGTGTTCTTCGGCTCGCTGCAAATCCATTTTATCCAAATCGACAAGTTCGCTTCGAGATGTCCGGCATAACGAAAGAAGAGGCTGCCCAACTAGGGTGGCCTCTTCTCTCGTTTATTCCTGCGCCGGCTTCGTATCTTGCTTCCGCCGCTTCATTACATTATTCACTAAATTTTGCGTAGCGTCTGGGGTGGATTGATATACATTTTCAATAGCATTTTGCACATAATTAGTTGCAGATTGCACTCCGTTTTGAAACATGCTCGTTTTATTCGCGACAACGTTGTTCTTGTTATTTGACTCAGCGGACATTGCTCCCTACACCTCGCATTCTCCAATATGCGGATTAATCTCCCTATATCGGACGGATTTTATTCAAATCCTTTAGCGGTTCTGAAAGGTCCGCTTCATAAATGCGAGGCTGAGCGGCAGCTCGGTATCGGGGTCACGGACCGTGCATTCCGCCGAGATCATCCCGGTATATCCCAAGTCCGCAAGCGCTTTGGCGAACTGATCGTACGGATAAGCACCTGATCCCGGCGTGAAACGTCCGGTATCCGCGATGTGAATATGCTGCAGCCAGGCCTGATTCTCCACCAGTGTCAGAAGCGGTTCGGCCTCTTCATCCATATGATAGAAATCAGCCAGTACCCGAATGGCAGGATGATTGCATTGCCGGGCGAATGACACTGCCTCCGTTACGCTATTAATGAAATTGGACTCCTTCATGTTGAGAGGCTCGATTGCCAGCGTAACCCCGTTGCCGGTGAACTCTTGGCCGATGAGCTCGAGCAGTTGAAGGAATTGCTCTTCGGCACGGCTGCGTTCCCACTGTTCGGGGATGGACCGTGATTTGCCGCTTCCGAGTACAAGGGTCTTGGCTCCAATCCGGTGCAGTGCGCTAGCAGCTTTGTTAACGTAGCGCCGGATCCGCTCTTGATCTGCTTCTGGTCCTACGACTTTCAAATCGCCTGGGAAGAAAATATTAAAAGCGCTTACAGGAAGCGGACTGTCCAAATACATCGGCAGCTTGGCGGCAAATTCCTGCTCGTTCTCAAGACTCAAAGGAGCCAGCGCACATTCAATATAATCAAAGCCCAATTCATGAAGTTTTCCTGCGTCCCCAATGCTGCTGCACCATCCAAATGAGTACATGCCTGCTCAACCCTCTCTCCCCTGGTTTCAACTGCTCCAAACGCTTACACTACTAAGACGCTCGGAGGTGGGAAAAGTTGCTAGGTCTGTACAAGCTACTTTTGTACAAGTTCAAAATCGTCAAACACCGCCCAGTTATTGGCGTTCGCATCGCTCCATATGCCAACCTCGATCTGGCCGTTCGTCACTTGAATATTGTCGATCGAATATTTCGTATAGTTCGTGACGGGACTGCTCCCGATCACGGCGTCAAGTTCAGCGGCCCCGTAGTTTTTGGCGAACAGCTGGAGCGCATTGTGCCCGCCGCCGGAGCGTACCCATACGCTGACGGTGTACAGTCCGTTTGGCACTGTTTTTACTTGTGAAGTGATTTGCTTATAGCCGCTCGAAGCCCAATGTGTCAATTTATAGCCGCCCGTCAACGGACTGTCCGTATCCACCTTCTGGGCAAGCGCGGTGTTATGCCATTCCGTCCATCCGGTGACGTCTCCCGTCTCAAAGCCGGGATTCGTCAGTAAATTCGCCGAGCCGCCCCCTTCCCGCGCATCTCTCTTCGCTTTCTGGTCGGCGTATAAGGATTGCGGCGCCAAATCCGCCCCTGTGCCGATCCCTTCTACGAAATCTTGCGGCACCGACGGGTCCGTCCCGGCAACGGTATAGGTGACGCCGCTGGCCGCGCCGCGCGTTCCGATCACATACCCCTGACCGTACTGCTTGGACTTGACGATAGACGTTTGCCCCGAAGCGTAAGCGGCGCCGTTGGTGTTCCAGATGACGGACTGCGTGGTCGTCCATCCGTGCTCGACCGTACCATACGGTCTATAGACGGCTTCGATAAAATCACCGTTCATCGTCATGTTGTCGAATAAGTTAGCCATGCTCAAATGCATGTGGAAATCCGATGCTAAGCGCGGCGTATTCGAAGTGCTGTTGCGGATCACATTGCCGCTCGTCCACATACTTTTGAAATCGAAATTGTGCCTTCCATTTGTCGCTACTGCATTTTGAACCATATTATCCGAACCTTGGATGGCGTACATATAGCCATTGCCGCCTTCACCTTTATACTGCGGCTTCTGGAAATGCGTATTTTGAATCGTCACCGTGCGCGATTGGTTTATTGTAATTCCATAAGATAGCAGATGATAATCGCCGCTATTCCCGCTAGGTTTGTAGCTGTTAACTTGATCCACCCAGCTGTTCTTGGCGTTGACGATGTTGATCGCTTTGGAGTCATGAACCTCGTAAGCCCCTGTGCCCGACACATTATAGTCGAGATCGCCCCAACCCGTTCCCGTATGCTGCTTCATGCCGATGGCCAAATCTTCAATCCCGGCTTCCGCGATGGCTTCCCCGACTTTGTAGACTCTGGCGTTGTCCCGCGTTTTCAAGTCGTATCGGATCGGTATATCAACCGTCAGTGTGTTCGTTGCCGCATTGATGCCGGTGATTTTCCGGTAGAACGTCGGCCCCTTCAAGGAGGCATCCCATTTGCCGGTCATTCCGTGCTCGTCGATGAAAGCTGCCGTTGCATCGGAGCGAACGATGACGAATTCATTCAGCGCGTACCCGCTCACGCTGTTCACAGGAATCGCCGTTGACATCGCATGCACATCGCTCCGCAGCGCGGTTGGCGTATTCACCGGCGTAAACCAGTCCCCGGATGCGAGCGGGGCCATCCGGATAACGGATTTATTCCGCATACTCGTTGAATCGTTATATATAAACGTAGAAGCTTTGCCAGCACCCCTCAGCACAACGTTGTTTCTATTGATCCAGAGGGCGCTATTATCCGTTCCCTGGGGCTTGACCTTGTAGGTACCGGCCGGCAAATACACGATGCCGCCCCCGGCTATGCCGGCCGCATTGATCGCATTCTGAATGGCCGTCGTCGAATCGGCGGCACCGCTCGGGTCCGCACCATATTGCGTGACGGCATTGTACGTATTCCCCGGAGGGTCCGCCGGAATGCTCTTCTCGCCCCGCCAATAGCCTGCGTAGGAGAAATCCTGCAGGAACCTGCCTTGAGCGTCCTTGTACCCCGGTGTCCAATCGGCCGGATAAAGCGAGCTTCTCCATGGCGTACCTGCCTGTGCCGGATCTGCGGGCATAACCAGCGATGCGAAGATAGCCAGCATTCCGCATAAGGCCATCAAGCTCCAACTTCTAGTCTTCATTTTCATCAACAATTAACCTCCAACCGCAAATTTTAGTTCAACCTTCTGCGCTCTCTCCGATGCCCGAGCAGATTGAACCACCACCCTCCACTATGTATGTTAGCGCTTACACATTTCACTATAACCATTAATTCCATTTATTTTTATGGATAATTTATCGAATTGGATTGTTAATTTATGAAATATGCACTGGATTCCATGTATGAAACAGGGCGATAAGTGGAAAATAGGGGTAGAGTTTTGACGATAGGAGCGGCATCTGCCATGAGTAAAACGACTTGGTTGCAAGAACCTGCAAAACGCAAATTGCTAGTAAGCGCCGGCATTAGCTGGTTATTCGATGCGATGGACGTAGGCATCATTTCCTTCATTGTCGCTGCATTGGCGGTGGAGTGGAAGCTGGGCGCCCAGCAGATCGGATTTCTCGCCGCCATTAACTCGGTAGGCATGGCGGTTGGCGCAGCGGTTGCGGGGGCTAGCGCTGACCGCTACGGACGCCGAACCGTCTTGGTGGTAACCCTGCTGATTTTCTCAATTTCCAGCGGACTATCCGCACTTGCCGCTAGCTTTGCCATGCTGTGCATCCTGCGGTTCATTACAGGATTCGGTCTTGGCGGCGAGCTTCCTGTCGCATCCACACTCGTCTCAGAGTCGTTCTCGGATAAGGACAGAGGCCGCGCCGTCGTGCTCCTCGAAAGCTTCTGGGCGTGCGGATGGATCATCGCGGCGGTCGTCAGTTATTTCGTCATCCCTGTGTACGGCTGGAGGGCCGCTTTCCTGATCGGCGCACTGCCCGCCTTGTATGCGCTATACCTGCGACGGGCGATTCAAGACTCTCCCCGCTTCCAACAAATGCAAAGCCGCAAATTAACGTTCCGCGAGCGAATCGCGTCGGTCTGGTCGGCGAATTATCGTCAATCAACCGCAACGCTTTGGATTCTATGGTTCGTCGTCGTCTTCTCCTATTACGGCATGTTTCTCTGGCTGCCGACCGTGATGACGATGAAAGGCTTCAGTCTGGTCAAAAGTTTCGAATATGTCTTGATCATGACCTTAGCGCAGCTGCCCGGCTATTTCACCGCCGCTTATTTCATCGAGAAATTCGGCCGTAAGTTCGTTCTCGTCTCCTATTTGCTGCTGACGGCTGTCAGCGCCTACTGGTTCAGCGCGGCCGCTACGGAAGGCATGCTGATTGCCGCCGGCATCAGCTTATCCTTCTTCAATCTTGGCGCATGGGGCGCCATGTATGCGTACACGCCCGAGCTGTACCCGACCGGCGTACGGTCAACCGGCGCCGGATTTGCCGCATCCTTCGGACGCATCGGCGGCATCATCGGCCCGTACCTGGTCGGCTTGCTGGTGGCCCGGAAATATGACATCTCGTCGATCTTTCTCATTTTTTTCGTAGCCATCGTCATCGGTGCGCTTGTGCTGTTGTTCTTCGGCCAAGAAACGAAAGGCCTCGATCCCGATCGGCGAACATGACAAAAAACAGCAAGCCTCCTGGCATAACCAGGTTGCTTGCTGTGTCGTTAAGTTAACTTATTTGGCCTGAATGTAGCCTTCCGCTTTCAGCAGCTCGGCGATCAGAACCGCACCGCCCGCCGCTCCGCGCAGCGTATTATGCGATAAGCCTACAAATTTGTAATCATAAAGAGAATCTTCGCGCAACCGGCCTGCGGACACGCCCATACCGCCTTCGATGTCGCGGTCCAGCTTCGTTTGCGGTCTGTTCTCTTCTTCGAAATAAGTGATGAATTGTTTCGGTGCGCTAGGCAGTTCAAGCTCTTGCGGACGCCCTTTGTACTGCTGCCAGCGAGCCAAAATTTCTTCTTTCGACGGCTTCGTCTCGAACGATACGAATACGGTTGCCAAATGGCCGTCCGTTACCGGAACGCGGATACATTGCGTTGTAATATGCGGCTCGCTTGCCTTCACGATTTGACCGTTATCGACGCTGCCCCAGATACGCAGCGGCTCCTGCTCGCTTTTCTCTTCCTCGCCGCCGATATAAGGAATCACGTTGTCCAGCATGTCCGGCCAATCGGTGAAGTTTTTGCCTGCTCCGGAAATGGCTTGGTACGTGGACGCGACAACTGTCTTCGGTTTGAATTCCTGCAGCGCGTGCAGCATCGGCACATAGCTTTGAATGGAGCAGTTCGGTTTCACGGCAATGAAGCCGGTCTCCGTTCCCAGACGCTTGCGCTGTGCAGCGATGACTTCCAGATGGCCCGGATTCACTTCCGGAATGACCATCGGAACGTCTGCCGTCCAGCGGTGTGCGGAGTTGTTGGACACGACAGGCGTGCCTGTTTTGGCATAAGCCTCTTCCAACGCTTTAATTTCTTCTTTCTTCATATCGACCGCACAGAAAATAAAATCGACTTCGGAAGCCACTTCCTCAACCTTAGAAGCGTCCTGTACGACAATGCCTTTCACAGCATCCGGGATCGGCGTGGACAATTTCCATCTGTTGCGGACGGATTCTTCATATGTTTTGCCAGCCGAACTGGCGCTAGCAGCAATTGCCGTTACTTCAAACCAAGGGTGCCCATTGAGCAGCTCAACGAAACGCTGCCCTACCATGCCCGTACCGCCTACAATACCAACTCTTAATTTTTGTGCCATGTGAGATTCAATTCCTTTCAAAATGGTATGAGTACAATATGCAAAAGCGTCATTTGGTGTTCGGTAAATCGCCCGCTAACGGGTCATCTTTAGAATGAACAAAAAAATCCCACCCCCAAGACTATGATCAGTCTTAGGGACGAGATTATGATCCTCGTGGTACCACCCCAGATTCGCAAATATGTCGCCATATCCGCCTCTTCAAGTACGGCATTGCCTGCAATGCGTATACTTTAGCTCTATAACAGGAGCTCCTGGCCTACCATCCCCGCCGAAGGCGGTTCCGATATGCTGCTCTGAGTCTTTCTTCAATACCGAACGCTTTGCTCCTTTTCAGCTATCCAGAGCTCTCTGTGAAAGTTTCCATGTATTTACTCGTCTCTTCGTCGCATTTAATATTGCGATTATAATATCAGAAATATGCGGACTCGTAAATACCAATTTTCATCAAACGCCCGAATAGGCCAGGAACCCGCCGTCGACGGGAACGGTAATACCAGTCACGAAGCCTGAGCTGCGCTCGTCGACGAGCCAGCGGACCGTGCCGAGGAGATCTTCCGGGCTGCCGAACCGTCCCATCGGCGTATGCCCGATAATTTTCTCGGATCTCGGGGTCAGCGAGCCGTCCGGGTGCAGGAGCAGGTTACGGTTCTGCTCGGTAACGAAGAAGCCGGGGGCTATCGCATTCACCCGGATCCCGGCATCGGCCAAATGGACCGCAAGCCATTTGGTGAGATTCTCGACGGCCGCTTTGGCTGCGCTGTAGGCCGGCACTTTCGTCGCCGGACGCGGTGCGGCCATCGACGAAATGTTGATGATGATCGCGCCCTCCCGGTGCATCATCAGCGGCGTAAAGTGCTGGGTGGGCACCCAAGTCCCCATCACGTTCAAATCGAGAACGAAACCGAAGCCGGATGGCTTCATATTGAACATCGTCGTAATGTCCGTGCGTTCATGATCTCCCGCTTCAAGACGTTCCTTCGTCGTGTTGCCGCTTGGATGTCCCCCGCCGGCTCCGTTAATGAGAATGTCGCAGCCGCCGAATTCGCTGTGCACCTCCCGCGCTGCAGCGATGACCTGCTCCTCCTGCAGAACGTCACAGGAAATGGCGTAAGCTTCTCCGCCGTTCTGGCGAATGGCGTCCGCCACAGCCGCTCCATTCGCCGGATTTCGATTCAGGAGAACGATCCGAACGCCGTACGAGGCCAGTTCCATCGCCATTCCGCTGCACAGCACCCCGCTTCCGCCGGTGATCACGGCGGTGCGGCCTTTCAAATGGGCAAGGTTCATTGTTTGCTGCCTCCTACGAACGTCCGGCGGACAGCTTCCGGATCCAGCTTATACGCATCAAGCGCAGATTGGTCAAAGACAATGCCGTGCCCCGGCCGGTCGGATGGTACGCCAAGCCCGTTCTTGACGGTTATCGGCGTTTCCAGAACGCCCAGCTCGGTGAACGACCCGCCTACGACATTCTCCAGCATGTATCCGTTCGTCACGCCGCAGAGCAAGTGAACGGACAGCTCCATCATATAATGCGGGGCAATCACTTTCCCATATGCTTGCGAGAGATGGGCGATTTTCACCCATTCCGTAATCCCTCCGACGAAGGCTACATCCGCTTGTACAATATCGATCGCATCTTGCTTCAAATATTCGAGAAATTGGTATTTGCTGAATAGGCTCTCCCCCAGCGCAATCGGCGTGCGCAAATGGCGGCGCAGATGACGGTGACCTTCGATATCGTGATACAGAATCGGCTCCTCGATCCACCCTAGATTCAGATGATCCAGTTTAGCGCACGCCTGAAGCGCCTCCGCTGCACTCCACTTCTGATTGGCGTCGACCAAGACCGTCGCACCCGCTCCGAGCAGCTCTTGAACCTTCACGATCCGCTCGATATCCTCTTCGATCGTTTCCTTGCCGATCTTGATTTTGACCGTCCGGTACTGCTGTTCCCGGTAGCCCCTTACCCGGTCTAACAGCTGCTCCAGCGTGTCGCCCAAATCGATGCCGCTAATATAGCATGGGATGCTTTCTCTCGCTCCCCCCAGCAGGCGGTACAGCGGCTGCTTATGATGCTTGCCGATCAGGTCCCACACCGCCACATCGATCGCGGCAATCGCCAGTGCGTTGACGCCCAGCCCAAGACGGCGGGATTGGCGCTGCAGCAGCTGCCAGATGTACTCATAATTCAAAGGATCCAACCCTATGATCAAATTGGCCAAATAATGCTCAATCAACGATTGGATGGCCGTTCCGCCTACATCGACCGTATAGCTGAAGCCTGTACCTGTTAGGCCGGTATCGGTCTTCAATTCGACGACAATAAACTCAATCCCGCCGACCTTGTTCGTAGCGTCTTCCCAAGGCGGATTCGGCGGAATCCGGTAGGCGTTTACGGACACATGTTCAATTCTCATTGCTGTCATCTCCAGTCATGCGATTTTCATTCGTATGACCATCTTATCAATGAGAATGGCAATAATCGAAAACAAAATTGGTTTCTTTTCACAGAAAAATAACGTATATTGTCCTCAAGGAGGGACGCACATGATCACCGGCTCAAAATTCGTTAAAAGCAATGATTTCCATCTGGATTACAAGGAAATTATCATCGATCATCAGGAACCTCTTGTTCATTATCACGACAAAATCGAGCTCGCCTTGTTCCTGCAGGCGGACATCCGAATCTATGTGAAAGACCGGCTGTATGAAATAAGGGACGGCGACATGATGCTGCTCGCACCTTACGATGTCCACCGGATTGAATATAAACACGACACACCTTATACGAGGTATGTCATTAACGTCTCACCGGGATTTCTGGCGGACGTCCTGAACGCAACCGGCCACGGCGACATCTTGGGTCCGTTTCTATCCGGCCAGAGGGCTGCCATCCGATTTGCCGGCGCGGATGAGTTGAAAGCGCTGAACGCGATTTTCTCCGTCATGTGGCAGATGCTGCACTCGGTCCACGACTCGCCGGAGCGAACCTCGCTGTTTAAGCTGCATACCGCTTCCCTGCTGCTCTTGTTCATGCAGCTGCCGGAGAAGGTGAGCCGGAGGCCGGCATCGGCCAAAGAGGAGAAAATGAATCTAGTCCTCCACTATTTGAACGAGCATTATTTGGAGTCATTCACCTTAGATGCGCTGGCCGACCGGTTCTATCTTAATAAATTTTATTTGGCCCATGCGTTTAAAGCGATTGTGGGCATGACGGTGACGGACTACGTTCAATTCAAAAGGGTCGAGGAAGCCAAACGGCTGCTCAAGACGACCGACAAGTCCGTGCTCGAAGTCAGCCTCGACTGCGGCTATGAGAATGTTCAGCATTTTCACCGCGTTTTCAAAAAACTGGCGCATCTGACACCTTATCAGTTTAAACGGTTGACGTAAAAGGCGCTCCCCATACGATCCGGGGAGCGCCTAACCATTTAACCAAACTCATTCTTCTTGGAGCTTGAACACGGCCTTACTGTAACCGACTGTGACATTCGCATCGTTCCGAATCGTGCGCTGCGATATCCGGTACAGCGCCTCGATCGTATCACGATTCGGGTATTGCAGCTGCTCCAGAATCGAGGCGACGATGAGCGGCCATTCCTCCTCGGAGCCGTCCAGCACCTTCAAAGCGAAAGCGACCCGCTCCTCCTTCAGCGCGAAGCCGTACACCCCTTTGGCGCCTCCTTTGGCAACGATATTCGGGTCCCGCAGCAGGACGGAGCATATGAAATCCGTCCCCGCGATCATCTCCGGATGCGCATGCATCAGGGCGGTCAGCTTACGGACCGCGTCCCTCACCGCAGGATCCGGGATCAGATCAGGGCACGCCAGCTTCAAGTAGGCCCTGGCCAGCGCATCCAGCGGCAGCGCGTGCACCGGGAAGCCGCAGCCGTCCGTGCCGATCGGGATTTGCTCCTCCGGCATCTCCGAGAGCGATGCCAGCGTGCGCAGGATGAGCTTCTGCGCGGGATGTTCGGGGTCACAGTACGACCCAAGGTCGTACCCAAGCGCTTGGCATAGCGCCAGAATGCCCGTGTGCTTCCCCGAGCAGTTGTGATAAACGCGCCGCTTCGGCAGCTGCTGCCGGACGGCGTTATCCCTTGCGCCGATGTTAAGCGGGTAGGTGGTGGCGCATACGAGCCGTTCTTCGCCCAGCCCAATCTTGCCCAGCATGGACTCGACCGCTTCGATGTGGAACGGCTCCCCCCGGTGTGAGCCTGCCAGAATCGCCGTCTCCCTTCCGGTGAAGCCGAACCGGTTCTCGATCGCGTGCTGCAGAACCGGTATGGCCTGGAACGGTTTGGCCGCCGACCGCAGATAGGTCACATGATGCGGATTCCCTGCCGCATACCGGATGCGCCCTGCGGCATCGACGCCGCATACATGGCCCGCATGCGTACATTCCAGCACACCCCCGCGGTATTCCTCGACCAACATCCGTTCCATGCCGCACTTCCCTTCCCGGCTATCCTTGCCGCTCTTTGTTGTCCGTTATTTTTTATACACTTTGTTATATGCTTCTTGATAAATACTAATGAATTGATCCATGCCGGAATCCTTTAACCCTTTCAAGTAAGCGTCCCAGTCCTTGTCGATGCTTTTGGCGCCCATGATGAACTGCAGCATGGACTGCTTCACATAATCCGTAATGATCGGCTTCAGCTGCTTCACTTGGTTCGCTTGTTCGTTCGTCAAGAAGATGTCCGTCGGAAACTCTTCCTTCGGCTGATGGCCTTCGTATAACTCCTTCGTCGCCTTATACAGCCGGGTCTCCAAGCCGTCCATCGTATAAATGTCCTGGCTGGCGGCATAGGCGGTTTCACGGTAATCGGCTGAGCGCAGGTTCGGACCCATTTGATTCCAATGATCGTTCTGCACTTGACCGACGCCGTAAGAAGTTTCTTTCACTTTGAACTTTGCCGCCGTACCGCGCGTATTTTTGTCGTTCGGCTCCGCTTTCACCCAATTGCGTCCCTCTTCCCCGAAGTTCGACAGCGTCGTTCCTTCTTCGGAGTACAAGTAGTCGGCCAAACGGATAGCCGCTTCCGGATTTTTATTTTTGTTCGTGATGGCGAAGACGGAATTCCCGACTCCGATGTAGTGGCCGGTGAACGAAGCTCCGTCCGGACCCGTGAGCGGCGCGATCGGATCATAATCCTTGTGCCGTGTCGCGCTCGGCGATGCATCGGTGAATTCACCGAACCAGCCCGCCGGAATCGCACCGGCGATTGCCGTGTCCGGGCTGTTGCCTTTCTGCGACAGCGCATCCGATTTCTGCGTGAAAGCTTCCTTATCAATCAAGCCTTCCGCATACAGCTTATTCAGGAATTGCAGCCCTTTCTTGAAGCCGGGTTGGTCGACGGCCGTTCCCAGCTTGCCGCCATTCAATACGAAATAGTTATTATCCGCATTGAAATAGACGAATGCATTCATGACGAACGTTTCAATATCCGTATGCCACCCTGTCGGTGAGCCGGTGAACGGAATTTCATCCGCCTTGCCGTTGCCGTTCGGATCTTTCTCCTTGAACGCCTTCAGCATGTTGTAGAAATCGTCCGTCGTTTTCGGAGCGCTGAGGCCGAGCTTCTGCAGCCACTTCGAGTTTACCCACATTTTGGCGGAGAATTGGCAGTGATAGCATTCATTCACGGAAGGAATCGCATAAATGTTGCCGTCAGGCGCCGTAATCGCCTTCTCCAGATAAGGGATGTCCTTGAACGCCTGTTTAATATTCGGAGCATACTGATCGATCAGCTTGTTCAACGGTATGAGAACGCCTTGCTGGCCGTACAGCAGCTGCTCTTCCTTCGTCAGATCGCCCTGCATGAAGATATCGGGATAGTCGCCGCTGGCCAGCAGGAGCTGCTTCTTCTCCTTCAACGCCGCCGTTTCGCCGGGGACGAGCTGCCAATTGAGATGGATATTCGTTTTCCCTTCCAAATATTTGGTAAACCAATTCGTGTTCAAATCGGCAATGTTGGCGGATTGCGGCGCGAATGCGCTCATCTCCACTTTCGTTTTGACAATTGGAAATCCGGTTGCATTCACATTGCCAGCACCCTCTGCGCCTCCCCCGCCGCTCGGAGTGCCGCCCGGCTCATCTCCACCCGAGGTGCAACCGACGACAAGCACAGTCACGAAGAATAGCAGGACCAACGTTCTCCAGGTTTTTCTGGTTCCCTTACTTCTCATACGCATAACCCTCCTTGTTTATGTTCGCCAATCGTTGAACGGGGGCCAACCGATAGGATTCGCTGCCTCGCATCCCGCCTTTCATCCTCATTCCGGAATTAGCCTTTCAAAGATCCGATTAACAGCCCCTTCACAAAATGCTTTTGTACAAAAGGATAGAGAATAAGCACGGGAGCGCTGGCTACGACAATCAACGAATATTTGAGCAGCTCCTTCAATCCCTGTCTCTCCGCCAGCTCGCGGACATCCTTGATCATCGTGGGATCGATGGAATTAAGAATCAATATGTTCCGGAGAATGAGCTGCAGCGGGTACAAATCCGCCGATTTCAAGAAAATGAGCGCTTCGAAATAAGAGTTCCAGTAGCCGATGGCATACATCAGCACGAGGACCGCAATGATCGGTTTGGAGAGCGGAAGCACAATTTGGAATAAAAATTTGAAATCGCTGCAGCCGTCCAGATGTGCCGCTTCCGTAAGCTCCGACGGGATCGACGTTTGGAAGAACGTCCGCGCCAGAATGACCTGCCAGACGGAGATAGCCCCTGGAATGATCATGGCCCATCTCGTGTCCAGCATACCCAGCCCTTTCACAGTCAGATAATAAGGGATTAACCCTCCGCTGAACAGCATCGTAAATACGAAGAGTGCGGTAATGACATGACGTCCGTAAAAATTTTTGCGCGACAAAGGGTACGCCGCCGTTATCGTCAACGTCACACTGAGCAGTGTCCCGAAGATCAAGTAAAACAAGGAATTGCCGTAGCCCGTCAAAATTTGCGGATTCTGGAACACCGCTTGATAGCCACGCAGCGTAGGCTCGACAGGAAGCAGCCAGACTTTGCCTGAGATCACAGCTGACGATGAACTGAACGATGAGCTGACGATGTAAATGAGCGGATACGCCACAATGACCAAGCAGATGATCAGAAATGAATAGACGAAGAATAAATAGATGCGGTCTACACGGCTCTCCATGATGCGGGTACTCGTCTTGGGAGCCTCTAGGGCTAATGTTTGTTCGGGATTCGTCATCTTAGCTACCTCCTACCACAAGCTTGTCTCGGAATTTCTTCTGGCTACCGCGTTAACCAGAATGAGCAGCAGCAAGTTGACGACGGCATTGAAGAGTCCGACTGCTGCGGAGAAGGAGAAGTTCGCTCCGACCAACCCCATTTTGTACACGTACGTGGAGATCACTTCGGATGCCCCGACGTTGATCGCATTCTGCATGAGATAGACCTTCTCGAAGCCGACGTTCATGATTTGCCCTGCATTCAGAATAAGCAGAATGACAGCCGTCGGCATCAGGCTCGGCAGGTCGATATGCAGCATGCGCTGGAACCGCGAAGCGCCGTCCACTTTGGCCGCCTCATACAGATGAGGATCCACACCCGCCAATGCAGCAATATAGATGACCGACGCATATCCGGTAAATTGCCATACATCCGAGAGGACGTACACCGTCTTGAAGTATTCCGGCTTCGACATGATATTTTCCGCCGGAAATCCGAACTTATCGGCGAGCAGATGAACGAAGCCAAGCTGCGGAGACAGGAACAGCATAATGATCGAAACCATGATCACCGTTGAGATGAAATACGGCGCGAAGGTGACTAACTGCACCGTCCGTTTGAAAATGCCGTTTTTCAATTCGTTCAGCGCCAAGGCTAAAATAATCGGCGCAGGAAAACCAACGAGCAGCGAGTAAGCGCTGAGCAGCGCTGTATTTTTAATGACCCGCCAGAATATAGGCAGCCGGAAGAAATCGATAAAATGCTTGAATCCGATCCAATCGCTTCCCCAGATGCCTTTCGTCACCATATAATTTTTGAACGCAATCTGCACCCCCGCCATGGGCACATACTTGAAAATAATCAAATAAATGAGCGACGGCAAAATAATCAAATAAAGCTGCCAGTTTTTCTTTACCATTCGAAATGCTATACTCATGGTATTCCCCTCCACGCTGCATTTACATTTTGCTGCCAATATTAAGCGCTTACAAGGATTATAATAAGGGAATGATAACCAAATTTATAGGGATCATTCTTAAGATGGAACTGTCCGTTTATAAGGTGGTGCTGCTCTTGAACAGGAAGCCGGCCAGGAGTTATCAGAGCTTGTCCATTGTCAAAAAAATGGCGATCGGTTATATCGTCATCATCTTCATGCCCATCATCTCATTCGGTCTGTTCCTGTATAACCAGAACTATAATTCCTTCCTCGAAGAATACGCCCAGGGCAAGCAGAAGATCGTTAATCAGGTGCTGAACAATCTGAACGTGAGCACCGTCCAAATCGAATCGGTGTATCAGCTGTTCCAAAATAATTCGAACACCATCGCCTATTTGAGCGGGAATTACCGGACCGACTTCGAGCAGGTTTCCAACTTTCTCACCTATATCCGGCCCATCTTCACCTCCATCCTTGCTTCCAACCGAATGATTGAAGGCATGACCATTTATATGGAGCAGCAGAACGGCATGATTTTCCGGCCCGAAATGGCGAAGATGGACGAATTCAAGCTGGATGAAAGCATCAAGAAGCTTCCGCTTGGCGTCGGCAAATGGGTGACTCCGAGTGGCGCTTCCTCCTTTCCCGGCGTCAACCTCCACTATGTCCACAAAATCGGGAACCGCAACTTTGAGCAGGATATCGGCTTACTGGATATTAAAGTAACCTCAAATTTCATTAAACCATTGTTTGATTCGTTAAATTTGGACAACAGAAGCAATCTGTATATGCTGGATCAAGATCATAAAATCATATCGGCCATTGAGAAAATAACGCTAACCCCGGATGCCCGTCAAGATTTGCTTGGCATTGCCTTCCAAACGAACGCCAAGTATGTGTACCGGCAGATCAATGGGAATAACATGCTGATTGAAGCTTTTTACTCCGATAATCTCAAGATGCATTTCGTCATGATGGAGCAAGTTGACGCCGTGTTCGGCGGGATTCGCAAAAATAAGTATGTGCTGGCGATAACCGTCGCCGTGCTGCTCCTGCTGCTGTCCGGCATGTATTACTTGATTGCCAGCTCGATGACGAAGCGCATTTTGAAGCTGTCCAAGCATATGAGACAGGTCGATGAGAACCATTTCCCCTTGTACAAGGGTGAGATTAACAATGATGAAATCGGCTATCTGACATCCTCCTACAATGCGATGATCCGGCGAATGGACGAGCTGGTCAATACCGTGCACCGGTCGGAAATGCTGAGAAAGGAATCGGCCTATCGGATGATGCAGGCGCAAATCAAGCCTCATTTCCTGTATAACACCCTCGAATCCATCCGGATGATTGCCGAGGCGAACGATGATCACGATGCAGCCGAAATGTCTTATACGCTCGGCAAGCTGTTTCGCTACAGCCTGTCGGGCAATCGAACCGAGACGACGCTGAAGGAAGAAGTCGAGAATGTCAAAGACTACATCAGCATCCAACAAATCCGGCTTGGCGACCGGCTGCAAGTCTTCTTCCATATCGATGGAGTTATCGATAACTTCATCTGTCCTCATTATATCCTGCAGCCGATCATTGAGAATAGTATCGTGCACGGGATTGCCGCAGTGAGGAAGCAAGTCACCCTGTCCATTCGCATCTGGGAGGACGCTGCTTACATGTTTATCGAGGTCAGGGATACCGGCGCAGGTATTGCGCCCGAGCGGCTCGCTGTTATTCAAGGCGTGCTGAACGGTACGGCGGATGCGGGGGTCTTGCAGCATGGCGGCGGCGGTCTTGGCATCTGTAACGTGAATGAACGCGTCATCATGTTCTATGGCGAGTATTCCGGCATTCACATGGAGAGCCTGCTTCACGAGGGCACGACATGTCTGCTGAAACTAGGCAAGGGGGCTATCTCATGAAACTGCTAGTCATTGACGATGAACCTGTAATTCTGCAAGGAATCATTCGGATGATCCAGAAAGCGAACACGCCTTATACGGAGATCGTCGGCGCATCCGACGGAATTGATGCGCTGCAGAAGCTGGAGAGCTTTGAACCGGACCTCATCCTCACGGACATTCATATGCCGGAGATGGACGGCCTTTCCCTCATTAAAACGGTACAGGTGCAAAATTTGTGCAGCCGTTTCGTCATAATTACCGGCTACGATGACTTCGCATATGCCAGACAAGCGCTGCGCTACCAAGTCGTCGATTACTTATTGAAGCCTATTAATAAGCAAGAGCTGTTAGCCGTTCTCCAAACCGTCGAACAGGACATTCGGTTAGAGCAGGAGCAGAATAAGGCCTTCGATCTCATGCTGCTCAAGGAACATTTGTTCTATAATACGCCGTTAACTGAGATGGCGATGAACCCGGAGCATCTCCGCTCCCTTTGCCCCGGTCCGTGGACGACCATCATCGTCATGCAAGCCGGTGAACGCACTCCGCTCTTGACGGATGAACAGCTTGCTCCGATTTGTGCCGGTCTCGCAGCCAACGATATGAATGCTTACGCCATCCATTCCCGCTACTTGCGGCAAGCCGTCCTCCTGGTGAACGGCCGGCATGCGCTATCGGCGAACGAGCTTCAGCAAGTTTGCGGTGTTCTCCTCCGGACAGAGGAAGGCGGAGCAGGATACCTCGCCGGCATCAGCGGGACGATGTCAGATGTGGAACGCCTGCGTGAAACCTATCTGGCGGCTGTGGCCGGCATGTATACGAGCGGCTCATCCTTCGATGAGGCCGGCGACTCAGAACCGGCGGAACCGCTCCAGCCCCATACGCAAGCGATTGACAAAATCATCTCGTTCGTGGAACAAAATTATAAGCAGGATATTTCGCTTGATACCGTTGCCGAACACGTGCGAATGCATCCGAACTATATCTCCATGCTGTTTCGCAAAGAAATGGACCATACCTTCCTGCATTACCTGCATACGTTCCGTCTGACCAAAGCCAAGCAATTCATGCAGGAGCATCCCGATTGGCCGATTCATACGATCGCCGAGCTTGTCGGCTATGAGAACCCCCGGCACTTCTTCAAAGTGTTCAAGAAGTTCGAGAACACGACACCCGGGCAATACCGGCTTGAGCATGCCGCGCAAGGCTAGCCGCTTCTCTTTTTGGGCATAATATCCAAATCCTGTGCTCACTGGAGTTCGATACCATGAACAACTTTTTATCTCATTTATTCAGGGGCGCTGCAGCGGCAGAGGCGGATCACCCGGAAGACTTATGCTCAACGCCCCCTGTCCCTTCATTAGAGGAAAATGTTCATACGCGAGCTTATATCCCGGCACTCGACCTGGAAGCGGTCCTTTTATTCCTGGAAGGCGCTGCGGATACCATCATGATAGAGAAGCAAATCATCGAACCGCTGCTCGGGTTCGAATATGTATTGTCCGAACGGGAGCCCCTTTCGCTCGAGATATTGAAAGGAGCGATAACCGCAGCAAGCGGAGAATGTGTTGATCGGTCCCAAAGAATCGTTCGTCGAGTCCGCTTATAGCAATCGCTCTCTGATCCGCAAGCATATTCATAACGAACAGCTTATGTTTGAGACGATCGTGATCGATGAGCGCAACAAAAGTCAGATCTCCGTTGTTTCCTTGAAGGATGTCGCCAATCCCGAGCTAGTGGTTAACGTGAAAAAAACGGATCGCGCAAGTGCTGTTCATTCCAAGTCTTATCAACTATACGACCGATATGGATTAACAAAGATTGCTGCAGCAAACCATCAAAGATGAATTTGAACGCGCTTACGAACGGATTGTCCTCAGATCGCAGCAGGCGTTTAAAGCCGAGCCTTTCTGTGGTACTTGGAAGCAAGAAAGCAGTTTTGGACACTGAAAGAGGATGACAATTACGACTGGGAGCGCATGTTCACGAAAGCGAGGGTGAGTATCGACTACGAGGTCAACATTGAAAGCTATGGCGCAAAGGGAATAAAACGGCGGGTGCGCTGATTGTACTGCTCGCCGCATGCTTCCCTTCGCCTAGCGTGTTATGGATCTTACGGAAGGCATCGTAACGCCATCTTCATGCACATACGCAGCTCCGTCCACATGCTGCATATGAGGAAGCTCCATAAAGTGAGCAAACCTGTTCTTCAATAACCGGTTGACATCCGAAAGCGATAGCGAAACACTCCAATCCAGCGGACCGGAGAATGTTCTTAACTTCAGCCTTCTTAGCTGAAGCGCCGGATTGCATGCGCTTCCCAAACTGACAATGCGGTCGTATTGCCCTTTGACTTCCGGTAATTTCACCGCTGCTCCCCCCTTTACTATTTATTAAATGATCTTATTGTCCGGGTGGATTGGACAATTTGGCATGAAGAAAAACCTAGCCTGCGGCTAGGTTCGTTGATTCTTCTATGCTTCGCTCAATCCGAGCCGGACGTACTGCTCTTGCGGCGCTCCCGCTTGCTTCATAGCGGTCACCAGCAAGTCCTTCATTCTCCGCTCTGCATCCTTATCCTGCAGAGGCTCCTGTTGGGCGGCATCGCTGTGAAGATCGAATAACTGCGTTGCCATGACGAACTGGTTGCGGGCAGAGGGGATACCCTCCCTACTCTCCGGTATTTTAAAAACGGGATAAGCGGTATAAGGCAAATACCTTCCGGCTTCCACCTGGTCGGGCTCGGCGCGTCCGAGATAGGTCCGGAATGTCGTCGGCATCGCCGTGTAGGTATAGCATGGATGATTGTCGGCGGCCGCAGGAGCGCGCATATAGGTATACCTGCCGTCCGTGACATTGACCGCCATACCGTGATAGCCGTACAGGACCGCCTCTCTGAGCTTCTGCTCCCTGCCTTCGATCAAGCCGAGCAGTGAAGTGCCAAGTACCGTCTCCGGTATGGCCACTCCCATGTATGCCAGTACGGTTGGCATCAAATCGATATTTTGGGTGAGGGCATGCACCCGCTTACCTGCATATTGGCAATGCGGAAGACGAATCATGAGCGGTATATGTGCAAGTTCATTATACACATGCATCACATTTTTACCGGTTTGTTCATGTTCCCCTAACAGAAAACCATGGTCGGTCGTGAAGATGACCATCGTATTCTCCTCGATCTCCAGCCGCTCCATCGTATCCAACAGCTTACCGAGCCAGGCATCGATCATCGTAAGCGTCGCCGCATACCGTCGGCGCACGTGTGCCAGCGCTTCAGACGGTACGTCGACAGTGCCGTACTTCGGCCAAGTATACGAAGGTCCTTGGTACGTGTCGTCATACATGGCCAAATAGTGAGCCGGGCAATCAAAAGGCTCATGAGGGTCGAACGCTTCTACCGTGAGGAAGAAGGATTCCTCCTTGCCGTTGCGCTCCAGCCAGTCGCAGGCGGCTTGCATCGTACGAGGTCCAGGGTAATCCTGCTCCTGCTTGAGCTTCGTGCGATTCTTATTGCATTGATCGCGCATCTGTCCATAGAATGAGGCAGGATGCGGCTCTACGCCAATCGAGGATACCCAGGGATCGTCCTCCTGTCCCCGGTGAAAGTCCCATGTCGTATAGGACTGGCAGTAATTCTCTCCTCCGGTAGCGAAATAGTGATAATGATCGGTAACGATATGACTGAAGATGCCGGCATCTCGGAGTACGGACGGCAATGTGCGGTCAAAAGGTTCAATGCCGCCCCAGCCTTTCTCCAGGAAAGCCGTTCGCCCTGTCAATAGATCGCGGCGTGCCGGCATGCAGGGCAGCGAACCGGACCAGTGCTGGTCGAATACAACCGACTGCGAGGCCAGACGGTCGATATTCGGGGTCTTGACGCCTGCACCGCCGTAAGCGGATAGCACGTGACGATTCAACGTATCGAATAAAATAAGAATAGTTCTCATCGTTCAGCTCCTATTTGAGACCTGTCGTTACAATGCCTTGAACGAAATATTTTTGCGCCAGCAGGAATAAGAGAACGAGCGGCAGTACGACCAGCGTGGTCGCGGCCATCAGCAAATTCCACTCCACATTCGTTTCGCTTCGGAATATGGTCAGTCCTAATTGAACCGTACGCATCTGCTCCGTATTCGTCATGATCAGAGGCCACATGTAATCGTTCCATGTCGCCGTCGTCTTGAAAATAGCGAGTGTCGCCAAAATCGGCTTGCTCAGCGGCAAGTAAATTTGGTAGAAAACCCGGTAGATCGACGCACCGTCAATCTGCGCTGCTTCATCCAAGGCTCGCGGGAAGTTCATGAAGTACTGCCGGCATAAGAAGATACCGAAAGGTCCTGCGACGAAGGGCAGAATCAACCCCGCATACGTATTAATGAAACCGGTGCCGCCGTGTCCCAGCCAATCGTTGCCGCCGAAGAACGGAAACAGCTTCAGCATCAGAAAAGTTGGAATCATCGTCGTTTGCGCAGGTACCATGATCCCGATGAGAATCGAGAAGAACAGCACATCTCTTCCCGGAAATCGCAATCTCGCAAAGGCGAAGCCGGCCATCGAATTGAACAGCAGGCTGATGATCACTGTGCATAGCGTCACAAAGAAGGAGTTATAGAAATATTGCAGCCAGTCTCCCCGGCTCATCGCGATGGCGAAGTTCTCGAACAACCATTCTTTCGGTATGAACGAGAACGTCGGTGACTGAATTTCCCCCATCGTCTTCAAGGAGGTTACAGCCATGAGCACGAAGGGAAACAGCATAATTAACGAAACAATGAGCATCCCGATGCTCGTGATGATGGACAATTGGGTGTTCTTCTTCAACCCGCTTCACCTCCTAATGTTCTAATCAACATCCAAGTCGTTACCCTGATTGCCGAAACGGAAATTAACGACCGTAATCAGCATGGTGATCACGAACAGCACCATCGCCATGGCCGAAGCATATCCCATCTGGAAATCCTGGAACCCCCGCAAATAGATCTGATGCACGATGGTCGTGGTCGAGTTGAGCGGGCCGCCATTGGTCAATATATTGACCTGCTCGAATACCATGAAAGAATTGATGCAGGACATAACCAGAATGAAAAACGTCGTCGGCTTCAGCATCGGAAGCGTAATGGTGAAAAACTGCCTGATGCTCGACGCACCGTCGACATGCGCCGCTTCGTATAGATTGGATGGGATGGATTGCAGCCCGGATAAATACACGATCATGGTGTATCCGATCGATTTCCATATCCCAATGACGATAATAGCCCCCATGGCGGTCTTCGGATCGTATAACCACTGCACAGGATCAAGCCCGACCGTTCGCAGCAGCCGATTCATAATGCCCAGCGAAGGGTCGTAGATCCACAGCCAGATCATCGACACGGCGACCATGGATGTAACGTTCGGCACATAAATGCTCACACGAGCGAAGATGCGGCCCTTTAATCGACCGTTCAACAGCACAGCCAGCAGAAGCCCGAGCATCATTTGCGGAAGTATCGAGCATAGCGAGTAGATGAACGTGTTATAGACAGCGGTCAGAAACAATTTGTCCTGGAACAGTCTGATATAGTTCTGAAGCCCGACGAAGCCCGGCTTCGAATAGAAATTATAGTTCGTAAAGCTGTAATAGAGACCGATAAGCAGCGGAATAAAAATAAATGCGAAATACACGATATAGCCCGGACCCATCAATACGTAACCTGCGTAATCGATCGGTGTCCGCCGTTTGCGCTTACGCAGCGCTTGCGTATCCGTTACTGCCGCCGTATGCATGACAGCCCCCCTCTTCCGTTCATGGATAAGCGCCTGCCCTTCCTGAAAGCAGCAGGCGCAAAATACGTTATTTGGCAATCAAGTTCGGTAGCTCTTTCTTCAAAGCGTCTGCCGCTTCTTTCATCGCCTGCTCGCCTGTTTTCTTGCCATAGAAGGCAGCCTCCAGGTTCTGGGAGATGATCTCGTACATTTTACTGGAATACGTAACCTTGGCTGCGCCTTGACCGTAAGATACCGCATCGAACACCGCTTGATTGATCTCCGGCTTGTCTTTGATGTAGTCCGTCTTGAGCGAATTCAGTACGACCGGTGTGCCGAGTTCTTTATACCGTTTCCATGTCTCTTCTTTGGACATCACCGTTTGCATGAAATCAAACGCCAGATCTTTCTGCTTGCTTTGGGATCCCATGAACAGCAGCCGCATGCCGGCAAACGTCGCTTTCTGTTTGCGCTCGATAGGTCCGGCGACACCGATCTTCCCAGTCAATTCCGGGTGATCTTTCTGCGTGTTGACGAATGCGGCCGGACTGTCGTAGGCAATAGCCGCTTTCCCGTTCGGGAACAAGTTCTCGTTGGCTTTCGTGGAATCGTTCGGGATGGTTACGCCTTTCTTTACAAGATCCACGATATATTGCGTTGCTTCAATCGCCTCCGGCGAGTCGAACAACGGTTCGTTCTTCTCGACGTCTATAATTTTCGCGCCGTTCTGCAGCACGAACGATTGCCAGAAGGTCCAGCTGTTGGCCGTCGGGATGGCCAGTCCGGCCATGACGGTCGTATCGCCCTCCTTCTTGGTCAGCTGCTGTGCATATTGGGACAGCTCCTCCCAGTTGGCCGGCGGCTTCTCCGGATTGAGCCCCGCCGCTTCGAACAAATCTTTGCGCCACAGCAATACGCGCGGATCCGGAATGAAGCCAATGCCATAGAGCTTGCCTTTGTACGTTCCTGTCTGGTAGACACTATCCATCAGGTCGCTTTTGCCCGCCCATTTATCCAAGTAAGCATCCAGCGGCTCATATTGACCGAGATTGGCTCTTTGGGCGACAGAAGCGAGCGAATAAGATAACACATCGGGTGCTGTCCCGCTTGCATATGCCGCATTAAGCTTCGTTTCCATATCGTTGCCAAACGGCACTTCGCTGTAATTCACCTTGACGCCTTGGTGAGAGGCTTCAAACTCCTGAATGACTCGCGTCCAATACGCTTTCTCCGCCGCATCCGTGCCGGCGCGCCAGAAGGTCAGTGTTTTTCCGCCGCCGGCGGCGTTTTCTTTCTTCGCATTCAACTGCTCGGTTCCATTCCCGCACGCGGTTAGAGCAATGCTGGCAAGGAGCGATACGCATGCGGTTGCCATCAAGCTTCTTTTTGTGATCATGTCGATCAGTACCCCCTTTTTGATTTCATCCACTTAGAAGTATACGGAAATCCGGTGCAGCGCTGTGATGGCCTATTACGCTCTTGTACCACAAAACCATGCTCATTCTTATTCAGCTTTCCCTGTTGTCATCGGGGATAACGCAAAGTTCGGATTTCATACGCCGTAATTCGGATTCCAATAAAAAAACACCGCTGAACGGTGTTTCACATCATGGACGAGCCTCGCAGCGATTTCATATATTCATACGGCGAGAGTCCTGTGTAATTTTTAAAAAGCTTAATAAAATGACTTGCGTTGGCATAGCCGACATGAGCAGCAATGTCCATAACTTTCCAATCCTTCTGTTTCAAGGCTTGCTTCGCCTTCTCCATCCGGATCTGTATGAGATACTCGTTGTAGTTCATCCCCGTCTCTCTCTTGAACAGCTCACTGATATACGTTCGGCTCAGATGCACGTGGTCGGCGATGTCTTGGAGCACGATGTCCTCTGCATAATGCTGCCCAATGTATTCACATGCCAGCTGCACCGCTTCGCCGTACACGGGGCGCCGTTCATGCATCCGCTCCAGAATGTAATCCAGGGTACGTCCGGCCCAATGAAATAGTTCATTGAACGTGATGAGCTTCATCACTTCGACATGTGCTTCCAGATACAGGTGCTCCAGTTGATCTGCAGCTACGCCATCAGCTCTGGCTCTATTCAGAGTCGCATATACAAGCTCAAGCACGATCGCTTTCACCTGTTTGGCTGACAGCATTTTATGAACGGCCAGCTTATTCATCATCTCTTCGAAAGAGGCTCGCGCTTTCTCCGATAGCCCTTTGTCCAAGTGGTCGTAGAAATCCGCCGTCCAATCCGTGTTATTTCGACGATTCTCCGTCAAGCCCGCTTCTTCGCACCATAGAATGCCAGGCTGCTCATAGAAGAGATGCCGGTCTGCCGCAGCCATTACCTCGGCCAACTGTTCGGGAAGGTACGCAAGCTTGCTATACGAGTGGCTGATTCCGATCACCGTGGAGGCACCGATGAATTTCTTCAGATTATCCATCGCTCTGTTGGCGAATAAGAGCAAAGATTCGCGCTGCGATTTCATGCTTGTATGGATGGAGTTGCAAAGCACCACATAGACATTCGGTTTATATAGAAAAGAGCAGCCGTTCCCGATCTCATTCAGCAAGGTTTCATCCACAATATTCGTTACCGCGTTCTGCAGCAGCCCTTCTTCCTGGATGCGCAAAGCGGAATTAACTTCCGCACTGCGATGAATGCCGATTAAAACCAGAGTCAGCTGTTTCTCCGACAAACGCACATGAAACATGTCCAGTTTGCTGTTGAAGAGCGCCGTTGCCTCCGGTTTCCCATCGACGAGTTCGCGGAAATAGCTGCTGCGCAAAGTCAGCTGGCTCTCATTCACCCGGTACCTCAATTCATTCAACTCGCGAACTGCGCGATGGTCGAGTTCGATATCCTTCTTAATTTTATGTAAAATATCGACAAGGCCTTGGAGCGTAATTTCCGCTTTGAGAATATATTCGCTTGCTCCGAACTTCAGTGCTTCCGCAGCGAATTGAAATTCATTATAGGAACTAAATACGACCGACCTTACCCGGGGCATCTCTTCTTTAAGCGCTTGAATAAGCTCAATGCCGTTCATGCCAGGCATCTTGACATCCGTCACAACAAGATCGACGTCGTGGGTCCGGCAAAACTCAATAGCTTGGATTCCGTTCGCTGCCTCGCCGGCAATGCGGTAATCCCCGCCGGATTTCTCCACTGTGAGCTGAAACCATTCCCGAATCATAGGTTCGTCGTCAACGATTAAGATATTCAATGCTTCTGACCTCCTCCCATTTATGTATAGCCGGAATCCTTACGGTTACCGTCGTGCCGATCCCAACCCGGGATTCAATGCTTAACCCGTACTGAGGGCCGAAGTACAGCTGAATGCGTTCGTTCACATTATGAAACCCGCCGCGATGGACCAATTTCCCTTCCTGATCCCCCCCTGAGGAGAAAAAGAATTCGGCATTCTCCATACCGTTTCCATTATCGGTTACTTGAAAAAGAATATCTTGCCCCTCCATCAATCCTATAATCTCCAGCCGCTTGGAACCGGACAGTTTGTTCTCAAGCCCGTGAAAGATGGCATTCTCAATAATTGGCTGCAAAATGAGCTTGATGGTGACGAACGCATAGATCTCCTCGTCCAATTGATAGCGGATCTCCAGCCGGTCGCCTTGCCTGACTTGCTGAATATACACATAATTCCGAACCATGGATAACTCTTCTTGAATCGGTATGAGTTCATCTTGCTTGGATATTGATTGTTTCAATAGCTTAACAAGTGCAACGATGACGGAGTCAATCATCTCCGGCGTATGCTTGACCAGCATGAATCGGATGGAAGCTAGTGTATTATACAAAAAATGCGGATTAATTTGCGATTGAAGCGCTTGAAGCTCGGCATGCCGTTTGCGCTCTTGTTCAACTTGAATATTCATCAGCAATTCTTGGAGCCGGTCGATCATCCGGTTGAACTTCCGGGTCAGATGCCCGATCTCATCGTCAGAGACAACCTGCGAACGAACGGACAGATCTCCTAACTCAACGCGGCCGAAGTCATTATACAAGCGTTTGATCGGTACGGCAAGCCGGCGCGCCATCATATACGAAGCGGCGTAGGCCAGCAGTACGACGATTCCGAATACAAGAATGACGATCGTTTGTAGTCTGTTCAGACTGGATAATACGGTGGATACTGGTGTATAAGATACTAGCTTCCAATCCGTCTTGCCAATTGTTTGGAATGAGACAAGCTGCCTCGCTCCCCCTTCCTCGGCGATGAAATACCCCGAATCAAACTGATGAATTTTATTGTAATACGTCCGGTCCGTCAGCGGCCGGTGTACTTCGTTCTTATGGCTCGAAGACAAGACGGCTCCTTCGGCATCAACGATGACAATTTCTTGCGACTTATCCATCGCGCTGCTGTACAAATCGTTCAAAGTGCTCTCATCTACGCTGATCGCAACAATACCTATCGGTGCTCCGCTCTCGAACCGCTTGCTGATGCGCACGCCATAGAAAGCAGTTCCGCTTCCCGCTCCGCTGTCGCCTGTTATCTCGGGCATCGGGGTCGTCACCCAGATAATCTGACCCTGCCCTTCCACGGCGGCACGGTACCATGCTTTCTCGGTCAATCGCTGAACGGGCATCGCCGTCATCGTAGGGTTGGCCGGCAGACGGAGTCCGTTGAAGCCGACTAACCGGACTTGAAAGCGTATGCGGTTAAACGAATAGATCGAATTCGACAGCAGTTTCTCGAATGCAGCCCGCTGTATGGCATCCTCGTAACTATTCGGCTGATAGGCGGATGTAAACGCATGATTTACTTCAGCACTCAAAAAAAATTGATTGGAGATCGCGATAATATCATCGAGCAGCCTGTCCGTTTTATCGGCAATCTGTCCTAACGTTTTGAGATTCGACCGGCTGACCTGTTCGGCGATAGAATCTTTAGACACCTCGAGGGAGATTGCTCCAAATAACCCGAGCGGGACGATAATCAACAAGAATGCCGATAGTAGAAATTTATTCTGAACACTGCTTTTGGGTACAAACCATTTCCATATCATGTGTGCTCCTCCTCCGAACAAGGCCGGGACTAGCGAACAACTGCAAGAAGGGCTGCCGGCTGCAGCCCTTCTTGCATGATTCGTGCTATGTGCCGCAATAAGTCCGGTAAGGGCGGGAAGATCGGGAAGCCGCGCAATAGATCTCTTGGTCCGATGAATTATCATAATCGAACGGCCGGGACAGCACCGCAAGAAGCCGCTCCATCACACTGTAATCCTGCTGATTGACCGCAGCCTCGAGCGCCTCTTCCACCCGGTGGTTGCGGGGGATGACGGCGGGATTACTGGCGCGCATCAACTGCCGTGAAGCGGCCGGAGACTCCTGCTGCCGGCTTAATCTCGCTTCCCAGCGCTCCCTCCATTCGGCAAACTCCTCGCTCGCCAGCAAGTCCGAGCCGCTTGTTTCCTCTAATGTTAAGGCACGGAACGTATTGGTGTAATCGGCACGATACTTTTCCATTAATTTGAGGAGTCCGTCAATCAGTTCCTCGTCCTGCTGCTCTTCGTCCATGACGCCAAGCTTTGCCCGCATGCCTGCGAGCCAGTTCGTCCGGTAGATCTTGCCAAATGATGAGATCGCTTCCTGTGCAAGCTCCACAGCCTGTTTCTCGTCGTCATGCAGCAGCGGCAGCAGCATTTCGGCAAATCTGGCCAGATTCCAACCGCCAATATACGGCTGGTTTGCATACGCATAGCGGCCATGCGTATCGATGGAACTGAACACGGTTGCCGGATCATAGACATCCATGAAGGCGCATGGACCATAATCGATCGTTTCCCCGCTAATAGCCATGTTATCGGTGTTCATCACACCGTGAATGAAGCCGGCCAGCTGCCATTTGGCAATTAAAGCCGCTTGACTTTGAATGACCTCTTGCAGCAGCGACAGATACCGCTTAGCACCGGTAGCATCCACATGCGAATAATGCCTTTGCAGAGTGTAGTCGGCCAGAGCTTGAAGATCCTGAAGCGTGCCGTAATTGGCGGCGAATTGAAACGTGCCGACCCGAATATGACTGGCGGCCACGCGAGTCAGCACGGCACCAGGCAGGTAGGTCTCGCGGATAACGGTTTCGCCTGTCGACACGACGGCCAGACTTCGCGTGGTCGGAATGCCTAAAGCATGCATGGCTTCGCTGATGATATATTCCCTGAGCATCGGCCCCACCGCAGCGCGGCCATCCCCGCCGCGGGAATAAGGGGTTCTGCCCGAGCCTTTATACTGAATGTCGAATCGCTCACCGGCTGGCGTGATCTGCTCTCCAAGCAGCAGGGCGCGGCCGTCGCCCAGCATGTTGAAATGCCCGAATTGATGCCCGGCGTATGCCTGTGCCAGCGGCGCAGCACCCACCGGTATGGCATTGCCGGCCAGCACGGCCACGCCTTCATCGCTTTGCAGCGCCTCGACATTCAATCCGAGCGATGCCGCAAGCGGCTCATTCAAGATGATCTGCTTGGGCGAATTCGCGGATGCCGGGTTCTGTCTCGTATACAGGATAGCCGGCAGCCGGGTATAGCTATTATCGAAGTTCCAACCTGCTTGTCGGATCGTCTTAGTGTCAGTCATCTTAACTCCTTCATGGCAAATTGCCCCAATTACTAATTGTTTATTGTCCATTATATAGTGTTTTCCTTTTACTTGCTAAAAAATTAAAAAAACAACCTCGCTCCGTTGCTGCAGAGTAGGTTGCCTGTGTCCCATAACACTTAATTGGCTAGAGTGTCGACGAGCTTGAATGATCATGGTACGCCTGCATCAAGTCCATCAGCTTCGCCGCGGCATGCTCGGAGAAGCATAGCTCAAGATTCGCGCCGGACTCTTTCGCCGAAACGGACGCGTATTCGTACATCTTCGTTTCATATGTTTGAATCGCTTGGTTGACATCGCCGCTTCGAAGGATGGCTAGCGCTAGCTCCGCTGCATCTCGCATGGCCAGGTTCACCCCTTCACCGGCGAAAGGAGACATCAAATGCGCCGCGTCACCGATCAAGGTAACACCCGGTTTGTGTGGCCACTTGAGACCTTCAGGCAGCATATAGATTCTTCTTGGCATCATGTCGCCTTGTGCCGCTTGAATATAAGTTCTCAAAGCTTCATCCCAATCATGATAATAGGTCAGAAGCATCGGCTTGGCTTCCTCCGGCTTGTCAAACGGAATGCCGCAGGTGTCTAGCCAATCCCTCTCAGCCAGGAAAGCCAGGTAGACGCAAATCCGGCCATCTCCATTCAATTGCGCCAGAATCCCCTTATGATCGTCAAGAGCAAACAGCTTGCCGCGTCTGTTGAAGGCGGCAATGTCGGGATGCATGACGGCGGCATTCTCGATGGAAAGCTCCACCATACTGAGTCCGGAATAGATCGGTGCGGCATCCGTCAACAGCGGCCGTATACGTGAGAACGCACCGTCAGCGGCTACGACGAGATCAACGATATGACGATGCCCGTTCTCAAAATATAGCTCATGACGCCCGACTGCCATAGGAACTGCTTTGTCCAGCTGATGCCCCCATTTTATCGTATCGGGATCAACAGCATCTACGAGTAATTGGCGCAAGACGCTTCGGTCAATCTCGGGCCGGTCTCTCTCATTCGATTCCGCTCGTTCGTCCAAATAAACGCGGCCGGTTTTGTCCAGCAAACGGAAATCTTGTCCTTCATAGCGGGCATATGTTTGAAACTGCTCGTACAACCCCGCCTCTTTCAGCGCCCATTGACCGGTATCCTCGTGGATGTCCAATGAACCGCCCTGCTGCCGGCTGACAGGCGATGAGTCGCGTTCGTAGACGATGCAAGGCACCCCATGCCGCTGCAAGATTCGCGCAAGCGTCAATCCGCCCGGACCTGCCCCGATGATGGCGATTCGCGGTTGTTCGTTCAATTGTTTGATACTCATGATTATCTGCCCCTTTATTGGATGTGTTTGATTACTGCAGACATCATACGACGCTTATATAAACTGAACGTAAATCAGACAAAACGCAGCGGCCGGTTGCAAAAAAAGATGCCCCATCCCGCTAACGCGGCTCTGAGGCATCATATCTGCTTAATCTGCTTGCGCAACCCGCGCAAATCTTATTGCTCACGCTTTGGCGCCAGTTCAATCGCTTGCTTAAGCGCTTCTTTCAAGCTCTGTTCGTCAGCGATGCCTTTGCCGGCAATGTCGAACGCCGTACCGTGGTCAACGCTGGTACGAATGATCGGCAGGCCGACCGTAATGTTGACCCCTGCTTCAAGACCAAGCACTTTGATCGGTCCATGGCCTTGATCATGGTACATCGCGACGACGATGTCGAAGTCGCCTCGCGTTGCCCGGAAGAACAGCGTATCGGCAGGCAGCGGTCCTACGACTTGAATGCCCTCCTCCTGCGCTTTCTTCACGGCGGGTACGATCTTCTCGTCTTCTTCGCCATAGCCGAACAATCCGTTCTCGCCGGCATGCGGATTAATGCCGCAGACGGCAATTTTTGGCGCCGTATATCCGGCTTTCTGCAGCGTTTCATGCGCCATACGGATGACTTTATAGACGCGCTCCGGATTGATCATACGAACGGCATCCAGAATGCCGACATGCGTCGTCACATGGATGACCTTCAATTTCGGCGCGGAAAGCATCATGGAGAAGTCCTGCGTGCCTGTCAGATCCGCCAAAATTTCCGTATGCCCCGGATAGATGTGACCACCTTTGTGAAGCGCCTCTTTGTTCAACGGCGCTGTGCAGATCGCATCGATTTCACCGGCATTAGCCAGCTCGATCGCTTGTTTTAAATACATGAATGCGGCATGTCCCGCTTCTTTGGATACTTGTCCGATCGGCAGATCCGCCGGCAGCAAGTTCAAATCGAAGCAGTCAACGGAACCAGGCTCGAACTTCGCTTCGGCTACGGAACCGATCGTACGCACCTGTAGACCGGTTTGCACGAACTGATCCGCCCGCTCCAATATTTTGGCATCTCCAATAACGAAAGGACGGCAAGTTTCGTAAATTTGAGCATCTTTCAACGATTTCATGATGATCTCTGGTCCTACGCCAGCGCCATCACCCATCGTAATGCCGATAATAGGTCTATTCATTCGACGTCACTCCCTTTAACACGTTTTTAGCTTTCGATAAGCTGCCTTCATTCCCGAATGCGCCTGCTTTCGTAACCGCCCAGATTGGTTGTTCGCGAACAAGAAGGCCAAGCGGAATACCCGGCTCGATCTCTTTCACCAATTGAATGCCGGATACGCCGAGGTGTCTGCAGACGGCTTTCGCCGTATCTCCACCGGTGAGAATAACGCCTTGCAGTTCGGAGCTGCGGATGATGACGGAAGCGATAGCTCCCAGAATGTTCGAAATCTGATTCGACACTTCCGTGGAGTCGAAGCCTCTTCGGGCCCCAATCTCCTTCGTTAACCGAACTTGCTCCGGCGATGAACTCGCGCATAGCGAAACATCAACACCCTTCGGAAGGGCATCTCTAAGCAAATCTTGACAGCGCTGCATCTCGCTGCGCAGCCCGTCTTCGGAAGCCATCGCAAGAACGGTGTTCAATTCGACGGCTGCGACTCGCGGTTCCTGGTTATACGCAGCGACCTGTTGGCGGGTCACATTGGAAATGCTTCCCGCAACGAGCAGCACCGGCTTCTCGCTTACGGGAAGCTGCGCAGGCTCGCTCTTGTGAACGGGCAGTGCCAGCGTCTGCGGTAAATAGTCGGCCAAACCGGCAGATCCGGCCCATAACACACGGTAGGACGTTTCAGAGATGTACTCGGCGATACATTGTACATCCTCATGAGTCTCCGCATCGAAAACGATGAGTTCAGTCTTCGCTTCCAGCAGCGATTGTATGTTCAGGTCAACCTGTTCCTTCCCCGAGCGAATAACATGCAGAGGGATAAGTCCGACTTTCCGATTGGATTGGGAAGAAAACAGCTTGACGAGATCGGATTCATTCACAGGGCATTTGGGATCGTTGGCAATCTCGGTTTGCGAGACGGGAATGCCGTTCAAATAATGGACACCCTGAACGGTCGTACGGCCAATCTTGGGAAAAGCCGGGGCGACGACCGCAAAATCGAATGGCATCACATCCATCACGGCGTCGATCTCAACGCCCAGATTGCCGCGGAGCGTAGAATCCATTTTTTTGTACACGTGCGTAAAGCCTGCTTGCTGAACTTGCTCAGCCGCCGCTTTCACATTCGCATAAGCAATTTCTCTTGCAACGGAACGGCTGTCGGTATCGATTACGACAGCCTCAACCGCTTGTTGATTGGCGACTTGCTTGATATCAAAAACGACTTGCGTTTGCAGCCCTTTTCTTGCAAATTGAACGCCTGAGTCGGATGCTCCGGTCAAATCATCTGCAATAATGGCAATATGGTTCATGGTGCGGTTCCTCCCATGCCTAACTTTGTCTATCTAATTGATTTGGCTTTTTACTCCGATTTTTTTGGCATACCAAGCGGTTACGATCGGAACGAGAATAGCGGTTACGATGACGCAGGATGCAACGAGTGCCGTAGCCGAAGGTACGAGCGGCGCATAGGCGGCATTTGCAGCGGCGACAGCGGCCGGTACGCCCGCGGCGTTACCTGCTGTAGAAGCTGCCGAAATGCCGGCAATCCCGTTTCCGCCGATCAAGCGGTCCGTCAGAATCAAGGTAATACCGGTCACAGCAACGACAGCTATACCCAGCAAGACGCCGAGGAATCCGGCTTTCCATACTGTCTGAAGATTAAGACCCGCTCCTAAAGCGAAGGCGAAGAACGGCACCAGAACAGGAACGGCTTTGGACAGAAACTCACGCATGTCTTTATCCAAGTTACCGAGGATCATCCCAACGACCAGCGGCAGAATCGCCCCGACGAACGTTTGCCACGGGAATGCGGCGAGCCCTGCAATACCAAGTGAAATCATCGTAAAGAACGGTCCGGATTCCAAGCTCATAACCGAGTAGGCGCCGACGTCCTCTTTCTTGCCGAACTGACCCATAAGCGCCATGTACAAACCGCCGTTCGTATCATTCATAGCTGAAACGATCGCAAGTACGGAAAGGCCTGCGAAGAAACCTTCGCTAATCATACCGTTGCCCAAAAATTTGGCTGCGACGAAACCGACGATAATTGCGGTCAATATTTTGGTGCCGAGCAGCGTGCCGCCTTTCTTCAAAATATACGGTGTCGCTTTGAAATTAATCGTTGAACCCATACAGACATAAAACACGGCCAGAATCGGCAAAGAGCCGGTCATTAACGCGCCTGTGAAGGAGCCGAATGTTTTCCCCATCGTCGGGAATAACGTCGTTATGATCGCCCCAAGGATCAGCGGCACAATCATCATGCCTCCGGGAATACGATCTATCGCTGCTTTAATTCTCATGGTGTGCTTCCTCCTAAGAAGATGATATTGAGCCATCATTTAGTTGCAATTTGCAACAATCCACTTCATCATTGCTCATGTATTGATTATATGACAGCGTTCACCAGAGGACAACGGGGCATATCGTTTAAATTTGCAACACATCTTTCAACTTTCGCCAAAGTGTCGATCGGTTGATCCCCAACCGCTTCGCCGCTTTCGATTGATTCATTCCTTCTTTCTCCAAAATTTGCAGAAGGATCCGCTGTTCAATCTCATCCCAGGTTCCCGACAAATTGACCTTTGCGTGGTGCCCGGACGTTTCTGATTGCAGCGACTCCTTCACCTTCTGCCAACCCTCTTGAGCTTCTTTCGTCCCCACATAATGTCCGTTCGTACTTGCCAGCATGCTTTCGATAACGAGCTTCAATTGATGGATATTACCGGGCCAAAGCTTATGCATCAGATCGTCCTCCAGAACCTCCGGACGGATGCCCACAATCTGTTTGCCATGCCGGGAGTTATAACCTGCGATAAGGACGCGCGCAATTTCAGCTATATCTTCCAACCGTTCGCGAAGCGGCGGCAGACTTACGTAATGGTCCATGAAAGCAAGCACAAAATCTTGATCCATCTCTTCCTTCTTCAACATCAGCTTGATCGGATGAGGCGATGTTACGATAAGCCGCGCGTGCATGCCCTGCTTCATGGCTTCGAGCAGCTTGCGCTGCAAGGACGGGTTGACATGCTGAACATGATCCAGGCAAATCGTTCCAACCGATTCTTTGAACAGCAGCCCCGGATAGATGTCTGTCCCCAGCAGCACCGCAGTCTGCTCTTCTTGAGACAATTGGTCGCACGGCAGGATGTACAGTTCGTCTCCCGAGAAGGGGCTTGCGGAATGAATCGCTTGGCTAAACAATTGTTTGCCGCTGCCCTCTTCACCCGAGATCCAAATCGCTTCCTTGGTTTGCGACAATGCTTTGGCCCGCTTGATGGATTGAAGAATGACGGAGCTGGAACCCATAATTTGCGCAAAAGTCGCGATACGATCGGTAACCTGGAAATTGTATGTAGCGGGATTGTTCGTGTTAGCTTCGGCCGCGTACAAATATACGAAATAGCGGTAGCTGGCTGCCGGCATCTCAGGCGGTACGATGATTTCAATGCTCACCTGCTTTTTCTGAAACCATCTCGTTTGCTGCTTGGCGGATTGAGTATTCGTTCTCGCCGCTTCCTCGAGGTAGCGGGACCAGATCGGGTCAATCCGGGTGAGATTCATGCCGCGAATGACGGCACTATGGTACCCGAGCAGCGCGGCCGCGGCTTCGTTGGCATATCGAATGACCCCCTCTTCGCTTACGGCCATGACGCCTGTCCGGTGATGCTGCAGGATGTGTTCGAATAGATGCTCACTCTCCTGGGCTTTCCATACGACCTCGAAAATCCGCTTGACTTCTTCCAGCGCCTCAAGCACCGACTCCTGTCCGCTCGTGATGAGAATCCCGTTATAGCCCATCTCCTCAGCCGTATGGACGGTGACGACATCGCCAAGCACAATCTGCACGCCATTCTCAAAAGCTTGCTTAAGCGCTTGCGGAACATCCGCCGCTCGTTCTATCGAATAAATAGGTATTTCGTAATCGAGCAGGCTGGATACTTCTTGGGCGCCGCGGCAGATGTTCGGAAACCCGATGATCGCAACCTTGCTGTTCGAATTTCTCACTAAAGTCAGAACGCGTAAAATATCGTAGCCGGAAACGGGAATATCGACGACTGGCGTTGTGAATTGATTGCGAATGAGCGTGGACGTTCCGCCCCGGCTTAGAATGATGTCATACTTGCCGCTCTCGGCCTGAACAATCGGAATCGCATTATGAAGATCCGCAACTTCAACATGAAGCTGAATCCGCTCATCTTCTTTCACGAGCTCCTCGAGCATCCCCCTCAAACCCGGGTATGGCGCAATGGCTAATACTTTAATTTGCATCGATATCACCTTCCGTCATGGTTCGGTCACCTAAATGTGTTGCACATTACAACAATATATAATAATTCTCCTTATTATAGCCAATGCCTGTGCGATATACGATATTATGCAACAAAAAAAGAGAGTGCCTCGTTAAGCACTCTCCGTCGCTGTTATACTTTGAATTTGTCAATCAGCGCTTGCAAGTCTTCGGCCATCCGCGTCAACGCATTCGCAGAATCAGTGATTTCTTCCATCGACGCAAGCTGCTCTTCCGTAATTCCGGCAACATCTCTTATGGTAAGTGCCGTCTCTTCCGAGATCTGCGATACGTCGCTCATCGCGTTAACAACGATTGCCGTGCTCTCCGCCATTTGCTGGGATATTGCAGAGGTTGCATGGATTTGACGGACGACCTCATCGATGGAAACGGCAATTTCGTTGAAGGACCCGCCGGCCATATTGACAACGCTGACGCCTTCTTGAACCTGCTCGGTCACCGCCTGCATATTGGCGATTGTCGTATCTGTCTCCTGCCGCATCGCGGAGATCAGGTCGGAAATCTGTTTCGCCGATTCCGAAGATTGTTCGGCCAAACGGCGAATCTCATGAGAAACGACGGCGAAGCCCCGGCCGTGCTCGCCCGCTCTTGCAGCCTCAATGGCAGCGTTAAGCGCCAGCAAATTCGTTTGGTTGGCAATGCCTGTGATGACATCGATAATGTTGACAATTTCCGTAGAACGCTCACCCAATCCCTCGATGACATGACCAAGCTCATCAACACCTGCGCCGATGGCTTGCATTTGGTCGACGGCCCGCTGAATCGATTCATTCCCCGCCTCGGCGCGGGCTTTCGCATGAAGCGCTGAGGACGAGGCCTGCTCGGCATTGTGCGAGATTGTGGTGACGTTGCTCTCCATTTCACCGATCGCTTGCCGCGTGCTTTCCGTGCTGCTCGCCTGTTGGCCCGTTCCGTTAGCAGCCTCCTGCATTTTCACGGCAATCTGTTCGCTCGAGGCCGCACTCTGCTCCGAGCTGGATGCCAGCTGCTGCGCGGATGCCGACAATTGAACGGCGTTCTCGCTTACTTGATAGAGGACTGACCGGAGCGATTGCGACATCTCATTGAAACTGTTTCCTAGAACGCCAAGCTCGTCCCGTCTGCGGATGGCGATCTGCTCAGTCAGGTCGCCGTCACTGATACTTCGGGAAAGCCGGATCATCTGCTGCAGCGGACTTATGATCGATCGCAGAATCCACAATAGGAGTACCGCGCCCACTATCAAAGCGCAGACGAAAACCAGCAATGTTCGGTGCAGAATAGGAGCCGCTTCTTCGGCTACCTCTCTGTCGTACATCGTTCCGGCAATTTTCCACCCGGTCAGCTCATTCGTCACATAGGTCATCTTCTTCATGTTATTGTCCTTCACATAGGAGAAATAACCCGATGCCGAGCTGTAAATTCGCCTCGTCTCTTCATTGTCAGGCGCGTTCGTTCCGGCCGCTTCCGTCGGATGAACGATGTACTTGTGATCCTTGTCCATCAGATAGACATAGCCTTCCTTCCCGATTTTGACGCTGCGCGTAATCTCCGCAAGCTGCTCAATACTGACATTGACCGCCGTAACGCCTTGGCCGTCTTTCGTTGCTTGCGCGACGGTCACGACGAGCTGATTGGACGATTTGGATACATAAGGCGCGGTCACAATCGTTTCATTTTTGTGCGCCATCGCTTCCTGGTACCAAGGTCGCTTCCTTGCATCATAGTCCGGCGGATTCTTGAACGTATCGGGTGCGTTCATGAACAATCCCGACTCCGTACCGACATAGACTTGTTCGATTTCCGGATGAACCTTCTTGTAATTCTCAAGCTGGGTCCGAACCGGAGGACTACTTCCAATATTGCCTCCATCTAAGGAAATCATCCCGCGAAGCTCCAAATTTTGTGCTAAGCCCGCGACGTCAAGCTGCTTGGCCGTAATGAATTGGTTGAATACGTTGTTCAACAATGCGACATTGGACCCCGCCGCCCTGACCATTTGATCGTCGACTTTGCTTTTGGCTGTATTATACGAGCTCCAGGCGATCATCAACGTCGGGACGGTCAGTACAAGAAGAAAAGCGAGGATAAGCCTGTTTTTAACGGATAATAAAGTCCCTTTGGCTTTAGGTTGGTCGTGGTCCGATACATGTTTCGTTTTTCGTCTCATGGTAGTCTCCTCTCGCTGTGCGATTCATACAACTAGATAATATAGTACAGCTTACAGAATGTGTAAATGATAATCGTTGCATTTTTAATGTCGTTTTGGGGAGGAATTCCAATAATGTATGCAGACGCTTACGTATGTTGCAATTAGCAGCACAATTATTCGGATGTGCCATGAGAATAACCAATACGTTCCGCCTTAGGTCAACTTAAGCGAATAGCTTTATAACATATGCCTGTGTGTGTTCGAAAAATCAGATACATTCTCGTTGAAGACGGCCAAAATCCATAGATCTATATGAATAATTGCATATAATTCTACTTTTGGCCGTAATTCTGGTTTTTTTATTCGAAAAATCATATACATGTGGGCATAGCAAGCGAGGAAGAGACGTGGCTGCATAGGGGTACAAATAGAAACAGATGGCCCCATGGGGCCATCTGTTTTTTTCGACGAAAGTATGGATTATTTACTCCAAAACGGAGATTGTATTTACACTAGAATCGATTTCCAGGAAGCTTCCAGCGTTTGCTGTATTTGCATGTCGTTGAGCGGATATTTGTTCACGTAGTAGCCTTTGACGATGGCTGTAATGACCCCGTGTATGATGGAATTGCAGATGTTGATATCCATTTCCCGGATGATCCCGTTACGCTGGCCTTCCTTAAGCAGCGACAATATCGCTTCTCGGGAAGCACTGTCGTCTTCCAATTTGCGCAGTTCCGGCGTGATGCATGGAGAATAGGAATAGGAGTCGATAAAGCGGAAGTGCTTGGGATAGGCAAGGGCGAATCGAATTCTGTTCGTCTGTAAGCATTTAAAACGCTCGTACAAGCTTAATTCGGCATTATAATTCATCATCAAGTTATCACCGAGCAGCTTGCGGCATTGCCGGTAAAGCTCATGAACCAATTCTTCCTTGTTGCTGAAATAATTGAAGACAGTACCCGAGCCCACATTCGCCCTTTTCATGATTTTGGCAAACGTCACGGACTGCAGTCCTTCTTCATCGATTAAGTCCAACGTCGCATTCAAAATATCTTCACGTTTACTCATTGTTCACACCTCGTTACATTCAACTTTAGTATGTGCAAAGGGGAACGTCAAGCATTCGGAATATTTAATCTAAATTTTACTATATTTTCGGTTGAATTCGTGCGAATCGCGCTGGTTTCTGTATAAATCAGCACTATCTTTGGATTATTCACTCCAAAAAGTTGTTGACTTCAACTGCAACTGGCCTTATGATGGGTTGGAATAAACATTCCAAACACAGAAAGGACGTCCTGCATATGTCTTCAACCGTTACCGAAACAATCGCACGAACCGTATCCTCCAAGCTCGTGCTCGCCATCATACTTGCCTGTCAGTTGATAATTATTTTGGACGGCTCGATCGTCATCACCTCGCTGCCAGAAATCGGCCGTACCCTGCATCTGTCAGCCACCGACTTATCATGGGTGCAAAATGCTTACTCGCTGACGTTCGGCGGATTCCTGCTGCTCGGAGCGCGCGCCGGCGATTTGCTGGGACGCAGACGCGTCTTCATAGCCGGCGTCGGCTTCTTCACGCTGGCCTCTTTGCTGGCCGGATTCGCGCATACCTCAGAGCTGCTGCTGATCGCGCGTGCCATTCAAGGGCTCGCCGCGGCATTCGCCGCACCTTCGACGCTTTCCCTTCTCATGGTCTCCTTCCCGGAAGGCCGGGAGCGGACGCGCGCCATCTCGCTCTATAGCGCCATATCCGGTGCCGGCGGAAGCGTCGGACTCGTCCTCGGGGGCATCTTAACCGATACGATTTCTTGGCGCTGGGGGATGTTCATTAATGTTCCCATCGGTTTGGCGCTCATTCTGCTCGCTCCCCGCTATCTGCAGGAAACGCCGCGCCGCAACGGTCGTTTTGACCTCCTCGGCGCCGGCACGTCGACGCTTGGGATGACCGGGCTCGTCTATGGCTTCGCACGTGCAGCCGCCGCCGGTTGGAGCGATGCCGGCACAATCGCTTCTTTCGCAGCCGGCATTCTGCTGCTCAGCTGGTTCGTCCGGATTGAGAAGCGCGCGGAACAACCCATTACGCCGCTTCGCTTGTTCGCCAGCCGCGAACGCTCCGGCGCTTATCTGGCCCGGTTGCTGTTCGTCGGCGGCATGTCCGCGATGTTCTTCTTTCTGACGCAATATGTGCAAGGCGTTTTGAACTTTAGCGCGATTGGCGCCGGGATCGCCTTCCTGCCGATGACTGGCGTCATGTTCGGCATGGTTTATGCCGTACCGGGTCTGCTGAAACGCTTCGGCAGCAGCAGGGTGCTGATCGGTGGCGTACTCGTCGCAATAGTCGGTATGATCTGGATAAGCCGCATTACCGTGGACACCGCTTATTTCCCGAACATCGCGATTCCTTTGATCATTCTGGGTATTGGCGCAGGGGTTGTCTTCATTCCCCTTACTTCATCCGGCATTGCCGGTGTTGCGCCGAACGAAGCCGGCGCTGCATCGGGTCTCGTCAATGTCGCCCATCAGATGGGAGCATCGCTGGGGCTGGGTATCTTGATTACGGTATTCGAATCTGCATCGCATATGGCTGCCGGCGGTGCCGCAAAGAACGATCAAGCCTTTGTGCTAGCTCATGGAGCTGCCGCGGCCATCACGGGTTCGGCTATTTTCCTTACGTTAGCGCTGGCTGCCATCCTTGTGCTCATTAACAGAAAGAACGTACCAAGAGCTAATCTTCGCACGAAGGAATCTATCGCTGGAACTATACAAAAACCCGCTCAATAAGCGGGTTTTTCTTGCGCAAGTGAAACAACTCGCGATCAATTTTAACCTAAACGAACCAAGCTAATGTCTCTTAAATACGTAAGATCCATGTTTTATGTAGTTATTTTTTGATAAATATTGAGTATTGGTGACGTATAATCATCCCATTTATTTGTATCGTTGACGGAAACCCAAGCAATTTCAATAATATCTTTATTCGCTTCATTTTCTGAATCAAGAAACATTTCCCCGCCATTAATCCTCGCTAGATAAGTATATTTATCATCCGTACAGTTCAATAGTTTTAAGATAATAACATCATAGCCTGTTTCTTCTTTCACTTCTCTTATGCATGCTTCTTCAGGAGTTTCCCCATCCTCAATGCTCCCGCCAGGAAAATTCCATACGATATCACCACGTTCGACATACTGTTGAACCATAAGAACTTTATCATCCTTAATAATTAACGCTTCTGAAATCATGTCTGCCTTTTCCCTTCGCATAAAATAAACATGTATTACATCTTTTGAATGGAGATGAGTGTATGGCGATATTGTTTAGCATTGTTCTTTGGTTATTTGGTCTTTTCATCTTATATTTAGTTATCCAATCAGCGATTGACAATTCACGGATGAAATCCGAACTCACTGAAATAAAGACCATTCTGCAAGAGATACAAAAACAGGGCTTCAAACAAGCCCATCCATTCAATCATCAAGAGGTTCGTGCAGTATCGGAGAAAAACGATAGGGAAGCTGCAGAATCTTATATGGAAACCTGCCCGGCCTGTCGTTGTGAAATTACTGAAAATGATAAGTTTTGCCCAGCTTGTGAGTTAAAGTTGCGGGACTAGATGAAGATGAAATCCTTATGAATACAAAAATCCTGCCGCCGCGAAGGACAGCAGGATTGTATTCTACTCAACGCTATCACCGTATTATCCAGAAAAAATCAATATGTATATCATCGCTGGCTAAAAAAACGGTATCGATTGATAAATCAAACTCTTGTCAAACTTAGTCTTCCAATTCCACGTTATGATAAACTTGCTGCACATCTTCCAAATCTTCCAAAGCATCGATCAGCTTATCGAACAGCTTCTGCCCGTCTTCCGGCAGCGTTACGTTGTTCTGCGCCAGCATCGTCACTTCGGCAACGGCGAACTCGCTGATGCCGGCTTGCTTGAACGCCTCTTGCACGGCGTGGAACTCCTCCGGATCGGCATACACCATCACCATCTCATCCTCTTCGACGATGTCGCGAACGTTCACATCCGCTTCCAGCAAAATTTCCATGACTTCATCCATGCTCTTGCCTTCCAGACCGATCACCGCTGTCGGATCGAACATGTAAGCCACCGAGCCGCTGACGCCCATATTGCCGCCGTTTTTGCTGAATGCCGCGCGTACCGCTGGCGCCGTACGGTTCACGTTATTCGTCAAGGCATCGACGATAACCATCGACCCGTTCGGTCCGAAGCCCTCGTAACGAAGCTCCTCGTAGATTTCATCGGAGCTGCCTTTGGCTTTATCGATGGCGCGATCGATAATCGCTTTCGGCACGTTATACGTTTTGGCCCGTTCAAGGACAACTTTCAGCGCACGATTCGCTTCCGGATCCGGTTCGCCCTTCCGTGCCGCTACATAAATTTCAAGTCCGAACTTGGCGTAAATCCGGCTTGTATTTGCATCTTTGGAAGCTTTCTTTTCTTTAATGTTATTCCACTTACGGCCCACGATTGATCCCACTTTCTATAGTTAGTTCATTTTATATAATAACCGATTTTCATCCGAAATGGAAAATATTCATCTAGTCATAAAACAAAAGCCTTCATCCCGTCTCGATAGACAGAACTCAGGCTGATGTTAATTCAAGAATTTCGTCGTCTCCAGCCGAATACTCGGACATGTACAATACCTTTAGTTAACCAATGGGTTATAACATAAATAAGGATGAAGAGCAGGATAAGCGGTTTGAACAAAAACCAGGCGATGATCCATGCGATCCAGATCTGCCATTTGTTCATTTTATTGATCATCTTGCCCGGCCATAAACAAATGCGGTAAAGCACATACCGGCGCTGCAGCGACTCCAAATATTCATCCTGAAATTGCTTGGACTCCGGGTTCAATCGAATGGCGTTGCGCATATAGGTCTCCTGCAGGTCATAGTCCCCGCGCCGGGACGCCGCCCAAGCCAGATACAACAGAACCGTCGAGGACTCCGCGTCTTCCCGGATCGCCGCGCGGTCCAATCGCCGGGATTCGGCATCGTTCCCCAGCAGCGCTTCCACATAACTGAGGGTGGCCAAGTAAAGGGGCGTCTCCGGCTGGAGCTCAAGCGCTTGCAGCAACTGTTCCTTGGCCTCTTTGAATTTGCCCTTCTTATTGAACTTGTTGGCATTCAAGAAATAATAGTGCGCTTCATACGGATCGATGCGCAGCGCTTGCTGCAGAGCTTCGTCGAATTCGGCGTCACGCTGAGTCTCATAAAAGACGGCAACCCGCACATACCAAGCGATTTCATGCTCAGGCTCGCGAGTGAGCGCCTCTTGGGCCCAATGCAGCGCATGCTTATATTCACTCATATGCAAATAAATGCGCGCACACAGCGCATAGGCGTCGTGATCCTCCGGATCCATGCGCAGCACTTTCTCAACTTCGGTCAATGCTTCTTTGTATCGCTTCCATTGTATCAATTGATGGGCCGCAGCGTAGGCGGTCCCGGAAGATGATCGTTCCAAGCCTGATCCTCCCATCCCGCTACTTGATGCCGTGTTTCTTAGCGTAATCCAGCACGATTTGATAATCCCGGTTCACGTCGCTGAAGGTGGCATAATTTTTGGCGGTTGCGAACCATTCCAACGTCGTAGCTTTTCGGCTTTTCGCAGCGGCTCTTAAATCCTCTTGCCGGATCGGCTGAATGTCGCCGGTTTCGAACGTTCGCTCCATCGCACAATCGATGGCATCCTTCACAACCTGTTCCAAGTCAGCGCCGGAAAATAAGCGGGTATCCCCTGCAAGCTTGGCCAGATTGAGCGCTTCAGCCGGTTTCCCTGCCAGCTTCAGCTGCAGGATGGTCTGACGCTCGGTCTCCTCCGGCGGCGGCACGAAGACGAGATGATTAAAACGGCCCGGACGTCTTAAAGCGGAGTCCAGGTACCACGGCGTGTTCGTAGCCCCGATGACGAAGACATTGTCGTTGTTGGACTGCAGACCGTCGAGCTCCAGCAGCAGCTGATTGACAAGCATCCGGTCGTGATGCTGCCTCATCAGATGGCGGCTTCCGCCCATCGCATCCAATTCATCGATGAAAATGACACAGGGCTTGTTCTCACGAGCCTTCTGGAAAATATCGTGCAAATTATGTTCGCTTTGGCCAACATACATGGACAGAATCGCCTGGAGCTCAATATGCATGAAATTGGCGTCGATTTCGCCGGCTACCGCTCGCGCCAGGAACGTTTTTCCGCAGCCTGGCGGTCCGAACAGGAGCAAGCTCCCGCCGGCTTCCTTGCCATAGGCCTTGAACACTTCGGGCTGCTGCAGCGGAAGGATGAAATTCAGACGAATCTTCTTCTTGACTTCCTCCAAGCCGCCGACATCGGCGAACGTAACCTCCGGCTTCTCCGATTCAACCAAGGTGTGGTCATCTTTATTAAATTGAATCAATTTTAATTTCTTGCGCCGTCTTTCATTCAGTTCATCGTGATCTGACATCGGTCTCCTCCTTCTCCCAATGGGTTTATTTTAGCACAAATCCAGAAAAACCCACAGATGTAAGGTTCATAAGCGAACTTCCATCTGCGGGCTTCCCGCCTTTTATCCTATTTCTTCCAGTTCATATAAGGAAGCTTCCCGGTTACGGATGATTCTCCGTAGCAGAGTCGCCATCTCCCGGGTGATATTTCCCTGTTCGAAGAATGACTGCACGGCATCGCGCTCTGCCTGAATCGCAATCCAGTGCAGCTCTCTCCGGCAATCGTTGAATGAGCGGTCCTTGCGCCGCGAGCCCAGCGTAAATCTGTTCAACCTGTCGAGCATCTGCTTGTAATAATCAAGCACGCCTTCCGTCGCTTCGTCGGTCTGGATCGCGCAGCGCTTCGAGAATTCATCGACGACAGCTTGGCCGCATTGCATCTTCAGCGAGCGGAGCGCGTTCATGTCCGCATCGCTGATGCCCAGTACGGTAGCCGGCTGGCTGACCGAGGTAAACACCATTCTCAACCGGCGCCAGACGTTCTTCACGATGACTTTGCCCAGATCCAGCTTATTGGATAAGATAAGCTCGATTTGTTCCAGCATGTTCAAATAGTAATTCGCTTGCTCACGGCTTACTTTGCCGCTGTCGACGGAATCATTCACATATTTGCGCTCGATGCTCAGCGCCATCAGCCGCATCCCGGCTTCCCGCTGCTGTGACAGCGAAAGCCGTTTCATCCGGCCGTCCTTCTGGCCTAGCTGCTGTATCATAAGCTTGTAATCGCCAATGACCGAGTTCAAGGCAAGCTCATTTTTGTCCGAGCCGGATTCCTTAAGTGTACGAATGGCAGCCTTCATGACCTGAATTTGCCACTCGCGTTCTTGACGCTCCCGCTCCGCATCGTCCGCCGTATTCTTCTTCTTGGCAAGGAGCGGCAATACCAAGCTGGCTGTAAGCAGCGAGAACAAGATGACCGAGGCCGCAAGGAAAATAATGAGATCTCTCTGCGGGAATGGTTCGCCGTTCTGCAGCAGCAGCGGGATGGAGAAGGCACCCGCAAGGGTCACCGCCCCGCGCACGCCGGAAATGGTCGTGAGCGTCATCGTCCGCAGACTCGGCACTTCGTTGCTCTGATTGCCGAACCAGCGGCCTCCTCTGGAGAATACATAAGTCCACAGGAACCGAAGCACGAGAAGCATCACATAGATCAGAACGGCATAGCCAATCACCTCGAAATTGTCGAAGGCCGGATCCTTGAGAATCTTCCGGGAAACTTCCGGAATCTGCAGCCCCAGCAGGATAAAGACAAGCCCGTTCAACACGAATAAAATGACGGACCAGGTTGGGTTGGACACGTTCTTAAGATTAGGCATTGTAAACGCCAGCCGTTCGTTCTCGATCGCATGCAGCAGCCCCCCGGCAACCGCAGCCAAGATGCCGGAAACACCCAATTCCTCCGCAACGAGATAGAGCAGGAACGGCGTCAAGATTTGCAGCAGCATATGCATCGTCTCATCTTCCAGACCCGCCCGGCGCAGCAGCTGCCGCAGACCGGTGATAAGGAAGGCGACGACGGCACCGACGATCAAACCGCCGATCGAGATCACCAGGAAGCTGAAGCTTGCCTTCGGCAATGAGAATACGCCGGTCACAGCCGCGGCGATGGCGAATTTGAAGGCAACCAGACCCGAGGCATCGTTCATCAAGGCCTCTCCCTCCAGCAGCCGCTTCAAGCTGCGCGGCAGGTGAATGCGGCCGGCCAAGGAGCTGACGGCAACGGCGTCCGTCGGAGACAGGATGGCGGCCAGACCGAATGCGGCGGCCAGCGGAATCGTCGGGATCATCCAATGAATGCTGTAGCCGACGACGCATACGGTTATGAACACAAGCCCTACCGCCAACAGCAGAATCGGCGCCCTTAAGCGCCATAATTCATCGCGCGGCGTGTGCTTCCCATCGTTATATAGCAGGGGGGCGATGAACAGAATGAAGAATAATTCCGGCTCCAGATGCAGATGAATGCCAAGCGGAACCAAGACCAGTCCGGCGCCTAGCGCGATCTGAATGAGTGGAACAGGGATGAAAGGAACGAAGCGGTGTACGACGTTCGAAACACCGAGCAAGATAAGCAGCATGAGTATAATAATGAATACTTCCAATCGGTTTCCCTCCATGTCAGACTGATTATCAACTTTATCTCATAATTTCCAAAAAACCGCAACCTTATCGATGCTTCCGCCATAAAAAACAAACGCATAAACGCCAATACAAGCGATTCCTCGCTGATACTGGCGTTATCGTCCGTTTTATTCGGTTGTCAGCTGGTCCAGATTAGACCGCAAGCAGGCTGCCAAGCTCTTTGCCCATTCGAACCCAACCGTGTGCCGCTCCGCCGAAAGCCTGTTCGCTCTGGAAGCCCGACTGCTCCAAATGCAGCACAACGGTACCGTTGCCGCTGTCATTCAGCGTCCACGTCACCGTCGTATTCTCTCCACCGCTGACCCAGGTATAGCTTAGGCGATGCGGTTCGTTCACCTCCAGCACTTCACAATCGATAATACCGTTCCACCAGCCCGTAGGTTCCGTACGAAATTGAAATTTATGTCCCACGACCGGTTTAAAGTCATTGTCCATGATCCACTTCGCCAGCATTGCAGGGTTCGTCAATGCATTCCACACCTTCTCCATCGAAGCTGTGTATTCAAATTGTTGCGTCACTACTTTCATCGTTCATTCCTCCTTTAATAATTGGTCCAAGCGCAGCATATTGGTTTTCCAGAATTTCTCGTAAAATGAAACCCAATCTTGAATTTCCTGAAGCGGCCCTGCATTCAATCGATACCTGGTTTCCCGGCCTACTTTCCGGTCGATGACTAGATGAGCTTCTTTGAGAATGGCCAAATGTTTGGAAACGGCTGTACGGCCCATCTCAAAATGAACCAGCAATTCGTGCAGCGGCAGTTCCTCGGCATTCGCCAGCAGTTGAAGAAGCTTGCGGCGGGTTGGATCGGCAACCGCATCATACACATCGTGCATCCCCTTATATTCGTTCACAACACCCTCTCCTCGTTAAACTCGGTCAAAATGACACCGTTTGGTGTCTGATACGATCATACGACACCATTCAGTGTCCTGTCAACTGCTGCCTTTACATCCACTGAAGTTATATTTTCCCTCTCTGCTGCTATCAATGTTCACGAATTTGAAATATTTTCAATTATAATTTTGCTGACATTGGGTGTAAAATAACTAAATACGGTTTATATCCAATTGTGTCGTCGTTGATGACATTTTCTTATGTGAAAAATGTTACAACCATTCGGGGAAACATGCCTTTTTCGTCCCACACACATTGAGACAGTACCCGATTTTTTTTCAACGCAAAGGAGGATTTTCTTTATGTCACAGACATCTGCTGTTCAAGAAGTAGCAGCAACGGCTGCTGCGGAACCAAAATCGCTAGACGTACTCGACCAATTGCTAAAACCTGAGGTGCAGCAGTCTCTCACCGTCCTCGTCGACAACCTGCCTAAGCTGGCAGAAATGGTGACTGTGCTGACTAAGGCTTACGATTTCGCACAAAGCGTTGCAACGGACAAAGTGCTGATCAACGATTTTGCACAAGGGATCGGCGAATTCGTAAAACCTGTTCAAGAGAAGGCGAAAGATATCGCATCCGCAGCTATCGAAGCCGGCGAACGCTCCCAGGCTGAAGCAGGCACAACGATCGGCCTCTTCGGTATTCTGAAAATGTTGAAAGATCCTGAAGTACAGAAAACACTTCGTTTTGCTCAAGCATTCTTGAACGTACTCTCCGAACGCAAAAATTAATACGAACAAGGGATGATATCGATGGCTAAACAAATACTAATTCTTGGCGGCGGCTATGGCGGTCTATTGACTGCATTGACAGCACGCCAGCACTTATCGGCAGCAGAAGCTAATATTACAATCATCAACCGTTTCCCGACACATCAAATTATTACGGAACTGCACCGTCTTGCCGGCGGTACGATCAAAGAACAAGCCGTTGCGCTTCCGCTGCAAAAGCTGCTTGGCGACAAGCAAGTGAATATTGTAGTCGATACGGTGAAAGAAATCAAACCTAACGATAAGCAAGTCGTTACAGCAAACGGCGCTTTTACATACGATGCGCTGGTTGTTGCGCTAGGCAGTGAAACGAACTATTTCGGCATTCCAGGACTTGAAGAGAACAGCTTCGTGCTGAAATCGGCGGCAGATGCCAACCGCATTCGCGAGCACGTTGAAGCTCGTCTTGACGCTTACAAAGCATCCGGCAACAAAGCGGACGCAACGATCGTCGTTGGCGGCGGCGGCTTGACAGGCGTTGAGCTTGTTGGCGAATTCGCCGACAAACTGCCTGAAGTTTGCCGCAGCAAAGGCATCGACTTCGCGGATATTTCCATCTACTGCGTAGAAGCCGGTCCTTCCATTCTGCCCGTCTTCCCTCCTGTTCTAATCGAACGCGCGGTAGAAAGCCTTGAGAAACGCGGTGTCACCTTCCTGACCGGCGTAGCGATTACAGAAGCAACTACAAACACGGTTTCCTTGAAAAACGGACAAACCATCGAGTCCAACACAATCATTTGGACTGGCGGCGTGAAAGGCAATCCGGTTGTCGGAAGCTGCGGAATCGCCGAAGATCGCGGCCGCGCTACCGTCACATCGACACTGCAATCCACTTCGCATCCGGATGTGTTCCTTGCAGGCGATTGCGCGGTTGTATTCCCGGAAGGCAGCGAAAGACCTTACCCTCCAACAGCTCAGCTGGCTTGGCAAATGGGCGAAACGGTTGGCTTCAACCTTTCCGTTCAAATCAAAGGCGGCGTAATGGATAAATTCACGCCTGTATTCTCCGGAACGCTTGGCAGTCTTGGACGCAAAGACGGTATCGGAACCATCGGCGGCAATAACACCAAATTGAAAGGCTTGCCGGCATCCCTTATGAAAGAAGCGAGCAACGTTCGCTATCTCTCTCACATTCACGGGCTGTTCGCGCTCGCTTACTAATCATACAAGAAGCCCCCGGCTATCACATAGCCGGGGGCTTCTTTGTCTATATACGACAGCCGCTCACAAGATCGACTGGAAGGCATGCCGGATGACATCTCCTCTAGAAATGATACCGACAAGAACACCATTGCGGATGACAGGCAGCTTTTTAATTCGCTTCTTGCCCAGAATAGCGGCTATTTGCTCGATTTCCTCTTCAGCGTTCACGGCAATGACTTTCTTCCGGGCGATTTGCAGCACATTCAAGGACAGCAAACTACGAACTCGTTCATCAAATTCCTCGTTATCTCCACGTATGACTGCCGTGTAAAAATAAGAGCCGAATACGTGATCCTCGTGCTTGCCGATGTAGCGCATAATATCGCCGTCACTCAAATAAGCGACGACTTCATTTCGTTCGTTCACCACCGGCAATCCGCTGATCCGGTAATTGATGAATTTCTCTATTACGCTGCGAACAGGATCGTCTTCTTTCACTTTATAAACCTGACGAACCATAATGTCATGGGCTTTAATGATGTTCCCCTCCAGTTGAATAGGCTTGATGATGTATCTAGATGTATAATACAACTATATATAATTGTATTATACAACTATATAAGAGCATGTCAATTCCATTTCAACAGATTGGCGCACATATTCAAAACGAATCGTTTATGATACGATTATACAATGAAATTTTATTATTTCGAATGAAGACGAGGTACGCTATGACCAACCATCCTGCCGAAACCATCGAGTTAGAATTATCGATATTAATGCGCCGCTTTCTAGCTGTCACCGCCAATGGGCGAATCGGGAGTCTGGACCGTTCCGCCTATCTGCTGCTCCACCAAATCTCCTCGCACGGCTCGGCCGGTGTCAAAGCCTTGGCGGAGGAATTCCATCTGGATATCTCCACCATATCCCGGCAAACGGCCGCCCTGGAACAGAAAGGCTTGGTTTACCGGATTCCCGATCCGCAGGATGGCCGGGCTTACTCCCTGCAGATTACGGAAACCGGAACCAAAGAATTAGCCTTGAACAAGCAGGCGAGATTCGAACGGGTTGCCGACTTTCTGAAGAATTGGTCCTTAGAGGACCAACAGCAGTTCGGCGCGCTGCTGCATAAGTTTAATCGAACGTTTGTCGAGTAAGCAAAGGCTGTCCATTCTACGATGGACAGCCTTTCATTTTCCTCTCTTTTACTCCAGCACAGCCAGCTTCGTCTCCCGAATTATCCCTTTGTACCCCGAAGGAATGCGCGGTCGCACCGTCACGTTATTCGGATAAGTCAATGTCAATTCCATCGTCTGCTCGGATTCATTCACTTGCCACGTCACATCGATTCTTCCGCCCGCCGGATGAGGCACGCTGCCCTTCGCCCAAGTCAGGCCGCAAGGGACGGGTGCAATCTCTACTTCCGTCCACCCAGGCGTGAGCCCCCGTACCCCCAGCACTTCCTTGCCCAAGAAGTAAGCGGGAGCAGCCGACCAGGCATGACAGTGGCTGCGTGTCAGCATATCAGGGTTGGCGCGGTTCTCCAGGAAGTTGGGATACTGCTCCCAACAAGTCGTCGCCCCATGCCGAATCATCGTGCCGTAATTATGGCGGATATCCGCAAGCATAAGGCCGACTTCGCCGATTTGCGCAAGCGCTTCGTAATAGAAGAATGACATGAATGGCGAGCCGATTTGCACAAAATGCTGCGGCGGATCGACCAAATAGCCGTTAATGACCGCTTGCCGTTCCTGCTGGGCAACACCGGTCAATGCAGCCACGACCTGCGTCTGCATGCTTAGTACCCCGGATCGTCTTCCATCCGCATGAATGCAATCGATATAAGCTCGCTTATCATCGTCCCAGAGATGTTCGTTGATGGCCCGATGAAGCCGTTCCGCCGCGGAAGCCAAGGTAGCTGCCCCCTCGCGATCGCCAGCAAGCTCACCCATACCTGCCGCGACTTTGAGAGTGTGCACGAGAAACATGTTCTGGTGAGTCACAACGCCGTCGTTGGGCTGATCGATCGGCGACCAGTCCAGCAAATTCCAGCCTTTGATATGAAACAGCCCGCGATCATCCATCTTCGCGATATAATGCTCCAGCGTGAACTTAATATGGGCATACATCTCGGCGGCAAAAGCCTGATCTCCAGTCCGCTCGTAATATTCAGCGCAAGCGATCGCCCAGAAGAACGTCCAATTCGGAATCACACTGCTCCATCCGCTCGGCACCTGATCCGCGAAGAGCGGCGTTTGGTGCTTGGAGCCGGGAACAAGTCGCAAGCAGCGTTTCACAATATCCTGAACCCCGTACACATAATTGCTCACCAGCGCCTCGTTGCGGCTGTCACCTACCCAGAAAACTTGCTCATAGGCGGGACAATCGACGAACGTATCTTCCATACACAGCTTCGTCGTATGCCGGGATATGTCCCATATATCGTTCAGGAGTGCATCCGAGCATGAGAACTGACCGACCTCCGCGACCGGATAATTGCTCTGAATCAGATTGACGTTATGAAGCTTAACCGGGTTAGCGGCGCCGCGCACCGTTAATGCGACATAGCGGAATCCTTTGCGGATGGGCGATTCATACCGCTGGCGGCCATCCCGGCAGACGTACCGAAGCGTATGGTCAAGACCGAACATGTCCTGGCGGTAGTCCCCAGCCATATATTCGAAGCCGTACCAATCGAGCACGGTCCCTTCATCCGCATCAACTTCAAATGTCAAATACCCGGAGTACTCTTTGCCCAAATCGAACAGCACTTCCGTGTCGTAGCCCTCAAACACCGGAATCCGAGTTGCTTCTGCGTGAGGGATGGCCGCATGCTGGAGCTGTTCGGGCACCGCGTAACGAATCTCTTCCTTCCTCCATACGCTTAGCGCGAAGACGTCAACTTCAGATACGTACTGAACCTCGACGGGCTTCATCCAGTGATGAAACAATGCCAGGTCATCCGTTGACTTCAGACGCTCTTGACAGGCCAAATAGTCGGCATGCCGGTTGTCCAGCGGGCGCACGGCTTGATGGTCGAGCTGCACAACCGCATCGAACGGACCGATTCGCAGCCATCCGGATTCCGCCTGAACGCTGCAGCCTGCAGGCGACTGGAAAGAAAGGATCTGATCCGCCTCGCCATCTACACCGATCTGCAGCTTCCCGGTATGGATGTTCGAGGAGACATCGATTACGAGCAGATTATGTCCCTCTTGCAGCTGAACATCGGCATACCGTTCAGGTGCGCTGCCGTACATCTGGCTGCTATCCAGCTTGGTCCCATTTAACATGAGCCCATTCAAGCATTCATGGACTTGTAGAAAGCCGATCGTAGCCCGTCCCGCCCGGCTCGCATGCAGCGAAGTCACGGCAAATCCAAGAAAGCGGATCTGGTTGGCGTGTTCTTCGCTTCCATCCATCCATCCGTTGCGGACATCGATCGCTGTCGTGACCTGGAACGACTTCACCTTGGCGAGCGATTCCACACGCACGGGTGTGATGATCTCTTCCGTCAGTAACGGAATATCACGAGGCTTCAGCGTCGTCCATGGCTCCATGCCTGCGGGGCCAAGCTCCCGGGACGCCGTCCAATCATGCGGGTTCCCACCGCCCGTTATCCATGCGGAATCCCAAGCCGCGGCATCGACATATTCGGCGAACCCGTGTTGGCATGAAGCCCTTGGCGCCCGGGGGTGATGTCCCTTATGCAGCGCAGTGAGCCACGAAGCATCTGTCGCAGCAAGGACAGCTCCTTGGGAATCGTTCAATTCGAGGAGCAATCCGCCGCGGCCGCGTAAATAATAAAAGGTGGATACTCCATAATGCATCACCAATACGGCAACCGTATTGGCTTTGCCGGGCCGCAGCAAATGACCGATTTCATATGTATCGTAAGCTTGTTCGTTAGGCCATGATCTGACCGGTCCTCTTCCAACTCGTGTTCCATTGACATACAGCACATAGCGCGAGTCAGCCGTGATGCTTAGCGTAGTCCATTCATTATTAGCTTGTGCCGGCGAGAGATCAAACGTTTTGCGGAAGCATCTCCACTCGTTGCGCGGACTTGGCTCCCCTTCTCCCCATATCCATTTGGCCTGCCACTCTGTTCTTGTCATCGATTCGATTCCTCCTGATCTTGCTGATCTCCTCTCATCTTATCGAAAAGCGACCATCCAGATTATGGGTTGATTACGACATTATATCGGTATATGATGACATTATTCAGCAAGGAAACACAATCGGATATCATACTCAAAGGAGTTCTTATGCCAAGACCCCAACTGCTTGTCGAGAAAGGCGAACAATTTTTCAGAGACGGCTTCTCCATCTTCGTCAATAAAGTTCATGAACGGTTTGAACTGCCTGAGCATGTGCATGATTTTTATGAAATTTGCTATGTTTGGGAAGGCAGCGGGTTTCATTACATCGGCGACCGGACGCTTCGCGTGGCCAAAGGCGATCTGTTTTTCCTGCCGATCGGCATCTCGCACATATTCCGGCCGGCCTCCGCCGATCCCCATAAGCCGCTCGTCATCTGCAATTGTATTTTTGACGAAGAGCTTTACCATTTTCTAACTGCCGTTCTGCCCGAACGGTTTCACATGTACCGCTTCCGGGAGTTAACGGCGAATTCGGGACATTGGGTGCACATACGGGAGCGCTCAAGCGAATTCGCGCAGCTGTTCGAATCACTCTACCGGGAGTTTCAGCAGCAAAGGACCGGCTTCGAAACGATGATGTGCGGGCTGCTGCTGCAGTTGTTCATCTGCATAGAGCGATCTCTGGAAGCAGCAGCGGACATCGAATCCTGCAAGGGCTACAATCGGATGGACACCGTTCTGAAGAGTATACGCGGCCGGCTGCATGACAAAATAACGCTAACGAGCTTAGCCGCCGAAGCCGGCATCGGAGCCAGGCAGCTGCAGCGATTGATACATGCAAGCACAGGCGGCACGTTCTCGGACTTGCTGGTCCACGAGCGGATGAACCGCAGCTGCCAACTGCTGGCCGATCCGGCTCACCGCGGCTTGTCGATCGCCGAGATTGCCGCAGCTGTCGGGATGTCCGATCTCAAAAGATTTTATCGGATGTTCAAGGATAAGACAGGCATGACCCCTGCCGGCTATCGCCTTTCAAATCAATAAGGAGCATCCTAACGATGCTCCTCCGTTATTCCAGATCAGCTGCAGAAGCCTCTATGCAATTAGATGAAAATTGTAACGGACTGTCAGGATCTTATTCCTCCCTTCTTTGCGATTGATTCATCGTTGAATTCCAGTTAATAACGGATAACGGGAATCCAGTCCGTTAGAGCAGCAAGGGGCGCATTCGGGGCTGCATAACGGCTCCCTTGAGGCTGTCAATTAACTGTCGACAGTTTTAATGGGAACGGACACATGCAGAGAATGTATGTGATTTTTCGAATACATGTACAGAATTAGGGCTCAAATCACGTTTTGTATATGAAATTTCGAATACAATCGACTGATTCTTGGTGTGTGCCGCTGATTATGTAGAATTTTCGCATACATTTGGTGGTCTCCCGCAGATTTACAGCCTCCCCTTGTCCGTTAGAGCACGCGCGCTCCCTGAAAATCAAAAAAACAGCCTTGACCCCTTCGGCCAAGACTGTCCTGTCCTACCCTCTACTTACCTCGATCCCAAGCTTCAATGAGCAGCTCGTTATTGATGCCGACGCCGGCCAGAGCCCCCATCGATGCGGCGGCAATAGCTTGATACATTTCGGTAGCGATATCCCCGGCGCTGAATATGCCCGGTACGCTCGTTTTACCGAATGCATCCGCGACGACCATGCCGGTCTCCGTCACTTGACAGCCCATGCTCTTAGGCAAATCGGAACCAGGAACAAGCTTCGGAGCAAAGAATATTCCCGTACAAGGAAGACTCATTCCATCTTCTAGTAGGATATGATCCACCATTCCCTCCCTCGAAGCTATCTTTCGAATCGGAGATTCGAACACGGATACATGATGGGCTCTTAGCTCTTCACGCTGTTCATCCGTCAATTCGGCCGGGCCGTCTGTACATATCACGTACTCCGAGGTCCACCCCGCCAGCATTTTGGCGGCATGGAGCACACGCGGTCCTTTGGCAATCAGTACGAGCGGCTGATCTCTCAGCTCCCAGCCATCGCAATAAGGGCATACAAAAGCGCTTCGGCCATATACCTCCTGCAAACCGTTGATTTCCAGCGGAAGATCCTTCATGCCGACTGCAAACAGCAGCTTTTTGCAATGAAAGACGCTGCCAGCGGAAGTTGTAATTTGAAAATGTCCATCCTCGCCGGCAACCGCAACCGCCTTCTCCTCCGCGAATTGTACGGAAGGGTAAGCCTGAATCTGCTCTCTGGCGATTCGCCGAAACTCCGCCGGAGCTATGCCATCCCGTGTCAGAAAGCCGTGCGTCTCACGTGTCACCCGGTTGCGAGGCACCCCTTCGTCAATCACGATGACACTCTTTCTTGCTCTGCCCAGTACAAGCGCCGCATTGAGCCCTGCAGGTCCGCCGCCAATAATGCCTACATCCATCTGTTGTCCCACTATAATCACCCTCCCGGATCTTCGATATCCATAATATAAGTACAAGAAGTGCAGCACCTCTTGTTAACAGCCTTCTGCCCTTTATCCAAAAGATGACGCATCCAGCACGCCTTGAATCGTATGCTCCCGCAAATATTGGTACATTTGCTGCTCCGCGCCGATCATGATTTTCTTCACCAAGCACTCTTTGCTGAACGGATCATTCGTGTTTGCCCCATGGTGCTCATTCTCGACCGCCGCCTCCGATTCATAGAACAACTGATGCTGCTGCTCATTCATCTGAAAGCATTCGAACATGTGCTGCCGGCCTTCAACGACTTGAATCACATCAAGAAAGGTAATCTGCTCCGCCGGCCTCGCCAGCTCATAGCCGCCGCTCGCTCCGGTCATCGCTCGTACGATACCGTCCTGACGCAGTTTAGACATGATCTTGGATAAATACGTATCGGAAACGCCGAGCAGCGACGAAAGCTCCTTAATCCCTACATGATGACCGCGCTCTGAGCGGGCTAAGTGGATTAGGGCATGCAAGGCGTATCCTGTGCTCTTGGAAAATTGCATGTCTTCACCTCGATGTAAACTTCCTTATGGACATTATATATCCATAATATCTCCTAAGCTCATGAAATGCAAGCACCAATAGACCGGAAGCCAAGCAAGCTTCGCCTCCGGCCGGACCTGCATGCGGCGAGCTTAACCCCCGGCCGTGTTCGCAGCATCTACCGTGTGCTTCAGCAGCATCGCGATGGTCACTGGCCCTACCCCGGCAGGGACCGGCGTAATCGCCGAAGCGACCGGCAGGCATTGCTCATAGTCCACGTCGCCCACATTCCCCTCATTATAGCCGGCATCCAGCACAATGGCGCCTTGTTTGAGCCAATCGCCTTGCACAAAGTTCGGCTTGCCTACCGCCGCGACGACAATATCGCCCAAGCGGACGATGCTCGCCAAATCGGATGTTCGCGAATGGCAGGTCGTTACGGTCGCATTGCGATTCAATAGCATAGCCGAGACAGGCTTCCCGAGAATGGGACTGCGCCCAATCACCACGGCATGTCTCCCTTCGATGTCGATACGGTAATAGTCCAGGATCTCAACAATAGCCGCCGGCGTACATGACGGGAACCTGGCGACGCCGAACGCATTTTGCGCATATCCTAATGTTGTTACGCCGTCTACGTCTTTGTCGATTCGAATCGCGTCGAATGCCGCACGCTCATCGATATGTGCTGGAACAGGATGCTGAAGCAATATGCCGTGTACACTCGGATCCTCATTGAGCTTGTTGATATGGGCGATTAATTCGTCCGTCGAGGTGCTCTCCGGCAAGTCCACCCGGATGGAGCGCATGCCCAGCTTCCTGCAAGCATGACCTTTCATCTTCACATACGTAGCCGAAGACGGGTCGTTCCCTACGAGTACCGTGGCCAAACAAGGCACGATCCCACGCTGCGACAGACTATTAATACGTACTGCCAGCTCCTCTTTAATGCTCTCTGCAACTTTGCTTCCGTCTAGTATCACCGTATTCATCTCATCAGCCCTTTCTAAACATAAAGAGGCAGGGATTTAGAATCCCTACCTCTGCCCAGGCGTACGGCCGTATAGATATGCGCTCCCTCGTGGTACTCCACGTTTACGCCAGTTGCGCATACGAAGTCATTTCCATCATTATAGGCGGAACTGCACGATCTAACAAGTCCTGACTCGATCAAGGAGTTACTTCTTCTCTGTTCCTTGCAGGCCAACGTGCATAACGGTACGATTGCCTCCCCAATTGGAAATGAAATCGACCTGGTAGCGGCATGAGCGGCTCTCATAGTTGCTGTGCGTCAATTTATCCTGCGCCGTTCCATTGCCGGGACTGTGGATGTTATCCAGAAAGTCGACCTTGCCCGCATACTGATCGTACGCATAACCGAAATCCCGCCATTCGTCGTGTGCAGTTTGTAAATCCCCTGCCGTATAGGAACCGCTGAGTTCCAAATATCCGGTTAATCCAGCATTCGCCTTCGTGCTGTTCCAAATCGCTCTTGTCAAGGCGCTGCTGCTCGTAATCGCATAGGCATTCTCCGCAGCGAGAATCGCGCCGTCGACCTTCGCTTTCTTCTTCGCCGCTTCCTTCTCCTCGGTAAGCTTCGTCATGTGGGCGCTGGCCAGCAGTGCAAGGGTGGTTTGCATTTTCTCCTTGGCCGCTTTTATTTTCTGATTCAGTTCCATCGACTTCTCTTTGGCAAGATCCGCGTTGTTCTCTTTCTCCCACTTCGCCGCATGCCGCTCCTTGTCGGCTTCTACCAAATCGAAAGCAAGCGATTTATCCAACGCGATAATGCGATCCAGGTTGAACGTGCCTTCAGTCTGAATTGCGGCTATGTCGGAGGCTAGCTGATCGTTCGTTTGCATATAGGTGCCTTCATCATATCGCTTGTAAGGAGCCGCTTTCTTCGCCGTTGCAAATTGGAAAATACTGCGTATATTCCCCTTGCTTGTATCGCTGGCAAAGCCGTGTTCATCGAACTTGGCTCCTGTGCAGCTTGCCTTCAACGTCTTCCATTCCGAATGGCTTAATGCCGTCGGAATATGTTCGAACTGGTCCGTAGTCGTACACCACGCATAAAATTCCTTCACATCCGAAGTGTCCAACTCACCCCAATGATCAGCAAGTGTCTGACTGATTTTGGATTGCTGAGGCTTCTTGGATGGCCAAGCCAGCATTTGAATCACAGAGGAGCCCGCAACCAACTGCTGAACGGCCCGATTGCCAATCGTACGCTGCAGTTGCATGACGGAGCTGTACACAGGGTTCGGCGCTTTCATTTGAACATGGGCACTGCCCGCATGGACTTGACGTTTAGAAGCATGGCTTGTATAACGTGAATGCACTTGAATTCCCTCCAAATTCAGTTCCTGATAATTCGTAGCTGCTTCGCTTTCGCAGCCGCTGCGGCTGCCCAAAATTCGATAGGCGCAATTCTTTTTATCGTATCATATCTTCCACATTATGGGTATATGAACCTGCTTTTATTTCTTTTTGAACGTCATATAATTCACTGCGCTGTCCTGCGAGCCTGCCAAGAAAAATAATTCATACTCACCTGCCGTGTAATGGACGTAATAACCCGTTCCCGCTACTTCGTCTATTCCTTCCGCATCCGGTGTGCCCAGCGCCTTCTTCACTTCGGCGGCCGAATAAGGGATCGAATGTCCAGCGACGCGGATCGCACCGACGCGTTCATTCGGATTGCTGAAGAAGTAATAATAGTCAAACCATTGTGAGTAGGCCGTCTGCCAGCTTCCCGTCTTATGCGGCTCGCCCCACTTCGACAGCACCTCCTGCCGGCTTGCTCCGATGCCGAATTCAATCCCGCTAAGCTTCCCTTGGGATGCCGCCGTGAGGAATTTGCTGTCCAGAATCAGCTTTTGGCTTAAATTTGTATCATCAATCGAAATGGTTCGCGTCTCCTCATTGTATCTGGCGAGCTTCCCCATACTTTCGGCTGCATAACGCAGAGGTACATAAGCATGGCCGTTGTGGTTCAGAACCACATATTCCTTCTCGTCAAGCGGCTTGCTCTCTCCATTGAATTCGAACTTCACCGGAAATAAATACGTTTGAATCGTATCCGCCGCATAAACGGCCGTCGTTGCCGTCAGCGCCATACCGCAAACCATACCAAGTATAAATTTCTTCATTCCAGTTATTCAGCTCCCTTATCATTGCTTTTACCAATAAGACGTAAAATCTGCCGGCAGGTTGCTGTCTCCGCCAAAAATAAAAGCCTGTTCCGGCAAGCACGAAGGCTTCGGACAGGCTTCTGGATGGGTCCAATTATTTAAAATAGGCGCTCAAATGTGCCGCCGCCTTCACAATCCCTTCACGTTCTTTCTCCAGCGAACCCCAGTACCGGTGATCCTCCAACTCAATGGAGATCGCGCCTTGATAACCGAGCCGGTCCAGTCTGACGGCCACCTTGCTCCATTCAACCGCGCCATGTCCGGGAATCGTATACCGCCAGGAGCCTTCGGAGAATCCGTATCGCGCTCCGAAGGTTGCCGGGAGAACGCCGCATTCGTACTGCTCATCCGGCAGCAATTCCGTATCTTTGCCGTGGCAATGGTTCACTCTTTCGCCGAATTCATGCAAGGCCCGGATGTAATCGATCCCGAGCCGCACGAGATGGGACGGATCATAGTTCAATCCGAAATGCTTGGAGGGGATCGCTTCGAACATCTTGCGCCACATCTCCGGCGTGCAGCCGATGGTCGGATAATAAGGCGCAGGCCCCGGCCACCCCTCGATGGCGATATAGACGCCCTGCTGCTCCGCATGGCTGACAATCGCAGGGAAGGTGTCCTTCCAGATCGCGAAGCTCTCACTCCGCGGAACCGTGTGATCCTCCGGGACCAAGCACATGAACATGACCTTCGCGCCAAGCGCCGCCATCTCCGTCATCTGCTCCCGGACTGCTTCGGCGGCTGCTTCCCGGCGGCCGTCGTCTCTGCTGAGCAGGGCGCCCATTTGCACGGCATCTACGGAACCGATGCCAATGCCCGCGCGCTCGCAAACGCTTATGACCTCCGGATTCACATACGGAACGTCAAGCACGTCAAGCCCTGCCGCTGCTGCCCATACAGCGGTTTGCTCCATTCCTTCGGCACCGATTCTGGGCGGTATGCGCATGCCTATTTTCAGCTTCATAGCTTCATCTCCTCTTTGATCGGCCTAATACGGTTTATATCCGGCAGCCTGATACACCATCTCTGTAAACTTGACGACCTTCAAGGCGAAATCCCCCGGAACCATCACTTCATGGCGTCCCAGAATCGCATCGATAAAGCTTTTATCCTGGTTCGTTTGCTGCGCCGGGAGCTCAGGAACGACGGGCTCTTGACGGAGCCGACGCACGGTAATTTTGCCGTTGTCATAGAATATCCCGCCATCTTCTCCGCAGAACACATAGGTTTCATGCCAGCATGGCGCGAAGCCGACAATGTTCAGGCCGGCAACGGCGCCTTCCTCGAAACGGATCGAGGTGAAGGAATCGATTTCCACCGGTGCCCCCTGCAGATGCAGGTTCGGCTTCACCTCCGCCGGGGTAAGACCTGTCGTCCAGAGCAGGACGTCGATAATGTGGCTGCCGGAATCCATCAGCATCCCGCCCCCTGATAACGCCGGTACTTGCCGCCACAGGCCGGTTGTGAATTGCTTCCACTCTTGATAGAGCGAAGCCGTAATGGACGTCAGCTTGCCGATCTGGCCGCTTGCGATGGCATCGCGGATATACAGAAATTCCGGTTGGAAATGGCGCTGATACGAGACCTGCATCACTTTCCCCGCCTGCTTCGCTGTCCTGATGAGCTGCTCGGCTTCCGCCGAAGAACAGGTCATCGGCTTCTCGATCAAGACGTGCAGCCCTTTGTTCAGCGCATCGGTCGCCTGCTGGAAATGCAGGGTATGCGGGGAACAGATGACAACGGCATCCAGCTCCGATTCCGCCAGCATCGCCTGATAGTCGGTATAGTGCTCCACATCGTCCAGCCCGAACTTACCGGCGAACTTCTCCCGGTTCGGATCGCTCGTATCGCAGATAGCGACGATGTCCGCTTCTTCCAGCTCCAGCAATTGGCGACAGTGGACGTGCGCAATGCCGCCTGTTCCAATCATGCCTATTCGAATTTCACCCATGGAAGTCGACCTCCTATTTGATTCCCGAGAACGTAATGCCTCGAATAAATGCGCGCTGCACGAAGAAATAGAGCAAAATAATCGGCAGCGTAATCATCACCAGCGTCGCCATCATCATCTGCCACTCGGCGCTGTGCTGCGATTTGAACGCCTGCATGCCGAGCATCAAGGTGTACTGGCTCTCGTCGGATAAATAAATGAGCGGTCCCTGATAATCCGTCCAACTGTTCATGAACTGGAAGAGCGCGATCGTCAGCAAGGCGGGACGGCATAGCGGGAGCATAATTTGCCAATAAATGCGAAGCTCGGATGCGCCGTCAATGCGCGCCGCATCTTCCAGCTCCTTGGGCAAGCCCATGAAGAACTGCCGGAGGAGGAAGATGAAGAACGGTGCGCCGAAGAAGGCGGGCAGCCAGAGCGGAATATTCGTACCGACCCAGCCGAAATTTTTGAACGCGATGAAGATCGGAATCATCGTCACCTGATAAGGCAGCATCATGACGATGAGCGTTACGGCAAAAAGCGGCTTCGCCCCCTTCCATGGAATTCTAGCCAAGCTATACGCGACCAGCGGACTGGAGAACAGCACCGCCACGGTCGATAGGCCAGCAATAACCAAGGTGTTCGATAAATATTTATAGAACGGAATATAGTCTAACGCCGCCGGGTAGTTGCTCCACTCCAGCACGCTCGGAATCCAGACCGGCGGCCAGAGGAACAGCTCGCTGTTCGCTTTGAGCGAAGTCGAAACCATCCACAGGAACGGTGACAGGAAAAAGGCGCCGACGACAAGTAATAACAGATGCGCGAAAATTTTTTGTACATGCCCAAGCTTTGTGCTCCCCATGACAATCCCTCCCTATTCTTTTCCTTGATAATGGACCCAGCGCTTCTGGGAAACAAAGATAAGCGCCGTTAATACGACCACAATCAGAAACAGAATCCAGGCCATGGCGGAAGCATACCCCATCTTCAAGTAGCCGAAGCCGTTCGTGTACAAGTACATCACATAGAACATCATCGAATTCGCAGGCGTACCTTGCCCGTTCGTCAGCGTAAACGGCAGAACGAAGTTTTGCAGAGCACCGATCGTCCCCATAATCAAGTTGAAGAAGATGACGGGTGTCAGGAGCGGCAGTGTAATCGTCTTCGTCCGCTGCCAGGCATTGGCCCCGTCGACACTTGCCGCATCGTAGTAATCTTGCGGAATGTCCTGCAGCCCGGCCAAATAAATGACGACCGCCTGGCCCGTCCCCCATAGACTCATCAGAATTAATGACGGCTTCGACCATAGTTCGCTGCCGATCCAAGGCGGCCCGGAAATGCCGATTTTGTCAAGCCAGAAGTTGACCAGCCCGAACTGCGGGTTCAGCAGCCACAGCCAGATGATCGTCGTAGCGACCGGCGGCACGAGGCTCGGAATGAAGAACAGCGTACGGTAGATGCCCTGACCGCGAATTTTCAAGTTCAACAGAAGGGCTAACAGCACGCCGAAAGCGATGCTCAGCGGTACGAAAATAACCGTATAGTACAAGGTATTATAAATACTGATCCAGAATACCCTGTCCTTGAAAAGATTTGTGTAATTATCGAATCCGACGAATTCCCCCGGTTCCAGAATGCTGTAGGTTGTCAGGCTGTAATAAGCGGACATGATGAGCGGATAAGCGTGAAAGAGCAGCAAGCCTATGATCCAGGGAAGTGCAAAAACAAATCCGAACAAGGCGATCTTTCGCTCAAAGCGAGTTTTCTTGGCTTTTACTTGCGCTGAAGCCGACAGGTTGTTCACGGAAGCTTCGGTCTCGGCAGTTTTCAATCGATTCCCTCCTTTTCCAATCCAAAGAGGCAGGGTCGTGCTGAACGCCCTGCTCCTTCTTCACATCTGATTAATTGCCCATTTTCGCTAATTCCGCATCCACATTCTTCTTCACTTCATCGAGCAGCGTCTTGGCGTCCCCTTTGCCATGAATGGCCAAGTCCTGAACGCGCAGCGCTTCGTTCCACAAGAAAGCTCCGGCAGGCGATACAGGGCGCGTATATGCGGTCGGCATCAGATCAAGGAAAACCTTCAAGTTCGGGTTATCCGACAGCTTCAGCTCCTCGTTGACGCTCGGCATGGCCGTAATGTCGTTCCCCGCTTTAGGGCGCTTCGCATACAGCAGCGTGCCCTCTTTGTGCGCAACGAATTTGACGAATTCCCACGCTTCCTTCTCGTGCTTGGAACCTTTCGGGATGACATACGACCATCCGCCGGCCCATGTCGCCGGTTTATTACCATCGGCAGCCGGCATGGGCGCAACGCCCCAATCGAAGTTCAGCTTATATTTGGCCAAATCATTCAATATCCAGTTCCCGTCGAATTCGAAACCGACTTTCCCTGTCCAGAACGGATTCATCCCGGTTTGACCCATGGCATCCGAGAAGCTTGTGAGGTTGCCGATGTCATATTTCTTCGCATAGTCAGCCATCCAGGCAAGCGCCTTCACATTTTGCGGGTCGTTCGGCGTCAGATTGTGAGCCGCATCCTCCCACTTCCCGCCGAAGTTCCAGGCATGGGTGAATAGAAAGCCTTGATTCATCCAGGGAATGAAACCGATTTGCGAGTACTTGCCGTTGCCGCTTTTCTTGAAAATTTTCTCCGCCATTTGATCCAGCTCGGCGATCGTTTGCGGCGGTTTATTCGGATCTAGCCCGGCTTCCTTCATCAGCGTTTTATTGTAAAACATTCCGCGAGTATCCGTCCCCCACGGCAAGGCATATACTTTATCCTTATAAACGCTCTCGGCCCAAAGCCCTTTATAATAATCATCCGGAGAAATACCGCTGCTCTTCACGTACGAGGATAAATCGGTCAAAGATCCCTTGGCCGCCCAGGAGCCGATAAGGAACCGGTCGAACAGGGCGACGTCAGGCGGATTGCCGCCTGCGATAGCGGTCAACAGTTTATCCGACGCTTGGGTTTGCCCGGTCGTCTCTACGAATGTCATTTTCACTTTGATATTCGGATACTTTTTCTCAAATACGTCAACCACGTTCGCCTTGAAATCCTTCTGATAATCTCCGCCCCACGGAAACCAGAAATCGATCGTGACGGGCGCGCCTGCGGCTGTCGTAGCCGCTGCATTCGGTGAGGTGCTCACCGTGCTATTCGCTTCTGTGCCTTTGGTGTCCGGACTGCTCGAAGTGGTGCCTGTCGAACTGCAGCCTGCTGCCGTCAACGCCAGCGCTGCTGTAAGCGGAAGAACAATCAACTTGCTACCTTGCCGATCGATTCGGCGCTTTGTATGGTTCATAAATGATCCTCCCTTAATTGGACTAACTCGCTTAGGAGCTTAGTAATATTGTAGGCGCTTTCACGATCTATTCGAAACGAGGCGATTTTTGTTTTTGGTGTATTATTTTTGTTGGTTGACCGGTCGCGTTAGGATCGTAAAGGAAGGATCAAGGTAACTTTGGTACCTGCCCCCCATGTGCTTTCGATGAGCAGGCCGTACTCCTTGCCGTACGTTAACTGAATTTGTGAATGAATATTCCGCAGGGCGAAATTATGCTTGCCTTCCCATTCATCGCTGGTCATCATCTCGGTAAGCTCCTCCATTTTATCCGCTCTGATGCCGATTCCATCATCCTCCACTTCGAAATGCAGGAGCGCCCCTTCCATTTTCCAGCGAATATCCAAGCGCCCGCTCCCCCGTTTATTCTCAAGCCCATGGTAAATGGCATTCTCTACGAGCGGTTGAAACACGAATTTCAACACTTTGGAATTCATCAGTTGGCTATCCATGCTCATATTCACGGAGAATTTGTCCTGATATCTGACCTTCTGAATCGATAGATAGCTCTCCAATAGCTCAGCGCTCTCTCTGACGGTAACGAAATCGGCGCCCTCGCTTAAAGAAATGCGCAAATATTTGGATAAGCCGAAAATCATCGTGCTGATCTCGTCCACTTTGTGAATCCGGGAAATCCAGTGAATCGAATCGAGCGTATTGTATAGAAAATGCGCATTGATTTGCGAAGCCATCATTTTCAGCTGCGTTTCCTTCTTCAACAGCTTCTGGATATATACTTCATCGATGAGATCCTTGATTCTCGTCACCATCGTGTTGAAGCTGTGATAGAGCATGCCGAATTCGTCGCTGCGTTCGTTCTCAATTTGGATATCGAAATCGCCTTCCCGCGCTCTCCGCATAGACCACAGCAAGGTCCTGACCGGCTTATGCATCTGCTTCGCCACCATGAATGCGAGCCCTACTGCCACTACGCTGAAGGCTATAACCAGATAAACGGTATAATAGGCGATGTTTCTTGAGTCGCTGATCAAGTTTTGGATCGGAGCCATGCCGACGAGCTTCCAATGATTGATCTGGAGCTCATCGAAGACGAGCATCACTTCCCGTTCATCGACGGTATCTCGGAGATAACCGCTTGACTCCGGCGGGAGCTTCAGCCCTGCAGGACGCATAATGCGGGCGCCGTTGGAATCCGCCATGACCGTGTCGTTGGGATCGACAATATAAGTCGTGCCTTGCGCCTGAAAATCGACCTCGGACAAAAAATGCTGAATCAGCTCCGGATTAATCTCCATAATGAGCACACCGAGCGTTTGGTTTAAATTGTCAAAGTTTTTCAGCGATCTGCCCATGATGAAGACCGGTTTATTGTCTTCCGAACTGGCCGATTTCACTAACGGTGCACGAATGCCGAACCAGACGACTTGTCCGTTCGCTTCCTTGATCTTCTTGTACCAGTCCTGCTCGGCTTCCCTCGGCGTTATCATCGGCAGCTCGGCGAAACCGTTGTTCGTGAACCTGTAGGAGGCACTGCGCTCCCCAAAAATATAGATGTTCAGCGTATCGTTCTTGACATTGACCAAATTGGACAGGAACTTGCCGATCTGCTGATTGTTGTAGCTCTGGTCGTAGCTGTCCCTGTAATCTCCGATGATGCCGCGCTGGATCTCCTTGTTCCCGAAGATAAGCAGCGTCCGGTTATCATACTCATTCAAGATGAGCTCCAGCCGCCGGTTCGCTTGCTGGATCGTTTGCCACGCCACTTGCGACACTTTGGAGCTGATGATCTCATTCGCCTTATGATAGGATAGATATCCCATCATCATGATCGACAGCGACATGCTGCCCAAGAACAAAATAAACAGCTTATAGCCGATGGACCGCCATTTCAAGTAAGCATGCAGCTTCAAGATAACCCTCCTCCGATTCCTCTGGTTAGATGCCCCTATCCCTATACTGTGCCGGAGTCATTCCTTCGTGCTCTTTGAACAGCTTGACGAAATGCCGGAAATCTTGATAGCCGACTTGATCGGCAACCTGATAAATGCGGAGCGTGGAATCTTTGAGCAGCTCCTTGGCTTTATTCATTCTTAGACGAATGATATACTTGCTGAACGTCTCGCCTGTTCTCTCATGAAAAATTTTGCTGAAATACGACGGATTTAAGTACAAGTGCTCCGCTACCCGATTGAGAGTAATCGCTTCCGTATAGTGCTGCTCGATATAGATCATGGCGAGTTCGATGAATCGTTTCCTGTTGCCGGCGGCGCCCTCCTCATACCGGTACGGCAAGAGCACAGCGAGCAGTTCGCCCTTCAGTTCATGCAGCGCACAGTACGGAATTTGGATCTGCACTTCAAGCTTTCTCTCCAATTCCTGCAGCAAAGCAATGAAACCGCTTCGCAGCACACGCGGAGTACACTTGGCACGGCTGTTATCCAAATGGGTGAGCAGCTCGTCGAGCAATTCGCCGAGCGAAGCCTCGTCGCCGAGCTTCACCGCATGTACGATTCGATTGCTCCAACCGCTTGGCTCCACGAATTTGTGAAGAGACTGCTCTTGTGAGCTTCGCGCCGCATCGTACACCTTGCCGTATCCCTCATAAAATGCATGAGCCGCTGCATGGACAGCTTCCTGAAACGAAGCGTGCAGCGAGGCAATGTCGGTCATGGAACTGATGCCGATGTTGATGCGGACTCCCAAATACTTCCGGCAATCATCAATCAGGGCTTCCCATGCCGCAGATCCGCTTCCTTCCTTCCCGCCGGCGGGGGTATGTAGAATAACAAGATCCGTCTCCTCCTCATCATCGAACAAGCATACCGCCATGGCGCCCTCGGACTTGCCGATTTCCTGAGCCAGATTGCCGATCGCATGACGAAGGAGGTAATGCTCGCTTGGCTGATGTTCGTGCAGCCCCCAGTCGTATACTTGAATATGAATCACTTGCATACGATTCGGATCAAGCGGAATGCGGAGGCGATCCCATAACGATTGCGAGAATCTGGATGAAGCGCTTACATTCGTGAGGAGCGCTTCCAGGTACTGCTGGCGGGCTAGCGGCATACTTTCACGAATTCGTTCCGACATTTGCTTCAGCGCTGCTTGTTCTTCCCGTTCTTGCTGGAGCTGTGCGATGCATTTGCGCACAACCTCGAGCATCTGCGTTTCCTCGATCGGCTTCAGCACATAATCGACAGCTCCAAGCCGCATCGCTTGCTGCGCATAGCTGAAATCGCTATAGCCGCTCATAATGATAATTTTCGCGGCGCCTTGATGGCTTTTGACGGCTTCGATAAGCGCAAGGCCGTCCATTCGCGGCATTTTGATATCGGTAATGATGATATCCGGCATCCGGTCTCGCATCATCTGAAGCGCGTCCTCACCGTCCTCGGCATCCCCCAATACCTCAATACCTTCTGCCTGCCAATCGATTGTCGTACGTAATCCTTGACGGACCCACCTTTCATCATCCACGATTAATAACGTATACATGCGCATTCTCCTCTCCTTTCCCCTCACAGCTTGGACACCTTTCAAAAACGATTATTCCTTAGCTGTGTTTTCCATATTTTACAGGAATAAGGTTTCGCTGAGAAGTCGTCTTTGCCAACAAAATAGGACCTCCACCCGTAGAAGAATCTACAAGGCTGGAGGCCCTAGTATTTTACGCTTTGACAAATACGGTTTTGATATCCGTGTAAAACTCGATCGCCGCTTGCCCTTGCTCGCGCGAACCCGAGCTCGACTGCTTGACGCCGCCGAACGGCGCTTGCAGCTCAACGCCTGCGCTCTCCGCGTTAATGCGGACAAGTCCGGCATCGATGTCGTTCAAGAACGCCAACATCGTCGAGATGTCACGCGTGAATATCGAAGCGCTGAGTCCGAATTTCACGTCATTGGCAATAGCAATCGCCTCTTCAAGTGTCTCGACCTTGATCAGTGCCAAAACAGGTCCGAAAATCTCCTCCTGTGCGATCGTCATGGAGCTGCTGATCTGTTCAAAGACGGTCGGCTTGATGAAATAACCTTCATCCAACCCTTCCCCGCCGGCAATGTCGCCTCCGCATAACAGCTTCCCGCCTTCCTGCACCCCCTTGGCGATGTAGGAAAGGACGGTTTGAAACTGTTTCTCACTCGCGCAGGGCCCCATCCATGTGGAGGCATCCAAGCCTGAGCCCACCCGGATCTCCGCAATTTTACCGAGCAGCTTGTCCTTGAACGCTTCATACACCCGGCTCTGTACGATCACTCGGCTGGTCGCGGTGCATTTCTGTCCGGTCGAACGCAAGCCGCCGCTAATCGTCGCTTCTACCGCCAAGTCCAGGTCCGCGTCCTCAGCTACGATAACGGGATTCTTCCCTCCCATTTCGAGCTGATACTTCGCCCCTCGGGCCAATGCGCTCTGCCCGACGATTCGTCCGACCCGGTCGGATCCGGTGAACGTGATTCCCGCGATGCCGGGATGGTCGGCGATCGCCTGACCGATGATGCCGCCATCCCCCGTGACCATGTTGACGACGCCGGCGGGAATGCCTGCTTCATGGAAACACTCGATCACGAGCGCAGCGGTGGCTGCCGTTTCCTGTGCGGGCTTGAAGACGACGGTGTTCCCGTACACAAGCGCCGGCGCTATTTTCCAGATCGGAATGGCGACGGGGAAATTCCATGGCGTAATGACGCCGACCACGCCAAGCGGAGCGCGCGTTGTGAACATCAATGCCGCGCTGTCCGTCGAAGGAATGACGTCGCCCGTTTTCCGCATGCCTTCGCCGGCGTAATACCGCAGAATGGCTACGCCCCGGGCGGTTTCTCCCTTCGCTTCCGGAAGCGTCTTGCCCATCTCGCGGGTCATCATCTCCGCGACTTCACCCAGCCGCCGCTCCAGCACATTCGCGGCCTTGAACAGCAAATCGCCGCGTGCCGGAGCGGACAGCTTGCGCCACGCCTGCCGGGCGTTTTGGGCGCTAGCAACCGCTTCATTCAAATCGCGTACGGACGACTTCTGTACATACCCTACGACTTCATGACGGCGCGCCGGGTTCAGTCTCGCCTCCGTCTCCATGCCGGAGGCCGCTTTCCACTCGCCGCCTACGTAATTCAGGAACGTTCTAGCTTCGCTCACGTTCAATCCCTCCCGCCGTGAAATTCGACCAAGGCGGCCAGAAGCGCCTTCACATAACCGACCGAATATGCCCAGCCTACCCAGCCCATGCCGGATGGGGACGGGTTATGCGGCGCTCGGTCCATCTCCAGCGATGTAATATGATCCGGATTAATGCAGCCGTTATAGCCCACTTTATGCAGCGCCAGCAATATTTTGGCCATATTCATATGCCCGTCATCCAGCAGCGCCTCTTCGAAAGCTCCTGCTGTGGCCAGACTGCCGCGAATATTGCGGAAGTGTACAAGGAATATACGGTTCTTCCGGCCGTACTGATAAATTTCGTCCAGCACGAGCGGTGTGCCGCCAGCTTCGCCGCGTGTACCTACGCAGTACACCAATCCGACGTTCTTGCTTGGGAAGGCATCGATCACCCGGTTTAAGCCCAGCCCTCCGAAAGTCGTGTTATGATGCGGCGTATCCGACGGATGCACGGCCAGATTCACGTTGTAATCTTCGGCCAGCGGAACCAATGTCCCGAATACAAGATCGAAGCGCTTCCACCACTCGTTCAATTGTTCCACGGTCGGCGGCTGTTGTTCCAAGCTGCGCTTGGTCGATTCACCGCGGACCAGAGCCCCGCCCCGGTGTACAGCGGTATAGTCCTCCGACATATAAGGGAACACGTCACCTGCGAATCTCTGACGGACTAGCGTGATGCCCGCCTCCCCGAAAGCTCGGATCGCATTGCTGACGTTCTCCAGTTGAATCTCCGTGCCTGGCTCGGCGCGCATGAAGCTGCTCGTCATATCGGGCAGCGTCACCCGGTTGATGTCCATGCCGAACGAACGAATTCTGCGCTTTAGCTTCAGCAGTTGGTCCAAATCCGGATAGCCCAGCTCGCTGACGCCGGGGAACGACGATCCTCTCGTAAAATCAATGCAGTCAACGCCTAGCTGGCACATTTGCCGCAAATCGCTATCGGACAGATCGCACGTAGGCACTTGAATGGATACTTTCATCATCGGTCATTTCCCCCTATACGTGATTCGCAGCCGCCGTAAGGTTCAGGCTTCGCTTAATGATCGCTTCCAATTGCGCATAATGCTCCTTCTCCACTTGGATCAAAGGGGTGCGGACCTGCAGCCCTACGGGCAAGCCGACGATGTTCATCCCCGCTTTGATCAGCGAAACGGCATAGCCTTTGCGCAGCCGGCGAATGCGGTGAATCGGCAAAATCACTTCCCGGTAAATCGTTTGAACCGTTTCTTGATCGCCGCTAAGCAAGCTCTTGTAGTACGCTCTTGAAACCTGCGGAATATAGTTGGAAATCGCGGATGAATAGGAATGGTAGCCGAGCGCTTTGTAAGCCGGCATCGTCAGTTCCGCCAGCGGCATGCCGTTCATCCATTGCAGCCTGTCCCCTATCACCTGTGAGAACTCTACGTTTAGCTCAAAATTGCCCAAACCGTCCTTGAAACCGATGACCGTCGGCAGATTTGCCAACTTCTCCACAGTGCTTAATGTGAACACAGCATTGTCCCGCTGGTAAATGATGACAGGCAGCTTCGTGCTCTCCGCAATCGTCCGGTAGAAGTGATACAGTCCCTCTTGCTCCGGAATAATCAAATATGGCGGCAGCAGCAGCAAGCCGTCCGCACCTAGCCGTTCTGCCAGTTGGGCGCGCTCCACGGCTTCTCTGATGTTGCCGCCGACGCCTGCGAAGACGGGAACTTTGCCGCCAACGACGGAAACCGCTACCGTCACGAGCCTCTCATACTCGTTGATATCCAGCGATTGAAATTCCCCTGAACCTGCGCATACGAAGATGGAATCCAGGCCGTTATCCAGCAGAAACTGCACATTCGCTTCGAACGCTTGCTCATTCACATTCTCGTTATCGTCAAATGGCGTTACGGGAAAACCCATAATCCCTGCAAGCGAAATCGGTTGTTCGTTACTCATTTCAGCATCCCCTTTGCGATATCTTCCTCCCCATTATAGGGAATGCCGTACAGACCGGTCTTTGTAAAAACTCGCCGCTTTTTATAAAAATTCCGTGCTATAATGAAGGGCAGACAGCCCGAGAGGAGACCATCCTGCATGCTGAGCCCATCCGTTTATTCTCGAAGCAACCTGTATCTCAACCAAAACGTGGTTCAGCTGCGAGGCGACTCCGCATCCATCTTCGTCCACTATTGGGGAGCCAAACCGCAGCATCGGGGGAACCGCCCCCATACGCATTCTTTTTTCGAAATTTGCTATGTCGTTCAAGGGGAAGGCGTTTATTATAGCGATGGGGTCACCTACCCGCTCCGTGCGGGAACGCTCTATTGCTCGAAGCCGGAGAGCCGGCATTTCATCCGGAGCGATGAGGGCATGCTGCTTTTATTCGTCGCCCTGGAACCCGTCGCATCCGAGAGCAGCGATGCGTTCCTGCATGATTTCCAACAGGTCATCTCCTATCCGCACCTCTTTATTCCTAATGCCGAGCACACGGCCCCAGCGCATATTTGGCAGGCTTTGCTCCTCCAAGCCGCCGACCCGGAGTCGCGGTATCCGGAAACGACCCGGCAGCTGGCTTATTCGTTCGTGATGAGCTGCTTATCGCTTTTGCTGCAAATCAGCCTTACGGGCGATACGGTTGCTTCCGCTGCCGCCACGGAGCTCCAGGGAACGCTCAAGCGGGCCAAAGCCTATATCCAGTCCCATCTGACTGCCAAAATATCGCTTGCCGACGTGGCGCAAAGCCTGCACGTCTCCGAACGCCAGCTATCCCGCTTAATGGCGGAAGAATTGGGCCAATCGTTCCCCTCGGTTGTGAAAACCGAGCGAGTGAAAAGGGCCGCCTATCTGCTCGGATTCACAGATATTCCTCTGAAGCAAATCGCGGAGGATACGGGCTTCGAGAGCATCCATTATTTTACGCAAGTATTCACGAAGGAAATCGGCACTCCGCCGAGCACTTTTCGCAAAAAATGCTTGAATCCGGAGTCGGTCGACGCCTTGATTCATAAATATTTGGAGCAAGTGGCGACTCGCTACCAGAAGAAGCAGCTTGAAACGGCGGACGAAGCTCCGTTGTAAACGTCGCTGCTGTGAGGCGCCGCGCAAGCGCCAATCATAGAGAGCATGTTGAACATACGCGGCCTTTGAACGTCAGCTCCGCGGCTATGGTATTCGACTGGCTGGCTAACGGACAGTGCAGGCCTTATTCGGCCAATATCGGCCCATTTCTTGTTCTAACGGACACCGGCGCCGTTATTTGCCCAAATTATCACGAATCCGCTCCGAAACCGGCAAATAAGGTTTCCGATGTCCGTTAGCTTCGTCACGGAGACATTTTCGTGGCATTAACGGCTGCGGTGTCCGTTAGCACCGAATAACAGAAGAACTATTCGCAAAGGATGTTCCATAGGACATCTTTTTTTGGCGTTCGGCTGCATCCAAAATGGATTTAAAACGTATACAACTTGCAAAGGAGCTGTGACTGTTATGGAAACCAAAGAACAATTGCTGCAGGAGCTTCGCCTCATCCGAGCTTGGGAGGACGAGCAGAAGGATCTGTGGTTTTGGGAGAAAATCGGCAGGCTTCCCTTCCAGCTGTTGGACCGGCTAACACCGAAAGCGCTAAACGCCAAAATTAGCGAAGCGCTGAATGAACTGGGCCATTATTTGCAAGCCGGGGGCCGTTACTTAATCTCCGAAGCAGGTACGCTGCGGCATATCGAGGGTGTGCTTTCCCGAAACGAAAGAGGGAGCCGATTGCCGGGGGAACCGCTTCAAATCGGCGATGTCGGAGCGCTGCCGCTCCATGTTCTGGATCAAGCGGCTGATGAAATCGTCCAGAATCGAACGAATTTAGCCACGCTTCAGGGGGCGACGACGGGGATCGGCGGCATTTTGACGCTCGCTATCGATATCCCGGCCGTGCTCGGATTATCACTCAAAACCATCCAGGAAATCGCCCTCTGCTATGGATACGAACCGGCCATGAAGCAGGAGCGCATCTTCACGATCAAATGCTTGCAGTTCTCATCCGCCGACATTGTCGGCAAGAAGGCGATTCTCGATGAGCTTGCCGCATATGCCGATGAGGACAAAGCGGATACGCAAATGATCTCTCAGCTGCAGGGCTGGAGAGAGGTGTTCGCAACGTACCGTGACAACTGGGGCTGGAAAAAGCTCTTTCAATTAATTCCCGTGGCCGGCATTCTTTTTGGCGCGTGGATCAACCGGGGAACGCTGAAGGATGTCGGCGAAGCCGCCAAAATGCTGTACCGGAAGCGTAGAATCCTCGAACGGCTGCACCAAATCGAGCAGGCAGAACGGATGGATTGAACATCGCTCATGCCCCTTGAAACTATGCAAGCATCCTTCCGTATGGAATAGTAAAACCTCTGGAGGAATGCCAATTGATCAAATATTTGCTTAAGAAATTAATAAGTTCCATTTTCCACTCAAAACACCGTCATAATCGCTATACGAGCTCGCATCACGCTATCCGCTACAACCGCCGTTACTCATCGTCGCATCGCGGACACGGGCCAAGACAGGGTCATCAAGGGCACGGTTATTATAGAAACAGCTATCATAGTTCCAGCTAGTTTAGCCGCATATGCGGCTTTTTTTGGTCAGGTGGTCCGAAGTATGGCATCCAAGTCCTCGATAAAAGCCTCCGTGCTTCCATACGCAGCATCCGTCTGAAGCAGCTTACGAAGCATTCCCTTCGTCGCCGGTGTGAGCTGAAGCTCCTCTTCCCAGCTTAAACTGCCTGTTTCCGTTTGAGCTTGACCTGCTTCATATGTCGAATACAGCATGAACAGCATAAAGTGGCCTATGGCATAAAGGTCGGAAGCGATTTCCGCCGTTCTCTTGCGCTTAAGCTCCTCATCGGATCCGAATGGCTGGCTTGGCGGTTCGCCGATTCGCGACGCCAGACCGAAATCAATGAGATGCAGGCAGTCCCGGTGCAGGATTACATTCGGAATCCGAATATCCAAATGGACGAACCGCTGCTCATGCAAATAGCGGACAACCTCCATCAGCTTGCGGATCAACAGAAGCGCCTCGTGCTCCGAATATCGGTATCCCCTTGCAAAAATCAAATCTTCAACGGTTTGACCTTTCACATACTCCGTTATCATATACATCTGCTTACGCTCATGCACAGCCGCGACACAGTGCGGAATGGACGGGTGCTGCAGGCGCTGCATGATCTCATATTCGCGCAGCAGCAAGTCGCGGCCAAGCTGTTTCTTGCTGGGCTTCGCCTGCTTCAGGACGACTTCCTCGCCGGTGCCCATATCCCGGCATAAGTAGGTCAGTCCGTAGCTGCCCATGCCAAGAAACCGCTCGATCCGGAACTGTCCAAGCAGATCCGTCCCTTCCTTATGCGGGAAGTCGATCCATTCCGTGTACACTCTTTTCAGATAGGCTTTGATTGACATGACTTCTTGTATTCTCCTTCGTCCTATCTTAGCTTCTTCGTCAATGACAGAACGAGATCGTCATCCACCCGGACCTGCTCGCCATATTGCGGATAGGCGTCGTGTTGGAAAATGCCTTTGCCGTCAGGTACATAGCCCCTAAGGACATACATCACTTGAGCTGCGCCGTAATCGCTATAAAGCCCGACCCGGATGCCCGCAACCTGCGATCTTTCCCCGATTATCGCTTCCGCTTCATTCATCAAGGCAGTGCCGATCCCGCGTCTCCGGTATTTGATCAATACATTGAAATCGTTGATTTCAGGGATGCTATTGGCTCTGAAATCGGGGTAAGGAGAGTCCCAGAGCACATTCACATAACCGGCGAAATCGCCGTCGGTTTCCGCAACCAGCGTCACTTGCCCGCCGTTCATCTGTTTGCGGTAATAGGCATCGTATTGCGCAGCCGGCTTATCCCAGCCCTGCTGCCGGAATGCTTCGGATATCACTTTAGCATCATATTCACGCAGTAAACGAATGGACGTATTGGCCATATTTTTCTGTCCGCCTCCCTCTATTTGCCTTTATTGCTCATCCAACTTCTTGATTTTCTGCTGGAAACGTACGCAGCCATAGGCCAATAATAGAATGCACAGCACTTCCAACACGATCGTGAAGGTGAGTGTACTAGATATCGTATGAGAGCGGGGGCCGGAAAATAAGTTCTTGAGATTCATAATGAGTAGCGGAACATTCGCAATAGCCAGAATGCCCAGCGTCGTCTGAACTCTTTGTAAAAGCTGCCTCACCGACAAGCGGTCGGTATAAATGTCGTACGTCCCGCCTTCGCGGTACGGTTTGCGGAAATAATGCCAGCCCATGATCGTCCCCACATGCTCCCAGCCCGAATCCTCGAAGAGAGCCACGTATTCGTTCACTTGCTCCTGTCCAACAATTTTTTGATAATCCATCCGGTATACGTAGCGAAGCTCGGGATTGCTCTCAAACCGGTTACGGATGACGCCGGGTTTATCCAGGTGCAGTCCTTGGGCGGACAAGCCGGTCAACCAACTCTCGTCTTTCTCATAGTTCCAAACGAATGAAAATCTGTTCCGGTATTGATGCTTTCTCACGCTCATCTCTCCTTATCCACTTGTTGTATGACATTCCTTCCGTTCATCAGCAGCTCTTCCATGCGCACCATCTCCGCTTTCAGCACCGCCTTCCCCATCTCCGTGATGGCATACAGCTTGCGCCGGGAATCCGCCGAATGCTCCGCGTCAGGGGCGTGCTCGATCAACCCTTTCTTCAGCAGCGTATTTAATGCCGTATATAACGTCCCTGCTCCGATGCGCACCCGGCCTCCGCTCATTCGTTCTACATCCTGCATCATCGCGTAGCCGTGTGCGGCCCTGGGGTACAGCGTCACCAGGATATAATAGAAAGCTTCAGTCAGCGGCAATGCGTCTCTGGCGATCTCCATCCTGCGTCACCTCCGTTCGTTTGCAACTATATCGTACGTAGTTATATCACCACTCGTTATATCGTATATCGATATAATAACCTTTGCTATATCGACTGTCAATATAGTGGTTTTAAAAAAACCGCCCGATACATGACTGCCCCCAAAGTTAGTTAGATCTTGCTGACTTTGAGACGCCGTTCATGGCACCTGACGGTTTTCTTATGCGTGATGCGGCCTCCAGATCCGTCCGTACTAACGAAAGAACCTGTTCCCTCACCGACTGATTGTATGCGAAAAATCATATAGATCGACAGCATGACAAAAGAATGGCGGGTTGCGGAGGAGCTCCTCAACCTTACAGCAGCGACTCCGCCCCGTCGATGAACAGCTCCGTGCCCGTGATGTGGCTTGACGCGTCTGAAGCCAGGAAAGCGACGAGACTCGCCACCTGCTCCGGCTCACCGGGCGCATGCTCAAGAGGCTGGCTCCCTTCCGGGTATTTCACCGGAATTTTAATTTTGTCGAGCTCCGGCGTCGGCTTCGTATTCTCACCGATGTTCGTCTTAATCGATCCCGGGCAGATAGCGTTCACCCGAATCTTGTAGCGGGCCAGCTCCAGCGAAGCCATTTTGGCGAGGGCTACCTGCCCTGCCTTGGACGTACTGTAGGCCGTCATGCCGAATCCGGAAAACGCCCTGCTGCCGTTAATGGAGCTTGTCACAATGATGCTGCCGCCCTTGTCTTTCATATGAGGAACGGCATACTTGATACAGAGGAACGTTCCTCTCAAATTGACGGAGAGCGTGCGATCCCAGTCCTCCAGCTTCATGTCCTCTATAGGCGCCAACACTCCGTTAATGCCCGCATTGGCGAACACGACATCAAGCCGTCCCCACTTCTTCACGGCTTGCTCGAACGCTTCCGCGACGCGCTCCGGATCGGCGGTGTCGACATCTACCGCAATCGCCTCGCCGCCCGCTTCCGCAATTTGCTTCTTGGTCTGCTCGGTACGCTCGTCCTTCAAATCGACCAGGCATACCTTCATCCCCTGCTGCGCGAACATGATCGCTGCCGCTTTGCCAATGCCTGATCCGGCTCCGGTTACCAACGCCACCTTGTCTTTCAGATCCGGAAGTATCATACCCGGTTTTTGCAATGTTTGTACGCTCATATGCATTCATCCCTGCCTAATTCTAATTTTGCGGATTCTTGAAATCCCTTGTTAGGGTTGCCCGCGAGGGATGATTTCTATGTAGCGCATACATCTAACGCTTTGAAGTCTATTCGGACAATGGGGATGTCTCGGACGATCCTGTCTTCGATTTCGGCCAGCCAAGTACGTATCCGCTCGCTCCTTTGGTCCGGCTCCGTCTTCTTCTGCAGCACCAGGTACAGCACCATATCCCGCAGCTTCAAAAATAACGGCACATGCCTTAACCAGGCAGGATCAAGGACGTATTCCGCCCGATAGCCTTGCCAGAACGCCTGCAGGAATGCATTGCCGAATGAGTCCCTGCCCGCATGAACGGGCACGCTCCAACTTACCGCATAATAGAGCGGTATCGCGATATCCTGAACGAACCAATGATACGTACAATCGTCGAAATCGAACACGGTTATTCTCCCGTTCTCGACGAAAAAATTACGGGAATGAATATCGGTATGAATGAGTCCGTAAGCATCGTTCCGCTGCGGTAATCCTGCCAATTGCCTCTGGAGTGCTTCCAGCCGCTGCAGCACAATCCGGTTCCCAATCGAAACGTAATCACTGGCGTGAACAAGTAAATCATCCTCGTGCCAGTGAGGCCTCATGGGGCTACCCGAAGGGACGGCATACGAGCTGGTGACCCTGTGCATTCGTCCCGTCACACGGCCCCATTCCTGAAACAGCGCTGCGTTCCATTCTGCCTCATTCGCATAATCGGGGAGATGTCCGGCCGCTTGCTCCATCACGATGACCGTAAAATAGGAATCCTTGACGGCAATCTTCTCCGTCGGCGCGCCGTTAATCGACCTGTAGCATGCCGGAACGGATATCCCCTGCCGCACCAGCTCATGTATCCAATCCAATTCCGCACGAACTTGAGCCTCGGACCTGTGCGAGCTGTGCGTTAAGCGCACGATGACAGGTACGCCGTCTTTCGCAGCGGCATACACATAGTTTTCGAAATCTCCCAGGAGCTGCATGGGCGCATGTGGATCAAGTCCGAAAGCGGCCGCAGCCTGCTCCAGGACCGCCTTCTGAAACAGCTTCTCAACTTCGTGTTCCATATCGTGTCCTCCCGGTCATTTAACCATGCCGCATATGCCATTCTTCCAGCAGCTGAGCTTCCTTCTCAGGATCAAGTCCGGCTTTGCGCGGACCGTCTGCCACTCTCTCGCGATCCCAAACCCAGGTATCGCGAATCGTCTCCTCAATCGGCCGGTGCTGCAGGCCGGCATGAACAGCCTTCTGTACCTGGAGCTTCATCAGCCCGCCGACGTTCTCGCTGGCCGGCAGCCATAACGGCATTTCCACCCAATGCCCGATCTTATGCTCCGTCAAGAATTCATCCGGCACCCAAGTCAGCCGCGCCTCGCTGTGCGTTGCACCGATGCAGCGCTCGAGCAGTTCGCCTACCGTGAGCGGCGCCGCCGGTCCCGTTGCGTTGAACGTCCCGCCTGCTTGACGCTCCACCATCCTTATCGTCCAGTCTGCCAAATCCCGGACATCGATGAATTGAATCGGCGCCTGCGGATCGCCTGGCGCCAGCACTTCGCCGCCGCGGGCAATCCGGGTCGGCCAATAGGTGAACCGGTCCGACATGTCGCCGGGGCCCGCTACCAGGCCGCATCTTACAATCAAGCTGCGGTCTTGAAAGGCAGCCGACACAAGCTGCTCGCAGGAAGCTTTCATCGCACCATAGAACCGGGCGATATCCTCGACGTAATCTTCCGGCAGCGTTTTAACGGATAACGTTTCGTCCACCGCTTCCGAGCCCATCTTCTCTTCTTCATACACATCTAACGTTGAGATGAACGTATAAAAGTTTACCCGATCGGCAAGCGTTCGTACCGAAGCCTCTACGACACGCGGATAATAGCCGCACGTATCAATGACCGCATCCCACTGCCTGCCGCTCAGCGCATCCAGACCGCCGTCGCGGTCGCCAATCAACCGTTCGACCTCCGGGAACAATTCTTGATTGCTGCCGCGGTTAAATAATGTCACCTCATGCCCTCTGGCAAGCGCCGTTTCTACCATGGTTTTGCCCACGAATCGGGTGCCTCCAAGCACTAAAAGCTTCATATGCCCAACTCCTTATCAGCTCGATTTCACATTCCGCATTTGCCGCATCGTTAATTAAAATGACTATCCAGTCGTTTTTATTATGATTCCAAATTGTGCCAACTGTCAATATATTTTAACCGATGGAACATAAAAAACAGCCTGATGGTTTGTATCAGACTGTCACCTTCAACTTACCGCTATTTTCTTCGCAATTTTCCAAATACGAATGCAGAAGCTGCAAAATTCCCCTATGGCCGGCTGAAATCGACATAAACCTTGATGTGCTGAATCGCATGATACCCGTACCCTTTCACATTCCAGTCCGCTTGAACAGGCTGAGAATTGCCGGCATCGTCCCATACCCTGGCTTTCACGTCATAGCTGCCCGATTCCGTCACGTTCCACCGATATGCCCACCTGCGCCAAGCGTACCGCTCCGGGGGATCCAGCCATGAAGCCGGTATCCATGTCAGGCCGTTATCTACGCTTACTTCCACTCTCACGACGGGACCGTCGCCCGAGATTGCCATGCCGGCAATCCAATGCTCCCCTTGGGGAAGAACCTCCTGATCGGCAGGACGAGCGATGACGGCATGGGGCCTAATCTTCGTAACCGGTTCCCGCGGACGATCATCTCCGCGGTCATATACATAATCCGACACTTGAAACGGGCCATCAAACCGGTGATCGATAACTTCGATTCTGTTGAGCCATTTGACGGATGCCATGCCATACCAGCCCGGGACAATCATTCTGGCCGGATACCCGTGCTTGAATGGCAGCGGCTGTCCGTTCATATAGAGGGCAATCAGAATGTCAGGGTTCATGGCGGTTTCTAGCGGCAAGCTTCGCACATAAGCGAACTCACCGGGACGATCCGTCCGGAATCCGCGATCCATCCCCGCAAAGGTCACCTCCACTCCCTGGCTTCGTATACGGGCCGCTCGCAGTACTTCGCTGAGGCGGACACCGGACCAGTAGGCATGGCTTATCCCCCCAAGCGTCCATTGTTCGCCACGGGTCTTCGGTTGAAAGAACGAGCGTTGATCTCCCGCGCATTCCAGCGTCACAGGCATCGTGACTTGCGGCATCCTTAACAGATTTTCATATCTCAAACTGTACGGTCTGTCTACGCACCCGCCGATATGCAGCTGCCAGGCTCGGATATTCACTTGAGAAGGATACTTGAAATGATTGTGAATGAAAAAAAGCTGCTGCGGGGTCACCTGATCCGATAAGGCCAGCATCGGAAATTCTTGAACCTCCGGTATCAGCTTGCGTGTAATGGGGTAAGGCGTATACAGCACTACCATCATCCTTTCTAGAAGAGCCCTGAGATCTCGGACTATGCGAACAAAGCACAATTTTTTTCAAGGCATCGGCATCAGACCGCTTTCATCTGAATTGCCCTTTGCAAAACAATCGTATCGTACACAAAGGAAGGCAGGCGAACCTCCATGTGCTCCCATTCCGGCAGTTCTGTTACCAGTGGGTAATTGAACAGCGACTTCAAACCGTTTCCGTATCTCAACATGATTAGCGCTTGGCTGTTAGCGGCTTGCTTTAGTTCCTCCAACACTTCCAGCTTATTGGCGACCAAGGAAGCGACGATGATATGCGTGGCCTCCTTCGTGAAGGCTAATTCCGCAGGCGGTTGGTGCGAGAACCGGACTCTGCACCCGAAACCGCATATGGCTGCGGCATGATTGGCAAGCTCTACAGCCTCCTTATCGATATCCAGCCCCCAAACCTCGGCCCCCGTCTCCTGTGCTATGGTAAAGCAGGAAAGCGGAAACGCGCCGGAACCGATGAATAGCACCTTGGAGAACCTATCAATCTGAAGGGCGTTCAATTCCGTTCTGACGGATTCGGATAATTGATCCATATAGCAGCTGATGTGCAGTTCTTGATTATGTATTCGCCGCGACTGCAGCTTCTCCAACTCACAGAGCGCCTCGGTGGCGGTATCCCGCAGCGCGCGTGCTTGAGCAGTCACCTCGTGATCATGCCCCCATAACTGCCACTTTCTTGCGTGCTCCGGGTTCTGAATGAAATCGCAAAGATCGTCCAGTTTATTTCTCAAAAGCTCAAAGCCATCCGGTGATGCCTTCGCAAATGCGGCAACTTGTTTGATTCCAACCTCCAGCAGCTTCATCGTCAGGATAAACTCGAACTTCTCTTTCATCGAACTCCCTCCTTATCCCATTGCTACTATGCATATCAGTCTTCTCCGTTGAAAAGTACCGAAAATAGTTAAGAGGGTGAACTATTTTTGGAGGTACTATAAAAGGGTGCTGCATGCTCAGTTCTCTTTTCCCTTTTTCCTGCAAGGAAATCTCGGTACAATATTTCATATACATGGTTCCATGAAAGGAAGACCGGCATGACATCATATTCGGCAAGTCTATTTCCCAATCAACTTGAATTCTATACATCGGCTTATCGCGAGGCGCTGTTTTCTTTTCACCTGCCGGAGGAGCAGCAGCAGTTTACAGGCATGCCCAGAGACATGCTGCCCATTGCGCTGGAAGACGAGCATCGTTATCCGGTTTGCATCGTCGCGGACGGCAGGCCGGTTGGATTTTTCATCCTGTATGACGGGGAAGAACGATTCGAGTACTCGGATCACGCCAACTCGCTGGTTCTGCGAGCCTTTTCGATCAACCATGCCGAACAAGGGCATGGTCATGCGAAAGCTGCGCTGCTGCAGCTGAAGGCTTTCGTGTCGAAGCATTTTCCGGCTGTCGCAGAAATTGCATTGGCCGTGAATTTCAAAAATGACCCCGCCCGTCACGTTTATTTATGCTGCGGGTTCTATGATTCGGGCCGCACCAAAATGGGACGCAACGGCGGCCAGCATATTCTGGTCATGCCCGTTGTCTAAGGCTGCGTGTGGCGCTGGCGGCTTAATTAGGCCGAAGACACCTGGGAGGCTATTTGCCGATTTCAGCGTGATTTCTGTTGAATCTACGGCAAATAAGGCCTCTGGTGTCCGTTTGTGCCGCGGCGCGGCGAAGAGCACGGCTTTAACGGCCGTGGTATCCGTTAGAATCTGACACGCGAGCAGCAGCTTGCTCGCGTTGGTAGGTTTGGCTAGTCGCCGGTGGCGAGGCCGCGAGCTCATGGAGGTGTCCTGTGGCGCTAACGGACACAGCGAACGCTATTCGGCTGGAATAGGCCGAATTGGATTTCTAACGGACACC
>NZ_JARADB010000002.1:0-1237047 GCF_028765165.1 Paenibacillus sp. MAHUQ-63 | reverse complement strand
CCAGGGCGGCTATTTGCCGATTTCAGCGTGATTTCCGCTGAATATCGGGCAAATAAGGCCTCTCATGTCCGTTAGCGCCGCGACGCGGCGAAGAGCACGGCTTTAACGGCCGTGGTGTCCGTTAGAATCTGACACGCGGGCAGCAGCTTGCTCGCGGTGGTAGCTTTGGCTAGTCCGCCGATGGCGAGGCGGCGAGCTCATGGAGGTGTCCTGTGGCGCTAACGGACACAGCGGACGCTATTCGGCTGGAATAGGCCGAATTGGATTTCTAACGGACACCAGGGCGGCTATTTGCCGATTTCAGCGTGATTTCCGCTGAATATCGGGCAAATAAGGCCTCTCATGTCCGTTAGCGCCGCGACGCGGCGAAGAGCACGGCTTTAACGGCCGTGGTGTCCGTTAGAATCAGAACGCGAGCAGCAGCTTGCTCGCGGTGGTAGTTGTGGCTAGTCGCCGATGGCGAACTATCAACCATGGCAGTCCAAGTGGCAGTTACTACTGCACTTGACAGTGGAAGCTACTCCAGTGTCAGCATTGGCAGTTACTATAGCGGTTGGCAGCAGCGGTTAGCAGTAGCAGTTACTCTTGTCGTTGTTTGTGGTCGTTCCTTTAGCGGTTGGCAGTAGCAGTAACTCTCGTCGTTGCTTGTAGCCACTCCTTTAGCGGTTGGCAGTAGCAGTTACTCTTGTCGTTGTTTGTATCCGTTCCTTTAGCGGGTGGCACCAGTGGCCGTAGTAACACCTTCTTCCTGTAACGCTCGCTCAGCCCCTCCCTGCGACAGACGCAAAAAAGGATGCCCAAGGGCATCCTTTTTTTGCTGCGTACAGCGTTACCGACAGCCATTCGCGTTATTCATCAATAAGCGGCAGGCGCTTGCGTTTCGCCTGAACAACGAGATATAGGCTCGTGAGCACTGCGCCGATCGAACCGCATATGATGTCCGTCATCGTATCCAGCAAGCTGTTGTTCTGCGAATGAAGTCCGAACAGGTGATCCGTCGTGAACTCATATATTTCCCAAACGCCGGCCATCGCCACGGAAAAGAACAAACAGAGCCAAATCGCCACTTTTGCGCTGAGCGTTACCGTCTTGTTCTCTTTATCGCTTGCTTTTTCGTAAATGAGCAAACCTATGAAACATAAGATGACCCCCGAGAAGAGGTGCTCGAATTTGTCCAAGTACGGGATCACACTGTAGAAGCCAAACTCGTTTGCCATAAACATCGCAATAAATATGAAAAGCAGCACACAAAATCGCAGCGCGGCAAACATCGTCGTTTTCGTTAGTCGCACCACGAGCCTGATTAGGAGCAGCACGGCGGTAATCAAGACGGCCTGCCACACTTTCGGCATATTGCCCTTGATCAGAAAATACACGAAACACACTGCAGCGAGCACATACAGCGCCAGCTCGAAGAGATCGTTGCCCCTGCTTTTCCCCAAAGCCTTCCCCATCGTCATTCACCTTCTTCACCATGGAAATTGTTATTATTTCGTATGTAAATACTATATTATACCCAAATACTTGAGTGTCATACGGTTGAAAAGAGATGTTTTGTGCAAAGCAAAAAGGCCGCCCAACCGGCCATTCAAGCCAATCGGGCAAGCCCCGTCTTCCATTTTCCATTTAGTTGAAATGCATATACGTCAGCATGCGCTGCAGCATCACAGCCGCCTCAGCACGCGTCGCGTTGTTCTGAGGCGCAAATGTGCTCGCCGTCATGCCTTCGACGATGCCTGCTTGCAGCGCCTCGGAAATCGCAGCTTTGGCGTAGCCGCTGATGGAGCCGCTGTCCTCGAAGCGCGCCAGCGCCGCATCCACCGCAACCGCACCACCTTCCGCCGCTTGCTCGGCCAAGCCTGCCGCTCGCAGAGCGCGCACAATCATCACCGCCATCTCCTCGCGCGTAATGCTTGCATCCGGTTTAAAGGCATGTGCCTCATCGCCTTCGACAATCCCCGCAGCCGAGGCGGCACCTACGGCACCCGCATACCAGGCTGTGCCGGATACATCGGCGAAGCTGCCGTTAACTTTGGCCGCCAGCCCGATCGCTCTCGTAACCAAAGCGGCAAACTCCGCTCTCGTAATCGCAGCATCCGGTATAAACCGGTCATCTCCAGCACCATGGACAAGGAACTTGGAAGCGAGCTGCTCCACTTGCTTGCGAGCCCAATGTCCGCTGAGATCGGATTGCTCGTTCACAATCAAGACCGGAATTCGTCCTGCACCGGCGCTATCCGTTGTCTCGTGACCTCTCAGCTCAATGACGCCAGTCGTTTCCGCCTTCATTACGAGCCCGATGATGGACTTGCCGGCTTTCTGATTATCCATAATATAATCGGTCAGGTTAAATTGAATGCCGCTAGAAGCGTTCGGGATTTGAATGGTGTCGATCGAGTCCGTCAAATTCAAGAACTTGCTTCTCCATGTCATCGTCGTCTCCGACCAATCGCTCGCCGCTTGCAGCGGATGAAGGCCATAAACGCTGAGCTCCATCTGCTCGGAGGAGGAGGCTTGAAACGCCAGCTCCACCTCCATCCCTGGCGTTAAGACGGGTATTCCCGAAATATCGTACTTCATGTACGTGTATGCCGAAGTTCCGTCATCTTGCAGACCTACCCGCATGATATCCGCAGCTCCGCCATCATCGGCATGTTGGTGGTAATTGACGGTATCGGCCGCAATGATTTTGCTATTCAAATAGTAGCCGTTGGAATAGACCGTTACATCTTGTTGAGGTTTGATTGGCGTTCCTGTCGTGCCTGCAGCGCTGATATCTGCCGGCAGGCCGAGCAAAGAACTTGCCGTTAAGGTAATCGCCATCATGAAGCTTACTGCTTGTTTCATCATGCTTGCTTTTCCTCCGTTTCGTATACCTGCTGTTGTGAACGTTTTCAAAATAACAGCCCTTGCCCACCTCCTCTTTGACTTAAGTCCACTTTTGGAAATATACACCAGCACTCACGATCCATTATCGGACACAACCGGCAGGCTTGCCTATGAACAAAAGCTACAATTGCATTGACATTATGAAAAATAACTGGATTCTCACGTCTGTAAAAAGCGTAAACGCATTGATGATTTCGGCAAGAATCGTTATAACCAAAGACTGCCGTTGACGGGGAGATACCTGAAATTATATGGTAGAACACAGATACATCCATGTAAGAGGAGGAAGCACGTTGACTGAGCAACCTATGGAAGCCGCTTCCAATACACAGCGAAATCACCTGCAGGCAGACTGCGAGCGCTGCTTCGGCTTGTGCTGTGTCGCCCTGCCGTTCGCCGCTTCCGTCGATTTCGCCGTCGATAAATCGGCCGGACATCCTTGCCCGAATCTGGAGGCTGACTACCGCTGCGGCGTTCATCGCGAATTAAGAAACATCGGCTACCGGGGCTGTACGGTGTATGATTGCTTCGGCGCTGGACAGCATGTCGCGCAGGTGACTTACGGAGGACGGGATTGGCGGCAAGTCCCGGATTCTGCGAAAGAAATGTTCGACGTAATCCCGGTTATGCGGCAGCTTCACGAGCTGCTGTGGTATTTGACCGAAGCGCTGGAGCTGGAGCTCACCCAGCCGATTCACGAAGCGCTTCGCGCCGTGTTGCGTGAGACCGAGAGCCTCACACTGCTGAAGCCCGAAGCGCTTATCCAGCTCGATATGCCCGCACACCGGGCCAAAGTGAACGAGCTGCTGCTTCAAGCCAGCGAGCTTGTGCGGGCAAGCGCTCCCCGTCCTATGAAGAGCGGGAAAGGCCGGTCTAAGGCTATCGGCAGAGGCGCGGATCTGATCGGGGCCAATCTCAAAGGCGCTGACCTGCGGGGGTCTCTGCTCAGGGGCGCATATCTGATCGCCGCCGATCTCAGCGGAGCCGACATGCGTGCGGCTGATCTCATTGGCGCTGATCTGCGGGATGCCAACCTGAGCGGAGCTGACTTGACGAGCGCCCTGTTCGTTACGCAGTTCCAGATCAATGCCGCCAAGGGCGATGCGCTGACGAAGCTGCCGCCACGTCTGAGCCGGCCGACGCATTGGCGCGCTTAATAAGGAAAACCACCGCAGAGACGGTGGTTTTCTTGTTTTCATGCAAAAAAAAACAGCTCAAAACGATACGTTTTGAACTGTTCGCTATTCATTATTTCCGCTCTATAAGTGCCCAATCCGAATCGGTATAATTGCCCATGTACCAGAAAGAAACGCCTTTAAGACCATAAAATTGAGCAAGCCATATTTTCTTCTCGATGCTGGCTGTATCTTCATAATAAATATCATGACTTCCCCGTTCATCCTGGAAGCCGATCTCCCGGAGGAAATAAGGCACATTCATCCACTGGCTGATTCCCGGTGACGCAAGCCGCTGCTCGACGGATGCAATATCGGGCAGATACGTTTGGGTGACGCCGCCGGCAGTCAGCCACTGGTTCGCTTGCTTGGATATACCGAGCACCAGCTTATCTTTCGGAACGGCGAGCAGCGTTCGCTTCACGGCATCGCCGACAAGCGGCAGCGGCGCAGACGGCAGCTTGCTGTCGTCATGCGTAAAATCATAAGCCATGAGAATGACGGTGTCCGCCAGCGCGCCGATACCCTGCAAATCATAGCCTTTGTAATAATAGTCCGGCGGCACGGCCACGGTTAGTTTAGCAGCTGGGACCGCCTTCTTCAATGCTTGAAGTAAACGGACATAATCCGGAGCGCTGGATGAATCCTTCAACCCTTCCAAGTCCATCGTAACGCCGGTAAAGCCGTACCTGGCATCCTTCAGAACCGCTTCCAAAGAACTCAGGAAAGCTTCCTGGGCGGGGGTATCCTTCAAGAACTCTTGCAGATCGGATTTGCCGTAGTAAACCATTAAGTCCTTATCTACGCCCGACGCATTCGCCGTTTGAACGGCTTCCTCCCAACCGGAAGGGAGCTTGTACTCCGTCTCCGTCATACTCAGTTGTGCCTTGCCAGGCGCCGTGTAGGCCAAATTGGACCAGCCGAACGTCACCTTGTCGAGCAGCGGCATCCGGTCAAGAGCCGGGTACGAACGAATCGCATAGAATCCGGTTTTCTCTATTTCACGGTTCGCTGTTTGTTGCTCAATCAACCGGTACACGATGGCCGCCGCTTCCTTGCGCGTTAGCGACTGCTGCGGATGGAATCCCGTCTCGTCGCCTTCCATCACGCCTTGATTGACGGCATAGTAAGCATACCCTCGGAGCGTTTCGGTGAAAGCCGGACCGTCGATAAATTGCCGCTTGCCTTGTTCATCCTGCCATCCTTGCGCCATCCACCGGTCACGAGCTTCTTGAGGCAGCCGGTCCAGCAGCGACTTCCCGACGATTGTGGCAACTTCTTCGCGCGTGATCACCTTCTCCGGATTGAACAAGCCATGCTCATTGACCAGGAAATCGATCCATTTCCGTTCAAATGCAGCGGTAACGAAGGGATACGACCATCTTCCCTTCTCCACATCCGGGATGGGCGCCGTCCCGACGCCCGATGAATCGACGCCGACTTGCTCGGCGGTCACCAACAATTTAATGAACGCCTCACGAGTCAGCTGTCCGTCCGGTTTATACGTTAAATCCGAGTATCCATCGATAATCCCGATCGCCGAGAGAGAATACACCTCATTGCGAAACCAGTCTTGGTCCGTCACATCGGTGAACGGCTTGAGCTGCACATCGTATGCATAAGCGGTGCCTGAGGAAGCCAACACAAGCAGCGCCGCGGTTTGAACTGCCTTTTTAAATACTGACAACTGAAATCTCTCCTCTCTGTCTCATTAATGAGACGCACGGGGAAAGAAATAGTTGCTTCCCTTACGAGATCCAATTGTTCTCATGCAGATGATCGAATATGATTTGAACCACGCGCGAAACACGGTCCCGGTCTTTATACGACAGCCATTCCAGCTCTTCGATCTCCGAAGCCGCATTCGGCTTGCCGTCCAGCTCGGCGGCGTAGCAAGTCATTTTCACGACAATGCCTTCGGCCTTCCCGTCCGCCTGCGCTTCGAAATTGCCGACATGAACGGCTGTCTCCGGTTTCACCCGTACGGCCAGCTCCTCCTCGATTTCTCTGACCAGCGTCTCGACGTCCGTTTCCCCAGGCTCCCGCTTGCCCCCCGGTAAATAATACAGCTCTTTGCCCTTGGAACGCGTTCCGAGGATTTGTCCGTTCTCAATGTAAATCAGTGCGATTTTATCAATGAATGTTGTCATGACGGTTTGTTCTCCTTCTTTTTTCGCAAAGCTTGAAACTCTGCTTACTGACAAACGTAATAAAACAATACCAAACTAAACCCTTATTCACAAATTTGCACAGAAAAGGAGTTGGTATTCATGAGAAAATCGTTATTGTTCGTTGTGCTGCTTTCCTCCGTATTAGTGGGTGGCTGCTCATTCCTGGAAAGTGCCAACAGCACACTGGATTATGTCAATCAAGCTACTTCGCATATAAACAAACTGAGTACTTTCGCAGAACAAGCTCCCCAGATGATCAAGGATGCGGCAGCGAATCCCGAAACCAAAGCCGAGTTAGAGAAACAGTTGCTAGCCTTGAAGGCCGACATCGAACAATTTAATCTACGAAGCGTTCCGGCCATCGCCAAGGATATTCACCAACAACTCGTGGACAAAAACAAAGTGCTGTTGGATGAAATCAACAAAGTGGTAGAGAACGGGCACTTGGCGCTCGATAAGCTGCAAAATTCACAAATCATCACGACGATTAACGATATAACCGGACTGATTAACCGCATCAGCAGCTTAACCGGATAATCGTACCGGAACGACGCAGAGGGTGTCCCTGTAGCCATGGCAATGGCCGGGGGCACCCTCTCTTGGTCTCAGTTACTTGGGATAATACGAGAATCCGGGATATTTGACGACTGGCCATTTTTCTTTGCGCAGCGCCTCAATCAGCTCCGCTCCCACATGCAAATTCCCTTTCAGCAGCTCATGCGGCGTTAGCGCCATCCATTGATTCAAGGAGACGTCCTCGAAGCGGTCGCTTTTGAATATCTCCAGAAACCACAGCGTCTGCGTCCCCGTATTCTGGATGTAATGCCCCGTTGCAAATGGCACGTAGCCGACATCGCCGGCCCTGTAATCGAACGTCCGGGCATTGCCATTGCCGGTAAACACCGTCATCCGTCCCTGGCCGCTGAGATAATACTGCCACTCGTCGTTGTTGGGATGCCAGTGCAGCTCTCTCATGGCGCCAGGCTCAATCTCGACCAGCGCGGCTGCGATCTGCGTGGATATCGGGAAATTCGTGGAATCCACAATGCGCACGCTGCCCCCCGGCGTTTTGATCGGCGTCTGTGCTAACAGCTGATGCTTGAAGCTAAGCGGGATCGTGCCGTACGGAGACGGTACCTTGTCGGTCTCGATCGGACCGGGCACGGTGTCCTGATAAATGTAAACTTGTTGTTTAGGAATTTGGTCAAAGGCGCTCATCGGCACGCCGAAATTGGCGGACAGCACATCTTTGGGCGTATGTGCGAACCAATCCGAGATGGACAGTGTGTTCAAATCCGAGAAATGACCGTCATCGAAAACGAGCAAAAATTCACAATGCTCCAACCCTTGAATCGAATGCGGGAGACCCGGCGGAAAATACCAGAGATCGCCTGGTCCGACATCGGCAATGAAATTGCGGCCGTTCTGGTCGATGGCTGTAATTCGCGCACGGCCTAGCAGCATGTAGGACCATTCCGCCTGCTGATGCCAATGCAGCTCGCGCACCCCGCCGGCTGTCAGACTCATATTGACGCCGGCCATCGTCGTGGCGATCGGCAGCTCCCGAACCGTAATTTCTCTGGACCATCCGCCCTGATTCAACGTCATGGACGTATCTGAGAATGAGAACTTCAAATTCGGCATTAAGCCGTTGTCCGTGATCGGCGGCACCAGCATGTCGGGGTTCTCCATGTCCCTCATGATGTCCCTGGGTCCCGTATCCATTCCCCCTGCGCCGTCATAACGTATGGGCTGAGGCACATTTCGTTTTCCCGTATCCATAAGTTAGGCCCCCCTCCTATCGGGTTGTCAGCGATAAATGATCCTAAATGGTATGATGGATGGGAACCTTTTATGAATAGTCCGGTCTTATCTATTGGGGTGAACTATATTGACCGATGAAATGGATTACTTGAAATATTTGGACCAAGGCTATGACCGGGATCAAATCCTCTGTGAGTTAATGGAAAATTTCGGGGAAGATGTGTGGAATTTCGCGTACTTCCTGACACGCCGGCGAGAGGCGGCTGATGATTTGTCTCAAGAAGTGTTCCTAGCAGCCTATAACGGGATCTACGCCTTCCGCGGCGATTGCTCGGTCAAGAGCTGGCTGCTGACCATTACCAGGAATAAAGCCATGCATGTTCTGCAGAGCGCTTTTATCCGTAAAGTTACGTTGACAGACCGGTTGTTTGCCAGAAACAATGCCCCGCCGGCTGAGCAAGTGATCTTCACGCGGTTGGAAAATCGGCACTTGTGGGATATGGTCCTGCAGCTTCCCAGGAAATATCGGGAAGTCCTCATCCTGGATTACCACTATGGACTGAAGCAGAAAGAAATTGCCAAGCTGCTGCGGGTTTCGGAGGGAACCGTTAAATCTAGATCACACCGTGCCAAGAAGACGTTAAACAAATGGCTGTCGCAGGAATATAAGGAGGCGGATGAACGTGAAAGAAGATAAGCCCTTATGGGCGGAGCAACTGGCCGATTCCCCTTTTACAGGGTCGCATTTTACCCGGACGCTTGCCAATCAAATTCGAAGTCGAACGCGCGAAGTACGCCGTCGGCGGTTCAAGCGAATAGCCCTTGCGTCCCTCATTCCCGCCGTAATGCTCCTCCTATTCGTCGTTATTGAGGTGAGGAAGGATGCGCCCTTTTCTTTCATCGCGCCGCTTATCGGTACATCTAACGTCGCTGTGGATGGCAATCGCGCGTACACCCCAGACGGGCGACTGCTCTTCTCCGTTGCCGCTGAACCCGGCGCGCAGGCAGGTGTGACGAACGGGTATATTTTCCACTTTGAGGCTCCGTTCCAAACGTTCTACGGCAAAACGCTGACAGTCGAAGCCATTCACATGCGAACGGGCATCAGAGAAACGGTCTCCTCCGAAAACATTCAACAGCCGAGCAGCGGATACCCTGGACTTGAACGCTATGCAATCCGATTCGCCTTGCCCCTCGAGGGGCAGTGGGAGCTGCAGGTGAAACTGGATGACACCCTATACGGTAGTGTGAAGTTGGCGCTGCATCGTTCGGCATGGGACGTCGCCCCCTTATTCCAAGCCAACCAATATTGGCTGCGCGGCGTAGAGAACCGAATCGGATTTATTGATGCAGGATTCGAAGCCGGGAAAGTGCAGAAGTATATGTGGCATTTCTGGGGAACCGACGAACAGTTAAACGGGCCTTTTGAAGTGAAAGCGGTCAAGGAAGGCTCCGACACATTGATCACCGTATTCGCATCGGACCCGCTTAGCTCAGCCAATGCTCTGGGCGGCGAATTGAATGGCGCCGACCGCCATCTGCCGACGTCCATGATGCTGCCGGAGGCCGGGCGCTGGCGATTGCTTCCTTATGTGCGAGGCATGTTGTTGGATCCGATCGTCGTACAGGTCAATTAAAAAAAACGGTGCCTGGACGGAATCATTCCTTCCAAGCGCCGTTCTTTCAACTTATTTCACACCCATACGCATCCGGTAGCCAAACAATACGTCCCGCTCTTCGCCGCCGAACGCTTCCGCGACCGCTTCACGGAACGCCGTTATTTCGGCTTGCAGGTCGTCCGCTCCCCGCTTCAAGGCGGTTTGCAGACCTCCTTGGCTAAGCGCGATATTCGCGTAGCGCTCTGCGGTGCAAACTTCCCAGTTATGGAAAACAATTTCACGGCTGTAACGGAATAAGCCGGAGCCGCTAATTTGCTGCAGATGCTCTTCCTTGCTCCATTTGCGGGCTTGCTCTTCTTGCGGAGACAGCTCGGCCGCCCGAGCGTCGCTTAAAGCGTTCAGCTTGCGGAACGCTTCTTCGACTTGCCAATTGAGCGCCGGCGGCCAATCGCAATCATAGGCGGCGAATACGCCGCCGGGACGAAGGACGCGCGCGAATTCCCGAAGCGTGCTCTGAGGTTCCATCCAATGGAACGATTGAGAGCACGTGATGATGTCGGCGGATGCATCCGGCAGCTCGAGCTCATGCGAAAGTCCCTTCACAAAACGCAGCTGTTCCGGTTTATGAACCGCTTCCCATTTGCTTATGGCTACAGTGCGCATATCGTCGCTTGGCTCTACGCCGATAATACGCTGTGCCGCGTTCAACCAAATAAACGAGGACAGTCCTGTGCCGCAGCCCACATCGACGACGGTATGCGGCTGGCTGGATAGATAGGCAGTCAAGAGCTTAACCACCTCAGCGGGAGCTGTAGGCCGGTTCTGATCGTACAAAGCGCCGAACCCGGCAAACCGCTGAACATTATTCGTGCGAACATTCTCTAGCATGGCTTCTAATTCTCCTTACTGCGATTGTTTTCCTCATTATACAACATTCTGCCTAGCCGGAGGCAGGAATATGGGCACGGAGCGAACTCGCTTGCAGCGGAAAAAGAGCTGCATGGGCAGCCCTCTTGTTATCTGTGTTTTCAGCTCCTAAGGGCTCCTAAGTGCTCCTAAGCAATTCGTCTACTTTGATCTGCATGCTGCGCATCGTCGTCTTCTTATATTGCATGCCGAGTCTCAACACCTTGAGCTGCTCTCTGCGGGACAGCTTGCGGAATCGCGGCTCCCGCTTCAGAAAGGTGCGAATGATCGACCAGCTGCTAACCGTTACCCGGTCCGACTTGATCGGCGGAATTTCATAAGGCAGCGTCCGTTTGCGGAAACGGTTCACGAAGTTACCGACCTTTTCACTAAGCTTGCTTTCATCCACCAGACAAACGGCGGATTGTTTTTTGGTATGCTTTTTGAGGAAATTGAAATGCTGCTGTCCGTCCAAAATGACGTAGCCCTTCGCTTTTTTGCTTTTCTGCACGACCATTAAATGCATGAGATCCTGCGCTACTTTTTTCAATTCCTTTTTTCGACCAGAGGCTTTGGATATGGTACTTTCCGGCTTAATTTTACTCAGAGGTATATATTGCACCGTGTATCTCACCTGTACCCCTCCTCATCGCACAGCTGCTTAATGTAATCTATTCCATGATGTAACAGTGTATGTGCAATCGTGCCACGAAGCAGCTTGTTTCGGCGAATTTCGTCGGCAAAGCTTATTTTTCAACCCATTCCACCCACGGCCGAGCGAGTTGCCTCCAGTTCTCCGGCAGCGTATCCGAATGATTAACATATAAGGCCTTCAGAAAGGAGGAAATGCCGGTTACCTTGTTCTCCATCAATACTTCTTTGATCTCGGAAGGCTTGGCGGGTACCAACGGGTTCGTCACGGTACCGAATTGTTGGAACGGCAGGAACATCGCCAAGCTTTTACGGTAACTGCACCGATGCGGAAAGCGCGGAGAGCTGCCCGAATCGTATTTGGAGAGCTTCACGGAGGAATGATTCGCTATGAACATGGACCTGGCGTCCAATTCCAGCACGGCGAAAGCTTCTTCCGGCTCCCTCCTGCTATATGTGTCTATCATCATCTGGCAATCCTTACGCGTCGGCCAGAAAAACACATGCCGGTCCAGATGCGCCCGGAACTGCTCCAGCGTCGTCCCTGCCTCCATCATGCTCTCGGCGATCCGCAAGTGCGCGTTAATCGTAATCCGATACCCCTGATGTCGAATACTCTCCGGCTGAACCCGACGTTCTCCCGCCTGTCCGGGATCCAGCCAATGACTGGAACCGAGCGTATTCTCCGCCGCAATGGCAAGTAAATTGGAGGCTCTCGTAAAATGAAATAAGCTTTTCCGGCTCCCCGCACGGGTTATCATATCGGCAATGGCTAGAACCGCTTCATCGTCCATCCTTCATTCCCCTTATCCTTCCAAGCTTAGAATAGGTTCCCACCGGCCGGGGAGTTCCATACGGACAAAGCAAAAGGCCATCCCAGAGGCCAATGCAGACCTCGGGACAGCCCTTCTATCGTATTATGCGTGGAATTCTTGACCGGATCGAACTTCATTCACATAGCCGGCGCGGATGACGAAATCGCCGAAATGTTCGCCTTCCCAACGCTCTTTGGCATATTGGGTGATAATCGGTTGAAGCGACTGCAGAATCTCCGCTTCGCCGATATTTTCTTTGTACAGCTTGTTCAGACGGTTACCGGCATGGCCGCCGCCCAAGTACATGTTGTACTTGCCAGGCGCCTTACCGATGAACGCCAGCTCCGCCAGCATCGGACGTGCACAGCCGTTCGGGCAGCCTGTCATCCGGATGGTAATTTCTTTCTCGCTAATCCCGGCTTCCGCCAGCATCGGCTCGATTTTGTCCATCAGCTCAGGCAGATAACGCTCGGCTTCCGCCATCGCCATTCCGCACGTCGGCAGCGCAACGCAAGCCATGGAGCTTCTGCGCAGAGCCGTGTAGTGCATACCGTCCGTCAGACCGTATTCCTTGATCATTTCTTCGATCTTTTTCTTCTTCTGAGCGCTGATGTTCCCGATCACCAAGTTCTGATTCGCCGTCAGACGGAAGTCGCCGCCGTGAATTTTGGCGATTTCGCGAAGGCCTGTCAGCAGTTGATTGTTTTCTTCGTCTTTGATACGGCCGTTTTGGATGAACAGGGTGAAGTGCCATTTGCCGTTGCTGCCCTTAACCCAACCATAGCGGTCGCCGTTATCGTCAAACTGGTACGGACGCGCTGCCTGCAGCTTCCAGCCGAGGCGGCTGGTCAGCTCGTCAACGAACCACTCGATACCGCGGTCGTCGATCGTATATTTGAAGCGCGCATGCTTCCGTACGGAACGGTCGCCATAGTCACGCTGAATCGTCACGGTTTTCTCAGCCAAATCAACGACTTGATCCGGCGTGACGAAGCCGATGACTTGCGCAACCTGCGGATATGTTAACGGATCGCCATGCGTCATCCCCATACCGCCGCCTACCGTTACGTTAAAGCCCTGCAGCTTGCCGTTCTCCACAATGGCGATGAAGCCCAAATCTTGCGAGAAAACGTCGATATCGTTGGATGGCGGAACGGCAATCCCGATTTTGAACTTACGCGGCAAATACACTTTGCCGTAAATCGGCTCTTGCTCTTCGTCCTCACTGTGGACGATTTTCTCGCCGTCGAGCCAAATTTCGTGGTATGCGCGCGTCTGCGGATCCAAATGATTGCTGATGCGGCAAGCCCATTCGTACACTTCGCCGTGCACGTCCGACAAATGCGGATTCGGATTGCACATCACGTTACGGTTCACGTCACCGCAAGCTGCGAGCGTGCTGAGCATCGCGGCGTTGACTTCTTGAATCGTTTTTTTCATGTTCCATTTGAGCACACCGTGAAGCTGGAACGATTGGCGCGTTGTCAAACGGATGGTTCCGTTGGCGTATTTCTGTGCGATGCGGTCCATCATGAGCCATTGGTCCGGCGTCACGACACCGCCGGCAGCACGTACGCGCAGCATGAATTGATAGGCCGGCTCCAGCTTTTGCTTCTGGCGCTCGGTACGCAAGTCTCTGTCATCCTGCATATAGCTGCCGTGAAACTTCATCAGGCGGTTATCGTCTTCCGGAATCGATCCGGTGATCGTATCCAGCAGCGTCTCTTCGAGGCTCCCGCGCAAGTAATTGGTTCTCTGCTTGATATGTTCAACTTCGCTATGCGGTGCGCTATTCTTCGACAATAAATTGTTTTCTGACATCTTGGCCTCTCTCCTCTGGCAATCTACGGGCTAAATCTTAATAGACATCCCGTTGATAGCGTTTCTGCTGTTGCATACGGGACAAGTATTCAGCCGCTTCTTCGGAGCTGAAACCGCCCTCTTGTTCAATAATCGTTGCTAACGTTTGGTGAACGTCATGAGCCATGCGCTTCTCGTCCCCGCATACGTACACGCTGGCGCCTTCTTGCAGCCATTGGTAAAGATCTTTGCTTTTCTCGAGCATCCGGTGCTGGACATAGACTTTCTGGTCGGTATCCCGGGAGAATGCAACATCCATGCGTGTCAACACGCCGTCTTTCAACCAACGCTGCCATTCGATCTGATACAGGAAGTCAGTTGAGAAATGCTGATCGCCGTAGAACAGCCATGTTTTGCCTTCGGCACCTGTCTCTTCGCGCTCGCCGAGGAATGCACGGAATGGAGCGACGCCTGTACCCGGTCCGATCATAATGATAGGCGTATCCGGATTTTCCGGCATTTTGAAATTCGGATTGTTCTGAATGTATACCGGCAGCTTGTCGCCTGCGGCCACTCTTTCCGCCAATTGAACGGAGCATACGCCGTAACGTTCACGTCCGCGCGCTTCGTAACGAACCGTACGAACCGTCACGTGCACTTCTTCCGGGTACGCCTTCGAGCTGCTGGCAATGGAGTACAACCGAGCAGGCATTTTGCGCAGCACGGCGGTCAAGTCCGATGCGGCAATCCCTTTCAGCGAGAAATCCTCGACCAGATCCAGCAGATCTCTGCCACCGATATAGGCCTTGAGCTCTTGCTCGCTGCCTGGTGCAACAAGCGCCTGCAATTCGGCGTTTGATGTCAATTTCGCCACTTGTTCAAGGAGCGGTTTGGTCAATACCGTAATTTCATAATTGTTTATAAGTGCATCACGTACGGAACGTTTGTCACCGTTCTTGTTAATCGTCACTTGCTCGTCGGCATTCCAGCCCAACGCTTCGATCAGTTCGTCAACGAGACGGGGATGATTTTCCGGATAAATCCCGAGGCAATCGCCCGGCTCATATTGCAGGTTGGAACCTTCCAAGGAAATTTCCACGTGCCGTGTTTCGCGGTCGGAACCGCGTCCGTTCAAATTCAAGTTCTCCAGCACTTCCGCTTGGAACGGATTCGTTCTCGAGAATTCCGAATCGCCGCCGCTTACAGCGCTAACTGCAGCACCGCTTACAGCCGCTGCCGGCGAAGCGGCGTTCAGTGCGTTAAGCACACTGCTCATCCATTCTGCGGCAGGCTCGTCGAAGTCGACATCGCAATCGACGCGCGGTGCGATTTGCGCTGCGCCTAGCTCGCCCAAGCGTTTGTCGAAATCTTTGCCGGTTTGGCAGAAAAACTCATAAGAGGTGTCGCCCAGCGCAAGAACGGAGTAACGCATGCCGTCCAACTGAGGCGCTCTTTTGCTATGAAGGAATTCATGGAACGAAATCGCATTATCCGGCGGAACGCCTTCCCCGTGGGTACTGACAATGACGAGCAGGTTCTGTACCTTCTTCAGCCCATTCGGCTTGAAATCTGACATGGAGGACAGCGTAATCTGGAAGCCTTGCTCTTCGAGCTTCTTGGCAAACTTCTTCGCTACTCCTTGCGCTTTACCGGATTGCGATCCGAAGAGAACGGTAATCTCTTTGGATCCGGCAGGCGCTGCAGGCGCCGCACTCAATGCAGGCACTGCACCGGCAACTGCGGCACCGGCCGCTCCGGCGTTCAACGCTGTAAAATAACCGCTTAACCAGATTCGTTGACCATCGTTAAGCGTAGGCAGTAGACGATTCAGCAATTCTACTTGCTCCTGATTAAAAGGACTGTTCGTTACTTGGAGTTCCAACAAAATCCACCTCTCGTATGCTGCAGTAATAAAAATTCCCCAATTATTTTGTCGCATAATTTTTCACTCTCTTGAAGCTAACACAGCTTAGAGTACAGGTCAATTATAATGAATTTATAAGTTCTATCAGATTAACTGATATGGCGAGGAAATCATTCGATAAAACCCGACATAAACCCAATTTATACAACTGGTTTTATCGGTTTTGAAGGTGCGGCAAGGCTTCATCTTCGCGGTCCCGCAGATAGCTGACGGATACCGCTGCTCTTACCACATGAAAAACGGCCAATTTAACAAGCTAACGGACACCCGTGCCGTTAATTGCCGGTGCCGCCTGATTTCCCCTTCGAAATCGGCAAAAAATAAGCGCTCTGATGTCCGTCAGATCGGACTCAGGGCTATTTTCGCGGCAACAAACGGTTGTGGTGTCCTATTGATCCTCAATTGGCGGGGAAGCCACCCTCGCTTTCTCAAAGGCGCATCAGAGCCCGCCGCTCCGCCTGCGGCCTGCATTCCTGGCACACGCCGACAACGGTGCCCTTCTCATCCGCATAGAAGGCCAGCTTCTTCTCCTTCTTCCGGCAGAACGAACAAGCCTGCTTGCCCGGCGCAGCCTTCTTTTTCTCCTGGTACAACGACAGTTGAATGACTTTGGAAGTTTCCGTCTTATCTCTCACCTTCTGATACACTTTGTACAGGCCATAACCGCATACGATCAGAACGGGGATAAGAACGAGGAAATAGATCATGGCTCATCCTCCCTACATGGTTGCTGCAAGCTTCCCCCGGCCATCCATCATCCCGCCTGATCCTCGACGTGTGATACGCACCTATCCAGCGGAAGACGAAGCGTCATTCGGGTTCCATGGCCTGCGCGGCTTTCGAAACGAAACTGTGATTGCTCGCCATAGTACATTTTCATCCGGGACACCACGTTGCGCAGACCGAACAAATCCTTCTCCTTCTTGCGGTCCGACAAAATCCCGTCAGCTGCCTGACCCGCCGCTTCATCCAGCTTCGCACAAATATATTGCAGCCTAGCGCTGTCCACGCCTACGCCGTTATCGCTCACTTCAAGCACGAGCAGATGCCCTTGCAAATACGAGGAAATGACCAGCTCGCCGCCTGTACTCATCTTCTCCAAACCGTGAAGAACGGCATTCTCGACAAGCGGCTGCAGGAGAAGCTTCAGCACATGATAAGGCTTGCTTTCCTCGGCGATCTCATACCGTACGCTGAAATGATCCAGAAACCGGAGCTGCTGCACTTTAATATAATATGTCAAATGCATGATTGTCTCTGCAACTGAAAATGTTTCATTGCCTTTATTCAGACTCAGCCGGAAAAACTTGGACAAGTTCAGCACCATCTCGCTGATTTCGTCAGCTTCGTAGTTCTTGGCCGTCCAATAAATGGAGTCCAATGTATTATACAGGAAATGCGGATTAATTTGGGACTGCAGAAATTTCAATTCCATCTTGGATAGCAGCAGCTGCTTCTCATAATGGTCCCGGATGAGCAGTTTCTGGTTTTCCGCCATCCTATTGAAGGACTCGATGACATACCCCAGCTCATCCACCCGCTGATCCTCCAATTGGATCGTGAAGTTGCCTGTGCGCAGCTGCTTCATCCCATACGCGAGCTTGCGCAGCGGCGACGAAATGCCGCGATAGACGATCCACGAGATGACAATCGCGAGGACGAGACTGACGACCACTATACCGTATGTGAAAATTTTCAGCGAATCCGTATGGCTGCGAATTTCCCAGAGCGGCTGCTCCATCATCAGCGACCATCCGGATAGCTTCGATTGCACGGATATATTGACCATTTCCGTCCCGGTCTGCGGCGATTTGCGGATCGATCTCGCTTCTTCCTTCTTGTCCCAAACCTGCGCGCTGAGCCCCGCTCCCGTACCGGTAATGAGCTGGCCGCTGCTGCCGAACAAATAGATGTTGGCATTCTTGGAAGGCAAGAGCGGCTTCGCCTGCTCAATCAACGTGCTCTTCTTGATCGATAGTACGAGCAAATTCGGATTGATCAGCGTCCGGTTGTACGGATCCATCGTCCGGATCAGATGCACGCTATCCGCATCAAAATACGATTCCCCCTCCTGCGGCGTATAGAAGTAAGTCCCCCCGCCTGCTTCCATCAGCCGGATATACCAATCCTGCTTCTCTGCGCCCTCCGGCAGCTTCCGGCCGCCGAGCTTCGTAGAGATGACGGTCCGCGATGGCATATGAATAATCGTGATTTGATCCACCATCAAGTTGACGGTCGTCATGCTCGTCAGTTGATCCATCACCTGTGCAAGCTGCACGAACGACTGCTTCCCCGGCTCTTGGCCGACGGACTGCAAGGTCGCATTCATGTTCATATCGAACGCAATCAGAGAGGAGAGCTGCTCGATATTTTGCAGCGTTAGATCGATATAATCCGCCATCGTATGCAAGGCCCCTTGCGTTCGCTCCCCCGTCTGCACTTCCAGGATCGTCTGCGACTTGGCGATAGCGAACAGACTGAAGCCGGAGATGGGCAGCAGGATCAGCAGAAAATACCATGTCAGCCTGACCTGGATGAATCCGGTCAACAGCTTGCGCAATTTAGGCAGTACGTCTTTCCCCATACGGCGGTCCCTCCATTCGGTCCGGTTCATGGCTTCGCCTGCTTGGCGGTTTCCCGCCACCATTCATTCACTTCACCGGTAATCTCGTCGCCGCCGGCATCCTTCCACTTCTTCACAAAGGCATCGAATTCCGTGATCGGACTCATGCCCGCAATAATTCGGGTAAAGGTCTCTTCCTGCAGCTTGGACAGCTTGACCTGGTGCTTGCCCATAGCGGGCGTCGGAGGTCCGTTGAAACGGTTCTGCATGAGATTGCCGTCTATGCGCTGCAAATTGTCATACAACCGGTACTGCTGGCCCAGACCATCCAGCCGGTCCCGGGTCATCTCCGGATCCACCGTGTCGGCGAGAGCGCCATAAATGCCGCGATACCCGTGCTTGATATGTTCATCAAATGAGATGGACAGCTTGCCGTTCACGCGCTTCCACACCTCATTCTCGAAGCCGAGCTTCAAACTCATCTGGCCGGGCCCTGCGATAAAATCAAGAAATCGGACAACCGCTGCCGCATTGGCGCTTTTGAGAGGCACAACATTATAGGAGCGAACCGTGGACGTGCTGTACACCCCATGATGGCCGCCCGGCCCTACAGGGAAATCCAGAGGGATCCATTCGGCGTTCGCATCCTGCTTGCGGTTCGCTGCAATATGCGTACGGGTATCGGACCATGCGGCCGAATACAAGCCGACTCGGCCGGAAGCGATTTTATCGCCGAGCACGTCGATTTTGTTCAGCGGAAATTCCGGATCCAGCACATCCTGCTCATAGAGGGAGTTCAAATAGCGGAGCGCCTCTTTCATTTCCGGCATAATGCCCGCATATACAAGCTTACCGTCCCGCTCGTACCAGGCATTCATCTGTACCCCGAATGCGCCGAGGAATGGCGAGGTTCTGCCGAGCCGCTCCAGAATCGAGAACCCGTACGTATCCTTCTTCCCGTTCCCGTCAGGGTCCTGTTCGGCGAATGCCTTCATCACGGCCGTATATTCCTCAATCGTACGCGGCGGCTTCAATCCCAGCTTATCCAGCCAATCCTTGCGCGCGTACATGATTTCAGTCCCTTTCACCTCGCTCAGGCTCGGAATGGCATAGATGTTCCCGTCCACCGTTACGTTATCCCAAGCCGCCTGAGGGATTTTGGCCTTCAAGTTTGCCCCGTACTTCTCGATATAGCCGTTCAAAGGCGTCAGCGCTTTCTGATTGACGAAATTGATGAACCAGGACGGAGAGCTCGTATTGAGCAGATCCGGCGGATCCCCCGAAGTCATGATGACGTTCAGCTTCTCGTCGTAGCCGTTTAAGGGCGGCAGGGTCACATTCACTTGAACGCCGGTATTTTGCTCGATATAGGCCAAATAAGGGTTGTGTCCGGCATCCATGCCTTCCGGAAAGCTCATGCCCAAGCTGTTCGCCACAATGCGAATGAGCGGCGGCGACGCTTGGTCGCCCTTGTTGTCCCCTGCCTGTGTGCCGCAGCTTGTGGCTGTGAAGACTACGGCAATGGACAGCACAGCAAGACGTTTCGCACCTTTCATGGTCCCACCCCTTCCGGCTAGCGTTCCGCGAGGATGCGCTGCATGACCGGCGTCAGCCCGTCGGCCATTCGGGCAAAGCCCAGATCCGTCGGATGGGATCCGTCCACCGTGCAGTCCTGCGCATCTTCGCCTAGGAGGGCGGAGCCGTCGCAGAAATCTATATAGGCGTCTCCATTCTCGCGGCGCTGTTCCACCGTCTGCATCGATACGCGTCTGCGGTCAGCCCGGTCCTGCCGCATGGCCGCTTCGAAACGTTCTCTTGCATGGGTAATCCGCGAAATAACCAGAATCGGCGTCACGGGATGCTTCGCCCGGTAAATGTCAATGAAGGCGGGCAGCGTCTGCTGCAGCAGCTCCGTCGAAACGCAATTCGCTTCATAGTCCAAGATGAGGCATGCCGGTTCGTGCAGCTCCGCGATAATATGAGCGAGCTCAGGCTCGCCTTTGCCATTGCCGGAAAAGCCCAAATTCAGAAATTCGAGGTTGAAGCGCCGCGATAAAATATTCGTGTACGCCATGCCCGGACGGGAAGCGCACGCTCCCTGCGTAATGGAGGTGCCGTATATAATCACTTTGCGCTCAGACTCGTAAGGGGGAGGCTCCGCGATTCCGGCACCGGGCATTAGGCCGATCCAGACCTCTTCCACTGCTTGATATAATGGAAAATTGAGCGTAATGATCCGGTTCTCCCGGGCTAAATCATCGAACAGGAGACTTTCGTATTCGGACTGCCGGTGATCGTATCGGGTCGTGCCATAAAAAACTTGCTCACCGGGTCCGCCGATATAGCAGTCAAATCCGCATTGTCCGGTTGCCGCCATATGGTACATATCCGCTGCGCCTCTCAGCTTGACGCGAAGAGACAGCGCAGGGGAATCGGTAACAAACCGGATTTGCCCGCCGGACGTGCAGTCGGCCAGCTGATCGACCGCGGCCGGCAGCGGCCAAGCCGGTTGTGCCGGAAGCCGGCGGTAGCGTCCTTCCGCTTGCAGCCAGCCGAAGCCCGCAACTTGAAACGGCTGCTCAAGCGGCGAGTGCCATTGCAATGCGCGAGTCCCTGAAGTTATGTGCATATTCGCATCCAATTGTGCGGCGTTAACGCCTTTCGCTATATCCATCGGAACATCCCCTTCCTTCATTGGCTTTATAGCCAGCTCTTTATTACAAATTTTCGGCACAAGCCCGCCAATCCCTTTTTTGACCTTCATCAATGGTTATTAAAGTACCAAAAGAAGTCATCGTCCTCTGCTGTGACTCCCGGCCTGCTGTAATACAATGGGAATAACCTGTGAGATCAGGTTACAAAAGGAGGAGAACTTCGTTGGCAGACATGAGCATCAAACCATACACCGCCGATATCGTCATTCTCGGCGGTGGTACGGGCGGCTGCGCCGCCGCTTTGGCCGCAGCCAAGTCGGGCAAGACGGTGATCATGACCGAGGAAACCGATTGGATCGGGGGCCAGCTGACAAGCCAAGCCGTTCCGCCGGACGAACACCGCTGGATCGAGCAATTCGGCTGTACGCGAACGTACAGGCAGTTCCGGGACGGCGTGCGCAACTATTACCGCCGCCACTTCCCGCTCACCGAGGAAGCGCGCTCCCGCCTCCACCTCAATCCCGGGAACGGCGGCGTATCGCGGCTGTGCCACGAACCTCGCGCTGCGCTCGCGGTGCTGCAGGAAATGCTCGCCCCTTATATTCACAGCGGAAGATTGCGAATTCTGTACCGCTACCGGGTAAAGGCTGCCAGCGTGGACGGTGACGATGTGCGCTCCGTCACGGTGAAGCATACGCAGACCGGAGAGGAGCTGCTGCTGACAGCCGCTTACTTCCTGGACGCGACGGAGTGCGGAGATGTCCTGCCGCTTGCCGGAGCAGAGTATGTAACCGGCGCGGAATCGTTCAGCCAAACCGGGGAACCCCATGCGGTGAAGGGCGAAGCTCTGCCGCAGGACATGCAGGGGCTGACCTACTGCTTCGCCATGGATTATATCGAAGGCGAAGATCATACGATCGAGCGGCCGGAGCGCTACGATTTCTGGCGCGCTTACCAAGCCGATTTCTGGCCGGACCGGCTGCTGAGCTGGACGGGGGTGCGCCCGCATACGCTGGAGCCCGTCCAATACGAGCTCTTCGAGGGTACGGAGCACTATTCCCTCTTCTATTACCGGCGCATCATCGATGCCGGCAACTTCGAGCAAGGCTTCTATCCGAGCAGCATTACGCTCGTCAACTGGCCGCAGAACGATTACTGGCTCGGTTCCGTCATTGACGTGCCGGAGAGCGTGCGCGAACGTCACCTGTGGGATGCCAAACAGCTCAGCCTTTCGCTGCTCTATTGGCTGCAAACCGAGGCGCCGCGCCCCGACGGCGGCCGCGGCTACCCGGGCCTCCGCTTGCGCAAAGATATCGTCGGCACGGACGATGGCCTCGCGATGTATCCGTACATCCGCGAATCGCGCCGGATTAAAGCTGAGTTCACAGTGCTCGAGCAGCATGTGGGGGCAGCCTGCCGTGAAGACGGCAAGGCGGAGCATTTCTATGATTCCGTGGGAATCGGCTGCTATCGCATCGACCTGCATCCGAGCACAGGGAACCGCCACTACATCGATATCTCCTCCCTGCCGTTCCAGATTCCGCTCGGCAGCCTGATTCCCGTGCGAATGAACAATTTATTGCCCGCCTGCAAAAATCTTGGAGTCACCCACATCACGAACGGCTGCTACCGGCTTCATCCGGTCGAGTGGAATATCGGCGAAGCTGCCGGATTCTTGGCCAGCCGCTGTATCGACCGCCAGCTGAAACCGCGGGACATCCGCAACCGGCAAGCGGAGCTGCAGGACTTCCAGCGCATGTTAACCAGCTTCGGAATCGAATTGGAATGGCCGGCCATTCATGCCGTGTAAGCCGCAATAACCGTCCAATCAAATCAAAGATGAGGTGCTTAACCGATGAGCAAAGTAAAAGTAGCTGTAATTGGAGCCGGATCGATTTCCGAAATGCATTTGAGATCGTATCAAAACAATCCGGACGTTGAATTGGTTGCCATCTGCGATCTCAACGAAGAACGCGCCCGGACCAAAGCCGAGAAATACGGCATTAGCCGCGTTTTCACCGACTACCGCGAGCTGCTTCAAGATGCCGGCATCGATGCCGTGAGCATCTGCACATGGAACAACTCCCATGCCCCGATCTCCATTGCCGCGCTGGAGGCCGGCAAAAACGTGCTGACGGAGAAACCGCTGTGCAAAACGGTCGAGGAAGCGCTTGAAGTTGAGAAAGCCGTTCAACGGTCCGGCAAAACGCTGCAGGTCGGCTTCGTCCGCCGCTATGCGTCTAACACGGGCATTGTGAAGTCGTTCCTGGATAACGGCGAGCTTGGCGACATTTATTATGCCAAAGCTTCCTGCATCCGCCGATTGGGCAATCCGGGCGGCTGGTTCGCCGATGTGGAACGGTCCGGCGGCGGCCCGCTGATCGATGTCGGCGTGCACGTCATCGACCTGTGCTGGTACTTGATGGGCCGGCCGAAAGTCAAATCGGTCTCCGGCAATACGTACAAGCGGCTGGGCAACCGGGCGAACGTGAAAAACCTCGCATTCTACAAGGCGGCCGACTACGATGCGACACATAACACCGTCGAGGATATGGCGAATGCTTTGATCCGCTTCGAGAACGGCGCTTCCATTCTTGTCGATGTCAGCTTCACGCTGCACGCCAAGGAGGACGAGCTCACGGTCAAAGTGTACGGCGACAAAGGCGGCGCCGAGCTCGAGCCTCAGCTGGCCATCGTCACGGAGAAGTATGACACGATTATGAACCTGACTCCGCAGATCAATAACTTGTCCTTCGACTTCGTAGCCGGTTTCCAGCAGGAGATCAATTACTTCGTGGAAGTGTGTCAAGGCAAGAAAGAGACCCTCTCTCCCGTTCAAGACGGCGTGGAGATGATGAAAATTTTGTGCGGCATTTATGAATCCAGCCTGTTAGGCAAAGAAATTCACTTCTAAGACCTTCCTCCGGAAGCCGACATACGGAAAAGCCTGCAATTCTCTAGTTATTTCGTAAAGGGAAGGATTGTGAAGCCGTTGAAGAAGTCGAAATGGTTATTGTTCTCCTTATTGCTGTCGATGGCCGTTTCCATGTGGCCGATGGCGGCCTCCGCTGCGGAGACCGGGACAGGAACAGGGGCTGGAGCCGCAGGAGCGGCGGCCAGCCCTTCCGCCGCTGCGGATTACATTGAAGTCGAAGCCGCACCGGCCGATATTACGATCGATATCGAAGGTCCGCGCAAGCAAATCAATTACGTTGATAAAAATGTAAGCGGAATTACCGATTATATCGCGCTGTTCACGCCGGAGTATGCAACGCAGATGACCGTCGGCACGACCTCAGTCGCCGTCGTTGTCGATGCGGCAAGCCAGGTCACCCGGGTCGTCAATCCGTCCGTGAACGGCGGGGTGCCGGTCTGGACCGGCCCTACCGATTTGGTTATCCCCCAAGGCGGTTACATTCTCGTAGCCAATGACGACAGCTGGGCCAACAAAACGTATAAACAGTATTTGGCCAAAAATTTCAAAGTCGGGGATAAAATCAAGCTGCGCAAAAACGGCGATGTCATTCCGGTTACCGCCCTGATGACGGGACAAGGTCTGAAGGTTCAGCTGAAGCTGAACAATGACGATTGGTTCACGGTAACGCAGCCGACCGCTGCAATCTCAGGCAAGCTGGACAATGTGGAGCAAGGCGTCTCCTACGCCGTCAAGATCAATGAGACGAATGTTGCGCTGCAGGCAGGCCATACGTTCCAGATCACCATGGCGCTTGTGGAAGGCGTCAATTATTTCGATGTCGTCGCACTCAAGAACGGCGTAGAGAATGACCGCAAATCGCTGATCGTTTTCTACAAGAAGCAGACCGGCGCTCCGAAAGAAGTCGTGCTTTGGGTAGACCAAGGTACGAACATTTTCAAACTCCAGACACCGGAGAACATTCACGACATGCTGTTGAAAGCCAAGGATGCCGGCGTCACGGCGGTCGCGCTGGATGTGAAAGGCGTGGAAGGGTTCGCTAACTACAAGAAGAACGATCTGACCGGACGTCCGCACATCTCGCTTATGACGGCTCCGACCCGGGCGGGCGCGAATCCTAACCTGGACATGCTGGAAGAATTCATTAAATACGGTCATCAGCTGGGGATCAAAATTCATGCGGCATTCAACGTATTTGCAGAGGGCTCTCCCGCCCACAATGAATACGGTCTGCTGAACCAGCATCTCGATTGGGAGGAACGCGTCTTCCGTCCGGAAGACGGCGGCCAAATTCTTCGCCTGCGCGAGAGCAACTATTTCAAATCGGGCAAATCGCTCGTCGCTTTCGTGAACCCGGCGAATGACGATGTACGCGCCTTCGAACTCCTGAATCTGGAAGAAGTTATCAAAAACTATGATGTGGACGGCATCGTGCTCGACCGGACCCGCTACGATAACGAAACGGCCGACTTCTCTGCACAGACGAGAACCAAGTTCGAAGCCTTCCTTGCCGCAAGGGGCAAGCAGTTGAACAATTGGCCGGCGGACGTATTCTCATATGTGAACAATGGCAGAGTCAACGGTCCGCTGATCAACGATTGGTGGGAATTCCGTTCCTTAACGATCAAGACGTTCACGGACGATGTACGCGCCCTTACGGACCGATACACCGCTCTGAAAGGCAAGAAGATTCAATCTTCCGCTTATGTCGGCTCGTGGTTTGAATCGTATTATTTGAACGGCGTTCATTGGGGCAGCCCGAATTTCAAATATGATAAGCGGCTCCAGTTCCCTGAAGACAGTTTGTACACGGACTCTTATTCCAACACAGCCTATGTGAATAACATCGATTTCTTAATGATTGGTACTTATCAGACGACGCAGAAAGAAATCGAGCATCATATTACGTTAGGCAACATCATCACGAACGGCGAAGTGCCGATGTATGCCAGTATCGCGCTGGCGAACATTCAAGACCCGCCGCTTCAGCGGTCCGTCTTCCAGGCCGGCTTGTTGCAGTCGAATGGCCTCATGCTCTTCGATTATTCGCAAGTCAACTGGCCGGTCGTGAAAGCTTCGCTCCAGAACGTGGAGTATGTGAAGGATTACCAAGTCGGCTCAAGCGTTCCGGGCAACAGCGAATCATTCATCGAAGGCGATATGTACAATGTCAGCCGCAACGAGAACAATCTCAATGTGTACACCTCCTCATTCGGTCAGACGACAGCTACGACCACCTTCGGTGTAGAAGCCATTGTGGAAAGCAATGGAAAAGTCAGTAAAGTCGTCAACCAGCAGCAAGCATTGACTTGGAATTGGACGAATATGTCGCCCAATAATAGCGTCATACCGCAGGGAGGCTTCGTGATCTCCGCGCTGGACGCATCCGGCGTCAGAACGAGACGCCAGCTTGTCGCTCGCACCTATAAGGCAGGCGACGAGGTGAGAGCCGCCGTATTACGCGGGCATTTGGCTTACGAAGGCGCCTCTACCCCTCTGCCGAACATCGAGATCAAAGGCAGCGTTGAGGTACTGGGCCCCGGCACGGCTGAAGTACGCGTAGGCGGCGTTCCTGCCGCACTGCTACCGAACGGCGATTTCAGCGGTACGGCCGCTTTAAACGTAGGCGCCAACGACGTAAGCATGGCCGTCTATGTGGACGGCCGCAAAACGAACGAGAAAATCGTCCGTATTACGCGCACAGCTCCGGTTCTGACCGGCCTCACACTGGATGCGCCATCGTACCGTCTGGTGAAAGGCGATACGCATACAGCCGTGACGACGGCCGTGTACTCGGACGGATCGACGCTGCCGCTCATCGGCGCCGCCTTCTCCTCCAGCAATCCGCTGGTGGCAGCCGTTACACCTGACGGCAAAATTACGGCGCTCATGGCTGGAACGGCCGAGATTACCGCGCAGTATGAAGGCTTAACCGCCACCTCGACCGTCACTGTCGTCGAAATGACCCGGCTAGCTTATGAACAGCCGAAATACGCTATCGTCCAAGGTGAATCGTTCGCCGCTCCTTTGCTGGCCACGTATTCGGACGGTATGACGGCGTTCGTCACAACCGGACCGGCGTACCGCTCGTCGCATGACAAAACCGCCATTGTCACGGAGGACGGAACGATTACGGGCGTGAAGCAGGGTGCCGTGAAGATCACCGCCTCCTATCAAGGATTCAAGGCCGAGATCAAAGTCAAAGTCTTCAAGGATAATAAGGATAAAAACGATGAGCAAGCCAACATGGAGCTAGAGAGAGAATTAGACGCGATTGCTGCGGAGGAGCTTGAATAAAGTTGGAAATGGAAAAGGAGCTAAGCCGCTTGATGGGCTTAGCTCCTTTACTCGTATGCTGCGGTTCACTCGGTCCAAGAATTGGCTGAATAAAGCTGCTTTGACTGTTAGGGAAGTTCCAGCCATTGGAATGGCGTCTCGGCGGCTTTCCTGCCGTATTCCAAGATGGCGGCAATGGCAAGCGTTTGGTCTTTCGGGACAGCGAGCTTACCGGATTCAAAGAAGTGCACGAGGTTGTCAATGAAAGCCCCGAAGAAATTGGACTCTACTTTCAAATACTGCGACTGACCGCTTACCGTTTTCAAGGCCATGCTGAACGGGCAGTCTCCGCCATACTGATGCAATGTCGCCTGCCTGCCGTCTGCGTAGCCGATGATCAGGGACGGCGTATTCGCTGTACCCGTCCACATCACCTGCTTCACATCCGCGCCCATAAGCGCGACGATCGGTTCAACCTGGTGGATGGCGTACGTTTCGAATCTGCCCGGCCCCATCGTGCATACGGACTCGATTCCGCCCAGCTGCAGACTCGTATATTCCGCGGCGAACCGGAGCGCCGAAGTGGAATACATCGGCGTGCCGTGCTTCTCGGCCAGCTCGAACATGCGGGCAGCCGCAGCCCGGTCGGGGGCGAACGTCTTGTCGATGTAGGTCGGCTTACCCGACCGCAGAGCGGCCTGAGACAGCTCTTCATGGTGCTCGGCATGATCCGGCGACAGCACGATCAAATAATCGCTTCGCTCGACAACGGCTTCGGCGGATTCCAGCAGCTGGATCCCCTTCTTCTCGCACCATGCCGCATTGGTCAGTTTGCCTTCAACATTCGTCTTGCCATAAGCGTAAACGACCTTCATTCGGTTCCCTGACGCCGCTTCAATCCAAGCCGGATATTTCTCCGCATGCCATTCATCCAAGAAATAGTCGATAAATCCGATAGTTTTCATTGCCTTTCGCTCCTCCCCGAAATAAAACCCCCGCAGCTAGAAGCCACAGGGGATACCGCCTTGCTTACTTCTTGTTTGCAGCGTACCATTCATTGGCCGCCTTTGTCATCTCATCTCCGCCGTCCGCCTTCCACTGCGCCAGGAACTTATCATAGTTCTCAAGCGGCTCGGCTCCCGTGATGTATTTCAAGAACGTGTCTTCCATCAGCTTTTGCAGCTTTTGATTGTTTTTACCGATTGCCTCCAGCGGCGGAGCGAAGGAAAGCGGATCAACCACCGTATTGCCTTTGGCGGCCTCCTGATTCTTATTGAACGCGTCCGTCAGTATCGGATCTTTGCGGACACGCGCTTGCCAGTAAATCGGGTAATTTTTCTCATCCACACCGGTCAAGAAGGAAGAAGCGTTGTTGTATTGATCGTTGAAAATCGGCAGAATGGGGAAATAGTTGCCATTCTCCACTTTATGGTGGACACCCTCTTTCCCGATCGTCGCTTCCTTGTGAATATCTTTGTCGAGCTTCAGGTCCAAATATTTGATGATGTCCTCTTTCTTATCGGCCCATTTGGGAATGCCCACATAGTAGCTGATGCCTGCCGTTGCCATGACTTGAACCTTGCCGTCATCCCCTTTTAGGTAGGGCAGGCTGGCGATTTTGGCGTTCGGCGAGTTTTTGAGCAGCGCATTTTGCACGGTCGGCGCATTGAAATAGCCGTTGGAGATGATGGCCGCTTTGCCGCTCGTGAAGTTCTCAATCACTTTATTCGCCTGGTTCAGCGACCATTCCTGGTCGATCAATTTCCCGCTGTACAGCTTTTTCATAAATTCCAAATATTTTTTCATATTCGGATTTTCCACCGCATTGACCAGCTTCCCGTTGACATCCTGCCACCCCGTCGTCGCTGTCGATTGCACCATCGTCAGACCGAAGGTCGGCAGCACCTCCGGAAGCAGCGGGCTTTTGCCGCCGGACATCGCGATGACATTCTTCTTTTCCTTGATCGTCTTCATGACGTTATACAGCTCATCCCGCGTAGTAGGCGGCTTCAGCCCCAACTCATCCATCCAATCCTGGCGGATAATGAGCGCCGAGTTGACGACCGTTCCCGAACCGGTCTGCGGGATGCCGTAAATCTTGCCGTTCAACTTCGCACCGTTCCAAGAGTTCTGGGAGATGACGTTCTTCATATTCGTTCCATATTTGTTGACCAATTCGTCAATCGGCTCCAGCGCGCCGGAGGACGCGAGCTTCGAATATTGCGGACCGGTCAGCAGCATGAAGGAATACTGCTCTTTGTTCGCCATCAACAGGTTCAGCTTGTCATCCGGATTCTCGACAGGCAGCATGTCGTACGTCACCTTGTAGCCCGTCTTCTCATTCAGAAACTTGGCTACGACTTCCGCATTGGGGTCGAAGCGCGCATACTGCAGCAGCGCCTTGAATTCCGGCTTCGGCGCATTGGCGTTAGCGGTGGCAGCCGGAGCCGCCGAGGTAGAAGGAGCTGAGGTACTGGCGGGACTGCTGCTTCCGCAAGCGGCTAAAGATGCCGCAATCGTGGTGATGGATAATACGGCTAAACATTTTTTGAACATGCGTGTGCCTCCCTTTATCGCTTTATCCTTATGAGGTTCAACCTGTCAAGCAAGCTTCGTACAGCGTTCCGTGCGCCTGCCAACCACCACCCTTCGTGAATGTGAAGCGGAATCAGCCCTTGACCGATCCGACCAGTACACCTTTGACGAAATATTTTTGCAAGAACGGATAAACGAGAACGATCGGCAGCGTCGCCAAAATAATGGAAGCCGCCTGAATGGACTGCGGCGAGACGTTGAGCGAAGCATCGACATTCGTCCGAAGGAACGCGTCTGTCGATGAGACGAACAGCTCCTTCAAATATAGCTGCAGCGGCTTCAAATCAGCCGAGTTGATATAGATGAGCGACGTGAAATAATCGTTCCAGAACGTAACGGCATAGAACAGCCCGATAGTGGCTAGTACGGGCAGCGACAGCGGAAGCATAATACGCCATAGAATGGTCATATTGCTGGCACCGTCAATTTTGGCCGATTCCTCCAAGCTGTCCGGCAAGCTTTCGAAATAATTTTTAATAATCAGCATGTTGTACACGTTGATCATGAAGGGCAGGAAGAGCACCGGCAGCTTATCGATTAAGTGAAGGGTGTGCATGAGCAGATAGGTCGGGATTAATCCTCCGCTGAACAGCATCGTGAACAAGTAGACGATGATGAACCATCTGCGGCCTCTCAGCCTGGGCTTGGAGAGCGGATAAGCGGCCAGCGTCGTCATGAATAAGGCAAGCAGAGACCCGATGGCGGTGACGGTGACCGAAACGGTGAAAGCGTTCAAGAACAGACTGTTGCTAGCCACATACTTGTACGTCCCGATTTGGAAGTCGATGGGATACAGCGTGACCATACCCGATACGACCGCCGATTCACCGCTCAAGGACTTGGCGATCAAATTAATGAACGGGAAGATCGTCGAGAGTCCGAGCAGTACGAAGAACACGTAATTGATTATGGCAAAAACCTTCTCGCCCGGAGAAGACCGGATAACGCCCGAGCTTCGTGTCCGTGCGGATTGTACAGCGCGATTCGTTTGCATGCGTACATGACCTCCTTCCTCTCTTCACCAGAGACCGCGACCGAAAAATTTGCGTGCCAGCCCATTTCCAAAAAGAATCAAAATAAAGGCGACAACCGATTCGAAAACGCCGACAGCCGTCGAGAAGCTGTAATCTTGATCGCCTAAACCGACCCTGTACACATAGGTGCCGATCACATCCGCAACGTTATAAACGCTGGGGTTGTACATCACGAGCACTTGCTCCGTACCCGCTTCCAGGACATAGCCCAGACGGAGAATGAACATCAGCAGAATGATCGGCATAAGACCGGGGAGCGTGATATGCACGATTTGCTTCCATTTGTTGGCGCCGTCGATTTTGGCCGATTCATACAGGCCCGGATCAATGCCGGCCAGTGCTGCCAAATAAATAATCGTATTCCAGCCGGTTTCCTTCCACCCGGCGGAAGACACGAGCACGGAACGGAAGATGTCGCTGTCCAGAAAAAAGCGAACCGGTTCGCCGCCCATCGCGACGATCATTTTGTTTACGATTCCCCCATTGGTGGAGAGCAGGTCGATGAACAACCCGCTGACGATTACCCACGATAAGAAGTGGGGCAAATAAATTACGGTTTGCACACTTCGTTTGAAGGCCATATTCTTCAACTCGTTGAGCAGGATGGCCACGATGATGGGCAGCGGGAACAGAAACAAGATTTTATAAACCGAAATGGCCAGCGTATTCTGAAACACTTGCATGAAGCTATCGGATGAGAGCAGCTTCTCAAAATGTTTCCACCCGACCCATGGACTTGATGCCATGCCTTCAAATATGTTGAAATCCTTGAAAGCAATAATAATTCCGTACATAGGCGTGTACTTGAACAGCAGCAGAAAGGCCAGTCCGGGAATCAGGGCCAGATACAAATCCCAATCTTTCCGGATATCCACCCATAATTGCTTGCCATAGCTCTTCTTCGCATTCGGATTCGGATTCGGATGCATGTCGGACCTCCATCTCTCAGGCTGCCTTGCCTTCTTTACTTTCTTCTATAGATTTAGTGTAGCATCCGGTGTTTTTTTGCGAATTAGAGTAATATTACTTGTTTTGGTACTTTCATAACTTCTCGCTGTGAATCCTTGCCGGACAAGCCAAAAACCCCGCCTCATCCAAGGCAGGGTTCTGTTAAAGTTCAGCTGCGCACTTCCCCGGGAGTGACCCCCCAATATTTGCGGAACACTCTCGTGAAGTAGCTCACGTCCCGGTAGCCGACGGCAGCGGCGGCATCATACACCCGGACGCCTTCCTGCAGCGTGGCCTTGGCCCGTTCCATTTTTCTTTCCATGACATAGGTTGAGAAAGCTTTGCCCGTCTCTTGTTTAAACAAACGGCTCAAGTAGGAGGAGTTCACATACAGCCGATCAGCCACGGCGTGCAGCGTCATCTCCTGATCGATTTCATTCTCGACAAGGCTCAGAATCGTTTTGATCATGTCGTGGCTCGTCGATTTTCTGCGCTGGGACGCATAGGCCAGGTAGGCTTTGACCATGCGCTGCAGCCAGAACAGGATTTGATCCTTGGCGATCAGCTCCCGGCGATTATTGAAAAACACATAATCCTCTCCGGCCACCTCCCGCACAGGCCATCCTTGCTTCTGAATCATACGGACGAACAGGCTTTCGAAATACAGAATATGTTCATGGATCTCCTCGAGCGTATCCGCTTGGGCCATCCCGCCTTCCCACAGCGCATGCAGCGTCTCAGCAGCCTTGTCCCCTTCCCCGGTTTCCAGCGCGATCTCCAGCGCCTTCTCCAGATTCGGCTGCAGCTGGAGCTCGGGCTCCCTGCCCTGCTCTTCCCGGTAGGGAATCGCCAGGTCATGCCCCAGTATGATCCGGTTTTGCAATGCCCGCACAGCTTGTACGTACAGCTTGTTCAAATCCTCGCATCCGCCTGTCATTCCGCTGATGCCTGCGCTGGCCGTAAGACGAAGGCAGCTCAGGACAGTGAACAGCAGCTTCTCGGTCATCACATTGACTTTCTGCAGCGCTTCCTTCGGATCGTCCTGACCGGAAAGCTTGAAGACGACGACCGTGTATCCCGCGTAATCGGAGACAACCCAGCAGGGCGTTGTTTGCAGGTATTCCTTCACGATGCTGCCCAGCGAGAATTGAAGCAGGGAGACATCCTTTCTGCTGAATCGGGTTTCCGACTCTGAGAGCGGGTCCATGTCGATTACGGCAACCGCGAATTGCGCATCCTGCCCCACATCCATTTGCAAATATTTGCTCCGCTGCTCAATTTCCCATAGCTCGAACTTCCCCTTCAGCCAGCCCTGCATAAAGTCATTGACCAAATACGGCAGATGCTGCATCCACCGCTGCTTCAGCTCCTCTGCGTTGTGGCGCTGCTCCAGCTCCGTTCGCAGCTTCTCGGCCGCTGCCAGCACCGCCTCCATAATCTCTTCGTCCCCGGCGGGCTTCAGCAAATATTTCATGACTCCTAGCGACATCGCCTCCTGCGCGTAAGCAAAATCGTCATGTCCGCTGAGCACGATCATTTTCAATAATGGATCGGTCCGGCGGAGCTGCCGGGCCAGCGCCAATCCATCCATCTCCGGCATTTGCACATCAAGCAGCACAATGTCCGGCTTCTTCCGGTCGATCAGCCGCAGCGCCTCTACGCCATTCCCGGCTTGACCTACGACTTCAATGCCATGCTGCTCCCAAGGAATATTGTTCGCGAGCGCGTTCCTTAAGCGGACTTCGTCTTCTACGATCAGTAAATTCATAGCTGGAACTCCTTTAAGGTTGTGATGAGCTACGATCCTCTTTCTCTTCAAGGATTTGTTTTTCCTGCATATAGTTCAGAATTGCCGCCATTTGGGCGAAAGCGGCCTTCAGCTGTTCATGCACCGCAGGATGCACCTCCGCTTCCTTCCGTCCGGACAGCCACTCGCTAAGCTCGAATATTCGAGCTGCCCATAAGCCATCGGTCCCCCGATCCAAACCTTCATCAGCTCGACTGGCGGTCAAGAGATCGTTCAGCCGCCCGATGAGGACGGCAGCGGCTTCATCGCTTATGCCGCTTCGCGGGATATAAGACTGCTCCACATCCTTCACGACGGCGGCCAACAAAGCCCGGATCGCCCGGCGCGGATACACGCCAGGCGATATCGCCTTGTCTCTCCAGGGACCTAGCCGTAAGGCGCGATTCGCTTCGCTCGTGGCCTGTCCGAAGGCGAAGATGACCGTCCCCTCGTCCAAATCGCGTGCGGCTAGCACCTGCTCAATCGTCTCCAGCGTTCCCATGCGGGCATACATCGGATAAATCCCCGTATAAACCAAGTTTCCCGTGTTCAATTGAGCTTTATGCGCCACGAATGAAGCCCGGACGTCCTCCGTACTTGCATAATAAGACTGTGGAATCACGACGTCCACGCAAGCGGACCATTGACCGATCTTGTCCGACTCCGCCCCAGGCTCCGGCGTGGCCGAAATGATCGTGTGCGGGCGGACGGATTTCAACGTCCGGTACATGTCGCTCATGAAGCTGTCCTCGATGTCCGCCAGCCATTGCGACCAAACCATGGCCATGTCCGGCTGCTCCCGGGCATCGATATCCTTCGGATCAACGCCATGCTCTTTCTCAAATGCACGCCTGGCATGAGAGCTGAAGCAATAGCTGTCATCCGGGTTGTTGTCCGCCGCATGCGGCAGCCGGATAAAATCGACATTCACGCCTGCGATCTCATACCCCGTGATGATTTCAACCATGATGGCCATCAAGTAAGCGCGAACGTTCGGGTTCGTAATGTCCAGCCAGTAATATCCGGTTTCAGGCTGCGGCTGCGGTCTGTCAGCACCGCATTGGCGCCTCGCGAGCGCCCCCCACTCCGGGTAAACGCGCAGCACAGGGCCTCCGGTCGGATGTATGCCGACCATGAAGCCGTCCAGCCAAGCATGGAGAGCGATGCCTCGTTTCCGCGACTCAACGGCAAAAACATGTAAAGGATCCCACCCCAGGAAGGAAGGATGCTGATTCTCCACCCCGTACCCAGCGGCTGCGGTGCTGGGATAAATCGTATAGCCCCAAAACCATGTCTCCAAGTACAGCTCGTTGAAGCCGGCTTCCAGCATCCTGTCGAGCGTTCGGCAAACATCGGCACCGCTTTGCTCTGTCGGCCGGTACCATACGCCCCGCGCTTCCGCCGCCCGGCTGGGAAGCGCGAGCAAGTAGCTGTCCAGAGCTTCGTTCCTTGCTTGCAGAGCTGCTTCACGGCTGTCACGGCTGTCACGGCTGCTTGCCAGACCGGCCGCATATAATTGTTTCGCCTGGGCGAGCAGCTTGGCAGCCGCATCCGATCGGCTTCTTGCCATATCCAAAGGGGCGCGGACGTAATCTTGCCAATTGCGTTCAATCGTATGCTGCGCAAGGATGAGCTGCTGTTCCGCTTGCCCGATCCATCGTTCGATCTCCCCTACCGCCAACTTACACGCCTCCCATCGCCTGTATTTGAAATCTAACATATCACAACGTCTGGCGGCCCGACAGAGGACTTCCGTGACTTCCTTTGGTACTTTCTTATGCAAAAAAAGCTGCCGCCACAGTCATCAGCGACTATGGAGACAGCTTCTTCCGTATGATTATTTCCTGTAATCCAGCATGGACAAGATGAGCGTAACGGCTTCCGCCCGGGTCGTGGGGTCATTCGGAACAAAAACATTTCCGTCTCTGCCTTGAACGAGCTTGGCTTCACGGGCAGCCGCTATCGAAGCCACCGCCCAATCCGGAATGTCCGAATCATCGCTAAATCCGGGTGCCGACGCGGTATTCAAGCTTAATTCCAGCGACCTTTCGATCATCACTGTAATTTCCGCACGCGTGATTTGCCGTTCCGCACGGAACGTGCCGTCTTCATAGCCGTTCACAACGGATTGCCTAACCGCTGCATTGATGCTCGGTATCGCCCACTCGGGGATGCCGGCGTGATCGGCGAAGCCCGGCTGGGCGCTATCGCCGGTATCCCAGTGCTGCGCTCTGGCCAGCATGGCGGCGAACTCCGCGCGTGTAACATGCCCCTCAGGCTGGAAGGAGCCGTCCTCATAGCCGTCTACAAACCCGAGCTTCGCCGCCCTCTCGATGGCTGCCTTCGCCCAGTGCCCGGCAAGATCGGTGAAGGCGCGCGGAGCGATCTCTGCGGCGGCCAGCGTTCCCGGCTTCAGCTGATTGGAGACGATCCGGCTGTTAACAAGCTTCAGCGCCGTGAGCTCCATGGAAGCCTTCCCTGCGCCGGCCGCTTTGAAGATCAGCGTGCACAGCGTCACTTCGCCGCTCTCGCCCGGTACATTGCCCATCTTGGTACTGGCGAATTGCACAAGGTTTTTCTTCTGAATCGCAGGCACGGAGAAGCCCTCGATGGCGCTCTTCGCCGATACGAATTTTAATTGTGTCTCATCATAGGACAGATTGACTTCATAAGCATACACATCCTGCAAGTTCTTTCCTTTGACCGTAACCGTCACTTCATCGCCGGCTGCCGGCTTGTCATTGGACAGCGTCAACGAGAAGGCGGGCGTCTCAGCCGCAAACGCCGTTAAGGGAAGCAGCGGGATGAGGAGCAGCAGCGTTACAACATAGATCGTTAACAGCTTACGTTTCATATCCCCCATCCTCACTCCAATATTTTTTTGGCAATCGCCACGAGGTCGACAATGTCAATCAAGCCGTTGCCGTCATAGTCCGCCGTTCGGATGGTGCTCCAGTCCGGATGCGATTGATCCATGCCGTAATGTGCGGCTGCGAAAGCGAGGTCGCTGATCGAGTACCGGTTGTCATGGTTCGAATCGCCTGGCAAGCCTTGCGGAACGGTCACTTCCACGTTCACGCTCGATGGGGCTGCTGCGTATTCGTGCCCTTCGGCATCACCCAAGGTGGCGCCGGTAACGGCAATCGAACCGGTCGAGGCGTCCGTAATCGGCTTCGCCCGCAAGTTCAGCTCGATGTACACTTGGTCGCTCGATATGGCATGGGCTATCCCTTCGCTGACGACGATCAAACGGATGTCGCCCGTCGCCTGAGATGAACCGGTGTGCACGATCTTCACGCCGTCCGCCGTCGATCTTGCATCCACGAATTCATACAGGCTTGGGTCATAACGGTACGATAAATCCTGTGCCAGTACGGGCTGCCCGACATGAGCTAAACCGAAACGCAGCGTGAAGCTCTCGCCTGGACCCACATTCGGAGGCCCGGTCAGCATTGTAACGGTGCCTTGACCTGTCTCTTCCCGAACAAGAACCTGCGCTGTCACGGTCTGCCCGCCATACTGCGCCGTCAGCGTCGTGCTGCCGGCTCTCAGGCCCTTCACGACGCCATGGCCGTCGATTGATGCGATGCTCTCATCAGCTACGGTGAACACCGTGTCTGCGGTGACAGTTCTCACCGTTCCGGAAGGACTGTAAGTGGCTGTTACCACCGTTTGATGGCTTTCCCCAGCTTCCAGACTGTATTCGGCTTGATCCAGACCAATCGTGAATGTTTCCGGTTGAACCGATTTCTTGAGCGTAAACTGATCAACCAACCGCCCGCCTACCGTTTTGGTGACGACCGTCATTTCATCGCCCTGAATGTCCACAGCCGCATACATTTGCGTATTCTCCGCATCCGTCACCTTCTGCCAGTCTCTTGCGGTCAGCGAGTAAAACTTGGGTCCGGTGGAGCCTGCGACCATATAAGTCGTTCCTTGACCTTCGGCAACCGCATGGCCGTCTTTCATCGGGAACGTGCGCAAATAGATGTGATCGTGTCCATTAATGCCCAGATCCACTTTGAACTCGTCGAACACCGGCACCCACTGCTCGCGCACGATCGCCGTATCATAGATGCTGCCGTACGGTCCGCGGTGGAAAGCAACGACCTTCCACTTCTTCGTTGTCTTCGCCAAATCTTGGCGCAGCCATTCCTTCTGCTCTTCGTATGCATATTCGCTGTTCAGCACGACGAAGTGCATATCCTTATAGTCAAAAGAGAAATTCGTTCCTTTCAGCGTGCTGACGCCATTGCCGGGCTGGTGAAAATGGGCCAGGAAATCGTTGTTTTCCCGCATCCCCATCACTTCGTGATTCCCGATCAGCGCCACGAGCGTCGAATTCATCAGCTTCTCCTGCGCAGCCCCGAACCACATGTTCCACTCGCTCTCCTTAAAGCCGCTGTCGATCATATCGCCGGCATGCACCATGAATTCCGCATCCGGATGTTCTTCGAAAGCTCGGTTAACGGTGTTCCCCCACAGCTTGTAGCCATTCAAATCCGCCGCTTGCGAATCCGCGAAATACAGAAACTTGGTATGGTCGCCTTGAGCCGCAGCCGTACGGAACGTCCCCTGAGCGCTCACATTCCCGCTGCCGTCGCCGACCCGGTACACATATGAAGTATCGGCCTCCAGACCGCTCGTCACCGCCTTGTGAACACGAACCGTGCCTAGATCGTACGTTGAATACACGTAACTGTCCCCGTTAAACTTCTGTACATGGTCTTGCGAGAAACCGGCGAATTCAGCCGCTTTCACGACTTCCACAACGGACGGCTCAATGCCCGGGTGCGTATGCCATGCGATATATCTCGATGTCGCCGGGTCATCGCCCATCGTTACGCTGATATTGAACGGGGCCGGCGTACCGGCCAGCGGCGATACCTTGAAGTTCATGACGGAGCTGAACATTTGCCCTTTGACCGCTTGCAGCTTGTATTCTTTCACATTCGAAGTCAATACCGGCGTTTCCAGCATCCCTTGTGCATCGGTCATGCCAATTTCCGCCCCGTCGGCAAGCAATTTCGCCCCTTCCACCGCCTGCCCCTGCTCATCTTTCACTGTAAATTCGGTTGTGTAGCCTTGAACGACGCCGAACTCATCCCAGCCCAGTGACAAATGCTGCTTGATCACAGCCGTTACCGGCAATCCGAAGAAAGCGAAAGGCGTCTCGCCCGTATCCGTGAATCTGATCGTACCGGAACGGAAGGCAATCTCATGCGTACCTGCCGCATCCGGCTTCACCCGGAAAGAGATTTGACCGAGCCAATCTTCATCTCCCAGCGCTGCAGCCTGCAATCCCGTCCATGTTAGACGTATGGTGCCTCCGACCCGATCGATGGTCGATTGCCACATGGAGTCGTCCAGCTTTGCACCTTTGATTGCTTGCAGCCCCTCAATTTTCGCGGGATCGAAAGCAAATTCAATCTGACCGTCACGAATGTTCGAGGCCTTGACACCTTTCAGGTCAACCGTATACGTATTGCCCGCATACGTTTCTTGCGGAGCTTCATACACGATTTTGGGCGCGCCTGTCTCGACCGTGAATGTCCATTCCTTCGTCGTCTGGTTGCCGGACAAATCTTTGATCTGCAGCTTCGCTTGATGAACGCCGTCCGCGAGAGGCACTTCCGGCGTATGCCAAATGCGGCCCTCCGGCGGATACAGTGCATGGGATATCAAGGCACCGTCCAGATACAACCTTATTTTGTCCGGATCGATCAGCGTAGTTCCCGGATGCGTTTCGTGATTGTAGCCGTAATCCTCACCGTACGCGCGGATCATAGGAGTATTCGTATGCACGACGGCACCTTCGGCAGGCGATAGGTTCGTGATGACCGGCGGATCCATATCGTCCTTGGTAGGTCCGTACAGCGCGCGGATCTGATCGACATAGATGACTCCGGCATCCTTCTTGGCCGCCTGCGTCTCCATATAGCGGACCGGCATATCGATCGTGAGCGGAAGCGTCCTGCCTTTCGGCACGACGGCCTCCACGTATTTCCATCCCGTCCAATTCACTCCGATATTCTGGTCCGTGAAGTCGATCGGAATGGCCCCGTTCACATCCCTGAGCTGGGCTCTCAGCCAGTGCGTGCGTCCGTCGCCGTACACCCACATGCTGATTTTCTCCGGGTATCCTGGGATTTGGATGCGTGAAGCGACGTCCTTGACAGTCAGATATGCGCCGGATGTCCCCGGTTTGCCCGTAAAATCATACTCCAGCTTCAGCGCTTTGCCGCCGAATCTGACGAATTCCTCATTCGTTTCAATACTTGCAACGCTCTTAACCGCTTGTGCGGAGGAGCTGACAAGATAATTGCCCAGCCCGTTCTCGAAATCTTCAAGAATAACAGGCGGAAGGCCTACGTTAACGTCCATTGATGTCTCCACTCCGTGATAGCTTGCGTAAATTTTTCCGTTTTTTTCCGTTTCATTCGTTGCGGTGAAAGTGCCGCTTGCGTCGATTGTACCGATCGGTCCTTCTACGCGCCAGCTCAATTGGCTGTTATCCGCCCGCACAACTTGACCGTCCCGCAATGCAATAACGGAGAGAACCGCAGATTTGCCCGAAGCGAACGTTTGCACTGCATCGGGAAATTTCAATTGTGTCAGCTCATCAACCACCTCGACAGTCGCTTTCCCGGCTTCCAGACCGGAACCGCTTACGGTCAATTCGGATATCCCCGGCGCGGTTCCGGCCGTAAATTTGCCTGTGCCGTCGATCGTACCGCTCATCGGATCCATTCGCCAGCTGCGCTCACCCGCATAAGCAGCCGGATGTCCGGCATTATCCACCGCGTAGGACTGGAAGTTGACGCTCGAACCGGCCAGCACGCGCTCGAAATTCGGCTGTACAACCAGCTTGGACGCCGCCCCCTCGGGAGCCTTGTTGACGAGCAGCAGCCCGTTCGCGGTTTTTCTTTCCCCGCCGTCCGAAGGCCGGTTCATGACTTGGCGCGCCGTCTGTCCCGGAAGCTTCACCACGACGGTCGAGGAGCCGCCGCCATCGAGGTTGAGCGCCTGCACGACGCCGAGGCTCTTCATCAATTGTCCCAGCTCCTGAAGCTGTACGCCTTCGCTGAACCCCGGCGCACGGCCGTCGACCTCGAACATCACGATCGTACCGTCCGCCTTGACTCCGATGGCGGAACGCGGATGTACGGCGGTATCGCTGTTCGGCTGAACGATGCCGTCCTTGACCAGCAGCTCCGAGCCGCCGATGACCAGTTGCGCATTGCGCCAAGCGGCTTCCAATTCGAAGCTGGCGCTCAGCTCGTCGCCGACTTGAAGACCGGCCAGAATAGCTCTGGAATTGCCTGCCGCCGATAAAACGACTTGGCCGGCCGTCAGTGCAGAATTCCCGCGGTCCTTACGAATTTCGGCGACTTGGAGCTTCATCGTCTGGCCGCTCTTCACATCGCCTTCGACGATGTCGAGCACAACCTCGTCGCCAAGTTCATTCGTCATGGTCGAAGTGTAATAATCTTCCGTATACAGCACCAGCGCATCCGTGCTGCGCAAGCGGTTAATATGCGTAATGCTCGACGTCTTCCCCTTGATGGTCACGGTTCTCGTCAATTTGGGACTCGGGCCGAATAGCGTCGTCCCGTCATGGTTTAAAGCGAAGGCAAACCAGTCGCTGGGCGGACTCGTCAAGATGCGGCCGTCCCCCATGAACATGCCTAGCGGAATACCGTTCGCCAGATCGTAGAAATCTCCGTTAATTCCCGCAATAACGCGATTACCGGTTCGATCGGCGTCGCTAGCCATTTGGGACAACCCCTGCATCCCGTATACTTTGCCGTTCGTTGTGCCCGGCTGCAAATCCAAATCCCCGCTCTGCGGATTGAATTCAATCGTATGTATTTTCTCCAACCCGCGGTCCAGCTTCATATCGTACCAATTGTATACGGCGCCTGGGGCTATGTCCATCTGCCGCGAATCGATCACTTGGCTCACCGCAGCAGGCACAGCCCCCGAAGCGGCTCCAGATGGAAGGAGCATGGAGAGTACCGAGACGCCGCACAGCCAGACGGAAAGTTTCCTGCGAAGCTTTATCATCCTTGAAGCCTCCTGTTTACGAGTCCGCCCCTCCCCCACAGGGAAAGAGGCGGCATGTGTCTAACCTTATTCCACAATTTTACTTGCGATAGCGGCCAGGTCGGCAATATCGATCATACCGTTGCCGTCGTAGTCAGCCGCCTTGATCCGATTCCAGTCGGGGCTTGTGCTGTCCTTGCCGTAATGAGCTGCGGCGAACGACAGATCGCCTATGCTGTAACGGTTATCGCCATTGGCGTCTCCCGGCTTGCCAGGCGGCGGAACGACAACTTCGATCCGGGCGGATGCCGGACGCGCCGCAATCTCTCTGCCTTGGCTGTCGCCTAACAGGACATTCGAGACCGCAACCGTTCCGGACGTTGTTTGCTCAAGCGCTTTGGCTTGGAAGGCCAGCTGCACCAGTTCGACATTGCCGCTAATCGCGCTTCCCGCGCCTTGGCTGGCCAAGATCAACCTTATTGTGCCTGGAGCTGACTTCTCAGACACGATCTCGACGCCGCTGCGGAGCGAGACGGATGATACATAATCCATAACGGCTGCATCGTATTCAACCGTAATGTCCTCAGCATAGACGCCGGATGTCACATTATGAAGCCCAACATTTACTGTAAACGGCTGTCCCTTGGTCACGCTGATAGGTGCCGACAAGACGGCGGCGGGCTCCTCGTTATAGACGCGCACCTGCACGGTCTCCGCTGCCGTTAATGCGCCATAAGTGGCTGTAATGACACTGGAACCCTCCTTCAGCGCCGTAATTAAGCCGCTTGACGAGATCACCGCCACATCGGTTTGCGAGCTGCCGAACTGCGAGTAGCCCGTCACATCCACCGGTTCTGCGTGTTCGGCGTCATACGCCATCACTCTCGCCTGCTTCGTTGCGCCTGCGGCAAGCTCGCCGATCGGCTCCAGCTCGATCCGTTTCCGGCTCTCGCCTAGCGTGACGTAGCTGCTCGGTTCACTCTCGTTATGCACACGGTCTACGGCAGTGACCGCATAGGTGAACTGCTGCCCCGCAGCTGCGGCGGTATCGGTGTAGCGCTGCACATCGCCCGGCTGTTTGCGGACTATAGCGGCGATGTGGGAAGGCTGATCGATGCTGCCTCCCTCGCTGCCATCGAATCTGTATACGACGTAATACGCTGCTTCGCCGTCCGCTTCGACGCTCCAGGTAAGCTCGGCGCCATTCGTACCTCGCACAGCGGAGATCAATGCCGGTTTCCCTGGCGCAGCAGCATCGATCCAGGGCATCGCCGGAATCAATGCAGGCAGCTTGTAGCTGTCCGTTGTCAGGCGGTCTTTGATGCCCAGCGGATTTCTGAGCAGGTCCTTCGTGCTGAAATGCATGCTTCCCTTAACGTCTGCAAAGTTCCGGTTGTATGTCAACTGATTCGGCAGCTCGTCGGGAAGCGCCCATGCCTCATTGTTCGCATCGATTTTGTAAACCGCGTGGCCGATATACAAATGCACATTGGTCCCCTGTGTTTCTCGGGTCCACCAGTCGATCAGCTTCTCGTAAGCCGCCGCCGTAAAGCCGAAATTCCAATAAATTTGCGGCGTCATATAGTCGATCCAGCCTTGCTTGATCCAGGTCCGCGTGTCCGCATACAAATCATCGTAATTACGCTGGCCGGCTGTCGTATCGGAGCCCGTCGGATCGTCGGCAATATTGCGCCATACCCCGAACGGCGAGATGCCGAACTTCACGTAGCTTTTCTTGTGTTTAATCGCGACGGACAGTTCATGCACCAATTTGTTCACGTTGTCCCTACGCCAGTCTCCTTTGTTCGTGAAGCCTGTTCCGTATGTTTGATAGGTGGCATTGTCAGGGAAATCTTGGCCGTCTACCACATAAGGATAGAAATAGTCATCCATATGAACAGCGTCGATATCATAGCCATTCACTACTTCCATAATGCTGCCGATGACAAAATCTTTCACAGCCGGCACGCCCGGATTGTAGTAGAGCTTGCCGCCGTAGCTGACAACCCAATCGGGATGCTGTCTTGCCGGATGATTCGCAACCAAATTCCCGATATTATCCTTCATGGAGACCCGGTACGGATTGAACCAGGCATGGAACTCCATATTGCGCTTGTGCGCTTCCTCAATCATAAAAGCCAGCGGGTCATAGCCGGGATTCTGTCCCTGCACTCCCGTCAAATACTCGGACCACGGGCCGTACTCAGACGGATAGAAGCTATCCGCTGTCGGCTTCACTTGAACGACTACGGCATTCATGCCCGTTGCGGCCAATTGGTCCAGCATGGCGGAGAAGGACTGTTTCTGCGCTTCCGGTGTCACAACGCCCTTCTGCGGCCAGTCGATATTGTCCACGGAGGCGATCCATGCCGCTCTCAGCTCGCGTTTCGGCGCCGATGCCGGCTGATTGACAACGATCGTGAAATAATCCGTTTTGCCTTCGAACGAAGCTGTAATCATCGTAAAACCTACTTTCAAGGCGCTTACATTCCCTGTTTCGTCAACCGCTGCGACAGCAGGGTTGCTGCTCTTGAACGTTACGCCGCTCGTCAGCTCGACCGGATCCGGCGTCAAGCTGTACTGCGCCGTCACGCGAGGGTGCTGCGTATCACCGATTATCATGGCGCTCAGCCCCTGAATCTCGATGCTTTGCAGAACGGCGATAGGGTTCGTGACGACAAGCTCATAACCGGCTGTTTTACCTCCGTATGCGGCAGTAATCGTCGTCTGACCGGCCTTCATCGCCGTCACCTTGCCGATCGCATCGACGGTTGCCACATCCGTGGCACTGCTGCTGAAAGTAACTTCGCTAACCGGCAGCTCAACCGGGTTCGCCTCACCGGCATACGTCGCGAACACCTTCGCCTGCTTCGACTGACCTTTCTCCATCGGCGTCAGTCCTGCGATCTCCAAGCGTTCAACCACAGGTGCCTCTGCGGTGACTTTCAGCTCATACACTGCAGGCGGCGCGCTTCCATATAGCGCCGTAATCGTCGTGCTGCCTGCCTTCAGTGCCTTCACTGCACCTTGGGCATTCACGGCTGCAACGCCAGGATCGCTGCTGTAGAAAGTTAGGCCGCTTCGCACCGTCACAGGCGCCGTGCTGCCGGAATACGTTGCCTGGACGACCAATTGCTTGCTTTCGCCAATCACCATCGGCGTCAAACCGGACAGCCCCAGCTCGAACACATCCGTGTTCGCATACAAAGCCGTTACTTGATCGATGTAAAGGGTTCCCCCGTTTTTGTTCGTGTCGCTCGTCTCCACCAGGTAAATTTGATTCAATCGAATCGGCGGCTTCAAATTCGCAGGCAGATCGATCGTGACATATTTCCACCCGAGCCAATTCAGCCCGCCGACCAGCGTGAAATCGATCGTCGGCTTCGTGCCGGCGGAATCCTGCAGCATAGCGCGCAGCCAATGCTTCTGACCGTCGCCGTATACCCACACGCCAAGCTTTCGTGGATACCCTTCCAGAATGCGGCCTGTGCCGCCAAGCTCGTCTTTGAAGTTCAAATAGGCTGCAGATGTGCCTGTCGTTCCCGTAAAGTCATACGTGAATTTCCCGGCGAATGTGCCGGCTTGCACAGGTTCAGGTCTGTTGGCCTTCGTGAACTGGACCGAGTTCGGAACTGAACGCACACTGGACGCTGCAAGATCGCTCGTGTTCTCGAAATCTTCGACCACAACCGAAGGCTTGCCGACGACTACGGCCGCCTCCCCGCTTGCTCCGCCTGCCCCGCCTGTAGAAACCGACACCTTACCGACCGCCGTCGTACTCGATGCTGTCAATTGACCTGCGGAAGAGACGGTGCCGATCCCGCCGGTTTGGCTCCAGACGAGCCCTTCTGCAGGAACCGCCATTTCGCTGCCGCTTCCGTCATACCCTTTGACGGTATAAGCTTGCGTTGATCCAGGTGCGATATTCGCAAATGCTGGTGAAAGTTCCAGCCTGCGGAGCACGGGGGCATTCAGATCCGAGATCTGCATGCCTTTGTAATAGGCATCGAGAATTTTGTCATAGCTCCAGCCCTGCTGCCCGAGCATTTGCGCTCCGAATTGGCTCATGCCGACGCCATGTCCATTGCCGCCGCCGTAGAAGGTAACACCCGTTAGTTCGCCGCCCGTATCGCGTGCGAGATCGAAAGTCAGGAACGCCGAGTAGAGGATACTGGGGTTTTTCAGCGGTGAATTATCATAGGTTCCTGCCCCTCCCTTCGCACGGTAAGCGAGTACATCCCCGCCGCCGGTGTCCGTCTTATTGGGCCGAATCGTAAAGCGAATATTGTATTCGCGCAAAATTTTATAAGTGCCGGTGCTTCCCTCAATCACAAGCTCCATCGCGTTGCCGCCGGCCCCGCGCCTCGCAACGTACAGATTGGCAATCGTTCCGACGCCTTCTTCCGGTATCGGTTTACTCGCAAAAGCGCCGTCTTCGCCTTTCGTCAAAACAAACATCGGTTCTTGCGCATAGCGTACTTTGATGTTTTTATTCACCGTATTTTGCAGCTCGGTTCTCGTCAAACTCACTTTCCAGCGGAAATACGGGGATTCGGAATCATAGCCGGTATAAGTCAAATTTTTGTAAAAATCATTCAACGCCTGCTCATTGGACGTATCGATGCTGAGCATACTTCCGCTGTTTGCAGGATCGAACGTATAGCTGCGCCCCGTCAAATACGGAAGCGGCGTTCCCGGGAACAGATTCGTGTCGACATCCTGCCACACCTCATGCTTCGATGCTCCGTAACCGCCTGATGTCGAGTAAAATCGCGCATCGACGAGCGCATTGCCGCTCTTCATGATCTTGCCGGCAGTTGCTTGCACCGCCTGCGTCGTCAACGCGTTTTCCACTTGGTTGTTGTACACTTGGCTGAGCGTGCTGTCATCGATGTGGAAACCGAGATCGGCGAACCGGCTCGTCATATAATCCGTTAATGCGTAAGTGCGCGCTGCGACGGACTGCGCTTTCAAAGCCTCCAGACCGAATGAAGCGGGCATCTCGCTAGGGACGACCTGATACAAATACTGCTCGATATCCAGCTCGTTAATAAGCCTTAGCTTCGATTTGTCGGGATTAAGGAATATTTCGAGCGTCCCCCGGTACTGAGGATTTCCCTGAGCTCGGGTAATCGACATGACCTGCAGCAGCGAATCATCGGCCGCCGGCTCGATATACAGCCGGTTTGGCGTTACTGCGATGGGCGTGCCGTTTTGTTGGACTGCGATTTCCCCGTTGGCGACGGTAAAAGATACTTGCGCACCCGCCGCAACCGGGTAGGTCTGATTAGCTGCCTTATCGGTGATCGCGAAGCCCTTGGCCGACTTGATCTCGATGGCACCGTGATTGATTTGCGTCATGTCGGTGATGTCGCTAATATTGTTGCGGATGCCGACACGCATCCGGTTCATCGGCGTTTCCCCGACGATAACGATACGCGCTGCCTTGCCGTCTTCGCCTAAATAGACGTCGACGTTCTCCGCACCGACCATGACATCGTTCAGTGTGCGTGCCACGCTCGTGTCGGCGAACTGCTGCACGACGGTCAACGTATCGCTCAAAGGGACAGTACCTTTGTAAGCCAATTCAATCGTACGGGCTGCCGCATTTTTGGCCATGATCTTCTCATGGATCGGGGCTGCCGCCGCAAGAGAACTCCCCCCTGCTTCCTCTTGTGCATACACAGCGTTTAAACCGCTTCCATAACCGGATACAATTGTGCAAACCAGCAGCATCACGGCAAGAGATGCCTGCCATCGTTTGCGTAGCGAATAGGTGTAGCCTCTCATCATTAGGCACTTCCCTTCTATGTATGTCCTTTCTCTTCAATTACCGCTTATGTTGGTTCGTGTATGCACGACTGATGACTCGCTCGATGCTAGACATGAACATCTCAGATCCCTTCGACGCGCGAAATCATGCGCGGATTGCTGCAGATTCACGCGCCGGTTCATGCGCGAATTCATACGTAGATTAATGCGTCGGTCCATGCGCGAGTCCTTACGTAGACTCATGCGTCGGTCCATGCACGAATCCATACGTAGATTCACGCGTAGCTCCTAACACCAAACCATGGAAGATTTACGCGCAGGTACAAATGAGCATGAGACGGGGCACACCCGAGTGTCATTAGTTTCGTGAACTCCGCTCATAACCGCTGATAAATTCATCGGTAGTACACACGTCGACTCGACCCTCTCTACCTGACTTCGCCTGACTTCGTTTCTCGCACATCACCCTTTCCCCGGAATCTCAATGCGATACTATATGTATCGCTCGCTACAACAAAACAAGCTCCCTATACTGTGAATAGCCTTTCTTCAACCTCCTCGAAAATATTGTTTCGAAATTTTAATTTCTAATGAAATTAAATTTCATCGCATATACGTTAAGTTTATCCGCAACTTTTCAATATGTACATAGCGAACCGTGACTGTTTCTGTCTGTTTTCCACCCATGAATACTGAGGAAACGTAGCGAAACCTGTCGTTACAAAATGTATCTGAGCAGCTAGGCGTAGGCCTCCTGGCAGATGCACAGTGAATATCAAGGATTAACGGAACTATGATGCGTTATTTCCGGACAAAACACCCTTTTGGCAGCTTAAGGGGAAATATGATGCCTTATGTAGATTACTTTAACCGCTGTGGCCAACTTTCTGCGCAAATAAGACATCTTATTTCCGCAAGCGCCAAATGAAAGCGATTTCAACCAAAAATAGCGGCCTGTATTTCCTCAGCGTAAACTCGCCCCCACCCGAGGACGAGAACGGGAACGCTAGCGGCGGCGGGGCATGGTGGCGGTAACAACGACCGGAGCGTTGATCCTGAGCCAACGGAGTAGTGGCTATACGCTCACTTCCGTGAACTCACCCCCCCACTCCTGAGGAAGGGAACGGGAACACTAGCAGGGGCGGGGGCAAAGTGACGGTATCGACGACGGAGCGGTGATCCTTCATGAGCCGACGGGATAGTGGCTATACGCTCACTTCCGTGAACTCACCTCTCCCTCAGAGGACGAGAACGGAATCGCTAGCGGCGGCGCAGGCAAGGTGACGGTATCGACGATGGAGCGGTGACCCTTCATGAGCCAACGGGATAGTGGCTATACGCTCACTTCCGTGAACTCGCCCCCCCCACTCCTGAGGACGGTAGCGGCGGCACTAGAGGCGGCGGTGCAAGAAACGACTTCGGCTAGTGGTAGAGATCCCCGTGCTGGCCTGGGTTCGCACACCGACGACAGCCTAACGGACACAGGCGCCGCTATTCGCGCAATATACACCGAGCTTCTGCGCTAACGGTCACGAGTGACGTTATTTGCCAATTTCGAGGCTCAACAAGCCCAAAATGGCCAAAATAGAGGCTCTGGTGTCCGTTACATTTCCGAAGCCGCGCCTTTTTTCGGCGAATAAGGGCCGCTGTGTCCGCTAGAGAGATCCGACACGCTCTGACACGCTCTGACACGCTCTGGCACGCTTTGGCTTTGGTACTCTTTGGCTCTGGCACGCTTTGGCTTTGGCACGCTCCGGCACGCTCCGGTCCGGGCGGGCAGGGCGGGGCCAAGCCCGCCCCAAAACCAAAAGAAGACCGAACAGGCATCCCCCCTGTTCGGTCCTTCCGTCACTTACGGTCCATGTCCACATGAACCCGGCCGTCCTCCACGATCACTTTGTACGTTTTCACCCAAATCTTCTCGCTGAACAGCGATTTGCCGGTACGGATGTCGAACTCCCAGCCATGCCAAGGGCAACGGATGATCTCCCCCGCCTTGCCGTATTCATATTCGTAGACGCCGGACGGAAGCGTTGTGCCGGAAACGAGCCCGGCGCACATCGGCGCACCTTGATGCGGACAATAGTTGTTGATGGCATAGAAGCTGTCGCCCAACCGGTAGATGCCGATACTCTTCCCCTCGACCGTCACTACGGCATGGCCGCCATCAGGAACAGCATCCACATCCAGCACATCATGCACGGACATCGGCTCCTCCTCCTCCTCCCCCCATAAGCTAAAGTTTAAACAGATTCTTTGCGTTCTCATAAAAGATTTTGCGCTTAGCTTCCGGCTTCAACCGTCGCAAGATCATATCCGGCGAGTCGAAATCCCAATGCGGATAGTCGCTGGAATACAAAATCATATTCTCGGCATCGATCATATTGAACAGATCGATGAGATGCTGCGGATTATCCGGCTCTTCAATCGGCTGCGTCGTCAAATAGCAATGCTCCCGAATATACTGGCTGGGCAGCTTCTTCAGCCAAGGAACCGTGGAACGCAGCGCTTTGTAGTTTTTATCGAGCCTCCACATCAGATGCGGCAGCCAGGCGATGCCTCCTTCGGTAAGCACCACCTTCAACCGTGGAAACTTCTCGAATACGCCCTCGCATACCATCGAGACCAAATGCGCCATGAACATTTGGGACAAGCAGGTGTGCCATTCGATGTACCGGGACGGGTACCCGGCTGCCGTTGGCGCCGTCGAGCTGCCGCCGCCCTCGGCCCCAGGATGAATGGCAATCGGAAGCCCGTTCCGTTCAGCCGCCTCATAGATCGGGTGGTACATGCGCTGCCCCAGCGGTGCGCGGGCCGCGCTGGAGATCATCACCTCGACGATGTCGGGATGACCGCCGATCCGGTCGATTTCCCGCGCTGCCAGCTGCGGGTCCTGCGTGGCGACGGACATGGCGCCTTTGAACGCCTTGTGCCGGCCCAGCCACTCCGCGATCAGGAAATCATTGTAGGCGGAACATATGACAGCCGCATAATCCGGATCGTGCGTCGTCGAGATGTTGTAGACCACGCCGGTCAAAACACAGTACTCGACATTATAGCCTTCGAGCAGCTGCTTGATCAGAAGGTCAGGGTCTGATCCGGCCTTCCCGCCGCCCGGCGGAATGGCGTCCTTCTTCATGACGCCTACCGGCGAGTAATAGCCGGAACCGGAATAACCGATTCCGGTTGCCGCCACGCGCGACCGCCACGGCTCCGCCAGATAGGGCAGCAGCGCGCTGTCGTTCTGTTCATTATGGACGTCCACATCAATGACCTTCATCCGTTCGTCGGCCATTCGAATCCCTCCCATGCGGGGAGCACGAAGCGAGTCTTGCCCTTCATGCTCCCCTGTTGTGCCTAAGGCTTATTTCTTTCCATATGTGCGTGTGTATGCCGTATTGTACATGTTGAGCAATTCGTCAGCGCCAAGCTTTTTCGTTTGGTCGATGAATTCCTGCCATGTTTTATCGTTAATCGGCGTTTTCCCGGATACGAATTCCGTCAGCTTTTGCTCCAAATATTTATTCAGATTGTTCAGCTTCGACTTCTCCAGCTCCAGCTCTTCGCTCGTTTTGACAATTTGCTTCGGCGCCGGAATGATGAAAGACTCGTAGCTTTTGTTAATCGCTTTGCTCTTCTCGCTCAGCCCGCTTTCCCACACAGCCCGAGATTTGGCGTTATCCAGCGTAATCATGTCGTACCAGACGCCCCAATCTTTGCGCAGCGTTGTAAACGGTGAAGCGCCGAAGTCTTTGTTGTATACCGGCTTGCCGTTTTCTTTGGTATACGTCTTGCCTTCGATCCCCAAGGATAAATAATTGGAGCCTTCCTCACTGAGCAAGTAGTCGAGGAATTGCACCGCCCGGTCCTTATCTTTCACCTTCGCCGAAATCGCACGCCCCGTCGATCCTACGACCGACCGGGAGAATTGATAGTTCTTGATGCCGTCGGCCGCAAACTGCGGAATGGCATCCAGTGTGTAATCGGCGATGCCCGCTTTCCGCCCCTTGTCCATAAGCGTCTCCAAATCAGCCTTCCAGAAGAACGTAACGAGCGATTTCCCTTTCAGAATGCGCTCTTCCCATTGTGCTTGCGTAATCATGGAAAACTCAGGATCGAGCAATTTCTCATTAAACAGCTTGTTAAGGAAAATCAACGAGTCCTTATATCCTTTGTGGTAGGGAGCAAAGGCATATTTGTCTGTCGAAGGATCCACGTTGTAGAAGCCATGAATGCCGGTGAACGCCCGCCCGAACGTGGTAAATAGCCCCGTATCCCCAACGATGGCATTGTTGATCAGCGGGTACGTGTCCGGTTGTTTTTCTTTCAGCGCTTTCAGGAACTGGTAAAATTCTTCCACGGTCGTCGGCGCTTTCAAACCGAACTTATCCATCAAATCTTTGCGCGTATACCAGATGAAGTTGAAACCTTTGCCTTCCGCGTCGCCTTCGATGACCGGTACGGTATAGATGCCCCCGTCGGCTCCTGTGGCCACAGCTTTGGCTTCCGGATATTTTTCGTAGAATGCTTTCAGATTCGGAGCTTTATCCAAGTAGTCTTTCAAATTCAAGAACACCTTGTCGGGACCGTGCTGTCTTCCTTCCAGTGTATCGACCTGAATGAAATCGGTCACGGCGTTCGTCGCGATCATAATCTGCTTCTTTTCCTTCAAGCCTTCCTGGCTGACCACCTGAAATTCGATTTTCACGCCGGTCTTCGCTTCGATTTCCTTGAAAATCTCCCAGTCCTGCCGCACCTTCCCCTCCGGGCGGTCGTAAGCCAGCCAAGAGAATGTGATCGGCTTCTTGGCGTCTTCCCCTTTCTTCGTATCGCTTGCTGCCGGCGTATTTGCCGTTTCGTTCGTACAGCCGGCTGCGACGATGCCGGAGAGCATAACTGCGGATAATGCTGCTGCCACCGTTTTTCTTTTCATAGATATACCTCCCTTGGATATGGAAAAAGCTGCTTACCCTTTAATGCCGCCAATCATGGTGCCCTGTACGAAATACTTCTGAATGAATGGATATACACACAAAATAGGGAGTGTCGCGATCATGATAATGGCATATTTCATCGTCTGAAGAAGGTTCATATCCCCTTCCGCTTGAATTGTAGAGCCTGCGACCAGGATATTGCGAAGCATAATTTGCAGCGGATACATCGAACGGTCGTTCAAATAAATCAATGCATCGAAGAACGCATTCCATTGGTTCACGGCCGTGAACAGGCCGATGGTCGCCATCACGGGCATCGACAGCGGCATCACGACACGCAGGAGCACCTGCAGCGAAGAACAGCCGTCTATCGTGGCCGCATCTTCCAGCTCCTCCGGCAGCGCTTCGAAGAACGTCCGCATGATGAACAAATACCATGTGCTGATCATGGTCGGCAGCACGATCGCCCAGATGCTGTTCAGCAGGCCGAGCTTCTGTACGACGAGGAACGTCGGAATCATCCCGCCGCTGAATAGCAGCGTAAACGCGGCCATCATTAGGATGAGCTTGCGGCCGGGCAGCCATTTTTTGGCCAGCGGATAAGCCATCGCAGAGGTTGTAATCAGCGTGAATACGACATGGACAACCGTATAACGGATCGTGTTCCAATAGCTGATCCATAGATCCGGATTGGCCGTCAGCTGCTTATACGCGATAAGGGTTACCTGTTTGGGCAGGAACAGCACTTCGCCGCTCGAAACCATGGCGTTGTCGCTTATAGACGCGGAGAACACGTACCACAGCGGATAAATCATCACAATCATGATCACGATCATGACCGTGTAATTAAATGCGTCGAATATCCGGGAGCCGGCCGATTGTCTGATTTTCATGCAGAATCCCCCTTCACCATAAGCTTGTCTCTGAGTATTTCTTGGCAATCCGGTTGGCGCCGATGACAAGTATGAGACCGATGACTGATTGGAACAACCCGACGGCAGTGGCAAAGCTGAAATCCGCGTCCAGGATCCCACGGCGGTATACGAATGTGTTGATGACGTCGGACGTTTCGTAGTTCATGGAGTTGTACAGCAGCAAAATTTTTTGGAAGCCGGTTTCCATGAAATGCCCCAGTGTCAGAACGAACAAAATAATCATCACAGGCACCATGCCGATAAAGGTAATGTGGCGCATTTGCTGGAAGCGGTTGGCGCCGTCCATTTTGGCCGCTTCATACAGCGTCGGATCGATCCCGGCGATGGCCGCCAAGTAGAGAATCGTTCCCCAGCCGACCTTTTGCCATATTTCCGAGGAAACATAGATGGTTCGGAACCATTCGGGCAGACCGAGAAACAGGATCGGCTCCATCCCGAACACTTTCACGAGCAGGAAGTTAATGATGCCGGTTTGCGGCGATAAGAATGTCACCAGAATCCCGGCAATGACTACCGTTGACAGAAAGTGGGGCATATAGCTGATGCTTTGTGCGATGCGTTTGAACATTTTATTCCGTAATTCATGAAACAAGATGGCCAGTAGGATCGGGGCCGGAAAATGAAACAGCAAATCGTATACATTCAGCATGACTGTGTTGCGAATGAGCTTCCACGAATCCGGGTTTACATAGAAGAATTCGATAAAATGCTTGAACCCGACAAATTTGCTGCCAAGAATTCCTTTGCCGATCGAATAATCCTGGAACGCAATGACGACTCCGTACATAGGCACATATTTGAAAATGATGTAGTATAAAATCCCAGGCAGCATTAACAAATATAGCGCTCTATGTTTCTTGACGATGTACCACATTCCTTTGCGCTGCGGCATACTGCCTCCCCCCTCCTCCTTTCGGAAGTTGATGGCCTAACTATACGAGAAGGCGCGCCGCAGCGTAAAGATCGCATAATTGCTTGACGTCTCATTTTTTGCGAAGCCTGATTTCATGCGGTTTCTGCGGGTCTCGATTGGCCTTGGAAGAAAAAATAGAGACTTCGGAAAAAATGAAGTCTCTATCTATTCAGTGATGCATCGTCCGGAATTTGGCCGGCGTGATGCCCTCGTATTTGCGAAACGTGCGAATAAACGAATTGCGGCCCCAATAGCCGACCTTCTCGGCAATGTCATCGATTTTCATATCCGTCTCCAATAGAAATTGCTTCGCCTTCATCAATCTGTACCTGGCGATGTATTCAACATACTTCTCGCCTACCGCTTCTTTGAACGTTCTGGAGAAATGCCCGTTGGACATATTCAGCTTCTCTGCAAAATATTCGATCGACAGCTCTTCATTGTAATGTGCATGGATATAGTCGAGCACTTCGGCGAACAGCTGCGTCCGCTGATCGGGCTCTTCCGTCCGGAACAGGACGGCATGACTCTCCTGGAAACAGGCTTTCAATTCCTCCCAGGTCATACAGCTGTTCATCCGCTCATACAGGCTCGAGAAGAAAGGGACATTGAAATCGTTATGCTCCGTCTCCACGGCACGAATCCACGTGTTAAGCACATCCGTACAAAAATATTTGACCTGCAGCGCCGTCGCATTGCGCCGTCTTCCATCTTCCAGCCGCTCGTAGACGAATTGCAGCAGCTTCTCATATTCCCGGGTTTTGTGCTGATTGAAAATCCGGTTCACGTCCTGCACGGCCAGGAAGCTCTCCCACTGCGTCCGGTCTGCCTCCAGCGGACCGCGGCAGATGTCCACATCCGCCTCAAGTCCCCGATTCTGCATGACCGTCAGCGCATGCTCGTACGATTCATGCAGCTGTTCGATAGCGTTCACCGGCTTCCCGATGCCGATCGTCGCTTTGAAATATTGGCTGTACGACTCCAGCACCAACCGGACGATATCCGCAGCCTCCTCCGCGCCCAAATGCAGGAAAGGGTCGTGCGCAACGACACAGGCCATGACGTCCGGCTTCGTTTGGCAGAGCCAGATAGGCGATGGCGTGGACTTCCTGATCAATTCTTTAATCTCAACGAACATGAAGGATTTCGTCGTTTCCGATAATTTGGCGTACATTTGCGAATTGTAATGAAAGGCAATCGTCAGCACGGTGCGTACCGCGTGCTTGTCATAGGTGAAACGAATTTCTTTGGCATATAACGCGATGGAGAGCTCATCCTGGTATTCCCCCAGCAGCATTTTCGTCACGAAAAGCTCATGCATATAAGGAACCATGCCGCTCATGCGCTGCGAGAGCTCTTTGTTCTCGTCCGTAATCTCCTGAATCGGACGGTATAACCGGCGGCTTAAATAATAAGACACCAAGCTGCCGACAACGAGGAAGAAGATCAGGAATGCCCAAGAGATCATTCGCGTTATATAGGCGGGCTTCATGAGCGTACGCAGATCTGCAACCGTTACATAGTACCAAGTATCGTTAAAACGGGACTTCACTAAGGACATCGCAATTTCGTCGGTGACGAGGAACTGTGAATCGGCGGAGCTCAGGCGCGCATGCGTCTGTACCGCTTTGATCTCTTTGTCCGTGAAGCCGAACGCATTCAGAATCGTCCCTTGGGAAGAGGCGATCGCCGTCCCCGTCACCCATTTCTCCGGTATGGAAATGAGCTCTTTCAGCTTGCTCTGGTCAAAGTGCACGACCAAATACACCTCAGGATTATCCGTATTGAACGGATAGCTCATGACGGCCGATAAGCCGAGCTTGCCCGTATCGGTAACTTCCATCATTTTCTTGCCGGCGAATTGGGAAAGATAGCCGCCCTTTTGCTGCTCATCCAGCGGGTAGGTCTGGGTAAAATAGTAGGCTTTGTCCGTGTAAATATCCACATCGGCGACCAAATCGTGATTGGCGAAGTATAGGAAAACTTTCGAGACGAGCTTGTCGGATTGAAGCTTCATGAGCTGCTCCCGCAGCGTATACAACTGTTCGGCCCGCTGCTGGTTCTCCCGTGAATCGTCAATGACTCGGAGCAAGCCGGTCACATTGGACGAGCTCAGCATATTGATCATATTCGTTTTGAGCGCATCGAGAGCCGTGTCCGTCTGTTTGGAGAAATGGCTGATGACAACGTCGTTAAGCTTCTCCGCATCCTTCTCAATCGTCCGTACGACCAGCACGTGAGCCAGGAAGCTGGCGACAATGACCGGGACCATGATGACGATGAAATAGTTAGTAAAAAGCCGCCAGAATAAAGCTAACCGGAACTTGTGCACCTTCGAAATCGCTTTCACGCAAGCGCCGCCCCCCGAATACGTCTTTATTTCTATTCCCATATATTAGAATGACTATTTTTTTATACTATTGAAAAAGGTTTATGGGGTCAATAGAATTTGAAATTTTATTTTATTTTTGTAATTTCAAATAAATATTTATTTCTTTTTCCGACAAAATGAGACAAATCGGCAAAAACGCCCGCATTCTCCAGGAAGGCGGACGCTTTGTCCTTGATGGTTCAGATATGCTAGCAAGCTGCATCCCTCAAAACTTGAGTTCGGCGATCGCTTTTTTATATTTATCAATTCGGGCCTTATCTCTATCGGTCATCTCCGGCATGCGGCTGGTATCGCAATTATCCTTCAGATCGAGGAGTTTGACTTTCGTAGCCAGCGGATTTCGCTTGATTCTTAGTATAAAGCTTTCGTAGGTTTCATCCGCTCTTCGCGTCAAGCAGTCCAGCGCTTCGATCACGTTAAGGCTAAAGCCTTCGTTCTTCAGATCGAATAGCGTCATATCCGAATCCTCCACGACATCATGCAGGACGGCGACAATGGATTCCTCGGTCGTTACGGCTTTGCTGGCCAATCGAATGGGATGTAAAATATACGGGTTTCCGCCTTTATCGGTTTGACCGTCATGCGCCTTGGCAGCCAGCAGAATGGCTTTCGTTAATGTACTCATGTCTGCACCTTCATTCGTAAGTAGTAACGCTCCTATCATAGCATCGATACGATTCGGAAGCTATATGAGGAGGCTTACGGGAGGCGCCAATTTTAAATTATGAACGCAGGCCGGCCCGCTTCAAAGCCCCCATTGAATCCGCTTTCAGAATATCACCCTCCATGAACAGCATCTTCTCCGCTTCTTGCCTGCCCGGCTTCAACCGGGGCAATCTCATCCAAGCAAACTTTACAAATCAATTTCCGTTTAAAATAATACGGCTCTCTCTCACTCCCGCAGAAAATGCAGTTCAACACGCATTTCGTTACGATCACCCGCTCTTCATCGCAATAAATCTTCACTTCGTCATCCGTGCCGATATTGAGCAAACGCCGCATCTCGATCGGTAGAACAATACGACCTAATTGGTCAACCTTGCGCACAATCCCCGTAGCTTTCATTGCCTCACCCTCTCAGTCTGCCCTTCTAAGTCAAAGGTCGTAGTTCTACTAAAATATTTCGTTCATTTTTCACTTATGTCAGGTATGTTTTACCAGTTCACATCGCCAAAAAATAGAAAATCCGCCTTACACAGGTTCCTGTGCCTTGGCGGATTTTCATATTTTTTTATTCATATTGCCTGCTCTATACACATCTTTGGCTTGCCGCGATTGGGCGGGTTTTACCAACCTTTATGACCGGATCGAGGCGGCGACCGCATTATGGAAACAATCCCGCAGCCTGGCAACGGATTTCTCACGGCCATAGTGAACTCTGTTGGTCAGAAGCACGGCGAAAACTTGCGAAGCCGGGTCCATCCACAAGGAAGTGCCGGTAAATCCCGTGTGACCGAAGCTCCGAGGCGAGAACCAATCGCCGGAAGCGTCCCATTTGTCACCCTTCAGCACCCAACCGAGCCCACGGTTTGCGTGTTCCAACTCCCGCGTATAGCTTCGCGTCGCCGCTTCGACCGCTGCCGCAGATATCAGGCTGCTGCCGTCGGCAAGACAGCCCTTGTTCAACCACATCGCGGCGTATTTGGCCGCGTCATGTGCCGTGGCGAACAAGCCGGCATGCCCGCTAACGCCGCCCATCGCCCAGGCGTTCTCGTCATGCACCTCGCCCCAGCGGCAGCTGCCCTGCATGAACTCGGTCGCGGCAATTTGCGGCCGCAGCTCCGCAGCCGGTCGGTAGCCGCTGCGGGTCATGCCCAGCGGTTCCAGCACATACCGGCGCGCAGCCTCGTCCAGCGGCAGACCGAACAGATGCGCCGCCAGCTCGCCCAGCACGATGTAATTGAAATCGCTGTATTCGTAACCGCCGCCGCACGGATAAAGCAAGGTCTCTTCCATGACCGCGGCTCTGATCTGCTGCGGGGTCCAACCGTGTGCGTGAAGGTTCTTGTAGGCTTGGAAGCCGGACGTATGGGTCAATAGATGCAGAATCGTCACTTCGCCTTTGCCGCCGGCGGCAAAGTCCGGAAAAAAACGGGCAACCGGGTCCTTCAGCCGCAGCTCGCCGCGGTCGATCAGCTGCAAAATAAGCGGCAATGTCACCATCACCTTGGTCAATGAAGCGCAGTCATAGATCGTATCTTCCGTTACCGGAAGCTCCTGCTCCTGCGTGACAATGGCGCGGCCGGCAGCGCAGGAACCGACGATGACGCCGCCCCGGCCTACGAGCGCCACGCCTCCGGGAATTTCGCCGCTGTCAATCTCTCGCTCCAGTAACCGGAAAGCGGCTTGGAGCTTATCAGGGTCCATCCCTTGCTGCTCGGGTGCGGTTGTCGGCAGTTGTTGTTCGGCGCGCATCTTATTCGAATGAACGGCGCGACGGCCACGAGCCTTGCAGCTTGCGAATGAACATGATCTGGCCCGTATGATACGCATCATGCAGGATCAGGCTGTTCACCCAGCGTCCTGCAGATTGCGTACGATTCGGGTATACATGCTCGAAATCGTTCTCTCCCCACTGCGCAAGGCGTTCGCGGATGGCTAAATGAACCGTTTGCAAACGGGATAACGTCATCTCCCACGCTTCGCCGGATACGGACTCAACCGCAAACGTATCGTCATTCGTCGCATCCGGATATTCCATCTCTTCCCCGGTCATCCGTTTGAGCAATCTTTCTTTATAAAAAATCAGATGCTGCACATTTTCCCAGATCGTGTTGACGTGTTCGCCTGCAGGACGCCAATTGGCTTGCTCGGCAGTCAATCCTTTCAGCGCGTCCGTCAGTGGAGGATACCAGTCTTCCTTGTCATAGCAGCACTCCCAACCATGCAGCAAAAGCTCAACATTATTCATTAAACAGCCTCCCAATATTATCATTAGTAACCACCAAATATGAATTAACAAGTTACATGGCTAATTTACCATGGAATGTTTTTCCGGTCAAGTAACTAGCAAAAATACTTTTCAGATGTTACACTGAAGCATAAAAAAGATCGGGGTCATGTCATATGCTTTGGGACGATTTACTGAACAGCTTGCATCGAGACTGGAGGGGCGACGGCGCAATCGATGACCGCTTGGATAACCCGGACTGGCTACACCGCTGGCTTACGAGCCAGAACCTGAATATGGATCGTCCCCCGGAACCGGCAGAGCTGCAAGAATTGAAAGAACTGCGAGCACTGCTGCACCGAATCGTGACGCAATTCGTATCCAAGGCTATGCCGCATGAAGCGGATACGGAGGCGCTCAATGCGATTATGGCCGGCGGTCCGGTCATCCGCAAGCTTGTATCGGACGAGGGACGCTATCGCCTGGAATGGTATGGCCTTAACCGGCGATGGGAGCAAGTCCTGGCCGATATCGCCGCTTCCATGGCGCAATCGATAGCCAATGGCGAAACGTCGCGAATTCGGATTTGCGACAACCCGAACTGCCTCTGGGTGTACGTGGACGAAACGCGCAACCGTTCCAAACGGTATTGCGATGACAAAATGTGCGGCAATCTGATGAAGGTGCGGCGCTTTCGGGCACGGCAAAAAGCCGCTGCCGACGCTCCCAAACACGACCACGAGTGATCATGTCCAAGATGTCGGCAGCAGCTTGGTTACCGGGTGGTAATTCAAAGATTCGCAGCTGCCTATTTCCTTCGCTTCATTCCTGTGCAAGGACCAATCGAACAGCCTTGCCGATTTCCTCATAGCTTGTGCAGCGGCATATGTTGGAGCGCAGCCACTCCGTGATCTCTTCCTCGCTCGCTTGCCGTCCGGTCTGGGCAAGGGCATGTGCAACCATGATAAAACCGGGGGTACAGAAACCGCATTGAAAAGCGAAATGCTTCACAAAAGCTTGCTGCACGGGAGAGTCCCCCCCAAGTCCTTCGATTGTCGTTATCCGCTTGCCGTGTGTCTCGATCGCCAGCATCATACAGGATTTGACCGGAACTCCGTCAACGATGACCGTGCAAGCGCCGCAATCTCCATTCTCGCAGCCGGCTTTGGCTCCCGTGAAGCCCAGCTGCTCGCGCAGCACACGCAGCAGCGTATCCGCCGAACGGATAGCGGCATGATGCGGCCGGCCGTTAACGAGCAGTTCCATCTCCCCTCTAACCATCCCTTCTTTCATGTTGCTTCCCCCTCTCTTCCAGAGCGGTCATCACATCATATAACGTATTGCGCAGCACGAATGCCCGGTAGTCGCTGGAGCCAAGCAGATCGCTCATAATCGGCAGCGGCCAGCTTCGTATAACGTTCTCTACACGAACACCGAGCGGAAGCATTCCCTCATTCAGGATGTTCTCCAAGCTGCGCGAACGAAACGGAACGGAACTGACACCGCTGAAGGCGGCGCGAACCCCTTCGCTGCTGCGAAGGGCGGCGATGCGAACGATGGGGTAGTCGATGCGTTCCATTTTGGTCTTTTTCACAGTGACGTAGGGTAGGTGCGTATAAGCGGCACCGGTAATCAACTGTACCAGGAGGTCTCCTCTCGCCAGCCGCGGTTGACCGTTCAGCAGCTCATGGACCGATATGCGGCGTACGCCCGCCGGACCGGCCAGCACGGCTTCGCTGTCCGCCAGCAAAAATGGCAGAAGTACTTCCCGGTATATGAAGGCTCCGCAGAGATTGCCGCCGAGCGTAATTCGGTTGCGGTTCGTACGATCCGCCACATCCCGCGATGTATCTGCCAGCAGCGGAAAGAAGCCGGACTCTTCCAGCTCCGTCAGCGTTAATGCTGCGCCAATCACGAGTACGTTCTCCTTCTCTCGAAGCTGCATCACCTTGCATTCAGCAATATCTTTCACATCGATGACTGCTCCTGTGCGAAGCTTATTCAACCGGGCCATGGAAATGATCTCCGAGCCGCCGGAATAATAGCGCGGCGCTTTGCCGCTCGCCTCGGCCTGCTGAAATAGAAAGACCGCCTCATCCAAGCTTGCCGGCTTATAATATTCGAAGTCGAACGAAATCATCGGCCTCCCCCTCTAGCCCGCCAAATCATCTCCGGCGTCAAAGGCAATGTGTCCAATTCGACTTCCGCCGCGAGAGACAAGGCGTTCGCCAGACAAGCGGGCATCCCAATGGTGCCATGCTCAGCGACCCCTCTGGCGCCATACGGTCCCTCGAGGAACGGCGTCTCCACGAATTCCGCCAAATAGGCAGGCGTTTCACCGTACCGTGTTACCTTGTAGGAACGCAGCTGCGGGTTCAGCACCTGGCCGGCCTGATTGTACAGCAATCCTTCACGGGTTGCGAAGCTGAGGCCCATATTCATGCCGCCGATGACCTGACCTCGCGCCGTGCCTGGATTGATCACCTTCCCGGCATCAAATACGGATGCCGCTTTGAGCACGCGATACGTGCATTCGCGGGTATCGAATTCCACTTCAACCGCTTGCGCGCCTAAGGTCCACTGCTGGCCCGGAACACCTTCGCCCGTTTGCGGATTCAGTCTGGTCGTGTCGCGGACACGGTAACGCCCGCGGCCGATCACGGGTTCGCCGACAGCGCGGCCGTCCAGGAATTGGAATCGCTGACCAGCTTACTGATCTTCAGACTTATGATGGGATCGTCCTTCACGAATACCATCCCGCGTCCAACCTCCAGCAGCTCCGCCGGCATTTGCAGGGCAAGCGCAGCATTGTTTTTCAATTGATTGATCGCATCGTCAGCCGCGTCGAGCACTGCCCTGCCGACCATCATCGTCGAGCTGCTCGCAACAGTCCTCCAATGCTCCGGTGTAATCTGCGTATCGATGTCCATCTTGACATGGACCTGATCCATCCGCATTTGCAGCCGCTCCGCAAGAATCTGCCCCATCGCCGTGCGGTTCCCTTGTCCAAGCTCCACCGCGCCGATGCTAAGATTCGCACTGCCGTCATGGTTGAAGGTGACCGTTGCGCCGGAACCGGTTTCCACGGACATCCCGAACGCTTTCCATACACAGGCCATGCCTTTCGTCCTGACCGTGTGCGGACCCGTCTGTACATGCTGACCTTCCTCCCAATGAATCAGTTCCTTCAGCTTACGGATGCATTGGGGCAAATCGCCGATGGAGCTGCTTGTAAGCGGAGTCTGCGTCGGGGGCGTATCGCCCGGCAAAATAGCGTTGTTGAGCCGAAGCGCTAACGGATCCATCTCCAGCCTTTTGGCCAGCCGGTCCATCGTCCGTTCGATGCAATAGAGCGCTTCCGTATGACCGAAGCCCCGGAATGCCGTAGCATAAGGGTGATTCGTATAGACGCACAAGGCGTCGCACCACACATGGTCGATCTTGTACGGACCCGTACAATCGACAGCCGCCGATTGCGTGACGGCCGCCCCCTCATCGGTGTATCCGCCTGTGTCGAACAAGAGCGTCACTTCAGCCGCCATCAGCTTGCCTTCTCGGGTGGCGCCGAGCTTCACTTTCGCCTCCAGACCGATATGGCAGGGGGAACTGACGATGTCGCATTCGCGGGAATTGTTGACTTTGACGGGCCGGCCGCCGCAAGCTTTGGAGGCCAAATAGGCGATATATTCGAGCTGAATCGACCCTTTACCGCCAAAGCCGCCACCGACGAACGGCACGTGCACGATGACCTTGGACTGGTCGACATGGAAGAAGTGCGCAAACGCACGTTTGATCGTATAAGGGTCTTGCGTTGAGCTTTGAATCTCGATCAAGCCGCCAGGCTTCACTTCGACAATCGCGCAGCGCGGCTCTATGGCGGCGTGATCGGACGTGTTGAAGGCATAGGTCCCTTCGACGGTCACCTCGCTTGCCGCCCAGCCCGCAGGCATATGGCCTTTGCGGATGCGAACCCAGTTGCCGATATTCGTGTGTGCGACGGGGTACACGTCTCCCTGCTTCTCATAACCGGCTAATCCTTCATGAATTAGCGGCGCACCGGGCGCAAGGGCACTGCTCGGCGAATGTACGACCGGCAGCTGCTCGAACTCGGCGCGAATGCGGGCTGCCGCCTCCTTGGCCCGATGCTCCGATTCGGCAACGACGATGACGATCGGTTCTCCGTAATAACGAACTTTGCCGGAAGCGAGCGGCGGCCGGTCTGCCAGCATACTTCCGGTAAGAACAGCTATGTCATCTCCACGAATCACTGCATGAACGCCGCTCATTGCCTTGGCGCCGGAGACATCGATGGACTGGATCCGCGCATGGGCATAAGGGCTGGTCACGAGCCAGCCGTGAAGCAGTCCGGGAGACTGCGTATCGTTCGTATACTTCGCAACCCCGGTTACTTTCTCTTCAGATTCCAGCCGCGGAATACTCTTTCCTATCACTGTCACAAGCGACACGCTCCCTGCTCATTTCCGACAATCTATTTTTATCATCATATCGCATAACAACTCGTCTCATTCCGTTGCTTCTTCTGCAGAGTACCGTCAAACATCCAATCCGATTTAGGTCCTGATACATACTTTACTTACATATCTTTCGAGAGGATGATGGACAATGGCGAAAATCCGGCAAGGAGACGGCGGCCCCGTACAATTCAAGCATCGAATGGAGGGGTTAACTTCGCGTGTAGAGGGACACCAGCATGCCTTCGGCAATTTGACGGACTTATTCATTCCTGAAGATGGCAGACACCGCCACACGTTCAGGGGCATTACAACGACAGCTGACGGCCATAGGCACTCCTATTCGGGACGAACCGGTTTAAATATCGGCTTCGGGGTCAATCATTTTCATCGTTTCTCGATTCAAACGAACATCGCGGACGGACATCGGCATCTTATTTCCGGTCGGACTACAGGCCTGATTCGCCTTGGCGGCCGGCTCGGTCACAAATTAATCATTGAAAAAGTCTTGCGCGAGCGCGTCAAGAAGTAATGCATGACAAAAAGGACTGCTCCTAGTCAACAGAACTAGTCGAGCGGTCCTTTTGCTTTTGCCTTATCCAGCCTGTTTCTTCGTGCCGATCGGCAGAATCAAATCCACCGTCGTACCTTTGTCAACCTCGCTCCTGATCTGCAGGCTTCCTTGGTGGGCTTCGACGATTTTATGACAAACCATCAAACCTAATCCAGTCCCCTTCTCCTTCGTCGTGTAGAAAGGCTCTCCCAATACAGCGAGCCGCTCCTCGGCAATGCCGCAGCCCTCGTCCGTGAAACGGATGAAGACTTGGCTGCCGGCCGTTTGAAGTTGGATGACAATATTGCCGCCTTCCGGCATCGCTTCTATCGCATTTTTGAGGATATTAATGAAAACCTGCTTCAATTGATTCTCTTCGCAGTTAATCAGAGGCAGATCCGGCGCCATTTCCGTATGGATCACCACATTATTAAGAATGGCCTGCGTCTCTAGCAGAGAAATAACATCATGGGCAATTTTGCGGACGTCTTTCATTTGGAAGTGAACAATCGAAGGCTTGGCAATGACCATAAATTCGCTCACGATGTCATTGATCCGGTCCAGCTCCGAGATCATAATTTCGAAATAGCTCTCATACCCCGTCACCTTAGATTGCAATAATTGCACAAAGCCGCGCAGCGACGTAAGCGGATTGCGAATTTCATGAGCGACTCCTGCCGCAAGCTGCCCTACGATCGAGAGCTTCTCGGTTTTGAGCAGCAGCTCCTCGGTTCGTTTGCGCTCTGTGATATCTTTGGCAATCCCATAGACGCCGTTCACTTGCTCATGAATAATAATCGGCACCATTTTCAAGTTGATTTCGATGATTTTCCCTGTTTGGAGCGTAAGTGTCATTTCGATGCTGTCGGACTCACCTTTCAGCGCCCGGGCGAACAGCTGCAGCGCCTTCTTCTTGTCCTCCGCACGGACGAAAGGCGATAGCGACCGATAGCTGAATGCCGCCTCCGGGTAGCCTGTAATCTTCTCCGTAGCGTTATTGACAGAAGTGACGTTCCCTTTCAGATCAAGCGTGAAAATCGCATCGGGATTATGCTCGACAAGCGACTTATAGCTCTGCTCGCTTAGCTCCAGCATATCTTGCGCCCGTTTGCGCTCCGTGATGTCTCTGCACAACAGCTGTACGGCAGACGTGCCCAGGAATTCAATCGGCACCTCGCGAACTTCCACATCGATCACCTGTCGGTCGAGACGCAGAAACTTTTGATCCATCGGTTCCGTCGGCCGTTTGTCGTCATTCACTTGCTTCATTCGTTCCCGCGTCATACTCAAATAATCCGGATGAACAAAATGCTCCATAAGTCTTCCAATCAGCTCATCAGGATGCTGTGCACCAAGAACCTTCGCGCCTGCAGGATTAATAAAAACAATAACCCCGTTCGTATGTACAACGATCGGTTCTGGCGAGTGCTCTACCAGAATGCGGTATCGCTCTTCACTTTCCAGCAGCTGCTTTTTCAACCGTTTCAAACAAAAATATAAAATTAACGCCGTAACCCCGACATAAAACAATCCTTTGGATGAGTTAACGGAAACCGCCTCTGACGACTTCAGCGTTCGAACCAAGTGATCCGATAGAATGACCCAAAGACTGCCGACCAATACATAGATGCCTGTGACTTTTAATGCGGATTTGATTTTTTTCACTTCTTTTGGCTTGTTCTGCATTTCACTCTTCTCTTCCTTGACCATGCTGTGCGGCTAATAGTCTTCAAGGTTATATCCATAAGTATATCATTTAAAATGGAACTTGCTTATTGGATCTTTCTCCCAAATTGAATCTCACACATTCTATTGGACGAACATATAATAGAATAACACAGCTAGAAGGGAGGTCTTTCCCGATGAAACGTTCAGAGTCATTCAAAATTTGTCAAAAATATATGGGACGCGAAGTGGTTATCCGCACCACCCACGGTACTTATAAAGGAAAAATTGTTAAATTGGACAATAACAAAGTGTATTTGCAGCCGCTGCGGCCATCCAATAAAGCGCAAATCTCATTTTTTCCTTTTATCATTCCGCTCGTACTCTTCGATCTTCTAGCTATTGGTCTATTGGCTTCACGTCCGTTTTTTCCGTTTCGGCCGTTCTAACGATCAATAACGAACAACCTCATGCCATACGATGAGGTTTACTTGCAACATGACAAAAAAAAGACAGGGGGCTTGCTGCCCTCTGCCTTTTTGTTATTGCTCTTTCAAATATCCGCTGGCAAACTCGTAAAAAGCGCTAGCGTCTTCCCATTTCTGGAAGCCGGCTTGAGCTATTTTATCACTGCCTCCGCCTTTTCCGGCATATGCACCCAAATTCGCTTTGAGAAAAGCTCCGCAGGCGACAGGCGTTCCGCCGCTGTTCGCGAGTACGACCTTGTTGTCCAATTGCGATGCCAAAAGTACGGGAAGCTTGCTCTCCTCCGCCAGCTTCGCTGCGAGCATTTGCAAATCTTTCAATACCCTGTCCGCAAACACATGAGCAACAAAAGGATGCCCGGAGGACAACGTCAACAATTCCTGCGCCACATAAGCGTCGTTTCTTTCTTTGAGCTCCGAGAGTTCGGCTTGAAGCTGCTTATGCTCCTGCTCCCATTTCGCAATCCGATCCATAATTTCGTCTTTGCCGGTATTATACTTAACGGATAATGCGCCCAAAATTGTCATGCAATCATTGAACTCATCCAATGCCCGATAACCGCATTTGAAGTATACTCGCGTATTCCCCTTCTGCTTCTCGGATCTCAACAGCTTGATCATGCCGATCTCCCCTGTGGATGCAACATGAGTTCCGCCGCAAGCGTTGTATTCGATTCCTTGGATCTCCACAATGCGAATGCGCTCTGTTACCTTCGGCTGTTTGACGAGCGGCAGCTTGGCCAGCTCCTCTTCGGATACGAAATAACTGCTCATCCTGCGATTCCGATAAATTTGCGCATTCACTTCCCGTTCGAGCGCTGCCAGTTGATCAAGCCGCAGTTCCGGCAGCTCGATATCGATGGTTGCATAATCGGTCCCAAGATGAAAACTGAGCGTCACCGCTTGATACATCTCGCGGCAGACGGCTGATAACAGATGCTGGCCGCTATGGTGCTGCATATGATCCAATCTTCGTGCCCAATCCAGCTTACATGCAACCGAACTGCCATCCGGCAGGCTCGCTACTTTATGCAGCACCTTCTCCTCCTCGCTGACGACATCGAGCACCGGAATTCCGCCGATCTCCCCTTGGTCACAAGGCTGGCCGCCACCATGCGGATAAAAGGCCGTGGCCTCCAGAACGAGGTACCATCCATCCTCTCTTGGCAGCACCTCGCTGACCGTCGTTTCCCATTCTTGGATATAAGCGGAATCGTAATAAATCTTCTTCGTCATCGCTTGCTTCCTTTCTATTCTATGGCAGGCTTTCAGCGGTGAAGCCATCTTTCCATCACCACATAGTCCTTGCCGCCTTTGGTGAATTGTTGATCCGTTGCTTTCAGGCCGAACTTCTCATAGAAAGCGGCCTTATGGCTCCTGGCATTGCAGAAAATGCGCGTCACGCCGGCCTTCGCCGCCTCTTCAAGCACATAACTCAGTAACCGGCTTCCATAACCACGGCCTTGACTCGCATTCTTTGTCGCAAATTTGCGAAACTGCGCCTCGCCGCCCTCGATGAAGAGAGAGACGACAGACTGGAGCTCTTCCCCGTCATAAAGCCCATAATGCATCCCCTTATCGTCATCCGCAAGCTTCACATAATCCAGCTCACGGTCCGGCCACATCACCTCATGACGCAGCTGCCATGCCAGCTCTTGAGAAACCGTTCTAATTTCCACTGCTTTCTCTCCCTCTATTGTTGTTACTTCCCTCTCAGCCAGAGCTTGTCCACACCATACGCCATGGCTGTTCCGAAAGCATAACGTACGAGATCTATCCATAGAAAGCCTCTGCCCAGCACCAACGCACCCAAAGTGGTACTTCTCAGATCGGTCATCCACACCGACTGATTCAGTTGACTGAACTCAATACCGAAGCTGAAAAGCAAGGTAAGCGCCGCAGCCAAGCCCAGCTTCTGCCGTTTGTTCATCATCAGCCGAATGCCGAAATAAACCATGCTGGCCCAAAGCATATCCCCCGTGTGTTCAGCCCAAAAAGTCGGAAGATAGGAAGCGAACCTTCTTGAAGCCAGCCCCAGCATCATCGCGATGACCACTGCTGCCCCGTATCTTATCATCGTCTACCTCACCCTATGTAACGTATACGTTTTATTGTAGGGGAAGTTGAGCATTTTAGCCACCCTCGGCCATAGCTGCATGCAAAAAAAGCCAACCAGAAGAATTCTGGATGACCTCATCCTGTGAAAAGCCGCCTTCGGGGCAGCTTTCCGTTATAGCTATAGTCTAGCTTAGCGCGCTTTCCTTTTCCTCCGATGGAACACGAACCACGCGATACCGATCCCGCCCGCCAACAGCAGCGCGCTGAAAAAAAGGATATAACTCAAATGAAATATATTATTAATGGGAATCCCTCCTGTTCATAGGCTTGCTCGCTCAGGAAAGCCGTGCGATGCCAGCGAGATGATCCGCCATGCCGATTCGCCGATCACCAAATCGAACTCGCAATACGCCGTATCTTCGTGCAGCTCGCATGCATGCAATTCATAATCGGCATTCCCGATTCGAAAAGAAGCTGAATCCTCGCAATATGAGCATGCTTCCGTCTTTATTGTATCCATTAACCCAATGTCCCCCACCGCTCTAAATTATCATTAATTCATTATGCCCCATTGGCGGGATTTTCATACTGGAAAATAAACCTTCGCGATATTACGCGCTTGTCAGGCATGAAACTTGTCCCCCGCACATACTATGGAACTAAGCAAATGAAGCGTTTACATGAAGGAGTTGATGTCCATGTTCGACCCCAAAGAATGGACCAAACAGCTCAAATCCATTCACGGCATCGTAAGAATCATTTACGTCAACGAACATACCGGCCTGGCGAAATTGCGCAGCACATTCACCAAAGAGCAGCAAAAAGCGCTCGAACGTGAAGATAAAAAGCTATCCCATTCTTGAAAATGAAAAGAACGCTCTTGCAGCGTTCTTTTTTTGTTGCGTGTGCGCCTGCTCCGGGAGGTGGTGGCGCAGTGCGAAGGAGCGCCTGCGCACAATGTGTGGCTCCCAAGCGGAGGCGACAGCCGCTTGGGGGGCGGACGTTAGCCGGGGGCGTGCCGCGGTAATGGGCTGCGCGCCCAATCGGCGAGCCCACCGCGCTGCACCGCAGGCGGAGCTAACGGACACAGGAGACGCTAATTGCGCGGAAATCGCCGCTATGCGGAGCTAACGGACACCACAGCGCCTATTTGCCGAATTTCTGTGCGAAATCGGGCAAATGAGGGAAAATAGCGGCGCTGGTGTCCGTTAGAATGCGAAGGCGGACCGGATTCCGCCAATAAGGTCCGCTGTGTCCGTTAGCTGGCTCCGCGCCGCGAAAAAGGCTGCGCGAGGCTGCGTAGGGCTGTGCGCCCGATCGGCGAGCCCACCGCGCGGCGCTCGCAGGCGGAGCTAACGGACACAGGAGACGCTAATTGCGCGGAAAGCGCCGCAATGCGGAGCTAACGGACACCACAGCCCCTATTTGCCGGATTTCGGGGCGAAATCGGGAAAATGAGGGCAAATAGCGGCGCTGGTGTCCGTTAGAATGCGAAGGCGGACCGGATTCCGCCATTAAGGTCCGCTGTGTCCGTTAGCCGGAGGCGTGCCGCGCAATGGGCTGCGCGAGGCTGCGTAGGGCTGTGCGCCCGATCGGCATCGGCGAGCCCACCGCGCGGCGCTCGCAGGCGGAGCTAACGGACACAGGAGACGTTAATCGCGCGGAAAGCGCCGCAATGCGGAGCTAACGGACACCATAGCCACTATTTGCCGGATTTCGGGGCGAAATCGAACCAAAAAGGGCAAATAGCGGCGCTGGTGTCCGTTAGAATGCGGAGGCGGACAGGATTCCGCCAATAAGGTCCGCTGTGTCCGTTAGCCGGCCCCGCGCCGCGCAATAGACTGCGCGACGCTGCGCATGGCTGTGCGCCCGGTAGCCAAACCGACCGCACGGCACCCGCAGGCGGAGCTAACGCCCCCCCCCCCCGCCCTCCCGCCAACGCTGCCGAGCTATATCCTGCTCATCAGCTGCCGCACCTTGGCAGCGGTATCCGATCCCGGCGACGGCGTATACACGCTGCACCGCAAATCCGTCTGCCCTTGAATCTGCAGCGTCGTCAAATCAAAGAGCAGCTTCCCGACCTTCGCATGGCGGAATTCAATCAACACCTCAGGCGCGCGGCTAACGTCGCTCTGATTCCAGAAAGCCCGGAATTCCGGATTCCGCTCGCTGATCCGTTCAATAAACTCACTGTACCAATTGTCCCCCACATATTGCCCGTAATAAGATCGGAACATCGCCAGAAACCCCCTGGCGAAATCCCGCCAGTTCACCGCCAGAGCCTTCAGCTCCTTCCGTGTAAAAAGCAGCCAAATGAGATTCCTCTCCTCCAACGGAACTCCGGAAAAATCCAAAAACATCGCCGCAGCCGCCGAATTCCATCCGACGATATTACAGCGGCGATCGGAGATAATCGCAGGGCAATCCCGCAGCTCGTCCACGATGCGGCGAAGCGCCGGCGTCACCGTCGGCGTCTCGTCCACAATCGCCGTCGGCGCGGGCTGCTCAAGAGCCAGCATGAACAAATATTGGCGCTCATCCTCATTCAACTGCAAAGCAAGCGCGATCCGGTCCAGCACCTGAACCGACATTTTGATTTCCCTGCCCTGCTCCAGCCAGGTATACCACGTCGTGCTCACACCGGCTATCGCCGCCACTTCCTCCCGGCGCAAGCCCGGCGTCCGTCTCCGGCTCCCGCCCAGCAGCCCGGCATCGCCGGGCTTCAACCGGGCCCGGTGGGCGGTCAGAAACTCCGACAGCTCCTGCAGCCGTTCCTTCGTATTCATGGTCATACCTCCCTATAAGTGCATCCTAGAAGCTATTATACCAGTATAAACTATAACTTGTAATAGGATAACAACTGTGACATTCTAATGGCATAACAGTAGAAACTAATCCCCATGCACATATAAATAAGGAGGAAATAGCATGAAACGTGTTGTGATTACAGGAATGGGAGTCATCACTCCCCTCGGTCATCAAGTGGATGTATTTTGGGAGAAGCTGACAAGCGGCACCTCCGGCATTACCCCAATCGATCACATGGACGTCTCCGGATACAAAGCCGGCATTGCCGGCGTCATTCGGGATTTCGACGCCGAGGCCGCCGTAGGGCGCCGGGAAGTACGGCGCATGGACCGGTACTGCCAATTCGCCGTTGCCGCAGCCAAACAGGCGATCGACGATGCCGGCCTCGAGATCAACGCGGCCAACGAAGAGCGAGTCGGCGTCTACATCGGCTCCGGGATCGGCGGCATCCATACGATGCTGGACAACTACCGGACGCTGCTGACCCGCGGCCCCGGCCGCGTCAGTCCGACCGTCGTGCCGATGATGATCGCGAACATGGCCGCTGCGCAAGTCAGCATCCTGTATGGCGCCAAAGGGCCTTCGCTCGCGCCGGTGACCGCTTGCGCCACAGGCAATAACGCCATCGGCGAAGCCTTCAAGCTGATCCAGCGCGGAGGCGCAGACGCCGTCATTGCCGGAGGCGCCGAAGCGACGGTCACCGACCTCGCGCTGGCGGGCTTCGGCAATGCGACGGCGCTGTCGACGCGCGAGTGTCCGCCGCAGCAAGCCAGCCGCCCGTTCGATGCGCAGCGCGACGGCTTCGTCTCCGCCGAAGGCGCCGGCGTGCTGGTGCTGGAGTCGCTCGAGCATGCCGAGCTCCGGGGCGCCAAGATCCATGCCGAGCTCGTCGGCTATGGCTCAACCTCGGACGCCTACCATATCGTGGCGACCGATCCGGAAGGCTTGGGCGCCTACCGAGCCATGCGCGATGCGCTCGCGGACGCCGGGGTGGCGGCTGAGGAGCTGGACACGATCAACGCCCATGCGACAAGCACGCCGGCCGGCGATCTGTCCGAGACGCTTGCCATCAAGCGGCTGCTTGGCCGCAGGGCCTACGATGTGCCCGTCAGCGCAAACAAATCGATGCTGGGGCACATGCTGGGCGCAGCAGGCGGCGTGGAAGCGGTCGCGCTGATCAAGACTCTGCAGGACGGCATCATCCCGCCGACGATCAATCTCGATCATGCCGATCCGCAGTGCGATCTGGATTATGTGCCTCACCGCGCACGCACAGCCGAACTGCAATACGGCTTATCGAGCTCGTTCGGCTTCGGCGGCCATAATGCCGTCCTCGTTTTCAAAAAATACGGCGCTTAACATAACGCAGATACAGCAAAAAACCCTTACCGGGCAAACTTGTCAATTAGTTCGCCTGTAAGGGTTTTTCCTATGGTTTAAGCAGCAATAAGCGGTCATCGCTCGCGCCCGGACTGCCTCGGCCGTCGGTATTGTTCGTGATTACATACACATCGCCGTTATGCAGCTTCACATCCCGGAGCCTGCCTTCCCCCTCCAATTTGGTCGTCAATTGATTGGCTGCAGGGTTATACTTATACAGCTTCTGCCCGCGCAGCGTTGCGAACAACAGCTGTCCATCGGCATCGACCGTCATGCCCGAAGGGGCGATCGCCGTATTGCCGGTATGGTACAACGGGCTGACCATGCTCTCTTTCTTCGCGCTGCCGATGATGAGCGGCCACCCGTAATTTTTCCCTTTTTCAATGAGGTTAACCTCATCATGCCCTCCCGGATCCCCCGACGGACCATGCTCCGTGTTATACATCCGGCCCTGCTTGTCCCAGACGATGCCTTGCGGATTGCGATGGCCGTAAGTATACACGTAGGACCCGGGAAACGGGTTATCCGCAGGCACTTTGCCATCCAAGGTCATACGCAATATTTTGCCCGCCGTACTTTTCATATCCTGCGCCAGCATGTCGTTGCCCGAATCGCCTGTCGTCACATACAGCATCTGATCAGGACCAATGGCTATCCGCCCGCCATTATGGGTGTAGGCTCCCGGGATGCCTTCGAGATACGCTTTGACCTCTTCCCAACCGCCGTTTTTCTTCTGCAGCATGATGACGCGATTATAGGCTTTGCCGCCTTCTTCATAGGTATGATAAGCATAGGCCTGTTTCGTTTTCGCAAAATCAGGAGACAATTGGAGACCGAGGAATCCGCCTTCCCCTTGATGCTTGACCGGCTTTTTGAGCTGCACCTTTTGCCGGGTGACGGAATCGCCGCTTATTTGGACAATATGGCCCTCCCGCTCGCTCACATAAATCGTATCCCCGTCAAACTGGATGGACCAAGGAATTTTCAAGTGCTCCGCAAGCACCGTGTAGGCTCTAGCGGCGGCGGGCTTGCTGTCCGCTGTTTTCACTTGGTTCTCGGAATCGCTGCTGCGTGTACAAGCTGAGCACATGATGGCTGCAGCCATCAGGATCGTTCCCAAACGACCGGCTTTCATCCCACTTGTCCCCCTCACATCCTAATTTTATCCAATAAGTAAAATCCATTATAACGACTCCGGAAAGGGAAGTACAGCTGCATCCATGTAAGATAAAAAGAGAGCCCCCGCAAGGTCAAATCGACCTTATTTGGCGCTCTCTGCGGTTATTTTTTCACATTTTTCGTAAAATCCCATCCGCCCGTCACTGTCGTTACTTTGCCTGTCGGTCCAACCATATTGTATTTGATAGCGATAGAACCATAGCTCAACTCAATCGTTTCATTCGTCTCATACATGCTGAACGAGCTCACATTCACTTTTTCCAAATCGATCGTAATGACAGGCTTCCTGTCCTCGCTGCCTGAAGGCACGAAAACAATTTGGCCTTTCTCTAGCGATTTGGCCGTGACGGTGTTCAGAAACAACGGAATGGACGAGGCGTCAAAATTTTTGTTCAGCAAAATGGTGCTGGGCACGGCTTTGCCTGCCGATGATCCGGCTCCGCTAGTGCTGGCGCCCGCTGCCGTATTGTGGACATCGAAGGAGAAGGACTGAACTTCAATCCACTTTTCAAACCCTCTGGCTTGAGATTCGCCTTCAATGCCATCCAGCTTCAAATACACATCGTACTCTTGGCTTTCGGCTGCCGCTGCAGGCCATGCGCCGAAGGCCATAACCAACAAGATTAGCAGTACAACAACATACGTGTACTTTCGATAACGGACCTTGTTCAAACGATCACTCCTCATTCGTGTTACGATATGTATCCATCATCTCACTATATTGGAAGTAATGCTCTTTTATGCATATCGGGCAAAAAGAAAGTGCCGTGTTCGCCACGGCACTCCTTCTTCTCATTATGAGATCAAGCCGAATTCCCGGCCGACCTTCTCCAAGCTTCCAAGGGCAACGGCAAGATCCGCTTCCGTATGCTGCGCCGTCACAATCAGCCGAACGCGGCCTTTGTCCATCGCGACGGTCGGATAAACGATGCCTTGCGCGAAGATCCCCTCCTCGAGCAGGCGGTCAGAGAAACGCATCGTTCGTGCGGGGTCCCCTACGATGATCGGGATGATCGGCGTTTCGCTGGCGCCGGTATCGAAGCCCAGGCGCTGCAGCGAGCTCCGGAAGCCGTTCGCATTATGCCACAACTTGGCGACCAGATCCGAACTCTCGCGCAGCACCTGAATCGCAGCTAAGCATGTAGCTGCAACGGCCGGCGGCTGCGACGTGCTGAAGAGGAACGGCCGCGCGGAGTGGATCAAATGCTCTTTCAGCAGCTGGGCTCCGGCGACATAGCCGCCTACGGCGCCGATCGCTTTGGACAGCGTGCCGATCTGAATATGGACGCGTCCGTGCAGGCCGAAATGGTCGGTCGAGCCTTTGCCGTTCTTGCCCAGCACACCGCTGGCGTGCGCATCGTCCACATACACGATGGCGTCATAAGCTTCCGCCAATTGCACAATGTCCGGAAGCGGCGCAATGTCCCCGTCCATGGAGAACACGCCGTCGGTTACGATGACCCGTTTGCGATGATTTTGTGTATCTTTCAGCACGGCTTCAAGCTGATTCATATCCTTATGCGCGAAGATCCGGCGCGCCGCCTTCGTCAGGCGAATGCCGTCGATGATGCTTGCATGGTTCAGCTCGTCGGAGATCACGACGTCATCCGCGCCAAGAATCGCAGACAATGCGCCCTGGTTCGTCGTGAAGCCGGACTGGAAGACGAGTGCCGCTTCCGTGCCTTTGAAGGCTGCGAGCTCCAGCTCCAGCTGTTCGTGAATATCCAGCGTCCCCGTAATCGTCCGCACCGAACCGCTGCCGACGCCGTATTTCTCGATGGCGGCGATTGCCGCCTGCTTCAACCGGGGATGATCGGTCAGCCCCAAATAGTTGTTGGAGGACATTTGGAGAATACGCCGCCCGTTCAAATTCATCCAGGTGCCGGAGCCGCTCTCCCATACTTTGATCGTACGGTACCGGCCGTCCCGCTTCCAGCCCTCGATATCTGCCGCCAAATCGTTCAAATAATGCATGACGAACCTCCCAAGTTATATTAATGAGTAAAAACAATTTTACCGCATTGGCCCTCATGCATTAAACGGAAGGCTTCCTCATATTGGTCCAGCGTGAAGGTATGGGTGATTACCGACGCCAAATCCACGCGATGCTGGTTCAGCAGCCCTTTCATCTGGTACCAGGTCTGGTACATTTTGCGCCCGGTGATGCCTTCGACCTTAAGTCCCTTGAAAATAATCTGGTTCGTTACATCCAGACTGACTTCCTTCGTCGGAATGCCCAGGAGCGATACACGGCCCGCATTGGCCGCAGCCTCGAATGCATCCGCAATCGCAAGCGGATTGCCCGACATTTCAAGGACGACCTCCACGCCTTCGCCTTCCGTCAGCTTGCGCAGCTCCTCGGATGTACGCGTTTCCATCGCATTGATCGTGACATCCGCCCCCATCTGCGAGGCCATATTCAGCCGGTTCTGGTTAATGTCCACAGCATAGATTGCGCCTGCACCGCACGCTTTCGCCACTTTGATGGCCAGCAGTCCGATGGGACCTACCCCAATGATCGCAACCGTCTTCCCGACGATATCTCCCGATAGCACGGTTTGTACCGCGTTGCCGAGCGGATCCTGCAAGCAGGCTATTTCGAAAGGCAATTCAGGCGAATTATGAATAATATTGCTCGCCTTGACGACGGCATACTCGGCGAAGCAGCCCGGCGCCGTAATGCCGAAGCTTTTGGTATGCGGGCATACATGCCCGTTACCGGTTCGGCACGCTTTGCAATTCCCGCAGATCATATGCCCTTCGGCAGAGACGTGGTCACCGATTCTCACACCGCGAACCCGGTCACCGATCTCGACGACGATGCCGGCAAATTCATGGCCGAACACGTTGGGCGTAATGACGGTTTTGTCCGCCCAAGCATCCCATTTGTAAATATGCAGATCCGTTCCGCAAATGGAACTCGCCTTGATACGAACGAGCACTTCGTCGTCGCCGCACACCGGCACGGGAACTTCTTTCAATACGGCGCCGGGTCCGCGGTGTTCTTTGACCAACCCTACCATCATTCTGGACATGATGATTCCTCCTACGTGAATATACAATATACTGTACATATGTGCGTTTTACTGTCTATATATACCATATTACACGAATGTATGTTATATTGTAAATAGGCGAATTTGACGGACCCAATTTACTCAGAAGGAGTCACACCGATGCAAGAACCGATACACAAAATGGTCGGCAGAAAGCTGCTGAACATCCGCAAAACAAGAGGCTTAAGCTTGGATCAGGTAGCCGAGTTGACCGGCGTCAGCAAAGCGATGCTGGGGCAGATCGAACGGGGAGACTCGAATCCGACAATCTCCGTGCTTTGGAAGATCGTCAGCGGGCTGCAGATCTCCTTCACCTCTTTAATCGAAGACGATGAACCGAAGATTACCGTTGTCCGTTCGGATGATTTATCCCCATTCGAAGAGGAAGACGGCCAATATCGCGCCTATCCGCTGTTTCCCTTCCACCCGCAGAAAAACTTTGAGATCTATACCGTCCAAATGGATCGGCATTGCAGCCATACATCGGAGCCTCATAACGAAGGCGTTGAGGAATACATTCTGATGGTGGAAGGCAAGCTGCAAATCACGATCGGACAAGAGAGCTACACGCTGTATGCCGGCGACGGCATCCATTTCTCCGCTGACAGACCGCATACGTATACGAATCTCACGGACCGCAGAGCTGTCTATAAGACGATCATCTATTATCCCTCCGTGTAAAAAAACGCAAGCTGCCGGCTCCCGCCGGCGGCTTGCGTTTCTTCTATTAGACCTGAACCAACCGGTTGTAGAATTCCTCGATCGCAATAGGCTTGCCGCCGTTCAAACGGGATTCCTCCGCTGCGAACGACATGAGATGGCTGCGCACGGATACGGAGGCCGACGACGAGCTTTCGCCCCCTGCATACGTTCTCACTTCGCGCAAGAAGCTGCGCACGATGCCTGCATCGCCTCCGCCGTGCCCCTCTTCGGATGCGTGAACATGGATGGTCGTCTTCTCATTCGTCACGAAATCATGAACGGTGAACTCGTTCTCCTCCATATTGCCGCGAATGTCGCCTTTCGTCCCCATGATTTGGAGAATCCGCGTGTTGTCACGCGTGAACCCGCACATGCTGAACATGGCGGTCGCTCCGCCGGCGAACTCCATATTGACCACCTGATGGTCAACGACGTTATTATCGCTCCGGTATACGCATTTGCCATAAGGCGTTGTGCGTAGCGCTTCAATGATGCCTTCATTGCTCGTATCCGTCGTAAATTTACGCGCCCAGCGGCGGCCTGCGCCCAAATAATATTTGGGGGCGTAATATTGGCACGAGGTCTCAGCCGGACAGCCCTCCAAGCAGCGTGCCGGCGCGCCTTCCGGCGCGTTGGCCTCGTTGAAATGCATAAGCGACCCGAAAGAACTGACACGCTGGGCGGGCCCGCCCATGATATAGGAAAGAATGTCCATGTCGTGGCACGATTTGGCCAATATCATCGGTGACGACTTGTCGGCGTTGTTCCAATTGCCGCGAACGAAGCTGTGCGCCATATGCATATTACCGACATTCTCGTTCAGTTGAATGTTCACGATCTGGCCGATTTTGCCTTCGTCGATCGCGCGCTTCATGGCCGTCCAGAACGTGGTATACCGCAGCACGTGGCAGATTGTCAGCAGCCTGTTATGCTTTTTGGCCATGAGCTCCATCTCCACGCATTCGGCTGGACTTGGCGACATCGGCTTCTCGAGCAGAACGTGGTACCCAAGCTCAAGCGCTTTCAACGTTGGCTGATAATGCATCTGATCCTGCGTACAAATGATGGCGATATCCGCCAGCTTCGGCTGTGCCAGCAGCGCTTCCCAATTCTCCTGCGAATTTTCTGGCGCAATCCCGTGTGCTGCGGCAAAAGCGGCGCGACGCTCCGCATGCGGCTCGGCGACCGCCACGAATTGCAGTTCGTGCGGATAGTTTATTGCATAAGGCGCATACGCGTGCGCTCCTCGATCTCCCGCCCCTAGCAGGATTGCCGTAACTTTATCCATGATGAGTTCATCTCCTGTAACATTGTATGTAATTTTGAACCTATACCTATAAGTTATCTTATGATGAGCTTTAGGATTTGCTTCCTGTGAATGCGATCCCTTGAATGAAAGAACGCTGGAACACGAAGAAAATGACGATCATAGGCAGAATCGCCATCATCGAGCCCGCCATAATAATGGTGTAATTCGTTTTATGTTCGCCTTCCAGGAAAGCGATTCCTGCGGACAGCACCATTTTATCCGGTGACGAATTGACGATAAGCGGCCACATGAGATCGTTCCACGACCATAGCATGGTGAAAATGGCGAGGGCGATCATCCCGGATTTGGCGAGCGGCAGCATAATTTGCCAGTAGATGCGGAATTGGTTGCAGCCGTCAAGCTTCGCCGCTTCTTCCAGCTCGCCGGGCAGCGTCATGAAAAACTGACGCAGCAGGAACGTACCGAAAGCGCTGAATAACCCGGGTACGATAAGAGCCGTCAGCGAATTCAGCCAGCCCATATTTTTCATAATCATATATTGCGGAATGAGAAATACTTGCCCCGGCACCATCAGCACGGAAAGCATCAGAATGAAGAAAAAGCTGCGCCCCGGAAAAGCGATTCTGGCGAACGCATAGGCTGCCAACGAACAGATGACCAGCTGGCCGGCCACTTTTACCACAGTTGTAATGAACGTATTCCAGTAGAATGTAAAGAACGGCAGATTCACAAAAACCTTGGAATAATTGCTCCATTGGAACGTTTTTGGCAGCAGCACCGGCGGAATTGCCGTCGACTCGCCCAACGTTTTCACCGACGTCAGGAACATCCAGAGGAAAGGCGTGACCATGAGCACCGCGCCCAATATGAGAATGAGATGGATTCCGCCGCTCTGAAGCGATTTCTGATTGACCCGTTTCGTATTCATACACTCGCCTCCTTAGTCGTAGTGGACCCATTTCTTTTGAATTTTCATCTGAATATACGTAATGATCATAATGATGATGAACAGCAGCACAGCGATCGCGGAAGCGTACCCTTTGCTGTTTTTAAGAAATCCGTATTTGTAATACAAATAAACGACGGATTGGGTGGATTCCATGACAATATCGCCGACCATCATATAAATGAAATCAAACACCTGGAATGCGCCGATCAGTGACGTCACCAACACGAAGAAGATGGTCGGCGTCAAAAGCGGCAGCGTGATGCGGACAAACTTAGTGACAGCCCCCGCTCCATCGATCGATGCGGCTTCATAATAAGACTCGGATATGCCCTGCAAGCCGGATAAGAAGATGATCATATGGCTGCCGATTGAGCACCAGATTGCAACGATAATGATGGAGAGCAGCGCCGTACGATGATCGGTCAACCAGTGCGGACCGGGAATGGACAGCTTTCCGAGCACATAATTGATCAATCCGAAATCGGAGTTGTACAGCCACTTCCAAACCATCGCAATCGCAGCCGGCATCGTGACAACCGGTAGGAAATACAACGTTCGATAAACCGATAAGCCTCTCACCTTCTGATTCAGCAGCACGGCGAGGACGATCGATACAATAATGCCTACGGGCACGGCGGTAATAATATAGATGCTCGTATTGCGAAAGGCATAGAGCAAATCTTTATCCGTGAAAAGCTTCTTGTAATTCGCTATCCCCGACCACGTATACTTGCCAAAGGCGCCCCAATCCGTAAATGAGAAATAAAACGTCTGGAACACGGGCCAAATGTAAAAAATAAGCAAACCCAGCATTAACGGTGTGATCATGATGTACGCCCACATCCACTCGGATAGGCGCTTTGAGCTGAATCGCATGAGTACGCACGCTCCCATGGTTGATTTAAGGCGGGAGGTTCGACGGTGCTTGTCGCTGCCGTGCGAACCTCCGCTTTGGCGGATTATTTCTCTGCCGCCAGGGCTTGATTCATTTTGGCGCCTAGCTCTTTGGCAGCGTCTGCCACCGGTTTATCGCCGGTCCATGCGTTTTTCAAAATTTCCGTCTCATACGTTGTCCATACGGAAGTGTTCTTGGATACCGGATACGGCGTTGCATACTCAGTCATATCGATGAATACTTTGGCCTTATATTGCGGGAATGCCGCAAGCCATGCAGCTTCGCTGCCTTTGTAAGCCGGGATGGCTCCCCCTTGTTTAGCCGCTACTTCCGCCGCTTCCTTCGAGCCGAGGAATTTCACGAACTCCCACGCTTCCTTCGGATGCTTGGAGTTGGCCGAGATGACATGACCCAGTCCGTGAATGACGACGCCTTGCTTTTTACCCTTCGGCAGCGGGGCAACATCGGCTATGTTTTTCATTTCCGCATTTTGATTAATCGTGAAGGCTGCCCATGAACCGTCGAAATACATCGCCAGCTTGCCTGAAGTGAACAGGTCCGCTGGAGCCGTCTCCGTCATTTGGGCGAGCGTCGGGGACACTTTATGTACTTGAATAAGATCCGTCAAAAACTTCAAGCCCTCGATGGATTCTGGCGAATCGTACCCTGATTTCTTATGGTCGTCAGAAATGATGCTGCCTCCGGCTTGAAGAATCGTATTGTAGAAATACTCTTGGTTGGCGAGCGGTGCGGCGAAGCCATATACGCCTTTGCCGGGGTCCGTCAGCTTCTTGGCCGCTTCCGTCAGCTTCGCCCAATCCCATGTGTTATCCGGGTAAGAGACACCTTTCTCATCGAACAGTTTCTTGTTGTACCATAAGCCGATCGTGTCGTAATCTTTGGGAATGCCATAGTTCTTGCCGCCAAGACTATAGAGCGATACGAGGGATGCCGGGAAATTTTTCAAATCGACTTGATCCTTCTTTATATTGTCGGTCAAATCCTTCAGCATGCCGTTCTCAGCATATTTGATGAAGTTAGGCCCGTTCATCCAGAGCACGTCCGGCATCGTTCCGCCTTGAGCGGCTGTCTCCAGTTTGGTGAAATATTGCTTGTACGGTGTGTTCTCCGCTTTCACTTCAATATTCGGATGACTGGCTTGGAAAGCTTTGATGACTTCGGTCATCGTATCCAATCCCCAACCGCCATACGTGATCGTAACCTTCTCCCCACTTGCAGCAGCCGTCGCTTTCGCATCCGCCCCGGGTGCCCCAGAAGAGACTGGGTCCGTTGAAGCTGTGCTCCCGCAAGCACTCACGACAACCATGGAAGACATCAGCATTGATAAGCAAACCATTTTTTTCGCATTCTTAACCATTGTGTAATCACCCTTTTAATTTTTTAGTGAAAGAACTCATCTAAACGAGAAAACGGTTACAATCCGGATTGGCCGTAAAGCGCAACTCACCCCCTTCAATCGAATTAATTTGGGCACAAACCCAGGATAACGTTATCCTGAGATCCAAAAAAAATTATGATCTTCGAAACGTTGACGACTGTCTCACAATTAATTTATGCGGCAGCAGTACCTTCGACAGAACCAGCTGCTCACCTTTCAACATGTCGAGCAATGTAGTTGCGGCCGTGATGCCAATCTCTACTTTAGGCACATGGACCGAGGATAACGGCGGTGTTGTATACTGGGCGAAATCAATATTATCCATGGAAACGAACGCGATATCTTCCGGTATCCTCAGTTTGCTCTCGATCACTGCCCGCATGGCCGGTATCGCCAACTGGTCGCTGGCTGAGAAGATCGCTGTCGGACGCTCTACATCCGTACGCGCAAGCTGCTCTTTCACGTATTCGTAGCTGCGGTCGATTTCCCAGCGGGTGTCTATGACCCAATCTTTGTGTAAGGGAATGCCCGCATCGTACATAGCGAATTTGTAGCCCTGGAACCGTTCTTCGCTGTCCAGCTGCCCGGTGTGCCCAGGACCGCCGACAAAGCCGATCGCGCGGTGGCCTTGAGCAATCAAATGGTCGACGGCAGCTTTGGCCGCATGTATCCTGTCGTAATCGACCATCGTAATCTCCGCACCGTTCGTGCAAATACCGATGAGTGCGAGATCTTCTACCTTCTGCAAATATTCGAGCACAGATGGACCGATCTCGCCGATCATGATAATGCCGTCCACGCCGATCTCATGAATACAGCGGTGCAGCAGTGCATCATCCGTAAGCTCGTCAGAGGTGTGGATGAAAGCCAAGGAATAGCTGGATTCCAATATTTTTTTGGTAAAAGCCGTAATAATCGGCGAATAGTAAGGATGATCGTCATTCAAACGAGCCGTTTGAATAATACAGCCGATTTGCTTCGTCTGCTTCTTCTGCCCCTTCACCTTGCTGACGAGGTGGCGCGCCGATTCGTTAGGGGTATATTCCAGCTGTCGAACGGCTTCCCAAACTTTGGCTCTTGTTTCAGGATTGATATGCCTGCTCGTATCATTTCTGACAACGCGCGAGGCTGTTGAAATCGAAACGCCGACCAGCTCGGCGATATCTTTGAGTGTAGGCAAATGTGACAGCTCCTTTTGTCCAAAACCAAAATCCAAAACAACTCTAAGCCAAATCCAAACCAAGATCCAAACCAAGATCCAAACCAAGGTCCAAACCAAGATCCAAACCAAGATCCAAATCTAAACCCAAATCCTTGCCCAAACGTTTTCCTGAGCCTAAATAAATATTAGTTCATCTCTTTACAATGTGTCAATATTGTTACAGGGAAATTTTATAGATTTGTCACCGAGCACAAACCTGACATGCATAGCACCGCACTCTTTCAGAGGAAAAACTGCTGCCACAGCCGGTATATCCGGTAAATAATTATGCTGTTGCATATTACCAGCAAAATATTCAATAATGCGCCTGCTGCGCAGAGCAGGATGCGTATTCCTTGTTCTGCTAACGCAAGCTTGGACTTGATCCTGCGAAAGTGCTTGAAGTCAACCAAACATTGCAGAAGCCCAAACAAAGATACCGTTGTCCAAATAAGAAGGAATATGACGAGCATAAAAACGCTGGCAACCAGCAACAGCGTAAAACTTGGCATCAACAAGCGTATACCATAAATAAAAGCAGTTGAGCAAGCTAGAACAGCCCAGCCTGTTACCGCTGTGAATATCGGTTTTTTGAATAATCGTTGGTTTTCGGTATTCATTGCAGCTCCTCAAACATACATGATCGTATCGCTCACTCTCGTCTCTCCTACCTCAGGTTCTTTGATTGACACCTTTTGTACAATTCCACGTTTTCTGGAGTATCCCTGCTTCCGCCGTGCATCACACACTACTAACTCATCCTTCTAACTCACCCTTCAATCTCATACTCCATTCCCATTTCGACTCGCGATTACGATTCTAACCCCCCTCCCTTTCGCTCAGGTCACCTCGAGTCAGTGTTTCCTTCAGCCACCCCCTTCGCTCAGGTCGCCTCAAGTTAGTGCTTCCTATAGCCACTATCCCTTTCGCTCAGGTCGCCTCATAGTCAGTGCTTCCTTCAACCACTATCCCTTTCGCTCAGGTCGCCTCGAGTTAGTGCTTCCTATAGCCACTATCCCTTTCGCTCAGGTCGCCTCGAGTTAGTGCTTCCTATAGCCACTATCCCTTTCGCTCAGGTCGCCCCCGAGTCAGTGCTGCCTATAGCCACTATCCCTTTCGCTCAGGTCGCCCCCGAGTCAGTGCTGCCTACTGCCACTATCCCCTTGGCTCAGTACTCCTGAGCTAAGGGGATAGTGGTCAAAGCACAGTCGAGCTCGATACCCGGTCACCTAAATGGACATCGAACTTCGGCACCTGAGCCAACGAGATTGTGGACATAGCGCAGCTGAACTCGATACCTCGGCACCTGAGCCAACGGGATAGTGGACACAGCGCAGTCGAGCTCGAACCTCGTAACCTGAACCAATGGGATAGTGGACACAGCGCAGTCGAGCTCGAACCTCGTCACCTGAGCCAACGGGATAGTGGACATAGCGCAACTGAGCTCGCTACCAGGTCACCTGAAACAACGGGATAGTGGACACAGCGGAGCCGAGCTTGATACCTCGGCACCTGAGCCAAGGGATAGTGGACATAGCGCAACTGAGCTCGCTACCAGGTCACCTGAACCAACGGGATAGTGGACATAAAGTGGCTGAGGACAGTTAGTGTGGATTTTGTATCTAGCGTGGATACTGCTGATTCTGTAGGTTATAGTAGGCTACCATCAATTGATAGCACCCTGCTATCCCATCAAAACTGATGGCCGCAGGTCGAGCAAAATTTCGTGTCAGCCGCAACCACTTTGCCGCAGACGCATTCTTTTTCATTGCGCAGCTCGATCAATTTCTGTTCGAGCTGCACGATCTCCTGTTTGACCATGGCGATGCCGTGGCTTAATCTCTCTACAATTTCTCCGTAACGGGCCGTATCGCCGGTCATATAAGCGGAATAAACGGATTCGCCGATGAGGCCGTAAAATTTCTCAATTTCTTTTTCTTTTGATGAAATTTGCGCCTTCAGTTTGGTAATTTCGACGGTTTGCTGGGCTTTCTTGGCGGCATCGGACGCTCCCTGCTTTACTTTGTCAAAAAAAGACATCGGGTACCCCTCCATGAATCGTTTTTTGCACTCCATAACGATTCATATGCACACCCGCCATAAACTAACACACCGGTACAAGTGCATACGTCCTCACATTTGCCGCAGCATGTGCACCTGCGTGACATATGACGTGAAACCCATGGCTGTTAACAATTCGGCAAGCTCCTGATTTGAATGCCTGAGGTTCAACGTCAACCGCTTGCAGGATGGACCTCCTGGTTCAAAAACTTCCCGCAGCGCAGCCCGCATAATTTCGCGCTCATCCCCGCGACCCGGCGATGCTTCGCACTGGTAAAGGACGATTGTCGCTAAGCTGCTGTCCTCTGCATACACACGTTTGCATAGCGCATATCCGACCACCGCGTCTCCATCGGTAACTATGATGCTTTCGCCGTCTCTCAGGCTGGTCCATTGGGTCTGCCAAGCAGACATCGGCCTGTAGAAAGGAAGCTCCTTCACTTCGACCGGGCGCCCTCGCTTTACGTCATACGTACGGTTCGTTCCCAGGATGTCCGCATGAAGTGTACCCTCATGTTGAAGTCCGAGCAGCCGCTCAGTGATTTCGTAGCCGACTTTTTGGTACAGCCGAATGGCAGCATCGTTCTGGATCAGCGCCTCCAAAAGAGCTGCAGCTGCGCCTTGTTCACGATACAGCTCTAAGTTTCGCTCCATCAGCTGCTGCCCGTAGCCTTTTCCCCTGAAGGCCGGGGCAATTCCCGTACCGCCATTCCAAGCGATTTTCCGGCCGTCGATCGTCCGAAATCCGTTCATGACCAACCCGACTGGGTCCCCAAACGTGTCATACATGGCCAGCGAAAGCTCCATAGAGAGCCCTTCAGCAACTGCTCTTGCCAGAAACCTGTCCACATTCAACGTACTGTTGATGAAATATCCCTCGAACCCCAGATTCCAAAGCGCAACTGCCTCGTTCACCGACAGCTCGCTCATCTTTTTGAAAATCACTGCGCTCACCCTCCGTCGTTACCTTTCAAAATATAACGGAATACCATACCCTCCATATCGTCAATTCTGCGCCGGTACTCCGCTTCTTCCCCGCTTAACATGTACTGGAGCGCCAATCCGTCCCTAATCGACCAGAACAGCCGGGAAGCCGCCGCACAATCCAGGTCCGCGCGGAACTCCCCAGATTTTCTCCCGCCTTCCATGATGTCCTGCATAAATACCAGCGCTTTATCCGCATACTGCTCCCATCGTGCGCTCAAGTGCGGCTGGCGAGCCGCATACAGCATGAACTCCAGGTGAAAGGCCATCCATCTGCGCAGCTCGGCCAAAGGCTGTTTGCGGAAACGTTCATACATATATCGAATTTGATCCGCTGCTCCGGGCAAGTTCTTGAAATGTTCGAGGGAATTGGCCAGCATCGCATTCATTTTATCGTCAGCCATTTGAATGTACATCTCTTCCTTGGAGGCGAAATAGCTATAAATCGCACCCTTGCTGATCCCCAAATGCTTCACGATATCGTCGATTGTCGTAGCCTGGAACCCTTTCTCCGTAAAGCAGTGAAGCGCTCCCTCGAGAATGATCGCCTTCTTCTCTTCCTTGTAAGCTTGTGAAACTTTCGGTGACATGCTCTTATCCTTTCCGCGGTTGTTGTTTCATGATCAAAATGCCCAACCGCCGTTCCGGAAAATCGGCTGCGATTCGCCGTTTTCCAATATTCCGTCAATGCTCAAATCCGCCGCACCCATCATGAAATCGACATGCGTCAAGCTCGTATTCAAGCCGCGCTGCTGCCATTGCTCCGCGCTCATCGCAATGCCGTCCTTGAGGCAAAACGGAAATGCCCGGCCAATGGCAAAATGGCATGAAGCGTTCTCGTCGTATAACGTATTGTAGAAAACAAGACCGGTATCCGATATCGGGGAGCGATGCGGGACCAAGGCGATTTCCCCCAAGTAGTGGGAGCCTTCGTCCAATTCGATCAAGCTTTTCAAAACATCCTGCCCGTTCGCCGCATGGTAATCAACAATTCTTCCTTCTTCGAACGTTAACGAGAAATGTTCAATCAAGACGCCGTTATACACTAACGGCTTCGTGCTTCTAACGGTTCCGTTCACCCCTGTTTTCAGCGGCGATGTAAAGACTTCCTCTGTCGGTATATTGGCTATATACGTCGTGCCTTGCCGGTTCCTGCTGCCTGCCGAAACCCATAAATGATCCCGCGGCAGATCGATTCTGATGTCGGTGCCCTCAGCGCGATAATGCAGAGATTTGTATTGTTTCGCGTTGAGATATGACGATTTCGCCGACAGTGTGCTTGCATGCTCCTGCCAAGCTGTGATCGGATCTTCAAGGTCGACACGCGTCGCTTTGAAGATCGCATCCCATAATGCCTCCACCCGCTCTTCCGGCATCAGGTCCGGGAACACTTTATCCGCCCACTCCTGCGACGGCGCAGCGACGATAGCCCAGCTGACCTGATGGGTGAGCCTGGCGTTCGTTAGCCCCATCAAGGCTGTATTATTGGTTTTGCTGGCTGTCTGCAGGCGCTGCGGATCGATGCCCTTCATCAGGTCCGGATTGCTAACCTCCACGTACAAGAACGCGGCGTTCTGCCCGGCCAGCTCCTCGTAGCCTTTGGCCTGCCACATCGGGTATTCCAGCAAGGCGTCGAAAGGCGCCCGGTCATATTTGATACGTGTGATATAACTGTCGAACCACTCGACATAAACATGCTTGGCTCCGGCGTCATAAGCCCGATTGACCAAGCTGCGCACCAATTGAACGGCGCCTATTGGAGCAAAAATGACCAGCGATTGATTCTGCTGAAGATTCACACCCAATTGTATGGCTAGAGCAGCATAGGTATCTAATTTGTCTTGAAAAGTCGGCATCGTACTCCTCCTTTATTGTCCTGGTCACATAAAAAGACTGACCAGTCGTTTTATTATTATGTGTATAATCGTTATTCTCTGTCAAGCAAATTCTCACGATCCGGACAAATAAAAAAGAAGCTGCGATAAGGCAAGCTCCTTGACATCCATCAGGGTCATGATATTTCCCGTATATCGGCCGGAAAGGTGATTTCAAAAACCGTTCCCTTGCCTTTTTCACTATCTATTCTGATCTTGCCTTTCATCGCTCTGATCAAGCTGAAGGAGACCATCGTCCCGAGTCCGGTTCCTTTCTCCTTAGATGAAAAATAAGGCGTCCCCAGCCTGCCGATCTGCTCCTGCGTCATACCGATTCCGCTATCGCGGAAAGAAACGATCACGCTTCCGCCGTGCCCGGATGACGACGTTATTTCCAGCAATCCGCCGGTGTTCGCCATAGCTTCAATGGCATTCTTGCCGATATTGATGAACGATTGCCGCAGCTTGTTCCGGTCTCCCTCGATGATCATTTGGGAATGTTGCAAAGAAACCTCAATTTTGACGTCATGATAATTCGCCAGCGTTAATAAAACCTGAGAAACATAGTGTACTTCTTCGTTAATAAGGATAAGTTCATCTTTCTCGGGCTCAGGCTTTGCGACCGCCAAATAATCATTTATGATGGATTGAGCCCGATCCAGTTCCTCCAGCGAAATTCGCTGATAAAATTGTCTCTTCTCCGGGTCAATATTCGGCGCACCCATCAATTGGACGAACCCGCGCACAGTTGTAAGCGGATTTCGTATTTCATGAGCGACGGAAGCAGCCATTTCGCTGACGAATTGTACGGACTTCCAATGATAACGCGGCAAACAATCGTTGCCGCATATAAAACCATGGATACATAGATGCCTCCGTACAAAGAACCGATCAGCAAGGGAATGGATCGAAAATCATAAACCAATCCGTTGAAATTAACGGGAAAGAGCATCGATGCGGCAATTGCGAGTGTGAGAAATAATGCGATGACAACACGATACTTGAACACATCCCGCTGCGATCGGTACAAATACGGATAGACAGTCAATGGTGAAAAAATGAAGAAAATATTTAACAGAAAATCTTTGAAAAAATTGATCATCGAGACATCCTCTTAATAAGGCCCCCGAATATAATCTCTAACCTCTTCCCGATAAAAGGCTTGAAGACGTTCGAGCTCCTCCGGGCTGAAGGAGGCGACTTGCGCTGCGCCCAGGTTGTCTTCCACCTGACGTTCGTTCTTAAAGCCCGGGATTATGCAGGTGATATTCGGATTGTCCAAGATCCACCGCATGGATGCCTGAGCCATGCTCCCACGGCCTTCTGCGATCCAAGCCAATTCTCGCGCCAGCTCTACGCCTTTGACAAAAGGCAGGCCTGCGAAGGTCTCTCCGACGTTGAATTGGGCACCGTCCGCATTGAAATTGCGGTGATCGTCGGCCGCGAACGTGCTCGATTCCGTAAACTTCCCGGTCAATAATCCGCTGGCTAACGGGAGCCTGACCAGAATGCCTGCGCCGGTAGCCTTCGCTTGCGGGAACAACGTCTCGGCAGGTTTCTGCCGGAAGATGTTATAGATCACTTGCAGCGCCTTCACACCAGGCTTCGTCAGCGCGAACAGCCCTTCTTCGACGGTCTCCACGCTCACGCCGTAATGGCGGATTTTGCCCTCCGCTTGGAGCTTGTCGAGCACCTCGAACACTTGTCCATCCTGCAGAATGGCAAGCGGCGGACAGTGGATCTGATACAAGTCAATCCGTTCGCGCTGCAATCGTTTCAAACTGTTCTCGCAGTATTGGCGAACGGTTGCCTCCGAGTACGTATGCGGATCATGAATATCGCCTGCACGGCAAAATTTGGTCGCTATATATATGTCATCTTCCTTGCCTTTGGTAGCAGCAGCCAGAAGCTCTTCGGCATGACCCGATCCATAAACGTCCGCCGTATCAAAGAAGTTGACGCCCGCCTCCATCGCCATGCGCAGTCCGTTCAGCGCCTCGGCGTCTTTCGCCTCGCCCCATCCTCCTCCGATTGCCCAAGTGCCAAAGCTGACTTCACTAATGCTTAACTCCGTATCGCCCAGTTGACGGTACTTCATATCCATTTCCTCCCCTAGACCTAACGTTCCTCAAATAGTCGTACAGCGTAATGGTATTCTCCATAACTCCCCTAACTCCTCCTCCTTTTATTTCCAAAACCAATTCTCGTACACCAAATAGCCGAAATAAGAAAGGACGCCGAGAGAGATATTCAAAACTCCTGTAATCTGAGCGCTTTTTTTCTCTTTCAACATGTTTGCTTTTGCATACAATTTAACATCGAAGATCAACACGAGCAGCCCGGAAATCAATAGCAGCAAGACCGTGTAATTGTTAAAAGTAATCAAGCGTTTCGCCTTCCTTCGTTACTTGGTTTTCGTTCCGATCCGTCTAATTTTGACCTGCATGCTGACATCGACGGTTATCTCTTTGTACTTGTTGGCCCACATTTCTTTGTTGCGGACTTCCTTATTCCAGTAGCCCGGATGCATGGCCCGCACATACTCGCCGAAGCCAAAAATGTCACTTCCGTCTTTCTGTGTCTGCTGGATTAATTTCTCGAAGCCGACTTCGGCGTCTTTCTTGATCTTCTGCTCCAGCTTCATTATATTTTGTTTCGTCATCAGCAGTTTCTCGTTGGATTTCTCCTCCAAATCGCCTTCGACTTGACATTTGATATCCACATGCACCTGGTTATTCTGAATCATTGTCTTGATCTTCGATTTCCGATGCTTCGTTCTGAACATGACCGCCGTTTCCGAATCCGGCACCTGTTGAAGCACGCTGTACCCGCCAGGGTTAATCTCCTTCATGGCCATATAATGACCGATCTGCAGCGCCGTTGTTCTGCCAACCATTTTGTCATTGTGGAAATAGGCCATCCCGGCAATTTCCACGTTCGATTTCTTCTTCAGCTCCACGTAGGGAAGCGTCCCCTCCTGCCCTTTGGCAGACGCAGCACTCAAGAAGACGCCTAGGAAAATGTTCGGCAGTTTGCCCATCTCCCTGGCGTGTTCCAAAGTGGCTAACAAATACAGCGCCGGTACGCGCTCCAGCTGCGGGTTGGCATTCATGATGTCGGCTGCCTTCCCCTTCGACACTATCATCCAAACCGTTCTTCTCACTTGCGGCTGGCGGCGGAAGAAATCGTTCTCGTTCTGAATGCCTTCTCTAGCCAATTCCTCGGACAAAACAATTACCCGCAAATGACCGTAAAATAACCGGTCGGCGAGCTGCTGCTGCAAATTCATCAGGGAATCTTCTACCGTTTTGCCGACGCTGGTCAGCACCCAGACGGGCTTCTGCCCGGAAGGACCGCCTTCGCCCCCGCCGGCTCCAAGCGGAATGCGTCCCGGCACGGCGATTTGCGCCGTTGTCCGAATTAATTCTCCGCCGAGGTTGGGGGCATCTTGCAAAATATGCGTTGCATTGCTCGTCTCCTTCTCATCACCCGGTTTGGCTTTGTCAATACCGATCGCCAAGACGACTGCCCGGTCCTCAATTTCCAAACGGTCCCAGCAGCCTGTCAGCAGCGGAGTGACCAGCAGGAATATGAGAACCAATTTAATCAGGTTTTGCAGCAAGAGGCTCACCCCGACTTTGTTTCTTGCGAATAACCGCAATAACGAGTAAAGCCAATGGATAAGCAACCGTAAATACGAGGCCGAAGCGTCCGACGATTTGAATAATTTCATACATCTGCAGCAGGTTCTGCGGGAACATCGCAATGACATAGATAAAGGGCACGAGAAAGAAAGTAAACATCTTGTGGTCCTTTAAACGCAGCAGCTGGCTGCTGAAACTAATGGCCAAATAGTAGGTGGACAGCAAAGTAGTGAATACGGCAGTCACCCAAATCGCCAGGAAAGCACCGTCCAGCCGTTCCAAAATGTTCGCCGGGAGCGACGTCGTCTTCGCTAATTCCAATGTCGGCCAAACGAGCTGCTTGATTTCCTCTGAGCCGAAGACACCGACAGTTGCAATGACAATAAGCACGTACAGCGCTCCGGGAATGATCATGCCGATGTAACCGGCGATCATCGCCTTCTCCGGCCTGCGCATGGCCGGGATGACAATCGTCATCACAAACGAACCTTGAAACAATGCCGCCATCGTCAACATCCCGCTGATGAAATTGTTATGCTCGTTTCCCCACACGGGCAGCAGATTGACCAGATGCGCATTCTTCAGCGAGAGCACGACAATCAGAATCGCCGGAAATACGATGATGGGGAAATAGAAATGATGGAAATACGTAAAGGTCGTGATGTCTGCCCGCGATGAAACGGCTGCCAGCAGCAGCATTACGATGACCGTCACTTCTAACGGTGTTTTCGTTAATACGGAAGTGACGACGACTTCCCCGAATTCGCGGGCTGCCAATGACGTCAGCAGGGATACGAAGACGATGAGCAATACACTGAAGCTCCTGGCAACCCATTTGCCGATCAATTGTTCACTATACTGAATGATGGATTGATTCGGAAATCGCATCCCGAGCTTCGTGAGCAGCCAAAGTCCCAGTAAACCGATCAGGAAGCCTAACAAGGTTACGAACGGAGCGCCGGAATCGGCAGCTCTAGCTGCAAACAGGGATAGGGCTAGTACCCCTACCCCAATGATTGTGCTAATCAGAATGATCGCCGCCTGTATGACCGTTATCTGACGCGTATGCTCCTCCATGCGTTACGTCCCTCCTTGTATTTCCAACTTTCACTGGATCTAACGTGTTGTTAGGCGCCTCTTCGCTCATTTCTTTCGTTTTTTTACTTAACCGGTTCGCATCCGGCGTATGCAGGAGGGCCGGACGCTTCGGCATGGACCATAGCGGCAAGCGAGCCAGCGTATCCTTCATCCCTTGGAAATTGCCCGGAACGATCGGACTTAAGTAAGGTACACCGAACGAACGCAAGGACAGCATATGGTTCGCAATGAGAATCAAGCCGATCATCACCCCATACAAACCGAAGACGCCCGATAAAATGACCAGCGGAAAGCGCAGCAGCCTGAGCGCTAACGCCGCGTTGTAGGCCGGTGTTGCGAAGGAACCGATCGTTGTCAAGGCAATGATCACGACGGTGATCGGTGAGATGAAGCCTGCCGCCACCGCCGCTTGTCCGACGACAAGCACGCCGACGATCGAGAGGGCGCCGCCGACCTGCTGAGGCAGCCGTAGCGTCGCTTCCCGCAGTACTTCCATCGAGACTTCCATCACCAACACTTCGATAACGGATGGAAACGGCACACCCGCCCGGCCCCCGGCTACCGCGACGGCGAACTCCGTCGGAATGAGCTCCGGGTTGAAGGAGATAAGCGCCACATAGAGCGACGGGAAAATGAGCGAGAAAATGAGCGCAACCAACCGGGCTAACCGGATAAAGCTGACGAGAAGATACCGTTCGGAATAGTCCTCAACCGTTTGATAAAATTGGCTGAAAACCGTTGGTAATATGAGTGCGAACGGTGAACCGTCGACGAGCAGGATGACCCTGCCTTCCAGCAGATTGGCCACCGCTTTATCCGGCCGCTCGGTGTTCTGAATCTGAGGAAACGGTGAAGTATGATTATCCTCGATAAACTGCTCCAAGTATCCGGCATCCAGAATGCCGTCGATGTCGATCAGCGACAACCGCCTGTATACTTCTTCAACCAGCGCAGGATTAACAATGCCCTGCAGATAACAAATGGCTACTTTGGACTTGGTGACACGGCCGATACGCATCGTCTTCACCCGGAAATCCGGCGTCGGCAGCCGGTAGCGCAGCAGCGCCAGGTTCGTTCCCAGCATCTCGATGAACCCTTCCCTGGCGCCGCGGATAACCTGCTCGGTCTCCGGCTGACTGATCGAACGCTTGTCGACGTGGCGCGTGCTGAAGACGAAGGCCTCGGTCAAGCCTTCTACCACTACCACGGAATCGCCTTGCACGATCGCCTGAACAATTTCGGGCAGCAGCTTCTCCGTTCTTCCTTCACAGGTATAGATCGTTTCAGCCATCAGAAACTCTTGCAGCGGACGGCTGGATTGCGCCCACATATCATAGGAGGTCGGCTGCATGAGCGGTTTCAAGACATAATCGTTCAAGTTCTGCTTATCGATCAAATCAGCGAAGTACATGACAGCCGCAGGATATTCATCAAATATGCGGAAGTGGCGCATGACGAAGTCATCATTTTCGCCTAAAATGTCTTTGACCATGCCCAAAGTCTCGTTAATCTTGCCGTTGATTTGTACCTTTTCCTTCTGTTCCAGCAAATGATGAGGCGATTTTTCCTTACCGGGCAGCATCCGAGGCTGTTGATTTTGGGTTGCAGGTCTAGACCTTCGCTTATACCACTGCCAAACGGTCACACGGAATCCCCCCTACACTTGGCTGTCTGTTTCCCAAACATTGCCTTTCCCGTATTTTTATCCAAATCCCGGATTCTATGCATGCAAAAAAGCTGCCCCAATGGTTGACGAACCTTTGGGGCAGCTTCTGGCGCCGGATTTATTTATAAGGATCAATCGTCCGGATCGTGCCGTCTTCGTTGTAAGTAAGCTCCGCATATTTGACACAGCGTTTGTGGTTAACGCCGTCGGACAGCGAGCAGTCATGGTAGAACAGATACCATTTATCCTCAAACTGAACGATGGAATGGTGCGTTGTCCAGCCGATGACCGGAGTAAGAATAGTGCCTTTGAAAACGAACGGACCCTGCGGGTTCGGACTCACGGCATAGACCAGACAATGTGTGGTGCCCGTCGAGTAGGATAAGTAATAATTGCCATTATACTTATGCATCCAGGGGCCTTCAAAATATCTGCGATCCTCATCGCCGGCCAGAATCGGATTGCCCGCTTCGTCAATAATTTGAATCTCTTGCGGCGCTTCTTTGAACGTGAGCATGTCATCGTTCAATTCGGCGAATCTTGGCCCGAGCGCAGGCTCGTTCTCCGCCGGTCCGGCGGCGTCGGGAACGAAGGTGCCTGTCTGCCATTTCTCAAGCTGACCGCCCCATAGGCCGCCGAAATAGACATACGCCTTGTTGTCTTCATCGATGAATACGGCAGGGTCGATGCTGAAGCTGCCGGGGATATAATCGGGCTGAGGTGTGAACGGTCCGGCAGGCGAGGAACTCGTCGCTACGCCGATTCGGAAAATATCGTCCTTGTCTCTGGCCGGGAAGAATAGATAATATGTGTTGTTGCGGTATGCGGCATCCGGAGCCCATAGCTGCTGTTTCGCCCAAGGGATGTCTCGCAAATGCAGCGCCTCCCCATGATCGACACAAGGCGAATTGAAATCGTCCAGTGATAGCACGTGATAATCTTCCATGGCGTACTGATCGCCGTTATCGTTGGAAGGCCCGTCGTGATCCACATCGTGGGACGGATAAATATAAATTTTGCCTTCGAATACGTGAGCAGACGGATCGGCCGTATAAATATGGGTAACTAAAGGTTCTTTAGGCTGCACGGGCTTGGTCATCGGTATATTCTCCTCATTCGACTTAGTTTGTTTAATGAACTTACATACATAATTATACCGATGTTCGCCAAACTTTCAAGAAATTTTTGGACGTCCTGCACCGTCTTCTTTTTCTTCTTCCTCCACACCTATTTCTTAACGGCGGCAATCAATAAAAATATCGGCCGGCGCGCTTCGTGCCTCATCTCCGGATCTTTCATCAGTGCCTCTTGCGTTGGTCCAGGCTCTGACACTCTATCGATCGCGAAGCCGGCATCCAGAAGCGTGTTCATGTAGGAAGCTACCGTCCGGTGATATTTCACGACGTCATGGTCCAGAAAGCGCGCCGCCCGCTCGCCTTCGTCCTGGTAATGATCGATGGGCCAGTGCATTTTCTCGCCATGCTCGTCATAATGCCAATCCTGTTCGGCACGGGATGTAAATACCGGATGCTCAACGGACAGCACGAAGCTTCCCCCTTGCGCAAGGCAATAGTGAATTCGCCGGCTAAGAAGTTCGAAGTCTCTCACGTAATGGATGGCTAGCGAGGAAATGACCACATCGAACTGTCCGGCTTCATAGTCGATGTCCTCAATGGCCAGCTTGCGGTACGTGATTGCGGAGTCGTTCGTCATTTCTCTGGCGCGTTGAAGCATTTTCTCCGAGAGGTCGAGCCCGACAACCGAGTGCGCCCCTCTCTCGCGCGCATACCGGCAGTGCCAGCCGTACCCGCACCCGAGATCGAGCACGTTCTTACCGGCAAGCTCCGGCAGCAGCGCGCGGAGTGCCGGCCATTCCCCCGCAGCGTCCAATCCTCCGATCGAGCGCGCCATTTGACTATATTTCTCGAAAAAGCCGCTATCGTCATATTTGTTCTCTTTCATTTGTCTGATGCTCTCCCGTCGTAATCTTTTGTTTACCCGTACCTATTTTACATTTCTCACCTGCCCCATGCTAATGCAAGTTTGATTGTAATTAAATTATATGGGGCTTGCCGCATGGGCAAGGCCGCGATTTTTCCGTATAAAAATCGGATAATCGGATACATTACTAAGCGAAATGTCACAATGTGGAAAAGTGGTCACGTGCCGCTTTCATTGAATGGATAATTGGAGACGGCGATGAAACAAGAACAAATTAGCGCACTTCAGCTCTTCTACGTTATGCTCGGCTTCGAAATCGGGAATACGCTGATTTTCTCCGTCGGGGCCGGCGCTAAGCAGGACGCTTGGCTGGCCATTCTTGTTTCGATGCTAGGCGGTATTATTCTCATGGGCGTTTACATCAAACTATCTTCCATCTATCCCGAAGACACCCTAATTCAGATGCTTCCCAAAATTATCGGGAAATATCTGGCTTATCCGGTTATCGTTCTTTATATTTTCTACTTCACCTTTCTCGCAAGTACGGCATGCCGGGATTTCGCCGAATTGATCCTGTCGACGATATTGCCGAATACCCCGATGGTCGTCATCATCGGCTGTTTTGTCATGCTGATCATTTATTGCTTGCGCGGGGGCATTGAATCGTTCGGAAGGATGGGCGAATTGATGTTTCCCGTCTACATACTTGTCATGTTCGCCGTATGGATCCTCATCTTGATCACGAACGATGAATTCGATCTGCAGCGGCTGAAGCCGGTGCTGGGGGAAGGCTGGAAGCCGGTAATGAACGAAGTGTTTCCGTTCCCTTCACCCTCCATCCTGGTGTTTCCCTTCGGTGAAACCGTGTTGATCTTGATGTTCTTCCCGTTCCTCTCGAAGGTTAGCAAAGCCAAAACGGCGGGCTTCGCCGTCATTATTGCCGGGGGCATATTGCTTGCCCTTAATGCCATCGTCATGATAAGCGTGCTGGGTCCGCATATTTATAAAGAAGAATTTTTCCCGCTTCTCGCCGCAACCCGAATGGTTTCCATCGCCGACTTCCTCGAACGTTTCGATGCCGTCATCATTTTGCTGATGGTGGCCGGCGTCTTCTTGAAGGTAGGCGGATGGACTTTCGGAGCTTCCGTCGCTATCGCCCAACTGTTCCATATTAAAAATTACGACTCGATAGCTCTCGCTCTTGGCGCGCTAATCACACCGTTTTCCATTATTTTGGCAACTAACTTCGTTCAATTCCGTTTCATCGGCTCAAACTTTATTGATCCTTATCTGCATGTGCCATTGCAAATCGTCATCCCGATCGGACTGCTCGTCATTGCAATGATTCGCAAAAAAAGCAAAACGTAAAATTCCAATTCGTTCATGGAGGCGTTCATGATGGTACAGGAAAGGACGGTTTTGACGGGTATTCTGCAAGACGACTTCCAGCAACTAGAAGTTATGTTTGAGCGTACCTTCGATTTCGCCTACCGGAATTTCGAAATTAACGCCTCCCTCGACGCTGTCATGGTGTACATTAACGGGCTGGTCAATATGGAGCGGCTGGATTCGAATGTGCTTCAGCCCCTGCTGCGGTATAGCGGAACCATTGATCTGCTAACGGAATTTCCTCCCGAATTGGAGCAGGCCGTCACCTCTGGCGGTGTAAGTAAGTGCGTCACGCTCGAAGAGGTAGCCAGCCACTTGCTGGAAGGGGATACGATTCTCCTCGTAGACGGCTGCACGCAAGCCCTGATCATAAGCGAGAAGACGTTGGAACAACGGTCTGTTGAGGATCCTAATACCGAGGTGGTTGTATACGGTCCACGCGACGGATTTGTCGAGAGCTTGCGCACAAATACAAGCTTGGTACGGCGAAGACTCAAAACAACGCAGTTCAAAATGGAAAGTATGACCATCGGCACGTTATCGAAGACCGAAGTTGTGATTGCTTATCTAGACGGAATCGCCGATCCCGCCGTCATTGAGGAAGTTCGCCTGCGGGTTAACCGGATTCAAATCGATGGCGTGGAGGAAAGCAACTATATTCAAGAGTTTATTGAGGATAACCCGTACTCCGTCTTTCCGCAGGTGCTGCAAACCGAGCGGCCCGACCGGGTGGTCGGCAATTTGCTGGAAGGCCGGATCGCCATTTTCACCGATAATACGCCATTCGTGCTGATTGTTCCCATTACGTTCTACCAATTGATGAATGCGACGGAAGATTACTATGAGCGGTTCATACTGGCTTCAGCCATTCGTCTCCTGCGCTATCTGTTCCTGGGAATCGCGCTTCTCTTCCCATCCATCTATATTGCTGTCACTACGTTTCATCAAGAGCTGCTGCCGACGAATCTGATGTTCAGCGTTGCCGCCGCCAGAGAAACCGTTCCTTTCCCGGTCATCGTAGCCGCATTGCTCATGGAAATATCGTTCGAAGCGCTGCGTGAAGCCGGAATTCGGCTTCCTCGTCCGATCGGCAGTGCCGTCTCCATCGTCGGCGCGCTCGTGATCGGCCAAGCCGCCGTACAAGCGGGTATCGTGGGGGCTCCGCTTGTCATTGTCGTTTCGATCACGGGGATCGCCTCCTTCATGTTTCCGAGCTACAGCCTTACCGGAGCGATCCGCTTGCTGCGTTTTCCGATGATGATTCTCGCATCCGTGCTCGGTTTATACGGAATTCTGATCGGTATCTTCTTCATTATTATCCATCTCACGCGGCTTCGGTCCTTCGGAGTTCCTTACCTGACCCCTCTGGCGCCTTTTAACTTTAACGGGCTTAAAGATGTACTCATTCGCGCACCGTGGTGGGCGATGACGAAGAGGCCTCAAGAGACGGCCAAGCAGAATCAAAGACGTTTCAAGAAGTGGCTCCGTCCCGGCCCCTCGAACCGCAACAACTAGACCGCGCACAAAGGCAGATGAAATTGTTGAAAAACTTCAGACTCGTATCGCTGCTGGCTTGTATCGTCCTCTTGCTAACAGGCTGCTGGAACCGGAAAGAGATCAATGACATCGGCATCGTTACAGCGACCGGCTTGGACTTGATGCCGAATAAAGAGATTCGTCTTTCGGTTCAAATCGGCATTCCTGCCAAATTGGGATCCACAGCCGCCGGCAGCGGCAGCTCCGATATTAAGAACAGTACACTCGTTATTTCCGAGACTGGGGAGACGATCTCCGACGCCTACCGGAACTTGCAGAAGAAAATATCGAGGCATATTTTTTTCGCACACAGCCGCAGTCTGGTGATCGGAGAGAAATTGGCCAAGGAAGGCGTTGCGCATATTATCGACTTTTTCGCCAGGTACCACGAACCGCGGCTGCACAGCTACCTGATCCTCACGAAAGGCGAAGCCGTCGAGCTGTTGAACAGCAGAACGCTGCTGGAGAAGGTTCCTTCCGAGGAAACGCGAGAGCTCGTCAAACAAGGCATCGGCTTGAAGATCACGATCAAAGATTTCTGGGACATGATGCTCGCCGATGGGCTCGAACCGGTCGCACCGCAAATCAATATCACCCCGCGGGAAGTCGGCGCGATGGCTGACGCAGCAGCCGACTCGGATCCCAAGACACAAATTATCGAGGGCTCAGCCGTCTTCCGGAAAGATAAACTGGTCGGTTGGATGGACGATATGGAAACACGTGGGATCCTGTATCTGCGCAACGAAATATCCATCGGGGTCATAACGGTCAGTTTGCCTAAGGAGAAAGGCGGGGGTAAAGTCAGCGTGGAAATTATCAAAGTGGAATCGAACATTACGCCGAACCTGGGAGACGGGCAATTATCCATCGATGTCGATATTCGCTCCAATGTGAACGTCCTGGAGAGTGCTTCTGCCATTAATCTCGCGCAAAATGATATGATCCTCTACCTGCAAAGCAGGTTGAACAAAGAATTGAAAGACCGCGTCGAACTTGCGCTCAAGCAAGCACAGCAAAAATATCGATCCGATATTCTCGGCTTAGGGCGTGCCGTTTATCGGGCCTATCCCAAGGAATGGAACCGGCATTACAAAGATAATTGGGATGACATCTTTCCTGACTTGAAAGTTGCCATTCACCCAAATGTCGTCATTGGCCGGATCGGTCTTATTAAAGGGACGGGTGGCTAATGCAATGACAATTATTATTTTCACCGTATTGTTCTATGGCGCACTGACTGCCTATGAATTCCCCCGTTTGAAGAAAAAAAAAGAAAAGAACGAATGGTTCGTTTTTGTCGCTCTCATGCTGGTAGGATTAACCTTAAGCATCCTGATCGCCAATCATATCACATTCAAAATCGCCCCAAGAGCTTAAGTCGAACGAATTCGGAACTAGGTGAATATCCTACTGTTGTATAAACGTTGGGAGGATCGCCTATGCATCCGATGTATCCTTATTACAGCTATGAAATGAAATGTGAAAACAAGCCCATTACGTTCCCGCCGCAGCATCAGGCTCAACAGCCCGGCTTGGAATACTTGATGGTTCCGGCGCCGATATCGGATAATCCGGATTATGTCGGAAGCGGCAAGCTGCAAGGAAAGGTGGCCATTATTACCGGCGGCGACAGCGGCATCGGGCGCGCGGTTGCCATCGGCTTCGCCAAAGAAGGCGCGGATGTCGTTCTTGTTTATCTCAATGAGCACCAAGACGCGCAGGCAACCGCTGACATGGTCGCCAAGTACGGCCGTCAAGCGCTGCCCATTGCCGGCGATCTCAGAGACGAAGCTTTCTCCGCCGAGGTTGTGCGCCGGTCGTTGGAATGCTTCGGAAGAATCGATGTGCTAATCTTGAATCAAGCGGTGCAATTCCCCCAGGAAAGCATTCTCAACATCAGCAGCGAGCAGCTTGAGGACACGTTCCGGACGAATATTTTCCCGCACTTCTATATGACGAAGGCGGCGCTGCCGCATCTGAAACCCGGCAGCGCCATTATTAATACCGCTTCTGTTACGGCGTATGCCGGCGCTCCGCTGCTGGTCGACTATTCGTCTACCAAAGGGGCTATCGTCTCTTTCACCCGCTCCTTGTCGCTGCAGCTCGTGGACAAAGGAATCCGCGTCAACGCAGTCGCTCCCGGTCCGATCTGGACCCCGCTCATCGTCTCCAGCTACTCAGCCGACTATGTGCGGTCGTTCGGTCTGGAAACGCCGATGAAGCGGGCCGGTCAACCCTTCGAGCTGGCACCCGCTTACATCTATTTGGCGTCGGATGACGCTTCGTTCGTTACGGGGCAGGTGCTGCATGTCAATGGCGGGATCATCACGGAGACGTAAGCCAAAAAACCTGGCCCAGGGCCAGGTTTTTCAGTGCTTCGGCGGACTGCCGTCCCCGTACGGCTGCCGGTTTACCGGCATCCCGGGAACATGCCTGTGGAGATAGCAATCCGGTTCCAAGCATTGATCGTATTGATAGCCATAATCAGCGTTACAAACTCCCGCTCATCAAAATGCTCCCGAACCCGCTCATAGACCGCCTGCGGAACGCCTTGCGCGGAGATCGATGTGACAGCCTCCGTAAGCTCCAGCACCGCTTTCTCCCGGTCCGAATAGAACGGAACTTCGCGCCAGACGCCCAGCAGTTGGATGCGCTGCTCCGTCTCGCCCATGCTGCGCAGCTCCGTCATATGCATATCCAGGCAGAAAGCGCAGCCGTTGATTTGCGAAGCCCTAATCTTGATGAACTCGTACAAAGTTCGGTCCAAGCCGCTGCTTTTAATGAAGCCCTCCAGCTTATACATCGTTTGCTGCGCCTCCGGATTAGCCTTGTTGTATTGAAATCTAACTTCCATGCGAATCTCCTCCATTGCGGTTAATTTTGTTCCCGCTTAGGAGACCGATCAGCTTGGCGTTTTGTGACAGGTCAGCGAAAAAAAGATGTTCTGAAGCTTATCGGGATTAACAATCATATAAATTCCCGCTGCCTGCTGCCCCTGTGCAGGCAGGTGGAAGGCGATGAACTTGACCGGTTCACGGTCTTGAACAAGCAGCAAACCGTCCTGTCCATTGTGGCGGACCGGGAGCCATTCCCCTTGCAGCGACCCTTTGGCGACAATCCCTTGGAAGAAGGCTTGAATGCGCAGCTTGCCGATAATCGGATGGATCGCAGCCCGCCTCTTGCCTCCCCCATCGGAAATCAAAACCGCTTCATCCGTCAGCATCGAGACGAACGCAGTGAAATTGCCCGTCGAGACGGCACGCATAAACAGCCGGGCAAGCGGCTCGGTATCTCCTGCCGGATCGGAGGACCGCTCGCCTGAGCCTGCGACTTTGCTTTTGGCCCGGCTGAATATTTTCCGGCAGTTATCCTCCGATTTATGCAGCATGTCGGCAATTTCGGCGTATTCGTAGCCGAGCGCTTCTCGCAGAATGAAGACGGCCCGTTCCGTGGCTGTCAGCTTCTGGAGCAGGACAAGGAACGCATAGTTGACAGTTTCGTCCTGCTCGATGCGCCGCATCGGATCATGGGCGGCGTTTTGAATTTGCGGCTCCGGCAGCCACGGTCCTACGTAGACTTCCCTCGTCTTGCGCGCTAATTTCACGACGTTCAGACAGCGGTTCGTTACCATTTTGACCAAATAGGCTTTCAGATTGTCGACGCTCGCCAAATCTACCGATGGAAGCTTCATATAAATTTCCTGCAGGATGTCCTCCGCATCAGCTTCAGACCCAAGCATGCGGTAAGCGACGGCGAAAAGCAGCTTATGATAAGTCCGATAGATCTCCTCCATATGGAATTTCCTTTCCATTTATCTTCATGAGCTTTGCTGTATTCATACCACAATGGGTCCCCCTCTGTAAAGAACGCAGCAAGGCGTCTGTACGCTGACAAGCATACGGACGCCTTGGCGAAATGATTAATGAAATTGTTTGATCAAACGCTTGGCGGTGCCGTTAGGCGTGGCGATGACTTCGTACATATTGACGACGACACCGGTGTCCACCTGCTCGTTTTTGAGACCCGAAACGACGACCTTCTGCACGCCGTTCGTCAGCTTCGCGGTACCGGTAAGAGCGGACGTTTGGGTGCCGACGATGCGGCCTAGCGAATCCACCATTTCGAATTCAATCGTCGAGAAATTCGAATCGATGATCACTTGATCCTCATGCGTGATTGTAAGATCGAGCGTTAATTGATAGGAATAGCTGCCTCCGCTGTACAGCCAGGAGATCGAATCGCTGTTCACCTTCAACGAGAATGGATACAGATCTATCGTATCGCCGCCAATATCTTGCTGCAAGGCGACTTGATAGGTGCCTAGCGAGACTTTGCCTTCGGAGACGGACTTATCGTCATAGATGTTCAGGGCGAAGGACTCGTCATCCTCCGTTGTCCGGTTCGGAAGCAGATACGAGTAGCTCACGACATAAGAACTGCCGGGCGTAAGCTGAGCCGCAACGGTGCTTTGGCGCGTGCCCGTGTAGGAATTGCCGCTGCTGTCCAGGAGCTCATTTTGCAGCTCCGGCAGCGCGATGGTCGTGGATCCGTGATTCGTAATCTTATACTTGGCGATGGCCGTCTTATAGCCGAGATCGTCGTTCTCGTGGGCATGGAGCTCGACCAGAGCGACATCCACATTCTTGTTCAGAACCGAGTTGTCGGTTAACTTCAGCTTCGTACCCAAATCATAGCTCACCGCAGTCGTAAACCCGCTTGGGGCTTCCTTGGCACCCTTAAGCAGGAACACGGCAACAGGCATTTGCCCCGAAGCACCGGCATTGGAGCTTCCGGAGCTTCCGGAGATGCCGGTGCTGCTGCTGCTGCTGGTGCTGCCAGAGCTCGAGCCGGAGCCGGTTGTCGCTGCGGCAGCCGTACCCGAGGCCGCCGTGCCGGACGCGCTGCTCGCCGTCGAAGATGACGATGTCTTCTCCCAGAGGACAAGCTGCGCCGAATTCGGGTCGGTGCCTGCCGGCAGTACCGCATTGAAATAATAGGCAGCCGTTTCTTCCGGAGCCAGATAGCTGCTGCGCGCCGTATTATCCTCTGCCGTAACGGCTGTCCCTGAATCGCCAACCTGATAGGTGGCGAAAAACGAAGGAATCGCTGCGCTTTCCTTCCCGTCATTGCTAAGCGTCACGATCGTTTGCACGTGTACACCGTCGGCTTGCTCCGCATATTGCGTCGAGTTGGCCCGAACCGTCATCTGCTCCCCGGTTTGCTGCCCGATGTAGGCTTGTTTCGTATCCAGCGGTGTCGTCTGCATCGATGCATGCAAGCTCATGCTGCCGAGCGAAACCTCCTCGGTCAGATTCAAGTAATAAAATTCCAGCGACGCTCCGTTCAGGTTCATCCCTTTGGAAATTGGCGTCTTCAGCGTAATCGTATCCCCTTCGCCCGGGAGGAAGGTTGTTCCGGACCCGTCCAGCACCGTCGATGTGTATTCCATACCGGCTGCGTCTACGAGTCTGAGCTGCAAGCCTGTCGGCAGCTTCACGCTGCTGGAGCCCAGGTTCTTGGCCGCCACCTGCGTGTACAAATACCACTTGCCATTCTCCGAAACCCGCACGCTCTGACCCAACTGGAAGGCAAGGGCCGCATCGTTCGGGAGGGTGCTGTCGATGGAGTGGAGATTCACAATCTCCTCAGGGACCGTCGTTTGTCCTTCGCCGATGACAGAGCTGACCGGCAAATCTCCCAAATGGTTCATGAAATCAACCTGGCTTGCATCCCAGCGGAAGACGTCAATCTTCAGCCGGTCCGCCGTTTCCCCTTCTCCCAGATTCGCATAGAAGCGGAAGCTTTGCTCCTGACCGGGAAGAACGCTCGCGCTCTTCTTCTCGCTTAATTTGGCCGTAAAGCTGTGTCCTGCATCATCGGTTACTCGGACACCATATTGATTGAAATCGATGGCCTTGCTGTCGCCGTTATGCAAAGCGACTTCGAACTGAAGGGATGAAGACGAAAGCGCCGCTTGATTCAATATGAAGTAGGATGAGGACGTGATGTATACGGCTTCGCCCGCCGCAAGCGCGGAACCGCCGGGCAGCGCCGCAGCCAATAAACTGCCTGTGAAGAGCAGCGCCAGGCTGCTTTGCTTGAATGGAATCGATTTGAATTTGCGTATCATGATGAATAACCTCCCAGAGCTAGATATGGTTGCTGGTTGCGCCGAATTAATCGTACCGGAGTGCGTCGATCGGTTTTAATTTGGATGCTTTATTCGCTGGATACAAGCCGAAGATGACGCCGACCAGCGCAGAGAACAAGAAGGCATATACCCCCACATTAAGCGAAAGACTGGTCGTCTGGCTGGGATTGATATACGGCCAAGCCAGCGATAACCCGACACCGACCACAAGGCCGATGAATCCGCCCATTCCGCTAATCAGCGTTGCTTCCACGAGGAATTGGAGCAGTATGTTCCGCCGCTTGGCGCCGATCGACTTGCGAATGCCGATTTCCCGCGTCCGCTCGCTAACCGTCACGAGCATGATGTTCATAATCCCGATACCGCCTACAAGCAGGGATATGGCGGCAACGGCGACCAGCTGATTCGTCAACGTACTGGAAGCCGCCTGTCTGGCACTTATCAATTCGGAGGAATTGAAAATATTGTAGCCGGTCGTACTTTTGAATTTGTTATACAGCCAGCGTTCCAATACCGCCTGTACCCGGCTTATATCGTCACCCGTAGCCGCCTCCACATACGTGGAACGAATGTTGCCCAGCTTGAAATCCCGGCTCATCGTCGGCAGCGGCACGATGACTGCACTGTCGAGCGACGTTCCGCTCGTATTGGAACCTTTGCTTTTCAAAACGCCGATAATGGTGTACATGTAACCGTTGACGTTGATTTCTTCGTTGAGAGGATCTTCTTTACCGAAAAATTTGGCGGCAACCTCCGTCCCGATCACGGCAACGTGGTTGCGGAAATCCAAATCCGCCGGTGCCAGGAAACGGCCGGTGCCGACCTCCCCTTTTTGCATATCCAAATAACGGTCATTCGTTCCGATCACACTATACGTCTGCGTAGTTCGATCGAATTTAATGCTCGTATTCGCTCTGGTCATCGTCGGCGCGATGCCGCTAATGCCCGATGTCCCCTCCAGCTCCATGATTTCGTCATACTTCAGCTGCGTAGCCCGGCCGTTGCCAAGCAGGTTGACGGTCAGCAGGTTCGTCCCCAAGCCTTCGTACTGCTTCTCAATCGCTTTGGACGTTCCTTGCCCGATAGAAACGAGTGTGATGACTGAGCTAACCCCGATAATGACGCCGAGCATCGTAAGAATCGTGCGCAGCGGATTGGCTCTAACCGTCGCCATGGCCATCTGAATAAGCTCCCAAGGCCTCATAACGCAACCACCTCCTGGCCGGCCGCCGCCGGCACGGGTTCGTTGCGCACATCCTTGATGATTTGACCGTCGCGAAGCGTGACGACACGCTTGGCATGATCGGCAATATGATTGTCATGGGTGATCAGCACGATCGTATTTCCCTGCCGGTTCAGCTCCTGGATCAGCTCCAGCACTTCAATGCCGGTCTTGGAATCCAACGCGCCGGTCGGCTCGTCGGCCAGGATGAGCGAGGGCGATATCGCCAATGCCCTTGCTATCGCGACACGCTGCTGCTGGCCGCCGGACAGCTCGCTGGGCTTATGATGTCCGCGCTGGCCCATCCCGAGCTTCTCCAGCATGCGCTGCGCCTGTTCCCGGCGTTGTTTGGCCGGAACGCCCGCATAGATCATGGGCAGCTCGACATTCTCGATCGCCGACAATCGGGGCAGCAGGTTGAACTGCTGGAATATAAATCCGATCTTCAGGTTGCGCAGCTCGGCCAGTCCGTTATCGGACATTTTCTCCGTCGAAACGCCGTCCAGCGCATACGTGCCCGAGGTCGGGATATCCAGCAGCCCGATCGTATTCATCAAGGTGGATTTGCCGGAGCCGCTGGGACCGATAATCGCAACAAAATCGCCTTGTGCGATGTTCAGCGTGATTCCTTTCAGAATCTGCAGCTCTTCCTCGCCACGGGCATAGCTCTTGGTAATTCCGGATAATTCAATGATATTCATGCGATTGGCTCCTTTCTGCGGGATGAGTGATCACTGACGCGTTCCTCCCCCGCCTTGGCCTTGGAAGCCGCCGTTGCCTCCGCCGCCTTGGAAGCCCGCGGGCGGACCGCCTTCGCCGCCAGGGAAGCCTCCCGTTTGCTGCTGGCCGGTCGTCGTCGTCGCTTTGCGCGTCGGCATGACGACTTCGTCGCCTTCGGCCAATCCGCTGACGATCTCGACTTGCGTTTTGCTGCGAATCCCCGTCTTGATTTCATGCTGCTCTTCCACGGTTCCATCCGCTTTCTTCAGCGTAACGGTCGATTTGCCTCGCGTTGTCGTCACGACTTGAATCGGTAGCACGAGAATATCTTTCTTATCCTGGATATAAATTTCCGCCGTTGCCGTCATGGCATATTTCAGCTCATTGGACGCTGAGTTCGGAATGGAAACAACCGCATCATAGGTCGTGACCCCGTTCGTCGTCGTTCCTACATTGGAAACCGAGGTCACTTCGCCCTCGAACGATTTCCCGGAAATCGCGTCGACTTTCACGACAGCCTTCTGGCCTACCTTCACACTCGTCAAGTCCAGTTCATCCACCGCAATGGCGAGCTGCATCGTGCTCAAACTGGCCACAGCGCCTAATGTCGTATTGGCCGTGATTTGCGCACCGACCGGATAGTTGCGCAGCACATTGCTCTTGCTGTTGGCGAAGTCGGCCGAGAACACGCCGTCGAACGGTGCGGTGATCGTCAATTGGTTGACCTTCTGCTGCGCGTCGTCCACCTTGATTTGCTGGCTTTCAATAGCCGCTTGCTTGCTTACGATGTTCTGCTGGAGATCGTCGTTGAACAGTGACGCAATCAAGTCTCCCTGCTTCACCGTCTCGCCGTCTTTGAATTTCATCGTTTTGATCGTGCCGCCGGCTTCAGCGAACACCGGCGTCGTCCGCACGTATTCCAAGGCCGCCTGCTCGGTCGATTCGATCAAGCTGTCGCCGCTTCCGACGCTGCCTTTCATCTTCAAACCGGCCGAAAGCGTCCCGTCATTCGTAACCAACACTTCCACGTCGACGATCTTGTTTCCGTTCGCATCCGCTTTGATTTCACGCGAAACGGAGGATACCGTCCCCACCTTGGTGAGCAAATAACCGTCCACCGAGAGCTCGACATTCCCGCCCTTCTGCAATTGAACCGCATCCTGCAGCGGGAACGGCAGCTTCACCTTAAATTGCGACGTATCCGAGATCGTGCCGATCTTCGTCGTTTTGCTCACCTGGCTGCCTGCATCCAAATTGGCGGTCAGCGTCAGCTTGCCGCTCATCGTCGCAGATACGGACATATGGTTCTGTTCGCTCTGCAGCTCCGCCAACTCCTTCTCTAACTGCTGAAGGGTGACTTGCGCCTCCTTCAGATTCGTTTCGGTAGAAGGAACGGAGAGCTCAAGAAGCACATCGCCTTTCTTCACCGGCTGATTCTGCGTCAAGTTCATCGTTTTGATGATACCGTCCACCGGGATGACGATATTTTGCTTGTCCTTCGCATCCAGCTGGGAAGTACCAGAGATCGAGGAGGAGATCGCTCCTTTGGACACCTTCATGGCCGTCTGCTGCTGTGTGGCGGCTGTCGCAGGCTGCGCCTTGTTCTGTATGTAATAATAAGTTCCGGCACCGCACAGCATCGCTGCCAAGACGATAATGATCCATTTCTTCTTCCGACTTACGCTCATTGATGATTCCCCTCTCCAAGTTCCAAGACCACGATTGTCTTCGTCATAACCATCTCACAAGTTGAAGTGTAAGGGACACGGCTGAATCCATACTGAGCGGCGGCTGAATAAAAGTTGAAAGCTGTCTGAACGTTTGCTGAAAAATGGTACGGCCGCCACGGCTCCGGCTCAGACCGGGCGGCGGCGCCTCACGACAAAAAAGCTCGGCTCCTCTAAGAGAGCCAAGCCTCTACCGAGAGTCCCGCCCATAGCGGGAATTTCTCCTGTTACATGCAGCCTGGCGGATCCTCGAATGCTCAATAACAGGAATTCCTCCCGTTATTCAGCCCGTACTCGCAGCCTTTACGCGAAATGGGGACGAATTAACGGGAGGAATTCCCTTTATTCGTACAACTGGGCTAATTTTCTCGCGAATAACGGGAGAAATTCCAGTTACGCCCTGCGTTTGACCAAGAAAAGCTCGGCTCCCTCAACGAGAGAGCCCCGCCACGCCGCAGTAAGAAAAACCGTCAGGGAATATCCCCCTAACGGTCCTTTTAAGTTTGACGAACATCGGTAAACTTGTATTCATGCCCACGAATACCTTTGTAATACTCAGGATGCATCGCTTCACCACAGTTTTCACAACCGAATTGTGGGGTGAAAAAAACCTGGCACGCCGCAGGTCTCGCATCCGATTCCTCTCACATCGATCTTATCCGTACAGGTACGATTTCACATCTTTTCCCACATAGGCTTTCCAAATGATGAGATTATAGGGATAACTCCAGTCGATCTCATAGCCGCCGTACATTTCGTGCAGCCGGTTGCTGTTGAAAATGATCGAGCCTTTCTGATCGAAAGCGACGCCGTCCACCCATAGCATCCTGTCGTCCGACACGAATTTGTGGAAGCTGCGGTCTCTGGCATCGAAGAAGCCGACCCCTTTCCCCTCCAGCATCGTATAAAACAAATTCCCCCTGTTATCCGCATGCATGCCGTCTGTCGTCGTGCCTTTGCTGCCTAGCACTTGCACGGAGGCGTTCAACTGCTCCGCAGGAACTTGCTCGTTCCGGAGCAGTCCCGTATGGATCGCATATAAATTGCGGCCGGTTACTTGGCAGTAGAATAAAGTCGACCTGTCTGCGGACAAGGCGATCCCGTCGGCGCCGATACGCAAGGGAACTTTTTTGTAAACCGGCTTGTAGTCGATCTGGAAATGGAAGCCCGGAAAGTCCTGCGTGCTGTCCTGCCGGTCCAATACGCGCCGGAACGTTCGAGTTCGCATGTTATAGACGATGATGCCTCCGCGCAAAGGACGTTTGGGATCGCCGCAGCCGGAATCGGTTATATACACAAAGCCGTTTCTATTATCCACGACCAAATCGTTCAGAAAAGAAGTTTGGTACGGCGCAATCGCATCGGGGATGACGATGGAATCGAGGAGCTTGTTCGCGTTCAAATCCCAGATCACTAGCTTCTGCGAGCCTTCCGGCGAAGGCTGATACGCGATTTTCCCTTGATCCAGCAGCCACATCCGGTTGTGCTCATCGATCTCATAGCCGAGCACGGATTGCAGGGCATCCGCCTGTCCCTCTTCATTCCACTCCCAGCTGGGAAAGGCGTCCAGCAGCGGCTTACCGTCCTTGGATACGATGCGGTTCATCGTAGCCGGAATGCCGGATACCCAGCGCGGTACAGAGACGTAATACTGGCCGTGATGATCGATTTTCACGCCGGCGGGCATTGCTTTTTTCCAAATTTCACGACTCTCGTAATCCTGCTTCTTCGCTTCTTGCGGGAAGTGCCAATCCAACCGGTTCCAGTGGCAAATGATCTTATACATGATGCAGGCCTCCTGTCACCTCTTGATCTCCATATGCTCCTATCCTATAGGTATGCGCTCAAGATCAAAAGGCGTGGGCGCGCAGCCTGCTAATGGGGCTTCGTATTCACTTCGAAAATCCAGACGGTCCCTTTCTTATCGATGCCAAAATCGTACCCCAGCATGCCGATGCCCGGATAACGCGCTTCCAGCAGCATGGTCGAGGTTCGGGCGACGCCGATCATCGTGGCGATTTTGTCTCTAACGATCGATGCAGGGAACGTCCGCCTAACAGCCTCTCTGCCTTTCAGCTGCGTCCCCCCTTGGCAGAGGTTGGTAACGAATAATCCCGGACGCGCCAACCGTCCTACAACCGCGCGGATCTCCCAATTCCTTCCTACTTTGGCCAGCTTGACGCGGTAATCCACCGGTCTGCCGCCAATCGTCGTCAGATGAATCCCCTGCTGCAGCATGAGCGCCCGTTTCCCGGCGATTCGCCGAATGGCTTGCAGCAGCTCGTTCATGCTGCCGTAGGTCTTCTTCACCCCTGCATGGTGCAGTACGAAGCCGCTGCCCGCTTTGTACAGCTTCATGACCCGGTTACCGCCTGTTCCGACTATCGGTTTGGCCACGATAAACGAATGCTGACGAAGCATCGCCTCCAGATTCTCCGGGCTAAACCGGCGCATAGCCGGGATGTGCTTGGCCACGCCGGAATGCTGCTGCAGGACTGCAAATTTCACCCATTTATTAGCAACCTTACGCAATGAAACACGCCTCCTCTGTACATGCTCTCCTCTCTGCTACTGTATGTCTGTCTCTCTGGAAACGAAACGGACAATCCGGCAAACAATCCGCGAATGAGATTTAGCGGCATATCAAAAAAGCAGATGTCGGATTTCTCCGCATCTGCTTCTGAAGGTTCATATTCATGGCGCAACGATCAGCCGCAATTGGATATCCGACGGGTCCGTAACGATCAGGGCCTCGCCGTCTGCCGCGCAGCGCGATCCGGCGCGCGCCAACCGTTCCGCCGCTTCGTTCCGGGACTCGGCATCCGGGAAAATGAGGGTGCAATAAGCTAACCCCGTGCCGTGCGGCGGACGTGACGGGGCGTCTTCCCCCGCCCAGACGTTCAGCCCGATGTGATGATGGTACCCGCCCGCCGAGATGAACAAAGCTCTCATCGAGGCTCTGGCATCGGCCGCAATGTCAAAGCCAAGTACATCGCAGTAGAAGGCTTTGGATTGCTCCAGACTTTTGACATGGAAATGGATATGGCCCATTGTGGTGCCCGCTGGCAGCCCGTTCCAGACCGTTCCTTCCGCTTCCTTCAGCAAGCCCTCCCAATCGATCGGGTCCGCGGCCATCACATAATAACCTTCGGCGTCCCGCTGCCAAGCGCTTCGCGGGCGGTCGCAGTAAATTTCGATCCCGTTCTGATCCGGATCGGTGATGTACAGCGCTTCGCTCACCAAATGGTCCGCTTGACCGATATGGATGCCGGAAGCGATCAGATTCCTCAGGCTTCGGCCAAGCGCTGCCCGGTCAGGCAGGAGAATGGCAAAATGATACAATCCGGCAGCCGATCTGCGCGGAGTCACCGTGGCATGCGGCAGTTCCTCGAGCAGCAGAAACGGTTCGCTGCCGTCAATCGTAAGGTCCGCCTTCGTTCTATCGCAACTTCCCAGCCGCAGCCCGACGATGTCCCGGTAAAAGCGGATGGAGCGCTCCAGATTGGAAACATACAGCTTCACGACACCAAGCTTCATATCCGAAGGTAAAACTGAACTCATGCTGTCGCCTCCTTGACTTACTATTTATAATCAAGTTTAGTTAAGTTATTTAATTACGTCAAGCGCGTCATTTGTGCCCATTCCTTCATAAGCTCCCTAAGTTCCTCCGATGTCCGTTCCATAAACTCCTGAATCGTATCCATCGTTATGTACGCAGGAGTGATCCGCGGCTCCATAGATGCATCCCGCAAGTCCCTGACAACCCGATCACCGTAAGAAGCAATTTCCTGCTCCTTCAGCAAAGGCGGCAGGGAATACGCACGAGAACGGGCGACGGAAGCAAGCATAGCATCCGCTCGTTTCTCCATTCTCAGTAAGTCATAATCCAGTTGACATACTTCCCGATTATAGATACTTTTCAAATCTCCAAACGGTTCGATCCGCTGCTGTCCCGCTTGTTCGACAAACGATTGCCAGACCGTCTGCGTCCAACGCAGATCCGTCCATATATGAGCGGCATAGCCCAGCGCAAATTGCCTGAAGAAAGGATCCCGACTGCGTAAGCGCTCTTCGCAAAAACGATGAATGACCGCAAGATCCGGCATCGTGCCATCGTCCAGACACAAATGAGTCCGCCCCTTGTCCTGCCGGTTCGTCCCCTCCCTCATATGGATGGCATCCGGCGCCAAACTCCCCAATAGGAACTCAGGAGTCAACTCCTCCTCCCAAACTCGTAACGCAATACTAAAATGAACCATTGGCCAAGGCATTGTCCCCGCACGCTCCCCAAACATCATCATCTCCCATACAGAGAATAGACGCTTCCAGCATGTGGAAAGTTGAAAAAAAGCCCAAGTCCCGTTCGTCACGGACCTGGGCTGGCATATCCTTACATGCCGGCATCTGCTGCGGCAGGTGCCGACGGAAGCTCTTCCTTGGAGGAGAGCACTTCCTTCTTCAACAGCAGACAGGCGGCGAAGGCGGCAATGGCGAAGACGATGCTGATCGCAAATATGTGCTGGAAGCTCTCCGCAAACACCAGCTTGATCTTCAGCAGCAGGTCAGCCGAAAGCCCCTGAGGCATACCTCCGTTCATAATCGTCTCGCTTGTGCCTGACGGAAATTGCCCTGACAAGCCGGTTATGCCGGTGACGATTTGTCGCGATAGAAGGCTGCCGAAGATGCTGAAGCCGAGCGTCGTCCCGATCGCCTGGAATAATTGCACGGTCGCTACGCCTACGCCGGAATGCTCTTTGGCAACAGACTCTTGAACGATCAAATTGTCGGAACCGAACAAGACCCCGATGCCCAGTCCCATGATGAAGAAGGAAGCGATGATATACAGCACCGTGGTGTCCGTATGAAGGCGCGACAGCAGGATGAAGCTGGCGACCGGGAATAGAAAGGAAACGATAAACAGCCGTTTGTAGGCAACCCGCGTAATCAATCGCCCGCAAATGATACTTGCCGGAATGGCGCCCGCCATGAAGGCCAGCGACAAATAACCGGAGGCTGTCGGCGTCATGCCCATAACGTTCTGGGCAAAGAACGGAAAGGCGGAGATGCCGCCCATGATGCCAAGCATCGTGATGAAGACAATGCAGGATAATACGACGACGGAGCGGTTGCGGAACAAGGCCAGCGGAATAATCGGTTCCAGGGCTTTCGACTCGATGCGGATGAATACGGCAATCAGCGCAGCGGACAGCACCAAAAGGCCGATAACGGCCGGCGAGCCCCATGTATAGCCCTTCACGTCGATAAGTACGGGAGCCAATAACAGGGAAAGCATGGAAAGAACCAGCGTGACGGCTCCCCACCAGTCAATCGATTTCCTAGCGTCGCTCACGGATTCGCGCAAGCCTTTGGCGACGAAGATGGCCGACGTCATCCCAACCGGTATATTAATCAGGAATATCCAATGCCAGCTGACATGGCTGACGAGGTAACCGCCGACGGTCGGGCCCAATAACTGAGGCAGAATTAGCAAAGGACCGACCAGGCTCTGTACTTTGGCCCTCATCTCCAGCGGGAACGTATCGCCGATGATGATCATGCCGAGCGGCATTAATCCCCCGGCGCCGATGCCTTGCATGCATCTGCCGATAAGCAGCATCGTCATTGAGCCCGACAAGCCGCAGATGACGGAGCCCAATAGAAAGAGCGTCACACAGCTCAAATAAATTTTCTTCCTGCCGTAAATATCGGCCAGTTTGCCGAAGATCGGCATGAACATGGTGATCGAAAGCATGTAAATTCCCGCCACCCAGCCGTAGAGCGAGAGTCCGTGCAGCTCACGGATGATTGTCGGCAGCGCCGTGGAGACCACGGTTTGATCCAGCTCCGAGAATACCAAGCCAAGCAGGAGCCCGATTAATATGAGTTTTTTGTCATTGCCTTGCTTATTCACACCTACACCTCATCTTTCAACTTATTTGGTATAGGTTAATCTTACCTTCGCGGACGCAGGAGATCATCGGACCGGAGAATTTAAAATGTATCCGTCTCCAGACGTAGTCCGGTTTCCGAACGGCCCTCGGAACAAGTCAAGCATTCAAGCTGCTTATCTTCCCGTATCACGCCTTCCAGGAAACCGTCCGCGCAGAAAATATCTTTGCCGCAAACACTGCACTGCCCAACAAGCTCTCGCATAAGTGCCCTCCCCTTCAGTTCCCGGTCATGTGCCGACAATCTTGTAATAGTGCTCGAAAAATCGCTGCCGATTCACATCCGACGCGATCTCATGGCAGCCGGCGCTGCTCGCTTGAAATTCCATCATGCCAAGCCTCTGCTCTTGCCTAAACTCCACCTCGATCTTTCCTCTGCGGTACGCGCACAGCTCCGGCTCGAACAGACAAGCCGCTACAAGCGGATCGTGGAACGTCATCTCATGGTGCTCAAGCCAGGGTGAGCCGAAAGCCTCCACCGCCTGCATCACGGCGGATTGAAACAGATCAGGCTTCTCGCTTCGCGCCAGGACCAGCTGCGTCGTGACATTCAACCCGAACGTGCGCATCACCGGCACATCCGCCGCATAAACGATGGCTGCGGCGTGAGGATCCACCCACGCGTTCCAATTATCCTGCGGCATATTCAAGCTTCTCTCCAACGATTCCGAGAATACGCCGCTCATGATGTACAGCTCTTTGATCAGCTTCGGAATGCCGGGATCAACGGCGAAGAGCAGCGCAATATTCGTCAAATGGCCGATCGCGGCGAGCGAAATTTCGTGCGGATGCTCGCGGATCACCTGCCGCATCCGGTCTACGGCCTCATACTTGCGGAAGGATGTATCGTGGGGGAACTGGTCAAGACGCCGCGCCCCATCCGGCGTGGGATACAGACTGCTTGGGAGCAGCTGCCGGTCAGCCCCTGCATATACCGGGATATTTCGGCCTGCAGCCTTGCAGATGGCGTCCGCAATCATGGCTCGCTTCTCCGCTTCTCCGCCAACGCTAGAAATGCCAATCAGCTCGCAAGCAGGTTGGCGCAGCAGATAGGCCAAACAAAGGGCATCATCAATATCGCCGCCGATATCGGTATCCAACCACACCTTTTTCATTGCTCGATGAAACCTCCCGCTCATTCATATATGGCTGCCGCATCCTGTGGCAGCTGACGAACATGAGCGAGATGGGCGCTAACCCGCTCATCTTCCTGGACATTATAAGCAAAGCCGCCATACTGGGCCACTTCCTTCGCCGTCTCCCGAAACAGTCCGCACATCGTTTCAAGTCCTTCCCAGATATGGTCATAATCACCGTCCGGGTATGTCCGCACGAATGCCTCCCACAGCCTCGGCTCCAGCCATTGCTCGAAATATTTGCCGCATTTCCCAGAATCCGCGGTGAACCCCGTTCTTATCCCGATATGCCACTGAAGCATCCTGACCAGCATATCGCGCACCGGCCTTTCATACATAAATTTCGCGTAGGAGAGCTCCCTGCGCCACAGCCCTTTGGCAATGTACGTACTGACCCACCAGAATTCATTGCAGCAAGCGGCGAACTCGGCAGCCGTCGGCGGTTTCGTCAAATAGTCGCTATTGCTGGGCTCCGCAAAAGGCTCGATCGATCCGTCCTTATCCAATAGCAGCTTGCTGAGGCTGTCTCTTGAAAGTGTATCCATGCTGTCTGCTGCGCAGAACGTCAAGTCGATCCGGTTGCCGTCGGTAAATTGCATAAGAAATGCAAAACGCTGCAAAGGACGCATCCATTCGCCGTCCATCTCGTCGGGCGTCTGCATGATAATCAGCTCCCCGAACCGTTCGATCCAGCTGCGATCCTCGACAAATGCGGCTACCGAGGTGACGAAGAACACGATGTCATAGTCCTGAAAAATGTCGCGCGGCGCCTCCGGATTCACCCGCGAACCGTTCATTATGACAGCTCGAACGCAGTCGTTCTCCTCGGCAAAGGCAAGAATGAAATCCATCATTTCTTTTTCCGTTCTCACTAACACATCTCTCCTTATGTATATCGTCCGACTGCCACATCTCATCGACTCACAATATTTACCTTGGGCAATATCCCCACTAGACCCAGTAATCAACTAGGGATCACTAAGTTTTTCTATGGTACAGTAATCCCATACAAACGCTTAACTACCAAAACTGGAAAAAGGATGTGCGATTTCTTTTGAAAAAATTAATTCTTTCCACTTCGGTTGCTCTATCCGTTTTATTTTCGACAGCGGGACTGTCCATGCCTGCTTCCGCCTCGGCTCAAGAAATTTATGCGACCAACGGCCATAAGTTTGTAAATACAGCAAAATCATATATCGGTCGAGTAACCTACCGTTTCGGTACGAGAGATCCTCAACACTTGGTGTTCGATTGCTCCGCGTTCACGCAGTTTGTATTCAAGAAGAACGGCGTCAATCTTCCTTGGGGCTCCAAGGCGCAGACAAGCTTCGGATCCAGAGTGCCTAGCAAGAGCCAATTGGCGATCGGCGATCTGGTCATGTTCAGCGTCAGCAGGCCTGGGCAGATCGACCACGTCGGCATTTATGTCGGGAATGGCAATTTCATCAGCAACACGAAGAGTGAAGGTGTCGTGATCAAATCATTGAACACCGGATACTGGGGCAGCAGATACATAACAGCTAGACATTACTAGCACCCGCCGGATTGAAAAAGAGAGTTCAAGGAAATGCTAATCCTGAACTCTCTCTTTTTTTATTTGATGGCTAAGAATGGACGGCAGGCAGGTGTTCATGAATTGTGGCTAGAACAGCGTGCGGTTCGTCAATTTGAAATATGACTTTTCCGAATTCGTGTCCTTCAAGCTCAAGTATGACGACGTCCTGATGATTTTCGTAAGATACGAAGCACCAGCGGTCACCGATCAGGAACCGGCCCTCGCGAATATCAGCAATCGAAGTACCGACTCTGAAGCGAAACATGGAAAGCTTGTAATCGTCGACGGTGGCTAGCTTGATTTGGCTATATGGAATGTCTACCTCGCGTTTCAACGCCGCGGCGCTTGTTAATCCTGATAGATGAAGAATAAGGCTATCTTTCGTAAATTCAATATTTCTTGCCATTGAAATCCCTCCATGCCTTCTTTTTCTGTTATGAACAACTATATTACGTCCAGGCCCGGAAGATCGTTCACGCCATCCTGAATTTTTTTGCGGGGAGGCCCTTCCTGCCTTTACCGATCTAGTTCCGAGAATGATATCATCTAAAATTGATTTTGTTTTTGCGATGACTTTTCAATAGAATGATTAAATTCGCTAACAACTATGCAAAGAAGGAATCAGCATGCCTTTTCTCCGTTTCAAAGGATTTCAGAGCGATTTCGTGACTTCGATTTCAAGCGATATTATTGAAGAGTTTTCTAGAATTACAGGTGTTGTGCAGCAAAAAGTAAAAATTGAGCTTCTCCTGGTCGAGCAGCTGAACAATTCCCCGCAATCGCTGGAGATTATGATGTTCCCGAGAGATCAGGACATGCACGACCGCATCGCACTAGCCATGAACAACCTGCTGGCCGCGCACGGTTTCGGTGAGGTTCACATCTTCTTCATCCTGCTTTCGCCGCACCTGTACTATAAAGAAGGACAACCCCTGAAATCGAATCTGGAAGAGCCGATTTCGCTCACTTGAGCGTACATACGCACACTTCCGTTACGCAGGAAAAACCCGAGGCATGCCTCGGGTTTTATTTGCATAAGGGCCATCACGATGACGGCTATTCATTCACCGTTCCATTCTGGTATTTATATTTCCAACCCATCAACGCCGCCACATTCCTTGTTGTAATCGAGTGAACGCCCATTGCTATAAACGTCTTCATCAGCGGTTCGTCATTGACCGTCCAGACATAAACCTCCAAGCCGTATTTCGCAGCGAATCGAATCAGCTCCGGTCTTACGACTGAATAGTTTAGATTGAGTCCGAAGCAATGAGCACGGACAGCGTCTTCGCAGATGAGACGAACCGCGTCCATATAGCCGTGCGCGGTGAATACGGCCGGATCGACGTTCAGCAGCTTACGCAGCTGCGGGTTCACCTGTTGAACGAGCAGCGCACGTTCGAGCTCACAACCCGACAGGAGTACCCGCTGCGTCAGCCCATGCTGTTCTACCCATGCCGCAACGGGCTCGACACACGCGTCGGATTTGAGATCCAGATTCATCGCGATGCCCGGCGCTTCACAGAAAGGCAGGATGGCATCCAACGGAAGCACCTTCATCATCTCGCCCGGCACACCGCCATGGGCTCTCACTTCCAGCTCGCTGAGCTGGGCGAAGCTTAACTGTGAGATGAGCCGCTCCGTTCCGTCGGCCAACCGAACTAGATCGTCGTGGGACAACACCAGGACGCCGTCGGCCGTCAGGAGCAGATCCTCCTCCAGAATATCGGCTCCGCTGCGCAGTCCGGCTTCAAGCGATCTCCGCGTATTGTCCGGCATGCCCATGCAGCCGGTATGAGCGGTTATTTTGGGGAACACTTCCATATGCCCATCTCCTTCCTAATGTACCTGCCGAATACCGCGTTGGGCAATGTCCAGCGCCTTGCCCCCGGATTCCGTCTTGATGACGAAATCTAACATATGAACCTGCTCCATGGCCTCCATCAGCTTAACCGAATTCTGTGCATGAAGCACGAATTCCAGCTGCATGGAAGTGACTTCCCCGGAGTTCCTCGAAGCCTCATGGCGTGACATTTTCACCTTCATGATTTGAATGCCTTCCCTGCTTAGCGCAGTGGCGATTTGCGCCAGCGCACTCGGATTATCCAGCGTCTTGATGGTCATTTCGTGATACCGCCGGTTGCGCATCACATGCTTCTCCCATTTGTTCAGGGCGAACAAGGAAATCAGGGAAAGCATGGTCGCGAAGACGGCTGCATAAGTAAAGCCTGCACCGATACATAAGCCGATTCCGGCAACGACCCAGATCGAAGCGGCCGTCGTCAAGCCGCTGATCACGGAGCCGTTCCGCAGGATCGCACCGGCTCCGATAAAGCCGATTCCGCTGATCACCTGAGCGGCCAGGCGGGCCGGATCCATTCGCACGTTCGGCTCGTTCGCGAACTCGGAGAATCCGTACATCGACAGCAGCATGATCGTCGTCGAACCCAAGCATACTAGGATATGCGTTCGGAAGCCCGCAGCATGATTATGCCATTCCCGTTCGATCCCGACTGCCCCTCCCATGAAAACAGCGAGCACTAACCGCAATAACAGCTCGCTATGACTAATCGTCCACACACTCGCAGTTCCCGTCATGTGATGACATTCTCCCTTCTGACTTTGGACATGCTTATTTTGGCTTTAGCTTCCCTAATCACAGTATCCGCACCCATCCATGGTAAGGTAAGCGCTTAACCTTTTGACAAAAAGCTAGACCGCCATACCTGCCGCATGTTCACGCAGCAAGCGGGGACAGTCTACTGTCTACCTGTATGTACCTGTTGAATGACGCAATACAAGCTCCGGCAGCAGGACAACCCGCTGCTTCAGCACTTTCTCCCCTTGGATCTCCTGGACGAGCAGGTCGACCGCCCGGCGTCCGATCTCCTGGATCGGCTGTGCGATCGTCGTGAGCGGCGGATCAATTAACGTTGCCAGAATCGTATTGTCAAAGCCTACGACCGAAAGATCGCGCGGCAGCTGCAGACCCGCTTCCCTGGCTGCCCGTATAGCGCCGATCGCCAGCAAATCGTTGCAGGCGAACACGGCGGTCGGGCGATCCTCCAATCCGATCAGCTGTGCCATCGCCTTGTGGCCGGTCTCTACCGTGAAGCCTCCGGTAGCGATATGCCGCTCCTCCACCTGTAAGCCCGCATTGGCTAAGGCTTGCTTGCAGCCTCTGATCCGCTCGCGGTTGCTCGTATTATCCGGATCTTCCACAAGGATCGCAATATGCCTATGGCCCAGCTCCACCAGATGGCTGCCTGCTTGGAATCCCCCCAGATAATCGTCGACCATCACCGTATCGACTGCCAGAGTTGGCATTTCGCCAGTAATTAAAGCGATCGGGATATTGTGCTGGATCAGCTTCTTGAGAAAGCGGTCGTTCTGAATCCGGGTTGCGGATATCATCCCGTCCACCCGCTTCTGCGTGAGCAGGGATAAATATTTCACTTCCTTATCCGGATCATTATCCGTCGAGCAAATAAACACGCTGAAGCCGCACTCGTGTCCCCTGTCCTCCACCGCACGGGCTATTTCGGCAAAGAACGGGTTGGCCAAATCAGGCAGCGTAAGCCCGATCGTATACGTGCTCTTCCCTGTCAGTGCGGACGCGACCATGCTCGGCTTGTATTTCAGCTGCTGCATGACCTGCTGCACATGCGCCCGCGTTTTCTCGCTGATGCGGCCCGTCTCGTTAATCACCTTGGATACGGTGGCGATCGATACTCCGGCGGCTTGCGCCACGTCGTAGATAGTCGGTTTCATTCCATGCCCCTCTCAACGTTCGGTTCTATCGCATTTTGGGTCTATCATACGATAAGATCCGCACACTGTAAATATGAAGGGCCGCCGTTACATAACAAGCCGCAGCGTATGCACCTCGAAGGGCTTCGTGAACAGCCCGTAATGGTGCCGGTTCATCGTCGCGACCTCCTCATCCTGCTCTAGAAGATTCGTGATCCGCAGCTCCTTCACGACTTCCGGGAGCACGATCTCGACGAGTCTGCTCTCTCCCTTGCATTCGCGGAGACGAAGGATGAAGCCCTCGCCGTTCTCTGCGGCTTTCAGACAGGTGACTGCCATCCCGTCCAGCCCCGCCGGAAGCAGCTCCTGAACGGGATGCTGCGTATCGGCTTGCACCGCAGCCGTCACGGTCCGATGCATCGTTTCCTGCGCGATCCGCCAAACCTCGCCCTGCCGCCAATCGCCGGCATGAGGGACAAGCCTGTAGCGGTAGCGCAAATCTCCCCCGCTCCATTGCGGGAAATTCGTTCCCCACCAATTGTTGAACAGATTGAAATGCAGCTCCGGTTTCTCGGGCTTATACGCATGCTCATAGTCCCACATGCCGTTCTTCCCGATGAAAAAGAGCGGTGAATCCTGGGCAATAATCGCCATGCCGGCAAAGCCGTTGGAGACATCCACAAAGTGTTCGCAGCAGTGCAGCAAAGTACTGGAGGAACGTATCGTATCCGTGACGGGATTGACGACCGACCCTAGCTTGTTCACGCTGAATTGCGGCCGTTCCAGCATGAGCGGGAACACGATATGGCCCGACTCCGCGAGCGGCGTTTCCTGCTTGTCATGCAGCATATAGTCCAAATCCAAGTATGGCGCATCCACACCCAGGGAATAGCTCCATTCCACTTTGGGCGCGTTTCCGTACGCTGACGTTGTTTCCGTCTCGGACATCGCCGAGCAGAGGATACGGACGGCATGCCCCTCTTCCATGACACGCACGTCAACGCGGTCGGTTGTAAACGTGAGTCTTCGCTGTCCTTCGGGATAATCCGTTTTACCGAAATCGTGAACGCCCCAATCGTAGAACCGGTAAGCATATTTCTTCAAATAACGCGTAATTTCCTGATTGGAATAAATATCGTAGACATACTGTCCGAAACCGTTTTCAGAAGTGCGGTCAATCCATTCTTTCCGCAGCTTTTTGTCCCAGAGACTTCGAATCCAACCTGTGCGGCGGTCCACCTGAACGACCATATGCGCGTTCTCGATGACGGCTTCGGTCTCCGTTACATAGCTCTTCAACTGCTTATCGGTCACCTGCGGTACCGGGGCGCCAAGCTGATCCGTCTTCACATAGCGCAGCGTCTTATACCCGAGCGCAGGGAGCCCGTCAATCCAAGCTTCCGCGCCGCCCTCGCAAGGCTGCAGTACAATCGCTTCACCCGATTCCGCATCGATCAGCGTTTCATGCTCGTCAGGCAGGTCGCAGGCTGCGATGAACGCTTTGCCGCTGCGTTTCCAACCGAGCGAGTGATGAACCCGCAGCGCTTTCTCGCCAGGTGACGGCTCCGTATGCAGCATCGCTTTCGCTTCATTGAGCAAATCTTCAGCCTTGTTCAAGTAATCGGCTTGCTCCGCCCAGGACTGCTCCATTCGCTGATAACGCTCCGTTTGCTTCAACTCCAGGAATGACTTCTTGTCGTATGCGGCCCTCGGGAACAGGAATGTTTTGCAATCCATTCCCCATGTGTGCTCGCCGAACAGCAGCGTTTGCTCGTAGCTTGCATCGATGACCGCTTTGGCCGCCTCTCGGCTTCCCGGCTTCTCATCGGCTAACCGGCTGACCGCCAGCGCGCTTTCCACCGCCGCAATCTCACTCCGCAGCGCTCTCACTCTGGACACCTCACGCGGTGCAGTGCCTACGCCGTGAATCCATGAATCGGCCATATCGCCGCGCACCACCGGTATTTCCGGATTCCTCGAGAGGAAATCCGCAGCGAAATCGCCCAGAGAGCCGATATGCAGTTGAGCGGACGAGCCGCTGTCCCGAATCGAGGCCTTCATCTCTTCGATAATGCCGGCCTCATGCGGTCCGTGATTGTCGCTGGTCTGAATCATGGCGAGCCAGACCGGATGCTTCCATTCCGGCGGCGGCAAAATTCCCGTGCCATAAGAGCCCTTGGAATAGAAGGTCAACAGCCTCTCGCCGTCCGGACCTTCCCAATAGAAAACAGGCGGCACGTCAGGCGGCGTCGTTGCCGGGTTACAGCCGAGGTGCAGGATGTCCACGCCGGCTTTCTTCAGCAAAGACGGCACGATCCACGTATGTCCCGGGACATCCGTCATTTTGGCGTCCTTCGGGTCATATCCGAAGCGGTCCGTCAGTCCCTTCGAGACATACATGCCGCGAATCCATTCCTCCAAACCGCAAAATTCCGTATGCGTCGTATAAGGGAGCTTATGCCAAATCAACTGCCTGTTGTGCAGAAAAGCCTGCGCCTTCTCTTGCTCCTCTGCGCTGCTGCCAATCAGCGACTGAAGCAGCGGCCACGCCGACATCGTCCAGACGTATTGCTCACGCTCGGCATTGTCTTGCGTCTTTTCGCAAATATCGATGACATCCTTCAACATCTCCGTTCTGTATCTCTGCACGACATCGGATGCCAAACCTGTAAAACCAATATCAAAATGCGTTTTAAATACGACATAAATTTTCTCTACCGTCATGCCCCTGTCTCCTCCCGCCCGTTAGCCGAATGCAAGCTCCTCGCACTCCGGTCACTTCTCGAAATATATCGGATTGGTAAGTCCCGCCATTAAGGTCTGATTCACTTCCTCGAAATGGCGCCATACTTCTACGCGGTAGAACAGCCGGCCGCTCCGTTCAACCTCGAAATCGATTGATCCGGCAGTCGTACAAATCTCCGTCCGCTCGACACCAAGTTCGCTGATCAGCTTGATCTCATCGCCGGCGAGCAGCTGCTGCACATGCACCTTAACAGGCTCCGCAGCGTCAGCGGGCACCGCATCTCCCGTCATGTAAGCGCCGCAAGCCAGCTGCGCGAACGGTCCCTCAGGCGAATACGTGATGGCAACGCGGCCTTGGCCAATCGCTTCCAGGATGCCTGGAACCGTTCTCGTCGCGGCATATACCCACGTACACGGCATGGCATGCTTGACGTACGGATCAGGGCGATGCACATCGCTGCCCCCGATTGCGACAAGCCGCCGGCCCGAAGCAAGCTGTTCCTGCCACCACGCCAGCGCACGGTCATTGCGGGCCGTCCAAGGGCCGTTCCATACTTCCCACCAATCGTGATCGACCTGCAAGTCCCACTCCCACGGACAATAGTCGCAATGCGGATGGTTAAGCACGATTTTGGCGCCTCGCTCGCGCGCAGTCGCCAGCCGGGCGTTCACGTCCGCTTGATTGCTCACCCGGAAATCGTCGATCGGCTCGGCAATCCCCAGGAAATTGCTGTGCCCGAAATTGGTCGTAAACTCCATGCCCGGAATCATGACGACCGATGTGCTGCGAGGGTATGTATAATTCTGGCTGACGGCATTGTGATCCGTCATGGCGATGAAATCGCAGCCAAGCTCTTCCATAATGGCGGCGCTTTCCTCTAAGGTATAAGAACCGTCGCTGTTAACGCTATGCGTATGCAGATCTCCCTTCAACCATCGCGGCGTCTGGAAATAGAACGTTACGGTCAGCTCCACTTCGCAGCCTTCCTCCGGCACCTTATAAGCGTTATGCAGCACCGCCCAATCGCCGCTCTGCAGCTCCCCCGGCAAATAGCCGGGCGTCGCCTTCTCCAGCCCGATGAAGAACCCGGTGCGGGCGCCGCCGCTCCAGCCCCGTACCTTCCGGCTGTCCCTTATGCCCAGATCGATGACCGGTCTGGATTCGCCAAGCGAGCGCACTATGAAGTTCACATGAATTTCCTCTACCTGCTCAGGCATCTGGAACGGCACCTCAAGGTAAGTGCTCTGCTCCGCATGCACAATCACTCTTCGATACGTTTCGATTTGTTTTCTTCGTTGATCCATCAACATCATATCGCTTTTCACGCATCCTTCCGCTTACTCTTTATTGGCACCGACTAGAATGCCCTTGACGAAATATTTCTGCACATAAGGATAAATAATGACGAGCGGGATCAGCGCGATGACAATACCGGCCATTCGCACGTTGGTCGTCACGATAAAATTGCTCGACGTAGAATCCGTATCGACAATTAGCGATTTCAAGGCGATTTGCAGCGTATACTTCGCATGATTGCTGATGAACAGCAGCGCAGGCGTAAACTGATTCCACCGGCTGACGAATTCGAACAGCGTTACCGTCGCAAGCCCTGCCGCTGCCAGCGGGATATACATGGTGAAGAAAATACGGAACGCTCCGGCTCCGTCCATCGTAGCGGATTCCGACATTTCGCCGGGCACGGACAAGAAGAAATTACGCATCAGCAAAATGCTGAATCCGGACACCAAGCCGGACATGATTAATGCCGTTAATGAATTTAACAGGCCAAGCTCCTTATTCACCACATATAGCGGGATCATGATCGCTTCTCCTGGAATCGTCATGGTAAGCAAAATTGCGGAGACCATCAGCTTTTTACCCGGCAGTCCCTTCTGGATCAGTACGTATCCTGCCATCGAGCACAAGAATACATGGCATACCGTACCTACAAGCGTTACGATTACATTGTTCATGAACGGCAAATACAATTGCATGCGATTCCAAACGGTTGTGAAGCCTTGAAGGCTGAACTCTCTTGGATATAGAATGATGCCCGGCTGCATGGAAGCAAAATTAGATGAGAACGCGAGCGCGAACGTATTGAGCAATGGAATGAGCATCGTAGCAAGCAGCAGCATGAGAAAAAGAAGGTTAACTCCATCGAACAACCGGCTTCCCCAGCTTGTATTCATTTTGTTGACTTTCATGAAGTTCTCTTCACCCCTCGTCATAACGGATGACCGCTCGGGTCACGAACGTAATGATTAACGTTGCAAAAATGACTAAAAAACCTGCCGATGTCGCCAATCCGACCTTGAACTCCAGAATCCCCTTCTGATACGTGTACATCATGATGACATCGACTTTCTTGGCGATCGCGCCGTTTCTCATCACAATGATTTGATCGAAGATCCGCAGAATGCTGAGGATGTTCAGCATGATGACAACTTTCATCGTCGAAACAAGCGACGGCAGCGTCACGTACCGGACCAGCTGCCAGCGGTTCGCCCCGTCGATGCGGGCCGCTTCGTACAGCGCCGGATTAATCGCGACGATCGTCGCCAAGTACAGGATGCAGATGAAGCCCATCTCTTTCCACACCGAAGTGAGTACCATGACCCATCGGGCCGTATCGGTACCCGACATGAATGCAACCGGCTTCTCCGAACCAAGCAGCTTCAAGATCGCATTCACGATTCCCGTGTCCGGGGAAAGCATGAGAATCCACATGCCGCCAACGACGACCCAGGAGAACAGGTGCGGGATATAGACGATCATTTGAATCACTTTTTTAAACCAAGCCTGTAAAATTTCATTTAGCGACAGCGCCAGCACGATCGGCATGACGAAACCGATGATCAGCATACCCCCGCCGAGCAGCAGCGTATTTTGCAGCATCTCCCAGAATGTAGGATCTTTGAGCACCGTCAAGTAATTGTCGAACCCGACAAACGGCCTGTTACCGATCAACCGGAACTCCTGAAAAGAGATGATAAAGCCTCTTACAAGCGGATAATAGGAGAAAACAACAAAGTAGGCCATGATCGGAAGCATCATCAGGTATAGCGCTTTGAATCTCCATATAGCTTTCAAACGAAGTCACCACCATGCTATGAATAGTCAGGGGACTATGACGGTGCATACTCCCCTGTGTGCAGAAGCTAATCGATCAATTTCGCCGCTTTCAATTGTTCGCGCATTTTCTTCACCGCATCGGCAGCAGGCATCTCGCCGAGGATCGCTTTGAAGGAGTATTCGTTAATAATTTTCTCGGCATCCGCCCATTTCGGAGGCGTCAGTTCCAGGGTTGCGTTCTTGATCACCAGATCCTGCGCTTCTTTCACGCCCGGCAGCAGTCCGAACGGATTCGGAAACTTCTTGTTATACCAGAACGGTACGCCATGGTCCATCGCATGGTCTTTCCCTGCTTGTGTCAGCTCATATTTGCCGCCGTTTTCCCTGTAATCCGTATCTTTGATCCCCATGCTGCCCAGCACGATGCCGTCCTTGGAATGCCACCACTCAATGAATTCGAAAGCGGTCTTCGGACTTTGCGCATTTACCGGAATGACCCATACGTCCGGATCGCCACGGCGCAGCATATACTTCCCGTCGGCGCCGGCGATACCCGGCAAGCCTTTGGCATCGAAGGCGGTATTGCTATCTGCCAGCTTACGCGTATTGTTCAGCATGCCGACCCAGGCATCCCAGTAAGTAATCATGCCAACCCGGTCAGCCAGGAACAGGTTACGCATTTTGCCTGTGTCATTCGTTGCGAAGTTCGGATCGAGAATGCCTTCTTTATACAGCTTGTTCAACCATTCATAGACGGGAATCGCCGCATCCGTCGAGTAAGGCACGTCCAGCTTACCGTCCTTCTCCACATAACGCTGTTTAAGACCGGCGCCGCTGAAGAAGCCCTGCAGCTCGTACATTCCGGCTGTGCTAAGTCCGTAGGTATCTTTCTTGCCGTTGCCGTCTGGATCTTGCTCCGTGAAAGCTTTCAATACCTTATAGTAGTCGTCGAACGTCTTGGGCTCCGGCAGATTGAGCTTCTTCAACCAGTCGGCCCGTACGATCGGCATGGTTCCGCCCTGGAATTTGCTGAAGACGCCATAGATTTGGCCATCCTTCGTTTTCACCTGATCCCATTCCTGCGTCGGCAGCACGTCTGGATCCTGCAAGGTTTTGGACGCCTTGACCTGATCCGTTAGCGGCATCAGAATGCCTTGGGCCGTCAGCGTGTTCATCAACTCTTTACTAACTTGCAGCAGATCGTATTTCTCGCCGGAGGAAACGGCCGCCATCAGCTTCTGGTTATAGTCGGACGCAGGCTTCTCCAGCTTAGCTTTGATACCCGTCAAGCGTTCGATCTCCTTCTCGAACAAGACGTTCTCTTCCGGCGTTTTGCCGCCAATGACGGCGGACATCATGCGCAGGGAGCGCTCTTCCTTCTTCCCTTCGGCCTTAGGCTGCTCGGAACCGGCAGGTGCTGGCGCTCCGCTGCCGCTATCCGTCGTACAACCTGCCGTTAAACTTCCTACGAGCAGTACAGCCAGCATCGAACTTGCAATTTTCGTTTTCTTGGCTTTCATATTACCCCTCCGTTATGGCGTTTATATGGTGAAGCTCGTTTACGAAACCTTAATAAAGCGCTTTCATTCCAAGCGGCAAACCTCTCTAGGAAGAGAGTCAACTCTCCTAGACGGTTCTGCAGGATTCTCTGCGGATCAGCTCCGCCTGCACAATACGCTGCTCGGTAGCGGACGGATCGTTCATCTTCTGAATCAAGATGCGGCCTGCCTCCGCGCCCAGCGTTTCCGCCGAAAGCTCCACAGAGGTCAGCTTCGGTGTCATTTCTTCGGCAAGTCTCACATCATTGCTTAATGCGACAATGGAGAGATCTCTCGGCACTTCCATCCCCAGCTCTCTTGTAGCCCGTAAAATACCGAGCGCAACGCGGTCTGTGTCCGCAATGACAGCCGTATAACCAAGCTTGCGATATGTTCCCATCGTCGTTATGTATCCGTAATCGATCGGCGATGCATGCTGTTTCCTCACATAATTGATGACATGCTCGTTCCTGAACGAAATGCCTTGTTCCGCGAAAGCTCTTCGGAGTCCGTTCTCCCGATCGACTGAAACCGTCATATCGTTCGAGGCGTTCAGGAAGAGAATGGAACGGTGACCTTCCGACAGCAGGTACGTGCCGACGTCATAGGCCAGCTTCTCATTGTCATTATCCACATAGGAAATTGCGCTGTCCAAAGGATCGGGACGGCCGACGAGAACCAGAGGGATTCGCATCTGCTCGTATCTGGCAATGCGCTGATCGTCCTTGCGCGGATTCAGCATGATGACGCCGTCGACGGGATCGCTTGAAAACTGGGTCAGATCGTCGAATTCGGGAAGCGTATCGAGCAGAATGCGGTAACCGTGCTTCGTACACTCCTTAATGACGCCATTTAACATTTGAATCTCAAATTGGGACAAGGAGCCCGCTTTGGAAATGGGCATCTTCAGTCCGACAACCATCGTCTTCTTAATGGCCAAACTCCTGGCGATATGATTTGGGAAGTAACCCAATTCCTTGGCTACCGAAAGCACCCGATCGGTAACGCCTGCAGAAATCGGCCTTTTCTTGCTAAATACGCTGGAGACGGTTCCTTTGGAAACGCCCGCCAGCCTGGCAACGTCATCGATGGTAGCCATTCATCCACCCCCTTCATGCATCTGTCGAGGCATGTTGTATGTTTCATTAAAGCGGTTTAATTAAACCGGTTTAACGCCCTTCGTAATTTTTATTATAGTGGGTTACTAACAAATTACAACATGTTTTTTATTAATCTTTCGTAAAATGCGGGTAAGCGTTTAACCTATTGATTTACTTGGTCTTTTACAGATTTTTAACATGAGGTGAAATCGCTTACTTTTCCCGTTTTCCCCTCCGTCACGAAATGACCTCTTTCGCCATAAATCGACACATACCTTCACGTGGCGACTCGTGTTTTTCCGGCGAAATGAAACCGAAGTCCGACACATACAATGGTATTGGCAGTATTCAACTTAAGGGAACGCGGAGGGATTGGAACTTGAAAGCATTACTTCGGCTGGAGGATATCGGACCCGGCGGTTATTATGAGACAACGGAAAGTCAAATGAAATTGCGTGCCGTTGCGGATTATTTATATATGCAGCATATTCCGTTTCACGTCGCTGTCATCCCGCGATTCATAGATCCGAAGCGAGGGTACGACTGCACCATGAGCAATCCCTTTGACGCTGTCTCCGTCAGATTTGTCGACATGCTGCAAACGCTTCGCACAAGAGGTGCATCGCTGGGCATGCACGGTTATACCCATCAATACGGCCAGTCGGTCAGCGGCGAAGGCTATGAATTTGCCTATGAAGGCTGTCAGATGGATTGTCCTCCGGACGATGCGCCGAGCTCTCTTTCAGGCTCCGTTCATATGCAGCGATCGTACGCTTACGGCCGGTTTCACATGGCCTTGTCCGCCTTTCAAACCGCCGGCCTGCGTCCGGATTGGTTTGAGACGCCGCATTATGCGGCTTCCCCCGTGCAGCGCAAACTGCTGGAAGCGTGCGCTTGGCTCATCTACGAGAATAACCCCCGGGAGCCTTCCCGGCGTCAAGTGACTTCCTGCAGAACGGCGTCCCTAGTGGGTAGAACGTATTACGTGCCGACCCCTCTGGGCTATGTGAGCGGGGAACAGATCGACGGTGACGTGAACCGAATAATGAGCGAAAGCTCCGCTTACGGTGAGGAGGATTTGGCGTCCTTCTTCTACCATCCGTTTCTTGAATTTCCCTATATTCACATCCGCAAATATGCGCCTCCCTATTATGAGGAGCGAACGCCTCTGAAGCGGATTATCCAACACATGCTGTCCGGCGGAAGACGGTTCGTGAACATTCAAGATTTGATTTATTCGGTCATTTCTTCATAAGCCGTATAAAATGGCCGGGATCGTGACACAATAACCTTTGTTGTTTATTGAACGAAGGAGGTGTTAGCATGGCGAATCAGAATGAGCAAGCGACCAAAGCGCAAGTACAGTCTGACGAATTTAATAAATTACCGGTTCCAGGCCAAGATGATACGGAATTTTCCGCAGAGGAAGCGGCGGAAGTTTTCCAATCCAATCCGAACTCGAACTCGAACAACCAATCTCAAGATCAATAATTACATAGGTTGAGTTCAAATAGGGCTATCCCGCAAGTCTGCCGACTCGGGATAGCCCTTGTTCTTTCGCTGCGTCCGTTCCATGCTCTACAGATCATAGAACTGCATATGCGGCTTATGGTTCCTGTAGTACGTTAACCGATCCAGCAGCGTACCCGTATGGAACTCAAATTTATGCCCGTCCGGGTCTGTGAAGTAGACCGAACGTTTATCCTGTTCATCTCTCGTGCGGCCCGGCAAAATATGAACGCCCAGCTGCTCCAGCTTGCTTACCATCCCGTCAAAATCTTCCTCATCTACCGAGAAGGCAATGTGCGTATACGACTGGGCGATCTCACTTCTCGGAATATCCTGCTCCACATTCAAAGCAAGCCAGGTCCCGCCCAAATCAAAATACGCCAAGCTCCTCCCTTTCACCAGAAGCTTCGCGCCGAACACCTCCGAATAGAACCGGATCGACGCGTCCAGATCGGATACGGAAAATAGCAAGTGATTGATACCGTTAAGCCTCATTCTTGTCCCTCCTCGTCTCCCCTCTTAAGTTCCAGACGTTCGTGAATGATTCCTGCCTTCTTGGGAATATTAACTAGGCAAAAATCCATTTCCTAGGAGGTCGCTCCATGTCTGACTATCAATCCGATCTGCAAGATGCAGAAATCAAAGCGCATAATGCCGTCGCTCATGCGCTAAGCAATTTGAATGCCGCGCAAACCGCCAATAACGATCGCCGTCAAGCCATTCAAGAAGCGCAGGAGCAGCTCGATGCCGCACACGCCCAATTGGCTGAAGCGCGCACCGCACAAACCGCGAATGCGGACGAAGATACGCTCTCGTAGCTGCAAAGAACAACCACCCCTCGGTACACTGAGGGGTGGTTCGTATGTTCAGATCGAACCATCGTTGAACGCCAGGTCCTGAATATAGGTCCGCATATGCTTGCGGAGCTGCGATTCATGCAGCTTGACGCCGCTTAATTGGCCGTTTGACAGCTTGCTTAGAGGGAACACCTTGTACTCCGCCATTTGACGGTAGTAGGTGAAAGTAGACAGAAATGCCGGCTGGCTTAATTCTATCCTGGAAGACTCTTTCGTCGATATTTTCTTCACAAGAATGCTCGCGATGCCGCCAGTCCGTTTGGGGATGCCTCCCTGTGCGGAAATGAAGTTCCCCAGCGAGTAAAGAACGAACGTCTTATGCCCGTTGCGAGCCGTCACCCATGCCGGGGGCTGCAGCACATGCGGATGGTTGCCGATGATGATGTGCACGCCCAGTTCAGCCAGCTTATGCGCCAATGCTTTCTGGCTGTCATTAGGCAGAGGCTCGTATTCGTTGCCCCAATGCATGGCAACGACGACGACATCGGATGCGAGCTTAGCTTGTGCGACGTCGTGAGCCATTTGCGGCATATCGATGCGATTGATCAAGTACGATTTGCCCTTTGGCTGCCGGATCCCATTCGTACCGTACGAATAGCTCAGAAATGAGAACGTTATTTTATTAACGGTGAGCGTGCGGATTTTTTGTCTGTCCTCCTGGGATTTGTATGCGCCGGTATACGGGATGCCCAGCACATCCCAATACGAGAGTGCGCTCTGGATGACTTTCTCCCCGCGATCCAACGTATGATTGTTGGCCACCGTGACGACGTCGACACCGGCTGCCTTCAACGCGTCTCCGACTTCATGCGGGGAGTTGAACGCCGGATAACCGGACAGCCGAAGCGCCGCTCCTCCGATCATCGTCTCCTGATTCGCCACGAGGATATCGGGTGCCTGCATATAGGGACGAACGGCTTCGAACATGCCCGTGAAGTTGTACGTGCCGTCCTTCTGCTTGGCATCTTGATACACTTCACTGTGTATCAGCACATCGCCGATCGCGGCAAGCGTCGCCTTGTTCACTTCCGGCTTCTCGGGCACGGCCCTCGGCGACGGCTGCATCCCCCGAGCCGGCGGCTCCGCTTGCTGGACATGCAGCCTCGGCTCTTGAGGCGCGGCCGGCCCGCCCGTATGGGTATAGAAGCAGCCGGTTAGGGTCACCAGCAGCAGGACGAAGACAACTTTGCGATTTCTGAGCAAACGGCATCCCTCCAAAGGCATCCTTTGGCATAGTATGCCCCAACGTATAAATCCCCTCTGCCGCCAGAGGGGATTTATTCACGAACTTGTCGAGAGCTTTAGGATTTTTGATGGTTTGTATAAATCCCCACGACCGAAAGCAGCGCGGCAACTCCGTTGGCAATTGCATTTATGTCATCATCTTCAATGATGTTCACCCCATACGCGTCTAAGATCAGTTTGGCTGCTCCAAGCAATCCTAGTGATAATGTGTAGTAGTTCAATTTCAATTCTCTCACCTCCTATGAAAATAGGATGCTATATGCTATGTGAGAGATTGCGTATCGGACATGTTCAAATGACAGGCTGCAAGGACACAAAAAACGTGCCGCCGCCTTCTTCAAGGCAGGGCACGTTCTACTTACTTGGCAATCGCCGGCTCGGCTATGACTTGATATTTGGAGGAGACGAAAGTTTCCGCTTTCGCTTCTGTGATGACCTGCGGATACATCATATCGGGGTTCGGCTGCTGTACGGTATAGTGCACAACCGCCTGCCCGTTTCCTTGGAATTCGATTCCCGTAATCGTGAGTCCGTATCCGGGATGCGGCATCTCTTTGGACAGTGTCACTTTGTTGACTTCCTCGTTTACTTTCTCCACATTCACGGTTACGTTCGCGGCCGGCGCCTCGTTCTGCGCATGGGCTTCTACGAAGCGAATCGCTTGATACACCCAACCGGCCGCCTCTCCGCGCGTTAATTCAGTTTTCGGATTGAAGTTGCCATCCTTATCAAGCTGGGTAATTTTGTACAGCAATAAGCGTTGCAAAGCGCCTTGATAATTGATATTGATCTGATCTTCATCTTTGATCATAATATACATTTTGATAAGCGGGAAGTTGCCTTTCGTTTCCATTGCACGCACTAACAAATCACCGAATTGCTCGCGCGTAATCGCCGCATTCGGGTTTACATCCTTAGGAATCTCCAACCCGTTGTAATGGGCGATTATGAAAGCATTCGCATACCAGGCATCATTCGGGATATTCGTGTACGTGTCCGAAGCCAGCGGCTCTTTGATGAAACGAATCGTATCCATGTTCAGTTTCAAGCCATTCACAATCATTTGCACGCTCTGAGCGTAGCTGATTTTGCCTCTCGGCACGTAATGCTCGTTATCAATACCGCTTACGACTCCGCGGTCTTTCAGTGCCAGCACCGCCTCAGACTGGCCTTCCTCCAGATCCGTAAAGGCGAATGCCGGGCTGATCGTCAAGGCGCTGACCAAGAGGGACGTTAACGTCAATGCAGCTAATTTCTTCATGTTTCAATCTCTCCTTTGCATTTTGAACGGTTGATTTCATGGTTACTCTTCCTAACGCAGGACAGCTCAATAATGTTGCAAAGGCGGCAAGCGAATCCATCAAAATTAGGTTCATCGATTCACCCTGCCTATCTGCAAAGGATATGGCTTAATTTGGTAAATGGGTTCATATAATGAACTTAGCTGTACGGACTGGCCTATGCCATGAGGAAAGGAAACGTTCGATGCAAAATTGGTTCATTATATTTATCTACAATTTGTTAACCAACGTCGATAACGCCATTATGATTCAAAATTCCTTAAACCGGTTCAGCGTACGAAGTAAATTCAGGGTCTATCTGCTCGTACTTTTATGCGTACTCCGCATTGTTTATATCGCATGCGTCCAATCCTGGTCCAAAGTGCCGTACATCAATATTGCGACAGCGATCATCATGTTTGCCTTTGCCGTCCGCATGGTCATGCCGAAGAAAGAAATGAGGAGACATTTCTCCCTCCTTTGGATCTTCACCAGCATTGCCGCTCTCGATTTGGTGATGGGGATCGACAGCATTCTGCTCTCCGCCAGATTGTCGGGGAATGTGGTCTTCATCGCGACCGGCGTACTGCCGGCCTTATTTCTGCTCTTTTTCTTCTCGTACAAAATGGAAGAGTTTCTCAGCAAAATGCCTTGGCTGGAAATTGCCATTGCCGGTTTGCTCGCCCAGCTTGCCGTGCTGCAAATCAAAAAGGAACCAGGCATCCTGCAGCTGCTCCAGGAAGAATGGTTCGACCTCATGGGCATTCTCGTCATGTGTCTCATCTGCGGTGTCGGCTGGTTCAACTTCTGGCGCAGCAGGTCACATCAGCTCTAAGAGCGACAGGGCGCCTTGATGACCTGACGCTAATGCGACCGTTCTGTCTGCGTGGTGCCGTGCAGCCTCAAGCTCGCCAATCTCGTAATAGCAGATCGCCATCTCATACTGCACTTCGGCATTCGTGTCGTATGCTTCATCCGTCTGTTCGAAATAATCAAGCGCTTCCCGGTATTTATCCATCCGGTACAGCAGCGATGCGCTGGCCAGCGCCAGCTCATGCCTGCTTGTAAGCGGATAGTAGCCGTTCCACATGCAGGTAATGCCTTGGGACAGCGACTCCCACCGCCACTCCTCTCCCGGAAGCAGCTGCTCGGCGATGTGTTCCGCACATTGCATGAAGAACTGCGCATCATAGCCGGTTAACCGCCAGAAAGCGAGAAACTGCGGGATTTGGAGCTGCTCCAAATAACCGTCCAACCATTCTTTGATCGTGATGTAATCGTCGGGCCCATATCGTTCTACGAACCTTCTGAACGCAAGTTTGGTGTTCCCGTACATATGCGGCTCTGCGACATGCAGCAGGCAGCCAACGTTCAAATGGTGATAAGGATGGGACGTAAATAAACATAAAGCCCCGCTTTGCTCCAAATGAAACCGAATGGCATGGTAGTTGGCCGTCAAAGAAAAGCTTCCGTGATGAATGAGCTCCGGAGGATCGTTGTACGCCCAGCTTTCCAAGGTATGCTCGCCCTTGTCCCCCGTCAAGATTACGGCGCCTTCGGCGGATAGACGGTGCAGACGTTCCAGACATTGCAAACCGACCGTTGGAAAAAGAATATGGGAATCCTCCAGCTGGCTCGCGTACAGCTCCATGATCGGATGGTACGGATGATCCTTGTGCCGCATCTCGTCCGCCAAGCGGTACTGAAATGTCGGCACAATCCGACTGAGCAGTTCAGAGCCTATCGGTTCCTCCGTCTCCTCGGAGAGCGACAGAGATACCATGCAATCATACATGTGATTGTTCTCAACGTAGATCAACTCTTGCGGAATACTATCGAAGAAATAGTTCGCAATGACGACCAAGGGCTGCTTCAAGTCCCCGTGCCGAATGGCCATTCCCGATTCCAGCAGATGCAGCTCTGCATCCTGCTCCGCATCAAACCGGGCAAAGTCCAAAATGCCTCTCCGCACATACGGCTGCAAGCTGGGGTGCTGCCGCCAATACGCCGTGTTCGCTTCAGCCAAATCGGTCATCACATAGCGAAATGATGGCAGCTCAACCCCCGCATAGTCCATCATCGCGCATAGCTCATGGAGAATATGATAAGCTAGCAAGCCGGATCCGGCGCCCAGCTCGACAATCGTAACCGGCTCGGACACACAGCCTAGGCAGGAGCGGTCCTGCAGGAAGCCATAAATCATTTCCGCATAGACGGCAGCGATCACAGGATTGCTCGTAATATATTGCGGAACCTCATGCTGCTGCCATGCCTGAATGCCTTGCTCTTCGTAATAGGCTCTCTGGAGCTCCCAGATCGGCGACTCGCTGAAACGATAAAGTTTCGTATCGATTGATGGCATTCTCTATCCGTCCTTACATTATTGATTGGTCAATCAAAAATTTCCCTTATATCTAAGACCAGCTCCCTATCAGGGACAGCTTTCTTTCTTTTCCATGGGCAACCGGCCATTCTGGGCATATAGTATTACATCTTACCTCTTGAAAGGAAGTACACGATGAATCCCTATTTCGATAATCGCCCATACCCTCCCCTGTATTGGCCGGTTCCTTATACGCCTCAGTTCCCGTTCCCCCAGGAGGGCTGGCCATTCGCGCAGCCTGCTCCCTCAGAACAGGAGGACGGGCAGGAGTACCGCGAGAGGGAGCAGCCGCTGACCTTCGTCCTTATACACGGCTCGTGGGCGGATGCTTCCTTCTGGGCCGGCGTGGCCGCGGAACTGCGCAAAAAAGGCCATACCGTCTACGTCCCCGAATATCCGGGACACGGGGCTGACCCTAACAAGGCTGTTACCCATGCCATGATGTCCAAATCGATAGCCGATTATATTCGGTCCCGCAATCTCAACAACATCATTCTCGTCGGGCACAGCTTCGGCGGTTCATTAGTGCAGAAAGCAGCGGAGCTTGTTCCCGATCGCTTGAGACGCCTTGTCTTTATCAATGCCTTCGTCCTGAAAGACGGTGAACGGCTTGCCGATGAATTTCCGGCCCCTATGCTGGCTATGTTCGAGAAGCTGCGACAAAGCTCGAAGGACGACACCATCATGCTGCCATTCCCTGTCTACCGCGAGCAGTTCTCGAATTTGGGCAGCCTAGCGCAAGTCCAATCCCTGTATAATAAAATAACGCCTGAACCGGCCGGTCCTTCTTTCGAGAAGCTCGATTTGAAAAAATTTTACAGCCTCACGGTTCCTAGAAGCTATGTATACCTGACGGAAGATACCGCGATTCCGATGGGCCATCCCGACTATGGGTGGCATCCCCATATGTCAAGCCGGCTGGGTTTGTTTCGCCTCATCCAAACGCCTGGCGACCATATGACAACCATTCAATTCGAGCCGCAGCGCATAGCCCGCAAACTGTACGAGGCTGCCAGAGACTAAGAGCAGCCCTGCGTATAGCTTGGCTTCGGGTGGTCTTGAAGCCAATTCAGCATATCGTCCAGCGTGCGTACGGGAACGATCAGCAGATTCGGCGCACCTTTCCTCGCTTCAGCCTCGTTGTCCGCCGGGACGAAGAATACGTCGGCATTCGTTCTGCTGATCGTATATGCTTTCTGCTCAAGCCCGCCGACCGCGCCGATGATTCCGTTCGCTTCCATCGTCCCCGTGCCGGCTACGTGGTTACCATAAGTCACTCCGCACGGTGTGAGCTGATCGATTAATGTTAATGCCAGCATTGCGCCGTGAGAAGGACCGCCTTCATGAAGCAAGTAATTGTGATAGCTGACGGGCAGCGGAATATCATAGCTCATCTCATTGGCAACCTGAATACCGAAGGCCGCCCGGCTTGCGTCATCCGGATTCGCTCGCGTCGCTGCTTGGACGCTGACAGGCTTGCCATCCCGCAGCACCGTGACGGCTACGACATCGCCGGGCTTCGCAGCCTTCATGCGCTCGGTGAGTTCCGTTATCATCGTGATGCGCTGCCCATTCATTCGCTGAATCACATCTCCAAGCCGGAAATAGCCGGCAGCCGGGCTATCCTTCAGGATCGCGGTAATTCTGACGCCGCTCGTCGTTATCCCCTTCCCTTTGCCGACCCTTTGCAGGGCAACGGCGCTTCCGGCAGCATTCGCATCAGCCTTCATCGTACGCACCTCTTGATTGTATTCGCCAAGTGTCATCCCCAGATTCTCGACCTCGAACGAATACTTGGCGAACAGCTTCGCATACAGCCAATCGATGGGAAAAGCGGGCCGCTCGAACACGAGTACGCCGGATATGTCCCCATGCACCGCTCCTTCGCTCACTTGCGCATAACGGTTCATGTTCAAGGTTAATCCGGGGTACGTCACCAAATACTTCGTGGGCCAGAACATGACGAGCAGCAAACCGACCGTTACGGCAAACGCGGACAAACTCCGAACGGGCAGTTTGCGGCGTCTTCGCTCATACATACAGAGGTCGAGGAAGACCAACAGCCATGTTAGGATGAATGCTCCCGCCGAAAATTCCAATTTCTTCGGTATCGCAATGAGAATAACGGCGCTAGCCACACCAGCTGCGCACACAGCAGCCGTCCTGATCCGTACCCATAATTGCGTCTCCAAGCGGAAGTGAAGCGCCGCGCCGACAGTCCAGATTATGGGGATGAGCGCGAGCACATAGATCAGATCATCGATGACATCGATCCAATATACGACCCCGCCAATCCGCAGCGGATCGGGCAGCCAAATCAATTCGCCTGTCACGATTAGCAGCATGGCGAAGACCATACCGGCGTAATAAAGCTTTTGCCAGAGAGCCATTGTACGCACTTCCCCTTCTTGAAGGCAAAAAAGTAGCAGGCACTCCGCTTGAGCGTCCGCTACTCGATCACCTTGCCATTATTGCTTCTTCATGTAAGCTACGACCTCATCATACGAGAGCTTGCCGCCGAAAATATCGAGCGCGCTGCCGATCGTAATATCGAGCTTGCCCCCGGATAACGACTTGAACAGTTCGATATCAGCAAAAGATCTCGCTCCGCCAGCATATGTCGTCGGAATCGTAACCCACTCCGCCAGCGTGCGGACGAGACTTTGCTGGATGCCGCTCTGCTTCCCTTCTACATCAACGGCATGAATGAGAAACTCATCGCAATACGCTTCCAGGAAGCGAATATTGGCCGCATTCAGCTCGAAATTGCTGAGCAGCTTCCATTGGTTCGTCGCAACGAACCATTTGCCGTCTTTCTCTTTGCAGCTTAAGTCGATGACGAGCCTGTCCTTTCCCACAGCCGCTGCAATTCGGTCCAGATGGTCACGGTTCAACTCGCCGTCACGGAAAATGTAGGAGGTGACAATCACATGGGAAGCCCCCTCTGCGAGATAAGCCCCGGCATTGTCAGCATGAATGCCCCCGCCGATTTGCAACCCGCCCGGATAAGCGCGGAGCGCATGCTTGGCCTCATCCTCGTTCCCCCCGCCAAGCATGATCACATGTCCGCCGAGCAGCTCGTCTTTCTTAAACATCTCCGCATAATGCCTGGAGCCGTACGATGATACGAAATTCTCAACAACCGCTTTCCCCTCGGTACCTAGCGTTTCCCCGACAATTTGTTTCACTTTTCCATTATGTAAATCAATACACGGCCGAAATTTCAATGTCCTTCCCCCACGATCCTCTTGATGTGACTCGAATTATGATTACTGCTTGATGAAGCCTTCCTCATCCATGTACTCTGCAACTTCCTCGTAGGTTTCGAACGCGCTGTCGAGATTGTCGCCGGCATAGACGTACCAGAGCTCCTGCTCTTCGTCATAGATAACGGCAAGCCGATGTCCTTCGCTGCTTACCCAAAGTTCTTCCTCCGTTACCTTGTTGAGCGTTTCCGGTTGATCCGTAACGGACGGCTTCTCCCCGGATAAAGACTGGATCGAAAGGCGAACGATCTCGCGCAGCTCCTCGGCTCCGAAATCACGAATGTTGACGAACCCTTTCGGGTCGGTCGCATACCCTTTCATCCGTTCCGCATACACGAAGCCATTGCCGTTCGGATGTAAATGATAGACGACAATCTTCTTGTCATACTTACTTGCCTCATAATGAAAATTAATGCGCCCCATCGAAACATCTCTGCGCTGCAGCTCGGGGAATGATTCCACAATCGCTAACTTTTCTTCTACACTAAGCATATAAGCCTCCGTCAAATTGTACAAATGCTGCTTCTTCTTGATATATTGTAAATTATAACACATATTTATTTATTCTAAGCTTGATCTGGTAAAAATAACAACAGGACGGATCCCATTATGGCATTTGGCGTAAAAAGAGAGGAACTTATGCGTTGGAAGGAAGCCGTGAAGCGCGGAGAAATCGCCTTCTTAACTCACTACTGGCTGGATGACCGCTTCGGCGACATTCGGACGGTGACCAAGGTAGGGTGTTCGGATTTGGAACGGCTTACCGCTTGGTGCGTATCGCACGGTCTCAATCCCCGGTACATTCACCATAACCCGTCCTATCCCCATTATGACCTATTCGGACCGGTACAGAAGCAAATCCTTGAGCTGGAGCAGCAATGGGATCAGATTGAGAGGTTTAAGCTGTGACAGCACCTAAATTGAAAGTAACCTTCGTTCTTTTGCTGAGTATGGCCGCACTTGTTTGCTTTATCGCGGTTTCCTCGCAAATTCATAGCGAGCAGCTTCAGTTCTTTGACCATGCCGTCATTCAAGCTGTGCAAAGTCTGGAGTCACCGGAGTTAACCCCGATGATGGCATTTTTCAGCTTTATCGGCTCTACCTGGATGGTCATCACGCTTTCGCTAGCTGCAATAGCCTTTCTTTATTTTGCACTGCATCATCGGTTCGAGCTGCTTTTTTTCGTTCTGGTGGAAACGGCCTCGGCCATTCTAAATCAGCTGCTCAAGCTTTCATTTGCCCGCGAGCGGCCGGATCTGCACCGGATCGTTGAGGAGGCGGGCTTCAGCTTCCCGAGCGGCCACTCCATGGGCGCGTTCGCGCTGTATGCTTCGCTAGCCTTCCTGCTGTGGCGGCATATCTCCTCCGGGATCGGGCGAATCGCCGTCATCCTGCTCAGCTCGCTGATGATTCTGCTGATTGGAATAAGCCGAATTTATCTGGGCGTGCATTATCCCAGCGATGTCATTGGCGGATACTTGGCCAGCGGCGCCTGCTTCACGCTTGCCGTCTGGCTCTTCCAATGGTACCGCGAATACAGGGCGTACCCCGCCCTGCTCCAAGAAAAAACCTCCAAACCGTAGGATTACGGATTTTGGAGGTTTTCTTCTTGACGGTCCTGCCTTAATCTGGTTTCAAACTTACTGATGGCAACAATGCTGTACTCGCCAAGCGATTGGATACGCTCGCGGGCGCCGGCCGGAAAGCCCGGGTGCCCGATATCCAACTCGTCGGTCAACTCATTATACCAGGGCAATAAATTCATTTTGATAACCAAAACCCGATTTTTCACACTAAGATACCACCTTTACAACGCTATATCCCTAGTTTATTCATATGCGTTGATAGTGTACTAGATGAATTCTCTAATTCAAAATCAAAATGCTTAACTCCACCCGATACTCTCGAACCATAGCCCTTCGTGCTTGTGCTCCACGGCAACCCGAATATAACTAACCATATTGGAAGGGAGCTCATCTAGAGGAAACCATTGTAACTGCTCGCATTTGTCAGGCTCAAGATTCGTAATCTCACCCTGCCAGCGGTGTGCGATCAGGAAGAAATCAACCCATTCCGAGCTCATGTTTTTGCGGTGCATGACCCCGATCAGTTCCATATCCTCGGGTCTGATGTCCACTCCCGCCTCTTCTTTGGCTTCTCTTATGGCTGCAGCAACGACTTCCTCGTTGCCGTCCATCCGGCCGGCAACGACGCTCCAATTGCCGTCTTGAAATCCGGTATTTTGCCGCTTGAGCAGGAGCACTTCGCCGTTTCGATAAAATAAAATGTGTACCGAACCATACAATATAGGTGTGCGCATTGCGATCCTCCATGTTCATGTCCCTATTAATCTATCTTATTTTACATGAAGTGTCTGAAACGATAAAGCCACATCCATAGAAGCATCGTCGCTCGGATACATCGCGATATCCGCCTTGCCGTTGCCGTCGAAATCCGCCACCGTAAGCCGTCCGTTCGCTTTGCCCCAAGGCCCGAAGACGGAGAGCAGCTGGTACGTATGCTCCGGAGTTTGCTGGTACACGCGGCTCGTCAAATTATCCGCATCCCAGCGCAAAATATCTTCCTGTCCGTCGCCATTGAAATCGCCAAATCGAATGCCGCCAAGCTCATCAGGAATGGGCAGCTCAACTTTATTCAACTGCCACTGCATGCCGGCCGCATCCAGCTCAAACTCGACGCCTTGCGACGAATTTTCCTTGAACAGCATCAACTTCCGGCCCTGGGCTCTTCCCAAGTCCCTTACGATCAGCTCTCGGGATGAGTTGGAGCGGAACGTATAGGGCTTGATGCTCTTCACTTGGCCGTTATGAATATACAAGCCAAGCAGTTTGCTCCGGTCTTGCGACTGCCCGGCGAGAATGCAATCCCCGTTAGGCTGATCAAGCTCGTATAAGTCATGCCAACGATTGGCGGGAATCGTCCAGGATTGGCTGAGCGTAAACGAGCTGCCGGTTGATGCGTAGGCTTCCAGTTTGCCGGTTGGACGCACGATCCATAGGCCATTCCTGTGCTCATCCGACCTGCTGTTCAAGGCAAATGCAGCGCCTTCCGAGTATGGGATCGTCGCCCACTTCCGGGGAGCAGGCTGAGCGTCATTACGCAGCTGCTTGAACTGTCCTTGCAGGACGGACATGCTCCCGATTTTCTTATCCCAGAGGACGGCATCCGATTGGTCTCTGCCGCTGACATGCCCGATTAGCACCTGCGTCGTCTTCGGGCTGCCGAGCTTCAACCGCGATGCGGGTGTGAACGGCACATAATCGAGAATCGAATAGAAGGGATATCCCTTGCTCTGAAGCTGGGCAATCAGCCTCTGCAGCACGCTTGAATGATCTCCCTCATAGCGGAACTCCGGTATGCCGTCTCGGATCACCGGCCTATCGAACTCATCGACAACCGGCACTAGATGGCTGAATTCCAGAAACGGATGATAGAAAAATGAATGAATGCGCTCCGGCACACTTAGTTGGTTGAGAATAAATTTCTCATCTTTGCCGTCGGGAATATATGACAGAGTTGTCGGCACGTAGACGCTGCCCAGTGACGTGCCTCCGAATCCTTTGTTCGGCACATTCTCATATCTGGCCGATGGCGGGTTCGGATCTATCGTCATATCCGGTTGGTACTGAAGCCCGAAATAGGAGCGAAACACTTGATCCTGCTCCGGAGCCGTATGATAGTGCGGGGCTTCCCAGAAATGGGGCGTAATACCGGCCCTTTGAAACCTCCCCCAGCTTTCTTGCACACGCCGTTCGGCGAACGAAACCGTCTTCGTTTCCGGCAGATCCGCAACATCGAACTCGTTGCCGATCCCCGAAGCATGATGCCCGTCATTCCTGTAAGTATCCCCTGCTTGATGCGTATAGCCGTGCATCCCAACTGTTCCGCGCCGTTCAGCCGCACCTGCGATAATCCGGTTAAATGCTTGTATATAGGTATCGTCCAGTTGGTCGATCGATTTGTCATAACGAGCGCCTTCCGCTGTGATATTGATCCAACGAGGAATGACGGCCATGCTGAAGGAAACCTGGCGCTCATCCAAATAGTCGATTACCGCCCTTAACTTGCCCAAGCCTTCGAGCGAGCTGTAATAGCCTCCCGGCCCGATGTCCTCCAACCGCAGCATCATGAATCGCGGCGTATTGTCCGCCCCTTCCACAGTCATCATATGGTACAAACCAAGATACAAGCCGCAGGAAACTGTCCCTGCAACGACATATCGCAGCCATGCGTGTTTATGCAGTAATTGTCTCATCGTGCAAGCTCCCCCAAACATGCTAACCCGATCTGTTAGCTGGTTAAAGATACTATTCGGCCCTCCATAGCCCCTTCTCCTGCTCCAAAAATGCTCCTACAAATTTTGAATACGCTTACAAAATTAACCAAATCATTTATTGGCTTCACTCGGCTTTATCTGTTATTGCCGCCTATCTTATCTTATCACCGCAGCCACAGGTTGAAAATACAAATTGCACCCAGCACGTTTGACTAGACCCATTTGAAGTGCTACAATTCAAGCACATTTGGTTTCATGCTATCCAAAGGGGGGATGACCCTTGCATCGTTTTACTCGAAAGCACCAATGGCAAATATTGGTTTGGATCATTCTCGGCCTTTTCATTTTTCCTTTAACTCCGCCAATATCCCATCACTTTACTAACGATACCGAAGTGCTTGTGCTGGCCAATACGACGCAAGTTCTGACCATACAGGAACCGACGCCTACCAAAAAAACGATTTATACGCTTATCGATGACCTTCATTCTTACAATGACTTCTTTGCTGATTATGAAACGACCGTATTCGTCATCTTTATTGTTTTCATCCTTTCGAAAATATGGCTGCGTTTAAAAGCGATTCTGCTCTCATTCCTGAAATTTTCCTCTGGTTACACGGGCCTCATTTATCATTATTCATAGGCGTAAGATGGAAATGAATTATGGAAAAGAGGAATCTACATGTCTAACCTGTCAACTGGGGCTGAACAAGCCATTTCCAAGCACCAAAAGCTTAGCCGCATCACCTTTCTGCGCAGAATCATGTTCATGATCGTCGGTTCTGCCTTAGTATCCGTCGCTTTGGAAATCTTTCTCGTTCCGAACAATATTATCGACGGCGGGATCGTCGGCATTTCGATCATTTTGTCACATCTGACTCATTTTTCACTCGGTATATTTCTTGTTTTGCTCAATCTGCCGTTCCTGTTAATAGGCTACAAACAGATCGGGAAGACCTTTGCTTTATCTACGCTATTTTCCGTCATCCTGATGTCCATTGGAACCACCCTGCTGCACCCGGTCCAGGCCATTACCATAGATCCGCTGCTGGCCGCCGTGTTCGGCGGGATCATTCTCGGCATCGGTGTCGGACTTGTCATCCGCTCCGGCGGATCGCTCGACGGTACGGAAATCGTGGCGATTCTGGTCAGCAAGAAATCGCCTTTCTCCGTCGGCGAAATCGTGATGTTTTTCAACTTCTTCATTCTCGGCAGCGCCGGCTTCGTATTCGGTTGGGATCATGCCATGTACTCGCTGATTGCTTACTTCATCGCCTTCAAATTGATCGATATTACTATCGAAGGACTTGACCAATCCAAGTCCGTATGGATCATCTCCGATGAGTACAGCAGAATCGGCGACTCGATTACATCGCGCTTGGGCCGCGGCGTTACCTATTTGCAAGGTGAAGGAGCGTTTACCGGCGATGATAAGAAAGTCATCTTCAGCGTCATCACCCGGTTGGAAGAAGCCAAGCTGAAATCCATCGTCGATGAGCTGGATCCCAAAGCTTTCCTTGCCATCGGCAACATTCATGATGTCAAAGGCGGGCGCTTCAAGAAGAAAGATATTCACTAGCGATACCAAAAAGGTTGGACAGGATCATCACCTGTCCAACCTTTTTTTTAACTCCAATAGCTCCTCAGATCCACCTTCTGGCCGCTCTTCGCGCTGTCGAGAGCGCCGAGAACCATCGCCATGCTCTTGATGTTGTCACGGCAGTCGGTCTCTGCACGTCTGCCCGATTGCAGCGCCTCGAACATCTCGTCTAGGCACCCCGCGTGCCCCTTCTGGCCGGTCCAATTGACCTCCGCTTCCACTCTCGTAGATTCGCGGATAAACTTGCCGGTCTGATCGCCGCTCGCCACGACCTCCGCATACGGCACTCCCGCACCGTCCCAGATCGCTGTGCCCTTCTCGCCCGTTACGCGCCATGACGCCTCCCATGAGGTCGGCGCTCCCTCCGCGCACCAGGAACCGCGATAGCAGAACACCGTTCCGTCCGACATCTCATAGATGCAGATCGCGGATGCATTCCCGGCATACCAGGAGCCGGGCGGGTTGAATTCATGGCAGTACACCGTGACGGGATCTGCTCCTGTCAGAAGGCGTGCCTGATCGAAGGTATGGATCGCCATGTCCAGGATCAGCGGGCTTGCCATAGCATCGCGGAAGCCTCCGAAATGCGGGCCGAGGAAGAAATCGGCCCCCACATAGCCGACGCGTCCGATCGTTCCCGCGCGGAGCAGTTCACGCAGCGCGCGGATATTCGGATCGTAGCGGCGGTTCTGCATGACGGAGAGCGAGCGGCCTGTCCGCTCCGATAGCTGCACAAGCTCCCGCGCTTCGGCCATCGTAGCGGCCATCGGCTTCTCGCCGAACACGCTGCATCCGTGGCCAAGCGCCGTCGTCGCAACGGTATAATGGCTCGCCGGGATCGTGATGTCCAGCACGAGATTCGCGCCCGTCGCCTCTATCGCTTGATTCAAATCGGTGTATATCCCGCAGGTCAGACGATGCCGATCCGCCATCGCTTGCGCGAATTCCTCTTTGATATCGACAAGCGCGACAATCGAGCTGTCCGCCCGTTTCAATACATATTCCACCCACACATTGGCCATGCTGCCGCAGCCAACGACTACAATCTGATATGTGCTCACCGTATTTGCCCCTTTCATCCTATCCTATAGATCATCACCGGTAAGATTCGAACAAATCAAACATAAAGTGCATCGCTTCCTCTTCGTCCTTCCCCTTGGTCCAGAGGCGCAGTGTCGTACCGGCCTTGATCGGTATCAAGAGCATGCCCAACAAGCTTTTGACATCCACACTATGAGGCATATGGTCATGCTCAAAATCAATGATAATGTCCGACATAAAATGAGAAGACTTGGATGAAATCTCAATCAAATCATGCCGCTGCAAATCCGCATGGATTTCAAATTCATGTACTCTCATAGACGCGCCTTCCTCATGTATAAAATGTAGGGAAACTAATCATGACAACTAGATTGTACCACGAGCTCTGCGAAAATTCTTCCATTTTCGGTAACTTCTCCGCACAACATTGAGCGCGAAATCGGGGATCTGAATTTTCCCCACCCATGGAAAATAAAACCGGTCATAAGCGCTTTTCAAATCGTCCCACATCGGGCAATATTCGGTCTTCAGAAAATCGGAGACGTCGACAACGAGTCCCCGGCCATCCTTCATCATCACATTCTTGCCATGCACATCGTGGGGATTTAAGCCTCTGCTGACCGCATAAGCCAGGGCTTCATCGATATCCTTAATCACTTGGCGCGGGATTGGTATACCGCGATGCAAGCATTTGTATAAAGTAACGCCCGTCAAACGCCGCAGGACCAAATAATTGCTCCCTGCATGCAAACATTCGGAGTATGCGGGGTGCGGGCCTAACCGGCGGTACACTTCCGTTTCTTCCTCGATCCCCGGCCGGCCTGGCGCATAGACCTTGACCACAATATCCGGATAACTCGGATGCATGACAACAGCCGCATAATTGCCTGACCCAACCACTTTCCAAGGTTTCGGAATATAATGTACAACGATCGGCTCGTACGGTTGTTCGCTATTTAGTTCCAGCTGCGGTAACAATTGATGTTCAATCTCTACTAACCAAGGCTTCAACATATGAGTCGTCTTCTTCCTTCCACCCATCATTGAGCCTACTTGCGCGAACTCCCGGCCCATGATTTGTTAATTCCCGCTATGTGTGGTATTATACAAAGATATTTGTGTAAAGTGAAGTGTTGAATATGCCCTATTTTTATTTACTAGATTATCATATAGAGATTTTCAAAAATCCCTTGACCTGAGCAGTACCCAGGTCAAGGGATTTTTTTTCCTTGGGGAAACACTTCTGTAGGAGGTCATCATTCATGATTACAGACAACAAATCTTCCGTACTCGCAATCTGGCTGTCATTGATCAGCAACATTGTCCTAACCTTGATGAAAGTTATCATCGGGCTATTGTTTCAAAGCGAGGTCTTATTGGCCGACGGTCTCCATAATGCGGGAGATATTATCGCTACGGTTGCGGCGCTTAGCGCTATGCGCATATCCAAGCTCCCGGCCGACGAAGACCACCCTTATGGCCATGGCAAAGCGGAGGTGCTGGGCTCCGGTTTCGTCGCTTTCGTTTTACTCATCGCGGCGCTTTATATCGGCTATCATTCTACTCTTGCCTTATTCCATGAACCGACTTCGCCAAGCTGGATCGCTTTCACGGCCGCCGTCATCTCTACCCTTTGGAAATACGGACTCTATGTATACTGCATGCGAATCGGCCATTCTACCAGCAGCAAAAGTCTTATTGCTACGGCCAAGGATCATCTGGCAGACGTGTATGCATCGCTGGCCGCTGTCGTCGGGATCGGCCTCGCATTTGCAGGAAGAGCCTACGACATTCACTTTCTCGCTTACGGCGATGCAGCGGCGGGAATTATCGTCTCGCTCCTCGTCCTGAAGCTGGCAGTCGAAATGGGCAGGGAATCTTTCGATATTTTGATGGAGAAAACCGTCGATCACGAGAAGCTGCAGCAGTATACCGACCTTATTGAGGCAGTCCCGCAGGTGAAGCGCATCGACCGCATCCGCGCGCGCGAGCATGGGCATTACATTTTGGTAGATTGCAGAATCTCCATTCCGGGGGAACTGACCGTTCAAGAGGGCCACGATATTACCCGGATCATCAAGAAATCGATCATGGACCGGCACAAGGACGTGGATGAAGTACTCATTCATTTGAATCCTTGGTATGATGAATAAACGCATGAAAAAAGACGCCGGCAGGACTTAGTCCTGCCTGGCGTCTTTCTTATTTGCCTTCTTCGAAGAAACGAAGGTAGGCTCCGTAGCCTTCCTTCTCCAAATCGGCTAACGGAACGAACCTCAACGCTGCCGAATTGATGCAATACCGGAGCTTAGTCGGCCCCGGGCCGTCGTTGAAGACGTGGCCCAGATGCGAATCCGCCTCCGTGCTCCGAACTTCCGTCCGGACCATGAAGTGGCTCGTGTCGATTTTCTCTTTCACGTGCCCTTCATAAACCGGCTTCGTGAAGCTGGGCCATCCGCAGCCCGAATCGAATTTATCCATGGACGTAAATAACGGCTCTCCGGACACAATGTCCACGTACAATCCGACATCGTGAGAATCCCAGAACTCGTTGTCGAACGGTCTTTCCGTACCGTTATTTTGCGTAACCTCATACTGCAGCGGCGTTAGCTGCTTTCTGCGCTCCTCTTTATCCCTGGCTGTGTTCCAATGCTTCTCGATGAACGCATCGCGGCCTGAGCCTTTGCGGTACGCTTTGTAACGCATCGGATTTTTGTGATGATAATCCTGGTGGTACTCTTCCCCCGGATAGAAGGCATCCGCATCAATCCGCACGATGTCCGTCACGATCGGCCGATCGAAGCGGCCGCTCGCCTCCAGCGCCTGCTTGGACGCCTCCGCCTCGGCGAAATGCTGGTCGGTATGCGCGAAGATCGCCGTCCTGTAGGAAGAACCGCGATCATGGAACTGACCTCCGGCATCGGTAGGATCGATTTGGCGCCAGTAGGTGTCCAATAATTTATGATAAGGATAGAGCTCGGGATCAAAAGTAATTTGAACGGCTTCGGCATGACCTGTCGTTTCCGAGCACACCTCTTGATATGTCGGATTCTCCGTATGCCCGCCTATATAGCCTGAGACGACAGAGATGATTCCGGGCAGTTTCTCAAACGGCGTGACCATGCACCAGAAGCATCCGCCGGCAAATGTCGCTTTCTCGTATTTGCTTTGCTGAACGTTAGCATCCATGTTCTACTCCACCTCTTTTTCAATAAAATCACTTCTATCATACCAAAAGTTCGCGCGATAACCAAAAGTCGCTGCGAAGTCTCCGTGTACATGCCCCTTCTAGCCCGGCTAACGGACACAGTGGACCTTATTTCGGCGAAGTTGTGCCAATGTATGAATCTAACGGACACCAGCGCAGTTAATCGCCGTTCTGACCGCATTTCGCCTCGATTTCGGCCAAATAAGCGCTGTGGTGTCCGTTGGATACACAACGGGCCGTTCTTCTTTGGGATAACGGCTGTGGTGTCCGTTAGACGTATTGCGGCTGCTTGCTTGTTTGTTGAGGATTGCAGATACCACAGGAGATGGCGATTTACGGTGAGGATGCCTTCGACCTGCAACTACTCAGCACTTCATCTTCGCGTCTGCTACGGGGTAGAAGCCGCCTCCTTGCCCGGCTAACGGACACAGCGGACCTTATTCGGCGATTTTGTGCAACTATGAAAATCTAACGGACACCAGCGCAGTTAATCGCCGTTCTGACCGCATTTCGCCTCGATTTCGGCCAAATAAGCGCTGTGGTGTCCGTTGGATACACAACGGGCCGTCTAACTCTGGGATAACGGCTGTGGTGTCCGTTAGACGTCTGTCGGCTGCTTGCTTATTCGTAGCGGAAGTGTAGAGTGCCGGCAGCAGCAACAAAAAAAGGATGCCCAAGCCATGAAATGGCTTGAGGCATCCTTCCTAGCACTTACAGGCTGTTAAAAATGTCAGTAAGCACCGGTACGATCTGGGACTTACGGGAAACTACGCCTTTAAGCAGAGCTTTGTTGTCGGCAAGCGTTACGTTGTAAGCTTTCTCAACTGCCACCGCTTTGCGGCCCAGCGCAATACCTACGGAATCATTGTTCAAAATGTCCGTTACGACGAACAAGAACAAGTCAAGATTTTTCTCGGCAATGATCGTGTTCAAGGCAGCTTCGATTTCCGCTTGCTTGGACAGCACGTCGTTCACATCAACGGCATTGACTTGGGCAATTTCTACTTTATAGCTGCCCATTTGGAACTCTTTGGCATCCAGGGAGATGAGCTGTGCAACAGTTTTGTCGCTCAGGTCTGCGCCTGCTTTCAGCATGGAAAGACCGTACTCTTCAGCGTTCACGCCGGCGATAGCCGCAAGTTCACGGGCAGCTGCCACGTCTTGCTCAGTGCAAGTAGGGGATTTGAATAACAACGAATCGGAAATGATAGCGGAAAGCATCAAGCCTGCGATTTCTTTGTCAATGGCAACGCCATTCTCTTTGTACAATTTATTCAAAATCGTTGCTGTACAACCAACCGGCTCAGCGCGGTAGTAGAGCGGGTGACTCGTCTCGAAATTAGCGATGCGGTGATGGTCGATAACTTCCACTACACGTACTTGATCGATATCGGTAGCGCTTTGCTGGCGCTCAACGTGGTCAACCAAGATAACGTTCTCCGCTTCGTTCGCAACCGTATCCACTTGGCGAGGCGCCGCAACCTTGAACGTATCCAAGGCGAATTGCGTTTCACCGTTAACGCTGCCCAGACGAACAGCCTCAACCTCTTGGCCCAGTTTCGTTTTCAGCGCTGCATATGCAATTGCGGATGTGATTGAATCAGTGTCCGGATTTTTATGTCCGAAAATAAGTGTTTTTGACATGATACGACTCCTTACAGTTTTTAGTGTAGTGAGAGTTTACAGTCTCTACATACGATTATACTAAAAAATCTTGGTAAATCCATTACTTAACCAAAGCTTTAGTGAGGATTGGAAAATTGCGCGGAAAAACCATCCAGCAAAACGCCAAGTCCATAAAGAAATTCTTTCTCTTCATCGGGGCCGGTCGTATAAGCTGCAAGACGGATCATGTGCGGAAACTGCTCTGCCGGCAAGCTCCGAAAAACAGCTAAATAAGCGGAGCCAAACGCTTCCGGCGGTCCTTCCACACTCCGAGCCATATCTATATGCCTGGCTTCTTCGGCGGCGAAGCTGGTGATGTAATTCTTCAACATCCCGGCAAGCCATGGAATATGCTTGTCCTGAAATCCCGCTTCAGCCAGCACGCCGTAAAGAGTCTCAATATGCCGCAAACGTCCGTAACTGGTCGCAATGGTGCCATTGAATATGTCCACCGAGTCCCGATAGGAAAGCAGCGCCGTGCGAAAATTTATGGCCCAGCCGATGATTCGCTCTTTCCAGTTCATATCCCCCTCCGGCCACGCCAACTGGTCGCTGATATAATCCCCGAGAAGCTGCAGCAGCTCGTCTTTATCTTTCACGTGGTAATAAAGCGATGCCGCCTTTACTCCCAACGAATCGGCTATCTTGCGCATGCTAAGCTCCTTAAGCCCTAACGCATTGAGCTGTTCCAAAGCATGGCGAATGATGCGTTCTTTATCTAATGGCGTATGCAGCTGACCGTCCGCCTCGCTGCTCGTCCCCGTTTGCGCCGATTGAATCCGTCTTCTTCCCATCCACCCGTCTACCGCCTTTGCGCCTTCTTATCATTTATGTATTGACAATTATATCACACTGATTTAATCTAACACCAATAAATTAATTTCTAACACCGTTAGATTAATTGAAATCACAAGCACTCAGCAAAGGAGAAAATAAAATGAAAACTTTAAGCTCTTACCTGCACGACAAAGAACCTGCTATCGGTACCATCGTTAAATATGCCAATTACGTATTAAACGAAACTTGGCAGAACGTACTCAGGACGGAACAAGCTGAGCTTACCCGAATGTTTATCGAATACGGTGACCGTGCTTACGGTGTCTACATTCAGCACTTCATGTCACCATTCTTCGAACAACTGTCCCAAAACGATCTCCACACCCGCCATGGCTTTAATTTGGCAGATTCAATCGAGAACTGGGGTCCCCCCGAAGAGCGGGAGCGCTGTGCCTGGTACGTCATCAAAAAGGCGGACGGCACTCCTATCGGCACTCTCGTGCTGCAAATTTACCACTCGCATGTCAACTTCAACGTCCCGCATGCCCCTCGTGCATTTGCGCTTGAAGTCACCGAACGGGAGGATATTCTTGAAGCCATCAGCTATGCCGTCATGCGTGTTGTCAAACAACCGAAAGACAGCTTCCAAGCTATGCCTGACGTCGATGCCTATTCCAAATGGGAGTACAGCGTAGAAACCGGGCTAGCCGATGCGCTCCGACCTTATAAAGGGCAGACCGGCGGCAATTTTGTTGATTTGGCGCTGGCTGCATGGGGACGAAACGGCTGGGAGCTCGTATCCGTTGTACCGCAAGGTCAGCAGCTTGCCGCTTTCTTCAAGCGGCGGATTGCCGCCACATAAGGAAAGCCCCGAGGCTTATGCCTCGGGGCTAGTATCTTGACCGCATCCGTTATCCGCGTGAATTCCGCATGGCGAATAACAGCTTGAGACAGTCCTGCTGTTGAGTTCCGGCTTCCACAAATTGCCGGTATTGTTCCGATTCCATCGCATATAGGGCGATTTTTCCTTCTTCGTTGAAATGCACGCCCCACCCATGCTTTTTGGGTAGCATAGAAGCCCTTAAACAAGGATGGTTTTTGGAAAACAATGCCGAACGAATTTCATCGCCGTGCAGCTCGCGTTCCTCCTGCGGAATTTGCTTATGCTCCAAGTGAACCTCATAAATAAGGTCGCCTTGAGAATACTTGTACGGATTTTGCGATAGAAGCTCGTATTGGATCCGGTGCGCGGTTTTGCCTTCTTTTTTCATGGCGGGAATCGTTCCCGTTTCTACTGGACAATCCGGAGCTACTTGAATAAATGTATGCTTGTAGCTCATGTGCTCGTCATTATAGGGCATTAAAGTCAACCTCCGCTTGTGCATATTAATTCCCATTATACACCATTTCTTAATCGAGCTTCTAGATATTGAGCTACGCCGTCCTGATCGTTGCGCGCTGCGATTTCAGTTGCCATTTGGAGTAAATCCGGATGGGCATTCGCCACGGCAATCTTCCGACCTGCCGCTTGGAACATCCCGACATCGTTCAGATTATCACCGAAAACAGTGATCTCTTCACAACTACACCCGACATGTTCAGCCCACAGCAGCAGTCCCTCCCGCTTATTCGCTTGCGGATGACTGAACTCCAGGAAATAATGATCTGCAATGTAATTGTCTTTCATCATATGGATATGAATCTTCGAGCCTAACGCTGCTGCTATCGCGTCTCTTAGCGGCTGGACTTCTTCCAGCATGCCTATATAGGTGACGAGCAGCGTCCGGTAATTCTCCGGACAGCTCAATGCCTTCACTTCTGTAAACCGCGGATCCCCCGGCCTGCTGGCGGCAAACTGAAGGTCACCGCTTCTGACCAGCTTTTCATGCAAAACACGCTCCCGATCCTCATGATCCAATGCGAATAAAAGCGGCACCAACCCCATCGTTCGGCCGATCGCAACAATGGCTTCCGTACTTGTCCGATCGAGAAAAAAACCGTCCATCACCCGCTTCTGAATAGGATCGAACAATAAAGCCCCATTATAAAGCACAAGCGGATACCGCCATGGAATTTGTGAGGCAACAGCCATGGAACTTTGATAGCTTCTTGCCGTCGCATAGCTGATGACGGCTCCTTCCTCCAAGCCCTTCGTGACCACACGGGCTGTGTGCTCGGATAGGGTCGCGTTGGAACGAAGCAATGTACCGTCCAAGTCCGTCAAAAAATAATCTTTCATATGGCATCCTCCTTCAGATGTTCCCTTGACAGCTCCTTGCTCCCTTGTTAAATTAATCGGCGAGAGGTGATGATCGTGAAAGCTTTGAAACGTCACTGGTGGAAATGGGGATTAGCTCTCCTGCTGATCTTGATTGCCGCGATTACTTGGCTGCTGCGGCCCTATCAACCTGAATCGGAAGCATTGGCCGCCATGCAATCAACCGGGGAAGTTCAAGTGTCTGAAGATGCCCAGGCATTGTATTTTGAGCCAAAATCTCCGGTTCAACCGAGCATGATTTATTATCCCGGCGGCTTAGTCAAGCCCGCGAGCTACGCTCCCTATGCCGCAGAGCTTGCCAAAGCGGGACATCGTGTTTATATCGTGAAAATGCCGCTCAATCTCGCCATATTCGGCAGTGACCGGGCCTTGCCGATTATAACGGCCAAACATCCGGACGAAACGTTCCTGATCGGCGGGCACTCGCTTGGAGGCGTGATGGCAGCCCGGTTCGCCGCCGCACATGCAGCCGAATTCGCCGGCGTATTTTTTCTGGCCTCGTACCCGGATCCCAAGGGCAGTCTGGTCTCGGCCAATTTGCCCGTCATCTCCTTGGTCGGCTCAAGAGACGGCGCTGTCAACATGGATGCGCTGACAGAAGCCAAACTGTATTTGCCAAGCACGACGGAGTACCATACGCTGCAGGGAGGAAATCACTCCCAGTTCGGCAGCTACGGCTTGCAAAACGGGGACCTTCCAGCCGAAATGACGCCCGAACAACAAAGAGACGAGACGATCAAGCTGCTGCTCGATTGGATCAAAGCATCGGTTCAGCCGGCAAAAACCGGTACATTAAAAGGGCTGTTCTCAAGTCATTCCGATCTTGAGACAGCCCCAGTTTGCTTGTCTGGTCTACGGTTATCTGCTCTTCACAAGCAGCTCAACGGCTTCTTCGATCACTTTGTCCGGTGAATTCCCCTTCTCGAGCTCCTCTTGTATGCAATGCTTCAAATTGGAGCCGATCACGACGCCGATCGTTCTGTCTACCGCCGTGCGGACCGCCGACAACTGTGTCACAACTTCCCGGCAATCCTCCCCCGCTTCCAGCATGCCAAGGATGCCGCGAATTTGGCCTTCCATTCGTTTCAGTCTATTTTTCAGTGCTTTATCATACTCCACGTCCATCTCTCCTTATATAAAGAGATTCAAGCCGGCATCCTCCGCTTCGCCCAAATAACTGGCAACTCCGGCATAGACAATGCCATCTATTAACTCTTCTCTTTTAATACCCATTATATCCATACTCATCGTACATGCAATTAATTTTACGCCGGCCCGGATAGCCCCCTGCATGAGCGACTCGAGTGACTCCACGTTTTTGCGCTTCATCACATGGCGGATCATTTTGGATCCCATCCCGCCCATGTTCATTTTGGACATCGGGAGCTGACGCGTTCCCTTCGGCATCATCATGCTGAACATCGTCTCTAAGCCATCCTTGGCAACCGGCGGCGCCTCTTCTTTGCGCAGCACGTTAAGCCCCCAGAACGTGAAGAACATCGTCACTTGCTTCCCCATCGCAGCCGCCCCCGAAGCAATAATGAACGCAGCGATCGTCTTGTCCAGATCTCCGCTGAAGACAACCATCGTTGCTCCTTTCGCGCTTGCGGCACCGGCATAGGCATCTGCATCGGCATCTGCATCGGTCCTCTGCTCGGGCGATGCCGTCCGTCCTTTGCGTACGATAGCTTTCACGATACCGGACGAGGTATCGATGGCTTCCATCGTGTTCCCTGTTTTATCCGCCCACTTCCGAATATCCGCGGCGAATCCGAAATCGGTCGCATGCACCTCGATCCGCTCCCCTTCCTTCAAGCCCTGCATCGTTTCGTACACGCTCATAATCGGACCTGGGCACTGCAAGCCGCACGCATCGATGAGAACCGGAGGCCGTTCCGCAGGCACAGTAAGTTCCGGCGCGCGGTCCGCACGTTTGACCGATGGAGGCGGCGTTGGCACCTCCTCTTTCATAACGGCATACGTTTTGTATCCGCCATCCACATTTCTGACCTTGCAGCCATGCTGCTGCAGAATACGGGCCGCCAAGTACCCCCGCAGTCCGACCTGGCAGGAGACAACGACGTCCGCTCCTTTTGGAATGTCATGCAGCCGGCTCCGTATATCATTCAGCGGTATGCAGATCGAACCGGGGATATATCCCGTTTCCCGTTCGATTTCGTCCCTGACATCGATCAACAGGCCGCCTTGCTCCACATAGGCGTCGACCTCATGCCACTGCATCGTATCGACGAGACCGCCGATAACGTTGGAGGCTACATAACCGGCCATATTGACGGGATCTTTGGCCGACGAATACGGCGGCGCATAAGCCAGCTCCAGATCGGCAAGCTCTTCTGCCCGCAACCCGCCGCGCATCGCTGTTGCAATCACATCGATACGCTTATCTACACCGTCGGCGCCGACGGCTTGAGCGCCGAGAATCCGTCCGCTTTTTTTGTCAAAAAGAAGCTTGAGCGCCATGGAAGCCGCTCCAGGGTAATAGCCCGCATGCGAATTCGGATGAATATGAACCACTTCATATGGCACGCCCAAGCGGCGCAGCGTCTTCTCGTTATTGCCGGTAACCGCCGCCGTCAAATCGAACACCTTGACGATCGCCGTGCCGAAGGCGCCTTCGTAGCTTGCTTGAAGGCCGTTGATATGATCGGCGGCGAGCCGGCCTTGACGATTCGCGCCCCATGCCAAGGGCACAACCGTATCGAAGCCTTGGACGCGATCCTTTACCTGGATCGCATCGCCTATCGCATAAATCGCAGGATCGCTCGTCTGCAGATGCCGGTTGACTTGAATGGCTCCTTTGACGCCTAATGCCAAGCCGGCATCTTCCGCCAATCGATTCTCGGGCTTTACGCCGACAGATAAAATAATAAGATCGGTGGCAAGCCTTGTGCCTGATTGCAGTTCAACGGTTTTGCCGCTGTCTTTCACCGCCAGGACGCCGTCCTGCATAATCAATTGGACGCCTTTTTGCCGCAAATGCCGCTCAACCGGCTTCACCATCTCCACATCGAGCGGACCCAGCACCTGCGGATTTCGTTCGATAACCGTTACATCCAAACCGCGCTCGCGCAGGTTTTCGGCCATTTCAATGCCGATGAAACCGCCGCCCACTATCGTGGCATGCTTCGGCCGGGCATGGTCGACATACGCTTTAATCCGATCCGTATCCGGGATATTTCGCAGTGTGAATACGTTATCCGCCTCTTGAATCCCTGCGATTTCCGGAACAATCGGCTTGGCCCCAGGCGACAAAATTAAAATATCGTAGGGCTGCTCTTCCAACGCACCGGTAATTACATGGCGGGAGCGTACCTTTTTGGCTTCCCGATCGATCGCCGTAACTTCCGTCTGAACGCGAACATCGATGCCGAACCGGTTCTTCATCGCCTGAGGGGACTGGATGAGCAGCTTGTCGCGGTTCGCGATCGTTTCCCCGATATAATACGGCAGCCCGCAGTTGGCGAATGAAATGTGCTCGCCTCTTTCGTACATAATGATATCATCATTTTCATTCAACCTGCGTAACCGCGCGGCCGCGGAAGCACCTCCGGCAACTCCGCCGACAATAACAATCGTTCTTCTCATGTAAGATCACTCCTGATGTTTAGTATACCCCTATGGGTATACATAATACCCCATGGGGTATACATTTGTCCAGAGCTCATTATTATTTATGAACGGCAGCCGCATTGCCCTTAGGTTTTAGCGTCAAAATGGTATATACTTTTGGCAAATACATATCAGGAGAGAATCGTTCATGGAGCATCTCCCTTCTCATGCAGCTACCAATTATGAAATCGCTCAAGTCTGTTTGCTGGCCGGTAAAATCATGCTGGAGAACGGCGGAGAAACCTACCGGGTCGAGGATACGATGACCCATATCGCAGAAGGCTTCGGTATTCGCAACTCGCACAGCTTCGTGACGCCTACCGGCATTATTTTCTCGATCGACGCTCCCGAGCAGACGACGCGGCTGATTCGCATTTCCGCAAGATCGACGGATCTGCACAAAGTAACCGTCGTCAACGCGATTTCCAGACGGATCGCCCAAGGAAAGTTATCGCCGCAAGATGCTTATAAGCAGCTCTCCGACATCGATGCCGCGAACACGAGCTTTCCTTTTTGGTTCAAAATTGTATCCGCTGCAATTGCCAGCGGCTGCTTCTTGATCATGTTTCAAGGGACATGGTCTGATTTCTTGCCGGCCTGCGTCACCGGAGGGGCCGGGCTGGCCTTTCTCGGCTATTTCCACCGATTGGTGCCGATCAAATTTTTCGCGGAATTCTTGGCCTCACTTCTCATCGGGGGCATTGCGTATTTATTCGTCCGGACAGGAGTCGGACATGACCTGGACACCATTATCATCGGCTCCGTGATGCCGCTTGTCCCGGGCCTTCTCATTACGAATGCCGTACGGGATCTCATGGCAGGACACTTTGTGTCAGGCGTTTCCAAGGGAGCGGAAGCCTTCTTAACGGCTTTTGCCATCGGTGCCGGCATCGCCTTCGTGCTGTCCTTTTATAACGGGGAGGGAATCGCATGAACATGCTGGAACAGTTGATCACGAGCTTCGTATCAACGGCGGCTTTCGCCATCTTGTTCAATGTGCCCAGAAGCACGATTGTTCAATGCGGCTTCGTCGGAATGGTCGGCTGGCTGCTATATATATCGCTGCAGCGGGTCTCGCTGGATGCGATCGTAGCCACCTTGATCGCCTCTTTCATCGTGACCGTCATCAGCCAGCTGCTGGCGCGCATCTACAAAACGCCGGTCATCGTATTCAGCGTCGCCGGAATCATCCCGCTCGTGCCGGGCGGGTTGGCCTACGATGCGATGCGCAACGTCGTGCTCAATCATTATGACGTGGCCGTGCAACTCGCGGCCAAAGCATTCATGCTGTCCGGAGCCATCGCGATGGGCCTCGTCTTCTCCGAGGTGCTGAATCAGCTTGTCCGGCGGAAAAAAGCTTAGTTCACCGACCTACTCCAATAGGTCGCCACACTTTTATAGCTTTTACCTATAACGATGATCGGTTATATATCTTAGCTTTTTCCTCCTTTTCCCTATAGAATGAAGCCAAGATATCCACAGCACCACTTAGGAAATGGAGTTGAAACTCAATGAAAGATCAAGCCAACCAACAGATCACGTCCAAATTCAATGAGATCGCAGAGAAATACGACAGTCAGCGCAGAAAACTGATTCCCTGCTTCGATGATTTCTATCAAACCGCCGCTTCGCTCGTTGAGGCGGATACGGCATCCCCGCGCATCCTTGACTTAGGGGCCGGGACGGGCCTGTTATCCTCATTCATATTGGAAAAGTATCCTGCGGCCAAGGTTACACTGATCGACTTGTCGGAAGGCATGCTCGATGTAGCCAGACTGCGCTTCGAGGGCCAACCGTTCGATCTGACGATTGTTGCCGGTGATTACACGGCTTTCGAGTCCTCCGAACCATTCGACTGCATCGTGTCCGCGCTTTCGATTCACCATCTGGAAGATGAGGATAAACAAAAGCTGTTCCACTGCATCTACCGGCTGCTGAAGCCTGGCGGCATCTTCGTGAACGCCGATCAAGTTCAAGGCGCGAGCCCGTACCTGGATCGTCTGTACCGGTCGGACTGGGAAGCGAAAATCGAAGCCACAGACCTAAGCCCGGAAGCGCTGAAGGCGGCTTACGAGAGAACGAAGCTGGACCGGATGGCCCCGCTGAACCAGCAGTTGAACTGGCTTCAAGCTTGCGGCTTCGCCGACGCCGATTGTATCTACAAGTACTACAATTTCGTCGTCATGTACGCCCGCAAGCCGGCGGACTGAATCCCCGCCATCACCAGAAGCTCGGTTTGGCCACCATGAACCACATCATCGTCAGCGTGATGATCACGTACCAGATCAGCGCTTTGCGCAGTTGATTCACCAGCAAATCCCGGTCTTCATGGGGTGCGCGCAGCTTGCGGAGGAGCGGCGAGAACGCCCTGGCAATGAAATAGAGCGAGGCTACCATAATGAGTACGGTGAAGACGATCCATGAGGTTTTCCACGTCCAGGCGGTCAGCCATGTAAGCAGAATGCCTGTTGCCACCAGCACATGGCCCGCATGCTTCGTGAGCCTCACCGTAATGCGAAACGGCTCCAAATATTCGGGCAGCAGCTCGAAGGGGGCCGTTCTTATTTTCGCTAACAAGGGAAATAGAATGAAGTACGGCCCAATACTGAGCACAACGCTAAAAATATGAATATATAAAAGCCATACGTACCAAGACAACCTCATCATCCATTCTCACGTCAAATTCAACAAACCAGTGCGAATCTCGGATTCGCACTGGTTTGCGCTGTTAAACTTTCTGAAATTCGTGAACCCAAACTTTCATTTGCGGCAGCCACGGCATGCCCGGGTGCATAGCCAAAATACTGTCGCGGTACTCCTCGACCGACTCATGTCCTTCAGCCTTCGCATCTTCCACGGTCAATTCGCCGAGCGACTGCTGATATACCTTCGTTACCTGAAACGTTGTACCCTGAAGGTCCATCGTCTCCCCGATATCGGCATAACGGCCATTGCGTCTGCACGCTGTTTTTTGCCCTGCAAGCACTTTGCTCACTTCAGCTTCCTTCGTAACAAGCCGATCGATCGAGCAAGTTTTTGGCGGTAATGTTTCGTTCATTTTCATTTCCCTCCTTTTACCAGTACTCATTATAGCGAATGATCGCCGTTTTGTCGAACTGTGCCGGGAACCTTACTCTCTTAGTGCTTCTTTCAATTTCGTGGACATGCTGTCCATCGCTCCGGCCGACGTTCGTTTGACTCCGCGAAGCCTCGCGATTTCCTGTTTCAGCCTTTCATTTTCCTGCTTAAGCTTTTCAATCTCTGCAAGTAACTGCTCTTTGTCCATACAGCCCAACCTTTCGATGCAAATACCCCCTTGCCGCTTAGCGAGCATCACGTCGGATTCTCTCCATGCGTCATAGGGGGCATTACGGTAATCTAGGATCTATTTCTTTAATTCAATCGTATAAAGACGTGCGGATTCGCCCCATACTTCACCTGGCTCCAAGCTGACCAATCCAATTTGATCTGCCGGAAGATCCACATTAGGCGCGTTGACAAGATTCATCTGCGGCTCCGGACAGAAGAACCCTTCTGTAGCGCCGTTGTTCCAGATCATCCATTGTTTATAAGACGTTCCGACGTCATAAACCAATTTGACACCTTCACGGGCGTCGGTCAACTCCATGTAGTTGCGGCCGTTTTGCGGCGATGTGGTGTAATGATTATCCATCGATTCGAAGAACGGCGACAGGCCGCCTACTTTCATTTTCGCTTCTTCGTCCGAGAGCGGTTGGTACTCGCCAGTCGGCAGCATTCTTTCGCTCATCGCCCAGCGGTCGCCGATCGTCATTTTGAAGCTGTAGTCGGAAGCCTGCGAATGAGGAGCGAATGGTGCGTTGATGGTCGTATGGTAGGCGATCAAGCAAGGCATTGCCTCTCTGCCCTCATTATGTACCGATATATGCTGGTGCAAACCGAACTCGTTCAACACATACGTAAGGCGAATCGTGAAATCGAACGGCAAATACGTATAAACGGAATGGCCTTCGCGAACGCGCAATGCCAGAGTCACACGGCTCTCGCTTTCATCGGAGCCGAATTTCTCCACTTCCCAAGGAATATCATGGACGAAGCCATGGAGATGATTGCCTGTTTTCGGTTCGTTAACCGGGAATTGAAAAACTTTGCCCTGCCATGGGAATTTGCCGTCTTCATAACGGTTCGGCGGGAATAGCACAGGGATGCCGTGAATAATTGGACGTGCTTTAAACGCTTCCATTTCGTCCAAGGACGGCTCGCGGAGGAAACGGTAATCCTTCTCATTATCTCTAAAAGCAATCAGGTTGGCGCCGATTTCCGGCAGCACAGCGGCTTCGTAGCGGCCCGCCTGCAGCCACACCGCTTTCTCTCCTTGGAATGATCCTTCATAAGCTTTCGTTGTCATCTCGAGTCATCCTCCTACCACATTGTCCATCATTTGGACAAGCTCATATCAATTTACTTTAAAGCATCGGAAACGAAGAAGTCAATGCAAATGCAAGAAAACCGTCCTCCGCAAAGGAAGAACGGTCTTCGCTTATAACCTGTGCCTGCCTAGCGTCTCCACGCAGCCTCGCTCCAGCGAAGTTCATTGCGGAATTGCAGCGGCGATGTATGCTTATTAATAATGGCTACCTCGATGCCGGCAAGATCCGCCCAATCCACCAATTGCTCCGTGCTGACATTGTAAGAGAATACCGTATGGTGCGCACCGCCTGCATAGATCCAGGCTTCCGCCGATTCGCTAAGCGAAGGCTGCGGCTTCCATAAGACGCGGGCCACTGGCAGCTTAGGCATCGCTTTAACCGGCTGTACGGCGTCCACCTCGTTAATCAGCAAGCGGAAGCGGTTGCCCATATCGATCAGCGAAGCATTGAGCGCTGCGCCGGAAGCGCCGTCGAATACGATACGAGCCGGATCGGCTTTTCCGCCGATGCCTAGCGGATGAACCTCGATCTTCGGGCGAGTCGCTGCGATCGTCGGACAAACCTCCAGCATATGCGCACCGAGTACAAGCTCCTGACCCGGTTCCATATGATACGTATAATCTTCCATGAACGACGTCCCCTTGTTGCCGGCAATGATCTTCATGACGCGAGTGAGCGCCGCCGTCTTCCAATCGCCTTCGCCGCCGAAGCCGTAACCTTGCTCCATCAGCCGTTGAACAGCTAGGCCAGGCAGCTGTTTCAGGCCGTGCAGGTCTTCAAAAGACGTTGTGAACGCCCCGAAGCCGCCTTCCTGCAGAAAGCTCTTCATGCCGAGCTCGATGCGCGCCTGCTCGCGGATCGCTTCGCGAACCGGGCCAGCGCTGCGCCCTTCCGGCGTAATATCATACAGCTCGTTGTATTCGTCCATCAATTGGTCCACTTCCGCTTCGGAAATGTCCCCGACACGTTGAACAAGATCTCCTACGCCGTATCCGTTGATGGACCAGCCGAACTTGATTTGCGCTTCAACCTTATCCCCTTCCGTTACGGCAACTTGACGCATGTTATCGCCGAAACGGGCTACCTTCAGCTCGCGTCCTTCAACGAACGCAACCGCAGTGCGCATCCATCCCGCAATGCGGGAGATGACCGCCGGATCTTCCCAGTAGCCGACGACAACTTTGCGGGAAATGCCCATGCGCGCCCCGATGAATCCATATTCGCGGTCGCCATGCGCCGCCTGATTAAGGTTCATGAAATCCATATCGATCGTTTCCCATGGGATGTCGCGATTGAATTGCGTATGCAGGTGAAGCAGCGGCTTGCGGTACTCGCTTAAACCTGCAATCCACATCTTGGCCGGAGAAAACGTATGCATCCAGGTAATGATTCCGGCGCAATTATCGTCCGCATTGGCATCCAGGCACAATCTGCGAATCGCATCCGGCGTCGTCAGAACCTCTTTGAACACCAGCTTGCTCGGAATCGACGCGTCGCGGTCAATTCCTTCCGTAATTTGTCTGGAATGACTCTCCACTTGCAGCAATGTCTCAGGACCATATAAGTGCTGACTTCCCGTAACGAACCAAAATACTTTATCAGAGTGAGCGTTCATGGCGATTAGCCTCCTTGGAATTAAGTAAAAGAGCTTTGGAAATTATAACGGGCCTCCTCCCGGTTCATGCGCAGACGCTTCATAACGTCATTCCCGCCACGACCGGAACGATCATGCTGCTCGCTCGCTGTACGCCTGGTACTCATGAACTGCGACCACTGCATCAAACATGGCCAATACGGCACGACCGGGCTCCGTTCCATCGTTAACACCGATTGCTAACTTATTAGCTATAGAGTGCCCTTTCCAAATCCCAATCTCTACTCCCAGTATAACACTTGTACGTACAAGTTGACCAGAAATAATTTTCCAACCTTAAATCCGCATGGTAGACTCCCTGACGATTAATTCAGGCTTATAGATTCTACCGGTTTCTCTCCCGCTAATGCGCTTATTCTCAATCATATCAAGCAGCAGCTCGGCGGCATCGGACCCCAGATCCGTCTTCGGATGTGTGAGCGTCGTTAACTTCACTTCCGTAGCCGTAGCCAAAAAAGAGTCGTCAAAGCCCACGATCGAAACCTCCTGCGGGACTTGCAGGCCAAATGTACGTACAGCCTCAAGCAGGTGCACCGCCAGCTCGTCGTTGTAGCAAACGAATGCCGTCGGCCTGTCTTCCGCTTGGGCAAGGAGCGAAACGGCGCTCGCGTAGGGCTTCTCCCGTTTTTCTTCAGTTGTGTAATGGATCACGAGCTCCGGCAGCAGCGGGATTTGGTAGTGGTGATGAGCCCGAATGAACCCTTTCAAGCGGTTAACTCCTTGCAAATCGTCCGTCTTAAAAAATCCCGCGATACGACGATGCCCCAGCTCAATCAAATGCTGCGCGGCTTTGAACCCGCCTTCTTCATCGTCAACGACCAGCGACGGACAATTCATCTCCGGATACCGTTCATTGATCATCAAATAGGGGATATGCTGATAATCAAGAGATAGATAATAATTGAGATTGGGATTCCCCTCCGCGCTTTTCGTCGGCTCAATAATAAGCCCGCTGAGCGGTTGGCTCATCATCATGTTGAGGCTTTCCTTCTCTTTCTCCTTGTCATTGTCTGTTGACGACAACAGCAGCCTGTAGCCGCGCGCCCGCAAAGCGGACTCAGCTCCTCTGACGATGTGCGGAAAAATATAATCGGATATATACGTAGTCAGGATGCCGATCGTTTGCACATCCCGGCCTTTTTGCGATTGAGGCGTGGAGACGAAAGTTCCCTTCCCCTGCATCCGGTACAACCAGCCCTCTTGCTCCAGTTCGCCGAATGTTTGGCGAACCGTCTGCCGGCTCATCTGAAATTGCTCCGCAATCTCATTCTCCGACGGCATCTGATCGTTCGGTTTCAGCTTCCCGGTGTGAAGCCACGATAAAATTTCCTGTTTCAACTGCAAGTATTTCGGCATTTGCTTTTCTTTCATGATTCACCTCAGGCGTTTGATTCTCAACGTATTATACACCGCCTCAACTTGTATGTACATATTCGCCTCCCTTCTGCAGGCCGCCATTTCACGCTCTCCTTTGGGCACTATTCCCTTGGCTCAGACTCGGCACGATACGCTTAGAGCACTATCCCCTCGCTCAGGCTCGGATGCGATACGCTTAGAGCGCTATCCCCCTCGCTCAGGTTCGATGCGATACGCTTAGAGAACCATCCCCCTCGCTCAGGCTCGGGTGCGATACTCTTGGAGCACTATTCCCTTCGATCAGGTTTGGCACGATACGCTTAGAGCGCTATACCCTTCGATCAGGTTCGGGCGCGATACTCTTAGAGCACTATACCCTTTGCTCAGGTTCGGTACCATACTCCTGGAGCACTATTCTCTTCGCTTAGGCTCGGCGCGATACTCTTGGAACACTATCCCCTTCGCTCAGGTTTGGCGCATTGCTCTTGGAACACTATCCCCTTCGCTCAGGCTCGCGGCACTGATCGTTGGAGTGACGATAGCGATGGCTGAATCGCTACACTGAGCGATGGGGATAGTGACCATAGCATCAACTGACCCGCTACACTGAGCGGTAGGGATAGTGTCTATAGCGACGGCTGAATCGCTGCACTGAGCGGTAGGGATAGTGTCGATAGCGGAGGCTGGATCGCTGCACTGAGCGGTGGGGATAGTGACCATAGCGACAGCTGATCCGCTAGACTTAGCGGTGAGGATAGTGATCATAGCGGCGGCTAACTCGCTACACCGAGCGGTGAGGATAGTGACCATAGCGGCGGCTAACTCGCTACACCGAGCGGTGGGGATAGTGTCGATCGCAACGGCCGTCACACAGCACTGAGCGATGGGGATAGCGACGACAAAAACCCGTGAAATCACGGGTTCAATTGTTTTTTTCTCGCTATAATCGCTTGATAGTCAGGCTGCATATCCGCCATCGGAAGCACAGCAAAATGCTCGACCTCGAACACCTCGCCAACCTTCTTCTGGATGCGCTCATCCTCGTAAAAGGCGAAGAAACGCTGAGGCCTATACGAATCGTTTTCCCAAATTCCTTCGCTTTCATAACCGCCATACAGCCCCATATAGAAAATGCCGTCGGGCTTAAGAACTCGCTCTACATTCTGGAGCACTTGGACGAGACTGCTTTTGGGCACATGAAGCAGCGTGTTCATGGACCACACGGCATCGAACGATGCGGGAGACAAATGAAGGTCATAGAAGTCCATCGCATGCGCTTCAAAGCCTTTTTCACGGCAGATGCCAACCATTTCTTCCGATAGATCGATGCAGATGACTTCGCAGCCGTGCTCTCGCAGGTACTCCGCCTGATGTCCAGGACCGCTGCCCAGATCGAGCACCGTTTTCCCGCTTCCGCCCAATCTGGTCAAAAAACGGTCAAGCTCTTCGATTTTCCACCCCTGCATCGATTCGCCGTTCCTTTGTCTGGCTTGCTGATCATAGCTTGTCCGGAGAACCTGCTTCATTTCAATATCATCCGACAAATCAATTCCCCCTCTTCTCCTCTAATCCGTCTCCCAAAGTGCAACTATTTCTCAAGCGCTTTAAGCCCTGCTTGGACCAGCAGATCGAACCACTCGTCCTCCTCCAAAAGCTCCTCTACCGCTTCAATCTCTTCTTCCTTACCGGATTCCCGCAAAAAGTTCAGCGCGTAGCTCCAATCATTTTTGCCGCGCGGGCTTTGCAGCGTAATTTCGTACGGGTGTTCATGGCCTTGCACGCTAAATTGCACATGTCCAAGATAGCCATCCTCTTCGCTGTGCTCCATGTCAGCCTTCAAAACTTCAATCATATTCATCTTCCTTTTCAAATTTATGTTCGCCATTCAACTCAAGCTCTTTCAATTGACTTAACCATGCCCAAATCGTTCCGATGGTCGTTTGCATGTTCGTCGTTTCCTGCCATATGTAAGGATTGTGGTCTCTAAAATAATCCGCGTGCCCACCGATCATCGGAATTGTTTGGCGGTGAGAGGGAGCATGTTTCTGTCCATGCCACTGAAAGACCCCGTAGCGCCCCTTGATCCAGCCGCCCCAGGTACCCAACCGCGGGATTGGATCAAGCTTCCGATCCTGCGGATTCGCGCCGTGCAAATAAAGGATGCGGTCCTTCAACGCAGGCGGCACGGCGCATCTCGGCGATCCGATCTGGATTACCCCAAGAATGGGCAAGCCGTGCTCCATGAGCGCCTTCGCAGCTTGAATGGATGCGACGGCACCCGCGCTGTGGCCGACGAGGAGCAGTTGCTGTCCCGGGCGCCAATGCTCGCGTATGAGCTTCGTTAAGTTTTTGCCCCCGTAGCGAGATGGCTTGTTATGGGCATTGTTCCATAGATCGCCGGTGATTTCGAGGAGCTGCCTTCGACGACTCCGGCTCCAGTCACCGTACGGAAAATGGATGACAATGCGGACGCGGGCGCCCGTCTGTTCCGAGAAGCAGCCGGCAAGCGCATCGCCAAAACGGTCGAGAAAATCCGGCGCCGTTGCGAAGCCTGCGGAAATATAAATCACGATCTCTCCGGGGACGGAGTGCTTAGTCATCGGTAACTTCTATCCCTTCAAACGCACAGTATGTGCGTGTGCAATCATTCAAACCCGCGGTTTGGCGCGATTCGTCGGAATCGCCGCCATGGGGTCATCCGGCCAGTAATGTTTGGGATAGCGGCCTTTGAGGTCTTTTTTGACCTCGAAATACGCATCCCGCCAGAAGCTGGCCAAGTCCTTCGTCACTTGAACCGGACGCTGCGCCGGCGACAACAGGTGCAGCGTCAGCGGCACCCGGCCTTTCGCGATGCGCGGCGTATCGGCCAAGCCGAACATTTCCTGCAGCCGGACCGAGAGTGTCGGAGACGCTATGTCGCTATAATCAACAGGAATGCGCGAGCCGCTAGGGACAATGATGTGTGTAGGCGCCCATTCATCGAGTGAACGGCGCTGCTCCCACGTCAGCATGCCTTCCAAAATTTGTGTCAAATTCAAACGACCGAGCGCTCCCTTGCCTGTCATTCCGTAAAGATGAGGGGTAAGCCATTCCTCCAGCGTATCCAGCAGCGCCGTATCCCTCATGTCCGGCCAGTCACCGAAATGGCGGTGCACGAAGATAACGCGTTCCTGCAGCTGACGCGCAGCCCGATTCCAGGGCAGCAGCTCCAATGATTCCGATCGGATACCGGCGATCAAAGCGCCGACGAGCAGGTCGGGATTCGGATTAGGCAGCGGCCTTTCTTTGAATACAATGGCGCCAAGCCGCAGGCGCTCTCTCGCTTTAACGGAGCCGGACGCCGAATCCCAGAGCACCTCCTGCTCCTGCAGCAGGCGTTCCTCGAAAGCGTTCAGCAGCTCCTCCTCGCTGACCGGCGCAGCGAGCAGCACGCGGCTCTCGACACCGCTGTCGTCGAGCTCCGCCGCCACGACGTAGCGCTCGTTCGAGAGCGCCTGCAGTTCCGGCAGCACGGCTCCGCGCCCGCTGCTGAGCAGGAACCGCCCGATCGTGCGCCGCTGCGCAATCCGATCGGGATACGCGAAGGCGAGCAGCACTCCGCTCGCCGCAGACCGCTGCGCGCCAGGCCGTATGCCGAGCGCGCCCATCAATGCTTTGGCTTCCGCCGCAATCCGGCGGCACAAGCCAAAGTCAACATCATCGCGCTGCTCGCCTTGCGCAGCGCGCCAGATCACTTCGATGCGGGTGCGCACATCCGCATCCCGGCCGCGAGCGCCTGCAAGCACATCGCGCTCGCTCAGCATTGCCGCGAGCTCGCACGCCAGCGCGCCGAGCTCGAGCGGAATGGCTTGCAGCACCATGTGCGCAAGCCGCGGGTGCAGCCCCAGCGCCGCCATGCGTTTGCCGTGCGCGCTGGGGCTCCCGCTCTCTTGCAGCGCGCCTAGCTGCAAGAGCAGCTCCTTCGCCTGCTGGTAGGCAGCAGCAGGCGGCGGGTCGAGCCAGACCAGCTCCGCAGGGTCTGACACGCCCCAGGCGGCCAGCTCAAGTGCGAGCGGGGCCAGATCCGCTTCGCGGATCTCCGGCGTAGAGCTCGGTGCCAGCTGGCGCTGCTCGGTCTCGGTCCAGAGGCGGTAGCATACGCCTGGACCGAGACGGCCGGCCCGACCCCGGCGCTGGTCGGCCGAAGCCGCGGACACCGGAACCGTCGTCAGACGGGTCATGCCGGTACGCGGCGAGAAGCGCGGCACCCGCATCAGGCCGCTGTCGATCACGACCGTGACGCCTTCCACGGTCAGTGACGTTTCGGCAATCGACGTGGCCAGGACGATTTTCCGCTTCCCCGACTGGCACGGCGCCAAAGCGCGGTCCTGCGCATCCTGGGGCAGGTTCCCGTACAGCGGCGCAACTGTCGCGACATGGTCAAGCTGCAGCGCGGCGAGAGCGCTGGCTACGCGATGAATTTCCGGTGCGCCGGGAAGAAATACGAGGATGCTGCCTTCATCGGTTTGTAAGGCATGCCTAATGCTTCTGACTACCGTGTTTTCCAGTCTTTCGTCTTGTTTGGACGCGCTTAAGTAATGGGTAGCAACAGGATACGTGCGCCCTTCACTCAAAATGACCGGCGCATCATCCAGCATTGCGGATACCGGTTCGGCTTCGATGGTCGCCGACATGACGAGGATCCGCAGATCGTCCCGCAGCAGCGATTGGGACTGCCGGCTGAGCGCCAGCCCCAAATCGGCATGCAAGCTGCGCTCGTGAAACTCGTCGAAAATAACGATTCCGGCTTCTTCCAACGCCGGGTCCGACTGCAGCATCCGAGTAAGGATGCCCTCCGTAATTACTTCTATCCGCGTTTGCGGACCGACGCACGTATCGTTTTTCACCCGGTATCCGACAGTTTGCCCAACGGCTTCGCCGATAAGACTTGCCATATAGCGAGCAGCTGACCGCGCGGCCAGCCTTCGCGGCTCCAGCATCACGATTTTCTTGCCCTGCAGCCAGGTCTCTTGAAGAAGAGCTAACGGAACCCGCGTTGTTTTGCCGGCACCGGGCTGTGCGACCAGAACGGCACATACATGTGTCTGGAGGGCTTTTTTCAGTTGGGGGAGTACGTCTTCAATCGGTAATTTGCTCATTTGCTCACTTATACCTTCTCTATCATTTGCTATCATTTGTCGATTATTGTTCGGATTTCACCCTGTAAAAACTGTTCCTGCCCTTTACAATCGTGTATACTGGATTAGAAACTGGTCACGAAAGGAGAACTTGAAGATGAATGTACATGAAGCGATTACCAAACATTCGAATGCACAGCATATGCACCTTGTTCATTTCGCCGAACTGGATGCCCAGCGCGAGGAAGCGATCGAAGCTGCCGTCGAATTGTGCCGACGCGGGCTGCCGTTTACCGTAGATGCGATCAATGATGTAACAGCCAAGATCATCGCCCATGCCAAAGAAGGCATTTCTCCGCTCCGTTCTTATGTAACCGAAGACATGGTACGTGATTACGTAAACAAAGGATAGGGAGATCAAGATTCATGGGTATTCTCACGTTTATTTCTATGTTGTTCATAGGGTCGGCTTTCAGCGCGGGTTTCGTGCTGCTGTTTAAGCGTAAAATTGCGCTTGGCATTCTGTGTATCGGACTCTCCATCGTCGGTTATATTGCTTATGCCTACATAGCGAACAAGTATTTTGTCTAACACCTTCGCGTGTTTGGAGAGCCGGTCGGGTTACCCGATTCGGTTCTTTTTCATATCAGGAGGCCATGCTTCCGCAGTGAATTGAACACAAGGTCATAATACGCCGCCGGATGCGGCACCACCTTGTCCAAGGTCACAACCAGTTCGGCTGGTTCAAGCCGGCCGTTCTCGCCGCTCCTAACCCCTCTCGCCTCCAGTTGTTGCGCTTCCCCATGCACCAGACGTTCCAAGCCGGCCGCACTTACTTTGAATAAAGCGGTCACTTCATCGGCCTGCAGCTTGTACTGCGACAACGGTTGATCGCACCGGTAGAGGAACACATGACAATATTCACGATCGATGAGCAGGTCCGACACCAAATCTTCCTCTGCAAAAATGCCGCAAGGAACGAGCTCGCTGAAATCAACGTGAAGTCCCAGCTCTTCCTCGAGCTCCCGCGCCCCGTCTGCCACTGTTTCGCCTGCAGCCAGATGTCCGGCGCAAGAAATGTCCAACAGGTTCGGGAACAAATCTTTATCCGGATGCCTTAGCTGAAGCAGAAGCGCCGGTTCCTCTTCCTCCATGCTAATAATCCAGCATTGAAACGTGCAATGCCAGTATCCGTTCGCATGCACTTCCGAGCGCGGGGCTGCGCCTAGCCAATTCATTTTGTCATCATAAATGTCGAACAGCTCTTCTTGCTTACTCAATGCGGCTATGCCTCCCCTGCTTGTTATCTGCGCGATTTTCTCATGATTTTCATCGCATACAGGTCATCTTCCATCGCACCCATTCGCTCCATCAGGAGTTTGCCTGCATCCTCGACCGCTTGATTATATATAGGCGCATACAGCTGCTGGGCCATATAATCAATTAGCTGTTCAACCGCTAAATTGCCCATCTCGATCCCATGATCGTTCTCCAATTGACCTTGCAGATCGCTAATCAGCGCTTCCTTCTCTTCCTTAGGGATTTTGAACGGCTTCATGGCATTCTCTCCTTATTCGAACTTCGTCAAATCGATCTCTTGAAACCGGCTGACTTCCTTCACCCAGCGCTCGGCAACATACTGCGTATGCACTGGATGCACGTTATAAGCATCATAAGCGGCTTGATTTGCAAAAAACATGGAAAAGCCGTAATCATAATTCGTTTTGGCGCTAACTTGACGAAACACTTCGAATTGCTCTACGCCGGGAATCGCGGCGAGCTCCTCGGCGCTTTCTCTCAAGAACGCCTCTGCTTCCGGTGTATCCTTACCTGCATGCAAATTAAAAACTACCATATGTTTAATCGCCATCGCACTCATCGTCTCATTTCTCCTTTATTATCCAACTTCACTTATTATAGCTGATTTTGTCCGCTCGAACTACACGCCTGCAAGCAGTCCTTCCTCTTCCCTGCTGCAGGGAATAAAATCCTGCCGAAGTGTACACGTTAAGGCTGAAAGTGAAAACCAAACGATGAGAGGATGATGATTCTTGGAGAACAAGAAGCATACCGGCAATTACAAAGGAACGACGAATATGAATGCCAAAAATCAAGACATGGAGTTCGTGAACGACACCTTGGAGAACGCACCTGGCTTAACGCCCGTCAATATAGCCAAAGACGACATCAGCGAAGCGGATGAGAGCCGCCAATTGAACCAGAAATAACGTCAAGATCCGCCGGGCAGGCAGCGTATTCCGAACGTTAATCGGAGAGCTGTCTGCTCTTTTTTTACCTCCCTGAGCTTGGCATCCCCGTTAGGTTGCGTTACTATTAGTTGGGGAAACAGTTATGGAGGGGGTTGTCAACATTGGAACAAGTCATTGTGATCGGGGCCGGACCCTGCGGTCTGTCTGCGGCTGTCGCCTTGCAGCGCGAAGGTCTTTCCCCGTTACTCATAGAAAAAAGCTGCATCGTCAACGCCATCTATCAATATCCGACGTACTTGCAGTTCTTCAGCACGCCGGAGCTGCTGGAAATCGGCGGCTACCCTTTCACCACGCCTAACGATAAGCCGTACCGGCAGGAAGCGTTGGTCTACTACCGCGAGGTCGCACGGCGAGAAAAGCTGCGCATTCATTCTTATGAGGAAGTTGTATCCGTGGAGCGTAATGCGCCGGGCTTCCTAGTACATACAGTGAATGCAGCAGGTCGGAAGACTGAATATGCAGCCGTCCATGTGGTCGTTGCTACCGGGTATTTTGACCACCCGAATCTTCTCGGCATTCCCGGCGAAGATCTTCCGAAAACGACGCACTATTATAAAGAGGCGCATCCTTATGCCGGAGCCAAAGTTGCCATTATCGGCGGGAACAACTCTGCCGTCGATGCCGCCATGGATCTGCTCAAGGTTGGCGCTGAAGTCACGGTTATTTACAGGGGGAAAGACTTCTCGGCCAATATTAAGCCTTGGGTCCGGCCGATTTTCGAAAGCATGGTGAATAAAGGCCGTATCGCAATGTGGTTCGATTCTCAGGTGGAAGTTATCGAGGAGATGAACGTCACCGTACGCAAAGGAAGCGAACGAGTCACGCTCGAGAACGATTTCGTGCTTGCGCTCACAGGCTTCCGGCCTGACCGCACGCTTCTGGATACGATCGGCGTCGTTTTCCACGAAGAGACGAACGCGCCTGTCGTGAACCCCGAGACGATGGAAACGGCCGTACCGGGCTTATACGTAGCTGGTGTTGTCGCTTCATCTAAATACGATGCCAACGAAATTTTCATCGAAACGGGCCGGCTCCACGGCCTGGCGATTACCCGGCATATCGCTGCACAAAAGAACCTTCGATCCGAGTGATTGAAGGTCTTTTTTCTATGATTTTCTATGAAAATATTTCCTTTAATTTTAGAGATTCCTCTTCCAATACGAACATTTGTTTGATATAATGAAAACAAGAACAAATGTTCCGTATAGATGAGGAGGTAGTTAACATGATGAACACCAGTCACAATTTCCGTTTTATTGAGAGAGATTATTGGTACCACAAGGCATTGTGTGAAACTGACCATCTTCTTCCCGGACAGATTGACGCCATGCTTGACGAAACGGACACTCCTTACGCCGACTACACGTTTAAGTTCTATGACGACGGCTCTGTGATTATCATAGATAACGATACGAACAACCGGATCAAACCGAGAGAATTGAAGGGTGCCGTCTACGACTTCTATGTGCGCAAGCGGATTTATTTAATTAAATATAACTTGATGGAGAAACAGCTCCAATATGCCTAAGTGAAGCACACAAAAGGCCATCCGGTTCGGACATTCGTCCTCCTGGATGGCCTTCTCTATTTCGTTCAGCTATGATAACGGAAGCACATTTGATTATGATCGTTGACCATGCCCACGGCTTGCATGTACGCATAACAAATCGTCGAGCCGACGAACTTGAAGCCGCGCTTTTTCAAATCCTTGCTCATGGCGTCGGAAATCTCCGACGTTGCCGGAACCTGCGACATATCCGCCCAATTGTTCTTAATCGGCTTACCGCCTACGAAGCCCCAGATATATCGGTCGAAAGAGCCGAACTCTTCCTGAACCTTCAGGAAGGCCTTGGCGTTCTGAACGACAGCCGCAATTTTCAGCCTGTTCCGCACAATGCCCGGATGCTGCAGCAGTTCAGCCAGCTTCTTCTCATCATACCGGATAATCTTATGAGGATCGAAGCCTTCGAATGCTTCCCGGTAGCCTTCTCGCTTCTTCAGTATCGTATACCAGCTTAGACCGGCTTGAGCGCCTTCCAAATTGAGCATTTCAAACAATTTACGATCGTCATGAACAGGTACACCCCATTCATGATCATGGTAATCGACATATAACGGATCTTCATTTACCCAACTGCATCTGACCGTCATGTATACACGCACCCTTTCAATATAACGAACACTTGTTCTATTTCATTATAGGAGCTGTGCGAACAGATGTCCAGATCCAAATTAACCAACGGTATGAAGGCCATAAAATTGCTTGGTGGTGTGCATGATTCGCTCAGCCACCGCTTCGCTCGTTCTGCCATGCAGCAGGGCGATCTGCTCGATAACGGCATGAATCATGCGCGGATGCGTCATCTGGCCTTCGAATGGTCCCTCGAACGGCCATGGACCGTCCGTTTCGACCATGAGCAGCTCAAGCGGATAGCTGCGAACAAGCGAACGAATGTCATCCTCGTACAGAACGTCAGGCGTGATAGAAATGACGTACCGCGATTGAATCATTCGCTGAATGGTCTGCGGCGAACCTTTGAACCAATGGAAATGCGCCTTCCGAATGCCGTACTTGCGGAGCAGGTCGCACACGATGTCCCCATCCTCATAGACGGCATGAAGGACGACCGGCTTGTCCAACTCCGCAGCAAGACGAAGGAACTGTTCCAGCAGCCGGATATACGGCGCAAGATCCAAAGAACCTCCCTGCTCCTCTGCTTCCGTCCGCATATAATAGGGCAGGCCGATTTCGCCTACCGCCACCATTTCAGCCGCATGCTGCCGGATCCACGCAAGCAGCTCTTGTAGATCCTCCTCTGCAGGCAGCGCCTGCTCGGGATGATAACCATACGCAGCATACACCCGCTGCGGAGCAAGCGAACGAAGCCGCATCGTTGCCTTACACGAGGCAAGATGTCTCGAGACGGCAATTAGCGCCTCGACTTTGTTTGCTTCCAGCTCGGACAGGATGGCGCTGGCTTGCAGCTCATCATACATGTCCAGATGAATATGGGCATCAATGGCTCTGTTCATGATCTCATCTCCTGACGCAGCAAATCTTGTATATGCTGTCGCAGCTCGTGGAAGACGGGCTGCACGGTAACTGTCTCCTGCCGGGGCCGTGGGAATGGCACGGCCAGTTCCTCGATAACACGCGCCGGCTTGTTGGAAAGGACATAGATCCGATCGGACAGGAACAAGGCTTCTTCAATGCTGTGGGTAATGAACAGGATGGATCTTTTGTTCTGCTCCCAGATGTTCAGCAGCCATGTCTGCATGCTCTGGCGGGTCAAAGCATCCAATGAGCCGAACGGCTCATCCAGGCACATGAGCTCCTGCGGGCCCAGCAGAGCTCTCAGGAACGATACGCGCTGCTGCATCCCGCCGGAGAGCACATGCGGAAGCTCCTGCTCGTAGCCGCCCAACCCTACTCTCGGCAGCCACTCCCTTGCTTTGGCCAGTGCGGCGGAGCGCGCTTCTCCGGCTACCTCCTGCGAAAGCGCTACATTCGCTTCAATGGATCGCCATGGAAACAAGGCGGGCTGCTGCGGCATATAGCTGATAAGTCCCTTCCTGCCGGTTACATGGACGCCATCCAGCCAAACCTCTCCGGTGTCGGGTGCAAGCAGTCCGCCGATGATGTGGAACAAGGTACTCTTCCCGCTGCCGGAAGGGCCGATTAGGGAAACGAATTCCCCCTCATCCACATGCAGCGACAGATCGGACAGCACAGCGACCTGTTGTTTTTTGCCTGGGAATGTATGATGAATACCTTTGAGCTCTAATTTGACCTTACGTTCATTCATGACTTCGTTCCTCTCCCTTCCTAAGATGACCGCTTGGCGTTCCACCGGATCACAAGCTTCTCCAACCCTGCGATCAGCCAGAAGAAGAGCAAGCTGAGAATAACGATGATCAGAATGGCAACGAATTCCCGGTCTGCCCGGAATGCCGATTTCTGCAAGATCATGTAATAGCCGAGCCCGACACCCCCGCCAAGCCACTCTGCGATCACGGCTCCCATCACACTGTAGGTAGCGGAAATTTTGAGTCCGGTAAATACGAACGGCATGGCATGCGGCAGCTCCAGTTTATAGAAGATTTGCCGTTTGCCTGCGCCGATCATTTGCATATAGTTATACATGTTTCTATCCGTTTGCATGAATCCGTCCAAGGTAGACATCGTCACAGGAAAGAAACATACGAGCGATATCAAAATAATTTTAGGTAAAATGCCAAAACCGAATAAAATGATCAGCAGCGGCCCCAGCGCGATAACCGGCACGTTCTGCGACAGAATCAACAGCGGATACAATCCCGCCTTCAAGAAGGGGACGCGATGCAGTATGCTTGCAGCAGCGATGCCGCCAAGGCTGCCGACAAGGAAACCGATCAACATCAGACGCACAGTTGCCCACGTATGCATCCATACCCTGGCCATATCCGTTGTGCCGTCCCGCCAGATTTTGAGCGGACTCGGCAGCAGCCAGCTTGCCGTCCCTCCCCACGTTACGGCAAGCTGCCAAATAAGCAAGAGAAGGATGACCACAACAACCGGTGGCCACCCTGCTTTCAATGCGTTCTTCAGCTTCATTATCTGTACTTCTCCGTCAGCTTGTCCATGGAAGCGCCGGATGGATTGAAATAAATTTTCACCTGGGAGATGACGTTCGGGCTGCCCATCTCAATCATCGCTGCATTCATATCCTGAATGATGAGCATCAATTGATCCAGCTCCCCTTCCATCGTTGTCTCAAGCGGGGAGACGAAGTATTTCACACCTGACTTTGCGATGACTTCGATCGCACGGTCCACATAAGGAATGACATCTTCGTTGTTTTTCGTTTTGGGAATGATTTGAATACTGACAAGTGCATTAGCCACATGAACGGCCCCTTTCGGTTTAACGATTTATTTCCGGTATGATGATTATTTCGAGCTTGCAGGCAAGAAGTTGTTCGTAAATGCCGCATCGACATCGAGATTTTTCTCGAGCAGCTTATGTTCCAGCATCCAGTTGGCATAGTTCTCCCATACCTGACGCTTCTGCTCGCCCCAACGAGGCGCATCGTCCTGATAACGCGGACTCAGCCATTTCTGACTGGCCAGCACGAGCTTCGGATCCAGATCCGGTACGGCTTTGATCAAAATATTCGCCGCATCCTCCGGTTTGGAGATGGCAAATTGATATCCTTTGGCGGCAGCAGCGGTGAACGCTTTTACAATTTCCGGTTTTTCTTTGATCATTTTCTCGTTCGTTGCCAGAACCGGCGTATAATAATCCAGCTTATCGGAATACTTGTTCAAATAAATCATGTTGAGCGGTTCGCCGCGAAGTTCAGCGTCCACACCTGTCCATGCATAGTAGATCCAGGCGAAATCGATATCTCTTTTCACGGCTGTGAAGTAATCCGCATCTCCGATGTTCACAATTTTCACTTTGCTCGGATCGGCTTTCTCCGATTGCATCAAGGATTCGATCATTGCGCTTTCCGCCGGAGCTCCCCAGCCTCCATACGTTTTGCCTGCAAAATCCTTCGGTGTGACGATATTTTTCGCAACGGGAGATGCGAAGCCCGAGGTGTTGTGTTGAATAACTGCGGCAATCGAGACGATCGGCACGCCTTGAATACGGCCTTGCGTAATGCCTTCCTGATAGGATACGCCGAACTCGGCGGCTCCTGAAGCAATCATCGCGTCAGCCCCCGCTTCGCCAGGCGCGATAATTTGAACGTTCAGCCCCTCTTGTTCAAAAAATCCTTGGTCTTTGGCCACATATAAGCCCGTATGGTTGGTGTTCGGCGTCCAGTCCAAGACGACTTTCACATCCGTCAGCTTCTTGGCGGTAGCAGCCGGCGCCGTTGAAGCGGCAGGCGTAGCGGGCGACGCTCCTTGCTTCCCGCAGCCTGCGGCAAGGACGGTCAAGCTCACGAGCATGAGTGGTGCAATTTTCTTCCAGTTCATTTCTTGTTTCCCTCTCCCTTTATCTGTATAACCACAAGAAAAAGCCCCCGTTTACCGGGAGCGCCATAGGTAGAAAATGATATTCTCATTCCGAACATTGCGAATGGACATGCATTTGTATGAATTCTCTACGCTGGCATTACCCAGATCAGATTAACGGTTAGTGACATAACGGTCACAATCTCAGCCTGACTCCTCAAGCTCCCGTGGGTTCTTATTGGTTTGATATTACCATACCTCATGTTCGCAATGATTGCAAACATTAATCATTAACTTAGCTAAATAACCATTCCTTCATCCGCGAGCCGATCCGTTTCGCATCTTCATACCCGAGTTCATGCAGCGCTTCCAGCTTCTTCGGACTTTTCTCCATCCGGCCAACAACGACTTTGGACGAGGGGCGGATGACTATCGCGCTTCCATCCTCTTCCATCTTCCTCACCAGCTCAAGCGTTCCGTTATAGATCTCGCTCCGATTGACAAGCACATCCACGAGTCCGTCATACTTCGGATAAAAGCTTTTGGCCAGCCATCTCTGCTTGAAGGGCGTTTTGCGGTAGCCTTCTTCCTTCGTTAACACAATGACGTGCTTACGGTTCCCATCGGCAAGCGATTTCTGCACAGGAATGGGATCGACAAGGCCTCCGTCAAATAAGGTTCGGCCTTCATAATGGATAGGCGTGGCCACAAACGGCAGCGAGCTGGATGCTTGAACGATCGGCATCGTTTGCAGCTGGAGCTGATGCTTCGTGTAGTAAATCGGTTCGCCGGTGTGCGCATCCGTTGTCCCGATTGCAAACTGTTGCGGCGAACTATAGAAAGTATCGTAATCGAAGGGCACCAGCTTATTAGGCAATTCATTGAATATAAAATCCATGCCGAATATGCTTTTGTAGCGCAGTAAATTACGATAGCTTAAATATCTGTGATCACCGATATAATCGATGGTTACTTTCTTATTGCGTCCGCGTTGTTTGGAGATGTATGAAACCGCATTGCAGGCTCCGGCGGACACCCCGACGACATACGGGAAATACCAGTCTTGCTCCATAAAGTATTCCAAGACTCCCGCGGTGTACACGCCACGCATACCTCCGCCTTCCAGTACGAGTCCAATTCCTTCCATGGTGACACCTTCTTTCTCTCTACTCTAGCCACCTCTAAGCATACAGGAAATGTAAAATAAAAGAAATGCTTCTCCGTCTCCGTAAAAGGGACAAAGAAGCAGGTTCGAGCCATTTTATGATGCGGATTCGGGAAATACCCCGGATAAACCGCGTTTTTGACGAATTTTCCGAATGATGAGACCATTGGTTGGCGATAAAAGGAAAGCCAGAACGAACATGGCCCCTGCCACGCTGATCATGCAGCCGGCAATCGAAGCGTCCAACAAATAAGCGACATAATAGCCGACTACCGAGGAGAGCACGCCGATCGTCATACTCCAAACAATCATGACGTTCAGCTTCTCCGTTAACAAATATGCCGTCGCTGCCGGAACGATCAGCATGCCTACGACGAGAATCGCTCCGACGCTCTCGAAGGAAGCTACAGTTGTTACCGACACCAAGCCCATCAAGAGATAATGGAACAGCAAGACCGGTATGCCCACAGCTGCGGCAAGCGCCGGATCAAACGAACAGAGTTTAAACTGTTTATAGAACAGTCCGATGACAACCGCGCTGAGCAGCAAAGCGAAACCTACCGCCCAGACAGCCTTCGGCCCGATGCTGATTCCGCCTACCTCGATGGTGTTCCACGGCACATAGGCAATCTCACCGTACAGCACGCAGTCCAGATCCAAATCGATTTGTCGGGTATATAAACTGACAAGAACAACACCGACCGAGAATAGCGCTGTGAACACAACGCCGATCGAAGCATCGGATTGCAAGCCGCTCTGCTGAAACAGCTGGATGAGGAACACGGTGATCAATCCGATGGCCGCAGCGCCGATCAGCATGAAGATCGAGCCTCTCGACCCGCTGATCAGGAAGGCGATGACGATGCCCGGCAATACGGAATGGCTGATCGCATCTCCGATCATGGCCATTTTACGCAGTACGAGGAAGCACCCGACCAACGAGCAAGCCGCGGCAACGAGAGCAGCCGTCAAAATAATCCAGAAATCATTCAACTTGGCTCACCCCTTTGGCCTTGATGTACGGATCCGAATCCTTCTGCACCTGCTGTTTCAAGGAGGACTGACGGAACAGTTTAACCAGCAGTCCGCGTTTGGGCGCAAAGAAAAGGGAGAAACCGAAGACTCCGGTAGCCGCCAGCACGCTCAGCGGTCCGGTCGGCAAATTGCTGCCCATCGTACTGAGGTAGGTGCCGACAAACCCGCTGAATGCACCGAACAGACCCGCCAAGATGACCATCAGCCCGAGCTTCTCCGTCCAATATCTGGCGGCCACTGCGGGGGTAATGAGAAGAGCGGCCATCAGGACGACGCCAACCGCTTGAATGCCGACAACTACCGCCACCACGATCAGGAACATCATGAAATGATCAAGGAGCCCTACCGGGAAGCCAAGTCCCCTGGCGTATCCGGGATCGAAGCTGAGCAGCTTGAATTCTTTGAAGAACAGCGTACAAATACCAACTAGAACGAAAGAAATTATAGCCATCGTGACCACATCCGAATGCACCATCGAAGCCGCTTGCCCGAACAGAAATTTATCCAAACCGCTCTGGTTTCCGCTGGAGCTGTGCTGAATTTGGGTTAGCAATACGATACCTACCCCGAAGAACACGGATAAGACAATGCCGAGCGCCGAATCCTGCTTGATCTTGGAATGCCGCGTAATCCAACCGATGCTTAATGTAGCTAATAATCCCGCCAGCGCAGCGCCGATCAAGAAGAACAGGATCGATTTGGAGCCTGTTATCATGAAGGCGACGCACACACCGGGAAGCGCTGCGTGCGACAAGGCGTCGCCCATGAGAGATTGCTTGCGCAAATATGCGAAGCTGCCCAACACTCCGCTGCTCAATCCGAGAAGCGAGCAGCCGAGCAAGATCCAGCGCGCATTCGGATCCTGCCATAAATGAAGCAATGTGTCCAACATGGTGATCACCTCATCCTATTCGCGTGTGGGTATCTTCCCGATCCCAAATCGCCAGTTTCCCGCCATACGTTTGCTGCAATTTCTCCTTCGTGAACACCTCATCGGTCGGTCCGATGTCGACGATCCCTACGTTGAGCAATATGACCCAATCGAAATATTCCTTCACTGTCGATAAATCATGATGGACAACCAGCACGGTTTTCCCTTGCTTCTTCAGCTCGCCAAGGAGCGTAATTATCGCTTTCTCCGTCGCGGCATCAACCCCGACGAACGGTTCATCCATGAAATACAAGCTGGCATCCTGTGCTAGCGCGCGGGCGAGGAAGATGCGCTGCTGCTGTCCGCCGGAGAGCTGGCTGATCTGCCGTTCGGCGAAGTCGGCCATGCCCACCTTCTCCAAGCATGCCATCGCGATCTGCTGTTCCTTGCTGCCGGGTCTGCGGAACCAGCCCAAGTGGCCGTACCGTCCCATGGTCACGACATCCAGGGCGTTCGTCGGGAAATCCCAATCGACCGATTCCCGCTGCGGGACATAGCCGACAAGTTTGCGCTGTTCTTTGTACGGCTTGCCGTAAATTTTCACATCGCCTGATAATTTGGGTATAAGCCCGAGCGCGGCTTTGATCAAGGTCGATTTGCCCGCACCGTTCGGACCGACGATCCCGATGAGCTTGCCTTCGGGAATCGTGAGGGATACTTGCTCAAGAACCGGCTTCTTATGATAAGCAACCGTCATATTATGAATGGAAAGCGGGGCATCAGAATGTTTCATTGTCGTTCCTCCTCAATAATGCGAATCTATTCGGTCGCTACTTCAGCGCTTTGACAATGGTATCTACGTTGTGCCGAACCATGCCGACATAGGTGCCCTCCGGAGTTCCGGCCTGGCCCATGGCGTCGGAGAAGAGCTCCCCCCCGATTTGAATCTCATGCCCTTTCTCCTTCGCTCCTTGAATGACCGCTTCGATCGACTTTTTGGGAACGCTGGATTCCACGAACACCGCTTTGATCTTCTTCTCGACCAGGAAATCCCTGAGCTGACTAACGTCCTTGGAGCCGTATTCCGACGCTGTGCTAATTCCCTGCAAACCCTTCACTTGAATATGATAAGCATCTCCGAAATAACCGAACGCATCATGTGCGGTAACAAGAACGCGTGTGGCTTCGGGAATCAATGCGATCTGCTCGGTTGCATACCGGTCCAGCTCTTCGAGCTCCTTCAAGTACGCAGCCGCGTTCTTGCTGTAATCGTCCTTATGTGCCGGATCGTGCTCACTCAGAGAATCCCTCACTTGCTCGGTCGCTTTCATCCAATGCTTCACATTGAACCAAATGTGCGGATCATACTCGGTCGCCATCTCGGCGCCGGAACGCAGCGCCTTGCGATCAATGTTGTCGGAGACAGCGACGGTCGGTTTCTGTTTGCCCATTTTCTCCAAAATCTCAACCATTTTCCCTTCCAAGTGCAGCCCATTGTAAAAAATAATTTGTGCTTCATCCAGCTTCTTAATATCGCCCTGCGAAGCTTTATATAAATGCGGATCGACACCTGCGTTCATTAACCCCGTAACTTTTACATGTTCCTTGCCCACATGCTCCACAATATCCGTAATCATTCCGATCGTTGTTGTTACCTGGATCTCCTTCTCTGTCTTCGCGGCCGGCTGAGTCCCCGTGTTCCCACATGCCGTCACAGTCAACATGATGCTTAGTAAGGCAGCCTGGGCTGCCATCTTCCAAACCCCTCTAATCTTCATTGTGTTCCTCCCCGATTGGATCTTCTTTGCAAATTGGACAAGCGCATATTTGTTTACCCAAGGAAACTTTATCATATGTACATTATTAACCAGAACCACAAATGTTGCAATAGGGAAAAATATTTTCTTCGATACATTTTTTTTATCCACGCCCACATTCCTTCAAACAGTCTTTTATCATGCAGGACAGACACACGAGAGCACGGTTCGTGACACCGCTAGCGCTAACAGTCAAATAAAATAACCAACCGGTCGTGAAGCACACGCCGCTTTCATCAAAGGCTGTAAGGGTTGAACCCTACAGCCTTTGATGCGAGCGGCGTTTTGTATTTCGAGGAGAAAGGAGGGATTTCATGAAGTTTGAACGTGCCTTCGAAATCATCATGGCATCACAGCTTGCTTCGGAGAGGAATGCCCCCAGGCGGGAAAAGTTGGAAAGGGGGTTGGGGCATGGAGAAACGGAGTTTCTGAGAAAGGAGTGGTATCCGGCAATCGGCAGTTTCGATCATTTGTACCCCGAGTGCGAGGAGCGTGATTTCTCGAATGGGTACCGCTACTTGGACTTTGCTTATATGCCTGGCGGCGCCAAAGCTGCCATTGAGATCCAAGGATACGCCACCCATGCGCGCGATATTGAGCTTTGGCGGTTCAAGGATCTGTGCATGCGCCATTGCCTTCTGGGTTTAGATGACTGGCTCGTCATGCCGCTCGCCTACCCTGCTTTCGCGGAAACGCCAAAACAGTGCCAACAGCTGATCCTGGAATTTGTTGGAAAATTTGTTTCTTATTCTAATTCCGATGCCATGAATGGGTTCGAGCTTGAAACTGTTCGCTTTGCACGCAGATTGCTGCAACCCTTCTCTCCTTCAGAGCTCGCCGCGCATCTTCGCGTAAGTCCTCGCCACGCTCGCAACCTTATGCGCAGTTTGTGTGACAAGCAAGTACTCATGGTATCCTTATCTCGCCATTGTTCCTTCAATTTCAGTGGCAAACCGCTCAATAGCGAATCGTATTTCCTCTTCATTCGCAGAATGGGTGAATTTGGGTGAAATAGCGAACTGTATTTCCTTTGCGTTGATGATGCGTGCGACGCTGGAGCTTGTGGGGGTAGACATGCTACCCCTCACCAGCAGTTAGCGGAAATACGATTCCTTATTTCAGCCTGAGAGGGAATTTTGGGGGAGGATGCGGAAATGTAAGACCTTATCTCGCCATTGTTCCTTCAATTTCAGTGGCAAACCGCTCAATAGCGAATCGTATTTCCTCTTCATTCGCAGAATGGGTGGATTTGGGTGAAATAGCGAACTGTATTTCCTTTGCGCTGATGATGCGTGCGACGCTGGAGCCTGTGGGGGTAGACATGCTACCCCTCACCAGTAGTTAGCGGAAATACGATTCCTTATTTCAGCCTGAGAGGGAATTTTGGGGGAGGATACGGAAATGTAAGACCTTATCTCGCCATTGTTCCTTCAATTTCAGTGGCAAACCGCTCATTAGCGAATCGTATTTCCTCTTCATTCGCAGAATGGGTGGATTTGGGTGAAATAGCGAACTGTATTTCCTTTGCGCTGATGATGCGTGCGACGCTGGAGCTTGTGGGGGTAGACATGCTACCCCTCACCAGCAGTTAGCGGAAATACGATTCCTTATTTCAGCCTGAGAGGGAATTTTGGGGGAGATGCGGAAATGTAAGACCTTATCTCGCCGTTGTTCCTTCAATTTCAGTGGCAAACCGCTCAATAGCGAATCGTATTTCCTCTTCACTCGCAGAATGGGGGGGTTTGGGTGAAATAGCGAACTGTATTTCCTTTGCGTTGATTATGCGTGCGACGCTGGAGCTTGTGGGGGTAGACATGCTACCCCTCACCAGCAGTTAGCGGAAATACGATTCCTTATTTCAGCCTGAGAGGAAATTTTGGGGGAGGATACGGAAATGTAAGACCTTATCTCGCCATTGTTCCTTCAATTTCAGTGGCAAACCGCTCAATAGCGAATCGTATTTCCTCTTCATTCGCAGAATGGGTGAATTTGGGTGAAATAGCGAACTGTATTTCCTTTGCGTTGATGATGCGTGCGACGCTGGAGCTTGTGGGGGTAGACATGCTACCCCTCACCAGCAGTTAGCGGAAATACGATTCCTTATTTCAGCCTGAGAGGGAATTTTGGGGGAGGATGCGGAAATGTAAGACCTTATCTCGCCGTTGTTCCTTCAATTTCAGTGGCAAACCGCTCATTAGCGAATCGTATTTCCTCTACACTCGCAGAATGGGGGGTTTTGGGTGAAATAGCGAACTGTATTTCCTTGGTGCTGATGATGCGTGCGATGCTGGAGCTTGTGGGGGAGGCATACAAAAAAAGCTGCCCCCATGGGACAGCCTACAAATTGCTTTATCTATGCTTCGATTCAAATCCGCGCGGTTGCGCCCGGCCATCGATTAATGACATTAACGTTGTTCCTTATAAAGCTCCTTGATCGCCAGGAACTCATCCAAATGCTCCAGGAACAGATCTACAATTACGGGATCGAAGTGACGCCCGCGTTCCGTTCTCAACAGCTCGAGTACACGGTCAAGCTCCCAAGCTTTCTTGTACACGCGATCACTGCACAAAGCGTCAAAGACGTCCGCAAGCGCCGCGATACGTCCATAGAGATGAATCTGCTCGCCTTGCAGCCCTTGCGGATAGCCGGTGCCGTCGAACCGCTCATGATGCTGCTGCGCGATGATCGCCGCCGCATTCAGCACCTGCTTGTTCGAGTGCTTCAACATTTCGTAACCGAGATTCGAATGGGTTTTCATAATATCGAATTCTTCCTTGGTCAGCGCCCCCGGCTTGTTCAGGATCGCATCCGGAATCCCTACCTTGCCGACGTCATGCATCGGAGAAGCGAGCCGAATGACCTCAGCCTCCTGATCGGACAACCCGTATTTCTTGGCAAGCAAGCTGGAATATTCCGCGACCCGCTTCACATGATGCCCTGTTTCCCGGGATCGCGTTTCGGTGATTTCCCCCATCGTATAAATAATTTCCTGCTGCGTGCTCTCGAGCTCTTCGTTCAAATAAATATTTTCAAACGCGACGGAAACATTCGCGCAATAGATGTCGATCAAATACTTCTCCCACTCGCTTAGCGACTTGAAGCCATTCATGTAGATGACGTTCTCCATCCCCATTTTGCTTTGGAAATAAATCACGAAGCGATCCGGCGCGAAAGAGCTCTTCTTCGTGAGGAAAGCCTTCTCGATCTCCTCCAGCACGTTCGCCGGCACGACATCCCGCGCCCGCTCGTCCTCATTGGACGCGTAATCGCCGCTAGCCGCCAGTATGTAGATATCTTCAACGCCCTTCGTTACGGCGAAGGAGCAATGCAGCGCATTTTTGTGCAGATTGACGATCGAAGTCATCTGCGTCAATACGCCGGAAGCGAATTTCTTCATTGATTGCAGCTCGAATAACGTGGCGGAAGACTTAATGATTTCCTCAAGACCGGCTCTGCTCTTCTCGATCGTTCGCAAATCCCGGTAAGACCGCAGCGCCGTTACGACCGTAGTGAACAGCTTCTGAGTCGTAAGCTCCGTCTTCTCCTTGTAATCGTTAATGTCATAATCCATGATGACGGTGCGCTCAGGCGCTTGTCCTGGCTGTCCGGTTCGGAGAATGATGCGTATGGACGTATTTTTCAATTGTTCGCGTATATATCTGACAACCTGGAGCCCGGCATCTTCCTGCTCCATCACGACATCCAGCAGAACCAGTGCCGCATCGGGCTGTTGCTGTAAAATCAGTTTCGCTTCCGCTGCCGAATAGGCACTGTGAAACTCCAGCATTCTGCCGTCAAATTCAAAATCCTGCAGAACCATCTTCGTTACTTGATGGACTTGCTTGTCATCATCGACGATTAAGACAATCCAAGGATCTTGTTCAACGGTCATCTCGCTTACATGGAGGATCTCTTCTTCATCGGCGAATAGAAGCTCATCCTGGTCCAATAACCCATCCTGTCTAGTCATCCTTCTGACTCCTCCTCTTTCGGAATCGTGATCATAAATAAGCTTCCCTGCCCAAGTGTGCTGAAACATTGAATGGTACCGTTCAACGATTGGGTGACAAGGTTATAGACGATATTCATCCCTAACCCGGTCCCACCTTTGCCGCGGCTAGTCGTAAAGAACGGGTCGAAAATCTGATCCAGCACGGCCTGCGTCATGCCTTTGCCATCATCCGAATAGGCTAGCTGAATGTGATCCGCCTCTTCGCTGACCCGGACGCTCAAAGTACCTTCTTCTTCCGGTGCATAAGCATGATTCAGTGAATTCATCACCAAATTCGTGATGATTTGCGATAAAGCCCCTGGATATGTATACAAATTCACGTGACTATCGCCATAAACCTCCACACGCAGGCGCGATTTCTTAAGTGACGGCTTTAGACTGGCGATAATCCCTTCCAAGTATTCGAGCAAATGAAAGGTACGCTTCACTTCAACGCTCTGGTCGACCGAAATTTGCTTGAAGCTGCGAACCAAGGAGGAGGCGCGCTCCAAATTGGATTGTATCATAGCGTTCGTTTCTTCCAGAACGGTAAGAAACTGCTCCAAATCCGACTTTTTCATTTTGCCGGTTGCATATAAGCTGCGGAAATCTTTCGTCTTTTGATCCAAATACGTTACCGCGGTAACCCCGATTCCTATCGGCGTATTGATCTCATGGGAGACGCCGGCCACAAGGTTGCCTAGTGCCCCCATTTTCTCCGATTGGACCAATTGATCTTGGGTGATCTGCAGGGTATGCAGCGCCTGCTGCAGCTCCATATAGCGTTCATCCAGATTGTTGACCATATCGTTGAAAGCTTCCGAGACTTCGGCAATCTCCGGCGACGTCCGGAACTGCAGCTTCGGCAGCTCGCCGCCCTGCTTCACGATCACAGCGGCTTCCCGAAGCCGGCTTAACGGACGAATAACGATCCTGCGCAAAATTAACCAGAGTAACACAGATAAAATCACCGCAATGGAGATGCCGACAATGAGAATAAGCTTCGTACGCTTCTCCAGCAGCGCCGTTTCCTCCGAGGAGTCGAATATAACTTCCACCGCGCCGACGACGAGTCCGTCTTCCTGCAGCGGTGCGGTCAGACGGACGACCGGTCGGTCATTCTCCTCAATCGGCAGGCGGTCGACAATCGTTTGATCCTGATTCGGAATGACCACGGATGATGCCGGCAGCTTGCGGCCGACTTCCGAGCGGTTGGAAGCTGCGAGGATCGTGCCCTCTTTGTTGTACAGTTTCATCTCGATGACACGGTCGTTCTTGTATTCTATGTAGTCAAATATCTGCTGTACGTCGGAAATCGACCGCGATTCTTCATAACGCCCGTTGATGGCGATCGTCATGCCGCTGATTTGACTGACGTATGCTTCTTTGATGGAACGGTTAAGGCTCATCGTGTCGAAAACCATCATCGTGGAAATCATGACCACGGTAACGGAGGTAATCAGAAATACAATTCGCTTCTGCAGGCTCATTCTTTTACGAGGGAGTGACATTGGCGGGCCGCTCCTATTTCACATCGAACGTTATTGTCTTACTAACGTTATAAGGCGTATGGTCGTTGTTATGCAGAGATACCAAAACTTCATGCGGTCCTTTGCTGAGATGCTCCAGTACCTTCTCTTTATCCGTTACGACGATCTTCTCCCCTTTATCCAAGGAGACATGGACATGCCCTTCCCCTTGTACGCGTTGATGATCGTAGTGCTCCTTGGACAACTTGAGGTCCGTAGTAAACTGTAGAGTCGCCGAGTCGCCGTTAACCGTTGCGCTAACCTCCAAAGTCGGTGTAAATGCGCTAGCCGGCGCCGCCGTCTTCTTCGATGTCCCGCAGCCGGAAATTACGAGAGCAAGCGCGGCGGCGAGACACAAGCTTTGACAAATCTTCATCATTTCATCCCCTATTTAGACCCTATTTGTCTTTTCATGTCAAAAAAAGCCATCCTCTCTAGCTTATGAATATTCATACGGTTTGTCTACTTATATTTTAGGAATAAAGTCCTTATTCGACGCAATAGTATCTGTATTCCAAATTTTCAGACTATTACTGTCGAATTTTCTTGAGAACGCTCGCATTTTGCGCTTCCCCAGGAAATAATTTCATTTCCCGATTGAGGAATGATTTCCCCGCATTTGGCGCAATGTAGTAAAGTCGCTATTCATCTTCAACACTTGATCCCAAGGAGGCTCTCCCCTATGACCGACACCCGTGAGTTTTCGATGCAGGTCCAACATGCCGTTGACGCGGCCGATCACGCCATGCTCGCAGCCCAAGAAGCCGAGCATAGACTTCAGCGGGCTATTACTACGGCCAATCCTAGCGAAATCCAATCCGCACAGGCGGCTCTTGTACAAGCCAAGCACAAGGTTAATGACGCGCATGCTCAGCTTGAAGTTTATAACAATGAACAATACGGACAGCAGATCAAGCAGACGATGGAGCAGCTGATCCAGGCTTCCCAGGATCTCGATGCCAATCATGTCAAGTTTCACACGCCGAAACAAATCCGATAAGGCTGCTCCTATGCAAAAGGTGATCGAATTTCGATCGCTTTTTCTTTTTGTACGGACAATATGTTAAACTACTGGGGAAGGTTTTCAAGTTACTTGGGGAGGCACTACATTTCATGCTCGTTATCGGAATTGCCGGAGGTACCGGTTCAGGAAAAACAACAGTGGCCAGATCGATCATCAACAAGCTGGGCTCCACGAACGTAACTCTAATATCGCAGGATAATTATTATCTTCATCATAGCGGTCTGTCGTTCGAAGAACGTGAGCGCATCAATTACGACCACCCTCGGGCGTTCGAGAATGAGTTGCTGCTTAAGCATCTGAACGAATTAAAGAACGGCAATCCCGTCCATATCCCGGTCTATGATTTCTCGCAGCATGCCCGTTCATCAGAGACGATTCGGATTGAGGTCAAGCCGATTGTGCTGCTGGAAGGCATTCACGTGTTAACCGACGAAGAGCTGCGCAGCGCCCTGAACATCAAAGTGTTCGTCGATACGGATCCGGATGTGCGCATTCTGCGCCGGCTTTCCCGGGACATTAACGAGCGCGGACGGACGCTGCAATCGGTCTTCGATCAGTACTTGACGACTGTGAAGCCGATGCACGATGCATTCATTGAACCGTCCAAGAAATATGCGGACATTATCATTCCTGAGGGCGGCGAGAATCAAATCGGCATCTCCATGCTGACGATCCTGACGGAACGATACATGACCGATCAAGCGGCCAGCTACGAAATCGGCTAAACGCAAAGACACTCCGCCTTGCTCAAGGCTGGAGTGTCTTTTGTTTATGATTCGGCTTGTTCTCGACCGGCTTGAACACGACGAAATCGAAGTCCGGAAAGCGCAAAAACGATATAAATGAATCCGAGTACATAAAAAATGCTGGTTACACTCGTATAGCGAATGGCCATGCCGCCAATGAGCGGTCCCGCTATACTTCCGATGCTATACTGTATCGAAGCCAAAACATTCGCCGTAGGCAGCAGATGCTTCGGCAAAATATCCGCCGCATAGGCAAGTCCCAGCGAGAAAAACGAACCGACCATGCCTCCGGCAAGGCCGAATAAGAGGCCGATGCCCCATAGGCTATCCCCGGCGAACGGCATGCAGAGAAAGGCTGCGGCTCCGGTCAAACCGGCGGCGATCAGAATCTTCTTCCTGCCGATACGATCGCTCCAGATGCCCAGCGGCAGCTGCATGATGAGACTGCCGACGCCGATGATGGGCAGCAGTATGCCGATTTCGTGCTCTGCAAGGCCGACCCGCAGGCCATAGAGCGGAAAGTTGCTGTTCATGGACGATTCCATGTATCCGAACAGCAGTGAAGTCGTCAGCGGAAACCAAGCGAGAGCCATCACTTTGGTAGCGCGCTTATGCACGGCTTCCATGCGTTCGCCGTGCTCCGGCCGCTCATTCGGCAGTTTCAGCAGCAGCATGAGGACGACCAGGAAGAAGCCGCTTGTCGTTAAGAACGGCACCCAAATCCCTGCTTTAAGCAGCGTTATGCCGATAGGGCCTAAGCTGAAGCCAATTCCGTAAGCCATCCCGTATAACGAAATGTTGCGCCCCCGGCGCTCCGCGGGACTGGACGAGACGATCCACAATTGCGTGGCATAATGAAGCGCACTGTCCCCAATGCCTACGAGCAGCCGCAAGACGAACCAGAACCCCAGCTGCTGCCAGGCAGGGAACAAACACGTCGCCGTGATGATCAACCCCATGCCGGTCACAATGACCGGCTTATATCCGAAGCGCCGCACCGGCTTCTCAATGAAGAACATCGTGGAGAAGATGCCGATGTAGAGCGCAGCGGCGTTCACGCCGTTCGTATCCGCAGAAACGCCGGAGCGGTCCAGCAGAATCGTCAGCAGCGGCATGAGCATGCCTTGACTCATCCCAGCCACGACGATGACCATAATTAATATGGTTAATTTATTGGACGAAAGTCTAGTTGGAGCTGTCATGTCCGAAACAAACGGTTTCCCAACGTCCTGCATATTCGTCCAGCCTGCTGCTCAGCGGAACATGAAACTGCTCGTTGATATAAAGTCTCAATTTTCGAATCCATTCCTTGAAGGAAGGATAGGTGACGAATTGATTGGCATAACGGTCGCTAAGGCATAAGAAATAAGGTCCCGGGGATTTATCCGTTAAAAAATGAAGCGACGTGTCCATGGGCGTATATTTCTTCCGTTTGCCTTCCCATGTGTCCAAATCCAACTGCACGGTCGTATTCGCACTCTTCAACAAGCTCTCCAAATGCTTCACACGCGCATAATAGGGCTCCTCGCATGTAATCTCCATCCTGCGCAGCGTTTCTTCATGCTGCGGATAGAAAATGGCCCGAACGAACTTCTTCTCTTCCGCCCATGCGGTGCAAGCGTTAATATCCGCCTCGGTCCAGTCCTCGAACGTCTCAAATATAAAAAGCGTGCCCTTCCGGCTCTGCGGCGGGGGTTCGTACCCAAAGGGCACTTTGATTTGCTCTCTTGCCATCCGTGTCCTCCTCTTGTTGTCTGACTTCCTTCACTTATCCAGTCCTCTATTGTAGCATACCCTTTTAAAATTAACGAAATCAGGGGACGATTGGCTTTAGATCGCCCAGTACGATATACTTTCTTTGTATTCATATTCCATTAAGGGAGACCTAAGCATGAGAGATCCACGACTTCAAACTTTTGCTCGCAACATTATCCGTTACTCGGTAAGTCTTCAGCCAGGGGAGAACATATTGATCGAAATGATCGGTGTCAAAGATCCGGAGCTCGCGAAATGCTTCATCGAGGAAGTATACGCCGCAGGCGGCACTCCATTCATTGAGCTGCGCGATCCCATGATCATGAGAAGCTTGCAAATGAAAGGCACCCAAGAGCAATTCAGCGAGTGGGCCGGCTTCGAGCTTGCCCGTATGAAGCGGATGGATGCCTATGTGGCAGTTAGAAGCGGAGACAATATTACGGAATCGTCGGACGTTCCGGACGATCAAATGAAACTGTACTTAAAATATTTCCAGCGCCCTCTCTTCGACGAGCGCATCAACAATACCAAATGGTGCGTCATGCGCTATCCGAATGCTTCTATGGCCCAGCTTGCCGGCAAAAGCACGGAGGAATTCGAAGACTTCTACTTCAACGTCTGCAATCTGGACTACAGCAAAATGGCCGAAGCGATGGAATCGTTGGTTCAGCTCATGAACCGTACGGACCGTGTTCGTCTCGTGGCCAAAGGCACGGACATCTCCTTCTCCATCAAAAATATCGGCGCCGTACCTTGTTCGGGCCGCCGAAATATCCCGGACGGCGAAGTGTACACGGCTCCCGTGAAAGATTCCGTGAACGGCGTTATCTCCTATAACACGCCGACGATCTACTCCGGCACCTCTTTCGAGAATATCGTCCTGCGTTTCGAGAACGGCCGCATCGTAGAGGCGACCAGCAACGATACGAAGAAGTTGAACGACATTCTGGATACGGATGACGGTGCAAGGTATATCGGTGAGTTCGCAATCGGCGTCAATCCGCATATCAAGCATCCGATGAAAGATATTTTATTCGATGAGAAGATTGACGGCAGCATTCACTTCACCCCAGGGCAAGCGTACGAGACCGCGGATAACACGAACCGGTCCTCCGTGCACTGGGACATGGTGCTGATTCAACGTCCGGAATACGGCGGCGGGGAAATCTACTTTGACGATGTGCTGATCCGCAAGGACGGCCGATTCGTCATCCCGGAGCTGGAGAAGCTGAATCCGGAGAACTTAATGTAGTGAAATAAGCAGCCGAAGCTGCCCGGAAGGGTGCTTCGGCTGCTTTTCTGTAATGACATTAACGATAACGGCACGCTATCCAAGCCAGTGGAATACAACGCGCTCCGGAGACTCGTCCGGCCCGTTCCGAACGGCCGGAACGAGCCGTTCGGCGCCTGCAACGGGCTGCAAGCTAGCGGAGCTCCAAGCCGAAGCTTGAATCTGCACTTGTGCCCCTTTCGGGACCCAAGGGAACAGCTGCTGCACATCTTCATTCGACAACCGGACGCAGCCCAGCGATTTATTAGCTCCGATCGAGCTTTCATCATAGGTGCCGTGCAGCGCGATGGACCCGAGCCCGAGCCCCGCCTCTCCGTAGACTTGGGGATGGCTGCCCCGCGGCTGTTTGACGCGGTCCTGTACGATATAATCTCCCTGCGGCGTACGGTCATCGGCGCCAAGCCCGATCGTTTTGTCCCAAAGGACATACTCACCGCTAACCAATCTTAACTGGTGCGCCGCTTTATTGATCTCTATATGCACCGGTGCGTACGGCCAATTCGGTCCTGCAGCGGTATTGGCGTAAAATCTGCGTGCCGGATCAGCCGCAGCGGCATCATAGACCCAACCGCCTTGACCGTTATAAGCCGTTATAACGCCGTTAGAGCCCGTTGAAGCCTCGAGTGGAATAAAGCTTAAGTAGTTGTTCGGATAATCGCCAAGCAGCGCCTCCAGACGTTCTGGCGCGCTTCCATGATCCTTGACGTAGGCTTCCAGAGCCGTCCGAACTAAATTAGCACCAATCGCGTTAAGCGGTTGGTGCTTTTCAAATTCGGCGTTCATGAAACGGATACGGACCGCATCGTCCGTCTCCGGATGATACTGCGCCACGACGATTGCGCTTGCGGCAAGCTGTTGATCCCTTAACAGCAAGGTCTTCCCTTGATTCGCAGCGTCAAGGGAAACGACGCCGTAGATGACGATGTTCGTCTTCGGCATCTCCTTGGCCAGCTCCAATGCCATCTTGTGCAGCTCTGATTCTATTGCTTTCTCCTGCGTCTCGGGCGCTATGTACAGAACGAACGGGGCGTCGACCGTTTCATACGTGATCATACTCCCTGTCCCCCATTCTTTCATCGCCGAGATCGTCTTATAGAGAGGCTGCCGGCCGGCAAATAACAGCACGATCAGAACATTCAACACAAGCAGGACGATAAGCAGCGTCTTCAGGAATGGCGGCAGAAGCCTCTTGCGTTCATCCGGAAAAGCTTGCTGCAGTTGAAGCGCATGCGCGGATTGCTCCGCTTCAATCTGACGCAGGGCCCGGTTAGCCGCGGAATAGAACGGGGACGGATACGTCCGCAGCACTTCTTTGTAATGAAATACGGCCCGTTTCATATTCCCTTTTCCGTGAAATTTTTGCCCGATCTTGAAATGAGCTTCCGGAGAGGTCGCATCCAAATAACGGATCACTTTCTCGTGATACATCGGATCGGACGGAGAGATGAACAAGTTTTTGCGCAAATGAATGAGATGGTCATCGAGATGGTTGCGAAAGCGTTGATTGTGGCGGATCATTCGGCTCCTCTCCATTCCATAAATTGGCTTGTCTCATTCGTGATGTTCGATACATTTAGTATCTCTGATACATAATGTATCACGTTTGGCAGCGGCGTGACAACTGTTTTGTGCTTCCTGAAAGCACCAGCATGAACGCCCCCCAAATGGCACAAGCTGAATCACGGAGGTGATTACGATGGGTGGGAGAAACAGCAAGCCGAAAAACAATGGTCCAGCCGGCAGCCCTTCTCGCTTGGAGCAGTTCGGCGAGAAAGCTGTCCAACAAGAGAAGCGCGAAATGAAAGAACGCCATCACAAAAATTCGTAATCATACCAAAAAAAGACGCTCCGTCCGCGATTACCGCGGATGGGAGCGTCTTTCCTCTGTTAATGTGCCACTTGGTTGTAAGTCATAATCCAAATCGAACCGCCGACGATGGTAATGAGAATGATCAAACCAAAGATCAACGTCATAATATTCCAGCGTGCGTTCTCGCCTTCTCTCACATGCATGAAGAAGAACAATTGCACGACGAACTGCAGAATCGCCATAAGCAGAATCAGAATGAGCGTTCCTGTGCGGCCCATCATATGGTTCATGACCGCTACCAGCGGTATGATGGTCAAAATAATCGATAGCGCGAAGCCGATGACATAAGATTTCATCGATCCATGTCCGTGATTGCCGTGTGAATCCGTATGGTGCTGACTCATCTTACATCACCCCCATTAAATAAACGACTGTAAAGACGAAGATCCAAACAACGTCAAGGAAATGCCAGTACAAAGAAATGACTTCCACTTTCCGTTTGGTTACCGCCGTAATGCCTCTGCGTCTGAGCTGCAGGATCAGTCCTACCATCCAGATCAGACCGACCGACACGTGCATGCCGTGAGTCCCTACCAAGGCGAAGAAGGCGGACAAGAATGCGCTTGTCGAGATTGTCGCTCCCTCATGATTAACCATGCTAATAAACTCAGCTACTTCTAATCCGACGAAGGAAGCCCCGAGAAGCGCTGTGACGGCCAACCAGCCGATCAGCTGTTTCAAGTTCCCTTTGTGCATGCCCAGAACCGCCAGACCGCTTGTAAAAGAGGACGTAAGCAAGATGAACGTCTCGGCAATAATGCCCGGCATCTTGAACAGCTCTTCCGGCGTCGGTCCCCCATTCGTATTCTGATGGAGAACCATATAAGTGGCAAATAAAGATCCGAATAAGATAACGTCGGTAATCAGGAAGATCCAGAACCCGAACGTCTTGAGCGATTCGTGATCATGTTCATGGTCGTGTTCGTGAGCGTGCTGCTCACCGTGCGCGGCTGCATGTGCCATTAGACTTTCGCTCCTTTCAATGCGGCTTCCGTACGTTTTATTTCGTCTACCGGAATGTAGTAATCCGTGTCGTAACTGAACGAACGTGCCAGCATACAGATTCCGACACCGATTAGCGCAGGAATCGTCAGCCACATCCAATCCCAGACGAAGCCGAAGCCTGCGAAGAACCAGCATGCCGATTTGATGAATGGTATCGCCGAATTTTTCGGCATATGAATCGGTTCATAAACGGCCGGAGCCTGTTTACCCGCTTTGCCTTGCATTTTCTGTTTCGTTTCCCACCAGTCGTCGACATCTTTCACTTGCGGAAGAACGGCGAAGTTGTAGAGCGGCGCAGGTGAAGGAATCGACCATTCCAGCGTCCGGCCATCCCACGGATCTCCCGTCACGTCCTTCTCTCTAAACTTGATGGAGTGAGCGATTTGCCATACTTGGAACAAGAAACCGATCCCCATCAAGAAACCGCCGATCGTGGACACCAGGTTGAGCGGCCCCCAGCCCATATCGAAATCGTACGTGTACGTACGGCGTGTCATTCCGTCTAATCCTAAGAAATATTGCGGCATGAAACATACATAGAAACCGATGTTCCACAGCCAGAACGCCCATTTGCCCAAGTGCTCGTTGAGCTTGAAGCCGAACATTTTCGGCCACCAGTAGTATAAGCCTGCGAAGTAGCCGAACGCTACGCCGCCAATAAGCACCTGATGGAAATGCGCAATCAGGAAGTAGCTGTTATGGAACTGGAAGTCAGCCGGCGCAACCGACAGCAAGACCCCGGTCATCCCCCCGACGACGAAACAAGGAATGAACGCAATCGTCCACATCATCGGCGTCGTGAAACGTATTTTACCGCGGTACATCGTGAACAGCCAGTTAAATACTTTCGCCCCCGTAGGAATGGCGATCAGCATGGTCGTGATGGCGAAGAAGGCGTTGACGTCCGCTCCGGATCCCATGGTGAAGAAGTGATGCGCCCATGTGAAGAACGACAGTAAGGAAATAATCAACATGGCGAATACCATCGATTTATAGCCGAACAATTTCTTTTTGGAGAATGTCGCGACAATTTCCGAGAAAATCCCGAATGCCGGAAGTACCACGATGTAAACCTCAGGGTGACCCCACATCCAGATTAAGTTGATATACATCATCGGATTTCCGCCGCCGTCCAGGGTGAAGAAATGTGCTCCGAAGAAACGGTCCAGGAACAAGAGTGCGAGCGTTACCGTCAAGATCGGGAAGGCGAAAATAATCGTAATACAGCTGGATAAAACGGACCACGTAAACATCGGCATTTTCATCAGCGTCATGCCTGGAGCACGCATTTTGAGGATCGTTACAATGAAGTTGATCCCTGTCGCCAAACTGCCGATACCGGAAATTTGAATACCCCAAATATAGAAGTTCTGTCCGACGCCCGGGCTATGCGAAAGCTCTGAGAGCGGCGGATAGCTGAGCCAGCCGGCATCCGGGGAACCGCCGATAACGAACGAGACGTTGAACAGCATCGCGCCCCAGAAGAACAGCCAGAAGCTGAGGGAATTCAAGAACGGATACGCAACGTCCCTCGCACCGATTTGCAAAGGAACGACGATATTAAATAAACCGAACATGAGCGGCATCGCCATGAACAAAATCATGATGACACCATGCGTTGTGAAAATAGCGTTATAGTGTTCTGCTTGCAGAAACTCCGTATTCGGCATCGCCAGCTGCAAGCGCATCAGCAAGGCGTCCACGCCGCCGCGGAACAGCATCAGGATCGAACAGACGATGTACATGATCCCGATCCGTTTATGATCCACACTGGTCAGCCACTCCCGCCAGAGCCAGCCCCATTTCCTAAAGTAGCTCAAGACGAAAATGATGGCGACGAGCGAGAGCCCGATACTTACCTGTGCACCCAAGATGAGCGGATCGCCCGTTACGAAAAATTCGGATGCGAACTGTTTGATTGTATCCAACATGAGCATAACTTCCTTTCATGAAACTTTCTATCGATCACTTTGTCATGTTCATTTGACTATGATCCATTTGATTATGATTCATTGGGGCATTCGTGCCTGATGATGAAGATTTCGCTGTATCTTTGGCGGAATCAGCGGAGCTGGAAGCGCCGTGACCGCTGTGAGCCGGTTGACCGTTCGTATATTTCGTTACGATTTTCTCGAACAAGCCGTCAGGGATCGAGGAGAAATATAGAACCCCAGGCGATTTGCTCGGCTTCGCCAGTTCTTCATAACGTTCCATCGTCAGCTTGGTAGGCACGCTCTTCGTTTTGGCGACGAAGGCATCAAAATCCGCGCGCGAGGTCGTATTCACGTCAAAGGTCATATCGGCGAAATGAGCTCCGCTGAAATTCGCTCCCGTACCGAAGTAATGGCCAATCTCATCGGCCTGCAGATACAGCGTCATGGCCATGCCGGACATCGTGTAGATTTGTCCGCCAAGCTGCGGAACCCAGAACGAATTCATCGGCGCATCCGACGTAAGCTCGAATTTAATCGGCGTATCTTCCGGAATCTGCACATAGTTGACAGTAGCGATCCCTAGCTCCGGATACGTGAACAACCATTTCCAATCCAAGGATGTGACTTGAATGGTGATCGGGTCTTTCTCCGACTTAAGGGCCTTTGAAGGCTCCAACGCGTACGTATATCGAATCGTGATCACGGCCAGTGTAACAATGATGATAATCGGCACCGACCACCATACGACTTCTAATGTCGTATTATGAGACCAATTCGGCTTGTACGTAGCCTTATTGCCTTCTTTATCCCGGTACCTCCAGACGATCCACGCCGTCATCGCAAGTACCGGTATAAGGATAATTGCACACAGTATCGAGGAAATGTAAATCAAATCTCTTTGCTCGGCCCCGACAGGACCTTTGGGATCCAGCACCATCGCTTGATCGCTGCAGCCAGCCAGTAAAACGACGAAGGCGATCATCATGACCGGCAGCAAAGCTTGTACGAGTTTTCTCTTCTTCATCCAATTAACCTCCCAAACCACTTTCTGAAGAGTGCTTTCCATATTTACTTAAGATGCTCTTTTTTATCTAATACTAAGATATCAATTTTCATTTAAAAGTACACTGCCGCTAGCAGGTCTTAACAAATACGTCAAAGGATCGACGTTTTACTGTAAAACAAATGTCACACAACGTTTGTTGACTAATAAAGCAAAGTATGAAAATCCATGAAAACCAAAAAGCCCTTCAAGTTATTCACCTGAAAGGCTGATTTTATTCATGAAATGGTTTTGTTCACTCTGTCTTCGATGCTGCCCGGGAGTGTACCAAATGAATGGCTGTCCGGATCACATAAACATGCACGCTGCCGACCATGAAACCAATTCCGACCATCAATGAAGGGTTACGGTCACTGAAATGATCCAAATTAATTAAGCTTAATAGCAATCCTATGCCAAGCAAAGCCCATGCCGCGATTGTCATTAACTTCACTAATGGCAACACATCACGTTCACTGCGTTCATTGTTAACGTTACTAACCGAAACTGTTCTAACCGCCATTATTATCACTCCAAACTCAGATGTTAAAGTCTTATAAATTTATTATAGCACAAATCTTAAAAAAATGTTCATATTTTATTCACACGTTGATCAAAAAATGGACAAAATTTTGTCGGGGGGTAGGGTGGAAAGTTTCACTTGACTTTATGCTGATAATGTGGTATAATAAAATATTTTATTGACTTCACACCTCCTCTCTAAGTATGATAACCATGTTGTTTTCTATTCATGATCATATTTGGAGGGATCCTATGCGAATCGCAAACGGAATTTACATGTTGGAGCTTGCTGTGCCTGTCATGGGGAGAACCGACGTCATCTACCCGACATTGCTGCACGATGAACATGGCGCGGTCTTGGTGGACACCGGATATCCCGGAACTTTCCCCTTGTTTCGTCAAGCCTTCGACGTGCATCAAGTGCCGCTGCAAGACCTGCACACGATTATCATTACCCATCAGGATATAGATCATATCGGGAGTTTGCCGACATTCCTAAGTGAATTTCCGGAGCAACTTCGTGTACTTGCAAGTGAAGTGGAGAAACCGTATATCGAAGGGGATCACAGGTTGATCAAGGTTACCCCGGAAGCCATCGACCAGGCGGTCGCCAACCTGCCGGCCCATGTGTCGCCTGAATGGCGGGCCGCCTTCCGGGCAGTACTCGAGAATCCTCCGAGAGGCCGCGTCCACGGGCTTATCCAAGACGGCGAGCACCTGCCCTACGGAGGCGGTCTCATGGCCATTGAAACTCCCGGCCATACGCCCGGTCATTTGAGCTTCTACCACATCCCTAGCAAAACACTGATCGCTGCGGATGCCCTGGTCGTGTCGGATGGTCAGCTTATGGGCCCGATCCCCTCCTATTGTGTGGACTACGAATTAGCGGCAGCCTCGCTTCGTAAATTTACCCAGTATGACATCGAGTCTGTGATTTGCTACCATGGCGGCCTATTCACAGGAAATGTGAATGATCGAATTGCCGAGCTGGCGGCGGTAGACGCTTAGGCCGCATACGGCAAAAAAGCACGGCTCCTCCAATAGAGCCAAGCCTCAACCGAGAGTCCCGCCCATAGACGGAATTTCTCCTGTTACATGCAGCCTGGCGGATCCTCGAATGCTGAATAACAGGAATTCCTCCCGTTATTCAGCCCGTACTCGCAGCCTTTACGCGAAATGGGGACGGGGAGGAATTCCCTTTATTCGTACAACTGGGCTAATTTTTCGCGAATAACGGGAGAAATTCCAGTTACGCCCTGCGGCTGACCACCGGTGTCGATGCTCATCCAAAATATTTGCTTCAGCTTCAGTAAGTTCGAGTCCATACCTTCACCATACCAAAAATAAGGGGGAAGCTTCGCTCACCCCAAACCCAAAACATATAAATTCTTATATGTCAAAAAAAAGCAGGTTGCCTGGAATGGGCAGCCTGCTTTCGATTATGTACGTTCGAGCTTACTTCAGAAGCGTATATGCGCCAATAATTGGCAGCGGTTTAACTTGACCTTGCGCCGCGGCGACAATGCCGAGTATCGCAAGCACGAACAACGCCAGATTCACGAGCGGCAGCAGAATCCAGCCGATCACCGGAATGATGCCCAGAACCACGTTCAGGATCACGCAGCACAGGAACAGAGTCAGCCCTTGGTTGGCGTGGTACATGGCAAATTTGGAATCTTTGGCGGCGATAAGCGGGACGAAAAACAAGATGTACGCAATGATGGCCATTCCCTTATTGTTTTGAATATCGCTAGAATCATACATGGACAGCACCTCTTTTCTCAAAGTTTACTATTCCATTATATTCGGAGTTTTCCAGCAATTCTATTGAATTTCATACAATTCAAAAAATAATTTCCGCTCATTTCCGCACCGCGCGCTTAAGCGAGTGACTGCAGAATGCTCTTCGCCTCACGCACCTTGGAAGCATCCACCGGTTCATCCATTCGCCCGTTCCTTCTGACGCCGGTGCCCAAATGCACGACCGGCACCGGCACCGCTTGCACAAAATCTTGCAAGCTGGCTAATGTAAGTCCGGCTCCGGCCATGACTTGCAAGGAATGTCCTGCCGTCAAGGCGACCAGCGCCTTCAACCGGTCTGCGGCATGAAGCGCACTTGCCGCTCCGCCGGAGGTCAGGACGGAACGAATCTGCTCATAAGCAAGCAGAACGCCCAATGCTTCCTCTTGCTGCTCGATCTCGTCAAATGCCCGGTGAAACGTAACCGGAAGCGGCGCAGCGGCCAACAGCGTTTCGAGCGCATCACGATGGATCGTTCCCCTCTCCGTCAGTACGCCCCAGACCAGCGCCGAAACGCCTGCTTGATAAGCCCGCTTGCTGTCGTTCAACATCGTTCGAATATCCGCTTCATCCATTTGAAACGACTTGCTGTGCGGCCGAATCATCACATGCACAGGGATCGACACCGCCCGTGCTATCTGCGCCGCCAAGTCCATATCAGGCGTTAAGCCGCCCTCATGCAGATCGCGAACAAGCTCAATCCTGTCCGCTCCGCCTTCTTCCGCCAGTAAAGCGTCCTCCAAGGAGGTGGCAATCACTTCTAAGCGTACCATGCGTATCAAACCTGCCTTTCTATTGTGGATACGCGATATCCGAGCAGCCAATGCAGCTGCTTCACCGTCACCGCGTCGGGAACGAATCGCAGCACTCGATTGCGGATGCTCATCGCGAATGGATGCTGCATCTGGACCATCCGGGCCATGCGCCGGGACTGCCGCAGCACCCGGTTGGCGCGAGGCAGCCGGATCCCTTCGTACGCACGGTATGCCGCAGCAATGCCTGTCGCTGAGAGTTCCTCGGCTTCCTGAAGACATGCCGCCAGAACGAAAGCATCCTCCATCGCTTGGGCTCCTCCCTGTCCCAAGTTAGGCAGCATCGCATGTGCGGCATCTCCCAGCAGCACAGCCCGGCCCCGGCTCCAATGATCCAGCGGCTCACGGTCATAAATATCATGCCTAAGAATCGAGGCTGAATCGGTCGCCCGCACAACCGCTTCTATGGGCTTCTGCCAGCCGCCGAACTGCTGAAGCACATAGTCCTTCCGATCCGGCACCGCCATCCCTTCCGGCGCATTGATCGCGGCGAACCAGAACACAAGCCCCTCTCCGAGCTGGGAAAACCCGAACCGCTTGCCGCTACCCCAGGATTCGAACCCGCCGCCAGCCTCCAGCGAGTACTCCGCATCCGTGAACGGCGTGACGCCGCGAAAAGCGGTATAACCCGAATAACGGAGCGGACGTATAGGGAACAATTCGCGCACAACGGCCGAATGGATGCCGTCCGCACCGATGAGGACGTCACCGGTCTCTGCCGTGCCGTCCTCGAATCGAGCTGTGATCCGATGCTCATCCTGGTCAACGGCAACCATCGTGCTTCGGAGATGCAATGCCGTTCCCGCTTGCAGGCGGCCGGCTAGTATCGCTTGAAGCTTGGCCCGATGAATCAAATAGCTGTAGGTTCCGTACAGCTCCGCTTGCCGCTTCACCGGAACCGCCGTGATCGGCCGGCCGTCCCATGTCCGGATGTCGGCTTGACCCACGCAAGCGCCGGCCTGCTTCACCTGCTCGGCCAAACCGAGTTCCTGCAGCACGTGGATCGCGTTGGCCGCTAGCACAATTCCCGCTCCTTGGCTGTCCAGCGAGCTTTTTTTCTCGAAAATAACCGTTTCCCAGCCATTTCCCTGCAGAAACAGCGCCGCCGTCAGTCCGCCAATGCCCGCTCCGACGATGAGCGCTTTCTTCCTTCCTGCTGTAACAAGCGCCATGACGGCCTCCTCATCCACCTTTTCCATCTACTTTACCATAATCCGGGAATGTCAAAAACTCCTTATTCCGCAGAACAAGGAGCTAAAGGGGGCCGAAAGAAGAATCCTTCGTTGCTATTAGTTGGCGACTTTCTCCTGCTGCACTTCCACAAGCTCCAGATTGGCAAAAAGAAGGCTCAATTTCTGCATTTTCTCGGTGGCGGCCAGCTTCGGCAGCGGCGGGCACATCGGCTTCCCTTGATAACAAACGATAAATAACATATTGATCACCTTTCCCTTCATAGCTTCGTAATGGGTGTTTCCTCATGATTCGACAGATTAAATGGTAGTTTCGCCAATATTCGATATGTATATGAAATAATTCACGCAAATATGCTAACAATTTCAACTTCGTTAACCTCCTATATAATTCGAAAGACCCCCTCTGAATAGAGGGGGTCTTCTCAATTAAACGATTGCTAATTCCGCTAGCTTGGCACGCACTTGGTCGACCAGCACTCTTGCGTCTTCCGGCCGGTTCACGACATCCACGCGGTCCATATCCACGATCAATACTTCCGAAGCCCGGTAATGATTCATCACCCAGTCGTCATACCCGGACCACAGCTGCTTGTAGTAGTCTACCAAGGACTGGTCCTGCTCGAAGCTGCGTCCCCGAAGTCCGATGCGGTACATAACCGTCTCGAACGACGCTTTCAAATACACCATCAGGTCCGGCGCTTTTTTGGGCAGCTCCGCAAGCTCGGCCATCATGTTATCCGCGAGCCCTTCATAGACGTCGAATTCCAATTGCGAGATTCGCCCTAATTCCCGGTTTACTTTGGCAAAATACCAATCCTCATAAATGCTTCTGTCCAGCACATTACGATTATGTACCAACGCTTGCTTAATTGCCTTGAATCTTGTATTCAGGAAGTGCAATTGAAGCAGAAACGGATACCGTTTCTTCTCAATCTCTTCCGGAGATGACGTGTAAAACAGCGGTAAAATCGGATTATCATCTACACTCTCATAGAAAACGCTTGAATTGAGTTCTTTTCCAAGCAATGTGGATACAGATGTTTTACCGAGACCGATCATTCCCCCAACCACAATCACAGCCATTGACCCCTTTCCCCTTCTGCCCGATCATAATTTACCCACAGTCAATTCTTGCAAAGCTTTCCTATTATACAAGGAATTTATAGTCCTGCAAACCCTATTTTTTTACCTTTATGATCCTTGTGAGGATTCGTTAGTTCTCGTGGTAAGTTCACCTTCGTTTTCGCTCAAATGAACGCTGATTCTCCTGTCCCTGTTTACAAAAATACAACTTTGATTGTACTTCGAGGAAAATGAAAACGCTAGAAAAAATGTTTTGGAGGTTTCCGTGATTGTTTATTTGTTCATACTGTCACTATAGTAAGCGCAACTTTACAAACTAATTAGACAGAGGTGTGAAGATGATTTACGGAACCAAACTACTTGATACAGATACAGAGCTTTTTATTGCAGCCCTGACCAAGACACCCGTTTATGTGTGGTCATTAGATCATATAGGCGTATATTATCAGGTGACTTCCGGGATTATTGTCAAATATACGCCTGATGAAGTACGTATTCACTGTGAACATGACACCTCTATTTCCCAGTGGTATTCCAGAGAATCCTACGAGTTCAGCATCAGCTTCTAACACAAATAAACCGCCTCCCCTCAGGGAAAGGCGGTTTTTTCATTATAACTGGCTAAACGCCGATCATTCCTTGCCCCGATTGGAGCACCGGCAGTAACACGTCGATCACGGTGCCTTCGCCTAAGCGGCTTTGGATCGTCATCGTCCCTTGATGAGCCTCCACGATTTTGAAGCACATCATCAGGCCGAGTCCTGTCCCTTTCTCCTTCGTCGTATAGAAGGGCTCGCCAAGCTGTTTCAGCCTGTCCTCCGGAATCCCGCAGCCGTTATCTTCCGTCCTTATTCGAATCCGATCGCTTCCCTGCATCGAAACGGTGATTCGGATGCGCCCTTCCTTCGGGATTGCTTCCATCGCATTTTTGACCAGATTAATGAACAACTGCTTCAGATGCATCTCCGAACAGAACAACTCCGGAATGTCGGACTCGAATTGCAGCTCCAGCCCCACATCGCACAGTACGGCTTGCGTTTCCAGCAGGGCCGTCACGGTCTGCAGAATGTCTCTCAAATCATTCTTCTTATAGTGAATAGCCTCAGGCTTGGCAATTACCAGAAATTCGCTCACGATGAAATTAATGCGATCCAATTCCGAAAGCATAATGTCAAAATAATGCTGCTTCCCTTTCACATCGCTTTGCAAGAGCTGAAGGAAGCCGCGGAGCGAAGTCAGCGGATTCCTGATCTCATGGGCAAGACCCGCAGCGAGCTGCCCCGCCACGGATAGCTTATCCGATTTGCGCAGCAATTCCTCCGTGCGCTTCCGCTCCGTGATATCTCTCGTAATGCCGGCGAACCCGATAATCTCGCCTTTCTCATTATTAATCGGCGTCTTCGTCACGCTGACGTGCACAATTTGGCCGTCTTTCCGCATCCGAACCGTCTCCAGCCCGGAAATTTGCTTGCCGGCCTTCAGCATTTCATACATCTCTTTGCGCTGTTCCTCCAGATCGTCCGGGTAGATCGGCAATCGTCTCCCCCGCAGCTCATCCTGCCGCCATCCGAAAATATGCTCGTAAGCAACGTTAACGGACACGACCCGGAATCGCAGATCCAGCACACAAATCGCGTCGGTCGTATTGGAGATGAACGATTCCAGCAGTTCCTTCGTCCCTCTCAGCTCCGTCTCCATCTGTTTGCGCTCCGTAATGTCCACACAAGAGCCGATCACTTCAACGACGCGTTCATTCTCAACAATCGGCCGCAGCGATGTCAGGTACGTAATTCCGCGGAAAGTCGACTCGTACATGACGTTCTCTTCGCCGCTCCATGCTCTGCGGTAGTAAGGCTCCATGTTGGCGGCAATCGGGTACGGCCATATTTCGTAGAGATCATTGCCAAGAATGTTCGCCGGCTTATATCCAAGCCGATACAGCAGCTCTCCGTCGCATAAGGTATGAATGAATTTCCCCTGCATATATCTGAACTTCATGGTCATGCCCTGCTGCCTGCGAACCGTATCGTGAAGATCCTGCTGCGCGATTCTTAATGACTCCCGGTCACGATTATGCTGCGTAATGTCCCTTGCAATGACATAGATGCCTTCGTTCATTCCGTCGACGATGATCGGCACATTTTTCAGACCAAGCTCAATCAAATCACCGTTCTTATGCTTCACTCGCAGCATATAGTTATCCGTCTGGGACACGATGCTTTCGACGATGTCTTCGGGATGATGTTCTTGCCGCCAGAACTCGTTGATCGACTTGCCGGTCATTTCCTCTTCCTTATAGCCCAATATTCGCTCCATAGCCGGGTTCAAGCTCTTGATCGTTCCGACCAAATCGCAGGTGAGAATCCCTGCCGGATTGTGCTCGATCAGCGACTTATACCGCTGTTCGCTCTCCGCGAGCTTCCGCTGCATATCCGATTGCTGAGCGAGCAGACTCATTTGTGCTAAAAAGTATAAAGGTTCATTATGCGTATCTCGAATGAGCGCGATGACTAGTTCAGCTCGGGCAAGCTGCCCGTCTTTACGCGTCAAGTCTAGTTCTAGCTGGCAGGAACTCCCCTCACCGGCGACAAGCCGGCCGAACCGGGCTTGGAGCTTCTCCGCCCCATCCTGCAAGAAAATCGAATGCATCTCCCGACCCGCGAGTTCATCTGCCGGGAACCCAATCAAGCCGCTTAATCGTTCGTTGACTTTTAACCACAGACCGTTGAGCGAAATAATAGCCATGCCAATCGTTGTGAATTCGAAGACAGCGGCAAACGACGGCTCGGTACTTGCAAGCAGCCCCTGAATATTGTCAGGATCTGCACGGTTAGCATCCACCGGATTATTGACCCTATTCATCGTTTATCTCCTATCATGTATAAGCGTTAGAAGGCTCCATCACCGTTAATTTTGAATTCGACGACTTGCAGATTATTCCTGCTATAGGAACTGTTGGGTCTTAAATTGTTCGCGAAATGTGCCCTTGGCGCTGTCTGGGTATGATAAAATGTAACTATGCTCACGAATTTCTATTGAAGGAGGAGACTTCGTTGCCAAACATCTGGACTCATCTCATCTTCGGGCAAGAATTAATGAAGCAGCTGGGCCACGCTCATATGCTCAACGATAAGCAGCTGCGCAATGCTTTCTCGCTTGGCTGTCAAGGACCCGACTTCTTGTTCTATCACAATTTCCTGCCGTGGAAAAAAAATAAAACCTTGAACCAGTTAGGCTCTCTGATGCATTCGCAGCATTGCGGACCGTTCCTGGAGGAGTTGCTTCGCCAAGTACATGGCAGGGGGGTGTATAATCCGGCTGTCGTTTATGTGCTTGGATTTCTCACCCATCATATATTGGATCGCAATATGCACCCTTATGTGTTCTATAAATCCGGCTTCAAGAAATGGCACCATCAGCGGTTCGAAATCATCATGGACACGCTCATCGCCGAGCGCAAGCTTGGCGTCCAAACGTGGAAAACCCCGGTTTGGAAAGAAATTTATGTCGGCGAGCAACTGCCTCTCGGCGTAGCGCCGGCACTCATTCAAGCTGCTGCACGGTATTATCCTGACCTAACCGCGGGCATCAAGGAACAAGATTGGAACGACGCGTACCGCGATATGATCCAAGCACAGCGGCTGTTCCACGATCCCAAGGGTATGAAGCGTGTATTAACCTTCGGTAAAATAGCCCCTCTCGTCTATGCCAGACGCGTGGCTCCGCTCGATTATTTGAACGAAGCCAACACCGTATGGAATTGTCCGACATCCCTGGATGAAACCTACACGTACAGCGTATGGGATTTATGGGATATCGCCATGAAGGACGGCGAATCCGTCGTTCAAGCGGCGATTCAAGTGCTGCAGCGGGGTTCCGAGGCCGATGCCGTCGCGCTGCACGATACGCTAGGCAACCGCTCCTACGAAACAGGCAAAGATTGCGACAGCGGCCTGCGAATCACACATGTTCAGCCGATGATTTAGAGCTTCTTATCGTCGATCTGATCCAGCCAACCCTCGATCTCGCCGATGACCGAAGCTACGCAGCCATCTTCGAATGGCGAGATCAGGTCCGCTACCTGAACGAGCTCGGTGAAGCTCAGACTTCCGCCTTGCCGGCAAAGCCGCAAGTAATCCTGCCAAGCCAGTTCCGAATCTTCATTAGCCCGCTTCCAGAACTGAAACGCACATACTTGCGCGAGCGTGTAGTCGATGTAATAGAACGGGCTTTTGTAAATATGCGGCTGCTGCTGCCAGAAGCCACCTCTTTCCAAATAGTCGTTATCCTCATACACGCGGTGCGGCAAATATTTGCGCTCAATCTCGCGCCACACAAGCTTGCGCTCAGCCGGCGTCAGCTCCGGCTGCTCGTAGACCCGGTGCTGGAATTCGTCCACCGCGACGCCGTAAGGAATGAACAAGAGCGACTCGCTCAAATGCTTGAACTTATATTTATCCGTTTCTTCCTTGAAGAACAGGGACATCCATGGCCACGCCAGAAATTCCATACTCATGGAGTGAATTTCGCAAGCTTCCAGAGTTGGAAACACATACTCCGGCACCTTGAATTCCCGGGAGCTGTAACCCTGGAATGCATGGCCGACTTCATGCGTCAACACATCGATGTCGCCGGAAGTACCGTTAAAGTTAGAGAAGATGAATGGCGCTTGATATGTACTGATGTAAGAGCAATAACCGCCTACGCGCTTCCCTTTCTTCGCCACGAGATCCATCAATCCATTGTCCTGCATGAATGTGAAAAATTCATCCGTTTCCGGCGAAAGCTCCGCATACATCTTGGCTGCCTGCTCCACGATCCAGTCGGCATCGCCTTGCGGCGTTGCATTCCCTGACGGGAAGCCGAACTTGTCATCGTAATAATGCAGCGCCTCTACGCCGATCCGCGCTTTCTGACGTTCCTTCAGTTTCGAGGCTGCAGGCACAATGTGCTCCAGCACCTGGTTGCGGAATGCCTCCACATCCTTGGCCGTATAATCGGAACGGTTCATCCGGGCGTAAGCCAGTTCCACGAAGTTGTTATAGCCCAATTTCTTCGCGATGGCCGTGCGAATATGCACAAGCTGATCATACAGTTCGTCCAGCTTTGCTTCATGTTCGATAAAAAAGCTATATTTTACATCATTCGATTCCTTGCGGACATTTCGGTCTGTGGACAATTGAAAAGGCACAAGCTGCGATAAGTTTCGCTCCTCCCCTGCATACACGAGCTTAGCCGAAGCCAGAAGCTTCGAGTATTCGCTCGCCAGCTTATTCTCCTGCACCAAATCGTCGACGATATCCGGTGAGAACGTTTTGAGCGAGAGCGAGGCAATTCGGAACAACTGCTTGCCCCATTTCGTTTCCAGGTCCTCCCGGAAGGCAGAACCGATTAGAGCTCTATAGAAATCCGTGATCAAGCCCTGATATAACGGCTCAATTTCGTCAAAAAACTCCTGCTCGGCCTTATAAAACTCATCTGTCGTATCTACGCTGTGCCGAATGCGGGCAATGGCTTCCATCGACTCCAAGCCGCTGCGCAGCCCCACGATCGCTTCCATGCTGTTATCCTGACTGGCAAAAGAATCGGCTTCCTTAAACCGCTCCAGCAGCTCTTTGAATTTCACTTCAAAAACGCTGAAATCCGGTCTTTCATAGGTAAAGTCTTGAAATTTCATGGACTTCTCTCCTTTGCGAAATGTTCAAACACATGGCGATGAAGTATGAAAACATTGTCCCTCTTCATTATCCATGCTCAAGATGGTAATGCCAATTGTTTTTTCATCCGAATTTGACGTGCTGCCTGTCTGAATCCTCTTGTTCGAGCTCCGTATGCGACAAATTCGGGATTTGCCAATCGATTCCCGGACTTCCCAGTTGGTCGAGCAGCGCGTTCACCTGGGAGAATGGCTTGCTGCCAAAGAAGCCTCTATACGCGGACAAAGGGCTGGGATGAACGGATTTAATCACGTAATGACGCCCTTCATCAATCCATTTCAGCTTAGCCTGCGCATGGCTCCCCCACAGTACAAAAATAACGGGCTCCTCCCGTTCATTCAGTATGCGAATGACACGGTCCGTGAATCGCTCCCAGCCTTTTCCTTTGTGGGAGTTCGGCGTATCTTCCCGTACCGTCAGTACCGTGTTCAACAGCAGCACACCCTGTTCCGCCCATTTGACCAAATAACCGTTATCAGGTATGCGGCAGCCGAGGTCGGTCTGCAGTTCCTTGTACATATTGTGCAAGGAAGGCGGCGTCGCCACGCCTGGTTGTACCGAAAAGCTGAGGCCATGAGCTTGTCCCTTCCCGTGGTAGGGGTCCTGGCCCAGGATAACGACTTTCGTTGCGGCATAGGAAGTCAATCGCAGTGCATTGAAAACCTCTTCCCGCTGAGGATAGACCGTCTGGGTACGGTATTCGTCTTCAAGAAATTCACATAACGATTTGTAATATGGCTCCTCCCATTCGGCGGCCAGCAGGTTTCCCCAATCATTGTTTAATTCGAGCACGCAGCGTCCTCCTTTACTCGATTTCTGTGCCGAGTTCTCCCGTATCCACATTTCTTAGAACGATACGCCCGTCTGCAGCGGTCCCGTCAGTTAGAACCAGCTTCAGCTTCGCCGTTTTCCCTTTATTCACCAGCGCCTGCACTTGCGCATCGGTTAAATTTCGCCCGAAACTTTCTTTCCATATGACGAATTTGCAGCCTTCTTTGTAATGCGAGCAGCCATATCCTTTGCGTCCCATAAACAGCGAACCGCCGCAGCCCGGTCTTGGGCATGCTGCAAGGAATGCGCCGGCTCCATCCGCCGGCTTCGCCGAAGGCGCCGGCTTCGCCGCCGTTTTCGTTCGGGTCCCGCCCGAAGTCGAGGCCGAGCTCGAGCGCGTTCGTTTGCCCGTTCCGGCTGATGGCGTTTCGCCTTCAAAGGCTGTTTTGGCCGCTCTCGGCTGAACGCGGACCTTATCGACGATAAGCGTTGCGAACCGCTTCACGTTATGCATGAACTGCTCGTCCGATGCGGTGCCGCGGGAGATTTCGTTCAGTCGGCGCTCCCATTGGCCCGTCATTTCCGGCGAAGTAAGCAGCTCGATCCCTGCACCGCGAATGAGCTCGACCGCCATTCTGCCCTTCTGCGTAAGGACGATCTTCTTGCCCTGCATCTCGATGTAGCCGACTTTCTTCAGCCGTTCGATCGTCGCTGCCCGTGTAGCCGGCGTGCCGAGACCGGAGTCCTTCATCGCATCGCGCAGCTCCTCGTCCTCAATCTGCTTGCCCGCACTTTCCATTGCTTTGAGCAGAGTTCCTTCATTGAAATGTTTGGGCGGCTGCGTATCCTTTTCTTTCACCACCGCATCGTGGCAGAGCACCTCTCCCTGCGGATCAACGGAGAACGGCTCGCTGACCTCGACCTCTTCGTCTTCTTCCTCTTCTTTCTCTTTCCCCTTCGATTTCGGCTTCTCTTTCTTCTGATCGGCGTAAATCACTTTCCACCCGAGATGGAGCAGCTCTTTGACCGTTGTCTTGAACATTTCCTGCTCAACCTCGGTCATCACCGTATGTACCTTATATTCAGCCGGCGGGTAGAACTGCGACAGGAACCGTCTGACGATTAGATCATACAGCTTCTGCTCGTCCGGACTCAGCCCTGAAGCTTTCTTATTCGTCGGCAGAATCGCATGGTGATCTTCGACCTTTGCAGGATTGCAGATGCTTTTGTTATTTTTGTGCACCAGATTACGGTTAGCTCCCTGCACGAGGTCATGGTAGGCCGTTCCCTGCAATGCGGATAGAGCTTTATGCATTTCCGGTATATTCTGTTCTGTAACATAGTTCGAGTTCGTTCTTGGATATGAAATGACCTTATGCTTCTCATAAAGCGCTTGAGCCGTATCAAGCGTCTTCTTCGCCGAGAAGGCATATTTGCCGTTCGCCTCGCGCTGGAGCAGCGTCAAATCGTACAGTTTGAACGGGTACTCCTTCGTTTCCTTCACTTCGTAAGAAATAATGCGTGCCGGCTTCCCTTTCACCTTGAGGGCCAATGCATCGACTTTGTCCTTCTCCGTCAGCCGCTCCCCTTGCCACATGCCGCGATACGTCGTATCCCCCTGCGAGAAATAGCCCTCCAACTCGTAAAATTTGAGCGAAGAGAAAGCTTCAATCTGTTTCTGCCGGTCGTAGATAAGCGCCAGCACCGGTGTCTGTACGCGGCCAACGGACAGCAGCACGTTATGCTTCGTCGTAAAAGCGCGCGACCCGTTCATGCCGATCAGCCAATCGGCTTCGCTGCGGGAACGCGCGGCGCGGGTTAAATTCTCATACTCCGATCCGTCCTTCAACGTTGCGAAGCCGTGCCGGATCGTCTCCGACGTCAGATCGGAGATCCACAATCGCTTCACGGGATGCCGAAGTCCCAGATGCCGCTGAATCAGCGAGAAAATATGCTGTCCCTCGCGCCCGGCATCGCAAGCATTGACGAGCAAGCTGCACCGCTTGGCTAGTTCATCAATCACTTTCAGCTGGTCGTAAGTCCGCGGATTCGGAATCAGCTTGAATTCGTCGGGAATAATCGGGAGATGGCTGATGTTCCATTTCTTATATTTCTCATCGTATTGATCAGGTTCTGCCAACTCAATTAGATGCCCGATGGCCCAGGTTATAATATACTGTTCACCCTCCAGGTAGGACCTCATGTTTTTGGCTTTAGGCTCTATTGCGGCGGCTATATTTCGCCCCATGTCCGGTTTTTCCGCAATAATTAATGTCTTCAAAAGAGAATCTCTCCTTAATCATGCTACTTGCTTGGTTCACTCTATCGACTCAGTGTATCCCACTTTATACATGGCTGCAATACGACAAAGGTCGAATTTATGAATTCTTCTGTTCTGCTAATATAACCTCTCTAACTCGATGAAGAAATCCTTTATTCCCTATATTCAATACCTGTAACCCTCCATAAATGGTTCTTGGAGGGTTACAGGTACGATCATTTCATCAGGTATTTCGCATATCGCAGCGGCGTTTCATAGGTTTGATAAAACGTTCTGCGCATGTTCGCCTTCTTGAACGAATACCGTTGATCTCTCCCGTTCACCTCGATCAGCTTGACGTTCCCGTTCTGGTCGACGCCAACGTCAAGACCCAGATCAGCCAAGTGCGGCAAATGATTGCTGAGATGCTTAGCAATCGCCAGCGTTGCCTGATGCAGTTCATGCTTCACCTGTTCAGGATTCAAGCCGCTAGCCTTGAATAGCTCCTCGCTCCGTTTCACCGAGCCGCCTTTGGCTACATTGGTCACATGACGGCCCGAAGCGGCGACTTTGCCGACGATCCCCGTAATTTGCCATTGTCCATGTTCACCGCGTTGTACGGAAACCCGTAAATCATACGGCCTGCCTCGGTAGGTGGCCAACGGGATCGCTTCTTGAATCATGTATGTCTTCTTCCGAACGGCATTGCCGATATAGGCAACTGCCTGCTTGCAGGAAACAAGCTTGGGCTTCCGGAATATGCCGTACATTTTCCAAGCTCCGCTCGCATGCCTTGAAATCTTGATAATGCCATTGCCGACACTGCTATTCGTCGGCTTGATAAAAAGCGATGCATGTTTGGTCATGGCATTCTCCAAGCGTCTTCGCGAATATTTCACCGATTCGGGTAAATATTTGCTAAGGGAAGCATGGCCTAAAACCAGCTTGTGAATGAGATGTTTATCGTAGCGGTTCTGCCGGTTAAACACGTTGCTTGAGCGGGAGAGCAGCTTTAATTTCCTTTTCAGATAAGGAGTTAGCGTGATTGCACGGTTATGCGTCACTTTGGGGATGGCCCGGCGAATGAGTTTATATTTTTTACGTTTGTAGGAATAACCGAGGGCCCATTTACCATTCACATAGTGCAAACACATATAGAATGGCTTCAATCCGAGCATTCTGCCTGCCTTGTCATAAAGCGCCAAACGTTCATTGCCTGTTCTCCCTCGCGGAATGCCTTTATAAGTTTTCAGGTCCAGTAAGACCCCCACCGTCCTTGGCACGTCTACCACCACCATCCGGAAATAATAACTATGCCAGTGTATGTCCCTATAACGTCCCCAAACACGGTAAATACCTAAGGTGTAATGAAAGTCGGGCAGGAATTATTTTACATTCGTCGAATTGGATAGGAGTAGGAAAAATGAGGAGGGTGTATATGGCTAAGCGTGTACAGCTGCTGATTGGTACCAATAAAGGCGTTTTTATTTATTCCTCTACGATAGAAAGACGGAACTGGTCTCTGCGAGGCCCATTTCTGCCGGGCTGGGAGGCCTACAGCGTACTGGGCGATTCAAGAAACGGCAATAAGCTATATGCGGGAACCTCACATGCCGCTTACGGCGCAACGATTCGAATGTCGGATAACGACGGCGAGACATGGACACAAATCGCGGAAGGTCCTGCCTATTCTCCTGAAAGCGGTTTCTCATTAAATCGCATTTGGCAGCTCGTGCCGGGCCATGCCTCAGAACCTGAGACGCTCTTCGCAGGGACCGAGGAAGCGGGCATTTTCGTCAGCCGCGATAGCGGACAGTCTTGGCAGGAGCTCGATGCGCTGACCAAGCACCCTACTCGGCCGGACTGGTTTCCCGGCGCAGGCGGCATGTGCTTGCACACGATTCTCATCGACCCTCGCGATGCGAAGCGGATGTGGGTCGGGATTTCCGCTGTCGGCGTGTTCCGAACGTTGGATGGCGGACTAAGCTGGAAGCCTAGTAATAACGGCTTGAATCGCGTTCCGACCGGTCAGCCCGATGAACGTGTCGGCTTCTGCGTGCACAAGATGGTGCTCGACCCGAGTAACCCGGATATTTTGTATATGCAAGAGCATAGCGGCGTTTTTAAATCGGTTGATGGCGGAGATACATGGATTCCGATTGAAGCGGGCCTAACGCTGCGTGAAGGCGATATGCCTTTCGGCTTCCCCATCGCGGTTTCGGCAACCGGCGATCTGTTCCTGATTCCGCTCGAAAGCAGTGAACAGCGCTCCATGCGGGATGGCAAGCTGATCGTATACCGCATGGCACCTGGCGAATCCGCCTGGCAGCCCATCGGCGACGTGCTGCCGGAAGAAGAGCGCCACGTCAGCGTACTGCGCGATGCGATGTGCGTGGACGGCTTGGACCCGTACGGGCTTTACTTCGGGACCACGTCGGGCGAAGTATACTGTTCGCTGAACCGCGGCGAAAGCTGGGAGCGTTTGCCCGGACAATTCTCCCGAATCTTGACGGTGAAGCCGTTTATTACGGAGGACTAGCATGGTCATAGCCGTCAGCATCCCTTCCCTGCTGCGCGACTGCACGGGAGGGCGCGTGAACTTTGAATTGGAGGCGCGAACGCTGCAGGAGGCGCTGGATCAATTGACAGCAAGCTACCCGCAGTTGCGCGTACATCTTTGGAGCGAGTCCGGCCAAGTCCGCAAGCATGTCCTGCTCTACTATAATGACACGAATATCGCATGGCTGAACGACTTCGACATCCAGCTGCAGCCTGGGGACAAACTGACGGTTTTCCAAGCGGTTTCGGGCGGTTAGCCGCGGCATCAAGAAGCTTCATGGTCCTGCTCTATACTTTGCTGTCATAGTAATGATGCACGGCCTGAATCGTGGCACCCAACTCAATGATGCCGTAGGAATAACGGGGCTGGCGGCGCTTGTCCGTAGGCGAACCCGGATTAAACATCAGCATCCCTTCCACGCTCTGCTGATAAGGAATATGCGAATGCCCGAAGATGACGATATCCGGCAATTCTTCCCGGAACGCTTCACGGGCTCTTTCCTCTGTCGTCTTGCGGAAGCCGTCGCCATGAATGAGCCCGATGCGGTATCCGCCGGCCGTCACAATCTTCTTCCTGCCGAACCGCTCGACGATTTCCGGACCGTCATTATTGCCGGCGACGGCCTCGCACGGCGCGATCTCCTCGACCAAGTCGACGACATGTTCGCTCACCCAGTCTCCCGCATGAAGAATCAGCTCGACGCCTTGCAGGCCTGCAAGAAGCGCATCCGGCAGCTTCTGCGCCCGCGCCGACAAGTGTGTATCGGCGATAATACCAATTCGCATAAGCATTGCTCCTTTCTCTGTATCTTTCGATTTTCTCATGAACCGTTTGCGAGTGCAAACGATGCAAACAACCGATCCGCAAATTCGATGTTTGCAGCTCAGTTTGATACAATAAGGGCTGAAGTTAATGCCAAGGGGGACCAACAACCATGAAAGATCCCATCGTCATACAGAACAAACTGCGAGAAGCTATGGGGCATCTCGAGAAAAGGTTCATGGAACGGGAAGAACTTATCCGCGTTCTGCTCCTCGCCATCATGAGCGGCGAACATGTCCTCTTGGTGGGACCTCCCGGCTCGGCGAAATCACAGCTGGCCCGCGCGGCAGCGGATCTATTCGGCAATGAGCCGTATTACGATTATTTATTGACCCGGTTCACAACGCCGGATGAACTGTTCGGCCCTGTTTCTCTTCAGAAATTAAAGCAAGACGAATACAGCCGATTGACGGAGGGTTACTTACCCAGCGCCCGCTTCGCTTTCCTGGATGAAATTTTCAAGGCGAATAGCGCTATTCTGAACTCGCTCCTATCGATTCTGAATGAGCGCGTGTTCTTCAACGGACGGCAAAAACAGCCCTCTCCGCTGCTGTTTTTGATGGCGGCCTCCAACGAGCTGCCTGAGGATAACGAGCAGCTTGCCGCGTTGTACGACCGTTTTTTATTCCGGTTCGAAGTTGAGTATGTGAAGCAAATTGCCAGCTTCGAGCTGATGTTTCAAGCGCCGAATACGCCTGTGCCCGCCATATTGTCGACGGAGCATATTCGCCAGTTAAACAATCAGGCGGCGGACGTCCAGCTGCCGGACGCTCTGGTCTACATGTTGTTTCAGCTGAAAACGGCATTGCAGGAGAAGGACTATGTGCTGTCCGACAGACGCTGGCATAAAATCGGACATGTATGGAAAATCTCTGCAGCCATTCACGGCCGCAGCAGTGTCAACGTTTGGGACACCGTCGTCACCCCTCATATGCTGTGGGATTTCCCTGAGGATTTGACAGAGGTGAGAACGATTTTTGATACGCTGTTCCAAGACATGCTCAAACGCGAAATGGAGCAAGAGCTGCCTCTGCAGATGTACAATTTAACGGTGAAAAAGTGGCTGGATAAAGAGGACGAGCTCCACGCTTTTCAATTCAAAAAAGAGATTGGCGGCGCACTTCACAAAGATGCGGCAGAGCGGCTGAAGCAAAGCCTGGAGGATTGCCGTTCCGAGCTGGAGGACACCGCCCGCAGCTTGCGCGGCAGATTGATCTCCTGGCAGGAAAAGGAGAAGAAATTGCCGGAATGGATTGCCTCGCAATCGATCTTTCTGCAGCATTCCGAACAGTATGCCGTCAAATTCACTCATCTGCGAATCCAAGGAGAGCGTATCCTGCAATCCGTTCAAGGACTGTACCGCACCTTGTTCGACCGTGAAATTCCGGGAATCGCGTACGACTATACTCTCTAAGAGGTACTTCAGCTATGATCATTCGCTGCACCCGGGTCGACCGGTATGTGTTTGAGGGCTATGTCCATTCTTCACGCGTCGCACAGGAATGGATGCGCGAAGCGGTGCGGCAAGCCCCTTGGTTTACACTTGAGCTGTTCGCCGATTTCTTCATGTGCTTCTATTTGCCGAAGCCGGAGATCGACGGGACGGCTCCCGAAACGCCCTTCCACCGCTGGATGGTACTAACATTGACCAGGCAGTACTTCTACGTCTCCATTCACCCTCGAACGATCGGCCAGGTGAACGCCTCGTTCAAGACGGCCCTGAAAGCACTGATGTGGCTGACGGAATCGTACGAGAAAGAAGTGAAGAAAAGGCAGAAGGAACAGCAGCAGATGGGCATCGGCTTGGAGAGAAAACAGCAGATGAGCGGACAGGAGGAGCAAAGCGTCAGCGAGCGGCTCACCGACAAGCAGATCGAGAAGCTGCGGCTCGTCGGCTATACGCTGCAGCAGGGCAAGCGGACTGTCGAGGACAAGCAGGAGGCTGCCGATTCGCGTCCGCTCGTCGCCGAAGAGATCCGTTCGCTGAAGCAGCGGATCTCCGAACTTCAGAGCGAGATGCGCACGGAGTTTATGAAGCGCGACAAGCTGAAGGCGAAGCTCCGCAAGGCGGAGGACGAGCTCAATCGCCGGCAGCGGCAGCTGGACCGCATGAGCGCGAGGGATCTCGCCGCGATGAAGGAGCTGGAGGACGAGCTTGGCGACTGGCTGGGCCGCTCCTTGAAGGAGACGCTGTCCCTCGAAGAGGCGGACAGCTTCAACGTGCACGAGCTCGTGCAGGCGAGCCAGCGTCTTGCGAACCGGCGCTGGGGCAGTGAGCTGGGGAAGCTGCGGCGGCAGACGTTCGAGCATTACGTGCAATGGATCGAGAAGCTGAAGCGCAGCAAAGATCTGGTCGCCTTCCTGCAGGAAGTGGGCCGAAATGTCCACCACCTGCGGGTGGCGCGCAAAAAGCTGCGCACGCCCTACGTGCCCGAAGCCTACGACGATCTGCGCCACTCCGGCGACATCGCGCATTTGCTCCCGAGCGAAGCCAGCTTGCTGGCCGATGAAGATTTCGAGCCGTATTTCCTCGTCAAATGGATGGAAAACAAGCTCATGACATACAACTACACCGGCTCCACCCCGGAGCCTCAGAAGGGTCCCGTCATCTGCATGCTCGACACGTCCCACTCCATGCGCGGCAGCAAGCTGCGGCTGGCGCAATTGTTCACCGCAACGTTCGCCTCCTTCTCCCTCCTGGAACGCCGGGATTTCGTCCTGCTCCTGTTCGGAGCCAAAGGCGAGCTGGTCGAACACGTGCTGTCCTACAAGCGTCCGGACTGGGACCGGTTCTACGGGCTCGCCCAGCTTGCCTTCGGCGGCGGTACGAACTTCGACGCGCCGCTGGGCCGGGGGATGGACATCGTCCAGCACCAGCCGCAGTTTCACGATGCCGACTTCGTGATGGTCACGGATGGCGTCGGTCAGATCTCCAAAGCGACGCTTGGCAAGCTCGCCGCGCTTGGCCAGAAGAAGCAGCTGCGGCTTCATTCCCTCATCATCGGCTCCGCGAGGCAGCATCTCGTCCAGAAATACGAGATACTCGGCGTCTCGCATCAGGTGCGCTTCGCCACCGCATGGGATATGCAAGATCCCGTCAAGGACGAGCTGCTGCTGAATGTGTTTGCAAAGCATTAATAATGCTGCAGCTTCGCCTCTTATGCAGCACGGAAAGAGGGACCAGCACCTTTTGGTGGTGGTCCCTGTTCGTGGCTGGGGCTTTTTCGGCGGCCGGAGGCCATTTGGCAGCAGGGTCTCTAAGAGCAGCCGGAGCTCCTAGAGCGGCAAGACTACTGGCAGCCAGGTCACCTAATGGCGGTCGGACCCCCATTCGGCGACTGGAGCCCTATTGGGCGGTCACCCCCCATTCCGTGGCCGGAGCTCATTTGGCGGTCAGCCCCCCATTCGGCGGCCGGACTTGCTAGAATTCCGAATCGCCGCGCAGGCAACCAACCGATAAATGGAAAAACTCCTGTTATTCCGCTAACCAAGTAGCTTGCTCTATTGGATAACTGGAATACATCCCGTTAAATCTACGATAAATGACCAAATGGCGGCCATTTCGCTGCAATTAGCGGGAGATTTTCCAGTTATGACGCCGGATGAGGCCCAATATGGCTAAATTAATAGGAGAAATTCCAGTTACGCACCTGCCAAGCCGCTCTTCCCTCGCTCCCATACGCAACGTGAAACTTTTTCTTGTTGTCGGAGGATATACATTTGGTAGAAGTGGCTTCGTTTCTACTGTTGCTTCGCGATATCCAATCTGCAGTCTCTCGCATAACAAAACACTGCCTACATGCCCCCCATTCGGCGGCCGGACTTGCTAGAATTCCGAATCGCCGCGCAGGCAACCAACCGATAAATGGAAAAACTCCTGTTATTCCGCTAACCAAGTAGCTTGCTCTATTGGATAACTGGAATACATCCCGTTAAATCTGCGATAAATGACCGAATGGCGACCATTCCTCCATGATTAGCAGGATATTTTCCAGTTATGACGCCGGATGAGGCTAGTTATCGCGAAATTAACAGGAGAAATTCCAGTTACGCTCCTTCTAAGCCATGCTCGGCAACGGCCAGCACAGACCGCTCCCGCTTAGCCAGTGCTGCTCCGGCCAGCACGGTCTCCCGCCGAGCCATGCTCAACTCCTGCCCGCACGAACCGCCCGCTTAGCCATGCTCATCCCCAGCTCACGCGGACCACTACCACTCACCAACCCTCAAAGTTCACGGTTGTTTTTCCCGCAATTAAAAAGGTATTATAGGAAATAACTAGAATTGATAATCATCCAACAGTTAAGGGCGGTGAACCCGTAACCATGGGTTTACATACCTATGTGAACAAAAGCTCTTCATCAGAACGTTCGCACAAGCAAGCACCGGCAGGCAGCACATCCGATCGCATCTCCTCGTTCTCTCCGAACGGCATCGCTCAGCTCCAAAGAACGATAGGCAACCGTGCGGTCGCCCAGATGTTTCAATCCCAGTCCGCGCCGGTTCAGCGCAAAGCAAATAACACCGGCATGCCGGATCATTTGAAGACCGGCGTTGAGAGTCTTTCCGGGATGTCGATGGACGCCGTGAAAGTGCACTATAACTCGGACAAGCCTGCCCAAGTGCAGGCGCTGGCGTATGCACAAGGCAATAACATCCATGTAGGTCCGGGACAGGAGGAACATCTGCCGCATGAGGCCTGGCACGTCGTGCAGCAGCAGCAAGGAAGAGTACGCCCAACCGGGGAGACGGCGCTTGGCTCTTTGAATGACGATCAAGGATTGGAATCGGAAGCGGACGAAATGGGAGCCAAAGCAGCCGATCTAGGCGGAGCAAGCTTGCAAATGAAGGCTGCCCTCCAGACTGGCGAGACGGACTCGGGCTCATCTGCGGGAACGATTCAGAAAGTGGATGCGACGCTTTTCGACGGATTGGATCCCGATAATCCAAGTACCTACGATGTCGGCGGCGGACACTCTTACGCGGACCACGGGGCGCATACGACAGAGGAACAGCAGAGAGAACGGTTAAAAAGCGGAACTGCGCCATCCGGCCGCGTCAGTAAGGTGCCGCCTGGCAAAGCCGCATCGAAATTCGTTTCGGACGACAAGCACAAAGAAGCGTTTCAAACAGCCTATTCCGCACTGGTATCCAAAAATGCGCCGAAGAAAAATCTGGTGGGCATGGGCAGCGTCATAGACGTAGCAGGCGCAGGGGTCGGCTACCTTCGTGACGGTACCGAAGTGGAATGCGACAAGGTACAGCTGGACATTCAACCGTCCGGCGGCAAATTGAAAGTCAATACGATGTTTCCAGTTAGTTAGGAGGAAGCCGCATGCACGCTTTGGACAATAATCGACTGTTCCTTCTTCTACGAGAGTTGGGAGCCAAATTAACGGGCAACCCCCCTTCCACGAAGCAAAATCTATCTTTCGAAGAGCTGATCGTCAATAACGAGCTTGAAGATAACGAAGCTATCCCCACTTGGCTCATGGAGCTGCTATCGAAAGTAAACGCCGGAGAAATCACCGGGGTATGGATTGATTTCACGCGTGATGCAGGTGATGATACGCATGTATTCACTTTCATACGCGAACTGAACGAAGCGCTGCCTATCCAGTATGAAAACAACGAAGAAAGCTGGCTGTTGACATGGCCTCAGCTGAATCTGGAAGTTTGCATCTCCTTCGAAGGATCGTGCTACAAAATTAGCCGCATCGGCGACACCTGGGATATCGAGGAATAAAAAGACGTCTTGGTCCCATTCTGCAATCTCTCGATTGACGTCACCCGTACATATGTACAAATAACCAAAGGCTCTTTTTCAATTGAAAAAGAGCCTCTTTACGTCCTACCCGCTACCCTTCCAGCGCTTCTCCAGATCTTGGCTGCCTGACATCGACAGCCTTCCGCTTCGCGATCAGGAGCGTCAGGAAACCGCTTAGCAGCGTCAAGACCGCCAACGACACGAGGTAGGGCGAGATACCCAGCCAATCCAGACATGCGCCGGTTGCCAGCAACGCAACTTGAAACATCACGCGGTCCAGCATCCCGCGGAACGAGAAGAAGCGTCCCTGCACATCGCCGGGCACTTTAATTTGAAAGAGTGTAGAAATCATAGGAAAGAAAAAAGCGACAGCGCAGCCAAAGATGACGAATGACCCAAGAACGGCATAGCTGCTCTCACTGAAGGACATGCCGGCGAATGCGATGGCAAATAATACCATGAATAACGTAGAACTAGTGACCAGGTTCCGCTTGCCGATCAATCGTTTGGCGAATAAGCCGGCAACCAGAATGCTGGTGCCTTCAAGCGAATAAATCCAGCCCATCAGTTCAGGCTTGTTTTGAATCTCGCTGAACTTCAGCACGAGCAAATTAAAACCGCCGAGAAATAACGTAATAACCCCGCTATTCAGAAGCGCAATGAGAATGGACGGCTCCTGGCGAATGAGCGGGAACAGTTCTGTGAAGCGAATTTTCTCCTTATTGCGGACATTTCCGGAGCTTGCCGTTGCTGCAGACGGAATCTTCAACTGTGTGATCAACACGACAAGAATCATGTAGAAAACGAGCGATAACGCATATACGGTGTACAGATTCATAACGGAAACGAGAATTCCCGCCACAGCCGTACCTCCGATTCGCGCTAAAGTCATGACGTTAAAATTCACGCTGTTAGCTTTCAGCAGCTCGGAAGCAGCCACGACAGAAGGCAATGCCGCTTGCACGGTAGGCATATACACGGTAGCCGCCAGCTGCATGATGACGACGGACAGCAGCATGATCGCAACGGATTCATAATGCAGCGCAGCGAACATGGTCAGCGGTGCCAGACAGCGGAATAAGCCTGACAGCAGCAATATTTTCTTCTTATCATAGCGGTCGGCCCAAACGCCGGCTTGCGGCGAAATGAGCACGCCTAAAAATAATCCGCACATTAAGATCAAGCTTTTGCCTAGATCAGAAGGAACATGGCTTTGCATAAATTGCAAGTTGGCGATAATACTGGTCCATAGCCCTGCGCCTTGGATAGCTTCGCCTATCATCATGTACACAAAAGTTCGGTTTCGAAGCAATGAAGGATTCATCTTTCATCTCCAGTCTTTTTACTCAGCATTCATCCATTATAGCACATACGTTCGCAGTCGACTATTCTTTCCCTCGCAAAAAAACGAAAAAGCAGCTGCCTTTGCAGCCGCCCTCCAATATCTTATTCTTATATCCACAACAGTTCGCTTATGCTTGCATCAAATGTTTGATCGTCTTCAGCGGTACGCCCGTCTGATGATATACCTCAATCAAGGTCGCTCGCGGATGATGGCGAACAAAGTCTTTCACTTTATGCGACTCGGCCAAAAACTGCTGAGAGCATGTTATGCACAGTTTCTCATATTGGGATACGAATACGATTCCGCATGTTTCACAGTTACGAAGCGACATTGCCGGGTTACCCTCCAGTGACCGAATCTTGTACGTTATTGCTTACACCATAAGATTCGATCTCATTCGTCATTATGCGGGGGTAGCAGGCCGAAAGTCATAAGAATGAATTATGAATTTCGACAAGATCGCCCTTTTTCAGTTCGCCGGGACGCTCCACATAGGCTACAATCCCCCTGCTCTTCCAGGCCGCCTTAACGAATCGCTGAGTTAAACTTCTGTCTCCGTAATGATCGGCGATCATTTTGCCCGGTCCGGTACAAGGCTCATTCTCTCCTTCGCAGACCAGACCGCCGCCGCTTGGGAGCATCATCCGGATACCCATCGGCAGCTTGGTCAATTCCGGAGCGCCGCTAATCAGCAGATTGGCTCCCAGCCATTCAGGGCGAATCGTTTCTACCCCTAACCGCTGCGCGATGCCTTGAAGTTCCTCGACGGAAACGATGCTGAGCTGCCGCCGGTTCATAATTTCAGTTCCCCGTTTGTACATAGGCTGTCTCACATTCGCCTTGGCGAATAGGCCGAAATGCCTGTCGCCTTCGATACCGCCGAATTGAAGCTCCACGCCGTCGATTTCCCGGGTGACGAACGTTCCCGGTTCATCTGCGATGAGCACAGCTTCCACTTTTGCAATGATTGACATATCTTGCTCCTCCATCCTTAAGCCCATCTGCTATTCTGATGTTGTGCGTATCTTCGCCTCCGGCCACATGACGCCGTCCTGCCACCCGAGCACGAAGGCTTCCCATCTGCGCGCTTCCGGGAAAACGTCCAAATCGCCGAAGTATTTGGCGATCGCCACATGCTGCGTTGCATGAGCTTTCAGGGCGGCTGCCTTCGTCGCCCAGTCCTTCTCCGTATCCACAATGATTGAAGGCTCATGTCCTTGCTCGCGCAAGCCGTTCGATAACGCATAATAAAGCCTGCGGACGCTCGGGCATTGACCGCTCAGCACCGCCGCCGTCGCCGCTTTGGATATGGTGACATGGTCCGGATGGCCATTGCCGCCATCTTCGGCGAAGCTGAACACATTCTCTATTTCATAACGCTGGATGAACGCGACAACCCCGGCGACGAGACTGTCGAAATCGATGTCCGCCAAGCTTCCGTCCGGCCAGCCCAAATGTTCGATATGCGAAATGCCCAGCACATCCGCTGCCTCAACCATTTCTTGTTCCCGCAATCTCGCCAGTTCCGCTTTATCTGCGGCTCTCTCCAGCCCCTGTCTTCCGGCATCGCCTCTTGTGGCGAGCAGCAAGACGGGCCGGTCTCCCTGATCGGCAAACTGCCGAATCAAACATCCGCTGAGAAACGTTTCATCATCCGGATGCGCATAAATAAATCCATAGCGTTGTCCCATCCCGCTTCACTCCGTTCTTGTTTTTATGTAAAATCCGCAGGCGGATATACCTTCTCAATGACATAAATGGCTTGATCCATCGGCATGGAACCTTCTTGGTGTTCATGGAGATCCGCCAGCTGCACATTCGTTCCGTTCCGATCGTCTACTGCCACGACAAACCGGATACCAAGACCATCCGCCAGCCGTTTGCCGGCTTCTACGGACAAGCTTTCCGTTCTCGCCGCAATGCCTGCCAGCTTCAGTTCGCTCATCATCCGATAGGCTTGCTTGCACGCTGCCTGCGCAAGCAGGATGACCCTCATGCTCTCATCGCTCGATGCATAGCTGTTATCACGACTGCCGACTTCATTCGCGTTCCCTCGATTTGCATTCCCCATACCTTAACCAATCCCTTCTCCCGAGATAAAAAAACGCGCCGGACCCATGGTCCTGCGCGATTTGCTATCCCGCAGGGTGGCCAACGCGAAATGCGTTAGCCCACCCTGATCGTTCCAGGTATGTGCTAACGCTTATGAAAATAATGAAATTGTACGAACCATGCTGTTGATTTCATTCTGATTCGTCTCCTTCACCGTCATGATTATCCTGATTATAGCGGGGGGTTGTCATCATTGCAACTATTTTTTCCTGGATTAGGCAAGTATAGCTTCGATATCACCGGCAATATCTGCAGGCTCCGTTCTTGCACTGTACTGCTTCACGACAATACCGCTTGCATCTACAAGGAATTTCACGAAATTCCATTCGATCTCACCCGTGCGGTATGGCTCCGGCGTATGGCTCAGCAAATACGTAAACAACGGATGCGCATGCTCGCCCTTCACGTCCACTTTAGCAAACATGGGGAATGTCACCTGATAGTTCAGCTCGCAGAAAGCTTGAATTTCCTCATTCGTCCCCGGCTCCTGTCCGGCGAATTGATTGCAAGGGAAGCCTAAAACAACCAGCCCTTTGTCCTGATACTGCTCGTATAAGCTTTGCAGGCCTTTGTAATGAGGAGTAAGTCCGCAAGCGCTAGCCGTATTGACAATTAACAACACCTTGCCTTTGTATGCTGAAAGCGGCTGCGTCTCTCCCTTAATCGTCTGAACTTCGATATCATATATGGACATCTCGATCGGCTCCTTCTCCAAGTAGATTTCGTACATGTCCATTATAGCATTGTTTTCCATCGACCCCAAATACACCTGAACACGGTTACACTTCCCATATCTTAACAGGTGTGTTATATTGTTTACCTGCTTATACGATACGCGATTCTAACTACATCAACTCTTAGGAGGTAACTGATCTTGGACACAAAGACTCAAAGTGCCTATCAAGAAGAACTGCAACGGCTTGAGATAACGAATGCCGAGATTGACAAACAGCTGGCAAGGCTGCGAGCTACACCCGTCTACTACGGACCGGATCTCACAGAGCAAGCGCTGGAGGTTGCCCGCGAGAACAGCCGCCACAACTTGGCCAAAGCCGTCGATGAACCGTATTTCGGCAGGCTTGACTTTCAGGAATCCGGCACCCCCGCCTCGTCGCCGCTTTATATTGGGAAATCCGGCGTAGAAGACGAACGGACCGGCCGCCTGCTCGTTATCGATTGGCGTGCACCTGTAGCCAGCCTCTTCTATTCCTTCACCGGAGGTCTGGACCCCGCGTCCTACGACTCCCCGGACGGCCTCATCGAAGGACTCGTTTATTTGAAGCGCAACCTGGTCGTTCGAAAGCAGATTCTTCAGCGGGTCGTCGATACATACGACCGTAATGAAGATTCCTTAGCCGTTGGCGATGAATTTCTGCTATACCGGCTAGGCGAGAACAAAGATAACAAGCTGCGCGATATCGTTTCGACGATTCAAGCGGAACAGGACCGGATTATCCGTGCAGCCAAAAATACAGCCCTCATCATACAAGGAGTAGCCGGCAGCGGTAAAACAACCGTAGCCTTGCATCGCCTTGCTTATTTGCTTTACCAATACCGTGAACAGGTCCGAGCCGAACGGATGATCATTTTCGCCCCGAACTCCATGTTCCTCGACTATATCTCCGGCGTACTGCCTGAACTAGGCGTGGGCAATATCCAGCAAAGCACGTTTACCGACTGGGCGCTGGATGTGCTGGACCAGGAAGTGAAGCTGGCGGATCAGGCGTTGACACTGCAAACGTGGTTCGCTCTTGGCAGCAAAAGACCGCCGATCGACGATAACGCTCCTGGAAGATTCAAAGGCTCCATTGCCTTTAAAGCGATGTTGGACTCGTGCCTGACGCAATTCGAGGCCGCCTACATCCCGACAGCGGATTATGTTCCATGGGAAGGCAGCAAGCTGCCGCTAGCAACGATCCGCGATTGGTTCTTTGTCGAGAACAAGCATTATCCGGTTGCCAAACGCCGTGAACGGGTCGTAGCCCGAATCAAGCGTTGGACGGACATGCAGCTTGACAAGATATGGGACCAAACGCGAAAAAAAGACTTGAAAAAGAAATCGGGTCAACGACTTCGCACGTATTTAACAGGCTGGCCTGAACATACGGCTTTCAGCTTCTACAAGACGCTGTTCGCCGACAGCACGCCATATCATTTGCTGGGCCAACTGCCGGAGCCGCTCGTCAGTTCCTCCTTGAAGCTGTTCAAGAAGAAAGAAGTGCAGCTTGAGGATCTCGCGCCGCTTCTCTATATACACGCTCGCCTCTATGGCATCCCTTCGGAGCACATTTTCGATCATGTTGTCATCGACGAAGCTCAGGACTTCTCGCCGTTCCAGGTCGCCGTACTCGATCAATACACACGCAACAGCTCGTTCACGATCCTTGGCGACTTATCGCAAGGCATTCATGCCTACCAGGGCATCCAGGATTGGAAAGAATTTTCCAGCCTGTTTGACGAAGGGCAGCAGGGGTATTTCGAGCTGGAACGAAGCTACCGGTCCACGATGGAAATTATCCAATTCGCCAATCTGGTGCTGAAGCGAGGCGTAGAGAATCCTCTGCTGGCGGTGCCCGTGTTCCGAAGCGGCAACAAAGTCCGGGTGCTGCAGACTGCTGCGAAAGACCGGCTGCCGCTCTTGCACCGGGCTATCGCCACGATGCAGCAAGGAAACTCGAGCACAATCGCCGTCGTCGCCAGAACGGAGAAACAAGCGGAAGAGCTTCATGAAGCACTGGCCGCTGCAGGCATCGAGACGAATCTCATCACCTCCAAGCAGCGTGTATACCGAGGCGGCATCTCGGTGCTTCCGGTGTACCTGACCAAAGGGTTGGAGTTCGATGCCGTTGTGCTCATGGATGTCACCTCCGTGCAGTACGAAGCCACGCTGATGGATGCCAAATTGCTGTATGTGGGCTGCACCCGCGCCCTGCATGAGCTGTGGCTCATAGCGGCAGGCGATCTATCGCCTCTTGTCGCTACCGACGATTCGGATATCGTCACAACCGAATATCCCGCATAACGAAAGAAGACACCTGACGGTTCCCCAAGCTGCATGGCTACAGCCAATGCCTTCGGAGATCAGGTGTCTTCTTCTTTAGTAAGCGATCAGCACGCCGCCTTCGCCGGCATACGTGCCGATCACCGTTCCCATATTGGCGAACAATACTCTGCGGAACGGGTGCTTCTCAAGCAGCTGATGCAGCACTTCGCGCGCTCTTTCTTCGCAGTTGCTATGCGCGACCGCAATCACGTCATGCTCGTAATCGTGATGCTTCTCGCCTACTTTGGCAATCAGCCGCTTCAATGCCTGCTGTGTACCGCGGATTTTCTCCGTTACTTCAATCGAGCCTTCCTCGCTAGCTTTCATGAGCAGCTTAATATTCAGCACGGAGGCTACGGCGCCGCGAACCCGGTCAAGGCGTCCGCCTTTGATGACGTTATCCAGTGTGTCCAGGAAGAAGAGCGTGCCTGTCCGGGGGATCCAACCGTGTACGGCTGAAGCCACTTGCTCGAAGGAAGCTCCGGCCGCCGCTAATTTGGCCGCTTTATAGACCAGAACGCCCAAGCCAAGCGATGCTGTTTTGGAATCAATTACCTCAATGCTCCCCTGATAGCCTTCTTCCAGAAGCAGTTCCTTGGCCATTAAGGCATGATGATAGGTGCTGCTGATCGCGGATGAAAGACAAATAACAAGAATATCCTGATCTCTCCCAGCCTTATCCGAATAATTCGATAGAAAGTGCTGCGGTGACGGACTTGAAGTCTTCGGCAGTACGCTTTCCGTTTTCATTCTCGCGTAGAAATCGCATAAGTCCATGTGAGGAGACATGCACTTCTCTCCAAAATGTACGGACAATGGCACGATCGAAATCCCTAGCTCGTCTACTATCATTTTGGGGAGGTCGCAGCTGCTGTCAGTGATAATCTTGATTGTCGTCATGGTGTACACTCATTTCCTAAGTAGTGGCGAATACGATTCCTACCGTTCGAGGTCCGCAGTGAGAGGAAACCACGCAGCCGGTTTCGGTTATGCAGACTTGTTTCACAGAAGTGTGTTGTTCGATTTGTTGTTTGAGATAAATCGCCTCGTCCGCCGCCATCGCATGTGTAATGAACAAATATTCCGCGTCCATCTTGTCCTTGAGGGCGAGCGCATTATTCAGCAATTGTGCGAGCGCTTTCTCGCGCTTGCCCCTCACCTTGTCGGTTAGTGTCATGGCGCCTTCGATCACCTTCACGACCGGCCTGATCTTCAGCAGGCTCCCGATGAAATGCTGTACGCTCGAGCATCTGCCGCCTTTGTGCAAATATTCCAATGTGTCGATGATGAACTCCACTTCGATCCGGGAGCGCAGCGATTCGATCAATGCCTTGATTTCGCCGCTGCTCCTGCCGTCCCTAGCCGCTTGCGCGGCTTTCAAGACGAGAAGACCGATACCGGTCGATAAATTCCGGGAATCTATCACGGTCACTCTATCATCCGGAAAGGATGCAGCCGCAATCGAGGCATTCTGAATGGTTGAAGATAATACGGAGGACAGTCCGATATAGACAATGTCATCCCCGGCTGCGATGACTTTCTCGAACGCCCTCTCGAAATCGGCCGGGGACGGCGCTGCCGTTTGGGGCAGTTTGCCGCGGGCTTCTACGAGCTCGAAAAGCTTGTCGGGCTTGATCGTTAGGCCATCCTTATAGGATCGATCATCAAACACCACATATAAGGGCACCTTTTCAATTTCATTACGTTGAATCAATTCATCGCTTAAATCGCATGTGCTGTCTGTATATATACGCACCCGAGGCATTGCGTCTACCACCTTATCTCATCTATGTGCCAAACTATGAAAGCGCATTACATCTATTGATTGTCTTTCAGTATATAAGATATAGCGTGAAAGCTCAATCATACAAAATGATGCAAATGGACACAGCTTAAGGCTTAGAAGCCATAGATGGTCATACCGCCGTCGACAAACAACGTTTGGCCGGTTATATAATTGGCTGCATCGGAAGCCAGGAACACGGCAGGCCCGACCAATTCCTCCAGCTCGCCGACACGGCGCAGCGGCGTACGCGCAATGATCTCCGCCAAGTAATCCGGATTCGCTAGAATGGTTTCCGTCAGCGGTGTCTTGAAATACCAAGGGCCGATGCCGTTCACGTGAATGCCGAACTTGCCCCACTCCAGAGCGAGCACTTTGGTCATTTGGATCATCGCCGCTTTGGTAGCCGCGTATACAACCCCCGTGCGCAGGGCAACCTGACCGGCAACGGAGGCAATATTGATAATTCGCCCGTAGCCCTGCTCTTTCATCCGTTCGCCGACGATCTGGGAGCATAAGAAAGCCGATTTCAGATTCGTCTGCATGATCTTATCCCATTCCTCGTCCGTCACCGCCAGCGCTTGGCTGCGAATGTTCATCCCGGCGTTATTAATCAGAATGTCGATCCGTCCGGTCTGTTCGACGAGCAGCTTCACGGCCTCATCAATCTGTTCCCTGCTTGTGACGTCGACCCGGAAAGGATAAGCTTGTCTGCCCAGGGCGCGAATTTCGCCGGCAACGCTCTCCAAATCGCTTGCCGTGCGGGCAAAAAGCGCCACATCCGCTCCCGCTTCCGCAAGGCCGATGGCCAGCGCCCTGCCGATGCCTCTGCCGGCACCGGTGACAATTGCAATTTTATTTTGTAATTGAAATGAAGGTAAAAACATATTCGCATCGTCCAATCTATAAGGAGTTGTTATTTCAGAAGGAAAGAAGGGATTTCAGTTGGAATATTCCGTCAAAGAAGAGAAAGCTAACGCCATCTCCCACGGAATCGGCGTTCTATTAAGCATCGCGGCGCTAATTCTGCTCGTGATTCAGGCCAATCTGCATGGAAACGCTTGGCATCTCGTCAGCTTCAGCGTGTTCGGAGCTGCGCTCGTTATCCTGTATACGTGCTCAACCTTGCTGCACAGCGTTAGACATCCGAAGGTTAAGGATGTGTTCGAACTGCTCGATCATTCTGCCATCTATGTCCTGATTGCCGGCACCTATACGCCATATTTGCTGGTTACACTGCGCGGACCTTTGGGTTGGACCTTTTTCGGCGTCATCTGGGGACTGGCACTTGCGGGAATCGTGCTCAAAATCTTTTTCGTGAAACGATTTATACTGATTTCGACGCTTTGCTACATTTTGATGGGCTGGCTCATCGTCGTTGCCTTCAAGCCGCTGTACACCAACCTGCCTCTCGGAGGTATCGTATGGCTCGTCGCCGGGGGGCTTCTATATACATTCGGATCGATCTTCTATGTATGGAGGCGCATCCCTTATCACCATGCCATATGGCATATTTTCGTACTGGCCGGTAGCGCCTGTCATTTCATTTCTATTATCGGATATGTCATCATGTCATGAGGTTGTAACGAACTGCCGCAGGTGTTGAGGAGTAACCGCCTTCTCCACCTGACGCGCCAGTTCGCCGTATCCCAACTCATTCGGGTGAATCGCATCGTCCGCCAAGTAGCGGGTATTCTGCCCGACGAAAGAGTCGTACACTTGCACGACAACAATATGCGGCTGCTCCAATTTACGCAGGAACAAATTAAACCGCTGCACCCAGTAGGCTGCATCCGGTACCTGAGGCAACGGATTATACAAGCCGACTAAAGCCATTAAGTATGGAGTCTGCACGCCCTGCCGAAGCGCCTCAATCTGCAGCATTATCTTTTTGTAATTCGCTTCGTAGGTTTGAAGTGCCGCTTTCAGGAACCCAGGATCGTTTTGGTAAAAAAAGGGAATGGCCGCTTGGATCAAGTCGTTGCCGCCGGCTGTCATCGTAATGATATCCGCGCTGCGGATATCCTGCTGAATTTGCGGGTCGGACTCCATCGTTTGGAGCAGCTCGGAGGTTGTGGCACCGTTCGTACCCGCTTGGATCAAATGTACCGGATGGTTCAGCTCCTGCTCGACCTTCAGCCGAAAGATGTCCACGAATCCAAGGCCTGCCGGCGCTCCGAAACCAACGGTCAGCGAGTCGCCAAATGCCAAATAATTGATGGTCTTAGCCATTGCTATCCTCTCCCTAAAGCCTGACGTAGGATAGTATATGCATAAACGCCTAGTTTGGGAAGAGCGGCGCATGCTCGTTTTTTTATACGTTTACATGCTCTTGAACGAATTTCTCGATCTGCGCTTTCTCAGCGTATGTGAATTGAAACTCACAGTCGCAGCCTTCGTCATGCAGAACGATCTGCACGATGTCCCCTTGCGAGTTGCAAATGACAAGAACGGACGGGTCGACCAATTCCTCCGGAAACCGTTCATCCGCTTCTTTGTGAATGTCCAGGAAGATGTCGAGCCACTGCCCCCGGCTCTCCCGCTCCGCAAAGGACAGCGTAAACCGGTGTTCAGCGTGCTCATCTCCGTATTTCATCATCTGATTATTCCTCCCCGCTGCATCAAATTTTCATCAGGAATTGCCTGTCTTTATTGTAACCCAGGAACGCATCAAGTGGTAGTTTGCCCTCCTTTATACTACAATGGAGGTATGTCCTATTCCATAAAGGAGTTAAGCGAAATATGAAATCTACCATATTCCAAACCATCGATGCCTATGCCGGCAGATTCAAAGCCATCTCCAGTTTCATCGGAGCGAACCCGGAGCTCGGGCATGAAGAATTTCAAGCGGCCGCCCGCCTGACCGTGGAACTGGAATACCACGGTTTCCAGGTTGAACGAGGCGTATTAGACATCGCCACTTCCTTCATCGCGACCTACGATTCCGGCAAACCCGGGCCTGTAGTCGCGTTCTTAGCCGAATACGACGCATTGCCGGAGCTGGGCCACGCGTGCGGGCATCATCTCATCTGTATGATGAGTATCGGTGCGGCCGTCGGGCTTCAATCGGTCATCGCCGAGACCGGCGGGAGCATTCGCGTGTACGGGACTCCGGCGGAAGAGACCAAGGGCGCCAAGGTGCCGATGGCCGAAGCAGGATTATTCCGCGATGTGGATATCGCCTTGATGGCGCATCCTTACTACACCTACGAGAAATCCGGCGAATCGCTGGCGATGGATGCCATCCAATACGAATTCTTCGGACGTCCGGCGCATGCCGCGGCTCAGCCGTACGAAGGCATCAACGCGCTGGATGCCGTCATCCAGCTGTTCAATTCCATTAACGCGCTGCGCCAGCAGCTCAAATCGGACGCGCGTATCCACGGCATCGTCAGCGAAGGCGGCAAGGCGCCGAATATTATTCCGGACTATGCCGTCGCCCAATTCTATATCCGTTCCGCTTCGCGAACTTATACGAACGAGCTCGTGCAGAAGGTGCTTCGCTGCGCCGAAGGCGCCGCACTCCAAACCGGATGTACGCTTAAGACGTCCAATTATGAGTTCTCGTATGACGAGCTGCGTACGAATGAAACTCTGTCTCAGGTGTTCTCGCAGCAGCTGACTGAGATGGGGGTCCGTCCGGAAGCGATCGAAACCGGCAAGGATCACGGCTCGCTGGATTTGGGCAACGTATCCATCCAGTGTCCGACCATTCACCCCTTCGTGAAAGTTGTCGGCGAGAAGCACATGCTGCATACGAAGGAATTCCGCGATTTGGCGCTGCAGGAGCCTGCATTGGACGCGATGCTGTTCACGGCCAAGGCGCTCGCTTCTACAGCCTATGAAGTGTTGATCTCGCCCGAGCTGCTCCAGAAGATCAAAGCGGAGTTTGCCGCAACGGCGAAATAGAGCTTATTCACGGTCAGCGGCCACAAATCAAAAGCGGCACAATCTCCTCATAATGAGTGGATTGTGCCTATTTTGCTTTACGCGGTAATACTCGCCCCCGAAGCCGCAGCAGCTTCTGCCGCTTGATGGCTCCGCTCCGCCTTCGTCTTGCGCTCCTCCAGCTTCGCAAGGATGGCATAGAACATGCCCATGCCTGCGAAGCCGCTGAGACCGATCAGCAGAGCCATCATCCACGAAGCAGCGATGCCGCCGAGAATAACGCCGAACCCTCCGAGCAGCATTGCCCCTTTGTATACCATACCGAATAGGGCCATATAAGAGCTTCTGGCATGGTCTGGCGCAATATTGCCCAGATAGGCTTGTTTAATCGGCACATACATGAGCTCCCCGACCGTTGCGATGAACATGGCTATCATCAGCAGCGACGGCTGGTTGCTGTAAGCCAAGTAACTATAGCCGAGAACATAGCAGGCATACCCGATAAACAGCACTTTACTGTCCGCAAATCTCTTCATTATAACGGTCATGAGGACAGAAAGAACGACGACAAGCACGGTATTTTCCGTACGGATAAAGCCCAGCATTTGGAGCCCGTCAACCGTCCAGGACGATTCCAGCCATGGAAGGAACGGCGCATGGACCATTTCTTTCTCCAACCTGACGCCGACATAGTTCCCGAGGTGAAACTCCACGGAGACAAGCAGCAAAGACGCCGCCGTAAAAATCATAAACGTCTTGTCCCGGAATACTTGCACATAATTGGATAACATGGACGACTCCATCTTGCGATTGCCTTTCTCTTCCTTAACAACCTTCGGCTCATAGACTTCATCGATCCAGAGATAAGTAATTATCAGCGTGATTAGACCAATTACAGCTAAGCCGACGAACAGTTCGAATAAATACGACTTAAACAGAAAAGCTCCTGCGATTCCCGAGATTGCGAACGATAAATTGTTGATCCAGTACATGATCGCATACATGAATTTACGTTCGTTAGGAGCCGTAACGTCCAGCAGCATAGCATCATTGGCCGGCCCATGGATCCCCCAGAACATACTGACGCCAATCATCAGCACGAACGTGATCCATGGCGATGTCATCCACGGCGAATTGGAGGCGGCCATTCCGATGAAACAGAGCATCCATCCCGCTTCCGCGGTCAGCATCAGCCTCTTCCGGCCAATCCGGTCTGCGTAATAACCGCCGACGATACCGGTCATGACACCGGCCAGAATGCCGAGAATGACGACGAGTCCTGCGCTCGTATCCCCTAATCGCCCGGAGAAATAGATGGACATGAAAGGGAGAACCATATTGTTGGCGGTGCCGGATACAAAGGAAAGACCGATTCTTAATCGTACATTGCGATGAAAATCACGAAATCTCACATTATCCCTCCATAGATCAACCCTGCCGCCTTGCACATCTTATTTACCTTTGTTCAATTAAACCAAAAAAATTTTACTGTTTCTCGTTGCTGCGCAAAAACATCCCAACCCCAATCAGCAATATGCAGCCTGCCGCAAGCTGAATCAAGGTAATCTTCTCGCCAAGCAGAAAATAAGCGAGTAGCGAAGCGCCAAGCGGCTCGCCGAGCACGGTCATCGAGACGGAAGAAGCTTTCATATACTTCAGCAGCCAATTGAACACGTAGTGCCCGAATACCGTAGGGACGATTGCAAGCAGCAGAAATACGCCCCACTCCTTAGCCGGATATGCGGTGAAGGATACGCCGGTTGCCACGTTCGTGACGGCTAGTACTAGCCCTGCGAACAGAAAAACCGAGAAACTGTAGACGAAGGCCGAGATGCGTTCTCTCAAGCTTTTGCCCAAGAGCATATGCAGCGCAACCGCAATCGTACCGATTAAGGACAATAAATCCCCTTTGAGCGCATCGCCCGAGAACCTGAAATCTCCCCAGCCGATGCAGATCGCACCGACGATAGCTACGCACATCGCGAAGAAAGCCGCGCGGCTTGTTCGCTGGCCGTAGAGAAGGAAAGCTCCGAGCAGGACGAAAATCGGTTCTAACGTCAGAATCGCCGTCGAGCTTGCCACTGTCGTAAAGCGCAGGGAATCCATCCAGAACAAGAAATGCAGCCCCAGGGCAATGCCCGATGCCGCCGTTCGCAGCCAATCTCTCAATCGGATGCTAGCTATCTCCGATCGATAGTTCCATAGAAAGGGCAGCATTAATACATTTGTCATCAGCAGGCGGTACATCGCGGTGACCGAGGCCGGTGCATCGCTCCATCTGACAAAAATGGCGGAAAACGAGATGGCGATAATGCCAATCAGCAAAAATACCGGAATGGGGACTTTGGTTCTATTCATTGCATTCATGTTGCATAACTCCTTGCTGCTTAGATACCTGTTACTGCCAAATTATTATATAGGAGGATGAACGGCTTGCCAACCTTTTTTAAACACTGTTCAATTACGGCATTACAGCATGGCAGAATAAAAGCCTTGAGCCATTCCCTAACGAAAGGGTGACGACTCAAGGCTTATCCGGTTTGGCTTGATTAATCCAAGACGGCAGTAATATGTTTGGTAGTAACGGACCAGTGCGAAGTGTTCCAGATGGACTCTTTATTTTTGAAATAAAGAATTTGCGGCGATGCGTGCTTAATTCCCAGATCCTCCGCAATTTGATTGGATACCGGGCGGGACTCGATCACTTTCACCAAATAATAATCGACATCGCCGTTCGGTTTCCCGGCCAAATACTCATCATATTCTTCAAGCGCACTGGCGCTCACCGGACATGCTGTACTGTGCTTCAGAACGACCGTCGGCTTGTCGGCGGACCGATCCAAAACCTCCTGCCATTGATCAACAGTGGTTAGCTCTTTCCATGCTGGCATATCAACATCTCCTCGCATTAAATTATAATGATTATAAATTAATAGAGGAATGATTGCAAATGCGATGGCCGCACAATTCGCGTTCACTATGAATCTACTGGTATAATTAGGACAACCAATAGCCTATAGAATAGGAGGCATTCATGAATTCACCTCCCACAATGTCAAGACGCAAGTTTCTCAAAAAAGGAGCGGCGCTTGCCGGCGCATTGCTGGCATCCGGCGGGTTAACCGGCAGCTACGCCGGCTTCATCGAACCGAGATGGTACGAGGTTACTAGATTTCCCCTTTCCTTCGCACGGCTGCCCAACGCATTCCACGGGCTGAAAGTTTTGCAATTCAGCGATACGCATATCGGCCACTTTTTCAATCTCGCGGACCTGGAACAGCTTGTTACGCTTATTAACGCGGAGAAGGCGGACATCATCACCTTCACCGGTGATTTGTTCGACGCCGCCATTACTGAAGACTCCGCTTTGACAAGCAAGCTGCTCGCCTCCATCGAGGCGCCGCTCGGCAAATGGGCGGTTCTCGGCAATCATGACAAATGGATCGATATAAATTACACGCTGCCGATTCTGGAAGATGGCGGCTTCCGGACGCTTCAGAATGCGTATCAAACCATTACCTACAAAAGCCAATCCATCCAACTGGCAGGCGTCAAAGACCGGCTTACCGCCAAACCGGATATCGTGACAACGCTGAGCGGCTCCAACCCGCAAATGTTTACACTCCTGCTCTCGCACTGCCCCGATTATGCGAATGAAGTGACCGGGTATCCCATCGACCTGCAGCTTTCCGGGCACACGCATGGCGGACAGATCCGCCTGCCCGTTGCAGGCGCCCTGCTGACCCCGCCGCAAGGGCGGCACTATGTCGTGGGACTCAATCAAGTGCCCAATTCCAGCATGCTCGTTTACACGAACCGGGGCATCGGCACGACCACACTGCCGCTGCGTTTCTTGTGCAGACCCGAAATTACCGTCATCACCCTGGAAAGGCAAAAGCCCTGAAACGCTCCGACAGCGCTCAGGGCTTGCTTATTTATTGACGCACATGCAGGAATTGGCGAAATAAAAATACGGCTTTTAATTTCAACAAATCGTTCACTTTCTTGAAATCCACTTGCAGCAGGTCGGAGATCTTCTCCAGACGATAGGTGACCGTATTTCGATGGATGAATAATTGCTTGGCCGCTTCGCTCACTTGGCCGTCATTGCGAATGAATACCTCTAATGTGCGTATCATTTCCTGCGAGTATTCGGCGTCTTTCTCCAAGAGCGGGCGCAGCACTTTGGCACAATAGTCTTCCATGGCGCTGGACGATACATGCTGGAAGAGATGTGCGAATTCTATCGTTTCATAATGAACAACACGGTCTGACACCTCGAACCGGGCGGCCATCCGCATCGTCTCCATGCATTCCATGTAAGCTTCCCGCAGCGCCGTCGGTTTGGATTTGGCCTGGCTCGTGTAGAACGTTAATTCACCCGCTTCTTCCAGACAGCCCGCGTCTGCCGCATATTTGGTCAGCAGCTGGCACAATTCCTCTTCCGGGAATCCGTCGGCTTGTTGAGAGGAATAGATCGCAAATAGATGATCCTTGAGGACAAAATGGTTCGCCCGCAAAGCATTTGATTTCGGATGGGACTCCATATAATGCTTCAGCCGTTTCATTTTCCCGGCACGCCCCTCATCCGTCAGAGCATCCGATTGGTTCCTCACCATGACACATTGATAATTCCCGGTAAAGAGCGACAGCCCCCTCGTCTCAGCCTGTTCCAGAAACGCCTCCAGCGAGGTTCCTTTCTCCAGGTACCTTAGGAGGGTATTACACATTTCGCGCTCGGCGGAAGCTTCGACGTGGGACCGGAATGTGTAGCTCATGTGAAAGGTCAAGATGTCCGCAGCCTGCTGGAACAACCCTTCCTCTACGTTGGCTAACAGCACGACTTCCGGCATGATGAGCAAATGCCCCAGCAGCTCTTCGTCCTGCTGATACAGTCCGACCCGGTACGCCCGATCTTTGCCTGCATAGACCCAGCCTGCTTTGCGTTTCGGCCAATTCTGGGCCAGCTGCTCTTGCTTCCAAGCGCTTGTATTGTAGAGAAGCTGCCCTCTCGAACCTATGACAGCCATCGGATAACCAAGGATTTGGCTTATTAACCGAAACATGGCCTCCATGCTCTCTTGTTTCAAGCCGAATTGCATCAGCTTCGTTTGTTTGTCGAGCACGGTTTGCAGCATCTTCGTATTGCGCCGGTATTCCGCATTGAACAGCGCATTCATTTGATCGGAAAACGTGAATTGGTACGGCATTTCGATAATTGGAAAATGCAGCCGGTCCGCTTCTTCGGCGACAACCTTCGGCAGCTCCGTCCAGAACCGCCCCAGCTTGATCCCGAGACCGGCAGCTCCGCGGTCATTCAATTTGCGCAGTAAGTTGACCGTTTCCTGCGGGCTATCCTTCATGGCGAAAGCGGTGGTGAACAGCATCTCACCGGATTTCGTCCAATCGGCGATGTCTGGCGCATCCATGACATTGACGGATTTGACGATGCGGGAATCCCCTTCCTTGCCGGCGACGAGCTTCGCTTCTGTTAAAGGATAGATGGTTAATGCTTCACGAATGGTAAGATGCATCGCGCTTCCTCCCTTAAGCCTTTTTCACGATTATAGGATGATAGCGCCGAGCGCGTCAATGGATTTGTGTCAACTAATATAACATAAATCGAATTTTCTTGAACTTTTTATGTCTATATCGTACTACGATGTTATATTATCTGACATATATGAACAATAAAAAGAGCCATGCTAATGAGCATGCCCCTCTTTCGCTCATACGAATGTTCAAATCACCCGGAACGTCCCCGTTCCCATCGTCCCCAGATTCCCTTCCCGATCCGTCACCCGCCCTTGCGCCGTGATCATCTTGCGGGATTGGTGAACGAGCTCCGCAGTTACCGTCAACCTGCCCTCGTACAGCGGTGCGACAAAGTGAACGTTCAGATTCGTCGTTACAATCTTGTCTTCAGGTCTTGCCATCATGACAACAATCCCCATTGCATTATCCAGCAGCGAAGACAGCACGCCTCCATGAACAATCCCGATCGGGTTCAAATGATGCGGTTTTGCCTCCAAAGCAATCGTGATGATACCGTCCTGCAAACCAACAAACTCACAGCCCAGGAAGCCCCAGAACGTAGGCTCCGCTGCCGCTGCGAGCTGCCGCAACCTTCGATTCACACTCTCTTGAACATCATCCATAGGTTCCCCCTCCACTCTCCTTGTAAAGGGCTAACCCTTATGTGGTCTAACAAGAAGAGTTGATTACGATTTATTCGCTTCCTCTTCTAGTAATTGCCTGCGCAGTACCTTGCCAATCATCGTCTTCGGCAGCGATTGGCGAAATTCAACCTTGCGCGGCACTTTGAACGCGGCGAGACGCTCCCGGCACCAGAGCTCAAGCTCCTTCTCCGTTAAAGACATGCCTGGCTTCAGCACGATGAAAGCTTTCACCGTTTCCCCGCGATATTCGTCCGGCACGCCGGCAACCGCAGCTTCCATAATAGCGGGATGCTCGAACAGCACTTCTTCAATCTCACGGGGATATATATTGTATCCTCCGGCAATGATCAAATCTTTCTTCCGGTCAACGATGGAGAAAAACCCTTCCTCATCCATCCGGCCCATATCCCCGGTATACAGCCAGCCGTCGCGGATCGTCATAGCCGTCTCCTGCTCGCGCTGCCAATATCCTTTCATCACCTGTGGTCCTTTGATAAGCAGCTCGCCGATTTCACCCACCGGCAGTTCCTCGCCGGAATTCACATCGACCACTTTGGCCGTTGTGTCCGGCAGCGGGATCCCGATCGAACCGATTTTGCGATAGCCCCAGATCGGATTGGCATGCGTAACCGGTGACGCTTCCGTTAACCCGTAGCCTTCGATCAGCTTCCCGCCGGTCAACGCCTCGAACTTCTCTTGAACTTCCAAAGGCAGAGGCGCTGAACCGCTTACACATATATTAATAGAAGAAATGTCTACAGCCTTCACCCGTTTATGATTAATAATGGCGATATACATCGTCGGCGCTCCGGGAAAAATCGTCGGCTTCATTTTATTTATAGTATCCAGAATCGTAGCGATATCGAACTTCGGAATCAGAATCAGCATGCCCGCCTGCAGCATGGATTGGTTGAGCAGCACCGTCAAACCGAAAACGTGAAAGCACGGAATCGCCCCCAGGAATCTTTCGGCGCCCGTCTGAATCCGGTAGCACCATTTGGTCGTTTGGTACGTATTCGCGATCAAATTCGTATGCGTCAGCATGACACCTTTGGATATGCCGGTCGTTCCCCCCGTATATTGCAGAAGGGCGATATCTTCATCGGCATTCACATCCACACAAACCGGATTTGGCGAAGCGCTCCGCAGCAACCTTTTGAAGGCATATACGCCTTCCCCCCCATAATCGACATCGAGCTTGACTCCGTCTTTTTTCATCTTGATCGGATACAATACATTTTTGGGAAAAGGCAAATAGTCCTTAATCGAAGTCACGATGATGTACTGTATCGGCGTTCTCGCTTTCGCCTTCTGCACACGGTCAAACAACAGATCAAGCGTAACGATAATTCTCGCGCCGGAATCGGAGAGCTGATGAATCAGCTCCCTCTCCACATACAGCGGATTCGTCATCACGACGATACCGCCCATCATCAGCGTGCCGAAATAAGCGATTATAGCGGAAGGACAGTTCGGCAGCATAATGGAGACCCGTTCCCCCGGCAGCACACCCAGCTGTTTCAATCCATCGGCAAAACGGTACGACGCCTCGAGCAACTCCCGGTACCGCAGCGTTGTGCCCATAAAATATAAAGCAGGCCGGTCCGGATGCTTCTGTGCGGAATCCACCAACAAGCGTGCAAGATTGTGCTTAGGGTATTCGTAAGTCGGCGCCACTTCCTCCGGATAGTGACGCAGCCAAGGCTTTGCTTCGCTCATACAAAACCATCCCCCTCAGGTTCTTCACACGGATGACTAGACGATAAACTTCTCTCCCTGAATAACACGTGCGGCGATGTCGCGCTTGAGTCCGACCGTATTCAAAGCGCTGCGTCTTGTGAGCTTTTTCAAAATCGACAATTGAGTCCGAAGAACATCTCCTTCTTCCATCGTACTTAGTGCTTCCTTCGCGTATGCCTCAATTTTGTCAAAAGCCTCGTGTACGTATACCGCTGTCATCTGAATGGCATTTCTCGCTTTGTCCTCCCCGGTTCTGGCAATCCCTTTCTTCGTCCGCAGAAGACCGCTTTCCGCCGCAAAAATTTGAATCATGATATCGGCCAAGTTACTCAGAATCTCTTGTTTTTTTTCCAGAGCGGCACCGTATTTCTGGACGGCAAGACCGCCAACCATGAGAAAAATTTTCTTAGCCATCGCAATGAGATGAGCCTCTTCTTCCAGTGTGCCGTCAAACGTCTGGCCCGGAACGATCGACAGGAGCTCCGCTTGCAGCGCCCCGGCTTTTTGCAGCAAAGGCAGTTCGCCCTTCATCGCTTTCTTCACCAACGTACCGGGGATAAGCAGACGGTTAATTTCATTCGTTCCTTCGAAAATGCGGTTAATCCGCGAATCCCGGTAAATCCGCTCCACTTTATACTCTTGGATGAAGCCGTAGCCGCCATGAATTTGTACGCCTTCATCGGCGACGAAATCGAGAACCTCGGAAGCGAATACTTTATTGATCGAACATTCCAACGCGTATTCGGAAATGCCTTTCGCAGACACCTTGCCCGCATCCGGACTCGTATGATCGATATCCTTCAGGATGGCGTCCATCAGCCCTGTCGTTCTATACACCATGCTTTCGAGCATGTAGGTTTGAATGTTCATTTCGGCCAACTTTTTGCCGATGAGCGGGAACTTCGAGATCGGCGTATTGAACTGCTGACGCGTATTCGCATATTTGGCCGCAAGCTCAATCGTTTCCTTGGCCGCTCCCAGACATCCTGTAGCCAATTTGTAACGGCCAATATTCAATATATTGAACGCAATCAGATGGCCTTTGCCGATCTCACCGAGCAAATTCTCTACCGGAACGCGGACGTCTTCGAAATAGAGCGGACGCGTCGACGAGCCCTTGATCCCCATCTTCTTCTCCTCCGGCCCCATCGTGAAGCCTGGCGTCCCTTTCTCCAAAATAAAGGCGGTGAAGTCGGTTCCGTTAATTTTGGCATATACGATGAAAATATCGGCGAACCCGGCATTCGTAATATACAATTTCGAGCCGTTTAACACATAATGCCGGCCATCCTCGCTCAGCCGAGCCGTCGTTTTCGCGCCCAACGCGTCCGAACCGCTCGTTGGCTCCGTCAAACAGTACGCTGCGATTTTGGCGCCTGTGGCCAGATCCGGCAAGTACTTCTTCTTCTGCTCCTGCGTGCCGAAGAAGACGATCGGCAGCGTGCCGATTCCGACATGCGCACCGATCGAAAGCGCGAAAGACGAGGCCTTCGCCAAATTTTCGCTAATGATCGTCGAACTGATTTTATCCAACCCAAGCCCGCCGTATAATTCCGGTACATCCGCACCGAGCAGCCCCAGCTCCCCGGCACTTCGCATCAGCTTGACCGTCAAATCGTAATCGAGCTTCTCCAGATGCTCATCTACCGGCAGCACCTCGCCCGCTACGAAATCCCGCGTCGTATCCGCAATCATCCGGTGCTCTTCGGTAAAATCCTCGGGCGTTACGATCTGATTGAAGTCCGTATCCGATATTACAAAACTGCCGCCAACGACTTTCTCTGACATGCTTCATCGCTCCTTCGAATGAATTGGACAAGGGTTAATTAATGCGTGAGACGTGCGTGAGACGTTTGATGGCAAACGCGGTATTAGCGGGAGAATTTCCTGTGACATGTGCCAAAACACCACACCGTTAGGGACATCTCCCGATCCATGCCAAGCAAAACTTCGCTCGCCGATGATAAACTGGAATTTATACCGTTATTTTTGCTGAAACGGCATGAACACCTATTAGCAACTGGAATTTCTCCCGTTAATTCAATGCATTTCAGTCTTAACGAGAGTCAAAAACGCCTTATTAGCGGGAGATTTTCCTGTTACGAGTGTAAATACACTGCCGAATCAGCCAATTAACAGGAGAATTTCCCGTTACGTGTGCGGATGTGCCAAACGAACTCAGCCGCGGTTCGGACCATCCTACCTAAGCGTGCACCTGAAAGACGCCCGCTGCCCCCATGCCGCCTCCGATACACATGGAGACGACGCCATATCCGCCGCCCCGGCGCTGCAGCTCGTAGATCAAGCTCGTCGTCAGCTTCGCGCCGGTACACCCCAGCGGATGCCCGAGCGCAATCGCCCCTCCATTCACGTTCACCCGCTCTTCGTTCAAGCCGAGCTCGCGAATGATCTGCACGCATTGCGAGGCGAACGCTTCGTTAATTTCGAACAGATCCACCTGGTCCAGGGAGATCCCGGCCATTTTCAAAGCCTTCGGAATCGCCTTCACCGGGCCCACACCCATAATTTCCGGCTCCACGCCGGAAAGCGCGAACGCCTTGAACGTCGCCAGCGGCTTCAGCCCCAGCGCCTCCGCGCGCTCACGGCTCATCAGCACGGCTGCCGCTGCGCCGTCCGACGTCTGTGACGCGTTGCCCGCCGTCACCGTGCCGTTCAAGCTGAACGCAGGCTTCAGCTTGGCAAGACCTTCCACGGATGTATCCGGGCGCACGCCCTCATCCACGGCAAACACATACGAACGCTCAAACGCTCCGCCGCGTTCGTCAAACCCCTTCACGCTCGTCGCCACCGGCACGATCTCATCCACGAACTTGCCGGCGGCGATCGCAGCCGCCGCCTTCTGATGGCTTCGCGTGGCGAAGAGATCCTGCGCCTCGCGCGTAACCCCGAAGCGCCCCGCCACGGCTTCGGCCGTATGCCCCATGCCCATGTACACCTCGGGCATCGTTTCAACCAGCCGCGGATGCGGCGAGAGCTTGAAGCCCGTCATCGGGACGTGGCTCATGCTCTCTACGCCTCCGGCGATAATCACCTCCGCGTGACCCAGCATGATGCGCTCCGCCGCATAAGCGATGGCCTGCAGCCCGGAGGAGCAGAACCGGTTGACCGTGATCGCCGGCACGGTCACCGGGAAGCCCGCATAGAGCGCCATCGTACGGGCGAAGTTCAGCCCTTGCTCGCCCTCCGGCATCGCACAGCCGATAATGATGTCGTCGACATCGCCTTTCTCGAGTCCCGGCGCCCTGCGCACGGCCTCCTCCAATACGGCTTTGCCGAGATCCTCCGCTCTCGTTTGAGCGAAGCTGCCTTTCTTCGCACGGCCGACGGCGGTACGCGTTATCGATACAATGACTGCTTCCTTCATCGTCATTCACCTCAAGGATTAGAGTTGGGCTTACGCTATCGTTCAACTCACGATTTAGTTGCGCAGCGGCTTACCATTGGACAGCATATATTGCATGCGCTGCTGCGTCTTCGGCTCCCCACACAGGCTGAGGAAGGCTTCCCGCTCCAGATCGAGCAGATACTGTTCCGTCACGAGCGTCCCGGCAGGCACATTGCCGCCGGCCAGCACGTGCGCAAGTTTATTCGCAATCAGCACATCGTGATCGCTGGCGTAACCGCCCTGCTTCATCGTGTAGGCGCCCACTTGCATAACGGCTTTGCCATTCTCGCCGACAACACGAATTTTCTCCTGCGCAGGCGGCGTGTAGCCTGCCGCATCCATGCGTAGAACGGCTTGCTTGGCTTCATAGATCCGGTAATCCGGATTGATTACGACGGTATCCTGCGGCCGCATGAACCCGAGCCGTTTGGTATCGTGACCGCTTGCGGATACCTTCGCCATCGCCACCGTTTCGAAGCTGGCGTTGATCCACGGCTGCAGATCGACCTCCGGATCGCGCACCTGCGAGCTGGCCCGCAGCGCCAATTCTTTGCAGCCGCCGCCTGCCGGAATTAAGCCGACTCCAACCTCAACGAGACCGTAATAGGTTTCCGACGCGAAAATAATTTGATCTGCCGGCATACACGCTTCGACACCGCCGCCGAGCGTCATTTTGTGCGGTGCGGCAACGACTGGCTTCTCCAACCCTTTCAGCTTCATCATCGCATTCTGGAACAAGCGGATGATGCCGTCCACTTCATCCCACTCCTCGTCCTGCGCTTCCATCAAGAGCAGCATCAAGTTGGCGCCGACGCAGAAGTTCTTGCCTTCATTGGCGACCACAAGCCCGCGGTAATTACGGCGGACCTCGTCCACGCTGTGCTGAATCATCGTGAGGATGTCGCCTCCGATGGCATTGTTCGGCGATTGAAATTCCAGGCAAGCGACACCGTCGCCGATATCGATCAAGTTCGCGCCGCTGTTCGACCGTATGATTTTATTTTGCTGTTTGAGCGCCGCCAGCGAGATGTGCTCCGTCCGGGTTTCGACGCCGCGATATTCGTTTTTCAAGTAGTAGAAGCTCCGCCCCTCTTCTTGCCGGTAGAAGCTGTCATGGCCGGACGCAATCCAAGCTTTCACCCACTCCGGCACCTTGCTGCCTTCCGCTTCCATTCGTTCCACGGAGTGCTTCAGACCGATCGCATCCCAGGTCTCGAACGGCCCCAGATCCCAGTTAAAGCCCCACTTGAGTGCGTTATCGATCTCAGCGATGGAGTCCGCGATCTCATCCAGCTTCTCCGCAGCGTACAGGAGCACAGGCTTCAGAATGTTCCACGCCAGTTCGGAGTACCGGTCCTTCGCACCCAGCAGCGCTTTCAGCTTCGCTCTCGTTCCTTTCGCCTGCTTCGCCGCTTCCAGGGAAGCCGACGAGATTTTGCGGCTCGGCGTATAACCCATCGTGTTCAAATCAAGCGCCTGGATTACTTTTCCAGATTCAGACTTGACTTTCTTATAAAACCCTTGGCCCGCTTTCTCCCCGATCCAGCCTTTGGCCACCATGCTCCGCAACATGTCCGGCGAGTTGAAGATTTCCTTCTCTTGCGGATCATCCACCAGATCGAACACATTGCCGGCCACATGCACGAAGGTGTCTAAGCCGACCAGATCCAATGTTCGGAACGTCGCGCTCTTCGGACGGCCCATCGCCGGACCGGTTACAGCATCCACTTCTTCGACGGAATATCCGCCGGCCGCCATTTCCCTCAGCGTTACGAGCAGCCCGTAAGTTCCGATCCGGTTAGCTATGAAATTCGGCGTATCTTTCGCCTGCACGACGCCTTTGCCCAGCTTCTTCTCACAAAATTCCGTCATATAGGCGACAATGGCCGGATCCGTCTTTTCACTGGGGATTATTTCCAACAATTTCATGTAACGAGGGGGATTGAAAAAGTGAGTCCCGAGAAAATGCTTCTTGAATGCATCACCCGCATTTTGAACCATCGCATTGATGGAGATGCCCGACGTATTCGAGCTCACGACCGTTCCAGGTTTCCATACCGTCTCAATCCGGCTGAGGAGCTGCTGCTTCGCCTGCAAGTTCTCGACAATCACCTCGATAATCCAATCAACTTGGCTCAGCTTCGCCAAATCGTCCTCCAGATTGCCGGGTGTAATCCGTTGGGCGAACTCTTCACTGTACAGGGGTGCAGGGTTCGTCTTCTTGAGCTTATCCAGCGCACTGACTGCAAGCCGGTTGCGCACCTTCGGATGCTCCAGCGTCAGCCCCGCTCCTTCTTCTTGCGGCAGAAGCGCTGCCGGTACGATATCGAGCAGCAGCACGGGGATACCTGCGTTAGCCAAATGGGCGGCAATGCCGGAGCCCATCACACCGGAGCCGATGACGGCAGCAGAACGAATCTTTGTCATATGGATCATCCTCCTACATGAATTATTCAGACTTAGGCTCCGCCGAATACCGAGAGAGCCAGAATTTCAGCGATATCCCGCGCTTTGACTTCGTCCCCAACCTCCTTCATCTTCGTCCCATCCTCCACCATCGTCAAACAATAAGGACATGCGGATGAAATAACAGTCGGTTTCACGCTTAACAGCTGTTCGGTGCGGGCGATATTGACGCGCGTGCCGGCCGTCTCCTCCATCCACATCATGCCGCCGCCAGCTCCGCAGCACATGCTGTTCTCCCGGGAACGCGCCTGCTCGAGAAGCTCCACGCCTGGAATCGCACGTAAGATGCGGCGAGGCTCCTCATAGACTTCGTTGTAGCGGCCCAAATAACAGGAATCGTGATACGTAATGCGTTCCGGCACGTCATACTGCGGCTTCAGACGCCCTTCCTTCAGCCATGCATCGAGCAGCTCCGTATGGTGAAACACTTCGGCATCCAACCCGAATTCGGGGTACTCATTTTTGAAAATATGGTAGGTGTGCGGACAGGTCGTAACGATCTTGCGAACCTTATACTTCTGGAAAGTGGCGATATTGTCGGCACAGAGCTGCTGGAACAAGAATTCGTTCCCCATGCGGCGGGGCGTATCGCCGGAGTTTTTCTCCTCATTGCCGAGTATCGCAAAGGAGATGCCGGCTTCATTCATCAGCTTCACGAAGGCATGCGTAATTTTGCGGCTGCGGTTATCGTAAGCCCCCATCGACCCCAAGAAAAATAAATAGTCGAACTGAGGATTTTCCTTCACAGTACGAACATTGAGCTCGTTATGGGGATCAACTTCCTTCACCCATTTGACGCGATCGTTGCGGCTTATTCCCCACGGATTGCCCTGGCGTTCGATATTTTGCAGCGCGCGTTGGCCGTCATGCGGCATGATGCCCTGAGTCAGTACCAGATAACGGCGCAAATCAATAATTTTATCCACATGTTCGTTGCCTACGGGGCACTGATCCTCGCAATTACGGCAGGTCGTACAAGCCCACAGCTCCTCTTCGGTAATCACACCGCCGATCAATTCCACCTCCAGCGGATTGTGTCCGCTGCTTGCTGCGAAGGCCGCAGCAGGCACCCACGGCGATTTCGACGTGATGGCAGCGCCCTTCTCCGTCAGATGATCGCGCAGCTTCGTGATCAAATGCATCGGGGAAAGCAGCTTGCCTGTCGTATGGGCCGGGCACATACTTGTGCATCGCCCGCACTCAACACAGGAATAGAAATCAAGCATCTGCTTCCGGGTGAAATCTTCGATTTTCCCAACGCCGAACGATTCCGCATCCTCATCCTCCAATTGCAGAGACGCCAGCTTCCCGACAGGCTCCGTGCGACGAAGCCATATATTAAGCGGAGCTGTCAGGATATGAAAATGTTTGGACTGCGGCACATAGACCAGGAAGGCCAGAAGGATCAGCAGATGCATCCACCAGCTCGCATAGAAACCGATCGTTGCGCCCGTATGCGACAATCCGCTGAAAAGGACGGCGAAGACCGAGGAAATAGGGGCGAACCTTGAAATGCCGGCCCCTTCGCGTACCCGCTCGAAGCCACCGCTCACCACGACGGAAAGCATGAGGAAGAAAATAAAGAAAACGACGATACTCGGCTTCCATCCGCGCTTCAGCCTCTTCAGTTTCTCGATATACCGGCGGTATGTGGCGTACCCCATGGCCAGCACAATCAAAGCAACCGTCACTTCTTGAATGAATGTGAAATAGTCGTAGCCCGGAAGCGGCAAACCACGGCCGATTAATCCTTTCAGAATGAGATCGAGTGCACCTAACTGCAGAATAAGGAAGCCGTAAAAGATGATGATATGCATGATCCCGCTCTTCCTATCCTTCAGCAGCTTCGTCTGTCCGAACACTTGGACGGCGAATTCCTTCAGCCGGGCTTTCGCTTCCTGCTTCAAATTCACTTCTTTCCCGAGCTGAATGTACAAATAGCGGTGATATACGACCCTCCAGAACAAGTACAGAGCACATCCCGTAACCGCCAGAAACAATACGAACTGAACGAGCGAAGCAATCATAGAAGACCTCCTTAACCAATGAAGATAGCGCTTACATGCAGACAACGTAAAAAAGCAAGTTCCATATTCCTCTATTGCCAGAGTCTGAAAAATGCTTATCTGCATGGTGTAAGCCGGCTAACTTTCTTACTTGCTTCTTAGGCTGAATAAGTCGTTGACAAGGCGTACGGCGTATTTTATGATGAGAATAAAAATGAATGAGTATTCATTCACCGATATCAGTATCTTAACACCGAGGTGATCTCCTTGACAAGTAGCAAAAAACCAGACAAGTATTACGCTATCCTCGAAGGCGCGCTGAAAGTGTTCGCCGAATACGGTTTTCACAAATCACAAGTATCCCGAATTGCCAAGGAGGCAGGGGTGGCCGACGGAACCATCTACTTATATTTCAAGAAGAAGGAGGATATTCTGACCGGCTTGTTTCAAGAGAAATTAGGCGAGCTTGTAGAGAAGTTCAACCAAGGCGTTACGGAAGAAATGACGGCGAAGGAAGCCCTGCGGAAGGTTTGCGAAATTCACTTCGGCGAACTGGAGGCCAATGTCAATCTGGCTTTCCTTACGCAAATCGAGCTTAGACAGAGCGATCTGGAGCTTCGTCAAGAGATCGGCCAAGCACTCAAGAGATATATTATCCTGATCGAAAATATATTAGAAAGAGGCAAGCGCGACGGAAGCTTCCGTGCCGATATCGATGTGAAGCTCGTCAGACTGCTGATCTTCGGCGGTATGGACGAAGTCGTGACTTCTTGGCTCATCTCCGGGCAGAAGTATTCGCTAACCGCTCAAGTCGGCCCCACCGTTAACTTCTTCATGAAAGGCATCGAGTCTTAAGCGTCCGTATACTATGTATATTCAGGAAGGAGCTTGGCTATGGACATTTTTGTGTTATTGAAGCAAACGTTCGATACAGAAGAGCGAATTGTCCTGCAAGATGGAGCCGTTCAAGAGGATGGCGCCAAATTCGTGATTAACCCGTACGATGAATACGCCGTCGAGCAGGCTATCCAGCTGCGGGACGAATTCGGAGGGAAAGTGACGCTGCTGTCCGTCGGACCCGAACGCACAGCTGAGGCGCTGCGCACCGCGCTCGCCATGGGAGCCGACGAAGCCGTACTCATTTCGGATGAGCGCATTCAAGGCGATGAGTTCGAGGTTGCCGAAATATTGGCGCATTATTTGCGCAGCGAAGCTTACGACCTGCTGCTAGGCGGCAACTTCTCGGTAGACAACGGCGCCGGCCAAGTAGCCATCCGGCTTGCCTCCCTGCTCGATCTGCCGCACGCGGCGTCAATTACGAAGCTTGAAATAACCGGGAGCACAGCGGTTGCGCACCGCGATGCGGAAGGCGACATCGAGGTGATCGAAGTTCCGCTCCCTGCCCTCTTCACGGCGCAGCAGGGCTTGAACGAGCCGCGCTATCCTTCCCTGCCGGGCATTATGAAGGCGAAGAAAAAGCCGTTCCGGCACTTATCGCTGGATGATATCGACGGCGCTGCATCAGCTGTCGCCAAGACGTCGCGGCTCGCCTTGACGCTGCCGCCTGAGCGTCAAGCCGGACGCATTCTCCAAGGCGAGCTTGCCCAGCAGGTCTCGGAATTAGTGCAAGCCTTGCGCCACGAATCCAAAGTGATCTAAGAAGGGGAGGTTACCTGTATGGCGAAAACATTTCTCGTCGTTGCTGAAGCTCGCGGTGGCAAGCTGCGTCAAGTATCCTTCGAAGCGCTGCGCGCTGCGCAGCTGTCCGCCGGGAATGGCGATGCCATCCATGCCGTCTTGATCGGAGGCAGCGGAACCAAAGCGCTTGCCGGCGAGCTTGCCGCCTATGGCGCAGAGTCCGTCTATGCCGTAGAAGATACGGCGCTTGAGAGCTACAACCCGGAAGCCTATTTGAGCGCGCTGCTCGCGGTTATGGCAGAAGCGAAGCCGGGAGCGCTCTACTTCGGCCACACGGCAGCCGGCCGCGATCTTGCGCCGCTGGCCGCTGCGAAACTTGGCGCCGGCCAGCTCTCGGACGTGACGGCGATTGCCCGCAGCGGGGATGGCGTCACGTTCACCCGCCCGCTCTACGCCGGCAAGGCGGTTGAGCAGAAAACGTTCACCGACCCGGACGGCACCTGGGTCGTGACGATCCGGCCGAACAACATCGCCGCGCAGGAGCCGGACGCTTCGCGCCAGGCTTCGGTGATCGATGTTGCTTACCCCACTCCCTCGCTGCGCAGCGTCATTCGGGAGGTCGTGAAGAAAACGTCCGGCACAATAGACTTGGCGGAAGCCAAGATCGTCGTCTCCGGCGGACGGGGCGTGCGCAGCGCCGAAGGCTTCCGGCCGCTCGAAGAGCTGGCTGCCGTCTTGGGCGGCGCTGTCGGCGCTTCCCGCGGAGCCTGCGACGCGGGGTACTGCGAATACGCGATGCAGATCGGCCAGACCGGCAAGGTCGTGACGCCGGAAATCTACATCGCGTGCGGTATTAGCGGCGCCATCCAGCATTTGGCGGGGATGAGCTCCTCGCGCGTCATCATCGCGATTAACAAGGATGCGGAGGCGCCGATCTTCAAAGTCGCCGACTACGGCATCGTCGGCGATCTGTTCGAGGTCGTGCCGCTGCTGACCGAGGAATTCCGGCAGCTGTTGAAATAACAAATCACCCCGCTTAGGCCTTCTTCAGCCTCTGCGGGGTTTATTTTTTACTTGTGCTATGAGATCATTTCCATTACACTCATGCTAATTTACTTACAAGGAGAGTTTCATTATGCCCCTGACACCGACTGAAGTCATTCAGCAATTTTTCCATCATGTTCGTTCCGGAAGCCAACCCGACAGTGCGCACCGCTATATGGCCGAACACGTCCTGGCCCATCAAGTGACCGCGGAGAAGGAAACCACCGTCCGCCGTACGCCGGCGAACTATGCCGACCATGTCCGGGAAATGATCGCCGCCTACGGTTCTTTCCAATTGGAAATCCAGGAGCTAATCGCTCAGAACGACCGCGTCTACGTTCGCTGGAAGCAAACCGGCACGCATATCGGCGAAGTAGACGGATATGCGCCGACAGGCAAACCGGTCGTCGAGATCGCCAGCGCCGTTTATCGCGTCGAGAACGAGCGAATCGCCGAATACTGGATCCAAATCGACCGCCAGGGCATTGCCTTGCAGCTTCAGCGCAATGCCTAGCCGGATAGCCTTATTTCCACAGCCAGCAAAGGCTAAATATGCACTTCTCGCAAATGCCGCTCTATCTCCGGCAAGTCCATCTACGTTATCCGCTCGACTTGCCGGTCCAACCAGTCGGCCAAATCCGCCGTCACTTCCTCACGGTTCACCTCGTTCAGCATCTCATGCCGTCCGCCTGGATACAGCTTGGAGCTGACGTCCTTCAATCCTAACTGCTGGTACGTGCGAATTAAAGCGCGTACTCCCCGCCCGTGCCCGCCAACCGGGTCTTCCTCGCCCGAGAAAATATAGACCGGCAGCTCCTTCGGCACCCTCCGCAGATGGGCGGGACGATGGATCTCCTTCAACCCGCGGAAGAAATCCCGGAAAAAGCCCGCTGTAAACGTTACGCCGCAATAGGGATCCGCCATATAGGCATCAACCTCCGCCGCGTCCCTGCTGAGCCAGTCATACGGCGTACGGTTCGGGGCGAACTTCTTGTTGTAGGCGCCGAAAGATAGCGCCGTCAACAGAGTGCTGCGGTGATGCTCTCCCCACACAGCGGCTTCCGAAGCCGCGAGCAGGATCCCCGCTTGCAGCGCAGCTCCTTCTTTGCCGTTCGAACCGGACAACACGATGCCCTGCACTTGGTCCGGATGCAGCGCCGCATAAGAACCCATATAATGCTGCGTCAGAAACGACCCCATGCTGTGTCCCATAACAAACAGCGGCCGCCTACTCGGATGCCGTTTCCGGATCTGATCGGTAATCTGTCCCATATGACGGACCATTCGATGAAAGCTGTCCTTCCCGAACACCCCGACCGCTTCCGGCGAACCCGCCGTCCGCCCATGACCGAGATGATCGTTCGCATAGACCGCATAGCCTCTACCTGTAAGCTCTTCCGCCAATCGTTCATACCTGGCCGCCGTTTCCGCCATGCCATGTGCGATTTGGACGATGGCTTTGACGGCTGCATCCCCTTCCGGCAGCCATTCGTAAACATGGTGATCCTTCTGTTCTTCATCCCGCCATATGAAATGCTTTTTCTGCATAAAACCCCGCCCTTCTGAACTTCATCCGCTGCTTTCAGTATAGCGTTCTTGGCAAATGAAAACAGCCCCCTTTTCGGAGAAAGGAGGCTGTTCGTTGCATCATGCATGTATAATAGCTAGGCCTTGCTTGTTTGTTTCACAGCTTTCACAGCTTGCAGCTGGGATTGATTCGGCGCGTCAAATCGTCTTCGTTCTGTTTTATCGATCTGTGCGATTTTCCCGTCATGCACGACAATTTGCACAGAACCGTATTCCAATCCGTTTAACATTTGCTTAATTCGATCTACCCATAATTCGTCTAGTTCCAATGGTTTCGCCATGCCCATTCCTCCGCTTCTTATCAGATCGTCCAATCGTTCCAATCATTTTTCCTTTTCTGTATGAAAGTTAACCAGTTGCTCGTCTTCTCCAGCAGCTCCGCCGTGGAACCCGAAGTCGAATACGTGTGATCCGCTTGAAACACTAGATCCAGTTCGCATTGTCCCTCATTGCGCAACCAGAACATTTTCTGATAGAGCGGCGCATAATCGACCGGGATGATTTCATCCGCCGTACCGTGTATGACAAGTACGTCGCCGTTAAACTTGCGCAGCTGTTCGAAAGGCTGGTGCTGTGCCAAAGAATCGAAGAAACGGCTTGATAACGAATAGCCATGATGATCGATCGCACCGCCGGCCGGCAGCTTCTCGTATTCGCTCTTGCCTACGATCCGCACGATATCGTTGTGCGGGTGTGCGACGGCAGACCACAGCACGAGCGTTTTGACCCGGGAATCCTTGGCTGCCGTAAGAACAGCCGTAGCGCCTCCCAAGCTGTGTCCTACCAGGATCACACGGCTCAGATCTACACAATCAATCGTAAAGGCGTAATCAATCACTCTTCTCGTCTGCTCGATCAGAACATCAAGCCCGCCTGAGCCGTACTCGCCGGTGCTTTCACCGCAACCGCCATAGTCGAAGCGCAGTACCAAGTAACCTTTCGAGCTGAACTCACGGGCCGCCTTCACGAATAACCGATCCACCCCTACCCGGCTTCCGATAAAGCCATGGCAGATGATGATGAGCGGCCAACGTTGACAATCTCCAGCGGCTCCTGATTGATTCGTGGGGTAATGCAGCGTTGCGGCTAATTCAATGTCGTCGCTTTGTATCGTGATGGCATGCTCCATGAGACAAACTCCCTTTCGTATAATTCCGATAAGATTAGTGAGGATTAATGTTATACCAATATTAGCATCCGCGTACGAGGGTGTCAATCCTGTTTTTAACATTTTTTTCAGATCATAAAGCTATAATTTGATTAGGGACCCTTGCTGCATATTCACTTCAAGTGAGAGTCTTTCCATTTTCCCCCTTCATTAACCGCACGAATTTATCAACGGGCTTTCACGACCTCCCACGGCGCCCATAATCTGCGCTGCAACCGTCATTTCGGCTATCCTGGGTACAAGCGCATTTGATCGCTTCATCTAATACTCATTCAGCTCTATTCCTGTTCTGCTTTTGATGATTATCAATTTTTTTGAACATTTCCATAAAGAACTGAAATAAATATATTGACAAATTTGACCACACACTGTTATATTCATCTTATTATTCCGAGTAAAACACTATGTTTAATAAAAATGGGTGGTGTAATGTGGTTAAATCGGTGTTTAAAGCTACGGTTCGATCTGTGCTTATCGGCTATTTGATCGTGCTTCTTTTGATCCCGATCGGTTCTATTTATTTCAAAGGATTCTCTTTGGGATGGGAACCATTCTGGAGTGAAGTCACTGGACCTTTAGCCTGGAAGTCCATCTTGCTGACGGTTAAGCTCAGCATTATTTCAACGATTATTCAAGCACTCATTGGCACTATTATCGCGTACGTTCTTGTCAGGTACAGCTTCCGCGGGAAGAGCATTCTCAACAGCATGGTCGATCTTCCCTTCTCGCTTCCGACATCCGTTGCCGGACTCATGTTTCTTACGCTGCTCGGTCCTTCCAGTCCACTGGGCGCCTGGTTGGAGCATGCCGGTATCAAGCTGCTTTACAACCAAACGGCGATCGTCATCGGGTTAGTATTCGTCACATTTCCCTTCGTCGTAAGAACCGTTCAGCCATTGCTGGAGCAGATCGATCCGGCTGAAGAGCAAGCCAGCTTCACGCTTGGCGCCAGCCGCTTCTATACATTCTGCCGCATCGTCTTTCCGGCTGTTCTTCCCGGCATTCTCGCCGGCAGTATGCTTGCCTTCTCTCGATCATTAGCCGAATTCGGCGCCATCTCCCTCATATCCGGTAATTTACCGGGCAAAACGATGGTCGCATCGGTCTATATATACGGTGAAACGCAAAATTACAACCCTGAAGGGGCCGCCGCCATCTCACTCGTGCTCCTTACATTGTCGCTTCTCATTCTGTGGATCATCAATGTACTGACACGCGGAAAGGGGCGCCTTGCATGAGAAAACTATTAATCGGCATTTCGTTCCTGGTCATATTCCTGCTTATCATGCTGCCGTTCCTCGGCGTTGCGTTCGGTGCTTTCGAAGAAGGACCGCAAGCCTTTCTCGATTCGTTGACAAGACCTGAAGCGCTGCACGCTATGAAAATTTCACTCATCATCGTCGTTGTCGTTACACTGCTGAATACGATTGTAGGCGTCTATCTTTCTTTGGAAATCGTAAGAGGTTCCTGGATCTCACGTAAATTGAAACCATTCATCAATGCCATAATTGATTTGCCTTTTGCCGTATCTCCCGTCATCGTCGGTCTAATGGTCATTCTTATCTTCGGTCCGAATACCGCTTTGGGCGCATTCATGGAAGATCATCAGATGAAAGTTGTTTATGCCATTCCCGGGATGATCCTGGCGACTATGTTCATTACGTTCCCTCTCATGGTGCGGGAAGTCGTTCCTCTGCTCGAAGAAATCGGTACGCAATCGGAAGAAGCTTCCGCCACATTAGGCGCAGGTCCTTGGCGTACGTTCTTCCAAATCACCTGGCCGGGCATCCGGTGGGGCGTCGTGTACGGACTTATTTTAACCATCGCCAGATCGCTTGGCGAATTCGGCTCCATTCTCGTCGTGTCAGGCAACATCATTAACCAAACGCAGACGGCAACTACGCTCGTTTATCAAGACGCCGAGCAATTCCAGCTCACAGCGGCGAATAGCGTCGCATTCGTACTAGGTCTTATTTCCATTTCGATCCTTTTAGCGCTGGAGTGGCTGAAACGAAGAAGCGAGAAATTGAGAAGTCATTAAGGAGGAACTCCCATGCATATTGAAGTCAGAAATCTCAATAAACACTTCGGCGCCTTTCATGCCATCAAAGATGTGAATTTCTCGGTTACGAAAGGCCATCTCGTAGGCTTGATCGGACCCAGCGGCGGCGGCAAAACGTCCATCCTGCGCATGCTGTCCGGACTCGAAAGTCCGACGACCGGAGACATTTACTTCGACGGCAAGCTGGCCACGCATCTGCCCGTTCAAGAGCGGGGCATCGGCTTTGTTTTCCAAAGCTACGCCCTCTTCAAGCATATGACCGTGTTCGATAATGTCGCCTACGGCCTCAAAGTATTGAAAAAACCGAAAGCATTCATCCGCGAGCGGGTTACTTACTTGCTTCATCTGATGGGTCTCGCCGGCAACGAGCACAAATATCCGCATCAGCTTTCCGGAGGACAACGGCAGCGGGTTGCTTTCGCCAGAGCTTTGGCACCGGAGCCCCAGTTGCTCCTGCTCGATGAACCGTTCGCGGCGATTGACGCGAAAATCCGCAAAGAACTGCGACTATGGCTGCGCAACCTGATCGACGAGTTCAAAGTTACGACCTTGTTCGTTACCCATGACCAGGATGAGGCTATCGAAGTCGCCGACGAGATCATTATTGTGCAGGGCGGCAAAATCGAGCAGCAAGGCAGTCCATGGGAAATTTACACGCAGCCTGCCTCCTCTTTCGTTGCATCGTTTATCGGTGAATCCAACGTCATTGCCAAGTATGTGCCGCTGAACGGCTTCCCTTACCTGGATACCATCCAGCAAGACGGGCGCTGGCTATCGGATGTGCATGTGCTCATCCGTCCCGAGTCCATCGAAGTGCGTCCTCACGATGTCAGCCATCTTGCGACAGCCGGGGAGAAAGGCAAGGTCACGCATGTACATTTCCGCGGTGATTCCTGGTATTTGGAAATTGCCACAGGCGACCTGAAATTGTTCGCTTATCAATCCGTGAAAGAGAAAATTTATCAACCCGGAGACGAAGTGAACATTCTCATTCACCAAATGTCCGTTTTCACCCAAACCGAGAACATCGTCATTGAGAATCAGGCGAAACAAGATCCGCTGCCTGTTTTTATATAAAAAAATAAACACAATCATGAAGGGGAGTTGTAACACTATGAAATCATTCAAATCACTTGGCCTTGTCACTGCCGCACTCGTAACAGCAAGCATCGCATTGACCGCTTGCGGAACAGGCACCAAATCGGCAAATGCGCCTGCTTCATCGGCAGCTGCAACCACGGCGGCGGCAGCGAGCGCAACGCCAAAAGCAGAAGGCGGTAAAGTAACGATTACGATCGGCGCTTACTCCATTCTGAAGGACTCCTTCGATGTCATCCTGCCCAAATTCAAAGAAGAGTGGAAAAAGAAAACCGGTCAAACCGTAGAATTCCAAGAATCCTACGTAGCTTCCGGTTCCCAAGCTACGGCGATCATTCAAGGTTTCGAAGCCGACATTGCACCGTTGTCATTGGAAGGTGACATCCAGAAAATCGTCGAGAAAGGCCTTATTACACACGACTGGAAAAATAACCAGTTTAAAGGGAATATCACCGCTTCCATTGCAGCCATCGGCGTTCGCGAAGGCAATCCGAAAGGCATCAAGGACTGGGAAGACTTGGCGAAGCCAGGCGTTGAAGTGCTGATCCCGAACCCGAGCACATCCGGCGGAGCCAAATGGGATATCAACGCGATCTACGGCGCCGGTCTGAAAGTTTCCGAGGCTGCCGGGAAGAAAGATCCGGCCTTCGCCAAAGATTATGTAGCCAAGGTGTACAAAAACATCAAAGTGCTCGATAAAAGCGGCGCAGACTCTCTCGCCACCTTCGATAAAGGCGTAGGCGATGCCATCGTCACGTACGAGAACGAGCTTATTTCCCGGATTCAAGCGGGCAAAAAGTATGTGGAAGTGATTCCGCAGTACACGACGTCCATCGAAAATCCGGTTGCCATTATCGATAAAAACGTCGATAAGCACGGCAACCGCGCAGCCGTTGAAGCATTCCGCGATTTCTTGTGGAGCGCTGATGCGCAAAAAGTGTTCGCCGACAAAGGCTTCCGTTCCGTGCTTCCGGAAGTAGCGAAGCAGTACGAGAAAAACTACACCACGCCGGCCGGCCTATTCAACATTGAATACCTTGGCGGTTGGGACAAAGTCAACAAAGAGCTTTACGGCAAAGGCGCCATCTGGGAAACAATCCTGGCAGAGGGCGGAGCGAAGTAAGGAAGGTGTCCCCGGCCATTCGAATGGCCGGGGTTTTTCTTTCGTGTTCTCTCTAACGGTCTCCAGAGCCGCTAAATGGATGAAAATCGCCTGATTTCACTTCTAACGGACACAGGTGACCTTATTTGCGGTTATTTCTCAGCATAAGCCTTGGAATTGTGCAAATAACGGCGTGTGTGTCCGTTACACTCGCTAAATGGCATAAATTCGCAAAATAGCGGCTGCCTCTGTCCGCTAGAATCAAGAAGGCATCGTATTCTGCAAAAAGCACACCAAAAAAAGGTGCTGAGCATCTCCAAGCTGCTCAGCACCTTTTCATTTTACGTCATAAGCATTTATCTGCCGTCGCCGTCCAATAAATTCCCCAAGCCGCCCAGAATGCCGCCTTCTTCCTTCCTGCCGCCTGCGCGAGCTGCGGAAGCCATGCGATCCGCCAATCGGCTGAACGGCAGCGATTGAATCCACACCCGGCCAGGTCCGCGAAGCGTAGCGAAGAATAATCCTTCGCCGCCGAACAGGGCCGTTTTGACCCCTTTGACCATTTCGATATCATAATCGACCTCTTGCGTCATGGCTACCAGACAGCCGGTATCCACGCGAATCACCTCACCTGGGCGAAGCACGCGCTCGCAGATCGAGCCGCCCGCATGTACGAATGCAAGGCCGTCGCCTTCGATCTTTTGCATAATGAAGCCTTCGCCGCCGAAGAAGCCCGCCCCCAGCTTACGCTGGAACGCAATGCCAACCGAGACGCCTTTGGCTGCGCAAAGGAACGAATCTTTTTGACAAATTAACTTGCCGCCTAACGTAGATAAGTCCATCGGAATAATTTTGCCGGGATACGGAGCTGCAAATGTAACTTGTTCTTTCCCGCTGCGGCTTTGGTTCGTGAAAACCGTCATAAATAAGCTTTCGCCGGTCAGCAGCCGCTTGCCCGCTCCGAGCAGCTTGCCCATGAACCCTTTATTATCACTGGAACCATCGCCAAACACCGTCTCCATCTGGATGCTCTGATCCATCATCATCATACTTCCGGCTTCTGCAACAACGCTTTCACCCGGGTCCAATTCAATTTCGACGTACTGCATTTCATTACCTAACACGCGATAATCGATTTCATGAGCATTCATAGAAGAAATAACCTCCGATAATAGGATTCAAAACAAACAAGATTTCCTCATTTCTGTCCCATTCCTTACGAATATCTCGATATTTGGTTTCAAATGCTTCTTATTTTGTGCAAAAAATAGCTGCATAGCATGTAAATCGCGATACCTAAAACAAGGATCGACGCGGATTCGATAAGCATCTCCGATGTGCTGGCAGAGACGCCAAACGACACCTTGCTGCTTAAATGCTCGCTTGCCGAGTATGCCTGCACAATATCGGGCGTGTACTTCATAACCATGTAGTACCCCCATGCCATCTGAATGATGTAGTAGACAACGAGGAAAAGACAAGCGAAAACGATTGATTTGAAAAACGTTCTTGCCATGCGTGTCTCCTTTCGGACGGAAAGTTCTTTTACCATAATAACCCATTTCCTGGCGGATGCCTACTAAAATATGGGTCGCCCGGTGCGCACTTCTCCTCCATGTCCCTTTCATGAGCCAACGGGATCGTAACTGGATGGTCACTCTGAAGAACGCACTCTCTCTGTAAACTTCGCTGTCTCCCCCGGACTACGCAAAAAAAGCAGCCCCCGCGGGGACTGCTTTAGTTACTCATATTTACGCTCTTCTTTTCGCAGTTTGCGCGCGGCATACCGCGTTTCAGCCGTTTCGAAAAGGCGCTTCTCTTCCTCAGTCTCCGGAATAATCCCCGGTACCGGACAAGGCTGGCCGTATTCATCCAACGCTACGAAGGTTAAATAAGAGTTGGCCGTGCGCTTCTTCTCACCGGTCAGCAAATTTTCCGATTCGATTTTCACGAAAACTTCCATCGAGCTGCGATGCGTCCACGTGACGAACGCTTCCAATTGAATCGCTTCGCCCAACTTAACCGGCGCAAAGAAATCCAAGCTGTCGCTCGATGCCGTCACGACTCCGCGCCGCGAATGGCGCATAGAAGCAATGGTTGCCACTTTGTCAATATACTGCATGACACGCCCGCCGAAAACGGTATTATGGTAATTGGTGTCCGCAGGTAAAATAATTTCGGTCAGCACGGTTCGGGAGAGTCTTGCTGGTTTCGCTTCCATGTAGGTTCCTCCTGAAGATGACAAGCAGCTATTATGATTTCTTATCTCTTAATCCCTGACACTTAAAGCACTTAAAGCATCTTAAGAGCCTAAAGTGCCAAAAGAGTCTAAAGCTTTCAAAACCTAAACCTGGCAATCAATCACTCGTAGTTCAGTCTCAGCTTACCTGCCGCTTCCTTCGCAAAGCTGCGCGCTTCTTGAACCGTCGTGCCGCTGCTTAACGCTACGGCCATGCGGCGTCCTACCTTCGTCTCCGGCTTGCCGAACACGCGGACCTGCGTATTGGGCACGGACAAAGCCTCTTCCAAGCCGCTGATCGTGTATTCGACTTGCTCGCGGTCGGCTTTGAGCGTATAGCTGGCTCCCGGCGTCAGCAGACGAATGCCGGTAATCGGCAGCCCCAGAATCGCTCGTGCGTGCAAAGCGAACTCGCTCAAATCCTGGGTTGCCATCGTCACCATCCCCGTATCGTGCGGGCGAGGCGACACTTCACTGAAATACACGCCATCTTTCGTCAAGAACAGCTCGACTCCGTAGATCCCATAGCCGCCAAGCGCGTCAGTGATCGTCTTGGCCATGTGCTGCGCGTCCGCAATTTGCGCCTCAGTCATCTCGTGCGGCTGCCACGATTCGATGTAGTCGCCGTCTTTCTGAATATGACCGATCGGTTCGCAGTAGGTCGTTCCGGATACGGAGCGAACGGTCAGCAGCGTAATTTCCGATTCGAAATGAATGAATTCTTCTACGATCACTCGCGCATTTTTGGCCCGTCCGCCTTCCATCGCGATGTTCCACGATTGTTCCACACCCTCCGGCGTGCGGCATACGCTTTGACCTTTGCCCGAAGAGCTCATGATCGGCTTGATCACACACGGTGTACCGATTTCGGCAACGGCGGCATGGAGCTCTTCCAGCGAGTTGGCGAACGCGTATTTCGCCGTTCTCAGCTGCAACGTTTCCGAAGCCAGCCGGCGAATCCCTTCCCGATCCATCGTCAAGCGGGAAGCGGTAGCCGTTGGAATCACGCGATAGCCCTCTTTCTCCAGTTCAACAAGCTCCGGCGTCGCGATTGCTTCAATCTCAGGAACGATCAAATCCGGTTGCTCTTGCTGGATCAGCGCTCTGAGCTGCTCGCCGTCCAGCATATTGATCACATGACTGCGGTGAGCGACCTGCATCGCCGGGGCGTGCGCATAACGGTCGACGGCAATCGTTTCAATGCCGAGACGCTGGGCTTCAATCACAACTTCTTTGCCGAGCTCGCCTGAACCCAGCAGCATGATTTTTTTGGCTTGTTTCGATAGTGGTGCTCCGTACATGAAATTATTTCCCCCTTAATGTTGTGCCCAACTCCAATAAGCTTATTACAGTTTCACTTGTATGTAAGTATAGATAATCATCATGGCATAAACAGGGTATAGCGCCAACATTCCTCAGCGAATACCCTGATCTATTGTATAAGATTTCGACACTAAAAGATAGATTTCAGCAAAAGTTTGCGTAAAATGGGCACGAGCTGCTCCGTCAACTCGGTAACGTGAGGCACCACGATGGAACTGCGCCCGTACATGTTGCGCATCGCATTCCGCTCCGTCTCATGCACCGTTCCATTGGCCAGAAAGACGGAGATGACTTCGATGCCAAGCCGGCGGGCGCGCAGCACGGCTTCATAGGTGTCGAGGATGCCGACCTCGTTGTAATTCGCTGCCGACGGCTCGCCATCCGAGAACACCAGCAGAATGCGCTGGCGCTCCGCGCGGCGCAGCAGCCGCTCTGTCATACAGCGAATGGCGAAGCCGTCGCGGTTATCCTGCTGCGGCTCCAGCTGCATCAGCGCCGCGCCGCTTCCGCCTAACAGCGACGAGCCGAAGTCGACCGCAACCTGGAACAGGTTGGGCGCTTCGCGCTCCGTCACGCGGTCCGCATCCTCCCAGAAGCCCACGATCTCGTGGGGGATTCGCAGATTTTGCAGGGTCTCGTGGAACAACACGAGCCCCAGCTTGGTTTCGTCCATCTTGTCATACATGGACGCCGAGCAGTCGACGAGCAGCGCGAACGCCGCATCGAGCTGCGGAACCGGTGCGCGCTTCTTATAGAAGAGGCGCGGCATCTCCTGCGTAACGGCTCGCGTCAGCCGCTTATCGAGCCGCCCGAACAGCCGGTCGCCGCGCGGGGCGATCCGCTGCTGCTGCAGCGTGCGCCGAATCGCACGCTGCAGCGGCCTCGCGAGCGGTGCCGCGCGCTCGCTCAGGCGCCTGTAGGCGGCTTCCTGCGAAGCCGTCGGCCGCCCAGGCGCCAGCCATGTCGCCGTCGCGAACGCGGCGACGCCGCCCTCCCCGTGCCCCGCGGCCGCGGGCACGTCGGCCTTGGCGCGCCGCTCGGCGGCGGCGCCGGTGCGCTGGGCGCGCATGGAGCGCCCCTGCTGGATGGCGAGCGCCTGGTCGGCGGCATCGCCCTCGCGGGGCGCACCCCCGAGCGCGGCTGTGCGCGAGCCGCGCTCCAGCTCGAACCGCAGCTGCGAGGAGCTGCGGTCGCTGCTCTCACGGTGCCAGGTCGGCAAGCGCTCCTGGCCCGGCAGTTGCCGCTCCCCTTCTTGCTCGGGGAGCGTGTCCCCGCCGGCGAGCCGCTTCGCGCGTGCAAGCTCGCCCCGGTAACCGGCCGGCAGCGGCTCCGCCGTGCCGCTTCCCGGCTGCATCCAGAAATAGGCTGACACTGCATCCCGCTCAAGTCCATAGGCGATCGATGCCATCATCTCTTCGCAGATTGCGGCGACTTGCGCCGTGTGCTCCGCCTCCTCGATGCGTTCCAGCAGCGGGTACAGCTGCGTTAAGCTAGCCGCTATGCCCACGCCTTGGGCGGCAGACGCACTCCACTCCGCTCCGGTAAACCACCCGTAGATGAACAACAGCATGGCGTCCGCCCATTCTTCCCGGTTCACATGCGTGCGCAGCTTATGACCGTAATACGCGCCATAGATTCGATGCCGGATCGCAAATACCCGGGCGGTTCCTGGCCGGCGCGCGCGGCAAATCCGTTCAAGCCGCACATCCTCGCACAGCGCAAACAACGAATTCGCCAGCTTCGGCATGGACGTCATCTTGCTCCGGTCCAAATACGAGCTTACCGCCTCCGCGCCTGTAAACCATGCACTGCCGATCCCACGCAGCATGACATCGCTCTTCATCCCCGCCGCCTTATCCGCCGGCGGGTAATCCCACCAGAATTGGCTGACCGTCATTCGCGCCGTCAGTTCGTCGTAGTGGGCGTGGAATGCCGCTTCCACTTCAAGCTCTTTGCGCTTGGTAAATATTTTTGCCAAATCGACCAGCTGCATCTGCAGCATGGCGTCGATTTTATCGTCGAGCATACTGATTTTGCCTACAAACATCGCTTAGAACAACGTTTCTGCCGCATTAAGCACGGCAGCACGTTCCCTTTCGTCCTCCAATTTATCGGCAATCGCTCTCGTTACCGCTCGCATTGGAGGAATATAAGCCGTAAGGTCGCATGCATCGAGCAGCGCTCGAACAGATCCGGCTTCATCCGGCAATTGTCCCATTTCAATCAGCGTCAATAGATCCGATGACAGCTGTACATAGGTTCTGAGCAGCTTATCGTCTTGAAGCATGGATTTGCTTTTCAACAGGCGAAATAACGAATCTCCTTGCAGATATGGAACATCCACGGTGACGAACCTGTTTTTCAGCGCTTCATTGAGCGGCACGGTCCCCATATACCCTTCGTTGATGGCAGCTACGACTCTGAATTCGGGGTGTGCGGTAATCACTTCACCCGTAAACGGATTCGTAACCGATCTGCGGTAATCGAGAACCCCGTTGATCAGCGACAGCGTTTCCGGCTTTGCCATATTGATTTCATCGATGTACAAGAGGTGACCTTTCGTCATCGCTTTCATAATCGGTCCCGGGATGAACGCGATTTCCGTGCGTCCCTGCTCGTCATGAGTCAGCGTCTTAAACCCGAGGAGCGCTTCCGCATCCAAATCGGTGGAGCAATTCACGGATTGCATCGGGAGCTCGAACAGTGCGGAAACATGCTCGGCCAGCTTCGTTTTTCCCGATCCGGTCGGACCTTTCAGCAATACGTTCTTACCCAGAAACAGAGCAATTACCGTATCGCTCAAAATATCTTCATTCGGTGCTTCGAACGATGCGGTGCCAATCAGCCTCACATCCTCAGGCGCAGTCCCCGGTTGTCTGAGCCTTCTATTCTGCTCCAACTTCTCTCTTATTGCTTGCGGTAATGATGCGGTAATCATACGAGTTGATGTTCCTCTCCTGATTTGTTGATCTTCTTACTATTCATCAGGAAAGCTTTGGTTGTCAAGCCTGTCAAGGCAGCCAAGGCTCGTCAATGATCGAATGGGCATAGAAAGCCATCGCTTCTCCGCATTTCGGACAGCTCGGCTTCATCTGCGCTTCGTTATAGGATAAGGCCAAAGCATAAGAGGTCTCGCTATTGATAGCCCGAACAACATCTTCCTGATGCACATAGTCGCATTGACGCGAACTGCAGTAGGCTCTGACTTTGTATTTGTTGCTCATGATTCCTGCTCCCCCTTAAACACGTGTTCCATCGTGATAACGACAAAACCCTCAGCAGGGCGCTGAGGGAGAACGTAACGGTCTGCGGCTAATCCTTCTTATCCTTTAAGGCAGCATTCCTTTTTGGCCAGTCGAATAGCTCGGGAACGCATACTGGATCATCGTATTAAACTCATTCATGTACGTGTCCATCTTTTTGTTTTTCAACTGTTGGCCGTCATAATACATCATTCTGTTGACAAAATGCGGATTCGTAGAGATGAAAATGTTGGCATCGGGATAGATGCGTGTCAGCGTATTCCTAATGGCATTCGCACTTTCCGCCGGCAGCGGTTTGGCCGAGAGCCAATCCATCGACGACCCCACACCGGACCCGAACAAGCCCGCTTCATTCTCCGGATCGTTCGTTTTGCTAAGCATTTTGATGCCATCGTCGGCGCTCATCGCCTGCATGCCCCCCATATCCACGGCAACATAAATGTTGTTATCCGTTATGGCGACGGCCGCGGGACCGAGATGCGCGGCTTGGATAATGCCATCCGCCAAATCCCGGCTCATCGTCAAATGCGTGTTCGTATGCGCTTTAACATTGTCAAGCGTGGGCGGCTGCATGGAAGGCAGCGGCCCTTGATTGATGCTCTTGGCGCCTAGCGATGCATCTTCATTGTTTCTCAGTCCCGTATCCCATGTCCCGGCATTCGGATTAGCGGAGCTTGCGCCGCCATGATTGTTCGGGGAGGCAGCCGTACAGCCGGCCGCGATGCTCATGAGCGCTACGGACATGACGATGTGAACCATTTTCTTATTCATTACGTGATTACCCCCTTCTCTCCTTCATTCTTGCTGCTGTTGACCAGCTCTCTCTTCCTTCTCATAGGCAATCAAAGCGACCTCGCGGCCCAACTCATCTTTCATCCGTGACTCCAGGCTCCGCAAATCCTCCAACAAGCTCTCGTGAGGGGACAAATTTGCGTATTGGTACGAGTCAATGCTCATCTCCGTAATAACCTCCTCTCTTACTTTTCGCCAGTAGTGTTAATATGGGCATTTATCCCCATTTTTACTAAACAAAAAAAGCCTGCCGCCGAATCATCGGCCATGCAGGCTTCCTTACCTTCTATTCATCTTTCTTGCGGGTCGCGTCCAAATCTTCAAGCAGTTTACGCACGGCTTCGGGATCCGCCGAACCGCTCTCTTTGAATGCTCTCAGCTTGCTCAGCAGGTCAGCGGCAATCGCTTCATCCTCCGAATGCTGGATTTCGTGCGAGGGATCGAACCAAATATAGAACCCTTCCGGTCCGTTGCGCAGAAACGGTTTGCGCCAAAATTCGGGATAGGCATACCCCTGCTCCCCGAAAATCATTCCCAGTACATCATCGCTGTCGATCGGCAGCAAATAATGAAACGATTCCGGCTCACCGGTGTTCGTGAAATCACGGTGCATATACGCATAGTGCAAATAATGCTCACCGGTTTCTGTATCCTTGGCCACTTCATACAGATCGAGCTCCGTTTGCAGCAGCTCTTTGACCGAGACGATGCGCGCGGCGATCGTTTCGGCGGAAATTTTGTGCTCCTGTGTCAACGATGTTTCCATTGCGCACTCCTCCTTTCTCTCTACTCCATGAATATGGAAAAGAACATCGACTATGAATCGGATCTGCGTGACGATGGCACGACGACATTACGCAAAGAGCGTTTGGGCAGCTTCCATTTATAAAACACGGATAACATTCTTAATATAACTATAAGTGCGAATAGCACGGATAGCTGCCATGCGCCTTGCGACCAGCCCAGACCGACCAATGCGCCTGCGAGCATCCCCCATACCGCATAGATCTCGTCCTTGAGTACGAGCGGTTTGCGCCCCGCCAGCACGTCGCGGACCATACCGCCGCCGATCCCCGTAAGCACGGCTGCGACGATGACGGCGCTTAGCGGGTGCCCCATATTCGTTGCGTAGAGAGCGCCTTGAATGGAGAACGCCGCCAAGCCGATCGCATCGAAGAACGCTTCCCAGGTTTTCCAGACGCGGATGAAACGCACAGGCATCAGAAAGACAAGCGTCATCGCGAATAAGGCGATTTGAAAATACAAGCCTTGCTCCCACAGCAGTACGATCGGTTTGCCAATCAACAAATTACGAATGACCCCGCCGCCGAAGGCTGTGACGAGCCCCAATACGTAGACCCCAAGAATATCATACTCTTCTTCCATCGCAACGATCGCTCCGCTCACGGCGAAGGCGATCGTCCCGATGATACTGAATAACTCCCAGTTCACTTGCTGCAGCTCCCGTCTACTCGATGTCCCAGTTCAATTTCACTTCGTTGCCGGTTTGCGAGGATGTGTAAATCGCATCCAGAATGAGATTGTTCGTATAACCGGTCATGACGGAAGTAATCGGCTGCTGGCCATTTTGAATGCACGACACGAAGTGCTTCATCATGCGAACGCGGGAACCTTCGTCCGTTTCGGGAACGGTTAAGGTCACATCGGCTTCACGGTCGAAAACTTCCGCAAGCAGCTTCCCTTTCGTGCCGCGAATCGACGCGCCGCCCTCGGAGCCGAGCAGCTGCACGTAGGGTTGGCTGTCGGTTTCGATGAGCGCCGCCCAGCTCACATCCAGCGACAGGGTTGCCCCGTTCTCCAGCTTGATCAGCGCAGTCGCCAAGTCCTCCACATCATATTTGCCGTCCCAGTTCGGCGTACCCCAGGTTCCGATGCCTTTCTTGCGCGGACCGAATTCCGCATACGTCGCACCATAGACCGATACCGGCTTCGGATTCCCCATCAAATACAGGGAGAGATCCAGCATATGCACGCCAAGGTCGATCAGTGGTCCGCCGCCGGATTTATCCATTTGAGTAAACCAGGTTCCCCAGCCTGGAATGCCTTTGCGTCTCAACCAGCCTGCCTTGGCATGATAAATGCTGCCGAGGGCGCCTTTCTCAACTTGCTGTTTCACCGATTGCGACAACGCTTCCCAACGGAGCTGATGAGGAATCATGAGCACTTTACCCGCTTTGCGCTCCGCTTCGACGATGCGTCTGGCTGATTCCAGATTGAGTGCCATCGGTTTCTCCAGCATGACATGCTTGCCTGCCTCTAACGCTTGAATCGCAATAGGAGCATGCCATTCGTTAGATACGGCAATTACAACCGCGTCGATGCTTGGATCGGCCAGCAGCTTGTCCGAGCTCTCATATACGCGTTCAATGTTATGCTGTTTGGCTCTGGATTCAGCCAACGGCAAGTATACGTCCGTTACCGCGGCAATCTCTGCTTCCGGCACTTTCTTCAATGTTTCCATATGTACATTTCCGATGTTTCCGGAACCGATAATCCCGATACGGATTGGTTTTCCCGCTGTCATTCTAATTCCCCCAGAACATGTTAGATTACAATCTTTCTTATTATAAATGTGCTTATCTTTCCCCGCAACCGCCAATCTTCCGGTCCGGATGGCTTATACAGCTTGGGCTTCCAAATTTATTCAAAAGATTATTTCAGGAACTAGCCCTCTATCGCTATTCTTGACATATAATAAAATACTAAAACTTTCTTAATAGTTTGTCTTGAACATAACTAACATTTGAAATGTATCCTAAATTTGTAGACCAGTTGTATGCGCCATGCTTACAAGGTTCGTTTTCCGGATGGAAAACGTGAAGGAGGGCTTAATATGCAAGCGATAACGATTCGATTCAAAAACAAATCCATTCCTGTGCTGAATTTCACACATCGCAGCTCCCATATGGAGCTGTTGAACAGTAAGCTGAAGGAATTTGAACTGCACTTCGAATTTCGCAAAAAATTAAAAATGATCTCGATGATTGAGATCATTGGTGATGTCGCCATATTCAAATATAACGACGGAACGAAATTGTATTTGGAAGTTTCTTAATTCGATTGCGGGAAATATTCCTGCTGTAACTGGTGAAGCTCCTGCAGAGAGCGTCGGGCCCATGCTTCCATTTCCGACAGCTTAGAGATTTGCGCCAAAAGCGCTCTCTTCAGCGAATCTTGATACTCCGGAACAACTCCTGCATACGCACGAATCGTCGATATCGGCATTAAGGCAATTTCCTGATTGGACAAGGCTCTTCTCTGATGAAAGAAAGCCACTGTCGGGTCCATCGGATTGTGCAAATCCCCTTGTGTCGGATGCTCCTTCACGGCCAAGATCCGCACTGCCGCCTTCATCGTACTCGACATTTCAACAACCTCACCGTAGTACACCCCGGTTTTGTATTCTGCGATCACACGATCACCGATTTGAAAAGCGCTCATTCCTGAACAACCTCCTTCATTTTACTTGCTGCATAGCGGCAGCAATTTACGATATAGCTCGTCCACGGATTGCATCCGGTACAGCATTTGTTTCTCCTTGCCCCTCTCAACGATAACGATACAAGGGACACTCGTAATTTGCCATTCACGGCTGATTTGCGGTAGAAAATTAATATTGCTTTTGTACAGCGGCAATCCGGGCTGCATCGTCATTATAATGTCCAACATCCGCTCCGTCACTTGGCATGTGCCGCAAAACGGCGTAAATAGAAAGACCGCAAAGCTTTCCGTTTGCTCTTGGTATTTGTCTTGCAATTGCTGTTGGGAAAGCTCCTTCATCCTAACTCCCTCTTTCGTCCAGCCAAACCAGGCTTTCCACTGCATAATCGATCAAATGCGGAAAATCATCCAAATGGCTTTCATCGATTTTGCGTCCGAACGATAACGTGATTTGGTTACGGTACACAACCGGAACTTTGCCATAGGTGTACGATAGCTGCTGCGATATTTGCGGTCGATGCTCCCATATGCGCCCCAATTGCTCCTCGAGATGGCGGCACTCCGCTTCAGGGCTAGTCACTTTGGTGTACAGCTTAATGGTCAGCGTGCAGCCGGGCTTCGCCGTAGGGTTTTCCAGGATTTCCGCAGCCAAATCACTCAGATGCACATGCAGGTTGATTTCCGCTTTGCTCGGTTTGTCGATCTTTCGGGCGAATTCAATGGCATACGTACGTGACATCGACGATAGATCAACAAGATCTTCACGGCGTGTAATTAATATTCGGCCTTCCAGATCTACGTCATACACAGCGCCTTCCAGGACGACCTTGATATTGTCATAGATGGTTGGGTCAAACATGTTCACACCTTCTTTCATCTTTGGTTTGATTCGATTATACTAAAAGTATATCACGTGTAAAGAAGGTGTTTCGATGTCAGACAAGCCTCAAGATGTGCAGGCCGAACAACAGGGCCCTAAGAAAGTAAGCCTAGCCGATGCCATTAAGCAAAAGCTAGCCCAGAAGAAAGCTGATCAAGCCGCAGCGCGCGCAAATCCCAAACAAGCCGGAAACACGAATCAAACCGCGAAAAGCCAAATGACTAAAAAAGTCAACAATCAACGCCGTCGCACCGGCGGCAGCTAGTCGTTAAACAAAAGCGCCCTGAGAGTTCATCTTCAGGGCGCTTTTCATTTTTACGCGTATTGGGCTTCGCGTTGTTTTTTCACTTCATCGCTGTCCAGGTACTCGTCGTAGGTCAACATTTTGTCGATCAGACCTTTCGGTGTAATCTCCATAATGCGGGTTGCGATCGTTTGGATGAACTGATGGTCATGGGAAACGAACAGGATCGTGCCGTCGAAATCAACGAGCCCGTTGTTCAGCGCCGTAATGGACTCGAGGTCCAAGTGGTTCGTCGGCTCATCCAGAATGAGCACGTTGGAACCGCTGAGCATCATTTTGGAGAACATGCAGCGAACTTTCTCGCCTCCGGAAAGGACATTCGCTTTCTTGAGCGCTTCTTCGCCGGAGAACAGCATGCGGCCCAAGAATCCGCGAAGGAACGATTCGTCCGGATCTTTGGAGTATTGGCGCAGCCAATCGACCAGGTTCAAGTCGGAATTGAAATAGTCCTGGCTGTCTTTCGGGAAATAAGCTTGAGAAGTCGTAACGCCCCATGTGTATGTGCCTTCGTCCGCTTCCAGCTCGCCCATCAAAATTTTGAACAGCGTCGTTTTGGCAATGCCGTCCGGTCCGACGAAAGCTACTTTATCGCCTTTGTTAATCGTGAACGAAAGGTTGTTCAACACTTTTACGCCATCAATAGTTTTGGACAGATTCTCAACAGCAAGTAATTGCTTGCCGGCTTCACGTTCTGCCTTAAAGTGAATGAACGGATATTTACGGCTGGACGGTCTAATATCTTCAAGCGTGAGCTTCTCGAGCTGTTTCTTACGGGAAGTCGCTTGCTTGGACTTGGATGCGTTCGCGCTAAATCGTGCGATAAAGGCTTCCAGCTCTTTACGCTTTTCTTCTGTTTTCTTATTAGCGTCTCTGGCGAGGCGAAGCGCCAATTGGCTGGATTCATACCAGAAGTCATAGTTACCGACATACATTTGAATTTTACCGAAGTCGATATCCGCAATGTGCGTACACACTTGGTTCAAGAAGTGACGATCATGGGATACAACAATGACAGTGCCTTCAAAACGGGCAAGGAAGTTTTCCAGCCAGCGGATGGACTCCAAGTTCAAATGGTTGGTAGGCTCATCGAGCAGCAGGATGTTCGGGTTGCCGAACAACGCCTGCGCCAAGAGAACACGGACTTTCTCATTGCCGTCGAGGTCTTTCATTTTCATATCGTGCATGGAGGTCGGGATGCCTAGACCGATCAGAAGCTCGGCGGCATCGGATTCAGCCTGCCAGCCGTCCAGGTCCTGGAATTCACCTTCGAGCTCGGCGGCTTTCATGCCGTCTTCTTCGGAGAAATCCTCTTTTGCGTAAAGCGCATCCTTTTCTTGCATAATTTGGAACAAACGGGCATGCCCCATGACGACCGTTTTTAACACTTCAATTTCATCGAACTCATAATGGTTTTGTTTCAGAACTGCCATTCTCTCGCCCGGAGTGATGGATACTTCGCCGGTATTCGGCTCGATTTCGCCGGAGAGAATTTTCAGAAACGTCGATTTCCCCGCACCGTTCGCACCGATGAGACCGTAGCAGTTGCCCGGTGTAAATTTAATGTTGGCGTCTTCGAAAAGGGCTCTTTTGCCGTAACGAAGCGTCACGTTATTCACTGTAATCATGTGGAATACTTACCTGCCTTTATTATAGTTTCTTCTATCATAACTTATTTCGCTCTATTTCTTCTACCAACTCGGATAAATAAGTCCATCTTTCCATTGCTGCTTCCAAATCGGCGTTGACTTGCTGCTCTTGTTCATACAGATCTCTAACCTTGTCAAAGTCGCTGCCCGCCGCTTCAATTCCCGCTTTCAAGCTGGCGGTTTTCTCTTCCAGCGCTGCGATCGTCCCTTCGATCTCGTCCCATTCCTTCTGCTCTTTGAACGAAAGCTTCTTCGGTCGGTTAGAGCCGGCCGGGGCGCCGGACGCTTGGTTCTGGTTCTGGGCGGCTTGTTTGGCTCCGCTGCTGCCAGCGTTGCTGCTCGCTTGCTTCACCAATTCCCTGCGTGCTTGCTCCGCCTCTTCCTGCTGCTGTTTCTCTTCCAAATACTCGGAGTAATTGCCCGTATACGGTTCGATCCGTCCATTCCCGTCAAACGCGAACAAATGCGTGACCGTCCGGTCCAAAAAGTACCGGTCATGGGATACGGTTATGACAGCCCCCGGGAATTGGTCCAGGTAATCTTCCAGTATGGTCAAGGTTTGGATATCCAAATCGTTCGTCGGCTCATCGAGAAGCAGAACGTTCGGTTCGCCCATGAGTGTCCGCAGCAAATACAGCCTGCGGCGTTCTCCGCCGGAGAGCTTGCCGATCGGCGACCATTGCAGATTCGGGGAAAACAGGAAACGCTCCAGCATTTGCGAAGCGGAGATGGCTTCCCCATCGGACGTGCGGATTACTTCGGCCGCTTCCTTGATGTAGTCGATGACGCGCATCTTCTCGTCCATCTCGGTGTTTTCCTGCGTGTAGTACGCCAGCTTCACCGTTTGGCCGGTCTCGATCGTGCCGCTGTCGGGCAGGATGCGCCCGGCCAGCATGTTCAGCAGCGTCGATTTGCCGCTGCCGTTCGGTCCGATGATGCCGAGGCGGTCCTTCGGCATCACGATGTAGCTGAAGCCGCTCAGCAGCGTCTTCCCGCCCGGGAACGCTTTGGTGACGTCTTCTAGCTCCATCACCTTTTTCCCGAGGCGGCTGCCGGCCAGCGCCATGTCCAGCTTCTCCGCAGGACCGTCCACCTTGCGGTCCCGCAGCTCCTCGGCGCGCTGCACGCGCGCCTTCTGCTTCGTCGTGCGCGCCTTCGCGCCGCGCCGCAGCCATGCAAGCTCGCGGCGCAGCAGGTTCTGCCGCTTATCCTCGCTGGCGGCTTGGGATTCCATCCGCTCCGCCTTCTTCTCGAGGAACGCCTCGTAGTTGCCCTCGTAGCTGTAGATCCTGCCCCCGTCCAGCTCCAGGATGCGGTTCGTCACCCGCTCCAGGAAGTAGCGGTCATGCGTAACGAGCAGCAGTGCGCCGCGCCACTTGCTTAAGAAATCCTCGAGCCAGATGGCGGTCTCGTTATCGATATGGTTCGTCGGCTCATCGAGAATGAGCAGGTCGGCGGGCTGAATGAGCACGCGCGCCATGGCGACGCGTTTGCGCTGACCGCCGGACAGCTCGCCGACGGCCTTGTCGAACTCGCGGATGCCTAGCTTCATCAGCACGGTTTTGGCCAAGGTGCTGGCTTCCCAGGCACCTTGCTCATCCATGCGCGACTGGGCTGCGAACAGCCGCGCCTGCTTTTTCTCGCTGGAGGGATCCTGCTCCAGCTCGGAAAGCGACAGCTCATAGTCGCGAAGCGTCTTCATGAGCGGCGTATCGCCGTGGAATACTTGCTCAAGCACCGTGGAGTTCGGATCGAACTCCGGGTTCTGCGGCAAGTATTCCACCCGGAAATGGTTCGCGTGCACGAGCTTGCCGCGATCCGCGGTTTCCAATCCCGCCAGCAGCTTCAGCAGCGTGGATTTGCCTGTGCCGTTCACGCCGATGAGACCGATGCGCTGCTTCTCGTTCACTGTGAACGTGATGTCATCGAACAACACTTTGTCGCCGAATGTTTTGGTTATATTAACTGCGCTCAAAATATTCATGCTTGCACAGGCTCCATCAGGTAAGCGGCAAGAAGCGCTCCTGTGTTGACTACAGCATCCATATGCGTGCGCTCCATGCTGTGTGACGCATGCACGCCGGGACCGACGAGCGCAGCGCGAATATCACGCCCGCCTCGCAGCGCTGCAGAAGCGTCGGAGCCGTATCTTGGATAAATATCGACGGCGTATCCGATTTCCAGCTTCTCGGCCAGCTCGATCATTCGGGACGTCATCTGATAATCATAAGGGCCGGATGAATCTTTGGCACAGATCGAAACGTCGCGTTCGCTGCCGCTCAAATCGTCGCCCAACGCGCCCATATCGACCGCAATGAAGTCCGTAATATCTTCCGGTATGAAGGCTGAGCCGTGTCCGACTTCCTCATAATTGGAGAAGAACAGCTTCGTCGTAAACAGCGGCTGCATTCCCTCCTCCTTGATCAGCTTAAGCAGTCCGAAGAGAGCGGCAACGCTCGCTTTGTCGTCCAGGTGGCGCGATTTCACATAGCCGTTCTCCTTCACGACGACCCGCGGATCGAATGAGATGTAGTCGCCGACTCGAATGCCCAAATCTTGAACGTCCTTCTTGTTCTTCACGAGCTCATCGATGCGGACTTCCATGTTGGCTTCGTCGCGTTTGAACTCTCTGGCATCTTCATACACGTGCACCGAAGGCCTTGAAGTCAGAATGGTTCCGTCAAATACGCGCCCGTCGCGAGTATGGATTTGCACATACTCATTCTCGATCGCGCCCATCATGAAACCGCCTAAAGAGGTGATTTTGAGCGTGCCGTTCTCCTTAATCGAACGTACCATTGCACCCAGCGTATCCACATGTGCGGAAATGCCGATAGCGCGATCATTGCGCGTGCCGGGAATCGTCACGATGCCGCAGCCTTTGTTCGTATATGTAAGCTCGTAACCTAGCTTATTCACTTCTTGCTCTACTTTTTTCATAATGTGATGCGTATAGCCAGTCGGGCTCGGCGTACGCAGCAGCATCTCGAGTATGTCCGTCATATAAGCTTTATTTAATTTCGACTTCACTCGGGATTCCTCCCTTTTCTTCATAATAGATAGGCTTCCTTGTAAACACACAAAAACAGTGCAGCCCAGGAAAGCGAAGGAAGCTTACAGTACAGCCGTTAAGCTTCCCCTCCTAAGGATACTACACTGTTCCTGGATGTTTTTCAAACGGAATCAGCTTTCAAAGTCGACACATAGGGACGTTCCATCCAGAACCGTTCTCATGTGCGCCTTCACTTCTTCATGTACGGGGTGCGTGTCGTACACTTTGAGATCCTCTAAAGAATCGAACCTCGTGATTAACGCGATATCGTAAGAACGCTCCGAGTGAAGGACGTCGGTGCCGACTTCGATATGACGCAAAACCGGAATTTTACCTTCCATATTCGTAAGAACGGCTTTCGTAACTTCAATAGCCTCCGGGCTGCGATCTTTCAACTTAAAAAATACAACATGCGTTAACATTGGACATTTCCCCCTAATTGGTTATTTCGGCTTTGGCCGACCATTCTTCGACGTTCCACACGCGGCTTACCCAGCCTTCGTAGAAATCGGGCTCATGGCAAACAAGCAGGACGGTGCCTTTATACGCCATCAATGCTCGTTGCAGCTCTTCCTTGGCGACTACGTCCAAATGGTTGGTCGGCTCGTCGAACAAGAGCCAATTGCTCTCGCGCATCAGCAGCTTGCACAGCCGCACTTTGGCCTGCTCGCCGCCGCTTAGCATGCTCATAGCGCGGGTGATGTGCTCGTTCTTCAAGCCGCATCTGGCCAGCGCGCCTCTGACTTCGTTCTGCGTCATATGCGAGAACTCGTTCCACACATCGTCGATCGGCGTCATATTCGGCGCTTTGACCTCCTGCTCGAAATAGGCAGGACTCAAATAATCGCCTTGATACGTCTTGCCGCCAAACGGCTCGATTTTGCCGAGGATCGTTTTGAGCAGTGTCGATTTCCCGACGCCGTTGCAGCCGACGATTGCAATTTTCTCGCCGCGTTCAATGGTCACGTTCATCTTCGGCAGCAGCGGGCGGTCGTAGCCAATCTCCAAATCTTGCGCTTCAAATACTATTCTACCACTAGTTCGTGATTCCTTGAAGTTGAACGTTGGCTTCATGGCCGTCTCCGGACGTTCGATCCGGTCGATCTTCTCCAGCTGCTTCTGACGGCTTTTCGCACGCGTCGAGGTTGAAGCTCGCGCTTTATTGCGGGCAATAAAGTCCTCCTGCTTCTTGATATACTCCTGCTGCTTCTCGTAAGCATCCAAATGCTGCGTTTTGTTCATTTCCGCCATATCCAGGAATTTCTCGTAATTGGCCGTATAGCGTGTCAACTTCGTAAACTCCAAATGATAGATGACATTCACAACTTCGTTCATGAATTCCGTGTCGTGAGAAATCAGCATGAACGCAAACGGATAATCCTTGAGATACATCTTCAGCCACTCAATATGTTCGACGTCCAAATAGTTCGTAGGCTCGTCCAACAGCAAGACAGTCGGCTTCTCCAGAAGCAGCTTGGCCAAAAGCACCTTGGTCCGCTGGCCGCCGCTAAGCGAGGTTACGTCACGGTCCAAACCGATTGCATTTAGTCCTAGACCGTTTGCCATCTCTTCAATCTTCACATCGAGCATATAGAATCCGCCGATATCCAGTTTCTCCTGAATTTCTCCCATTTGCTCCAAAAGAATATCCAGCTCTTCGGGAGAAGCATCCGCCATTTTGTCGGTGATCGCCATCAGCGCTTGCTCTTCCTCAAACAGCGGCAGAAAAGCGTCCCGCAATATGTCGCGAATCGTTTTCCCTTGAGCTAGCACCGAATGCTGATCCAAATAGCCGTATTTGACCCGAGGCGTCCATTCGACCTTACCCGTGTCCTTCAAAAGTTTGCCGGTCAATATATTCATCAATGTGGATTTCCCCACACCGTTAGCTCCTACTATACCTACGCGTTCGCCTGCCAGCAGCCGAAACGAAACATTCTTAAACAATGTACGATCGCCGAAGCTGTGGCTTAAATCTTCTATCGTCAAAAGACTCATTGGGTAATTTAAAACTCCTGTCTATCTAAAATCGCTCTTGCACATGACTATTCATTATACCACTGCTGATGCAAGACAGGAAATAGTTAATTTCATCTAATTCCGTTTCGTTCATGAACTTCGGAAAATAAACGTCCGGCGGACAATGCGGATTTCATCCCCATCAATTAAAGGATAAGGCCGATAGGCGACCATCGGCTCACCATTCAGGCTCGTTCCGTTCGTGGAGCCCGTATCCTGAACCTCGTACCCCTGGCCGTTTCTCCTAATTTCCGCATGAATTCTGGAAACACCCGCTTCCTCCAACACGTAATCCATCGAATGATTGTCATCCCCTCGCCCGATCGAGAATGATTCATTCCTTAATGAGATAAAATTCTTCTCACCCGTCAGGTCTTCCCATTCCAGTCTCGGACCGGGCGATTTATTGATGATGCTGCCCAGGAAAACAGTAGCCTCTGATTGCTTCTGTCGAAGCAGCGTGGTGTGCATATGCAGATTTTGATAATGAGCTTCAAGGTCCGGCGGCTCAGCTGGCGGCTTCTCAGGCTCCTGGCTGGTTCGGCTTTCTTCGATCGTTCGGTAAGCCGGCACACCCAGAAATTTCACAATGAACCAGAGGTCCGTGAAAAGAACGGTGAGCCCGGCACTGAGATGCAGAGAACTCGTCGAGGGCGAGTCCACATAATGACGCCATGTGAAAGCCGCGGCGAGAATGACACCGGTAAGGACGAGCCACTGTGTTCTGGTTCGAACCGGAGTGAATGCAATCCGGTAACCGTATCTCTCAGCGAGAAGCCGCTCAGAAACTATCGGCATCATGGCTTCCGGTTCTTTAAAGCTACCATTCAAAGGCGCAGATTCGCTCTTTTCCGATCGTTGCCGAATCGGCGGCGGAAGCTTGTTGATTTGCCGGCGGTTATGCTCGTTCATCAAATTCAACAGCTTCTCTTTGTACAATTTCGGCTCCATTTCTGGCGGCAATGTATCTAACCAGGCTTCCGCTTCATGCCTTTCAACATCATTAAGCTCCATAGCCATTTGCTTCATGAAATGAAAGAAAGAAGTGTAACGCTCCTCTTCCATGCGGTTCATATCAAGCGGCACATACGTCAAATAGACATCCGTCCAATTGCTACCGATAAAGATGAAATTCTCCTTCAGAACGAAACCCGATTCATGAAGCATATAATTTTTACTTCCCTCTATCGCGGAGAAGACGGTATACACCAGCTTGGCAAAATGCGCAAACGTCAACCCTTCGACTTTCAACACATGGCCAAGCATTCGTTTGGCTCCCAGTTTATACATCAGGCTGATGCGAAAATCCACTTCGTGGATCTCAAGCGGCAGCAGATTCGGAATTGTGTTCGCCTCAAGCATTTTGACTTGCAATGCCGAAAGCTCCTTCTCCGTTAAACTGCTTTCACCTTCCTTGTACAATCTCAGGTAGTGACCATGAAGATATACGAATTCACTGCGCAATCCGAATAGCTCTTTCAATGCGGATTCACCTCTTTTAGACAAAGGAGTAGTACCAGGTTAATGCGGTTCCGGGTACGACAGCATACATAAACGGAAATTTCATGTTACTCTGCCGCTTCATCCCCATCACACTATCCGCTTCCTGCAATATGGCGATTGACATTATCCAGCCCATGAGCTTATAACTTGTAGCTGACAGTTTCTTATGCAGCACGATCAGCACTAGACCAATAACACCTGCACTTAAGATGGAATATAAGATCAGCTGGATTACGAAACTAAATCCCATTAATGCTCCTATCGCCGTGAACAGCTTCACATCCCCGGCACCAAGAGCACCGATCGCATATAACAAGAGCAGGGACATGCAGGCACTGGCTGCTCCGGTAATTGAAAACAATAGCCCGCCCCACCCTTCTGTTATCGTATGTAGACCGACGCCGGCTAGCAGACCGCAGATCGTCAGCTTATTCGGAATAATGGCTTTACGGACGTCCGTCACGAATGCTATTACAAGAAGTATTACAAAAATGGAATGACTCACAAACTCACGGGACCTCCCCCATCCGTATTCGGCTTAAACGCCAACCCATGCTCTTTCGAATGCTTTCTTTTTCAATTGGATGGTTTGACTTATAAATGGCAGCGGAAGCTTGTACGTAATCTGAGCCTCTATGCCTAAGAAAGCTTCGCCGCCGCTCTCCATACTCGGCAAAGTTACCGCGGTCACCTTGAACCCCTCTTTCGGAATCGTCCGAGAATTACAGAACTTATATACGATCGGGGTCATGAACGCTTGCAAACGAGGTTTAAGCTGCTCTTCCAATAAGCTCTCTTTCCCATCACTTACCAATTTTTCTCCAAGCATTCGCTTTTCTTTCTCCCATTTCATGAGTTCAACCAAAGGCTCTGGTATGTATGCGGAATATTGATCAGTTAAGCTCTCCGCATTCTTAATTTGCTCTTTTGCCGATTGAATGTTAGCCATAACTGTATGAAGGATATCGGCAGGGCGGGTTTGCCCCGCCTTCAGCTTCGCTTCCTCGACCAGCAACCGTACCGGATACAATTGTCCGGCAATGGTTTTGGTCGCTTCTCGTACTCCGGCTCCCAGAGCCATTTCCAGCAAGGCGATCTGTATGCAGATGACGAGTCCCATGACGAAAGCAAGGAACACCGGCAGCACCAAAGAAGCCTCCAGCACGATGCCTCCCTTCTGATCCATATAAAAGTTGCGAAGCATAGGATCCCTCCCTTAATAGGCTACGGCAGCCGTGCTCGTCAGCCGACACCGATTGCCGGTAACTTTGCAGTCCAGCAAACCGGATCCGGCTAGCAGCTTCATCATTTGCGGAATAAACCAAAGTCTGACTTCGCTAGCCGCATTCCCTTGGACATAGGTCGTGATTTGCGTTAAATCCTTTCCCGTTTCGAGCTCAATCAACGCCTGCATGCGCGCCATCAGCTTCGTGTTATTGCTGTGCAGCAGCAGGAAAATGCGCAAATAATCCTTATACGTCAAGCTCAAGGCGGGAGATGTAAGTTTGGCAGACAGCTCAACCGCTTCTCCTCTAACGAGCTTCGTCATATCTTGGAAAGCTATGAGCGCTCCTTCTGCGGCAGCAGCCAGAAGCACCAATAACGGCGACCCTGCGTTTAGCAGCTCTTTCTTGGGATCGAGCAGCGCTTCTACCGTACGGATCGCCATTCGGAACGCGAACATCTCCGCATAAGCAGACGAGACATTCGCCACGCATGAGGAGAACCCATAAATCAAATATTCCGCTTCTTGGTTGGCTAACATATGAGTCCCCGGATCGATTCGTTCATAGGAAACTTTCGGGAGGCCTTGATGATCTTTTTCCAGTCCGGTTGTTCGATTGTTAAATTGGGTCAAAGCAAATTCGTTGACATAAAGCTCATTTCGCATCGTTTCTGCCGCGTTATTGAAAGCTTCCAGCATAGACATTGCCTTCAAACTGACCGGCTCTGACTTTTCCAAATCGTATGCAATTTCACTGCCGATCGCGGCGTCTTGCGCGTTGGCTTCCCGGTATTTCTGATAATACCCTTTGGTGGCTGCCGCCCCGCTCCCAGACCCTTGTAGACGAGCATACATCGGGTCGTTACCTGCAACGGCATTCGTTACACTGCACCCGCCGATCGATTGCTTCGCTTGATCGAGAACACTTTGAATTTTATTCCTTTGGAGAGTCTTGTTTGTACGAATTCCCCCGTTTCTATCCATCCGCGTTTTCTCTATTACGCTCTGCTTCCCGTAAAACTCACGCGCTTCCATCCAATATGCATCATTCGTCTGATTCGCTCTTGCCGTATTCTCCGCCTTGTACAGTTGGACGGCATCCACCACTTCTTTAAAAGCCGAGAATAAAGCGGCAATACTGGCTGCAGCCGTTTGATATTTGTAGAAATAGTCGTCGCCAAGCACCGGAACATTGCCAAAAACCTCATTCACACTCGAGACTCCCTGACCTCCCTGATTCGGCGAGGGGAGAATTCCTTCTAATTTCGTTCTAACTTCCGTGTTTCGTTGTTTGGCAGTTCGCAGCGAGGATTCGATGGCTTGCTGCATTTCGCCAATGACGTTGGCGTTGGACTGAACTTCCAGCTTCGTCGCCGTGAGCAGCGCGGCGTACTTCATGATCAGCTCCAGTACATGTCGCAAATCTTTTAGCTTTTGGCTAAGAGCTTCCGCTTGCTCTCCCACCACACGTCTGGATTCCAACAGAGCTTGGATACTCGTAATGGCGCCAGGACCGGCCTGACCGATGGACACAATGGACATATCCATGTCCCTAAGAGTTGTCTGAACGGCCTGCAGCTGCGTTTCTACTTGCGCGATTTCCTTCCGGACTTCATCTGCCGTATGAATGCCGATCTGCGCGGCCAACTGGTCCAATTCCACAATTCGGGAACGGTAATACGTATGATACATGGTCGTTTTCTCGTGCAGCTCTTCGCTTATTTGCCAGGCAACGTCTAGCTCCTTCTCTCGTTCCTCGATGACCTTCTCAACTTCTGCCGCGTTTTGCGAGAATTGACTGCCCATCCGAAATGGCGCTTGGGTTCCGGTTTGTACGCAGACAAAAGTTAACTTACATAATAAAGTTCAAAAACCATTGATTTTAAGGCTTTTAAAAAATTAATACAAAAAACCTCTTTCATTAATAAAAAAACTAACTTTTCTCAACCTTACAACAATCCACTTTCATCAATTGTATGACCTTTGCATAAATATACATTCAGACAATAAGGGAGTTGAATTAATTTGGAAAAATAAAAAAATCCCTGGTGATAGGGACTAATCTGAGTAATTTTTATGTATATTAATCGGTCGTATCGCTTAATCTTAGAATTTAATATTTTGTTTCAATATCTTCGTAAGTCAATTTGCTTCTTTTGATGCCGATTTTCTCTCTTCACATTTCATGTTAATTTGGTGCATTATTAGTGTTCACAACTAAAAAGCACGCATAAAAATAGTACATCTTTAGAAATGATATCTTGCTAGAATAATATTAAGCAATTCATTTTGGTAGGAAGTTGGAAAAGAAAAAATCTTTTTTTTAGTTTCGTTTCATGGTGGATTATTTTTCGAGCGGTTGTCGGTAAATTTTTTGTTTTTTCTCTTTTGTTCTTTCAGCTCATTTTTTAATCTATTAATTTTGATGTAATATTGATTTAATTGCTTTTCTGTCATATCACTTCTTTCAATTAAATAAGCCTCCACCAACAAACCATTTATCAGAATAAGTATTATCTTAGCGTCCAGCTCAAATACTAGAGTAGGTAATGATGATTCATTGCTAAACTCTTTTTCAAACCATCTTTGTTTAATAGCATAAGAACAAGTGTAGAAATTATCATTATGTAATATCCCCTCTTTGGTAATAAAAGATTTAGACCAAGTAATCATGCAACACCTTCTTCCATTTAGCATTTGTAATCTACCCGAATTCATTCAGTGGTTGGTTCCTACTTCATTTTCGAAGACTAAAGTAATTAAATACTACTTTAATATTGTAGACTATAGTCATCATTTTTATACCTATTTACGTTCTTTTTTTGAATACTATAGTCAACTTATTTCTCAATCACATTCCAAATCTTAATAAAATAATTAATTCCTCAAAATGGAGAATAACCAAGCTTTTGACGTAATCATCACAAATAACGAGTTATTATTGCACAATAAAAAATGATGCATTGAACATAAAAGTTCAGCATCATTTTTTTAATCCCAATATTTTTAGGCAAAGTCATAATCGTCAGTATTAATTTATTATCCAAATTGATTTAAAACTTGTTAAATCACAGAGTTTAAGACTTTATGTAACTCCGTTGTTGAAGACAAGCAAAGCTATCACAAGTTCTTCATTCGAATACAAGAGTTTCCTCTCATGGAATTATCAACTTTTCCCTGTCAATATTACCTTATATAAGGAATAATTTCATCCGAATTCCAACTTGAACGATAAATTTAATGTGGTTTCCCCTTGCTATAATGAAGGTTGTTACATAATCCGTGCTCATTACGTAATGCCAACTTCGTTTCTAACCAACTCTTCAATTATTTTGGTTACATTCTCAGATATTTTAAAGTGTCTCCTCGCGCTTAAAGAGGCTCTCGCTTGAACTTTCTTAACTGTTACTCTCTCGTCATTTTCTTTTAGTTTACTAATCGCCCATTTCACTCTCCGTATTTGAAAAGCTTCTCTTGTCTCAAGAATTAATGAAAGATACTCATTAGTGATAGGCAGCTTGGTAAGTGCCTTGGAAAATCTTTTACCTAGCCTTTTTTCTATTGATGATATACAAATCATCACTGGTTTTAAATCATCATTCCAATTTTGGATTACAGATTGAATTTCGTTATTCAACCTCTTATCTCTCCCTCTCCATATCTGCTCCGTTAGATAGTCATCAATTTTATTCACTTTATTACTCTTTTGTTTAGCTTGTCTTTTGTGATTATTTTGTTGATACAGAGGTATTAGGTTTTCTGGAAGTTTTAGAAATGAATCTACAGAACCGGCTAGGTACCGCATCATTAATATATTTCTCATTGGGTGAATTTGTCCATACCTTAAAAAGTCAATTAACCACCCTTCTTTATGACTGATAACTTCTGATTTCAATAAAGCGAGCGTTGTTTCACTATACCTGTTTTTAAAATCCTGTATCACAGTGGCTAGAGACAACAAACCAGCAGCATAAGTGAAACCTTTTAGCTTTAGCAGCATTGTATATACGCCTTTATAATAATTCTTCCCCTTCGGCATCAAATTTTGTTGAAGTAAATGTAAAGCATCTTTAGCTAATTCTTGTAGTTCTAACTTTGTTTTTTCGTCCATGCCATAAATGAGTGGAGTTGATGCCTGCTCTAATAAATCGGCAGTTGGGGATATTAGACGAAATTTGTTTAACAATTTGGTCTCGGTTTTCATTAGCACTGTATAATGACTAGGACAAACATAAACCCCTGGTACTTGATGTATTCTATGCCAGTAAGCTTCTCCAAGAGTTAAAATTTCTTCGCGTAGACATTCAGTGCAGTATCTTAGTGAATAATCAAGTGCAATACCACCTTGTGACAAACCTATCTGTGAATAAAGCCCAGTACCGCTAGAGTTAATCATATTATTTTTAATTTGATTGACTCTAGACTCATCCAAAAAAGGTTGAAACAAAGGAAATAGGGTGTGTTTGCTAATTAAGTCCTCCCCGCTTATTTTACAATTAAATGGAATTAATTTAGAGACCAAAGAACCTAACTGGCTTTGAAAAGCAATCGTTGCTTTTGTAGTCGTGGACCCAAATAATTCATATAGACTCCGATATTCACTTCGATTCCCTGAATATACGTGATATCGAGAAAGGATACTGTATAGTAACTCTTCATCATACGGGGTTGGAAAACAAGAAATCATTTTTTTATATCACCCTACTGTCTCTATTCAATATATGTTAACGCCATTCTTGCTAAAGCAATGACTTCTCTTTCTTCCCCATGCTCAGCAATAGCTCTTGTAGCGTATTCTTGGGCTACGTCTGAGTCGATTCCAAAGTTAATTAATGATGCAATCAACTGTTCCAACTTATTCGTCTTTTTTGACTTGGTCTTTCTTGCAATCAAATCCTCATTCCGGAGCATAGTTTCTTTTCGGTCTAATAATTCATCAATTTCTACTGATACATCTTCAAAGGGTAACAAATCCTCGAATCTAAATATAACCTTTTCTTGCTTATTCTTTGAATATGCTCTAATAGCGTTTAACATTGGCTGTACGAGTCTAAGCTTCTCTTTTGCGACTTTCATTATCAAATCCGGGGTAATTGTCTCTTCCTCAGAATAATGGTTAATAACTTCGGCTTGCGCTAAAATGTAGAGTTTTACGGCGATGTCCATAATCCCCTGACTCTCGTCGTATAGTACATCATTTAACTCCTTTGTTAGTTTGACTTTCGTTCTTGTCCATTGGTACTCCCACATGGTCTCTAACAAAAAATCCCAAACGGAATCTTTCATCATTCGTCCCCACAAAGCATCCCCTTGACCTGAACCCCGTCTTGCTTGACGAAACTGGCGTTGGAGTATGTCAAGTGCTTTTGGCGTTCCAACCAGAATAACGGGTATTCCAATCATATTGACTAGCGTGACAAGAAAGTTTAATATGTCACCACCACTTCGTGTTTTGCATAAATGTTGTACTTCATCAATAATTAGGACTCCCAAACTATGTAAATTGGCGACTTGTACCATGTGTATCCTCATAGATTCCGCTGTAGCTCTTTGCGAGCCAAACTTGCGTTCGTAATTTTCACCCAATATGCTATCAACTGCATTAAAAAAATTCAAACACAATGCTTTTAAAGAATCAGGGCATTCTAACTTCAAAAAAGGAATTTGTTTTTGAATAAGTGGCTCTCCACGATATTCGGAATGAAGGATGACTTTTGGATACAATGAGGTAACCTTGTTAAGAGCAGTCGTTTTCCCTATTCCAGAATACCCAACCAAAGTAAATCCTGCTGAGCTAGTGGGTAAGTCACCAAATGTCTCTGATATTTCTTTTCTTTCTTTGATTGCTTTATAACCCTTTTGTAGGCGAATTGCATATTCTTTCTTCTTTATTGGGTTACGAGCTACATATCCCTCCCTAATTGAAATACCAATGTTCTGCTCTAATTGAATGTGTTCAATTAATGGGAGAAAAAACTTCTTTAATCTCCTTAGACAATGGATTCGTGCAAGTGGACCGAGCTGCCGTTCACTTTCATTATATTGAGGATAGTAAGACAACGCCTCAATAGCTTCATCCATTTCTAGTATCGGCGGAAGAGATTCAATTAAAGGATTACCTCTATAATCAGGAACTTCCTGTTCCGAATACTCTGCTAAAAATCCATTCTCAAACAAGCTCATTATAACCCCCGAAGACTTTTATATTTATTTTCAATGATATTCACCTGTCCTTTTTATTTTTTGACTGTGTTTTTGCAGTTTTTCCAAATAAGAACTCTGCCGTACATCAACCTTAAACACAGCCTGTTCCGAGAATTCAATATTATTGGCACCTCTTTCATGTGATTTATGATTTGAGGGAACAAAACTTTCTTTTAACCGATTCACAGCCTTCTCTGCTGCTGTTCTATCGTTCATATTTTTGGTAGATTTCGGTTCTTCTTTAGACCTAGCCGCAGAAGTCTTCTTTCGATTAAGCTTCATATCTAAAAAATCTACATCTTTTTTTAGTTGCATCTTTTTTTCTCTCGCAGCTTCCCTTTTATCACGTCTTTGGCAGTCAATCACTTCGGTAAAGCTCATATTATAAAATTTCTCTGTATCACGCTCCAATAAACTGCATACTTCCGTATTCCATAGCTTATCTCGATAATAAATTTCATTTACAATTCGCGGGTCATATGAAACTTTAATTTTCCATTCCCCTTCCTTCGCTCTATGGAACCACTTTTCTTCCTCACCTCGTTTGCAAACGTAATGTAGTCCATTGAATTTGATTCCTGCTCTGGTTACTTTCGCAGTTCCAATAGGCATAAGATTTATTTTCAACTTATCGACTTCTTGCCACCTTATCGCTCCTGTTCTTTCCACACCCCAGTTCCAAATTTCAGATGGAATAGGACGTACATTTTCTTTTGTCATAGGCAAGGTTTTTTCATAAGTTGGTAAATATGATTTATTGTGATGTCTTATGGCTTGAATGAAGTACCAAGTAAACTCATCAAGAGTTAATTCAGCATCCAAACGATAATCCGTAGCACCACGGCTACGAGAATCTTTTTGTTCATAGCCAGGTAGGTCACTTATCAACTCGTCCATTTTTTTAAACAGTCTCTCAACTATCCCTTTTAAATCTGCTCGTCCTGGTGGATTGTTCTCAATACGAACTTGATGAGCATTTATCAGGGTTTCTGCATTTTTACTTATCAGTTCTCCTTTGTCTGCTATTATTGCATCCGGTAAACCCTTAGCTTTCCATTCAGATTCATCCAGCTCAATATTATATTCCTTGCAAACCTTGGCTTTGTCAGAAGCTGCGCTGGCTAAAGCCATCATTACTCCTATGTATGAAGGGTTTTCTAGTCCCACATAAAACCCCGCTATAAGACGACTAAATACATCTACCACCAAATAAATCCAAGGTTTACGTAACACCCATGAACGGTTAAATCTAGACACAATGTAGAAATTAGCAGGTGTTGCATCCATTTGATAATAAGAACCCGGACCAGGTACTCCTTGCATTGAAGTACCCAGTATTGGTCTATGATTTCTATCATAGTTACCGTTTCCGTGTCGATGTCTTTTGGATTCCTCTATGTCAAATTCTTTTTTGTACCAATAAGTAAATTGACGGAGGGACGGAACTTTTCCGCTTGTTACTTTGTCCTTAAAATGCTCGTTAATCATTATAGTGTAAAAATATTTAAGTCTAAGATTCTTTTTTTTCGGGTCCCGATGGATATTTTTAAAACATTCAAGAAAAATTATATATATCTCCTCAGTGATATTGACTCCGATTCCAGATTCTTCCGGAAATTCCTTCCTCCTTCCAACTTTTTTATCTCCAAGCTTTTTGTCCACGCCTCTCCCCCCATATTTATGAGAATCTGGCAATAAAGCATTTTTGGTTTGACCACGCTTCCAATATTTTTTTAGATTTGAATAAAAGGTTACGTGGTTTACACCATACTTTTCTTGCAAGAATTTTCCTAATGGACCACGATGTTTTTTGTAGAATATTTGCGGGATATTTTCAGCACTTACAGCCTCTTCAATGTACTGCCAAGTTTTATCTCGATGTTGCTTATCTTTGACTTTTATATCTTCCTCACAAATAAACCGACTGTATGGGTCATATTCGTCTATTTGCACATGCCCATCCTTTAAATCCTTTAATACTAAAGTCAAATTTCTCTGAACTGGTAAAGAATTATCATCTTTATCAATATTTATTACATAAATATCCATATTATCTCGGTCAATAAATAGAACTCTTTCCTTGATAAGGCTGCCGTCATAAGATTGTGAAACTATTATGTTGTTAGTCATCAGTGTTTTTAACATCTTATAAATCCTCCTTTAAAAATGGTCTTATTCACAAACTCCCTTGGAATACAATACGAATAAATTGCATCCCAAGGGAGTTTTTATATTGCTAACGAGTTAATCCAGTACGTTTAAAATGTTCAAACAAGCATCAAAGTCAATCGGTTTCGTTAAATCTACGCGAATTTGTTTCGTAGCTAATAGATGTTTGAATAGATACATAAACACACCAGGCTCAGTTTTATAGTTCTTTTCAAACAAACTAGTTGTTTGTCTTATGGGTAGATTATTCGTTAAAATATATTCTTTTAACTCTTCTACAAAACGATTCAGTTGAATCCTATCGTAACCACGTACGTTTTCAATAAAAAACGCTGGTCGAATCCACAATAAATTCCTTATCTCTGCCTTATTCATATTTTTCTCTGTGATTACTTGCCACTCAATTCCTTTTTCTGTGTAATACAACTTTTCGATTTCAAGTTTCTCAAGAACACGCTTATCCTCCAAATCGAATGATGGTTTTACGGTATGAATAACCGTTTGAGCTTCACCTTCCTGAATTTTTTTAAAACAAAAATCACTTGTTATGACAATAGGAACCTTATTCCTCATAGGGTGTTTGTATCCTAACCTTTTTGCAATAGCAACAGTTTTATCAAACTCAATTATTGGATACTGCTCCCTGATATCAACCACCGAATCATCCCAGTCCAACATGACAAAATAATTACGCTCTAACTTAGACATTAAGTGGTGAACCCGTCCTACAGTATAACTATAATCTCTAACAACCTGACCACGAGAAGAGAATGAGTGTATATTTATCCAGGGCTTATAATCCTTACCTTCCCCTTGTCCACGACCTTCCTTTAAATATCGCTCATATAATTTTAGTGACCATCTTGCGTATCTTCTTCCCATCCTCGCCTCACCTCACCTTCAAACGTTAGGTACCATTTTTGCATCCTTCGCTTTTTCGAGCTTTGGAGTGTCACAAATCTCCCTAAGTTTCTTCCAAAATAGAAATCAAGAAGGGGAAACTTTTTTTGAACAAAGTGTTCTTCTCCATTTTCATCAATGATTGCTAAAGTAAAATATTATGTTAGCATTTTTTCATAGATGTACCGCTCATTGTTCAACTTATTGGTCATTTGGACACCTTTCCTATCTCTAAATGTTTTATTTGCTATAATTGATTACAACGGTCTGAAATAAATTTTGAAACGACGATTTTAACATCAGCTATTGTGGCATCAATCTGATAGCAGGAGCCGTGATTGATTTTAAAATACTTTTTTTCTTCATTTGGTTTCATTAACAATCCCCCTTTTATTTATTACCTCAGCAAAACTCATATCGAGATATTTTGAGTCCACATCCGCTAAGTAACAGGTATCGCAATTTTTACCATCAGAATGACGGTAGTATATCTGGTTTACGAGACGTGGGTCATAGGAAATGTTTATGGTCCACTTTCCTTCATTAGCCTTTTCAAACCATGATTCGGTTAAAGCCTTAGCTGAACGATATATCATACCATTAAATTCAATTCCCCTTTTAGTTACCTTTGCATCCCCCACAGGCATAAAGCTCAGTTTGACCTTTTCTTCCGGTACCCGTAGTAAGCTCCCACTAAAATTTGCAATTCCCCATTCCCAAATATTTTTTGGAATTGGCTGCACATCGTCCTTAATCATCAACGAAGTCCTATCGTAAGACTTCATCAATGAGTTGTTATAGCACAATACTGCCTCGATTACGATTTTTGTAAATTGTTTTAAATCTACTCCAAACCTATAAACATTAACATCAGTTTTTTTATAATCCTTGCTAATAAGCTTCTGAACATTATTTTGAATCAATTTATCAATCTTACATAAAATTCTTTTGAAATCACGATTATTAGAAGGAATATTTTCAATGCGTACTTGAAGGTCAAGTAGAAGAATCACTGCTTCTCTACTTATCAACTCACCTTTACCGCATAAAATTGCATCTGGTAAACCTTTTGCTATCCACTCAGAAGCTTGAATGTCAATATCATATGCTTTACAATAGGAAACTTTATCAGATGCAGCATTAACCAGTGCCATCATAGCTCCTGTCCAAGATGGCTTCTCTAGCCCAACATAAAGTCCGGTTATCATATGACTAAATACGTCTACAACCAAATAAATAGCCGGTCTTCCTAAAACGTATTCCGGATTTATTCTTGAAACGATATTAACATCGGCTATCGTAGTTTCAACTTGGTAGTAGCAGCCAGGACCAAGTATAAAATCATTCATACTCCATGTTTGCTTTTTGATATTTTTTTGAAATACATTTGAATTCGTCATAATCTTCCTCTCATTCTTAATTAATCTCCTCATAGAATTGACATATTTTTTTCTAAGGAGTGCTCTATTCATCAGCGTGTTTTATGTTCAATCAAGTAATCGAGTGTGTCGCATATTTCAATCATTTGATAAATATCAAACCTAAGAGACATCGCTGCAATGACGCCTGATTATGGCTTCTCTTACATAAAATCCGGTTATCATGCGACTAAACTCGTCATCTACGATATTAATACTCGGTCTTCGTAAAATATCTTCCTGATTACTCAATAGAACATTCATACTCCGTGGTTTTTTAACTTACTTTTTTGATAATCATTTGAATTCATGCAATCTCCCTTTCATTAAATTTATACCTTTTTGAGTAATGTCTGCATGTTTCATTACCTGGGAAAATAGCCACAATGACGGCACCTCCTCTAATGTGTTCTCAAATGACAGAGCCAACACATCTCCTCCTAGTAATGTTAACCTCAGTAAAAATACATCGAACTTGCTTGAGTTTCGGATTCTGACATCTGCTCCTACAACCCTAATAGTCATACTCGTTTTATTAACGACAATAACCCTTTCAGTCGTGTGATAGTCATTTTTAGTCAAGTAAAACACCAATCTTCTGTTTAATCCTTCAGTTATCTCCAACTCTTGAACTTGCAAAAAATCAGCCATGTGCTTCGGGAGCGGAATTGTCTTTATCTCCTGGGTATCTAGTATAATTAGACTATTTTTTGCATCAATGAAAAGGACTTTACGCCTTAACACAATGAAATAATAAATCAAAAACGAAATAACGATTTCCATCATTCCAAACCTCTCTTCTTGTGGTAAGAAATTCTTTGATGATGCTACATTAAGCAACGCCTAGTTATATTTCAAAGTAGAGTTGCAAGCAGAATCAAATCATTCCTGTCTAAGTATCAATACTAATTAGCAGCATCCTTTTTCCTCCTTATCTGTATGTACTAAATGACATCAATTTGAGCAACATTTGGACTCTTAATTTCTAATGCGAGGTGCAAATTTCATTATGCAAAAATTTATTGACCAATTTCTGCTGTTTTATACATCGTGTATCACAAAAAAAAATGCTTCATTAATGCAAAGTTTTTGATTCAATGCTTTTGGATAAAAAAAATAAAAAGGATGGGCATCCCATCCTTTGTTTAAGGCATAAACCATTATTCAGTCTGATGTGTTAACACGTCTGATATCGTATAACACCTGTCAACTAACCCAATTCTTTGTGCAGGTGTTACGAATTTCCCATTCCAGTTATCTGGATTCAGACAATAATTAAAAAAGGTCCTGAGTATAGTAAGATTGTATTGGGCATATTTTTCATTAAAATTAGCATATCTGTACGTTTTGTACTTCACTAATCGCTCTTCGTTAGGGAAAATGAAAAGTCGACGTTTAATTTGTTCAATAAAATCACTTTCATTTATGCAATAATGCTCTTCAAAGTATCTACTCATTTCAGTTTTGAATACTGTTGTAAAGCTGTTCGCTTGTTCATCTTTGATAATTCTCCAATAGGGAAAATTCAAAATATCATTTACAGAGCAGATTTGTTTGTTAGCTCTTTCAAGTAGAGTATTTATTGTATTGCCCACTGTTTTCCATTCAACTAAGATATCAGACCGAAATACATAATTTGTAACTTTATCCTCTGTTGATATGATGTTAATTCGAGCAGTTGAGTTTTCTGTATTCGACCATTCATATTCAAGGATGTTTGTTTTAGTAACTAAATAACTGTATTTTTTTTGGTTAAAACGTTTTTCGTTTTGTTCTAAAAAAGCATTACACTTCTCATATACCAATTTTAATTTGCTGTAATAAGTAGCTGGCGAAATGTTTAACAAGTTGCATGTTTGTTTAACAGATGTTCTGCCAAGCAGATATTGTACAAAAGCAGGCATAACATCATTTCGTTTTTGTCTGTAGTTAAAATCAACAATTTTCGGAAGAACGTTGGTTATCTTTTTGCATGATTTACATTGCCATTTTTGAGAGCCACTACTGCTTTTCCCTCTTCTATAAAACAATTTCGGTTGTGATAATGGTGTCATAACTTTATTTAAGCAATTCACTTTATGAAATTCATATTTTGAATATGCAAAATTCGTGTCTTTAGATGCTTTAAGTTTATTACTAGCTTTTTGTTCTGATAGGAAATTTAGATTTTCTAGATATTTATTTTCATGTACTGATGCCATAGAAATATTCCTTTGTGGAAAAGTCTTAATTTTTTTGTATTTTTACTTTTTCTATAAATAGTTTTGACAATCTTAATTTTTTAAAACGTAAAAAATGAAAATAATTACTAAATTATTTTCACTCATTTCCCAAAAGATTTTTAGCTCCTTTTCGAAAAGTTGAAAGAAAATTTAAAAAAAGAAAAAAAAGACTACTCCGGGCTTTGAAAAAATACTTATCATAAAAATAAAAAAACCTTTACCACTTTTAGCTAAATTCCGATACAAATTTATTTTATTAACTGAATATTTGGTCGGATTACATTTAATGTTTGACACTCTAAACTTACATTTAAAAATCCCTTGTTAATTAACCCAACGTTTCAAATCTACCGCGGCAACGCCCGCAGAGAGATTCATGCAACAAATGCGTTTTATAGTTACAACTCTAGTAGCTCCTGGCTTAACTTTGCAGCTGTAACAACAATTGAAGCGAGTATATATCGCCGAGCATTGCTCAAGACCCACCCTCTTCTCTTTTAATGTAATAATTGTTCCACTGACCTATTTTTTTAACGATGAGTCTTTATATTTTCGCTGTCGTTTAAAGCCAATTACCTCTAATAACCTTTTATCCGCAGACCTTTTTTTATAACATAACTTAGTTTACAATAATTGGAGGTCTAGAGAATATATGAAATGAGGGGACTAAATGTTCTTATATCGAGTAAAATTAAAAAATTTCCGTAACTTTGTTGATTCGGAATTTATTTTTAACAAGAAATCGCTAATAATCGGTGCTAATGATGTAGGCAAAACAAACCTCTTAGACGCTATCCGTTTGTTATTAGATAAGTCATTATCGGAAAATGATTTAGAACCGGCTTCTGAAGATTTTTGCGCCCTGAATAATAGCAACACATTTGAAATACTCTTACAATTTGCAGATATTACGGAGGATTGCATAAGGGCAAAGTTCCCCGGCAATATCAGCGACCAAAACCAACTTTTCTTAAAATATACCGGATTTAAAGATGGAAAGCATTATGAACTATCAGCCGGTCGCTCAGAGGATGAGTTAGAAGAAATAAAGGGCAGGTTTTATCTAAAAGTATTAAATCTAAAGTATGTACCTGCTAATCGTCAAATTGATACCTTTTTAAAAAATCAGAAAAATAGACTGCTTGAAAAATTAAAAAGTAATCGAACTGAAGAACAAGTTCGGGAAGATGAATCACAATTGACAAATTTAATATCCTTATTATCTGATGTTCAAGGTTTATTAGACAAACTGTCATTTGTAGACAAAGGAGGAAGCTTACTTAATGACGAACTCAAAAAATTGGCAGAGCATCACGTCTCACAAGAAATTAAATTAGGAATGGATATTCCTAAATCAAATGATTTGTTTCGCAAAGTTCAGTTACTTTCTTATGTTAATGACCAAGCTATCCAACTTGGAGGGGACGGAAGAAAAAATCAAGCCTTTCTCGCTCTTTGGGCTGCTTTAAATGATATTGAAAATAGTGACGGTCAACCTGATGAAGTCTCATTGTTTTGCATAGAGGAACCAGAAGCACACCTGCACCCTCATCAGCAGAGAAGGCTATCTGAATATTTAGTATACAATTTAAATACACAAGTAATTTTGACTAGCCATTCACCTTTCATTGCATCAGAGTTTCAACCTGAGTCCATAGTTCGGTTGTACACTTGTAATGAAGACCACTCGACAAAGGCAGCAAAGAGCGGAGCGTCTGCAGAGATAAAAGCAAAAGTGGAGGGACTTGAATTCCGATTAAATGTATTGTCCTCAGAAGTGTACTTTAGTGATTGTGTCCTTTTGGTAGAAGGTTCTTCTGAAGTTATTTTCTATAAAGCGCTAGCAATAGCTTTAGGAATTGAGCTTGACAGACTTAACATTAGTATCCTTTCTGTAGAAGGGGTTGGGTTTGAGAGATATATCGAGTTGTTCGATATTCTTGGAATTCCTTGGGTAATTAGAACTGATAACGATTACCAATTAGTTACTGCAAAAAAGCAAGGGAATTACTATCGACTGTCTGGAATACAACGGGCTATCAGTGTTTGGAAATTGAAGCATACGCTGCAACCCGCGTCAGCCAATCCAGAACATATAAAATTCATTACAGATAATGAGAATGAATTAACGCATCTTGTTGACTCTGATGAACGGTATAGACAAGAAATGTATCATAAATTCTATGAAGTTCTTAAAACCAGCGGTATATATTTAGCCAACATTGGACTTGAAGAGGACTTATTTAATACATCCGAATCAGTTCGTAATAGTCTCCGACAATTCTATGATTATCCCGTCAAAGACTATTCCGATGAAGCAGTAATAAAAAAGATGAAAGATAAGAAATCAACCCATATGTTCAACTTCGTTAAAATAAATTACAAATGTCTTCCTGACATCAATGGATACGAATTAGCAGAACCTCTAAACCATTGCAAAAAAATTATTGAGGAGTTAAGACGTGTTTAATCCTACTCCTCAACAAATTGATATATTAAATTGTGATACTCATTGTGTTGTAGTTGCCGGTCCGGGAAGCGGCAAGACAACTACACTAGCTCACAAAATTAACCAGGTATTAAAGGATTTACGCTGGTACCAGGGGGTAATTGCAATCTCCTATACAAATAAAGCCAGCAATGAATTGAAACGAAAATCCGAACAACTGAGCGATGATGTAAAAAATTCCTCTTTTAGTACAATTGATTCTTTTTGTATATCAAATATACTCATTCCCTTCGGCAAACATTTTTTTGGATTACCTATACAAAAAGTTACTGTCGACAAAAGCCGTTTTGACATTGAAACCGCCCAAGAAATCAAATACTTTCTTGAAACATTGGTGCTCAAATATGCTGAAGTGTCTATTGATGAGTTAGTGAGTAAAAATATAGAACCAATTGCAGAAATCCGCAAACGTGACCTTGAACTAATTTCCCGGCATTTCCAAGAGGGGAACTTTGATTTAAGACTTATTGGTCATATCTCGTATTTAATATATATTAGTTCGAAGTCCTGTAGGGATTACTTTAAATCACGTTTTAAGTATGTATTTATTGACGAATTTCAAGATTCTGGATTAGAACAGTATCTCTTGTTTATTCGTCTAGCAGAAACCGGGATTATCAGTTGGGCTATAGGCGACGTAAATCAATCAATATTTGGGTTTGCTGAAAAGAGTTCCGACTATCTCTTTCGTTTAATGGAGAATCCCAATTTCGTTAAACTCCCAATGAATATTAATCATCGTTGTCATAAATCAATTGATTTTTATAGTAAAAAACTCTTGAACTTTGATGTAGATTATTCAGGGGAATCAAGGGTATTTGAAGTACATGAGAGCGGGAATGAAACCTCAATCGGGAGATGGTTAACTACAGATTTAAATATCATTAAAGAAGCATTTGGTGTGACACATAATTGTGAGATAGGTGTTTTAGCTAAGACAGAAAGAACCTTAGAGTTATTTTCACAACAATTAGAAGCACCTTTTAAGCTTCATCTAAAGAGCCCAATTGACAACGACCAGACTTTATGGGGAGCATTATTCCGTGAATTACTTCATTTCTCATTAGGCAATATCTCTATTTATGAATTTATTGATAACTGTTTCGATAGAGAATTACCTCAATTACAAATTACAGTTTTGAATGTTAAGCAGTTTTTATTGAAATTAAAAGCTAAGGTAGTGCGTTTTAGAAATGCTGAAACCGCCTTACTTGACGATATCTGCGATTTGTTCATAAAGGTTTCTCTTTTGGTGTATCCTGAATCCAAAAACGATGAATCAATAAAATATGTGAGAGAAATCTTTGAGCAAGAACAACTATTAAATACTTTCTCACCCTCAGATAAAAATCAAATACAACTGATGACTTTGCATAAATCTAAGGGGCTCGAATTTGACGTTGTAATTCATCTAGATTTATATCAATACATTATTCCTGGGTACGATTGGGTAGTAAAGGGAATCAAAAAAGAGTTTCATGAATCGAGGAACCTCCACTATGTTGGAGTTACGCGGGCAAGGAAAGCGTTGTTCTTAGCAACAAGTGATAATAGGTTTATTGCTAAGAAAAAGAATTTTGATACAGCACAACCCTCAGAGTTTCTATTCGATAGCGGTATAGAAGCGTATCGACTAGAATGGAACGAGTTTAAACTTTCGGGGAAGAAAACTTGATTTGCTTACAAAAAAACGGGTTCGCCTTGTAAGATGAAAAATGAGCGAACCCGAGGTATGTCCTCAGGCGGCTGCTCCACAACTAAAAGTCCTCCACATCCTCAAACTACTTTGGACTCTTTACCTAATTGTTGGATTAATTTAAAGTTGTTCTTTAATTCTTGAATAATTTTATTCGAGATTTGTTATAAACTAAATTCATTCTCTCGAATTACCCACCTGAAATTTTTTAATATATGGGGTATAAAACTCTTTACCGTTTGGGTCATATCCATCATGATTCTTATCCACATAATATCCCTTAACATCCCAGGTCAATGATACACCACCATGTTCAACTTCAACAATGTATGGCAAAGCACTCTCAAATTGGTCATACTTTTCATCTATTTCATCTTCTTGAAAAGGACTTCTTTTTTCCTTTTCTTCCTTTTTGTCAATTAAATAATCTAAATATGCACAAAAATTTGTATTCTTGTCGTCAAAATACACAGCTCTAAGCCTTGCCAATACCCCAAATTTTCGTGAAATATCTTCAGCATATTTATGTATTTTCTCTACAATTACAAGTCCTGGGAAATGCATATTAAGCCGCGCAGACAAATAAATGAATGAGTTTTTATAATGCGCTGCCCAAAATGAAGGAGAATTGGTATTATATATCTTCCATCCAACTTTTTCAGAACTTTTTGGAAAAAATTGATTTATTAATTGAAAGTTGGTTGGTGTAAACAATCTGTCCTCAAGTTTGACTTCGTCCCAATAATCAATTTTCAATTTTCTCGAATTCTTTAATTCTTCATATGCCAGAATCAATCCTGAGGATAGTGATGTTGTACACACCAATAAATAGCCATCGGCACTAATTCTTTCGCAGTCTGTTATTAATGAATTTGCCTCTTCCTTACCAATACTCCTTCCAGAATGCGCATTATGTTTACACTGGACAAGCCATTTTCTTTCAAATTTACTTAAGGGACCTTGGACTTTTTCAATAACAATTAAATCACGACCTCCATCTGGACCTTTCCCAGTCCAGTGTACTTCAAAACCTTCACGATGGAAAACTTCTCTTGTCAAACGCTCCAAATCATTTCCATCTTTAGCTAATTCTTTAAAATTTAACATTATCTATTCTCCATAAATTTTTTTAGCTTAATTAGACCATAACCACCACAAAATTAGCTGATTTCCTATTTTTCAAATGAACTATTGAAATGTAACCTGCTTTATTCTAAATCCAATAAAAATTAATCTACATATATGATGAGAAACAGATACGTAGTTGCGCTAAAAATTAATTTATTCTAGAATTTAAGATTCTATAAACATCTTCTTCACTTAGATAATAAGGTATTCTTATTAATTCAATGCTTTTTCCAATGCAATATTCTGTTTTGATTTTATCCCTCCTTTGAACCTCTTTAAAGTCTTCTTTTCCGCCCCACGCTTCAACAGGTTCGAAGTGTTGTCTACCATCATATTCTATAAGACATATTATTTCTTCACTTTGATTATATACCACAAAATCAAAAGGTAGTGGATATTTGTCTCTGCAATCATTTAATCTCTTCTGGATGTCAAAGGTATTTTCACTACTATCCGTTAAAGCTCTAAGCATGTTACCTATCATTCTTTCTCCTCTTGATTCTTTACACTGTAAGCAGCCCTGACCTATTAATAGATTATATGGTCTAGTCCAAAATTCAAAGCCACATTTGTTATGTCTAAATTGCATATTTTCCCTTGAAATCTTATATACACTCAATGTTTCAAATTCATTACCCCATACAGAAAATAATTTAGCTACATAATCATCATGGCTTATCAATAATTTTTGTCTTTTGTTTTCCATAGAACAAGTAGGGCAATTTCTATCTAGTAAGTGTCTAGGTGTGACATTCCATTTCTCTCTACAAGTTGAATGCATTACTTTTATCTTCTTGTTCATTGATATATATTCTTCCAGTAGTACATATTCTTCACCATGAATTTCCTCAACAATCTCTATAAACTCCTTATGAGTTTTCTTTTTATTTTTAGAACAGTTAGGGCATTTATTAGGAACATGAATACTGTTACAGTGATAATCCCACTCATAACCACATGAAATATGTTTCATCAAAACTGTTCTGGACATACCTTCATATTCAGAGAGAACTATATAATCATCACCTAGTACATTTGAAACAACCTCTAAGAATGCCTCATGGGTTTTCTTTTGCTTTCCATAGCATTTAGGACGAGTAGAATCTCTATACAACAATTTGCTTGGCATAACTCTCCACTCATAACCACATTCATTATGTTTCATAAGTATTCTTTCTTGTGAATGTTCGTAAGTTCCAAGTACAGAAAAATAGTGTCCGTATTTTTCTTCGATTCTCTGTACGAATTGTTCGTGAGTTAATTTTACAGAACCAAAACAGTTGTAGCATTGTGTTCCTCTATTTAATAATTGTGTTGGCTTCACTGACCACTCAAAACCACATTTATGTTTAAGTGTAACGTTTTCTTGTGTATTGGTGTAATCGCTAATTAATTCGTAATCATCCCCATGCATCTCTTTTAGTTCTTTTTTAAAATCTTCTTCTGTTCTTTTATAGGTACTGCTACACTTTGGACAACTTTTAATGATAAATAAGGTATATGGCATTGTATCCCACTCATATCCACACACGTTATGTCTCGCTTTTATTTTTGTATTTGCGTCAACATACTCACCAATAACAGCATATTCCAAACCACGTTTTTCTTTTAACTCTATTCTGAAACTCTCCGTTGTCTTCTTTAGTCCATAGCCTTCACAATGAAAACATTCCCGTCTTTCTTCTTTACTCAAAAAATAATTAGGGGATACCTCTATATCTTTCCCACATATTGTATGGGTGAATGGTATCTTGGTGTAATTATTTTTATATTCACCATTTACTTTAAACTCACCTTTCGTTATTTCGAGCACTTGTTGTTCAAGTTCTTGTTGAGTTTTTTTTCTTGGCATTTTAAACCTCGTTTCGTAACATAAATAAGCCTAGTATGCATTCGTCAACATGTCAATATATATGTCGAAAACAATTACTGATAGACCCGTAAATGGAAGTGTTATTAAACTTTTCAGTTTGAAAATACAAATCTTACTTCGAAGAACTAAAAGCAAAACTTAAGAATGACGCAGCAGCAACCGATGGAAGTGTGGAATTAATATGTACTGGTAAGAGATTAAAGAATTTTAGGATGATGTCGGAAATAACGAATATAGCACACACGTTTAGAGAATTTATTAATAGTCTGTAATTGTAAAAAACCAGTCTCCATTTAGATGGATTCTGGTTTTGGCTTTAATGTACACAAAGTAAAAACTATATTGACAATGATTTTGTATCGTAGCCTTCTCTCCCTTCAATTAATTTGTATTGACCTCTCCCTACTCTCACCAGTACACTGTATTCTTCTGGCATTTGTGATGAAGTATTACCGCGCAAGTGATTAGGGACCATATCAGCCATAGTCGTCCCAATACCAGCCCATATTTCCCCATACTTTTTATTTATCCATTGTTCAATTTCTGAAATTGACCTTATACCACCCAAAACCTTAAATGCTTCAATAACAGATTTATGGAGTGTTATCAAAATATTCTCTCCCCTTAAAGCATTAAATAATTACCTAAGCCTTCACCAGTATATTGCAAGGCAACAAATTTGAAATTGACGTTCGATGTATTTGGATACAAATAAAAAAACCCAAAGAACATCATGTCATTAGGTTTTTTCATTGCGAAAAACTTCGTTACCATTTCCCTCGATTGATTTGTCCGTAGACGTATCTATTGCTTTTTGGCACTTCAAGCATCGCGGTTTGGATATGAATCGGTGCTTTTAATTGTTTTTCGGCATCGGCTTTTATTCGGTTAATAAATAAGATTTGTTTTTCGGAAAAAGAAATGATTTTGCTGAAATTTTTGTAAGTGGAAATAAGAAAATCCGTACTTTTTCATTTAACTCAATGTCGCCTTGTGCATGATGAATATTCAGGGTATAGATAAGATTCTTGAGCTCCTTGGTGATGGAAAGTTCATGTCTTCGCTCTTGCACTCTCTTGCGGATTTCCGGGTACAGCATTTTTTTGTAGTCTTCACACTGCTGAAAGAAAACCCGGCTCTCCTGCCGCACGACTTCTTCTGAAAAGAGGTCATACCCGTTATAGATGTCCTCTTGACCCATGTACGATAAAGAAATGGCAACCCGTCGATTTAATGTCCTATCTTCCACATACGGAATTTTGTCAAATAAGATTTCTTGATAGTTTCCATTTCGTTCCCCTAGTTGAATGGCAAAACCAATACTTCCAATCGCCCTGAAATAACTCCATATCGCAAAGGAAAAATGGATGTTATCCGCTTTGGATACATAGGTGACGTTAAACACCTTCACTAGTTCATCCTTAATCGTTGGAATCCAGGCTTTAGTTTCAATTCGGTTAAAGATGTATTTATCATAGAGCCAAAGCTGCCAAACGGGAGCTGGAACTTGGATGAGATGTCCAGTATACGTCCAAACCCTGAGAAACCCCGGAAAATTGTCGGCATTTAGTTTGTGTTTTTGCAGAAGGTCTAGAAAAAGCTTCTTATCTTGTTCCCTTTTTATCATTGATGTGATGTCTGCTAAAGATATTTTTTCATGAAGAATGGTTTTCGCATCAATGACGGCTATTTTGTTTCGATTTCTGACTATCTCTAGCTGTCTCGCGGCATCTCGCTCTTCTCGTCCCTGCCTTTTTAATTCTGCCTGCTGCGCCCTTTCCTCTTCTTCTTTCCGTTTGCGTTCGGCTTCTTCATATGCCATTAATTTCTTTTGTAATTCCTCATTGACCATGTAATGTTTATACGAAAACAACTGATGAAGGTCATCGGTTACATTTTCAATGATGAATGTTGTATCCCAATGGCTATGGTAGTCGGCATTCATCTTATAGAGTAAGCGAACTTCCCTTGTTTCAACATTCAGGAAATAAACAGCTCCATGCTTCAAAAAGATTTCCTTTGGCAGCGAAACAAATTTATGTTTTAACGGGTCGATTTCATGCTGTGTTCGTCCTGTTCGATGCACAGACTCCCCTAACAACCAGAAGTCTTTGATGCCGGCTGATTTGTAAAGCTGATGCCGGTCCCACCAATCTTCTCCCGGTATCTCTGAACATTGCATCTCAAACGCCCAACGCTCTCCATTGGGATGAATACAGATGACGTCAGCTCTTTGACCGGTTTCGATGATTTTATATTCAAATTCCACCTGTGCTTGTGGAAATTTTTCTTTTAAGTACGAATACATCAAGAGTTTCCCTTTGATATGTTCTTCGGTCTCGGGCTCCCAATCATTTTCACATTTGCGAACTCTCCAATGTTTAAAGTGCCCCATCCGTTTAGGACCCGAATGAAATATAACTCTATCCCCACATTCCGGACATTGTAATTTCTTACCCTCAGATAGCAACCTAATTTCGTTTTCGTTTTCAAACTGGAATGGAATAATTTTTTTACCGCTCTCGGTAACAGCTACGTACATGGTGACTTTCCCTTTCATTTAGGCTTTTGGTTCGTGGATTCACAACCATTTATGAAATCTGTTTAAAAAGCGTTGCGTTAACTCTTTTAAAAAAGCTTCCCACTACCTCTTAATCTCATTGGCTATTTTTACCTTCTCATTAGAGATTACTATTTTCCCTATGGAACAAGCAAGAAAAAGAAAAAAATAAAGAATACAACGGAAGAATAAGCTGTTCCCGGTCCATCCGTTTTATTTTTAATAAAAAGCACTATGAAAGTTCGGGTTTTTTTTCACCACAAAAAAAACACTCAAAATGAGTGGCGTAAGTGTTATATTTTTTGAACTATTGTGTCCGATAGCTTAGGTCCCTCTATCGACTGAAAAGGTTATTGATGATAATAACGTTACTTGATACAATTTAAACGTATTTACATCTCAGATATATGCGTGCTTGGAGTAATTTAGGGGGGGATTTTATTGGGAAGTGTTATTAAAATCATGAAATTACCTATTGTAGTATTGTTGCTCTGCATTATCTTGTTAAGCATTTCTTTTCATTCAGAGGTTTATGCTACTTATGGACATTATTCAATACAAGGTAAAGTAATTAACTCAAACACAAATGAACCTATCTCTTCTGGTTGTAAGGTTATTTCAAAAGCAAACGACGCATCTTACTTTATAGAACATGGAATCGGTGGGGTTAATGTAATTGACGAGACAAGCACTAAAGAAAATGGTTCATATAGTGTATTGATTAATAATCCATATTCCGCCTATTATGAGATGCGTGTATTTTGTGGCACTTATCATTCGGAACTAATTAAAGTTATGCCATCAGAAGATGCTCAAAAGATAAACATTTATCTTAGTATCCCAGTAGAACAGCCAACACCAACACCAACGACAACTCCAATACCAACACCAGCACCAACACCAACACCAACACCAACACCAACACCAGCACCAACACCAACAACAACACCAACACCAACACCAACAGTAACAGCAACTCCAATATCAACACCAACAGCAACTCCAATACCAACACTTGCGCCAACACCAATGACAATACCAGTACCAACAGCAACTCCAATACCAACACTTGTGCCAACGCCAATACCAACAGCAGTACCAACGACAACGCCAACGACAACACCAGTAACAGTAACAACACCAACTACAACGCCAGTACCTACTCAATTAGAAACTGTTCCAGCAAAAATTTATCCCGAGAGCGTCTATATTAATAATACATTATTGTATATGGAGCAAAAGCCATTAATGGTAAACAACAGAGTAATGGTGCCAATGCGCGACATTTTTGAGGTATTAGGCGCTGAAGTTGAATGGAATGCAGAGGCTTCGATGGTTTTTGCTTCTAAAGAAAACCTTTTTATTGGGTTAACAATTGGTAATCCAGTTGGTCGCTACTCCACCGATGGAACGACTACTTCATATTTCCTATTAGATGCTGCTCCATTTATTTATAATAATAAGACAATGGTACCTGTTCGATTTGTAAGTGAAGCACTTGGTGCAACAGTTGAATGGAATGACGAATTTAGAAGTGTATTGATTTACACTAATTAAGTTTATAGATAAAAGAGAAGTTCTATTAAAAAAACCACTCCCATTAGGGAGTGGTTATGTCTTTATACTATTGCAAAATTAAATTTGTCAGCTTTTTTTATAACAATAACCTTCACAAAACAACAATTAGCATTTTCTCATTAAGAAGCTCTTCCTAGCGAGACTCGCTTGACCATTTTTAATAACAGGTCGATTGGCATCTAGATTACCACCGTACATCAAGTTCAGAGGATTACTACTGTGATTAAAAAGAGGTGTGGATTTTTCCTCCGGGGGTATCGGGGGCATATCGGTATTCAAGAGACAATGCATGCCCAATTTCGTGGGCTAAAACCCATTTGTTCTGCGGGTAAAGAGCGTCAACGTTAAGGAAAATAACTGCTTGTGGCTTTTTTCCTGAGAATCTATAGCGTGTATTGGCTTCATACCCAATAGTACATCCTAATACAACACCCTTTGGAACTTGATTTTTAAAACACGAAATATTTTTTATTTCCTGGGTAAGCGCATATTACGATTTTCTATGTACTTTAACGACATATAAAATTATTTTTCAACAGTGTAAAATTGACAACATATTTCATCTGACTATTATAGAATAATATTTGCTCTCGAATCCATTAATAGGGGGAAAAGGTTTGAAGACTCGTAGATTTAACGGAATTGAACAAATCGCACGTATGCTTCAAAAGGACGAAAAGTACACCTTCGTAGGTCACACTAGGTACCGAATGCCGTTTCATCATCAAGTCATAGTACGAAAGGTGGAGGTTAAAACAGATGGCTTTTGGGAGTGGTACCAAGGAAAATTAAGGAAACTGAAAACTTTGTACATAGAAGTAGAAAACCCTGCTTACAAAAAAGTTACCCATACCGGCATAAAAGCAGGAGACCGTTTGTTCAACACCAGGGAAGTGCTTCCAAGTGTCTATAAATTAAACATAAAGGAATCTCGCGGTCTCGCAATATTCGAAGGCTGGCACCCAGAGACTAGGATTACTGAGCTGTCGTATAGAACATTCAAGAGTGCATCAGAGGATAAACGAATTCCTTTATTGCAAATTTTTAATTTTATCCCTGTATTCGACGAAAAATTTTTAAGCGTAATAACAAAAAAATTAGGGGTGGAGCCAATTGCATATTTTATGGTGGATAGAAGACGGCTAGTAACAAAGAAACGTGAAGAAATGTCATGTAAGTATGGCTGCGGATATCAACACCATCATCGTGGTGCTATGAATTTACACGAACGCAGTTGCAAACTAAGAACGCAATAATGAGTAAAGTAAAAGGATGCCGGATGGCATCCTTTTTTATTGTCTTTCATTTATTCGTACATGTGAAATTTAGCAAAGCTGTATTACCCAGCGATAAAAGATTAAACGGGATTAATGTAGCTGTTTTTTGAAGGACGGCTACGATGGGAAGAAACTATGTTGCAAATAATGATTTATTATCTGCACTATTCATAAAATTGCTGTTCGAAATAAAATTATGTTTTATATTTATTGTCTCTTTTCAATATTAAATTACTACAGTGATTAATTGCTTTTTTTAAAACTGGAAATACATTTTCTTTAACTTCCTTCGACAACCGAAAGTATCTAGAGGGGTGAACCGAGGAAATTATATAAGGACTCTTATATTGTGTTCCTTCTAAACAGTAAATATTACCATGAAATAATCTTTTTGGCTTTGAAACTGAAATAATTTCAGGATTTGCAAAACTTGTGTCTTTGACAAGATTGAATGATTCAATATTTTGAAAAGCTTTAATCGCATTTTCCCCAAAAGTAATAATTACTTGTAATTCTTCCAAAAAGTTAAGTTCATCCATTAAGAATTTATTTGAACATCTCGAAACGGCATTGGTACCCTTCTCATCCATTATTATCTGCTTATTTCTTGGTCGACATTTCACAATATCAGTAAAGTACACATCATCAACAAAGCCATCCGTCAAATACATATAGAACTCATCATCATCTGATAATTTATATCTTTTTTGTAAGTTGATAATTTCATTTTCTGACAAATAAATTAATATTGCTCTCAGCATATCAAATCGACAAATATCACTTATTTTTTTTCTATTAAACATCCACTCTACCGTACCATAGCGCCAAAATAACAGGGGATTCCCCATTTTATTATTTTCCAAAAACTTTACATAGTTGAAGAATGTTGAATGCTCAGTATCTCCACCTGGGATTTCAAAAATTAAAGCTACTTTATGACGGGTAATTTTGTCATACCCACAAAAAGTGGGTTGTCTGTCATCTTTAGAACCACATTCAATACAATTTTTTATTTTTTCATATAATCCTTCCAAATAAATCCCCCATTTATTTAGAGTAACTTTTTGCAGTTGTAATTCAAATATTTTTCAGAATATAAATAAAATCAAAAAGATGCAGTTTAAGGGATTTTGCTTTGTTACTATTAGCTGCCGCCATTAAGAATTTCTAGTAATTTCATAATCAGCCTGTCAAGTGAATATAAAATCGCAAATTATTGATGTTTTAATTGCTAATCGCGTTGCAAAAAAGTGATACTCGTCATGAAATATTGGAAGAATCAATAAAAAGTGGACAGCAATGCTGTCCAAGCGATTATAAAAACAGTTAAAACTTTGCTGATTGTCACCGCCAATTTAGTCGGCTCAAGGAATCTAATACCAGGTCCTGCTGTTGGTGTTTGTCACAAACACTAATAGGCTAAATCATAATCATCAAAATAACCATTCATGATTGCTCATTAAAATTTTGATACTACGGTTATTTGTGCCGTTTTTAATTAACTCATCAAATATAGTTCCTGAAATCCGATAAATCGGAGTGACTTCAGATGTTATTATAGCTCTATAGTTATTCCCTTTAATTTTAATAAAATATTTTTCATATTTTCACTTTTACATATTACAGATATAATGCCACATTCACATTTACTGTCTACATGATAAATATTATCTACTCTCCAACCATTATCTACAAAATTACATAGTAAAAGATATTTTGCATTATTATACTCAAATAAAACTCGCAAAAGATTCATGGATTTATCAAAACTAACTATTTTTAAAGAATATAAATTACTACTATTTATAAGCTCTATTTTATTCTCAATTCCCCATTTTTCTTCTAAATCAATTATAACTTCTCTAGTTTTTTGAAGTGCTTCTATTAGTTCTTTACATTCCATAAATTCAATCTTAGACCAGCCGAAGTTTAAATCGGTAATTGTATTTATATCTAGATACCCTCTATGCATTATCTTATTTCTCAGTGTATAAATTGCGCTTATTTTCTTATACAACACACTATTTATCTCTTCTAAACTTTTCTTTCTAATATACTTTAACGTCACATTGTAATAACTATGTACAATATACTGATTGGATTTAGTCAATTGCTCTAAAACAATATCATTTGTTTCATTATTCACATATGTAAAATATGATTTGATAAATGATTCTGCTGATATGGCTGCATATATAATAGCATCATGATACTTATGTTCATATAATGCCGTTTTAGCCCTCAATAAATAACCATTAGAAACACGTGCCCAATCAGAATTATCAGCTTTATATTTTTTTAGTAGATTACTACTTAGATGTTTAACTTCTAATTTTTGTGTAAAATCATCATAATATGTAGTTGTCATAATAGGCTTTTCAATTATTGTATCCTCTGTATAAAAGCCAAAGGGGGTATTAACTCCCATAACTCCAGAATGATAATTAATTGGAATAGAATCTAACCAGAACATTCCAGAGTTTTCTTTGATATGATAAATTATCTCATTAAATTTATTAGAAATTAAATCAAAAGCTTTCCTTATCTCTTCATCAGGTATGTTATCCAAAAAGACTATATCCTTCAATTGTACAGGTCCGGATTTCCCAATTATTTTCTGATTATATCCACTAATGTCCCAGTCTTTAATTACACAGTTTATCATTACATACTGACAAAAATTTTTATCTAAATTTAGATTATAAATATCCTCATTATTTTCGTCATTGAATAAAAAGGTCAATTTATATCTTTTAAAAATATCACACGAAAACTGTGGGCTTACTACATCAAAATCACCTTCTAAACGAATAGGATAAGGTAATTTTATTTTGCACAGAACTCTTACAGACATCTTTATCCTTTCTCCCCTTCTAAACTATGGAATTAAATCTTTTTTCCCCAATAGTAGTTTATTTAATCAAATTTTTATATGAGATATCCAAATAATTTATTTTCCTTCAAATCTCATCTCATAATAATATTCATTAGTATAATTTCCCTACCACTTAACTATTTTACTACAAGCTTCTACAATCTTCCATTTCTATTTACTTCTTCTGTCTTACATATTCGAGAAAAAAAATAATTTTTATAGCTACTTTTATAAACACCTTATTTCGAATATTTTAATAAAGATATGAAAAAATTATCAGTTATAAACTTGTACAATTGCTTTGGTAGCGATAGCATTTCCTCACAAGTAAAACCAAGGTTATCTGCCAGTTATAAGAGTGATTTTGCTCAAGCCAAAGTCCCATAATAAACATAAAAAAGAAAGACACCCAAATTAGGATGTCTTAATAATTATCTCATTGTCCCTGAAGCACTTCTTTCAATAAACCTATCGCGTTTTCTTCACTTGGGTCATTTGTTCCAAGCTCACCTCGGTATGCTCTAGAAAGAATTGATTGTTCCAACTTTAAAATCGCATCCAACATCAATTCGATTTTTAACAACGTTTCGCTCTCCGAATTCATATACTTTTCTATGTATTTTACTATCTCTTCTTGTTCTTTTATAGAAGGTATAGGTAATTGCATCTTTTTGAAAATTTCCAAACTAATTTTTTGTTGAGCTACACCTTTAGCCTGTTCTATTATTTGTTTATGAACAAATGGTGCTTGTATTGCATACATTACGAAACTATTAAGGGTCACTTCTGGATTCACTGTAATTTTTATACAATCCGAAGTTATTACAGCCTTTTCAATATATTCTGGGCAGAGAGTAGCGTCCCCAGGCGGGTCTCCCATTTTTGTTATTAATACATCCCCAGATTTTACAGTATGAGCTTCTAGTTCATTTGCCTTATCAACCGAAATATACCTTGGTTCTAAATTAAAATTAGAACTTCTTATATTACGAACAAAAATAAGTGGAATTCCTTCTTCTTTATAATCAGTGACTTTCAAATTACTTCCAAAAGGTCCGATGGCTAATGAATATTTTTCATTCGCGGCTATGGATTGAAAATCTGAAATAACCCAAGATTCAGGAAAAGTTTTACCCTGATTTACTTTTTCAACATTCATTGGCAGAAAAATAAGTTCTGGATTTTCATGTCTCCATTTCTTCGTCAATTCCCCACGAAATGCTTTATCCAAAATAGCTGCCCGACGAAGTTCAAAAGTTTCCTTAGCTTTCTCAATAAACTGCTTTGCTTCTTCAATTTTTTCTAAAAGACTCTTCACTTTTTCAGCTATCCGTTTTTGTTCGTTGAGAGGAGGAAGTGCCATTGGAATTTCTGACATTTTGCTCTTATTTATTATCGAGATAGTTGTAGCTGAAGAACGCTTCCATAGTTGAGTTTGGTAATCGGTATTTAAAACTTGGTAATAATTAAATTTCGGTTCAAGAACTTTATGATTTGGTATCAATGAGTTAATTTGTTGATTAGTTGCTGATTCAATCAAGCTAAAACCAACTTTACCAATTGAACCAATACAGCAGACGAGAGTGGATTCTTTAGGAATTATCCTCGATACCATCTTTCCCTTTTCACTCAAGTATTCATTAGCAATAATAACCTGATTACCTTGTTCTAAATCAGCAGGTTTTATAAAAGGAAAATCTCCGCCATAATAATCTTCATTTGCTTTGGGCGGTGTCGAGCCAGTAATAATATCATTTACTGTTCCAGTTCTTACCCAAATCCAATTCTCCGGCACTCCATAAGGTTGCTCTTCCATAGGTATTAATGCATCTTCTAATAATTCTTCGGATTTCTTTTTCTTGTTGTTCATTTAACCACCTCTTGCGCTTCCAATGCGCGAAGCTCTGCCACAACTTCATTTAACAAATCCATTGCTTGTTGAAGTTTAGCAATTGCCTCCTCAGCAGTTTCGATTGGGTCCGGTAAATTGGCGTATGAAGATAATGACTCATCTGCAATAAGTCCAATATCTAAACTGTCATCCTTTTTCCCTATTTCTTCTCTTGAAAACACATTCCAACGCTCATCTTCAACTTTTGAGCGTTCTTTGGCATTATAAGCCTTGATAAAGCCATCAAAATGCGTATGAATTAGGGGATTACGCTTCCCAAACGAATGCATATTTGTCCGAAGGTCATACACCCATAATTCTTTTGTATTATTCTGGTCAGTTTGTCCTCTGGTGAAGAACAACACATTTGTCTTAACGCCTTGTGCATAGAATATCCCCGTAGGCAAACGTAAAATTGTATGAAGATTACATTTGTTCATTAAATCGCGACGAATTTGTGCACCAACACCACCTTCAAATAGAACGTTATCTGGCAACACAACTGCAGCGCGAGCTTGTCCATTATCTTTTAAAGCATTATAAATGACCTGCAAGAAATTTAACTGTTTATTGGATGTTTCGTAAGTTAAATCCCTGGTGGCACGTTCTCCTCCTTTTTTCGTGCCAAACGGTGGATTTGTCAGGATAACATCAAAACTCTTTAACCAATCTCCGTTTGTAGATAAGGAATCTCCATGTTCCAAACGCCCCTCCATATTATGAAGAAGAGCGTTCATTAATGCTAATCGGTGGGTGTCTTTTACAAGTTCCATTCCTGTAAAGGCTTCTTTCTTTTGAAATTCTGCCTCTTTGGGGTCAAGGTTAAAATAATCATCCGTTTTATTCTTTAAGTACCGGTCCGCAGCAATCATAAACCCGAACGTTCCCGCTGCTGGGTCGTTACAACGCTCACCAATTTGGGGAGCAACAAGTTCCACCATCACATCAATCAGTACGCGTGGTGTAAAATATTGACCTGCTCCGGATTTTTGCTCATTCGCATTTTTCTCTAATAAACCTTCGTAAAGATTTCCCAGCCCTTCTTCTTTCGCGTTGTACCAGTCAAGTGCATCTATAGATTTAATAATTTTCTCTAAGTTTTTTGGTTCCCCAATACTTGTTGAAGCATCACTGTAGATTTGTTGTAGTAGCACGTTACCGCTATTTCCGAGCTCTAATAAAAGTCGTTGATAATATTTCTTTAGGTCAGTACCTTCTTGTTTAAGTAAATCATCCCAACGATAACCTTCTGAGATGACGGCTTCAGTTCCCTGTTCTTTCATCATTTTAAGGAAAAGAAGATACGTTAATTCCGTTACATACTGCTGATATGTAATTCCATCATCACGTAGCACGTTACATAAATTCCATAACTTTTGAACGATTTCTTGATTATTCACTTTTCTTAGCCCCCAAGTAATTTGCTTTGAGTCATGTTTGACTACTCGAATTATGAGCCTTATTATTATAACGCAAAAAGTGCCCCTTGAAGAGGCACAAATTTTTAACTAACATACAAGTTTTCATTTATTGTATAAACAACATTATCAATCAAGTCACCAAACTCACGTTTAAGCGTATTATATCCGCCTTGGCTACGGAACGGTTCTTCTGAGAAAGCATTTTGTGGGGTTGGTGCTAAAACCGGCACTTGAAGTAACTGCTTTTCAATTCGCTCCAACCATTTCTTCTGTCGCGGCGTCCAATCATGCAGAGAGTAAACTTTTTGCATTGCCCTTTTAATACGTGTTTCATGTTCGACAAGTGCTTCACCTAGTGCAGCTTGCCGGATGAAGCTAATAATATCCGCCGCGATATCTTCATTCTTTGTTTGTTTCCACGCTGTCTGTAAATGTGATTGTTTGAACCCTTTCGTTTCCAGGATGGTAATCAGTTCCCGCAAATCTTGTCTTGTTAAATCCTTTGGTCTGGTGCAGACAACATGAAGAGCAGGGATTATGTTTAAATTCTCTTGAATGAAGCTCGCAAAACCATCCAGGTAATCTTCTGGACGATTGTTACCTTCTCCATATCCCCGGGTTACCTCTGTCACTTTATCTTCATGGTTTGAAATGTATCGTTTCTCACTCTGTACTCGATATGTTTCGATATACCCAAACAAAACCGAGTGTTGCTTTGCTTCTTTAGGCGTATAAGATTGAATCTCCTTTACCCATTCATCAAGACTTTTTCCGTTGGATAGCTCTTTAAATTTTTGTTGTGCCTCATCATTTAGTCGTTGTTTACGCCGCTGTAACTTTGCAACTAATTGGTCACGAAAAAATGTTGCTTCATCTTCTGTAGTAGAATTGGCAAGGGATTCATACAATTCTCCGATACTGATGTTTGGCTGTTTAACTACAGGTTTCATTTCAGTGTAGCTTTGTAATCTATTGTAGATTCCAACTGCATCATAAATATTAAAATGCGTCTTCCCAATCTCGGTGCAAAGCCTAGTTGCACGTCCCAGCATCTGGTCATATAGAATACGGGATTGAATCCTTCTTAGGAAAACTAAATTAGTAATAGAAGGAACATCAATACCAGTAGTGAGTAAATCGACTGTAACTACAACATTTGGTAGTCGCTCGTTTTTTAAGCGTTTAATCATAGACAATGGCTTATATATGGACGCAGTTATTTTAACAATAGCATCGTCCTCAATGTCATCGCCGCGCTCTTTAAATGCTTCTTTGAGTAATCGGACAACTAAATCAGCATGCTGGTCAGTGGCTGCAAAGATAAGCGTTTTCTCTTTCCCTGTCGGGTCAATATACTCTGTTAATTTGTTTAATACGGCACGGTTAAACGGTTCTGTTATTACTCGTCTATTGAATTGCTCAACCTCGAAATGGACTGTATCCTCCATTTTCTCCAGTTCTACTTCACCTTTATCAACATCGTAAACTTCTACTTCTTCATCCTTCTCGAAAGTAATACCGAGTTGAGAAAGTTCTGTTTGAAATAGATATGGAGGTTCATGGTCAACTAAAAAGCCATCTAATACTGCTTCACTGTATGAATATTTGTATATAGGCATACCGAATATTTCTGTCGTATGAAGCGCGGGTGTAGCTGTGAGCCCTAAACAGGCTGCATCAAAATAATCTATAACCCTCCGATACTGGCTTATATATTCATTCTGGTCTCGGAACTGTAGCTCATCCTCAGACATTTCTCGGTCACTTGTGTACCCTCTATGTGCCTCGTCGACTATTATGAAATCATATTGTCCTACACTTGGAATCTTTTCAGCCTCATTGTAAAACAGTCTTCGTACCATTCCTTGAACCGTAGCTATATGAACCTTCGTTTCAACATCCGGAGTCATATCTTCCAGTGATTTAATATCATAAATATCAGCAAAAGAATAACCTTCAATCTTGGTATCCTTCAATGCATCTTCAGTCTGTTGACCTAACGAGTTTCGGTCAACCAAAAAAAGAATACGTCGACACTTTTTAGATTTAATTAACCGGTACATAAGGGCAATTGCTGTTCGGGTCTTTCCAGTTCCCGTTGCCATTGCAATAAGCATTTTCCGTTGTCCTTCAATAAGTGCCGCTTCGGCGGAAAGAACAGCAGATTGCTGGTAAGAGCGCAAACCGAACTTTGTAATGTCCTCTGCTTGTAACTTTTTGTTCGCATCAACATCATCTTGGCTAAGAAGCAACTGCAAATCGTCAGGGGAATGCCAACCTTCAAGTGGGCGGGCATGTTCCTTCCGTTTACGTGAGTCCCAAAACCATATTCCCGACTCTTCTTTCAGTTGTTTTAAGTAAGGTCTTCCATTTGTTGCATATAAGAAAGGAACTTTATATGTACCCGTTGTAGGAGTAATAATTTCATTCTCTAATTGAATTACATTTTTTGCGTATACTTTTGTTTGACTTTCCAAAGAAGCTGGTATGTTTATTTTCTTTGCTTTTGCTTCAATTAAGCCAACAAGATTTAATCCAACAAACAACGCATAGTCAGCTCTGCCACCGTCAACTTTCCATTCCGCAATTGCCATGTTATGGTTTTTCCGAGGCAGTGTTCCGTGTTTATGGTGATTGAGCGATGTTGTATTTGCTTCCCATCCTGCTGCGCGAAGTTTTCCGTCAATAATTATTCTTGTTTCTGCCTCTGTTAATTGTTGACCACGAATGAAGTTCTTAGATACTTTTTTGCGCTCATTCTTTACATCAGGTTGTTCTGTCTCTGCCTGTTTACGAATTTTCTCTAATTCTTCCTCAAGCTTCTTTACTTTTTCGTCATATTCATTCTGTAACTGTTCGGGATTGATTGCTTCTTGTTGTTGTTGTTCTATGTACTCTGGTGCTACGAATTCATAATCACCATAAACCTCCATAAACCAAACTGATAAACGAAAGGTCAAATGAACCAAGGATTTAGCTTCTTCAGAACTGCCAAAGCCTGCTTCGTGAACGGCTAAATTTCCTTTGCGTCGAAGCGTCTCGAAGATATCGACTAATTCGGGTTCTAATAAACCTTCTCGCCGTAGTGTATTAATACGGTCGGCTTGTGTCGTTCCAAAAGCCTCTTGTATGTTTTCAGACGCTAATATAAACTTGGTCAATGTTTCCCCAAATAGACGAAGTTTCATTATCGTTGTGTGTGGGTCATGATACAAATTTTTCTCAGCGGTCTCTCCCAGGTTAGCCAGGACATCCCATTTCCCATGAAAAAAAGAAAAGTTGCTACTCAAATTATCACCGCTTTCGAAATAATATTTGTAATAATTATACAACATTGTTACATCGTTTTTAAGAACAATAAGTTATAACATTTTATGGCATATCCTTCACAACACATTCACTTATAATACGTTAGAATAAATCTCCCAGACGTCCATAGCGTTTCCGAATTTATACTCCTCAGCAAGATGTTTATGATGAGTTTCACATTTTGTTTTCGTACATATTTCATCAAAAGAAAAAACCGCATTTATCTACTTAGGCGGGTAAATTCATTTGTGCTTTTTAGAGTAAAGATTCCCTTTACATACTAAAATACTTAGGTTTAATTATCTTAACTACATATCAACCGACAAAAAATATAATCTCTTTGGTTGTTCGTACGAATCCCAAACGAATTTATACTCATGTTTAAATTTCAATTGAATTCCATCCCCAACTTTAGAGTGAACCGTACTGTATACTTTCCCTGGCTTTATAACATAACTATCATATGTTGGGAAATCCTCTCCTGATGTTTCTGGTTGACTAATATCTGTGAATGCTTTTCGATTAGCAAGCATGTAAAATTTACATAAATCAAATCCTTCAGTTTTCAATTCTTTCAAAAGTTCGAGTCTATGTATGTCTTGATAACTCCCAATGCGTCCAATGTCTGTTGCGTCACCGGGTTTTATAGTGTGCTTTAGTTCAATCGCCGCTTTAACTTTTTCATTTAATTCAAAATTTCTTAATTCACATATGATATCGACATCTACCTTTTTATTAAATCCTGTCTGCTTCATAATTGAGTATTCTAAATCAACGTAAAACGCTTCCGTTTTAGTAAAGCAATATAAAGTACCAACTTTCTCTATAATGTTTGCGAAATTATGCTGAAAGGAGGCTTCTTTATGAAGAGGTGCACGACCATATAAACAATGGGCTTTGAACAACTGCCATGATTCTGTTAATATAAGGTCAAGTCGTTCTGTTAAATTTACTTTGGTTATTTGCTCTCCTAACCTCACAAAAGATTCCCCTTTGATTAACATTATTGATGTCACCTTCAAGAACATTAAAACAAAATTCAACAGTGCCAGAGGGTCATTTATGCTGACCTTTTTTTCTTGCGAATCAACTGAATATACACTTGAAAATATGTTCGAATTCGGTCATAGTTTCTCCTTTAAACAGTAAAGAAGGGCAGACCTGATTAATGTCATCTCTCGTTCTTAGGAGTTCGCAGACCTGCATCGCTCTTGTAGGTTTGTCACCACCTTGTACTCCTGCTGGATAATAATTCTCTACTGCGCCTTGCGATAATACATAAGTATTCTCTGCATATAGAGCAATAATGGTATCCAACTTTGAAGGTACTGCATCGAAACCTCTTTGTAAAACAAGTTTTCGCCCTTCATTTTTCTCCTCTGGGAAGAGATGTTCTAGTTCCATTCTCTCATCATCCGATAAAAGCTCACCAGTAGAAATCTTAGTTACATATGTCATGAATTGATTATACCTTGCTCTCCAAGTGTAACTCTGAACAAGACGTACAATCTTTTCTTTCCCTATCGGTACTATCACATTTTCTTGTTCAATTATTCTATCAACCTCATCGAGCATTGTTGCCCTTACTTCAGTAGTTGTTGCCGCGGCTTCCAACTGACCAAATCCACCAATTAATACGTCTAAATCAAGAATACAATGAACTTTAATGCCAAAGTAACCAAAAAACTCCTTAAAACGAGCAACATTCCCCTTACCGTTTAATTTGATTACAGGAATTCCTTTGTTGTCAAAATCCCATTCACTGTTTAATACTTTTGAAATATGCTTGAAAAAGTATATATCCGAATCACCTTCTACTAACAATAATTTCTGTGCAAAAAAAGCCGCTGCATTATTTTCATAACACATTATCTGAAATAAATCTTTTTTACTCATATCATTATGTAAATCAATAAATATTGCTTTAGACATTGGTTTACTACCAGCAATATACTCTTTGCTCATTTTTACAAATACCCCAGTTGAAGTTGGTGAAAAAAATGCTGGCGAATGAGTAGTTGCAACAATTTGTTGCCCAGAAGAAAGATTGGACAATGCTTCAAATAGTATTTTTTGTGATTGCGGATGAAGGAAAAGCTCGGGTTCTTCGAACAAAAAAATGTATTGCTGTCGATTTACGTTCTCAACCGATAATTCAATATTTATTTGCTGCCTTTTCAACTCTACATAACTTCTTAAAATTGAAAACATAACTGCTCGTTTTAAGCCATCCCCTTTTGACTCGATATCTCCAAACACACCATCGTCAACCATAATTTGCGCAGTGGAAAAGACTTGTCTTAATTGTGGTGGAGGTATTTGGAACTCGAGTTTAGCTTTCGGGAAATTCTCTCTTAAATATGTATTTATAGAACTTTCAATATCAATAACTTGCTTAAGTCTATTATCTACGAGGGTACCATCCTCAGCTTCAATTTTGTTTAATAATCCCTTTAGCTTATTAAAGGATTCAACAATTTGTTTAACCTCTTCTGCACCTTCGATTAAATTCATTAATACAGCAAGGAGTTTCCCAAAAGTTGCCGACTCTTTCGTCTTTACATCATCAGTTATATCCTTAACAGCAGGGATTAATATCGGTTCTGGAAGTATCTTTTTTACAATGGAAACGACGCTTGAATTTAAATTTTTGTCTGTTTCTACCAAATGTTCATCCGAAAGGTAACTTATCAATTCCATAGTAACTTCTTTTGCCTTTTTTTGAGTCGTCACCCCCGTGAAGACACTGGCATGTTCCGGAAAAATGCTAAGCATCAACTCTTCAACAGCATGACCGGTTTTTCCTTTCAATTTTTCCTCCAGCTTTTTCATATCATATCGCTCATCAATAGGAGCCTTTTCTCTTATGCAAAATGCACCGACTGTGTCTGCGGAGTCATATCTTCTTATCAATTTCAACTTTCCATCTTGAATAAACGTTTCAATGACAGCTTTCTCGTCAGGGTTCAATAATAATAGTTGATGTTCATCAATCTTAATCTCTACCTCTACCCGTATAGGCTTTGAAGCATCATAAAAGTCGTTAGAAGTTAATTTCGAGCCTGTAATAAATAAACTAATAGCTAACAAGGTCGTAGATTTACCCGCGTTGTTTTCGCCAATAATACAAACAAATGATGACATAGGAATAAATACTTCTTTCAAACCTCTGTAGTTTTCTACTCTCAAAGAGGTAAACACCAACATGCCCCCCAATTATTGGATTTCCACTAACTTCATTATAACAAAAAATGAGATGTTTAATCCTTTTCGTAGAGAGCTTTGGTACAACAAATAAATCACCCGAATAATCCTCACCTCTTAACTAATAAACAGGCAGCCAAAAAACGGCTGCCTGTTTTTAGATGTTCATATATTAAAACTTACAATCTCTTGCTTGATTTCGCTTGTTTTTAAAAACTAGGCTATGTAGAATAATAATGTTTATATTTGAACATTAGATACTACCACCCAAATAGTTTTGATAAGAACGATTTCTTTTGTGGTACTGATAATGGTCTATCCTTAATTGCTCCTGCTTTATAAAGTTCAATGCACTTTTCTTGTCCTCTTATATATCCTCTTTCGTAATCCTCAATATCACTTTGATGTGTCCCTTCAGGAATATATTTAGACAGGTTCCAATAACCATCATGCTGTCCCGCCTCATATAATCCATTGAAACTTAGCACTACTAACCAAAGTTCATATTGCTTTAAAGCGTAAACCTTTCGTTTAAAGTCTTTATATTCAATTATCGGATTACAGTCGTAACACTTATGTCCACCATGTGTATAGTTTCTTGCGAACATTGATTGTGGAGTATGTCCACACTTGAAATCAATTAAAATAGAATTGGCTGAATGGTATTTACCAACAAAAGTATGATTATCTCTTTCAAGTCTTTGTATAATGTCATCTATCACTCCTTTAGATGGTAGTTTTATATCACCATCTTTTTTGACCAATGTCGGACATATTTCGATTCCTTTGTAAGTTGTCATTGAAATTTCCCTTCAATTCATCAACGCTTGTCTTGCTCATTAACTTAATCATAAATCAATAACAAAGATTAACTTAGCCAAAAACTAAGGGGATTACATCATGAATTACTCTGAATTCATTTTTCTCAGTAGGTCGCTTACTTTTAAACATAAAATTCCTTATTATTTCAGTTCCCATATTCAGCAATTGATTGAGCTTGACAGGAAACACTAATAAAATCGCGAACTCTTTGGCTTACATTTGATGGTAAATTCGCCTTCCTAAGCACCATCCATTCTTTAAGCATGCCTTTTTCCGTAGTTAAAATTTTAATAGCCTGCTTAGCCCTTCTCAGTTGAAAGTCCTCGACACTTTCAACGTGCGCTTGCAAAAATGCCATAGATTTAGGGAGTTTTTCTGCATTTTTTTCGAACCAACTAACTTTATTTAATTGTTTTATTACACTTTTTACAGACCGTCTACTTTGATAAGTTTTTTCATCCCACTCATTAAAAACTTGCTTCATTTCTTCAATTAACCCTTCATCCCTGTTCTCCCAATTCACAGTACGTCTTAGTAACTTTCTTTCTGGTGAATTCTCATTTAGCCATATTTTATCGTTTTTATATAACCAGGTATACACATTTGAAGACTTTTCACGTAGTTGGTATCTTAGATAACACGGGTATTTACTTTGCAAATCAAGCCACTGTTCACGATAAAAACGCCTTCTGTCATTGTTGACATTCTGACTTACAGTTTTTACGTTTTTTTTATTTGTTAAAATTACTTTATTTTCTACGTACTGTCTATCTTCTATTTTTTTAATTTGATTAAAAAACTCTATTACACTACCACATAATAATTCCATCATTAAAAGATGCCGCACAGGACTTCCCGCTCCATCACTCCATAATCGTACCATCCATGAAGCATTATAACCAACCCCATCTTCAATATTTAATTGAAGGTATTGTAATGTTTCTTCTTCGAAATGCCTCAAAAGCAAAGATTGTATTTTTTTTTGCTGGATGCGACCATTTGGTGTAATTAAACCTACTTTTTTTAGCTGTTCTAGATAGCATTTTTGAATTTGTTCTAATGAAAATTGTCCTTTCTTAATATTCAATAAATAATAAAAATTCTTTGATAAATTTAAGAGTTGTTTTTTAACCAATACGCTCATGGGATAAACCTCTTCTATATCAAGATGCTCACTTTCAACGTTGAGATATTGATAGTCGTTTATATCTTGTACTGATAGTTTACTTCTTTTTAGAGCAACCTCATGAAATGGGCAAATGAATACCCCTGGGACTTGATGAATACGATGCCAATACCCTTCCCCATAATGAGTAAGGTCCTGCTGTAGACATTCAGAACAATAAAATAAATAATTCTTTTTTAAAGCCCCGTACTTGATTCCCATTTTTCGCTGTACATTAACACCATTCTTCATATTTTTATTTACTAACATCGCTTTTCTACAGTCTAAAAATGGAGCATATATGGGGAAAAGTGTAAAATCATTGATAATTTTTTCTTCGGTAAGTAGACAGTTCGAAGGTAAATTAGCTGTGAGTTTTGTGATATTACTGGGTAAAATTATTGAGGAATTAGTTAATACTCCAAATAAATCTAGTGAGGAATGTTTGAAACCAGGATTACACGAACGTATGTGATACCTAGCAAGAATACTATATAAAATTTCATCTGGATAAGGCGTAGGAAAGAAATTTATCATTTTTAATTTCCTTTCATAACATCTTTTAGCTCATTGTAGGTACATTGACTACATTGACTACATTGACTATCTTCATTCATTATTTTTTCGTTCACGCATTAATCTTTCAAATTTTTTATACTATTGATTTGCTGCTTATCTGTCATTTTTTTAATAAACTCAATTAGATGCTTCTCATCCAATAATCAATTAATAATCATAATAGTTTCATCATTCTCTTCATTAAACAACGCCGGTACTAACAATTTGCCGTTAGTAGCCAAATCAAACAATCTATGTTTTAATGCATTTGAAAACGTCTAAATTTGTTATCTATCCTAATGCATTTTCCCTTGTGTTGTAATAGTCGCTTTGGACATGTTAATCATGGTCCTTCCTCCTTCCGAATAAAAGAATTAAGTTGATGTTCTAGCTCTTCGATTATCAATTCTAATGTCTTCATGTAATTAATTATGTTCTCTTGAGTTCTAACAGTTAAAACACCAGGATATCGTTTTATTTCAAATTCCATATTTGTTTTAAATTCATCACTTCGAAACTTGAATGCTGGTAGCATTCTTTTTTTCCTAAATCTTTCGATAATATTAATTGACCTCTCGAAAACCTCTAGGCTGTTCTGATTAATTATGAGCGTGTAGTAATGCCCACACTCTGTTGTAAATGGATAGTCATAGTGTTTTTTTAGCCGCTGAATTGTGTGCTTATATTGCTGAACAATTGCTTTAAATTCTGTAATTAGCTCTTCCATAATCCCAAATCTCACTCACTTCTGATTTTTTTATAAAAATATTTCAATTACTCGGTTTCCACTTAACTCAGCAAAATTAACGTAAGTAGCAATCATGAATCTAACTGTTCTATCACAATCATGTTTATCAAAAACTCGTAACTCTTCGAAAATAGGAAAAAAACAATTTATATTTTCACAGAAATCTTCCCAGTCCCAAACGCGATACTTTTCCATTTTCAAAATCTCTAATGCGTAACTTACTCTTTCATTTTGCCCCTTATAATTCAATGCTTTCAAAATCATCTCAAAAATTTCACAATCCTTAGTATCAACATTATCCTGAATTAAGCAATTTTCGTTTTTAAAAAAATATTCCGGAAATTGCTTCTTTATATATTCAGATATGGTCATTTTCTCAACTCCAATTTAAACTAATTCCATTATAATTGTAGACTATAGTAATCAAAATTATACATTTAATATCATTATTTTTGTGGACTATAGTCCGTAGACTATTTGTCTCAATTAATTCAGAATTAGAATAAAAGTCTTCACTAAGAGAGGGTAGAGCTGATGGAGATTGAAAATGGATTTGGCATTATTCTTCGTCAATACAGGACAAAGCGAGAACTATCTCAAGAAGATTTGGCTAATAATTGTGATTTAGACAGAACATATATAAGCATGCTTGAACTTGGAAAACGTAATCCTACAGTTAAAACTGTATTTGTTCTTGCAAAAGAGCTAGGTATTTCACCAAGTAAACTAATTCGAGAAGTTGAACAAATTATTGCAACAAAAAAATGATGCTAGGTCAATTCAGACCTTGCATCATTTTTTTGTTGCAATAATTATTCTTGATTGATAAAAACAATATCAATGTTGTTATAAAATCTAATGTTGATTTTCCCTATTTTTGATATGTGAAACTATTTGGTTATCCTCAAAAAACTCGATTTATTTTTCATATTACCCTGAAATAACTCAAATAACCTTAATCCTAATGCATCTGGGTTCCATAACCCTTAAGCACCTCTTTTTCTCCAAGTGCTTTTTATTCCTAAGCTTTATTGAATGAACAATTCATCCTGAAATGATAATGTCCATTGATTTTCACAGTCGTTTCCGAATATCTCTCGACAATCCCTCTTGAAATCATTTCGTCTACAAACCAAACTTCTACAGCGGTTTGAAAGTAAATACAATTTTCAAAGTCTGCGTCCGTCAAAACAGTTCGATTCATAACACTCTATCCCTTCATTAATAAAAATAAAACACTAACCAATAGGAACAACGCATCAGCGTACTACCGCTCATAATAATGACCTTGAATAAATTTCGAAATCACATCATTTCAACCAATGTATAAATATACACATTCGTGCATATTCGTTTTTTTCTAATGTAAGCAGTATTTTCTAAATGTAAGAGCAGTTTTATCAATGTAATTTGATTTTTGTTAATGTAAGAAGTTTTTTATATAACTACAGGTTTTGCGAAATTTGTCGGTGATCTCAAGCGTAAACTCGATGGGTGCCTTCATCTTCATAGCTTCCAATACTTGGCGTTCAAAAATGATATGACTGCCTAACGTATATACAGGTGTAAATCTACTGCTCTGTGCGGCAGGCTTCGTATCCACATAATGGAAAGCACCGGTTGAGATTGCTCCTGACAAATTAGCGGCGAACACTTTCTGAAACAGCTCCTCAGACTCCGTCTGCGATATGCCTAATCCGTACAATCCTATTGCTTGAAGCTCTTGATCGAAAGATGACATGACGGACCGGGTTGCCGCTTGGACCGCCGATTCCGTCTCTTGCTCCGCAAGCTTAACTCTTGCAAAATCGATTAACACAGCCTGAAACAGAAAAATAGGCACGATAACGAGAATCAAATAAACGGAAACTATGCCTGCCGACGAACGAATAAATACGTTCAAACACACCCTCCCTTCTAATTGTGAATCACAACGACAATCCCTTTGCGCTCAAGCTCTCGGCGAAATGCAGGGGACGGCATTCCTTTGCCGCTGGCATCCTTCTTGAAGAAGTGCCAAACAACACCTTTGACTTGCGATCCTTCCTGTAACAGCTCGATATCTTTGGGCAACTGCTCCGTACGGAGCTGCATCTCCGTCATGCTGTAAAAGGCTTGGTGGGCTACGCCACGTGCGTCAAGCGCATCAACCGTTCTGCTTTTTCCTGAGGCCGTGGTCCGAACATGCTCGGTACCGCTTACCAATGATCTTAAGTAGGCTGCAGCTTGGCGTTCCGAACTGATCGTAATCCCGGGTCCGGACAGTTCGCCTGGAGCCGGTTCCACTAACACATCCCTTACCTTCTTAGGCGAAATACGATCTTTGATTGCCCTAAAATACGTTCGCGTTATGTCTGTTAGACGGATAAGCTCAACGGGCTCCACAATATGCGATACCGCTCTGCTCCTTATCCCCTCCGGATTAAACCATTTCCCCATCACAGCGGATATCTGAAACGGTTTGTTCAGTTCCACTTCTATTTGCCGATCCAAGATGTAATTCGAATAAGTTGCCGTTCCGCGAATGCCTGCTGGAAGATACGCTGATGCTTTGGCTAGCTTCGTCCGGGTGAGACTTCCCAAGCGGTCTGATGGCAGTTCGACCTTCGTTCCACCGCCTGACGTCAAGGTTCCGAATAAATCAGCTGCATGATTTGGCGTAAGACGGTGATATAATCCGTCCGTTTCGCTAGGATTAAAGTTTCCGGTCATCAAATCTTTGCGGCTGTTATCCCAGGTAAAGGCTAATCTCTCCGCTGTCGTTCCGGCTATTTGAAGCATGTATACGTTCTGATAAGCATATAGGCTCACGATAAGAAGGGTAACTGTACAGAAGAGGATCATTGGAAAAACGAGGGATGCCTCTAAAGTAAAGCTACCTTGTTCACACCTGCCAAACCGGTCTCTGCATCTATGACTCACAGCTTTTCGTCGGACTCGGCGCACACGGTGTGACTGCGCTGTTATCCTTCAGATCGGAGTTGGCATCTCCGATCAGCTTTTGGAACCACGAGACAATCCACTTCCTAAATATGATGGCAACGGCAACCAGTACAGCGACAATCAACAAAATCTCCAAAGTTCCAAGCCCCTCTTCGTCCTTCCAAAATAATTTCATTCTGCGAGCTATACCCATCATCATTCTCGTCCTCCATTATGATTTCATCATTAGTAATGCCGGCGTGGCGACGATGATCATCACCACGACAAAGATGAGTACCATCGGAAACACGAGCTTGGACGAAGCTTCCTCGCCAAGCGTTCGAGCCACCGACTTCCTACGCTGCCATAGATCCAAAGAGAGGGCTTGCAGCGCCATTACAAAATCGCTGCCTCCCCTTTTGTAATTCAGCAGAATGGCTGAAGTAAACAAAGATACTTCATGCAGTGCACAGCGCTTGCTGAAATCCTCCATGACTTTCGCGAATGAAATATTCATCTCAAGCTCATGGACGGCCTGTGCGAGCTCTCTGTAAAGCGGCGTATGCGCTTTGTGCGGCCTTGCTTCGACACACCGGATCCATGCCCGGTTGACGGTCTCCCCTGCATTAACAAGCAGCACGATCGTGCTTAGCACTTCTGGCAGCTCCAAAATCATTTGCAGCTGTTTCTTGCGGATTCGAACATCCAAGTCCCTGACCATAAAGGCCGGAATCATGACGGAGAGCAATACGCCGAATCCCAGAAGCGATTCGTCTCCGCCAGCCAAAGCCGACAGAAGCGTCGAGAGTAATAAACATATAGTGCTTGTGGATAACAATTCCGCATACAGCCATTTGCTGCCATAGGCCGCATAGCTGCTGCCATGGAGCTTGATCAATTTATGATGGAGCTTGGACGTCAACGCAGGCATTTTGTCCATCACATGAAGTCGGTCTACAAGCAAATAACTGTAAGGAAATAATCGTTTAAACCGAAACGGATAAGGCTGCGCCTTTAATAGATCAGCGTATCGCACCCGTCCCCAAAGCAGAACGGTCAGCACGCCTAGAACTTCTAGACCAAATAAAACGGCGATCCACATATTACACCTGAATCTGCATAATTTTTTGCGTAAGCATGAAACACCCTCCTAACAGCACTAGGCAAACAGTCATAATTAGAACGCCTGTACCGCCGTACATCGGCTGCATGTAATCCGGCGACGTAAAAGCCAATACAGCAACGATAGCGATTGGCGCTAGAACCAATACTCTGGATTCAAAACGTTTCTGCGCAATCATAACGGAAATGTCCTGAGCGATTTCGAGCTTCTCTGCAATGACTGCCGCCGTACGCTTCATGACCTCCACCAGATTGCCGCCGGTACGTTTGCATGTCATCAAAACATCGGTGAAGCTGATCACGTCCTCCAGATGGCTTCTATCCGCAAAGTTTTTCAATGCGGCCTCAATCGGCTCACCGTTTTCCACTCTCCGGCAAATGATGCTGAATTCGATCACGATCAAGCTCGACGCATCCGGATACAAAATCTTCAGATCCTCCAAAGCATCTTTAAAGGCCGTCTCTATGGATTTTCCAACCGTCATGGACGAGGACAGACAGCTTAACGCCTGCTTGAATTGCACATACAGCTTGTTTTTGCGCTGCCGGATGAACTGCGCCCTTCGGAAACGGGGAAACAAGAAGCCAACGCACGAAAACAAGCCCGCCAGCATAAAGCTTTTATAAAAAATGTAGCCGACAAGGAAGGCTGGAATAGCCAGCATCAGAACAGCAACTGCTTTCTCACTCAGGGAAAGTTCATAAATGTTGTAGTCAATTAATGCGTGGACGGCGGGTTTGCTGCGAGGTTCAGGAGCGCGGGGTTGTACTTCTTTCTCTCTGTATATTTGTTTTTTTCTTCGTTCCAACGACCAAATGATGAACCAGCTAAGAGCACCGGTTAGGAGAATGAGATAAATAAGCTTCATCCTATATCACCTCTATCTGCTCTCGTTCGGAAGAGAACCAGTCCGGCAGCTTCTTCCCGGCCATGCGGATTTTGTGCGTGTTAGTTAGTGCGTGCCCCGTATAGGTGAGCGTCCCCGTAACCTGCCGATCCGGCGTTTCCCCTTCCTCCTCGAACAGGAAAATCGGCTGAAGCTGCACGTCCCCATTCTTCATCCCCACGACTTCATGGATTTCGGTTACTTTCCTTGAAGAATCGCGGATTCGGCTGAGATGAACCATGATGTCCAGCGCAGAGGCAATCTGTTTGCGGATCACCTCCACCGGTAGCGGCGCGCTGCTAAGGACCATCGTCTCCAGCCGGCTGAGCATGTCCGCCGACGTATTGCCGTGTCCTGTACTTAAGGACCCGTCATGCCCCGTATTCATGGCAGCCAGCATGTCCAAGGCTTCGCCTCCCCTCACTTCACCGACGATAATCCGGTTGGGACGCATGCGCAGGGAGGCTCGAATCAGATCGCGAATGGTAATTTCCCCTTTCCCCTCGGAATTGGCATTTCGTGTTTCCAGCCTCACCAAATTAGGCATGTTCTGAATTTGAAGCTCAGCGGAATCTTCTATCGTAATGAGGCGTTCATGATTAGGTATCCAATTACTTAAAGCATTGAGAAACGTTGTTTTGCCAGAACCGGTGCCACCGCCTATAAAGATGTTATACCCCGCCTCAACCAGCACCTGCAGAAGCTCAGCCGCGTCTGGCGAGATACTCCCCATTCGGATGAGATCATCCATCCCCAGCGGGCTTTCGGGAAACTTCCTGATTGTCAATGTGGGGCCGCTAAGGGAAACAGGCGGCAGCACGATGTTGACTCTGGAGCCGTCCGCTAGACGTGCATCGACAATCGGGCTCGATTGGTTTACAATCCGATTCACCTTAGAGACGATCGTCTGAATTAGATCTTCAAGCTTCTCCGAACTTTCAAGCGGATACGGATACCGCTCCATGATCCCTTGGCGCTCTAAGAAAATACATGCATGCCCGTTCACCATAATCTCTGTCACCGACGGGTCTTCGATCAGCGGCTGCAGGATGTCCAGCCCTCGAAACGAATCAAAAATTCGTTTGACCGCAGCCTGTATTTCACTGGAGGTCCATCGATGCTCCGCTGCAACTGCAAAAACAGTAGCTTCGATAAGCTCTACTAGCTGGCTGTCTCCCACCGTGACGGATAGGTCGAGCTTCTCCTGAATCTGTCCCTTCAGCTCCATGAACAGACATTGATTCATCAAATAACGGCTCCTCTCATGATCGCCGCAAACATCTCGTACGTTTGCTCCGAGAACAGAATGGATTGCCACACTTGTTCGGCACGACTCATACTTTTCCACTCGGGGATATAAGGGAGCCTATAACTGATTTCTTTCCCCAGCTTGGACCAATCGTTCTCTTGAATGCCTGTAAACTTATTCATTACAAAATGCACGTTCCGCAATGTGCCGATTTGCTCGTACAGCGCTACTGTTTTGAACACATCGTTCAAATCGTCCCGCACCAGCCAAACGATGCAGTCGCTCAGCTCCAAGGCTTTCGAGATTCTCGGATGCACGGACGAATCCAGATCGATGATGATGTAATCATATGTACGGAGCTCTTGCAATGTCTGAATGAGAAGTCCCGTCTGTTCGCCGTTCATATCCTGCATTTCCCGCATATGGTCATTCGGCGACAAGTAATCGAACCGCTGAAGCGGGTCATGCGATTTCAACAGCTGCAGCTTCGGGCCGAGGAAGTCCGGCATACTTCTCATATAATAGATCAGTTGAGAGAACCTGCTCTTGTCTCCTTGCAGCCAAAGTGCAGCTCCGCTAACCGATTCCAGACTGAGATAAAAGACCCGCTCCCCGCGAAAAGAGAGCTGTTTCGCCAAATGAATCGCCGTTATCGTCTTTCCGCTGCTGCCGCAGGCGCTATACAACGTAATAACGCGGGACTTAGTGAGCGCTCCGCTGCTTGCAGAAGGAGTCACTGCTGCGTATAAGGCTTCCAATCGAGTCAATAAATTGGGCAACGATTGAAACCGATAAACCGACGGTATTCGCTCTTCGGCATCATAGGTTTCCTTGAATGTCTCACGAAGTGCGACTTTGACAAGGGATGTTCTCCAATTCAGGAGCTGCTTATCAATAGCATCGGACATTAGAAGCACACCGTCTGCATGAAGACCTTGCTCCATGACCCGCTCCGGCTGCGAGATCAGCTTCACCTGAAAGCGCTCCGCGAACTCGGACGATCGGATAAATGCACTTAACCGCTGAGCATATTCCTCGTCATCGTCTAAAACATAGAGCTGAATTTTTGTCATCCATACCTCCTCTACCCGATCGGGAAACCTGAATATTTGGCATACAACCCACTTCCGATTAACACAAAGCTAATGATCGATAACACGATGGCAATTCGAATCGCTGTCTCCGCTTTCACCTCTCACCCACCCTTGACATGCAGAAAAACAAAAAAAGCACACGCCGATTTGGACACTTCATCTCCAAATCAGCGGTGCTTCCGCATGTTCAATCAATTTATCCAAATTGTACCACATGTAACAAAGAAATCAATCTTTTTTTATTCCCACGGATATTTCATCGTGAAGTAACCGGCCAGCTTCTTGCTCTCGACTCTGCGAATGCGTCGCATCTCCGCCCGCTGCGGTGCCGATTCATGCAGCTTCGTCTCTTCTTCGGTTTCCGGTACAACCTGTGGGACTTCGACCGGTTTCTTATTGTCATCGAGAGCGACGAATGTCAAGAAAGAGGTGGCTGCGATTTTCCTTGCACCGGTCTTCAAATCCTCCGTAACGACTTTAACGAATACTTCCATAGAGCTCTTACCTGTCCAAGTGACGAACGATTCCAAACAGACCGAATCGGACGTATGAATCGGCGACAGAAAGTCAACCGAATCGGTTGAGGCTGTAACTACGGATCTGCGGCAATGTTTGTGAGCGGCAATCGAGGCAATGTCATCAATATAGGACATCAGCTTTCCGCCGAACAACGTATTATGATTGTTCACATCAGTCGGGAAAATGCGCGATGTCTTAAAGCATCTGGATTCTCTGGCAAATCGTTTCTCCATATCGATTCAGTAACCCCTCACCTTTTATAAATATGAAACATCATATCACACTTTCGGCGAATTGGTTAGGGTATATTCGCTACCGCCGCCAAGCAGAAAACCTGGATCTCTTCACCTTGCTCCCGCTAACGCACAAGCTGCTTCCAGGAACGATCTCCTTCAGAAGAGGCGCCAGCGCCGCAATCAACGGCTCGAGAACACCCGGGTCATCCTGAATGAAATCCCCCTTCCAGACGGCGCGCATGACGTCCGTACGCGGCAATTCGGGCAAGCTGCAGATCGGAACCGCGGGCATCGACGCCGCCCACTCCTTGCGCAAGCCCGCCGGCATAGCGCCGTTGGCCACATAGTGGACCTTTTTCCCGCGCTGCGTGTACGCTGCGAATCGTTCAAAGCGCGCGCGCGAGGCAGGCCGATTGCATTTGCCAGGCGAAGGGTCCACTACGACGATGATAGCGTCAGCGCTATGGCACATTTCCTGGACTGATGGCTGCTCCCAATCCGTAGAAACGTCCCAAAGCACGACCTGCTTCCTGATCGTATGCAGAAGCTTGAAGGAATCGGCGGTTTGCCAAGCTCCCTGGAATCCGTCAGGAGGCAAGGGCACCCAAGTCGAGAGGCCGTTCACCCACCCGGGAGAAGCGGAATGTCCCTGCCCGGTCACGCATTGGGCCGCATAAGTGTAATGTCGCGGGGCTTTGACGTCGCCATACAGCAGCATGTACAAATCGGGCGCAATGGTAGGCTGTTCAACAAGCGCATGAGGGACTTGGAGAGCGTGAAGAATTCTGGCTAGAGTAACCGCCAGGAAAGTCGAACCGACACCGGCGTAAAGTCCGCCGATGACAAGTAATTGATCCGGGGGCGTAGCCGATGAATGGTGAAGAGGCTCATTCGAGGGTCTTGGAGGATCCGGGTAAATGGAGCGAAGCCGCAGCTTCAATTCCATCGCGGATTGGCAGCGGTGTTCAGGATGCTCTTGCAAGAGAAGGCGCAGCGAAGAGGTCAAAGCTTCGGGAAGATCCGGCCGCAGCTTCTCCCAAGGCTTATGCGAGAGATAAGCATACTGTCCGCCGGACAATAAATAATAGAGCATGGCGCCCAGCGAATATAGATCCGAACGCGCGTCGGTTTGTAAACCGAGAACCTGTTCCGGGGCCGCGAATCCGATCGTCCCCATCTGCATCGTATCCGAAGGCTTCCCCTGTGTGAAATGCCGGGCGACGCCGAAATCGATTAATCGCACTTGCGACTGCTCGTTCAGCATAATGTTCGCCGGCTTCAAATCACGGTAAATGATCGGCCGAGGCTGAAAGGTATGCAAATAATGCAAGAGATCGCACAACTGGCTGGCAATTTGAATGAGTGTCGGCAAGGGCAATTCTCTGCCTTTTTCTTCAAACAGATCTTGCAGCGTCGGACCTTGGATATAATCCATCACCAGGAAGCCTGTCCCGTCGCACCACAAGTAATCAATCAGCTGCGGGAGCTGCGGATGTTGGAGCCTTGCCAGCATTTCCGCCTCTTCCAGGAAGACGGCCGATTCCTCGTCCGCCTGCACACAGGCTTTGACTGCCCATTTCTTGCCTCTAAGCTTCATATCCTCCGCCAAATAAACTTGACTCATGCCGCCCTGACCTAACAAGGCTTCAATCCGGTATCTCCCTCCTATGCAGGTTCCAATCCAAGCGTTATTCGGACTCAAAATAAAGAAAAACCCCCTTCATCAGGTATATTCACCTTGATTATAGGGGGATTCCGCTTTGAAATCTACATTTTTTACCACATGCTACATCTTCTGCAAATATAACGTCAACTCTTCCCGGTTATGAAAAAGCTGCTTCGCCTTAAGCAGGAACAGCGAAGATTCAAAAATTCGCAGTACATCGCGAACGGTTTGGAACGGTTTCTTGTGCATAAGCTTGACCGTAACAATTGCCGTCCCGCCGCTTTGCAGCGAATATAGCAAATCCGCAACCAAGCGTCCCATCTGGCGCGGGTCCCAGCTCATATCGCATACAAGCAGGTCGAACTCGTTATCCCGCAGCTTCACTTCGCTTGCATTTTTCTTATAGACGCGCAGATTGGGATTACCCAGCAGTCTTGGGCTCATAGCCGCGGGATCGATAGCGGTTACCTTCAAGCCGCGTTCTAACAGCAGAGAGGTCCAGCCTCCGGGAGCAGCTCCGATATCCAGCGCGGTCCGAGCGACACCGAAGTCGATGCCGAACCGCTGCTCAGCCTCCAAGAGCTTGAATTTGGCTCGGGAGATTTGGTCATCTTCCTTCATGAACCGGATCGCCCCGCCCGACCAGTCGGATAAATTGTCCGCCGGCCTGGAAATTCCAGCATAGATTCGCTTCGCGCCAAAGTAAATCGAAAGGATTCGATCGGCATAGCGAACGACCGGCTCAGCCTGAAGGTCATTCACAAGGATCTCATCCAGCGCAGCCTTCACGGCAAAAGGAGCGAAAGGAACGGCAGCCCGATCTTCTTTGCGTACTTGAATGGCTATTTTCTCTCCGTAGAGGATTCTTCCCTCGGAAATAGCTTCCCTCAGCCATGACTTCAGCTGCTCCAGGTCCGCTTCCGTGCCGGTGATTTCCCAGTCCTGAAGAACAGGCTGCATATGTCTTAGGAAGATCGGCTCTTGCTCATGGATGGTCTCCACAGCTCTTGCCGGGTCCATATCCGCAGGCAGTTCAAATAAAAACACTTCCGTCGGAACAAGCAACGTGAACTTGCTGCCCGGAAATAATTTGCGTATTTCGTCCTGCGCATATTGGGCAAAACCGTGATTGGAAGTGCCGATGTAAGTCGTTATTGGTGTCATAGCTGCATCCTTTACCTGCTTTAATCCAAAATTCTGAATTCCATTATCCAACGCATTAATCCAATACTTTAATCCACGGTCTGTCTTGGTACCATTCCAATTCGATATTCACGTCAAAAGCTTTGCGAATGTTCTCCGGTGTCAGCACCTCGTTCTTCGGACCTGCGGCAATGATTTCACCTTGCTCGATGATGGCGACATGCGTGAATAACGGAATAATTTCTTCAATATGGTGGGTCACATAGACGACCGTGATGTCCTGTTTGCTAAGCTCATTAACATCCCGCAAGAAGCGCTCACGCTCAAACAAATCCAGTCCGGCCCCCGGCTCATCCAAAATAAGGATCGACGGCTTCATCATTAGCGCCCGGGCCAGCATCACCTTCTTGCGTTCGCCTTGGGACAGGCTGCCCAGAGCCTGATCGGCCAAATGAGGAATGCGCACCCGCTCCAGCATCACCCTAGCCCTGTCCAGCACGTCCTGCGGAATTTCTTGATAGAAACGCAGAAAGGCATACTCCCCCGTGGCCACAACCTCCAGCACAGGGTCGCTCAAATTTAATTTCTCCATTAAGGACTGCGAAATATAACCGATTTTCTTGCGGATTTCCCGCACATCGCATTGACCGAAGCGGTTGCCCAACACATCTACGGTTCCCCGGCTAGGGAATTCGTAACCGTTCATCATTTCGAGGAGCGTCGTTTTGCCGGAGCCGTTGCGGCCTAACAATACCCAGTGTTCACCGGGTTGGATATGTACATTCACATCGTTTAAAATATGTCGTTCTCCACGAATAAAATGAATATGGGATAAATGGATCATCGAACGTTACATTCCTTTCTTTTACCCTTCGCTGACATACGTGCCTTGCGCGATTTGCAGCTGCAATTCGTCGGGCATCCGGTACGGGTACACTCGCATACCCTCTGCTCCCGCCGTGTATAACATTTGGTACATCGCCTTGCAAGCCGTAGGACTTGATGTATGAATATAAATCGTCTTGGGAAATTTGCGCGTCTGAAGAAGCCATATCACGACGTCCATGCCCGTTTCCTTCGTCGACCAGCCCAGATCATGGTCCAGCGACAAAATATCAACGTCACACGATTCTAGCAGCAGCAAGCATTCTTGAACGTTCTTGGCCAGTGTAAAATTACTTGGGCAAGGGCGCAGATCATCTAAGTATACATGAATCATGATCGGATTTCCTTCCTTTCCTGTTCATGCGGATGGTCATCGGACGCGGTTGAACAGCGTTCGGACGATGGCAACCTCCTGCGCATGCGTGCCGTCACTCCCTTTGCCCGTTTCCAGAACGACCGGAATACGCTGCAAATAAGGCGAGGCCAGCATCCTCTCGAAATTGTCGCGTCCGATATGCCCGGTCCCGATATTGGCATGCCGGTCTCTCCGCGAGCCGTACGGGTACACGGAATCGTTCAGATGCACGGCCTTTAAGTGTGGAAAATAATCCAGCTGCGTTCCTAGCGCTTCGAGCTCGTCCCACGCCTGGCTTCGCCATAGACCGCTGGCAAACGCATGGCAAGTATCGAAGCAGAAGCCGATGGTGTCCGGGTAGTCGCAAAGCTTGCGCACCTGCACCATTTCCTCCATGGTCAGCCCCATCTGCGATCCTTCCCCAGCTTGATTCTCCAGCAGGATGAGCGAGCGGCCGGCATACCCCTTCGCGGCGCTATTCAAACATTGTATTATATTTTTATAGCCTTGTAACGGGTCTTTTCCAACATATTTGCCAAAATGCACCACAAGCCCGACGGAGCCGCACGCATCCGTGATGTCGAGCCCATTGCGGATCAACTTGACCATTAAATCACGGTCCGCCGCATCAGCCGCCGGATTGAGCGGGTAAGGCGCATGACCGATCGAGAGCAAGTCATGCTCACGACATAATAAAGCACAAGCCTCCGCATCGCGGGCATTTACCGTCTTCGTCGAAAGACTGCGCGGATTGACAGGGAAATACTGGAACGCATTAGCCCCTATCGCCAATGCGGTTTTGGCGGCTCCGGTATAGCCGCCTCGCGTACTAACATGCGCGCCCACATACATGTCCATCCGCCCCTCTCACGATTGGCAGTTCGCGCAATAAAAGCATTTGCGGCTGCTGACCTCTGTCTTCACGAGCTCCTGTCCACAACGCAAGCACGGCTCGCCTTCACGATCGTACACACGGCACCGGTCATTGAATCCCCCCGTTAACGTGTCGTTCACGAACAGCGGATCCTCCATATAGCCGCCGTAACGAATAGCTTCGAGCAGCACGGAGCGCATGGCATGGAATAAGCGGCTCTTCTCCTCATCTGTAAGCGTCGGCACTTTGCGGAGCGGCAGAATGCCGGCCACAAAACAAATCTCATCGGAATAACAATTACCGATTCCCGACAGAACCGACTGGTCGACGAGCGTCACTTTCAGATTGCCTTTCTTCCCTTGGAGCACCTTCATCCATTCGGCTAACGTAAAGACCGCCTCCAGAGGCTCGGGCCCTAGCTTACGGAATAAGGCATCAAGCTCCGGCAGAGCGTGCATATGCAAGTAGCCTAATCGGAGTCCGATGAAATACAAGTTCTGGGCACCGAAGCGGATGACGACTTGCGTCGTCCTATCCGGCTTCTGCTCCTCCGATCCGTAGAACATCCAGCCGCCAAGCATGAGATGCAGCACTAACACTTCACCTGTAGCCAAATGAAAAAGCAGATGCTTCGCTCTGCGATCCAAGCGCACTATGCGGTTGCCGGACAGCTTGCGATTAAACAATTCCGGCTCCACATTCAACGATTTGGGCCTGGTCACTTCCGCCTCTTGAATGGGCGAATTCAATATAAGTCGTGATAATTGCTGACGATACGTCTCCATTTCCGGAAGCTCGGGCATTGGTTCGACTCCTTGCCGTTTTCTTCCTTGTATAACCAAATGGCGGGCATCGTAAACGGAAGATGACGGCCAGCTAAATCAGTCCCTCGCTCGCATAGACCGGTTTCAGGCGGCGTGTCTTCGGTTTCGCTTTCACGTTGCCGACCGGCGACGCCTCACAAGCCGTCACCGTTTCATATTTGCGCAATTTGTCCTTCAGCCGGCGGATGCGCTTCTCCAGCGCTTCCTCCAACTCGCTTAGCTTACGGTCTCCGCGCTGAAGCGCCCTTCTGCGCCATAGCTTCGCCCAAGCTTCTTCTGCATAGAAGATCGCTTCGCTCAAATTTTTCTCCCGATGTTCATAATACATCGCCAGCTCCAGGTACGGCTCGATTTGCAGGGCAATACCGGCGCTTTTCAGATGGATCCACCGTTTCCACAGTTGGACGGCACGAGCATACTCGCCCTTCTTCTTATAAAAGGCAGCCAATTCCAGCATAGCCGATTGTTGATCGGCCGAGAGCCCCGCCGCCTGCTCCTGCTCATTCAGCCTTGCATACAAATCGTCGAAATAGAGCTTCGACTGCTCCTCGCACTTCATCTTATCCAGCCAAAGACCTGTGCGGAACAGCTCTTGGAGCTCGATGCCGGCACGATCGGTCTCCCCTGCAAGCAATTTGGCGAAATGGATGGTGAGCGCCGCCAGCGTGACGATATCGTGTTCATTGTGCACGAAAACCCCTTGGAGGATGGCTGGATCCTTCTCCGCCAAGTACTGGAAGTACAAAACGGGCGCCATCGAACCTGGAACATCGTCCACCCGCTCGAAGCCGAGCCGGCTCTCCTCCACCTTGCTCAGACGGCAGGAAGGCAGTGTATGGCGCCAAATGCTTCGGGACGGGTACAGCAGATCGAGCTGAAGCAGCTTCGCATCATCCAGCTTCAGCCGGTTGAGCACGTACCGATTCTTCAGAATCGGCCAATCGAATGTCCGGCCGTTATAAGAAACGATATGCGTAAAGCGGTCGAGCAGCCCTTGCAAATAGTGCAGCATGGCCTGTTCTTCCGCCGGATTGCGGATCAACAGCTGCTCCACCGTGAACAGCTCCCCGGTATAATAGCCGATGCCGACCATGAACGGCACGTTGCCCGCTCCGACACCGAGCCCCGTCGTCTCGGTGTCGAAGAAGAGCAGCGCGTCATGCGCCGCAGCGGTCTCGCGCTCGTGAAAGCAGGTCAGCTGCTGCGCGCAACCGGCCAGCTCCCGCAGCCGGTAAAGGCCGTGCATGCTGTCCGCGCCATACACCCGGCGCCGCATGACGAACGAGCCTTGCGGGCTCGTCTCGATATGGGCGCCGAGCGGTGTCCACTCGTCCGCTGCCACGGGCACGGACGGCGGGGCTGCCGGCGCCGCTGCCGGCGCCGTTACCGGTGCCGCTGCTGTGCCCCGCAGGCGGCCGAGCTTCTCGCGGAGCCCGCTCATCGGGCACCGCCGTTCCGCTGCTCCTGCAGCTTCGGAGCTATCAGCTTGCCGAATGCGTCGTAGGCGGTATTGTTCATCATGGGCATGACCTGCTTTCTTTCATAATTAGCGCTTCAAATAGAAGCCAGAAGTTCCAAGCTTTTATGTTTGGCATGAAGGCCTTCGATTTCCGTCCCGATACAAGACGGGCAGCCGTCCTCGCACGGACATCTGCGAATTAATTGTCTTGCCGAATTTTTAATTTCGTCAAAACGTCTGTAAACATCTTCCGCTAGCCCGATGCCGCCCGGGTAGTGATCGTAAATAAAGATCGTCGGCAATTGCGTATGCTCGGCCCGAATCTGTGAAACGACGTGAATATCGCTGCGGTCACACATGACATGAACCGGCACGATATGTTTAAGAACGTGGGATATGCCCAGCAGCAGCTGCTCCAGCGTTTTGGTGCCGATCTCCGGATCGACTTCCCTTAGCTCAATCCAAGCTCCGCTGGTGTGCAGTTCTTCTTCCGGTAAGGTGATGGGGCCATAACCAATATTTTCGAAAGTAGTCAAACGGATTTTCTTAAACAGGGTTGGCATGGCATTAACCCGGACGTCTCCGTAATGAAGCGATGACGTTCGTCTTGTCTCGGTTCTGTCAATTTCCAATACGACAAGTTTGACGGCCAGATTCGCATCCGTGTAATATTCAACATCGACTTCTCGCACGTAGGCTTTCTTATGCTCCCAATCCAGCTTCTCGACTTGAAATTGCACGCCTTCGTGAAGATAGATCGCCTCATCGTGCAGCAGCGTCATCGCGCTGAATCTGTCCATTTCCCCGATGATTTTGACGTTCGCGACGTTCGACTGGTCAATAATGACGACATTCTCTTGCGCTGCAGAGCGCAGGCTAACCTCGCTTGCAGGAAAGGATTGATTCGCCCAGTAAAAGGAATCCCCAGCCTGATGCAATACCCTCTCTTCGACCAAATACTCCAAAATATCAGCTATCTCCAAGGGGCCGAATTCCTCGCCTTTTTTCAAAGGGAGCTCATAGGCCGCACAGCGCAGATGATCGACAAGAATAATTAAATTCTCCGGATTGATTCTCGCCGATTCGGGTGAACGGTCGAAGAAATACTCGGGATTCTGGACGATATACTGGTCGATCGGCGTGTTGCCGGCTACCATCAGCACCAAGGCTTCTCCATGCCGTCTGCCGGCCCGCCCCGCTTGCTGCCACGTACTGGCGACACTTCCCGGATACCCTGTCATGATGCAAACCTGCAGCTGACCGATATCGACGCCAAGCTCGAGCGCATTGGTGCTTACGACGCCCAAAATTTCGCCGTTCCGTAAACCTCTCTCAATCTCCCGGCGTTGATTCGGCAGGTAGCCGCCCCGGTAGCCTCGAATGGACTTGGCTCCGATTTCGTTTTTGACCAGTTCCTGGATATGGCTTAAAATGACTTCCACCCGGACACGGCTGCGGGCAAAAATGATCGTCTGAACCTTATTCGCCAGAAATTCCCTTGCCAAGTGATTGACTTCGGCGGTCGAGCTCTTGCGAATGTTCAGCGCCTGATTCACGATCGGCGGGTTATAGAAGACGAAATGCTTCCTGCCCCTTGGCGCCCCGTTATCGTCGATAAGCCTCATCGGTTTGCCGGTCAGCTGCTCGGCCAGCTCCTTCGGGTTGGCAATCGTCGCCGACGTGCAGATGAACAGCGGGTTGCTGCCATAAAATTTGCAAATGCGCTGCAGCCTGCGAATGACGTTCGCGACGTGACTGCCGAAGACGCCCCGGTATGTATGCAGCTCATCGATCACAATATATTTCAGATTGCTGAATAAGCTGACCCATTTGGTATGATGAGGAAGAATGGCGGCATGCAGCATATCGGGATTCGTGATGACAATGTGCCCTACGGTTCTAACGAGCTGCCGGATTGCAGGAGCCGTGTCACCGTCATAGGTGAAGCTTTTGATATCGATCCCCATCTCCGTAATAATCTCGTTAAGCTCGCTCCTCTGGTCCTGGGCCAGAGCCTTCGTCGGGAATAAGTACAGCGCACGGCTTCCGTCGTCTTCCGCAATCGCCTGCAGGACAGGCAGGTTGTAGCATAGCGTTTTGCCTGATGCGGTCGGGGTCACGGCTACAATATTCTCGCCTTTGCGTATAGTTTCATAAGCGGTGTGCTGGTGTGTATATAACTGATCTATTCCTCTTCTCGCCAATGCGTCTTTAATTCTGTGATCCACGCTTTCGGGCATCGCACGCGTCTTGGCTTCTTGAGGCTCGACCTCACGCCAATTGACGATATTCTCATTGGTTTTCAAGGCATGGATTAAGTCCGAAAGCGATTTTTTCCTATTCATTTCAGTTGCACCTCATAAGAACGATTGTTCCCCCATTATAACCCCCTGGCGAAAAATAAAAAAGCCCTAGAATCAGGGCTTCTCAATAAATTTGCCTATCCCCGGCTGTTGGCAGGGATCGTTGCGGATCGCGCGGGGCATGGACGGCCTATAGGTCTACATAAGATCGGATGAATCGTCATAATCATACCGAATCCCTTCGTGATCCAGGGTTGCGGTCGGTGCATGAACTTGAAAAGCCTGTATCGCACTCTCTTGCATTTTCGCCAAAACTTCCTGATAATCTCTAGAACGGTGCTCTTCCTTATCATGTTTCATCGCCGTTCTCAATGCTCTTTCAATGATCACAACATCATGACTCGTAAAATTCACGGTTCCTCGCACCTCGTCTCGGTTCTATTGATTTCATAACATCTAGCTTTGCCATTTTTGGGAAAAGCCATACAGCGCCAGCCGATTTTCTAAAACTCGTAATTTGGGATGAAATCAGGTAAAATCAGGAATAACCCAATCCTAAGGAGGAGTTCATAATGACAGCTTCTTTACCGAACGAAGTCGAAACCCATCGCCAGCCGGACCACGAAATCAACCCGCAGTTCCTTACCCGCTGGTCTCCGCGTTCTTTCACCAATCAAGAAGTTCCCGAAGATGTGCTCCTCAGCTTGTTTGAAGCGGCACGCTGGGCACCCTCCGGCAGCAATTTGCAGCCATGGCATTTCATTGTCGCCCGTACGGAAGAGCAGCGCGCCAAGTTCCATCGTTTCATCGTGCCGGCCAACCTGGAATGGTGCGAGAAAGCGCCCGTTCTGGCACTGCTCGTCTCTTATACCAAAACGCCGAAAGGCGGCGACTCCCCAAGCCACGCCTTCGATGCCGGCACCGCATGGGGATACTTGGCACTCGAAGCGAACAACCAAGGCTTAATCACACATGCCATGGGCGGATTCGATCATCAACTGGCCCGTGAAACGCTGCAAATTCCGGACGATTATCAGACGCATGCCGTGATCGCTATCGGCCATCGCGGACCTGTAGACGCATTGCCTGAGCGCTTCCAAGAGCGTGAAGTCCCGTCCCCGAGACGTCCGGTAAGCGAATTTGTCTATGAGGGTACTTTCGGCCAATCCCTATAATTCGCAACCAAAGAACACCTCGTCCTCATCTAACCGATGATAGGATCGAGGTGTTCTTTTACTTTCAATAGGGAAGCGCAACTTTGTCTACTTTGGATTTGTACGAAGGATCGAAATAGGCGGTAAACGTCAGATTAACGGTCAGCTTCCGCGTCAGATCTTTCGGCAGGGTGCCGAAATTCACTGTTTCTACGTTTATCAAACGCGGCAGCGCCTGCAATTGGGTGATGGCGTCCGTCACTTCCTGATAAGTTCCGCCTACAGACGTCGTTACTTTCACTTCCCTTACATTCGGGAAAGCACTCTTATTCGCCGTGTCTCCCTGCTGCGTCTGCATGCCTTTATCGCTTACCGCATAGGCAATGGAGTTGAAAGTAACCTTCGTTTCCGTTTTGATCTTATCGAGATCCAGCGTAAGCTGCTCCGTATTATCCCACAATGGCAGAGCCGCTTGAATCTCCTCTATTGATGGGCCGGGCTCTTCCTTCTTTTCGCTCAACTTTTTGTTAAGCAGCTGGACTTGTTTCTCCACCATGACGATTTCATTCTGCTGGGACTGCACTTTCTCCGTTGAAGGAACCTGCAGGAAATAGTAGAAAGCGAATAGCGCCAAAAACATTATGACGGCAAGGAACAACAGGAGGGTCTGCGTATTATTTTTGCTGGACATTGAGTAGCTCCTCCTCTTTCGCCTGTGTTGTCGTCTTCGTGCCTGTATCTTTCGCAGCTGCCGCTTTCTTAAACGAGATCGTGTAATTCACCGTGTACTGCTTCGCTGCCGGTGTCGGGTTCGCTGCTGCCGGATTCGCCGGATCGACGGTTACCGCAGTATTGCCGCCAGGGCTGCCGCTTGCCGTTTCAGTGATGGACTGCATGAGCGTATTCTCCCCGAACGTCAATCTGCGAAGGTCAAATAAATAGCGCGCTGCGTCTTCCATTTTGGCGAAATTGACCGTTAACGTTATTTGCGATTCGGCCGTATAAGCGATCGAGTTGATTTGGGCGGTTACAGGCAGTGGCTTCTTAATTTCCCCCAGCATCTGGATGACGTCCTTACGATTCGCTCTCGTTAACGTGATGAACGCCGAAGGATCGCCTTGCGAAGCCGGCTTAGCTGTTATTTTCGCCTCTGCCGCCGCCTTCTCCTTATTCAGCGCCGCCAGTCGCGCCGTATTCTGCGTGATGGTTTGCTGATTCTCCCAATACGTCCAGCCGATTAAGCCCGCGCAAGCCCCCCATGCCACAATGGCCAGTAGATACAATAGCACTTTGATCTTCGTCTCGGTCTTCCGATGCGGGAGCAGATTGATTTGCGCTTTGTGCTTGTTGAACAATGAAACGCCGATGGCGATACGAAAAGCATTCGCGCTGAAATCTTTGGTTTTGCCGGCAGCATACTGATCGAAATCGACGGTTTCCACCTTCAGCTCCGGCAGCGCTTGCTGCAGATCGGCATGAAGCTGCTTCCTGCCGCTGTTGGCCCCTGTCACGATAATGTGGGCGATACGGCTGTTCCCCTCTTGAATACTGTACTGGTAAAAGCTCAGCATTCTTGAGATTTCCGCGATGATCTCCCCGGTTTGGTCAGGCGTTAGCTCGTCCTGTTCGGCGGTACCTTGTTCTACAAGTGAAATCGTGCGCATGAAAATCGGATTTCCGTTTTGCAGCATATACACTTCCAACGAACCCCGATCCAAAGACACGAGCATGGATTCTTCAAAAAATTCCTCCTGCTGGGACGAAATCGCCCGTGCCAACGCCGTCGCTGAGATTTCCGCCGCTTTCACGTGCACGCCGGCATCTTCGAACACTTTGACATAGCTCATGATCAGCTTCTTCGGTGCCGCAAATACGAGAACCAGCGTGCTTTCATCGTCATGGCTTACCTTAATGTAGTCGTAGACAGGGTCTTCAAATGGCAGACGAAGCGCCGTCTCCACCTCAAGCTCCACGAGCTGTCGTAGCTCCTGAGGCTTGATGCTCGGGATGCGCATTTTACGAATAATGATCTGCGAGGTCGGTATGGTGATCGTGGCGGAAGCTCCTCTCAGTTTCTCCGCTTTCACCCATTGTTTGACTTGCAGACTCAAGGAATCGCTGTTGACGATCTGATCCTCAACGATGATCCCTGGCGGGATGGGAAGAAAGCCGCTTGCGCCTATTTCCCATGCTTTTTTCTTTTTGACCGATACGTAACGGACCCCTGTCTGGTCTACTGTAATCCCGATTCGCTTGGAAACGAAGCCGAACATAATTATCACACCCTGCTATCCGAGTAATGTTAGGTAAGCCTGTATCAAATCCGAACCATATCCATAGGAAAGAAGTATGCCCATCGCCAATGAAGGGCCGAACGGTATCGGTTGTTTTCTCTGGATGATTTTTAACAGAAGCAGCAAGCCTCCGATGAGACTGCCCATCATACATGCTAAAACGAATGCGATCAAAATATGAGATAAGCCCAGGACTGCGCCACAGACTGCCAGGAGCTTGGCATCTCCCATCCCCATACCGCCGCGTGAAAGAAGGGCAATCACTATTACAATTCCGCCGCCTGCAATTGCGCCTAGTACGTAACTCCACCAAGCCTGTTCGCCGGGGAACACGATGCGTAAAACGGCTAAGACCGGAAAGAAAAACATTAAAACTTTGTTAGGAATCAGCATTGAAGTTAAATCGGAAACGGTGACGATGACGAGAAGACTGACTAATGTAAGTGCAACTAGAGTTTCCGCCGTGAACCCGAAGCGGACGTAGGCCCATACGAATAATAATCCTGTTGCAAGCTCGCCTAAAGGATATAAGGGTGAAACGTTGGTGCTGCAGTATCTGCACTGCCCTTTGGCTGCAAAATAACTGATCACCGGGATCAGATCTCGGGATTTCAGCTGTGTTCCGCAGCTGGGACATGCCGAGGGCGGTTTGACGACCGATTGTTTGGCCGGTATGCGCAGCGCGACGACGTTGAAGAACGATCCGAGTACAAGACCAATGATGAACACATAAACGCCGATTAGGATTGTCATTTGGTTGGGTCGCTTTCTTTGGTTTTAAAAAAGGAATCGGAATGGACCGATTCCTTTTTGGGGGTTGGGTATTAAGTAGTGGGTTTAATTGAAACTGTTGCTCCTGTGGCACTGCTCTTTAGAACATTGGGACCAGTATACTCCTTTGCCAAAGTTGTAGTTTCTATTTTCACTGAAGTTAGTTCACCTGAATCATCATTTTTAAAAACTATTGAAGCACTGCTTAACGGTTCTTTAGTGCTTGGTAACATGATATCATTCTCAATATATTTACCTGTTTTTAAATCTGATAAGGTTATTGTTACGTTTTTAAATACTCCACCTTTTTCAGCAGTTACATAAAGCTTAGCAGCATCATACAATTGGCGAGCAGTAGCGACATCTGCATCATCTTTTGATTTGTTAATTACTCCCAAAATATAAGGAACAGCAATAGCTGCAATAACAGCTAAGATGACAATTACTGCAAGCAACTCAATTAACGTAAATCCTTTTTCCTCTTTTTTCAGTCGGTTCATCATTTTAATCAACATAATCTTTCCTCCTAAAATAAAAATCAACCTAAGTTTGAGTACATACTAAACATAGGTAGCATAATAGCAGCAACAATTGATCCGACAAGCCCTGCTAGAAGAACTAACAATAGCGGTTCCAACAAAGACTTTAATCGGTCAACAGTGTTCTCAACATCCATCTCATAGAAATCTGCTATTTTCTCAAGCATTTGGTCTAAAGAACCGGTTTCTTCTCCAATTGAGATCATTTGTGTAACTAACGGAGGAAAAACCCACGATTGCTTTAACGGTTCACTGAGAGGACTTCCTTGGCGTAATGAATCAGCAGATTTACGAATGTATCTCCCAATAACCTTGTTACCAACAACTTCTTCAACAATGTCCAGGGACTGTAGCACCGGTACAGAGCTTGAATACAGTGAAGACAATGTTCTTGTCATAAGGGCGATCGAGCCTTTCTGCTTCAACTTCCCAAAGATAGGTATCTTTAACTTCATGATATCAATTGCGTAAGCACCAGACTCAAATCTCTTTGCTACTTGATATACAATAATTATTGCTAGTAGTCCTGCAAACCATAAAAACCACTGATGCTGAATACTATTACTCAAAGAAAGTACAGCTCTCGTAATCCAAGGCAATTCCGCATGCAAAGACTCAAAAGTAGTGACAAACTGCGGCACAACAGACTTCAACAGATAGATAACTGCAACCACCGACAATCCAGCCACCGTCGCCGGATACGTCATCGCCGACTTAATCTTCTCACGCGTCACATGCTCCTTCTCGAAAAACTTCGCAAGGCGCTCCAACGTCCCTTCCAAGTCGCCGGTCTCTTCGCCGGCACGGATCATGTTCACGAACATCGGAGGAAAAATCTTCTTATGCTCCGAAATCGAACTCGAAAAAGAAACGCCCTTCGAAATACTCGAAGCCACCTGCACAAGCGCCTTCCGCAGCGGCTTGCTCTCGGTCTGCGCCGCCAAAATCGTCGTCGCTTCCACAATGTTCACACCGGCCCTGATCAAAGTCGCAAACTGCCGGCAGTACACGATGAAATGGATCGTTTTGACAGGATTGCCGATGTAAATCTCCGTTTTCAGCGCTTTGAACTGCTCTTCTTTTAACGAAAGAACGACATAACCCTTTCTCCGAAGCTCCTCCACGGCAGTTGACTTGTCCGATGCCAATATTTTCCCCTTGAGCTGTTTGCCGCCGCTGCTTCGTACTTCATACAGAAATTCGGACATTACATCACACCGCCCTCAGCAAGATAAGCTCTTGCTGCTATTGGATCGATGAGCCCCTGCTGCATCATTTCCTTAATCGACATGTCCAGCGTATGCATGCCCAAGCTGCGTCCGGTTTGCATGATGCTCTTGATCTGGTGGATTTTCTCCGAACGAATCAGGTTGCCGACGGCCGGCGTATTAATCATGATTTCTGTCGCACATGTCCGCCCTATGCCGCCTGGCTTCGGAAACAACCGCTGCGAAATGACGCCGACCAAGACGGCCGCTAACTGAACCCGGATTTGGCCCTGCTGATGTGCCGGGAATGCATCGATGATACGGTCAATCGTCTGCGGCGCATCCGTCGTATGCAAGGTCGCAAAGACCAAGTGGCCGGTTTCGGCAGCGGTCACAGCCGCGGAGATCGTTTCCAGGTCCCGCATCTCACCGACCAGGATCACATCCGGGTCTTGACGCAGCGCGGCTCTCAAACCGTTGGAGAACGACTTCGTATCGCTGCCGACTTCCCGCTGATCGATAATGGAGGAAGCATGCGTATGCAGGAATTCGATAGGATCTTCGAGCGTAACGATATGTTTCTTCTCTTTGCGGTTGATGTAATCGATCATAGCCGCTAGCGTAGAAGATTTACCGCTGCCCGTAGGTCCGGTTACAAGCACGAGTCCTTGTGGCTTCAACGCTAACGAACGGATTACATTCGGCAGTCCAAGCAGTTCCAGCGACGGAATCTTGGTTGGGATCGTACGGATCGCTACACTTACACGGCCTCTTTGGCGGTACGCGTTAATCCGATATCGCGAACAGCCCTCCAGCTCATATGAAAAGTCCAATTCACCGGCTTGCTGGAATCGTTCGATTTGTTCCGGGCTAAGCAAAGCTTCCGCCATGGCTCGGGTGTCTTCCGCTTGAAGGAGCTCACTCCCGACAGGCTGCAGTGTTCCGTGTACGCGAAGAACAGGCGGCGAACCTACGGATAGATGTAAGTCGGACGCCTTCGATTCATGGGCCGTTCGCAGCAAATTGACGATCCGATCTAACGAATTTGACATTTCCCTTCCTCCTTCCCATTTAGTAAGCAACTGTTTCTCTAATGACTTCTTGCAAGGATGTGATGCCTTGCTTTACTTTCTGAACGCCATCATCCATCAGTTGAATGAGTCCATCCTGCACAGCCGCCGCTCTCATCTCTTGTACGGATGCCTTATTGCTGATGAGTTGGCGCATGGCATCGTTCACCGCCAGAACTTCGTGAATAGCCAATCTACCGCGGTACCCTGTTCGGTTGCAGTTGCCGCAGCCCTGTCCTTTATGCAGCTTATCGACATGGATGCCTCTGTTACTCATGAAGATCTGTTCCTGCTCTGTAGGCGTGTACGCAACTTTGCACTCGTGGCATATTCGGCGCACCAAGCGCTGGGCAACGACACCAATCAAAGACGAAGCGATCAAGTACGGCTCTACGCCCATGTCCCGAAACCGCGTGATCGTGCTAACGGAATCGTTGGTATGTAAGGTCGAAAGAACGAGATGACCTGTCAATGAAGCGCGAATTGCAATCTCAGCCGTTTCCGAGTCCCGGATCTCGCCGACCATCACGATATTCGGATCCTGCCTCAGAATGGAACGAAGGCCGGCAGCAAAGGTAAGTCCGATCGTAGGATTCACATGCACTTGATTGATCCCTTCCAACTGGTACTCGACCGGATCCTCAATCGTAATAATGTTGGCATTTTCCTGGTTCAAATGGCTGAGAGCGGAATACAGCGTAGTCGTCTTCCCGCTACCGGTCGGTCCGGTGATGAGCAGAATGCCGTAAGGCTGCTCGATCATCTCGCGGAATGCGCGCATATTGCGTTCCCCGAACCCGAGCTGCTCGATCGGCTTAACGCCTGTTGATAAATCGAGCAGCCGCAGTACGATCTTCTCCCCGTGAATGGTCGGCAGCGATGAGACCCGAATGTCGACGTGTTTGTAGTCCACCTGCATTTTGATCCGGCCGTCCTGCGGCAGCCTGCGCTCGGCGATGTTCAGCTTGGCCATAATTTTCAACCGCGCCGTTATGAAGCCTTGCATTTGCTTCGGAATCATCCGCTCCGTTCGTAAATGCCCATCCACCCGGTATCGAATGACTAGATTCGTCTCACCGGGGTCGACGTGAATATCGGAGACTTTCAATTGAACGGCTTGCTGAATCATCTGATTGACGAGCCGCACGATCGGAGAATCCTCATCCGTAATTTCCGTTTCCTTAATATCTTCTGTTGTAGGCATATCCGTCATCATTTGGCTCATGGAATCCTGAAGTCCATAATGACGGGCAATGGCCCGCTGTAATTCATCCCTGCTCGTAATCGCCGGCTCGATGCGGTAGCCGGTGCTCATGCGCATTTCTTCTATAGCGAAATAGTCCAGAGGATCGGCCATGGCCACCATCAGCTTGCCGCCTTCTTTATGAAGCGGAATGGCTTGATAGCGCCTCGCCATGCTTTCCGGAATGATTTTCGTAATTTCCGGATCTATTTGATATTTGAATAAACTGACGTGAGGAATGCCGAGTTGAAATTCAAGAACCTCAATTAATTGCTGCTCCGTAATATAACCTTGCGTAATCAGCAGGTCCCCCAGCTTCTGTTTAGTCTTACCTTGTTCTTTGAGAGCTTCCTGCAGTTGAGCGTCGGAAATAATCCCGCTTTCTACCAATAAGTCTCCCAATCTTTTTCTAACCAGAGCCATGCCAGATCAACTCCAAACCCATTTTAAGGAAAAAATGTAGGACTAAATACCTAATTTCAACGAAGACAAAAAACATTATACAACAATAGGCAGCACTTTAGTATATGATCTTATCGAATATTGTCGTTTCATACAACAAATGTTCACTAGTCTACAAATTCTGTTCACCGTCCATAAAGTCCTCTCAAAAAAATCATGAAAAATTATGTATTTTTCGTCAAGATTCCTTAATCTTTCTTAAAATATTTACGTTATAATGGACGCAAACTGTATATTTCATAGGCACAAAGGTAGTACAATAGTCTCATATGATAGGCTTGTGTATTTACTATAAAGGAGGAGGGACTTATGTTATCCGCCATACAAAAAAAGATCAGTATAACCCTGATCACCACACTGCTAGTGTCCGTCTGCTCTTTGGCAGGCAGTCCGGCGAAACCGGTTTTAGCCGCCGCCGGCGACTCGATGACCATCGCGTTGAAATCCAAGTATACGCAGCAATACGTCTCACCTGCCGGAAACAGCGATAATGGAGCTTTGAAAGCGAATAGCGAGACGCCGGGGTCCAGCGAACTCTTTCAGCTCATCGAGCAAAGCAATGGCAGTTACGCGATCGAAGCGCTCTCGAACGGGAAATATGTCAACTCGGGAGGCAGCGACGATAGCGCAATCGTACCTAATGCCGGCACAATCGGTTCGGCCGAATTTTATGATTTAATTTACAATAGCGACGGCACGATCTCGTTGAAGTCCCGAACGCATAACAAATATGTGTATGTGGAAGATCCCCAGAAGCCGCTCAAAACGACAAGCGCAAGCATCTATGGCGACCATGAGAAGTTTATTCTGAACGATTTCACGAAGCCGTTCAAAATTCTTGAGATTAAAGATCTCGAAAAGTCGGCCAATGAGTGGTCTGTCGTCTCCGATTTTTCCAAACTATTCGGTTCGAATCAGGCGATTAGCTTGGAAACCATGAGCATCAAGAAGTTTGTCGCGCTGCGCGAAGAGCTCGATGGCAAATATGACGCAGTCTACTTCGGCAAAAGCTTGTTTAACCCCACTTCCGAGACAGGCAGCAACCATGATACCCGCTTCTTGGAAAATGATATGACAAGCCTAAAAGCGACGGAAATTACGGAGAAGTACATAAATAAAGGTCTGCCGGTTATCGTCTATAGTGATGACGCAGCGAAACGCGGCGCCATTTATCAGGGGTTTTTGGACAGCTATAATAGCGACAGATGGACTCAAAAAAAAGGGAATCTATACAACCTGTTTAACCGGTACAAAACGACACCAAAAAGCAATGTGATTTTTGTAAATAATAGTGAAATCGACTCTTTTGCTGCTTTTATTCAGAAAACCAATCTGTTTGCGTATGCGAATGTGCGCCCCCGCATTAACGTTACTAGCCAACCGGCCGACTACACGTTGTCTGCAAACCGCAGCACGAAATATCGCCCAGGCGACACACTCACGTATACATTCGATGTTTCGAATGTTCGCAATCTGAACCAGCGCAACCTGGTTGCTAATCTATATCTCGGGCTCGACAGTGTGCTGAAATTCGATGCCAACCATTTAGTGCAGTCGGTTCCGGTCACATCCTTATCGAACAATACGATCAGCTTTACATTGCCGAAAGGGTACTCCGGACTTTATTACTGGCGTCTTGAGCTTGTAGACCAGACAACCACCGGCATGCTCAAGGATTATGCGGCAGGCGTTTTCCGCTATCAGGATCAGCCGCCGACGATCCATGTGCTGCAGGTCATTCCAAACTCGCAATCGTCTGCCAAAACGAGCAGCTTGCTGTTGGACGCCAACCTCAAACAAAATTACTTGAAGTCCGAAGATTATGAGATTAAAATCTCGGTCATTGATTTCAATACTTTCAATTCCACGGAATACAGCACTTTAAATAGTAAATATGACATGATCATTTTCGGTTTCAACGATTCTTATAACGGCACAGCCAACATTTCGGAAACGGCCGCAGCTGCCGTCAAATCTTATATCGCTACGGGACAAGGGGTCATGTTCACCCATGATACCGTATATCAAGGTAACCAGACGTGGATTACGAATTTCCAGGCAGACACGGGACAAATCGGGCCGAAGACGAATATGGGGCTCAATGCACCGAACACGTCAACGTCCACCGTAAAAGTCAACGAAGGCTTGCTGACGGAATTCCCTTTCTTCATCAGCGAACGGCCGACAGCTGTCGCTACAACACATGATCAGTATTTCCGGCTTGATCTGAACGATCCGAAGGTCATCCCATGGTACAACATCAATGGCAGTCCGCGGGATGTTGAAGACAGCTGGAACCATTACTACACCTATTCCAAAGGCAATGTGACCTACTCCGGTACAGGCCATAACTTCGTCAATACGACCAAGAACAGCTCCTTCCCGGATTGGGAGCAGCAGCTTTTCGTCAACACGATGTACCGGGCGTTCATCGGTTCCAATCATAAGCCGACGCTGGACATTTTGACACCCGCTCCGTTCTCGAACAGTGCGAAGAACTACATTTCAGCCAAAAGCGATATTTCGGTCAGCTTCAGGGCCGACGATCTGGATTTGACTGACAAAACGACCGTATCATCCATCAAATTCGCATACAAGAATGCGAACAATACGGAACAAACGGATACTGTGCTCTCCAATCTGGAGAAGCCGAAAGGCGAGACGGTGACTCGTTCCTTCCCGAATCCGCTCTCCGGAAGAGGCGGCGATCTGACCATCATCGTCACGACAGCCGATAAAAGCGGCGCACTGGAAACGAAGCAGGTTGCTGTGAAAGTCATTGTTCCAACCGGATTGGAACCTGTAAGAACCGTTTCGAGCGACCGCGTCGAGAAAAATACGAATGTAACGATCAGCTATGAGATCAAACCGATCGCCATGAATTACAACCCGGAGATTAATGTCGATGATTTAACGGTGAAACGGATTCATTATAAAGAAACGCTGCCGGCGAACCTGGAGGTCGTCACATTGCCTCAAGGCTTCACGAAATCCGGGACCTTGCAAACAGGCTATACGATCGATGGCAGCATTGAGGACATCCCTTTCAGAAGATCGGGCAATCAATACATTGCCGACAGTAAGACATTTGCCATTACGGTCAAACCGGCAGCTAACGGCGATTATGCCTTGTCCGACGCGACACTGACATTCAAAGATTACAGCACAACGAACGATCAATCCGTATTATTCACGAATCGATTGATAACAGCTTATACCAGACTAACTTCCTTGCAGTTGGATGACAAAATCATCGCTCTTGGCGATACGACCAAGCTTATTCCGAAATTCGGGCCGGCTGACGCTTCTTATGCCCGCGACACGGATTACACGTGGTCCTCCGACGCAGAGGCGATTGCAACCGTCGATGCAACAGGGGTCGTGACGGCCAAAGCCGCTGGCGTCGCGAACATTCAAGCGGTAGCCAAGGACGGAAGCGGCGTACAAGACACGGCCAAGATCACGGTGATTATGCCGGGCTTGAACATTACCGGGCTGAATGTCGCGAGCGTCAATCAACCCATCGAACTGAAATCGGTTCTGGTCAAAACGCCGGATGAAACCATTACCTCCATTGCGTGGAGCTCATCCGACAATAACATCGCAGCATTCGGGGCAACCGATACACCGATAGCCAGTTTGACAGGTATTCGTCCCGGTCAGGTTACCGTAACGCTTACGATAAAGACCGATAAGCCTAAGACTTATACGCAAACTCATGTCGTTAACGTAATCTCCCTCCTCACTTCCCTGGATCTGGAGGGCGAGACGACCCTGGAGATTGGCGATGCGCCTACCCTCCATGCCAAGTATACGCCTGGTTACGTGACGAACCCTTCGTTCGAATGGAAGTCGTCGAATGCTAACGTCATCGAAGTTACGAGTTCAGGCGTGAACAGCGGCGCTCTGGAAGGCTATGCGGCACTTCATGCCAAAGCCGAAGGCGAAGCGACGATTACGGTAAGGGCATTAGACGGCAGCAGCTTAACGGATGAACTGCACATTCAGGTTATCCAACCGGCGATTACCATCAACAGCCCGATCACGATTCATGTGGGAGATGTCCCTTCTCAGCTTGTTGTAAGCAACAATTTCTTGCACGACGAGATTACATCCGTCAAATGGGAAAGAGACGACACCAATGAGAATTTCGTCCGTTTCTCCGGGGAGAAGCAGCTGGAGAGAAACATGGAGGGCAAGTCAGCCGGTACGGTGAATGGGAAAGTAACGGTCGTTTATCGTGGTGTGTCTTATACCAAGGATTTTACGATCACCGTAGATAACCCGGTCAAAGCCGTCACGATCGTCAAGAAAGACGATCCTAACGAATCGGATCCGAACGCCGTCATTACCGTCGACAAAGGGGCTTCTATTGACCTGAGAGCCGTCATCCAGCGGCCGGACGCCGTTCATTCCGGGTTCCAATGGTTTATCATTGAAGAAACCGGGAATGCCTCTTTGAACAGCCCGAACAGCCAGGATGTAACGCTTACAGGCACCGAGAAAGGCACAATCAAGGTCAGGGTGCTGGTAGGCGGCATCGATGACACGAGAGACATCAAGATCACACAAAATCTGACCCGGATCGATCTTCCGGAAGGGCCGATTCGATTAGTGTTGAACACGAGCAAAAACAGCTATGATTTATGGTCCGAAACGACCGTACTCCCGGTCAAATGGCGAGAGGAATTGAAAGACCGCCTGGAGTGGGTGTACGATGATAACGTCGTTACCATCAACAACGGGGTTGTAACTGGAACGAAGGTCGGAGACATTTCCGTAACCTTGCGGTATAAGGATGACCCTAGTGTCTCCGACTCCGTTCGTGTCATTGTTCAGAAGCAATACGACAACCGGTATTAAAGCAAAAAACATCCTTCAGTTCACCATGACTGAAGGATGTTTTTTTATTTGACTAAAACCTTTTTACCTCTGGATAAATTAATACCCTTGACTCGCGGGAGCGCGGATTGCTGGTGAGTAAAAATATCCTTGTTATATTCAATAATAAATCGGGATGATGAATTTTGCATGTTACTCTGGCCGGGTTCGATATATAGGGAAGTTAAATCCGATGATTCTTTCGTATTCCCTCTGACCGCGTTGATTGTCAGGTCGCCTTTGGCGAAAAATCCGCCTTTGATCCAGAAAACAGAACCGACGCCATACAATTCCGCATTGGAATCCGTATAGAAGAAGGCATCGAGCCTCGTAATATTTCCATTCTTCGGATTTTTACCATCGTAACCGCCGCTTGGCAAATCTTTGAATGAATTGACCCTGGAGATCAGCACTTCGCCTTTTGAGAGCATAACAAGCTCCTTGTAATTTTCGCCATCTTCCGTAATTCCGCTAATGCTGGCATCTAAGATATTCGTGCTTCCCAGAACGAAAATCGTCGCATCCATCGTCACATCGCCTTTAATGTTGGCATCCCCTGTCACCAGAATATTCCCTCTTATTTTGATCGGGTCGCGGGGCTTATCATCCAAATTTTCGTTATCGATATTCAAATCTCCGTTAATAATGAACCAATTGCTGGAATAATAGGTTGAACCATTCGCAATCGGTTCCCGGTACGCTTTGGCTTCCTTCGTGAACACGAGCTGGTTGAAGTCTCCGCCGTTCCCGATATTGAAATTGCCTTTATATAAATAGGACCCGCCGGACAAGCCCGCTTGGTCATGGATGGCGGCAATATCGGCAGCGCGCTTCGTTTCATATTCTTCGTCATCGATACGATCATAGACCGCCAGCTTCAGCCTATCCGTACGGCTTTGCAAATAGCTTTCAAGCTGCGTGGGATCGTTGGGGTTATAATTATTTTTGATAATCGCCCGCTCCGTCGCGTTTCCGCTTACCGCTTCCGTCACTTTATCGATGAAAGACTCATCCATATTCAGCTGTACGAAGTCTTCCTGGGATTTCAACTCTACATGATCCTTCTGAACGCCGAGAACGGTCGGGATCGTCGTTAACCCTTTATCCGTCGTGGCATTGATACTCGTGTACTGTTCCGGCGAGCAATTGGGATTCATCCCAGCATCGCAAAACGTGAAATCATCCAGCGTCTGCACAAAAGCTTTACCTTCCAAATACGTATATTTGCCTACGTTGGCTGTACTTATCTCGCCATTCTCGCTGTTGTAGATATATTCAGCTTGATTTTTAATTTGCAGCTTCTTGCCTGCATACAAATCTCCTCCAAGAAAATACGGCGAGCCATTCAGAATCAGATTGCCTTCCGAGCCGGCGGCATAATTCAGCACATCCGGATAAGCGTTGATCCCTACGAGCTGCTCAAGCTTACGCACGACGCCGTCGATGTTCGCCGTTACGGTAATCTTAATTTGCGGCGGAGCGCCATTCTCTTCTTTGATCAACTCGGCACTCGTCACCGGTTCATCTGCGAACTCGGTCTCCACCGTATTGCTTTCAATGGCCGGAAACATACTGGTTAACTCCGCTTCAAGCGCTTCGGGATTGAAATCCTCCCGGCCGTCCAGCGTCGCTTTAATTCTGGCCACCGCCTCATTCAGCGCTTTCTCGGCCAGATGCAGGCTCTGCACATCCTTCTGCTTCGTTTCACTTCGCACCGCGCCGCCAATACTTGCGCTGAGTACAGCGAGTCCGAGCATCGTGAAAATCAATATCATGAACAGCACGATTAACAGCGCGGATCCCCGTTCTTCTTTGAGCCGCTTCAACCTTCTCATCCTTCTCACCCCGCTCAAAACCCGAATCTGCTTTCCATCTTCAGCTGATGCTTGACGTGCTTCTTATCCTCTTGTTCCAGCACCAGCGTAATTCGGATAAGTCCGTCCCGGCATGCGCTGGCGTTGCCGCAGTCCAATTGAATGCTGGAACCGTCCAAGAGGACGGATTGGAGGTGATCTACCTTTCCCGTTCCGTTAGCTGCTGTAGCGTCCGCGATATATAAGCCGGAATTATAAATTTTCATTTGTTTGCGCGGAATTTCCGTACCGTTCAGCTTCGTTGTCCTCGATAGCTCGATGCCGTTCTCATTGGCAATATTCGATACATACTCCGGGCCGTAGGTATACAGCTGGGTCATCACCGCAGACATCATCATATCCGCCTCGTCCCGGAGCGAATTCTCCACTGTCACTTTGTTGTACGCCGTAAAGCCGAAAGTAATAACTGCATAAATCGTGCCCATGACCAAGGATAAAATGGATAACGAGGCGATCAGTTCGACGAGTGAAAGCCCTTTTTCTTCGCGCGCGAAATCAACGAATTTTCTCATTTATCACATATCCTTCCACAGACGTCTGATTCCGCAAGCTTTCGACGGCGCCAAGCGTCTTCACACTTACCCGGATCGGTATCAAATAGTTGCTCATCCGGTCCTCCGTGCTCGGCACGGAAGCATCGGCATGACCTTTTTCAAGTTCAGTCTGGTATGTAACCGTAATCTCATACTCGATCCCATTGACGCTCGGACGCAGTACATTTCCTATTCCGCTGAAGCTGTTCAACAGCTCATGCTTGGCAGGAATCGTACAGTTCACCCCGCCCGTCGGCGCTAGCGTACAATTGTCCATCGTCATAACCGGATCGTTGCCGTCAGCCTCGCCGATTTGACTGAAATATTTCTCAACCGTGCCGAAATTCTGCTTCTCCATATAAAACAACGCGTTCCGCGCCAAATTGACCATCACAGTCTTATTCTGATTCCCTTTATTGTAGGACATCGCGTTAATGAAAAAGGCCATCATAGCCATCGCCGCCACCGACAAAATGACCGTTGCAGCCAAAACTTCAATCAATGTAAAGCCCTCTTCGCGTGGGGTTCTTTTCTTCATTCCGGGTGCTCCTAAGATCGTCAATTTCAAAGCGTGGCTATTCTTCAAATAGGACTATTGCACCATATTTTCGACATCACAAGTCGAAACCCCTGCTCAAAAAATGACAAGAAACGAAAAGCCTCACTCCCTAAGGAGCAAGGCTTCTGCTTACTTACACGTAAGGCGGATCCCACGCCTTCTTATCCCAACCAAGCTTGTCGCTGATCACGTTCATGTCACGGTCCAGACGGACGTTGACGCCGAACGGCAGCTTGCGCTGGTGCCAGAAGCGCACATCGCGCCACTGTACTTCATACCCGTCCGTTTTCTCCGTCCAGCAGACATGGATGCGCTGCGCGAAGTGCAGGAAAGCGCGAACACCATCCGTCGTCATCGTAGCCTGCACAATCGGATGGGATTTTTCTTGTGTATAGTCGATTTTGCTGTACTCAACTTCCACCACAACGTCCCCATGCCTAATTTCCCCCAAGTAAAATTGCGTCTCGCTCTCGATGACGAATTGCCAGCGAAACCAGCTTAGGCTCGGGATGAGGTGACAGACGCCTTGTTCCAGATTCAGCTCTTGCTTCACCAACTGGATGAAGCGTTGCCGCTGCAAACTGCGCACAACAATATAGAACAAGGTTGCCGCATAGATAAGGGCAAACATTTCGCCGATATGGAGCCCGCCGCTTCCGTGCCACACGAGCAGCCAAATGAACACGCCTGCCGTATGCAGAGCGAACAAGAACGGTTCATAGAGACAAAGAGTATCCAGGTGAAACCATTTTGCCGAGAATGGCCGCATGCATTGAACACCGTACACATTGAACAGATCCAGGAACACATGAAAGACAACCGCGATGAATGTCCACAGGTATAAGCTTAACCAATGCTCCCATACGCCGAAAATAGCAGCCAGAGGCACGCTGAGCACGATCGGCCAGATGAACAGCGCCGGCAAGGAATGCGTAATCCCCCGATGAACCCGCAAATAGTTCGTATACCCTTTGAGCCGCGCTAACGTATCGAAGTCCGGAGCGTGCGAGCCGATCAGCGTACCGGCTAATATGGCATGCGTCAAATTCGGGTCCTGCGAGACGACAGGCTCCAGACATGCAAGTCCGGCCAAGGTGATACCGAATAACAAATGGCTTCCCGTATCCATTGTCAAATCACCAGTCCTTTATCTTCGTTGTAGACGTGCGTCTTTCCGTCGTTAACGGCCATGTGATTCTCTTCCCAGCGTTCATGCACATTAAACCAATAAAACCATGAGGCGGGCTGCTCACGTATGACCCGCTCCATGAAAGCGTTAAGCCGCAAATTCGATTCCGCCCGTACGCCACGCCCTGCCTGCCCGGTTGGCAGATCAACAGGAGGTCCGAATACCAGCTTGTGCTTGAAGCCTCTAACCCTGTAACCGTAGAAGGGGACAATAGGAATGCGCAGCTCCAAAGCCAGCATGGCCGCCCCTTCAGGCGTCCTCGTCAATCTGCCGAACAACCGTGATAATGGAAAGGACGCTCGCCAGAAATCGCCAAGCACAAACACGACGCCTCCGGCCTGCAGATGCTTTTTCAAAGTGCGGTACAGCTCCAGCGGAGGCACACTGTCGTAATCCAGCCCCTTGCAGCCCATTGCCTGGAATTTCAAATAAAGCGGCCGAAGCTCCGGGCTTCCCGCCGATGCGACCGTCATGCAATCGTAGCGGCGCGTCAGATACCAGTAGTAATAGAAGAAGTTGCCGAGATGCGGCGTATACACAATGAAGCCTTGATCCTGAGACCGGCGCTTAGCTTCCTGCAAATGCTCTTGGCCCTGCACGTCGAAATCCTTGTGCAGCACATGCAAGCGCCTGCTCATGAAGAGCAGCTCGAACAAGGTGAATACCACATTATGCACATAGTGTCTGGCATGCTTGCGAATATCGCGCTTGGGCACATGATCCAGCAGCTCCTCCATATTTCGCTGAACCGGCCGTAACAGCTTGCTCCGCAGAGCCGCGTAACCGATGTTAGCAGCGAGCGCCAACGCCGCCCGCAGCATCCACAGAGGGAACAATCGGAGGACTCGCTCTATACGGTCGAGCTTGTGTTCATTGGAAGTCAGCTTGGCAATCCAATCATACAAAGGTGCCGGCCTCCCCTCTAGTTAGATAAGAAATGGCGCTTATACCGGCGGGTCACTCTGTCTTTCTGAAGAATAATGAAGAAATCGACCGTCTCAAACACTTCATCATAAGCCGGTTCCCCGCCAATTTCGGCACCGAGCCATTGATAGCCTTTCATTAGCGGAGGCAGCTTGCGGAAAATATCTTTCTCGTTACTAATCGCATCCAGCATGGCGAGTCCCTGAATACGATGCGTCGCAAGCGGCTCGATCCCGAACCGGTCGGTTATAACCTGTTTATGAACGAGCATGGTGTAGATTTCATTCAAGTCCTCCAAACTGCTCATGTGCACACTGCCGCATCCGATCAAATACGAATAATTCCGCTCCGTCATATAACCGGCAATGCCTTCCCACAAGAGCTGGATGGCCTTACCCCCGCGATACGCCGGGTCGATGCAGCTTCTTCCAAGCTCAAGCGTCTGCCGTTTATACTCGGCGAAAGCCGCTAAATTAAACTCTGTTTCCGAATAAAAGCCGATGCCGTCCAGCGCCCGCTCCCCTGGCAGAAGCCGGTAAGTGCCTACGACCTGATCGGTTTCGGCATCTTTGACGATGAGATGATCGCAATACGGGTCATACGCATCTTGCTCAAGACCGTCCTCATTCAGCATGCGCATGTTCTTCTCTTCCTCTACGAAAACTTGATACCTGAGCCGCATAGCTTGCTCAACTTCATGTGCGCTGCCGGCCAGACTAACCGTCAACCTGGCCTGATGAGGCGCTGTATTCAGAAGCGGTCCGTTCATCTTCCTCACGCCTTTCCACTGGATTATCCTCAAACTCATGGTAGCAGAGGTTTATTATGGGGCCGTTTTCGTGTTGTTAAGCTTTTGTAAGGTTTAAAAAATACAAAAAAAACCGCCTCCCGTCACATAGACGGAAAGCGGCAAATATTACAGAGGTCACTGAAGCCACCAATATAGAGGGATGAAGAAAATAGAAGTCATAATGCCGCATAATGCCATCGATAAGCCTGCAAAGCTGCCTTGCCGCTCCGAATCTTTGATGACCTTGGCCGTCCCGATGCCGTGAGCCGCCGTGCCAAGCGCAATCCCGATCGAGATGTCATCCTGTATCTTGAACCATTGCAAAAGCCGGACACCGAACATACTGCCCACCAGCCCCGTCATCGTCGTCAGAACCGCGGTGAGTTCGGGAATTCCCCCTAACCGGTTCGCGATCTCAATCGCAATAGGCGAGGAGACGGATTTGGGCAGCATGCTAAGCACAATTGAACGGCTTCCTCCGAGCAGTCCGACGATCGCCGCGCTTGCACCAATCCCGACAATGGAGCCGCTGATCACACTGACCATGACTCTTTTCAAATTCGCACGTATTAATGACCTGTATTTGTACAAAGGGACGCCTAAAGCAACGGTTGCAGGACCCAACAACAGCGTCAGCACATCCGCACCCTCTTTAAAATACGCGAACGGAATTCGAAATCCGACCAGAATAAGAATAATAAGTCCCGTACATACGAATAACGGATGCATGAACCGCCATCGTTCTTGAATGAGATTAGCGAAAGCGTAGATCACAACACTGAGAGTCAAACCGAAGAAGGGGTGCTGCAGGATACTATCCGCCATACTTCTCCCCCTCCTTCGCGAGTTTGGACGAAATCCATCCCGTGACAAGCAAAACGACGGCCGTCGCCCCCGCGGTGCCGCCTAGTATCGCGACCAAATTCGCTCCGATGATAGGAAGGAATAAGAGAATCCCGACGGTATAAGGGATAAAAAAGAGCATCATATGCCTTGTGAGCAGCGCGGCCGCATCTTCCACCCAAGACAGCTTGACGAGCTTGGCGAACAACGCCCCCGTAAATAGGATGAGCCCGATCACATTGCCGGGAAGCGGCAGGTGCAGGCTCATTTGGATGACATAACCTATGAAATTAAAGCCGAGTAATATAGCAAATCCGAGCATACCTTCCCCTTTTCTCGCTGTCAAGATGACTTATCCGGAGTCTCTATAAGCATTTCTGATTTCTCTTAACATAACATAAAAAATGGAGGACATAAAGATAGAAAGCAGGATTTCCGCCCACGTAATCGCCATGTCATCACCTCGGAGTTAAGTCCTTCGTCACGTTAGTTTATGCGGGAAATTGGCGAAAAAGAATGCGCAAACCGTGAATATTATAGCTGCCGTCGTGGAATTGTATAACAGGATCATCACTCCATCAGGAAGGAGGGAGCATTCACCATGGCTAAACCGGACAATCGCGAGAACAATCCAGCGCGTTTGCAAAATGCAATCGATCATACTATCGCCAACCTGCACGAGGCTGAAGATTATTTAGATGAGCATGCAGACGAAATTACAGCCCAAGAGAAGCAAGACATCGAATCCAAAAATCAACGCCGCAAACAAAGCATCAACGGATTCATCGAAGAAAAGAAAGACGAACAAAACCGTTAATACGGCAGAAGCCTCTTCCATTATAGGAAGAGGCTTCTTTTTTCATCCTTTGCGCGGCACTTCAAAACTCCAGAAGTCCCGGGCGATATGACTGTTCGGGTGATGATGCTGCGCTTCCTGCAGCAGCTCGAGCACGGCGTCGCCTTGGTACCGCGAGCTGATATGCGTCATGATCAGCGCGCCCGCCCCTGCTTCCTGAGCGATCCGCGCCGCATCGGTCGATGTCGCATGATCGAAGGAGTAAGCCAGTTCTTGCTTATCCATGCCGAACGTCGCCTCATGCACCAGCACATCGGCGCCTCGCGCTAGCAGCCGTGCTCCGCTGCAGTACCGGGTATCGCCGAGTATCGTGACGATCCGTCCCGGGATCGGCGGGCCCTGGAAATCGGCCCCGTGCAGCACAGTCCCGTCTTCCAGCTGTACGGACTGTCCGAGCTTGAGCTTGCCATAGATCGGACCGGCCGGTATGCCAAGCGCCGTCAGCTTCTCATGCATCAGCTTGCCCGGCTGTTCCTTCTCCACAATGCGATACCCGAAGCATTCGATTCGGTGCTCCAAGCGCGCCGTTTCGACGAGGAAGGTATCGTCCTCGAAGAGGAGCCCTTCTTCCTGAATTTCTACGATGTCCAGCGTATAACTGAGATGTGCTCCGCTCACTTCGAGCGCCGTCTCCACGAACCGTCGCAGCCCCGGAGGTCCGTACATCGTTAACGCCGTATCGCCCCCCAGATAGGAGCGGCTGGTCAGCAAGCCGGGCAGCCCGTATAGATGGTCGCCGTGCAGATGCGTGATGAACAGCTTCTCGGTTCTGCCCAGCTTCACCGGAGAATTCAGGATTTGCTGCTGCGTGCCTTCGCCGCAATCGAATAGCCAGTATGTTCCCCGCTCATCGAGCAGGTTTAAGGCTATGGATGTTACATTTCGCTGTTTGGAGGGCATCCCTGCCCCAGTTCCCAAGAAATAGAGGTCCAAGTTCTAAACTCCAATCTATTCGCATAATCGCTGATGAGAGCACGGAAAGCGAGGACGCCGCCGAACACAGGTGTTCGTGCAAGCTGCCTCGCTTTATGCTTCATCCTGTTAACCTACATTGAAATAACGCGCTTCTTTGTGTGCGAACACGATCGCCGAAACCGATGCTTCCGGTTCCATCATGAACGACTCCGTCAGCTCTACGCCGATATCCTCAGGCTTCAGCAGGTTGAAGAGCTTCGCTTGATCTTCCAGATTCGGACAAGCCGGATAACCGAACGAGAAGCGCTGTCCGATATATTTGGCCCCGAAGCGTTCCTGCATCGTCATGTCGACTCTGTCGGCGATTCCCCATACGTCCCGCATAATGTGATGGATCCGCTCGGCGAATCCTTCCGCCACTTCCAGCGCAGTCGCTTGAAGGGCGTGTGATTTCAAATAATCACCGTTATCGCGCCACTCTTTGGCCAGCTCATTGATGCCGTGTCCTGCCGTTACGAGCAAGAAGCCGACATAATCCATCTCACCGCTTTCTACCGACTTGAGATAGTCGGCGAGGCAGAGATACGGTTCCTTATCCTGACGAGGGAACGTGAACGTCTCCAGCACTTTGCTCGTATCCTCCGGATCGTACACGATGACGTCGTTGCCCTGCGACTGTGCCGGGAAGAATCGGTACATGCCGTGCGCCTTGATGATGCCATTCGCTTGGGCGGCATATAGAATCGAGTCTACGGTATCCTTCAACTGCATCGCCTTTGTGTCCTTATCGCTGAGCAGCTGCTCGACTTTGCCTTTCAGACCGAGGTGGTGCCCCAGCAGCATCTGCATGTTGACATACGGCATGAGATGGCCGATCGGATAATCTCTCATAATATGGCGTTCCGTATCCTGCGGCACTTGAACCGGGAGATCCTTGGATACAGCGGACGAACTCACGCGAGTGAGCTGCGGCAGTTTGTCTTCCTTCTTCCCTGCCTCCATCACATCGGATTCCTTGCTCTCTCTCAGCTCCTGGATAAGACGCTCCCGCTGTTCAGGGTCGCTTAGCTTGTTGGCGATATCCAGTCCGTCCATCGCATCCTTCGCATACAGCACGACGCCTTCATACTCAGGTTGAATGCGGGTTTTGGTGAACTTCCGCGTCAATGCGGCGCCGCCGACAAGAATCGGCACATCCACACCGGCTGTCCGCAAGTCCTGCGCCGTAACAACCATTTGTTGGGCGGACTTCACGAGCAATCCGGACAAACCGATCGCGTCCGCTTGTTCCTTGCGGTACGCTTCAATAATTTGCTCCGGCGGTACTTTAATCCCCAGGTTAACAATTTTGTAGCCGTTGTTGGAGAGAATGATTTCCACCAGATTTTTCCCGATATCGTGCACATCGCCTTTGACCGTTGCCAGGATGATTTTCCCTTTAACCGCCGTTTCCGACTTCTCCATGAAAGGTTCCAAGTAACTGACCGACGCTTTCATAACCTCGGCGCTTTGCAGCACTTCCGCTACGATCAGCTCGTTATTGTTGAAGAGACGGCCAACTTCCTCCATCCCCTTCATCAACGGTCCGTTAATGACTTCAAGCGGCGAATATTTCTTGAGCGCTTCGTCCAGATCGGGAATCAGACCTTCCTTCGTACCTTCCACAACGTAAGATCCGAGTCTTTCTTCCAGGGAAAGGTTGGAGATTTTCTCTTTCTTCTCCACTTTCTTCTCACGGAAATGCGCGACAAATTTCGCCAAGGTCTCGTCATTCGTATGATAGATCAGCTCTTCAGCCAGCTGCCGCTCCGCCTCCGGAATCGACGCATACCGTTCCAGCTTCTCCGTGTTCACGATCGCATAGTCGAGACCCGCCTTCGTACAATGGTACAAATAAACCGAGTTCAACACTTCGCGGCCGGCATCCGGCAAGCCGAAGGAAATATTACTTAAGCCGAGAATCGTTTTGGCTCTCGGGTACTTCTCTTTGATCAGCTTGATGCCTTCAATCGTTTCTACGGCAGAACCGATATATTGCGGGTCACCGGAACCGACCGGGAACATATTCGGGTCGAAAATGATATCCTCCGGATTCATGCCGTATTTCTCGGTCAGCAGCTCATAGGAACGTGTGGCTACCTCGAGCTTCGCTTCGCGGGAAACCGCCTGGCCGCGCTCATCGATGAGAATACATACGACGGCGGCGCCGTAACGGTGAATCAAAGGCAGAATGCCGGCGAATTTGGTTTCCCCATCCTCCAGGTTAATGGAGTTGATGATCGCTTTCCCTTGGGAATATTTCAAACCAAGCTCAATGATGTGATCATACGTAGAGTCGATCATCAAAGGTACCTTCACCTTCTTGACCACCTGCTGCATAAACTGCTCCATCGCGTAAGATTCGTCAATATCCGTATCCTGCAAGTTGATATCGATGACATGAGCGCCGTTCTTCACTTGATTGCGGGCAATCTCAGAGCCTTCTTCGAACTTACCTTCCTTGATCAAGCGTTTGAATTTGCGGGAACCCGAAATATTCGTCCGTTCGCCGACCATGACCGGGCGGTTCTCAGGCTCGATATACAGCGTCTCGATCCCCGAAACCGCAGGCAAATGCGTACCGTATTCGGTTCTAGGTTTGAAAGCGCTCAGCGTCTCCGCCATGGCGCGAATGTGATCCGGCGTCGTTCCGCAGCAGCCGCCGGCAATATTCAGCCAGCCCTGTTCGGCGAAGCCCGCCATTTTCTTCGCTAGAGATTCCGGCGATTCGTGATAATGGCCATTCTCATCCGGCAGCCCGGCATTAGGGTAGCAACTGATGGCCGTTTCCGCGATCTCCGACAGCGTCCGGATATGATCCCTCATGAATTCAGGACCTGTCGCACAGTTAAGTCCCATCGAAATCGGCTTCAAATGCTCGAGCGAAATATAGAACGATTCGATATTTTGACCGGCAAGTGTTGTACCCATCGGTTCGATGGTGCCCGAAATCATAATCGGCAGCTCGACGCCGAGTGTCTCGAAAGCCCGGCGAATCCCGATGCTTCCTGCTTTCACATTGAGCGTATCTTGAGAAGTTTCCAATAGAATCGCATCGACCCCGGCTTCGGTTAGGGCAAGGGCTTGCTGGTAATAGCTTTCCTCAAGCTCTGCGAACGTAACCCCTCCGGTGACGGACAATGTCTTGGTCGTCGGACCCATCGCGCCTACGACATAACGCGGCCACTCCGGTGTCGAATATTTGTTAGCAGCCTCAATTGCCAACTTGGCTGCCGCCAGATTAAGCTCGCGGTGACGGTCCTGCAGATCATACTCGGCAAGCACGACACTCGTCGAACCGAATGTGTTCGTTTCTATCATATCCGCGCCTGCGGCAAAGTAAGCTTCGTGAATTTTACGAATCACATCGGGGCGTGTAACGCAAAGAATCTCATTACAGCCATCCAAATCGTCACTGCCGAAGTCTTCCGCGGTTAAATTTTCCTGCTGAATCATCGTACCCATGGCGCCGTCGAGGATCATGATCTTTTTCTTTAGCTGCTCTTGAATCGGTGGTTTAGACATGCAATGACTCCCTTTCAAACTATCCTCATAACGATAGCAAATAAAAAATCGACAAATTATGTTAAGATTTAGTGTAACAGAATCCAGCAACTATGAAAAGAATTTGAATTATCATTAATACCTATAGGATTGATCGGATAATCTTATGTTCTTCCATCGACAGGGCGCATCATTTCCACTATAATACAAGTATATTTACTTTAGAAAGAGGGATGTAGTGTGGCACAGATTAGAATCCGCAATACGGATGAACGCATTGTAGGCGAAGAGCAGGTCAAAGCGTTCCTGGATAGTCAAAATGTCGTGTACGAACATTGGGATACAAATAAGCTTCCTGAGGCGCTTCGCGAGAAATTCGTCCTGAGCGACGAAGAGAAAGCGCAAATCATCTCGGCTTATGAGCCGGAAATCCGCGATTTGGCGGCAAGACGCGGCTACGAGATTTGGGATGTCATTTCCCTGTCCGATGCGACGCCTAACATTGAAGATTTGCTTAAGAAATTCGAACAAGTCCATACGCACACGGAAGATGAGATCCGTGCAATCGTATCCGGTAAAGGTATCTTCATCATCAAATCCGAGGAAATCGGCTATTTCGACGTTGAGCTGGAGCCTGGCGATGTGATCTCCGTTCCTGAGAACACAAACCATTTCTTCACCTTGATGGATAACCGCCAAATCGTAGCTGTCCGCCTGTTCATTGAGAAAGACGGCTGGGTCGCTTACAACGTGGATGACCCGTCCTTTATCAAAGCTTAATTACATGATAAGAGCAAAGCCCAACAGCACTGGACATTCGGTCCAATCGCCGTTGGGCTTTGTTCTGTTTGCCGGACTAGGCGTTCGCGATAATCGGCAAAATATCTTGCAGCCTGGAAACCTCGAACGCAGGGACAATCTCATCTCCGCTTTGCAAGCCATGATGATTGATCCAAATGTTCCTCATGCCGACGCTGCCCGAACCAAGAATATCGGTTGTCAGTTTATCGCCGATCATGATGCCTTCTTCAGGTTGGATCCCCAGCAACCCTAATGCATGATGGAAAATGGATACATCCGGTTTCCCAACCCCGAACTCGCCGGAGATGACAATGTGGTCAAAATAGCCGGAAATGTCAGGTACGCCTGCCAGCTTTTCCTTCTGCAAATCGGGAGATCCGTTCGTTAACAAGAGCAGTTGGTACTTCCCTTTCAACGCATCGAGAACGCGGAACGTTTCCTCATAGACGAGCGGCCGCTTGCGGCGTTCTGCCGGGAAAAGCTCCCCAAGCTTGTACCCCAGCTCGCGGTCTTCAATGCCAAGCGCGCGCAGCCCGCGGGTCCACGACTCCGTGCGGTAGCCAGGTGCTAATTGCTGCAGCTTGCGGAAATTCTCATTCTCGCCTTGCGTGAAATTCGCCCATAGTCCCTCGAACGGATTAATGCCAATCATTTTCGTAAACGGGAACGTCTCATAAGATTCATACAAGGCCCGGGCTTCTTTGCGAACGGCAGCTTCCAGCTCCTCCGGGTTAACGGCAGCATGCCGCGCAGCTTCCTCACAAGTCGCATCGAACGCTTCCTGCACACTACGGTCGTCCCATAACAGCGTGTCATCCAAATCAAAAAGTACAGCCTTCAACGTCATCATTCATTTCCCCTTTGAATGTTGTCTCTATGTGAACGAGCAATTACTCTTCGTCCGTGAACTTGATAGAATCAAGCTGAACTTTAAGATTGCCTCGAAAAGCCTCGATATAAATTCTTCTGAGCTCATTGCGTTCATCGATTTCTGCGTCCGTCAAGCCGACGGTTTTCGCTTTGCGTGCTAGCTCATTGATGCGCTCGATGTTTTTCTCCATACTGTCGCTCATAGTGATCCTCCAGTCCAAATGTCAATATGACTATTACTTTGCCATCCCTCTACGGGATTGTCAAGAAAACGACAAAAAGAGCCATCGGATCATGTCCAAGCCTCTTTCAGTTCTTACTCTATTCAGTTTATGCCCGAGAGCTAGGGGAGCAACAGCACTTGCCCTTCATTCAAAGAACTTGTTGCAAGATGGTTTAATGATTTAATCTTATCTATGTAGGAACGTACGTTCTCCTTGCTGTGCTTATTCGCTTCCGCGATAGCCCAGAGCGTATCTCCAGCTTGAATAACGATCTTCTGGTGCACCTCCGCCTTGGAGACCGTGTGAACGGGTACGCTTGCTGTCGGTGATGTCGTGGAAGCCGCATAAGCTTGTACCATAGCACCAAATGAGAACACAGTGCCTAGTATCATTACAATAATTACTAAGCGGATCATTGCTTTCGTGTGACGTTGTTTGATCGTTGTGATTACTTCGGACACTGAAGCGGATCTATGAGGTGTGCGTGATTGATTGTTCTGTGTGTAAGCCATATACATGATTCATCATCTCCCAAACATTTGTTCTGGTATTAGAATAACACGAACACTTGTTTGTGTCAACGGATTTTCTCGAACTTATGTTTGTACGAACTCGGGTTCTATGTTATACTTTGGGTAATGATTCCCAGTATTGGAGTGATAACTATTGAGTAAGATTTCGCAGCGTCAGCAAGCTATTTTGGAATACATTAAGAACGAAGTGAAAGATAAGGGCTACCCGCCTTCCGTACGCGAAATCGGCGAGGCTGTCGGACTAGCCTCCAGTTCTACGGTTCACGGCCATTTGGAGCGCCTTGAGAAGAAAGGTTTGATCCGCCGGGATCCGACGAAGCCTAGAGCTATCGAGATTCTCGGGTTAGACGGCGCAGAAACGCATTTCGCCGTATCCGTTGCGCGCGTACCGCTCGTAGGTAAAGTTACTGCTGGGGTGCCGATTACGGCCACGGAGAACATCGAAGACTACTTCCCACTGCCAGTCAGCATGGTCGGCGACAACAATGTGTTTATGCTCAGCGTTATGGGGGACAGTATGATCGAGGCTGGCATTCATAACGGCGACTATGTCATCGTCAAGCAGCAGCAGACGGCAAATAACGGCGACATCGTCGTAGCCATGACGGAAGATGACGAAGCGACGGTGAAACGCTTCTATAAGGAGAAGGACCATATTCGTCTGCAGCCGGAGAACTCCGCATTGAAGCCGATTCTATTGAAGAACGTCACGATCCTCGGACGCGTTATCGGACTTTTCAGAGATATGTAAGAGAAAGCCGCCTGGCTTGAATAGGCGGCTTTTTTATTTGGAATTGCTTGGAAGCCGGCATCCTTGCCCTGCCGGCCGGTAGCTGGAAAAGCTCCAGTTATTTCAACCTGGTTTCGGCTTCCTGAGTGAATAGCTGGAATTTCTCCCGCTAAAAAAAGCGATTCGAGGTCGATTGCAGGAAATGCCGTGGAAATAACAGGAAATTTTCCAGTTAACTTGCTGCGGGAGCCTCTTTCCCCTTAAATAACGGGAGAAATTCCAGTTAACCCGCTCGGGCGTGTGCTATGCTAAAGATCCAACAAAAAAGCGCCAAAACGACTAAATAACCAGTCGTTCAGCGCTTTTTATTGGGAACATTTTCATGCTTCTGTTCGTTTAATGAATGATAACCCGATCCTGGAGGTCACGCCCATGAGAATCCGTTTCAGTATCCCTTTCAGTATCCCTTTCAGAATTCTTCCTAGAATCCCAACCATGCTGCTCCTAGCGCTCACCATCCTGCTGCTGTCCAGCTGCGGCTCCGCCGATCCTGCCGATCCCGCTCCCCCCTTAACCGCCAAGACGCTCCAAGAGCTGTACCCGGGCGATCTGACCAAGGTAGATGCCATCGAAATCCGCAGCGGATCCACCGGCGAATTGAAATCATTCACCGACCCGGCGAACGTACAGCAATGGATCAACCAAGTACGAGATACGGTATTCCAGCCGGATCCGAATCAAGAAGACCGTGCGGGCTTTCTATACGCGGTGTCGCTGCTGGAGAACAAACAGGTGAAATTCAGCTTCACCCCGAACAGCACAGGCGGCCATTACTATCTATACAATGAACAATTAACGAACAGCATACGAACACTTTTTGAAAGCAAATAATTAAAACGCAAGCGCCCAGTTGCCCGCACGGAAAATAGGCTCCACGCGGCCGTCCGGCAGCTCTCCGTCGATCTCCAGATCGGAAGTTCCAACCATGAAGTCCACATGGATCAAGCTGGTGTTCCCTCCCCTGGCTTTCAGCTCTTCGTTCGACAGCGAGGCGCCGTCTTTCATATTGATCGGATAGCAGCTGCCCAAGGCAAGGTGGCAGGAGGCATTCTCGTCAATTCCCGTATTATAAAAGATCCGCTTCACATTAGAGATCGGAGAATCGTAGGGAACAAGCGCGACTTCGCCCAAATAACGGGCCCCTTCGTCCATCTCCAACAGCCTTGCCAAGTGCTCGTACCCGACTTCGGCTTGGTAATCCACCACTTTCCCGTTCTCGAAGGTGAACGAGAACTTATCGACAAGCGCCCCGTTGATATTAAGCGGCATCGTGCTGGCAACCGTCCCATGAACGCCTGTCCGCTTAGGCATCGTGAACACTTCCTCCGTCGGCATGTTCGCAACGAACCGGATGCCGCTGGCGTTCGCCTTATCGCCGCCCAGCCAGATATGATCCGCCGGCAGCTCGACGCGCAGATCCGTCCCCGCAGCGCGGTATTGCAGCGCGGCATACTGCTTCTCGTTCAGCACCTTCCGAACGCGCTTCAACTGCTCGATATGCGTCCGCCACGCCGCCACCGGATCATCTTCATACACGCGATTGAAGCGGAATACCGCATCCCACATCGCTTCCACCCGCTGATCCTCCGGAAGATCCGCATAAACTTTCGAGGCCCAGGCGGTTGTCGGGGCTTTGATCAAACACCAACTGAACGTACTCGTTCTTACATACTGCTGATATTTGGACCGCGCTGTCGCCGCCGCTTTGGAAGCTCTGGAGATGACGGCGGCATCAAGGCCCGCGTAGAGATCAGGATCAGGCACTTTGATATTCAGCAAAGCCCCGCCGTTCTCGACAAAGCGCTCCAGCATGTCCGTATGCCACTTCGGATAATAATCAAGCGCATCGTCGTGGGCATACGCCAACCGGCTGCGGGTCACAACATCATCCTGCCAGTTCACTTGAACGTAATTCGCACCGGCTTCATAAGCCTTCTTGACGATCATTCTCGTCAACTCCAGACACTCGATCGGCGATTCGATCATGAGGTCTTGACCTTTGTTCAAATTAACGCCGATTCTCACAACCAGTTCGGCATATTTTTCTAAGTTTTTCATAAAGTTGTCCATTCGTCGTTCCCGCTCCTTCGCATGAAAAAGCCCATCAGTCCATGCCAAGCATGTAACTGACGGGCTGATCTATCTAATTGTTACGCTTCGTTCTAGTACAGGGACAGATATTGATCTCTTTCCCACTGATGAACTTGCGTTCTATACATATCCCATTCGATCTCTTTCAATTCGTAGAAATGAGCCAGAGCATGCTCGCCGAGGGTGTCGCAGATCACTTCATCGCGAATCAGTTCGTCCAACGCTTGCTTCAAGTTCAGCGGCAAGCTTGGAATGCCTTGGCTTTCTCTCTCTTCTTCCGTCATCACATAGATGTTGCGGTCGGTTGGAGGAGGGAGCTGCATTTTGTTCTTAATGCCGTCCAGACCTGCGGCCAGCATGACTGCCAGCGCGAGGTACGGATTAGCAGCCGGATCCGGATTGCGCACTTCAACGCGCGTGCTCAGACCGCGGGAAGCCGGGATCCGAATCATCGGAGAACGGTTGCTCGCCGACCATGCTACATAGCAAGGAGCTTCGTAGCCTGGGACAAGACGCTTGTATGAGTTAACGGTAGGGTTCGTAATCGCCGCGAAAGAACGCGCATGGCGCAGTACACCTGCCATATAATGTCTCGCTACGTTACTTAAACCTAACTTGTCGCTCTCGTCATAGAACGCGTTGACATCGCCTTTGAACAGCGATTGGTGGCAGTGCATACCGGAGCCGTTCATGCCGAACAATGGTTTAGGCATGAAGGATGCGTGCAGGCCGTGCTGTCGGGCTACGGTTTTGACAACGAGCTTGAATGTCTGGATCTGGTCAGCCGCTTGGATCGCATCGGCATATTTGAAATCGATCTCATGCTGGCCAGGCGCCACTTCGTGATGGGAAGCTTCGATTTCGAAGCCCATTTCTTCCAAAGTTAAGACGATGTCGCGGCGGCAGTTTTCGCCGAGGTCCATCGGCGCCAAGTCGAAATAACCGCCTTGGTCGTTCAACTCCGTCGTCGGGTTGCCTTTCTCGTCGGTTTTGAACAGGAAGAACTCCGGCTCAGGCCCGACGTTCATGGCCGTGTAACCCATTTCTTCCGCTTGCTTCAGCGCATTTTTCAAAATTTGACGGGGATCCCCAGGGAACGGACGGCCATCCGGCAAGTAAATGTCACAGATCAAACGGGCAACTTTGCCTTCCGTCACCCACGGGAAAATGACCCATGTATTCAAATCCGGATACAGATACATATCCGACTCTTCAATGCGCACATAGCCTTCGATCGAAGAACCGTCGAACATCATTTTGTTGTCAAGCGCTTTCTCCAATTGGCTGAAAGGAATCTCAACGTTCTTAATGCTGCCCATCAAATCCGTAAACTGCAAGCGAATGAACCGGACGTTCTCTTCTTTGGCAATGCGTAAAATGTCTTCTTTGGTAGGATTGTTGTTGTAAGTCAAGTTCATTCTCCTCTCATTGTTACAAGCGCTTACGAAACGTTATTTATAAAACCGGGAGAGCTGACCTTGAATCAATGAAACTTGATCCGGACGTTTTCCCCCGCCGATCAACTGCTGCTTAAGCATTTTGTGCAGTTGGGAATCGGTTAACTCTTTACGCTTAACTTCCGTATGCTCGTTCAAAATCGTAGCATCTTCCGAATCTTTATCGACCGGGATGAGCACTTGCTTGATCCCAGCGATATTCACACCTTTTTCAATCAGATCTTTAATCTCAAGTAGCCGTTCTACATCGTTAAAGGAATAGAGTCGTTGATTGCCGCCTGTTCTGGCTGGAATAATGAGCTCATGCTGCTCGTAATATCGAATCTGTCTCGCGGTTAAATCGGTCAGCTTCATGACGATCCCAATCGGGAATAACGCCATATTTCTACGTATTTCATCACTCATGCTAATCACTCCTGCAAAGTTAAGTACCTCTCCTATATTGTACCTAAGTAACAAAAACGTGTCAAGGAGTGTAAGGTTTGTTCACAGTCTAAAATTTTCAAAGCAATCCCTTGTCTACCATATGTTGGATCGCCGTCAACACCCCTAACTTGCAGTGTGAATAGGTGAGTCCACCCTGCATGTACGCAATGTACGGCTCGCGGATCGGCGCATCGGCGGACAATTCTAAGCTGCCTCCCTGGATGAAGGTGCCTGCCGCCATAATGACGGGATGCTCGTAACCCGGCATATCCCACGGCTCCGGCACGACGTGCGAATCGACGGCAGCCGCCTTCTGGATGCCCTGCACGAACGTGATCAGATGCTCCGCGGACGTGAAGCGGATCGCCTGGATCAGATCCGTCCGCGGAGCGTCCCAACGCGGATGGCTCTCAAAGCCCAGCTGTTCGAACACAGCCGCCGCGAACACCGAGCCCTTGACGGCTTGCCCAACCAGATGCGGGGCAAGGAACAGCCCTTGAAACATGGCTCGCGTCGCCCCGAGCATGGCCCCGACCTCGCCCCCGATGCCCGGGGCGGTCAACCGGTAGGCGGCAAGATCCACGAGGTGCTGCCGGCCGGCGATATAGCCGCCGGACGGGGCGATGCCGCCGCCCGGGTTCTTGATCAGCGAGCCGGCCATGAGATCGACGCCAACCTGCGTCGGCTCCTGGAGCTCGGTAAACTCGCCGTAACAATTATCGACGAATACGATAACGTCCGGCTTGATTTCCTTGACGAAACGAACCATTTCGCCGATTTGCTCAATGGTGAACGACGGCCGCCACGAATAGCCGCGCGAGCGCTGAATGCCGATCACCTTCGTATTCGGCTGGATGGCTGCGGAGATGGCCGCCCAGTCCGGCGCTCCCTCTTCCGTCAAAGCGACTTCGCCGTAGCCGATGCCGAAGTCCTGCAGCGAGCCGGTACCGTCGCCCGGCTTCCCGATCACTTTATGCAATGTGTCATAGGGCTTCCCCGTGATGTAAAGTAGATGTTCACCTGGGCGCAGCACACCGAACAATGCGGTGCCGATCGTATGCGTCCCGGATACGAAATGAGGCCTCACCAGCGCCGCCTCCGCTCCCATCGCATCGGCGTACACGAGATCGAGCACTTCGCGTCCCCGGTCATTATAGCCGTAGCCTGTCGAAGAGGCGAAATGATAATCGCTTACTTTATGTTTCTGAAAAGCACCGATCACTTTCCATTGATTAAGGTCTATCGTTTGTTCGATTTGACGCAAAGCGCTTTCGGCTTGCCGCTCCGCGCTTTCCATCAATTTCATTACTTTATCCCCAAATTGCATGATTAATAAGTCTCTCCCTCGTTGTTGTGAAGCTCCAGTGAAGCTTGTTGGTCATACGCAACCAATTGATATGCCACTTTCACATAATCATCCTTGTTCACGCGGACTTTGAACAGCATATCCTCGCCGTCAACACCGGTCTCCAGCACATCACCGATCCGGTACATGAGCGAAATGACATCGCCTTTGTCCGCCGGGATCCGGAACTCCTTGCTCTCCCCCATCAGCTTCTCTTGGATCGCGAACCGCAGCCGCTCCAAGTCTTCCTCCTGGAATGCGCTGATTTTCAAAAACTCGCCCTCGGCGGTCAGCATCTCGCGCTCTTCCGGCGTGCAGGCGTCGATCTTGTTGAAAACCGTCAGCTGCTCCTTCTGATGCGCACCGAGCTCCTCAAGCACTTCTCCGACGACGCGCATCTGCTCGTTGCGCATATCGGTTGAGCTGTCGACTACGTGCAAGATCAAATCCGCTTCGTTCGCCTCCTCCAAGGTTGCGCGGAAGGATGCAACCAGATCGTGCGGCAAATTCTGAATGAAACCGACCGTATCGGTTAGAACGATTTCCTTGCCGCTCGGCAATTCCATCGTCCTGGATGTCGGATCCAGCGTTGCGAACAGCTGATTCTCAATATAGACGTCGGCTTGCGTTAATTGTTTCAATAATGTGGACTTGCCTGCGTTCGTATAGCCAACCAAAGCGACTTGAAACACCCCGGTCTTCTTCCGGCGTTCCCGGTGCAGGTTGCGGTGGCGTACAACCTCCTCCAGCTGCGCCTTCAATTCGTCGATGCGGCCGCGGATATGCCGGCGGTCCGTCTCCAGCTTCGACTCCCCCGGTCCTCTGGTACCGATACCGCCGCCGAGTCTGGAGAGGTTCTTCCCTTGTCCGGATAGCCTTGGAAGCAAGTAAGACAGCTGCGCCAATTCGACCTGAATGATGCCCTCGCGGGTTTTGGCCCGCTGCGCGAATATATCCAGAATCAACTGCGTGCGGTCAATGATTTTGACATCCAGAGCCGCCTCCAGATTGCGTACTTGAGCGCCCGAAAGCTCTTGATCGAAAATAGCGGTGTTCCCGCCGAGCTCCTCCAGCCTCGCCTTCAGCTCATCGACCTTCCCTTTGCCGATAAACCACTTGGTGTCCTTCGTTTCTTTGTTCTGCGTCATCGTCTCCAAAACCTGCACACCTGCAGTTTCGGCCAATTTCACTAGCTCCTGCAGGGAATACGCAGCGATAGCTTCATTCCGCTTCTGCTGCTGGGTTACCAGACTAACGAGGATGGCGCGGTCATCGATCTCTTTTTCAACCATATGTGAATTTAATTTCATAAGCTTGTCGTCTCCTTTGGCCTCGCGGGTTCACGATTGGAATCGCCCGTCATGCAGCGGATTCCCTCATCAATTGTGGAGGAAATGCTTGGGAAAGTCAATTTGCGTCAGCCGGAAAATTCTATTATAACGAAGGCGCACAAAAAAACCGAAAGGCCTGCAGCCTTCCGGTAGCTTTCCACCAATGTTACACAAATAAACTTTGGCCCAAATAAGATTCCTTCGCGGCAACTCCGGGGAGTACGGCAAAGTAGCCTCCGCCAGTCGTTTCCGTATAGGCCAGCATCTGATCCGGAAGCTTGGGATTCGTCAGACGCTTCTGAATGGATTCGAATTGAGTCTGGATATTCCGGTTGAAACACACAAACAGCAGACCCGCGCTCAGCCGGCCGACACTATCCAAGTTCTCCATGAAATTGTAGCCTCTGCGCAGGATGCGCTCCCTCTCGGACTGCTCACCGTTGCGCGGGTTCGAAAGCCGAATATGGGAGTCAAGCGCCGTCACTTTCCCTGCCGGATCTCCGGCGAAATCAGGCTGGTCCAATTCATTCTGTCCATCGAGCGGCGCACCCGATACTTTCTGGCGGCCGATGATTTCCTCTTGATCGGCGTATGTCTGTTGATCCCAGGTTTCAATCCGCATCTGAATGCGCCTGACAACCATGAAAGTCCCCCCGGCCAGCCATGGAGCGCCATCGCTGCCGTCGATCCACACGTTATTCTTCATGAACGTATCGTCATTCAATGCGGGATTATTCGTGCCATCCTTGAAGCCGAACAGATTGCGCTTCGTACCTTGCGATTTCACGCCCAACTGACCTGTCTGCTGCCAGCGCAAATGAGCCACGCCGCGAGCCGCCTTGGCCAAATTGCGAATCGCATGGAAACAGATCATCGGATCGTCCGAACATGCCTGAATGAGCAAATCCCCGTGCGTCAATTGATCCTGTAACGAATCTTTGTGAAAGATCGGCATCTCGGTCAAACCTGCCGGCTTCCGCGCACGAATGCCGAACCGGTCAACCCCGTCCTTTTCAAAAAGTGTGGCCCCTATTGCAAAAGTTAACGTTAGCTTGCCCGTATCCAGACCGATCTGCTCACCGGTATCTGTCGGGGGAAATCCCGCTTCCTGCGGCTCAGCGGCCAGAGGCTTGCCCGCCATCAGCGTTGCCGCCATTTCCGTCCATGTCTTGAGCAGCTCTTTCAATTCCTGCACATCGGAAGTGGTCACGTCGAACGCCGCCATGTTGGCGAAGTTTTGAGCCGGCGTCAAGACTCCGGTTTGGTGAGGGCCATAGAAGGAGATCGTTTCGTTCGGCGCATCCGCCGAGGCCATGCTCTTCTTCGTACTGCCGGTCACGCCTTCCTGCGCTTTGTCCAGCAATTGACCCAAAACAAGCCCGGCCGCTCCTGCCGCCGTCATGCCTAGAAATGCCCGGCGATTCATTTTATCTGGCATTGCCCGCTCCCCTCCAAGGATTATTTACTGAGCGTTCCCGGCATCTTCACGAGCGGTTCCGCCAGGGCTTCCAATTTATTTTTCAAATCGATCTGCTTGGTCTGATCCAGCTTGCCGAAATCCGTCCACGCTGCACCTGCCGGCGAAAGGGTATTCATCGCTTCTATGACGGCCGTCATACTCTTGGAAATTTTGTCGTCCAGGGCAGCATCTTTCTTCTTCAGCTCCGGTTTGACCAGATCATAGATCGCTTGCGCGCCTTCTACGTTCGCTCGGATTACCGGAATGGTCGCACCGCTCCAGCGTTCCTCTTCACCGGTAATTTTACTGGACTGAGCTTCCTCCATCAGTTCCCCGACTCCAGCGATGAAGTCCGACGCTTCGATCGTTGTTGCCGCAATGGCTTGCTGCATTTTCTTCCCGTCTTCCAACAAACGCGATGAGAACGGCTCAGCCTCTTTCACGCTTTTCTTCACGAACAGCAGATGCTCAATTCGGTGATAGCCTGTGAAGTCGGGATCCTTCTCGTTTTTGAAATCATCTACGCGAGCATCCATAACGCCATCCAACTCACTGAACGTTTCGATAATCGGTTCTATTCTTTCGTATGGCATCCGGGACTGGCCATAGGCTTCCTGGGCTTTTTTCAAATCACCGCTTTTCACGGCGGCATCCAGCTGTTCAAGACCGGCAACCAATTGCTTGCCTTGCTCCTGGACATATTGGTTGTAGGCTTTGGCTGCCGCCTGAAGCTCCTGGGATGCAGCGATCACATCCTTATTCACCGCGCCTTTATTCTCTGCGAAGGACGATGCGAGTTCGGTTAACGCCGTCTTCAGATTGGTATTGAGTGCCGTTAATGCCGCATAATCCAGTTTGTCTTGCTTCAGCCCAGCTTCAAGCGGAATGAGGAATTTCTCCACTTTAAAATACAACTCCGGATATTTGGGCTTCACTTCGTCTTCGAAACTCGCCCACTGCGCTTCAAGCTGCGTGGAGAGTTTCTTCGCATCCTTCACTTTGCTGCTATCAAGCTGCGTTTTCAGCCCGTCTATGCTTGCGATCAAGGCAGCCGACCCTTCCTTGAAAGGCACCTTCGCCACTTCGGCAGGCTCCGTTTTCCCGCAGCCTGCCAGCATCACCGTTGCTGCTGCCGCTAAGACAATGAGTTTTTTGTTCATGAGTGATATTCTCCTCTTACATTAAATTATTTGTAGACCGTACTGTTATTGCTCTGAAAGGCTTTAAGCCGCTGCCACATGACGGCAATCATGGCGCTAAACAGCAGCAGAAGCTGCGGAATCGTGCTCTCCAGGGTCGGATACAAGGCAACGAATTCCCAGCTGGGCAGCCAAGACTCTGTCGTTGCGGGCAAATATCCGGCCAGTTGAAGTCCGTGAACGCCCATCCCGGCGAATTTAAAGCATAAATAAAAGACGAATATGCTGGAAATGAGAAAGAATGGCCGCATCGGAATGCGTAAGCCGATTTTGAGAATAAGGAAAGCCACGAGCAGCAGAATGAACACGCCGATGCCAATTCCGCCTAATAAAGAGCTCAAAGATATCGAGGACGCCATCCCGATCATGAAGAGGACTGTTTCCGTCCCTTCACGGAACACGGCCAGGAAGGCCAGCAAGCTCAGGGACACAAGACTCCCGGTTGCCAGCGCCTTGACACTTTGATCCCGTATGTATTTCTGCCAATTCGAAACGCTGGATTTGCTGTGCAGCCAGTAGCTCATATACAGCAGCATAAGCGCTGCAAAAATACCGGTACAACCGGCAATCAAGAAATTATTGTTACCGAAGGCGCTGGCTGAGAACAGCTGCTGTACAACGACGCCAAGTGCGACGCTGACCAGTAAACCGCCCAGTACACCGAACCAGATCCAACGTTTTTTATCACTGTGACCCGATTTATTTAAGAACCCCAGCAGGGCGATGATAACCAATAGAGCTTCCAAGCCTTCCCGGATCAAAATCGTCGTTGCATCCAGCATCGTATATCTGGTCTTGGCAGCAAGCGGGCTTAGATCCGCATGCATGCGGGCGATCGTTGCCGATGCATCGCTTACCTTCGCAGGAACCGCAGACAACTGGGCATAGGCTGTAACCATATCCCTCTCCATCGAAGAATAGATTTCCGAGGACTGTGTCAGAACGATCCCCTCAATCTGCAGCCAAGAGGACCGCAGCTCTTCAATGCTGGCCGCAGCACCCTGCACATCGTTCTCCTTTAGCTGTCCTGACGCCTTCTCCAGCAAAGTGACGAGGGAAGCCACCGTGACTTGAGCGTCTCCTTGAGCGGCTTGGCCGAAAGCATCCAAATTACCGTCAACGAAGCTCTGGTTGAGCGTATGGAGCTCTTTCAGCCCGGCAATAAGCTTAGAGACATCGACAGGCTGCTTCACGGTTTGAAAGGCGATCTCTCCCATCGCTTGTTCGATCTTTTGATACGCAGCTAGCGAACGCTGCTTCACACCATCCTCATAGCCTAGCCAGTTTATTTGGAACTTGTCGAACCGTTCGGACGCTTCCTTCACGTTGCCGCTCTCCGCAGCCTGTATGGCAAGCACGATGCTCTGATCTTCCTTGGCCAAATCATCCTCCGCTTTCGCCATAACAGTAAATGGCACGGAAAAAAACATGAACAGTGCAATCCAACTGGCTATCAACATTTTGGGCATGTTGTTTCGCCTCCTCGCGAACCTACAATGTCTTCTATCACATTGCTTGATAATGATTATCAGTGTCATAATTACTCTGTCTATTTTACTCGGTTCTTTCAACCTGTCAATTGCTTTATGCAAAATAAAAAAAAAGAGAATGCCAATTCCATCAAAATGGAAGCATTCTCTTGCTATGTTCGCATTCACTGCACATCGAACCTGACTCCCCGAATTCCGGGTAAATCTCATTTGAATCTCATATCCTCCGGCCGTATCGACATTAACTCCGACTTCGACGGCGCGTTCACATATTGGCTCAGAAGCCGCACCGCTTGGTGCCTCATCGCTTTCTCCAGGATGTTGCGCACATACCTTGCATTGCTGAAAGCCCGCCAGGTCGCAGCCTTCTCCTCCGCCAGATGCTGCTTCAACTTCATCACCGTCTGCGGCAAAAGGACGTACTCCCGCTCTTTGGCCATCAGCTCCGTAATCTGCACCAATTGTTCGATCGGATAATCCTCGAAGTCAATCTGAATCGGGAAACGGGAGGGGAGCCCGGGATTCGTCGCGAGAAACTGCTCCATTTCATCGCTGTAGCCCGCAAGAATCAGAATAAAGTCATTCTTCTTATCCTCCATCCCCTTGACCAGCGCATCGATGGATTCCTTCCCGAAATCTTTGTCCCCGCCCCGCGCCAAACTATAGGCTTCGTCAATGAAGAGGATGCCGCCCATCGCCTTTTTCATCAATTCCCTCGTCTTGAGCGCGGTATGCCCGATATATTCCCCTACCAGATCGGCACGCTCCACTTCGATGAAATGCCCCTTGCTGAGCACTCCCATGGCATGAAACATACGGCCCATTAGCCTTGCCACCGTTGTTTTCCCTGTTCCTGGACTCCCTTTGAAAATCATATGGTACACATGTGCATTACTAAGCAGGCCGGCTTCCGCGCGGAATTGCGAAATTTGCAGGAGCGCATAAATTTCGTGGACCAACGCTTTGACATTATCGAGGCCTATCAATTGATTCAACTCTTTGAAAATATCCGATAACGGACCCTCGGAAGGCGTCCTTTTTCCGGTTTGCTGCGGTTCGGCATCAGCCAGCGGCGAAGCGTGAATCGGGTCGCCTGCTCCATCAATCGCTCGCCGATGCTCCGGCTGCCTGAGTACGATGTTAATCTGTCTGGAGGGCAAGCTTCGACCACTCATGAGGATCACCCCGTTTACAAGTTGGTTTCGATGGATGGGAAATGGATGGTATCTCTCCATCCTACGCGGCAATCGGGCTTTTTAGACCGCAGAATTGCCCTGTAATTGGAAGAAGCCTCCGGACGGTCCGGAAGCTTCACCTGTTCAGAAACCAAAGGCTTCGTCTTGAATATGCGATATATCGGCATGAAGGCGAATCCGGGGCTCATTCCGCTCCATCTCGACAAGACTCAGGCAGGTAGGATGATAATAAGGAGGATTCCACAGATCGGCAAGCGCCCGTCCCTCGAAATAAGCCATGATGACCTTCAGCGTGACCGTGTGGGAAACGAGCGCGATCGTCTGCCCTTCATGAGCCGCCAGAAGCCGCTGCAGCGCCGGCAGGACGCGGGCTTGAAGCCCCGCATAGGTCTCGCCCCCTTGTGCAGCCATATACAGCTCGGGCGAACGCCAGAAAGCATGAAAGTTATCCGGTTCTTCTGCCTCGAACTCATCCGAAATACGCCCTTCCCACGCGCCCAAATGCATTTCCCGCCAATCGTCGGAAGCTTGCACGGGCAGGTCGCGGCCGCCTTTGATGATATGGGCCGTATGCAGCGCCCGGCCGCTGCTGCTGGCGTGCAGCGCGTCAAATCGGATGTCTTTTAACGCATAAGACAGCCAGACTGCCTGCTGCTCCCCCAAGGAAGTGAGCGGCGAGTCCATATGCCCCTGCAGCCTTCGCTCTATGTTCCACTCCGTTTCCCCATGGCGGATTAAATAAAGCTTGGTCATGCTCACACGCCCCCCTCCCGGGATGTAGTTAGCAATAATAAATCGATGAGCGAGCCCTCCTCCAGCGCACCGAAGTAGCGGCGCAGATCAACGCCGGCGAGCCGCTCCCGAATGGCGGCTTCCTCATATTTGACGCCCCGCAGCCGATCTTCCAGCTCAGCGACGTCGGAGGCGCCGAAGAAATCGCCATAGATTTTGATCTCCTGAATATGGCCTTCTGCAATGGCCAGACGCACGTCCAGTTTGCCCACGCCTTCGAACCTTTTGAAGTTTTGCACCGTGCTTTTCGGCGATTTGCCATAATTCCAGTCCCAGTTCCCGTAGCGTTCTTCGGAAATTTGACGGATTTGCTTCCAATCTTCCGCGGTCAGCTTGTATGTAGGTACTTCGGAGGCTGCCATGCCGAAGATAGAAGCCAGCAGCCGCAAGCGGAAATCCTCAATCGTAATAGGTTCGCGGAGAAACTCGGCGATATTGGCCACTCTGCTGCGAATCGATTTGATACCTTTGGACTGAATCTTGTCCGGACTGACTTTCAGCGCGGACACGACATTCTCAATCTCGGAATCGAACAGCAGCGTTCCGTGACTGAACATCCGGCCTTTCGTGGCAAATTGTGCATTGCCGGAAATTTTGCGCTCTCCGACCTGAATATCGTTGCGCCCCGTCAGCGCCGCCTCAACGCCCAGCTGGCGAAGGGCTTCCACAACAGGCTCCGTGAACTTTTGAAAATTGTGAAAAGAGTTGCCGTCGTCCTTCGTAATAAAGCTGAAATTCAAATTGCCCAAATCGTGGTAGACCGCTCCGCCCCCGGAAAGCCTGCGAACGACGTGCAGGTTATGCGCTTTGACATAGTCCGGGTTGATCTCCTCCAGCGTATTTTGATTTTTGCCAATGATGATGGACGGTTCGTTTATATAAAAGAGCAAATATGTATCCTGATCCGGAAGATGTCTTAATGCATACTCCTCTATCGCCAAATTCAAGCGCGGATCTGTTATTCCTTCGTTATCGATAAATCGCATGGTCATGTTCCTTCCCTGCTTAAATTAAATCGGCTGACATCGTTCGGTTCAGCGTTACCATTCCAATGGAACGATAAAACGCAACAGCGCGCTCATTAAACTCCCATACATTCAGTTCAAGCGACGAGGCTCCCCGTTCCTTCGCCCACTCAGCCGAAGCCTTATACAGCTGCGTTCCGATACCGCGACGCTGGCAATCCGGCGATACGGCAAGCTCGTTCATATAAGCATACGTTCGAGGAACCAGCGCCTCATAAGACGGGCTCTTTTTCATCTCCAGCATCGCCACGCCAACGACAATTTCGCCGAACTCCGCGACCAAGATCGCTTTATGCTGCACATCGGCGAAGCTCCGGTACCAGCCCATCGCGACGACGCGATCCAATCTTGCGAACCGGTCGGGCAAAGCGGCGGCATGCTCCTCTTGACCGAAGCGAATGATGGCATTCACCGCTTCGTAATCCTCGGCCTGCGCAGGACGAATCCGAATATCCAATGGTTCACCTTCTTTCAGCAACGTTACGATTCACCCCGCTGTTTCATAGCTTACATCAATGAATCCGATTTTTCCACTTTTGTTATTGTATTTTTATACATTAATATGTATATTTATTAGTATTATTTGGATCTGATTCGAAAGGAGTCCTCTATGAAAGATCATCTTACTTTTTACAAAACGATGGATCTCATCGCTTCCAACACATGGCCGGCCGAGACGACGGTCACGCTTGACCGGTGGCTGCTGAGAGCCAATCATGGGGTTACCAAGCGGGCTAACAGCGTTCTGGCTATCGGAGATGTGCCGAGTGAGGCCAATTGGCTGCAGACCGTTGAACGCTTTTATACCGAGCAGGGTCAGCCGGCCATATTTCAGCTCAGCGACGCCTCCCCTGAACATTTGGACGATTATCTGGCGTCGCAAGGCTACGCGAAAGATCTCCCTTGTCTCATGATGTTCGCAAGCTCGCAAGAAGTCGTTACTCAAGCAGGTGAACGGCTCAGGAACACGGCTGACCTCTCGGTCGAGTGGGCGTCCCGCGCGGATGACGAATGGCTCGATGCGTTCCTGCTGCTCGAGTCGTACAATCCGGATTTAAAAAGTATATACAAGGGAATCTGTGAACGCATCAAGCCTACCAAGGGCTTCGTCAAGGTAAGAAGAGGCAACGACATCGTTGCCGTCGGCACGGCCATTGTGGAAAGCGAATGGGCCGGCTTCTTGAATGTTGTCGTCAGCGAGCAAGTACGTGGCCAGGGGCTCGGCTACTACCTTCTGCATGCGCTGTCCGTCTGGAGCCAGAGCCAAGGCGCGTCGCGGCAATATTTGCAAGTCGTCGCCGCCAATACCGCCGCCGTTTCGTTATATGAAAAACTTGGGTATAAGACCATGTATGGGTATCACTACCGTTTGAAGTATGATTTGCCGCCTATTGCACCATCCTAACTAAAAATCCGTTTAGCATGGAAGGAGCCCTGATCATGGCAACAACTACACAACCCAAACCCGCTTTCCCGCCACAGCACCAGAACCAGCAGCCTGGCATCGAATCGCAGATGAATCCGCGTCCTGAGTTTAACAATGCCGCCTACAAACCGGCAGGCAAGCTGAAGGACAAAGTCGCGCTCATTACCGGAGGCGACAGCGGCATCGGCCGCGCCATTGCGCTCGCCTATGCCAAGGAAGGCGCAGACGTCGTGCTGGTCTACTTGAACGAGCATGAGGACGCTGAAGAAACGAAGCGCCACGTTGAGAGCGCAGGCCGCAAATGTCTGCATGTTGCCGGCGATATCGGTGACGAAAGCTTCTGCCAGCAAATGATTAACCAAACTGTGCAAAAGTTCGGCAAGCTCGATATTCTCGTGAACAACGCCGCCGAACAGCATCCGCAGCAAAGTATCGAGGACATTACAAGCGAGCAGCTCGAGCGAACGTTCCGGACGAACATCTTCTCGTTCTTTTACTTAACGAAGGCCGCCGTCAAGCATTTGAAGCCCGGCAGCGCCATTATCAATACGGCTTCGATAACAGCCTATCACGGACACGAGCAGCTGATCGACTACTCGGCAACCAAAGGCGCGATCGTCAGCTTCACGCGTTCGCTTTCGCTACAGCTGAATGCCAAGGGCATTCGCGTGAACGCGGTTGCGCCGGGGCCAATCTGGACGCCGCTCATTCCCTCTACGTTCACGGAGCAGGAAGTCGCGACCTTCGGCTCGACGACGCCGATGAAGCGTGCGGGTCAACCGGCAGAGCTCGCGGCGAGCTATGTTTTCCTGGCCAGCGATGATTCGTCGTATATGGCCGGGCAAGTGCTGCATGTGAACGGCGGAACGATCGTGAACGGTTGATCGGATTGGCAGATGACAAGTGGCAGGCAGCTGGCAGATTATCGGCAGAGTCGGCAGATGATAGACAACCGGCAGATTATCGGCAGACATCGGCAGATGATAGACAACTGGCAGCTCCGTGAAGTTAAGGGGAACTAGAAGCCGCTATTGTGCCGGATTAGGCTAGTTTCTCAAGCTAAGCGGAAATAGAGTACCTTATTGCAGCGAGTTGAGCCGTTTACGGCAAGTTTACGGACGAATAGAGGAACGTATTTCCGCTCAACGGAGCAAATCGCCGGTTTTCTTGCAAATAGCGCATCTCATTTCCTGCAGCAGCAGCAATAGAGGAACGCAACTCCGCTCAATGGAGCAAATCGCCAATCCTCTTGCAAATAGCGCATCTGCTTTCCTGCAGCAGCAGCAATAGTGGAACGCATTTCCACCAACGGGGCAAATCGCCAATCCTCTCGCGACTAGTGCATCTCATTTCCTGCTGCAGCAGCAATTGAGGAACGTATTTCCGCTCAATGGAGCAAATCGCCAACCCTCTTGCGAATAGCGCATCCCATTTCCTGCAGCAGCAGCAGCATATGAAAAAAAGACCTGGCCGCCGGCCAGGTCTTTTTGCTTCTTCCAACTTTTAAATGCCGGCCTTCAGCAGAAGCTTCGTCCAGATCCACTTCGTATAAGCCAGCGTCTCCCGCGCTTCGTGATAAGGCATGAACAGCACCTCGGATTTCGTCGAGGAGACGAGCGGCTCTTTCAAGCCGACGGTCTCGGCAATATCCAGGGAACGCGATCCATGATATTGATGCGTGATGATAATCGAGCTCTCAAGCCCCTGCTCGTCCATAATGTGCTTGGAGAACAGCAAATTCTCATACGTGCTCGTCGCCCGCGGCTCGAGGAGAATACTTTTGGCGGGAAGGCCCATTTTCACCAAATAGTTGCGCATCCCCTCCGCCTCCGTCAGCTTGGAGCCGTTATGATCCAAGCCGCCGCTCACGATCAGCTGCTTGAACTTGCCCTGCTTATACAGCTCCACGGCCCAATCCAGCCGCTCTTGCAAGCCGGGACTCGGAATATCCTTGCGCAGCGACGCCCCCAGCACAATGCCTACATCCACCTGCTTAGGCAGCGCTTGATCCGGGGCTACCTGCACCTTCCATTGAATATAAATGATCCAAGCGAGTCCGATCAGGAAAATGATGGCTGCCGTTCGCAGCAAACGGACGAAGAAACGCCGGAACCCCAGTCTTGGGGCCGGCTTCTTCGGTTTTCCGGGTCTAGGAGCAGCTGTTCGCAGTTTACGGTTCATGCTTGTTTTGACTGTCATCCACATACTCCTTATCCAGAAAAGCGCTGACTTGGCGAAACAGCTCAGCCGCGTCGTCACTATGACAAATGAGGTGATTGGATCTCGGGTGCCAATGAATTTCGCGCCATCCTCTCACTTTGCGGTAAATATACCGCGCGCTCTGCGGATGGATGACATGATCCTTCTCGGACTGGGCGATCAACGTCGGGATTTGGACCTGACTGAGCTCAGGCTTCAAATGGCGAACAAGCCGAGTGAACTGCCATGTAGCCCGAAGCGGAGTCGATTTGGCCTTGTGCAGCGATATTCTCCGCTGGTATCTCCACTCGTCCCGCATCGCTTCCAGCAGCCTGCCCGGACTGACATAGATCACGGCGGTGTTGAGCAGAATCAATCTTCGAACCGGATACCGCACGGCCAAATAGGCGGCCAGCAGCCCTCCCATCGAGAAGCCGACCATGTCGAAGGAACCGTACTCACGCGTCATCCGCTGAGCCTGCTCTTCGGCAGCTCGTACCCAATCCTCCCAATGGGAAGTTTTCAATTGGTTGTAAGAGTCTCCGTTCCAAGGAAGCTCCGGCACCTTGCATACCTGACCGCGTTCCCGCAAATGCCGAGCAAGCGGCTCAACCTCGTACGGCCCACCCGTAAATCCATGGAACAATAAACAGGGTTGTTTCACCCGGCATCCCTCCTGACATCCGTCATCATCTTCATGCTGCCTGCTACTAACATATTCTATTTCTCTTTAATCGTGATGCCGGTAATCGTGACCTTTTCTTTCGGTTTGCTTGGCGTCGCTTCTCCGCCCTTCTCTACAGGCGTTTCCGCAATTTTGGCAATGGTTGCCATCCCTTCCGCCGTTACTTTGCCGAAAATCGTATAGTTGGGCATTTTGTTCAAATTCGCGCAGTCATCGCCTGAGCAGATGAAAAACTGGCTGCCGTTCGTATTCGGACCTGCGTTCGCCATAGCGACCGTACCCGGCTCATATTTGTGCGTCGTCTTCAACTCATCCGCGAATTTATAGCCAGGACCGCCCATGCCGGTACCCTGCGGATCGCCCGTCTGAATCATGAACGATTTGATAATCCGGTGGAACGTCACATTGTTATAGAAGCCTTCCTTGGACAAAAACACAAAGTTATTGACCGTTTTGGGCGCTTCCTTGGCATACAAATCAATAGTGAACGAACCCTTGGATGTTGTAACGTCCGCTTGATACGTTTTGTTCGTATCGATCGTCATGGCCGGCGGTTGGCTCCATTGCTTCGCTGCCGGCGTCGCTGCTGAAGTGGCAGCCGGGGAGGCAGCGGCCGTTGCCGCCGCTCCGCTCTTCGGCGTTGCCGTGCCGCCGGCCGTTTCGGCCGGCTTGTTTCCGCAGGCTGAAGCCGCTACCGTAAGCGCGATGAGGGCAATTGGCATTAATTTCTTCGAATTAAGCAAGTTCATTGTCGTTTCCTCCGTCGATTGTTGAGATTCGAGCTGCTGAACGAATGTTAAGGCTGCTTCGGCGCTATGACTTGACCGTCATCAGGCTTGCCGTCCTTCGGCTTGTCGGCCGCCTCTTCTCCCGGCTTCGGAGTCGGTGTCGGAGTGGGACTCGGCTTCACGCTAGGACTTGGGCTAGAGCTGGGACTCGGATTCGTCCCAGGCTTCCCGGTATTCCCCGGCGTTGGCGTTGGCGTCGGCTTCGTGCCCGGGGATTGCGAAGGCGTTCCCGGATCTTTGCCGTCCCCTGGCGAAGGAGATGGCGACACGCCAGGCGATGGCGAAGGTGACGTTCCGTTCGGAAGCGTATTGTCCTTCGGAATTTCCACCGATGCCACATTCGATTTTGCCCCTTCGACATTCGTGTCCGCATTCACCGGCATTACATAATACTGATAAGTCTCTCCGCTGAATACCGACGTATCGTTCACAGATGGCACAGGAGACTGCGTCAGCAGCTTAGCTTCCGCCTCCTTGGAGCCTTTGCGGTATACATTGTACGTCATCTTGTCGCCAAGTGATGTCCACGTTATTTTAACAGATTTCTTATCAACCTCATAAACCGCCGCCAAATCGGTAATTCCGCTAGGCGTTTCCGTCGGTACGGGCACATTGTCCGGTTTGACGAAGTTCGTTACAGGACGCCCTTCGAGCGACTTGGACATCACCTCTTTGAAGATCGACGACGGGCTTCCGCTGCCGATCGTCACGTAGTGCTTCGCATCAACTTTATCGAAGCCTTCCCAGACTGCCGCCGTCCACTCCGGCGTGTAGCCGACGAACCAGACGTCGCGGTCGTACTGCTCGATGCCTTTGATATCCAAACCGGTCGTTCCGGTTTTACCGGCTACCGGACGATTGAACTTCGCTTTGGTCCCTGTACCGCCCGTCTCAACGACGCCTTGCAGCAGCATCGTCATATAGTAAGCCGTTTTGGGCTGAATAACTTGCTTCTTCTCCTGCTTATAGGCTGCGACTTCTTTGCCCTGCGCATCCGTAATCCGCAGAATGGCATGCGTTTTGTTCTGAACGCCTTGGTTGGCGAATGCGGTGTACGCCGTCGCCATCTCCAGCGGCGACACGCCATCGGTCAATCCGCCTAGGGCGATGGCCAGGTTGCGGTCTTTCTGTGCATTCAATTGAATGCCCAGCTTCTTGGCGAACTCCAGACCGCTGCCTACGCCCATTTGCTCAAGCAGCCAGACCGGCGCCAGGTTGTATGACTTCTTCACCGCCTCCAACATCGTTACTTGACCGTGTGTGACACGGTCATAGTTGCGCGGAGTATAAGTGCCGTTGCCGAAGCTGGTCTTCGAATCGTCCAGAATGGAATACGGGTTATAATTCCCGCTCTCCAGCGCCGGTCCGTAAGCCGCAATCGGTTTGAACGACGAGCCTGGCTGACGCTTGGAATAAACTCGGCTGAATCCGCGCGATTTGTAATCGCGGCCGCCGATGAGCGCCATGAGACCGCCCGTTTTGTTATCCACAATGACCATCGCACTCTGAATCTTCTGCCCGTCGGAGGCATCCTTCTGGAAGAAGCTCGGATTCGCATACGTTGTCTCCATAATTTTCTGAGCTTTCGTATCCATCGTCGTGTAGATGCGGTACCCCTTGGTGAGCAGTTCATCCTCGCTGATGCCGTACATATCTTCCGCTTCATTCATGACATAATCCACATAACTGGCGTAATCCTTCGTCCCCGTTGCAGCTGCAGCCGGCGGCACATAATCCACGGCCGCCGCTTCCGCCCGCTCCGCTTCCGTAATATAGCCTTGATCGGTCATCAACCGCAGCACGACGCCACGGCGTTCCTTGGACAGATCCGGATTCGTTAACGGCGAATAACGGGACGGCGCTTTCGGCAATGCCGCCAAGGTGGCCATTTCCCATACCTTCAGATCATTCAAGTTCGATTTGCCGAAATAGATCTTGGCGGCCGCTTTAATGCCGTAAGCGTTACTGCCGAAGTAAATACGGTTCAAGTACCGTTCAAGAATTTCATCCTTCGTATACTTCTCATCCAAGGCGAATGCGATGGACATCTCCGTCGCTTTACGAAACGCTGTTTTCTCGGAGCTGAGGAATACGTTCTTGGCGAGCTGCTGAGTGATCGTACTGCCGCCTTCGACAGCGCTCATATGAATGACGTCTTTCACTAATGCGCGTCCGATGGCCCAGAAGTCCACGCCGGCATGCTGTTCAAACCTGCGATCCTCCGTCGCAATGAACGCATACTTCAAACGTTCCGGAATGTCTTTGATATCCACGCTCTCGCGGTTCTCGCCCTTATAGATCTTGGCGATTTCCGTGGCCGGCTTATCTTTGCCTTCCTCCTGCGCATAGATCAGCGTCGACTCCGTCGATGTTTCGATCTTATCGATATTCGTTTCCAGAATTTTGAAACCACTCATAATAACAACGATATAAATAGCCATCGCACAAATAATTGCCAGAATCGTTGCAATAATGGAGCCTAAAATTAATTTGCGGAAATTAAATTTTTTTTTCTTCTTAGACCCTTTCTGATTCCCTTGCGGTTTCGTTTTGGTATTCGTGGTCGACTGTCTGTTCGTAGGTCTCTCCAAATCCACCGACTCCCTCGTTGTTCAATTCTTTTTCTATTAACCAACAAAAGAACAACCTTAAACAAGGTTGCTCCCACAAGTTTCTATTCGGTTAGACGGTTCGGTCCATTAAAAAGTTGCAAAATCGAGCGAGTAGAGGAAGATTATTCCGCTGCTTCCGTAGCCGCCATCAGAGAAACAGCACGCTGCGGTGTGAACGTGGAGATGGCGTGCTTGTACACCATTTGTTGGCGACCTTCGCTGTCAATGATAATGGTGAAATTATCAAAAGCACGGATCAGCCCTCTGATTTGGAACCCATTCGTCAAGTAGACGGTTACGGGAATGCTTTCTTTGCGCAGTTGATTCAGAAAATTGTCCTGGATATTAATGGATCGGTTCATCAGTAGGTCCCCCTTAATGGAAAGAAACTATCGCCGGACGGCGCTATTTTCTAGTGGTCATATTTGTTAATTATATTCAATTTTATGTACAAACTTTCCTGCTAGTATATCACTAATCTTCGAGAAATGGGCAGAAAAATTTGCCGATTCCGTCACGTCCACCCAGTGAATGTCCTTCATATGCCGGAACCAGGACAGTTGACGCTTGGCGAAACGCCGCGTATCGCGTTTAAGAAGCGTGACCGCTTCCTCATAATTGAGCTCGCCTTCGAGATAAGCCACGATTTCCTTATACCCGAGCGCCTGCATCGAGATCGCCTGCTTGGGGCAGCCTGCAGCCAGAATCGATTGAACCTCTGCGACAAGCCCTTCCTGCATCATGGCATCAATGCGCTCCTCAATGCGCTTATACAGCAGCGCACGGTCCATCGTCAGTCCGATGATACATAGTTCGTAAGGAGATTCTTTTTTCTGGGAGGCCAAATGGGATGTCATCGTTTCACCGGAAACATGATAGATCTCCATGGCTCGGATGATCCGCCGCCGGTCATTGGCATGAAGCCGGTCCGCACTCGCCGGATCGATCTCGCGCAGCTTCCGGTGCAAGGCTTCGTCTCCATATTGGAACGCATAGGCCTCTTGCTCCTGACGGAACGCTTCATCCATGCTAACGTCCGTGAATTGGTAATTGTAGCACACGGATTCGATGTACAGACCTGTGCCTCCGACAATAAAAGGCAGCTTGCCGCGCGAGTGAATGTCGAGAATCAAATCCTTGACCCGCTCCTGAAATTCTGCTGCAGAAAACGGGTAGGAAGGATCGCAAATATCGATAAGATGGTGCGGAACCAGCTTCTGCTCCTCTGCACTCGCTTTGGCCGTTCCGATATCCATCCCCCGATACACTTGCATCGAATCTCCGGAAATAATCTCGCATCCGAACCGCTGTGCGATTTCTAAACTAAGCTTGGTCTTGCCAACTGCTGTGGGACCAAGAAGCACGAGCAACTTCGGTTTGGCCGATGGGGCTAACACAGTCGAATCACTCCATACGTTGTTTTGGTCGTGGATCGTAATACATGCTCGAACCCCAGACGGGCGAACTCCTTGCTGTCCCGGTTCTCTTTGAGCACAATGGATTTGCGTGCGACACGCTTGGCCTCTTCGATGGATGCCGACGCGATGGCCTCATCGTTGGCATTTCTTCTCAAGTGCGACATGGCATGAGACTCTTCGATCGGCTTGCGGAACATCGGGTCGAAGTACACGATATCCACACTTTTCGAAGCTAATCCCTGCAAATAAGCAAGATGATGCATGCGGTGAACGGTAATGCGCCTCATGGCTTCGTTCAACTCGGCAATCTCGGAATGGTAGCTGGCCAAGCCTTCCTGGATCAGCATAGCCGGAACGCGCTCGCTCTCGATCGCCGTCACATGGCCCTGCGGACCGACCGCGAAGGAGAATACAATCGCGTCCGACGCCAGACCTGCCGTGCAGTCAACGACGGTATCGCCGGTCGCCGCACTTGATGCCTCCATCAAAAGATCGCTCTCGCCTCTTAACATGCGCTTGATGCGTACGAGCGCCATGCTGGGATGGAAAAAAGCGGGTGCATGGTCATCTTCATAGTACCTGATCTCTTCTCTTGTCACAAGCAGAAGAGAAGGATCGTTATAATTTTTCCTAAGAAGTTCCAAAGAATACTTGCCCCGCGGCACGATCCGGCCGCCGTAAACGCCGGCCAGATGCTCCGCCTTGTCCACAATTTCTTGGGACGGATTATAGGATGTCGTTACTAACACGTCGTTACATCACTCTCTTAAACATTTTCTCCAGCTCATAAGTCGTAAAGCTCACCACAATCGGCCGTCCGTGCGGGCACGTATAGGGATTCCGGCAGCCGGCGAGCCGGTCGATGAGCGTTTCCATTTCCAGCACGCTAAGCCCTTGGTTCGCTTTAATCGATGCTTTGCAGGAACACATAATCGCCGCTTTCTCCCGCAGTTTGGCGATGTCGACCGCCTTCTTCTCGCTAAGCACCCATTCGCAGATCTCTTCAATAATTGTCTTCTCTTCCCCCGGCGGAAACCAGTGCGGGTGCGCGCGAACGAGGAACGTATTGCCGCCGAAAGCTTCCATATACACGCCGGCTTGCTCGAAGAGCGATAACCGCTCCGCTATGATGCCGGCCTCCGCAGGGGTGAATTCCAGCGTTATCCCAACGAGCAATTCTTGGCTCGCCTCAGCAGGATTGCCAAAACGCTCGTAATAATATTCATAATTAATGCGCTCATGCGCGGCATGCTGATCAATTAAGTACAAGCCTTCCTCGTTCTGCGCGACCAAATACGTCCCATGCATCTGTCCGATCGGCTCCAGCCGCGGGAAAGCAGGCAGCTTAGGCGTCTCGCTCTCGATACCCGCCGGCAGCGAATCCAGGAAAGCTTCGTTCATGCGGCGCTGCTGCGACAAGCTGACATTCCGCGTCGCGGGAGTCGCGGAAGCAGCAGCGTTCGAAGACGCAGGCATGCGGTTCGACGTTGGGTAGCCGGCACTCGGTGTCGATCTTGGCGCTTCATAAGAAGGCGCCCAAGCTTTGGGCTCGGCTGCTTGCGGCAGGTTCGCTGCCGGTAAAGCCCGCTCCTCCGTATCGTAAGCGGATAGACTTTCTTTCACCTGAGCCTGCGAAGCCTGTGGAACCTGTGGAATCTGCCGAGCTGCTGACTGTGACGATGCCTGCAGCTCGCGCATCGTTGGCTGCAACCCGGCTGATTGCATGAATGGCTCCGCTTGCGCAGGCCGCGCAGGTTGCCCGGATAGCGCAGATGGCGCGGACGACTCGTACGGTGCTGATGGCGCGGATACCGTGAATGCCGTTTCTTCCGGCAGCCGCGGCAGCTCCGCCCTCTCCACAGCCGCTCCTCCAGGAGCCAGACCGGCAGCCGGCGTCTCCAACGTCCTCGTCAAGTCCAGCTGCTCCTGAATGTAAGCGCCTCTCGGCGCAGCTGGCTTATTGCCCGTAGGAATAAGCACCTGCCGGCCAAAGAGCCGCTTCACCTCCGCCTCGATGAGCGCCGTCAGCTCCGCTTCTTTACTGAAGCGGACCTCCAGCTTGGCTGGATGCACATTCACATCCACCAGCGCAGGATCCATCCCGATTTGCAGGACGGCAACCGGGAAGCGGTTGATCGGCAGCAGGGTGTGATACCCCTGCAGCAGCGCTTGATTCAGCGCGAAATTGCGGACATACCGGCCATTCACAATGGTCGAGATGCCGCCGCGGTTCGCGCGGGTCATCTCAGGCTTCGCGACGAAGCCTGAGATCGTATAATCCAGGCTTTCCGCCTGGATCGGGAGCATCTGCTTGCCAATCGCCGTGCCATAGATGCCGGCGATGACTTGCAGCAGGTCGCCGTTGCCCAGCGTCTGCAGAAGCAAATTGCCGTTATGCTTGAGCGTGAACGCAATTCCCGGATGAGCCAGCGCCAACCGGTACATATAATCCGAGATATGACCGAGCTCCGTCTGAATCGTTTTCATATATTTGAGGCGTGCCGGCGTGTTGTAAAATAAGTCCTTCACCGTCACTTCCGTCCCGCGCGAAGCGGCCGTCTCCGTGACGCCGCGAATGGTGCCGCCTTCGATGGTAATTTTGCGGCCCAGTCCGTCATTCGCCGCACTCGTCACACACTCCAGTCGGGAGACCGAAGCAATACTCGGCAGCGCCTCGCCGCGGAAGCCTAATGTGCGAATCGAGAACAAATCTTTGCTCGTCGAAATTTTACTCGTGGCATGCCGCTGAAACGCAACTTCGCAATCATCCAGCGCCATACCGGTGCCGTTATCCGAGACGCGTATCAATTGCAGCCCGCCTTCTTCGATCGTCACGTCGATTCGCGTGCTTTCCGCATCGACCGAGTTCTCAACCAGCTCTTTCACCACGGAGGAAGGGCGCTCCACCACTTCCCCAGCGGCGATCTGGTTCGCAATATGCTCGCTCAAAAGCTGGATTTTGCCCATCTTCCCCATTTCCCCTTCCTAGTTCGCCTTCACAACGCGAATAGAAACATTCTCACCTTGATCATTCACTTTCAGCTGCGGGAAATAATCGTCGAACAGATCTACATTCACGTAGCTGGTCCCATCCTCAATGATCAGCTTATCCGCTTCAACTGGAATGGCATACGTTGCTTGGCCATCCGAAATGTCCACGGTACGGTTCGCTTCGTTCCATGTAATCGAAGCTCCGACCAATGCCGCCAAGCCGCGGGTTGTCGCAAACAATTTGCCGTTATCGCGGAAGTTGCCGAATCCGTTACCTACCTGCGCACCATTGAATTTCACGTCATGCTTGGAAATGTCCACTTGAACATCCGAAATCCCCGCTTCATGAAGCGCGGTAATGAGCTGCGCCGCCGGTCCGTCCACTTTCATATCCGGTGTAATGCCGACTTTATTCACTTTGCGCTGTTTCGGCGTCAAATACTCCTCGATCGTCACTTTCAGCGCGCTGTTATTATCCAATTGAAACAGCTGCTGAACGCTGCCCTTGCCGTACGTCTGCATACCGATCACTTTGGCTACATTGTAGTCCTGCAAAGCGCCGGACAACACTTCCGAAGCGCTCGCGCTATACTCATTGGCCAGCACATAGACGGGAACCGATAAAGCCGTTCCGCCTTCGATCGGTACCGGTTCATCGATGCCGTTGCGATCCTTGGTGTGAATGAGCACGCCGTTTTTCACGAAATGCTTGGCGATGTTCTGCGCCGTCTCCACGAGTCCCCCCGGATTGTTGCGCACATCGAGAATGAGCGATTTCAAGCCTTTAGCCTGTAGGGCTGTGAGCTGCTTGTCAAAATCCTCATCGGCATCGCTGGAGAAATCGGTAATTTGAATATACCCCACGCCATTCGCGAAGCTTGCGCTGTACACTTCCGGCACATTAACGCCTTTGCGCGTGAGCTCGACGGTCAATGGCTTGCCGTCCCGCTCTACCGTTACTTTCACCTTAGAGCCTTCCGGCCCGATGATTTTGTTGCGAACCTCATCGATGGACGTCGTCGAAGCCGTGACGCCGTCGACGGCCCGCACGTAGTCATCGCGTTTGAGGCCGGCGATTTCGGCCGGTGAGCCGGCGAAAATCTCCGACAAGTATACGCCTTTGTCGTCAATTCCGATGCGGGCTCCCATACCCACATAGTTATTTTCGAGAGAGCTGGCGAACTGACCGTACTCTTCCTGGCTGAAGAAAACGGTATACGGATCCTGCAAACCGTCGATCATTTGCTTGATGCTTTGTCCGGCCAGCGCTTCCTCGGTGACTCCGCTCACATGCAGCTTCCCGATAATTTCTCTCACCTGCTGGGTTTGCAGGTCTTCCGCTGCGGACGCGCCGCTTACGGGCAGTATGGTCATAAGGGCGGACGCAAGGGCTAAGGTTACTTTCATCTTCTTCAATTTCGGTTGAGTTGTCATATGCGTCTCTCCTCGGTTATGAGATCATGCAGCTTGTTACTGCAGCTTTTGTTTCCATTCGTACACAAGGTTAAGCGCCTGCAGCGGCGTCATATTGATCAAATCTATCCCTTTGAGCTGGTCGAGCACGGACTGGCTCTTCGCATCCGGCTTCGCTTTCTTGGCGGAGTGAACCTCAGCCCTGTCCTCCTCGAAGAGGGACAGCTGCTGCACGGCAGCCGCCTGTTCCACAGGAGCCGCATGCTCCGCAGCGACCGCCGACGAAGCGGCGGCAACCTGCGCAGCGCCGGCCGCCCGCTCTTCGAAGCCATTCAGCAGCTCGTACGAGCGCTGAATGATCGCCTCCGGCAGCCCGGCGATTTCGGCACAGTAGATGCCGTAGCTCGTGCTGGCTGCGCCGGGGATCAGCTTGCGCAGGAACGTGACCTGCCGGCCGCTTTCCTTCACAGCCATACAGTGATTGCGCAGATGGCCGAGGCTTTCTTCCAGGTGCGCCAGCTCATGGAAGTGGGTAGACACGAGCGTCTTGCAGCCGATCCGGTCGTGAAGGAATTCGATCACGGCCTGCGCGATCGCCATGCCTTCGCCTGTCGACGTGCCGCGGCCGAGCTCGTCGATGATGACGAGACTCTTGCTCGTCGCCTTCTCCGTCATCACCTGAATGTCCATCATCTCGACCATGAACGTGCTCTGCCCGCCGATCAGGTCGTCCGCGGCGCCGATCCGGGTGAAGATCCGGTCGGTCACCGGGATGCGCGCGGACCGGGCGGGCACGAAGCAGCCGATCTGCGCCATCAGGCAGATCACGGCTACCTGCCGCATGTACGTGCTCTTGCCGGCCATGTTCGGACCGGTGATGAGCAGGATGCGGCCCTGCTCCCGCTCCAGGCGCGTATCGTTGGCGATGAACGAGCCGTCCTGAATGACCGCCTCCACCACAGGGTGGCGGCCGTCTTCGATGTGGAGATCGAAGCCTTCGCCGATCTCCGGCTTGCGGAAATGCTGTGCCGCGGATACGGCGGCCAGCGATTGGTACACATCGGCGGTGGCGATGACCTCCGCCAGCTTCTGCAATCTGGAGATGTGCTGGGAAATCCGGTCGCGAAGCTCCGTGAACAGCTCATACTCCAGATCGACCATTTTATCCTGCGCTTCGAGAATAAGCGCTTCTTTCTCTTTCAGCTCCGGCGTCACATACCGTTCCGCATTGGCCAGCGTCTGCTTGCGCTCATAGCGGCCTTCCTGCAGCGCCGACATATTCGCTTTGGTCACTTCAATGAAGTAGCCGAACACTTTGTTGTAGCCGATTTTGAGCGATTTGATGCCCGTCGCTTCCCGCTCCTGGCGCTCCAGCTCGGCAATCCACATCTTGCCGTTCGTGCTCGCTTCGCGCAATTGATCAAGGTACGGCTGATAGCCTTCGCGAATCATTCCCCCGTCCCGGATAGATACCGGCGGCTCGTCCACGATGGCGCTCCCGATCCAGGACATGACATCTTCGCAGAGGTCCATATTCTCGACAAGCTTGCGCAGCGTTGCCGAACCCGAGGCGGCACATATTTCCTGCAGCAAAGGAACCTGCTGCAAGGAATGCTTCAAAGCCACCATATCGCGGGCATTGGCATTGCCATAGGAGATGCGGGCGACGAGCCGCTCCAAGTCGTAAACTTCCTTCAGCGCCTGCTTCACATCATCGCGGACGATGAGCTGATTGTAGAGCAGATCGACAGCTTCCAGCCGCTCTTCGATGCGAGATACGCTCATGAGCGGTTTCTCGATCCAGCGGCGGAGCATCCGCGCGCCCATGGCGGTGACGGTTCGGTCGAGCAGCCAGAGCAGCGAGCCTTTCTTGGCGCGTTCGCGAACCGTTTCGACCAGTTCGAGGTTGCGGCGCGTGAACGGATCCATCGTCATGTATTGATCCGGCTCATACAGCCGAATGTGTTTCACGTGCGTAAGCGCACGCTTCTGCGTTTCTTTCAAGTAAGCGAGCAGCAAGGCCACACCTTGACGGCTTAGCGGGGATAAGCCCGGCAAAGCCGTATCATCGGCGAAATGCTCGTCCAACAGCCGCTCGTCGGCTTGCGTCCACTCCGTCAGCACCGTACTTCGGCCCCAGATTACGCCGGATTCCCGGATGGTGGCGAGCAGCGCTCCGTCCGTAATGATCTCGGACGGGTTGTACACATTGAGCTCGTCCGCCACAAGCTCCCAGGACGGTGCCAGCAGCGTCGTGTATAACTCTCCTGTCGAGATATCGCAAGCGGTAAACGCATAGCCTTGCTCGCGGCTGACTAAGGAGACTATGTAATTGTTGCTGGATTCACCGAGCAGCTTGCTGTCCATCACGGTACCCGGCGTTACGATCCGCACGATTTCGCGGCGGACGACGCCTTTGGCCTCAGCCGGATCTTCCACCTGTTCGCAGATGGCGACCTTGTACCCTTTCTCGATAAGCCGCGACATGTAAGTCTCGGCGGAATGGTGTGGGACGCCGCACATCGGAATCTTCTCGTCGGCACCGCCTTCTCTGCCCGTTAACGTAATCTCCAGTTCTCTCGCCGCATTGATCGCATCGTCAAAGAACATCTCATAGAAATCACCCAGACGGAAAAACAAAAAAGCGTCCGGAACCGTCGCCTTCACGGCCAAGTATTGTTGAATCATCGGCGTATATTGAGCCACCTTGCGTTCCTCCAACCACATTCATTGTCAACTCTATGAAACTATTATTCATTCATTTTCAAATATTCGCATAAACTTTAATAGAAATGCCGAAGGCTCTCCTCCATCTTCCAATGTCCGCCGCTATCGCCGTACGCCGGTCAGGAAATATGAGCCTCCGCCATCTATCGATCTTTCATATCCGTAGAGATAATCTATTATAACATGATTCCTTCTTCAATTGCTTCTTTCCGGCGATACGGGGCAATTTTCCATACCTTGCGAATATCCTCCCGCTCATTCCACGGCTCCATGGACATGAGTCTGGACCGGAACCGGTCCAAGACGCCGGCATATCCTTCGTAGCCTTTCAGCTGCTCGAGATCGTGCCAAAGCTTGGCTGCGATCCCCTGCAGCAACCGCTTATCGCCTCTGTAATAAGCCGCTTGGATGTCCGGTTCCTGCAGCGGCTGTCTCGGCAGCCGCCAATAATTGTCGGCGATCAGCGCCGCCAAAGTGAATACGCCGCGCGTGATGAGCGGCGAGTGCAGCCAGCTCGGCAGCGTGCGGTATTCGAAGCCGCCGTGCCGTTTCTTGCGATAATCGCCGAGAAAGCCGTACCGGGGGCGGCGCCCGCGCGTCGTATCGCTCTCGATCAAGATCAAGGGCAGCGCGAGGTAGTTATCTAGCGCGCGCAGCAGATGACTGTTCAGCCAGCACCGGCTGAAATGGATATGTCCGCCGAGGGGATATCCCCCCACCGGCATGCCGCCCGAGAGCCACGCCAGGCTCTCGTCGGTGATGGACCGCGCAGCGAGCCGCATCGTAGCCAGCAGGTTCCGCGCATGTTCGAGCGGGTCTGTGCTGGGCTTCGGCCGCAGCTCCGCCAGCGGCAGTATGACGCGATGCCCGCTGAGCACGATCGCATCGCAGCCGACCTCGCCTTCGCGCGCCAGAAAGCGGTCGGCGAAGACGACCTTCCCCTGCGGGCTGAGCAGCAGGAACTCGGGATCGCTCCCGAGCATAACCGGCTCCTGGCGCAGCAGCTCCTTCCGCAGCGCCAGCTCGTAGCGGTCGATCGCCTCAGCGAACAGCTGCGCCAGCCGGCCGCTAAGCTTCGGAGCAGGTTCTACATCGAGCACCAGCGTGTGCCCGCCGGGCACGATGCCGATGGTGACAAGCCCGTAGTCGAGCCCGAGCGCATAGATCGCTTTGGCCGCCTCCCGGCTGGCTCTGCGCACGTGAAATCCGGCCTTCTCCGGCTCCACTTCTATGTAGGCGGATTCGGTGCGATACTGCCGCTGGATGAGGAGCGATTTCTCCGACAACAGCAGCGAGTCTTTCTTCTCATACACGATTAACGTCTGCAGATGGAAGATAGCCACTTTGTACTTATGCGTGAAGAACGGGGTCTCCTCCTTCAACTCTCCCAGTCTCTTCAGTTCCCGAACCGTCTTGATGCCGTGATGTGCCAGCAATGCATCCCGCTTCGCCGGCGATTGTGCCCTGACGATCGCCTTAATCGGCTGAAGCGCAGGTACGGACGGCCATTCATCATGAGCAGCGCCCCAGTGGATGACGATGCGGCCCTGCCAATCGGCAGGCAGCTTGCTGCCGCTCGGTATGCGAATAAGGCCTGCGAGCTCCAACGCCTCTTTCTCCTGTGCATGCAGTAAAAATGATTGCATCCCCTTAACCCCTTCACGTCTCATGTGAACCGGGCCGGCCTGACGGACAGCTGCCCATTTGTGCTTGGAAAACAAAAAAGAGGGCGTATGCCCTCTGCCGAACCTTGAACGCCAGCATACACTGGCGTATAAGGTTCATTAACCCAGATCATCTTCAAGCAGTTCGGCATCGAGATCCTCGAAATCTCCATCGCCACCATCATCGAAGTCCACGTGTTTGTCATCGAAGTCGCTCGGTCCATACGGGCTCACGATGACAAACACCTTCGTTTCCGCAATAAGCTCAACTTGGAACTCGCGTTCCACCCGAATCACGACGCCGTCGCCGCTCGACGAGATGCTGGCTTCCACACAGTTGGGCTCTTGCGTTGCGACAGCGGACACCTCGGCTGTCGTCGGCTTATGTCTTTTGTCCAGGTAGCTGAGTCCGACGACTTCTACATAAGATACGGTTTCTTTGGCTACGTCTGTTTTCGTGTTGCGATCGTAAGAATACCAGATGTTGATATCATAAGTACCAACTACCTCTACGCCCTCTCCGGATTGGATCGCCTCGAATTGGTTATTAATAATCCAAGCGCCCAATATACTGGTCGGAGAAAAGGGCGGAGTCACGGTATGACTTACATGCGAAAATTTGCGACCTTTACCGCAGACAGCCTTGGTGATGATCTCTCTGCTTTGCAAATCTTTATCTAATGACATCCTTTCAACCTCCTCCATACAATCATTCATTACAAGTGTATGCAGGACAGTAGTCTAGAGTGACAATTATTTTATATTATTTTTTTTGCAAAAACATATTTATATCTTTAAGAGTCAACCCGCCTCCGAGCGGTGTTTTTTTTGCTTCTTGGCGATCGATAAGTAGTGCATCAGCTCCCGGTTTAGCTGTAAAATCGCGGAACGGACCTCGAATTCTTCGCGGTTTCCCGGCAGCGGCAGCTTTTTGTAGCGGGCATCCAGCTCTTGTAATTCTTTCTCCGCTTTGCCCGTATAGTAGTCTTCCTTGACAGTATGGCTAATATCTTCAAGAATCGCGGCGAGCATCTCCCCTTGCGGCAGCGTCTGATATACTTGCGCAACAAGCAGCATCATCCGGTGAATCGACTCCAGCTGCTCGCCCCTCATGAAGAAATATACGCGCCAATACGGATCCCCTGTCATAAAAAGTGTATTATCCATAGCCCGCTTGGCCAACTGAGCCCCTTTATCGATCTCTTCGCTGACCTCCAGAAGCTCATGGCCATCCCAGATCACGGTATTGTCCCGCAAATGCTTCGCCAAGCTTACAAATATCATAGAAAATAATTCCTCTATCCGAATCTTATGCGCCACCAACGCTTTATCCGCCTTGGGCATATACGCGATATTAATCGCCGTAGCGGTCCCCAAGCCGACCAGAAGCAGCAGCAGCTCATTGCCGACGGATGCCCATCCGGCATCTTCATAGGCAAACAAATGCAGCATGACGACAGCCCCTGTCACCGCTCCCTCCGCTATTCGCAAACGGTGCAGCAGCGGGAACACGATGAGCAGGAAGAGTCCTACGACCCATACACGAAAACCGAACAGCATAAATAGCAAGGACCCCATCAACAAGGCCAGCACGGAAGCGGCGAGGCGATGGAGTGCGCTTTGAATCCCTTTCTTTTTCGTTACCTCAATGCCCAGAATCGCCAGAAGTCCAGCGGCTGCCGGTGTTTTGATCCCCATAAGATGCGCAAGATACATCGCTATCAGAACGGCAAGGGCGGTTTTGAGCACTCGAAAGCCCATAGCGGTTCACCTCTTTACTGGTTATACTATGGGCCCATTATTTCATTTTCGACTTCATGTGGCAAGTGTTACCGGTGTTTCGTCAATCTTTTTTCTAAATTGGAAACGATTTGATACATAAATGTCGCAACCACGGCAATGACGAACAGTGTGGAAATGACAAGCGTAAAATTAAATACTTGGAAGCCATATATAATTAAATACCCGAGACCCATTTGCGAGACGAGAAACTCGCCGACAATAACCCCGACCCAAGCTAAACCGACATTCACTTTCAACGTTGAGACGATGGCCGGGAAGGAAGCGGGCAAGATCACTTTAAGAAAAACTTTCCTCTGATTTCCCCCGAATAATGAGACGACTTTCACATAGTTTTGATCGACCTCTCTGAAGCTGCCATACACGACCAGTGTCGTAATGATAACGGTTATCGAAAGCGTGGTGGCGATAATGGAAAGCAAGCCCGGTCCGAGCCCGACGATAAATAGCGGTCCCAATGCGACCTTCGGCATACTGTTCAAGACGACGATATAGGGGTCAAGCACTCTTGACAGGAATGGCGACCACCAGATGAGAACAGCCAGTGCCGTGCCGAATAATGTACCTAAAGCAAAGCCAAGTATCGTTTCTATAACGGTTACGCCAACATGAGGAAGCAGGCTGCCGTCCAGCAATTTATCCCAGAGCAGTTTGAACACTTTGGTCGGATAGCTGAAGAGGAGCACATCGATCCATTTCAATCTAGCCGCTGCTTCCCATAAAGCAAAAAAGAGGACCAGAATCAACAGCTGAACTATTCTGACTTGTTTCGTTTCTTTCTTCCTGGCCCCGACATATTGCCCGTGAACTTTCTCGACGAGCGCCTGCTCTGAGCCTTCGCCTGCGATTCGTTGCTGCTGCTTCGCGTTCATGCGTCATGCCCTCCAAACTCCTGCCAAATCGTACGAAACAAAGTATGAAACCCGGGCAATTCCCTTGCTTCGAACGGCACGGAGGCGCGAATCTCCTCCGGAATGCTGTAGGTTTGGCGAATTCTTCCCGGATTCGGCGCCAGCACAATAATGCGGTCGCTCATGGCGATGGCTTCTGATATATCGTGCGTCACCAAGAGCGCCGTTTTCTTCTTGGCCCTAAGCGTCTCCACCACCAGATCCTCCAGCTGCAGCTTGGTCTGATAGTCCAGAGCCGAGAACGGCTCATCGAGCAGCAGCAGCTCGGGATCGGTGGCCAGCGTTCTAACGAGCGCTACGCGTTGGCGCATTCCCCCGGAAAGCTGGGAGGGATAATAATCTTTGAAGCTGTATAAACCCATTTCTTCTAATAAATGAAGCACAAGCTCTCTGTTCTCCTTGGTCAGCGTTCCGGCAATCTCCAGCCCGATGCAGGCATTGTCTTCGATCGTCCGCCAAGGAAACAGATAGTCCTGCTGCAGCATATATCCGGCCCTTGTCGACGGCCCGTTCACGGGTTTGCCCGCGACCGACACCGTGCCTGCCGTCGGCCGAATGAGGCCGGCTATGATGGACAAGAGGGTCGTCTTCCCGCAGCCGCTCGGACCGATCAGAGAGACAAACTCGCCGCGTGCTACGGCGAAATCGATTCCCTGCACGGCAAGTGTCGCCCTTTCCTCGGTTACGTACACTTGCGTTACGTCTTTTACCGTCACAGCAGTATCCATGTTCGTACTCCCCTCCGTTTCATCTGCCTGGCCGCTGTCTGCCTTACGGTTGTTTTACGTTCGACTTGGCTTTCTCCGCATACGTGTTATCAACAAGTGTCTTCCACTCCACCCGCTGCTTCAGCTCGCCGGCCGACGACATAACATCCAGCAAATTATTCCATTCCTGCTCATCGACAACCCCATCTGTCGCGAAGGAGCCTTGATCTTTATACCGCTTCACAACGCTTTTCACAATTTCCACATCGATGTCTTTGAAATAAGGCAGGACGGCGTTCGTGATTTCATCCACGCTTTTGGCGGCGACCCACAGCTGTGCCCGCTGGATCGCATTCGTGAATTTCTGCACGGTGGCCGGATTCTTCTTCATGAAGCTCTGTTTGGTCATGAAAACCGTGTAAGGCAGATGCCCGCTCTCCACGCCGAAGGAAGCGATCACGAAGCCTTTGCCTTCCTTCTCGATGATGGAAGCCTGCGGTTCGAAGAGCTGTACATATTCCCCGGTTCCGGACGAGTAAGCCGAAGCGATATTGGCGAACTCGATATTTTGAATGAGCTGCAGATCTTTCTGCGGATCGATTTTATGCTTCTTGAGCGTGAACTCGCCGGCCATTTGCGGCATGCCGCCTTTTCTTTGCCCGAGGAAGACGGACCCTTTCAGCGAATTCCAATCGAAATTGTCCATTTTCTTGCGGGCTACCAGGAAAGTCCCGTCGGTCTGCGTCAACTGCGCGAAGTTGATCACGGGATCGTCGGAGCCTTGCTGCGCAACATAGATGGACGTTTCCGAACCGACCAGCGCCACGTCGATCGCATTCGAGAGCAGCGCAGTCATCGTTTTGTCCCCGCCTGGCGTTGTCGTTAATTCAACATCGAGTCCCTCATCCTTAAAAAAGCCTTGCGATAGCGCTACGTATTGCGGCGCGTAGAAGATCGATCTCGTCACTTCGCCGATCCGCACTTTGGTCGTTTCTTCCGTCTTCGTCCCGCAGGCCGAAACGATGCTGCTCAGCAGCAGGACAGCGGTTAAAGCCGCTCCCCATCTCTTCCGAAACTTCATAAGACGTCCCCCCGAATTAAGTAGTAATGTATCCTATGCAGGAGCCCAGAAGTCGGTTAACGATGAATTCGCAGAAAAACGTTTACACCCCCAAAAAAAACAGCACCCCCGGGCATTCGCTGCCCGAAGATGCTGTTTCGCTTCATTATATACCGTAGACGGCTTGATATTTCTCTTCCAAGTACTGCACTAAATAATCGGGGTTCAAATCCTCGCCCGTTACATCCCGGACGATTTCATTCGGCGTCAACAGCTTGCCGTGTTTGTACACTTTGTCAGTCAGCCAATCCTTGATCGGACCCAAATTCCCTTCGGCTATCAAGCTCTCGAAAGCGGGAAGCTCCTTGCGGAGCGTGTGGGTGAACTGCGCAGCATACATGTTGCCCAGCGCGTAGGACGGGAAGTAACCGAACGCCCCGCCGGACCAATGGACGTCCTGCAGCACGCCCTCGCCGTCATTCGCCGGCACGACGCCCAAATACTCTTCGTATTTGGCATTCCACGCTTGCGGCAAATCCGCCACGGCAATCGTTCCGTTGAACAAGCCTTTCTCAAGCTCATACCGGATCATAATATGCAGGTTGTACGTCAATTCATCGGCTTCGATACGAATTAAAGAAGGCTCGATGTGATTGATCGCTTTGAAGAATGTATCCACATCGACATTGTCGATCTGCGGGGAGAACGTGCTCTGCAGCTCGCCATAATACCGGTCCCAGAACGGCTTGCTGCGGCCTATGACATTTTCCCAGAAGCGCGACTGCGACTCGTGAATGCCCATGGAGGTGCCTGTGCACAGATTCGTGCCGACCAAGTCCTTGGAAATGTTCTGCTCATACAGCGCATGTCCGCCTTCATGAATCGTGCCGAATAACGCGGAGGTGATGTCATTCAGCAGGTAGCGCGTCGTAATCCGCACATCCCCGGGATTAAGCGCCGTCGCAAAAGGGTGCACGGTCTCATCCAGACGGCCCGCTTCAAAGTCGTACTGCATCTGCTTCAGAATCGACAGCGAGTACTGCTTCTGCTTCGCGATCTCGAATTGTTGATCCAAGAAGGAACGGTCGGGTTGGTTCGGTGAAGCCTGAATCCGCTGCAGCAGCGGAACCGCCTTCTCCCGCAGCGCCCCGAATACTTCGTCCAGCTTCTCAACGGTCATTCCCGGCTCATACATATCGAGGAGCGTATTATATTTATGTCCTTCATATCCCCATAGCTCAATGAACTCTTGGGTTGTCGCCACAATTTTCTCTAAGTACGGCTGGAACGAAGCCCAGTCCGAATTATGCTTGGCGTCCTCCCAAGCGGACTCGGCCTGCGAGGTCAGCACGACATAGGCCTGGTATTTCTCGGCCGGAATTTTCTTGGACCGGTCGTATTCTTTCTTGCATTCCAGCACCATCTTTCTGGAGATGGCATCCAGCTTCTCCAGCTCTTCCGGCTGCGTGAAGAACGACAGATAGTCGCCCATTTCATCGGACGTAGACATGCGGAAAACTTCCGTGGACAGCTCTCCGACGACCTCCGAGCGTGTTTCGATCCCTTTCTTGGGAGCGCCGGTGCGCATATCCCAATAAATTAAGGCAATTGCCTCCTCGTACTGCTTCATTTTGCGGACATAGGCCTTGAACGATTCCAGCTTGGCTGGGGCTGTTTGCACACTCATGCGTAAGTCTCCTTCCAAAAGTTTCTTCATTCATCATACTTCGTCCCCTGCATAGAATCAAATTTATGCGAGATTGTGGTAAAATAATGACAAGCCATTTCGCGATGACCGCGGGTGGAACGACTATTTAAGGAGATGACTTGCCGTGAACATTGAATTCACCGATGCAGCTGTACAACGATTAACCCCATATATAGGTCAGAATGAAGCCCTTCTGAAGCTCGCTTTCGATACGGAAGGCTGCGGCTGTTCCGTGAACGGCGTGCCCACGCTTTGGCTCGTTTCGCAGAAGGAGAAGCACGATCTGTCCGCAAAAACAAACGCGCTCTCCCTCCTTTATAAAGAGCAGGATGAGATTTATTTCGAAGCCAATATGCGAATCGACTTTTCTGAAACGGATAAATCCTATATACTAAAGAGTAATAACCAGATTTATAATGCGGGTATGAGCTTAGTCGACAAAAGATAGCTGCAGAATAGATAGACAAGCAGCACATCAATTTTACCTGGAGGGGAAACCATGTCATTAGTTCACGAAATTCTCAAGTACAATGAAGAGTTTGTTGCGAAAGAGCAGTACAAAGAGTTTTTGACAACGAAATTTCCAGACAAGAAAATGGTTGTTCTTACTTGTATGGATACGCGGTTGATCGAGCTTCTTCCCAAGGCGATGAACCTGCATAACGGGGACTCCAAAATTATTAAAAATGCGGGCGCCATCGTCTCCCACCCTTTCGGCAGTATTATGCGCAGCATCATTGTCGCTGTTTACCAGCTCAATGCCGATGAAGTTTTCGTGATCGGGCATTACGATTGCGGCATGACGGGGCTGAATCCGGATCAAGTCATTGCGAATGCGAAGAACCGCGGTATCTCCGATGATGTCATCCAGACGCTCGGTCACTCCGGCATCGACTTGTCCAAATGGCTGACAGGCTTCGAGCATGTCCGGGACGGTATCGAGAAAAGCGTCAATATTATTCGCAATCATCCGCTGCTTCCCAAAAATTTGCCGGTTCATGGCCTTGTGATCGACCCTTCAACCGGACGGTTGGATTTGATCGCTGACGGTTACAGCGCCGTTCAAGCATAATATAGGCAATCGCCAGACAATAGAACCCCCGGGAAATTCCCGCGGGGTTCTTTGGCGTCTTATGGTTGCGGCATCGTTGCCGGTACGTGCTTCTAGGATAGCCGGTGCCGTGCCGGCAAGGTCGTCGGTGTGCGGCAGACCGCGATGTGGGACCGTTTGCGCTGTTGCCGCCAACATGTATGCGCGATTCAATATGAAAAATCATATAGAATTCGCTCTACAAGCGTAAAATCGTGAATTCTATATGAAAATTCAAATAGAATTTGATTTTTGTTCAACGGATACTTGTTGGGTGATGGCGATTGGCTAATGCGTTAGGCAGGTAGTGTTGGGCTGTGGCAGCTGGCGGCATTTTGTACATATCTCAGAATTTGCGGGAAATGAGCTTTACCCTTCTGCTGCCAGATGCATCGATTTCCTGACTGGCCTACAGCTGCAGCTGCTCACATAACAAATGCCCATCCCCAGAGGGGACAGGCATTCAAGCAAGCAGTACGTATTTTACATTTCCAGCGTTTTGATCAAACGTTTGGAGTCGCCATTCGGTGTAGTCACGACCTCATACAGATTAATCTTCACATCGGTATTCAGCTGTTCCGACTTGATGGAGCCGAAGTCGATGAACTGAATGCCGGACATGATCTTCTGCTCGCCGGTGAAGCCCATCGTCTTCGAGCTCAGCAGTCGGCCTTCGGAATCGACGACCTCGAACGCCAGCGTCGAGAAGTTCGCATCCGTGATCACCTGTTCTTGACGCTTCACATCCAGATCCAGACGCAGGCGGTACGCGTAAGACTGATCTTTGCTGTACGTTGCGCTGACATTCGCCTGTTTAATATCGATGCTGAACGGATACAACGATACAGGTCCTGTCTTCGGCACCGGCTGAACAGCCGTCTTGTACGAACCGACAGCCAAGCGGTTGGCATCGTACAGATTAAGGGCAAGCTTATCCGCTTGCTCTGTGCCAGGCAGCAGATACGAATAATTCAGCACATAGCTGGTGTTCGGAGCAATCGTTTTGGCAACCGTAGTTTGACGCGCTCCCGTGTAGGTGTAACCTTCGCTGCTCGTCAGTTCCGTTTGGAAATCAGGCAGCGACACGGATGTCGTTCCTTTGTTCGTCAGCTTGTACTTGGCAACGACGGTTTTGAAGCCGAAGTCCTCGCTCTCGCTCATGCCCATCTCGACCAGCGAGATATCGATATTCGAGTCGAGCAAATTGTTCGCATTCAGCTTGAACGGCGTGCCGATGGTGTACTCTTCCGCAGCGGCATAGGTTGAGACTTCGCCGCCGCTGCCCGCTCCTGCCAGCGTCGTAATGGAGACCGGCAGCGCAGTAGCCGTCTGCTTGTTGTTGCCCGCCGACGTCTCCGTCCCTGTACCGGTCTCGTTACCCGTACCCGCTGAAGTCTGCGTTCCCGAACCGGCTGTACCCGATTTCTCCATCACAACGAGCTGCAGAGCTTCCGTGCTCAGCCCCGCAGGCAAAATGCCGGAGAAACGGAACGTCGTCGATTCGTTCGGCGATAAGTACGACGTGCGTGTTGCATTATCCGTGGAAGCCACCGCTACGGAGCTGCGAACCGCTTGGAACGATCCGGTTAAATTCGGAATCGTAAGAATGCCTTCGCTGTTATTCTTCAGCGTGACGTTCGCCTGCAGATGCAAGCCATCGGACTGCTGGCTCGTCGCCGCCCACGAAGTCGTAATCTGCAAGCCGTCCAAATCCTCATCCGGGTATGGCGAGCCTTCGCCGATTTTGCCGATAACGAACGATTTGGCAACGTTCAAGGAACCTAGAACCGTCGTTTTCACCTTCCCTTTGGGCGAGAACAGCAAGGTTAACCCGCTGGCGTCCAGCGATGCAGGAACGGCTGCCTGAATCGTGGTTTTGAGCGGCTGCTGCGGCAGCAAGGACTGTCCGGACCCTGTCAGGAACTGTGCGGCATACGTTAATCCTTTGTTATCCTGCAAATTAAGCTCAAGCGCATCCGGCAGCTTCAAGGTCGCATCGCTCAGATTCTCAAGCGTCAGATCGGTATACACGACCCATGCGCCATCTTTGAACACTTTGTAGCTATTGCCCAACTGCGCCGTTACAACGGCGTCATCGGCATAAGTAGTGTCGAGCTCCTGCAAATTAATCGCCACCTGCTGCACCGCGCTTTGACCGGCTTCGTCCATGGCAGCCTGGACGGATAGCGCCCCGATGTCATGCATCGCGTTGTAGTTCCATTCGAATATATCGACTTTCAGCTGTCCCGCTGTCAAATTCGCCGGAATGTCGGACGTAAATTTGAACGTTCCGGTTTCCCCGGCTTTCACGCGCGCCGTCACTTTCTCCGTCAGCTTCGCTGTGTAGGAAGTACCGCTAGCGTCAATGACTTTCACTCCGTAATTGTTAAAGTCGACGGCCGACGAGCTGTTGTTGTTCAGGCCCAAGGAGAAGCGCAGCGAGCCGTCTTCGGCACCGGAGGATAAAGTCACTTTATCCAATGTGAAGTAGACGGAATCGCTTAGAAACACGCCTTCCTTCCCCGCGAAAGCTGATGTGGCCAGTGGCAGTGTCAGGAAGCTTGCGGCCGTCAGCATGAGCGCTGTACGGCTTAGCAAGCGTTTCATTTTTCGTTGTTGCGTCACAGGTAGGTCCTCCTCTAAGTTCATCAATCAGATCGTAGTGCGTCGATCGGACGCAATTTGGATGCTTTGTTCGCCGGATATAAGCCGAAAATAACGCCGACCAGGACGGAAAATAAAAAGGCGTACAAGCTAATGTCGACGGACAGACTCGTCGTTTGCTTCGGACTGAAATACGGCAGCGCATAAGCTAATCCTACGCCCAACCCCAGTCCGATAAGTCCGCCCAGACCGCTGATGACAACGGCCTCAACGAGAAATTGAAGCAAAATATTGCGCCGCTTGGCGCCGATCGACTTGCGTATCCCGATTTCGCGTGTACGCTCGCTGACCGTCACCAGCATGATGTTCATAATCCCGATGCCGCCTACAAGCAATGAAATCAAGGCGACCGCTACTAATTGATTCGTGAGGGTGTTCGTCGCTTCGGTCCGTGCCTTCAGCAGCTCATCCTGATTCGTCAGCACGAAGCCCGTATCGCTTTTGAATTTATAAGTCAAATAGGATTTCATCGTCTCCTGGGCGATATAGATATCGTCCTTCGTCGGCGCTTCTACGTACGTGGTGCGGATCTGTCCCAGCTTGAACACGCGTCTTGCCGTTTCCAGCGGGACGATAACCGAGCTGTCGACCGACGCTCCGCCGATATTGGAGCCCTTCTCCTTCAGCGTACCGATCACCGTGAATACGGCGCCATCGATGTTGATTTCTTCACCGACCGGGTTCAGCGTGCCGAAGTACGTCTTGGCCACTTCACTGCCGAGCACCGCTACATTGGAACGGAACTCCAAATCGGCGGGCGACAGGTTGCGCCCCTTATCGATCTGCGCTTTGATAATGCCGAAATACCGGTCATTCGTGCCTATGACGTTATACTTTTCTTGCGTTCGATCGTATTTGATATTGGATCCGTTCTTCGTCATCGTCGGCGCAATGAACTTGAACTCCGGAAAGTTCTCGAAATTCATCAGCTCCGTATAGTCGAGCTGTGTCGCCCGGCCGTTGCCCGTCGCCGTCACGACGAGAAGATTCGTCCCCATATTCTCATATTGCTTGGCGATTTGTTCCGAGGTGCCTTGGCCGATCGCGACAAGCGTGACCACGGAGCTTACCCCGATAATCACCCCAAGCATGGTCAGAAATGTGCGCAGAGGACTGGAAATAATCGTCTGCATCGACATTCTGAGCAATTCACTTGCCTTCATATGCTCACCTCTTGCTTCACGGGGCTGATGTCGGTTCGATTCCGGTAATCGTCGATAATGACCCCGTCACGGAGAGCTACGACGCGCTGCGCATTGTCGGCAATATGATGGTCATGCGTGATGAGAACAATCGTATTCCCTTGCGCATTCAGCTGCAAAATCAATTCGAGCACCTCTTCGCCCGTCCTGGAATCGAGCGCTCCGGTCGGTTCATCCGCCAGAATAAGCGACGGGGAGATGGCAAGCGCTCGCGCAATCGCAACCCGCTGCTGCTGTCCGCCTGACAGCTCGCTGGGCTTATGATGACCCCGCTCGCCCATGCCCAGCATGCCCAGCATATGATGCGCCCGTTCCTTCCGCTCTTTCTTCGGAATGCCGGCATAGATCATCGGAAGCTCCACATTCTCCATGGCGGATAAGCGCGGCAGCAGATTAAACTGTTGGAAAATGAAGCCGATTTTCTGGTTGCGCAGTGCGGCAAGCTCGTTATCGCTCATTTTCTCCGTTACCACGCCATCCAGAATATAGCTGCCCGAGGTCGGCACATCCAGCAGGCCGATCGTGTTCATGAGCGTCGATTTCCCGGAACCGCTGGGTCCGATGATGGCTACGAAGTCGCCCTCTGCCACGGAAAGCGATATGCCCCGCAAAATAGGCAAATCTTCCAAGCCGCGTCTGTACGTCTTCACTATATCTTTCAATTCAATGATATTCATACCGCAATAGCTCCTTTCCCGGCAGTATTATCTGTTCCCCGCACCGCCGGCTCCACCTGCGCCCCCGTTCGTCCTGGTAGCACCACCAGCGCCTCCTGCACCGCCTGCACCGCCTGCACCGCCTGCACCGCCTGCACCGCCTCCGCCTTGGAAGCCGCCGCCGCCGAAGCCGCCAGCACCGCCGCCATTTTGCTGGAATTGCTGTCTCAAGCGGTTGATTTCATCTTGGCTGAGATTTTGCTGTCTTCTAACGGCGTTAGGAAGCACAACTTGATCGCCTTCGTTCAGACCCTCGGTAATTTCAATTTGCGTTTTGGAGCGAATGCCGATTTTCACTTCATGCTCGGCTTCCGTCGTTCCGTCCGCTTTCTTCAGCGTGACGACGCGCTTGCCCTTTTGCAGCTGCAGAGCTTCCGGCGGAATGTAGAGCACGTCTTTTTTATCCTGAATCAGAATTTCGCCCGTAGCCGTCATCCCGTATTTGAGTACATTGTCTTTGTTGTCTGCAGCGAGTACCACATCGTAGAACGTTACGCCGTTCGTCGTCGTTCCAACGGAGGAGATTTGCGTAACTTCCGCCGGGAAAATGCGTCCCGGATAAGAATCCACTTTGATTTCCGCTTTCATCCCCAGCTTGATGTTCGGCAGATCGAGCTCATCCACCTGCACGGGAAGCTGCATTTTGGCGATGCTGGCCACAGCCCCGAGCTGCATTCCGCTGTTCACTTTGGTACCGACCTGCAGAAGACTTAAAATATCATTGCGTTTATTAACAAAGTCCGTGGAGAAAACGCCATCGAAAGGCGCGACAATTTTGAGAGTGTCCACCTTGTCCTGCGCAGCCGCCACCTTCAGCTTCGCGCGCTCGAGTGCGGATTGCTTCGCCACAATATCGTCGCCCAGCGTGTCGTTCGCGAACGTGGCGATCGTATCGCCTTGTTTGACGATATTGCCGGTTTTGAATGGAAGCGTTGACACGGTACCTGTCGTTCCCGCCAATACGGTCGCAATTTTCACATATTGCAGAGCCGCCTTGGCTTGCGAATCGACGGCACGTCCACCGATCGTTACGGTACCGAGAACATCCGTACCTGCGTCCATGGAGTTGTCATTCGGAACGGCAACCTCGACATCGACGACTTTCCCGCCTTTGCCATCGGATTTCGGGTCTTTGGAAATCGTCTGGATCGTACCAGATTTCGTAATCATGAAGCCGTCGATCGTAATATCGACCGGATCGCCCTTATGTAGTTGTGCGGCGTCTTCTACGAAAAACGGCAGCGTAACGGTCAATGCGTTCATGTCCGAGATCGTGGCAATTTTGGTCGATTTGTTAATGGTAGATCCAAGTTCCAAATTCGTCGCATAGGTCAGCTTGCCGGAGATCGGGGCTTTCACACCCATCAGACTTTGCTGGTCCAGCAGCGAATTCAAATCCTTCTCCGTTTGCTCATAGGTCAGCTGCGCGTCCTGCAAATCGCTTTCCAAGCTCGTGCTCGTCAGCTCGAGAAGCACATCTCCGGCTTTCACGGGTTGATTTCGTTTCAAGTTGATCGATTTGATATTTGAATTTTCCGGGATCGAAATGGTTTGTGTATCTTTCGGCTCGAACTGTGCCGTACCGGATACGGACGAGCGGATATTCCCCTTTTTCACCTGGTAGACGGCCTCTTTCACATCCGCTGACTTGGATTTCTTCCCTTTCGACATATACGCGTATGTGCCTCCGGCGCAAACGCATACCGCGATGATAACGATCAACCATTTACTGCGATACCATTTCATGAAGTAACTTCCTCCTTAGAGTTTGGACATAAGTAATTCCATTAACTGCTGCTCCACGCTAATCCCCAGGCTCTTCCGATCTTGCGGCTGAAAGTCGCCGTAGTCACGGTAAGTGAAGACGGAATCGGACTGTCGGTCTGCCATTCTTTTCTGCACAAAGGCTTTCACCCGCTTCTCCCGTTCCTCCGGCGAGAGCTCATCTCCCTTGTTGTCCATGCGCCCCGCTAATCGCGATTTCTCCAGCTTGGACTGTTCTTCAAGAAAAGTGATTTGCTCCGGCTTGAGACCGACGAGCACCTGCGCGCGTTCACTCTCGTTCATACTTCCCTCGTCAATGCTTTTGCGAACGAGCGGAATCATCGCTTCCGCCTGCTTGGCCGTAATCGCCAGATTGGCGTGCCGGTCCATCCGCAGCAGTTCTTGAAAGAGCATGACAAGCTGCATCTCCTTCAAATTCTGCACATCGTCCGCGGGGATGTCCTCAAGAAGTGTCGGCTCGGGCTTTGGAGAGGGGAGGGCGGCGGCCGGCGCTGAAACTTGTCCTGCCAACTGCGTCTCACAGCCACCTATTAGGAAGGAAATGAGCGTCAAGCCTAACGCCATTATCCGAGTGTACTTCATCGACCATACACCTCCAAGACGAAAAAATCCTGTCCAATAAGGACAGGATACAAAGTAAACATGAAAGAAGTTTGCTTAAGTTGTAAAAAAAATGTGAAAAACTACGAAATCCGCGGAAAGGTCACACGGAATTCGGTCCCTTCCCCTACCCGGCTGCGCGCTTGAATGGTTCCCTGCATGCCTGTGACCAAATGCTTCACGATGGTCAGGCCGAGTCCTGTGCCCGTCGGCACATCCGTCCGCGACGTTCTGGCTTCATCCGCCTTATAGAACCTGTCCCAGATGCGCGACAGTTCGTCCTCCGTCATCCCCATCCCCGTATCGCGTATATACAAGTGAACCTCGTCTGCCTCTTCCTCCAGCGCAACGGTCAGAACGCCGCCCTTGGGGGTAAATTTCAAGGAGTTGTAGATGAGATTATGAACGATTTGGGCGAACCGGTCCGGATCTAACGCCACCAGGGCAGGCTCCTTATCAGGCGGCGGCAAAATGAGATGCAGGGAAATAGCGTTCACCGCAATCGGCGCTTTCAATAGTTCGAGCGAATCTTCCAAGACGTCGGCGACGGAAACAGGCCTTAACCGGAATACGTCGACACCATTTTGGATTTGCGCCAGATCCAGCAGATCCGTCACCAATCGCTGCAATCGCTGCACCTCTTGATCGCAGATGCCCAGGTAATGCGAATATTTGTCTTCGGGGATGATCTTGTCATTCATGGCGACGATGAAGCCTCTCAGGGTCGTAAGCGGCGACCGGAGCTCGTGCGATACGTTCGTCAGAAACTCCTGCCTCGTGCCCTCCCATTCCTCCAGCTGCTCCACCATGAAATTGAAGCTCCTTGCTAGCTGACCGAGTTCATCGTGAGACGTCACCGGCACCCGGGTCGTAAAATCGCCATGCGCGAGCTCGAGCGCCGCACGATTCATCTGCTGCAGCGGACCGGCAAGCTTGCGGGATATAAAATACAGGATGAAGCCGACGGCGACAAGGGAGAAAAGCAGCGGGACCAAAATATTGACCCGTACCGCCGAAATCGCCTCGCTGATATCGCCTGCCGGGAAGTGCAAAATAAACACCATCGGCTGGCCGCCCATTTGATAGGGAGCGTGATACGTGAACAAGTTGATGCTTCTGCCGTCCGGCGCCGTTAACGTAACCATGCCGTAGCCGGTGCGTCCGTGCAGGCCGTCGATGAACTGGGCGTCCATCTGCTTCGGAATCGTTCGGCCCTCGCTATCGGAGGAACCCGTCATAATGTTGCCTTTGTCATCGACAAGCCACACCTGCCCGTTAATGCTTCTGGCTAGAATGCGTACGGTATATTTGAGCTCCCGTGTGGAAATCGTGCCGTCCTGAACGGAATTCATCAGCCGGGTGACTTCAACGGCGCGCTTCTCCATCAGCTCGACTTTGTCCTTGTAAAACAAGTCTGTGAAGTAATAGTTCCAGAAAAGGAACAACCCTACGAAAAACAGCACGCAGGTCGCCAGAAACGACAGGAAAATTTTCAGATACAAGCTGTTGTACTTTCCCGCCACCCAAGCCTTAAACATGCTGGACCACCTCGAAGGAGTAGCCTATGCCCCATAGCGTCTGTATGTTCCACGTATCATGCTGTCCCAGTTTCTTGCGCAAGTTCTTCACGTGTGCGTCGACGGTTCTCGTACCGCCCGTGAAATCGAAATTCCAGACATAGCCCAGCAAGTCCTCACGTGTGAAAACGCGGCCCGGATGGCTCGTCAGGAAATGCAGCAGCTCGATCTCCTTCGGCGTCAAATCGATCCGTTTGCCCCCGACAGTGACCCGGTATTGATCCAGATCGATGACGATATTGCCGATTTCCAAAATTTTGCGTACCGCGCTTTGCGAATTGGACGACTCAACCGGCAGCTGAACGGTGCGCCGAAGCACAGCCTTGATACGCGCGATGAGCTCATTCGGATCGAACGGCTTGACCAAGTAATCGTCAACACCCAGATTGAAGCCTCGCAGCTTGTCGATGGATTCCCCTTTGGCCGTCACGAAAATGATCGGCGTTTGATGGTACGGAGCATCCATCTTCCGGATCTGCTCACAGAGCTCATAGCCCGAAATATCCGGCAGCATGATGTCCAGCAGCACCAGACTCGGCCTCTCTTCGACGATCGTACGGAGCACCTCCTGGCCTCGCGGCAGCAAAAGCGCTTCATAGTTCGCATGCTCCAAATACAAACGGACGACTTCGGCTATATTCGGCTCATCGTCTACAACAAGTACTTTTCCTTCCGCGTTCACTTGGCGCCACCTTTTTCCTTCCGAATTTGATATTGTCTCGCTCGTTCCTCAATAACGCCCGAACGGTCTCTTCGCGTATGCTTTTCAGTCAATTCACTGTCTTCAAGCCGGCTGGGCGCCTGCCAATTCAAGCCTCTTCGCCGGCACTCGGCCGTGCACAGCGCAAGCAGCCCGGCATCCGCAATCGGCAGATTAATATCTGCATAGGAATAGCCATCCTGCTCGATCTGAGTCAGCGTGTCCCGAATTAACCGCACCAGTTCTTCGGCGTCCAGCCCGAGCGAAGCCACATGTTCGGCTTGCGCGTTGCGCAGCGAGCTCTGGAGCATTTTCACCGCACCCGGACGGTTCCCCCTGCGAATATGGTACATGCCGACGGCGATCTGGATGAGCGCCACATACGTTTTGCTCCGAACATCGCCGGGATGCTCCTTCCAGAATTCCTCCATAATCTCATGACATTCGAAATAATCCCGCTCTGCGTGAAACTGCAGAAGGTACTCCAAATAATCTTCTGGATATTGCCTCATGAATCGTTCCCCTCGCTTGTTGTCATCCCGAGAATGACTATGTATACCTCATGTTACTCGAAAGTCGTTCCATCGTCCAACATCCATAGGCCCAATTCTGCATTTCCACCATTTGGCGGCGCAACCAATCTATCATTCCATACGTCCAATTACATAGATTAATAGAAAGAGGCGTAAACATGAGAATTGGAAAGTGGCTACTGGTGACGGGCGGCCTGATCGCTTCGCTCACGGTTTTGCAGACTTTGCATGCAGCGGACACCGCAAGCGCAGCTTCTGACAAAACGACCAAATACCGCGTGTATCAATACAATCAAGTATTGATGGAATTCGCCGATTACAAGCAAGCTGAAGCTTATGCCAAAGGATTTACCAACAGTCATGTCGAGGAGATCGGCACACGCAAATGGCTGTGGAACAATTTCCCGCGGTATCAAGTGTATCAGAAGGACACTACGCTGCCTGAGTGGCAGTTCGCTACACTGGATGCTGCGATTGCGGAAGCGAAGAAATGGTCGTACGCCAGCGTACGCGATCTGCAAGCTACCGGGTGGGTATGGAACAACTATCCCCGGTACCAAGTGTACCAGAATGAAATCACGCTCGATTCGTGGAAGTTCCTCACCTTAGACGAGGCCATAGCCGAAGCGAAGAAATGGGGGGGCGCCCACATTATCGATCTGGACAGCCGCGCGTGGGTCTGGGACAACATCTCGGGCGAGGAGAAGAAGGCTCTCCAATCCGGCGATCCCGTCTACAAGGTGTATCAAGGAACTTTCTCCGCAGACAATTGGGCATTCGCATCGCTCCAAGATGCCGTGAACGAAGCGCTGAAATGGGGCAATTCCACCGTCATCAACACAAATACGAAAGCAACCGTATACAGCAATCTTAAGACTTATAAAGTATTTCAGAACGATACGTTCTTGCAGGACTTCACTTCACTCGATGAAGCCACCGCTTATGCCAAGCTATGGGGACATGCCTCCATCTTCATGGATGGACGCAAAATTTGGAACAATTACGCCTCTTATCAAGTGTACCAAAGCTCCTCGCTCATCGGTGAATTCAAGAATCTTCCCGAAGCGCTGAACTACAGCGTGCTCTACAGCAACAGCTCCATCCAAACGCTGGAGCGCCGGGTGGTGTGGGACAATTTCAAAAAGCTGCAGGTCTGGGGCTGGAACGGCCAATCCGGCGGAGAAATGATCAAAGCCCAGGTGAACAACACGATCGGGCTGGATGTCGATTCGCCTACCTATTTCGAACTGGCGGATGCAGCCGGCAACCTGAAGGATATGTCCAACCCGGATACGGTAAAATGGCTGCAAAGTAACGGCTACACCGTGTATCCGCTCGTCAGCAACCAGTTCAACGCAACGCTTACGACCCAATTCCTGGCCGATTCCGCTGCGCAGAATAAGTTCATCCAAGCGCTGGTTGACCGTTCCGTTCAGTTAGGCGTCCCTGGCATCAATGTCGATTTCGAAAGCCTTGCAGGGTCAGACCGCAACGCTTTCACCGGGTTCATCGCCAAGCTAACGGCTTACGCTCACGAACGCGGCCTCGTGATTTCCATCGATCTGCCGCGCGGCAGCGTTAAATGGAACCATCTCTCGGCTTTCGACCACGAGAAGCTCGGCGGCATCGTCGATTATGTCGTGATCATGGCCTACGATCAATACTACCGCGGCAGCACATCGGCCGGATCCGTAGCCGGGCTTCCATGGGCAGACGGCGGTATCCAAGAATTTCTGTCTTACGGCATCCCCCGGGACAAAATCGTACTCGGCATCCCCTACTACGTGCGGGAATGGAAGCTGGATGCAGCCGGCACACTTCAAGGCAATAGAACGCTGCTGATGAAGGATATTCCGGGGCTGCTCGCTTCCAAATCGGCAACGCAAACGTGGGACCCGACCTTTGAGCAATACCGGGTGGAGTATCTAGAAGGCGGCTATACGTATGTATTCTGGCTCGAGGATGCCTCAACCGTCAAAAAGCGGCTGGAGCTGGCCAAAAAATACGATATCGCCGGCGTTGCGGCATGGCGGCTCGGGTATGACCAAGCGGAGCTGTGGCCGATGATTTTGCAAAACAAATGACAGCTAAGAGGGTTATTCAACAGGTTGGTGTATCTGCCTGCGGGATAACCCTTTTGTCGTTGTGGAATTAATTGCTAGATGCTGGGCAAGTTAACCTTTAGATCAATTTGGAGAGGAGCTTACTGAACGGTTATGGACAAATCGCAACGTTACGCCAATATTATCCCAATGGCTGAATTGAACACGAAGGAAAAAAGGCTTCAGCCTTTCCCTGTGTTTAACGAGCTGCGCCAAAAGACGCCGGTTCGTTATGATGAAAGCCGAAGCTGCTGGGATGTTTTCCGCTACGAGGACGTTCACCGGATTCTCAAAGATCCCGCCACCTTCTCTTCCCGGCGGGCCCTAGCCGTCAAGGACAGAGAAACCATACTTACGATGGATCCGCCCCGCCATTCCCAACTGAGAGGGTTGGTGAACAAAGCCTTTACCCCCAAGGTGGTCGCGGATTTGGCATCCCGCATCTCCTCGATTACCGCAGAGTTGTTGGATGAAATTGAACATAAGGCGACGACAACGGCAGACATCGTCTCTGCGCTGGCCGTTCCGCTGCCCGTGATTATTATCGCCGAGCTGCTCGGCGTCCCTCCGGAGGATCGCAGCTTATTCAAGGAATGGTCGGACATTCTCGTCAAGGGACCGGACTAGAACACGGATGAGGCGTTCCTTCAAGTGATCGCCGAGAAGGAGCGGGCTACAGACGAACTGACCGCGTACTTCGCCCATATTGTCAAGCAGCGCCGCAGCGAGCCCCGAGAAGATCTGATTTCCCTTCTGCTGGCAGCCGAAATCGAGGGCGAGAAGCTCTCCGACCCGGAGATTCTCGGTTTCTCGATCCTGCTCCTCGCGGCCGGTAACGAAACGACGACGAATTTGATTACGAACGCCGTCCGCCGCTTGACGGAAGACCCCGCGCTCCAGTCCCTGCTTCGCGGCGATCCGGCGCTTATTCCCGGGTTTATCGAGGAAGTCCTGCGTTACTATCCGCCGATTCAGGCGATTGGCCGGGTAGCGACCCAAGATGTCGAGATCGGAGACAAGCGGATCCGGCAGGGAGAGCAAGTCGTCTCTTGGGTCGCCTCGGCGAACCGCGACGAGGCCAAATTCCCGGAACCGGATACGTTTATTGCCGACCGCAAACCCAATGCCCATCTCTCATTCGGCTTCGGCATTCATTTCTGCTTGGGTGCGCCGTTAGCCCGGTTGGAAGCACAACTCGTCATTGAGGCCCTTGTGAAGAGGTTCGGGGAGATCCGGTTTGTCCCAGGCTCGGAGATGATGTACATCCAGAGCCCGTTCGTATACGGGGTGAAACAGTTTACCGTCAAGCTTTCGCCGCTCGCATAATGACAGAGGGACTGCTCACAGCAGTCCCCACTCGTTAAATATCGTTGCGGTACCGCAATCCGCGCAAAACTTGGCATCCGGCTTATTCACCTTGGAGCAGCCCTTGTGAAGCAGCGTCTTCTCCCGGGTGCACCGGTTTTTGAGCGGGGCTCCGCATTTGATGCAGTAGCGATCCTCTTTCTCCGTAACGAATTTGCAGCGGACGCACTGCTGCAGCTCATTCTTCTCCGCCATGCCTTCACCTTCTTGTCGTAGCTTGTCGTAGCTAACCCTACTCAAGTATATGAGGCATACAGGAGGATTGGTGAGTATCGGAGCTTCCGCTTTTTTTTCGAATTTACATCGTTGCCATGTATAAAAACATGCCAAATTACCCCACCCTATGAGGTAAAGGAGGTGAGGGTAACATGGCAAAGGATGTACTATGCGAAGTAAATTCCTGTAAATATTGGGCAAACGGCAACAAATGCAATGCGTCTTCGATTTATGTCGTGAGTCACCACGGCAGCAATCAAGCGCGCAATTCCGAAGAAACCGACTGCAAAACGTTCGAACCTAAAGTTTAGTCGTTGGAAGAGGCCCTCAGGGGCCTCTTTTTCCTCTACACCTATTGTAACCAATAATGATAATTATTATCAGTCTTCGCGCGAAAGATTTTCAAGCTCTTCGATATCTTGTGTCGGCGAATGGCAGGCGAAGTTCCGGCAGACGTACGCGGTTGCCCGGCCGCCGAGCGGCAGCTTGTCTCCGGCGAGCGGTATCAGCCTGCGCACCTCCTCACCCGCGGCCCCCGGAGGGTGAAGAATCAGCAGCGCATTCGGCACATATTGCCGCTGTACGGCGCGCAGCATGCGCTGCGTATCCGGCTTCGCCGGGTCGCCGGCGATGACGATTTCGCTGGCTTCGCCATAAGCGAAATCAAGCGCGGCCAGCGTCAGCGCATGGCCCGGCGGATGGTTCCGCACCGCTCCGGCGAACGCCTGGAGCTGCCGGTCCGCAGCCTGCGACAGCTTCGCGTCGTAGCTCAGTCTCGCCAGCCGCAGCAAGTTCAGCGCGGCTGCTCCGTTGCCCGACGGCATCGCGCCGTCGTAGATCTCTTTGGGGCGGGCGGGCAGCTGCTCGGCATCGCTGCCGTAGAAGAACAGCCCTCCCCCCTCTTCGTCTCCGAAGAGACGAAGCATGTCGGCGTTCAGCTGGAGTGCTTCACGAAGATAGCGCAGCTCGAACGTCGTCTCGTACAGCTCGAGCAAGCCCCAGACGAGGAACGCGTAATCGTCCACGTAGCCAAGGAAGGCCGCTTCGCCGTCCCGGTAGCGGGCCAGCAAACGCCCGTCTTCGCGGCACAGCTCGCGAAGCAGGAAATCCGCGGCTTTGGCGGCCGCTTCCGCATAGCCTGGCTCGTCCAAGGCACGTGCGGCCTTGGACAGCGCGGCGATCATCAGACCATTCCATGCGGTCAGAATTTTGTCGTCCTTGCCCGGACGCACGCGCCGCTCGCGGTGTTCGAACAGCTTGGTGCGCGCCGCCTCTATGCGCGCCATCAGCTCGTCCGGCGGAATCCGCTTCCGTCTGGCGAACGATTCTAGCGTCGTCTGAAGCAGATTCGGGATGCTGTGCCCCTCGAAGTTGCCTTCATCCGTAATATCGAACAGCTCGCAGAAGAGATCGCTCTCGTCGATGCCGAGCACATCCTCCACTTCATCCGGCGTCCATACGTAGAATTTCCCTTCCACGCCCTCCGAATCGGCGTCTTCCGCGGAATAGAAAGCTCCTGCCCCATCCGTCATCTCCCGCAGCACATATGTGATGATTTGATGCGCAACTTCTGCGTATTTCGCTTTGCCCGTTACTTGATGCGCTTCCGTATACGTCATCAGGAGCAGGGCGTTATCGTACAGCATTTTCTCGAAATGGGGTACGAGCCATCTCTCGTCCACGGAATACCGCGCGAAACCGAATCCGATGTGATCGTACATGCCGCCGCGATGCATGGCGTCCAGCGTCTTCTCGACCATTTCGAGCGCACGCTCGTTCCCCGTTCTCTGATAGTATCTGAGCAGGAACGATAATTGGTGCGCAGCCGGAAATTTGGGAGAAGTTCCGAAGCCTCCGTTGGCTGAATCGAAGGAATGCTCGTACTGACGGAATGCTTCATGCAGCGTCTCCTCATTCAATTCGCCGCCCGTGCGGCTGCTCAGCAGCCTATGCGTCGTCTCTTGCATCACTTGTTCGCCGATCTCGCGGATCCGCTCGGCGTCTTCCTTCCACTTGGCCGCGAATTGGGCGATGAGCTCGACCATGCCGGCCCGGTTGTACTTACGGCTGCGCGGAAAGTACGTCCCGGCGAAGAACGATTTCTTCTCCGGTGTCATGAACACCGTCAGCGGCCAGCCGCCTTGTCCCGTCATCGCTTGGCAAACCGCCATATAGATGTGATCGACATCGGGGCGCTCCTCGCGATCGACTTTGATGGAAATGAAATCCCGGTTCAGCATCTCGGCTATAATCGGATCTTCAAACGATTCATGTGCCATGACGTGACACCAATGACAGGTCGAGTAGCCAATCGATAAGAAAACAGGCTTGTTTTCTTGCTTTGCTTTTGCGAAGGCCTCTTGAGACCAAGGATACCAATCAACGGGGTTGTGTGCGTGCTGCAGCAAATACGGCGATTTCTCAGCGGCTAATCGGTTGGGGTTGCTTTGCGTTGTCATTGAGCACCACCTCTACCAATCTCCATTTGGGATCATATGTAATCTATTCGTTGAAATCGGCGTTTCATGGTCCGGTTTCATTTCAATTCTACTGTTAGATTGGTCGTTTGACAATTCCACATAAGTTCCGAGATACTCTCAGTAAAGCATCCACTTAGGCAATCTTATCATAATCGCTGTTCATAATGCTTTTCACCAGCGACGGCCATTTGGAGTTGGCTTGGCAGTATTTTCCGGCTACTTTCTCAACGCTTGTCAATCCTTTGTCAAAATAAAACGCGGAGATGATTTCACCGAATTTCTTTACACTGTCCCCTTTTGTTTTGAAGCTGATCGCTTTATTATAGGCATCGCTGTCCACAGCGTTAAGTCCGAATAAATTGTTTTTGGTTCTGGCCAGCTGGCTTTTGCCATGTCCGCTTTCCAGCTTCATCACCGCTATCGTGAAGTAGGAATTAATTCCGTACATTTCCTCGATTTCCAGTATCGGCTTCTCTAAACCTTGGCCTTCCAAGGCGGTATTTTCAATGATTTTCGCAATATGCTCTTCCGTCAGCCCGGATGCCGACTTGACCTTGGAGGTCGGTTTGCTAGGCTCGGCCGGTTGGCTATTCTTCTCAGGAGGCGCAGCTTGTACGACAAGGGTGCGTTCAGCGCTTTGCTGGACCGTTTGCAGCTGGGGGGATGGCTTGACGTCTTCTGCGCCGATCAACGCTGCATAACCGCCGTGGACATAGCCCCCGCTCTTCAGTTCGAGCCAGCCTTGGTCTGTCGGGCCAACGACTTCCAGCGTACTGCCCTTCGTTACAACGCCCAATATTTGCGATGTGTTGTTCGCTTCCGCGCGTACGTTGAGATAGTAGGCTGTTACTTCATATTTCGCCTGCTGAACTTCCGGGGCGGCCGGTTCAACGATGGGGCTCTCCACATTCGGACTTGTAGGAGATGATATGTTCACAGCGTCCGCGGCAATCGCGGAAGGCGTGTTCGCTTGATCCTGGGGATCTATCGGGGCGCTAGTCATTATCAACGGATAGTCAGACTCGGCAGCTGCTTTGGAATTCGAAGTTGTCTCAGGATTGTAAGTGTTCTTCCGGGTTACATAATCGAAACCCATCGTGGCGAGAAGCGTTACACATAGCAGGAACGTCAAAATGTAATGTCTTAATGGACTACGCATGTTTACACCTCTTTAACACATGAATTTGGGACATCTTGTAATTAGTAAGCAGAGAAGACGCTAATTATTCCACTCGGAAAGAATTAGATCATATTTTAAATGATTGTACACAAATCCTTGCTATAAACTTGTCACTTTGTCGGTGGCCAAATTGAACTAAATTTGTCGCAATACTATGTATACAGTCAGAGTTGCTAGGTTAACGTCTAATTCATGTTGAAAAAAATGAAAAAAAGCATCCGCAAGGATGCTTTCTAATATTTGTATTGGTAAATATATGGGATTTTACGTCTACTTTTTGAGCGGCAGCTTGTTGTAACCGCGGTCTCCATAGGGCTGCAATTTCTCCAGCCACGGCTTCTCCATGAGCTTGAGCTCCCAGCGCATATCCGTCACTTGGTCCGTTTCCTTCTGTTCCAGCACTTCATAGGTGAAAGAGTCGCCGCCCAATTCGGTCCAGTCTTTCTGCAATTGAAGATTGGCGAATCTCCCCATGTCTAATTGCATCTGTATAGTCATCCATTTATTTTTCAAATTCGAATGGCTATCGATAAATATTTTGCCGTTAACTTGATTCTTAATTTGAATGACGCCCATATAAGTCTTAATTTCTTTGAATTGCTCCTGCAATTCCTTTCGTCTGCTTTTGTCCACGTTGTCGTTCTCCTTTCCTTTCTATACATCCGCACTGCCTTACAAATATCTGGCGATCATGCGAACCAATTTCGCAGGCAGCTCTTGCAAATTCGTAATATCCATGAATCTCTCGTGCCCATAGATGTGACTAATGACCTCTTTGTCCTGGCCGATCGCGGCGGCGGCAAAAGTAATTCCCTTCCGCGCGTATTCCGCGATGGTCATCTGCATGTCTTGCATGGCCACTATGCCGGAGTAATCCTCCATCGCTTTGGGCTGCCCGTCACTGATGCTGATCAACAGCTTCGTCGTCTGCTGCGCCCTCACCAGCCGATCGGCCATAATGCGAAGCGCCATCCCGTCACGGTTGTTGCTTCTGGCGCGAATGCCCATCAGCCTGAAACGATCACGCGGATCGGTCTGTTCATAATCGGCGTAAGCATAAATCGACATCATCTCCAGCTTGGATACGTCCGCCGTATCTCCGTGAATGAGTATAGGAATATCGCACATTCGACAAAACTCATAAACGGCCAGCACTGCACGCTTGGCCGCGTCCAGACGCCCGAAGGCAGCCATGGAGGCGGACTCATCAACTCTTAAGCCAACGACAAGCGACGGAGACTCCGTCGGCGGCCGTTTCTTGGCGAAGTATCTGAAATCATGATACGCGACGCTGTCCGCTTGAAACTTGCTGCCATACAGTTGGTTTCTGGCAAATTCAGGTGCATGTTCATGCTCCAGCAGCGGTAAAGTTTTTCGAGCAATTTCTCGGACGACAGGCATTAGCTCTCTGCTAACACGCTTATATTCCTGCTCATCGGACCCGCTGTAGGAGGGGCGATGCACAATGAGTTTGACCCCCTTATGAATCGAGTCGGATACGATCTCACGGGCGTCACGATTCAATTTCTGGCGGAAATTGCGCTCTTGCTGCTGCTCAATCTCCGTCATAGCTTCGGGATTGGCTTGATGATATTTGGAGGCTCCGTGTTCCCCTTTGTCTGAGCTTTCCATTCTCGTCGAGTCGTCGGCAGCCTGAGAAGCATTGGCTTCGCTATCCGCCGTTCTCTTCAGGGCTATGCCCTCAGCCTCCGCTTGCGTGTCCGGCTCCAATTCGAAGCTGTCCAGCTCACCCCACGACTTCATTTCTGCGGTATCCAAAATCCGTTTTTTTTTTGAAGATCGGACTCCACTTCGTCCAATCCGGCAAGCAAGCCATGCCGCTGCAAGGCTTCTTCCAGTATCTTGATTTCTTCTTCGTCGGTTGTAATTTTATAAATGACTTTATGATACAGAGATTGCTTGACTGAAGCGCCGCCGGCCACGGCATCCCCCCAATAAAAGTAGGAGCGCATGCCGGCCACGCCCTTGATTGCATGAGCCCGGGCCGTTTGGTCCAAAATAATGATCGTATCGGCGAGAACATCCAACACTTTATCGTCTTGGAAGCCTGTCTTCGCCTTAGCCCTTTCAACCATCGTTGCTTTCGCGGGCAGGTCCATCTTCTCCGTATGCTGAACTCTGTCGCGCAGCGCTTCATTCAGCGGTCTCGTTCCTGCATAACTGCGGTTGGTTGTTATAACGGCAACGAAATCCGGATGTCTGCGAATGATCCCGGTCGGCAGATTGATGCTCCCATCCAGCTCTAATGCCGAGTTCAGAGCCATTAATACCGCGGCGTCCCGAATAACGGTCGGTTCTTGAATTTCCAGCAGGTAGCCATTTTGATAAGCGCGGACAATCTCGGAAGGATAAAAGCGGTATTCGACCGCATCCTTCTCATGCTTGGACGCTGCGCTTTGCTCACCATGCTCCTGCGAGTCGGATGTCTCCGGCGGAATGACCGGCAAAATGGAGCCGATAATATCCGATTTATCCATATCGGCGAAACAGGTCACTTTCGTATACGGCAGCCCGAGCTCCGCCGACAATGCTTTGGCCAGCTGCGTTTTGCCGGTCCCGGCATCGCCCTCAAGCAAAATATTGGCGATTTTCATTTCGCCGCGCTGCCAATTCCGCTTGATTTCCCGGCATATTCGGCGTTCTTCTTCACTGACTTTATGGGAGGAGGGTTTGCTCCAAATCAGCTCTCGTTCGCTAGCGGTAAATAGCCTGCCGGGAGACAGCGTATAATCTTCAAGTTTTTCCATAACAATGTTCCTTTCTAGCTCTCATTTCAATAACCCATCTCTTTCAGCAGGCTGGATAAGACGCGAAGCCTTTCGCCGATCATTTCGCCGTCGTCGCCAAGAGCTTGAGCGAATAACTGAATATCTTGGTCGATCATGGGATTGTCGGCACAGACGGATACCGTCATCGCATCCCCTTGCAGACCGATACGGTCAATCATCGTATTCTCGGGATCGTACATTTTGGGGAAGCGATAGGCGTCCTGGAAGTACAGGTTGCTTCTGCATATCAGAATAGCCAGGTCCAGCACACGGTGCATGGGCAGCTCCTCGGATTGCCTCGACCACTTCTCCCCGGTGTATCTCCATACTTTGGCTGAAATATCAACCTTGCCCCGGTCGTTCCATTGGGCGAGTCCTAACGATAAGCCTTGAGCATCCGTGTTGTTGGCATATCTGCCGTCAACCTGCTCGTAATTTTCAGAAACGATAACGGGTTTATGTTTCAAAGATGTTGGAATTTTCATTGGTGGGCACACTCCACTTCAGTTTTTTCATTTACTAAATTACTAATTTACTAATTTACTAAATCTGAAACTTATCATACGCTGCCTTCGACCGTTTGTCAATCCGGGTATTTGTCTTGAAATGCCAAAAAGCCCCAGGAATGATTTCCTGGAGGCCCTAGCTGTGTTACACCGTCCGATGCGACCGTACATATTCAAGTAAACACCATATTTTTCCCGTAAAAAATCTCATCCATCTCCCACTTCACGCTCTTCTCGATCTCCAGCTGCTCCTCCTTGCTCAGCGAATCTTTCGTATAGCCGAACAAATAATTGTTGAGATCAAACTCACGCAGCTTGCATTTGGTGTGGAAAATGTTTTCCTGATAGACGTTCACATCGATCATCTGATACAAGTCTTGGATATCGCTGGGGATATAGTTCTGGATCGAACTGATTTCGTGATCGATGAACAGCTTATGACCATTAATGTCGCGGGTGAAGCCCCTAACCCTATAATCCATCGTCAGAATGTCGTTATCGAAGGAGTGGATGAGGTAATTGAGCGCCTTCAGCGGAGATATTTCCCCGCAGGTGGAGACGTCGATGTCAGCCCTGAAGGTGCTGATGCCTTCATCCGGATGATATTCGGGATACGTATGCACCGTAATGTGGCTGGTGTTCAGATGCATGACGACGGCCTCCGGGAGAGGTCCGGGCGATTCCTCGAACGATTCGTTAGGCGCCTTCTCGATCGGCCCTTCCGAGACCAGCATCGTCACACTCGATCCCTGAGGCTCATAGTCCTGCTTGGCGATATTAAGAACATGCGCACCGATGATATCGGCTACGGATTTCAAGATAGCCGTCAACCGCTCCGCATTGTACTGCTGGTCGATGTAGGCAATATACGCTTCGCGCTCTTCCTTCGTCTTCGTAAAGCAAATGTCGTACATATTAAAACTTAACGATTTGGTCAAGTTATTAAACCCGTGGAGGGTAATCCGCTGCTCCGTCGTTAATTTCATATAAGCTCCCCCTTGCGTCTCATGATTTCTTGATGAACGGCTAGACTTATCATGTGATGCCGGAGGCGCTTCTATTCCATTATTCGGCAGATCGCAATAAAAAAAGAGCAGCTGCTGCTCCTACTCTTCCTCTTCCGTCCGCTTCTCCTTCCGGAATTCCCTGGGCGACACGCCTGTGAATTTCTTGAACATCCGGTTGAACGAATTAATATTCTGATAGCCTGCACGGGAAGCGACATCCTGAATGCGCAAATCCGTTTCCAGCAGCAGCTGCTGGGCTATGCCGACTCGAACTCCATTCACGTAATCAATGAAGTTTTCCCCTGTTTTCTCTTTGAAATACGTGGATAAGTATCCGCCGGTGATATGCAGATGTTCGGCCAAAATGTCCAAACTTATATCTTGAGTATAGTTGTTGGATACGTAGTCAAAAACAAAGTCGATGACAGGGTCGCCGTTCTTCTGATTCCTTCTAATTTCCTCGCAAGCGGCAACAAGCAGCTGGCTGAAAAATTTGCGGTAATGCTTCCCCGAGTAAAAGCTTTGCCCTGTATTGAGCCCGGAGATAATTGGCTGCAGCGCCCGTTCGTCTAAGCGCAGCGTATGGAACGACTTCCGCACCTTCTGAACGATATCGACCAGAAATTCTTGATACTGCAGCAAGGTTTCGCACTTGCGTTCCATAATGGCCAGCTGACGGTCAAGCAGATGCAGCAGCTCCTGCGTGTTGCCTGCAGCCAGATTGGAGTCGAACTGTTGTTCCTGTGCTGCCGTAAGCCGATGCATCGCCGGGCGGCCGTTCGGCTCACGAACGATTTGGGTATCCTCGTTAAGCTTGCGCTCCTTCAACAGCTTAACCGTCTGTTCATAAGCTACCGTGAAATCGAAAGACTGCGGATAGGCCGGTGATAGGGCAATCGTCAGGAAATAGAAATCGGCGTCATGAGCGACGACCTTCAGCAGCTCCGACAGATAAGCTTCGAATCGCTCATCGTCGATTTCGTTAATGACCGACAGTATCTGGAGGCTCTCCACCTGAATCGTTAACGATGCGGGGAATACTTGCAGCAAGCTATGATTGATATATGTATAAATGCTGTACGTTAAAGGTCCGGGCTCTTCTCTCATTTCCTCCCAGAACCTGTCCTTGTAGGTCACTTCATAGACGACGAATCGATATTCCTGTGTGGAAACGATGTCGACGCTTCCCCGCGATCCGCTGTAGATCTTCTTCAGCTTATTCAAGTAATCATAGGACATGAGCTGAATATTTTTCTGCGCGAGATCCGATTGGATCCGTGCGTTCGCTTGGAGCATATCGTCCAGCTTCTGACCGATCAGCTCGAATTCGCGGATATTGCTTTTGAACCGCAGATCCTCTCCGCCCGGCATCTGAAGCGAAGTGACAAGCCGCTTCACAGGGCGGTTAAAGCGTACGCTGAATAATACAGAAACGACGATGCTTACGATCAAGGCTAACACCAGCAGAACGATCAACGTCAAATTAAGCTTGGATACCTGCTCCGATATACTAGCCCCTGGAATGATATTTAAATAGGTGAAACCGCTATTCGCTCCGGTCTGATAGAAGTAATAGGTATTGTCGTGCAAGAAATACGTTTTGCCGGCAGGCAGATTCGGGAGATTCGTGCGGGCTGCCGCTCCGCCTGTAGCGAACAACAACTCGCCTTGTTTGTCCAGAATAACGAAATTGGAGTTGACCGACCGGTGGAACGCGTCGAACAGCTTGTCGGCATCCAGCATGGCCACGAGGTAGAAGTCATCGTTCTGCCAGTGCTTGACAATATACGGGATGAAGCGGCCCATGAACGTCGCATCCCCGGATTGATGGAAAGCATGCTCGTAGAACATCGACATGGGGAACAGCTTGGACGCGTACGTTTCATTGAACTGCTTCTGCCAAAAGGCATCCGGGTAATCCCGGCTGGCATAAAACTTCTCGAACATCGCCACCCTGTCGTTCGTTCCGTTCCTGCTGAGCGTCAATGAACCCTCTTTGAAAACGATGATCGCGTTGTCCACGTAGATGAGGGGATTCCCCACAACCTTAACGATTTCTTGTTTCACCCGATCCAGCAGCTCGAATCGAGCGTTCCCGCTAGCTTTCTGAAGCCGGTTCACATCATCATGGAAATATAGTGCGTACATCTGCTTTTGCACTAATTGAAAATGTTCCTCATACCGCTCGGAGGTAAAGCGAATATTTTGCGCGTTATAACGGATGATTTCATTGCGAATATTGTTTTGAAAAAACGTAAAGGACAAGTAGTTAAACGACATAAGAAGCACAATGACCGTAAGAAACCCAACCAGCAAACGAATGAGCAAGGAAGAAGTTCTGGATTGAAATCGCGTTATTAATCGTATCCTACCCACCTCCGGTTTAGATGCGCTGAACGATCGTTTCCTCCATCCGTCGCGGATAGCAGAAGTCTTACTTAAATAATACGGACAAACCTGCCACTTTGCAATTTCATTCTTTCACGAAAACTTAACATATTTACGGAATTCTTAGAAAGTGGGGACAATTCGGAAATGTCACGGATTACATCCCGCGTGAACGGTGTTATGCTTTTTCCAAGCAGCGGCAACAGCAGCCAAGATGCTCTGTTCGGCAAGGCCAGTGACAGCTCCAACATACCGCGAATAGGAAAGTGAGGGGTATATGCCAATGAATAAGTTAGACGCAGCCGGAGCCAAGTCGGATCTTCCCTTACCGGCCGTGTCCAGTCGAAGGCTCCTATGGAGGAAGATCGCAAGAAGCAAATATTTATTGCTCATGTTCTTGCCTTGTTTGCTGTACTATGTGCTATTTAAGTATTTACCCATGTTCGGTATCGTCATCTCCTTCAAAGACTATAACCTGTACAAGGGGATATGGAGCAGCAATTGGGTTGGCCTGAAGTATTACAACATGTTTTTTAACAGTCCCGATTTCTGGGTGCTGCTGCGAAACACGTTTTTACTCGGGGTGAACAAGCTCATTTTCGGATTCCCCGCTCCCATCGTATTGGCTCTCCTGCTGAATGAGTTAAAACATATGCTATTCAAACGTTTCGTGCAAACGGTCAGTTATTTACCGCATTTCATCTCCAACGTCGTTGTGGCCGGTATGGTCGTCATGTTCCTCTCACCTTCGCAAGGCTTCGTTAATCAATTGATTCAAACTTTCGGCTTGGAACCGATCCACTTCATGGTGAAGCCGGAGCTCTTCCGATTCATCTATGTAAGCTCGGAAATATGGCAGCATATCGGCTGGGAAGCGATCATTTACTTGGCTGCGCTCTCTTCGATCGATCCTTCCCTCTATGAAGCCGCCGATATGGACGGCGCGAGCCGCTTCCGCAAGCTGTGGAATGTCACGCTGCCAGGAATCTCCACGACCATCATTATCCTATTCATCCTGAATGTCGGACGCGTGCTGGAGATCGGTTTCGAGAAAGTGTTCCTTCTCTATAACCCGGCGACTTATTCCACGGCCGACATCTTAAGCACTTACGTCTACCGTACGGGACTTGTCAGCGGCAACTTCAGCTACGCAGCTGCGATCGACATGTTCACCGGCGTCGTCTGCTTCCTCTTCATCTACACCACGAATGCGCTGAGCAAACGCTTCTCCGAAACAAGTCTCTGGTAGACCTTGCAGGCTAAGGAGGATATTCCATAATGAAGCTTTCGAAAATATCGTTGTTCTCCGTCATCAACGTCATCATCCTTCTAGGCGTCGTTGTGATGACCCTGTATCCGTTCATCTACATGGCCGCCGTTTCCCTCAGCAGCAACATTCATGTGCTCAAGGGCGATATTAGCTGGTATCCGAAAGGATTTACCCTCGACATGTATAAAGTAGTATTGAAAGATCCGCGCATCGGAACCGCCTACTGGAACACGATCGTTTACGTCGTAGTTGGTACGGCGATTTCTCTGGTCATCACTTCGCTCGGCGCTTATGCCCTGGCCAAACGGCACATGATATTCGGGCGCGGATTCACTCTGATGATCATTTTCACCCTATTTTTCAGCGGCGGGATGATTCCGACCTTTCTAGTGGTCAAAGAGCTTGGCGTGATGGACACGATATGGGGCATGGTGCTGCCTGGCGCAGTGGGCACTTGGAACTTGCTTATCATGCGTACATTCTTCTCCGCGATTCCGGCGGAGCTGGAGGAATCCGGTCAAATGGACGGATTGAGCGATATCGGCGTTTTCTTCCGGATCGTTCTTCCATTATCGCAAGCGGTATTCGCAACCATCGGCTTGTTCTACGCCGTAGGCTTATGGAATAACTTCTTGCTGCCTCTGCTTTATTTGCGGGATCAGGAGCTCTTCCCTCTGCAGGTCATCCTGCGCAACATCGTGCTTGCCGGCCAGATGAACCAAGCGGATACCACGGCGATCGGCGATGCGAACGTCGTCCTGGAAGAGCCTCTGAAATTTGCGACCATTATGGTTTCCACGGTTCCCATCCTCTTGGCCTACCCGTTCCTGCAGAAGTATTTCGTGAAAGGCGTGATGATTGGGGCGGTCAAGTCGTAGCTATACATAGCAACTGAGCATCCAAGTCTAGGGGAAATGAATAATAACAAAGAGGAGAGATTCAAGCATGATGAAGAAATGGAGTATGTCACTTGGAACGCTCGCAATTTGCACTTCATTATTAGTCGCTTGCTCAGGAACGACCCCCCCGGCGGCGTCGCCAGACGCTGCAGGCTCAGCGAATCCCGCCCCTGCGGAGAAGACGAAACATACGTTTACCATGCTTTTGGAGAGTCATCCGAATTGGCCTTATAACAAGGACTGGGTGGTCTGGAAGTGGATTGAAGAGAAGACAGGCGCCACTTTCAATGTCCAGCTGCCTTCGGGCGAGCTCAAGGACACGATTAATCTGAATGTCGCTTCAGGCAATATGCCGGACATTACCTTCTTCAACCCTCGCGCGGACGCCGATAAATTCGGCCAGCAAGGCGTTCTCGTTAACATTCTCGACTATAAAGACGTCATGCCGAATTTAACCGCTTGGTTAAAGAAATTCCCGGAAATTGCGAAAGCTTCTTTGGCCGCAGACGGTAAAATGTATATGCTTCCGAACGAAGGATTCGGCGAAACGAACCGGATTATCTGGATGTACAGGGAAGATATTTTCAAGAAGCACGGACTGAATCCCCCAACGAACTATGAAGAGCTCATTACGGTCGGCAAAAAACTGAAGGAGCTGTACCCGAACAGCTACCCTTTCTCGTTCCGAAGCGGAGCGAATCTCGGCATCCTGAACTTTACTTCCGCACAGTTCGGTACGACGAACGGCTTATTCCAGGATGAGAAAACAGGCAAGGTGCGTTACGGCCCTATCGAGAACGAGTACAAATCGATGATCGAATTCTTCCAGCGCATGCAGAAAGAAGGCTTGATTCCGCCGGATTGGCTCACATTCAACGTGCAGCAATGGCAGAATGCCGTATCGAACGATCAAACGTTCATGATCCTCGATTACATCGGACGGTTGGACTTATTTAATATCCCGATGAAGAAGACGAATCCGAGCTTTAACCTCGCCTTCATGACACCTCCGGAAGGAGTGCCCGGCTTTAAGGTGAACCCGTATACGCACATTCTCGAAACAGGGATGACCTTCTCCTCCAAATCGAAGAATGTGAAGGAAGCCCTGAAAGCCTTCGACTGGTTCTACAGCGAAGAGGGCAAGCAAATTCTGAGCTGGGGCAAGGGCGACGAAGTGTACACCACGGAGAACGGGCAAAAGAAATTGCGTCCTGAATATTTGGATGTGACCGATGTCCGCAAAAAAACAGGGCTGGCAACGAACGGCGCCTATACTTGGTTCGATTATGACGCCCATCTCATTCCCGCCACACCGGAGCAGCGGAATGCCTACGAATTGGCTCGCAAGCACGATAGCGTTTATCGCGTGAGACCTCAGTACATTGAAAGCGAACTGTCGAATGTCTCCCTGCTCCAAGCGGCTGTGGACAAACACCGCAATGAACAAATTACGAAATTCATTCTCGGCCAACGCAGCATGAGCGAATGGGATCAATATGTGGCCGAGGCCAAGAAGCTGGGCGTCGATGAATTGATGAAAATTACACAAACCGCTTACGACAGGCTTAAGTAATGCCCGGATGAACGCCTTGCGGGGAGCGACTGCTTCCTGCATGGCGTTCTGTACCTTTCCGGCTCAAACCATCGGTATTGACTTCCATACGACGAATGATTGATAAGGAGATCCGTGATGACCATTCAATTAACTTCAATTCAGGAATTCACCTCTGACGGAGCTTGGTGTTTCTTCGCCGACCCGCGCGCCCTCTACTACGAGGGACGGCACCGACGCACGTACGCCGGCTGGTTAAGCAGCGCCGGCGACGTGTGGATCGGTTGTTTCGACCATACGCTGGGCACTAACCGATCGTTCTTGATTCGTCCGGCGCTGCAGCAGGACGATCATGCCAATCCTTCGCTGTATATCGATGACGCTGGGCACATCACGATTTTCTATTCCGCGCACAACGGGGATTCGATGTACTACCGCAGGACACAACTACCGGAAGACTTATCCTCCTTCGGAGCGGAGCAGACGCTGCCGGCGAATACGAGCGGGCATTACGGCTACACGTATCCAACCCCGGTCTATCTGGCGGCTGAAAGGCAGCTCTATCTGTTCTGGCGGGGAGGCAACTTCAAGCCGAATTTCAGCGTGACCTCCGACTTGGAGCTGAACGCGTGGTCTCCGGTGCGCACCTTGATCATGGACAAGGGGCAGCGGCCTTATATTCGTTACGCATCCAACGGCAGGGATACGATTCACTTCGCTTGCACCGACGGACATCCGAACGTTGAGCCTTCTAATAGTATCTATTACGCCCGTTATGCGAAAGGCGCCGTCTACCGTGCGGATGCTACGTTGGTCAAGCAAATGGCGGATTTACCGCTCGAAATAGCCGAACTCGAAATCGTTTTTGACGGTAAGGCGGCAGGCCGTAACGCCTGGATATGGGATATCGCGCACGATGAGCAAGGAAATCCCGTCATCGTCTATGCCGTATTCAACTCCCTCGAAGATCACCGCTATTATTACAGCCGTTGGGCTGGCGGGAGATGGGTGACGAATGAGCTGACGGCCGCCGGACGCTGGTTTCCCCGAACGCCGCAGGGTGCCGTCGAGACGGAGCCTTATTATTCCGGCGGCATCATTCTCGATCACGGCGACCCGTCCGTTGTCTTCCTCTCCCGCGAAGTGAACGGAGTTTTCGAAATCGAGAGGTGGCAAACGGAGGATCTTGGCGCCACCTGGTCTTCGGCTCCCGTCACAGCCAGCTCCCCGTGTCACCAAGTGCGGCCGTTCCTCACCCGTGGCGGTCGTGACGGACACACGCTGCTCTTCTGGATGAGCGGAGAGTATGTGCACTACACGAAGTACAGAACCTCATTGCGGTGCAGCATGCCGGAGTAGCTAACAACGTGCCAAGAGGGTGTCGCCCAGCCGTAATCACGGCTCAAGCGACACCCTCTTGGTTGTTATTGCACCGAACCGTAAGCATCCAGGTCTGTGAACAACGTACAGTCCGGATGTGTCCGCAGGATGGAAGCCGGACAAGCTACCGCCAGAGGTCCGTGCAGCGTCTGGCTAACCGCATCGCGCTTGTTCGGCCCCGGGACGATGCAGAACAAGTGCGCTCCGGACATCATCGTCGGAATCGTCAAGGTGAGCGCATGCGTAGGCACAGCGTCAAAGTCCGGGAAGCAGCCGTCATTGACCTGCTGCTGCCGGCATGCCGCGTCCAGTTCGACCGGCTTCATCATCCGCTCATCCGCGAAATCGGCGACCGGCGGATCATTGAACGCGATATGACCGTTCTCTCCTATGCCGAGGCAAATGACATCGATCGGCGCTTCCGCGAGGAGCTCGCTGTAACGGCGGCATTCCTGCTCGATTTCCGTCGCGCTTCGGATCAGATGCACCTCACCCGGATGAACGAGATCGAACAAGCGATCGGTGAGGAAGCGGCTGAATTTCTGCGGCGCATCGTCCGGCAATCCGATATATTCGTCCATATGGAAGGCAGTAATGCGCGACCAATCGATGCCCTGCTGCTGGACGAGCTCCGCCAGGAATTCGTTCTGTGACGGGGCGGCAGCAAAGATGATCCGCACGTTCTCCTTCCGCGACTGCAGCTCCTTGATCTTCGCCGCTGCCGCCTCCGCCGCAGCGGCCCCCATCCCCCGGCGATTCTCGTACACTTTCACGTTGAGGTGGCCCGCTCTCTCCTCTTGGACCGTTCGATGGTTCAACAGCCTTCGAAGTCCTTCCAGCGACTTCTTCGTTCCGTCCATTTTACTTCCGCCTGGCGGTATGTAATGCGTCTCGATCACGTACAGCCCTTGATAGCCCTGAGCCTCCAGGTCGAGAATTTGCCGCAGATAAGGCACTCGACCCGAGCCGATCGGAACGCAGACGGGGTTGCCCATGCTGTCGATGAAAGCATCCTTCAGATGAACATGGGCCAACAAATCTTTGACCTCGTTGTACACCTTGGGATATGACCAATATACGCCTAATGCTTCATTGCCGGGGTCCCACAATGCTTTCAAACCGGGAGAGCCGATCTCGCGAACGAACCATGCCACTTCGGATGCATAGCCGCCATTGCAAGATCCTTCATTCTCCAGCAGCAGAGTCACACCATGCCGCTCCGCGACAGCTGCAGCCTTCTTCAGATGATCGGCGACTTCATTCGCATATTGTGCGGGATTGCTCTCCCGCCAGAATGAAAAGATGCGGATATAGCTGGTGCCGAGCTTCCTGGCAATGTCAATGACCCGCTCGAGCTTGGCGAAATGCGCTTCTACGCTCTCCTCCGCCTGCCCGAACCGGTCGCCGGAGGCGACGGATCGGGAGGGATCGAGGGCGCATTTGAACAACGGAGAAGCCAATGCGGATATGCGCAACCCGCGCTTGGCGGCTTCCGTCCGAACGCGCTCCACCTGCTCATCATTCAGGTTCGCCGCATTGACGCCGTCCACCGTGCGAATTTCCACGTACTTTAAACCCTCGGCTCTTATCCAGTCCAGCGCTTCTATGAAATCATCGCTGACCTCATCGCTAATGACGCCAAGTCGGTCCTCTATCATCTCTTGTTCGCTCCTTTACATTTGCGTTATAGCCGGCAGATGGCCATACGGCTACAGCAGGACGGTATTGCCGGTGGTCCGGCTCTCGTTGGCCGCTTCCAGGAAACGGATAATCTCGACCGTTTCCTGCGGATCGATCCCAGGAGTTCCCGTTTGGAACATGCGCATGGCGTCTTCCAAAAGTCCCGCGTAGACAGGTTTCTCAGACAGACTGCCGTCAACGAACCGGGTGATGTTCTCGCGATGAATGACCGCACCGAACGTTTTGTTCCCTCTGCGGTTCCCGCGAATCGTCCCGATTCGGCCATCCTGCCAAATGCCGACTACCAATTCGTAGTCTTCATTCGTGGAGGCCGTCACCTGGACGCAGCCTTGGCCCAGTATACGGTACAGCATCTCCGCCGCATGAATCCCATACCAGAACAGCCCGGGCTGCGTAGGCTGTATGTCCATGGGGCCGTAACAGTCAGCCCCGATAATCGGCGACGCTTCCTCTGCAAGCGCGTCAACGAGCCCTTGCTCATAGCGCAGCGAGGATGCGCTCATGAGCGGCACGCGGTATTCGGCGGCCAGCCGCACCATTTCTTGGGCATCCGCCGTCGTCACGGCGAACGGCTTGTCGATGAATACCGGCTTGCCGAAAGGGGCAATACGGCGGAACTGGTCCAAATGCACGCGTCCGTCCACCGACGTCAGCAGGATCGCATCCGACCGTTCCGCGACAGCCTCCGGCGAATCTACTAGCTCGACACCGTACTCATCGCGTAACGTGCTTGTGAACTTTGCCAGCCGCGACCAGCTCAATTCGAAATCAGGCGAACCGCCGGCATACGCAGCGGTTACCTTCCCACCTGGAACATGATAGCCATGGGCAGGGTCATTCAGCAGCTTCGCAAAGGCGAGACAGTGCGAGGTATCTAAACCGATCATACCGATAGTTAACTCGTTCTGTGCAGTCATGCTCAACATCCTCTCTATTCGTTCGTTGTATTCGTTGGCGGTACAGCTGAAGCAGCGGTGTAAACCGGCTTGCCCGACTTATAAGTGCTGAGCAAGCGCAATGAACCGTCCTCCTTGGACTCGAACAGTACGAAATCCGCCGGAGCGCCGTGCTCAAGCCCCTGGGCTGCAGGCAGACCCACTATCGCAGATGGCCGCACCGACGCCATATCCCAAGCGTCAGCCAAGCTGCTCAAGCCATTCTTAACAAGATGCTGAATGCCCCAGAGCATCATTTGGGCGGAGCCGGCCAGCATGTTGGGATTATCCGCCAGATGCAGCTTGCCGCTCGGAGCAAGCATGACTTCGCCGCCAATATGCGTGGTGTACGTGCCCGGCTGAAGTCCGCTCAAATATACGGCATCGCTGACAAGAATCGCCTTATCGCCTTTCACCTTCATGAACACTTTCAACACCGATTCCGGCAAATGAAAGCCGTCGGCAATCATGCAGGCCCATAGCTGATCAGCGGCTAACTGCTCCCAAATATAGTTCGGATGCCGGGGCAGCATCAGATGAGCGGCGTTGCCCAGGTGCGTGGACATCTGCGCACCGGCGGCAATAGCGGCGCGGATCTGCTCAGGCGAGGCATTCGTATGCCCGATCGATACGATCACCCCGCTTGCGGCGCACTGCCGGATGAACAAGTCCGCCTCCGGCCATTCCGGCGACATGGTAACGATCGCAATCCGCCCTTCCGCAGCTTCCTGCCAGCGCTGAAACAGCTCCCAGTCCGGAGCTTTCACATACGCCTTGCCGTGCGCGCCTCGCGGTCCGTCCTCCGGAGAAATAAACGGCCCTTCGAGATGAATGCCGCGAATGCAGCTGCGGGTCAGCGGATCGATGCGGCAAGCTTCGGATATGGCGCCGAGTATTTGCTCGATCGGGCCATCCGCATTCGTGATCACGGTCGGATAATACGAAGTGACTCCTTCGCGCCAGAGCGCATACGTCAGCTCAATCACCGTTTCCTTGGCAAGCGGTGATTGATTGAAGTCCATGCCAAGGTATCCGTTGATTTGCAAATCAACGAGCCCGGGGGCAATCCAAGGCAGCTTCTCTACTTGCCCTTGAGAATCATATGGTGAAGCGTCCGCCATTTGAATTTCTTGCAGGCAGCCTTCGGAAGCGGTTACTTCGATTATAGCGCCTGTACGGTAATGTCTGCCAACAATCGGATCCATATGGATAGCCGTCCTCCTTCGGGCGATGCCAGATCAAGCCAGATCAAGCCTCCACCTGCTCGCCGTCTAGTTCAATGTAATCTCTTTCCCCGTGCGCGCCGACTCATAGATCGCGAGAATCAAGTCGACAGCCTTCCTGCCTTCTTCCCCCGATACCAAAGGATCCCTGTTCTCCCGAATCGCCTGGATCAAATCGTCGACCAGAATGAAATGGCCGTCGTTCGCAATTTGCGCGGGATCGCTGCTTGCGCCCACTCTTGGTACGACTTGAGGCATCGCTTCCTCATGATCCGCAAACTTCCATTGCTTGAAGCCCGAATCGTCAAAGATGATCGTTCCTTTCTCGCCATGCAGCTCAAAACGGGTTTCTTGTCCGGGATAAACGGACGTCGTTCCCTGAATGACGCCGAAGGCTCCACTCTTATATTTCACGACAGCTACAGCCGTATCCTCCACTTCGATCTCGCGCACAAGCGCGGAAGAGTATGCAAACACGGAGTGCACATCGCCCATCAGCCATTGAATCAAATCAATGCCGTGCACGCCTTGATTCATCAAAGCGCCGCCGCCGTCGATCGCCCAGGTGCCGCGCCAGCCTGCGCTTTTGTAGTACTGCGGGCTGCGGTAGCTTTTCTGGTAGGCGTCCCCCAGCACCAGCTTCCCAAGCTTGCCCGATTCGATCGCCTGCTTCGCGACGATGGACGCTTCAGTTACGCGGCGCTGGAATACGCAGCCAAGCTTGACATCCGCTTGGCGGCATGCGGAGATCATTCTCGTCATGCTGTCCGCCGTAATATCGAGCGGTTTCTCGACTAATACATGCTTGCCCGCTTCGGCTGCGGCAATGACTACCTCGGCATGATAGCCGCTTGGAACGGCAACCGTAATCGCGTCAATGTCGTCCCGCTTCAGCAGTTCCTGATAATCCCGATAAACGTAAGGAATGGAGAAATCTTCGGCAAGCTTGTTGGCTTTATCCGGCTCAACGTCCGCAACGGCCACCAGCTCGGCTTCCGAATTACCTGCAATCGCTTTGGCATGGGAAGGAGCGATAACGCCCGCGCCGATGACGGCAAATCTCACTTTTTTATCCATTTCATTCATCCTCCTGAATCGGTATGATAACGAACGGTGGGTTTACACCCGAACAACCTGCTCGGTTCCCGTCCTACTAGAAGCGTACACGCTCTCTATGACGGAGATGACGGACTTGGAGTAGGCGCCTGAACAATCCGGTATATGATTATTTGTTATTGCCTCCATGAGATCCAACAATTGCATGGCCAGCGGTTGACCCGCCGGCTCCAAAGGCACTTGCACATATCCCCCGTTGCGGCTGATGGCAAGCCCCTTACCTGTTTCCAGCTTGAGCATTCCCTTGGTGAAGATAATCTCCGTTTCATTGCGCGACACACCTGGATATCCGGATTGCGCGATTGTCGCCCGAACGCCTGAAGAGGTCTCCAGCCAGATGACGCCGCTGCCCTCCACATCGAAGCGGTCATCCAGATAGCTGACGGAAGCCCTCACCTTGGTCACCCGGCTCTGCGTCATCCATTGAATTTTATCAATGGAATGCGATCCCAGATTCGTTATGATGCCTCCGCCGGATTTCCGCTTCTCCAGAAACCAGGCCGGCCTGTCTTCTCTCAAATAGTGAACATGCCGCGTATCGAGAATCATCACAAGTTGTCCGAGTTCGCCGCTCTCGATGATCCGTTTGGCCTCCCTGTTCTCGGGAAAATAGTGCTGGGTATGGCCGACCATCAGCTTAACGCCATACCGGTCTGCAGCCGCTATAATTTCATCGCACTCCGCCGTATTCAACGCCATCGGCTTCTCAAGCAGCAGATGTACGCCATGCTCCGCACAGTGGATCGCCGCCTCCTTATGCAGGAAATGCGGCAGCGCGATGACCGCAATGTCCGGCTTCTCCTGCTGCAGCATCACCTGGTAATCCGAGTAAGCGCGAATGCCGAATTGCTCGGCTGCCGCCTGGGCGAGAGATGGATTAAGCTCGGCAACCGCTACGGCTTCCAGTCCCTCAACCGCAGCGGCTGCCTCCAAATGTTTCATGCCGATTGCGCCTGCTCCAATAACGGCCAGCTTCATGCCCGCAATCCCTCCTTTGTGCGTTGATGCTGGTACAGATCAACTTAAGCCTAACTATAGACGCGCTTGCGGCGCATTCCAATCCGCAGTAATTCGGATAATGCACATAATTATGGATTATTCGCAAAACAGTGAAACATTCGCAAAACCGACTAAAGCCTTTAACAGCCGTTCCGGCTGCCAAAGGCTTCGTTCATTGCGTTTATTTTTTGACGACCGGGATCCAGATCTCGCTCTTGAACGTCGGCGATGACGTGTCTTTATGCTCGTTCCAGAGAATCTCGGGTCCGTTGACCTGCTCGTAACCGGATGACGGGAACCATTCGCTGTAGATGCGGCCCCACACGTTTTGCAGCGTCTCGGGGAAAGGACCGACGGCTTCGAATACGGCCCAGGTGCCTGCCGGAACTTCAATCGCCGCCCATGGCTCCGGAACATCCGAGGTTGTCGCTGCGCCGATATAATGATCGAGCTCCCCCTTCTCTTGCATGCGTTCCTCGCTGAAGTTCACCGATGCGCTGATTAATCCTTTCGGCGAAATGTTGGACAGCTGCTTGAGCTGAACGATGTTCTCCTCAGTCAAGCTCCCCCACATGGCGGCTATCTCAGGGTTCACCCCTTCGAAAACAATCGGTACCCTTCGCATGATGCCGGCAATTCGAAAAGCTTCTTTCTCTTCCAAACGGTAATTCATAGCGTCTCCTCCCTTAACGGTCAATTGAAATGTCATTCGAGGGTAGGCTTTGAGCGGTTGTCCATGCATCCTTGCTTCGGACGGGGTAATCCCGTGCAGACTTTGAAACGCGCGAGTAAACGCGTCCGGCGAGCTGTACCCATACTTGATCGCAACATCGATGACCTTCGTCTGGCTTTGGCTCAGCTCAAAGGCAGCCAGCGTCAATCGTCTACGGCGAATATATTCGGCCAGCGGTATCCCGGCAAGGAAAGTGAACATCCGTTTAAAATGGAACTCCGAGCATAACGCCAATCTGGCTGCTTCTTGAACGTCAACGTCTTCCGTCAACTGAAGTTCGATATAATTCAAAGCGCGATTCCAATGCTCCAGCATGATCCGGCTAACCTCCCTCTTAATTCAAAATAACAAAACCGGCGGGATCACGTCCGACTTTCTGTGCACGTTTCGGCAGGATGCCAAAAAGCCAGCGATCGCTGGCCTTCCCTTCCTTATTCCCCTTCCCGAAATTCCTTCAGCAGCCGGCTTGCTTCATTACGGTCGACGACTTGCAGCTTGTTCAAAATCATCGACACGTTGTTGGCGACGGTTTTGGCGCTAATATGCAGACGCGCTCCGATCTGTGCATTCGTATCGCCTTCGGCGATCCGTTCCAGTATCTCCATCTCCCGCTTGGAGAGCTCGGAAAGCGCCGGATGCTCCGCTGCCTGGAGGGCTTTGGGCGAGGAGAAGAAATGCATCATGCGCGATGCAATGTCCGAACTGAATACCGCTCCGCCATTTCCAACGATTCGAATGGACTGCAGCAGCTCCAATTCGTCGGCATCTTTAAGCACGTAGCCTTTGGCACCTACGCGCATAGCCGTGAAGACGGATTGATCATCGCGAAACATCGTCAAGATGAGCACCTGAATGTGCGGGAACTTCTCTTTGACCAGCCGCGTCGCCTCAATTCCGTTCAGCCCCGGCATTCGAATATCCATTAGAATGATATCCGGCTGACACTGCTCCGCAAGCCGCAGCACCTCATCCCCGGAAGCCGCTTCACCCACCACTTCCAAATCGTCCGTCGTTTTAATTAAATTCCGCACGCCGCTGCGAAAGATCGGGTGGTCGTCTGCAATCATTATTTTCATCGCTATTGTTCTGCTCCTCATCTTGGCTATTTTTCACTGACTGGCAGCGGCAGAATGGCTAATACCCTCGTTCCGCCGGACGCCGGACGCTCTATCGTACATTGGCCGCCTAATTCGGCCGCTCGCTCCTTGATCGATACGAGTCCGATGCCGCCTTTGCCGCCAACGGCGGCATGGGCCGGCGGAGCACCGGACGGCTTACCGTTATCGGCGATTTCCACCTGCAGCTGATTGGAATCGGACACTTCCAGCCTCACGGCACAAGTGGTCGCTTGGGCATGCTTCACAACATTCACCAAGGATTCCGTCACGATCCTGTACACCGCTACTTCCACGGCGGCTGGCAGAGGGGGCAGCGGCTGCGGAGCATACAGCTGAATGCGCAGCGGCTCTGTTCCTTCTTCACCCGCTAACATGGCTGCGGGCTTGGTCAAAAGCGTGATCCGTTCCTGTATAGCCCCGATCAACCCAAGTTCATCGAGCGTAGGCGGCCGCAAATCATGAACTAGCGTGCGAATATCGTCCACCGTCGAGCGGATGACTTTACGCAGATCCACCAGCATCTCGATGGCTACCTCCGGCTGCTTCTCTACATAGATCTGAGCCGTCGCGGCATTCAGCGCGAGCGCGGCCAGCTTCGGAGCCAGATCGTCGTGCAGATTTTTGCGGATTTGCCGCCTTTCTTCTTCCCGCGCGAGCACAAGCTTCTCCCTGGACTCTTGCAAATCTTGGGCCAGCAGCTTCATGCCCTGCGTCATTTGCCAATTCTCCACGATCGGTCCCGCTTGCCTCAGCAGCACATCCAGGAATTTGTTATCTTCCGACGTGAATAACTCGCCGGACGAACGGCTGGCGATTTGCAGCGTCCCCAACTCCTCGCCGCGATGAATGATCGGCATAACATGGAGCTCGTGCATCGGCTCGCCGGCCGACACGACGAGCGTGTCCTGACCGCCGACACCGGCATAAATCGCTGTGTAGGGCAGACGCATCGCATTCTTCACCGTGAAGACGACGGCGTTCAGCATGGCTTCCGGCGCCTGGGGCTGAATCAGCTGATTCCCGAGCTCAAGCAGGACGGCGTACGGATCGTCGTGACGGCCTTTCATCATGCGGTTGATCTGTTTCTGCAGCCATTCCTTCAAAGGGGCGAAGGCTACGGCTACAACGGCCGTTGCCAGTAAGGAGACTATATAATCCTTGCCCGTTTGGAAGAGCTGTCCCAAATAAAGAACCGTCAACGTATAGATGAGCACAACACATACCGACAGGGATCCGTATACGAGCGTTCGATTCACGAGCGGATCGATATTCCATAACCTTTGCCGTAACACAGCCAACATCAGGGTGATAGGAATGGCCGTCAATGACAAGTTCAGAAATGCATTTAAATACACATACGTCATGGCGGATCCATCATTCATATTCGGGTTAAAAAAAGCGCTCATGCCGATAAACCCGACAATTCCGACCGACGCCCCGTAGACGACCCATTTGGTTTGCTGTCTTTCAGCCGCTGACGCCACATGGCGAAACCGGTAAACCTGCGAATAAATCAAAATCAGCGTGGAGGATCCATACCACAGAAACTGAATGACCGCGGGGATATGAAACGTCTCCCACATGTTCCCTTGATATAAGAGCGAGATGCTGTTCACAATCATAATCATGACAAAAACATACCGCGTCCATTTGGGCACGAACCTGCCGTCCGGAAAAAGCAATAAAAACAAGGACAAAGATGCCCAGCTTATCATGGATACGAATAGAAACCAATAATAAGTAAACATATTATCATTCGATGCTACCATAACCAGCGCCGGAAACGTGGTGCCGAAAGATACCATCGCAACAACGGCCAGCAGGCCCATCGGTTCCCGGAAGCCCTTCCACAATATAATCGCCGATGTCACGTAGAAGGCTAGTGTGAACAAGCTGTCGATCATCACAAAAATGAGCGCAAACTGCTCCAGGGTTAGTCCCTCCGCGGGCACCGGCATGGCCGGGACCAATCTTCCACAGCCTTGCAAAATACATGAATCTACTAATGAATTGTAATAGTCTGGGATCGCTGCTATGAACAGCACGGCTGTCAACGCGCTGAAGCTTAGCACCAGCCATTGAGCCGTCCGGATCTTCCAAGTTGTGGTTAGCCGGGGCGATACCCCATCCTGACTCCCTGCTTTCGTATACTCTGTAAACATGGTGGCACCGCCATTCTAAACTTTCTTTTTACTATTATAGCTTGCCTGGCGGACCTCTGAATACAGTCTGATGCGAAATTCCCGGCGCTTTCCCGACCGTTCCCGATATGGTTCTGGCACAGCTTCCCGAAAATCAGGAATGGGCTGCTCTAGGAACCGTGATGACCTCCCCTGTATGCTAAGTACATGAGCAGCACACAAACAGATTTGGAGGATGATTAACAATGAATGAAGGGTTATTGGTCAAATGGTTTGGGGTTATTTGTATACTGGCAGGTGTATTCCGCATGGGGATGACGCCGGCGTCGCTGATTTGGGGGACGGACAGCACGCAAGAACTGACTACAGGCTTAATCGCATGCGTACTGATGTCGGTGGGGTCCATCGTACTTTACATGGTTCAATCCAGAGAAACAGGCGTCATCGGCATGATTACGATTCTTGCAATCATCGTGGGCAATATTTTGACAACGGCCATGCTCTGGTCCCAATTTGCCGCAGGCGGCGCTAACGCCGTTCAACCGGAGGGGTTGCTGGTCAATATCACGCGGATGTTCGGGATGATCGGCTTTATGGGCGGCACGCTCGTGTTTATGGTTGTGACTTACATGGCCAAAGTGTTTCCTCGTTGGATCCCCGCACTGATTCTTCTGATGATCTTATCCATGTTCCTGCCTATTGAGGATAACAAATATTTCGCCTTCTTCTGGGGCCTGACTTACGTCGGCATGGGGTACTGCATTATGGCGAAAAAGCTTCGCCATTCGAAGACGCTTTCGTCGAACAGCTATTCGGCATAAGGAGGTGCGGCTCGGGGGCGGCTGGCGGGAGAGCTTTCGGCGCAGCATGGGCGACACTGCAGGAGAGCAGAGCTTGCGGCGCAGCTTGGGCGACACCGCAGGAGAGCAGAGCTTGCGCTGCTAGCTCTGGTTCGGTCCGTTCAGCCCGATCGGCGCGGGCTAACGGACACAGGAGCTGTTTTTCGGCTGTTTTCGGCCGAATTGTTGATCTAACGGACACACGTACCGCTATTTGCCCGAAATCCGTGCGATTTCGCACCGGTTCCGGCAAATAGGGTCTCTGGTGTCCGTTAGATTTTTTCGCTCGCGCTTGAGATACATTTAACGGCTGTGGTGTCCGTTAGATTTCGCGAAGCGCGATTGCTGCCTCGGCGGCCTGCCAGCGCCGCCAGAGAGCTTGGGCGCGGCTTGGGCCGCCGCCGGTCGTCGAGCTAACGGACACACGTGCCGCTATTTGCCCGGAATCCGTCGATTTCGCAATCCCCAGTTTACGGCAGCAAGAAAGCGGGATTCGAAGATATAACAGGTGCAGTGGTTGATGTAAATGATGCGTGCGTTCAATGTTATTGAGAGTTCGTGTGGCAGGTAATTGCTGATTACTTGGCGTAGCTAGATTAGTGGGCGCGTTTATGTAACGTAGCGAGTGGTGTGGGATGTCATGTCCGCTAACAGGAATTCATCCTGTTAATTTTACCGAAATGAGCAGTTATAACGGAATTACAGGAATATCTACCGTTAATGAGCCGCCATGCCCCTGTAAACAGGAATCTCCAACTGAAATAACGTGAAAGTTTCCAGTTATGCAGCTAGAAGGAGTAACCATGAAGATATTAGCGGGAGAATATCCCGCTATTCGCCAGCAGGAACAGCCGCTATCGGAGCAATAATGAACTTCCGGCTCCGAACAGTGGTTGATGTAAATGATGCGTGCGTTCAATGTTATTGAGTGTTCGTGTGGCAGGTAATTGCTGATTACTTGGAGTAGTTAGACTAGTCGGGCGCGTTGACGAGACATCAGAGATTCGTGCGAAATAACTTGACACCTATTCCGGAAAATAAGGTCTCGGGTGTACGCTCGTGCATGCACGCACTTAACGGATGTGGTGTCCTCGATTGCTGCCTCAGCCTCCTGTCGCCGACGCCGGGAGAGCTTGCGCCGCAAGCTCCACATCCGGTCCGTCAAGCCGGCTGACGGCTAACGGACACAGGAGCTCTTATTCGGCCATTTTCGGCCGAAATAGAAATCTAACGGACACACGTACCGCTATTCGACCGAAATCCGTGCGATTTCGCACCGATTCCGGCAAATTGAGTCTCTGGTGTCCGTTAGATTTCTACAACCGCGCTTGTCACGCATTTAACGGCTCTGGTGTCCGTTAGATTTGGCTTATCTCTCCATTGGGCTATTTTTGTACCCGAAATCAGGGATAGACTGCCATCTTTTCCGCAATTCATGTGCCGCATATTTCGGCTTGCGATCCCGCGTGAATATGCCTTTCTTATTCCCTTGCACACGAATAACCCCTTGGCTCGTATTGAAATCGGCAAAATTCCACACCTGCTCGCCAACAAAGCTGGCGAATTCATCGAAAACCTCATGATTCGCCTGCAAGTAGGCAGTCTGGAACTCTTCGGTGAACATCACAGGGTCCACATCGTGGAAGCCCGCAACGGTGTCGGCGCCATATTCGGTCATCATGACCGGTTTGCCTGGACAGCGCTTGCCCCAGCCGGTTAATTCAGCGCGAAGCTTATGTTTGGCAGCCTCCAGATCACCGCTTTGCACGTACCAGCCATAGTAGCGGTTAAGCGCCAGCACATCGACCATCTCCGCTACTTTGCACGTTTCCGGAGTAGACATCAGATGAGTCACAATGGTCACCGGGCGCCGCTGAGGATCAAGCTCCTTGGCCAGCTCGACCAGCGGCTTAAAGTAAACATCCGCCCCCTCCTCCTCGGAAGCAGGCTCGTTGGCGATGGACCACATCACGACGCAGGCGTGGTTCTTATCTCGGGCGATCAGCTCGCGAATCACTTGCCGATGAGGCTCATGCGTTGTCAGTTCTTCCCACGTTTTGCGCTTCGTTCCGCCCCCGAACATTCCCATGAAGTTCAGATGCAGCCCAACTGCCGGCGTTTCGTCAATAACGACGAGCCCTTCTTGGTCAGCCAACCGCATCAATTCTTCCGAGTATGGATAATGCGCCGTCCGGAACGAATTGGCGCCAATCCACTTCATTAATCGGAAGTCGAGCACGTTCGCCGCCTCGTCGAAGCCTCTTCCATGAATCGGCGTGTCCTCGTGCTTACCGAAGCCTTTGAAATAGAAGGGTTGATCGTTAATGAGAAATTTGCCGTCCTTGACCTCTACGGTTCGAATGCCGAAAGGCTGCCGATAAACATCAACCACTTGACCGCCTTGGATAAGTTCTATCTTCAAAGTGTACAAGTACGCGTTCAACGGCTGCCAGAGCTGCGCGTTCGCCACTTCAATCGTCCCCTCGGCACCGCTGGCTTCCCCAACGGCTTGACCGTCTTGGTCGAGGATCATCGCCTTAAGTTCCGCCTCGCCGACAATTTCCGCCGAATAATGGACAATGCCCGCCTGCGCGTTCAAGCCCGTCACGATCGTCACGTCTTTTAAGTACGTGTGCGGTGTCGTATATATTTTGACAGGCCTATGAATGCCCGCGTAGTTAAAGAAATCGAAATTCGGGCTGTTCTTGGCGACCCGGCCGCGTCCCGGAAGCTCTTGCTCGCTATAGTGCCCGACAGGCAGCGTCGATTCATCCACGATATTGTTAACAGCAACCGTTAACCGGTTATATCCCGAATTCAAATACGAATGAATCTCCGCTTCGAAAGGCGTGAACCCCCCTGTATGCTCGACCACAAGGTTCCCGTTCACATAGACACGGGCTTTATGCGTTGCGGAGCCGAACCGAAGGACGATGCGTTCCGAGAACAGCAGGTTCTGCACCGCGAAGTCTCGCTCATACCAGACCCAGCCGACATGATTGCGTATGTCCGCCGTCACGCCGACATCATTGAAGGAAGCAGGCACAGCCATAGATATCGTGTCCTTCAGAGGCGAATCGTGCCATGCTTCTTGAAAGCCCTTTCCAAAATCCAGTTTAAACTTCCAAATGCCGTTTAGATCAATAACGCCCCTTGACTCCGTTACAATTGGATATAACATCGGTCATTTCTCCTTTTTCTCGTTTTCAACCCCAACAAATAAGATTATACTGAGATTCAATGAATAAAAATAGAAGTCAGTTAGCGTTATTAGGACAATATTAACACCAAGGAGAAATTATTATGCTTATGCAGCCTCTCCACCTTTCCGCCATCTCCATGTCCATTTTTCATTTGACCGATATCAATACGGTCATTCTCAATCATCACGGAGCCGCATCGCTCCAACACGAGCATGATCATCTGCCGGATTTCTTGAAGGAAGGGCAGCTGGCGAATCTTCGCTCTCTCGGTGCGCAGGCGGCCAAACAGTCCGACACCGTCTGCAAGCTGACGAATGAATGGGGATTAACTTATTTGGCCAAGGCGCTGCATCAGGAGGGAGAGCCGGCGATATGTCTCGTTGTCGGCCCATTCTTATTGCAGGTTCCGGATGTCAACCAGCTGCATGCGACCTATCGAATGGATCAGCCGAAGCGTATTGAGCTCGAAGCGTTCTACCGAGGGTTAAAATTAATCAGCTTGGCCAAAGTGCAGAGCCTGGCTAACATCTTGGCCAACTTGGACTCCTTCGCTCAAGCCCGGATTCAAGAACTGGCGCCGGAACAGCATCCAGAGGCGGCTCTGCAGGAACACCAGCTGCTGCTGCAGCCCGATGAGGAGTACATCGATCTCATCGATCTGCGCTACCAAATCGAACAAGAGATGATGCGTGCCGTACAGCATGGCGATGCGGAACAGCTGCAGCAAGTCCGGGCGAAGATGAGAAACCTGTACGACTTCTCCGATAGGTTTCCGAACCAGCCCGTAAGAGCTCTGCGGAATGCGATTATCATTTTGAATACCTTGCTGCGCATTGCAGCGAGAAACGCCGGCGTCCAGCCCTTCTATCTGCACCAAATTTCAGAGAAATTCGCCAAACGAATCGAGCGGTCCGATACGATCGAATCACTGAATAAACTGATGACGTCCATGTTCAACGACTATTGTTCGCTGGTCCGCTCCCAAGCGGTCAATGGGTTCTCACCTTTAATCCGGAAAGCCGTCCAATACGTATCGCTCCACTCTAACAAGCTGCTGAATTTGGAAGAGCTGGCCGATGCTTGCCGCGTGCATCCGGCACATCTATCACGGCAGTTCAAGAAGGAAACGGGATCAACGATTACGGATTTTCAGCAGCATGTCCGCATCAAGGAGGCCAAATATTTGTTGAAACAGGGCGGCATACCGGTCAAGGCGGTTGCCGAGAAGGTCGGATTTGACGATGCCGGCTATTTCGCGAGAGTTTTCAAGAAGCTGGCCGGCATGACCCCTTCCGAATTTCAGAAAAGCTGACCATTGACGCCACGATACGATAAATTCATATTTCATAAATTGAATAATGGACAAGCAAAATGATACAATATGGAAGTAATTGTGAATGATCAATTGACGAGGAGTGATTGGTTTGTCTTTAGATTTTTACTTGAATTTCAACGGAAATTGTCGTGAAGCGGTGGAATATTACGCGGAAGTATTCGGCTGTGAAACGCCGAAAATAATGACTTTTGGCGATACGCCTTCCGATCCGAATTACCCGCTCCCGGAAGAAGCCAAGTCCCTGGTCATGCACGCGAGACTCACCATTAGCGGCAGCAATGTCATGTTCTCGGACGTATTCCCAGGCATGCCTTTCGTTGCAGGAAACAACATTTCCATCTCACTCATCAGTACGAATCTGGAAGAAATTCATTCGGCCTTCGACAAGCTCAAAGTAGGCGGCAAAATCGTAATGGAACTGCAAGAAACGTTCTGGAGCAAAGCCTACGGCAGTCTGGAAGACAAATTCGGCATTCACTGGCAATTCAATTACGACAACGGCGAAACGGTCTATTAAAACTCAATCGAATCCATGAATAAAAGAAGATCACGCTCTTTCCCTTCGCAGGAGAGATCACGTGATCTTTTTTACGCTTACAAAATGGGGGATATTAATTTCGAGACGGATTCCAGGAACCGGATTCGCAGAGAGCGCTTTTCATATTCCTCCAGCGTCAATTCCATGCATCCTTCCATGTCTTTCCAGAACGTATTCTCCAGCCGCTTCGCCGTCGGTTCATGGTACATCAGCGCATTCGTCTCGAAATTAAGCCGCAAGGAGCGGATGTCGAAGTTCGCGGTGCCGACCGATGCGACTTTGCCGTCCACGACAATTGTTTTGGCATGCAGGAATCCGTAATCGTACAGGTAACATTTGACCCCGGCCTGCAGCAGCTCCCCGACATAATATAACGACGCCCAATGAACAAACAGATGATCCGCTTTCTGAGGAATCATGATCCGCACGTCGACGCCGGATAAGGCCGCGATCCGCAGCGCATTCAGCATGCTTTCTTCGGGAATGAAGTACGGCGTTTGCAGCAGGATCCGGCTCTTCGCCATATGGATCATTTTGAGAAACGTATAGACGAAGTGCGGCCAAGCTTCGTTCGGACCGCTCGCCACGATTTGCATCGGCACCCGCTCCGCTCCATCGGCATGCTCGAGCGCCGGAAAATACGGCATCTCCGTTTCTACCGGAGTCGCAGCGGCCAAATTCCAATCAAGGAAGAACCGGGATTGCAAGGCGCGAACGACGCTTCCCGTCAAACGGAGATGGGTATCGCGCCAGAAGCCGAATCGGGGATCCATCCCGAGATACTCATTACCCACATTGAAGCCGCCGATATAGCCGATCTTCCCGTCAATGACCACCAGCTTCCGATGGTTGCGGTAGTTGACCCGGTAGTTCAAATACGGAATCCGCGAAGGGAAGAAGGCGGCTCTCTGTCCGCCGGCTTGAAGGAACTCGCGAAAGAACGAATCTTTGAGCGAGCGCGAACCGATATCGTCGTACAGCAATCTGACAGTCACGCCTTCGCGCGCTTTCTTCGTCAGCGCTTGCATCACTCTTTGCCCGAGCGAATCATTTTTCACAATATAATACTGCATATGAATGTGATGCTGCGCCGCTTCGATGTGCATCAGCAGATCGTTGAATTTCGTGATCCCGTCCGTAAAAATATGGACATTGTTATCCTGTGTGATAAAGGCATTGTTGGAGGCGACATTCAAATAAATCAAGTCCCGGTATTGTTCGACCATCGGATCCAGATAAGTCATTGTACCGTTCATCAGCGACTCCCGCTGCTCGGAGATAAGCTTCTGAACGCGCTCCAGCATGCGTTTGTTCCACTTGTAGAGCTTGCGGCGGCTCAAATTTTGCCCGAAAATGACATAAAGCAAGAAACCCAGAATCGGTATGAATAACAGGACCATCAGCCAAGACCATGTCGCGGCCACGTTCCGGCGTTCCAGGAATACAACCGTAAGAGCAAGCAAAATATTAATGATAAATAAGACCGTTAATGCATGTGAGAACAAATCCATAGCGCCACTCCCAACCTTTGATGTCAGCGGATCAGGAATATTATACCTTATTTCGGCAAAATTCGAAAAAACCTCTTATTCATATGCCGAATAAGAGGTTTATGCTTAGGCTATGCCGCTTTTTTAATAAGACAAAGCTTTCTCAGATAGTACACGCCGCCTACTTTAATGACGTCTTCCGAATACGCTTCTATACAAGTCCCCGCGTCTTCCATTTCATCGTCAAACCACACCTCAACCGGTGTTTGAAAGAGCATGCACAGATACATATCCGCATCCGTTAAGATCACGTTTGTCGGGTTCATGCTGCACTGCTGCCTCCCCTGCCGAATTTCACCTGACATTATTTTATCGTCAACAGCCGGTGAAAAATGAAGAGAATCAGACCATTTCCCTATACAGCGAGATATACAATTGCGCGGATTTTTTCCAGCTGAAATCGCCCTTTTTCATGTTCTGTGCAATTTTCAACCAAGCATCACGGTCGTTCTTGTAGAAGAAGACCGCACGCCGGATCGTATGCAGCATATCGTGCGCATTGTAATCCCGGAAGGAGAAGCCGGTTCCCTCTCCCGTGAACTCGTTGTAAGGCTGTACGGTATCCTTAAGGCCGCCGGTTTCCCGTACGATCGGCACGGAGCGGTACCGGAGGGCAATGAGCTGGCCGATGCCGCAAGGCTCGAATTGGGAAGGCATCAAGAACAGATCCGAAGCCGCGTAGATCTGATGCGCCAAGGCCTCATCGAACATAATTTGAGCCGATACCTTGTCCGGATTGTTTAGAGCGGCGTCGCGGAACATTTGCTCATATCCGTGCTCGCCCGTCCCTAGCACAACAAGTTGAATGTCCAGCTGAAGTATTTCCTTAAGAACGTGCTGAATGAGGTCTAACCCCTTCTGCTGCACCAATCGCGTGACCAAAGCGATCATGGGCACATCCGGCTTCATCGGCAAGCCGAGCCGCTCCTGCAGCGCCGTCTTGTTCATTTCCTTCTTCGGCAGCGAATCCCGGTAATTGACGGCCAGATGCGGATCGGTCATCGGATCGAAGATATCGTAATCGATCCCGTTGACAATGCCAGTCAGCTGGTCTCTCCGGTGACGCAGCAGGCTGTCCAAATATTCGCCGTAGTACGGCGTTTGGATTTCCTCGGCGTAGGTTTGGCTCACGGTCGTTAACCGGTCCGAATAGAGGAGACCGCCTTTGAGAAAGCTGGCACCGCCATGCAGCTCAAGCGCCGTTCCCGTAAAATGGTCATCCGATAAGCCGAACAGCTCTTTAAACAGATCTTGGCTGAAGACGCCTTGGTATTTCAGATTATGTACGGTCATCACGGTTTTGATCTGGCTAAAAAACGGAAGATGCTTATAGTGAGCCTTCAGCAGCACAGGGATCATCCCCGTCTGCCAATCGTGGCAGTGAATGACATCCGGTTGGAAATCGATCAGCGGCAGCGTCTCGATGACCCCTTTGCAGAAGAAGCCGAAGCGCTCCGCTTCGTCCCCATAGCCGTAAATACCCGGGCGCTTGAAGTAGAATTCGTTATCGACGAAATAAAACGTGACCCCGTCCTGCTGCAGCATCTGAATACCGATATACTGCTTTCTCCAGCCGATATAGATATCATGTGTAACGACAGTCTTCATGGCATCGCGGTATTTCGCGGGGATGTCGCCGTATTTGGGCAAAATAACGCGAACGTCCAACTCCTGTCCTACGAGCTCCTTCGGCAGCGAACCGATCACATCGGCCAATCCGCCTGTTTTAATGAAAGGCACAGCTTCTGAAGCGGCAAACAATACTTTCATCTTTCCACTCCTCGGATAATAGTCGAAAAGCCGCCTATGGAAGGCAGGCTTTTCTCGGCTTTGGTTTCGATTATGAGTATTAAATAACTTTCGTTTTGGCAGCGATAAACGGCGCTTTGTTATCGCCGGTCAGCACCCGCCCGCGGGAGATGAAGACATCCTTATCGAGAATCGCGTTCTCGATGATGACATTCTCCTCAATTTCGCAGTTTTGGAGAATGATACTATTTTTCACATAAGCGCCTTTGCGAATTTTCACACCGCGGAACAAAATGCTGTTCTCCACCTTGCCTTCGATGGTGCAGCCGTTTGCGATCAGCGCATTTTTGGTAGAAGCGGACTCCAAATATTTGGCCGGCGGCTCATCCTTGATTTTGGTGTAAATCAGGTTCTTCTGGAAGAACAATTCCCGCCAGATCGCCGGATTTAGCAGCTGCATGCTATGTTTGTAATAGCCTTGAATGGAGTTCACGATACCGACATGGCCCTCAAACTTATAGCCGTAAACGCTGAGCTTATCGATATTTTTCATAATGCCGTCACGCACGAGATGATCGTAGCCTTGCGCCAAGCATGATTCCACCATATCGAGCAGCAGCGCTTTGCTCATCACGTACATTTCCATGGAAATGTTGTTCGTCCGCAGCCTGCCGGTATGATCTTCCATCAAAGTTACTTGTCCGTTCTCTTTGACCGCCAGACGGCGGAATTTGCCCTGGATATCCTCATCCGTTTGTTTGTAAATGACGGTAATGTCCGCTTGCGTATCCTCGTGATGGCGAACGACGTCGCGCAGATCGAGGTTGCATACCATATGGCTGCGGGAAATAATTACGAGCTCTTCTTTGCCGCGATAGAAATAGTCCCGGTGGCTGTAGAATTGGTACAGATCGCCGCGTGAAACGCCTGTCGGCTCATCCAGTACAGAAGGGAGTACGAACAGCCCGCCTCGCTTGCGATCGAGATCCCACTCTTTGCCGGATCCCAGATGATCCATCAAGGAACGATATTTGTGCTGGGTAAACACGGCGACGTTATCGATGCCGGAATTGACCATGTTCGACAATGTAAAATCGATTAACCGGTAGCGCCCGCCGAACGGCACGGATGCTGGGCAGCGGAAATACGTTAACTCCTCCAGATCATCCGGTTCGTTCACTAAATTAATGACACCCATTACATGCTTCATCTGTGATCATCCCTTCTGTTTGGCAGTCGCGAGTACTCGTTCGTTGCCGCCTATTAGTGTAATTTCCCCGTTTCCATCGACAACGGCGCCGTCTTCCACGACGGTGTTCTCCCCGATAATCGCTTTGTTAATGATCACGTTATTTCCAATTTTGGCATTAGGCATAATGACGGAGTCGCGAATCTGCGTGCCTTCCCCTACTTGAACGCCGAAGAACAGAACCGAATGATCGACATCGCCAAAAATTGCACAGCCTTCGTTCACCAACGAACGCTTGATGTTAGCCGTTGGCGCTACATATTGTGCAGGCTGATACGGATTCTGGGAGTATACGCGCCAATCTTTGTCATTCAGATTAAGCTCATTATTCTCATCCAGCAGATCCATATTCGCTTCCCATAAAGAATCGATCGTACCGACATCCTTCCAGTAGCCTTCGAACGGATATGCGAACATTCTTGCTTCGTTCTGCAGCATCATCGGGATGATATCTTTCCCGAAATCTTTACTGGAATTCGGATTTTCCTCATCGGCGATCAAATACGCTTTGAGCACGCTCCAGTTGAAAATATAAATACCCATCGAAGCCAGATTGCTGTTCGCTTCTTTTGGTTTCTCGGCAAATTCGGTAATTTCCTGATTGTCATTGACACTCATGATGCCGAAACGGCTCGTTTCTTCCCATTTCACTTCAATGACGGCGATCGACGCATCCGCATTCTTCTCTTTGTGATACGACAGCATCTTGTCGTAATCCATCTTATATATGTGATCACCCGAGATGATCAGTACATACTCCGGGTCATACTGCTCGATGAAGCCGATATTGCGATAAATCGCATTGGCTGTACCTTTATACCAGTCTCCGCCCTTTTGTTCCATGAACGGAGGCAATACGGTGACACCGCCGTTCTTGCGGTCCAAATCCCATGAACTGCCGATGCCTATATACGTGTTGAGCACAAGTGGTTGATATTGGGTCAAGACACCTACAGTATCGATACCCGAATTCGTGCAATTGCTTAGGGTGAAATCAATGATACGGTATTTACCGCCAAAGTGTACGGCTGGCTTCGCCAAATTGTTCGTCAGTACGCCTAATCTTCGTCCTTCTCCACCAGCGAGGAGCATGGCAACACATTCTTTACTGCGCATCTCTGATTTCCCCCTTCAACTTCGTCGTCATTCTCATCTTGGAATTGCTGAACACATTTTATATACACAGCCGCAAGCGGCGGAATACACAACGATAAGCTGTAAGGCAGGCCATGCCACGTATGTTTGACACTCGTAATCGGCAGTTTGTTCCCTTGACCGGATCCTCCGAATTCGACTGCATCGCTATTGAAAACAACTTCATAGATCCCGTTGTGCGGAACGCCGATCTTATAGTCCGGATGGACCACCGGCGTGAAATTGCAGACGAGAATCAAATCGTCCTCAGACGAATCGCCTTTGCGCATGAAGGTTACGACACTCTGGCTCTCGTCATGCGGATTGATCCATTGGAATCCGTCCGGGTGATGATCCTTCTGCCATAAGGCCGGCTGGTCCTTATAGAATTGATTGAGCTTCTTCACGTAATGATGCATCTGCTCATGCTTCTCATAACCCCGGAGCAGGAACCAATCCAGCTCTTCCTGGTCCTTCCATTCGTCGAATTGACCGAATTCACTGCCCATGAACAGCAGCTTCTTCCCAGGGTGCCCCGTCATATATCCATATAATACGCGAAGGTTGGCGAATTTCTGCCAATAATCACCCGGCATCTTATGCAGCAGGGAGCGTTTGCCGTGTACGACCTCATCGTGGGAGAACGGCAGCACATAATTTTCGCTGAACGCGTACATGAAAGAGAACGTAATCAGCTTATGGTGATATTTGCGGTAAACCGGATCCAGCTTCATATAGCGAAGCATATCGTTCATCCAGCCCATGTTCCACTTATAGTTAAACCCTAATCCGCCGTCATGCACGGGAGCCGTCACGAGCGGCCAGTCGGTCGAATCCTCCGCCATCATTAACGCTTCCGGGTAGTACGAGAAGACGACCTGATTCAGCTTTCTCAGGAAAGCGATCGCTTCAGGGTTGTCGTCACCGCCCCATTGATTCTTCAGAGGCTTCTCGTTCCATCTTCCGAAATTCAGATGCAGCATGGAAGCGACCGCGTCCACCCGTATTCCGTCGATATGGTACATATCCATCCAGAAGATCGCGTTGGAGATGAGAAAGCTCTGCACCTCCGGCCTGCCGAAATCGAACGTGAGCGTCCCCCACTCCAGCTTCTCCGCTTTGCGGGGATCTTCGTATTCATACAGCGGCTTTCCATCGAACTGCCTGAGCCCGTGGGCATCCTTGCAGAAATGGCCGGGCACCCAGTCCATAATGACCCCGATCCCCTTCTGATGGCAGCGGTCGACGAACTGCATGAACGCTTTAGGCGAACCGTGCCGGCTCGTCACCGAATAATACCCGGTTGCCTGGTAGCCCCAAGAGCGGTCGAACGGGTGCTCGGCGAGCGGCATGACTTCAATATGTGTATAACCCATTTCAACTGCGTAGTCGACAAGCTCCTCCGTCAGCTGCTCATAAGTATATAATTCTTCGCTTTTCTTATCTTTTTTACGCCAAGTACCGAGATGCACCTCATAAATGGACAGAGGCTTATCATAAGACGGATTCAGCTTTTTCTGCTGCTGCCATGCTTGATCCTGCCATTCATAGCCATGGAGATCGGCGACTCGCGAGGCCGTGCCTGGACGAACTTCGGAATAGAAGGCGTAGGGGTCGGCTTTCAACAAAATTTGGCCGGTTTCGCTATGAATCTCGAACTTGTAATAGTCCCCTTCGCTTGCCTCAGGAACAAAAAGCATCCATACGCCAAGCGTGCTGAATTTCTCCATGCGATGCTTACCCGATTGCCATTGATTGAAATCACCGAGCAAATATACCTGTTTGGCATGAGGTGCCCATACAGCGAATCGAACGCCCTCCTGGCCCTTAGCTTTGCTAACATGCGCCCCCATAATCCGATAACTGTGATACAGGGATCCTTCATGAAGCAGAAACAAATCTTCTGAGCTGGGTGTACCAACATTAACCCCCATGTAATCCCTCCCATATTCAACCTAAACAATCAATATATGGATGTAATAAATAATTACATACACCTTTAATACCACATACAAGGCGATAATTCCTTCAACCCCTCATATTAAAAAAAGGAAAATAGTTCGCGCGGGGTGAATTATTAATGTGACTAATAACTGAAAGGTGGAACCCAGGTTATGAAAGACAAGGTAAAAGGACTTATCGTTGGTTTAACGATCGGTTCGTTAATTAGCGGCACGGCCGCTTTTGCGGCTGGCACTCAAATTGAAGTCGCCTTCCGCAGTCTCAAATATATGTTCGATGGTGTCGAGAAGACGCCTGATGGCGGCAAAGGCTTTATTTATGAAGGATCGACATATGTGCCTCTTCGCTTCGTCAGTGAAGCCCTTGGCAAGAAGGTCGAATGGGATGAGGCGAATGAGACGATCTGGATCGGCAGCAATCCGAATGCCATTGTGGCTTCGTACCATGGCGGTACGGTAACCCGCGGCGATTTCGATACGTTCTTCGCGATTCAAGGTTTATTCAACCAATACCATAACGCTTCGAAAGACGATCAGGCGTATCAAAAAAACGTTCTTACCCAATTGATCGGGAACCGAATCTTGTATGACAGATCCTCGGAAACAGAACGCCTTGCAGCCAAAACCGGGGCCGAACAACAAATCAACAAGTGGAAGCAAGATTCCGGCGAACAGCAGTTCCAAGACATACTCAAGAGAGCGAATGTGACGGAATCGCAGCTTCAATATGCTTGGGTCGGACAAGTCATCGCGCAGCATGCAATCAGGTCCACCATTACGGATGCCCAGCTGAAGGCGCAGTACGATGCCAACCTGCAGGCGAACAAGGACGCTTATACGATTGCCTCCGTACGCCACATCCTTATCGGTCTGACCAGCAGCGACGGCACCGTGAAACGGACCAAAGAAGAAGCCCTCAAGCTGGCGAAAGATGTGCAGCAGCGCTTGAAGAACGGCGAAGACTTTGCGAAGCTGGCTCAACAACTGACGGACGATCCAGGTTCCAAGGAGACCGGCGGACTGTATGCGAATGCCGAGGTTGGCCTCTGGGTGCCCGAATTTAAGAAAGCTGCCGTCGAGCAAGCGATTGGAACCGTCGGCGACCCTGTCGAGACGCAATATGGCTACCATGTCATCAAAGTTGAATCGAGATCCGTTAAATCGCTGGATTCCGTGAAGGAATCGTTGAAAGATTCGCTGGAACCGGTCCAGATGCAGCAATTTACCGAAAAAGAACTGCCCGCTTTGATTGAAAAGATCGATTTAAGTCAATAAATGGTGTACAATGGATGTTTGTTAAAGTAAACAAGTTGAAGGATGGAATGAAGCAATGTTTTATGCAAAAGACTGGGTAGATTACGAGCTTCTCGATACCGGCAGCGGCGAAAAGCTGGAACGTTGGGGGACGATCGTCCTGAGAAGACCGGACCCGCAAATCATTTGGCCGTTGGAGAAAGAAACGCAAGCCTGGCGTCAGGCGGATGCTCATTATCACCGCAGCTCCAGCGGCGGCGGGCAATGGCAGCACCATACGGAAATTCCTGAGCGTTGGACGATCACTTATGACCAGAAGCTTACTTTCTATATTAAGCCTACAGGCTTCAAGCATACGGGCTTATTTCCGGAGCAAGCCGTGAACTGGAAATGGATGATTGAGAAGATCCAAGGCGCCAAAAGGCCGATTAAAGTGTTGAACCTGTTCGCTTATACCGGCGGTGCGTCGCTAGCGTGCGCATATGCAGGTGCCGAGGTTTGTCACGTCGATGCGTCCAAAGGCGTCGTCCAATGGGCCAAAGAGAACTTGCACTTAAGCGGCATGGGCAGCCGTCCCGTTCGCTTCATTACGGATGACGTGTTCAAATTCGTACAGCGCGAGCAGCGCCGCGGCAGCAAATACGATGCCATCATCATGGATCCGCCATCGTACGGACGCGGGCCGAATGGCGAAACCTGGAAATTGGAGGAAGATCTCTTTCCTTTCATCCAGACATGCCAAACGATTCTGACCGACAATCCGCTCTTCCTGTTGATCAATTCGTATACAACCGGCATCTCGGCAACCGTGCTGCACAACATCTTGTCCATGGCGATGAAAAGCAAGCACGGCGGCACAATCTCCAGCGGAGAAATCGGATTGCCGATCACCCACTCCGGATTAATGCTCCCTTGCGGCATATTGGGACGCTGGGAGGCTTAACGTGGCCGACACGCAAATACCTATTCTGTTCGAAGACAACCACATTCTCGTCGTGGAGAAACCCGTGAACATGCCGACGCAGGAAGACGATTCACGCGATCCCGACCTGCTGAACGCGCTGAAGGCGGACATCAAGCTTCGGCACAACAAGCCCGGTAATGTATACCTCGGACTTGTTCACCGGCTTGACCGTCCCGTCGGCGGCGTCATGGTCTTCGCCAAGACGTCCAAGGCCGCCTCGCGGCTTTCGGACGCCGTAAGAACGAGGCAGCTCGATAAGACGTACGTCGCAATTGTGCATGGCAAACCGCCACAGCCGTCCGCTACGCTGCGTCACTGGCTCTGGAAGGATACGAAGACGAACACCGTCTCCGTCGTCAAACCGGGCCAGCACGAAGCCAAGGAAGCTGTGCTGGATTATAAGCTGCTCGGCAGCCGTGACGGCTTCAGCTTGGTACAGATCAAGCTGCATACCGGGCGGCCGCATCAGATCCGCGTGCAGATGGCCGCGATCGGCTGCACGCTGTATGGCGACCAGCGCTATGGCAGCGCGGTCAATAAGCCGGGCCAGCAGCTTGCGCTCTGGGCGGCGGCGCTCTCCTTCGAGCATCCGACGCTTAAGGAGCGGATGCATTTCCGCTCGCTGCCTCCGGTGCAGCGGCCGTGGAGCGAATTTACAATTCCGGAATTGTAAGTTCCTTGCCGCAAGACATCAATTCGCAACCTTTCCTAGCAAATAAATGAGCAGTTTCTGATTATGGGCGGACACGCGGCTCAGGTACGTATCGAGGAGTTGTTCCCGGATTAACGCACCGCGCTCGCATTCCGCCCTTCCTTTGTCTGTTACATGAACCCAGACGATCCGGCGGTCTTTCTCATCTCGCACTCTCACGATTAATTCGCTTTTCTCCATACGATCTAATAGAGTTGTAACCGCCGCAGGTGTTGTAGTTAAATATTCGATTAGATCTGAAGGCTTCATACGCTCATTCGTCATAAGCAATTCTAATACATTAAGTTGCCCTTCTGTAATCGTAGGTGCTAATCCTACTTCCATCTGGCTCTTCAATTCCTTAGACAATTTCAGCCACAGCTTTCCAAACTCATCAGAATACAACCTCACATCAACTCGCTTCCAACATCTACTATAAGCCAAGTATAGCACGCATTACCGCTCGTTAAAAGGTTAATGCCATTAATACTTTCCTACAAAAGCTGCGCTTGAATAGGACATGCTGTGGCAGTTTGTCGACGCTCCGCTAACTTTGTCTGTTCCTGTGAGAGGCGGCTTGCCGCTCGACTTTTTTTAACACAACGCCCACTCCCGACATATACTGTGAAGCGGATATTTATCGTGAACTGCCTATGAAGGAGTGTTGTCAAGTGGACGCTTGGAAAATGGAGCTCGGCAAAAAAGCACTGGAAGCCGGCATATTGAACGACCCACAGTGGCTGGATCGGTTGGATGAACCGATGCCCCTGTGGGTCGTATTGGAGTTAGCTTTTAAATTGATGGAAAAGCTGGACCCTCCGTCAATCTCCTATGATTGAGGGAAGCGCAGCACATCGACGATCGACTCCGTCTTGGTCACCGGGATCAGCTGCTTGCCTTGCGCCTTGCGGTCTTCCAAAGGTGCAGTCTCCGTAGAGAAGCGAAGCTTCTCGCCATTGCTCATAATCGCGGTGATCAAATAATCCATCTTCACGATGAACGTGCGGATGAGCGCCGAGCCGTTAGGCCTTACGCGCTTGCCTTCCTTGAATTCGAAGGTAAGAATGCCTTTCCCTCCGCGCCCTTGAATCGGATAATCGACGACAAGCGACCGTTTCGCATACCCGAGATCCGAAATGACGAGCACTTCGCCCTCATCGCCATAAATCCACTCGGCGGCAACGACCTCGTCGTCCTCCTTGAGCTGGATGCCGCGCACGCCACCGGCCGCACGGCCCATCGGGTTCACTTCCTCCTCGCGGAAGCGGATGCTCATGCCCTGCTTCGTGACGAGCAGAATTTCCTTCGTGTTGTCGCTGAGCTGCACCTGCAGCACATCATCCTGCTCGCCGAGCTTGCACGCGACGATTCCGTTAGATCGGTTCGTCATGTACTCTTTGAGCTCCGTCCGTTTCACTTGGCCTCTGCGTGTCACGAACACGAGCGATTTCGCCGGATCGTCGAAGCCTTTCACCGGAATGACGCTGACGATGCGGTCTTCCTTGGCGATCGGGATGACATTCACGATGGCGGTGCCGTTTTCTTTCCACTTGTACTCGGGCACCTGATGGACAGGCAGCAGGTAATAAAGCCCTTTCTTGGTGAAGATCAGCAGATTCTCAATGGTATTCACGTCAAGGAGATAGCGGAGGTAGTCCCCATCCTTAAGTCCCGTATTCTCCAACTCGCCGCCGGAACGAGTAAAGGACAGCTTGCTGGTGCGCTTCAGATAACCCTCATTGGAGAGCGTAACGAATACATCTTCCGGATTAACAAGCACTTCCAGGTTTACCTTGAGCTCTTCAACTTCCCCTTGGATCTCGGAACGGCGGTCGATTCCGTACTTTTTACGGATTTCGCCCATCTCATCCTTGATCACGCCGAGCAGCTTCTTCAAGCTGCCAAGAATGCCGCGCAAATAAGCAATCGTTTTCTCAACGTCTTTCAATTCTTTCTCAAGCGTCGTAATTTCCAGATTCGTTAACCGGTATAATTGCAAAACAAGGATGGCATCGGCTTGGCGCTCGGAGAAGCCGAATTTCTCGACCAGATTATTTTGAGCATCCTGGCGGTTTTTGGACGCTTTGATCGTCGCGATAACCTCGTCCAATATATTTAGTGCTTTCACGAGTCCTTCCAGCACATGAGCGCGGTCTTCCGCTTTCTCCAGCTCATATTGGGAACGGAAGGTAACGACTTCCTTCTGATGCTCGATGTAAGCTTCCAGGATTTCGCGAATCCCCAATTGGCGCGGCGCCTTATTCACAATCGCAACCATATTGAAGTTATACGTGACTTGCAAGTCCGTTTTCTTCAGCAGATAGGCCAGAATCCCCTGCGCATCCGCTTCTTTCTTCAGCTCAATCACGATCCGCAAGCCGTTGCGGCCGCTCTCATCGCGCACTTCCGCGATGCCCTCGACCTTTTTCTCCAGACGAATATTTTCCATCGACGTAACAAGACGCGATTTCACGACTTGGTACGGGATTTCCGTAATCACGATTTGCTGTTTGCCCCCGCGCAGATCCTCAATTGCCGTTTTGGAGCGAATGTAGATCCTGCCTTTGCCGGTGCGATACGCGTCCCGGATGCCTTCTTCCCCCATAATAATACCGGAGGTCGGGAAATCCGGCCCTTTGACGATGGTCATTAACTCGTCGACCGTAATCTCGGGCTTGTCGATCATCGCCGTACAAGCGTCGATAATCTCACGCAAATTATGCGGTGGAATTTCCGTTGCGAAGCCTGCCGAAATGCCGCTCACACCGTTTACGAGCAAATTGGGATAACGCGCCGGAAGCACGACAGGCTCCTTCGTGGAATTGTCGAAGTTGTCCTTGAACAACACCGTACGTTTCTCAATGTCGCGAAGCAGTTCCATCGCAATCTCGGACAGCCTTGCTTCCGTATAACGCATCGCTGCCGGCGGATCGTCGTCGAGCGATCCCCAGTTACCGTGGCCGTCAACAAGCGTATGCCCCATTTTCCACGGCTGCGCCATCCGCACCATGCCGTCATAGATCGACGCATCGCCGTGCGGATGATAATTACCCATGACATCCCCAACCGTTTTGGCGGATTTGCGATACGGTTTATCCGGCGTGTTGCCGGAGTCGTACATTGCATACAGAACACGCCGTTGAACGGGCTTCAAGCCGTCTCTCACGTCAGGAATCGCGCGGTCCTGAATAATATATTTGGAATACCGCCCGAAGCGATCGCCAACGATCTCCTCCAGATAGGCGGGTAAAAACTCTTCTAAAATGCCCAACGTTCAGTCACCACTCTTTTTGGTCTACTCTACATATTCGGTAAAATCAACGTTCTCGATAATCCAGCGCTTGCGCGGATCTACCTTGTCACCCATTAATGTCGTCACGCGGCGCTCCGCTTTCGCAGCATCCTCGATCTGCACTTGCAGCAAAGTACGGCTCTCCGGATTCATCGTCGTTTCCCACAGCTGCTCCGGATTCATCTCGCCAAGTCCTTTATAACGCTGCAATTCGCTGTTCTTGCCCATTTCTTTGACAACCGCTTGCAGCTGCTCGTCCGTCCAAGCATATTTGTACCCGCCGTTTTTGCCTTTGCGCGTCACTTTATAGAGCGGAGGCTGAGCGATATACACCTTGCCTGCATCCAGCATCGGCTTCATATACCGGTAGAAGAACGTAAGCAAGAGCACTTGAATGTGCGCGCCATCGGTATCGGCGTCCGTCATAATAATAATTTTGCCGTAATTCATCTCATCTAACTCAAAATCGGAACCGACGCCAGCGCCGATCGCGGCGATAATCGCTTTATACTCGTCATTTTTCATGATGTCGAGCAGCTTCGCTTTCTCGGGATTCATCGGCTTGCCTTTCAGCGGGAGGATGGCCTGATGCTTGGAGTCGCGGCCCTGCTTCGCCGATCCGCCGGCGGAATCGCCCTCAACGACGAACAATTCATTGCGTTGGAGATCCTTGGATTGTGCGGGAGTCAGCTTCCCGCCCAGGTTCGAGCTTTCGCTCTTGCCCTTCTTCCCGCTGCGAATCTCTTCTCTCGCTTTGCGTGCCGCTTCACGTGCTTTGGAGGCTTGCACAGCCTTCTTCAGCATCATTTGCGCGATTTGCGGATTCTCTTCCAAGAATACCGTCATTTTATCGGAAACGACCGCATCGACCGCACTTCTGGCAATAGCGCTTCCAAGCTGGTCCTTCGTTTGACCGACGAATTCGACCTCGCCCATTTTAATATTGATGACAGCCATCATCCCTTCCCGCAGGTCGGTGCCGTCCAGATTTTTTTCTTTTTCCTTGAGAATTCCCGCTTTGCGGGCATATTCATTCATGACGCGCGTGTACGCCGTCTTGAAACCTGTCTCATGCGTACCGCCGCCGCGAGTCGGGATGGCGTTCACGAAGGAAGCAATCGTTTCGGTGTAGCCGTCATTATACTGCAGGGCGACTTCGACCTCAATCTCATCCTTTTCTGCGGCAAAATGAATGACCGGGTGAAGCACCGTCTTCTCTTCATTCAGGAACTCAACGAATTGGCTAGCGCCGCCTTCATACTGAAAAGACTCCTGTTTGTCCGTACGCTCATCCTTTATATTCACAAGCAGCCCCGAGTTCAGGAAAGCAATTTCCTGCAGCCGCTCGGCCAGCGTATCATAGGAGATCGTTGTCCCGCCTTGGAACACCCTTTTGTCAGGCTTGAACGTAACCTTCGTTCCCGTCCGATTCGTATTGCCAATCACTTCGAGCGGGGTTACAGGCTCCCCGACGTGCTCGACGCCCGCATCGTCCACCCAATATTCGAAGCGCATCCGGTGAATTTTGCCGTCCCGGTAAATTTCAACCTCCAGCCACTCGGAAAGCGCGTTCGTAACCGATGCGCCTACGCCGTGAAGACCTCCGGATTTCTTATAGCCCGACCCGCCGAACTTCCCGCCGGCATGGAGAATGGTGTACACGACTTGCGGCGTAGGCACTCCCGTCTTATGCATGCCGGTCGGAATCCCACGGCCGTTATCCTGAACGGTAATCGATTGGTCCTTATGTATCGTTACGGTTATTTTGGAACAAAACTTCGCCAAATGCTCATCTACCGCATTATCGACGATTTCCCAAACCAAGTGATGCAAACCGGATGAGCTGGTGCTGCCGATGTACATGCCCGGTCTTTTGCGCACAGCGACGAGCCCTTCCAGTACTTGAATATCATCTGCTTCATAATTGGATGTTGGGGCTTTTCCATTCGCTAATTCTAGCTGCTCAGTCATTGAAGCCCTCCTTTGTCTAGTATAGGGTACATCATCAGGAGATCCGCCTCTCCATGTTATCTTTTAATTCAATATATCTTTGCGCGTGAAAACTGTAAAGGACACGATGAGCGAAGCTGCAGCCCAAACGCTCAAAACGCTTAGCGAGAATCCTAAGTCCATCCCCTTGATCGGCGGAAGCCCTCCCGTTAAATACTTGGTTAAATCCAGGTTGACCATAAATAAATATTTGGCGGTTTCCCAAGACGACACCATATTCGAGAGAATCGTACCAGATATCAATACGGCGAGCATTACCCCCATACCTGCTGCTGTGGAACGAATGAGCACCGAGATCATAAGCGACATGAAAGAGACAACCAGCGCAGAGAACCATACCAGTCCGAACTCCATAAGGAGAAAGAACCATTGATCGACGGCTCTGACCAAGGAGAAGTCCACTTCCGTACCATTCACTTGGATCCCGGTAAATATGGGCATCGTCCATCCGTTATAGCCGAACACAAGGCCTGAAATCAAGTAACACATGACCCCTGTGGACAATACGGTGAGCGAAGTAAAGAAAATAACGGTAATTAATTTGCTCAATAGGATTTTCCATCGCTGAACCGGTCTTGTCAACAATAATTTAATAGTCCCCGTAGAATGCTCGGATGATACGATGTCTGCAGAAATCACCATAATGATCAACGGGATGAATAAAGAGACGGCATTTTTCACAAACTCGCGCGTAAACGTAACGGCATTCGGGGAGCTCGGATCGACATCCTGCTCCAAATAATAATTCGCAATTTGAATTTGCACCCTGAGCTGCTGCTTGAACTCGTCCGGGGTGCGCACGGAGCTTAGGCGCTTTTCCCAGTCGATCACTCTCTGACGCTGCTCAGCCTTCCAATCCGTTGTGCCGAATTGCTTCTGAGCGTTTTGTGCGACTCGCATTTGAGCATACGTAAACATAGGAATAAGGGCAAGCAGGATAAGAATAATGACATAGAACCGCTTTTTCTTGATCATTTTGATGCATTCGTTTTTGACAAGCTCATACAAAGTACGCACTTCTCTCACCCTCCCTAATGTATCGTTTCCCCTTCGGTCAGGCTCAAGAACAAATCTTCCAGTGTCGGGTTCTTGATTTCTACGGCAAAGAGGCTAATTCCTGCTTCCATCAATTCGCGGCTTAATTGCGGGACATGCTCTTTATCCATCTGAGTGACGATTTGTTTCACCGAAGACTGGGTGAGATGGTGCTCGTCTTGAGCAATCTCCTCGATGGCATGCACAAGCGGCGACGCATCTAGAAGCCCCTCGGCCTTATCGGCCGGAGACACGGACCACACCACTTTGCCCCCCTGCGCAATCAAATCATCTACGGCTCCTACTTGAATCACTTGCCCGTGACTAATGATCGCGACCCTGTCGCACATTTGTTGAATTTCACTCAATAAGTGGGACGAAACGAACAAACTTAATCCGCCTTCGGCTAACCGTTGGATGAATTCTCTCATCTCCTTAATGCCTTGCGGATCAAGGCCGTTGGTCGGCTCGTCCAAAATAAGCAGGCTCGGCCGGCCCAGCAATGCTTGAGCGATGCCAAGCCGCTGTCTCATCCCGAGCGAATAGGTCCGCACTTTATCGTGAATCCGAGCGTCCATCGAGACAATGTCGACGACCTCCTGGATTCTCTCCTCACCGACATCCGGCAGCATCCGGGCGAAATGCTCAAGATTTTCCCAACCTGTCAAATACGAGTACAGCTCCGGGTTCTCAACGATACAGCCGATGTGGCGCATAGCTTGATTGTGCTGCTTGCGGACATCGTAGCCGCAGATTTCGATGCTGCCCTCCGTCGGACGGATCAGATCGACAAGCATCCGGATGGTTGTCGTTTTGCCGGAACCGTTCGGTCCGAGAAAGCCGAAGATTTCACCTGCATACACGTCGAAGGAAATGCCTTTGATAATCTCTTTATTTTTAATTCGTTTTTTTAAGTTTTTAACGGACAACACGGTTGTAGGAACGGTTGTTGCTGTTGCTGATGTTGTTGCTGATGCTGCCATTTTTGCCTGCCCCCATTACTTCAGAATTTGTAAAATTCGATCCGCAATCCGCTCATAGCCATCCGCATTGGGATGAAAATGATCGCTAGACGACAAATATTTCATCAAATTTTGTTCGAACAAATCGTAGGTCGGGACAATGATCATCTGCGGGTAGCGATTGATCAGTTCGAAGACACCGTTATTCCAGCGCTGAACGATCAAAGAGCCCTCCCTCTTGGCGTCGAGATCCAGGAACGGGTGATACAGCCCGACATAAAGCACGGTTGCTTTCGGATTCGCCTGATTGATGGCTTGCAAAATCTTGTCCATTTTCTCAAGTGCTGGCGTGACGCGGCTAACCGCGGCTTCGGGGTTAAACTCGGTTTGATTGTCCCCTGTGAACAACCCTTCTCCGCCTGCGAATATGTCATTGCCGCCAATCGTCAGCAAAACAATATCGGCCTGAGCCAGCGCATCCTGCGTCTTCTTCAGAGCAAGATCAGCTAACAATTGATCGCTCTTATAGCCCGGAATCGCCAGGTTATTCAGCACAAAGACCGGCTTGCCGGTTTCTTGCTCGAGCTTCTCGCGGACGCGTCCGACGTAGCCTTTGCCCGTGTTGTCGCCTGTACCGGCGGTCAACGAATCGCCGAGCGCAACAATTTGCAGCTTGGCCTTGCTTTCAATCATCGTTTCCTTCTTCGGCGCCTCTGTGTTCAGCTGAAGCGTACCCGATGCTTTCGGAAACCATATCTGATTCGCCGCGTAGCCGAATCCTACCGCGAATGCAATCGTCGTAATGGAGGCTGTCAAGCCAATTGTTCCCCATATGAAGCGAGATGATCTCAAGTCTGTCCCCTCCTGCGAATAAATGGCATAATTCATTCTAAGAGTATAGCTTCCGGCATAAATTTGCAAACGCTGCAATGGGGGGAAGCATCACGATGCGACCGTGCGTTCGCATTTTGTAGTATAGCATATAAATGCCGTTAGAAGAAGTGAACTGCCCTGGTATAGCCAAGTTTGGCTCGTTGCAACCTCTTACTGGGGCAAAGGCTGTTGGATAGCGTGTGGCGATATGCCGTCTGAATGAGTGACGATTGGCTGATTTGGTGGATGGACGAGGAACATAGGTAGAATTAGTGGTGGATCGAGGAAACGCAGATATAACTAGCGGGGATTGTGAAAAGCAACCAGAAGTAGTGGAAGGAACGAGAAAATGCAGACAGGTCTAGTGGTGGATCGATTGGCGATAGGCTGAATTGGTGGGCGTACATGGAAACGCTGGCAGAATTGGTGGTGGATCGAGTGTCGATAGGCTGAATTGGTGGGCGTACGTGGAAACGCTGGCAGAACTAGTTGTGGATCGATTGGCGATAGGCTGAATTGGTGGATGAACGAGGAAACGCTGGCAGAACTAGCGGTGGATCGATTGGCGATAGGCAGAATTGGTGGATGAACGAGGGAATATAAGCAGAAAGCTACCTGTTAACGGCTGCATTACACGGCTAACGGACACCAGCGCCGTTATTTCCCTGTCTGTCAGCGCGCTGCACGGCTAACGGACACAGGAGCTCCTGTTCGCCCATTTTGGGGACGAAATTCAATCAAAATGGACAAATAACGGCGCCGCTGTCCGTTAGAGTTCCTAATCGGCGATATTTCGCCGAATAAGCGCAGCTGTGTCCGTTAGTCGGGCGCGGACTCGATGAAGGCTGCGCTGGCGGACACTGCAACGCTGCGGCATCCACGGCTAACGGACACCAGCGCCGTTATTTCCCTGTCTGTCAGCGCGCTGCACGGCTAACGGACACAGGAGCTCCTGTTCGCCCATTTTGGGGACGAAATTCAATCAAAATGGACAAATAACGGCGCCGCTGTCCGTTAGAGTTCCTAATCGGCGATATTTCGCCGAATAAGCGCAGCTGTGTCCGTTAGTCGGGTGCGGACTCGATGAAGGCTGCGCTGGCAGACACTGCAACGCCGCGACATCCACGGCTAACGGACACCAGCGCCGTTATTTCCCTGTCTGTCAGCGAGCTGCGCGGCTAACGTACACAGGAGCTCCTATTCGCCCATTTTGGGGGCGATATGCGATCAAAATGGACAAATAACGGCGCCGCTGTCCGTTAGAGTTCCTAATCGGCGATATTTCGCCGAATAAGCCCAGCTGTGTCCGTTAGTCGGGCGCGGACTCGATGAAGGCTGCGCTGGCGGACACTGCAACGCCGCGGCATCCACGGCTAACGGACACCAGCGCCGTTATTTACCTGTCTGTCAGCGCGCTGCGCGGCTAACGGACACAGGAGCTCCTATTCGCCCATTTTGGGGGCGATATGCAATCAAAATGGACAAATAGCGGCGCCGCTGTCCGTTAGAGTTCCTGATCGGCGATAATTCGCCGAATAAGCGCAGCTGTGTCCGTTAGTCGGGCACGGACTCGATGAAGGCGCTGGCGGACACTGCAACGCCGCGGCATCCACGGCTAACGGACACCAGCGCCGTTATTTCCTTGCCTGTCAGCGCGCTGCGCGGCTAACGGACATAGGAGCTCCTATTCGCCCATTTTGGGGGCGAAATTCATTCAAAATGGACAAATAGCGGCGCTCCTGTCCGTTAGAGTTCCTGATCGGCGATATTTCGCCGAATAAGCGCAGCTGTGTCCGTTAGAGACGGGCGCGGACTCGATGAACGCTACGCTGCCGGCTAGCTGGCTGCCGTGAAGGCTGCCATTCCATGGCGGGCTTCGCTGACTTTTTCCGTTGACAGACACTTCAACGTCATACCGTCCACGGCTACCGGACACCGGCGCCTCATCACCGCAAAAAAGGGAGCTAAGCGCAGCAAGCCGCCTAACTCCCTTAACCATCCGCTCTGAGAAAATCTTCCACCCCGTTGCGCAAAACCCAATCAAAATGTATATTTGATTTTCTATACGGCATCCTGCAAAAACTTATACTGCGCTTGAATCAAGCCATAGTATATTTTTTGCTCGCGCATCAGCTCGTCATGGTTGCCGATCTCCATCATGCGGCCGTGATCCAGCACGACAATTTTGTCCGCATTCCGAATGGTCGAAAGCCTGTGAGCCACGATGAAGGACGTGCGGCCCGCAAGCAGCGTTTTCAACGCTTCCTGAATTTTCAGCTCCGTATCGGTATCGATACTTGCCGTCGCTTCATCCAGGATAAGCACCCGCGGATTCGCCAAAAGCGCCCTCGCGAACGAAATCAACTGCCGCTGACCCATAGATAGCACGTTCCCGCGCTCCTGCACCTCGGTGTCATAACCGTTCGGCAGTCCTATGATAAAATCGTGCGCATGCACGGCCTTGGCGGCGTTCTCAATTTCTTCATCCGTCGCATCCAAGCGGCCGAAACGGATATTATCGCGAATCGTTCCCGAGAAAATGAACGTATCCTGCAGCACGACACCGATCTGCGAACGCAAGCTCTGGATCGTCACGTTCCGGATATTATGGCCGTCAATTTCTATGCGGCCTTCCGTCGGATCGTAGAACCGGCAGAGCAAATTCATAATCGTGCTTTTGCCTGAGCCCGTATGACCGACCAAAGCAATGGACTGCCCCGCGGTCACATTCAGGTTGAAGCCTTTGAGGGCAGGTCGGCCCGGCTCATATTCGAAGACCAGATTCTCGAATTTCACATTCCCCTGAATGTTCGGCAAATCTTTGGCACCCTCCAGCTCGGCGACCGTCGGCTTCTCATCGATGAACTCGAAGATCCGCTCCGCGGAAGCCATGGCAATCAGCAGCTGCGAATACATTTGGCCAAGCCGTGTAATCGGCTCCCAGAAATAGCCTATGTACGTAGCGAAGGCGACCAGCAAACCGACTGAAATTTCTTCCGTTTGGATCAAATAGGCGCCTAACCAGAACAAGATGCAATAGCCGACCGCACCTGTAATCTCGATGAGCGGACCGAACGATTGGTTGAGCATCGAAGCGCGGTTCCAGGATAACCGGTTAACCATGTTCATTTTCGTAAAAAATTGAATGTTTTCTTTTTCCTGCGTATACGCTTGAGTCACCTTAATCCCTTGAATACACTCGTTCAAATGCGCATTCAGCCTGGATTGCTTCATCGTAACGTCCTGCCAGGCGTGGCGGATTTTTTTCCGCAGCTTGGTGGAGATCAAGAACATGATCGGCACCGTCACGATAATCGCCGCACCCAATTTGAAGTTAAACGTCAACAAAATAATGATGATCCCGACCAACTGCACGACGTCGATCAACAGATTGACAACCCCGTTCGTAAACAAGTCCTGCAGCGAGTTGACGTAGTTCGTTATACGCACCAGAACCGAGCCGGCCGGACGCGTATCGAAGAATCGGAAGGACAGCTTCTGAATATGGCTGAACAGGTCGTGCCGTAAGTCATAAATGACACGCTGGCCGATCATATTCGTATACTTAATACGAAATGTGTTGGCAAGCCATTGAATGATATACACGCTCAGCATGACGCCGACAATGATGAGCAGCAAGCTGGAATCTTTAGGAATGATAGCTTTATCGATCGCTTCCCGGATCAACAGCGGAACCGTCAGCTTCGTGATGGCGCCGACAAGCATCATGATGATGATGATCGGCAGCATTTGTTTCCGATACGGCTTCATATAGCCGAATAATCGTTTTAATTGTCCCCAGTCGAAGGGCTTATCGATCAATTCATCGTCTTGATACACAAATCGTTGGCCAACTTGCGAATCCCGCCCTTTCGCAGTCGCTTGTTCTATCTTCGATTTCGTACTCAATGTGCTAACCTTCTTTCTTGCAAAGAGGAATGGTTACGCGCGTTCATCGTGGATTCTGCGTCGGCGCCGGTTTCATTCGACGTATCCTTAGCCGCAGCAATTTGAGCGCCCGCCGACGTTTCTTTCGGCTGATCGGCATATTGAATATCGTAAGTTTGGCGGTATAGGCCTTCCTGCTGCAGAAGCTCATGATGCTTGCCTCTTTGGACAATTCTGCCTTTATCCAACACGATAATCTCATCGGCATGCTTCAAGGAAGAAATGCGATGTGCGATAATAAAAGTCGTTCTGCCTTCCATGACCTCACTGAAGCCGGCTTGGATCTCATGCTCCGTTTCCATATCGACGGCGCTGGTCGCATCGTCCAGCACAAGAATCTTCGGATCTTTGATAAGCGCTCTGGCAATGGCGATCCGCTGTTTCTGACCGCCCGACAAGCCAAGTCCGCGCTCCCCGACAACCGTGTCATACCCTTCCGGGAGCTCGGAGATGAAATCGTGCGCTTTGGACAGCTTCGCTGCGCGAATAATTTCGTCCATCGTCACGTCTTTGCGCCCATAAGCGATATTATTGCGAATCGTGGACGAGAACAGGAACGTCTCTTGGAAAACGGTCGCAATTTGGTTCCTGTAGCTTTCGACTTGCAGCGAACGGATATCTTTCCCGTCCAGACTAACCTTGCCCTCTTTCACGTTATAGGCTCTCATCAGCAAGGAAATGACCGTCGTTTTCCCGGAACCTGTGCTGCCCAGAAGCCCGATGACCGAGCCTGGAGGCGCATCCAGATTAAAATCGTAAAGAGCAGGCTGCTTCTCCGGATAGGCGAACGTAACATTCTCGAAGCGGACATGGCCTTTCACATTTTCGCTCTTCACTTCAGCAGCGTCCTGCGCATCTTTCACATGCAGGTATTGGTGCAAAATGTCGAGGATTTTCTCGCCGGATGCTTTGGTATTGGTGAAGTTGTTAATATGGAAACCTAATCCCCACATCGGTCCGATGATGTACCAGATTAAGCTGAAGCAGGCAACCAGTTCGCCAAGCGAAATCGTATCCTGGATGACCATGTAACCGCCAACACCGAGCAGAATGACAACACTCAAATTCGCCAAAATCTCCATGATCGGAAAATATTTCGCCCAAATCCCGGAGCTTTCGATATTCATCGCTTTGTAATCCTCGTTGCGAGCCGAGAATTTCTCCACTTCATGAGACTCACGAGCGAACGATTTCACGGTCCGAACGCCGGTAATGTTTTCTTGCACCGCGGTTGTCATCGAACTGAGTGACTGGCGGACCATCCGGAAGGCTGGATGGATTTTGCCTTCAAAGCGTATTGCCGTAAATGCCAGGAATGGCATCGAAATCATCGTAAGTAAAGCTAATTGCCAGTTGATCGAAAACATCATGCTCATCCCGAAAACGAGCATTAATACGACGTTTAGCAACTGAGCGAAACCGAAGCCGATGAATTGCCGGATCGCTTCCAAATCGGCTGTCAGTCTGGACATTAAGTCCCCCGTTCTAGCCTGATCATAGTACTGAAAGGATAAATACTGCAGCTTGTTATAAAGCGCATTCCGCAAATGATAGGCAACCCGATTACCCAATCGGCCTCCGCACAATCCGTGCAAAAACTGAAACATCCCCTTCAGCGATACAACGAGTACAACGACAAGCGCCAGTTTGGGCACGAGATCGAATTGCTTCTTGGCGATCACATCGTCGATCAAATACCTCAGCAAATTCGGATACACGAGACCTAATGCAGTTGCCATTGCCAAACATAGAATTGCTCCAAAAAACAGTTTTTTCTCTGGCCAAAAATAGGGCTTCAGTTGCCTGAATACTTCCACTTTCGTGACCCCTCCTCAAGAAGGCTAATTTGGAAAAGCTCGGTAAGCGTTTTAATACTTAATGAATCTTAACACCATCCCTATATGCGGGCAATCTAGAGAATGCGTGATATAATCGCTTAAAAGCCCATAAGTTCACAAAAACTTGCAGGAATCCCCCCTATTCTTTAAAATCATCCCGATAACCCTCTATGTAAGCCTTTACATGGCACAACAAGGAAAAGGGTTGGTCCTGTTCCAGCGAACAAGTCCAACCCTGCTATTTCCTTAGGAAACAAACGACTTTAATTGATGCTGTTTGGATATTAGTTCGTTCAAATCGATCTTCATTTGCAGGGCATCCCGCATGCCCTCGGCATGCTCGTTCAGCAGCTGCAGCATCTGATTTTTCTGGATTTGCAGCCATGCATCCAACTGATCGGCATAAGCTCTCTCAAGCTCGGATGTTTGCCCTTCAATGAAATGCGCGACAGGCGCGGTCATCCGATTTTCCAAATCGGCCCGGAGCTTGCTTTTGCCATCCCCTTCGAAAAATTGCTTGGCGTTCTTGAAATGGCTTTGCAGCACTTTCGGTGATACGTCCGGCGCTTCCAGCTTCGCGCTGATTTCCGGCGTAGCAAATTGGTTAGGCTCATAATTACCGCCTTCAAAGCCTTCCATAATCTGGCGCAGCTGATCTTCCCAACGCTTGACGCGGGAGCTGGCGATCCCGTTCATCCGATTTTCCACTCGAAGCGTCGTAGCCAGCACTTCCTGGGAGAGATCGTAGCCGATCATGCGCAGCAATTCGTTCCAGGCCGATTGGAGCGCCTGTTTCCCGTCTCTCGCTTCTTCCCGGAAGGTGGAAGGGTTGAAGGCGTAATTGTATAGCTCGCCGAACCGGAACATCGTACGCTGCTTCACATAATACAGAAGCTCTTGAATCTCTTTCTTCAATTCCTTCAGCTCCGCCTCGAATTGCGAGCCGTTCAGCAGCGCCGCGCCGTCCTGCTCGGCTTGATTCAGCGTGAGCAGCTGCTGCTTGCGCTGTTCTTCGCCGGACTGAGCGCTCTCGAGCCACTGCTGCATCGTCGCAATAGCCCGATTCAGCTCCAGATTAGCTGCGTGTATCGCAACATCGCTTAGCTCGTTAAACGTAAATTGCACGAAATCTTGCTCGAACGGGCGAATGCCGGAGCCTTCCACAAGCGCTTCATCGCCTTTAATTTTGCCTTCCGCCGCCAAATAGCTGGAGATCGGATAAATCCGCGGGTTGCGAATGCCGTGCTGAAGCAGATTCGTCTCCACATGCGTAACGACCCCTTCCAGCTCTTCCGGGCTGGCTGCCAAATCTGCGGCGTTGACGATGAAGAACATTTTATCCATCTCGAAGCTGTCTTTCACTCGGCCGAGCTGCAGCAGGAATTCGCGGTCCGCTTGCGAGAAGGCGTGGTTGTAATAGGTCACGAACAGAATTGCGTCCGCATTCTTGATATAATTGAACGCTACGCCGGTATGTCGGGCGTTAATGGAATCGGCCCCCGGCGTATCGACGAAGATGATGCCTTGTTCCGTCAATGGATTGGAATAATATAATTCGATAAATTCAACAAAACAAGACTTGGATTCGTCCGCAACGTAGCTGGGAAACTCTTCTTTCGTAATTTTCAGCTCCGTGCCCAGATGCTGCTCTGCCAGCTGCCAGCCTTTCTCTACCGCCTTCAGGAACGAATAATGCGGTTTCCCTTTGGCGGTAACATCGGAAGGCGACAGTGAACCGATCCGTTTCAATGCTGACGGCATATCGCTCGCTTGGACACCGAGAATGTCCAGGGAATACAGGACGTCCTGCATAATGGCGTCAGCCTTCTTCATCTTCACCTTGGCCGTGCCGTGCGGCCAGCCTTCCTGCGGCGGCATAATTTTGTTGATCGCCGCCGTCGTCGGGTTCGGCGAGACCGGCAGCACCCGTTCGCCGATGAGCGCATTGGCGAACGACGATTTGCCGGCACTGAACGCGCCGAACAGCGCAATCGTGAACGTCCGCTGGCGCAGACGTTCCGATTTGTCGCGCATCGCTCGCGCGATCGACCGCATCGACGGCAGCCCGTCGATGATCTGTGAGGCCGCCAGCAGGTCGGCGGCCTTGCGCTCCATGCGCCCTACGTGTTCACCTGAGGTGAACGCGGCGGGCGCGGACGGCGCTGCCTCCGCAGGGACAGCTGCCGCAGGCGCGGCCGCAGTAGCCTGAGCTGCGGCCTGCAAAATCTTATCCATGGAGGTCACATGCAGCCCGCTTAGCTGGGCGGCCTGCTCCTCCATGGGGATGTACAGCTGCGCGTCCGGCAGTGCCGGCGCAGCCGGTTTCGCCCAGCTGGCCATGCTCAGCAGCCGGGCCGTTGCCGCCGTCTCGGACGCTTCGAGGCGGCGCAGCTCTCGGGCAGCCCCGAGGCGGCTGCCCAGCGCTTCCAGCTCGGCCGCGAGCGCGGCGAGCGCCGGAGCGCTGTGCTCGCGTACCGCGGCCGCGAGCGCGTCGATGACCGCGAAGGCCGCCCGGCGGTACTGCTGCTTCACATCGGAGGCGACCTGCTTCATGTAGTTGAGCGTATACTCCCCGCCGAACGTCGCCCCCGGATTCACTTGCGCTGCAAGCCACTGTGCGGTGACCTCCACGCGCAGCGCTTCGATCTGCGCCATCAGCCCCGGATCATGCTGCCCGTTGCTCTGAGCCGCTTTCTTCAGCGAATCGCGCAGATGCCAATCGAGCTGCGCTTCCACCTGCTCGGCGAAATCCGCCTGAAACGCATTCAGCCGTTTCTCCGTCTCCAGTGCGGTCTGCGCCGCTCTGGAGAAGAAGCCTACCTTGAACCCCGGCTTGCGGCTCTCCAAATAGGCGTGAGCCTGATCCCGGGTCAAGGCCGGCGTAATGTTGGCATTCTCGATGATCGTGCCAACTTCCTTGCGCAGCTGTGCCGTCAACGCTTCCGGCAGTCCCTTTAAAGCCGCCAGCTCCTCTTCTTTCCTTGCGGCGAGCGCTTCGGTCTCCTGCACATCGCCTTCCTGGCTGATCTGCTCCATGAGCTCCGCTTTGAGCGGCTCGTGCTGTTCAGCCAGCCATTTGCCGTGCTCGGCAGCCAAGTAACGCGCGGACGCGTCGATGCTGAATGCGCGCAGCTCGTCACCGCGTTCGATCAGCCGCTTCAGGAGCCATTGCAGCTTCCCATACTCGTTATGAGGATGGTTCGGCTCTTTCATCGTCACGAAGAGCAGGCCGTCCGGCTCGATGCCCCAGTTCAGGAAAGCTTGCTTCGTTCCCTCTTGATATTGCGTGAAAGGAAGCTCCCACTCCTTATGCTTGTCGATCATATTCACGACAAGATAGAGCGGCTTGCCCCACTCCTTCATTTTCTTCGTGAAAGCCAGATTTACTTCGGATTGCACATGGTTGTAATCCATCACATAGAACACAACATCCGCGAGATGCAAGGCGGACTCGGTTGATTTGTGATGGGCGTCATCCGTAGAGTCGATGCCCGGCGTATCCAGCAGCGCCGTATTGTCTCCGAGAAGTGCAATCGGATACGTAATCTCCACCGTCTCGATGTCCGTCCCGTTGACACAGTACGCTTCCAATTCGTCAAGCGGAATCGTGTTCGTTGTGCCTTGCAGACTGGCATGGCGATGCGTAACATGTGCCGCCGGCGATCCGTTCCGGATGCTCACGATATTCGCGCTTGTCGGAATCGGGCTCGAAGGCAGCAGCGCATGCCCGCAAAGCTGATTGATTAAAGTTGATTTCCCCGCGGAGAAATGGCCGCAGAAGGCGATATTCATTCGCCCTGACGCCAGCTTCACGAGCAGCTGCCCGAGCTTGCTCGCGTTATCCAGATCCCCCGCCGTTTGTAAACTCCCCTGCATGTTGCTGATCGCATCCGGCATGACCGAGATGCTTGTATCGATGGCTTGCCTCATTCGTCCGTTCCGCTCCTTATATTTACCGGTCTTTACACAGTATGATGATACAGAAAAAAATCTCCCAGAGGGAGATTTAATTTTAGGACATTACCACTTTTTCTTTTTCCGGCAAGAAAATCTCGAAAACATCGCGGTGCTGCAGGATGGTGATGTCCGAATCTTTCACTTTCATGACAACAACCTCAGTTTTCGTTTTCATTTTGTCTATGTAATTCTGAGGAACTTCACCAGATTCACTGACAGTTACACCTTCAATCACTTTCTCCTCATTATCAGCGAGCGGTGTATTAATGACTTGTTCAAAAATATCGGAAAATAATTCAAAGCTATTGGTATATACGGCGATGCATTTCATTTAAATCCCATCCTTTGTCTGCATATCATTTGTTTGTAATAGTTTTCCTAGTCGAACTTGGTTTCATACGTTTCTTACCCTCGCGGCATTTGTCCAAGAGCGGACAAATGTGACACTGCGGGTTCTGTGCTTTGCAATGGTATCGGCCAAAAAAGATGAGACAATGATGTGTCTGCGTCCATTCCTCGCGGGGAATCTTCTTCATCAGCTTCTTCTCAACCTCGAGAACCGAATCGTCGAGGCCGACTAAGCCGAGGCGTTTGGATACTCGCTCAACGTGCGTGTCGACGGCAATGGCCGGAACTCCGAAGGCGTTCGATACGACGACATTGGCCGTTTTGCGGCCTACACCTGGAAGCTCGACCAGCTGCTCATGCTTCTCGGGAATCTCGCCGCCGAACTTGTCCAGCAGCAGCTGACACAATTTCTGAATATTGCTCGCCTTATTCCGAAATAGTCCAATTCGCCGAATATCTTGCTCCAATTCCTCAAGAGGAACGGCCAAGTAATCTTCGGGACGCTTATATTTCTGAAATAAATCCACGGTCACCTTATTGACGGTTTCATCCGTGCATTGCGCGGATAGCAGTACGGCAATCGTCAATTCGAACGGATTGCTGTGATGCAGCTCGCAATGTGCATCCGGAAATAGTTCTCCAATCGTATCCAAAATATGCCTTACTAACTTCTGCGTCATATCATTGCTTCCTTAAGGTCGTAATATTCTTCAGTTTAGCGAATTGTGACGGTAGAATCAATGCTTGTAAGCGTCAAAATGCGAACATTTTCTAAAAAATTGCCATATTTATTTTAAAAATTATAAAAAAACCGCCTGCAGCGGGAGGTGAAAGCTCTCCTACCATACAGACGGTACGTGCAAACGATTTGTTCAAACTTATTTTTCAATTTCTACAATTTTGTTATCCAAGACATAAACCATAACTTGATCGCCGGATACGAATGAAGCTGGAACCACAGTCTCCGATCCTTTATGGTAATAAGCTCTTGGGAACAAGCTGTACGATGTTTTGTCGCCGGCAGCCGTCGATTTGAGATACATGAGGTTGACGACCGAGCTGTAATTGTCAATTTCCCGCTTGGCAGCGGAAGCCACTTGAATAAGCACCTTGTCGTTCACATCTTTCAATACCTGTACGCGGTCTCCGACTTTAATGGAGGCGAAGCTCCAGTCCGCACCGTTCAATTTAACGCCGTAATTGCTTCCCGCATTAATGACTTGACTCTTGCCTGTGAAATCCTGAACGGTAAGCGATGCGCTTGCCGCGTTCACAGCCGTTACCTTGCCGATGACCGGCGTCGCGATCTCCGCTTTCACGACAGTCGCACCTTTGAACGATAGCTTCACATAGTCATCCAATGCAAAATCGTTGATCGTGCCTGCGCTTTGATCCGGTTTCAAGATCGATACGCCGTCCAAGGAGACGACATACTGCGCATTCGAGCCATCGGTTACTGTAATTTGCTTGGAGTTCACATTCGTCAAAATCGTTTTGTACAAAGCGGTCTTGCTTGTAGTAATTTTGGTTACGATCGTCTGGTCGAAGCTCAGTTGAAGGGAGATGTTATCTCCGACTTTCAAGTCGCTAAGCGTGCTGTTCGACTTATTCGCCAGTTCGACGGTAGGCGCGTACTGCAGTTTAAACGTCAAGCTTTGACCGCTGTCCGTTTTCAACGTAATATCGTTGGTTTGTAGATTTAATTGGGTCAGCTGCCCGTCCAATTGCGACGACATTTTAATTTGAGTTACGTTGTCTTTGGAAACGAGCAGGTCGACATACTTCCCGGCCGTGAACGTGGTGGCGAAGTTAGCGAACGGCAGCTGCATGCCTGCATAAGAGATAGAAACCGTATCTTTCAAAATATAAGCGTGAGGCTTGCCTGAATTATCGAATACCGTTAATAATTTCGATGTCGTGTTATAGCTGTCAATTTTGGCAAAGTATAAATTATCAATAGACCGGTTAGTAACTGTAATCACCGAAACTGTATTGTTCAGAACGTCCAGCTTCAACTGGTCGCCGGGAGCGATATCGTAAATGCTTGCCGTCGCCAAGCCGTTGATGCGAACCTGTACGTTATCGGCCAAAGCGTAAGACGCCAGAGGCGTGCCGGTTGTCTTCGAAATCGTCAAGTACGTTTTGTCCGTACTCAAATCTTTGAGCGTTCCTTCCACGCTGACACCGACATCCGCCTGCTTCTTGACGGCGATTTTCACGACTTCGCTGTTCTTGACCGTATACTCGACAATATCGCCGACGTGCAGCGAATTCAAATCGACCAAGCTGTTATCTGTCGATGTGACGATAATGCTGGAGGAGAAGCTGTAAGATTCCGTTTGCCCCGTTTCCGTTTCGAGCAGGGTCATTTGCGCAGCATCCTTGTTCAACGTTTGGATCGCGCCGTTTCCGGTTTTGTTCACCGGTACCTGCTTTACGATAAGGGACGTATATTTATCCGTTTTGACGATTTTGCTCTTGCGCAGTTGAACCGTACTGCCCGTAACGATATCCCCGAGGCTGAGGCCACGGCCTTCCGCATTCGTCACGGCTGCGTCCGATGCCAAATCGTAGGTCTCGAAGTCGTCTAACGTCACTTTCATCGTGCCCAGATTTAACTTCAGCACCTTCCCTTCACGGATGTCCAACTGCAGCTCGTCTTTCACAATTTCCGCGTAATACACGACGCCGTTCACTTCAATGACGGACACTTCGTACGTTTCTTCGAACGTTTTGGGATCGATAGCTGTATCATTTTTGTTCCCGTAGAAAACGGCATTCGGAGAAAGCTTGTATGTACTTGTATTCCCCTCTTTGTCCATGAGCCCGATCGTCCCGCTCGTAAGGCTTGTCAAATACCCTTTCTTCGCGTGGTTCGGCAATTGCGCCAATTCCTTCTGAGAGCGGCTCAGGAACGCTGCCATCTGAGCGCGGGTAACCGCCCCTTTCGGCTGGAACGAACCGTCTTCGAATCCGTCGACGATTGTCAACGCAACAGCAGCATTGACATAACCGAGGGAATTCGGACTAATCGAATTGTTGTCATTGAAAGCTGTAGGCGTCTGGGAAAGGCTTTGGGCGAATGCGCCTTTGCCAATTGCACGTATGACGACTTCCGCTACCCACTCACGGGTTGCTTTGCGCTGGCCCCATTTCTCTTTGGACTTGTCGTCTTGGCTTCTTTCTTTCTCTTCTTCATTGGTAATCAATCCGTTCTGAAGAGCTACAGCAACATAATTGCGTGCGTAGTTGTCGACAAGCATGAAATCAGGGAAAACGGTCGTGGAAGTCATCGCATTGACATCATCCTGCAACCCCATCATTCGGACAGCCATGATCAGGACATCCTGCTGCGAGACGGAGTTCTCCGCCCGGTACGCGCCATCCTCGTAGCCTTCAATGATCCCTTCCAACGCCAGTTTGGAAATATGGCGAATCCCCCAGTAATCCGACTTCACATCCGGGAAAGAAAGCTTCACATTGTTAGACGACGTTGCTGAGTTTGTGTTTGTGCTTGTGTTTGTCGTCGTCTCCGCTGCCCAAGCTGCAGGCGTGCCTGCCAAACTGGTAACAATTAATGAACTTACAATTGCGCTTGCCAATTTCTTGTTTCTCATCTTCGGTCTTGACTCCTCTGCTCTTCCATTTAATTAGGCCGTTTGATTGGATAAGGAAGCTCCAGATGCCCCATTAAGCTATCCACTTGCTTGCCATCCTTCAATACGAACAAAGCTTTTACTTCCGGGAACTGGAATACGGTTTTCTTCAGCGCTTGGAGAAACATTTCTTCACCAGGCGCACCCAATTGCGTCTTGGGACCGAAAGCAAGATCCAGCTTCAATTCCCCTTTGGCATGATCAAAAGCCACGCTGGTGAATTTCAAATCTTCGAATAACGAAACCGCCTTCGGGTCGTCGCTCTTCTTCAATGCATTCAAGGCTGTCTGGTACACGTCCGCTTCTTTCTTGTACGTGATCGTAACTTCTTTCTCTACCAGCTTCATTTCTTCTTGATCGCTAAAGTAGACTTTCACCTTTTTCTGTAAGGTAGGCACCGGTGTAGGGGTCGGCGCTGCGGACGGCGTGGCGCTTGGCAGCACGGTTACCGCGGGAGACGCCGATGGCTGTGTACCCGATCCGTTCACCAGCTGCTGCTTCTGACCGCAAGCGGTTATAGACAAGGTAAGGGCACCTATGATAAGAGCCCCTTGGATAATGCGTCTCGATTGGTTCATGTCATTCACTCCTTCGCGTTTTGCTTAGCAAAACTAGCATCGCAAGCAATAATAGAGTTCTCGCCTCACTTATTTGAGGCTCAAATATTCTTTGATGGCAGCAACGAGAGCTGAGGCTAACTTGTCCTGGAACGCATCCTTGTACATCGCGGTTTCATCGTTCTTGTTAGACAAATACCCCACTTCCAGCAGGACAGCTGGCATGGTCGTTTTCGTGATGACTCTAAAATCAGCTTCGCGCACTTTGCGGTCGGGGAATCCTGTTGCCGCAACGGCATGTTTGTGAATGATATTGGCGAAATTCAAGCTTTCCGGCCTGTTGTAATACGTCTCCGTACCCGACACGGTAGCTTTGGCACTGTTTCCGTGAATGGACAGGAATAGATCGGATTGAATGTCATTGGCGAATGAAACCCGGTCATCGAGCGGAATGAACGTATCGTCTGAACGAGTCATCAGAACGTTGAGTCGCTTGTCCTGTGAAAGAAGCTGCCCTACTTTCTTCGCCGTAGACAGGGTAAAATCCTTCTCGTGCTTGCCGGTTATAGACAATGCACCCGGATCGTTGTCACCGTGACCTGCGTCAATAACAACCGTCAGGATATGTTCGGCGATGGTCGCCTTCCATTGATTCGGCAGCTTGGAAGTCTGCACTTTAAAGTCCGCAGAACCTTTGGTATCCAGAATAACTCTTACCGTTGCCGGATTATCGTTGAAATTGGAGAAACGAATCTTATCGACGAGCGGATGGTTCGACGGGAGCTCGCCGGCATTCTTCACAAGAAGCTTCTTAAGCGGCTCGTCCAACGTCGTATTCGGGAAATCGAAGACGATGCGGTTCGGATTGCTCAGCTTCATTGTCTTCGGCGTGAGCGTTCCATCTTTGGCAATCACCGTAATGTCTTTGTCCGTCAGCACGATGGAAGTCAATAAATGAACGTTCGGATCCGGCACTTCGGTCCCCGTACCGGCACCTGTACCTGTAACTGTACCTGATCCTGCACCCGTATTCGAACCACTATTAGAACCTGAGCCGGTTCCAGTACCAGGTTTAGGTGTTGCCGTCGGCGTTACCGGCGTTTGGCCATCCGATACATCGACTGGGCCTGTGACCGGTTGGGAGTCGATATCGTCTTTCTTGAACATCTTAACGGATGAAGTGGATGCGTCCCATGTAAATTCAATACCCATCTGCTCGCCAATGAAACGAAGCGGCAGCATCGTATTGCCTTTATCGATGATCGGTGGAACTTCCATGGTCTCCTTTTTCCCGTTAATCAGCGCAGTTTTGCTGTCAATAACCAGTTGGATATGGGTATCGTCCTTCACAATCGTTACTTTGCGTGCGGATTCATCCCATGCAACCTTCGCACCGATCTCTTCTACGATAATTCGGACCGGGACGATCGTATTCCCATTCACGATTCGCGGTTGAACCTCCGCGGAGACCAGCTTCTTTTCATTCATATACAGCTTTATTGCATTAGACGCTTCAGCACCCATCGCGGTTGCAGGCACAAGCATGGAAACGAGCAGCAACAAACAAAATGCAGGAAATTTCATCATTCACCTCTATGTAATGTCGGAATTTAAAGTCTTAATCATCTGGCACACTTATCCGTCTCTCAAAAACTGGCAGCAAAAGTCTATTATTTCAATTTGTTCACTCTACCCGACAGCATGACCCCCGTTCATTCGACAATCTAGTAAACTATTAGACGCTTGAAACTGCCAAAAGTTGCATAAAAAACAGAATAAAAAAAAGACGCAACCAATGGAATCCCATTGATATGCGTCTTCGACCGGTGCTTATTTGTAGGCCAAACGTTTTGCGTGCACTTGTTCGTAAGCTGTGATTTTGTCTTCATGCTGAAGCGTCAAACCGATATCATCCAAGCCTTGCAGCAAAAACTGGCGGCGGTGCTCATCGATATTGAAAGCAATTTCCAGACCGTGGTCGTCTGTCAATTTGTTATTCTCAAGATCGACATGCAGCTTATAGCCTTCATATTTCGCTGTACGGTTGAACAAATCGTCCACTTGCTCTTCGGACAGCTTGATCGGCAGGATACCGTTCTTGAAGCAGTTATTATAGAAAATATCCGCATAAGAAGGTGCGATGATCACGCGGAATCCGAAATCCTGAATCGCCCAAGGAGCATGCTCACGGGAGGAGCCGCAGCCGAAATTAGCTCGGGAGAGCAGGACGGAGGCGCCTTGATATCGATCCTGGTTGAGCGGGAAGCTCTCGATCACGTTGCCCGCTTCGTCCCATCTCCACTCGAAGAACAGGAATTGACCGAAACCGGAACGCTCGATTCTTTTCAGAAATTGTTTAGGAATAATGGCATCTGTATCTACATTGACACGATCCACAGGGCCAACGAGGCCTGTATGTTGTTTGAAAGCTTCCATATTTGCATTCTCCTTAATCAGCCGAAATTAAGCTTGTTGGTATTCTTTGATTTCCCAATCACGAACGTCGTAGAAGTGACCTTTGATCGCTGCAGCTGCTGCCATCGCCGGGGAAACGAGATGCGTGCGTCCTCCGCGGCCTTGACGTCCTTCGAAGTTACGGTTGGAAGTCGATGCGCAGCGTTGGCCGGGCTTAAGCACGTCCGGGTTCATCGCCAGACACATACTGCAGCCTGCATCACGCCATTCGAATCCTGCCTCTGTGAAGATTTTGTCCAAGCCTTCCTTCTCGGCTTGAATTTTCACGCGGCCCGAGCCCGGTACAACGATAGCCGTAACAGACGGATCTACGCTGTAGCCTTGCGCGATTTTCGCTGCGGCACGAAGATCTTCAATACGTCCGTTCGTACAGGAACCGATGAACACATAATCCACTTTCAATTCGGTCATAGGAGTTCCTGGCGTTAAATCCATATATTCAAGCGCTTTTTCAGCAGCTTTGCGTTCATTTTCGGTTTCGAAGCTTTGCGGATCCGGCACAAGCGCATTAACGTTCGTTCCCATGCCCGGGCTGGTTCCCCAAGTAACTTGTGGAATCAATGTATCCGCATCGAATTCAACAACCCAGTCATACGTTGCGCCTTCGTCCGTTACGTATTTGGACCATTCCGCTACGGCTGCATCGAAGTCAGCGCCCTGAGGCACATACTCGCGACCGCGCAGGTAGTTGAAAGTCGTTTCGTCCGGAGCGATCAAGCCGGCTCTGGCGCCGCCCTCGATGGACATGTTGCAAACCGTCATGCGCTCTTCCATGGAAAGACCGCGGATTGCTTCGCCTGTATATTCAATAACATAACCCGTTGCGAAATCCGTACCGTATTTCGCAATGACGCCAAGGATCAAGTCCTTCGCCGTAACGCCCGGCTTCAGCGAGCCGTTGATGCGCACTTCCAGCGTCTTCGCTTTGGATTGCTGCAGCGTTTGCGTCGCAAGCACGTGCTCAACCTCACTTGTACCGATACCGAAAGCAAGAGCGCCGAATGCACCGTGCGTCGATGTGTGGCTGTCGCCGCAGACGATCGTTTTGCCCGGATGCGTCAGGCCGAGTTCAGGACCCATAACGTGCACGACACCTTGGTCGATGCTGTCCAGATCGAACAGCGTAACGCCGAAGTCGCGGCAGTTTTGGGAAAGCGTGTCAATTTGTTGTTTGGAAATCGGATCCGTAATGTTGAAACGGTCCTTCGTCGGAACGTTATGATCCATCGTTGCGTATGTCAAATCAGGTCTGCGGACTTTGCGGCCGGATAAACGAAGTCCTTCGAACGCTTGCGGCGAAGTTACTTCATGCACCAGTTGCAAGTCGATATAGATGATGCTAGGTTTGCCTTCTTCCTGGTTAATTACGTGATTGTCCCAGATTTTCTCGAACATTGTCTTTTTACTCATATCCAGTCACCTCTTGTCATGATCCCGCTCATATTGTTAATGTCTTACCCTCATAACGTAGTTTAGCACGGATATCGTAATTGCTCCAAGATATAATAACTATAAGCTTGATAGACTTCTCCTATAACAATGTGAAAAGAAATGATTGACAATACATTTGATAATGATTATCATTCTCCTTGGCTGGAGTCGCATTACCATCATCTCTGGCACAGAGCAGATACATCGTATTTAGGAGGGTTTATTTGTGCGAAATTTTGTCAAACCATTTACTGTAACGGCTTCATTAATGATGATTTTCCTTACTGCAGCCTGCGGTAACGCTTCAACCCATACGTCCGGCAATTCTGCAGCCAGCCCGGCTTCAAGCGCTGCGGCTTCCGTTCAGCCGTCGGCCGCTCCCGCCGCAGATGCTGTCAAAACGATCAAGCACGATCTCGGGACAACGGAAATTAAAGGAACTCCTAAACGCATCGTAACGTTGGAGTGGTCCTATGCGGAAGATCTGCTCGCCGTCGGCATTCAACCTGTCGGCAATGCGGATAACAAAGGATATGGAAATTGGGTGAACGTCAAGCCTGCGCTGGACGCTTCCGTCGTCGATGTCGGTACGCGCCAGGAACCGAATCTGGAGACGATCACGGGTCTTAAACCGGATCTGATCATTACAAGCACGCTGCGCTCCAGCAAAAATTATGATGCGCTTAGCAAAATCGCTCCGACGATCGCCTTCAATTCCTACCCTGCCGAAGGCAAAGGCGACCAGTACTCGGAGATGGAGAACGCATTCAAAACGATTGCCGATGTCGTTGGCAAAAAAGCGGAAGGCGACAAGGTGCTTGCCGACCTTCAGAAAACCTACGCCGACACCAAAGCCAAGCTGGCCGCTGCGAAGAAGGACGGCGCGGAGATTGCCTTGACTCAAGCGTTCAGCAACCAGAACAACGCCGATCTGCGCATGTTCACGGACAACTCGATGGCGATTCAGATTTTGCAGCGCATCGGTCTCAAGAACGTATTCAAATCCACTAAATTCGAACTGTACGGCTACCAGACAGCCTCTGTAGAAGCATTGCCTGCCGTGCAGAACGCCAGCTTCTTCTACATCGTGCAGGACAATGACAATGTCTTTGAGAAGCAGCTGAAAGACAATGCCGTTTGGAAAGGCCTTGCTTTCGTCAAAGACAATAAAACGTACAAACTGCCAGGCAACACTTGGACGTTCGGCGTTCCGCTGTCCGCCAAAGTATTCGCTGAACTGACCGCTAACGCCTTAACGAAATGAGCCGACTCGTTGTAAGTTCTAAACCGAAACCGCAACATCAATGGAAAGCCCCCCTCGTATTCGGAGGAGGCCTTCTGGCACTGCTGGCCGTTCTGTTTCTGAACATTACGCAAGGCGAAGCGAACATCACCGTTCACACCGTTGTGAGCGCGCTGCTCGATCCGCAGGATACCCCCGACCATCATATGGTTCGGGGGCTTCGCTTGCCACGCGCCGTGATCGGCCTGCTGGCCGGCGCCTCGCTAGCCGTGGCGGGTGCGCTGCTGCAGACGGTCACCCGCAATCCGTTGGCTTCCGCCTCAACCCTCGGGCTGAATGCCGGCGCCTACTTCATCATCGTGTTGGCAGCGGTTTATTTCCCCGGCATCAAGTCGGATCACTCGCTCATCCTGGCGCTCATCGGCGCCTGCGGTGCGGCGGTTATGGCTTATTTCATGTCAGGCGGGCGCCAGAGCACCCCGCTGCGCATGGCGCTCGCCGGAATGATCGTCACACTCGTCTTGTCCGCCTTCACAAGCGGTCTGCAAATCATGTATGAAAATGAAACGAACGGTTTATACATGTGGGGTTCCGGCGCGTTAGCCCAGAACGATTGGCTCGGCGTGCGCTATGCGCTCCCATGGGTGCTTATAGGGCTGATCGTCGCCGCCTTGTTCAACCAGAAGCTGGATATGCTGGAGCTGAGCGAAGATACGGCGGTCTCCCTGGGCGAGAAGGTGAACGTGATCCGGTTCGTAGCGCTGGCCGCGGCGATCCTGCTGGCCGGCGTTACGGTCAGCGTCGTAGGTCCGATCGGCTTCGTCGGGCTCATTGCCCCGCACTTGATCCGGCTGATCGGCTTGCGGAGGCACCGGTTCCTGCTTCCGGGCAGCGCGATCTGGGGCGCGGTCGTCCTGATCGGCGCGGATACGATTGCCAAAATGTTCCGCAGCACATTAGGCGAGCTGCCCGCCGGGTCCGTAACCGCGGTGCTGGGAGCTCCATGGCTCATTTGGCTCGCCGTTCGCGGCTCCAGAATGAAGTCTTCCGCCGACGGCGGCTCGACCATGGGGGTCGGCTATCTCGGCACCAAGGTGCCTTATGGCCTCTTAGTAACGCTTACCACAGCCGCTCTATTCATCCTCATTCTGTGCGGACTTTCCGCCGGGGCGCTAAGCTTCCCGATCACCGACGTGCTCGCCGTATTGACCGGCAGCGGATCCGAAATGGCCGCGAATGTCATTCTTAATCTGCGTTTGCCTCGCGTTCTCGTAGCGGCGCTGGCCGGTGCTTCACTCGCCATAGCGGGCTCCATGATGCAAGGGGCCGTCCGCAACCCGCTCGCCGACCCATCCGTTGTCGGCGTCACGACAGGCGCCGGCATGGGCGCTCTGCTCGTACTGACGATTTGGCCGTCCGCCTCAGGAGCGTGGGTGCCCGTCGGGGCGATGGCCGGGGCCTTATTATCGGCAGGCAGCGTATATGCGCTCGCCTGGAAGAAAGGGCTTAATCCCGTCGTCCTTATTCTGGTCGGGATTGCCGTCTCAGCGCTGGGATCGGCCGTGATCCAATTCCTGATCATTCAATCCAAGCTTGGCGCTGCGCCTGCGCTCACATGGCTGGCCGGCAGCACGTATGCCAGAGGCTGGGGCGACTTCGCGCAGCTGAGCATCGCGATGGCCGTCGGACTGCCCCTTGCCTGGCTGCTCGGCCGCCGCGTCGATCTGCTCGCTTTCGGCGACCTCGTGTCGCTCGGCTTAGGCTTGCAGCTGCAGCGGACGCGCCTGATCGCCGCCGGCATCGGCGTTACCATAGCGGCAATCGCCGTAGCGTCGGTCGGCACCATCTCTTTCATCGGGCTGCTCGCCCCGCACGCCGTGCGCATGATGATGGGACAGCATCATCAGAAGTCCGTCGTCCTATCGGCGGTCATCGGAGCCATCCTGCTGGTGGTCGCGGATATTATCGGGAAAGTCATCGCCATTCCCAAAGAAATTCCATCGGGCATCGTCGTAGCCGTCATCGGCGCTCCGTACCTCCTGTTCCTGATGTACAGGAGTACGGTCAAGCGATAGCCGTTACTTCCAATAGAAGCCGTCCACAGCGTCTGACAACCTGAAGGACGGCCTTTTGGTGCGGATAGGAAATCTGTTATGATATTCCTATCATATCGTCTAGGAGATGTACGAACTTGGAATTACGCCAACTGCAATACGCGATCCAAATCGCAATCGAACGTAACTTTTCGCGGGCCGCGGAGAAGCTTCACATTGCCCAGCCGTCGCTCAGCCAGCAGCTGTCCAAGCTGGAGAAAGAGATCGGCGTTCTGCTGTTTCAGCGCAGTACCAATTCCGTCGAGCTTACGCACGCCGGTTCTTTATTCGTCGAGAAATCGCAGAAAATACTCGACATGGTAGAACAGCTTAAGAAAGAAATGGAAGATATTTCGCAGATGAAGAAAGGGCGTTTGGTTGTCGGCAGCATGCCGATTACCGGATCGACGATTCTGCCTTTCGTCGTGCCCGCTTTCCAAACCGCCTACCCCGAGATCGAAATTTCGCTTGTCGAAGAAACTTCATTCAACCTTGAGACCTTAACGACGAACGGGCAGACCGATATTTCGCTTCTTTCCTTGCCGCTGCGCGAAGACTCGCTCGTCTACGAGACGCTGCTGGAGGAAGAAATCGTGCTTGCCGTCCCTCCCAAGCATCCGCTGACGCAAAGCAAAGAACCGATCCGCATCAAGCAATTGGAGAAAGAATCATTCATCGCGCTGAAGAAAGGCCAAGGCTTCCGCAAGCTGACTTTGGAGCTGTGCCAAAATGCCGGCATCGTCCCGAACATCGTATTTGAATCGAGCAACATGGAGACCGTGCAGTCTCTCGTTGCAGCAGGCATGGGAATCGCATTTGTCCCTTATTTGATCTCGAAACGAAATTATAGCGAGCTGGCCCCCGTACACCTGGCATTAGAAGGCAGACCCGTGCGCACATTAGTCATTGCCTACCGCAAAGGACGCTATCTGTCCAAAGCGGCTGAAGCCTTCGTCACAACGATGAAGGAAGTTATGCGAACGATCGGATAATCCGGGGAGGAAGCCTGTATGAACAAAACACAGCGCTTGATCCAGCTCATGATGGCTGTCAATGAACGCATGGCGTTCACGACGAGAGAGCTCGCTGAGGAGTTCGGTGTCTCGGAACGCACGATGCACCGGGATTTGCAGGAATTGAGCGAAATGGGGATGCCACTCTATACCGAATTCGGTCCTCACGGAGGTTACCGCCTGCTGAAGAAGCGGATGCTCCCTCCGATTCTATTCACGGAGCAGGAAGCGGTGGCGATGTTTTTCGCTTTCCAATCCCTTCAGTTTTATGGAGCGCTGCCCTTCGCAGCGGAATCAGCTTCCGCCTTGAAGAAGTTTTATCACTATTTGCCGACGGATACGCGAGCGAGAATCGATGCGCTGCAGGATCGCGTGTCCTTCTGGACGCCATCCCGGACCCAGAGCTCGCCGTTCCTCGAACAGCTGCTGGAAGCCTCTATCGACGGAGCGGCTCTTCGAATCGCGTATTCCTCTAAGGAAGGAATAACCGAGAGAACAATTCAGCCGATCGGCATCTATTCATCCAATGGCTATTGGTACGTCCCGGCTTTCTGCTTCCAGAAGGACCGCATGCTGCTGTTTCGCGCCGACCGCATCCAGAGCTTGGAGCCCGCCGGAGAGGATCACCCGGCCAAAGACCTCAAGCATCTGACCATCCTCGATTGGCTGACCAACGATCAAGCCGGCCTGCCGGCAGAGCCTCTCAAGCTGCGCGTCTCATTTACACCGGCCGGAGTCCGCGCTTTCGAACGCAGCAATGGCATGGATGGACAGCTTGTGCTTCGGGACGATGGCGGCGGCGAGTTTACGACAACGATGCATCCCGGCAATCTTAAGCACTTCGCGCAATATTTCCTCAGCATGGGGGCCGATGCCAGGGTCGAGGAACCGCCGGAAATGGTCGAGTGGATTCGCGGTCAAATCGCCTCCATGTCGGTCGCTTACGGACCTATGCCGCTTTCTTAATCCTTGACAGCAATTGTCATGGTTATGCTTTAGGATGAAATTGCGAAGGGATCGTTCCTTTCAGCGATGACATGACAGGAGGCAATCATCATGACACATTCAAAGCTGTTGCAAGGTTTCACGGCACTTGTCACCGGTTCCAGCCGAGGTGGCGGAAGAGGCATCGCCCTGGCGCTTGGGGATGCAGGAGCAACCGTTTATGTGACCGGACGCAGTACGCGCGAGCATTCGACAAGACCGGATTTGGGCGGCACCATCGAGGATACGGCTGACGAGGTAACAGCTCGCGGAGGCAAAGGCATTCCCATCCGCTGCGACCATACGGCAGACGAGGATGTCCAGGCTCTCTACGACCGCATTAAGGGGGAAGCAGGCAAGCTCGATCTGGTCGTCAATAATGCCTGGGGCGGCTATGAGGATTACGAGGAAGTCGATTTCTTATTGCCGTTCTGGGAACAGCCGATGAAACGGTGGGACAGGATGTTCAATGCCGGCCTGCGGGCGCAAATGGTCTCAAGCCGGTGCGCGATGTCCGCCTTTTTCCTTGAGCAGCAGCGGGGCCTGATCATAAATACGGGAGTCTACTCCGACATTGGCGGCAACTACCCGGTGAACGTCTTCTACGACACGGTCAAACGCGCCGTCGCGAATATGACTCACGCGATGTCCTTGAACTTACAGGCGAGCGGTCTTCAAGTGACGGCACTCGCGCTTGCCCCCGGATGGATGCGCACGGAAGCCGTATATAAGCATTACGGACTCGAACCCGGCGATCAGAACTTCATGAAGGTCGAGGCTCTGCACCCGACGGAATCCGTCGAATATATCGGCCGCGCCGTCGCTGCGTTAGCCTCTGATCCTCATGTCCACCGGTATGCGGGGAAGCTGCTCGAAGCTGGCGCCCTGGCCGAGCAATACGGCTTCACCGATATCGACGGCAGACGAATCCCTCCGTTCCGTGTGTAAAGCTCCCTTTTTTCATGAACCATTTTTCAAAAAAAAGTTAGACGGTCGGATGCGGCGACTCCAATAAGTCGCCATTATCCGGCCGTCTTTTTCTTTGAACGGCACGTACTTACGGACGGAAATTCCGGGACCGATATTCGCCTTTTTTTCAACAAAAGCACGGCGCATCCTTTAACCCTTTTCGCTCAGCATGCATACAATATAAAAAAAACTTATCATTTCTCTAATTATTATTGATAAAGAGATGTTAAAAGCCTAGGAGGCCGAAGCCATGACATTACTGAAAGCAGTTGAACAGACATTCTGTAAATTGCAGGCACCCGATTTAGAACAATTGGCAGCAGCGCTGCGCTCGCTCGAAACTTCATTTCATGAAATTGCTTCGTACAAAACAGAACCGAATCAACTCCCCTATGGCCGCAATGTCATATACAGAAACGATGATGTGGAAGTGATCGTCATTCATATTCCTGCCTTTTCAGCGACAGCCATTCATAATCACGGTACGTCCGTAGGAGCAGCCTATTTGGCTCAAGGAACAATCGTCAACTCCAAATTCTCCCTGGATTATGCAGGCTACCCGGTCGTACAAGCCGATGACATGATCAAAGCGGGCGAATACTTCACCGCGCCGCCGGATCAGATTCACCAACTGAACAATCCGTTTCACGAGCCGACCGTTTCCCTCCATGTCTATAGTCCGCCTCTGGATGCCGTCAATCGTTACTTGCCCTACAGCGAGGTTCTGGACTATGTCATTTAACATAGAAAACCCCCTGCGAACCGCACTGCTGCGACTCACAGGGGGTTTCTTGCATTAAAATTGCAGCGACTTCTCGATGAAGGCTTTCAGTTCCGCAATCGGCATCCGCGTTTGTTCCATCGTATCGCGGTCGCGAACCGTCACTTGGCCGTCCGTTTCGGATTCGAAGTCATACGTGATGCAGAACGGCGTACCGATCTCATCGTGGCGGCGGTATCTTTTACCGATTGAGCCCGTATCGTCATAATCCACCATGAAATGCTTCGCCAAATCGGCGAATACAGCCTGAGCGCCTTCGTTCAGCTTCTTGGAAAGCGGGAACACGGCAGCTTTGATTGGCGCCAGCGCCGGGTGGAAATGCAGCACCGTACGGCTGTCATCGCCTTCCAGCTGCTGTTCTTCGAAGGCGTCGATCAGCAGTGCCAGCGTCACGCGGTCAGCGCCGAGCGAAGGCTCGATGCAGTACGGTACGTAGCGCTCGTTCGTTTCTTGATCGATATAATTGAAGTCTTCGCCGGAGTGCTCCATATGCTGCTTCAGGTCGAAGTCCGTACGGTCCGCAATGCCCCAGAGCTCGCCCCAGCCGAACGGGAATTTGTACTCGATATCGGTCGTTGCGTTACTGTAGTGGGACAGCTCATCTTCGCTGTGATCGCGAAGACGCAGATTATCGGCTTTGGCGCCAAGCGACAACAACCAGTTATGGCAGAAGCTTCTCCAGTATTCGAACCATTTCATATCTTCACCCGGCTTGCAGAAAAACTCAAGTTCCATCTGCTCGAACTCGCGCGTACGGAACGTGAAGTTACCCGGCGTAATTTCGTTACGGAAGCTTTTACCGATTTGGCCGATACCGAAAGGCAGTTTTTTGCGCATCGTGCGCTGTACGTTTTTGAAGTTGACGAAAATGCCTTGAGCCGTTTCCGGACGCAAGTAAACGACATTGGAGCTCGCTTCGGTTACGCCTTGGAACGTCTTGAACATCAGGTTGAACTGGCGAATATCCGTGAAATCTTTGCTGCCGCAGTCCGGGCATACGATGTTATGCTCAACGATCAGCTTCATCATATCGTCGAACGTCATGCCGTCAACGATGATTTCGATATCTTTCTCGGCCAATTTGTTCTCGATCAGCTTATCGGCGCGGTGGCGGGCTTTACAGTTTTTGCAATCGATCATCGGATCGTTGAAGTTGCCGACATGGCCGGACGCTACCCAGGCTTGCGGGTTCATCAGAATCGCTGCGTCCAAACCGACGTTATACGGGGATTCTTGAATAAATTTCTTCCACCATGCGCGTTTGATGTTGTTCTTCAGCTCTACGCCGAGCGGACCGTAATCCCATGTGTTGGCCAAACCGCCGTAAATCTCGGAGCCTGGGAATACAAAGCCTCTGTGCTTCGCTAACGCTACTACTTGATCCATCGTTACACTCATTGTTCATTCTCTCCTTCAACTTATCTCATATCGAGCGCCTCTCGGATCGGAACGCAAAAAAGGCTCCGCATCCAAAGGCATCTGCATGCCTAGGGACGAGAGCCTTACGCACCCGCGGTTCCACCCTAGTTGATACACCTGAGCAAGCATGTATCCCCTTTATCGAATTGGCTCCGGATTGCCTTTTCCTTGAGCTTCCGTCTGGGCTCTCACCGTCCCCAGCTCGCTGAACAAGAAGTTGTTCAAGTACTATTCATCCCTCACAGCCACAATTGATCATTCAATTGGCTTTAGTTTACAGAAAAACCGACAAAAAATCAAATCCATTCATCCAATTTCGCAAAAAATTAATACAGATGCGGTCTGCGGTCCTCGAAAACGGGAATTTTCGCTCTCACGCGCACCACTTCCTCCAAGTCGATGGTCGCGCGCAGAACCGCTTCGGTTTCGCCGCCTTCCACAAGCACCTCTCCCCAAGGGTCAATGACCATTGAATGCCCGAAGAAGTCCGTCGTACCGCTCGTTCCGACGCGGTTGCAGGAGACGACATACATCTGGTTCTCAATCGCTCTGGCCGTAAGCAGCGTGCGCCAGTGATGCAGACGCGGATGTGGCCATTCGGCAGGCACGAATAAAATTCGCGCCCCGTCCAGCGCCAATTTGCGCGCCAGCTCCGGGAAACGGATATCATAGCAGATCATAGCTCCTGCCGGAACGCCTTCAAGCTCGAAGCGGCCAAGCTGGTCCCCGCTGTGCAAATATTTCTCTTCATCCATAAGACGGAACAGATGAATTTTGGAATACTCCGCGATCTCGGCACCGCTCCGGTCGAACGCATAGATCGTGTTCAGCACACGATCGTCTTGCTTGGCAGCGATAGAGCCGCCGATGATGTTGACGCCATGTTCTTTGGCGAAGCCGCTCAGGAACGATCGGGTTCGTTTCCCGTTCGGGTCTGCCAGCTGCTGAATCTCGGTTAACGCATAGCCTGTATTCCACATTTCCGGAAAGACGATGACGTCAGGCTTGACTGCGCCTTGCACAGCTTCCTGCAGAAGCTGCTCCAGACGGGCGAAATTCGTATCCGGCTCGCCGATCGTAATATTCATTTGAATAAGTGCCAGGTGAAGCTGTTGGGTTTCGGACATGCTGTATTAGACTCCTTCCAGTCGTGAACCTTACGAATTAATATCTCCATCATAATCGAAAAAGGCTTAGAACCCAAGCTCCCGTTAAGAAGGCTTGAACGTTTGGGACTGGCCCCTGGCGATACTGAGCGTTCGCCAGCTTCCGCTTGTCCAATGCTTGCTCAGGAAAACGATCTGGCCGACATGATACCCGTAATGGGAAACCTGCCGCTGAACGGCTCCTATCACCGTGTGCTCTTGCCCGCGAATGCGCACGGTTCGCAGCACATCTTCGGGCGTTAGCGCGCCCAGAGCGTCGAAGAGCACTTGCCAGCCTTCCTCCCACAATGCGAGCAGCTCTTCACGCGAGCTTCGTCCGCCTTCAAATTCCGCATCCCTATTCCGCGATTCCTTCTCGCCGTCGGTGGTTAGAAAGTCCGTCCAGCGGGACAACATATTCCCATGCATATGCTTGATCAGCACTTCCAGCGAATTCGATTCTTCATCCAGCGATTGGTAGAAATGCTCGTCTGCCGTTTGCGCCAATGCGCCATCGCCTAATTTCTTCATGCTTGTGAAAGCACGGATCGATTCCTCCAGAAAAGCGTTCGCAACTTGTGAATGGTCCGACATGTTCTCATCACCTTTCTTCAGCTATCCATTTACTGTAAAACAAGGCTGCCCGGATGTAAAATCGATTTTTTTCATCACTATGAAAAAATGTCTAATCATGATACATTTAGGTTATTGTCTAAAATCCCGACCTTCGGAGTGTGAATTAAAACCGTGACTATCTCATCTACGCAATCAAGCGCTTTTTCCATACAGCCTGCTGAACGGATGAAAGGCCTTCCGACCCAATTCTTCGCCTCGCTCGTCGCGAAAGCGAACGCCCAGATCGCTCAGGGCCACGATGTCATCAATCTGGGCCAGGGCAATCCCGACCGACCGACGCCGCCGCATATCGTCGCCTCGATGCAAGAAGCGGCGGCGAACCCGTTGTATCACAAATATCCGCCTTTCAGCGGTTTCCCGTTCCTGAAGCAGGCGATCGCCCAGCGCTATCAAGAGGATCATGGCGTGCAGCTCGATCCCGATACGGAAGTGGCGATTCTGTTCGGCGGCAAAACAGGCCTCATCGAAATCGCCCAATGCTTGCTTAACCCAGGCGACGTATGCCTTGTGCCCGACCCGGGCTATCCCGACTACTGGTCAGGCGTTGCGCTCGCAGGGGCCGAGATGGCCTTCATGCCGCTTCGCGAACAGAACAACTTCCTGCCGGATTATTCCTCGTTGAAGCAATACGATCTGGACCGGGCGAAGCTGATGTTCATCAATTACCCGAACAATCCGACCGGCGCAACGGCTCCCGCTTCTTTCTATGAGGAAACGGTGGCTTTCGCGCAGAAGCACGGTGTTGTGGTCGCGAGCGACTTCGCTTATGGTGCGATCGGCTTTGACGGACAGAAGCCGGTATCCTTCCTGCAAACGCCTGGCGCCAAGGAAGTCGGCATCGAGTTCTATACGCTGTCCAAAACGTATAACATGGCCGGCTGGCGCGTCGGTTTTGCCTTGGGCAACCGGGAAGTGATCCGCCTCATCAACTTGATGCAGGATCATTACTACTGCTCCTTGTTCGGCGGCATTCAAGCTGCGGCCGCAACGGCGCTTACGGCTTCGCAGGATTGCGTAACCGAGCTCCGCGACGTCTACGAGAGCCGCCGCAATGCGCTGTACACGGCGCTGGCCGGTATCGGCTGGGAGGCCCGCCCTTCGCAAGGCTCCTTCTTCTCCTGGCTGCCCGTGCCGAAAGGGCATACGTCCCAGAGCCTGGCCGACCTGCTGCTCGAAGAAGCCAAAGTGGTCGTCGCCCCGGGCATCGGCTTCGGCACGCATGGCGAAGGTTACGTCCGCCTCGGCCTGCTGTCCCCGGAAGCCAGATTGGAAGAAGCGGTGCAGCGAATCGGCAAGCTTAATTTGTTCGGATAGTCCTTTTCATCTTTACAAACATTTGTACACCGTGCTATTCTATATAGAACCAAAAAAGGAAGTCTTCCATAACTTCTATAATAGCAACGTTATGATGGGAATAGTAGGAACGTGCCGCACGTAACCAGAGAGTAAGCTCCACCGACTGAGAGAGCTTGCCGTGAACCGATCCGAACCCGCCCCTGAACCGTCAACGATGAGTTGAACAGTCCCCTGCTGTTATCAGGGAATCGAAGAGTTGGGCGCAGTCTGTACATGCGCCAATCTAAGGTGGTACCGCGGAAGCTGCAGACTTTCGTCCTTATTGTCATGAGGACGGGAGTCTTTTTTATTTATACCAAAATAAGGATGGGATCTTAATGACACAGCGCATCGTCGTAAAAATCGGCAGCTCCTCTCTCACTTCAGATACAGGCGGCCTGAATCCAGATAAAATCCGTTTTTTCGCATCGGAACTGGCGCAATTGCAGAAGGAAGGCAACCAGGTGCTGCTCGTCACTTCCGGCGCGGTAGCCGCCGGCTTCACCTCGCTTGGCTACCGCACGCGGCCTAAGGTACTCCACGAGAAGCAGGCCGCGGCCGCTGTCGGCCAAGCACTGCTCATGCAGGCGTACCATGAAGCCTTCGCGTCCCATGGCGTGAGCGTGGCGCAAATCCTGCTGACCCGGTACGATTTCTCCAACCGCAAGCGCGTCCAGAACGCGCTGATGACGATCGACGAACTGCTGCAGCGCGGCGTGGTTCCGATCATTAACGAGAATGACACCGTCTCGGTGGATGAATTGAAATTCGGCGACAACGATACGTTGTCCGCCCTCGTCGGCAATTTGGTGAAAGCCGGCAAATTGATCATTATTACGGATATGGACGGCCTGTACACGGACGATCCCCGCAAGAACGCGAACGCCCAGCGCATCGATCGCGTGGCCGCCATCAGCGATGAGCTGTTCAGCTTCGCCGGCGGCTCGGGGAGCGCCGTCGGCACCGGCGGGATGCGCTCGAAGGTAGAAGCCGCCCGGATCGCCATGCGCGGAGGCGTGCCGGTGTTCATCGGGCGCGTCGTGGAGCCCGGCGATCTGCCGCTTGCCGTCGACGGCAGCGGCAAGGGCACGTACTTCGACACCCTGCTGAACAACCTGCCGGTGAAGAAACAGTGGGTCGGCTTCCACTCCGTGCCCCAAGGACAGATCCTCGTAGATCCCGGCGCCAGAACGGCATTAGTCAGCGGCGGCAAGAGCTTGCTCCCTGCCGGCATCATCGGGGCAACGGGCGACTTCCACCCCGGCGACGTCGTCGAGGTCTTAAGCGACGAGGGCACGCTGCTCGGACGCGGCGTCGTCAACTATGCCGCTTGGCAGATCCAGGCAGCCGCCGGGCTGTCCACCGAGGAAGTGCAGAAGCGCGTGGAAGTCGCAAGAATCGAAGTCATTCACCGTGATGAATGGGTTCCGTTGAATTAATTTAAATTCGCCTAAAAGAAAGCGAGGCACCCTGCTATGAAACAACAACGTTTATTGCTTCCGACTTTACGGGATATCCCGGGTGACGCCGAAGCTGCAAGCCACCGGCTGATGCTGCGCGCGGGCTTGATCCGGCAGCTCTCCAGCGGCATCTATTCCTATTTGCCAGTCGGGCTCAAAGCCCTTCAACATATTCAAACCATTATCCGGGAGGAAATGGATGCGGCAGGCGCGCAAGAAATGCTCATGCCGGCGCTGCACCCTTCCGAATTGTGGAAGGCTTCCGGCCGCTGGGACGTCTATGGCCCTGAACTCATGCGCCTCGAGGACCGGCACGGCCGGGAATTCGCCTTGGGCGCCACCCATGAGGAAGTCATTACCACGATTGTGAAAGACGAAATTCAGTCCTATAAGAAGCTGCCGGTTACGCTGTATCAAATTCAAACCAAATTCCGCGATGAGCGAAGACCGCGATTCGGCTTGCTGCGCGGCAGGGAATTCCTGATGAAGGACGCGTACTCCTTCGACACTACGGCCGGCGGCCTTGACGAAAGCTACCGCAGCATGTATGACGCGTATCACCGCATTTTCACGCGCTGCGGCCTTACGTTCCGTGCGGTCGAAGCGGATTCCGGCGCGATTGGCGGCACCGATACGCATGAGTTCATGGCGCTGGCGGACATCGGCGAGGATACGATCGTCCATTGCCCGGCTTGCTTCTATGCGGCTAACCTGGAGAAGGCGATCGGCAAGATGCCTCCTGCCCCGTCGGCCGGAGAAGCGCCACAACCTGTGCAGAAGGTTCATACGCCGCAGGTGACAAGTATCAAGCAGTTAAGCGAATATCTTCGCGCCACGCCCGACCGATTGATTAAAGCAGTCGCCGTCTCGGCGAATGGCGAGCCTGTCATCGCCTTCCTTCGCGGAGATTGTGAAGTCAATGAGATCAAACTCAAAGGCGTGCTGGGAGCTGCGGAAGTGACGATGCTTGCCGAATCCGAAATCGTTCATCTAGGCTCTGTCGCCGGATTCATCGGTCCGATCGGACTGACGGGTGTCAAACTTATTGCGGATACGTCAATTATTGGTATGCAGGACGCCATTTGCGGGGCTAATGAAACCGATTATCATCTCCTTCATGTGAACGTGGAGCGAGATCTCGCCGGAATTCCCTTTCACGATATCCGCAATGTTTCCGAGGGAGAACACTGTGCCAACTGTGGAAATCCTCTGTCATTTGCCAAAGGCATCGAAGTCGGCCACGTCTTCAAGCTCGGCACCAAATACAGCACATCGCTGGGCGCAACGATTGCTGGCGAGAACGGTTCGAACGAACCGATCATTATGGGCTGTTACGGGATCGGCGTATCGCGCGTGCTTGCCGCCGTCATCGAGCAGAATCACGATGAACGGGGCATCGTGTGGCCGTCCGCTATCGCCCCGTTCGACATCCATTTGCTGACGGTACAAATGAAAGATGAAACGCAGCAGCGGGTCTCTGAAGAATTGTACCGGCAATTGACCGAAGCCGGTTATGCGGTGCTTTGGGACGACCGGGATGAACGGGCGGGCGTTAAATTTAATGATGCCGACTTGCTCGGTTTCCCGCTCCGTATCACGGTCGGCAAGAAAGCCTCAGAGCTGCTTGTAGAATGCAAGGAACGCCGCAGCGGCGAGCAATACGAAATCACAACCCGACAGCTTCTCGAACATTGCCAAACCATTATACAAACAGGAGGTCGTGCTTCCCATGAGTGAAGTCGTTCTTAAGTCCAAATTAGCGAAACAAGCCGCCCAGCAGATGGGCAATCTGACAACGGAGCAAAAAAACGCCGCTCTGCTGCTCATGGCCGACGCCCTTGTCACCCGTCAGCAGGACATTATTGAAGCGAACGCCAAAGATTTGGAGCGCGGCAAGCAGTTAGGCACCAGCGCCTCCCTGCTGGACCGTCTGGCGCTGAACGAATCCCGCATCGCAGCGATTGCGGAAGGTCTGCGGCAAATCGCCGAGCTTCCCGATCCGGTCGGCGATACGCTTGAAGATTTCCAACGTCCGAACGGCTTGCGTATTCGTAAGATACGCGTTCCGCTCGGCGTTATCGGCATCATCTACGAAGCCAGACCGAACGTCACGGTCGATGCGGCGGGTCTTTGTCTGAAGACAGGCAACGCCGTTGTTCTGCGCGGCGGATCGGCCGCCCTCTTTTCCAATGAGAAAATCGTAGAGGTGCTCCATGACGCATTGAACCGCTCGGCGCTTCCTGCCGACGCCCTGCAGCTGATCGTTTCTTCGGACCGCAGCTCCGTCGACGAAATGCTGAAGCTGAACGGCTTGATTGACGTTCTCATCCCAAGAGGCGGGCACTCGCTTATTCAAAATGTTGTCAATAACGCTTCCGTCCCTGTCATTGAAACAGGCGCAGGTGTATGTCATACTTTTATAGACGAAAGCGCACAGCTCGATATGGCCATCTCCATCGGCCTCAACGCCAAGGCTCAGCGTCCATCCGTCTGCAACGCCATGGAGACGTTGCTCATCCATGAGAAGGCGGCGGCGAAGCATCTGGGCGCCATTGCCGAAGCGTTCACAGGCGCGAAGGTTGAACTGCGCGGTGACGAGCGTGCCCAAGCTTTGGTGCCGAGCATGCATGCAGCCGGTGCTGACGACTGGGGAACGGAATACGGGGACTACATCCTCTCCGTGAAAGTCGTTCGCGATCTCGATGAAGCGCTCGCGCATATTCGCGAATACGGAACGATGCATTCCGAATGTATCGTCACGGAAGATGCGGCCAACGCGGAGAGATTCCTGCAGGAAGTCGATGCGGCAGCCGTGTATCACAACGCGTCGACACGGTTTACCGACGGCTTTGAATTCGGATTCGGGGCAGAGATCGGCATCTCCACTCAAAAGCTGCACGCTCGCGGACCGATGGGTCTGCCTGCGTTGACATCAACCAAATACCGCATCTACGGAAGCGGACAAATACGCCAATAGATCAACAAACTTTTGAGGAGGAATGAACGATGTCTACTTCACTATCCCAAGCCAAAATCGCTTTTGTCGGCGCCGGCTCGATGTCGGAAGCCATTATTCGCGGACTGGTCCAGACGGAGGTCGCCCAGCCGCACAACGTCTATGTCATGAACCGCTCCAACCAGGACCGCTTGGCGTTCCTGACCTCGGAATACGGCATTCAAGCTACGTCCGACCCTCAGACGAAGGATAAATTTCTGCGCGAAGCCGACGTTGTCGTGCTCTGCATGAAGCCCAAGGACGTCGTAACCGCTTTTGCCGAGCTGAAGCCGCTGTTGAACGAGAAGCAGCTGCTCGTCTCCGTTATCGCCGGGCTTTCCATCGCCAAGATGGAGACGCTGCTGCAAACGAACATGGGCATCGTGCGCACGATGCCGAATACTTCATCGACGATCGGACTCGGCGCAACAGGAATGAGCTTCTCCGCAAACGTGAATGATACATTCAAGCAGCTCGCCACCCAGATGTTTGAAGCGGTGGGCATTGTCTCGGTCGTCGAGGAAGAGAAGCTGGAGATCGTGACCGGCGTATCCGGAAGCGGCCCTGCTTATGTCTACTATTTCATGGAAGCTATGACGAAGGCCGCAATCGAAGGCGGACTTACCGAGGAGGATGCGCGCCAGCTGACGCTGCAGACCGTGCTCGGAGCCGCTCATATGGTTCAGAAGACGCAGGAAGATCCGGCGGAACTTCGCCGCAAAGTGACATCGCCTGGCGGCGCGACGCAGGCTTCCATTGAAGAGCTGGACCGCTACCAATTCACGGAAGCCGTATCGGGAGCCGTATTCCGCTCCGCGGCGCGGGCCAAAGAGATGGGCGAACAGATTGCGGTGCCTAGCCCCGTAACCAAATCATCTTAGATCGCAAGGTCTTATCCTATTAAAGCAGGTGAACGTTTCGACATGAGTGCATATTGTTTAGCCACATACCGGAGTTTCGACGAGAAAGCCGATTTCCATAAGAAAGCGACGGGCATCGCTGTCGGATTGACCGTCGGTTCCTGGACGGAGCTGCCTGAAGCGCAGAAAGCCCAGATGGAGAAGCATCTGGGGAAAGTCGTCTCCGTTGACGTACACGAACCGGCGCCGGGCGAGCCGGCCGCGAACCGCTACGCGGATATTACGATCGCGTATCCCGATGTCAATTTCAGCCGGGACATCCCTGCGCTGCTCGTTACCGTTTTCGGCAAGCTATCCATGGATGGCAGAATTAGGCTGATCGACTTGAAATTCTCCTCCGATTTCATGGCCGGTTTCGCAGGACCCAAATTCGGCATGCAAGGCGTGCGCGACCTTCTCGGCGTGCATGACCGTCCGCTGCTGATGAGCATCTTCAAATCCGTTGTCGGCTATGAGCTGCCGGCGCTGCGCGAGCAGTTTTATTTGCAGGCCGCCGGCGGTGTGGATCTCATTAAGGACGATGAAATATTGTTCGAGAATCCGCTGACTCCGCTGGAGAAACGCATTGAGGTTTGTATGGAAGCGGCGGCACAAGCGTCAAGAGAGACAGGACAGAAGCTATTATACGCCGTTAACTTGACCGGACCGACCTCGAAGCTCGCCTCCCAAGCCAAGAAAGCGATCCGTGCAGGCGCCAACGCCTTGCTGTTTAACGTATTGGCTTACGGCTTCGATGTGCTTCACGAGCTTAGCGCCGATCCGGAGATTACGATCCCGATCATGGCGCATCCGGCAATGGCGGGAGCTACCTACCCTTCCCCGCATTATGGAATCGCGCCTTCCGTGCTGCTTGGCAAATTGATGCGGCTGGCCGGTGCGGACCTCGTGCTGTTCCCTTCTCCGTACGGCTCGGTGGTCATGCCCAGAGAAGAGAACCTGGCGATCAAGCACGTGCTCTTAACGAACGATCTGCATACGGATTATGCGTATAACGCTCCTACGGACGCCAAGCTGAAGCTGGCGGCATCCTTCCCGGTTCCGTCTGCCGGCATACATCCAGGCCTGGTACCGCTCATCCTGCGCGACTTCGGCCATGACGTCATCGTCAATGCAGGCGGCGGGATTCACGGGCACCCGCTGGGGACAATTGCCGGCGGACGCGCATTCCGCCAAGCGATCGATGCCTCGCTGCAAGGCAAGCAGCTTCGCGATTATGCCCAAACGCATCCAGAATTACAATCAGCTATTGATACTTGGGGGATTCGAGAATGAGCAAGGAACGCATCATTTTTTGCGATTTCGACGGTACGATTACCGTAAACGATAACATTGTAGCGATCATGAAGCATTTCAACCCGGACGGTTGGGAAGCGATCGTGGAACGTATTTTGAATAAGACGATATCCATCTCTCAAGGTGTAGGCGCTATGTTCGCGCTGCTTCCGACCTCGCGGAAGGATGAAATCGTCGATTATGCCATCAGCAATGCCGTGATTCGCGACGGCTTCAAGGAATTCGTGGCGTATTGCCAAGAGCAAGGCATCAAGCTGCTGATCACCAGCGGCGGCATCGATTTCTTCATTTATCCGCTGTTGAAGCCTTTTCCGATTCCGCATGAGAACATTTACTGCAACGCGTCCTCCTTCGAGGGGAGCGCGATCGAAATCTTATGGCCGCACAGCTGCGACGAGCATTGCCACACCGGCTGCGGCATGTGCAAAACAAGCATTATCCGCTCCTATGATTCGAGCAAATACGAACGGATTATTATCGGAGACAGCATCACCGATTTCGAAGGCGCCAAGCTCGTGGATACGATTTTCGCCCGCTCCCATCTTATTGAGATGTGCGAGAAACTGGGATATGCGTATTATCCATTCGAGAACTTCTTCGATATTATGAAGCAATTGGAGGCTGAACCTGTAGCATGAGCATTTTACTGGAAGAGAAACAACGCGCATTCGCCGAACTGCGCGACATTAAAGCCAATTTGGCGGCACGCGGCTGGTTTCCTGCGACAAGCGGCAACTTGTCCGTTCGCGTAGGCGGCTTCGAGCCCGAGCAATTCACTTTCGCCATCACCTCCAGCGGACGGGACAAATCCGTACAGACGCCGGAAGACTTCCTGCTTGTGAACGAGAAAGGCGTGGCGACGGAAGCCACTTCCTTGAAGCCGTCGGCCGAAACTTTGATTCACAGTGAAATTTACCGTTTGACTGGCGCCGGTGCGATTTTCCATGTACATACGATCTTCAACAATCTCGTGTCCGAGCTGTACTGGGAGCGCAAAAGCATTCCCGTGGACGGCGTCGAACTGATCAAAGCATTCAATATTTGGGATGAGGAAGCTCAGATCGAGATTCCGATTCTGCCGAACTATGCGGAAATTCCGCGCATCGCCGCACTCGTCGAGGACGCGATCGTGCCGCGCATCCCGGGGATCGTCCTGCGCAAGCACGGCATCTATGCATGGGGCGCCAATGCTTTCGAAGCCAAGCGCCATCTGGAAGCGTTCGAATTCCTTTTCGAATATGTGTATCGCTCTCATGTGCTGCATAAATAAAACCGCTGATAAGCCGGTTCTCCATAGGAGAGCCGGCTTTTCTCATCGGCCGGACAGCAAAAAACCTGAGGCATCTAGCCTCAGGTTTTGTAGTCTCACCGGGATTGTCTGAACCGCTGCGAATATTCCTTCGCTTGATCCACCGTACCGACACGGTTACGGCTCCATTCCAGCAGGATGCGGTCAATATACCGGAAGTGAACTTTGCCGGCAAACACCGCTTCCTTCAGCGCGGTCATAATCAGCTCTTCCTTGTATTGGTCCTTATCCAGCCAGCCGGAGATCGTCTCCAGCTCCATCGGTGTCAACGGCCGGGCGAATTCTTTCTCGAACGTGGTGAAAATATTTCTGGCGCTCTCATCTGCCTGCACAGGCTGCCGCACGGTGGATAGCTTCGCTATCTCCTGCTCGGCCAGCCGCTTGGCCAGCTGCCGGTATAATGGCGTCAGATTATAACGCTCGCTGCGAATTTCGGTCATTTCATCCATCACTTCATCGATCGTGATGAACTGCTCATGAATCAGCTTCTGCAAGGAAGCGATCACCAGATCCGGTGATGCCGACATGCGCGCTTGAATTTCATCCGTAGTCGGAAAGTCATTCTTCTCCTTTTCCAAGAAAGCAATGAGGTGAATGAGCGTCATCACTTCGATTTCGCTTAGCTGGAGCGCTCGGTAATTTTTCAACAGGAGGAGCGGAACCGCGACACTGCCTTCCTGAAAACTGGCCAACAGTACCGCTTCTATTTGCTGCTGCATCACATACGGTTTACTCATCCTGTCCCCTTTCTACTTTCGGTCGATTCAACCATTACGGATATAGACGGTATAGCAGACGAGGGAACGGAATCGTTTCACGGACATGATCCAATCCGCAGATCCAGGCTACCGTACGTTCAAGTCCAAGCCCGAACCCGGAATGCGGCACCGTGCCGTATTTGCGCAAATCCAGGTACCATTGGTAAGCTTCTTTCGGCAGTTCATGCTCTTGGAAACGCTGCTCCATCAGCTCCGGATCGTCAATCCGCTGGCTGCCTCCAATGATTTCCCCATAGCCCTCAGGCGCGATCATATCCGCACACAGTACGACCTCAGGACGGGCAGGGTCCGGTTTCATGTAAAAGGCTTTGATCTCCGTCGGCCAGTGCGTAATGAAGACCGGTGTTTCGTATTCGGCAGCAATCGCCGTTTCGTGCGGTGCGCCGAAATCTTCGCCCCATTGGAATTCATGGCCGTTCTTTTGCAAGAAGTCCACGGCTTGATCGTAAGTAATGCGCGGGAAGCTGCCTTTAATTTTCTCCAGCTTGGACGTATCGCGTTCCAGCGTCTCCAACTCAGCCTGGCAGTTGGCAAGAACGGACTGCACGATGTGCGAGACGAATTGCTCCTGCACTTCCAAGTTCTCGGCATGGTCGACGAAGGCCATCTCCGGCTCGATCATCCAGAACTCAATGAGATGGCGTCTCGTTTTCGATTTCTCCGCACGGAACGTCGGGCCGAAGGAGTACACTCTGCCGAGTGCCATCGCGGCCGCTTCCATATAGAGCTGACCGCTCTGCGTCAGGAATGCATCTTCGTCAAAATATTTGGTGTGAAACAGATTCGTCGTTCCTTCGCAGGAAGACGGTGTCAGAATCGGCGGATCCACCAAGTGGAAGCCTCGTTCGTTGAAGAACTGCTGCACGGCTTGAATGATTTGCGCGCGAATGACGAGCACCGCGCGTTGGCGGGGACTGCGGATCCAGAGATGGCGGTTATCCATCAGGAAGTCAACGCCGTGCTCCTTCGGGGTGATCGGATATTCTTCCGTTACTTGAATGATCTCCACGCCGGTTACATCCAGCTCGTAACCGCCCTTGCTGCGAGTGTCTTCTTTCACTTTGCCGGTTATGTATAACGAGCTTTCTTGGGTCAGCTTGGAAGCCGCTTCCCAGACTTCTTCGCCCACTTCGCTTTTCACGACAACACCTTGTATATATCCTGAACCGTCTCTAAGTTGTAAAAATTGAATTTTACCGCTTGACCGTTTCTTGTTTAACCAACAGCCGATTGTAACAGACTCGCCGACGTGGTGTTTGACTTGACCTATCGTACATTTCATCCTGCTATAGAGCCTCCTTAGCTTTTACGTGAGAACCTTGTAACCGGGAGAAAGGCGCTGTCCGCCATTCCCTCGGCTCTTCTATTGTACACTATTTTCCGCCAAGATTCAGTTGGCGGAGGATGGCGCTGCGGGTGAACCGGCCAGCACCAATTCATACGTATCCCGGGCGATCATCCACTCTTCGTTCGTCGGTATGACCAGCACCTGCACCTTGGAGCTTGCCGTCGTAATGCGGCGTTCCAGCCCTCTGCCCGTGCGGTTGGCCTCCTCATCGAATTCGACGCCAAGGTAAGTCAGCTGTTCGCAGACCGCCTTGCGCAGCACTTCGGCATTTTCCCCGACTCCGGCCGTAAACACAATGGCATCCACGCCGTTCATAGCAGCCGCGTACGCACCGATGTACTTGCGCAATCGGTACTCGTACATGTCGAAGGCCAGCTTGGCATTCTTATCACCGGCGGCCATCGCTTCCGTAATCTCGCGCATATCGCTGGAGATGCCTGAGATCGCTTGCAAGCCGCTGTGCTTGTTCAGCATGGAGGAGACCTCGCCGAGCGTCAAATCCTCCTTGCCCATCGCATAAGGCACGATGGCGGGATCCAGATCGCCGCTGCGCGTGCCCATCATCAATCCTTCGAGCGGAGTCATCCCCATGCTCGTATCGATTGATTGGCCGTGAGCAATGGCGGCGCAGGAAGCACCGTTCCCGATATGGCAGGTAATGAGCTTCAGCTCCTTCAGCGGGCGGCCCAGGAACGCCGCGGCGCGCTCGCTCACGTAGTTGTGCGACGTGCCGTGGAAACCGTAGCGGCGCACCTTGTGCTTCCGGTACAGGACCATCGGTACCGGGTACAGGTAGGCTTGCGCCGGCATAGACTGATGGAAGGCCGTGTCGAACACGACGGCCTGCGGTGTATCCGGCATGTTCGCCTCCACCGCCGTAATGCCCAGCATATGCGCCGGGTTGTGCAGCGGCGCCAAGTCGAAGAGCCGCTTGATCTCCTGCTTCACCTCGTGCGTCACGAGGACGGAGCTCTTGAAGCTTTCGCCGCCGTGGACGACGCGGTGGCCGACGGCGTGGATCTCGGCCGTCGAGGACAGCACGCCGTGTTCGGGATGAACGAGCAGCGCCAGCACTTTGCGGATCGCTGTCGTATGCTCCAGAATTTCACTGACCTCGTGAACCTCGGCCTTCCCCTTCGGCTCATGCGTTAGAATTGCGGTTTCCATGCCGATTCGTTCAACCCGGCCTTTGGCCAGCACCGACTCGTCCTCCATGTGGAAGAGCTGATATTTAAGTGAGGAGCTTCCTGCATTGATGACAAGTACATTCACAGCCGGTCACCGTCCTTATCGTAGCGGAAGAAGCCTTCGCCCGTTTTGACGCCCAGATGACCGGCTCTCACCATTTTTTTCAACAGAAACGACGGACGGTACTTAATGTCCCCATAATCGCGGAACATCCCTTCCAGCGCGTCATGAACCGCATCCAACCCGAAGCGGTCGCACATCTCGAGCGGACCGTATTTGAAATCGTAGCCAATCCGCATCGAATTATCGATATCTTCGGCCGAAGCGACTCCTTCGGATAACGTATGCAGCGCCTCATTGATCAATGTGCAAATCAGCCTCGTTGTAATGAAACCAGGCGATTCATTGACTTTAATCCCTTTCTTTTGGATAAGCTCATCTACGAAATATTTGGTTCGCTCAAACGTTTCGTCCGACGTTTTCATAGCGCGGATGATTTCCACGAGATTGACCTTCGCAACCGGATGCAGAAAATGAAGCCCGATCACACGCTGAGGATTCGTGGTAACGGCAGCAATCTCCGTTACACTGAGTGTTGACGTGTTCGTGGCCAGTATAATATTCTCGTTGCACAGCTGATTTAATTGAAAGAAGACGTGCTTCTTGGTATTCAAGTCTTCCGTGACGGTTTCTATCACCATATCGCATGAAGCCATGTCGGCAAGAGAGCCTGCTTTTTTAATTTTCGCCAAAATGAGCTTCTTCTCCGCTTCCGTTAAGGCCCAACGCTCGATTTGTTTATCCAGGCTGACGGTAATCTGCTCAATCGCCCGGTCCAGCTTCTCGGTTGTTTTCTCTGCGAGGAGCACTTCCAGGCCGCGGGCCGCCAACATTTCTGATATTCCTTGTCCCATCGTGCCGCCGCCGACGACACCAATCGTTTTGAAAACCATGCCCCATTTCCCCTTTGCTACAACTCATTCTTTATCATTCTCATCCTTAGGACATTACAATCTTGGAACTCAAAACTATCATACAATTTTTACTGTCAAATTTCATTAACCGTCACAAAACATTACCCAATCCTCATGAATTCCGACACAATTTGGACGATAATTATTCTCAATTAGAAGCTTATTTATAGGTGTACTGAGAATGAAAAAAAGAAGCAGGCTCTCGCCTGCTTCTGCTTGCTTCTTCCTATGCGGTTTGCGAAACCGATGCGTCGAACAAGGCCCGGAACGTATCACCGGAAATGACTTCTTCCTTCATCAGAATGGCGAAGGAATGATCGAACACGTTACGCTGCTGTTCAAGCAGTGCTTTCGTGCGGATCATCAGCGCCTCCAGAATGGCGTTGTTCTCTTTCATCAGCTGATCCTTGGTCACCATCTCACGGTCAATGATCCCCAGTGAAGTGAGACCGGAATCCATCATATTGCGAACCATCGACAACGCTTGTTCAAAGTCGTTGCGCGACCCTGTGCTGCGGCCGCCATAAAACATTTCTTCAGCCGCCGCTCCGCCCAAGGCGATCATGATCTGCTGCTCGATGTAATCCTTCGTGTAAAGGTAATGATCTTTCGGCGGGTTGTGCCGCACATAGCCCAGCGCTTTGCCGCGCGGGCTCACTGTAACCTGCGAAACGGAGCCGGGGCGCACCAGTTCAGCGACGATCGCATGGCCCAGCTCATGATACGCAACGCGTTCCTTTTCATCCTGGGCCGTTTCTTTATCGGTACGTTCGCCCATCATAATTTTATCGATCGCGGATGCCAGGTGATGCTGCTCAATCTCCGGCTTATCCTCACGCATCGCATAAATCGCCGCTTCGTTCAACACACCTTCCAGCTGCGCGCCGGAGAAACCGAACGTTTGTTCTGCGACAGCATCCAGAGACACTGCCTTAGACAACGGTTTATTTTTCACATGAATATCCAGAATCGATAACCGGCCCTTCTTATCCGGCAAATCCACCTCAATATGGCGGTCGAAACGTCCCGGACGCAGCAATGCGCTATCCAGCATTTCTTTGCGGTTCGTCGCTGCCATAATGAGAATGCGCGGCGCATCATTCGTATGAATGCCGTCCATCTCCGTCAGCAGCTGATTCAGCGTTTGATCGTACTCACGCTGTTGGCCGCCGTCACGCTTACCGCCAATCACGTCAATCTCGTCGATGAAAATAATCGCATTGTCTTTACCCTCTTTCAAGGCGCGAGTTCTCGCTTCCTTGAACAGATCGCGGACGCGGCTCGCGCCGACACCGACGTACATCTCGACGAACTCACTGCCGGATGCCGCCAAATATACGGAATTCGTATAATGTGCGGCTGCTTTGGCCATCAACGTTTTCCCTGTTCCCGGAGGACCGGTCAACAGAATCCCTTTCAACGGACGAATCCCCAGCTTCTTAATTTCTTCGTGCTTGATCAGAAAATCCAGAGCTTCCGTCAATTCTTTCTTCGCGCGGTCTTGTCCCCCGATCTGGTCAAACGTCAGAAACGCGGGAGTACGATTCTTGCTCTTCCGTTCACCGCCGCCTCCGCCGCCGGAGATGCCAATACCGCCGCGCCCTTTGATCATATAGAACAGCGATACGCCAAGGACACCGACGAAGAGAATCGGAATGATATTCACACCCAGGAACGCTAGAAAGATAAGCAATACCGGGATCGCACCGATCCCGATTTCTTTATATATTTTACTCATTCGGCCACACTCCTATCTGCGATGTTCTAGGAAGCATGATGAATTTCGTGGCGTCACCGTCCGTCAGTCGAATATATACGTAAGTCTGGTCCATCTCGCTCTCAACTTTCAAGTTCGGCATATCCGCCGCATATTTCTGCAGTGTTGCGGGAATATCGGCGTAATGCTTCGTCTCCATCGCTTGCGCAACTTCGAACAACGCCTTGGACCACCACTGGTTCAACCCTTCGGAGGGATTGTCCTTCACATGAATATTGACCGTCCGTTTGCCGATAATCGATGCTCCTTCTTCATGAATCCGTTCAACAACCGTTCTTAAGTTCGCATCTGCCTTCAACGTGATTTCTATATCAACTTGGTCTTTGTCCAGTTTCATTGTCGAGCTAGTTACCCCAGGAACTTTGCTGATGATATCGGATAATGGATTTTCCATTGCAAAACTTGTATAAGCAAACCAGCCTCCAAATAAAACGCCGGCGGAAATAATAACGCTCAATACGACAGGTAAGAGACGCAGCTTCATCAGTCAACGTCCCCCTTTCTCGAAATATTTTGTTGCATCCAAGTCCATACGAATAGTATATCATTAGATATATACAACGACCTTATGAAATGAGTGGAAACAACAAAACTCAGCCTATTGCAGGCTGAGTCTGTACGTATCGAGATAGGTTCCGTCTTTAAATTTGTAGTAATCGTAAAAATAGCGGGTGCCGCTGTCGTCTTCCTTCTTATAAAACACTTCCCAGACGTATTCTTGGCCTAGCTTCCCCGGCATGGCGCGCTCGATCTCGAATGCCGGATCTTTCTTCAGCACCGCCTCCCGGGCTTGAGCCTCCGTGAAGCCTTCCGTCGTCATCTCCGTATGCACTTCTTTGTCCGAAACCCATACGATAACTCCTTGGCCCAGTTTGTCTTCTCCATAGACGATCTGGAACGGTTCATCGCCGTAGAAGAAATCGACCTTCGTCGCTTTCGTCAACAAGCTTTTCTCATAAGCCGTCTCCACCGCGGCACTCTTGCTCTTCCAATGTTCACTCTGAACATTCAAATAGAAGCGGCTGAGCACTACGCAGAGCGTCAATACGATAAATATACTTAACGTTATGATTCTTGTTCGCTTCGCATTCATAAGCGCCGCTCACCTCCCCCGTCGAACATACGGCACCTGTTACCCGATGAGCCGGTTGAAGGATTGCGTAAACTCGCGCTTGATCTGCTCTTCGTCCATCGTCAAGCATTCCCCTTTACGGACAATCCAACTGCCGTCTACGCATACGTCGACAACATCTTTGGCACAAGCCGAGTAGACGACATGCGAGATGAAATCCGTCTTCGGCAGGAAATGCGGCTGGTCGATGTCCAGCGCGATGAAATCGGCTTTCATTCCCGGCTTCAGCAGGCCGACTTGATCCAACCAGACGGACTCCGCCCCCATTCTCGTTCCCATGAGAAGCGCTTCTCTGGCAGGGACGGCAAGCGGATCGCCGGAAACGCCTTTGTGAATCAATGCCGCAAGCCGCATCTCTTCGAACATGTCCAGATTGTTGTTGGATGCCGCTCCATCCGTTCCTAACGACACCTTGACGCCTGCTCTCAAGAGTTCAGGCACACGGGCTACGCCGCTGGCTAGCTTCAGATTGCTGCCCGGATTATGAGAGATTCTAACATCGTACTGCTTCAGTACGCTAATTTCTTCATCCGTTAGATGAACGCCGTGCGCAACAAGCGTCGGTCTGCTGAACACGCCGATCTTCTCCAGATGGGCAACCGGACGAAGCCCGTATTGATCGACATTGCCCTGCACTTCACGGGCCGTCTCGGACATATGCGTATGTACCGGCAAATTCAGATCGTGGGCTACTTGTACGATTCGTTCGATATAGTCCGGCGGACAAGTGTACGGCGCATGCGGGGACATCATCGTCGTAATGCGTCCGTTAGCTCCGCCGTGCCAGCGTTTGGCAAATTCGGTCGCTTCCTGCAGCTTCGCGGTTTGCACATCCGGCGGACATAGACCGATCACGCCGCGGGCGAGAACACCGCGCATGCCTGACTCTTCCACAGCGAGCGCCACCTCATGCATATGGTCGTACATATCGACGAACGTGGTCGTTCCGCCTTTCATCATCTCCAGGATGGACAGCTTCGTTCCCCACTTTACATCCTGCGCGGTAAACTTGGCTTCCATCGGCCACATTTTCTCTTCCAGCCAAATTTGCAGTGCCAAGTCATCCCCATAGCCTCTGAGCAGCGACATTGCGGCATGACCGTGCGTATTCACAAGACCCGGCATATACAATTTGTTCGTGCCGTCGATCACTTCGTCATAGCTTTCCTTCGGCGCAGGCAATTCTTCGCCAATATATGTAATAAGATCTCCTTCAATCGCCATATAGCCTTGAATCGATGATTTTCCTTCTTCCAAAGTAATAAAATAACCATTCGCTATTAATGTTTTTTTCATACTAAAAAACCCTCTCTATGCTCATTCTAAGTAAACAACCGCTTTATAAACTTTACCTCTTCGGGCTTGTAAAATCAAGGAAGCCCTTCATATGAAGGTATTGTAAATTGTCACGGAATTTTCGTTGCGTTGAGCACAATTGTTATGATATTTTTAACTTTGTGAGTTTTTTCTACAATTTGGTCTGATTATCTCATAAATTCGATCAAAAACTTGTACATATAGGAAAAATTAGGAGGGTCTTTATGACAACGTTATTCACCAAAAAGAACGAAGTCGATTTTCTGCAACTGCTGATCCGCGCCGCAGAGAACGCGCTGCAAACTGCGCAACTGTTCCGCACAGCCATGATGGGGGACAAATCGCCTGTCGATTACGTGCAATCGATTCACGATCTTGAGCATCAAGGGGACTCTATTACACACGAAATTTTCAAAGGGTTGAACAAAGTTTTCATCACTCCGATTGACCGCGAAGACATTATGGTTCTAGCCTCCAAAGTTGACGATGTGACAGACGGCATTGAAGCCACCATCGCGCGCTTCGATTATTTGAACGTTACGCATACCGATGCCTACATGAGAGATTTCTCCGCCTGTATCGTCGAATCCTGCCAACACATGCTGGATGCATTCAAGCTTCTTGCCAAGAAGAAATATATGCAAATCCCCGAGCATACCGTAGCCATCAACTCCCTCGAAAACCAAGGAGACCGCTTGATGCGCGAAGGCATTCGCCAAATTTTCAGCAAACGCAACGATCCTTATGAGGATTTCAAATTAAAAGAAATCTATGAACGCTTGGAAGAAACGACGGACGCTTGCGAAGACGTAGCCAACATCCTAGACAGCGTCGTACTTCGTTATTCATAGGACATTTACGTACGGCGTCCCTTGTGAACGAAGATCGTTTTCCATGATGGAAAACGCTTAGGAGGAAAACATGTTAACTTATTTAATCATAATCGTTGCACTTGCCCTGTTGTTTGATTTCATCAACGGCTTCCACGATACTGCCAACGCCATCGCGACATCGATCTCCACACGGGCCTTAAGCCCGAAAGTGGCCATCGCCATGGCCGCAATCTTGAATTTCGTTGGCGCCATGGTTTCTTCCAAAGTTGCCAAAACCGTCGGCGGAAGCATCGCGAACCCTGCGCAGATCGAGAACGGTGTACAAGTCGTTATTGCCGCGCTGCTGGCGGCTATTATCTGGAACTTGCTTACCTGGTATCTTGCCATCCCGTCTTCATCGTCCCATACGCTGCTTGGCTCATTGGCAGGCGCAGTAATCGCCGGTGCAGGCTTTGGCGCGGTGAACTGGAACGGATTCACACAAATCATCATCATCTTGATTTTGTCACCAATTATCGCCTTTGCCCTCGGTTACGTGATCATGTTTCTCATTAAACAAATCATCATTTTGTCGGGGAATACGTCCAGATCGAAGCTTAATCGTATGTTCAGAACTTTACAAATCATATCTGCCGCTTTGCTTTCCTACTCGCACGGTGGTAACGATGCGCAGAAAGCGATGGGTATCATCGTTTTCGGTCTAGTCGCGGCCGATATGCAAACCGATCTGAACGTACCGCTCTGGGTGAAAATTTCAGCGGCACTTGCAATGGGGCTTGGAACGTCAATCGGCGGTTGGAAAATCATCAAGACCGTCTCCGGCAAAATCGTCAAAATCGAACCGATTAACGGATTTGCCTCCGACCTGACGTCATCGCTCGTCATCCAATTCTCGACCCATATCGGTAAGCCTCTATCCACTACGCATGTTATTTCCTCCGCCATCATCGGGACAGGAAGTGTCATGCGGTTCCATGAAGTGCAGTGGGGAACGGTCAGCCGGATGCTGATCACTTGGTTAATCACGATTCCGATCTCCATCGTGCTTGCTTATTCGCTTTACTTCTTGTTGTTCAGACTTATTTTTTAAAAATGGGATGCCCTGTTGCCATGTACATGGTTCGGGGCATTTTTTTTGTTTTCTAACGGACACCAGGGACGTTATTGTTGGGATTTCCGGTCTACTGCATCTCTAACGGACACAGATGCTCTTATTTGCCGATTTCAAGGCATAATCAGGCGGAAACCGGTTAAATAGCGTCACCGGTGTCCGTTAGAATCCTGAGACGGCTGTTTTGAACCGAATAACGGCCGCTGTGTCCGTTAGAATTCGAGTCGCAAGATCGACTAGCTCGCAACAGGCTCAAGGGGCCCGGGCCGCCAGTGAAGCTGGCAGCTGGCTCGACTCTGCGGAGCATTAATTTGTTTGGCGGGTATTGTCGGTTGCGTGCGGGTGCGCGTGGGAACGTGCGGAATTGTTACATTTGAGTGGCTCGTTAGTCGGGGAACGTGTGGAGCGCTGAAAGCAGCCGACTCTCCCATTCTAACGGACACCACAGCCGCTATTATAGGGATTTCCGGCCCGCTGCATCTCTAACGGACACAGATGCTCGGACACAGATGCTCTTATTTGCCGCTTTCAGCGCATAATCAGGCGGAAACCGGTTAAATAGCGTCACCGGTGTCCGTTAGAATCCTGAGACGGCTGTTTTGAACCGAATAACGGCCGCTGTGTCCGTTAGAATTCGAGTCGCAAGATCGACTAGCTCGCAACAGGCTCAAGGGGCCCGGGCCGCCAGTGAAGCTGGCAGCTGGCTCGACTCTGCGGAGCATTAATTTGTTTGGCGGATATTGTCGGTTGCGTGCGGGTGCGCGTGGGAACGTGCGGAATTGTTACATTTGAGTGGCTCGTTAGTCGGGGAACGTGTGGAGCGCTGAAAGCAGCCGACTCTCCCATTCTAACGGACACCACAGCCGCTATTATAGGGATTTCCGGTCCGCTGCATCTCTAACGGACACAGATGCTCTTATTTGCCGCTTTCAGGACATAATCAGGCGAAACCGGTTAAATAGCGTCACTGGTGTCCGTTAGAATCCCGAGACGGCTGTTTTGAACCGAATAACGGCTCCTGTGTCCGTTAGAATTCGAGTCGCAGGTCGACTTCCTCGCAACAGGCTCAAGACAGCCCGGGCCGCCAGTAGAGCTGGCAGCTGGCTCGGTCTCTGCGGAGCATAAATTTGTTTGGCGGGTATTGTCGGTTGCGTGCAGGAACGTGCAGAAGTGTTACATTTGATGGCTCGTTGGTCGGGGAACGTGTGGGGCCTGCGGAAAGCAGCCGACTCTCTAAAACCGGTTAAATAGCGTCACCGGTGTCCGTTAGCACGAAACGGCTGTTTCGCCCCGAATAACGGCCGCGGAGTCCGTTCGCACTCCGGATGGATGGGGTTAACCTACATCCATTAATAAAAAAGGTGCCGAGCCCCCACGCTCAACACCTTAATCTTAATCCAAATAATAAGCCAAACTTTGCAGCTCCGTCGTAAAATCCGCGTAATGCACGCGCACCTCCGGCGGCACCTTGATAATGACCGGTGCAAAGTTCAGAATCGCCTCAATGCCGCACTCCACGAACTGGTTCGCCACATTTTGCGCCTCCGCCGCCGGTACTGTAATAATGCCGATCCGCACGCCCAGCTGAGACAGCAGCGCCTTCATCTCCTGCATCGGCTGTACGGTCAAATTATTGATCGTCTCCCCAACCTTGCTGGGCATCGCGTCAAACACGGCAACAATTTTCATATCATTCCGCAAATAAGTATTATAATTGCACAAAGCCCGGCCCAGATTGCCCGCTCCGACGAGCGCAACTTGAATATGCCGGTCAAGCTTCAGAATTTGCCTGATTTTCTCGATCAAATATGCGATATCGTAGCCGATACCCTTTTTGCCGAATTCCCCGAAATAGGCCAGATCCTTTCGAATTTGCGCAGGATTCAAGTCAAGCTTCTGACCCAAATCCTGCGAAGAGACCGTAGCGACATTTTTCATCGCCAGTTCGTTGAGAAACCGCAAATAAATGGGCAAACGCCGTACAACCGCTTCGGATATTTTCTGTGATTTCATCCTCTACGCCTCCCCCATCCACTGCTCAATCCTTGGTAACATTTGCTCCGTTCTCATGTGCTCGATTTTGGGGCCTGGCAGCGAGTAGAGGAAGTGCTTGCCATAATACGTTTCAATAACACGCGTATCGTAGATGATGACAATGCCTTTATCGGATGCGCGTCTGACCAGCCGGCCAAAGCCCTGCTTGAACCGAATAACCGCTTGCGGCACAGAAAACTTCATGAACGGATTCTCATTGCGCTTTTTAATATTTTCGCATTTGGCTTCCACGAGCGGATGGTTCGGAGGCTGAAACGGCAAGCGAATAATGGCTAAGCAGCTTAGAGCATCCCCAGGAATGTCAACGCCCTCCCAGAACGAGCTGGTGCCCAGCAGGACGCACATTTTGTTGTCTTGGAACATCCGGGTCAGCTTGCTTCGATTGCCGCTATCCACCCCTTGACCGAGCACGGTAATGCCATATGCCTTCAAATAGTCCTTCATCCCTGCATAGATCTGCTTCAGCATCCGGTTGGATGTGAATAGGATCAGCATCCTCCCCTTCGTCACGATCGCCACTTCGCTCAGCGACTCGATCAGTGAAGCGATGAACACAGGATCGCCGGCCCCTTTGATCGTCGGAAAATCGCGCGGAATCACGACCAAAGCCTGCTCGCGATAGTTAAACGGCGAAGGCAGCTGCACCGTTTTGAGCTTGCCGCTCTCTTCGTCCTCCGGAATCGCGAGTCCTAATTGATCCGCGGAGTATTGGAACGATTTGTTCACCGACAGGGTCGCGGACGTCATAATGATGCTTTCTTTGGTCTCGAAGAAATGCTGCTGCAGAAGATGGCTGACATCGGTCGGTACGGAGATGAGCTGCAAGGACTTCGCCTTAGCGTACGTGCCCGCTTCCATCCAGTACACATAGCCGTCATCGGCCATTTTCATGAAGAAATGGAGGGCATCCCGTTGTTCGTACAGCTCCTTCACGGTCCCATTAAGATCGGTAACAAGCCCCTGCACGCCAAACACTTCCTGGTGCTCCTTCACGTCGTTAAGCAACTTATCCAGCGTGCGAAGGAGATCGTTGGCGTTCAGATATATATTATCTTCGAGTGACAGCAGGTCATCCCAATAATCAGGAACCGTCTCCGGCTTCATCCGCAGCACATACGATGAATTGTCGGTTTGCGAAGGATCGCTGCGCGAAGAGAGCAGCTCATACAGCCGTTCGCTCAGGAGCTCCCAGTCCTCTTTCATTTTCACGATTTTGGGGAAAAGGCTATCGATCGTCTGACTCCATAACAGAGCGCGTTCCTGCTGCTCATCCGCCTTCTGCAGACGAAACCGGAGCATCGGCAGTTGGCCGCTGCGATTATCTTTGTAGAGCCAAGTGAGCGAATGGTACAACGCCGAGGAATGCAGCTCAATCCCCAGATGCTTGCTGGCCACCTCTTCAAAGTGATGTGCCTCATCGATGACGAGATGCTTGTAAGCCGGCAGAAGGCGGTTCTCCGCTTTCATATCCGTAAACAGGAGGGAATGGTTCGTTATAATGACATCGGCCGTATTGGCATCGTTGCGGGCGCGGTGATAGAAGCATTTTTTGTACCAGGGACACATCCGGTTCAAACAGGAGTCCGTATCGCTGGCAACGGAATACCAGAATTGAGCGCCCTTATTGCCAAAGTGCAGCTCCTCCTCGTCCCCATGCTCCGTTTCGCTCAGCCAAACGACCATTTGCGCCGCAGTAATCGGATCATCTTTGCCATTCTCATAATCGCGCGTCGTCAGCTTCGTTTCGAATTTGCGCAGGCACAAATAATGGCTTCTGCCTTTCAGGACGGCCGCTTTGAACGGTACCGGGAAAATTTCCTTCAACAGCGGAATATCGCGGTCCCTTAGCTGCTCCTGCAAGTTGATCGTATGCGTGGATACGACCACTTTCTTCTCATATTTAATGCCGTAGTATAAGGAGGGGATCAAGTAGCCGAGCGACTTGCCCGTACCCGTTCCCGCCTCAATCATTAAATGCCGGCCGTGCTCGAGCGATCTCTCGACTTCGTGAATCATTTGCTCCTGAGATTCGCGTTCTTCGAAGATTTCGAATTTCGTCTGCAGCGCTGTTTTCAATCCTTGATGGAATTCGTCAAACGACGCACCCAGACCATCCTCATGCGCAGCACCGCGGATCTCCTCTTCTTCTCCCCAATCCCCAACATTCAATGTAAACTGGCGGAAATAGCGGTGAGTATCCGTATCTACGCTTGTGATCGATTCTTTATATAAACAGATTTCCTCCAGAAACCAGCCCAAGTCGCTGGCGCTGTTCTCAAAAATATGCTGCAAGCGCTGAACGGTCAGCAGCGGCAAGCTTAGCAATCTTTCCAAGCAGATGATCCATATGTCGGCCGTCACTTCCGCATCGCTGTCCGCTTGATGGGGCCTTTCGTGATCGATTCCGAAGAGACCGGCAACCATGCTCAGCTGCAGGCTGGCAATCGACGGAAACAGCATGCGCAGCATGTCGATCGTATCAAGCACCCTGCCCGTGAAAGGCGGGTAGCCGGTTTTGGTCAGCCCCTTTTGCAAAAATGAAAGGTCGAAAGCCGCATGATGCGCAACGAGGACGCAATCGAACAGCAGAGGAAACATATCCGACATGACTTTGTCGAGCGTAGGGGCATCCGCCACCATCTCGTCCGTAATGCCGGTAAGTGTTGTAATGGAAGAAGGTATACCGATCCCCGGATTAACCAGGGAAGTATACCTGTCGATAATTTGAAATTGATCTATAATGACCAGTCCAACCTGGATGATCTCATCCGCAGGCTGACTTCCTGTCGTTTCAAAATCCAATACTGCAAATTTCATGACGTGTATCTTCAATCCCTTCGTCCTGCACTTCTCCTAGCATACCAAATCTGCATAGGAAAAGGGAATACCTAGTTCGCCGCTATGGGATTAAGATTCATCCAAATTGATGAGCGGCTCCATACAAGAAGGGTCGGTATGGTACGCTTTCTGGAAATATTCGAAAGCTTTCTCGATGTTCTGATTCTGCACTTGAATGCAGCCCATCGCATTGTAGGAAATAGCTTTCATCTTCGAATTGTCGGTTAAAGGGAGCAGAAATTTGAAATGCTGATAAGCCTCTCCAAACTCCCCTTTGCGCAAATGCCCCATCGCCAAATACACTCTGGCCAGCAAGAAATCAGGCTGCCTGCGAATCAGCGTTTCGAATTCCTTGATCGCTTGATCGTACATGTACAGCTTATAGTAGCCTTGCCCCCGAACAAATTCATCCGTCTGTTTGCCTGACAGGTCGAGATCCATCAGCTCCTTATGAAGGGTTTGGGTGCTGATCGGTACGGCCCCATAGAACTTTCCCAGTTTCTCCTCAAAAAGCAGCCATGCTTCGATGAACTCGTCGCTCATCGCTTTCAACACCTGCAATTGCTCGTCAAGCTCCGCTTTTTTCTCCACATCACTATTCGGATATTCCTTTTGGATTTCTTCCAAAACCTCGTTCATTGTGGAAAATAAATGCTTAAACATTTGGCATCCCACCTTTGCTTCGAAAGCTTACCCTCATTCTTTGTAAACAGAGCCGATTTCATGCATGGAAGTCACGATCTTAAACGACAGTCGAATGCTCTTCCGCTTTAAGCAGTTGGACGACTTTATTGTCAGCTCCCAAGATGGCTACCGTAGGCTGATGCTTCTTGGCTTCTTCGTCGGTCATCATGGCATAGGACATAATAATGACGGTATCTCCAGTTTGGACCAACCGCGCCGCGGCGCCGTTCAAACAGATCACGCCCGTGCCCCGCGGACCCGGAATAATGTAAGTTTCAAGACGCGCCCCGTTGTTGTTATTTACAATTTGAACCTTCTCGTTCGGCAGCATGTCGACAAGGTCCAATAAATCCTCATCGATCGTAATACTTCCGATATAGTTCAGATTGGCTTCCGTCACCGTGGCCCGGTGAAGTTTGGCTTTCATCATCGTACGAAACATGGATCTCACTTCCTCAGTTGAATAATGGCATTATCGATCAGACGCGTTTTCCCGAATTTGACGGCTAATGCAATAATAATGGATGAGTTCGAAGTACTGGAATCAAATGGTTCCAAAGTCGGGTACGTAAGCACCTGCGCATAATCGATGTCAGCTAACGGCGCCGTACGAATATGATCGCTGACAAGCCGCTCAAGCTCTTCCGCCGCGAAAGCTGTCCGGGATTGCACGAACGCCTTCGCTTTCTCCAAAGCCTGAGACAAGACCAACGCCTGTTTCCGTTCTTCTTCCGACAAATACACATTGCGCGAGCTCATGGCAAGTCCGTCCTGCTCGCGCAGGGTCGGGCACGGAACGATCTCTACGTCGAGATTCAAATCCTGCACCATCTGCTCGATGACGGCTACCTGCTGGGCGTCCTTCAAGCCGAAGAACGCCTGATCGGGCTGGACGATATGAAACAGCTTGCTCACGACTGTGGCGACGCCGTCAAAATGTCCGGGGCGCGAAGCCCCGCATAACCGTGAGGTAAGCCCTGTCACGCTGACTGTCGTGCGCGTCGGTGACGGGTACATTTCGCTGACGGAAGGCATGAACACAAGATCTGCACCGGCTGCCTCCGCAACCTGCAGATCCCGCTCCGCATTCCGCGGATACCGTTCGAAATCTTCGCCGGGGCCGAACTGCAGCGGGTTGACGAAGATGCTGAGCACAACCAGCCCGCTCTGCGCCCTCGCTTTGCGCAGCAAGCTCGCGTGACCCTCGTGCAAATAACCCATCGTAGGCACAAAACCAACGGACCCGCCTTGCTTCCGCCGGTATTCTTTAATGCGCGAACGCAAATCGGCAATCGTATGAACCACTTCCATGGTTTGGATCGCTTTCATCCCCATCACTGCTCCTTATCGCCATACAAGTATTGAACGACATCATTGTCCATATGAAACGTATTATCCGGCCCTGGGAACGCCCGAGCCTTCACTTCTTTGACATATTCGCTTATACCTGCTCGAATAGTTTCCCCGATATTGGCATAACTTTTAACAAACTTTCTGGGCGCACTGTCAGAACCATACTGCAGCAAATCGTGATACACCAGAACTTGCCCGTCACAATGAACACCGGAGCCGATTCCGATCGTCGGGATCGACAGCTGCTTCGTGATCCATTCCGCCAATTCATCCGTCACGAGCTCCAGCACGATGGCGAAAGCCCCTGCAGCTTCAATCGCTTTGGCATCGCTCAGCAGCTTCTCCGCCTGTTCCGAATTTCGTCCTTGCACGCGGAACCCGCCAAGCTGATGCACCGATTGCGGTGTAAGTCCGAGATGCCCGACAACCGGTACCCCGGCCTCGGTAATAGCTTTCACGGTTGCGGCAATTTCCGCTCCGCCTTCGAGCTTGACCGCTTTGGCCCCGCCTTCCTGCATCAAGCGGGCAACCCCCTTCAGCGTTGCATCCAAGCTTCCGTGATACGTCAGAAACGGCATATCCGCCACGATGAACGTATTGGAGGCTCCGCGCACAGCGGCACGCGTATGATAAACCATATCGTCCAGCGTTACAGGCAGCGTCGAATCGTACCCGAGCACGACATTGCCCAGCGAATCTCCGACGAGGATGACGTCTACGCCGGCTTCTTCCGACAATCGGGCCGATGGGTAATCATAAGCCGTTACCATCGTAATGGGTACCCCGTCCTGCTTCATTTTTCTCATTCTGGCAGTTGTGAGCGGCTTCCTTTTTTCCATGTGTAATCCCAGCTTCCTCATATAAAATAAAAAACCTTTTAGCTATGAGCTAAAAGGAGCGCGTGCAGAAAGAATCCAATGATCCTTCTGTCTCGGTCCCGTAAGGCTCAGAGCAGAATCCAACATCTTGTTTCACTTTATTCAACTTTCGCCAAACCTGATTGCTTGTATTGCGGAGCAAGTGCAGTTCCTCTAAGGATACCGCCTCGCCATACTATTATACCAAACGCAACTGTCAAATGATACCTCAACTTTTACCTCAATTCGATATCACCGGAATACACTTGCATGCGCTCTCCGTTCTCCTTCACGACGGTTAGCGCACCGGAATCGTCCAGAGACTCCGCGAAGCCTTCAATAAGGCCTGCCGACGTATGCGTGCGGATGTGGCGCTGCAGCGTTACGCTGAACGCTTCCCAGAGCAACCGGATCGGCGCAAAGCCTTCATCCAGATAAAGAGCGTACAGCTCTTCGAACTCCTGCAGAAACGATTGTACGATCGTTTCGCGCTTCAATTCCGCTCCGGATTCAATAGCCAGTGAGGTGGCCACTGTGCGCAGTTCTTCCGGATAATCGCTCACCTTCAGGTTCACCGAAATGCCGATCCCGGCGATGACATACTTCAGCCGCTCATCCTCCCCGCTGCTCTCCAGCAGAATACCGCTAATCTTCTTGCCATGGATCAGCAGATCGTTCGGCCATTTGATTCCGACCTCCACCGGACACACTCTCCGGATCGCTCTGCAGAGCGCGACAGCGCACAGCAGCGTGAGCTGCGGCATGAAATGAACCGGAATCCGCGGCGTCAACACCAGACTCATCCAGATGCCTTTGCCCGGCGGTGAGTGCCACGCGCGCCCCATTCGGCCTCTGCCGGCCGTCTGCGCCTCGGCAAGCACAAGTGTGCCTTCCTGGGCACCTGAGGCCACGAGCCTGTGTGCAATCGTCTGGGTCGAGTCGACCTCGCCGTACACGTGCACCTTCTGGCCAAGCACCTTCGTCTTCAGCCCGCTCAGCAGCTCGGCAACCTGCCACTTGTCCGGCTTGCTGACCAACCGGTACCCTTTGCGCGGGGCAGCTTCGAACTCATAGCCGGCAGACCGCAGCTCCTCAATATGCTTCCATATCGCCGTGCGGCTCACGCCCAGCCTGCGGCTGATTTCCTCCCCGGACAAGTAGGCAGCCGGCTTCTCCTGAAACAGCTCTAGAATGCGTTCATTCAATATCTCTCACTCCTCGTAAAAAACCGCGCTGCGCTGCTACTTCGCAGCACGCGCGGCCTGTAAAAGCATTGCTCGCTCGTTCGGTATTTCCCCGAGCGCGGTTCGTTCCAACAGCTGCTGCAGCAGCACGCCCATCCATGGGCCCGGCTGCAGGCCAAGCTCCGACGCCAAATCCTTGCCGGATATGGCGAGTTCCTTCAGGCTGAAGCAAGCGATCTCGCTCAGCCATCCGTCCCCGCGGCGCAGCAGCTCCGGCGCCGCTTGCTGCAGGAACAGCGCGAGCTCCCCGCGCCGACCATCCTCCTGCGGCAGCACGCGCAGCAGCCGCAGCAGCGCGCGTGCAGCGGCTTCGCCGCGCTGCACCGCGCCAAGCTTCCAGACCCGCTCCAGCTGAGCCGGGTCTGCGGCAGCTCCGGCCAGCGCTTCGCGCATGGCCAGCACGGCCCACACCGCGTCGCTATCGGCGCAGGAGAAGGTCAGCTCCTGGAGCGCCGAGCGGACGATGTCCGCCGGCACCTCCAGGAGCATCAGCAGCATGGCCCAGCGGTCATGCTGGTTCTCCAGCGCGCTGACGCCGTCCAGCGCGTCGTCCCAGGCGAGCCAGCGCTCAAAAGGCAGCGGAAGCTGCTTTTTGAAGTGCGCCGCCAAGCGGCTCGCCAAGAGCAGCCGAACGGCCCGCGCCGGAGCCGGGCCGTCTACCATGCGCTGGAGCTCGCTGCGCACGCGCTCCATGGCGATGTGGCGCAGCAGCGGAGCTTGCGCAAGCAGCGCCTGCCACGTGCTCGCCTCGACCTCCAGCTCGTAAGCCGAGGCGAAGCGAACGCAGCGAAGCATGCGCAGCGCATCTTCGCCGAAACGCTCCTCCGCTTTGCCGACGCAGCGGAGCACACCCGCGGCGAGGTCCTCTTGCCCGGCGAAGGGATCGATGACCCGGCCATCGGCGTCCATCGCCATCGCGTTCATCGTAAAGTCCCGCCGCTTCAAGTCTTCCGTCAAATCCGAAATATAGGCGACGGAAGCCGGTCGGCGAAACCCTTCATACTCGGCCTCCATACGGAACGTCGTCACTTCATACGTCCCTTGAGGAAGTATGACGGTGACGGTTCCGTGCTGAAGCCCCGTCGGGGCTGTCCGCGGGAAACAAGCGATCACCTGCTCGGGACGCGCGGATGTGGCAATATCAATATCTTTGATGGACCGGCCAAGTACGGCATCCCTTACACAGCCGCCGACAAGATAAGCTTCATAGCCGGCCTCTGTCAGCTTGGCGAGCACGCGGGATGCGCCTTGATCCGCCGGCCATCGGTTTCCGGCATGCGACATGTTACTCCTAACCAGCCTGCACCCGTTTATTGACAGGATGAGACTGTAATGCGATGAGATTCCGGAAGTTCCCTTCCAAGTACGCGATAATAAATTTCTTCGTATTGAACCGTCGTTATATCGTTACAGAACGTATAACGGGCGCGATTCAAGCAATTTTGCACAACCTGCTCATACAGCACTTGATCGCTGAGCAAATTCACCACATGGTCCGCCATGGCGTCGGTATCTCCAACGTTGGCCAAATAACCGGTTTCGCCATGTGTGATCAATTCCGGTATGCCGCCCGCATTCGAACCGATGGTCGGCACGCCGCAAGCCATCGCTTCCAGGGCGACAAGACCGAAGCTCTCTTTTTCCGACGGCAGCAGCATAACGTCCGCAAGTGAAATGACCTGGGAGACGTCATCCTGCTTCCCGCAAAACGTCACTTTATCGCTCAAGCCGAGCTCCTTGACCTTGGCAATCATCTTCGACAGGTCCGGACCTTCTCCTACGAAGAGGAGGCGGGATGGGATGCGACTGCTGACTTTGGCGAAGATGTCCACAACGTCCTGAACCCTTTTCACCGGTCTGAAGTTCGAGATATGAATAAGGATTTTCTCCTCGGGCCTCGCGAACTCGCCTCTCAACTTCGTAACGTCCCGCGGGTAGTACACGCGTTTGTCCACGAAGTTGTAGGTCAAATCAATGTTCCGGTCAATATCCAGTAATTCCCTAGTTTCTTTAATTAAATCCTTCGATACGGCGGTTACCGCATCGCTCTCATTAATGGCATAGCGAATCAGATCCGAGATGGATTGATCCTGACCCAGTACCGTTATATCCGTGCCATGCAGCGTGGTGACCACTTTCAACTTGCTGCCGACCATTTGCTTCGCCAGCAGTGCGCACACCGCATGAGGAATCGCGTAATGAACGTGCAGCAAATCAAGCTCCTCCATCTTGGCGACCTGCGCCAGCTTACTGGCCAGCGAAAGGTCGTAAGGCGGGTAACGGAAGACGTAATACTGACTGACTTCCACTTCGTGGTAGAAAATGTTTTTATGAAATTTGCCTAAACGAAACGGCATGCTGTGCGTAATAAAATGGACCTCGTGGCCTTTCTCGGCGAGCAGCTTACCAAGCTCCGTCGCTACAACCCCGGAACCGCCGAGCGTCGGGTAGCACGTAATGCCAATTTTCAGTTTGTCGCTCATCTTGCACCTCTTTTCCCCATCAGTTGAAGCGATCCACTACCAGTGGCAGTTTGGAGACGAAACCTTCCGCGTAAGGAAGCATCCGTTTCTGGCCCATGAGCCTGTCGCGAGCCTCTACGCGTTCTACGTAGCCCTGATTAAGCGGCGTAGCAACTGTGCCCTGTCCCGCAACAAACTGGGAGCGGTAGGCGCTCAGTGCGGCCGTTTTGGTCTCGTAGTAATCGGTCACATTCACGATAAAATCAGCTTCATAGACGTCATTAATGAAATAAAAATACATTTGCTCCACATTTACCGGATCTGTTTCCGGCAAATATTTGCGCAGCTTCGCGTTGAATACGGCTTCCTGAACCAAGGCCGAGCAGGCGATATGGTCCGGATGACGGTCCTGCCAATACGGAGCAAACACAATTCTAGGTTTGAATTTGCGAATTTCTTGCGTAATTAATTCGATATGGCTCGGCGTGACGAAGAGTCCGCGATCCGGTAAACCCAAGTTCGCGCGAGCGGTCAAACCAAGAATTCGGGCGGCTTGATCAGCCTCCTGAACCCGCAGCTCGACGCTTCCGTTGGATGACATCTCCGCATAAGTCAAATCACAAATACCTACCTTGAAGCCGGCAGCGGTATGTTTGGCAATCGTTCCGGCCATGCCGATCTCGGCATCGTCTGCATGTGCGCCAAATATTAAAATATCGAGGGATTCGCTCATCTTATTCAATTCCCGGTTTGTATTTATGTACGAGTTCCCGCCAAGCGAAATCTCCGCGATCGAGCGCTTTGACCAGAATCTCCGCCGTTGCAATGTTCGTGGCGCACGGAATTCCTTGAACGTCGCATAGCCGGAGCAAGGCAATGATGTCCGGCTCGTGCGGCTGAGCCATTAACGGATCGCGCAAGAAAATAATCAAATCCATTTCATTTTGGGCTACCAATGCGCCGATCTGCTGGTCTCCGCCAAGCGGACCCGACATGAAGCGATGGACTTCAAGCTGCGTGTTGTCCATAATTCTCTGGCCTGTTGTACCTGTACCGTATAATCTATGACCTGCAAAAACGTGTTCATAGGCCGTAACGAAATTCACCATTTCATCTTTCTTTCGATCGTGGGCAATTAACGCGATGCTTAACATCCTGAATTCCACTCCCCTAAAGCTTCTTCTTTAATCTATAAAATGCTCGAAACCGTAAATCATGCCGCTGTATGTCAGCACCTTGCGCACAGCTATCGCGACGCCCGGCATATAAGCCGCACGATCGTAAGAATCGTGTCTGATCTTAAGCGCCTGCCCTTGTTCCGCCATTATAACTTCCTGTTGGGCAAAAATACCTGGCAGACGGACGCTATGTATTCTAAACCCATTGTAATACCCGCCGCGCGAACCTTCAATGACTTCTTCTTCTTTGGGGTTCCCCTGTCTGATCTCTTCGCGAACTTCAGAAATCAATTCCGCCGTTTTGACCGAAGTTCCGGAAGGCGCGTCCAGCTTCTGGTCGCCATGGTATTCGATGATTTCCAGATGCGGGAAATATTTGGATGCCTGCGCCGCAAAGCGCATCATTAGAATCGCCCCGATTGAGAAGTTCGGCGCGATAAGCCCTCCGATGCCTTGCTCCCGGCACTGCTTGTCCAATTCGGCAATATCTTCAGGCGTAAATCCGGTCGTCCCCATGACAGGGCGAATCCCCAATCGGATGGCCAGACTTGTGTGGGAAAAGGCCGTTTGCGGACCCGTAAAGTCGACCAAGACATCCGGTTTGGATGCCGTTAGCGCAAGCTCCAAATCCGTGCTTAAGGTCACCCCGCATTCTTCCATTCCCACCATTCTTCCCAAGTCGATTGGGCCTGAGGAGCGGCCTACGCCTGCCACTAACTCCATATCGGACTCCGTGAGCACGGTCTTCACGACCTCTCTCCCCATTCTTCCACTTGCCCCAATTACAGCTACTCGTATTTTACGTTCCATGGCAGCGTTTCTCCTTTGTCTATGTTTCAGTCTCTATTTTTTCATCTTCTGCTGGTAGCGAGCAGCCTGCTGCTTAGCCTGTTCATGATTCGGTTCCAAACGAAGGGCTTCCAACACCGTCTGGTAAGCTCTCCCGTAATCTTGGCGAAAGGCGAAAGCTTCCCCCAGTATCAGATAAGCCTCAATCGCAAGCGGATCGAGGACGATGGCTTCCTTCAATAAGAAAATGGCCCTTTCCGCATGTTCCGTCTCGGTAGTCAGCGCCTTCTGCGCTTTCTCGACCAATTCTCTGGCATGCAGCACTTGCACATGATAGCGGTACGCCTCGTTATCCTCTTCCAGCTGAGCCGCTCTCGTTGCGTGTTCAATCGCTTGCATCAGCTTGTTGCTTCTTGCGAACGTAATCGATAGTTTGTAGTGATAGGCAGCATTGTTCGGTTCTGCAGCTATCGCTTTTTCAAACCATTCGATGGCTTTGTCGAAATCCTGAACCAGTATCGATTCATAAGCTTTCTGTATTTGATCTTCGCCATTCATCTGCCCATCCTCCTTATCGAAAGCGATCTCCCGCATTCAGGGATGGTATAGTTTATGAAGGTTATGTAGTTTCGGTGTTAATTTTAGTCCATCTATTCGCGTCCCGGGTGTTGAACTTATGCATGATTTTGTCGTGCGCTTCCGTCAAATCGATCCCTAGAGAGTTCGCGAAGCAGATCGTGATGAATAGAATATCGCCAAGCTCAAGCTCGATGGAGTTGTCGGCTTCCGTACTTTTCTTAGGCTTCTCTCCATAGGTATGGTTCACCTCGCGGGCCAGTTCCCCGACTTCTTCCGACATTCTGGCCAGCATCGCCAGCGGACTGAAATATCCTTCCTTGAACTGGGAAATATAAGTATCGACTTCTTTCTGTATATCTTTAAGCGTGCGTTCCGACATATTCACCCTTCTTTCCTTCATCTTCACCAAGATATCATTACTATGTTAAACTAAACGAGAAAAGTTGACAAATTTTTTTGGCGGATGCGTCCCCTGAAAGCGGAGGAACAGGCATGATTTTTAAAGAACGGCTGGCCGATCAATTTACCAATTTGCTCGCCATCATGATCGGTACGGCCATCTATGCGTTTGGCTTACATTATTTCGTCATTTCCAATGAGCTGATGGAAGGCGGTGTGACGGGCATCTCCCTGCTGCTCAAATATGTCCTCAATGTGCCTCCGTCCATCTCTACCTTGGCATGTAATATTCCTTTGTTCTATTTAGGCTGGCGTATATTTGGTAGAGGCCCGATGATTTATACCATCTTCGGTGTCGTCTCCCTATCTTTCTTCTTATGGGTCATGGAGCTGCTGATCCGTCTGAATTGGATCGTCCCGTTTCATACGACGCAGGATTACTTTCTGGCTACGCTCTACGCCGGAATTACGCTAGGTACGGGTCTGGGGCTCGTGTTCCGTTTCGGGGGCACGACGGGAGGCTCGGACATTCTAGCCAGAATCGGGCATAAAAAAAGAGGTTGGAGCGTCGGACAAGTCATCTTGATCATCGATGTTCTCGTGATCGGCTCCTCGCTGCTCTATTTGCCCAAAGAGAAGGTGCTCTACTCGCTCGTTGCCGTGTTCGTCACTTCGCGGCTTATCGATTACATATCCGAGGGCGCTTATGCGGCCAAAGCATTCACCATCATAAGCGACCAAACCGCGGAATTGGCCGAATCCATTACGCGTGAGCTGGATCGCGGCGTGACGTTATTCCCGGCCAGGGGGGCCTATTCCGGCAACAACAAGGAAGTCGTGTATTGCGTCGTATACCGCCATGAAACAAGGCGTCTGCGGGAGCTGATCCGTTCGATCGATCCCCGAGCGTTCATTATTATCGGAGATGTGCACGACGTTATCGGCGAAGGCTTCAAAGCGGAATAACAAAAAGGTTGAACAGAGAACTTTCTCCGTTCAACCTTTTTGTTATTCACCCAACTCTCGCTCCCTTGAAGACCTGACAGGCACGATATGTCTCCCCGACTGATACATTCGCCAACCCGCGAACGTCAGCACGCTGACAATGATAAGACCTATCCCTGCGGACCAAATGATCGGCTGCCTCGGGTCGGTTATCGGCACGAACGCAATGGCGTCCTTATTTTTCATGAAAAGCTCATCCAATTGCTGCTCGAGCTGCTGAAGACCGGAGACCAGCTGCTTGCTTGCCATCGGCTGACTGTTCACGCTTTTGCGCAAAAAAGTAAGCAGCGAGTCCAGTTTTTCCACGGCTGAAGGCTCCCTGCTGATCAGCAAGGACGGGCGTATGATCGCCACATGCTGCGAAAGCTTCCCGAAGGCCGCAATTGCCTCCTTCTGATTCCCCGCTTGGACAGTCTCGGTAAGCGCCGCCTTATCGTTCTGCAGTACCTTATGATATTGCAGCCACATCGGCTGATTCTTATGCGTGAGCGCGTCCGTAGCCAGTCTGATTTTGGCCACCGCCATCTGTGCTTCTTCCGGTGAATAGCTGACGGCATTATACACCCGCTTCGCTTGCGTGATCGTTTCGGTAAGCGCGTTCAAGCCTTCTACCGAAGTGATTCCCTCGAACTGGATTTTCGGAATTTGGTCGGACATTTGCATCAGCTTATTGCGCGCCTCGAGCACCTGTCCGTTCATCGTCTGCTTATAGAGCTCGTCGGCAATCTGGTTCAAGAACTCCACCCGCTGAATCTGCTCCGGAGCAACCGGTTTGGCAGCTTGCCCATTCGTGCTCGTAGTCGCCGTACAGGCAGCGCTTATACTTACAACGGCTGCCAGCAGCATCGTGACAGTTAACCGTTTAAATCCCTTCACATTGGCAAACATGGGACATCCCCTCCCTCATCATCATTTTATGGAGGTTTGTCCTGATTTAGACCATCTGCGAAACAGGTTAACGCTGACTTTTCCGACGCATTCCGTAACAGATCAAGGCAATGAGTATGCCAATTATGCTTAAGCCAATCGTAAACGCTTCAATATTGGCATAATAGTTGTCCACAAGCACTTCCGGCAGCCGCGGGAACACGCCGCGTTCGTAATCCATGAAGTCGTTCCAGAGGGTCCAGCCTGCTACCAGCAGGATGGCCGTCAGACGATACGAGTACCACCTGACATACAAGAGCGCTTCCACAGCCATGGCCAAATGCGAGCATGTCAGCATCCAACCGTCCCATCCGACAGGCACGTCCAGCCAAGCCCCGGCCCAAATCATCGTGACCGCCCAAATGCCGTATTTAAATGAGGTGATGAGTGCGAAGGCCTCAATGAAGCCGCGAAGGATTCCGTTCGCCGACCGGCTCCCTCTTCCCTTGGCACGGTCCAAGATCAGATAGCCGACGGATAATGTAAAGAATAGACTGGCGGTCGGGCTGTCCGGCACGAACAACACATACCACAGCGGCTTCTCTGCAACGGTATCGGCCATTTGAAGCCAGTACCATTCATAGCCATAGACGGTTCCCAACAAGTTCGTGATGAACAGCAGCCATAACATCTTCTTGCTCAATAGAATATCTTTGCTCCACAAATAGGAGATCGGCACGCCTTGCTGCAAGAAAGCTCCTCCTTCAGTCATTTAAAAAAACCTGACCGCCTCTTGCGATCAGGTTTTTCAATCTTATTGGGCTTTTTGTTTGGACAACCATTCCGCAAGCTTCGTGATATCCGCATCGGATAACCCTTTATCTATGTTAGCTTGGTACTGTTTCCCCATGTTGCCCTTACCGTTCTTGATAATGTTCAAGATTTCATCCTGGGAATGCTTATCGCCGACACCGAGCAATGCCGGTACGCCGGATGCAGGCATCCCTTTCAGACCTGCGCCGTGACAAGCCAAGCATGTAGCTTTCTTGTAAATCTCGGCGCCAGGATCGTCAGCTGCAACGATCGCAGGAGCTTTCTTCGTTTCCTTGGATGCACCGCCGCCGGAAGCAGCGCCTTTATTCGCGTGCATTTCTTCCTCACGCTTAATGTGCTCAGGAATGATGTTTTTCTCTTTCAGCTCAAATTGGTAGTGATCCCAAGATGTGTACGTCAGATATGTACATGCGATCAGAGACATAATCATCAAGCTGGAAGCAATCGGTCTTCTGTAGAAACGGCGCTCTTTCCCTGTATCCAGGAAAGGAGCCAGCATCAATCCGCCGAACAGCAGTCCCGGTACGACTACCGCTCCGAGTACGACGTAACTTCCGGAAGTATACGGATATTTCAACAATTGATACATGAACAGGAAGTACCAGTCCGGCATCGGAATGAACGCCGTGTTCTTAGGATCCGCCGGATATCCGAGCGGAGCCGGATCGGACATAACCAGCACCAGCATACCGACCAGCACGACAACCCCTACCATCCACTCTTTCAACAAGAAGTTCGGAATGAAAGCTTCCGATTTTCCCGGATACGCGGAGTAATCGCGAGGAATTAATCTTTGTTCAGGTGTTTTCTTAATTACGCGGGAATCCCCAACGTAAACGACTTTTTCGTCAGACTTATGACCATGAGCCACGCTATTCGCCCCTCCCTAAATTATAGCGGTCCGGAAATACCTTGTTTGCGAATCATAAAGAAGTGTCCAGCAAGCAAAGCGAGCAGAACGCCAGGCAGGAAGAATACGTGAATCGCAAAGAAACGTGTCAACGTTTGTGCTCCTACGATTTCTCCACCCTGTAATAATGTTTCGATGTAAGGTCCGATAAGTGGTACCGCAGCTGCGATTTTCATACCTACTTGCGTTGCGAAGTAAGCTTTGTTATCCCAAGGAAGCAGGTAACCCGTGAAACCAAGACCTAACATAACGAAGAAAATGAGCATTCCGACTACCCAGTTCATTTCACGCGGAGCTTTGTAAGAACCAGTGAAGAACACGCGCAGGGTATGTAGGAACATCATAACGATAACCAAACTAGCTCCCCAGTGGTGCATACCTCTGACGATAACACCGAAAGCTACTTTGTGTTGTAAGTAATCAACGCTGGCATACGCATTGATAATATCAGGCGTGTAGTACATCGTTAAGAACATACCTGACAAAATTTGAATAACTGTGATGAAAAACGTCAAGCCGCCGAAGCAATACACGAAAGCGGAGAAGTGATGAGCAGGGTTTACGTGTTCTGGAACCTCGTGATCTGCAACATCCCTCCACATAGGCGTAATATCAAGACGTTCGTCAATCCAGTTGTATACGTTTTTAAACATCTGATTGTGACGCCTCCTTATACTCTTGTGTTAGCATGCAGTTGTCCCACATAAACGAAACCGTTCTCTACTTTGGTTGTGTACTCATCCAAAGGCGCAGGCGCTACCGCAAGGTTCTTGCCGTCTTGTGTATAGTGCGCACCATGGCAAGGACAGAAGTATTGATCTTTGTAAGCCGGATTGTCGTTCCAGTTCACCGTACAGCCTAAATGCTTACAAGTCGGATTCAATGCGAAAAGCTTCCCGTCGCTGCCTTTGGAAATCCATGCTACCAATTCAACGTCGCTTTCGTACCAGCCATCCACCTGATGGATTTGGAACGTAAAGGACTGTGGAGCATTCGTAATTTTGCTTTCTTCGACAACTTTCACCCAATCCGCTGCTTTCTTCTTCTGAAGGACTGGATCTACCGCAAACCGTACCATCGGTACCAGAATACCGGCCCCCATGAATCCTCCAGCGCCACCAAGGGTGTAAGAAAGAAATTGTCGACGAGACATTTCGCGTTTAGTCCCGGGTTTCTTCCCATGCTGTTCTTCTTTGTGATTGTTATGATCACTCATTCTCAGGTCTACCCTCCTACATTGGCCGATGTCCAACCCTCTCGGACGTCAGTTCCCTCTATCACGTGTCGTTCGACATTACACTACATATAACTAGGACATTACTAATAATAGCCTACGACTACTAGGTCGTCAAGAATCCAGAACTCCATTTGAACCCACGAAATCTCGGCCTTCGAACAAATTTTAACGAAATTGTCACAACTCTTTGACAGCCAATGTACGCCATTACTTCCCTTATCCTGCACAATTTTTTTTCCAAAAATACGCTTCAAGGCTAAAGTTAATCATTGTGCGTCCATAAGTGCTGCACTTGCTTCGAGATACTCTGTTTGATTTGTTCGGACTGGCTGTTCCACTGTTCCATATCGACAGCAATCAACAAATCGGTCTGATCGGCTTTCCACTTGGCAGCCTCCGGATCGATGGAGAGTACGATCACAAAGCGGAAGCCCATCCTTTTCAAATGAAGCGATACCGCCTCGAGCTGTTCCTTCATGTTCACCGCCGTTATGTAATGAAGCGCCGGATAGGTCACGACCCTGCCCTTATACGGGATTTCAATGGTTTCCAGCGCATCCCGCAGCCGCTCAAGCGACTGCGTCACCTTCGCCGGATCCTCCAAACCGGTCAGTCCCGTTACAGGCAGCAGACACGTATCCAAATACGGCTTCAAGTCCGGCCAATCCCGCTCGGATATTTCATTAAACTTCACCTTGCTACCCCCTCTATCATTTGCCAAAAAAGCGTTCACTATGTAACAAAAGCCATAGCTTCTTGTACACTTTAATCCGTTCGCATCCGGCTGTCAATCGGATAGCCCGATTCCCCGCGCAAAGCTTGCAGCGCCTCATCCAAATCCTGTTGCTTCACGACCAGGTACGGGCTCTCCCATTCCCCGTTCAGATGAAAGTATTGGACTGTCGCCGGTTTGTAATCACGGTAAGCCAGGGTGAGTGCCCGCAGCTCATCTGCTGGTATGTCCGTTTTGATGGAGCTGCCCATAATATCCAGCACTTTCCCCCAGGCGGTAATGCCGCCAAGTGCCGTCAGCTTATCCATCATTTGATTCAGTACGACCTGCTCTCTCTGATTCCGCTCCGTATCGGACGATTCCGCTGTGCCGAGATTCGATTTGCGGTAGCGAATGAAGTCAAGCACCTGTTTGCCGTTCAATTGCTGGTAGCCTTTTTTCAGACGAATATCGGTTCCGTCGCTCTCGTCCTGGTACCGCATGTCCATATCGACGTCGATCATCATGCCGCCGAGCTCATCCACCAGCTTACGGAAGCCATCGAAATTAACGACAGCCATATAGTCAATCTCGATGTCATACACGCGGCTGAACAATTGCTTCGTTTCATAGAGTGCCGTATCTTTGTTCTTATTATAATAATAAGCATAGAAATAGTTCGCCTTGCGCGAAGTCGACAGACCCGATTCCTCCGCCGTTACTTCGAGATCTCTCGGAATCGACACGACCGTCCCCTGGTGTGTTTGCGGATCGACGCGGAAAAGCATCATGACGTCCGTATTCCTGGAGCCCTCGCTGCCTTCCCGTTCATCAATGGCCGTGAGCAGGAAGGTAAGCGGCTTCTGGCGCTCATCCTCATTCGGCGGAGCCGTATGGGAAGTCTGCGTGACCGGAACCTTGCCCGGGACTGTGTTACCGGCTGCCGCGGCGGGCGGTGCCGCCATTTGGTCGAGCGTCCGGTTCCATTTGTGGTACAGGAACCCGGCATAAGCCGTTGCCGTACCTGCAGCCAGCAGAACCGTAAGCAGTAACAAGGACATTAGTTTACGTTTTTTTATGCTGTTCAATAATTTACTCATGGGTTAAATCTCCTTTTGCCACGCAGTATTGTCTGTTTAATGGACGTACCGGATGACAAATTAGTTCTTTTTCATCACGCAAACAACAAAAAAAGACATATGAATGACCTCACATGTCTTTTTTCTTGTGTGGCTGCCACCACTTTGGATTTATCCGGAAGATTGCAGCGTTTTTAGCTCCGTCGTAAGAGCAAGGAACGTCGGTTGATCCCCTTTGGCTAACGCGAGGTCGATTTCTTTATAGAGATTTTGTTCTTTATATTTGCGAATGGCGTCGTCCCAAACCATTTCCGCGAAAAGTGCCAGCAGCGCGTTGTTAGATACATTCATTTTTCCCATGAGACCTACCTCCAAATGTTGTACGCGGTTTGTCAGGAGCTTCTTTTTCGCAAAAACATGAAAGTCCGTTTCTTGGTGTCTGCCAACCCCTGTGTGCTCCTACTTTATCTTATTCATACGGCACATCAGCGCTTCCTTCAAAAGCCCGGATGACTAGGAATGTGTCTTTACCTACTGCGGCCGTCCTTCACCTTTGAACCGTGCGCTTGCCTGATCCATGAACAGAACGACTTTGTCGTCTTCCGCCACGAACGTGCCTTGAATCACCTTAGCGCCAAGCTTCGTAACCTGCACGACGGCACCGTTCACTTGATCTTCCCCGATCCGAATTAACCCTAGATGCATCATCATTTGCAAAATTCGCTGCTCGACGATAGACTCCGAGCTGTCATAGTAAAAGGGCTTCACCAGCTTGCACAGCACATCGCTCAGAGAGGCTGCTGTCACCCATTGCCCGCTTAACCGTTCAACCCACCCAACCATACTCTGGATGTTAGGTATCGGATTCTTATATAACCTCAACCAAAATTTGTAGACATCAGCCAAGCTTTCCTTTTTGCCTTCCTGCAGACGGGCTTTGCCTTCTTCCGTTATTCGAAGCGATTGGCCATGTTCACTGATCAGCTGCCGGTAATAGCAGTAATCATATAGAAAAGAGAAACGGTTCGGGTATTCCTTGAACATTCGCCCATACCCAAATCGCCAAGCTCCTTTGGTCACCATTTCTTCCTGGACCGAAAGCCGGTCAAGAATTTGTTGCAGCTGTCTTTTGTACATGGCTCCGTCGGCGGTAAGCGGAATTTCCTGGGCCTGCGACAAGTACGTCAGGAAATGGGAAATGTCATCGATGAGCAGCATCTGCTCGTCCCGGTAAACGCCCGGCTCGCCGGTCACATGCAGACGCTGTTTGAATTGCCCGGTCAGCACATCGCTAAACTTTCGCTTCAAATCGTGCGGCACATGAAACAAATACTTCGTCTGCTGGGAATGACCGTTGAACAACCACCCCAACTTCTTGAATTTGACAACCATGTCCCGGGGATTCCATTCAGCCGACTCTTCTTTATGAAATCTTGATTGCTGAACTCTAGCGATCAATTCTTCGATGCTGAAGCTATTTCGAGAATCGAAGAGCAGAGAATTCAAGAATCGGATGTCCTCGATGTTCAAGCTTTCGATATGCTTCTCGAAAATCTCTCTGCGCAGCGCTGTACTCAAAATCGATTGAATCAGCTCGTTTTTTGAATGTCCATTGCACTCGCACTCGTAGGTATGAGCAATTCGGCTCAACTCATGAATATCGGCATAGCTGAGCATGTCCGCTAGGTTCATTTCCATGTGCATCCCCCATTTGGCGAAGCTTTCAGCTCCTTGATTTCTAGTAACCATTATGGGATTTTTTTCCGAAAATATTCCGCAGCTCACAAAAAAAGCATGACTCTATGATCGAGTCACGCTTCCTGTTTGACGCTATTCATGTATCGTTTCCAAATGTGCCATACAATTGTACAGCTTCAATTCCCAACCATTTTCTTGGCGCAGCAGAATCGTTAACGACGTATTTTGCAAAAACTGTTCGCTATCCATCTTCAGCACTCTGAGGATTTGGACGATAAAGCCGCCGTGGGAGACTAGGAGCAGTTTGCGGTCCGGAAACTCTTGCAGCAATTCGGCTTCCAGCGCCATCCACCGCTGCCATAGTTCATCGTCCGTCTCTTGACCCAGCGCCTGCTGCTTCCAATCCGCCCCCCAGCGTTCTTCCCGCTCCGCGACGGTCGTACCTTCGACTTGTCCGTATCTGCGCTCTCGCAGCCGTGCATCTTCACGGATGAACGGAATTCCCGACTGCTCCGAGATGATGTGCGCCGTTTCCTTAGCCCGCTTCAAGTCGCTGCTGATGATCCCGTCCCACGTCTCGCCGGCGAGCCTGACACCTAACCGTTTGGCTTGATCTCTACCCTCGTCGGTCAAATCCGTGTCCAATTGTCCCTGCAGCTTGCCAAGCTTGTTCCACTCCGTGCTGCCATGCCTGATGAATCCGATCGTTGTCATCTCGATATCCTCCGAATTTTCGTCCTATGATAATGAAAAATGCCCCTTCCGGAGCACTAAGCTTTCGTTCGTGATAACCAATTCATAATAATAATTGTCGTAATCAAACCTAGAATCGAGATTACTAATAAATAGTGGGGATACGAATGTATCGGGCCGACATGAAACCGCAGCGGTTCCATGAAGCTTGGATTCAGACTGGCTACTGCATCCACCATCTTATGGCCATTCATCGATTCGGTTCCGGTAGATTTCATCGCTTGCGGTGCCTGCAGGTCAAACAAGGAATTATCCGCAGCGGCAATCGTCGATTCCGGCGTTCCATCATATACAACAGCAAATAGAAAGCTAAATGCAAACAAGGCCAAGAATAGAGCAAAAACCGCTGTCAAGTTACGGCGAAGCTTGTAAGAGATCGTGTACATGCGCTCGGTCACCGGAATACGCCAAGACTCGTCTTCATAAATACGGTTCATGACTTTGCTGGAAACCATCGGTTCATAATCGGGAAGCTCGCCCTCTATGGCGGAAGTCCGAATTAAAATCGTGCTCTCTTCCCATATTTGAAATTCTTCCGCACATTCGGCACAAGTCGCTATATGCTCATCTACCGCGGTACGTCTCAGGTCATCATTCGGCAGATCCCAATACACCCCAAATAATTCCTGGATCTCACTACACTTCATCGCTGTTTCATCCCTTCGATTCTTCGAATATCGGTTCACTGAAGTAAGGATCCAACTGTAACTTCACAGAAGCTCTCGCCCGGAACAACAAGGACTTCACCGAGCTTACAGTTTGGCCTAGTATGTTTGCGATTTCCTGATAATCCATCTGATCGTACTCCCGTAAAATCAGGGCAGATCTCTGCTTCTCCGGCAAAGAATTAATCGCATCCCGAACCATCGACACTTTCTCATTGCGCAGCATGGCTTGCTCCGGCATGGCGTCGAAGGACGCATGCGGCGTCATCCCGCTTTGTTCCAACGAAACTTGAACACTTTTATTTTTGCGCAGCTCACTCAAAACCGTATTCCGGGCAATCGTATACAACCAAGTCGAGAAGGAAGCTTCGATTTCGCGGAAGGAGTGCAAACTGCGATAGGCTTTATAAAATGTTTCATTACACAAATCTTCAGCGATTGCTTCCATTTGTGTACTTTTGAGCATATGAAAAATGAATGCAAGGATTTTACGCTCGTAACGACGCATAAGCTCGTCATATAGCTGAACATTTCCATCCTTGATTTCTCGGATCAATTGGGAATCGGTCATTACGTGGCGGCCCTCCTAACGGTTCCCGGCTACCACTCCAACTGCTCATACATGTTGTACTGCGGTTAGAGTGAAAAGTTGCGTTCATTCGTAAAAAAATTGTGAAATTGTTCATGTATAGAATACGAGCCTCTTAAAATCTTCTCGCTGCTTCGCAATATTCCTGCTAGATTCGACAAAATGTTGAAAAAAATTCATAATTGCAGCTTGTCTGCCGATGTATAAGGCTCACCCTATCCATTATATAATAGTTTCACAAAAATATGGTATGTAGGCAAAAAAAAAAACCGCCAATCATTGGCGGTTGCACTTATGGTGCGATTATCGGATAGGAGTGGAGAGAAACCATACTGTACTTTTATTATATGTATACGGTTACATTTTGTCAACGCTTTTTTGAAAACGTTTACGTGTTTTTTTGGCGGCTAATTGGATGTTACTCGGATTGGCGGTGCTTCTCCTGGTTAATCAAATTGTTGATGGAATGAGGACGGATATACGGACTGCCGGCGTTGATTCGCGGAATTTGCATCGGATCCGTCTGCACGGTCGCAAGCCCTGCCTTGGTTGTAAACGCATAGTGGACACCGGCTTCGTTCAAATAAGAAATCGTATGTTCGTCATAACTGCCAAATGGATACGCATAGGCATCGATCGACTTCGCCGCGTTCACCTCTTTGAGCTTGGTCATGCACGTCTTCGTATCGGCGATTACTCTTCGCTTGAGATCGTCATCCGTTTCCATCGTTCCGTTGATTGCAAATTTGTTGTTCAGCATCGGCTTCCCGTCCTTCATGATATGCAAGGCATCCGAATGCAATTGGAAATCAATATTGGCAAACTCTTTCCGCATGGTCCGAATTTGCTCTCTGGATAAGGATGGCAGCAGCGTCGCGGTCGGATTGTCCAGATCTTTGGTGATGACGAAATTAACGGCCGGCACGCGCATCTTGCGAAGGATCGGATAAGCGTTCGTGTAGAAACTCTCATAACCGTCATCGAATGTGATGAGAACGGCATTGTCGGGGACCTTGGCTCCTTCTTTCATGAATTTCTTGAACTGCTCCATCGTGATGAAATTGTACCCCTGGCGCTGCATCGCAGCCAATTGACGCTCGAACAGCTTGGTTGAGATCGTCACGGAGCCCTGCACTTGATCATCAATGTGATGGTACACGAGCACAGCGACTTCTTTGGAATAAATGACATTGTTCGCGCTGACAAACGAAGGCAAAAAATTCACATACATAATGACCAAAATTAACAAACATTTCCACATCATCCACTTCTTCATTTCGTTCGCCCCGCACATCGATATTTGTAATATTTATATGAACGATGTCATTATAGCATGAACCTATTTATTTGAGAATTAGTTTCAATAGAATGCAAGAAAGCTGATTTCCTCCTCTTGAAGAGAAAGAAACCAGCTTATAATCCACTGCTGTTCGGATGTTAGACGTGGACGGCATACGGGCCGTTGAGCAGCTCTGCTGCGCGGTCTGCGTCTTCCTGGTTGCGGAAGGAAAGTCGGAGAACGCCGGGAACGTCTTCGCGGCTCTCTATGATTTGAATATTGCTCAAATTGATTCTTTCATTTCCTAGTAATGTCGTGATTTGTGCGATAATACCGGGATGATCGGGTACATCGACATAAATATCGAATAAGGATGTGATCATCCCTTTACGCCGTTCAGGCAGTTGGCCCCGGAATTGACCGGCTGCGCGGAATTGCTCGACAATGCCATCGCCGTCACTCTCTTCCAGCAGTCCGATGAAACGGGAAATCTCCACATTCCAATCTTGCAGCAGCTTGAGCAGAACGTCGCGGTTGTTCACGAGAATATCCCGCCAGATCGTCGGCTCGCTGGAAGCGATTCGTGTGATATCTCTGAAGCCGCCTGCGGCCAAATTCTGATACAACGGATTCGATTCGTTATAACCACGCACCTGGTTCACGAGTGCAACCGCGATAATGTGCGGCAGATGGGAGATCGCACCGACGATATCGTCATGCTCGCGAGCGCCCACTTGGACGATCTGCGCTTTGGTCGGTTTGAGCAGCTCGCTCAAACGGTCAACCTCCGCTTGCGGCGTTCCTTCCGCCGGTGTGAGCACATAGAACGCATTCTCAAATAGATGCGATGAAGCCGCCTCGACGCCATGCCGCTCGGAGCCGGCCATCGGATGGCCGCCGATGAAGTAGACGCCTTCTTTCACCATGGATTGCGCGCTCTCGGTTATGGTCGCTTTGGTGCTGCCGACATCCGTAATGATGCACCCCGCCTTGAGAGGCAGCTTCATCAGTTCCTGAACGTACTGTTCCAGCATGCCGACCGGGACGCACAAAAATATGAAATCCGCGCCGTCCACAGCCTCCGCCATGCTCGTAGTAGCGATGTCCACTACGTTTCTCTTCAGCAGCTTCTCCACCGAATTCGGGTTCGGGGAATGGCCCACAACCGTAAATTCGGGTTTTCCTTTGTAGCATAAGGCTAAGGACCCGCCAATGAGCCCTACGCCGAATATCGCAATTTTCGTCATATAATCAACCTTCAATCTGAATTAGGCCTGAACGGCAACCTCAGCCAGCACTTGCTGCAAAGCTGCAATGAATTTCTCATTTTGTTCGCTTGAGCCGATTGTAACGCGAATGGACGTCGGGAAGCCGAGCATATGCCCGCCACGGACGATAATGCCTCTGCGGAGCAAGCCGTTGAATACGTCCGCTGCAGGACGGCCGACATTCACCATGATGAAGTTGCCGTGTGCCGGGAATGCTTCCAGCCCCATCTCGTTGAACTGCTGCGTCAAGTAAGCCAAGCCCGCTGTATTCGCTTCACGGCAGCTCGCAATGAACGCTTGATCCTTGATCGCCGCAAGTGCCGCAGCTTGTGCAAAACGCGTCGTATTGAAAGGCTCGCGCACTTGATTAATGGATCTGATCACATCCGGGTGACCGATCCCATACCCGATCCGCAGGGAAGCCAGACCATAGATTTTGGAGAATGTGCGCAGGGCAATAACGTTCTTGTATTGGCCGATCAATTCGATGCTGTCCGGGAATTCGCCGGTCGTATTGTATTCGCAGTAAGCTTCGTCGAGAACGACGAGCACATGCGAAGGCACTTTGGCCAAGAAATCTTTGATCTCGCGATCGGTATTCATCGTGCCGGTCGGATTGTTCGGATTGCAGATCCAGACGATCTTCGTGCGCTCGTTAATCGCAGCCAGCATAGCATCCAAATCGTGCGTGCCGTCTTTGAGCGGAACCTCGATGGAAACGGCGCCTTCGATCTCACAATTGTGCTTGTATTGCGGGAACGTATGGGAAGCCATAACCGTTTCGTCGCCTTGAACGAGGAACGCGCGCGCCAGCATGAGAATAACCTCATCGGAGCCTGCGCCGAAAATAAGTTGATTCGTCGCCACGCCAAGATACTCGGCGACCGCTTCCGTCAATTGGACCGCGCCGCCGTCCGGATATAGACTGATATTGGCTATTTCCTTCTCAATCGCTTCTCGCGCTTTCGGCGAAGAACCGAATGGATTCTCATTGGAAGCCAGCTTGATCACTTCGGTCAAACCAAGCTCGCGTTTGACTTCTTCAATAGGTTTACCCGGTTGATAGACTGGTAAGTGTACAATCGTTTGTTTCGGTTTCATTGGTAGCCACCTCATCAATTAGTTGTCCGAATATTGTCCCACAAAATTATGAACGTTGCAAAAAGTACGGTTAATAGGCAATCAACACCTAATAGTGTACTGCTTTAACGCTTAACAGTAAATAGGTAATTTAAAATAAAATCCCCCTAGACATAGGGTCTAGAGGGACGGTCTTATTTGCCCTTTAACTGGCCGACGAAGCTTCCGATTTGTTGAAGACCCGCGGGGTGAGCGGCATCTTCTTCGAAATGATGCAGTGCGCTTTCGATCGAGCGAACGATCGCACTTCCGACGACGACGCCGTCGCAAAGCTTCTCAAAGCGCTGCACTTGCTCCCGGTTCGAAATGCCGAAGCCGACGACAATCGGCACATGGGCCGCTTCGCGAACGGTGGATAAGAAATTCTCGATGCCGCCGAAAAACTCCGAACGCTCTCCGGTCACGCCCAGCGAAGATACGCAGTAAACGAATCCGCGTGCTTCGGAGGCAATGCGCTGGACCCGTTCATTGGAAGTCGGCGCCACGAGCGGGATGAGATGAATCCCGAAGGATTCGGCGATCGCTCTTGTTTCGCTGTCCTCCTCAAGCGGCAGGTCCGGTATGATGATACCGCTGATCTCGTTCTCCTGCATCGTTCTGAAGATGCGCTCAAGACCGATTTGCAGAACGGGGTTATAGTACGTAAAAAGAATAAATGGCAGCTTGGAACCTCTGCTTCTTGCTTGCCGTGCAACATCGATCACATCGAAAATGGTGATTCTGCTCTGCAGCGCACGCTCGGAGGAGCGCTGAATGACAGGTCCGTCAGCAAGCGGATCCGAATAAGGAACGCCGAGCTCGATCAAATCGGCTCCGGACCGCTCCATCTCCAAGATCAGCTCCAGGGAAGCCTGAAGCGACGGATCCCCGATAGTCAGAAACGGTATCATCGCCGTTTCTCCGCGCTCTTTCAGTTCGGCAAATCGCTGGTCAATCCGATTCATCGCCTAAACCCCTCCTTCGCCTAGATAGCTCATAATCGATTCCACGTCTTTGTCGCCGCGTCCGGATAGACTGACAACGATGATTTGGTCTTTGGCCATCGTCGGTGCCAGCTTAATCGTCTGGGCGATCGCATGCGCACTCTCCAGAGCCGGAATGATGCCTTCCGTACGGCTCAGCAGCTGCAGCGCATCAAGAGCTTCTTGGTCCGTAATCGGATAATACGAAGCGCGCTCGATGTCCTTCAAGTAAGAATGCTCAGGACCGATGCCCGGATAATCCAAGCCAGCCGAGATGGAATGCGCCGGCAGCACTTGTCCGTATTCATCCTGCAGCAGGTAACTCATCGAGCCTTGGAATACACCTGGAGAACCTTTGGTCATCGTTGCCGCATGTTCATCCGTATGAACGCCCCGGCCCGCCGCTTCCACACCGATCAATTTCACGGTCTCGTCACCGACGAACGGATAGAAAATGCCCATCGCGTTGCTGCCTCCGCCTACGCAGGCTACAACGGCATCCGGCAGTCTGCCTTCCGTTTCGAGAATTTGTTCACGCGACTCGTCGCCGATAACGCGCTGAAAGTCGCGCACCATCATCGGATATGGATGCGGACCCGTCACGGAGCCTAGAATATAGTACGTATCCTGTACGTTACTGACCCAGTAGCGAAGCGTTTCGTTGCAGGCGTCCTTCAGCGTGCGTGTGCCGGAAGTGACGGGAATGACTTCGGAGCCGAGCAATTTCATCCGGAAGACGTTCAATTGCTGTCTCTTCGTGTCCTCTTCACCCATGAACACTTTGCACTCGAAGCCCATTAATGCCGCTACCGTTGCGGAGGCCACACCATGCTGACCGGCGCCCGTTTCGGCGATAATTTTCTTCTTGCCCATCCTCTTCGCCAGCACCGCTTGCCCGATCGTATTGTTAATCTTGTGGGCGCCGGTATGGTTCAAATCTTCGCGCTTCAAATAAATTTTGGCTCCGCCAAGCTTCTCGGAGAGTCTCTCCGCATAATAGAGCGGCGTCGGTCTGCCGGAGTATTGCTTCTGCAAGTACCGAACCTCCGCAATAAACTCGGGATCATCTTTATATCGGTTATAAGCTTCTTCCAGCTCTGTCAATGCATTCATCAGTGTTTCTGGTACGTAACGGCCGCCGAACTTGCCGAATCTGCCGTGCTGATCAGGAACTTGCGTCACTTTCCGGTCACCCTTTCCACAAATGCAGTAATTTTCGCAATATCTTTCACACCGTTCGTCTCCACGCCGCTGGATACATCCACGCCGTCGGGACGATAGGCTTCGACTAATTGGTCGACATTGTCAGGCTGAAGCCCGCCGGCAACCAGCAGCTTGACGCCTGCTCCGCGAGCCCACTCCTGATATACGGGAATGCAGTCCCAGGCGAAAGTCGTGCCGGATCCCCCGCCATATACGGGATCGAACGTATCCAGCAGCGCGGCGTCAACCGCCCCTGCATAAGGGTCCAGCTGGTCCGCCACTTCTTCCAAAGTAGGGATTCTGTTCTCCGATTTGGAGATGGATACGGATTTGAATACCTGAACCTGGAATTGCTCCCGCACCCATCGGCAAAATTCAGGCGTTTCCTTGCTGTGCAGCTGGACGACGTCGAGGGGAGCAGCCTTCATAATGTCCGCAAGCTCCTCCTTGGTCGGGTTCACGAACACGCCGACCGTAAGCGGCACCGCCCTGCCTTGTTCCGCTTCGCCTTTCAAGTAACGGATCAGCTCCCCGGCCTTGCCCGCAGTTACTTGACGCTTGCTTGGCGCAAACACGAATCCGATATGGTCGATCGGCAAATGTATGACTGATTTTAACACTTCAACGCTTTGAAGTCCACAGATTTTTACTGTCGGAGCAGCCCCAGTAACCATTGGTTTCGCCTCTTTCTAAGCCATAGAATTCGTTGTTTTCCCGCGCGGTCCCATCAGGTCGTAGACGGCCTGCTCGACAACCGGCTGACGCATGAAGTGCTCGCCGATCAATACGGCTTTCGAGCCGATTCGCTGCAGATAGTCCATATCCGCAACTGAAGAAATACCGCTCTCACTAACGACCGTAATGCCGGCCGGAACATGCTGAATAAGTTCTTCCGTCGTTGCGAGATCCGTAACGAACGTCTTCAAGTTCCGGTTATTGATGCCGATCAGCTGCGTGCCAAGCTCCAGAGAGCGGTCCAGCTCTTCACGGTCATGCACCTCGACAAGCGCATCCAAGCCCAAATCCTTCGCTAGTGCCAAATATTGTTTCATTTGATCCGTCGTTAGAATTGCAGCGATGAGCAGAATCGCGTCAGCACCGATCAAGCGGGCTTCGTAGATTTGCTTCGGATCAATCGTGAAATCTTTGCGCAATAGAGGCACGTTCACCGCTTGCCGCACAGCCTTCAAATATTCGTTGCTTCCCTGAAAATATTGCACGTCCGTCAGCACCGAGATGCAGTCTGCGCCTGCCCGCTCGTAAGCCTGAGCCAGCCCGACCGGATGGAAATCCTCCCGGATCAACCCTTTGGAAGGGGATGCTTTCTTCACTTCGGCGATCAGCCCCATCGAACGGTTGCTGCGCACGGTTAACGCCTGCTCGAAGCCCAAGCATGGCGGAAGCGCCGAGATCGCTCTCTCCGCTTCCTGGATCGAGAAGTCGCTCATCGCCTCCACTTCCGCACGTTTGGTCGCTACAATTTTATCAAGAAACATGGCAAAGTTCTCCTGTGAATTGGATTAGATCGTTCAATTTCTGCTCAGCACGGCCCGAGTCGATCACATCTGCCGCAAATTTAACCCCTTGCTGAAGACTTCCTACATGTCCTGTCACATAGAAGCATGCAGCCGCATTCGCAAGGACGATATCGCGGTGAGGACCTTTCTCTCCGGCGAATATATGACGAATGATTTCGGCATTGAGCATCGCATCGCCGCCGCCGACATCTTTGATACTGTGCGCCCGCAGGCCAAGATCGTCCGGCGTAATGGAATACGTCTGGATGCAATCGTCTTTAAGCTCCGTGACTTTGGTCGGCGCGGAGATGCTGAATTCATCCAGACCATCCTCGCTCGCAACGACCAAGGCGCGTTTCAGACCGAGCTCCTGGAGCGCTCCTGCAATAAGCTCCGTTTTGGTCCGGTCAAATACACCCAACACCTGGCGGTCTGCGCCGGCAGGATTCGTCAGCGGCCCCAGCAGGTTGAACACGGTGCGGAAGCCAAGCTCCCGCCGCGGTGCAGCTACATGCTTCATCGATTGATGATACGCTTGCGCGAACATGAAGCAAATTCCGGTCTTATCCAAGCACTTGGCGGCTTGCTCGCCGGTCAGCGAAATCTTCACGCCAAGCGCCTCCAGCACGTCTGCGCTGCCGCTTTTACTCGACATCGCCCGGTTCCCATGCTTCGCTACGCGAATGCCTCCGGCCGAAGCTACGATGGCAGCCGTCGTCGAGATGTTGAACGTTTCCGCACCGTCTCCGCCGGTACCGCACGTATCGAGAAGATTGTTCTGCAGGACGTTCACCTGCATAGCTTTCGTGCGCATCGTCTCCGCGAAGCCCGTAAGCTCTTCCAACGTCTCGCCTTTGATGCGCAGCGCCGTGAGCAAGCTGCCGATTTGAGCCGGGGACGCCTCCCCTTCCATAATCTCCGACATTACATTGCGCGCCTCTTCACGGGATAGATGACTTCCTCCGATCACCTTGCCAAGCGCTTGCTGGATATGGATCTGTCCACTCATGACTCGATTCCTCCTCTACATCTTTCCCTTAAGAGTTAACAAAATAATCTTTGTTAATATCACTGACCGGTCTAGGCTCGGGGCTGAACATCGCTTCCGCCATCCGGATCGATTTGAGCAGCGCCGTCGCTTTATTCACCGTTTCCTGGTACTCGTTCTCCGGAATGGAATCCCATACGATCCCTGCACCGGCTTGCACATAGGCTTTGCCGTGTTTGAAGACGATCGTACGAATCGTGATACATGTGTCCAAGTTGCCGGAGAAGCCTAAGTAACCAATCGCTCCTGCGTACGTGCCGCGAGCCTCCGGCTCCAGTTCGGCAATAATCTCCATTGCGCGCAGTTTAGGTGCTCCAGACACCGTCCCTGCCGGCATACAGGAAATAAATGCATCGAAGAAATCTTTGTCTTTCGCAATTTTACCGGATACATTCGAAACGATATGCATCACGTGCGAGTAGCGCTCAATATCCATGAACGTATCGCACTTCACAGTTCCGAACTCCGATACGCGTCCGATGTCGTTGCGGCCCAGGTCGACCAGCATCAAGTGCTCGGCGCGTTCTTTCTCGTCCGCCAGCAATTCTTTCTCCAGCGCCAAATCCTCCTCGGGCGTTTTGCCGCGAGGTCTCGTTCCGGCGATCGGCCGCGTCTCCACCTTCTCCTCTTCGACCCGGACCAGCAGCTCGGGGGAGGTGCCCACGACGACTTCGTCATCCATTTTGAGCACATACATATACGGAGAAGGATTCATCGTGCGCAGCACACGGTACACTTGAAGCGGAGAAACCGTTGTTTCCATTTCGAATCGCTGCGACAGCACAACCTGGAAAATATCGCCGGCACGAATATACTCCTTGGCCTTGTTCACGTTGGCGATGTACTTTTCCTTCGTGATATTGGAGCGAATATCGCCAAGTTCAGGCTCCGATACGATCGGATTATGTGTCATCGTTTCCGTGCCTAGCGGACGTTTGATCTTCTCGATTGTCGCATCGATCTTGGCGCAAGTGGCATGGTACGCACTCACGATATCGCTATCGGTAGCGAACGGCGGGACATGCACATTGGCGATTACTTTAATCTGCTGTTTGAAGTGGTCGAATACGACAACCTGATCGCAAAACATGAATTGGATGTCATTCATTTGCAAATCGTCGATACGATGAGCAGGCAATTTCTCATAGTATTGCAGAAGATCGTAGCCGAAGAATCCGACAGCGCCGCCGGTAAAGCGCGGCAAGTCCGCAAGCTGAGGACTGGAGTAGGATCTTAAGTAAGCCTTGAGCACATCGATCGGTTTCTCGTCTGTCACTTTATTCTCCGTCGCTGTCTCTACGACCGTCTTCCCATGTTTGGCCTTGATCATCAAGAAGGGATCGCTTCCGATGAAGGAGTATCGGGCCCATTTGACGCCGCCCTCCACACTTTCTAACAGGAACGCACGCTTTTCTTGGTACAAATGCTGAAAGACGCGGATCGGCGTTTCTGTATCTGCTAACAGATGACGCACGACAGGAATGAGATTATATTGTTTGGATAGTCGAATCACTTCTTGAATTTCAGGTGTATACATGGTTACATCCCCTCTCAGCTTGGGCTTCCTCCTTCACCGAGGCGCTCCAAACTCTATTGAAATAACAAAAAACCTCTACCGAAGTAGAGGCTGGCTTTTAGTTTTATGTAGAATTTAAAGAGTAAGCTGAAAAAAGATTCTGCGGCAGGTATGATGAAACAACGGCTCATTAAGAGTCGTGTATACACGCATACATCCTTACTCATCTTTCCTCATCTCAACTGGTCTCATCTCTACTTAACTAAACTCTGCTCTACTTACCTAAACTCATCTGTCTCCACTATACTACTTAGCCGCTTCATTTGTCAATTTAACAATATCAGGACGAAGCGCTTTGGCTTCCTTCAAATAAATATGGTTGATCTCCGCTTGGCTCTTCGTTGTATTCACCTGAACCATCAGACGAATGCACTTCGGCAGCGAATTCTCCACCGGAACTTCCAGCGAGCACATCAGCGGAACGAGCTCCCATCCTGCCATGGTGCGAATGGCTCTCGCCGGAAATGTGGCCGTAATGTCCTGCGTCACTGTGATGAATACGGAACAGATGTCTTCCGGACGGAAATCGTTCGCCTCTACAATCGCATGCAGAAGCTCGCCTGTCGCTTCCAAAATTTCTTCCGCTTCATTCTGTTGAACCGTCGTCGCACCGCGAATTCCCCTCAAGAACATCGGTTAGCTCTCTCCTTTAAGAAGCTCGACAATTTGTCTGACCTGCTCCACCGTTACATCCTTGCGAATCTCAACTTTGCCGATTTCCACAGGTACGATGTAGACCATTGTGCCTTCTTTGAATTTCTTATCGTGCATCATCGCACTCATAATGCTGTCCGTATCCAGATGTGCCGGTATCGCGACAGGCAATCCGAATTTCAGGAACAGCCCTTTGGTAACGTGATAAATGTCTTCCGAATAACCGAATTGCTGGGCCAGCTTAGCCGCTCCCACCATGCCGATCGATATGGCTTCGCCGTGCAGCAGCTCGCCGTAACCGGCGACAGCCTCCAGCGCATGGCCTATCGTATGGCCAAGGTTCAAGATGGCGCGCAAATCGTTCTCGCGCTCATCCTGGGATACGACGATGGACTTCACTTTACAGCCGACGTACAGCGCATAGCCGAGCGCTTCGGGATCTAAGGCCAACAGCTTATCGGCATTATCGTCGCACCACTGCGTGAATGCGGCATCCCAAATCAAGCCGTGCTTGATCACTTCGGACAGCCCCGCCTTCACTTGCCGCGGCGGCAGTGTCATCAGCGTATCGATGTCGAAGAGCACGAGCTCGGGCTGATGGAATGCCCCGATGATGTTCTTCGCCATCGGGTGATTGACCGCCACCTTGCCTCCGACCGAGCTGTCGTGGGCAAGGATCGTCGTCGGGATCTGCACGAAGCGGATCCCGCGCATGAAGCTCGCCGCCGCGAAGCCGGCGAGATCGCCGACGACGCCGCCGCCAAGGGCCACGATCGCAGAGCTGCGATCAAGGCCTGCCCGGAGGGCGTCGGAGACGATTCCCTCGAGCTGCGCGAGGGATTTGGATGGTTCGCCTGCGGGTACGACGCAGGCTGTCGCGGCGAAGCCGCCTTCGCGAAGCAGCGTCATGACGCGCTCCAGGTGCAGCGGAGCCACCTCGTCGTCGGTGACGACGAGCAGCGGCGACTTGCGGCTGAGCTTGGCGCGGTCGAACAGCGCCGCGATTTGGTTCAGGACACCTTGCCCGATATATATAGGATAAGACCGTTCCCCTAGCTCTACCGTCAGTTCTCTCATTTTAGTAGCTCTCCACTTGTTTCAAGTAGTTGTTCAAGTTCGCGCGAATTTCCTCCAAGGAATCGCCGCCGAATTTATCCAGGAACGCATTCGCAACTTCCCAGGCGATCACGTTCTCCATGATGACTCCCGCGGCCGGAACCGCACAAGTGTCGGAACGTTCAACCTGCGCGGTGAACACTTCCTTCGTGTCGATATCTACGCTCTGCAGCGGCTTGTACAGCGTCGAGATCGGTTTCATCACGCCGCGCACGACAATTTGCTCGCCTGTGGTCATCCCGCCTTCGAAGCCGCCGGCACGGTTCGTTCTCCGTCTGAAGCCTTCCTCTTCCTTATACAAAATCTCATCGTGTACATTGGACCCTCTGCGCTCGGCAGCCTCAAAGCCGATACCGAATTCAACGCCTTTGAACGCTTGGATCGAAAGCACCGCTTGGGCAATTTTGCCGTCCAGCTTGCGGTCCCATTGCACGTGGCTGCCGAGTCCGACAGGTACGCCTTCAATAATAACCTCGACGATACCGCCCAGCGTATCTCCGTCTTCTTTGGCCGCATCGATCGCCGCGATCATTCTCGCTTCGGCGTCTTTGTCCACGACGCGCACCGGCGAATCTTCCGTAAGCCGAATCAACTCGTCGATAGGCAGATCCTGGCGCTGTGCTTCCACATCGCCGATCCGGATAACTTGTCCCGCCACCTTGATGCCGAACTCCGCCAGCAATTGACGTGCCACCGCTCCGGTAGCCACGCGCATCGTCGTTTCACGCGCGCTGGAACGCTCCAGAATGTTACGCAAATCTTTCTGATTATACTTGAGTCCGCCGTTCAAATCCGCATGTCCCGGACGGGGACGATTCACGCGGCGCTTGCCTTCGTTATCCTCTTCTACAGGCTCGATGCCCATAACCGATGTCCAATGCTTCCAGTCGTTGTTAACAACGACCAATGCGATAGGCGCTCCCGTCGTTTTGCCGTGGCGTACGCCGCCGGCGATCGTAGCCGTATCTTTCTCGATTTGCATGCGGCGGCCGCGGCCATACCCCTTCTGACGTCTATGTAATTGAAAATTCAATTCGTCAAAGTTCAATGTCACATTACTTGGAAACCCTTCAATTATCGCAGTGAGCTGCGGTCCGTGTGTTTCGCCTGCCGTTAAATATCTCACAATCCGTTACCCCGTTTCATCTTCGATTGTCTTCCCAAACGCTTTAGCGCTTTGACGCGCGATTATCTTTTAGTCATTATAGTATAGGTACTCCGGTTTGGCAACAGATTTAAACGCAAAAACACGCTTTGCATGCAAGGGAGATTCCCTTTAGCAAAAGCGTGTCCTCATGTAATCAGGAGCGAAGATTACCCGTGCATATGCTGCTTTTGGACAACTCTCGGCAGTTCGGCCATCTGCGGATCGTTCATCAAACCCATGATTTGCGACGAATCCACGCCCAAAATTTGCGCACATTCCTGAATGGAGATCATTCCCCTGCGATAAGCGGTAATCACTTTGCGTTTGTCCATAAGAGCCCCCTAAGTGTTTGCATCAGCCGTATTTGCATCATCGTCACTGAGTTATGCTACATCTTAGTATTGGAAAATATGGAAGAACTTATACCCCTTTCTTCCGATAAAAGAAAGTATCCGCCGGCTCCAGGTCGTATTGACCCGGAGAGAAAATTTGCTCTGTCGAGCCCACGAACAGCAATCCGCCCGGCTTCAGTGCTTTGGCGAACTTCTGATATAGAACGTGCTTGGCTTCTTCAGTGAAATAGATGATAACGTTACGGCAAACAATCAGATCGAAGCCGGTATCGAACGTATCCACCAGCAGATTCTGCTTCTGGAATTTCACCGATTTCTTCAATTCATCCGTTACATGATACATCAATTGATCTTGGCGGAAATATTTCTTCACATATTTCTCCGGCACATCACGCAGCGAGCGATCCAGGTACACCGCTTTGCGCGCCTTCTCCAAAGCGCCTTCATCAATATCGGTCGCGAGCAGATGCGTTTCCTGCAGAGCGCCTTGCTCCGCCAAGATCATTGCCAGCGTATAAGGCTCTTCACCTGTCGAGCAGGCTGCGCTCCATACTTTCAGGCGCCGATTTTTTTTGAGCATGTCGGGAATGAACTTGGACTCCACAAGCTCCCAGCGGTTCGGATTCCGCCAAAATTCCGATACGTTGATCGTCATCCGGTCCAGAAACTCATAGAACATCTCTTTATTTTTCAACATGGCGTCGAAGAAAGAGACGAATGTGTTGTAGCCGCGTTTCATGCGCAGCGTCGTCAAACGCCTCTTCATCTGCGCTTCCTTATAAAGGGCGAGATCGATAGCCGTATGTTCTTTCACTTTTTTGATGAATAACAGAAAATCCTGATCCTCTTCCATGATGACACCCGCCTTGATATTTGTCTCATATTTACATTCTTTCAGCCCGCGCCAAATTCCTTCAAGCTCCGACAAAAAAAGAACCTGCCACCGCGTAGGTAACAGGCTCCCGCTCATATGTATGGAATGCTAGATCCACTGCTGGATGACTTTCGTATAATCGATAAGCTCGTCCGCCTTGAAGAAGTTGCCGATTTCACGCTCTGCGCTCTCCGGAGAATCGGAACCGTGGATGAGATTGAAATTCGTATGTACCGCATAATCGCCTCGAATCGTACCGGGCAAAGCTTCCAGGGAATTGGTCTTGCCGATCAGTGTACGGGATAGCGGAATTACTTGATCCCCTTGCCAAACCATCGCAAATACGGGGCCGGACGTAATGAAATTGACAAGTCTCTCGTAAAAATCTTTTCCTTTGTGCTCGGCATAATGAAACTCGGCTTGCGGTCTCGATACCATCATGAGCTTGCTGCCGATTAGTTGAAAGCCCTTCTGCTCGAAGCGCTTCACGATTTCACCGATCAGGCCGCGCTGTACGCCGTCTGGCTTCACCATCAAGAATGTTTTGTCCATGTCACGACTTCCTCCTTAGAGTTTTCTTCGGAAAATTGCTTCGTAAGCTTATACTCCATAGGGTTTATTCCATGTATTACCTACCAGTTTACACGTTCTGTCAACATTTCTCAAATTGCATCGACTTCTAGTAGGAACGGTTGCCGAAGAAATGGGCAATTTCCACGAGATCTCTCTTGGCTTGTCCGTTCGGCAGCTTGTCCAGGGAAGCAATCGCCTTATCGATGTACTTCTGAGACAGTGCATCCGCTTGCGCGATCCCCTCGCTGTGGCGAATGATATCGAGGAACCGGCTGACATCGGTCTGTCCGTCCAATTGATGAATCCGATCCAGCTCGCTCAATATCTGCGGTCTTAAACTCGGATTCCGCAGGGCGAACAATACGGGAAGCGTAATGTTGCCCTGCTTCACATCGGACCCCGGGGGCTTGCCGATCTGCTTCTCCGTCCCGATCAGATCGAGAATGTCGTCGCGAATCTGGAACGCCATGCCGGCGTTATAGCCGAAGCTGTACAGCTTGTTGCTGATCCAATCGGGCGCGTCTGCGGCCATCGCTCCCAATTGGCAGGAAATCGCAATGAGCAGCGCCGTTTTCCGTCTAATTCTTAACAAATAATCGCGAATCGTTTGGTCGGATTGAAAAAAGAAACGTATTTGTTCCATTTCTCCGATGGACATCTCGACGATCGCTTTGGACATGATCTGATGAACCGCCGGTTTATGTAATTGTGTAATGACGCCAAGCGCTTTGGCGAATATGTAATCTCCCGTGAACATCGCGACCCGGTTGTCCCATTTGGAACGGACGGTTAATTGGCCGCGTCTCGTATCGGCATCGTCAATCACATCGTCATGTACGAGCGAAGCCATATGAATCAATTCCAACGGAACGGCAACTCGTTTCATCGTCTCTAACCGGTAATCCCCGAACTCGCCGGCCAGCAGAACGAAAACTGGACGAATCCGCTTGCCGCCTGCCTTCAACAGGTGGTTGGAGGTTTCTCTCAGCATCGCGTGATCCGTATAAACGCTTTCTTCCAGCGATTTCTCAATTGCTGCTATATCTTTTTTCTTCCTTGCATAAATATCCAATAAATTTTTCATTCTGTCACCCGCGCCACTTTATTCTCTGACCATAAAGCGATCTCAACCGGCTTCGGCAGGAAACCCAGCTCATAACAATACTTGTAGTAGGTTGCAAGCCCTTCCCATTGTTCGGTACCAAAATCATAGCATAACGTATGAAAATAATGATTCCAATATGAAGCGGTTCCTCCGACGGACGCTTGCGCCTTCGCGATCATTTCTTCGGGATTGGCGTGCGCCTTCGCTTTGCTGGCCATAAATGCTTGAAATACTTCCGCCACCAACTCAGGGTATAAGTTCGCTGTTTCCTTGCGAATGGCCCAAACGGCAAACGAAATCCACTGACCTGTCCATTTCGCCCATTCTTGCCCAAGATCCGTGATCATATACGTTTGGTTGCCCCAGCTCTCCTTGATCGCATCATCGCCGATGAGCAGCGCCCCATCCGCCCGCTCCATCATCCGGTTGACATTCGGCTCGGCATATTCATAGGTTGGTTTGCCGTTATAAAATTTCTCAAGAATAATTTTGAGCAAATTGACGGATGTCGCCGATGTCGTCGGCAGCATGATATGGCCGTCCGCGATCTCCCGCAGCGGCTTCTCGTGGAACAGCAGAATCGAGTTGACTTCGCCGTAGGCGCTGACCGAAAGATCCGGATAGAGCAAATAATTCTCGCAGCCTTCTCCGTAAGCAAAGGAGGAGATCGGCCCCATGTCGATGTTGCCGGCCGCCATTGCCCGGTTCAGAGAGGTGGGCACTTGCTCGATGATATCCACTTCGGAGCTCTGCATCAGCTCCGGGAAATAATAATAGATCGGCCATACGTTGGTATAATTGATACGGCCGATGCGAATTTTAGGGTCAAGGTTATTCATTCGGTTCTCCCCATCTTCGGTACAAGGAATGCTCAATATCCATGCTATCCAGCACTTTACCCACCAAAAAATCGACCATCTCCTCCAAGGAGCGCGGACGATTATAGAAAGCGGGCATCGCCGGAATCATGCGCACGCCCATCCGAGACAAGGTGAGCATGTTCTCCAGATGAATGGCATGCAGCGGCGTTTCCCTTGGAACCAGAATTAATGTTCTTCCTTCTTTCAACATGACATCTGCTGTCCGTTCCAGCAAATTGTCCGATGAGCCGTGCGCGATCCCGGATAGCGTTCCCATCGAACAAGGGATGACGACCATCCCTCGTGTTCGAAAGGAACCGCTGGCAACGGATGCGCCGATATCGGTCACCGGATGATACTGATAAGCGCCCAGGCGGCCGCCGAAGTGCTCCTGCAGCGTCTCTTTGCGCTTCGCGGCGTTCCAGTCCAGCTCATCGTGCAGCACTCTCCAGCCGGCTTCCGTCACCATGAGATGCACATCCAGCCCTTGATCGAGCAGTACCTGGCACAATCGCACGCCGTATGCCGCTCCGCTAGCCCCCGTCATGCCGACGACCCAATTGCCGCGGCTCATGTATACTGCCTCACAAGCACATCCAGCAGCGTGAAGGCGAACATGACAAGGCTAAGCACGCCGTTCATCGTGAAGAATGCGGTATTCAGTTTGGACAAATCTTGCGGGGAAACCAGTCTGTGCTCCTTGTACAAGAGAACATAAGCGATCACAAGACCGATCAGATAGAACCAGCTCAAGTGTGTCATGAAAAATAAAGTGACCAAGCCTACAGCGGTCAGAACATGGAGAACGCGAGCCGTCGTCAACGCGGCCTTAATGCCGAAGCGGCTTGGCAAGGAATGCAAGCCTTCCTCACGGTCGAATTCCGCATCCTGGCAAGCGTAAATCAAGTCAAATCCGGCACTCCAGCAGACGACCGTTAAATAAAAGATGATGGAAGACCACGTGAATTGACCTGTTACGGCGATCCAGCCGCCAAGCGGCGCCAAGCCCAGCGTCAAGCCCAGGAAAAAGTGGCACGTCCAAGTGAATCTTTTGGTATACGAGTAAAAGACAAGAAAAAACACTGCGATCGGCAGCAGTTTCATCGACAATGCACTTAAGTTCGAAGTAGCCCAGAAAAGCAAAACAAATGAAATGATAATATAAATAATAACTTGCGGGATGGAAATGAGGCCCGCGGGTATGGCGCGATTCTCCGTGCGCGGATTCTTCTTGTCGATCGCTTGGTCGATGACGCGGTTGAGCGCCATCGCGGCCGTTCTTGCTCCTACCATGGCCAGCGTGATCCAACCGATTTGCGCCCAGCTGGGCAGATGTCCGGCGAGTACAACGGAGCCGAGAATGGCTCCCATGAACGCAAACGGAAGTGCAAATACGCTGTGTTCGAATTTGATCATTTCCAGAAAAATTTTGAGTTTAGTAAACATATGCGAATTACTCCCCTGATTTCGTTTTCCCCTTGGTGCCAATATGCAAGGCTGCTACTCCGCCGGTAAGCGGGTAAGCCTGTACATGCTCTAATCCTAGGTTCGTAAAAATAGCAGCGAGTTGTTTGTGATCGGGAAAATGGATTAAGGATTCCGGAAGCCATTTGTACTGTTCGTACTTCTGGGCGATCAACTTGCCTAAGAACGGCAGCACGCGCTGGAAATAAAAATAATAAATCGACTTGAACGGCTGCCATGTCGGCTTCGAAAGCTCCAGAGACACAACCAGTCCTCCTGGCTTGACGACGCGCCGCATTTCGCGAATGACTTGCTCCAGATCCGGCACGTTACGCAGGGCGAAGCCGATCGTCGCATAGTCGAACGTATTGTCGTCAAACGGAAGACTCATCGCATTGCCTTGGATCAGCTGGATTTGCTTGTCCAATCCGACTTGCTTGATTTTCTCAGCGCCGTAGTCGAGCATGTTCTGACTGAAATCCAGACCGACCATACGGCCGGTTCCCGATGCCTGTGCCAGCGCAATCGTCCAATCGCACGTTCCGCAGCAGAGATCGATCGCCGTTTGCCCGGGCTGAACGTTCATCTTCTTCATCGTAAATTTGCGCCACGCTTTATGTCTGCGAAAGCTTAAAATGTTGTTCATCAAATCGTACTTCGGCGCGATGCTTTCGAAGACGGCATGTACGAATTCTTCTTTGGATTTACCTTGAGTTTTGGATTTTGTCATCGTCATCTGTCTGGTCACCTCAAATTTCTTCCAGCACTTTGGGCTGCTTCGCTAAAAATCGCAGGAACGGCTCGCCTATGTGAAACAGTTCACTAATTAGTTTGTCCGACCCCAGCTGCTGTACTTTGGACTGCAGCTGTTTGGTTTGAGCATCCAGCATCTCGTACAGCTGCGACGAAATATGATACTTATGCAGCAGCGTACGCACCTTCGCTTGATCCGTGTCCTCGGTTTGAAGCTGTTTGCGCTCTTCCTTCGTACCATGCTGCAGAATGTGCCAGAAGCCCCAACTGCCCATGAACGACGCCGCCGCGGATTCCATGCGGAATATTTCATCGAAAATAAGCTCGCATCTGGCATAACTGCGTAAAATATCCGGCCACGCCGAGTCATAGACCTCAGACATAAACTCAGAGAATGACAAAAACAGCTGAGATTTAATCTCCACCATCTGGTGAATGTAATCTTCTGCCGTTAATTTCAACTGCTTCATTTTCATGTACGTGGTCATCTTCAGCCGGTTCACTTCGCAAATCGCGTTAGCCAGCTGTTTGATCATGTCAATTTGGCCCGCTCCGGCAAGAAGATGGTAGAACCGGGAGCTGAAGTAATCGCCGGCCAGCACTTTCAATTGCCTGGATCTCGCCGCTTTCTTCTCTTTGATATCATTGGAAGCCGTGACGAGATCGTGGGTGTCCAGCGCCAGCTGAACGAGTGAGGTTGCTAACGTATACAACTCACTGGCGGAGCTAAATTTACTGTTTCCGTTCAAGAAAGCAAACAACAGACGCGTGCGCAGCTCCGGAAAATTGGGCAAGTCTGTGTGAATTTGGATCATATCATATTCCGTGTACTGCTTGGCGATCTCTGGGATCCGATAAGAATTCATGCAAAAGCCTCCGTAACCGTGTGCCAAATCTCTTTCATGCCACTCTCTAAGATTCAATTCAAATTATTATATCATAACCCGTTGGCGGACGCACAACTAATTATAACGGATATCTTTGCTGCCATTTCGAGGTATAGGTGATGCGAAACCGGTTCTGCAGTTCTTGTTCGAGCTGGATCAGGCTGAGCTCACTGGGGCTCTTCTCCATATCCTTCCCAAATTCACGTTCGGCAACCATGGCCAGTACAAGCTGAGCCGACGTATTCTCCGAAACGTTGGCATAATCGATAACGCGAACCCATACTTGATTCACATTTTTCGTTTTTTGCAGCATCGTTTGCGCAATCGTATACAAATCCCTGTAAACCGTCGCGGAATCCGCATTCCGGGGCAAGCTCAAGTCAAGCGACAAGCGGGAAGCGCTCAGCTCCACCTTGCGGATGCGCAGCTGCAGCGGCACTTGTACGAGCAGATCCGGCAGGTTACGTTCCGTCAGATCCTGCGCGCGCTTGCTCGACCAACCCGCGGGCGCGCCCAGTCCCGTGGATGCATCCAATTGGGGGAGAATAGACAAACTAATGGCAATAATCGCCGATATCGCTATCATCAAGGTAATTCGCGTCGACCACTTCATGACAAAGCACCTCCAGCACATTGGACAAGAGCCAAACAGCTTGGCAGCACTGCATATGTGTTACAAGCTCTATACACCATTGTACAAACAAAAAAAGCAGGCTATGCCTGCTTTTGCAAATAATCCATCATTCTTCGGTATCGACCGTGCCGTACTTCGTCATGATGATCGCCTTGCCTCTGATCTTGACCGCTGAAGTGTGCTCGGTAAACTGAGCAATCATAACCTCGCCCTTGTCCAACTTCTCAGTATGATGAAAACGCGTATCTTGGCCGCGTGTTAATCCAATAACATGAACGCCGTTATCTTTGGCTTTAATGACGAAATATTCGTTGCCGTTCGTGTTCGGTTGATTCATTTTGCCCGTATCTTCCATTCCCATCCTCCGTTCTTGCCTTAAGGTCACATCTCTTACCTAATGATGCCAAAAAAAGCATCCCCAAGTCAACTAGCGTTAGACGGATATTTCTTGGGAGGACGATTGTACGCCTTGCTGGTAAAATCGTTTGAATTTGCCCGGGACGATCCGGGATGCGCCGACGCGAATCAAGAAATCCGCCAGCTTCACGGTGCCGTAGGCAAACAGCATGCCGGCAATCACATCGATCAGCCAATGAATTTGCAAGTACAGCGTCGAGAAAATAATGCAGGCGCAGTACGTCACCATCATGGTTTTGAAGATGCGGTCCTTCTCTCTAAGGGCCAGCAGCAGCATCGCAAAGGAGATGGAGGTGTGCATGCTCGGAAAACAGTTCATCGTTGCTACGAGCAGCGCGTTCTGGTCCGCGAACACACGATGCAGCAGGTCAGGCTGTTGGTTCACATACCATACTTCCCGCAGCAGTATCAGATTGTAAAAAGGCAAAATCAGCGGGAATTGCAGCATGTGCCCGGATAACGCGTAGGAGAGCATTTTCTTGACGCTCCGCGTCCAGAAGCTCCTAACGATGCAAATCCATAAGGAAAGCACGAAGCCGTAGTTGTATATCCACGCCATGGCCCGGTCCAGGAACGGATTCGCGATCCATCTGGCCCACCCGCCCGTATTCAGCGGAATCGCGTTCATATACGCATCCCAGTGCCACGGGTGGCGGTTATTCTCAAACATCCAATTGGCGATTCGCCACCAGAAGCCGTTGCCGGAGCCGTAAAAATAAAAGAAGATGCCGAGCAAAGGAATGCCGACGACGAAAAAGCGCTTCCAATCCACGTCTACTTGATCCTTGCGGACACCAAGCAGACAGATTAGCAGTAAAATCCAGCATTCCTTGCTCCAATTGCCCACCACGCCGATGCGCCATACCAAATAGATCGAGGCGATGATGCCGAACATTGTCCAATCCTGCGATTTGACGAGCTCGTTCAATTTCAACTTTCTCAAGACTGTTCCCCCTATTATGTCTTAGCCTCAATTCTAACGATGGAACAAGCCCTTCATGAGAAAAAGACATCGAGCTTTCGATGTCTTTTCGTAATCGGAGTAACACGATTCGAACGTGCGACCTCACCCACCCCAAGGGTGCGCGCTACCAGGCTGCGCCATACCCCGTCCTTCGCTCAGTCTTACTCATTCACTTTGTTATTATAGTAGGAGATTTTGGAATTGTAAAGGCATTTTCTGCTAACGATAAATAAAGCCGCGACAGCATTTAGCGGCCACGGCTTTGTAGATATATAACGTTCGGACGTATGTAAAACGCAATTATTGAATGCCATCCTTAAGTGCTTTACCAGGTTTGAAAGCTGGAATTTTGCTAGCCGGGATTTCGATTTCATCACCAGTCTGCGGATTACGTCCTTTACGAGCAGAACGTTCACGAACTTCAAAGTTACCGAATCCAACGAGTTGTACTTTATCTCCGCCTTGCAGCGCTTCGGAAATCGCTTCGAAAACAGCGTCAACCGCTTTCGTTGCATCTTTCTTGGAAAGCTCAGAGGTTTCAGCAACCTTGTTAATCAATTCAGATTTATTCATGCCATTCACCTCCCCCCAAGATTTCTCACTTCCGTTACTTCCTGTTTTCACCGTTTCCTCAGAAAATATACATGATCAAATGAAAAAACGTTGATTTTCTTAGACTAAATGAACTTCGAAAGCAGACGAATAAATTCATAGTAATATACTACGATCTCAATTTCAAGTACGGATTTCCATTTTATGTGGGTATTTTTGCTATAAAACGACAAAAAACACTCTTTCGAGTGATTTTTTGTCTTCATTTTACAAGATAATGGCAATTAACCCGCCAGAGCCTTCATTGATGATGCGTCCCAAAGTTTCCTGCAATTTGTAGCGCGCATTATCCGGCATTTGGGCAAGCTTCCCTTGAATGCCTTCCCGCACGATGGAGTGGAGCGATCTTCCGAAAATGTCCGACTCCCAAATTTTGAGCGGGTTATCCTCGAAATCCTGCATCAGATAGCGGACAAGCTCCTCACTTTGCTTCTCCGTTCCGATAATCGGCGAGAATTCGGACTCTACGTCCACGCGGATCATATGGATGGACGGCGCTGTCGCCCTTAAGCGGACGCCGAATCTCGAGCCTTGGCGAATGAGCTCCGGCTCATCGAGCGCCATCTCAGCCAGCGTCGGAGGCGCGATGCCGTAGCCCGTCGTCTTCACCATCTCCAGCGCTTCCGCGAATTGATCGTATTCCCGCTTCGCATGCGTGAAATCTTGCATGAGCTGCAGGAGATGATCCTTGCCTCGAATTTCTACGCCGACGACCTCGACCAAGATGCGGTCGTAGAGCTCATCCGGCGCGAAGAGGTCAATCTCGGCAACCCCTTGCCCCATGTTCAGACCGGCGAGCGCAGCCTTATCGATAAATTCATATTCAGCGAATTGACTGACAACTCGATCCACATCGCGCAAACGTCGAATATCTTGAACCGTATCGCGTACGGAATTTTCGAATTGAGTCCGCAGCCAGTGGTTCTCAGCAAGAACCATCACCCAGCTTGGCAGGTTCACATTCACTTCGTGAACCGGGAATTCGTACAGCACTTCACGCAGGACGGATACCATTTCTTCTTCGCCTGCATTGGCTACGCTCATCGTAACGACCGGCACATCGTAACGGCTTTGCAGCTCGCTGCGCAGTTCAAGCGCCGGCTCGCCATTCGGCTTCTGCGAGTTGATGATCACGATGAACGGTTTGCCGACTTCCTTCAGTTCATTGATGACTCTCTCCTCAGCCAGGACGTAGGAAGATCTCGGAATATCCGAAATCGTACCGTCGGTCGTTACCACAACGCCAAGCGTCGAATGCTCCTGAATCACTTTGCGCGTTCCGATTTCCGCCGCTTCCTGGAACGGAATCGGCTCGTCGAACCACGGTGTATTGATCATACGCGGGCCATTCTCGTCTTCATAGCCTTTGGCGCCATCGACTGCATACCCTACACAATCAACTAGCCGGACATTCACATTGAGTCCTTCGGCCACGGATATTTGAACCGCCGTGTTCGGTACGAACTTCGGCTCCGTTGTCATGATCGTGCGGCCAGCAGCGCTCTGCGGGAGTTCATCGGTAGCCCGGATCCTATCCGCTTCACTTTGAATGTTCGGAAGCACTACAGATTCCACAAAACGCTTGATAAAGGTTGACTTGCCTGTACGGACTGCGCCAACAACCCCCAGGTAAATGTCCCCTCCCGTTCGTTCTGCAATGTCCTTAAAGATATCCACTTTCTCCAAGAGAATCCCTCCTACAGTTTGGTCGTCAACTGACTTGAGACGGTTACAATTGACTACTCGTACATTCATTTGGACTAGTAAGAAATATATGTACTTTCGATAGAAATATGATAGATGCGCCATATCTTTTTTTTGGAGCTCATATTTTATGAAGCACATATGGCTTTCCTTATAGAACCATGCGCAGGGACGGTTGATCTGCGAGAGATCAAAGACTCATCACACCTGAAAAAATATATGAACGGAATAAGCATGATATTCTGAAAAATGAAAAAAACCTCTTACAGATTCCTGTAAGAGGTTTGCCATTATGGGGTAACTTGCGGAAGTGGCTGACTATTCTGCCAACGATAAGGCACGCTGCGAATCGGGACGAACAGCGTTTGGTTCACGAGCAGTTCACGCAAATCCTGCTCCGCCTTCAGTGTGCCGGCAAGGGACTTGTCTTGAATCAGCTTATGAATATCCATCGCATAATCGATACTGACATCCCCTGTCTGTTTATTGACCAGATAGGTTATGAGGTTCTGCCGGTTATAGACCGATTTGATCTCCGGCGCTTTCATTCCGAGTTTATCGAAATCTACATAATCGAACGCCTCATTAATAGCGATGCCTGCAGGCAGATTGCCGTTATGGCTGACTTTGTAGTCATTGATCTTCTTCTGCACGTCGTCTACGCTCTGGTAGGCCGATAAATCCATCAATTTCACGGTAGGCTTCGTCTCCGGATCCACGAGCACATACAGGAATATACCGCCGCTCTCAAACGCATTGGCCGGGACGGCGCTCAAATAGTTCGCTTTCGTCAATTTGGCGAAATCAATCACATATTTCTCATAGAGCGGTGTGCTCATATCGCTATTTTTGATCGGCAGCACGCCGTGTTTCTGGTGGTAGAGATCAACCGCCTGTTGAACGACCGTAATGAATTCAGCCGGGTTGATCTGATTTTCTTTCCGCAATTCCTTCGGGTAGGCGCATCCGCTAAGCAGCAGGAGCACACTCAAGATCAGCCCAACCCATGTGCCTCGCCCGAGGCAGCTTGCCATTTTCACGATTCCATCATCCTATCTCGGTTACTAAAATAAATCGTCATCCTCAGCGGCTTGTCTAGCAAGCTGTGCGCGAATGGCCGCCTTAAGAGGGTCCTCCGGTATCGTCACCTCTACGGAGCCTGTGACGCGGGCCTGGCACGCCAGCCTGTAGCCCTCTTCGGCCCCTGAGCCAAGCTTCAGCCGCTCATTCACATTCATCGGCGCGAGTCCGCTGCCGGCGGGATCGCTCACCTTCACCTTGCACATGAGACAAGCCGCCTTGCCCCCACAGCGCGTACGGATGTGCACCTTCGCTTTGCGCCCCGCGTCCAGCAGCGTCGTACCCGCCCGGACGCCGATTTGTTTGTTATCCGGCCAAAAATGTACAATCGGTCCATTCATCTGGTTCACCTTCTTGTCTGCGTTCATCCTGATCCGTCAGAGTGAATCTATCAACCGATCCAATTCTCTTCGAAACGGTGTACCCCAGCTGTTTCTTTCAAGCAAATCATGTAACGCCTGCATATGCTGCTCCGGATACTGGCGCATCGTTCGATAAATAGCTTCATAGCGGTCCGGCCGGTTGCGGAGAATGTTAAACACCAGCTCGTGCGCGAGCGGCATCACCCGCAGCTCTTGCCCGCCGATCTCAGTATGGCCGCTATGCCGTTCCCATAAATAGGCCGCTTCCACTTGATACGACGACTCCAGCGCCTGCACTTTGAAATCGCCAACCACCTCAACAGGGTGGCCGTCGATCTGATAGTGGCTCAAAATCGATGCGTAGATCGGTGTTCGGCTGAAAGCCGGCGTGTCGGTCGAATAGCGCTGCAGCGCGCGGTGAATGGCTTCAACATCGTGCACATCCACATAGATATCCAAATCCCTTGGACTTCTCCCGATATCGACCTGATGCATCAAAAGTCCGCAGCTGCCACCGATAAGCCAGCGTACGCCAGGAACTTGCTGTAATTGTGTATGAATGGCCGTAATCGCTTCGAATAACGGTTCCAACAGGACCAAGTTGCCCACACCTTTCAGGCATTATTTGTTAGAAATAAGGCTTATGCGTAACGGAAATACGGCCTGCTTGCTTCACGATGCATTGGCAGGCCAGCCGGTACCCCTGTTCGATTTCTTCCGGCTCCAGGCGGTCCTCCTCCGCTTCGGAAGGCAGCGACAGCAGCTCCCGGCCTTCGGCGACATAGCAGCGGCATCTGGCGCAAGTCCCGCGCGTGCAGGAGAAGCCCCACTCCACATCCGCTTTCAGGGCATGATCGAGAATGCTTAAACCGGGATCCGGCTCTATCGTTTTCTGTGTTTTGCGTGTTTTCAATTCCAGCATGCAAGAATTCCCTCCAAGTTAGAACAATGATAGCAGCATGTATAACAGAATGGGGATAAAGAGGAAAAAGGCGATGGTCGACAGTACGGCTCGGACCCATCCTTTGGTACGCGTTCTGGCGTACGAAATCAACAACGATGCGACAACCATCAAGCCGATGGCTACGAAAGACGCCCACATTTTGTCCAAACTTGACATATTTTTGACTCCTTATGTATAAATCTGCGAATTGAATCACCAGTAAGTATAGCATAGGATGAGAAAAAAAGCATAAAGGGCAGCAAGCTCCCCTTCATGCTTTTTATTTTTTGCCCATCATCATATTCATCAGCTGCTGCATGTTGTTCGAGTCCAGCTTGGAGCTCTTCACCGCTTGAATAATGTCATTCACCGTTTCTTCGGGGACTTTCACGTTCACCAAGCTGGATACTTGCTTGATTAACTGACGGAGCTGAGCATCGCTTTGCAGTGTAGAAGGTTTCACACCGCTGGCCAGTCTCTCGATATCTTTAGGTGATACGGATTTACCCGTTTTCTTCTTGACTACGTTCAATACGTCCTTGGACATATCTTTGTTTGCCAAATGTGCCGCCTCCCTATACCTGATAAGAACTAAAAGCTTATACGGTATAGTATGAGGGCAATCCGGTTGTGGTGTAGGCTACTTCCACACATTTGTGAGCGCGTCCGTGGCCACTTCCTCGAGCTCATGCGTTCGGACGCGTCCCATCAGGTCCTGCGCCGCAAGCTGCGGCGATTTCCCTTCGAACAGCACCTTGTACAGCTCATCGGTAATCGGCATCGTCACATCGTATTTGCGCGACAGTTCATAGGCGGCCTTCGTCGTCTTCACGCCTTCGACCACCATGCCCATTTCCTGCAGCACAGCCTCCAGCGGCGTCCCCTTGGCCAGCTTGTTGCCGGCACGCCAATTCCGGCTGTGCTGGCTCGTGCACGTTACGATCAGGTCGCCGATTCCGGCCAAGCCGGCAAAGGTCAGCGGATTGGCGCCCATCGTCGTACCCAGCCTGGCGATCTCCGCCAAGCCCCGGGTAAGCAGCGCCGCTTTGGCATTGTCTCCGAAGCCCAGTCCGTCCGTCAGGCCGGCCCCCAGCGCGATGATGTTCTTAAGCGCCCCGCCCACTTCAACGCCGGCTACATCCGGGTTCGTATAGACGCGGAAGTACGAATTGATCATCAGATCCTGCGCCGCCTCCGCCGCCGCCAGATCTTGGGCGGCAACGACGACGGTCGTCGGACATTGGCGGATCACTTCCTCGGCATGGCTCGGACCCGACAGCACGACGAAACGGCTTGCGTCCATATCCGGCAGCTCATCGGCAAGCACCTCGGTCATCCGTTTGAGCGTACCGGTTTCGAAGCCTTTGGTCGCATGGACCAAGAGCGCATCCGGCTTCAAATAAGGACGGATTTGCGAAGCGACATCGCGCATGCCGGATGAAGGAACGACCAGAATAATCGTGTCCGCTCCTTCTACCGCCTCCTGCAGCGATGTGGTCGCAACGATCAACGGGGATAAGTCTACATCCGGGAGAAAGCGGCTGTTGCGGTGCTTCTCATTAATCTCTCGGACTTGCTCCTCGTTCCGCGACCATAAGAGCACCTGCTTCCCATTATCCGCGAGTACCGTAGCGAGCGCCGTACCCCAGCTGCCGGCTACCAGAACAGATACTTTACTTGACATGGTTACCACTCCTTCACTTATGTAAGCGGACGCTCTCGCCCGTCTATGCTCGCTTCTGGCCGAGCTTGTTCTCTTTGCCCTGGACGAGCTTCACAATGTTGGTCCGGTGGCGCAAAATCGCAAACGCGCACAGCAAGATGCTGATCCACAGAATTGGCAGCGGTCGATCCATTCCCCAAATAAGAAAAGGTAAAAGTGCTGTTAAAATAAGGGAACCGAGCGATACGAATCGGGTGATCGCAATGATGACAATGGCCGTCAAGCCGGCAATTAACGTCGGAATGAAGCAGAGGGTCGCCATAACGCCGATCGTTGTAGCAATTCCCTTGCCGCCGCGGAAACCGAAGTAAACCGGCCAGTTATGGCCGACGATCGCAGCTAATCCGCACAGTACGCGGATCCATATATCATCCGGGCCGGGAGCCGCCCATATGCCGAGGCATACGGCGGCAACGCCCTTCAGGGCATCCAGAAGCAGCACCAGGATCGCCGGTCCTTTGCCAAGCACCCGCAGCGTATTGGTCGCGCCCGCATTGCCGCTGCCATGCTTGCGGATATCGATGCCCTTGAACCATTTCCCGAATAAATAACTAAAGCTGATGGATCCGAGTAAATAACCAACGACGATTGTTAGGATGGAAACTGTAAGCACCTTGTCACATCTCCTATTCTTTGTCCGATGACTTTCTGCGGCTCAGGATACGAATCGGAGTTCCCTCGAAACCGAAGGCTGCGCGAATTTTATTATCCAAATACCGCTCGTATGAAAAGTGCATGAGCTCAGGCTCATTCACAAAGAGCACAAAGACAGGAGGCTTCACCGCTACTTGTGTAACATAGTTAATGCGCAGACGCTTTCCTTTGTCCGTCGGCGGCGGATTGTATGCCACAGCATCGGAAATCACATCGTTCAGCAGATGCGTCTGAACGCGAAGCGCATGATTTTCCGCTACTTGAACGATCACCGGCAGCAATTTATGCAAGCGTTGGGTTGTTTTAGCCGAAACGAAGACGATCGGCGCATAACTTAAGAACAGGAAATGGTCGCGGATGGTCTGCGTAAAGTGCTGCATCGTTTTATCGTCCTTCTCGACGATATCCCATTTATTTACGACAATGATTACCGCTTTTCCTGCTTCGTGCGCATAGCCGGCGATGTGTTTGTCCTGGTCGATGATGCCGTCTGCCCCATCGATTACAACGAGTACGACATCCGCACGTTCGATCGCTTTCATCGCCCGCATGACGCTGTATTTCTCCGTGTTCTCATACACCTTGCCCCGCTTGCGCATGCCGGCGGTATCAATAATGACGAACTTCTGCCCGTCCCGCTCGAACGGCGTATCGATGGCATCGCGGGTCGTTCCCGCTACGTCGCTTACGATAACCCGCTCTTCACCTAAGATGGCGTTAGTCATCGAGGATTTGCCCACATTCGGCCGCCCGATAAGGGCAAATTTAATAACTTCTTCGCCGTACTCATCGTCCTGCTTGTCCGGGAACAACGCGCAAACCGCTTCCAACAGGTCGCCGATCCCGATCCCGTGAGAGCCCGAAATGCCGATCGGATCACCGAAACCAAGCGCATAAAACTCATAAATATCGTCTTGACGAGCCAGGTTGTCGACTTTGTTCACCGCAAGGACAACCGGTTTCTTGGAACGGAACAACAGCTGCGCCACTTCTTCATCCGAAGGAGTCACCCCAGCCTTGGCATCTACCATGAAAACAATGACATCCGCTTCCTCGATGGCCAGCTCGGCCTGCACGCGAACGGATTTGAGAATCGCATCTTCGCCGTCAATTTCAATTCCGCCTGTGTCAATCACGCTGAACGAGGTGTTCAGCCATTCGCCAACCCCATAGAGCCGGTCGCGAGTAACACCTGGTTTATCTTCCACAATCGCAAGACGATCGCCTACGATCCGATTGAAAATAGTGGATTTGCCGACATTCGGTCGGCCTACAATAGCAAGCACTGGTCTAGCCACTTCATATTCACTCCTTCAAAATTCCATGATCAGCCATGGAAAAATACGCAACTTACATCATAACAAAAAAGACACGGCTTGGCTAATCTCTTTTGTGACTTTCCGTTATGAATTTCATCATGACATTGCCGGCTCAGGAGTGCTTGACCAGAATGATCGTACCGTTTTTCAAATCATGGGCATTGGCATCCAGGATTTTCTCCAACGAGAACGCCATTCGCTGAAGGTCGTCTTCCTGATCCACCGCGAAGATAGGCGCCCCCCCGCCAACCCGATCCTTCGTCAGTGTAACGATAGCGAGAATCTGGGACATCGCGCATCAAGCCTCCTTCTTTTTATTGACACCTGCTTCAGACGGCATACGTACGGCACTTTCCAACACGGGGACCCGGTGCAGGGCGATGAAGGTTTTATCCGGATCCTTCTCCTGAGGCAGCAGCAGGACACCGAGGTTACCGGTATTCATATCCAGCTTGGCCATAGGACGCAGAGCGGGCTCTCCTTCGTCGCGATAGGCGCCGAACAGTGTCGAAATATCGTGGAGAATCGCTTGCCGTTGGCCAAGATTCGCCAAAGTCACCCGAGCGTTGCGATTTTTGGGCTTAACAAGATAGCCTAACCCGTGTTCAGCGATGAGCGACTGGCTATCCTTCAGCCCGACGTTCATAATATAGATGGAACCGACATAGAGATCGGGACCGTCCAACCGGACGGGCACGGGTTCGATATCGGCAATTTCCCCCAGCTTCTTCCCCGACTTGAAATTATTCGCGATCCAGATGGACAGCACACCGGCCAAAACTCCCCAATACCAGGCGAATAAGATGCTGAAGAGAGACCCCAGGAAGGACGAGAAAATGACGAGGTAATTGCGTCCCTCGAAGACCATTGCGATCCCTTCGATATAAGCAGCCCCGCGGGGCACAAGCTCCAGCTCATCGATCTTCGATAAACTTTGTCTCTCCATATTGCGGACATCCCGAAACTGCTGCGCGGCTAGAGACAGGAACGTTACCGCCGTATAATTTTTGTCGAGCAGCGCGGGTACGGCCACCGCCCCAAGCCCGGCAGCGATAACGCCGAGTGAAATGTGGATGATTTTCCCATGCGGATACGTAGGGTATTGCCGGTAGTCCGTTCTCAGCATATTAAGCCGAGCCAAAATACCGAAAATGACACCGATGACGATGCCGATTGTATAACGATGCGAATAAAACCAATCCATTTACTTTCGCCAGCCTCCTTTGCGCTCGAACCAACTCCGTATGAAACTTTTGCAGCCGTTATATATGGCTTGAAGAATGATGGTCACCGATCTGGCTGTAAACACAGAGAGCCACCATTGATCCTGGAACACCGTGTGGCCTAACTCGTGATAGCCCCCGACCGGATGAATGCCCGCTTGATACATGTCGCCCAGCAAATAGCCGATTGAGAGGGTGGCGATCTGCTCCAGCGCGCTGCGCTGCAGAAAGACGACAATGAATGCGAGAAGCAGGGCGACATCCCAATCCGAATTGCGAACGATGAGAATCGGATCCATGGCCAGCAGCTGCTGCAGCAAAAAGTGGAGTGAACCTAGCAGAAGTCCGATCGATAGCAAATGCAGCTTATGTATGAATCCTTGCGTTACGACGAGAATGCCGATAGCTATGAGAAAAACGAGCACATAGACGACATGCACATGCACGTGCTTAAAGGTTACAGAAAAGTAAGAACCTGCCACCCATAAGACAAAAAAAAGAAGCATTCCCTTATGCGATATACTTCCGATGTACAGCTCCTTCCATCCGCTGGCAAACAAGATGAGCGTGATACAAAGGAGAATGAGAGACAAATAACCGGAGTTCATAATCTGACCACCCTACTATGTATAGACAAGCGCAGCGCATGCCGCCGCCGGCCTGCGGATCTGCAGGTTCCCTCCGTTCATGAGAGGGAAGCACCGCCTGATCCTTAGTATGGCAATCTTTTGATTATTTACTCTGGTTCGCTCTATCTGCGTATGAAGTTATGGAGATGCCGCGAGCCCTGCACCATTCCGCCGTTTCGCCCATGATCACAACCGGACATCGGGATAAATCGCGGATCGTCGGCGCACCTAATGCTGTCATAATAAGAATAAGTCCATGATGCAATTCATCTGCAAATTGGTGCAGCGCATCCGCCCCTTCTTCGCGCAGCACCTTCAGGAAGGCGCCTGCCATACCCACGGCTGAGGCGCCGAGGGCAAGCGCTTTGGCCGCTTCCAAAGCGTTCGTAATGCCGCCGGAAGCGATCACCCCGCCAGGCGGATAAACGGTCAGCGACTCCAGCAGCGCGACGCTCGTCGGCGTTCCCCAGTCGTTCAGCCATTCCATGGCGGCCGGACGTCTGGCATTCTCAATAGCGGCGAAATTCGTGCCGCCGGAGCCGCCGACATCGAGTATCCGCACGCCGATGTCCTGCAGCTGTTTGGCGTTCTCCTTCAAGATGCCGAAGCCGACCTCCTTGACGATGACCGGTACGGGAGCATGATGGACGATCGCTTCGATCCGCTTCAGCATGCCGGTGAAGCTGCGATCCCCTTCCGGCATAATCAGCTCCTGCATCACATTGAGATGGATTTGCAGCGCATTCGCCTCTATCATCTCAATAGCTCTCAACGCTTGATCGGCCGTTGCCTCGCTTCCCAAATTCGCGAACACGATCCCCTTCGGGTTCTCGCGTCTCACAACCTGATAGCTTGAGGCCACCTCGCTATTTTTGATAGCCGACATTTGCGAACCGACCGCCATCGCCAGCCCCTTCTCTCTCGCCATGACGGCAAGCTCGCGGTTAATGCTTTCCGTCTCCTGGGCTCCCCCGGTCATGGCATTAATCAAAATCGGCGAACTCATAATGAGATCGCCGATTTGGGTCTTTAATGACATGTGATCCGTGGAAGTCTCAGGCAGACAGTTATGCACAAGCTTGATATCCGACAGCCCTTGCTGTCTGGATTGTCCAAGCTCCAGCGCGTAATGGACATGCTCCATCTTGCGTGAAATGCGCATTGCTATGGTCCCCCTAAACGCCATGTCTCACTTATTTTTTGAATTTGGACAATTTGTCGCCGAAACGTTCGCCAAGTGTCAAGGACATACCTTGGTTGCTCAAGGATACGTTCTCGTTGCCGGCGATTTCTTTCTGATGGCTTGCTGCGTTACCGCGGTCACGGTCGCCTCTTGGTTGTCTTTCTCTTTCCGGCTTAGCGGAAGGAGCCGCTGCTGCAGGTGCTTCAGGAGCTTCCTCTGTTTCTTTGATGCTCAGGCTGATGCGTTTCTCTGCTGCATTGATTTCCAAGATTTTCACTTGCACTTCTTGGCCTTCTTTGAGCACTTCATGCGGCGTGCCGATGTGGCGGTGTGCGATCTGGGAAATGTGAACCAGACCTTCTACGCCAGGAGCCACTTCAACGAATGCGCCGAATGCCGCAAGGCGTTTCACTGTACCCGTTACGATGTCGCCTGCATTGAAATCGGACTCAACTTTGGACCAAGGGCCAGCTTGCGTTGCCTTGATGCTCAGGCTGATTTTGTCGTTCGCAGGATCCAGCTTAAGCACTTGGACCTTCACTTTGTCGCCTTCTTTGACAACGTCGGAAGCTTGCTCTACATGGTGCCAAGCCAATTCGGAGATATGTACAAGACCGTCGATCCCACCGATATCTACGAAAGCGCCGAATTGTGTCAAGCGTTGAACCGTACCGTCCAATACTTGGCCAACTTGAAGACCTTCGATGATTTTCTTTTTGTTCGCTTCGAACTCCTCATCCAGCACATCTTTCTGGGAAAGGATGACTTTGTTTTTCTCGCGATCGACTTCTTTCACACGCAGACGCAGTGTACGGCCTTTGTAAGAAGAGAAATCTTCAACGAATTGACGCTCGACCATGGAAGCAGGCACGAAACCGCGCACGCCGATATCCACAACCAGACCGCCTTTGACAACTTCCGCTACGGAAGCTTCAATAATTTCTTTGCTGTCCAGCTGACCTTGCAATGTTTCCCAAGCTTTTTCGTTATCCACGACACGTTTGGACAGAACCAAAGTTTCTTTGGCGTCGTTGATCGAAACCACTTTCAATTCTACTTCTTGTCCAAGCTGAACCGCTTGCCCTGCATCTTCCAGGCTTACAGATGAAAGCTCGCGAACGGGAATCACACCATCGTATTTATAACCGATATCCACGAAAGCTTGATCTGCGTCAACCTTTACGATTTTACCTTTGACGGTAGCGCCTTTCTTCAGAACGGCAACATTGTTCATAGCATGCTCCGCTTCTGCTTGTGATACGGCTGTTTCTTGCGCTTCTTGCGTTTGATCTTGAACTTTTACTTCATCTGACATGAGATTAGCCTCCTCTTAGTACAACCAACAAGAAATAATTTATGAGTCACAAAGCAGTATGTAAGCTTCTACTCTGTTTCAAACACATTCAGGACTACCATTCGCTTGTAAAGTTAGTATAATTCCAAGCTTTCATTTCCATACATGAAGTTTAAGCTTTGCTATATTCACGATGTAAACGGCGAATTTCTTTCATAATAGCGTCAGTCGCAAGTTCCAAATCTTCCGAACTTGCTCCTTCATAAGCGCTAAGGTCCAGCGGTTTGCCATACACGATGGTCATGCGGCGAAATAATGAATAATTGCCGACAATGGCCACGGGAACGACCGCTGCGCCAGCTTTCAGTGCGAGGCTGGCAGCCCCCTTCTTGCCCATTCCCCCGGCATTGCTACGGGTACCTTCCGGGAAAACGCCTAACATATTGCCATCGCGAAGCAATTGCACGGCGAGGCGTATCGATTCCCGGCTAACGCCTCCGCGTTTGACGGGAAAAGCGCCAACCTTCGCAATGATGGAGCCCAGCACCGGAATGTCGAACAACTCGGCTTTCGCCATGAAGTGAACTTTCCGCTTCAGCGGAGTACCCAAGAACGGCGGATCCAGCAAGCTGGTGTGGTTGCCGCAAAGCACGACCGCTCCGCGCGCAGGAACATTCTCCATCCCGATTGCCCGCATGCGGAAGAATAAAGTGAATAAGCAGCGAAATAAGGCCCTGCCGATGCGGTACAGCATCTTATTTGCCACCTCCGACTTTGTCTTTGCAAAGCCCAAGGATTTCGTCCACAACTTCTTCAATCGTCATTGAGGTGCTGTCCATTAACACAGCATCATGAGCTTGTCTAAGCGGCGAAATCTCTCGTTCTTGATCCAATTGATCGCGACGAGCGATATCCTGTTCAAGTTCGGCCAACGTCATCGTGCATGTCCCGCTGCTCTGCATTTCTTTGAAGCGGCGTTCTGCGCGTTCCTTCACGGAGGCCGTCAGAAAGACCTTGATCTCCGCATCGGGCATCACATGCGTGCCGATATCCCGGCCGTCCATCACGACGCCCTTGGAACTGGCCATTTCTTGCTGAAGCTTAACGAGCAGCTGGCGGATTGCGCCATAACTGGCGATGCGGGACACATGGTCGGTGATGTTCGTCATGCGAATCTCTTTGGTCACATCGACGCCGTCAACGAAAACCTGTTGTCCTGTCTCTCCGGGGATGAGCTCGATCTTCATACGGCTTGCCAAAGCAGCCACTTCGGCTTCTTGATCAGGTTGCAGCCCTTCTTGCTGTACTTTCCATGTTACTGCCCGATACATGGCTCCCGTATCCACGTAAACGAATCCAAGCGCTCCGGCTACTAACCGAGCGATGGTACTTTTACCGGCTCCAGCAGGTCCATCGATGGCAATATTGAACTTTTCCAAGCTGCTGTTCCTCCCACCATACTTCACAATACCTTACGAACAAAAAAGCAGGCACTGCCTGCTAATTGATTCAAATTATACCACACTACATAGGTAGATGCAAAACTTGGCGTGATAATAGATTCGTATTCTGTATGCCTATGAGCGCTCCCCCTTCTCGTTCTGAGGCAGGATATAAGGCTTCCCCTCGAGCGGTTCAACCCGGGTAAAATGTTTGCGCACGTAAGGAATTTGCAGCAGCGCCTGGATGCATAGCAGCGCAACGAAAAAAACGAGCGCGGTCCGGATGATCATCTTCTCTACTTTGGCGGAGAAGAGGATAAACAGCTGCTCGTAGGACTTTGACTTGGAATCGTCGGACATTGGAAGATTCACCTGCTCGTATAGGCATTTTGCTTGGTAGTATGCCCATGCCGAGAAGAATTCATGCGTTTATCTTTTGCGGAAATCCATCTGACGCTCGAAGCAGAACCGGATAATCTTCTGACGGTCGCGGTCGGTTATTTCGACGAAGCTCAGCATCCCCAGCAGCTTGCCCGTATCCATCGGCTTCACACGCACAACTTCGCCTGTGAAAGGAATGTGCTCGATGCTGCCATTCTTATACGTGACAAGCAGCCAGCAGGCAACGGCGGCGCCTACGCCAATCGGCACCTGGCCGTCGTATACGAATGAAATGCCGCCGCCTCCCACGTCTTCTGTCACGCCAATGAACTGAATCTGCGGGGAAAGCTTGACCGCAATTTCCAGTTCGGCCGGCACCCGCAAGAAATTTCGGCGCTGAACCTGGGTAATCGCTTCGGGCTCGGGTTTGCGCAGCTCGATAAGACGAATCACATCCCGCCGCTCACCGATCACCGATGTGGTGAAATAATGCTTCACGCCTCCTTGACCGATGTAAAACGTGCTCAGCTCATCGCCGTGATGCAGCTTCTTAAGCCGGCCTGTTGTCTCATTCATCGGAATTTCGATCACTATCGCGTTATCCGTTACATCCGCAATGCGGGATTTGTATTCAATTTTGGACTCTTCATCATCAATGCTGTTGATTTGGATATGTAAGATCTGATTGACCTTGGGCAGCAATTTCTGCACCTCCGCGACATAATATGACACAATTATACCACGTGGCTTTCATTTGAATAGCATAAAAAAGAAGCGTGGCGCGAAGCCCGCTTCTTTCGCTCATCATTTGGCCGCGTCGGCAGCGGCTTTCGCCTGCTCCGGACGGACGGTCTCGATCTTCTCTTCCACTCCCGAATCCGCATTGATGTAGACACGATAGATGTTATTGTTCATGGTTCCCGTAAACTCATGACAGAGCACTTCTTCGTCGAGCTCGTTATTGATTACTGCAAGCGACTCGCTTGACACCTTCATTTTCGGGCTAAGCTGTTTGCGCGCTTCGGCCGCCGTAACCTTAGGCTGCGGAATGGTGCGCTCCTTCTGGCCGAACAGATAGTCCGACGCCTGAAGGCCGAGCACTTCCAGCGTATCGAGTGCCACCTTGACACTTAACTGCTGCGGATAAATCGTAACATCCTTCTGGCGTTTGGCGAACACAATGTTCGCGATGTTCTGGTACTGGTCGTAGCTGACTGCGCTCATATCTTTATATTCATGCCCGTCCAGAAACTCGTTGGCGACATCGCGCGCTTGCCGCAAGTCATACTTGGTCTCTTTCACATCGCGCGGCCTCATAAAATAAATGAGCTGGCCGCCCTTCTTCGAATAGTCCAGCTGCACGTTGTTGGGGCTGCCGTCGCTGCCCGGAACGACGACGGAGAAGCTTTGATATTCGGGAGCGCCGCCGCCGTTCTCCACGATCTGCATGCCCGACGTATCGTTCAAACCGAGGAACTGCGCAGCTTTCTGCTTGATTTGATCAGCCGTCATATCGTTGCCGGAGAGCATGCTGATATTTTTTTTGGAAAAGACGCTCAAGCTGCCAGGACCCCAGTTCAACTCTTCGTAAGCCCCGACTTTTTTGTCCACGACGGTGAAGCCGTCGATAATCGCGTTATCGTGCACTTCATTCTCGGAGGCCAGCGCCAGCTCCACATCCATCCAGCGCAAGTTGTTCGCCATCACTTTATCCTGAACGCCGCGAATTTCATTCGTAATTTCAGCCGAATGCGTATACAGCGCGTTCAAGGTTTTCATTTCGTCTTCAGTCAGCGGCTGCTTGGTCATATCGCGAACGGACATCCGGTAGGAGAAATTCGCCATATTCGCTAGAAAATCTTCCGTTTTATTGAACGGAAGCAGCGTCAGCGGCAGTTGTGTAATGTCACTCTGCGCCTGGCTGGTCAGCCGCCACACATTAACAAGACCTTTGCGGTAAGAAGGCTCCGACGTTGAGTTCACTGCAAGCGTATTGCCCAGCTCCGTGTGCAGCTTATCCATGTGAAAGGAGAGGTCGTGGAACGCCCGCTGATACTGATTTTCCGCTTTGATCAATATCGTATTTTTCTCCTGATGCTCCAAGTACCCCCACACCCCAACGCCGATCAAAGCGAGCAATAGGAATGGAAACATAACAATGCTTAATCTTTTATACACGCGAATACTCCTTTCATTCCCTAACTTGCGCTTAGTTTTTGCGCGGGAAGACAGGTTTATACAAGAATGACAACAAAAAGAGGCCTATTCGTTAAGAATGGCCTCTCGTTATTCCTCGGTCTCCACTTCAAAATCCTGTTCGTTGCTGCATATGCATTGGCGAAATCCGGTTTCGATTTTGCCCTTTTCCTTCTTTCCTTTGAGGACGAACTTCTCGCCGCATTGGCGGCAGCGAATTTTAACTTTCACGCGTGTTGTCGACATGTACACCCTCCCGAACGGCTTCCGGTCTCCAGCCAGGAATTACCATCTATACCGTTCAGTATTGCCCACTTTTGCTCACTTTAATCTTGTCGTCCCTCGAAGCTATGCGCAGCGGCGAGTGTGCGTTCGCTCGGTCAACCCGCCAAATCGTGCGAATCCATAGAAACGCCATGACCGGGATGATGGCCCAGACCCAGTTCTGTGTGAACAACAGCAAAATATAATCGAACAACCCATGCCAGAAAATAGGCAGCAGCAGCGAGAACCATAAGTATCTCCGGGCCTTATGCGGGACGAATTTCGCTTTCCCCAAATAGTAGCCCATCATGACGCCGAACAGCGCATGCGCCGAAACCGGAAGCAGAGCGCGAATCATGAGCGCCGAGAACGAAGTGGCATGGAGGAAAGCATAAATGATGTTCTCCAACGTCGCATAACCCAGGCTGACGGCAACGGCATAGACAATACCGTCATAGGGTTCGTCGAAGGCCTCATGCCTGAAAATCAAATGATACAGTACGAACCATTTCAGAAACTCCTCAACGCCACCGGACAGAAGAAAGGAAGAGATGAAGGTTCCCTCGCCAAACTCTTCAATCAACGCACGCTGCAGGACCATCGTTGGATAAACGAGCAGAACACCGAATACGAACATTCGAATGACCAAATGAATCGGTTCCGTTTCGTATCGGTCCTTTAAATAAAAGTAAGCGAGCAGTGAGAGTCCGGGGGCTATGGCTGCTAGGATAATCGGCAGTGCTTGCATGGTGCGGCTCCCCCTTTCGCTTCAGACAATCGATTCGCATTCATACGGAATGTCACCTAACATTATAACATGTTCCTATGACATCGCCATGCTTTATTCCGTAAACAAGGCACGATCATTATGGAAAAGCAGCGGAATATTCCCTGTTGTGCCATTGCGGTTCTTCGTCAGAGCCAGCGAAATCGCTTGCGCATCCGCCACCTCCGCTTGTCCCGGCTGCATGATCATGACCACATCCGCTGACGCCTGAACGCGGTCAGGGACGTTCCCCTGGCCCAGCTCCAAGGCGGTCGCCGCAATAATCGGGCAATCCCACTCCCGCGACCATTGCTTGAGCGTATAGGCGATTGCCGCTTGCTGCTGCTGCCAGGTCAGGGCCGCGGCACCCTCTCCAGCCGGGATTCGCTGCAGATGATCGATGAAGATGACCGGCTCTTTGCCGACGATTAAGGCGATTCGCTCAATGGAGGCCGCCACCTGATCCAACGTTGTATTCATCGTACACTCCAGCATCCAGAGCATTTTGGAGATTCGCCCATACTGCTTGTTCGCTTCCGCCACTTGCTCCGGATCCACTTTCCCGCCCAGCACCTTCTGCGGTTCGACGCCAAGGATCCGCGCGATGCTGCGGGACCACAATTCGAAGTTCGTCATGTCCCAAGAGACATAGATAACCGGTGTCTCCTCAAGAGCGATATGATCCGCCATCTGCTTGAGCAGCATGCTTTTGCCGATCGCGCCTGCGCCGGCCAGCAAATACAGGCCGCTGCCGAAGCCGCCGAAGAGCAGATTGTCCAGCTTGGCAAAGCCTGTACGAATGCTGGCCACTTGCCCCCGGAACCGCTTCATATATTCCTCCAGATAGACGGTACTGTTCTTATTATCCGGCGCTACCGGAGCCAGCATCGCTTCTTCCACCGATTGCTGGACTAAGCCGAGGAAAGCCTCCACCGGATTTTGCGCACGTACGAAAAGATCGTTAATATCGCGAATCGTCTCCGGCAAGGAGATGATGTAGGTCTCGTTCCCCTGCTCCCGCAGGAGCGCTTCAATACGTACGGATTCTCTCCGGCCGGAATCGTCATTCCCCATACAAATATAGACGCGCTTCCCTGTGAATAAAGCCAGATGATGCTCCTTAAAAACCCCGTTGTCCGGCACGCAGACGGAAGGAACTTTGGCCTGCGTCAGAGAAAGCACATCGAAGATCCCGTTGCACAGGATGACTTCATCGGATTCTTCAAGCGCCTGATAATTGAACAAAAATTGATCGAGCCCGTACAGCGCTTTGTACTTCGGCTCTTTGTTGTCAATCGACCGTCCGATCAAGTCGACAATCTCGCCGTCGTAATTCCGGACGGGAATGATAACACGGTGCTCGAAATAATCCCCGAGCTGATTCTGATCGACATAGAAGCCGATCTTGCCGATTTCGAAACCGATTCGATACGTCTGCGCCGTGTCCTCGGTAATTCCTCTTCTGTGCAAATAGAGATAAGCCTCTTCACGCATCTGTTTCTGGTAATAAGTCAGCAAACTATCCAAATCAACCGCGGCTAAAGTAGGCGCAAGTCGTTTATGGTCTATGCTCATCATTCGTCTCCCCCATCGTCCCGACACCTGGATGCCTATATTCACTTACAATTAAAAAAAGCATCAACAAAAACAGTCGTTTTTGAAGATGCTTGTTTCATTCAACAACAAAAAAAAGAGAGAAGAGGCGTTTATTTGAAATGTTGACAGAGCACCTTAACGGCATCGTCCGCGATAATCGTCTTTCCATACTCTTCCAGCACCGCTTGGGTCACGGAAGCAGCCTCTCCATATTCGGACAAGACAGCGATTAGCGCTTGGTATTTGGCTTCTTCGAGGTCAACAGGTTCCAGCTGTAAAATATATTTCCCTTTGTATGAATACAGGGTACCGCCTTCTATGAGCAGCGGATTAATTACTTTGGATGCACGCAGCAGATCTTCAAAGTCACGGAACGCATAGGAGATCAAATCGCTTTGTTCAAGCGTTACTTCCATCTCATACACTTCTTCAGGTTCATGATCGTCATAGGCGTCTGAATTCGCATACAGATCGAGCTTGCCTCTGGTCACTATAACGACCATCCCTTGCGCCGGAAGTGCGAACACTTCGACTGCAAGCGGGCCGGACGGGTCGAATCCGAGCTCCGAGTAAGCCTGATCCATCATTTCACTGAATAGCTCGTGTACTTTGGGGATTTCTCTCCACATGTCGTCCTTTTGAATTCCGCGTTCAGTTAAGTCATCGAATGTTAGGAAAATCCGTATCTTATCCTGACTTAAGCGTTCTATTTTCATGATAGGATCCTCCTTTGAGCTTTCCGACTGGAAAGCCTGCATCGAAAGCATGGTCATCTTATTAAAACAGAATATGATAAAAAAGCAAAAATGTGAACCTCGGAAAACGAAATGGACATGTTTCCTCATATCGTTTTCACCTACATGTTAACACTATTTCAATCCAAATGCACGCGCAAGTTATGTATAAAAAGAAAAAGCACAGCCGGCCCCGTGGGTATGCCGTACTGTGCCTTCGCCTTTATCTATTGGATGGTTGACGCTTTTTCCTTGTTTGCTTCAAGAATTTCGTTCACCGTCACTCGCAAATGCGGGTCTTCTTTGACGATTTTCTCCACTTGATTCAGGCCCCCGCTAGCGTTTGCACCGGTGTTTGCCGCAGTGTTTGAAGCTGAATTGGAAGCCATATTCGAAAAGTTTTTGACGGCGGACTCGTTGAAGGATTTGTTTACGAAAGTGTCTTTTGCCTTGTCAACGACTTTCCCCATCGATTCGCTGGAAGAGCTGAACGCGGAGAATAGCATCGATTTGCTTTTGCGATTCCAATAAACGACCGCAGCCGCTCCGGCAATGCCACCTAATAAAAATGCACCTATCTTCATTGGGTCTCCCTCCATGTGAATGTAGTATGAATCCTTCATAGGTTGTGCGAGATGGGCGGAGGGCATACCTCGAGAAAGTAGGAAAACATAGGAGATATGTTCTTCGGCAAATGTGGTACTATATGTAGAGACTTATCCATTGACCTGCAAAGCTAAATAGTCTGAGGGAGAATCGTAGAAAATGAGTAAAGCCAGTGTATTATTAATCAGCATGATGCTGCTGCTAGCAGCTTGCAGTGACAATCCGCCTGCCAAAAGCGCCGCTGCTGGAGACTCGGCAGCGCCTACAACCGCCGCTGTGACAGCGCCGACTGCTTCACCTGCGGCATCGCCGACCGCAACGCCAGCTGCAAGCCCGACGCCGACGCCAGAGCCGTCCAAGCCGCCTGCGGTCACCAAGAATTATCATATGAACAAAAACTATGATATCGTGCCGAATGACCCGAACGGGAATAAAAAAGTCATTCTCTTGACTTTTGACGATGGGCCCAAAGAACTTGAAATGAATCAATCGTTGATCGATATTCTGAAGAAGCATAACGCCAAAGCGATATTCTTCCTGAACGGATACCGCATCAAGCAAAAGCCGGAGCTCGTCAAGCTTATCCACGAGAGCGGCAATATCATCGGCAATCATGCCTGGGATCACGAGAATTTGAAAGACATGCCGAACGCCCAGATCGATCAACAGGTCGATGACGTTCAAAAAATCGTGAAAGAGCTGACAGGCCAGGCTCCGCAATTTTTCAGGCCGCCTTTCGGTTCAGGCAACGATTACTTGAAAGCGAAAGTGAAAGCGAACAACATGCTTTACATGACATGGTCCAACGGCTCGCTCGATTGGGAAATGACGAACCAGAAGAACGATCCGAACAAGGTGATCGAGAATGTGATGAAGCAGCTCCACGGCGGCAGCAATATTTTGATGCATGAATTGCCATGGACGGTCAAAGCATTGGATTCGCTCCTGACGCAGCTTGAAGATAAAGGGTACAGCTTCGTCGATCCGAACTCGATTGAGCTGGAAATGAGATAAACAAGAGCCAGAACGTCCTCGGACATTCTGGCTCTTGCATTGTTTAATAGCTGATATTCACCGTTCTCGTGCTCTCTACATAGGACACATTCGCACCCAGCGTTTCGGCTAGCAGCCGAACGGGAATCATCGTCGTTTCATTGACGAGCTTCGCCGCAGAATCCGTTGTATGCTCCACACCGTTCAGGTTATAAGCATTACGGCTCGTATAGAAGATGATCGTCTTGTCATTTTTCTTGTACACCGCAGCTTTCTTCGCGTCGTCCCATTCCACCGTTGCGCCGAGCGCCGCGGCAAGGTCCCTGATGTATAGATAAGACGTGCCTTCCTGAATGTACGGCTTCTGCTTCATCGGATAGGGAATGAGGTCAACCATGTACTTGTCCGCATCCAATCCGAAGGAAACGAGGTGACTGCGGCTTAGTCCGAAGTTGCCCATCTGCAGCGTGTACGCCGCCGCGTCTTGATGCAGCTTAAGCACGCCCATACCGGCAACCGGCTCTGTACGGAACGACCATTCCTTCGAAAACGGCTGCGTACTGCCATCCGCCATCGTCGCCGTCAGCTTAATTTTGGCCGTGTAAGTGGTATCCAAGGCAAGGGGCTTGGCAGGGAGGAGAATCACCTCTCGGTCCAGATGATCGTCCTTGCCGGGCTCGTTCTTCAACAACGTGACGGCCTGTCCGCTCTCGTCATGCAGCTCCGCTTCGTCCAAGCTGACCCGCTTCACGCGGGGTCCGTTAATCGCCGCCATAATCGGGTACCCGACCGGATAATCCGCTGCGGCGTGGATGCGGATCGGATCGGGTGTCTCGTGCCCGTCGAAGACGGTCGGTACATAGCCGTCATTGCTTCCCGGCGATACGACGAGCTCCGGCGTCACACCGTCGGAGAAACCGAACTCAACGACATGATAATTGCCTTCCTTGTAGACTCCAACCTCCACGAGTCCCGGCACCATGAAGGGAGATCGGTGATAGGGGGCATCGAACAGACTGTCGATGGCTTCTACGAGCGACACGCGATTATAGGCAACGTCCTCTCCGCTCGCCCTCGTATAACCGACATACTGCATGCGTTCCGTAAGTGTCTTGCCGATAGACCCCGGCAGCGATGCATCTTCCTCGTGCAAGGATACCGACGTTCGAATCGGATCAATCTTATTGCGGGCCAAATACTGCGCATGCTTCTGGGCCGCTGTATTCAGAGCGTCGCTGAACTTCACTTTCGGCAGCCCCAGCTTAACGCGGTAATCGTTAATCGCCTGCAGCCCCTGCTGCTGTTCGGGCGTCGTGACCGTGGTGAGTGCAACCGGATTGTTCAGAACCGTGAAATCCCACGTAATCTGTACCGGCTCATAGCCATCGAAGGAGAACGTCAAACGGGCATGATAATTGCCTGGCGCCAGATCAGCTTCCGGTTTATAGACGTATTTGACCGATACGGGGTCATAGGCAATCTTCATCTCCTGATCATTCAAATAAAAATGATAGCTCTGCGGCGAAATCCCTTCGCTCAGTTCAAGATTCACGCCGATGTCCGGCCGCGCGATGCCGACATCCCCCTTCGGGTACGGCTGGTACCCATAAGAGAGCGCATAAGATGGCTTCGCCGTCCATGTGAAACTTGATAAGAACAATAACGTGATCGCCAACATTTGTATAAGTGTCATCCATTTGCGTGAGAACGTGGCCTTCATTTCCATAAATCCTCCTGTCTATGAATAAGCAAAAACAAAAAAGAAACTATGAATCTATCATAGCTTCTCTGCTAGTTATAGACAACTTACCTTCAATTGGGAGATTTTAGCTGGCATATGCATCCGAGTATTTGATTCCCCACACCGTTAATGAAATGACCAGTATGACAAACAGCCAGAGTAAAATCAGATAAAAAATCCGGGTCCATTTCCCCCGTTCAGAGGGATGCACAGCTTTGCGCGGCGGTAAATACGTATCATCTTCTTCGGCTTCTACCGGCCGCCTCCCGGACCTGGAAGGCATTCTTTCCCCTGCATTCATGCGTTCTGTTCTTCCTCCTCCTTGCTATAACGAAGTATGCAGCCCATCACGAAATCTATGATGAAATGGGCGACGATCGGCGTCCACAGGCTCCCGGTCTGCACATAGATCCAACCGAGACCATAGCTGATACTGAAAACCATCCCCGTCATCAGCCAATGCTGCAAGTACCGAATATGGATAGCCGCGAACAAGATACTGGTCCAATAAGGTCCCCAAGCATGCTGAATCGCACCGCGAAACAAGATTTCCTCACAGACCGCGACAATGAAAGAAATGACTGCGATATGCCAGAGCGGCCGATTGCCGAAAATCATTTCATTGATGCCGCCGTCATCCGACACTTCTTTAGGCACCCATCTGGAAATCAGCACGTCGACACCGAGCACGGCAATGGCGAATAAACTCCCCCATATGAATATCGAATAACCGCCTTGAAACGTGAACATCGAAATAATCTTATTATTGCTCTGAAAAAATACGATGATGATTCCGATAATAAGCGTAAGCAGTTGGGTTATGTACAGATTGAGCAATAAAGTTCGGTCATTCAGATCATTCACATCGACCTTGCCGAAGCGGATATTCTTAAAATCGAATTTTTTCATCGATACAGCCTCATTTCCTCGCATATTCCCTTTTATAACTGTTTCACCTATACTAAATGAAAAGAGAGAATAAGGAGCTTGATTATGGATAAGCGTCTTACCCGCACTGATTATTTATTCGCCCTCATGTTTATCTTTATGCTCGTTTGTATACTCGGCGCCTTCTTCTACGGATTGAAAATCGGCCAGGAGAAATCGGATCAGAAGTACGAAAAAGTGCTGAACGCCGACAAAGCGGTCGTGCAGGAACTCGGAGCTTACGACCAGCAGGTACTCGTATCTTATTACCATACCATCTTTTTGCCCTTTAGGGAATTTCAGAATAAATGGTTTGAACTGATGGGCCAAATCGAGAACGGCAATTCAACCGTCGATGCCGCCGCCGTTCTGAAAGAGCTGCAGAAGCTGGCCGATGAGAAATATACCGAGCTCCAAGGCAAGAATATGCCGGCGTCGTCTCCGCTGCTCGTGCAATCGCATCAAAGCTATCTCAAAAGCTTGAAGCTGTTCGCGGATACGCTCAAAAACTTTCAGGCCAAAGCCAACAGCATGAGCGGCCCGCAGCTGCTCGACACGATTAACAAGGACGCGTATATGCTGGAGGCCAAAACACAGGCGCTAACGTCACAGAAGAACTATTATGAAGCGATTGTAGCTTGGAACGGCACGATCGATCCGGATATCGAGAATTTCGATCCCAACAATAATGCGAATTTGGATCAATGGCGCGCCATGAATCTGAATGTCAAAAATTTATACATAACGGCCAAGCTGCTGAAAAACAAAGCCTTCACTCCGTTCTACCCGCAGGATTTGACGATCCGCATCGATGAATTTATCGCCTCCGGCCAAGTGCAGAAAATGAACATCGCCGACGTCAATAAGACGATGGAGCTGCTGCTCAGCACGAATGCCGTGCGAACCGGCGACTTCGTCAAAGGGAAAGCGAAATGGTACGGGAACGAACCGCTGCCGCAATTGCCGTTTTTCTCGGATGTGAACTAATGCCGAAAGGGAGTTAAGCGTCGTATTCGCTTAACTCCCTTTCCGTATTCTTCAATCGTATTGGAAACCACGCAGCATACCAACGGCAGCCATGCCGCCATCCACATTAATGACGCGCTCGAAGCCGTTATCCAGCAAGTACTCCGCCACCCGATAGCTGCGCACGCCATGCGCACACACCAGATAAATATCTTTATCATCCGGGAGTTCCCCTAAGCGGTGCGGAATTTGCCCCATCGGAATGAGAAGAGCCTCCTCCAGATGATAATAGTCCCATTCATGCTGTTCCCGAACATCGATAATTACGCTATTCTTCAATTCCTGCCCCTGCAGAGCTTCGACAAACTTCTGCGGATGCATACTGGTTACTTCCATGTTCGGCACTCCCTTTCGGCTGCTGTCATTCGAGCAGCATCTGTTTATTCAGTACGATATCGAATTATAAGCCAAAGTTCAAGCAAAAATAGCATTGCTTTCTCATCAAGCTTACTATAAAATAAACAAAAAGCTTTGGAGTCAGGCGCCAGACAGTTAATTATTTTTTTCCTGTAAAAATGATTCGACATGTATTGACACGACTTCAAACGCATGGTAATCTAATGAAAATCAAAATTGCATTACAGTAAAGCGTTGACGGAGCCAAGCAAGCAAGTAGCATTCAGAGAGCCAATGGGTGGTGAGAATTGGCAGCGAACTTTTTGCGGAGCACTCCAGAGTTATTGCATTGAACATGAGTAGATGCAATCGGACAAGGAACACGTTACCGTTCCAGGTCGCAAGACCGATTGAGGCTTCCCATGCGAATGGGCGGCGAACTAGGGTGGTACCACGAAAGCAATCTCTCGTCCCTTTGGATATAGACCTACGTGTCTGTTCCGGAGGGTTGGGAGTTTTTTTTATGTTCATATTCTAAGGAGGGTTCTAATTTATGTTCAAGGTTCTAGTATCCGATCCAATTAGTGACATGGGAATTCAAATGCTTTATGATGCAGCTGATGTTGAAGTGGTCAAACAAACAGGTCTGTCCGAAGATGAGCTTGTAGCTATTATCGGCGACTATGACGCCCTGCTCGTTCGCAGCCAAACCAAAGTAACCGAGAAAATCATGGCGGCTGCCGGCAAGCTCAAAGTTATCGGCCGCGCCGGTGTCGGCGTCGACAACATTGATCTGGAAGCTGCAACCAAACGCGGTATCATCGTGATCAATGCGCCGGACGGCAACACCATCGCAACCTGCGAGCTGACATTCGCAATGATGATGTCCACTGCGCGTATGATTCCGCAAGCCTACAAGAAAACGGTCGGCGGCGAATGGGACCGCAAATTTATCGGTGTTGAGCTTCGCTACAAAACACTCGGTATTCTCGGTATGGGACGTATCGGAAGCGAAGTGGCCAAACGCGCCAAAGTCTTCGGCATGGAAGTGATCGGGTATGACCCGTTCTTGACGGAAGAGCGCGCTGAGAAGCTGGGCGTTAAGCTTGGAACCGTGAATGAAATCGTGCAGAAAGCGGACTTCATCACCGTGCATACACCGCTGACGCCAGAAACGCGCCACCTGATTTCGAAGCCGCAATTCGAAATTATGAAACCGGGCATGCGCCTCATCAACTGCGCACGCGGCGGTATCATCGACGAAATGGCGATGGTCGAAGCGATCGATCAAGGCATCGTGGCCGGCGCTGCGTTCGACGTATTTGAGGTGGAGCCTCCGCAGAAGGATCACCCGTTCTTGAACAACCCGAAAATCATCGTCACCCCTCACCTTGGCGCTTCGACAATTGAAGCTCAAGAGAACGTTGCGATCGACGTTTCCGAGGAAGTGCTTCATATTCTGCGCAACGAGCCGTTCAAAAACGCGGTGAACTTGCCTCCGGTCGCACCGAACGTCTTAAGCAAGCTGCAGCCTTACTTCGGTCTCGGCGAAAAAATCGGCTCCATCCTTGGCCAAATCACCCAAGGCGCCGTATACGAAATCGTCGTTAACTATGCCGGCGACCTGATGGATGTGGATACAGGCCAATTAAATCGTTATATCGTCAAAGGTGTGTTCGAAAATCAACTGGAAGGCGTCAACATCGTCAATGCCATGCACTTGGCGAAATCGCGGGATGTCAACATCGTCGTTCAGAAATCGAACACAGCGAGCTCCTTCACGAATCTCGTTACCGTTACGGTCAAAACGAAACAAGAAGAGAAAACACTTGCCGGTACATTACTGGCCGGCTATGGAGAGCGCATTGTACGCATCGACCAATATCCGGTTGACTTCTCCCCTGAAGGCAATCTGCTGCTCATCTCCCACAACGATAAACCGGGTATCATCGGTCGTGTAGGAACGCTTCTCGGCAGCAACAATGTGAACATCGCGACCATGCAGGTCGGACGTAAGGTGATCGGCGGCTCTGCCATCATGCTGCTGACCATCGATAAACCAGCTCCTTCCGAAGTATTGGCTGAGCTGACCAAACAAGCCGAAATCGTGAATGTTCGCGCTCTGACGGTGTAAAGCCGAAGGCTTAAGGTTCAAAGTGTTTCACGAACAACAAGATTTTGTCTGAATATTCTACAAAATGAAAAGGCGTTTGCGGAGAAAACCTCCAGCAAACGCCTATTTTATGTCGAAATTGTGACAAAAGTGTTATTTCGGCTGACATGGCAGCAGCAGCGTAAAGGTCGTCCCTTGGCCTACTGCGCTTTGCGCCGTGACAAGGCCGTAATGAGCCTCTACGATGTTCCTGACGATAGCAAGCCCCAGTCCCGTTCCTCCGGACGAACCGCGTGTGCGGGCCTTATCCGCCTTGTAGAAGCGCTCGAAGATGAACGGCAGGTCGTCGGCCGGAATGCCCTGTCCTTCGTCGGACACTTCGATCCGGATCGCAGGCTTGCCCTTATACGCTGCCTGCTCTCCCTTCATGGCAATACGCGCTCCGGAGCCCGTATGCCGGAAGGCATTATCGAGCAGGTTCGTCAGCACCTGCTCCAGCCGGTCCTCATCCGCACGGCTGAGGATGAGCGGCTCTTCCGGCAGCGCCAGATTCAGTGCGATGCCGCGCTCTTTGGCCAGCACCTGGAACTTGCGCTGCATCCGCTTCAACAGGGAGTCGACTTCGACCTCCCTGAACACCATCTCGAGATGGCCGGCCTCCATCCGGGCCAGATCGAGCAGGTCGCGGACGAGACGTCCCATGCGGAGCGACTCGTCGTGAATGACTTGCACCAGCTCCACGCGCTCCTCCGGCGTGGAGGGGATATCGTCGAGCAGGGCTTCGCTATAGCCCTGCAGCATCGAGATCGGCGTACGCAGCTCGTGCGATACGTTCGCCACGAAGTCTTTACGCATCTTATCGAGGAGCTCCTCCTCCGTTACGTTACGAAGAACGGCTACGGCGCCGCGCACCTGCTCACTCTGCTCGCTCGTATAGAGCGGCGTCATGGCAACGGACCAGACGCTGTTCTGGACGTGAATCTTCGTGGCGGCTTCCTTGGACTCGTCGACGACCGCCTCGAACAGCGGAATGAGCGGCACCGGAATCGGAATCAGATACGGGTTGCTGTAGCTTACCAAGCCCCAATCGCCAAGGGCCGTATCCGGCTTGCGGAACCGCCTCGTTTCTTCCTCGTCCTCGGACCATTCAATCTCGCTCCACTCCTGCACGATCTTCTCCCCTTGGGGATTCGTCAGCATCACGGAGCCGTTCGCATCAAGCGTAATCACGGCGTCCGTCATACTGTGCAAGATGCTTGACAAGTGCTCCTTCTCCTGGGACAGCGCGCGGATGCTTTCCTGCATTTTCTCGCCCATATGATTGAACGTTTTGGCAAGCTCGCCGATCTCGTCTTTGGACACGATGGGCACTCTCGTGCCATACTCGCCCATCGTAATGAAATCCGCCGCTTTCTTCAATTGCTGCAGCGGCCTTGTAATTCGCGAGAACAGGAAGAACGCGAAGGACGTCGTCATGAGGAAGCCGACGATCGAGACATAGATGAACAGCCGCAGCATGTATGCTTGCGTCGCTTCAAGCGACTGCAGCGATTGATAAATCAAGGTCGCCCCTACGATATTCCCCTGTAGATTTCGCAGCGGCACTGCGACAACAAGGTACATATCCCCGTTATCGAAGCGGCCTTTACCCGACTTGTGAATCTGCTTCCCGATGCTTTGACCGCTAAACACTTGGCGAAGCTCGGCTTCCGTATAGAAGTCCGTCGCATGGAAGCTGTCAAGGGTGGATGACTGCGTCGAAGGCATGATCATTTCTTTCATATCCGTGGAAATGACAAGCATCTTGGCGTCTTGAAAGCTCAATAATTCGTTGCTTAATTGATAAAACTGCTCGTTGTACATGTGATGGGAAGCTTCCTCCGAGAAATTCCGGGCCAGCTTCTCCATGTTCTCTTTCTGATCTTTGGCCTGTGAAAAATAATTTCCCATATAATTGACAAGAAAAAGACCTAGTATGAGCAGTACTACCCCAACTAGGCCAATGATCGTGAGCCACAGCTTACCTACGACGCTTCTGAAAATAAACACGTTATTTCGGCACCTCTAGCTTATAGCCTACTCCCCATACCGTCGTAATCATCGCTGCAGCGTCCGGGGAAACTTTGTTTAATTTTTCACGGAGTCTCTTCACGTGGGTATCCACCGTCCGCAGATCTCCGAAAAACTCATAGTTCCATACATCCTTGAGCAATTCTTCACGCGAGAACACTTTGTCCGGCGATACGGCCAAGTAGTGCAGCAGCTCGTACTCCTTCGGAGTCAACGCCACTTCCTGCCCGCCTGCCGTTACCCGGTGAGCGTCGTGCTCGATAATCAAGTTCGGGAACACGATATTGTTGCTGGAACTCGCATCCTTCGACAAGTACGCCGTCGCCGAGGAGCGGCGAAGAATCGCTTTGACCCGGTAAATCACTTCGCGCGGGGAGAACGGCTTCACGACATAGTCGTCAGCGCCGACTTCAAAGCCGGAGACCCTGTTCGTCTCCTCCCCTTTGGCCGTCAGCATAATAACCGGCGTAGACTTCACCTGACGCAGGCGCGCGCACACTTCAATGCCGTCGATGCCGGGAAGCATCACATCGAGCAGCACGAGGTCATAATCCGTTTCCGTCGCCATGCGCAGCGCGGATTCGCCGTCTTCCGCCTCTTCGATGATATAGCCTTCTTTCTCCAAATACATGCGCAGCAGCCGGCGAATCCGTTCTTCATCATCAACTACGAGTATGCTGGCTTTCATTTCCATGGAGCTTCACATCCTTCTCTGAATTAAGTTCGATGAATTATACACCTGCATAGGAGTGCAGCCCTGCAATAACAAGGTTTACCCCAACTAACGTAAACATAACCACGATAAAGCCAATGACCGTGAGCCAAGCGGATTTCTTGCCCTGCCACCCTTTGGACAAGCGAAGGTGCAGGAACACCGCGTAGAATAGCCAGGTGATAAGCGCCCACACCTCTTTGGGATCCCAGCCCCAGAAGCGGCCCCAGGCCTCCTGCGCCCAAATCATAGCGAAAATCAATGCGCCCAGCGTAAAGATCGGATAGCCGATCGCAATCGCCCTGTAAGAGATCTCATCGAGATCCTCGGGATCCATGCCTTTCACGACCGGACCGATCGCAGCGCCCAATGGCTTGCGGGCGACGAGCCGTGCTAAAACGTACAGCACTAGCCCGCCGAGTACCGACCAGATGACCGTATTCAGCTTACGGCCTGCGCTTGCGCCTTCCATCCAGGACGGCGCCGTGAATAGAGGCTCGGTCATGCCGAGAAACGGCTTCATTTCTACAACTTTCGTGTCGTAAGGCTGCACGATAGGCGGCAGTACATACGTTTCATTCGTCGTATTCGTTTGCTGCTGGCCTTGCGCATCCACGACGACCACTTCTTTGGCGAATACCGCTTTATAGCCGGACCCGTTGAATGTGAAAATAGACGCGATGAAGGCGACCAGCATCAAGATGAAAAAGAGCGTAAGCTCGACGCCCCTCTGCTCGCGTTTGTCGGTCTCGGAAGTTCCTTTGTAGTCAACCGCACGCAAGAGGTACATGAGCCCGCCGGCAAAACCGACTCCGAAGAACGCCTCGCCGGCTGCCGCCGTGGTCACGTGAATTTTGAGCCAGTAGCTTTGCAGAGCCGGTATTAACGGCTGAACTTCGCTCGGGAACACCGAGGCGTAAGCGATGATGATGAAGCCGATCGGCAAGGCGAAGATCCCCAGCACCGGCGTACGATAGATCAGGTAGACGATCAAGAAGGCAAACATGATCATCATGCCTAAGAACGTCATGAATTCATACATATTGGAGGTTGGGATATGCCCCGCTTCCGCCCATCTCGTGAAGAAGAAGGTGACTTGGCACGCAAAACCGAGTACAGCGGTCAGGTAGGCGACGAACCCCCATTGTTTCTGATGCTTCTCCGGATCTCTGTTGCTCCATTTCTTCCCTGTGATCGACAGGACGAATAGCAGAAACGCAACCAGGTAAACGAAGAAGGCGATAAGCAAAAAGGTGCTGCTGACGGAATTGAGATTCACCCCTGATTCCCTCCATTATCTAATGATTTCGGCAATACTTCGATATGATTTTTCTTCAAGGCTGCGGCAACCTCGTTGCGCAAACCGAACCAGTTCTTATTCGTATGTCCGCCAAGCGTTAGCTTGCCTCCGTCAATGCGGATCCAAATGCGGCGGTGCTGCCAGTAGAAGCCCATAATGACCCCGATCATGAAGATCGCGGAACCAACCCAAATATACGGCATCGCCTTGTCCACCCGAAGATTCAAATACGTCGTATATTCGGACAGCTTCACGCCTTCCATCGAACCGACGGACAGCTTCAGCTTCTGGGCGACCGCACCGTTAATGGTATCCTGCGAGAATGCTTCTTTATCGATCTGTCTCGGGAAATACAAATACGGTTCGCCGGCGGCCGCAAGACCCGGACCGGTAATCGAGAAAATAAACGCCGGCGCCTTCGGCTCGTTGGACTTGGAAATCGGCTGTCCCTTCTCGAGACCGAATTCCGGGAAGTAGCCTTTCAGCGTCAGCGTGTACGGGCCGACCTTGTAGACATCCTTCGGGTTGTTCATCGGCAGCTCGAAACTGCCGTACTGCTCTCCCGTTGCCGGATTGCTCAGGGTCGGCTTCACCGAGATGAGCAGCGGTGCGTATTTATAATCAAATTGATACGCTTGCAAGCCTTTGTAACTCAAAGGATGATTCACCAAAATATCGGCTTTGTGCACTTCTTCCAGAACCGGTTCCTTGGTGGGATCATCGCAATTGGCCGAACAGTGGTACAGGACAGCTTTGGTTTCATACGTCTTCGCGACCACCTGCCCTTTGGCCTTCACGCTTTCCGGCAATTCCTTCTCATCATAAAGCTCTAACGTGAACTTCTCATTCTTGATAAAATAAGACGTATGCGGAATTTGTTTCGTTTCCCCTTCGAGAACGCCCATGTATTCATCCATGTGCCAACCGGGGATGCTCCGCATAAGCACGCCTAAGAGAAAAATAATCAGCCCGATATGATTGATATAAGGGCCCCAACGGCTGAAACGGTATTTCTCCGCAAGCAGCGCCGATCCGTCCGTATGTACGCGGTAGTTTTTTTTGCGCAAAATTGCCCCGAACTGATTCGTCCATTCGGTTTCATTCGTGCCTGGAGGCAGCTCTGCGGCGAGCGTCACTTTCTGTCTCGTCAAGAAATTGAGATGCTTGCGGATTTGCTGCTTCGATAAAGCCCGGTAAAGCGGCAGCACCCGGTCCAGAGAACAGATGACGAGGGAAGTACCGATCATGAACAAGAGGGTGATGAACCACCACGAACTAAACGTATGTGAAAAGCCGAGCTGATAATAGATCGTCCCCAGCTTTCCGTAGCTTTGCGCATAGTATTGGGCAGGGTCCATATCCAGGAACGTATTTTCTTGGGGATAGATCGTTCCCACAGCCGACGCCAGGAGCGTTATGAAAATGATCCATACCGCTATTTTAACCGAGGAGAAGAAATTCCAGACTTTATCCAGCAGAGAGGGATTCGATTTCTGTGAACGGCGGGCCATCCCGTCATAACGCATTTCCAGAATATCTCGGCCTTCGCTATCAATCAGCGGATTGCCGCAAGATTCGCAGAGCGTTGTGCCGGTGGGATTCTGATGCCCACAATCGCATTTGGTGTTGTAAAACATGACGACCTCCCGATAACTCTATGAACCGTTTCTACGACTTGCCTGCAAGCTGCGCCAGCGTCTCATCGATAAACGGCTCTGTCATTTGACCGATTTTTTTCACGGCGACCTTCCCGTCCTTGCCGATGAAGAACGTCGTCGGGTAGTCCATGACGCCGTATTGCTTGCGCACGACTTCCTTCGCGTCCAGCAGAACCGGCATATTCAAACTGTATTGGTCCATGAAGCTCTGTACGGTAACTTTATTCTTGTCGACGTTGACTTCCAGGAAAACAACGCCTTCCTTGCTCCATTTGTCATACTGCTTCTGAAGCGCCGGCATCTCTTCCTTGCATGGCGGACAGAAAGTCCCCCAGAAATTGATCAGAACCGGCTTGCCTTTGTATTCCGATAAATCATGCGTCTTGCCATCCAGTCCGACAAGCGAGAAATTTGTCGCTTTATCGCCGACCTGCGGATATTTCTTGCCGCCGGCTGCCGACAAATTGGTAATAATGGTAAACACGCCAATAACAAGCACGATCGCGAAAATACCGATCTGTACCCATTTTTTTCTTGCACCCACGGTCCATCACCTTCGCTTTTTTCTTAAGCTATGTTAGCTTTTTCAACATATGGTAATATCCTTATTATAACGAAAAGAAGGCCAATTCTTATTGGCCTTTTTGAACGTTATGTGTCTTGAACGCTTCGTTTCGAAGCTCCTCAACCTCTTTGGGCGTCAAGTGGCGATACTTCGATCGCGGCAGCCCGGTCAGGAAGATCGGTCCGAATTTGATGCGCTTGAGCCGGATCACCGGGAAGTTGATCGCCTCGAACATTCTCCGAACTTGTCGATTCCTGCCTTCATAGATCGTGATCTCGATTGTCGATTCATTCTTGTCCAAATTCACATCCGCATACTCCACCTCGGCCGGCGCCGTCATCCCGTCTTCCAATTGTATGCCCGTTTTGAGCTTGTCTAATAACGTACCGTGCGGAACGCCTTTGACCGTAGCTTGATACGTTTTGGGCACATGGTGCTTCGGATGCGTCAGCAAATGGGCGAATTCGCCGTCATTCGTAAGGATAAGCAGACCTTCCGTATCATAATCCAACCGTCCGACCGGATATACCCGTTCCTTGATGCCCGGCAGGAAGTCCGTGACTACTTTACGGCCCTCCGGATCCGTTGCGCTCGTAATGACGCCTTTGGGCTTATGTAAAATGACATAAATCTTCTTCTGTTGGCCGATGGCTCGTCCATCGACTTTAATTTCGTCCTCAGCCGGGTTCACCTTTACGCCAAGCGTTGTTACAACTTCCCCGTTCACCTGCACGCGGCCAGCTAGGATGATCTCTTCACATTTCCGGCGGGATGCGATCCCCGCTTCGGCTAACACTTTTTGCAGTCTTTCCATGATCCGCTTTTCACCTCATGCTTATGATAACGGAGTTGGCTGCAAATCACAAGGGCGGCACTTAAGTAAATACCAGAAAGCAGATGATAATCGAGGCGATGAAGCCGACGAGATCCGAGATGAGCCCGACCTTCAGTGCATAACTCGCTTTGCGGATTCCGATCGCTCCGAAATAGACCGTTATGACATAGAGCGTCGTATCCGTGCTTCCTTGAACCGTTGAGGCGATCCGTCCGATCATCGAATCGGGTCCGAACTGTTCGATCAGATCCGTCGTGAACGCGAGCGAGCCTGCCCCTGTGATCGGTCGCAAGATAGCCAGCGGCAGCACCTCGGTCGGTACGCCGATGCTCTGAAAGAAAGGGCGCATCCAGCCCAGCAATAAATCCATCGCCCCCGAAGCGCGGAAGACCGAAATCGCAACCATCATCCCGACGAGATGGGGAATGATTTTGATCGCCGTATCGAAGCCTTCCTTCGCTCCGTCAACGAACGACTCGTACACAGGCACTTTCCGGTAAGCGGCATATAGCGGGATGAATACAATCATGACGGGAATAGCCCATGAGGAGATGAGCGATACGAAGGCATACATACGGAATCACCCTTTCAACGGAGGGATGGGAGAACGAGACCTTCGGTACCAGCGATCCACAAAGATTGCGGCTGCTGTCGAGATGATCGTGGCAATCAGCGTCGTCCCAACGATCTCCGCAGGATTGACGGAGTTGTAACTCATCCTTATGGCTATCAGCGTCGTCGGGATGAGCGTAATGCTGGACGTATTCAATGCAAGCAGCGTACACATGGCCGTGCTTGCCGTTTCTTTGTCATCATTCAGCTTCTGCAGCTCCTGCATCGCCTTGATCCCCATGGGAGTCGCCGCATTGCCAAGCCCGAGAATATTGGCGCTCATGTTTGACATGATATAGCCGATAGCGGGATGATCCTTCGGCACGCTAGGGAATAGAAAGCGCACAGCCGGCTGAAGAAGCTTGGCCAGCTTCCTCAAGAGACCGGCGTCCTCGGCGATCCGCATCATGCCCATCCAGAAGACAAGCACGCTGATCAGCCCGAAACAAACCGTGACACCGCTCTTGGCACCGTCGAAGGCGGCCTGGGTGACTGCCTCCACGTTCCCGTTCAGCGCCGCGACGACGAAGCCGACGACAATGAAAAACAACCAAATCCAGTTCACCATATGATGGCCTCCTTATCGCTTAGGTAAAGCTCCATTTAGTCTGCCCATTCCGATCGGGATACCGAAAACAGCTCCTGAATCAGTGTCCGGCAAATCAGGCCATAGTGCTCAAGCAGCGTCTCCTTGTACGGACCGCTTTCTTGGAAGGAAAACGCAGATTGGCTTTGTGCTTGCAGCAGCGGGCTGCCTTTATCGTACATCGGGATCGTCTGAATCAGCTGGGAGCCGAGCGAATACTGCATCGTTCCCCGCTCCGCCAAGCGATAATCCATCGTATTCGGATCGACCAGCGTTACTTTGCGAGTCAGCCGGGCTGCTTCCCCTTCCGCTAACGGATAGGAAAACGTTCGGCCGGCGACCCATGGCGTGCCCTCTACGGCCTCCCCCTTCTTCACGATCGTCTGCAGCGGGAAATAAGTGAAGCCGTACTGCAGCAATCGAGCATGATCGGCCCAATCGTCGCCATCGTTCAGGGTCACGACGGCAAGCTGTTGCCCGTCCCTCGTCGCAGAAGAGACCAGGCAACGCTTCGCCAGCTTCGTATAGCCTGTCTTCACTCCATCCGCGCCTTCGAAGAGCGAGAGCATCTTGTTCTTGTTCAACCACGAATAATCCCAAGCTTCATTCGGATTCGGCACTTTTTTGAGCTTCGTGGACACAATTTCCTTGAACACCGGATTTTTGAGCGCATAGGCCGTAAGCCGCGCCATATCGTTCGGTGAAGCGCGATGCCCCTCGCCCTCGTCAAGACCGGACGGATTCGTGAAATGGGAGTTCTCCATCCCCAGCATCCGGGCTTTTTCGTTCATCAAGTAAACGAAGCCCTCGACACTCCCTCCGACGTGCTCGGCAATCGCAGTGGCCGCATCATTGCCCGAGCGCAGCATCAAACCGTAGAGCATGTCGTGCATGCGCATCTCCTCACCAAGCTTCAAGTAGATCGAGGAGCCTTCCTTGCCGTACGCATTTTTGCTCACTTTCACCATATCGTTCAATTTGCCTTGTTCAATCGCGATGATCGCGGTCATAATTTTCGTCAACGATGCGATGCGCATAGGCGTGTCCCCTTTTTGGCTGTAGAGGATTCGGCCCGATTCCACGTCAATGAGCGAGGCGCCGACCGCATGGGTGCTTATGCCCGGAGGCGCCGCTTCCACCTGCGCCCACGGAGCCAACAATAGAGCTATCAAGGTGCTGTACATGAGGATGAATCTGATTCGTTTCTTCATGGAAATCCCCCTACTACGAAACTATTGGACAAGACACAACTTTGTACAAGTATATGCTTGGAAAATCGGGATATGTCCTCTAAACGGAAGTGAGGACGATCGACCGACTGACCCGGTACCCCTCGCACGTCAGTCCATTAGCCGCAGCACTGCCTTCAACCTGCAAGAAAGCTCGACTCCTCTAAGAGAGCCAAGCCTCTACCGAGAGTCCCGCCCATAGCGGGAATTTCTCCTGTTAAATGCTGCCTGGCGGATGCTCGAATGCTGAATTACAGGAATTCCTGCCGTTATTCAGCCCGTACTCGCAGCCTTTACGCGAAATGGGGATGAATGAACGGGAGGAATTCCCTTCATTCGTACAACTGGGCTAATTTTCTCGCGAATAACGGGAGAAATTCCAGTTACGACCTGCGGCTGACCAAGAAAAGCTCGGCTCCCTCGCCCCGCCGCAGTTTAAATAAGGGGTAACCTCCCGGTCACCCCAAAACTTATAAATTCTTATATCTTAAGAAAAACCGTCAGGGAATATCGCCCTGACGGTCCGATCTTATGCTTCTTCTCAAAATGTTCTTTAATCATCTATACCTCAAAAAAGATCCCTGCCCACCACTGGGCAAGGATCTTCTTGGGCGAGCAGCTGCATGAAGCAGCTCGAGCCCGATTACACGATAAAATTTTGGTTCTCGATATTCGTCACATTGTTTGTCCCCGTGGAACCGATCGTGCCGGATTTGGCATTGAAGCCTTTCACCATCGACTGAATCCGGTCCACAACTTGCGGCGCGGAATCGATCAAGCGCTCAAGAATATGGGTCTGGTTGTCAAGCGGAACGACTTTCACGCCGTTCTTTCCGACGACGAGGAAGGCGATTGGCGTAATCGATACCCCGCCGCCGCTGCCGCCGCCGAACGGAAGAGCGACTTTCGCGTTCAGTGCATCGCTTTTATTAATCGTGCCGCCCTCAATCTCAATTTCGGAGTCGGTCACGAACTCACTGCCGCCGGCAGCGAAGCCGAATCCAACTTTGGAGATCGGCATGATGACACTGCCATCGGGCGTCTCTACCGGATCGCCCACAATCGTGTTCACGTCAACCATTTCTTTAATATTTTCCATGGCGACTTTCATAAGGCCTTGAATTGGATGTTCTGACATGTGTGTACTCCTCCTTAGCGTTATCTCCTGGCAAAGCTGGCACTCTACGTATAAACATCAAAGACCAAGATTGGTTCTTTATTAGAGTGCCCTTAGAGGAATAGCCTTATGTACATCACGACGCAGTTTTGAGTCTGGACCTCGCTTTGAGCGCTAATTTGATCCACGTCCGGATACCGCCTTTCACTTTGGAGGCTCTGGCCATAAGTCTGACCCCAGCAAACATCACATGCCACACGCGGATTCTACCCGCCACTCGCACCTCGGTGGAGAAAATTTTCTCATTGAATTGCGGAATGACATCGATCCGCGGCGTTGCCTTTAACTGAACATACCGCATCGTAAAACCGAGCAGCGAAGATTTGATCCCCCATACGATTCCCGTCGTAATGGCGGTTTCCGGCGCATCGCCGATCCCGAGGCGGGTGATCCACTTCAGCTCCGTACACTGAACTTTGGCGAGCGTCTGTTTCATCCAATCATACAGATTCAACGTATGTACAAGCGCGTCTTTGGCTTCCTTGAAGTAGGTGATCACTTTCTCTTTGGTAATGTGATCCTTGCTTTCATCTTTCAGCTTCGCTTCCGCTTTGGAGACGACCTCGGATTTGATCAGAATCCCTTTCGTAAATCCTTTGAACTGTATAATGGGAATGACGTATCGATAGCGGACTAGCCCAAAAAGCGCACGCACTTCCACAGAAAGAGTGTCATTATCCTTGACCCTGGAGAAATAAAATTCTCCCCGGATGAAGCTTAATAGCACTATGAGGATGACCATGAGAACTACAACAATGATAAGCGCAACCCACAACAACCCCATTCTCCTCCTTAACAAAAAAAATCCACGGCTGGAAATGTGTTTCCGGCACGTGGAGTTAGTATGAGCATCTGAAGGAAATGAAATGCATTTCTTCCTATTCGGTTTCTTCCGTTACGTCGTCCAACGTGAGCTGCTTCTGATCTCCGATCCGGTCAAATAACATGCGCGTCTCTTCTTCCAGATCGAACTCCCCTTGGAAGTTCGCCGTATCCGGCAGTTCACTAATTGAACTAAGGCCAAAATACTCCAGAAATTGTTTGGACGTTCCGTACAAAATCGGTTTCCCTACCGCATCGGCTCGTCCGACTTCAATAATCAGATCCTTGCTCGTCAAGGTAGCGAGGGCACGGTCGCATTTCACGCCGCGAATTTCTTCTATCTCCACCCTTGTAATGGGCTGCTTATAGGCAATAATCGATAAAGTTTCAAGCGCAGCTTGCGATAAAGATGAACGGGATGGCGTATAAGCCAATCGTTCGAAGTAGGGGGCATGCTCGGACAGCGTAGTCAACTGGTAGGCGCCGGCTACCTCCACGATCTGTATCCCGCGGTGCTTGCGCTTGAAATCCGTTCGCATATCCTTGATGAGATCGCGTACCAGATAGGCATCCAGATCCATGACCTCGGCGATTTGTTTGGCATCCAAACCTTCGTCACCAGAGGCAAAGAGCAATCCTTCAATAATCGATTTCATCTGTTGAAAATTGAGTGTCAATGGAATCCTCCTCTTTAGCTTGAATGACGATATCTTCGAACAACCGGTATTGATAACAGACGACTCTCTTCATCTTCATCAGCTCGAGAATCGCCAGGAACGTGACGACAATTTCTTCCCGCGTCATTTCGTAATCAAACAGCTTGGAGAAAAGCAGCTTGCCGCCGCGAACTCTAAGCAAGTCCACGACCTCGCGAATCCGCTCTTTCACGGAAATTTCATCCCGGCGAATCCGGGTAACGACGTTCCGGTTCGCCAGCTTGCGCAGCGTACGCTGAAACGCATACAACAAATCGGCGACATCCAATCCTTCCACCGGATTCTCCTGCACCTGCTGCAGGAACGGCGTCAAATCTTCCGGCTCGCGCGTATAGACCTGGCTTCGCTCCACCTCTTTGTCCCGGAGCATGTCCGCAATGGATTTGTACTTCCGGTACTCGATCAGCTTGGCGACAAGTTCAGCTCGCGGATCCAATTCGTCTTCCATATCGTCAAAATATTCGTCGAACTCATCGATCACAGGCGGCTTAGGCAGCAGCATTTTGCTCTTAATCGAAAGCAGCGTCGCAGCCATCACGAGAAATTCGCTCGTCACTTCCAGTTCGAATTCCTGCATGGCTTGTACGTACTCTAAGTATTGCTCCGTGATTTCTTTGATCGGAATATTATAAATGTCAAGTTCATTTTTATCGATAAGATGAAGCAAGAGATCAAGGGGGCCTTCAAAAGCTTCCAGCTTATAAGTAACTTTCATTTTTTCTCCCCCTTGTCATATAGAAAATAGATTCATAACCAATTGCGCGGCAAGCGGGTATACATGTTCAAGCGCCCATTGACCGGCAGGAGTAATCAGCAACACAATAACTAGAATAAGTGCATAACGCTTGTTGCGATCCATCCATCTTTGCTGCTTCGGAGGGACCAGGCCTTGCACGATGTGCCACCCGTCGAGCGGGTAAAGCGGTACCATATGAATGACGGCAAGCATGATATTGACGATGACGCCGTACTGCAAATAGACTCGCCACTGTTCCACGACGATCGACTCGGACGCATCTCCCTGTACGAATGACGGAAGAAAGAAATAGAGCCACCAGAAGAACAACGCGAGCAGCAAATTGGTTAATGGACCGGCTATGTAAACGAGAGTATGGGACAGCTTGGGCTTTCTCTTAAAATTCGAAGCGTTGACCGGCATCGGTTTGGACCAGCCGTACGGACCGAAAACAATCATCGCGAGCCCCAAGGTGTCCAAATGCACCAAGGGGTTCAGCGATAAACGTTTGTTATTCCGGGCGGAAGAGTCCCCGAGCAGCTTGGCCAAGCCCGCATGCGCCGCATCGTGCAGCGTCATGGCGATCAGGAACGCAAGCAGCCGTGGGAGCAGCGTCTCCAGATGATAATACGAAAGCATTTAGGAAGTGAATTGCTTCGTCAAGTTCGCCATTTCAATCGCGGTTACAGCAGCTTCCCAGCCTTTGTTGCCAGCCTTCGTCCCCGCACGCTCCACAGCTTGTTCAATCGAATCCGTCGTCAATACGCCGAAAATCGTTGGCACGCCGGTTTTCAGGTTGATCGCCGAAACGCCTTTGGCAACTTCGCTGCATACATAATCAAAATGAGGCGTTGAACCGCGAATGACGGCGCCAAGCGTAATCACTGCATCGTATTTCCCGCTCTCCGCCATCTTCTGTGCAATAAGCGGAAGCTCGAATGCGCCGGGTACCCAAGCGATGTCCACTTCGTTATCCTCTACACCGTGGCGTTTCAAAGCGTCTTGTGCGCCGCCGAGCAGCTTGGAAGTAATAAATTCATTGAAACGTCCAACAACAATGCCGTACTTCAAATTCTGCGATACTAAATGTCCTTCGTAAATCGTAGCCATGGTTATATTCTCCCTTTCTCTATGAAAACCGGTTTATTGGTAAAATGATCGTGCCTTAAATGCCGCTGCCGGAATCGTGGAAACTCAGCATATGGCCAAGCTTCTGCTTCTTGATCCGCAAATAATTCACATTGTCCTCCTTAGAGGCCATCTGGATCGGCACGCGCTCAACGACCTCCAGGCCATAGCCTTCGAGACCTTTGATTTTGCGCGGATTATTCGTTAGCAGGCGGAGCTGGCTGATGCCGAGATCCTTCAATATCTGAGCGCCGATTCCGTAATCGCGAAGATCCGGAGCGAAGCCAAGCTTAATATTCGCCTCAACCGTGTCCAATCCCTGCTCCTGCAAAGCGTAAGCTTTCAATTTATTGATTAAACCGATGCCGCGGCCTTCCTGTCGCATATATAATAATACACCATTGCCCTCTTCATCAATCTGTTTTAGTGCGCTATCCAGCTGTGGCCCGCAATCGCAGCGGTGCGAATGAAACACATCGCCCGTCAGGCACTCGGAATGCACACGCACCAGCGTAGGCTTCGCAGGGTCGATGACCCCTTTGACCAGAGCGACATGCTCCTTATTATCGAGCTGGTTCGTATAGGCGATCGCCTTGAACGTACCGAAATCGGTCGGCAGATTGATTTCCACTTCACGCTGGACGAGCTTCTCCTGCCTGTTGCGGTATTGAATCAAATCCTGGATCGTAATCAAGCACAAATTGTGTTTCTCCGCAATCTCCATCAGATCCGGAACACGGGCCATCGTGCCGTCTTCCTTAATGACTTCACAGATCACGGCCGCCGGGTAAGATCCGCATAGAATAGCCAGATCCACAGCCGCTTCGGTGTGACCCGCTCTGCGCAGCACGCCGCCTTTCTTGGCGATCAGCGGGAAAATATGGCCGGGCCTGCGGAAATCATGCGGCTTCGTTGCCGGATGAATCAAGCCCATCACCGTTCTTGAACGTTCGTGCGCCGATATCCCTGTACTTGTCTCGATATGGTCGACCGATACCGTAAAGGCGGTTCCGTGGTAATCCGTATTCCTCGCGACCATCGGCGGCAGATCGAGCTCTTGCGCACGCTCCTCCGTGATCGGCGCGCAGACGAGACCACGGCCTTCCTTGATCATGAAATTGATCACTTCCGGCGTCGTTTTGTCAGCCAGGGCAATAAAATCCCCTTCGTTCTCGCGGTCTTCATCGTCAACGGCAATAATAACTTTGCCTAAGCTGAGGTCTCTCAGCGCTTCCTCTATCGTACTGAAACGTATTTGTGTCATGGTTGAATCACCTCTTCTTCGAGCTTAACTTCCTTCTTACATAAAGCCATGGTCTGCTAGAAAGCCGGCCGTTAACGTACTTTGCTTCTTCCCGCTGCCTTGCACGTTATCGGCAGGTCCGAATTTCAGCAGTCGCTCCATATATTTGCCTAGAACGTCGCATTCCATGTTAATGGTGTCGCCGGCTTTTTTATCCTGCAGCACCGTTTGGGCGAGCGTATGCGGAATGATGGAGACGGCCACATCGCGTTCCGTCACATCGACGACGGTCAGTGAGATGCCGTCAATCGTAATAGATCCGCCGGGAATGATATATCTGAAAATATGCGGATTGTCCGGTTCGAACCGGTAAACGACCGCGTTTTCTTCCGGAACGCGTGACAGAATCATCGCCGTTGCGTCCACATGTCCTTGCACGATATGTCCGCCGAACCGGCCGTTCGCCGCCATCGCCCGTTCCAGATTCACGCGGGCGCCTGTCTGCAGGTTGCGCAAATTCGTCTTGCGGTACGTTTCCGGCATCACATCCACCGAGAACGATTCGCTGTCGAACGAGATGACCGTCAAGCAGACACCGTTCACGGAGATGCTATCGCCCAAGTGTACGTCCTCGAGCACTTTATGTGCGGCAATCGTCAATACCATCGCTTGACCCACGCTATGAATGCGGCGCATGCGGCCGATTTCTTCAATTATGCCGGTAAACATGGCAGCCCTCCATTCGTCAGTCTTGATACGCCGGATAGCCCGTTATGCAAATATCCGGTCCGAGCTGCTCGACCTTCAACCGGTCGAGCGTCAATGCGTCATCCATCTTCGCGAAGCCTTCGAAGTTGATGTTCACCGGTGCTGCATGTCCCCCGCCGATCAGTTTCGGCGCAAACATCAGCACCAGCTTGTCCAGCAGGCGCCGCTCCAGCATGGCGCCGTTAAGCCGTCCTCCACCCTCGAGGAGGATGGAGCCGATCTCGCGCTCGCCGAGCTGGCGCATCGCGAGCGTCAGATCCACCTGCGGGCCGTCCCCGCAGGTGAGCACCGTGATGCCGCGCGCTTCCAGCGCGGCACGCCGCTCTGCGGGCGCCTGTGCGGTCGCGAGCAGGATCGTCGGCTGACGATCCTGCTCCGTGAGCACCCGGGCGCCCGGCGGGATCCGCAAGCGCGAGTCCGCGATAATCCGTACCGGCTGCAGGGCCGGTACGTCGCCGCGCGCGCTGAGGAGCGGATCGTCGGCGATGATCGTCTCGACGCCGACCATGATGCCCTGATGCCGGTGGCGCAGGGTATGCACATAAGCGCGCGACGCCGGCGATGTGATCCACCGGCTGTCGCCGGTCTTGGAGGCGATGCGGCCGTCCAGCGTGCTGGCGGTCTTCAGCGTCACGAATGGCATGCGCGTGACGATATATTTGTTGAAAGCCTCGTTCATCGCCGCGGCTTCCTCCCCCAGCAGCCCGACGGAGACGTCGATGCCGTGGGCTCGCAGCTTGGCGATACCGGTGCCGGCCACCTGGGGATTCGGGTCCGTGCCGGCAACCACGACGCGCGTCACTCCCGCGGCGATCAAGCGATCGCTGCAGGGCGGCGTCTTGCCGTAGTGGCTGCACGGCTCCAAGGTGACATAGGCGGTGCTGCCGCTTGCCTCCTCGCCGGCCATAGCCAGAGCGAGAACCTCGGCATGGCCATGTCCTCTTTTCAAATGAGCCCCCATGCCAACGATGCGCCCCTCCTTGACCAGCACGCAGCCGACAACCGGGTTGATCCCTGTTTGGCCAAGCGCGCTTTCGGCCATTTGCAGCGCTAGCCTCATATATGCTTCATCATTCAAGACATGCATGCCTGTTCACCGCCAATAGGTAGAATTTGAACGAACGCCAAAAGACCCCTCCGCATATCGGATAGGGGCCAGAGATTTGTAGGTAACACGAAAAAGCCTCGGCTGTACGCGCCTGCTCCATTTTTGATCAAATCAAACAAGACCGGCGTAGTTGTCGAAAGGACAGACCTGCCGAATTTTTGTTCTCGTGAAAAAATGTACAAGCATGCACAGCGAATCTTGGATTCGCATTCTCCTTCTCCCATCCAGACTATACTGTCGGTCCCGGATTCTCACCGGGTCAGCCGTAGCGAAGCTGTATGTCAGGTACCGCTAGCTTCAAAACGGGTCACGGACTGATCGACGCTCCAGCCTAATGGCCAGCCGTCGAATCACCGCCGGTGTGGAATTTCACCACGCCCCGAAGGTTGCACACATATGAAAAGTAACTTATGAAAAATTTATCACTCACACTTCGAAAAAGCAAGGTCTTTTTTAACACATCAGGGAACCGAGCGTACTTCAAGCCGATTCAACCCGGTTGCGGCCGCCGCTTTTGGCGCGGTACAGCGCTTTGTCCGCCTGTTCGAACAGCTTGTCCGGCTCGCTCGTGGTCAGCGGGTAGGCGGCTACGCCGATCGACAGCGTCACTTTTCGACCATTGTATCCCCGGTTCGTCTCCATCGACTGGCGAATACGCTCAGCCTCCTCGAGCGCCGCTTCCAGACTCTGATCCGGCAGCAGGATGACGAACTCCTCTCCGCCAAACCGAAAACAGTAGCCCCGCCCGTCCACACATGATTGCAAAATGGATGCAACCAATTGCAGCACTTTATCCCCAGTCTCATGCCCCTCCTGATCATTCACGAGCTTAAAGCGGTCGATGTCGATAAGCAAAAAAGCGAAAGCCTTGTTCTGACCTACAAGGTTATGCAAGTATGCCTCCATCGTACGGCGGTTGTACAGCCCCGTCAACGAATCCGTTTGCGCGACCACCGATAGATGGTCGAACTCGGAGCGCAAATGCTTTACGGCCACGCCGAGAGCTTGGTGCAGCTTATTCGCTTCGTACAGCCAGGAATGGATGCGGGGAGGTTCCTCGCGAATCAGATTGTCGGCTGACAGCTTTTGCGCGTATTGGGCTAGCCTTACGAGCGGCTGTGACATTTTGCCGATTGCCACATAGATCCCGATCAGGAATGCGAGCAGAATGGGAACCACATACGCCAGCATTTGTAAAACAAGATGACGCGCCTCGTTCAGCACGACTTCCGTAGGGGTCTGCGCGATAATGCCCCAGCCGGTCTCGTTCATATACGTATAGCTGGCTAGCATGTCGACCCCCTTGCTATTCTTGATTCTCCTAACGCCGCTCTCTCCATGAAGAATATCTTGTACCGCCGGATTGCTGCTGACATCCTCGCCGATGCGCGTCGGGTCCGGATGATAGATCAGCTCGCCTCTGGACCCGACAACATATACGTAAGTGCCTTCGGTGTCCTTCATCGAATCGCTTAATACCGTATTAAAGAGATTCGACTCATGCAGCGAGATCGTCCCGCTCAGCGCCCCCAGAAACTCGCCCCTTTCGTCAAATAAAGGCTGCACAAGCGCTACGGATAACACTCCTGCTTCCGTTGCATAAGCTTCTGAAATGCCATACTTTCGCTCTGCGAACAACCGTGCAACGACACCGGACACATGCTGCCCCTGCAGCCCGACCTGTACGGGAGATGCGTCGGTGATAACTCCCGTGCGGTCGATAAGCGTAACCGAACTCAAGCTGGAGTGATTATGCCTCAGCAATTGCAGTATATCGTAACGGTCTGACAGGTCCGCATTTTGAGCGACATAAACGCCTGTTCCTCCCATGACTTGTTTCAAATTGATCACGAGCCCGTTGACGGTATCCGCGAGCTTATCGGCGTATATTTTATTTAATTGAAAGGTTGTTTGGATGAGCGATTTCTTCTCATGTTCATATCCGACGATGACGCTTACAGTAAGCGTTGTCAAAACAGACATAAGAACGAGCATGTCGACCAGAGTTCGCAGTTTAAAGTCTCTTCGATTCATCTAAAATTTTCACTCCGTCTTCATGAAATGGATGGATATCCCTATTCTCTTAAAAAAGTGTTAGGAAAATTACGTTAATCCGGTGTGAGAGTATTAGTTTTCACAACACTTATGTTAGTATTTGTAAGAACTCCTCTTCGGGCCCGCTGTAATTATCCTAAAATAGTGCTCGGGCGGGAGGTGATCCGGCTCTGAAGTGAAGCTCCTGCAATTTCGACCTACGGCAAAGGGCGTAGCTGCCCCCGGAGATGGCGTAACTGGAATATCTCCCGTTATTCCAGCCAAAAGATGCCCATGCGAGTGTGATAACGGGAAAATCTCCCGTTATTTTCATGGTAAATGCCGGATATCAGGGATTTGGTGCAATTTTAACAGGACAGATTCCCGTTATTTCTCCTACAAGCCAATTGAAGGTTGAAATAACATGATTTTTTCCAGTTATTGCTCACCATCCATCCCTGACACCTCCTGTTCCACCATTATCTACTCTGCCTAACCTGCTACCTCCCATCCTGCCATCACCTACCTGCCTAACCTGCCACGTCCGTCCCTCCTGCCACATCCCTCATTCACGTCCTGCCGCGCCATCACCTACCTGCCATCCTGCCACCGCCGCCCGTCCTCCACCTCCTGCGCAGCCACAAAAAAAAGAACCTGCCGACATCGGCAGGTTCCTCATTTCTTCGTTATTACGCTTCAACGACTTCCACTTTCTCCATCAAGTCTCTGCCTTTGAAAGCATCGACAAGCTCCATCCCTTTTACCACTTTACCAAAAACGGTATGTTGTCCGTCCAGGTGCGGCTGTGGTTGGTAAGCGATGTAGAATTGGCTGCCGCCTGTGTTTCTGCCCGCATGAGCCATAGCCAAGGAGCCGCGCTCATGTTTGTTCGGGTTGATTTCACAGTTGATTTGGTAGCCTGGGCCGCCAGTTCCTGTGCCGTGTGGACAACCGCCTTGAGCGACGAATCCTGGAATTACGCGATGAAAAACAAGCCCGTTGTAGAAACCGGAGTTTGCTAATTTCTCAAAGTTGGCAACTGTGTTCGGTGCGTCTTTTTCGAAAAGATCGATGACAACCTCACCGCCGCCGGCTAGTTTAATTTTTGCTTGTTTGGCCATTGTGGTCCACTCCTTTAGACAATAATATCCTATTCTACTATGAAATCTTTCTTTTCACAAACTTGGGCTCATACGGTGATCAAAAAAGCCGAGGCTCCCGCCGGGAACCTCAGCTTCAATAACGCTCGCGGCGCTGCTAGACGGTTTTGCTCACTTGCTTCATTCTCGCCGGAATGACGTCGTTCCCAACGATGTCGTCGAACGTCTCCCGCTTCACGACGAGGTCGCTCTGCCCCTCGTTGACGAAGACGACGCCGGGGCGGCGGATGCGGTTGTAGTTGCTGGCCATGGCATAGTTATAAGCGCCTGTGCAGGATACCGCGAGCACATCGCCCGTGTTCACCTTCGGCAGGTTCACATCCCAGATCAGCATGTCGCCGCTCTCGCAGCACTTGCCGGCGATGGAAACAACCTCTACGGGCTGTTCGCCCGCGCGGTTGGCCAGCATCGCCTCGTACACGGCCTCATACAAGGCCGGGCGCGGGTTGTCGGTCATGCCGCCGTCGACGGATACATATTTGCGCACGCCCGGAATGTCTTTGGACGTTCCTACGGTGTACAAAGTCGTACCGGCATCGCCCACGATGCTGCGGCCCGGCTCTACCCAAATTTCCGGCAGCGGATAATCATGGCGGCCGAAGTTATTTTTGATCGCGTCGGTAATAGCTTTCACGTAGACGGAAACCGGAAGCGGCGTATCCTCGTTCACATAGCGAATTCCGAAGCCGCCGCCAAGGTTGATGACTCGGAATGTGACCCCGAGCTCCTCACGGACGTTGACCGCGAAGCCGGCCATTTTCTCGGCAGCCAGACGGAAGCCTTCCACTTCGAAAATTTGCGAGCCGATGTGGGAATGGATGCCCAACAGATCCAAGTTGCCGAGCTGCGATGCCTCTTGAATCGCCTGAAAGGCCGATCCGTTGCCGAGGTCGAAGCCGAATTTGGAATCAGTTTGGCCTGTAGAGATATACTCATGCGTATGCGCCTCTACGCCAGGCGTAATGCGCAGCAAAACTTTGACCTTCTGGCGCTTCTCGCCGGCTATGGCATTCAGCATTTGCAGCTCGATAAAGTTATCTACAACGAAACAGCCGATCTTGGCATCGATAGCCATCTCGATTTCGTCGATTGTTTTGTTATTGCCATGAAAATGAATCCGTTCCGCCGGGAAACCGGCTTGAAGCGCTGTGTACAGCTCTCCGTCGGAAACTACGTCTAGAGACATCCCTTCTTCTTCGACAATGCGGCACATCGCCATCACGCAGAACGCCTTGCTGGCGTACGCCACTTGAAACCTCAAGCCGGATGCTTGAAAAGCTTCGACGAACTCGCGGCAGCGTTTGCGAACGAGGGCTTCATCGAATACATATAGCGGTGTGCCGTATTCCGCTACCAGCTTCGTCGCGTCGACACCACCGATTTCAAGGTGACCCTGATCGTTTATTTTACTTGTACCATGCAAATACATAGCTCCATTTTCCCCCTCACCCTGAACCTGCTGCTTGACCTTACGTTCCAAACGGCCGAATGCGCATTACTATTTAAAGTACCATAGGAAAAGCGTCTTTGACAATAACCAAGCGGGCTGAATCGTAAAAAGGACAAGAGAACTTCCTTGTCCTTTAGTTTATTACGATTTCGGTTGACGTGTGCCGTCGACCGGCTTCGTTATGCTGAGACGAGTCTTCGAGGCCAGCACCGGACGCCGGAGGAGAATGGAGAAGAAGCTCTTGGCGTTAAACGGGATGAAAGGCCACATATAAGGTGCATTGTAAGACTTTCTCGTGGCCAGCCAGATCAGCCAGAGCGTCGATCCGATAACGAATCCCGGGACTTGGAAAACGGCGACGATCAGCAGCAGCCCCAGCCGGATAATCCGGTTGGCAAGTCCCAATTCGTAGCTTGGCGTAGCGAACATGCCGATAGATGCCAGGGCGAGATACAGAATGACCTCATTGATAAACAATCCGGTCTTAACGGCAATATCTCCGACTAGGATAGCGGCGACCAGGCCCATGGCTGTGGCCAGCGGAGTCGGGGTATGCACCGCGGCCATCCGCATCAGATCGATCCCGATGTCGGCGAGCAGGAACTGAACGAGCAGGGGGAGGGTCCCTTCCTTCTGCGGGCCAAGGAAATCCAAGCCCGGCGGCTTCAATGACGGATCCATAACCATCATGAACCAGAGCGGCAGCAGGAAGATGGAGGCCATAATTCCTGCAAACCGCACCCACCTCAAGTAGGTGCCGATAAACGGTGTTTGCCGGTATTCTTCCGCATGCTGCACGTGATGGAAGAACGTGGTTGGCAATATCATGACAGAGGGCGACGTATCGACGAATACGCAGACATGCCCTTCCAGCAGATGGGCAGAGACGACGTCCGGACGCTCCGAGTACCTCACCATAGGATAAGGATTCCAGCCTTTGTTAGCGATGATTTCCTCCAACTGCTTTTCCCCAAGCGGCAGGCCGTCAATCTGTACTTCACTCACTTTCTCCTTAATCGCGTCCACCAAATCCGCATTCGCGATGTCGTTGATGTACGCGATGCAGACGTCCGTTTTGGTACGCTTGCCGACCTGCATAATTTCAAGCTTCAAGCGTTCATCGCGCACTCTGCGTCTGACAAGCGTTACGTTCATGAGCAGCGTTTCGACGAAGCCGTCGCGCGATCCCCGCACGACCCTCTCCAGATCCGGCTCTCCGATCGAACGGACCGGATAGTTTTTAACGTCGATCGCGATGGCCGCCGTCTCACCTTCGATGAAGAAAGCCGTGCCGCCCATCAGCACTTGCCCGACGATCTCGGACATTTTCTTATAGGACTTCACTTGGATATGCGGAATAAGCTTCTCAATGAAAGCTTCAAGCGTATGATGCGAGACACTGTCGTGGTCGGCATACGTGAGGCGGGTCAAGATGTCGGTGAGCACCGTGTCCTTGGCAAAACCGTTGCAATAAAAGATGCCGACGCGCTTATCGCCAAAAACCATTTCCCGCATGACCAAGTCAAAGCTGCGGTTAAGACCGACCCGTTCCTCCAGCACTCTTTTCACTTCTTTCATACTGGCAGGAATGTCCTCTTGAATTTTCAGCGACTTTTCCTCATGAGTCATATCCGTTACCGGGTTGTAGGGGGTTAAGTTCCCTTCTTCGTCCACAGCCAGCTTATCCGAATCCGTATTCTCTTGAGACTTGTTCACATCTTCGTTCTCATTTCCTGTCTTCACAATGACTTTCACGATGCGCAACCTCCTTCTGACTTAATAGAAAAGCCATTCAAACAATGAACCAATTACTTTACCGAAGATCATCGCCATCAGCAGCAAAATCATATAGGAACCCATTCCCACCCGCTTGGCGAGAATCGGCAGCACGTTGATGATTTCCGTCAGCGCCGCAGCCAGCATGCCGACGAAGCACCCGGCAAACAACCCGACCAGGGCGGTCCCCGCCGGAAACAGCCGCATCCTCCAGTCGCTGAAATCCACCCATGTGAACACAAGCGAACCTATGACGACCGCTCCTTCATAGGCATGAATTTTCGAGAATGAACGTGTGATCTGCGCCAGTCTCGGGATAATATCCAAAACAACGAGGAAGGCCACCATTCCGCTGCCGACGGCAATGCCTCCGGCTAAACCGACGAAGGCGATAAGGAGCATTTCCCCGACAGGGGCCATTATTTTGCCTCTCCTTCCTCATGTATTTTCATATATTCCTCTGTGATCACATAATGGTTAATGTTCTCCTGATACATGAACATTTCCACTTCCAGAGGGCTTGGCTCTTCATTAAATTTCTTTTTGAACAAATGATTAAAGAAAATGACCATGCCCACTCCGATGCCGAGAGAATACGGAACTTGCAGAATCAGCGGGTGATCAATCTTGCGCCCGGTCATCAGCTCGTAAATTCTCTGATGTACCTGCAGCATGGACACATCCGCGTGAAAATTCATTATGGCAAGGCCCGAGCCGATGAAAAGCAGCAGCCATACAAGGCCGATCAGGACAGGACTCGCCTTCTTGTCATCCGAGTTAATCTCAAGAAGCACATGAGGTTCTCCGAAATGTTCGATTTGCAGCTCCGGATACAGCTCTTTCACTTTCCTCACGATCAGCATCATATCGATCAATACACGATTGCCGTCCGCTTGCTGCGGTCTATGAATGATGAGCTGACTCAGCTTCTCTTCATATTCAGGCTCCACGAATATTTGGGCGATGTGCCGGAGCTGGACGACGCTCCCTTTGCGGATGGAGGCTTTGCGCCTTAGCCGGATATACAAGTACTGGGCTCCTAATTTGGCCATGGTCTCACTCCCTTCAGAGCTATCGGGTATCATCCATGTATAGGAGTAGTATGCAAAATGTTTCCTTCCCGTAATCGTCTGCCGAAGTGGTAAATTCTCCAGGAATAAACCACTCCGCAGTTTGGCATAGTAAGCATTGAATACCGATAACTTATTCCATACAAAGAAGGTGATAACATGGCAAAACTGGCGTTAACACTAGTCATTATTGGTGCGCTGAATTGGCTTTTGGTTGGGCTCTTCGAATGGGATTTAGTTTCAGCTATACTGGGTGGGGATTCTCATCGGGAATCTTCGGTATTAAGCCGGATCATTTATACGATCGTAGGCTTATGCGGCATCTACTGCGTAAGATTCTATTCGGATGGCCGGCATGCTGCGCGATAACTAAATGAAAAAAGCCGCCATACCCAGTTCGTTTGATCGGGTACATAGCGGCTCTTTTTTTATCTGGCTTGTTCAACCAGAAGCTTGCTTTCTTCATTTAAACCGACGCAGGTCACGCTTTTGTTCAGCTGCTCGTACTTGGCAATCACTTTGGCAATCGCCGTTACCGCAGAATGGTCCCACACATGCGAACCGCTGAAATCAATGATGATCTTATCCGGGTCGTTGCGGTAGTCGAACAAATCGATGAAGTAGGTCATCGTACCGAAAAACAACTGGCCCGAGATGCGGTAGGTTCGGCCGCCTTTCTTATCCTCAGACGTCTGCGCCTTGATTTTGGCCGAACGCCAGCCGAAGATGAGCGCGCTCATGATGACGCCGCTCAGCACGCCGATCGCCAGATTGGATGTGGCCACGACGATCGCTACGGTGATGACCATGACCAGAGCGTCGCTTCTCGGAATTTTGACTAGCGTCCGCAGCGAGTTCCAATCGAACGTTCCTATGGAAACCATGAACATGACGCCGACCAGCGCCCCCATCGGGATCTGCTTCACGACATTGCCCAGCACCATGATCAGGAATAACAGAAATACGCCTGATACAAACGTCGATAATCGCGATCTGCCGCCGGACTTCACGTTAATGACCGTCTGTCCGATCATGGCGCAGCCTGCCATGCCCCCGAAAAAACCGGACGCAATATTGGCTATGCCTTGGCCGCGGACTTCCCGGTTTTTATCGCTTTTCGTCTCGGTCATCTCATCGACGATCGTAGCTGTCATCAGCGATTCGGTAATCCCGACAATCGCTAGCGCCAAGGAAATCGGCAGAATGACACCGATCGCTTGCCAGGAAATGGAGAACTCCGGCAAATGGAAGAACGGCAGCGCCTGCGTAATTTCTCCCATATCTCCGACGGTACGGACATCGAGATGGAGGTTGATCGACAGGATGGTCATCACGATAATTGCCACTAGGGCGGAAGGTACGGCTTTCGTTACATAGGGCAGCCCATAAATAATAGCCAGCGTGCCTGCCACCATGGCGTACATGTGCCAATTCGCGCCTGCGAAGTTGGGCAATTGAGCCATGAAAATGATAATCGCAAGAGCATTCACAAAGCCGATGACAACGGAATGCGGAATAAATGTAATGAATTTCCCGAATTTCAACACGCCCATGAGATATTGGATAATACCCGTCAATATGCTTGCTGCAAACAAATACTCGATACCATACTTCGCTACCAAGGGTCCCATCAATGAGGCCATGGCCCCCGTTGCCGCTGAAATCATGCCCATGCGGCCGCCTGTGAAAGAAATCACCAGCGCGATAATGAAGGACGCGTATAAACCGACCATCGGATCTACGCCGGCCAAGATCGAGAAAGCGATCGCTTCCGGAATTAAGGCAAGCGCTACGGTCATCCCCGAAAGCACGTCTCGGCGAACGTTAAAAAACCATGCATCTTTCAATTTACTGGACAACTGTGAAACACTCTCCTCTTCTTGCTCCCGCAAAAATTCATTTGAATTTTCCTCTTTCAGAAAAATTCGCACCGTTTTTGGCAGTCTTATTATACCTAACATTTTCAAATAGCACTACCACAAAAAATAACCGCCCTCCGACAGGAGAGCGGTTACCGTTTTCATTGGGCAATCTGATCTTTGATCGATTGCAAGATTTTCTTTTCCAAGCGTGATACCTGCACCTGGGATATTCCCAATCGGCTGGCCACCTCGGACTGCGTTTGATCCCTGAAATAGCGGAGGTAGACGATGAGCCGCTCCCGCTCGGAGAGCGTGCCGATCGCTTCGTTCAAAGCAAGCTTCTCAAACCATTTCTCACCGGTTTCATCCGAGATTTGATCCATCAAGGTGATCGGATCGCCGTCGTTCTCGAACACGGTCTCATGAATCGATGAAAGCGGTTTGTTGGCTTCTTGCGCGAAAACAACTTCCTCCGCCGTGATCATCAGCTCTTCCGCAACCTCTTTAATCGTTGGAAGCCGGCCAAGCCGTTTGGAGAGCTCATCTTTCGTCTTGCGAATCTTATTGGCTAACTCTTTGAGAGAACGGCTTACTTTGAGTGTTCCATCATCCCGAAGGAAGCGCTGAATTTCACCGATAATCATCGGCACCGCATAGGTGGAAAACTTCACATCATAAGAGAGATCGAATTTGTCTACGGACTTCAGCAGTCCGATGCATCCAATCTGGAACAAATCTTCGGCTTCGTATCCCCGGTTCAAGAAACGTTGAACCACAGACCAGACCAAGCGGATATTGCAGCTGACGAGTGTTTCTCTGGCGAGTCCATCTCCGGATTGGCTGAGGGCGATGAGCCGTTTGACTTCCGAATCGTCTAAATAACTGTGAGAAGCATGCTTCAGATCGACATCCATAGATCAAACCCCTAATTGTATAAAGCTTTTTTAGATTCAATTCGCTTCAACATGTTTATTTTCGTTCCGATTCCTACGGCCGTCACAACTTCCACTTCGTCCATGAAATTTTCCATAATCGTAAAGCCCATTCCGGAGCGTTCCAGCTCTGGCTTGGAGGTGTAAAGCGGCTGTTTCGCCTGCTCCAAATCTTCGATACCCGAGCCTTTGTCCTCGATCGTGATTCGAACGACATCATCGTCAATTTGCGTTGTGATGGTGATGACACCATCGGGTTTATTGTTATAACCGTGAATAATCGAATTCGTTACAGCTTCGGAAACGACCGTCTTGATATCGGTCAATTCATTGAGGGTCGGATCGAGCTGCGACACGAAAGCGGCAACCGCTACACGGGCAAAAGCCTCGTTCTCCGAACGACTGGCGAACTGCAGCGTCATAAAGTTATGCTCGCTCATAGTGCAACCTCCAGACTGGACATTGCATTACGTTCGTTATCCTGAATCGATACGATCTTGAACATCCCCGAAAGCTCGAATAAGCGATAAACCGCAGGCGAAACGTCGCATACGACCATTTTGCCGCCCTTACTCGTAATTTGCTTATACCGACCGAGAATGACGCCTAAACCCGAGCTGTCCATGAATGAAAGATCCTTCAAACTCAGGATCAGGTGATGCGTTTGCTCCTTGGCAATCGCTTCCTCCATCCTCGCCTTGACAACATCAGCGGTGTGGTGATCCAACTCGCCTTTCAATCTAACAATCAACGCTCTTCGGCTTTGCTCGAATTCAATTTGCAAGCTCAACATGTTCACTCCTTCCCAGTCATAGAAATAGGTTTCTACAACTGGGTTGGAAACTCCTGCCACCCGACAAAACTAGAAGAAAACCGCTAAAACTAGAACAAAAGTGTGATTATTCGCGGAATCTCACCATTAATCCGTAGTAAACATCTGCGAGGTTGTCCGCTTGAACAGCTTCCACCAGGATGCTTTATCCACAGCGACCGGGGACTCAATCGGGTACTCCGCAAGCACATTATCGCCGTTATACACCACGATTTTGCCGATCGGCTGTCCGATCGCAACCGGCGCTTTAATATTCGCATTCAGCTGCAGCTCATGTCGAATCGTATCCGTAGCTACGCCTTTTTTCATTAAAATGCTGTAGTTTTGTTTCGCGACGAGCGGAACTGTCGAAATCTGCCCTTTGTTCACCGTAAAGCTTCCCAGATTATCGCCTGACTTGAAGAGCGGATAATTGGTATATTGTGCGAACGCATAGTCGAAGAGCTTCGTTACTTCCGCATTCCGCGTCTTGGTATTCGGTTCCCCTAGCACTACCGCGACAACACGCAGGTTATCTCGTTTTGCAGTGGCGGATAGGCAGAACTTCGCTTCGCTGGTATAGCCGGTTTTGAGGCCGTCGGCACCGCTGTAGAAGCGCACCAGCTTATTCGTATTGACCAACCAGAACGGGTTCGGTGTTTCTTTGCGCAAATAATCTTGATAAGCGCCTGTAAATTTCGTGATTTCTTCATGTTTCAGCAATTCTCTGGACATCACGGCGATATCGTTAGCTGTCGTATAGTGGTTCGCCACAGGCAGTCCGTTGCAATTGGAGAAGTGCGTATTCTTCATACCTAACTGCTGAGCGCGTTCATTCATCATTTGTACGAAGTTTTCCTCGGATCCTGCAATCTTCTCAGCCATTGCGACCGAAGCATCGTTGCCGGAAGCCATAGCGATGCCTTTCAGCATTTCTTGCACCGTCATTTCTTCGCCGGGCTCCAGGAAGATTTGCGAACCGCCCATAGAAGCTGCATATTCGCTGACACGGACTTTTTCATCCATTTTAATGTTGCCTTTGTCAATCGCTTCCATGATCAGCAGCATCGTCATGATCTTCGTAATACTGGCCGGTGGAAGCTTGGTGTCTTTGTTCTTCTCCGCGATCACCGTTCCTGTGTCGGCATCCATCAGCACGGCGGATTGCGCATTCGGCGTCAAATCGACCGCCTGTGTCTTCTCTTCCGCCATCGCTACCGGTAAGATTAGCATCACACATAACTGTAAACAGATAAAACTTATTAGCCCTTTGTTTCGCATAGCCATTGAACCCCTCCTGTGAAATATGAAGTGAAAACAGACTCTTGCAGCTTAATGACTGCTAATCAGTGTTGACGAATTCCCTTCAAAATATTCCAAAGGAAGGAAGATAACGTATGAACGATAAAAAAGACTTACGTCGTCGTCCGTCTCTTCCCTAGATTGAGCCCTGTGTGGCCCCGATGCACACCATCCACCGGTACGGAGTGGAAATGTGATTCGCTGGGTGACATAGGCAGCTACATCGGAGCTTGCTCTCGGCCACTGAGCGGAATGAGATGCGGTCGATGTCATAGGCAGCTGGATTGTAGCCTGCTCTTGCAGCCACTGTGCGGAATGAGATGCGGTCGATGTCATAGGCAGCTGGATTGCAGCCTGCTCTTGCAGCCACTGTGCGGAAATACGATACGTTATTTTGATCAAAATGGGGCTTTTTTCTTACCATGCGGAAATACAAGCCGCTATTTCGAGCATTAGTCTCGATATAGGCCAATTTCGGTGAGAATAGCGCATCGTATTTCCCCTTCACCCGCCAAAAGTGCTGTTTTCGGTAATTTAGCGCACTGTATTTCCGCACGTCATCGCACACTGCCCCACGTCACCACACGTCACCACACGCTGAACATAAATAAAGGGTAAGCTCCGCCCCAAACCTAAACAATAAAGGTCTGAGGAGAAACTCCTCAGACCTTACGCTCACAAGCTATACAATCACATCATAGATCAATTTAACCGGTGCCGGCTGACCGTCTTCAATGCCGTAAGCGCCGCGGATCATCGCGATCACTTCCGCCACATCCTGCCGGTTCGCGTGAACGGTGCAGATGGATTCTCCGGCCTTCACCGCGTCCCCGATCTTCTTGTTCAGCGTTAGACCTACCCCATAATCGATCGGATCCTCTTTCTTCGCCCGCCCGGCGCCCAGCAGCATGGCGGCGATGCCGATCTGTTCGGCATCAATCCGGTTGACATAGCCTTCGCGCTCTGCCGTCACCTCAACATGATACCCCGCTGTCGGCAGCAGCTCCGGACGGTCCACGACGTTCGGATCGCCCCCTTGGCTTGCGACGAATCGCTTGAACGTATCCAGCGCTTTCCCGTTCCGCACAATATCCCGCACGGCTTCCTGCGCTTCTTCGAAACTCCCGAACACTTTGCCAAGCAGCGCCATATAAGCGGCAACGGAGACCGCCACCTCCGTAAGCTCCTTGTCGCCGGTGCCGCGCAGCACCTCGATCGATTCGCGGATTTCGTTGGCATTGCCGATCTCGCGGCCGAGCGGCTGCTCCATATCCGTAATCATCGCGATCGTATGGCGGTTCAGCTTGAGCCCAATATCCACCATCGTACGGGCCAGCACCCTGGCATCCTCCACGGTTTTCATGAAAGCGCCCGAGCCGATCTTCACATCCAGCACGATCGCATCGGCCCCGGAAGCAATCTTCTTGCTCATGATCGAGCTGGCGATCAGCGGGATCGAGTCGACGGTCGCTGTAACGTCCCGCAGCGCGTACATTTTCTTGTCGGCAGGGGCCAAATTGCCGCTCTGGCCGACGATCGCGATTTTGTTCGTATTCACCGCCGCGATGAAATCTTCCTTAGACAGCTCGATCCGGAAACCCGGAATCGACTCCAGCTTATCTACCGTCCCGCCGGTGTGGCCCAGCCCTCTGCCTGACATTTTGGCCACCGGCACACCGAGCGAGGCGACAATCGGTCCCACGATCAGGCTGATCTTATCACCGACTCCCCCTGTCGAGTGCTTATCCACCTTAATCCCGGCAATTCCGGATAAATCGATCATTTCCCCGGATTCGGCCATCGCCATCGTCAGCGCCGAGATTTCCCCGCTCGTCATGCCGTTGAAGTAGATGGCCATGAGCAGAGCCGACATTTGATAATCCGGGATATCCCCTTTTGTATAGCCGTTCACGATGTAGATAATCTCTTGCTCACTCAACACTTCGCCAGAACGCTTCTTATGTATTAAGTCGACCATTCTCATCTCTGATTCCTCCTAAGCGTTTTCATGTTTATAGAAATCGAAAAAAGGGAGCTGCCTGAGCCCCCTTCGAACTATTCTTCACTTTTTCTTGTTATTGAATAACCAATTTTGATTTCATTTTGGCGTGGCCTTCACCGCAAGGAAGGATGCAATCAATCTCATAAGTTCCCGGTTTGTCGAAAGTAATTTCTTTGGACGGGTTTTCTTTGTCCAGCTTGATATCCAATCCTTTGATTTCAATCGCGTGAACGCCCTCTTTTAAAGACAAGGAAACTTTCGTAGCTTGACCGCTTTTGATCGTGTAATCGGCTGCGTCGAATTGCCAGTTGGAAGCGACGATTTTAAGCTGTTGCATCTTGCTTCCGGCTGCTTCTGCTGCTTTGGCCTCTTGGCGTTCAGAGATATCTTGAAAGAGGACTCCCAGCCCCAATGCGCCCGCAAGTATAAATAACACAAAGAAAATCCACTTTTGCATGCATATCCCCCTCATATTGTGTTCACTTCATCTATTCTACCTAACATCTCGAGACAATCCCATACATGTTTAGTGGCAAATCTTTGAATATTTTGTGTCGGAATTGTGAATGAGCCTTCGTAAAAACATCCCCCTTAACGGAGGATATTAGTCTTACTATTGCCCACTCCGGCGTAAATTACACACCGCTCAATCGTTCCCGAATTTGAAAACCTCCGGCGGATATTCCCGGTTTGTCTCTCCGCAACGGCTGGAGCGCCTGGTCTTTGGCTTGCAGCTCTTTGATGTCGCGGGTGATCCGGTAGGCACAGTCTGCACACAGCTTCCCCTGCCGGATTGATTTCGAACAGGAGGCGCAGGGATAATTCAAATTCGGATAATCCGAAAGGAGCAGCTTGCCCTCTTTCATCCACGCCAGCATCATCTCGCGGCTTACGCCTGTGGCGGCCATTAACTCTGCATTCGTGGAACGATGATTTCTGTGCAAGTAATCATGACAGCTCTGCAGCAGTCCGTCTACGCTGCGGCTGCAGTCCGAGCATTGATTTCGCAAATTTTTCTGAAACACTTTACCGCAGCGCGGACAGTTAGCGACCATTAATTGTTGGACTGACATGCTCGATCACACCCCAGAAGAGGTATCTCACGATTGGATACCTTCGAATATAGTTCTTATTAACTATATTCTAGCATGACTTCGCATTGATGAATAGGTCTAAAGAATCCCGTTTTACATTAAATTTCAATTAAAACCGGGACTCCATTACCCCAACTGAACTTCACGTACGAATGCTTTGACCAGCGCGATAAATTTCGGCTTCGTCCGGTTCGCCACGGCAACCACCTGCTCATGTGTGAGCGGCTCCAGCTCTTCGCCGATCGCCATATCGGTAATACAGGAAATACCGAGCACTTTCAGTCCGGCGTGGCGCGCGGCGATCACTTCGCCTACGGTGGACATGCCGATGGCATCTCCGCCGACACGGGCAAGCATCGTCAGCTCGGCAGGCGTGCAGTACGTCGGACCTGTAATGCCGGCATAAACGCCCTCTTGCAGCTTCAGCGCCACACCGTCTTCGCCTTTGACGGATTCGGCCAGCTTATGCGCCAGCGCACGGTATTCACGGTTATACGCCTCAGACATATCCGGGAACCGAACGCCCAGCTCGCTGTGGTTCGGACCGATCAGCGGGTTGTCGCCGGTCATATTCAGATGATCGCTGATGACCATGAGATCGCCAGCTTGGAAGCTGCGGTTCATACCGCCCGCCGCGTTCGTCATCACGACCGTTTGCACGCCGATAGCCTTCATGACATAAACGGGGAATACAACCTTTTTCATATCGTAGCCTTCATAATAGTGGAAACGTCCCTGCATCACGATCACTTGCTTGCCTTCGAGCGTACCTGCCACGAAGCGGCCTTCGTGCCCTTCCACCGTAGAAATCGGGAAATGCGGCACCTCGCTGTAATCGATCGCAACCGGGTTCTCCACCTGATTCGCCATATCGCCAAGGCCGGAGCCCAGAACGAGGCCGATCACCGGCGCAGCGCTTCCTAACCGGGACTTGATGAAGGCAGCCGCCTCATTAATTTTCTGTATGTAAGTCAATTCCATGTTGATCTCCTCTTCTATATTAAATAGCCGCGATAATGCCGAGCACCAGCTTCAGGAATTTCGGCTTCACTTTCTCCGTCGTCTCCATCACTTCCGCATGGGACAGCGGCTGATCCAGAATCCCGGACGCCATATTGGAGATGCAGGAGAAACCTAACACTTCAATCCCGGCGTGACGGGCAACGATAACTTCAGGCACTGTGGACATACCGACCGCATCGCCGCCGAGAGTACGGAACATACGAATTTCAGCCGGCGTTTCGTAATTGGGCCCCAGCAGACCGACATAGACGCCTTCTTGCAGTTTGAAATCCTGGGAAGCCGCAACCTCGTGCGCCAATTTGCGCAGCCGCTTGCTGTAAGCTTCCGACATATCCGGGAAGCGTACGCCCAGCGCCGAATCGTTCGGTCCGATCAGCGGATTGCGGTACGTCAGATTCAAGTGATCGCTGATCACCATCAGATCGCCGACTTGATAGTTCTCGTTAATGCCGCCCGCCGCATTCGTGACGATCAGCGTTTCTACGCCTAACTGCTTCATGACGCGCACAGGAAAGGAAACCGTCTCAGCCCCGTATCCTTCGTAAGCGTGGAACCGGCCTTTCATGACCAGCACTTGCTTGCCTTGTATCGTACCTACGACGAGCTCCCCCGCGTGACCTTCCACGGTTGATACCGGGAAATGGGGAATGCGCGAATAATCTACGACGATCGGCTGCTCAATGAGATCGGCGAGCACTCCGAGACCCGAACCCAGTATGAGTCCGATTTGAGGTTGAATGTTCGTTTCTTTGGCAATAAAATCAGCTGCCTCTTGAATCTTTTGAATGATGGACGCTTCTGACATAGGTGTATTCCTCCCAAGCATTATTTTAGAAGATGCAGAAAGCTCTCGCCCTGTCCCGTCTGCTTCACGCCGAAATTCTCGGCAATGGTTGCGCCAAGATCGGCGAACGTGCTGCGGATGCCCAGCGAAACCGGTGCAGTGAAGCTCGGGCTGTACAGCAGAATCGGCACATACTCGCGTGTATGGTCCGTGCCCGGATGAATCGGATCGTTGCCGTGATCCGCCGTCAGGATCAACAGATCGTTCGGTCCCAGCTTCTCCTTAAGCTGCGGCACATAGCTGTCGAACTCCTGCAGCGCACGGCCATAGCCTTCCGGATCCCTGCGGTGTCCGTACAAGGAGTCGAAATCCACCAGATTCGTGAACGCCAGCCCTTTGAACGGCGTACCCAGCGTCTCAATCGTCTTCAAGATGCCGTCGAGGTTGCTCTTGGTGGATGTCGTCTTCGTCACGCCTTCCCCGTCGAAGATATCGTTGATCTTCCCGATCGCGATCACATCGTAGCCGGCCTCCTGCAGATGATTCATCACCGTCGGCTCAGGCGGCTTCACCGCATAATCGTGGCGATTCGGCGTCCGCTTGAAAGCGCCCGGCTCGCCGACATACGGTCTTGCAATAACCCGGCCGACGGCATACGGTCCTTGCGTCAACCGTCTGGCAATCTCACACGCCCGGTACAGCTCCTCCAGCGGAATGACATCCTCGTGCGCGGCGAGCTGGAATACACTGTCCGCGGACGTATAGACGATCCATGCGCCCGTCTTCATCTGTTCTTCGCCAAGCTCGTCCAGAATCTCCGTACCTGAAGCGGGCTTGTTGCCGATGACCTTGCGGCCTGTTTCCTGTTCGAATTGCGTGATAAGCTCGGCCGGAAATCCTTCCGGGAATACGTTAAACGGTGTGGATATCCGAAGTCCCATTAACTCCCAATGCCCGGTCATCGTATCTTTGCCGACCGACACTTCGGCCATCTTGCCGTAGTATGCTTCCGGCGCATCCGCAGCCGGGATGCCCTTGATCTCTGCAATGCTGCCCAAGCCCATACGCTGCAAGTTCGGCAGCGAGAATCCGCTGACCCGCTCTGCGATATGGCCAAGCGTATGGCTGCCTGTATCGCCAAATTGATTGGCATCCGGTAACTCGCCGATGCCGACGCTATCCAAAACGATTAAACCAATTCGTTCAAATCGCACGCTTGTCCCTCCAAATGTATACACAATTTGTTCCACCCTTCATTATCGCATTTCCATTGTATGAATGCAAAACAGCAGCCTCTCTTTACGGAGAATGCCGCTGTTTCGACTTACATATTCGCTCTGGGATGAGCGCGATTGTAAACTTCCTTCATTTTGAGCTTCGTGACCTGCACGTATAATTGAGTGGACGAAATATCGGCATGCCCCAGCATTTCCTGAACGGACCGCAAATCCGCACCATTCTCAATCAAATGAGCCGCGAATGAATGCCTCAGCGCATGCGGCGTGATGTCTCCGGCAATGTTCAGCTCGCTGGCGTACCGCTTCAAAATTTTCCAAAAGCCTTGCCGCGTCATCCGTGTGCCGAGATGTCCGATAAACAAAGCTTCTTCGTCCGCCGTTTTCTTCAACAGCTTCTTGCGGTCCTTCTGAATATAAGCCGTCAGGCAGCGGATCGCGATGGAACTCAGCGGAATGTTGCGTTCTTTATCCCCTTTGCCAATGCAACGAATAAAGCCGAGCTGCAAATGAACGTCGCTCACATTCAGCGATATCAGCTCGGACACGCGAATGCCGGTAGCATAGAGCAGCTCCAGCATCGCTTTGTCGCGAACGCCGCTGACTTGCTCCGGCTGGGGGGCATCCAGCAGCTTCCCCACCTCTTCCACGGAAAGCACCTTCGGCAGCTTCTTCTCCAATTTGGGAGCCTCCACATAGACGGAAGGGTCTGTGTCCAGCAGCCGTTCTTTGACCATATACTGAAAAAAGGCGCGAATGGAAACTAAATGACGCGAAATGGTTGCCGATGCACGGCCAAGCCCCTTGAGCTGGGCCATGAAGCCGGCGATATGCGTCTTGCCGGCTTCTCTCCAGGCCATAATACCATGCTGTCCCAAATACTCCATAAACTGCTGCAGATCCCTTTCATAAGATTCCAGCGTATTCTTAGAAAGTCCCCGATGGGCGGATAGAAATCGAATGAAGGATTGCAGGTCAACCATCATCATGCCTAGTAAACTCCTTCGTTATCATGCCATATCTTGATATGGATAGCATTCAACGGTAGGCTGACAATCTCCTCTATTATTCGCCATACCAATAAAATAATCGCAGCCTGTCGCTCATTGGACCGGATTCCGGAGCCGTAGCATGCTCATGCTGGCCGAAAACCTTGACGGAATTTCCCGTCGGCGTGCGGTACCGGTTCACAGGTTCGATCCAGCTGGAAAGCACGAGCATGACTTGATAAATGACGACGGTCAGCGCCATGAACATCAGGATAAAGCGCAGTCTCACAAGCAGCTTACGGTACGAAAAGATTATAGGCCATCCCCCATTTCTATCCATTGTTTAGGACAGGATATGAGGAACAGGCCCCGATTATGACAATTCGGACAACTTCACATACGGCAGTCCCAGCGCTTCGGCGACGGCCGGATGCGTCACGCTGCCTTTGTACGTATTGACGCCGAGCTGCAGCGCATAATTGGCCGTTACGGCCTCGATCAATCCTTTGTTCGCCAGCTCCAAGGCATACGGGAGCGTAACATTGGTCAGCGCCAGCGTGGACGTTCGCGGAACGGCGCCAGGCATGTTGGCGACTGCATAGTGCACGACGCCATGCTTCTCATACGTCGGGTCGCTGTGTGTCGTCACGCGGTCGATCGTTTCGATCGAGCCCCCTTGATCCACAGCGACATCGACGATGACGGCGCCGGGCTTCATCGCTTGGACCATCGCTTCCGTCACCAGCCGCGGAGCTCTCGCCCCAGGAATGAGAACGGCGCCAATGAGGAGATCCGCCTTCTGCACGGCACTGGCGATGTTGAAGGGATTCGACATCAACGTATTCAGCCGGCCTCCGAATATATCGTCCAAAGCCCGCATCCGGTCCGCGCTCCGCTCGATAATGACGACGCTCGCGCCAAGGCCGAGCGCCATCTTCGCCGCGTTCGTGCCGACGATGCCTCCGCCTAGAATGACCACGTTCGCCGGCGGTACGCCCGGTACGCCGCCCAGCAGGATACCGCGCCCGCCGTAGAATTTCTCCAAGAAATGGGCGCCGATCTGAACCGACATGCGGCCGGCCACCTCGCTCATCGGCGTCAAAAGCGGCAGCGACCCGTTAGGGAGCTGGATCGTTTCATAGGCGACTGCCGTCACCTTCTTGCTGAGCAGATGGTCAGCCAAATCCCCAGCAGCCGCCAAATGCAAATACGTGAAGAGCAGCTGATCTTCGCGGAAATATCCGTACTCGGCGGGAAGCGGCTCCTTCACCTTCATAATCATATCGCTGCGTGCCCACACCTCAGCTGCATCAGGGACGATAAGCGCGCCCTCACGCGCGTAATCGTCATCGCCGAAGCCGCTTCCGGCGCCGGCACCCGCTTCAACCAGCACCTGATGCCCGGCAAGCAGAAGCATGCTCGCTCCGCCCGGCGTTAGAGCGACGCGGTTTTCATTATTTTTGATTTCCTTCGGGACGCCGATTACAACTTTAGCAGTCATTCGCGTCAACCCTCTTTCTAATCAGCATTAATCATAATGTTCCCAAGCTTCCAGTCCGAATATGTGAAAAAACACATGATCAATTCTGATACCAGTATATGTCAGCAACAACAAAATGCCTGTACGCACGCGAGGTGCATACAGGCATTTTCTGTGTATGAACAGTATCTATTCCGATGCTGTTATTTTGGATTTGTCCAATGAGTCCGGTTTTCCCCGCTCGTTGCAGCGATAGCAAATACCTTGAAAATCAAGCCGATGATCCAGCACTTGGAAATGAAAATCTTTGTCCAGTCTTTCTTCCAAAGGACCGAGCCAATCTTCCATAATTTCGTCCACAGTCCCGCACTGGACACAAATTAAATGGTGATGATGATGACGCGTGCTGTCGTCCCGCAAATCGTAACGCGCGACCCCGTCGCCAAAATTCATTTTCTCCAGGACATGCAGCTCGCTGAGCAGCTCTAAGGTACGGTACACGGTTGCCAGACCGATCTCCGGAGCTTTATCTTTGACGAGCATGAAGACATCCTCGGCGCTAAGATGATCTTGTTCATTTTCTAAAAGTACACGCACAGTCGCTTCCCGTTGGGGGGTAAGCTTGTACCCTTGGGATTGCAGCTGCTGCTTAATTTTCTCAATCCTTGCTTCCATATGCCTCCCCCTCAGAAAGGTGGGCATCCAAGCCCAATTTTAGCCACTCTTTTCATTATAGGGGGAGCTTGCGGACAAAGTCAAACAGAAAACCTGCTATACAACTCAACCATAGAGCGGAGCCAGCATCGGCGTGACCCATTTCATCATCAGTTGGGACATATAACCCTCCCACAGCGCGGCTCCGAGCATCAGCATGCCCATTAACAGCGTGAGCGACGTGTACCGCATGAAGGGTTGGTACATATTGCCGTTACGGCTCATGAAGCGATTCTTGATCATATAGATGGAGAACGACATCGCTGCCACCGAGCAGAACAGAATGGCCGGAATGACGATCAAATTTTGCGGAGCGACGGAAACGAGCGCGAACAGCATCCCTTTCCAGGACATTTGGCCGACCAGATAACCGACCGTGAAGCCGATCAGCACACCTTTCAGGAAATCGAGCACGAGAATGAGCGGCAGACCGATGACCGACAGTCCGAACAGCCAGATAAGCAGAATCCACTTCATATGCATGCCGAAGGATTGAACGAACGATTGTCTGCTGTCAAACTCCGCACCATCGTTGATCTCTTGAAAGAAGCTGCCCAAGTGTCGCGTCATTTCTTGCTTTTGTTCCAAAGAAAGAGCGTTCACCATCACGGCGCCGAACACAACGCCAATGATGAAAAGCACGGAGACGAATATAAATAGCGGCAAATTGTCCTTCATATATTGTTTCATCGACTGGTTCCTATTCACTCTCGCAGCTCCTTCCTGTGTACAACCTCTACAAAGATAAGCTTATGAGCGAAAATAGGAATCTATGAACGATTTTTCACTTTGCCGTATTTGCCGCCGCCTCCAACTTCCAGCGATAGCGTGCCTTCTCGCGCCTGGGTAAGATAGCCTGCTATCTCTTCACCGACGACTTGCTCCAGCTCCTCCAGCGTCGCGCGGTGCAGCACATCCATCTCCGTCCCGAACCGCTGCAGCAGCTGATTGAGCTTCTTGGGGCCAAGACCCGGAATGAATTCCATGGGCACTTGAAAATGGTAAGGCGGCCGGTAAGGCGGCAAATACGGCTCTTCCCGGTCGGCCAATGACAGAATCCGGTCCATCACGCCTCTGACGATTTTGTTGCTGCCGCAATCTCCGCAGCGCTCTACGGTGCCGTTCTGCTCGTCCAGCACGGCTTCACAGAGGGAGCAATACGTGCGGTGATACTTGCCGAGACGGGGATTCAATCCGTAGTTCGCAGCGACCCCCCGGCCTTCCTGACGCAAGAGCGCCTTGACAAGCTCCTCGTAAGTAGGGGCCTCGAGCAGCATTTTATTGTATTCGCGTCCTATCTTGCCCAATGAGTGGGCGTCGGAGTTCGTGACGAATGTGAAAGGATCAAGCTCCGAAATGCATCCCGCCATCTCGGAATCCGAGCTCAAGCCCAGCTCTACGGCAGCGACGCCTTGCAGATCGAGCAAATGTTCCATCCGGGTCGTGGCGCTGCCATAAACGCTCTTGTGAGGTGTAAAGATATGCGCCGGAATGAGAATCCCGCCTCTGCCGAGCACCTCCTCCTGAAGCACCCGCGCAGGCACGTAAATGCGCTGTGAGCTTAGCTCCACATTTTTCATATGCCGCTTCATCCACTGTGTAAAGTCCTGCATCGTAGTGAGATCAGGCAGGTATGCGAGCAAATGCGCCGCCCCCATGCCCGGATCCCGCACCTCGATTTCGCTCCCCAGCATTATCGTCGTATCCCGGTAGCGGATCCCGCCGCCTTCCTGCTCCGTCATCTCCCCGCTGTCAAGATACGTCTTAATATCGTCCTGCACCGCAGGAGACTGGCAGTCGATAATGCCGATGATCTCCATTCCTTTGCGGACAGCCGCTTCATGGGCAATATTGAAAAACGTCAAATTATTGGCTGCGGAAATTTTCACAGCCTTCCCCTTGTCGGTACGCCCGATATGAATATGCAGATCTACATAATAAGCATTCATTAGATTTGCCCCGTTAACCGGTACAACTGCCACGCGTATACGGCCATGATCGTCTTGGCGTCGCTGATGCGCCCGTCTCTTATATACTGCTGAGCTTGCTCCAGCGTAATCGCTTCGCATTCCAGGAACTCATCTTCATCGGGATTCGCGCTGCCTTTCACCAAATCCTCGGCGATATACATATGAATGATTTCATCGGCAAAACCGGGAGACGTATAGAACGAGCTGACCAGCTTGATATTGTCCGTCCGGTAGCCGGTCTCCTCCTCCAGCTCGCGGAGGGCCGCCTTCAGCGGCTCCTCGCCTGCATCCAGCTTGCCGGCAGGAATTTCGACCTGGCTCTTCTCGAGCGGCTTGCGGTATTGTTCCACGACGATCATCGTATCCCCCAGCAGCGGAATAACGGCTACCGCCCCCGGATGCTTGACGATTTCTCTTGTAGCCGTTTCGCCATTCGGCAGTTTGACCGTGTCCACTTGCAGGGAGATGATTCGTCCCTTGAAGATGGGTTGAGTTTCAATCGTGATTTCTTCAAATTTTTTATATGCTGTCATACGCGTGTTTTCATCCTTTCAAAATGGGGAATAACTTGTCCTACTTTCGCATATCGATCATTATATCAAATTTTGATTGGGAAAGAGGAATGAGACGATGAAAAGCTATGTCACCGAACGACAAATCCGCCTTGTAGGCAAGGCTTGGGAAATCAAACGCCAGCTTCAGCTCATGCTGCAGCAGGGCGGACACACCACTACCCTGATGGACTATGCAGCCGGAGCGCATAATCAACAGCCGCGCAAATCCCTTGGAAATACGCCGGGTCCTCAAATAATCCCCTTCCCATCGAGGTGATGGGCTGGGGATAATCGCTCAATGCACCGGCTATCTCCGAGCCTGCAGCCGCAGGCATCATCTTGACGAGATGACGCTCCAGTTGTTGCGCTTGCCGGCCGATCACGTCAGCCTGCTCCCCTTCTAGCAGCGGCAGAGGCACTGCGGCAGGACAAGCAGCGGCGAGCTGCAGCGCAGTCAGCGTATGGTGCGAGAGTCCGACATGACGGGAACGCCGGTCGGCAAAGGAAAGACGCGGAATAACAATCGGAATTCCCCCGAGCGCATGCACGGCATTCACGAGTTCCCCGATTTCGATTCCGGAATAACCGTAGCGCGTCCCTGTACCGACGATGCCGGGACCCATCGTGACGAGCGCGAGATCGGCATGGACGACGTGTTTCGCGCTAATTAAGGCACTGAATTTGTTAACCGCTTCCAGTTTTCCCCCGTACGCTTGGCCGTATGTAATCGTGCTCGCCAGCCAGCCCATACGTTCCAGCAGCGCCACATGTGTGCTCCAAGCCAGAGGCAGTGCGCCTCCGTCCGTCATCACATAAGCCGTACGCGCCGCTTGGCGATTGTCCTGCCGCTCGCGGTACCGCAGCCAGCACATCGCCACAGGCAGCATGCTGTGCAGTTCCCCCAGCAGGACGGGCATGCTCTCCAGGCTCACCTCTTTTTGAAAAATCGCATGATACGGGCTGCACGCCTCTTCGACAGCGAGCACACTCCGCTGGAACGGGGTGTATTTGAGTTTCACGATATGTCCGCGAGCAGGCAACGCGCTATCCGCAGGCAGCTGTTCCGCGTTATTCATGACCGACATCACGAGATGATAGCCCCCCGAACCTAAACCCAGCTCCTCGGCCGTCACATTTAACTCGACCGTGTCACCGACACGCAGCAAAGGTGAACCTTCCGTATAATGAACCGCCTGCTGCTCCACGCCGCTGCGCTGCATGAGGACACTTACGATCTGCAGTCCCTCTCTCTCCGTTACAATGTCCGTAACGATTCCCTTCTCCCGCATGAGCATGGTCTGTATCCCCCGTTAATTGCAATCTCATACGAAGCCTATGACAAGCGGCCGCATTACATGCAAAAAAACCGACCAGTCCGCTGCAGTGCGCAGCATAGACCAATCGGTTCATCTCGTTATACCTTTGCAGATTCCTTCACAAGCGCTACGACCAGCTCCGCCGTTTTGACCATATCACTGATGGCGATATGCTCTTTGGTCGTGTGAATCTCATGGTAGCCGACAGCCAAATTCACCGTCGGAATGCCCATGCCGTTAAAAATGTTCGCATCGCTGCCGCCGCCGGAATGGAACGTCCGTGCCGTCAAACCGAGCGTTGACATCGCGCGGGCCGTCAACTGGACGATCGGTGCGGAATCGTCGTGCATGAAGGACGCGTAAGCGATCTCGGCTTTAAATTCGCACGTTGTGCCGGCTTCCGCCGCCGCCGCTTCACAAGCCTCTTTCATCGCGGCAATTTGCGCTTCCAGCTTATGCTGTACGATGCTGCGGGCTTCCGCATTCATGACGACGCGATCGCATACGACGTTCAGCGGGCCCGTACCGGCGAAGCTGCCGATGTTCGCAGTCGTTTCGCTGTCAATGCGGCCGAGCGACATGCGCGCAACGGCTTTGGAAGCGACCTGGATGGCAGAGATGCCATCTTCCGGGTTGACGCCGGCATGCGCCGATTTCCCGACGAAAATGATTTCAATTTCCGCGCGGCCCGGTGCAGCCACAGCAATGTCGCCGATGGCACCGTTGGAATCAAGGGCGAAGCCGAACTTCGCTTCCATCAGCTCGCGATTCATCGCACGCGCACCCTTCAAACCGTTCTCTTCGCCTGCCGTGATCACGAACTGAATGCGGCCGTGCGGAATATGTTGCTCCTTCAGCACGCGAATGCCTTCGAGCATCGCGGCAATCCCCGCTTTGTCGTCGCTGCCTAGAATCGTCGTGCCGTCACTGCGGATATAACCGTCTTCGCCGATTTGCGGCTTAATGCCTTGGCCCGGTGCTACCGTATCCATGTGGGATGTAAAAAAAATCGTCGGAATCGCGGCATTGCTGTCCGTCGCTTCCAGCGTGCAGATCAAATTGCCCGCTCCGTGGCCGCTTCTTTCCTTCGAATCATCCTCGAAAACCGATAAGCCCAAGGAGCCGAATTTGTCCTTCAAGACGGCGCAAATTTGCTGCTCATTGCGAGTTTCGCTATCTACCTTCACAAGCGAGATGAATTCTTCCACTAAACGGTTCTGCTGAATCATGTACTTTCCTCCGATGCTCACTATGGGTTACAATAAAACAGTACAAGCTTTCACGATAAGGAGTGACTTCACATGCTGCAAAATAGACGTTGGTTCAAAGTCGTCATTTACGTTATGCTGATCACCATGCTGCTTTCAAGCGTATTGTTTACAGCCGGGTTATTTTTTGATTCGTAAATTAATAAATTTTTGTATCCGCGTTGTAGCTTTCCAAGTTTTCTTTGACCCTCTGCAGGAATCTGCCGCAGATGACGCCGTCGAGAATCCGGTGATCAAGCGACAGGCACAGGTTCACCATGGAACGTACAGCAATCATATCTTGAATAACGACAGGCTTCTTCACAATCGATTCGAAGGTCACAATGGCTGCTTGCGGGTAGTTAATGATCGGATAAGACAGAATCGAACCGAAGGAGCCTGTATTATTTACCGTGAAGGTGCCGCCGACCATATCGTTCAAAGATAGTTTCCCGGCGCGCGTCTTCTTCGTCAGTTCGTCGATTTCTCTTGCCAGGCCGGCGATATTTTTCTGATCCGCTTTCTTGATAACCGGTGTCAGCACCGAATCTTCCGTACCTACGGACAACGAAATGTTGATATCGCGCTTCACGATAATTTTGTCGACAGCCCAGACGGAGTTGATGATCGGGTAATCCTTGATCGCGTTGACGACAGCTTTCAGCATGAACGCCAAGTACGTCAAGTTAATGCCTTCGCGGCGCATGAACTCGTCTTTCACTTTATTCCGCAGCACGACGAGATTCGTGACGTCGACTTCAATCATTGTCCAAGCGTGCGGAATTTCCGTCACGCTTTGGCGCATTTTCGACGCAATGGCGTTACGGATTGGCGTCACGTCAATGAAATGCTCGTTGCGTGCATCCATCGAGTAACCCTCCGCTTCGATCAGCGGTGTCTGCGGGTTGGCCGACAGATGAATGCCGGAGCTGCGAACCGGCAGATTAGCCGGCTGAACGTCAGCGATGGGAGCGGACCCGGCTTGCATAGCAGCCGGCTGCCTTTGTTCAGCTGCCGGTACAGCTGGTGCTGCCGGAGCCGGAGCAGCTTGCGTCGGCGCAGACGTTCTGCCGCCGCCCGCGATGTACTGCTCAACGTCCTTGCGCGTAATTCTTCCGCCAAGTCCGGTGCCGGCGACGCGCGTCAAGTCGACCTGATTCTCCTGGGCAAGCCGTTGGACGGCAGGCGAATAGCGTCCGCGCATGCTCTGATCCACGCTCTCCGCCGCAGCACCTTCCGCATAGCTCTCGGCTTCAACCGCTTGATGCGTGGAAGCGCCGGCGCTGCCCGCCGACTCCTCGATCAAGCAAATCGCTTCACCGACAGCTGCCGTTTCCCCGTCGCCGACAATGATTTTCACCAATCTGCCTTCAATGGGGGAAGGCATCTCCGTATTTACTTTCTCTGTGAAGAGTTCACACAACACATCGTATTGTTCAATATAATCGCCCGGCTTCTTAAGCCATTTGCCGACTGTAGCCGAGACGAGACTCTCCGCCAAATGCGGAACTGTCACTTCGGTTAACCGACCGTTCGCTTGATTCATGGGTAGTATACCTCCTAAGTTCAGGAAATGATCAATGGCATGAAATTAGACCAAAGGAATGATGGACTGTTAAAACATAGCAAGCTGGCGCATAGCTTCCTTCAGCTTGTCGCTATTGAGCAGGAAGAACTTCTCCATCGGAGGGTTACTGCCCACGGCCGGTGCGTCCGGTCCGCATAATCGGGCGATTGGCGCATCCAGTTCGAACAGCAGTTCTTCCGCGATGATGGCGGACACTTCAGCGCCGACGCCGCCCGTTTTGTTATCTTCATGGGCGATAAGCACTTTGCCCGTTTTCTTCGCCGCTTCGAGAATCGCTTCTTTGTCCAGCGGCTGCAGGGAACGCAGATCGAGCACGTGAGCCGAAATGCCTTCCTTCGCTAGCTCTTCAGCGGCTTGCAGCGCGAAGTTGACGACCATGCCGTAGGCGATGACCGTAATGTCCGTGCCTTGACGCTTCACATCGGCTTTGCCGATCGGCACGATGTAATCCTCTTCCGGGACATCCGCGGACAGCGCAAGATAAGCCTTCTTGTGCTCGAAGAACAGCACGGGATCCGCATCGCGGATGGCCGCTTTGAGCAGCCCCTTCGCATCGTAAGGATTGGAAGGCGCCACGATTTTGAGACCCGGCGTGCCGAAGAACACCGATTCCGGACACTGGGAATGGTACAAGGCGCCTGCGCCGGTCGCCCCATAAGGTGCGCGGATGACGATCGGGCAGCTCCAGTCGTTATTGGAACGATAGCGGATCTTGGCCGCTTCGCTTAAGATTTGGTTCGTTGCCGGGAAGATGAAATCGGCGAACTGAATTTCGGCGACCGGCTTCATGCCGTACATCGCCGCGCCGATCGCGACGCCGACAATCGCGGACTCCGCGAGCGGCGTATCCAATACGCGATCCTCTCCGAAGAGATCGCGGAGGCCCTTGGTGGTGTTCAAGACGCCACCTTTGCCGACATCCTCGCCGAGGACGAAGACGTTGTCATCGCCTTGCATTTCTTCCTGCATCGCAGAGCGGATGGCTTCCAAATAAGTAATGACTGCCATAATTATTGGTCAACTCCTTCTGCGTATACGTGACGAAGCGTATCTTCCGGCTTCGGATATGGCGCCGCATCCGCATATTTGGTAGCTTCATTAATCTCTTGCTTCAGTTCATCCAGCAGTTGAGCGTCCTGCTCCTCGCTCCACAAGCCGCATTCCATCAAATATTCTTTGAACTTCACAATACCGTCCTTCTGACGGTTCTCTTCCACTTCCTCGCGCGTCCGGTACAGCATGTCGTCATCGGAAGTGGAGTGCGGCATGAGACGATAGGACATCATCTCGATCAGCGTCGGCCCCTCGCCGCGAAGTGCTCTGTCTCTGGCTTCCTTCGTCACCCGGTACATCTCAAGCGCATCGCTGCCGTCGACTTGAATGCCTGGGAAGCCGTAGCCCAATGCGCGGTCCGAAATTTTGCCGGCAACCTGCTTGTGCAGCGGAACGGAAATGGCGTATTGATTGTTCTCACAAACGAAAATGACAGGTAATTTATGTACGCCCGCGAAGTTGCAGCCCTCATGGAAATCCCCCTGATTGCTGGAGCCTTCGCCGAAGGACACATACGTCACGATGTCCTGTTTCTTCATCTTGGCGGCCAGCGCAATTCCCGCCGCATGCGGCACTTGCGTCGTAACAGGTGAAGACCCTGTGACGATATGATTCTTCTTATCGCCGAAGTGGCCGGCCATCTGTCTGCCGCCGCTGTTAACGTCCTCCGCTTTGCAGAAAACGGCGAGCATCAGATCCTTCACGGTCATGCCGACCGCAAGAACGAACGCATAGTCGCGGTAATAAGGCAGAAAATAATCCTTCTTCGGTTCCATGGCGAAAGCCATGCCGACCTGACCGGCATATTGGCCCATCCCGGAAACGTGAAACGGAATTTTGCCCGCACGCTGCAGCATGAAAGCCCGTTCATCATATTTCGCTGCAAGACACATGATTCTATACATACGAATGACAACTTCGTCGGATAACCCTAAAGTTCTGTGCTTATAAAGCTGACCAATGGACATGGAGGTTGCCTCCTTCAAAATAGTTTTAAGTTCGCAAGTTTTATTACCTGGTCCTAATACTTGACTCTATAAGCTTATTATAAACGCAAATGGTTATGAATACAATTTTTTATCCGCTGATCGCAATTCCGTCGACGGCCAGCATCGCTTCTCCTAGGGCCTCGGACAGCGTCGGATGCGGGTGAATCGTTTGTCCGACTTCCCAAGGCGTGGCATTCAGCATTTGCGCAAGCGCCGCTTCCGTAATCGAATTCGTCACATGCGGCCCAATCATATGAACACCGAGAATGTCGTTCGTTTCACGATCCGCAATCACTTTCACGAAACCGTCGGTGTCCCCGTATACCAGCGCTTTCCCGATCGCCTTGAAGCTGAATTTGCCGACCTTGACTTGACGGCCGAGCTCGGCCGCCTGCTGCTCCGTGTAGCCTACGCTGGCGATTTCCGGACGCGTATACGTACATTTCGCCACGAGATGCGGCTTAAGCTCATGCGGCGTCAAACCGGCGATATGTTCCGCAGCCGCAATTCCCTCATGCCCGGCCATATGCGCCAGCATCAACCCGCCGATCACATCGCCTACGGCATAGATATGAGACTCCGTCGTCTGCATGTGGGAATTCACGCGAATGACGCCCTTTTCCACTTTCACGTCGGTATTCTCAAGCCCGATCCCCTCGACATTGGCGAGGCGGCCAACGGAAACCAACACTTTGGCCGCCTGCAGCGTAACGATTTCCCCCTGCTTGTCCGCTTGCAAAGTAACGGATCCGTCCGCTGCCTTCACAGACTCGGGAATCACTTTCGCGCCGGTCACCAGGTTAATGCCCCGCTTCTTGAACAAGCGCTCGAGCTCCTTCGAAATATCGCCGTCCTCCATACTCACCAACCGCTTGTCGAGCTCGACGATCGTCACCTCCACGCCGAAATCGCGCAGCATAGAAGCCCACTCCACACCGATCACGCCGCCCCCGACAATGATAACCGATTTGGGCAGTTCCTCCATCCGGAGCGCATCTTCGCTAGTCATAATATGGGTGCCGTCAATTTCAAGCCCCGGCAAGGTGCGCGGTCTCGAGCCGGTTGCAATAATCAGATTGGCGGACAGCAGCATCTCGATCTCGCCGTCTTCCTTCTCGACCGAAACCGCTCCGCTGCGCGGCGAGAAAATCGAAGGACCGATAATGCGGCCGTTGCCGTAATGAACGGTAATTTTATTTTTCTTCATCAGGAACTGCAGCCCTTGATGCAGTTGATCGACGATGCGCTGTTTGCGGGCTAACACGCTGTCGAACTTGAGCTCGAGCGAGCCTGCCACGATCCCGTAGTCTTCGCTTTTCTTCATCGTTGCATATACTTCTGCGCTGCGCAGCAGCGATTTGCTCGGAATGCACCCTTGATGCAAGCAGGTGCCGCCCAGCTTATCCCGTTCAACGACAGCGACTGTTTTCCCCAACTGTGCAGCCCGGATCGCAGCCGTGTATCCGCCGATGCCCCCGCCTAAGACTACGACATCATATCTATGTTCACTCATTATGTAATTCCTCCCTATGAACTCTAAGTAACCTTATATGTAACGTTAGTCTCTACTATATTACCCTTTTTTGGATGGGAAATCATAGTCCTATTTGTGAATTAGACAGGTTTGCCGTTTCCGGTTATGATGATAGAAAAGATCTGAGATTGATAATGTTAGGAGCAGTTAAGCAGCTATGAAAGCACCTTTTTACCGATTTATCGCTATTCTTCTACTCGTCATTCCCGGTTTGACGGCAACCTACGGTTTTCTCGCCATGAAAGACGCTTTTTTCGCACAATTCGATCCCGACGGTCACATGCTCTGGGGCAAATTCATGCTCGGACTAATTCTCTTTCTATTAGGCGTCGCGTTCATTGGCGGCTGGACGTTCTTCCGTGACCGCAAGCGGAATTATCTCGCGCCCCGTTTTAAAGCCAAACGGCGCAAATAGACCGGACCTGTTGTTCAAGTCCGGCCTAGACGATCCAGCCAATGTAAGAAGCGGTTCCGCTCGATGAGCAAGGTGAGGGAACTCACCTCGGCTTGCCGATGCACATAGCCGAGTACCGCCGTAATGAACAGCTGAAGCCCCCATGGGAGGCACATCAGAACGGCATATCCGAGGGTGAAACCGAGCAGGTTCGCTCCGGCATCGCCGAGCATGCCTCTTCCCCGAACATCCGTCCCATACAAGAAGGCGGCTCCGAGCACGATCGGCCCAAGCGGCTGCAGGCCGTCAACGGGCAGATGGCGAGCAATCGCGAAGCCGAGCAGTCCGACCGCCGCGATGCCGGCGAAGAACACCTTCAAAGAACGGCCGGGGCGCACGTCCAGCAAATTCAGAGCATTCGTCATGAGCATCACCATGACGATCTGTCCCCCCACCCATAAGTGCGGGGTTTGTTTGTTATGGACGGAAATGACGAGCCAAGCTGCAGCCGACGCGATGCCAAGGGCCTTGACTGCGCCCATCGAAACCGTTTTCGATTCCTTCCAATACCGGAAATGTCCTCTCAGCCCTTTGACCTCTTTATGGCCTATGAGATCGTCTGTCCAGCCCAACAGGAACACCAGCGTAGCCGCGAAAGCGAACACGTGCCGGTTGGCCTCCAGCTCCCGGCCGGCTGCGAACGACGTCAGCTGGATAGTCAACTGATGCAGCCACAGAAGCAGCCACAAGAACACCCCTAGCCCGCGCGGGACCGTATGGCCGGTATAATTGCTCTCTACCTGGCCATGCCCTTGCAAGAACCGCACGACGTGCGGCAGCAGCCACCTGCCCGCTGCCGCCAATATGATCAGATCGAGGAGCGATCCGACGATACCCATACCGGCTTCCGCTCCTTCCAGCGGGAGAGCAGCGTCAAGCCGACCGCGGCGAACTGCTTGCCGCGGTGCATGAAACCGTGCCAGTTCCGCCCCGTTTCCCGGTGCGTGACCGGCACGTCCAGCTCCACGATGCGCAGGCCGTGCCGCACCGCATCGATCGTCATCGCGACTTCCACGCCGAAGCCGCGGCGAAGCTCGCCTAGCTCCCGCAGCCGTTCCGCGCGCACCGCGCGCTGTCCGGACAAGGGAGCTTCGGTCTCATAGCCGCTGAGCAGGCGAATGCCGCGGCGGGCCAAGCCCTTCACCAAGCCGAAGCCTCCCTTGGTGCGGGATGGCGGCAGCTTCGCTATCGCCATATCCGCCTCGCGCCGCAGCAGCGGCTCGATGAGCGCAAGAGCTTCCCCCGCCGTCGACTGCAGGTCGGCGTCCAGGAAGAGCAGCAGCTCGCCTCCCGCCGCGCCGGCGCCGGATTGCATCGCCGCGCCTTTGCCGCTGCGCCGCTCGTGGCGGATCAGCTTATCCACCCACGGCCAAGCAATGTCATATGTACTGTCGCTGCTGCCATCGTCCACGACGACGATTTCAAACGTCACGCGCCGGTTCGTCAAGCGGGACGACTGCTCCTGGAGATCGCGCAGCGTCGTCTCGATCGTCTTCGCCTCATTCCACGCAGGGATGATGATGGATACATAAGGTCTCATCCTTCACCTCCAAGCTTCCATACGACGTGGGCAGCCCGCTTCAAGATCCAATGCAGCTGGAGCAGCCCCAAGCCGATGAAGAAGAGTGAGAGCAGCATCGTGACAAGCGCCTCTTTGGTCCATCTGCGCGGCTTATACAGAATGCCGATGCTTTTGATATCCACCAGCCGCGCTCCGAGCTTCATCCGAACGAGCAATGTGCTTCCCATGCCGGCTCTTCCTTTCTCCAGGAAATCGATCATATGCGTACGCGCCCCGACTGTGACCAGCACTTCCCCCTGTTTCTCGTAAGCTAACAGAAGCGCCGCGTCCTCGCTCGTTCCGAAGCAGGGCAGAATGTGCGCCGTCAGCCCCAAAGCATTCGTCCGCTGCAAGCCGGGCGCCGTTCCATCCGGATAGGCGTGCACCACCAGCTCGGCGCCGCAGGCGAGAGCCCGGTCCGTCACGCTGTCCATATCCCCGATAATGAGATCCGGGCGGTAGCCGCAGTCCAGAAGCGCGTCGGCGCCGCCATCCACCCCGATCAGAATGGGGCTCATTTCCGTAATATAGGCTTTCGCCGCCTGCAAGTCTTTCTTGTAACCTTTCCCCCTCGACACAATCAGCACATGCCTGCCCTCGAGATTCGTCTCCAGGCATAGGTGCGGCAGCGGTTTCATGACGGCGTCCTTCTCGCGCATCGCATAGTTAAGCGTATTCGCAATAAATTGCTCCATCAGCTTGGCCGCCTGTTCATTGGCAAGCTGCTGTAAGCCGATCCACTTCTCACGCGTAAATGCGCTGCACGGGATGACACGACCCTCAACGAGAATACGATCCTCATAGATCTCGATTTCCGCTTCCGGCGTAAAAGCTTCGAACGCTTCACCGTCCGCTTCCCACACCGGAATATGCTGCTGCAGCAGCATGAGGGGACCGTGTGTGGGGAAGGCGCCGCTCATCGTTTCTTGACAGTTGACGACCGCTTTCACTTTCTGATCGATCAGCTCTTGGGCAATCACTTCATCGAGATCACGATGCCGGAGAACGACGATCCGGCCGGGCGGCAAATCGCGGAGCAATACTTTGGTCACCTCGCCCCTGCTAATCTTTCCCTTGCAGAGCGGCAACGCTTTGGAAGAAAACAATGACAGCGACGACCAGTTCAAAATAGGACACCGACTTTCCTTTCGACTATGGATGGATTTATTTTGTCCGCACGGATGGGAATGTATGTATATTTTGCAGCGCATATGGCAAGCATTGAGGTTATATTCTTACGGAAAGGAGGAGAACACATCCATGGAGCTAAACATGAGTGCAGAGGAAGTGCTTGGCCATATTGTGCAGCTTCACAACACCGGAGAATCGCTAGCTAAGAAACATGTGAAGAAGGAGCATCCGGATTTAATGAAAAATGCGTTGTACTACTACCCTAGTTGGGAACACGCGCTGCAGAAGACCGGTGTGGGCACTATTGTTCACTAAACATACATAACGCGATAACATGACAAAGCTCCGGGGAGATTCTCCTCGGAGCTCTTTTTTCATCGGCCGCTAATCGTCCAACACTTCCCATTCCACCTGAATCATGCGGTCAACCCAAGTACGAATCTTCACTTCGATGGCGCTCTCGATCTCTTCCTCGGTCATTTCACCCAGCTTATGCTCGGCAATTTCCAGCACATCCTGCTTCACGGGCTTGCCCTCTACAGCTAATTGAACGCTTATGCGCATACGTCTCCCCCTTTTATGAATCGTACAAAATGCTTATGAAAAGAACTTTCCATTGCGGTCAGCCGCCAATTATCTATACAATAGAGAACATGAGCAATGAGTCCATCCAATAGAAATGGGGAATATCCTATGTCCAGAACGCAAGCACAGAAAGTCCGGCAGCGCCAAGTCCGCGAAGGCAAGGCGGATCCGGCCGCTTTCCGTATGACTTGGAACGGTATGAATCCGGTAACCAAGAAGACGCCGACCCGCCATGAACGGGCCTCCAAACAACTGCATAAACATCACGCAAGGAATTGGAACCAGCACCATGGGGACGATTCCTTTTTGCATTATGGCCCGCTTGTCCCGTCTGCGATGGGAATCCCCTGCTCCGCCGCATAGCGAATCAGCGCTTCCTTCTCCTCCGGCTTGAAGCTGTATTTGCAATCAAAGCCGTTGAAATAGAGCATCCACGACGTTACCGTACCGTCGGCACCTGCTGAAAGTTCTGCGACATACAACGAGTCGGGCTCATCTTCGAATTGCAGTCCGATGTGCAGCTGCATGCCGTTTTCCGTCATTTCCTGCTCACAATAATCAAAGATCACTGCCGCTTAGCCTCCTATTGAATAAAATGTTATTTATTTATATAATATACTAACGCGCCCAGACTAATAAAGATACGGGCATGCTAGTAGGAGGAATTGCATATGGCTTATGATCCGCAAGTAGTAGATGCAACAATCGTTAGTGACAATAAAAAAAATGGACTTTTCGAAGTCGTCGTCTCATTGAAGGACCGGAACAAATGCCGCCTTTTCTTTGAAAGAGACTCCGAAACAGGCATCGGCAAAGTGACGGACCTGAACCGTTTGATGAAAGAACCTTGCCCGATCTGCCGCAAAGATTACCTTTGCAACTGTCTAGACCGCTACAAAGATTATATTGCAGATCAAGCTCTGACTCTCATAAAATAGCCCGCAAAAAGGTTGGCCAGGAAACTATTCCTGACCAACCTTTTTTGATTGCCGGTACTGCGCGCAAGCTCGAATCCATCTGTGTACCAGACCGGCATTGGATGCAAAATGCAAATGCGCATAGCCTGCCGTCAGGCTTCCGCCTGCATAGCCTTCCGGTTTGGTGCCTAACCGCCCTTTGCATTGAAATGCGGGGGCCGGCTCCATTCCCTCCGCTGCTGCATAGGTCGAGTAATGGAATTCGTGGCCGCGCGCTTTGTCTTCCGGCGGAAGCAGGAAATTGCCGGCTGTCCCCGTTATTTCCCGGTAACCTAACGCGGTCAACTGCTTCTGCATGATCACCTTGCCCGGTATCAAGCCCACCATATCGAAGGCGTTTCCTGCCGTATCTACAATTTGCTCCGTCAAGTACATGAATCCGCCGCATTCGGCGAGCGTCGGCATGCCTTCCGCAATCCGCTTGCGAAACGAAGCTTTCACCTTCGCATCCTTCCCCAGCCGGCCGGCGAATTCCTCCGGAAACCCGCCGCCGATATATAAACCGTCTGCTTCGGCCGGCACTTCCTCTCCCTGCAGCGGCGAGAAGAATAGGAGCTTGGCGCCGGCAGCTTCCAGCATCTCCAGATTATCGGGATAGTAGAAATGGAAAGCGGCATCCTTGGCCACGGCAAGGTTCACCCGGGCCGCATCGTTCACCTCAGGGACGTTCGTGGATAAGCCGGCAAGGCCGTTGACGGGCTTCGCCGCTGCCGCTTCAAACAGCCGCTCCAAATCGAGGTGCGCTTCAACCTCTTCGGCGAGACGGTCAAAGAAAGGCTGCAAATCGCCTTTCTCGACCGAAGGCACGAGACCCAAATGCCGTTCCGGCAGCTCGATGTGCTCGTTCCGCGGCAAATAACCGAGAACCGGAATCCCGCATTCCTGCTCGATCGCTTGCTTGACCAACTCGTAATGCCCGCTGCTGCCGGCACGGTTGGCGAGCACCCCGACAATATTGTCGCCTTGGCCAAACTGCTGAAAGCCTTTCACGATCGCCGCGGCGCTCCTGGCCATACTGGCAATATTCACGACAAGCACGACCGGGGACTCCAATATCCGGCCGATATCCGCCGTACTGCCGTCGTCGGTAAGCGGGTCTTTGCCGTCATACATCCCCATAACGCCTTCAATGACGGAGATGTCCGCTCCGCGGCTCCCGCGCGCATAGGCGGCTAGCACGCCCTCCCGGCCGGTCATCCAAGAATCCAGATTGCGGGACGGTCTGCCCGTCACGGCCGTATGATAGGTCGGATCGATATAATCGGGTCCGCATTTAAACCCTTGAACCGCTAAACCGCGCTTCCGCCAAGCAGCCATGATGCCGATCGCGAGCGTCGTTTTGCCGACTCCGCTGCCTGTGCCGGCGATAACGATTCTTCGCTCCATGATTTCAGTCCCCTCCTTTATCTAGCGGCCTGCCATGCACTTATTCATAGATGGCGCGGTAAAGTCCTTCCAGCAAGCTTGTGTATGAGCTAGTCTCATATGTAATTTCCGCAAAAGAAACATGAATTACTTTATTACTGGTCTTGACGATGAAAAAGCTGTCTTCCGTCTGATCCGGATCAATATATGTATAACATTCTAGTTGGCCGCTTCCTGTTTGTTGCCGCAAAAACTCGGTCGCCTCCGCGCTTGCATTAGCATATTTAGGCATATTATCCTTCCTTTCGCCGATTGACTTGCTCACATGTATTATAGCGCAATCCCGATATAGAACTGAAGACCCGGCCGAAGCCGAGTCTTCAGAGGTGCATATTCATTTCAAAGGAGCTTTCTTCCTCTTCAAGGCCAAATAACCGCCTAACAAGGATATCGGCACAATGGCGAAGAAGCCGACTAATTCGTACCATAACGGAATGCCGTCATTGGTTAACATCGAGTCGAACCCGATCGCTGCCCCGATGACGCCAATGCAGGCTGCATTGAAATATTCAGCGCGCTTGGCAACCTTTGCCGCGACGAATCCGCCAAGGAATGACCAGAATAAGCCTATTAGAAGTAACAGAAGCAAGAGTGCAGCATTCGAATAAACCGCATTGACATCCTGTTCATTCACCGGACCGCTGCCGAAATAAAGGGTGCCGATGATCGCGCTGGTGAATAAGGTTCCCAAATTGTCAACGGCCACGCCCAACAGTACGCCCAGGAAATGAAATTTTCTTTCACTTTTTTGTTCAACCATAAATTATTCTTCTCTCCTGATTACTTGTCTGCCAACCTACCCATCATACCATGCGGCAGACCCAGTATCCAGTTCTCATGCGCTGCCATGGTTATTTCCACCAGGCCGCTGTCGGAAATTGCCCGCCGTGCACACGGACCGTTTGGCCAATTAACGGGGTTGCCACAGCCAGCTGCTTGGCATGTGCTGCCTGCGTTGCCCGCTCTACGGGATCGAACCAATCGTGCAGTGCCAAAGTGAAGGCGGCCCAATGGATCGGAATCAACAGCTTTCCTCTCACGTCCTGATGGGCCTGAACCGTTTGCTCCGGCATCATATGAATATCCGGCCAGCGCTCGTCGTATTGGCCGCATTCCATCAGCGTTACATCGAACGGCCCGTATTTATCGCCAATCGCTCGGAAATGCGGCGAATACCCGCTGTCTCCGCTGAAAAACACGCTCGAACGGTTCCCTTTGATGACCCATGAGCACCACAGCGTAGCGCCGCGGTCCGTCATGCTTCTTCCTGAGAAATGAATGGCAGGCGTGCATGCGATTGATAATCCTTCATAGGTAAGCTCATCCCACCAATCGTATTCGGCGATTGACTCCGGGGGAATCCCCCATCTCATCAAATGGCCGCCGACGCCTAATGGTACAAGAAACTTCTTCACCTTATGCTTGATTCTCATAATGGAGCCATAATCCAAGTGATCGTAGTGGTCATGGGATAACAGCACCGCGTCAATAACGGGCAGCTGCACGATATCAAACGGCAATCCACCGCTGTACCGCCCCTTGCCGAACCAGGGGAAGGGGGAAGCGGCTCTGCCGAACATCGGATCCAGCAGCAGCGACTTACCGTCGATCGTCAATAAGGAAGCCGAGTGCCCGAACCATGTCACTTGCGTTTCGGTATCCTTCCCGAACGATGGCGTATCCATCCGCAGCGGCGACGACGGCCGCCGGTTCGGGGTGTTTTTCATAAATTCCCGCAAAATGCCCATTCCGGTTGAGAAGCTCATATTCATCATCGTCGGAACCGGATTATGAAATTTCCCTTGCTTAAATTGGGGGGAACGGGCGAATGCCTGCATCTTCTTCGTTGAAGGTCTTCTGCCGAAAACCGGATACATATACATAAACAAAACAACCACAACAACGACAGCCGCAACAATCGAGAACAACGTAACCAAATTTCTTAGCCTCCAAGCTTATACCCTACGCGATTAGGATGTTTGATTAGATGTATAACGTATGGTTTCGGAGTTTGGTTCCAAATATTTTTCCGCACGCGGGACATGAGCACAATCAGTCAGCTCGCCCAAACATTCCTCGAAACTAGGTCATAAGCTATTTCGAAACACAAACCAAATCTCAGTTGGAGGTTGATTCGAATGAGTTGTGGAACTGGTGTAGGTTATACTTCTTCAGCAGCTATCTTGGTACTTTTCATCTTGCTGGTTATCATCACTAGTGCATTTGTTTGGTAATTTCGACTTCACAGAAGGGCTACCTATCCAGGATAGGTAGTCTTTCTGGCATTCCACACTTACTCATATTTCATTCACATTCTCCTCGAGTGTGATTAATTCATATAAATCTTTAACATCACAGCCCAACGTGTCGGCGATGGAGATGGCCGATTTCAACGGCATGATGCGCTTGTTTTCCGCAAAGTCGCTGAGCTTCTGGGGCTTGTAGTGCAGCGCATGTGCCAGCTCCCCTACGGATATTCCCGATTGCTGCAATCGCTCGCTAAGCAAGCAGCGGCCTAGATCGTATTTCATCCTTCATGTCCCCGCTTTCGAAGTCTCTATCTCTAATGTGCCCAAAGTGGACGCAGACATTAAAATAAAAAGCCGCATTCCCATTGGCGGAGTTGCCAATAAAGATGCGGCTTGTTTATACAATCTCAATTCAAAGATTCTAACCGTCTCAAGAAACCTTATGCTCGATTCTGAGCTTATCCGCCACCATGGCGATAAATTCCGAGTTCGTCGGCTTGGATTTGGAAATATTGATCGTGTAACCGAAAATAAAGGAGATGCTGTCGATGTTGCCGCGCGTCCAAGCGACTTCAATCGCATGCCGGATAGCGCGTTCGACGCGGCTTGGCGTCGTTTTGTACTTTTCGGCAATAGCCGGGTACAGCGTCTTCGTAATTGCGCCCAAAATTTCGATGTTGTTGTAAACCATCGTAATCGCTTCGCGCAAATATTGATATCCTTTGATATGGGCCGGAACGCCGATTTCATGGATGATGCTCGTAATATTCGCATCCAGGTTCTTGCCTTTGGGCATATGCACGACATTGGCTCTAGGCACGGATGCCGTCGATGTCGTCGATGCCGGCGCATTGCTGCCGACAAGCTGGCGAATCCGGTTCGTCAAAGTTTCCATATCGAAAGGCTTAAGTATGTAGTAAGAGGCTCCAAGCTGTACAGCCTTCTGTGTTATGTTTTCTTGACCGAATGCTGTCAGCATAATAATTTTCGGTTGGCCGGGCAGGTTCATTTCGCGCATTTTCTCAAGCACGCCAAGACCATCCAGATGAGGCATAATAATATCTAAAATGAGTACATCGGGTAATTCGCGTTGTTGTTCCAAAAATCGGAGAACCTCATTACCGTTGTACGCAACACCGACAATTTCCATATCCTCTTGTTCACCAATGAACTCGGATAATAAATGGGTAAATTCACGATTGTCGTCAGCTAGTAATACTTGAATTTTTTGCAACGTCAAATCCTCCTTTAGCTACTAAACAGGTTTGTATATTCTCTCTTATGAAAGGTATTCGACACCTCAACTTAAATTCCTTCTGTCGAATATTATTTTTCTTTTCTTTTAATTCACTTTCTTATATAATAATATATTTATCTTCTGCATACTACATTTTTCGACAAATTCAAAGTAAAATGGATAACCCCTTGTAGAAACAGGTTAAAATAAAATAAAGAACCAAAGGCAGCTAGCTAGCCTTTGGTTCCTTGGACGATGCTCCGCCGGTCGGTCTCAGAATGATCCCGGAATCTTGAAGCATCCATTCGATGAAGCAGCCATACCCGCTAGTCGGGTCGTTGACGAACACATGCGTGACCGCGCCGATCAACTTGCCGTTCTGGATAATGGGGCTGCCGCTCATTCCTTGCACGATGCCGCCGGTCTTATCCAGCAAGCGCGGGTCGGTAATTTTGATCACCATCCCCTTCGTTCCCGGTGAATCCTGCTTGGATACGTGAACGACTTGAATATCGAATTTCTCGACCTTCTGCCCTTCGACGACGGTATAGATTTGGGCCGGTCCTTCCTTGACTTCCTCAGCGAAAGCAACGGGGATCGCTTCTTTCTCTATACTGTGGTCTGGCGCGGCATACATCTTGCCGAATATGCCGAAGGCCGTATTGCGCTCGATATTGCCGATAACTTTGCTGTCTTTGTACAGCGTGGCGTGCTTTTCACCCGGATCCCCATTGTGGCTCTTGGAGATGGACGTCACATTGGAATAGACGATATCGCCATCGCCGACGATAATCGGGGTTTGCGTATCCATATCCGTGATGACATGACCCAAAGCTCCGTAAACCCCCTGATCAGGGGCATAGAATGTCAGCGTGCCTACGCCTGCCGCGGAATCGCGGATATATAACCCTAAGCGGTAAGACTTGTCCACAACGTCGTAGACAGGTTGAAGCTTAACGGAAATTTCTTCATTGTTGCGAAGAATTTTGAGGTCCAACGGTGTTTTGCTTTCGCCGGATTTGGTCACCAAATCGGCAACTTTGCTAACATCCTTCGAATCCTTGCCGTTGATTTTCGTGATCAAATCGCCCACTTGAATTTTCGCTTCTTCCCCAGGAGAAACTTTTTGGTCTGGGGCAACAGTTACCAAGTGATGACCCACAACCAGAATGCCGGCGGACTTAATTTTCACGCCGATCGTTTGACCTCCGGGTATAACCTTAAGATCAGGTACGACATTCACTTTAACCGTTTTGATCGGAATGGCCCCGAACAGCTTGAGCTTCATTTCCGTCTGCCCGGAGCGGTCGGATTGTAACGAAATAGGTTCGCCTAGATTAACTTGAAATGAGTGCTGAGCATTGCCGTTCACCTTCACAATGTCCGGGTCCTTCACAATTACCTGCGCACTGACCGGCATCGCTAGTTGCAGCTGCTTCCCTTGACCGCTGAATAAACGGAGTTCCTGGGGGAATGAGGCAAAGCTTTGAAAAGGCGGAGACAAACTTACCATACAAACGAAGAAGACGAGCAGGAGTCCGAACAATCTTTTCCTTTTGCTGGATTGCAATATCTTCACGCTCCCTCACACATCCTTAGGCCCCTGACGAACTGCGTCGTCAAATGCGTACCTATAAGTTAACCTCACTCCCCCTGTTTTATAACTGAAAATGATGACTATCTATACTTTCATGCCCTTGCTTTCTTATTTCTTGCCATGGCAAGCATTTCCCCGGCATGATGGAGCGTCGTTTCCGTCACTTCCACCCCGCCGAGCATCCGGGCCAGCTCCTCGATCCGGCCTTCGTCCGGCATATCTTGTACGCGCGTGAACGTTCTTTCTTGATCCACTTCCTTGCGGATATAGAAATGCACGTCAGCGAAGGAAGCGACTTGAGGCAAATGGGTAATCGAAAAAACTTGGCAGTTGTCGGACAGGTTGGACATTTTCTCCGCGATCGCTTGCGCTGCGCGGCCGCTGACACCCGTATCCACCTCGTCGAAGACAAGAACAGGAATTTGGTCGATCCGGGCAAAAATCGATTTCATGGCCAGCATAATGCGCGACAGCTCCCCGCCGGACGCAATTTTGCTGAGCCCGCGCAGCGGCTCGCCCGGGTTCGGGGCCATGAGGAATTCAACCTGATCGATGCCCGAACGGTTAAATTTGACGCGCTTGCCTTCCACCTCGATGCCGCTGCGCTCGTCCAGCACTTGTTCCACCTGCACGCGGAATTGCGTGCGCTCCATCTGCAAATCGCGCAGCTCATGCTCGATTTGCGCGGCGAGCTGCTGGGCGATGCCGCGGCGCAGATGCGACAGATCCAGAGCGGCGACGCTCAATTGCTTCTCCATAACAGCAAGCTTGTCTTCAATTTTGCGGATATGCTCATCTTTATTTTCGATGGTATCCACTTCTGTTTTTATTTTATCCAGGTAGGTTAAGATCTCTTTAATATTCTCTCCATATTTTCGGCGCAAAGACGTAATTGTATCCAATCTTTGTTCGATATAATCGAGCCGTGCAGGATTGAACTCAATCCCGTCCCTATAATCGCGCAGTTGATAGGCGGCATCCTCCAGCTGATAGTAGGCAGACTGCGCTTGTTCCAGCAGCGGCGTCAGCTTAGCCGGATCCAATTGGACGATGTCCTGGATTCTCGAGACCGCCTTGCCCGCCGCATCCAAGCCGCGGTTCGTCGCATAGAGGAAATCGTATGCCTCGGATGAGCTTTGATACAGCTTTTCGGCATTCGCCAGCTTCCGCTTCTCTTCGGCAAGCGCTTCGTCTTCGCCGGGTTTGAGCTTCGCGGCCGAAATTTCATCGATCTGGAACCGGTACAAATCCAGCATCTGCAGCGCTTGCTTGCTCGTTTCCTGCAGCTCGCGCAAATCTTTGTGCAGCTTCATATATTCGTCATATGCGCTCTGGTACGTCTTCATCGCCGCCGCGATCTCTTCGTCGCCGAACAAATCGAGTGAATGAATATGCTCCTCGTCATCCAGGAGTGATTGATGTTCGTGCTGGCCGTGGATATTAACCAGCCACTCGCCGGTTTGGCGCAGCATGGTCAGATTCACGAGCTGCCCGTTGATCCGGGAGGAGCTTTTGCCCGTCGCCGTAATTTCCCGTCGGATGAGCAGATGCTCACCAGGATCCGCCTCGATCCCCAGTTCCGCCAGCGTCCGCCACACGGGATGCTCAGGCGGCAGCTCGAACATCGCTTCGATTTCCGCTTTGTCCGCGCCATATCGAACCAGGTCCGACGAACCGCGGCCGCCTACGATCAGCGTCAAGGCATCAATGATAATGGATTTCCCTGCCCCGGTTTCCCCCGTCAGAACATGAAACCCGGATTTGAATCGAATATGCACATGCTCAATAACAGCTAAGTTACGAATCGATAATTCTGTAAGCATGAATTCCTCCTGGCTTTATGATAGTAAAGACATCACTTCGTCAACGAAAGTAACGCTGTTCTCTTTGCCGCGGCAAATGACGAGAATCGTATCATCACCGCCGATCGTTCCCATGACGCCATCCCATTCCAAATTATCAATCAGTGCGCAAATGGTGTTCGCAGTGCCAGGCAAACATTTCATCACAACGAGATTGTCGCTGTAATCGATACTGACAAAGTGGTCGCTTAACGCGCGGCGCAATCGCTGCATCGGATTAAACCGCTGATCGGCCGGCATCGAATATTTGTATCTGCCGTCATCGAGCGGAATCTTGATCAAATGGAGCTCCTTGATATCGCGCGAAACGGTCGCCTGCGTCACATGAAAGCCAGCCGCCCGAAGGGATTCGACCAATTCATCCTGTGTTTCGATTTCGTGATTCGTAATGATCTCCCTGATTTTTACATGCCTTTGACCTTTCATGCTTACACCTCTATATGAAATGTGATTTTTTTAATTTTGTTCAGCGCCATATCCACATACAGCACCCCGTCCGCCTCAGGATAAATCAAGCTGTACGCCATGAGCATATCGCGCACGCTGCTGCCTGTCATTTCGAGCGGTTTGCGCTCTTTCGCTACTTTCACCAGATAGACCTGCTCATCTTTTTGTGCGAAGTAGTCGATGAAGAGCCGACTTTCCAACCGCTCTCTATCATTCACGGTCATGGAGATCGGGATTTTGGTCTTGCCGGCAATGACGTCGAAGCCGGCTCCTTCTAGGAGTTCAACCACGTCATCCAACGGAACTTCTGAATGTCTCGGAATCCATGAACGTCTCTTCACAGGTCCTTCCAGCCAGCGCTGAAAACGCCAAATCAAGAATCCCACAACAAGTATCAGAATGAGCAAAATGACAGTCCTATCGCCATTTTCCATGTCCCTCACCTCGCCATACTATTCGCGGGCCATTCGGGAAAATCCTTTAATGGATGTGAAAAAACCCATCTCCGGGCCGCAATAAGGCGTACTCTGAGATGAGTTTATTTGCCATGCAATTTCTGCGCTTCTTTCACCGTTGCGGCGATGAGCTCTTTCATTGAGGCTGCATGAGCCGGCATGGCGCCGTCATCCGAGTCGCTCGACCAGTAGGCCAGGAATTCAATATTTCCTTCTCCGCCCGTAATCGGTGAATACGTCAATCCTTTGAGACGGAAACCAAGCTCCTCTGCGAACGAGAGCACCATGGTGAGAACGTCCTCATGTACTTCCGGGTCGCGCACGACGCCTGATTTGCCTACCTTCTCCCTGCCTGCTTCAAACTGCGGTTTAATGAGGGCGACAACCGTGCCTTGATTTAACAATATTCCCTTAAGCGGAGGTAAAATAATGCGCAGCGAAATAAAGGAGACATCGATGCTGGCAAACGTTGGCCGCGGCCCGTCCAAATCATCCATCGTCGTGTAGCGGAAATTCGTTCTCTCCATCACCCGGACGCGCTCGTCGTTCCGCAGCGACCAATCCAACTGGTTATAGCCCACGTCGACCGCATAAACCATGGCGGCTCCATGCTGCAGCGCGCAATCCGTGAAACCGCCTGTAGACGCCCCGATATCGAGCATCACCGCGCCGTTCAGATCGATGCCGAACTGCTTAAGCGCCTTCTCCAGCTTGAGGCCCCCCCTGCTTACATAAGGATGGACCGCTCCCTTCACCTTCAGGACGGCTTTCCTGCTAATTTTCATTCCAGCCTTATCTGCGGGCTCTTCATCAGCAAAAACAAGGCCAGCCATAATGGCGGCCTTTGCTTTCTCCCTGCTTTCGAAATATCCCTGCTCCAGGAGCAGGATATCCAACCGTTCTTTATCCGATGACATGATATTGTCTAAACTCCTATTCGTCTCGTTCCCGCGTTTAGGCCCGTTGTCTTTGGCGCGGCATCAGCTTCTTCACTTCGGCGATCAGACTTGCCGCCGTGAGCTCGACTTCTTCCCGTTGTTCTTTCACGGAACCGTGTTCCACGAAGTAATCCGGGATCCCCATCAAATGGATGGATTGGCCGGCGATATTGTTCAGTGTATAAAATTCGGTGACGGCACTGCCGAAGCCCCCTTGAATGGCGCCTTCTTCCATCGTAATGATCGGCAGCGATTCGGAAGCCAGCTGGCGCAAATACGCTTCGTCCAGCGGTTTGATGAAGCGCGCATTCACGACTCGCAGTGAGATGCCTTCCTTCGCCAATTGCTCCGCCGCTTCAAGCGCCACCTGCACCATCGGACCGACCGCAAGAACGGCAGCGTAGTCGCCGTCGCGCAGCGTTTCCCATGTGCCGATCGGAATCGCCTTAGGCTCATCCTCGATGCTCACGCCGGTACCGCTGTTCCGTGGGTACCGGTAAGCGATCGGACCGTCGTTATACTCCAGTGCCGTCTGCATCATATTGCGCAGCTCTTTCTCATCCTTCGGCATCATCAGCACCATATTCGGCAGGGAACGAAGGAAAGCCATATCGTAGACGCCTTGGTGCGTCTCGCCATCCGGACCGACGAAGCCGGCGCGGTCAATGGCAAACGCGACATTCAGATTCGGGCGGCATATATCATGCACGACCTGATCATAGGCTCTCTGCAGGAAGGTCGAGTAGACCGCAAACACCGGCTTCAAGCCTTCGCTCGCAAGACCTGCGCATAGCGTAGCTGCATGCTGCTCGGCGATACCGACGTCAATCATCCGGTTCGGGAATTGCTTCGCGAACTTCAGCAGCCCGGAACCGCCCGGCATCGCAGGCGTAACAGCGACTATGCGCGAATCCTTCTCAGCCATCTGGATCAGCGTGCTGCCGAAAACTTCCGTGTACATCGGAGGTCCAACCGACTTAAGCACTTGACCGGACTCGATCTTATACGGACCGGGGCCATGCCAGCTGTGGGAATCCTGTTCGGCAGGGGTGTAGCCTTTCCCCTTCATCGTGACGACGTGCACCAGAACGGGTCCGACCACTTTCTCGGCCTGCTTCAGCGTATCGAGGAGCATAGGCAGATTGTGTCCGTCCACCGGACCGATATACGTAAAGCCCAGCTCTTCAAACCATACACCGTTCAATACGAAATATTTGAGACTGTCCTTCAGCTTCTCCGCCGTCTTAGCCAGCGTGTCGCCGATGGCAGGTATTTTCTTAAGTAAATGTTCGACTTCTTCTTTAGCTTTCAAATAATGACGGTCTGAGCGGATTTTGCTCAAGTAATTATGAATCGCCCCAACGTTAGGAGCAATCGACATTTCATTGTCATTCAGAATGACCATAATATTTTTCTTCTCGTGACCGATATGGTTCATAGCCTCCAGCGCCATACCGCCGGTAATCGCGCCATCCCCGATAATGGCAACCACTTTATTGTGTTCGCCTTTCAGATCGCGCGCCATGGCCATCCCCATTGCCGCCGATAAAGAGGTACTGCTATGTCCGGCTTCCCAGACGTCATGTTCGCTTTCCGATCGCTTGATGAACCCGCACAAGCCTTTGTATTTGCGTAACGTATCAAACTTATCCTTACGCCCAGTCAAAATTTTGTGTACATACGCCTGATGGCCTACATCAAAAAGCAGTTTATCATAAGGGCTGTGAAACAAGGTATGTAAAGCGATGGTGAGCTCAACCACACCCAAGTTCGAGGACAGATGTCCACCTGTTACGGATAACTTCTCGATCAGAAATTGACGGATTTCACCCGCCAATGTCTCAAGCTCCGCTATGGATAACCGTTTCAAGTCCTCAGGTCGATTGATTTGTTCGAGCAGCACGCTTGTTTCCTCACTTTCAATGTGAAAATACGATGATTGGTTACACCATTATACCATAGTTTTGGATAAATCGTGAAAACCAGACCCGTAATCTCAAAAATATGTAAAAATAACCCTCTTAATGATCCCTATGCATCAAATAATCCGCCAGCTGAAGCAGCCTCTCCGGGTTCGCTATGCCGCCTTGCAGCAGCGCCCTCTTGGCTTGAGCCGTCAGCTCCTTCACCTTCATCTCGGAAGCTTCGAGTCCGATGAAATACGGATAAGTCACCTTCATCTGCTTCTCGTCGCTTTTCACCGGCTTGCCGAGTTTGATCTCGTCTCCGATAATATCCAGAATATCGTCCTGAATTTGGAAAGCAAGCCCGATCGCATTGCCGAATTCGCTTAGCGCAGCAAGCTGCGACTCCGACGCGCCGGCGATATGAGCTCCGGCCCGCAGCGAGAAGACGATCAGATCGCTCGTTTTGTGCAGATGGATGTATTCGAGTTCCTCCAGCTTCGTGATGCCCTGTTCGCCGAGCATATCCGCTGCTTGACCGCCAACCATACCTCTAGCGCCGGCAAAGTCCGCAAGCTCCTCCGTGATGGCAAGCACGCGCTCCGCAGGGATGCCGTGCGCTCTGTGGGCCTGCGCGATGCTGTGGAACGCATGCGTCAGCAGAGCGTCTCCGGCAAGGATGGCCATCGCTTCCCCATACACCTTGTGGTTGGTCAGCTTGCCTCTGCGGTAGTCGTCATTGTCCATCGCAGGCAGATCGTCATGCACAAGCGAATACGTGTGCACCATCTCGATCGCCAGTGCGACAGGCATCGCCGCCGTCTTGGAGCCGCCGAGCGCCTCGGCGGCGGCCAGAACGAGAATGGGGCGCAGCCGCTTGCCGCCCGCCATCAAGGAGTAGTTCATCGATTCCCGCAGCCTGCCAGGAACTATCCACGGGTCAGGAAGCGATTGGACTAATGCCGATTCCACCATGTTTGCGTGTAATGCGATATATTCATGTATTGTGCACGTCGTGTTCAACCTAATTCCCCTTATCTTCCAAGACAGGTTGGAAAGGCTTTCTGCTCACCGCGCCTGTTTCCCCTTCAACCAGCATCTCGATTTTCTTCTCGACTTGCTCGAGCTTCACACCGCACAGATGAGACAGGCGAACGCCTTCCTGATACAGCTCAATCGCTTTCTCCAGCGGCACGTCACCGCTCTCCAATTGAGCGACGATCCGCTCAAGCAGCTCGATGGCTTGCTCGAAGCTAACTTCCGTTTCATTCGTTGACATCTACGTTCTCCTCCATCCCCGATACTTGGCAGTCCAACCTGCCGTCTAAGAGCCGAATCTTCACACGATCCCCAACCTTCACTTGGGACACCGAGCGGATGAGCGTCTGCTCGTCCTCGTCGTACGCCAAGCTGTAGCCCCGCTGCATGACCTTCAGCGGGCTGAGCGCGTCCAGATGGCGGACGCTGGCCTGCCACTCCTGCTTCTTCCCGCGCAGGAGGGTCTGCATGGCCGTGAGCAGCTGCCGCCCTGACGTATCTAGGCGCCGCCTGGCGAACACGGCCTGCTCTTTGGGATTGAAGCCGGTGAGCTTACGCTCCAGCTTCATGTGCCGCTCCGCCAGCCGCTGAACGCGCTGGCGCATGCGGTAACCGAGCTGCTCCGTCAGCCGGTCGAGCCGCTCCGCAGGCTGCATCAGCAGCTGCCTGCGGGGGTTCGTCAGGAACGGGGAGCGCCGCAGGCGCTCCAGCCGTTCCTGTTTGCGCCGCAGCTGCTGAAGCAGCCCGTAGTGCAGCCGCTGCGCCTGCTGCGACAGCTGCTGCTTCAGCTCGGCGCGGCTCGGCACCGCGAGCTCGGCAGCCGCCGTCGGTGTCGGTGCCCGCAGATCGGCGACGAAGTCCGCGATCGTGAAGTCCGTCTCGTGGCCGACGGCCGAGATGACCGGGATCGCGGAGGCGCTGATCGCCCGCGCGACGGGTTCCTCGTTGAACGCCCACAGCTCCTCGAGGGAGCCGCCTCCGCGGCCCACGATGAGCACGTCGGCTTCACCGAGGCGGTTCATCGCTTCGATCGCTTTCACGATCGACGGCGCCGCTCCCGCTCCTTGTACCAGTACCGGGTACAGCAAGATCTGTACCGACGGGTAGCGCCGCTGTAGCGTGATGATGATATCACGGATCGCGGCCCCCGTCGGAGAGGTGATCACGCCGATCGCGCGCGGAAACCGGGGAATCGGTTTCTTGCGCTCCGGCGCGAACAGCCCCTCGGTCTCGAGCTTTTTCTTCAGCTGCTCGTAAGCCAAGTATAAGCTGCCGATGCCGTCCGGCTGCATCGACGTGACATAGAACTGGTACGCTCCGTCCCGTTCGTAGACGGAAATATTCCCGCGGGCAATCACTTTCGTGCCCTCTTTGGGAATGAAGCCGAGCCGCTGATTATGGGAGGCGAACATGATGCTCTTCAGACGCCCGCCCTCATCCTTCAGCGTGAAATACATATGTCCGCTGGAATGGTGCGTGAAATTGGAAATTTCGCCGCGAACCCACACATCCTGCAGCCGGTTATCGCTCTCGAGCAGCAGCTTGATGTAGCGGTTTAAATCCTTGACCGCGAAGATTTTCGTCTCGTTTCTGCCCATGACCATACGCTTCCGTTATACGCTCACATTCGCTTTGGCTGTTCGCGCCGCCGCGTCAACGGTGTTGCGCAGCAGCATCGTAATCGTCATCGGACCGACACAACCCGGCACAGGCGTAATGGCGCTTGCCACTTCTTTGACCGCTTCGAAATCCACATCACCCGTCAGCTTGCCGTCGGCAGGACGGTTCATGCCTACATCGATAACGACTGCGCCAGGCTTCACGTGATGCGCTTTGATCAAATGCGCTTTGCCCACGGCAACGACAAGAATATCCGCTTGCTTCGTGATCTCTTCCATATTCGGCGTGCGTGAGTGAACCACGGATACCGTTGCATGTTCACGAAGAAGCAGCATGGCCATAGGCTTACCCACAATGTTGCTTCTGCCTACGACAACCGCATGCTTGCCTGCGATTTCTACGCCGGTGCGCTTCAAAATTTCGATGACGCCATGCGGCGTACAAGGCTTCATTCCGTCTTTGCCAATCATCAGATTGCCGACATTGACCGGATGGAAGCAATCCACATCTTTGAGCGGGTCGATTTCATCAACGACCGCTTCTTCGTCAATATGCTTGGGCAGAGGTGACTGTACAAGAATACCGTGAATCCGGCTATCGCTATTAAATTTATGAATGAGTGCAATTAGTTCTTGCTGTGTTGTCGATTCAGGCAGGGCATGAACTTCGGAGTAGATGCCTACATCGTCGCACGCTTTCGCCTTGTTGCGAACATAAACCTGGGAAGCCGGATCCTCGCCCACAATGACAACAACCAAGCCGGGTTGATGGCCTTGCGTCGTCAGCGCGGCAGCATCCGCCCGAATCTCCTCGCGAATCGAACTAACTAATTCTTTGCCGTTAATAACTTGTCCAGACATGTGATTATCCCCCTAAGAATGTAGTGTACCTGCTTCGCAAGCTCCCGTTACGTAGGCGTAACCTTGCTCTTCAATTCTTCCACTTCTTTAATCATTTTACCGAGAACGCCGTTCACGAATTTCCCGGACTCGTCCGTCCCGTAATGCTTGGCCAAATCAATCGCCTCGTTCACGACAACCTTCGGCGGCACATCGTCCCTGTAGAGCATTTCATAAACGGCCAAACGCAGTACTTCACGATCAATGCGTGACAGCCTGTCCATCGCCCAACCCTTCAAATATTCCTCCAGCAGCTCGTCGATTCTAACTTTATTGTTATAAGTACCTTCAACCAGCTCCATAATGTAAGCTGCATTTAATTTGTCGCCTTTGATATCCAACTGCGTCTCATTGTCATGTTCCGCTTCGTGAACCGCAACCTGGACGGCTTCCTGAGGCGTCGCCTCATTCATTTGAATTTGGTATAGGCTCTGTACAGCAATTTCTCGTGCAACTCTGCGTTTCATTTTGTTCCTCCTAAGAGCTCTTTCTACTAGTATACGTCATATTGGAACCAATCCAAACAAAAAAATCCATGGTTATACCAGGGATTTTAGCGAAACATTCTCCATTTTTGCGTGAGATAGCGCCAAATGTCTTCCAGCATGACGAAACTTTCCTTGCGATCCACCTTGTTCCCGACATAAAAACCGACCAGAACGATGAATCCGAAGATCAACATATCCCAGAATCCGAAAAATAAGTAAATGAAACCGAAAAAAATACCTGCCGCCACTCCGACCACTTTGCCCCTATGGGACTCCCATAGCTCATTCCACATGCGTGGATTCACCTCTATTCGACTCGGCTCTTAAACGTTGGGGCGGACTGCACGATGTTTGCTACGAATACGGTTACGGAAGCTACAGGAATGCCGGTAATATCCTCAATGTAACTCTTCACAGTACTTTGCATCTCTTCCGTAAGTTCCGGAATCGAACTTTCCCCATCCACAATCGTTCTGATCGTAATCTCTAGACCGGATTGGTTCACTCTGACTCGCGCGCGCAGGTCTTTGGCGCCTTTCGTACGACCGGCCGCTTTCAGGGACAGATTCTCGACAGTTTCCATGGAGATGCGAATATCTCCGAAATCGGTGCGCTGATCGATTGATGGTGCTTGGGCACGCCCGCGGCGAAGCGTCAGGATGAGAAAACGGATTGAAATCAGCAGCATGACCAGGGAAACGATTATTCCCGGATATGCGTAATTTTTCTCAAAATAAAAATTATGTAAGATTTGGCCTGCTTGTTCCATTGGGATCCAGCTCGATGCTGTGAACAATACGACGATGGAAGCAACGAATATAATTAGGCTATAGAGAAGCAGCAAGAGCCTGTCCACAATTTTACCCACGTAAGCTTGTCCCCTTCCTATAGTTAGAGGAAACCCCCTGCAACCTGTAGGGGGTTTCGATGATCCATATGGATGCAGCAACTCCGCCTATTTCACTCTTAGGGCAGTCGCTGTTTCTTCTTCGACCGGTTTATCTGCCTGTTTAAAATGAACATCATGAATATGAACATTAACTTCAACAACGCTTAGACCCGTCATTGATTCGATTGCATGCTTCACATTCTGTTGAATGGCGCTGGCAACCTCTGGAATGCGATTCCCATATTCGATAATAATGGAGACGTCAATGGCAGCTTCACGTTGTCCGACTTCGACCTTTACGCCTTTGGACAAATTTTTGCGTCCAAGCAATTCAGCAATGCCGCCAGCAATTCCTCCGCTCATCCCCGCTACTCCTTGCACTTCCACCGTTGCCAAGCCGGCAATGATTTCGATAACCTCGGGGGCAATCTGGATGCTGCCCATGTCTGTTTTGACGTAATCCGGAGCGATTGTGCTCATTGTGGCACCTCCTAAGTAATTTTTGGATAAGCCATCATTAATTTATTACTATACCATTTTGCCAAAAATATGACAAACGGTTGTCTACGAATTCGGATCGTTCACATCGTGCTCTTCCAAAAATTTGATATCGTGGTCGCCCTTGATAAATTTATTGTGCTCAAGCAGCTTCAAATGGAACGGAATCGTCGTATTCACGCCGTCGACCGCAAACTCGGTGAGCGCGCGCTTCATGCGGGCAATCGCTTCTTCGCGTGTGCTGCCCCAGACGATGAGCTTGGCGATCATCGAATCATAGTGAGGCGGAATCGTATAGCCCGGATACACCGCGCTGTCGACACGAACGCCGAACCCGCCCGGCGGCAAGTAAAACTTCACTTGACCCGCGGAAGGCATGAAATTGCGATTCGGATCCTCCGCATTCACCCGGCACTCGATCGCCCAGCCGTTAATGTGCACGTCCTCTTGGGAGAACGAGAGCGGATTGCCTTCTGCAACGCGAATCATTTCTTGAATAATGTCGACGCCTGTAATCATCTCGGTGACGGGATGCTCGACTTGAATTCTCGTATTCATCTCCATGAAATAGAAGTTTCCATCCGGTCCTAGCAGGAACTCTAGCGTTCCTGCGCCTGCATAGTTGACAGCTTTGGCTGCACGGACAGCCGCTTGACCCATCGCGGCGCGGGTTTCCGGCGTCAGGATTGGACACGGCGCTTCTTCGACAAGCTTCTGTCTGCGGCGCTGGACGGAACAATCGCGCTCGCCCAAGTGGACGACATTGCCGTGTTTGTCCGCTAGAATTTGAATTTCGACGTGCTTCATGCCCGTCAAATATTTCTCCAAATAGATGCCTGCGTTGCCGAAAGCGTTCTGCGCTTCCTGCTGGGCCGCTGTAATTTGGGCGACCAGCGTCTCTTCGTTCTCCGCGATCCGGATGCCTTTGCCTCCGCCGCCGGCTGTCGCTTTGATAATCACCGGATAGCCGATATCGCGGGCAATGGTGATGGCGTCATCCACGTTGTCTACCAAACCGTCGGAGCCTGGAATAATGGGTACTCTAGCTTCTTTCATCGTTTGCTTCGCTACCGCTTTATCCCCCATGCGGGAGATGGCATCCGGAGACGGACCGATGAACTCGATGTTGCAGCTTTCGCAAATTTCGGCGAAGTCCGCATTCTCAGCCAGAAATCCGTAACCGGGATGAATCGCGTCGCATTCCGTCAACGTCGCTACACTCATCAGGTTCGTGAAGTTCAAGTAGCTGTCCTTGGAAGCCGTCGGCCCAATGCAGTAGGCTTCATCCGCAAGCCGCACATGCAGCGCATCGCGATCCGCTTCCGAATATACAGCCACTGTATAGATGCCCAGCTCGCGACAAGCTCGGATAATACGAACAGCTATTTCTCCTCGGTTGGCAATTAGGATTTTATGAAATTTCATTCTGTTTCCTCCTAAGAGTTTTCCGTGCGGAAAACTGACTTACTCCGGTCTTACCAGAAATAAAGGTTGACCGTACTCCACAAGCTGCCCGTTCTCGACGAGCACTTCGACGATTTCGCCTTTGATCTCTGCTTCAATCTCATTCATCAATTTCATAGCTTCAACGATACATACGACGGTTTTGTCGCCGACTTTCTGGCCAACGCTTACGAAAGGAGCGGCACCAGGGGAAGCAGACTGATAGAAAGTTCCTACCATCGGCGAAACGATCTTATGTAAAGATAAGTCCTCTTGCTTGGCATGTCCAGCAGGAGCAGAAGTCTCGATTGCCGCAGCAGGCGCTGTGTTCACAGGAGCGCTTGGGGCGATCGGAGCATATGTTTGTTGAACGGGGGCCGTTACGTATACAGGCTCAGGTTTATTCGGCTTGCGAATGGACAAGCGCGCACCTTCATTTTCAATTTCAAGTTCTTGTAAAGAGGATTGATCGACGAGTTTGATTAACTCTTTGATTTCACTCAATTTGAACATTCATGTCACTCCTTCAAAGTTGGTGAACCATTAAAAAATGCGGTTTCATAGCCGCAACGTATGTATTATACCCATAAACGCAAGAAATGGAAAGAGTCCAGTTTTGTCCGGACCCTTTCCATCGCTATTTCGAGAAGGCTCGGCAGCCTCGCGTCCCTATGGGCGCACGTATTTGATCATGATGTTTTCCGGTGCTGCGCCTAGCTCTTTCACTACCATGTCAACGATTGTAACACCTTGGCTTTTCTCCAGTTTATCACTTTGAACGGTGACCTTCCATTTGTTGCCGTCTTGATTGATGATCGCCTGCGGGAAGTCTTTCATCAGCACATCTTGCAGATTTTCAACTTTTTCTTGAACGTCTGTCAGCTTGGCAAGGTCATTCGTTGCTTTCGCTACAGCCTCAGGCGTCTTCTTCGCATCAACGATGATTTCCATGAGCTCCGTGGATGCTTTGCTGAAATATTCGCTTTGTTTCATTTGCTCGTTCGTGAAGAAATCGCTGGCGGAAGTCGTTTTCGCTTGCTCTTCCATTTGCTTCAGCACTTGATCGTCCGTTTTGGCGCTGGTGCTTGTGCTAGTGCTTGTGCTTGTATTCGTCTTGGCATCTGTTTTCACATCTGTTTTCACATTTGTTTTAGCATCTGTTTTAGCATCCGTTTTTACATCTGTTTTTGTAGAATCTTGCGGCGTTACCGCTTTGTTGTCGACTTTTGCGTCAGTGCCTGTTGTTGCTTTCACATCTGTTTTTGCTCCGCTGACAGGATCAACCTGACTCATATCGATCTTCACTTCTTGAGCGGTCTTCGTCGTTGCCGTCGATGCCAGATCAAGCTTATTGACATCCTCGGTGAACAAATAGTACGCGGAGAGCACCACCATCAAGCTGAGCATGGATACGAGCCAAATCGTTTGTCTTTTTGCGTTCATTGTTTATTCCTCCTCATTTATAATTAGCTTGGCATTTATTCCCCGGTTTTCCGGGGTAAAATGGAAATTCGGTGTACCGGGACATCCAATCCCCGTTCTACAGCCTCGGATATCATTTTCTTCACCGTTAAATTTTCGGCGCCTTTGGCCACAACGATGACGCCTCTGATTTTCGGCTTAATGTATTTGAGCACGAGCGGCTTCTGGTCGCCCGACACTTGATAGAGAACGACTTCCCCGCTGCGCGTTACCTGGGAAATATTCCGCGTCGCCCCGCCGTTGTCGCGTTCTGTCGTCATTTGCTGGTTGTCGTTGTAATTTTTGTCGACGGTCAGTTCCTCCGTCGATTCGATCGTCACCAGCACTTCCACATCGCCGACGCCAACGATTTTCTGCAAAATCTCCTTCAGCTGAGCTTGATAGGCTTGTTCATAGTCGTGGAAGCTTGAATTCTCCTTCGGCGTACCGCCGAGGAACGTTTCTTGGCTTGGTGGCGGAGATGCTCGGCCCGTATTGATGGGATCAACCTCTTTGACAGTCATAAATGCGTTCAAAATCATCAGCGCCGCACCCAAAAGTCCGATCATGATAACCCATAGGACCGTGTTTTTGCGTTTGGGGCCACCCGGGCCTCCGCCGAATTTGTGCTCCATCCATTGCAGCAATGTTCCCACCTTTTCACCTCGCAATCCTTCCATTTCCTTGCTCGACTTGAATATCAATGTGCGCCGGCTCTACGAGCCAGTTGCGCGTGATACCTTGCTTCAGTCTGTCGATTTCCTGCCGGGACCGGGCTGTAACTTCTGGGGCTGCGGCCGCTTTCTCATCCTTGGCGTTGGCGGCGCTGGCGTCAATTCGTATGGGGTCAATCGGTTTAACCGGTTCCATGACTGCAATGCTGTTGGAGCCGGGAGAAGGCTGCGCCTGGCTGCCCGGTTCTATATCATCAAGGGTGACCCTCACTCTTGCAATGGCGGGCTTCCCGTTATTGTCAATTTGTGCAACCACCTGAACGTCCTTGACGGTTAGATCCGTCTGCTTTTGCAAATCTTCTTTCATTAGTCCCGCTATTTGCGTTTGCAGCATTTGCTGGGATTGCTTCTGACCCTCAGCTTGCAGCTTCCGGGCGGTTTGCGTGATGGCCTCGAGCGATTGCATCCCCGAACTTCCCGCATTCGCGCCGGCCAGGAGCGTCGTATCATTCTGCTTTCGTTCGGCTGCGCTTAGCAGTTGCTCCACATCCCAATTTTTCTGAAACAGCTGCAACACCGGCGATAAGAGCGTCAGCAGGATGAACAGGCTCATCACCGTTTTGACATACCGCTGCATGGCGCTGCTGGGGAGCAGAAGATCGACGAAAGTAGCCAGCATTATGACCATAATGACCGTCTTCAGCCATCCGGCTAACCAATCCATAGCTGATCTCCTTTCACCGCATCATCACGGAGACATTGCTGATCGTAATCATGATTGTCAGAGCCAGGAAGAACATTAAACTTACGGCGGCGAGGGCCGCAAACACATAGATCAAGCTCTTGCCTATCGTTTGCAAACAAGCGATGATGGGGCTGTCGCCCAAAGGCTGCATGATAGCTGCCGACAGATTGTAGATGAAGGCTAGCGTTAATATTTTGACCGCCGGGAAGGCGCACAGCATGATGAGTATAACGACACCGACGAGACCGATCGCATTTTTGACCAGCAGCGATGCGCCGATGACCGTCTCCGTGGCGTCGGAGAATAACCGGCCGACGACAGGTACGAAGTTGCCCGTGATGTACTTGGCCGTTCGAATCGCGACACCGTCGCGCACGGCCCCGGTTGTCCCCTGGATGGAGATGACGCCGAGGAAAACCGTTACGAAGACGCCTAGCGCGCTAAGACTGATCGTTCGGAGCAGGTTCGCCAGCTGCGTAACCTTGTATTTATCGCTTAGCGAGCTTACGATGTGTAGCACCGCCGAGAAGAACAGAAGCGGAAAAACAAACACATAAATCGCCGTACCGACGGAGTGAATCATGAAGACGATCAGCGGATGCAGGATCGCTACGGACGTCACATTCCCCATAGAGGCTAGCAGTGTCAGCAGCAGCGGCATAATCGCAATCATGAACTGGATCATGGAGCTAATGGCGGTTTTGGCATATCCGATCGCTATGCTGAAGGAGTTAATGGCGATGATGATTAGAACCATATAGGTGATGGAATAGCCTAATTTGCTGACCGTATTCCGCTCGAAGGAGCTTTGGAGCGTCTCCAGGATCATGCTGAAAATCGTCAGTATCACGATGGAGGCCAGCAGCTTGCCGTTGATAATAATTTCGTGGAACACGTAACGCAGCAAGCCTTTGAACAAGCTTGTGACGGAGATGCCCTTCGTGCCCATCAGCAGCTCCATGAAGCTCGGCGTCTTGCTTTCGGGGAAGTAGCCCCCGTAATCTCTCATGAGCTTATCCCAATATTGCTCGACAGGCTCCGTATTCAAATGCTCGGCCTGCTCTCTGATTATCGCGTCCGTCGGCGATTCGGCCGCCCCGTAGTTCGACATGCCCAGCCACAGCGCCATGATCATGATAAGCAGAAGGAGCCAACGGTTGTTCAACTTCTGGTACGAATAAAGTGGGTTCATAAGTCGTCACTCCTAAATGGATCATCTAAGCGGGCAGCAGCTTCACGACGGTTTCGATAATGACGGTAATGATCGGAATCGCCATCACCATGATGAGCACTTTGCCGGATAGCTCGATCTTGGAGGCGATGGATTCTTGTCCGGCATCACGCACGATTTGGGCGCCGAATTCAGCAATGTAGGCAACGCCAATGATTTTCAGGATCGTTTTGAGAAACACCATGTTGATACTGGATTTTTGCGCCAATTCTTCGAGCACCTGGATGACACTGGAGATTTTGCCGATGAGAAACAAGAAAATCAGAATGCCGGTAAAGGCGGCCAGCAAGAACGCAAACATGGGTTTCTGCTCCTTAATGATGAGCGTCAGTATCGTGACGATGAGCCCCAAGCCGACAATCTGGATGATTTCCATACGGCGCACCTCATTGGAATAAGAAGATCGTTTTGATTTCTTTGAATAAATGATCCAGCATGCTGACGACCATGAAGAGCACGACCACGAAGCCGATGACCGTGACCCAGTGTGCCATATCCTCTTTGCCCATCTGCTTGAGCACCGAATGGATCATCGCGATGATGATGCCGATGCCGGCGATCTGGAAAATGGCATTCACATCTACGTTCATTCCAGGCACCTCACTCTGTTGACAAGGAACATTCCTGAAGAGTCCCCTGCTTCCCTTAATACATCAAAATGACGATCAATGCTCCGATTAGGACGCCGAGGCTTTTCCACATTTTCTCGTAGCGCCGCTGCTCTTCCCTTGACTCGGTCTCTTCGGTCTGCAGCTGCGAGATGGCCAGCCGCAAATGCTTGATCTGATCGGCCCGGTCCGTCGCCCCAAGAACGGCTCCCAGCCCCAGAACGATCTCTTGTTCGGGCTGCTTCATCGAAGTTCTCGTCCACACCTCTCTAACACTCTTATGCCAAATCTCCCGGGTAGATGCCCCATCGCCGGCCAATAATCGTTCAGCCGTCAACCGGAATAAGGAGGAGAGCGGCTCCGCAACCTGCTTGCCTAGCGACTGGAAGGCTTCCGGCAGCGGTGTCAGGGCATAGGTGATTTCCGTCTCCATCCGGCCCAGCGCCGAGATCAGCAATCTGATTTGTTTGGGGCGCCTGACGTAATGTGCGGCTTGCAGAAAACCGTACAAGGTTGCAGCGCCGATAATGAGAACACCGCCCAAAAATTTCAGCATCTTTCATCATCCTTTAGTCATAGGATTGAGCTCCAGCGGTTGACCCAGCCGGTCCAAGATTCGAAAGGAAGCCGGGGCGCCTTTTCTTCGATGCAGGATGACATATCTCGTAAATACACCCTCTTCCAAAAGCTGCTTCAGCACCGGCCTTAACCGTACATCCTCGTAATCGGCGCCATGGGCGGTCGCTACGATCCGGATTCCGGTATGAACGGCCTCATGAATGGCCGCTGCGTCCTCCGGCCTTCCGATTTCATCGACGATCAGCACATCCGGCGATAAGGAGCGAATCATCATCATCATGCCTTCCGCCTTCGGACATCCGTCCATCACATCGGTGCGCGGCCCCAGATCGAATCTCGGCACGCCCTTGTCGCATGCCGCAAGCTCTGAGCGCTCGTCGACGACTCCTACTTTCTTCCCGGATGTGTTCAAGCCGCCCGCCCCCCATTCCCCCCGCGAGATCAATCTGGCCAAATCGCGAATCAGCGTCGTCTTCCCTTGCTGCGGCGGCGAGATGACAAGCGTGTGGTGAACGCTGCGGCGGTAAGGATCGAACAGGTGCGGCAGAACCTGCCTGCCGACACCCTGCACTTCGCGGGCGATTCGAATGTTGAACGAGCTCACATCGCGAATCTGCTTCACATCACCTTGATCGAGCACCGTTCGCCCAGCCAGTCCCACACGATGGCCTCCGGCAATCGTAATATAGCCTCTGCGCAGCTCTTCCTCATGCGTATACATCGAATGGTTCGTGAGCATCTCCAGCAGCGTGTGACAATCTTGTTTGGTCGGCTTGTAGGCCATCTCTTCCTGAGTCACCGGTTTGCCGCGATCGTCAACGAACGCATACCCGTCGCCCCAGCTAATCTCGAGGGGCCGCGATTCTCGTACCCTGACTTCCTCGACGCCGGCTTGTACGTCCTGCGGCAATGCCGATAAGAGAACCCTGAGCGTGTGGGGGAAGATGTGCAGGACGGCATTCAACATAGTTAGACATCCCTCCAAGTTGTCCAGTCTTCTATACTCATTTCTATGATTTAATAGAAAGAAATATGACCGATTACTTTTTTAAAATACCAATGAAAAGACAGCTTACTCCCGCAAGGACCCAGAGCATCTTTCCGTAAGAAAGCTTCTCTGCGATCCCTACTAATCCAATCGTAGTCGTTGCTAGCAGTACTAGAGGACCTACTAGAGCAAGCGTAGAGTTCACCAGGAGCGCTTTCTCCACCGTAGCCAGCCGCAACATGACAATCGCTGCGATCAATTCGAAACTTCCCGACATCATTCTGAGGGATGCCATCGTAAGGACAATTTTGTTCATCGTTTCTACTCCTCTCGTAAAAAAGGTCAAAGCTTTCTACCCTACCTTATGCAGGCTCGTCTGATTTTAGGCATACTGGGCACCACCATTCTCCCCCATGCATATGCTGTTCTCATATTGAACCTTCGAAGGACAGTGAGGAGAAATAAAGATGGAAGTGACCTCTTATTTGAATTGGAACCCCGTTCTGGCCGACCCAACAGGTAGACGGCAGGCCAAACCAAGAACGCTGGGTAAGACGATGGTGATGGATAAAGGTTTAGGACCGTGCGCTTTCCAAGATTTGCTTCATACGGCGAGCCATCATGTGGATATGATTAAGCTCGGGTTCGGCACCTCTCCGCTTTACCCGGAGTCCGTGCTAAAAAGCAAGATCAATTTAGCCAAAGAAAACGGGATATGCATCTATCCCGGAGGCACTTTTCTAGAGGTTGCCATTACACAGAATGCAGTAGACGATTATTTCGACATGGTCACCGCACTCGGATTCAATGGCTTGGAAATTTCCAACGGAACCATCGACTTCTCCCGCAAGCTGCGCAATGAGCTTATTAAAAGAGGGATCGAAGAAGGACTAGAGGTCGTTACGGAATATGGCAAAAAAGGATGGGGCTCCGCGATTGAATTGGAGGAGCTCATCGAAACGGTCATGCTGGATACGGAGATGGGGGCTGTTCTCGTCACCGTAGAAGCCCGCGAATCCGGCATGGGGGTTGGCATTTTTGATCAACAAGGGAAATGTAAGGACGAGGAAGTCGAGCAAGTTCTCTCCGCGGTGCCGGGGGACCGGCTTCTCTGGGAAGCTCCGCTTAAGAGCCAGCAGGTGCATCTGATCAACATGCTTGGACCGCAGATCCATCTGGGCAACATCGCTCCCCATGAAATCATCGCCTTGGAAGCGCTGCGGAGAGGGCTGCGTTCCGATACGTTGTCCTTAGGTACCAGAAAGGATTAAATCATGCATATCGAAGTAGTCGCCACTATCGGCGAAGCAAGGAATGACGATTTGCTTCATAAAACCGTCGTCGTCATCGATGTCTTGCGGGCAACGAGCACGATTGTAACCGCACTCGTTCACGGCTGTAAATCTATCGTCCCTGTAGAGACCGTTCTGAAAGCCAAGGAGCTGTACCGGGAAGGCGATCTGCTGGGCGGGGAGCGATTCTGCAAAAAAATACCGGGGTTCGACTTCGGCAACTCGCCGCTGGAATACACGAAGGAAGCCATTCAAGGCAGACGCATCATTCTGACGACGACGAACGGCACGCGCGGTATCCAGAAAGCGGTAAAAGCCGACAATGTGCTCGCAGGCTCTTTCTTGAACAGCCGGGCATGCGCGGAAACCATCGCCCATCTGAAACGCGACACCGTCATTGTATGTGCGGGAACGCAGGACGTCTTCTCTCTGGAAGACGGACTTTGTGCGGGGCATATGCTGGAAGAATTGGCTGCGGTAGTAGGGGAGAAACCATTATCGACCAATGATTTCGGTTTAGCCATGCGGGGGTGCTACCTGCAGGTGAAGGACCGGCTGCTTGATACTTTGCTGACATGCACGAATGGCAAAAAAATGTGCAAAACCGGATTCCAGGCGGATATCGTCGCTTGCGCGCAAACGAATATCACAGACCAGGTCCCGATTCTGGAAGGGGATCAAATGGTGCTTCTTCAACGGAATCTGGCTCGCCCGGCGTTCTAAATACAAGCCCCTCTCATAAACTAAGATGGAAGTATGCGGACGAGGGGTTATGTGGATGAATGGCAATATACTGTTAGTAATACTCATCGTAATTGGACTCATTGGCCGGTCTCCGATCATAACGACGGCTTCTTGCTTGCTGTTGGCTGTAAAACTGGTAGGCCTGGTGCGGTTCTTTCCGACGATGGAACGAAGAGGCCTGGAGCTGGGGCTGCTCTTCCTGACGATCGGCGTGTTAGTGCCCTTTGCCAGCGAACGCATCACAATGAAGCATATCTTATCGGTCTTCACGACATGGCCTGGCATTATCGCCTTGCTAGGCGGAGCTATTGCTACTTATATGAATGGCAAAGGTTTGGAGCTATTGAAAATAGACCCACAGTTGATTGTGGGTCTAGTTATCGGTTCCATATTCGGTATTGTATTCTTGCGCGGAATTCCGGTTGGCCCTCTGATGGCCGCCGGGATTACCGCTTTTCTGCTTAAACTTGCTTATTTCATATCGGATAAATTCAGCTGACAGGTATTATCTGCGATCTTGCGGGCCGCCAACGAAAGCCTGCTCCGTTGTGTCCAAGCCATATGCGGTATGCAGCGATTGAATGACTTCGTTCAGGTTGGAATTGTCAATGACACAGGACACTTTGATCTCGGACGTGCTGACGAGGGAGATCGAGATGCCCAGATCGGAAATGACTTTAAACATCGTCGCGGCAACCCCTGGCGTGCTGACCATGCCTGCGCCCACGATGGATACTTTCACCAGGTTGACTTCGGAAGTGACTTCACGGAAGCCGATTTCACCGCGAATGGATTCGATCGCATCCAGCGCTTTCTCACGGTCCGCCAGTGTCGTCGTGAATGAGAAATCCGCCGATCCGTTGATTACGCCGCTTTGTACGATGATGTCTACATCGATTTGCACCTCGGCAAGCGCCAAAAATACTTTGGCCAGCTGGCCCGGCTTCTCAGGTACACCTAGAATACTTACTCTTGCCACATTCTTGTCATATGCGATGCCGCGGACGACGATCCCTTGCTCCATCACTGCTTCCTCCTTCACGTTGGTCCCTTCGTTGTTCGTAAAACTGGAACGCACCACTAAGGTAACGTTATAATTTTTGGCGTATTCCACCGCTCTGGGATGAAGCACGGCCGCTCCCAGGTTGGCAAGCTCGAGCATTTCGTCATAAGAAATCTCGTTAAGCTTTCTCGCTACTTTCACAATGCGTGGATCCGTCGAATAAATCCCGTCGACGTCCGTGTAGATCTCACACAGATCCGCTTTAATGGCAGCAGCAAGCGCAACAGCCGTCGTATCGGAACCGCCGCGGCCCAGCGTTGTAATCTCTCCAGCTTCTGTCATCCCTTGGAAGCCGGCTACGATAACAACATTGCCGTTATCCAGCGCTCTCAGCACACGCTCAGGCTGAATATCGGTAATTCTCGCTTTGCCGTGCACAGCTTCTGTATAAATACCGCTCTGCCAGCCGGTGTAAGAAACCGCCTGCTCCCCTAAACTATGTATCGCCATCGATAGGAGCGCTACGGAAACCTGCTCCCCAGTCGTTAACAGCATATCCATTTCACGAGCCGGCGGGGCTCCGTCGTAAATTTGCTTAGACAGGTCGATCAAATCATCCGTTGTATCTCCCATCGCAGATACGACAACAACGCACTTGTGCCCTGCTTGTTTTCGCTCCACGATTCTTTTTGCCACACGCTTCATTCGCTCCGCATCACCGACAGAGCTTCCGCCAAATTTCATCACGATTAGAGACAAAGCTGACCCACTCCTAACGCATACTAGTGCATAACAATTCAATATTATAGCATAAAATGTCTTTTTGTGATACGAATTGGACGCGCCATATAAAAAAACTCCCTGACTGTCAAGTCAGAGAGGCTTGTCCTAGCAGCGACTAGGCGCGAGAGATATATTTGCCGTCATCCGTATCGATGGAAAGCACGTCGCCTTCGTTGATGAACAGAGGCACTTGAACAACAAGACCTGTTTCCATTTTCGCGGATTTCAGAGCGCCTTGCGCCGTGTTGCCTTTCACGCCCGGCTCTGTTTCAACGACTTTCAAGTCAACGCTTTTCGGCAGGTTGATCCCCAGAATTTCACCTTGGTAGCTCATAATTTTGATGTTCATGTTCTCCAAAAGGAAATTCAGTTCCCATTTCAATTGGTCGCGGGACAGGCTCGTTTGGTCGAAAGTTTCGTTATCCATGAACGTATACTCATCGCCGCTTGCATACAGGTATTGCATTTCGCGGTTCTCGATGTGCGCGCGGCCAACGTTCTCGCCTGCACGGAATGTGCGCTCAACGGTGTTGCCGTTGCGCAGGTTTTTCAGCTTGGAGCGCACGAATGCAGCACCTTTACCTGGTTTAACGTGTTGGAAATCCAATACGGTAAAAATATCGTGGTCTACTTCGATCGTAAGACCTGTTTTGAAATCATTTACTGAAATCACTTGTGAATCCCTCCGCTAGTCAATAATAAGAAAATCTTTTGTAGAGTTTGTAAGTATTTTAATGCCGGTGTCGGTAATTACGACGTCATCCTCAATGCGCACTCCCCCGAAGCCGGGAAGATAAATGCCGGGTTCAACGGTAACCACCATACCAGGAGTTAAAATCGTATCCTCGGTTTTGGACAAACGCGGAGACTCGTGAATCTCCATGCCCAGTCCGTGACCGGTGCCATGGCCGAAGTAATCCCCATAGCCATGCTTCACGATGACATCACGCGAGTAAGCATCGCCTTCTCTGCCTGTGATGCCGGGCTTAAGATTAGCCAAGCAATTCAGTTGGGCTTCCAGAACGATATCATAGATTTCTCTGTGCTTGTCTGTAGGCTTACCTAGCATAACCGTTCTAGTGATATCTGAGCAATACCCTTTATAATACGCTCCAAAATCCAATTTGACAAATTCGTTCATCTGAAGCAGTCTTTCACCGGCTTTGCCGTGCGGCAGCGCCGAGCGCTCGCCGGAAGCGACGATCGTTTCGAAGGAAGTCGACGTTCCGCCGTTCTTGCGGATGAACATCTCGATTTCGAGGGCGATGTCCAATTCCTTCACGCCAGGTTTAATGAAGTTCAGAATGTGCGAGAATGTCTGATCGGCCAAATCCGCCGCTTCCTGCATCACTTGCAGCTCTGCGTCGTCCTTGACCATGCGGATCACTTCAAGCAGGCGCGAGGTCGGCACAAGCTCAATGCCCGGCAAGGAGGCCTGGTAGCTGAGATAGTCGCCGTACGACACGTCTCCTTGCTCGAATCCAAGCTGCGTGAGCCCTTGCTTCTGCAGCAGCGCCAGAACGGTCTCCATCGGTTTAGGACCGTGTTCGACGACCTCGAACAATTTGGCTTGTTGAGGCGCTTGCGTCATATAACGGAAATCGGTTATTAGGATTGCGCGGTCTAATGTGATAAGTACATAACCGGAAGAACCGGTGAAGCCAGATACATATGTACGGTTATAGGCATTCGTGATGAGTACAGCCGGTAATTGTTGCTCTTGCATAACCTTGCGAAGACGTTCAATACGTTTCTCCTGCATCTTAATCACCAATCTTTCTACGATTCTACATATGAGATACTAATGCCCGCAAGCCAAGTTCATAGCTCTGGGGTCCGAACCCGCTGATTTGTCCGAGGACGACGGGAGCGGTAACCGAGTGATGGCGGAATTCCTCGCGTTTATGAATGTTCGACAAATGCACTTCGACAGCAGGCAATTGAACCGCGGCTAGCGCGTCGCGAAGCGCATAGCTGTAATGCGTAAACGCACCGGGGTTAATGAGAATGCCGTCCTTCGTTCCGAAGGCTTCATGAATTTTATCGATAATTGCGCCTTCGTGATTCGATTGGAAGCACTCCAGTTCAACCGACAAGACCTCGGCTAATTCCGTCAAGCCTTGAATAATGGCTGAAAGGGAAACCGTTCCATAGACGCCTGGTTCACGAATGCCCAGCATATTCAAGTTGGGCCCGTTAATGACCAGCACTTTTTTCAACAGGAATCACTCCCCAGCATTTTTCAGTCACATAGACGTTATGAGCCTATTTAACCTTTGATATTTTACCATAACTTTCATGTCTTGTGTATAGGCGTTCTTGTCTTCGTATCCGTGTACTCAATTGCGATCGAATAACCGATGAACATCCCCCAGACCAGGAATAAACAGAAATCGCTCAGGTTGGTATTCAGGTCGAGATCGCCGATCCAGTAAGTCATCCCCGCGAGCGGTCCGATCAACAAATATATGGCTGCCCACCATACAGCGCCGTAACCGATTCCCCACCAGGCCGACTGCAGCTTCCACATCGTGACCATGTAAATGAAGGCAGCCAGGATGGAGAACAGCATGAAAAATCCCCAACCGATCAGCACCCCCTGCCATGTCAGCAAAAAGTCATGCTTAAAGAACGGTTCTACGAGAAAACCAATCGATATTTTGGTGAATTTCAAATATTGCTCAACGATTTTCACTGCTCCCCATATAAGCCCTGCAAAAAAACCGATGTAAACCGCAAACAGCCACCGGTTCGTTTTGATTTTCTCCACTTGCTTCTCACTCATCTGCGATTCTCTTCCTTTCTTAACGTAGGTTCACGTAATATCAGGCATGAATAGTATGTTCTACCGTTATCGGTAGCATTCAACCCCTGAATCCGTTACAATAAGAAAGTACGTCAAACCGAATCGAAGACTGATAAGAAGGTGGATCTCATGGCAGAACAAAACAGTATATATGGTGGACAAGCCGTCATCGAGGGCGTCATGTTCGCAGGAAGAAATGTGCATGTAACCGCCGTGCGCAAGAAAGACGGATCAATGGATTTCCTTGAAGTTCCGAAGAAAGATATCCCTTGGGTTCAAACACTCAAAAAAATCCCATTCATTCGCGGGATCGTCGGCATTATCGAATCCAGCGCCAAAGGCGCACAGCATCTCAATTTCTCCGCCGAATCATTCGCCGAGCAGGAAGGCGACCAGGATAAAGCCGCTGCGAAAGAGGAGAAACCGGGCTTTTTCTCCAACATTTCCATGATTTTGGGTGTCGCCGTCGTCGGCGTACTGTCCTTTCTTTTTGGCAAATTCGTGTTCACCTTGGTTCCCGCCGTTATTGAACAGTTTTTGTTCCAAAATGTATTTAGCAATCAAATTCTTCATAATCTTATAGAAGGCGTAATCAAAATCATCTTGCTTGTCGGATATATCTATTTCATATCCTTAACGCCTATGATTCGCAGGCTGTTCCAGTATCACGGGGCCGAGCACAAAGTAATTTCCGCCTATGAAGCCGGGGTTGAGCTTACGGTCAGCAACGTGCAGAAATTCAACACGCTGCACTACCGCTGCGGCAGCTCCTTCATCGTCTTCACCGTGCTGATCGGAGTCGTCATTTACTCGTTCCTGCACTATGACGGTTATGTGGAGCGCATCGTACAGCGTTTGCTGCTGCTTCCAGTCGTCATCGGGGTATCGTATGAAGTGCTGCGATTCACGAACTCCTTGCGCGATGTGCCGGTGCTGCGCTTCCTGGGATATCCGGGACTGTGGCTGCAGCTGTTAACAACCAAAGAGCCAGAAGACAGTCAAGTCGAGGTATCGATCGCTTCCTTCAACCGGATGCGCGAAGCCGAAAAAAGAATCATGGAGGGACGGGCATGAGAAGAAGATTTTCGCCGGTCGAAATCGCCATCGGTGTTCTGATTGCGATTGGATTGTTGGTCAATCTGCCAACTTTATTCATACCGATTCTCGTGTTAGGCATCATCTTTCTGCTGTACAAATTCCCGCCGAATCGCTGGAAGACGATATCGTTCGGCCGCGGCCCATCCAAAGTAAAAAGGAAGAACGCCAAGTTTCGGGTCATTAACGGATCCAAAGACTCTGATTCGGACGATTATCCGAGATATCATTAATCCGCTTTACTTTGTGGGAATCCGCTGCACATATTTCTCATATTCCGCTTCATAGATTTGTGCGGACCATCTGTTGAAATAATCCTTGGATGAGCGGTACCCGGAATCATACAAGGCTAAGCTCAATTCCTTCGACAAGTTAAATTGTGTGTTTCCGACACCTAGCGTTGGAATTTTCACGGTCCGGAAACGGTTCTTCTGCTCGATGTAGCGTTCGTCATGCGCACTGAGCATCGTGCCGAACAATGCTTCGAGCATCGTAATGGGGCCTCGGATCCGGTGCGTTGTCAAATCGCTCTTGCCGACGAGCTGGAAGCCGATAACGGGAATTTTCTCCTTCCGCTCCCCCGGTTCGTCGAATAACCATAACGGATAGTTGCTGAGCAAGCCGCCATCCACGATATAATAAAACTGCTCTGTGAAAGGCGTTGCCTTCGCAGAGCTTTTTATTTTGCGGCGGATCATCACCGGATCGAAGAAGTAAGGGATGCTCGTGCTCATGCGAACCGCTTTGGCAATGGAAAACTGCCGGGGATCAATCCCGTACTGCGCGATGTCTTCCGGCAATATCAGCAGCTTGCCTTGCGTAATGTCGGAAGCGATGATGCGCAGCTGGTTCTTCCGGAGATCGCCAAAATTACGAATCCCTTTTGCTGCAAGCTGAAGATTGACCCAGTGCTCCAGCGCTTCCCCGGAGTACAGCCCTTTCTTAATCAGCAGCCGCGCGGCGGGACCGATAATTTTGGCATTGAAGATCGGCGAGCGCTGCAGGAACGATTTGAAGGGCGCCCTCATGATCATTTCTTTCATTTCCTCCCCTGTGTAACCGGCAGCCAGAAAAGCCGCCACAATCGAGCCTGAGCTTGTACCTGCGACTTGATGAAAGACATGTCCCTGATTCATCGCCGCACTGACGCCTCCGGCCAAAGCGATCCCTTTCACGCCACCGCCCTCGAATACACCGTTGATTAACAAATTCGACACCCCTCCCCGAAATCTAACAAAGGGCTTTCTTTGTTATGTATGCTGGAGCAGTTTGTTTCTATGCGCAAAAAAAAACAGAGACCGCAAACTGCGGTCTCTGCTTAGTTATCAGCATCTAAATCTTTACGCACATTCATGAGTTCGCCGACCCGAGCTTCGTCTCTGCGGAAATACTCAACCAGCGTTTCGATACAAGTAATGGAGTCCCAACTCAAATGATGTTCGATTCCTTCTACATCTTTATATATATTATCCTCTTGGACGCCAATGATCGTTAAAAAGTTCTCGAGCAGTTGATGCCGGTCCACCAATCGCTTGCCCATCTTCTTCCCTTTCGGGGTTAACATCAAGCCGCGGTATTTCTCATAAATCAGATAGTTATCCTTATCCAGCTTCTGAATCATCTTCGTTACGGATGAGGGGTGCACCTCAAGCCCTTCAGCAATGTCGGAGACACGAGCGTAACCTTTCTCGTCTATGAGCTTATATATTCTCTCCAGATAGTCTTCCATGCTCGGTGTAGCCATTGCGTTATTTCCCCCTGCTTTTTCCTTAATTTGCTGCCACTTGCTTACCTATCATAATCCATCAACCTAGACGCGGTCAAATCTCCCATGACTCAATCGGCGGCGGCGATGGTACACTAAACGACAGGAACACGCTTGATTACACGCGATGAAAGGAGTTTCCCATGTCTACCGAGCTGCTCGCCAGACCCGTTCCAACGACATCCGTGTTCGTACCGGAGCTTGTTTATTTTGAACCTGATGCTATGAATTATACCAAAGGCCAGCAAATCTATGAATGGGCAAAAGGCCAAGGCTTGGAGATCCATATGACAACCTCCCACAATCAAATCCGCGATCTTCCCGGCGATTCCGAACTTGAGAAATACCGCATAGCCAAACGAACGCTTGTTGTCGGAATACGCAAAACGCTCAAATTCGATACCTCCAAGCCGTCGGCCGAATATGCGATTCCGATCGCCACCGGTTGTATGGGACACTGCCATTACTGTTACCTTCAGACGACGCTTGGCGCTAAGCCTTACATTCGTGTGTATGTCAACATGGATGATATTCTCGGTGCCGCCCAGAAGTATATCGACGAACGGCTTCCCGAAATTACCCGCTTCGAGGCGGCCTGTACTTCCGATCCGGTCGGGTTGGAGCATATTTCCGGCTCATTGAAGCAAGTGATCGAATTTATGGGACAGCAGGAACACGGACGTTTGCGGTTTGTGACCAAGTATCACCATGTCGAGCCGCTCCTCGATGCCAAGCATAACAAGCATACCCGGTTTCGTTTTAGTGTAAATGCAGATTATGTGATCAAAAACTTCGAGCCCGGAACTTCCAAATTCCATGAAAGAATTGAAGCCGCGGGCAAAGTGGCCAAAGCCGGGTATCCCCTAGGCTTCATCATCGCCCCGATCATTTGGCATGAAGGTTGGGAGCAAGGCTATGCCGAATTGCTCGAACGGCTGCACAAAGAGCTTCCGCCTGAAGCAGCGGAAGATTTGACCTTCGAAATGATTCAGCACCGGTTCACCAAAACCGCCAAAAATATCATTGAAAAGCGATATCCGAAAACGAAGCTGGAAATGGATGAAGAAAAACGTAAATACAAATGGGGCCGCTATGGCCGGGGAAAATACGTGTATCCCGACGAACAGGCAGACGCACTAAGGGAATTTATCACAGAACGTATCTTTGATAAATTCCCTCAGGCCAAAATCGAATATTTCACATAGAAAGCACGAACGAGATTTATTAAAATTTCAACCATTCGGGGGTTATGGTGTTCAACCATAGGGTGATTTGCGTCATTTTGCCCGTATACAGCAAAATGGCAATTATGATCATCAAGCCCCCGCCAATTTTCATAATCAGGTTGGAGTAACGCAAAATCCAGCGCGTCGACCCGATGAAGAAGGAGAGCACGAAAAAAGGAATCGCAAAGCCCAATGAATACGCGGTCGTCAATTGGAACCAGGTCCCCGGTTCCGTCGTTGCAAGCGCTAGAATCGCGGATAAGATAGGGCCAACGCAAGGCGACCACCCCGCGGCAAAACCCATCCCGATCAGCACGGAGCCCAAGTATCCCGCAGGGCGAAACTTGATCTGCAGTTTACGCTCCTTCATCAGCCACTGAGGCTGGAAGACGCCTAACAGAAACAAACCCATAATGAAAATCAGCAAAGCCGCTATTTGCCGCAGCAGGTCCCGGTAATCGATGAAGAAATTGCCAAGGAAACCGGCCGTAAGTCCTAGTGCATAAAAAATGATCGAAAATCCAAGGATAAAGCTTAACGTATGCAGCATCGTTTGCCTGCGTACTTGGGCTGAGGTTTCGCCGGATTTCAATTCACTAACCGAAATGCCTGTTATGTAGGACAAATAAGATGGATATAATGGCAAACAGCATGGCGAGATGAATGAGGCAATCCCCGCCCATAACGCAATCCACAAATTCACAGAATCCATATCAAATCCTCAATCCTCTTTTTAAAATGATCCCGATCAATATCGCAATAAGCGATAGGACGACCGTTCCGCCAGGAGCGAGATCCCATACACCTGCAATGACCAGTCCGATCACCACGGCAATTTCCGAGAAAATCACAGCTAAAATGACCGAATGCTTGAAGCTTCTTGCCACTAACAGACTGCACGCTACCGGAATCGTTAACAATGAGGAAACAAGAAGAGCCCCCACGATTTTGATAGCAACGGAAATGACAAGCGCCGTCAGCATTGTAATCATCATATTATAATACCGGAGCGGAAGTCCACTTACGCTCGCTGCATCTTCATCGAAGAACATGAGAAAGAACTCTTTGAAATGTACGGCGATGACGCCGACAACAAGCACCGTAACGCCGAGCACGACCCATAAGTCTTGTTGATCGAGCGTATAGATGCTCCCGAACAAATAGCTCATGACGTTCATATTAAAGCCTTTTCCGAGCGTAAAAAGTATCGTGGCAAACGCTACGCCGCCTGACATAATGATCGCGATCGAAAGCTCCGCATAGGTCTTGTAGGCTTTGCGCAGCCGTTCAATTGCGAACGAAGCCAGCAGCGCAAATACCAGACCGACGCCAAGCGGATATACATGAATGAGAAACCCGAGGGCGACCCCGGCGATCGAGACGTGGGCCAACGTATCCCCGATCATCGATAACCGCCGCAGGACAAGAAAAACGCCCATCAAAGGCGCGATTAGCCCAATCAGTATGCCACCGATTAAAGCGCGTTGAAAAAAATACTCCGTAAATATGTCCAAAATGCCCGCTCCTTACTGAACTCCGATCATCTCGCGAATCTGCCCGATCGAATGTGTCAAATTCGTCTCTCGGCAATCCTCCGGATCATGGGTGTGCTTCACATGAAACTTAATCCCGCCGCTAACCTGTTTGGGCTCCGCACCCAAATAAGACTGCATCATGTCCATGTCATGAGATACCATGATGAACGTCATATGATGATGCTGGTGCATGTGCCGGATCATTCGGAAAAATCCGCTCTGCGTCTCGGCATCGATGCCAACCGTTGGCTCATCCAGAATGAGCAGCTCCGGGTTGTTGACGATGGCGCGCGCGAGGAAAGCGCGCTGCTGCTGGCCGCCGGACAGCTGGCCGATTTTGCGGTCAGCCAAGTCCTCGATGCGCATAGCGAGCATCGCGTCTTCCGCTTTTTGCAGGTCGGCCTTGGACAGCCGGCGATAAATCCGCTTCTTGCTGTACATCCCCGATAAAACAATCTCCCGGACAGTCGCCGGGAAAAGAGGGTTGAACGCATTTTTTTGGGGAACATAGCCGATTCGTTCCCAATCTTTGAATTGGCTCAGCGGACTGTCGAACAGCCGAATCTCACCGCTTGTCGGTTTAAGGAGCCCGACGAGCATTTTGAGCAAGGTCGTTTTCCCAGCGCCGTTCGAGCCGATGACACCGACAAAATCCCGTTCAAGCACTTGAAACTGGAGCTTATCAATGACTTTCTTCTGCTCATATGAGAAAGACACATCATCGATCGATACGATACTCCGGTGGCAAAAATCTTTTTGGCTCATAGCTTGAAACCTCTCTTCTTATTGTAAAGCGATCACTAGATTTTTCAAATTTTTGTCCATAACCGAAATATACGTCTCGCCGGCTTTGGCTTGCTCTTCCGTTAAGCCTTCTAGGGGGTTGAGGACCATGGTATCTACCTTGGCATCATTGGCCAGCGTTTTGGCCAGCTTATCGGATACAAGCTCCTCAAAAAATATATATTTCAACTGATGCTCTTTGATGTATTCATTCATTTTCTTCAAATCCTGCGCCGTAGGCTCGGCATCAGGCGATAACCCCATAATCGCCAATTGCGTCAAACCGTAATCTCTGCACAAATAGGCAAAAGCTTGATGGGATACGGCGATTTCCTTCTTCGACGTCTGACCTAGCTCTTTTTTATAACGAGCGTCCAAATCGTTTAATTTCGCCGCATAGCTGGCATAATTTCGTTCATACGCTTCCTTATGCGCAGGATCGGCGCTAATTAACGCATCTTTAATATTATTAGCCATTTTTACAGCATTTAACGGGCTTAGCCATGCATGAGGATCGAATTCCTCTTTATTTTCTGCCGTTTTTATCAAATTGGCCCCTTGACTGGCCTCGACAACCTTTAAAGTCGAATCTGCGGACAGACTCCCCAAGAAATCTTTTACCCAACCTTCAAACCCCGCGCCTTGATACACGAAAACTTGGGCTTGTGTCATATTTTTGATATCTCTGCTTTTTGGCGACCAATCGTGAGGCTCTACACCAGCCGGAACGAGGTTGATGGCATTCACATACTCGCCGCCAATCTCCTTCGTAAACTCATATAGAGGATAAAAGCTGGTGACCACATTCACTTTGCCTTCAACCAATGTTGCTTTCGAAGAGCTGCCGCAACCAACGATCAACATTGCCATTACAGCCAATAATGCTATAAGAAGTATTTTTTTTATACGAACCAAGGAACCTCACTCCACCCATGTCTAAATCGTAATATTTTTTATTAACGAATTGATTATACGAGTCCCCCCAGATGAAGTCAATACAATAGCCGGCTAAAATAAAAAAGGCATGCTGCGAATTGTCACAGCATAGCCTTAATTCTTTAAATCCTAAGAGGAACTCCCATTACTATCTTCTGTTTTCTTCTTGGATTTGTCAGAGCTTTCCTTCTTATCGGATTTCGATTGTTGGGACTTCTCGCTCTCTTCTTTCAGCTTCTTGTATCGCTCTTCGGATTGCTTGTTCAACTTCTCTTCTTGTTGCCACTTATATTGAATGATCTCATTATACATCTCATACTGTTTCTTCAACTCTTGGTTGATGATACTGTTGTCTTCCTTCTTGCCTTGGGCTTTCGTTTCCTTCTTCTCTTTCTCTTCTTTCTTTTTATCTGAGCCTCCGCCAAAAAGCGAACAAGATGTCAGAACGAACACCATGCCTGTGATAAACAATAGCTTCGCGTACCGAGCACTCATGCATCTCACTCCGTAATTCGTGATTAGTTTCCTTTAGAATGCCCGGTACACCTCAAAAAAAACGCCGCTCCCCTTAGTAATTACAGGGAAGCGGCATGTGCTCGCTTACTTGACAATGGCGCCGTTCGGCATCGAATCCGGCACAGTGGCAAGCGTCAATTGGTCGCCATGCGATGCGGCGAGAATCATACCTTGGGACAGCTCGCCGCGCAGCTTGGCGGGCTTCAGGTTCGTGACGCAGATGACCTTGCGTCCAGCCAGCTCCTCGGGCGAGTAGAACTTCGCGATGCCCGAGACGACTTGCCGCTGCTCGTAACCGAGATCGAGCTGCAGCTTCAATAGCTTATCGGCGCCTTTGACAGGTTCCGCCGATATCACCTGTGCCACGCGCAGCTCCACCTTGGCGAAATCGTCAATGCCGATTTCGTCCTTAGGTTCCGGCGCGGGTACGCTCGAAGCAGCCTCTGCAGGGGCTGCTGCCTTCTCTTCAGCGGCGCTGGAAGCGTCGCCTCCGCCCATCGCCTGGACGATGTAGGCAACCTCTGCCGCGGCGTCCAGTCTCGGGAACATCGGCTCTCCCTTCTGCACAGTGGTGCCCGCAGGGAGATGCCCGAAGCTCTGCACGCTTTCCCATCCGGTCAAGCGCGGCAGATCTTCAGCAGCCAGACCAAGCTGCTGCCAGATCAATTGCGGCGTCTTCGTCAGGAACGGACGCAGCAATACGGATGAAATGCGCTGGGACTCGGCCAGCACATACATCACCGAGCCAAGAGTTTCACGCTTGGCTTCGTCTTTTACCATCGACCACGGCTGCGTCTCGTCGATATATTTGTTCGTGCGGGAGATCAGCTGCCACACGGCGGCCAGGGCGATGGAGAACTCCATCTTCTCCATCGCTTCCTCATACTTCGCTACCGTTGTGCGGACAGTCTCCAGGAGACTTTCGTCGAATTCGGTAGCCCCGGCAACATAAGCGGGAATTCGGCCGGCGAAGTACTTATCGATCATAACGATCGTACGGTTCAGCAAATTCCCCAAATCATTGGCGAGGTCATGATTGACCCGCTCCACGAAACTTTCCGGCGTGAACGTACCGTCAGCACCGAAAGGAACTTCGCGCATCAAGTAATACCGAAGCGCATCGAGACCGTAACGGTCAATCAACGTTACCGGATCAACCACATTGCCCTTCGACTTCGACATCTTGCCGTCCTTCATGAGCAGCCAGCCGTGCGCAAACACTTTCTTCGGCAGAGGAATATCCAACGCCATCAGCATGATCGGCCAGTAAATCGTATGGAAACGCACAATCTCTTTGCTCATCAAATGCACGTCAGCGGGCCAATATTTCTCGAACAAGCTGTCATCTTCGGAGCCATAGCCCAGTGCAGTAATGTAATTCGACAGCGCGTCGATCCAAACATAGATGACATGCTTAGGATCGCCGGGAACCTTAATCCCCCAGTCGAACGTTGTCCGCGATACCGCCAAATCTTCAAGACCCGGTTTGATGAAATTGTTCAACATTTCATTCTTGCGGGACTCCGGCTGGATGAAATCCGGATTCTCATCATAATATTGCACCAACCGATCCGCATATTTGCTCATGCGGAAGAAATACGTTTGCTCCTTCATTTTCTCGACAGGACGTCCGCAATCCGGACATTTCCCGTCAACCAGCTTGCTTTCCGGGAAGAAAGACTCATCCGGGATACAGTACCAGCCTTCATACTCACCCAAATAAATATCGCCTTGATCAAGCAATCTTTGAAAAATCTTGCCAACCGCCTGCTTATGACGATCATCCGTCGTACGAATAAAATCGTCATAAGAAATATCAAGCTTGCTCCAGAGCTCCTTAATACCGGCAACGATTTGATCCACAAATTGTTGCGGAGTCGTCCCCTTCTCCTGCGCCTTGCGTTCAATCTTCTGACCGTGCTCATCCGTTCCTGTTAAGTACCGGACATCAAAGCCGCGCAGGCGCTTATATCGCGCCATTGCATCGCCAGCCACCGTCGAATAAGCATGACCGATATGAAGCTTATCACTCGGATAATAAATCGGGGTTGTGATGTAGAAACTGTTCGATTTCGTTGTCATTCCTCGTTCCTCCTAAAACAAAAGTAGAAAACACAAAAAGCCCTCATCCATCTTGGGACGAGAGCTGAACTCACGCGGTACCACCCAGGTTCCCCCGCCTTTCGCAAGCTCGGGGCTCAGTAAGTCAATATTGACTTGCCCATTAACGCTGGGACACGAAGCCAGCTTACTCCCAAATGTGCATGCAAATCACAGCTGTGACATTGCCACTGGGCAGCTCGAAGGCTTATTCTCCGGGACCATATTCCAAACTTGTTCCTATACCGGCTTTCACCTGACCCGGCTCTCTGTTCATAGGCTTCCATTTGTACTTATCCGTTCATCGAACCATATTCAACATCTTAAGGCAAATATATCGAAAAGAAGAGCCGCCTGTCAAGCCGACTGATCGTTATGAGTTAATTTATCCTCCCGCGGCGGTACATAGTCGATTCCGCCTGGATGGAACGGGTGGCATTTGCATATTCTTTTGACCGAGAGCCATGATCCTTTCAGTGCTCCATGAACCTCTATGGCCTCCAGTGCGTACTGCGAGCATGTAGGATAAAACCGGCAGGTAGGCGGCTTCAACGGCGATATAAACTTTCGATAGAAATGAATCGGAATCTGCAACGTCCTTTTCATATTCGCGGCTCGCTCCCTACTCCAAAATATCAGCATATGTTACTTCCTCATCATGCCTGAAAAAAAGATCGGGGTCAAATCATCCTACCGCCGATATGATGTGGAGGATGTAGATGTACGCCATATTTACGCTGACATTTGGAAATAGTTAAGAAAAGTCTGATAAAAATAGTTCGAAACCGCCATTCTGAACCATTTCCGCAGCAAGGTACGACAATCTAACGTATGATTACCTTTCAACTTATTATGATAATGTGATAGACCGATAGGCTTCCTAGGATCTATGCGCCGTATGCTTAATTTGTTACTTAATCGATTCATCTTGGATTCGATATAGGATTGAAAATCCCATGTCGATGAGGTTGAAGTGCTCAAGGAAGAAGTAGCGGTGCTTAAGGAGTAAGTAGGAAGTGAAGTAGATGAGGAAGTAGATATGGAAGTAAATGTGGGACTAGATGTAGAAGTTGAAGTTGAAGTTGAAGTGAAAGTTGAAGTTGAAGTGAAAGTTGAAGTGAAAGTTGAAGTTGATGCGGAAAATGAAGATTTCGGAGTCAGTTCGGAGAGATTCGCTGGTGTCGACCCTATCGATATTAGCTGACAGTCCGAGTCTGCTTGAGATGTATGCTTCTGCACATTTACCCCGGAATTTTCTGACTTACTTAATACATTAAGCCTATGATTCGTATATTCATACGAAAATATAATTTTTTTCATTAGAAGTTGGGCACTTCTATAATTTATTCCTAGCGAACGGGCAAGACTACTAACCGTCATACTCCCCTCCGCTTGAATGTAAAGGTGAATAGCCTGAAACCAGACCAGTAATGGAAGTTTTGATTTATGCATGATTGTGCCCGCGGTAATTGAAACCTGCATGCGGCACTCCTTGCACTCTAATAATCTTCTCGTTCGTATATTGAACGCTTCGTTATGGTCACACCAAGGACAATGAAAGCCGCTGGACCAGCGCAATTCCGACAAAAACTCCTCACATTCCTCTTCTGTATGAAGCACTGTTGAATCCAGATTAACATATTGTCTGCTCACTATCCCACCCCAACACCAAACATTTGTTCTCCTTTATTATACCAAACATATGTTCCGATTGGAAGGGTTTGTCGGAAATATTTTTTACAAAAAGCTGCTCTAACCATGCCTAATATTCATAAATAAAAGATTCTGTTGTATATACAAAGCAAACGTAATTCTTTGAGTTGAGATAGATCAGGTTAGAGTTTAAGTGGAAGTAATCCTGTGAAAAATTGGGTCAAATTAAACCTGTAAGAGATTTGATGAAGTAATTCTCTGCTAGGTTTTTAGCAGATGCAACTCAGTTTAGAGTGTTGTTGAGGCTACCTTACTAGGGATTCTGTAGAAATAATTCGGTTCAGAGTTTTAGCAGCAGTAAATCAGGTTGGAGTTTTTAGTGGAAGTTATCCTATAGGATCTAGTGTCTATTGTAAATAATTCTAATTAGGGATAAAAGCATGTAAGCTCAGTTTTGGGAATTCAAAAGTAGAAATTATAAGTTTGTAGATACTACAGAAAATATGTTTTATCAATAGATTGAGTGCCCTAGCACTTGGTTCACGGCAGGCTTCCCGGAGGTACGAATTGTAGTTTGTAGATACAACAGAAAATGTGTTTTATCAATGGATTGATTGGCCGGGCACTAGGTTCACGACAGGTACTAAGGACGAGACTGGACAAGGTGGCTGATGTAGGAATGCGCCGCCCGATAAACCGGATATAAGTTACGAGGTGTTTGCCTTGTACAGAGAGTCAGGGATCGTAATCGCGAGAGTTCAGGGTGTGGAGTTCGGGGGTCGGAGGTCGAGGCTCAGGGTTCAGGGTTCAGGCTTCAGGGTTCGGGGGCGTGGAGCGGAAACGAAGCAATAGAAAAGCGAAGCCTGAGCGTTAGGCGCTCAGGGCATCGCTGGAATTGAATTTATCTGATTGAGATGAGGTCGAGAATAACTTCAGCCGTTTCTTCAATCGCTTTGTTGGTGACGTTGATTATCGGACAATTAAGCTGTTTCATGATGGATTCGGCATAAGCGAGTTCGTCTTGGATGCGGCGATAGGTGGCGTACTCGGAGCCGTCCGGAAGGCCAACGGTTTTGAGACGCTCAAGACGAATCTGCAGGATTTGACTGGCATCCATGGTGAGGCCAATGATGCGCTTGGCGGGAATTTTGAACAGCTCAGCCGGCAGTTTGATCTCCGGAATAATAGGCAGGTTGGCCGATTTGATGCCTTTATGCGCTAGGTAGATGCTTAGCGGTGTTTTGGACGTTCGAGAGACTCCGATGAGGACGACTTCGGCTTGCAGCATGCCGCGGTTGTCTTTGCCGTCGTCATATTTGACAGCGAATTCAATTGCATCTACGCGGCGGAAGTAATGGGCGTCCATCTCGTGCAGCAGGCCAGGCTTGCGCTTGGGCTTATCTCCATAAGTTTCGGAGAAAGCTTCGAGCATCGGCCCCATGATGTCAACAGCTTTGACTCCCAGACGAAAAGCTTCATTCCTCATCGTTTCACGAAGTTCCGGCTGGACTAAGGTATAGGCGACAAATCCTCCGGCAGCAGCCGCCTCCTGCAGCATTTGCACGATTTCATCTTGCCCGCTGATATGACCGTAACGCTTGATCCTGATCTGTTCGGAATTAAATTGACGAATGGTAGCCCTGGCAACGGCATCGGCGGTTTCTCCAATTGAATCTGAGCAAATAAACAACTGCTGTTGTTCGGTCACACGGCACCCCCTCTTGAACCTACTTTACGATTAAATTATACCTAAAAAACAAAAAAACCTCTATCTTTGGAAAAAGATAAAGGTTATGGCTTGTTTTTTTACTTTTGCTGCAGAATAAGAACGCCTTTGGCTGGGATGGTGACGTTATTTTCGACGAATTGCCCGGAAAGCAGATCCGTTGCTTTGAAAGCGCCCAGTTCTACCTTAGTCGGCTGATTGTTGTGGTTCATGACGAACATAAACGATTCCTTATTTTTGACACGTTCCGAGATTTCAACGCCTGCTACCGGCAGGATAGGAGCTACGATGCCTTTCTCCTGACACAGGTTGCGGATGAATCCCTGCAAGAAAGCGGGCTCAGGACTTGATGCCATATACCACGCTTGGCCTGAGCCGTATTTGTTGACGGTCAGCGCCGGCATTCCCTGATAGAAATCGCTGCCATAGACGGCTTTGACTTCGGCTCCTTCCGCATGGATAAGGTCGCACAGGAGGCCGCACTCATATTCTCCTTGCAGCGCGCCCCACGCCTCGTTGAGGACGATTTGGTTGCGCTGGTCAGGGAACAGGGCATCGATCTCTTCCGCCCAAATGCCAAGTACTTTGCGCAGTTCGCCTGGGTAGCCGCCAAGGGTAACGATATCGCTCTCATTGACGATGCCGCTGAAGAAGGTGGTGAGGAAGGTGCCTCCACCTTGAACGAACGCCTCAACGCGCGCCGCATAGCCTTCTTTGAGCATGTAGAGAACCGGAGCGATAACGATATCATAGCCGGTTAGATCGTCGTCGGTCCCGATCAGGTCTGTCTGGATGTTTTGCTGATAAAGAGCATCATAGTATTTATGAACTTCATCGACGTATTTCAGCGCGACGGTCGGTCCGCTGGAAAGCTCAACGGCCCAACGGTTTTCCCAATCATAGACGATTGCGACTCGGGCACGCACTCTGGAGTCCAACAGTTTGTCAGACAACGTCTGCAGCTCTGCCCCCAGCTCCGCACACTCCCGGAAAACACGTGTATGTTCATGTCCGACGTGCTCGATAACCGCACCGTGGTATTTCTCGCATGCCCCGACTGATCTCCGCAGCTGGAAGAACATCACGGTATCCGCTCCGCGAGCCACGGCTTGGTAGCTCCAAAGCTTCATGACGCCCGGCCGCTTCAAGGAGTTATAAGGCTGCCAGTTTTGCTGGCTGGGAGTTTGCTCCATCAGCATGAATGGCTGGCCCTGCTTCAAGCCGCGCATCAAATCGTGCGTCATTGCGGTTAGACTTGTCGGTGTATTCAATGACGGGTAGTTGTCCCAGGAGATGACATCCATGTATTTTGCCCATTTGAAGTAATCCAATGGCTTGTACAAACCCATCAAATTGGTGGTTACCGGCAGCTCCGGCGTGTGTTTTTTGACTGCATGGTATTCTAATTTATAACATTCCAACAAGCTATCGGACATGAATCTGCGATAGTCCAGCGAAATGCCTTGAAAGTTCGTATTGTCCTCTCCCCACTCTTCGGAAAGCGCATTCGGCGGTACGATTTCTTCCCACTCATAGAAGGTGTGTCCCCAGAAGCTCGTATTCCATGCTTTATTCAAGGCAGCCAGCGAAGTATAACGGTCCTGAAGCCAGACGCGGAAGCTTGCCGCACATTGATCGCAGTAGCAGTAACCGCCGTATTCGTTGGAGATGTGCCAAATCAGGACGGCCGGATGTTCCTTATACCGCTCTGCCAGCTTGTCGGCTAGCAGCGCCGAATATTTGCGATATGTCGGGGAGTTCGGGCATGAATTGTGCCTGCCGCCGAATTTGCGCTTGCGCCCTTCAAAATCGACGCGCAGCACATCGGGATACTTGTGCGCCATCCATGCGGGATGGGCTCCCGTACTGGTAGCCAAGCATACATAGGTCCCATTCTCATAAAGCTTGTTAATAATGTCGTCTAACCACTCAAAATCATAGGACTCTTCATTCTTCTGGATGCGAGCCCACGAAAATACGTTAACAGTGGCTACATCGATGCCGGCGAGTTTGAACATCCGCACATCTTCATCCATCACTTCTTTATCCCATTGCTCGGGATTGTAGTCCCCGCCGTACCATATTTTCGGTAGCTTGTCATTAATCACGCTAATGCACCTCTTCCATCCCTCAATGTTCATATAAGAATAAATTCATTGTATTGGATTCTATTTCATCTTAAAATATAATATTTTTACGAACCTATATAAAAAAATGGAACAGGTGGCATCTTAACATGCATAAAAGATACCAATTAACGCCTTCGACTGCGCAACCGTTTCCGCTTTTTATCGAAAGTATCGGACATCATGAAGATCAAGAGAAGCTCGTAAGGCCGGAGGGCTATCCTTGCTATCATTGGCTGCAAACGTACGACGGCGAAGGCGAGTTTGTGCTGGACGGAAAGAAGTATGCGCTGCCTAAAGGGACTGGCGTGCTGCTTCTGCCGGGCGTCCCGCATGCTTACTACGCCACAACGGATACCTGGTGCACGCAATATGTCACCTTCAGCGGAGCTTGCGCAGAAGCGATTCTCAGCACGCTGGAGCTGATGGAATCCGCCGTATACAGGTGGGACGAGGACGGTCCGCTGCAGCTCGAGTTAGGGCAAATTCTTGCGCACATGGATGCAGGCTCCGAGTATACAGACTACGATGCCTCATCTGATTTGTACCGTTTCTTCATTCAGCTTAAAAAGCATGGCGAGATCAACAATCGCGTATCGATCCGCAATCAAATCGCGCATTTGCAGCCATTGCTCAGGTGGTTGGAGACGCACTACGTGAACCCTGATACAAGCTTGGAGCAAATGGCCGGCGTGCTGGCCGTCACACCGCGGCATATGAATACGATGTTCCGGATCGCCTTCGGTTTATCGCCTTATGCGTATTTAATTCGAATGCGTCTGCGTAAATCTAAGGAAATGCTGCTTCAGTTTCCGAACAAGACGGTCAAGGAAGTAGCGATTCGGGCAGGCTTCCGCGATGTCAGCCATTTCGTGTCCAGCTTCCGCAAGCATGTCGGCTTGACGCCAGAACGTTTCAGGCAGATGAATTAACTGTTTCAATGCGCTATAATAAAAATATAGTAACTATTCTAATTCGAGGAGTTTGCCGATATGATAATTGAAATTTTCGAAGATATTGTTTGCCCTTGGTGCCGGATCGGCAAAAAGAATTTGGAGGATGCGCTGGCTTCATTCGATGCCGAGCCTGTTGAGATTCACTACCGCGCTTACCAACTCGACCCCACGACTCCGCTGGAAGGCCACCCTTTCCGCGAGCTCATGGCGAATAAATTCCGCACGGGTGAGGATCAATTGAACGGCATGTTCCAGCAGGTGACGGAGGCCGGCAAGGCGGCCGGACTTCACTTTGATTTCTCGAAGGTTGAGAAAATGCCGAACACGCTGAAAGCACATCAGCTGCTTGCAATTGCCCCTGAAGAACTCAAAAAACCGCTGGTTGACGCGTTATTCAAAGCTTATTTCGAAGACGGACTGGATGTGGGTTCCTTCGAGGCTCTGTTAGATACCGCCGAACGAATCGGAATGAACCGCGAACAAACGGCTGAGCAGTTGAACGCGAACGCTGGTCTGGAGCAGGTGGAAGCCGATTTGGATTTTGCAAGTGAGGCCGGCGTTACCGGCGTGCCTTTCTTCGTCATCAACCGCAAGTATGCTCTTACCGGCGCTCAGCCTTCGGCTACTTTCCTGCAAGTTTTGCAGCAAATTAGTACGGAGAATTCCGACGAGGAATAAATAACGCAGTCCGTCTGCCTGGGGTTAACAGGCAGTAAAAAACCGGCCCTCTTGAAGCTTGAAGAGAGGCCGGTTTTTGGCATGTGTTAGACTGAAACGGAAGCCGTCTTTCTGGCAAAAATCCGCTTGTAAAACAGCCCGCTGAGGATAATAACAGCGGCAAAAATGATCAGCAGGTTGCTGAATGGAACCGCCGTTAACGTGCTGAGAACGGGATTCGTATAAAAGTCCATGAAGCCGCCATCCAGCAGTTTGGCAACAAGGGCCGTTCCGACCGCTCCCGAGATGAAGGTGATGAGGTTGAACAGCCCCATCCCCACCCCCGTCTCGCTCACATCAAGCGTTAAGGAGACACGATTGGCCAGAGCGGTTTGGACGAAGGAGAAGCCGACATAAGTAGGCAGCAGCGCCGCCGAAATGAGCCATGGCGAATGACCGACCATGAGCGCGATGGCCGCTAGGGAAATAACGAGCAGGCCGAGCCCGATAAACACGACATAATTGTTTCCCCGCTTATCCGCCAAGTTGCCGCCGATCGTTCCGAAGATGACGGAACACATAGCGCCCGGGAATAGAATAAGACCGATCGTACTGGTGCTGAGATCGTTGACTTTGGCCAGCATGAGCGGAATGACGAACATGATGCCCATGACCGTACAGAAGACGAGGAAGCCGACAATCAAACCGCCGCGAAGCAGTTTGTTTTTAAATAAGGAAGGCTCAATGAACGGATCTTTGGCCTGCCGAATGTGAAATATAAACCAGATGAGCAGTGCGGCGCTTGCCGCTAAAAAGTACCAATGCGGGTATGACAGGTAGACGGTAATACCCGCTACCGAAAGCGCCACGAGCGCTGCGCCGAGCATATCGACACTGCCTGGTTTGCGCTTCTCTTCAGGCAATATCTGATTGAAGAACGGAATGGAAATAAGCGTAAACAGCGGAATGATAAATAAATACGTCCAGTGGAATGTCGCGGAGACGAACCCGCCTACCACCGGTCCAACGGCGATGGCGAAGGATACCGTCGAGGTCAGAAGCCCGAATACCTTCCCTCGATCCGAAGGCGAGAAATAACGGGCGACGACGACCATGACCAAGGCCGGAATGGCTGATGCGCCGGCCCCCTGCACGGCGCGGGCAAAAATGACGGCAGGATACCACGCTTGAAGCGCGAAGCCTAATGCGGATCCGACGCTATAAATAAGTATACCGGCGACGATCAGCTTTTTCAGCGAAAAAATATCCGATAAACGGCCGTAAATAACGGATCCGATACCGAAAAAGATAATGAACGTCGTCAGCACCCAGCTGACACCTGTCGGCGTAATCGCGTACTGCTTGGCGATCTCCGGCGTTGAGACGTTGAATACCGTTTCGTTCAAAACCGCAAAAAAGATAAGAAAAATAATCCATGGCACAGCCTTCTTGGCATCTATCACTTTCTCTTGCGCCACTTCTGTTGCAGTTGCAACATGCTGCATCGTTTCCACCTCCGGCTAATTAACTGTAAACTTTTCAATCACAATTAACTGTAATAATAATTATTATAGTTAGATCTGTCAATAGGTATCTTTCATCTTTTGCCAGGATATAAGATAATGATCCATGGACTTGCATTAATAGAACAGGAGTTACGAACATGAAGGCTTTCATTCGCTTACTAAAACATCTCCCCTCTCGACTGATGATCCTGGTCATTCCATTTATCTTAATGGCTATGGTCGAGTATTTGGAGCGCGGCTCCTACGAAGGGCTTCATGAGTGGGTCTTGCATCACCCGCTCTCTATGGTTCTCGCTTATTTCGTTGTCGGAACCCTCTATGTATTCCTGATCGCCGTCACAGGCAGAGCCAAACTATCGTTCTGGCTGCTGTGTGCAGCGCTGCTGCCGCTTGGCGCAATCAGCGGAAGCAAACTGCAGGCCATAGGAAGCCCCTACTATCCATGGGACTTGTATTTTAACAATCAGATCATGGCGTACACCGCGTTTCTGAAAGAGTATTTAAATTACCGCATCATCGGGTGTACGGCCCTATTCCTTGTTGTAACCGCTGTTGTATTCCATGTGCTCTTGCGGGGCAAACGAATCGCGTTGAATTGGATCGAACGCAGTATATATGCGATTATCGCCATTGTCATGGCGGCAAGCCTCTACATGGACGCGCCGATTCCTTTCATGAGGCTGTACGGCATCTATACCGTTCCTTGGGATCAAACGATCACGTATGATGAGAACGGCTATCTATACTCCTCGGTTAAAATGCTCGGTTTTCTGAACGTAGACAAGCCTGCGGGGTACAGCAAGAAAGCGATTGAATCGATTATTGCCAAAATTCCTGAGAAACCGGCAGCAAGCGATAAAAAGCCGAATGTGATCGTCGTGCTCGGAGAATCTTTCTGGGATCCAACGCTGATGAAGAACGTTACGTTCAGCCGCGATCCGATTCCGAACCTGCATGCCTTGCAAAAACGATACACGAGCGGATGGATGCTGTCGCCGCAATTCGGGGGGAGCACGGCTAATGTAGAATTCGAAGTTTTGTCGGGGAATTCGATGCGATTTTTCGGACAGCCTCCTGATAAAATTCTTCCTTACATTCAATATGTGAACCATGGCGTCGATTCGCTGGCCAGTATTATGACGAGGCAAGGATATACGGCGACATCCATCAACCCGTTCTTCAGCTATTTCTTCGACAGCCGCAAAGTGTACAAGCACTTCGGCTTCTCGCGATTTATTTCGAGCGAGTATTTCCCTAACGACTTTGAAGGTCCGAACTATGCGGATCGTGCGGTTGTGAACAAAATTATCGAGGAGACGGAGAAGAGTGCGGGACCTGATTTTATTTTTGCGAACACGATGGAAAATCATCATCCTTACAAACCCGGTAAGTTCAGTAAGAATACGATTGAAGTAACCGGCGATATTTCTGCTGAATCCAAGGGTATTTTGGAAACTTATGCGCAAGGCATCTCAGCGACGGACAAAGCGCTGCAATCGCTTGTGGATTATTACTCCAAGCGGCAGGAGCCGACGATCCTGTTGTTCTTCGGGGATCATTTCCCATTTTTTGAAGATGATTATAGGGTATACCGCGACGCGAAGTATGTGCTTCCGAATGACCCGGATTTGTATGTGAAAACCCATTATACGCCATTTCTGATCTGGAACAATTACCTCCCTGCCGACCAGGAACAGTTCGAGCTCAAGATGAGCCCGTCATTTCTGGGGCCCAAGCTCTTGCATATGGCAGGCGTCCAAGGCAGTTATTACACCGACTATCTCTATGAGCTCTCGCAAAAGTTTCCGGTCATACCCCCAGAGAACATGTGGGACCAAGCGGGCTTGAAGGAAAGCGATCTAGCCGATTACAGAAAGCTGCAATATGATAATTTATTTGGCGGCCGCTACGGGTATGCAGCCAAAGGCTATAAAGATACGATTGTCCAGCAGGGCTACACGCTTGGTTACGGAGATCCCGTCATCAGCCAAGTGAGCCGGAGCGAGAACAAGCTGAAAGTAACCGGCAAGCCGTTTTATTCTTCGTGCAACGTGTATATCGACGGCAAGCTGTACAAATCCAATTTCGATGGCGACGCGACCTTATATGTCGATCTGTCCTCTTCGGATAATCCAATACTAGAGAGCGCTCCGTCCCATCAGGTCGAAGTTCGGATCTATGACGACAAGCATATGAAAATCGGCCAGTCGAACCCGTACCCGCTTCCGTAGTCATGAGCTCTCCCATTCAAGAATAGGATGAACCATAACCTGTTCAAAGGGGGAGCTTGTATGCCATGTTACGTTCCTCCGGCGCATGTTCACTTCTTCAAGATCATGTCGTCCGTAGAGCTCGGCCACAATCACCTGTTGCGGTTATACACCTTCAACGTCAATGGAACGGCCTACGATGGACATGTCCATCAATATCAAGGCATAACCGGGATCAAATACGGCCACTATCATAATTACTTCGGAACGACAGGACCTGCCATTCCGCTCCAAAACGGCACGCACTATCATCGTGTCGAGGGGATCGTCGAGCTCAACGCCTTCAACACGCCAAGAGGCAAAGCGCTGCAAATTTCCGCAGCAAGGGAAGGCAAAATCGAGGAATGGCATCAGCACTCATATTCCGGGTACTCGACGGCCGGGTTCAGCTATGAGCCTTGGTAATAAAAAAGAGTCAAGCTTAAGGCTTCGAACCTTATGCTTGACTCTTTTGTTATTTAGGCTAAATCTGTTATGCGGATCGACCATGCGAAGGCGAAGGTCTCTCCTGCCGCCAAGCCTTGCGCGCCGGACAGCGCAGGGGCGTAAGGCTCGTTGAACACGTTCATAATGCTCGTGTACGGCTCCAGGGATACCGCATCCGTCCATGGCGCGGTAAACAGCACGTGAATGGGAAACTTCTCTCCCATCTCAAACACAAGCTTCGTGCCCCGAGCCTCATAGCGCAGCTCGCACGTTTGCGGGCCGGGCTCCATGCTGAGCAGCTGCGAGCCGCCCGGGTAGTTCGGCAGCTCCGTCAGCACAGCGCCTCCCCGGAGCGCCGCCGTCAGCGCCGATGGCGCAGGCTCGCCCGCGGCGTAGCCGTCCGCGCTGAGCGGCCATTCCGCTGCCGCGGGGATGGCCACCTTCACGCGGCTGGCTTCGCCGCTCGCGTAAGCGAAATACGGGTGAAAGCCAAGCGACAGCGGCATCGTGCTGCCGCTCCGGTTGGCGATTTCACCGCTGAGCGACAACGTACCGTCCTTCAGCCGGTACGTGAAGCGGAAGCAGGCGGCGTGCGGATAATACGCCAGCATGTCCGGATGCTCCGCGAGGTCGAACTCCGCGGAGACATACGCCCCGCCAGCCGCGTCCGCGCCGCTGGCCACAACCTTCCACGGCTTCTCGCGCAGCTCGCCGTGGGCGTGATCCGGCTCCCGGTTCTTCGGGAGCCGGTATTCGCGGCCTTCGAAGGTGAAGGCCGCCTGTTTGACGCGCCCCGGCGGGAACAGAATGGGCACGCCGTAGCGCGAGGACTTCTCGCGAAGCTCGGCGACGCCGGCCGGCTTCGCGATGTAAGCTTCGCCGCGCACGTCGAAGCGGAACAAGTGCAAGCCGACAGCCGGAATGACCTCGGCTGTCGCTTGGGCTTCGCGGTCGACGAGGCGAAGCGTCGACTCACCGTCCCACTCGCTCTGGATGAGTTCGTATCGATTCATATCATTCATTCCTCCTTAACGTTAACGTGTTGAATGGATTGGGTTACGGGCCGTCTTCTGTAATAGGCGATTAATGCCGCCATCCCGAGGACCAGCACGGCTGTGGTGACCAGGCTGCCTTCCGCGCCGAAGCCGCCGCCGGAAAGCAGCTCGCTTCCTTGAGCCCGGGCATGGGCAAGTGACGGCATCGGGGTGCCGGATACCTGGAAGCCGAAGATGCAGCCCTGGATGAAATTCCAGGACAGATGCAGCCCGACGGGCATCCATAGGCTTCCCGAAAGTACACGCGCCAAGCCGAACAACAGCCCGGCCAAGAGCAGATTGATCAGCGGCATCGGGGAGTTCCACATGCCCGGATTGAATGCATGCAGCAGGGCGAAGAACAGCGTCGACACGGCGACCGCTGCCTTGCCGCCGAAGCGCGCCTGGACAAGCCCCTGCAGGTACCCCCGGGCGAACAGCTCTTCATTAACGGCAACGCCGACGAACAGTAAGAATCCGCTTAAGAGCTCAAGCCCTAACGCCGGGGACCATGAACCGGTTTGGATGGCGATGCCGCCGAGCAGCCAAATGCCTGTGCAGGACACCGTAATCAGCAGCGCTCCGGCCGCGAAGCCCTCGCCGAACCTTCTGACGAGTCCGCGCGTATGCAAGCCTAAGCTCCAGCCCTTGCGCCTCTCGAAAATGACATATGACAGGAGAACACCGCTGATGAAGCCGAAGATCTGCGCCCACAAGGCTGCCTTGATGAAGAAAGGATCCCGCGCCACAGCGTCCATGCTCAATCCCAGATCCGGCTGCCGCAGAATGGCGGCCACGGCTGCAGCTACCGAGACAAGAACGGTAATGACGACGATGAATACCAGGGTTAACAGGACTTTGCCCACAATCGTCATAATGGATATGGACGTTCGCTGCTTCTTAAGATCGATGAGGCTCCACTCCCTTCTCCCATTTATTCGTGAAGGATGTCCCATATCCTGCCACAGTCTGATAGGAAAGGAACTCTTGTGCAAATGTTGGCTCCATGCCACAATAGAGAAAATATGGATTCGCACAGGTGGAGGACTTATGCTTTTCGTATTATTTGCGCTTTGGATTATCGCGCTCGGGCTTCTGATGATCGATCCCCGGTCAAGCACGATGCGCTGGATGAGCTCGATTGCTTTCACAGGAGGCTTCGGAGCGCTCGCTGCCGTTCTATCGGAAACGTTCATCCCCTATATCCAGCTCACGGTGCCCAATCCGTCCATCACAAGCTTGCTCTATCGCGTGATGGGGATCTGCTCGCTCATCTCCTATTACGGACTGCCCTATTCATTCGCCATGCTCGCGTTGAACTATAACACTTCTTGGCAAAAGCCGCCGGTACGGGCCTGGCTTCCGTTCGCGCTGCTCATTCCGCCCCTCGCGTGCCTGCTGTTCACACCCGGCTATACCGAGGAACTGCCGATATCGTTCGGGGTCGTCGCCCTTTGGGCGGTTCCCTATATCTTCATTGGCGCCGTGATGATCGTGCTGAAGAAAGAGCGGCTGCCGGCCCTGAAGCGCACGCATTTGTTCACGTGCTTGGCGCTTCTGCCGCCGATCCTTTGTGTAGGCGTGCTGAACTATTTGATGCCGAGCTTCGGATTCTACCGGATGTGGGTGTACCACGTATGGATTCTCGCTTTCGTGGTGCCTTTTTTCATTTATACGTTCTTCAAATACGGCTTTCTCGGCATGCGGCTTCTGATCGAACGGCGCAAGCTGGATTCAACGCTCCGCGCGATCACGTCAGGCACGGCGATTTTAAATCATGCGATCAAGAACGATGTCGGCAAAATGCGCCTGTTTCTCGAGAAGATGAGACAGCACGCCGAAGAAACGAATCAGGAAGAGCTGCTGCGGGACATCGACGTCGTGATGGGAGCTTCCACGCATATTCGCGACATGATCACCCGCGTGCATGAACAGACGCAGGAGCTGCCGCTGCGCATGGCTCCGGTCCGCCTCGGAGAGCTGATCGATGAAGTGCTGCCGGCATTAAAGCCTTATGCGGCGGGTATCGAAGTGAACGTAAGCGTCGCGGAGAACATCATCCTGCCGCTGGACCGGATTCAGATGGCCGAGACCTTAACGAATGTGCTGATGAACGCCGTAGAAGCGATGCCGCAAGGCGGCGTCATTACCGTACGAACCATTCAGACCAAAAAGCAGCTCGTGCTTGAAATTAAAGATACGGGCACGGGGATGGACAAAGAGGTGCTCAAGCAAGTGCTGGAACCATTCTACACGACGAAAAGCGGGTCACGCAACAACTTCGGGCTCGGACTCGCCTATTGCTACAGCGTGATGAAAAAACACGGCGGCTCGTTGGAGCTGAGCAGCTCCCCCGGCCGAGGCACCAGCGTGTTTCTCACGTTCCCGATGAAGGGATTACAGACATAAGGGGGGTTCACATTGGAACCTATTCGCGTATTGATTGTAGAGGATGATCTAGACTGGCTGCGCGGCCTCAAAGCTTATTTGAACCGCCAGCAGGACTTGACGGTCGTAGATACCGTCTCGACCGCGCAAGAGGCCAGAGAGCTCTTCGCGGGCGCAGAGCCGGGCGTTGACGTCGTATTGATGGATATCATGCTGCAGGATGAGCCTGCAGGGATCGCGCTTGCCGAACAGGCGTTCTTGGGATGGGGAGTCAAAGTCATTATGCTGACTTCGATGGAGGAGAAGGATTTCATTTTCCGCTCGTTTCAAGCCGGCGCTATCGACTACCAGATTAAATCCAGGTTCGAAGAACTTCCGGCTATTATCCGAGCCGTTCATGCGCGCCAAGCGTCCATCAATGCGGCTGTTGCCGAACAAATGCGGGAGGAGTTCCGCCGGTTGAAGCGCTTGGAGCATCAATTCAAGGTGAAGGAAATTCGCGATATGATCACCCCGACAGAGCTCCAGGTGCTGGAGATGATCGACCAAGGCCATACGCAAACGGAGATTGCGAACCGGTTCTTCATCTCCCTGCGAACGGTCAAAATTCATGTAGGTCATATTTTGAAAAAGTTGGGGAGTTCAAGCAGCAAAGATGCCGCCCAGCAAATACGGGATTTAGGCTTGTTCGAGCAAACCAGACCAGACAAGAAAAAGGACGGCGAGCCTTGAATCAGTGAATGTCTTTTTTCTTGAATCTTCCGCCTTTGACATCGTGAATATTGCCGACTGCGAGGAACGCTGTAGGATCCAGTTCATCGACGATGGATTTCAACTTCGCTTCCTCCAGCCGCGTAATGACACAGAAGATCACCTTCTTATCCTCTCCGGAGAAGCCCCCTTCGCCTTCCAGATAAGTAACCCCGCGTCCCAGCCGGTCCAAGATCGCTTCGCCGATTTGTCTGAACCGGTCGCTGATGATCCAGACGGATTTGGACTCATCGAAGCCCTCAATCGTAACATCAATCATTTTGTAGGCAATGAAATAGGCAATTAAGGAATACATCGCGCGATCCCAACTGTAGACGAAGCCTGCGCTGCCTAGGATGAAGACGTTGAAGAACATCACGACCTCGCCTACGGAGAACGGGATTTTCTTGGATACAAGTATCGCAATGATCTCCGTTCCGTCCAGCGAGCCCCCGAACCGGATGACGATCCCGACCCCGATGCCGAGAATAATGCCGCCGAACACCGCAGCCAAGAGCGGGTCGTTCGTAAGCTCCGGAACCGGATGCAGCAAAGCCGTTCCCGCGGACATGATCAGAATGGCGAATAACGTCGATAAGGCGAACGTTTTACCGATCATTTTGTAACCGATGAAAAGAAAGGGCATATTGAGCAGCGTCAGGAAGATCCCTACTGGAACCTGGGATAAATAGGAGAGAATGATAGAGATCCCCGTTATGCCTCCGTCAATAATTTTGTTCGGAACCAAGAAGATTTCAAGGCCAACAGCCATTAATGCGGCTCCCAGGAAGAGGAAAATTCCGCGCCGGAATAAGCTGCTTTTGGTCATTCTGCGGTGTTGAGCCCGTATCGAGACTCTTTTCTGTAATTGGATCTGCTCCTTCGCCATGTTTTCATCCCCTTTATATGTCTTTTTTTGTATATTTATGTTTCTAGACCAAGGCGTCATTTTCCTTCTGAAAGCCTTCCTTCATCTAGTGAAAATGTCATAAAAATATTAGATAATCTACCATCGAATATTGTCATTTGCCATGGTATAATGTCAGATGTCATTTACAATTTATCTACAATCAGTAGGAGACCTTATGAAAATTAATTTTGAGCCATTCCTGCAATTTGCGCGGCCGCGGCTGCCTTTCGTAATTATTGCATTCATTCCCGTGGTTATTATGGAAATCCTGAGTCGTGGGCACTATATAGAAATGTTCACTTGGAGCTACAAGCATTTGGTCGAATTGCTCTTCAACGAATGGATCGTTTTCAGTTTGCTCCTGCTTTTGATTGCGGTTGTCGGCCGCACGCGGATAGCCTATTGGATCCTTTCCGGGGTTCTCCTCGTGCTCGCCCTGATCAGCGGCATTAAACTGAAAATTTTGGGGGTTCCGTTAACACCTTGGGATTTGGTCGTTGCGGGAGAAGCATCCGATATGGTGCAATATATTTCCAATATTTTCACGTTCAAAGTCTTGTTCATGATCGTGCTGTTCCTGGCGTCGAGCTACTTCCTGTTATACCGCACACCCTTATTTATGAAAAAGGTAGCGTTAAAAGAACGGGCAATTCTCGCACTTGTTTCGCTAGCCATGATATTCGCGGTCTACACGGATCGCCCGCTTCCTGTGCAGAAATGGTTCGGCATCCAAGCTTCCGTCTGGAATCAGGTTGAGAACACGCAGACGAACGGATATGCGCTGGCTACGTTCCTGAATACGAAATCCATGTTCAGCGACAAGCGTGAAGGCTACGACGACAAAGCGGTTGAAGCGATTGTCAGCCAGACACCTAAGCCTGTCAAAGCTGGCGACCCGAATGTGAAGCCGAATGTAATCGTCGTCTTAAGCGAAGCTTTCTGGGACCCTACGGTGATTAAAGGTGTGAAATTCAGCCGGGATCCGATCCCGTTCTTTCATAATTTGCAACAAACCGGAACAAGCGGCTCCTTGCTGTCGCCACAATACGGCGGCGGAACGGCCAACGTAGAATTTGAGGTTTTGACGGGCAATTCCATGCGCTTCCTGCCGCAAGGCTCGATTGCGTATAACCAGTTCATCTCGAACGAGGTGGATTCGCTGGCCAGCATTTATGCCAGACAAGGGTACACGTCGACGGCGATCAGCCCGTTTTACAATTGGTATTTTAACAGTAACAGAGTTTATAAGGATTTCGGCTTCGCGAAGTATATCCCGATCGAATATTTCAAGCCCAACTACTCCGGTCCGTACATTGCGGATAGCGAGGTGACGGCAAACATTATTCATGCGACGGAGCTGAGCGACGGTCCGGATTTCGTCTTCGCCAACACGATGGAGAATCATTTCCATTTCTATCCCGGCAAATTCCCGAAAAATACGATTGATGTGAGCGGAGACATCTCGCCTTCCTCCCAAGGGATGCTGGAGACGCTTGCCCAAGGCATCAGCGCGGCCGATAACATGTTGAAGGATCTTGTACAATATTATCAGAACAAAGGCGAACCGACCATCATTGCATTCTGGGGCGACCACCTGCCGGCCCTTGGGGATGATTATGCGACCTATATCGATACCAAATATATTAGCGGCAAGGACGATCCGGATTTCTTGAAAAAAATGTACAGCACACCGCTCGTCATCTGGAACAATTTCGATGACCGCAAAGATAAGCTGAACATTAGCCCGTCATTCTTAGGTCCTTATCTTATTGAATTATCCAAACAGCAAGGAAGCTATTATACGGATTATTTGAGCCAGCTTGCCAAGAAGATTCCGATCATCCCGCCCAAAGATTATTTTGAGTCGATGAACATTAACGAGTTGGATCTGAAAGATTACGAAACGCTGCAGTATGACATTCTTTTCGGCGATCGCCATGCTTATAAGGACTATGCTTCACCTATCGTCAATTCCAAATATATGCTCGGCTTCGGTCCCATACTCCTGGATCAAGTTGAGGCGGATTCCAAAGATATATCCGGCCGTACCAGCATCACGCTGACGGTTAAGGGCAGCAATCTGCCGCCGCTGGGCACAGTCATGCTGAATGGCAAAGCCGTGCCGACGACCTGGCAGGATGAGCATACCGTAACGGCCAAAGTAGAAGGCAATTTGTTGAAGGCCGGCATCTGGGACATTCAGGTTCATGTTGTAGACTCCAAAGAGAACGTCGTTGGTAAATCGAATACGCTGCCGATTGAAATCGGCGGCAGATAAAAAATCCCTCAAGCAGGTTGAACTGCTTGAGGGATTTTTGCAATTGGTATATGAATTAGAGCGTAATAACTTTGCCTGTCGCTTCGGATTCGAATGCAGCCAGGATGACTTCCAGGGAGCGTTTGCCTTCTTCACCGGAAATGCGCGGCTTCGTTCCGTTCACAATGCTCGCTACGAACTCATCGATCACGCCGCTGACGGTTTGCTTCTCGTTCGTCGCCACTTGGCCGACTTTGTAACGTTCAACGGTACCGTTGCGCAATTCGACGATAACTTGATCGTTCGGATCCGTATCGATTTTGATTACGCCGTTCTCGCACCAGAGTACGGTGGAGTTGTCTTGGCCTTTGTAGTATGTCCAGCTGGCAACCAAGGAGCCTGTTGCACCGCTCTTCATACGCAGCAAGCACGTCGCGTTATCGTCGATATCCGTGCCTTCTTTGTGCAGCGTGCCGACGAATGCTGCGACTTGTGCCACTTCATCGTTCAACAGCCAACGGATCAAGTCGGATTTGTGCACGCCGAGGTCACCCATAGCGCCCATGATCGCCTCTTCCTTGCGGAAGAACCAGCTCTCGCGGCCGTCAATGCTCCAGCCTTCCGGTCCCGGATGGCCGAAGGACGTACGGAACGTCAAGACTTTGCCAAGCTTGCCTGTCTCCAAAATCTCCTTCGCTTTCACGGACGGAGGCATGAGGCGCTGATTGTGGCCGACCATGAGGAAGACGCCGTTCTTCTTCGCCGCTTCGATCATCGCATCCGCTTCTTCCGCCGTCGTTGCCATCGGCTTCTCGACCAGCACGTGGGCGCCGGCGTTCGCAGCCGCGATGGAAACCTCTGCGTGCAAATAGTTTGGCGTACATACGCTTACTGCGTCAACTTTCTCTTGCTTGAACAGCTCTTGGTAGCTGCTGTATGCTTTGCCGCCATGAAGCTGCGCGTAGTGCTCCGCTCTTTCGATAACCGGATCGACGAAAGCGACAAGCTCAACATTCGGATTCAAGGCGTATTCAGGAATATGTCTATGTTTGGAGATAGAGCCGCAACCGATGACGGCAACTTTAATTTTGCTCATGATTAATGATACACTCCCTCAAAATTATGAATTATTTAACGTTGGTATAATGCTCTTTGACCCAGTTCAAGCTGTTCTCGATGCTCGTAAGCGGCGGCTTCTGGCAGTGATCCTGCTCAACGACGAGCCACTCCGCACCCGCTTGCTCCGCCGCAGCAATGACTTGCTCCAGCGGAACTTCGCCCAGACCAAGCTCCAGCGTAACCAGTTTGCCTTCCGAATCTTTCGTGAAATCCTTGAAGTGCACAAGAGGCAGACGGCCTGTGTACTTAGCGATATAAGCCAGCGGATCTTGTCCGGCATATTTCACCCAGCAGACGTCCATCTCAACCTGGATGGCTTCTTTGCCTGCGTACATGGCATCAAAGACGAACTCGCCGTCCACTTTATGATGGAATTCGAAATCATGATTATGGTATAAGAACTGCAAGCCTTGTTTCTTCACTTCGATCGCGAACTGCTCGCACTCCGCAATCAAGGCTTTCCATTGGTCGGCATTCTCACGCTCTTCCGCGCCGACATAAGGGCAAATCGCATATTTGGCGCCAATCGTATGCAAGTAGTCGATTTCACCTTGCAGGTTCTTGCGGAATCTATCTAAACTGATATGGCTTCCGATCGCTTTGAGCCCGAGTTCATCCAACAAAGCCTTCATCTCGGCTGCTGGCTTGTCGAAATATCCGGCGAACTCCACACCCTCATAACCTAATTGGGCAACATGGCGAAGCGTGCCTTCCAAATCTCTAGCCATGTCATCGCGAAGCGTGTACAATTGCAGACCAATGCCTAAACGTGCCATTCGTTCTCCTCTTTTCTTCATTCTCGATTTGGGTATTTCCAAGACTATGTACACAAGTATAACGGAACATAGCATATTGTTACCATTAACGATATAATCAAAACATCTCTTATTTGGCTACGAAAGGTGATTGCAATGGACATCGAGCTGTTAACCTGCGGCTATTCTTTTCATATGGAACCGTTTAATGTCAGCACCAAATCCGGACTTAACTCTTATCTTTTCCGTCTGCAGACCGAGGGCACAAGTGAAGCTCTCGTAGGCGGCGCCATGATGCCGATCGAAGCCGGACATCTGCTGCTCTTCCAACCCGGAGATCCCTACGAGCTGCGGATCGAACAGCCGGCAGACCAGCCCGGGAGCAAGATTGCCAGCGGCGACTACTATCTATTTTGCAAAGGGAGCTGGATCGACAGCTGGTGGAAGCGCACCCCCAAACAGACGTGTACGCGCATCGACCTGGATCCGCGGCTTATTTCCCTATGGCGCCAACTCATTCTTGAGAAACGCCGGATGGAAGAGGAGAACCGCGAGCTTAGCGGCTACCTGCTGCAGGCGCTTTGCGTTTATGTCGAACGTGCCATGACCGAAACGGTTTCCTTGCAGGGACGGCCATTTACAGGCACACGGATGAAACGATTCATCGAAGCCCATGCGACCGCCACCTTCAAAGTCGACGATGTGGCCGAACACGTGGGGCTCAGCGTCTCCCGGGCGGTTCATCTGTTCAAAGAATGCTTCGGCAAAACGATGATTCAATACGCCTTGGAAGTTCGATTGTCCAGCGCCGTTGAACGGATGCACGACAGTTCCATGTCGCTGGAACAAATCGCGCTAAGCTGCGGCTTCGGCAGTTACCCTTACTTCCACAGGGCTTTCAAGCATAGATTCGGCATCTCTCCCAAGCTGTACCGGCAGAAAGATTCACAGAGTTGAAAAATTCACAAATTTTTCATGTTCTTTCGGAGCGAGTTTGGAACTTTTTTGCCCGCTCATTCGTATATTCATTGACAAGAAAACCTAGAGTTGAAAGGTAGTAAAAGGAGGAATCGATCAAAAAGCGAATAGCTTCCCATGAAAATGCAAGTTTGTTTCAAAATTGTAAAACTATTTTAAGGTTAAATTAATAATAATCCTATATGCTAAACATATATCCAATTCCTAGGATGGTGAAAATCTATGAAAATGTTTATTACGATTCACAACAAACCCGTGCCTGTTTACTCCGATGAGAAAAATAAAAAGAAATTCAATCTATTGAAATCCGCTCTTGAAGCGAAAGTGATTAAAGGAAGAGCGACGATCAAGAAATGCTTGGACTCGATCATCTCCATCGAAATCGTTGGATGCGAAGCGATCCTGCATTCCTTCAACGAACGCGATTCATTGGCACTATCACTGTACTAATTAAAGTGAAGAGTCCACCGGGAGCAGCCGCTCCCGGTGGACTCTTCTTTCGTTATACGTAACGTTCGCGCGCAATGCCGAGATGATGTTCCGCATGACCTGCGATTACGTAAGCCAGCGCTCTTGCCGTAATGTCATACGTGCTGGCGTTGCCAACACGCGGCCAAGCTGACACCCCGATCGTTGTCAGCAGTGTAAACGTCGCCTGCCGGACCGCTTGGAAATCCGCGATCAAGTCGGCCAGCGGCACATGGTCGAAGCTCCCGTTCTCGATGAAAATATCCTGATCGAAACCGGGCAGCTTCGTCGTATCCCCCCGTGCGACGCGCAGCATCCGGTAGCTCATGACACGCTCCGTATCCGTCATGTGGCCCAGCAGTTCCTTCAAGCTCCACTTGCCAGGCGCATAGCGCGCAAGTCCTTGTTCTTCGGTTAATCCGGAGAAGAACCCGGTGATCTCCTCAAGCTGGCGGCGGAGGAAAGTCTCGTAATCGCCATCCGGCACTTTACTGATATACATTTCATAATAAGAGTTATATTCGCTTGCTTCAGGTCGTTTCAGCATAATCGCCGTTGTCTCCCTTCCATGATCAGCCTATGTAATAGACTCATCATACCGGAAACAAGGTGAAATTTGAAGAACTTTCCTCTCCAAAATATAACGTGCACTAGCCAAACTTATACGTCATACCGTATCCGCCCTTCGGATATACCCATTCGATGTTATATGACGGACAAGCAATCCGGCACGTTCCGCATTCAATACAGTTCTCATAAGCAACTGTCGTAATTTTGAGCTTTTTTTCCCACTCGTACACGTCCGAGGGACAGAAGTAATTGCAATCCTTCGTCACACAGCTCACACAAGTCTGCTTATCCTTAATTACCAGGTGAGACTTGTCGTCGCATTTGTAGCGAATGGTAAACAGCTTATCGGAAATGTCGCTTTGACTCATCCGTTCATCGCCCTCCATCCCTTGTAGCCCAGCTTCATGAGGTTGACCGTACCGCCTGCGGCGTTCTTAATCAGCTTAACCGCCATTTTCTGCTTATCCGCCTTCGTCGTCCCGTCCACCAGGAACATATTGTAGGCGGCTTCGTTCAGCGCCTTCGGCAGCTTATCGAACAGCAATCCGGGATCCTGATCCTTCAGGAATTGGTGCATGCCCTTATATTTTTGCAAATCCTTGTGCACGAACGATTCGCGTATTTTTTGATCATATGCCTGCATGGACGCGGCGGAGAAATCTCCCTTGGCTTTGGCTTCCACAATCGCTTCACCGGCAAGCCGGCCCGATGTCATCGCCAGGTTCGTGCCTTCGCGGTGCACGAAGTTGACCAGCTGCGCGGCGTCGCCGCAGACACACCAACCATTGCCCGACAGTGGCGGGATGGAATGGAAGCCGCCCTCGGGAATCAAGTGGCCCGAATACTCCTTCGTCTCCCCTCCCTGGATCAGCTTGCGGATCATCGGATGCTGCTTGACGGCGTCCAGAACCGCATACGGCTTCACTTTTTTATCGCGAAGATGATTGACCATCACGCCGACGCCCAAAGAAATCGTATCTTTGTTCGTATACAGGAAGCCCATCCCCGCCATGCCCAGCGAAGTCTCACCCATGAATTCGATCGTCACGCCCTCGTCGCCTTCGAGCCCGAAGCGGTCCTCGATCTTCTCCTTAGGCAGTGCGATCACTTCTTTCACGGCAAGGGACACCTGGTCCGGCATCCACTCTTTATGAATCCCCATCGCTTTGCCAAGCAAGGAGTTCACGCCGTCCGCAATGACGACTACGTCGGCATACAGATCCCCGTCATCCCGGTCCGTGCGCACGCCGACCACCTTATCACCTTCCCGGATGACGTCCAGCGCGACCGTTTCATAGACCGGAATGGCTCCCGCTGCGACTGCTTTGTCGGCGAACCACTGGTCGAATTTGACGCGCAGTCCCGTGAAACAGTTATACGGCTCCTTGTACGCCTCGTTGCGGTGACCGAACGTGACCATGGACTCTTGCCCCATCATCCAGATGCGCTGCTCCACGATGTACCGCTCCATCGGGAAGTTCTTCTCTTTCCAGAACTCGGGCACGAGCTCCTCGATCTGCTTCCTGTAGAGGACGCCGCCGAAAATGTTTTTGGCCCCGGGGAATTCCCCTCGCTCGAGCAGTACGACCGATAAGCCGGCGCGCGCCATCGTTAAAGCAGCCGCCGCACCGGCCGGTCCTCCGCCAACGACGATCGCATCGAATTTTTCATTCATTTGGCCTCACTCCTCTCTCGTGCCGCACGAGCCTCTTTCTTGGCAGGCGCCGCTTCGCTCTTCTTCTCGCCTCCCGGGGGAGCGCTCTCCGGCAGCCGCTTGCCAAACAGCGTCCGGCGATGCTTGATTTCCTGGGTGATCGCCGGCACCAGCTTAAACATATCGCCTACGATCCCATAATGCGCGAATTGGAAAATCGGCGCCTTCTCATCTTTATTGATGGCGACGACTACGTCGGAATTGCTCATGCCGACGGTATGCTGAACGGCTCCGGAGATGCCGATCGCGAAATACAGCTTCGGCCGCACGGTGGCGCCGGTCTGGCCGACCTGGTGCTCATGGCCGATCCAGCCGGCGTCCACCGCTGCACGGGATGCGCCGACGACGCCGCCGAGCGCCTCGGCCAGCTCGGCGAGCATCCCGAAGGCATCGGGGCCGCCAAGCCCGCGGCCGCCGGCTACGATAATCTCGGCTTCCTCGAGATTGAGCTTGCCTGTTTCGCGCAGGAAATCCAGCACCTGCGCGGCGATCTCTTCCTCCCGCATCGCGGCCTCGATGCGAACGATCTCGCCTTGGCGCGCCGTATCCTTGGGCAGCGCCTGAAACACGCCGGCACGCGCCGTCGCCATCTGCGGCCGGTACTGCTTACAGAGGATGGTCGCCATCATCTTCTCGGAAAATGCCGGCCGGCTCGCCAGCAGCAGCCGCGACGGCGGCGGCTCCACGTCGAGCTGCGTCGTGTCGGCCGTCAGCCCCGTCGGCAGGTGCGTTGCGATCGCACCTGCCAGGTCGCGCCCCGTGGCTGTCGCGCCGAACAGCACGATCTCGGGCTTCGCTTCCTCGATCAGCTTCAAGCAGACCCGGCTGTACGGCCGGGTCCGGTAAGTGCGAAGCTCCGGGGCTTCGCAGAGGTACACCCGGTCCGCGCCGTAATGCACGGCTTCCTCGGCGAGATGTTCGACATCGTCGCCGATGACGAGCGCCATGAGCGGCGCTTCCAGCTTCGCGGCCAGCTTCTTGCCTTCGCCCAGCAGCTGCCAGGACACCTTCTTCGCAACGCCGTCGCGCTGCTCCACTACGATGAGCACGCCCCGATAGGCGGACCAGTCGGGCATTGCCGCTTCGGCTTGGTCTTGTTCATTAGCCAAGATGACTCCCTCCATTCGTTACGAGATCGCTTATTATACGCATGAGCCGTCTCTTCCTCATGGCGACGACCAATCGAGCAGCTTCTGCATATCGTCCGTGAGCAGCTGGTCGGCCAATTGAGCGGCGGCCGCTTCCGGCGTATCAGACGTAATCATTTGCGTCTTGACAGCCTTTACCTCCGGCACCCAGGTTTTGGCGACGATCGTCGGCGAACCTTTGAGCCCGATTTTGGCCCGCTCCAAATCCGGGAAGTCCGCTGTCGTCCATACCGTCGGCTTATACCGTGCCGCGCGGATCATGCCCGGCAGCGAGGCCCGCCTAACCTTGTTCAGTTCCTTGAGCGCCGTAATCAACACCGGCATGCTTGTCTCCACAACTTCGATGCCGTCTTCCAACAGCCTGTGCACGCGCACCTTGCGCTTCTCTTCATCAACCTGAACCACTTTATTCACATACGTCAGCTGCTCCAAATCCAACCGGCAGGCAACGCCCGGCCCCACCTGTCCCGTATCGCCATCCAGCGTTTGTTTGCCGCAAAACACCATGTCCACCGGTCCCCACGTTTCCGCAATCTTGCGGATCGTTCGCGCGACCACATAGGAAGTCGCAAGCGTGTCCGCTCCTGCAAAGCCGCGGTCGGTGACCAAAACGGCGTCATCCGCACCGAGGGAGATGCACTCCTTTAGGCTCTTCTCTGCAGGTGGCGGCCCCATCGTGACGACCGTCACCCTTGCGCCGGTTTCATCCTTAATCCGCAGCGCTTCCTCCAGCCCGTGCATATCGTAGAAATTGACGATACTGGGGACGCCTTGGCGGATTAACGTATTGTTTTTCGGATCGATACGAATTTCTCTGGAGTCAGGAACCTGCTTAATACATACGACAATATGCAGCATCTCTGCACCCTCCTGTTTCTTCGGGGGAACTCTGTCGCATCCATTGACAAAGCACCCGCAATGCTTGTCATCATTGTGAAATTTGTCACTAAACGCCGCATAGAAATCGCTTTCAACAAAAAATGATGCTATACATAGCCTACAACAATATATGCTTCCGAAAATCTAACATGACACTTACTTTTGACCGTAGCTCCGCAGATATCACAGAAAGTACAGTTTTTCACTTATCGTAAGGTTCGTGAGGCTGGTCAAGAAGAGCAGGCGTAAATATGCATCTTGTAGATATCGCAGAAAGTGCTGTTTTGGATATTGCGAGGTTGATGAGGTAGGCAAGACCCGGCGCACTCATGCATTTTGCAGATATCACAGAACCCACTGTTTCGGATTTGCGAGGTTGATGAGGCAGGCAGGACCCGGCGAACTTATGCATTTTGCAGATGTCACAGGATGCGCTGTTTTTTGCTTATGGCGAGGCTGGTGGAGTTGGTGAAGTTGGTGAAGTTGGTGAAGTTGGTGGAGTTGGTGAAGTTGGTGAAGTTGGTGAAGTTGGCACTCATGCAATTTGCAGATATTACAGGAAGCACTGTTTTTGTTCGTCGGCGCTGCCACAGTGACTAACCCGCAATTTAGAAATTCTGTTGTATCTACAAAGATATCCCCCAATATTTCCGGCCTTCCGCTTTAAGTTGGCACAAAAAAGGCTCGTCAGGATCCTCCAAATCCTGACGAGCCTTTTTGCGTTTCAGCTACTCATCCTCCGGGTCTATCTCATAGGTGCAAACAAAGCGCTCGACGCCCGGATATTTTTCGCCTATGCTGCGAATGACGAACCCGATGCTTCGGTAAAACTGCACAGCCTCCTCGTCCGTTTCCACGACGATTCTGAGGGGATGCATGTCTTCGATAATTTCGAGAATGATGCCCCGCCCGAAGCCCGCTCCCCGGCTATGAGGCTCCACAGCCAGATGATGAATGGTCATCTCTTGGTCGCGATTAATGTCAAACCCGATAATGCCAACGAGGATGCCTTCGGATTCGTATCCATAGAGCATCAGGTTGGAGTCATTCACATAACGGCTAACCGTCTCTTCCAACTGATCGGGATCGGGAAATATGCTATAGCCGAGCAAGTCCTGTATTTGTTGTTCATGCAGCTTGAATTTCACATCGATCAGCACGTGCACTCACTTCTTTCTCTTGATTTGCAAATTTTAGATTAACCTAAATATAATCTAACAGACGCAACAGCTTGTCAATGTGCGCTGCTGGCCGAACTCTTTTTTCCGCCATCGCAGATGAAGGTGAGTCTCCATAGCTAATAAACGGAATCCCCGCGTCCTCGGCTGCCCTGCCGTCTATCCAAGAATCTCCGATCGCGATCCATTGATCACCCTTCAACGAGTTAAAATGCTGCAATACAGTCAAATTGCCTGAAGGAGAAGGCTTCATCGCTTCCATTTGCTCGCGGCCTACGATGAGATCGAAACGATCCTTAATCCCCGTTATCTGTAACGCGCGGATGGCGGCTGCATGCGAATTGTTCGTCACGATGACCAGCTTATACCTGCCATACAACCGGTCCAAAAGCTCGGCTGCGCCAGGCTCGAGCCCGGCCCCCTCCATTCCCTTCAGCTCATGGGTGGCTGCGATGCGCAGAGCCTCGGCTATCATCTCGTCGGTTGCTCCGTTCTCACTCGCGTAAGCAAGAAGTGTCGATGTCGTATGCGCATCCGCCTGAAAGTTTGCGGGCAGGAGTCCCTTTTCCGCCAACCATGCCGCTACCTCGCTCTTCATCGCCTTGAAGTCAATGCGGGATTGAAGCAGCGTATTATCCATATCAAAGATAATGCCTCGAATGCTTTTTGGAACCATCTTCGATCCTCCTTTCCCTACTTTTGCAAAGTTTTCGTGGATTTCGACAGTTTTCGCTAAAAACACTTATGAAGCGCTATATACAGGCTATTACTCAGTTACTATAATAAGAAAGCAGTGTATTCCGGATTGAGAACACTTTTCAATGAGAGGTATTATATATGCAGCATGCACTTGCGAACCACTATACGATGTATCTTGTTATGCTGGCATTCGTCATTATTTGGCTAGCCTCTTATACATGTCTGAGTTTATCCCACCGTATTGCCATCAGCAAGGGGTGGCAGCAAAAGCTATGGATCGCCTGCAGTGCGATGACGATCGGATCAGGCGCATGGTCCATGCATTTTATCGCCATGCTCGCGCAATATCATCCGGACCGGCTAGTTTATAACGTTCAGACCATCCTAGCATCATTGGCGGTTGTCGCCGCCGGTTCGCTCATCGGTTTTTTCATTGCGTTTCTAACCGGTCCCGGCGTTCCAAGTATACTAATTGGCGGAGTCTTTATGGGACTTTCCGTTTCCAGTATGCACTACATAGGTCTGAGTGCCATCAATGCGGTTGAGGTCCGCTTCTCACCGGTGCTTTTCATCCTCTCCGTACTGCTCGCCGTCGCTGCCTCGATTGCCGTACTCAAGATGTCTGTCGCAAGGAGCCCCAAAATACTCATCCGAGGCTTCCTTATCTCTGTAACTATCACGGGTATGCATTATTTGGGTACGCTATCCGCTTCGGCCGCACTCCCGTTGAACCATACGGAATACGGCGAGAATGCTTCGCAGCTGAACGCTTTCGTACTAGCGATGCTGATTGCATTCGGTACGATTATTTTTTTATCGCTGATCATTATTTACTCGCTCCGAATCGATCAGAGGCTCGCCGACCACTCTTCGCTCAAAGCCTTGCTGCTCGATACTAGCATCGACAGTATTCTCATGATTAACAGCCGGGGGTGGATTATTGAATTTAATCCTGCCGCAGCGGCTACGTTCGGGTATAGCCGCAAACAAGCATTATCCATGACGATGCTCGACTTCCTATACCCGTTCGATCAGAACGGAGAGGCTGCCGCTTCCTTGTACAGGCAATTAGCCCGGCAGGATGCCGCTCTCCTCGGCAAGCGGGTTCACATGAAAGCCTACCGCTCCGACCGTTCCGCATTTCCGGCTGAAGTTACGATTACGAAGATTCCATACGCCGGTAATATGATATTCGCGGCTACGGTTCGTGACCTGACCGAAGGTAAGCATGAATTTGCCGCCATTTCCTAAATTGGCTGGATGATGAAATACCCTGAGGCTGCTGCCTCAGGGTATTGGGATTGCAATCAAGCTGTCTGCTTGGCCGGTGATTGAAGTAGAAACGGGATGAACATCGAGACCAGGCTGGCAATGAAGCCGAACACGAACATCCCGTGAAACCCGCTGTAAAACATCGTCGATTTGGTTAGTATGGCGCCCATAATCGTCACGCTCACCGCTGTGCCGATATTGCGGGCGAACAATTGGAGCGATGTGGAAATCCCTTTTTGATGAGGCTCAACAAGCTGCTGGGAACCAATCGTGGAAACCGTAAAAATTAATCCGTAGGCAAGTCCGAGCATGGTCATCGTCGCGAAGGAGTACCAGAAGGATGTCGCTTCGTTCATCAAATACAGCATGATCGCCGTCACCACGAGCAGACCGTTCCCAATAATGAGCAGCGGCTTGTAACCGTACTGCAGCACCCATTTACCGCTTGGAACGGCGACTGCCATCCAGCCTATGGACGTTCCCAAGAGGGCAATGCCGCTTATGAACAGCGAATGACCTTGATTTTGCAGGAAAAGCGGGATAAAGCTCGAAGTCCCGAACAAGGCCGTACATGTGATGAAAGAAATAGCGATCATGATCGCTATCGGCCGGTTGCGCAGCAAATTGAGCGGCACGATCGGGGCGCTGATTTTTTTCTCATAAAGGAAAAAGACGATCATGCAGATCACGCCGAGTATGCCGTATATGTAATTGTTCCGCTCGACTGTCGTCGTTAGCAGCAGCAGGGAAATCCCAGCCGCAAACAGCGCCGCTCCGCCGTAATCGACCATTGATTTCTTCGGTTCATATACTTCCTTATACGGCTTCAGCGCAATTAAGGCGACCAAACAGATCGGAATATTAACGAAGAAAATCCATCGCCAACTCATATATGTGACGAAAAATGTACCTAGCAGCGGCGCCAACACAGCCGCCAATCCCCACATCGCAGTGAAGAACGCCTGCACCTTCCCCCGCTGCTCAACCGGATAAATATCTCCGGCGATAATCGCAGGAAATGGCATCATAACCCCCGCTCCGATCCCTTGCACCGCGCGAAATATGATGAGCTGCAGCATGCTCTGGGACATTCCGCAGAGCACGGATCCGCCTAGAAATAAAAGAATACCGGCGGCATAAATCCTTTTCCGACCGAATAGATCAGATAATCGTCCGGCTAACGGAGCCAGTACGGTCGATAGCACCATATACGAGGTGAAAGCCCATGCAAACAGGTCTTCGCCGCCAATCTCCTTCACAATAATCGGCATCGTCGTATTGGCGATCGTCGTATCCATTGAAGCCACCAGCATCGCGAGCACAATACTGATCATGACTGTCGTTCGATTGCTCAAATCATACACCTCCAAGCTGTCTTCTAAAAACTGTCCTCCAATGTCACATCCACATATTGTAACTTATTCTCCGCTTAATGAATAGCATGTACGGAGATTGGATTGCCAAAGGCCTTCGTTCACATCAAAAAATTTCTCTTTACATATCGCTTCTCCATATAATAAAATTAATCCAATTGAATTAGTCGGTAATTGATTGGGGACATGACAACATGACTTTAAGCGTTTTGTTAATGGGTGTAATCGTTGGTTTTCTGGTCGGATTGACCGGAGTTGGGGGAGCTTCGCTGCTCACCCCCATATTAATCCTGATTGGGATTCATCCATCTATTGCCGTAGGCACGGACCTCCTTTATAATTCCATCACGAAGCTGTTCGGCACGATTCAGCATTGGCGGCAGAAAACAATTGACTTCAAACTGGTCAAAATGCTAGCCATGGGCAGTATACCAGGCGTTATCCTCGCAGTTATTTTTTTGAAAATTTTCAACTCCTTCTACCACAATCAAGAGGTCATTATTAAGCACGCGCTTGGCTATGTCTTGATTCTGGTCGCTTTTGCCACTCTGTTCAAAGTGTTCTTCGGCCATAAGATCAAGGAGAACCGCTGGCAGCTTAGAAGCCTGGAGGAGAAAAAGGGGCTGACGATCACGATCGGCGCCGTCCTCGGATTCGTGGTCGGATTAACCTCGATCGGCTCCGGCTCGTTGTACGCGATAGCGATGCTCTACTTTTTCCGCATGGTACCCGCTACGCTCGTCGGAACTGACATCGCACACGCCTTCTTCCTGGCTACGACAGCCGGCATTTTGCACGCAAGCATGGGCAATGTGAATTATACGCTCGTCATTAACCTGCTGCTTGGTTCGATCCCCGGCGTACTGCTTGGCAGTATGTTGGCTACCAAGGCGCCAACGAATGTCCTGCGGACGATTATCGCCTCTTTAGTTTTAATTAGCGGCCTTAAATTAATTTAATCCACCGCAGAAACGCCCGAGCCCGCTCGGGTTTTTTTGTGTGCAAACGGATGTCGATTCCTGCGATTACCCGGGAAATCGGCATGGTATCTACCCATTTTTGGGAGGGGCTGGGCCATTGCCTACACAAGAAGACTTGCCTTCATCATACGTTGTGATGAACACCCAATGTGATGATAAAGGAGCTACTGCATATGCAGCGACTAATGTGTAAAGGCAAGATCCACCGTGCCACCGTGACGGAGGCCGATCTGAACTATGTCGGGAGTATTACGATAGATGCCCTGTTGATGCGCAAAGCGCACATTTTACCTTACGAAATGGTGCAGGTCACGAGTTTGCGCAATGCGACCCGTTGGAAAACATACGCCATTCCGGCTCCGGAAGGCTGCGGCAAAATCGGGCTGAACGGACCGCCGGCCCATCTGTTTCAACCCGGCGATCTTGTCATTATTTTGAGCATGGGGCTAATGAACGAGGAAGAAATCAGCGTCTTGAAGCCGCAGGTGGTATTCGTGGATGAACACAATCAAGTGCTGCGTGTGGAAGAGCACGACATTGTCATTCAAGAGCAAGAAGTGAAGTCCTATGAGTAATCTCAGCACGAGCAAATGGACGAAATACAAGCTGCTGCGAAGATCGGAGGAGCTCCGGGCGCATCTCCCGGAAACCGCTTGGCTGAAGGAGTCGACCTTCTGGCGAATGATCGATAAATACGGTCAAGTCATTATTAAGCCGACCGGCAGCTATGGCGGGCATGGCGTTGTGCGAATCAGAAAAACGGGAGATTCCGAATATGAAGTGCAAGACGGAGCCCGCAAAAAACGGTACACGAGCCAAGAGCAGATGGCCGCTTATCTCAAAAAGAAGGCTGGGAAAAATTACATTGTCCAGCAGCGCATCCATCTGGCCACGGTGAACGGCCGTCCCTTCGATCTGCGGGTCATGGTACAGCGCAACCCCCGCTCACCGTGGCAGGTGACGGGCAAGCTGGCCAAAGTTGCCGGAGCAGGCTTCATCGTGACGAATATTCGCATGAGCAGCGGCAAAGTCGTATCCGTTGATCATGCCATCCGGCATTCGGCATTGCGGACGATGCGATCCGGCGATCTCCTTGCCCGGCTGGATAGAGTCGCTCTGAAAAGCGCAGCCAAGCTCGGTCCCTCCTATCGCTGGGTGAAAACGATGGGCATCGATATGGCATTGGACACTGAGGGGCATGTGTGGATTATTGAAGTTAATTTCGCTCCGATGCTGGAGCTGTTTCTGAAGCTGAAAGATAAATCGGCCTTCCGAAAAATCAAGTCTTTTCACAAAAAATAAACAAAAGCAAGAGACACAAGCCGTCTCCATCTTCGCCTCACGGTAATAGTCTACATTAGAGTTTGCATGTGCGAATTCAAAGGATGACAACTACAACAGTTTTCCCGCTGAAAACGGTGAGGAGGCCCAAAAGATGAAGCAATTGGGGCTTTATTGCTCACGATGTTCGGCAAAGCTCCCGTTCCGCTACCAAGACATGAAATGCGCGTGCGGCGGTACGTTGTTGGTCGAGTACGACCTGGAGCGCTTGTCCCGAACATTCAAGAAGGAAGCCTTACTGACTCGCTACCCATCCATGTGGAGATACAACGAACTGCTTCCGGTGAGTGACCCGGATTGTATCATCACGCTAGGCGAGGGCTGGACCCCGCTTGTTCGCATGCAGGAATGGGAAGCCAAGCTGCCGCTCCGGCAGCTGTGGATTAAACGAGAGGAGCAGAACCCGACGGGCAGCTTCAAATCACGCGGTTTCTCCGTCGCCGTCTCCTTATTGAAGGAGTCCGGCGCCGCCAAGGCTGCCGTACCTTCGAACGGCAATGCCGCGGGCGCGTTGGCTGCCTACGCCAGCCGTGCAGGAATTGAGGCTTCTGTCTTTATTCCTCAAGACTGCCCGCCGCTCATCGTGGAAGAGTGTCCCTTATACGGCGCCGACACTTACCTCGTCGACGGCTTCATTCACGATGCCGCGGCGATCATCGAAGCCGGCAGGACGGAGCAAGGCTGGGTAAACGTCGGCACCCTGAAGGAGCCGGGCCGTGTCGAAGGCAAGAAAACGATGGGACTTGAGCTCGCCGAGCAGCTCGGATGGACGTTCCCGGACTGCATCATCTATCCGACCGGCGGAGGCTCCGGTATTATTGGCATGTGGAAAGCCTACCATGAGCTCAAAGCGCTTGGCTGGATCGACGGTCCGATGCCGAAGTTCGTCTGCGTGCAGGAGGAAGGCTGCCAACCGATCGTTGACGCGTTGACTCAAGCTCCTCCGCCTGCCGGCGTTGAAGCTAGTCCGACCGGCATGCGTGTCCCGCAGCCGCCCGACTTGGAACTGCTGCTGTCGATTGTGCAGCAGAGCGGCGGCACGGCGCTGGCGCTCTCGAAGCGCCAAATCGCCGAAGCTACGCGCACGTTGGGCGCGCAGGGCATCTCCGCGTCGCCGGAGGGCTCGGCAACGTGGGCCGGACTGCTCGCGCTCTGCGACAGCGGCTGGCTTCGCCCGAGCGACTCCGTCGTGCTGTTCAACACGTCGCACGCCATGAAATACGCGAAGCTTGGCAGCGGCTTCACGGTTCCGACGATCAGGAGCTATGCGGATTATGTGCAGCTCCGTCACTGATCACGGCCAAAAAAAGCCAGGAGGCTGAAACCTCCTGGCTTTCTATTAAGCTTGGCCGAGATTATTTTCTTCGTACAGACGGTACATCGCTTGAATCATCGGCTCCGCAGGGTCGCGATTCAATAAATATAACGTCATTAAATATTGCAGCGGAAGCGCACAAGTGTTATTGCCCTCTTGTACCGCAACAAAGCCGGCTTCCAGAACCGGACCATGCTCCTCATGAAGCTCGAGATCCACATAAATCTTCTGCTCCGGGAACTCTTCACGTACAGCCGTAGCTACATATGGAACGATGTGCTTATCGAGCAGTTCCTTCGCGTCATCCTCGGTTTGCGGCGGGTTCGGCAGCGGATGACTTTCCGGGCTTCTCAATAAATCCACGAAGAAGGAAGACAGCCAAAGGCCCGCGTTCGGATTCGTTTGGAAGTTACGCATAATCTCATTTAAGAAAAATCCGCATGTCGTGAATTTCTCTTCTTGTTTAAGAGTAAAAGCAAACATCGGACCATAGATCGGATTGTTTCCAATTTGGCCATCGACTTCATATTCCGGAAATTGCGCTTTCACAACTTCATTGATGTGTTGAAACCAAGTCATTATGATTTGGGCTTGTTCTTGCTCCAGATCTTGGGTTGTATTTTCTTCAGCTTGTGTATCGATCTCTTTTTCTGTCATTGGGGTGAAAGCCTCCTGAATCATTCATATTGGCACGAATATACCTATTGTACCGCATTTAATCCCGTTCAGAAAGCTATTGTTGCATTTTTAAGGCCGGATGCGGACGACGCCGACCTCCGAAGCGTTGACCGAGATCGAATTGCCGCCTTGGCCGATCGTCGCGCTCGCGGATTGTCTCACTCTGACTTTCGTTTTGCCGCTGCTGTAGCCGGACTTTTTACTCGATTTGCGCTGCATGCCTTCACCCCCTCTCGTTGAACGAAAATTATCCGTTTCCCGACGGGGTGCTACCGCTTTTTACGTTTTTTTTGCTTTTTGAAGATTTGAATATTAAGCGCATTGCTGGCTAGGGCATTGCCCATCTTAGCCGATGCCCGGGCAGTTTGATAGATTTTAATGACGATAAATTGTTTTTGACCGATACGGTAACGATACGTTTTCACTTTGGACTGAAGCATAGCAGGCTCCTCCTCGTCAACGCCGAACAATGACGTGTATGAAGTAGCATATGCAGCAGGATGACAGGCTGTATCGGCACTCGCATATCATCCGTCCGTGTGCGGGCTACAACCGTTTCGGCGTCGGCATGCCGAGCAGTTCGAGCGCTTGATGCAGCCTGCTTCTCACCAATTGCGTGATCCACAAGCGATGCGCGATGCGGTCCTCATTGCCTTTCAACACAGGACATGCGCTGTAGAAATGATTGAACAGCGAGGCCAGCTCAAACGCATAATGACAGATTAGGCTCGGTGCCAGCTGATCGGTTGCATTGTCCAACGTTTCCGGCCAGTACGCCATATGGCGCAGCAGCTGATACTCGGGTTCCTCCAGCAGATTCCCGGCAAAATGGGCCTGTATCGCCTGCAGGCGAGGTTCTTTCTGCGCTTTATCCAAAATGCTGTTCGCTCTCGTATACGCATAGAGCAGATAGACGCCTGAGTTTCCCGTTACCTCAGTCGCCTGCTCCATATCGAAAACCACCTCGGTCTGCAGCTGGTACTTCAGCAAATAGTAGCGGATCGCCGCCGCGGCGATCGCTCTGCTGGATATGCCCGCTTTCCTCGAACGCTTCGCGTCGATCACCTGCTCCATGCGATCCAGCAGATCCGTTACTTTGATGCCGATGCCTTGGCGGCCTGACATCGCGTAGGAGCCTTTGCCATCCGACGTATCGATGCCTAGCCCCGCTGCCGTGCCCGGACTGAGTGACACGACGCCATAACTCACATGCTTGAGCTGGCTGGCCTGTTTCTCGTATCCCAGCACCTCCAGCGCGAGCTTCACCATCTCCTGCGGATATTGCTGGCGATAGTCGATAACGTTAATGACCATATCCGCGTGCCCGATCGGTTTTTTACGGCCCTCGGCTGCTGTGGACCAAAGTCCGTCTTCCCATTTTTTATAGACAAAGTCATTCTCGAGCAGTCCGAACTTCCACAGATGATAAGCGATGTCCTTGGCCGTATAGGTCAGAATGCCGTTAGAACGCACGAGCACCTTATCTCCCTGAAAGTCTTGGCTATCCGTTGACGCATCCGCGCTGTCCTCCGCCTGTTTGAGCACCCAGCAGCCGGCCAGCTTCCCTTCCGTCACTTTGTGGAACATGTTCGTTCGGCTTAACAGCTCGAACGTCGTATCCCAGAATCCGGCGCGAACGATGGAGCTCTCCCAGACCAGCACATCGTAGTTGATACCGAACTGCTTCATTTCCTCCAACTGCTCGCGGACGATCCGTTCCGCCACCAGAGCGCCCATCCAAGCCAGATTGGATGTACCGCTCTCAATCGCGTGCAGCACGACAGCGCGCTGCTCCGCCAGCTCCGGCTGCGCTTTATAAGCCTGATTCACCTTCGCGTACGTTTCCCAACAGAAATCGCCGAAACGCAGAAACGTTCCTTCGGATTGCGTATGAAGAATGCCTACCACCGTATCCGCCAGCTGATTGCCAAGGTCGTCGATGTAGTTGTGCACCTCCACCTGATAGCCCGCATGAGACAGCATGCGAGTGAGCGTATCCCCGATACAGGAATTACGCAGATGGCCCACATGCGCCGCTTTGTTCGGATTGATCGAGGTATGCTCCACCAGCACCTTCGTTTGCTCGCGACGCATACGCTGCTTATCCTCCGTCTGATAAGCGCCGGAAGCCCATACGTTCCAATCGATATAGAAATTCAGAAATCCGGGTGCCACGGCAGCTACCTTGCGGAACAAGCCCTGCACCGAACCGCCTTCTTCGATGCGGCTTTGCAGCTCCCCGGCGATTTGCAGCGGTGATCTGCGTACGATCTTGGCCAATTGCATAGCAATATTGGAGCTGTAGTCTCCATGCTCGGGATGTGCGGGATGCTCGGTCAAGATCTTCAATTGTGCCGGGCGTTCGGCGGCATAGGCAGCGAGCAGCGCTTCGACATGCCCCTCCAGTTCTGCAAGGATAAGCTGTTGAATCATGGATAAATCCTCCCTCTCTCGAATAAATACAAAAAGCCCCCGTCTCTAATAAGAGACGAGAGCTGTTTCATTCCCGCGGTACCACTCTAAGTGTTAAATCTGCGGATGATGTCCGGATTTAACCCCTCCTAAGATAACGGCATGCGCCGGATCCCCCTACTCACCAGTTCGGGAGACCATCTCCCAGGTCCGCTTCGTTCCTGACATTCGTACCGGTTCCCACCAATCCCGGCTCGCTGCGACTGTCCGACAAGAACTACTGTCCTGTTCCTCAATGTTCACTATCAAGTTATGAATTGACTGAATATTACTGCAATAAGTGCCGTTTGTCAAGAAGCAACCAACTTCATCATCACAATTCCGATAAAAGCAAGCGCCAGCCCGGACTGCTCCAGCCTGGAAAACCTGTCCTTCAATATAAATCGCGTGTACAGCAGTACGATTAGCACGTTTAGTGCAACGACGGCGGATACAAGGCCCGCCTTGCCATGTTCAAAGCCATGCAGGATGAAGATCATGCCGACCACATTCGTTATCCCCACGAGCATCCCGAACAGAAATGTGCGCTGCTCCGACCACTTCGCAGAGGAGATCGCCACTTCCCTTCCGGGTTCCCGTGACGACTGGTCCTTCAGCCACCATAGTCCGAAACATACGGTGCCTGTGGCGAACATGCAGAACAGCGTCGGAAACAGCGGAGCGGATACGAGCGTCGTCCATTTGCCCGAGAGATCGTTACCGGCGAAGAGCAGCAGCGCCAGCGCTCCCCATCCGGCCCCTTGCAAATTCTTCATCGTGATTTCATTGGAATATCGGACGACGAGGATGCCGATGACAATGATGACGAAGGCTGCAAACTGCAGCATATTCAGCCGTTCGTCCCAGATCAGGTAGGCGACGAAGACGACGACGACGGATGGCAAACCCGTGAGGATGGCCACGAGCGAGGCTTTCCCTACGGCAAAGCCTTTGAACATACTTGCGTTAGCTCCGAAGGAAAACAGCCCCATCTGAACGCCGATCAGCGCCGAAACCGTCCAATCCTGATGCAGAAGAAAAGCGCTGATACCGCTGATCAGAGCGCCCATGAAAAATGTGCCGCAGAGCAGCACATTCCGATTCAGCGATTGCTGGCTGGTCCAGTGATAGAGGATGCCCCGGAGCCCGAAGCTTAGAGCCGCAAGCACGGAGTACATAAGCCACATGCGAAATGCTTCCCCTTTCTAACAACATGCCAAGATCGGGTAATTTTATCACACTATGCGCTATTGAACAACCGTCTGCTGCAAGATCAGCCGCTCCAGAATGGCATCGCCGTTCTTGGAAACCTTCACTTCGGCGAACTTCGCCTGCCGTTCGTAATCGCTGCCGGTTCCTTCTGGGATGAAATAGTGCTCGATGCCGTATTCCACGGTTTCGAAGCCGGTCCGTTTGCCGTTCAAACGAACTTCACCTGCCGCCAGCGGCCCCCCCTTCTTATAAACGCGGCTGAACTCATAAACGCCCGTGGCTGCATTCGGAGCCAGCACGACCGTAATGCGTTTGGAGGCGGCCTCCTCCGGCCTGTCGCCAAAAATAGGCGGCTCCGAAATCGTGTACCGCAAGCGCACATAATCGCCTTGGATCAGCGAGCGCGGGTCGAGCGGCTCCAGCTGCAAGCGGATCTGCTGGCCGCTTGCGAGCAGCCACTCGCTTTTGCCGATTTGCAGCGACATCGCGGCAATTTGCAGCACGACCAGCACGGCGATCACAAAGCGGTTCGCCGCATAGTCGGTCTTCGCAGCGGGTTCCGCCGCCTCAGCGTGCTTCTTCTCATACCATACGGTGAAGGCGAGAATCAGAATGCCTAGTATCGCGAAGGTGAACGACTTGTGCAGCAGCTTCCAGGCGAGATCGTAATATTTGTACACAAGGAACGCTGTCCAGAAGCCCATCGACCAAGCGAACACCCATCTGATTTGCAGCTGTTTGCTGACCGCCAGAGCCAGCAGGACTAGCAGAAAGAAGAAGCCATTGGCCACATAATACCAGTAAGACTCGGTTATAAAAGTGAGAACGAACATCGACAGCAGCAATGTTGGGTAAGCGCTGTACAGCACCGGCTGCCTGATGGAGGCATTCGGAATAACCTGACCGCCGGCGAATAGAGCGAATAAGAGCACCGTAAGGATCGTAACGACCGTTACGCCGCTCTCGATCCAGTTAAATAAGATAGCAGCGGTTAGCACGATGGCGGCCAGTACAAAGAAAATGCGGTGCAGCAAGCCCGTTATATAAATAAACGCTGCGACCGTAAGCGCCAGGAATGCCCATAGCACCGGAACGTTCTCGGAGAACGCGGCTGCCCCCGCGCCCAGCAGCAAGCCGCTGATGAGAATCGTGTACCGGACGAGTGCGTTCAGCTTTTTCGCCGCAATCATCCCAAGCACAACCGCAAGGCCGTAACCGATCAAAATATTGGCCGGCTCTTCGAACCCGAGCACCAACGTCACGATGCCGATGACGGTCAAGCTGCCTAGCAAAGAACCGACGATCACGACGGAAACCGTCAATACGCGGACGACCCATTTGGTGAAATCGCCATCCGCTTTCCCGCTCCCGGATGCTCCTTCAGCCTGCTCATCCGCAGCAGACTGCGTGCCCGACGGCTGCCAAGCCCGTATATAATTCATAAATTTCACGTTGGCACCGATGAACACGATGATGAACAATAAGCTTACTATGAAGAACAGTTCATTATAATAGTGGGCGACCAGCTCGATATATTTCACCGTGATCGCAGCGGAAATCCAGAGTCCGGTAAACAGCAGGTACGCTTTGTTTGTCGTCTTATGCGTATATCGGACGGCTGCTGCCAGCGCAATAACGAGCGGCAGATTCATGAAGACGCCATAATCCTCGAAGGCGTGTGAATTGGAAACATACACCAGCATGCCCAATGCCGCTTGAAACGAAATCCATTTCAGGAAGGGAGCTTGCAAGCGCCCTTGTTCCGTCCATACGAAAAGCGCGCCGTTCACCAGCACCAGGCCCAGCCAGACGGCGAGCTGAACGGCTTCCGTCTCCAAGCTTCCCTGCCATCGCGGAAAGAAATAATAGCCGTAAGCCAGATGGCCGAGGATATAAGCCAGTACATAGAACGGCTGCCACCTCGTTAACAGGCTGAACAGAAAAGCCGGAACGAACCAGACGGCGAACAACGCATAACTGTCGGCATGCGAGTTGTACGTTTGCCCGATAACACCGATTCCCACCCCGAAGGAAATACAGCTGGCGAACAAGCTGAGCTTGCTGAGAAACTGCCTGCCTGATTGCCGGGATAACCATATGGATAATCCATAGAAGCCGAGGATGAGGAGGAAGGCGGGAACGAATTTCTCCCAGCGGTTTAGCTTCTCCCAGTTGGTTGCGAAAAAATATACAATGGCGGTTAGCAGCGCGCTGGCTCCCAACACATAACCTAATTGAATTGTGATCCATTTCGATTTCATGTTGCAGGACCTCCTCTCGTCATACTCTTATTGTTACTCAAGTTACGCCGATTGAGAAGTACTATCTATTCCTAGTACCTGATCATTAGCCCTGGTGATTATCCCTTTGCACCGCACTGCGGTAAGGTTTGCCGGTGCCATTCATAAGAAAGCTCGGCTCCTCCAAGAGAGCTAAGCCTCTACCGAGAGTCCCGCCCATAGCGGGAATTTCTCCTGTTACATGCAGCCTGGCGAATCCTCGAATGCTGAATAACAGGAATTCCTCCCGTTTTTCAGCCCGTACTCGCGGCCTTTACGCGAAATGGGGATGAATGAACGGGAGGAATTCCCTTTATTCGTACAACTAGGCTAATTTTCTCGCGAATAACGGGAGAAATTCCTGTTACGACCTGCGGCTGACCAAATAAAGCTCGGCTCCCTCAACGAGAGAGCCCCGCCCCGCCGCAGTTCAATAAAAAGAACCGTCAAAGTGACGGTTCTCCAAGGCGATCATCCGCCCGCTTCGTTCATTGCTTCATGTTAAACTTCTGCACGGAACCTTGAAGCGCTGCCGCCATCTCCGACAGATTCCGAATCGCCGCCGTGATTTCCTGGATGGAGGCGCTTTGCTCCTCAGCGGCGGCTGCAACCTCCTCGTAGCCCGCGGATTGTTCTTCCGTAATTCCGGAGATTCGCTGCATCACAGCCGAAATCGTCTCGAACGATTGGACCGCTCGTTCCAGCGTATCCAAGAGTCGATCTGTCCTTTCGGAAAACATGGATATACCATTGAAAATGATCTTGAAATTCTCATAGGTATCGTGAATCCACGTTTGCCCCTGCTCCACGGCTTGATTGCCTTGCGTAATGCTCGCCATCACCACAAGACTGTCGTTCTGCGTGCTGGATACAAGATCCGTAATCGAACTCGCCGCACGAGTAGACTGCTCGGCCAACTTCTTCACTTCGCCGGCAACGACGGCAAAGCCTTTGCCCTGCTCGCCGACACGGGCCGCTTCGATCGATGCGTTCAACGCCAGCAGGTTCGTCTGCTGCGCAATTTCGGTAATGATATGTATGATTTCGCCGATCTCTTTGGAGCGATTGCCTAATTGCTGAGCCGCTTCTTCGGATTGCTTCATTTCCTTCTGAATCACGTTCATTTGATGCAGCGTTTTCTCCACAAGCTGCTGGCCGTCAACCGACTGCGCCCCGACTTGGTGGGCCATGAGCTGCATTTGTTTGACCTCCGACGTCACTTCCGTCAGCTCCCCATTGATTTCGAAGATGGATGTCGTGCTGTCCGTTATCGACGAAACGACTTCCGCGACACCGCCGTACATATTGTTCATCGAGACGGCGACGACGCCGGCACTCGAGCTCGACTCGTCCGCCGAGTGATACAATTGCTCGCTGGTCTGTGTGATCATATTGGCGGAGGTGAACATTTGGCGGATCAGAATGTCCAGATTCTCCCGCATGACATTGAACGCCTCGGCCAGCTTGCCGATCTCATCCTCCCGCTGGATATGCACCCGCTCGGATAAATCGCCTGCCGCCACCTTCTCCGTCATATGCATCAGACGCACAACCGGCCTCGTTACGCTTCTGCTGATGAAGTAGGCGATCAAACTGCCTAGCAGAAGAATAAGCAGCGTTATCATGATCATCGTCCAGACCAACTCCTGCTTCGTCTGCGGGATGACCGTTGCGTCGAGATCGATGCCGACGATGCCGATGTTTTCACCGTTTTGGTTGCGGAGCGGTGCGAATATGGATTTATGAATGCCGTACTCATCTGTATAAATGGAGCTGATCACCGGCTTATCCTGCTTGACGGCTTCGTTCATCTCAGGCGTGAACGGATACTCGGTGCCGTAATCGTCCTCTACGCCGGTTAGCACAATGATCTGTTCTTTGTTGTCTTTCTTCATCAACACATAGACGTTCTCCAGCGAATCTTCCTTCTTGAACGCCTCGAATTGTTTTTTGATTCGCTCATAAGCTTGGTGTTTCGTATCCGATATCTGCTCGGGGCGGTCCGGAATGACAGCGAGGTAGTTCGTCACGTTCTGAATATTCGTCGTTAACCGCAGTACGAACTGATCCTCCAGCTTCGCGGATAACTTGGTGGAGATCCAGTAGCCGGATAAAGAAAAGATGCCGCTGACCAATAAGAGCAGCAATACGATGCTGGCGGTCATCTTCACCGCGAGACGGGAACGGAATCCGTTCACCGCTTTTTTAAAATATGACTTAATCCCTAACATTCATTATTACCTCCTGCTCATCGCTGCTTCACCGGCGTATTGGCGATACGTCTGATCGATCGTTTCTTTCAAATAACGGACGATTTCGTCCACATGCTGCACTTCCGTATAGGGGGAGATGATGAATAGTTTGGAGGCATAGAGCGCCACAGAACTGTGATCGGAAGTTGGAACAAGCAGGTGCTTCTTCGTATCGCCGAAGAAAATTTGGTCCCGCCGTTCGCCCAGCAGCTCGAACCACAATTCGTTAAATCGGTTGTTTCGCTCTACCTCCTGCAGCGTGCATGTACCGCCAAGCTCGTCCTGAAACCTGGAGACGCCTTCCGGATAAATGCGCAGCAGTGTAATGATGCCGGGATTGTCTTCATTCACGATGACAGCCTGCGGGATTGCCTCGCGAATCGCCTCACGAAAAGCGAGATTCACCTCAACGAACTGCGCCAGAAGGCGCTGATAGCCCTGAATGCCAAAAGCCAAGAGTGCACTGTAGATGCTGATGGAGCTGCCCATACGGGAACATTCCAACGTATACCCCGTGTGGTATTGCCCATAACCCCGGTGTCCGACATACGGCGTTTCGTCAGGATGCAGATCCATCAACCGCAAATCGCCGGCCTCCCGCACCAGAAACAAGCTGGTGACGTAAGGAGTTTGACCCAGCTTCTGAAAATCGAAGCATAGGGAATCCGCCATATGCAAATGCTTCATTCTGCCATGAATCTGAAGCAGCGCATGCAGAACCTCCTGCTTCAGATCGAGCGGATTCAACTCGAAGTCGTAATCGTTGAAGAAGGCGAAGAACCCGCCTAGAGCGGAATCCGCATGAATGTGCGCTCTTGGCAAATCATGCTGCTTCGCAATGGCATCGCTAACCGCATAAATTGCGGACAAATCGTCGATTCCCATAGCATCCGTCGTGCCTGTGGTCGCAACAATATAGACGGGAATGCCGCCGCCTGCGACCACTTCTTCCATCTTGAGCCGCAAATCGCCGACATCCATGGAGCTATCCGGATTCGTGCGAACGCGAATCAAGTGGTCGCTTCCGATCCCCGATGCTTCCATGGACTTGAACAAGGAGTAATGCGCCGCTTCGGAGCAGAACGCGTAGAGATTGCCGGGGACGCCTTGCTGCAAGGCATTCGGCGCTACTTTCGCAATCGCGATGCGCAGCCCGGAGAAGACGGCGCCCTGCCCGCCCCATGTCGTATAGCCGCCGCTGGTAAGCGGATCGTAGCCGATGAGCTTCGACATCATACTGATGACGCGAACTTCCGCTTCCGCGCCCGCCGGTCCGTATACATCCCACAAGTTGTTGCCATTCACCATGAACGCCGCCATCATGCCCAGAATACCGGGGATGGAGGCCATCGGTAGAATGTTGGTCAGAAAATATTTGGTATGGTAGGGATGGGCGTGCAGCAGCTTCAACAGCTCTGCGTTCACTTCCTCCAGGGGAACGCTGTCTCCCGGAATCGCGCTGTTCCGAATCAGGTTGCTGTAGAAATTCCCCGACCGGTCCTTTTCTCCTTTGAGGTTAACGCCATTCGGGTTTTTCAAGGCGTCGACGCCCGTCAGGATTTGTTCCATCAGCTGAAGCACCATTTGACGCGTTTGCGGATTCCCATTCTCACTTGGGAACAAATGCTGCATATTCGCAGGTCTTCTCTCTCTCATTATCTCTACTCCTATCGCTAGATTCGCTAGATTGGCCAAGCATAAATACGCACACAAAAAAAAAGTGAACCCTGGCAACAATGCCAATAACTTCACCAATCGCAGAGCTGCAACTGGCTGACATATCCTTGTTGGATGTAGTCCCTCTAGTTTTGCGTCCCTATTTTTCAATAGGTTTGCCAGTATGCTGTTTGAAAAACTACAACTCCTTTCGACATCCATCGACATAATGTTTACAATTTTATACATCAGTATAGTACATTAGTCCAAATTAAACAACATAATTTACCACTTTTGTTTAGAAACCTTATTTTCTCTCTTTATATTGGTCCGCTTACATTTACTTGACCGAAGGTAGAATAATAGAAAAAAAAGCTTAGCTACGACTCTAATTATGAGTCATAACTAAGCTTATCCTGATGCCTATGATATCGTTTGAGCGGTCTCCGCGCTGCCCTGCGAGTGCAGGTACAGCTGCTCGTAGTACCCGTGCTGCGCCAACAGCTCCGCATGGTTCCCTTCTTCCACGATATGTCCGTGGCTCATGACCAGAATGCGGTTGGCATGAATGATCGTCGAGATGCGGTGAGCGATAACCAGTGTCGTCCGCCCCTCTGCGACAACCTGCAGCGCAGCTTGGATAAGCTGCTCCGTTTGCGAATCCAGATTCGCCGTCGCTTCGTCGAGAATCAAAATTTTGGGCTGGAACACGATAATGCGCGCGAACGAAATGAGCTGCCGCTCGCCGGCCGACAAGCCGCTTCCCCGTTCGGAGATCCGCGTGTCATAGCCATCCTTCAGCCTGGCGATCAGCGCATCGGCGCCGACCAACCGGCAAGCCTCAATCACCGCTTCCCGAGGGATGGTTTCATCGAACATCCGCACATTGTCCAGAATGCTGCCGGCGTACAGATACGGCTCCTGCTGCACAAGGCCTACGATCCTGTGAAGTTCAGCCTGCGGGATATCGCGGATATCCGTCCCGTCGATGCTGACGCTTCCCTTCTGCACATCGTAGAAGCGGCAGAGCAGCGAAATCAGCGAGCTTTTACCGGCGCCCGTCGTACCGACAATGCCGATCATTTCACCGGGTGCGATGCGCAGCTCCAGATTCTCGATAACGGACACCTCCTTCAAATAGCCGAAGGTCACATTGCTGAAATGAATCTCGCCTTTCACGTTCTGCATGGCAACCGGCTTCGCGTCCGGCTTATCCTTGACTTCCGGCTGCGTGGCGAAAATGTTCCAAATCCGGTTCATCGAAACTGTCGTTGATTGGAGCGTATTCCACTGCTGCGTAATATTATTGATGGGCTGGAAAAACTGCCGAATATACGTAATGAACGCATAGAGAACGCCAAATTCGATCGTTTTATCGAAAACGGCAATGCCGCCGATCCACGTAATGAACGCGACCGACAAATTGCCCAAAATATCAAAGGAACGGTTGAACAAAACGTTCGTGCGAATTTCCCGCAAATTGGCCCGGAAATAGCTGTGATTGCGCTCCTCGAAGCGGCTCATCTGCTCCTTCTCCTGATGGAAGGCCTGGATGAGATGCATGCCCGACAAATTCTCCGCGGCGAAAGCGACCATCTGGGACAGCTGCGTTCTGGACAGCTGGTACGTCTTGCGCATGTACCTGCGGAAGCTGATCGCGATAAGCGCAATGATCGGAATAACGATCATACTGTACAGCGTCAACACCGGATCGAGATGATACATCAGCACGATGATGAATATCAGGGTCATGCCGTCGCGCACGAGACTGAGCAGCACTTGCGTAAAAAACTGGTTAAGCGTCTCCGTGTCGCTCGAAACGTGCGTAATCAAGCTGCCGCTTGGCGTTTTGTCATAATAGGACATCGATTGTTTGAAAATGTGTTGGAACAGGTCCTTGCGAATTTTGGCCACAATGCTTTGGCCGGCGAATTGAAGCAGGTTGTTCTGCAGATAACTGAAAAACAGCGAGCTTATCGAAAGTCCTACATAAAATAAACAGATGAGCAGCAGGGCTCTGTAATCGTTTTTGCCGATCATCAAGTTATCATCGATCGCGATCTTGACGAGGTACGGCTGGAACAAGTCTGCGGCGATTCCCATCAGCGCGCATACGAGGACGGCCGCGAAGGTCCATTTGTGCGGCTTGGCGTATCCGGATAAGACCCGTAAGGACGCTTTGGCGGGCTGCGGCTCTTTCATGCCGGCGGTTTTATTCTGCGACATCGTGGCTCCCCCCTTCCTGTATCGCATGAAGCTCTGCATACAAGCCTTCCTGGGCGATCAGCTCTTCATGTGTGCCGCGCTGCACGATGCGGCCTTCATGGAGCACGATGATTTCATCGGTATGCTTTAACGCCGATATCCGGTGCGCGATCCAAATCGTCGTTTTGTTGGAGCGCTCCTTGCGGATCGTATCGATAATGTGCTTCTCTGTGACGGCGTCTACAGCGCTTACACTATCATCCAGAATCATCAGCGGCGAATCCTTGATAATCCCTCGGGCCAAGCTCGTTCTCTGGCGTTGTCCGCCCGACAGCGTGACGCCGCGTTCGCCCAGCTTCGTTTCGAACTTCTCGGGAAACGACGTGATGCTGGATAAAATCTGCGCTTTCTTCGCGGCGCGCTCCACCTGCTCCAGCGGCAGCTCCCTTTTGTAGAAGGCGATATTATCGCGAATGGTTGTGCTGAACAGGAAGCCTTCCTGAGGCACATAGGCGATCTGGTTGCGCAAGCTTTCCAAGGTCACGTTGCGAATATCCGTATCCCCGATGTAAACGGTCCCCTCCGGCGGGTCGTAAATCCGCAACATCAGTTTCACCAAAGTTGATTTGCCGCTGCCGGTTTTACCGATAATGCCGATGGATTTGCCCGGTTCGATCGTAAGCGAGATGTCATGCAGCACCTCATCGTCGTCATCCGGATAGGCAAAGGAGAGATGCTCGATGCGTATGCCTTCATGATCCAAATGGCTGGGCTGCGCAAGCTCGTTCTGCACGACCTCTGATCTCAGATTCAGCAGCTCATTGAGCCGTTCGAGCGACGCCTTGGAGCGCTGCATGGCGTTGATGACGCGTCCGATCTGCTGCAAGGGGTTCACCATCATGCGTATGTACAAGGTTAATTCTACGAAATTACCGATTGTAATTCTGCCGAGAATCGTCAAATAGCCCCCAAAAGCAATCGCGATAATCAGCGATATTGCGCCCAGAAACGGAATGAGTGCTTCAAATAGGGAGGAAAGCCGGACCAGTCTCAGCTGGTTGTCGCGAATCCGGTCAACCGTCGCGCTAAACCTGCCGATCATAATGGACTCTACAGCGAACTTCTTCGTCACCCGGATGCCGCCGAACTGTTCTTCGGCCGACTCCGTCATTTTGCCTAATGCTTCTTGAACTTGCAAGGAACGGTTCTTAATGATCGGCTGAAACTTCACCGTCAGGAAAGGAATGAGCAGTAAAGGCAAAATGCAGATCGCAATTAAATACAACGGAATTGAGCTGAACAGCATCGTTGCCACGACGGCGATAATGAGTATCGCTGAGTTCGTGATCTGATTGATGCCCATCGAAATCGATTCGCGGATGACGGTTACGTCGTTCATGACATAGCTGAGCAGCTTGCCGACACCGTTCTTGGAATAGAAAGTAGCTCCCAGCTGTGTAAAATGATCGAACAACCGGTTACGGGTGACGAATTCGAATCTTCTGCCGTTGCGCATGATCAAATACTGGCCGATTGCCGTCAGAATGCCGAAGCTCAGACCGATGGCCAGCAGCATCAGGCTGTAATCGATAATCAGTTCCTTGCTGAGGCCTCCCTGCTGCAGCTTGTCGGTGAATTCGCCCAACAGCTTCGGATAATACGAATGAATGATGTTGCCAAGCGAGATCGACAATACGGCAGCGGCATACAACGGCCATTTCACTTTGAGAAAATCAATCAACAACCGTGTAGACTTCAAAACGACATCACTTCCTGTTACTTGTTGTCTGGAATATACAGCATTCCGATATAATTTCTGCAAGCTTCACGCGTCCCCTTACCAGTATACGCCTATTCCCCCCCACTTCCTATATCAGATATTGACGGTATAATAGAGAAGTGATCTAATCTTTACATCAGTTTCCCGGGAGGATTATCGCGATGGACTTCATACTGGACCGCATGGAAAATAAAATCGAGTTTTATCAAGGATATGATTTGAAACTGCTGGAGAAGCAGATTAACGAGCAAATCGATAACAATAAAGCGCTGCTGCTCGATGTTTTCGCCATTCAGCATCAGTCTGCCTTCGATCCGAATGCCGGCAAAATGCTGTACAGCGCCGTCGTTCATTTTAAAGCGAAAGCTCTCGGTTAAACCCTGCAAGACGACGAAAATGCCCTCCCATCTATGATGAGAGCGGCATTTTTCTTTTATAAACCAAGCATGAATTGCAAGGTTTTATCGTTAAAGCCAGGCAGACCCTCATGACCGAAATCAGGGTACAATTCATAGCTTTTTTTCGATTTGATTTTATTGTACGCGGCAAATTGCGTTGAAGGCGGGCAGACGGTGTCGGCGAGTCCGACGGCCATCATCACTTCCCCTTGAATTCGCTCCGCGAGGTTCTGAATGTCGATATAGCCCAGCTTCGTGAATACTTCGTCTTCACGCTTATGCTGCGGGTCGTGACGGCGGAAGAAGTCCTTCAGCTCCTGATACGCATCCTTCGCCAAATCCATTTCCCATACGCGCTTGTAGTCGCTGAGGAACGGATAGACGGGTGCCAATCGCTTGATTCTCGGCTCGAGCGCGGCGCATGCGATCGTCAATGCCCCTCCCTGCGAGCCGCCCATTGCGCCTACGCGCTCCGGATCCACCTCCGGCATGCTCATCGCAATGCCTGCAAGCTGCGCCGTGTCCAGGAAAATGTCGCGGAACAGCAGCTGGTCGGGATGGTCGTCCAGCCCTCTGACAATATGTCCTCTGAGCGTTGTCCCCTTCATCCCCCCAACATCTTCGGACAAGCCCCCTTGACCGCGGCAATCCATAGAGAAGAACGAATAACCCAGCGCTGCATATTGAATTTTATCGGACCAATCGCCGGAATTGCCGGAATAACCGTGGAACTGCACAATCGCCGGATGCGGCGCGGATGTGTGCTTGGGACGAATATATTTGGCATAAATGCGCGCGCCTTTCACCCCTGTGAAATAAAGGTCGAAGCATTCTGCGAAAGGCACTTGATACTCGCTTGGACGCAGCTCGATCTGCGGGTCAACCGCTTTCATTTCGGCAATCGCCCGCTCCCAATAAGCATCGAAATCGTCCGGGCGCGGGTTGCGCCCTTCATAGCTAAGCAGCTTCTCTAACGGCATGTCCACTAATGGCATGTTAACATCCTCTTTTCCTTTTATTTTAAAGGGACCGTGTAATCGGCGAAGTCGGCGGCAAGACCGTTCACATATCTGCCGGCTTCAACGTTCGGGCCGCTTCGGAAAACAAGCAAATCGTCACTCAGCGATGTATAAACAAGGCTGTTCTCATCCATGGTCGGCCGCTTCCGTCTCATGATGTCGGCAAATTGCCGGAGATCGGCGATCCCTTTGGCCGCTGCAGCGGTCTGATCCGCACACTCGAACACGACGGCATTGGCAAAGCCTCGGCTTGTGACCACCGAGCGGTCGGCGAGCACCTCGCGCTGGTACGGCTGCTGCAGGAATACGGCCATATATACATGTCCGCACAGCCCGAATAACGCCCCGTCATCTTCCATCCACTCGCCTGGCGGCAGGCATCCGATGATGCGGTCAGGCTGATCTTCCGGAATATGATACATCGAGATGATCGTATTGCGGTGAAAAAACACTTCTGAGTATTCGCTTTGATGGCGCAAATCTCCTTCTGCGAATCCGGGTCCCGGATGGAAAAAATACGCGTGATTGACCCCATGCACACGTCCCAGCGGCAGGGCGACATCCCAGCGGTGCTGTTCATTGTCGAACTCGAGAACGCGTTCGTACATACCGCCCATGGCATAGTGATCCGTGATATAAACATAACTGTGCAGCACATCCTCTGAGTGAGCGGCGACAGCAGCTTGCTTCGGAATTTTCGATTTGACCTGTACGGGAGCTTCACGGTTCAAAGCGAGCTCGCGCGCATCGGCCGGCGCTTCATAGACAAGGAAGCCTGCATACTCCGTGCGCGGCATGTCCGCAGGCAGCGCGAAATCGCCATACTGCACGTAGTCATGCAGCACATTCGTGTCCTTCGGCATGTCGTGCGGCCACATGCGGGCATGCGGTCCCACCCACGCGCCGCCCAGGTAATACGTCGAGCGCACGCGCCATAAATAGTCCAACAAGCGGGACAGCTCGGCTTTCACCTCTGGATCTGCGACCAGCTGCCAAGCGCATGTGAATGCTTGGACCCAATGCCAGAACCAAGGCAGTCCGCCGTACTCGGACATTCCCAGCGAAGTCACTCTGTCTAAGGTCAGCCGCAAGCTCTCCGCACCATCTGCGAACAGCTCCTGATCGGCAAAGCGCTGCCCGAGAATGAGCTTGGCCGCCGTATATTTGGCTTCGTGATGGTTGAAATGCTCCATAGGCTTCCGGTAGAAATCGCTCCTATAAATATGGTGAAGAGCATCCTCGAACAAGCTTCTTAAATCTTCTCTCAGAACATGGGCGTACCGCTCATAAAAGTAAACCATCAAGCTGCCCATCAACTCGACAGGCAGCGTGTTCTTCGGCGCTTCCTTCGGCGCCGATCTCAAATTCAGCGGCCAATGCCCGTAGGTCGGGCTTGCCGGATCCCGGTCCTGGAGCTCCAGCAGCAGCTGCAGAACGCCTTCCGCCTTGGCCTTCGCCAGGCTGCGGTCGCCGGCGAAGGCGATCTCTTCAGCTTGAGACGCTGCAAACAGATAGGAGGCGTAGTAGAAATTGTCGCGCACATCCCCATGAAATAAAAAGCCGCTGCTCAGGAGCGGCTGGTCAAATGCCGCTTGCGCAACACGCGATTGAACCTCGATTTGTCTTTGTTGCAAATTTGTCAAATTTGTCATCCCCTTGGATACTTCACTATAAGAGCGTTTTCTTCACCGAGTGAAGCGCTCTCTTTTTCAGTTGAAACGTTTAACTTAAGTTTATATGCAAATAAATACAGCGTCAATGCGCAGTCGCAGATTCAATTTTCAATTTTTAGCTGTTGCATCCCCTTGCATTTTCTAATAAAATGATCTACCGTCGGTCAAAATATATCAACACCATAATTTGCATGGAATAGGAGGTATTCATCCTGATTCATATCGATAACTTGCTCAAAGTGTACGAGGATGTACCGGGACGCTTACCGGCCATCCAGCAGATCCATTTACATATCGAACGCGGAGAAATCTTCGGCATTATCGGGCACTCCGGGGCAGGCAAGAGCACTCTGCTGCGGTGTGTGAATTTGCTCGAGCGTCCTACTTCCGGGAGCATCCGGATCGACGGAGAGGACATGACTGCTCTGAATGCCAGACAGCTTCAGGTGAAGCGCCGCAAGATCGGCATGATCTTCCAGCATTTCAACCTGCTCGCTTCGGCCACGGTGGCCGAAAATATTGCCTTTCCATTGAAGCTGGCGGGTACGGGTCAAGCGGAAATCCATGCAAGAATCAAGGAGCTGCTTGAGCTCGTAGGGCTGCAGGAGCACGCTCACAAATATCCGAACCAGCTGTCCGGCGGTCAGAAGCAGCGTGTCGGCATCGCCAGAGCGCTGGCGAATCATCCGGATATTTTGCTCTGTGATGAAGCGACCTCCGCACTCGATCCGCAGACGACGAACGCCATTCTCGCCCTGCTCCTCGACATTAACCGGAAGCTGGGCATTACCATTCTGCTGATCACGCACGAGATGCAGGTCATTCGCGCGATCTGTGACCGGGTAGCCGTCATGGAAAAAGGCACGATCGTCGAAACCGGCAAAGTGCTGGATGTATTCCTTCAACCCCAGCACAGGGTTACGAAGGATTTCGTCGGACAAGTTTCCGATTTGACCGATAGAGCCGGCCATACCAATTTGCAGCCTAGCGATCCTTCAGGCACTGTGATCCGCATAACGTATATCGGGGCCAAAACGTATGAGCCGATTTTGTTCGAAACCGTGAAGTCGACAGGCGTATCCTTCGCCATTCTCCAAGGGACGATTTCGTCCATGAAAGGGGTGCCTTACGGTCAATTGGTCGTTCAATTATCCGGCGGAACCCCTGGCGAAATCGCCGAAGTGACGGGCAAGCTGAAGCAGGAAGGCATGGATGTGGAGGTGCTGGTACCGTGAATATGAGCTGGGAAATTAATTGGGCCGAGATTGCCGGAGCAACCGGCGATACGCTGATCATGCTTCTCTGGTCGCTGCTGTTTACGGTGATCATCGGCTTGGCGCTTGGCATTATTTTATTTCTTACTTCCAAAGGCCAGCTGCTGCAAAATTTGCCCTTGTACGGCGTGCTCTCGCTGATCGTCAATGTGCTCCGCTCCGTGCCGTTCGTCATTCTGATGATCAGCGTGTTCCCGATCACCAAAGCGCTCGTGCACACCACCATCGGCGTCAAAGGCGCTATTCCGCCTCTGGTCATTGCCGCAGCGCCGTTTCTTGCGCGGCTGGTGGAATCCGCGCTGCGTGAGATCGAGAGCGGCGTCATTGAGGCCGCTCAATCGATGGGCGCAACGCCATGGCAAATCGTGTGGCGCGTCCTTCTGCCGGAAGCGCGCCCGGGCTTGATCTCAGCCGTGACGGTAACGGCCGTCACGCTGCTCTCCTACTCCGCCATGTCAGGCGTCGTAGGCGGCGGCGGTCTCGGCGATCTGTCCCTCCGTTACGGTTACATGCGGTTCCGTACAGATATTATGATCGTCACCGTCGTGATCCTTGTCCTTTTCGTTCAATTGCTGCAAATGCTCGGCGACCGGATGGTTGCCAAATACAACCGCAAATAAGACATCATAACATTATTGGAGGTCCTTGTACAATGAGAAAGCTTACTTTATCCCTAGTTTCCTTGTTCCTCGTGCTGGCGCTAGCCGCATGCGGACAAAAGCCGGCTGAGAACCCGGCCAGCACCGCTCCGGCCGCATCCGCTTCGCCTGCAGCGGCTGCGCCAGGCAAGGAAGTGACGCTGAAAGTCGGCGCTACGTCCGTGCCTCACGCAGAAATCTTGAACAGCCTGAAAGCCAAAATGAAAGAGCAGGGCGTTAACCTTGAAGTCATTGAGTTTAACGACTACGTCCAACCGAACGTTCAAGTGTTCGAGAAGCAATTGGACGCTAACTTCTTCCAACATCTTCCTTACCTTGAGCAGTTCAACGCCGACAAAAAACAAAACCTGGTGAAAGTCGCCGGCGTACACATTGAGCCTTTCGGCGCATACTCGCAAAAAGTCAAATCCGCTGCCGAACTGAAAGAAGGCGCATCGGTTGCGATTCCGAATGACCCTTCCAATGCCGGCCGCGCGCTGGCGCTGCTGGAGAAGAACGGCCTGATCAAGCTGAAAGACGGCGTAGGCATTAAAGGTACTGTGAAAGATATCGTAGAGAACAGCAAAAAGCTGCAAATCAAAGAGCTTGATCCGGCGATGCTGCCGCGTACGATCGGCGAATTCGATCTTGCTCTGATCAACACCAACTATGCGCTGCAAGCTAACCTGAACCCTACGAAAGACGCGCTGTTCATCGAGGATAAAAACTCTCCGTACGTGAACATTCTCGTTTCCCGTCCGGATAACAAAGATTCCGAAGCTATGCAGAAATTGGCGAAGGAATTGAACTCCGCCGATACGAAAAAATTCATCGAAGACAAATACAAAGGCGCAATCGTTCCTGCGTTCTAATAAGGCAAAAGGTGTCCCACAGCCATCATCATGGCGGGGACACCTTTTTTGTCATTTTTGCTCAATACCAAGTTAACGCCGTTGGAAGAACACGAATAAACAGAACGATATCTTGCATGAATTTTCTCATGACACTCGCCTCCGGAAAGACAGAAAGCGCCTATCCTCATTCAGGATAGGCGCCATTGCCTCAAGTATATTAGGTGCACGTCGTTGTGCGGTAATATTAATATACATCGTTGTGCGATATATGTCAACTATAATAACATACTTAAAGAATCTCTATTATTTGTGTAATGAAACATGACATAACATCTATCTTAACAGCGAGTAAACGTCCGTATATTCATATCCGTGTGCCTCTGCCACTGCTTTGTAGGTGACATGGCCGCCCACGACATTCACCCCTTTGGCGATCGCGCTGTTGTCCAGCGCCGCACGCACATAGCCTTTGCCGGCAATCTGCAGCCCGTACGGCGTCGTTGCATTGGTCAAGGCCAAGGTAGACGTACGTGCCACGGCCCCCGGCATATTCGCTACCGCATAATGGATGACACCATGTTTCTCATATGTCGGGTTATCATGCGTCGTGATGCGGTCAATCGTCTCGATGGAGCCGCCTTGGTCAATCGCGACGTCGACGATCACACTGCCCGGACTCATCGTTCTCACCATGTCTTCTGTCACGAGACGCGGTGCCCGGGCCCCCGGGATCAGGACGGCCCCTACGACCAGATCGGCCCTGCGTACGACTTCCGCGATGTTGTAAGGGCTGGACATGATCGTTTTGACACGGCCTTGGAACAGATCGTCCAACTGACGCAGCCGGTCCGGATTCAAATCGACAATCGTGACATCGGCGCCAAGACCGATCGCCATCTTCGCCGCATTCGTGCCGACGATCCCCCCGCCGATCACCGCTACGCGCCCCGGCTCGACACCCGGCACACCGCCGAGCAGGATGCCTTTGCCGCCATGCGCCTTCTCCAGGAAATGCGCCCCGATCTGCACGGACATGCGTCCGGCCACTTCACTCATCGGCGTCAGGAGCGGCAGGCTGCCGTTAGCCAGTTGAATGGTCTCGTACGCAATCGCCGTCACTTGGTTGCTGGCGAGTGCGTGAGTCAGCTCAGCTTCCGGCGCCAAATGCAGATACGTATATAAAATCAAGCCTTCATGGAAGTAACCATACTCCTCCGGAAGCGGTTCTTTCACTTTAACGACCATCTCGGCGGACCATACTTCAGCAGCGGAATGTACGATGCTGGCGCCTGCTTGCACATAATCCTCATCCGTGAAGCCGATGCTGTGACCCGCCTTCGTCTCCACCTTCACTTCATGACCGGCTTGCGTGTAAGAAAGCACGGAGCTTGGCGTCATGCCAACGCGAAACTCATTGTTTTTGATTTCTTTAGGAACCCCGATGATCATTGCGCATCTGCCTCTCTTAGGGACCCTTGACATAAAAAGGATCCGTCTTTACTTGATATTTCCAAGTATAAGAGGGATCCGCTATCGTTCCATTAGACAAAATGTAAAGAAACTGAATCTATCTTTTTCACAATTTCGTTTCGGGGTGCAGCAGTTGGTAGGCGCGAATGCCTACCTGCAGCGCCAGGCGCTTCTCCGGGAGCATATAATCGGCTCCGAGCAGCTCCTCGATCTTCTCCAAGCGGTAATACAGCGATTGTCTCACGATAAAAAGCTGCTGAGCGGCAATTTGTTTGGAGCCGTCGCTGTCGAGATAGACTTTGAGCGTGCGCAGCAGCTCGCTGCCTTTCAGCCGGTCATGGTCGAGGATCGGCCCCAAATACGTACGGACGAACGATTGCAGCAGCTGTTTGTCCGCAATATGAAACAGCAGCTGGTACACGCCCAGCTCATCATAAAACAGCACTTTGCTTTGCAGCGTAGGCGCAAGGGAAATCGCCTGAAGCGCCTCCTGGTAGCTCTGATGCGCCTGCAGAAAGCTTCGATTGCTCTGACCGACGCCAATCGTCAACTCCATCTCTTCCTCCGCTTTCAACAGCTGCAGCGACGCTAGAACGTGCTGCAGCCGTTCTTTGGCCGGCCGCTTCGGCGCTTTGTCGAACGCGACGACAACAAGCCGGTTATTTTTGAGCGTAAGCAGAGGATGGAACGTATGCTGTTCAAAAACGGACCTTGCCGCAAGCGAGAGGTGAATGCCCGCAGACTCTACGCCATCGCTCGGCAGCGCCGGATGGTCCTCGCCTGCTTTTGACTCGAATTCTATTAAAATGACATAGTAAGGCAGCTCGTTCAGCTGTTTGAAGCTGCTCCCGATCAGCACCTTGATCTGCTCTTCATCACGAATGCGCAGATGCAGCAGATCATCCACCCACAGCGTTTGGGAATAAAGCTTCCGCTCCTCCATATACCGCTTGCGCAATAAATCCTGCGCGATCGACAACGAGGCTGAGTCCAGGATCAAGTACTCGTATTCCTGCGGCTTACGGGCGAGAATGAGAACAATATGCGCCCAAGTTTTGCCCATGGCGCCGACAGGGTGAACGATGACGGTCTGCCCTTCCCAGTCAAATACCGCTGGCGCGCCTGCATGCCGCGAGTTCCCGCCATCCGGGAGACGGCCGCTTACCACATCCAGCCATTCCTTCATCTCGCGGCTGCCCGTCTGCGGGACGAATCTCGGCTGCCCGTCCGTCGGCACATAGATGACTTGGGCTTTCGTGCTGCTCTGCAGCAGCCCCAGCACGTGCCCCACCCCCTGCGAGGAGAGCGTCATGCGGTGGAATTCACGCGATATTTTCTCCAAATCCTGCAGCGCTTTATGATGTTGATTAATGATATGCGCATGAATATCCTGCGTAATGTCGATGAAGCGCACAGCCTGCGGGAATATAATAAGCGGCAATTGGCATGCTTCCGCAGCAGCGATCCACGGCTCGGGAATGGCTGTCAAATAATGGCCCATCTCGATGCAGAGACAGGACACGTTGTTCGTAACGAGCTGGTTCAGATAGGTCATGAACAGAGCCGTATCGCTCTTGAAAGCGGCTCCCGTCGTCAGAATCATCTCTCCGCCCTGGAGCAGCTCCTCGAATTGAATCACTTCGATAATATGGACCCAACGTACCGTCCGATGCAGCCCGTTCCGGCCGGCCGCGATATGGGCGTGTTGAAAAAACGGCCTGCCCAGCACTTCTTGTACCGTTAACTGATAATCTTCATTCAAAAGCGTCACGCTACTTTCTTCTGGCTCGCGAAGTTATCCACAATCGCTCTATATGGCTATTTGGGGATAACAGGATTTTACGCCATTTAGTATACATGAAAAATGGCGCTGCGTCATATAAATCCCGGCTGCCCGCACATGCGTCGTTGGACAAAAAAAAGCGCCTGTTTCACGAGGAAACAAGACGCTTCGTTGTGTTACACATATATCGCTTTGTCAATGGCAACCGTGTGCCCCGCCCATACTTGCTGCGATGTCCATAGCGCATCGGCTCCTTGCCAGAACGGATCGTCCGCCGGCAAGCCGAGCGGCAGGAACACCGCCGAGCATAAGTACAGACTGCCGGTTGAGATATACGGTTCGCCCAGCTCCGGCTGATGGCCGCACAGGCCGATCTTCAGCCAGCCGGCCTCGTCGAACGTACCCGGCGCTTCGATCAAGCGCTTGATCACCGCGGTCAGCGCGCAGCGAACTTGAGCCGGCGCGACGCCGTCCGGCAGCTCGCGGCGCTGTGCGGTTTGGGCCAGCGCTTGGAAAGCGCCGAACCGGTACGCGAGCGACCTGCCGACGACGGGGAACGTACCCTCCGGTGAAATGGAGCGTTCCTGTACCGCGGCGAAACGCTGCGCGCGGATGATGATTTTTTCGCGCATAGCGCCCCAGTCCGCATATTCCTCGCCGACATGCTCGATGATATCGACCATCATCGGCTGTATGACGAAGCTGTTATAATAATCGGCATGATATTCCGGGCCGTCGCCGTACATGCCGTCGCCAAGGTACCACTGCTCATGCTGCTTCAAGGCGAAGTCCACCCGCATCCGGTCCCAATCCGCGCCCATGAAGCGCAGCGCCGTTTCTGTCATGGCGGCGAACAGCAGCCAGTTGTTGAACGCAGGCTTGCGCGTTCGCGACGACTGCAAAGCTTTCACCAGATTAGCCTGCACCCGGCTGTCCAGACCATGCCACAGCGCATTCGGAGCGCGGAGAATGGCATGGGACAGGAAGGCGGTGTCAACGACCGGCTGAAAGCCGTGGCTAAAGTTCAGGAAATCCGGAGACTCCGGATCCGTCGCGGCGTCCAGCCCTGCCTGCACCAGTGCGACATAGCGCAGGCGCAGCTTTTCTTCTTCCGCGTCTGCAACCGGGTTCTCCAGCCAAGGAGCAAGACCGACCAGCGTACGCGCCAAAGCTTCCAAGTGCGAGTATTGGCGCTGCTCTTCTTTTTTATTCTCGACGGGCATGGTTGCTCGCAGTTGTCTTGCCGCCAGCGCCTGCAGAACAGGATCGGCAATGCGCAGCATCGTTTGAAGCCAATATGAACGCGTATTCTGGCTAGATGTCGTTTGATTACTCATACCAGTATCCTTTTAGTCCTTTCTCCATGCGAACCAAAGCCTCTAAGTAGTAGTAGTCGCCCCAAATCATGAAATCGTCCGGCGCCGCGCCGCCGCGAACGCTGTAAGAACCGCGCTCAATGAACCCTTGGGCATCCGGTTTGCCGATCGTTGCGTATGATTGGACGAGTCCCGTCATCGAACGTTGGATGCCATCCTGCAGAATTGCACGGTCGGCGTCATCCGCAGCCAGATGCTCCAAAATTTCGAGCGCGCCCGCGGAAGCAATCGCCGAGGCCGAGCTGTCGCGCTTCGTATCTGCGTTAACCGGTGCATTGAAATCCCAATAGACTACGTTGTCTTCCGGCAAGCGTTCGAAGAAATATTTGGCCAAACGTTTTGCCGTCTCCAAATATAGCGGATTGCGCGTATAGCGGTAGGAAAGCGCAAAGCCGTAAATCCCCCATGCTTGACCGCGTGTCCAGGTGGAGCCGTCTTGGTAGCCTTGATGCGTTCCTCCGCGCAGCGGCTCGCCGGTTTCCTGATCAAAGTAAAACGTATGATAAGAAGAATCGTCACCGCGCACCAGGTAGCGGCGGCTCAAGTCAGCATGAATGACCGCCGCCTCTTTGTATTTGGCATCGCCGGTTTGCTCGTACGCCCAGTACAGCAGCGGCAGGTTCAGCATGCAATCGATAATGATGCGGCCGCCGTTCTGAGGATCGCCTTCCAGCCCCCATGCTTGAATGTACTGGCCTTTCGGTCTCCAGCGCTTCATCAGCACGTCGGCAGCCTGCAGAGTAAGCTGTCTTGCCGCTTCGTCCTTCTCGATGATCCACTGCGCTTTGGAAGACAGGGAATACAAGAAGCCGATGTCGTGGTGATCGAGCGCTACATGGTTCTCCAATCTTTGCTTGAAGCTTGCCACTGTTCTCCGCGCTGCTTCCTGGAACACCGGATCACCGCTGTATTGGTAGCTCAGCCACAGAATGCCTGACCAGAAGCCGTCCGTCCAATCCGTATTCGGATTCAAGTGATACACATCGTTCTCGCTGACATGCGGAAATAGATCTCCAAAACGTTCAATATTCGCTCTCGTTTTCTGTAAGGCATCTTCAATGGCTTGTTTCCACATGAATGTATCACTCCATTATCATAATTTGGTCGTTTCTCGTTCTATAAATGTAAGCGGGACCTCTATTTCCCGGTCTTCCCCTGAATCCTCTTTACTGCCGAACTTATGCAGCAGCTTCCCGATCGCTTGGTGCGCCTGCTCATAGTAAGGAATGTCCCAGCTCGAAATGCCCGGGTAACTCTCCTTGGCAATGTAATCGTTGTTGATGCCGATCAGCCGAATGCGATTCGGAATATCAATCCCGAGCCGGTTAGCAGCCGATAGTATGCGCAATGCCACATGGTCGTCAAAGGCGATGATGCCTATCGGATGTTGGTAACGCTGCACCAAACCGCTTAAATACGCTCCGATATCCAACCCTTTGCTATCGGCGATTTCGTGACCAATACCGCTTCCATGCTGCGCCATTCCCGACTGGAACCCCAAGCGGCGCCGTTCGTCGATCACTTTGGAGCCTTTGCTTCCTATGTAACATATCGTGCCGCAGCCGCGGTCAACGAGCACCTTGACGGATTGCTCGCAAGCCCCTGCAAAGCCTAAATTCACAGCTCCCGTCGCAATATCTTCCGGCCAATTCCACCCATTGATCATAACGAGCGGCGTACCGCTGTTCACAATGGAACGCGTCGTCTCGAAGCCCATGGCCAAACCATGGCAAATAAGTCCGTCGACCCTGCGCTCCAGCAGCACTTCCAAGTGCCTTCTCTCAATGGCCGGATCGAATCCTCCGGAAGAGAACACGGAGAGATGGTAACCGACATTGTGCGCTTCAAGCTGCAAATGTTCGGCAAGCTGGCCATAGTAACTGCCCAGTGCCGGGATAATGACACCGATTTCATAAGTTTTGTTGCGGCTTAACCCCGCTGCCATCGTGTTGCGCCGATATCCAAGTTGTTCAGCAGCCAATTCGACCTTGCGGATCGTCTCTTTCGACGAACGAATACCACCTCGATTCAGCACATTGGAGACGGTGGCGATGGAAACGCCGGCGGCTTCTGCCACTTCTACAATGGTGACTTGTTTGGGCTTAGACATCCCTGTTTCAACTCCGTTTTGTTAAACGTTTAACATACATGTATAGCTTAATTTGAAACGTTTAACCTGTCAAGAGAAAAAAAAGACCGGATCTCCCGTTTCGGGAGAATTCCGGTCTTCGTTCTTACTTGGCTTTATTTTTCGCCAAAACGGCATTGGCATCCTTACGGAATTTCGCCGCAGCTTCTTCCACGCTCGTCTTCTTATACAAAATTTGCTCTGCCGTTGCTTTCAGCAGCTTCTCAACTTCGATCGAACCTACCGGATTCGGAGGATCCAATTGGGAGGAGTTTTGCTCAGCCCATGCCACGTAGTCGAAAATTTTCACTTCGTTCGGGGTCAGCAGCGGCTTCAGCGCTTCCTTCACTTTGGAGGAGACAGGCACACCGCGGTCGCCTTTGATCAATTTATTCGCTTCGATATCGTTCACGAAGAAGGAGATGAACTTCGCCGCTTCTTCTTTCTGCTTCGAGCTGTTCGCGATCGAGAAGTACATACTTGGCTTCAAGAATAGTCCCTTACTGCCGTTGCGGCCAGGAAGCGGGTACAGCTCAAGCGGACGGTCTTTCACCAAATTCGCTACAGCGAGGAACTGGTTGGACCAGCCATTGCCTGTAATCGAGTTGCCCAGCAGGATTTCATCCTCCTCGGCTACCCCTTTCTTCTGGGATTCTTTATCCAAAGAAAGGATGCTGCCTTGATCGTACCATTTCTGATAGCGTTTGAAATAGTCGATTAACGGTTTGTCATCTTTGAATCCTAGCTCGGTGCCTTCTGCATTGTACATTTTTTGATCGATAGAACGCAGGTAATACGGGAAGAATACTTCATGGTGAAGGGCGAAACCGCCAACTTGCTTACCGGCCGCTTTGGCTTTCGCCGCGATAGCGTCATAATCTTCCCAAGTCCAATCTTTAGATGGAAGGTCGATGCCTAAGCTTTTGAATGTGTTCACATCAACCGTTGTGGAAAGTGCGTTCACACCCAGGTTCATCGCAACCAGCTTGCCGCCGACTTCACCGCCGGAAAGCGCGTTTGGCGAAATGGAGGAAACGTCGATTAATCCGTTCTTGGTATAAGGCGTCATATCCGCCAGCTGATTCTTACCGCCATATTGCGTCAGATAGGAAATATCCATCTGAATGACGTCCGGCAGCTGATTAGCCGATGCTTGCGGTGCAAGCTTTTTCCAGTAATCGTCAAACGGTGCGTACTCCGCTTCAATCTTCACATTCGGGTTCTGCTTCTCGTACATTTCGATCACTTTCAACGTGTAATCGTGACGGGCTTGACCGCCCCACCATGCTACGCGTAATTTAACCGGATCTTTGCTTGGTGCTGCGGATGCAACAGCCGCTTTACCCGGTTCGCTGCTTGCCGCAGGCTTCGATGTGTCGGTCTTGCCGGAAGAGCATGCAGCCGCCGTGAACATCATCGTGAGCGACAGCGCTAGTGTGAATACCTTTTTCATCTCTATTCCTCCCCTAAATGAGCCGTTCTAAGTTTGGGTAACGCTTACATCCTTATTATCCAACTTTATGAGCCAAAGTTTAATCCAGAAAGTAGAGGTATTTGTTTAAAAAACAGTGTTAAAGATTTATTAAAAAAAAATAAAACCATCTTCGCACTTTTTACGTAGTACTGTTTATGCTCGACATTCTTTCAGGGTTAGGGAGGTTTATTGCTTATGACAATGACACTCAGGCTTTACCAAACCGCTTCAATCCGGGATTCCATCTCCATGTTAGTCTGGTATTTACGTAAAAAACGCCGAGCGTAACATGTTTGATATTGATTGCCAAAGAAAAGGCTGCTCCGAGCTGGTTCTCAGCTCGGATGCAGCCTTTTTTTCAGATCCAATGCCTTGGACGCAACTCCCGGAGCTGACAGTCAGCTCTCCTGTTATGGTTGTTTGTAGCCAATATCGGTACCGGCTGGTGAACCTGATCCGAGCAAATCGCTGCCTGTCGCCAGCTTCATAAAGCTGCCCAAATTCGGCGACCCATCGCTATTGCGCGTGAGTGCAGGCGTCAGGCTGACGAAATCCTCATCGCTGGCCAAGAGGCCGGCCGCATTGGTGCTCTTGTTGTTTTTCCACCAAACATTGGAGTTCTGTACGTCGGTGCCGCTGGATTTATCGCTGGAAGCACCTTTGTAAGACAGGTTATTCGTGAATATATGCGTTCCCACATCGAAGGTGAAATTGCCTTGGCCATTGCTGAAAGCCGTATTGCCCGTTAACGTGATCGAGCCAGGGTTGCTGTTGTAGGTAAAACCGTGCTTCTTGTTAAGATAGGCCACAGAGTTGGTTACTACATGGTTCACCGCAATTTTCTCCCCGCCAAGCTTGTAACCGTTGCCGTCGCTGTTGCTCGTCGAGCTGCCGGAGGACGTCTGTCCGTTATGATGTGCTACGCTGTTCTTGATCGTAATCGTCCCAATCGGCCCCGTCTCCGTCTTCGTATACAGATCCCATCCGTCATCGGTGTTATAAGCGGCTATACATCCATCAAAAACATTCCCTGAACCGACCGTCAGCTTAGCGGCAAAGCCGTCAGCATCTTCACCGTTATCGGGATCGAAGTTATCATGCGAGTAGGTGTTGAGGACGAGATTATCCGCCGGCCACTCGCTGTTCGGCGCAGATGAAGAATGCCTTCCGAGTTGAACGCCTGTATCCCGGTTATGATGGACGTCCAAGTTCTCAAGCCGGTTATGATTGCCCGCTACGTAGACGCCGTTATCCGCAGCTCCCTTGATCTCCAATCCTTTGACGGTCCAATAACTTCCGTTCAATTGCAGCCCGCGATTGTTCAGGGAAACGTCCGAAATATTGTAGGGTTGAGAACTGAAATCAAGGATAGGCTTCTCCGAAGCGTAAGGCATGATCTGCTTAACCGCACTTGCCGTCCCGCTGTTCGTCCGGTCTATCGTAATTTGCGTGCTGTAGCTGTACGTTCCGCCACGCATATAAATGATGCCGCCTGGGGCTACCTTCGTCAGCGCGGAGCTTAAAGTCGTCGGGCTCGCCAATGTCCCTGCATTGTTGTCCGAGCCGTCAGGAGCAACATAGACGGCGCCAGCTGTCGGCGGCGTCGACGGTGACGGCGAAGGGCTTGGTGGTGCCGAAGGCGACGGACTTGGCGGTGCAGACGGCGACGGGGATGGCGACGATGTCGGCGCAGGCGTTGAAGTGGCGCCTGAACTGTCCGTTACGAGGACGTTATCGAAGCTGGCTGCACTTTTGTAAGCCACCAAGCCCACCGCGCCGGAAGTTAAGCTTGTATCCGTTGCCATTAATTGAAGTGTACCGTTCACATACATGCGAATCGTCGAGCCTGCCAGTTCAAGCTTGACCGTATACCAGGTTCCGGCTGCCAGCGGATAATCCAACGTAGCCAACGTTGTCGTGGAACCGCTTACTTTTTTGCGGATTTCAAGCTTGCCGCCTCCGCTGTTATACAAAGATGCGGCATAGAAATTGTTGCCGTCCTGATAGCGTCCTGCCACATACGCCCGGTTGGTGCCGTTCCAATTATCAATCTTCACATTGGCCTCTACCGCGTAATCCGTCCATGCCGTATTGCCCGCCGATGCGCGGCCTTCAATCGCACTCGTTTGGCGGTACACGTAGGATCCATTATCTTGGACGACCGACCAGGTGCCATTTTGCGTCGACCATCCGGCCGCGTCCCCGTCATCGAAATTATCCCCCAATAAATTAGCCGCGAAAACCGGCGGAATCAGCATCATCCCTGCGATCAATGAAGCAGTCGCTGCAGCTGCAAGCATATGGACAGGCTTAACTTTTGTCATTAATTACATTCCTCCTTTAATATTCATACATGCTTTCCGTATGCAGGCTCCTAGATGTCATTTGAATCCTCGGCCATCCAAACATGCGCCTCTATTCCTTCATTCATTCGCCCCCTCATCGACGATTCTCCCGGTGTCTCGGGGAACGGGCATCGTTCCCGCCCGCACCCTGACTATATCCAGTGTTTACCAGGTGCAGCAATAATCATTTTTACATTTTCTAACTTTTCTGCGTAACAGCAAGCCTTGTCAGCGCTCAGTAATCACTAGCTCAGGTGATAATCACTTCGTCAGGAAATTTGCTCTCAGGAGGTGCGGGGCGGGAGTTGGCGCGATTGGCGGGCAGATTCGGTTGGAAGATCGAGCGATAGGATCGAAAGGGGAAATACAGTTCCTTATTTGGGAATAACGAGGGCAAATGGACGCTGAAGCGGAAATAAGATGCGTTATTTGGTTGATTCGGGTGCGAACAAACCAAATTCTGCACGGATAACGCATTGTATTTCCGCTTTAACTTCCAAAAGGACTATTCCAGCCGTATTAGCGAATCATATTTCCGCAAGCGCGATGCGATCAACAGTCCATACGAGCGCAGCCGCTGCTCGTAGTCAGCAACCGGCGTCACTTGCCACAGTGCAGTGCCGAGCGCCCGCATCCAGCTCCCCGTACACGATCGCCACTTCAGCCGTATCAGGAGTTTACTCTCATGGAGGGCGAGGCGGGGGTTGGTGGTTCGCAGGTAGATTCGGTTGGGGAGTTTGGGCGGCAGGAGCGGAAGCTAGTTGGTTGGACGTGTGCGATAGTGTAGGAGTTTGCTCTCTTGAGGTGCGTGACGGGAGTTGGTGCGGTTGGCAGGTAGATTCGGTTGGGGAGCTTGGACGGCGGGAGCGGAAGCTAGTTTTCTGGACGTGTGCGATAGTGCAGGAGTTTGCTCTCATGAGGTGCGGGCGAGAGTTGGTGCGGTTGGCAGGTAGATTCGGTTGGGGAGATTGGACGGCGGAAGCGGAAACTAGTTGTTAGGACGTGTGCAATAGTGCAGGAGTTTACTCTCAGGAGATGCGAGGCGGGAGTTGGTGCGGTTGGCAGGTAGATTCGGTCGGGGAGCTCGGACGGCGGGAGCGGAAGCTAGTTGTTAGGACATGTGCAATAGTGCAGGAGTTTACTCTCATGGAGGGCGAGGCGGGGGGTTGGTGGTCCGCAGGTAGATTCGGTTGGGGAGCTTGGACGGCGGAAGCGGAAACTAGTTGTTAGGACGTGTGCAATAGTGCAGGAGTTTACTCTCATGGAGGGTGTGGCGGGAGTTGGTGCGGTTGGCAGGTAGATTCGGTTGGGGAGCTTGGACGGCGGGAGCGGAAGCTAGTTGTTAGGATGTGTGCAATAGTGCAGGAGTTTACTCTCACGGAGGGCGAGGCGGGAGTTGTTGCGGTTGGCAGGTAGATTCGGTTGGAAAGATCGAGCGATAGGATCGAAATGGGAAATACAGTTCCTTATTTAGGTAAATCGAGGCCAAATAGCCGCTGAAGCGGAAATAAGATGCGTTATTATGTTAATTTAGCTGTGAACAAGCCAATTTCAGCACGAATAACGCATTGTATTTCCGCTTTAACTTCCAAATCGACTGTTCCAGCCGTATTAGCGAATCATATTTCCGCAAGCGCGATGCGAGAACCCCTTAGCCAATTGCGTCGCTCAGCAGTTCATAGGAGCGCAGCCGCTGCTCATAGTCAGCAACCGGCGTCACCACCAAAAACTCGTCGACGCCACAGTGCCGGGCGAGCGCCTCCAGCTCCTCGCGCACGCTTGCCGCTGTGCCGACGAGCATTTTCCGCGGCGCGTCCTCCGCGCCACTGGCATCGCCGTCCGCCTGCAGCCACGGCACATCAGCGGCTAAGCTTCTCGCCGCTTCGGCCGTCTCCGCGCAAACGACGCCGACGGCGACGATCGCCTGGTGGCGCCCGCCTTGTGCGGACGGTACGAACTTCGCGCGATAGCCGCTCAGCACTTCCAGTGCGTCGGCATCACTCATAAACTGGCCGAAAACATAGCCAGCCCCGAGCTCAGCCGCGAAGTCCGCGCTTTTGCTGTTCGTGCCGAGCATCCACACCTCCGGCGGCACCTTCGGCACCGGCCTAGCTACGACCGGCTGCCCCTCGCATTCGAACCGGCCTTCGAGCAAGGCCATTAATGACTTCAACGACTCCGGCAGCTGCCGGACGTTCTCAAGAAAGTTCCCGCTCAGCGCGATCGCCGCATTCGCCGACCCGCCCGGAGCCCTACCAATGCCGAGATCGACTCTGCCGGGATACATGGCTGCAAGCATATGAAAGTTTTCGGCCACTTTCATTGGTCTGTAGTGAGGCAGCAGCAGCGCCCCTGAGCCAAGCCGAATTCGATCGGTCTTTGCACCGACATGCGCGAGCAGCACTTCCGGCGATGTACAGGCGAGTCCGGGCATATCATGGTGCTCCGCAGCCCAATAACGAGTGTAACCCCATTGCTCTGCCTGGACTGCCAGTCTGACCGCCTGTTGATAAGCAATCCCGGCATCCGCCGGAGCTATAACAGGAACAAGATCTAATACACTAAGCTTCATTCAAACGTCCCTCCCTTTACTCATTATGCGCTTTTCAAGGAGGAAACGCCAAATGGATGATTGTACACGTTGTCATTTTTGGCGGTCGTCAGCCCCCTACAAACCGGGCGCAGCAAGTACTGTATATGAACCGGGGCTCATCCAATAGGAAACCTTAGCGCGTGGCAGCGGTAATTCCCCCTCTGGAAGAAACCGTTTGCAAGAGTGTTGGTCACACAGCTTGGTGCTGCACCTTCCCCCAGTATATGGGGGCAAATGCCTGGGCTGTTTACCCTGCTTAATTTAGCATTTCCTTTATAAAAGTATAGAATAAAGCCCCTTATTCTTGTGCGAATAAAGGGCGACTATCGGACGGACTCCTGTCTGGTTACAGCGCTTCACCTTTGCCGCCGTCAATATTCACCGACGTGCCGGTAACATAGGAGGCTGCTTGCGAGGAGAGAAACGTAATGACACTGGCCGCCTCTTCCGCGTCCCCAATTCGGCCCAACGGAATCGCGTGCCTTGAGTCTCTTGCGTATTCCTCCCAAGTTAGCTCGGGCGCTTCCCGCTGCCAAGCTTTCTCCAGCTGGTCGCTGCGGATTTTGCCGATGCAGACCGTATTCACGCGGATACCGTCTCCGGCGAGATCTTTGCTCATCGCATTCGTCAGAGCTTGTCCTGCAGCCCGGCTGACCGATGTCGGCAAGGAGGAGGCAGGCGGCGTTTTGGCTGCTGATGTCGTGATGTTCACGATGGAACCGCCTCCGGCTTCGCGCATATACGGAATTGCATAACGCGAGCAATGAATCGCTCCGAACAATTTCAGTTCGAGATCGTACCGCCACACCTCCGTGCCGACCTGCTCGAACGGCTTCGCTGCGGAAGTTCCTGCATTGTTCACGAGGATATCGATGCCTCCGAGCTCGTGAACCGTCTTCTCAACGGCGCGCCGGCAGTCGTCCTCGGAAGTGACGTCCGCTTGAACGGCCAGCACCTGACCTCCGGTCAAGCCGGCAATATGACGGGCTGCTTCCTGCAGCTGCTCCTCATTCCGCGCGCAGATCGCGACCTTCGCGCCTTCGCGGGACATCGCGATCGCCGTAGCTAATCCGATGCCTTTGCTCCCGCCGGTAATCAGGGCCACTTTCCCTTGCAAACCTAAATCCATGCTGATCTCCATCCTTTCTTAGATACCATAGTCTTTCAAGCATACTCTTTTTTGTGGTTACACGAAAGAGCTGCCGTGTGGAAGTCGTTTGGGCCGGCTGATTCTATTCGAAAAATCGCATACAATTCCCGTTTCGGGCGACGAATTCGGTAATTGAATATGAAATATCGAATACTTTTCCGCTTCTAACCCGCCGCATCGATCATTCTATTCGAATGCAAAAAAAGAGAGGCCCGCGGCCCCTCTTGCTGCTAGCTAGTTATTCAAATATACAGCTTTGCCGGTACGAGCCGACTCATAGATCGCTTCCAAAATTTGCGACACGACATATGCTTGCTCCGGCGTAACGACAGGCTCCGAATCCGTCTCGATCGCTTTGATCCACGTGCGCATTTCCAGATCCGCATCGCTCTCTTTCGCGCCGTCATAGAAGGCAACGCCGCCCGCTTTGAGATCTACCTCGGTCGTGAACAAACGGCTGTGCTTCTCGCCATTGATACGAAGGCCGCCTTTCATGTCGGCGCCGCCTTCCGTTCCGCTCAAGGAACATTTGGCTTCATCGACTTCCAGCGTATTCAGCGCCCACGAGGACTCCAGAATAATTGTCGCCCCGTTCTCCATGACGATCATCCCGAAGGCGGAATCCTCTACGGTGAATTTGCTCGGATCCCACGGCCCCCAAGCGTTGGCGGCATTTTCTTTCTTGGACAGCTCGTGGTAGGACGTGCCCAGAACGACTTTGGGCTTATAGTTATCCATCATCCACAGCGTAAGATCCAGTGCATGCGTACCGATGTCGATCAGCGGGCCTCCGCCTTGCTTCTCCTCATCAAGGAACACGCCCCAAGTCGGTACGGCGCGGCGGCGGATCGCATGCGCTTTGGCAAAATAGATGTCGCCCAATTCCCCTTGCTCGCAAACCCGCTTCAAATGCTGGCTGTCCGGGCGGAAACGGTTGTTGTAGCCAATAGTGAGCTTCTTGCCCGTGCGCTTGGCTGTTTCGGCCATGCGCTTGGCATCCGCCGCAGTTTTGGCCATCGGCTTCTCACACATCACGTGCTTGTCTGCTTCCAACGCCGCAATCGCGATTTCGGCATGGGAATCATTCGGTGTCAACACATGCACGATATCGATTGAATCATCTGTCAGAAGCTCTTTGTAATCCTGGTACACCTTGGCGTCTTCGACGCCGTATTTCTCAGCGGCCTTGACCGCGCGTTCTTCAATAATATCGCAGAATGCCACCAGCTCGACATTTTTCAATTTGCTTAGGCTCGGTAAATGTTTGCCATTGGCAATACCTCCGCAGCCGACGATACCAATACGGAATGTTTTGGACATAGGAATGACCTCCATGATTATAATGAGTTCGGCAGTTCGATAGCCACTTCGCGCTTCAGCTGCGAAGAGCGGATAATACCGTCGATAATGGCTTGATTGCGGACGATTTGTTCACCTGGAATCGGGGCCGGCTTGCCGCCTTGCACCGCTTCGACGAAATCGCGAACCTTCTCGTGGAACAAATTCTTTTTATGATCAATGATTGGAATCTGACTTTCGGTATGGTGTCCCAGCACATCGTGGAAATAGGTAATCGAGCCTACGCTTCCATCAAATACGCCGCTCCACGGCCCTTTGCCGGCAGGCGTCACTTTGAGGCCGCCATCCGTGCCAAGGAACAGGGTTGGCCCAAGCGTGTCCATGTGCATCGCCCAGGAAATTTTGAAGTTCAGCACAAGATCGCCTTCGAAGCGAACCATCGCAACACCGAAATCCTCCACGTCAAAGCGTGTGGCCTCTTTATGGTACAGCGGGTTCGTCCCGAAATAGTTGGAGCTGTAAGCGGATACGGTAAGCGGTTTCGGATAACCCATTGCGTTCAGCGCCATATCGAGCGAATAGCAGCCGATATCGGCCATAGCCCCGGCGCCGGCTATTTCCTTGGAAATAAACGTGCCGCCCGGCATACCTCTGCGGCGGCCGCCGCCTGTTTCCACATAGTACACTTTGCCCAGCTTGCCGGATTGTACGATGTCTTGAATCACTTTCATGTTCGGATCATATCTCGGCTGAAACCCAACATTCAGCATGAAGCCGGTTTTCTTCGCCGTTTGTGCCATTTCAACGGCTTCCTCCAGTGTGACCGACATCGGCTTCTCCAGCATCACGTGCTTGCCTGCCAGCAGCGCATCTACGGTCGTACGGTGATGGGCCACATTCGGCGTACAAATGCTCACACCGTCAAGCTCCAGTTCCAACAGCTGCCGATAGTCGTCATAAGCTTGAGCTGAAGGAAGCTGATGGTGCTCGATGAATTGCGCTGCTTTGCCAGGTATGGCATCTGCAACGGCTACAATCTCGACATCCGCCAGTTCACGATAAGCTCTCACATGAGCGCCGGCAATACCGCCGCCGCCAATAATGCCGATTTTCAATTGTTTGCTCATCCCATTACCTCTCGCCACATGTAATATTAAGACATCCCACCTAAATGTAGCATAGGTAAACTGGGATTTTTAGTCTAACATTAGGACAGATGAATTAAGATATTACGACATGACTTCCGCGCCGTCTGTAAGCTTCGTTCATTAAGGCAGCGAATCGGAACGAAACGGATGCCACAACGAAAGGAGCTAAGCGCATATAAGCGCCTAGCTCCTGCACCCCATCCCTATAATGATTCGGCATACAGCCGCGCATACACGCCGCCCTCAGCCAGCAGTGCGTCATGCTTGCCTTGCTCCACGATCCCGTCTTCCGTCAGCACAAGAATTCGCTCGGCGTTCCGGATGGTGGACAGCCGGTGGGCAATCACCAATGTCGTACGCCCTTTGGCCAACGTCTCCAGCGACTCCTTGACGATGCGCTCGCTTTCGTTGTCGAGCGCGCTTGTCGCCTCGTCAAATATGAGGATCGGCGGATTCCGCAAGAACACGCGAGCGATGCTCAGACGCTGCTTCTGTCCGCCCGACAGCTTGACACCCCGCTGCCCGATCTCGGAATGGTATCCGTCCGGCAAGCTCATGATGAAATCATGGGCGTTAGCCCTCTTGGCGGCCGTGATAATCTCATCTTCGCCGGCATCCGCCTTGCCGTAGCGGATATTGTCCATGACCGTTCCGGCAAATAAATAAACATCCTGCTGCACGATCCCGATATTGGTGCGCAGCGAATCAAGGTCGATATCCCGGACGTTCATGCCGTCAACCAGCACTTCGCCCTGGGTCACTTCATAGAAGCGGGGAATCAGCGACCATAACGTCGTTTTGCCCGCTCCTGACGGACCCACCAAGGCGACATATTCGCCGGGCTTCACCCGGAGGGACAAGTTGTGGAGCACACGGTCCAGATGCTCTTCATACCGGAAAGAAACCCGTTTGAACTCGATAGCTCCTTGCACGGCAGGCAAAAGAATAGCGTCAGGCTCGTTCGCGATTCCCGGCTTCATATTCATGATTTCCATAAACCGCTGAAACCCTGTAATCCCCTCCTGCAGCTGCGTGCTCATATGCGTCAGCCGCTGAATAGGTTCGATCATGAAGCCGATATATAGCAGAAACGTAATGAGATCGGCCAATTCAAGCGTTTGACCGACGATACCGGCACTGCCGAATATCACCACTGTGATCGTAATCAACTGAATCATCGTCTCAAAGCTGTTGTAGAACAGCGCTTCCGCTTTATACGTTTGCTTCCGGCTATTCAGGAAGCGCTGATTTTCCTTATCGAACTTCGCTATTTCCAGCTGCTCATTGGCGAACGCTTTCACGACGCGAATGCCCGATAAGCTGTCTTCGACCTGCGCGTTAACGTCCGCGATTCGCTCCCGGTTGTTTCTTAACGCCCTGTTCAGCAGGCGATTGAAATAGAAGGAGAAGGCACCTAAGAAAGGGAAAAAGCAAAACACAGCTAACGTGAGCGGAGCGTTAATCGTAAATAAAATGACAAAGGCGCCGATAAACCGGACGAGATATCGGACATAGTCCTCCGGACCATGGTGATACAGCTCCGAGAGAAGCAGCAGATCGTTCGTAATGCGGGACATGAGCTGTCCTGTCTTCGCTTGATCGTAGAAATCGAACGAGAAGGATTGCATATGCGCGAACAGCTCGCTGCGCATGTCGCTTTCCATCCGGGCGCCGACGGCGTGCCCGTAATAGTCCATAAAATAGTTGCCCGCATTTTGGATAACAGCCAGAACAAGCATCAGCGCGCCGATGCCGTATACTTGTTGCAGTGCGGTGGTCATATCGCCGGTCAGCACCTTTTTCGTAATATGCTGAACGAGCAACGGAAACGCCAAGGTCACACCGGATACGATCAGCGTACAGAGCAGTACGAACAGATATAACCTCAAATAAGGCTTATAATAGGAGAAAAATTTGCGGAGCGGGAATTGCATGGTTGTTACCCCTTTGCGTGTTATTGTCTAACACTTATAAGGGAGATCACATCTTTTTAGCTGATTAAGAAAGTGTTACACCCCTATAAGCTGCTGCGGTGCCACTCATCTTGTTTTTCATATCCGTTCCTCCTTGTCGATTGTTACTCTCATCATAAGCCTTTTCGAACCCGAATTGACCATAGAGTTTGATTATAATCATATTGTCCGGAGCCTCATTCTAGCAGGCCGTACAACACTTTGCTAACCGGATGAAAGACCAAAGAGATCAGGTCTAACGGATTGGGCAGCTTCACCCGCAAGCTTTGCGCAATGCCCAGCAGGGAACCTAGCAGCAGCAAACTGCAAAAGACCATGAATTCTTTGCGCTGCCTTTTCTTCCGCAGAGCTGGAATTTCGACTACGCCTATGAGGGTAGAAGCCGCGAGTATCGCTGCTATTGTCCACATCATTCATCATTCCTTTGCTTGTTGGATCAAGGGATCGGTCACGGTGCCAACGCGGCGAATTTTGGCCTCCGCATGCACGTCGACCGGCAAGTCGAGGAATTGCTCTTGCCAGCTTTGATGATGTGCATTCCAGTATTTGGGGTTGGCGCGATAAATCGCGTCGCCGAAGCCGAAGATATCCACTTCATATTTTCTGGCTTTTTGGAGCACGGACTCGATGATGCTTGTCACCTCAAGCTGCGCAATCCGCTCCAGTTCGGCGATCGTTTGCGGCTCCATCAGATCGATCTTGCATTGAACCTCCCCCACATTCTCTTCCAGAAAGACGTCAACCCGGATTCGCGGTTCACCGTTGACGACATCGCCTCTCATCTTCGTCTTCGTTCGTACCACCTCAAGCGCAATAATGCCTCCCGATGGACATGCAATCTCCCCGGCCGAGCTTACAACATTATCGGTCACATAGTTATAGCCTTTACTTTCTTTCTCATTCAGCCAGCCGATCAGTTTATCGCCTCGAAACACAGCCAGTCCCGAATTTTCCAAATACGTTGAGGCGGCGATTCGGTTTACATTGCTTTTCTCGCCGCCTTTCTCCGGGTCCCCTTTCAGCCGGATCCCCGGCAGGACCAGATCTTTACCTTCCGTTTGCAGATCGGTAATTAACGTATCCAATCTGATTTCAACCGTAGGCGCCCATACTTTGGCCGACATTTCGAGCGTCGAGAACAATTTATTGGCGGGGATCTTCTCAATCGAGGTTAATGTACTCAGAACGTTCTCGGCGCTCGCTTCTCTGGCGACTACGATGTAGAAATCCGAACGCATCTCATGGTTCCTTGAGATCCCGTCCAGAATCGGCATGATGCCTTCTCTGGCCAATTCTTCACTGATCACAAGAACGCGAAGATGGGACGAATAAACTTTGCGCGGAGTTTGATTCGTTAGTTTCCTTAGCGCCTCGAAGATGGTGCGGGACGTTGTTTTGAAAGTACTTACAGGCGTCGTAAGCCCTGTAGCCCCCCGTTTGGAAGCGACTTCGCCAGGATTGACAATTTGCACGGTGACTTGGACACCGTCCTCTTTCTTATCAAACCCCATGCCGACGGCGATGGCCAGATCATTCAATTCGCTCCGGCTCCAACAGCCCGACATGACGATCATCATCATGAGACAAACGGGGAACAGCATGAATGGCTTGCGCATACCGCGGACTCCTTCCTGTCAGCTCAAGTTTTCTGCTTATTCGAGGGAGTATTATTCTCCCTTCTGTTATTCTTCTGGCTAATAAGTCTTGGCCTTGCGAATAAAGCCCACAGCGGGAACCGGAAAATCGTATCTTTCTGGTCGTCCATGATGAAAGGTGCCATTGGCGACATATATGGGATACCGAACGACCTTAAACTGCATAGATGTAACACAATGGCAATGAGCCCGACCGTAACGCCGAACAAACCGAAGGAAGCGGCAAACAGCATGAGCAGAAAGCGCAAAATCCGAATCGTGATGCCCATATTGAAGGAAGGGATGACGAAGTTGGCGATCGCCGTGATGGCCACAATGATGACCATCGCCGGAGACACGAGCCCCGCTTCAACCGCTGCTTGGCCGATAACGAGCGCGCCTACGATGGAAACGGCTTGACCGACGGTTTTCGGCAATCGCACGCCGGCTTCCCGAAGAATTTCGAAGGTGACCTCCATGACAACTGCCTCGACGAATGCCGGGAACGGAATACCTTCCCGCTGAGCGGCCAGACTGATAAGCAAAGAAGCCGGCAGCAGTTCTTGATGAAAGGTCGTTATGGCGATGTAAAGGGACGGGGCCAGCAGCGAAATAAAAAAGCAGACGTAACGAAGAAATCTCAGGAGTGTCGCAAAGTCTGCGCGTTGGTAGTAGTCCTCCGCCGATTGGTAAAATTGAATGAATAAAGCGGGCGCCATCAGCACAAACGGTGTACCGTCGACAAGAATGGCAACCCGGCCTTCCATTAAGCCGGCCGCAACGACATCCGGGCGTTCCGTATTGTACAGCGTCGGGAAGGGCGAATAGGAATCGTCTTGAATAAGCTCCTCGATATTGCCGCTTTCGAAGATGGCATCGATGTCGATCCGCTCCAGCCGAGTCCTCGCCTCCTTGACCAGCTTCTCATTGGCGATGCCGTTCATATACATCAAGGCGACTTCCGTATGGCTCACCCGCCCGACGGTCATCGATTCCATCCATAGGTTCGGATCTTTGAGCTTGCGCCTGATCAGCGCCGAGTTCGTGCTGATTTGCTCCGTAAAGCCTTCCCGCGGTCCTCTGACAACCGATTGCGTTGTCGGTTCCTCTACGGAACGGTGTTCTCCGCCTTGCGTTTGCGCCGCCAATCCCTGGGCATAGCCATTCACCATAATAATCGTATGCCCCGATAAGATGGACTGGTATAAGCCTTCGAAATCGTAGATGTCACGCACTTGACCGAGCGTGCTGATGGCATTACGGATGGTATTCAGCGTGAAACCGGCCGAATCCGTTTGAACATATTCTGCGAGCAGGTTATGAATGGATACCTGGCTGATGAGACCTTGGATATAGATAAAACCAATTTCAACCGGCTCCTCTTCACTCCATTGAATCGTCTGCATGACGATATCGGTGCTGCTGCCAAAAGCTTGCCGGACCTTCTCGAAATTCAGCGCGAGAGAAGCTTCGAGCACAGCAACCGGCTTCGAACCGGTGGGATGCGGGCTTGTCTCCATAGAGCGGTAGCTGCTCTGCTGAAATAATTTTTTGAAGAACGCCAAAATATCCCTCCTTCCCTTAAGCCTTCGCCCGCCCCGTCTTCTTCCGGATCCCTGCCGTGATGAGAATAAGCAGCGGGTACAGCCCGCCGGCCGTTAGTACATAGGGGATGAAAGATTGGGTATCGAACTTGGACATATAGGCTACGTTCGGATAAACGACCAGCGAGTAGACGACCAGAATCATGCCGAGCGGCATCGTTAGCGGTCGATAATCTTCGATATTCAATATTTGGGCCAGTCCCATCACGAAGGCATAGAAATAAAAGGTCGTTTTGAAATAAACGGTAAGGAACCAGATGCCGGCGATCAGAATTTCAACCCGCTCGAAGAAATTGCCGATGTTAATCTCCTTAGCCAGCACATAGCTCGGATACATGAGTCTTTCCGTCAGCTTGGTACCTAATACGGCAATACATAAGAACGTGATCGCAACAAAGCATAGTCCCCCGAAAACGGTAGCAAGCAAGTAGGCTTTCTTGATTTTACCATCCTGGTTCACATGAGCGGGAAAGATCATGAACAGGACGATAAAAGGCAGCGATGACGTGCCGGCAACCTCCAGAGCGGCTTTAATAAGTGAGCTGCCTCCCGATGAGAACACAGGCTGCAGCTTCTCGGCCTGGATCTCCGGCAGCAGACAAGCCACTAACACCGTAAATAAGATGATAATCCATGGAAAAAAAATCTCTGCCGCACGGACAATCGTTTCAAGTCCAAGCCGTACACCCATGACAACTACAAGAGCGAACAACAAATTGATCGCTTGAATCGGCGTATCAGGCATCACTTGGGTGGTCACAAAGTTGCCCATATAGAACAAAACCGTGGTCGCTCCGACAAATGCGAAAAAAATAAACCCCAAAGAGAACAGCTTGCCCAGCCACTTGCCAAACAAGTGCTCATTATAGGCCGTTAAGGTCATGTTCGGAAAGCAGCTGCCCACTTTGGTGTATAGTGCAACGACTCCTACATTCATGCAAACGCCTAATAGCGCGCCTAACCATGCATCTTGTTTGGCATCCGCCGCCAGACCCGACGGGATGACCAGAATGGTCGTGCCGATCGTAAAGATCATGACAATGACGGCGAACTGGTTAACGGATATTTTCACGTTACGCAACATAATGAATTCCCTCATATATCAATTCCATTTTCTGATAATATCCCCACAATCACATATATCATGACAAAAGATAGCAAAAAGACGTCCCCTCGGGACGTCTCGCTTCCTTATTTCCCCTCGCCGCCCGCCTTCCGCTGCGCTTCCTCCAGATAGCCGCGATAGGCCGGCTGGTCCGGATGATCGCGAACCAAATCCTCGTAGTAGCGCGTCACTTTCTGAAAATAGTACGAATGCACATCGCGTGTCGGTACGAGACGGTACGGTTCCCAACGGTAAGTCTGCACCTGATAGGCCCTTTCTGCCTGATCCTGTTCATTCACCCAAAGCGCAAGCTCGCAAAGCCCGTCGGTACCGTCCCGGGTCGGCATATCTTCAATCTCCAGATGTGTGTACGTAGTTCCCGGGGGAATAAGCCGTTGGTAGCCGTTCGGCGTCCAGCCGATAATGTCAAGCTCCGAAGCCCCGTCCTCCTGCCGCCATCCGACGATGATGTCCCAGCCTTCCCGGCGCGAGACGGGCGCAGCTGCGAAATCACTCACTGCCCGAACGCCCCCTGCAGCTGAAGAGGCAATCGGAAACCAGCTGCCGGAATAATTTTTCAATGAGAACAAATACTGCGTATCCAAATATCTATACATAGCGGTAATCTCGGGAGATCCGTCACCGTCAACATCGGCAAACAGAATGGCTGCGGGAGCCCCCTGCTGCTGCAGTTGAACGATTTCAGCCTCTTGCGGTATGCAGCTGCGAACGACGCCTAGATAATCAATCGGAGTCATACTCATGGTCATCCCTCTCTTCGCATCATCATCAACTAAAATATATGTCGGCTATGACTTGGACCATGAATGAAAAGTCAAAAAGACCATGCTTCCCGATGCTCATCGAGAAACATGGTCTCTTATCGTCTAGGCGCTCCCCAGATACTCCTGTGTCTGATGGACACAATGAATGAAGCGCACCGTTTGCGTTTGCGCGCGCATCACGACGGAATGCGTCTCCGCGCGGCCGCCGTATTGAAACTTCACGCCGCTCAGGAATTCACCCGAAGTGACGCCCGTCGCCGCGAAATAAATATCGGCTTCGCCTACGAGATCGCGCATCACCAGCACCTTGGATGGATCCTCGATGCCCATCTCCGCGCAGCGCGCCATCTCTTCTTCGCTGTCCGGGAGCAGCCTGCCTTGCAGCTCGCCGCCCATGCATCGAAGCGCAGCTGCCGCAAGCACCCCTTCGGGCGCTCCCCCGGAGCCGACGTGCAGATCGATGCCCGTCTCGGGGAAAGCGGTGGCCATCGCTCCCGCCACATCGCCATCGCTGAGCAAATGAATTTTCACACCCAGCGTGCGCAGCGTTAAAATTTTGTCCGCATGCCTTTTGCGGTCCAGGATGGATACGGTCATCTCGGTGATGTCTTTGTTCAGCAGCTCAGCCGCCTTCCGCACCGTTACATCCAGGGGTTCCGCCAGGCTCAGCTTCCCGGCCAGCTTCGGTCCTACAGCCAGCTTCTCCATATACATATCCGGGGCGTGAAGCAAATTCCCTTTCTCCGCAATCGCTACAACGGATAATGCGTTATGCCTGCCGCTGGCGACGATGTCCGTGCCTTCGAGCGGATCCACCGCAACGTCATACTCCGGCCCTGTTCCGCTGCCGACAGGCTCGCCAATGTAAAGCATCGGCGCTTCATCCATTTCACCTTCCCCGATGACGACCGTTCCCCGGAAAGGGATCGTACTGAATAAAGAACGCATGGCGGATGTCGCCGCTTCATCGGCGTTATGTTTATTTCCTTTTCCTGTCCAACGTGCGGACGCAATCGCAGCATACTCCGTAACGCGTACAAGCTCAAGTGATAAATCCCTATACATACATCCTTTCACCCTTTCATCATGAGGATTTGTTAGCTTCTAAGTCCTGGCAGCCAGTATCAAACCGGCTGTTTCTTCAATCGCCTTCTCGCTTACATCGATGATCTGACAGCCGAGCTCCCGGTACAGATTCATGGCGAAAGCCAATTCTTCTTTCACTCTTTCGCCTGTCGCATACTTGGCGCCGAAAGGAAGACCGACGGCCTTAAGCCGTTCTGTCCTGATGCGCACGAGATGGTCCGGGTCCATCGTCAAACCTATCAACTTTTTGGGATTAAGCTCATATAGAATCGCCGGCGGCTTCACCTCAGGAACAAGCGGATAATTCGCCACTTTATTTCCTTTATGGGCTAAATAGATGCTCAGCGGAGTTTTGGAGGTTCGGGAAGGCCCGATCAGAACAATATTCGCATGCCGCATCGCACCCGGATCTTTGCCGTCGTCGCTGTTCACCGTAAATTCCACGGCTTCCACGCGCTGGTAATATTGTTCGTCCATCTGATAGAGCAGGCCTACTTTACGCTTCGGCGAATCCTTGAACGTATCGATGAAAGCCTGCATCATCGGCCCCATAATGTCTATCGCATTGACGCTTAGCCGAATTGCTTCCTGCCGCATCATTTCTCTAAGCTCCGGCAAAACGAGCGTGTAAGCGATGAAGCCGCCTACGCGCGAAGCTTCTTCAACCAAAGCCCGCACCTCATCTTCCGTCCGGATCGAGCCGTAACGTTTCACCTGCACCAAGCTTGCATTAAATTGCCGAATGGTTGCTTGTACGACGGTATTCGCCGTTTCCCCGACGGAATCCGAACAAACAAAAATCGTATGCATCTTCTCTCCCACTTGCACTCCTCCTGATTAATTCCCCAGCGCTACTTCAAGCAGCAATTTGGTCATCGTCGTTTTGGTAATTCGGCCAACAACTTCATCATGGTTCTGATCTGCACCTGCCGGCTTCACGACAGGCAGCCCGTCGACTTGATGATGAATCATTTTCCGTGCTGCCTCCAGTACACTGTCTTCCGGATTCACCGTCACAATGTTCGGATGCCTGGTCATGACCAGCGATACGGGCATGGTATTGGCCGTCGATTGGCCCAGTGTCACCTTGAGCAAATCTTTGCGCGATACGATACCGACTAAAGCCCCCTGCTGATTCACAATTATCAGACTCCCTACATTTTCTAGAAATAGAGTCACGACAGCATCGCTGACCGTCACGGTTTCCCTAAGCACAACCGGAATTCCCATCACGTCTTTGACCTTCATCGCTTCAATATGCTTGAATGGTGAGTCAACCTCCAAAGCGGCTTTCCCGAGAAAATAACCGACTTTCGGTTTGGCATCGATGTGCTGCAGCATGACGAGCACAGCCAAATCCGAGCGGATCGTCGGGCGGCTGATGCCCAGAAGTTCGGCGATGCGATCACCGGTTATCGGCGCATGCTTGCCCACGAGATCAATAATTTCTAATTGGCGGGATGTAAGCTCGATGATATTTCCCTCCTAAATGATACAAAACCACCTATATAGTGTGTTCTATTTTTTATATATTGTATATTATATATCATAAAAATGAAAAATAATATTGTTTATAGCACATAAAAAATTTTTTATCACACAAAAAAACTCCCTTTCCGCTTCCCGTTTAGGAACGAAAGAGAGTTTTTCTATTGAAAAAATACGATTCCCATAATTCCGGCGCCTACGATAATGACGAAAGGATGCATCTTATATTTAATGATGCCGACGAAAGCGCCGATCGTAATAAGCAGCGTCGCGAGCTGTTGAAAGGAGACCGGCAGCTTCAACTCACCCCAGCCTGCCAGTCCGAAATGTATCGCCGCGAAAACGATCAACCCCGTTACGACAGGCTTCAAGCCGTAGAATGACGATTTGAACCATTTGTTTTGATGCCATTTATACAGAAATGCCGCCAATGCGATGATTAACAGAAGCGATGGAAGCACAATCCCGAATGTTGCCGCGATCGCTCCGGGAACACCGGCCGTATGCAAACCGATTAGCGTAGCGCTGTTCGTCGCGATCGGTCCGGGACCTGTCCCTGCCAGAGCGATAATTTCATTGAAATCTTCGGGTGAAAGCCATCCGTACTTGTCAACCTCGTGCTGGATCACGGGCATCATCGCATAACCGCCGCCGAAGGAGATAAATCCGATTTTAAAAAAAGTAAGAAATAATTGCAGCAGCATGCTTCTTCACCCTCCTTCTTCAAATTCCGTCCGCTATGAAATAATCCGCCGCCCGGCCGGAGACCGTGTCAGTAGCACTCGTTGCCTTCTTGGCGAACGGATCTCTCAGCCCCAATTTTTGCTTCAGATAGACGACGACGATGCCAATGAACAGGCCTACGAAAATGACCAGCACCGGTGAAATCGGGACGAAGAGCAGGACGAACACCGTAGTGATGGCCGCACCAAGCGTCATTTTGTCGACGATGGAGGACTTCGCCATTTTGTAAGCTGCCGCTGCGATCAGCCCGACGATAGCGGCATGGATGCCCTCCATGGTCGCTTGCATTTTCGGATAGTTTTGCAGAAAAGTGTAAACGATACTAAGAAGTATGGCGATGAAAAAAGTAGGAAGCGTAATGCCGATGACGGCTGCTACGGCTCCTCGAATTCCTGCCAGATGATACCCGACCAAGGCGGATACGTTCACGCCAACGCCGCCTGGAGCAGCTCCGGATATGGCGAGCAGTTCCGCCATCTCTTCGTCGGACATCCAGCCGTTCTTCTCAACGACCTCCCTGTGAATCGCAGGGAGCATGGCATAGCCGCCGCCGAACGTTAACGGACTGATACGTAGAAACGTCCAGAAGATGCTGATAAGTTTGCGATAAATAGAATTAGGCATGTGGTTGACCTCCCTTGCACTTAATACTATTTTGAACTAAAGTGACGGAAATGTCCAATTAATTTTCTTAATGACAAAGGAAAACCCCCCTTATAAATGCGGATTATCGCCCTTCCTTAATCCCCACCATCCCGATTAACTCTGTAAGTTTAATCTATTTTGAGCAAAAGGTCGGAAAAGCGGATCATCTGGGTAAGGTAGGAATAAGACCACCTCATTTTCTTATCAGAAAGGAAGGATGACTTATGAGCCGAATGATTCAAGCGTATTTCCACACGGAGAATCAAGCAGAAGATGCCAGAGTGCTGCTGTTGAAATTCAATCCCGAGCACATGGAGATCGGCGCTCTGCCCGAAGGTTACGGGGGCGGCGGACGACTGCTGCTGCCGATGGTCGAAGGCGGAGGCATCGTCAGCGAATCCAGCTCGAACAACCGTTTCGGAATGGTGAACGTGCTGCCCACGGCAGCGCCAGCAGCTGAACATTACGCTGACGACGGCGATGCCGCCAAGCTGCGGTATGTATTATCCGTCAAAGTTGACGACGGCCATTATTTGGAGGCTGTGGGATTGATCCGCCGCAATCATGGCCATTTGGAAGCTTTCGAATAATCGGGAACACCAAAGCCCCGCCTTCTCAGGCGGGGCTTCTTGCCGGCTGGAAAGCCGTCTGCCTCTAAGATTTTACAGCCTTCACACGCTTCTTCATCGCATAATTGGTCAAATAAACGCCGATCACAATCCAGACAGCGCCCAGCAAATGATAGAGCTTAAGCGATTCCCCCGTAAACGCCGTGGCGAATATGGCGCTAAACATCGGGATAAAGTTCAGGAATCCGGCGCACCGCTGCGGACCGATAAGTTCGATCGCCCGGTTCCAACTCAGGAACGCAACGATAGAAGCGAATAATCCAATATAAATGATTCCGGATACGAGGGATGCATGCCAAGTTATCTGCGGGGCTATCACTCCCCATTCCACGAATGAGAGTGGAACGAGCAGGACCAGGGCGACAATGATCTGAGCAAGCAAGAGCGGACTGGAAGGAAAGCTCCCTCCCACTTTTTTCATGCCTACCGAGTATAAGGCCCAGCATACAATGGCGGCGAGCATCAGCAGGTCGCCTTTGTTGAACGATAGATGAAGCAGCGCCGTCAAGCTGCCATGGCTAATGATCCAGCTCACCCCGGCCATAGATATCACAATCCCCGGCAATGCCGACCACGCAAACTTTTCCCGCATAACAAGCCAAGTCAGGATCACCACCATAATCGGTGTGGCGGAATTCATCAAAGAGGCGTTAATCGATCCGGTATATTGGACTGCGACATACGTCAACGTGTTGAACCCGGCAACGCCGGTGAGAGACAGGAACACAATCATTTTCCAATGGCGGAGCAAGTCGGTTCTGAGCCTCCACATCGGCTTGCCGAAGAAAGGCAGCAGACATACGCCTGCTATACACCAGCGCAGAGCCGCCAGCGTAATCGGGGGAATGTGCAGCACAAGCGCTTTACCTGCTACAAAATTACCTCCCCATATACATGTGGCAAGAAGCAGCAGTATGTATGGGGATCGTCGAATCGTCATGCTGTCTCATACTCCTTTGGCTATCCGTAATCGGTTCACTCACTTGTACATGATAACATATGACGGAAAATGCCGGGCAATGAGTTTTGTCGCGATGTAAGCATTGTTCACCTGCTTTCGAATAGCACATTGGTAAAAGATACATACTACCATATGGATATTATTGCGCAGGAAAGGAGATCGGTCCTCATGAACGGCGAGCTGACGACGGATAACGATTTGCTCAAGCAAACGTTGCTTTCCCTTCAAGATTGTTCGGATTTGACGTGTCAGCACTTTCCTCTCCAGCAGATTTCTATTGTTTATTTTGCTCATCTTATTAGCCTGCAAGCCCTAAACGAAATCATTCTGAAGCACATAGAAGCCCCTGTTACGGACATCACGGCAATCTTCAGCCAATCTTTTTTTATGCCTGGCCGGCAAGCTCATGAATTGGTTAACGGGATACTGGCAGGCAGCATCGCCATCTTCCTTCGGAACGATGCTTATCTATATGAAGCCTATGCGCCTGAATCCAGGACTATCGAAAGCTCGGAGACGGAAAGCGTCATTAACGGTCCGATGGATGCCTTCACGGAATCGGTAAACACTAATCTGTCTCTGATAAGGCGGCGAATCAAAGATCCCCAATTGAAAACCGTCTCCTTTGCCATCGGCAAGAAAACGAAAACAACGTTAGTTCTCCTTTATCTGGAAGATGTCGCCGATCCGCAGCATCTTGAGAAGTTGAAGGTCATGATCGAGAGACTGCAGATCCCGGCAATCAGCGATACGAATACACTCACTCAATATTTCAGTATGAGATCCTATATGATTTTTCCGCAATACTTAACCAGCGTTCGACCGGACCACATGACGGAGAAGCTGCTGCATGGCAAAATCGTCGGTCTCCTCGACGGAAGCCCTTTCGCTTTCAGTGCGCCGACTTCTTTCATCGAATTTTTCTTATCTCCCGACGATGGGTATCAGCCGTGGGCCGTCGCCACCGCAGTACGGCTTTTGCGATTCATTGCCTTGTTTATCACGCTTACGTTCACTGCTTTCTATGTCTCGCTTGTCACTTATCACTATGAAATGATTCCCCCGTCCCTGCTGCTCAATTTGATGGAATCCCGGAATAAAGTCCCTTTCTCGCCTCTGGTCGAAGCCATCTTCATGGAAATGACGATCGAGCTGCTGCGGGAAGCCGGGGCGCGACTGCCTACCAAGATCGGTCCTACCATCGGCACCGTAGGTGGTATCGTCATCGGCCAAGCCGCTGTCCAAGCGGGGGTAACGAGCAACATCCTAATTATTTCCGTTGCGATCTCGGCCATCGCCTCCTTCGCGATTCCGAGCTATATCATGAGCGCTTCCATTCGGCTGATGCGCTTTGGCATCATTATCATGGCCGGGTTCCTTGGCAATTTCGGTCTGATCTGCGGCATCTGTTTCATTATGATCCAGCTTGCCGATATCAACACCTTCGGCGTTTCGTACTTATTTCCGTTAGCGCCTGCCAAGCCCAGCCGTTGGTTGGATATGATAATCCGGGCGCCGGTCCAAGTATTGTCCAAAATCAAAAAAACGGCTTCCGAAAATCCGAACGAATAAAGGAGAGGGATCACGATGGCGGAAAAGCTTCCTTATTTTCATACGACACTCATTGCAAACACCACCCAAACCGGTGTGGTCGCTTTCAGTCTGCCACGCCTCCTCTCCGAGAACATCGGGACAAATGGCTGGGCGGCCTTGCTGATCTGCTCGGCCGTTTCCACGCTCAACATCCTGCTCATCGCAGCTGTGTACCGCCGGAGCCAAGGCCGCTCGTTGTTCGAAATTGCGCAATCGGCATTCCCCAAATTCATGTTGATTCCTTTGTTCGCTGCGCTGGCACTGATCTGGGGCGGCTTGGGCTGCACGGTAGGCAAAGAGTATATATTGATCCTTAAATCCATGTCCTTTCCTTCTTTTCAAGCTGCCTACCTCTATCTCATTTTTGAATTCCTTGCTTTCTTATTAATCTTCAAAGGCATATTCAGCATCTCGAATTTCACGATCCTCCCGTTGCTTGTCGGAATCGGCAATATTACACTTCTCCTGTACAGCTATCAGGAAATGGAAATCGCCAGGATGACAACCTTTTGGTTCAAGGAAGCGGAGCATTCACTCAAAGGCTGGCTTGACATCTATATTGCTTTTCTCGGCTATGAGCTTGGCTTGCTGCTATTCCCCTATGCAAGTAAACAAACACATTTAATACGCGCATATCTCATTGGGAATGCCATCACCACATTTACTTATGTGTCGGTAGCTCTCGTATGCTTTGGTTTTTTCAGCTTCCACCAGCTGCAGCACTTGAAATATCCTGTGCTAAGCTTACTCTCGTACGTTGAGCTCCCTTTTATAAAAAGAATTGACGACCTCATTTTTACGCTCATTTTATTTCGCGTGCTCGTCACCAATGTTCTATACAGCTGGTCCGCCGTCGTAACCATGAGATGGCTTCTGCCCGCTGCCAAGAACAACCGGTGGCCCCTCTTCTTACTGGGATCTATCGCACTGACGGTGCTGATTGTACTGCCTTCCACACTCGACAAGTTGGAGAAATGGCTTAGCTTATTGGGGTATACGGAAGCGGCGGTTGCTATTCTGCTGCCTGTTTTTTTGCTTATTGCTTTGAAGATCCACAAATACCGAGGCCGACATTATGCATAAATGGTTCATCGTTATGGCACTTCTGCTGCTTACAGGTTGTATTGAACAAAACCGAATAGAGAAGTTAGGGATGTCCGACAGCATAGGACTCGACCCGGTCTATGATCAGGCAGGTAAACCGTCCAAGACCGAATTAGCTATTGCCGTTTCCATACCGAAAGCAGGGACGACGGAAACGACGCCGGCTGACATTCTCCGGACAAATGCCCGTACGCCCAAAGATGGAAGAGTTCATCTGAACCGCAAAATCAATAAAGTGCTTGTGACAGGCCAATTGCGCAGCATGATGTTTGCGAAAGACTTGGCTAAGCAAGGCGTTTTTGATCGGTTGGATACGTACAGGCGCGATTACACGGTGGGAGAAAAACTGAAGATCGCCCTCGTGAACGGCAGTGCCGTTGAACTTTTAACCCACAAAAATACAAGCAATCAATCCATTGGCGTCCGAATTGACCAATTGCTTACTGAGGAAGCCAGGATTCATGAAGTTCCGGATGTTACGCTGTACAGTTTCGTGCGGGACTACTATGACGATGGAATCGATCCCGTAGCCCCTATGCTCGCTTTGGTCAATGGCAACTTGGAGGTTGACGGGATCGCTCTCTTCCAGAATGACAGATACATCGGTAGAATCGATATCGATGATGCCGTGCTCTTCGCGCTCTTGAGCAAAAGCATAAAACAAGGCGAAATCCGTCTTGAGCTAACGGACCGTTCAACCAAATCTCAAGAAAGCGCAGTGATCTCCTCGCTCATCAGTAAAAGAAAAATAAAGGTTTACACACGTCCGGACGGTTCTCCGAATATCGTCATTCAAATCCGGCTAAGCGCGATTATTTTGGAATACACCGGGATGTCCACCTTAAAGAAACCTCAGGAGCAGGCAACCATCTGCCTGGAAATCTCCGAAGCGCTTCGCAAGAAGCTGCAGGTCATGGTTACCGATATTCAGCGCCAAGGCGGCGACAATTTGGGCATCGGCACATATGTCCGCAACCGGTTGAGCTATGAAGCATGGAAAGCGCTGGACTGGCCGTCCGTCTACCCGCAAACCGATATTCATGTGGAGGTCGTGACGACGATTCGGGATTTCGGCATGATCCGGTAACAAGTTCGATAAGCTCCGTTGACAGGAGGGATTCTTTTCCATTACGATGACTTAGTAATTATCCGAAGGTTCATATAGGAGACGAAAAGCACATGTCACAACGCTATGTATCTCACCTTTATTGCCCCAAATGCGCTGCCCGCTACGATACGGAGGACAAGCACCAGCTGTGCACATGCGGTTCTCCGTTGCTGGTCGCCTATGATATGGAACGAATCGCTCTCTCGTTCAAGCCTTCCATGCTGCGCGACCGCGAACCGAGCCTGTGGCGTTACCGCGAGCTGCTGCCTGTAATCGATCCCGAACATATCGTTACGTTGGGTGAAGGCCTCACCCCGCTTCTGCCGATGCCGAGCATCGGCGCTGACATGAACATTCCCGGTCTCATGATGAAAGACGAGGGCTTGCTGCCGACCGGTTCGTTCAAAGCGAGAGGAGCGGCCGTCGGCATCTCCAAAGCGAAGGAGCTCGGCGTGAAAGAGCTGGCGATGCCTACCAACGGCAATGCCGGGGCCGCTTGGGCTCTGTACGCCGCCAGAGCGAAGATGAAGTCAACCATCCTCATGCCGGTTGATGCTCCGCTGATCACCCGCAATGAATGTGCGGTATCAGGAGCCAATCTGTATCTGGTGAACGGGCTGATTAGCGACGCCGGACGAATTGTCGCCGATTTGGTCAAAGCCTACGAGCTCTATGACGCCTCGACGCTCAAGGAACCTTACCGCATCGAAGGCAAGAAGACGATGGGACTGGAGATCGCCGAACAGCTGAACTGGCAGATGCCGGATGTCATCCTGTATCCGACCGGCGGCGGCGTAGGGTTGATCGGCATTCATAAAGCGCTGAGAGAGCTGCAGACGCTAGGCTGGGTTCAGGGGAAATTGCCGCGGCTTGTCGCAGTGCAGGCGGAAGGCTGCGCCCCGATCGTCAAAGCTTGGGAGAAGCAGGAGAAAGCCTCCGAATTTTGGCCGCAATCCAAAACCGCCGCTTTCGGCATCAACGTTCCTAAAGCGCTTGGCGACTTCTTGGTACTCGAAGCGATCTATGAAACAGGCGGCTGCGCCGTTGCCATTCCTGACGAGGAGCTGCTGCAGGAACAGCAGCGGGTGGCGGAGCTCGAGGGGGCCTTCATCTGCCCGGAAGGGGCTGCTACCTTCGCAGCCGCGCGCAAGCTCAGGAATGCCGGCTGGATTCGGGAGCATGAGCGCGTCATCGCGCTGAATACCGGGGCCGGCGTGAAATATCCGGACACCGTCCGTGTCGTCGTTCCCGTGCTGGAGCCGGAGGAGCGAATCACGAGATGAGAGCCGGAGGTGAAACAGCTTGAACAAGACACTTACGACGGATATGCAATTGTTCGCGGCGGCACTCTCCCAAGTGAGAGTCGCCGTCATACAGCGCACAGCGGACGATATTCCCGTCTTCGTCACGGTCGGCACCGTTCGGAAATATACGCCCGACGAGGTGCAGGTTGGCGAGAGGACATATTTGCGGGAAGAAACAGAGCTCCGCGTGGAGGAAGACAACGGCACTGCTCCTCAATGAAACGTTACTTCACAGTAAGCACCAAGCGGAATCATTTCATATAAATATTGGTACATCAATTCTTTCTCCCGGTCTTGCAGTTTTCGCGCCGCATGGAAATCAAAATGGATGAGGCTCTCTGCAGCATCGTAGCGGATAAAAGAAAGCCGGCCGCATGGAAACAGGCGGTTCGTCGTTTCGATGATGCCGTACTGGTTCAAATTCCGGCGCTTCGCCGTTTGAATAACAGCCGCCGGCAATTCCTGCGGAATCGGAACCTGATCCTGTTGAACATAATAGTACGCTTTCACCTGATAGGAAACGTAAGGATATAAGTAACCGCTTGCATAATGCTGCAGGCTTAACGCATCTTTATCCGGCAAGCGCAGATCGTCGTTCCAGGCATAGATCGTCGCTTTATGCTTATCCGGCGTATAGATTCGGATATATTTCAAATGCGGAAAACGGTTCTTAACCAGCTGCTCCGACAATAAACGAGTTCCCACCCTGATCACCTCTTCGGGATAATGATTTTCCCCTACAGCCTATGCCGTCACAAAAAGGCAGCTACCTTTTGCTTCGAAAAGGGTAGCTGCCTCTTGCTTTGTTAGTTTATTCGGGGATCGACAGACCTAGACCTTCCGCGACACTTCGACCGTATTTTTCAGAAATGCGTAATTTCCAAATAGCTGTGATCCTTTGACTCCTTTGGCGTGAACAACCCGATCCAGCGGCCGTTCTTGGCTAGAATGCGCCAGTTTCTCCTCACATCGCCGGCAGGATAGGATATGACAGCTTGCTTATGCTTAACTTATATGTATTCGCGAACCTGTCTCGATATGATGGTCAGACGGCCATTGGAATCGACTTGCAGGTACATGGTATCCCGCATTGTCCGCCATCCGCCCGGCAGGAGCAAGAAGCAATCGATCTAACAGACACAGCAGCCGTTATATTCGCGGAAAGCGATAGGTTTCATCGCTAACGGACGCCAGCGACCTTATTGGGCATCTTCCAGCCCAAATGAGGTCCAAAAGAAGCAAATAAAGGCTCCGGTGACCGTTACCTATTCACAGAAGCCTTTTTTCATTGAATAAGCGCTCCCCAGTCCGTTAGCGCAGCTGGGGGGCACATCTCGCGGGCATCACCTGCTCCGCTTTCAGCGTCAGCAGCTGCTCCTTAAGGCCGCACGCCTCCATCACAAGCTCGTCGCCGCGCCGTGACGATGCTCATAAGAGGCCTCCTATCTATCGGAGTTGGCTGATGATTTTATACAAAGCCTGCGTACCGCTGTCTTCCTCCCCGCTGGCAGCCAGCTTCTCGTATAGCGATTTCGCCAGAGCGAGTCCAGGCAGAACCGCTCCCATTTCATCGGCGGCTTCCAGCGCTATTTTCATATCTTTAATAAAATGCTTCACATAAAAGCCCGGTGCAAAGTTTCCCGCAATAATCCGCGGCGCCAAATTGCTGAGCGACCAGCTGCCTGCAGCGCCCGTTTCAATGCTCTTAAGAACCGTCAACGGGTCAAGTCCCGACTTCTCCGCATAAACCAGCGCCTCTACGACACCCATCATATTACTGGCGATAGCAATCTGATTGCACATTTTGGTATGCTGTCCGGCACCCGCTTCACCTTGGTACACGATATTCGTGCCGACCTTCTCCAGCAGCCCGAGCACAGCATCGAAAGCATCGCGCGAACCGCCAACCATAATGGACAGTCTGGCTTCCCTGGCCCCTACGTCTCCGCCGGAAACCGGCGCATCCAACGAGAAGAGCCCCCGCTCACGTGCTTCTGTTTCAATCCGTTTGGCAAGATTAGGGGAAGATGTCGTCATGTCAATCAAATAACTGCCCTGTTTGGCCTGTTCCAAGATTCCCTTCTCGCCGCAATAAACCTCTTCGACATCGCTGGGGAAACCGACCATCGTAACGATCACGTCGCAATGCCGGGCTAATTCGCCAGGTGTGTCGTGCCACTGAGCGCCTTGATCGAGCAGCTCCTGCGCCTTCGCTTTGGTCCGGTTATATAAGTGGACCTGGTACCCTGCTTTCATCCAATGACCTGCCATGCTTTTGCCCATAACCCCTGTCCCAACAAGGCCTACGGCCGTTTGTCCGGGTTGAATCGCCATCTTGACTTCCACCTTTCCTGATTACAAACTCAAGTCATATCTATTCATTCCCAAATATCGATGTATCTCTCATTCATTAACTTAACATCCTACGGGGGTACGGTCAATAAAGGAGTATTCTCTCCGCTAAGCTACCTTGACAGACATAGTATCTTGTTATAAAGTGTAAATCAGGAGGTGAGGGTCATTGCGGATTTAAAAATAACGTCCGATCTCATTCGCGGACATACCGACACCATTATTCTTAAGCTGCTGCAATCAGGCGATAAATATGGCTACGAAATTTCAAAGCTCGTGCACGTCAATTCCGGCGGCGAATATGAACTTAAAGAAGCCACGATGTACTCCAGTCTCAAGAGGCTGGAACAGGAAGACAACATTACCTCTTATTGGGGAGATGAGACGCAAGGCGGCAGAAGGAAATATTACCGGATCACCGATAAAGGCCATCAGACCTATCATACGAACAAACGGAATTGGGAGCATGCCAAGAGCATCCTCGACATCCTCATTTAAGAAAGGCGGAAACCTTATGAATCCTCGTCTTAGCGCATACTTGGATGATGTGTTCTCTCATTACGAAGATTTGAAGCCGATCAGGGAGCTGAAAGAAGAGCTGTCCCAAGATCTGCAGGAAAGACTGCTCGATCTGCAGAAGGAGGGCTTCGACGAAGAAGCCGCATTCAACCGGACGATCGCCTCCATCGGCGAAATCTCCGAGTTGATTGAGACCATTCATGTCAATACGACCAAGCTGCAGCAAATCATCGGACTCGATTTCTCCAAGCAAAATTTGCAAAAATCCGACCTAAGATCCGTTCAGGTGCATGACGGTAAATTCAACTACAGCAACATGCAGGGCTCGGACTTCAGCCGTTCGGATTTGACGAATGCCTCGTTCAAATGCAGCAATCTGGACGGCGTCATTTTCGACGGAGCTAATTTGACCAAAGCCAAAATTCAGAAGTCCAGTCTCCGGGGCGCTTCGTTCCGCCAAGCGATTTTGGATCAGACCGACTTCGGCTCTTCCGAGTTATCTGATGTATGTATGGATAACCTAACATTTACTGGAACAACGTTTCATTATACGGGGTTAAAAGGCACATCTTTCCGCAATGCCACCTTTCGCAACTGTTCATTCAAAACGGATGTGAAGAAAACGATTTTCGACGGAGCCAGGATGGATAAAGGCACCTACGCTCTGCTCAAAGGTTTAAAAGCGAACCTGAGTCAAGTTACGATCATTTAAACGGGAAAGCGGGGAATTTCACCCTTATGTCAGCGCAAAATAAAAACAAAGGACTAGGCATCGTCATCGCCGGACTGCTGCTTGGCATTTTGATGGCGGCGATGGATAATACGATCGTCGCAACGGCGATGGGCACGATCGTCGGAGAGCTTGGCGGACTGGATAAATTCGTATGGGTCACCTCCGCTTATATGGTGGCTGAGATGGCCGGGATGCCGATATTCGGCAAATTGTCCGATATGTACGGGCGCAAGCGCTTCTTCATATTCGGGATCATCGTCTTCATGCTCGGCTCGATCCTGTGCGGTACGGCCAATTCCATTATCGAACTCAGCATTTATCGCGCGATCCAAGGGATCGGCGGCGGCGCGCTGGTTCCCATCGCTTTTACGATTATGTTCGATGCCGTGCCCTTGGAGAGCCGCGGCAAGCTCGGCGGATTGTTCGGCGCTGTGTTCGGGATGTCGAGTATTTTCGGGCCGCTGCTAGGCGCTTATATTACCGACTATATCAATTGGAAATGGGTTTTCTACATTAACCTGCCGCTCGGTTTGATTGCCTTTATATTTATCGCATTCTTTTACCGGGAATCCGTCGAGCATTCGAAGCAAAAAATCGACTGGTGGGGCGCCATTACACTCGTCGGCGCTATCGTATCCCTGATGTTCGCGCTTGAGCTTGGCGGTAAAAAATATGCTTGGGATTCATCCGTCATACTCGGTCTTTTCGGTTTGTTTGCCGTGCTGGCCGTCATCTTCATCTTCGTCGAACGGCGTGCCGAGGAGCCGATCATATCGTTCTCCATGTTCGCTAACCGACTATATGCTTCGAGCAACGCCGTCGCCATTTTTAGCGGCGCAGCGTTCATCACGGCTTCCGTCTATATCCCGATCTACATTCAAGGCGTGTTAGGCGGCTCCGCAACCAATTCCGGACTCGTTCTGCTGCCGATGATGCTCGGCTCCGTTGTGACGGCGACAGGCGGAGGGTTCCTGATGACCAAGGTCAGCTACCGCGCCATCATGATCCCGACCACGCTCATTCTGGTCGGCGGCGTCGCGCTGCTGACGACGTTATCGCCGGAAACACCGCGCTGGCTGGTTACGATTTATATGATCGTGGTGGGCCTCGGCATCGGCGCTTCGTTCTCCGTGCTGAGCAATGCCGCCATCCATCTCTTCGATGCCAGACAGCGCGGCTCGGCTTCCTCAACGCTGAACTTCCTGCGCTCATTAGGCATGACGCTGGGGATTACCGTGTTCGGAATCATCCAGAGCCATGCTTTCACGAGAAAGCTGACGGATGCTTTCGCCGGTCAAGGCGAGATGCCGGCCGGGATCGCCGCCAGCGATCCGCATACGCTTCTCGATCCTGCGAAGCGTTACGATATTCCCGGGCCGATTCTGGAGAAGATCTCAAGCGCGTTATCGTCCTCGATCGTGCTTACCTTCGCTTGGACCGTTGTACCCGCGGTTATCGCCTTCGCATGCGCCATTGCGATGAGTAAGGAGAAGCTCGATCCGACGCAAGAGCACGGCGCGGTCTCGCATTGAGGCGGCGTGAGCGGCTATTCGGCTTATGCGCAGCGCAACGCCGCCGCGGGCGGCTAACGGACACAGCAGCCCTTATTCGGCGGATGGGGGGGCTGCTTGTGATTGCTAACGGTCACACGTGCCGTTATTCTATCTTTTCCACGCGATTGCGCCTCCGTAATCGCCAAATAGGATCCCCTGTGTCCATTAGGATTCGGAACAGGCTTGTACTTGCCCAAATAACGGCACTGGTGACCGTTAGAATTTCGTGACCGGCTCGCGCAACCGCGGCTGCCCCACCAAAGCAAAGAGGATGCCCCTAACGGGACATCCTCTCTTTCTTATATGCCTCTAAACGCAAACGTATAGGCATAAGTCCGGTTCGCATACAGCGTAAACTCCGGATGCGTTCTAGCTCCCCAGCTGTCGTCGCCGCCGACGCCCATCTGCTTGTAATTGACCCTCAGCACGACTTTGTCGCTGACAGGCAGCTTATACGTATGGTCGTGCGCTTCCAATTCCGCCGGTGAATACGGCAGTGCATTCAGCTCGACCGTTGGCAGCCCCGTGATGCGAATGCCGCGGCCATCCGCATTCGTGAGCGTCGCCCAGCGCACATCCGTCTTGTTGCCGCATTCCTGCGGCCGCAAGTAAGGAACGAATTGCTCCTCGACCGTGCCGCTGTGCAGCGCCAACTTGGCGCCGGTTGCCCGGTCCCAATAGTTTTCATGCGGTCCGCGGCCGTACCAGCTCAGCTGCTGGAAGGAACGGTCCAACTCGAACATGACGCCGATCTCCGGAATTTCCGGCAATTGCGCACCTGGCACGAGCTCCATCCGCACCTCCACTTCGCCGTCCGGAGACACGGTGTACGCCAATGTCGCGGAGGAGACAGGGACGGTGGCCAGCTCGTACGCGACCCGAACCTCCGCTCTGCCGTCCGCAGCCGGCTTCGCCCACAGCTGCTGCAGCTTCCTGCCGCTGCCGGCTTCCCGCCATGGCGCACACCGAATATGGTGCTGGTTGCCGCGGTCGTTATCCGTATACGCGCGCCAGAAATTGGGTGCCGGACCCGTTACGAACCGCTCGCTGCCTTCGTACTCATAAGACGTTATATCTCCCGTTGCCTTGCTGAATTTCAACGAGAAGGAGCTGCCTTGCAGCATAACCGCATCTGCCGACGATGCGATTTGCACGGCTTCCAGCTCGGAAACGGTTGCGGCCGATTCCGCTTGCGCGATGGAATCGACGGTTCCTGCCCATGCCGGGCTAACCGGCAGCAGGAATTGCTCCCATGCGATTTCATGGCCTTGCTCCGCCCAGGCTGCAGCCTCCCGCAGCTGGAGCGAAACCGTCATGATGAACTCGTCTCTGGGGAAATCCGCTTGCAGCTGCAGTTCATCCACAGCCAGTTCAATGGTGACGGTCTCCCCTGGCTTCACGGCGAACTGAGCGCGCTTCGCCTTACCTGCAGCGATGCCGTTACGTGCAACGGTCCAAACCCAATCAAACTCGCTCAAGTCCGTGAACAGGAATTGATTCGTCACCGCAATCTGCCCTTTGGCCAAATCAACCGGAGCAAACTTCACGTTCTGATAGCATTTCTTCACTTCATGAAGCTTCGGAGAAACGGATCTGTCAGCGAAAATCAGACCGTTGCCGCAGAAATTACCGTCGTTCGGCGCATCGCCGAAATCGCCGCCATATGCCTGATAAGGTACGCCTTCAGGTGTCGTGGTCCGAATGGATTGATCGATCCAATCCCAGATGAAGCCGCCCTGCAGCACCGGATATTGGTCGAACAGCTCCCAATACTTGAACAGATTGCCGCATGAATTCCCCATGGCATGACTGTACTCACACAGGATGAACGGTTTCTTCGGCTTGTTCCTGGCATAAGCCTCAACCTGCTCGATCTTGGTGTACATCTGGCTCTCCACATCGGAAGCGGCTTCCGAGGCGCGGCAGTGGAATACACCTTCGTAGTGAACGACCCGGGTCGGATCGGCCTCGCGCAGGAAATCGTGCATTTGAATAAAATTGTCGCCGCCCCACGATTCGTTCCCCAAGGACCAGATGACGATCGACGGATGATTCTTATCCCGCTGCATCATTGAATTCGCCCGGTCGAGCACAGCGCCCGTCCATTCGGGCTTGCTTCCCGGCACCGTGTCGCCTTCTTCTTCCTGCGCGTAGCTCCATGAACCATGCGTCTCCAAATTCGTTTCGTCAATCACGTATAAGCCGTACTCGTCGCATAGCTCATACCAGCGTACATGGTTCGGATAATGCGAAGTACGAACCGCGTTAATATTATATTGTTTCATCAGCAAAATATCGGACACCATGCTCGCCTCATCGACAGAGCGCCCACGATCGGTATCGAATTCGTGACGGTTTACGCCTTTGAAAACGATTCGCTGGCCGTTGATTTTCATCAAGCCGTCATGTATTTCGAATCGGCGGAAGCCGATCTTGCAGCTTTCCGTCTCCAGCAGATTGCCGCTATCGTCCTTTAAGCTGAGCACAAGCGTATACAGATTAGGTTTCTCCGCGCTCCACAGGGCAGGCCGCTCAACAGGAACGGAGAGCTCTACCCGCTGTTCGGCCGAGCCGCCGACTTGGATCTCAGCCGATACGGGCACAGCCCATGCCGCTTGATTTGCCCGGTCGTATAAGACAGCTTCTACCCGCCTGTTCCCAGTGCCTAGGCCGTCATAATTCGTTACCTTGGCTTCAATCCGCAGCTCCGCGTTCAGGAACGCTTCATCCAGCTCTGTCGTTACTTTGAAATCCGCGATATGCGTTATCGGCGTACTGTACAGGTAAACATCGCGGAAAATACCGCTCAACCGCCAGAAATCCTGATCCTCCAGCCAGCTTGCATCGCTCCACCGGTATACTTCAACCGCGAGTCTGTTCTCGCCTGCAACCAAATACGGAGTAATATCGAATTCCGCCGGTGTGAAGGAGTCTTGGCTGAAGCCGACCAGGTCGCCGTTCACCCATACGTAGAAGGCAGACTCCACCCCTTGAAAGGAAATGTAGACAGGCTGGTCTGCCCAGGAAGCCGGGACAGTGAAGCTGCGGACATACGATCCGACAGGATTGTATGTCACAGGCGCGAATGGCGGCTTCACATCCTCATGTCCTACCCATGGGTAAATAATGTTCGTATACTGCGGAAAATCAAACCCCTGCAGCTGCCAATGCGAAGGCACGGCAATATCGGACCATCCGCTGCAATCGTAATCGTTCTTATAAAACGCTTGCGGCCGCCCCTCGGCATTATCCGCAAAATGAAACTTCCAAGTTCCATTAAGCGATTGGAAGGAATCGGATGCTTCGCGTACGCCGGCAAGCGCTTCAGCCTCCGTGCGGTAAGGCATCAAGGTTGCATGCGCTTCCAGCCGGTTCAATTGATAGATTTGGGGATTATTATTCCACTCCGGGTATCCATTGACAGGCGGAGTATAGACGAATTTCTTAGCCATGGGCAGCTGACCTCATTTCGCTGAGTATAATTTTTATCAACATGCATTTATTGTACAGGACAATAATTTCTTTTAAAATATAAGATAATACGCCTGGCATATCAAAAAATGAAAGAGATGACATGACCATAGAGACCCTCGATTACCGCAAATTTTTCGTCGTCACCGAGACGGACCGCAAGCTGCCGCTGATCCTTGATACGGTCGGATTCGAGAACCAGCAGCTCTACTATAAGCGGGAGGAAGGCTACCCGTGTTTTCACTGGCTCCAAACGATCCACGGCAGCGGGGAAATCATCCTGGACAGCGGCTCCATCAAACTGGGGGAAAATCAAGGCATGCTGCTGCCCGCAGGCGTGCCGCATGAATACAAGGTTCCCGCGGCAAAATGGTCCACCTGGTACTTGACGTTCGACGGCGCACTTGCCGCTTCGATTGTCTACGCGCTGGAGATTCCGCTGTCCGTGCCAATCTCCTGGGGCGCCGACACGCCCCTTGCAACGATTCATGACTACTATTATGACAAATACCGGTACAGCTACGATTTCACCGGCATGAACGGCTCGCTTGAAGTCTACCAATTCCTGACTACGCTCAAAAAGCACGGAAACGTCAACAAAAGCGCCTCCTTCTCCCAAAGCCATGAGCGTCTGCTGCCGCTGCTCTTCCAATTGGAGCAGCACTTTGCCTCCCCCGACGTCGGCCTCACGTGGATGTCGGACGTCTTGGAGGTGAGTCCGCAGCATGTCAACACGCTGTTTCGCAAAGCGTTCGGCCTCTCACCCTATCAATACCTGCTGCAGCTGAGGCTTCAGAAGTCCAAAGAGCTGCTCATTACCGGTACGGAGCGAACGGTCAAGCAAATTGCCGAAACGACCGGGTTTCAGAGCGCCTCGCATTTCATCTCCACATTCAGGAAATCCGTCGGCCTGACTCCTGAGGTTTTCCGCACGCAGTATAACAAAAATCAAATCGAAAAAGGATAGACGAGAAACTCGCCTATCCTTCATAATTGATTCTAGCTGAGCAGCCGCTAAGGGTTCGAAACGAATGCATGGTGAACCTCGATCAGCTTTTGAACAAAGCACTCGAAATCTTGCCGGCTGGAAGAAAATTTGAAATCGGTTGCACCCGTATTGAAATCAACAACTGTAAGTTCCACGTGGTTCCCCGGATATTCCGATATGAGCTCGGCAGCGAGCGTGATATTTTTGAAAGGGTAGATCGTTGTTTCACCGTGCAATCGCAGTACGGTCAAATGATCCTCTCGGAACTCCAACGAAATTTGTTGGTCGGAATCAATGAAGCTTTGGCGTGTACGCATCCTAATCACCCTCCTTGTCCTCTATTTTACTCGCGATCGCCAATATAAAGAAGCCCAAACCGAATGAAACACTTCCTATCTTTTCCTGTTTCACTCTCTTATTTAGCGGGTACAAACTAGCAGGGCTAATTAATGCTCTGATCACGCTACGGAGGTGCAATGCATGAGTACAACGATTGAACTATTTGAACGAACAGGGCCTGTCAAGCAACTGCGGGCGCAGGGACACATTCCGGCTGTCGTTTACAGCGCTCGTATGGAATCGGAACATGTCACCGTCCCGGAGAAAGAGATTCGCGCTTCATTGAAGCGTAACCCGCATGCCATTCTGAAGGTGGCCTTGCCGTCCAAAGCTAAGGAATCCGTAATCATCCATCACGTACAGAAGGATACATTAACCGGACAACTGCTGCATGTAGACTTTCTGCAGATCGATATGAAAGAAAAACTGGACACTGTCGTTGCCGTTCATTTGACCGGGGAAGCCCGGGGAGTCAAGGAAGGCGGCATTCTCCAAGTCGAATCGCACGAAGTGATGATCCGCTGCATGCCCAGCAAGCTGCCGGACTATATCGCTTTGGATATAAGCGCGCTCGGTATCGGCGAGCATCTTACCGTCGCTGATCTGAACGTTCCGAAGCAGGTAGAGATCCTCTCGGATCCAGACACCGTACTGGTCACCGTCCTCGGCAGTCAGAAGCAGGAGGAAGCCGCATCCGATGCCGGCCAGTCCGAGGCCGACGCCGAATAAATATGAGAAACAGACTCTCCGCGAGGTGCGTGAGAGTCTTTCTGTTTATATGCTATGAAACTATGAGACTTTGCCAAACGCATGCATCTGGTTGCTCATGATTTGGGATACGATAATTTTGTGTTGTTCCGCTCTAGCCACAATAACTTGCAAACTATGAAGAATTTCCGCGGCTTCATCGAGATACTCCCGATCGCCAAACAGCTCATAGAGGCGCATATAGTCATTGTATTCATCCAACCATTGATCGAAGTAAGAAGATTGCATCTCTATCACTCCCTTAGATCTATGATAGAGCAGAAACATTAAATTTTTATTATAAATAGATTAATTATTTTTTAATCATCTCGATGCCACCCTATGCCGCAAATAATCAGGACGGACAGGAACAGAAGCCCTCCGATCACATCCCACCAAATACTGCCCGCAACGTTGGGAATAACGCCGATACCAATGATGATCACCGGTGCAAACCACATCATTTTCTCTAGTTTACTTTGAATTGCCTTTAGCTTGTGCAATATGTACGACCCCTATATGATGCAGTATGTTGTTTTGACTTGACACCGTATACACTTCGGAGTTTACATAACATTTCAGACCGTAAGATCGATAAGTAATGAGATCCAATTTGTGGGATTAATATGACACTCTCCGAGCACCCGCTCCAATCTATATGAAAATTCATATACAATTCTCATTTTGAGGAAAAAAACGAACTTTCTATTCGAAAAATAGCTTATATTTCAGCATTTCCGCCTTCCTTCTGCTAAGTCTATTCGAAAAATCATACAGATTTGCGGTAAGGGGTGATTCACGGGTGACAGGGTGGCAGCTCGCTCAAGGCGAAGACGATTTGCCGGATTTTTGACTGGCGGCCGCCTCACCGGCATAACGAAAAAAGCCCAAGGACACATGCGTATCCCCGGGCCTCCCTTATTATTGATAGTTACGGATAAATGCAATCGCTTTGGCGATATCCTGTTCCGGCTGCTCCCCGACCTCACGCTCGATCGTTAGATAACCTTTGTAGCCGATATCCCGCAGCGCCTGGAAATAACGCGTAAAATCTACATTTCCTTCGCCAAGCGCCAGCTCGCGGTAGTACGCTCCCGATGTCGCCGCCTCGGCAATGGCTTCGTGACTCATCGGCTTATAGCCTAATGAGCCATAGATTTCGCGCGGATCCGCTTGACGCAGGCGAACGCCGTCCTTCACATGGGTATGGACGATATAGTCTTTCAGCGTAATGACGCCTTGCACAGGGTCGTCGCCCGTTACCATCACCATGTTGGCCGGATCGAAGTTCACGGAAACGCCGTTCGTCGACAAGCTGTCCAAGAAGCTTTTCAAATGGGCCGCAGTTTCCGGTCCCGTTTCGATAGCGAAGTAAGCATCCAAGCTCTTGGCATACACGCCCAGCTCTTCGCAAGCCCGGTGCATCGTCTCATAGATCGGATCGTCTTGCCTTTCGGGAACGACACCGATATGAGTCGTCACGACCTTCGTGCCCAGCTCAACGGCTAGGTCCAGAATGCGCTTTGACTTCTCGATTTTGGCCGCGTTGACCGTCGCATCTTGGAAGCCATGACCGCCCAAATCGCCGCAAAGCGCAGAAATTTCAAGTCCAAGCGACTCAATATACGCTTTAAGCTCTTTGCGAGCGGCAGGGGACAGATTCGCCGGATCCATTTCACCGGAGACCGCGTAAATTTGAACGCCGTCAGCGCCAAGCTCCTTCGCCTTCTTCAAACCGTCCCGTACCCCGAGACGGAGACTGTCGACCATGATTCCAATTGGATTCATCCCGCTTCGTCATCACCTTTCACATCGTTATATATGAATCTATTCCATATCTTCCCATAGTCTTCTGAAATTTTGCAAGCCGATCGACGTTCCTGTCTTACACTCTTCCATTCCTTCGAATTCTAAGGAAATGTAACCGTCGTAACCGGACTCCTTGATAACCTTAAGCACAGCTCTCATATCAATGTCCCCATGTCCGACGATCGCGCCGCGCAAATAGTTGCCCTGCAGCGTCGGAAACCAGCCTTGACCAGGATTCAGATGCGCCGGGCGCAAGTAGAAGTCTTTCACATGGACCATAGACGCGAAGCTGATATTGTTCTTCACAGCGGCGACCGAGTTCTCATCGGCGCACATGAAATTGCCCACATCGAGGGTTGTCCGGAAGTTCGGACGGTCTACCGCTTGGATAAGCGCCTGCACCCTGTCGCTGTGCTGAACGAAGTAACCATGATTCTCAACGCTGGTCGTAATCCCGTATGCCGACGCATAGTCGGCAATTTGCCGGCACGCTTCCGCCATCCGTTCCAGCTCCCGGTTGAAATTGGCGATGGAACGGTCCGGGCTCGACGCGACGTCATGGCGCATTTTCTTCACGCCGAGTCTGGCCGCCAGCTCAACCTCGCCTTTGACCCGCTCGATTTCCTTGCGGTAGGCTTCCTCCGTATCCGTCAAGAAATTCGCGCCGATCGCATAGTTGGACACTTCGATTCCGCGGGACTCCGCCTTCTGGCGGATGCGGTCTGCGAGCTCGAAATTGCCCGGCAGGTCATAGCCCAGCGGCACGATCTCCACGTGCTCGCCGCCTTGATCTGCGATCCAATCGATAACGCCCATGATGTCCATCTCTCCGGACTTCAGCGCTTGAAACAAACTATATGTGCTAACTCCAAGTTTCATAAGAGCTCCTCCATGCTTCTTCTACTGGACTACAGTTGGATTTCCTGACCTTTGGCCGCCGACTCATAGATGCCGCACAGCATCTTCATCATGTTCAGGCCGTCCTCTACCGGAGATATCGGCTCTTTACCGTTCTGGATGCAATCGATGAAATGGTTGATTTCATTTTGGAAAGCTTGCGGAACATTGATCGTTTTGGCATCCGTTTGCGGTGAAACGTTCAGGATCGTGTCATGCATTTCCGTGACGAAAACAAGCTCCGGCTCAATCTCCACGCCGCCTTTGTCCCCGTAAAGCTTGACCGCGATCTCATCCTTCTTGGCATGGAGCGTGAAGCTGACGTCGACAAGCAGCGAAGCCCCGTTCTCGAAACGAATCAAAGCATTCGCCATATCTTCCACCGTATTATGAGCAACGTCGTAGTCGGCTGCTTTGTAGAAGGACAAATTGCGCACATTCGCGCGATTGCCGAGCTTATTATATGTATTGCCGCTAACCGAAACTGGCTTTGGACGGCCCATCATGTACCAGCATAAATCAATGACGTGAACCCCGATATCGATCAAAGGTCCGCCGCCGGAACGCTCCGTGTCTGCGAACCAGCCGCCAGGGTTGCCCAGCCGGCGAAGACAGGACGCTTTGGCATAGTAGATTTCTCCCAAATTATCTTTATCGATGAATTGCTTCACGAGCTGAGCATTGGCGTCATAGCGGCGGACGAAGCCGACCTGCAGCGTTTTGCCAGTTTCACGGACGGCATCCTGGATGCGCTGCGCTTCCTCCACTGTTTTGCATAGCGGCTTCTCGACCAGCACATGTTTGCCAGCACGCAAGGCCGCAATACTGATCTCAGCGTGCGTATTATTCCATGTACAAATGCTGACCGCATCAATCTCCGGGTTCGCGAGCAGCTCTTCATAACTCGTATAGATGTGTTCGATTCCATACTTGGCAGCCTTCTCTTCCGCTCTCGTACGATTAAGATCACAGATTGCATACAATTTGGCGTTAGCCTGATTGGCATAGGACTGCAGATGCAGATCGGAAATGGATCCTGCACCGATGACACCGATGTTCGACTTGTTCATGCTCATAGCGGAAAATATCCTCCCTTGTTGTCTTATAAAACTCAGAATAGCATGCTTTATCCTTAGGTAGAATGCATAGGATGAGCAAGTGCATGGACTATTTGTTCAAAATGAAAGAGAACTTCCCACCGGATACATGTTCCGAAAGAAGTCCCCGATTTGGCTACATTTGCATCGCTTTGGCGTGTGACCGCCGTCCCTGCTCTCTAAGCATAAACAGGATATTCATGAGACCGAGCAGCAAAAAGCTGACCCAAGGCAGCGCTCCCCGTCCGGACGCCGCGCCCATATCGTACAAATAGCCGCCGCCGACATTGCCGAGCATGGCTCCGATCGATAACGCCAGACTGTTGAAGCCAAAATAACTGGCGATGCTCCCGCTGCCGGCATATTCGGACACCATCGCATTCATCATCGGCTGCAGGAACACTTGCCCGATCATGAACGCAATCACTCCCGCATAGATCCCGATCATGGAGCCTGTCATTCCGATCGCGAATAGGCCCGACGCCAGCAGCAGAGTAGCCAGCGACAATACGCCGAAGGGCTGCATTTTGGCTTGCCCCAGCTTGGCAAGGGGCACCTGCAGCAGCACCATCACGATAGCGCCGCAGGAGTAGATCAGCCCGATGTTGGCGCCGGGATCGATGCGATTCACGCTTAGCGGTACCGCGATATAGAGCTGTGCGACGAGCGACCAGGAGATCATCGTGTATACCATGAAGCGGCGGAAATCCCCGTTAAGCAGCACGCTTCTCATCTGCGGCCACATGCGCGCATCCTGATCCTTCATATGTTCGTTGCGAATCTGCGGCAGCAAAATCAAGCTCAAGAAGAACGAGAACACGAAGATCAGCGTCGCCGTCAGACTGACATATTTGAAATGGAATCCCATCAGAAGAGCCCCTGCGACCGGACCTACAACAAATCCCATGTTACTGAGCATCTCGCGGATCGCATAGACCGTTATCCGGTTCTGCGGTGTGGAGAGTGCCGCGTAGTACGCATAGCTGGCCGGTTGAAACAGCGCCGCGCCAAGGCCTGAGAAGAAACAGGCGAGGATGAGACCCGGCACCTGATCGACGAAGCCGAACATACCGAACCCGAACGTACGGATGAATAAGCCGATCAGAATCGTTCGCTTGTAGCCAAGCCGGTCGGCTAGCGTGCCGCAGAGGGCTGAAAGCCCCTGCTGGCTTAAGCTGCGAATCGCCGAAATGACGCCGACAACAGTGACGCTAAGCAGCAGATCGTGCAGCAAATACGAGGCAAGCAGCGGAATCATCATGTAGAACCCCACCGCCATGCTGAACGTATTCAAGAACATAACCCAGAAGGGCAGCTTGATAGATGTTAGCTTTTTCAATGGTTGTATCATTACTTTTCCCCGTTTCCTTCTTCGATGTGTTTTCTCACATCTCACCAACATAACGGATTCGGCCGGGGCTGCCTATGGACTTTCTTTATATGGGCTTGGGTATATTGTTGTTGTTTTTTTTGATATACTCATCTCACTGATCGAACCAACCAAACCATAACAAACATTCATGCACATAGCCCATCATACGGTGAACCATATAGAAAGGCCGGTGACCGAATGTTACCCGAAGTAAGACATTCCAAAATGATCGAATTGCTGAACCAAACCGGTTCCATTAAGGTTTCCGAGCTTAGCAAAGCGTATCAAGTCACGGAGAAAACGATTCGCGAGGATCTGGAGAAGCTGGAAGCCTCCGGCATCCTGAAAAGAGTGCATGGCGGCGCGGTCCTGGTCGAAAGCTCGAGCTCGCTGCTGCCCATTCACAAGCGGCGGGTCCGCCAGCAAGCGGAGAAAGAGCAGATCGCGGCAAGCGCCTGCCGGTGGATTGAAGACGGCCAAATCCTTCTGCTTGACGGCGGTTCAACAACGCTGGAGCTTGCCAAGCTGATCGTCCACAGGACCTTGACGGTCATTACGAACGACACGAAGATCGCCTCGGTACTGGCGGATTGCCAGCAGATCGAGCTATGCCTGTTAGGCGGATACCGCCGCAAAGGCACCTATACCATCATTGGGCCAAGCGCTATCCAGATGGTGGATGAGTTGAATGTGGACATCGCTTTCCTGGGCTGCACAGGGATCGACGCGGAGCGCGGCATTTCCGTGTTTCACCGGGACGAGGCCGAGCTGAAGAAACGAATGATCCGCGCCTCCAAGAAAACGATTTTGTTGACCGACCACACCAAATTCGATCAGACCGCGCTTGTCTCCTTCGCCTCGTTGAAGGAGATCGACCTTTTGATCACCGATGCGCAGACGGACGACGAGGTTGTCGCCAGATACACCGAGCGCGGACTCGAGGTGCAGCGGGCGACATAGGATCTTCACCCGAATCCAAAAGCCGCTAAGCTCATCCACTGGCAGATGATTTATTCAATTTGCCGGCATTCCTCGCTTAGCGGGCTTTTCGTGCGAAATAACGGGAGTATGCCCTGTTATGCATCTAATATAACGCGATTGCTGAGTGATTAGCGGGAGTTTTTCCTGTTGTGCATCCCATATAACACGATCGGTATGTGATTGTTATGCATCCAACATAACGCGATCGATATGTGCCTGGCGGAAGTTTTTCCTGTTGTTCGCCGAGAGGAATGATTTGCAGCAGCTAGGTAGGAGGACGCATGAAGGAACGTTCGTGAAAGCCGAGGGCGAGGGGGCTGCCGTCTCTGAATAACAGGAATTTCTCCTGTTATTCCCAGCATTTTTGAGCGATGGAGACGGCATTACTGGAAATTCTCCCGTTAATTTGCCGTCATTCCCTCGCCTTGCGAGCTTTTCGTGCGAAATAACGGGACTATTTCCTGTTATGCAGCCAATATAACGCGATCGGGAAGCGATTAGCGGGAGTTTTTCCTGTTATGCATCCAACATAACGCGATCGCTATGTGCCTGGCGGGAGTTTTCCTGTTGTTCGCCGAGAGTAACTTGCAGCAGCTAGGTTAGGAGGGCGCATGAAGGAATGTTCGAGAAAGCCGGGGCGAGGGAGCTGCCGTCTCCGAATAACAGGAATATCTCCTGTTATTCCCAGCATTTTTGAGCGATGGAGACGGCATTACTGGAAATTCTCCCGTTAATTTGCCGTCATTCCCTCGCATAGCGAGCTTTTCGTGTGAAATAACGGGACTATTTCCAGTTATGCAGCTCAAATAACGCGATTGCTGAGTGATTAGCGGGAGTTTTTCCTGTTATGCATCCAACATAACGCGATCGGTATGTACCTGGCGGGAGTATTTCCTGTTATTCGCCGTCAGGAGGACATGACATCATCCCTTGGCGCATCACGTTGCCAGATAAGCCAGGATTGCTGCGTGACTCACCGGAATGCTTGTTGTCGTCACCAACAGACGGCCTCTCCTTTGGACACGCGGCGCAGGTGCGTAGGGGCCGACTCATCCCACACACAGCCCCCCCTCGGCACCTTCCTTCAATTACCCACCTGCACCTTCCCGAACAAATCCCCCGGCGCAGGCAGGTCTCCCCAATCAACCGGCTTATTGAAGTAATAGCCCTGCAGCCCCCAGCAGTTCAATTCCTGCAGCATCGCACACTGCTCCTCCGTCTCAATGCCCTCCGCAATGACGAGCAGGTTGAGCGCTTGTGCCATCGCCAGGATCGCCGTAATCAACGGCACATTGCCGTCGGCGATGAAGGATCGGTCGATTTTCAATTTATCGATCGGCAGCAAGGTTAGCATGCTTAGCGACGAATAGCCGGTGCCGAAATCGTCCAGCGCAATCGTAAAGCCGTGCGCCCGCAGCTCGCGCAGCGTCATTTTCACGTCCTGCATGGAGTGAACGGTGGCGCTCTCCGTAATTTCCAGCTCCACCGACTGGGGAGTCACGCCCTCCTCGGCTGTAATGCGCATCACCCGGCTTCCAAAATCCGGTTCATTCAATTGCACCCTGGATATATTGACCGACACTTTGAACGCCGGACCGTACGCCTTCATTAGCCGGTGCCAATCCTTGCAAGCTTGCCGGATGACCCAGTAGCCGATCTCCACGATTAAGCCCGTATCCTCCGCTACCGGAATAAACCGATTCGGCTGAATGAACCCCTGCTTCCCGCAGTTCCACCTCAGCAGCGCTTCCGCACCGATAACCTCCCGGCGCCCCGGATGGCAGATGAGCTGATATTGCAGATGCAGCTCCTCTTTCTCGATAGCTTGAGAGAGCGCCAACTCATGGATGAAATTTTCGACATGATCGTATTTGTAAGCGGCTTCGTAAATGTGGAACCTTCTCCTGCCCGCGCTCTTCGCCTTATATAAGGCGATATCCGCTTGCTTCAACAGCGTCTGCAGTGTTTCATTCTCGGTGCGCCGGGACACGCCGATGCTGGCGCTAAGCTTCAAAGACCGGTCATTCACGCTAAACGGCTCGTGAAACAGCCGAATGATTCGTTCGGCCGTATCTTCCACGGTGCCAGAATTGCGCTGCTCCACCACGATGAATTCGTCTCCGCCCAGCCGTACAAGCGTGTAGGGCTCTCCGAATTGTTCCGTAAGCCGGTCCGCGACTTGGATCAGCACGGTATCGCCTACATCGTGACCGAACATATCGTTAATATTTTTGAAATAGTCCAAATCCAACAAATACAGGGCAGAAGCTCCCGATACATGCTCCATCAAATACCGGCGGTTAACCAGTTTGCTCAGCTCGTCGTGATAGGCGTATTCATACAACAAATTTTCGTGCTTCTTACGTTCCGTAATATCCCTGGTCACCGAGAAAATGAACCGGACTTGGCCGTCCTCGCCAAAGATCGGCGTCAGAATGCTTTCCCCGCTAAGCAGGCCGTTAGGCAATACGACGCCATCCTCGTATCGAATTCTTCGCCGTTCATCGACAGCTCGCTTATATTTTTTATATAAATAGTTCGCCATTTGGCTGGTGTTCGCTTCAAAAAATGTCCGCCCGGCTTCTTCCATCGTAACGCCGCTAAATCTGGACGCCGCACGATTGACATAAAAGTATCGTAAATCGGAACCATCCACGCTCATCACATAAATCGAATCCTCTATATCATCCAGCATGTGCAGGAGTAACTCAATATCTAGTGTCTTTTTCATCTGCCGACCCCTTAACGTTAACAACATCCTTATGTTTGCAACGTATACTATTCGCCAATTCTTTACAAAGTCCTCCCTTTTTCTACATACGTGCAGCTCCCGTTCATCCCCCGTCTTCCAATGATCGTTTTGTGCTACTCTTGATCGTTTTCATCACTTATCATTCCGCTGGCTGCGTTTTACAATGAAGGTAATTCAACGAATCCAAATCATATCCTACGGGAGGTTATATGTATGATTACCAAAGGAAGCGCCTTTTCCATCGAACAATTCCGCGAGGAGGGCTACAGCGGCCCGATTCAAGGGCTATCTCTTCAGGAAGCCGATATGTACTATAACCGTTTCTTCGAGGTCATTCAGCAGTCCAAATTCGAACCGGGGCCGACCAAAGTGAATTTATCCGCATGGCATCAACGCCATCGCTGGGCTTACGAACTTGCCACGCACCCGAGCATTGTCGCAGCCATGAAACAAATTCTCGGCGAGGATTTGGTCCTGTGGGCCATGCATTTCTGGTACAAAGAGCCGAATAACGATAAGTTCATCCCTTGGCATCAGGATATCAATTACTGGCCGATGGACCCCGCCATCAATGCTACCGCTTGGGTAAGTCTGGGCTGGTCGATTCGTGAGAACGGTTGTCTGCGCGTCATTCCGGGAACGCACCGAGATCATGTGGAGCATGTCGATACCGGAACGGATCAAAGCGCGTTCTCCGAAGGCTTGCCGGCGGAAGCGATCGATGAATCGAAAGCCGTCGATCTGGAGATGTCACCCGGCCAAATCGCCTTCTTCAATGAAGCGACGTTCCACGGTTCGGAGAGAAACAACTCCAATATCCCGCGCGTCGCCTTCTCGGTGCGGTATACGACGCCTGAAGTGAAATTTCTGATGGACGAATGGGGTGGAGATACGTCCAGAATCCGCACGTACCTGGTACACGGAGAAGACCGTCTCAATCGCAATGAAGCGATCCGAGGCGTCGTTCCGCAAACACAAGACTAGACGCGAGAACGCTTTCAATCCAACTTACGGTCATGCTACAATGAGCACAAACGATTCCATATAAAGCGAGGTGGCTGGTTCTTTGAACTCCTATCAATTGATCATCGATTCGCTCAGCATCCGGTTTCTGCATATCAAACACTATGAATTGGATTACAAATGGCAGGCCAGCCACCGTACGCTTCATCATTCGGTGCTTTGGATCGTGCAGAAGGGCAGCTTCCTGCTCGAGGTCGATCAAATCCGGTATACGTGCAAGGAAAACCAGCTCTGCATTTTGCCGGCCCATACGGATATCAGCTACCGGGCCATATCCAGCGAGCTGTCGCTAACGAGCATTAATTTCGATGCGGAGATTGCGCTGCTCAGCAACCGGAGCTGGGGGCATGTGCTGAATTTGCCGGTTGTTTTCGATCAAAACGTGCACAGCTTGGGGCCCTTAATCCAAGATATGGTCACGCATATCGGGGATACGTCCCCATTCGTTTCCTTACTGATGCAATCATCGCTCCTGCGTATGCTGTATGAGCTCATGAACCGCGAGATGCCGGAGCAGCCGATCTCTCCTTATTCGCATATGGATAACCGGATTCATACGATTATTCACTATTTGCTCTCCCATCCGTCTCGCATGCCCGAAATCAGGGAACTTGCCGAGCTGGTGCAGCTCAGCGATTCGCATCTGCGCAAGCTGTTCATCAAGCAGACGGGACAAGCACCGCTGCACTTCGTTCACAGCTTGAAAATTGAACAAGCAAAAAGGCTTCTCGCTACAAGCGTGAAGCCTATCTCACAAATTTCGTATGAGCTTGGCGTCGACAACGCCAACTATTTCACCCGGATGTTCAAAGCCAAATCCGGTCTCACTCCCGTGCAGTATCGCCAGCAATATGGCCTGTGGCTGAATGAATGAGCCAGCCTTATTCGATGGCCCCGACAGCCTGCAGCCAAGCTTTGGCGATCAGAGCATGTCCGGCAGGAGACGGATGCACGCCGTCCGGCGCCCAGAATGCGCTTTCAGCTCGAGTCGAAGCAGCGGCGAATAGACCGTCCAAGCTGACAAGACGAGCGCCGAACTCTCTGGCCAGCTCACGTACGACGGTAATTTTCGGATCCAGATCTTCTCTCCACGTTGTGCGGTCTTCCGGAACGGGCAGCACGAATGGCTCGATCATGACGATCTTGGCGCCTGTCTCTGCCGTTTGCGTCAAAATATCGCGGTAGCCTGCTTGAAACTTCTCCGTTGAAGTCGGGTCATTGCGATCATATCGTCTCCAAGTGTCGTTAATTCCGATATAGATGGATACGACATTCGGTTTCAAATTCAAGCAATCCTGCTCCCAACGATTTTGCAAATCGACGACGCGGTTGCCGGAAATTCCCCGGTTCAGGAATTGAACCTGCTTCTCCGGATATTTGGCCGCAAACTGGCCTGCTGCCATCAAGGCATAGCCTCTGCCCAGATCACTGCCGTTATCGCGGTTGCGGTTTGCATCCGTGATGCTGTCCCCTTGAAATAAAACGATGTCTCCTTGACTAATCCATGCTGACATGCGATGCTTCCTCCCCTGTAATCCCATGATCCCTTCTGTTTCCAAAAGTTGCCTAGAGTATAGCACAGCCTACCTTCCCTATCAACCTTGTTTTCTCGCCTTCTGCACCGTTCTCGGCGTCTCTCCGAAGCGCTGCTTGAACACCCGCTCGAAATGCGTCAACGTATGAAAGCCTGAGGCATAGCATATTTCCGTAACCGGATAATCCGAGGAAATCAGCAGCGACTTCGCGAATTTCAGCCGGAGATCCTGCAAATACGTTTGAAACGGGATACCGGTCGTTTGGCGGAACAGCTGGGAGAAATAGTTAGGCGCAAGCCCTGCATGCTTAGCCGCTTCTTCCAAGGAAATCGTTTCCCGGAAATGATGATGAATATGGAGCAAAGCCCGGTGCACGTCGGGGTGCTGCGGGTTTCTTTTTTTATCCCCGCCGGTTCTCGTCTGTCTTGCCGTATACAGCAAAATGCGCTCCAATGCACCTCTGACGATCAGCTTGTGTCCGATGCTCAGGGCTTGCGATTCTTCCCAAATGAGCCGGAACTCGGACTCGACAGCCGGATAACATCCCGTCATATCGGCATTCCAGTAGGCTCCCGCTTCTTGAAAAAACACGGCTTTCAGCTCTTCGCTGAACAGCTCGTCGGAAAATACGAGGTTATATAGATGCAGCGTCTCCGAACCATGAGGACCGATTTCGTGGAAATCGGCCGGAGTCAGCAGGAACAAGCTGCCCGGATGCAGCTCATAACAGACACCGTTCACGACGTTGCGCCCATGTCCGGATAGAACGAAGCAGAGCTCATAGAATTCATGCCAATGAAGCTCACACAGACGGTCTACCTGTTGAGAATAGATATGAAAGGATGCGGACGGATGCATGTACTTGTCGTTCATTAACCGCTGAGGCTGAACTTTTCTGCGCATGTAGCCTCCTCCTTTCTTTTTCTAACTCACTTACACATTGGCATACTGATTTCCTGCCAGATCTTTGCCCCTGGCCAGCCAAACCTTGAAATTGCGGTTCTTCTCGGGAAATACCTTCGTATCCGTTGCGAAATAACGCATCGTATAGCCGCACCGGCGGTACGGACTCTTATTGGCATCCGCCCCGTGCGCAATCCGTGCGTCGTGCAGCGAGCATTCGCCTCTCGCCAGCTCGAAATGGACGGCTCCGGATTTATCCAAATTTTTAATTTGCGTGCTGAACAAATTTTTCGTCCCGTCCACGGCCTCATACTCCGAGAACCCGTTGTCATGCGTGCCCGGAAGCACCTGCATGCAGCCGTTCTCCTTCGTGCTCGGGTCAATCGCGAGCCAGATCGTCACAATTTTATCCAGCCGGTCTACACGGCCCTTCCAATAAGCGGAATCCTCATGCCATGGCGTCGCTCGGCCGACGAAAGGATCCTTACAGATGAAATGGCTCGACCATAACCCGATATTCGCTCCAAGAAGCGGCTCGACCAAATCAAGGGCTTCATCCGATAGCAGAAACTTCAGCAGCCTCTCATCGCGGAAATGCGGCGTATCCAGCTCATCGGACAGTTTGCTGCCCTTCTGCGCAAGCTGATCCTCGAAAATACCAGTCAATTCCGCCAGTTGGTCCGCTGAAAATAAAGGCTTATGGTGAAGCAAATACCCGTTCTTCCGATAAAATGCTACCTCTTCATTCGTCAATCCGCTCATCGTCTTATGCCTCCCCAGACTATTTATGCTTACATGTCTACTATACTTCCAGAGCACCCGCAGAGCTTATCGTTTCTTACTTAGAAGTTAGCGTATCTTCAGATCTGCCAGTGCAAGTTTCCCGGGAGCCGATGTATAAAAAAAGGGCCTTTACAAAAAAATACCAACAAAAAGAATGAATGGATGACATGCGCGATGCTGAAAACGGAAGCCCAGGATATCGAACACCTCCTCGCGCTCGCCAAGCGGTCCAGCGACTTCACCGTCAGTACGGTTTCATTCACACAGCCTCCGCTGAGCATTTGCTATTACAAGACGTTGATCGATGAGAAACTGCTGCAGGAGCAGCTGCTGCGCGCGATGGAGAGCTGCGCGGCGGAGATTCACGACTTAGAGGATCTTAAGCGTCTCCTCACGATCGACGGCATTCAAATTACGGATTGCATACAAGACATTCAGAGCATGCTGTTCAAAGGGTCCGCCATCGTCAGGTTGACGGAGCATAGCGGGCTCTGCGCCTTGGTTCCGTTAACAAGCAAAGAAGGGCTGCGCAAAAACAACGACACGGATAACGAATTTAGCGTAGTCGGTCCGAAGGTCGGCTTCGTCGAGGATTTGGACATTAACCTGCACCTCATTCGCAGTCAAATCGCCGTTCCCAATCTGATTGTGAAGACGTTGAGTCTCGGCAGCATGTCCAATTCCCGGGTAGCGATCGTATATATCGATGGCGTAACCAATCAAGATAACGTGGCTGTCATTGAAGACAGGCTGCGCACGCTCGATTTTGAGGTTGTATTCGATACATCGCAGCTCGACCAGATCATTTCGGACAATTCGTGGTCCCCTTTTCCGCTGTTCGTCTCCACCGAACGCAGAGACCGGGTGATCTATTCGCTGATCTCCGGCCAGGTCGCCGTGATCAGCGACGGGTCTCCTTATTTCATCACAGGACCATCCACCCTGTACGATTTCTTCATCTCGCCGGAAGACTACTATTTGCCTTGGATGCTCGGCTCTTTTTTCCGGATAATCCGCATTCTCGGCGTCCTCTTCTCGGTGTTCGCCTCAGCCTTGTATGTCGCGATCACGACGTTTCACTACGAGGTTATTCCGCAGGACTTGCTTCCGCCGTTGATTCTCTCCAGGCAAAATGTGCCGTTCCCGCCCGTGCTGGAGGTGCTCTTCCTAGAGATCACGATCGAGTTCCTCCGCGAGGCCGGAGCCCGGCTGCCCACCAAGATCGGCCAGACGCTCGGTATCGTCGGCGGTATTATTGTCGGACAAGCAGCGGTTGAAGCGGCTTTATGCAGCAATATTTTGATCATCATCGTGTCCCTGTCCGCCTTGGCTTCGTTCGCAACTCCGATCTACAAGATGTCCAACACCATCCGCTTCTTGCGGTTTCCGGTCATCATTTTGGCCTCGTTCTGGGGCAGCATCGGCTTGTTCTTCGGAATTTGTTTTATTTTGATTCATATCACAAGACTGAAATCGGTGGGCAGCCCGTATACCGTCCCGATCTATCCGCTGCGGCCTAAGGATCTGAGAGACAGCTTCATACGTTCCAACTACGAAATTACCAATATGCGGCCCTCTTATTTGAAGCCCGAAACGATCCTGCGCTATATTCCGAAACGGATCAAAAAGAAAAGCGATTGGGAACAGGAATGACCGTCAGAAAGGAAAATGAACGCTGTATGATCTCTAGAGCGGCAATCACTTTGATCGCTTGTTTGACTGTGTCCGCTTGCGGCAACCAGCAAGTCATCAACAAAATCCAGCTTGTCCAAACTGCAGGCTATGACCTGATAGACGGCCGTTCGCTCTGCTCGGTCAATACAGCCAACTATACGGAAAAAGGAAAAGCGAATCCGCAGCTGCTGATGACGAGCTCTGATTCCAGCTTCGATATGATTCCCCGGTTGAACACGAAGACGAACAAAACGATACAGTACGGCCAAATGGGATTGGTGCTCTTCTCTAAAACATACGCAGAGCAAGGCATCGGTCCCGTTATCGGCAGCTTCTGCCGTGACGCCAAAATTTCCGCCCGCATCCAGATGGGCGTGTCGGAGATCGAGGCTCACAAGCTGCTCGCGATAGCTAATAAATCGCAGGAATCGCTCTATTTGACGAACATGGTCGAGCAAAACATTGAATCCGGCAATCTTCCCAAAATGAATTTTCAGCAGATCCTGTTCGACCATTATGGTAAGGGGCGGGACTTCTACCTTCCCTTCTTCACATTAGAGAGCGGCACCGTGAAGATTGACGGGCTAGCCCTGTTCAAGGGTGACAAATTTGAAACCAAAGTGAGCATCCGCGAAGCATTCCTGCTGAAGCTGCTCACCCAATCAACCCGCAGCGGGAGTCTGCTCATGCCGATGAAAGGCGACAAATCAACGATTCATGATTACGTGCTCGTGAAGAACATCTCCTCATCCATACGCTATCGTTACGATACGTCAAATACGGAGCCTGCCGTCGTTTTTCAACTGAAGCTCAAGGTGCTCGTCAAAGATATCCCCAGTTGGCTGCATTTGGAGACCCAAAGCGAGATGAATCAGTTTGAACAACAGCTATCTTCTTATTTGGCCCAACAATGTGAGGACTTCATTCAGCTGTGTCAAACCAAGATGGTCGATCCGCTCGGGCTTGGCGACTTCGTCAGAAGCAGAACGAGGAACTGGAATGAACAAGATTTTCAGGCTTCCTATTCACAGCTAAAAACAAAGGTTAACGTCGACTTAGCGATCGTGCAGAGCGGTGTCGGAGAGCTATAGGGTGGCAGCAAGGTTATATGTACAGGGGGAATTCCAAGCATGCCGAACACAGTTCGTGACAAATTCACCGCTTCTCCTTATTTGCTCTTTTTTGTGATCTATACGAGCATTGTCGATGCCGGCATGATGTATTTTCAAAGGGAAATTGTGAAGAGCGCCGGATACGATGCCTGGACTTCAATATTAATTACCGGAGTCACGATGCACGTTTTCATCTGGTTGATGTTCCGCATATTATCCAGCCGGCATACGCCGAATACGACGATCGTCGAGATAAACCGGACTACGTTCGGCAAGCTGGCGGGGACCGTGTTGAATCTGGCTCTCGCCTGCCATTTCATCCTTGGCGCTTTCTCGACGTTCCGCACGTATTTGGAAGTGCTCCAGGTGTGGATATTTCCCGCCATGCAAATGATGCCGATTGCGCTCATCATCTTCCTGCTCATTTATTATGCGGTATCCGGCGGCTTTCGTACGGTTGCCGGTCTGTGCTTCTGGGGGGCTGTCAGCACATTCCTCTTTATCGCTCCGCTGACGATACGGCTGATCCCTGAATTTCATCCGCAAAATTTACTGCCGGTCTGGAATCATTCCGCTGAACAAATAGTCAGGTCCACGCATACCATGATTCCTTATTTCCTGGGGTTCGAGGTGCTGCTGCTCGTCTATCCGTTCATTCAGACACCGGCCAAATCGCAAAAATGGGCGCATGGCGCCGTTCTCACGGCAACGCTCATGTATTTGCAAGTGGGCTTGAGTTCGTTCATGTACTACAGTGAAGGTCAAATCGTTCATATCATCTGGCCGACCTTGAACATGATATCCATTATGCAATTCCCGCTCATGCAGCGGGTGGAATATCTCGTCATCTCCATTTGGTTTATTAAGATGCTGGCCAACATTTCATTAAGTCTATGGGCAGCATGCCATAGTTTGAAGCTGTCCGTGCGGGCGAAGCCATCCGTTACATTATGGATCATCCTCGCGTTGTTCGTGATCGCGCAGCTCGTTGTCAAAGACTACTCCCGGCTGCAAGCGTTGAACAACGTCTATGAGCGGATCGGGATGATCTTAATTTTCGGCTATTTGCCGTTGATGTATATCGTCACGCGGTTTCGAAGGAAGAAGAACGGGGGGTGAACGGCGCGGTCCCTCGGCCGGCTTGCGGCTTACGGACCGTACTCGTTAATCGGCGGTAAATGGAACGGACACCAGGAACGCTATTGGGCATTTTCGAGGCGTAATCGCCTCAAAATGCCCAAATAAGCGCACTGGTGTCTGATAGCAGGCACTCGTGGCAGAAACGGCATACAGCGATGCGTTCTCATCGCTGCATCTGCCCGCTCAGCCACCGGTCATAGCCGAGCAGCAGCGGCCGCAGCGGCGAGAAGCCAGCCTCCATCATGGCGCGATACGCCTCATGCCGCGCAGGGTCGGGCTTATACACGTGCGAGTTCCCGGCAGGGAGCGCCCTAATCGCCTCGCTGTATGAAGCGTACACGCCGCAGCCGACACCTGCGGTTAGCGCAGCCCCAAGCAGCGTCGCCTCGGGCAGCACCGGCTGCTCCAGCTCGATGCCGGATACATCGGCTTTGATCTGCAGCCAGTGGCGGTTCTTGGCGCCGCCGCCGACAACGACCAGCCGGCGAACCGGCTCGCCGCCGATGAGCTCGGCTTCCTGCCGCATCCATTCCATCTGGAAGGCGTTGCCTTCCAGAATTGCCTTGAACATGTCTCCGCGCTGATGGCGTGCGGACAGTCCGATCCACGCCGCCCTCGCCGAGGCGTCGACGGAAGGCGCCCCGCAGCCGGACAAGTACGGGTAGAACAGAATCCCCGTCGGTCCCGCCGGCACGCGGTCCAGAAGGCTCATGATATCGGCATACGACATATCGCCCGCATCCAGCAAGCCCCTCAGCCACTCGATCGAGCCGCCGGAGGCGGAGTGGCCGCCCATCCAGAACATTTGCCCCGGCAGCGGGTGCAGGCCGAACGCCAGGCCCGAATCATAATCCGCCTGCCCGAGCGGCCGTGTTGCCAAGCTGCCGACGAGCGTCTCGGCCGTGCCCATCGAGTTATAGACCTGCCCGCGCTCCCGCTCCCCGATAGAGAGCGAAGCGCAGACATGGTCATGTCCGGCGAGGCATACGGCCGTATCCGCGCCGAGTCCGAGATGGCCGGCGATATCAGGCTGCACGCTTCCGACGGAAGCTCCGGTCTCCACCGCCGGCGGAAACAAACTTGCGTCTAGGCCGAAATGCCGCAGCAGCGGAGCGTTCCACTTCCGCTCATCGATGCGGTAAGCAAGCGTGCGGGCTGCAAGCGTCTCTTCTTCGGCGAAGCGGCCTGTGAGCTGGTATGCTGCAAACGCCGATACCGACAGCCATACGCAGTCCCTCAGCGCATCTTCCTGCGTCTCCCGAATCCACAGCAGCTTCGAGAGCCCTTGCTTGAAGGAAGGGTGCAGACCGCTTTGACAGAAAAGCTCGTACGTGTCCAGTTCCCGTTTGATCCGGGCTTCCTGGGGGATCGAGCATGTTTCGAACCAGGGGATGATCAGCGACTTGGCGGCTCCCGTCCGGCGATCCACCAGCATGCCGCTCTCCGCCATGCTCGTAATGCCGATAGCCCGTACTGCTCCTATACCGGCTGTTGTCCCGGAGACTTCACGAATTAATTCACAGAGCGTCCCCCACAGCTCCTGCGGATCATAATACATATAACCCTGCTCGTGTTGATGCTTCCGGTTCGGCCTGCTCGCAGCAGCCAGCAGCTTCCCGTCTTCACTGACAACCCCGGCTTTGATATTCGTCGTTCCGATATCCAGCGCTACTAACATGAAGCCACCTCATCTATGCAAAAATGACAAAACGTTCGAATGCACCTTCACTTCCCGCAGGACGGATTCGCTATCCTCTTCCATTGCCAGAGATCCCCCGATAATGACGACGTCCGCCGCTCCCAGCTGCGGAATGCGGGCTTCCCATCTCATCGTCTTGTTCATGCCAGCTCACCCCGTTATCCCCATTAAGGCTTGGCAGTCAGAATAACCTGCCAATTGTCGCCATCCTGCGGCACTTCCACCTCGAAGAGACCGCCGCCGACAGCTTTAACGGCAAGCGCCTTCCCGTTTACGCTCACGTCTGCGGAGCCGGAGACTGCGGCGAAACGGAACTTACCGCCTTCCTTCAATTGAAGAGAAACGGTATTCCCCTCATCCTTCACATGCTGCACGGCGTCGGTCGCGATGTATTTCTCGGTCAAACCGATCGGCGTCACCGCACCCCTAGCCGGCACAATGACATACAGCGCACATTGCCCTGGCTGCAGCTCGAATGTCATTCTTTCGCCCGCACGCAGCTTGTGCATACGGCCTGAGAAATGCTCGTACAGAACAAAGGAATCGCCAGACAGCCCCGGAACGTCGGACGGACCGACAGTGCCTGTCACGGCATCCGTGAATTTGCCGATATGGAAAGCGGCGACGACACCCGAGCCCTGCGCCTTGTTCCACAGCTTGAGCGGCACCTTCTCCTGCATCGGATCCAGGAACAAGCAATCCGCCGTCGGGCTTGGCGGCTGCTCGCAGCGAATGATGCTGCCGTCGCGGTAAATGAGCGGCCATATTTTCGAAGCGTCCGTATTCCCCGGCGCGTCGCTGAAATAGACAGGACCTCCGCTAACGGAGCGAAGCACCGCATTTTGAATATCGTCGTGGTTCTTGGTCCAGTACATGTCCCAATCGCCATAGTAGAACGCGCCGTGATAATACGAATTGTAAGCATTCTGCAAGGCGTGTTCGGCGAAGCCGTATGCATCCTGCGGAACGAAATCGTCGCTATTGCGGGAAACGGACGATTTGGGGCGGTGCCACATATTCTCTGCAGCCATCCCCATGCAGTTGATGATCGTATTGTTGAAATGCAGCGATGCCGAAGCTTCCAATGCTTGATGAGCGGCAGCCGCCGCCTCGCCGATCGCCTTCTCGTGCTTGGTGAAATTCAAAACAGCGCTCTGGCTGTCGACTTTGACGAAATCGACCCCTTGCCGCTCCAGGTAGGAATGCCAGGCATGCCAGAAGCCGAATCCCCGGCCGGCGTCCGGATACGGAATCAAGCTGCCTTTGGCGTTGCTGTACAAGTAGCCGCTGTATTGTTTGGCCAGCGGAGACTCGGGATGAATCCCGCCCCAATAACCGGCAATCGTATGCCATACACCGACCCAACGTATGCCGAACTGCGTCTTGAGCTCACGGACCGTATGCCCCAGCCCTTGCGGGAACTTGTCCGGATCCGCATCGAAGCCGGCCAGCTTCCTGTCTGTAATTTGCGACCAACCGTCGTCAATCATGACCCAGCGGACAGGCAGGCCTGCCGCTTTCATTTCCTCCGCTTTGCGCAGCAACCCTTCTTCGTTGACTTGATGATAGAAGGCATCCCAAGAGCACCAGCCCAAGGAATCGAGGATCTCCGGGTACGGCTTCTGCGCGCGAGGCAGCGTAGGGTAATCGAGCGTTTGGAGCGCAATCTGCACATGGCGCTCTACGAGCTCGTACGGATCGCTGCCTGTTCCGAGCACGAACGAGAATGCCTCGCACGCCGTTCTTCCGCCTTGATGGGAAGAGACGCGAACCTGCAACCCGGACGTTCCGCCGCATACGTCCGTGCGGAACACGGGACCGCATACCGGCAGCAAGTGGTAGTAAGCTTCCCCTTGCCGCCACAGCACGGATTGCGTGCGTTCCGGCAAGGCGGACCACTCTCGGCTGAAGTGAGGCCGCGTCCACCAATCTTTATGCTGGTAGTTGGCCATTAAGCCGTCCGCTTGAGCCATCTCCCCAGCCTGTAGGATGATGCCGTTCTGTCCGGCAAAACAAAGCTGCTTGCCAAAATCGTTCGCGTTATTGAACTGGCCTTGGATGGAGCCCAAAACGAAGGTGTCATAGACGCGAAGCTTCAACGTCACGACAGCGGTCTCTTCTTCGTTCCGGTATATTTGCTGCGATTCCAAATAGGCCCCGAATGAATCCGTGCCCGAATGCTCTACACTCTCTTTGCCAGGCAGCGGCAGAACGGGGCCGGAGTCCGGCGTCACCGAAACGGCGATACGGCCAAGTACGCCCCTTAGATCTTTATCACTTTGCACCATGGATACCTCTCCTCTACTTCCGCTGTAATTCATATTCATGAAGCGCGACCGACAAACTGGCCGCATCGCCGACGTGGTCCCGAAGTCCGGACGGAACGATCCGGCAGACGCTGAGCGGCAGCGGCAAAGCTTCGCGGGCGAGCTCTTCCTGCACCAGCGGGGCGAGCAGCGACTCCTGCCGTTCATAAATGCTGCCGATCACAATCGTATCGGGGTTGAGCACATCGACGAGAATCGCCAGCCCGCGGCCCAACTGCTTGCCGACGATACGCACGGCCTCCAGGGCGAGCGCATCGCCGGCATGTGCGGCTTCGAACACCGCCTTGGCTGACAATTCGCCTGCCCCTAGGCTGGACGCCGCCGCAGCGCTTCCCCCGTTATCCAACAATTGCTGCGCCAATTTGGCGATGCCGCCTCCGCTGCAGTACCCTTCGAAAGAGCCATTCTTCCCGTAACCGGCCGGCCCGTCTTCCGTCAACCGGATATGTCCGACTTCGCCGGCCATATCGTTCGCTCCCGCATGCAGGCGGCCGCCAAGAATGAGTCCGGCACCCATGCCGGTTCCGAACGTCAGGAACACCATGTTCTGCGATCCGCGGCCGGCTCCCCATTTCCACTCGGCAAGTCCGCAAGCATTCGCATCATTCTGCAGGCCGGCGGGCACGCCGAAGCGCGTGCGGAATGGCGTACAGACATCAATCCGGTCCCATCCCGGGAGATTAGGGGGAGAGAGTACAAGGCCGTCTTTACTGCTCAGGGGGCCGCCGCAGGAGATGCCGATCGCCTGCAGGGATCCCCGATGACGCTCAAGCAGCTGCTCCAGCGCATCCGCGAGCTTGGCCAGCGCTTCCGCCGGCGTTCCCGGCGTCGGGAAAGCAATTTTATCCAGAATTTGTACGGAATTCTCCGTGCTCGTACCGAGTACGGCCGCACATTTCGTTCCTCCGATATCGATACCGCCGAGTAAGAGGCTCATGCGAAGAAAGCCTCCTCCAGCATCATGCACAGCACATGGTAAATCGGCAGATGGCGCTCCTGGATGTCCGGGGTCGAGCTGTAAGGAACGCGGACGATGACGTCGCAAAGCTCGTTCAGCCGGCCTCCGCCTGCTCCGGTCAGACCGATCGTCGTAACGCCCAGCGCTTTGGCTACTTGTACCGCATGGACGATATTGGAGGAGTTGCCGGATGTGCTGAATACGACGAGCGTGTCTTCCGGCCGGCCATACCCGTACACTTGCTGCGCAAATACCATGTCGGCCGCCACATCGTTATTGAATGCCGTTGCATAAGCCGTATGGCTCACGAGCGAAATAGCCGGCAGCGCGCCCTGCAGATGGTCCGCCAAGTAGCGTCCCTGCTCCTCCCCGTGGATCATCAACAGCTCTCTCTTCTCCTTGGGAAGCTTGCGCGGAGACATGAAGCCCTTCATCAGTTCGCCTACGACATGCTCGCAGTCCGCAGCGCTGCCTCCGTTGCCGGCCAACAGCATCTTGCCTCCTCTGTCATACGACAGCTTCATCGCCTCGAATGCAGCTTTTATCGACTCACGGCAAGGCTCCAAGTCCGGATATTTCACCATCAGCCTCTCGAACGTCTCACTCATATGCCATGCTCCTCTCTACCGTTAAATTGAAGTTTGTTTCAAATGGTTGATTGCTTCTATGAAAAAGGATTCGCTGCCGAAGCTGCCTGATTTCAGCACCAGGAAGCGAGGCGGCGTCTGAAGCGACAGGCAGGAAGGCAGCCCCGGCTCGATTTCCTGCCAGATGCGGTGGCCGCTGACACCCAGCTTCCCGCATACCGCAGCCGATGTTTCCCCGCCGGCAATAAGCAGCCTCCTCTGGTCCGTCGCTTCGACAACCGCCTGCACGACGCTGGATAGCGCATCGGAGACGAGCCTCGACACCTCCGTGTTGCTGAAGCCGAGCTTACGCCCCCTCGTCTTCGTTGCCGCCACTTGCAGCGGGCTGTTCGAGGCGTGAATGAGCACATCGCGTCCTCCCTCCAGCAGCTTGGAAGCCTCCTGCACCAAATGCTTGCAGTGCGCACGCTTCTCCGACTCAACGAAGAGCTGCATGGACTCCAGCTCCAGCGTATGGACGCCGGCCTGCTTCGCGTAAGCGATCTGCGCGGCGCTCTGCGGCATCAAGCTTCCTGCGGCGCACAGCACAGCCGTTCTTCCCAGCTCGGGAAGCGCCTGCTCCGCCGTGCCGGCAGCTGCATGCGGCTGTTCCAGCAGAGCGAGCTCCTCGGCCAAAGCTGAGCTTCCGCATACAATCGGCTCATGCCGTACCGCTCTCGCAATCGTTTTCAACGACTGCTGGTCCCGCACATCCACGATGACATAGTGAAAGCCGGCCTGCTTCATAGCGGCCAAATCGGCTTTCAATTCCTCTTCCCCCGCATCCACCTTCTCGATGGTTACAAGTCCTACGGAGCGATCCGTTTGCGCCTGTAGAATATGAACCAAATCGGACTGAAGCATCGGATGCACGGGATCGTGACGGAATTCCGATTCCTCCAATTTTTTGCCATGCACATAATGGATGCCGCCTAATGTCGTTCGCCCGTTCTTGGGGAAGCCGAGCACCACAACGGCAAAGGATGCCCCTAAGGCATCCAGCATCGCATCAAATTCAGCTCCGATATTGCCACGAAATACAGAGCACGTTTTGTTAATGAACCGAGTGCATCCCGCTTCCCGCAGCTTGCATGTCATCTCATAAACTTTGCGGTACGCCTCATCTTGCGTATCCAGTCGGGAGTGCGTATCCAGCACAAGCACATCAGGCTCGTTCGCGCTCTGGCTGTCCCACATTTCCATCGGATAGACGTGCGTGGATAGCCCCGCCTTGGCGTACATAATGCCGATATCGTTAGCTCCCGTAATATCGTCGGCAACAATTCCGATCATTCGGCGAACCTCCTTCTCGGCCTGTAGCCCGATTCGTTCAAGAAGCTTTGCACGACGTCCTCCGGCAGCTTGCGCAGGGAGATCCCCGAGCTCTTCGCCGTGACGTACATGCGGCAAGCCATTTCGAGCGTATGCATCGCCATACGCGCTTCCTTCACATTCTTGTCGTAAACAAGCACCCCGTGATTGTCAAGAAATAATACGTTCGCTTTGCAAGCTTTGTCCCGCACCGCTTCACCCAGCTCGCGGGAGCCCGGGTGAAAATACGGAACACGTTCGATGCGCTCCAGGTAGTACATCGTTTCGACAAACCATTCCGAGGGAAGCTTCTCATCCGAGCAGGCGAGCATCGTGCTGTAGAACGGTGATGCATGCAGCACCGCACCGACATCCGGACGCAACTCGTAGATCGCCTGATGCATAGGTACTTCCTTCGACGGCTTCTTGCCCGAGGCGGCGGCCAGGGTGCCCTGCGATAGCGAGCATTCGACGAAGTCATGCTCGCTCAGCTCCCCGAGGTCGGTTCCGCTTGCCGTAATCAAATAATGGTCGTCAGTGGTTCGCGCACTGATGTTGCCGGCGTTTCCCCAAGCTAATCCATTGTTCAGCATGTAACGACCGGCTTCTTGCAGCTGCCGCCAAACCGATGCTTCCATTTATTCCACATCCCATTCCAGCATATTGGTTTCCTTGACCGGCAATTCCGGATTGTGCGGCACACGAAACGTCTTGATTTCACATGGCTTGAAGTCCGCTTTGATGACGCGCTTCCATCTTGGCAGTTCGACTGTCGCGGTTGTCGCCGATTTGTTCGTTTCGTAGACCCGCACGATAAGATCGTCGTTATCTTCCGCTTGCTTGATCGCACTCACGATGATGTTCTCCTTGTTCACCCGAACGAACGAATCGGTTTGGGCGAGCGGGCCTTCATGGAACGATTCGATGACAGCGACCGGCTTGCAGTTCAGTTCCGCAGCGCGCTTCACCGTACCCGCCTGCTCCCACGTGCCTTCATGCGGCAGCAGCGCGTAAGAGAAGCGTTGAATCCCTTGATCAATGAACGAGTATTCCCCGTTCGGATCCGGCTCATAAGGCACATGATGCGCATAAATCGGACTTCTCAGCACCGTCATCGCCATATCTTGATTATGCATGCTGTAGCTGTATTTGGCATCGTTCATTAGGCTTAATCCGTACATGATATTTCCTTTGCGCGTGACGCCCGAGTAATCGATCCACGTCAAGCCCGGCTCTTCTTCGCCGTTATGTTCGCGCTCAATCGTCCCATAAGGGATTTCATACGTTTGCTTGCTGAAAATCACGTTCACCGGGAACACAAGCTTCAGCATTTTGAACGATTCGCGCCAATCGACCATCACTTGCACATCGATCTGATCGCGGTCCGGATACATGGCGAAATCCTGTACGAGCTTGGAATTGCCGTATTCGCTGACAACGCGGATGACCGATTTCACCGGTCCGTGCTCGACGCGGAACACTCTCTTCGCCGTGAAAGCGCCGGCCGCTTGGTTGAAGTGCAGCACATCGTGGCTCCAAGTATCCGATTTGTCGTCCAAGACGACCGGCTTCGCGCCGTCGCCTTTCAGCACTTCATGATCGTTCTTCTTGTCGTACAAGCTTTTGATATATCCCGTTTCTTTATCGAACTCCAAGCGGAAACGTTTGTTTTCCATTACTAAATCGCTGGCCTGAATGGGCTCGCCAACCGCTTTATGCGAAGCGGATTCTGCGAACAGTTTGTAGACGCGGTAGCCCATCGACGGAAGATCGGCCATGAAGCTCAAGCGGAAGCGGCCATTCGCGGACGCTTGGGATTGAACCGTCTGGAACGCCACCTGATTGCCCTGGTCGTCAAGCAGAACGGTCGTCGGCTTGATGCCGCCGACTTCGAGCTCGACGTTCACCCGGCTCTCCCAAGCATGCGGGTTGAAGACGACGATCGGCTTCATCGCGACGTCCTGTTCGATGCCAATGCTCCATGACAGCGACTGAACCGCATAGTTCAAGGAACGGTCGGCAATCGCCATCGCTTCCCCGTACAGATACATCGCATCCTCATATGCAGGCTCAAGACTCGTTCCCGCCAAGATGTCGTGGAATTGATTGAACAGCACATTTTTCCAAGCTTGCTTGAACTCAGCCGGGTACTTCTGGCCCGTAATCCAAGAAGCCAAAGCTGAATATTTCTCTGCCGTTATCAGACGGTTTTCCGCCTTGCGGTTCCAGTGTTTGATCCCGGAGTGCGCCGCATAACAGCCGCTGGCATGGTGCTGCAGATCATCGTGAACGACCGGAAGCTGCAAATTCCTATTTTCCATTTCTTTGAAATACGCATCCGGCGTGGAGAACTCCAGCTTCGGCAAGGACGGGTCCGCATTCATGCGGCGAATGCTCTCGATATTTTCCTTCGTCGGTCCGCCGCCATGATTGCCGACACCGTAGAAAAGCATCAATTCGTTCAGCGGCTCTTTGAATTCGCCCAGACATCTGCGGACATGATTTTCCAAATCTTTGCCCCAAGACAAATATTCATACATGATGCGGAACGTCATCACTTGTGAGCCGTCATCCGATTCCCAGATGAACAGGCGGCTTGGCAGCCCTTTCTCATTCGGCATCGGGCGCATCATGACATAGTAGTCCATACCGCTCTTCTTCAAAATTTGCGGCAGCATGCCGTTATGTCCGAAGCTGTCCACGTTGTAACCGACCTTCGCCGTTACGCCGAATTTCTCTTTAAAATAATGCTGTCCGTACAGCCCTTGGCGAACGAACGATTCACCGCTCGGAATGTTGCAATCCGGTTGAATCCACCAGCCGCCGACAATGTTCCAGCGCCCTTCCTTCACGCGCTGCTTGATCTCCGCGAACATGGACGGCTCGTTGTTCTCGATCCATTCGTACATCGCAGCCGAGCTGGATGTGAAAATAAAATCTTCCGATTCATTCATCCGGTCAAGCGCCGAACGGAAAGTGGCTTTCGCTTCTTGAAATCCTTCCTGCCATTGCCACAGCCATACCGGATCCAGATGCGCGTTGCCTATCATGTACAATTTATTTTCTTTCATCTCGGGAATCCTCCTCGTTATTTGCTGAACACATTCGCTTGGCCTGCAGAGCTCAGAAACTCCCGCATCTTTTCCATCACCGTCTGCGTCACGGCGTCGCGTCCGGCCTGCAGCTGCTCCGGCGGCAAGTTCTTGCACTCTTCATTCGTCATCCGCTCTTCGCGCCCGAGCGCCTTCAGCAGGGAAAGCTCCAGATCCGTGGCGATATTCACTTTGCTGACGCCCCCGCCCGGCAGCCGGTAGGCCTTGCGCATCATCTCCGAAGGCACCCCGGAGCCGCCGTGCAGCACGAGATGGACAGGTGTCAGCTCGCGGATTTTCATCAGCCGTTCGTAGTCGATCTTCGGCTGCTTCACGACATAGACGCCGTGCGCCGTGCCGCAAGATACCGCAAGCGCATCAACGCCGGTCATACCTACGAACTTCTGTGCTTCCTCCGGGTCCGTATACAGCTCTTCATCCTTGTCCGTTTCGACGAAATCGGTCGTTCCGATCATGCCGAGTTCCGCTTCAACGGAAACACCCTTCGTGTGGGCATAATCGGCAACTTCTTTGGATATGGCGGCGTTCTCATCAAAGGGCTTCTCCGAAGCATCGATCATAACCGATGTAAAGCCGGCTTCAATCGCGTCTTTAATCGTTTCCAGCTCTTTGGTGTGGTCCAAGTGAAGGACAACAGGCACCGTAATGTGCAGCTCCTCCACCTGGCGATAAAATTCTTCCCCGAATTCCGCAGGCGTAATGCCGTAACGGATCAGTTCTTTATGCGAAATTTGCACGATCATCGGCGAATTGGCCAGCTGGCCGGCCTTCAGAACGGCGGCAATCATCGGCGTATAACGCGGCGAGAAGGAACCGATGGCAAAATGATTGGATTCCGCCACCTCCAAAGCTTCTTTCAAAGTAATAACGTGTGAATTCGCAGATAGTTTAGTCATGGTTTGCTCTCCTTTGTTATCCGTTGTTTTCTCTCTATACGCTCTATAAGCTTTCTATAAGCTTTCTATACGGTCTATAAACTACTATATATAAATGCCTACAATTGCCCGATTACCTGTTTCACCCGCAGCATGCCCAGACGCGGCGAGCTGAGGAACTTCGTTTGCTCTTCGGGTGCAAACTGCGAGATGACTCTGGCCATTGAAGCTTGCGCCAGCACGACAATGTCCGTCTTGGCCGCCAAATTGCGAAGAACGGCGGCTAGCTCCTCGTCATGTCCCTCTTTGTCTCCGGCGAGCAGCTTCTGGTACGCGGACTTCGCCACGACCGATTCGATGCGAACGGATTTGCCGGCTTGTTCGGCTTTCCCGGAGATCAGCCGCTGCGTCGGCTGTAGCGTCGTCTCCAACGTTGCGGCGACACCGACAGTGTGAGCCGAATTAACGGCGTATTCCGCCATCGCCTCGTCAATGCGGACGATCGGAATATCGAGATGCGGCTGCACGCGGGCCGCCAGCTCGCCGATCGAAGAGCATGCGCTGAGTATGCAGGACGCGCCTGTCCGCTGGGCGATCAGCGCATATTGGCGGAAGCGGTCTTCAATCTCGCCGATATTCCCGCCGTTCGCCGCAAGCTGCGGCAGGATGGAATCGTCCACCCAGTTCATAACGGGAACGCCGGGCAGCAATTCCGCAGCCAGCGCCTTTAAACTATCCACCGTTACCGGGGTCGTGTGAATGATGGCAAGTTTCGTTGTCATATGAGTCGCTCCTTTGCATCGTTTGCAGTGCTTTCTCGTAATTGCCGAAGTACCCGCTGCCGACGGCGGCATGAACGGCTGCGCCGAAGGCAGCTTCCTCGTTCACGCCGGCCACGCTCAGCGGCAGCGCCCATTGAGCGGCTGCCATTCGCTGCAGTGCCTTGTTCTTGCGGATCCCGTTACCGGAAGCCGCCAGTCTCGTCAGCCCGGCGATCACGGCAGGTGGCAGCTCTTTCGTGTACCCGTCCAATTCCTCCAGAATGCCGTGGAGACATGCTGCCGTCAGCGCCCTCGGATGGAAATTGTCCGGCCCGATCCCGGCAATGGTACCTCTTCGGCCAGGCTCCTCGCGAGTTCCGTAAAACTGGGTGCCGACGCGCAATCCCGCCGCCGGATCCGCCAACGCTTCTTCGGCCAGACGGTTCATGGTCTCGTACAAGGTTCGCTGCGCATCTCCGCCGAATACCGCAACGACTTCGCGGAAGAATCGCTCCAGCAGCTCATACGACTTCCCGCCGCTCAGCGAAGCTCCCACGAGCAGGTAGCCGCCATCCATGAACGGACGGGTTTCCAGCCTCGGACATGTCAGATACCGGGGCGAATATACGGATACCTGCGACCCGGTTCCGATATTGAGGAGCAGGGTGCCTTCGAAGGCAGGAACTGCGCCCAGGAAGCTGGCTTGATTGTCGCCAATCGCCCAGTGCACCCGTTTCCCGTCAGCCGTCTCGCCGGCAATCGGGCTGCCGTTGGCAAGCTCCGGCAAATACCCGGCGTCCATTCCGGCGGCTTCCGCTTGCTCCCGGTCGAACCGGCCCGCTTGCAAGTCATACAGCCCCAGACTCGCAGCGTTCGAGCTGTCGATTCGCGGCGTCTTCGCGCCTGCAAGCTGCATGGCCACATAATCGCCGATCGTACAGAGCTTGACCGCTCCGCGCGGGATTTGAGCTTGCTCCGTCAAATAATAGTGCGTCGTCAAGCCATACCCGGTGTGTAGCTCATAACCCGTGCAGGCCTGCAGTTCAGACGCATATGTGCCTCCCGACCGCGCAGGGAGATCGCCGCGACCGTCCTGCCACGTGTATAGCGGGCTAACGGCCTTGCCTTCCTCGTTCACATACAGAACGCCGTGCATTTGGCACGAAATGCCAATCGTTCGAACATCGTTCCAGACGTCCCCGCACGCCTCAATGAGTGCCCGCACAACTGCTGTGATTCGCTCCGCACTTTGGGTACGTTCCCAATCGGATTCCGAATACAGGGAAGCATCGTTTGCCATAGATCGGACGGCCGCCACACGGCCATCGGCTATCCCGGTGACGACGACACAGATGGAGGTTGTACCTATATCAATACCTGCCGTGTACATAGAGACTCTCCCTTCAACCGATTACTACAGAGCCAGATCTTTCTCATAAGTAAGGGACGCTTGCGCCGCGTATAGAATCAAGCCGATACACCAGGAGTGGGACAGCGTAAGCATCATGCCCTTAGGTTGGAAGCAATTCGTATTGTAAAATCTCTCGGTGACCATGCCTTTATAAGCATTGAAGTCTCCGTCCTCCCGCGCAATAAACTGTAAGAAACAGGCGATGTGATCGCGTGTACGGTCCAAATAATAATCGTCGCCCGTATACGTCCATAGGCGAAGCATTTCCGGTACGGCGAACAAGCCGTAGTTGTGCAAGTGCTGATTGGAGGCGGAAGCTTGATCGGCTCCGCGGGAGCAGTATCCGTATTGCGTGAGCAGCGAATGCTTCGGAAACTGCAGGTTATAGGTCCAGCGGAAGGTCATCATCCAATCCGCTGCGCTCGACGCAAGCTCCAGCCATAGCGGCTTGCGATCCCGCTCGTATAAGAGCACATAGGAAACGACCGCATTATACGCATCTTCGGAGGTCGGCGTTAAATGCACGTCTTCCGGAGCGCCATAAATATATTCGTCGCGGATGAAACGTTCATAGTAATCCCCTGCGCGAACCGCGCTGTCCGCGAACGTCTCTTCGCCGAAGTAGGCCGCTCCTTCCAAGAGGGCGGCAATCCACAGCATCCCGCCTGCGCCGTCCCATTCCTGCACTTCGCCCGTCTCGCAATCGTAGTAGGAGCCGAAATTGCCGTCAGCGCGCTGATGCTCCGCCGCATACCGCAGATTGGATAGCGCTGCGCGCTCCCACTCGGGGTGGCGGTTCCCTGACTCCCTCTCGAAGGCTAGCGCCCGCACCAGGAATAGCGTCGCTTCCGAGACCGTTCGAGCCTGCAGCCACGTCCGCTTCGGGTTCCAACCGGCCGTCCAGCCGCGCCCCAGCTCCCATGAAGCCCAGAACGTTCCGCTCGGGGCAAGGCCTGATGCGATTTTATCCAATACCGCGAGTCCGGCGTCCGCGTAGGAGGCGTTGCCATGACGGCGTCCGTAGGTCAGCAAGGCGAACGCATAGGGAACGCCGCTAACCCAGCTGACATGCATATGCGGACGGTCGCCCATGCCTTTGACATTGTTGTTGAACTCGCGGTCGAAGGCAGCCGTCTCGCGCAAAATAGCGTTCTCTTGATCATAATGCCATTGGTACAGCCCGTATGCGGTCAGCTCCGCCGCCTGCTCAAGTCCCATCCATGGGTTGAGTCCGTGCTCTTCACGGTGAATGGCATACATTTGCCGGACGAACGGATTATAACTGTGTGCGTCCGGCGGACCTGCATACACATAGATTCGCAGCTGAACCTTGTCCCCGGGCTTCCACGCATGCATGTGCAGGTCCGCCGGGGCAGGCACTGCGCTGCCGATGAAGGTGACCGGCTCTTCCCGGTAAGGGAAATTCAGCCATATTTCCGTTCCCGAAGCATTGCCCCGGAAGCCGAGGCCGCTAAGACCGAGCGGCGACATTTCATCCGTGCATAGCGCGCCGCAAACGCCGTCGTTCCAGGCGAATACGGCCGGAAGCGCTGCTCTGTCGGCCCGGAAGGACCAATAATCGGACACCATTTGCTGCGGGTCGCCGCCGTTAAAGTCATAACGCGGATAAGGACGAAGATTTTTCTCAAAGCGATTTTCCTTATAGAAAGCTCCGGGGATCATCCAATCCGGCTTGCCCGTCCCTTCCAATACGCAGCCGAACTGCAGATTCATCTCCGATTCGGCCTCACCTGTGTAATGAACGTCGAGCAGCACTTCATCATAGCTGCACACGTCATTCTTGCGCTGCCACTTCGCGCTTACTAGAAAGTTAGCCGAGTCTCCTGTCAGGTGCCAGCCGTCCGGCGTCTCGGTAATCCCGTTGACCGGTACGACTTCTTGCATGCCGCTTCGAGCCGTTGCCGTCAACAAGCGGGAAAATGCCAGTCTTCCCTGCCCCGCGGAGGGATCATGAGCTATATGGAAGGTCCGCCCTTCCTGCTGTAAGCCGCTGCCGGAAATTGTCCAGTTCATCCCTTCTCCTCCAAACCTTTGAGCTGATAAATGTCAATCAGGTTGTCACGGAAGATCCGGTCGGCGAACACCCTTGCCTCGGATTCGTCCAGGGCTCCGTCCGCCACCTTCTCCGTTAAGACGTCCGCAACTATTTTACGAGCCAGCTTCTGGTGAGCGTAGGTGCCCTCGATGTGGTTATAGTCGCCGCCAAACCCTTGAATTTTGCTCATTGGCACCATCTCGACGAATTGATGCATGATTTGTTTGGCCGCCGTCGGCGAGATGACATACACCCACGTCATATCCGCGTACACGTTAGGAAAATTTTTGACAATGCTTAAATAGGGCAAATGATACGGATAGCCGCTGTGCAGCAGCACAAATTTCGCATCGCTATACTCGAGCAGCAGCGGAATAAGCAATTCTACGTTGGAATTCGTAATCGTGTTGCCGTTGGACGAAACGCTGACTTCATGATGTCCGGTATGAATTTGAATAGGAAGGCCGTAAGCGGTGGAACGCTGAATGATAAAATGAATCAAATAATCCTGAAGCGCCAACGTTTCCGCTTGCGACAGCGACTCTTCGAGCTTGCATCCGAGCAGCCGGTTGAACGCCAGCTCCGCTTCGTAGAAGGTCGGTTTGCCGCTGGATAAGGATCGCCAATAGGCGTGCCCCAATTTGGTCGCAACCATGCCTTCTTGGACATATTTATGCAATAAGGCATCCACTGCATCCAAGTAATGGCGCAAGCTGTGAACCGTAACGCCAGACATCCGCTCTACTGCAGCAATATCCTTCAATGTTCGAAGTTTAAATGTGAAATCCATAAACATAATGGGACGGAAACGATCGTATTCCAAGTTCGTTGTTTGAATAAGCGTAAAGGCCAAGTCGATGCCCGACTTCTGCACCATGACATGCTCATACCAGTTCGGGTCTTTTGTTGCCGCGCACACTTTCTCGTTCGTTTCCAGAAGCCCTTGAACGGTCCACTCGGTCAACCCGTGCAGATCCTCCATAGCGGTGCGGAACATGCGGGCGTACGTGGTGTTTTTCGCTTTATGCCAATACTCGATGAATAAGGCGGCTTTCTCCTCCGCGCTTCGTCTGCTCTGTCTCCCCAGAGCGCCTGCCGGCATCCCGGCACTGTAGAAATCAGAATCCAGATAATGCAGCAAGGAAAATAGATCATGGTTTTCTCTTTGTCGGATTTGCGGTGTTGCCAAGTGCTCATGACCGTCAATGATGCGGATGGAGTTAACATAATTATGAAGGGTGCTCATTAGCTGGTCTCTCTCCCTCTAAATACGCGGCTGCTCCTTCCTGAAGCAGCCGCTTTCTCTGTTTATGCTGTTATTGAAGCTCTGGGAATGCCGCCTTCACTTCTTTCTGGAAAGCTGTTACAACATCCGCATAGCTCTTATTGTCGGTAACCCCTTGGCCTGCTACTTTTCTCCACAGGCTGAGGATGGAATCGCTATACTTGTCGGACTTAATAACCGGCATCGACTTCATCATTTCGTAGTAAGGCTGAAGCACTTTCTGATCGCCGGTCAGCGGAGACGTATATTTATCCAAGTTGGACTCGTACACGCTTTGCAGCGCCGGCATGTTCCCTCTAGCCGCCAAATCGGCGGATTGCCATTCGGAGCCGGCCGAGAACTTGATGAACTCAGCGGCAATCTCTTTGTTTGGCGTTTTGCTGTAAATGGCGCGGAACGTACCTCCGTTGTAGAAGCCCTCCGGTGTTTTGGCAACGCCGTATTTGCCGGCCGCTTTGTTATCCTTGTTGCCGATCATGAACGTTGCCCAAGCCGGCATCGCCGTCAGTACAACGCTTCCGTCGTTCAGGGCGTTGCCCCAGCCTGCCGACATGAACGGCAGCTTGGCGTCTACGTTATTGGCACGAATGTTTTTCTGGCTGTTGTACACTTGCTCCCATTTCGGGTCGATGTTCAACTTGCCGTTCAAGTAGAATGGCTGCGTATTGTACCCCGCAATATCGAACAAATCGCCGGAATTGGCAATCAGATGGACTTTACCGTCGCTGTCTTTCGCCACCTTCTTGCCGAGCTCGATCATTTTGTCATAGGAGTTTACCATTTCGCTGATTTTGGCCGAGTCGTCCGTACCGAGATATTTCTTGGCGTTCTCTTTCAAATACCAGAAGCCGCCCGGCGACGATTGGTCGGAGATCGCTTTCATTTTGCCGTCGGATGACTTGCCCAGCTCAGATACATAAGGAATATAGCCTTTCACCAGATCGTTGGCGCCGATCGATGTCAAATCCATCAGGAACGGGGATTCGATGAATTTGCCTACATAACTTCTTTCAAGGTCCAATACGTCGGGTACATCTTTGCCGGACTGCAGCGCAGACAGCAATTTAATTTGGTATTGATCGCCTGGGAATACTTTGACGTCCACTTTGACATTCGGGTATTTCTTCTCAAAAGCCGTCGCAATGCCCTTCGTTCCGTCGAAGAACGTCCAGAGGGACAGCGTTCCGGACAGCTTGGCCGGATCGACTGGCGCCGCGGATGCCGCAGGTGCCGGTGAGGATGCTTGGTTCGTATCTTTTTTCGTGCCGCATGCTGTCAAAACGCCTGTAGTAAGTACCATGGTCATTAAAAGAGAAGTCCATTTGTGTGCTTTCAAGACAATTCGCCCCTTACATGTATTTGGTTAGTTTACATCATGACATCGATTGATCTTGCTTGGCTTTCATGGTTTTGCATGGTTTTGCATGGTGTGCATGGCCCGGCATCCTTCAACCGTGCAGGCATTCCCCCTCTCAATGGCGCAACGTCCGATCAACCTTTTACAGCGCCTGCTGCTACTCCGCTAATAATTCGTTTGGACATGAAGGAGAAAAAGACCAGAATCGGAATGACGGAAATGACGATCCCGACATACTGCGCGCCGAAGTCGGAGGAAAACTGCGATTTTACGCTCGCGATCATGACCGGCAGCGTCTGCATATCGCCATCGAACAGGATGATCATCGGCACGAGGAAATCGTTCCATTTGCCAATGAAGGCGAAAATCGCAAGCGTCGCAAGCGCCGGACTCATCAACGGCAAAATGATGCGGTGGAAAATCTGCACTTCCCCGTACCCGTCAATCCGCCCGGACTCGATGATTTCCGTCGGAACGGAGCTGTCGGCGAACTGCTTGACCAGGAAAATACCGAAAGCGTTATATAACGATGTCAGCAAAAGCGGATAGTACGTATTGAGCATATGGAAAACGTCCATCAGCTTATAGAAACCGATAATGCCGAGCTGGCCGGGAATCATCATCGTTCCGAGCGTGATCATGAACAGTACGCCTTTGTACTTGAAGTTGTACTTGGAGAATCCGTACCCCGCCAGAGATGCGAAATACACATTGATGATCGTCGCGGTGACGGTAATGAAGACGGTATTCGCCAGCCCGCGCCATATATTCACCGTATCCATCAGCCGCTCATAATTGGCGAAGAACTGGTTGCCGGGGAGCAAGAGCAGCTTGCGCGCAATGTCCGAATTGGTATGCGTGGACGTGATGAGCATGCTGTAGAATGGCAGCAAACAAGTTAGAGCAATGAGAATCAACACGGCATAAATTATGACTTTTAAAGCAAATATCGGAAAATCAAACGCTTTCTTTTCTGTTCCGACCATAGAACCCTCACCTCCTACTCATTAAGCTTTGATGCCTTAGCCGTAATGGCGGTCAAAATCATGACGACAATGAAAATGCCGTACGCCACTGTTGCGCCATAGCTGTAATCGAAATTTTTGAACGCGGTTTGGTACAGATACATCACCATCGTTCTCGTCGTGTTGTTAGGGCCGTCGCCTAGCATGAGCGGAGCATCGAATAATTGCAGGCCGCCGATCACGGAGGTGATGAAGGTGAACAAGAATACCGGACGCAGCATCGGGAGCGTAATGTTCAGCGTGCTCTTCCATTTGCCGGCGCCGTCCATCTTGGCCGCTTCATAGACCTCGTCTGAAATCGATTGCAAACCTGCGATGAAAACAATTAAGTTGAAGCCGAAATACTGCCAGCAGATGACGCCGGACACGATCGCTCTGGACCACCAAGGACTGCTGAACCAGTTGACAGGCTGATCGACAATGCCAAGGTCCATCAGCACCTTGTTGACTGAGCCGGTCTGCCAATCGAACATGAGACTGAACATAACACCGAGTGTGATCGGCGTAATAATATGCGGGAAATAGTAGACAGCCCGGTAGAAATGTTTCCCGCGAATGAATTTCTCATTGAGGACGATCGCCAGAATGAGCGCAATCGTCAACTGCGGTATAATCGACATCAGCCATATAATGAGCGTGTTCCCGATCGTCTGATAAAAGTACGTATCATGCAGCAGCCGCGTGTAGTTGGCAACTCCGATATAAATCGGGTCCGTGAACCCGTCCCATTTGGTAAAGCTTAAATAGAACGTGTATAGGATGGGGATTAGCCCGAAAATACCGAAGCCTATGAAAAATGGCGCTACAAACAGATATCCGTAATTCGATTTATTAATTTTGGAACTCATCGGCCTCAACCCTTTTCTACAGTTTGGTACATGATTGGCGAACGATTAGCGTCGGTTTGTACAATTGTGATGTTCGCTTAACCTCATCTAAGCCTTCGATCTGGGCGAAAAGCCCTTCAGCCGCGGTCAATCCCACCTGCTTCAGAGGCTGCTTGACCGTCGTGAGCGGCGGATACACCCAGCTCGCCTGCGTAATATCGTCGAAGCCGACGATCGACATCTGCTCCGGCACCTGGATGCCGGCTTCCTGCATCGCGCGCAGCGCGCCAATAGCCGTTTCGTCGTTGGAGGCGATGACAGCTGTATAGCCATCCTGCTTCAGCAGCTCCTTCATGGCCTCGTAACCGCCTTGATTGCTCCAATCCGAGGTGACGATCCATTCCGGCTTGCATTCCATCTGCAGCTCCTTCATCGTCTGTTCCAAGCCTTTGAACCTGTATTTGATCGGTCCCATGTGCGGCGGACCCGAGATATACGCGACTTTGCGGTGGCCTAACCCGTGCAGGTAAGTCACCAGATCCGACACGCCCGAGGCGTTGTCAATGTCCACCGAGAACAATCCGTCCATTTCTCCATGATCGCCGATCAGCGCAAGCGGGTATGGCATATCCAGCATTTGTTCCAGGTCTTTCCGATCACGCTTCTGGAAGCTGAGCAAAATAATGCCGTCTACCTGACCTTCGAAAAGCAGATGAAGGAACGATGCCTCCCGTTTAGCGTTTGATGTTCCACTGTAAAAAATACAGTTATAACCTTTGCGATTCGCGACTTCCTCGATGCCGCGAATGATGCCGGAGTAGAAAATATTCGAAATGTTATCGACCACGATACCGATCGTATTCGTCCGGCTCATCACGAGCCTTCTCGCATTTTCATTCCGGTGATAGTTCAATTCGAGGATCGCTTTCTCCAGCGCCTCTTGCGTCTCTTTCTTTACTTTCTGTCCGTTCAAATATCTGGAAACGGTGCTCTTCGATGTGTTCGCTACCCTGGCCACATCGTGTATCGTTGGCCCCATGGACCTGCCCCCTTTTCAATTTGTTTCTGTCATGGCTATCCCGATTGTTTGCGGTTTCTAATTTTCATGCGGATTCTTCAAATGTTACATTTCAATGTTGTGCTTCGGTGTGCTTCGCCGCCATGCGCGGTTTGACCCAAATGCGGTTTGATTCGCCACCGTATGCTTATTTTGGGAACGTTCCCATTTTAAAGAATAGGAACTGTCTATTATGACGCGATTTACGCTTTCCCTTATTTGGGATCGTTCCCAAGTGTGCCGAAATAAATACGCAGCTTCTAGGAATTACCGAATCCTCTTCGAATTCTCCATGCTTCTGCCGATCATCCAATCGGAGTGGGATCGTTCCCATTTGCTGCTAAAAAAATAGGACAACCCTCATACACGAACTGCTGCAACTTTTGGGATCGTTCCCATTTGTGTTTCGTTGCTTTCCACATCTCTATGCTAACGCTTACCGCGAAGAATGTCAACGTTCAATTTCGCGCACGATTGGAACTTACCCGGCTCCTCTTTCTAACGGACTCAGCAGACGTTATTTCGCGAAAACCGCCGCGCTTCGGCTCTAACGGACACAGCGGATCCTATTTGCCAATTTCGGGAGAATCTGTCCAGTAAAGAGCAAATAACGGCGCGCCTGTCTGTTAGCGCTCGAAAACAAGCCATTTCCCACCGAATAAGGTCATCGGTGTCCGTTAGCACGCCAAGAAGTCCCGGAAGCATCGAACAGCTTCCGGGACTTCTTGGCATCACTTTCTACTCCAAACCCTGCATCTCGCGCTTCACCTGGCACACCATGACCTGAACCCCGCTATTCCGGATTTCATCGAGCATGCTCGGCTCCACCAAGTCGCTCGTAACCAGAATATCCACATCCTGAAAGCTCGCGAAGGAAATGAGCCCGCCGCGCTCGAACTTCGTGTGATCGGCCACGATGACAATCTTCTGTCCCGCGGCAATCATCGCCCGCTTCACCTCGGCTTCATACAGATCCGAGCTTGTGAAGCCCTTCCGCATGGAGATGCCCGAAGCGCCCAGGAACGAGAAGTCTGCGTTATACTTCTGCAGCTCCAGCTCGGCCTGCGGGCCGACAAGGCTTCTCGACTTCTTGATGAGCTTGCCGCCGATGACGAAGACAGACGCATCCTCATTCTGGCTGCTCTCCTCCGCCACATCCAGCCCGTTGGTCACGACCATCAGGTCCTGAACGGAGCGCAGATGGCGGGCAATGCACCACGTCGTCGAACCGGAATCGAGGATGACGATTTGCCGGCCTTCCACGAGGGATGCGGCCAGCTTGCCGATCGCATCCTTCTCCTCATAATATTGAAACCTCCGCTGCTCGACCGGCGGGATCGCTTGTGCGCCGCTCTGCAATTCTTCGAGCAGGATGGCACCGCCATAATTTTTCTGAATGATGCCTTCCTGCTCCAGCTGATTCAAATCCCGGCGGATCGTTTCTTCCGATACGCCGAACTCCTTCACCAGTTCAGCAACCTTGACGCTGCGCTCCTGGAAGAGCATTTCTCTTATTTTGGTTCTGCGGTGTATGGCGATCATCTCTGGTCCCCCTCTCTGTCTCGAATACCTTCTCACCTATTAGTTTCCGTATCAGAAAGGGACTTCTGATTGGGGATTTGCTTGGCTTCAGTCAAAAGTACGTTGATACGTCCATAGTTCCCGTTAGATGCAGTTTCTACTATCGCTTTTCTTCGAAAAGTTGTCAATAGAACAGCTTTACAAATGCTGCACGGCGCTGTTCCAGGCGGTAAGCTCCAGCTGTCTGCTCGTTTCGGCAACAGCGCTCCAGGTTACGCGGATCAGCTTGCTTTCGCCAGGGAATATAGGAAACGCATTGTCGGACAAATAAACAAACCCGGCCTCCAGAATAGGACGTGCATCCGTCAACTGCACATCGAATGCGGCATGTGCGCCTGTATTCGTGATCCGCACCAGCCAGTCAGTCCCCGGTTCCTCTCCGGACTGTATTCGCTCCGCTTGCAGGTGCGTCTGAGGCAGCTCCAGATAAGGCGTCAAGTCCGCTTTCCTGCTAAAAGGATAGCAGCTGTCGCTAACGAGCTCATGAGCTCCGGCCTCATCTTCTTGCGCGAGCTGCACCCGAAGGAAGAACACATCTTCCGTCAGCTTGCTGAGCGGCAATTCCATGACCCCCAACCTTTTCACATGGCCTGGTTCCAAATCTCCCTGCCAGCTCCCCTCGGCATAAACGTTCCCGCTCGCGCCGGTCACGCTCCAATGCGTGACAAGCTTGCCGGTCCTGTGACTAAGCGTCTGGACGCCCCACAGCTCCGCCTTGAAAGCCTGCTGCCCTTCCCAAGCCATTCGGCTGAAGCTGGCCGACACATAGACGGGGCGATAGGCTCTGGCCACAGCGTAATACGCAGGCTTCGGCAGCGTGTAGTAATCAAGCGCGGAAGTGCAGTAGGCGTTCGGATAAGGCTCGTTGAACTGCCACGGCAGCGTGCCGCTGTTTTGCCACATCCGCCGGATGTTGGATTCCACGGCATAGCGCAATCCCTCGGCTTGCAGCAGCTGGCTGGCGCGAATCAGCGCAGCGGGTTCGGTCAGCGCATGTCCGAAGGAGCGCTGGATCATGCCTTCGTTATTCCACCAGGATCCGCGGTGGAAATAGACCGGATTATCCCTCGTTGCCGGCCATTGGTTGTCTGCACGCACAGTATGATTCAGCGTCTTCAGATGCGTCATACCTTCAACGCCGAACTCGCTGTGCAAGAGCGAGGTGCCTTGATTGTACAGCGTATAGTGCTCCGTCAGCCCCTGATATTCCCAAGGCCCGTGCACATCGTGCTGTCCTTCCGGATCTTGCTCGATCGCTTCCAGACTGTTCAGGAAGCATCTTCCGCTCGGCGATGTCGGCAGCCACAAGGCGCCCGGATGCAGCCGCTCGACAACGCCGCGAAGCGCCCCGAGCACCGGCTCGGTATCGTCAAGCGGCCGGCCCTCGCCATCCTGCAGCTCGTTGCCGCCGCACCAGAGGACGAGCGAAGGATGATTGCGTTTGCGCGGCACGATGCTTTCCGCCTCCCGCGCCATCATCTCGACGAATGCCGGCTCTTCGCTCGGCTTATTCGCTATGCCTGAGGAGGACTGGATGAACTCCTGCCACACCATAATGCCGAAGCGGTCGCACAGCTCGTAGAAAGCATCCTTCTCGATGAGGCCTCCGCCCCATACCCGCAGCATATTGACGCCGGCTGCCCGGGCCAGCGTCAGCAGCCGCTCCAGCTTCTCTGGCTGCGGCCTGCCGTACATCACGTCCATCGGCACCCAATTCCAGCCTTTGATGTACGTCCGCCGGCCATTAACGGTCATCACATAAGGTCTCGCCGAGGCATCCGGCGTCTCGTTGCGTTGCCACGCCACCTTGCGGATGCCGAAGGTGATCGCCTCTGAAGCGCTTAGCGGGAAATGTCCGTTTCCTTCCGGCGCCGCTTCTTTGTCATATACCTCCATTAGAACGTGGTACAAATGCGCTTCCCCTGATCCGTTAGGCTGCCACAGCCGAGGCTCTTTAAGCTTCACGGCTAACGCGAGCTCAGTTTCCCCTTCTTGAAGGCGGTATTCATTCACCGAAGCGAATACGGTTTCCCCTTCATGAACAATGCGCGTCTCTACGCGCACCTCTCCTGGCAGGCTCGCAGATAATTTGGCCGCAATCGATAGATCCGCCGTCTGATAACCATCGGACAGCTCCGTCTTCACATGGACATCCTCAATTCGGATTCCGCCGGTTACATCCAAATACGCATCGTCCCAGATGCCTTGATGAATCATGCGCGGACAGAAATCCCACCAGTACGTCATGCGGCTTTTATGCTCGCGCACGTAGCTCGTCTTGCTGACCTGCGGCTGCTCGTCGGGCGCTTTCTCAATGACGACAGCGAGCAGATTCGCCGCACCGTATTCGAGAGCGTCGGTCACATCGAATACCGCGGCCGTGAACATGCCTTTATGATGGCCGATCCGCAAGCCGTTCAAGAAAAACTGAGCTTCATGATCAACCCCCTTGACATGCAACTGCACCCGGCTTCCTTTTAAGGCACCGTCGATATCGAACCATTTCTTATATACCCAGGTGCGTTCCGGCACCCACTCCGCGAGCAGACTGTTCCTTTCATAATAAGGATCCGCGACCTCCCCGTTGTGCCAAAGGTCGTAGAGGACGGTTCCCGGAACCGTCCCTTTCCTCCACCAGCGGGAATCCTTGGTGTCCGGCTTCTCCGCGTTTCGCCATACCCAGTCTTCGCCCAAGAAATCCTTGAACAGCCAGTCGCTGCCGTTTAAATCGATTCGCATCGCATTCATCCTAGCCACCGCCCTACCATTCGATCAGATCCGTTTCCGTTACCGGCAAGCCGGGGTCGGCGGGTATGCGGAACGTTTTGATCTCGCAGGGGCCGAACTGCGCTGCGATCTCGCGGTTCAGCCGCGGCAGACGGATGACGGCCTGCGTTGTTTCGCGCGTCGTTTCATAAGCGCGGACGATCAGGTCGCTGCCTTCCTCGGCTTTTTTGACCACCGTCACAATAATGTTGTCCCGGTCAACGCTTAAGAAAGAATCCTTCTGCGGCAGCTCGCCTTCATGGTAGGACTCGATAATCATCGTCGGACGCTGATTCAGCTCAAGAGCGCGCTTCACAGTCCCGGCCTGCTCCCAGCTTCCTTGGTGGGGCAGCAGCCTGTAATGAAACGTTTGGATCCCTTGATCAATGAACGAGTAATGACCGTGCGGCTCGGGAACGAGCGGATCATGATGCGCGAAGATCGGGCTGCGGAGCACCGTCAAAGCCAGCTCTTTGTTCATTATACTGTAGCTGTATTTGGCGTCGTTCATGAGGGAGACACCATAGGAGGTGCCGCCATGTTCACCGATATCCCGCGTAATGCCGCCGTAATCGACCCAGCTTTGCCCCGGTTCTTCCTCACCGTTATGCTCCCGTTCTTTGAAGCCGTACGGAATTTCATACGTCTGCTTCGTGAAGACCAGATTAATCGGGAATACGAGCTTCAGCATTTTGAACTGTTCGCGCCAGTCTACAGTCACTTTGACATCGATATAATCCAATTCCTTATACAGCGTAAAATCTTGCACCAACGTCGATCTGCCGTATTCGCTCATCACGCGGATGACCGATTTGACCGGACCGTGCTCTACGCGCTGTACGCTTGTCGCGAGGAAGTCGCCGATCTTCTGCTGGAAGTGAAACACATTATGACTCCATGTATCCGACTTGTCTTCGATGACGACAGGTCGGGCCGCAGGACCGCGGAACACCTCGTACTGCACCTTTTTATCGAATAAGCTGGCGATGAAGCCCGTTTTCGGATCGAACTCCACCCGGAAGCGGTCGTTCTCGAGCGCATAATCGTTTGCTTTGATCCCTTGTACGGCTAATTTCGGCTGCTGCGAAGCCGTCAGCACCTTATACACGCGGTAGCCCATCGCCGGAAGCTCGGCGATAAAGCTCAACCTGTAGCGGCCTCCGGATGTCGCTTGCGACTGCACCAGCTGGAACGGAATCTGCTTGCCGGTCTCATCCGTCACGATGGCCGTCTCCTTCATGCCGCCGATCTCCAGCTCCACGTTAATGCGGCTGTCCCAGGCATGCGGGTTGAAGACGACGACCGGCTTCAAGCCTTCTTCCTGCTCGATCCCGATGCTCCAAGAGAGCGATTGAATGGCATAATTCAAGCCGCGTTCCGCGATCGACATCGCTTCGCCGTGCATGTTCCGCGCATCGTTATAAGCCGCTTCCAGGCTGGTTCCGGCGAGAATATCATGGAATTGGTTGAACAACACATTTTTCCATGCCCGGTGATAGTCGAGCGGATATGGCTGGCCGGTGACCATTTGGGCGAACGAAGACCATTTCTCCGCCGTCATCAAGGTGTTCTCCGCTTGGCGGTTCCAATGCTTAATGCCGGAATGAACGGCGTAGCAGCCGCTGGCATGATGCTGCAAATCGTCGTGCACGACCGGAACGGGCAATTGCAGAGCTTCCATGTCGGCAAAGTAGGCATTTGGCCCCGACATCTCCAGCCGCGGAAACTCAGGCAGCGCGTCCATGCGCTTAATGCTGTTGATATTCTCCTTCGTCGGTCCGCCGCCATGGTTGCCTACGCCGTAGAACACCATCAGGTTGCCGAACGGATCCTTCAGCTCTTCCATGCAGCGCCGGACATGCTTCTCCAGGTCTTTGCCCCATGTGCAGTATTCGAACGGAATCCGGTACGTCAACACCCGGCTGCCGTCATCCGATTCCCAGTGGAACAGCCGCCCCGGCAAGCCTTTCTCATTCGGCATCGGACGCATGAAAATGTAATAAGGCATCCCGCTTTTACGCAAAATTTGCGGCAGCATGCCGTGATGTCCGAAGCTGTCGACGTTATAGCCGACCTTGGCGGTGACGCCCAATTTCTCTTGGAAATACCGCTGACCGTACAAGCCTTGACGGACAAAAGACTCCCCGCCCGGAATGTTGCAGTCCGGCTGGATCCACCAGCCGCCGACGATCTGCCAGCGGCCTTCCTTCACGCGCTCCTTGATCTCCTCGAACATCTTGGGGTCGTTGTTCTCCACCCATTCGTAGTTCGCCGCGGAGCTGGACGTGAAGATGAAATCGTCATACTCCTTCATCCGGTCAAGCGCCGAACGGAACGTCGCTTTCGTCTCCTGAAAGCCTTCCTGCCACTGCCACAGCCATACCGGATCGAGATGCGCGTTGCCGATCATATACAGTTTTTTCTGTTTCATGCCTCTACCTGCCTTTTCACCTATTTACAAGAATTAGTACTGAAAGGTCTCGTACATCGGTTTAAACCAAGGGGTGAAATACACGCCAAGCTGCTTGCGCGCTTCCGCTACTTTCTTCTTGGCATCGTACACGAGGGTCGGCGGCAAATGGCCGAAGGTCATCAGCTCGAAATCGTGCGTCAGCAGCAGATCGAGCGAAGCTTGCCACGCTTCCAAATCGGATCTGACCCTGTCATGATAGCCGCCCCATAACGTATCGCCGGCAACAAGCACTTTGTGCGCACCGCCTGTGAGCAGGAAGCAGACACTCCCCGGAGAATGCCCGGGGGTGTGAATGACTTCAAGGCGGAACCCGCCCGCCGCCAGCGTCTCGCCATGGACCAGCGTGCGGTGCACCTTCACGGGAGGAAAGGGTTTGCCGTACAGGAAAGCCCCCGTGCGGTCATAGTCGCCTTGCTCCACCTGCTCCCTGTCGTTCTCATGTATCCACAGCTCCGCATCGCTTTCCTCGGCGAGCGGCGCGAAGCCGGATACATGATCCCAGTGGCCATGCGTAGCGATCACCTTCGTGATTTGCCGCGGCTGCAGACCGAGCTCTGCGAGATTGCGCTTCAAGGCCGGATAACCGTCCGCGCCGCCGCAATCAATCAGCACCGGCTCGTCTCCTGTAATCAGATAGGCGCTCGCATCCCACGGATGCGTAATTTTGTCACCGCTGACGGCATAGAAATGTTCCAATAATTTAACGGCTTGCGCCATGCTGCCTCACCTCCGCCCACCCCGCTCCGTTTTGCTTAAGCGAATTGCTTCGCTTGATCTTTGCTGCTGAGGAAATGGCTAATTTTATCGATAACCGTCTTTTCCACGGCACTTCTGCCCTGTTCCAGCTGCGAGGCTTCCAATGCTTGGCATTCGGCGTTCGTCAGCCGCTCCTCCCGGCCGATAGCCCCTAAGAAGGCAAGCTCGAGATCCGTGGCAATGTTCACTTTGCTCACCCCGCCGCCGGGAAGACGAATCGCACCGGCCATCATTTCAGCCGGCACACCGGAGCCGCCGTGCAGCACGAGATGGACCGGCGTGAGCGAGCGGATCGCCTGCAGCCGCTCAACATCGATCTTCGGCTGCCGGACCATGTACACGCCGTGCGCAGTGCCGCAGGATACCGCCAGCGCATCTATGCCCGTTTCATCCACGAAGCGGCGGGCTTCCTGCGGATCGGTGTACAGCTCTTCGTCCTTATCCGTCTCCACGAAATCGGTCGTACCGATCATGCCGAGCTCCGCTTCCACGGAGACGCCGCGGGCCTTCGCATATTCGGCAACCTCTCTGGATATCGCGATATTATCCTCCAAGTTTTTCTCGGAAGCGTCGATCATGACCGACGTGAAGCCGGCTGCAATCGCTTCTGCAATCGTCTCCAGCTCTTTCGTATGATCAAGATGCAGTACGAGCGGTACCGTGATGCCTTCCTCCGCCACTTTGGCATAAAATTCATCCGCAAACTCTTTCGGCGTAATCCCGTAACGCACCAATTCTTTATGCGAAATCTGCACGATCGCAGGCGATTTCATCTTTTCCGCCGCCCGCAGCACCGGGGTAATCATAGGCGTATATCTCGGGGAAAACGACCCGATCGCGAAGCCGTATTTCTCGGCAACCTCCAAGGCTTGTTTCAAAGTAAGTACATTTTTCGGTCTTAATCCAGCTGTCATCGTTATCTCTCCTTAACTCGGTTGTTTGTCGCGTTAACCCTTGGTGCCCGCGCTAATGTTCATGCCTTCAATGAAATATCTCTGGAATATAAAGAAAATCGCAATAACCGGAATCATCACCATCACCGAGCCCGCCATCAGCAAATGCCATTGGCTCACGCCCGAGCTGACCTTGAAAGCCTGCAGGCCGAGCTGCAGCGTGTATTTGGACTCATCGTTCACATACAACAGCGGTCCGAGGAAATCGTTCCATGCTCCGGTGAAAGTCCCGATGGCGACCGTCGCAAGCGCAGGCTTGGCAAGCGGGAGCATAATGGAGCGCCAGATGTAGAGGTGGTTGGCGCCGTCAATTTTGGCAGCTTCAACCAAATCATTCGGGATGCCCAAATAAAATTGGCGAATCAAAAATATGTGAAACGCGCTTCCGAAAAAGCCTGGAACGACAAGCGGCAAATAAGTCCCGACCCAGTGCAATTTCGAGAACAAAATATACTGAGGAATTAGCGTCACGAAGCCCGGGATGATCATCGTCCCCAAAATGATGGAGAACAGCAGCCCTTTGCCGGGAAACTTGATCTTTGCGAAGCCGTAAGCGATGAATGAGTTCGAAATGACATGGGCGCATACCGCAACTAAGGCGATGAGCAGCGAGTTCGCCGAATATTTGGCGAAGTTGCCCGCTTGCCAGGCTTCTCTATAATTGGACCATTCGAATTTCTTCGGAAACCAGGTCGGAGGATACGTAACAACTTCCGTAAGCGATTTCAAGGAAGTTTGAATCATCCACCAGAACGGCATGAGGAAGGACAAGCTGCCTGCAATCAAGATGAGCGTTACTACCCATTTCGATATTCTCTGCTTCGTTCTGCGGCTCTGGTAGTAAGATTTTTTGGGAGCTGCTGCGGCAACCGTCATCGGGAATCTCCTCCTTCATAGTGAACCCAGTACTTGGACATCACCATGTTAATGATCGTCACGATAATGGCGATAACGAACAGGAACCAAGCCATCGCCATGGCGTATCCCATATCGAAAATTTTGAAAGCTTTCAGGAACATGTGCAGATTGAAAAATAAAAGCGAGTTCGCCGGGGAGCCCGGTGCCCCAGGATCGTCGGCCATTACATAGCCTTCCTGGAAAATTTGGAATCCGCTGATCAAACTTGTAATGACATCGAAGAAAATGACCGGCGTGATCATCGGCACCGTGATGTGCCACAGCTTGCGAAGGCTGGAAGCGCCGTCGATCTCGGCGGCTTCGTACAGATGATCGGACACGCCCTGCAGCGCTGCCAGAAACAGCAGCATGCCTCCGCCGACCGCCCACATTTTCATCATAATGATCGCATTCTTCGTCCATGCCGGATCCGTCAGCCAGGACGGGCCTTCGATGCCAACCCAACCGAGCACCGTGTTAACGAGACCGGAATCCGGATTGAGCAGCATCATCCAAAGCATATAAACAGCTACACCGGACAAGACGGTCGGGAGATAGTAGATCGTCCGGAACCAGCGCATACCGGGGATTTTCACATTGAGCAGTACAGCCAGAACCACCGAGCCCATCGTGGATAAAGGTACGGCAAGGGCTACGTAGTACAGGGTATTTCGGAGCGATTTCCAGAACAGCGGATCCTCCGTGAACATGCGTTTATAGTTATCAAGCCCGATAAAGTCCATACGGGAGGTAATGTCATAGTTCGTAAAGCTGGCGTACAAAGAGAACAATAGAGGCCCTGCCGTAAAAATCAGAAATCCGATAAACCACGGAGCCACGAAGCCGTAGCCCTCAAGCGCTTCCCTTTTCTCCAGCGACCATTTTCTTTTTCTTGGCTGGGCAGCCTTCTCTTCCATCAATTGGGGATTCACAGTTGTCCCTCCTAAATGTAGTCTTCAGCTATAAGGAAAGGGCGGAGAAGTAATCCTACCTGCTCCACCCTTGTGACTTCAGCCTATTTCGTATTTGACTTGACGAGGTCCTCGACCGCTTTCTGCGCTTTGTCGAGCGCGTCCTTGGCAGACTGCTTGCCCAGGATCGCTTCATCGATCTGCGGGTTCACCAGATTTAAGAAATCAGGCGCTGCGACGGGAACCGGTGCAAGTACAGTGGATTTCAAGTTATCGACTGTGAATTTGTATACGGGATCCTTAATCAAATCCGGATCATTGGACGCTTTAATATTGGAAACGTTATCAAAATTGAACTGAGCCCAATACTTCTGCGCATCCACATCCGTCATATACTTCATGAACTCCCAGCTTTCTTCGGGATGCTTGGCACCGTACGGGATTTCGATCGTAAAGCCGCCGCCGATGCTCCAGTTGCCGCTTCCCTCTTTGAACTCAGGCATTGGCGCGATGCCGAAATCCTCTTTCTTAGGGGCAAAGTCGCGAATTTGTGTCCAGAACGTGCCCGCATCGATTTTCATTGCCAGCTTGCCGGCGATCAGCGGATCGTTCGTTTTGCTGCCGAAGCTTGCTTTGAAGGCATCGACTTCTTTTTTGCCTAGGCGGGCATCCCAGCTGTTATACCATTCCAGAGCGGCGATGCGGTTCGGCGAGTTGATATAAATGCCTTTGTCATCCAACCAAGGTCTGCCGCCATCGGCATTGTTCAGGAAAATATCCTGACCGCCTGCCAAACGCGGGTGATAACCTAAGCGCTCGATTTTGCCATTGTTGATCTTATCGATTTTCTTGGCGTACTCTTCGAGTTCAGCCCAAGTTTTCGGCGGCTTCTCCGGATCCAGTCCCGCTTCCTTGAATATCGCTTTGTTGTAGAACAATACGCGTGTGTCCGTTACGAATGGCAGCGCATATACTTCGTCTTTGTATTTCATAGCATTATATAAGTTCGGGAAGAAGCGGTCTTGAATATTATCCTTGGCCAGGTAAGGCGTTAGGTTCGTGACTTGCTTTTTGCTTGCGCGCTGTGCGACTTGCGAAATATCGTGAATGATAACATCAGGCGGATTGCCTGCTGCGATGGCCGCAAGCTCTTTCGTCCAACCGTCTCCGTATGGCAGGAAAGTGTGTTTCACCGTGATGCGGTCTTGAGATGCATTGAAATCGCTAATAATCTTCTCAATGATCGGACGGCGTGTCGTTGAACCCCAGTGCGTCCAGAAATCCAATGTCACTTTGCCCTTCGGTTTCTCTGCGGCTGTACTCGCAGCCGGAGCTGCCGTCGTTGCGCCTGCGCTTGCGCTCGGGCTTTGGCTTTGGTTCGAGCTGCATGCCGTCAACACGATCCCGGTTGTAAGCGCTGTACTCATTAGAACCAACATGGACTTGTTTGCTCTCTTCATACGGTTTCATTCCCCCTAATAAAATGGTTAGACACCTAATGCCACATACGGATCAACTCCACATCATGGATGACGGATCCCACAACAGAAGTTTAGAACCCCACAAAGTTAAACGCTTCCAATGTGGCTTCATGAAGCCTATAGCTATATATTACCCACAATCCCTCAGATGTCAACAAAATCTTAAGCGCTTACATATGAGTTGTTGTGGTATTGATGCGAACAACCCTCAAGAAACCGCGTATATACTAGATAATCCGACACAAATCGAGAGCGGTAGTTACACTCGCGCTACCTATGCTGCTGCCCCCTTAAGTGACTAATACGGTGGTTTACTGAATCCGGGTTGCGGGCGGGATCTGAGGGGAGCGATGGCTATCTAGGGGGACCGACTCCGGGGCTTTGTGCTCCATATGGGACTTTCTGTGGTATCTGCAATTGGCCTGTCCTACTGCGTTTCGGCTGTACTCCGTTCCGGACTGGGGAGAGATTTGAGGAGAGCGATTAGTATCTAGGGGGGACCGACTCCGGGGCTCTGTGCTTCTTATGGGACTTTCTGTGGTATCTGCAATTGGTCTGTCCTACTGTTTTCCGGCTGTTCTACTCCGCTCCGGCTAGGGAGGGATCTGAGGGGAGCGACTGCTATCTAGGGGGGGCCGACCTCGGGGCTTTGTGCTCCATATGGGACTTCTGTGGTATCTGCAATTGGCCTGTCCTACTGCGTTCTGGCTATTCTACTGTGTTCCGGGCTGCGGGAAGCTGCAATTGTTGTTTTTTGTGTAACATTGGGAGATTAGCTACTTGGGTGGTGATAGTGTCGTTGGTGTTTGGTGAAGTTACGCTCTGCAATGGCAGATGTGAGGTGAATAATCGGGGATTGTTACTTTCTTACTGGCGAGAAGACAGCGCTATAACGCTCAGTGCCAGTCGCGCGTTGTGCTTCGCAGCTGGTTCACATGGAAACTCAAAATTGTCAGGTGTCAGTCCCTACTCGCTCGATTCTATATGAAAAATCATATGCTTCTGGCCGGTTATCTCTTTTTGTATTCGAAAAATCATATAGATGACGAAGCTACGCCCCCGCCTACAGGACGAAGCCACGCCACGCCCCCCTTCATGCGTCGGAGCAACAACGCGCAGCACCGGCCGGGCTGCCGATGATCCGCGTCTGCTTAGCGCGCTGCCGATCAACGAAGCATCGCGCTTCATGCGGCAGCGCCTGCTGCTCCTGGTTGAGGTTTCACTTCGCCAGCTTTTGAAACAAATCCTTAAACACCCGGTCCCGCCGGACGAAATGGACATAGCGGATAAAATGCCGGGAAGCGTCGAAGCTGTACCGGAAATCCTCCGATAAAATGGGACTGTGCACCAGCTCATTGGGCAGCCAGCTTTCATCGATCAGGTAGGCGATCGTAGCGATATCCCAGATGACGCGGGAATAAGCGAAATGGTCATCGGCACAACCTTCGTACGTTTCATACAAATAGTTGCCGATCTCTCCCTTGTCCTTCACGAACTCGCGTACTTCCGGCAGTGTAGTCAGCAGGTGTGAGGTGACACCCATGCAAGGAATCAGCACGAGTGGAACGCCGCAATTCAACACGGTTCGAGAAGCATGCAAGTCCTGCGCCAGGTTGAACTCCCTCGTATCCGGCCACTGCAGCGAATGCCCGCCCAGCCAGACGACGACGATTTTCTCGATGATGCGGGGCTCCAACAATATGGCGGATGCCACATTCGTGATAGCGCCGATAGCTACGACATAGAGCGGGTCATCGTCAGGCGAAGCCATCGCCCGTTCCACGAGATTCAAGGCCGCAGCGCTCTTCTGCGGAGCTTCCGGCCCCGCCAAATAAGCTGTCGACCCCCGGTAAACCGGGATGCCTGACATCTCCGGGAGAAGCGCCGCGATCTTCAACAGCTCTTGGTAGCTTTTCTCCATGCCGTCCTCGGGTCCCTCTGACAATTCATTATGGAACGGCGCCGCATAGAATGCTTCGATCCGCAGCTTTTCCGGCGATTTCAACGCATAGACGACCGCGAATTGGTCATCAATTTCATTGAAGGTATCCGTGTCCAGCACCATGCGGAGTTGACGGCCTGGATCGGGACGGGACAAACGCTCCAGCAATTTACTTTGCGATAAGTTCGGATAAGAAATCATTTCACAACAGCCTCCCTTGTCATGACACTGCCATCAAGCGTTCAGCGAGTCGCTATTCGCGCGTACAGCATGAAGAAAACGGCCACTTCACCGAGAATGATATAGCTGGGGACAACGACAAACCAATCAAACAGCAGGAACGCGCCCCATACGCCCAGAAAAAGAAACAAATGAGCAGGCTTCAGCTGTAAATGTTTATGCCTGTAACGGTGGAATATGGCTGTCGTCGACGCGAAATATAGCAGCACGGAGAGAAACACCATGCCCAGTATAAATCTGTAGGACAACTGCTCCATAAATAAGAGCTGAATGGACGCTGCTACGGTGCTTAGCGATAAATAAACGAACAAATGCCCATAGATGATCGTTTGGCCCGCTGTTTGCAGCCCCTTGTCCACTTTCCTCTCGATATTTTCAAAATACTGCCACCAAATCGCAATCACGACCACGAATGCCAGAGCCGCGAACACAACGGAAGACCATGACCCATTGCTCGACTGCAGAACGGCCAACGTACTGACCACGGACTCGCCAAGCAAAATCAGCGTGAACAAGGCGAAGCGTTCCAACAAATGATGCGTGTTGATGGGTGTATGTACCAGAATGCGTCTTCCGATGACAGGCAGAAGCACATCAACGGCAATGCCCGCGTAAAGAATTAAATACCGGACCCACGAATCGAAGAAAAGCGAAGCGCTCGAGATTACGATACCGATCCAGAACCGGCTACCCAGGTACCGTGCGGTCGCGGCCCGGTGGGAGGTTTCTCCCTTTTGAACAGCTAAGTATTGCAGTGCGGTAAGCACTCTTGATCCGATATACCCTATGAAAAACGGCACATAGTAGCGATCGAAATCGGTTGATAAGCTAAAGGTCATGATCAGCACGAAGAACAGCTGCAAAATCATATAAATACGATGGGCGAAAACATCCTCGCCATACCGGTTATTGAACAGTGTTTGTCCAACCCATGCCCACCAGATCGGGATAAAAATCAGCACGAATTTGACGAGATATTCCAGATGAATCGTCCCGTGATCCGCATGCAGCAGCACATGGGTGGATTTGGAAACCGCCGCAACAAACAGTAAATCGTAAAATAACTCCAGCCAGGTTACTTTCTTGACAACGTTCATATCAGTCCTCCATAAATAGGCATAAGTCCACTTCCTGCACCTATTATACCGAAAATATGGAGGCACATCGTTATTTATTTTGCGCGGACGCCATGTTCACTTGGCTGAGCGGTTTCTTGGCCGGCCCTTCCATGACGTCGCCATTATACGCAAACCGCGACCCGTGACACGGACAGTCCCACGTCCGCTCCGCCTCATTCCACTCGACCTCGCAGCCCATGTGCGTGCAAGTCGTATCCACGACATGCAGCTCGCCGGCTGCATCCCGGTAGGCGCCGGCTCTGCGCCCGTTCACACGGACAACCGCTCCCTCATCGGGAGCAAGCTCCTCCGCCTTGCGGTGAACGATATCGACTTTGCCTGCGATCAGATGCTTGGCGACATCGGCATTTTGAACGACAAACGTCTTGATGTCGGGATCTGCGTGAAAACGCGATGGCGAGAACAGCTCCTCATACGGGCTCGATTCACCGGTTACCAAGCGGGCGTTTAATAAAGCGGCCGCAACGCTTGTGGTCATGCCCCATTTCTTAAAGCCTGTAGCCAGTAAAATATGAGGCTGATCTTTCAGCTCCTTGCCGATATAAGGCAGCTTGTCGAGCGTAAACAAATCTTGTGCCGACCAATGGTATACGACCTCCTGCAGATCAAACTGTTCCGCTCCGAACTCCCGGAGCTTCTCATAATATTGAAACGTGCAGATGCCTTGCCCCGTTTTGTGGCCTTCTCCGCCGATCAGCAGCAGCTCCTCGCCGTTCGCCGTCACCGTGCGGAGCGAGCGGGCCGGATTGTCGCTGCTAAGGTACATGCCGCCGGCAAGTTTCTTCCCTGTCCGGGCTGCGAGTGCATAGGAGCGCTCCGCGTGCAGCCGTGCAAAGTAGAAGCCGCCCTTGTCGATACAAGGGAAATGCGAGCAGACAACGACATAGGGGCTCGTGACGCGGAAGCCGTCGCTTGTTTTGACGACAGCCGGAGGTCCCTTCTCCATGCCTGTGACGGTCGTTTGTTCGAACAATTGCCCGCCCAGCCGGAGGAAATGTTCCTTCAGATGGTTCAGGAATGGTATGGGATCGAATTGCGCTTGCTTTCTCATGACGACAGCCGCACGTGTCTCGTAAGGAAGCGGCACATGCTCGGCCAATCCGCCGGGAATACCCAGCTTGTCGTAAGCGCTGCACTCGTCCATGATTTTCTTGACGCCGGACTCCGAGCCCGTGTAGATATAGGCATCCTCCTCCTTGAGCTGGCACGCAATGTGATGTTCGGCGACAAGCTGCTTGACCCACTGCAGCGCTTCGTGATTCGCCTCGTAATAAAGCCGGGCGTTCTCCATTCCGAAGTGAGAAATAAATTCATCGTACACAAGATTGTGCTGCGCCGTGATTTTTGCCGTCGTATGGCCGGTTGTGCCGTGATAAATCCGCCCTGCATCCAGCAGAGCGACCTTGAGCCCCTTCGTCGCGAGGAGATAAGCCGTTGTCATCCCCGTTATACCCGCTCCAACGACGGTCACGTCCACCTGCAAATCCTTGTCCAGCTTGGGATAGCTGTCTATATGGGCCGTGCTTAGCCACAGCGATTTGGGAAACTGCGGCAGTGCCGGCTTAGTCGATTCGATTGACATGATCATAGCCTCCTGAAAAACCTCTTTTGGATAAATTATCCGCTTCTCCCTCTATTTATTCTACAAATTCCTCCTTTTCCGCTCACAAAAAGTCGAAAGAGGAAATATGTGGTAGGCCTATCTGCGCAGGTCTAGCAGCACTTACTAGATTTGGCAATCTATTATTTAATTTAACTGTACAACGGTCAATTAAATCCACTAATAGGAGGTTGCCTTATTTGACAAAACGCATCTTGAAAATGACTAACGTGCTTTTCGCAACAAGCTTAACGCTAGGCCTCTTCGCCACCGCAGCAGCCGCTGCCGGAGCGGAAGCCGGCACCCCGGAATCGCTGGAAGCTCTCGAATCGCCGCCAATCGACGCGATGGTGGTCAATGACGAGAGACTGGCCAAGGGACTGATGGACCGCGGGATCCTAAGCAAAGCAGCAACTCCGGAACAAATATCCAAAGCGGTACAATCCTATTTATCTATCAAAAATAATAAACTTGCGAATCCGAAAACGGATCCGCAAAGCAGGCTTCACAACGAAATCGACCAAAAGTCGAAGGCGTTCCTAGCCAAGCAGAAAGTTCAGCTTTCCTCGCAAATGAACCGAGGCCTCGATAACCTGAAGAAAGGCAACGGTAACGGCATCCTGATCCCGTCGGCCAAGCAAAGCGGCTATAACGGCCCCGTGCGCGAAGACAAGGTGCTTGTTCTTTTGGCGGAATTCGCGGATCTGAAGCATAACAATGTGAAGCAGGAGCCCGGCTTCATGTATGCCAAGGATTTCAACCGCGAGCACTACCAGAATTTGATGTTCGGAGATAAGGATTTCAAACTGTTCGACGGCTCCAAAATTCAAACGTTCAAGCAGTATTATGAGGAACAATCCGGCGGCAGCTATACGGTGGACGGCTATGTGTCCGACTGGTTGACGGTGCCGGGCAGCGCTGCGCAATACGGGGACGACAATCCGGCCGGGGGCCACGACAACTTAAATCCGCTAGGCCCTCGCGATCTTGTGAAGGATGCGCTCAATGCCGCTGTTGCCAATGGGCTTAATCTGGCGGATTACGACAAGTTCGATCTCTATGATCTCGACGGCGACGGTAATCAGAACGAACCGGACGGTTTGGTCGATCACTTGATGATCATTCACGCCGGAACCGGACAAGAAGCCGGCGGAGGCGCCTTGGGCGACAATGCCATCTGGTCCCATCGTTGGACCTTGAACGGCGTATACCCGGTGCCCGGCACGACGGCCGGTGTAGATTATTGGGGCGGCCGCATGGCGGCCTATGATTACACCATCCAGCCCGAAGACGGAGCGGTAGGCGTATTCGCCCACGAGTTCGGTCACGATCTCGGTCTTCCGGATGAATACGACACCCAATATACCGGACAAGGAGAGCCCGTTGCATCCTGGTCGATCATGAGCGGCGGCAGCTGGAACGGGAACATTGCAGGCACGACTCCGACCTCCTTCTCCCCGCAGAACAAAGATTTCTTCCAGAGGACGATGGGCGGTAATTGGGCGAATGTGACGGAAATCAACGCATCCGACATTAATCAGCTGGGCACTGCGGCGATCATCGATCAAAGCGTGACGAAATCCAACAACCCGGGAATCGTCAAGGTGAATTTGCCGGATAAAGCGGTGCCTGGCATACAGCCGGCGTTCGGTTCGCGCTACTATTACAGTACGAAGGGCGATAATCTGCACACGACGCTTTCTACACCTGAGTTCGATTTGACCCATGCCCAAACGGCATCATTTGATTTTAAATCCTTATACGAGGTTGAATTCGAATACGATTATCTTACCGTTACAGCGGTCACTTACACAGGGCAGGAAGTGACGCTGGATGTGATCGGCGACGAGGATACGAATGGCGATGCCAAAGCGGAAACGACGAATGGGACTTGGGTCGACAAGTCCTACGACTTAACGCCGTTCGCCGGCTCCAAAGTGTCCCTGCACTTCGATTATGTCACGGACGGCGGTCTGGCTCTGAACGGATTCGCCATGGATAATGCCAAATTAACGGTAGACGGCCAAACCGTCTTCTCCGACGATGCGGAAGGCCCATCCGGCTTTGCCTTGAACGGCTTCATCCAATCGAATGGAGTGGAAATGAAGAAGCACTATTACTACCTCGAGTGGCGAAATTATGCGGGTTCGGATAAAGCATTGGCATTCAGCCGCGGTGTCAAATACAATACAGGACTCGTCGTCTGGTACGCGGATGACAGCTACCTCGACAACTGGGTCGGCATCCATCCCGGCCAAGGGTTCCTCGGGGTCGTCGATTCCCATCCGAAAGCCATGATATTCCAGAAGGACGGTCAGGACTCCGTCTCCCAAACGACCCGCTATCAAGTTGCGGATGCCGCTTTCTCTTTGGACAAAACACCATCCTGGTATGTGAACAATGAATTGAGAGGCGAGTATACCTACAAATCGCAGCCTGGTGTCGAGCAGTTCTCAGACTCCAAAGTGTATGTGGATCAATTAATCCCGGATGCCGGACGCCTTGTCCCGAACTACGGCCTGAAGTTCCATGTCGTCGGCGAAGCGAAAGATAATTCCGCCGGGTTAATCTGGATTCATAAATAAAATCAAAAGGGCTCCCGCCAAGTCGTGTTAACTTGGCGGGAGCCCTTCGCCTATTTGTACAGAATATCATCCTTCAGCGCAGCCACATGCCCGATCACTTGATCAATGTCTGACTGCGGCACACCGAAATGTGCAAGAGCATTCGCGAGATGCCCCGCAACCGCCTGAAAATGCTCCGGCTGCAGATTCATCCCCGTATGCGCCTTCGCCATGGAGAGCCCGGAATATTGATTCGGCCCGCCTAATGCGAAGGAAATGAACTTCGTTTGGTGCTTGCGCTGTTTCTCCATGTCGGTGTTTTTGAAGAAGTCATTGATCGTATCATCCGCTAGAATGAGTTCGTAGAAATAGTCCACCACTTTGCCAATGGCCTGTTCTCCGCCAAGTTTATCATATAAGGTTGTTGTTTGATCCACAAAGTTTATCCTTTCCAAGTTTACTCATGGAATACTTTACCCGTTTTTTACCGAATCATACCTTCGTCTTCCGAAATAACACGGTCACTTTGAACAAATCGCCGTCCATCTCAATGTGCAGCTCACCGCCTTGCAGCTCGGCGATGCTTTTGGCAATGGATAACCCCAATCCGGAGCCCTCCGTATGGCGGGACTGATCCCCGCGCTTGAAGCGCTCGAACAGCTCCTCCGCCTCGAAATCGAGCTCGTACGCGGACACGTTTTTGATCGTGAAAATAACGTTCTCCTGCTCTTCGCGCAGGTTCAGATGCACTCTCGTGTGCGGCATCGCATACTTCAATGCGTTGGAAATCAAATTTTCAAAGATGCGCCACGTTTTACGTCCGTCCAGAGCCGCGGTAATCTGCGGATGTTCAATATGTATGCGGAAACCGGCTGCGGAGCTTTCGATTTTATCGCTGAATTCGGCCAAAGCCTGGCTCAGTAAGGAGGAAACGTTAACGGTTTCCACTTGCAGCTCGACAGCTCCGCTCGACATTTTGGAAGCTTCGAACAGATCGTCAATGAGCACCTTCAGCCTCTGCGTCTTGCGGTCCAGGACCTCCACATAGCGCTCTGTGGTCTCCGGCGTCAAATCCTTCTGTTTCAGCAGATCGACATAATTGATGATGGAGGTGAGCGGCGTTTTGAGATCATGGGAAACGTTCGTAATCAGCTCCGTCTTCAGCCGTTCGCTCCGCATTTCCTTATCGAGCAGCTGCTTGAAGCCGGCCTTCATATTGTTCAATTGGCCTGCCAGGAGCGCCAGATGGCCTCGGCCCTTCTCCGGAATCGACTCGGTCATACGGCCTGAGGCCATCTGCTCGGCGGTTGTTATGATGCGCTGAAACCGGACCAACCTTCGGTACACGTACGGCACGATCGTAGCGCTGTAGAGCACGATATAGAGGAGTCCGAAAAATAAAAGTTCAGGCGCACTGTCTATTTCAGCCATTCCGATGAAAGCCATGATGAGAAATCCGCCTAATAGAACCGTCGCTCCGCCGACGAAGCCGGCCTTGAACAGAACCGATTGGCTAATGAACCGCCTCCCGACCAGAGCGGACGCTCTTCGGACTAGGCTGCGGCTCCACTGGTCATGCCACTCTCCCTTCCCGGCTGACATGCGCATGGCGTCGATAACGAACAAGATGAACAGTGTCGCGGTAATGACCAGCCAAGTCCATTCGACGAATTGACCGAACCGGATCGGCAATTGAAAGAACGAGTTGCCGCCGACCTGCAGCAGCCCGATGCCCATAATGAAGATAGCCGCCAACAAACGAACATCGACTGGCATACGCCGGATCCAGGTCAGAGATAGCTCCTCGCGTACGATGCGGAATTCCTGTACCCTTACGAAATACCACGTTAGCAGTCCCAGAACGGCCAGATTCACAGCAAGTACGCCGAGCTCCACAAGCAGCCGGTCGCGAATGTTGTTCAAATAAGCATAATCGGCATGGATTTGGCTGAAGCCGGGGGCGGTTCGCGGAATAAGCAGATACCCTTCAAGACCATTCGCCTGAAAATATTTATTGATCCCGGACAGCAACAGGCTGCTCGCATCCGCCTGCGGCAGTTTTAATCCAAATAAAGCTTGCGTCACGTCCGCGCCGGAGGGCTCCTTCGACAAATTGGTATAAGTGCGATGGGCGTTCTTGTCACGTATGTAATACTGGAAGCCGCCGCTTCGCGCAGCGAGACTGGCTTTCACGTCGTTCCATTCTTTATTTTTGTACGCCAAATATTCCGCCTTTCGGATCTCCATCAATTTCGGAATTTCGAGGGGGATCTGCGCCAGCTGCCGGTCCCGTTGCTCTTCCAGCTGTCTGACTTCTTCCGGCTTTTCACGGTTCTTCGCTTCCGCAATGCAATCCTCATACAGACTTTGTGCCCGGATGATTCCCCGCTGCTCCATCGCCGCGTATTGCTCCTGCCACGCTGCCATGCGTTTATCGCCGATCTTCTCATCGTCCTTAAGCGACGGATAGTTCGCATTTTCCACCGTGTAACGAATCAGATTCCAATGCAGCGCCAACTCGTCATTGAACGCCTTGCTGTGCAGATAAGCTTCTTTCCTCAACAGCTCGTTATGAACCAGCAAGTCGGCTGCTGTGCAGACGGCGAAAACAGCCGCATACATATACGAAACCCACAACAACCCCCGCACATATTTATTTCTCAATCTTGTAACCAATGCCCCATACCACCTTCAAATATTTTGGCTCCCGTGGATTGATTTCTATCTTCTCACGAATTCGCCGCACATGGACGGCCACGGTGTTCTCCGCATTGAAGCAGGTTTCCTTCCAAACTTTCTCATAAATCTCTTCAATTGAGAAAACCCGTCCTTTGTTCTCCAACAGCAGCTCAAGAATTTTATATTCCGTTGCCGTCAAGCGCACTTCTTCGCCGTCTACGGATACGTTCTTAGTCGCTTTGTTCAAGACCAGCCCGCGCACCTCCAGCTCGTTGTCGCTCGGCTGATAATTTCCGAAACGGATATATCTCCGCAGCTGCGATTTGACCCGCGCCACCAGCTCCAGCGGACTAAACGGCTTGCCCATATAATCGTCGGCGCCAACGTTCAAACCTATGATTTTGTCCGTATCCTCCGTCTTGGCCGAAAGCATCAGAATCGGAATATTCCGGCTCTCCCGCACTTTAAACGCCGTTTGAATCCCATCCATTTGAGGCATCATAACATCAAGAATCATCAGATGGATGTCATGCTCCTCCAGCATTTGGAGGGCTTGCTTTCCGTTATTGGCTTTGAAAATATTCATATTTTCGTTTCTCAAATAGATTTCTATCGCGTCCTGGATTTCGAGCTCATCGTCCACGACGAGAATGTTGTATCTCTGCATGCTCTAACCTCTCATCTCTGAAATGGATGCTGCCGCGGCAAACGTTCATCCCTATTCCTATAGTAATGGATGACATTTACAAATAACTATTTAAAAATATGACAAATTTCTTAAGAATGATAGAGAAAAAACCGCCACAGCCCGTGTGACGGTTTTACATTTCATTATTTTCGTTCCAGTTTGGCGGAAATGCCTGTAAGAAGTGCGGCAGCCACAACCATCAATCCGCCGATCCATGGCGTATGTCCGAGACCGATGGTGTCGACAACCACACCTCCGACAATAGAGCCTACTGCGATACCGATATTGAACGCAGCGATGTTCAGTGCAGAAGCGACATCGACTGCCGAAGGCACGTATTTCTCGGCGAGCTGTACAATGTTCAGCTGCAAGCCCGGCACGTTCATGAAGGCCAGCAGACCCATCAGGAAGACCCCAATCAAGCCAGCCGTCTTGAACGGCAGCATGAAAGTCAGCATAATCAAGATCGCAGCCTGGCCGATAAACATCCAGAATAATGCGCGCAGCGCATTGCCATTAGCCCACTTGCCGCCGACCGAATTGCCGATCGCCACGGCGATCCCGTACACCAGCAGCACAACGGAGATAACATGCTGACTCAACCCTGTTACATCTTGCAATATCGGGGTTAAATAAGTAAAAGCGACGAACGTGCCTCCATACCCGAGCGCTGTGATGGCATAGCCAAGCACTAAGCGGCTATTCGTTACCAGACGAAGCATATCGGACATTTTGGCGGGAGGCGATTGCTTCAAATTTTTGGGGATCAAGGCGGCGCTAGCCAAAACCGCGATGACGCCTAGCAGGGCCACTCCCCAGAATGTCGCCCGCCATCCGAACATTTGCCCGATGAACGTGCCCAGTGGAACCCCAGTTACGGTTGCCACCGTTAGTCCCGTGAACATAAGGGCGATCGCACTGGCCTTCTTGGAAGGCGGTACGAGCTGAACGGCGATCGTGGCTCCGATGGAGAAGAAAACGCCGTGCGAGAAAGCGGTGATGAAGCGTGCAATCAACAGCAGCGAGAACGATGAGGAAAGCGCGGCCGCTGAATTGCCGACGATGAAGATCACCATTAAGAGCATCAGCAGCGTCTTGCGGTTCATCCGATTCGTCAATGCCGTCAAAATAGGTGCGCCCAGCGCGACTCCTATGGCGTAACCGGAAATGAGCAGCCCGGCCAGCGTAATGCCGATGTGCAAATCATCAGCAATTGATGCCAGCAGACCGACTGGAACGAATTCTGTCGTTCCGATCCCGAATGCGCTGATGGCTAGCGCGAGCAGCGCCCATTTTCCAGATTGAACCTTACTTGTTTGCTCTATGGTTGAAGATGATGTTGTCATGGTTTGACTCATAATTACCTCCTGTATATGAATGTGATCCGGCGGCAACACTTTATGATTTGTTGTCTGAGTGCTATTATAGGATCACAGAAACTTTTTGATAAGTACGCACTTTGAAGTATCATAGATACCATGAAGTGCTATAGGTACTCATAAGTACTATAGGCACTATTAAGTACCTATAAAAATTATACGGGAGGTTATCCGATGCCATACAACGTACCGGTTGAAGCAACGCTCGAGGTGATCGGCGGAAAATGGAAGGTCGTTATCCTGTGCCATTTGGACAAAGGTGACAAACGAACAAGCGAATTAAAGCGGCTTATGCCCGACATTACGCAAAAAATGTTGACCCAGCAGCTCCGCGAGCTGGAGGAAGACGGGATGGTCAAGCGTACGAGCTACGACCAGGTACCGCCTAAGGTGGTCTACTCCTTGACGCCGTACGGCTGGTCGTTCAAGCCGATCCTGGATGCGATGTGTGCTTGGGGAGAGCAGCATATCAAGCAAACGGAGGAACTAAGCTTAATAGAAAGCACATAAGGAGGCGGTTGCTATGAAGATCATGATCACTGCAGCGGAAGCCATTGAGAAGGGCGTCTGGAAGGACATTCTTCGACTGTTCGGCCGCGACAAAGACGAGGAAATCTGGCCGAAAGAGGAATTCATCCTCACGGAAGAGCAAGCGATTCAATTGAAGCTGATTAAGAAGTAGCAGGTATGGCCGCAACTTCTTGAATTTGACGATTGCGAGGGCGTATCGCCTCAAAGCAGGCGAATAGCGGCGCGTAGTTGTGGCGTTAGAGCACGGGCTGCCCGCGCCGGCGGCTAACGGACACAGCGGCGCTTATTCGGCTGGTTTCCGCCGATTGCTGATTCTAACGGACACCAGCGACGCTATTTGCCGTTTGCGAGGGCGTTTTCGCCTCAAAACCGGCGAATAGCGGCTCTCCTGTCCGTTAGATCTCCGGCGGGGCGATTTTCACTGCATTAACGGCTGTGGTGTCCGTTAGATCATGAGGATGGCGTGTCGCTAGGCGCAGCACAGTGCGGCACGTAGTTGTGGCACTGCTTCTTTATCCGCGCATAGAGTACGGGCTGCCCGCGCCGGCGGCTAACGGACACAGCGGCGCTTATTCGGCTGATTTCCGCCGATTGCCGATTCTAACGGACACCAGCGGCGCTATTTGCCGTTGTCGAGGGCGATTTCGCCTCAAAGCAGGCGAATAGCGGCTCTCCTGTCCGTTAGATCTGCGGCGGGGTGATTTTCTCTGCATTAACGGCTGTGGTGTCCGTTAGATCATGAGGATGGCGTGTCGCTAGGCGCAGCACAGTGCGGCACGTAGTTGTGGCGCTGCTTCTTTATCCGCGCATAGAGCGCGGGCTGCCCGCGTCGGCGGCTAACGGACACAGCGTCGCATATTCGGCTGATTTCCGCCGATTGCCGATTCTAATGGACACCAGCGTCGCTATTTGCCGTTGTCGAGGGCGATTTCGCCTCAAAGCAGGCGAATAGCGGCTCTCCTGTCCGTTAGATCTGCGGCGGGGTGATTTTCTCTGCATTAACGGCTGTGGTGTCCGTTAGAAAATCCAATGAGCTGCGTGCTTCGGACTATCATGTAAGCTCTACGTTCTGCTTGTTCACCTCTATTCCTTCACCCTGTTCCTACTCCTACATTCCTTCTCCTAAGTTCCTTTAATCTATTCCTTCTCCTACGTTCAATCACTCTGCACCTTCACCTCCACCTTCAAATCTTAACCTAGCTCCTGTCCACCGGCCGCTTGCACCCTCCTTTCCTCCCCCTGCAACAGTCTGTCGCTCTCACAGAAAAAAGGTTGGCCAGGATGCTCCCGACCAACCTTCCCTTATGCATATCGCTGCCAGCCCGCAGCACCCGGATACGGGCAGCTTTTGTCCTTAAGCTTGGCGCTGACCCGCACGATACAGCCGCAGAGCGAGCAGGTTGTCCCGCCAACCAGCTTGGGACACTGATAGCACATCTCCAACCGCTCGCGGTAGACGTCATCAGGCACGCAAGCGTCCGTCTGAAACATAGGCGCCGTCAGCATTTTCGCTATGTGCGCTTCGGTTACCCTGAAGTCGTCCCGGCATCCTTTGCACTGGCGATTCTCCGGCATGTCAGCTACTCCGCCCGCAACTCGAGAACGGTAACCGACATCGGTGGAAGCTCCACGCTAAGCTGCTCGCCATTCAATGTGAAAGCAGTAAACGTTACCGGCGCTACCCGGTCCGTCTCTTCGAACGTGTTATGGCCGTCGATCACATCGGAAGTTAAGGTTGTCCCGGTAATCGAGGCTATAGAGCCGGTAAGTCCCCGCAGCTCCAATGCTACATGCGCACCGGCCTCATGATCCAAATTGCATAAGGAAATGTGGATTCGGCCTTCCGCATCCCTCGAGGCGGAAACAGAGATTTGCGGTATCGCCTCTTTACCCGAACCGAGCTCGGCTATGGACGAATGAATGTCCAGCAGCTCGGCATCCTGATGAACCTTGTACATATCAAAAACATGATAAGTCGGGGTTAGCACCATTTTCTCGCCTTCCGTAAGGATAACGGCCTGCAGCACGTTCACCAACTGCGCAATGTTCGCCATTTGCACGCGGTCGCAGTGGCTGTTGAACATATTCAGCGTCATCCCGGCGATAAGCGCATCGCGAATCGTATTCTGCTGATACAGGAAGCCCGGATTCGTCCCCGGCTCCACATCGTGCCACGTTCCCCACTCATCCACAAGCAGCCCGACGCGTTTCTCCGGATCGTACTGATCCATAATGGCGGAGTGCTTGCTGAGCAGCTCCTCCATATAGAGCGCTTTCCTCAAAGCGACGCGGAATTTCTCTTCAGGAAAACCCGTCGCAGGACCTTTCTCCTGCCAAGTATCCGTCACCGTATAGTAGTGGAGCGTAATGGAGTCCATGAAACGGGAGGCCGACTTCATCAGCGTTTCCATCCAATGATAATCATCGGTGTTAGGTCCGCAAGCAATTTTGTGAATCCGGTTGCTGCCATAGTTGCGGACATACGTCTGGAACTGACGGTACAGATCCGCATAATATTCCGGTCGCATGTTGCCGCCGCAGCCCCAGTTCTCATTGCCTACGCCGAAGTACTTCACCTTCCACGGCTCGGCCCTGCCGTTCGAAGCGCGCAGCTCAGCCATCGGAGAGACGCCCTCGAACGTCAAATATTCCACCCATTCGGACATTTCTTGCACGGTGCCGCTGCCAACGTTCCCGTTAATGTACGGCTCACAATCCAGCATTTCGCAGAGCATCATAAATTCATGCGTTCCAAAATGGTTGTTCTCCACTACGCCGCCCCAGTGCGTATTGATCATGCGCTTGCGGTTTTCTTTGGGACCGATGCCGTCTTTCCAATGATATTCGTCCGCGAAACAGCCGCCGGGCCAACGAAGAACAGGGATCTTCATTCGTTTCAACGCCGCAGCGACATCGTTCCGAATGCCGTTCGTGTTCGGGATCTCCGAATCCTCGCCAACCCATAATCCTTCATAAATACAACGTCCCAGGTGCTCGGAGAAATGTCCATAAATGTTGCGGTTAATCGTCCCTTTCGCCCTATCGGCGTTGATGGTGATCCGATTGCTCAAGTAAAATCACTCCTCAAATTAATGTTTTTATTAATCGATAAGCAATATCATGAATTCAATTAATTCTTATATTAAGGGGATCCTTCTGCTTTTGCAACCGTTTTTTTGAAAATCCACAAGTAAAAAACCGCCAGTCTTCCCCTGACGGTTCATAACACCGGATAAGCCCTGCGGTATTCCCGCGGGGCTACGCCGATATGCTGCTTGAATTGCTTATTGAACGTGCTGAGCGATTGAAAGCCGCTGCTTTCCGCCACTTCGATCATCGAAAGCCGGGATGTGCGCAGCAAATCCATGGCGTGCTGCAGGCGCAGTCGGTTCACGAATTCATGAGGCGTTTGACCTGTCAATGCTCCGAATTGCGCGAAGAAAGACGTTCTCCCCAGCCCGGATTTGCCCACGAGCATGTCCGTATCCAGCGCCTCTTGGTAATGCTCGAGCAGGAATCCTACCGTATCCGAAACGGAGGCATTCCAATTCCCGGTCTGCTTCTCCGCCTGAAATTCAGCTGCGAACTGCTCGATTTCCAGCAGAATCGCGATTAGATGCATGTACTGCCGCGTCATCCAAGAGCTGGATTGCCGGGCTTGAGCCTCTGCCGCCCGCACTGCCGCATCCCGGATGTTCTGCGCATAAGAAGTATGAGCCGGGATCAATGGCGGTATGCTCATCTGCGTGTAGAATGGCAGCAGCAGCCTGCCCCCGTCCGGCAGCTGCCGAAGCAAGGAGGGGCTGAACAGGACGAGTATCGATTCGAACGTCCGTCCCGGCAGCGCATAGCTCCAATGCGGTTCGAATGGCCTGCACACGAATACGTCACCCGGCTGTCCCCGGTACGTATGACCGCCGAACTTGTAAATCAGTTCATCCTTCAGCAGAACGCCGACCTCCAAGCAATCATGCACATGCAAATCATGGGGATCCGGGGAACCCTCCACTGGGCAAAACGCTAATGAGCGGCTTAATATGAGCTTTTCCACATACATAACGATGACCTCCTCCCTGCTGCACGTCTGAAAAACCCGGCGGACAAAATGACGAGTTTTATCCCCGATCCGGAAGAGAATCCGCTAGGCTGCCTGTGCTAGAGTGGAATTAATGGATGTTAATAATACGTCAACGAGGTGATTATATCATGAGAATCTATTTAATCGGTGTCGGCGTTATTTCCCGTACGCATGCGGAAGCGGCCGCGAAGCTCCCGGAGCCGGCCGAGCTTCGCGCAGCCGATCCGAACCCTAACGCCATAGCGGCGTTTCTGGAAAAGTTCCCGGGCGTTTTAACATTCGGCAGCGCCCAAGACATGCTGGACAGCGAGCCGCCGCGCGAGGATGATGTCGTCATCGTAGGTACACCGCCATTCGCCCATGTCCAGCTAGCCGTTGCTGCCCTGAAGTCCGGACGCCATGTCCTGTGCGAGAAGCCGCTGGCCATGAACATGGAGGAAGCGGAGCTTATGCTGGCGACGGCGAACGCGCACTCCAGACTGCTTGGCTGCTGCAGCGTACGGTTCAAGGGCATGCACCACATGGAGGCGACGAAGCGAATCGTCCGCTCCGGCGAGCTGGGCGACATCTACCATATGACGTTCGTGAACAAATGGGAACGCGGCCGTTCGGGCATCGAATATCAGCCCGAGAGCCCTTGGTTCCTTGACAGCAGCAAAAGCGGCGGCGGCGTCCTCATGGATTGGGGACCCTATGATATGTCCGCCTTGCTGGATGTTCTCGATCCAGTCGCCGTCGACATCGAGTCCGCATGGCTAGCGAAGCCGGTCACAAGCGCCGATCCGGCGGACCTCTCTTTTGACGTGGAAACCCATGTCGGCGCCAGCATGACGTTCCACCGCAACGGCCTGCCTTCCGTTCATGTGCATTACGAACGCGCCTCGTGCGCACACGGCAAGGAATATGTTCGAGCCGAAATCGAAGGTACGCGCGGTTCGGTCAGTTGGACGCCGTTCGACTCCCGGCAGCCGGTATATATCCGGCGGGATCAGGAAGGCAAGCTGGCAGAGCATATGGCGGAGATGCCGCCGAGGCTGCCAACGACCATTTTCGATCATCCGCTGCTGCATTTTTATCAATCCGTCAAAGGTCTTCCTTCCTTCTCCAATGTAAACCGCCGAGCCTTCGACCATTTCCTGCTCATCAGGGCGCTGTACGATTGTGCGCAGACCGGTATGAAGCCGCAGACGATCACCATACATCGCGATCAGGAGGTGCGTTCATGAATATCCTTGGATTTGCCACCAATATGTACGGTTGGACGGAACGTTGGCAAAGAGACGGCAGACCGGAGCCACATAGCTGGGACGATCTGCTGCGCGAATGTGCGGAAGCCGGGCTTGATGCTGTAGAAATCGACGCAACCCCTGAGAAGCTCGCTCTAGCCCGGAAGTACTGCTTGGCGGTATCCGCTTCGTATCTTGGCTTACAAATTCACGAGCCTTTCGAGAAGCTTGATTATGAGACTTGCATCGCCCCCTACGCGGCAAGACTCGCGGCGGCAGGCGGGAAGCATTTGCTCCTGAACGCCGATCCATGGGGCAGCTGGACGCATCCGATTCCGAAGAAAGAGGAGCATTTCATCAGGCAGGGGGAGAACTTGTCCGAAATCGCCAGAAAAGTCGCCCCGCTCGGCATCCGCGTCAGCCTGCATAACCATGCAGCCGATCCCTATCATGCCGAAGGCGACTTGCGATCGGTCGTCAAGTACGCAGACCCGGCCGTCGGACTATGCGTGGACACCGCTTGGGCCACGGTTGCCGGATGCGATCCGATCGCCTGGATTCGCAGCTTTCCGGAGCGGATTCATTATTTCCATCTGCGCAATCAAGCGGGCCGGATGCCGGCGGAAGATCTGCTCGAGGGCAGCATTGCCTTCGATGAACTGATTCGTGCGGTCAAGGACATCAGCTACGAGGGCTGGCTTGCACTTGAATTGTGGCATCCTCCGGGCATGGAGCCCCTGCGGTCTATGATCGAAGATTATAAAAGATCGAAATTATTTTTGCAGGAGTTGTTGGCGCAGGCATAGTAGGTATAGATACCGGTCTGGATGCACGTTTGTTCTTCGTCCCGGCCGTGCGGATAATTTGTGTGCTTTTGTTTCACACTAAGCTTTGTCTTTCCAACTAACCAATGGGAGTGATCAAACATGCGTGAAGGTTTAATCCCTGCTGTTCTCGGGACTGTCGTAACTGCTTCTGCCGCTTCCTTACTGGGAAGCAAGTATAAGCTTGCTGCAACTGGTGTGCTGGGATTCGGACTGGCTCACGTTGTTTTGGGGGCTATCGACCTCATCGAGCATCGGTAAAAGGTTCGGAAAGGCCGGGACATTCCCGCAATCAAGAAGGTGCATGCTCATCGTCAGCATGCACCTTCTTCCTGTTTCAAACATCCAGAATGTATCTCGCAGCCGAGCGACAATAACAAGCAAGTTCAGCTCCTCTAAGAGAGCCAAGCCTCTACCGAGAGTCCCGCCCATAGCGGGAATTTCTCCTGTTACATGCAGCCTGGCGGATCCTCAAATGCTGAATAACAGGAATTCCTCCCGTTATTCAGCCCGTACTCGCAGCCTGTACGCGAAATGAGGATGAATTAACGGGAGGAATTCCCTTTATTCGTACAACTGGGCTAATTTTCTCGCGAATAACGGGAGAAATTCCAGTTACGACCTGCGGCTGACCAAGGAAAGCTCGGCTCCCTCAACGAGAGAGCCCCGCCACGCCACGCCGCAGATCAAGAAAGCTCGGCTCCATTTTTCCGTTTCGGGGATCCCCTCAGCCACGAAATTTCTATACTTCTTTCACTACGTTAGGTCGAATATGTTCTTTATGCTTTTCTACAAAGGCATCCCAGTATCGATGCTCATCGAAAAATAGTTGCTTCAGTAAGTTCGAGTCCATACCTTTACCAAACCAAAAATTTAATTAAGGGGTAAGCTTCACTCACCCCAAACCCAAAACAAAACATATAAATTCTTATATCCTAAAAAAAGCGCCCCCCCATACAGGAGTGGCGCTATACGTTCTTATTTCGCTGCCGGCTCGGCAACAGCATTGTATTTGGAAGAAACATACGTTACCGCTTTAGCCTCGGTAACGACTTGCGCATTCATCGAATCCGGCTGCGGATCCGTCAACGTGTACGTGATCACCGCACGGCCGTCCGACTCGAAGCTGATCCCCGTAATGTCGATCGCATAACCTGCAGTCGGCTTGGATTCACGGGACAATGTCACTTTGTTGACGTCGTCATTGACCTTCTCCACCGTCACGGTAACGTTCTCCGTTACTACCGGCGGTTTTTGCGCGTGGGCTGCGAGCACTTTGCTTGCTTGATAAACCCAAGAAGCCGCTTCGCCGCGCGTCAGTTCCGCTTTCGGGTTAAACTTGCCGTTTTTATCCAGCTCGGCAATTTTGTACTTCAGCAAGCGTTGAAGCGCGCCTTGGTACTCTGGTGTGATCTGATCCGCATCCTTGATCTCGGCAGGGACGATGTTGATCATGGGGAAATTGCCCTTCTTCTCCAAAGCGCGAATGAGCAGTTCGCCGAATTGCTCCCGCGTGATGGAGGCGTTCGGATTGACATCCTTCGGAAGCTCTACCCCGTTGAAATGAGCGATAATGAACGCTTGAGCGTACCATGAATCATTCGCGATATTCGTATAGAAATCGGAGGCAAGCGGCTGTTTGACGAAACGCAGCGTATCCAGGTTCAGATCCAGCCCTTTCACGATCAATTGCACGCTTTGCGCATAGCTGATTTTACCCTTTGGTACGAAACGATCGTTGTCCACTCCGCTCACGACGCCACGGTCACGAAGGGCGTTAATCGCCTCGGCTTGTCCGGCTTCTACGTCGGAGAAGGCAAATGCCGTATTAAACGACATGGCTCCCAAAAGGACGGTTGATAATGCGGCTTTAGCTAACTTTTTCACAGTAACTTCTCTCCTTTTATTTCGTTATTTTTTATAACTCTCTCGAGTTAACTACTAAACGGAGGAGTTTCAAGAAAGGTTGCATCTACAGGAATTTTTTTTTACTCAAGACTTTGCCGGCGCGCATGCTAGCGATACGAACTCAGCGATCCGCATGCCAAAAGAAAAAAGACCGCCGATCGCAGCACGGCAGCCCACTATTCAATATAGCCTGTTCACATAGCTTTCATTCAGCTCTTTGGCCACTTGCTCGGCGTTCGTATTCCGGAGCTTCGCATGATCGATCAGCATTTGCGCAGGGGAAGGCAGCGCTTCCCGGGAAATCCACGACTCCGGCGACCATAAGCCCGAGCGGATCATGGCTTTGGCACAGTGCATGTAACACTCCTCAACGACGACGCCAATTCCGAACAGGGGTGCTCGCCCGTTCACAGCGGTTCGTTCAAGCAGCTCAGGGTCACGGCTAATACAGGCTCGCCCGTTGACCCGCAAAGTCTCCCCCAGTCCCGGTATGAAAAAGATAAGTCCGATATACGGATTGGTCATTATATTGTGAATGGAATCCATTCTCCGGTTGCCCGGACGCTCCGGTATGAACAGCCTGCCCTCATCCAGCACCTGCACGAAGCCGGGGGCGTCTCCACGCGGCGATACGTCGCAGCGGCCGTCCCGGTCTGCTGTAGCCAGTGTCAGGAACGGTGACTTGGCAATAAACTCCCGGCAATGACGATCGAGATGCGAAATCACTTTATCGGCGGCCCGCTGACTCGGGTTCCCGCACAGCGCGCGAAGCTCCTCGAATTGCTCTTGGGAGGCGATTACATCGTGAAATTGTGTGTGCATCATAAGTCCCTCTCTTAACTATAGGCTGTTTCCCACATTATACCTTGCGGTATGCACGAATCACAGCCTCTCTGATGAAAAAGAGACTATCCAAACGCGCTAACTTCTGCGTTGGAACAGTCTCTGAAGGGCTTATACGCCGGAATAAGCCATAAATCCGCCATCCACCGGAATCGTCGCGCCGGTGACGAAACCGGACATGTTCGGATCGGTCAGCCACAGCAGCGTGCCGAGCAGATCCTCCGGCTTGCCGAATCTGCGCATCGGCGTATGGGTGATGATCTTATGCGAGCGCTCGGTAAGCGAGCCGTCTTCCTTCAGCAGCAGCTTCTCGTTCTGCTTCGTCAAGAAGAAGCCCGGCGCGATCGCATTCACGCGGATGCCGCTCTCCGCCATATGCACGGCCAGCCACTGCGTGAAATTGTCGATAGCAGCCTTCGCAGCACTGTATGCCGGTACCTTCGTCATCGGCGAAGGCGCGCTCATAGAGGAAATATTGATCACTGTCGCATGCTCTCGGCCGATCATCTGTCTAGTGAAAATTTGTGTCGGAATCAATGTGCCGACGAAGTTCAAATCCAGCACATTGCGGAAGCCTGTGACGCTAAGATCATAGAAAGATTGAACGTCCGGATTCGTCAAATCCTCCAGTTTGAACGTCTCATTCGTCGTGTTCGCGCTCGGATGATTGCCCCCTGCTCCGTTGATCAGAATATCGCACGGTCCGAGCTGCCCCAGCACCGCCTCCGCCGCTTGCTTGACGCTCGCCTCGTCCGTCACGTCGCAGGAAACGGCAATCGCTTCGCCGCCCGCTGCGGCAATTTCAGCCACGACCTCTTGACCTTTCTCCACGGAACGGTTGAGAATCGCAATTCGTCCGCCCTGGCGCGCCAATTCAAGCGCCATCACTCGGCATAGCACGCCCGCTCCTCCAGTAATCACGACAACTTTGCCTTGCAAAGCCGGAAATTGCGTCAAGTTCAGCATCTTAGCCGACCACCCTTTCATCTTGTAATTGTCTGCGGTTCGCATCCCATAATCCCCATAAATACATAATGCCTAGCGCCCGGTCGTACAAGCCGTAGCCCGGTCTGCACTGCTCGTCCCAAATATGTCTGCCGTGATCCGGTCGGCAAAATCCTTCGTATCCGTTCTCATGAAGCGCCTTCACGATGCCGGCAATATCAACCGTACCGTCCGTTGTGCGATGAGACGTTTCGATGAAATCGCCGTTCTCATACACCCGTACGTTGCGGATATGCGCGAACGGGATCCGGTCTGCGAATTCGTACACGATGGAGACGATATCATTGGCCGGATTCGCCCCGAGCGAGCCGCTGCACATGGTGAGGCCGTTGTACGGGCTGTCGACGAGACTAAGGAAACGGCGAACATGATCCTGACCGGTAATGATTCGCGGCAAGCCGAAAATCGGCCAAGGCGGATCATCCGGATGAATGGCCATGCGGATATCGTATTTCTCGGCATAGGGAATGATGGCTTCCAGAAAATATTTGGCGTTCTCGAACAACTGCTCTTCCGTAACCCCTTGATACGCTTCGAACAATTCCGTCAGATGCGCCAAGCGTTCCGGCTCCCAGCCTGGCATCGTGAAGTTCGGGTTGGCGTTGATCCGCTTCACCTGCTCGTCCAGATTGAGGTGCGCCACCTTTTCTTTCTCATAGAACAAAGCCGTCGATCCATCTTCCAGCTCTTTATGCAGATCGGTCCGTACCCAATCGAAGACAGGCATAAAATTATAGCAAATGACTTTGACGCCGACTTCCGCCAATTTGGCGATCGTCTTCTTGTAGTTGTCAATGTAAATATCGCGGCTTGGCAGCCCCAGCTTAATATCCTCGTGAATATTGACGCTCTCCACGACTTTCATATGAAGCCCCGCCGCATCAGCGGCTTCCTTCACCTTCATAATTTTGTCCATCGGCCATTCCTCGCCGGCCGGAACGTCGTGCAGCGCCCAGACAATGCCCTCCACGCCGGGGATTTGCTTGATCTGCTGCAGTGTGACCGTGTCGTTGCCTTCGCCAAACCAGCGAAAAACCATTTTCATCGCTTATGCCGCCTCCTTCTGCTATTTGAAATACGCTTGGAACTTCTCTTGGAGTACCGCTTGATCGGCAATCGTGAGGTGCAGATGCGCGCTCATCAGGAGCTCAGCCTTCTCAGCCTGCTTGCCTGCAATCGCCTCTACCATCAACCGATGCTGTTCATACAGCTCGTCCCACCGGTGGTCCGCAGCCAGCCTGAGCATCCGCGTCCGGTTCAGATGAACGTTCACCTGCTGAATCACGGCCCACGTGTTCAGCTTCCTGCACCCTTCGAAGATCGTTCGGTGAAACGCCTCGTCGAGCTCGAACATCATCTTGAAATCTTTCTCCTTCATGGATACTTGCTGATGGGCCAAATTCGAGCGAAGCTGCGCCAGCGGTGCCTCCGGGAAGCTTTCGCATGCGAGCGAGATTACCGCCCGCTCCAGCTGCTCGCGAATGAAGCGCGCTTCTTCCACGAGCTCGAGATCGATCAGCGAGACGAACGTGCCGCGCTGCGGATAAATGTCGAGCAGGCCTTCCTGCGACAATTGCACGAAGCTTTCACGCACCGGCGTCCGGCTCACACCGAATTGCACGGAGATTTCTTTCTCCGAAATCCCGGTGCCGGGCGGCAAATCGAGCATCAGAATCTGCTCCTTAAGAGCTTGGTACACGGCATCACGAGTTGTACTGGTCGTCGGTTTTATGATCAACGGTGAGATTCACCTCCTTGTTTTATCTGTTACTACCATACTACCATACAAGTATGGCAGTCGAAAAGAGGCCTATGTTCATGAAATTGAAACATTCCGGTATGAGCATGCCTCTCCTCTCGCCTGAGCAAGATGATATACTGGTTCTGCAATATTTTTTAAATCCAGGCAATACTGATAATGAAGGTGTTGACACCGTTATGTGGAAGCCAGACCGAACTGTTAAGAAGCCTATTTACCAGCAAATCGCTGATTATATGGAACGCCGGATCGCCTTCGGTGAATTCCCGCCCGGAAGCTTACTCCCCTCCGAACGGAAATTGGCGGATGCCCTTGGCGTTAATCGCAGTACCGTCATTCTCGCATATGACGAACTGCTCGCCTCCGGCCTGATTGAGCGCGCCAAAGGCAGCGGGACCCGAGTAACCCGCCATAAGTGGGGGATTACGCCGAAGCAAACTCCGAACTGGCGGACTTATGTGGAAGGCGGCACCTTCCTGCCGAATCTGCCGTTCATTCGCCGCATCCGCGAAGAGCTGCGCAAAGCGCCCGGAGATATGATCGATTTTGCCAGCGGCGAATTGGCGCCCGATCTGTTTCCGAACGACATCGTGCGTGCGCTGATGCGCGAGCAGCCGTTCGAGGAGGATCTCGGCTACGACGACCCGCAGGGATATGCCCCGCTCAGAGAAGCTTTGGTGCCCTATCTGGAGAAGCAGCTTGACATTCGCAGTATGGAATCCTCGATTCTCATCACATCCGGCTCGCAGCAATCCTTGTACCTGATCACTCAGTGCTTGCTTAGCCCTGGGGATACGGTCGCGATCGAGGATCCGTCCTACTGCTACTCCTTGCCGATGTTCCAATCCGCTGGACTGCGGTTGGTCCGGCTTCCCGTCGATGAGATGGGCATGAATCCCGACGATATCGTGGCGCTGCACCGGCAGCATCGGATTCGCATGTTATTCCTGAATCCGAACTTTCAGAATCCGACCGGCAGCGTCATGCCGCTGGAACGCAAAATTCGACTGCTGCAAATCGCAGCCGATTTGGGGATTCCTATTGTGGAGGATGACCCTTTCACCTTGACGGCCTTTCACGGCGATCCGCCCCCGACCTTGAAGTCGCTGGATACGACAGGCAACGTCCTGTACATCGGATCCCTCTCCAAAATAGCCGCATCCGGCCTTCGCATCGGCTGGTTAATCGCGCCTCAAGCGGTCGTCAGCCGGTTAACGGATGCGCGGCAGCAGATGGATTTCGGCTTGAGCCGCATCCCGCAATGGGTCGCCAGCCACTTCATCGCCGGAGGGCATTGCGAGCGCCAAATTCAGCTGTTGCGCCACAGTCTGCTGGAGAAGCGCGATACCCTAATGAAGGAATTGCGCGCAGCCGCGGGCAGCTCCGTCACCTTCAGCGAGCCGCAGGGCGGACTGAATCTGTGGTGCAAAATCAATGGCCAAGTCGACGATTTCAAATTGTTGGACGAAGCGATCAAGCGCGGCGTGCTTTTCGTTCCGGGCAGCGTGTACGGCTCCGATCACGGATTCATGCGGATCAGCTTCGCCAGACCGCCGCTCGCGGACATGCGTGTCGGACTTACACAACTTAGCGAAGCGCTGCAACAGCATATGAAATAAAAAAATAACCGTATCTTTGCCTGAGAGCTGCAAAGATACGGTCTTTTTTTAATGAAGCAAATATCGGATATAAGCTAGCAGAGCTAACAGCCCCGCTGCGATCGAAACGACATAGAAGGATGTAAGCCGCACCCATTTGACCCCGGTTTTTTGAAAATACGTCGTATCGCCTTCCCGGTTCTTACGAGAGAAGCCAACCATGAATGTGGTTACTAAACCAGCCAGCAATATAATCGAAAAGATCGAATAGTAGATATACATATCCATTGTGATTACCCCACTTTGGTTTTATTGAAAGTTCTTCTGTTGTTATTATAGCCAAAAACAGTCTGAGATTCATCCTCCACTTCCGCGAATTTTATACCATCCACTTTCCCGCTCCACATGCCCGGCTGCCCGATTATGAATCTATTTATAGTTGTCTCTGTCAATAGGAAGAGATTTACATATAATACTGTAGTACTAGTTTTAGAACCATAGAGGGGAGAATGAGAATGAAAGTTGTTATTTTGGCTGGCGGATTCGGCACCAGATTCCGGGAAGAAACTCACTCCAAGCCTAAACCTATGATTCTCATTGGCGATCGACCTATTCTGTGGCATATTATGAAATTTTACTCATTTTACGGGTTCAATGAGTTTATTATATGCCTAGGATATAAAGGGCACGTCATTAAAGATTATTTTGCCAATTACACCCTGCAAGAGTCCGATATGGAGATTGACCTGACAACAAACACTGCTTCCTATCTGTCCCACCCGACAGAGCCTTGGAAAATTAAGCTCGTTCATACGGGCGATGCATCCATGACCGGGGGCCGTGTAAAGCGTATTCAGAAATATATCGGGGATGAGCCCTTCCTCTTGACCTACGGGGATGGGCTGACGAACGTTCATTTGCCGGAACTTCTGACATTCCACCAAGCTCATGGCAAACTCGCAACCCTCACGGCCGTTCAGCCTACGGCCAGATTCGGCGGTCTTACCTTCGGAAGCGGAGATGAAGTTGTGAAGTTCCTGGAGAAGCCGAAAGGCGACGGCAGATGGATTAACGGCGGTTTCTTCGTCCTGCAGCCGGAAGTTTTCGATTATATCAAAGGGGATGCCACTCACTTTGAAAAAGAGCCTCTTGAGCAGCTGGCCGTGAACGGACAATTGCATGCTTACAAGCATACCGATTTCTGGTACGCCATGGACACCTTGCGGGATCAGCAGTATTTGCAGCAGCTCTGGGAGTCGGGGCAAGCTCCCTGGAAAATTTGGTAAACCGCAGCGTCGCGGGCTCCATACGGTGATGAAAGGAGAAGTCCGATGATACCACTTGTCAGCATTTTAATACCCACTTACCGCCGGCCTCTCTATCTGGAACAAGCACTCCGCAGTGCTCTCAGCCAGACATACCCTCGTATTGAAATTATCATTTGCGATAACAGTGAGGACGATGCGACGGAGCGAGTGGTGAAATCGCACCTCTCGTCACCGCGTGGCTCCGCCATCAGGTATATACGAAATGCAGCGAACATCGGTCCTATCGCTAATCAGCAGAGATGTTTCCAGCTCGCAACCGGGGAGTATGTCAACTATCTTATGGATGACGACTTGTTTCATCCCCGAAAGATTGAGCTGATGGTTCCTTATCTCGTCTCCGACCCCAAGGTCGGGCTCGTCTTCTCCCGCAGGCAAATTATTGACGGCTCGGGGCTGCCGGTCAGTATCTCCTCCGATAGCCTCTACTCATTGGCCGGCTCAAGAAAGCCTGTCATCCCAGGACGGTCGCTCATCAAACGCATGCTTACCGATACGAAAAACTACATCGGCGAGCCGACGACGGGACTTTTCCGCAAAGATGACCTTACGGAGCCCTTCGGGTCTTATGGCGGCCGCCAGGCCTACAATAATGTGGATGTCGCGACATGGATCGCGCTGCTCAGCAACAAAAACGCGGTGATGCTGCAGCAGCCGCTAAGCTCGTTCAGAAAGCATCCGGAGCAGTTGACCAAGACGCTGCTGTCCCGTATGGGGCGCAAATGCGACTGGATCGACGCCACGCTCATAGCCCAGCAGAACGGCATATTCGATGACCCGAAAGCTTTCGCCGAACTGGTGAACAGACTATCCAAAACCATGCTGAAGCAGTTCCCCCAGTGGAACGAAGCTACCAACGGCCAGTACGCGAAAGAGCTTCTGCTCAGAGTGCGCCGGCTTGCGAGCGTATGCGGGAAGATGAAGAAGCTGTCCGCGCAGGCGAAGGACTTGAAGCGGTTGGCCGAGCGGCTGGAGAAGGGCTGAGCTTGAGGGCCGCCTTCGGCGAATTTAACAGCGGTGGTGCCGCTGTTTTTTATGTTTGCTGCCGCTGTGCGCGGCAAAGGCAGCCTCCGGGTTCGTTCTGCGGCCGGACAGGCCGTTCAACCAAAAAGACCGTCCGCAGCAAAGGGACGGTCTATCTATGCCTTACGGCGTATAGGCATGCACACTCTCAAGCACATACGCGACTTCTTCGTCCGTCAAGTCCGGGAACAGCGGCAGTGTCACGAGCTCACGCCACAGCGTTTGAGCGACCGGCGTTTCCGCCGCATAAGAAGCGAAGAGCGGATGCATCGTCAGCGGCATATAGTGCACGCCCGTAGCAATGCCTTTGCTCTTCATATGCAGAATAAACCGCTCGCGATCTTTCACCCGCACGACGAATCCCCAGTAAGAGGAATCCTGCAGCCGGTAGGGTATCGCCGGACGGACATGGTTGGAGCCGGCAAGACCGGCGACATATTGACCGATGATGGCTTCCCTCCGGCGGTTCATTTTATCGAGCTTCCCGAGCTGTACGAGGCCGATGGAAGCCATCAGATCGTTCATGTTGTATTTATAGCCGACATCCGAAATCTCATAATACCAAGAGTTTGCATCGGCATGGTAAGAAGCATTTTGCTCATAGCGCTCCCATGTATCCTTATTGATGCCGACCCAGCGCGAGTGCCGCAGCGGCCGCAGCAGCTCCGGATCGTTCGAGGAGATCATCCCCCCGTCACCGGTCGTCATGCATTTCTTCTCCTCAAAGCTGAAGCAGCCGATATCGCCCCATGTCCCGAGCGACTTGCCCCTATACTTCCCGCCGGCCGAGTGTGCCGTATCCTCAATGACTTTCAAGCCGCGTGCCTTGGCCCAAGGGACCAGGACATCCATTGGCACGGGATGCCCCATGAAGTGCACGGGAATGACGGCCACGCAGTCCGCATCGTATTTGCGTTCCAGATCTTCCAAGGAAAGGCCGAAGGTTCGTTCGTCCACATCCACGAAGACCGGTACGAGTCCATTGTAGAGAACGGCCATCGCCGTCGCAGCGAACGTCACGACAGGAACGAGCACTTTCTTCCCTGGCGGGAATTTGAAAGCGGACAACGCCAAGTGCAGCGCGGCCGTACAAGAGTTCACCCCAACCGATTCGGCGCTGCCAATGTAATCGCTCCATTTCTTCTCGAACTCGCCTACGCGGGGACCGAGTCCGAGCCAGGCTTTGTCGAACACCTCCCCCATGCTGGCCATTTCTTCGCTGCCGACGGACGGTTTAAACAGTCTGATTTCCATGATTATCCCTCCCCCGAACCCATCTCAACCATGCCGCCGAATCTGCGGATGAACGCCTCCCGGGTCACGACCATCGTAACCATTTCCCGTTCGGGCTCCCCTTCAAGCTGTCCCTCGGCGGGAATCCAGCGGACGAATTCGCCCTGCACCTCTTTGCGCAGCGGTACCCGCTTGACCTCGACGGCGCCTAACGTTTCATAAAGATGAATCGCCCGGACATTGTCCGACAGCACATTCAAATATCCTTTGCGGATACCGAGCTCGCGCAGACTCCAACCGCCCAAGGTAAGCAGCGCATGCAGCACGATGTTGCCGTATTTGCCTTTGCGGCCGCGCAGCAAATTGTCGTATTCGCAGGTATTGGCCACTTCATCGTAATGCATCAACCCGATCTGCCCGATCGGCGTCTGCTCCTCATCCTCCAAAATGAATAAAATCCGGTCATCGGCATCCAGAATCTGATGTTTGGCCCAAGCTTTCGTCCCTTCCTCCGTTGCCGGGAACTGCGTGGCAAACCAGCTGCCTGCAGCTTCACGCCATTCCATAAGCGCTTTGATTTCCTCCTGATTCTCAATCGATTCTGCCGTTAACGGCCGGAGCCGGCCCAGAACCTTGCCATCTACGATAATAGGCAGACAATAGGACGAGACTTGCTCGCCCTGTGCCTGTTTGTATTCCTTAAGAATCGCTTTCACAGGCTTAATCATCCTTTCTTTTTCTTTTTCTTTTTCCCGTTCTGTTTCACATAGGGGATTGGAATCACGCTCGGCTTTACATTCGAGACCAGTTTTATGAAAGTTTTTTGTACCGTATCCTGAAGCAATTTCTGATCGATCAACTGGATCGTCTTCTGATTCGACTTTTGCTGCTTCGGCTGTTCATTTTTCTTCTCTTGCTGCTTCTCGAAATCTTTGATCATCTGCGGCGTCGCGTATCCTTTCTGAACGGCAAAATTTTTGAACGTTTCAACATCCATTTTGGCAACCGTTTTGGCCATTTCATGCTGTGACAGCTGCTGGGAATGATAGCGCAGATAGCTTAACGGTTGAACCATGTAGACACCTCTTCCTCTATCCAGCAGATTCAGCCAAGATGCCAAGTCTACCGCAAAATAAACCTGTCTGCCCAAGAGCATGCCGAATGGTTCAACGAGATCTTTTCTGCGGAACAGGACCGTTGTGGGCTCGCCCAAATAGTTGGTTTTATCTTCAAGCAGCCTTTTGGTCAAAATCCGGCCGTCCACAACCGTATCTTTGGGATAAAGCAGCTTGAACGTCCCGATCGGCGGCACATAGAGCTGGTTGCCCTTGGAATTGACCACCCGTCTTTGCGAGGTGACGAGCGTCACATCCGGGTATTGCAGCATATACGCCATCATCTTCTCGATCTTTTGCGGGTGAAACAAATCGTCGTCCATCAAATAGTTAACGAACTCGCCATAAGCCATATTCAGCGCTTGCTGCTGGTTGGCGATCGGTCCGATATTTTGTGCGTTGCGGACGTACCGGATTCGGCTGCCGCCCGGCATCGCCTGATACTTCTGGACCACCAGCTCGGTGGCATTCGTCTCGCTGTTGTCGCTCACGACCACTTCAATGTTCGGGTACGTCTGGGCGAGCGCGCTCTTGAGCGCTTGCTCAAAATAATCCGGCCTATTATACGTAGGTATTAGAATACTTACGAGTGGATTCATCTCAATCTCTCCTTCTTCAATTGTTCAAGTGTTGGAAGCTTCCGGTCTTTCTCCGACATAATCGGCAGTTCGACGGGCCAAGGAATGTTCAGGGACGGGTCGTTCCACGCAATTCCCCCTTCATGCGCAGGCGAATAGACATTGTCGACCTTGTAGACAACCTCGCAGTTGTCAACCAACGTACATAAGCCATGAGCAAATCCCGGCGAAATGTAAACCAGTTGGCCGCTGTTCTCGGATAACAGCCTGCTGTCATAGCAGCCAAAGGTTGGCGAACCTAACCTGACATCGACGAAAACATCGAGTATCACGCCACGGCTGACCCAGATGAGCTTCGTTTCGGCGTGCGGCGCGAATTGGAAATGCAGCCCCCGTATCGTACCTTTTCTTATGGAATAGGAGCGGTTCTCCTGCACCCAGTTGCGGTGAAGACCATGCGCCGACATGATCTCCTGATCGTATAAACGGGCAAAATAACCGCGATGATCTTGATTCGGAGACATCGTGATGTCATAAATGCCTTGCAGCTTCCCCGGCTGGATGATCATGCGTTTCCCTCCCCCTCCTCATACTCCAAGATTTGCCTGTTACATATGGCTCTGCAATCTTCTCCAAGCATGTAAGCCTTCATCCATTCAATCGACTTCGTAACGGCCGTATCCAAATTCCAGCGCGGGGACCATCCCAGCAATTGGCGGGACTTGCTGCAATCGAGCCGCAAGACATGAGCTTCATGGGGATGCTCCGCTTGATCGATGAGGTAAGACGCCTCGTCTCCCCATTTGGCACACAAATCCTTCACGACTTGCTCCACGGAAACCGTGTCGCTATCGTTCGGTCCGAAGTTCCACGCCTGCGCCTTGCCGCTGTCTTCAAACAATTGCTGCGCGACAAGCAAGTAGCCATGCAGCGGTTCAAGCACATACTGCCAAGGCCGTATCGCTTGCGGGTATCTCAGCTTAACCGGTTCCCCCCGCAGAATCGCCCGGAACGTATCCGGGATAAGCCGGTCTGCGGCCCAATCTCCGCCGCCGATCACATTGCCCGCCCTTACGGACGCAAGGAGTACCTGCCTGCCTGAAGAGCCAGCCGCATGCCGGTAGGCTTGACGATAGCTGGCAACGATCAACTCGGCGCAAGCTTTGCTGTTCGAATACGGATCCGCGCCCCCCAGCATGTCCGTCTCCATATATCCCCGCTCTTCGGCAAGCGGCGCATAGCATTTGTCCGTCGACACATGAATGACGGCTTGCACCGGAGCCCCTTCGGCCGAAGCCCGGCGTACGGCCTCCAGCACATGAGCTGTTCCTATCGTGTTTATTTCATACGTTTCGACAGGATTCAAATACGAAGCTCGGACCAGCGGCTGGGCCGCCAAATGAAATACAATATCGGGAGCCGATTCCTGAATGGCTGCCTGCAAAGCGCTCAAATCCCGAATATCCGCGATATAAGAAGTAACAATTTTATCCATCCTGCAAAGCTTATACAGACTTGGATCTGTAGGCGGCTCCAAAGCATACCCCGTCACTTTCGCTCCCATACTGTGCAGCCATAAGCTCAACCAGGTTCCTTTAAAGCCTGTGTGCCCTGTGACCAGAACGTTCTTGCCTCTCCAGAAATCGGGATTGATCCGAATTTGGCTATTTGACATCGCGTAACCCCCCCTTTCCAAAAAAATGGATACGAACAGATAGATTTATAGATTCTATCAAGTTTTTCATATCAGAATATCGTATGTTTCATCTCTCAAATCCGTCAGCGGCAGCCATCTATTCTTCTAAAAAATTAATAGACTAGCATACAAGCAAAACCTCTGGAACGCTCATAAGATGTTTACTAGAGAGGAGGGATTGCAAGTGGGTCAACTTTTACAAAAACTTGAAGAGATGCTCAAACAACTCCCAGGAGGAGTGACTGAAGGACCGGTCGGCAATGTTTTGCAGCGCCTTGGTCAACTTCAAGCTACTATGGATGAGCAGCTGTCCGGTACGGACTCCGAATTGGTTAGTCGCATTCAAGCCGAAATCGGCAAACTAAACCTTGGAGACAACACTTGGACTGAAGTGCAAAACGTTCTGAACCAAGTTAGCGGCTTACTAGGTCAAAACTTTCTTACGGACGGTACACTTTCCGGGCTTTTGCAAACTGTTCAACAACTAGTTACACAAATCGCAGCAAATCCGACACCCGAAAACATCACTGCCAACCTGCCAGCCATTCGTGCCCTGCTCCAGCAAATCGAAGCTTTCCTTACAGCGCAGCTTGGTTCCCTGAACCAAGAATCCATCGTCGCTTTGTTGAGAAGATTGAAAGTCATTAACTAATGCCAAAAAAGGTTGGTCAGGATTCCCTGACCAACCTTTTTTATGTTTATTTATATCGCTTGAGCCGCTTCGTTTGCTCCGGGCACGCCATACAGGAGGAATGCTTGTGCGGCGGCGATCCGTGCGAGCGGTATCCGGTAAGGTGAACAGCTTACATAATCCAGTCCGATCCGGTGGCAGAACAGAATCGATTCCCTGTCCCCGCCATGCTCTCCGCAGATGCCTGTTTTGAGGGATCGCTTCACGGACCGCCCTGTACGAACGGCAAGGTCGATTAATTGCCCCACTCCCTCGACGTCCAGCACTTGAAACGGATTGTGCGGCAGCAGCTTCTGATTGACATAATGCGTGAGGAACTTGCCTTCCGCATCGTCACGGCTGTAGCCGAACGTCATCTGTGTCAAATCGTTGGTGCCGAAGGAGAAGAAATCGGCATGTGCAGCAATCTGGTGCGCCGTAAGTGCGGCTCGCGGCACTTCGATCATCGTCCCGACCTTGTAGGCACATTCCCGCAGCTTGTCGGGTCCCAATACCTGCCGGGCAACGAAGTCCGCAAGCTCTCTGACAATTCGCAGCTCGCTCGCATGGCCGACAAGCGGGATCATGATTTCCGGCAGCACCCGGACGCCCTTATCCATGCAGCCGGACACAGCACGGAAAATCGCCTCCAGCTGCATATCGTATATTTCCGGATACACGATGCCTAGCCTGCAGCCCCGCTGTCCCAGCATCGGGTTCGCCTCGTGCAGCGCCTGCACTTTGCCCAGCAGCTGCGCGACCTCCTCTTTTTCTTTCACGGAACTATCGCGATCATAGGTCAGCTGGGCATACCGTTTCTGCAGCTCATCGAGACTGGGCAGAAATTCATGCAAAGGCGGATCCAGCAACCGGATCGTGACCGGAAGTCCGTCCATCGCCTCGAACATATCTGCGAAATCCGACTGCTGCATAGGCAGCAATTGGTCCAGCGCCTTCAAGCGCTCATCCCGGTTGTCCGCAAGGATCATGCGCTGGACGGCCGGCAGACGCGCAGGCGAGAAAAACATATGCTCGGTCCGGCACAAGCCGATCCCCTCCGCGCCCAGCTGCCGGGCAAGCGCCGCATCCTGCGGATTATCCGCATTCGCGAACACCTTCAGCGTACGAATCTCATCCGCCCAGCCCAGCATGACGAGCAGCTCGTCGGTCATCTTCGCTTCATGCAGCGGCACAGCGCCTAGAATCACCCGGCCTGTGGCGCCGTCGAGGGTGATCCAGTCCCCCTCCTCCACGGTTTCGCTTCCTGCGATCATGCGCTTCTCATCCGGCACAATCCGGATCTCCTCGCAGCCGCAAACGCAAGGCTTGCCCATTCCTCGAGCCACGACAGCGGCATGGCTCGTCATTCCACCCCGGCCGGTCAGCACGCCTTCCGATGCGATAACGCCGTGAATATCTTCAGGCGTCGTTTCGATTCTGGCGAGAATGACCTGCCGGCCGGCGCGATTCCAGGCTTCGGCCGTATCGGCGTCAAACACGACCTGCCCGACTGCGGCGCCCGGCGACGCCGGAAGTCCTTGGGCAAGCTCCTTCAGATTCAGCTTCTGCTGCTGCTTCTGCTGCTGAATGGCCTCCTCATCCAGCCCTCGATGAAGCAGCTGATCCAGATGCAGCACTTCGATCCGGCCTACGGCCTCCGCCTTCGTCAACACACCCTCTTGGACCAGATCGACGGCAATTCTCAGGGCGGCTTGCGCGTTGCGCTTGCCGTTTCGCGTTTGCAACAAATACAGCCTGTTATTTTCAACGGTAAATTCAATGTCCTGCATATCCTTGTAATGCTTCTCCAGCTGCTTGGCTGCTCCTGTCAGCTGCGCATAAATCTCAGGCATCTCGTGCTCCAGCGATGCGATGGCGAGCGGCGTCCGGATGCCTGCGACGACATCCTCGCCTTGCGCGTTGATTAAATATTCGCCAAAAAAAGCATTCTCTCCGGTAGACGGATTCCGCGTAAAAACCACCCCCGTTCCGCAGTTCGGGCCCATATTGCCGAACACCATGCTCTGCACATTGACGGCCGTTCCCTGATCGTCCGGGATCCGGTGCATGCGGCGGTAAATGTGCGCTCGCGGATTGTTCCAAGACTTGAAGACGGCCTCAATCGCCATGCGCAGCTGCTCATAGACGTTCTGCGGAAAAGGACGGCCCGTTCGGTTCATGATGCAAGCTTGATATGCTTGGACCAGCTCCTTCCAACCGCCAGCCGTTACATCCTGGTCGGAGCCGGCTCCCTCCCTTTCCTTCAACCGATGCAGTTCGTGTTCGAAGCAGCCGGAGTCTATCCCCAGCACGACGCTCCCAAACATCTGGATCAGCCGTCTGTAGCAGTCGTAAGCGAACCTTTCGTTGTTCGTAAGCGCTGCCAATCCTTGCACCGTCTTATCGTTCAGGCCCAGATTCAGAATCGTGTCCATCATCCCCGGCATGGACGATACCGATCCGGAACGAACGGATACAAGCAGCGGGTTCGCGCTGTCGCCGAAGGTTTGGCCTCTCTGCTGCTCCAAGGCATGAAGAGACTGTTCCACTTCCTCCAGCAGCTCATCCGAGAGCCGGCTGCCTCTGCGGAAGAAATCCAGACATGCCGCTGTCGTAATCGTAAATCCCGGCGGAACGGGAAGTCCGGCGCGCGTCATCTCCGCGAGATTAGCCCCTTTTCCACCCAACAAAGCTTTCATTGCGGCATGCCCCTCTTGAAATGGAACCACTTGGTTCTGCGTTGTCATTAGCTGGCCTCCTTGTTCGGATCTTGGCATGCTTTGCACAGCACATAAAATTTCTTATAGCCATCTGTAGGCAGCGTTGCGATGACCTCATTGCAGGATTTGCAAATCACCAAGCCAAGCTCATTCGGCTTTACAGCCGTCAAGGTTACACAGATTGTATCAGACATGCTGTTCCCTCCTTTGTATGCGTGCGTTCTGCACGTGAGATATGGGCTGCTGCGTCGATGACCCGGGAGGTGTAACCCCATTCGTTGTCATACCAGGCCAGCAGTTTGATTTGATCATCTCTTGTCATTAATGTAAGACCGTCTATAATGGCTGAATTCTCATTACCGATATAATCCGCCGAAACGAGCGGCAGTTCATTATACGCCACATAAGCGTCCATTCCGTCTGCGATCGCCTGCTGAATCGCGCGCTTGACTTCCTCCGTTGTCACGGCTCGGCCTGCAACGACTTGCAGATCCAGCAGTGAAACGTCCTGCGTCGGAACGCGTACGGCGAGGCCCTGAATACGGTCTGCCAGATGGGGCAGCACATCGGTCAGCGCTTGACCGGCACCGGTCGACGTCGGAATAATCGCATTCGTGCATGCTCGGGCACGCCGCAAATCTTTGTGCGGATTGTCCAAATGGTTCTGATCATTCGTAAACGCATGCACTGTTGTCATCCATCCTGATTGGACGTGAAAAGCTTGATCCAGAATATGCAAAATGGGTGCCAAGCAGTTCGTCGTACAGGAGGCTGCGGACACCAAATGATGCGACCTCGCATCATACTGCCCTTCGTTGACGCCCATGACCATCGTGAAATCCACATCGGTACCGGGCGCCGTCAACAGCACTTTCTTCGCGCCTGCGAACAGATGGCGCTCGGCACCATGCCGGTGATTGAACTTGCCGGTCGCATCGACGACCAGCTCGACACCGTGGTCCTTCCAGGGAAGCAGGTCCGGCTCCCGCTGGGAACAAACGGAAAGCAGCTGCCCGTTGATCCGGATGGCCTGGTCATGGACGACTTCTATCGCCGCATCCCATGTGCCGTGAACGGAATCGTATTTCAACAAATGCGCTAATACCTGTACAGGGCATGTTGCGTTAATGATTGCAACATCGAACTCCTGTCGGTGGCTCAGCGCTTTCCTTAGGAAGAGTCTGCCGATTCTTCCCGTGCCGCTTAATGCAACTCGCATCTCCATCCCCCTAACCCTCATTTAGTATGACATAAATGTATCATATAAGTATTTAATGCACAATATATATTTGATTAAATCGTTAAAAACGGGCAGTTTCGTGCTGATTTCCTGATTATTGATTATATATGACGTCATATATAATAATTGGTGAATCAGAATACGCTGTGCTCACCCCCACGTTCCTTCCGATATCTGGAAACGCGCCGCTTCTTTACCACCAGTTTCTTCCAGGACGCATTGTTACTTCTTCACTACCTGCTGCTGCCAGGAACCATTGCTGCTTCTTCACTTCCTGCTGCTGCCAGGAACCATTGCTGCTTCTTCACTACCTGCTGCTGCCAGGAACCATTGCTGCTTCTTCACTACCTGCTACTGCTAGGAACCATTGCTGCTTCTTCACTACCTGCTCCCCAGGAACTATTGCTGCTTCTTCATAACCTGCTACTGCCAGGAACCATTGCTGCTTCTTCACTACCTGCTACTGCTAGGAACCATTGCTGCTTCTTCACTACCTGCTACTGCTAGGAACCATTGCTGCTTCTTCACTACCTGCTACTGCTAGGAACCATTGCTGCTTCTTCACTACCTGCTACCCCAGGAACTATTGCTGCTTCTTCATAACCTTCTACTGCTAGGAACCATTGCTGCTTCTTCACTACCTGCTACTGCCAATTCACTATCTGCCGCCCATCACTGCTACTCCGCGCATACCTCGGGAACACGCTACCACCCACCCCACATTGGGAAATACGATTCGTTATTTCACTCAAAATAGTGATTTCTACGAGAGAAAGGGAAATATATGACCTTAACTCGATAGATCTCGCTTCTTTTCACCTATTTCCGGTGAAATAGCGAATCCTATTTCCCCAATTTGACCAAATACTCTGTTTTCCTGGCAAATAGCGCACTATATTTCCGACTCAGCAGCAGACTAAACTTCAACCACAAAAAAACACTCACTCGGGTGGACTCCTCTCCCAAAAACTAGTCAGCTTGTTTAACCGTAAACCTAAATGTGCAGCGTTGGTCTGTTTCATGAGACAAAGGGATAGTGCTCAAAGACTCAGTAGTGTGGATATGCTCGCTAACGGCTGGGGCTTAGCAGCTGCCGGGACGGGGTAATGTAGCTCTCTCTTCCGCTTCATGAGCCAAAGGGATAGTACTCAAATGCGCAACAGTGTGGATATGCTCACTTACGGCTGGGGCTTGGCCAGCTTCTGGGATGGGGTAAAGTAGCTCCCACGGCCGCATCATGAGCCAAAGGGATAGTGCTTAAAGGCGCAATAGTGTGGATATGCTCCCTTACGGCTGGGGCGTGATTATGCTCGCCTGCGGCTGGGGCCCGGGACAGCTGCCAAGACGGGGTAAAGTAGCTCCCTCGGCCGCATCATGAGCCATAGGGATAGTGCTTAAATGCGCAACAGTGTGGATATGCTCACTTACGGCTGGGGCTTGGCCAGCTGCCGGGATGGGGTAAAGTAGCTCCCTCTGCCGTTTCATGAGCCATCGGGATAGTGCTCAAAGGCACGATAGTGTGGATATGCTCGCTTACCACTGGGGCCCGGGATAGCTGCCGGGACGGGGATCACTTCCCTTCACTCCCCTCCCCACCGCGATAAACGAAAAAAGCGTATCCTCGATGAAGATACACTCGCGCTATTCCCACTCTTGCTCATTTCAGCAGTTTTTCCCGGTACAGCTTAGGACTATATCCCGTCATCTTCTTAAACATCCGGCTGAAGTGTTCCACATTTAAATAACCGACCGTTTCGGCAATATCGGTAATTTTATAACCTTTGCGCTTCATTAACCGCTTGGATTCTTCAATGCGCAAGTTCGTTAGGTAATGGATGAAATTGCATCCGACCTCTTTGGTGAATTGCTTGCTGAAATAGCTTTCGCTAACACCGACCATCTCGCTGATCAAAGCAAGATTCACGTCCTCCATATAATGAAGATCGAGAAACTGCTTCGCCGTCTGTACGGCGCTGCTGTACCTCGCTTCATCCTTGAGGTTGCCGTGCAGGCGTCCGAATATCGTCCGGCACAAACGAAACAACCAGGTCACGGCTTCCTCCAGCGTCTCCAGACTTTTCAAATATTCATAAGGATGCTGAAGACCTTCTTCCAGCTCTTCCCAGCGGATACCCGCCCGGTGGAGCAGGCCTCCCAGCTCCCAAAGCAAATTCTCCAGGGCCGATTGGACCTCTTGTGGTCTCCACCCCCACGTTTGCCCCAGCATCCCCTGCATGCGTTCAAATTCTTTCTGCCACAGCTCCGCATTGTCCTGCTCCAAAAGCTGCGCAATCCCGGCGCCTACCGCTTTGAGCGCCAACTGCAGCGAGCGTGCGTGCTCGCTCCCAGCCGGGACGATATGACGTCCCTGATCCATCGCACTTTCGGGGTAAAACACTTTGTTCCACCCGGCAAAATAACGCAGCGACGCCAGATTGGCCGCTTGCTGGTGGAGGCGGTACCAATGCTTCACACCGCTAGCCAATTCGCTGACCCCGATCGAAATGGATACGTTCACATATTGGTTCAGCCTTGTTTGAATCATCGCAAAGGCGGACTGCACCTTTTCACGAATGACGCTTTCACTGCGGAATTGAGCCAGTGTACAGAAGAGGACATACTCGACCTTGCCCGTCCGGTGAATCAAGTGGCGAATCGACATCGAATCCAGAACCGTTCGTATGGATTGCATAATAAAACGCTGCGTTTTCACATCGTCAATGCCGCGATCCCGCTTCGATTCCACCGTGCCCGTGCCCTGTGAAATTGAAATGACGGCTGCCAGCTGATTCGACTCGCCTAGCCGTTCAACGATGCCCGCACCTGCCGCTGCATAAGCCGCCTGCTGCTGCTGCGGATCGACCGTTATAAGCTGCTGCAGGAGCTCGCCCGACCCATCGGAGTCATCCTCTGCCGAATCAGCCGCTGCAGGCTTCCCGGCCGGCGCTTGTTTCTGAAGCTCACCGACCGCCTTCAGAACGACGGGAACCAGATGCTCCTCATCCATATCGGCCTTCACGATGAAATCGATCGCACCCAGCAAGAAAGCTTCCCTAACATAACTGTAATCGCTATATGCACTTAACATAATAGTGACAGGCTTCTTCGCATTACCACCCTGGAGAGTCCGCAGCAGCTCAATCCCGCTCATCTTCGGCATCTCGATATCGAGCAGCAGCATATCGATATCTCCACGCTGTGTCACAATATCCAGTGCTTCCGCACCATCGCCGGCTTCAGCTTCGACGACGATTCCCATACTCCTCCAGTCGATCATATGCTGCAGAGCAAGGCGAACAAGCGGTTCATCATCGACGATCATCATCTTCAGCAACCGATTCATCCCCCATCGCAAGATTGACTTCTTGCCTCTTCACCCTTTGACCGCACCATCCATAAGCCCCTTGAAAATATAACGCTGGAACACGATGTAAAAGACCGCACTCGGCAGCAATACGATCATGATCCCCGCGCAAAGCTGTGCTAAATCCGAGCTGCGCGTGCTGACGAAGGCCGTCAAAGAGGTCGCGAGTGTCGCCAGCTTCGCGCTTGGCATATACAACTGTTGAACGAAAATATCATTCATTATTGTAACACTTTTCAGGATGGCCAGTGTAGCGGTTGCCGGCAGCAGCAGCGGAAAAATGATGGAACCGAAGATCCGGAAGTAAGAAGCGCCATCCAGCATCGCACTCTCGTCGAGCTGGACGGAAATCTTCTCGAGAAATTGCATATAGATGTAGATTTGCATAATATCGGTTCCGATGTAGATCAGCAGCGGTGCGCCCAACGTATCGTAGACGCCTAGCGCATGAATAAGCTGAAAGCGGGCGATCTCGGTCGTGTACGCCGGAATGATCATGGCGGCCATGAACATCATGAGGATCGCTTTTCTCATGCGGAACTGGAAGCGATTCAGCACGTAGGCGGTCATCGTGCCCAGAAGCATATTGCCGAGCATACTTAAAATAACGAGCAGCATCGAGTTGCCGAGCCCACGCACCATATTGCCTTCTTTCAGCGCGCTCAAGTAATTATCGACATGCAGGAAGCTCTTCGGCAGCGAGAACGGCGACGATTCGGCAAGCTCCATATTGGTCTTGAACGAGCCGAAAACGACAAGCAGAATCGGTACGAAAATGATCACCGTCATTAGCGCAAACAGCCCGTAGTAGACGGTCAAACCAAGCAGCCGCTGCGCGCTTCTCGATCGGGGCCGCCCTGTCAAAGCCCGCTTGTATAATGGCTTCAGTATTTGCGTAGGTTCCATGTTCAAGACTCACTCCTGTCTTTCACGATCCAGGCTTGCAGCGCTGAGAACATGATAATCATGAATAGAAGCATAACCGCCATAGCCGAAGCCAAGCCGTAATTGTTGTAGGTGAATGCCGTTTGCAGCGAAAACAAGCCGAAGGTACTGCTGGTACTACCCGGGCCTCCGTTCGTCATCACAAGCGGAATATCGTACTGCAAAAGGGCGCCGGATACGTTCATGAACAAGATGATTTCAACGACCCGGCGAATACCCGGCAGCGTGACATACCGCTGCTGCTGCCAGAAGCTTGCTCCGTCGATTTCGGCCGCTTCGTACAAATCTTTCGGAATCGATTGCAGCCCGGCTAGAAACAGAACGACATGAACGCCGCTATAGCGCCATAATGAAACGGCCACCAAGGAATAATTCACGACGTTCGAATCGCTGAGCCAGCTCTGGATCCAGGACTCCAGCCCGGCGCTTTTCAACAGCTCATTCAACGGACCGTTAATGGGGTTGTAGATATAGCTGAACATGTAGGCCACGGCAATCCCGTTAATAATATACGGCATCAGCACGGAGAAGCGGAAAAACGCGCTCCCCCGCAGCACTCTGTTCAGCAGCACGGCCATCATCAACTCGACGGGAATCGCTACCGCGTGCAGGATGAAGTAGGTGGCGTTATTACCGATCGCATGCCACGCATCGGGGAAATCGACAAGCATTCTTACGTAGTTGTCAAAGCCGATGTACTTGAATCCGGGGCTGTAGCCATCCCAGCTGGTGAAGCTGTACCGGAATAGCTGCAGCGTCGGATAGATAAGAAACAGCAGCAAAAGTGAAACGGGAACAAACAAAAAGGTCACGATGACGATTTTCTGCTGTAGACGATAATTCATGCGATCACTCCTGTGTAAGGAAAGGGCACTTTACCACTCAACGCTTGGTTCGTGCCCTCTATTCAATCTTATTTGTTCGATTCGACGGCTTTCTTCCACTTATTGTTGAGGTCCTTCTCTAACGTCTCGAGCGGCTTGCCTGCATAAATTTCCTGAGCGGCTTTCTTGAAATCGAATTGAGCGGCACCGCTCACCTTGGCGAAGGCCTCATCCGTCGCGTTATAAACGAACGGTTTGAAAGGATACTTCTCCGTCCACTTCTTAAAGAAAGGGATCTCCGAGTCTACGCCATTTACGGTAGAAAACTGCTGGGCCATTTTAATATACGAAGGATACACATCCTTGCTGAACATCCATTCGAAGAATGCTTTCGCTTCTTCTACGTTTTTGCTGTTCTTGTTAATGCCGACATTCATGTCGGACAAGGTCATGGCCGTCAGCGGCTCGCTTTCCGTGCTGCGCAAAGGCAGCGGGAACGCGCCCAAATCTTCATCCGTTTTCACTCGATTGACGTAATCGGGATAATACCACTGACCGGCTGCGAGCATGGCCGCCTTCTTGGACTCAAACAGCTGTGTGGATTGATCGAAAGAAATCGACAGCGCATCGGGTCCCGCCAATTTTTTGCTCGACATCTCCTTGATCATTTTGCCTACTTTATCGAACGTACTGCCTTCCCCGAACGGTTCAGGCGTTTTGGCCAAATTCCCCAAGTAATTCTCATCGCCGGATAAAATATGCGGTCCGAACTCCATGAACGGGTAGAACGTCCAGTCTTCTTTGCCGCCAATCGCGATCGGAGTGTATTTGCCGCTGCTTTTAATTTTCTCCATCACTGTCATGAACTCCGGCAGCGTCTTCGGCACTTCCAGATTCAATTCCTGGAACACGCTCGGCCGGAAATAAACGAATTCGGAGAACGAGACGAGCGGGGCTCCCAATATTTTGCCGTCGATTTTGGCCGGAAACTTGTTATTCTTCGCTCCGTTCAGATCATCCAGAGGCAGCAACGATTGTTTGTATACCTGCAAATGCGTCGGCTTTAAATAAAAGAGGTCCGGCAGGTCGTTAGCCGCCAAGCGAACCTTGAGATACTGCCCGCCGTTGTCAGGCACCTTCTCCACTTCAATGGTGACATTCGGCTTCACTTTGGTGTACTCTTTCACCTTCTCTTGCCAGAACGTCAGATCGCCCTTGGCATCCCACATGGCCAGCTTCAGCTTCACCGGATTAGCCGGTTTCGCCGCAGGTGACGATGCCGCCTGACCATCCGCCGGCTTCGCCGCAGGTGCTGCCGGTTCCTTGGCGCAGCCTGTAAGCAGGCTCAACATAACCATTCCGCCTACTAGCGCTGTGTGAACAAGTTTTCTTTTCCCCATTTCGTTACCCTCCATTGTTTGTTTCTTTGAAGCTCTGATCTCATCATACCTGCAATGGAAACGCATCCAAATGATCTTTTTGGCTAAAGCGTTGATCTTTTTTGAACCTCATCTTCATCATTTTTATGAATAAGGGGGACCTTGAGCGTCACCTTCGTGCCCCCGCCTTCGTTCGCAGCCAATACCAATCCGTAATCCTCGCCGTGATGCAGCTGTATACGGTGATGCACGTTCGCGACCCCCATGCCGGTGAAAGATTGCGGACTGCGCTTCGTCCGGAACTGTTCGAGCTGCTCCTGTGTCATGCCTTCGCCGTTATCCGCGATATCAATGAATAAGGAGCCTTCCCGAACACGCGCCGTAATGACGATGGTCCCCCGCGTTTCTTTACCGGCCATTCCATGAACGATGCTGTTCTCGAGAATCGGCTGCAGCAGCAGCTTCAGCAGAAATTTCGGCTCTGCTTGCGGGTCGATGTCCCACTCCACCTCAAACGTATGGCCGTAACGCGTTTCCATAATATACAAATAATGTTTCAAATTCTCGATTTCATCGGCAAAACGCGTCATAATGCCTCCCCGGTTGAAGGAGGACGAGACGAGGCGCATCAAGGCATGCGTCATGTTCCGGATGTTGTCCGCCTTGCCGATCAGCGCCATCAGCTTGATGGCATTCAATGTATTAATCAAGAAGTGCGGATTAATTTGCGACTGCAGGGCGGCGAACTCCGCCTTCCGCTTCATCTGCTCCTGCTCCTCACGCTGCCGCAGCAGCAGCTTGATCTGATCGAGCATGTGGTTGAACGTGCGTCCGAGCGTGGCCATTTCGGCGATGCCCGACGTGCCGATTTTGGCATTCAGATCGCCATCCATGACTAACGACATTTTACGGACGAGCACATGGATCGGTCTGGTCAGATTGTGCACCACGGAGAAGGAGATGAGCAGGAAGATGGCAATGACCGCACAAGTGACGACCAGCACGATTCGGTTGATGCGGTTATAATTGGCCGTAAGCTCGCTGTACGGCAGCTCATGGACGACTTTCCACCCCAGATTGCCCACGGTCGTGTAAGTCTCCAGCATCGTTGGCTCCCCCGTCCGATCGACAAAATAGCCTTCGTTGCCGGAACCTATCTGCTCCAGCAGATAGGGCTCAATACGCGCTTGGTTCCAGTTGCTGCTCGCGGCGACAACCTGGCCTTCGTCCGTTAGCATGACAAAGGCGGACTTATCATACGGCTGCTGCCGGAATATGTTATCGAATGCTTCCTGATTCAATGTGAAACAGATCATCTCCACATCGCTGAGCGTGTGATAGTCGCTGGGAGCAATCGCCGCAGACAAGTCAAGCGGTGTGGATTGGCCATACAGCACCGACTTCTGCAAGCCGAGAAAGCGCACATTATCTTTCACCTTCAGCGTCTCCCTGTACCAATTCATCGCCCGTACGTCTTGTTCGGCTGCGGATAAATTTTGCTGGTAGGAATATACGCCGCCGTCTTTGTAGAAAAAGTGAATGGCCAGCAGCTGGCTCGACATCGAATACGTATACCGGCTGAGCGCCAGTCCCAAGGCGTTGATGTAGGCGTAACGGTTGCTCTCATCCGCTTGATGCAGCGAGGTGGCGATGGACAGAATATCCCGGTCCACCCCGATTGCCGCTGTAACGTACTCGATCTTACTGATTTCTTGCCTTGCAGAGTAGGTTACCGCTTGCAGCGTTTGCAGTGTGCGTTCCGTCGTCTGCTGCAGCAGATCGCGTTTGTATACCTGCAGAATCATCGTTGATATCGTTACGATCGGGAACACAACCATGACGACCAGCAGCACATGCAGCGTCGCCGCGAACGTCCACGGTTTGGCAAATAATTTGATCTTCATGCTAACCCCCCGCATGTTTCTGTCTTTTCTTCCACATACATTCGGTCATATTAGGGAAATGTCCTTCCGGGATGCAAAAAGCCCGCTTCCCCCGGTCAACAGTGACCGGATGAAACGGGCTTTCCACTAAAGCGCAACCGGCTGGCCCAGCTTCGCCGACCGGTAGGCGGCAAGCGCCACCTGCGCCGCCTTCATGCCGTCTTCCCCTGTGACGGGGACTTGCCGGCCCTGGAGCAGCGCGTTAACGAAATCTCGAATCATATACGCATCCATATCATCGCCCCAGAAGGTATACAATCCTTTGCCGGCTGCATTGCTGAAGAGATCGTTCTTCTGCGCGAAGCCGTCGACGGTAATGACGCCCTTCGTCCCGACAATTTCCATCGTTACATCGCCCCAAGTCGGGAACGATTTCGGACGGGACCAGCTCGTGTCCAACACCGCGATCACGTCATTGTCGAACTTCATGTGCAGCATGCCGGCGTCCTCGACCTTCAGTTCCTCCTTGAAGAGCGTAGCGGCGTAAGCATACACCTCTTTCACATTCGCCTGCAAAATCCAATGCATCAAGTCCATCACATGCACGGTGTGATCCAGGACCGCTCCGCCTCCGGACAAGCTCGGATCAACGAACCACCCGCCCGGGTTGCCCCCGTGGTTCGTCCCTTTGATGGCCACGATATCGCCGATTTCTCCTTGATCGATGGCTTCTTTCGCGCGCACGACGGCTGCCAAATACCGGCACGGAAATGCCGTCATCAACTGCACGCCGTTCTCTTCGCATGCGGCAATCATTTGCGCCATCTCTTCCATCGTCGTGCCGAGCGGTTTCTCGCACAGCACATGCTTTTTGGCTCGAGCCGCGTCGATGGTCAGCTGCGCATGATGCACATTTTCCGAACAGATAACGACCGCATCCACATCCTCGGCCAACAGCTGCCGGTAGTCCGCATAATACGGTATCCCGTAGCGTTCGACGACGCCCTCCACTCTGCTTCGGTCCTCGTCGGCAATACCGACGATTCGTACGGCCGGTATTTGGGCCAAGCTGTTTAAGTAGCCGAAAGCATGCCCGTGCGCGAAGCTGATCATGCCTACTTTCAAAATGTCCATATCCATATCCATGTCCCTCCCGGAATGTGCGGCTCCGCCTACAGCGTTACCGCTTGGCCTGTTCGAACGGATTCCAGCGCTGCCCTTGCGATTTCCAGCGCTCTACAGGCATCCTGCACGGTCACGCGGGGCTCGGTGCCTTCCCGGATGCAAGTGAGAAAATGTTCGAGCTCGATGTAGTAAGGATCCTTGAAGCTCGGGCTCTGCGGTATTTCCACAGCTTTGCCTCCGTGTTCAGCAGGAGACGACTTACGGATTTGCAAGGACTGGGAGTTCATGCTGTCCGTACGGACCAGCCCGTCCGAACCGGCAAACTCCGCCGCATAGCGGAACGAGCCCGGATAACCCCAGAACGCCTCCAGATTGGCCACCGCACCATTCTCAAAAACGAGCGTGACGAGCGCATAATCCGTCGTTCCAACTACCCGGTTCATCCCGTACACGGACTTCACTTCCCCAAGCGTCCAGCGCATATAATCAATGTCGTGAATCATTAAATCCATGATTACGCCTCCGCTTCGGTCCGCTTCCAGATACCAGGGCCTGGCTTCCCCCGGATGTCCGCCAGCCCGGCGCGCGTTCGCAACCCCGGCACGCCCGATTCTGCCGCTGTCGATCTGCTCCTTCATCTGTGCATATTCCGGGAAGAAGCGCACTACATGGCCGATGAACAGCCGTACGCCATTCTCCTCACAGCACGCGATCATATCCTTCGCTTCCTCCACATGAAGCGCTATCGGCTTCTCGCAAATGACATGCTTCCCGGCCCGTGCGGCTTGCATGACGATTTCCTTATGCAAATACGTAGGCACCGCGACACTGATGACATCCACAGCCTCGACCGCCAACATTTCATCCATCGTTTCGTAAGGCGTCGCTCCCGTTAGTTTAGCCGCGTTAGCCGCTTGCTCGAATACAGGCTCGCAAACGGCCACCAACTCGACGCCCGGCATTTTCGCATAGCTCTTCGCATGCCACATTCCCATTCCGCCGCAGCCCACTACCGCCACTTTCATCTCTCTACTTCCCCTTTCATTTGTTGTATACTACTTAATGCAATCATAGCTGTTCATGGCTCCTACCAAAATGACGCGTTTTGTCTTGTTTCTATCCAAATTTGCCGTCGGAAATCAGGTGTGCTAAGCATGGAAACGTTCAAAGAACCGATACATTACCAGAATGAGCGTCTCTGCATGAAGGTGTGGCAGTTCACGAGTTCCTCTCCCCCCAGACCGTTCGGGCAGCAGTGGCATTATCATAAAGAAGTCGAATTCATCCTTGTGCAGGAAGGCAGGTTGGGCATTCGTACGCCAGACAACAGCTACAGTCTCACTCCGGGAGATGTGCTGCTGATCGGCTCCTCCCAGCTTCATATCAGCAACAAACCGGAGGACGGCGCGCTCGTCTACATTGTGCTTCACGTTGATTTGCAGCCGTATTTCGATCCCGCCATGATGATGTATTACCGCCATTTCTCCGAGATGGTGCGCCCGCTGGAGGACCTCAATTACATCTTCCTCGAAAATGAGCGCGCCAAACAGGAGGTCGGACGGATCATCGTCGACGTTCACTCCGAGATGATGGACAAAACCAAGGGCTACGAAATCGCGATGAGCATGCATATCAAGCATCTGCTTCTCGCCCTGCTCCGCTATGACCGGCGCGAGCTGCTTCAGCCCTTTGAATTCGTTGATGCTGCCGTTATGCGGCCGATCCTCGATTATGTGGAAGCGCACTTAGTGGAGAAAATCGAAATGGAAGAGGTTAGCCGGATCGCCGGCATGAGCTACACGTATTTCTCCAAATATTTCAAGAAATGCGTCGGCCTCTCGTTCACCGATTATGTGAACCGGCAGCGCATTCGCAAAGCCGGGCAGCTGCTTGCTACGAAGACGGATATTATCACAGAAGTTGCAGCCGGTGTCGGATTCGAGAACATGGCGCATTTCTACGAACTGTTCAAGCGTTACAACGGCTGCACGCCCAAAGAGTACGCCCGCAAGCTGCTAAGAGAGGGCTGAGCATCAAAGAACGGCAGTCCGGGACTTCATCGAGTCCGAGACTGCCGTTCCTAATCCACGTTCAAGTTCAGGTACCCCTTACTTGAAATGGCCGCGCGGCTTTTTGCCGCTCCATCGTTCATCCACCTTCTCGAGAGCCGATTGATACCTGGCATCCACGCTCAAGCGGTACTGGTTAGTCGTATTCTCCAACGAGCAATGCATCAAGAACATGCCGAAGATGAGCACATCGCCCGCTTGAAATTCGGTTGTCGCCCACTGTCCCCCGAATTTCTCCGTAATGACAAGCGGATCGTCGGTATAATGGCCGATGCCGTCGCGGTCCGAATCTTTCGTACCATACGACTGTTTCAAAGCTTCGAAACGGTGGGAGCCCAGACATATCGCCAGTCCGCCCATCTCATAAGATATGTCTCCCAAGGGTGACCATACGGTATACACATTGTGCGTCCCCCTGCCCATATACACGATGTCGTAATGCGCGCCTGTGAAATCCCCTCGGCCTACGGCTCGCAGCCATTTGTAATGATAGGTCAGCGACGCTTCTCCGAGAAAACGATCGAAGAAACGCATGATCCGCTCCCCGTTGAGAACATCAAGCAGCGCAGGCAGGTCTTCGTTCGTCCCCCCCATGAAAATCGTTCGGCTGCCGTCGGCCATCATGCCATCCTCCAGTTGGGTATCCCTGTCGAGCTTCCCCATCAGCGCCATTTTCTCCAGAATACTTGTACGCGCGCGCAGCACGGCATCCCGGTCATGAAATCCGCGAATCAGCAAGTAGCCGTCTTCCTCCATCCGCCCCCGCAATGCCTCCGGATCGTCCAATACATCGTTGGAGCTCCTAAGTTCAGTCAGATGTTGACCGCCCATCTCCAGTTCCCTGCTGCCTACTTTGATCCTCATTCCCGCTACACTCCTCTGCCCGTTATCTGATTCAAGTGTAGCGGAAAAAGACCTCCCCCACCATGGATGTCAGTTTCATTTCCATGTATAATTGTACAAACAATTAGTTAATTATCACCGCTTCGTGGACATTTCAATGTATAATCGATCATTCACAAGGAGTGCGGAGAATGAGCTATATGAATATTCCCTACGGGTTGAACCAAGCCTCGGTTTCCCAGTCATCCTTCCTGTCGATCTGGAAGGTGCAGGCAGACAATGCCTACCAGGTTACGAAGGGAGCGGGCTTCGATTTCCCCGGACTTTTCATCACGTATGAAGGCAGCGGCGTGTTCTTGCAAGACAATAGGCAATTCGATTTGCAAGCCGGCACTTATTTCTTCACGCAAGAAGCGATTCCTTGCTCGTACCGGTGCTTGAACAATGACTGGAAATTTTACTTTCTGGATTTCAGCTCCCTTGACATCGCCCGTGAACTCCGGCTGCCTGCAGACAGGGTCGTCTCAACGGTCAAAATAACGGAAGCGACACAGCTGTGCGAGCGGCTGATCGACACCTTGATTGCCGAACCTGTGGGGTATGCTTATTCCGCTAACATCTTCCTGCAGGAGCTTCTGCTGCTTTTGGCCAGGGAGCAATCTGCAGCTCCGGATTCACGCTATTCCGAACTTAACCAGATCTTGATCTATATTCACCGGCACATCGACCAAGCTCTCCGTATCGAAGAGCTGATCGAACGGAGCGGAATGTCCAGGACGGCGTTCTTCACGCGTTTCCGTGCCGTGACCGGACAGCCGCCCGGCGACTACATCTTGAACCTGAAGATAGAGTCGGCCCGAGTATCTCTAGAAACGACGAATTTCTCGGTGAAAGAAATTGCGGCGCAGCTGCAATTTTACGACGAGTTTCATTTCTCCAAGTTGTTTAAGCGCAAGTACGGCCTCTCGCCAAGCGCCTACCGGGATACACGCCATTAAACTCAATCGTTTAATGCGAACAATCAACGATCCTGCGCCCGGTACGAACTCGGAGCGATGCCGAAGTACTTCGTAAATGCCCGGGTAAACGAATACAGTTCCGGATATCCAAGCGACAGGGCAATTTCCGTAACGCTCAGATTCGTTTCCCGCAGCAGGTTGGCCCCCTTCTCCAATCTGATTTTTTGCAAATATTGCTGGGGAGAGAGACCGAATTTGCTGCGGAAGCAGGCAAACAGATGCGAGCGGTGAATGCCGACTGAACGCGCGGCATCTTCGATGCGGATGTTTTCCCCTGCGTGCAGGTCCAAATAGTCTTTCACATCGTCAAGCCAACCCTCTCTTCTTACAGGCTCTTCACGCACGGAAGCGTTGTTCATTTTCCAAAACAGATCGTAGAGCAGGCTCGTTTCCCGCAAAACATCTTTGTCCGGCTGGCTGACGGTCTGAAGAATCGTGCGAAGACTTCGAATCACTTCCGAGTTGGCGACGCCCTTGAGCCAAAACGTATCAGGCGTCGGACCTAACTGTGCGACAAGCTGCGGAAGCTGTCCGCCTTCCATGGCCAGCCATATCATTTCCAGCGGTTTCTCCGCTGCTTCATGAATCGTTTCATAGACATAAGGCCGTCTGGGAAATATAACGAATAAGTCTCCTTTCCCCAGCTCCACCGTCCGCTTCCCCGCAGAAACCCGGACTTCCCCCTTCACGACCCAGTGAAAGCTGATTTGGTCGATCATTTTGGGACCTACCGAATAATTAGGCTTGGCTACGTTCTGCCCCGCTCTTACAATCCAGCAGCCTCCGGCCATCTGCACAGGGTGCGGCAGCGAATACCAAAAATCCGCATACTCGTAAGCATATTCCTGCAAGGTCCTCACCCTTTCGATATAAATCCAACATAATGACAAGTGCTAGACATATTGTTATTTTGATATTCCTTTATAATCCTTATACTTATAAGCATAGAGGCTTATCTACATAGTAGAAGGGAGCAGACACTTTGAAAAGACCTAATATTTTACTCATTACAAGCGATCAACAGCACTGGGATACGATTGGCGCCTTCAACACCGAGCTGTCCACTCCCAATCTCGATCGTCTGGTTCGGGAAGGGACCACCTTCACGCGAGCTTACTGTCCGAACCCGACCTGCACGCCGACCCGCTCATCCATCATCACCGGCATGTACCCCAGCCAGCATGGAGCATGGACACTGGGCACGAAGCTGCTGGAAGACCGCCACACGGTTGGGGAAGATCTGCAAGCCGCTTCTTACCGTACCGCTTTGGTCGGCAAAGCCCATTTCCAACCTCTGCGCAGCACGGAGCAGTATCCGTCCTTGGAATCTTATCCGATCCTGCAGGATTTGAACTTCTGGAAGTCGTTCGATGAAGATTTCTACGGCTTCGAACATGTCGAGCTGGCGCGAAATCATACGAACGAAGCCCATGTCGGCCAGCACTACGCTCTCTGGATGGAAGCTAAGGGCTGCACGAACTGGCGGGACTATTTCGTTGCGCCGACCGGCACGATGGACCCTTCGAAGCTGCACCACTGGGAAATTCCGGAGGAATACCATTACAATACCTGGATTGCCGAAAGATCCGAAGCGCTGCTGGAGCAGTACAAGGAGTCCGGGGAACCTTTCTTCCTCTGGTCCAGCTTCTTCGATCCGCATCCGGACTACCTCGTTCCGGCGCCATGGGATACGATGTACGATCCGGATAAGCTTACCATCCCGACGGTAACGCCGGGGGAGCACGACCAGAATCCGCCGCATTTCGGATTAACGCAGCAGGCCGACCCCGACTTCTCGCATCTGCGCGAGGGCCAGTACGGCATTCACGGGTATCATTCACACGCGACTCTGCCTGAGAGCGAGCGCAAGCAGCTGGTCGCCACCTATTACGGCATGATCAGCTGTATGGACAAATATATCGGCCGAATATTAGACCGGCTTGATGAGCTTGGCTTGGCCGACAACACGATCGTCGTATTCACCACGGATCACGGACATTTCTTCGGCCAGCACGGCCTGCAGTACAAAGGCGGCTTCCACTACGAGGATCTCATCAAGATTCCTTTCATCGTCCGTTATCCCGGCCATGTCCCTGCCGGCCAAACGTCTGCGGCCATCCAATCGCTTGTCGATCTGGCGCCGACATTCCTGTCTCTCGCAGGCATCCCCATTCCGCATCACATGACCGGCGTCGATCAAAGCCGCGTATGGACGGGGAAAGCCAGCCAAGCACGGGATCACGCCATCTGCGAATTCCGCCATGAACCGACGACGATTCACCAGAAAACCTACGTTGGTGAACGTTATAAAATTACCGTCTATTATAATCAAACGTACGGTGAAATTTTCGATCTGCAGGAGGATCCGGGGGAAGTCCGCAACCTCTGGAACGATCCGGCCAGCGCCGCCTTGAAATCCGAGCTGCTGCTCAAATATATTTGGGCGGAGCTGGGCAAAGAATCGATGCCGATGCCCCGCATCTGGCACGCCTAACAGCACAGGCTTGAAGAGCAAAAAAGGAGTTAAGCGCATAAAGCGGCTTAACTCCTTTTTCGATTTTTACAAAGACGAAGCCGGTTGCTTCTGTTTGCGGCGCAGCCAAATGAAGAGCCCGAATACGATGACACAGGCCATCGACAGCCATGAGCTGTATAGGAACACTTGTCTCATGCCATAAGCCGCACTCATGATGCCGCCCAGGAACGAGCCGATAATGCGCGCCGCTCCCAGGCTGAGCAGCCCGTTGAGCGTCTGGCCGCTGGCTTTCCATTCCGAAGGCACCTCCCGGTTGATGAACGTGGCGAGCGTCACGGACAACACGATGAAGATGACCCCGTGCAGCACCTGAACCGGAAGAATCCAATGCGGCTGATCGATGATCGAGAATAAATACCAGCGGGCTGCGGATCCAAGTGCTGCGATCACCAAGAGCATCGAAATCGAGACCCGCTTAAATATCCAGCCGGAGAACAGCAGAAACGGCAGCTCGCTCATCGAGGAAATCACCATGGACCAACCCAGCAGCACGTTGTCGGCACCCATTTCCTTGAAGTAAATCGGGAAGAACGCGTAATAATAGCCGAGCGTAATTTGTACGATGAAATTCATCCCCAAATACAGCATCAGCTTGCCGTTGCGGAACAGCTCCCGGAACTGCTTGCCCGTTGCGTTCGCCGTTCGGGAAACCGCCTGCGGGAAGCACCAGAGGAGGAGCAGACCTGCCGCCATCGTTCCCGCATACACAGGAAACATCGAGTTGATGTGCGATTTGGCCACAAATCCGAAAACGAGCGACATTGTAGCAAAGCCGATGGTCCCCCCCAGACGAATCCAGCCGAAATTCCAAGTGGGCCGCCGGTCCAGCTCTTCCAACGTAATGGCATCGCTAATGGCGAAGATCGACGTTTGGAAGAACATGAATATACAGATAAGTAAGAGCAGATAAACGAAATTGTGCGACAGCGGGAAGAACAGGATGGAGAGGCCGCTGCCGAGCAGGAGCGATGCAAGCACCCGGTTCTTCGTCTTCGCCTTATCGCCGAGCGCTCCCCATACCGGTTGACCGAACATCGCGATCAGCGGACCGAGGCTTAGCAGCGTTCCGATTTGTTCCTGCGAGAACTTGGTATTATGCAGATACACCGGTAAAAAAGTGCCATAAACCGCATTTCCCATGTAGATGACGGCATAAAATAGCAAAAAAGCGTAGAGTCTCGTTGTCAGCCCCTTCTTTCCAGTGAAATAATGAAAAGCCGGCCCAACATGAAGAAGGGCCAGCTCCGACATAAGGTTATTAAAAATGTACGACAGCTGCCCTCTCGGTTCAAGCATTTTTTTTGGAAGTGCCGAATACGTCGCGTATCGCTTCCAAGTAGGCCATGCCGCTCACCGTATCAGGCTCCAGATAGCTGCCTTCCGTCCATTCGTTCCAAGCATTAATCGTAAATATACACGGACTCGTCTGGCCTCTGTCCAGGAATGATTTGACCCCCTCCAAGGCAATCTTGAATGCTTCCGGCGTATTGCCTGCCAGCGTGGCCATATAGGGGTAGCCCAGCGGCTCGAAGCTTTCCGATTGCACGGTGCGCGGGCTGGAATCCCAGCCCATCGTCACATTCGGGTAATAGGGCAGCTTGTATGCCGCTGTGAATTTCTCGTAATCCAGCAGCGACCGGTCCCGGATCCAAGCATAATCCGTTTCCGGGAACTGATCCACAGGCTGGTGATGGATCCAGACATACGATGTGATGCTGTCCACCCCAAGCTCCTCCAGCACTTCATGTATATTGGTGATTGTCTGCTCAGTCGGGAGAATCTGCAGCCCCCACACGACCACATTCAGATGAAGCTCTCCGCAGCCGGCAGCCCGCACCCGCTCACGGAACTCCCGCAGCACGCGAGCCGTTGCCGCAATGCCGCCCAATCCGCGGATGAGGCTGTGAATCTCGTAGAACGAGACATATAGTCCGCCTTGAACCCGCCAATACGATGGATGGCTGAAGTAATGGCGTATCATATGCTCCGTTGCGGCAACGAACCCCTTCTCGCTGATTTGGCCTGCCGCCTGAATGTTATAAGGCCTGCTGCGCTGAGCCGGATGTATGTCAATCCAATCGTGGTTAGCCCACATGACAGCAAATTTCAAGCGGTCGTTATTAGGGGCTTGCAGGAAGCCCTCATCCAGAGCACGCTGCAGAAACGGTCCGTCCTCGTACCAGTACCAATCGAAGATGAAGGACGTTAAGCCGTGGTCGGCGGCGGCCGCAATCTTGCGTGCCATGACGGACGGGTCCGCCTCATCCTCATAGCCCCACAAAGGTATTTTGGGCTGCCGGTGCCCAGGGAATTTGGGCTCTGCACGCTTTACGAGCTCCCATTCGGTCCAGCCTTCTCCATGCCACTTCGCATTGCGGCTGTCACGATGATAATTCGGAAAATAGTACGCTGCTGCTTCGTAGGATGCCATCTCTAACATCTCCTCTTATGAACAGTGATTGAACTCTATCTTTCCTATCTTTATTGTATAATAGGAATAAATATGTAACCACTTACAAAATACGCAGCAGCCTCATCCTGCCGTGAGGATCAACCGCATTTTCGCTATAATCGCCCAAGACCGGCCGGCCGCAGCATGATACGCTTGAACCAAACGACCGAAAGGGTGAGTCTATTGTCATCTGTCATAAGCCCGGAACATATCGCATTCTATGAGCAAAATGGCTTCGTTCAAGTGGACGGCATCTTGCTTCCAGCGGAGATCGAGGAGCTGACGAGCGCCATGGAAGAAGCGATGAGCGAGCGCTCGGATCGCGCCGTTGCTACGGATGAAAGCAAAGGAGCTTATTACCGCGTACTCAATCAGAAAGTTAACGTTTGGCGGGACCACGGTACAATGGCCAAATATTCCCTGCATGCGCGAATCGCCGAAGCCGCCAAGGCGCTGAGCGGAGCAAGCGGGGTACGCCTGTTCCATGACCACGCCCTGTGGAAAATGCCGCAGGACTCCAAGCCGACGCCTTGGCATCAAGACCTGCCCTACTGGCCGATGAACGAGCCCGGCGCTCTCTCCGCCTGGATTCCGCTTGATGACGTCGATGAGCGGAACGGCTGCATGATGTTCATTCCAGGCTCGCACCAAGCCGGCAAGCTGGCGGGCATTGACCTCGTCAATCCGCAGAATATCTTTGATTTCGTACAAGGTACGGAGCATGAACAGGCGAAGCCCGTCATCGTGCCCTTGAAGAAAGGAAGCTGCACCTTTCATCATGGTCAGACCTTTCACTATGCGCATGCCAATCTGACCTCCAACCCTCGCAGAGTGCTGGCGATCATCTATATGCCGGACGGCACGACCTACAGCGGCAAAAAGCATCTCGTCACGGACGGACTCGGACTTCTTCCGGGCAATCCCATCAAGGGAGGAACGTTCCCTCTCCTTGCCTGATCGCCGGGCCGGCCCGTATCTCGTCGTGCGGAATTCTTGTTGAAATGAGTGTGTATGATGACACAGATGAGGAGCAATCAATTTTTCGACAATCCGGACTTCCCCTTCTATGCCGGCTACTACACGGTTTCCCCAGGGGAAATCATCACCGAGCATTCGCACGAGTTTACCGAGCTGGCTTATATTGCTGATGGCTCCGGGGAGCACAGCTACAATGCGGGAGAATTCTATCCCGTCAAGTCGGGGGATGTCTTCGTCATTGAGCCGGATATCGTTCATGCGTACAAGGTTTCCCCTGCCGAGAAGCTGACGGTGTGCAACCTCTTGTTCATGCCGTCGCTGCTCAAGGCGGAACTTGACACGTTGTCCCTCGTTACCCCTTTCGTTAACTTTTACTACGTCGAGCCCTTCTTGCGCAATAATGTCCGTTTCGTCTCGCGCCTAAGACTCCGAACCAATCAACAGCTCGAAATCGGTTCGCTTCTGGATAAACTGATTGCCGAGCAGAACAGCAAGCCGCTTGGATATGAAACGATGATCAAAACCGGACTGATCCAGCTGTTCATCTCCTTGAGCAGGTTCTACCAGCAGATGGAGCAGCCCGGAGCGAAGCTCGGCCAAGATGAGCAAACCCTGCAAACGATTCTGGCGTTTATCCGCAAGCACTACGCGCAGCCGCTGACCTTGGAGCAGATCAGCCACGTATGCGGCATGAGCGCCTCCGTATTTTCCGCCAAATTCAAGCAGTACACCGGCAAAACCTTCATCGAATACCGCAACGATATTCGTCTGGGCATGGCCAAGGAGGCGATCCGGGAAACTTCCGACAAAATAGCGGACATTGCCCTTCAAGTCGGCTTCGACGACCTTAGCTTTTTCAATAAGCTGTTCAAAAAAAAGACCGGGCTTACGCCCGGCCAGCTTCGCAAGAAGCCTGTGTAACGGACGGCGCGACATTTACAAGATCGTTTGGAACGCCGTTTTGTGCTCATTCTTATATTTAATGCCCGTCTGCAAAGTAGAAATCAACATCATATCCCGCCATACGAGCAAATCGGTGACCTCCGCGCGCACATTGAACGAATGCAGCATGATGCGTCCTTGCAGATCGAACAGCTTATAAATACCCGTATTCGCACATACGTACACGCCATCTAGATGCGAAACGAGCCGGTTCAAGCGCATTCCGTCGAACCTCACATGTTGGAAACCGCCCATTTTGTTGCCTATGACCAGTCCGCCGCGGGCCGTCGTTCCGACCAGCATCTGATTGAATACGGCTAACGAAGTGACCGCCTGATTCAGAGGCAGCTCGCACCAATCCCCCGTTAACAGATCGTAAAAGGCAACGCCTTCTTCATAGCCGACGAATAGAAAATGCGGGGTTACGAGCATATCGAACGTTTGCTTCCCGGCGAAGGCCAACGTTTGCCAATTCCCATCGCTGCCGCAAAGCAGCCCCTTCGAGGTCAGGACGAATCTGTCGCCCCAGCCGATCATACGGTAGCAAGCGTCCGTGACACTCGTCCGCTGCCAAATGTCGTCCTCCAGCACATAAAGCCCGCGGTTGGTCGATGCATACAGCTGCGTGTCGACCCAGTCCAAGCGGTGGATGTGCAGATGGTCCGGCAAGCCTTGGGACGCAATCTCCCATGAACGAAGCGGCGTGAATTGAAAGACGCCTTTCCCATGCGTGCCTGCGTACAAGACGCCGTCATTGGATGCCGTCAATGTGGTGAAACGAAGCGGCAGCAGGTCATTGCTGGAGTGCCAGAATCGGTTGGTATCCATGAAAGTTCCCCTGCCTTTACATGACTAGCCGGCTGGAGCAGCACGGGCAGCCTTTATTGGTTTCCATATAAACATCCTTCACAAGCCTCAGGTAGTCCATGGATTTGCCGACATCCATTTCCTCCATCCCGATCCGGTACTGCTTGCCGTTTAGCATGTTGAACAGCTCCAAGCGTTCCGGCAGCCTTCCGAATGCCTTGTGGCAGAAGACGACGGTCATATGGCCAAATAATTGAGCGGCTGCCTCGCTGTCCTCCATCACATATTTATGAACGACGAAGGAACCCTGCTCGCACGCCATGACTTGAACAATCATCGATAAGCAAAGCTCAAGCTCCTCCACCCACACATCGCTGCTTTCAAAGAGCATGATCGGCCTTTGAACGGCATTCTCATCCGTCAGCTGGTCGTACAGATGGGCCAACACCCTTGCCTTCACATCCATATAAAAAGCTTTGGACTCGAATTTGCGGCATTTGTTCGTCCATCTTCCTTCGAATTGTTTCGTTAAATACTCGCAGGTTCGTAATGCTGCCGGCATCGAATACCAGTCCTTAATCGCATGGTAAGCCGCATACTGCGTCAGCTGCTTCCAGCCGGGTTCATCGGAGCGGTCGCTGCAGCCTTCCGGCGAAGAGCTGCGAATCCAGCTCTCCAATTGATAATCGGTGAGAATTTGCATGGTACCCATGCCCACCCCAACTTCATTCACTTGCATCATATGTATGGGACACCCCGCAATTGTTATTGTGGCAACAACTTGGAAATCTCGGATGGATACATGTATCATTTGTCATTTATCATTTACCATTATCACTTTCCATTTATCATTTTCCATTGATAATGATTTTCAATTTCATCGATTAATTCAAATGATAATGTTTCTCAATGAAACTGTCAAGTTGTAAGCACAAATAACGGAGCTCCCCTCTCATACGTCATTCCATGATCTGACCTTCACCCATCGACCGCTCCGCCGCCTGCTTGATATACAAATTGCGTTGTAATAAGAAATTATGCATATAAGCTTGCAAAAACCAGCGATCGGCCCATTTGCCCAGCACGCCCAACGGGGATGTATAGTTGAAAATATCGATCATCAGCGTACCGTTCTGTACTTCAACAAACTCATGCGCGTGCGTGAACGACTTGAACGCGCCACGTACCTGCTCATCGACAAAACGGCGGGGCCGGTCCATCTCCGTTATCTTGGCGGTGAGCCGCTGTTTGATGCCGAAATGGACCGCTTCCCAGGTTACGGACTGTCCCAATTCAATGAGGCCGCTTGTGACGCCGGCCACCGGCCGCTCTCTCGTTTGTGCGGTAGACTGCGAATGGATCTCAATGCTTCTCGCCAAATCGAAGATTACCTCTGCAGGCGCTTCGATTAGCAGTTCTATTCGGATCGTCGGCATGACTTCAGCACTCTTTCTTCCTGTTATTCTTCACGCCAGATTTCCTCGGCGATTCGTTTCAGCACCAGCGCTTGCCGCCACCGGTCGGATATTTCTTTCCCCTCCCTGTCTACTATCGCATAGGAAGGCGGTCCCAGCTCGCATACGAATGGGAACACATCTCCTTCGCTGGCCTTCGCACGCCATTCACGCATCCCTTCCCGCCACCAGCGGGCAAAAGGCTTCACCAACGGATGCTCCCCGTCATCGCCGATATCGATCTGGACTTGGTTGCCGTTCGAGACGCGCGCATGAATGGATGCGGTACGGGTGAGCAGCTCCCCGAACAGTCGCTCGGTGGCGTCATCCGCCCCTTCTTCGCCGATAGCGGTCCCTACGATATAGTGGGACAAATCCATCGTCAGGCGCAGCTCCGGCAGCGCTCTTACGTACTCCGACGTCCGCAGCAAATCCTGCGTAATGCGCCCGCGATGCGTTTCCACATAGAAGGGGATGTCCACATCCGCCGCTTGCCGGATCAAGCTGTCCAAGCCGTTGACGGCGTCGCTGTGTACCATATACGGGCCCAATACTTGGGCGTTGATATAGCGGGCTCCGAACTGCTTCGCTCTCCGCAGGAAGCTGGATATGTCGTCGCCGGCCCACGGGAAAGGAGCCATCTGCACGCCGAAGCTGAAGCCATAGTCTCTCAGCAACCGATGCCAGCGCTCCGCCTCCCGCTCCTCCGGCAGCCGCCCCAAAATGCTGGAAAAGCCGGCTTCCGCCAGCTTCTCGAACTTCTGCTCCATCGACCATTCCGCGCTGCCGTCACCGAGCCCGGACATGGCCCACCACGACTGCCCGACTTCCAATTTCACCTTGTTACTCGCATTCACCCATATCTCCTCCTGCACGGAAATGTTGTTCGCCTGATTGCTATGCCCATTATAACTTCAACCGAAGGAGCGGGTGAAGTAGGCAAACCGCTCCATCTTCGCGCATAACGCCTGCTTACTCGAAAATCTCCTGCAGGAAACGGATAACCTTGCGCTGATGCTCTTCCCCGGTCTCGTGCCCGGAGAACGGATAATCATAGATCCGTTTGGCGCACGTCAAACGATTGTAGGCCGCATACACCGTTTCAGGCATGCACACCGTGTCCTTCCAACCGACGGACATCAATACCGGCGCTTCAATCCGGTGAGCCAGATTGATGATATCGAAGTGCGCCAGCGCATCGAGCGCCGCATCCAGGTCATCGGGATGACGCTTCACATATTGGGCGACCTCCGTCAGTGAGCCCGTGGAATGAAGCACGCCGTAATCGAGATGGCACAGATTCGGGATGTTCGCCACGACCGCCTTGACGTTCGGGCAGAGCGCGCCGGCCAGCAGCGCCATGCCGCCCCCCTGGCTCGTACCGACCGCAGCGATCCGGCCGGGGTCGATCTCCGGTTGAAGGGCAGCGGCTTCTACAGCCCTCACCACATCAAGAGCCAGGGCCATATAGTAGCTGCGTTCCTTGTTCAGCAGGTTGCGCGACACCCAGCCCTTGGCCGCTCCCGTCTCATCCTGCAGGTAGTTGCCCGTTTCCCCCGTTTGCCCCCGGGCATCGACGGCAAGTACCGCATAGCCCAGCAGGAGCCAGACCGCATAGCGCTCCGGCAAGCCTTTGTCTCCGGTATAGCCCGGAAACGTGATGATGCAAGGCGGCTTGCTGCCCTCCTGCCGGTTCTCCGGCACGAGGAACCAAGTGTGAATCGGGGTGCCGTCATGGCCTGAATAAGTCAGCTTATCCATCCGAACAGCCGGGAATAACGAATCCGTTCTTTCTCTATGTACAGCTAGCGGCTGCCGGGCCGACAATTCGAGCATACCGCTCCAAAAGGCATCGATGTAATCGCGCTCCAGCGTCGCCGCCGGCATATACTGCTCAAGCTCTTTTTTACGTTTGGTAATGACATTCACTTCTTCTCATCCTCTCCGGTTAAAAACCTCAACAATCACAAGGAACTTTCATGTGACTCGGTTTCCATTCTTTGTTAATGCCTGTCCCATCCTCTTTATGCTAAAGCAATCGGCAATTTCTGTATAGTAGAAAAGGCTGCCCCAGCAGTCCTAATCGACCACTGTGACAGCCATTGTTCATTCTTCGAACTGAAACCCTTGAATTCTCACATTCGCCTCACTCGGTTTCACTTCCGGCATTTCAGGCCGCTCGCCGTACAGCTGGGCGAAAATGCCTTCAATCTCATCGCCGGTCAAATCCCCCCGCTTCAACAGCTCTTCCGCGATCGTGTGCACGAAGCGGTCATATTCACGGACGAGCTTCTTCACTTGGAGCATCTGATCTTTCAACAGTTCGTTGATTTTCGGACGTAGCGCCTTCAGCCCTTCGGCCCGCGAGCCGATGGCCAGCCAGCTGAACAGCTCATCGCCCATCCCGACCATGCCCAGGTAGGCACCAGCAAGCTCTGTCGCCTGCTGCAGGTCGGAGGTCACTCCGTTCAACTTCTTGTTCAGGAACTCTTCCTCCACCGCACGGGCAGCCAAGCATACTTGAATCTCCGCCAGAATCTCGCTGTCGCTCCGGTTATACCGCTCATGCGTCGGCTTGGTAGCAGCCAGCCCTAGAGCGCCGCCACGGCGGATGATCGTGACCTTCCACACGCGCTCATGCGGCTTCAGCAGAAACTGGGCGACAGCGTGCCCCGCCTCATGATACGCGACATTGCGCTTCTCGTCGTCCCGCATGGAGCGCAGCGGTTGTTTGAGACCCCACTCATAGGTCTCCATCGCAGCACGGAAGTCTTCGTAGCTGGCCAGTTGAGCTCCCCGCTGGTGGGCGATGACGACCGCCTCGTTGACGATGTGCTTGATTTGGGCCGGGCTGTACCCGATCGTGTCCAAACCGGCAACCTCCGGCGTCAGCGATGCGTCGCGCTTCACTTTCTTCAAGTAGTACTGGAAAATGTCAACCCTGCCGTCATAGTCGGGCACATCGACCCACAGCTGACGGTCGAACCGGCCAGGCCGCAGCAAAGCCGCATCCAGCACATCGGGCAAATTCGTAGCCGCAACGGTCAACACGGCTGGCCGTTCAGCCTTCTTGCGCCGAAGCCCCAGCGAGCGCAGCAGCTTAGCGATCTTGGTGTTGTCGATGTTCGGCGGATCCATCTGCAGGAGCAGCTCGTTGAGCAGACCCGTGCCCCCGCCCATGCCCATCATCCCCATCATGCCTCCGCCGGCGCCCCCTTGGCGGCTCATGCCGATGGCATCGATCTCATCGATGAAGATGATGCAGGCGCCGTACACTCTGGCGAGCTTGCGCGCCTTCTTGAAGATACCCATCACCTTCAGGTTGCCGACGCCGAAGAACATGTTCTGGAAGCTGGGCGCCGAGGCGTAAGCGAACGGCACTTGCGCTTCATTGGCGATAACTTGCGCCAAATACGATTTCCCCGTCCCCGGGGGACCGCACAGCAGCAAGCCCCGGATCGCCTCACCGCCCATCTCCTTGAACTCTTTGACCCCTTTGAGAAGGGTCACAATGCGTTTGGCATTCTCCACAATTTCGGGGTTCCCCCGATAATCGTCCCAGGTCGCGCCGGTCTCGCCAGGTAATATCCAGTACGTTCGTCCTCTGGCCAAGAACCAGAACAGGGCTACGAACTGGATGATCATGAACATGACTGCGAATAACAACTGGAATAACAGGCTGAGAATCGTCAGTGCGACGTTCCAATAGGTCGGCCCTCCCACCCACAACACGGTGCCGGTTATGACGAGGGCTGCGAGCCAGAGGATGAATGTACGCCACTTAATCCACCGATATCTCCTCATGGCTTCACTTCCTTTCCTGGGACCAACTTTCAGAAGGCCCTTTAAACTGGTTTATTGGAAGATTTTGCGGAAATCCAATAAATATTTGAGAATGACAGCAATCCCGCAGATGAAATAGAAGATCACAAGAATCCAACCTGTAGGATCAATTGAAGATAAATTTACAAGCACATTTAATGGCAGAATGTAATAGAGGACATCTTTCAAATAATCTAACACGAAACTGAAATCGAAAGTTCCTTCCCAAAATGTTCGGAAAAAGGAGATTAAGAAATGCACGATCATCAGCCCGAAAATAGCCCATAAAGTGTAAATCATCCAGCCTGCAACTGTGTTTACCACTTTTCACCACCACCTTGGTACATCTTATGCTAGGAAAAGTGACAGGTGCGGATATTGTGAGATTCAGACTGAAAAACATAGATTACCACCAATATATTCTATTTCTTTCATATTAAGACCGGGGGCGGTTTAAAATCAAGCACAATGTGCAGAGAGCTGGAATTGCAAATAAGCAGATGAAAATAATGGAAATTCACCTCTATGAAATGCCATGCGTAGCCGAGCTGAAATATTCCTGCAGCTATGAGAACCCCCAACCGACCGAGGCTATCGGACACAGCGGCCGTTATGGCATAGATAGCCCTCGGCTGTTGGGATAACAGGAATCCTTAACGAGAATCTCGGCCTGTGGCAGATCAAAAAAGCCCGGTTCCCTCAACGAGAGTCTCAGCCTTACCGAGAGCAAGCTTGTAACGGGAGTTTCTCCTGCGGCAGCTCAAGAAAGCCCGACTCCCTCAACGAGAGTCACGCCCTTACCGAGAACCAAGCCCATAACGGGAGTTTCTCCTGTTAAATGCTGCCTGGTGGAGCCACGAATGCTGAATAACAGGAAAATCTCCCGTTAATCGGCCTGTACCCGCAGACTTTAAGCAAAAAAGGGGAAAATTAACGGGAGGAATTCCCTTTATTCGTAGAAATGGGTTAATAATCTCGGGATTAACGGGAGAAATTCCAGTTACGCCCTGCGATCAGATCAAGAAAGCCCGACTCCCTCTACTAGAGTCCCGCCCTTACCGAGGACCAAGCCAATTACGGGAGTTTCTCCTGTTAAATGCTGCCTGATGGAGCCTCGAATGTTGGGTTACTGAAAAACTCCCGTTAATCGGCCCACCCCCGCTGTAATCCGCCTCATCTAGCTCCTAACGGACTCCAATTTACCTATATTAGTCGGCTTTTCGCCGTAATGATGCTCCATTACGCGGATAACGGTACTGGTGGAGTTTACATTTGCAATGCTGGTTATATCCATTCAATTAGGACTGTCGTGTCCATGCAGCGATCGGTCCCAAACAAAAAAGCAGGCACCAGTTTGAACTGGTACCTGCTTTTGTTCTAAAAAATCCGCTGCTTCCAACCGAGCAGCTTGGCAATCGACTCCACATAATAGTAATCGCCGTAAATGAGCGACACGTTCACATTTTGTCCGGCCGGCTTATTGCCCGTACCTTCGCGCAGGATGGCCTGGTGCTCCGGCTGTTCCCATGTGCCGTAGTTCTGCGTCAACGACAGCAGTATTCGTTCGGCAGCCTGCCGGTATACCGCTCCTTCGATGCCTGGCAGGAATTCCGCCAGCTCGATCAGCCCCGATGCCGCGCAGGTGGCAGCGGATGTATCCCGCGGCTCGCCATCGAGCGACTCCGCCGCACGGAAATCCCAGTGTGCGACGTGATCCTCCGGCAAACATGCCAAGAAATAGTTAGCCACGCGCTGCGCTGCGCGCAAGTATCGGGCATCGCCCGTGTAACGGTAGACGTTGGCCAGGCCATGCAGCGCCCAAGCGGCTCCGCGGCTCCAAGCGGACTGAGGTCCGGCGCCTTGGCCGCCGAGCGACTCGATGAGCTCGCCCGTCTTCGGGTTGAAGCTCAAAATATGGTTCACCGAGCCGTCCTCGCGAACGAATTTATCCACAACCGTATTCGCATGCGCTATGGCGATCTGCTCGAAACGCGGATCCTCCGTTACTTGCGAGGCCCAGAACAGGATCGACAGATTCATGGTTGAATCTACGATCGACCAACCGATTTTGTCCTGATTCCAGGCACGCAAGAAATTACCGGCAAGATTGAAGCGGCCCGCCAGGAAATTGGCGGCTGTAACCCCGCGGCGCAAGCCCGTGGCATCGCCTGTCAGCTTATGCTTGATCACGGCAGTCGGCAAATACTGGAACCCGACATCGTGGTGGAAATTGTTGTCGCGCACGCTCGCCTGCTCCAGCTTTTCGTCCCACTGCCAAGCGGCTTCCTTGTAATGCTCTTTGCCCGTCATATCGTACAGGATCCACAGAATGCCCGGCCAGAAGCCGGAGGTCCACCAATCGATCCGCATATCGTCGTAGATGCCGTCTTCCTTCGCCACATGCGGAGATTTCTCTCCAAGCTGCGTAATCATGCGGTCGACCTTCTCCTGCAATGCTTCCCATACCTGGGGCAAAATTTCATCGAATTTCCCGGCATTTTTCCAAACCGCTGTCATCTCGTTCATCGTACAACCTCCCAATATTGTTATTTACCCTTTCATCGCAATAACTTGCGTAACCGTTGGCATCCCTTCGCATGATGCGGTGATCACGGACGTATAGATTCGCTCAATGCCTCCGCCGCCATCCGGTCTAGATGCCAACGAAGAAGCGGGGCCTCCAGCACTGACAAAATCTTTGACTGTTATGCCCGCAGGCAAGCCGCCGGACGGATCCACATAAATGCCTGCACGGCCTGTAGCAAGCTGCGTCAGCCGCGATCCGCGAATCGTGCCCAGATTATCCAACAGCTTCCCGTCGCCGGCTAATCCAAACCGTACGAAAGCCGCCGCATCCGGGCAAAATACTCCCTTCGCATCATAGGCGCATACTTCCGCATAGATGCGTCCGTCTGCCATAGACGCCGTTGTCAGCTTCAGCTGTACCGGCTCGCCCCACGCCTGAGACTGGTACGTGAAACGCAGTTCATCGCTCACCGTTTCGCCGCCCCGCACCGCTACCGCGCGCACTTCGTACTCGCCGGCCCGCAGCTCCGTCTCCCAGCGCAAGCCTGCGCACGGGAAATCCTGCGAGTCTCTGCGCTTGACGCCAAGGCTTACGCCGTTCAGGAACAGCTCGACTTCTTCCGCATTGGAGTAAACCTTGATAAGCTTCCGCTCGCCTTCCTCGCCGGAGCGGACCGGCATCGTATGGCCGTAGATGCGGACCATCGGTTCGTTCGACCAGTACGATTGAAAAACATAGTAAGCTTCCTTCGGCGTCAAATCCCGCTCTACGATCCCTTTCATATTTAAGTACGGAATCGGCGAATCCGGGCGTACCGGCGTTGAGAAATCTTTGAACGACCACTGCGCCGCCCCTGTCAGCCAGCTCATATGCTCTTGGCATTTCAGATACCAATCGATCATTTCACAGAAATACGTCTCCGACCAATCGCCATCACGGGAAACACGCGGCTCGCCGCCCGTGAGCAAATAATCGCCGTCACGTTCGTCGGTTGATCCATCCGTTTTCTTCATCAGCTTGAAGCCCGTGTATGTCTCCTCCACATGCCGTGTCGGCAAATTGTCCGCTCCCCACTCCATATGGAAGAACGAATCGACATTCTCGAAAGCCGTTCTGCAGCTTGATTCGTAGTCCGTGTACACGCCGCGGTACCAGCCGGCCCAGATGGACGGCGAATACACATCAATGATATCTTTGCAAAATTCGCAGCGGCGAATCGAGGTCAAACGGCTCGGATCCAGTTCATGCGACAGATCGTGCAGCTGCTTCATGAAAGCGCGGATCTCCTGCTGATCGAAATAATCGAAGTCGCATTCCCAATCGTTCTCGTTGCCAAGTCCCCATAAAATAATCGACGGATGATTATAGTGCTGCTCAATCATCGCCGTCAGCATATCGATGCACTGCTGACGATATTCCGGGCCGCCAAGACCGCCGCGGCACCACGGAATTTCTTCCCAAACGAGCAAGCCGAGCTCATCGCACAGATCCAGCACAATGCGCGACTGCTGATAATGGCCCAATCGGATGAAGTTAGCGCCCATCGCTTTGATCAGCTGCATTTCTTCCCGGATGAGCTCTTCGGTCATCGCCGCTCCGACAGCCGCATGATCCTCATGCCGATGCGTGCCGCGCAGCAGCAGGCGCTCCCCGTTCAATTTAAACGGACCCTGCTTCATAAATTCGAAGCTGCGGAAGCCGAACCGCTCTTGCACCGTTGTCTCGCCGTCCTCGCAGCGAAGCTCCACCGCACAGGCAAACAGCTGCGGATCGGCAACCGACCATAACTGCGGATTCGCCACCTCGAACGCTGCAATCTCCCGCTCGCCCTGCCACGGCGCCATCGAGACCTCCGTTTGTTCGACGACCGTTCCATCCGGCTGCGTTAACGCAATCTTTAGCTTCAACATGCCCGCGGCGTTATCCGGATTATACAGCTTGGCGCGCACCTTGACCTTACCGCTGGCGGCAGATCCGCCCTTGATCTCGCCGACATCCGTCTGCACATGTACGCCAGCAAGCGAGACCTGCGGTACATAGACGAGGTTCAAATACCGGTACACGCCGCCATACAGATTGAAATCGCTTGCATCCGACGGGATTGTTTCCAGCTCTCTGCCGTTATCGCAGGCAATGGCCACCGGAATGCTTCCGGCATATCGTTCGATGGTCCGTGCCCGCTCCGCAGCTTCCGTGATATCGACCGTAAATTCGTCATAGCCGCCCAGATGCGAATCGACTTTCTCTGTGTACACGTACACGTCCGTTCGCTGGCCTGCCCCTTCGAAATGCAGCAGCGTCCGGCCTTTCGGGAACGGGTTCCGCACGTTCAGCTTGCTCCGGTACCAGCCTTGACCTTGGTAATATTTGCTGTCCGGGTCCATCACATCATAGCCGTTGTAAGTGTGCGGCAGCACGACCGTCTCCCACGGCACGTTGTAATGATTTTGCAGCTTGTCCGCACGCCACACTTCCCATGGGCCGCCAAGCGTACCGCGATAATGCTGCCAATTTTCTATCAATCGTTGCTTTATCATGAACGAGTACTTCCTCCTCTAGCTGCTTTCACTTTACCTGCTACTATCGTATCAAAAAAAAGGAAGTTAAAGTTTAGCCCTCTTATGATAAAATGTTGTTAGATTACGATGAGGAGTATGCGTCATGAAGCTGATGAATTATATGAACTTGAACGTTCATCCGGTCCAGTTATCGTTTTTTAAAAATAGATCGCGCGACTTCGAGGAAATATTTCACGCCCACCAGGGCATGGAGCTGCTTGTCGTCCATGAAGGCAGGGGAATAGCCGTAATTGAGCAACAAATCGTGGAGCTTGCCCCCGGTTCCATCTTCTGCTTCCGCCCTTTTCAACTGCACCGCCTTCGCATTCATAACTTGCCGCAGGAAAGCTACATCCGCTCGTTGTTCGTTCTGGAGCCGGGTGTTCTGGAGACCGCATTGACCGCGTATCCGGCCCTGCAGCAATTCCTGCGCAGCTTATGGAAGGATCCTCTTGCACCACAAACGTTTCAGTGTTCCAACCTCCCGGAGCTGGAGACTCTGTTCCGTCTCTATGCCCCGAGAATTGAAGCAGCGCCGGAACGGGGAACGGAGCGGCTGTTGGAGGAGCAGCTGCTGTTCCTGACAGCGTTCATGCACCAGCTGCGCACGGACGCTGAGGCTGCGCTCTCCGCTAGCGCCGCCCCGGTTGCCCTGCAACCGCGCAGAAGCTCAACGACCGCCGAGCGCATGCTGGCGTGGATCGAAGACAATTACCGCAAGCCCTTCAAGCTGGAAGAGCTAGCCCATGCGGTTCACCTGACGCCTAATCACGTTTCGGCGACTTTCCGCGCGTCAATCGGCAGCACCATCACCGAGTACATCACCGCCAGACGTATCCGCCAAGCCTGCTGGCTGCTGCGAACGACGGACATGTCGGTACAGGACATCGGAGAGGCTGTCGGGCTCGGCAATTTCTCGTATTTTTGCCAGCTGTTCAAGAAGCATGTCGGCTACACGCCATATACATTCAAGGGGATGCATCCACGGCAAGAGCCGGTCTAATCGCGCGTTTCCGCGTATCGGGAGCCGAGGTACAGCCTGCGCCGCGCCTCCGTGCCTCAGCCCCGGACACCGCAGTTTCACAGCGCAATCGCGCTCGATTAGGCCAATAGCAAGCGGCCCTCATTCATTGAATAAGGGCCGCTCTGTCCATTAGCCGGCCGGTTGATCCGTCTCCTCGATCAACTCCAGCTCAAGCACGGTATCTCTTTCATCCGGCAGCGCATAGGTAAAGACCGTCGGCGAAGCAAAGTTGACGAATGCATCGTCCGGGAACATCGCCGCGTTCCAAGGCCTTGACAGCACCAGCTCCGAGCCGTCCGCCAACAGTCGGGCATGCTTAATTTTGCCCTCCAAATTTTGCAGCAAAATAGCCCCGATCTCCTGTTCGAACAAATGGGCGTACAGCTTATTCCCTTTCTGCGTGTAGCGCCCCCAGTCCGGCTTGCTGCGCTTAGCCTGCCCGCAGCCGTAGATGCTGTCGCCGTTCAGGCGCAGCCAATCTCCGACCTGCTCAAGCACATCCAGCGACCACTGCGGAATGCGACCTTTCGCATCGGGCCCGATATTCAGCAGCAGGTTGCCGTTCTTGCTGACGCACTCCACCAGCTTGCGAATCACCGTTTTCGCCGATTTGTGCGCACGGTCCGCAGGTGCATACCCCCAGTTGTTATTTAACGTGATGCACGCCTCCCATGGGATGGGTGCGCCTTGGTTATCCGTCACACCGCTTGGAGGGATAATTTGTTCGGGCGAAGCAAAATCACCCGAGAACTCCGCCGGATGCTCCGTATATATACTGCTCTGATGCTCGTTGTTCCGCTCCAGCCGGTTATCAATGACGATGTGAGGCTGCAGTTCGCGAATCATTCGCACCAGCTCCGTCGCCCGCCATTTCTCCCCGCTCATGTCTCCGTAGGAGAAATCGAACCACATGATATCCAGCTTACCGTAACCTGTCAACAGCTCGCGAACTTGTCCGTGCATATATTCCAAATACCGCTCGAACTGTTCGTCGGTCCGCTGAAAAGCTTCGTTATCCCGCATCGGATGGTACGCATCCCCATAAGCCGGATAATCCTCGTGATGCCAGTCGATTAAGGAGTAGTACAAGCCTACTCGCAAGCCTTCGGCGCGAAACGCTTCCACGAATTCCTTAACCAAGTCGCGGCCGGCCCTGGTATGCACCGAGGTGAAATTGGTCAATTGGCTGTCGAATAGACAGAAGCCATCGTGATGCTTCGCCGTGAGTACAGCGTATTTCATGCCGGCCTGTTTGGCCGCCTTGGCCCAGCTCACCGGATCGTAATCGGCAGGATCGAACTCATCGAAATACGCGGTATACTGCTCCGCCGACATGCGCTCGATTCCGCGAACCCATTCTCCGCGGGCGGGAATCGCATACAGCCCCCAATGAATGAACATGCCGAAGCGCGCGTCGCGAAACCAGCGCGTACGTTCCTCACGTGCTTGAACGATAGATGTTGACATAGTCTACGCCTCCTTATTATTGCGAATCGGAATAACCATGTTCCACGTATTTCGGCCGCTGAAGCCGCCTGTCCCGTCCGCCGTCGCAGCGAATAAATGCGTTGGCTGGCCTTCCCGGAACAGCAGGAAGGGCCTTTCGAAATTGCCCATATACTGCGTCGTTCCGTCATTCCAAGCCACGATTCTGGAATATGATTTCGGGTTATCGCTTACTTGCCACTTCAATCCGTCGACGGACCGCGCATGGATGCCGCCGTGCTTTTCCCCGGCTACGTTCCCGTTCATATCTTTGGCGATCATTTCGTAACCGCTTTCCGTTCGCCAAACGAACGGGTCTTCCAAATGAATATCGGACGGCGGGAAAATCGGTTCGTCGCTCACCGCATAATAAGGTCCCCTGTAATGATCCGCCCGTGCAGCACCTAAGGACATATCGCTGTATTCATGCCCTTCATAGGCTCTGGCTTTGTAAATGAGCAGAACCGATCCGTCTTCGTGTACGCAAGGAGCCGGATTCGATGTCAAGTAACTATCATATTTCCCAGGACGTACATCCAGAATCGGCGAATCCAGTCTCTCCCACGGTCCTTCGACATGCCGGGATATCGCGAGCCCGATTCGTTTGTTGGACCTGGCCACGATGCAGCGGGGATCGCTCAACCCGTAAGGCTCTCCGGGAGCGACATCAGGGAAAGGATGCGTTGTCCCCATGTAGTACAACAAATAATGGCCATCGTGCTTCACAATATGGGGATTATGCGTGCTCCGGCCGTCCCAGTATTCCGCTCCTCGGGCCGGGAGCACGACCTCTTGAAACCGGTAAGGCCCTTCGGGCGTATCGGATACGGCCCGGACGACCTCCGACCGGACCAACCATCCCGGATGCATCGGAAGTTCCTTGGGCCAGCGGGAAGCGAACATATGGAAGCGCCCGTCCTCGCCTTGGACGACAGAGCCGCACCACACCCAGTAGCCTTCCATGGCAAAGCCTCCGTTCCTGGGAGCAGGAAGCAGACGTTCATACAAACTTTTGGACAACGAATCTCACTCCATTCTGGCCTTTGGCGACCTGACTCTTCCTCCATTATAGGCGGTGTCTCCCCCCCGTACTATTCAGAAAATCAGTTAAACTAAGTACAAAATCAGTTTCTTCCAGCTTGCAAGGACGCTCATGCCGAGCCTATACTATAGTTACGATTACCTGTCTGAGAGGACGTGCGCGAATGCTGTGTTTAGAACTATTAATTCCACCGCTGCCCACGCTTGTGACCGTCAAAAAAGCGACCTTCCCCAAACCGTTCCGCCACCACGACCGTACCTTTCCGCTGTACGATATCATTATCGTCCGCTCCGGGCGCTTCTATATAACGGAAGAAGACACTCCATACGAGATTCAGGACAATCAAATGCTTATTCTGGAGCCGGGGAAGCGGCATTACGGGCATCTTGCCTGCCAACCAGGCACCGTTCTCTACTATTTGCATGTCCAGCATCCCTCTGCCCGGCGTCTTTTGCCCCCCGAAGAGATTCGCTGGCACTCGGTGCTGCCCGTCCCGACGTATCATGAGCTTGAACCGCAGGAGCAGTTTATGTATCTTCCCAAGTTCAAGGAACTGAAAACCAATCAGATCTGGTCGATTCTGGACGAAATGGCCGAGCTGCGAAGCTCCTCCGTGCTTGAACGGATGCTTCCTCTGCAGGCGATGTTCGTTCAGCTGTTAATGCTTTTGCAGAACCAGGCCAAAACGTCCCACAATCACCACAGCAGACAAGTATGCGATAACATGATTGCGTATTTGAACGATCACATCGATAAGCCGTTCCGGCTTGATGAGATGGCGAGGCAGTTGAATTTCTCCGTCGATTATTTGTCCAAATGTTTGAAGAAGCATACGACTCTGACACCGCTGCAGTATTTGAACGGAATTCGCATGCGCAAAGCGCGCGACTTGCTGGAATTTTCCGAGCTCTCCCTGCACGAAATCTCCGCCAAGGTCGGCATCTCCGACATCAACTACTTTTTCCGCCTGTTCCGCAAAACGATCGGGGTGCCCCCGGCGAAATACCGGGCGTCTTTCTATGCCGAGGAAGCCGCTGACCTGGCGCGAACCTAATAAAGAAAAGCCCGAGCAGCCGGCATCACTACCCGGCTGTCAGGCTTCCTTCATTGAATGTACGATAAGGACGATGGTCATCCGAGCAGCTTCTCGAAGCACGCGTAAGGCTCTTTCCTCAGTGGAAACCGGATGCTCCCCACTTGCCGGTAACCGGCTTTCACATACAGTTGAGCGGCACCGGGGTTCCCGGAGAAGACGTCAAGCCGGATGCTGGCGCCGCCTGACAGACGTGCTTGTTCCTCGGCAAAGCGCAGCAGGTTCCCGCCAACTCCTTGTCCTTGGCGATCCGGCGCGACCGCCAGACGATGAAGGCAGCGGATCTGATCTGCCGCTTCCTCCGTCCAAGACAAGCCTTCATAGCGGGCACTTTGGCGGCTGTCCACCACAACGGCTCCGATGATGCGGGAGCCCTCGCGAACCCCGAAGGCGTTACCCCTTTTCAAATCGCCAGATATAACGAACCGGTTGGGATATAGCCAATCCCACTGGCGAATCCCTTGGCGATTCAGCTCGGCTGTTACCTTTCTGTACAGCGCTAACAGGTCGCTGCCATCCTTCACACCCAATTGCACGATCTCCATACTGCCAATCCCCTCCTACACCCGGCTTTGTTTCAGCTGACTAAGCTTTGCCGCCGAATGACGGCGGTATACGACCGTCCAGAGCACAGCCGCTCCGATGAAGCCATACAGCACGAAGTTCGAAAGCGCCAAGTAGCTCGCAGTCGGAAGCCGGTACACCATGACCACCCGCACCGCCGCTTCCATCGTCAGGATAACGCCCCAAACAAAGGTCATCATTTTCATCACGAAGCGGAAGTATGCATACTCCCAGTTTTCCGCAAAATGCGGCGAAGCGATAAATCGCAATGCCAGATAATACATAATGGGGCGCCGGAACAACAACGATCCTAGAAAAACCAGCCCGACAGCGGCCGTGATGAGCGATTCCCGGACAAGCAATATTTTCTCGCTGCCTCCCAGCAGAACGAGTACGATCGTCAATAGAAACGTGAAGAGCATCAATGTCCCGAAGGCATCCAGCTTGCGGTGTTTCAACAGGTGAACCAAATTGTCAAGCAGCGGAACGAGCGTTGCAATCGTCAAAGCCGCAAGAGAACTCATATACTCGGATAACCAGACGTACAGAGCCCAAGGCACAACACCATTGACAAGCAACGTGAAAATAATATAGTTACGTTTGGACATTTTAAATCTCTCCTCTCATGTGCGCAGAATCCGTAAAATCATCAGCTGAATGAGCGGGTCATGAAGGTGACGAGCTCCTCTACCGTCATCCGGCTCATTTCTTGGTTAATCGTATTTTGGACCCTCATGCCATATAAAAAAGTGACTAAACGCTCGGCTACCTTCTTGCCATCCACTTCTGCGGGAATGACGCCGTGAGCCTGCCCGACTTCGATCCAGTTCACACACGTTTGCTGCGTGAAAGCGAACACTTCCTGCACGATTACGGCGACCTTCACATTGTCCATCTGACTAAGCAGGTAGATGAAAATCTGGTTCGTCACATTGTTATGATGCGTCGAGTTGAGCATCCCTTCCGCAATAAGCTGCAGCGGGTTGGCAAGCCCTTGGGATTGCGGGCTGTTCACCAACTCTGTGAAGCGCGCATTGATTTGCATGATGCGGGATTTCAGCAGGAGGCCGAGCAGTTCATCCTTGCCCGTCACGTAATGATAGATCGCCCCTTTGGATAAACCCGTGCGCGTAATAATATCCTGCAGTGTCGTTTGCCGGCACCCTTTCTCCTGAATCAATGCCTCTGTTGCGTCCATAATGACTTGAAAACTTGCTTTTGCCGAAGTTGACATGGTGTGCTCTCCTTTTGATGATCGAACGGATTTACAGCCAGCATGCCGTTTAGTACGGCCTGGTGAGCTTACCACTCAATCGACTGTTTCCGTCTGATGGCGTCTCCGCTTACTGGCTGTCTGTGTAAATATTGTATTTCCTCGCTATGTTAGAGTTCCGAACCGACCGCCGGTCTGTTATGGCATTATCTTACTATACCGACCGTCGGTCTGTAAAGAGTGCTGCGGTACATTTTTTTTAATGTTCCCGTTAGCAGCCTACTTGCCGAAATGCGATTTCCACGCTACACTAGTACTAATTTGGACGTGAAGAACACGCCGCTTCGATACCTTGGTATCGGGGCGGCTTTTTGTTTTTCAAATTTGTATGGAGGAGCGGATCGGTGTGAGTGTGTCTCGTTTTGAGCAAATGTATGAGGAATGGATGGAGTTGAATATGAAGCAAGAGAATAATCCCAGGCGGCGCGAGATTTTGAATAAGGGACTCGGCCACGGGACGAAAGAATTTCTGCGTGCGATCTGGTTTCCGACGGTGCATAATTTCGATCATTTGTACCCGGAATGGGAGGTGCGCGATTTCAACAACGGTTACCGGTACTTGGATCTTGCCTATATGCCGGAAGGCGCCAAAGGGGGGATAGAGATTCACGGCTTCGGTCCTCATGCGAGAGATCTGGATGTGAGTCGATTTAAAGATTTGTGCTGGCGGCATAGTTTGCTGACCCTGGATAGGTGGACATTTCTGTCCATCGCCTATCCTTCCATCATGGATGAGCCGGGGCGCTGTCAACAGCTCGTGCTGGCGTTCATTGGAACGTTCCTTTCGACAGATGTGTCCGGGGAGCTCAATGGTTACGAAGCGGAGACGATTCGATTGGCGCGGCGGCTCTTGCGCCCGTTCACGCCGACTGAGTTGGCGGACCACTTGCGTATCTCCGAGCGGCAAGTCAGGCGGATTTTGCACAAATTAGTGGAGCGTGGATACCTGATGGTCGTGAGTGGCGGGCAAAGGTTTCGCACGTACGGATTGCGGAGGGAATAACCGGGAGTGGTCCGGCCTGCTAACGGACACAGATGCGCTTATTCGGCGGTTTTTGCCGAATTCATGAGTTAATGGACACCGATGACGCTATTTGCCATTTTCGAGGGGGATTCGACCTCGAAATTGGCAAATAAGCGCTCTGGTGTCCGTTAGCCGAAACGCGCGCCGCTTCCCACGGCATTAACGGCCGTGGTGTCCGTTAGCTTGGCGCGCCCGCCGCCATCCCTCCCCTGCGGGGCTCGCTCCTGCGCAGGCCGCCTTCAACCGGCGGCAGTGAACCCGGCGGGCCCCACACGTCAGCCCGCGCACCCGCCGCAGGCGGCTTCCGCTCGCCCCCTACAACCGCGCCAGCGCCAACCCGCAGAACGCGTCCACCGGCGAGACGCCGCGGAACGGCTGCTTGCCCAGCAGGCAGCGCAGGATCGCCCGCTGCACGGCGGCCGAAGCATTGTACCCGTTGATCATCGCCGGCATCGTCGGCATCTCGTACAGTGTGTACGGGTTGCCCAAGGAGATGAACACCGTCGGTACCGTTGTCGGGTACCACGTGAAGATACCGCCCGCTTCCTCCGGCGACAAGCGCAAAGAATTTTGCATAAAGCCAGGCGCTTTCTGCGCCACGAAGATCACAAGGTCAATGTCGTTGCCGGCCGGCTTAAGCCGGTAATCCCGGATGACCTCGAAGCCTTCCTCCGCCAGCATCTGCGCGAACAGGGTGCCGCCGGAGCCATTCTCCGCGAAGAGAGAGCCTTCGCTGCCCGATGAAATCAGCAGCACGCGTCGATGCTTCTCCACCGACAGCGGAAGGAGCCCCTGCGTGTCCTTCACGAGCGTCACCGAATCCCGCGCCAGCTCCTCGGCCAAAGCTAATTGCTCGGGGGAGCCGACCTGCGTCAAATCCTGCTCCGCCTGCTGGGGCAGATGAAGTCCCAAGGAAGCCTTGAGCGCCAGCACTCTCGTCACGGCTTCGTCCAGCCGCTGCTTCGTAATGACGCCATCGCGCACTCCCTGCAGCATCGCTTCATAGTCGAACCTTAGATCTGTCGTAAATAGAAACATATCTACGCCGGCTGCAATGCATTGCGGGACGATCTCGTGGCGCGGTCCCCAGCTGGTCATGCCGATCATCGCCGTTGCGTCCGAAATGATCAAGCCGTTGAAGCCCAGCTCTTCGCGAAGCAGCTTCACATTCAGCTCGGAGGAAAGCGAACCCGGCGTATGCTGCCGCCGCACGTCGTCAATGCCAAGCTCCTTGTAATACGCGGGCAGCGCGATGTGTGCGCTCATGACGCTTTTGGCGCCGGCTTCGAACGCCGAACGGTATAGGCGTCCATAGGTTTCACGCCAATGCTTCATCTCCATGGAATTGACCGTCAGCACTTTGTGCTGGTCGCGGTCATCCATCCCGTCTCCTGGCCAGTGCTTGACACAAGCCGCCATACGTCCGCTCTTCTGCACGCCCTCGAGCGCCGGAATCGCGTACGACTCCACCACCTCCGGCGTATCCCCGAAAGCGCGTGTATTGACAATCGGATTCTGATGGTTGTAATTGATGTCCAGCACAGGGCCGAATATCCAGTTAAAGCCCATCGCCGCTCCTTCCGTCGCGATGCCTTCGCCGAACGCCCGCGCCAGTTCGGGCTTACCCGTAGCCGCCACCTGCATGTTCATTGCCAGGTTCGTCCCGTCAATGGCTCCGCCAAACCCGCCGGACTCCAAATCCCCGGTAACGAGCAGAGGCAGCTTGCTGCGCCTCTGCATATCGGCTATTTGGGCCTGCTGATTCGCTTTCGTAGCTTCAGGACTGAAGGCGAAGAGATGCACGCCTCCAGGTTCAATGCTCAGCAGATCCTCCTGCTCCGGCATGAACGGTGTCTGCACGACGACGAACAGCTGGCCGACTTTCGCATCCAAGCTCAGCGCCTCCCGGGTCTTCGTCACCCACGAGACGGCGTCCTCCGACAAGTAAAACGGATTGCCTTTAAGCTGATCTTCTGTCATCTCACTCGCCCCGCCTTTCCCCGGAAAGCACATATTTTCGAATAAAATACGTCGGCGTACAGCTCCATGCATGGCAATAACTGTTGATTAGATTGCTGCCGTAAGGCGAGAGCTTTTTGTCATGAGGATTGTAAATTTCCCAGAAGCAGTCGGCTCCGTCCTTCACCATCCCGCCCCAGTAGGCTCTCATTTGTTCCAATGCTTTCTCCGTTCTGCCGCTTTCCATAAGCGCTTCGATCAGATGATGATGCATATAAGGCGTCGTCATGCCGATAGCCGGAGGCCGCTCGAATAGGCGGTCCATCAATCGCCCGGTTTCTTCTGCATCAAGCACACCTGCCAGCGCCATCCAAACTTGGGAGGCCCACGAGACCTGCCGGCCGGCGCCGCTGACGAAGAACTGCTGCTCCGCATCCCATAATTGCTTAACCGCCGCGTTCATTACCCGGTCGATCTGTTCGTCGATATACGCAGCTTCCTGCTCCAACCCCAGCTCATCGGCCAAGATCCTGCCCCTCTTCAAGCAATAAAGCAGGACGGCTTGCGCGGACGCTTGTTTATTCAGCTCCGGGTGCCAGTCGGTGAAGCACCACCACGACTCATCGTCACGTACAAGCCCGGATGCATCCAATCGTGCAAGACCGATATGGAGCTGCTCCATCGCGACAGGCCACAGCTCGGCAAGCGTCTCCCGGTCTTGGGAAGCCTCGTAATAATCGTGCAAAGTTGCCACGAAGAAGAGCGCATAATCATACAGTCTCGTATCATCGACCAATGGATGAGGTTTCTCAAAGACACAGGCGCCAACAGCCCCGTCCTCCAGCGTCATCCCGCCAAATAAATACAGACAGCGCTTCACCAATTCGAAATTGCCGAACGTATAGTAATTCGCCAATGCTTGAAGCCGCAAATCGCCAATCCACAGCCGGCGGTCCCGTTTCGGTCCGTCCTCGAAAACCGTCTGCATGCAGTCCTGCAGCGTCTTGACCGAGATTCTGTCCATCGCAGCCAGATCCTCCGCCAGGTCAGCCGGCAGCGGCTTCACTTTCGAAACATCCGCAGAAGTAACAGCCGTACACCAAATATCTTGGAATGACACGGTATACTTACGGGAAGTATCTATGATCTCTATTTTCATGTAGCGGAAGCAATAGCGCCGCGGCAGCCGTACGACGGCAGGGAGCACATCGAGGTAAAGCGTTTCCTCCTGCAGCCAGGATTTGCTGAGCCAGCCGTCATAGCTGTCGAACGGCTCGGCCACTTCGCACGGCATTTCGCCGAACGTCAGCTTCAAGCCGCACGGGGCATCCTGGGGACTGCCCGCGGCATGTACGGCCAATGACACATATCCGACTTGGTGATCGCCATAATCGAGAATAAAGCTGTCCCCTTTGCCGAAGGTGCCGGCCAGCAGATCGGAGACACTCCCTACCGGCTGCACGCTCCATCCTTGGAACGCTTCTTCATCTGCGACAACCTCAACTACCGCTTGCGGCCGTATAACCGACTCATGCAAATCCGGCACCAGCCGCTCGGCCAGTTCAACAAACTTAGAATTGATCCCCATTGCAAGTTTACACTCCTGTCTCGATTCTTGTTAGATAAGCTTGAGGTCCGCAACCAAGGCATCGATTTGCTCGCGCTTAACGCCTGTCATCGTATTCTCGCCTAATTGCTTGATCGTCGATTTTCGTACGAAACTCAGGAACGGTCCTTCGACAAGCGCCTGCATATGACGTTTCAATGCAGCCGCTGCCGCTTCATTCTCGAGTACATCCTGGATGCGGGAATGCTCGTCGAACCTGATCCGGAATAGATCGCCGTTGGTATAGCTGAATGAATAATCGCCAGAGCCGATCGCAACGCATACGCCTTGTTCGGTATCCCGAAGTTCCATAATGCCTGGTATCGAGGTATCCAGCGCACGATCACCCTCGCGGACAGATCCGCTTACAGCGCCGGTAAGGATAACTTCTGCCGTCGTATTCGCCGGAATATGCAGCTTCACCTGGATGTGTTCGCCGTTCACCTGCCAGCCGGACTCGATGCGGCCATACAAGGAGGCATGCGCCGCCCGCGCATAAGTAAGGCTGTTTACTGCGAATTTGGGCTCGATATGAATACGCTTGAAGGCAGGTACGGCTGAGTCCATATCCAGCCCGGCAATCTGGCGGTACATCCAGTCGCCGATAGCGCCATATGCGTAATGGTTGAACGAGTTCATATCGTCACTCCAGAACGAGCCGTCAGGTTTAATGCTGTCCCAATGCTCCCAGATCGTTGTCGCCCCTTTGGACACGGAGTACAGCCAGCCCGGATAGCTTTCCTGCATAAGCAGCTTGACCGCCGTTTCGTGGTAGCCGTTATTCGAGAGCGCGAAACAGAGGTAAGGCGTACCGACGAAGCCTGTTGACAAATGATAATCGTTATCTCGAATCAAGTCATTCAGATCTCGGGCTACCCTGGCCCGCACGCTGTCGTCGACGAGGTCGAACACAAGCGCCAGCACATGCGCCGTCTGCGTCGGGGAAGCGATTCGCCCGCTGTTCGTCACAAATTCATCGCGGAAGGCTTGCACGACACCTTGATGAAGCCGGTCGAATTCCCGTGCATCCTCCTCGTGCCCAAGCACTCTTGCGGCATCGCGGACCATACGGGTGGAGTAGGCATAATACGCGGTTGCGATCAGCGCGACAGGCGTCGCTCCGACGTAGCTGTTTTCTTTGGCATCCAGCGCCAGCCAATCGCCGAAGTGGAAGCCCGTATTCCACAGAAACTCCTGCTCGCCCTGCGAGCGAATGTAGGAAACCCAGCCTTTCATGCTGTCGTACTGCTCGGCAAGCAAACGTCTATCGCCGTAGTATTGATAGACGGTCCACGGGCAGATGACCGCAGCGTCGCCCCATGCGGCCGAATTTTCCCCGCCTACGACGTCAGGAACAACGAACGGGATACCACCGTTCTCCCTCTGCTCCGCCTTCACGTCATGCAGCCACTTGGTGAAGAAAGGACCTCCCTGATAGTTAAATAATGCTGTGGAGATGAACACTTGCGCATCTCCTGTCCAGCCTAACCGTTCGTCGCGCTGCGGGCAATCGGTCGGCACATCGAGGAAATTCCCGCGCTGCCCCCAGCGAATATTGCTTTGCAGCTGATTCACCCGGCTATCCGAGCATTCGAATTCGCCTGCCGGCTCCATGTCGGTATGCATCACTTCTCCGAGGAAAGCGTCCAGCGGCAGTCCGTTCTCCCCGCACGGGAAGCCTTCCACCTTCACATAACGGAAGCCCATGAAGGAGAAATAGGGCGCATAGCTTTCAAGACCGGTTCCTTTCGCAATGTAAGTGACGACTTGCCGTGCCGACCGTAAATTGCCGAAATAGATGTTTCCGTCTTTATCCAAAACCTCGGCATGCTTCAGTACGATGCTCGTCCCGGCCGGAGCCTCTAAGGCAATTCGCAGGCGGCCAACCATGTTCTGGCCCATATCCAGCACGTGATCGCCGGCAGGCGTTACGAAAGCTGCAACCGGCCGAATCGTCTCCGTAACGCGGGTCGGCGTATTCTCCTGCGGAATGAGCACATCCTTGCTGAGGCCTGGGATCACCTGAACCCGCTGCCATTCGCGATCGTCGAAGTTCGCCGTACTCCAGCCGTCCTGCTCGAGTCCAGCATCATACGTCTCTCCATGATAAATAGCGGAATATTGGATCGGCCCCAAAGAGGCTGTCCAATCACTGCCCGTTCCAATTACGGTTTCCGTTCCATCCGCATAGGTAATATGCAGTTGGGCAAGCGCGGCTCTTTGCTCGCCGTACTTGAAATTTTTCCCTTCGAAGCCCATCCCGCTGCGGTACCAACCATCCCCGAGCATTATGCCGAGACCGTTCCCGCCTGGCTCCAGCAGCTCCGTTACATCGTAGGTTTGGACCTGCAGCCGGGTCGGATAACTCGTCCAACCTGGCGCCAGGCATTCGTCCGAAACGCGAGATCCGTTCACGTACAGCTCATATACGCCGGCTGCCGTCGCATAGATGCGCGCCTTCTTCACATCGCCAGTCACATGGAACGGCTTGCGAAGCTGGAAAGCTGGCTGGGCGTTCGGATCGATGTCATCCGGATGCGGGGCGATCCATTCCGCCTGCCATTCGGTGCGCGCCAGCAGTCCCATCTCCCACCAAGCCGTCTCGCTCCATGCGGATTCTCGGCCGAAATGATCCCAGACTTTCACTTTATACAGATAGCGGGTCCTTGACTTCAACGATTGTCCGGCGTAGGCAATCTGAATCGATTGGTCGGATTCCGTGTACCCTGTGTCCCAGACAGGCTGGTCGAAATCGCCGTCTTCGCCGGCTACCGCAATCCGATATCCCCGCTGCAGCGTACCGCGGCGCTCGGATTCGATCTGCCAGCTGAGCTGCGGACGCTCGGCACCGATGCCGAGCGGATTGGTCCTGTATTCACACTTCAAGGATGTAACTTTCAAATTGTCCATCGTAATCCTCCTCTGATTGTTGCGGCCCTTAGCCTTTGACGGAGCCAGCCGTCATCCCGGCCACAATTTTTTTATTGAAGAAAATAAACAAAACGAGAGGCGGTAACGTAATCAGCAAAATATTCATGAACAGCAAATTCCATTGCGTAACGAATTGGCTTTGAAAATTGTATAGAGTAAGCTGCACCGTTGCGTTCTTCGCACCCGGGAAAAAATACAGCGGATTCGTAAAGTCATTGAAAATGCCGACGGACGATGTCACAATAATCGTTGCCGTCACCGGCTGCAGAAGCGGCAGGATAATCTTATAGAACAGCTTCAATCCGCCGCAGCCATCCACAACCGCAGCCTCATCGACTTCGCGCGGAATGGTAGACATGAAGCCTTTATATAGCAGCACGCCAAATGGAAAGCCAAGCGCCACTTCGACGAGAATAAGTCCCGGCAATGTCTTGAACAAGCCGATTCCATCGAGCACCCAGATGGTCGGGACGATCGCAGGCGGTATGATGAGTCCCGAGAGCACGAAGAAGTTCAGCCAAGGCGTCAAGCGGTCCGTTCGGCGCTGCATGACATAACCGGCCATGGCGCACACGAGCACCAATACGACGATCGATAGCACGGTCAGCAGCGTACTGTTGTAGAACGCCCGCAGCAGCATATAGTTACGTGCCATGACAACTTCCTTGAGATTGTCCCATAAATGGATCGACGAAGGCCATGCCAAGCTCAGCAGCGCCGATTCTTTCTTATCTTTCAGCGCATTCACAATAACGAAATAGAACGGTATCCAGAAGATCACGACCGTCATCGCAATGGCAGCGATTTCAAGGGTTAAGCCTCTTATTTTTCTGCTCATAGCTCAGCCTCTTTTCTGTTCAAATACGTATATAGCGGAAGGGCTAAAGCCGTAACAACGATGAATAGGATGACATTGCCGGCAGTAGCAAGGCCGTAATATCCGCCCTGATACTGCTTATAAATGATGGATGCGATGAGGTCGGTCGTGAAACCCGGTCCGCCTTTGGTCATTGCCCAGACCAGATCGAAGGAGCGCAATCCGCCGATAAAAGACAGAATGATGACAGAGTTCGTAGCAGGACGGCTTAACGGTAAAATAATGTTCCAAAACTTGTGGAAAGCACCTCCTCCATCCATCTCCAGCGCTTCATAATATTCCTGCGGGATGGAGAGTATGCCGGCGATGTAAATAACGGTCGCAAAGCCTACTCCTTTCCAAACATCGACAAGAGCCACCGATAACAGCGCAATGCGCGTATCGCCCAACCAATCCGGACCGGCGATGCCGATCGCGGCAAGCGCCGTATTAATCAGTCCTTGAGACGGATGCATCATCATGCTGAACGTGATACCGACGGCGATGGTGCTAAGGAGGGTAGGGAAAAATATGACAGACCGCAGATAGCCTTTGGCTCTTATTTTTGATGTCAGGAAGACGCCCAGGAGCAGGCCGAGAACAACCTTCAGTACGCAGGTGACGATCGCATAGATCAACGTATTTTTGAAACCGATCAGTAGCGACGCCTCTTGAAAAAACATTTTAAAATTGTCGAAGCCGATGAACGTCCAGCTCGTTAAATCCCATCTCGTTAAGGAGAAGAAAAATGACAGCATGGTCGGAAAAATAAAGATCAACAAATAAATTATGGCTGCAGGAAGCAGAAAAGCATATGAGTACGTTCGTTTGAATACCTTGGCCATCTTGATCACCCCTAAGTAAGTGCAAAGAGCCGGTCCTGCATGAACACCCGCATCGCCGACTCTCTATCTCCATTCTTCGATTGCTTACCAGCCTTTGAGCCCCAACTGCTTGGCTTGTTTCTCTACGTCTTTGTCATAAACTTCTGCGCCTTGTTTACCTGTCTTGATTGCAGCGCCGACTTCCGTCGTAATTTGCGGCAAGCTGGAGCCCTTGATCGGGGATACGAATTCCAGTGCGGGGGCCGTTTTGTTCGAATCAAAATATGGCGTCATCTCTTTCACGGCTTGTGCAACGGTTTCCGGCAGCCTGGAGCCTTTAATAGCGTAAGGGCCGGACGGAACGGAAGCTGCGGATTGCGCGGCTACACCATCTAAGGAAGCGATGAACTCAACGAGTTTCTTCGCTTGTTCCGGATGCTTCGTCGATTTGTAAATGTAGGCTCCGCTTGGCATCCAAACCGTCAATCCATTGGTTGCCGCGCTATCTCCCGGCTGTGCGAAGAAGCCGATATCTTTCATTTTGTCCGGGAAGTTTTGCTGCAGGGCCGGCGTTGCGAAGGAGAGCATCGGGTATTGGGCGCCTTTGCCTTCGGCCAACATTTTCAAGCCGGCGTCATAAGTAGTGGCCAAGAAATCCTTATTCATGTAGCCTTTCTTGGCAATCTCCTCCAGCTTCTCGAAGCCTCTGAGAGCTGCGGCATCCGTGGCATACTTCGCTTTGTTCGCTGTGTAATCATCGGCAAATTTCGGATTAGCCGCTTGCACATTGTAGTAATCCGCCAGCACAACGAGCTGGGTCGTCCAGTCATCCTTATAAGAACCAATCACAGGCGTAATACCCGCCGCTTTAATCTTCTCACTGTTGGCCATCAGCTCGGCCCATGTTTGGGGAACTGCAAGACCTAGATCCGCGTAGATCTTTTTGTTATAGAACCACCCGCCTGCCATCGTGGAGCCTATCGGTCCGGCATATATTTTGCCATTGACCGTAACCGTGGGCTTAAAAGAGTCGATGACATTCGCTTGAAACGGTTCGTTCGTCAGATCGAGCAAATTCGTTTCCGGGTTAAGCGCTTGCATAAGCGATCCGCTGTTATAGAAGAAGACGTCGGTCATATCGCCCGTCGCCAGGCGCGTCTTCACCAAGTTATCGCCTTCGCTGCCGCCGGGACGCGTCTCGGTTTCCACATGGATGCTCGGATTTTTCTTCTCGAACGCCTCCACGATGCCTTTGGCGACATTGACCGAGTCCTGCGTATTATCGATTAATAGTGAGATCGTTACTTTCTCGCCGGATTTTGAAGCACCGCTGTCCGCAGCTTGCCCTGGCGATTCACCGGATGAGGTGGAAGCCGTTCCGCAGCCTGTTACCACACCGGCCAATACAACCGTCGTCGACATGGCTGCAAGCCATTTGGTTCTCTGTGTATTCATGTGCAAATCCCCCTTAGTCATTCTTGTTAAGGGTGCTCGACTCGTAACCTTGCGGCGAGTTCGTTCCCTCTTGTCTTATCTTAATCGCTTTCCCGGCACGCCGGCAGTGCGTCATTCTTCGGATGGATGTCCGAATTTTTCAGGTTCTCCGGTCTGAGCAAGCTGTTCTTTATATTGACCTGGCGTAACGCCCGTATATTTTTTGAACACCTCGGAGAAGTGCCGGTAGGTATGATAGCCGACTTTCTCACTGACATCGTTCACCTTCAGGCCGCGGCTTAAGAGGGTTGTAGCCAGCTCCATCCGGATCCGGGTCAAATATTTGATATAAGACTCGCCGGCTTCTTCCTTGAAGAGCACGCTGAAATACGTCGGATTCATCCCGACATGCTCAGCAACCTCCTGCAAGGTCACATCACGCGTATAATGCTGCTCCATATAAGCGCGCGCCTGAGCAACCGGCGCAGGCTTCGACTGCCCCCCGGCATCATAACGGATAAGCCCCTTCTCGTCTAGCACTTGTGCGGATCGCAGCGCTTCCTGCGCTTCCTTGCCGCTCAGAGAGGCTTCACGCAAACTTGCATACGTTCTGCCGCAGCCTATTGTAAGGCCTGCTCGATCTGTTTCGCTCCGCAGCTCCTCCCAGAACCGTGCAGCCGGAAGCCGGAAATGGAAGAGCACGGCATACCGCGCTTCACCGTGCCTGAATGCGATTGCTTCATATTCCTCCTGTTCCCGAACAGGCGGCGCAACCTCCGATTGTGCCACAAGCACGGTCACCCCGACGATGTGCTCCGCCTTGGCGCCGTAGATGTCCCGCCATTTCGCTTCCGCTTCCCCGCCAATGAACAACAGATCGAGCGTCGCTTTCTCCAGCAGCTCGAGCCGGCTGCCCTGCACTTTCGTTTTCAGCGCCTCCACCTCTTGCTGCTTGCCGATGAGATCCATCGCTTTGCGGATCGATTTCTCAATCGTCCCGATCGTAATCGGCTTCTCCAAATAGTCGGCAACGCCGAGCTGAATCGCCTTTTTGACATATTCGAATTCATTGAACCCGCTGAACACGATGCATATCGTCTCCGGCGCTTCCCGCAAAATAATTTCAATCAGCTCCAGACCGTCCATGCCGGGCATCCGAATGTCCGTGAAAATCAGCTGCGGCCTCTGTTCCCGGAACACCTCGAGCGCGGCAAGACCGTTATCCGCCGTGCCGGTGAGTTCGATGCCATAGCTGGCCCAATCGATCATTTCCCGTAAGCCTTGAAGCACGATATACTCGTCATCAAAAACAGCAGCTTTAAGCATCTGCATCCCCCTTTTCCACAAATGGCTGAAACCGAATCCGGATATGCGTGCCTCGATCCACTTCGCTCGTAATCGTTAGTGAACTGGTCGCGCCGTAGTACAGCGCCAACCGCTCGCGCACATTCCTTAAACCATATCCCAACTCCGTCGCAGCCAAATCGGCCATGCCCACCCCGTCATCTTCTACTGTGAAAACAAGAAAGCCCTCTTCCCGCTTCCCGGTCAGCCTGATCGTTCCTTCGCCTACCTTGGGCTCCAACCCATGATAGATCGCGTTCTCAACCAGCGGCTGAAGGAGCAGCTTCATGATTTCCATGCTCATAATGGCGGGCTCCACCTCTTCCACATACGTGAAGCGATTATTGTACCGGATATTCTGAATCGTCATATAATGCTCGATGTGCTTCAGCTCCTTGTACACCGATATCGTATCTTTGCCTTTATTCAGGCTTAATTTGAAGCTTTCCGACAAAGAAATCGCCATTTGCGCGACATCGTGGTTTTTCTGCAAGGTCGCCATCCAATAAATCGAATCGAGCGTGTTATATAAAAAATGAGGCTTAATTTGCGCCTGCAGCGCCCGCAGCTCAGCCTCCCGTTCTTTCAACTCCGATAGAATGAGCCGTTCGTTCAGCGCCTTGTTTTCCGAAACGACCCGTTTGAACGTTTCCCCGATGGTGCCGACCTCATCCTGCTCGAATGTTTCGTTGAACTCGCGGGCGCCCTTCGTCCATTCCACCATCATTTTCTTGATCGTGAGCAAAGGTCGCGTGATGCTGGCGGAGATCAAAATGGAATATAACAGCGCCACAATCCCCATGGAAACCGCGATCAGCGTTGTAGCCGTGCGTATTTTATTGGACTGCTGGAGCAGCTCATTCACCTTGATCACGTGGAGAAATGTCCAGTTCGTAGTTTGATTCTGAAATTGGCTGACGAGATAGCCCTGCTTCTCCAGCTGCCGGACCAGCGACTCCTTGTCTCCTTGGATCGGCTCGTCCCTTTCCGGCAATCCGTTATTGAATACGATTGTACTGGCGGAGGACGCATTGTCCAGCGCCATGAATCCGCCGCTCTGGCTTTTCTCATTAAATATTTCATTGAAAATGGAGGTCGAAATGTTCACGACCAAGAGGCCGATGGCCTCCCCGCTGGGAGAGGAGGCATCGCGGAATAATTTGACCGTGGAGAACGAGTTCGGCGACTCTTTGAAAATATCGTAGCCCAGGAACACAACCCTGCCCTTGTCCTCCAAGGCGCTCTGGTACCAGGAAGTTTGCTGGATCAGCCTCGCTTTATCCGGCTGTTCATAGATCCCGGCGTCGTCCGATCTGCCTGCACAGTAAGTCTTAAAGTCCAAATTCAGCACACAGATCGAATTAACGAACCTCGTATCGAATTGATTATTGTTGATCGCCTTCTGCAGCTTGTTCGACGTCCATTCACTCGTAGAGTTGGGCTCGCTGCTCGAAGGCACGTTGCTCGTGAATAGAACCTCGCGCACCTCTTCGTTCACTACGATGGACCGGTTCATATTAATAATGCTGCGGAACAACAGATCCGCCACTTCGCTTGAGGTTTCCAAATGATTCTCATACGTCTGCGCGTTCGTCTCCATGAGCGTGTTCTTGGCAATATTGAATGAGATGTAGCCCAAAATAAACAGCGGCGGCAGCGAGATGACGATCATCGCGACCAGAAACCGGCTTCTCAACCGCTGGAAGCGAATGCTCGATAAAATAAACGATTTGAACCGGTTAATCATGCTGTGCCTCCGTCTTATGCGTAATAGGAAATGTCATAATGGTATTATAGCGAGTTCCGGTCCCCTCACATAATGTGCTTATTTTTTGGATCGGTATCCGATTTTTTTGGGTAGTCAGCACAAAGGCCGCCGATCTTCACGACCGGCAGCCTTAATGTTCCTCTTCATAATGGATAACGCACATATAATGACTAGCCTAACGGCAAAACAACCTCGAACCGGGTGCCGTATCCTTTGCGGGAAACAGCGGACATCGTGCCATTGTGGTTCTCGATAATCCGGTAGCAAATCGACAGGCCGAGACCCAGCCCATTTTCTTTGGTCGTGAAAAATGGATTCATAATCTGATCCAACTCTTCCTTCGTCATGCCCACACCGTTGTCTTCGATACTCATCTTGAACGACCCGTTAGGGAGATCCGCTTCTGTACGGAGCTGTATGTATCCGTTCTTGTCTATAGATTCAATTGCATTCTGAAGCAAATTCACCAAAACCTGTCTGATCTGCGAAGGATCGATCATGGCAATCGTTAAGTTTTGGTCCAAAACCGCTTCGATAGACGTATTTTTCATGATGGCCTGGCTGTCCATGAACCGAACGGTGTCTCGCAGAAACTCCTGCAGCTCAACGGCTTTCCGCTCGGGCGTACTGGGCTTGGCCATTACGACAAAATCGGAAACAAGCTGCTTCATGCTCTCCAGCTCGCCGCTGATCAAATCTACATAATTCCATAATTTGTGCGGGTCGTTGGAGCGCTTGCCAAGTTGAATAAAACCGATGATCGAGGTGAGCGGATTGCGGATCTCATGCGCCAACCCCGCCGCCAGCTTGCCGATTGCCGAAAACTTCTCCGAATTGATCCACTGCCGCTCCAGGATGACGCGCTCGGTAATATCGCGAAACTGGGCAAATGCCCCCAGCAGCTCGCCGCGCTCGTTCAGAATCGGCATGACATCGAAGAGACAGACATTCTCCTGATCCAGCGATGAGCGGAAGGAGAGCTCAATATTCTCGCATGCCTTCCGGTACTTCAGAGCTTGGTAGAAATAGCTGCCGAAATGCTCGAACGGGAATACAGGCGTTCCTGTCACACTGTTCCGGTTTCTTCCCGTAATCTTCTCGGCGAATGCATTGAATTCCGTAATCATCCCTCTTTCATCTGTCATAATAATGCCATTGCGCATATTGTTCACAACCAGCTGCTGGATGAAATGCTGATTATGATTCGCCAGCCGCAGCGATAATTCGCGTTCAATCGAATCCACCATATTTGCGAGCAGCGCCAAGTAAGTATGATGATGGTGCTGAACGGACGTCATGATCGAGATCGCGCCCGATAGATGATGATAATCCGAGAAATGAAATGGCACGCAATAGCAGGCTGAATTCTCCAGCATCTTATGGTAGTGCTCTGCGCCGACAATTTGAATCGGTCTTTGCTCGCGGAGCGCCAGGGCGACGACATTCGTCCCCATGTACGCCTCGTCACATTGAATGCCCTCCTTTAATCCCAATTGATGAATCATCGACTTCATCGTCTCGTCCCCATAATGATCCAGAACATACCCTTTATCGTTATTAACAACAATCAGATGCGGGCTGCCGGATAGGAACGCCAAAATCTTCTCTGAAAAATAATTCGTCACGACGAGAATATCCCTGTACTTAAGTCTCTCTTCCTGCAGCTGATCCGATGTCAACGTTGAACCTGGCAAAGGTATTTTCGTGGGATCCAGTCCCAAGGCCCTGCACCTGCGGCGGGAGTCTTCAATCCATTTATCCATGTGATTCTCCTTGATTAGATGGCTTTCGTTCCTCTTTTATGCAAATTATACCATAACCTGCGCCTTGGAAGACATAAAAAAACCAAGACACATAATTTTAAATGTGACTTGGTTATGGGCGTGGGTGTTATGGGTTAGGAGTTCGAGTTGCGAGATGCGAGTTATGAGTTATGAGTTATGAGTTGCGAGTTCAAGCTACCAGCTACGAGCTAAGAGTTACGAATTACGAGATGCGAGTTTGAGTTACGGGTTCGGGTTGCGAGTTACGAGTTATATGACTTGCGAAGCTGTACGATCCGCTCTGCGGTACGGTCCAACCTTTCTTTGATCAAAATTTGGTCCGAATATCGACGGGGAATTCCATCGAATCCGTAATAGACGCCGGCAAGTCCCCCGGCTATGGCCCCAATCGTGTCGGAATCCCCGCCCAAATTCGCTGCTTGCTGCACGACTTCGGCGAACGACTGCGTATGGGCAAGAATATGAATCGCCCAATTCATCGTACGGACGACGAAACCGCTCGGTTCACAATTCGGATCCCCCGTGAGAACATACGCGTAAGGCGTATTCGTAATTTCAGCTTCCAATGCATGTTGGAGCGATTCCTGCTGCAAAAGCCGATATACAATTCGATTATAAATAACACAGGCTTCATTGCAGCGCTCATCATAATGCGTCATTTTGGACTGCAGGCGGGATACTCGCTCGATGTCCGATAGCCGGGGGTAGCTAAGCCCTACCGGGAGGCATCTCATTAACGAGCCGTTGCCTGCGCTCTGGCCCATATCCTGATCCGCCAGAAAAGCGGCTTCAAACCAATTCCCCTGATAAGTGCCGAGCACCCTTCGGATGATGTTGCCGATATCTTTGGGATCCGATCGGTACCATGCCAGAAATTGGTCCCCGATAGCGGTCATCGGATCTTCCGGTCGGGTCAAAATCCCTTCGGCCACACATAGCGTCATCATCGTGTCGTCCGTCACTTCCCCGGGCTCCAGCTCCCAAACGCCGCCGCCGATCATCTCCGTCAAGTACCCGTGCTTCCGCTCGATTTCTTTCCTCGTCAAAAACTCCGTCGTTCCTCCTAGAGCATCGCCTACGGCAACGCCGTATAGGCCGCCTTTGATTTTATCGCTAAGGTTCATGGGATCGCTCCTTCGCTTTATTTGATGAAGGGGATGTTAGTTGGTTTTTGATAATAACAAATTGTTATTATCTGTTTAGTATTATATACCGAACTCTTTATTTGTTCAATATGTATCTCTGGCAGCCTGCGCTGGCAAGCAATAGCATATCTTGGGGAAAGGAGTGGAAGATGAACTCTTCACTCGGTGAGAGTTCGCGGAGCTTCTAGTCGAGGTCCTTTGGACCTTGAGGGATGATTTTATGTGGTTCGGGCGTGTGCGGGGCGTGGAGTGAGTGCGGGGCGAGCGTGGAGCGAATGCCGGGCGAGCACCGGGCGCTCAGTATGAAGCGTAACTGGAATTTCTCAAGTTATTCCAACCAATTTCGCCTCCAACCGAGGCGATAACTGGAAAATCTCCTGCTAATTTCACGAAAAGTTCCATACTGCCTCGTCAGTCGCTAATTTTAACGGGAGAAACTCCATTTATTCCTTCCCGCGGGCTGCCTGGGTACTCGATTAACTGGAGTTTTTCCAGTTATTGCAGCTCGAACCAGCGCAGCACTGTTCAGGTAGCTCGGCGTAGTTCAGTGCAGCTCAGCTAAGAGCGTTGCGAGCGCGGGGCGAGCGGGGTGTGCTCGACGCGGGCAAGCGAAGCGAGGCAAGTGTGGGCACGCACGGGGCGCGGGTGAGCGCATGGTGGGCGCGCGCGGGCGTAACTGGAATTTCTCCAGTTATTCCAACCAATTTCGCCTCCAACCGAGGTGATAACTGGAAAATCTCCCGCTAATTTCCACGAAAAGTTCCATACTGCTCGTGAATCGATAATTTTAACGGGAGAAATTCCATTTATACCGTCCCACAGGCTGCGTGGACATTCGATTAACTGGAGTTTTTCCAGTTATTGCAGCTCCGAGCAACTCAGCGCGACGAGCACGGGGCTGGACGCAGCGATCGCGGAGCTGAATGCTGGCAGGCGCGGATGGGCCCGGCGATCGCGGGGCTGAACGCTGGCAGGCGCGGATGGGCCCGGCGACCGCGGGGCTGGACGCTGGCACTCGCGGATGGGCGCAGCGCCCGAACCCGCCCGAACCCGCAAAAAAAGCCGGCGGCACACGCTCCCACAAAGGGAGCGCGCGCCAACCGGCCGGCCGGGACTCATTATTCTTCGAATATTTTCGTCAGCAGCTCGCCGAGCGCTTGCAGCGCCTGCTCTTCCTGCTCGCCGTCAACCTCCAGCGTCACTTCCTCGTTCAGCTGAATGCCCAATGTGAGCATGCTGAGGGAGCTTTTGCCGTTCACTTTCTTGCTGCCCTTAATGACGTTGACTTTGCAAGGATAAGCGCTGGCCGCTTGCACGAACACCTTGGTCGGACGGGCGTGAAAGCCGGACGGATTCAAAATCGTAAAAGTTTGCGATAACATGATTATTCACTCCTTGTCTTTTCATTAACGAATGCATGGATGCTTTCTTGGCTGCTCATCGACAGGATGTGTTCGGTATACCCGGCCCACTCTGCACGGGATAATTGTTTGATGAGCGCGCGCGCGGGCAGAATCGAGCTGGCGCTCATACTGAATTCGTGCAAGCCAAGGCCAAGCAAAATGGGAATGGCGGTCTCATCGCCGGCCATTTCGCCGCACATGCCCACCCATTTGCCTTCCCGCTCCGCCGCCTGGATGACCATGCGGATCAAGCGCAGCACCGAAGGATGGCAGGGCTGATACAAGTACGAGACGTTCTCGTTCATGCGGTCGGCCGCCATCGTATATTGAATGAGGTCGTTCGTTCCGATACTGAAGAAATCGACCTCTTTGGCTAAGAAATCCGCCGCCAGCGCCGCGGCCGGCACTTCGATCATAATGCCGACTTCGATCGTGTCGGATACCTGAGCGCCTTCCTCCCGGAGCTTCGCTTTCTCCTCCTGCAGCAGGCGCTTAGCCTCCCGCAGCTCCTCGGCTACGGCGATCATCGGGAACATGATTTTCAGCTGCCCATAGCTGCTTGCCCGCAGCAAGGCTCTCAGCTGTGTCCGGAACAGATCCTGCCGGTCCAGACACAAGCGCACGGCGCGCAGGCCGAGGAAGGGATTGCTTTCGGCCGGCAGCTTCATGTACGGCAGCTCTTTATCGCCGCCGATGTCCAGCGTGCGAATGACGACAGGCTTGTTGTTCATCCGCTCCAGCACGTGCTTATACACCTGGAACTGTTCTTCTTCCGTCGGAAGCGCGCTGCGTCCCATGTACAGAAATTCGGTGCGGAACAGCCCGATGCCTTCCGCGCCGTTCGCCAGCACCTTCTGCAAATCCTCCACGCTGCCGATGTTGGCGGCCAGCTCGACGCGGTGGCCGTCCCCGGACACCGTCGGCTCGTCAAGCAGCATGCGCAGCTCGCTGCGGCGCTTGTCGTACGCGATTTTGTGCGCTCGGTACTCCGCCAGCTCGGTCTCGGACGGGTCAACGATGGCAATGCCTTGAACGGCATCCATGACGACCATCGTTCCCGTCTCGATATCCGCCGCCGCGGAACCCGCCCCGACGATCGCGGGAACTTCCAGCGAACGGGCCATGATCGCAGAGTGGGAAGTACGGCTTCCGACCTCGGTGATGAATCCGAGCACATAATCGGTATTGAGCTGCGCCGTATCCGAAGGCGTCAAGTCTTCGGCAATCAGAACGCACGGCTCGTGGATGGCGGACACCGCCGCGTAGGATACGCCGCGCAGCAAGCTCATCAAGCGGCCGGATACATCCCGCACATCGGCTGCCCGTTCTCTCAGCAGCTCGTTATCCATCGATAAGAGCATGTCGATGAACCCTCCGGCCACTCCGTGCAGCGCGAATTCCGCGTTCAGGCTCTCGCTTTCGATCTGCTCGATAATCGCATCGATGAGATCGGGATCTTCCAATAGCAGCAAATGCGCTTCGAAAATTTCGGCTTTGGCCGCCCCCATTTTTTCCTCGGTCATTGCCCGAATGTGTGCCAGCTGCTCCTTGGCTGTCTCCACCGCTTGCCGGAAACGTGCCGTTTCTATCTCAGTGTCCGCTACCTTATCCGGTGAGGGCACATAAGTTTCATGCTTAAGCCGGTACGCCTTCGCGATGGCGATGCCGGGGGAAGCGGCAATTCCGGTTAGTCGTTTCGTCAACATGTCAGCCATAAGAATACTCCCCTTCCTTAAGATTGCCTTGCTTGCTTCAACTGCTCGTAGTGATGAACGACCTCGGCATGGATCGGGTGATCCGCTTCGATGGACGTATATTTCGTGATCGCGGCGGTAAGTCCCAACGCATGAATATCGGCCCGGATTTGCACAGCCTCCGGATCGTCCGCAGGGTCGAACAGGAGCGCTGCAGCCATTCCCATCGCCAAATGCTGAGCCCCCATCCCCAATTCATAGGCTTGCAAAGCGGGGCGGACAAGACGGTCGTTCGGGGACAGCTTGCGAATCGGCGATCGTCCTACGCGTGTCACTTCATCGGTCAAATGCGGATTGACGAATCGGCTTATAATTTTATGAATATAGTTCGTATGCGTAGCCGCATCAAATCCGTATCTCCGCTGAAGCACAGCGCCTGTTTCTTCCATAGCCGCCTGCACGAGCGCCGCGATGCGCCGGTCCGCCATCGCCTCCTGAATGGTCGGGTATCCATGCATGTAGCCCAAATAGGCTGCAATGCAATGCCCCGTATTAACGGTGAAAAGCTTGCGCTCGATGTACGGCTCGAGTTTGTTCACATAATGGATGCCTTCGATCCGCTGAAAGCCGGGAAACATCTGAGATTCGTCAACGACCCATTCGTAGAACGGCTCAACCCGGACCTCCAGCGGGTCCGCATTGTGCTGAATCGGCACGATGCGGTCTACCGCAGCATCCGGGAAAGCGGCGAGCCCTTCCGCCTTCTCCTGCAGCTCCGGGCTCAAATGGCTGTACACATGCTCTTTGAGCTGCGTACTGCCGCCGATGGCGTTCTCGCAGGCAATGATGGCCAGCGGCGCTCCTCCGCGCGCGATGCGCAGCTCGAGCCCTTTGGCGATCCCGCCTGCAATATGCTTCAAGATGTTCACGCCGACCGCTGTCGTCACGAGATCCGCGCTTGCGACCGCTTCGGCAACATCGTCCGGGTTCCCTCCGTTTATGGCCGTAACGTTATTGACCTGGAATGTTTCCTGCGCATCGCTTGCGATACGCACCGTATAGGACTTCCTCTTTTGCAGCTCCTCCACCAGACGATCATTCACATCGGAGAAGACGACTTCATACCCCGCTTGCGACAGCACGAGTCCGATAAAGCCTCTGCCGATATTTCCAGCGCCGAAATGAACTGCTTTCATGACTCCATCCCGCTTTCGAAAATGGCAACCAGCTCTTCCGCCGTCGCAGCTTTCATAATGCCTTCCATATTCTCATCTTCCGAACAGATCATCGCTACATTCGTCAAAATATCCAAATGATCGTTGCCCGCCGCAGCGATGCCGATCACGAGAACAGCCTTCTCGCCGTCGCCGAAATCCACACCTTGCGGAATTTGGACGATGGACAGTCCCGTCGAGCGAATGAGCGCTTTGGAATCCTGCGTGCCGTGAGGAATGGCAAGTCCGTTCCCCATGTAGGTCGATAAAGTTGCCTCCCGCTCCAGCATTTTCTCAATATAAGCCTCCGAGGCGTGACCGGCGTCCACCAGCAGCTGCCCCGCCATACGAATCGCTTCGAATTTGTCTTGCGGCTGTGCGTTCAATTTCACTTTCTCTACAGATAAAATCGTCATCGTAGGTTCTCCTCTATCCTTTTAGGATTTATTTTCTAAAAAGCCTTCAAGCTCTTGCGATAAAAATTGCTTGATCTCCGATTGGCTGCCTTCCTTAAGCAGCTCGATCATCTGCGGGATGAGCAGATATGAGCTGATCTCGCTAAGCACCTCCAGGCTTTCCTTCGACAGCTGCTGCGGACCCAGCATTAACAGCACCTGTCTCACCCCGGATGGTGCGAGCTGATCGAGCACCAAATCCTGCTGCAAACGAAACAACGTCAAGAACGGCGCCTTCACCAGCTCGCTTCGAATATGAAAGAGGGCCAGCCCCGTGTCGGGAATAACCTGACTGCTTTGTCTTTCTCTTGCCAGCAGCAGCTCAACAATCGGCTCTACGTCTTCAATCACATGAGTTAACTTGGCGTAGCCGCAGATTTCACGCAGTGTCGCCTGCAAGCTGTCGAAGGATTGCTCCACATGATGAACGGTGAATTGGTCGATGATCCTCACGATTTCATTGACGTACTGTTTGATTCGGTACAGTCTGTCGGTTGTCGCATCCACCTCGGGGATTGGACCGAGCTCCTGCCGGATATCGTCCTTTTTCAACGTTACGTTCTGAATGAACAATCTCAGACGCTCCGCCTCTTCCTTCGTAAGAAGCGGACTCAGCTTGATATATTGATCGTTATCCAATGGCAAATCCACTGTAGAGACGATCAGGTCGTACTCCTTCTCCGGAATGCGCGCCGCTTCGAACCAAGAAGCGTGCCCGATGATATCGATTTGGGGCAGTTCCTTCGTTAAGCGCACGGCGAGCATCTTGGACGTTCCCAAGCCGCTCGTGCAGACGAGAATCGCTCTCACATTGCGGCGGAATTGCTTCTGTCTCTCCAGAGATGCACCGAAATGCATGACGAGATAACCGATTTCTTCATCCGGTAACGCTATCCCCGTTATCGTCTCATCCACTGCTCTCCGGATTCCCTCGAAGAGAGCTTCGTAATCCTTCTTGATTTGGGCGAGCAGCGGGTTGCGAATGCCCACACCTGCCTGCAGCCGCTTCAGCGCGGATTCGAGATGGCTCAGCAGTCCGTCCCGAAGAGAGCGGTCGCTGCTGTAGGGGACCCCGCTATGCGCCTCCATCTGGCGAACCAGCTTCCAGACGATTTCCATGTAGCTGAGCTCTTCCTGCGGCAAAAGCTGATTCGGATGCGGTGCTTCCCCTCGCTCGAGCAGCCCGGCGATATAAGCGGTCTCAGCGGTTGAGAACTCAACCTCCGCCTTGCTCGACAAATGGCCGATGAGCTGGGCGAGCAGCTCGCTCTGCCGAACGGACTGTTTCTCCGCTTGCAGCTCAATCCCCCTGCCCTGCTTGATCCGCGAAACGGCGATCGAGATGTGGATAAGCAGCTGCGTATAGGCCTCTTCCGACAACGCGTTAAGCCCTTCATCCTCAACTTGCCATAAAGCCTCTTCCACTTTGGCAAAATGTTCCTTGCCGATCAACGCCAGCAGCTTCATCATGACGGGCGTGAGCGGCTGGTCCGGTTTGCCGAACAAATCGGATTCGTCCAAATAGTGCCGGGCCATCCGCGAAATCATCCTGCGCATATTCGCTTCAGAACCGCTCAGACCGACACCGTACCCTCTTCTGCGCACAAGGATGAGATCGGATTTCTGCACCCAGCCCTCGAGCTCATCCAGGTCATTCGTGATGGTCGGAATCGTTACGCTAAGCTCATGCGAAAGAGTGAATAACTTAACAGGCTCAGCTTCTTGAAGCAGCGTGCACAGAATATACAGCTTGCGGTCTTGGGCGGAGTACTCGCTGGCCGAAACAGCCAACAACGACCGTTTGAAAGCATCCAAATGAGCAGAGTCTCCCTGTAAAAGCATGCCTTTGCCCGATTTCTTCTGAAGCGTCAATCCGGCATTCTGAACGATCGTTTCCAGATCCGCCAGCTCTCTATGCACCGTTCTTGTACTGACATTGATTTCTGCGGCGATTTCACCCGCTGTAACTTCACCTTCGCGGCGTAATAGCAGCTCTAGGATTTGACGGTGCCTGTGTGTCAATCTCATATTCATGCACCTCTTACGGAAATGGAGATAACGCCGGCTTGACAGCCAGCGTTACACGGATATATTAACTTAAACGTTTGACAAGCTCATCATATTCGGGACTTTTCATGAAATTGTCGATGGAGATATGCTCCGCCTGCGGAGCTTGGTTCCGCGCACGATCGGTCAGCGATTTGTGCGTGACGACGATATCGGCATCTCCCGGTATTTCACTGATCGCCGTATTAATGACCGTAACGGCAACGCCCGCTTCTTTCATTTTCTTTCTCAGAATGGAAGCTCCCATCGCGCTGGATCCCATACCTGCATCGCAAGAAAACACAATTTTATTGACCTTGGAGGCCGGTTTAACGGAAGCCGTTGCAGCGGCCGTCTCGGCTGCTGCGGCCGCGGCAGGAGCTGCCGCCGTGCTGCCCGCTTGCTTCATCTGCTTCATCTTCTCAGCTGCTTGCTCCAGATTTTCGTCCTCCTCGGACTGCTTGCCCGTTTTGAGCAGCAGTGCCGCTACAGCGAAGGAAACTACCGTTGCCGTGATGACACCTGTGAAGATGGCAAGCATTCCACCCTTAGGCGCCATCGCGATATAAGCGAAAATACTTCCCGGCGACGGCGGAGCGACAAGTCCTGCGTTGAACAGGGAGAACGTGAACGTACCGGTTACACCGCCTGCGATAACGGCTAGAATCAATCGCGGATTCATCAGAATATACGGGAAATAAATCTCGTGAATACCGCCAAAGAAGTGAATGATAGCGGAGCCTGGCGCCGACAGTTTGGCGGAACCGCGGCCTACGAGCCAGTAAGCCAACAGGATGCCAAGTCCAGGTCCCGGGTTGGATTCGAGCATGAACAGAATCGATTTGCCGGTATTCGAAGCTTGCTCCAGCGCAATCGGGCTGAGCACGCCGTGGTTGATGGCATTGTTCAAGAACAAAACTTTCCCGGGTTCGATCAAGACGTTCGCAAGCGGCAACAACCCGGCATCGACCAAGAATTGAACCCCGGCGGCGAGCGCCTTGCTCACGACTTGAACGGCCGGGCCTACGACCGCGTAAGCGAGTACGGCCAGAACACCGCCGATAATACCGGATGAGAAGTTGTTGACGAGCATCTCAAAGCCGGATTTGATTTTGCCTTCGATTGATTTATCGAATTGCTTCAGCACCCAGGCTGCGAAAGGTCCGACGATCATCGCACCCATGAACATCGGAATATCCGTCCCGATGACGACCCCCATCGTGGTTACAGCACCGATGACGCCGCCTCGCGTGCCGTGAATCATCGTCCCTCCCGTATACCCGATCAAGAGCGGCAGCAGGTACGTAATCATCGGTCCGACAAGTTTGGCCAAATATTCATTTGGAATCCAACCCGTCGGAATGAATAATGCGGTGATGAGCCCCCAGGCGATAAAGGCGCCGATATTCGGCATCACCATACCGCTTAGGAAACGTCCGAAACGCTGGACCTTCACGCGAGCTCCACCCGCTGACGGTTGGCTTTTTGAAGATAATGTATCCATTAGGATAACCTCCCATGAGCTTAATCATGATATTGTTTATGTACTTATCGTAATGCAAAAGCGCTTTCACGTTCAATCAAATCAAAATTCCTTTTCGTCATCATTATTGTTGACACTATTTTTCGCATACATTTTACTGCCATACATTTGGAATCCTATTGGAAAGGTCAGCAAGCCCGGGAAGGGATGGAAGCGGGTTTATCCAACCTCCGTACTCCGTACGCTTTTCGCCAAAGTAAAAGGCTACCGCCTGCAGTATCAAAAGATACCCGGGATAGCCTCGCGTTAAAAACAAACCTGTTTTGTATAACTTTTTGTTACTGCAGGATCAGCCTAGCGATACCTACTACATCGACAATGTCAATTACGCCATCATGATTGAAGTCGGCCGCTTTCGCCTCATTCCAATCGCTGCTACTCGATTTTTTGCCTAAATGCATCGCTGCTTTGCCCAGATCCCCGATATTCATAAATGTATCGTGATTGACATCTCCCGGTGCGAAGTCAGTGATGAACTGTTGGTTAAACGTTTGGATCGCTTGGTTTAACACATTCGCCGCATCATCCGACTGCTGTTGGGTAACCGCCGGGTTCGTGCCCACGCCAGCAGCCGTTTGGATAGCAGCCAGCAGAACGGCTTTGGAACCCGCTGCATATTGCCCGGCTTGCGTTCCTTCTACAGCACGATCATAGATGGTCTGTGCCAAGCTCAAGACTGTCTGCAGCGTTGTCTTATTAACAGCCGAATTCGTAACAGTCACCGCCAAATCGCTAAGCGGAGCATCCATTTTGTGCCCTCGTGCATTAGAAAGGGCTGCCTTGGTCAGTGCCAGGTTGGTCGCTGCGGAAGAGGCCAGCGGCTTCGCTTTCCAATTAAGCTTGAATAGCTCTCCGCTTGCGGTGATCGCCCCCGCTTCTCCTTCGCTGATCGCGATAATGCGAAGTTGACCCGGTACATCCTTCTTCATTTCAACCACGCTAAAGCCGGATTTCAATGCATCCACGGATACGAATTCAACCGCTTTCGCATCAAAGCTCAGCATTAGGTCTGCCGCATATATGGCGGAAGATGCCCCCTCCTTGACGTTCGTTAAACCGAAGTTAGTCGAAAATGCAGCTCCTGCTTGAACCGCTGCCGCTCCCGTCAGCGTCGTGTGAGGCACGTCGGTCGGAGGCGATGTCTGACCGCTGATCACGACATAAGTGGAACCTTGCATGCCGCTTCCGTCCACAGCTGTCGCCACCACTTTCACGATGCCGTCTGTATTCGCTGTCAGCCGTCCGCCTGCCGTAATCGCCGCTTTATCGGTCGCCGCAACACCATCGGCTTCCCAAACGCTCCATGCGACTTGACTGTTCGCTTCCGCCGGCAAGACAATCGCTTGCATTTGCAGCGTGGCGCCTTGAGTCATAATGGTATTCACGCCGCCAATGCCGCTTACGGAGATGGAAGTGATGGACGGCTGACCGTACACGGCATCCGTTACCGTTACATGGGCAACCGCCGGTATAGACGTGCCGCTAACTACACCATTCACGCTAAAGCTGCCGGCTGCCGCATACTTGGACGGGTCGATGTTTGCCCACTGCACCGCACGGTCAGCCGTTGTGTTATCGCTGAACGCGGCGGTGACAAGCGCCGGCAGGACAGGCGGAACGCCAACGACCGTCTTGACATTCACCGGTGTCAATGCCGTTATCACCGGCGCATCCTCGTTAGCAACAAGCGCTTGCGCTTCCCCAACGCGCAGGATTTGTTGATCGGTGTCCGCCTCGGCTACGAAAATCCGCTGTCCATTGTCCGCTTCGATGATGCCGTCCGCCGGGAAGGCGGTCCATCCGTTCAAGACCGAATCGCCCGCATGAATGGCAGACAGAACGTCGCTCCCGCCAACCTTCTTATACCAAAAGCGGTTCCCGTCAGCGGTCAAAGCCGGCAGCATAGCTTTCGTTTTGCCGTTATTCGCAAGCCCTGCCACGTCCGCGAACGTGACCGGCTGCTGCAAGGCAGGCGCCGGGTTGATGCAAAACTCTATTTTCCACTGCTGGTTCGTATTGCCATTCCAAGACCATTGCAGCACAGAGGAACCAGCCGAAACATGCCCACCGCTATCGAGCACCATCCCGTTCGTACGGTTGACAATCTTGAAATACCCTCCGCTAAGATATACGATTTGCCATTGCTGGTTATTACTGCCCGTCCATGTCGTTTCCTTCACGGAAGCCCCTTGAGAAACGTTACCACCGCTGTCAATCGCCAATCCGTTATTACGGTTTTTAATCGCGAAGTACCCGTTATTCAGATCAATGAAATTCCATTGCAGATTGGGACTTGAATCCCATGTCCATTGCTTTACATCCGAACCGGGCGAAACCGATCCCCCGCCGTCAAGCGCCAACCCGTCTGTATGATTCGTAAGCTTAAAGTTAGCAGCCGGATTATAGGACACCCTAATCGAAGATACCGTACCGTTATTAGACCTAAGATCGGCGTTATCACCCGTGAGCTTCCACGAGTTTCCGCTGAAATTGTCGCCTGTATACAGGGTAACGTTGTAACCGGCCGGAAGGCGAACCGATGAAATGCTGTCATTTGGAATTCCGGCACCCTGCATTTGAGCAAGCGTATAGCTGCCAACTCCAAGGAAACCGCTATTGCCTCCGTAATTGACACCGGTATAAAATCTCGGCACATTCGTGGAATTGAGTGCCGGAATCGGGCCGCTGAAGCTCAGCTTCACGACATAGGCCGGAGCTGAATACGGCTGCGAAGACGGCATGGTAATCTGGAGACCGTTGGTATCCTGCGTATAACCCGTTAGATTGATATAGGTTCCGGCAGTAGAACCAAGCAATTGTACGGAAGACAAGTTGCTCAAGTTTGCGTTATTGGCATTTAAGTTACTCAAATTCAGCGTTGCGCCATTCCCAGGCCAACCCATGACAATGCCGTAAAGGGCATTGCCCTCTTTATTCCGGGTGTACCGGATGTCTTGATTCGTACCGGCCGTCGGTGTCATATAGATGCCGCCACCCATCTTAGTCGGGCCTTCTCCATAGACATCCCAAGCACGCGTCGCATAAATCGATTCTCCGAAACGATTCAGCCAATCCCCCATGCCAAGCAAAATGTCTTTTTGCTCTTGCGGGATCGTACCGTCAGCCGTTGGAGCAATGTTCAACAGCATGCTGCCATTTTTGCTGACGCGATCGATCAGCGCATCCAGCACGGCTTTTGTGGAATAATACCCCATGTTATTTGTATAGCTCCAGCTTGTACTACTGACGCTATCGTCTGTCAGCCAATAATTGGTTTGCATATCCCCAGGGCCGCCACGTTCATAATCATAGACCTCGCCATTGTTGTCATATCCGTCTTTATAGGTAGCGACGACCTCTTTGTTCCACTCCATTGCTTTATTGTAATAATGGGAAAGGAATTTCAAGCGCTGCGTTTCGTCAACAGCCGAAAGATCGAAATCTTGCCACAGGATGTCCGGCTGATAGTTATCAACCACTTCCTCCAGCTTATCGTACCAGAGCTGATTCTCCTGGGCACGCGGCAGTTGACCGTATAATTTCTGCAAGCTGGGATCGGTTTGCTGAGGCGCGTCCTCATAAAACCCTGTATAGTTGTAAGCGTGATGCATCGCGAGTAAGAGCTTCAAGTTTTTGCTGCGGATAGCCGATGAGAATTGGCTGACTAAATCTAATTTCGGTCCCAGCTTCACGGAGTTCCATTCGTTCACCTTGCTGTCCCACATCGAATAACCGTCGTGGTGCTCCGCAACTGGACCGGCGAATTTGGCTCCGGCATCAACAAACAATTGGGCCCAAGCTTCCGGATCGAAATTGCCGCCTTGAGAAGTCAGTTTCGGCGCAAATTCCTTCCAATTCCCGGCCAGATCTCTGGCACCGGTTAAGAAGTTACTATACGGCCAAGCGGACGTATCACCATATGTGGCATAGTGGTGCTGATTCTCGGGGCTGCCCGATTTATACATATTACGGGGATACCACTCGCTTCCGTATGCTGGAACACTGAAGGCCCCCCAATGAAAGTAGATGCCGAACTTGGCATCCCTGAACCAATCCGGTGCCGCATTATACAGGTCGACTGACGGCCAGTTAGGCTCGTAAGCGGCAGCGGCTGCTTGAGCGGCAGAACCCGCAATCGGAGCAAACGGCGCTGCCATACAGGCAGCTGCGATCACGCAAGTTACAATTTTTGTTCCCAAGTATTTGATCATCATGTCCTCCAAATCGCACACAATAATGAATGCGCTTTCCAAAAGTTAAGCAGTTTCCATATTTCGGTAAGTTAACAAAGGGTTTATAGCCGATAGCGGTCCCTTTTTAAATCGAATCTCCTTGCAGATAAAAATCCGCAAAGGAGATTCCGTAGCTATTCCAAGATTAATCTAGCGATTATCACGACATCTTGCATGTTAATCTTGTTGTCATGATTGAGATCCGCTTTTTGTGCTTCATTCCAATCGCTGCTCTCTGGAGATTTCCCGTAATGTAAGGCGGCTAGGCCCAAGTCGCCAATATCGATGACGTTATCTCCGTTGATATCTTCCCGTGCGAAGACGGTGATCATCTGCTGATGAAACGATTGTATCGCTTGGTTTAAACGGTTAGCCGCTTCATCTAGCTGCTGTTGCGCAGCCGCCGGGTTCGCGCCTGCGGCAGAAGCGGCTTGGATAGCGGATAATAGCATCGCTTTGGAGCCAGCCGCATATTGTCCGGCTTGGGTTCCTTCCACCGCTCGGTCATAAATGGACTGCGCCGCATGGAGGACCGTTTGCAATGTTGTCTTATCTACCGTTACAGCCGCCGTAACAGAAACCGTCAGATTAGCCGGTGCAGCATCGAGCTTCTGCCCCAGCCCGTTTGAAACCGATACGTTCGTCAGCACCAGATTCGTGGTCGTGGACAGGCTATTCGGCTTCGCAATCCAATTGAATGTGAATATATCTCCACTTGTTGTTACCACTCCCGTATCGCCTTGGCTTACAGCTATTATCCGAACTTGGCCAGGTACGTCGGTATGGGTCTGAATCTCCGTAAATCCGGAAATCAATGGATCTACGGATACCAAGTCGATAGCGCCGGCGTCAAAAGCTAATGTAATATCCGCCGCATAAACCGCGGAATATACGCTGGCCGTTACGTTGTTTAAGCCGAAACGCGTCGAGAAGGCAGCACCCGCTTGAACCGCAGCCGGCCCCGTAAGCGTTGATTGCGGCGCATCCGTCGGCAGTTCTATCTGACCGCTGATGATCATGTATTTGAATCCTTGAATGCCGCTGCCATCTGTAGCTGTCGCTACCACTTTTACAATCCCGTTCTTCTTCGCCGTGAGATAACCATTCGGATGGATGATTGCTTTATCTGTTAGAGTTACGCCATCTGTTTCATAGACCGTCCATGTCACAGACTTGTTCGTCGCATTGGCGGGGAGCACCGAAGCTTGGAATGCAAGGCTTCCGTCCTTCTCGGTAATCGTCGACTCCGAACTTACGACAGCGATCGATTGTACGTTCACCTGCTGGTTTGCTGTAACCGTAACGTTTGCTACAGCCGGTATGACTGTCCCATTTACAGCCCCATTCACGATAAAACTGCCGGCTATTGCATACTGAGACGAATCTACCGGATCCCATTGAACCGGCTTATCCGCCGTTGTCCCATTGTTATACACAACTGTGACACTTGCAGGCAGAACCGGCGGAACACCCGTTGCCGTAACTGCGTTTACTGGCATAACGCCCGAAATCACCGGTGCCGCTGTTGCAACCGTCAGCTTCGCATCAGCCCAATCGCCGTGATCCTCGCTGTTTCCATTGCCGGAATCCGTAACTTCCAATATCAGCTCTCTATAACCTTTCACGTTCACCTTCACAAATTTGGCATGATCCGACTCTCTCAACACACTTCCGGCGTAAAGCGTTTCGATCGTGTCATCGTTCTTCACGCCTGACACTTTAAATTGTATCGAGCCGTTGTTAGCTCCGCCGATCATTTCCTTATCTATGCCGATAAAGGCGGAAAAGGCTTCATAATTAGCTCCAGTAAGATCATACTTGATCGTTGAATTGGCATGAGTCCCAAGGCCTTTGGCAAACGGGAGATCCTCGTTCCCATTCTTCAATACAATCGCATTCCCGTCGATGCTCTTGTCTTTCTTAACCGTAGACCAACCCGAGGATGCGCTTAACCAGTTCAGATCGCTCAAATAATCAACTTCAGGCAATTCTTCCTTCTGTTCGGATTGGCCTTCCGCAACTCGAAACGTCGCATCGGCCCAGCTTGCATGATCCTCGCTGTTATCGTTATCGCTATTCGTAACAACAAGTTCCACGAGGCTTGCGCCAGCTACACGGACATCGACCGGTTTAGCCACGTCGGTAACCTTCATTACACCGCTCGCGAATTGCTCTACGCCGTCTACAAGCACCTTGAATTCCACATCGGCGTAAGACGGCGATTTGGCCATTTCTTGATCCACTCCGACAAGAGCAGTGAAGGATTCATAATTTTTATCGGAAATATCAAATATCACTCTTGAATCCGCATGCACGCCAAAACCTTTCCCATACGTTACGGCGCCGCTGCTTCCCATTAGTTTTATCGCATTTCCGTCGAGGCTTTTGTCCTTCTTAACGGTTGACCAGCCCGAGGATGCGCTTAACCAGTTCAGATCGCTCGCATAACGATCCACCAGTTCAAAGTTTAACGTGTACACTTCTTGTGTCGCCCCGCCGTTGGTCGTTGCTGTGATCGTCGTCGCGCCTGGCAAGCTGTCGGCGGGGTCGATGACCAACTGCACGTCTTCAGAGGCTTTGTCCGCTGTAACTATTGGAACTGCCAGATTTTTTTCTCTCAAAACAGTCAGCGTCGCCGTCCGATTCCCGGAATGAAGGCCATTGACCGGCACTCCGTTCACTCTCACATTTGTAATTAGAGAAGGCAGTCTTTCCACTTTCCATAGTTGGCTGTCGCTTCCGGTATACGTGTTTTGAACAACCGGATTTCCGTCAACTGCAGAATCGTTGCTGTTATCCAATGCCAACCGGCTGTTTACGCTTGTAATTTTGAAGTAGCCGTTACCAACAGGAGAGATGGCCCACTGCTGGTTTATAGTTGCAGGATCTGCGGCAGTTTCAGAATCTGTCCATTGAATGATTGGGGCTCCAGGCGATTTACTGGCGTTTATAACATCCATAACTCGTCCGCTTTGTTGATTGACAATCTTATATTTGCCCAAACCTAAATCATCGATTACCCATTGCTGATCGGCAGCACTCGATTGGGTTCGCCCGGCAACAGCCGCTCCATTCGCTGGCGAATTCCCAACTCCCAATGCTTTGCCGGTCGCTTTATTGACGATGCGATACAACGTGTTGACATCAAAGGAGTCAACACCCGTCCGGGTTGGAACTTCATTGGTGTAAGAGCCGACTGCCAGCTCGGCTGCAGCTGCGAATTCGCCAACGGCCGAATTCACTTCCATTTTGAAAAAGCGTGCTGTTTGCGAGGGGAAGGTCACACGTTTCATGGTCTTGTCCCCATCCCAGGTGCCGCTTATAACCGAAGTGAAATTCGTACCGTCTTGGCTTGCGTATAGGGTATAGGAAGTAATCATACCTTGTGTTAAATTTTGCGAAGGCAAGTAATTCAGCATATTAATGTTGTTGTATGTGTAACCCAAATCCAGCGTAATGGATTGCGGCAGAGATGTGTCGGTTTGCCAAACCGTCTCCACGTAAGTGTTTACATAATCCAAAAGGCCATCAATCGCATTACCCGCGTTCCCGCTAGTAGCCGTTGCTGAATGAGCTGTAATCGGGTGGTCCATCACGATTGGCTGCTGCGGGAGTGGAGGGCGAGATTCATTAGGCGACCATGCTTGTCCGATCTCCGCCAACCGATTTACTACGTTAGCATCCAACTCCCCGTCCGGGTTCGGTGAAACGTTGACCAAAAAGTTCGTATAACGCGGTTCCAAATAACCTAGATGATTCTCCACAATATGCTCAACGCTTGCCGGCTCTGTATTCTTCATCCAATCGTGCCAGAACCATTGACTGGAAACGAGCGGCATGCCCTGGTTAGCGGCATACGTATTGTTGGAAGGTGCCCAAACGCCTTTAGGTTCTTCAAAATAAATGATGTCCTCTTCCCACGGCTGCGTTTGTCCATTGTGATCCACAATAAGAATATTAGGCTGCAGATGCTTTATCCATTCGCGAATTTCTTGGTATGGAACTTCATTATGACCCATCTCCCAGGCCCAGCCGTCGATGATCAGTACCGGAATTTCGCCGTAATTCGTCAGCAGCTCTGTTAGCTGCCCTTTGATAAATTCGATATCCGCCCTGCTGACGGAACCTTTCTGGATACCTTGCTGGCGATCCCAAATGGAGAAGTATAGCCCCGGCAAAATTCCTTGAGCACGCATGGAATCGACATATTGCCTTACGATATCATGCTTGTAGGAGCTCTTCATCACGTTGTAATCGCCATATTGGGTTGGCCACAGGGCAAATCCGTCATGGTGCTTGGTCGTTAGAACGGAATATTTAATGCCTGCGGATTTGGCGGCTTGCGCCCATTGGTCCGTATTCACATGCTCAGGATTAAAAGAAAACGGATCTTGTCCTGGCGTTACCCATTCCTGATCGTGATAGGTTCCCATGTTATAGTGGATAAACATGCCAAACCTGAGATCCACATAGTTTTTCTGATTCGTATAAATATCATTCACAACGGGGTTTGCTGTGATTTGACTATTTGTACTCGCAACAACAGGGGCCACGGAGACAAAAATAAGCATAAATATAAGTCCTAGGCATGTTGAAATCTTCTTACACAAATAACTCCCCTCCTTTACTCTCCTTGCACTTGCTCCTGCTTCGTCCGCCGCCGGCTGCCGGTACCATAGAGACAGCCTATGTTCAGGTGCGGAAGCTGTCTCTGTGGCTATTGGTCTAATTGATCAATTTCACATATTGCAGCATGCGCTTGATCATGACAGCCGCCTCAGCGCGGGTTGCTGCATCTTGCGGAGCAAACTCAGTTTCCGTTTTGCCTTGAATCAATCCTTTGGCAGCTGCTTCGGCAATCGCGTTGCGCGCATAGTCGGAAATCCGGCCTTGATCAGCGAAAGGAGCCTGCATGGCTGCTTCGGATTTCTTCTCTCCTTGCACGAGTGCGATCGCTTTCATCATCATCACGACCATCTGCTCTCTTGTAATCTGTGCATCGGGGTTGAATTTGCCTTCACCCACACCTTGAACCAAGCCGTACTTCGCTGCTGTATGGACTTCCGAAGCATACCACTCGGATGCGGGAACATCGGTAAATACGTGCTGAACGGATTCCGCCGACAACCCGAGTCCTCTTACCAGTAAGGCGGCAAACTGAGCGCGGGTGACTTGCATTTCAGGCGTATACGTGCGGTCCGATGTTCCGGCGATAATCAATTTCGAAGCTAGCAGCTCCACATCTTTCTGCGCCCAGTGACCGGCCATATCGTTAAACGTTTGCTTGTTATGAACGACGGCGTACATACTGTTCGTATTTCGGGTCACCTTCACTTCCGTTTGGCCGTTTGTCACGGTAAACGTGGAAGGTACGAATTTCATTTCTCCCGTAACCGGGTCGTACACAACCGCCGTCGCAGCCGAAGAATCTTGAATCACATCATCAACACGGATAACGCGTGACACAAAGCTGCTGCCGAAGCTATGAATTTCCACTTCCTTATCGCGGGTCTTCAGAATCACTTTATAATCGATGATATCGCTCACTCTCGCCATGCCTTTCTCGGAGAGGGATTGGTCGAATTGCGTTTCATGCTGCGATTTGGCTTTATCCAAACGAATGATCAGCGTCGCGCCTTCCGTACCAGCCGCACTCGCAAATGCCGCTTGGTTCAGAATGGACATCGGAAGTTCATAAGTGCCTAAGTGGCTTCGTACAGTTAGAACCGTATCTTTATGATCTTTGAAGCTGTCGTATAACGTTGGCAGCGGCAGTTGCAGCGCATTCAAGGCGTGCTCACCTGGAATCTCAAAGTTTAAAACGGTGCTGCCGCTCGCTGCCTGCAGATCCGTTAATTTTTGCGCCAGACGTTTGCTGTCGATAACCGCCGTTACGGATGTTTGGCCGTCTTGTGCCGTTTCAATCCGGAGCTCCGATTCTTGCGGAACATAGAGATTCGGATCTTCTTTCGTTGGTGAAGCCGGTGAGCCTCCTCCCCGGTCTGTTCCAGCTCCAGTCCCGTCAATCTGAATGGCATTTTGCGCATTTACATTCCAACTAGAAGCTAGTGATTGCGATGTGACGGTTGTCATCTGTTTCAAGGTGACGTTAGCTTGTCCGCTTGTCTTAGCCTTGAAAATCAGTGTACAGATAGCTAGATCTCCGGTTTCCCCCGGTTTATTCCCTATTTTCGTAAAAGCAAATGTGGCTTGATTCCCCGAATTTTGTGCAATCTTATACCCTTCGAAAGAACCGTTCGATTGCTCTTTATCGAATTCCAGCCGATCGGCATCATACGTCAGGACCACCTCGTAACCGTATAAATCCGTCACATGATTGCCGTGAATCGTAACGGCGACATCGTCACCGACCTTCACTTGGGAAGCACTGACAGTAAACGACGGAACTCCAGCCCCTAAAGCCATGCCGATTGGGATAACAGTGAATAAGAGCATTATGGCAATGAAAAACAACCCTGTTTTGCGTATCATGGGGCACACTCCTTTTTGAACAACATGATTAGATGGGAAGAGAAAGGATTGCCCCTTTCACTTCCCTTTCCATTTATTGCATGATGAGCTTAGCGATATCTACTACATCGATAATGTCAATGATGCCATTGTGATTGAAGTCAGCCTTCTTCGCCTCATTCCAATCGCTGCTTTCCGTCGTTTTTCCGTAATGCTGCGCTGCGCTGCCCAAGTCCCCAATATTGATCACATGATCTTCATTGACATCGCCCGGTGCGAAGACAGTGATGATCTGTCGGTTAAAGGTTTGAATCGCATGGTTTAACACATTCGCCGCATCATCCGACTGCTGCTGGGTAACCGCCGGGTTCGCGTTTACGGCAGCTGCCGTTTGGATCGCAGCCAACAGCACTGTCTTGGAACCTGCTGCATATTCCCCGGCTTGCGTTCCTTCCACAGCGCGATCATAGATAGACTGCGCCAAACCCAAGACCGTCTGTAACGTTGTCTTGTTAACGGTCGTAACCGTAACAGTTACCGCCAGATTAGTAAGCTGAGCATCCATCTGTTGCCCCTGTCCATTAGAAAGAGCTGCATTGGTCAGTGCCAGGTTGATCGCAGCGGAAGAAGCCAGCGGCTTCGCTTTCCAATTGATCCTGAATACATCTCCGCTTGCGGCGATCGCCCCCGCTTCACCTTCGCTAATCGCGATAATGCGAACTTGACCCGGTACATCCTTCTTCGTTTCAACCACGCTAAAGCCGGATATCAATGCATCTACGGATACGAATTCAACCGTATTCGCATCATAGCTGAACGTAATATCAGCCGCATATACGGCGGAAGTTGCGCTGTTCGTGACGTTCGTTAAACCGAAAATGGTCGAGAATGCAGCTCCTGCTTGAACCGCCGCAGCTCCCGTCAGCGCCGTGCGAGGCACCTCGGTCGGAGCCGTTGTCTGACCGCTGATCATGACATAATTGGAACCTTGCATGCTGCTTCCGTCTACAGCTGTCGCCACCACTTTCACGATGCCGTCTTTAGCCGCCGTCAGCAATCCGCCGTCTGTGATCACCGCTTTATCGGTTGCCGTAACCCCATCGGCTTCCCAAACGCTCCATGTGACTTGATCGTTGGCGTCCGCCGGCAAGACAGTCGCCTGCATTTGCAGTGTGCCGCCCTGACTTGCGATTGCAATCGCACCGCCTGCGCCGCTTACGGAGATGGAAGTAACCGAATGACCGTAAACGGCGTCTGTTACCGTTACATGGGCAACAGCCGATATAGCCGTTCCGCTTACAGCACCGTTCACGCTAAAGTTTCCGGCTGCCGCATACTTGGACGGATGAACCGCATCCCAAGTAACGGGCGCCTGAGCTGTCGTCGCATCCTTGTAAGTCACGGTTACGGTGCCAGGCAGTATTGGCGCAGAATAGGTAACGGTAGACACAGTTACCGGCAATACGCCAGTAATCACAGGTGCTGCTTGCTCCCACTTCGCGTACAGCGTCATATCGTTGGCTGGGATCGTATTCACACCGAAATCCCAGGCGAGCGTCAGCGCTTCGTCTTGATACCAACCCGCGAACGTAAACCCGTTCTTCGTTGGAGCTTCAGGCGCTGCGATCTTCGAACCCTGTACAGCTCCGTACACGGAACGAACCACACTGCCTCCGCTGCTGTTGAAGCTCACCGTCGTGCCTGTTTTGAAAACGGAGAAATTCCACTCCTTGTTCCATCTTGCGGCAATCGTGCGATTCGCCGTATTCACTTCGAACGGAAGCCAGACATACCTGGAGTCCTTCAGATCGTTAGGGTACCAGCGATCGGCCATGAAGATGAATTTGTTCGGCACGACATCGCCATTGCCATCCCGATAAGGCAGGACATACGTACTTTGGCTATCATGGGTTGTGTGCTTCCAGTCATCCACAAACGGATCGCCTTTATGTTCCCATGGGCCGAATACGCCATTTGTCGATACATGATATTCCGCTTGGTTCGGGTCCCAACCCGTCAATCCAGATGTAATCATGTAATAGACACCATCCTGCTTGAACATCGTCGGCGCTTCTCGGTTCCACGAGAAGGCTCTCACATAATGAACGCCTTCGACGGAGTTCCCGTTCGCATCCGTGGCCGGACCCGTGTAGTCGTCATTCAACATCATGATAACGGTCGTGTGGTTCCCTTCGGATGCATAAATCAGATAGGCCTTGTCATGCGTGGCATCATTGCCGTCATCGTCTACATAAAGCGTCATGTCGCGCAGCATGCCTTCGCCTTCACCGCCGCCCCATCCATTATTCGGCAATCGGAACGTGCCGAGATACTTGAATGGACCCGCCGGCGAATCGCTGATCGCAACGCCGCCTTCCGCCGTCCAATACTTGCCGGCGATCGGTCCGTCTTGATGCCACCACATCACATATTTGTTCGTTTGCTTGTTGTAGACGACCTTCGGACGTTCGACAACTTTATCCCAGTTGAATTCTTTATACATCGCTTGCTTCTCTGCATTCGTAATGTCCGCGTACAATGCGTTAAGCTCGGCAATGCGTTCGGGTGAATTATGTTTGCTTAACGAATTAACCGGCGATTTCATCGAACCTGTATAATCGCCATTTCGATCCGTTATATGGACTACACGATTCGGATCGAATGGAACTCCGCTATTCGTGTAAGTCTCCGAATTCTCATCCAAGTACATGGGCAGGTTGCCGGCAGGTAACACATTTTCGCCAAGTTGCGGGTTATTGAAGACCGGCAGCACAATCCCTTCATTTTTCCAATTGTACAGATCTGTAGAAGAGTACGCATGAACGCCTGTTACCGGGACATAGCCTGAGCCAACATTATCCTCCGATTTGTCTTCGCCATACCAGTAGTACGTTTTGTCCTTCTCGTTGTAAAGAATTCCTCCGCCATGAGCCTGAATTGGAACGCCGTCTCCATCCAGCCACACTTCACCGCTTTTAATGGAAGCTGTTTTACCTACACTCTGATATAAAATGAATAAATCCTGCACAATTTTTGTGTAATATGGAATGCTTTCCTCCGTTAATTCGCTCAGCGTCCCGATCTTGGCAATTTGACTTTCAATCGCCCCTGCTACCTTCGGGCTAATACTAGACGCTGTCCGCAATTGCGCAATGGCATTTGCCAAACCGCTTGTATCGAAAGCAGTTGCTTGTTTCTGACTGACCGAAATTTCTGCCGCAGTCAGCGTATTGCCTTCACCGCCCGTTGTAACCGCCTGAACCGCAATGTATCTGGCTGCATGAGATTTGAACGTTGCCGATTGTACGCTCGAACTGGTTGAGTCCCAAGCGCCGTTTGCGGCAAACGTGAAATGCTGGTCCAGATACGCTTGCGTCCCGTCGGCAGGCGTCCCCGTCAAGTCTGCCGCATTGCTGTAATAAATTTTGAATTGCTTTAGTCTGCCGTTCGCCTTGTCTTGCCTTGGCGTAATCGTAACATTCCCAATGTCAGGCTTGCTCCGGCCCAAATCGATGATAAAATAATCGCCGGATCTGTATGTTCTTCCGTCGGAGTCCCAGTTGGATTCATAGAAGGTTGAACGATTGTTGTCCAGCATGAGATTGGATGGATTCGTTCCGTACGCTTCCGGCGCATAAAAAATTTGAATAGCTTCAACTTGCTGCACAGCAGTTTGAACTCCTGCGATTTCAGCCGTAATTTGACCTGTCATTTTCACAATCTCTTCTCGCGTGGCTGCCGCATTAACCAGCAGCGCCGAAGCTTGGGTAAGCAGCGTTTCCAGTTGCTCCAAGTAGGAAGGATCCTTCGTAAAGCCGGTCTTAAAGGCATTCGCTGCTGACACCGCCTCTGTAAGGCTGGACTTATCAACGGTATAGCCCGCCTTGTTCAAAATCTGGATCTCTGCAGCCGATCCATACTGCTTGCCTGCATCGCTTCTGGAAGCAAGTGCAGTAAATTTAACATAGGAAGCGCCCCGGGCATTGAAGGTAGCCGTTTTCTCGTTGTGATTCGCTTCCCAAGTTCCCTCCGCAGCTTTGGTGAATGTCGTGCCGTCCGTACTGACGGAAATTTCATATTGGGTGACGATGCCGTTCCAATCCCCATCCTGACGCGGCACATACCGCAGCTTATACACACCGTCATAGGTCTTGCCAAGGTTGTAGGTGATCGAATGCGGAAGTGCCGAGTAAGATCCGTCGTAGGCTGTGTGCCATTTCGTTCCGGTATCCCCGTCGATCGTTTGGTCCGGTCCTTCGCCCGGTGCGGAGCTGTCTGACTCCGCCGTCATCTCGCTTTGCGGGATAAGACCCGTTTGAACGAAGCCGGCATGAAGGTTATACTCCGCGATAATTCGGTCCGTCGTTTTGGCGATATCTTCCTGAGTGACGTAATCCTTATCTCTAACCGTTATGCCTTCCTGAATTAACGCTTGCAGGGCAGATAAGCCTGGCTGTTCAGTCAGTAAAGCTTCAGCATTCGTAATTGCTTCGCTCAGATTCGCTTTATCAACGGTATAGCCCGGCTTTCTCAAAATGTGTATCTCGGCAGCCGAGCCGTATTGTGTGCCGGAACCATCATTCGATTGCGTCACTGTAAACTTCACATGTGTAGCGCTTACTGCGGAGAATGTTGCCGTTTTTTCCGTTTTGTCGTTGCTCCATGTCCCTTCGGCAACCTTCGAGAAATTCGCTCCATCTGTGCTTACTGCAACTTCATACTTGGTTGCAACACCATTGAAGCTGCCATCTTGCCTTGGCAAGTACTTCAATTGGTAAACATCGTTATAGGAACCGCCTAAGTTATAGGTGATGGAATGCGGTGCCGGTGCCGGTGTGCCAGACCAAGCCGAGTGCCAATTCGTTGCGGTATTGCCATCCAACGTTCTTTCCGGTCCTTCCCCCGAGGCTGAGTTGCTTGCCGTCGCCGTCATCCCGCTTTGCGGAATGACCGTGCTGTCGGTATAGGACGCTCCGTCGATAACGAACGTTGTAATCGATTTCGCATCGACAGTTGTGTTCAACGTTTTATTCGTTATGGAAACGCTTTCACGTTGACTCACATTCTCCAACGCTGAGGAGACATATGCCGCAGCTTGCCCTGTGATCTCATCAAATTGTGACATGTCCAAGGAAATAGGCTGGCTGGTCGTATTCGGATTTCTATACACCACATAGATTTTATTATGGGCAGGATCAAAGGCCGCCAGCGTATTGTCATCGTTATCTCCAATAAATCTGGAGCCTTGCGGGATAAATCGGCTGAATTGCGCCATTGCGTAATATTTTTTCCCATACCACCAGTCTTGCGTATCGAAATCGGCATGGAGGAGACCCCAGTTCATGTCTTCCTTCTGCATGTTTTTCTCGCTCTCGATCGCCTGCCATATGACCCAGGCTTTCGGCTCAAGCCACGTAATATCCGTCATAATTCTTTCAGCCAATGCGAGTGCAGGTTCAAAATCATCGTGATCGTGCGCAATGCCGGACGGTCCCAAATCAACCTCAGACATCCATAACGGCTTGCCTGCCGTCTTGGCTGCATCTCTAACCAAATGACGATTAGAGCCGCTATACGTATGTGTATTCATTTGCCCGACATTCGCCTTCGTAACCGCATCATACGAATTCCAATTGCTTACGAACGTATCCACGTTGGTCTCATCCATAGCGGAAATTTTAACGTTTTGCAGTCCTTTCTCATCCAGCTTGGCGCGAGCCGCATTGATCATCTTGGCCTGCGAGTCAGTGTCCCAGTGAGAGCCTTCTTGACCCCCGCCAAATCCCCAATAGTCCGTATTCGGTTCATTCATCGGCGAAAGACTGTTGAAAGTGATGCCCCAGTTATCTTTAAAATGCTCTACCACTTCTGCCAGATAATTAGCAAAGTTATTATATTCATCCGACTTCAAGTTGTCTTTCCATTTATCCGTATTTCCAGTCGTACTTCCGCTGACCGTCATATAATAGGGAGGTGAATTGGAAAAGGCTTCAAATAAATTAGCGCCACGTTCTTTGGCAGCCTGAAGCCACCAACGCTGATTCGCATCTTGCGTCCAGTCGAACACTCCGGCCGAGGGCGAGAACCCTGGAACTTCCCCTCCTTGGCGCATCGTCTCGTAAGCCGGATTTTCACCGCCGCCAATGTTATACCTGACAATATTGAAATTCAATCCTTGCGGCGAGTAAAGCGCATCAGCCATTGCATTTCTTTTGGCATCGTTAAAGCCGCCCGTTACATGACCGAACCACGCTAATGACGTCCCCCAGCCGTCCCACGCTTGCTGCATATGGCCAGGGTCTAACTGAATTGTTGTCGCGGCGCTCGCTTGTCCCGGTGTTAAACCGTAAACCGCAGGCGAAACGATCGTTAATGCAAGGAAAGAAGCACATACCTTTTTCCCAATCTTTGCAGTCATATCTACAACTCCTATCTGGGATACTTCGTTGCCAAAAACCAGTTATTGGAAACGCTTACCGTTGAGTCTAAAAAAACAGAAACTGATTCTCATCAATTTCCTAAGTGTTGGAGAGTGGATGATCGCTCATCCCCCCTCCAATTATCTTGCACCTTACTTGCTAGCTCTCGCTTTGGTCCATTTATCGTTCAGATCCTTCGCGATGCTATCCACCGCCTTGCCGCCCATCATATCTTGGCCAAGCTTCTTCCAATCCAATTGAATCGAATTCACGTACTTATTGAAATTCTCTCCGCCTGGACGGTAGTTGAACTCTTCAACTTTGTTCGCTTTGTAGAAGTCGTTCAAGAATGGAACATCCGCTTTGACGCCTTCCATCACGGAGTTCGCTTGCTTCTTATTCACGTAGAAGGAATAGGCATCCGAGGAGAACATCCACTCTTGGAATTTCTTGGCTGCTTCGACGTTCTTCGATTTGTTGTTAATACCGAAGAAGTTATCCGTGAACGTCATGACTTTCAGTAGCTCAGTCTCCGAATGACGCGTAGGCAGCGGGAATGCCGCCAAGTCATCCGTGTTACCTACTTTGGATTTGTATTGCGGCAAATACCAAAGACCTGCGGCAATGACAGCAGCTTTTTTCGCTTCAAACAATCCTGTTGCCTGATCATTGCTCAATCCAAGCGGATCCGCTCCCATGACTTTGGCGTCATACAAAGTTTGAATATCCGTGTAAGCTTTGTAGAACGGCGTGCCTTTCTCAAAGGGTTTGTCCATGCCGGCAATTTGGTCATAATAGTTCTCGTCGCCAGACGCCAGCAGCGGCATGAATTCATTGAACGGATAGTTCGGCCACGAGTCCTTACCGCCCATTGCATACGGCTGATATTTCCCGCTCTTCTTAATCTCCGTTAATACGCTGACGAACTGCTCCCATGTCGTCGGAACGCTTAAACCTAACTCTTTGAAGACACTCGGATGATAGTAGACAAGTTCAGGGAAAGAAATAACCGGAAGCGCTAGAACTTTGCCGTCTACGGCGAACTGCTTGGCTTTCGTATTCTTCGCGGTGACGCTCAAATCATCGAGAGGCAGCAGCTCCGCTTTGAAATCATTGATAAAATTCGGCTTCAGCTCGATAATGTCCGGCAGCTCGTTCGCCGCTAATCTGACTTTCATCGCTTGCAGATAGTCGCCGTCGCTCTTGAAAGTTTCCACTTCCATCTTGACGTTCGGCATGACATTGGAGAACTCTTTGACTTTCTTCGTCCAGCTGTCGAGGAACTCGCTGTCGCTGTCCCACATCGCCAGCTTCAATGTAACTTCATTCCCTTTGCTTCCGCTTGCCGGTGCCGGCGCAGCGGATGATAAGCTGCCGGGCGTTGCCGAATTCCCGCTGCATCCTGCCAAACCGAACGTCAATGCTATCGATAGAACGGATGTTACAAGTCTTCTTTTCATCTTCGATCTTAACCCCCCAAGATTACGTAAGTGATTTACACTTTTATGATACAAAACGCAGAATACGCTTTCATTGATATATTTGGTTATTACCTTGATATATTTTGGGTTCAGTCTTTTTTCCGCAGCGCATGCTCCCGGTATTTCTGAGGGCTCATTCCTCTATATTTTTTAAACACTCGGCTGAAATGCTCGGGGTTCTCATAGCCGATCTTGACGGCGATCTCGTACATTTTCATCTCGGTTTCCATGAGTCTCGTGGCTTCATTGATGCGCAGCTTGGTCACATATTCGATGAAATGCTCCCCCGTTTCTTTCACAAACTGTTTACTCAGATGGCTCTCCGTCACTTGCGCCCATTCACTGACTTGTCCAAGCGTAATTGCCGAGCAATAGTTTTTCTCGACGTACCGCTTGACCCTTTCCACCAGCCGCTGCGGGTTCTCCTCCCGCAGGTTATCCGGATGGAGTAAATCGGCCAGACGAAACACAAGCTTCTCAATCCACTCGTGTAAATCCACGCGGAAATTGAATTGTTCCACAATCTCATAGGGTCTTCGCCGGGTTTCGATGACATGCGTCCAATTCATCGCTTTGGCATGAAGCAGCGCGCCGATATTCCAAATCAGCTCTTCGTAGACCGGAAGCGAACTCTCCAATGTAACGTTCGACTGTTCGCCTAACTGCTTCAAACCGGCGTACAGCTGTTCCTGCCATTGAACTTCACCCTTCTCCATCTGCTGCAGCATATTCGTATAATCCCACGGAACGAGCGGTTCTGGCCTCAGAGCCTTCTGCGTCTCCGGATAATAAATGCGTCCCGGCCCTTCCGAGAAACGAAGGCTGGCCAAGCTTCTAGCTTGACCATATCTCAGATGCCAGCTTCTCCAATCGCTGCAAGCATCCGCGACCCCAACGGACAGCGTTACGTTCAAATAGTTTTTCACCGTATTCCGCAAGGAATCCAGAAGCTCCATCACCGTCCCGCGCACGTGCAAATAACTGGTCGCCGACTCAAAACATAACAGCAGGACGACCTCCTCCTCATGAACTTGAATCAGTTCATAAGGATGTTTCACGACATCCATCCCTTGCTTAATCACGCGAACCAAATGTCCCTTGCTCTCCTCCCCGGCAAAGGCAAGTTCACTTCCTGCCGGAGATGGCTTGTCCGGCAGCAACGATACGAGAACTTGTTGATAGTTCGCGTAGTGCGACACCCATTTCTGGAAGGAAGCATCCTGCACGGAGTTAAAGCTGTACAGATAATCTTTGTCGAGTAACAGCCCTCGGAGCCATGTATCCCGCTGCCTCCTGTCGGCTTCGTCCTGTTCGTTGCCATTGCCCGGATCCATCGTTCTGACTTTCAATTGATCGACAACCTGCCGAACGACCGGCATAATATGCTCCGGATCCAGATCCGCTTTCATGATGTAGTCCACAGCTCCCAGCACGAACGCTTTCCTCACGAAATCAAAATCGGAGTACGCGCTTAACACGATGCTTAAAGGCGGATTCGCCAGATTCGCCTCCTGCAGCTTGGATAACAAGGTGTTCCCATCCATCCGCGGCATACTCATATCCACGATCATGATATCAATGTCTTGTTTCTCCGCTATGCGCTCCCATGCCTCAAGTCCGTCCGCGGCTTCCCCGACAACCTCGCATTCCAGGTCCTCCCACGGAATAATCGCCCCCAGCGCCAGTCTGACCAAAGGCTCGTCATCGACGATCATCACTCTATACATGAACTCATCTCCGCTCTTTCGATTGTTGATCAGGATTGCTTGCCAGAAGCGGTAACGTCACAATAACCACCGTTCCGACCTCCAGCTCGCTGTGAATGGTCAAGCCGTACGGCTCCCCGTAATTTAAACGGATCCGGTCGTTGACATTCGCTATGCCGATACCGCATAACGACTCCACCCTTTTCTCTTGAAGCAGCGTTCCCCTTGTCCGCTGTTCCATCCCTTTGCCGTTGTCCGTAATCGTAATCACGAGCTGATCCAGCTGTTTTTCACATTTTATTTTGACAATCCCCATCGCCTCCTTGCCATAGAACCCATGAATAATCGCATTCTCCACAATCGGCTGAAGAAGCAGCTTCAGAATGTAGGCTTCCGTCACACGCTCATCGATGTCATATTCCACTTTAAAACGGTCCCCGTAGCGGACTTTCATAATATGAATGTACTTCTCCAGACTTTGCATCTCATCAAATACTTGGATATACGATCCGCCCCGGTGAAAGGTAGATGAAAGCAATTTGATGAGCGAATCTGTCATTTCCACCAAGTTCGTCGCTTTCGCCAGCATAGCCATGATTTTGATCGCATTCAGCGTATTCACTAAGAAATGAGGATTGATTTGCGATTGAAGCGCATCGAGTTCCGCGCGGTTTTTTAATTGTTCTTGCTCCCGCTTCTCGACAATCAGTTCCTTCATGCGCATCGTCATATTCTGAAACGTTTTGCCCAGCGAGTAAATCTCAAGCGGACCGGAAAGCTCCAGATCGATATTGAACGACCCGCTCTTCATCTTATTCATTTGCAGGATCAAAGACTTGATTGGACCAACGATACTCCTGACAAGGAAAAATGACACAAGGAGAAAGATGACCAGGCCTGCCGCAGACACGCCCATAATAAACTTGTAGATTTGCTTGACCTCTGCCGTCATCTGGTCATACGGCGTCACATAGATGATCTTCCATTCCGTGCGTTCCATGGTGAGGAACGTGACAAACATCTCTTCTCCATTCACGACCGTCCTAAAGTTGCCGTTCTTCTTATCTTGAGCTTGCCCGACCGTTTGCTTCTCGATGCTTTGCATCTTATCGGCGCTTGTATCCAGCATGATGTTCCCGTCTCCATCCAGGACGATGAAGCTCCCGTTCTGGTTGGACGACGACTCCGCCAGATTCTCGAACGATTTGGCCTGTATGACAAAATAGATCATTTCCACATCGTTAAATGAACTGGCATACTTCGGAGCTATGGCAGCAGATAAAATATATTTATCATTGGACTCAATGAGCTTATTCTCTTCGGAACCGAACAATAGGACCCTGCCTTGATTCTGCAGCGCTTTCTTGTAAAGGGGTGTTGCCTTCAACAGCTCTTCGTTAACCCGTGTGTTGATATTATGAAAGTGGGTGCCTTCAAAGAAATAGGCGTCTCCGTCGCGATAGACGAACATCGCGGAAACGACGTCAGGCATATCATGCAAATAATTTTTCAATTGATTCTCCAGTTGGATGGAATAGTTGAATAAAGTGTTGGAATCTGCACTGCGGTGAAAGGAAGTGGCAAGGGATATGACATTGCTGTCCGTGGCAATAGCAGCCACCGTGCGGATGTATCTGCTCTTCTCCTGATCGATGGAGTAAGAGACTTGTTCGAGGGTTTGCATCGTGCGCGAGGTAATATTCGTCAGCAAAATATCGGTATAGGCTCGCAACGATAACGAGGCTACCAATACGATCGGCATCACAATTACACAAAAGAACATCACATAGAGGATCGAGGTGATCGGCCATCTCTTCCTGAATATACGCATCACTGTGCCCCCATTTCAAGATACGATGCAACACACACACACACAATGCTGAATGTTGAAATATTCCCTTAACTAATGGGAGTACGGGGAGAGCCGACGGCTTCATTCATCAAGATTCGACATGAACTACCGCCATTTTAAGGTGAACCGCCAATCTTCGTCAACACCGAGTTTGCTTCCATGCGCTCCCTGTCTGAGGAAGGGTACAACTAATTGTAGAGACTTTGGTCGCGCTTTCACATGATCTTTTTTGTGGTTGGAGTTGATATATTTTGTTGCGGGGCCGCGCGTTCGGCTCGGGGACCAAGCAAAGCCTTTTGCGCGGCATGCCCTCCGGCCGGCTAACGGACACAGCGGTCCTTATTCGCGGATTCCGGGCCGCTTCCAGCTTCTAACGGACACCAGCGCCGCTATTTGCGCTTTCCAGCCCGATTTCGCCCCGAAATCCGGCAAATAAGCGCTGTGGTGTCCGTTAGCTCCGTATTGCGGCGGTTTCCGCGCAATTAGCGGCTTCTGTGTCCGTTAGCTCCGCCCGCGGGGCCGCGCGCCTGGCTCGCTGGTCGGCTCGCCGGCTGGGCACAAAGCCCTTTGCGCGGCACGGCTCCGGCCGGCTAACGGACACAGCGGACCTTATTCGCGGATCCCGGGCCGCTTCCACCTTCTAACGGACACCAGCGCCGCTATTTGCGCTTATTTGCCCGATTTCGCCCCGAAATCCGGCAAATAAGCGCTCTGGTGTCCGTTAGCTCCGTATTGCGGTGGTTTCCACGCAATTAGCGGCTTCTGTGTCCGTTAGCTCCGCCCGCGGGGCCGCGCGCCTGGCTCGCTGGTCGGCGGCTCGCTGGCTGGGCGCAAACCCCTTTGCGCGGCACGGCTCCGGCCGGCTAACGGACACAGCGGACCCTATTCGCGGATCCCGGGCCGCTTCCACCTTCTAACGGACACCAGCGCCACTATTTGCGCTTATTTGCCCGATTTCGCCCCGAAATCCGGCAAATAAGCGCTCTGGTGTCCGTTATCTCCGTATTGCGGTGGTTTCCGCGCAATTAGCGGCTTCTGTGTCCGTTAGCTCCGCCCGCGGGACCCCGCGCCCGGCTCCGCCATGCAAGCACACAAAAAAAAGATGTCACCTTAGCCACAGGCCTCGGGACATCTTCTTTGCTTCATTCGCCTAGCGAATTCGCCGTTTCCAAGATCGCGACCCCGTACGGCTCAAGCTGCAGCGAGCTCTCAACGATCCGCTCAGTCAGCAGATCCTTATAAGGCCCTGCCTGCGCATGCAGCGCAACAGTGGTCTCATAAGGATTATGATTCAACACGAAGGTGAACGTACGCCCGTCTTTATGCCTGGCAGCCAGCTCAACGCCATAAGGCGCTTGGTGCACGGGCAGCAAATGCAGCCGCTCGCATATCGCTTGGCTGAACTGATCCAGAAACGATTGTTCAGGGTCGGCAGCCACGTAGTAGGCCTCCCCTTCCCCATATCGGTTAACGGTAACCGCCGGCATGCCCGCATAGAAGTCGCGACCATATACGCCTAACGCTTCCGCTCCTTCCAAATGGAGCAAGTCGCATAATAACCCGCATTCGTATACGCCTTGAAGCTCCCCGAAAGCGGCAGGCACCACGATTCGGTTGCTCATCTCCGGCTGGAGCGCATCGATTTCTTCTACCCACAGTCCGAGCAAATCCCGCAATTCACCGGGATAGCCCCCAAGCGTGACGAGATCGTTCTCATTGACAATGCCGCTGAAGAACGTAGTGACGAACGTGCCGCCTTGCTTCACAAACGTTTTCAACCGCTCGCTAACGCCAGGTTTCACCATATACATGACAGGCGCAAGAATCAGCTTGTATTTGGAGTAGTCGCTGAGCGGACTGATCACGTCGATGCTGACGTTCAGATCGTACAAAGCTTTGTAATACTTTTGGGCTTGTTTCAAATAATCGAGATCGACGCTCGGTCCGCTGGTCATTTCGACGGCATTCCATGTGTCAATATCAAACAGCAGCGCAACTTTGGAATCCGTGACCGAATCGAGAATCGTGTCCCCCAACGCGTGGAGCTCCCTCCCTAATTGCGCACACTCTCTGAAAACCCTCGTATGCTTATGACCTGCATGTTCGATTAACGCCCCGTGATACTTCTCGCATGCCCCGACGGAACGGCGCAGTTGGAAGAACATCACCGTATCCGCCCCGTGCGCGATTGCCTGATAGCTCCAAAGTCTCATTACACCCGGCCGCTTCAGGCTGTTGTACGGCTGCCAATTTTGCTGGCTCGGCGTCTGCTCCATCAGCATGAACGGCTTACCGTCCTTCAATCCCCGCATGTAGTCATGGCGCATCGCTACGTTGCTCATTGGCTCATTCATTTGCGGATAACTGTCCCATGAAACAACGTCCATATGCTCGGCCCACTTCTTCAAATCCAACCCGTTGAACAGCCCCCAAATATTCGTCGTGATGGGAACATCCGGCGTTATCCGTTTAATGACGTCATACTCCCCTTGGTAGCAGGCCATAATCGAATCCGACATGAAGCGCTTATAATCCAAAGCGATGCCTTGGAAGCATTTGTCATTGCCGTTCAAATGCGTAGGCGGTACGATTTCCTCCCAATCATAAACCGTATGCGACCAGAAGCTCATATTCCATACACGGTTAACAACTTCCAAAGACCCGTATTTATTGCGCAGCCAAACCCGGAACGCCGTTGCGCACGCATCGCAATAACAATGAGGTCCGTACTCGTTCCCGATATGCCATACGACCAGCGCCGGATGGTTGCCGTATCGCTCCGCCAATTTGCCGGCCAATCGCTGTGAAAACTGGCGGTAAACGGGGCTGTTCGGGCAGAAATTGACCCGGGATCCGTGCGTGCGCTTTCTGCCGTCGATATCGACGGGGAGAACTTCCGGATACCGGTGCGACATCCAGGCCGGCTGGGCCGCCGTGGAAGTAGCCAGACAAAGGAATATACCTTCTTGGGCAACCGTGTCGATAATGCAGTCCAACCAGCCGAACTCGTAAGTATCCTCCGCCGGCTGCAGCTTCGCCCAGCTGAAAACTGGCAGCGTCACAATGTTCAAGCCAGCCAATTTAAACAATCTCATATCTTCCTGCCACACTTCTTCGGGCCACTGGTCCGGGTTGTAGTCGCCGCCATAGTAAATAAACGGCAATTTCTCGTTAATCATCGATAATCCTCCATACGCATAAGTTGAAGATGCTACTCTTTCATCGCTCCGTCCATTAAACCGGCAAAAATAAACTTGCGCAGAATCAGATAAATCAGTACGGTTGGCAGCATAACGAGAATAATGGCGGCCGACAATTCGTTCCAGTACGTAGCCCGTTCGCCGACGAATGTCATCAAAGCAGTCGATAAGGTACTCAGCTTCTTGGATGGCATATACAAGTATGGGATGTACATGTCGTTCATAATATCTACGGCTTTAATAATCGCCAGTGTAGCCGTTGCCGGGAGCAGCAGGGGGAACAGAATGGAGCGGAATATCCGGAAATAAGAAGCTCCGTCCAAGAGGGCGCTCTCGTCAAGCTGCTTGGAGATTTTCTCGATAAACTGCAAGTAGATGAAAATTTGCATGAGATCCGTTCCTGCATAAATAATAAGCGGTGCGAACAAGGTGTTATACAGGCCAAGCGACTTGATGGTCTGGAAACGGGCCACTTCCGTCGTATACGATGGCACGACCGACGCGATTATAAATAAGAGGAAGATCGTCTTTTTGAAGCGGAAATTAAACCTGTTCAGTACGAAAGCCGTCATCGCGCCCAGGATCGCATTGATCACCACGCTTGAAACCGTAATGCTGAGCGAATTGATGAAGCCGACAAGCATATTCGCTTTCTCGAAGGCCACGGCGAAATTGTGGAAGGACCACGCCTTCGGGAGCGAGAATGGCGAGCTGGCGGCGAGCTCCGGCGATGTTTTGAATGCAGCGAATACAACGACAAGCAGCGGGACGAAAATAATTAAAGTGATGACGGTTAGCACGGCATAATACAGCGTTTTGCCGAGGAGGGACCGCATCGCAGCTTTGCCCATTTTGACAGGCCTGGAAGCAATCTCCGTATGGGACATGCTCATGACGATTTATCTCCCTTCTCGCGGATCAATAAGTTTTGAATGAAGCTGAATACGATGATCATGATCATCAAGATGACGGCCATTGCGGATGCCAGACCATAACTGTTGAACTTAAATGCCGTGTTGATTGTGAAAATCGTGAACGTACTGCTGGCATTACCCGGACCGCCTTGAGTAACGAGAAAAGGAATATCGAACACCTGAAGAGCGCCACGAATGTTCAAGAACAAAATAATTTCGATGACACGGCGTATGCCGGGGAGAATGATATAGCGGATTTGCTGCATTTTGTTAGCTCCGTCAATCGTTGCAGCCTCGTACAAATCATGTGGAATGGACTGCACGCCTGCCAGGAACAGAACGATATGAAACCCGGCGAACCGCCACAATGAGATGGCTACCAGCGAATAATTAACTATTTTCGCATCGCTGAGCCAATTGTGAATCCAGCTCTCCAAGCCGAGGACAGTCAGCAGCTCATTAATCGGCCCGTTCACCGGGTTGTACAAATAACTGAAAATGTAAGCCACCGCTACACCATTGATAATGTACGGCAGCAGAATGATCGAGCGAAAAAATTCGCTGGCTCTCATCTTGGCGTTCAGCATAACGGCCACCAAGATCTCAATGGGAATCAGCAGGGCATGGATAATAAAATAAAGCCAGTTGTTCTTAAGCGACTGCCAAACCTGTGACATTATGAACGCTTTCAAATAGTTTTCCATGCCTACGAAGTGCAGATCCCTGCTGATCCCGTTCCAGTCGGTCATACTGTATTGGATCAGCTTCGCCGTCGGATAAATCAGAAATAACAGCAGCAGTCCGATCGGCAGTGCCAAAAAAGAAAATATCAGCACTCTCTTTTGCATCATGTTGCTCATGTGCTTCCCTCATTCCTAGATCCAGTTGTAAGGATGCAGTGCCTACCCCTGTGATCTTGCTTCTTTGTAAGCCTAATTGTAGAGAGGTTGGACGCGCTTTCACATGATATATTTTGTGCTTTCGATTGATAAATTTTGTGTGTATGTAATCGTATGCAAGGAAAAACTTCAAATACAAAAAACCACCCCAGAAGGGTGGCTGTCTCTAATTGAATCAGATGAATCGCCGTCTCACGGTTCATGCATCTCGTAGGCCGCACAAAACGATGGGGGATTCACACATCTTATTTCATTTGACAGTTATTTTTATTTCTGCATTTGCATTTTTTTGATTCACTATGCCTTCACCCTTCAAAAAACTTGCATTTACTTTGATGGAATAATCTCCTGGCGGTAAGTAAGATGGATCGGAATCCGGATTTGCTAGAAACAAATTGTAATCTGGCTTCCCGCTTTTTCGATAATTGTATTCTAAAATTGTACGCAATGGAAAATCGCTTGTAACCTGATTACCGGTATCGAACTCAGTTTTAATTGCTGACGCAGTCGTATACCCCCCTTCTTTAACTCCATCTTGATCTGTAATTGAGAAACTAAGTGCCGGAGAGCCATGGATGAAATCTATTTTTTCAGCTCCTCGATAGGTTAAAGAAGCCCAGATATTCATATTTTCGTTCTCTTCATAGCTACTTTTGGATGAATGCAATTCGAGTGTGAAGTCGTCAAAATTATGAATCGAACTCGTTGAAGAATATTTCTCGGAGGCTTTCGGTAAATGGATCGAAATATTGGATGATTTTGAATCATAATAAACAGCCCCACCTAATTGTTCCACAATATCCCGAAGAGGCACATAAGTACTACCGTTAATATTGTATAAGTCAAATTCATTAGACAGACTGTGCTCTTTGTCATTTAACCATAGCGTCACTGGAGATTTAATAATCTTATCTAGGTTATCCGCATTTGTGGTCGAGATTACTGTAACAAACAAAGCGCATGTTAGTAGTGCGATCTTATTTAGACTTTTCTTATGCATAACATCCTCCTTCTACCGGATCCATTGGCGGTTCACACATCCATATTACCAAATTTTCCTTTTTATTTCATGAAATTCAAATAAGGGCGCCCCAAGCCATATAGCCATATTCATGACTATGGGGACACCCTTAATACATTTGAATCCAATTATAGATTAAGCCAGCAATTTCTCTTCTTGCTCATCCCACATTCCGAACAAGCCTCGCAATTCAGCTCCTGTATAAGCGCCCACCACTCTGACATTGCGGTGCACCAGCTGCACGCCGATGATCACCGAGACGAACTCTTCTTCCGTCCGCAGCTTCGCGACGGTTTCCTTGTCCCCTGTGATCAGAACGAAACCGCATAGATCACTGCCATGCGGCTCGAGAACGACGACCTCAAAACGGTCGATCTTACCCTCCTGCTGCAATCGGGTGCAGTATTGCATCGCATCGTTGAGCGTTGCCTGCGCCGCCTTCTCACGACCCGGAATGATTTCTCCCCAACCTACGATAAGTGAACCTTTTGCCATATTCATTCTCTCCCCTCGAAACTTCAATAGGTTAAATTTAACATATAATAAAATTAACACATGATTATTTATAGGTCAATATAAATATAGGTTAAATTTAACCCATGTAATTCTTGCTTAAAATAACCTGCGGATATATAGTTAAGTGAACCTGATTATGCTTAAAGGAGAAATCATATGAGTTCTATTCGTTATGCTATGCTTACTTTATTGGCACGGGAGCCGCTTAGCGGATACGATATCAAGCAGCAGATGAACAGCAGGATGGGCCCGTTCTGGAAAGCGGGAAGCAATCAAGTCTATCCGGAATTGGCGAAAATGGAGGAAGAAGGACTGGCGCTTCTCCATAGCGTAGAGCAGAATGATCATCGTCCCGCCCGAAAGGTGTATGCCATTACAGAGCGCGGGCGGCAAGAGCTGATTCGCTGGACAATCGAGCCTACCGAACCGGAGACGATGAAGGATGAATTTCTTTTGAAGGCATACAACTCCTGGCTTGTTGAATCGGCTGACATGCTTCCCCGGTTCGAGGAGAAACAGAAGGAACATGAGAAGAAATTAGCTGTTTATTCGGAGAAATTAAACGAGCTTAACCAAATTCTCGATCCCTTGAATCCGCGCGATCCTCTCCTGTCCAGCATATCCGTCGTTGAATTCGGCGTTGAATATGAGAAGCTCTATATCAAGTGGTGTCAGCAAGTTATTGAAAAACTGAGAAAGCAAGAGGCGAACTAAATGCTCAAACACGATTTGGTTCTAGTCCCGGCATCGCCGGCGAATCTGGAAGATATCTACCGTATCGTGAACTCGAATTCGGCTTATAACATCCTTGAGAACGGCAATCCGGCCCGCACCTACGAAGAACTCGAAGAGGAGCTGAATGCCGCCGGACAAGGCAGCCTGCTCATCCAGCTGGATGGACGCAGCGTCGGGATTTTGCAATATATCGTGCACAATCCGAAGGACGGCTATCCATGGCTTGGCCTGCTGATGATCCACCAGGAGATGAAAGCCAAAGGGTTGGGCAAAGCCGCATTTGCAGAGTTCGCCGGCCTCCTGATCACGCAAGGGAAGCATGCGGTGCGCATTGGCGTCATTCCTGAGAATGAAGCCGCCAAAAGCTTTTGGCTTTCGCTAGGTTTTCAATATTATGAGTCCAAAATGTCCACTATCGGCAAAGTCGTTGACTGCTATGAAAAAAGCCTGTAGATCCATTCCGCCCGCAATTCCGAGCACAAAACCGAGCACAAAAAAAATCCCCCGATAGGGGGATTTTAAACAACATTCATTCTCACGCTCCAAGTCGAATATCAGGATCGCCTGAAGCCGGGCCCGGTGCCAGCAGCTTGCTGTAAATCCGGTAAAGCAATGCCGCCGCTTCCGCTCGGGTCGCATTCCCCGCCGGATTCAGCAGACTTCCGCTGCCTTCGACGATGCCGCTTTTCATGAGCGATGCCACGTGGTTGATTGCGTACGCAGCCACATCCGACTTATCGCTGAACGCTTCCAAATCCTCTGCCGTACCCTTGGCAGCGGTGATCCCCGCTTGGCTGAGCGCCCTGGAAAGCAGTACCATCAGGTCCTGTCTCGTTATTTCATCGCGGGGATTGAACAAGCCCTCCTGCACGCCCTCAGCCAATCCAAGCTGTTTCGCGATTCCCACCGCTTCGTAATAGTAATCTGACGGCAGAATATCGCTGAAATTAGCCGTAACCTCGGCGTTAAAACCGAACGTTTTCGTTAACAGCATCATGAAATCACCGCGCGTAACATGCGCAGCCGGCTGAAAAGACGTATCCGACACGCCGGCAATGATCCCTTTGGACGCCATCACTTCGATCAGCTTCTTCGCCCAAGGAGCTGCGTCAAGGTCGGCAAAGCTCTTCTTGGCGTAGACAACGGCATAAGAGCTGAAATGCGAAGCAGTAAACCTAACCATCCCAGTCTCTGCGTCATATCGGCCGCTCGGAACGGCTTGCGCATGACCCGCAGGATCGATATACCATACCGTGATGTGCTCAAGGTCCTGCCGTTCCTCTGCCGTTGGTTCATACGGAATCGCCCCTTGAACAACCGCATTGCGATTATCGAGAGTGACGTCTTTGCCGTCGACTGTCACATTGAATGCGATAACCGGCCGACTGCCGATCTGCCGTTGGATATCGCCCGGCAATTGGCTAGTATCCGCAAGCGCAACGGCAAAACCGATCTCTTCCGCCGAATCGAGAGGGATATTGCTCAGCATGCGGCCTGGTACTGTGACCGATCCGAACTCGGTGACGATCGTGAGCTTATGCCCGGAGCCCGCTCCGAACATCCTCGCCGGTACATGCAGCACATACTGCTTGGCACCCTCGGCACGCTGAAATTCAACGACCAAATCGCCATCGCCTGCAGTAATAGCTTGCTCCACCTGAGCTTCTCTCAGTGAAGCCGTGACGATGCCGGTGACAGGATCTATCGTCATATCAGGTGTAGCAGCAGGTGTTCCCCCGCCTGAACTGGCCGTTGAAGCCGGGGGAATCCCGTGCCCTGGATCAGGATCCGTCGGATCCGTCTTCACTTCAAAGACTGTGCCTACGGTTTGATCCGCATGCTGCGCGCTAACATTGACATAATAAATGCCGGCGATTCGACGCTTCAAAACATAGCTGAATTGATACGAGCCGTCTGCGCGCGTTGTCGTCTGGTCCAAAACATCCAGCTGGTTCAGCGGATTGATGACATGCACGGCAACGAGGGCTCCTTGCTCCGCGCCCCATACGCCGGATATCGTCACTTGACCGCTGCGTTCGTCATAGGCGGCATGGATCTCAGCCGGAGCGGCTCCTGCGGACGCTGACGATATCAACGTTCCTGCATACATCCAGACGGCCAGTAATACGATCGTCCATCTTCGCAAGCTTATCAAGCATATACCTCCTTAAGGAATGATGACTTCGTTGGAAATTTTCATGCGGCTTGACTTGCTGTCCCAAACAAAGGCTTTGATTTTGTAACCAATGACAAGATCCGGTATTCTTAGGATGGATTGCATTTGTTTTTCTTCACCGGCGTCGAACGAGCTTGACACCCAGGCATATCGGACCATCCGGTCTTGCTTATCGAACAATCCGATCAGGAGATCACCGTGCTGGGTGACGGCCGAATTGTTCTGAACCGTTACGCTTGCGACGACATCGGCGGATGCGATCAAGTTAGGAAGCGCATTGCCGGCACGATCGCTAAGTGTTACGTCCTTCACCAGAAACAAACGCTCTCCCCAATTTTTCACATAATTCACCTGATACGTTTGCACACCGGCATTCCCATAATCGTCCAGACTGGATACTTCAATGACGTTCATCCCTTCCCGCAGTTCAGCTCGTACTGTGAACGTTACATTTTGGGCGGTTTTCACATGATCGTGAACGACGTTGCCATTAATTTTCACCGTTACAGCGGCATCCCTGTTCAAGCTGCCCATAAACGAGTAGTCAGGCGAATGCGTAACCTGCGGCACATCGACGGAAGGCGTGAAGATGACAGCCTCTTTCCGGTAAGTGACCACAATCGTCTTCGAGCTGGAAACCCGGCCGAACAGCTCCTCGTTCGAAGCGGTTACGACGATGGTGTTCAGCCCTTCGTTTAAGGTGACTTTCTTCGAGAAGCTTTGTCCCGCTTCCGCATAGACGGCTTCCGTAACCGAAACACCGTTATTCACGACCGATAGTTTCACACGATCCTTTACACTACCTGTAATTGTATAATCCGGAATTTCCGATGTGTCACTGGCTTGATTGTCAACGGTAAACTGCGGCGATGCGGAAAATTGCAAATCGGTAAACGTGCCGGCCATTAAATAATCAATGTTCGTTGTCGATTTGGCCCCGTCTACCGCCATGCCGGCATACACCGTTTCCCCGTACGCGACCTCATTGGAAGCCACGAGTGACCAATCGATTCCATCCTTCGAAATGTATCCCGAAACTTTATTTTCTTTGCGCTCGAGCTTGATCCAATACGGAGCCTTCAGGCTCGCGCTGCGGAGAAGCTGCTCCTGATAAGAGCCCGCGGATTGGCTGCGGTTAATGACTGAGATCTTCCTGCCGCTCGTATCCACACTGAAATCATCGGTCGGATCCGTTGACAGGAAAACCCCGGTTGCCTTCGATGACGGCTCCAAGCTCTCGCGCAGCATAAACCCGACTTTGACATCTTCGTCATACTCCGAATCAAAGGCCACATTGGCGTACATTTCAAAATTCCCTTTGACCGGCGTATAAACATAATGGAAGGAGTCTGACGATCCCCTGAGATTGATTTCACCGGATCCCTTCACCTTGATCACCTGGCCGGACAGGCTGGCGGTGCCGGGAATTTTCACAGAGCCGATATCTTGAGATGTCCAGGATGCCAAGTTTTCAGGGCCGTTCACATATACGATGACAGGCTCTGACAACGTCATAACGCCATGGCTATCCACTGCTTTCGCATATAGGTAATGCTGGCCTTCCGGAGCGTTCTCCCACGTAAACTCGAAAGGTCCGCTCGTATCCTCGAACAATGGCTGATCTCTATCATAAAAAATCACCTTGGCAATCGATCCCCCTGCCGCAGCCGCTGCCGCACTCGCTCGAATAGAGATCGGATCGCGCAGGGAATAAGCTTGATGCATAGATGGTGTCTCGATCGTAACGACAGGATTAAGCGGAACAGCGGCTTCGGCCAAGGAGTTGATATAATCCTCAATGTTCGTATACCCGTTCCCGTTCGCATCCCCGAAGCTGCCGTTCTGGTTGCCGGCGATCGGTTTGCCCGCCGCATCCAAGCCGTTATCGCCGGCGTTCAAGCCGTTGGCCGCTTCCCATGCATCCGGCATGCCGTCACCGTCGCTGTCCGCCGGCGCTGGAGCCGACAACAATTCTGGCAAGCCGCCGTCGTTGGCTATGCTGTTCACCGTTCTTCCGGTCCCGTTCTTCACTTCGCCTGCGATCCGGGCATCCAGCGAATCCCGCTTCGGGAGCGAAGCCCCGCCATGAAGCAGCACTTTCTCGTAAGCAACTTCAGCAGGATATGTGGTTGTCGGTCCGCCAACCGGATTGTTCGCATCCGGAAGGATGAACGGCGTCGTTTTGAGTGTGAACGTGGAGTCGGGGTTTATCGCTTTGTAGGAACCGTTCGCATTCTTCACCAAGTTATTCGCCGATACTTCAGGATCGCCTACGATATAGTTTCCGTTCACGTAGAAGGCTCCCCCGCCGGCATCCCCGGCCGATGGCGCGATAATTCGGCTGAATGCGCTGTACGTGTTAGGCCCTGGCTTATAATAGTTGTTGACCATATTAATCCCTGATGCCATTTCCCCGCCGTAAGCCGTATTGCCCCCCCAGTTATAAATGACGTTATTCCTGTAGTCAATCTTCTGAGGGTAGTTCACAATATCCGTCGCTCTGGCGAACCGAACGTTCCGGTTAATATGATTGGCAATGAGATTGTGAGCAAAAGTAATGTTCGATCCGCCCCAAATGCCGCCGTAGCCGTGCGGTCCTTTCGTATGAATCGAGTGATTCAAACTGTTCGTTATGAAGCTCCATTGGAGGGTGAAATTTTTGTTGTTTTCTGAAGAGAACAGTTCGTCCGTACTCCAGCTGCCGGAAACGTGGTCGAGAATAACATTGTCACCCGTGATGTTGAACGTATCGTCCAACAATGACTCGCCGCCACGGAATCGAATATATCTGACAATGATATTGCCGCCTTCCGTACTTGTGCCGCTGCCGACTTTCACCGCATAGCCGCTAAGTGCGATGCCGTCGCCCGGTGCCGTCTGTCCGGCTATCGTTAAGTTCGGCTGGCCGATCGTCATCGGCCTAGCCAAGTGGATGGTGCCGGAGACATTGAAAATAATCGTCCGGTTCGGCTGGGAGATCGCATCGCGGAACGATCCCGGAATCGGCGCAGCTCCGTCCGCATAATCGTCGAGATTGTTGACGACGTAGACGGATCCGCCACGGCCTCCGGTTACATACATGCCTCCGCCTTCGGCGCCTGGAAACGCAGGTGTTCGCGGTTTTTCCGCCGGGTCGATCTTGACGGTTACTTGTTTGCTGGTACCTGGAGTTCCCAGTGCATCCACATACCGGTAGTCAATGACGTGTGTCCCCGGATAGCTTATAGCGAATTCTGTCGTGTAGAACACCCATTGTCCGTCATCCACACGGTACTGTACCCGGTTCGCCGCAGGAGCTTGACCGCTGACTTCCATGTACATGAGAATGGGCTTCGTATACGAACCCAGCGTTCCGTCTGGGAGTGCCGGATCCTGGATAGGTACTACGGTGTCGAACAGTTTAGGCACTATCACCCGCCGGCTCGGATCCCATCCCCCAAATATACGAGAGATCGTAAATTGTCCGGCTTGCTCAGCCGTCATCGCAAAATGGCTTGAATCCGTATCGCTCCCCAGCCTGCGCGTAGATGGACTTGCTCCTGGCCCCGTACTGTTGTACTCGGAGTAATAATAGGTCAGATGATCCGTCATCTCGCTCCAACCGTCTTGGTGAATATGATCATCCATCCACGTGTTGATATAACGTACGGTAGGCTGATCTTGCCATGGGCGGCCCAAATAATGCTTGCCCTGCGTCGTACCGTCTTTCAATACGCGGGAATTCAGAAACACCATACCGGGAACATCGCCGGTTGGATTCTGCGTTGCTGCTGCGGTAATATAGCCTCCGGATCGTGAAGGGCCGTTGATGCTCACAATATCGGAACGGTCGAATACAACCGCCGTTGCCGGACCGTAAATAAAATCGACAGATCCCCTTATTTCACAATTCCGGTAATACTGCCTGCTCGTTTTATCGTAGTAGGTGACACCGGTATAGAGCGTGTCCTGATACCCTACGAAACGCACGTTCTCAAATACAACCTGGTCCGCAATGACACGCGCCGCTAAGGCCCGGCCTTTCGACACATCCGACGAATTCTCAATCGTCAAGTTAGCTGCATAAAAATTATTGGCTATCGTTCTTGTGCCGTCCGCCCGATCCTTCGTTCCGCCGACCGTAACCGTGGCCGTATCCAATACAGACAAAGTTGCCGTCCCTCCTGCAGAGGCTGGCGTGAACTCATTATCATTGTAGAAAATCCGCGTCTTGTCCTTGCCTGCACCGATTAAGGATACGTAAGGCGCTGTAACCGTAATTTTCTCGTTATACGAACCTTCTTTAATATAAATAATTTTCCGGGATGCGTTATTGCTTGGAATCGATTCAAGAGCGGATCTAATGCTGGAGAAATCGCCGGTACCATTCTGGGCAACGGTAAGTACCATCGCAGGGTTCGCGAAGATTTCCTCGCTGGAGGCGCTCTCTCCGCTAGCATTCAAAGCCGTTACCACATAGTAGTACATGGTGCCGTTCGTAATGCTTGTATCCGTGTATGAGGTATTCGACGTGCCGGTCAATGTTGTATATGTACCGCCGCTGACCGTGCTTCTCTTGATCGAATAGGAATCTGCACCCGGTACTCGCGACCAAGACAGCTCTACGCTGCCATCATAAGCGATGGCTGCGACATCAGCAGGTGCCGCCAATGACGCCGATCGACTCGGTTCGGCAGCCGTTGCAACCGGCACTGCTGCGAGCAGGCATACATGCAGCAATAGCAGCAAAATCATCCCCACATTCAGGGCTTTCTTCATTGCACAACCTCCTCCCTTATTCCTGCACGACGAGTTCTTCCGCTAACGGACTTTGGCCAATGACGTTGTTCAAACTGTCCCATATGAAAACTTTCACTTTATATGCGCTGACCTGCGCAGGCAGTGTAAAACCTGCTCCCAGCGATTTGGTTTCCCCCGGTTTCAGCTCGGCAACGGCCGATGTGAAGTCCAGCATCGTATTGTTCCCGTCATACAGAACGAACCAAAATGTCAGCTTCTTCATGGCAGCCGTCGAATTAACGATTGTCTTCTCCGCATAAACGTCCTGCGAGCCCGTTAACTTATGTATAGCATTTCCACTCGTATCATACACAGCGCCTTGGCCTGCCCAGAATAGATAGGTCATCTTGTAACTGATTCGGTTCGTATTGCCCGCCATATCTATGGTGGACACTTCAATGGCGTTACTCCCCTCCTGCAGCGTCAATGGATAGGAGAACCCCTGGTCCGCCCCTAGGTAGACGGCTTCCACGACGCTCTCTCCATTTAATTTGATCGATAATTGGGCTGCTTTGCTTAAAGAGCCTTCTAATGTGTATACCGCATCTCTGACTGTCGCCGGCGGCGCTGCAATGCGAATTTCCGGCACTACAAGGTCCTGATTGACGGTGGCCCCGACCTGATCGGAGAATGCGGATTGTGCACGGTTGGCATAGACCTCAAACAGGTTCGCGCCTGGTGTCAGGTCGATATCGAACTTGAATGTACCGGCTCCGATCCATCCTCCCGTTGGCAGAGCGACAGGCTTTTTATTTTGATACACCGATAAGTAAACGCTCTCGCTAACGGACCCGGATAACGTATAGGCCGGTGTGTTCACCCATTCATCATCGGGGTTCCAATTCAGCCGCAATCCGGTTGACATTCGCTCTGCCATGACAAAATAGCCGGCGTTTTTGCCAAGATCATAATTCGTGTAGTCATTGTAGCCGAGCAGTACAGATGAGCCAATGTCGAAGTTTTTCTTATAAATTGGGAAGGTATATCCGCCCGAAACGCCAGCCAGCTTGATCGCATCGCCGGTGTTCGTCCAATCGGACAGCCATGCCGGTAGAGCGGCATTTTTATCAATGGCCACATAAACGGTCGTCTTGTCTTTCACTTGAAACCCGATGACTTGATTTTGGATTGCACCGTCTGCACCGTTCGGATATCTCATGACGTCCTTATAGGTGGTAACAATTCGTTCCATATTGGCATATTTGTCCGGTACTTGTTCGAACTTAATGATGCTGTTATCCGCGAAGGGATAATCCCCGATTTGTAACCCTCTCATCGCTTTCCATAGATAGCCGTAATAATTCGCATAGGAAGTCAACTGTTCAATCACACTCGTATCGGAAGTCGGAACCGGGGTCGATGCATAGGGCGTACCTTCGAATTCCGTTATTGGGCTTTCAAAATCCCGCGGAACCCCGTTATTGTAAACGCCTGATTCATCGCGAGTAACGACTGACAAACCCAACGTATACGTTTGACCGTTGACGAGCGGTGTTGATGCCGATTTGGCGGTATCGTAATAAGCGTTAATATCGGACCCGGGGATCAGATTCGTTCCTGTATAATCTTTATAGAAAGTAGTCGCATTCCCAATCGGTCTCCAATTCGCTTCGCCTTTCAGCTTGATGCGGACACGATACTTCGAAGCGTAGGAATAATGTTCCGATGTCCACATCACCCGCGAGTTGCGTGATCCGGAGGAAACGAGTTTCGGCGCTGGCGGCTCCGGCATGAACGGTTGGTGCGTCACTTTGATGCCGCGAATCCAGAGATCGCCTGAGGTGCCCGGAGCCGCAATGACCAACCTCTTCAAATTGAAGCTGGGAAGATTTCTGTTCGTATTATTTCGAGCCTGTACGATATTACCGTCGTAGTACAAGCTGTATTTCTGGGCTGCCGTATTTATATCCAGCCTGATCGTATGCCATTCGCCCAATTCATATTGGCCTAAAGAGCCTGAAGGTGCTGTCGACAAGAGGTATCCCAAGCCACTTTTGGCCGTTATGCCTGCGCCTACAATGAATGTGCTCCCGAGGGATGGGAATAATTGAAGGATGCGATCGTCTTTTCTCGTGCCAGTCTGCATGAAGGTAATTTCCGTGGAGATCGTTCCCGTATAGGGCTCCCCGAAGGTTTTGCTAATTTGAAATTCATTCCGCAAGGTTCCATCCGTGACAATCCCGTTGGATTTCAAATGAAGGGCGCGCGTCCCTGTGTACGGGTCTGCTTCAATGAGGGCCGAAGCTGTGCCTGAGGTGTAGGAAGAGTAGTCAAAGCCGAGATCCGATCCCGTTAAACCGAGAGGCGTCGCAGAGAAGTCTTTGTCGAAGATCGCAACGGGTGTGTAAGTGTTGTCCGTGACTGATGCACTTGTCGCGTCTTCCGCCGATACGGATGGCACCTGTTCCATAGGAACCATGAGCAGATTGAGAAGCAGCGTAAAGCATAATGCTAAACCGAACTGACTACGCTTTTTACGCAAGGTAATAGACACCTCCATTGAATTCAATCATTCTAACAATCAAAGATATTTGTGGACGGCTATCACCCCTTTCACGGCTGTAACGAGCGGGAGCTGTATTTGCTTTTAGTGCGTGGGCGTGGTGTGGCATGTGTATGGTCGTGATGTTGGCGTGATGTTGGCGTGGTGTGGCATGTGTATGGACGTGGTGTCGGTATGGTGTCGGCGTGATGTTGGCGTGATGTTGGCGTGGTATGGCATGTGTATGGACGTGAGCATGATGTGGGCGTGGTGTAGCATGTGTATGGTCGTGGCGTATGGGCATGGTGTATTAGCATAATGTTGGCGTGGTGTAGCATGTGTTTGGACGTGGTGTATGGGCATGATGTCAGCATAATGTTGGCGTGGTGTAGCATGTGTATGGGCGTGGTGTATGGGCGTGATGTCAGCATAATGTTGGCGTGGTGTAGCATGTGTTTGGACGTGGTGTATGGGCATGATGTCAGCATAATGTTGGCGTGGTGTAGCATGTGTTTGGCCGTGGTGTATGGGCATGATGTCAGCATAATGTTGGCGTGGTGTAGCATGTGTTTGGCCGTGGTGTATGGGCATGATGTAGGGCATCAAGTTGAGCGTTTCGTGCGACCTTATGACAGAACATTACAAGCTGGTTATGAGTGTTAACGTATATGTGAGGCGTTGAGTCGTGTGAGTGAGGCTGTGAATGTGAGCGTTAATCATTGAGCATCAAGTCTAGCGTTGAACGCAAGCCTTAACTTAGAAACATTGCATGTATAAGAAGGCTATGAGCCAGAAGGTATTTATGTATGTGAGGCGTTGAGCTATCGTAAAGCAATCGGCGGGTTTTCAGCACTTCATGGACCGGAAGCAAGTTAGATTCGCACGACTTAGAAGCGATATATGTGGATGGGCAGTTCAAGCGGCGTTGAATTGGCAGCGTTTACAATTATGGATAGCCTCGTGAGTTATAGAGAATGTGGCTGCTAATACAAGATACAATATTTTTTCAAATTCATCATAGGGGATTCATTTCATAATCATAGACGATTCCATCAATTTGCCCGCTCACCTCCACCTTCCACACTTCATTCACGGCTTGAGAGGAAATAGGATACCTTATTTCCAACAATCAGGTGGATTTGAGGAATCGGACGGAAATACAGGCCTTTATTTCATCATTTTTCCTCTCTTCTACAAGGAAATCTACGAAATAGCGGATCGTATTTCCCCATCGGCCCCCGAATAGGCGGTTTGGGGCAAAATAACGCACTGTATTTCCGCTTTCGCTCCTTTAACCGCTCTCTCTCGCATCTATCGCTCGAAGCAGCACTAAGCGACTTACCGCAACCGCCTTCGGCAAGCTTGCAGTTACTCAGTCCGGTCGCAACTTGGCAATATTATTCTTTGCCGCAAGCACGCAAATTATCAAAAAATCCCCTTCGGCCGGCAAGTACCGGCGAAGAGGATTTTCTAAAGGATTAGATCGCCATCCCGCCCGAGACCTCGATGCGCTGCGCGTTAACCCAGCGGTTGTCGTCGGAAAGCAGCGAAGCAATCATCGGCCCGATGTCGTCGGGAACGCCGGCACGGCCGAGTGCGGTCATCTCGGCGATCCGCTTGTTCAACTCCGGATTGTCGCGCACCATGCCCCCGCTGAAATCGGTCGCGATCGCTCCCGGCGCAACCGTGTTGACGGCGATTCCCCGCGCGCCCAACTCCTTCGCCATATAGCGGGTCAAGATCTCGATCGCTCCCTTCATGGATGCATAAGCGCCGCTACCTGGCATGATGATCCGCGTCAAGCCTGTTGAAATATTCACGATCTTCCCGCCATCCCGCATAATGGGGAGCAGCTTCTGCGTAAGGAAGAACACGCCTTTGAAATGAACCTTGTACAAACTATCTAGCTCTTCTTCCGTCGTCATGATGAACGAGTTGTGGTGCGAAATACCTGCGTTGTTGACGAGATAATCGAAGCGCTCGGCCCCCAAGTCTGCCAAAGCTTGACCGACATCCTTTACGAACGTTTCAAAAGATCCCGCATTCCCCGTGTCAATCTGAATAGCTATGGTGTTACGCCCCATCTCCTTCACGAGATCAACGACCTTCAAGGCTTCTTCTTTATTGGATTTATAAGTCAGGATCGAATCAATACCCCGCTTAGCGAGGTTCAAAACCGTATTGCGGCCCAAACCGCGGCCTCCACCCGTAACGATGGCAATTTTGGCGGAGGCGGGAGCGGGAGCGGAGGCATGAGCAGGAGCGGGGGCATGAGCAGGAGCGGGGGCGTGAGCGTGAGCGGAAGCAGTAGTTGCACCGGATGTATTTGCAGAAGTGTTCTGTGTCATAATGACATGCCTTCTTTCTTTGTATAGTTCCAGTCCTCATAACTAACTAACTGGTTAGTAATAATATAGGGCTAACTAACCGGTTTGTCAACCCAAGTTGTTCATGATATAGTATTCCCAAATTGCAGCAGAAAAAGGGGGAACCGCCGTGCGCAACGCAGAGGCGACACGCGAACGCATTTTGGAGGCCGCCAAGACGGAGTTCGCAGCATACGGCATTGCAGGGGCACGCGTCGATCGCATCGCCAAAACAGCCGGATGCAACAAGAATATGATCTACATCTATTTCGAGAGCAAGGAGAAGCTTTTCACGACCGTCCTTCAAATGCATCTCACGCGCGTCTATGAAGAACTCGTGTTCACGCCTGAAGATCTGCCAGGCTACGCGGCGCGCGTCTTCGACTTCACGATGGCGAATCCCGATCTCATGCGGCTGATGGCTTGGTTCAGTCTCGAACAGAAAGCCGACAGCCCGGACGTCCGCAGCACGACACACGATGCCAAAATCGTACAGCTAGCAAAAGCGCAAAGCAGCGGCCTCATTGGAGATGCTTTCTCCCCGAATTTTATCATGACGGTAGTCATGGCTCTCGCTACCGCTTGGACGGCAACGAACCCCTTCGGCCCCTCTCTGGACCCGGAATCCGCCAAGCAGCCGGACGAGCTCAGGGACGGAATCGCCATGTCCGTCAAGCTGATTGCTGAGGCGAATAAGCAGCCGGAATGAAAAAAACAGCAACTGCCAAGGCAGCTGCTGCTTGCTTATTGCTTATGAACTTTAATGCATGGATCCCATAGTCTCATGTTTGACAACGACGCGGCGGATGAAGAAGGCCATAGCCAAACCGATCAACGTCACGATCATCGCGAACATGAACACGTTCTGCGAACCGAAGGTCATGGCGTTGGCGACCTCTTTCAGCTCCGTAGGCGCGGACGATTTATGCAAATAACTCTCCATGCCGCTTGTCAGAATGCTGATCGCGAAAGCCGTGCCGATCGCGCCGGCAACCTGCTGCAGCGTGTTCATGACCGCCGTGCCGTGCGGGTACAGCTCAGGCGGAAGCTGGTTCAAGCCGTTCGTCTGCGAAGGCATCCACACCATGGAAATACCGACCATGAGACCGATATGCAGCGCGACGATGAAGGCGATAGACGATGCCTGCGTAATGCCGGAGAAAAACCATAACATCGCGGCTACGATGGCAAGACCCGGAATAACAAGCCATTTCGGCCCGTATTTATCGAACAATTTGCCCATTCTCGGCGACAGAATCCCATTCAAGGCACTGCCGGGCAAGAGCATGAGGCCCGCGGAGAACGCCGATAATTTCATCCCGTTCTGAAGATACATAGGCAGAATGATCATGCTGGATAAGATGATCATCATACAGGACAATACCATTAGCAAACCTACGATGAACATCGGGTATTTGAACACCCGCAGGTTCATCATCGGCTCGCGCATGGTAATTTGGCGTACCACGAACAATGCGAGAGCGATGAGACCGATGACGATCGAAGCGATCACTATCGGGCTGCCCCAGCCTCCTTCGCCTTCGCCCGCTTTACTGAACCCGTATACGACACCGCCGAAGCCGATTGTCGATAAGACAACGGACAGCACGTCGATGCGCGGCTTCGTGACCTCCGTAACGTTCTCCAAATTTTTCAACCCTACGAACAATCCGATAATTAAGAACGGCAAGGACAACCAGAAAATATAATGCCAAGTTAAATATTCGATCAGAATACCTGCCACCGTCGGACCGGTTGCAGGCGCGAACATAATGACGAGACCGACGAAGCCCATTGCCGCCCCGCGTTTCTCCGGGGGATACACAACGAGGATCGTATTGAACATAAGGGGAATCAGTAACCCCATGCCGATAGCTTGCAGAACGCGTGCGACCATCAGCATTTCGAAATTAACGGCTACCGCCGCAATCAACGTACCTACAATCGAACTTCCAAGCGAGAAGACGAATAACTGTCTTGTCGTAAACCATTGCAGCAGCAGACCTGTCATCGGCATGAGAATGCCGAGCGTCAGCAAGAACCCCGTCGTCAACCATTGTGCGGTTGCGGCTGAGATGTGGAACACGTCCATTAGGTTGCTTATCGCAATATTCAGCGCCGTCTCACTAAACATGCCGATGAAGCCGCAAATGAGCAGCGATGCCATAATGGCTCGCGTATTATATTGTTTCATAATCCACTCCACTTTCCTCTCCTGATATATATCTATATCTATGCGAACAGATAAGCCCGCTATCTGTTAAAAATAGTGCTCAAAGCCCCATATGTCAATATCCAAACCATTAATTTTTTATAAACACAAGTTCGCATTTCTCCTGTAGTCCGGGAATTTCTTACATGTTATACTTCTATAAGCTACTGTGATACTGTGCATTTCGTTGCAGCCAAAGGGGAGATCGGCATGTTGGTAGCTGAACGCTATCTGGCTTTATACGACCGTTTCGGCGGTGAGAACGCAAATGGCGAACCTGTAGAAGCATCGCTGGAGGAGCTGGCCGATGCTCTGTACTGCACGCCGAGGAACGCCAAGCTTGTGCTGAAGAAATTGGAAGAAGACGATCTGATCGACTGGCTGCCGGGCCGCGGCCGCGGCAATCGCTCGCACATCGCTTTCAAGATCGGCAAGGAAAGCTTCCTGCTGAGCCTGGCAACGTCCAGAGCCGCGGATGGCGACTACCGCACCTCATTCGAAGTGCTCGGCACCTACGGTGAAGGAACCGAAGCCAAGATCAAGTTCATCGAATGGTTGAAGGGCACGTTCGGCTATCAGAAGGAATCCGTGGAAGGCCATATTGAATGCGACACGCTTCGCTTTCCCGTCTACCGGAGCGTCCAGACACTGGATCCCGGTAAAGTGAATTATGCCTTCGACTCCCACATCATCCGGCAAATCTTCGACCGTCTCGTCACTTACGACGAAACCGTCCATCGGATCGTTCCCGGCGCTGCGCATGCCTGGAACGCCGATGCACAAGCCATGGAATGGACATTCTATTTGCGCAAAGGCGTTTTGTTCCATTCCGGCCGTGAGCTGACCTCCCAGGACGTCGTCTTTACTTTCGAACGGCTGCGCTCGCTGACCATGCCGAATCGCTGGATGATGAGAAATCTTCAGCTTGTGGAAGCGACGGGGCCGCGTACCGTCCGTTTCGTGCTCGCGCAGCCGAATCGGATTTTCGACCGTTTCCTGTGCGCGGCCGCCGCTTCCATCCTGCCGCTGGATTTGGGAGGTCTCCGCGAAGACGATTATTGGCGGCTGCCTTCGGGAACGGGACCGTTCCAGCTTGAATCTTTTTCGCCGCATCGCATTAAGCTAGGAGCCCATACTTCCTATTATGCCGGGAGACCCTACCTCGATGGCGTCGATATTATCATTATGCCGGAGGACTGCCGGGAAATGTCTACCATCGGCTTGCCCGCCGTCATGCAGACGCAGGATGGCGACACAACGGAGCAAGAACAGAACCCGGAAGAGGATTGGCAGTCACTCGTCCGCTTGTGCAACGGCTGCACGATGCTGACCTGGAACGGGAATAAGCCGGGATGGACCCAGAACGACGCTTTCCGCAAAGCCGTGCGGCTCTTGCTCGATCCTGTCGCGATGCAAGCGGAACTGGGCGGAGAACGCGTGCTGCCAGCCTACTCGTTGCGTCCGGAAGACAGCAATCAATATGAGCGGAAGACGGCTTCAGCCGAAGAAATCGCCCGGGAATTAGCCGGTTCGGGCTACGACGGCACCGAGCTGCGGCTAGTCGTGCACGAGAAGTATGAACGGGACGGGCGATGGATTGCGGAACGGATGAACCATTTCGGTATCGGCGTCGACCTGTTTCTGGCGAATTGGTCCCAGGTGGCCGACCCGGCCGTCATTTCCAGTGCCGATTTCACGATTTCCGGTATCATTCTGGCTGAGGACGACGTATGCGAGATCGACATGTATGAGCATGATGAGTGCGTGTCCAGCACCTATTTGGCAGCCTCGCTCAAAGGCTGGATTCTGGAGCAGATTGATCGGGCTCTCAGTGCCGAGAACGCACAAGACCGCAGAAGCCATATGCGCGATATCGAGACGCGCCTTCGCGAAGAAGGCCATATCATTTTCCTGCATCACCGGCGGTTGAACACCTACCTGCACCCTTCGGTCAGAGGCGCTTCCTTCAACTCGAACGGCTGGATTGATTTCAAACATATATGGCTGGAGAAATAAAGTCCGGTATAACGCCGCAATGCCGCTTCATCATGAACCGACGATGAGGCGGCATTGTGCTGTCTATCCCTCTTCACGGTATTGTCCCGGCGTCATGCCGACCGTCTTGCGGAAGGAACGAATAAAGTTGGCGGAGTTGTTATACTGCAGGCGCTCGGCGATCTCTACGATTTTCAGATCGGTCTCCTTCAGCCATTTCTTCGACATCTCGATCCGGTACTGTGTTAAGTAATCGCCGAAATTAATACCCGTCTCCTGACGGAAAACACGGCTGACATAATGAGGATGATAATTGATGCGGGAAGCGCAATTCTCGAGCGTCAGCTCGGAATCGAACTCCCGCCGGATCATATCGATGACCGCTTCCGAAATATGCTTGAATTGCGACTCGCGGCGGCTCCCCAACTCCCGGATGTAGGGCTGTACGAACATCGAACAGAACCACTGCTCCATCTCTTCCACATCCCGCAGCTTGGATAAGGATTGAATCAAGGAGGCTTCATCCTCGGCAATCCGCTCCAGCGGAATGGACAATTCTTGTCCGAATTTGAGAAGGTCGACCAACAGCCGCATCAAGGACAGCTGATAGTCCCGGTGCTGCGTATGCGGCTGGAACAGCTCTCCGATGAAATGCTTCAGAGCCAGCTCCGCCTGCGTAAGGTCCCCTGAGCGAATCGCGTCCAACAAGGCTTGTTCCGCTTCCTGCGGGAACATGTACATGTTGCTCTTCTGTGGCTGCACATCTTCAATAAACAGGATCGACTCCTGACCCAATCCGACTCTGTATTGTAAGGAGGTCATCGCTTCATGTACCGCCTGCCGGGTACTCGCCAGCGAGCTAAAGGAACTGCTGATGCCAACGCTCACCTTGATCTCCAAATATTGAAAAACAGCTTTCTGAATCTCATCGGATAAGTTGAAAATCAGCTCCTTGAAGTCCGCTCCCTCTTGGGTGGAGCCGATCAAGGTCACTTGGCAGTCCGACAGGACAATCGGCACCAGCCTCTGATCTTCCAGCACCAGCTCGCCGACGATATTGCTAATCGCGAACATGAGCAAATCCCGATTCGCTTCTTCGTACCTCGTATCTTTCAACGTGTCGATCTGAATGGCAACTACGCACATGACCGGCCACAGCTTCTCTACACCATACAGGCTCAGCTTTTCTTCGAAATCCGCCGGACGGATCGTCCCGCTGAACAATTTATGCATGAAAAATTCCTTGAGCTGCACCTGCTGGCCTTTGAGTTCATTCATAATGAGAGATTGATTCTTGATCAAATAGTCGACCCGCTCCCCGATCACCTGAAGCTCCCCGGTCGGCTTCTTCTCATCAACCGTGGAAGGTATGCCGGCAAGCGCCGTATATAAAGTCTGAATCGGACTGTACATTCTCTTGGACCCGAACCATGCAAGGAAGAGCGTCACGAGCAGAATAACGATACAGACAAGCAGTGTGATCCAGCCGATCCATTTATTTTGCGCGTTCACCTGCTCGGTTGAGGCTACGGAGACGTAGCTCCACCCATTATAAGGTGAATTCCGGTAGGTAACCGTTACGGCTTCTCCGTCCAGCTCCGCCGCATATTGGCCGACAGCTTGCTGTGCCTCGAGAAGCGGCTTCAGATAGGGTTGATCCGCCATGCTCGTCCCCAATTGTCCCCGGTCGCGATGATCGATGATGTGGAAAACTCTATCCATGATGAACGTGCTGCCGAGCTTATCGTTCTGGAAAGCCTCCGGCTCCATCATTACATCGGATGACAGCCTCACACAGATAATCCCGGTCGGCTGAGTGGAATTAAAGGGATACTTTTTCACGAAATAAATGGATTCATAAGAGCTTGGCTCATCGCCCGACCTGCTCGCCCAGAAGGATCCTCCCGGCATGCGGGAAAAGGCTTCCAATTGCGGACCGAAGTCCGGGGAGGCGTATTCATTAACCCCTTTGCTGGTCACAATCCATTTCTTGTTCAGACTGTACAAATAAACTTCCTTGATGCCGAGCTCATAGGTTTGAATCAGGGAAATACCTTCATACAGCTCATGCACCATTTCGAAATCGCGATTGGAAATCTCTTTCTCGAAAGCGCCGGTGACGACAGGTGACTGCAGCAGCTGCGTTGCCGAATTATCGATCGTCTTCAGCGTCTGCTCGACGCGCATTTGCATCTGCTGCAACAGCTGCTTATTGCTTTCGTTCACTTTCTCCTGCACGGTGCGGGAGGAATTATAATAAGCAAAGGTGCCCAGCACAATCACAGGGATGGTGCCGATCACGATGGATAATAACATAAGCTTCAATAAATAAGACGAAGACCGAAATCGCATAATGCCTCCAAGATGTAGTTCCTTCACAGTACTTAGAGTTTACATGAAAACTCTGGATTTAGCCATGCGGCCGAAGACTGTGTTTCCTATCATACAGGGACAGTACGATTACCGTCGATAGTCCCTGCATGTTCAGATGCATTCAGTACCTGCTCACCCTCAGCAAATCCCTTACTTCCCGCGCTCTGCCGCGTACAGTCATTAGTTGCACTCGCTGTCACTGGTTGCTGTTAAGGCGTTATTAGGCGTATTGAATAGCAAAAAAAAAGAATAGCAAAAGCCCTCCGCAAGGGCGGCAGATATGCATTCTTCATCTGCGTTCCTTATGGAGAGCTCGTCAGCCCCATCTACCAGCGATTAGCAGCCGTTGCCGAACGAATTTCTCTGCGAATTCAGCAGCGAGGCAAGGAAGGCCAGCGTCAGTCCCTGTCCCCAGCCCTGAATGCGTTTATCCGGCACTTGCCTGTAGCCTTCCGCGTCCACCATGACCGCCGTCCCGGCCGACACGCCGGTTACTGTGCCGTCTGCAGCAATGCGCGCCACAATGCCGTCGATCGATTTCTGCGTGTACTTATGGTACAGACGGCCGCGCGATAATAAGGCGGCGGCGATGCCCGCCGATCCCGACGTTTCCAGCGGAGAGCCCGGATCGTCGACGATCGTATGCCACAGCCCCGATTCATCCTGCAGGCGGACGAGCGCGCTCAGTTGGTCACGAAGCGAACCGTCGATGATCATGAAGGACGGATGCGTAACGGGGACCAGATCGAGCGCCCTGGTCATCGTGAGCGCCGCCCAGGAATTGCCGCGCGCCCAATGGATCGCGGACAGATTGTTTTTCACGATGTTATCCCATCCGTGATAATACAAATTCGACACCGGGTCCTGCAGGAACTTCTCATGTCCGTGATACTGCCTGAGCCCGTCTTCGACGTAATCCGGACGGTTAAGCAAGGTTCCGATGCGGAGCAAGAAGTAGCCGGCCATAAACATCGTGTCCACCCAAGCCTGCTCGGGGAAATTGTAGGTTTCCGAATTGACGGTATGCTGGAAAATGCCTTCGTCGAAACGGACGGCCTCATGTGTCAAAAATTCCGCCATTTCCTTCGCCGTATCCAAATATTTGGGATCCTGCGTCACTTCGTACAGGGTGAGCAGCGAATGGCCGATGGATACCGCATTGACGGATAGCTTCGGCAGCTTGTCTTCGAGATTCTCGTCCACCCAAGCTTGCAGCCCGCTCAGGTACTGCTCCTTGCCTGTAGCCCCATAAGCTTCACAAACGCCATAGAAGGCAACTCCGCCAGGCCAATCCCAGCTAAAATCCATCTTATACGTCCGTTCTACGACCCGGTCGATCACCGACAGGATCCTCTCTTCGTCAAATACTAATTGAGGCATCTTCTTTAAATCCTTTCTCGTGTTATGAAGAACGAGAGAAGGACGCCCAGCGTGCCTTCCCTCATCGTGCTGCCGCCTTACTTCGCTACTTTGGCGTATTCCGCATTCATTTCCTCAATCACCTTGCTGCCGCCGCTTTGCAGCCATTTATCAACGGTCTGCTTCCACTCGTTCTCCCCGATCGCGCCCATGATGAACTTTACCGTCGCATCCGCGATGATTTTCGAAAGCTCCTTGCCCTTCTCAATCTCCGTATTGGAGATGAACGGCGCGGCGGGGTTCGCCAGCGCGATTGTTGCATTGTCCTGGAACAGCTTCGTGCTAAGCTTCTCCAACTCGTTGCCATAGTTGACCACTTGATCCTGCATAATCATGAACTGATTGCCGTCCAGAATTTCCGATTTGAGCTTCGCATCCTGCGTTTGTTTGTAGCTGCCGTTCTCAACCGTGTACTGCTTTCCTTCAATGCCGTACTTCATCAGATTTTGAATATCCTTATCGGATACTTTATCGAAATACGCGAGAATTTGCTTGAGCTCCGCTTCCGTCTTCACACTCGTTTTCGGAATGACGTACATGCCCAGGTAACCGGCGCCCGCGCGAGTTTTCTCGCCATTCGGACCGGAGATACGGTTGATGAGATTAATTTTGGCATTCGGGTCGACCTTCTTCACGTTATCTTCAATCGCTTTGCCATCCAGCATATTATCGATCCATAGGCCCGCTTGCCCTTTATTCATCACAGCCCGGCCGTCCTGAACGAGTGCGAAGTCCTGGTTAATAAGTTTCTCATCATATAATTTCTTGTAGAACTTCATTGTCTCTAAATAAGCTGCCGTCATATGTGCCGGTACAAGCTTGCCGTTCTGTACCTCCCACTCGTTCGGACCGCCCATATAGACGAGAATATCTTTGAATCCGGCGATATTGTTCCCCTGCATCCCTACGGCAAGTCCAATCGTATCCTGTTTGCCGTTCTTATCCGGATCTCCTGTTGCAAAAGCCTTCAGAACGTTGTACAGCTCATCTACGTTTTTCGGAGCCTGCAAGCCCAAGGTCGTCAACCAATCCTGACGAATCATCAAGCCGAATCGGGCCAGATCCCGCTCACGGTACACGCCATAAACTTTGCCGTCGATCGATACGTTCTTCAGGACGATGTCCGACATCTTGCTCAGGTTCGGATAGCTTTTGAGATACGGTCCAACCTCCCAGAACATGCCGCTGCGGGCTGCGTTAACGATATTGGAAGCCTTCGCCTCCAGCGCTACGAACGTTTTCGGCAGCTCGCCGGAGGCGACGGTCGCGCTTAATTTATCGGAATATGAGGAGGAAGGCACCCACGACACCGTAAGCTTCGTGTTCGTCTTCTCCTCGATCGCTTTAAGCACCGAGCTGTCCGCAGGCATCTGCTCCGGATTATATGTCGGCAGCATCATGGTTAGCTGCAGCGGCCCTTGATTGGCGCCGGCGGCGCCTTGGGAAGCGGCTTGATCCTTCCCGCCGCAAGCGGTCATCATGAGCGCCACGGTCGTTAGCAAAGCTCCGGCTTTCACCATTGTCTTCTGATGTCTTCTGTTCATTTCGTATATCCTCCCTTGTTCTCTATACAATTATATCTCAACCCTTCACGGAGCCAAGCAGAACCCCTTTGGCAAAATGCTTTTGCAAAAACGGGTATACAAGCAGGATCGGCAGAGTAGAAACCACAATGACAGCCATCTTCACGGACTGCTCCGGCGGAGCGACATAATCCGCATCCATCGCGGTGGAATCCCCGATTCCGCCCGATGCCAGAATCACAATCTGGCGCAAAAGCACTTGAATCGGCCATTTGGTATTGTCATTGATATACAGCACCGCGTTGAAGAACGTATTCCAATGCCCTACCGCATAAAAGAGCGAAAACGTAGCGATCGCGGGCATGGATAGCGGCAGCACGATGCGGAAAAAGATGCCTAAGTCGTTGCAGCCGTCGATCTTGGCGGATTCCTCCAAGCCGTCCGGCAGCTGTTGGAAAAAGTTGCGCATAATAATCAAGTTAAAGGCGCTGATCGCCCCCGGTATAAGCAAGGACCAATAGGAGTTGATCATACCTAACTGCTTCACCACAAGGAATGTAGGAATCATTCCGCCGCCGAACAGCATCGTGAAGACGACCATCATCAGGATCGGCTTGCGGAAATCCATATCTTTCCGAGCTAACGGATAGGCCATCAAGCAGGTAAAGAAGATGTTAATCAGCGTTCCGACGACCGTGATATAAATCGTCACGAATAGGCTTCGGGCCAGCGTCTGGGTGGAGAAAATATACTTGTACGCATCCAGCGTGAACTCCGTCGGGAATAAGATGAACCCGCGCGTCAGCAGCTCTTTCTGTGTAGCGAACGAGCCGGCAACGATATAAATGAATGGGATTACGGTCAGCAAACCGAACGCGATCAACAGCACGATGTTCACGCCATCGAAGATTCGGCTGCCCCAGCTTGGCTTGAGCGGCATAGCGGTTCAACGCTCCTTTTCTAATCTAGTAAATACCATCTTCGCCGAATTTCTTGGCCAAATAATTGGAGACAACGACGAGAATCAAACCGACGATCGACTTGAACAACCCGATGGCCGTACTGAAACTGTACTGTCCCTGGCTGATTCCTACGGAATAAACATACGTGTCGAACACTTCCCCGACCTCGCGGTTCATGGCATTCAGCATCAGGAAGATCTGCTCGAACCCGGTATCGAGGAAATGGCCCAGCCGCAGAATAAGCAAAATCACAATCGTGCTGCGAATAGCCGGTAAAGTAATATGCCACAGCTGGCGGAATCGATTCGCTCCATCCATGCGCGCCGCTTCATACAGCTGCGTGTCGACGCCAGCGAGCGCGGCTAGGAATATAATCGTGCCCCAGCCGGTTTCTTTCCAGATCACCTCGGCCGTAATGACCGTCCGGAACCATTCGTTGCTTACCAGAAAATTAATTTTATCTCCGCCGTACCGCACCAGCATTTCGTTCACGATACCGCCTTCCGTCGTCAGGAAGATGTAAGCGACCCCTACCACAACAACCCAGGACATGAAGTGAGGTATGTACACCAAGGTTTGAACGGTCCGCTTCACGAATTCATGCCTTAACTCGTTGAGCATGAGTGCAATCACGATCGGCAGCGGGAAGAAAAATAAAATATTGTACGTGGCCAAGATCAGCGTATTGCGAAACAGCAGGAGAAAGTTCGAATCGCTAAACAGACGCTCGAAATGTTTCAATCCTACGAACGGGCTATCCCAGAAGCCGAGAAACGGCTGATAGTCTTTGAAGGCAATGAAGATTCCGTACATCGGCCAGTACTTGAAAATGAGAAAGTACAAGAGGCCGGGGAGGACCATGAAATAAAGCCATCGGTTGCGCACGAGTCTGCCCATCATTGTCGACGACCTCGCAGCCGTTGACGCAGCGACTTGTGCTTTTATACTTGTTTGCATGCTGCTTCCTTCCTTTCAGCGTAGGGCTGTGAAACTGTAGCTCCACTATACGGGAGGGCTTTGTTTGCCGTCGATAGTCCCTACTTGTTCAGATCGTCCGGAGCAAGCGTTTGCGGTGCCGGTTAGGGCGCGCAGTCATGAGTTGCGCTCGTTGTCATTGCTTGCTGCATAGCACAAATAACGGGGAGATGCAGCAGGTTCTGCATCTCCCCGTTATTCAAAGACCTCTTCTCATGTGTTCCCATCCTGCCATTCATGTGCCATATATCTGCAAATCATGAATGGACCAATAATTTCCCGCTTTCTTCGACTGAACGATCTTGATGTATCTCGCAGCCTGCGGACTGAAACGGATGTCCAAATAGCTGGAGCCGGTTCCGGACGCTACGGATGGAGACCAATGGTCTCCATCCATAGACAGATATACATCATAAAACCTCGGATAATCGTTAGGCGAACCTTCGGTCCTGAGCAAGATCCGGTTGATTGTCGAAGCGCTTTTCATATCCACTTGATAATACTGTCCGGGAGCTTGCGCTGTTCCTGTATCCCAGCGAGTATAAATATTGCCGTCTATCGCCCCCTGCGGCTTACCGGAAGAGCTGGCAACCTCCCACGCCGTCCGGTCTAATGCAACGCTATCCATAGCCGTTGCAGCTGCCGGTTGTGACATTTGCTCCGTCCCTGAGATTCGAACCTGATATACGTAGTTATTTCCTGCCGACGTATCCTTATCTACATACTCGGTACCCGGCACCTGTTCGGCTATCACCTTATAACCTTCCTCACCCGAGCCCGGTTTACGCAGAATATCGTGTTGATATCCCTCTTCGGACTCTTCCCAGCTCAACGCTATCGCATGATTCCTTACGGGCTTAGCATCAATCCATGCCGGCGCGGCGGGCTTCACCTGATCGGCTCGGGTCAGAATATATTGGACGGCTTCCCCCGGTCCTAACGTCTCTTTCAACTCCAGCTCAGGCGCTGCTTGTAAGCCGCTGACATAACTTCGAGCCGCATCATAGGTTTCCCCAGAACCGAACCTCTCGCCTATGTACGCTGCGGCATCCGGCATCGTTACTTTGACCTGGATGGTCTGAGCCGTCGATTCGAAATTGACGAAATTGAGCAAGATCTTATCCGACTTCCCTCCCGATCCCGGAAGCGCAGGCAAGGTCGACGTGTCTACGCTGCGGATATATACCAGCTTATCCATTAACTCCGTCTTATTGGTGATTTCGTAAACGAGCGGTTTCCCATGCGTTGCATAGGCCAGATTCAAGCGCCGCATCACCCCGACACGCGAATCGTCCTCTTGAGAATTCCTGTAAATTCTCATCTGTGCGGGATTTTGCGTATTCAAATCGACGCCTGGATCAAACAACGCATACTGCGGGTAGAACGCCGCATGCTGCATGAACATATCGGCATATCCGATATGAGCTCTCATAATGCGGTCAAAGACGGCTGAATGCGGCTCAGCCGCGCCATACGCCTCGGGATCTTCATGGCTGTCCGAGGTGCCGTACTCCGTATTCAACATCGGCTTCGGCAAACCGTCCTCGGAGCCGCCGAAAGTCCGCAGATTCTCTACAAAGCTGCCATCTTTATTGTTAACATAAGAGGTCCCATAAGCATGCCCGTTCGTCAAATCCGTTATCTCTTCCAGCTCCAGCCGCTGGTTCGGATCCCCTTCCCATCCGTCAGGATCTCCGCAGCTCGGACTGCTTATCGAGGTTTGATTCCTGCATGCCCTCATGCTGTATACAGGCGCGTACGCCCAACCCGGGGCGACGGTTTTCACATGCGGCGCCAATTCAGGCAGGTTGGCTTTGAGCCACTCGGCAATAGCCAGGTTCACGCTTTTCGAGCGGTTGAATAAGCCTGGTTCGTTATCGATCTCATAATATTGGAACATGGAGCCGTACTGCGTCACATAGTCCTGCAATTTGTTCTGTGCATCCGCCGGCAAGGTTCCGTCCGCTTGCAGCTTCACATTTCCGGTATGCAAATGAAGGGCAACCGCTTGTGTGTTATATTCTCGCAGCGTTTCGTAATAAGACTTTATGGAGGAACATCCCGCTTTGACATCCGTTGCACAATCCACTCTCATGACATTGCCGCTATACGCAATGCCCAGCCATTTCAATACATAGGGAAGATGCTTGACGGCTCCTTGGTCGTAATAAAAGGACAAATTGCTCACTTTCGTGCCGGATTCCACGTATCGCCCATGAATGGGCTCTTCGGCCGGCGCCGCGAGCGCATCCAGCGAAAGATAATCCCATTTCCACCATAGAAATTTATTCTCGTCGGAACTGCAGTAGAGGCAGCCTGTCGCCGACAGCTTTAATTCATTCATCCCCAGCTGAAGCTGCTCTTTGGGAATATAGAGTTCATATAACTTCTTATAGGAATAGGAGCTAGTCGTCCCTCCGACTCCTGCAATCTGGATAATCCCGGAAAGCATGCGATTGGAAAATACCGCCATCTGCGGAACGGACTTATGCGCATCCATGATCTTCACACGGAAATGCACCCCGTATTTTGGGATTTCCGATAAGGTATATTGAATCGTCAATTCAGGATTCAACGACTTATTAAGTCCTTGCGGTACCGAGCCCCACACCTCCGGCTGACTGGTGCCGGTAACTTCCGTGTAGCGTCTCTGTGCTCCGCTTTCTTGGCCAAACTCGGAATAGGAATCGTTCGGTTCGCCTAACATCCAGATCTCATCGCCAAGCTGATTGGATTGTGCCATCACCTTTACCACCTCTGATCTTGCCGACGCGCCATTGTTATTCGAAGCCGAGATCAAGAGCAGCAAGATCAGCAAAGCCGATGGCATAATCACATATCTCATCATGTTAGACACCTCTCAACCCTCATGGTAGTAATAAGTCATTCGCTGGAATTATTTCTTTGGCTTGGGAAGGGCTCTTCCACATCAGTTTGACAGCAGCACCGTTCAGATTATCGTAATACTCGACTTTCAAGTCAACAGGTACACCTGCGGTAAGTTCAATCGTTCCGGTTCGTTCCACCCAGCTCTGATTAAACCAACTGTCGATAACCAACTTGCCGTTCACCCAGACACGAATCCCATCGTCGCTAACGGAAGAGATTTGATAGGTTTCGGTATAAGCGGGTACGAGCTTCCCCGTCCATCTCACGGAGAACGTATCTGCTTGCAAAGATGGCAAAGCGGCTGACTTAGACCAATTGAAATTTATTTGGGTATCCGTCTTCGTCTCCTTCAGCCCGGTCAAATCCTTGTTATCAAAATATTCGCCCCGCAATCCGTTTCTTCTAACCGGCGTTACTGGCGCCGGCGATATCGGCAATACCGGTTGTATCTGCGGCTGTTTGATAGGCCCGGTCCGGAAAAATTCCCTGCTAAGAATATTCGAATTCGAGTAGAACGACTTGATTTCCTCTTTATGATTATTTTCACTCAGCATCTTGCCCCAGGTCATGAAATAGGCCCATCGGGGCTGATTCTTCAATACGTCCGCACTTGGCAGCTCACCGTTCTCGCCGATCGCCACGGGTTTGCCGCCTGCCAATCGCACGATTTGCTGATAATAATCCGGATGGTAATCATTATTATAAATATCGACCGCCAGTACATCCACTTTATTGGCCCCCGGATATGTGGCCTCATAAGGGTCGGCATGCGCATTGGGCGCAATGGGACTCCACACCCAGAGCAGATTATCCAGCTTATGCACACGCACGAATCGGTCGTACATGATATTCCAGAGCGCCGAGAAGTTGTCCTTCTGGCCCCACCAGAACCAATTCCCATTCATCTCATGATAGGGCCGCCATAGCACGGGAACTCCCGCATCCTTCAGTTTCGCCAAATAAGCCGCCGTTTCATCCAAATCGGCAAGCAGTTTCGTATATTGGGGAGTGCCCGGGGTTACGTACTTGTCGAAATCCGCTTGGCTCATCTCCTTCTGCACATTCGACCAACATAGGCATGTACCGGGAATATTTTGATGATACGATAGCGTGACCAGCCCGCCGGCCTGATGCCAGGCGATGGCGCTGTTCACAACCTTTTGTCTTAACGCCGCCAGTTGACCGGCGGATTGATTCATAATCCCGCCGAATTCATAGCCATGAAGTCCGGGATATTTCCCTGTCCAATCCTTCACACGGTTCGTCATTTCATCCGGACTTTCCAGGTAATCGTGCTGCCCGCTAATCGTGCTTATGCCCGAGATGGCATATAATTGATGCAGCACTTCCCTAGCTTCAACCGACGCTTGCGGGTTGACCGGAGCAGCCGACGCCGTAGCTTGCGGTTGAAATAGTAAAGAGAGCACGAACAATAAGGAAACCACCTTCTTCATTACACCCGCCTCTGCCACAATAGAATTCACCATCTTCTTGAATAAATAAAATATAAAATATATATCGGCACAAACCTTACATACAGCTATGCCTTCAAACAAGGAATCGCCTTCCATTCCCCAATTCGAACAGAAGGCGGTTCTTTGTTTCAAAACAAAACTTAAATAAATTGGTGAAGGGAGATGTCCTTCCAGTCCATACATATGCGAACGATATCCTCTTCGACCAGATCGGAACCGCTTTGAACCTCGATAAATTCAACATCCGTGATGGCCCGTATACTATGTCTGGTTCCTTCCGGAATCCGCACAACATCGCCAGGCTTCACCTGATATAGCTTATCGTTAATGATAATATCCGCAACGCCGCTCACGATAGTCCATACTTCACTACGTTTATAATGCAGCTGATAACTGATATTTTTACCGGCGTGAACAAGAATTCGTTTCGTCAGCACCTCATTGTCCTCAGCGTATTTGACGTAGTCGATGACGCGATATCGTCCCCATCTGCGCTCCTCGTACATCGGCCGGTGTTCGATGGTTTTCATCACTTCCTTGATGCGGGGGCTCTCCGACTTGTTCGTCACTAGAATGCCATCCGGACTCACGGCAACGACGGCGTCATGGATGCCGATCACGGTGACAGGGATGTCGAGCTCATTGATCAGATGAGTATTCTCGCAATCTGTCGTTACGATGCCTGTTCCGATTTGGGAACGTCCCATTTCCTCCGTGAGGGTATTCCAAGTTCCCAAATCCTTCCAAAAACCGTCGTAGGGTACCACGACGATGCTGGCTTCCTTCTCGACGACTTCGTAGTCAAAGCTAATTTTCGTTAATTTATGATAGTTTCGAATCATTTCCTCATATTGAATAGGGATTCCTTTATCCATCATGACTTCAATGAGATAGCCGAGACGGAATGCGAAGACGCCGCAATTCCACAGCGCTTTCTGATCGATGAGGACAGCCGCCTGTTCACGGTTCGGCTTCTCGAAGAAATATTGGACGGCGTGCGCCTCGGTCCCTTCCAGACGTTCCTCCGATGGAACGATGTAGCCGTATTTCTCAGACGGAACCGTCGGCACGACCCCCATTAACGCTAAATTGGCTTCCGTTTCGTGCAGCACCTCTTCCAATTGTTTAATTTTCTGAAAGAAAGCTTCATCGACGTACGGATCTACGGGCAGTACCGTGATCACGGTACTGAGCGGCAGACTCTCCACATCATACATATAGGCGGCTGCGAGGGCGATGGCCGGAAACGTATCTCTCCGCTCTGGCTCGATAATCAGCGGAGCTTCTCCGCCGAGTTGGCTTACAATCATTTCAACCTGGGAGCGGTTCGTCGCCAAGTACGCATCCTCGCCAAGACCTGTATGCTTCAGTTGTCTCCATACACGTTGAACCATGGACTCGTCTCTGCCTTGCTCATCCTCAAGCACCTTCAAGAATTGCTTGGATCTGGCATCGTTGGACAAAGGCCACAGCCGTTTCCCCGACCCGCCGGAAAGAAGAATCAATTTCATGTATACCACGCTCCATTCGGTTTATTGGTAATGATGCAAGCCGGTTATCTGACGAGAGCTTTGGGCTTGGATACGCCAACCAAGTCCGGCCGTCCGACGGAATAATATTTGAGCCCGGTTCCTTGAATCTGCTCTTGGCTGTACACATTGCGGCCATCGATAAGAATCGGCTGTTCCATGATGAAAATGAGCTGTGACAACGGGGCAGCTTTGAATTCCTCCCAATCCGTCAGCAAGCAAAGCGCATCGGCGCCGCCAGCGGCTTCCATGGCAGTCTCGCACCATTGAATCGCCGGATGATCGATGCGCTCTCTGAACTTATCCATGGCGATGGGATCGTACAGCTTCAGCCTTGCTCCTGCCCGGATCAGCGTCTCAACGATCTCAATCGAAGGCGCATAACGAATATCGTCCGTGTTCGGCTTGAAGGATAATCCCCAAATGCCTACCGTTTTGCCGCTAAGCGGTCCCAGAGACGCTTCCAGCTTGGCAATCACTTTGTACCGCTGCGATTTATTCACTTCCACGACGGACTTGAGCAATTGAAACTCATAATCGACGTTGCCGGCAATTTGAATCAAGGCGTCGGTGTCTTTGGGGAAGCAAGACCCTCCATAGCCGATACCGGCATTCAGGAAGGAAGAGCCGATTCGCTTGTCTTGCCCCATCCCTTTGGCAACCTCCGTCACATCGGCGCCCACTTTCTCGCAAATATTAGAGATTTCATTAATGAACGAAATTTTAGTAGCCAAGAAAGCGTTCGATGCGTACTTGATCATCTCTGCGCTCCGGATGCTTGTGACAAAAATTTGCTCGGTGAACGCTCGGTGCAGCTCCGTGAGAGGTTCGGCCAGACTCGGATTATCAAGCCCGATGACGATTCGGTCCGGATGCAGCGTATCTTCAATGGCTGAACCTTCCCGCAGAAACTCCGGAATGGATACGACGTCATAAGCATGCTGCGTATTCATGGCAATTATCGATTGAATATGCTCGTTCGTACCTACGGGAACCGTGCTTTTCGTGGCAATGATTTTATAACCGTTCATCGCTCGGCCAATCTCCGCAGCCGCCTGCTCGATATAAGACAAATCCGCCTCGCCATTAGGCAATGAAGGGGTACCTACGGCAATAATCACGAGCTGCGACTTGCCGATCGCGTCAGCCAAATCCGTCGTAAAGGCCAGCCGGCCGGCATGCAGATTTTTCTCCATGAGCGGCTCGATGCCGGGTTCATAGATCGGGGAAATCAAATTTTGCAGTTTTTCGATTTTCCGCATATCCTGGTCCACACAGATCACGTTATTGCCCGTTTCCGCGAAGCACACCCCGGAGACCAATCCCACATAACCCGTTCCGATCACTGCAATATCCATACAATCATTGCCCCTCTCTGAATTGTTGATACGCTTTTGTCATGTAATTTTTCAATTTATCCATAAATGTTTTCTCATCGAATTTCTGCGCGTGCTGAACGATTTGCTTCACGTTCCAAGCATGATCCTCCACTTCCTCAATGGCGAGCAGCAGATCCTCCACCTCCTGGCGCTTGAAGAACACGCCGTTCACATGAGGCACGATCGTATCCAGCGCGCCACCCGCCTGATACGCAACGACAGGTCTTCCCGCCGCATTCGCCTCCAGGGGCGTAATGCCGAAGTCCTCTTCGCCCGGGAAAATTAACGCCCGGCACTGCGCCATCATCTCGGTCACTGTACCGTCATCCAATCTTCCGAGGAATCGAACATTCCCTTTGGCCATCGCCTTCAGTCTGACCAGATCGGGACCCTCGCCCACGATGTACAAGGGCAGCCCGTTTCGATTAAACGCTTCTACGGCCAGATCGATTCGTTTGTAGGAGACCAGTCTGGAGACGATCAAATAATAGTCGTCAATGACCGGTGAGCTGTGAAAGCGGCTCGTATTGATCGGCGGAAAAATAACATCGGCATCGCGATGATAATAATTGCGAATCCGTTTCTTCACGACGGAGGAATTGGCAATAAACTGATTCACATTCGCAGACGTCTTTTGATCCCATTGCTTGAGCTGATTGATATATATCTTCAAAAGGCCCTTCATCACGTTGGATTTGGATTGCCGTTCCATATAAGTGTCATAATCCCAAGCAAAGCGCATCGGCGTATGGCAGTAACAGAGATGAAACGTATGCTTCGGCACCTGTATACTTTTCATGAAGGCGCTGCTTGAGCTAAGCACAATGTCAAACTCCCGGAAGTCGAAATCCTTGATCGCAAGCGGGTATAACGGAAGCATGCCTTTGAAATGGCTCTTTCCTCCGGGCATTTTCTGCAGCCAGGAAGCCCGTATATCCGCATCCCGCAGCTCATCGAGCAGACGATTGTTGCTTACCATGGTCGTATAAATGGGTGCACTCGGATACATTTGGTGAAAGACCTCGACAACTCTTTCGGCTCCGCCCATTTGAACCAAATAATCATGCGCAATTGCTATTTTCATTTGATCCATCCTTTACTCACTATGGGATCATCACGAGTTCGCAATGAAGCCTGCATAGTAATGAGTGATTTGGGTAACCGTTCGTTCGATGACAAAATGCTGCTCCACGCGCTTGAGGCCATTCTCGCTCATTTTGCGCCGCTCTTCAGGATGCTCCAGCAGATAGCGAATGGCATCCGTCAGGACGACCGGGTCACCCGGCTGAATGAGAAGCCCTGTTTCACCATGTACGACGGTCTCGGTCGGACCGCCTTCATTGGAAGCAATGACCGGCAAGCCGGCTGCCATGCCCTCCACAATCACTTGGCCGAAAGGCTCCGGCGTGATCGAGGTATGCACCAGCAAGTCCGCTTTCTGCATCAAGCCTTGCACATCGTCCACATGGCCCAGTAAGGTGACATTAGTCAACTGATTGTCTGCAATTTGCTGCAGCAGGCGTTTCTTATAAGCATCCTCGCCAAATAAGGCGTCCCCGGCCAACCAGAAGTGAACCTGCTCGTCAGGAAGAAACGATTTGGCCGCTTCGAGCAGAATATGTTGGCCTTTCCACTCCGCAAGCCTGCCCACAAGTAAAACGACATAGGGCTTACGCCATGCCTTCTCCACTTTCGGTACCGCCTTGATCTTTGAATTCGCGAAAGCCGAGTAGACGACTAGGGTTTTCTTGGATTTCGGCAAGTTCAAAGCATTCAAAGTAGAGTTGGAATTGGCGATGACCCCATTCGGCAGCAAGCGGGACATCCAGCGAATCGCCTGCGCAACGATCGGCTTCAGATAGGGAACTCCAATATGATCCCGAATATGCCAGATGAGCGGAATACCTGCCCATTTGGCGGCTACCGCTCCATAGAAAGCGGATTTCAAAGAATTCGTATGTACACAGGCAACCTTCTCGGCTTTGAGTAATTTGGCTACCTTTCTCCCGTAGCTCAGGAGCTCCATAGCACCCGATATCGCTTGGACATTCACCGCATTCCGATTGCGGTTGCGCACCTTATCGCTAAGAGGGATAACGCGAACATCGATTCCTTTGGCTCTTAACCGATCGACCAGCGCTCCCTCTTCGGCTACAATCACGATCGGATCCACGGCTTCGCCAAAATTCGTTATGAGATTATATAGCGCGACTTCCCCCCCGCTCCATCTAGCGGTATGATCCAGATAAGCTACCCTCATCTTGTTCCCGTCCTCCTTTCCTCATCGCTTCAACCGATTGTTTCCCGCCACTCGCATGCGGATGAAGGTCGATAACCGAATGAAACACTTCGTTCACCTGCTGAGATACGCGCTCCCACGTATAATGCTCCAGCACATGGCTTCTGCACTGCTCGCTCCCCGGCCACCGTTCAGGATGCTTTAAGATCCGAAGCAATCCGGAGGCGATGTCTCCGCTGTCTTTGCCTGCGAACAGCATATCGGGCCGGAATTTCTCAAGAATCTCACGATTCCCGCCGATCGGAGTAGCCATGACCGGAACGCCGGCCGCCATCGCCTCAACGGTAATTAAACCGAAGCCTTCCAAGGCTTGAGAAGGGACGACGAACAGATCCGCAGCTTGATAATACTCGGCAAGCTCATTGTCGGGGACGTAGCCCAGCAAACGGACGCTTGACTGCAGCCCATACTCAGCTATCCGGCTCTCCAGCTCCTCCCGCAGCGGACCTTTGCCGCCGATGAACAGCACGGCATCGGGCATTGCGCTGGCAACCTCACGCCAAGCTTCCAGCAATTGAATGAGCCCCATCCGGTTGACCAGCCTCCGCAAGGTGAGCACCATCGTCTTCCCTTCAGGCAGCTGCAATTTCTCTCTGATTGACGAACGATCCGCAGCCGGTTTGAACCGTGAGACATTCGCTCCTCCGGGGATAATATGGATCTTGGACAGCGGGACGCCGTACTGGCGATGAAGAATATCACGGAACGTTTCGCTTAATACGATGAAGGCGTCCGCCAACCGGTAGGCTTTCATCTCCCAACTTTTGGCAACCATTGTTTTGAAGCGATGCTTAAGCCCCTTCCCTTCAAGCCTTATTTCCTCGCTCCAGGGACCATGGAAGGTCATGACAACCGGAATATTGCGCGCCTTCGCCTCCTTCGCCACACCTATGCTGTAAGGAGCAAAGTGTGCATATACGACGTCAACGCGCTGCTGATCCATCCATTCTGCCGCATGCATGCGGAACGCATCGCGCCTTGTGCTTAATTTCCAATCGGGACTGGCGACGTTAGTGACGCGCAGGGGTCCGACCACTTCCGGCTTGCTTGATACGCATACCAGAGCTTCAAGCTCATGACGGTTGGCCAAGCTCTCGCAGATATGCTTGAAATACGTATTTAAACCGCCGGGCTGAGCGGACGGCCAGCCCATTCCGGTGCACAGAATCCGCAAATTATTGTAGGGTTGCATAAGCTTTTCCCTCCTTGATCGGCCCGTCTTGGGACTGCTTGACACGTTTGCGGGCAAGTCCAAGCTCGTATTGTTTCATGCATATGAGGAATTCGTACACACCCCAGAAGAAAGCTACTGCAAATCCGGGAACCCCTTTCTTATACAGGCCATGAACGATATATTTCTGCACGAATCGTAAGGGAGGACGAACGAGCATCCGCAGCAAGCTGAATCTTTTGCCCATGGCTACCGAGCCTTCCGCTTCCAGGTCGGTATATTTATTAAAGCGCTGAAGATGATCGTGGATGCTGCGGAAACCGTAATGCCAGAGTACGCCCGGCACGAATATGATATCTTCGCCCGCCACATCCGGCGTTTCGTGTACCAAGCTATCCCTATATTGAATCTGCGTACGATTATACAGTCGGACAAGCTTCTCGCCTTTCCCCATCCAGCGTCCGAGGAAGTCTCCGATCCGCAGAACCGAGTACGCTTTGGACGGATCGGCCAATTCCCTCTTCAGCTTCTGAATCGAGGCCGACAGCTGTTCGCTCACCACCTCGTCCGTATCAATGACGAAGATCCAGTCATAGGCGGCACGATCGCTGCCGTATATACGCTGCTTGGCATAACCCGGCCAAGCGTTCACATACACTTTGCAGCCTAATTGCTTGGAAACCCGGACGGTTCCGTCCTTGCTCCCGCCGTCGACGACAACGATTTCGTCTGCAAAAGGCTTGCAGGAGGCGATCGCATTAGCTATTCTCGATTCATCGTCTTGCGCAATGATGACTACAGAAATTCGATTCACTCCCACAGCGTCACGATAGTGACTCATTTCGTTCGCCCCTCCCCCAATGTCCAATTACTTGGTTTTATACGCTGATATTGCTGATAGTAACCAACGAACATCCTCTTTATTCAGCCATAATCTTGGAAGTCTCGTTTTCAAAGTGAATTTAACGTTAATTAGAATAAAGATGAATCGCAGTATACCCGATGACAAAATGGCCATTCCCGCTCCGGCTAATCCGAACTTCGGAATCAGTACCGTTAACAAAGGGATGACGATGAGCAGCCCTAAGCCTTGCAGGATCGTAACAATCTTCGGCTTACCCAAGGCCATGAACGATTGAGCTAAGACCATGGTTCCGCCGGAGATGGACACTTCGAGCAGAAGCATGCGAAACACGCTGATAGCTTCTTTGAAATCAGGTCCATACAAGAGCGGCATGACGAAGGGAGCAACCAGCATAATCATCAGGGAGCAAAACAAAGCTACACAGGTGCTGATCCTATAGACACGGAACGTCATTTCAACCACTTGTTCTTTGGGCAATCCCGAAGCTTTCGGGAACAGCACGACGATAATCGATGTCGAGAAAATGTTCACCACACGCGACAAGCTCACCGCTACCGCATACAGCCCAAGTTCCGCCGGATTCAACAGGCCGATAATAACAATCTGATCGATGTAATAGGAGACATTGCCCATCAGATCGTTGCCGTAGGAACCAATCCCATATTTGATCAACGTCTGAAAGGAGTGAAAAACATCCTTAATCACCCATTCGTACTGTTTAAGCAAACGGACAGTCGTCCATATGTAAAAGGGAACCGCCGGAGCGAGATAAGCGACTGCTGACATGTAAGGCGTCATGGTCTTGGTAACAATTAGCAGGACAAGGCCGATGAGCGTACTTAGCGGAATAAGGAACCGCAGACGATTGAAAAGTTTATACTCGCCTCTTACCTGCATCATCGCATTATTAATCTGCGACAAGACGATCAGAGGTACGATCACCATGGACCATTGCGAGAAAAGTATGACGTTGTCCGAATATGAACGGAGCCAATAAGGCAGAACCAATATTCCTAAGCACATCGCCAGCAAGCCTGCTGACAGCCCCATGAGTACAGCGGTCGAATACAGCTTGGCGGAATCCTTCATGTTCTTTTTCACGTTGTAAATAATGGCGGAAGGCAAGCCGAAGGTGAAACTAAAAGCCAGGAATTGTGACCACAACACCATAGCCGCCTGCTCCCCCCGGCCGGACGGTCCAAGAAATCGTGCCGTAAGTATGCCCGTAAGCATATTGATCAATAAGATAAGCACACTGATAAACATCGTTTTGACGGAAGATGACAAATGACTTTTGCTCGAAAAGAAAGCCTTAATGAAGCCGAACAGTGGCTTTATGCGAACCAATTTCAAGTTGACTGGCTGCTGCATCTGGCATATGCCTCCTCTCTTGAACGACCGTTCGATGCGCCATGATGCCGATGCCTACGATCATCCACAGCAGAAAGCCTTTCAAGCCCGTATACCCATTCTCAAATACAAGACAAACGATACTTCCTTGCAAAGCGGAAAGTCCCAGCTTGCCGTAAGCGGTAATCCCACCCGGCTGATTCTTCTGAGCCAACAAATAACGGGTGACAAGCCATAACGCCCACAGGAAGACAAAGCCTCCTAGAATGCCAAACGTTAGAAAGATGGCAACAAATCCATTATCGAAAATCCCATATTCCCCTAATGCACCATCGTTGCTGAGCTTGGTTCCGACACCGATACTGCCCAGCCCTAATCCTTGCGGCGTAGAGAACATCATCGGGAATACCGTATGGAAGAAATCAAGTCTTTCATTATACGAGTGGTCTTCCTGGATCGCGGTCATCGTATCCAACCGGGCTATGAGCCCCTCAGCCCCAGGCAGCTTAGGAATAATGATATACATGGCAGCAATAACGGCCGTTAATTGAGCGATCAGCTTCCACTTCTGTTTGCCTGCCGACACGGCCGTATAAATCGCAATATCGATGAAAAGCATGACCCAAGCTGATCGGACTAACGTGATCAGCAGCCCGACCGTAACCAAGATGACGCCAATCCAGCCGAGCGGTCCCCGCCACTTTTTCTCCAGAATCATTGGCGCCAGCGCCGTACCCATATACATTCCCGCAGGTCCAGGGGAATTCAGCGTTGAGAACACCCTGATTTCTAAGGGAAAGGGACGCCCGATCGAAGTCATTTCCACGTGATTCATCCAGAACGAGTCCCAAGGGGGGACGACGATGTACTGAATAATGCCGTACACAGCAACTAAAATGGCTGTGTTAGAGAAGGTTACAACAAGTCGGTCCAGCGATTTGTTATCGAAATTGGATAAGGCGGCATACGGGATTAACAGCAATGGAATCACATAGTTCGCCAAATCATAGAAGGTTCCGCTCCCGTTCTTGGTGATGCCGATTAAACTTCCATACAGCAGCACGACCGCCAAATAAATCAGCAGCTTATACATTTTGGATTCCATCTGGTGAAACTTGGACAGAATCGGAATGATAAGCACAGCGCTGGTTAACAGAGGTGCTATGCTCAACAGCGAGACAGAATGATACGTGCCTTCCGCCCAATCCTGAATTCTTCGGATCTCCGGACAAATAACCCAAACCAGCAGCATATACGGAATTAAGCGCCGTGAATCCATTAAAGCCAGTACGAATGCAGGAAATAGCAGCGCAGACAGGATTGCAATTTGCATGCTGAGATCAGGATTCAGGTTTGCCGCCGCATAACCGATGACGACGGAGACGACCAACGCCATCCCGGCGAACAGCATCGTCATCCGATTGCTTCCTGACAGGATCCAGGGAAGCCTATTTATTTTGCCGAAATCATCCACTATTGATTCCCGTCCCCTCCCGTTTCAGCTTGAACTGCTTGACAATCTCTTGCCATAGCAGGACCGCAAACATCGCATCTTGAACCAAGTAACGCTTCCAGAGCCTTCTAGGTTCTTGCGCCAGCCGCCAAAACCATTCGAAGCCTGTCTTCTGCATGATATGCGGAGCCCGCTTGACCGTACCCGAGATGAAATCGAACGTGGCGCCGACGCCGATCGATATCGGCACTTTATACTGCAAATAGTTTTGATAGATCCACTTTTCTTGCTTTGGCGCACCTACGCCGACGAACACGATATCCGGCTGCGTATCGATCAGCATTTGCACAATGTGTTCATTCTCCTCTTTTTTGTTCTCGAAGCCATAGGAAGGAGAATAGCAGCCGACGATATTCAGATTGGGAAATACGAGCTTCAGATTTTTGACAGCCTGCTCCGGGATGCCGACGGCTGAGCCTAAGAAGAAAAGCCTATATTGCCGATCGGCGAAAGCTTTGCCTAATTTGGCGAACAAATCGGAGCCGGATACCTTCTGTTTCAGCGGTTTACGCAGCATCCTCGAAGCCCAAATAATGGGCATGCCATCCGCCACAATCGCCCCCGCATCCGAATATACTTTCTGAAACTCGGCATCTTTTCTGAGCTTCACTAAATGATCGACATTGCAGGTTAAAATGTAAGAATGTTGATTCTGGCGAATGACCTCATCCATGTAGGCTAATAAGTCCAGAAAATCATAATTGTCAAAATGAACATCGAACATAGTCACTCTACTCATCAGATCACTTCTTCTTTTTTCGAATTTGTCGTCGACAGAATATATAAACAATTCAAATACCAGCAGAACGGAATGATGAATTGAACGGTGGACAACGTGTTATCCGACAAGGAGTACAGGAAGAACGCCAGGATGAAGGCTCCGTAATAAACCTTGATTCTCTGCGGTATAATGCGGTGAATCATTCGAAATAAAACGAGCAAAGACAGGAACAACAGGATACAACCGATATATCCGGAATCATAATAGAAGCGTATGTATTCGTTATGCGGGACCACGAAGCCGGCATACAAGCTCCCGTCATTCGCTACAGTAACCGCACCGAGCCCTCTGCCCGTGAGCGGGTAATCTTGCACTCCTTTTAAGAAATAACTCCATGCTTCCGTCCTTCCCGATAGGTCGATGCCTGTGCCCGTTTGGCGTTCGAATGAACGTTTGGTCATATTATCCCACTGCACATAGACGGCCCCGCCAATCAGTACCAAGGAACAGAGCAGCGGAATCAATAAGATAAGCTTGCCCTTGATATAGTCCCGGACCATATCGAAGAAATAGTAGGCGGCCATGGCCAGCATGGCGAGTATAGGTCCTCTGGTGCCCGTCGCGATGAGAATGGCGAAGTTCGCCGCAAGCGTACCGTAATAAAATTTGGCGGTCAGCGGATTACGCTTGGTTTCCATTAAAGCAATGGTAATGCCTAGAAAAGCCAGCATCGCCAAATGGGGGGCAATATTCGCCCCTTGCACCCGAATCGCTCCCGTGAACTCCACATTGAGAAACGGATACAGATGGGCCAACTGAAGAATAGCCCCGGTCGCCACACTGACAATCGGAAGCAGGCAGATGATTCGGATGTGCTTTTGCGCCGTTGCTTCTTTCCATTTGATCATGAGAAAAAAGAAGGGAAGCGTAAGTCCGATGAATGCTTTCAACGTGATCGAAAGTGTCAGCCGTGGATGCCATTCCGAGAAAAAGAGCGTTAGGAACAGCATGCAGGCAATCGCCACAATCGGAGAGGCGAACTTCCATCGAAGCCCGTTCTGCAATAGGCCGGGAACCAGCAGTATGAGAATCCCAAGCTTGTAGAGCGAAAGGATCTCCAACCCGGGGACATTCGCTTCCACAATGTAATTCACAGATATGGCGGTTGAGAGCAGGACAAGATAACTCATCTTCTCCGGTTGGTAGACGGCATACAAACATAACACAAGCAAGCCTACTCCCAAGAAGCTGATGACAGGCTGATAGGCAGCTGCAATGCCCATCATCACTGCAAGCAGCACGTAGACCGCAGCGTAATACCACGGTTTCCGAAGCTGCAGGGAACGATCCGGCATCATGATTTTCACCCTGTCAATCGCACTTTCACACGATGACGCATCGTGGCTAGTGTCCCCTTAATACTTTGCATGCGGCATGCAAGCAGTAATTTACTTCCTTCCGTATGTGCTAATAAAGCACTTGCAGCGATATAGAGCATCCGGCAAGCAACGTTCCCGAGCAAGCTGAGCTGCCCCAACCAACCTTGACGCATGGAACCGTTCGTCACGCCTTGATAATAGTAACGCTGCAGGATCCATTCCTTCGTTAACCGGCTAGCGGGAATGAAGTGATCGACAACCATGGCGGGCTGATACAGAATCGTCTTCTTTTCCTTCTTCATCTGCTCGAAAAGCCATGACTCCTCACCGGACAACAGCAGCGTTCCCTTCCTTCCTAGATCTGTCGGAAATACATAGGCCTCATGAAACGACTTGCGTACGGCCATGTTCGCACCGAAAGGATGTTTGTTTACCGGAAATTCATGTACGGCTTCTCCCCGATCTACAATCGTATAGGGAAGTTCTAACGCTTGAATCAACCACGGCGGCCTCCCGCCTTCGAACCTCGGACGAATGATGCCGCCGATGGCATGAACATCCTGCCTTTGATCGAAGGTGTCCACAATCGTGCGAATCCACTCCAGACAAGGAACCGCATCGTCATCGAGATAGGCGACAATATCGCCTTTAGCCTCTCGAATCCCCCTATTGCGCGCAGCCGATAAGCCTTGGGCCGGTTCGAAAATATACCGAACGCGCATAACACCGGCATGCCGCTCCACGAACGACATGGAGATATCGCTCGTATGATCGGTGGAATTGTTATCCACAATCAAAATCTCGGCCAAATCTCTTGCAGCCAAGGCAGGCAGCGCATCCAACGTGATCCGAAGCAAATCCGCGCGATTATAGGTACAGATGACAATCGATACCCTTGGTTCCGGCTGAATATGCACCATAGCGGTACTCCTTTCCTATTTGTCTAAAAGGCGTCTTTGGAGCCGAGAAGGACCGTAACGGTCTTCGTCATGATTTTCAAATCAAAAAGAATGCTCCGCTCGCGGATATAAGTCAAATCCAGCTCGACCATTTGCTCGAAGCTGAGATTGCTTCGTCCGCTCACTTGCCATAATCCCGTGCAGCCTGGCGTTACCGCCAAACGCTTCTTGTCATACGATGTGTACTCGCTAACTTCGCTTGGCAAAGCCGGTCTAGGTCCGACCAAGCTCATATCGCCGAGAAGCACATTCCACAATTGCGGCAGCTCGTCGATGCTCGTTTTGCGCAGCACTCTGCCGATCCGTGTTACGCGAGGATCGTTTTTCATTTTGAACATGGCGCCTTCGACTTCATTCTGGCTCATTAATTGCTGCTTCAACTCTTCCGCGTTAGCTACCATCGAGCGAAATTTATACATGGGAAACAAGGTTTCATGCTTGCCGACCCGATTTTGTTTGAAGAAGACGGAGCCTTTGGGATCTTCCAACTTGATCATAATGGCCACTACCGCAAATAACGGCATCAAGCAGATTAGACCTGCCAGAGAGAGGACAATATCCATCACGCGCTTCATGAAGGAATAGGCGGTTATCCGCTTCCGTTCCTGTAATCTCGTGGCGGCGGAAGAATAGTAGCCAGATCTTGTTCCTACGTACTCATATTCCTCCGGCAGTTCGCGCAAGCTCATAATCTTCACCTCCCAAGTGCTTCAATACAGGTGCATATTGCTCCTTAATCAGCAGCGAAGCCATGGCTTCCAACACATCCAGCCGAAGATCTTTACTCTCTAATGCGAAAGCCATCGTTGTAAGAATATAACCGAGCCGCTCACCGACATCGTAGCGAACGCCATCAAATTGGTAGGCAAGGACACGCTCAATTTGGTTAAGCTTCTGAATCGCATCCGTCAGTTGAATCTCGCCGCCGGCGCCTTTCTCCTGGAGCTCCAGAAATTCAAAGATTTTGGGCGTGAACACATATCTCCCCATAATGGCAAGATTGGATGGGGCCGTACCTAATGCCGGCTTCTCGACAAAGTCCTTCACTTGGTATAGGCGGTTATTCTGTTCGCCCGGGTCAATGATACCGTAACGATTCGTAAGCTCCGGCAGCACTTTCTGCACACCGATAACTGAATTTTCTGATAATTCAAACTGTTGAATCAGCTGTTTCAAGCAAGGAACCTTCCCTGCGACAATATCGTCACCGAGCAGCACGGCGAACGGTTCATTCCCGATGAACCTTCTTGCGCACCAGACGGCATGCCCCAATCCTTTGGGTTCTTTCTGACGAATATAATGGATTTCTACTTTGGCCGACCGCTGCACTTCCTTCAAGAGCTCCAGCTTCCCGGTTTCCAGCAGCTTGCTCTCAAGCTCGAAAGCATTGTCGAAGTGATCCTCGATCGCTCTCTTCCCTTTACCAGTCACAATAATAATATCTTCGATGCCGGACTCTATGGCTTCTTCCACGATGTATTGAATAGTCGGCTTGTTGATGATGGGGAGCATCTCTTTAGGCATCGCTTTCGTTGCAGGAAGAAATCTCGTTCCTAAGCCCGCAGCCGGAATAATTGCTTTCTTCACCATTTTCATCCTTCTCATCCTCCTGGAAGTACGTATTCAATTATTGTTGGAAAACCATGCCCAGCATCCGGGCTCCGGACTGCTCGAGCTGGATTCTCGCTTGTTTCGCCCATTCCCGCTTTGTTTTACCATTCTTGGCCACCAGCAGTACGCCGTCGCTGTACTCGGCAAGCAAGCTGGCGTCTGTGTAATCAAGCGTTGCCGGCGAGTCGATGAGAATGACTTCATACCGCCGCTTCAGTTGGTTCATCAGGTCCGTCATCTGGGCGGAGCCCGCTAATTCCGATGGGTTTACCGGTTGGCCGCCAGCCACGATAAGATCGAGTCCGATGATCCCCGTCGGTGTGATGACATCGTCCAAGTCAAGCCCCTTTTGAAGGAAATGGAGCAGACCTTTGGTATTATTCATGCCGAATAAACTATGCAGCGCCGGCTGGCGCAAATTACAGTCCAAGATCACAACCGACTTGCCTTCCTGCGCATAAGTCACCGCCAGATTGGCAAGCGTCGTCGTCTTGCCTTCTTGCCCCTTGGGAGATGCCACCATCAGCACCATGCCCATCCCTTGATCGGCCGGCACTACCTTCTTGAAGCGCACCGCCGTCCTCAAGGAGCGATAAGACTCGGATACCGGCGACAGAGGATTCAATTCAGCCGCAAGCATATTACTTAGCTGTAACATAGGTTTGTTCCCCTACCTCTCTGCCACGCGCCCTCGAAGCTCTGGTTACGCCGCCCTTTTTGATCGTCCCGATCGAAGCAAGAACCGGCAGCCCCACAACAAGCTCGGCCTCTTTCTCAGAACGGATCGTATCGTTGATATTTTCGAAAAAGAAGAATACGCCAATGGCTGCCATCGCCGAGATAATAAAACTGAGCGCCAAATTGATTACGATGCTCGAATTCGCCGGCAAAGGCTTAACAGCCGTATCCGAACTGGAAAGTATTTTCACATTGTTCATATTCATCAACGCCGGCACTTCGCTGATAAATGTGTCGGCGAGAGCTTTGGTCACCGCCACCGCTTTCTCGTAGCTGTGATCTTCGAGCTCGATTTTGATAATTTGCGTTTTATCCGTAGAGGTCACCTTCAGATTCTTCAGCAGCTCCTTCTGCGTCATGCCGAATTCCGGATGACTCTGCAGAAGCTTCCGAACGATCTGATCCGACTTGATAATTTCTTTATAGCTTTCAACTAAATTCACGTTCATTGACACATCATTCAAATCAATCGTTTCTTCACTCTTAAACGTGCTGCTTACCAATACTTGTGTGTTCGCCTTGTAAACAGGCTCAACAAAAGTTTTGCTGACGTAGAAGGTGGTCAGACACGAGAGAAGAACGAACAGCGCAATCATCCACATTTTTTTGCGAATGAGCACAAAGTAATCTAGGATAGATTTCTCCATGGCACCCTCCCGAAAATAATAGTTCGCACTCAAGAAATTGTCTTGCTTTTGTCACAATTTTCAGTTAAGATGTTTGTAATGAAAGCGTTTTATTTGTTTCCTCCCCACCTATCGAAACGACATTCAATCACTCCTTTAATCAGAGCATTCTGCAATCTCAATTCGATGGCGTTAGCCTGGCATACAAGCCAATTGAGCACTCTACCATCAGAAAAGGAATGAAGAATGCCGCTTTTTGTCTTTTATTTGGTTATAGTCAAATACTAAATGAATTCCCAGAATTATGATATTACCCGATATTATAATTTTTGGGGTATATTTGGTGTATCTACCTGCGGCTATATGTAATAAAGCGATGGTATACTTTGGTACCAGAGGGGGTCGGAACGGCTTACTGAAAGCCGCTGACCAACCCTTTGGATTGCGCTAATAAAGCCGCTTGTGTACGATCGTTGACGCTCAGCTTGTTCAGAATTTGACTGACGTGCTTCTTGACCGTAAATTCCGTAACCATTAGCTTCTTGGCCATGCCTTGATTGGACAATCCCTCTCCGAGCCCGATTAACACTTCCCGCTCCTTCGGTGTTAGCTTGCTCAAGTTGTCTTCCTCCTCTTTCTTGAACAACATCTCCATGAGACCCGGATCGTAATACTTCTTCCCTTTGAAAATCAACTTAATAGCCAAGAGCAGTTCTTCCGGCAGCGCTTCTTTGAGCACATATCCGTCCGCACCTACTGCTTCCGCTCTTCGCACATCCTGCTCCGACGTCGATGAAGTCAGAATGATGCTTCGGCATGCTTTATCTTTAATATTCTCAACCACTTCAAGACCGGAGCGATTGCCCAGCTTCAGATCCACTATAGCCAAATCCGGTTTCGTTTGCTCGATTAACTCCAATGCGTGCTCCACCGTTTCCGATTCACCAGAAATTTCGATGTTTGCTTCAAGCCTTAGCACAGCTGACAATCCTTTACGTACCAACGGATGATCATCTACGATAACAACTTTCAAAGGTTCCACCTGCTTTCGTTAGAATGGGAATAGCCTGCTTGATCTTGTTAGCCCATCATCTCAAGCTCGCTGTATGCCTTATCTTCCTGTGGTTGAAATGGGAGGGACAATTGAATATGCGTGCCTTTTCCTTCCGTACTCTGAATACGGATCTTTCCGCCTAATGATTGAACTTGCAGCTGCATGTTATGGATACCTAGTCCGACTGCACTGTGCTCTGACAGCCGTTCTCTCACATTGAAGCCAACTCCGTTATCCGATATGGCAAGCTCCGCCTCCTCCGGCTTAATGCTGAGATCTACCTGGATGAGTGTGCTTCGTCCATGTCGAATGGCATTGCCGGCGGATTCCGAAATGATTCGGTACAACGCCTTCTGATATTGGACGCGCAGACATTGAGCGTCTCCTGTCACTTGCAGTTTCACTTCTACGGCGTGCAGTTTGGACATGCTGTCCAGGTGAGAGCGGACCGTTGCCATCCAGTCATCGGACCCATTTTTCCGGGTACTCAGACTATAAATCGTGGAGCGAAGCTCCTGAGAGGCCGCTACGGAAGACTCTTGGATAATTTGCAGCTGTTCCTTGATCTGGTCCTTGGTAATGTCTTTCCATTTGCGGCTCAGCGAATGCACGGCATAGACGATTCCGAACATGTACGGCGAAACATTGTCATGCATCTCATCGGCAATTCGATTCTGTTCCTCGGTAATCATCATTTGATGTTCCATCCGCTCCAGCTCGTGCCGCTCCAAAATGACGGAACATAGCTCAGATAGAAAGCTCAGCTGTTCGCCATGCCCATCCTTGTCCTTGCCCCAGCCGGACTGCTCCATGGTAACCCCCATCACTCCCCATAACCGGGTAGGCGACTTAACGGGAATGACAAGGAAATCACCATATTCCGCCAGACTTATCCCTGAACAGCCATCGAGCTGTCTGAGCTTGATCTCGTGCAAGTCAAGTACCTCAGATAGAGAAGAACCGGTAACTATGGGCGTGACACCTTGCGTGATTAGGCGGTTGTGCCGCTGGCTCCCGCCGGCATCCCAAAAGAAGGACATTTTAACCTTGGTCAATTTCAACGCGAATTCGGCAAACACAATCTTCAAATACTCGGAATCGCTATGCGTTGCCGCTTCCACGATCTGAAACAGCGATTTCATATGTTCCATGGTTTCTGTCGTCCGCGTGTTCGCCGCCTCCAACCTGTTGATGACATTGGCGACTAGCTGAACGATAAGCGTCATTAACAATAGTGCAAGATACATCCGATGATCGTTCAGTAACATCGTGTCTAAGGCATGCATTTGGTCATTGGTGACAAAGTAGGAATATGCGGTCATGAATGCGAAGTAGCTCAGCATCATCAACCAGCAGATGGCAGAGGATATATGGCTGGCAGCCATCCAGACTGGGTTGAATACGCACCACAGGAACGGGCTGTCCATACCGCCGCTTAGAAGATGGAGGACGATCATCCCTGCCATTTCCAAGCCTACGGTTATTTGAATTGTGCGAGAGGCTTTGCCGCTCTGGATATACCTGTTCGTCACCCATACAGCAAAGATGAAAAGCATCAGAATGATGCCGAACTTGGTACCTAACGGTGGGCCGCGATCTTCGATGGCGTACACGAACGAAGTTGCAGCAAGCGAAATAAACCTGTACAGGTAAAAGACACGACTCTCACCTGAGAACATCTTTACCATCTGTGCATTCATCCTTTAACCGAAATTTGTATGTGGTCTCTTCAACAATACCCAAGTTTACCATAATCATAGCAGTTAAATTCTTACAGTCAAAAGTGCACTATATGACTATACAGTTCGTTTCATTTGTAGTTTTGTGTCTCTTAATTAGGTAAAATATCGAATGACAGGAATTACGGTCTATGTCTTTTGATTACTTAGTCCTAGCCAAATGCACCAAAAAATTGTACAAGGGATTAGATAGACCATATTGAAAATCATTCTTAAGAACCATAAAATTCCTATGAAAATTTGAAAAGAAAAAAAATTAGCTTCCGCTTCCCTCCCCTGCAACCTTTTTTGCCTCCTACTCGTTTAGGATTACAAGAAAGCTCCTCTCAACCTAATGACATGCATGGAACACCATGAGAAAATATATGAGCCCGATAACATGGCTGCAGATGAAGCAATTCCATGCCAAAAACCGTCAGGATGCCCCTGACGGTTGCGAACTGTTAAGCCTATGAGGAATAAGACATCCGGATGCCCTTCTAACCGTACTGCTCCGGCAAAGCTTTAATAATCTCTTCATATTTCAGGGCGATGGCAATCTCCAGAATATGTACCGGGTTCTGATGTGCATAGGCTAACAACAGCTCTTTATTAAACTCGTCATCGTTCATTTTCAAACTTTTGCGTATTAACTCCATCATCGCTCTTTGGCTTCTCGTATTCAGCTGCTCGATTTTTTCCAAAGCCAAATTAATTTCACCTTCCATAGCCTACACTCCCAAGTTAGATTCATTTCGATGCTAACATAGTAATTCGGCTCCGCTTCGCGCTTTATGGCTTAAGCCATCGTCCGTCAGGAATTACTTTTGGGAATTAATGAATACAAATCATGATATTTAGAAACTTTTTCCTTTTTCATGCGTCCAAGTATGTGGATAAAAATGGTTAATGATTCCAGTATTACCCATTAAGGAGAGATGAGAAATTGAAATTTAGATATTGGCAGGTTAGTCAGCGTACATAAAAAAGGATAACCCCATGCTGCAGCATCAGGGTTATCCGCTCGCTTTATGCATACCGTTTATTTCCGCCAAAAGGTGGAACAGTCGGCTTTATCCGCAATATTAAACCGGATCATTTTCTCAAGCAATGAGAAATCAACCGGTTGATCCCACCGGATACGCACCAACTCCTTGGTGTACGTATAGCCTGCTTGTACGATGTCGGCCGAACAATGAATCATGCCCGCCTTCTCCGGCGCGACAGCCACATGTTGTTTGGCTACGCTAAAGCCGATAATGAATGTGCCGTGGTCGGTAAACATCGGCTGATTCCAGGCAATTTTGGGCATTAACGTTGGAAATTTCTCAGATACCCATGTCAAAATCTCTTCCGTTCTGGTCCGATGCTGCGGATTATCGATACGCGCCAAGTATTCTGCGAAAACTTCCATTGTTGTTTCCTCCTACAAGAAATATGAAGCTTATATGACCACACCCTATTTTTTATTGCAAAGCTTTAAGGACAAGTTCTTTCAGTGGTGTGTGAAATCCAATCAGCTTTTGCAAATCATCACTTGTTCTCTCCATCTTCCCATCTGCAACGGTCTTGTAAATAAAGGCCGATGCTTCAGCAAAAGCTTCCGGCATACCGGTATGAACAAGCTTGCTTCTCACTTCTTCATAAGAAACCGACTGATGGATAACTCTTTTACCAGTGACTTCCGAAAGGATGTTAGCCAAATCATCAAAATTCCACGGGTCGTTGGAAACGAGCGTGTATTCCTTATTTTCATGTCCTTCCTCGGTCAACACATGTGCCGCGGCCAGAGCCAAATCGCTGCGACTAACCGAATTCACTTTCCCGTTACTAGCATTTGTAAGGATTGATCCGTTCTTCATGTAAGTCTTTAGTAACGGGTTGACGAAAAATTCCATATAACCTCCATTACGCAAAAACGTGTACGGAATTTTCGTAGTGCGAATCGCATACTCCGTAGCCAGATGAACGTAAGCATATGGATTATCCTCGGCGAAAGCGAAGCTTGTATAGATAATATGCCTTAAATTAAGATCTCGGGCTGCTTTGACAACGTTGGCGTGTTGAACGACGCGCAGCGGGTCATCCTTCTCCGAACTTGAGATAAAAAGCAGTTTGGTTCCTTCTCTTAACGCATCGTGAAGAGAGTCAGGGATATTATAATCTGCCTGACGAATTTCAATTCCTAGTCCAGCAAGGGCTGCGGCTTTATCAAGACTTCGTGCAACCGCAATAATTTGACTTGCCGGCACCTTGGTAAGCAGATGTTGGATAACGCTGCTTCCTAATTGACCTGTTGCTCCTGTTACAATAATCTTCACCGACCGATCACCTCCAACTCATTTTTCTCAACTACTTGAGTTATAGATTTAACATAGTCTTTGTTTTCATGGGCCACAAGTGAGTTAATCACTATAATTAAACTTTCTACATAGCAGTCTATATCTTGCTTTACAATAAAAACAGAGCTGCCCGCCGGCAGCCCTGCATCCATTTATCTAATTTTCTTCTTTCTATGTTGAAAATCGATGACCAATTCCCGGTCGACATTGAACTGCAGCCTGTTACCTTGTAACAGATCAACGAATCCTTTAGCAAGAATCGCAATAAGCACCAATACGAAGAACGACTTCCAATAGGACCAATTCACCAGCTCATACATGTCAAGAGCGACAAAGATCGGTTCGCCGACGTACGAAATGACGAGCGAAGCCACGAGAGCAGCGATCAGAAAGGACTTCCAAGCCCCAAACTTCTGATAAATATACGCCATGACACAAGGTACCACGAAAAAATCAACAGTGTTTAAGTTCTCGGTAAATGGTACTAGCTGATGCGGATATCTCCACAAGTCGAAAAACTTGCCGATTTGGTCGATCATTCCGATAATTACAAAGCTGGTCATGAATGCCAATGCTGTGAGGAGTGTTCTTTTTCGATCCATAAAGATGAGCAGCAGCGCGACAAACAGCACATTGACAATGACGATAATCCACCACTGAAACGAGAAGATGTCATGTTGCAGCCACCAGTCCAGCTCCATCCGGTGTTCTTGGATGTTCATTTCTTCTATTTCGTTTGGCATTCTCTATTCACCCTATGCATTTCAAACTTAAATTCATGTTTCTTATTATGAAACATGCTAAACAAAAATATGTATCACCACCTTTAATTGCCAACCTTAAATTATGAAATCAACTCTGACTTTTGCAGAAGCCTCTGGATACTGACCACAACCTCAGCTCTTGTGATAAATGCTTTGGGATCGATCGAGTGCTGACTCTTGCCCACTACGATTTCCTTTTGCAGGCAGTCGGCCACTCCGTTCACTGCCCATTCCGAAATCTCCTTCATATCCATATATGGTTGCAGGAGAATTTCCGTTTGATTCTCGTTCAGAGGCTTCGCACCGATTCCCGTAATCTTCATAGCTTTGGCTATGACAGCCATAGCTTGTTCGCGTGTGATGGTATCACGCGGACGGAACGAACCATCTTCATATCCATCGATCAAATCATAAGCGTATGCAGCTTGAATGTATCTGCTGTACCAATCCGATGGTCCGACATCGGAGAAAGAACCCGCATAGTTTGGTAATTGGATGCCCAAAGCCCGAACTAAGATAGCTGCAAACTCCCCGCGTGTCATTTCCTGATCAGGGTGAAACTGTTGATCCTCGAAACCAGTGACGATCATCCGCGACCCCATACTGGCTACAGCATCCTTCGCCCAATGATCGTCTATATCCGTATAATGAACAGGATGCCAAATGACGGTATAGGTACTATTCGTCAAGCTATTTATCAGGGCATAATACTTGCCATCCGCCAAAACAATCTTAGTCGGTACATGCCGTACGTTCCCGTCCGGGTCAATAACAACTCCGGTGAGAATCCGGTCTGGAGCAATCCCATCCGGGATGGCAATCATTCTCTCCACATAGGCATTAAATTGAGTAATCTCAACTGTTTTATCGCCATACAGAGCCTTCACACGAAATTGGACCGGCGGGGCAACAAGTTTGAACCCCCCATTCGCAGCAGTGTCCTCCACGAATTTCATTGTATCCGTTGTCGGTGTGGCAATCTCGATACGTATTTTGATGTCTTGTAGAGCTACGCTCTCGCCCATCTCTTTGGATAACGCATCGATATTGAACTGAAGCGCGGGCAAGGTATAGGCAGCCTTTTCCGTTTTCAGTTCCATGACGGCATGCTGATTCTCCATATTTTTGACCATCTGGCCATCCAGCTCGCCGACAATTACATCAGACTTCGCACTCACCGGAATCGTTATCCGTGCCCGCTCTCCCTCAGCTGCCAGCCTTTCGTCCAATTGCTTAGCATCAACGACATAAGTTGTAATCGTTTGACCATTCAGATTGGCTGCTATTTCTTGACCAAGCTCTGTATCCTTCTGAGGAACAGGAACAGGAGCAGGATTCCTTGGGTTTACAGGAGCAATAGGCGAGTCATTATCCTTACTGTCCTTTACATCAGGCGCTGAGGGGATCACTGCATTCGAAATTTGGCTGTCCGGACTGGCGCCCACTTCATTGAAAGCTTTGACGGTAAACGTGTAGGATGTACCATTGATCAGACCTGGAATGGTAATAGGACTCGCTGCGCCGATTTCGGTAAACCCTCCTGGTGAGGATGTAACCTCATACCGCGTAATTGGACTGCCTCCATGGTCCGAAGGTGCAGTGAAGGTGATGATGGCTCGGCCATCCTGAGCTACCGCGTTAACCGCTGTCGGTGCACCCGGAGCCTTCATCGGAGCAGCCGGCGTGATGCTGATTTCATTCGAGGCAGGACTCTCTCCGCTCCCATTCATTGCTTTCACCATAAAATAATAGGTTGTTCCATTCGTCAAATTCCTAACATCATAACGATAGACGGAGCTGCTTACGGTTGCTGTCTCTGTCTGGTAGGTACCGGATGCCGTGCTTTGATAAATGACGTATCCTGTTGCGTCATCGACAGGCAGCCAATTTAACTGCGCTTGCCCATCGCCGGGAATAATTGAAGCAAGCGTAGGAGCACCAGGCAATGGAATCTGCGGAGTTGCGCCTATTTCATTGGAAGCACTGCTCTCCCCTGCCGGATAGACGGCTTTAACCACAAAATAGTACGCTGTGCCATTCGTCAACTCTTCAACCTTATAGCTGTAAACGGCATCGCTGACGGATGCTGCTTCCGCTCCATACGAGCCGCGGATCGGGCTTGCGTATAATTTATATCCCGTCGCTCCTTCTACCGTCGTCCAGTTCATAATGGCATGCCCATCTCCGGCAATGACAGACTGCAATTGCGGAGTACCTATTTTCGTTACCGTAACCGCCGCAGTCGCCTTTAATTCGCCATTCCATGTCACAGCAGTAATCTTAGCCGTACCCTCACCGATCGCGGTGACGAGACCTTGGCTGTTCACAGTTGCAACCTTGGCATTACTTGTGCTCCAGATGATCTTTTGGTTTGTTGTATCTTCGGGAAGTATCGCAGCCGTCAACTGCTCAGACATGCCAACTAACATCTTACTTGATGTCTTATTAAGCGAAATACTGTCTGCTAGTACCTCTGGCCCGTAAACCTGGAATTCCCATAGCGAGTATCCATACTGTGTCGCTCTTTTCGTACCGTACATTCGCACGTAACGGGCATTCGCTTCATTAAATGTTATTTTCTCCAGGCCGCCTTTTCCACTTGTTGTGCTGTAGACGTCTCTCCAATTCTGAGCATCATCGGATACTTGGATTTGATAGCTTGTTCCGTAAGCTGCCTCCCAATAGAGCTGAACTTCATTGATTCGTTTGCTTTCCCCCAAATCAACGTATACCCAACCCGGATCAACTCCACGCTTGGATCCGAAACGCGTCGTTAAATTCCCGTCGAAAGCCAGTGGCGCCGTATCTACCGATGTGTCATTAGATGATGCGACCGCCGGCTGATTTAATGCGTAATTTGTTCGTGGTCTAGGCTCGGTTTCCTGCACGGGTTTAATGGTGACACCGCTTTGATACTCTCTATCCAGGAAATTCATTTCATGCAGCGTTTTTGCCGGCGTTGTGCTCCCAGGCATATACACATTCTCAAATGTAAGCCCTGTAATCGGCGCCCCTTCCTGCCCTTTGATTTTCGCAAAGCTTTCACCGGCATCGCGAACGGTTATGTTTCTTACCGTTACCCCATCAATAGGCCCGACACCAATGTCTCCGCCATTCACAGTAAACAATGTCATCCAAGCGCTGTTATCCTCATTTTTACCGCTAATATCCTCGACATCCATATCCTCAAAGGTGACATTTCGGACTGCGCCTGTTCCATATTTGTGGTGGATGGCGAAACCAACGGCAGCCTTATACACAACTCCGTTTCGAAAGGTAATGTCTTCTTGATCCTGCATAACCCCTTGGCCTATTTTAAAGCCATAACACGCCGTCCAAGCAATAGCGTCCTCGAATAAAATATGGTTGACGGGCTCCGGTTTACCAGGCCAAGGTACTTTTCCTGACGCAATATCGGTATCTTCTTTCCATGATTTTGTCGAAAACGGATCATCGAGTGAAATGCCAATGGCGTTCCTGACGACGGCGTTTTGCGATTCAACGATATCGATTCCGTCATTTTCGCCCATACCAAGGCTGTTAAACATTTTTAAATTGGTGAATTCCAAATCGTTCGAGCGTACGGGCATAACAGCCCACGCAGCAGATTCGCGAATGAGAACGCCATCCATCTTGAAATTGGCAGTAGCAATTGGCACTACCAGATTGTTTATCATCCCTTTATTGTTGGTGCTTTTATCTGCTGCTAGTGCGGCTCCGTTCCCATCTAGCGTACCGCGGCCATAAATTTTAATATTGTTGGAATCAAATGCCGTAGAAAGCCACCAAGTCGCCGGTCGTCCCATCGAATCTTTGAACCAATGTTCCGTATAGTCAGCCGTCTTCCCTGTTCCGATGAAAGCTGCCCCCGGCTGCATATAAAGCGCTGTATTGCTTTTGAGCACCAAGTTACCGATATAGTACTCACCCGCCGGAATGTAGACAATCCCTTGAACGCCATTTCCACGAGCTGTCCCATAGCTGCTAGCATCGTCGATTGCTTGCTGAATGGCTGCCGTTCGCTCGGCTACCCCCGTTTTATCGCCTGTCGTTGTTACCCGGTAAGGAGCTTGCGTCACATTATAAATGCCATCTCCCGAAGAGGCAGGAACATCCGTCTCTACCGGATCTGCCGCAATGACAATCTTGGTTGTCCGCCCATTCATCATGACGATTAAATATTCATCCTTCGAAGTCGTGAAGGTTAACGTTGTCCCTTCGACCTTATCGGCCTTGATCCCTAACTTCTTAGGCGTGATTGCATATTCCGTAACCTTGGCCGTATTCAGAATCGTCAATTCATACGTAATCGGTCCCCCGGATGCCGAAAAATTCGCATAATCATAATCGTTATACGCCTTAACAACCGGGATCTCGACTCCGTTAGCCTTTAACTTATAGTTGGCCGAAGCCGCATATTTCGAAGGCTGTTGATACGGATAAATCGCTGCAGGCGCCGCCGCAAGTTGGATGGCCGGTTCTGCCGACGCGGTTAACTTAAACGAGAGCGGCGAAAGAAAAAAACCTGCAAGCATCATACACGCTACAACTGCATGAAACCACTTTTTGTGCTTTGACATGAGCATACTGCCTCCTTCTTTGTTTAACTTCTTATCGCTTATACACCTATGAAACCCCTTTCATTCTCGTGCTCCGTCAGTATATCAGATGAAGCTTGTCTGCATAATGCGGTTAATTCGATATCATGGGCAGAATTTCGTATATGTGTGTGAAAAGATAAGATACAAAGGGCATATTCCCTCAAGTTTCTTCAATAGAAAAGGCAGCCGATCCATAGATCGGCTGCCTCTGTTCTGAAATGACATTTTGGCTAATCAAATATTAACGGAAAAATAAATGTAACAATCGCCGCCCATAGTCCGTAAATCGGCAAATATTTCGTAACGGCATCCTGAACCGATGAAAGTCCGGTTCTATTCCGCAGATACTGCGAATAGGCGAGCATAATCCAAATTAAATTCGCCCAGATGAAGATGTTGATACCTAACACTGCAAGCCGGTTGGGCGTTATCCCATACGACGAAAGCCTGAACACGATAGCTGACAGAGCCACGCTGTCGATGACTAGGGCAAGAATAATCAAGGCCAAGTTAATGTAATCCGAAATGCTTTTTCGCTCATCCGTCCCGCTTTCCGTAATGGAAAAAATGGTGACGGCCAAAACGCTTAGCAGAATGCCGTTGAAGGATAGAAGGAAATCACGGTCCAGGAACGGATTTTTCCCAACCCAGATCACCGTTCCTAGGTAAACCAACAGGGTCACCAGAACAAGAGGACTAAAAATCCGGGCTATATACGGCGCTATATTTTTATAAAGCTTGAGGTTCCTCGATACCAGATAGGCAGCCACAACAGCGAGAGCGGCAGCGCCAAACACAACGACATTTTGAAAATAGAACTCGGATATATCCATTCCGACAAATCTGAACAACTGCATGGTTAAGCCCGTCAGCAGCGCTCCGCTGATAGCCATGCAGGCGTAGAGGATGCAGAATTCCCCGTTAAATTTCAGATAGGCAAGTCTCGTGCTTCCTCTGCCATAATCATTCCCCGTAAATGCAAGGCCTAATAATACCCATAAGAAAACGGGCAGGTGCAGGTAAACCAGAATAATACTATCTTTCTGCTCTAATGGCAGCATATTTAAATAGAAAGCGGAGACCAGGAACAGCGAGACAAGAGTGTACAGCACATGCTTGCCGGCCCGGTTATTGTATACAAAAAAGGCGGCAATAAAGGGAAGTATCCCAAAAACAAGGTTCACAGGCGTAATCGTTTGCTGTTCGGCAAATTGAAAAAGAATCCTGCTGCCCAATCCGGCCAGAACGGCCAATATGCCCATCGATACGAAATCTTTTTGAAGGATAGAAGTCTTCCCTGCCTTCGTTTCCTTGAAATTCAGTCTTTCATGCCAGACGGCAAGAACTTGCGAATCCGGATTTTGTTCCCAGACGCTGGAGAATGACTTTTTGAAACTTTCAGGATCTTTCCTGAACATTCGCTCCAATTCATGAGGATTGGCCATATTGCTCGTAATGAAATGGCTAATTTCCATATGCGATCCCCCTATTCATCCTCATCCATTTTGTACTCCAAAATATCTCCAGGCTGGCAATCCAAAGCCTTACAAATCGCCTCTAAAGTCGAAAACCGAATGGCTTTGGCCTTTCCATTTTTCAATACGGACAGGTTCGCCATCGTAATTCCCACCCGCTCCGATAGCTCCGTTACACTCATTTTCCGCTTCGCCAACATCACGTCAACATTGATGATTATCGCCATTATACTCACCTCAGACCGTCAGATCATTTTCAGATTTAATATCGATAGCTTCTTGCAGAAGCTTCTGGAGAACAGCGGCGAAAACGGCAATCACCATAGACGCGAATATCAAGACCAATCCGATCAAGATGATACCTGGGGCATCATCCTTCTCCGCAAGGAGATACAGGAGCGGCATCCCTACCACATACAACATGCCGAATGCGACGGCACAGTGTTTAATGCTCTTCAAAGCCTGTACGGATAGCTCCGAGAAAGCCTTGTTCTTGTCGATATAGTTCAAAAGTTGAAAGGCTTGATAAAGCGCATAGAAAAAAGGAATCGCCGTTGCATACAAATCCATGTAAAAGAGATATTTCAAATACGCCATGTCCGGATACAATTCTGCTGCAAATTCTCCGATCTTGGGCACTACAAATATGCATAGCGCAATTACCGGCAGACCAATCAGAACCAGCGCTGCCTTCAGAAAGAGAGTTGTTCCCCGTTTCATTAAAACCACCTCACATCGTTATTTTCGATTTTTAATTTAACATATTATTTATCGTTTATCAATAAATAATTACCGAATATAATTATGTTTTTATCAATAAAAAGCAATCCAACTAACATAGAGGCTTGTATCGCGTCCTCCACTTCTAAAGATGAAACCCATCGCTCACCCATCCGCCACTCCGCCCCAGCTAGGCGATACATGGAAAAACTCCCGTTATTCCGCAACCAAACTCTCTTACAGAAGGAATAGCTGGAATATCTCCCGTTAAAAACAACACCAGTTGGATAAATGCAGCAAATTTGGCGGAATTAGCAGGAGAAATTCCTGTTGTCCCGTCAGCGAGAGGGATTTTTCGTTATTTTAAAAGGAGAAATTCCAGTTACGGGTAAGGAGCTCCTTCCTTTCCTGAGCATCCTGGCTTTCGTTGAAAGCCCTTCCAACCTCCATACAAAAAAATAACGACTGCTATCCCGTTCTCGGAATAACAGTCTAATTACCACCTTATGGAATTTACACCGGCTGTCTGCTGACATAACGGATTACCCATCCGCCACTCCGCCCCAGCTAGGCGATACATGGAATCCTTCGATCGCCGTCCGTCACTCCGCCCCCGCCAAGCGATACATGGAAAAACTCCCGTTATTCCGCAACCTAACTCTCTTGCAGAAGGAATAGCTGGAATATCTCCCGTTAAAAACAACACTAGTTGGATACATGCGCCAAATTTGGCGGAATTAGCAGGAGAATTTCCAGTTATCGCGTCAGTGAGAGGGGGTTTTCGAAGTTTTAAAAGGAGAAATTCCAGTTACGGGTGATGGGTTAGGATCGTATTTCGTGCATCCTGGCTTTCGTTGAAAGCCCTTCTACCCTTCATACGAAAAAAATAACGACTGCTATCCCGTTCTCGGAATAACAGTCGTCCTCATCTCACCATATGGAATTACACCATCTGCTGCCCGCCGCCATAACGCCGTACCCGCAGATCCGCCTGTTCCTTGTGGCCCATGAAATTTTCAATTTCACACAGCCGCGAAACGTACGAGCCGACCAAGTGACTCACTTCTTCCGTACAGCGCTGGTACGTGCAAGGTTTCAGAAACTTGCCTACCACAAGCCGTCGGTATACCTGGCTGCGCCTTTGGTCGGCAGCGTGTGATTCGTACCAATCGCCTTATCGCCATAAGTGACATTCGTTTCAGGTCCGAGAAACAAGGCGCCATAGTTTTTCATATTCCCCAGGAAATAATCCGGATCCTCCGTCAGCACCTCCACATGCTCGTATGCGAGCCTGTCAGCTTCCCGAACGGCTTCCTCCTTACTATCCACGACGAGCACCGTGCCATAGTCCCGCCAGGCCGCACCCGCAACGTCGGCGGTCGGGAGTGTCAGCAGCTGCTTCTCGATCTCGACCAGCGTCTCCCGCGCAAGCGCCTCGGAGGTCGTAATGAGCGCCGCCGGGGACGTCGGCCCGTGCTCGGCCTGCCCGAGGAGGTCGACGGCCACCATCTCGCTATCAGCGGTATGATCGCGATAACGAGCACCTCCGTCGGACCCGCGATCAGGTCAATGCCCACCTTGCCGAAGAGCTGGCGCCTTCGCTTCGGCGACATAGGCGTTGCCCGGTCCGACCAGCATGTCGACAGGCTCGATAGTCTCCGTTCCGAGCGCCATCGCGGCCATCGCCTGAATGCCTCCGAGCACGTAAATCTCGTCTGCGCCGGCATAAGCCATCGCGCAAATCGTCGCCGCCGGGATCTCCCCCTTAATCGGCGGGGGGCAAGCCATGACGCGCCGGACGCCGGCGACCTTCGCCGTCAAGATGCTCATATGCGCGGAGGCGACCATCGGATAGCGCCCGCCGGGAATATAGCAACCGACGCTGCTGACCGGGATGTGCTTATGGCCGAGGATGACGCCGGGCAGCGTCTCGACCTCCAGGTCTTGCATAGTTGCGAACTGTTTCTCCACAAATCCTCTCACCTGCTGCTGCGCGAAGCGAATATCGTCCTTGACCCGGTCCGGCACACGGGCGATGATTGCTTGAATTTGTGCCTCGCTCAAGCAAAAGCTCTCCGGCGACCATTGATCGAATTGCGCCGACAGCTTGCGGACGGCCGCATCTTGGTCGGCCGCGACGTCCTGTATGACGTCTCTAACGGTCTTATAGACGGCATCTTCCATGCATGTATACCCGGCCTGAACTTGTCCCTGCTTCACATACTTCGCCATAGTCACCTCCTATATTTGTCCATCCAATTACACCAACGGGACGGCGTGATCACGTAGTCCGGCACCTCGGCGAACGCAAGCGCCATCTCCTGCAGCGTCTGCTCCCGAATGGCCTTCGTGCGCAGAAGCGCTATATTCTCGTGAACCTGCTCCGGCGACTCTGCGCCGAAGACGATGCTGGCAATCCCCGGCATATGGTGAACGTAGGAGAAAGCAAGCTCCGCCACGGTCATGCCTTCCTGTTCGGCATAGGCCTGCAGCCGGGCAAGCCAAGGCGCCGCAGGCTTGAGCCGCTCCTCCAACCTCGCCGGATTCTTGAAGAATAATCCCTGCAGATATATACTGCGAACGAATAACCGCTTGTTCGAGTCCTTTAACCGCGCGAAGGTTCCGTTCGCAAACATCCGGCGGTCGAGCACCATCGGCTCTCGCCATGCGGCCGAGCATCGTCCGGTACCCTATGGAAGAATGTATTCTTTTTCCATTGTAGAAACAGGTGATGTATTCAAAGATCTTGTATTTCGCTTCTGCCCGCGTTTTGAACTTGTTTAAATAAATAAGTTCTTTCTTCAAAATGCTATGAAAAGATTCAATGCAAGCGTTGTCGTAACAATTTCCCTTACGACTCATGCTTCCTTTCATCTTGTAGCTACGAAGACGCTTCTGGTACGTAATGGACGCATACTGACTCGTGTTAGCCTGTATGGATGGCGGCAGGAGAGCAGCCGCGAGATGGCTTTTCATCGGAACGCTCTACCGCCGATCTGCGGATCCGTTACGTTGGAGATTACCCGATGCCAGAATACGTTTGCTTGCTCAGAAGACGATTTACTTTCTCAGCACAGATCATCATCAGAACAGTAAAAGCAAGCACAACAATCGGGAATAAAGCAATATCCGTCCGAGCAGCCAGCCATCCGAAGAGCGGAGGCAGCAAGGTGGTTCCCGTATAGGCGACAGCCATCTGATATCCCATTAGCTTGGCGGAATTTTCCCTTCCGAAGCGCGCCGGCGTTTCATGAAGCAGACCGGGATAGATGGGGGCAAGCCCAAGTCCGATACAAATGAGCCCTGCCATGAAAAGTTGAGGCAGAGGAAGCAGCACCATGATACCGCCCGCAAGGGCAATGATCTGACCGGACCGGATCAGCACGCGATTGTGGATTTTCAGGGTAATAAAGCCGGTTACCAGCCTTCCAAGTGTGATGCCGCCATAATACAATGCAATCCACCCGGCAGCTGTCTCGGCTGTCATATGCTTGGCCCCGACTAGATAGCTAGCCCCCCACAATCCTACCGTGGATTCAACCCCGCAATAGAACAGGAAGGCGAAGAGCGTATGTTTAACCCCTTTGATCCGGAGCACGTTAGCATGTTGGGCACTGTCTTCAATTATCCGTTCGGGTCCGGCATCACCTAGTGGAGGCACATTGTTCGGCTGCTCCGTCTTCCTGATTGCAGCAACACGTTTCCATAGGGGAAGTGTAGCCAACAAGAGGACAGCTAGTGAGAACTGGATGATGGATACCGCCGTATAACCCTCTCTCCAAGAGTAATGTTCCTGCATATAAAATGACATGATGATGGGCCCTATCGTAGCCCCTACTCCCCAAAAGCAGTGCAGCCAGTTCATGTGATGAGCCTTATAATTGTCAGCTACATAATGATTAAGCGCCGCATCAATAGCCCCTCCGCCGATGCCAAGCGGAACGGCGGCAACGATAAGCCAGACCACCGACGGCGCCATAGCGAAGCCGAGCAGAGCGCCTGCCGTAAGACAGCAGCTGATCAGCGTAATTTTACCGGTCTCTATTCGACGCACCAGACTCCCGCTGAGCAGGCTGGACACGATGGTCCCTCCGGCCACAATCATGGACAAGACTCCCGCGAAGCCGAAGGAAGCTCCCATGTCGGACCGCATCACAGGCCACGCCGAACCCAACAGAGAATCCGGAATTCCCAGGCTAATGAATGCCGCATAAATGATGATTAAGAACACGGTTGCCATTGTAACACTCCTTCGCAGACATTTATTGGGATTGGACTTAAGATCTGAATTCTAGCAACAATCCGTAATCATCAGATTAAGCGCTAATTGCTCCAAACCGGTCAAGTAGTCCTGCCGCCAATCGCTCATCAGGAGCAATGGCAAATGTTCTCGCGGAATATAGGCTGCACTTCTGTCCGCAATCCTGTTCAGAAGCGCTTCATCCACCTCATCATCGCAAAAAACGACCGCCCTAGGGTTAAGGATGGCGGCGAATGCGGCAACTAAGCGGGCGACCGCATCGATCTGGTTGTCTCCGGCCAAGACAAGCCGGCCATCGCCCGCTTCCCTCTGCAGAGCTTGAGCGAAGGAGCGATTATCGTACTGCGGCACGAAGGATATCTCACCCGAGAAAGATGTGCTGCCTCGCACGACATCGCCATTGATCATAATGCCGGAGCCCGGCCCGTTCTGCCCGAAATACAAATAAATCAGCGATTCGTTCTCGATTTCGAAGTTCGACGCATAGCCAAGCACCGAGGCATTCATATCGTTTTCGACCACGACCGGTATTTGAAACCGGGATTCAAACTCTTCTTTCAAATCATAGTTAACGAAATGCTGATACGGCGGGATGAAAATAATTTTCCCATTGTTCACGGCGCCAGGCACCCCGATCGCAATGGAACGAAGCCTTGGATATTTCTCGATCAGCGTTTCGATAAGGTCCGCCAGCAGATCCGCATCTTGCTGAAGGACACTTGGCTTCGTTCCCTGCTCCTTAACCTCTCCCACACAGTTAAATATCGAATAATTCGTCTCGTTCTTCTCAATAAAAACCGCCAACCCCAACATGTATTCCGGATCGTACGCATACCGTTTGGCTCTTCTGCCTCCGCTGGAATCATCATCGCCTGTATAGCGGATTTCTCCGTCCTTCTCCATCTGAGCCATAAACTTGCTGATCGTGGGGAAGCTGATTCCCAACCGCTGACTGAGTTCTGCTTTCGTTGCGCTTCCCATTGTGATAAGCCCTGCGCGGATACGGTAAATCAGCGGTTCCCTCATCTCTTTCGGCGTTTTAAACGTATTGGTCATGTCGATCAGAGCCTCTTTTCAAAAAACGTGTCGAACTTATTAAAATATTTTAATAAGTTTAGTTTATCTTAGCAGAAGTTGCCTCCGAGAGCAATGCCTCCATCCCCAACAGATCCCGTTTAAAACGCGAAAAGGCAACCGATATCGCCGGTTGCCTTATGCCTCTATGAATGGAGTTGCTTCGCCAATTCGATGACGGATTGGATGAAAGGTGCTTTCATTTCCGTATAAAGCGCTCTATCTTCCGAATATAAGCTTGCAAGCTGCTTCTTCAGATTCGCATATTCCAATAATTTGTCAGGATGGGTTCTAAGGTAATCACGAAATAACAGGTTATGGGCCCATTCCACACCGGATACCTCATAGACGTGAAGGTGATGTGTCCCTTTTCTCCATTCGCCTTTACGAAAAAAACGGCGGTTGGGAAACTCCGGTTTCGGAACATATTCATAACCGAGCTTACTTAACGGTTCTATCCAAGAGTCTGCTTCATGAAGCCGATTCACGCCAACCGCAATATCCAGGATGGGCTTAGCAGGTAATCCAACTACCGAGGTACTTCCAATATGTTCGATAGAAACGGCTTTGTCTTGTAAAGCGAGGCGGATCTCCTTGTGCTCTTGTTCATACGCTTCCAGCCATTTGGGCGTATATTCTTGAATCGTAACTTCCTGGGCCATATCGTGTCCCCTCCGGTCCTTACTCGCCACACATCAAAAACCCGCGCAAACACGCGGGTCTGTTATTCGCCGTCTAACCTTGACCGATCCAATCTTCCTGGGCAACCTCTTGCCATCTGCTGCGAATAGCCTGATAAGCTTCTTGAGACAGATTACCTTGTTCAAGCAGTTTGGCGTTGGCCAACCACCGGTCAGGATTCGCTGTGCCGACGATGGCGGTGTGGACACCCGGTACCGTTAACGTGAATCGTAAAGCGGTGGCTACAGATTCATTCAGCTCACCTTGCAAAAAATCGTAGTTCAACTGCTGCAACCGGTCCCAATAGGTATGATGATAGCTGCTATCCGGCCTCTGTCCCGTCTTCCAAGCCGCATTGGCAATCGGCCGTTTAACAACGACGCCCATGCCTGCTTGCATGGCTGCAGGAATCGTTAATTCGATGGCTTCCTGATCCGCAATGTTAATGGAAGTTTCCAGCGAATCGAATGCGCCTGATTGAACCGCATACAAGCCGGCTTTATGATCGCCGCTGTAGCCGATGAAACGCGTCTTCCCTTGTTCCTTCGCACGCTGCAGCACTTCGATCACCTCACCGCGCCGAAGGATGGCTTCCGAGCAGCTATGCAGATGTATGACGTCTACGTATTCCGTTCTCAAGCGTTTTAAGCTGCGGTCGATGCTCAGCTCCAACAATTTCGGGTCCCAGTCCGGAAGCTCAAGCCCCGACGCATGGCCGCATTTGGTGAATAAATAGTAATCGTCACGCCGGTGCGAGACCGCTTGACCGATTAACTCTTCGCTAATGTTATAGCATTCCGCGGTATCGATCACGTTAAGGCCGGCATCGAGCGCACGGCCCAGCAGCTTATCCACGCTGTCCGGCGATGCACCCGAGAACCCGATCTCTGCGCCTCCGAAGCCCAGAACACTAACCTGCATGCCCGTCTTGCCATAAGCCCGTTTGTCCATGATGACTGACTCCTTCCTTCAGCTTACGAATTAGTCATTATCGCTTCTACGCGTTCCAGAACATCAGCGGATAAGGTGATCTCAGAGGCTTTCACGTTCTCTTCCACCTGTTCCGGACGGCTTGCCCCTACCAGTGCGCTAGCCACATTAGGCTGACGCAAAATCCACGCAAGCGCCAAGTTCCCGATGGACATGTTCAGCTCTGCGGCCACAGCTTCAAGCCGATTCACTTTCGCGATGTTCTCTTCTGTGAGACCTTTGCGGAAATTGTCCAGCTTCGCCGCCCGGCTATCTTGCGGAATATCGGCAACGGACTTGTATTTCCCTGTCAGCAGGCCTTGTGCCAACGGCGAGAAAACCACCTGACCGATTCCTTGCTGCTCGCCAAGCGGGATCACTTCTTTCTCGATATACCGGTTGAAAAGGTTATAAATAGGCTGATTGACGATGATTCGATCCAGCAAGTACTTATCGGCCACAGCCAAAGCCTGCGCCATTTGGGCTGCCGTCCATTCGCTCACGCCGACGTAGAGCACTTTGCCTTGTGTGACGAGGTCGTCCAGCGCACGCAGCGTTTCCTCGATCGGTGTTTCTTTATCATAGCGGTGGCAGTAATATACATCCACATAATCCGTATCCAACCGTTTTAAGCTCGCATGCAGCTGCTCAAAAATATGTTTGCGGGAAAGCCCCCTGTCATTCGGCCCATCGCCCATCTGGCCAAAGACTTTGGTCGCCAGCACATAGGAGTGCCTCGGATACGCTTTCAGAACCTCGCCGACGACCTTCTCCGCCTCACCGCGCTCGTACACATTCGCTGTATCAAAAAAATTAATCCCCAATTCATAAGCTTTATGAATGGAATTGACCGCATTCTCACGTTCTACATACCCGCCATAAGTCAACCAGCTACCCAAGCTGATCTCACTGACTTTTAATCCGGAAAGCCCTAATTTACGATATTTCATTTCGGTGCTACCTCCTAATATTTTCAATTTCAGGCTCTACTATTATAGCAATCGTATATGATTAAATGAAAGTAGTGAAAAATTTCTCACATAATATCCAGAATGAAAGTAAGTTACCTAGATGTAACTTACTTTATCACTTGCTTGCACGATAGGTTGGCGATTTGGCGATTACAATGACACATCCGTCCATTTAAAGGAATCTCACTTCTTTTGTCCAATTCATTTAAAGGAAACTAGTGTAGATTAGGGGGCTGTCTGGTTTGGATTTCTCTCAAGCAGAAATATTGTCTCAAGCATTCGAATATTCTACAGAGCAATTGGAGTTTTTTATTGAAAATAATGCGGACGCCATTTGGATCATCGATATTGAGGGGATCCTTATGAAAGTGAATCCTGCGTTCGAAACGCTGTTCGGATGGACTGCTGGAGAGATAAAGGGGCAGCAACTGCCCATTATTCCTGACTTTCTCCAAGCTTCAATGGATAAGATACATCAAGGGATCAAAGCGGGAGAAACGGTTGTGGGCTTGGAAACCACGCGCCAGCGAAAAGACGGTAGTTTCATCCATGTGAACGCCACGTTATCCCCGCTTCGCGATCGTGCCGGAACGATCATCGGCATCACAGGTATATGTCGGGACATTTCGGATCGCAAGCGTGCCGAAGAGGAGCTGCAAGCGAAAACAGAGCAATTGGAGTCCTTCATTGAAAACAATGCGGATGCCATCTGGATGATAGATAGAGAGGATACCCTTTTAAAAGTCAATCCTGCATTTAAAACATTATTCGGATGGTCTGCCGAAGAGATTACAGGCAAGAAGCTGCCTATTATCCCTGACCATCTCAAAGCTTCCATAGACAACGTCCATCAGCATATAAAAGCGGGAGAAACGGTTGTGGGTTTGAAAACCACCCGTGAGCGAAAAGACGGAGTTCTCATCCAGGTAGAAGCGACGTTATCCCCGCTTCGAGATCGGTCTGGTGAGATTATCGGGATCACTGGCATATGCCGGGACGTCACGGATCGCCAGCGTGCGGAAGAGGAGCTGCAAACGAAAAAAGAGCAATTGGAGTCTTTTATCGAAAATAATGCGGATGCCATTCTATTATTCAACTCCGATGGTGTTGTTCAACGCGTTAACAAAGCATTCGAGCATATATTCGGGTGGTCTAAGGAAGAGGTCGTTGGCACCGAATTGCATAAACTTCCGTTCATTCCTGCTGATCGTGTCGACGAGTTCAAGCATTTGCGTGAACAAGTGAAAGGCGGACAGCCGATCATCGGCGTCGATACGATCCGTAAACGTAAAAACGGGGAAGCTTTGAATGTCATTTTAACCGCTTCGCCTACACTCGATAGTAAAGGGAATCAATTGGGGTGGTCCGTCACCATCAGGGATATTACAGAGTGGAAAATTGCCCAAGATCACCTGCAAAATTCTGAAAAGTTAACGGTAGCTGGGCAGTTGGCTGCAGGGATCGCCCATGAGATCAGGAACCCGATCACCTCCATCAAAGGGTTCATCCAATTCATGAAATCCGGATTCGGAGAGAAACAGAAATATTATGATATCATCACCTCCGAAATCGAACGGATAGAATTGATTCTAAGCGAACTGCTGATCCTTGCCAAACCGCAATCGATTAAGTATGAGAGAAAAGATATCCGGGTGTTATTAAGCCAGGTGATGACACTTTTGGATTCGCAAGCGAACCTTAACAATATTCAATTTTCGTTTGAATTCAAGCCGGGCGCTACGCATCTGTATTGTGATGAAAACCAATTGAAACAGGTTTTCATCAATTTTATTAAGAATTCCATCGAGTCCATGCCGGAAGGCGGTAAAATAACGATTGAAATCTTTTGTGATCATGATCAAGAGATTGTGATCCGTATTACCGACCAAGGCTGCGGAATTCCTCCGGAAGTTCTCTCCAAATTAGGACAACCCTTCTATACGACCAAAGAAAAAGGAACCGGATTGGGCTTCATGGTGAGTAAAAAAATCATCGAGAATCACTCCGGGAACATTCATGTTGAAAGTGAAATCAACAAAGGCACGAGGATTGAAGTGACCCTGCCTATCTCCAATTGAAAAAAACAGGGAGCTGCTGCCGCGCGGCAATCTGCTCCCTGTTTCTGACTATTCTATGCTGCTGTCATTCAACCGCTTTGTGTACATTCCCGCTTGGCATTCGCGCCGTCAGGGCAAGCATTAGCAATCCAAGGACCGCACATGTCCATGCCATGCTGTGCAGATGAGGGGTCGTAATGTTTTTGCCGAAGAGTGCTGCGAGTAAACTGGATGAAAGAATAGTACCGATGAACCGGGAAGTCATGAAAAGCCCCGAGGCAATGCCGGTTTCTTCTTTCGTTACGAAATGGTAGAGCGCTGTCTGCATCCCCAAATTATTAAAGCCGTTTGCGATCCCCAGCACGCATAACACCAGGAAGATCGTCACTGCGCTCGCCTGGTCCTGGATGACTAGCAGAAGCAGGCTTCCTCCAACGACCAGAGCTGTGCCGGCGATTAGCGGCGGCTTCGAGCCGGAGCGGTCGATCCACCGGGCGACCAAGGGCGTAACCAATACGCTGACGCCGGCGATCGACAGCATCACGAGGCCTGTTTGCTGCGGGTCCATCTTCTGAACACGCTGCAAATAAGACGGAATACCGAACATAATGGAATAGAAGGCTATATTCGTCAAAATGAACTGGGCGTAAATACGGGTGACCGTCATATTATTCCGTAAGAAAGTAACATTGATGAAGGGCTTGCTATGCCTGCGTTCATACCGGTACAGCAGGACTGACAATCCTACCCCAACCAAGAGTTCCCATATACTTACCCGGTCTGCCAAAGACAAGAAGAACAGCAACCACATGAAGATCGTTGCAGAGAATAACGCTACCCCCCACCAATCCATATCCGCCGCACGTCCTGTCGTTTTCGGATCTCTTGGGAAAAGTTTCCAGGCGAGCACGAATGAACCGATAATGAAAGGAAAGTTGCAGAGGAAAATAAGCGGCCAATCGCCATAATGCAACAAGAATCCGCCAAGCGAGGGACCGAATGCCGCGGAAGTGCTTGAGAATATCGATAGTATGCCGAGCGCCTTCGCTTGATTGGACGTGATTTGACTGCGAATCATGCCCATACCGGATGGGAACAATGCCGAGCTGCCCAGAGCCTGAATGATCCGAAATCCGATCAGCCAACCGAAGCTGGGGGACAACGGAGCGAGACTCGACGATAAGGTGACGAGCAGCAGCCCCAGCATGAACACTTTCTTGCGGCCGAACAAGTCGCTCCACTTGCCCATTAGCGGCTGTCCGATCGCGCTGGCCAAATAATAAGTGGAGATTAGCCACGATACATCAGCGAATGTAAGCTGGAAATCTTCCTGCAAACGGGCCAAAGCGACCGAAATCATGGTCGTATTCAGAGGATTCAGCAGAGTGCCGAGAGCTACCGCAGTAATAAGCAATATTTCTTTTCGTTTCATCGCTGTTTCTTTGACAGTCATGATCCTACCTCCCGGTTACTCTACTGAAGCAGTACATGTTCTACGTAGCGGAGTTCATTTCCTTCATCTCCGCTTTCTCAGCGCGGCGCGCAAACCAGGTCGCCAACAGCGATCCTGAAATGTTGTGCCATACGCTGAAGATGGCGCTTGGGACCGCAGCGATCGGGCTGAAATGAGCCGATGCCAATGCAGCGCCTAGCCCCGAATTCTGCATGCCTGTCTCGAACAGAACGGCTTTGCGTTTGCTGTAATTCATGCGGAACAGCTTGGCGAACCAGTACCCCAACAAATACCCGAGACCATTGTGCAAAATAACGACCGCAAAAATGAGCAATCCGCTTTCCACAATTTTGGCTTTGCTGCCGCCAACTACGATTGCGACGATAATGACAATCGCCACGGTGGAAACGAGCGGAAGTGCAAGCACACTTGCTTCCGCCTGCTTTTTAAACAAGCTTTTGACGATAACACCAAGAATAATTGGGAAAATAACAACCATCAAAATGTCTTTAATAAGAGCTCCGCCGTCAATCGGCATCCAGCGGCCTGCCAGCAAGCTGATTAACGCAGGCGTTGCCAGAGGTGCGATCAACGTGGAAACGGAAGCGATGGAAACGCCAAGTGCGACATCCCCTTTGGCCAGCAGCGCCATGACATTGGAGGAAGTCCCGCTTGGGCAGCAGCCGACAAGAATGACACCGACAGCTATTTCAGGGGGAAGCTTCAACAAAATGGCCAGCCCGTATGCGAGCAGGGGCATAATCATATAATGGCCGACAACGCCGATTAACACTTCAAGCGGACGGCGGAATACTTCACGGAAATCAGCGGATGACAGCGTAAGCCCCATCCCGAACATGACGATGCCTAGAAAAATCGAGATATAACCCTTTAGCGGTATAAATACCTGAGGGAAGAAAAATCCCAGACATGCGAAAACGATCACCCACACCGAAAATGTTCTTCCTACAAAACTACTTACTTTTGCAACAGTGTTCATGCTTTCAGTCCTCACTTATGATGTAATGTACAATTCATATTGCAGCCGCTGCCGCGGGATGAATATTAGTACATAATAAGACAACTAAGCTTTATTCGTCTAATATATGATCGATATAGACCTTATAGGTAACACCTATATACCTATTCCTCTCTACTCTACACCAAATAAGAAGAGCCTTGCATCCCTGTGCAAGACTCTCCTTGTGTACCGCTGCTAAAAGCGCCGATTTGTCTTATGCGGCACCGCATCCGCCGTTTCTTGATAGAAGGTCAGCAGCCGGTCCTTCAGTTCGGCAAGAACGCCGGCATAGGAAGGATCGTCGATCCGATTGACTGTTTCGCCCGGATCGCTTACCAGATCGTAAAGCTCATCCGTTTCATATAGCCGCCTCACATACTTGTGCGTTTGGGTGCGGCACATGACAGCCTTCGTATGCTCCGCCCCTTCGCTTTGCTGCAAGCCCACTCTGGGCCAATATAAGCCGGTTGGCGTCGTTTGGGCGACGCTGTCCTTCTCCATGCAGTGAGTCTCGCCGTGAATTCTCCCGCCTTCGCAGAAGACCGCGTCGCGATGTTCATCCGTTTCTCCGGCCAGTAGCGGCAGAAGCGAACGTCCGAAATGGGTATGCTCCGGCTTCAAGTCAAGCAGAGCCTCGACCGTTGCGGGGAAATCGACCAGCTCCACCAAAGCTTCGCTGACACGCGGTACGACGGGAATGTGCTTCGGCGGCTTAATAACGAAGGGGACCCGGGTTAGCGTATCCTCGAACGTATTCTGAGTTTTCTCCACGAGCCCGTAATCTCCCGTGAAATCGCCGTGATCGGAGAAGAAGAACACCGCCGTATCGTTATATATGCCGGCTTCCTTCAAAGCATCGAGAAGCAAGCCGAACTGATGATCCACCCGGGCGCACATCCCGTAATAGGTCGCCCGCAGCTCGTCCCAGCGTTCCTCCGTCCACGCTTGCAGATGCTGCCGTTCGTAAATCCCCTTAAGCAGACTTGGCTTGCCGTCCCAGTTACCGGGTGCAGGAATTCTTGGCGGCAGCTTCTGCCTGTCGATCCGGCTGAACCAAGGCTCCTCCACGCCATAAGGCGGATGAGGGTAAAGCAAGGGTAGATAAAGACAAATCGGCTGGTCCGCAGGAGCATTCTTGATAAATTCGATGGCCCCCAGCACATTCGCCCAGTCGTTGTCATAATAAGCTTCCTCAGCCGGGTCTTTCTCCAGCTTGCCGGCGTAGAAGGAGTAATAATTGTCCCCTTCGGGCTCGCCCCTCCACTCATCATGCCCATGGAGGTTCGTTTCCGGGCGCGGCTGCTTCTCTGGGTTATATTTGATATCGCAGTAATCGTCATACCCGTTCTCGGCAGGCACCAAATCGTTCTTCCCGCCCCACCATACGGAGTAGCCCTGTTCCTTCAACGTGCGAAGCAGAACCGGCTCATCCGGCTGCATCATATGGAACATCGTGCGATGCCCCCGGACATGCGGATACCAGCCGCTCATGAACGAGCATCGGCTCGGCGTACATACGGGATTTTGGCAAAAGGCGCTGCGGAACGAAACGGCCTCGGTTTCGACCAGCCGGTCGAGCACCGGCGTTACCGCCGCAGCGTTCCCGACATGACCGAGGACGTCCCCCCTCCACTGGTCAGGATTGAAAATGACAATATGCGGTTTGTTCTTCATATCGAGCAGCCTCCTTGGTTAAATTGTTTAGCCTTTGACTGAGCCGGAAATACCTTCGATGAAATATTTCTGGAATACAATGAAGACAAAGATGACGGGCACCAGCGAAATGGATGCGCCGGCAGCCATACCGGACCAATCGATCGTATGCTCGCCCGCGAACGAAAACATACCGACTGCAAGCGTTCGCAGCTCGGGTTTATTCAATGTAAAGACGAGCGGCACAAAAAACGAATTCCATGTCCATATGAACTGCATAATGATCGTTGTCGCGATAATCGGCTTCGACAGAGGCAGCATAATCTGCCAAAAGATCCGCAGAAACCCGCTTCCGTCCATCTCCGCGGACTCCTCCAGCTCCTTGGGCAAGCCATGGAAATAAGCCATGAACAAGAGAATGAACAGCACATGGGCGCCGGACGATTCGGCCAAAATAATACCGGGCATCGTGTTAAGAAGGCCCAACTGCTTCACGATCATATATACCGGGATGATGGTGTATCCCTTAGGTATAAACATGGTAGCGCTGAAGACAACCACGAGCAGCTTCCTTCCCGGGAATTGGACACGCCCGAGCGCATAGCCGGTCCACATGCACAGCAGCGTAACGATAGCGACCGTAGACACCGTCACGATGACCGAGTTGATGAAGTAATCCGAGAAGTGGCCAACCTTCCATGCGCGCACATAGTTCAGCCACTGCATAGACGCGGGTAGGAGCTTCAACCCCGAAGTGATATACTCCTGATTCGTCTTCAGAGACGAGAAGATCATCCAGATGAAAGGATAAATCCAGATGAAGCCGAGGACCGTCAGCACGATATGAAGCAAACCATCCGCCAGACGAGCTTTGTGTCTTGTTATCATCCCCTGCCTCCTGACCGCTGCAGCCGCTTCGCGATGAGACCGAGAAGCGCTGTCAACAGGAATATCGCAACGCCAAATACAATGCCCGCCGCCGACGCATAGCCGATCTGCGGGAAGCCGCTTGTGCTGAATGCGAAATTATAAATATACAGATCCATTGTCTCGGTCGCGTAGAACGGCCCTCCGCCCGTTAACGTTTTGACTAAATCGAATACATGCATGCCGTTGACCACCGTCAGCAAAAGAATCACGGCGGCGACCGGCGCCAGCAGCGGAAGCGTAATATACCGCAGCGTTTGCAGTCCGTTCGCCCCGTCCGTCTTCGCCGCCTCGTAAACGTCCTTCGGCAGGGATTGCAGCCCGGCGAGCCAGTAGACCAGTACCATGCCGAAAAATTTCCACGAGCCGATGAGGATCAGAACGAGCATGGCGGTACCGGCCTGACCGAGCCACGGGATCGGATCGGATAGGGCTCCCAGCGCTATCAGAACCTCGTTGACCAACGCATTTTCGTTGCCGAAAATGAATTTCATCACGATGCCCACCGTCGACGTGGTCGTAACGACCGGTAAAAAGTACACCGTCCGGTAAATGACCTTACCTTTGAACAAAGCCCGGTTCAGAATGAGTGCGAGCAAGAGCGAAGTCGGCATCAGAATCAACGTCTTGGCCGTCATGTAGATCATACTGTTGCGAAACGCATTCCAGAACGCATGTTCATGGACTAGCTTAATGAAATTATCCCAACCGATGAAGTTTTCGAGGGGACCGAATCCGCTCCATTCATAGAAAGAATACACGTAGCTCATCACGATCGGATACACGGTAAATGCAAGGAAAAAGATGACCTGCGGACCGATCAGTACGTAGGCCCACAGGTAACGGATTCGCGTCCGCCGGGAAGCCGGCCATCGAATCATGGATGCAGTGCGACTCACGGATGTTCCTCCTTCCGGGCTGCAGCCGGCCGCAGTTCTCGGGCAGTCTCGGGCGTAAGCCTTGCCGCTGCCCTCCTGCTTGCTGGCTCGCGCTTATTTGCTCAGCTCGTTATATTTCTCTGTCGAATACGACTGAAACGGTACCCAGTTAGGGAATTGGTAATCCGACTGCCGCACGGGCGTTCCGGACTTGTTCACCTTGTCGATCGATTCCTGCAGCGCTTTGTTATAGCCTGCAGTCAATTGTGACAGCTGGGCCTTCACATCCTTCACTTGCCCCGCCAAATATCCTTCCATAATTTTACCGACCGTTTCCTTCGGCTTCTTCCCGTTGAGCTCCGTATTCACTTGAACCGCTGCACGGGTGCGCGTGTACGGATGAGGCGAGAGAATAAACGTTTTATCCTGAATGTTCTGTGCTTCAACGAATGGGGGGTTGTCGATCTTGACCGTTTTGTTTTGTTCAATAATCGGTGACCCCTCGATGCCAAGCTCCAGCTGTTTGGCGTAATAGCGATCCATGTAGAACTGCAGGAACAGCTTGACTTCCTCATAATGCTTCGTGTTCTTGCTTACATGCAGCGTCGCTTTCGTTTCCCCCTGGAACGCATAATATTGTGGCTTACCGTCCTTCGTCGGCAGCGGTGCAACGCCAAAATCATTAAATTTGTTATTCTGCTGAAGCTCCGAGGACAGGAATGTGCCGTCGATGACGAAGGCCGCCTTGCCTCCGGCAAACAGACTGGACGCTTCCCTGTAATCGATGACCAGACTGTTCGGATGAAGCAGCTTCTCGTCCTGAAGCTTTTTAATAAACTCAATGCTCTCCACGTACCCAGGCGAATCGAATTCATATTGTCCTGTTTTCAGATTAAAGCCGTCATTGGGAACAACCTCCGGCTTAATCGCCGTCCCCATCTGCCCCAAATAACCGCTCACCAGCCAGTCGGTTTTAATGCCCAAAATTAACGGATATACGTCGCTGCCGCTTTGTTTGATTTTGGCCCCGACCTTAACGAAATCATCCCAGCTCTTAGGCACGTCGTTCTCGGATAAGCCGGCGTTTTTCAATACATTCTTGTTGTAATAAAGTACGTGAGCGTAACGGCGCGGTGTGAAATGAGGCAGTGCATACACCTTCCCGTTCAACGTGGTGAAGCCCTCGGTCCAAGTGCCCTCATAGAACTTATCCTTATAGCCCTGTACCGCATCGTCAATATCGCGAATGAGGCCAAGACGGTTTAATTGATCGACGGGAACCGCGTTGCTATTAGCGAAAATATCCGGCAGGTCATTGCTCGCTACAGCCGCCTGCAGCTGGGTGGAATATTGGGAGGAGGCGATCGCCGGCAGCTCCACTTTAATATTCGGGTATTTTTGCGAGAATTCTTGGATCGCCTGCTCCAAGGCTTGCTGGGACTCCGGCCAGCGGTGCCAAAATTTGATCGTAACCTGCTCTTTGCTCGGTCCTTCAATCTTCTGATCCGCCGCGCTTGTCCCGTTATTCGAGCAGCCGCTGATCGCCGCGCCTGCGGCTAGCAGCAAAGCCAAACCGGTTAATCTTCTTTTTTTCATAGATCCTAACCCCTCCGACAAAAGTTTTTGCATCGCCGGTTTTCCGGTAGACATCCATTAAAATCATATTGGTATACTTGGTTTTAATGCAATTTCATCATACGGCATCCGTAAGCTGTTAACAGCGAGAAAAATTTAGCCCGCAGGTGAATTTTTTAGCCGTTTATTTGTTCCCGCAGCCCGAACCATGCAATTTGCGGAAGTCCCCCGGCGTCATCCCCCACTCATTTTTAAATAAAGTAGTAAAATAACGATGGTCCTGATAACCTAAGCTTTCGGCCAGCTTCGTAATCGGCTGATCGCCGGATGCCAGCAGCCGCTTCGCTTTCTCCATGCGCTTCTTGGTCAAGTACCTGATAAAGCTTAATCCGGTTTGCTGCTTGAACATTCGGCTTAGGGTGACCGGGTGCACACCGGCTTCCGCCGCCAGCGATTCCAAGGTGATGTCCATATCGGCGCGCTGCTCCAGAAGACTGAGCGCCTTATCGAACCAATCCGCGGAGCCTCTCGTGACGGAGGCCGGATGCAATTGATCGAACCGCCTCATCACCCACTCCAGCAACCAGGTCTTCAGCTCCTGCCAGCTCGGAAAGCGCTCCGCTTCCCGGAGCCAACTCTCCTTAGGACCGTGCTCCAGAATACGAAAGGTCTGCCCTTCGGTTAAGTCCGAATCGAGCAGCGTAACGAGCTTCGCGCATTCCTCCCGAACCACATCGGCCTGAAGCCTTTGAAGCTCCTGCATCCATACGGACAAAGCTTCATCCAGCTTCTCCCGGTCCGCTGTCTTCACCGCTCGGACAACACTCAGCCTGCAGCCGCCTGCCGAATCCGCATTCGACCTGTAGCGTCCGCTATGCAACGCTCCGTTCCCGTAAAAGCGCTTCGTCTCCCAGGCCTTCCACTCCACCGGCCAGATCCGGGACAGCTCGCCCGAATCCCGGAAGCTCCCCCCTGTGTAAGCCGGCTCCGCCGGAACAATCAGGACTCTCTGCCCTTGGCAATCAAATCCGCATATGGCGTTGGGATGCGATTCGGTATGATTCGAGCCGTCCTCAAATACAATCGACTTCGGCACCCGGTCATCAAACCATGGAGAAACGTTACCAAAGAACGTCCCCTGAATCTTCGTTGTCCCCTGGCCACCGCCCTGCAGAGCGCCGCTCAGCTCAATGGCCAGCTGCTCGGACAATCGGTCATAGGCCGTATGCACGAGCTGCTTTAATTCATCGACATCGGCGGGTTTAAGCAAATAGTCGGAGGCGCCGTAATGCACCGCTTTCTTCGCATACTCAAAGTGACTGTAGCCGGTCAGCATGACGACCTTCGTCTTGGGCAGCGCATGCATCACCTTCGCCAGCATATCGAGGCCATCCAGTTCAGGCATCCGGATATCCAGGAAGACGAGCTCGGGACGTATAAGCTTGATTTGCTCCAACGCCTCTAACCCGTAGCCTACATCGAATACGTTCGCATGGGGGTGCGATTCCGATAATTTCACAACGATGCTGTGCCGAACTTCCTGCTCATCGTCCGCTACGCAAATTTTCATATGAATCCACCTTGTCTGTATGTTTTATTGTAAAATAACAAAATACATCTCATGCCCCGGAAGGAGAATGCACGATGCGCAGCCCGCTCCGAGCTCTGCCGCTCTCGCTTAAATACAAAATACTAGTGATCGTGCTTATTATGACGATCGTCCCGATCTTGCTCGCCAGTCTGAGCTGGCATTACCAAATGGTGCGCTCCAGCCTGCTTCATTCGTCTGCGGTATCATCGCAATTCGCCCGCTATGCTGCGAGAGAAGTCTCGCAATCCCTTCAAGAAATCAACCAAGCGCTGGATCCGCTTCTAATTGATTCGAGCTTCCAGAAGTACATCAAGATTCCCAAGGACGATATCGTCAGCCAAGCCGGCAGCATTCTGACGTTCCGGCCCAAGCTCGACCCGCTGCTCCAATCCCATCCGGAAATTGAGGGCATCGTCTATTATGATAGGGAAGGTAAGATATTATATAATTCCAATCAGAAAAGTATGAATTATACCTATGACTTTACTTCGAATCCGCTATTTCAGCAAGCGGTATCCGTAAATAAGCCGGTACTGAGCCAGGTTCATCCAACCGATTATACGCTGGGCAATCCGCAGGAAAGCCTCTCTCTGATCAGGCCGGTCACTTACTTGATCAGCGGAGAAATTGAGGCATGGTTAATCGTTGACATTAAAGCCTCGCATTTCCGAACCCTCGTGAATGGAAGTTATGAGGCAGGCGACGGTCAAATTGTATTATACCATCCCGCTAGCGGACACATCATATCCAAACAACCGCTTCCCGGCGCGCTTCATGACGATCTCCATCTTGCGCTTCAAACAGGAGGAGCACCGGGTGAAGAGCTCTTGTTTGAATCCCAGGGTGAACACTTCGAGGTTATCGCGCAAGACATGTTTCCCTCCGGCTGGCAGATGGTGCTGTTGACCCCCTTCGATGCCATAACGCAGGGCGTGAAGGAATCCAGACTGTGGACGCTGCTCATCGCTTTCCTCAGCATTGTTGCCGCCTGTTTCATTGCATTTCCCTTGATCTCCGGTCTGCGGCGGGTCGAACACCAACTGTACGAATCCAAGGTGAAGGAGAAGGAGAAAGAGCTGCTGCTGCTCCAAGCGCAGATCAATCCGCATTTTCTGTTCAATACCTTGGAAACGATCGAATCCTTGGCCATGAAGCTGAACGGCGAAGCGGTCCGCAGTATGGTGCAGAGCGTATCCCGCATGATGAGATATAACGCGAGGAGTGACCAGGGCTGGTCCAGTTTGCGCGAAGAAATCGCGTTTGTTACGCACTTTTTGAAAATTCACCGCTACCGTAACGGCATTGAAGTCCCGTGCCAATGGCATGTCAGCCCGGAGCTTATGGATGTGCCGGTTATGAAGCTCGTGATCCAACCGTTCGTCGAGAATGCCCTTAAATACGGCTGGACCCCAGCCATGAAGCCGGACGAATTCACACTAGCCGTTCACATTCATCGGCAGGACGCCGGGCTTGTCGTCCGCATTGCGAACACAGGAATCTCTATCCGTGATGCGGACTTGGAGAAGCTCAACAGGATGCTTAGCGGAGAGCTCGTCAAAGGCGACCCTTATTTTCATGAGCACACCGGGGTGTTCAATGTGTACCAACGGCTCGTGCTCTCCTACGGCGACTCGGTAAGGATGCATGTTTCCAAGCTGTCTGACGGAGGAACGATCGTGGAATTTCAAATTCCGCTCCTTGCGGATGCTAACTAACTTGAAATTGTTCAACTAGCCGAACGCTTCCCGCCAACAGGGGCTTGTTTTTCCACCGGAGCGGAGGAATATTGAGAGAGTAACCAAACTTGATAAGGCGGTGTTCGACTTGGTTCAATTGGGCGCAGGCATTACAACGATTCCGCTAGGAGCGGCAACCAACAGCAATCCTTACATCCCCACGGTCCTGTGGGATGAGCAAGACGTCATTCTCATCAATACCGGCATCCCCGGCCAGCTGGAGCTGATTCGTGCCGCATTTGGGCCCATAGTGAATAATGAATAGCAGGAAGAAGAACCTCCGCCTACACGGTTGTGTAGGCGGAGGTTCTTCTCGTGCAACGGCCGCTGCTTCCTCTTGGACATGAACCCGTTAATCCTTCACGGACCCTTGCATGAGCCCGGCAATAAACTGACGGCTGAACAAGGAGAACACAATTATAAGCGGTAAAGTAGCCATCAAGGTAGCTGCCATGACCATTGAGTAATCCGTGCTGTAAACACCGTTCATAGAAGCGATCAGCATCTGAATCGTGAACTTTTCCTGCACCGAGATCACGACTAACGGCCACAAGTAATCGTTCCACGAACCTAGGAAGGTAATGATTCCGAGTGTCGCCAGAGCGGGCCGCAGCACAGGAAGCGCTACCAGCCAGTACAGATTGAAGGAGTTACAGCCGTCGATGCGGCCGGCATTGATAAGCTCGTCGTGCACGACGGAGGCCGTATACTGCCGCATCCAGAAGATCCCAAATGCACTGGCCGCCCCTGGGACGATGAGTGCTTTCAAATCATTGATCCAGCCCAGCTTCTGCATAATAATGAACTGTGGGATTAAGCCCAGCTGCTGGGGCACCATCATCGTGGCCAAGAGAAAGAAAAACAATGGCGTTTGGCCTGGAAACTGAAACTTGGCAAAGGCAAACCCCGCTAAGGAGCAGAAAAACAGAACCAGCAGCGTATGTACGCCTGCGACGATGAGACTGTTGCCGAAGGAGCGGAAAAAACCTACATGATCGAGAACCTTCCCGATATTCACAAGCAATTGGTCTCCTGGCAGAAGCCGAGGCGGGAAACGGAACATATCCGCAGTCGTCGCCGTCGACATGACGAGCAGCCAGTAGAAAGGGAATAGAGAGAGAAGCGCCCCGATCCCCATCGCGCAATGGAGCCAGAAGGTGCCTGGCGCCCTTGTCTTCTTCACGGATGCTGCTGTGAATACTTGACCGATGGACACTTTGGAAGACGACCCAGCCATCAGACTCCCTCCCCTCTTGAGACGAATTTCCAGTTCACGAATGAGAAGATGCCGATGATCAAGAAGAGCATCCATGCAACGGCTGAAGCATATCCGAACATTTGATTGCCGAAAGCTTGATTATACAGGTAAAGCACAAGCGTCAGTCCTTCTTTGGTCGCTCCGCCCGTATTGCCGACCAGGATCAGCGGTTCCGTGAACAACTGCATCCCGCCGATAGTCGAGAGGATCACGGTGAACAGGATGATTGGCCTCAGCAGCGGCAATGTAATGCTGATGAACTGCTGCGTCCGGCTGGCGCCATCAATGGTAGCCGCCTCGTACAAATCATTCGGAATGCTCTGCAGACCGGCCAAATAAATGATGGCATTATAACCCGACCAGCGCCAAATGACCATGAGCGAGATGGCCACCTTCACCCAGAACGGATCATTGATCCATTCGATCCGGGGCAGACCTACGGCCTGCAGCAGCCCGTTGATAAGACCGAATTGGCTGCCGAAGAACGAGCCGAAAATAATCGCAACGGCCACGATCGAAGTAATATTCGGGAGGAAATAAACCGCCCGGTAAAAGTCCTTAAACCGCATGAAAGCTGCGTTAAGCAAAAATGCGATCACCAGTGCAGCGAAAAGCTGCGGTACGGTGGAAAGAAACCAAATGATGAAGGTGTTGCCTACCGACTTCCAGAACTCCGGATCATCGGTCAGCAAATTACGGAAATTACGGAACCCTACAAATTCCATCGGTCCCAGCCCGTCCCATGAATGAAAAGCCAGATACAGCGAAAATAAGATGGGAAACAGGCTGAACACGATAAAAAGAATATAAAACGGAGAAATCATTACGTAGGGCGCCAGATGGGCTTTGAATTTGTTCATCGGCTCCACTCCAATCCTGTTCGAGTATCCCATAAGGCGGCAAATGGGCTCCTATCACCCTGCCGGGCATAACCGATTTGCCGCCTGCCGGCTGCTATTTATTTTTGAGCTTCGTCTTGGCCTTCTCGACAAGCGCCCAGAACTCTTTATCGGGATCCTTCGTTTTATCCACCGCTACGGCCTGCATGCCGTCCCCTATGATATCCGCAACCGTTTGATAATTCGGTCCTTTCCGCTGCACTTTCACGTCCTTTGCCACCTCGGAGTACAGCACGCCTAATTTCTGGTTGCCCCAGAATTCATAGCCTGTCTCCGTGAAAGCCTTATCCCCATAAATGGAAGGGGTTGACGGGAAATTACCGGATATTTTGAAAACTTCAAGCTGCTGCTGCGGAGAAAGCATCCATGTGATGGCGGTATAAGCTTCCTTCGCGTATTTCGACTCTTTCGGAATCAGGAGGAACGATCCCCCCATGTTGCCTGTGCCTTCCGGGATTTTGGCCGCCCGCCATTTGCCTTTGGTATCAGGTGCGCGCGTCTCGACGTGCCCACGGCCCCACGCCGCCGATATGTAAGTTGCGATTTTGCCGGAGTTCAGGGCGGCGGAATATTCCTGCAGCGCATTTTTCTGGTCATAAGTGCCGGCGATCCCCATATCGCGAGCCTTCTTGAAATAATCCAGCGCTTTCTTCACTTGCGGATTCGTTTCGATGATTAGCTTATCGTCCTTATCGAAGTACAATTCATCGCCTTGGTCGCGGATAGCGCCGAATAACTCATTAGGGTTGGACAAAATATCAGCGCCCGTTTTCTCCTTAAGCGTTTTGCCGGCAGCCAGGAAGTCGTCCCATGTCTTGATTTTGGCCGCAACATCGTTCGGCTCTGAGGGCAATCCGGCTTGCTGGAACAAATCCTGGCGGTAATAAAGCACCATAGGACCGATGTCCGTAGGCAGCCCGAGCTGCTTATCGCCAACCTTCGATTGGTTCCACTTCCATTCCAGGTAATCTTTCGCCAAATCCTTGGCGCCAAATGTATTCAGATCGTTAAATTTATCCGGATATTTCAAGAACTGGTCCATCTGCGAAATGTCGATCATCGCGATATCAGGAGCCCCCGATCCGGCGGACATAGCGGTCAGAAGCTTTTTATGAGCGTCCTCCCATTTGTAAATTTGCGGAATAATCTCGATGTTCGGATGTGTGCGATTGAACTCGGGGATGATTTTTTCGAATGAAGCCCCCTGCCAAAACCACATTTGCAGCTGTACTTTTTTGCCATCGCTTGCTTTCGCATCCGTTTTGACTGCATCCGGCGTTCCTCCGCCACTGCTGCAAGCACTAAGAAGGAGGACGGAAGCCATTAGCATACCTATGGCCTTACCCTTTGATACGTTTTTCATCGACAAACGCTCCCTTCAAATTTCGAGCCTATCAAGAAAGCCCTTACATTTAGTATAAACAGGGGTAGCCGTACCGTATAGGTAACACATCTTCGATTTCTTGGACTTAAATTAGGTAAGTTCCGTCAACGTTCTCGATAGACACCCGGGGCTACGCCTTCACATGTTTTGAAAATACGGCTGAAATAGGCCGGATCCTTGTAGCCCACCTTCTCGCACACCTCGTACACTTTCAAATTCGTTTCCCGCAGCCATCTCTTGGCTTCCGTCAGCCGGTACTGGGTCAAGTATTGAGTGTATGTCATCCCGGTTACTTGGTGAAACAGATTGCTTAAATAATTCGCATTGATTTGGTACTGCTGGGCAAAATCAGAGAGGTTCGCAGCTCCCGCAAACTCCTTGTGAACATACCCGAGCAGCGCCCGGATGATTGGCGGGAACGATTCGCCGCCGCTTTCTTTGCGCGTTATTTCGGTGAAGCCCAGGCTCATCATGCTGCGAATATACATCAAGCTGAGATCCCCGATGTCTTTGGTCGTACCCCCGTCCCCCGTCTTCACCTCGATCCGCAGCTTCGCCGCCATCCATTTGGCCGTCTCCTGCACTTCCCTTTCCCAAGATGCCTGATCGCACTTCTCTGCAAAGAGCACCACCGTAACAAGACGGTCTTCCAGACAAACGGCGGCCGTTCCCAGACGGCTGAATGCTTCGTGCGCGCATTCCCGAATAAAATAGCGCACGGAAGCTTCTCCCAGCGATCTTAAGTCCTTCGTTGAGAAGGATACTAGCATCACCTTCTCATAGGTTGGAATTAACCCTGCGTCGAAGGTTGGAACCGGAACGCCTTGGAGCAGATCGTGCAGACGCTTCTCCAGAAGCGCCCGTTCCCGAATGACGCTAACTTGTTCGGAGGCTAACCGGCGGCGGTGCTTCTCATAGGAGGCGGCGTACACCTCCTGGAGCTTGGCCTTGGACAACGGCTTGAGCAAATAGGCCGTTACTCCGTGCTCCATCGCCTTTTGCGCATAATCGAACTCCGCATGTCCCGTCAATACGTAAACATCGGTCTCCGGAGAATGCTCCCGGGCGAATTGCGCCAATTGCAAGCCGTCCGCCGTCGGCATGCGGATATCTGTAATGAGGAGCTGGACATTCCGCTCCGTAAGCACGGTCATCGCTTCAACTCCGTTCGAGGCATCCAGCACCTCACCGATCCCATCGAAGCGAGCGAGGGTCCGGCATACGGGCTGGCGCACATTGGCTTCATCATCGACTACAAGTACTGTAAACATCCACATCACCTTTCTGTTCGCATCTTTTCGAATTGGCGGACGATGTTCTTCCACGTGAGCTCCGGATCGGCCCCTTCGGCTTCAACATGCCGCAGCCCGTCCTTAATCAAACGTTCGATCCCGGCATATTCGAAATCATCATACGCCGCTTGGTAGCGAAGTGCCGTATAGGAATAAATTTGGCCGACAGGCGCTTCGTTGAAGAAAGGGTCCCGCACCTCCAGAAACTCTCTCGACGAGTAAGATTCCGGCGTAGAAGGGAAATTCCCGCTGCCGATGAAATTGTCCAGCTGCTGAGGCGGTGCCGTCAACCACTGTGCAAGCTCGTACGCCGCCTGCGGATTCCGGCTCGTCTGGGGAACGGCCAAACAGGATCCCGACCAATTCGAGGGCAGACCGGGAGCCCGCGTCAAGTCCCAGACACCCGCAGTCGCCGGTGCAATTTTCTTGAACGTCCCATGAAGCCAGGAAGGTGCCAGAACGACGGCAAATTTGCCTTTTACTGCGGCTTCCGCCCAAGCGGAGGATTGCGATTGAACGCCCGCGTTCAGCCCCAGCTTGTGGACATGGACGGCACGGTCCCATGCCTCTTTCACATGCGGATCGAGTTCGCTTGCCATAGGTGTCAAATAATGACCGTCGAACTGATTCAAGTAGCTCATAAACATGTTGGCCAAATTATCGAACAGGTAAGCGCCCGTCTTCTGTTTGATGAGCAAGCCTGCCTGCTCCAATTGTTCCCAGCTATCCAGCAGCTTGGCGACCTCCTCCCGATCTGTCGGAAGCCCCGCCTCCTGGAACAAATCACGGCGGTACGCCAGGGCGACCGGACCGATATCGACCGGCATCGCGAAGAGGAAGCCGCCATTCTTGCTTTCCCCTTGACGCCATTTCCACTCCAGGAAGTGCTCCCTCTCATCACCGTAATCATAGAGATTGTTAAATTTACTTTGGAAGCGCTTTACTTGATTCAGCTGCGACGCTTCTAGCAGAACCAGATCCGGTGTATCCGATTTAGTTGCGAATGCCGTCATGAGTCCAGGCATAATATCATTAATTTGAAATGTGACGATTTCCACATCCACCTCAGGATGCTCCGCTGTATACTTTTTCACGAGCCGTTCCAGTCCGCTGCCAGGCCAAAGCCATATCCGCAATTTAACGACCTTGGACGTGCTTTCGCCTATATTAGGCATAGCCGTTACAGGGACGCATGAGGTTAGCATAAAGAAACTCAAGAGCAACGTCATGAACCGAATAGCAAGCGCAAAGCGTTCGTTAAGCAGCGCCGTCACCCCCTCTTTTGGAAAGAATCGGCGGCACCGGAACCATCTCCGAAGCGTGAAGCGGCAGCAGCAGCATGACCTGCAGCCCGCCCATAGAGCTTATGGAGAGGCTGATACCGCTATTCGGCCCGAAAAACGCCTGCAGCTGCTTATGCAGGTTGATCAGCCCGATCCCCCTTCCCTTCTTCTCGAAGCCGTTCTCTTGATGGATGCTTAATTCCAACGCCTTGAGCGCTTCTTGCGTCATGCCTACGCCGTTATCTTCGACCGAGCACACCATCATGCCGTCATCCCGGTAGATCCGCACCCGGATCTGCCAGCCGCCCTCCGCTTGCTGCTCCAAGCCGTGATGGAAAGCATTCTCGACAAGCGGCTGCAGGATGAGCCGAATGACACGCTGTTGTTCCAGTCCCTCCTCGACCTCAATGCTCACCTGGAATTTCTGGCCGTACCTCGCACGCTGCAAGAGCAAGTAACGATCCAGCTGTTCCAAGTCTTCTCCCAGTCTTACGAGATCCGTAGAAGGGTGAACGCTATATCGGAGCAGTTCGCTGAGTGCAAGCGTCATGGTCTGCGCCTGGTCCGGCCGTTCGTCTTCAATAGTCCAGTAAATCAGATTCAGCGAATTGTATAGAAAGTGCGGCCGGAACTGCGCTTTGAGCGCGACCAGCTGAGCCCACTGGGCGGTGATCTGCTGTTCGGACAGCCGCTCCACGACCTCTTCCAGTTCCTCGACCAATGCGTTGTAATTGGCGTACAAGCGAGTGATTTCGCGGCTGGCGAAGGGCTTGTCGATCGGTTTGACCCCCTCCTTGCGCAAGCGGTTCATCCCGTCGGCCAGCAGCCGGATCGGCTTCGTCAGCGTCCAAGTGAAATAGGTCACGAACGCCAGGGCAATGAGGATGCCTGCGCCCATCGTGATCAAGGCATGCGTCCAGATTTGCGAAGCATCGCTGTTGACGGCCTCCGGTTTGAAGTAAGCAATTGTCGTCCAACCGCTGTAAGAAGACTTGGCATAGGTCACGAGTACCTGGCGCTGGTCTTCCCTTGTCTTCCACTCGAAGAACGGTTGGGCATTCATTCCGAACTTGCTGAAGAGTCCTACATCCGCAGCGGTGCCGATCTCGCGCGGGACCGTTGAATACACGATGTTGCCGATGGAATCCATCACCTGCACCTTCCGTTCGATGCGCTGGCCCATTTCGCCGATCATGCGATTGATTTTATCGACCGGAAACACCACGAACACATCCCCGATCGGCGTTAGCCGTGACGGGTCCATTAATTTGCGGGCCCCGATGATCGCCGGGATCTCTCCGTCACGCCAGGCGGGTCCATACACCCATAGCATGTGTCCGTCAAGCGCTTCCATTTTGCTGTACCAGCTTACCGCACCTACATCGTCCGCCTGCCGCCAGAAGAGCTGCAGCGATTCATTCGAAGAGTAGGCCTGTCCGTTCAGATCGAAGATATGCAGGAGCATGTCCCCTGCAATGTAGCGTATCTTTTCAGCCAAATAGCGGTTCAGCTCCATCGAAGCCGAGGGTTCGGCTCCCTGCGCCGCTTTTAATACCGTCAGCACTTTCTCATCGAACGCGACCATCTGCGAAGCTTGATCATATTGACGCAGGAGAACATCAATTTTGGCGGATAACTGCTCCACGGATTCTTGGGTATAGCTTGCGGTTCGATTGAGGACGATCTGCGATGTCATTCTGTAATTGAGCAAGTTCGTAAGAGCGATCGCCATAGCGGCAATCAGGAACATGCCGGCCAACAGCTGAATGAAAATTGGAACGGGGCGACACAGCAATGCGCTTACCTCCATTCTTCAAGTGTAAAATAAATTGTCATTTACCTTTTTCTACCGATTCTATCCATCCCCTTTCTGGACTCGCCAAAATCCGTCTTACGAACTAGTCCTTCGACGAATAACTGCCTTATTCGATTTTTTTCGATAGAAAAAAGCACTCAGACTGAGTGCTTTCATTCGTCTATATGCGTGCTAGCCTGCCTCTCCTTGTGCGAACTGATGCTGATACAATCCCGCGTAAAAGCCGTTCAACGTGAGCAGCTCCTCGTGCGTCCCCTGCTCCTTGATCTCGCCGTCGTTGATCACGAGAATCCGATCCGCCTCGCGGATGGTGCTGAGCCTATGGGCAATGACGAAGCTCGTTCGGCCTTTCATCAAAGTTTTCATCGCCTCTTGGATGTGAAGCTCGGTGCGGGTATCCACACTGCTCGTCGCCTCGTCCAGAATCAGGATGGACGGATCCGCCAAGACCGCGCGGGCGATGGTCAGCAGCTGCCTCTGTCCCTGGCTCAAATTGCTGCCCTCCGCATGCAGATAGGTGTCATACCCGGCCGGCAGCTTCCGGATGAACGCGTCGGCATTCGCCAGCCATGCGGCCTTCTCCACCTCTTGGTCCGTGGCGTTCAGACGGCCGTACCGAATATTGTCCCGAATCGTCCCGGAGAAGACGTACGCATCCTGCAGCACCAGGCCGATCTGCCGGCGCAGCGCCGATTTGTTCATATGCTGAATATCTTCCCCATCGATGAGAATGCGCCCCGACTGAATGTCGTAGAATCGCGTCAACAGATTCATGATTGTCGTCTTCCCCGCCCCCGTCGGGCCAACCAACGCGATCATTTGACCCGGTTTGGCGTGAAGCGAGACCTGTTTCAACACCGCCACATCAGGTTTATAGCCGAAATTCACGCGATCAAATATAACCTCGCCCTGAATGGGTTTCACCCGCGCGCCTGCAGCATCCACCATCGTTTCCGGCTCCATATCCAGCACTTCGAACACTCGCTCGGCCCCTGCCACAGCGGCTTGAAACAAATTATACTGGTTGGCGAGCTGGTTGATCGGCTGGCTAAACTGGTTGGCATAGTTCAAAAAACTGACGATAATCCCTATCGTAATGATCTCATGATAAGCAAAAATGCCCCCGAACACCGCAATCACCACGAAGCTTAAGTTGCGCATTGAATTCATGAGCGGTCCCATGGACCCCGACAAGCTTTGGGCTTTCACGCCGATGCTGCGCAAGTTCTCATTCATTTCGCGGAATTGCTCGATCGACTTGGCTTCTCTGCCGTAGACCTTCACCACCTTGAGGCACGCAATGTTCTCTTGAGCGAAGCCGTTCACTTCGCCAAGCTGCTTCTGTTGTTCCGAGAAATATTGGCGGGTGTACTTGGTAATTTTTTTGGTCAAAAAAGCGATGATCGGAACGGTCAATACCGTGACCAATGTCATCCAGAGGCTCAAGCTCAGCATCATCGCCAAGCTGCCCACCAGCATCAGAACGCTGGAAATCAGCTGCACAACCGTCTGATTCAACGTATTGGACACGTTCGTCATATCGTTCGTGGCACGGCTCATCAGCTCGCCGTGGCGCCGCTGATCGAAAAACGGAAGCGGCAGCCGCTGATACTGCTCGAACAAGTCCTGGCGCATCGCTTGAACGGTGTTCTGCGAGAGGCTGGAGGCCACGTACTGCTGTATCCAGGTGAATACGGCCCCCAACACATAGACGCCAAGCAAAACGAAGCCCATTTGAGCCAAACCGTCCAAACGTTGCGGTACAATGTACTCATCGATGATTTTACCGATGTAATAAGGACCTAACAGCATGAAAACGGATGTTAACGCCGTGCATGCAATAACGATCCACAACGCCCGGCGCTGCTGCTTCAAATAACCCCAAATCCGCAGCAATGTGCCCTTGGTGTTGTGGGACCTCACCTTGGGAACCACTCCATGATGCGGCCCCTGCCCTTGGCGGAAGCCCATTTGTTCGAAATTCGCCCGCGCGTTATTCACTGGTGTAGGTTCGGATGGTTGACCGGTAGCCATAGTCGGACGCCTCCTCTCTGCCGAATTGCGATCTGTATATATCCTGATAAACTCCGCACGTGGCAAGCAGCTTCTCGTGGGATCCGCTGCCCACAATAGCCCCCTCATCGATGACCACGATCTTCTGGGCTTCCATGACCGACGAAATTCGCTGCGCGATCAAGAAGGTGATACTGTCTTGAGTCAGCTTCTTCAGCGCCGTGCGCAGGCGCTTCTCGGTTGCAAGATCCAATGCGCTTGTACTGTCGTCCATGATGAGAATCGACGGCTTCACGAGCAGCGCCCGCGCGATGGAGATGCGCTGCTTCTGCCCGCCGGACAAGTTAACGCCCTTCTGCCCGAGCATCGTGTCGTATCCGCTTGGCAGCTTCGCGATGAACTCGTGCGCCTGCGCGATTGTCGCGGCTGCTTCAATCTCCTCCTGCGTCGCGCCAGGCTTGCCGAAGGCGATGTTATCCCGGATCGAGCCGGTAAACAACAGCGATTCCTGCATGATCATGCCGATGCTGCTCCGCAGCGCTTTCAGCGGAATGTCGCGGATATCCCGTCCGTCGACCTCAATGGCACCGGACGTCACGTCGTACAGCCTCGGGATTAATTGGACGAGCGAAGATTTACCTGACCCTGTCGCTCCAATGATGGCGACGGTTTCCCCTTGCTTGGCTTCCAAATGAATGCCCTGCAGCACCAGGCTCTTGGCGTCCGGCGTCCCCGAGTAGGAAAACGAGACATCGCGGAATGTCACTTGCTTCGCAGGAATCGACGTGACGTTTTCTTGTTCCACGCTCTCAATACGCGGCTGTGTCTTCAATACATCTTGAATCCGGCGAGCGGACACATTGGCTTGGGAGACGTTCATCAGCAGCCCGCTGACCATCAGCAAGGAGGCGAGCACCTGAGCCACATAGTTGACGAAAGCGACCAAATCGCCGACCCGAACAGAGCTGTTCCACACCAGATTGCCGCCGTAGAGCAAAATAATAACCAGGCAGCCATTCATAATCAGCGTCACGATCGGTGAATTCAGCGCGATGAACCGCGCCGCTTTGATCGAAATATGCGTATATGCGCCATTAACCTCTTGAAATTGCTCCGTCTCATAATCCGATCGGACGAAAGCTTTCACAACCCGAATGCCCGCCAAATTTTCCTGAATTCTCGTATTGACGGCATCGAGCTTCGCTTGCACACTCGCAAACAGCGGGGAGGAATAACGAATGAGCACGAAGAGGACCGCGCTCAGGACGATTAATGTCCCCAGCAGAATTAGCCCCAAACGCATATTCATCAGCATCGCCATCACTACGCTGCCAATGAGCAGGCTCGGCGAGCGGACTAAACCTTGGAGCATGATTTGCATCAAGTTCTGCACTTGAACGACGTCGTTCGTCATGCGAGTAATGAGCGATCCCGCCTTGAACGTATCCATGTTCTCGAACGAGAAGGACTGGATTTTCGTGAATAGAGCCTCACGAATATCCGCTCCGAAATTCTGGGAAGCGCGGCTTGCAAACAGGTTGCACCCTACGCCTGTGATGAGCGACAGCAGCGTCACCACAAACATCGTGATTCCTGTGCGTTCGATGACGCCGAAGTCGCGCTCGACGACCCCGAAGTTCACAATATGTGCAGCTAAGCGAGGCTGCAGCAAATCAAAAAACACCTCAAAGATCATGAAAAGCGGCCCCAGTATCATAAACTTCCAATACGGCTTGATATAGGCTCTTAATCCCCACATGGCTATTGGTTTCCTTCCTCTTCCTCAGCTTGACCCTCTTCGCCTTCGATTTCTCGAATTTCAAAATGCTGCGTATACTGATCAATAACACTCTCAATTGCCTTTAATTCGCCAAGCAGTATCGGCCTGATTTCTTGAAACTCCGCTGCATCGAGCTGCTGCTTGATCGTGGCACGATTCACTTTCAGCCGTTCAAGAAACTCGAGTGCCCGGCCTCGGCGGAAAGTTTGCGCACCATGGTGATGGTGCCGCCCCTTATGGCCTCCACCTCGATGCTTATCGCCTTTCATACGGCCATCTGGATCCTTCACGGATACACACGCTCCTTTTCGTATACAAATGTATACATCAAACTTAATTTCACTGTATACATTTGTATGCGAAATGTCAATATAAAAAACCGTCGGGAGATATCGTCCGGACGGTTATACCCTATTATTGAATGCCTGCAGTTCCTCGGTCCAATACTCAATTTACGAATGTTCGACTAACTCTTGTTGATCTAAGAAAATAAACGACCCAATAGATAAAGAAAACCAATATTGCGCAGGGAAGATATGAAATCGGATGACTCACTCGTGTCTGACAGACACAGTCAAGTATCTTCGGATACACAACGTATTACTCACTCGTGTCCAGTTTTGAAAGGTGAATCCTTTCAAGGCAAGCTTCGGCGATTAACGGTAATTACTACCGCTATTCTGGAGATTCAGCATCGTTTTGACGGGTTAACGGGAATTACTCCTGTTATTTTGAACGAAATGGCGATGGGATCTCGCTTAAAGGCGAAAATAACGGGAGGTTTTCCTGTTAATGAGCAATTTAAGCTGATAAATTCAGAATTAGAGGGAGAAATTCCAGTTAAGACGAAGCGGCTTCCAAATTGTTGACAACCTACATCGCTTCACGCATGTTACGGCTGCAACATTGTTCCTTGAATAATTAAGCATAATAATTAAATACAATAATAGCCATCCGCCGATGCGAACTGGATCATCCTCTTGCATGTGCGTATACGACTCCAAACTCGTTCCTCCAGTCCCATTCCCACCGTGGTGTCACGCTTAATTATATTCCCCGCTTCTCCATAACCGATGCATTCCACTTATTTTGGCGATACTCGGTCGGCGTAAATCCCATATGCCGTTTAAACATTTTAGAGAAGTGCACGTAATCCGAAAAGCCAACTGCAGCGCTGACTTCATAGACTTTATCAGCCGATTCAGAGAGCAGCTCCGCCGCTTTATTCATCCTGAATCTGATCAGATATTGGCTGAACGGGACGCCAAGCTCTGTTTTAAACATATAACTGAAATTCGCAGGCTTCACTTCAAGCTCCTGAGCCATTTTAGTCAGCGTGAGATCCGGGTCGCCAAAATGCTTGTCCACATAAGCGATCGCCGATTGAATGAATTTGCCGTATCCCCAGTTCCTTGTGCCCCGAATCGTTTTCATGACCGCATACACATGGGCCGTAAATGTATCGATGTGTTGAGTGACTTTGTCCAAGCCTCGTGAAGCCGGCAATTCTTGCCCTGCAACATTTCGAAATTCGTCTTCCAATAATGCGATATATCCTGTAAGTTTTCTCTCCATATCATAGGCGGTGTGACTGTTTGCCATAAGTTCATGCTGTAAGGAGTTCAGCTCTTTCTCTATTTCCAGTTCACGGAGATTCCATAGATCGCTAGCCAGCTGTTTGGCGCTCGTTTTGAAAGACCATAGCTGCTCCTTATTATCATGAACAATGCGTGCTTTCTCCCGTTGGATCTTCTCCCGTAAGGCGTTTAGCGTCGGCAGCAGGTTATCCTCATTGATCGGTTTCAATAAATAATCGGCGGCGCCTGCCCGCATCGCTTGCTGGGCATAGGCAAACTCCCCGTAACCGGAAACGACGATAACCGAAGAGGCGATCCCTTCCTGCCTAAGGGCCGTCATGAAGGTCAACCCGTCCATCTGAGGCATACGAATATCCGTAATAATGATGTCCGGCATATGCTGCCTTGCCAGCTCCATCGCCTGCAGCCCATCCTCTGCTTCTCCCACGATCCTGACATCCTGTGCTTCCGATTCTATAAGAGCAATAAGCCCCATTCTGACTATAGATTCATCTTCGGCAACGATAACCGTCAACATCCAGACTGCTCCTTCCGGTATGGCATTCTAATCTCAACAATGCTTCCGCTGTTTCCTGAACTTAGAATGGAAAGGCCATAAGGTTCGCCAAATTCAAGCCTCAGTCTGCTGTGGACGTTCCACATGCCCATACCTCCGAATGGAGCGCTTGCTTGCAGCATCTGTTCCTCCGACATATAAGCGAAAGCCTGGTTATACGTCTCCACTAGATCAAGCGGCATCCCCTTGCCTTTATCTATAATGAGAAGTTTTACACCGGAATCGTCGAAACTGGCCCGGAGACCAATGTATTCCGGCTTTAGCGAATGATCTTCGTAGCCATGAATGAAAGCATTCTCAACAATCGGCTGCACGGTGAGACGCAGCGTATGAATATCCTTCAAACGTTCAAAATCCAGATCCACGTCTACCTCCAAACTCTGGTAGCGCTCCCTCTGGATGTGAATGTAGTTGAACATGTGCCGGATTTCCTCAGCCAGTGAAACGGTGTCCTCCGGATTGTCGATGCTGTAGCGGAATAGATCGGACAGCCATACCGTCATCTGACTAATCGGTTTGACCTTGGCGATGATCGCATACGCATTGATAACCCCCAGTGTATTATATAGAAAATGGGGATTGATTCTCGCTTGAAGCATTTGCAGCTTGGATTCTCTTTGATGAATAGCCATTTCTTTTTCCTTAAGGTGGGAGGTATGGATCATATCAATCAACCGGTTCAAATCCTCCAGCATCAGGTTAAACCCTCTGTTTAAGCTTCCAATTTCATCTTTGCGCAGCGGAGCACGTATACTCAAGTCGCCCATCTCCACTTTTTTCATCAAATTCATAAGGTGTGAAAGCGCACGGGTGATGGACAGAGAGAAGCTGAGAATCGTTACGAAGGCCAATACGATGAGCAGCAACGCAAAGCCAAGGGTGAGATTTCGAAAATAAATCAGATCCTCCATTAACTCGCGCAGCGGAACTTCGGACACGATCGTGAGTCCCGTCGATGCTGAACGGTTATACACGACAATGGTCTTACCCGCGCCAGATCCGTTCGTAAAGTAAGGTGAGTTGCGTTCTGCAAAATGGCTCTTATAGATGTCTGGCAGCTGCTGCTGTCTTCTATCCGAATCAGGGTGGTACAAATACCGGTCGTCCGTGTTCACGATGGAGATTATCCCTGTTTTGCCAAGCTGAGCTTGATTAATAATGTCGGTCGTTCGGTTCAAGGACAAATCAATGATGAGATATCCTGCCGTTACATACGTAACATTATCTATAATTCTTCGAAATACCGTGATCACCTCGGTGCCGTCGCCCGTCTTGCTGATGCCCAGAATCCGGAAGTTATCCTTGGAGTTCTCTGATAATTCTTTCCTGTATTTGTCTACCCGATCGGAGAAAGCGATATTGCTATAATAAGGACCTTTCAATGAAATGATGGACAGTCCATAGATATCATCTCGATTATATACCGTATTGGGAATGAGATCCGATTGAATTCGGGAGCTTAAATCGTAATAGTCATATTGATTATTCGGGTTTATTTTGACGAATTGCTGTACAAGAGGTTGGGTAAGCAGAGGGAGGGTCGCTTTCTTGATATCCGAAAAGTAAACATCAAGATTGTAGTTCATTTGACGCATAAGCTGCTGGCTATTATTAATGGCATTATCCTCAATGGTTTCCATTGAACGGTCATACCAGAACTTGCCGAGAACTAGAAACGGCACACAGAAGAAGCCGAAAAAGAGCAGAACCAGCTTTAACTTGATCGTCATCGTCTTGATTCGCATCACACATACCCCTTTTTCTACTTCCCTCTGTGCTTCTTAGATGTTGTATTTCATTATCTTAGCTTATTTATCGTGATCAGGGAACCCTACTGCTATTCTTTAACCGACCCCAACATAGCACCTTTCACGAAGTGCTTTTGCAGAAGCGGATAAACGATAAGAATCGGCAAGGTCGCGACTAACACGATGCCCGCTTTCATCATTTCCGGCGTAAACTGCGTGCTCAGCTGAAAATCGCTCATGCCGGTATTGGCGCCATTGTCTACGATGAGGTTACGCAGAAGAACCTGGAGCGGATATAACTCGCGTGAACGAATATAGATCGTTGCCGAGAAATAGGAATTCCATTGGCTGACGGTATGAAATAAGGTGATGGTAGCCAGTACAGGCATGGATAACGGCATCACGATTCGGGCGTAAATGCGCGACTCCCCGCACCCGTCCATTTTCGCAGCTTCAAACAATTCCCCGGGTACTCCTTGGAAAAAGGTCCGGATGATGAGAACATAGAAAGCACTCATCGCCCCGGGAATCATGAGTGACCACAGGGAATTCATCATGCCTAGCTGCTTAACCAGTAAGTAACTGGGGATCAAGGGTACAGGAAAAACAAACGTAATGACGATAAGTTTCAAAATGATTTTCCGCCCCGGCATCATAGGCCTTGTAAGTGTGTAGGCCAGAAGCGAACAAAGGAGCAGCGTCACAAGCGTTCCGACGACCGTAATATAAATACTTACGCCCATCGCCTGCCATATGTCATCTAAGACAAAAATAGATTGATAGACATCCAACTGCATGCCTTTGGGCCAAAGCCCTACCAATTTGGCATTCGCATATTCCGGAAGGCTTAGCGACACGGCCAATAAATGAATTAAGGGCGCAATCATGCTCAAACTGGCTGCAGTCAAGATCACGACATTTACAACTGAAAACCATTGAAAGGAACGAGAAATTCTCAGGTCAATCCCCTCCTGTTGTCTAGTAAACACTTTCTCCTGTTGTTTTCTTGCTGAGTGTATTAACGAAAGTTAACAGAATCAAACCGATGACGGATTTAAACAAACCGATTGCGGTGGAATAACTGTATTGACTGTCCAGCAAGCCGACTCTATAAATAAATGTATCGAATACTTCTCCGACATCTCGTACAAGCGGGTTAAGGAACATAAGCATTTGTTCAATGTTAGCATCCAGTAAATTCCCTACGCGGAGCAGCAGCAGAACAATGATGGCCGGCATAAGCGATGGCAGCGTAATCGACCATATTTGGCGAAGCCGGCTGGCTCCATCCACGGTAGCGGCTTCATACAAACTCGGATTGATTCCGGCTAGTGCGGCCAAATAGATAATGGTCCCCCAGCCGATCTCTTTCCAAATGCTAATGGATATAATCGTTCCCAGGAACGTTGTGGAATTCCCTAGAAAATCAAAGGGGCCAAGACCAATGTGCGACAGCATTTGGTTCATCCAGCCTTTAGCGTCAAGCAAATTGGAGAAAATACCGCCTACAATAACCCAGGATAGGAAATGCGGCAAATATAGCATCGTCTGTAGCGGACGTTTCAACCACATCACCCGCAGCTCATTCAACAATAAGGCCAGTATTAAAGGTGCCGGGAAACCGAATGCGATGGAGTAAAGCCCCAACTTCAAGGAGTTACGCATAATAATCCAGAAATCGTCATATCGGAACAGCGTAAGAAAATGATCCAAGCCGACCCATTTGCTGTGCAAAAAGCCTAGAAATAAGTTGTAATTCTGAAAAGCAATGACGTTGCCAACGAGCGGGATATATTTGAAAGTAAAAAAGTAGGTTAAACCGGGGATGGCCATAAGTATAAGCACCCAGGATTCTTTGAGACGGAACTGTGCAAACAGAGCGGTTCCCCCCTTATCTCTTATGAATTCGAATTGAATGGGTGGATCGAGCAGTACGAGCTTGAAGTCGGACGATGACTCGATCCACGCTTGGCCTGCGCCCGTTTACTTACTATTAAATTTGTTATACCACTCTGTTGCTTCTTTAATTGCTGCATCGCCGCCGCGCTTCTTCCACTCGGCCACAAAATTATCAAACGCTGAATCCAGCGGTTCGCGTCCCGTCAGCACTTTAGCGAACATGTCCAAGAAAAGCGTACCTTGGGCAGCGCCAATATTTAATTCCGGATGACTAGCGAGCGACTCCAGTCGAGGCATGTATTTAGCCTCATTCGGAATTAAGCTCTCTTTGGACGTGGCATATCCCTTTGTAATTTTGTCGGATTCCGGCAGCGCTTTAAGCACTAGCGGGGCTGCGAATCCGATCTCACGAGGGTTGAGAGAAACCTGATACATTTGGAAGGCATTCTTCTCAACGTTGACCGGCTGATTAATATCGTATTTAATTTGACCGTTTTCTTCCGTATAGTTCTGTCCCTTGATGCCATAAGCGAAAAATTGATCGGCTTCCGGACTGCTGTAAGCCCACTCCAAATATTTAATGATGTTCTCCGGATTTTTGGCTTTGGCCGGGATCACCCATACGAAATAAATCTCATCCGATTGCAGGGCCATTCCTTTATCACCACGAGGGCCTTGTGGAGGAGCAATCATGCTGACGGAGGCGCCCGGTTGGTTCAGGAACGTTTTTTGCGCATTATCCTTACCATACCCAGCTAAGTATTGGTAAACGGCTGCGCCCCAAACCCCAACTTCCCCTTTGGCAATCGAAGCATTCTGTTCATCTTCTTTTTTCACAAACAGATTGGGATTGATGTAGCCTTTGTCATATAGCTGCTTATAGAAAGCGATCGCTTCCTTCATTCGAGGATCGATGATATCTGGCGTGAGCTGTCCGTTCTTGAGGCTCCATTTGTTCGTATGAACGCCGAAGGCAGGCGTGAAAATGTCCGTCCAGATAATATTGTTGAACATCCCTAAACCATACTCATCATTGGGATCGCCATTCCCGTTCATATCTTCTTTCTTAACCGCCTCGAAGAAGGCCAAGTACTCCTCAAGCGTCTTAGGAGCGTCCATTTTCAGTTTATCCAGCCAATCCTGGCGAATGAAAATGGAACGGTCCGCCGGTACTCCGCGTGTAACAGGGATACCGTAAATTTTACCGTCCTTGGAAATTCGCGGGCTTTTCCAGAACTCTTCAGGTATTTTCTTCTTTAGGGTAGGCGCATATTTATCGATGAGGGGACCGAGTTCGAGAAATACACCTTGATCGACAGCACCGCTGTGAATGGTCGATACGATGCTGTCCGTCCGGATCAAATCGGCAAGATCGCCGGATGCGAAGCGAAGCGATAGCTGCTGGGCATAATCACTATGCCCCAAGAAGTCATACTTCACATTGAAGCCGGATAACCGGTTCAGTTCTTTCTTGTAAATATCGTCTTCTTTGGCTTGCTTGGCATAAGCAAATTCGGAATGCGACAAAAGGATATGAATAGGCTCAGAAGCGGATGAACTTGAAGTGGAAGTTGCTGTCGGTTCATTGGCAGAATTCCCGCATCCAGCTAGCATGACAACAGACATCAAAGCGCCGAGCATGGTGATAGCGCTATGCTTACGGAAGATACGGGAGTTTTGTGAAATTGCTTTCAAATCTTTCAACGGAAGTAGCCCCTCTCTATAACGTTATTATCATAGGCCCATGATAGTCTCCATTATATTGGCACTTCCCGTAAATTCACATGTGTTTTTCGTCAAAAATATGTGTTTATTCAAATAGCGTGACGTACATACAAATAGCCGCAATGTACGCAGCCTTGGATGAGAGTCCGAATGGAAACAGGGAGCAGTTCATGGTGAACGGCTCCCTGCATCGTATTAATCGTCCATTGCGCGTTATTCTTTGACCGCTCCGATTGTCAAACCTTGTACGATATAGCGTTGGAAAAAAGGATACGCTACAACGATTGGCCCTGTAGCCAATACGACCAGCGCCATTCTCGACGTTTCCTGAGGCATATTCTGTAGAATTGTCGTACTGATGGAAGAATTCGAAGCGTTCTGCACGATGAATTGCATGCTTGTCTCAATTCGCATCAGCATCGATTGAAGCGGTACGAGTTCGGGATCTTCAATATAAAGCAATGCATGAAACCAGTCATTCCAGTAAGCGAGTGTCGTGAATAAAGCGATCGTCGCAAGCCCCGGCATAGACAACGGCAGCACAAGCCGGCTTAGCATCTGAAATTCGCCCGCTCCGTCGATTTTGCCCGATTCGATAATCGCTCCAGGCACCATTGTGCTGAAATAGGTGCGCATAATTAAAATGTTGAAGGCGTTGACCGCCATCGGCCAAATCAGCGCCCAGACGGTGTTTTGCAAATGAAGCAGCTGCGTAACGACGATAAACGTCGGGACCATGCCGCCATTGAACAGCAGCGTGAAAACGGCGAAAAAGCTGAAAAAACGGCGATAAGCAAAGTTGCTGCGGCTTATCGCGTAAGCATAAAGCGTGGTCATCGCCACGCCGATCAGCGTACCTGTGACGGTAACGAAGATCGTAACGCCATAAGACCGAAGCAGCGCTTCGCCTGTTTGGATAATATAGCGGTATGCTTCTAAACTCCACTTGTCCGGCCAAATCCGATAGCCGTCGCGAGCCAACGTGAGCTCATCCGAGAAGGAAAGAATGATGACGAAAAGGAAGGGGAACACGCAAGCAATGGCAACTATAGCAGCCAATACATGCAATAAAATATTAACCCCTGGCGATACTTGATGAACGCTGCGGATGTTCATCGGCTTCGAATTCATACGATCTCCTCCTCCCTAGAACAACGCGTTGTCTTTGTTCAACTTGCGGACGACGTTATTGGACAACAAGACAAGCACAAAACCAACAACCGACTGGTAGAATCCAGCCGCCGTGCTCATACCGATTTCGCCCGTAGTTTTCAAACCTCTATAAACGAATGTGTCGATAACGTTCGTCGTTGAATACAACAAACCGGAATTTCGCGGTACTTGATAAAACAACCCGAAATCGGCGTAAAATATTTTTCCGACGGCCAGCAGCGTTAAAATCGTCATCAGTGTGGAAAGCTGCGGGAGCGTAATATGAAGAATTTGCTTCCATTTCCCGGCCCCGTCAATCATGGCCGCTTCGTACAATGAACGATCAATCCCCATAATGGCAGCCAAATACATCACACTGTTATATCCGACAAATTTCCATAAATAAATGATAATGAATAGATACGGCCAGTATTTCGGTTCGTTATACCAGTATATGGGTTCCAACCCTAACCATCTCATAAGCTGATTCAGCAAGCCTTTGCTAGAGCTCAGAAAACTGAAAACGAAGTAGCTAACGATAATCCAGGATAAAAAATAAGGCATGAGCATCGCCGTTTGATACGTCCTGGACAGTCGTCTGCTCGTTAGCTCGACCAGACAGATCGCGAGCGTAACGGCGGCAACAAGACCGAGGACGATAAAAGCGAAATTGTACAAAATTGTGTTACGCGTAATCATCCAGGCATCGTTAGTCTGAAACAAAAACTTGAAATTATCGAAGCCCACCCACTTGCTGTTCAAGATGCTGGCAAAAAAACCGTTTGAATCATAGCGGTATTCCTTGAACGCGATAACCGTTCCGATCATCGGCAAATAAGAAAACAGAATAAACCAAACGGCAGCGGGAAGCACCATGAGAAGCAGGGCCTTGTTGCGATTCAGCTGCTTAAACCATCTCGACGACATGATAAGACCTCCTCTGCAAAAGCAGAAAGGGCCGGAAGTTTGCTTTCGACCCTTCACGCTTGATGCTTATTTTCTGGCTTTCCATGCGTTAATCTGCTTTTGCGCTTCGGCGATAATCTTGTCCAATCCCACCGCCTTGAACTTCTCAATCGCCTTCGGTAAGTACTCCTCGGGATCAACCGTTCCCGTCATAAGCGGATACCAGAATTCTTCTTTAACGTTGGTTACTGCCGCAAGCTCGGTCGCTACATTCGTGGTATCGAAGTTGAATCCAAGCATCGGCGACGGCTTGCCCGCTGCATTAAACGTCTTAAACTCATCCCACTTGTTGTCAGGGTCACCCGGATTTAAGTAGGTCAGCATCACATTGCCTAGCGAAAATGTCGGCATGTCGTAGTTTTTCGCATCCGGCAAGTTTTCCATTTTGTTGTCGCCGACTTTCTTGTAATGCACGCCTTCGATTCCGGAATCGACCATATTGCGCAACACCGGATCGGTATTCAACAGATTCAGGAACGCCATCGCCTTTTCCGGATGCTTGGAATTCGCGGAGATGGCCTGCATGGAGCCCATTACCGACCAGTTGTAAATGACCGATTGGCCGGTAGGTGTGGATACGACCGGATAGCCGTAGGCCGTCGTCCATAGGTTGTCGGCAAACGGCATCATGGTTGAGCGGTTAACGAACCACTTGCCCGACTTGATTTTATCGTCCAACGCTGTTGTCGTCGCCACTTCCGGCGAGATGTAGCCGGCCTTGTAATAGTTGCGCATGGTCATTAGCTCTTGCTTTAATTCAGGCGTTTCAAAAATGTTGACGACCTTGAGCTCCGTGGAGTCCAGCTTGACCGCCATTGGAAAGTTGGTAATCAAATAGTCGTACGGAACGAGCGGGACAAAGGATTTATCCATCAATAGCGGAACAGTATCCGGCTTTTTTTCTTTGATTGTCTTTAATAGCGGTTCCAGGCTAGCGAGCGTCGTTGCCGACTTGATATCAAGTTTGTAGTCGTCGGCGAGGTTTTTGTTGAATTTCCATACTTCCTGCGCCGGCAGCTCTTTGTTCGCCGGAACGCCGTAGTTATGGCCATCGACCTTTGAGCCTTCGAGGAAGGCGGGATTCAGCGTCTTTACAATGCCTTGACCGTGCGTTTTGAGCAAATCGTCAATTTTGTAGAATGCCCCTTTTCTGGCATTTTGCACATAGTCAAATGCCCAAGAGGAGGTAAACAAAATGTCCATCGTCGTTCCCGAAGCGGTTAGCACCTTCATTTTCTCCGAATAATCTCCCCAGTCGATTTGGGTCATTTTCACAGTAACGCCTATTTTGGGGGCTGTATACTTGCTCACTTCCTCCATCACTCTGTTGATGTCCTTCTGCGGCGTGCCGATCGTGTACCAAATCAACTCAACCGGTTGCTCCTTCGTCATCTCCGGCGAAGAAGGAGAGCTCTCCTTCTTCACCTTGCTGCATGCGCCAAGCACAAGCGCGCAGATCGTCAGCACGACAAGCGAGAGAGCAAGAAATTTTTGTTTTATACCCATAACTACCCCTCCAATTCAATTGTAAGCTTGCTTTGTTGTAGCAGGTCTAAGTTAACATTAACGAATGTAAGGGCTTTCTTCTAGAAAAGAAACTAAACCAATCCTGTCCAAATTAAACAAAAAACCTCTTCAAGGAAGAGGATTTAACATGGCTTTGAACTCAGCGGGAGTGACGCCGACATATTTTTTGAACTGTTTATAGAAGTAGCTCGGTTCCCAGTATCCAACTTGCCTGGAAACCTCATTAATTTTGCAAGACGAATTGGCAAGCAGAGCTTTTGCCTTATCGATCCGAATTTTGTTCAGATATCCGGTGAATGCTTCATTCGTTTCTTGTTGAAATAAACGGCCGAGATAGACGGGATGAATGTGGTATTTGTAACCGAGCAGCTTGAGAGATAACTCTTCCGCATAGTGGGTTTCCAAATATTTGAGCACCTGATGGATGATGGGGCTTCCTTCCTCAATCGTCAGATCGTCGGCGTACATCTGAGCCGACGTTTTCACGAAGGCAAGCAGTTCATTTAAATCCGATGCTCGGGCCGCTTTGGCGACAAGCTCTTTATGAGACTTAACGGTGAATTGCCCGGCATGCTTGAATTTCTGCGTTTCGAGCTTCATCCTCATCATCGCTTCAATCGCCATGCCGCGTAGGATTTCCGGCGTAATGCCAGGCATCGTCTGCAAGCGGCGAAAGTCGATTTCGATTCGTTCGTACAGCTCCTCCATTTCTTTGGCCAGCAGCAATGCGCCATATTCGGCCCAATCGATTTCGCTCGTTGGCGCGTCACCCTCTCGCGCCGCAAGCAATTCGAACTGCGCGATCTCCGATTTAGCCAGCAAAATTAAAAATTCCTGCGCTTTTTTGGCGTTCTCGTAGCTATGTCGCTCCCCCCCGCCCGTTCGTTCGACGGAGCCGAGTGATAGGCCGCATTGTCCTGGCGGCAGCGCATCTTTAACATTGGACATGCACCGGATCGCCCGCTGCCTGCACGCCTCAGGGGTTGCGCCCAAAAACGCAAATACGAAATCGCCGTCCATATCCCGAAAGGGGATCACATAGTCATCTTCATTGGCTTGCCGCTTCATCTCTCCGTACAGATGCTCATGTCCGTGATGACGGACAATTCCCGCCATCACATAATCCACTTTCAGATTTATGCCCAGCAGCTTGGTCCGTTCATCCAGCTGCTCTGCATTGATTCGGTTCGTCATCCAACGGAACAGCACATTATCCCGCAAAATATCAATCTCCTCATCCGAATAGTCCGATGACTGTCGGCCGGCGTTCAGCTTCTCAACCGTATTACTCAACGTGCTATACAACTCCTCGAAGTGGATCGGCTTGAGCAAGTAGTTTTCGATCCCGAGCATCATGCCTTCCTTCAAATAGTTGAATTCATCATATCCGCTCAAAATAATAACTTTCAGTTCAGGACGGATTTGGCGCGCGCAGCGGATCAGATCCAGGCCGTTCATTACCGGCATAGAAATATCCGTAATCAAAATATCCGCCGGAACCAGCCTCAATTGATCCAACGCTTGCCGGCCATTATCAGCCGTGCCGCATAGTTCAAGACCGAAATCGTCCCAATTTACGCCATTGCTCAAACCTTCTACAATCAAAGGCTCATCGTCAACCAGAAAGACGCGGTACATCCGTCTCCTCGCTCCTCTCTATCGCCGGAAACCGCACCGTAATGCACGTGCCGGCTCCCGGCTCACTGTCGATGGTCAGTCCGTATTGCTTACCGTACATCAGCTGCAGCTTCTCGTTAACGCTGCGAATGCCGAAGGAGCCGGTCTTCGACTCATCTTCCGGCATGCGAAGCCGCTGACGGATCTGCTGTAGTTTCTCTCTGTCGATCCCTCTGCCATTATCCTTGATCACAATTCTCAGTTCATCCTCATAACGGTCCGCGGATATGGAAATCGTGTTATCGCGCCGATCCGGCCATAAGCCGTGTACAATATAGTTCTCAATGAGAGGCTGCAGCGACATGCCGGCTACGATCAATTGTCTGACCGCCTGATCCGCGTGAATCTCGTACTGGAACTTGTCTCGGTAACGAATGCGAAACAGCTCCAAATATTTGCGGCAATGCTCCAATTCCTCCTGAAGTCTTACGACATCCATCGATTTAACGAAGCTTTTGAACAAGCCGGCCAAATTGTAGATCATATCGCTAATATCATGAGCTCCGAGCGACACGGCGCGCATGCGGATGACTTCCAGCGTATTGTACAAAAAATGCGGATGGACTCTCGCTTGCAGCGCTTTAAGCTCGTTTTGCTTTTGAAGAATTTCTGCTTTGTACACGCGGTCGATATGTCTCGCCAGTTTGTCCATCATGTCGTTAAAGCCGCGGGAAATTTGCCCCAGTTCGTCCTCCTTATTATCCTGTATGCGCACGCTCATATCGCCGGTTTCGACTCTCCGCATCGAACGGGTAATGCGATGGATCCGCTTGGCAAATTTAATGACGAAAGCGGAAGGAATAAAGGTCAGCAACACGCACAGGATGCCTAGTAGGACAATCAGATTAACCAGCTCACGTGTCGAAGAGGCCAACTCGGCTTTCGACGTTACGTTGACGACGATGTAGTCCGAATTCGCGGAATGAAGCGTTGATACGTAAACTTCCGGATCCAGACTTCCTGTGCCGGTAGACGACACAAACTCATTCGCATAAGGAAACGGCTTCCCGTAGAATTGACCGGATGAATCGAATAGGACCGTTCCGTCCGGCGTCAGCACGAGGAAGTAACCCTTGGCCGAATCGTTATAGCTGGATAGAGCACGGCTGATCGCATCGGAGTTGAAATAAACATGCAGCTCTCCGACCAATTTGTACGTCGCCATATCGTTGATGGCGCTTTCAACGGCGAACAGCCGGGAATTCGATTGTCCGATTGCTTGGCGAACCCATTCATTGGACGCCGATATGCCATTGCTCGGCAAGCTCATCGCATCCGGCACGAACGACCTCCCTTTATTCGTCTCAATGAGCTTAGACCAGTTATTCTGATAATACACGAACAGAAATTCCTTCTCGGAGCTGTAGAGGATGATATTTTCTATGTCTGGATCGTCCTTTAACCTGTCCTTGAAAAAATCCAGGCCCTGGGAGGAACCATTGGTACTGCTCGAAAATTGATCGAGACGGTAAGCGATATAATCTTCGTATGAATATTTCAACAAGTAGCTGACGGTAGCCGCAAGTTGCTGGTTGCGATAGACGTTTCCCAGCATAATCTGCACCGATTCTTTTTTACGCTGGATGTAATGATCGATGCTCTTCATGATGTTAACCTGATCGTTCAATTTATTTTTCATTTCGACCCGTTTAATGTAGTAGTAAGAAAAGCAGACTAGCAAAACAATTGTCACAACCGAAATGAAAGCATAAAGAAAAATAATGATAGCGAACCCGTTGTTGCGGATATCATTGCTGTATTTGCACATCTTCCTCCCCCCCTCATAACGTGAATGCGTTCCTTTGTCGAGCTTGCGCAGCACCTCCTAATTCCAATATTAACCGAATAATATCGTTGATTAAATACTACATAAGGATTGCTTTTTGCTTAAATACGATAGAATGTTGTGTTTGACCAGTAATTGTATGGTTTGAACGCTTTATGTAAGGGCTTACATTCATTATTTTAATAGTAACCCGCAAGGGCATCAATTTGACCAGAAAGGGAGGGGACATTGTCATTCAAGGTACAAAAACAAATGGGAGGTAAATTGAATGGAACAAATTTCAGCAATAACCAAAATGGCGAAGTTGTGGCTTTCTACTGCAGTTTTATCCATGTTGGCACTTCTAGTAATTCCCTTGGCCTCAGCAAATGGTTATATCGAACCGACAAAAGGCTCTCATCAGCCCTATGCGCATGGTTATACAGCCGATGAAGTGTTGAAGTGGACTGCCGAATCCGACCCTTATGCCAAATATTTGCGGTCGCGCGTCCCGCTAGCGACAAGAATACCGGCCTTCGCGGCAACGCAGGCCAAGCCCTCGCTGAGCAGCGTGCCCAACATGTACACACTAGCCGGCGACTATGAATCCGTAAAAGCTTTAGGCTCTTTCAAAACCAACAATATTTATGCCAGGTATCTAATGAATTTCTGGCAGTACACCGATACGTATTCCGCCTGGCACGGTCTCCCAAGCTACGGTACGCCGATAAAAAATGACGGCTTCGCCACAAAATATGCCGTATTAAACCTGCCCAATCCGGGGTACACAGATGCAGCGCATCGAAATGGCGTATTGAGCATGGGCTGCTTTTTTACGCCAAGAGATCAGCAATCGCTCGATCAGTGGTTAGTACAGCGGAAGGACGGCTCGTTTCCTATCGCTGACAAGATGATTGAAATGGCGCAATACTTCGGCTATGACGGGTATTTCTTCAATCAGGAAGAAGGAGCTTCCCAGGCTACAGCAAATAAATTTAAGCAATTTCTAACCTATTTGAACGAGCGTGCGCCCGCGAACTTCCATGTTCAAATATATGACGCTCTCAGAAACGACGGCGAATTGCAATATCAGAATGCATTCAATCAAAATAATGATCAATGGCTGCTTTACGAGAACAAACGGGTTGCCGACAGCATGTTCCTTAATTACTGGTGGAACAGTCCCGGACTTACGAATTCAAGTTCATACGCAAAGTCACTCGGTTTAAACCCGCTTACCGACGTTGCGGCAGGCTTAGAGGCCGGGCTATATCAATATGAACCATTCTTCGATCCGAGTCATCTTCTGAATCCCGACGGGACAATGAAAACCGGAATAGCGCAGCTTGGAAGCGATTTTGTATGGTCCCTTTTTAAAGGCAAAGACGACCCCGCTCAGCAGGAGGAGGTTTACAAAAGGGAAAGAATCTGGTGGTCGGGACCGAATCAGGATCCGACTAACACCGGACGGAACAATACGTACAGGAAATGGGACGGGATCGCACACTATATCGCCGAACGTTCGGTTATCGGATCCTATCCCTTTGTGACAAGGTTTAATACAGGTCATGGCAAACAGTTTTTTGTCAACGGCGAGTTAGCTAGCACAAAAGAGTGGAACAACGCCAGCATACAGGACATTTTGCCTACCTGGCAGTGGTGGATGACCAGTTCGGGTACGAAGCTGGCACCTTCGTTCGACTACAACGATGCTTATGACGGAGGCTCTTCCCTTAAAATCACGGGCAAACTGAAACAACCGAATGACCTGAGGCTTTTCAAAACGAAGCTCAACGTAACAAACGGCGTTAACCTTTCCATTACCTACAAAACCAGATTGGCCAATACCGCAACAAAACTGAAAGTCGGATTATTATTTGAGGACGATCCGAGCGGCTTTACTTACCTGGATGTAGGAAACAGCGCCACGGCAGGCTGGGAAACGAAAACCTTCGATCTTTCAACGTATGCGGGCAAAACAATCGCTGTGATCGGTCTCAGATTTGACGGAACGTCCAGTTCCAATTATTCGATCAATATCGGCGAGCTCGCGCTTAAGGATGCAGCGCCGACCGCTCCTGCGGCTCCGAGTGGATTCGGCATCGACAAAACATACATCGCGACAAACACCGCAGAGTTATATTTATCATGGGACTTCAAATCATCCGACGTCTGGTATTATAATATCAACCGCGTGAAGCCGGACGGTTCAAGGGAACTGCTGGGCAGAATGTACGATGAAGTTTATTATGTTAAAGAGTTGAACAGAATCAGTAATGAGCAATCGTCGACCCTCGAGCTGACAGCCGTCGGTTTCAGCGGCGCTGAAAGCGCGCCTGCAACGACAACGTTATCGTGGACGAGCCGTTCAACGCCGGAAGCCCCATCCGGTCTTCAGGCAACCGCGTCAGGAAACGAACAAATCAATGTTACGTGGAATGCATCTGCAGGAGCGACGGGCTATGACCTTCTGGTTGACAATACGTTGGTCAGCGATGTAATCAATCCTTACTCCCATTCAGGGTTAGCTTCGGGTACCCATACGTACAGTGTAAGGGCAAAAAATGATGCGGGCGTAAGCGAGTGGAGCGTGCCTGTAAGCGCAACGGTCCAGAGATAGTTAACGTAAGTCAAATGAGCCTGCTAAATGCGGAAGAAAAGCAGCGGTACAGATACCCGCTGCTTTCTTTTGATTTAATTCGCTGGAATATCTAGCTCTTTACGTAATTCTTTCACTGTTTTTGCTGACTGACTTTTACTTAGATAGGCTTGTTGTTCTTTTTCATACTTAGCAATCTTTTTCTCAAGCTCTTCAGCTCTCTTCATATATTGACGATCTTTGGTCTCTTCGGCCATGAATTTTAGTTCACTTACCGAATCTTTCATACTGGCTATGTAACTTCGAAGTTGATTTGCGAATTGATCCTCACTATCGGGATCAACAATTTTCTCTTCTTTTGCTACTTCTTTACCTAAATTCTTCAGTTCTTTACCAGCTTTAACGGTAGCCTCAATTTCTTCTGGTGTTTGATTCGGCATCTCGTTTAATTGCTTTTTCTTTGATTCAAATGCTGACTTCAAGTCACTCAATTTCTTCATGTGGTCTACGTCCCCGAAAGCTGCTCCGGCGGTTATTAGAGTGCTTCCAAGTATAGCTGCAGCGATCACGATAACCGTTAATTTGCTTTTCATTTTTGTTCCCTTCCCCTAGTACTTTGATTGGGCGCTATAGATGCGGTAACGACAGATAAGACTTACGATATTCACCAAAAAAAGGAAGATGAATAATAAAACAACAGATGGCATCATCATCCATATTCCGCTCCAAGGCACGACCCTCCCGCCTCCGATGAATGTCAAAATTGGTGATAGGAATAAAAGAAGGATGAGAGGGGTGAATGTGATAACCGTAGCGACGATCAGCTTCCAGCGATAGCTTCTGAGCCGTTTCTTGCTCTTTTTCAACAGATAGATCGAAGCCATTTTCCAAAGAACCGCAGCCACTGGCAGTAGAATCAAGGCTGCTTCTATGTTTCGACTGTGCATGACGGAAATTTTAGCCTTTCCTCCATCCATTATTTGTGCAATTCCGCTTATAAACCCGGAATAATCAATGAAGGCATTCAACCCTGTATCAAACATCATGGCGATCCCGAGTTTCTTCTCCAAATATACGGTTTCTTCAGCCTTGTAAGTCCAAAATATTCCTGAGTGGGAGATGGTCCGCCCCCAATCGGTATCCAAAGAAGCTAGCCACCCCATACCATACGAAGTCTGTTGCTCGGCAGCATGGTACTGTTGCATGAGATTTGGGGAAAGAAGCCGAGTTGCATATTGCGCACGCATCCATTTTGCCATATCTTCAGCAGTGGATATCACCCCGGCAGGACCCTCAATAAACCACAAAGGTTCGGATGTGCTTATCGGCTTGCCGAAGAGTAAATAATGTCCACGCGCTATGACTGAATCCTCATTGATTTGTTGCGTGGTACTGACGCTAAAGGTGTCATGCATTCCGATTGGCTCAAAAATATGGTCATGGAGATACTCGGAAAAGGGCTGTCCGCTAACCTGTTCAACGAGCAATGCTAGAAATTGGTAGTTAGGATTGTGATAGCTGTAGGTCTCACCAGGATCATTGGCTAATGATAAGAGCTCCAAGGATTTCAATATCTCTTGTAAGGATTGGAATTGGTTGGATTTTGTCATGTCGGGATTCACTTTGTCATTAAGACCGCTTGTTTGATTTAGCAGATGCCGAACTGTAATACGAGCGACGCGATTGTCCGCGGCGGCAATGTCGGGAAAGTAAGAAGCGAACGGAGCGTCAAGGTCGATCAGTCCCTTATCCGCAAGCTGCAATACCGCTAGCGCCGTCATAGCTTTACTCAGTGAGGCAATTGGAAAGGGGGTCGTGGAGGTTATTCGGGCTCCATGGGCATATGCGCCGTAGCCTTGCGTATAGTAATCGTCTTCCCCATAGGTGATAGATAGAGAGGCGCCGGAAATATGGTTGACTTCCATGTTGTTCCTCACAAACTCATCAATTTCTGCCACAATCTCTTTTTTACTTTTGCTTTCAACAGCGGAGGACGGGATTGCCAAAATAAACAGAGCCAGTAGAGAGCTGATTAAGAAAGCAGGTATTATTTTACGAGCCGTAGTCATATTAGATTAGCACTCCTTATCTTGTGATAAGGAAATGCTAACGCAAAACGATCAACTATTTATCAACACGGCATAAAAAGCTTGCAGTTACTTTTCCACCGCCACGGAAATCGTTGGCAACCTGTAGGCTGCCTAGATGCTTGTCGCAAAGTACTTTGCAAATGTAAAGCCCTAACCCCTGATGCTCATTCGCTTCCGGTACCCCTCCACGATAAAAAGGGAGAACAGCCTTCCGCAAGTCATCATCCGAGAACCCGGAGCCGTCATCGGTAACCGTTATGGTAAATACGCCGTTGTCAATAAGGTAACTGACTTTAAGTAGATTGGTCGCATAACGTGCGCCGTTTGCCACTATATTTTCAAAAACTTGCATGACGAGATTCGTATCAATGGATAACGTTGTAGAATCTGAGGCTCTGTATGACTCCAATGCTTTGCCGCCTTGATCTGCGATCTTGCCCGCGTTGTTATCCAGTAAGGTGATGAACGGTTCGATTTCAGTTTCCTGTTTATTGATCGGCATATCCTCCAGCTTTTGAATCGAGTTCATATCCTCTACATAACGCTCCATACGTAAAATATGGGTTTGCATCGTTCGCAACGTGTCCAAAAGCTTTTCCTCCGAGATTCTTTTCTCCGGCAGATAGGTAGTTACAAAATCACAATAACCCTTCATAATCGAAAGCGGCGTTCTTAAATCATGAGCAAAAATGGCATTGAGCTGATTGCGTTCCTCGACCGATCGCCATAAAGCTTTGAAGTTGCCTTCCAGTTGGCTGCGCATCTTTTCAAATGCACAACAAAGCTCGCTCATTTCGTCTCTGCTGTCATAGGAAACATGAAATCCCAAATCATTCCTCGAGATTTTCTCCGAGGCACTCATTAAGATGTTCAAAGGTTTCTTCAATTTCAGCTTATAGAAGAGGCTGGCCATCAAGACTAATCCAATTCCAATCGTTAACAGCATCACGATAACCTGACCGTATAGAACCCAATCACTCCCGGAAGGATGGTTGGCAACGCGTTGTCGAATCCGATCGGACCATTCGAACTCGAACACAATGGCTGTAAAAACAACGACCAAATATACACAATTTAATGTGATGAAAGATTGCAAAATACTCATATTCTTCAATCGAAGACAGTTTATTATTTTGGCCATTTATAACCTACACCCCAAACCGTTTCTACCTTGTTTTCGCAGCCATGTTCTTTCATCTTGGATCGGATGCGCCTAATATGCTCGGCTATGACCGAACTGTCACCCTCCCCCTCTGCTCCCCATATTCGCTCATAAATACGTTCTTTATCAAAAACCATACCTGGATGCGTGGACAATAACTCCACAATGTCAAATTCTTTTTTGGCCAAATGAATGGGTATGTCGTTACAGTAAAGCGCCCGCTCTGAATAATCGATGACCAGATCATCCTTGAATCTAACCGTAGTTTTCTTCTGATTTCGCATTTCTCTTCGTAAATGAGCCTCTACTCTAGCTCCTAGTTCATGAATGCTGAACGGCTTCTGAATATAATCATCTCCGCCAGCTTGAAAGCCGGAAATAATATCCGCATCATCTACACGCGCAGTAAGAAATAAGATCGGGCAAGACACGAAACTCCGGATCTTCTTGCATAGTTCAAGCCCGTTAAACTCCGGCATATTGATATCCAGCAAAATAATGTCCGGCTGCTTCTCTACTTGTAGCAACGCCTCATGACCGTTCTTCGCCGTCAATACAAGATATCCGTTAACTTCAAAATAATCCGCCAGCAGCTTACGCAGGCCTTCTTCGTCATCAGCGATTAATATTGTCTGCATGATCATTTCCCGCCCTCCGATTATAGGATACGAACGTAATGTGGCCATTTCGTTAGTGGGGGTCGTACAATTTCTTCTGCTTATTATTGAGAAACCAATCCGGCTGCCGGCCATATTAGCAGAGTTATGAGATCGGCTATTACTTCAGTAGCGTAGCACTATTGACCTTCCGTAAGCCATACTAGAAATTGCAGTGAAACGGCATCCTGAAACAGCTGCGGGTCATAACCTGTCACTTCCTTGATCTGAGCCAACCGATAGACGAGTGAATTGCGATGAATCTCCAGCCGCTCGGCTGTTTTGGCAATGCTCAAGTTGCACTCGAGGAATACGCGCAGCGTGGCCAGCAGCTTATCAGGAAGCTTCGGCGACAGCCTCTCCACGAACCTTGCCTTGGACTTGGCGGGCACTTCGCTAAGGAGTGCTTGGGACTCCACCTCGAGATAGCCGGTAATCCCCTTGCCCTGCTTCACTCCAAGCTTAAGCGCCGCACAGGCTTCTTGGTAAGCATATGAAATGTCCTCGAATGTCTGCACAGAGGTGCTTAAGCCGATCTTCGCTTCAATCCCCTGCTTCTGGAACTGGTCCTGTAACCGCTCCATATCCCTCCGTACCCGGGCCTCCCCTCTGTCATAACAAATCATAACCCACGTATGGACATTGAGAAAGCTGCTTACCAGCCGGGTATTCGCCAGAACGAACTCCGCCAGACGGAACAGAGCGTGCGTTTGCGAGGTTCGGTTCGGCAATGAAAGAACCGCCAGCTGATAAGGGGGCTGCATATGGAGAGCCAATGTATCCAGCCGGTGAAGTGCGCTCTGGAGATTCGGGTTTTCCGTACGAATAAGCTCCTCCACGACGATGTCCATCGTAATTTGCTGCCACTCCGTTTGAAGCTTCAAATAATTTTGCTTCAGCATCATTTCCGTAATCATTTTCACCAGTTCCCCATAAGGCATAATTTCCTCCGGATTCCCCGTGACGCCAATTACACCGATCGTTCGGTTCTGGAACACGATGGGCAGATTCACCCCGACATTCACTCCCCGCCACTGCCCCTTGTTGTCCGGCGTAATCACCAGTGTCCGCCCTGTACGGATAACCTCAGCCGCCGCTTCGTGATGCGTGTCAAGCCGCACAGCATCCCCGCTTGCGATAATGCAGCCGTTCTCATCCATAATATTGATATTCCGATTTAAACGTCTCATCGTTTCTTGTACGATTTCTTCCGCCAAATCGCGTGTCAGCATCCCCGCCCACCTCGCTTATCCCATCGTATTTTGCACAATAACCAAAAAGGAACAGATTTCTTCCCTTCATTTTGTATCCCATCCATAAAGACTTTCCTTTCCACTGGAAGCTATAATTAGAAATAAATCGAATGAAAGGAGTCACCGCCATGAACGTTATTATTGCCCCGGACTCCTTCAAGGGCAGTCTCAGCTCCTTGGAGGCGGGGACTATCATGAAGAAAGCAATTCTGCGGGAAATCCCACACGCCGCCGTAACCGTCATTCCAATCGCCGACGGAGGGGAAGGGACCGTAGATACGCTGGTGGCTGCCACTGGCGGCAATCTCTTTCCCTTAACGGCAACGGGACCGCTGGGCGAACGGGCCGAAGTTCGCTTCGGGCTGCTGCCGGAAGGAACGGCCGTGCTGGAAGCAGCCAGCATATGCGGCTTGGTCATGGTTCCTCCCGCTCAGCGAAACCCGATGCATACAACTTCGCGCGGCATCGGCGAGGTCCTTCTAGCAGCCATGGACCAGGGGCACCGCCGCTTCATCCTCGGGCTGGGAGGAAGCGCAACGAACGATGGCGGATTAGGCATGCTCCAAGCGCTTGGCGGCCTCTTCCTGGATGCGAACGGGAATCCGGCAGACGGCTTCGGCGCTTCGCTGTCGGATATACGAACAGTCGACCTGGCGGGATTGGACGTCCGCTTGAAGGACTGCGACATCCAGGTCGCCTGCGATGTTACGAGCCCGCTTTGCGGCGATAGCGGAGCGACCTATGTGTTCGGTCCCCAGAAAGGCGGGACCCCGGAACATCTTCAAGTGCTTGAAGCCGCCATGCAGGCCTATGCCGCTATGGTTGAAGAGCAGCTGGAGCAGCCGGGGCTCAGCCTGCAGCCGGGAGCGGGAGCTGCCGGAGGACTCGGCTTCGCCATGCTGGCGCTTGGCGCGAAGCTGAAGCCCGGCGCGAAGGTGCTCGCGGAAGCCGTTAAGCTGCCGGAGCGGATCGCAGGCGCGGACTGGGTCATCACCGGCGAAGGCCGCAGCGATGACCAAACGCTCTACGGCAAGCTGCCGATTCACGTTGCCGAGCTGGCCCAAGCCGCGGGAGTCCCCGCGCTGCTCATCTCAGGCAGCTTGGGTGCCGGATCGGAGCAGCTGCTGAACCATTTTCGAGCCACCTTCTCCATCGTTCCCGGTCCAGTGACACTTGAAGCTTGTATGGAGAACGCCGAGACGTATCTGTATGAACGCGTACGCAATATTGCCAGATTGTTAACATAACGACAGGAGGCTGCGACAATGACAAAAGTAGGCTTTATCGGCCTCGGCAATATGGGCTTGCCGATGGCAACCAATTTAATCAAGGCCGGCTGCGAGGTGTACGGCTTGAACCGGAGTCCCGGGGCGGAGCAGCGCTTCGCCGAAGCCGGAGGGCGCACGGGTCTTTCTCTGCAATCCCTAAGTCAAGAAATGGACGTGCTGATGACCTGCCTCCCTTTGCCGCAAGATGTGGAACAAGTGTACCTCGGAGAGCATGGCATCATCTCTCATGGACGGCCTGGGCTCGTGCTTCTTGATTTCAGTACCGTATCCCCGGCCCTGAACAAAAAAATCGCGGCTGCCGCTGAGGCCAAAGGGATGGAATTTCTGGATGCTCCTGTCAGCGGAGGAACGGCAGGCGCGGTATCGGCTACACTCAGCATCATGGTCGGCGGCAAGACGGAAGTGTTCGAGTCCGTGAAGCCGCTGTTCGAAGCTCTCGGCAAGCATATCTACCATGTCGGTGAGGTCGGCAGCGGCACGGTTGTGAAGCTGATTAACCAGCTGATGGTCGGCATCCATACCCAGGCCGCCAGTGAAGCGCTGGTGCTAGGACAGCAGTTGGGCGCAAGCCTGGATACGCTGGTGCAAATCTTGAGCAACAGCTTCGCCCAGAGCCGAATTCTTGACCGGCATTATAACAGCTTCATCGCCAAGGACCAGTTCGAGGCAGGCTTTGCCCTGAAGCTGCTGCATAAGGATGTCGCCTTGGTGCAGCAGGTGGCGGACGAGCTGAATCTGGAGCTGCCGATGGGAGCCAAGGCGCTTACGCTGCTAAGTGAAGCTAAACAAACCGACCTCGCCGAGAAGGACATGTCCGCGATGTATGTGTTCCAACAAACGAAATTAAACGGAGGGAATTCTCAATGAAATACTTTGCATGTTTCCTGCCTATGTTGGATGCTCAGAAGAGCCAGACGTTCCGCCCGCAGCACCTCGACTACCTGGAGCAGAAGCGCAGTGAAGGCAAAATCTTCGCTAACGGCCGCTTCGTAGACGGCAGCGGCGGTCTGGTTATTTATATGGCCGAATCTGAAGAAGCAGCCAAGTCTTATGCCGAGAACGATCCGTTCGTCATCGAAGGCGCCAGAGGCTATGAAATCCACGAGTGGGAGATTGTCATTACCGGAAGTAAGGCATGAACAACAAGCCTTTGGCGAACTGCCAAGGGCTTGTTTCCATACCTGGCAGCTGATCACTGTCCTCGCAATGCAAGGGCATCAAAAGGAGGGCCGGTCACAGCTATACCGGCTCCTCCCTCTCGTTCATTTTACACCCGAATGACCAGGGAAGCGAAGTCTTTCAACTCGGAGAGCCGAAGCGTAACCGCTTGATCCGCGTTCCCATAATCAACCTTCGATTTCGTCACCAAATCCTCGGCGCCTCGGCATTGCCCCACCCCGCGAAGAGACAGCTCAATTCCGTACACCGGTACCGCCTCGTGATACGTGATCCCATTGAAGCCGGAAAGGTTGAGCAGATGAAGCATATACGTGTTATCATCCAGCCGATGGAAGAACACCTCCACACAAGAAGGAGCATTCGTAGCAAGCTTCCAACGCTGCGCTGCCGCATGCTCCAAGAGGTCAAGCACCACGTGCTTGTGGTCGGCGAAGCCATGCTGGTAATACAGCGTACCGGCTTGCCACGGAATGATTGCGGCGATTCCCTTCGAATTCGCGGCAATCAGCGCTCCCGCCGTCCGCTCGGAGATGCGGTGTCCGAACGCCCGCTCCGGCGGACCGTAGGTCGAGGGCTCCACGAGCGGAAGCTGGCATTTCACTCGGGCTCCAGACTGCAGGCGATAAAACGGCCCGTCAAGAAATACCCAATCCCGCTCCGGAAACCGCGAGAATATTTGCTTGTCTTCCGTCCACAGGTAGGCCGCCTCTTGGCAGTAGTGGTGAACCTCCTCTACCCTTGCATCGAATACGCGCCGCAGAAACTCCCGCTCCTCCGCGTCTTCGGTGAAAGCTCCCCCCGTAGCCAGCAGTCCGACGCCCTGCTCATGCGCCCTCTCCAATACATCCAGCTCCTCGCAAGAGAAACCGGCCGTATCCGGGATAAGGATCGCCCGGTAGTTCTTGAGACGCTCGCCATTCGCCGCGAGTGTGCTCTGATGAATGACATCGAAGAGGATGTGCTCCTCCTTCAGCATTTTGTACAAGCCGAAATATTCCTTCATGTTCTTCTGCGCCGGTCTTCCCGGCTTCACCAAGGCCACATCCGCCATGGAGTGGAACTGTCCGTAATAACGTTCGTTCTCCTTATGATACTGGAAAACGTTGGATACAACCGGCAAATTCTCCCGATCCGGATAATCCTCGAACACGCCGATGATGCAGAAGTCCAGGCCCGATCCGCTGGCCAGCCCTTCCTTCAGGCGAATGTTGATTTCATGCTTCGAGACACCCGTGAAGCGATGAACGAGATCAATCGCGTTAATGCAGCAATTGCTGACGAGCTTATCCCCCCAGCTGTCCTCCAGCGACTGCACATTCTCCGAAGCAGAGTACAACCAGACGGGCTGCGGCCGGTGGATGTCCGTATTCGACTCCTTGCGGACGATATCGACCTTATACTCGTTATAAGTGGAGATGGCGATCTCTCTATCCTTGCTTTTTACAAGCGCATGAATGCGGTCCAAAATTTGCTTCGTCGTCACCTCTTGGAACGTCTTATACAACCGGTATACAGGGTCGTCCAGACTTTCCGACGCCGGCAGCGCCAGCCCGCCGCTGAACGCCTTGAATCCGGTCTGACAGCTGTCGCAGAAGCAGATGCCGTAATGCTTGCCGCTGTAATCCTTCGTCTGATACCCGAACATGTTGAAGAAGATGCCGTCCACCTCATAGCGGGTAAGCACCTCGTCGATCATGCGGAGTGCGTACTCCCGCTGGTAGTAGCCGTTGACGCACGTATGGACAATCCCGTGATAGTTGACCTCCCTGCCCTCCTTGGTCCGGTAGAACCATTCCGGCCGCTTCTGATAGATCGATTCGTGCGCCTTGCTGAAATCGAACCGCGCGATGAATTTCATCCCGTTGGCATGCGCTTTCTCCACAGCCTCTTGGAGCAAATCCTTGCTCTGTCCGGCAGCCCGGTAATGGTACTCAAGCTCCGTCGGATAAAAAGCCACGATCCCTCCCGCATTCATCATCAGCACGTTCGCAGATAACTCTTTCAGCTTCAATAGCAACGCATCCACGTCCAGATTCGCATCGCTCTCCCGCAAATTATTTTGAATCAAACGCAGCTTATTCGTCGCCCACCAGGCCATGTCCCGACTCTCCTCTCGGATAGTGATACGGTTACCAAGGAAGTCCCCTGGTAACCGCTTCTGCTTTGCCGCTTATTTCTTGTGGAATTCCTTGTAAGCCTCGGTATTTTCCAAGAACGCTTTCTTCATCTCCGGCATATTATTCAGCTTCTCGATATACATTTTGTACTCGTCCATAGAGATTTGGCCTACGATCGCCTTCGTCACCATGGATTTAAACTCGCTCTCGTACTTCGGCCAAATGTTGTTGAAGGTCGGAGAGTATACGTAGCGGAACGGATCAACCTTGCCGATCGTATCGTACTGCTCGACTTCCTTCTTCTTCGCATCGTTGTACGCCTTGTCCCCAGACGCACTTTCTACCTTGCCCCACTTCGCATAGGCCAGAACACCGGCGCCCTTGCTTGTCGTGTTGACTTCCTTCACGCCCTGATCCGTCAATACCTTCTGCCCGCCGACGACCTTATGGTGAACGCCCTCGATGCCGTAATAGCCAAAGTCCGTCATTTCCTCGGAAGCCGTAAAGTCAAAATATTTCAGCAGCTGCTTCACTTTAGCTTCCGGCACCTTCTTGCTGATATAGTAGCCGCCGGATACCCCTGTCGACAGAACGATCGCATTGTCCTTCGGTCCCTTCAGGGTCAGGTTAAGAATCTTCGGGTTCGGCTGCGTCTTGCTGATCGAATCCTCCCACTCCTTATCCCACCATACGCTTCGCGCGTAGGAGGCCGCACGTCCGGTCTTATACAGCTCCTCCGCCTGCGTCTTCTTCATGACCGCGAACTCCTTGGAAAGCACACCGTCCGTATACAAGCCGCGGAACCAGTTTACCATCTCCGTATACTGCGGAGTCAGCCGCTTATCGATCATTCCGCCCTCGCTATTGTAGGTCGGCTCCAGAGCTCCGAAGCCGGCGGCAAACGCATCGTCACCGTCGCTGATGATAACGCCATGGCCGATCAGTCCCAGCGTATCCTTCTTGCCGTTGCCGTCCGGGTCGCTGTCGATCAGCTTCTTCAGAGCGGCGGCATACTCATCCAGTGTCGTCGGTACAGGAATATTCAGCTTATCCAGCCAATCCTTGCGGATCTTGATGCCGTTGTCGATTCGGGAACGGGAGCGCGGAACGGCATAGATTTTGCCGTCAACGGATAAGTACTTCTGCCAGTCCGGCGCCATATTCTTCTTCAGATTGGGATATTCGCTGAGATCCCCAAGGAAGGGAGTCAGATCCCAGAAGGCGCCGTTCTTGATCGCGCTGCGCAGGGTCGGCCATGTAGAATCCGGGGAGGCGACCACCTCGGGAAGGTCCGCAGAGGCGAACAGCAGATCCGCTTTCGTCTTCAAATCGCCGTCCGGGACCCATTCGATGTCAAGCTTCGTGTTCGTGCGCTTCTGCCACTCGGTCCAATAGGCATTGTTCATATCCGGCACTTCGTTATACAAGCCGGCGAAAATTTTGATCGTAAGCGGCCCGTTATCAGTCTTCGTCCCGCTTGTCTTTCCGGAGTTAGCGGCTTCGTTCGCTCCCGAACAGCCCGCCAATAAAGATAAGGCCACGAGACAGGATAGGGCTGCCGTACTTTTCTTGTGTGCTTTCATATTTACATCCCCCTTAAGGATTGTTGTAGGTCCATACTCGTACATGTGGATGTGGATACACTATTACCCATGATCATATCACGATTCGCTTGTTTCGATGAGCAAGCATTCCCAGATCTGCAGCTCCGGCACTCTCACATGAAGCATTCCCTCGCTCACGGAATATTCCAGAGGTTCTTCCCCGATCAGCGGCCTCACCGACTTGACGCTCCTGCCGTTCAACCGCAGCTTCGCGTGAATGCCATATAGGGGCAGGTGGGTCGAAAGCGGCCGTCTGCCGGCCCCGTTGACCAGATGGACAAGCAGGTTGTCGTCCTTCTTGAACGCCGTCACCTGTAGCCCTTGATAGTGGCTCGTCTCCAGCAGCTTCTCCTCGCCTAGCGCCAAATCGATGCTATTCGCCAGCAGCTGGTAATGCTCATCCAGCTTGAACTCATTGATGAGATGGCTGAGCGAGAACGGGAAGTACAAGGCTCGGCCTTGACCGGAGGCGGCTAGCAGCGCAAGCGGAATGTCGGTGTGGCTGACAGCCAGCGACGCCCGCTCCGGCGGCGCGCCTACGCTTTCCATCGGCGAGAACGGCGGCACCAGCGTCGCCAATACCTCGGTCCCCGCGTCTGCAGGCCGGGTGTATACGACCTTGCCCCGGTGCGCGATGAGCTCCGTTTGCTCCAAGCCCTTCTGCAGCGGATTGCCTGCGCCTTCGAATCTTAAATACGATGCCTTCAAATATTCGCTGCTGTGCATCTCCTGCGATATGCCCAGCAGGGACTGCAGCTCCTTCCGCTCCGGGATCGCCCCCTCGACGAGAATATGGCCTCCTGCCTGCACATAAGCCGTGACTGCCCCAAGGAATTCCTCCGTATAGGTCATGCCCTCGGGAATCACGAGCGCCTTGTACTGCAGCAGTCTCTCCGGCGTCGCCTGCTCCTGCAGCAGCACATCGAATAAGATTTGCCGGGCGATCAGCCCGTCGGCCCAGCCCTCTGCCGAAGCATCGGCCGTCCACATTAGAGCCACCTGCGCTACCGTTTGCGCGTCTTCCATGTAGGACTCTACCTTGGCCGCGTTCCGATTGAACTCGGTTACAACCTCCAGAATGCGCTTGTCCGTAATCGTTTCCGGAATGCCCGTGAGCGAATGCCAGATGCTTCCGCCATGAGCCGGAATTTGCGACAGCCAGAAGCGGTATTCGGCCGGAGGCAACCCCGTATGGCGCCAATCCATCCCCGGGCTGGAGTGCACGATGCCGAACGGTGCCGGGCGTTCAGGCAGCGACCGGCCCAGCTTGATGCTCAGCGCGGGCTTCCAGAACTCGGGGATGTGTCGATGCCCGAGCGACAAGATGTCCTGCGGCTCCGTACAGAGCATATCCGTCGTTTGCGCACGGTCAAATAAATTGTCCTTGTACAAGTTATAGTACAGGATCATCGGGACCTCCGGGCGGGTCGCCTTCATGAAGGCATACAAACGGTCCATGTTGTCTCTCATGCAGGTCGATGCCCACTCGGGAGCGAACTCCTTGGCGTCCTGCGGCAGTTCTCTGCCGTAGACGGACCGGTACTTCCTGCGGCAGCCGTCGCAATAGCAAGTCACATACCCCGGCGCATTAAAGAATATGCCGTCCACGTCATAACCCCTCAGTACCTCGTCCAGCACAGGGATGGCCACCGCTTCGCTGCGGTAAGCGCTGTTAATGCAAGTCGACATCAACAGCGACCAATTGCCCGGCCTCATAGCCCCGACGGTCAGCGGCTCACCGCTGGCTTGACGCGCGAACCATTCGGGATGGCTCAGGTAAGCCGAATCCTCGGTCTTACTGAAGTCGAACCGGGCAACGAAGCGAATATCCCGCTTATGGCACTCCGCGATCACCGCTTGAAGCAGGTCGAACGTGGCGGGCAAATGCTCATTTACCGTATGGAAAGGCACTTGTGTCGGGTACCAGGCATAGATGCCTCCAACATTAAAAACAATCGTGTTCGCTCCCATGCTCTTCATCTGCTCTGCCAGCTGTTCCGGATCTATCAACCTGGTATCCCGCACCTGCAGGTTCGGTTGGATAACGCGCAGCGGCCTTTGCCACCATTCCTTGCGATCTACACTCATAGCTTCCTCCTGAATTGGGTCACGTCAGCATGCCTGAACCGGTAACCGCTGTATTTGAGTTTCGGACGTACACTACCCCTTAACCGAGCCCAGCATCACTCCCTTGGCAAAATGCTTTTGCAGGAACGGATACACAACCAGAATCGGCGCCATCGCCAACATGATCGAGGCCATGCGGATCGTCTCTTGCGGCACCAGCCTGTCATCCCCCCCGGATTGCCCGACGCCGATGGTGTCTGAATCGATTACGAGCGTCTTAATGAGCACCTGCAAGGTCCATTTCTTCGAATCGGAAATGTAAATGAGTGCGTTGAAATAAGTATTCCAATGAGAAACGGCGAAAAACAAAGTGAAAGCCGCAATAGCCGGCAGGGATAATGGAATCACAATGCGCAGGAACACTCCCAGGTCGGAGCAGCCGTCGATCTTGGCCGCATCCTCAAGCTCGGTAGGAAGCGAGTCCATGAAGCTTTTGATGACCAGCAAGCTCCACGCATTCGTCAGCGACGGCCAGATCAGCGCCGAGTAGGAATTCAGCATGCCCAGTTGTTTGATCAACAAGTAGCTCGGGACGATTCCCGCACTGAACACGAGCGTGAAGATGACCCCGCTCAGCATCAGTCCGCGGCCAGGCAACGCTTTCTTGGTCAGTGCATAAGCGAGAGAGAACGAGACCGCCAGGTTCAAAACGGTACCGACGATGGTAATAAATGTCGTGCTCTTCAGCGCATTCAGGAAGCTGTCGGTCGACAAAATGTATTTGTAGGCGGACAGTGACCACTTCTCCGGGAATATATAAAATTCTAACGGCACATAAGCCTCCGGATCTGTGAATGAAACGCTGAATACGTAGAAAAACGGGAATACGCATATTAGTGAAATCAAGGCAAGGAGCGTGTAGTTGACATAGTCGAACAGCTCCAGCTTCTTTTTTCGTGCAATAAAGCTCATATCAGCTCCTCCTTGTTAATAGATTCCATCGTGTCCGAGTTTTTTCACGATATAGTTGGAGCTCATGACCAGTACGAACCCGACCACGCCCTTGAACATGCCTACCGTAACCCCGGCGCTGATCTGCCCCTTGAGTATCCCTTGGGTATACGCATACGTATCGAATACCTCCGCCATGGAGATGACGAGCGGATTGATCATGAGCAGAATCTGCTCGAAGCCTACGTCCGCCATTTGTCCGAGCCGCAGAATAAGCAGGATCAGGATCGTTGGGCGGATGGCCGGCAGCGTAACGTGCCAAATCTGTCTCCACCGGCTCGCTCCGTCTACGACGGCCGCCTCATAGCGCTGCGGATCGACTCCCGCCATGGCAGCCAAGAAAATGATCGTCCCCCAGCCTGCTTCTTTCCACATGTTTTGCGCCGTGATTAACCACCAGAAGTAGTTCGGGTTCGATAAGAACGCAATGCTCTCGCCGCCGGACTCCGTGATCAGCTTGTTAATGATGCCGACATCCGTCGAGAGAATGAAGAACGTCATGCTGGCTACGACGACCCAGGACAGAAAATGAGGCAGATATACGATGGACTGATTTATCCGCTTAAAGGTCTCGTGCCGCACTTCATTGAGCATCAGGGCCAATATTATCGGCAGCGGAAACATGAAGACAAGACCGAAAATATTGATCGCGAATGTGTTCCTCAACATCACATAGAAATTGCTGTCACCAAAGAGCTGGATGAAATGATTCAGCCCAACCCATTCGCTGCCCCAGAAACCGCTGTACGGATTGTAATCCTTAAAGGCAAGCAGCAATCCCCACAAGGGCACAAACTTGAACAGGATAAAATAAAGGATGCCTGGCAGCGCTAGCATATAGATGTATTTATGCTGCAGCATGCGGTCCCGCAGGCGGAACCAATAGCCTTGCTTGGGAACTGCCGCCGCCGTCAGGCGGGGTTGGGCTCTGGAAGACTCTATCATCGCTAAGCACCTCTTTCGGTTTCGGTTAGTTCGGGATCCACATTGCCCCTGTGAACTCATCATAGGACGCTGCGGAACGGCAGCATAGCGACAATCCTTGCTTTGGACAGGCCCGAACTTGTACAGGTCAAAATCTGTCTTGTGCGCTGCAGCTTGCCCGCTGAGAACAAAATGGCCGCAAGAAGGCATTCTTCGCCATTTTAACGGGATTTTCTCCTGTTAAATCCACTGAATAGAGCCGATGCGAGTAGGATAACTGTATAATCTCCTGTTAATTCAGAGCAAAATGGCCGCAAAAGGGCGTTCTTCGCCATTTTAACGGGAGTAATTCCTGTTATTCCTCCCCAAAGCCTATACGGCATAGGAATAGCGGGAGTTTTTCCTTTTATTCTGCGCTCCAGGTGAGATTTCGACGTGCAGCCCTGTGGCATACGAGGAACCCTGGTTCAGCAGGAGGCAAACCTGACCGACGGAGCGTGGGTAACGGGATTTTCTCCTGTTAAATCCACTGAATAGAGCCGATGCGAGTAGGATAACTGGATAATCTCCTGTTAATTCAGAGCAAAATGGCCGCAAAAGGGCGTTCTTCGCTATTTTAACGGGAGTAATTCCCGTTATTCCTCCCCAAAAGCCTATACGGCATAGGAATAGCGGGAGTTTTTCCTTTTATTCGGCGCTCCGGGTGAGATTTCGACGTGCAGCACTGTAACTGTATATGAAGATCCCTAGTTCCATGAGGTGGTTGGCAGGAGGTGATCCTGGCCTAAGGAGTAACGGAGCGTGGGGAACGGGATTCCGAGGAATGGAGTATTGAAACCCCCTCTTCATCCAAGGCCATGAGCAATTGTTAGTTACAAAGTGCCGCAAATCGGTCGCCATAGTTGTGCTATAAATCGATAGAACACTTGTATTCTGTCCGACTTGGCGATGCACACGGAGTTCATACCGTATCCAAGTGCCACGCAGGGCGTAATATATTGTCCTCTGACCCTGCTCACCTTCTGCGTGGATTCTATATGAAAAATCGCATATATTCCTCTCTCTGAACCGAAATTCGCTAATTCTATATGAAAAATAGAATACAATCTGCGCTTTTCCTATGAATCGTGGTAATTCTATTCGATAAATCATATAAAATTTTCGACTATCCGCCGAGTATCGAAAAAAACATAAGAAAAACCGTCAGGGAATATCGCCCTGACGGCCTTTTAAGTTTGACGAACATCGGTAAACTTGTATTCATGCCCACGAATACCTTTGTAATCATAATAACATTCGCATTTTGGACAGACTAGTGGATCCTTTCCCGTTGTTCTATGAATTCGTTCTCTCCAATTTCTGCGTTTTTGCTGCCTTTGTGCTCGTACAATCCATTTTCTCGCCTCTTTTTGCCAGTCTGTAACAGGCTTCTTACTTACCTTTTTTAGCTTCCGCGAATCCACACTGTAGTACCGAATTGTTTTAAAGTTCTCATCAGGTATGTGACGTATGACCCTTGCAATAAACTCCTCGACCGTCACTTTTCCCCGCAGGAATAAGGGTTAAGCTTCGCTCATATTACAAAAAAATCGAGACTCGACTGATGTCGAGCCTCGATCAGAATCACCTGTATGCGGAACGGAACATACTTGGTGTCATTTGGACCTTGCGCTGGAAGATGCGGGTGAGATTTCGCTCGGAATAGCCAATGAGGGACGAGATCTCGCTGATGCTCTGGTCCGTCTCCAGCAGCTGCCGCTTGACCTCCTCCACCTTGCATTCCAAGACGAAGTCGAGGAAGTTGATCCCCATTTCCTTCTTGAACAGCCGGCTGACATACGACGGACTCATCCCGACCAGCTCGGCGCACTGCACCAGCGTCAGATCCTCCCGGCAGTGTTCCCGAATATGCTGGCAGATCTGCGAGATTGCCGATTGCCCGTTATCGTTCAGCGATTCCTCTATCAATTGCTTATGCAGCGGAAACAGTACTCCAGTGAACCAGTCGATAATATCTCTCGAGGTCCGCTTGCTCTCCAGCTGTCCGAACAGATTGTGCTCCAGAATATCCAGAATGCTGCCGCCTTGCTTCTCTAAGGAAGTAATAATAGCGGACAGGAGAACGGAATAGCTCTGGTGTATAAAATGGTACGACTTCGACTGCTGTAGCGCCTTAGTGAATTTCTCAAGCGCTTGCTCCGCCATCTTCGTTTCCCCTTTGGACAGCGAGTCGACGATTGTTCCTTCCAGCTCCCTCGGGTAGCGGAAAACGGAGCGCGGTTTCGAGCTCTCCAAATCCTCGATGTAGAGAATCGAGGCCGTATCCTGATAGATCCGGTATTGCAGCGCAACGACAGCTTCCTTGTACGATACCGGGACGTCGGCAATATGCGAGTAACAGCGGCCGATGCCTACGGACACTTCGAAGGACAAGCAGCTCTGGAGCGAATCGCTCACCGCTTGGGCGAAAGCGATCATCCGCTGCGGCAGATTGCCCTGCTCCTCCATATCGTCCCAGCGAATCAGCGCTACGCCTCTTCCTTCATAAGGGAATACGTAGCCCTGCAGATCCGGATTCGTCTCCATGATCTCCTGAATGACATTCGCCAGCGTAAATGCAAGAATCGGCTTGTCGCTCGGCAGAAAACGGGTTTCCCTGATGGCGTTCTCCACTTCCACAATCATAACCCCGTAGGTCGCCTTCACCGTCAGTCCGTACATCTCACAATCGTGAAGCAGTGCGTCGCTGAGAATATAATCGCCATTAACTAGCTGCTGGAGACACCGTTCCCGCAAGGTCGGCTGTACTTTCTCCATATATTTGCCGAGTCTCTGAGATTCCTTGTTCAAGTAGTCCAGACAGGTCCGAATATAATCCAGCTCGTTCTCGCTCCCTTGAATCCGGCCGGCTCCAAGAGACCTGCTGTGCTTAATTAATTGCTCGATCGGGCTGTACACCCGCTTCGTGCTTAAATACGTAAACATCGCTGCAAGTGTGATGATAAAAAGGAGAGCCGCTATCGTCAGTACCCGAATCCACGCCAATTTATCGGCAATGATGTCTTCCGGAATGACGGAGACGTACGTACGGCCGAACATGCTTTTGATGTAGGAGACGTGCGCTTTCCTCCCCTCTTGCCAAGCTTCGTAGAAGCTGCCGATGCTGTCTTGCGCTGCGGCAATGGTCTCGTAGCCGGACCATGCTTCCAAGTTGGCGGGCTTCTCCCCCTGTCGGGGCTGCCCCAAGGCACTGAGAAACACCAGTTCTTTCCCTTTAGGAATCACAGCCGTTGACTCCGGAAGGAAGCGAACGATCTCTCCAATGTCTACCTGCAATCCCAAAATGCCTTGAGCATGATTGTTCGCGCCGACGGGCACCTTACGGACGAAGGTGATCAAGCCTTCCTGGGAGCTCGACGGCAAGTAAGTCCACTTCGTCAGACTGTCATCGTTCAGGAGCTGCTCGATATCCGCTTTGTATTTATAATGCTCCAGCTCCATGGAGCCGTAATTATTCGTAAGAACGACGCTTTCGAGCGTGCTGTAAAAATATATTTCTTTAATGAAATTATTCGTATTCTTGACCAGCGTAATTTTATTGACCAAATCCAAATGCCAGATCAGCGGCATATCTGTAATCCGGCCGGCGAACAAATCCGTCATGAGCGGATCCGCCGCCAACTGCAGAGAGTCCGTTTCAATGCCTTGGAGCAAGCGCTCCGCCCTGTCCTTGGTCATTAAGAGCGTGGATTGGCTCTCGTCAATAATCTCTTCCTTAGTCCGCTCCATAGAAAACTGGTAGTAAACCAGACCTGTAATCATAATCGGCAGACATACCGATAAGCATCCTACCCAAATCAGCCTCTGCAGATAGGTGCCGCTGCGGTCGTCGCGTCCCGAATTAAACCATTGTCTCCAGCCGTTCAACCAGTTGCCCATCGGTCCCCTCCTACGCCTACATCATCTTGGTTCATGCGAGCCTACCTTCATTGTAAAAGAAAATGCGCGATTGCAAAACCGACATTTCTTGCTTTCGGCCCCCGGACTTCGCGTGCAAATCCGATTGCTGCCTTAGAGCAAGAAACGTCCGAACAATCAGCCGGGAGGGCAAAATGTGTCCGGTGGCAGAATCTGCCTCCGGCTTTATTTAGATTTCACAATTTTATCTATTTTGGCTGTTATCCAACGATCATCTTTTTTCTCGATTGTTTGTCTTAGCTGAATGGTGCCTAAGAAAGTCTTCCGGCTAGTTAGGATTACTTTCCCGTCTGTTCTGAAAATTACATTTTCTAATTCGATCGCCATACCGCCAAATTTGTTTTTCGCCAAATTGGTCTCTATATCCGAATATCTCCCTTCCCCCACATCAACTTCACTGATTTTCTTTACATAGTTTAATAATTCGGCTTTATCTTCAGTTTTGAGTTCCAAATTATCCGTTCTAACTAATAAATAACTCATTCTGGCATCATTATAAAAATTAGCTTCTTGCTCAAATATTGTTTTCATAGCAACTTTATATATATCTAGATACTCACGACTATCGATTTTTTGGGGTTGAGTACATCCGAAGATGAATAGCGTCAGAAGAAATAGGAGTATAATTTTCTTAGTTACTTGTTCAACTTGAATCATCTGATTCCTCTCTGTCCTACATCTAACAAGTATCCTTACAGTTAGACGTTTCAAAATTACAAGGCAGCCGATTAATTTAACCGGCTGCCCAACAACACTTATCTCGTTACTCCGTTAAATCGGATACCTGCCTGTTAAGAAATTGTCGAACTGAAACATCCATGCTGAGTCCAATGGCACGGCTATATGCAGCAAGGGCATCCTCTTTGCGATGCATCCGTTTGTACAAATGACCGGCAAGCGCCCAATAAGGCTGATAGTTAATGACTTCAGAAGCTGGAATAACTTCCAATAAGGCCATACCGCGTTTCGCCCCATAGGCCTCCGCGACTGCTGCTGCTTGACCGACCAATGCGCCGAGCGTGGGGTGCAAACGGATGAGGCCTTCGTATAATTGAGCAATCGCCTCCCACTCGATACGCCCCGTCCATAGCCGCTGCGCATGCACCGATTGAATCGCAGCCATGAGTTGAAAGCGCCCGATTCCACCGGCTTGCGAAGCACTCAGCAGATAACGCTCCGCCTCCGAGATCAAGCTTCGGTTCCATCGCGCGCATTCTTGCTCAGATAGAGGGATATAGCTCCCCTTGTCATCATGTCTTGCGTCACGTCGCGCCTCACAATAAAGCATAAGCGCCAACAGACCGTAAACTTCCGGTTCGCGGGGGACGAATTGGAGAAGCAGCCTTCCGAGGTCGATCGCTTCCTCCGCCAATTTCCTGCGAGACGAACCGGCAATGGCGGCCTCGTCCCATCCACTGCCGTAAGCTGCATAGATGGCCTCCAGAACGGGTTCTAACCGTTCCAAAATCTCTTCTTCAGCAGGCATTTCAAAAGTGAGGCGTTCCGCACGAATTTTCGCTTTTACCCTAGTTAGGCGCTGACTCATGGTGGAGGGCTTGGTGATGAAGGCAGACGCAATTCGAGCTGCATCGATGCCGAGTACAGTCTGAAGCATAAGCGGAGTACGCATCGCAGGATCAATTGCCGGATGCGTACAAAGAAACATCATCCTCAGCCGTTCGTCCGGAAAGGCAGCACGGGAAGTCGTCAGATGCTGCGCATCCTCGGACATCGCCAGGAGTGCCGGCAGCGCCCGATCCGAAACACGCGCATGGCGGGCGCGGTCCATAAGCCGCCTGCGGGCAACCGAGATCAACCATGCTTCAGGCTTATTCGGAAGGCCCACCTTGGGCCAAGCTTCCAGCGCAGCGAGGAATGCATCTCCTATGGCATCTTCAACAGCCGGAACATCCCTCCAATTTACAACCAGATAGGAGAGCAGGCGGCTATAAGCATCACGTGCCGTTTGTTCAATGACCCGATAGGTGTCCATAGGACTACTTCAACGCGGGAATGTTCTGTCTGACCTCTACCGTATCGACGGGCCCCCGAGCAGCCCACTCTAATGCGGTATCCAGGTCCGGCACATCAATCACGAATATCCCGCCGAGCTGCTCTTTCGTCTCCGGGAACGGCCCATCCTGAACGGCCATCTCACCGCCACGGCGCTTCAATGTGGCCGCAGACTCCGGGGGATATAGACCCGAGCCGAATACGACGATGCCGGCCTGCCGCAATGCATGCACATAGTGCGTCCAGCTTGCCAAGTATTCTTGTTGCCGGGCCGCATCCGTTCTTGCCGCAAAGTCCTCCTGGCTCTCATAAAACATTAAGGTGTAATTCATGCGAAAGCTCCTCTCTTAAACTGCATTGGAATTTGGTTTCGTTATCATGTCGTTTTCCTTGTTTCCATTTCTACAATTACAAGATAATTTTTTATTTAAAAACTTCCCGCTTATCTAATGTCCATGAGAAAGGATGTTAATAAGTTTGCCAAATGGGTCACGGACATAGAATCGCCGAACTCCCCAAGGCTCATCAGCAAGTCCATATTCTATCTTGTATCCAGCATTCTTCATGCGTTCAAACACTAGATCGACATCATCAACCTCAATCGAAAGATCAGGCGTAGGCGTATCGGAGCCACCTTGTGAGGCGAAACTTACTTGAATGCTTTCTTTCCCGGGTAAGCCGTATGTTTCAATCCAACCATGATCCATCAATAAATCAAGCTCGAGCATGTCTTGGTAAAAGCTTTTCGCTGCCGATACATTCTGTGTATGAATATTGGCAACAATTCGTTTTACTCTCATTTGCAGACCTCGATTCTATCATTTAATGTCATTATGTTATCAGCTTGCCATCTAGTAACGGAAAACCAGTAAAATCACTCACATCGAGTATAGTGTAAACTTCTAGTAATTGGAAGTGGACATACCGATACGGCAAAAAGAGACCCACAGCAATAGCTGGGGTCTTATATATTAAATGGCGATTTAGGCGGCCCGATATTGGTATCATAGACCAGAAACCATCGTTCCACCTTGTTCACGGTTTTCAATGAAACAGTTGGATGAACAGGGGGTGCTCATCCGGGTATAACCGCTCTTAACCCCGCTCCACAAACCTCACTTCCGTGCGCTGCCTGAGCAGCTCGCGGATTCCTTCACCGATGGCCCGGATGCCGGGCTCGATGAGTTCCTCCTCCACCTGTGAGACGCTGAGGCGGAGGACGCCCTCCTGCCGGAACTCCGGCAGGTACATGCGCCGGGCCGGGTCGACCCGCACGCCGCGCTGCAGCAGGTGGTCGGCCATCGCCTGCGCCCGGAGCGGGGCCGGCAGCCCGATCGTACTGTAGAAGCCGGAGTACGATCCGGTGTAAGCCGTCCCCGGCGGCAGATGCTTGCGGTACGCTTCCTGCAGCAGCACCGCCTTGCGGCGATAGATCTGCCGCATCCGGCCGATGTGGGCGGCGAACATGCCGCTCTCGAGGTACACCTCGAGCGCTCCCTGCGTCAGCAGGGGCGAATGTACGTCGGCCGCTGCCTTCGCCCGCAGGAATCCTTCCCGCAGCCCTTCCGGCAGGACGGCCAGCCCTAGGCGCAAGCCGGGGAGCATGACCTTGGAGAAGCTCTTTACATAGATGACCCGTCCGGACGGATCAGTAGCGAACATGGGGTCGTTCCTCGAGTCTCCATCAAGGTCGCCCATATAATCGTCCTCGACGATATACACGTCATACCGCTGCGCCAGCTCCACCATTCGCTTGCGGGCTTCGTTCGTGTGGCTGTACCCGGTCGGGTTGTGGAACCGCGAGACGGTGTAGAAGAATTTGACATCCCCGTCCCGAAACAACGTCTCCAACCGCCCCAGATCCATACCGCCCTCTTCGTATGGAATGCCGTGTACTTCCCCAGCATAGCCCCGCAGCGATTCGATCATGCCGGCGTGGACCGGCTGTTCCAAGACAATGTTCCTCTTGCCGTTCGGAAAAGGCAGCCCCACCAGCAAATGTAGCGCCTGCTGAGAGCCCGTCACTACATAGATGCGCTCCGGGACCGTGAACACCTGCAAATCTCGCAGATGCCGCGCCAGCTGAAGTCGCAGCGAAGCGAGGCCTTGCCCCTCCGAATACGTGAACATGTCCTCCCGGTATCTCTCGATGGCCTCGTTCATGCAGTGCTGAAAATCCCTGTACGGCATGGCGCTCCGGTCTGGGCCCGCCCATTCGAAATCGATAACGTCCTGTACTTCCGTTCCGCCTCTTGCTTCATTCCCGCCTTGGCGGCGATGCGCGACATAATAGCCGCTCTGTGGCACGGCATAGATTCGGTGCCTCATCTCGAGCTCGGCGTACGCCCGAATCACCGTATTTCGACTGCAGCCGAAAGCTTCCGCCCCTTCCCGGATCGACGGCAGCTTGTCCCCCGGCCTCCGCTTCCCGTCCTGCATCTCCTGCAGAAGCTGCTCCACGATCGCTTCATACAGCATCCCTAGCACTCCCTTCTACCAACTGTACGGGTACAATCGCCGCAAACGGCGGTGCAGCCCAGCCGTTCATTCCTCTATACTCAGTGTTGTCGACACGAGCCTTACTGTTATTCCATTATGAAGAAGCCTAAGGAGGAATGCAATTTGCTAACCTGGTCAAAGAGAAATCAAGTCGCTCTGACATTCGCTGCCCTACTGTTCGCCGGTTCAACAGGTAGTGCTGCACTGCCCGTGAATGCCGCCGCGAAAGAGACGAAGCTCCCCTGCGAGGAACTGTTCCATGATGTACAGGGTACCCTAATCATCAAAAACCTGAAGAAGGACCGCGTCTACGTCTGCAATCCCGAACGGAGCCGGCAGCGGTTCACGCCGGAGTCTTCGTTCAAGGTGCCTAACGCGCTCATCGGTCTGGAGGCGGGAGCGGTACAGGATGAATACGACGTGAAGAGATGGGACGGCATCGTCCGGCCATTCGAGACGTGGAACCGTGACCATACGCTGGCCTCGGCCATGCGGGCATCCGCAATTTGGTATTACCAGGCGATGGCCCGGGACATCGGGGCCGAGCGGATGAAGGACTATGTGGAGCGGATTCATTACGGCAATATGGATATTAGCGGGGGGATCGATACCTTTTGGCTGGACAGCTCGCTGAAGATTTCGGCGGAGGAGCAGGTCGGCTTCATGGAAGACTTGGTGGAGGAGACGCTGCCCTTCCAGGAGCAGACGATGAAGACCGTCAAGCGGATCATGATTGATAATGACCAGGACGAGTACACCGTGCATGGCAAGACCGGCACGCGGCTGTCGGACATGGGCCTCGGCTGGTATGTGGGCTATGTGGAGCGCGGGAAGACCGACTGGGTGTTCGCCGCTAACGTGGACAGCAGCGGAACAACCGCCAAGACGGTTACGCTGGAAGCCTTGAAACGCCTTGGCATTATGTGAGGAGAGGTCAGCCAGATTGTTCTGGTTGACCTCTTTTGTTTTGATAAATAACCCCGGTCGTAATCTTCATATTTGCAGCGTAGGTCAGGAATACGTCATTCTGAAATATGTTTGACAGAAATAATTCCAGCCTGTACTCCTTTAGTGCCTCTTCACAGGTAGCACCACGGTTAACGAGATTTGCAATAAACCTTTCTTCTGCGCCTGGTTCTGCTCCGAATCCGTCTTCCTTTAATGAGTTGAAAAGGGCATCCTGTTTCCCATGTTCAGAATAAGGATCTAAGAAATTCACCTTATCGCTAACCCGGCACTCAATTTGCTTAACGCCTAGTTGGCTTAAATAGACAGGAAGCTTTATTCCGATATTCCCATCCTTGCCGCTGCGTTTACTGTCTCTTTCGAACAATTCCTGAAGAAATCCTAATTGGACGACATCTGAAGAATTGTAACCATCGAGATAATAGTTTGCCATGGCGGAGATCCAGTGTGGTTCAAAACAAATAATTCTGCCTTGATCCACCAAGCAGGATAACATTTTTTGAAGAGTCTCCTTCGGATTTTCCACATGCAATAGGAAGGCATGGCAAACCACAATATCATACTTTTGTTCAAAACTCATCTTCTGAACATCGCCAAGGATAAATTCGGTTTTAAACGGAGTGCCGGCAAATAGCTCCTTTGCATGGTCGATTAATTTGTTGCCAGCATCGACACCCGTATACGTAGAGCCTTCCGGAATCAATGGTAAAAACTTGGTTCCCAAGTAGCCATAACCACACCCAAAATCGATGATTCGAACCGGAGATGTTATTTTCCAAACACACTTAACGAGGAATTCCAAATAGTCATCATTGTAGTAGAGCGATCTCGTCTTGCTTAAGTAATCGATCTTGCTATTCCAATAGTAATCACCCATTTAGCTACCTCTCCCGAATAAACTCCAACCCATTAATATCCTCGGCTTACGTCCACCGAATGGCTAACTCGTTCCTGCCCGTTCTCCAATTCTCTTAGCACGGAAAGATAGCCGTCAACCGCTTCATCCAGTCCGGTAATTGCCGAAATGTGAGGTGTAATAACAACATTGGGATGACTCCATATCGGCGATGCAGCGGACAAAGGTTCCTCTCTAAACACATCAAGAACAGCTCTGCGAACGTAGCCCCGTTCAATCGCCCCGAATAAAGCATCTTCATCCACGGAAGCACCCCGGCCGACATTAATAAAGCCTGCACCGCGCATACAGGAAAACAACCGTTCTTCGAACAATCGATCCGTGCTCGGTGTTAAAGGGAGCGTGTTAATCACCCAGTCAGCCTGAGGTAACAAAGGCAGCACCTCGGTCACCGGATGGACCTTGTGAAAATGCCGGTTCGGAGCACCGCTGCGAGATATTCCGATAACGTTGACCCCAAATATACTCAGCATTCTCGCTACTTCTTCACCAATCGTACCCGTACCGAAAATGACGGCGTTTAGCTGCTGAAGCAGCTTCGTCTGTGAAGGCATCCATTGTCTAGCGAGCTGGTGTTGTTGAAAATTTTCATGAAGCTGTACATCGGCAAGCAGATAACTCAAACAATATTGCCCTATTTTCTGTCCGAAGCTGCCGATCGTACGCGTTAATAATACATCTTTTTTCCACTCACGATTAAATAAGAAGGCATCTACGCCAGCCCCAAGCGCATGAACCCATCGCAACTTGCCGAAATGAAACGATTCCGTCGGTTTAAATGCCACATAACCATCCGCCCAGTCGAAATGATGCGCTCTTACCTCCGCCTCCGGAAGAAACAGATACTCCCGCTTAGGATCCAGCAAAGCCAGCTTCTCTAAGTCTCGGTACATCCTTCCGGTCACCATAATTCTTCTAATATCCATCTGCCATGCCCCCTCAGAATCCATAAACCATACAGGTAAACCCATTTTACCACAGCAAGTTCACTATTTAATTAATGCCTCTTTTTTGTTAAATACCTCCCAAATAATCCCATTTATTCAGCAAATAAAAAAGCTCTCGCCCCTTGAAAATCAGAGACGTGAGCATGATTTTTTTAATCCAATGACTTCAAGTAAAACAAGATCCCTGCCCTATCAACATTGGAAAACTGCAGAGGGTCCTCATTCATCATGTATCTTAGTTTATCGACTTTGATCCATCGCGGGTTCTTCGTATCATCTCCTGAAGATAGCAGCTCACCTTGAGCCCTGCAGCGGAAATAAACACCAACAGAGTCAAAAGAACCTCTGATCGTTTGATAAGCAGCAAACGGTCTCATACATTCCACTTCGAAACCCGGATCAATACCTTTGGTATCAATCCGAGTATCCTCACCTTCAATTTCAACTACATCGAGCCCGGTCTCTTCCTTCACTTCCCTGATCAGAGCGGCTATTAAAGATTCGTACGGCTCAATTCTTCCGCCAGGAAGCTCAATTCGTTGAGGCTCCCCTGACCTATTCCTCGTTTGAACTACTATTTCTGCTTCTCCATCAACCGTTCTCTCAATTATGGCCCGAGAATTCACTAAGAACACTAAGCATCACCCGTTTCTATGAGTGTACTATCATTCCTTAAACACATCCTACAGATTACCATTATTATCTGCTGGATCTAACTAAAAGACAATAGAGTAGGAAGGAGTTATAGCTTCATGCTCATTCAATTCAAATAGGACATATATTCAAATGCCGTAGTTCCATATACACTTTTAAAATGCTTATTTAGATGAGTTAAATCTACAAACCCGCAGGCGGCTACAGCCGAATAAACATCTTTCGTTTTTTCAATTAACTGCTTGGCACGTTCGATTTTGCAATTGAGAAAGTATTGATACGGTGAAATGCCAGTATGCGCCTTGAATAATCGAATAAACTGAAACTTGGATAACTGAAGCTCGCTGCTGATTTCGTCAAGTTTAAGAACATGTTCCAGATTGGCATGGAGCATATCCTTTGCTTTACGAATGAGCGTGTTATCCTTCTTGTTGTCCGTCGAAAGCTTCGTTTGAACGAGGCGATCGGTGAGAGATAAGAACAATTCACTGCACAAAGCTTCATCTTTTTCGTTACATATCGCATTGGAGAGGCTTAATATTTGCCGCTGAAGCCGGTCGTCATACACTATCGGTTTTGAAAAACGGATGATATCCTTTTTTTCAATAACCTCCAGAAGCAATTGCGGTTCGAAGTAGAGCATGACATAGTCCAGCCCTGTCTTGTCGTGCGCCATTCCATCATGAGCCTGTTCCGGATGAAAAAGCATGATGCCATTCTGGTAGGATAATTGCAAACTGCCTTCCAAGTTATATTCTTGAATCCCGCGCAGCGTAACTCCAATCGCATATTCCTGATGAGCATGCTTCTTATACGTAAAATCGGTCATACTGGCGGACAACGCCGTAATCCCGGCACATTTTTTGTAAATAAATTTGTTCATTTTCCATCACCTCTTCATCAGCTTTACCTACTTCCATACCATGACGGCCGCATAAGCAAGAGATAACGCCATCACAACATTGACTATCTTGTTATGCTTTTGTAAAAATGCTTTGAAGCATGCACCGAAAAGCACCCATGTCATAAATGCTAAAAATCCAATTCCGATGATAGCGAAAATCCTTATCGTCACTGCGGGGCTCGAGCTGTAATAGGGTAAAATAAAAGTCGGTACGACAGTGAATGTAAATAAGATGACTTTGGGATTGAGAAACTGCATAAGGAAGCCTGACATGAAGGTAGCCGTTTGGCGTACAGTCGAATTCGTTGCATCCAATTTGTATATTTGATAGGCCAAATATAACATATATACGCTGCCAATGATCTGAATCACTATGATGATTTTCGGCAGAATCGTCATGAGAATCGAATTTAACATGGCAGAAATAACGAGTAACAGTCCAAAACCGGCAGTTGCTCCATAAGAATACTTTATTGCCTTTCGGGCGCCCGTATTTTGAACGGTGGATAATATGACGATATTGGTAGGTCCCGGTGTGAACGTAGCAATGAAGCAATAAATTAAAAAAGATGTTATGTCCATGAGATAACCCCTTTCTGGCTATTCTCATATCCTACATCTTGGATGAAAGTCCCTATAGTACATTATTGCACCATGAATCAGTTGCAGGCCCAAAACAACATAGCGTATTATTAATCTTATTAATCATAGATTTCTGCAATCATAAAATCAAACTGTACGAAGGTCGGTGCATCCATTGAAAAAATATATCATCGGCGGTTTGGCCGGATTTCTTATAGCGACAACCGTATCTGCGCATGCAGAAGAGGTCACTAATCTCATAGGCAGAACGATACAGGGAGCTTTCCCCTTCCAAATCGAAGGCAAAACGCTAGCCACTCCGGCAATCGTTGTGGACGGCACTTCATACCTGCCGGTCCGTGCTCTTGGCGAAGCAACCGGGTATGAGGTCTCTTTCGATGCGGATATGGGCATCTCGCTGAAGAAGAAAGAAACTCAGCCGATGGTCCCGACTCCGACGCCTTCCCCTTCCGCAACGCCTAAGCCGCAAGCTTCGAATGATCCGGGCAGCGGATTTCAGACGATTACGACGGCCATTCTCAGCTTAAATGAGGAAAAAGCCAAAAAAAGCACGGGAGAATTCGGACTCATCCAAGTAGATGGCGCGCAGTATGTCTCTCTTACCACCTTAAGCAGCTTCTATACCATCAGCTGGGGTGAACCCATGGTGCAGGTGAGTCTTGATGGCGAGCTTATCGGCTTATTTGCCTCCAAGAGTCAGTATTCACAAGGAACCGGATCTTTTACATATGACGGCACGGTTTACGTTAATCTGGCCATGCTGAAGCTGAAGGGAATTGTCAACGGGAAGACGCTTGTCTTGACGGACGATATTTAACTGTCGGTATAGGTCAAATAGCAAAAAGCCGCATCCTGACGGACGCGGCTTCCTTCGTTGAACCATTATTTATGTGCGGACGGCTGATAGTCACCCGGTAACATTCCCGTTGAGATTGCGATACGATTCCAACAGTTAATCGCGTTTATTGCCATAATTAAATCAACATATTGTTCTTCATCGAAATGTCTGCGAACTTTCTCAAACAATTCCTCGGGCACGCCTGCATCTGAAATTCGGGTTACAGCTTCCGTTAAGGCTAGCGCGGCACGCTCCGATTCCGTATAGAAAGGGGCTTCACGCCATGCGGTTAGCAAGTATATTCGCTGCTCCGTCTCCCCTGCCGCGCGCGCATCTTTTGTATGCATGTCTAGACAATAAGCGCAGCCATTAATTTGCGAGGCGCGAATTTTGATCAATTCCACCAGTTTGGGGTCGAGGCCGCTTTTCTTCACATATCCTTCTAATTTTAAAAGGGCTTGCAGCGATTCAGGCCGCACTTTCGTATAATCCAGTCTAACTTCCATTCGTTATTACGCTCCTTCATTTCTATCGTAACTGCCTTTGATCCACAAGGCTTCTTCCTGTTTCTAACAGAGTATCCCCTGCTGAGATCAACCTCATACGCAGGCAGCAGTCCTCCCATTCCATCATCATGAAAGATAAAACGGAGCCCACAAATCCGTGGCGCTCCGTTTATTTCTTCATCAATTCAAAGCCTCTTATTTGGACAAATCCTTAGAGGTTTCGTTCGTTATTTTGATCTTGCCTTCCGCTAACTCGTGTATGCCATCGCTCGTTCCTGCCGCATAAACATCAGATAACTGTTCATGAGTCAGGGCGTTACCTTGCAATTCCCGATCTTTCGATTTCTTATCGTTCTTCATTGCATTCACCTCCGTTTTCTTGGACCTACATCGTTAGTATTCCAAGAATCGGATCATTTACGTAAATCGGCGTCAGCTTCAAATACGAATTGCCCACATGTCATTAGTTATCAATTCGTTCGGTACTGCGGCGCAATCAATCGCATCAACATATCGGCTCTCGGAATTCGGTAGTCCTCGATCCCATTGGAATTGATGACCATGATGCCGGAGAGAACGGATAAATAACAAGCGATAAGCTCTCTGGGGTCTCCTTCCGTCAATTCTCCTGCCTGCTGTCCTTCCAGGAATAAAGGAAGCAGTTGATCAATGAAGGTATCCATCGAATACGCCTCCAGAAGAAGCTTAACCTTGTCGGGCACCCCGTCGGACGTCCGCGCTTGGTGAATGAGCATGAAATACGGCGCTCCGCTTTCATCTAGAATGTCCGCCGTCAATGCCCTTATTTTCTCGATTGGTGTGCCCGGCATTTCATGAATGCCTCGCATGGCCGCTTCCGTCTCGAGCATCGCCTCTTGAACAAGTGACAGAAACAATTCATCTTTGGATTTGTAATAATGGTACAACAGCCCGTTGCTGATTCCTGCCGTTTCTGCGATCATGCTCATCTTCGCGTTTAGGATGCCTTTTCGGGCGAATACCTGAATAGCCGCCGCCTTAATTTGCTCTCTACGTTCATCGCGGATTTGGTGTAATTGTTCATCGTTTAATGGTGCCAATGTCGAGTGCTCCTTTGCGGACGATATAGATATTTACCAGTATAACAAAACCTATATCCAAAATCGCTATTCCTTCGCCGGCTCGAAAGGCTTATCCGAGAATCGGGGCAGAAGCCCATCCAGCACGGCCTCCACAGTCTGCCCGTCTTCCACCTTAAGCTCTGCGAGAAGCTGCTTGCCTTCCTCTGTAAAGTTAAGCACTTGGACAACCGTCTGCGGGTTGAAAATATGTCTCGGTGACACGGACAACGTATTCACAGCCCAGTAAAGACCGTATAGCCGCCAATCGGGCTTGCTTATAGCGTGCTTGAGATACAGCTCCATATATTCCCGGGAGAAGGCATTCCCCTTACGTGAATCCGAACCCTCGTAGTGAACACCTTCCCACTGCAAGTCGGCCGAGCAGTTAAGCCAGAACGCCGGCTCGATGGCTTCTTTGATTCGGCGAAGCACACTGTGCTCCCAATCAGGCTGGTATGCAGCGTGTCGTTCTCGCAAACTGGCTGCCAGAATTTCGGCAGCGATCGCGGCGACCGTCATGCCCTGGCCGAAGATCGGATCATAGATGCAGTAAGCATCTCCCAAGACCAGCAATCCGGCAGGCCAGCGGGACATCTGTTCATAGCGGTGACAATATAATTCCGGAACGCGGAAGCCTCGAGGCGAAGTGATGGGTTCAAGGTCGCGTACGATTTCCGAGATGATCGGGTTCGGCAGCTGCGCCACAGCCAATTCGAATTCGGCGGCATCCGTAGGAGGGTAATTCCCGCCTGGGCGGTAGAGCAGCACTTCGGCAACCTGATTCTCAATGAAAGAGAACACACCCGTATAAGTGCCGGCTGCTGGCTGCCCCTGGAGGTTAATGACGTCCCATTTATCGATGAGGTGGGTCAGATGGGCAGGCACCTTATAGCGGCGGGTACTGTAACCGAGCGAAACTTTCAGACGATCCGGCTGCGGCACTTCGTAGCCTAGCTCCGTAAGCCATCCCGACAGTTTCGAGGAACGTCCGCTCGTATCCACAACCAGATCGGCTGTCAGAACCTTCTCCTCTTTGGGATCATCTCGATCTCTGGCTTGAACGCCGATAACCGCTGAGCGGTCGGGGGAGGTCACCAACCGTACGACATCGTGCCTGGACAAGAAGCGTACGTTAGGAATGCCTTCTACACGTTGACGGATGACCCACTCAAGTACCGCTCGACTAAATTTGATATCATTCCGTTCATACTTTAGTTCCAGGCTCCCGTGCTGGTTCATGAAATAAACGGCTTTGTTCAGAGACGAAGGGGAGCCTTGCGCCACTAAGTCATGCTCATAGCCAGGAAAAAGCCGCTCCGTAATCGATTTCCCGCGCGTCGTGAAGCGATGCGGATGGAAAGCCTGCGGAGTCCCGGGACGCAGATCGGGGCCCGCGGGAAAATCGTCTTTCTCGACGATCAGCACCTCCGCGTAATAATCCGAGAGTACGCGCGCGGTCATTAACCCGGCCATCCCCCCGCCAATGACGATAGCTTTGCTTTGGTTAAGATGAGTTGTCATCACCATTTCCTCCTCGTTGTTGATTGACTAGATCAGTCAATATTATTATAAAAAAATATGCAGCGAACCTAATTTGAATCTGACTTTAGATTGAACGGTTCAGTCAATGTTATTATGCCGGGGCAGTTAATTTTTGTCAACCGTTTTTTTATAGGCATTCCACATGGAAAACATTGCGATAATCCTTTTAGGATCAAACAGGCTTATATGCATATAACTATGTACGAATCTCAGGAAAGGAGCATGAGAACATGGCCGATACCATAAAGCCCAATGGCTCACAGCACGCTGCACCTCCATCGGATGATCCGAAGAAGCAAGGCCGATCTGCCGCAAAGAAGAAATCCAAGTAAATAAATAGGCTGCCGGTTGATGCTCGCATCATCCAGGCAGCCTTGCTTATCCTATCCCCTTATCGAGGATTGGTTGGTGTCGGTACGGCGGGTTCGTTCTCTCCGCCCATGCGGCGGCGCGACGTCTCCATATGGCCAACGGCGGGAAGATGTTCCGATACTTTGGCCAGCCCAAACACCGGCATATTGCCATATACACACTCATACTCGCCGGCTCGGATTTTGTACGTTTCATGATAGATACCAACGGTTCCGTCCGTTCCGACTTTGCGGTTGAAATTCCGCCAGGCGGTAAGATGCTGTCCGCCGCGGGCGTACGCTTCCAGCTGCTCGTAAGAATCCCAATATTGCAGCAAATGAATGGTACGCCATCCCCACATAAACTCCGTTCCACGGAAGCCGAGCTTGCGGTTCGTGTAGAGCTCCCGGATCATCGGTCCCATTGCTTGAAGCACCGGCAGCCACTTGTGGATGGCCCATACCCGGTTGACACGCATGCCAATCAGAAAAACAACGAAATCCCCTTCCACTCGCGCCGTGTATCTTCCCGGAATAACTTTCGCCACTGGTCCTCATCTCCCTTAACATTTCATTCAAGGTAATTATTCATTCTCACAATTAGGGGACAGCTCGGGCAGCTCCAGCACTTCGGACATAACCGCGACCAGCCCGAGGCCAATGAAGCTGGACGCTTGAAAGCCGGGCTGCGGAATGTCAGCGAGCTCGAATTTCTCCTTCACCACCTGATGAATATGCGCGAAGCCTTCCTGAACCTGTTGCCGTATAAGCGGTTCAGCTGTTGTGAACGCCTGCATCGACAGCAGCGTTTCGTCCCGGTGAGTCCCCAGCAATTGATAGAAGGCGGCGCCCATCCGATCTGCCAATTGCTCCGCCGGCGCTTCAACCTCTCTAAATTTCCCTGCAATACGCTGGATGGATTGCTGCAGTACTTCGATGAACAGTTCTTCCTTCGTTTTAAAAAAATGAAACACATAAGGCTGTGTAACTCCCACCGCCTGTGCGATATGTGCGGTCGTCGTCTTGTGAAATCCCTGTTTGGCGAAGACGGTTACGGCTGCATCGATAAGTTGTTGTTTGCGGTCTTCTTTGGCCAATTTCTGATGTCTCCCCACATTTATTTATTAATTAATAAATAAATGATTTTCCGTAAATTGTCAACCGTTTTTTTCCAGTGAAACACAAAAAAACGCAACCCGCCAAGGATAAATCCCTAGCAGCTTGCGTTTTATCATTATTTTATCTGTCCGTAACTTTACGTCTAGAGCCCAATAGGCCCATAAGTCCGATTAATCCAAGCCAGCCCCAATTCGATGTTGAGGAGACGTTATGGCCTACATCATTCGTGCGAATGGCAAAATCCGTACTCGACGTGGCGTTATAACTTAAATTGCGGATCCCGTTTGCATCAGAAGCGGCACTGCTATTCAAGTACCCACTCCGCATAGAGGCATCGTTGCTTGTCCCGACTGCCGGAGTTCCTGTCCCTGATCCGACACTTGTGCCATAAGCTCCGGAAGTACTTAAGCTACTATAAATCCCTGTCGTATCCGTACCTGTGGTTGCATTCATACCAACCCCTGAATGACCTTGTGCACCAACTGTTTCTGCCAAGCCATAAGTGCAAGATGAAATGAAGGCGAAAGTTACTATAAGCTTGTGAAGTTTATTCATGGCTTATTCCCCTTTCTTTGAAACTAAAAGTATATTCAAAGTTAGGATGCTCCGCAGGATCACGTTTAAACAGGGACTTACAGGGGACGCTTCAGATTCGCCCTCTTTCCTAAATGTGATAGGAACCCAACAAGGAGTAAATAATAAGGACATTGATAAACAGCAGGAACCACAAAACGCCCGCAAATGCGGAACCGTCCACATTGACGGGCCTCTCAACCGCAGCGATACGGAGCTTTAACGGGCCACTGCTTCTGCACCGGCAGCCTTCAGCCAGGCCTTGGCGATCAACGAATGGCCTGCTGCCGAAGGATGCACGCCATCCGGGGCCCAATAGCTTGGCGGCGCGGTCATTGACGCCTGAGCGAACAGGCCGTCCAGCGGAATCAGCAGCGCGCCGAATTCGCGCGCGAGCTCCCGCACGACGGCGATCTTCGGATCGAGATCCTCCCGCCACTGCTTCCGGTCATCCGGCACCGGCAGCACGAACGGCTCGATCAGAATCAGCTTGGCGTCCAGCGCCGACTGCGTCCGGACGAGCAGCTCCCGGTATCCGCTTGCGAATTGTTCCGCAGACGTCGGATCGTTACGGTCATACCGGCGCCAGCAATCGTTAATTCCGATATAAATGGATACCCAATCCGGCTGCAGCTTCAGGCAATCTTGTTCCCAGCGGGCTTGCAGATCTTTGACCCGATTCCCGCTGATACCGCGGTTTATGAAGGATAACTGCAGATCGGGGCAGGCCGCTGCCAATAATGCCGCCGTTATGAGCGGGTATATCCCCTGCCCAAGTCCATAGGAACGTCCCGGACTCTTCCCGCGTCTGTGATGCTGTCACCCTGAAACAACACAGTGTCTCCTTGTTTAATACGCATATTTAAACCTCCACGATCAATGGGATGAATGAAATCCATAAAGCCGCCACGGTTTATGTCCGCCATAATACCGTACCACCTTGCCGGCTTCTTCGACTGGACGCACAAGCAGCTCCGGAGCCTTATCGCCCGGATACAGAACAGCCTCTTCGCCTGCGCCTATATCCAGCGAGATCTCATCGTGAATGACCGCTTCACCGGTGCTTTTTACCGCACCGTCCGCACCGCGGATATCCCAGCGAATACGCCCGTTCCACCCTGTCTTGATAAGACAAGGTTCTCCGGCTAAGCTCTTCACCCGGATCCACTGCGTAGCGCCCTCCTTGCGGACCGCGCTTACCAGGAACGCGCCTTCCGCCCGCAAATCGTGGTAAGCCAGCTCTGCCCACGCCTCCGGCACGGCCGGCAGCACCCGGAGCTTGCCGCCCCAGCTCTGCAGCAGCATATCGTGAATCGATTCCGCGCCGGCCAGCGGCGTCTCGATAACAGGTCCCGCTTCCTTGTACATCGTATTCGGCTTGATGATGTGCAGCAAGGCTTGCAGCAGCCGAAGCGCCTCATCCCCCCAACCGATACTTGCGGCAATCGATGCGGCGCCTGTCATACTGAAGCCGCGCAGATCGCCTTCCTTGGCCAGCCAATGACGCAGGGAGGTTGCGATTAAAGCACGCTCCACCTCCGTCTCTCCTCCAATGAGATGCAGCGGGAAGACCGCCAGCAGGTGACTGAAATGACGGTGTCCGTACGCCAGCGGCATATCTCTTCCGACCATCCAACCTGTCTCGTCGACAGGCAGCGGAACCAGCCGCGCCAGAATGTCTTCCCACTGCGGAATCAACGGATCGCCGGTCCCCAGCCGTCCGCAAATGGCAAGCAGTGTCTCGCATCCCCAGCGCAGCAAGGCTAGATCATAGTGGCAGTCCGGAACGGTGGTCCGCATGAACGAGCCATACTCCGGAGAAATCGTCGCCGGCAGATGCAGGAACCCGTCCACTCCCTCCTCCAGGAGATGTCTGTAATAGTTCACGCTTCCTCTTAGAATCGGGAATAGAACGTCTCTCAACAGGTCATCGTCCATCGCATACCGGTAATGCCGCCATAGGCAATGACAAATCCACGTCAAATTACCTACCTCATCCTCTACATCAGCCCGCAGATCGAAGCTGCAGCTGCGTCCCAACCCGGCGGAGTCGTGCCGGCATGCTTCCGGGACATTCAGTACCAGATGATCCCTGTTGGCATCCAGCGAACGGACCAGCGATTCCCCTATTTCCAGACGATTGGCTGTATAGACCGGCGAATAGCTCATCTGCACATTCATATTGAACCAAACGCCAGGCCAAGGTGTGGATGTGAGCCAAGGCCCCTGATTATCGATCAGCGGCTTGTCCGCTCGCGTAGCCGATGCCAATTTGTACATCTGAATCCAGTAAAAGCTTTCCATTCGGCCATCCGGCAGCGAGACGAAGCTTTGACGGTAATACCGGTGCCACCATGCCCGGTGAGCTTGCACCCACGCTTCAAAATTCACAGCCGAAGCTTGCGCCACCGCTTCCACGGCCTCGGCTCTAGCCGCATCGTCATGCCCACGGGCGACGGATAGATAACAGATCCGGCGATTCGGCCCAGCCTGCACATCCTTCCAGGCGGTAACACAGCCGTCCCCGCCCGAATACCGCTGCGTGCACACGCGTATTCCGCCCTCCTCCTCCCCTTGTTCCACTTCCGTAACCGGCATATATTGATTCATATTCAAGCCGTCCGCGTTCTTCAACACAGGGTCGACTTCCGGATAGGCATACCACGCACACCGGGCACCGCTTTCACCCTCTGACGTTTCGATCTCTACGGCTATCACCGGATAGAGACTGTGTACCAGCGAGCGAAGCTTAACTTCCCCGCTCGTCGTGGTCAAGGTTGCCTGCAGCTCCGCATCCCACAAGCAGACCCGCATATGCGTCGGGTGATAGATCTTCCCTTGCAATTCCAGGTCCAGCTCACCGAGCGGAACGCGGGGCGGGAATCCGGGTCTGTCCGTCCGGATAGCCGTTACGTCCGTACGACCAGTCACCATGCGGAGCACATGCCGTTTGCTCGCATGCTCCTCCCCGTACACCATCGTGCCCAGCAAGCCATTGCCGAGGAACGCCCCTTCATCCCAACTCACAGGCTTGACGACCCACTCCATATCGTTAGCCGCCATGAAGCTCTCCCAATTCACATCGAGCTGAACGGCCGATCCGCCGCTGTCTTTCATGCGAGTGTCCTCCCCTAACCTTTGATCGCTCCGATCAGAGCGCCTTTGACGAAATATTTTTGCAGAAACGGATATACGAATAGAATCGGAACCGTAGCGACAATGATCGTCGCGTACTTCAAGGTAGCGGCAAGCATAGCCGCATCGCCGTCGGAAGCGCCCGAGTTGGCGTTCGCTTCCCCTTGCAGCAGAATTTCCCGCAGAACCAGCTGCAGCGGATAGAGCGAACGTTCCTGCAGGAAAATCATCGCGCTGAACCAGGAGTTCCAATGACTTACGCCATAATACAGCAGCATGACGGCGATGACAGGCATGGAGAGCGGCAGCACAATCCGGAATAAAATTACGAAATCGTTCGCCCCGTCCATTTTGGCCGACTCTTCCAGCGCATCGGGAATGGCTTCGAAGGCCGTCTTCATGAGAATCAAGTTAAACGTATTAATGGCCTGCGGAATAATTAGCGCCCATAAGGAATCGAGCATGCCCACCCCTTTCACCGTCAAGTAAAGAGGAATCAAGCCTCCGCTGAAGAACATCGTGAAAATGATGAACAGCATGAGCGGCTTGCGGTACTGCAAGCTCTTCCGTGAAAGCGCGTAAGCTCCGAACGAGGTCAGCACAATATTCAGCGCCAAGCCGATCAGCACGACAAACAGCGTATTTCCATAGCCTTTGAGTATCATCGGATTGCGAAATACATTGGTATAGGCATCAAGCGAGAAACCGATGGGACGCCACAATATGCCTTTGTGCCCCATCAGGCTTCCTGCGTCACTGACGGAAGCAAACGCTACATAAATAAGCGGGTATATGGTAAGGACAATCAACAGGAGCATCAACAACGTATTGCAAAAATCGAAACATTTCTCTGAAAAGCTCGCTTTATTCAGCATGATCACTCTCTCTCCTTTACCACAAGCTCGTATCGTTAAATTTGCGGCTTATCCAGTTGGAAGAAATGAGCAGGACAAAATTGATGACCGAGTTAAACAAGCCCACCGCTGAACTGAAGCTATAGTTGAAATCTTGCAAACCGACGCGGTACACATAGGAGGAAATGACGTCAGCCGTTTCGAATGTGCCTGGATTATACAGCAAAATGATTTTCTCAAACCCGACATTCATCATCCGCCCGATATCGAGAATGAGCAGAATGACGATGGTTGGCATCAGTCCCGGCAGCGTGACGTGCGTCATCTGCTTCCAGCGGCCGGCCCCGTCGATTTTGGCTGCCTCGTACTGCTCTTGATCGATCCCGGTTAAAGCCGCCAGAAAAATGATCGTTCCCCAACCGATATTTTGCCAAATGCCCGAAGAGACATAGACGCTGCGGAATAAACCGGGTTCAAGCAGAAAGGTCATCCGCTCCCCGCCGAAGAAGGCGATGATATCGTTAATGACGCCCTCGCTGGAGGTGAAATCCTTCAGTATCCCGCAGATAACAATCAAGGAAATAAAGTGCGGCATATAAGTCACGGTCTGTACCGTTCGTTTGAACATCGCATGCTTCAACTCATTCAGCAGCAGAGCCAGGATAATCGGCGCGGGGAATCCGAATAACAGCTGATAGAAGCTGATCAGCACCGTATTTTTGATCGTTCGCCAGAAATAAGGGCCAGTGAAAAATTCGCGGAAATGTTCGAATCCGACCCAATCGCTCCCCCAGATGCCAAGTCTCGGTGTGAAATCCTTGAAGGCGATCACGGCCCCGTACATAGGCGCATAGTGAAACACGATATAATACAGAAGAACCGGCACTAGCATCACATATAGCAGTTTATTTTTGCGGATATCCAGCAAAATCCCGAAACGGAATTTCCTCTTCTCTCCGAAGGCTGGCATCGGCTTGGTTTTGGAAATCATGGTGTTCATCGCGTCACCCTCTCCTGCCACGGCCACGTCCAGCGGATGGTAGAAAAGGTTCCTCCCTCCGCCGGATTCGCCGCCGGCTAATTATCTCTTATTGTATCGATCCAGTGCGCCTTGATAGATTTGGGTCACTTTGTCGATGCCCATTTCTTTGATCCGTTTCACATAGTCATCGAACTTGTCGATCGGCTCTTTGCCCATCACGAATTTAACGAACATTTCTTCTTTATAGCTGGCGATCGCGGTATTCAATTTGGCCAACTCCTTGCTTTCTTCAGCAGTCGGCGTCAAGAAGAGCGGCATCACATGCTTGGCGGCATCCGTCTGTTCCCAAATCTTGATGGCTTCATCCTGCTCCTTGAACGTATTGAAACTTTTGCGGCTATCGCCCAGGAACGGTCCGTTCGGCTTCGTATACTGGGAAACCATTTGCTGGAGGTTATATTTGGAATCCTTCGTGATTTTATCGGAAAACTTCGGAACACCGTTCACCATGGAGTAGCTCTCGCCTTCGATACCGAAGTTGAACAGCAAGCTGCCTTTCTCGCTATATGCATAATCCATCCATTTCACGGCCAGTTCCGCGTGCTTGGAATCCCCGGAAACAGCTTTGCTTGCAGCCGGATTATATTTGAAATCACGCTGTCCGATGAAGGCGCGTTCCCCTTTATTAAGCGTCGGATATGGAGCTGCGACCAATTGGAATTTCGGATTTTTCTTCTTGCCTGTATCCGTCCATCTGCCCATACCGCCGCTTAGCAAGCCGACAGTCGCCCCCGAAGCATCGCTCATTAATTTCGTATCCAGCGATTTGGAGTCCGTGTTCAGCGCGAAGTCTTTATCCAGTAATCCCTCGGCGTACCATTTGTGCAGCAAGCTCAGGGCATCCTTGAATTGAGGATCCACAGGCCCGTATTTCACTTTGCCCTGATCGTCGATATAGAAACGGTTGGCTGTTTTGAAAGCGCCGATGAACGCATCCTGGATATTCAATTCATTGCTGTATTGAGCCGTAAATGGCGCGGTTGCCCCTTTTTTCTCCTTGAAAGCCTTAAGGACTGTATACCATTCGTCGATCGTCGTAGGCACCTGAAGATTCAGTTCATCCAACCAGTCCTTGCGGATCATCGGCCCCCGGAACACGAGTCCGTTATCCGGCCGAATCATCGGGAAAGCGTAGTAAGTGCCGTTGTCCGTTTTGATCATTTTGTCCAATTCTTTGTCCTGCTGCAGCAATTTCTTTAAGTTCGGCGCACTCTTATCGATTAAATCGTTAAGAGGAAGGATGACCTTGTCTGCGATCGCTTTCTCCGGTCCGCCCGGATATGCTGCCGATCCGCCTCCTCCCCAGTTATATTCAATGACATCCGGCAAATTGTTCGATGCAATCAGCAGGTTGAATTGATCCTTCGATTGACCGTCGGCCGGGTGCGTATACTTGACCTTCACCCCGGTCTCACTCTCTAAGCGTTTGCCGAACGGCGAATCAGCAAGGTTGGGGACGAAAGACGCCAGGTTCGTGTCCATCTGTTCCCAGGATGTTAGGGTCTCCTGCGTACTAATTGGATATTGGCCTGCTGCGGCTGCCGGTGCAGCCGTCGTTTTCGCCGCTCCCGTTGGGCTTGAGCTCCCCGTGCTATCTTTGGAGCATGCGACGAATAGACTGGAAGCTGCCACAACGCTCAGGGCCAGGCTTATTGATTTTTTTGCGGATTGTATTCTCATGTGAATCCCCCTCATATGATCTAGTGCAAATTCCCTTGTTGCAGCACCGTGCCTTTAGTATGGATGGCGAACCGCCCTTTTGAATATCGTCAAAACTGCAAAACGCTCTTTAAAATCCGTAAAAAGCAATCATCAGAATCTGCAATCGTCATGCAAAAAATGAAAAGCCGCGCAAGCAAGCTTGTACGACTTTCACTAACCGTCCATACGGTTCATTTCAGTTCTTTGTATTTGCCCGGCGTAATGCCTTCGAACTTCTTAAACGTCCGGTTGAACGTATTGATGTCGGCATAGCCGACTCTGCGGGCGATCTCCATAATGGAGAGGGGCTGCTCGGCTAACAGCTTTTTAGCCTCTTCCAACCGTGTCCGGCTTATGAAATCAAGCAGAGAGTCGCCGGTTTGCATTTTAAATTGCTTGGATAAATAGGAAGGGGTCATCCCGAATTTATCTCCGATCATCGAGATGTTCAGATTTTCTTCGGCAAAGTTCGCTTTCACATATGCGCTGACAAGCTCGCCAAGCGGGCTGCTCTCCTGTTTGCGATCAGCTTGGATGGACTGGCAGACCTGCTCGAGAATCGAGAGAATTTCCTTCTTCATCTCATTCATCGTTTCGCATCCGGACAGCCGTTCGACCGGATTAAATTGCTCCATGAAAAACTTTCTGTTGCCTTGCGATCCGATTTCATTCATGGTTTTCAGCATCGTGCTGGCAAGATCGAACATCAGGCATTTGCCCAGCGGCACGGACAGGACCGCATTGGAGACGTTCGTTTCAATGATTTGCTCAATAATTGAACTCGACTTCTCATAATCGCCGGTCTTGACGAAATTAATCAATTGCTGCTCCACGTGCAAAGGATAATAATAATTGCCGGCCTGCCGGACAGCCTCCGAACTCGGCAGCTCGTCGTATCGAATGATGGCTCCGCTTCCTGTCACAAGCCGGTAAGCCATCGCCGACAGCGCTTCTTGATAGGCTTCGGCAATCCCGAACAGATCGGTGTGAATGCCGCTGATGGACACCGTCAGTTGTACATGGAAATGATCCAGCAGGAACAATTTCACCTCTTCGGCAACTCGCCGCAGCTCATCCGGGTCTTGCCCGCAACCGTAATTAAAAATGCATGCCTGCATATCGTCAATTTCCGTCGTGAACCCCCTGTGATGGCTGCCGATCACTTCTTCCACCACATTCATGAGAATGAACTGCATCAGCTTCACCTTCTGCGGATCTATCGTCATATCATCCTGCAGCTTGCCGAAATGATCGATATGAAAGAGAAGGACGGCAACCTGCGGAGAGACCAGCCGGATATCGTGAGCCGAGAGCGATTCATGAACGGGAATGTCCTGCTCCAGATTCCCCTTCAGAAGACCTTGCAGGAAATGCGCGCGAATGGCGTCGCGGTGCTGGTGCAAGCGGCGGTCGACCTCTTCCTTCTCAGCGAACGTATTGTTGAGCGCTTCTTGCAAAAAGCCGTACTCGTTCGTGCCCTCGGCGAATGAAATGCCCGCCTTCATCGAGAAGCTCCGAATGAGCAGATGAATCGGATTGTAGTTTTTGCGGAGGAACAGGAACGTGACCGCCCCGCCGACCAAGAGGCTTAGCACAATGCTGGCATATACGAGCCGCTTCATATATTTCATCTTGTCGTCGAAGCGCTCGGCGGGAATCATGGACAAGTATTTCCAGCCGGTCCTTGCCGAAGTTGTGTACGATACCGCGACCTGCTCCCCGGACACATCCGCGTAGAAAAGACCGTTGTCACCGGAGAAATTGTCATAGGTGAGGAACGCAGGGCTTTGCTCAAGCCCGCTGGAGGCGACCAGCCGGTTCTCTTTGTCGAGCACCGCAACGGATGTCGCTTCGGACGGCGGGATATTGGCAAGCAGCTTGGAATCTTTCATGACGAACAGGAGCACCGCTCCCGGTTGATCCCGATTCGCCAATGTAACGGATTTCGCAAACAGTACGGCTTTGTACGGATTGTCGTCTTCCGATACCGTAACCGGCATATAGGTTTGGATGTACCTCTGATCCAGGAACGTCTTCCAAGCCTCAGGACCTTTGAGACTCTGTCCGTCCAGTATCTGAAATAAAGTGCGGCTGTCCGTTCGATTGCGCGTCGATATCACCGTGTCGCTATTTTTATAATAAAGATAGATTTGTTCAATGAACTCGTTGGCTGTCTGATAAACCCGCAAATCATTGGATATCGTGACTAAATCGTAATAATCGTTATCCGTAAGCGGCTGCGGCGTATTAATAAAAGCGTTCACTTGTTTATTAAGAGAAATTTCCAGACTCAATCGCTCAATGCCGCCTAGACTGTTATCGATCGCCATTTCCATCTGTTTGAGTGCGTTCGTGTTGGCGCGATTCACTTCCGATTCGACGACATGCCAAGATGCCGCATATAGGATTCCGCTGATAATAATCGGAACGAGCAGCACCGAAATATAGGAGGTGAGCCAAGTGACCATGACGCTGCGTTTATGAAACCGGATCCGATTAAACTTCATTAGCACTAACCCCTTATCACCATGTTGTAACAGCTTTCAATTGTATTATAACGAAAAGTTAAGGAACCGTCTTGTCGATATGACTCCGTTATATCCAGAGCAGGGGCTGCCGGATAGCCATATTCCGCCGGACTTCCGCTTCCTGCGGCTTCTGATCGAGCGTCTGCCAGAGGGCTAACAGCTTATCAGAGCCGTAAGCGAGCCCTGCAAATAATAAGAAAGACATGGCGCAAGGCCAGTGAGCGTCGTATTCTACATCACGCCCATAGGGCCAAGCTTGTTTATTTGCCAAATAGGGCAGGAGAAAGTCGATTCCCCTCCGTACGCCGCGTCCATCCGAAAGCTGGAATTCCCACAAGTTCTCATTCGGCGTAGAGAGAAGATGCGTCAGCGTTACCAGATTGTCCAGAGTGAACAGCGAGTAGGCGTATGGCTTCGTACGGGCCAATTCCCGGGGAAAACTGCCGTTCAAGTCCATCTGTTCCTCCAGAAGCCGGGTCTTGAACTGTTCTCGGCACCAATCCAGCAGGTCACGATGGCCGGTCACCCGCGCGAAAGCGGCAGCCTGCACGAACCAGCAGATCCCGTGATTGTTGGGTTCGTTCCTCTCCTCAACCCCTTGGGGGTGCTCGTTCATCCATTGCAAGTAATCCGCGAACCATGAAGCGACCTGTTGCATGACGTGGGAATCTGTCTCGGAAGCCGGATAGCTCATGAGCACCTGTACGGCTGCCGCCACATCGATCAGGTGCAGGGTGTCGATGACACCGATCCCTCTTCCGTCGCATACGCCGGGGATCGCTTGGGCATAGAGCAGATGCGGATTCATGCGCGTGCGTTCGTCCAGGAAGAAGGCGGATAACAGCCGCGCGGCTTTCGCGCTATACCGCTGATCTCCCGTGATGCGATAGGCCGCTGCCAGAGCGGCGACCCGGGACCGCATCCGTCTAAGGAGGATCCGGTGTTCATGGAAATTGCCCGGATTGCTCTCGCCATCGCGGCGAATGTAAGGCAGTCCGTCCGGCGTACCGGGATTCGGCCACCAATAATCTCCATTGGAATAATAATCGTGTGCGCTTCCGGGACTTTGGGCGGCTCTTGCCTCTGTGATATGTACGCTAGGAGCTGTCAGATAAGCATCGGCCTGCCGGACGATCGCGTCCAGATCGAGATAGTTCCCCCAGTTTTCCCTGTTTACTGTGCGGATACCCTGCATGTTATTCGAACTCCTTTCATGCGTAAGATTTAAGCGGCAAATGCAGCAGGCCGGCCCCCGTCTTCCGGGAAGCCAAACCTGCTGCATGCTAGGAGATAGGCTAACGTTCCAACATTCGCATCAAGATCGTTACGGCTTCCGCCCTCGTCGCCGCAGCGAACGGCTCGAAAGCATCGTTCGCCCGGCCGCTTACAAGCCCCAGAGCGGCCGCTTGCGATACGGCTGGAAGCGCCCAGTCCGGAATCCGGGAATTGTCGCTGAACGTGGTCGCAGCGGATCTTCCCTCTGCTCGGGAATAAGCCCTGATCAGCATCGTTACCATTTCAGCCCGGTTGATGAGTTCATTGGGCCGTAATGAGCGGTCCTCGTAGCCCTGGAGAATGCCCGCTTCCAGCGCTGCGCCCAGCTCGCCTTCGGCCCATGCGGGAATATCCGCCCTATCGGCGAAATCCAGCTCCGCCGGTTCGGCCTTCAAGCCCAGGGCGCGGACCAGCATGGCCGCGAATTGCAATCTGCTCATCGGCTCGTCAGGCCTGAAGCTGCCGTCCGAATAGCCGTTGACAATGCCTTTGGCAGCAGCGCGGGAGATAGCCTCCGCTGCCCAATGGTTCGGCACATCTGCGAACGAATTGTGCGATGGCACCGGTGCTGCAGACTCCAGCGGTTTCGAAGGCTGCTTCACGTCCGGTTCAGGTATCGGGTTCGGCATAGGTGCTGGTGCTGGTGTAGGTGCCGGATAATAGCCGGATGCTGAATCCGATGAAGACGAGCCGCTTGCCGGAGGACGCTGAACCATAATCGTATACGTTTGATGCACGCCGGAAGCCAGCGACACGTCGATCAGAATCACACTGCCGCTAGCGGCGATGGCCAGCGGTCCGCTCTCGCTGCCGCTGCGAACCGATTGCAGCGCGCCGCCGTCTACGCTCACCTGAATGGCAGACCCCGCACGATCGGAAGACGGCGTCACACTCAAGCTGCCGACTCCGGCAGGAACCGTCACCGTATAATAGGTGGTCTCGGAACGGAAGGCCGGCGAGACGGTCAGATTCGCACTAAGCTGAAGGCTGCTCAAACTCGGCTTCACCGTCTCCGGGATGCTCCGGCCGGCCGCAGGTCCGACATCGGCTGCCGTAAGCGGCCGTTGTCCCGGTTCGGCTGCCGGCTCGTACTCGTCGCTGCCTGCGTCGGCGGTATGCGTCCGCCTTTGACCGTCCATATCGTCCGCAGCGATATAGGGACCTTGAGCGGCATCGACCGCAGGGCTTAGCGGCGATAGCCGGATCAGTCCGTCGCTGCCGCGAACCAGCTTCAAATCGCCTTTGTACGTCGCGCTTACGACCGTCGCATTCGCAGCCACGGCCGCGATGCCGTCGGCCATGTTGCCTACATAAGCCGGCCTGCCGGCGGATGTAATATCTTTCGTTTCATTAAATATTGTCCCGGCGTTGCTGTAAATCACATTATTATAAATCTGCGTTCCCGTCGGCTCGAACGTGCGTTTGTCAATTAATACCGCCGATGCCTTATTTCCTAAATCTACGATGGAATTATTAAAGATCTGTACATTGTACTGTCTCCAATGTCCGCGCAGCAGCTCCTGCTGTCTCGCCGGCGTTAGGCTTCTCAGCTCCGCGAAATCGTTCGCTCCGGTGCCCCAGCGGATGACCGGATTCGTTCCCCCGTCGGGCCCGGCGTCTTCCGTTCCGCCATCCAGCTGGATGGCATCGTCGGTAAGCCCTTCCATGTAATTATTATAAATTTTGTGATCATTCCCATAGATGCGGAAGCCGCTCGTACCTGGCTTCTTGCCATCGGCCATAATGAAATTGCCGTAAAAGCTGTTGCGATGACCGTGTCTGGCAACTATCCCTCCATAAGAATTGAGAACGGTGTTGTACCGGATTGTATTATCACTGCTCTTCACCGAAACGATCTCGTCCTCGCCGTTCAATCCGTCGAACAAATTATATTGAACCGTGACATGGCCGGGGGCTAGCGATAATCCGGATAGTCCCAGACGGATCGCCTCCAATCCGTTGCTCACCCGCGGTCCGATATCATGAAAATGATTATATTCAATGACATCGTACTGTGAAACCGCATCCTTGCCGTCGTACGTCATCACGGCGCCGAAACCGGTCTTCGGTCCGATATCGTTGTACGCGATCCGGTTATGGCTGCTGGTTCCTTCTACCTGAATATAATGCCGGTCGGTCCCGCCGTCCGTAAGCAGCGTGGAGTTCGGCGTATGTGGGGTTTCTCCGGTATACACAGCTCCATGAGGGTCATACTCGCTGCCATAGCGGCAGCTGTTCTCTACGCCAATCACGCACCAGACGGGCTTGTTAACACCGTTCTCATTCTTCGTAAAGCGGTATCTCTGACCTGTTTCATCCAAGGCGAACACATTGCGCAGAATGGAGACATTGCTGGAATCGTACAGCTCCACACCCGGATGCAAGCCCTTCAAGGCGGTCAGTCTTTCATCCGGAACCGCTCTGCTGCGCAGCGTATCCTCGCCATACTCCGACCCGCCGCCCGAGCGGAACGTAAGCCCCTCCACTTCCACATAATCGGAGTTCTCGATATGCATGTAGCTGTCCCCGGCGATCACCGCCTTCCCCTGCTCCGCAGCGACAATCCGAATCGGAAGCGCTGCCGTACCCATTTTATTCTTCATCACGAACGGACCGTTTTGTTGGTACGTGCCATTCTGCAGTTCGATTGTTGTGCCTTGCACGGCTTGATCCAGCGCGGCCTGCAAGTCATTGGCGGAGCTGACCTTCACGATCCGAACGGGAGGCAGCGGCTCCACCGGTTTATCGCCGGCTTGCGGCGGTCCCTCAGGCTCCGCCGGCTCCTCCACTGCGGGGGCTGTGCCTGTGTACAGCTCAACCTCCGTTATACTGTTCCAGTTGCCTGAGCTGCCTGTTGCCGTATTGCCATATCCGACGAGACGCAAATATCGTACGGCTGCGGGACTGCTCAACACATAGGGCTGCATGATGTCATCGCCGGCTTGCAGAACTCGGCTTTTCCGTTTGGGCAACAGCACCGCGGAATTCTGGAAATCCGCTTGATTCGAACCGACAATCTCAAAATGGGTTTGACGATCGATCGCGTTAAGGAAAGCAATATTCAAATAGGTGACCTGCTCAGGCTGTCCCAGATCGAACTGCAGCCATTGGCCTTGTCCCGAAGCCGACCAACGTACATCGTTATCCCAGACCCCATCCACCACATTGGCGGGAATATTCGTCGTGTTCGGCTGATAGGAGCTGGCGGTAACGGTGCTTCCGTTCAACCGGATTTGGCCGTTCGTTCCCTTAGCCGATAGTTGGTAGGCTTGCAGCGTATAGGTATTCGTTGAATCACCGCTCGTCAACCGGATCATGAGCTTGTTCATACCCGGCGCTAGAGATACCCGGGTGACGTCGCTCACAGGTTGATTCGAACCTTCCTGATTCGTCAGGGTCACGGACGTTGAAATACCGGCGTCCGCTTGCAGCTCTAACCGGATCGGCTTGGCATCCGCCGGGACTATCACCTCATACCCGTCCATCTTCACAGGCGTGAATGGGGTATTCATCCCCAGCTTTTGGCTGTCCGCCCATACTTCGAGGGAGGATAACTGGATGGACGGCATTTTCTCCGCATAGGTGAAATAAGTTCCGTCCGCCAGCTCCGCGTCCGCTGCATAATAAGCGGCTCCGTGCAGCTCCACCGGGCTCAAAGGATGCGGAACCGCATGGCTGAAGTCTTCGCTGGTGCTCGTTAACAGCAATCCGCCTAACGGGAGCATCTCTTGCGGGAAAGCGACCTGCACAGTCCCGACATCGCCGGTATTCCGGACCTTCCACGTCCGCGCCGACTGCTTGAAGTCCGTCCCGTAAGGCAGCGAAGCAGCGGTGCTTCCGTTATCTCCCCAGAGCAGGTATTGCTTATCCGCCAAAGCTTGTTTGGCGCTAATGACGACCTGCGACGACGTCCCGCCCTCACTGCTTCGGCCGGTGCTCTGAGCCAAGGCACCTTGCTGGTCCCGTACGATTCCCGCTACGTTATGGCCATAAGCCGCGTTGGCCGCTGACGGCCACACAACCTGAGGCGACGTGCCGGCCGATACGTAATCCTTCCCTTTCAGCGGCGTGCCGAACTTGAGGGCCAAATACGTCTGCACTTGATTATGCTGCATGCCGGTAAGGGCATCGCCGAATACGATCATCTCCCCGATTTGTCCGTTGTACCCGGATCCCCCGCCAACAGCCGAACCGAGGGACATCGGACTGCTTCCATCCCCGGCCATGGCAAGTCGCGGCTGCGTTGATTGGGCGATCGTTTGTCCATCTAACGTAATGGCTTGATAGACGGCACCGGTGACAGCTGGCTGCGATTCAAATTGAAAGCCCCAGCTGTTGTATTGAAGCGGAGGCACGGAATACCCTGTCGACATCCGCGGATTGCCGGATGAAACAGCCCCCGAATCCCAGAAAATTTGCGAAGCATTGGAAGAGTAGATAGGGATATACGCTCCGAACCTCCCTGTTCCTTGTAAATTTTCATAAAAAATTTGCGACGTCTGGTTCGATACCGATAACCCGCCGGTGACCGCGTAGGCGCTCGCATGTTGAACCGGCTCATCCTGGCCGAACAAACCGTCCTTATCCAATAAGAGACTTCCGCTGCCTGAGCGGATAAATTGCACCGTAGGCTGGAAGTTCAGCAGCGGATTGGAGGCAACATATTTCGGCTTCGTCCGCGGACTATTGACTCCGACCGTCCCGTCATTGATGAAATGATTCCCTTGCGGACTACTGTCCTTCCACTCTGTAACTTCGCCGTTCCCGTTGACGGTCATGCTGGCTGAATCCGCTTTCAACCATAATTTCAACAAGTTAGCCTCCACACCGCCGGGCGTTCCTGCCGGCTCGGCAATCGCTTGCGCTGTGGAGAAATTCGCAGGCAGTTCTGCGAGAATCAATGCGGCGGCGAGCAGCATGCTGAACGTGCGCTTCGAACCTATTCTAGACATCTTCTTCAAACATCCATCACCTCTTCATCATCATGACGCTCTCCGGCAACAAGGCAGGCAAGCGAAAACAATACACTCATCATATGTAAACCCTTACACACAATAAATCATCAAAAACCAAACTTATCATCAAAATCTGAAATCGCACTGCTCAATATCTAAAGCGAACATGTAATTTAGAAGATGAATACGTCCTAATCGAATAAAACAAAAAAATGGCTGCCTAAGCAGCCATTTATCTTTCACAGTTCCTCTATTTACTTTGTTTGTTTACGTGGCATGCGTGGCCCATTCGAGGCCCTATTCGGAGCTGACAAGCTTCGCCGCTCAACATCCCATCAGGGCTCAAGCTCAATGGCCAAACAGTTGACGAACTTGGACGGCCTGCATGCCGGAAGCGAAACGATCAGAGCTCCATAGGGCTGCTCGAACGGGACCTCACCCATACCCAGCAGCCGGACTGACTTGACTTTGTCAGCGGCTGTCAAGGTGCGAATAACGGCGATATGATCCTCAGGCCACCGCATTTGGAAGGCATACAGGATGTTCCCTTTCTGTGTGAACCGATAATCGTCCCGCGACCAGTTCACTGCGTTCTCGGTGAAGTGATCGATAACGACCTGGGATAAGCCTTCGCCCGACACACGGAACGGCCGCGTACCATATATCCCTTCTCCGCAAATTCGAATCCAGTCGGCCATCTCCCGGAGAATATGCTTACACTCATCGTCGATGGTGCCGTCCGGCCGCTGCGGAATGTTCAAGAGAAGATTGCCGTTCTTCGAAACGATATCGACCAAAATTTCGATGACGTGCTCCGGCTTCTTATACACCGTCTTCACATTGTAGAACCACTCGCCGACACAGGTATCGGTCTGCCAAGCCTCAGGCTTGATCTCAGGCTCCTGACTTCTCTCGATATCCAAAACGCCAATGGTGTATACGTCCTTACGCCGGTCCTTCTGGTTATAGACTGCCCGGTTCGCGCCGCCATGGATGGCCGCGCTGGTATTATACAGGTGGGCAACAGCAAGAAGTCCCGCCTTGTAGTCAGGGGCATCTACGAAAGTTTTCTGCGTCCCCAACCAAGTGTCTGCGAACGGTAACCCGCCGTCTGAATACAGCAAATCCGGTTGATACTTGTCGATGATTTCCTTCATGACGGACAGCCAATGACGATGCCACCATGGATTGGAAGTATACCATGGCTCCGTAAGGTCGGTCTTTTCGCTATTAGGCAAATACAAATCTTCGAATGCCGGATCGCTGCCGTCATAAGGAATGCCGGCATAGGGGCCCTCCTTATCCCGTCCTTTGTTCCAGTGGAACCAACTGAATGTCGCGCCGAGATGCTCGGTCAGACCGAAAGGCAATCCGCGCCGTACAGCCGCCTCCTTCCACATAGCAACAATATCTTTGCGGGGACCCATATTGACCGAGTTCCATTGATGAATGTCAGAATCATAATTAAAGAAGTTATCATGATGCATCGCTTGTGCCACGAAATATTTAGCTCCAGCTGCCGTATACAAGTCCATTAATGCATCCGGATCGAACGCTTCCGCTTTCCACAGCTGTACCAGATCTTTGTAGCCAAACTTCGAGGGATGTCCATATTGGCGAACATGATAGCGATATTGCTCGGAGCCTTCGATGTACATGTTTCGTGCATACCAGTCTCCATACATCGGTACCGACTGAGCGCCCCAGTGCGACCAGATCCCAAGCTTGGCGTCACGGAACCACTCCGGGCATTCGAATTGGCGGAGCGATTCGAAGGTAGGCTCAAACGGACCGCTGGCGATTGTGTTCCCGTTCATGTCATACTGCCTCCTATTCTCATATTGGATTCGCTTCTATCCTAGCAACTTCATGCAGCCATATGAATATCTAATCTTAACTTCCTGTTGTATAATACTATCTACCGCAGATGGAATGGAGAGTGAGGATGTGAGCAACCGGCAATTAACCCGACTGTACATGGAGAATTTGGATGTCCGCGTAACAGCGATTGGATACAATCGTGTATGGAGCGATTGGCGGGAGATCGATTACACACCGGACTTCAACAAATTTTATTTGATTTGTGACGGGGAAGGTTGGATCAAGATTGGAGACTCGGAATTTCATCCGAAGCCTGGACAATTGTTCCTGATGCCGCATGGCGTCAAGCAATCTTATTCTTACACAAGCGGCCCCAGATACACGAAGTATTGGTGCCATTTCACGGCCCGGGTCGGAGAACGCAACCTCTTTGATTTGCTTCAAGCTCCACTTTTCATTGATACGACGAATGACAGCGAAGCGGTACAGCTGTTCGGCGAATTGCTCAATGGCGATTCAGCCGCCTCCATCAGCGGCCCGCTTCTTATTAAATCCGCCATGTTGAGATTAATTTCCTATTACTTGGAACATGCTGTTACATCCATGGAGGGGCTCAGGCCTTCTCTTGTATCTGAACCGCTCCAGCAAGTGATTTCGTATATTCAAGGCAACTACCACCGAAACCTTACGATTGAAGAATTGGCCGAACAAGCGCACTTACATCCCAACTATTTCATCCGCGTATTTAAACGGCAGTTCGGTACGTCGCCGATCCAATACATCAATAAGAAAAGACTGGAAGAAGCCAAGTTGCTGCTTGTGACGACGAACCTCTTGTTATCCGAAATCGGTGAAACAGTCGGAATACCCGACATCTCCTATTTATCGAGATTATTTAAGGTGTCGACCGGTTTCTCGCCGACCGCCTACCGGATGACATTTCGCTCGCATCAAACGTTACGGTGAACGATTCCAAGCTAAAAAGAAAGCGCGAGTTCAACAACACTCGCGCTTTCTTTTCTTTATTACGTTAGCTGCCTGCTTTATAACTGTACAGGCTGCATCCATCCGTCTTCACCGAAGGTGAGCCGGTCGATGCAGACTTCCCGATGGAATCCTTTGCCTTCCTGAAACCGGGTAAGCGGCGTGACGAACCGGTGATAAGCAATCCAAAACTGATCCGTACCGGGCTCCTGAAGAATGGCATGATGACCGGTGCCGAGCATATCCTTTTCCTTATTTTTGGTAAGAATCGGATACCGATAGGTTACCGAACCATACAGCTGCTCCGCCGTGCCGTAGTTCACATGGTAATCTTCGCTTCCGGTGTCGTCGCAAGACCACGTGAAGTGGTACAAGCCGCCGCGCTTGAGCACAGTGACCGCCTCCCGGAAGTCGTACAGGCCGGCGATATTGTTCATTGTGTCTTCCACGACGTTCACCATATCTTCGCTGAGCTGTACGATCGCACCGTGTGAGTTGCCGAACAGCAAGTAGGCCTTGCCGTCCTCCTCCATATACACGGAGGGGTCAATGGTTTGTACCATGGATATGCCCAGACGCTTCATTTGTTCCAATGTAATCAGCGGCTTCGGCTGTGCGCGGAACGGACCTGCCGGCGATTCGGCAACCGCAACGCCTATGGCGCTTTCGCCGCTGGCCATCTTGCCGCAGAAATAAAAGTAGTATTTCCCGGCTTTGCTGGCAATGGCCGGAGCCCATGCGCTGCCGGTTGCCCAAGGCACGTCTTCCGTCGCTAGGTCCAATATCACGCCTTCGTCTTTCCAGATCCGCATATCCGCCGAAGAAAACACGTGAAATTGCGTGCCCGACCAGTTCTTGAAGCCATCCGTTGTGGGATATAGATAATAGCGGTCCCCGAACTTCGCAATATCGGGATCGGCATATTGCCCGGGCAATACTTGATGGCCGTCGCCAAACGCCGCCAGCAGGCGGCTGCATTCATCAGCGGTAATCGGGAGAACCCCGCCGTGGCGTTTCTTGGTTCGACCCAGGTCAAACTCGCCCTCCTGCAGAACGCGGAATTCACCGCTTGCCAGGTCGGAGGTCACCAGCGGCAGGTAGCCCTTCCCTTCGGCGAAGCGATCTACGATCAGGCACCACTCCTCGCGGTCGTTGAACTTGAACATTTGCGGTCCTTCCACACCGAACAATGCTTCCAAAGCCGGAGCGCTCACATGGCTAAAGGCATCTTTGGCAAGCGACGCGCCTTGCTCGACCCGGATATTCTTCGTCGTTTCATCCTTCGAATACCGGAAGTAAGTACCGTTATGGGCAATCATCGTCGTGTCGATGATGTGGTTCTCCCGCTCAATGTACGTCGCAGCGGCTGTGAAGCTGCGGAAATCCCGGGTACGGGCGCTATAGATCCTTTGTTTCCGTTCTTGATCCTGCGGCTCCTGCGTTGCGGAGGCCCAGAACACCAGGAAATCGTCGGAGTCCTCGTCATAGATCGCTTCCGGCGCCCAGACGCAGCCGGCCCCCGGAACGCCGATCGTGACCGCCCATGGCGCAGACCAACGGACCAGGTCGGCCGATTCCCATACGATGATGTCTCGGCTGCCGGCAGCCGACGCGGCCTGCCAGCCCTTCCCGTTGGCAATTCGAAGATCCGTAGCGATCAGATAAAACTTATCCTCCTTGGGCGAGCGTACCAGAAAAGGATCCCTCACGCCCTTCTCCCCTAGTTCGGAGCGCAGCACAGGTAAACCTGCGTTCAGATCTTTCCAATGCAGACCGTCTTCACTGTAGGAGAAATAGATCTGCTCACCGTCCGGATGTTCCCCGATGAAATGCGTCAAAAGATAACCTGCATATGTGCAATTACGTGCTGTCAATGAAAATCCTCCTAGCCTTACAAATTGTCGACGGCAGCCTTCTCGATGACCAGCCCTTTTTTGTACCTTTCCATGAAGACTTCGAAACCTGCAACATCCGTTTGCTCCGGCAATACGGTCCTGCCTGTTTTCTCTGCGAATATTTTGGTACTCAAGAAGTCATCTAACGACTCGCCATCCTCTTTGGAACTCATGTAAGAAGCGAGCAGCGCGATGCCCCATGCTCCCCCTTCACCCGCCGATTCCATGACCGAGACAGGAACATTCAGAGCAGCCGCCATGATCTTCTGGCCGACGCCTTCCGTCTTGAAGAAACCGCCATGACCCAGAATTTTCTCCAGCTTGGCATGCTCTTGCTGTAACAGGATGTCCATGCCAATTTTCAGTGCTCCCAACGAGGTGAACAAGTGGGTTCGAATGAAATTCGCCAAGTTAAATTTGCTATCTGATGAACGCACGAATAACGGACGTCCCTCTTCGAAATGGGTGATGTGCTCGCCTGAAAGATAACCGTAAGCCAACAAGCCGCCGCCGTCCGGGTCTCCTTGCAGGGCTAAGTTATACAGGGTGCCGTATAATTGATTTTTGTCTACACGTTGTCCCAAGGCCACGGCGAATTCTTCGAATAAACCGACCCAAGCATTGAGATCGGACGTGCAATTATTGGAATGAGCCATAGCGACCAAGCTACCCGTCGGTGTCGTCACAAGGTCAATCTCCGAGTACACTTGAGAGAGTTCCTTCTCGAGTACGACCATAGCAAAAACGGAAGTACCGGCCGAAACATTCCCCGTACGTTCAGCGATACTATTCGTTGCAACCATACCGGTCCCTGCATCTCCCTCAGGCGGACAGATCGGAATACCGGCCTTTAATTCCCCGCTGACATCTAAGAGCCGTGCTCCTTCTTCCGTTAATACACCGCCATGTTCGCCCGCGACTAAGACTTCAGGCAAAATGTTCTCCAGTTTCCACGGCAGCTTATGTGCCGCAGTCGATTCGTTAAATTTGGCAATCATGCCGGCATTGTAAGTCTTGGATGCTAAGTCAATCGGAAATACGCCCGAAGCTTCGCCTATGCCCAATACTTTCCGGCCGGTTAGTTTCCAATGAATGTAGCCGGCTAATGTAGTCTGGAAATCGATATCGTGAATATGCGCTTCCTGATTCAGAATAGCTTGGTATAGATGCGCAATGCTCCAGCGCTGGGGAATGTGGTATTGAAACAATTCGGTCAGAACGTGCGACGCTTGCTCCGTTATATTGTTTCTCCACGTACGGAAAGGTACCAGCAGCTCGCCCTTTTCGTCAAATACCATATACCCGTGCATCATACCGCTGAATCCTATGGCACCGATGGTCTGCAAAGGAACTCCGTACTTGCCCTTTACTTCATCCGCCATGGACCGGTAACAATGCTGCAAGCCCTTCCAAACATCTTCCAGCCCGTATGTCCAAATCTGGTTGACATAGCTGTTCTCCCAATCGTAACTGCCTGAGGCAATTGGCGTGTAGTCTTCCCCGGTCAGCACGGCCTTGATTCGCGTAGACCCAAACTCGATACCTAACGAAGTTCGTCCATTCTGAATTGCATTCCTAATCTCAACACTCATCATATACTCCTCCGTATCTTTTCACATAAATAACGGCCCTCCCCCCATTTGGACGAGAGAAAGGCCATTGTGTCCATGTAACCGTGCTCAATTCAATTACCTACAAAAGTATTATAACTTGTACGTACATGTTTGACTATACTTGAACCCAGGATTTTTTGAAAATTATTTAGATACATTTTCTTGGAGTTGGACTTCTTGGCGTTAGTCTGAAACCTTATCAGCAAAAAGGTACGTACAAGCAATTCAGCACCGAAATGTGCTGCATAACAAAAGGGTTCTCCCGCCGTCACGATGCACGACTTGCAGGACAACCCTTTATAACAATCTCATGCCTGTTTGGCGAGTGAAACGGCTTGAAGGAACTCTTTTGCCGCAGCGGTGACTTTCCCGTAATCGCCGTCTTTCTGTGCCGCCTTCGTAATGTAGCTTCCCACACCGACGGCCACACAGCCTGCCTGCAGCCATTCATGCACGTTCTGCGGCGTCACGCCGCCGGTCGGCGCGATCGGCGCCTGCGATAATGGCGCTTTAATCGCTTTAACATACTGCGGTCCCACTGCTTCAGCCGGGAACAGCTTCACAATGTCTGCACCCGCTTCCAGACTTTCCACAACCTCTTTGGGCGTAAAAGCACCGCTGATCGTAATCGCCTGATAACGGTTCGCCATTGTAATCATATCCGGATGAAGCTGCGGACTTACCAGAAGTTCGGCACCGGCCAGAATCGCATTCCTGGCGGTTTCACCATCCAGAATCGTACCTGCGCCGATCACAATATCGCCATGGTTATATTTCTTGGCCAATGTGCGAATCACTTCCAGAGCGTTCGGCACGCTCATCGTAATTTCCAGCACCTTGATGCCGCCCTCGATCGCTGCTTCCGCGACAGCAAGCGCTTCCTGCTCACTATCCGATCGGATAATAAGCACGATGCCGGTTTCCGCAATCTTGTTCAAATTTCCTAATTTCCTCCACATACCGATTCCTCCTGTTCGTGACATCCTAATACGCGCATAAGTCCTGCTCTGTCTATCGGAATCGAACTGTTGTCCACCCGTTTCATTTCAATATCTTCCCAAAGACATTCTTTCTCCTGAATGCTTTGAACGAAGGCTTCCCAATTGGCCAGCTTCCACTGATCCCTTTCCAGCCCGCGGGCCTGCAGCCTTTCTTTTAACACCGGTATATCTATACGGACTTGCAGAGCCAATCGTTTGATATGGTGCCAATCATATTGCCGGCTTAGCTCCTTCACATAATCTTTGTTCGAAAAGTAGCCCAAGAACGGCGCATCCAGGACGACCGATCTGCCGAGCTTGAGGTTATCGTCGGCAATGTCAAGCAAAGCTTGGTATTCAATATCCATCACCACTTCACGGTAAAAGGCGCAGTTATCACGCTCATAGGGTGAATAGCCCTGCGTTTCCAGCAATAGCCCGGTAAATTTATTACAAACGGTATCTTTATCCAGGTAGCAGCATTGAAGCTCGGATGCAATCCGTTTACCGATCGTAGATTTCCCGGTTCCGGCGGCTCCAATCAAGAAGATGACGGTAGGGTCCAATTCGCATCCCTCCTTTTTCCAATTGGATTAATCCCGGTACCGCTTGGACATGCGGTGCAATTGTGCCACCTCAAGCCGGTTCGTCGGCGTAAACTCGGCATGATTTTTAGATCGGCAGTACTCGTTACGGAGTACGCCTTCGAGCATCAGATAGTACTTGGCATTCACCGGGTACAGCTGCTTCTCGATCAAGGATGACAGACTGAGGAAGTCAGCAAGCTCGGCAGCCTGTTCGCCCGCAGCGAAAGCCTTGTTCATAAGCCGCACATACAGGTCCGGATGGAAATTGGCCATCACCCCGCTGTATCCGGAGACCCCCAGTTTCAGCGTTTCATATAACGTTGCTGAATTTGCATTGTAGATTTTCAACCCTGTGCCCTGAATGGCTGCCAGCTTGGCTTGGATCTGGCTGACATCGCAGCTGGTATCTTTAAGAAACAGGAATCGTTCCGTTGCCGAGCATCTCCGCAGGATCTCCGGAGAGATCAGACGCTTGTACGGGTAGGGGCATTCGTAGAAACCGAGCGGTACATCCGTTGGAATGGCTGCCATCAGCCTCTCCAAATTGCTCCATAACACTTCATCGGACTCATGCTCGCCTGCCAAACGGTTCGTAATTAACACCATGGCATCAATTCCTGTATAAACCATACGATTAATTTCGTTCACCTGGTCTTCGAAGGTATCGGAAATATGCCCTGAGGCAATGACCGGAACGCGGCCTGCCGCTTTCGCTTTGACGAATGCCGCCAGTTCAACCCGTTCCTCCAAGGTTAAGAGAAACATTTCACTGGACTGGCAAACTGCAAAAAGTCCATGAACCCCTTGTTCGATATACCACTCTATCAACCGTTCCAAGGCTTCATAATCGATTTCGTTCTTTTCCGTAAAGGGCGTAATCATTGTCGGCCAAATGCCGTCCGCAATATTCATTCTCACCTTGTTTCTCCTCCTATTGCCTGTCTCATTCCGTTACGACATCTCCCGCCCCATTGAAAGGCCAGTCCTGGAGCGAGCCGGTCGGCTGCATCAGCGGATGGGCCTCCACCTCTGGGCAGAAGCCTTCCGATATGTATATTTCATGCAGGGAAAGCGTATCCCGGATTCTCACGATCTTGACCTGCGCATGATCCCTTGCTCCTGAACTGAAGACGGCGGCGGCAATTGCCGCTTCATCGCTCTCCATGATGATCGGCAGCCGCCCTCCCTCCGTTCCAAGGGACGTAATCACGTTCGTATACATAGCCGCAAAATCGATCTGTTCAACCGTCCGTCTGGTCGTAAAATCGGCGAGGCCGATCCCGACCGCGTTCCCCTTCGTTTCAAGCGTTAGTCCGAGCACAGCGATTTTATGAATACGGGGGCCGACACCGAATATTCCCCCGGCCCCGGAGCGCCCGGTGATATTCGGATCCATCCCGCTCCCGCTGATGTTTTTGCCGATTTGGTCCACGACCAGCACATCGATATCCGTCATCCATAACCGGGGCATCAGCCGTTTCGCTTCGATCAACAGTTCCTGCTCGCGATGCGGGAGCTCAGCCTTCGCCACGCACTCCACCAGCGCCGTATCATGATAGGCGTCTTCGACAATGCCGACGCCGAACAGAAACGGCGTACGTTCAAGAAGGAGCGACGCTGCCGCCGGCAGCAGCGTTCCGAAGCGCTGAAAGCCGAACTGATGCAAGTAGGCTGCACCTTTGTGCTTCCCAAGGCCGATGGTCAGCATCTTAGTGATGCCGCTTTCGATCGGCGCCTTGAAGTCCGTATGCGGCTTGATTCGAGCCACAACCACGATACCGTCCGCCTGCTCATAAGCGGTCTTGTCGAAATGAACCTCGACCTCGTCCTGCACAGTTCCCACATGGACAGTATCCATAGAAGCTACGATCCGCGCCCCGACATGATCTTCTGTGATTCCGTAGCCCGCCAGCACATCGCGCTGTCCTTCCGCCGTGCCGCCGCCATGGCTCCCCATGGCCGGCACGATGAAGGGATCGGCTCCGCGACTGCGCAGCTCGGATACAACGGCACGGACAATCGCTGCCAGATTGCCGATGCCCCTGCTGCCGACGCCGATGGCAATTCGCATCCCCGGCTTAATCGTATCGCCGATGCCCTCTCTGCGGAATTGCTCGGCTATCGTCTTCGGCAGGTCGGCCGGGTCGATCCTCTTGGATGTGAACGCCTGCCTGACCGGCAGCATGCGTGGCAGCCGCTTCGGTGCCCATCCGGCCAGGTTAATACGGCCAAGGTTGAGCTGCATGAACGCCATCCCCTTTACGTAAGCCCGTTATCCGGCTCCCGGCCTGCGAAGATATCGATCAGCGCCTTGGCCGTCACCAGACTGACTCTGCGATACGTCTCTACGGTCTCGGCAGCGGTATGCGGCGTAGCAATCAGGTTATCCAGCTCGAAGAGCGGATTATCCGCCGAAACGGGCTCTTGCTCGTAGACATCGATGGCTGCGCCCGCGATCTTGTTTTCTTTCAGCGCACGATACAGCGCCTTTTCGTCCACCAGAGCTCCTCTCGCCGTATTGACGAAGATCGCACCAGGCTTCATCTTGGCGAATGCCTCGTCGTTCATCATATGGTACGTTTCCTTCAAGCTCGGGAGATGCATGCTGACCACATCGCTCCGGCTGAGCACGTCATCCGAGCTGACCATCTCAACCTGCAGCTCCGCCGCTTTCGGAGCATTCGGGAACTTGTCGAAGGCGATCAGCTTCACGTCGAAGCCTTGCAACTTCTTGGCCACCATCTGGGCGATGTTGCCGAAGCCGAGCAGACCGATGGTTTTCCCCGCCATCTCCTCTCCGACTCTGCGGTCCCAATAACCGCGCCGTGCGGATTGCTGCAGTGCGGAGATATTCCGCATCGCGGACAGAATGAATCCGACCGCCAGCTCGGCCACGGCGTTCGCATTGCCGGCCGGCACGTTGGTTACCTTGACGCCGTATGCCTTGGCTTGGGCCAAATCGATATTGTCTACCCCTACGCCGAATCGTGCGATCCCTTTCAACTTGGGGGCCAGCTTGAATACGGCTTCGTCCCACGTATCGACTCCTGCGACCACGCCGTCGATATCGCCTACGAGAGGCACAAGCTCCTCGAACGTATGCGGACGGCCGACCTGGTTTTCAATAATTTCGCAGCCGGCTTCCTCCAGCATCTGTTTCGCTTCCGCACACAAGACGGAATAATTCGTTGCCGTAACTAGCACTTTTCGCATTGCTGCCATTACTTAACTCCTCCTACTGTCATACCGCTGACCATATATTTTGATGTAAAGAGATACATAATGATGACCGGGATGGACGCGATAATGGAGCCCCCCATCAGCGGTCCCCAGGCGAAGACGTCGCCGACGATCATATCGGAGAGGCCGAGCGTAATCGTTTTGTCCGTTCCTTTGGTCACCACAACCAAGGCGTATAAATATTCGCTCCAGCACAGGGTGAAGGCGAAAATGAACGTGGCCGCAATCCCCGGCGCCGCCAGCGGGAAGATGATGTTCAGCATCGTACGCGCCCTGGAGCAGCCGTCGATCATGGCCGCCTCTTCGATTTCAACTGGAATGGACTTGAAATAGGATATCAGCATCCAGGTCGCATACGGAATCGTAATCGTCGGATAGATGAGCATCAGACCATAGATCGAATTGTTTAATCCGATGGAAGATACCAGCATATACAGCGGAATGAACAAGACCGCACGCGGCATCAAATACGCATACAGAATGCCTCGGGAAATCAGACTGCGGCCGATAAAGCGCAGCTTCGAGATCGCATAAGCGGCAAGCATGCTGACGATAATCGAGACGAACGCGACGGCTACGGACACGATCAAGCTGTTTTTTATGTTAACGAGGAAGTTTTTTTCCGTAATAAGCTTGACGTAAGCTGTCACCGAGAATTGCTTCGGCCAAAAGGTAGGCGTCATATTATAAATCTCGCCGTTGGATTTGAAGGATGTATTCAACATCCAGTACAGCGGGAAAAGCGCAAATACGAGTAACACGGCCAGAGCGACGTATACGGTGATCTGTTTGCCTAATGAATTTTTTTCCATACCGCACCGCCTATTCATTGGACGAAAGCGAACGCTTCGTGACGAAGTTGATCAGCAGGATCAACGGAGGCATCGTCAGGACTGCGATGGCAATCGCTTTACCCAAACTCAAATTTAAGAAACCGGTCGTATAACTGAGTGTCGAGAGCACCTGAGTCCCGTTGGACGGACCGCCACGGGTAAGCAGCCAAATAATCTCGAAATCGTTCAGCGTCCAGATCGTGGTCATCACAGCCGCCAACACGGTTACTTCCTTCACCGACGGAAGTGTCATGTAGATGAAGCGCTTAACCGCACCTGCACCATCCAACATTGCAGCCTCATACATCTCTTTGGGCAGCGTCTGCAGACCGGCCAGAATGGCAACCCCCATGAACGGAATTCCGCGCCATACATTCACCAGAATCACGGAAAACATGGCCAAGTTCGGAGTCGCCAACCAACCGATAGGCTGACTCGCCAGATGCGTCTTGAGCAGCAGGAAGTTCAGCACGCCGCCGACATCGGAGTAAATCCATTGCCAAGTAAAGACAGAGACGATCGTCGGAATCGTCCAAGGCAGGAAGAGAAGCACCCGGAACACGTTGCGAAACATAATTTTCTCATTCAGAACAAGCGCCATCACCATACCGAAAACCGTCTTGCCAATGACGGCCACTGCCGTGAACAGCAGCGTATTCCAAACCGTTTTCCAGAATAAGGAGTCCTGCACCAGCTCGATGTAGTTCTTTAAACCGGAAAATACAGCCGGCGCACCGACCACTTTATTCGTAAAGCTTAGGTACAAGGCCCATCCGAAAGGAAGCACCATAATGGCAAGCAGGTAAATCAGCACGGGACTCATGAGGACATAAGCAAGTCTGTTATTCATATTCGTTTTCAAAGTCATCCCGCCTTAATGAGTTTGGTGGGGCTATGGCGTGCGTTTGTACAGCAGCACGCCCATAGCTTTTATTCCAACTACTTTTTGTACACCTCATCGATTTTCCCGCTCAAGTCTTTCACAGCGGATTCAGGCGTGTAATTCGGCTCGAGCAGCAGCTTCTGGAAGGTGTCGTTGACGATGCGAAGGTTGAACACCTCGCCGGCCTTCGGATTATATTCACCCGGGAAGCCCAGGAAGTTGAAGCCTTTGACGGACTCCGTAAACGCTTGGAACTTCTCATCCTGCCATACTTTCTCGCTTGCCAGCTTGCCGTAGATCGGTCCCGTCAGCGGGGCGCCCTTCTCGACCCAGGTCTTATACCAGTCTGTCGCTACCATATACTCGATGAATTTCTTCGCCAGATCTTTGTTCTTGGAATCTTTGAAAATCCCCAGGTTGTTGCTGATGCCTGGAATATACGTGCCCTTCGGCCCCGCCGGGAAAGGCGCGATACCGGTTTTCTCATAGAGCTCCGGGTTGTCCTTCTTGATCGTTGCAAGTACGCTGCCCGTGTTGAAAATCATGGCTGCCTGACCGCTCAGGTACGCCTTGTTATTCCCGCTGTCATCCCAGCCCAGCGCGCTCGGAGGCGTACTTTTGTCGGTCAAGAAGATATCGCGAATGTATTTCGCTGCCGTAACCGTCTCCGGCGAGTTCGCAATGACCGTTTTACCGTCCTGCGTATCGAGCGATCCCCCGTAGGACCAGATAATGCCGCGTGTCAGGAATTCCGCATCGGAGTTGCCTTTGCCGTAGCCGATGCCCGCACCGTATACCCCTTTGCCGGGATCCGTCAATTTCTTGGCCATCGTGCGGAACTCTTCCCACGTTTTCGGCGGTGCATCAAAGCCGGCGTTCTTCAGCATGTCCTTGCGGTAGTAAAGCACTTGTGACTCTGTCCAGAACGGAATCGCGTACTGCTTGCCCTGGAAGGTGATGGCTTTCTTCAAGCTCGGCTGAATTTCACCGTTCGCGCTTTCCACTTTCTTCACCAGGTCGCTCAGGTCTTCCAGCACGTTCTTGCCGTAGAACTGTCCGACCTCCTGATAACCGAAGAACGACACGTCCGGTACCGTCTTCGATTCAATCGCAGCGCTCCACTTCGGATAGAAATCCTCGTAGGCGATGACTTCGATGTTCACATTCACATTGTTCTCCGCACCGAACTGCTTGGCGCGTTCCGTAACCAAATTGTTCTGATCTTCGAAGAGCTGCTTCTTCATCCAAACCGTCAGCGTGGGCTTCGATGTGCTGCCCGCAGTCCCGCCGGCCGCCCCGCTCGCGCCTTGATCCGCATGGCTGCAGCCTGCAGCCAATGTTACTAGCAAAGCTCCCGATAACGTCCGGCTCATCCATTTGTTCATATTGTTTGACCTCCTGTATGTATATGCATCCTAGAGCGACCATCCGCGATGGATGATTTCTCTCTTAACTCCATATTAAAGCTTGAACCTTTACGTTCATATGGCAACAATTTAATCCGATGAAACTAAATTAACAAGATGCAATTTATTACAAAAAAACAGTCTGCCGCTTCAGGCAGACTGTTTCCATACGCCTCCCGCCTTCTTCAAAGCATCAAGCCTGCTCGTTCGGCTGCAGTCCCTGCCTGTATTCCTGAGGGGTGAGGGCGTAATATTTCTTAAACACCTTATTGAAATAATTCGGGTTTTGGTAACCAAGACGCAGTGAAACTTCATAGATCTTCAACGTTTGGTCGGCCAGCATCGCAGCCGCCGATTCCATTTTGAGGCGCAGGATATAATCGCTCATGTTCTCACCGGTTTCCAGCTTATAGAGACGCGACACATGAACCGGGTGCATGTACATATAATCGGCGATCGTCTGCAGGGACACATCTTCCGCCAGATGCCTCTGCACATAAGCCTGAATGCGGGATATAGCTTCCTCACGGTCGTTCCTCGTTTCATTCTCCATGGATTGCCGCAGCTCCCCGAACGAGCGCAGGATCCAACTCTGCAGCGATTCCGCAGACCGGCAAGGCGCAAGTCCCGCAGCGTCCGACAGAGCGGAGCCGATCATATTGGCAAGCTCCCTGCCGTTCTTATGCGCGAATGAGCTGAAAGAAGCATAGACGAAGAAATAGACTTCCAGCAGATGCTCGTGAGAATCCGCCCATTTGCGGCAGGGCTCCTCCCAGATGGCCTTTAGTTTCTCTTCGGCCGCCTCCCAATTGCCGGATTCCAGCAAATGAACGAGCATCGGCGGCTCATACAGCCTCTGCACAGCATGTACCTGCATCGGCTCGATCCCTTGCGTATTGGAGATAAATAAACCGCTGCTGCTGCCGACTCTCCTTCGCAGCGTCAGCAAGCTTTCCTCATATAGCGGTTTCACATCCTGAGGGAACTGCCCCCAACGGCTAATCAGCACCGATACGGTGCCCTTCAAGTAATGACTTACACTGATCTGCAGCTGTGCAGCAGCAGCTTGCAGCCTGTCCGCCGCATCGTCCGCAGGAGTGTCGTCGGGTCTCTGCGCGTCCCCGGTTACCGGCGCTGCCGTAACGATGAACGCCAAATACCCGTAGAGGTCCTTACAAGACCAGAGCCGGAATCCATCCTCAAGCAGCTCTTCGGCAATGTTGCAGATCGCATATTCGATCAGCGACAAGTTGTAGAAATCCAGCTGCAGCCACTCGCCTTCCAACCGGACCAGCATCAAAGCGCACGGCTCGCCGTCATCGGCCGTTATTTTGAGCGAGTCCATCTTCTCCCTGAGCCGGCCCGGCGCGAATTTATAGCCCTGCAGCAAGTCGCTTAACAGCTCGCTTCGCAGCTTCGGGAGGCTCTCCTGAAAGGCTTGGACGACTCGTTGGTAGGATAAATTCTCGTCACGTTCCTTCCGCAGGGCCTCCACGGCGCTTCCCACCTTGGCCAGGACGTCTTCATCGCTGACCGGCTTGAGCAGGTAACCGAACAGCCCATGCCCGATCGCTTCTTGCGCATAGGTAAATTCCGCATGACCGGATAGGAGGATGAATTTGACCTTCTTCCACTTCCTGCGGACTTGCGCCAGCAGCTCCAATCCGTTCATGCCCGGCATGCGGATGTCCGACATCAAGATATCGATTGTATTGGTCCCCAGAATCTCCAAGGCTTCGCTGCCGGAGTACGCTTTGAACACCTTGCTAATCCCAATGCTTCCCCAGGGAAGCGTCTCAGCCAAGCTATCGACCACATTCGCTTCATCGTCCACAAGCAAGAGTTGAAACATCCGCTATCCCCTTCTTTCATTCCGAAGTCTTGTCCTGCCAAACCAATTCCGCGCGAAATCCGCCCAGTGGCGACTTCGATACGTTCAGTCCCGAGCTGCCCCCGTACAAATGGATCAGCCTTTGATTGATATTCCACAGCCCGAAGCCGCCATCGCCCCTATCTTCATTGGCGGCTGCGGCGACCTTGCCCTGCAGCTCGGCCAGACGTTCTTCTGGCATCCCCGGGCCGTTATCATCGACGACGATGCGGTTGATGCCGGACGCAGACGCTCCGCGAATCCGGATTTGCCCGAACTCGGCGTTGTTTTCGACGCCATGGAGCACGGCGTTCTCAACGAGCGGTTGGATCAGCAGGCGCGGGATGACCAAATCCAGCATGGTGTCCGGGATGTCGATTTCATAATAAAACCGCTGGCTCCGCAGCAATTGAATGTTCAAATAATTCTCGAGCAGCTTCACTTCTTCTCTCATCGTGGACATCGTGTTATCCAACCGGGTCGAATAGCGGTAGTATTCTCCCAAATTGAGCGCCATAGCCACCACCGATTCCTTGTCGCCCAGGTTAGCCATATTTTTCATATAAAATAAGCAATTGTATAGAAAATGCGGGTTAATCTGCGACTGCAGCTGCTTCAGCCTCGCCTCTTTCGAACGAAGGGTTTCTTTATAGACTTTATCGATCAACTCCTGGATCTGTGCAGCCATCTCGTTGAAGCTTCCGAATAAATAATCGAATTCGTTGTTCGGTTGTTTTTTGAGCCGCACCCAGAATTCGCCTTCTTTGATTCTTCGTACGCCCATGATTAATTGCTGGATAGGCCGCTGAACGTTCCGGTACAGAAGCAAGGTCGCGAGGATACTAAGCACAAGCAGCAGCGCGATCGACACGTAAAACAAATTCCGGCTCTTATTGATCGGAGCAAACGTGCTCTGCAGAGGCACCAAATCAACCAAATACCAGCCCAAGCTCTCCGAGCGGATATAATTGACCACATACTTCTGGTTGCGGAGCGAGACGTTGAGCCTTCCGCTGTAGCCGAGATCCTTGCCGGCCAATTGTTCCGTCATGGCGCCAATGAGCGTACGGTCCGCCGTGTAACTGACAATCGGCTCCTCCCCTTCGTGATAGAGAAAAGGTTCCCGGTCCGCCCCTTGCTTTAATTGGCTCAGCATATTCCTTAAATTAGCTTCCGTGAAGCGAACTTCAATGAATAAATTGGGAATATAAGATTCCTCGATGCGCGAAAACATCATTTGCTTGAGTCCGAACGTCATCGAGTTATGGTAGGACCATTTGCGGAGCTCCGGATTCTGCAAATCCTTCTCGTCGAACCGGGCGGAGTAATCCGTGGAGATAATTTCCTTGGAATCGGTCAAATAGAAAATGATTTGGTTGCTCCACGGGCTTGTCGACGTCTGCATGTTCAGCATATCGACGATCCGCGATTGGCGCTGGAGCTGCACGTTCGGGTCACTGGTCGAACGGCCGTCGATATATTCACGAATGCTGTAATCTCTGCCGGCAGCCAAAGAGTGCTTCATCAACTGATCGACCATCACATCCAGCTGGCTCGTGAAGAAGGCAAGCCGGTTGCGGTTGCCGTCCTCCATCGTTTGGCGCACAACGCCCACACTGACCTGGTAGGAATATCCATATAAAAGAATAATGGGAACAAGCAAGAAAATGACTAGCAGAATCACTTTTCCGAAAGTATTGAGTTTCATGCAGGTGTGCTCCTATGTCAGCTTTTCTAGTATTATACTAGACTCTTCTCGGATAAACGACCTTCATATCAGAAGTTATTTTAATGTCCAGATCCCCTTGTTCATATGGCAATCTTTTAACTTTCTGATAATAATTTAACATCAATCACACTACGATCTAAATGTAAAAAAATAAGACCGTTTATCATAAACGGCCTTACCTCTTCTGTCACTTATCCTCGTTAATTCCACCCTTTGGCTATAATAACCGGCTTTTTCCTTTTAAAAATCAACTTATGCAGGAAACTGGCATTCCTTCTACGCTTGAGAGTGAGCCTAAGACCTTCCAACAATAGCATGGATCTCAATTCGTCGCGACGATTTAGTGTGTGCAATCGGTTAATGAACTTCGGGTCCATCTCGGTTCCTCCCAAGGTCTGATTCGAATATGCCTAAATTATAACCAAACCGAGGGAAAATGATTGTCACATTGTAGATTTGTAAAACACTTTTTTTGTCGGAAACTGAAAATATGAAAAAACGCCAGACAAACCTTCTCTTTAATGGCCGTTAAACTTTAGGTAAAGTGATTTTAGAGGCATAACATGAAGGGATACTTCATTTCGGACAAGGGAGAGGGGCTTTCAGCATGCTTGGGATATTCGGAATATCTGGTCTTTCCTTTATACTGGTGGCGTTATTAACGCCACTGCTCATTTGGGGGCTGCGCAGCCTGAAACTTACGCAACCCATTCGCTCCCAATTACCCCCTGACCATCAAGCGAAACAGGGAACACCGCTGATGGCCGGCCTTATTTTGCTTATCGGCGTGGCAGCATCCTTGCAATTTCACCCTGCACCATGGATGATTTTTTTGTGCGTAACCTTTCTCTTATTCAGCTCCGTTGGGTTTATGGATGATTTCAAAAAAGCAGCGCAGCAAGATCCCTCAGGCATTTCGGGACGGACTAAATTAGTGTTTCAATTCGCATTCACCGGCATGCTGTTGGTCACTTTGTTTCATTCGTTTGCACTGGCGAGCGATATCTCCTTATTCAATGGCTTTCAGCTGCATCTGCCTGTTTACGCATACATAATTATTATGTCATTGTTTGTAGTTGGATCAGCTAATGCTATTAATTTCACAGATGGTCTGGACGGGCTATTGATCAATGTGGCAATTCCGACTTACTTCTTCTTCTTTCTCATCTCAGATAAACAGGAAGTACAAATATTTTCCCTCGTCATGATTAGCTGTCTGCTTGGATTATTGCTCTACAATATTTACCCTGCCAGAGCCTTTATGGGTGATACCGGATCGCTTGCCATTGGAGGCTCACTCTCCATTCTAGCGGTAATCGAGAAAGTTGAGATCTTCATCCCCCTCCTGTTCTCCGTCTATCTGGCTGAGCAATTCTCGGTCATTCTGCAAGTCTGGTATTATAAGCGCACGAAATTACGACTATTTCGAATGGCTCCGATTCATTATCATTTCAGTTTAAAGTATGGCTGGAGCGAAAATACCATCGTCATGATATTCGGTTTCATTTCTTGGGCGTCTGCTCTTATTTGTTGGTTGATTTGGAAATACGCCTTCTAGGCTTCAGACCTCTGTCATCAAACAAATCAGATTGCCAACACGGTTATGGACTCGCCGTTGAAAATCTCTCCGTTATCACGGAAGCCGAAGCTTTCATATAGCTTCCTGGCAGCGGTGTTATCCGGTTTATAGGGGATCCAGCAGAACTGTGCCGGCCCCGCCGGAAAGGTACGGATTAATGCCAAGATTCTGGCCATGGCTTCCCGACCATAGCCTCGATGCTGGAATTGCTTGTCGATCATCAGCCGCAGGATACAATAGTTGCCTTCTGCGAGTGCCGGTTCTTCGTATCCGGTGATTCCATAAGTCAACATCACAAAACCCACCGGCTGCTCATCCGCATATATGGCAAATGGAAACGGATGCCCCCCGTTGGTCACAAGGACATAACACGAAGCTGCGCTTGACAGATTGGAGGCAACGAAGCGACGCTGATCTTCTGAAACTTCCAGGTTAAATATGGCACGCCGGTTTTCCAACGTGATCTTTCTGAGCGTTATCATAGGTCGTCTCCCATCAACACGTATCATTTAGCGCCGCGCGGTCGCATCATTAACATACAACTTCCCCCAGAAAAGGTATAGACTGATAATCATTTTTTTTATATACTATGATGTATCCATGTCTTTTTTAGGGTTCTCATTTACGATTAGCTAACCGGCACTCATTGTGCCGGTTTTTTTATTTTTAACGAACGCAAGGTGAGTGGAACCAAAAAAGACAAGAGCACGCGTCTCTTGTCTTTTTTGTCATCTATTTCGGCACATTCACCATTAGCTGCAGCAAGTTGTAAACGACTTGCGCACTTTCGGCGCGGTTCATCGCCGCTTGCGGTTCAAAACGTTCATTCGTACGGCCTTGGATGAGACCCAGCGCGTAAGCTGCTTGCACCGCCTCCTGCGCCCAGGCTGGCTCATTCACCATATCGACGAATACTGGCTTCTCTGCAGTGACGGCTTCACCAGCAGCTGCGTTGGCTGCTGCTATACGCTGAGCCCTTACGATCATAGCCGCCATCTCTTGGCGAGTAATGTTTGCTTCCGGTGCGAAGCTATCGGCACTGACACCGTTCACGATGCCTGCTTTTACAGCTCTGGCCACGTCGTGAGCATACCAATCCTGCGCTTTCACATCCGCAAACGTATTGCCTGCTTCTTCCGTCATCCCGAGCAGGCGAATCAGCAACGCAGTGAATTCTGCGCGAGTGACGTCCCTCTCCGGTGCGTAATTATGCTCGTTCACACCTTGTACCAGATGTCTGGCCGCCAATACCTGAATTTCATCCGCCGCCCAGTGGCTTGGTGCTACGTCAGCAAAGGACTTCCTAAATTCAAGTACGGCATATTTGCTGAAATGGTTCACCGAAGCGGTAAGCCGTCCGTTCTCCCATTTCCCGCCGATATACGTAAGCTCACCAGAATCGCTGATGTAGTAGATGCCGACTAGCCTGTGATCTGCCGAGTCCGCAACATCCAACGTCAGCGTAACAGGCTCGCTAAAGCTTGGCAGTTTGCTGGACTTACCATCCTTAGTCTTCACTTCCAAGGTAAACTCCAGCACGTCGCCGGCTGTCTCGATGGATGCACTGTTCTGCCGACCCGCTTGATTCAACGTTAACTGCATCCCACTACCTGACACGGATGCTACACCAATCATAATGGTGCTATCCGCTCGCTGGTCCTCAGGTATGAGCCCGAGCAGCTTGCTCAATACAACCTTAGGAATTTCAACTGAAGCTTGTTCAGTCTTCACCGTGACCGACGGCTTCAATTGCAGCAGCTCTAACACGGAACTCGGCAGCTCCAACTTCGTCTTGTCGCCCTTTAGCTCAACTGCTTCACCGGCCTTCAGCTGTTCCTCAAGCTTCTTCAACTCGTCGGATTTCACCGGCGGATTAACCGAGTCCGGCTGTGACTGTGGTTCCGAGCTTGAACCCGGTTGAGGATCTGGGTCAGGGTCAGGATTGCTCGGCGTATATGTAACCCTCAAGGCATACGTCGCTTTTAATTCGCCGTAAGTGGCCGTGATGACGGTACTGCCAACTGCACGAGCTGTGACGATACCGAGATGATTGTCAACGGAAGCGACTTCCGGTTGACTGCTCTCATACGTTACCCCTTCCGTCAATATTTCGATACTGCCGCTGGCATAAACTGCTTCCGTTACAGAACCCCCGCTTCTGCCAACTTCCAGCACTGAAGGTCCGCGTACCTGAATCGCCTTCGCCGTATCCAGCACCGCTACCACGCTGTCTGCGTACACATCTGCGTTCACACTTGTAGCACGCACAACCGCGGTGCCTAATCCAATCGCATGGACGATCCCATCATTTGTCACCTCAACGACATTGGGAGCCGTCGAGTTGTACACCGACCACGTCACCGAACGATCCTGTGCCGTCTCCGGCAGTACTGTTGCTTCCAGCTTGACGGATCCGCCCAACGGTAACTGAACCTCCGGCTTATTGATCATGACGGACTGAGCGGTGTCAGCTGCTTTCCGAGGCAGGGTAAACCGATCCACTAGACGGCCGCCAACCGTTTTCGTTACAACTGACATTTCATCACCGGCTGTCTCCACCGTTACGTACATTTGCGTTTGCTCACCGTCGGTGAATTGCGTCCATGGCTTCGGCACTAAATCGTAAAACTTTGGCCCCGTCGACCCTGCCGTCACATAAGCCGTACCTTCCCCGGCAGCAACCGGCTGATTGTTCTTCATGTAACTGCGCAAATAAATGTGATCGTGTCCGTTCAGTACCAGGTCCACCTTAAACTCATCGAACACCGGCGTCCACTGCTCGCGTGTTTCCACCGTATCATAAATGCTGCCGTAGGGGCCACGGTGGAACATGACGATTTTCCACTTCTTGTTCGTCGCCGCCAGATCTTGGCGGAGCCATGTTCTTTGCTCGTCATATTGGTATTCGCTATTCAGAACAACAAAGTGTGCATCCTTATAATCAAAGGAAAAATGAGTACCCTTGAGCGTATCCAATCCGTTCCCCGGCTGATTGAAATGTTGCATAAAGTCGCTGATGCCCTTCGTTCCCGTAACCTCATGGTTACCGAGCACGGACACCAAAGTCGTCTTCATCAGCGAGTCCTTTACCTTGTCAAAGAACATGTTCCATTGCGCTTCCAAGTGACCGGAGTCGACCATGTCGCCGGCATGAGCTATGAAATCGGCTTCCGGATGCTCCGCCACCGCTTTATTCAAAGTAGCCGCCCACTTGTCGTAGCCAGCGCTGTCCGCCGCCTGTGAGTCGCCAAAGAACACAAACTTCAGATGATCATCGCTTTCCGGCGCAGTCGTGAACGAACCTTGGCCGCTTACAAAGCCGTTGCTACCGTTACCAACCCGGTACACATACGTCGTTCCCGGCTCCAGACCGTTAAACGCCGCTTTGTGCACACGAACAGTACCGATATCATACGTGACGAACAATGAGCTGTCGCCCTCCACCTTCGTCACCCCTGCCTGATCGAAGCCGGTGAACCCGTCCTTCTTCGCCAGCTCCACTACCGTGTCCTTAACGCTCGGATGCGTATGCCATGTAAAGCCGCGCTCGCGCTTTGGATCGGCGCCCATACTCACGTTCACGTTGTACGGCGTCGTCGTACCGAACAGCCTCGAAACCGTCAACGTCATCACGGGGCTGTAGACGGAATCCTTCACCGCTTGGATGTTATACGTCTTCAGTGCCCCAGTCAAGTCGGTCAGTGTCAGCTTGCCGGCACCGTTCGCGGTACCTCGCTCCACCCCGTCAACCAGCAGCTTAGCCCCGGAGGCTGCCGCCCCGGTCACATCCGTTACTGTAAAGTTAGTCGGGCTCCCTTGCACGACGCCAAGTTCATCCCACCCGACCTGCAGGCCGTATTTAATAACCACCTCGAGCGGTAGTCCGAAGAATGGCCAAGCGCGGCTTGGATCCGACGCCAGCTTGATGGTGCCCGATTGGAATTGAATTATGTGCTTACCGACGGCATCCGACTTCACACGGAATTGCAAGCTGCCAAGCACATCGGAATCCGTCAGCGTAACGCTATTCAACCCTGCAAATGTAATTTTGGCTGTACCGGCAGCAGAGTCCATCGACGCTTGCGCCTGGCTTCCGTTCAGCTTGCTGCCGGGAATGAACTGCAGCGCCTCCACCTTAGCCGGATCGAGCTTGAATTGCAATTCGCCGCCTCCGATGAGTCTGACATTGCTGCCTTTGATATCCACCGAATACGTGCCTCCGGCATTCGTTACCGCGGGGGCGCTGTATTGGAATTTGGCTGAGCCGGTATCCACGTTGAAGGTCCATTCCTTCTCCGTACGATTGCCGGACAAGTCGCGGACTTGGATCTTGGCCTTATGTAGGCCGTCCACCAGTGGTACGTCAACCTTGTGCGCTATCCGTCCTTCGGGAGGGTACAGCGTATGCGCCACCGGACTGTTATCAATGAAAAATGCAATCTTCTCCGGATCAATCAACGTGGTACCTGGATGCTGCGTACGATCGTACCCGGCATCCTCAGCAATTGCTCGAATGTTAGGAAGGTTCGTGGTGATCGTACTGCCCTCTGCTGGCTCTAGATTTTTGATAATAGGAGGTTCTATGTCGTCAGTTGCAGGCCCGTAAAGAGCTCGAATGTTATCAACATAGATAGCGCCAGCACCCTTTACCTTGGCGGCCGTAGCCATGAGCCGAACCGGCATGTCCAGCTTCAGCCCCGGAGTTAAGCCGGCAGGCACGTCCGCCTCGACATATTTCCAGCCTTTCCAGTTAACGCCTGTCACTTCGTCCGTGAAGTTGATCGGCGTTCCGCTCGCTGTGCCATCCTTCGCACGTAATTGCGATCGCAGCCAGTAGCCGCTGCCGTCACCGTACACCCACATGCTAATTTTCTTCGGATAACCAGGGATCACAATATAGTTCGATGCATTCGTCGACTGCAAGTACACACCTGAAGTGCTCGGTTTCCCTGTAAAATCATATTCCAGCTTCAACGCCTTCGTCCCGAATCGCACAAATTCATCTTCGGTCGTCATGCTGACTACTGCTTTATTGTAGCTGGCTCCCGCCGTCGTCAGATATTTGCTGAGATCCCCTTCGAAATCCTCCAAAATAACCGGTGGCGTTCCGACATTAACATTCATAGAGGTTTCTACGGATCCGTATTTAACGAAAATTTTGCCGCTCTTGCCGCTCTCACTTGTCGCCTCCAGCACACCGTTCGCATCGATCGTCCCGATGTCGCCCTCCACTCTCCATTCAAACAGGCGATTCTCCGACACGATCTGCTGTCCATTGCGAAGTGCCTGTACCTTCAATGGCACGGAGGCAGCGGTATCTATTGCCTTTTCCACATCCGGAAACTTCAGTTCCGTCAGCTCCGTGACAACCTCCACCGTGCCTGAACCGATTAGACCACCTGCTGTTACCTGGATCGGTGCCATACCGGCCTTCGTGCCAGCGGTAAACACGCCTGCCTCATCAATGCTTCCGTATTCCGGATCGGCGGACCAGCCGGGCGGACCAGCTGGCATGTCGGCAGGATGACCTGCCGCATCCACCGCTGCCGTCTTGAGCGGCAGATTCGTGCCTGCCAGAATGCGCTCCAACTGCGGCTGCACGACCAGCTTGGCCGCCGCACCCTCTGAGGCTTTGTTCACAAGTAACAGTGAATTGCCGGTTAACCGCTCGCCGCCGTCAGATGGAGTATTGAGAAGCTTAAATTTCGATTCGCCGGGCAGTCTAGCGATGAAGGTCGAGGAGCCGCCGCCGTCGAGGTTAATTGCATTCACGACCCCCATGTTCTTCAAGATACCGCCGAGCTCGGACGTTTCTACCCCTTCACTGAAGCCCGGCTGACGCCCGTCGATCTCGATCATCACAACGGTCCCGTCCGCTTTCGAGCCGATTGCCGTACGAGGGTGAATACCTGCGGGCGGTACATTGCTCAATACGTTGCCGTTCTGCATCAGTAGGTACCCGCTCATAGCGGTTTTAACGTTCTCGAACCCTGCCGGGAAGTTAAAATTTGCCGTAATCTCATCGCCGGCTTGAAGCCCGGCAAGAACTGGTCTTGCCGTTCCGCTTGCCGATAACACGACTTTTCCCGCTGTGAGTGGAGCGTTCCCCGCATCTTTCCGCACTTCCGTTACCTTCAACTTCATCGTTTGACCGCTCTTCACTTCTCCTTCGAGCACGTCGAGCACCACTTCGTCTCCGAACTCGTTCGTCTTCGTTGTGTCGGCATAGTCGTACGTGTATAAAACCAGTTCATCATTCCCGCGATAGCGGTTAATATGCGTGATATTGCTTGTCGCTCCATGAATGGTTAGCGTGCGAGTTAACTGTGGATTAGACACATAACGCGTCGTACCATCGTAATCCATAAGGAAGACTGCGTAATTCGAGTCCGGTGTATTGAGGATCTTACCGTCTCCCATGAACAAACCGCCAGGCACTCCGGAGCCGTAACCACTCAAATCATAGAAATCACCATTAACGCCAGCAATTACCCGTTGTCCCGGTTTATCGTAATATTTGGCCATCTCAGTGACCCCTTGCATCCCATATACTTTGCCGCCTTTGGTGCCTGCTATCAGTTCCAAGTTCGGATCAGTCGGATTGAACTCCACACTATGGACCTTTTCCAAACCTCTGGCCATCTTCAAGCTATACCAGTTGTAAGTCACATTTGGCGCAATATCCATGCTTCTTGTGTCCAGTACTTGTGCGGTCGACGGTTCGTTGTCGACAGCTTGTACTATCTGCAGCGGAACTAGCATGGCAAAGACCATACTTAAGCTGAGCAGGACATGGAGAATTCTTCGGCTCGTCTTTCTCATTTTCTAGCTTTCCTCCTGTTTCATTGGGATCCTGTCGGGGCGCTTCTATGTTGATTGTCTGAAACTTTGTTTCACACTCCGAGTATATTTCCAAATTATAATTTCAGTTTGTAAGAACCATTCGAGTTTTGTATTAACATTTTGAAAATTTCTCCATGCTTGCGGCACAAATAGAAAAAAGCCACATCGATCGCAACCTGTCTAGTCACGAGTCTTGTGGCTTACTGTGATATTATTCTTTCAATTTCACCAGCTGCTCTGGTTGGTGTATGCTCACTCTTTCAACCACGCGTTAGCCAGCGCGATCGCACCTCTCGCCGCAGCGGTGTCCGCCAAAGCATTAAGCATAACGAAATCGTGAATGATGCCTTGAAAGCGGACCGCCGTAACGCGAACGCCTGCTTCCCGCAGCTTATTGGCATAAGCTTCGCCTTCGTCGCGCAGGACATCGGCTTCGGCCGTAATAATCAAGGCTTCCGGGAGTCCCGCCAACTGCGCTGCGGTTGCTCGCAGCGGTGCGGCATAGACGTCTTCTTTGTCGCTCGGCTTCGCCGTGTATTGCTCCCAGAACCAAGCCATACCGTCTTGCCGCAGGAAATAACCGGTTGCGAATTCCTTATAGGATTCCGTATCCAGGCTCGAATCCGTCACGGGATAGAAGAGCAGCTGTTTGTGAATCCTTGGGCCTCTGCGCTCTTTGGCCATCAGTGTTATGGCCGCCGTCATATTTCCGCCAACGCTGTCCCCGGCAACATAAAGGCGGCCCGTATCGAAGCCGTTTTCTTCGCCGTGATCGGCAATCCATTGCAGGACGGCATAAATTTCTTCGATAGCCGTCGGATATTTCGCCTCCGGCGAAAGGCTGTAGTTCGGGAAGACGACGCACGCTTCCGTTCCGACCGCCAGCTCGCGGATGAGCCGGTCATGCGTATGCGCATTGCCGAATACCCAGCCGGCGCCGTGAATGTAGAGTATGACCGGGAGCTTGGCCGTTACGTTTTCCGGGCGCAGCAGCCTGATCGATACATGACCGCTTGGACCGCCTTCGATCACTTTGTCCTGAATCTCGACCGGCAGCTTCTTGATGTCTCCGGACTGGACAGCATCGACGGTTTCGCGCCCTTTGTCCGGACCTAGATCAAATAAATAAGGCGGATTCTCCGTATCTTTTGCAAATTTCAGTGCGGCTTCTTCCAGTACAATTTTCTGCGTCATCAATAACAACTCCTTATGAGAGGATTCATCTGGATTCATGCCTACAGGTATATATAACCAGTAAATCAGATCGCAAAACCGAGAGGCGTTATAGGTAGGGGTATGTCCAAACGTTAAAAAGCGCTCGCTTCAACAGAGCGAGCGCTTAACCTTTAAAGATTTTGACCAAAAATACATGCCCATTCCAATTAAAGTCATCAGACCGCCTAAGAACTGATAGATAGTAATGGTTTCACCTAACAATAGATACGCAAGAATTATGGCTAGAACAGGTTCTCCAATAATCCCCACCGAAACGGTCGTTGCCCCAATGGACTTTAACAATAAGTTGAACAGATACTGTCCGAAAATCGTTGGAATGATGGCAAGCAGCAAGAAATAAGTCCATTCCGAGGAGTCGTACTTCGTTAACGAGTAATGATTAAGCAAGTTGTAGACGAACATGACGATGCCGCCAATTAAAAAAACGAGCACGCTGTACACATTTGCATCCATCTTATGGCTTGCCTTCTGCCCCGCCAGCAGATAGGCGGAAACGAAAAGGGTGCCTATTAACGATAAACCGTCCCCCATTAGCGCTTCTCTCGAAACTCCTATGTCTCCCCAAGCTATAAGGATTGAACCCAAGAGCGCAACGATCAAGCAGCTGATGGTCAGCAGATTGGCTTGTTCCTTGAACCAAAAGTATGAACCCACCAACACAAATAATGGCTGCAACGACAAGATGACCATGGAGCTTGCAACGGAGGTATAGACCAAAGATTCCATCCAGAATAAGAAGTGTAACCCTAGGAATAGACCGGCAAGAAGTACAAGAATCCAATCTTTCTTATTCATGTTTAAGGAGCGAAGCTTATCCCGGCGCACAAAAAAGAGCATGATGAGGACGGAAATAAACAATCTGTACATCCCCGCTACTGAAGTAGGTGTATCTGAAAATTTGATCATGATGGACGAGACGGAAACGGACAATATACTGATTAGTAACAGAATAAACGGATGAGAAGGTAACGAAGATTTGTTGAATTGAACCATTGATCCTCCAAGCGACGATACAATACTTGTGCACAGCATTGTAAGAGTAAACCTAGGCTGGATATAATAATATCATCGATAACGACAATTTAGTGTAATAATATCTCTACTTTATATCGAAATATCGTCTAACGGAGGAGCCCACCCTTGAAAAAGCAATTACACGAGGATATCCGGTATCCTGACGAAGCATTTCCGTACATCATGTACACACATACGAATCATGGATCTGTTCCTGAAGGCCGGGGAGTGAACGATCTGCATTGGCACGAAGAATTACAGATTACTTTGGTGACCAAAGGGAGATTGACGATACGAATCAACGGCATTGATTATCGATTAGACAGGGGCGAGGCCATTTTCATAAACAAAAGTGTCCTTCACATTGTTACACATCTGATGCCTGACGGCGAATATGTCAGTTTCAATTTTCCGGAGAAGCTGCTCGCCTTTTATTCCGATAGTGCGATGGAACATAAGTATGTTCGCCCTTTTACCAATTCTTATATATTGTCCTGCGAAATTAAAGGCGTATCGGAGTGGCAAAAGCAAATCCTGCAAATCCTGTGGTCTATGAAGGAAGCCTTCGAAACGAAAGCAAACTGGGGATGGCAGTACGAGGTTTCCATCAAAACGGTTCAGTTATGGTTGATTCTTATATCTCATCTTTCTTTATCTTCCGAAGAGCCCTCTAAGCAAAGCAGACTACAGCAAGAAAGATTGCAATTAATGCTTAGCTTTATTCACCAAAACTATACAGACCCTCTAACCTTGAAGGAAATTGCAGACGCAGCCCATTTGAGTGTTTCCGAATGCACTCGCAGCTTTAAGAAAAGCATTCAAATGACGCCTTACTTCTATCTAGTTCAGTACCGTATTAAACGGAGCTGCGAGCTGTTGGCGTCTGCGGAGTATACGATATCCGAAATTGCCCGGAGAGTCGGGTTCAATCACGTGAACCATTTTATCCAATCTTTTAAGAAACATCGTAACATGACGCCGAAGGAATTCCGCAACATCCGAATTGATCGGACTACCTAATAAAAAGACGGCAGCTGAGACGTGAAACAAAGTTCTCGCTGCCGCTCTTCTTATGATCTTCGCCTAACTAACCTAGCCTCTTACTTCCACGAATGAAGGCTCCCCTTGAGCTTCGTACAGGTATACGCCCCCCGCGGTGACCGGGAACTCGATGAACGCCGAGCCGCTAATTCGCACCTGGCAGCTGCCATCGCGCTGCGCCTCGATGCGTGCAGTCTGTAATTGACCGTTCGTCCAACTCAGCTCAACGGTATAGCCACCCCGAGCCCGAAGACCGCTAATTTGGCCATCCTGCCAATCGGGAGGCAAGGCAGGCAAGAGATGGAGCTCGCCTTCGTGACTTTGGAGGAGCAATTCCGCGATCCCCGCTGTACCGCCGAAGTTACCGTCAATCTGAAAGGGCGGATGATTATCCAGCAAGTTCGGCAAGGTAGATTTCCTAAGAAGCTGCTGCAGATGTTCACCGGCTTGTTCCCCGTCCTGCAGCCGGGCCCAAAAGTTGATTATCCATGCACGGCTCCAGCCCGTATGACCGCCGCCGCTGGCCAGCCTTCTCTCAAGCGTTACTCTGGCTGCATGGGCCAGCTCCGGCGTTCCGTTTAGGCGGATTTCATTCCCGGGATGCAGTCCGAACAAGTGAGAGATATGACGATGGCCAGGCTCCGCTTCGTCGTAGTCGTGAATCCATTCCTGGATTTGCCCATGCTTGCCGATTGTCGTCTGAGGCAAACGGCTGGATGCCCCCTCCAACTCCAGACGGAAATCTTCGTCGGTCGCGAGAACCTCCGCCGCTTCCTTACAGACTCCGAATAACGCGCGCAGCAGTTGATTATCCATCGTTGCGCCATACGTGAAGATCCCAGGCTCACCATTTGGCAATACATACGTATTCTCCGGAGATATGGTAGGACATGTGACGAGATCGCCTTCAGGGCTTTCCACCAGAAAGTCCAGCGCGAATCTGGATGCCTCTTGCAAGATGTGATACCGCTTCGCAAGAAATTCCTTATCACCCGAGAACTGATAATGCTCCCAAACATGAAGCGCTAACCAAGCCAGCCCCAGCGGCCAATATGTTGCAGGGATCCATGTGTCTTGCGGCGCGCTGTCCGCCCATAAATCTGTGTTATGATGCGCAGCAGCGCCCCTGCAACCGTACATGACATTGGCCGTTCGCCGGCCGGATTGAACCAGCCTCTCGATCAGGTCAAAGAGCGGTTCATGCAGATCAGCCAAGTTACAAGGCTCCGCCAGCCAATAATTCATCTGCAGGTTAATATTGATCGTGAATTTGCTGTCCCAGCTTGGAAGAAATTCACGATTCCAGATTCCCTGCAAATTCGCCGGCAATGAACCCGGTCGGCTGGAAGCGATGAGCAGATACCGTCCATAGTTAAAATATAACGCGAGGAGTCCGTTATCTCGCTTCCCTGTTTTTATGCGTTCCAGTCGTTCGGCGGTGTCCAGCTCTCTGAGCTCTTCGTCACCCGTCAAGGTAAAGCGCATCCGTTCGAACAACCGGGCGTAGTCCTTACGGTGGTCCTCTTCAACGCTTTGGAACCCTTTTGTCACCGCCGCTTCCACACGCTCCAAGCAATACGCTTCCGGATCGCTGTGGCGATAAGTTGTTGCCCCTGCCAGATAGAAGATGACTTCATCCGCATCTTGGACAACCAGATGCTCGCCTATGGCTTGCAGGCTGCCCCCCGAAGTTGTGCAGCGAAGTACGGCACGATAATCCACCCCGCCCTCACCTCCGCTGTTTCCGCGCATCGCGAGCGTGTCGTTCCCGATCTTCTCGATTCGTTCGACATATCTCCATTTCGCCCGGGAAAGTCGTGCATGTACTGTAAGCGCACCTGGCCGGTCCGCAGTCAGGCGAACGGCAAGCACCTGGTCCGGGCAGCTGATGAACAGCTCACGATAATAGGTCGTATCATTCATCTTGAAAGATACCCTGGCCTTCGCTTCCGACAAGTCCAATTCGCGTACATATGGCCCAGCGTCCCCACGCTGCAAATCGGGAAACGTCAGCAGCAGATCACCCAGAGGCACATAATGCCTTTGGGTCTCCGGAAGCCCTGTCAATGCCAGCGCCGCCAAGCGCTCCGCTTCCTTCGGACGACCGGCAAAGACGAGTTCGCGAATCCGCGGCAAATACGCTGCGGCGTCGGGGTTGTGTCTATCGCGCGGACCTCCATACCAAAGCGAATCCTCATTGAGCTGAATCCTTTCGTTATGCACGCTGCCGAACACCATTGCGCCTAACCTTCCATTGCCAAGCGGCAGTGCCTCGTCCCATTCCGCTGCAGGCTTGCGAAACCATATCCTTCTTTCGACATCTAAGCTCACGATGATTCCTCCCCCACCGATCCTGATTTATTCGGAAACACTTGTCATAGAGAATTGATCAAAATCCGCGAAGCCCCCAGGAGTACTCCCTGTTTGGGCGAACAGCCCTACCTTCGCGCCTACCCACTTGCTTACGGTCGCTTGAAATGCAGGCAGATCGATAAGCTCGTAGCTGTGACCGTCCAGGCTGTATTGGAATGTGCACGCCGCTCCCGGTTGGACGTTGACACGCAGCGATATCTCCTGACCGGCAATTGTGCGCCGCCATTTGACCGTATGCCCGTCTTGATTCCCTTCGAGCAGCTGAAGCTCCGGTCCTCCCTCCGCACTCTTCGTATAGATCAAAGCCGCATAGCTGTATCCGAATACGATAAGTCCCGCCTGATCGCCATAGTTCAAGCCGGTTCCATCCACACGGACCGTTGTCTCGAACGTTAGCGCAGGGAACTTCTGCAAGAGCAGGGAAGGCGCCTGATACATGGAAGAGGTCCCCTCGGGCAGGGGTTGCGCGAATAACCTCAGCCAGCCCGGCCGTTCCGCCAGGGAGTGCCAGCCTTCTTCAGGGTTAGCCTGCCACTGCCACTGCAAACCCAGCTGTTCCTCATCGAACCCGTCTGAACCTGCCGGCACACAGATCGGGTATTCGCCGCCGACATTCGGCTTTCGGAAGTTGAGAACGGGCTCGCCTATGCCATCCCCGTCGAGGTCAACCCCCATTGTTGGCCAATCATTCGCCGACCAGTTCATTGGCTGCAGGTGAACGATTCTGCCATAAGCGTCTTTGTGCTGAAAATGGATAAACCAGGATTCGCCGGATTCGAGCTCCACCCAGGCGCCCTGATGCGGACCGTTGATCACGGTATCCCCCTGGTGCAGCACAATCCGATCCTCATACGGACCGAATGGATGGGATGCGCGCAGCACGGTTTGCCAGCCTTCTTCAACGCCTCCGGCAGGTGCGAACACGTAATAATAGCCATTCCTTTTGTACATCTTCGGTCCTTCAATGGTCGGATGACGGTTGGGGTCATCGATGATGACAACGCCTTCATCTAGAAGCTGCTTGCCGTCCGGAGACATGCGCCGTACGCGAAGCCGATGCTTGATGCCGCTCCGGCTCTGCGCATAGGCATGCACCAAGTAAGCATCCCCGTTGTCGTCCCAGAAAGGGCAAGCGTCGATGAGCCCTTTGCCTTCATGAACAAGGTGAATCTCCGACCAGTTTCCGGCAGGATCATCGGCGGTCGTCATGAAAATCCCGACATCGGGGTCACCGTAAAATATCCAAAATTTATCGGCGTGAAACCGGATGCTCGGCGCCCATACGCCATTCCCGTGCTGCGGGCGATCGTATCCGCTCAGCGGCATACGCGGTATGGCGTGATTGATTAAACGCCAATTGACAAGATCTTTGGAATGAAGGATCGGCAGTCCCGGCAGATGACCGAAGCTGGATGCCGTCATATAGAAATCGCTTCCGACTCGAACGACGTCGGGATCGGAATAGTCCGCATGGAGAATCGGATTGGTGAACGTACCGTCGCCCTGGTCCGAAACCCATGGCAACCGTTCCTTCGGCATGTTGAAAGTAGTCAATGCTCTCACTCCTTCATGATTAAGGGGTGCTGCTTGTATTCGCTCGGGCTCACCCCTGTATACTTCTTGAATACTTTGGAGAAATAAGCGCGGTCGGAATAACCGAGCATATACGCCGTATGTTCCGCCGTTTCACCTTTGGCGAGCAGCCGCTTCGCTTCCTCCATTTTGATTAAATGCACATAATCGGTAAAGTTCTGACCCGTAAGCTTCTTGAAATAACGCGAGAAATAGCTGGGATTCAAGTGCAAATGCCTCGCGATATCAATGGACGTAATGTTTCTGTAGATGTGCTCGCGGATGAAAGCATGAATCGCTTTGATATCAGGGTTTGTCTCATAGGTCTCCGCTGAGGTCGCCGATACGTCCTGTAGAAGACGCTCCGAATACCAACGCACGATCCGAGCAGCCTCTTCCAGGCGGACCGTATGCGCGATATCTTCCTGAATGCCCGCAGGCACGGAACGGCCGAACCGAATACTTACCTCTTGTACGAGCCGGATCAGCCACTCCTTCGTCTTCGCTGCGTCCTTAGAAGCTATGCGCATGGCCCTCTTCATGTTCCCCAGATAAATGTGCGCTAAGGACTGATTCCCATCGAGGAGTGATTCGATCCATTTCGCCGAAAGCGCCTCAAGTCCGAGGCTTGCATCCGCTTCCGGTGAATGCCCGCTATTCATCAAGGGCCATGGAGTGTCCTCATTCCGGCTGTCCATGTCATACAGCCGATCATGGAGCTCCTTCACTTTCCCTAGTAAGCCGCCCAAACCGGCAAGCGAGCTCGTATCCTCTCCAATCGACGCATAGCCGTCCACTCTTAAGAACTCCCCCAGCTTCTCCCGGAGCTGCGGGATGAATCGCTCCAGCGAGGCTTTGGCGGCAGCCGGATCCCCTTCGCAGGAAATCGTCCACAATCGCTGATCCTTAGCCATAAATATCGTAATGCCCGTTCCGGCCGCCAACTCCAAAGCAATGTTATAGGCGGCATAATGGACCAATTCGAGGTTCTTCCGATCATATGTTTCCAAGAGATCTCCTTGGTCCACATGAAACGATGCTGCGCCGAAGCACGAGCCGGTCCAATCGATGCCCAAGCGCCTACCTTGTTCAAGCAGCCCTGAGGGATCCGAGGTATGGGACAATTCATGGAAAAATTGCTGAAGTAAAATGTCTTTATTGCGCGCCAAGTCGCTCTTGTACGCCATTTGCTCCAGCTGTTCCTGCTCGTTCGAGAGCTTGGATATCGCCTTCTCCAAGCTTTCCGTTATTTTCTCCGGGCTAAGCTCATCCTTCACGACATAATCGTCCGCATCGATCCGCAGAGCTTCCTTGACGAATTGGAAATCTTCGTGGCAAGTCAGGAAGATGACGCGAAGCTGGGCGTGCATGCCGCGAAACTGGCGCGCCAGCTCCATGCCGTTGCCGTCCGGTAAGCCGATATCCGTAATTAAAATATCCGGCAGCGCCGCTTCATAGCGTTCCTTCGCATCGGCTGCCGAGTAAGCTTCGGCGCATATGCGAAGCCCTAACGCTTCCCAGTTAACCAGCTTGCGTATATATTCTACGACGGGTACGTCGTCGTCAATCAGCATCACCTTAAACATCGGCGTAATCCTTTCCTTCGAATTCGTTCCATGGAATATACAAGACGGCGGCGAAGCCTCCATGTGTTCGCTGTCTGACAAGCAATCTGGCGTTATCGCCAAACGTCAGCTTTAAACGGCGCATGGCGTTATACATCCCGACTCCCCGCTCGCCGACCTGCTCCACCTCATTCTCCAGCTTCCGATTCAATGCCTCTGCCGTTTCGGGAGCCATCCCCTTCCCGTTGTCCGCCACCTGAATGGAGAAGCCGCCCTCCGCTTCCTGGACCGTCACTTCAATTCTCGGGTTGGGGGTCGAATGGCTGAACCCGTGAATGATGCTGTTCTCGACCAAGGGCTGAAGCAGCAGCCGTGGAACGACAACCTTGCGGCTCCAATCGGGGATATCGATGATGAGTTCGATCGGCAAGCGGTTCCGCATACGCATGATGGATACATATTGACCAAGCAGCTTGCACTCATCGGCCAAGGTTAGCGGCTCATGCACGCGCAAATGGGCACGAAGCAAGGCCATTAAAGAGTCGATCGTCTCACTATGCACCTTATCTCCCTCAATGGCCAAATTGCATTTGATAGAGTTGAGCGTATTCAGCAAAAAGTGCGGTTGAATTTGCGAGAACAAGGCATAGAGCTCGATGGTTCGCTTCTCTTCCTGCTCCGCTTCAACCTTGCGGATCAGCGCATTGATATTATCCAGCATGCTGTTGATCGATTGGCCCAAATTCGAAATTTCGTCCTGCCCTTCGGCATGATACCGGATCGAGCTGTTGCCTTCTCCGTATTGGGAAGCGATTCGCATCAGCTTCTGGATCGGCTTGTTCAGCCCTTTCGCGATGACGCCGGACATGAACAGGAATACGAACATGACGATACACACGGCCATAATCAAATACCAGAATCGCTGCGTGACATCCCCGGTTGCTAAGCCGGCATTGATATCATAGGTTAGAGTCCAGGACGTACCCGGCACCGCTGTTGTCTCTCTCATCCAGCCGTCCGCAGGACCGTCGGATAACGATAGCGGGCTGCTGTCCATGCCTGCGATCATCGACCCGTCCGCCTCGTACAAGGTAAACACGCCATCCCCCGCGTTGCTGAACAGCCCTTGGAAGTAAACGTCCGGAATACCGACGAAGAGCGTACCCAAGACAAGGCCGCGGAATGGATCATAGACCGTTTTCTTCACAAACAGATAATAAGACGCGCTGAAAACATCCCCGTAACTGCTGCCCCGCTCAGCCCGGAACCAGCGGACAATGCCTGTGGAGGCTTCTTCTTCCGTCAGATGTTCGAAGCGGCTGTCTTTCCGAAGCATAGCGGCATCGCGACCATTCAAGGTGCCGATGATGGGATAATGCGCGCGATTAATGAAAAATACACTAACGTGTGCCAGTGATAATTTGCCGGCTTGAAGAGCAGCGCTTTCATTCAGGCGGGTATACGTACGGTAACTCTCAAAACTATCGAAACCCTTCAAATTACTTAACTCTCTCAAACTGTCTAATAAACCGTTCGATTGCGAGGCCGAGTACTGGTTGACCGTATACGTAACGTCGTTAGCCGTTTTGGACAAGTCGCCGGCGAGAATCCCGATAATTCCTTTCATATTCATTCGAACGTTGTCCTCGTTCGCCTGCTTATTCGCGACGTAGGACAGCCCGGTTATGAACAGCAGGGGAATAATAAGGAACAGCAGCAGCGAAATTTGGATTCTGCGGTAAAACGATACGCGATACAGCCAGCTCAAAGCCAATCTCCATACCTCCAATAAAGCACTTTTCAATTATCATACATCATTCGGTGGGAAATAAAACAAGGAAAACGGCGAAATCGCCGATTCCCTGCACTGCTGATTACTTTTTATTCTGATTGATTATTTTCTGGCCTTCCTCCAGCATGAATTTGCGTGCTTCCTCATAAGAGGTGTTGTCCAGCATATATTTGTTCAGTCCGGCTTCAGCCACCTTCTTCAACTGCTGCTGATAGGGAACGCTGATGACGGAAGTGCCGACCGTCCGCACCCGATCGTTGAAGATCGCTGCATTCAATGCTTCGCTATTTACGAGATCCGTCTTGCCCTGCAGCGTTTTATCAAGCACCGCTTTGCCGTCCGCTTTCGTCCAGCCCGGAATCCATCCGCCCAAAGAAGCGCCTTCTGTTGTCGCGAATTTAATAAAATCAAATGCCGCTTCTTTGTTCTTCGAATTTTTGTGAATCGTAAAGAAGGATCCTGCAATGTTCGTTAAGCCCGGCTCGACATTCTTGGAAGAGCGCGGAAGCGGAGCGAACGTAATTTTGAAATCACGCGGATAGCTTTCCTTATTCAAGAAGGCTTCATCGAGCGAATACATCGGTATGGGCATCATGCTCGTCGTGCCGTTCATGAAATCCGTAGCCCAATGCTGCTTGGCGGAAAGGACATCGGCGTGCGGCCGAACCGACTTGTCTTCCACTTCCATCGCCCTCCGAAGTTTAAACCAATACTCGAAGCTCGGATCATCGAATTGCAGCGTACCGTCTTCTTTGAGCTGCGGATTTTTGAAATCCGTGTAAGCGATGATATTCGCGTATTCGCCGAAGGTGTGGAAATAGGCGCCGTACCGCCCCTCTTTGCTCATCTTCAGCTTCTTGGCATATTCCCTGAAGTCATCCCAGGTCCAGTCGGAAGGCGGCAAGGAGAGACCGGCTTCCTTCAAGTGGGTTTCATTCATAGCGACATACCAAAAGCTTGCGTTGGCCATCATGCCGTAGTGCTTCCCGTTATAGACCGGATCCCGGTAAAAATCCTTCTCCGGATTGATTTGATTGGCCTGATAGAATTCATCCAGCGGATACAGGACCCCGTTGCCGGCGCGTTCCGTCACGAACCCTTCGTTATTCAGGAAAAGAACATCCACCTGCTCGCCTGAAGCGGCAAGCACGTCGAACTTTTGCAGCATTTCGCGGCTATCGTTATTCTGGACAAGCGCCACATGCTCCACCTTCACATTTTTCCCCTGCGCATTATAGGCGTCGATGATCTTCATCAGCGGTTCGCCAGGCTCGCCTTTGTAAGCCGTGTACACCTTAATCGTCGTCGTTGCGCCTTTGGGCGCTGCGCTATTCTCCCCAGCTGCCGGAGATTGCGTGCCCCCGCTGCAGGCTGCCAGGAATAGACTCAAACTCAACATCATCGTCGTTGCGATTTTCTTCATTTCGGATCCCCTCTTCTCAACTGTCGTTAGCATCCTAAGCATAACTAATTTGTAAGCGATTGACCGTGTACTTTGTGTTACTGTTCTACGTGCATTTTTTTGACATGCCGGACGATGAGGATAATTACCCTTTGACCCCGCCAACCGTAATCCCGTTAATCACTTGCTTCTGCAGAATGACGAAGACGATAATGAGCGGTACAATTGCAGACACGGCGGCCATCATCATCAAAGAAACGTTATTGGAATACTCCTGGCGGAAAAATTGAATACCGAGCGGCAGCGGGAAAAGCTCCTTCGTAAACAAGAAAATCAACGGGTTCTGATAGTCGTTCCAAGTCCAAATAAACTTGATGATGCCTGCCGTTGCCAGAATCGGTTTGCACAGCGGCAGCATGATTTGGGCATACACCCGGAAATAACCCGCTCCGTCGATTTTCGCGGCCTCGATAAAATCGTTATGAACCCCCATCATAAACTGCCGCATGAGAAACGTGAAGTACATGGAGAAAGCTAGCATTAGAATCAAGCCCTCATGCGAATTGTACAACCCGAGCCATTTGATCATGATGAATCGCGGGACGAGCGTCGCTTGCTCCGGAATGATCATGAACGACATCATCAGGCCGAACATGACACCTTTCCCGGGAGTATGCAGCTTAGAGAAGGCAAAGGCCGCCATCGAGGAGAAGAGCAGCGTCGCAAGCGTCGCTATGATTGCAAGCTTCAGCGAATTCCAATAGAACAGGGAGAAGGGCACTTTCTCCAGCCATACTTTCTGGAAGTTGGAAATCCAATTCCAATTCGTTGGAATCCACTGGATCGGGTACGTCATCACGTCCCGTTCAATTTTGGCCGACGCCGAAAGCATCCAGATAAGCGGAACAATGAACATGACGGAGCATGCTCCGAAAATAACGGTTAATATCATTCTGTCGAGCTGTAATTTGTTGGCTTTCACTGTGGATTCCCCCTATTATGAACGTTTCTCTCGGGCTTGTACGACCCATGTCACAGATGTGACGGCGATGACCAGCAGAAACAACACCCAAGAGAGCGCGGAAGCATATCCCATATTAAAGTTAATGAAGCCTTCCTCATAGATCCGGTAAACGAGTACCGTCGAAGCGTCGTTCGGTCCTCCGTCCGTCAGAAACTTGATAAGGTCGAACACTTTGAATGAACCGATAATTGTCGTGATCGTAAGGAACAACGTGGTCGGTGCCAATAAAGGAACCGTGATGTACCAGAATTGCTGCGAGCCTGATGCCCCGTCGATCCGGGCGGATTCGTAGATGTCTTCCGAAATTTGCGTCAAGCCCGCAAGGAAGATAATCATCTGATAACCGAGCGCCTGCCAAATTGCGATAACCATGATGGCAATGAGCGCATACTGGGAATCGACGAGCCACTTGGGCGGATGCTCCATGCCGATTGCCATCAGAAATTGATTAATCGGGCCGCTTGACGGATGGTATAGAGCTGCCCAGACAGCGGCAATCGCGACTGTGGAACAAATATAAGGAATAAAGAATAATATTTTGAACAGATCTTTGGCATAAACCTTCGTGTGTATGAGAACTGCCATGATCATGGCGATCAAGAGCCCCATGGGCACAGTTACGGCCGTAAAGAACAGATTATGCTCCAACGCCTTCCAGAACTTGGTGTCGTCTACCATCTTCTCGAAGTTGGCAAAACCTACCCAATCCATCTCCTCAAAGCCGCCTGCAAGATTCCAGTTCGTGAAACTCAGAAATAACGAGAATAACAATGGGAATATGGCAAGCGTAACGATACCAACCGCCTCAGGTGCTAGGAATATCCACCCGATAACCGCCTCCTTCCTTTGTTGATTCCACCCTCTTCTCTTCTCTTTCCGCCTTACGGTTTCCATCCCCAATTCCATATGTTCTACCTCCTGATGGTCATCCTATTCGTTATCCTCATTATAGGGCTAATCAACAGGATTCGCGGTTCAGGATTTAGACTCGTTTTCGTGTATTATTTTTACCTAACCCTATTCATATGTGAAATCGGATGCGCCAAACCTCACAAAAAAACGACTGACAACGTCAGTCGTTTCCATGTGGGGATGTAATCAATCCGCTTTATTTACCTTAATTTCCGTCGTATGATTCTGGACATCCGATTGCAGCTTCACGACATAGGTACCTGTCTTGGCGGCTTTGAAGGGAATAGCTCCCGTCAGCTTCTCGTCCACTAGCACTTCTGTGCCGTCTGGCCCGAACAGCGTCAATTTCCTTTGGTGAAGATCGTTTCCGCTAACGCTGCGCCACCACCGCAACGGCCCGAACCGGGGATCCGTCGCCGCTGACGATGCGCAGAGGAAAACCGTAGAACATAAAATCCGTTGCGACGGGAAGTCGTTCCAAACTCTGCAGCCCCGTGTACGTCACAACACCGATTCCCAACAAAGCCCGCTCCAGTTCTTCAGACAGCTCACCGCCGACGAAAGGCGGCCGCAGCGCAGCAAGCCGGTCATAACATTCGATCCCAACGGATTCGCAGAAAAACAGCCCCCGATTTTCCGGCCAAACAGCGTCTTTGATCCGTACGACCTGCGAGGCTCCGAAAAAACGCTCCAACGGCAGCTCGTCCAATGTCGCGCCCCCGGGGTGCATATGGGAAGGAGCATCCACGTGGGTGCCGGTGTGGCTCCCCATCGATAGCTGCCGCAGTTCCCACGTGTGCTGCTCATATGTATGTACGACTTTGACTTTCACCTCCGGATCGCCGGGATAAACGGGCATGCCATCGGCAATCGGCAGCGTTAAATCGATTACTTGCATTAATGCGCCTCCTTTTCATGCTTATATGCAAATTCTATACGTTCAGCGGCCTGTCGTAAACGAAACCGTGAAAGATGCGCGTAAACGAATGACGCCACGATCCGACCTGAGGGCTGGATCGTGGCGTCATGATGTTTTAAATAAGCGCTTTTCTTTTATTCAAATAAACATATAAAATCAGTCCGGTTATTGCGCATAAGGCCGCACATAGTCCAATGAAGCCGTATCCGGCTTGAAGTCCGCGAAGCAGACTTATGGCCGAGTCTTCACCAACCATGCGCTTGACGAGCTCTATGACGCCCCCGATAAGATAATTGCCGATCACACTGCCGACTCCCATCAGCGTGACAGTGAAGGTGATCGCCGTATCGCTGCCCTTCGGATATCTCTTCGCGATAAAAGCCATCACGGTCGGATAAATCATCGCAATGCCTATACCGGAGACGGCAAACAGGAACGCGGCACGTTCACCGCCAAGTATGGCAGCGAATGTACATAATGCCGAAAACCCTGAGAAGATAATGAGGGATAATACGAAGCCTATCCGGTCTGTCAGCGGGCCCAGCAACAGCCTAGCCAGCGCGAAACATAAGAAGAAGATGGATAGCATGCCCGAAGCGTTCACAGCATCCCAACGATAAGCTTTCTCCAAGAAATTAACGAGCCAGCCGCCAACGGCTAATTCCGATACAACACCGAACGTAAGCACCAGCACCATTAACCATAACACGCGGTCTTTCAGCAAGGCTTTGAATGGTATGCGATCTTCGTGTGAGATGTCATCTCCGGGGAACGTACTTAACAAGGTAATCACAATCGGGATGACGGACAATAACAGCATCACCAGATACATCCCGCGCCAGTCCAGCATATGGCCAGCAATCGTCACCTTCATCAGGCCTGTTGCAATCAGCGGAGCGACCGTCGAGCTTAGGCCATAGAAGCCATGCGTCATATTCATCATCATTCCCGTGTTCCTCACGAAAATCCGGGCGCTTAGAATGGCCAGGCCAATTTCCAGCATTCCATTCCCGATATACATCAGGAAATACGAAATGGAGAACATCGGATAATAGTGGGAGAAGTAAATGAGGATGCCGGACAAAGCCATAGCGGCGAACGCGGCAACGGTCACCCATTTGATCCCCCATATTTTGGTCAAATAAGCGGTGAAGGAACAGGCTATCAAATAACCCAGAGCGTTCAAGGATAATAAAGTGCCAAGTTGGGACTCACTCAACATAAAATCGAATTGAATTCGCGGTATCGCCGGGCCTTTCATATTTTCCGAGAACCCGAAGATGACGAATCCGATAAATATCGTTGCCAGCTGCATGGCATATATGGGGTTGAGCTTGCTCTTCCTTTTTTCTACGGCCGAGTAACCTGCTGCGGGTCTCTTCACATTTTTACCGCGTCATCCAACTGGATGACGTTTTCCTTATAGCATTTACCCCAATCATACATCATCTGCAGCAGCGGCATCAGACTTTGTCCGTAACGGCTAAGCGAATATTCGACTTTGGGCGGCGTCTGATCGAATACTTCCCGGGAAATTAGCAGATCCTCCTCCAGCTCACGAAGCTGGTTGGTTAACATTTTTTGAGTAATACCAGGAATCAGCCGCTTCAGCTCTCCGAATCGCTTGGTTCCATCCAAGCCTAGATGCCACAAGATGATCAGCTTCCATTTGCCTCCGATAACAGCCAGTGTGAGTTCCTTCTCACAATTTATATCTTGCAAAGATATACGATCTTTAACTTCCAATGCCACAATGATTCAGCCTCCTCTATCCACTTCATACTTCTACAGAGGGTAGGAAGAAGCCTTCAATTTTATGCCATTATTCTAAATTTGCATGATTTTCGTACATATTGGAGGTATTGATATCCAGCTTTTGCATGAGACACAGAAGTACAGCGTCATAAAATAAGAGCAGCGTTTGTTCAAATAATGTCCCCATAGGCTGTAAGGAAATGTCTGCCTCGAACCGGTCTTTCCGAACCCCAGGCACCTGTATCGTATGATTGGACCTTCTTCCTATCGTCGATTGAGAGGAGAGCGTAATCAAGACGACCTCCGCTTCAAGCGCAGAAGCTTTGTCCGCATAGGCAGCCAGATGTCGGGTCTCCCCTGAGCCAGAGCCGATTAGAAGGAGATCGCCACGCTTAATCGCAGGCGTCACGGTTTCTCCAACGACATAGACTGGAATGCCCGCCTGCATGAGCCGCATAGCAAAAGCACGTCCCATAAGCCCCGATCTTCCGGCGCCGGCGACGAATACCCTGTTAGCCTCTAGAATGCGCTCGGCAACCCGAGCTACATCGCTCTCGCTGATTTGCTTAACGGCTTGGTAGATTTCATCGGCAACCAGTAACGGCCATGCGCCTTTTAAAACATTCATCTCTTCACCCAGCCGACTGTACAAGACGTTTCATCTCTGCAGCTGCCGCCTTTCTGTTCGCTTGGCCTGTGATCCCTCCTCCGACGATGACCAAATCAGGCTTGGCTTGCAGGACTTCAGGCAGCGTCACAAGCTTAATTCCGCCGGCGATAGCGGTCTTAGCTTTTTTCACAACCCGTTTGATGGTCGCCAGATCCTCGAGTGAATTTTTGCCCGCAGCCTGGTGGTCGTAACCGGAATGAACGCAAATGTAGTCAACGCCAAGCTCATCAATTTCGCGAGCCCGTTTCTCCATATCCGGAACGTTGATCATATCCACCATGATTTTGGTGCCCTGCTTACGTGCTTCCGTGACGGCGCCGCTAATTGTCGTATCATCGGAAACGCCTAATACCGTAATAATACTTGCTCCGGCCTCAGATGCTTTCATGACCTCATAGCCGCCCGCATCCATGATTTTCAAATCAGCCAGCACACGCAAATGAGGAAAAGCGGTTTTGAGTTCTTTCACGGCCCGCAAGCCCTCGTTAATAATGACAGGGGTCCCAATTTCCACAACATCGACGTATTCCGCCACTTCACTTACGATTTCTTTTGCTCCTGGAATATCGACCAGATCCAACGCGAGTTGGAGTTCCATATCACATCTCTCCTTTAAAATAGTTCATGTTAAAAAGCATAGGATCATTGTAGTTCTTCACTGTTCGTTCGAAAAGTAGGCACTTCTGCGTGCGTAGTTACTTGGAGGTGCCTACTTGGGATTGGCTCCGATAATAAAAGGCCTTGAGGAAGTGTCCTCAAGGCTTGTTGTTACGACGATTTATTCGGCTTCTCCGATCAATATTTCCTTTTCCCCACTTCCGCCTCCGCCATCGTTTCCGTAAAGACGCTCTCCGGCGTAACGATTCTCTTGGGTAAGCTGCGTCCTTGAATCAGCTCGTTGACAGCTTGCATCAAGTTGGGGCCAAGCAGCGGGTTGCACTCCACGACGCTGTTGATTTTGCCCTCCGCCATTTTCTCAAACGCTTTATTCGTTCCGTCCACCGAAACGATGATAATGTCCTTGCCCGGCCGCAAGCCGTATTCCTCGATCGCTTCGATCGCCCCGAGCGCCATATCGTCATTATGCGAATATAAGACACGAATATCCCGGCCCATCTCGGACAAGTACGATTGCATGACTTGCTTGCCCTGTGCGAATGTGAAATCGGCGGACTCGGTTTTTAATATGCGTAAATTCGGGTGGTCCTTGATCACGTCGCGGAACCCTTTCCCTCTCGCGATGGAAGGCGTCGATCCCTCGGTGCCGGCAAGCTCCGCGATACCAATCGTGTCTTTGTGCCCGCTCATTTTATCGACGATATATTTGCCGGCTTTCCTGCCCTCTTCATAGAAATCGGAGCCTATGTAGGTCACGTACAAAGAAGGATCGCTCACATTCGCCAACCGGTCCAGGATGATCAGCGGGATGCCGGCTTGCTTCACTTCGCTTAGAATCGGCTCCCAGCCCGACTCAATAACGGGGGCGATGGCAATGACGTCCACCTTCTGCTTCATAAAGGAACGAATCGCCTCGAACTGCTTGGATTGCGATTGATCGGCATTGGCAAAACGCAGTTCAATGCCCGCCTCTTCCGCCGCTTCGCGAATCGACGTCGTGTTGGCATTGCGCCAGGCGCTTTCTGCCCCCAGCTGGGAAAAGCCCAGCACGATCGGACGTGAGGGCGTCTGCATCGGTTCCGTTTGGATCACGTTCTTGATAACCGTCTTCTCGTCACCGGGACTATAGGAATCGGAAGACGATTTGTAGACGGAATCAAACGTAGACAGGATTAAAATCATGCCCAACAAGAGCAGGATCAGCAGCTTGCTTTTGAATAATGACATCAACGATCTACTGAGCATCGGAGTCTCCCTCTCAGGCCAAAGTAGGCAGCATATGCCATTGCTAGTATTATAAACCGCTTCCAACCATGTGACAACATGCCGGTGGCTATTAGCGCCCGTTCAAAGCAAAAAGGGTGATGCATGACAGTTGCAATGCCTTGCATAACCCACTTATGCCGTTACTCGGCCTTCCGTATCGACCACTTCCGCTCGCTCAACGCTTTCTGAAGCAAAATGAACAAGCACAGCAGCAAGCCGATGACGATTTTCGTCCACCATGAGCTTAGCGTTCCCTCGAAGCTGACGATCGTTTGAATCACCCCTTGGATGAGTACGCCAAAGAAGGTGCCGGCCACATAACCTACGCCGCCGGTTAACAGCGTACCGCCAATGACCACGGCCGCAATCGTATCGAGTTCCATCCCCATCGCGTGCAAACCGTACCCCGAGAGCATATAGAACGTAAAGACGACACCTGCGAGCGCGGAGCAGAAGCCGCTGAAGGCATAGACCCCCATTTTGGTTCTGGCGACCGGCAACCCCATCAGAACCGTCGACTGCTCGCTGCCTCCGATGGCATACGTATTGCGCCCGAAGCGCGTATAATGGGCCATATACATGCCTGCAGCAACTACAAGCAGTGCTATAACGACGCTGATCGAGATGAAACTGCCGCCCGGCAGCGGGATTTTGGTTTGGGCGATGCTCGTGTACAGCGGATTATCGATTGTAATCGTGTCGATGCTGATCACATAGCACAGCCCCCGTGCCAGGAACATGCCCGCCAGCGTGACGATGAACGGTTGAATGTGGAAGTAATGGATGATCGCGCCCATGCCCCACCCGAACAGCGTGCCCAGGATAAGCACAAGGGGGATCACCAGCACCGGCGACCATCCCGCTTGTACCAGCGATGCGGAGATCATCGTCGTTAATGCGATGACGGAGCCGACCGACAGATCGATTCCGCCGGAGACGATCACGAAGGTCATGCCCACGGCCGTAATGAGCAGGAAGGCGTTATCGATGAGCAGATTCAGCACAACCTGCAGGGAGAAGAAGCCGGTATACCGGAAGGAACCTGCGATATACATTAGGACGAATAAGCAGACGGTGACATAGATCGGTACGTACTTGCGATTAAGCAGCATGGCGTTTGACCTCCCGTTCGGCCGGATAGTGGCGTGTTCTCCAGCGGTGCACAATCGCCCCGCGGAACGTTTCGGATTGAATCAAGCAGACGGCCAGCACGACGAAGGCCTTGACTACCAGTGTAATCTCGGGCGGCACTCCGATCATATAAATCGTAGTCGTCAGCGTCTGAATAATGAGCGCGCCGATCAGCGTCCCGCTAAGATAAAACCGCCCGCCGTTCAACGAGGTGCCCCCGATCACGACGGCTAGAATCGCATCGAGCTCGTACCATAAGCCGGCGTTGTTGCCGTCCGCGCTAGACACGTTCGAGCTCAAGATCAGGCCCGCCACCCCGGCACAGAACCCGCAGAAAATGTACACGGTCAGCATGACGGTGCGCGAGCGGATGCCGGCCAAGTGGCTCGCCGTCGGCTTGCAGCCCACCGACTCGATGAACAGGCCGAGCGCCGTTTTGCGGGTCAGCAGCGCAGCCACCGCAAACACCAGCGCGACAAGGAAGATGGAGAACGGCAGCGTCGCCAAGGAGCCTGCGCCAATGTATTTATAAGAGGAGCTGGTGACCGTAATGATCTGCCCTCCCGTAATGAGCTGCGCGATCCCGCGACCGGCGACCATAAGGATCAGCGTGGCGATAATCGGCTGAATGCCGGCCTTCGCGACGAGAAAGCCGTTCCACAGCCCGAGTACCACGGACAGCAGAAGCGATACCGACACCGCGAGCACGAGCACGCCCAGGGTGTTCTGATCGCTGCTCTTGCTGATCGTTAAACAGGCCAGCGCTCCGGAAATGGCGACGACAGAGCCGACCGACAAATCGATGCCTTTGGTTGCAATCACCAGCGTCATCCCGATGGATACCAGGATCAGCGGAGATCCGAAATTCAAAATATCGATCAAGCTTCCGTATAGATGCCCCTCCTTCATTTGAATGGAGAAAAAGGCCGGAGAATAAATAAGATTAAATACGAGCAGCAAAGTTAACATGCACAACGGCCAAAATAAATGATGCTTCAGCATTCCCTTCATGCCTCTCAACCTCCTGCTATCGCTTTCATGACATTGCGCTGACTGATTTCTTCGCCGGACATTTCCTTGACTTTCTTGCGGTCTCTGAGTACGACGATGCGTTCGCTGACCCGGAGCACCTCTTCGAGTTCGGAGGAAATGAAGAGCACGGACATCCCCTTCTGGGCAAGCGAGAGCACCAGCTTCTGAATTTCCGCTTTCGCCCCGATGTCGATTCCCCTTGTCGGCTCATCCAAAATAAGCAGCTTCGGGTTCATCAGCAGCCATCTGGCCAGCAGCACCTTCTGCTGGTTGCCTCCGCTTAAGTTTTTGATGAGATGCTCCGGATTCGGCGGATTAATATTCAGCGTACGGATGTACTCATCGGCAATCTCGTCCTGGCGCTTACGCGGAATGGCCTTAAACCAACCGCGCGTCGCCTGCAGCGCGAGAATGATATTCTCACGAATCGTCAAATCGTCAATGATGCCCTCGGTTTTGCGGTTCTCGGAGCAGAAGGCGATGCCGTGGTCGATCGCCTGCCTCGGGGTGTGAATCGCAGCCGGTGAATCGGACAATTGCAGCTTGCCCGAATCCGCGCGATCGGCGGCAAACATCAGTCTCGCAAGCTCCGTTCGCCCCGAGCCGAGCAGACCGGCCAATCCAACGATTTCTCCTTTGCGTATCGTCAAATCGGTCGGCTCGATGGAGCCTTTGCGGCCGATGGAATACGCTTCTAACAAATTCTCGGCGGTATTGCTGCTTGCAGCCGTTCTCGGGAGATCTTCCAGCACGTGCAGATCTTTCCCGATCATCTTCGAAACCAAATCTATACGGGAGAGTTCTTCCGCCATATACTCTCCGACAAATTCTCCATTACGAAGAATGGTTATTCGATCCGAAATTTCATACACCTGGTCGAGGAAATGCGTCACGAACAGGATCGCCAGCCCCTCGTTCTTCAGCCTTGTCATGACTGTGAAAAGCTGCATCACTTCGCCCCGGTCCAAGCTGGACGTCGGTTCATCCAGAATAAGCACCTTGGCCGAGATACTGACCGCCCGGGCAATGGCGATTAATTGCTGCACAGCCACCGAATAATGGTGCAAAGGCTGCGTCACGTCGATCTCCAAATTCATTCGCTTCCGCAGCAGCTCCGCCGCTTCTTGGTTCATTTTCTTCCATAAAATCCGTCCGAACCTCCGCGGTTCGCGGCCGATGTAAATATTTTCCGCTACGGACAGGTTGGGACAAAGATTGACTTCCTGATACACCGTGCTTATACCCTCGCGCTGCGCCTCTTGCGGAGAGCCGATCTGGATCGGCTTCCGATCCAAGGTCACATGACCCTCGTCAATCGAATAGACACCGGTGAGAACTTTGATCAGCGTAGATTTTCCGGCTCCATTCTCGCCCATCAACGCGTGAACTTCCCCCGGGAACAACCGGAAATTGACGCCAGAGAGCGCTTTGACGCCGGGAAATTGTTTATGAATATCCGTCATTTGCATAATCGGTTCGTTTTCTCTCATATGACAACTCCTCTCCTATATAGAGAAAGCCACTCCACCTGCTTCTTGAATGGAGTGGCTTTCCCCTTTTCTTATTAGTATTGACGGGTTGCTAGAACCTTCTTCGCATCTTCGGAAGTAAACACGCCTTCTTTGGTTACAATGCGCTTCTCGATCTGCTTCCCGGCGATAACATCATTGACAGCCTGCATCAATTGCGGTCCAAGCAGCGGATTGCACTCGACGATGAAGTTGATTTTACCTTCGGATGCCGCTGTCATACCGTCCTTCACCGCATCGACGGAAATAATCGTAATATCTTGACCCGGTTTGAGACCGGCCGCTTCAATCGCTTGAATCGCGCCAAGCGCCATATCGTCATTGTGCGCATACAGCACATCGATATCTTTGTGAGCTTTCAGGAACGCCTGCATCACTTCTTTCCCCTTGGCGCGCGTGAAGTCGCCTGTTTGGGAGGCAATGACTTTGAGGTGAGCGTTGCCCTTGATCTCCTCGGCGAATCCGGCCTTCCGGTCGTTCGCCGGTGCGGAGCCCGTTGTGCCTTGAAGCTCAACGATGTTCACATCTTCTTTCGCGTCTTTGTATTTATCGGCCAGCCATTTGCCTGCCTTCTTGCCTTCTTCGACGAAATCGGAGCCGATAAAGGTCACATAGAGCGAAGTATCTTTGGAATCTACGGCACGGTCCGTTAAAATAACCGGGATTTTGGCGTCTTTCGCTTCTTTCAGTACCGTATCCCAACCGGATTCAACGACCGGCGAGAAGGCGATGACATCCACCTTTTGCTGAATATACGTACGAATCGCTTTAATCTGGTTCTCTTGCTTTTGCTGGGCATCGGAGAATTTCAAATCAAAGCCGGCATCCTTCGCCGAATCCTGAATCGATTTGGTATTCGCTGTGCGCCAGCCGCTTTCTGCACCTACTTGCGCGAAGCCTAGTGTAATCTTTTTGGCCGCCGGCGTCGCCGGAGCCGCCGAAGCTGTAGCTGCAGCCGTACTGCTAGCCGGGGCCGCCGATGTGCTTGCCCCTGTGCTGGCGCTATTGCCGCAAGCCGCCGTGAGTAACATCATGCAGGAAGCCGCAACGAGAGCTCCCATTTTTTTCGTCATCTTCATCATCCGTTTCCTCCCCTTGGTTCACCTCTTATGTGGTGTGACCTCATTATAAAACGCTTTCAAAATGCTTTTATACGGAGTTTCAAGCTTATTTTTTGTAATTTTTTATGTATTTCCCCTTACCCGCTGCGGCAAAAGTTTGTTTTTTTAAGATAAAATTGTTATTTCCGGTGAAATGTATCCGGTACCATATCCGCTTAAGCGACAATTTGTTATAGTGAAATGAAGACAACGACCTACACAGTAGAAAGGTTACCTACCTGCTATGAGATTGATCCGATGGATTTCAACCAGCTTGCAGATTAAGCTGCTCACGATGTTTATCATTCTAACGTGTATTCCTCTTATTGCGGTTGGCCTCATCTCTTACCAGAAATCGTTCAAAACGGTATTCGACAACAGCAAAGCAGCCGCCATGCTATCCGCGGACCAGCTGGCCAGAGATCTCGATACGCAATTCATCGATACGAGGAAGCTGCTTGAAATCAGCCAAAACGCGCAGGTGCTTCACTTCTTATTTTCCCAGGAAGACACCTATGAGGATACGAAACAAATCTTAAGAACCATGGATTCGTACCGGCAGACGTACAAATATGACAGCGTTCTCAATATTACAATGGTCAATCTCTACGGCAGAGGCATCAGTGAAAGAAAAGGCCTGTTTCAGCTAGAGAAAAACCCGCTGCGTAATTCTCATTTCACGTATCTAACGAATCATCCGGATGAAGTGCTGATGATCCCGCCCTCCGAGGCTTCCTTGCTTGATCGCATTGACGGATTTCAATATAACAGAACGAAGGTCATCTCCATAATGGCTGCCGTCAAACAGCAGATTACCCATGAAGTAATCGGCTTTATCGCCATTGATTTGGATGATAAGGTTGTCAAACAATTTTGTGATAACGTTACGATCGGTGAAACGGGGTTTTACTTCGTGGTCGACGCTGCAGGGCAGCCGATTTTCACGCCTTCTACGCTCAAAGAGCATGCTAAGCTTCCGTCGCCTGCGGATCTATCGCATATGCTGAACGGCGCCGATACGAATTATATTGATTCTTCGGAAGGTAAACCGAAATTCGTCTACATGTCTCCTTCCCGCATGACCGGCTGGAGTATCGTCGGCTATGTCCCGCTTCAAGAAATCGTCGAAGAAGCGAACTCGATTCGCCAACTGATCATCATCACGGTCGTGCTGAGTTTTATTTTTGCCGTCTCGCTTCATTTCTTTATTTCGTACCGATTGACACACCCGCTTCATCTCTTAAAAAGCAAAATGCAGCTTGCCGCCTCGGGCTATTTGGAAGCTAAGGTCACGCCCAAGGGCAACGATGAAATTGCGCTTCTTGGCAACAGCTTCAACACCATGCTTAGCAAAATTCGGGAACTGCTCGATCAAAGCATTAAGGAACAGGAAGAAATTAAAAAAGCGGAATTACGGGCCTTACAGGCGCAAATTAATCCCCACTTTTTGTACAATACATTGGATTCTATCGTATGGATGGCTGAGGCCGGCAAAAATCACCAGGTGATTCAGCTCGTACAATCGCTTTCCAAGCTTTTCCGCATATCGCTCAGCAAGGGGCGCGACTGGATTATGATCCATAAAGAAGTGGAACACGTCCATAGCTATCTCGTCATTCAACAGATGCGCTACCGCGATATTTTGGAGTATGAGATTGATGTAGACGACCGTTTGAAGCCTTATCCGATCCTCAAAATGACGCTGCAGCCGATTGTGGAAAACGCTTTATACCACGGTTTAAAGAACAAGCGCCGCAAAGGTCTGATCCGGATCGCGGGCCGCATCGCCGACAATGGGGAAATGATGATCGTCGTCGAAGATGACGGCATCGGGATGTCGCCGGAGAAGCTCGAACAGACGCGCCATTATTTATCGAATAAGCAGCTGCCGGAGCAAACCGGGAACGAGGTGTCGGGCGGCTTCGGGCTGCATAATGTGCAGCAGCGGATTCAGCTGTATTACGGAAGCAACTACGGTGTAAGCATCGACAGCGTCCAGAACGAAGGAACGAAGGTTTCCATTCGAATCCCCCTGACAGGAGGCTATGGCTAATGAAAAAAGTACTGCTGGTTGACGACGAAATTTTAATCCGCGAGACGATTCGTGATACGATCCATTGGGAAAAGGAGGGCTTCGTATACTGCGGCGATGCTTCCGACGGGGAGGTCGCGCTGCCGATGATCGAGCAGTATCAGCCTGATATTTTAATTACCGATATTAAAATGCCGTTCATGGACGGATTGGAATTGAGCTCCTTTGTCAGAAAACACATGCCGGATATTAAAATTATTATTTTAAGCGGACATGGCGAGTTCGAGTATGCCCGAACCGCACTGCGGCTGGGCGTGGAGGAATACTGCACGAAGCCGTTCAGCTCGGCGGATCTGCTGCAAATTCTTCGCCAAGTCAGCGACAAGATTGACAGCGAGCGCCGCGAGAAGGAGCAAATCGAGCTGCTGAGGCAAGGAGAAAGCCAGCAAGCAAGCATGACGCAGGTCAAGCTGCTGAATGATCTATGCAGCGGCTTTATTACAACATCCGAAGCTGTACATGCGAGCTCCAAGCTGAACTTGAACCTGTTCGCCCGCTATTACGCAGTAGCGACAGCGGATATCCGGAAGCTGCAAGAAGCGGATACACTGCCGGAAGATATCACCGAGTTCATGAAGCAGCTGGACATCACGGCGCAGCTCAAGCTCGAAGGCGACCATATACGGGTGTTCAAGCGAAGCAAGACCGAATGGGTGTGGATTCTGAAAAGCGAGTCTCAAGATAAGCTAAAGCAAATCTTACTGGCGTTCCAGCACATGCATAATCAAGCCGCTGAAGAGCTGCCCTACTCGATTTCCGTTGGGGTCGGGAGTATTCAAGACCGGATGCAGGGCATCCATGTTTCCTTCCTGGAAGCCATGGAGGACAACTACTTGCGCCGGTTATCCCGCCAAAACCGCCAAGCCATGCTGGACTCCAAGAGCAGCTCGTTGGAACAGTCTATGTTCCTCGACAGGGCGCAGTTTGTCGATTATCTGAAAATCGGCTCGCCGGCCAACGTGCAAACCTTCGTTCAATCGTTCGCCTCCGTCCTTCAGCCAACCGACTGGCACGCTTCGCTGATCGGATATTATATGTTAAACGACCTGACGTTGGAGGTCTTTCGCTCCGCCAAGGATACTTACCCCAGCATCGCAAACTTCGATATAACGCTGCAAACGATGCAAAAATCCATCGAAGCGATTCGCTCTTGGGACGAAGCTTGCGCATACTTAATCCGGTTATCCGAGCAATACTGGCAATGGCGTTCAGGTGCGGCCGACAAGTACGGCGACTTGCTGATGAAAGTGAAAACGTATATCCATGAGCATTACGATAAAGACTATTTCTCCCTCCAAGATGCCGCCAATCATGTGAATTTAAGTCCGGGGCATCTAAGCAAAGTGTTCAGCCAGGAGATCGGGCAGACGTTTATTGAATATTTGACGCAGACGAGAATCCGCAAAGCCATGGAGCTGCTGCAAACGACGCAGGCCAAATCGTATGAAATCGCCTTTCTGGTAGGCTATAACGATGCCCATTACTTCTCGAGCCTGTTCAAGCGGGTTACCGGCATGACAACCAAGCAGTTTCGCAAAAGCGGTTTTCTAAACAAAGACCTGCCTGCGACAGGGAGAGGGGAGCACAAGGACTTTGTCAGTTACTCTTAGAACCTGGCTGCTGCTTGTGGTCATCTTGTGCTTATTCATCGCAATCGCGGTCTACAAGGATACCGCGCCTGCCGCTCCCGCGCCTCCTTCCGCGCCCCCCTCTTCCGGGCAAAAGAACGTGCAGGATCCGGCCTATACGTTCGGGATTATTTATCCGATGGCGCATTCTTTCTATGAGGTCATTACGCAATACGCGGAAAAGACGGCCGCCGCCAACTCGGTGCAGCTGCTCGTCAAAGCGCCGGAAGAGATTAACATCGAACAGCAAATTCAAATGATGGAAACCATGATTAAGATGCGGGTAGACGGTATCGCGATCGATCCGATCGACCCGGACGCCCTCATCCCTGCGATCAACAAGGCGGCCGATGCCGGTATTCCGGTCGTTTGCTTCGAAACCGACGCCCCCGCAAGCCGGCGCTCCGCCTACATCGGTCCCGATCATTACAAGAGCGGGGCTTACATGGGCGAAATCGTGAATAAGCTGATGAAGGGTAAGGGCATGGTGCTGGTCGAATCCGGGATGGCGGATGTGTCCAGTCAGAAGAACCGGCTTACCGGCATGCTTGACTATTTGTCCCGGCATACGGAAATCCAGGTGCTGGAGGTAGGCTACAACGAGGGTTCCTCCGATAAAGCATTAAAGGATATGGAGCGGATGATCGATGACCACCCTCACTTCGATACGCTCATTACCCTCGATATTTTATCCAGCACAGCCTCGATCCTTCTGTGGAAGGCTAAAGGCTTGAAGCGGAACGTCGTCTCCATCGGCATGATGCCGAACGTGAAGGAGGCGCTGATCAACGGGCAGATGACCTCCGTTATCTCGCAAGATGAGCAGGTATGGGGTGATGACATCATCGGGCAATTGCTCCATACGGTACGCGGGGAAAGTGCTCCCTCGCACATCAACACCGGCGTCCGGGAAGTGACGAAGGATTCGTTGGAGTGAGCGTACTCTTTTCCCACCTGCGTCCCCCTATTCCACCGGCTCCAACGAAGAAAACTTCCCTCCGGGCAATAGGAGGGAAGTTTTTTAATGGTTTATTAAATCGAAGCAGGCCGACTGGGTTCCTATGCATAAGCTTGGGCTTACAACGTCTCTACAACGTCTCCGTACTAAGCGTAAATCCTTCGATCACGGCGTCTTCGTCAACCTCGATCAGGATACAGCGTTTTCCTTGATAATTCACCTGTCTCACGTACTTTAAATCTTGCGGACTGACCGTAATCGTGGCTACCTTCGTATCTATCTTAATCGATTTCGAAGTGAACTTCGGAATGACGCTGCTCGCTTTGATTTCATAGTTTTTGTCGTCGACGACCGCCTGGAACGCTCGTTCCACCCTTTCCATCGTCACGTTCTCCACGCCGCTCGCGGACAGCATGCGCCCCACATCTTTATAATCCAGCTTAGGAGGCTCTTCTTCCTCGTTGGACTCGATGACCCGGTGAATTTCCTCGTACACATGAGCGATCGTAGCGGCATCCAGCTGTTCGCCCGCCACTTCCTTCACGATGTCCTCGAAAATGGCTCTCTCTTCTAACGCCGTCACGGTCTTCTCGGCATTTAGGACTTGCTCGATGAATCGCGGATTCGGTTCATTCGCTTTCCCTGCGCAATACAGAATGCGATTCATGTCCGAATAGTTGTCCGTCACGCTAGGATAGAAAAAGCCTTGCTCCGGCGTGTTCAATTTGATGATCGGGTCTACGAAGACGTTGTACTTGAATTCCCTCTCCACATAATCAAACATGAGCGTTTTCCGCTGTTGTTCCGTGGAATTCACGCTGCACAGAATGAACAGATTCGCGAACATCTCGTCCTTTTCGCTCACCTCGGCTTCTTCGTTCCTGGCCTTGGTCGGACGGGAGTATTGTCCACGGACGAAGGTTACCACCGTATCTTGTTCGTATTGGGTATCCACCAGCATTTTCTCCACCAACAAGAGCATGAGATCTTGCCATTCTTCCGGATTCCCGGTTACCAGACCTTGATGAAGAAGCACCTGCGTAGGCTGCTCCGCTTCCTCCTGAAACTTTAACTCGAACATCTTCTGATCTAATTCGCCGGTCAGCAGTTTTTTGAAATTGATCATATAGAGTTCCTGCTTCTCCCTGTCCAATAGGGCGAACGGCTGGCGCTCATAATGGTAAATCTCATTGCTTTCCTTCATGATATACACGTTGAAAATATCGAAAATTTTAAGCATCTCGTGATCCAATTTAAATTGCTTGCGAATATGTGCGATTTCTTTCTTCATCATGATTCGTTAGTCAACTCCTATGAAGTGTAATAGCCTTACTGAGCATTCACATCAAAACAAAAACCCTTCATGAAAAGGGCTTCCACCGTTACAATAGAAAATATAGCGTTAATTGACGCTTCTAATGAAGCGCACATCTGCATTCCTATCACTGGGATGAACTACTCCTGTATGTTAATTCATTATGCTAGATTTCTCAACCGTTTTGAGAATCTATCTTGTCCTTCTACAGTAAAAAAATGTGATGCTTCAGAATAACGCATAAAACGGAGCCCGCAAACCCGCGGCGCTCCGTTTTATTTCAATAAGCTATATGCCCAATGCGGCCAGCAATTTATAAATCATCGCGGCTGCTTCGCCCCTTGTCGTTGTACGGCCAGCGCGGAAAGCGCCATCTTCGTAACCATTCAAGATGCCCGCAGATAGAGCGTGGTCGATCGATGGTTTCGCCCAGGACGGAATGTCCGAGGCGTCTGTCATACTCGGTGCAGATCTCGTCAAACCGGCCGTACTTCTTCCGTATTGCTGCAAAGCTCTCGCTGTCATCACGGCGGCTTCCCCGCGCGTCACGGCGAGCTGCCCTTGGAAGCTAGTCGTGCCGGCTTCCACGTAGCCTTGAATCAGGCCCGCTTGTACGGCGGCCGCGATGTGCGGCTTCGCCCAAGACGGGATATCCGCTTCATCCGAGAAGTTCGTGTCGCGGGAGGCTGCTTCAAGACCTAAGGCCGTAGCCAGCATCTTAGCGAATTCGGACCTCGTAACGGTTGCTTCCGGCCGGAAGCTTCCGTCCGGGTATCCGGCTGTGACATTCATCCCTGCGAGGCGGTGCACGTAGCTTGCCGCCCAATGGCTCGCCATGTCCTTCATCTCTGCCGGTTCATAGGAGAAGACGGCGAACTTCGTGAAGTGGTCGACATTCACCCGAATCGTTCCGCCTTCATTAACGGTACCGCCGAGGAACATCCAACGCTTCTGGCCTGCGTGATAATAGTACACGGCCGGTTGGCTTCCCGGCTTCAATTGCTTGGCCTCGTAGACGAATGAAAGCTCAAGCGGCTTCGAGAACCGATCGCCCGTCGTACTGGACAGTTCGAAAATCCGGCTGACCGGTTGAAGAGCGCCATTCGCGGGAATCTGGTCCGGTTCGACAACCGTGATCCGAATCGTCCCCTTCGAAGACACGGCGCCCGCAGGAACTTGAATCTTTACTCCGCCTTCCAGCTCCAACTGCTTGCTTGCTTCCGGGCTCACATCCGTTTGCCGTTCCTTGCTCCCGGAGGTCGGCGCTGTGCTTCCTCCGGCAGGGGTTCCCTCCGTCTGGCTGCCTTCGCCGGCAGGCTCGCCAGTTTCGGATGCATCCTCTGCCTCCTCGACCGTTACCTTCCGTACCGCTTCCGCGGCAGCGTTCCCCGCTTGGTCGGAAACCCGGTATCGCAGTGTGTAGGTGCCTACCGTGTTGGTATGAACTTCACCTATAACCGTAATCTCGCCCACAGGACCGATATTATCGGTTGCCGTTGCGCCTTGCTCGTTATAAGTCCCGCCGGCTGGCACGGTGACAGGGGACAGTCCATTTAACGCGATGACAGGCGCGGTCTTATCGATGTTGATGGTGAGCGTTGCGATCTTCGTTGTATGCCCGGCCCCATCTTCGGCGCGATAGAGGAGCTCACTCACGCCTTCGGCGGAAATCGCGATCGGGTGGCTGTACGCGTGCCAGGTGCCTCCCGCATCCAGACTGTAGAACAGGTTGACGTGATCCAAGGCTTCTCCTTGCGGACGCAGTGTGACATTGACATCCGAAACGTACCATCCGTTGCTGCCGGCTTGGCCGGCCACCTCCGCTTTCACGGTCAGAGAAGCGCCGCCGTCATCGCTCGCAGGAAGCTGTCCCGATACGTCGAAGCCGGTTAGGGCGTTGTAGGCGGCCTGGATGCCATCGGTATAAAGGCCTGCCTGAGCGGGTCTGTTGAAGAATGGATCCTCTGCGTCGAAGATCAGATTGTTGTTCACCCATACATAGATTTTCCCCTTCGACCTAACTACTTTGTAGAAGTTTTGCGCGCTGATCTCTTCCCGAAGGGCGAAAGAGAACGGACGATTCGATTCCGAGGGGACGCTCAATCGAAGCTGACTGGTTTTCACATTTTCCTCAAAGCCGGCAATATGATAATCGCCTTTTCCCTTATCTTGATACGTAAAGGGTACCGGGTTCCAACCATTCGTCCAGCTGTCGAACTTGAAATCTGCCGAGTTCGATGGAGGCAGCTCAAAGTTCTTGTTCATGTACGAGAACGGACCATGGAACCACAGGATCTTCGCCGATGAAATCTCCGCTTCTGCGCGCAGATCGTATACATACTCGCGCTGACCGTTCTCTGCGTAGTTGCTGTGCCCATAGATCGTGTCTCTCGCTGTGGGAGCGACGGCCATCATCTCCTCCTGGCCATCGACAACCTTGCGCAGCTCGAATTCGTTCGTGGCGTAATTCGTACTTGCCGTCACGTAGTTCCGGTCGTCGACATACGCGAGAATGACGCCCGCCTTACCCTTGTCTGGCAGGGAGCCCGTATTCACATTCACCGAAAATTCATGCCCGAGCATCCGATCGCCCTTCACCGTGAGCGCTTCACCGGCTTCAGGAGACTGCAAGCCCTTCTCGGTAACCGACCACGCTTGATCCCAACCGTTCATATACGTTCCGTATTCGCTCCAACCGGTCGTCACGGTTACGTTATCCATCCGAACCTTGGCCTTGCTGCTGATCAAGCCAATTCGCCCTGGAGCAGCCATCGACTCATGCTCGAACACCGGCCGGTCGTCGTTAAGCGTGTAGTGATCCAATTCCGCAAACAATTTGGCCCCGTTCTTATAGACCCTGAGCGTATGATATTGCTCCGCGAAGTCTTTGGCACGCGGGTCATCGTCCAGGAAGGCGAACGTCGAAGGCAGGTCTATGACCGAGCTCTCCGAAACGCCGTCTATGCGGGACTGGACGACAAGCTTCCGGTCATCGCGGTCGACCAACACATTCACATAATGATGCTCATCCTGATGCCATACCACAATGCCGGCCTGCCCCTCGTCTCCGAAATCCTTGTCATCGAATCGGAGATTGGCCTCTACGAAGACATTTTCCGCTTCGTAACCGTTCAGCAGCACCTGTTTCGAGTCGCCAGGGTTGTTAAAGTACAACGCCTCGTTGTCGATCCGTACGCCTGCCCCCGGGATGTCGTAATGCTGCAAGCTGGCTTCCGAATCGAACCGGTCCTGGAACGTCGGTGTCCAGGCATCCGGATGAATCCCTTCCGAATCATAAGACGTCGGTCCGTCGACGACCATCTCCTGATCCCAGAAGTAGACGCGATCCTTTCCTTGCCCGTTATCGCTGTTCCAGAAAGCCTTATAGGTGGCCCAAGTCTCGAAGCCGTTCGGCCCCTTTATGATATTCGGTTGCGACGGTCCGATAATATCGGGCTCAACCGGATGACCGTTCGTATCGTACAGACCGAAATCCAGATGGTAGAAATTCAATGGGTCCCCGCCGTCTTTACTAATTTCTACGGCAATCACGTTCTCCCCGGCCTGCAGAAGTTCGGCGGGAACCTCGACCATCTTGTAAGCTCGCTGCTGACCATTGAACGCGAAGAACTCCTTGCCGTTCACATACAGCTTTCCATATCCCTCCAGACGATAGCGCAGCGCCGTGGTCTCCGGCACAGCATCCAGATGGAAGGAGCGTTTCGCCCACATGGAGGGCTGACCGTTCGGATGCGCCCATATCTCGGACGTCGCCGTTTTCCCGTTGTTGTAAATGGTCGGGATTTTCCCCGTTCTCGTATCCGGCCAGCCGAAGCCGCCCTCCCCGGATACCCAACCCTTCGTATCGGAGCCGATATGGTTCCAGCCCGCTTGGGGCGCATTGAAGGTATACTGATAAGGCTGACCGCCATGCTCGGCCGTCGGCAGGATGACCTTATATTTCAGGAGCAACCCCTCCATATTGCGCGCCAGCAGCTTGCCCGGGTATTTGGTTTCATTAGTAATTTTATCGTAGCTGTCCGCTTGCGCCACCCCGGTCTCATAAAGTCCTGTTTCCGGGAACATCTGATTTCCGACATACAACATGTAATACTGGCCGTTATGGTAGAATAGCTCCGGTCCTTCGAAATTGACGAAGTTCACATTGGCCCATTGGCCCTTCTGTGTATGAACCGTCTCGATCGCCTTGCTCCGGCCCGGATGGCCCTTCTCGTTGAAGAACGATTGTACGTTCCATACCCACGCTCCGGCATTCCCCGGCTTAGCCTTCCCGGTATTCGGATCCACCTCGTCCGGATTTACCTTGCGCAAGAAGATCAAATCCCCGTTGTGCGCAACGAACAGCTGCGGGTCAATACCATCGTCAAACTTCTTATCCCAGAGGGCGTTACGAAAATCCGGTACCGTATTCATCGTACTCGGGTCTCCGTAGATCAACGAGGTGCCATTGTAGGTATAGAACATCACCCCGTTGTGAAAGAACAGGTCAGATGCCCCTAATTCGTTGTAATCAGCCGGATTCACTGTCGGAGGCATCGTACTCGGGTCATTTGAAATTAACCTATAAGGACTTTCCCAATGAATCATATCCTTCGACCGATACACATGTCCGAGTGTACCGGTTCCCATCGCATAATAGTAGCCGTTATACTTCTCGATCGTTCCGTCATAGAGAGTAGCCTTCTTGCCTAGATCGGGCCCTGTATCGACACGAAACAGGTTATCTATTTTCTCTAGAGCGGATGGGTACACCGTGACTTCACTGCTCGCCGTCAAGCCTCCATCTTCGGTTGTTACCGTTATGAATGCGTTGCCCGGTCCCACGGCCGTCACTCTGCCGCTCGTATCAACGGCTGCCACGGAAGGATCCGAAGTCGACCAGGTTACATGAAGATTCGATGCGTTCTTAGGCACGATCGCGGCTGACAGCAGATGCGTCCGATCTACCGCTAACGCAACTTTCGGGTGATTCAGAGAGATCCCCGCGACCGGTATGCCCTTGACTGTAATAACCACAGAAGCCGTATGCCCCCCTTCCGCTGTCGCCACGGTAATCGTTGCTGTACCTGGCTGAAGCGCTGTCACGACACCCGATTCGTCAACCGATGCTATAGACGAATTGTCGGAAGACCAGCTTACCTTCTGATTCGACGCATTGGCAGGCAGGAACTTCGGCGTTAAGGCTTGCGTCGTTCCCACCGTAATTTCTGCGTCCTCAGGCGTAAGACTTACCCCAACAACCGGAATATTCTCGACAGTTACGATGCTCATCGCCTTGTATTCCCCATCGACCGTTGTCACGGTAATGGTCGTCGTTCCTTCCGATATCCCTTGCACGGCAGCCTTCAGACCGCCGGTCGATGTAACTTTCGCGACGGATTCGTCGCTGGAGGACCAGATCACATCCTGATTCGTCGCATGCTTCGGGATAACCGTTGCAGCGAGCTCCTGCGAAAGCCCCGTCCCCAGCGTAACCGCCGTCCGATTCAGGCTGACGCTTTGCGGATGGACCGTACCTACGACAGGCTCGACGGCAGCATGGTACAAGCGAACGTCATCGATAACCCCGTTGAAGTTGGCTCCTGTCGCCGATCCGTCGAAAGCATCGACGGCGAATCTCGCACCAAGCGCCCCCTCGTTAGCTGCTGCGGCAACTTTGTCGAAAGACGTAACCGTTTCTTTGACCAATTGTCCGTCAAGGAACAGCTTGAAGGATTGATTACCGAAAGAAACGGATACGTGATGCCATTCGTCTGCACCGGTCAGCTCTGTGGAAAGAAGGACTCGATCAATTTTGGGTTTGTTATTCACAACGGCAGCCTCAAGCTTCCCTCCATGAATTTGAATGGCCAGACCTGCCCCATTGCCTCCGCGCTCGAACAATACCTGTCTGGTGTTCAGATCCGCCGGCTTGAACCACATCGCAGCGGTGAATGCGGAGAACTCATCCCTTAAGAACGGCATTGTATTCGTATTGAGTTGTAGGATGCTTGACGATCCATTGAAGGAGAAGGCCCCGCCGTCAACACCGCCATCCGGCAGCCAGGCTCCGACAGCGCTTACAGAATGATGCCCGTTGCCAGAGGAATCCTCTGCAACTTGCCTGCCGTTGTAAGCGAATGGCGCATCCAGCTTGTACCAGGCCTCCAGTCCCTCGAAGGGCATGGAGATCCGCGACGGAAGGACGGTAACAACGCTCTCAGCTGTATAATGGCCATCCGCGGTTGTCGCGGTTACGGTTGCACTGCCCGCTTTTTTGCCTACGACGGCTGCTTGTCCTGAACCGTAAACGGCGACCGTCACGACGGATTCATCGCTGGAAGTCCAGGTGACATTGCGATTCGTCGCGACCGACGGCTGGGGAGAAGCGGTAAGATACACCGATTCGCCGACCGTCGCGGTCAACCGCGCCTTATCCAGGGTGACCCCGGTCACTTCGATCGAAGGCATAACCGCTCTGTCGTACAAACGCACATTATCGATCATCCCGTTGAACCAAGCCCCGGTCTTGTTGTCTCCTCCGAATGCATATACGGCGTATTTTGCGCCGATGGCAGCTTCGTTAAGTGCGCTATTCACTTTTGTAAACGACGTTGCAGCCGTTGCGGCGACCTTCCCATCCAAGTACAGCGTGAACGTTCCTTCGTCGAAAGTAACCATCGTATGGTGCCAAGATGTAGTATCTGTAAAATCGACGGACAAGGTTGTCCGCTCACCGCTCACTACAGCGGCCTCCAGCTTGTTCGCGTTCAATTGAATCGCCATACCGGACGCATTGCCTCCGCGTTCGTACAGCACCTGGAGCTTTTGCGTATCGTTCGCTTTAAACCATAACGAAGCGGAATGCTCCGTGAAGGCCTCTTTCAGGTACGATCCTGCCGGAGCTGACCCCAAGTTCAGCTGAATCAGATCACTGACGCCGTTAAATGATAAGGCCCCGCCGTATACGCCGCCATCCTCGACCCAAGTGCCGATTGCACTGATGGAATGATGACCATTGCCGGAGGAATCCTCCGCCATGTTCTTACCGTTAAGTTCATAAGGCGCATCCAGCTTGTACCAAGCCAACAATCCTGGCTCCCCGCTTTTCTCCAAAGCATAAGCTTGGCCACCCGGCATCGCGCTGCATACGAGCGCCATGATGAGGATGAATGCGATTAACTGCCGTAAGTTGCTCAATTTGCCCCTCCCCCATAATCTTGGTATGGCTTCAAGGAAGAAAGCGCTTTCCAAGAAGCTTTTTCATTATAGTCTCTGATTTCCCCCGGTGGATTCCAATAATATGACATTCCACTCCAAATTTTTGACTTTCTCACCCCTTTTACGGGAACCCGCCGTGAGATACATCACAGTCAAGCATGCGTGGAACGTTTAAAATTCAGATATAGGCTAAAAAGGAGGCACCTCCATGAATACTGTACAAAATATTTATTCGATAACCAGTCAGGTTGAGATGAATAGCTACCTGCATTGGCGTTGGATGCTCGAGAAACAATTTCGTTCACTCCATGTCGTATATGAAGATATAACGAAAGGTTTACATTTGATATTAGAACTCTCCGTTCGCATTGAAGCAGAGAATAACAGGCCTCAACGGATGATATTCATTCAGGATTTGGTGAAGGAGATCCGGAGCTTATTAGATGTCCTTTATCCTTTTCAGAAGATGGAGAAAGACCTGCTTTTCCTAGCATCCACTTCCTACGCGGCTTTCCAAATCTCACTCTGTGAGCTTCTTGAACAAGAGCTTCATCACATTGTGGAAATACTCAAATTATTTTATACGAGAACTCAGCGGATGACGGGAAGGATAACGAAAAAAGAAGCAAAAGAACTAACGCGATGTCTCACAATAACGATTCACCCCCTACAAAAACATCTTGACCAAATCGAACGCGAATTGTTCCCTTCCGTGTTGGAATGGCTTCAGTAAGGATTAACCGGTCTTTTTTAGATTGCGAAAGTCCATGCTTTCCTGCTTATGATATGATATTCTATATATTCAAATGTTCGAATATTAATAAGTAGGGGAGACTGCTATGTATCAAGAAATACAGCATTTTAAAGCCGATTTTTTCAAGGCGCTAGCACACCCATTGCGTATAAGAATCCTTGAAGTTTTGGTCGAGGGTGATAAAACCGTTAATGAGATACAAGCTATCTTAGGCAGCGAGGGTTCTGCCGTTTCGCAGCAGTTAGCCGTATTAAGGAATAAAAACGTAGTCCGCGGGATTAAAGACGGAACTTCAGTCATCTACTCTCTAACGGACCCCTTAATTAAGGATCTGCTTATTGTTGCCAAGCAAATTTTTGACAATCATCTTGTGAATGCTATTTCAATGTTAGAAAATATAAAAAATCAGTAATTCACACAAAGGGAGTAAATCGGGTCCTAATTCTCGATGACTTCCTTTTTGTTTATTTAGAAAATAACAAATTGACATCCATTTGTTTTGGATATATGATTTTTTATATATTCAAATAATCAGATATTTATAACGGGTGGGAATGAATATGAAATTCTCTTTTAGTGGCAGATTCCAGGGCTACAATCGAAAAAAATTTCAAAATGACTTGATTTCAGGTTTCATTGTAGGTATTGTCGCCATTCCATTAGGAATGGCGTTTGCAATTGCTTCAGGCGTAAAGCCTGAGTACGGGCTATATACCACGTTCGTAGCTGGAATATTAATCTCCTTACTCGGGGGGTCCAAATTTCAAATCGGCGGTCCGACTGGCGCATTTATACCCATTCTATTTGCGATCGTCATGCAGTATGGGTACGAAAACTTGCTTATCGCAGGTTTTATGGCTGGCGTCATTTTATTATTCATGGGAATCTTCAAATTAGGCAGTATTATTCAATTTATTCCACGCCCTGTAACAATAGGTTTTACGACAGGAATTGCTGTTACCATATTCAGCGGACAAATTGCCAATTTCCTCGGATTGCGCGACCTTCATAAGCATCAGGATTTCCTCTCTAATATCAAGGAATTAGGCATTCATATTTCAACAATTAATAAGTATAGCGTCATAACTGCTGTGATCTGTCTGATTCTTATCCTTGTGACGCCAAAACGGTTACCCAAAATTCCTGGTTCATTAGTAGGATTATTGATTTCTACGATTGTTGCATCCCTATTCTATCCTGACCAAGTTGCAACCATTGGTTCTACCTACGGTGCAATTCCATCCAGCTTGCCTGGCATACATGTGCCGGCACTCTCCATTGAACACATGCAAACTTTAATAAAGCCCGCTTTTGTCATAGCTATGTTAGGTGGCATTGAATCCTTACTTTCAGCCGTCGTCGCTGATGGCATGGCGGGAACCAGACATAACAGCAACCGCGAATTGATTGGTCAAGGTATTGCTAATATGGTAACTCCGCTGTTCGGGGGTATTCCTGCAACAGGAGCTATTGCACGGACGGCAACAAATATTAAGAACGGTGCGGAGTCTCCCCTCTCCGGGGTCATTCACGGTGTAGTCGTTCTGTTGGTTTTGTTCTTATTTGCTCCCTATGCTTCGAACATCCCGCTTGCGAGTATGGCCCCCATTCTAATGGTCGTTGCTTGGAATATGAGTGAGCGTAAGGAGTTTGCTCGCGTTCTAAAAACCAAAACAGCGGAGTCCTTGGTTTTGCTTACTACCTTTTTTCTAACGGTTTTGGCAGATTTGACAATCGCTGTTGAAGTTGGATTAGCCTTGTCAGGTATTATTTTTGTCAAACATATGAGCAGCCTTCTCACTACGGCCAAGGTGTTGCCCGTTCCTTCCGAGAAAAATGAACAAGCAGCCGCACACGTGTTGGTTGAGCAGCATCATTGCCCTCAAATCAATGTCTACGCCGTCGAAGGCGTTATGTTCTTTGGGGCTGCCACGCTGTTTGAGAAAGCCATAATGGACGAAACCCATGACAAACCCAAAGTGTTCATATTGAAAATGGCCGCTGTTCCCTATTTAGACTCTACAGGGGAATCCATTTTATCCGGTATTATCAAACATTTTCACAAGCACGGCGGCCGCGTACTCATTGCCGAACTGCAAAACCAACCGCGCCAAATGCTTAAAAGAACAAGATTAGACGACTTTATCGGGCAGGAACACTTTTTCGAAAAGACAGGCGACGCAATTAGCTTTGCATTAACGAAGCTTGACCATTCTCAATGTCATACGGGCAAGCACTTCGCATAACGTTATCAACGATCGAACCCGCTTGGATGAAATGCCGGTATGATTTGACGCATTCATTTTTATTTACATTTGTGATCTCCCTCACAACAGTAGACGCTCAATTTCATTATCATGATAGGGACTGAACTACTCATGAATTTGGAAAGGGGGCGTACACATGGAAACTGCTTTACTCCAAACCCGCGACTACCAAGAATACCCGTTTATCGTGATTTGGGAAGTGACCCGTGCTTGCGCTTTGAAATGCTTACACTGTCGGGCAGAGGCACAGTACAAATCGGATCCCAGGCAGCTTACTTTCGAGGAAGGCAAGAGACTGATTGATCAAATCGCCGATATGCAGCATCCCTTATTCGTTTTCACAGGCGGCGACCCGTTAATGCGAACTGATTTATTTGAGCTTGCGGATTATGCCATACGGGAGAAACATCTGCCTGTCTCAATGACGCCAAGTGCGACTCCAAAGGTAACAAGAGAAGCTATTATAAAGGCTAAAGAGGTCGGTCTTTCCCGTTGGGCTTTCAGCTTGGATGGCTCGACCGCCGAAATTCATGATCATTTCCGGGGAACCAAGGGGTCCTTCGATATGACCATGCGGGGAATCTCTTACCTGCAAGAGCATCAGATTCCGATCCAGATCAACACTACGGTCTCCACTTACAATTTGCATGATTTAGCAGCTGCTGCTCAAAAGGTGAAGGAGATGGGAGCCGTCCTCTGGAGTTTGTTCTTTCTTGTACCCACAGGCCGGGGCATGCGGAAAGATATGATCACTCCCGAACAACACGAGGATGTCATGAAATGGCTGTACCACCTGGGACCCCAGATGCCGTTTGGCATCAAGACCACAGAGGCACCTCATTATCGCAGGGTCATCGCACAAGAAAGGAGTCTGGAGAAATTCCAGGCCAACCAATCAGGGGAGCCCGCTTCCCTTAAGCATTTCGATCGTTTGGGACGGGCTCCTAAAGGCGTCAACGACGGTGATGGCTTTGTATTCATCAGTCATACCGGGGACGTATACCCTAGCGGATTTCTGCCTGTCCCCTGCGGCAACGTTAGACAGACACCTCTGCTCGATATTTACCGCAATTCGCCAATTATGCGCCAATTGCGGGATAAATCCCTGCTGAAGGGCAAGTGCGGCTGCTGTGAATTCAAAGAAATCTGCGGTGGATCCAGGGCCAGAGCTTATGCGGTAACAGGCGATTATTTGGAAAGCGATCCGGCCTGCTCGTACATCCCAAGAGCTTATCAATAATTGCTAAGGGAGGGCGCTTCGCTATGCTGCAAACAATGTTTCGTTTCCCTATTCTTTACATCTTGATAACAGCCGCGTCGGGAGTGGTATTGCGGGGGATGGCCCTCTTGCCTGCATGACCAAACAGATATGAGCCGCTTCTGCATGCTCATTCCCACATCGCTTTGCTTGGTTGGGGATATTCAGCGCTTATGCTGTTCCAACGCCTAAGGATTCCCAGCGAGGCTGTTCTCCATCGGAATAAGCCAGGGCTACGGCTCCAATATGTGCGCGCCCGCCATGAATATGAAACACATAATCATTCCCCATGAAGGCCGTTTCAATATGAATTGGCAGGGGCATTACTGCTCTCTCCAATGCCGGAGCGCCTCGATATCATGAATCACAAAGCCTGAACGATCCGTTTCTACGATGCCGTCCCTGCGCAAATGGTTCAGCAGACGATTCACCGTTTCCCTTGTGGTTCCTATCGCATTAGCGATATCTTGATGGGTCATCGGGATTTCGATAAACAGCCTTCCATTGCTCATCCGTCCGTTCGTCTCTGCCAGTTTAAGCAAGAATAGCTGCCCTCTATTCTGCACATCCTGTCCGGTCAGTTCTTGCAGCTTTCCCTGCAGCTCAAGGATTTTCTCGCTCATTACCCGCAAGAGCTTCACCGCAATCCCGGGGGTATGGCTAAGGAATATTTCGAATGGCTTGATGGGCATCGCAAGCAGCGTCGTAGGTACGATGGTCTCAGCGGTGGCCGGATAATGATTCGCATGGAACAAGCCGGTATGTGGAAACATGTCCCCGGTTTTCAGGAACGATACGATTTGCTGATGACCGTTTTCATCTGTCTTATATGTCTTAATTAAGCCACTCTGAATGAAGTATACGGCTTCTTTATCACTTCCTTCCGTAAATACGACCGATTTCTTGCGATAGGAACGCTGAATCATGATCCTGCGAACCCCCTCCAATTCTCCCTCCGTCAAATCCCGAAACAAGGGAACTTGGCGCAGGATCTCCCCGGCATCATTGTTTTTTACGTTCATTGCCAGACTCACTCCTGTAACAAGTATTCTGTGCCAAACATGCCTCAGAGAGCCAGACAATCTCCGGCTCACCTGCGAATAGGCTACAAATAATCCAGCTGCTCTCTGGCCGCTTCCGACATATGCTCAGGCGTCCAGTGCGGCTCCCAAACGACCTCTACATGAACATTCGCGATGCCCGCCTGCCCCTCCAAAGCACGGCGAACCCCGCCTACGATGGTGTCATGCAACGGACAGCCCGGCGTTGTCAACGTCATTCGAATTGCAACACCTCCTCCCGTAAGTTCGATCGCATAGACGAGGCCTAAGTCCACAATATTAACACCTAGCTCCGGATCAAACACTTGTTTCAGGTACTCTCTAATTTCCCCAATGGTTCGTACTTGCTCCATACTCCAATCACTCTCCATTTTCATTGCACATCAATGGGTCTTCTCGATGGTCACTCTCGCTGATCCGTCCGCTTGGTGTTCCACTTGATACGGATATCCCAATCGCTGCAATTCTTCAATAAGAAACATCGGCAGCCGGTCATTATGAATTCTCACTTGGCTGCCGACTTTACTATCCTCCAGAGCCTGGAGGGTACGCATAATCGGCTGAGGAGGCTCTAATCCGCGATTATCAAGTTCAATGATATTGCTGCTTTTGCCTTCTTATCCATTCCATTCACCCCATTCCAACTAGCCGAGCGCTTCCTTCTGTTGCAGATGCCATTCGACGAATCCTCTTTAACCAAGCTTTCCAATTTTCACTTGAAATGTCTCAGGACCTTGCTCCAGGTATTCCCAAGAGAACTGACCTGGCCGTGTGGCCTCAAATTGGTAACGCAGCGGACGCGGATCGTGGTCGTTGATCAGCAGCATCGCTTCCCCGGCGGCAAGCTGATCGAAGGATTCAAAGATTACTTTATGTTTGAGCTGCGGGGGATACTCGGGAGCTTTAATTACGGTTGCGAATGGACCCATGGTTTAACAGCCTCCTATATACTCGTTATCGATCACAATTTCAGTATAAGGGTGTATGAGGTTCCGGAATGTGACGGTCATCACGTTTACGAAAAAAATGACAAAAGTGATCTACGTCATATCTCAGGTTCCTCTCACATGGTACATTGAACCCAAGTATCCGGAAGGAGTGAACTTGCATGGCAACGAAACAGATAGCCATTATTGGCGGCGGCATCACGGGGTTGACTGCAGCTTACAAATTACACAAGCGATTCGCATCGGTTGGACAATCCGTTCAGATGATGATCATTGAAAAAAGTGCCAAACTCGGAGGCGCTATCCAAACGTTCAAGCAGGACGGATTTATTATAGAAAAAGGCCCCGATTCTTTTTTGGCTCGTAAGCCTGCCGTACTCAGCCTAACAAGAGAATTGGGCTTGCTTGATGAACTAACCGCCCAGTCCCCTACGGCTTCGAAGAGCTGCATCTACCTCAAAGGGAAGCTTCATCCTGTGCCTGCCGGGCTGGCTATGGGGATTCCCACACAACTGAAACCTTTCCTGGTCACCCGGCTGCTGTCGCTCTCGGGAAAAGCCCGCGCCGCGCTGGATCTTGTCTTACCCGCAAGCACAGAGCCTCGTGATGAATCGCTCGGAAGCTTAATCGAGCGAAGATTAGGTTCGGAAGTTACCGAACGTTTGGTCAGTCCAATACTCGCCGGCATCTATGCGGGAGATCTCCATAGGCTAAGCACCGCAGCGACCTTCCCTCAGCTGCTCGAAATGGAAAGTAAGCATCGCAGCCTTATTCTTGGGATGCTAACGTCACGTAAAAAGCAACCTGCGGCCCAGCCGTTATCTGCCGGAAGCGAGCTTCCTTCGCATCTTCGCGGCAGTATGTTCCTCACGTACAGAGGAGGACTCTGCACATTAGTTGATCGCTTAACGGAGGTTCTGCAAAGCTTGGGCACCCAAATACAGCTTAATGATCCTGTGAAGAGCCTCTCTCGGAACCAGCATAAGTATGAAATCCGCCTTGCCAGCGGCAAAGTGGTACAAGCAGACGGCATCGTTATGGCAGCGCCGGCTGAACAGGCTATACATATGCTTCAAGGCACCACATCCGTACAGCTATCTGAAAAACTGGGGCAAATCCCTAGCGTTTCCGTCGCTAATGTGGTCATGGCATTCGATCAAACGCACTTCAAGAAGCCTCTGCAAGGCTCAGGCTTCGTCGTCCCTAGACAAGAAGGTCTTCACATCACCGCTTGCACTTGGACTTCTTCCAAATGGACGCACACCGCGCCACAAGGGAAAGTACTGATAAGGGCATATATCGGCCATTTCAAGGATCAAACACACCTGCAGTTAGATGATCAGGAGCTGGTCTATCGCGTGATGAAAGATTTAATAAGGGTCCTCGGTGAACGAATCACCCCGATATTTTCAGCAATTACAAGACACCCTCAGGCCATGTCTCAGTACTTAGTAGGTCATGTGGAGCGAATACGGGAGATCGAGGAAGAGCTGCACACCCACTTCCCGAAGCTGGTTGTCGCCGGCCGATCATTCCGCGGCGTCGGAATTCCGGATTGTATCGCCCAGGGCAGCGATGCGGCTCAACGGTTATTTCAACAAATCCATACGATTTAAGTCAGGGAAAACCCTGATTTCCTTATCAGGAAATTCCGCCGTATTTCGGTTATTTGCCTGAGTCTGCTGCTAGGGGAATCAGGGTTTTAACTGTGATTTTTCTCACACCGGAATAGGGATTATTCGCTCCAAAGATCAGCAGAACTCCCGATAACCAAAACCAACAATAACCGTTATCATAAAGATAACAAAGAAACGTTGAGGAGTTGGTCTAGGGTGGCCATGACATATACACGAGAAAATCATACAACTTGCAATCGGACGGAAACGAAAGCCCATAAAGGAATTATGCATTTCTTCTCTGCAGAAAATTTCGAAAGATTACAAAACATCATGTACGTGAAGCATTCTGCAAAAGGTGATTTCTTATTTTGGGAAGGCGACACGGCAGATAAATTATATTACGTCATCCAAGGCGGTGTGCGCATCACGAAGCTGTCCGAATCGGGCAAAAGCTTCATTCTATATTTACATCAATCCGGTGATTTGTTCGGTCAGTTGGATCCCTTTCAGAACTCTGTGCAGAGCTTTAGCGCCGAAGTGACGGAAGATTGTAAAATGGGTGTTATTCAGCGCAAGGACCTCGAAGTTCTGTTATGGCAGCACGGAGATCTTGCCATTGAATTTATGAAATGGATGGGGCTCATGCACCGCATGACAGAAACGAAATTTCGCGATTTAATGATGTACGGGAAGCCTGGTGCGCTCTGCTCCCTATTAATTCGTTTAAGCAATTCCTATGGGATTCCCCATGGCGAGCATGTCCAAATTAACTACAAAATCAGCCATACCGAAATGGCGGATATGATTGGATCTACACGAGAAAGCGTCAATCGTATGCTGAGCGACATGAAGAAGGAAGAGGCTGTCGAGTTTCATAACGGGCGGATTATCATTAAGAACGCCGCGTATCTCCGTGATATTTGCCACTGTGAAAACTGTCCCTTGGAAATATGCCGTATGTAGCTTATTCCGTAATATACACATGAAAAGAACCGTTTTAAGTCCTTCGTACAAGGACTCAAAACGGTTTTTATTTCCTTTTCTACAAACCAAAACGGACTTTATACACTAACTGCGCCGTCATATCGGAAGATCTGAGAATCGTCCCCTCTTCCGTGCTAGTTAAGCTTGTATGCCCTTTCCCCCTGAGGGGAATGGATAGAAATTGATGATCATTCATATACATTTGCACATAATCCTCATTTTCGGACATCCGGATCTTCGTAAGTGTCATTTTATGTGAAGGCGCTACGGGATCAAGCCCTGCCTGATCCTCAATATGCACCTCGATCTGACTGCCAAGCCATCTGGACAATCTTTCTTCCCACTTCATACCCTAACCTCCTTCTTCAAGCGGCAGCAGCCCGCATCCACTTTTGGCGATACCTTGACCTGATACCCATGAAGATGATTCCAGCAAGAAATGTCAGATGATGAATCATAGGGGACACGGTCATCTATATAGGAGAGGAGCTCATTCTCGTTGTCCCATGCCCCCATGCCTTTCAATTCCACAACGGCAATATCCAGACCCTCGTCTTCTCTCAAATCTATATACCAATTGCCTTTGCCCGTGAAGAGGGCACTTATTTGATTGTCAATGACGGTATAGAACGGAGTGTCCGTATGTTCACGAATAAAGACTAGGTCCAAAGCAAATTCACTCGGCATGGTTCATCTCCCTCTCTTACTTAATGCCTCTTTGTTTGGTAATATCGCTGAACATCCCCGCATAATAGATGATATCTCCGGCATCATTCTTGACTGCGCTGATCGTTAGCCATTCCAGATATATATCCCCATTCTTCTTACGGTTCCAAATTTCGCCTTGCCAGAAGCTCTTGCTGCGAATTTGATCCCACATGGCATCGTAGAACCCGCGGTCCTGTTTCCCGGACTTCAGCAAGCTAGGCGTCAACCCAATGACGTCTTTGGCCTCATACCCGGTCAACTCTGTGAAGGCCGCATTAACGGTTTGAATTTTCCCCGTCGGATCCGTCACCATGATGCCTTCCACCGTGTTCTCAATGATCTTGGCGGATAGTCCCAGCTTCTCTTGATAAAACATCCACATAATGAGAATCAAGCTCGCCAAAGCTACTTGGGATAATGCCATGAATCCGATCGCGTAATGACCGGTTAGCTTGAATAAGAAGGTCAGCAGCAGCGGAGGGAAGAATCCGCCTAAGCCGCCCATTGCGGAAATGATACCGTTGGCGATACCCGCTTGTTTGGTGAAATACATCGGAACTAATTTGAAAATCGTACCGTTACCGGTACCGGCGCAGAAGGCTATCGTTAAGCAGCCTAACGTGTACCAAGTCATCGATGGCGCAAAGGATAGCAGGATACCGGCCACGGTCAAGCCTGCGAACACAAACATGAGTATTTTGAATGGGTTAAATTTATCTCCCAAATAGCCCCCGACAGGTCTCATCGCTGTAGCCAGCGCAATGAATCCGGCAGTCCGCATGCCCGCATCTACTTTACTTAAATGGAAGTTGGTAACTAGGAAATTAGGTAGATAGACCGTAAAAGCAACGAAAGAGCCGAAAGTAAGGAAGTAGAATAAACATAATAACCAGAGTTTGGAGTTTCTTGATACTCCTTTAATCTGTTCAATAAGAGCGGTTTGCACGCGCGGCTCGTTGCGGTCCCCGGCGAAAAAGTTGAATACCGCCATAATAATCAACAAAATACTATAGGCCATCACCGTTTTGGACCAGCCGATTTGATTCGCCAGGACCGGCGCGCCAAAGGTGGATAGTGCGGTTCCAAGATTACCAATCCCGTAAATACCGTTAACGAAACCGTGTCTTTCTTTCGGATAATATTTGGGCAAAGAGGTTACGCCAACTGAGAATACAGCTCCGCCAATCCCTAGGAACAGACCGCCGATGATCAGATCTTGGAAGGAATCCGCTTGGCTGACCCAGTAAACAGGTGCCAGCAATAGAATAAAACTGATAACGAATAGTTTCCTTGCTCCATATCGATTCGTCCAATATCCGACAGGCACGCGCATCATAGAACCGAACAAGACCGGAATTGCGGTGACCCAAGTAAGCTGGGAAGGCGTTAGTTTGATCGTTTCCTTAATGAACGGCATTAAGGAAGACAGAATCACCCATACCATGAAGCCTAGAACAAGACTGATTGTTTGCAGGGGTAATTGTAATTTTTTCACATTCATTTGACGTCACGCTCCCGGTTATAGATCCATAATGCAGCAGGGAATAGCAGAATGTTCAGCACGGCATAAACAATAACGGTGCGGAACTGATCGAAATAGTACGCATTTACAGCTTTTTGTGTACAAACAATGTTAAGAAACAATACGATGCACAGAAGCAGGACGCCGACATAGCTACGTTTCATATCGCTTCACTCCCGTCGCGTAGATCGCTCCTTGCTCCTTCTTCAGGAGCACCTCCGGCAATGGTCTCTTCGGCGGTCCCGCCGTCGGCGCTCCGGTTCTGACATCGAAGATGCCATGATGGCAAGGACACACCATCTCATCCTTCTCTTTGCTCCAGAACACGGGGCACTTCAGATGCGTACAGGCATTCTGGTAGGCTTTGTACTCGTTCTCGCCAAGACGGATCAGCAGCGCCGAATCATGCTCCCCCGGATAGGCGAATTCAACCGCATCGCCGACTTTCAGCGAACTGATATCGGTAATTTTGAGCTGAGGGTAGGACTTCTTCGCGAGTCCCTTGAGTTCTTTGGCCGCTAGCGTGCCCCACGGCAGCGTGGATACGGCGAACACGCCCGCCGCGCCAACCAGCGTCTTCATAAAGCCGCGGCGATCCAATTTCCGTTCATCATTTTTTTTTATGTTATGCGTATAATTATCCTCTTGAAAGGGACTATGGTTATTGTCGCGCTTCTTGTTTTGGTCCTGTTCCATGCAGGCTCACCCCAATCCTAAATAATTAGAACAATTTCTGCTTCCCTTGCAGAATACCCGGAAGACTGATCTTCACATTCGTTTCTCCCTCTAACGGATCAAAAGGTTGATGACTAGCCGTCCATTTCCCCAGCTTATGTTGAGCTTTCTTGGCGGCCAGCTCTTCCTCTGTCACCCATTGCAGGGTATTCGTCGGGCAGACCGATGCGCACATCGGAGGGATGCCTTCTTTGGTACGGTCATAGCAAAGATCGCATTTGTACATCAGATTCTGCTCTACATCGAATTTAGGTATCCCATAAGGGCAGGCAATGGTGCAGTTCTGACAGCCGATACATTTCTCAACTAACGCGGAAAGCACGGCGCCCTCTTCGGTAATCTGGATCGCTTGAGCCGGGCAGCTTCTGGCGCACGCAGGATTCACGCAGTGCAGACACATCAAGGGGATCGTTTGGCGGTCTACGAGAGGGTTCACCTCATAGACATAGTTGCGATTTCTCTCATCGTGACCTCCGCATTGCGTGCAGGCAGCCAAGCAGCTTCGACAGCCGATGCAGTTATCCATTTCGATGTATAAATGTTGTTTCATCGGATGTTCATCCTCTCTGGTTGCTTCTCGATCTGGGCCGCGCAAGCCTTAAACTCAGGCATTCTTGACATCGGATCAAGCGCTGCGATCGTAAGTAGATTAATGGACTGCTCGTGACCGAAGTGATAAGGAACGAACACCGTATCTTTGCGAATCGCTTCAATGATTTTCACTTTATATAGGGCTTCGCCGCGGCGCGTATACAGCCGTACGACTTCGTCGTGCGCGATGTTGTAGCGCTCCGCCGTTTCCGGATGAACTTCAACGTAAGGCTCGGGACACATGTCCCGCAGGAAAGGAATTCTTCTGGTTTGATTCCCAGACAAGTAGTGATAGACGACCCGGCCGGTCGTAAGCCGCAGCGGATACTGCTCGCAAGGTTCTTCCGCAGGCGGTCTGTAAGGAAGCGCGCATAGCTGGGCTCTGCCATCTGCGTGATAAAATTGATGATCCAGGAACATATGCGGGGTGCCCGGATCTTCTTCGCTTTTACAAGGCCAGAAGACGCCGTCCTGCTTGTCGATCTTCTCCCAAGTGGCGCCATAATAGTCGGCATAACCGCCTTTGGAAGCTAAGCGGAATTCGTCCGCAACATCCCTGGCTGTCTTGAGATGGCCGAAGTAGGCTCCTCTGCCTAATTTTTCGGCAAGCTCTACTTCAATTAACCAATCCGGTTTGGATTCGCCAATCGGCTCTTGGGCTTTATTAATTTTGATAATACGGCCTTCCAGATTCGTTACGGTTCCTTCGTCCTCGGACCAGGTTACCGATGGCAGGACAACATCTGCGAACTCAGCGGACTCCGATAAATAAATATCCGCACAGACCATGAAGTCCAGATTCTTCAGAGCTTCACGGACAAAGTTCTGATTCGGTGCGGAGACAGCCGGATTGGAGCAGAGCAGATACAAGCCGCGAATCGTCTTCTCCTGCATAAGCTCAAACATTTCATAAGCCGATACTCCGGGCAGCGGCATCTCTTCCGGCTTAATTCCCCATACCTTGCATACTTCTTCCACATGCTTCGGATTCGTTATTTTGCGATAGCCCGGCAGGGCATCCGCTTTCTGACCGTGTTCTCTCCCGCCTTGGCCATTCCCTTGCCCGGTGAAAGTGGCGACACCCGCTTTGGGCCGTCCAATCTTTCCCGTAACCAAGCACATATTCGTATAGGCGGATACGTTATCTGCACCTTTGATTTGTTGTTCGATACCGCGGGCGAACATCACGACGGCATTCGGTGCTTTGCCGTAGATCTCAGCAGCGCGGATTAATTTCTCAGGAGCAATTCCCGTGATCTCACTTGTATATTCAGGTGTGAAATCTTTCACAACCTCTCTCATTTCCTCGAAGCCGTTGGTGTGCTTAGCGACAAATTCCACATCCGCATGGCCATTTTGAATCAACAGATGAACCATACAATTGGCAAGCGCCAGGTCCGTACCCGGTCGTAAATCGAGATGAATATCGGCGCGGCGGGCAATTGGCGTTTCACGCGGATCCGCTACAATGAGATAACCGCCGCGGTTCTGCACTTCCCATATACGGAACATGGAAGTTGGATGGCACTCCGCTGTGTTGCTGCCGGCTATGAACAAGCAATCCGTCTCATGCAAGTCCGTCCATGGCAGTGTAGACCCTCTGTCAACGCCGAAGCTTCGAAGAAAACCTGCGGCTGCGCTTGACATACAGAACCGGCCATTATAATCGATGTAACGCGTCTGCAGCGCGACACGGGCGAACTTCCCGGTCAAGTAGCATTTCTCATTGGTCATTGATACGCCGCTGAATACGGAGAGCGAGTCTTTGCCGTACTGGCCTTGCAATTCCTTAAACCGTTTCACGATCAACGCATAGGCTTCATCCCAACTCGCTTCGCGGAAGCCTTCTTTCGTTCCTTTGAGCGATGCATCGTCGCGGATTAACGGGCGCAGCAGACGATCATTGTGATTGGTTTGCTGATAAGCCGTCACGCCTTTCGGACACATTTTGCCCAGTGTGACAGGCCAGTCATAGCGCGGCTCGACGCCGATAATTCGATTGGAAGAAGTATCAACCCGGAGGTTCATCCCGCATTGCATGCCGCAGTAAGAGCAATGGGTTTTAACCAATTTTTCGTTGGGATGGGTCTTATTCTCGATGACTTTAAAGAATTTATCCTTTTGCATGCTGGTTGCTCTCCTTTACACGAATCTGATGAGTTGGAATTCCGGTAAACCGGGACATTCTGTATTTCCGGCGGCAGGGCAGGCACAGTTCAGCCAAGTGGAAGCCCTCCTCTGTCTTGAATTCAATGTCGTTCACTTTGAGCACTTCAATGACATCATTGGATTGTTCCACCGACACGAAGCCTGTTCCGCAAACCTTGCAGCTCTTCGTCGCCTGCTCCGCATAATGTTCTCTGTAATTTCGGGCAAATACGCTCATGGGTCTGAATGGAATATGAGCTAATTTACCGAAAGGAATATAGATCAGCGTTACGATAACGGACCATTGGTGCACTAATGTGACAATCGGGTGCCCATATCCGTGAAGGACGATGTTGCAGAAAGTGAGCAGCAGTCCTGTTAAGCTTACGAAAAGGAGCAAATATAAGGGAAGGAAATCATAGATAAGGGTTTGTTCCGCGCGAGCTTGCATGGACTTCAGCCGGCGATATAAAGCCATGCAGACGCCGCCAATCACCATGAAGGCCGTAATATTCAGCGCATTGTAGAACAGAAACCCAAGGACGCCATCCGCTTTGATCTGCATAAGGTCGATTCCGAAACCAACAACCGTGTATTTGCCGTTCTCTGCCATCGTGAAGTACATCCAACCGAATACGAGCGGGAAGGTAACGAATGCGGATAGAATGCAGCCCCAGCCCAGCAGAACGTGCTGCGTCCAGCGATACCATCCACGGTTCCAGATGAATTTGTACGTAAGTAAATGCTCGGTTGTTGTCTGCGGCGTGCTTTTTCTGAATAACAGCTTGATGCCCTTTTTCAAAATAATTTTCGTCGGCGGCCGTTCCCCCCAAGCAATAAAGCGATAAAAGAACCCGCCAACGAAAACCACCGTGCCTACCATATACCCGTATAAAGCCAAGTCAATATGTGTAAAAAGCCTTGAACCGATTCCCATAAGAATGACTAATCCGACTACGACTAGAAATACGCATTTAGCGAATTTTGATGCGAACGCTCGATCCATGTAGCATTGCCCCTTCACTTGTGATCTTTATAGTTGTATTAAACCATGAGTCGTCTGTTCGGCACTGTGAGATAAATCACTGTGGCCCCGTTTAATATCGAACTTCACGTGACATAAAAAAAACAGCCTTCCATCCGATCTGATCCGAAGGAAAGCCGTTGTCTACGAAGAGAAGCCGCCTTAACGTGCAAAAACACGGGCGATCAAGCTCATATAGAGCAGCGAGCTTACGGAAAGCAGGCATCCGCCGATCCCTATGAGAAGTAAGCCTTGCCAACCGATGCCGATAAGGAGAAGAAGCAGTCCTCCACACATGCCTGTCATGCCGACCTTCACGTAGCGGTCCTTGATCAGATCGTTCATGACCGGCACCTTCATTTTCCCTGCCAGCGGGCCATACTTATGTGTCCACCACAGAAATGGAACGATTTTGGACAAATACCCCAAGATGGTCATCCCGACCCAGCCGTATAGATACATCCAGCCTGATAGGATCACCCATCTTTCATCGCCGAAGAGTCCCGGCTTCACGAACCAAACACCCAGAAGCATAACAGCGTATACGAGAAGCGCTCTCGTGCAATAGATGGACCACCGAATCCCGGAACCCGGAGATCCTTTATGGCGATGCTTACGGATGTCCCTCATATGAGCCTCGTACATGATTAGCGCGGCTATGATCAGTGCGAGCACGAGGCCATTCAGACGAGCTCCTCCTCCTAACAGGAAGTGACCCGCTCCAAGGAGGGTTGCCGTATTCCATAGAATCATTACGACATAGGGACGTTTGGCGGATTCCCCGTGAGACAAGTAGAACATGGGCAGCATTTTGTAGCTGAACCCTGTAATTAAGAGGCCGAACCAGCCGAGTGTTCCCATCCAAATATGGGCGGAAAGCAAGCGATCGTGGATGCCTCCCCAAATCGGGTAAACAAAATCAATCCCCATCATCATGCCTAGAAGCCCAGTCAGCACCAGGTAACCCACCGCGCATGCTGTACTCACCGTGATGGGATTCCATTTGGCGGCAAGACGCATCGTTTGCCCTATATTCCAAGCGAACAAGCAGATGCCAATCCAAGTCAGTACAGCACCCGCAGCGATCCAGCTAACCTCCAAACGAAGGAATCCGATCAATAAGAGGAAGGAACCGATAAGGAAAATCACATAATGAACGTAGCCAAGCTTCCGGCTGTACAGCTTCCGCTGCAGAACCACATCCATCAGTTGGTAAACAGCCCCCATCGCGATCATCGTTCCCCAATCCAGCACAATCAAATGAATGCGAAACCAGCCTTCCGGATTCCGGGGAGGATCTCCTATCCATGTTCCCAGGGCAAACAGGGAAAGCAGATGAAAAGCGATAAAACTGACCATTCCGGTTGCGATAAACAGCAGTGGAAGCCTGAACATGATGGATCGTCCCCTTTACACGCAATTAAACAAAATGTTATTCTCCAAATGAATGTGCTGGAACATGTCCGCTTCCAATTCCTCCAGCTTCGAGAAAGTGAGCTGATAGGTCGTGCAGGCGTCCTCCGGCAGCTTGTAATCTAGCGTTAATTCCCTGATTTCTTTGAGCAGATCACCCGATCCTTCGTGTTCATGCTCGAGCTCTTCCAGTATGTCCAACAGCCTCCTTCTCTTTTCTTCTGTCGGATCGTTCGCCAAAGCGATAACGGCCGGGAAAGCTTCCTGTTCTTCTTTATCCATATGCTGCTTCATCTCACTTTTCAATGTTTCAAAACATTCATACACCTTAAAGAGTTCAGGATGATAGGGTCCATGCACACGCGCTACTTTCTTGACATAGCCGCTTAAGTGCGGCAATGCCGTTCTTAAATACCCATGATGGATGCGAACGATATGCTCGATTAATTCGCTCGAGCTTAATTCGCTCCAATTGACATTATCGGATTCAGGGGCTTTGATCGCTTCCTGAAGACTTAGCAAGAGCGCCTGCTCCTCAATCTGTTGATCTTGAATCACTTGAAGCAGTGTTTGATTTCCTCCGCAGCAGAAGTCGATCCGGTATCCTTTAAACACCTCAGCTGATCTCGGGTAGCTGGTGACGATATCTCCAACGCGGTCTGTTAATTGAATGGTCACTTCCATCTCAAATCCTCCTTGTTCGGTTTGCTACATCCACTATATCCAAAAGACAGACCGCCACATGTGATCGGCATCACAATATTTGAAAAACATTCCCATTCAATCAGCTGCTGCAAAAACAACTCACAAAAAAGCTCGGCTCCTCCAAGAGAGCCAAGCCTCTACCGAGAGTCCCGCCCATAGCGGGAATTTCTCCTGTTAAATGCAGCCTGGCGGACCCTCGAATGCTGAATAACAGGAATTCCTCCCGTTATTCAGCGCGTACTCGCAGCCTTTACGCGAAATAGGGATGAATTAACGGGAGGAATTCCTTTTATTCGTACAACTGGGCTAATTTTCTCGCGAATAACGGGAGAAGTTCCAGTTACGCCCTGCGGCTGACCAAGAAAAGCTCGGCTCCCTCAACGAGAGAGCCCCGCCCCGCCGCAGCAAAAAAAGAGGTACGGGATAATCCCCGTACCTCCTTCTGTCATGCGTCTTTGATCGATGCGTACATATCTCACTATGCGCTTCATCACACTAGCCACCAATGTGAGACATTTCTACTTTAGGCTTCGGAAACGTCTGCTCAAGTCTCGTTTCGGAATACCGATCCTGGCGTGTTCTCCATACTTGAGCAATTAAAGATCTTACAGCATCATCACTAGCGCCTTCCCTGATCACACTTAGCAGGTCTGTCTTGTCTGAAGCAAACAAACAAGTGTATAAATGCCCTTCGGCTGAAAGCCGCGCTCGTGTACAAGTACTACAGAACGCCTGGGTTACAGAGGATATGAAACCGATCTCATCCTGAGAACCCTGATAACGGTATCGCGTCGCAACCTCGCCCACATAATTCGATTCTATAGGTTCCAGCGGCATCACTTTATGAATGATTTCGATAATTTGTTGGCTAGGAACGACCCGTTGTAAATTCCAACCATTGGTGTTGCCCACATCCATAAACTCAATAAATCTCAAAATGTGCCCGTGCTCCCGGAAGTACTTCGCCATTGGGACAATATCCTGGTCATTGACACCCTTTTGCACGACCATATTCACCTTCACGGATAATCCTGCCGAAGCCGCCGCATCGATGCCTTCGAGCACGCTTTTGGCCGAATACCCTCTTCCGTTCATGACACCGAACCGCTCATCATCCAAACTATCCAAGCTCACTGTAATCCGCTCTAATCCAGCCTCCCTTAGCTCCTTTGCCTTATGCTTCAATAAGGAACCATTGGTAGTTACGGCAATATCTTTGACGCCTTCTATATGACGGACACGTGATATAATGTCAGCAATATTTTTATTTAATAGCGGCTCCCCGCCGGTAATCCGAATTTTTTCAACGCCAAGAGATACGAAAATCCGCGTTAAACGCTCTAATTCTTGAAGGCTTAACAGCTTTTCTTGCGGAAGGAACTGGAAGTTAGGACCAAACACCTCTTCAGGCATACAATATCGGCATCGGAAATTGCAGCGGTCCGTCACAGATATGCGTAAATCACGAAGCGGCCTATGAAGGGTATCTGTCATTTGGGGCGCTTGCTTATCGGAATTATTCATCCTTGACCTCCTCTCCGTACACGGTAATTTCATAAGGCAGCGGTATAACTTCCACCTGCTGGCCGGCGGTGACTCCTCGTGAACCAGCGGGTATGACGATGATGCAATTGGCATCTTGAATAGATACAAGCATACTCGAGCTATTCTTATCCAACACACTTACCATGACTTGTTGATTAGTTAATGTCATTCGTCCTCTTATATATCGGTCATGCGGGCATCCTTTATCATAATCGTTCCCCATGACAGCATGTATGCAAGGTTGAAACGGGCGCTCTACTCCTTGCATCGCAAGCAGTGCAGGTCGTACCAGCAGTTCAAAACCGGCGAAGCAGGCGCCGGGATTACCAGAGAGACCGAAAATGAGCTTATTGTTAATGACAGCTGCTGAAGTCGGACTGCCGGGCCTCATTGCGATTTTATTGAAGAGAAGTGCCGTATCATCATTCCCCTTCATGTCAGAGAAGAAGTCCGCCATAACGTCATAATCTCCAACGGAAACTCCGCCGCTTACGATAAGCATATCACATTTCTCTATTGCCTTGTAAATCGTCCGAGTAACCTCACCTCTATCATCCGGAACCGTTCCATACTGAATAACCAGTCCGCCGTATTGCTCGACTTGTGCCGCGAGCATGTAGGCATTGCTATTCCGAATTCTCCCGGGCTGAAGGGGCTCGCCGACAGCGAGTAATTCACTTCCCGTCATTAAGACGCCCACGACGGGTCGACGAACAACCGGAACCTCTTCATACCCTATTGAGGCAAGCAGTGCAATCTGACCAGGACCGATTGGGGTGCCTGCACGTATTAGCAGCTGCCCTGTCGTTATTTCATCGCCTACCTTGGCCATATTTTGTCCGGAGACTACCTTGTGCTTAATACGGATGTAAACTTGCCCTTCCTCTTGAAACTCCTCTGTTTGTTCAAACATGACGACTGCATCCGCACCGTCCGGGACGGCCGATCCCGTCATGACACGAATCGCTGTTCCCGGGACCACTTGTTGATGCGAGATGGACCCGGCAGGCACTTCATCAATTACTCTTAGACATGCAGGGTTGTGTGGAGCAGCCGATACTGCTTCTTCGCTCAGAACGGCATACCCGTCTAATCCGGAACGGCGGAAATGAGGCATACACTCCTTCGAGAACAGCGGTTCCGAAATTCTTCTATGTAAGCAAGAGTCAATCGATGTGTACTCGCTTTCCAGCGGCAGCACATGCTGCATAACCATGTTCCGGGCATGCTCCACTTTGACGGCCCTGCGGGCAAACCTCTGGCTTCGATTTATCATCACGAATAATCCTTTCATCTACAACGCTTATTAAGTTGAATCATAAATCTTTAATGTCAATGTAGATGTGATATTGATCACAGCCCCAATTTCGTTTCATTGTGACCCCTATCACATTCATCCAAGGAGCTGCTCTTTGAGATGGGGACAAGAAATATACACATGGAACATCCAGGGGTTGTGAAAATAATCACATACATAAGAAAAGGTAAGATCTATAATGGAATCATCCAAGAGAGAAGGAGTGATTGCTATGACGACCCTGCATAACGAGCATTTAGAGGCCTTGCGAGATGATTTCTGCTGCGAGTATGGTAAATTTTTTGCCGAAAGAACCGGTGGGCTGCAAAATGAGGAGAAAGAACTCATCACCCAACCGCCATTCGAACCACAGACTGGCCCTGAGCATACGATGAAGTATCTGCATCAAGTTGGCCTTCAAGAGGAGTACCTGCTATGACTCACTCTGCAAAACCAAACCAGTAGTGCTGGAATCACTTCGGCACTGCTGGTTTTTATTTATTATAAGATCGTTGGCCCGTGTGAAAAATGTCACAGTTCAGCGGTGCCGGTTGTGACATAAATCACATCGAACGTTTTGTCATATGGATATACTGAATGAACGGCTTGGGGATAGGAGTGATGGTTCGAATGAACGGAAATGGTTCTTTGCGCGAAGAAGTTGGCGTCCGGAATACGGAATGCTTCTCCGCCGATAATTTAGTTAAACTACAGCAAGTCATGTACGAGTCTAAGGTCACATCAGGATCGCATCTCTTCTGGGAGGGAGATCCCGCTGACAAGCTGATCTTTATCAAGAGCGGAAGAGTGAAACTGACGAAGACTTCAGATGAAGGCCGGCATTTTATTTTGTACATGTACCAAGATGGCGATATGTTCGGTCAAGTAGACCCTTTTCACCAATCGGTTCATGCTTTTAATGCAGAAGTTATCGAGGATAGTGTCATTGGGGCTATCTTGCAGAAGGATTTGGAAGTTTTGCTTTGGCAGAATGGCGATTTGGCCATTGAATTCATGAAGTGGATGGGACTTGTTCACCGCATGACGCAGACCAAATTCCGTGATCTCATGATGTTCGGTAAACACGGTGCATTATGTTCACTGCTCATCAGATTGGCTAACTCCTATGGTCTTGAACAAGATCATCGAATCTTGATCACCAAGACCCATACCCATACAGAGTTTGCCGATATGATCGGCGCTACAAGAGAGAGTGTAAATCGAATGCTAAGCGAACTCCGCAAAGCAAATGCCATCCACATCGAGAACGGTCATATCATCGTGAACGATCTTCCCTACCTTCGTGACATTTGTCATTGTGAGAATTGTCCCAAAGACATCTGCAGAATGTAGAAACGACACCTGGATGGGTATCTATTTTTTATTCTTTTAGCGGAATTGTAACGAAGAAAGCTACCCTGTTCTCTTGCGTTGAAAAATGAATGGTACCTCGATAACTTTCTAACGATCGTTGAATGGTGATTGTTGCAGACCTCAGATTTTGCGCAATCATTACTTCATACGAAGCCTCGCCTTCACTTTGTTTATCTAATTGTGAACAAACGCTAAACATAAAAAAGACACCCGATTTGGGTGCCATATCCCTTTAATTGTGTTTCACGTGTTGAAGCATTTGGACAAAAATTTGCTCGATATGTTCATCATCCAGGGAGTAATAGACGGTTTTTCCAACTTTACGCCGTTTGACAATTCGCAAATTCCGTAAATATCTTAATTGATGAGAAATAGCGGATTGGCCCATTCCTAACACTTGTACAATATCATGCACACACAGCTCATTATTCAACAAAGTGTGAATAATTTTAAGTCTTGTCGGGTCGCCAAGTGCTTTGAACACCTCTGCCAGCCCACCGACGATCTGGTCCGTTATTAATTGTTCTTTCAGTACGTCAATATTAGAAGTTCCATGACAGGTGTCATCACATTGATCTTGTACGGTTTTCGATAAGATCTCTTCCATATACCTTCTCACTTTCTGAGGATAAAACTTACGATTTACTTTACATTATAACAGAAAAGCATTCAAATACCCGAACAATCTTTATTTCCTCATGTCTGCGTATTCACGTTCACGACAATGGTTTGTTCTTCTGTAGTAATCTCATCCCGTTAGCAATAACGAGAAGTGAGCTCCCTGTATCCGCCAATACGGCCATCCATAGCGTTGAGGTTCCCAGAAAGATCATAACCAGGAAAACAACTTTGATGAGCAGGGAGAAAGCAATATTCTGTTTAATAATTCTCAATGCTCGCCGGCTTAACCTTATCGCATAGGGCAATTTGGATAGGTTATCCGCCATTAAAGCCACATCTGCTGTCTCTAAAGCCGTATCCGTTCCCGCGGCACCCATGGCGATACCGACAGTCGCTGTCGCTAAAGCAGGTGCGTCATTTACTCCATCTCCAAGCATGGCTACATGACCATAATTCGTCATTAATTGTTTGACCGAAGAAACCTTGTCTTGCGGGAGCAGCTCGGCATCATATTCGATTCCTCCGAGCTTTGCAGCGACGGCCTGAGCGGTTCCGCGATTGTCCCCGGTTAACATGATCGTTTTCTTAATTCCAATATTCCCTAATTGCTCAAGTGTGGACTTGCTATTAGGACGAACCTCGTCCGCTACAGCAATCATAGCGATTAGCCGCTCCCTTGTCCCCAGCATCATAACCGTTTGTCCTTGTTGCTCTAGGTGATTTATTTGTGTATGGACCCCATCCATTGAAACATTCAAATCGTCAGCGAACCATTTTGGACTGCCAATGAAATACCCCTCGCCCTGAACGGTGGCCTTAACCCCCCGGCCGGTTACTGAAGTAAAAGACGAAATTTCTTTACTCTGTATGCCCTTCTGCTCTGCGAACCGAACAATGGCCTCAGCCACAGGGTGTTCAGATGAAGACTCCATACCTGCTGCTATAGATAAAGCTTCTTCCTCTGTCTGCCCATCCAGGGCAATAATGGCTGTTACTTGCGGCATTCCCGCGGTCAAAGTACCTGTTTTATCAAAAGCTACAACGGAAACGGCCCCTAATCTTTCTAAATGGGCTCCGCCTTTAATGAGGATACCGTTTCTCGCCGCGTTTCCAATTGCAGACACGATTGAAACGGGGGTGGAGATGACCAAGGCACAAGGGCAAGATACAACCAACATCATAAGTGAGCGATAAATCCATGTATGAAAGGGCTGTGCCAAAAATACGGGAGGTATGACGGCAATTCCGACTGCAAGAATCAAAACTGCCGGGGTGTAATATTTAGAAAAAGTATCGACAAACCGTTGAGAAGGAGCTTTCTGCGCCTGCGCATCTTCAACCATTGTAATAATACGGGACAATGTATTATCTTTGGACAGCTTCGTTACCTCAACTTCAATTGCTCCTTGTTGGTTCATAGTCCCGGCATAGACCTCATCCCCGCCAGCTTTGTCCACAGGGATCGATTCCCCGGTAATTGGGGCCTGATTTATCGATGAAGCGCCTTTGATAATGACTCCGTCCACCGCTATTTTCTCACCCGGCTTGATAATCACCGTATCACCGATTCGGATATCCTCAATCCCCATCATAGACTCATGACCCTCTCTGCGAACTAAAGCTTCTTTCGGAGATAAATCCATCAGCCCGCGGATTGACTTTCTGGTCCGATCCATTGTGTATGCTTCTAAGGTTTCACCCAAGGAGAACAGAAAGACAACGGCTGCCCCTTCCTCCCACTGTCCGATAAGCGCAGCTCCCGCTGCTGCAACTGTCATGAGCAGATCCATTCCGATTGTACGTGACTTTAAGCCATAAAATCCTGTTCTAGCCATGCGGAATCCGCCAATACCGATAGCTGCAGCATATAATATCGTAGAGTAGATTTCATCTACGAAGGCTCCCCATGATAACCCCCAAGCGATGGCAAACAATAGCCCTGATGCACATGTAGGAAGAACCTTCTTATTCCGCCTCCAGAAGCTTACTTCATCCGTTGGCCGCGCGTCTCCAGCATCTAGCATGGCCGTATATCCTGCCTGTTGTACCGTCTGCATAATGCTCTGTGACGCTGTTCCGTCATGTTCAACGGTCATCTTAGCCGCCCCATAGTTCACCGTTACCTGATGAACAGCCGGAAGCGATCCAACCCGCTTCTCTAATTTAAGCGCACAATCCGCACAATCCATCCCGTCAATCCGATAGACAGAAGTTTGATTCGTTTGCGATTGTGTCTGGATCCGGGATACAGATCTCTCCAGCTTCACTGCGCAATCCGCACCATGCATCCCCTCAAGCGTTACGGTTCGATTAACTATATCACCCGATGTATTTCCACAACACGAGTCGCCATGATGTTGATTGTTATGTTGGCCTTCATTACTACAACAAGAGGTTTTTGAAGACATCCGAGATCATACTCCTCATTATTAATATATGATTATGTGTTCATGTATTAATTTTATAATATGTCGATCTCTTTATGATGTCAATCGTTACCAACCTAACGATAATAATAAAAAAGAGAGGTCCAAAGTTGGAACTCCCTAAATCATTACTACCTTAGTATTTTTTGATGAATTTCCCATCCTCTAGATAAAGCACTCGATCACACAGCGGCAGTACCCGGTCATCATGTGTAACCATTACCGCACTTTTCCGCCGGGACTTTACCTGCTTCGCGATCATACGGACGACATCAAGCCCCCTTGCTGCATCCAAGCTTGCTGTAGGCTCATCTGCGAACAGGACAGCGGGGTCATTCATTAAGGCTCTTGTGATCGCTACCCGCTGTCGTTCACCCCCGGATAGCTTCTCCGAATACGCCGTTCGCCGGTGGGATAATCCAACCTCATCCAGCAGCTCTTTTGCCCGTTTGGCGGCCTTTGCCTTGTCCATGCCGGCAAGCTTGGCGACTAGAATGAGCTGCTCTTCGACTTTTAAATAGGGAATCAAATTGGCGCTTTGAAAGATGAATCCGATCTTCCGAAGCCGAAGCTCCGAAAGTTCTTGCTTGTCTTTACCGCCGATCGATTCCCCATCGAGCAGAACACGCCCGCCGGTAGGTTCAAGCAGTGCTCCGGCTATGGATAGGAATGTACTTTTGCCCGACCCCGAAGGACCCATGACTGCGACCAACTCACCCTCTGCAACCTCCAGGTTAAGCTGATTCAAAATCATTCTTTCATTACCGCCATCTTTAAATGTTCGAGTGACTTCTTGTAAGATAAGTCTGTTTCTCATGCCGCTGTCCTCCCAATCGCATCCAAGGCGTCAATGCTGGCGACCTTCCATACGGAGAATAGAGACCCGGCCAGAGACATCGTTACAAAGGATAGACAGGTAAGCGCTAAGGTTGTGATTCCTAATTGAAATGGCATCGAGCTCGGCAGCACGGCTTCAAACAATTGGACCAACAGCACGCTGATCACCAAACTTCCAACCGATAGGATGAACACCTGGAGAGTCACACTTCCGGCTAAGTAAGCCGTTCGTGTACCAATCGCTTTCAAAATACCAAATTGACTTGTTTTCTGGATGGTGACGACATAGAAAAATACAGCCAGTACGAACGCAGAAATCACAAACAAGAAAAAAAGCATCATCATAAGCGAACCTTGCTCTTCTTTGTAACCGGGAATCGCCGATATGGCCTCAGACTTCATGATCACTTCCGAATCGGGCAGCGCGGCCTGAAGCTCCTTCACTTGGTCCTTTGAGGCTTTCATGGCAATCGCATTATAAACCTGACTGTCTGCCGCTTCCGTTCCTGGCCGACTTGTCAGCGCCTGATAACGACTCCAATCCTGTTTATTTAGAAAAATAGCCGGTGTATGGCTGAATGATTCGTTTTTCACAAATCCGCTTACGACCCAGCTTACTCCCGATGCTTGATCGATTAAGGTTGTACCGATTTGCACGCCGGCATCCTTCAATTTATGATCAACAAGAACATATCCATCCGTCTGGTTCGAGATGGAGGAACCTTCGGTTACGGCCGGCGCCAGCCAACCACCGAGATTAACGGCGAATAGGGTAGCATCGACTTTTTCCGTTTTACCGGATGGAGTGACCGTCGTCATTTTCAAACTAAGCGGCTCTGCATTCTCTCCCCCTACGATTGAGCTAGTCTTATCAAGCACCTGCTGATCGACTTGCGATCGGGTGAAGCGGTGATTGGAATCCTGCTCCACAAGAAAATGGGTTGCATCCATATTCTTCACAGAAGCAGCGTTGTCGTACGCAAGTCCCTGTGCAAGACCGGTGACAAACAGAACAAGAAATGCAATAAGCACCATAATGGTTGCGATTAACAGATAGCGAGCTTTAGCAAATCTCATTTCTCGAATAGCAAGATACATGAAACTTCCCTCCTTTGTTATGACCAAAGTATAGGAAGCGAAAATGAACGGAGAATGAACAACAGGTTACAGTTGAGGCAGTGTCACGGTAAATAGGGTTCCTTCTGTCGAACTAGTCGCCTCGATGTTACCGCCGTGCAGCTGGACTACTTTCTTTACAATGGCCAGCCCGAGCCCTGTTCGCCCGGAAGAACGTTCCCGCGCACGATCCACCCGATAAAACCGGTCAAATAAGAAAGGTATGTGCTCTGCAGCAATGCCATTGCCTGTATCCTGAAAATAAATCTTACAGTGTGAATGGGATTGCTCGGCAAAGATATCGATATTTCTTCCTTTAGGAATATAATTCACTGCATTGCTAAGCAAGTTCATCCAAACTTGCATAAGCAAGACCTCGTCTCCGTCCAGCTGGATGGTATCGGGTACGGATATTTTCAGCAGCAGCTCCTTCTCCTCAAGCTGCCATTGCAGAACTTGAACCGCTTGGCGAATTTGACCTCGCAGTGAGAACTTCTTCATCTGCAGTACCTCTTGCCCTTGTTCTAAGGATGATAGCAGAAGCAATTGTTTACTGAGCAAAGAGAGATGGCGGCTTTCGTTTTCAATAATCGACGCATAGTGCTCACGCTCTTCCTTCGGGAGCTCCCTCTCAGCTAACACTTTAGCAAACCCTTGAATCGAGGTGAGCGGAGATTGAATTTCATGCGATACATTCGATACGAATTGTTGGCGTGCTTGATCCACACGCTCCAACTCACGGCTCATAGTCCGGAAATGTTCGGACAATTGCCCGATTTCATCACGTCTTTGGGTCGATAAGGGAAGGTTGTAGTTTCCTTTGGCAATTAGCTTCGTTGCCTCGGATAAGCGAGTAATCGGCCTTACCAGATATCTTGTGCTGAATAAGAAGAAGATGATGCTAATGGCAACTGACAGCAAGCCGATTAATGCGAAGAAAATGCGCAATTCGCCGAATTGCAGGATCACATCCGGCCTCATGAATAAGGCATAATCCCGATTATGGGCATGAACGAGAAACCCGACCGTATTGCTTGACCGGTTATCGAAGAAACCGGTGACAAACGGCTTGACCGGGAAGTTGGCAACACCGTGGTACAGAGTGCCGTGAAGCACCAAATTGGGGGCCTGCCCGTCCAAATCATGTTCACGGAAAGCGCGTCCATAGAAGCGCTCGTCCCCTTGACCGTCCGTCAAATAGATTTGATATCCAAGAGCCCCGACATTCTGAAGGTATAACTCCATGTCCACAGATGCCGTCTCCAAATATTGCTTCATCTGCTCCGCAATTCCGGTCAATTTGCCGTCATTATAGGGTTTAAGCTTCTCATGATAGTAGATATTCGATGCGAGAAAACCAAGCAGACCGCTTAAGATCATGACGGCTATCGTCAGCAGGAAGACACGGATATACAGCGATCTCATGGTTTTACCGCCTCCATTTTGTAACCTATCCCGCGTACGGTCTGAATGGAGAATTCGTCTGTATAATCCGCGAAACGTTGGCGAAGCCTTTTGATATGGACATCAACGGTCCTGTCATCCCCTTCGTAATCCGCTCCCCAAACGAGGCGAATCAATTCATCTCGTGAGAACAGCCGCCCGGGATACTGGGCCAACTGCGAGAGCAATTCGAATTCTTTCATCGGCAGGAGGAAGACGGATTGCCCGTCGGTAACCTCAAAGTTTTTCCGATCGATGACGATTTTATTCAAACGGATCCTGTCACTTGAAGCGCGATTGTAGCGTCGGAATAAGGCCTTGACTCTGAAGACTAGTTCCTCCGGCTCGAACGGCTTGGTCAAATAATCGTCCGTACCTCGAAGATACCCCTGCTCCTTATCGGGGAGCTGATCCCTTGCAGTAAGCATAATAATGGGCACATCGTAATTTTGTCTTATATAATCACACAGCTCGTATCCGTCCATTCTAGGCATCATCACATCGATGATCGCCAAATCAATTGAGGCTTCCTCCATCAACCGGACGGCTTCCACGCCATCCTGCGCCTCGTGTACTTGATAACCTTCTCTTGTCATGACATATCGCAGCAGCGCCCTAATATTCGCATCATCGTCTGCAACTAGTACATTTCTCAATACTTATTTCCCTCTTTTCAATACTAAAATGATATAGCAAGCGCTTTGATCCTTTTACGCTGATCCTTTATCATTTCGGATCTTCATCATCACCTTGGTGCCTTGCCCCAACTTGCTCTCCACTTGAAGACCGCAATCGGAACCGTAATGGAGCTTGATGCGCTCATTGACATTTTGCAGTCCGATGCCGCCTTTAGCATCCTTATCGTAAGTAAGCTTATCGAAGCGGTCGTTCATCTTATAGACGGTCTCCTTGCTCATGCCGACACCGTCGTCACTAAGAATAAAGTACGTGTCCTCCCCTAGATGATAAGCGGAAATGCCGATTTCCCCGGGACCTTCACGCTTCTCAAGACCATGGTAAATGGCATTTTCCACGACCGGCTGCAGCACAAGCTTCAGCATGGGGAGCTGTTTAATAGATTCAGGCACATCCAGTTTTAAAGTGAATTTATCGTTGAACCGCATGTTTTGAAGAAACAGATAGTGCTCCAAATGCTCCAGCTCGGATGCAACCGTACCGACTTCGACACCTTTGGTCAGGCTGTAGCGCAGCATTTGACCCAGATTATACGTCATCGCCGCTACCCGGTCGTCATCGTTCAGCTCCGCCATCATGCGGATCGTCTCAAGCGTATTATATATAAAATGCGGATTAATTTGGCTCTGAAGTGCGCGCATTTCCGCTTCCTTCTTCCGCAGCCGTCCGTCGGCAACTTCTCCGATGAGCTCGTCGATCCTCTCCAGCATTTGATTAACATGTTTCCCCAGAAGCCCCACTTCATCCGCATATCGGACATGGACCCTCACTTTCATATTGCCGCTTTGCACCTGCTTCATAATTCTCGATATTTTACTAAGCGGGTTCGTCAGGAAATAAGTGATGACAATAGAAACGATAAGCGCGAAGCCGGTAATGCCGATCGTGACGAGTATGGTCACATTCCGGGTTACGGTAGCCTTGGCCGTAACTTCCTTGACCGGAATGAAGGCCAGCATTTTCCAGTCCGATTTCGAAGAAGTCGTATATGTGCAAATATACTCGATACCGTTCATCGTAACGGCAAAGCTTCCGTGTTCACCCACCACCTTGGAGAAGAAATTCCAACCTTCGGCACTCTGCGTAATGAACGCCCGGTCGCTGTCATATACGACGTGGTTCTGCTGATCCAGAATCATCGATTTTCCCTTTGTAATGCTGTCCAACTCTTGGATCGTTTTGGCCACGACACTGACCGAGGTGTCGAACACAATCATGCCGATGGGGACAATGGAGGCAGCATCCCGAATTTCTCTGACAACGGAAAACACATAATCTTTATTGCCGGATGAATAGGCAACCTCTTGCGTAGACAGCAAGACAGGGAGCCCGTCGGCTTCCTTCGCCAATTGTCTCCAATATGGAATTTTATCCCGGATATCTTGGCGCACCCCGTCCGTCTTGAGGTTATAGTACAGCTCATCGTAATTATCGATTATATATACGGAGGTCGTATCCTGCTTAATATTGTTAATGCTAAGGACGTTATGCTCCACACTGCGCATCTTGTCAATGCTTTGTCCCGGTTGCGTCAGCTTCACCTGCATGTCCGTCATAAACAAGGGGAGCGCGGATATGCGTTTGATGTCCAAAATATAATCATCCAGCTTATCGAGCAGCTCGGACGTCGTCCCCAGCACGTAAGTCTGCGTATTCTCTTGCATGGACTTCGAGTAATACTGGAATGAAATGTAGCTGGTTAGCATGAGCGGCAATGTAATCAGGAAAACGAAAATAATAATCAATTTTTTCTTCATGCTGCTGTTGGCAAAGGAGTGCCAGACCTTCAAGCTGCTAGATTTCAAGTAAGCCAAAACAGGTTCCCCCCACCGCCTACGGGCTTATGTTCAACGATTGCCGGGCCCCAGCCCATTGCTGATTGTATTTCTCGAGCACCTCTGCAGGGGTGCCGAGCATATATTCCTGCACAAGCGCGGGCATTTCCAACTGCGCCTTATTCAGGATTTGACTGAGTCGGTCCGTATCCTTAATAACTTCCACATATTCCGGCTGATAGGCGTCCATCTCCAACAATTGCGGCAATTCCGGCTTTCTATTCTTTAACACGGGAATGAATCCGGAATAATTCTCATAACCGGACTCTTCCACCATCCATTTCATAAATGCTTTAGCCGCAGCTTGGTGCTTGCTGTTCTTGCCTACCGCATAATAACGGTCCGGATACCGCGTCGCTTTGAGCTTGCCCGAATTATCCGCAGGGAAAGGGAAGAAGCCGATATCCTCCGGCTTCGCGCCGTTTTCAATCATTTGCTTGATGGCCCAGTTACCCGTCAGCATCATGCCGATTTTCCCTGCAGCCAATTCCCTTTTGGACCCTTCCCAGTTCGTATCGTTCAAATTCGGCTCCAGGAACCCTTGCTCATACAAGGTTTTAATAATGGACATGGAGGTATCGTAGGGATTGCCCGGTTGGAAGGGTGCCGCTGTATCGGCCAATTCATTCTTCGTCCCGGCCTTCCCTGTCAGCAGCATAGGAACATCGGTCGACCAGAACTGCAGCGGCCAGCGGTCTTTAAAGTTGGATGCGAACGGCACGATTCCGCTTTGCTTTAACTTGGCACATACGGCGTAAAAGGCATCCAGCGTTCTGGGCACCTCGCCGATACCCGCTTGTTCGAATGCTTTTTTATTGTAGATAACGCCGCTTACCGCTACACCGGACGGGATGCCGTAAGTGACACCTTGATAGTCTTTAAAATCTTGAAAATAAATGTCTCCCTGCAGCTCCACATCCGATAACGGAGCGAAAAATTTGCCCAAATCCGAATTCGGGATGGAAGGGATCAGCAGAACATCCGGGGTTTCTCCAGAAGCGAGCCGAATTTTAATGTTCTTATCATAGTCGCGCAAGGCTTCGAATTGAATATGAATGGCCGGATATTTCTCTTGGAACCGCCGCGCGTATTCCTTATATGTCCGATCGATCATATCCGTACGATTCGTAACGACGGTTAGGGTACCGCTCATTTCTGTGTTTGAGGCGTTCGTTCTGCTTCCACCCGGCATCTGTTGGGACGAAGTATCCGTACCCGTACAACCGGATAATAGCAATGCCGCAGCCGTTAGCGGAGTGATTGCACGCAGCCATTTCCGTTTCATTATTGATCCCCTTTCCGTTTCCTATTGAACCGATTATAGGCGATATGATAAACGCTTACAATGCGCAACAATTGTTAGTGGCGGAAACAAAAAATCCGGGCACAGGACGCCCGGGTTCATCTTGTAACTTATCCTCGCTTACGTGTGCTTTTCCTTATATTCCTTCGGAGTCAAGCCGACCATTTTCTTAAAAAGTTTATTGAAGTAAACCGGATCGGAATATCCGAGCATCGATGAGATTTCGTAATTTTTCAATTGGGGGTAATCGATCAAAAACTGCTTCGCCTTGTTCAAGCGTACCGAAATCAAATAATCCGTGATGGTCAAGCCCGTTTCCTGACGGAATAATTTGCTTACATAGCTTGGACTTAATTCTACCCGCTCTGCGATCTTGTCCAAATCAAACGTTTTATCGAATTCCTTATCCAGCATCTGTTTGATTCTCTCGATGACATAATGCTCCGGCTCTCCTTCTTTCTTGGGGATGCCCTCCCCCTCAGCAATTCCGTCGTTGTCCAACTTACGGCTTATTTGGGTCAATACCTGGAACAGATCATATTTATCGAGCGGCTTCAGGAAATAATCCGTAACTCCGAACCGCATAGCTTGACGGGCATATTCAAACTCATTGAACCCGCTGATGACGATAACGGACAATTCGGGCAAGCGCTCTTTGGCTTTCTCGATCAGCCGTAAACCGTCCATGATCGGCATTTTGATATCCGTGATCAGGACGTCCAGGTCGCCGGGCTGAAGCCGGCTGATCTCCATGTAGGCTTCATAGCCGTTCGCGAATAACCCCGCAATTTGAACGGATAATTCGGATTTATTTAAAATCTTGGCGATCCCCAAGCGAATTAATTCTTCGTCATCAACGATCATGATTTTCATAGGCTCACTCTCCGTTCATCGCCGTTTCACCCCATTTTATCATAATGCCGGCTTACAAGTTAATGGAGAAGCTATTAGGACTTGACGGCTCCGCTCGTAACCCCGGAGAAAATATACTTTTGCAGCAACAAATACATAAGAACAGTCGGAATCATAATGATTAGAATGGCCGCGCAAATATAATTCCACTCCGCTTGGTTGATACCGGCAAAACGCATGATGGAGGTCGATACGACTCCTAATTTGGCTTTCGGCATGTATAAATATGGAATATACAAATCATTATAAATGTTGATCGTCTTCAAAATAATGAGCGTCGCCGTAGCCGGAGTGAGCAGCGGGAACATGATGTTCCAGTAGATTCGGAACAACGAAGCACCGTCCATCATGGCGCTTTCGTCCAACTCATAGGGGATGTTTTTGATAAATTGCAAGTAAATGTAGATTTGCACGACATCCGCTCCAATGTACAGGATGATCGGCGCCGATAACGTGTTAAACAAATGGAGACTTTGGATAATAGAAAACACGGCCACCTGAGTCGTAATGGTAGGAATGATGGTGGCGACGAGAAAGGAACCAAGGATCATCTTCTTGCCTCTAAAATGAAAGCGCCCAATCACATAGGCTACCATCGTTCCGAGAACGACATTGCCGATCAGGGATGCTGCGATAATGATGAATGTATTAAGCAATGCCTCGTCCATATGCGCCCGTTCAAATACAACCTTGAAATTATCAAGGTTCGTAAAACTTTTGGGCAAGGCAAAGGGACTGCCGGTGCCGAATTCCGATTTATCTTTAAACGCGTTTACCAGCACCACATAGGGCGGGAACACAACGACGAAGGTCGCCAGTACTAGGACGAGATATTGAATTCCGCTTTGCCAAGGCTGTTTTTTCAAGCCCTATTCCCCCTTTCGATTGATAACTTTGCTTTGGATCCCCAGCACCACGACGGTAATCAGCAGCAGGATGACACTCATCGCAGAAGCCAAACCGTAGTTGTTAAACTGGAACGCCGTCTCCACCGTTTTGAAGACAAAGGTCGTGGATGCTCCGGCCGGCCCGCCTCCGGTCAACACGAATGGCAGATCGAATACGGACAAAGCCCCGCTGATCGTTAAAAACATATTGAGCTCAATGATTTTCGTCAGATTAGGCAGCGTCAGATGCCAGAATTGCCGGTATCCGTTGGCGCCGTCTATCGTGGCGGCTTCGTAAATATCTCCCGGAATCGCCTGCAGCGCACCGATATATATAACCATGTTATATCCCATAAATCTCCAGAATCCCACGGACGCCAGAGAATAGTTGACGATGTCCTTGTTGCCGAGCCAACTCGTCTGCAGCATGTCGAGACCCAACACATCCAGCAGCGCATTCAGAGACCCATTGGTCGTGTCAAAAACAAATTGAAACATAAAGGCGACGGCAACGCCGTTCATGATGAACGGCAGAAACATCATCACCCTGAAAAAGTTGCGCCCTTTCAATTTGCCGTTTAGGATCACGGCAAAAATAAGCGCGGCGATGTTCTGAATGACGCCCACCAAAAAGTAAGGAATTTGATTCAGAAAAACGCCGAAAATCTTGGGATTGTTGAATACTTCCACATAGTTATCCCAACCGATCAGGCTTTTATCCGGACTGATCCCATCCCAGTTGGTAAAGCTCAAGTAGAACAGTTTGACAGCCGGATAAAACGTAAACGTGCACAGCAGAGTCATCGGGACGAGCAAAAAACCGATAATGAGGATCCACTTCTGGGTTTTGTACGACAACGTACTGAACATTGAGAGCTCACTTCCTTCTCCGAGCGGCTGGTTGGAAGCAAAATGGATGACCCATGCGGTAATCCATTTTGCTCCTTATCAGCCTCTTCTTTTTCTATATTTGATGGATTCGGTATTAATATCCAAGCGCTTTTTTGGCGTCTGCCCACTGCTTGTTATATTTATCGAATATGGCTTTGCTGTCACCCAGAACGAAATCCTGAACGATGGCTTGCGGCTCGATTTGCGCTTTATTTTGAGTCGCTACCGCTTGATCGCTGTCCGCTACACCTTCGAGGAATGTTGGGTTGTAGCTCTTGAATTCAACCAATTGTTTCAACTCCGGCTGTTTATCCTTAAGTACGGGAATGAAGCCTGCGAAATTGTCATATCCGGAATCAACAATAAGCCACTTCAAGAATGCTTTTGCGGTTTCAAGGTTTTTGCTGTTCTTATTGACGCCGTAGAACCAGTCTGGCGAAAGCGGTGCCATCATTTTGCCGGAATTATCGAAAGGCATGGGGAAGAAGCCGATATCTTCCGATTTAGCGCCATTTTCAATGACTTGGTTAATAACCCAGTTCCCGAGGTAGTACATCGCGAATTTGCCGGATGCGACGTCTTTCTTGGATTGTTCCCAATTGGTGGAGTTAATGTCCGGCTCCAAATAGCCCTTCTGCTGCATCGTTTTTAAGATGCCCATCGACTTGCCGTACGGGCCGTCCAACGTATATGGCGTGTCGCTTTTCACACGATCGTTGCCAAGGGCCGCATTGCCTGCGATCAAAGTTGGCAAATCCCACACCCATGAGCTGAGAGGCCACTTATCCTTGAAATTGGAGGCTAGCGGCACCATGCCCTTTGCTTTCAACTTCTCGCTGGCCGCATAGAACTCGTCCAGTGTTTTCGGTACGGCCGTTATGCCCGCTTCCGCAAAAGCTTTCTTGTTGTAGACGATACCAGAGGTATTGGTACCTTGAGCAATACCGTAGAGCTTGCCGCCGGTCGCTTTGAAATCTTTGAAGTAGATTTTATCGTTCAGTCCCATATCGTCCAAAGGTGCGAAATATTTCGGTAAATCGGCATTCGGGATCGTCGGAATCAATACGATATCCGGGTAATCGCCGGTAGAGATTCGCACTTTTACGTTCTTGTCATAATCCCGAATCGCTTCGAATTCAATGTCGGCGTTCGGATATTTTTCTTTAAAACGTTTGGCGTAGTCCTTATACTCCTTATCGATCATATCGGTCCGGTTCGTTAAGAAGGTCACCTTCCCTTTCACGTTATCGCTCGGATTGGCGCTCGCTTGGGCCGCAGCCGTTGCCGCAGGCTTTTTAGTCTCGGAAGCGGCGCCGCTTCCTCCTTCACTTCCGCATGCAGCCAGAATCGATAAGGACATGGTTGTGACCAATGCTACGGATACGAATTTTTTCATCACATTGCTACCCCTCTCATTTTGTTTTGGTTCCGCTTACAATTCGTATTATAGACCTGTGCCCGCGCCTAAAACAGGAGTTTGAATTGTGATTTATAGTCTTCAATTGTTCTTAATGTTAGCGTTTTCATAATTTTCTTGGAGCAGGTCTCGTGCTCGCCCCGGAAGAGACGGAACGGATGGAAGAGGACCCCTTGCGTCCTTAATCCATCCGTTCGCCGTTACCATTATGACCTTCATCTTATAAATCATTTGATCTCCGTATTCAAGGATTTTTTCCTGATCATAGCGATAATCCATAAGAATAGGGGGATGGTGATACCACAAACAGGGAATATGACGGAGGTCCAAAATTTGTCATATTGTGTGAAAGCCGTCTCATCCGGAATCAGAATAGCCATAATAAAAATAATCGGCGCCCCGATCCAGATCATTTTCCGCCACTCTTTCATTTTGAGCCATTGCGCCGTTTCATAGCTAGCGATAAAGAAATAGAGTGATAATTGGGCGAACACTCCGAAAATCCAGATAAACATAATGAAGATATCGACGTTTTGAATGAAATTTAATATGTCAATGGTTCTTACAAACATGAAGTAAGGAAATCTTATTTTGGCTGATAAATTAGGGCCAAAAACCAATATGACCATAAGTGTGGAAATCGAGACTATTAAAACGGTCGTACAGATCCCCCAAATCGACCGGGAAAGAGCTTTTTGCGGTTGCTGCATAAACGAGATGATGACCAAGAAGGTGAACGGACCTGCGAACCAAATGGAGGGGGCCAGTGATCCTTTTACGATGTTCAACCACCCGGAATCAAAATAAACAGGCTGTAAATAACGCAAATCCACGTTGCCCACATTCAAAATGATACTGATCAACAGCGTTAACATAATAACCGGACCCATTAGCTCGCAGAATCGGCCGATCCCTGTAATTCCCGCTGAATAAGTCATATAGATCGTTACACCAACCAAGAGAATCATAATCATCCAAAGAGGTGTACGATCAACAAGAACAAGGTGTAAGAAGTCCGCAAAGGAACGCAATAAAGCAGCGGATAGGATATACCACACAATGAGAAACGGAATAACCAGTATTCTTCCGAACCATTTCCCTAGAAGGGATTGACTAAATAAGGTCAATGTTTGATTAGGGTGGAGCATGCTCAAATGAATAACAGGTAAGCTTAAGGCTATCCCTATGCCACCCGCCATCAACATGGATAACCACGCATCTTGTTTGGCTATAATGATCGCAGGTGAAATTCTTAACCCGATCATCGCAATGACTTCTGTCGTTACAATAATCCAGAATAGCTGATTTCCCGATAACTTCATGAATCCCTTCACTCCTCTAAGATGAAATACAGGCTTACGCAAATCAAGGCCTGCTCATGATAGATGAAGTCGTTTGGCCCGGTTCTTTGCAATGAATGTCTACTTTGACGGAGACTTGAAGTTGAGAAAAGGTATGGCTCCAATCCTTCTCAAGGTTTTTCCATTGTTTTGGGTATTTTCGATGAACCACTTCGCCAAACCCGAAAATATCCGTTTTGTACTCCTTCTGCACTTTATCTATGAGCTGCTGTACAGAATTTTGAGTCGTGAGATTGAATTCATCCTGTATGATTTGCAGATCTTTTCGCGCGGTCGGATCCAAGGTCGCATTGTTTTCTACAATGGACCCTTTGCCTACCAGTCGTACCTCGATTTGTATTTGATCATTGACGAGATTCACTCGTATGCGCCGATCTAATTTTTGCATATTTAGGCTGATGTTTCCGTTCCCCTGCGTGATATAAGATGTGATGATAAACCCCTTCTGTTTGCCTGTTATCCAATTGGCATAGAAAGATTCTCTAGTATTCAAGAAGCCTGCTAATTTGAGACCATTGTCTTTGTTTAGAATAGCAGATCCGGTATACACGTACTTCTTCAAGGGCGTCATGCTGACCGCAGGCAAGAGGGGATAGGTCCCCTGGCTCAAAGATTCCGACAAAAAATTACGGTAATAGTAGGGGTTTATTTGTAAAGTATCTTGTTGACTCACGAGTTCCGTTGATGTGTACGGGTCAAAAATAGGCTCCATGGAAAGGAGGTCTTTGGCATCCCCATCTTTAACTACATAAATCGTTGAGCGCATCTCCGATTGCGGATTACGAATAACCATGTCGATAAAGCTGGCTATCCCATATTCCGCCATCCGTTGACCGACGAGTATCGTCTGGCGATGACCGTAAAATAACTGTCGGGAGAGCTGTGTTTGCAGGTTTTGACCGGCATCCATGAAATCCTTTCCAGTAGCGGACACGACATGGAAGCTTTTTTTGTTTCCTCCATCGCCGCCACCGTTTAAACCGCCGCCAATCACTGCTGGAATCGCCAATAAAGAGCTAATTTCAAATTTACCGTCTTTGGTAAGATCCATTGCCGCGCCGTTAATAAAAGCGAGCTGGTTCGGTTCCCGCTGGTCCCAACACCCCGTTAAGATCGCTATCATCAGAAGCAATACGAAACCAAGCTTTCCTGCTCTCTTCATGGATGATCAGCCCCATTATCAGGCTTATTCTGTATAGAAAGTTTGTGCGGCTGCCGCATCAACACATCCTTAAGCCGGCGAGGGATAAGCGGTGTGACAGGTTCAAGATAGGGAGTCCCGAATGGACTTAAGTGAATCAGATGCGTAATAATCGCAATAATGCCGATGGCTAACCCTAATAAGCCAAAAGCTCCGGATAGTATCAATAAAGGGAATCTTAAAATCCGCAAGGGAAAACCAGCTCGATATCGCGGAATGACGAACGATGCGATTCCCGCAGCCGATACGACAATAACAATAGGCGCTGAAATGATACCGGCACGCACAGCCGCTTCACCGATGACCAAGGCTCCAGCTACGGTCACAAGGGGGCCGATCTGTTGCGGCAACCGGATGCCGGCTTCCCGCAGCCCTTCAAACATCAGCTCCATCAAAAACACTTCAATCACAGATGGGAAGGGAGACATTTCTCGCAGTGCGGCAATTGTAATCATCAGTTTGGGAGGAACCATCTCCGGATGGAAATTGGTTAACGCAATATAGATAGAGGGGGAAACGACCGAAAAGAAAATAAAGATATAACGAATCCAACGACTAAAGTTTACGAACAGAAATCGTTCATAATAATCGTCAGGCGCCTGTAATCCGCCCCAAAATGTAATTGGGGCTACAAGTGCAAAAGGAGACCCATCGGTGATGATCGCTAATTTCCCCTCCAGCAATCCGGCTGCAACCACATCCGGACGCTCCGTGTTCCCTAATTGAGAAAAAGGTGAATAATGAGTCTCTTCAATAGATTCCTCGATATACCCGGATTCCAGTATGCCATCGATTTGGATTTGACTTAGACGGTAGCGGACTTCATTTAATACGGACATAGAAACGATGCCTTCCAGGTAAACCACAACGATTTCGGTCTTTGTTAAGGTACCGAGCTGTAAAGATTCCATTTTCAACTTAGGGGTTGCCAGTATCCTGCGCAGCAAAGACGTATTCGTTCGAAGGTGTTCCGTAAAGCTTTCTCTGGAACCTCGAAGCGTAATCTCGCCGGAAGACTCTTGAACGCTTCGAGTTTCGAATTTGGAGACATCCCCAAGAAGGGCGACGTCATCGCCATCTGCCAATATTGCGATGTTCCCCTTTAGAATGTGTTCGGTAATATCCCCGATGTCAGAGACTTTCTTGGTTTGTAAAATAGAAATAAGATTCTTTTCGCAGATTTGCGAGATAGATTCCAATGTCCCAAGTCCTTGAGGCAGCCCATCGTACATTAAAGGCCGAAGCACATTAGTCATAATGAGGTCTGCATTGATCATTCCGTCAACGTAAATGAACAGCAATTTAGTCGAACCTTGAATGACCATTTCATGAAATTGAATATCTGAACAATTTTGAAAGATATGTTTCAAGATTTGCTCATTCTCAATCATGCTCTTTCCAATATTTTGACTCGGAATATCGCTACTGATTCGCTCTTTTTGTTCTCCGAGAAGGTTCGATTTCTTAGACCAGTTCACTCACGTTCACGTCCTTCGTGCTCAGGCTACGAGTTATTATATCCAACTTTTAGCACTTTACTCTGTACGTGCATTTCCTCGTTCAGCCCAGCGGTCCTGAGCACGTGCCGATGTATGGAACATTTGTCCAATGAAAAAAGCTTGCCACTGGACATCCAGCGGCAAGCCTCCAAAAGGCTATTTATCCTTCTTTCCTTTATTTTTATCCGCCTCCGTATCACCGGTTGCTTTTTTATCTTCCTCATCGGTCTTTTTTGCTTCTTGTTTATCTTTTCGTTCTTCTGCCTGATCTTCCTTATTCTTATTTTTCTCACTGTTACTTGTGGAAGTATTACAACCCGTAAAGGATATCAACATCGATAAAATACTAAGAACTGTAATAACTCGTTGGAGTTTGACCAAATTGTTCCACGCTCCTCCATATGTTTATATAGTCACGCTCTCACTGTTTGTCTCCGCGATCATCTGGCGCAGAACAGTTTGCAGAATACCGCCATTCCGGTAGTAATCTACATCGACCAGGCTATCCAAACGCACGAGTACGCTAAAATTAAACGTTGTACCATCCTCGCGGGTTACCGTCACATTGGCCGTAGAACCTGGTAGGATCTCATTGCTCAAGCCTGTTATATCAAATGTTTCACGGCCCGTCAGACCGAATGCTTTCCAGCTTGTCCCCTCCAGGAATTGAAGCGGTAGAACGCCCATACCCACAAGGTTGCTCCTATGGATTCGTTCGAAGCTTTCCGCGATAACTGCCTTCACGCCTAGCAGGAATGTACCTTTTGCCGCCCAGTCTCGCGAGCTTCCAGTTCCGTACTCTTTGCCTGCAAGAATAATGAGGTTCTGGCCATTCTCCTGATATTTCACGGATGCATCATAAATGGACTCGATTTCCCCCGTCGGAAGGTAAGTGGTTACGCCTCCCTCGGTTCCCGGCGCCAGTTGGTTCCTGATGCGAATATTTGCAAAAGTCCCGCGCATCATGACTTCGTGATTACCACGCCTCGAACCATAGGAGTTGAAGTCGTGCCTTTTTACACCATGTTGCACAAGATACTGACCTGCAGGGCTATCCCCTTTGATGTTGCCAGCGGGGGAAATATGATCCGTCGTAATCGAATCCTCTAATAGCGCCAGTGTTCTCGCGCCTTGAATGTCCGCAATATCAGAGGGAACCGTACTGAGGTCCATGAAGAACGGCGGCTCTTGAATATAGGTGGAATTCTCGTCAAATTCGTATAAGTTACCTTCTGGTATTGCGATTTGGTTGAAGCGCTCATTAGCACGAAATACATTGCTGTATTTATCACGGAATGTTTCTGCATCCATAGCCATGTCAAGTGCTTCTTGGATCTCTTGATTGGTCGGCCAAATATCTTTGAGATAGACCGGCTGATTATGATGATCGTAACCAATTGGGTCGGTGGCCAAATCGATATTAACTGTACCTGCAAGCGCGTAGGCCACTACCAGCGGAGGCGAACCAAGGTAGTTAGCTTTGACTTGGGCATGAACGCGGCCTTCGAAGTTACGGTTTCCGGAGATAACAGCGGATACGGTCATATTTTTATTGGCGATGGCTTTACTGACCTCTTCCGTAAGCGGACCGGAGTTTCCAATGCAAGTTGCACAGCCGTAGCCAACAACATGAAACCCTAGTGCTTCTAGCGGCTCAAGTAAACCGGCTCTGGATAGATACTCCGTAACAACCAAGGAACCCGGCGTTAATGAGCTTTTCACATATAAGGGCTTTCTGAGACCACGGGCAACGGCTTTCTTCGCCACAAGTCCCGCCCCCATCATCACACTTGGATTGGACGTATTCGTGCAAGAAGTAATCGCAGCGATGACTACCGCGCCGGTCCCCATTCTTACGGTTTCACCGTTAGGGTATACAATATCCACCTCTTCGTTGATTTCCTCGTCGCTTAGACCATATCCGCCTTGATCGATCGGCAAACGAATGATGGAATTGAAGGATTCCTTCAATTTCGTAAGCTCTACGCGGTCTTGCGGACGTTTAGGACCTGCCAGACTTGGTACAACGGAGCCGAGATCAAGCTCAATAATATCGGTGAAGACAGGATCAGGCGTACTATCTGTCCGGAACAAACCTTGTGCTTTGTAATAGGCTTCTACAAGCTCGACTTGGTCAGCATCACGGCCGGTACCCTTCAAATAATTCAATGTTTCGACATCTACAGGGAAGAAACCAATGGTAGCCCCATACTCCGGTGCCATATTCGCTACAGTTGCACGGTCGGCTAATGAGATATTGCTTAAGCCGGGGCCAAAGAACTCAATAAATTTACCGACAACCCCTTTCTTACGCAAAATTTGCGTAACCGTCAGCGCAAGGTCGGTTGCCGTAGCCCCTTCTGCCAGATGGCCGGTGATCCGAAAGCCAATGACATCCGGAGCTACAAAATAAAGAGGTTGTCCAAGCATGCCAGCTTCAGCCTCGATCCCCCCAACTCCCCAGCCTACAACACCTAAACCGTTGATCATTGTCGTATGCGAGTCTGTGCCGACAAGAGAATCCGGGTAAACGACCGTTTCACCGCCGATCGTCTTCGTGGCTGCAACGGATGCCAGATACTCCAAGTTGACTTGGTGAACAATGCCTGTCGAAGGCGGAATCGCCCGGAAATTCTCGAAGGCCGTTTGGGCCCAACGCAAGAAACGGTAGCGTTCTTCATTTCTTTCGAATTCTAAATTAATGTTGTACTCGAGTGCCTCCGGTGTCCCGGAAGCATCCACCATAATAGAGTGGTCAATGACTAAATCTACAGGGACCAGGGGATTGATCCGTTTAGGATCACCGCCAACACGGGCCATCGTCGCCCGCATCGCTGCCAAGTCAACAACGACCGGCACACCTGTGAAATCTTGTAGGACGATCCGTGCCGGGATGAAAGGAATCTCTTTGTTGACATCGCGTTGGTCAGCCCAGCGAGCAATTTGTTTAACATGTTCACTCGTAATGGAACGACCGTCAAATTGACGGATAGCAGCTTCTAGTAAAACCCGGATAGAAAAAGGAAGCTTGCTGACGGCTCCGTACCCTTGGCTTTCGAAATCAGGAAGGCTATAGTATTTGTAAGTTTTCGAGCCAACGGTTAACTCTTTACGTACAGTAGAAAAGTCCTTATCAGACATGTTGAATCCTCCTCTAGATTGAAGCCAAACGTTATAGTGCTGCTAAAATGATAATATTCCCTTCGGATTAACGAATATGTAAACGAAAAAACGCTATTGCAAAGGCAATAGCGCTTTAAATAGATATTTACTTAGTAATCTAACCCTTTAATGAAAGAAGCCATTCTGAGTAACAAGAACGACATAAAACTTCTATTTTATCCTCTATCCCATCTTTTTGATAAATCGTTATACTGTGGGCTATGTCGGCATTCGTATTGCAGTAATAGCAGCACCTGGACAAATGATTCCCCTCCCTCTGATAGATGAAATTAAAAAGCTTTTTGCAAATTTATTGTTCATCACTTTGATCGTTTTTAATCTCGAGAGGGGCTTCAAGTTGCAGTGCTATTCTTGCATAGGTTTGGCAGAACGAGGAACGCTAACATGTTAATTAACATGATCGTTCCCGACATTGCCGGAGCTTCCAAATGAACATAGCCCAGGGTTATATGATCTGAATGCTTAGTAGATAGAGAAAGCCCGAGGGAAGTTCCCTCGGGCTTTGAATTGAAAAAGCCTTACAAGAATTTCTCCTTGTAAGGCTTAGTCTGCTTGGCAACGTTCTACTCTCCCAGAACCCTGCGGTTCAAGTACCATCGACGCTGGAGGGCTTAACGGTCGTGTTCGAGATGGGAACGCGTGGGTCCCCTCCGCCATCATCACCAAACGTGATGCTTCTGCCAGGAAACATCGGTTATTCATCAGGATGTCTTGCACCCTGAAAACTAGATACGAAACTTATGTAAAGTTGAACACTTAGGTATGTTCTTTGGGCCCCGAGAAAGTAATCGGAATAAGCTACGAAGCTTTTCTTCACTTTCTTGGGTTAGCTTAGGATAAGCCCTCGACCGATTAGTATTCGTCAGCTGCATGCATTGCTGCACTTCCACCTCGAACCTATCAACCTCGTCGTCT